>NZ_CP150199.1:4650000-4716880 GCF_037966425.1 Stenotrophomonas sp. FSL W7-1447 | reverse complement strand
CAGCAATAATCGTCCGGTGGCCGGGGCATGGACGCGACAAGGCGCCCAGACACAGGCCGGAAAGGGGGAAATGGATGGCTCAGACTACCACCGAGCGCCCGCCTTCGGAATGCTTGTCCCCTACTTATTCACAAAAACATCCACAGCTATTGCACAGCCCGGTGAATTCGCGTAGCTGTCAGGGCTTGACGCGGGGCAGGGTACCTCTCTAGAATTTCCGGTTCTTTCCGTCCCATTCATACGAGAGGCCCCCAATGGCCACGAAGCGCACCTACCAGCCCAGCAACCTCAAGCGTAAGCGCGACCACGGCTTCCGTGCCCGTATGAAGACCGCTGACGGCCGCAAGATCCTGTCGCGTCGCCGCGCCAAGGGCCGCAAAGTCCTGAGCGCCTGATTGCCATGCCGCACCTCGCGGCAGACGCAATCCCTTCGACAGTGAATACTGCAGACCCGCGCAAGCGATTCCCTCGCTCTGCGCGGGTTCGCACGCGTGCCGAATATTCAACGGTCTTCAACGGCGCCCGCCGTGTGTCCGATCCGCTGATGACCCTGCACTGGCTGCCGGCTGACCGGCCGGCCAGGCTGGGTCTGGCGGTTTCCCGCAAGGTCGATCCGAACGCCGTGGGGCGTAACCGGATCAAGCGCGTCCTGCGCGACATCCTGCGTCAGACACGTACCGAAATCCAGCCAGGCGACTTCGTCGTCGTGGCCCGTAGTGCTGCGCGTTCCGCCAGCAACGACGAGATCCGCCAGGCCTTCCTGCGCCTGCTGCGTCGCCTGCGTGCATTGCCCGCGCCGGGCGTGGACGGCACAATGCCGCCGCCTGATGGCATCGCAACTCCTTCTTTGACCGAGCCGGCATCGCGTCCCGGCCCCGCCGAGCCTGTCCGCTGATGAACCAGACCCGCGTATTCCTCATTTTTGCCTGGCTGATGGTAGCCGTGCTGCTGTGGATGGAGTGGAGCCGTGAAAAGGCTGCCCCCACCCCGGCACCGACGACCACGTCGGCCCCGGCCGCCGCACAGAGCGTTCCGGGCGCGACCCCGGGCAGCATTCCCAGTGCCCAGGTCCCGGGTGCCCCCGGCCAGGCGGCGGTGCAGGCGCAGGCCAGCGCGACCCCGGCCAGCCAGCGCGTGACCGTCACCACTGACGTGCTGCGCCTGGTGCTCGATGGCGGCCGCGTGCTCGACGCCGAGCTGCTGCAGTTCCCGCAGACCAAGGACGAAGGCAGCCCGCCGGTACGCCTGCTGACCGAGGACCCCGCGCATCCGTACAGCGCGATCAGTGGTTGGGCCAGCGAGGACAAGAACACCCCGGTTCCCGGCGCTGACGGCTTCAAGCTGGTGGGCGACACCAAGGACTTCGTGCTGGCTAAGGGCCAGAACGAGCTGCAGATCCCGTTCGTGTGGACCGCTGACAACGGCGTGACCATCAAGCGCACCCTGACCGTCTCGCGCAACGAGTACGCCGTGCGCTTCAAGGATGAAGTCAGCAACGCCGGCACCGCACCGTGGAACGGTTACGTCTACCGCACCCTGGACCGTACCCCGACCATCCTGTCGCGGAGCATGACCAACCCGGATTCCTTCAGCTTCAACGGCGCCACCTGGTACGACAACGACAAGAAGTACCAGCGTCGTGCGTTCAAGGACTACCTGGAAGACGGCACGCTGAACCAGAACATCACCGGCGGCTGGCTGGCGATGCTGCAGCACCACTTCTTCACCGCCTGGATTCCGCAGAAGGACCAGACCGCGCACTACGTGCTGTCGCAGGTGGCCGGTCGTGACCTGATCGAAGCGCGTGGCCCGGCCTTCACCCTGGCCCCGGGCCAGTCCACCAGCACCGAGGCCCGCCTGTGGGTCGGCCCGAAGCTGGTCAACCTGATCGCCAAGGAAGACGTGCCGGGCCTGGACCGCGTGGTCGACTACAGCCGCTTCTCGATGATGGCGGTGATCGGCCAGGGCCTGTTCTGGGTGCTGAACCAGGTGCACAAGCTGGTCGGCAACTGGGGCTGGGCGATTGTCGGCCTGGTGGTGCTGCTGAAGCTGGTGCTGTACCCGCTGTCGGCGACCCAGTACAAGAGCGGCGCGAAGATGCGTCGTTTCCAGCCGCGCATCGCGCAGTTGAAGGAACGCTATGGCGATGACCGCCAGAAGTTCCAGACCGCGATGATGGAGCTGTACAAGAAGGAAAAGATCAATCCGATGGGCGGCTGCCTGCCGATCCTCATCCAGATGCCGATCTTCTTCGCCCTGTACTGGGTGCTGGTGGAATCGGTCGAACTGCGCCAGGCGCCCTGGTTCGGCTGGATCCAGGACCTGACCGCGCGCGACCCGTACTTCATCCTGCCGGTGATCAACGTGGCGGTGATGTGGTTCACCCAGAAGCTGACCCCGGCGCCGGGCATGGACCCGATGCAGCAGAAGATGATGCAGTTCATGCCGCTGGTGTTCGGCGTCATGATGGCCTTCATGCCGTCCGGCCTGGTCCTGTACTGGGTGGTCAACGGCGGCCTGGGCCTGCTGCAGCAGTGGTGGATGACCAAGCGCCATGGCGGCGAGCCGGTTGCGGCCACCACCGCGCCGGCCCCGGTCAAGAAAAAGTAATCGGTAGAGCCGGCCGCTGGCCGGCTGACCCCAGCAAAAGCCCGCCGCAAGGCGGGCTTTTCGCATGCGGCGGTAGAATCGCCTGCACACCGTTCCTCCCACCTTCGAGTCCGCCATGCCGCGTGCGTCGTCGTTCCGCCTGTTCCTGCCCTCGCTGTTGTTGACCCTGGTTGTTGCCGGCTGTGGCGACCAGGACGCGAAGGCGCCGGCGACCACCGTCACCCAGGCGAGCGCGCGGGCCGCGGCCGCCGCCGATCCCGCGGCCGCACCGTTGCTGGCGGCCCTGCAGAAACAGCTCGACGGCTACCGCCGGATCATCGTGCTGCTGGCCGACGAGGCGCAGCAGTCGGCCGCCGACCGCGGCACTTCCACGCGCGTGGGCCAGCAGCTGTTCCACGATGGCCTGGAACAGCGCACGGCCATCGCTGCGCAGTTCGACATGCTGCTGCGCGGCGCCAGCCCGCAACGCTTCGCCACGCTCGGCACCGTGCTGGACTACATCGAGTCCGCGCCGGAGCTGTTCGACGCCGACCGCCTGGCCTTCCGCGAAGTGCTGCGTGATCTGCATGAGCGTGTCGGAACCGATTCCTCGCTGCCGGCGGTGAAGCTGCACCAGCGCATCGGCGAGGACCTGGAAGCGCTCGACGAGATCGAGCGCAACTACAACCAGGAACTGACCCGCATCTTCAGCCGCTTCGAGCGCACCCGCGCCATCGAGCTCAAGCGCGAGAAGTGGGACGATTACATCGCCCACCTGCACAAGGACTACAGCCGCGAAGCGATCCTGCGCGACTACGGGGTGATCGAGCCTTACCCGATGTCGATGAAGGACAGCGACCGTGAGATCTTCGGCCGCGACCTGCCGGCCAAGACGGTGGTGCTGACCTTCGACGATGGCCCGCACAAGGCCTACACCGACGAAGTAGTGGCCATCCTCAAGCGCTACGACGTGCCGGGCGTGTTCTTCGAGGTGGGCCGCAACCTGGGCAAGGTCGAGGCCGATGGCAAGGTCAGCCTCGGGCCGATGGCGAAGATCAGCCGCAACCTGATGGAAGAAGGCTACGCGGTGGGCAACCACAGCCTGACCCACGCCCAGCTGTCGCGCACCACCGGCGACGCGCTGCGCCAGCAGGTGCTCGACACCGACACGCTGCTGAAGGACGTCGACACCAAGCGCGCACCGCTGTTCCGCTTCCCGTATGGCGCGCGCAATGCTGAAGGCCTGCAGCTGCTCAACGAAGCCGGGCTGAAGTCGATCATGTGGAACATCGACTCGATGGACTGGGCCGACCCGGTGCCGGAGTCGATCGTGCAGCGCGTGCTGGACCAGGTGAACAAGGAACAGCGCGGCATCATCCTGTTCCATGACATCCACGATCGTGCAGTGAAGGCACTGCCGCAGATCCTCGACCGGCTGATCGCCGATGGCTACCAGTTCGCCGGCTGGAACGGCCGCGACTTCACTGTCGCCCGTGCGCGCAAGGGCGATACCGGTGCCGCCACCGTCACCACCGGCTACGAGAAGTCGTGGGCGATCGTGGTCGGCATCGACAACTACGCCAAATGGCCGAAGCTGGAGTACGCCAGCCATGACGCGCAGGCGGTGGCCGATACCCTCACCGGGCAGTTCGGCTTCCCGTCCTCGCAGGTGATCGTGCTGAAGAACGAGCAGGCCACCCGCAACAACATCCTGGCCGCGTTCCACGACCGCCTGGCCGATGACCGCACCGGCAGGAACGACCGCGTGTTCGTGTTCTTCGCCGGCCATGGCGCGACCCGCCAGCTGGCCTCCGGGCGCGATCTCGGCTACATCATCCCGGTCGATTCGGATCCGAAGGAATTCGCCACCGACGCCATCGCGATGACCGACATCCAGAACATCGCCGAGAGCATGCAGGCCAAGCACGTGATGTTCGTGATGGACGCCTGCTACAGCGGCCTGGGCCTGACCCGCGGTGGCCCCTCGTCCTCATCGTTCCTGCGCGAGAACGCGCGTCGCAGCGCGCGGCAGATGCTGACCGCCGGTGGTGCCGACCAGCAGGTGGCCGACGCCGGTCCGAACGGCCACTCGGTGTTCACCTGGGTGCTGCTGCAGGCACTGGCCGGCAAGGGAGACCTCAACGGCGACGGCCTGATCACCGGTACCGAGCTGGCCGCCTATGTGGCGCCGGCGGTGTCGGCGGTCTCGCACCAGACCCCGGCCTTCGGCAGCCTGCCCGGTTCGCAGGGCGGCGAGTTCGTGTTCCAGGTGCCGGACAGCCAGGAATTCCTCAACGCCGGCACACGCCAGCTGACCGCCGATGCGATCGCGTTGAACAACAAGGTGGATGCTGCCAGCGAGGCCAAGGACAGCCAGGCACCGGTGACCGTGGCTGACCTGCAGGGCGGCAAGGCCAAGCTGGTGGTGCCCACCGCCGGTCCGGCCTCCGACCGCCAGCGCGCGCAGCAGGCCAACGACCGTGGCCTGCAGCTGTATCGCGAGAAGCAGTACGACGAGGCGGCCGCGCAGTTCACCGAAGCGCTGAAGCTGCGTCCTGATTTTGCCCAGGCGGCCAACAACCTCGGCTTCGTCTACTACCGCCAGCAGCGCTATGCAGAAGCGGCGCGCTGGCTGGAGAACACCCTGAAGATCGACCCGTCGCGCGCCGTGGCCAACCTGAACCTGGGCGATGCCTACTTCAACGCCGGCGACAAGGCCAAGGCCAGGCAGGCCTACACCACCTACCTGGCACTGCAGCCGCAGGGCAGCGGTGCGGCCCAGGCGCGCGCGCAGCTGGAGAAACTCTGAGCGATGAACGAGGCGATCCACACCGACACCATCGTCGCCATCGCCAGCGCGCCCGGCGCTGGCGGCGTCGGCCTGCTGCGCCTGTCCGGTCCGCGTGCCGCGGCCATCGCCCACGCGCTGGGTGCACCTGCGCTGCGCCCGCGCCACGCGCACTACGCGCGCCTGCGCGATGCCGAGGGCGAAGTCATCGACGACGGCATCGTGCTGTGGTTCCCGGCGCCGAACAGTTTCACCGGCGAAGAGGTGGTGGAACTGCAGGGCCATGGCAGCCCGGTGCTGCTGCAGCAACTGGTCGCGCGCTGCATCGCGCTCGGCGCGCGCCAGGCGCGGCCGGGAGAGTTCAGTGAACGGGCGTTCCTCAACGGCAAGCTGGACCTGGCCCAGGCCGAGGCCATCGCCGACCTGATCGCCGCCGGCGACAACCGTGCCGCGCGCGCTGCACGACGCTCGCTGGACGGCGTGTTCTCGCGCCGCATCGAGGCCGTGGTCGAGCAGCTGGTGCTGCTGCGCATCCACGTCGAAGCGGCCATCGACTTTGCCGACGAACCGCTGGATACGCTCGGTGGCGCACAGGTGCGGCGTGGGCTGGAACAGGCGCGCAGTGATCTGGCCCTGCTGCGCCGCGATGCCGAACGCGGTCGCCGCCTGCGCGATGGCCTGCATGCGGTGCTGGTCGGTCCGCCCAATGCCGGAAAGAGTTCATTGCTCAATGCGCTGGCCGGCAGCGAGCGTGCCATCGTCACCGACATCGCCGGCACCACCCGCGACACCCTGCGCGAAACCATCCGCCTGGACGGCCTGGAGCTGACCCTGGTCGACACCGCTGGCCTGCGCGACGGCGGCGATGCCATCGAACGCGAAGGCATGCGCCGCGCCCACGTGGAAATCGAGCGCACCGACCTGGCGCTGATCGTGCTGGATGCGCGCGATCCGGCGGCCGGCGAAGCCGCGCTGGGCGAGGCCGTGGCGTCGGTGCCGCACAAGGTCTACATCCACAACAAGTCGGACCTGCTGGCGGCGTTGCCGTCGCTGGACGATCCGGACCGCGTGTTCGTCTCGGCCGCCACCGGTGCCGGGCTCGAGGATCTGCACGCGCGCCTGCGTTCGATTGCTTCGGCCGGTGCAGGGGAGCAGGTGGACGGTGAGTTCTCGGCGCGCACGCGGCACGTGGATGCAATCGAGCGCGCGCAGGACCACGCGCAACGCGCCGATGGCGAGCTGGCGCACGAGCACCTGGAACTGGCCGCCGAAGAACTGCGGCTGGCCCATGATGCGCTGGGTGAGATCACCGGGCAGATGAGTGCCGATGATCTGCTGGGAAGGATCTTCTCCAGTTTCTGCATCGGCAAGTAAGCCTTGGTAGTGCCGGCCGTTGGCCGGCAAACCAGCCGAACGAGCTCCTCGGGATCGCTACGGGGTCGGAGCCCCTGCGGGGTCCGACCCCGGTACCCCCACCTGTCACATTGTCGCCGCATACTGACGGCCATCACATACCGCTTGGGGAAGTCGCAGTGAAGTCGTGGGGTTGTGCATTGCTGTTGTCGCTGGCCATGGCACCATCGGTGGCCATGAGTGCTGAATCCTCCACCCAGGCCGCACCCAAGGTGTCGGTCTACGGCCATCGCGGGGCAAGCGCGCTGCTGCCCGAGCACACCCTGGCGTCGTACGCGCAGGCTATCGCCGATGGCGCCGACTACATCGAGCCGGACCTGGTGATGACCAAGGACGGCGTCATGGTGGCCCGGCACGAGAACGAGATCGGTGGCACCACCGACGTCGCCTCGCATCCGGAGTTCGCCAACCGCCGCACCCGCAAGGTGATCGATGGGCAGCAGGTCGAGGGCTGGTTCACCGAAGACTTCACCCTGGCCGAGCTGAAGACCCTGTACGCCCGTGAGCGCCTGCCGGAACTGCGCAGCACCGCCTATGACGGCCAGTTCCGCATCGCCAGCCTGGACGAGATCCTGGCCTTCCTGGTGCAGCAGGCCGGGCGTGCCAACCGCGGCATCGGCCTGGTCCCGGAGATCAAGCACCCGACCTACTTCCAGTCCATCGGCCTGCCGATGGAAGACAAACTGCTGGCTGCGCTGCGCGGCAATGCGTACACCAACGTCGGTCCGGTCACGATCCAGTCGTTCGAGACCGCCAACCTGCGCTACCTGCATGGCAAGATCGGCCGCGGCAGCAACATCCGCCTGCTGCAGCTGCTGTGGAAGGGCGATACCCAGCCGGCCGACATCGCCAAGGCCGGTGGCACGCTGACCTACGCGCAGATGATGACCCCGGCCGGACTGAAGGACATTGCCGGCTACGCCGATGGCATCGGCCCCGAACTGCGTTCGATCATTCCGCTGGATGCCAAGGGCGCGCTGGGCACGCCGACCTCGCTGGTACGTGATGCGCATGCCGCCGGGTTGATGGTGATTCCGTACACCTTCCGCCCGGAAAACCACTTCCAGCCCAGCAACCTGCGCAAGGGCGCCGACAGCGCGCGCAATGCCGAGGGATCGATCGCCGAGATGCGCGCTTACCTGGCGACGGGCATCGATGCGTTCTTCACCGATGACCCGGCGCTCGGCCGGCAGGCGGTGGATGGAATGGGCGCGGCGGGGAACTGACCGTCCCGGTAGTGCCGGCCGCTGGCCGGCAACGCGAGGATTGCCAACGAAGGTTCATGAGGTTGCCGGCCAGCGGCCGGCACTACCGCCGCTTCAACCGCGCGGCTCGTCCGGGCGGCGGAACGGGATCACCACGTAGTCCTGGCCCTCGCGCGGCGTCGTCGGCCAGCGGCTCTGCCTCGTCATGGGATGGGCGCGGCGGGGAACTGAATTTCCCGGTAGTGCCGGCCGCTGGCCGGCAACGCGAGGATTGCCAACGAAAGTTCATGAGGTTGCCGGCCAGCGGCCGGCACTACCGTCACCTCAACCGCGCGGTTCGTCCGGGCGGCGGAACGGAATCACCACGTAGTCCTGGCCCTCGCGCGGCTGCCACAACACCGGCACGCGCTGCGGCGACGGCGGCTCCAGCTCGTCGTCGGGCAAAGGCTCGACGTCTTCTTCTTCGTCTTCCCAGCTGTAACGCTGGCGCGGCGGCAACGGGTCGGCGTTGCGGAACAGCAGCGCGGCGATGATGCCGGCGAAGGCGCCGCCCATGTGCGACTGCCAGGACACGCCATCGGCATGCGGCAGGATGGTCATCAGCATGCCGCCATAGAACAGCATGCCGATCAGGCCGGTGGCGATCGCCGCGCGGTCCCGGCGCAGCAGGCCGAGGCTGGCCAGCAGGAACATCAGGCCATGGGTGACGCCACTGGCGCCCAGGTGCACGCTGCCCGGATTGCCCAGCATCCACGCGCCGAGGCCCGAACCCAGCCACAGCAGGGGCAGGGCACGCACGGTGGCTTTCGGATACACGCTGCCGGCGAGGGTGCCGAGGATCAGGATCGCGATGCTGTTGGCGGCGATATGCTCGACCGAGGCATGCAGCATCGGGCCGCCGATCAGGCCGAGCAGGCCCTTGGCTTCCAGCGGCGCGACCGCCCACGGTCGCCAGTCGAACGTGCCCTGCAGGGCGAACACGGCCACCAGCACCAGCACGGCCGCCAGGCTGACATTGAACGCCCGCAGGATGCGCGAGCGGTCATTGCGGGGGGCCGGCACGTCGCCGGCGGGCAGGGGCGTGTTGTTGTCCATACCTCAGCAATGGCGGTGGCTGGCGCGAAACCAAGGCCACCGCAACGGGAGAGTGGAGGCGGCCGGCGGGACAATCCCACCGGCCGCGCTGTTCAGCCGGTCAGGCTCAGGCCTGGCCTTCGCCTTCCTTCGGCGGGTACTTCAGGCTGAGCACCACGGTCGCGGCGATGATCACCGCGACCACGCCCAGCGACACCGGCGTCGGGATCTTGAACAGGTCGATGATCATCATCTTGATGCCGATGAAGCCCAGCACCAGTGCCAGGCCGTACGGCAGCAGGTGGAAGCGGTCGGCCATGCCGGCCAGCAGGAAGAACATCGCGCGCAGGCCCAGCACCGCGAACACGTTGGAGGTGAGCACGATGAACGGGTCGGTGGTGATCGCGAAGATCGCCGGGATGCTGTCCACGGCGAAGATCACGTCGGTGACCGCGATCAGGATCAGCACCGCGAACAGCGGGGTGAACCAGCGCACGCCATCGCGCTTCACGCTCAGCGCGTTGCCGGCGTAGTCCGGCAGCAGGCGCAGGTGCTTGCGCATCCAGCGCAGGGCGGGATTGGTCTCCAGGTCCGGCTCCTGGCCGGCGGCGAACCACATCTTCCAGCCGGTGAACAGCAGGAAGGCACCAAACACGTAGAGCAGCCAATGGAACTGGCTGATCAGCACGCTGCCGGCGAAGATCATGATCGTACGCAGCACGATCGCGCCCAGGATGCCGATGATCAGCACCTTCTGGCGCTGCTCCTCCGGCACCGCGAAGTAGCTCATGATCATCAGGAAGACAAAGATGTTGTCGACCGCCAGCGCCTTTTCGACCAGGTAGCCGGTCAGGAATTCGAGCCCGACCTTGTTGGCCACCACCTGGCCGGCGGTCTCATTCAGGTAGTACCAGAGGCCCGCATTGAACAGCAGGGCCAGCACGACCCAGCCGATGGACCACCACAGGGCTTCCTTGAAGGTGACCTTGTGCGGTCCACCATGGCGCATCAACACGAGGTCGACCAGCAGGGCGATGACCACCACCGCCGCGAAGCCGCCCCACAACCACACGTTACCGATCGTCTGCATTGGGAATGTCCGTTGGAAAGATGAATGCCAGGCCGGACGGCGAGGATCTGCAACGGAGGATCGGGAGGGGATCCAGGGACAGAGCTTCGCCAGTACGGCGAAGGTCTCGCTCGCAGTTCCAGTCGGCTGGAACTGCCGTTGCACCGGAGCCTGCAGGCTCGAAATGACGGCGACAACGTCTGGGAGCTACTCCCCTTCTGGCGCCGATTCTGCCGTCTGGCTGGGCCGCCGTCAAATGCCGGTTTGCCGGGGTCGGACTCCAACGGGGCTCCGACCCCGGGGCCGTCGCCACACTGGGGTCAGAGCCCCTGCGGGGATCTGATCCCGGCGCCCGGTTTACAATGGGTGGATGAATACCCCCCTTCCCGTTGTCCGCCTCAAGAATGCGTGGCGCTCCAGCCACCCGTGGATCTTCCAGAAACTGGTCGAGAAGCCGACCGTCCGGCCCAAGCCCGGTTCCATCGTCGACGTGGTCGGCATTGATGGCGAATTCATCGGCCGCGGGTTCTACAACGGGCACTCGCGCATTGCCGTGCGCATCCTTGAAACCGACCAGAACGTGCCGGTGGATGCCGGCTGGTTCTCGCGCAAGATCGCCCAGGCGGTGTCGCTGCGCCGTGAGGTGCTGAAGCTCGATGCGGTCTCCGATGCCTGGCGCGTGGTGCACAGCGAAGGCGACGGCCTGTCCGGCCTGGTGGTGGATCGCTACGGCGACCTGGTGGTGGTCGAGTTCTTCGCCGCCGGCATGTTCCGCCACCGCGAATGGATCTACGACGCCCTGCGCGAGCAGTTCCCCGGCTGCCGCTTCCACAGCTTCGCCGACGAGCACGTGCAGAAGCAGGAGAGCTTCGACTTCCACGGCAACACCACCACCGAAGCGGCGGTGATCACCGAGTACGGCATCAAGTTCCGCGCCGATCCGGCCGGTGCACACAAGACCGGCTTTTTCGCCGACCAGCGCGAGAACCGCGAATGGCTGAGCCAGCAGGTCGAAGGCAAGAGCGTGCTGGACTTGTGCTGCAACACCGGCGGTTTCGCAGTGTACGCAGCAGCACGTGGCGCTTCGGAAGTGGTCGGCATCGACATCGATGAGGACGTCATCCAGATCGCCAAGGGCAATTCGCGCCTCAACAACGTGCGCCCGAAGTTCATCCAGTCCGACATCTTCCCGTGGCTGCGCGACGCCGCCAACCGCGGTGAGCAGTACGACGTGGTGATCCTGGACCCGGCGAAGATGACCCGCGACCGCGACCAGGTCATCACTGCGCTGAAGAAGTACCTGGACATGAACAAGCTGGCGCTGGGCGTGGTCAAGCCGGGCGGCCTGTTCGCCACGTTCTCCTGCACCGGCCTGGTGGCCGAGGACCAGTTCCTCGACATGCTGCGCCGCGCGGCGTATTTCTCCGGCCGCACGATCCAGATCCTCAAGGTGGCCGGCGCCGGTCCGGACCACCCGTTCATGGCCCACGTGCAGGAATCGCGTTACCTGAAGGCCGTGTTCTGCCGCGTGGTGGACTGACCGCGTGACGCTGTAGAGCCGAGCCGCGCTCGGCTCTACAAATCAGCAGGCCGCAGCGCTATGGTCGGGCTCTTCCCAATGCCGGTGAGAGCCCATGCCTTCGTTGCGCCCCCTGTCCGTCGTGCTCGCCCTGGCGCTGTGCGCGCCGCTGTCGGCCCATGCCATCGAGTTCAGCGCGCAGGAGCTGACCCGCGCCAAGGCGCTGCAACAGCGCCTGGTCACCCTCGACAGCCATCTGGATACACCGGCCAATTTCGGCCGAACCGGTTTTGACATCGAGCAGCGCCACGACCGCAACGCCCTTTCGCAGGTGGATTACCCGCGCATGGTCGAAGGCGCGCTGGATGGCGGCTTCTGGGCGATCTACACCGACCAGGGCGACCGCAGCGCCGCCGCGCATCTGGCCGAGCGTGACCATGGCCTGCAGCGGTTGATGCAGATCCGCGAAATGCTGGCGGCCAATCCCGAGCGCTTCGCGCTGGCACTGACCGCCGATGATGCCGCGCGGATCAAGGCCGCCGGCAAGCGCGTGGTGTACATCAGCATGGAAAACGCCAGCCCGCTGGTGGACGACCCCAGCCTGCTCTCGTTCTACCACCGTGCCGGGCTGCGCCTGCTCAGCACCGTGCACTTCGCCAACAACGAGTTCGCCGATTCGGCCACCGACCCCAAGGGCGCGGAATGGAAGGGCCTGAGCCCGGCCGGCAAGGAACTGGTGCGACACGCCGTGAAGCTGGGCATCGTGATCGATCAGTCGCATGCCTCGGACGCGGTGTTCGACGATCTGCTGGCGATGATGCCGGTGCCGTTCGTGCTGTCGCACAGCTCGGCCAAGGCGGTCTACGACCATCCGCGCAATCTGGATGACGCGCGCCTGCGCAAGCTGGCCAGGGCCGGCGGCGTGATCCAGGTGAACGCCTATGGCGGCTACCTGATCGACACGGCGAAGACGCCCGAGCGCAAGCAGGCCGAAGAAGCGCTGAGCAAGCAGCTGGGCGGCTGGGAAGGCATGGGCATCGAGCAGGGTGTTGCCCTGCTGAAGGCCGAGCAGGCACTGGACCACGAGCACCCGGTGCGCCACGCCAGCCTGGATGATTTCTTCGCCCACTTCGAGCACATCCTCAAGGTGGTCGGCCCCGAGCACGTGGGCATCGGCCTGGACTGGGATGGTGGCGGTGGCCTGAGCGACCTGCCCGATGTCAGCCAGCTGCCGAAGATCACCGCCTGGCTGCTGCGCAAGGGCTATACCGAGCAGCAGATTGCCGGCATCTGGGGCGGCAACCTGCTGCGGGTGATGCGCCAGGCGCAGGATTACGCGGCAAAACAGGGCGGTTGACCGCCCTTCGGTCGTGCCGGCCGCTGGCCGGCATTGCCCGTATCAACAGGATACGAGGTGCCGGCCAGCGGCCGGCACGACCGGCGAGCCGGTTACTTCGCGATCAGTGCGTGGCGGCGGCTGTACAGGAAGTACAGCACCAGGCCGGCCACGTTCCACAGCAGGAAGTACAACTGCGTGGTGTGCGGCAGGCTGATGAACAGGTAGATGCAGCCCAGCGCGGCCAGCGGCCCGACCACGAAGGCCAGCGGTGTGCGGAAGGTTCGCTCGCGGTTCGGCTCGCGCAGGCGCAGCACCACCAGGCAGATACCCACCGCAGTGAACGCGGCCAGGGTACCGGCATTGGCCAGCGCGGCGATCTCGTCCAGGCGGGCCACGCCGGCCAGCGCCGACACCACCACGGCGGTGAACAGCGTGGTCGCCACCGGCGTGCCGGTGCGCGCATTGACCTTGGACAGGCCACGCGGCAGCAGGCCATCGCGGCTCATCACGAAGAAGATGCGGCTCTGGCCGTACAGGAAGGCCAGCAGCACGGTCGGCAGCGCGATGATCGCAATCACGCCAATCACCATCGCGGCGGTCGGATGGCCGAGCTGGCGCATGATCAGCGCCAGCGGTTCGGCGCTGTGGCCGAACACCGCGTAGCTCATCGCACCCACGGCGGCCAGCGCCACCAGCACGTAGACGATGGTGCAGCCGATCATCGACCCGATGATGCCGATCGACAGGTCGCGGCCGGGGTTCTTGGTTTCCTCGGCGGCGGTGGAGATCGCATCGAAGCCGTAGAAGGCGAAGAAGATGATCGCCGCTGCCGCCATCACGCCGTGCTCGACCCCGTCAGGGCCCATCGACTTGGCAAAGCCATACGGCATGAACGGCTGCAGGTTGGCGCTGTCGAACGCAGGCAGGGCCACGGCCACGAAGATCGCCAGCGCGATCAGCTTGAACACCACCAGGATCGCATTGAGCGTGGCGCTCTCCTTGGTGCCGGCCATCAGCATGCCGGCTACCAGCCAGGTGATGATGATCGCCGGCAGATTGATCATGCCGCCTTCCACGTGCGGGCCGGCCGCCAGCCAGGCTGGCAGGTGCACGTTCCAGCCGAACTGGGTGTGCACCCATTCGAGGAAGCCGACGAAGTAGCCGGACCAGCCCACCGCCACCGTACTCACCACCAGCGAGTACTCCAGGATCAGGCTCCAGCCCACCACCCAGGCGAACACCTCGCCGAGCGCACTGTAGCTGTAGGTGTAGGCGCTGCCGGCGGCCGGCATCATCGTCGACAGCTCGGCATAGGACAGCGCCGCACAGGCGCAGACCGCACCGGCGATGGCGAAGGAAATCAGCACGGCCGGGCCGGCCAGGTTGGCACCGACGCCGATCAGCGTGTAGATGCCGGTACCGACGATGGCACCGATGCCCAGCGCGATCAGGTGCGGCCAGCTGAGCGTCGGGATCAGGCGCCTGCCGGCTTCGTGGACGGTGACGGAATCTAGGGACTTGCGCCGGAACAGGGACATGCAGGCCTCGGAAGGGGTGACTGAGAACGACAAGTTCCCGAGTGTGACCGAACGCAGCGCAGCATTGCCACTGACGGGGGTCATACCCGACGTGCCGCGCGCTGCACCGCGATCAGGCTGCCGGAATCGGCATAAAGCAGGCCGGACCCCCGCGTCGGGTGACGTCAGGGCAGGGCGGGCCAGTGGCAGCCGTCTTCCTGCCAGGCCTCGACGTCATCGTGGAAAGAGGTCCTGCGCCCGTCACGGGTACGCTCATAGCTCAGGTCCAGCACCAGCGCGCCCTGGGTACTCAGCAGGTAACGGCCGTTGAGGCGGCCGTCGATGCGCTCCTCCCACACGCTGTCGAACTGGTAGGGACGATCCTCTGCCAGCACCGTGGTCTCCATCGAGACCCGGCGCAGGGGCAGGCGCCCGCGCTGGCCGGCGTAGCGCACGTCGGCCGCGCCGTCATCCAGCCAGCGCCATTCCAGGTGGATGCTGTCGTTGCGGCCGCCCGTCAGGCAGCGATGGTCCTGTACGGTGGCGCCAGAGGCGGTGCCGGCGAACAGCAGGGTCAGGGCGAAGCCGGCCAGGCGGACCATCCACGCGCATCCATTGCAGAAGGGGGGCCAGCATAGCCCGCCCTGCCTGCCATGCCCTCAGCGCCCGCGCGGCCGCAGCTGGGTGCCGCCGCTCATCAGCATCCGCGGCAACGGCATCCGCAGGAAATCGTGCGGGAACGACGGTGCCACTGCACTGATCGCATCGAGGTGGGCCAGGGCCTCGGCCGGCAGCACCAGCTGCAGCGCGTCCAGGTTGTGCTCGAACTGCGCCAGGGTGCGGGCGCCGATGATCGGCAGCGCGCCGGCGCCGGGGCGCTGCAGCAACCAGGCGAGTGCAACCTGCGCAGGCGAATGCGAAAGATCGGCAGCGATGGTTGCGACGTCCCCGGCAATCTGCAGCGAACGCGGCGTCAACGCACCATTGATCAGGGCCACGCTGCGGCGCGACCCGCCGGGTGTGGCTGGCAACGCCTCGGCGCTGGCGAGGTCGGCCGTGCTGTACTTGCCGGTCAGCACGCCGCTGCCCAATGGCGACCACGCCACCACGCCCAGCCCCAGCGCATCGGCCATCGGCAGCAGTTCATGCTCGACGCTGCGCTGGATCAGGCTGTACTCGATCTGCAGCGCCACCAGCGGCGACCAGCCACGCAGGTCGGCCAGGGTCTGCATGCGCGCGATCTGCCAGGCCGGCGTGTCCGAGATGCCGGCGTAAAGCACCTTGCCGCTGCGGACCAGGTCGTCGAAGCCCCGCATGACTTCGTCAACGCCGGTGGTGTCGTCCCAGGCGTGCAGGTACAGCAGGTCGAGGTAGTCGGTCCCCAACCGCCGCAGACTGTCCTCCACCGAGCGCAGCATGCTCTTGCGGTGGTTGCCGGCGTTGTTGGGGTCACCGGGGACGGTGGCGAGGGTGTACTTGCTGGCGATCACCAGCCGGTCGCGCTGGCCTTGGGCGAACCGGCCAAGCAGGGTTTCCGCACTGCCGTTGGTGTAGTTGTTGGCGGTATCGATGAAATTGCCGCCACGTTCGACGTAGGTGTCGAAGATGCGGCGAGCCTCGGTTTCGTCCGCGCCCCAGCCCCAGTCGGCGCCGAAGGTCATCGTGCCCAGTGCCATCGGGCTGATGCGAAGGCCGGAGCGGCCGAGCAGGCGGTAGTGGTCCAGCGACATGGGGGGTCTCACAGGGAGGCGGCGGTACCGCCGGGAGGCACAGCATCGGCCGACCGTTCCTGTGGATAAACTGGATGGCACCGGACTCACCATGAAGAGTGACTTCACAATGGATCCCTCCGCACCGTTGTCGGCGGTGGTCGCCTTCGTTCACGTCGCCGACCATGCCAGCTTCACCCGCGCCGCAGATGCGCTGGGCATCTCCACCTCGGCACTGTCGCAGAGCGTGCGCGCGCTGGAGGCGCGGATGGGCGTGCGCCTGCTGCAACGGACCACGCGCCGGGTCGGCCTGACCGAACACGGTGCGCGCTTCCTTGAACGTGTACGCGGCGGACTGGAGCAGATCGATTCGGCGTTCGCCGACCTCGACAGCGCGCGTGCGGTTCCGGCCGGGAAGCTGCGCATCACCCTTCCACGCATCGTGGCCGAGCGCCGGGTGCTGCCGGCACTGCCTTCGTTCCTGGCGCGCTATCCACAGGTGGACGTGGAGTTGTGCGTGGAGCCGGCGTTGACCGATCTGGTGGCCGAAGGCTTCGACGCGGGTATCCGCCTTGGCGAGTCGCTGGCGCGCGGCATGATCGCAGTGCCGATCGGACCGCCGGAGCGGCAGGTGGTGGTGGCCACGCCCGGCTACTTCGCGCAGCACGGCATTCCGGCCAGCCCGCACGAACTGCAGGGCCATGCATGCATCGTCCACCGCCGCGCCAACGGCCGACTGATGCCCTGGGAGTTCAGCCGCGATGACCATGACCTGGAGGTCGAGGTCAACGGCCGGCTGGTGTTCAACGATGCCGAGCTGGCCCACGGCGCCGTGCTGGCCGGGCTCGGCATGGCGCAGGGGTTCGCGTCACTGGTGGCCGATGACCTGGCATCCGGGCGCCTGCAGGCGGTGCTGCAGGACTGGCAACCGCCGTTCCCCGGCTTCCACCTGTATTACCCCGCGCGCGAGCACATGGCACCGAAGCTGCGGGTGTTCATCGACCATCTGCGCGCAGGACTGCACGGCGGGACGGGGCCCACCTAGGCCGGCAGGCGTAGCGTCGAGCCTGCGCTGTCAGCCGTTCAGCCCCAGACGGATGCCGAACCCGACCAGGAACAGGCCGGCCACGCGGCGCAGCGCATCGCTGATCTGCTGGATCAGCCGGCGACGGGCCAGGTTGCCCACGCCGATCAGCATCGAGCAGTAGGCGATGCTGACCACCAGGATGATGCCGGCCAGCGCGGCGAAGGTGGCGATGCCCTGGTGCGCCTTCGGATCGATGAACAACGGCAGGAACGCCATGTAGAACAGGATCGCCTTCGGGTTGAGCAGGCTGACCAGGATCGCCTGCTGGAAGTAGCGGCCCGGCTGCATGCGGATCGGGCCGGCATCACTGCCCTCGTGCTTCGGCGTGCGCAGCAGGCCGATGCCGACCCACACCAGGTAGGCCGCACCCAGGTACTGCACGGCGTGGAACACCAGCGGGTTGGCCTTGAGCAGCGCGGCCACGCCGGCCAGCGCCAGCCACATCAGGATCTGGTCACCGACCAGCAGGCCGGCCAGTGCGGTGTAGCCGCCACGCACGCCGCCACGGCCGGTGGCGGTCAACAGGGTGAAGGTACCGGGACCGGGCAGGGCGAGAAACACCAGCACGGCGACCAGAAACGTCCACAGGTCCTGGATGCCCATCCACGGCATGGCGGTGCGCTCTTGTTACGGGGGGCCGCCATTGTCGGCCAGCGCCCCGGCAGGCGACAGGGGGCCGGCGGGGCCAACCGGCATCCCAGACAGCAACGGTTGCAGGTGCTGGCGCAGCTGCGCATGCAGCTGCCTTACCGCGGGCGAGAACTGCTTGCGGTGCGGGCACACCAGCTGCAATGGGATGCTGCTGCCAACGCCGTCCAGCAGCACCTGCAGGCGCCCGGCCAGCACGTCCTCGCGCAGGTCCAGCCAGGACTTGTAGGTGATGCCTTCACCGGCCACGGCCCAGCGCCGCACCACGTCGGCGTCGTCGCAGACCAGCGGGCCGCGCACGGGGATCACGGCGCGGCGTCCGTCCACCTCGAACGACCAGCGATCGTAGGCGCGGCCACTGAGCTGGTAGACCAGGCAGTCGTGCTCGCGCAGCTCATCCAGCCGCGTGGGCATGCCGCGCCGCTGCAGGTAGCCGGGCGAGGCGGCCAGCACGCGCCGGTTGCCTTCCAGCAGGGGCAGGGCCACGTAGTTGGCATCGTCGAAGTGGCCGATGCGGATGGCCACGTCGACCGGGTCCCGGAACACATCGGCCACTTCGTCGGACAGGCGCAGATGCAGGCGCAGCCGCGGGTGGGCCGCGCGGAACGCGCTCAGCCAGGGCAGCAGCAGGTTGCGGCCGAAGTCCGACGGCGCCGACAGTTGCAGGGTGCCATGCAGCTCGGTGTCCTCGCCCTGTACGCGGGCCTGGCCCTCGCGCAGGGTGGCCAGCACCTCCTGCGCATACGGCAGGTACAGCGCGCCCTCGCCGGTCAGGCGCAGGCTGCGGGTGGTGCGCACGAACAGGCGCAGGTCCAGTTCACGTTCCAGCCGCGCCACCGCCGCGGCGACCTGGCCGGGCAGCAGGTCGGCCTCGCGGGCGGCCTGCGAGAAGCTGCCCAGCGCGGCGGTACGAACGAACAGCTGCAGGTCGTCGAAGCGGATCATTTTCATTGCTGGAGTGAAAGTCCTGCCCGATTCTGCGCCTTTCTGCCGTCGCGCGCGCGGCGCAACCTGTCGCCTCCTTCCCCACTGGACCGCTGCCATGCGCGCCATTGCCTACACCCACGCCGGCCTGCCGATCGATGATCCGCAGGCCCTGATCGATATTGAACTGGACCTGCCGCAGCCCGGACCGCGCGACCTGCGGGTGGCGGTGCGCGCGGTGGCGGTGAACCCGGTCGACACCAAGGTCCGCCGCGGCGTGGCCACCGACGGCCCGCGCGTGCTGGGCTGGGATGCGGTCGGCATCGTCGACGCGGTGGGCAGCGAGGTGACCCTGTTCCAGCCCGGCGACGCGGTCTACTACGCCGGCGTCATCGATCGCCCGGGCAGCAACGCCGAGTACCAGCTGGTGGATGAGCGCAGCGTCGGCCGCAAGCCGGCCAGCCTCGACGATGCCGCCGCCGCCGCGCTGCCACTGACTGCGATCACCGCCTGGGAGCTGCTGTTCGACCGCCTGCGCATCCCCGAGGGCGGTGGCGAAGGCCAGGCCCTGCTGGTGATCGGTGCTGCCGGCGGTGTCGGCTCGATCCTGGTGCAGCTGGCGCGGAAGCTGACCCGGCTGACCGTGATCGGCACCGCCTCGCGCCCGGAGACCCAGGACTGGGTGTATGCGATGGGCGCGCACCATGTGATCGACCACCGCCTGCCGCTGGCCGAGGGCCTGGCGCGGCTGGGCATCAGCGAGGTGCAGCACGTGGCCAGCCTGACCCATTCCGACCAGCACTACGCGCAGATCGTGGAACTGCTGGCGCCGCAGGGACAGTTCGGCCTGATCGATGACCCGGGCCAGGTGGATGTGATGGCGCTCAAGCGCAAGGCACTGTCGCTGCACTGGGAGTCGATGTTCACCCGGCCGCTGTACCGCACCGCCGACATGCAGCGCCAGCACGACCTGTTGAACCGGGTGGCCGAGCTGGTCGATACCGGCGTGCTGCAGACCACGCTGGGCGAACATTTCGGGCGCATCGACGCGGCCAACCTGCGGCGCGCCCACGCGCTGCTGGAAAGCCACCGCGCCAAGGGCAAGATCGTGCTGGAAGGCTGGTAAGGGCGGGTCGTTCCCACGCCCTTGGGGTCAGATCTCTTTCCCGGGAAAGGATCTGACCCCTGCCTCAGGCCACGCCGTTGTCGACGTGTTCGGCGAAACCGGGCTGCTGGCGCAGGCGCTCGAACCAGGCGCCCACGTGTGCCAGCGCCGGCGTGTGGCCCGGTGTGCTGCGCCAGCGCTGGGTCGACAGCCCGAGCACGATGTCGGCGAGGGTGAAGGTGTTGCCAGCGGCGTAGCCGCCAGCGGCCAGCTGGGCATCAAGCACGCCCATCAAGCGGTTCCACTGGGCCAGGCTGGCCTCGGCGCGGGCATCGTCCGGGTAGTCCGGATGCTGGCGCACGCGTGCCATGAACACGTGCCGCCAGGCACTGTTGAGGTCGCTGGCCTGCCAGTCCATCCACTGCTCGACCCGCGCACGATCCTGTGCCGTGCGGGGCAGCAGGTCGTCACGGCCCGCGCGGGACGCCAGGTAGCGGCAGATGCTGTTGGACTCCCACAGCACGAACTCGCCATCACGCAGGACCGGCACCTGCCGGTTCGGGTTCAGGGTGGCCAGCAGGTCCGCGGGTGGCGCAGGCTCGTGGTGCAGGGGCAGGTCGAGGCCGGCGCACAGCCAGAGCACCTTGCGCACGTTGATGGAGGTGGGCTTTCCGTACAGGGCAAGCATGGTCCTGGCGCAGCAGTTGAGACTGGGCCAGCCTACACTTGCCGCATGCAAACCGAATCCCTGCTCATTGCCGGCCTGCTGTTGGCCGTGCTCATCCTGCAACTGGTCGCCCTGCTGCGCCGCCCCCCGCATGACCGCCTGGAGCAGGCGGTGCGCGAGGAGGCACGGTCCGGGCGCAGCGAGCTGCGCGAACAGCTCGATGGCTTCGCCCGCGCGCTGACCGATCTGTCCACCCGTACCGACCAGCGCCTGGACCTGCTGCGCGAGGCGCTGGGCGAAGATGCGCGCAAGGCGCGTGCCGAGGCTGCCGACAGCCAGCAGCGCGGCGCCGCGCTGACGGGACAGCGCCTGCAGGAGCTGCGGGGCCAGCTGGAGGCCTTCGGCCAGCAGCAGGAGGCGCGCATCCATGCGTTTGGCCAGCAGCTGCAGGAACTCACCGGGCGCACCGATACCCAGCTGGGTGCGTTGCGCCAGACCCTGGTCGATGACGCGCGCAAGGGCCGCGAGGAAGGCGCGCAGTCGCAGCAGCGCCTGACCGAAAGCCTCGGCCTGCGCCTGCAGGAGCTGACCCAGCGCAACGAACAGCGCATCGCCGAGATGCGCGCCACGCTGGAAGAGCAGCTGCGCGCGCTGCAGAACGACAACGCGCAGAAGCTGGAGCAGATGCGCCATACCGTGGACGAGAAGCTGCAGTCCACGCTGGAGACGCGCCTGGGCAATTCCTTCAAGCTCGTCTCCGAGCGCTTGGAACAGGTGCAGCGTGGCCTCGGCGAGATGCAGCAGCTGGCCACCGGCGTCGGCGACCTCAAGCGCGTGCTGACCAACGTCAAGAACCGCGGCAGCTGGGGCGAAGTTCAGCTGGAGAACATCCTTGAGCAGACACTCACCCAGGAGCAGTACGCACGTGCGGTGAAGGTGCGGCCGGACAGCGGCGAGATGGTCGACATCGCGGTACGCCTGCCGGGACGCAGCAGCGGCGATACCCCGGTGTGGCTGCCGATCGACTCCAAGTTCCCGCGCGAGGACTACGAGCGCCTGCTGGACGCGCAGGAGCAGGGCGACGCCGAGGGCGTGCGCCTGCAGGGCATCCAGCTCGAGCGCGCGGTGCGCGTGCAGGCCAAGTCGATCTGCGACAAGTACATCGCACCCCCGCATACCACCGATTTCGCAGTGATGTTCCTGCCCACCGAAGGTCTGTACGCCGAAGTGATCCGGCGCCCGGGACTGGTCGATCTGCTGCAGCGCGAGCACCGCGTGGTCGTGGCCGGGCCGACCACGGTCACCGCGCTGCTCAACAGCCTGCAGATGGGGTTCCGCACGCTGGCCATCGAGCAGCGCTCCAGCGAGGTCTGGAGCCTGCTGGGCGCAGTGAAGAGCGAGTTCGGCAAGTTCGCCGGCATCCTGGAGAAGGCCGAGAAGCAGATCACCACCGTCGGGCGCAGCATCGGCGAGGCCAGCCGCAAGACACGCACTATCGAACGGCGCCTGCGGGGTGTCGAGTCGCTGGCCGCCGAGCAGGCACAGTCGTTGCTGGGCGACCTGGCCGAGGGAGATGCCACGGCCGAGGAAGAGGCGAGCGACGGCGAGGAGGCCTGACCGGCGCCGACACGCCACCTGCATCGCCGGTGCGTATGCTGGCGGCCTGCCCGCCCGATCCGGTACCACGATGCGCCTGCCCCTTTGCACCAGCCTTGTCCTGACCGCACTGCTTGCCGCCTGCAGCAGCGCGCCACCAAGCGTGGACACGACCGCGCAGGCCACGGCCACCAGCCCTGAAGCCGCCGAGGCCTATCGCGAAGCGCGCGACGTCGACTGCCAGGCTGCCGGTGGCACCCTGCAGCGGCTCGGCCGGTTGCAGCGCGAGCAGTGCGTGATTCCCTATGCCGATGCCGGCAAGGCCTGCAGCCGCAAGAGCGACTGCACCGGCCAGTGCCTGGCGACGGGCGAGGGGGTGGCCGGCGTCGTGGCGACAGGCACCTGCCAGCGTGATGCCAGCCAGAACTTCGGTTGCCGCCAGCGCATCGACGACGGCAAGGCGCAGGGCACGCTCTGCGTGGACTGATCCTCGCGCCGGCTGCTGGCCGGCAGCCTCATGAACCCGTGCGAACGGTCGCACGATTGCCGGCCAGCGGCCGGCACGACCGGCATCGCGCGGCGCTATGCTGGTCGGCCATTTCCCGACGTAGCCGGAGCCCCCGCGTGAGTACCCCGATCCAGGACATTCCCCTCACCACCATCGACGGCCAGCCGTCCTCGCTTGCCGACTACCAGGGCAAGGTGCTGCTGCTGGTCAACGTCGCCTCCAAGTGCGGCCTGACCCCGCAGTACGAAGGCCTGCAGGCGCTGTATTCGGAAAAGCACGCCCAGGGCCTGGAAGTGCTGGGCTTCCCCGCCAACAACTTCCTCGGCCAGGAGCCGGGCAGCGAGGCCGAGATCCAGCAGTTCTGCCAGCTCACCTATGACGTCAGCTTCCCGATGTTCTCCAAGATCAGCGTGGCCGGCGAGGATACCCACCCGCTGTACCAGCAGCTGACCGCCGCGCAGCCGCAGTCGATCGGCGAAGGCCCGCTGCGTGAGCGCCTGGCCAGCAAGGAGATCCCGATCCATCCGGCACCGGCGGTGCTGTGGAACTTCGAGAAGTTCCTGGTCGGCCGTGATGGCAAGGTCGTCGCACGCTTTGCCCCGGACGTGGCCGCCGACGATGCACGCCTGCGCGAGGCCATCGAGGCCGCGCTGGCGGCCTGAGCAAGGCGTGCCAGCCGCGGTTGGCACCCAGCGGAAAAGAAAAACCCCGCCAAGGCGGGGTTTTTCATGCGCCGATGCAGGGCTTCAGTGGGTCCACTGCGGCATCGGCATCGCATCGACCGGGATCGGCGAATTGGCATCGTCATGGCCGCGGTCGCGCTTGCTGCGCAGGTCGTTCTCGATCTGGTAGTTGCGGCGCTGCATCCACGCATCGCGGACCAGGGCGTATTCGTCCACTGCGGTGTCGCGCAGATCGTCGATCGCCAGCAGCTGTGCGCGGGTGTCGACCAGCTGCAGGCCCTGCAGGCCGATGCGGATCTTGTCTTCCTCGACGCGCCGGATCGGCGACAACGGGATGTCACCGGCCAGGCCGAACACGTCGCGCACGGTACGCGGGCCGAAGAACGGCAGCTCCACGTAGCGCGAACGACGCCAGCCCCAGGCACCCAGGGTCTGGCCGAAGTCTTCATTGCGACGCGGCACCATCGCCTTGCTGGCCGGATCGAACAGGCCACCGATGCCCAGCGTGCTGTTCATCAGGAAGCGGCCGAGGCTGTCCCACGCATCGGCACCGCGGCCCTGCAGCAGCTGGTTGGTGATGGTCACCGGCGCACGCAGGTTGCTGAAGAAGTTGCTGATGCCGGTACGCGCGAAGCGCGGCACCACATGGGTATAGGCGGTGGCCAGCGGACGGGCCACACCGCGGTCGACCGCATTGTTGAACGTGTGGACCTTGCGGTTGAACGGTTCCCAAGGATCGTAGGCCGCAGCGCTGCTGGTGGTGCCGGTGCCGCCATACAGGGCGTCGAAATCATCGTCGCCCCCGGCGGCGGTGGCCGTTGCGGTCTTCGCTGCGCTGGTCTCTGCGCCGTGTGCCGACGCAGCCGGCGACGGTGCGGAAGGCGCCGGTGGAGTGGCCGCGGCTGCGACCGGCGTCGCGTCGGCGCCGCCGGTATCGGCGGTTGCTACCGGTGCCTCGGCCACCGTGCTGGCCGCGACCACGGTGCTGGCGACCGGTGCATCGCTGCGCGCGGGCTTGCCGGCACAGGCGGTCAGGGCGGTGGCCAGGAGGATCAGGGGGAAAGTGCGTACGACGTTCATGTCAGCTCGCAGCAGAAGTAGCGTTGAAATCCAGGTCGGGCGACAGCCGGTAGGCTGCGCTCAGCTCGTTGTAGCCGGCCGGCGCGCCGGCAATTGCCAGCAGGTGGCCCGCCTTGCGCGCACGGGCCGCCAGTTCGGCCAGCAGGGCCAGGCCGGCGCTGTCCACGCGCTCCACCTCACCCAGCTCCAGCCGTGCCAGCTTGGCCGGCAGGGCCTGCAGCTGCGGCCACAGCGCGATCACCGCGGCACGGTCGAGCACCCCGCGCAGGCGCAGGGTGTCGCCTTCCAGCAGCGCCAGTGCGTTACTTGCCATTGCCCGCGGGCCCGGCCTGCATGCTGCCGCTGTGCAGTTCGCTGGCCACCTGCTTGATGCCCTTCTGGCGCAGCGGAGTATCGAACTGGTTGCGGAAGGTCTGCACGTAGGAGATGCCTTCGATGTTGACGTCGAAGATCTTCCACTGGCCGTTGACGTTGCGCATCCAGTACTCGACCGGGGTCGGTTCGCTGCCGGCGCGCACCAGTTCGGTGCTCACGCGCACGCCGCGGTTGCCCGGCAGCGGGCTCTCACCCTTCAGGCGGAAGCTCGGCTTGCCCTGGATGTTGAGCAGGGTCGAGCCGTAGCGCTGCATCAGGCTGTCGGCCATGGCATCGGCAAACAGCTTGATGTCCGCGTCAGAAGCACCGCGGGCGTGCGGGCCCAGCACCAGGCGCGCGGCATAGTCGCGGTCGAAGGTGCGGTTCAGCTCGCTGTCGATGTAGCTGCGCAGGCTGGCGGGGTTGCTGCCGAACTCGCTCCGGCGCTGCTGCAGGGTGTTGAGGATGCGCGTGCTGGCATCGATCACCACCTTGCCGGCCTGGCCCTGCGTCGCAGCGGCAGCGGGGGCGGCGGCCTGGGCCTGGGCGAAGAACGGCGTGGCCAGCAGCAGCGCCGAGGCGAGCAGGGCCGGGATCAGTTTCGTTTTCATGGTTGCGGTTCCGTTGCAGGCGCCTGCGCGCCATCGTTGGGCTTCTGAGCAGCGCCGCCACCGGCGCCGCCACTGAACATGTACTTGCCAACCAGCTGGATCAGGTCCACCGCCGGCTGGGTGAAGACGATCTCGTCGCCAGCCTTCAGCACGTCCGGGTCACCGCCCGGCTGAAGACCGATATAGCTCTCGCCAAGCAAACCACTGGTGAAGATGCCGGCCGAGGTATCTGCCGGCAGGTCCTTGACCTTGCTGTCCATGCGCAGGGTCACGATGGATTCGAACTTCACCGGATCCAGGTCGATCGCGGCGACCTGGCCCACGGTGACACCGCCGATCTTCACCGGCGCCTGCTTGCGCAGCTGCCCGACCTGGGAGAAGCGCGCCTTCAGCTCGTAGCCCTGGCTGCCCCAGCTCCAGCGCTGGTTGGTCGAGGCCACGGCCAGCACCAGCAGCGAGGCCAGGGCCAGCAGCAGGAAGGCGCCGACGGAAAATTCGAGTCTGGGACCGCGGATGGCCATGTGGAATACCTGATCGAGTCGTGGTGGCCGCGCGCGCCTGCGCACCGCCGGTGGAGGGGTTAGGTGAACAACATTGCCGACAGCACGAAGTTGAACATCAGTACCAGCAGCGAGGCGTTGACCACCGCACGGGTGGTGGCCACCGAGGTGCCCTCGATGGTCGGCTCGGCATGGAAACCGACGTAGGCGGCCACCAGCGCGGCGGTGCCGCCGAAGATCGCCGACTTCAGCATCGCCACGCCGAAGTCGTCCCAGAAATCGACGCTGTTGCGCAGCGCCGACCAGAACACGCCATTGTCCAGGCCCAGCACGTGCACGGCCTCGAAGTAGCTGGCACTGATCGCCAGCGAGCAGAAGATGCCGGTCAGCAGCGGCACGGTCAGCACCGCCGCCCAGAAGCGCGGTGCCACGGCCTTGGCCACCGGGTCGATGGCCATCAGCTCCAGCGCCTTGATCTGGTCGGTGGCGCGCATCAGGCCCAGTTCGGCGGCGATCGAGCTGCCGGCGCGGCCGATGAACAGCAGCGCGGTCAGCACCGGTGCCAGTTCGCGGTACAGCGACAGGCCGAGCAGGGTCGACAGCGCGTCGGCCGCACCGAAGGTGGTCAGCGTGCGGTAGCCCTGCAGGGTCAGCACCAGGCCGACGAAGGCGCCACCGACGGCGATGATCGGCAGCGAGCGCGCGCCGATCTTGTAGATCTCGCGGGTCAGCTCGGCCAGGAAATCACGGGTCGGCAACGAACCACGCAGCACGGTCAGCGAGAACAGGCCGGCGCGGCCCAGCGAGCGGGTGGCTTGGACGAACGGCATCAGGCGACCCTCGCGCGCGGCGCGGCATCGAACGGGATGGGGCCATCGGGCTGGCCGTGCAGGAACTGCCGCAGCAGCGGGTCCTGGCTGGACTGCAGCGCCTCGGGCGTGCCCTGGAACACGATGCCGCCGTTGGCGATCGCGATCACCTGGTCGCAGATCGGCAGGGTCTCGTGCACGTGGTGGCTGACGATGATGCTGGTCAGGCCCAGGCTGTGGTTGAGGCGCTGGATCAGGCTCATGATCACGCCGGAGGCGATCGGGTCCAGCCCGGTCAGCGGCTCGTCGTAGATCATCAGCGGCGGGTCCAGCGCCAGCGCGCGCGCCAGCGCCACGCGGCGTGCCATGCCACCGGACAGCTCGCGCGGCCAGGCATCGGCAGCGGCCAGCAGGCCCACCGCATGCAGCTTCATTTCCACCAGCCGGCGCAGCACGGCGGCCGGCAGGCGGGTATGGGTACGCAGCGGCAGCGCGACGTTCTCGGCGACGGTCAGGTCGGTCAGCAGGCCATTGCCCTGCAGCAGCACCCCCACGCTCTTGCGCATTTCCAGCAGTGCGCCGCTGTCCTGCGGGATCGGCTTGCCGAACAGGGTGACCTCGCCGGCGACCGGGCGCAGTTCACCGGTCAGTGCCGCCAACAGGGTCGACTTGCCGCTGCCCGATGGGCCCAGCACCGCAGTGATGCTGCCCTTGGGCACCTGCAGCGACACGTCACGCAGGATCGTGCGCCCGCTCCGGTCGATGCGGACGTTGGATAACTGCACCAGACTGGACGTGGAAGCCGACATGGGCACCATTAACGTTTTTTAGACATCGAAGGATCGGGCCCGTCGGCTGAACATAAGCAGACTGGACGGTCCAGTATTGTGGCACGGCAAGGCCCCTGCCAGGCCGGGACAATCGGCCGGCAGCGCGGAACAATCCGTACCGGCGATGAGCCAGCCATTGAATACGGCCTGCTCTGCTGCACACTGTGCATGATGAGTGACCCGGGCAGCGATTTCCGCCTCTACCATTCCAATTCCCTGGACGTGCTGGCTGCGCTGCTGGCGCGCAACGTGCGTACGCCGGTTCCGGGCCAGCCGTTGCTGACGCCGGACGTGGTGCTGATCCCACAGGTGGCGATGCGGCGTTGGCTGCAAGCGACACTTGCTGCCGAATATGGCGTTGCCGCCAACCTTGAGTTCCTGACCCCGGGCGAGTTCGTGGCCCGTGCACTGAACGCCAATGTGCCGGGGGAACGCGACGACCTCGACGCGGCCGGCCTGCACTGGAAGCTGTACCAGGCACTGCGCGACCCGGCGTTGCTGGCGCAGCCAGCAATGCGCGCGCTGCAGTCCTATCTTGCCGGTGGCGACGCGCTGAAGCCCTGGGCACTGGCCGGCGAACTGGCCTCGGTGTTCGAGAAGTACCAGGCCTGGCGGCGTGACTGGCTGCTGCGCTGGGAGGCCGGCGCCGACCCGGCCGATCCGCAGGCCATCCTGTGGCGCACCATTGCCGGTGGCCACGACTATCGTGCGCGGCGCATCCAGGCCTATCTCGATCGTTTCGAGGGCGCTGGCCAGCCGCTGCCGGAAGGCCTGCCGCGGCGCATGTCGGCGTTCGCGACGCTCAACATTTCGCCCGACGTGCTGCGGGTGATGGCCACCCAGGCGCGGGTGGGCGAACTGCATTTCTACATGCCCACGCCCGTGCAGTCGTACTGGGGCGACCTGCAGACCCTGGCCGAGCGCCTGCGCAGTGGCGCGCCGGATCCCTTCGGCGAAGCAGCCGGCGAGAACCGGCTGCTGGAAGCCTGGGGAGCGGCCGGGCGCGATTTCATGGCGGTGCTGGGCAGCTACGAGGTGGTGCACCCGGCCGGCGAGATTGCCGCGTATTCGGATCCGGAGGACGACACCCGCCCAACCCTGGACGAAGGCGGCCTGTCCGACAGCCTGCTGCATCGCCTGCAGCGCGATCTTTTCCACCGCCGTGCGCTGCCCTCGGGCGAGCTGCGCGACGGGCTGCGCAGCGACGATCCCAGCCTGCAGGTGCATGCCTGCCATACCCGCCTGCGCGAACTGCAGGTGCTGCACGACCAGCTGCGCAGCCTGCTGCAGGACCCGCGCTTCGACCCGCCGCTGCAGGCGCGGGAGATCGCCGTGCTTGCACCGGACATCGACCCCTATGTGCCGTATCTGGAAGCGGTGTTCGGCGGCCGTGGCGGCGAGGACGAGCACATTCCCTATGCACTGGCCGACAGCAGCCCGCTCGCCGGCGAGCCGCTGGCCGACGTGTTCGTGCACCTGCTGGGCCTGCCGGTCTCGCGCTTCGGCCTGAACGAAGTGCTGGACCTGCTGGCCAGCGCCCCATTGGCCGAAGCGGCGGGCCTGGAAGCGGTGGACTTCGACCGCCTGCATGGCTGGCTGCAGCAGGCCGGCGCACGCTGGGGCCTGGATGCGAAGCACCGCAACCAGCACCAGGCGCCGGCCGACGATGCCTACACCTGGCAGTTCGCGCTGGACCGGCTGGTGCTGGGCCATGCCACCGGCAGCGAGGCCGATGTGGCCGGCGTGGCGCCGTGGATCGAACTGGAAGGCGGTGCGCTGGAAGCGCTTGACCGGCTGCTGCGCCTGTTGCGCGTGCTGGCGATCTATCAGCGCCGCCTGGGTGAGCTGCTGACGCCGGCGCAATGGCGGCAACGGCTGCTGTCGTTGCTGGATGCGCTGCTGCCGACTGCGCCCAGCTCGCCCAACAGCCAGCGTGCCCTGGAACGCCTGCGCAAGCTGCTAAACCAGTTCGCCGACGATGCGGCCAAGGCCGGCTTCGACGAAGGCGTGCCGCCGGAGGTGGTGCGCGCGCACTTCGCCGCCGTGCTGGGCGAGGCCGATACGCGCGCGCCGTTGTTGACCGGTGGCATTAGCTTCGGCCGCATGGTGCCGATGCGGCTGCTGCCGTTCCGGGTGATCTGCGTGCTGGGCCTCAATGACGGCGACTTCCCCCGGCGTGACCCCGCCGCCGGTCTCAACCAGCTCACCGCCGAGCTGGACACGCCGCGCCGCCGACCGGGCGACCGCTCCACCCGCGAAGACGACCGCTTCCTGTTCCTGCAGCTGTTCGCGGCCGCGCAGGAGGTGTTCTACCTCAGCTACCTGGGCGCCGATCCGCGCGATGGCAGCGTGCGTGAGCCGTCGGTGCTGGTCAGTGAACTGATCGATGCCGCCGCGGCGTATCACCTCGACCCGCCTGCGGCCGCCCGCGACTTCACCGTGCGCCATGCCCTGCAGCCGTTCTCACCGGCCGCTTTCGGCGATGGCGATCCGCGTCGCTTCAGCTATCGGCGGCAGTGGCACCCGGCGGCCGGGCGCCTCAGCGGCCAGCGGGGCGACCTGCAGCCGTGGTTCGATGCACCGTTGCCGCCGCCGCTCGACGATGCGGTGGAAGACGACGTCGCGCTGGATACCCTGCGTCGTTTCCTGTGCGATCCGGCCGGGCAGTTCCTCGCACAGTCGCTGGGCCTGCGCCTGGCCGACGACGTCGAGGAAGTCGATGACCTGGAACCGCTGGTGCTGTCTTCGCGCGGCCCGGAGAAGCGCAGCGTGCAGGCGGCGGTGGTGCGTGCCACGCTCAGCGGCGATACCGAGCCGTTGTACCCGCGGCTGCGCGCGCGTGGCCTGTTGCCGTCGGGTCCATTGGGCGAGCGCCAGTTCGACACCGAACAGCTGAAGACCCGCCCGTATGCCAGCGCGCTGCTGGGCTGGATGCAGGGCGAACCGCTGGAAAGCCGCCGCTACGAGGTAGAGATCGACGGCGTGCGCCTGCATGGCCGCGTGGCCGATCGGCATCCCGCAGGGCTGGTGCGCCTGCGCGCCGGCCCGCTCAATGGCAATGCGGTGATCCGCCAGGGCCTGGACTGGCTGCTGGCCAACGCGGCTGGCGACGCCCTGCCGCTGGTGCAGTTCTACGATGGCGGCGACAACGGCCCGGGCCCGCACGTGCTGCCGGCACTGAATGTTCCCGCAGCACGTGCGGCCTTGCGCGCGCTGCTGCAGCTGCGCCGGCGCGGCCTGCGCGAACCGCTGCGCTTTGCCCCGTATACCGGCTGGGTGCTGTACACCACGGCAGGTGAGAAGCAGCGCAGCGAAGGCTGGAAGCAGTGGCACGGCAGTGACCGCACGTGGGGCGAATCGCGCAGCGACGCCTGGCAGCTGCTGCTGCGCGGTGCCGACCCCTTCGCCACCGACGCGGGCTACGCCGACCTGCTGCGCAACAGCCAGGTGGTCTTCAGCGCCGTGCGCGAAGGCCGCGCGCTTGCCGCCGCCAGCCAGGAGGGCAGCGGATGAATACCTCCATGGCAGACGAAGGACTTCAGCGCATGGCTGGCGATCCCTACCTGGCCCTGCCGCTGGACGGCATCCGCCTGATCGAAGCCAGCGCCGGCACCGGCAAGACCTTCACCCTGGCGACGTTGTTCACCCGCCTGGTGGTGGAGCAGGGCCTGCGCATCGGCCAGATCCTGGCGGTCACCTTCACCGATGCCGCCACCCAGGAGCTGCGCAAGCGCATCCGCGAGCGCCTGGCGCTGGCTGCGCGCCTGGTCGATCTGGAACCGGCCGAGGGCGAAGCGCCGGACGTGCGGCTGACCCGCGAGGTGCTGCAGCGCCACCTGCGGAGTGGCAGCGAGAGCCCGGCCGCGCTGAAGCGCCGGCTGCAGGTGGCGGCCGACGAGATCGATCTGGCCGCGATCTTCACCATCCACGGTTTCTGCACCCGCGTGCTGCGTGAGCACGCGCTGGAAAGCGGCCACACGTTCGATCCACCGGAGCTGCTGGCCAGCGACCGCGAGCTGCTGGAAGAGCTTGCGGCCGACCTGTGGCGCGTGCATGCCAACGATCCGGCCACGCTGGAGCCGCTGACCTGGCTCTGGTCCAACCCGGACGCGCTGGCGGCCGACCTGCGCGCGCTGCTGGGCGCGCCGCCGCTGCACCCGTTGCCACAGGCAGTGACGCTGGCCGACCCGCAGGCCGCCCTGCAGCACGCGGCGGCAGTGCTGTCCGCGAGCGTGCGCGAGCACGGCGAGCAGTTCTTCATCGATCTCTGCGATGCGGTCGACAACAAGTGGATCAACGGCGTGTCCTACAAGCTGGGCTGGTTGCACCCGCTGGGCCGGCAGCTGCTGGCCTGGGCCGAGCGCGACGATCCCCGCGAACTGCTGGCCAGCGAACGCCTGCCGGCACTGCTGCCGGACGTGCTGGCCGACAAGACCAACAAGAAGTTTGCCGATCGGACACCGTCGTCGCCCTTGCAGGCACCGTTGGCGCGTTATGTCGCGCTGCTGGCCGAACGCGATGCCTGGCTGCGGGACAGCGCGCTGGCCTTCCTGCACCGCCTGCGCGAAGAAGCCGCGCAGCGCCTGCAGGCGCTGAAGCGAACGCGCCGGGTTCAGACCTACGACGACCTGATCGATGGCGTGGCCGCAGCCCTGGAAGGCCCGCAGCGGCTGGCGCTGGTCAGGCAGCTGCGCGCGCAGTACCGCATCGCGCTGGTCGACGAGTTCCAGGATACCGACGATCGCCAGTGGGGCATCTTCCACAGCGTGTTCGGCGATTCGCCGGAGGTGCACGAACTCGGCCTGGCGCCGGCGCTGTTCCTGATCGGCGACCCGAAGCAGGCGATCTACGGCTTCCGCGGCGGTGATGTCCACACTTACCTGAAGGCCAAGCAGGCCGCGCAGCAGGCGCCGGTGCTGGACCAGAACTTCCGCTCGCGACCGGCCGTGCTGCGTGCGCTGCAGGCGCTGTACGACAACGGTGGCGACGACGCCTTCCTCGAACCCGGCATCCAGTTCGAGCCGGTGCGTCCCGGCGGCGTGCGCACCGATTCGGACTACCTGCGCCACGGCGATGCTGCGGTGGCGCTGACCCTGCGCGTGCCGCGCAGCGGGTCCGACAAGGCGATGAGTGCCGACGCCTCGCGCGACGCTGCGACGCGGGCGTGCGTGGCCGCGATCCACCAGACCCTGGTCGATGCGCGCGCCGGCAAGGCGCTGCTGCGCGGGCGGCCGGTACAGCCGGGCGACATGGCCGTGCTGGTGCGTTCGCACCGTGAGGCCACCCTGGTGCAGCGCGCGCTGGCGGCGGTCGGCATTCCTGCGGTGGCGGCCGGCAAGCAGAGCCTGTTCGCCACCAGCGAAGCGCGCGATTTGCGTGCGTTGCTGCTGGCACTGCTGCAACCGGCCGACGAGGGCCGCCTGCGCGCGGCGTTGGCCACCGTGCTGCTCGGCCAGCGGGCCAGCGCGATCGCGGCGATGGAGCGCGAGGGCGACCTGCAACGCGGGTTCCAGGCGCAGCTGCTGCACTGGCGTGAGCGCTGGCAGCGCGGCGGCCCCTTCGCGGTGATTGCCGATGTCTGTGCCGCACAGGGCGAACGCCTGCTGGCGCTGATTGACGGTGAGCGCCGCCTGACCAACTACCTGCAGTTGGGCGAACTGTTGCAGGAGGCCTCGGCGCAGGCGTTGGGCATGCATGGCCTGCTGGACTGGCTGCAGGGCCAGATGGCCAGCGCCGACCAGGATGACGAGCAGCAGCTGCTGCGCCTGGAATCGGATGCACGCCGCGTACAGATCATCACCCTGCACAAGAGCAAGGGCCTGGAGTATCCGCTGGTGTACCTGCCCTTCGTCGGCATCGACGGCGGTGCACCGAACACCGCGTCGCACTGCACCGTGCACGTCGATGGTCAGCGCCAGCTGCACTGGAAGCTGGGCAAGGACGACGCCTGGGAAGCGGCCAGCAGCCAGCGCGAGCGCGAGCAGCGCGCCGAGGATGCGCGCCTGCTGTACGTCGGCCTGACCCGCGCCGAGCACGCGCTGTGGATCGCCGTGGGCGATCTGGCCCGGCTGCGAAAGACCCGGCTGGCACCGCTGCTGGGCGACCTGCAGGTGCTGCGCTCGCATCCCGACGTGCACATCGACGACAGCGAGGTCCCGGCCACGCTGCCGCAGCTGGCGGCTGAAGTGGAAGGCGATCTTCCGGCAGTGCGGGCACTGACCCGGCGCGTGCCGCACGACTGGTGGGTATACAGCTTCACCCAGCTGGCGCATGCCGATGCTGGCGCTGGCGGTGATATCGAAGCGGCGGCCACCGAGCTGCCGGCGCCCGCCGCCGACGAACCCGCGGGCGCGGAACTGCCGCTGGAACCGGCACTGCCGGACCCGGCCGTCGCCGCCGAGGACAGCACGCCTGTGGACCCGCGCTTCATGGGCAGCCGCTTCGGCAACGTGCTGCATGAGGCCATGGAGAACGTTGACTTCGCCGCATGGGCCGGCTGGCAACCCGGCCTGCCGGCGCCGGAAGGCCAGGCCGAGGTGCTGCGCAAGGCGCTGCACGACGAGGGCTACGCCGATGCCGATCTTGAGGAGGGCGTGGCCGTGCTGGTGCCCCTGGTCGGCCACACGCTCACCGTGCCGCTGCCCGAAGGCGGAGCCCTGCACAGCCTTGGCGAAGGCGAGCGCCGTGCGGAGATCGATTTCCATTTCGCCATCGAACCCACCACGGTGCCGGCGCTGCTGCAGGTGCTGCATGCACACGGCGTTTCCAGTGGCCGGCGCGGCTTCGGCCAACGCCGCCGCCTGGAAGGGCTGATGACCGGCATGATCGACCTGACCTACGTGCGCGATGGTCGCTGGTATGTGCTCGACTACAAGTCCAATCGCCTGCCCGGCTACAGTCCGGACCTGCTGGCCATCGCCATGCGCCACAGCGAGTACGACCTGCAGGCGCTGATCTATACCGTGGCGCTGCACCGCTGGCTGCGCTTCCGGCTGGGCGCGGCCTACGACTACGAGCGCGACATGGGCGGCATCCGTTACCTGTTCTGCCGTGGCCTGGACGGCACCGGCAACGGCGTGCACGTGGATCGCTTCCCGTTCGCGCTGGTGGATGCGCTGGATGCGCTGTTCGCCGGTGGCGGGCAGGCCCAGGCCGAACTGGCCGCACGTGCGCGGGGGGGCAGCGCATGAGCCTGCTGCACGAGCTGTATCGCAACGGCCAGCTGCGCACGCTCGATCACGCACTGGCGACCAGCCTGCAACGCTTGCGGGCGGATACCCCTGACAGCGTGGCAGTGGCGGCCGCGCTGGCCTCGCTGGCGGTGTCGCAGGGCCATGCCGGGTTTGATCCGGCACAGCCGCAGCGGTTGCTGGACGGCGTGCCCGAATGGCCTGCCGCGCAGGACTGGCTGGCACAGTTGCGAGCATCACCGTGGGTAGCGACGCCGCAGCAGGCCGATGCCATCGCCGAGGACGCGCCGCTGGTGCTGGAAAACGGTCTGCTCTACCTGCGCCGCTACCGGGAGTACGAGCGGCAGCTGGCGGCCGGGCTGCAGCGCATCGGCCGGCATCCGCTGCCGCCGCCGGACATGGCCGCGCTGGCACCGCTGTTCGCGCAGCTGTTCCCGCAGGCATTGGGCGGCGAGGACCACCAGGCACGCGCAGCCGGCGTGACCCTGCGCCATCCGCTGGCGCTGGTCACCGGCGGCCCCGGCACCGGCAAGACCACCACCATCGCACGCCTGTTGCTGCTGCTGGCGGCGCAGGCCCGGCATGCCGGCCAACCGCTGCCCGAGGTGGCGTTGGCCGCGCCGACCGGGCGCGCCGCCGAACGCATGGCCGAGAGCCTGCGGCTGGCCGTGCAGCGCCTGCAGGAGCACGGCGTGGACCCGGCGCTGTGCGCAGCACTGCCCAGTACCGGCACCACCCTGCATCGCCTGCTTGGCGTGATCCCGGATTCGCCGCGCTTCCGCCACCACGCCGACAATCCGCTGCCGGTGGACGTGGTGGTGGTCGACGAAGCGTCGATGATCGATCTGCCGATGATGGCCAAGCTGGTTGACGCGGTCGCCAGCGGCACGCGGCTGATCCTGCTCGGCGATCCCGACCAGCTGCCGTCGGTGGAAGCCGGCGACGTGCTCAGTGCGATCCTGCGTGCCAGCGGTGATGGCATCGGCACCCGCGCCGATGACGCGCAGGCGCTGCGTGGATTGCTGGCGCCGTCCACGCTGCAGCCCCAGGCCGAACCGCGCGCCTTCGCCGGCCGCCGCGTGCAGCTGCAACGTGGGTACCGGCAGAGCGATGCACTGGTGCTGGCCCCGTTGGCAGACGCCGTGCGCGAGGGTGAGGCCGGCGCCGCCTTGCAGCTGCTGCGCGGCGGTGAACTGGCCGGCGTGCATTTCCACGAAGGAGAGGCGGACCCGCTGCGCGGCCAGCGCGAGCACCTGCTGGGCCATTGGCGTGCGTTGGCCGACGCCGCCGATCCGGTGCTTGCCCTGCAGCAGGCCGGGCGACTGCGCGTGCTGACCGCGCTGCGCGAAGGCCCGCAGGGCGCGCGTGGCCTCAACAGCCGTATCGAGCAGCTGCTGGCGGGCAACACCCCGGGCTACTTCCAGGGCCGCCTGCTGCTGGTGACCGAGAACAGCTACCGGCACCGCCTGTTCAACGGCGATATCGGCATCTGCCTGCGCGACAGCAGCGGCGCGATGGTCGCCTGGTTCCCCGGCGACACCGTCGAGCAGCCGCGCGCCTTCCACCCCGCAGCACTGCCCGCGCACGAAAGCGCCTTTGCGATGACCGTGCACAAGGCACAGGGCTCGGAGTTCGATGAAGTGTGGTTGCAGCTGCCACGCCAGGACAGCCGCGTGCTGTCGCGCGAACTGGTCTACACCGGCCTGACCCGTGCTCGCCAGCGCCTTCACGTTGCCGCCAGTGAGGCGGTGCTGAAGGTGGCGCTGGCACGCCATGCCGGTAGGCTGGGCGGGTTGGCATGGCGGTTGGGTGCCATCGACGCAGGTGAGACCGATACCGCGTTTTCAACAGTGCAGGACATACCGGCACAGGGCCAGTTGTTCTGATCGAGCTGAAGTCGTGATGACAAAGCCAACTGCGGTGCAGACCTCGTGAACACAGTGAGGCGCATCACAATCGCCCGGCGTCGGGGACGCCGCTAATCCAGCAGGAGCGGTGCGCTGCCGATACGACAGCGCACTGCAACGTCCTGCCAAACATCTGCAACGTGATGCCAAATCCGCGCAGACGCCGCCGGTTACACCGGTAGCAGGATGCTGCGGTGTCGTTCCCGACTTTCCGCAGCGGGGGATCCTGAGCCATCGCCACCGTCATGCCGGCAGCACTGCCGGCGGTCTGCGGGCGGGATCCGTTGATGCATCGGACCGGCATTTCAGCAGAAGGAGGTGGCACGGCTATGGAGTTTTTCCAGCGAAGTCTCGACTTCATCCCCCCACACAGTGGACCTTTGCCCGAAGGCGCCGATGGCCATGACGACGGTGATGGGCCGCGTCTGGCATGGAGTCTGGCCCTGTTCTCGCGCATGCACCACTGCAGCTGCGCTGAGATGGACGCCGCTTCAGCCGACGACGCCTGGGATGCGCTGCTGGCGCGCACGCGCATCCGACCGCATGGCACCGCTGCGGCGCGGCTGGTTGAACGTGCGCGGCACTGGATCGAGCGGCATGCCGATGATGAAACGCTGTCGGTGGACCAGCTGGCGTCGGCCCTGAACATGTCGCGCACCAGCCTGCACCGCAAGCTGGTGGCCAGTATTGGCCACCCACCGGGTGAACTGATCCGGCTGGTGCGCCTGCAGCTTGCGCGGCGCCTGCTGTGCGAAGGCGAAGGCAATGTATCGGATGTGGCCTACGCGGTGGGCTTTGTCAGCCTGTCCGGCTTCAGCCGCGCTTACCGGCACCACTACGGCGAACCGCCGTCGAGCATGCGCGGCAACCCGCCGCGCACGCCTGCAACCCGGCGCTAAGCCGCTGCAACACCACGCCGGATGGCCGCATTGCCGTCCGGCTATCAATGACCGCGTGGCACCGGGCACATCGCCGCCCCGCGGCAGGCATACCCATCACCAGGAGCGCAGGCGACATGAGCGGCACCATGACTTTCCACAGTTTGATCGAAGCACTGGCCGGGGCCGTCATCGAGGCCCAGGACAGCATCGAGATGCATCAGCTTTCAAACCTGCGCGACTTCTTCGATGAAGACAACCGGCCCAGGAGCGTCACCATCCGCCTCCCCTCGCAGCACCCCCAGGCCGAGGAAGGTGATGAAGACCTCTACCGCGCTCCGCTGTTGCCCCTGGTCTCCACCAACAACCTGCGCATCCGGGAAGTGGAGATCAGTTTCGACGCGGACCTGGCGGACCTGGGAGCCGAGGATCCGGATGTGCCTGCGCCGGGCGCAGCGGATGCCTGGGAGTCGCCGCGGCCGGCGGCGCGACACGTAGGACTGGACACCGGCCGCGGCAAGGGCGTGGGCAACGTACACGTGCAGCTGCGCGTGGAAGGAACCGAGCCGACCGATGGCGCGGCCCGGTTGATGAACCACCTGGCGCAAAGCCAGGGGGTCTTCAAGACCATCAAGGCAACCTGATCCACCCCGGCTGTTGCACCCCCGCGTATGCCCCGCGCCGCATCCGGCGGCCGGCGGCACGCCAACCCACAGGAGTAACGCGCAATGAGCGAATTGGTCAATATCTCCAGCCAGTTCAAGGGCCTGCCGATGAGCGATCTCATCGGTGGTCCGTTGACGGCCGCCTGCGATTCACAGATCAAGCTGGCCCAAGCCACCGCCAGCTTCATCCGCTCTGTCGGCTTCCTGCCGCCGGACCCCGCCAACGCCGATCCCAACGCGGTCGGTGCCACCCGCACCGCGCTGTTCCGCTTCAAGCGCCCTGTCGACAACCTCGATCCGGCGACCAAGGCGGCCCAGCCCTTCGCCGAAGAAGAAGTGGAACTGGAAGTGCCACTGCTGGCCATCGTCAAGGTGCCGAACCTGAGCATCCAGAAGGTCGACATCAATTTCGAGATGGAAGTGAAGTCCTCGTTCTCGGCCAAGGAATCCAGTGACTACTCGGCCAGTCTGCAGGCCGAGATGAAGGTCGGCTGGGGAATCTTCTCGGCCAAGGTGAACATCCAGGGCTCGGTGGCCTCGCACAAGGAAAATGCCCGCAGCTCGGACAACTCGGCCAAGTACACCGTGTCGGTGCTGGCCGAGGATACCGGCATGCCTGAAGGACTGGCCCGGGTGATGGACATCCTGCAGACCGCCACCGCACCGCGCAAGGTCAGCGCACCGGTGCCGGTGGCGGCGTAAGCCGGTCCATCGCATCGCAGCACGGACCGCCGCGCCGGCCTGGCGTGGCGGTTCCGGTCATCCAACGCAGGGGAGCGCTTCATGTTCGATCTCAACGACGTAAAGTTCGTCAGACGGATTGTGGTGGGTAGCAACAACCCGACACAGATGCTGACCGACGATGATCTGGCCCAGGCCCAGTCATTGCTCAACCGCTGCCTGAGCGACACGCCCAAGGGAGCGATCCTGGGCATCGAGCGCAGCTTCACCATCCTGCAGATCGGCGAGCACCAGGTGGTGCTGCAGTGGCTGGCCTACCACGTCGGCTTCCCGCGGCGGCCGGTGTGGATGAGCGAGTGAACCATGGTACCGGCAGGCGGGGCCATGCCGACCCGCACCTGGACGACCTGATCGCGACCCTGGCCCGCGCCCTGGCGCGTACGCGCCAGTCCTGCGCACAAGCCCACCTGCAACGCCTGCAGGCACGCCTGTATCGCGGGCAGGCCCTGTGCGTGCAGCATTGGCAGGACGGACGCTGGCAGGCGATGGACGTGCCGCTGCATGAACTGGTCGCGCCTGGGCGCATTCTGGCGTCCACGCTGGAAGTGCAGATTGACTGCGACGTGGAGGAAGCCGAGCCAGACCAGGACGGGCAGCCGCCGGCACTGGCCCTGCTGCCCACCCACCGTGACGCGCCGCACCGGCTGACCATCGTGCTGTACGGCGGCAACCCGCTGCGCGGCGAACTGCTGCTGGATGGCCAGCTGCTGAGGCCCCTGCTGATCGATCCCATCACTGGCCGGGAGGCATGACCATGGCCCGACGCGCGCGCCTGCGCCTGTGGTTGTCCGATGAAGATGCACGCCAGGTCCGGCTCTGGCTGGCCCCGGTGCTGGCGCAGCGCCGCCAACAGGCGGCCGAACGCCGCCGCCGCCGCCGGCGTCAGCTGCTCACCACGCTGTGGTTGCTGGTGTTCGCCATCGCCTTGTTGAACCGCCATCTCTGAGCGGCTGTGGCCGCCCCAATGACAGGAGATTCCGATGCATGCCCCACTTTCCCTCCGCCGCTCGCCGACGCTGCTGCTGGCCCCGCTGCTGGCCTGGGCCAGCCCATACCCGGATAGCGCCGTGGCTGCACTGCGCCAGCCCGACGCCACCACGCCCACCGCAGCAGCCACCTGGGTAGGCAGCAATGCCGGCAGCGGCCGACCCTGGTCACTGCGCCTGAGTGACGGCGCGGATGGGCGCCAGGTCACGCTGGAATTCGGTGAACCCTACAACTGCAGGGTCAAGGCCGCACGTAACCTCGCCGAAAATGGCCAGGTGCGCCTGACCATCAACGATGCCAACGGGGGCTACCGCTGCAACGCGCTGGTGGGCCAGATCGCCACGCTCGAAGTGCAGGGCCCGCAGGCGACGCTGCACGTGCCCGGCACCACACCGGTCGCAGTCGCGATGTGGAAACCCGGCCAGGCCACCGATGGGGGTGCCGATGCCGTGCAGGGCCGCTGGGTGAGCACGGTGACCAGCAATGGGCGGCCGATTGCCCTGCGCCTGCGGCTGGCGGCGCGTGACCCTGGCGACCGGGGCAGTGAACTGGCCTATGACAGCCCGCGCAGCTGTCGTGCTCCGCTGCGCTATGAAGGCACCACTGCACAGGGCAGCTGGTTCAGCGCACTGCCGGGGCCGGGAGGGCAGGCCTGCGACCGCCTGATCGGCCACTGGCTGCGGGTGCAGGCCGATGCGGATGCCACACGGCTGCAGATCGAACCGGGCATCGGGGAATGCGTGCCCAACTGCAGTCTGCAACGCACGCCCTGAGCATGCCGCGTACCCACCCGCGCCCCGCGATGCCCGACCAGGCATCGCGGGGCGTTGCCGTTACCAGTGGTCGTAGCTGCCGCTGCTGTACATGCGCCACTCGGCGCCACGGCGGTTGACCAGTCCCTTCATCACTTTGCCCTGCGACCGTGTCCATGCCATCCAGGCCGCCTCCAGGTTGGCGTAGGGCGTGGCCACGTGCGGATCGTTGACCAGCTTGAGCACCGAGGAACGGCCGAAATTGCCGCTACCGATGTTGAAGCACAGGATCACCAGGGCATCGAACTGGTGCTGGGCCAGGCTGGGTTTCACGCTGCGGACGACCATCTGCTCGAAGGGCGCCAGGTCCCTGAGCAGCAGCCGTTCGGCTTCGGCCAAGGTGACGCCCCGGCCCAGTGCCGCCCATTCGTCGCGGGTGATCAGGTGCCCGTAGCCGACGGTCGCACCGGCCACCCAATGGTCGATCGCCTTGCCTGTCTGGTCATCGTAGGGTTGCAGCCGCTGTCCTTCCACCCGCTTGAGCCAGTCGATGCCCTGTGGGCTCAACGTCATTGCGTTCATCGTGCTTCCTCGTTGGTCTGGGCGCATCCAGGAGAGGTCGCCGTGCCATGTGAGCATGGCCGGGCATCGGTGGCCTTCATCGCCGCTCGGGCAGCTTGAAGCCGATGTAGGTACCCGAACTGAGGCCCATCAGGCCCAGCAGGGTCGGGCTGAGCTCGGGCATGCTCAGGTTGTTGTAGACACCGGACAGGAACACCACGCCGAGGATCAGGGTGAAGGCGAAGATCTGGAACCGGTCGAAGCGGTAGCCGTGCGCATCGGACAGCAGATCGTGCAGCAGCCCGTGCGAGGCGTTGTGGCCGCTTTCAGCGTCCGGCCCGGCACCGCCGTGCTCGGCCAGCTGACGGCGGGCGGCATGCAGGCGGCTGCGGCTTTGCCCGATCGAGGTGCGTTGGGCCGGCCACTGCCCGCGCGCGTCGGCGGCAGGCGCATCCACGAGCGGTGGGAAAGTGCCGGGCGCGGGGCCGCCAGCATCGATCACCGCGTCGCTCAATGCCGTGCCGGCGCTGATGCCCAGCAGCGCCAGCAGCGAGGGATGGATGGTGTCGGTGTCGTCGGTCACGAGCCAGATGGCGGTGTAGGAGAGGTAGATCAGGAAGAACCACACCGCCATCTGGAAACGGCCGAGATCGTAGGGCCCCAGCCCGTAAGGGATCGGCTTGCGGATGATGCTGGTGGTGCGCGCCAGGTGCACGAATACCAGCAGGGTGACCACCACCACGGCCAGCGCGATACCGCCGTAGATGGGCGAGATCACGGTCAGCTGCACCCGCCCGCGCTCGTCGTGCACGCTGGCGAACGGCGAGCCGTCGACCGGGCCGACGCTGAAGGTGACCGCACGCCGCATGCCATCCGGCGCGCCGAGTAGATCCGTCCACACGCTGCGGCTGTCGTTGTTGATCCGTGGGTGGTAGACCAGCAGGCCGTTGCCCAGGTCGATCGATTCGGGAAACGTGCCGGGCAGCGCGCGGCCATCGATGAACGGCACCAGCCGTCGCGCGTCGTTGCGTGCCGCCCAGACCGCCAGCCCCTGCACGCGCACGGTGATGCTGTAGTCCAGCTCCAGGTGGCCGTGCAGGCCGAGTACGCGTGGTGCCTCCGGTTCGGCCGCCGGCAATTTCGGTGACAGCAGGCTGCCCAACAGTGCGGCCAGCAGCAGGGCCACGATGCGCAGCAGCGCGGCGCGCCGGAAATGGCGGCGCCGCCGGGCCTGTGTGGGAGGGCAGGCAGGTGCGCGCGGCGCGGGGCGGGGGCAGGGCATCGGTGGACTCCGTGCAGGTGGCGCGGGGCTCATCGTCCCCGCCACACAGGTATAGGGCGCTCGCATGCGCCCCATCGCGCGCGGTGTTTCAGTGGTTTGCCGAGCCCTGCCAACGCCGCGTTCGGTGTGCCGGCCCATGCTCGGCCACGGCACGGCCGGCGCCGGGCACCATGACCGTGGTCGCGGCGGTGTAGGGGTACACGCCCAGATCGGAGATTACGTTCATGCCCGATTCTTCCGATACGTGGCGGATACGGCCGGCGACCACGCGCTCGACGGTCATTTGCTCGCCCATCGCGGCCATGCGCAGTGGTTGGGTAAACACCTCGGCACGAATGCCCAGCCGCCCATGACCCAGCAATGGCTGGGCGAATACCAGGTCGACCGAACGCCCCGGATCGATCACGTGCCAGCCCGCGGTCTCGGTGCGGAAGCTGAAGCGCGCACTGCGCCTGTCTCCGGCCACTTCCATATGGAACGGGCGCAGGCCGATCGGCAGCACCGCTGGGTCCTGCAGCAGCGTGTTGCGCGACCAGGGCACGCGTAGCCCCTCCTGTGCCGACAGCTCCAGCTGGATGTCCAGCACGGCAAAGCTCAGTTCGCCGACATTGGTGATGGTCAGCGTGTGCAAACTGTCCGCGTTGCGCTTGCCTTGGCTGTCGACGTCGCTGCTGATGGACAGCGAAGCCAGCGCCCGCTGGTGTTCCCACTGCATCGGTCGGGCCGACAGCCAGGCATCCAGTGCGATCACGAACGACACACCGGCAATGGTCAGCGGCAGTGCCTGCTCGGCCACCATGTGCACCAGTTTCACCAGCCGTTCGCGCCAGCCTGAGGGGGGGGACGATAGCCTACGGCGGGTACCGTGTCGGCGGCGCAGGCTCATGCGGCACCTGCTGGCAGCACATGGATGTCCAAGCCGAGGATCATCCGTTCGCCGCCGGCGTCGCTGTCGGCGTGGATGGCAGTCACCTCATGCCACAGCGGCGAGCGCGCGTCGGGCTGGAACAGGCCCTGGCCCTCGGCCAGCGTGTGCGAGAGCAGCAGGCGTCCGCCGCGGCCGAGGTAGACCCGCGAGTTGCCGCCACAGACGTTGTGGCGGCGGATCACCAGGGCCGACACGATGTAGTCGGCGCCGTCCTGGTGCACGCCCTCCGGTGCCGGTTCGGCCGTGCAATGGGGTCGCGCGAGGGTCAGCATCTGATGCAGCGATACCGCCAGCCGGGTCGCACCACAACGCTCGTGCACGGTCTCGGCGATGCCGGCCAACAGCCGCAGCAGATCGGCATCGCAGGCCAGTTCGGGCGGCAGCAACGCGAAGGTTCGGCGTGGAGCGCGGTCGCCGCTGGCGGGCTGCTCGAAGTGCGGGTCGTCCAGTGGCTGTATGTTCCAGCAGGCAGGTGCCACGCGGTCCAGCCCATACTTCCGCAGGGCGCGTCGGCGATGGGGTGCCACGCGCAGCACCGCCGCGCGCAGCATTGATGGCAATGCGTCCAACAGCGGCAGCCAGGCCGCATCCTGTTCACTGCCGTCCCAGCGGTCCAGCAGGGTGCGTACCGGTGCCTGCAGGATGCCGTGGTGACGCTTGATCAGGCGCCGGCGCCGCTGGGCCACGTCGTAGGTATCCCAGCACAGCGCATCGGTGTGGGTGGCCAGCGTATCCAGCAGACGCGATGAAAGGCCCAGCTGGTCGAGTTTGAACAACTGTGGCCACGGGCCGCGCTGGCGCTGTGGGGGCAGCGGTTGGCCGAGGCAACGCTGGGCGTGCAGTGTCGGGGGCGCATCCGATGCGGGCAGCGCATCGGACGCAGCGGCAGGAATGGCCATGGTGGTCTCCAGGAACGGAAAGCAGCGCGCCGTCAGTGGCGTGTGCGTGTCCTGTATAGCCAGCACCTGCCCGCGCCGCGGTGCTTGGTGTTGCGGCTGCTTGTCCGCGTGGCGCAACCGTGTGCAACGTGCAGCATGCTGCAGAGACAGCACGGCCACCGCAGGGCATGCGGTGGCCGTGAGGCAACGTAGCGTGCGGCCGAAGTTGCGGCCCGCGGTCAGTCCTGGGTGCCGGCCAGCGTCTGGTCCAGACGTGCATGCAGCGCCTGCATCTGTGCCTGTTCCAGCCCGGTCAGCGTCTGGCAGGTATCGGCATCGACCGCATGGCCGAAGTAGTTCAGAGCGTTGAGCAGGCCGATGATTTCGTCGTGGCTCAGTGGCGGCAGGGGGGACATGGCAGGCTCCGGAGATCTGCGGCAGCAGGAACTTACTTCAGCGCAGTGTAGTACGCCTGCCCGTTGGTAGGACGAAAGGCAGTGCCGCAGTCGCTGGCACCCGGATTGAAGATCACCACCGTGCCGGTGGACGTATCCCAGAACGCATGGCGGTTGCTGGACAGGGCCTTGTTGGTCGCGCCACTGCTGACGATCGGTTGCAGGAAGGTGGCAAAGGCGCCCTTGCTGGCAATGGTGGCGTTCGGGAAGGCCAGGCCGGCGATCACCACACCATTGATGAACTCACCGCTGTGCTTGGTATACGCATGGCCGTTGCTGATGCTCGTGGCAATGGTTGCGGCATTGGTTGCCGACGGCGGGCCGGCCACGGTGCAGGCCATCGTCGGCAGAGCAAAGGCAAGCGATAGCGACAGCGCCGACAACAGGGCCAGCAGGGGGCGGCGCAGGCGATGCAGGGTCTGGAACATGGCTGTTCTCCAGGAAGCGATGCAGGACGGCAGCGCGGTGTGCGTGCCGGCGGCATGGCATGCCGCGCTCCCTGTATAGGAGCGCACGTGCGGCGGCCCTGGTCCGTACGTGCCCGATCTGCGGCCACGTGTTGCAGATGGAGCATGCGGTAGCCGAAGCATCGCATCTGCTCAGTCGGGAATCAGTACCAACCCATCCGGGAACACGATCGCCGCTTCATCCGCACTCACGTCGAAGAAGCCCACGCCGTGCTTCTCGGCCAAGTCCTGCACGCGCCCGTGCGCGCGCTCAGCCACCGAGTAGGCGAACGCGCCGTAGATCACCTGGCGGCCGATGCTGTACTCGGTCACTTCGTCACGATCGTCATCGTCGTTGCTGAGTGGTCCGTCCAGCGGCGGGAAGTCCTGCGCCATCTCCGCGAACCACGCCTGCAGCGCCGGGCTGCTGACCGCCGGGTCGTCATACTCGTGGCGCTCGTTCCACTGCGTCTGCTTCTCGAACCAGGCGATGAAGGCTGCCGCCTCGCGTGGTGCGGCGCTGGCCTCGAACACCATCATGTCGTAACTCATTGGAGCTTCCTGTGCAGAGCAGGGGTCAGCGCCTTCGCCTGCGGCGAAGGATCCGACCCCGGCAACGGGGACTGTGGACGCACAGGGTATCGCGCTAGGGCTGTTCGGCCGCACTCATGGCCAAGCCCGGCGCCAACGCCTTCGCCTCCGGGAACAGCGCGAAGCGCAGGCCGATCAGGCCCATCAGCGCCTCGTCGCGCGCCTTGCAGGCGGCCACGCTGCCGACCCGTGCCATCGAGGTATCCAGCCGCTCGCGCAATGCGTCGGCTGCCACCATCGGCCTGCGCGCGGCGATCTGCCGGCGGTAGTGCACGGCCACCTCTTCCAGAATGTGCTCGACCGCCTCACGGCTGCGCTCGGGCAGTTCCAGCCGGGCGCGGCGCAGCTGCAGGATGTTCAGGCCGATGCGTGCTTCGTTGAGCATGTCCACCGAGGCGATGTCGCTGCCCTCCGGCGTCGCCGCCAGGCGCGGCGCGAGCAGGCCCAGCAGGTCGAGCATGCGCGCGGCGAAGCGCTGCCGGTCCTGCTGGCCACGTCCTTCGGCGGCCTCGGCCAGCGTGGTCCAGCCCTGCCGCACCAGGCGGCGCGCGGTCCACTCGGCACCCACCGAGCGGAACAGGCGGGTCATCACCACCGCAAAGCCGATGCCGATGAACATCGCGATCGACGAATTGAGGAAGGTCTGGATGTTGGCGCTGTAGGTGTTCTGCAGGCTCAGCAGTGCGGCCAGGTTGACCGTCAGCGGCAGCGCGAACAGCGCGCTCTTGGGGTGATGCAACAGCAGCCCCAACGGCAGGAACGCCACCGCCAGCACCAGCGCCAGCAGGCCGAAATCGTGCACGGCCGGGAACACGCCGAACAGGTACACGCCGGCCACCACCGAGGCGACCATCGCCCACACCAGGAACTGCACCATGCTGGGGGCCGGATCGTCCTGTGCGGCGAAGAATGCGGCGGTCACCGCCGCCATCATCGCGCCGTTGCCACCGCCCTCCCAACCGAGCGCGATCCACAGCACGCAGTAGCTCATCAGTGCCACGCCGGCACTGAGCGCGGAGAACAGTGCCATGCCGTAGTCGACGTGCCTGTCGGCGGCCACCCGTTCGGTGCGGATGCGGTAGTGCGCGCGGTCCAGCGGCGCCGTGCCCTGGTCGATCGCGTGCTGCAGGGTGCGGCAGTCCTGCCACAGGTCCACCAGCTCCTCCAGGCGCAGCAGCAGGCTGGCCAGCTGCAGGTGCTGCAGGTCGCGGTCCACCTGCGGCTTCAGCGCGCTGATGCGCGCGCGCAGTCGCGCGTACTCACTGGCGTTGGTCGGGCCATCCAGCCAATCGCGGATGTCGTCGACCAGCGCCGGCAGCCCGTCCGGCAGGGCCTGGCCATCGCTGCGCAGCGCGCTCAGGCGATCGGCAATCGAGGACAGCACCGGCAACAGCAGCAGCATGCGCTCGCGCAGGCGCTCCATCGACACTGCCGAACCAGCATGGCGTGGATCATCGCGGCGCAGGAATTCGATCAGCGCCTCGAACTGCACCAGGTCCGCGGCCAGCCGATTGCGCGGCGCATGCGCGCGGCCGCGCTCGAGGATCTGCCGGCACCACTGCGCGGCGTCCTCCATCCAGTTGCCGATGCGGGCGCGCAGCATCGGGCGTACCGAGGCCGGGAACAGCAGCGAAGCAAACAGCACCGCCACCACGGTGCCGAGGATGATCTCCTCGCTGCGCGCCACCACGGTGTCGAAGATGGTCTCCGGCGAGGTCACTGCCGGGAAGCCGATGAAGGCGGTGGTGTAGCCGGCCAGCAGGAACGCGTAACCGCGCGGGCCACGGTTGAGCAGGGCCATGAACAGGCACCCGGCCAGCCAGATCGACATCGCCGCGCTCAGTACCAGCGGCGTTTCCACCAGCGCCGGCAGCACCAGCAGGGTGGCCAGGCCGGCCACCAGCGTGCCGACGATGCGGTAGACGCCCTTGGCGCGGGTCGGCCCCAGCAGCGGCTGGCTGACGATGTAAACCGTGCCCATCGCCCAGTACGGGCGCGACAGGTTGCCGGCCATGGCGATGTACAGCGCGGCCACCGCGGCCAGGTAGGTCTTGATCGAGAACAGCCACGCCTGGCGGTCGGTCAGCGCGTTCATGGCCTACTTCGCTGCGGTTGCGGCATCGGGCGCGGCGGCGCTGGCCTGCCAGCCTCCGCCCAGCACCAGGAACAGGTGGATCTGGTCGCGCGAGACCTGTGCTTCGGCAGCGGCCAGGGTGGCATCGCTGCTGGCCAGGCTGCGGTCGGCATCCAGGCTGGACAGGTACGGCGTGCGGCCCCCCTGGTACAGCCGGCGGTTCTGCTCGGCGGCCAAGGCGGCCTGTTCCTGCGCGGTGCGCAGCGACTGCAGCCGGCGCAGGTCCTGGGCGTAGCGGTCCAGCGCGGTCTGGGTCTCGCGCAGCGCCTGCAGCACGGTGTGGTCGAACTCGGCCAGTGCCGCGTCGGCACCGGCTTCGGCGGCGTGGATGCGCGCGTGGGTACCGGACGACGGCAACGTCCACGAGATCAGTGGGCCGATCGACCACTGCTGGGTCATCGGCGTGCCGAAGTCTTCCAGCAGGCCGGCGGCACCGAGCGAGGCGCCCAGGCGGATGTCCGGATACAGCTCAGCGGTGGCGACGCCGATCCGCGCCGTGGCCGAGGCCAGCTTGCGCTCGGCCTGGCGCACGTCCGGGCGGCGTTGCAGCAGTGCCCGGCCGTCACCGACCGGCAGCGGCTGCGCCAGGCCGGGTGCGTGCGCACAGTCGATCACGCCGGCTGGCAGCTGGCCCGGGGTTTTCCCAAGCAGCGCGGCCAGCGAATAGGCGGCCGCCGAACGCTGCGCGCGCAGCGGCGGTAGCGCGGCTTCCAGCAGTGCCACCTGCGCATTGGCGCGGGCCAGCTCCGGCGGCGTGCCGCGGCCGGCCGCGATCAGGCGCTCGGTGACGCTGCGGCTGCGCTGCTGCAGCTGCAGCGAATGCTCGGCCACGTGCAGTTCGTGGTTGGCGTGGCAGATTTCCAGGTAGCTGTCGGCGACCTGCGCGACCACGCTGACCTGGGCCAGGTCGCGCGCCGCAGCAACGGATTGCTCGTCGGCACGCGCCGCCTCGGCGCCGCGCTTGAGCTTGCCGAACAGGTCGAACTGGTAGCTGACCGCGAACTTGCCATCGGCCAGGTTGATCACCGGCAGTTCGTGCTCCTGCAGGAACGATTCGGCCGACAGCTGCGCGCGGCTGACCCCGGCCTCGGCTTCGTACTCGAAGCCACCGGCGTCCAGCGCCTGTTCGTATACCGCCGCCGCACGGCGCAGGTGCGCATCGGCGGCCTTCAGTTCGACGTTGTCTCGCAGCGCCTGGGTGATCAGGCCATCCAGCACCGGGTCGTTGTACAGCGACCACCAGCGGTCGGGCAGCGCCTGGTTGGCGGCAATCTGCGGGTTCTGCGTATCGATGAACGCCGCATTGGCCTCCGGGCGCTTGAAGGCCGAGCCTTCCGGCAGTGCATAGTCGGGGCCAACGGTCCTGCACGCGGCCAGGCTGGCCAGCGCGACGATCAGGCCGAGACGGGGCAGGGCGGCGTTCACAGGCCCGCCTGTGTCGGCGCAGTGCCGGCCTTGTCGTTGTGCGGGTGACGGCCGGTGTCCACGGTCACCGTCGCGGTGCGGCCGGCAATCAGTTCCACGCCCTTGGGCACCTCGTCGATGGCGATGCGCACCGGAATGCGCTGGGCCAGGCGCACCCAGTCGAAGGCCGGGGTCACGTTCGGCAGCAGGGAGCTGCCAATGCTGCGGTAGCGATCCTCGATGCCGGCAGCGATGCTCTCCACATGGCCACGCAGCGGGGTCGATTCGCCCATCAGGCGGATGTCCACGCGCTGCCCCGGCGCCACGCCGCGCAGCCGGGTTTCCTCGAAGTAGCCATCGATGCGGAACGAACCGGTGTCCAGCAGCGCCAGCACCGGCTTGCCGGCCACCACGTAGTCGCCCACGCGCATCGTGCGGTCGTTGACCCGGCCGTCGGCCGGCGCGCGCACCTCGGTGCGGCCCAGGTTGAGCTCGGCCAGGTCCACGGCGGCCTGTGCCGTGGCCAGCGCGGCCTGTGCGGCCTGCAGCTTGGCGCGGCGCACTTCGGCGTCCTCGGCGGCAACCAGGTCCTGCAGGCTGCGGTCACGGCCGATCTCGCGGCGCAGCTGGGCCACCGAGGCCTGGCGCTCGGCCAGGCTGGCCTTGGCCTGTTCCAGCGCGATGCGATAGCGCGCGCGGTCGACCACGAACAGCAGGTCGCCCTTGCTCACCGCCTGGTTGTCGGCCACCTGCACCGTTTCAACCAGCCCGGAGACATCCGGCGCCACCTGCACCACGTCGGCGCCGACATGGGCGTCTCGAGTCCACGGCTCATCCATGTAATAGACCCACAGCTGGCGCAGCACCAGCAGGGCGACGATCACGGCTGCGCTGGTGAGCAGCACCGGCAGGGTCTTCTTCACGATCTTGTTCACGATTGCATCCAACGCAGGAGGTGGAACAGAAGGCCAAGCACGATCCCGTACAGCGCCAGGTTGAACAGCGCCGGGTGCCAGACATGGCGGTAGGCGCCGGCACGCTGCAACAGCGCGTGCAGGCCGCTGTTGACCAGATAGGCCAACAGCATCAACCCGAGCAGGGTCGGGACGAACACTCCGTGGAGACTGAATTCACCGGGCATCGGTAGGGGCGGGGGCGAGGAGGGAGGGGGAGGGACAACAGAACAACGACAACGGGCAAACGCCGCTGGCGTGTGCACGGCAGCGGCAGCGTCCGGCAGCAGCGGTCTTACGTGATGCGGTCGGCGGCCTCGGCCAGCAGGCGCCATGCCTTCAGCACGGCGTGCAGTTCATCCATGGAAAGTTCGCCGAACACGTCCTGGCGCAGGCCGATCAACTGGTCTTCCAATTCGCTGACCAGCGCATGGCCCTCGTCGGTCAGCCACAACAGGTTGGCGCGGCGGTCGCTGGCGTCGCTCTCGCGACGGACCAGGCCGCTGGCGCACAGCTTGTCCAGCAGGCGTACCAGCGAAGGCCCTTCCATGCCCAGCTGCTGGGCCAGCGCCACCTGGCGGATGCCACCGCCGGAGCGGCCGATCATCAGCAGGGGCATGGTGCAGGCGGTGGAGATGCCGTAGCTGCCGAGCCGGCTGTCGGCCAGGCGCTGCCACTGCCGCCCTGCATAAAGCAGGCCGGAGCTGAGCTGCATCTGCAGCACGGTGCGCTCGTCGAGGGGTCGGTCCATAAGAGATAGATAGGATACTACTAATTTCATTCCTATCAATAGGTTTTTCTGAATGGGTGGGGTGTAGTGAGGAAGGCGTTGCGCCTGCCTGGTGTCGGTGGGGCAGCGGGCGCCGGACGGTGCAGGACACGCCGTAAACCCACCTCCGGGGGTCCGGCCCCGCCCGGCCCCCGCTGCCTTCCCATCCCCCCCGCGAGCGCGGTGGGTTGGCTCTTAGAAGCAAGAGCAGAAGCAGTGCGGACCAACGGTCCGCACCCACCAGGGGAGTGGCCAAAGCAGCGGCGCGCCGCTTCCGAAGCCATGAACCCCCGCTTTTGCCCCCGCTTTCGGGGGGCAGGCCGCGCCCGCGGGACATCGCCAGGGAGTGGGAGAGGGGGCTGCGCAGGACCGTTGGCGCTATGGATGGCGCCATCGAGCCCCCATGGACGGGTTTACGGCGTGTCCTGCGCAGCCCCCTCTCCCACTCCAAACCGATAGCAACGACGCGCCAACAATGCCCCCCGATGAACCGTCCCCACAGGACGACCCACCCCCCGGTCGGGTACGATGCTCGCCCCCCGTTCGGGACGCTGTACGCAATGAGCAAGAACAACGAAAAGGCCGCCCCGCAGGGCGACGTGACCCAGGACCAGGCCGAGGATGCCGTGCGCACCCTGCTGCGCTGGGCCGGTGAGGACCCGTCCCGCGAAGGCCTGCTGGATACCCCCCGCCGTGTCGCCGAGGCCTATGGCGACTGGTTCAGCGGTTACCGCGATGACCCGCGCGCCTACATGGAGCGGACCTTCGAGGAAGTGGCTGGCTATGACGAACTGATCGTCCTGCGCGACATCGAGTACGAAAGCCACTGCGAACACCACATGGCGCCGATCATCGGCCGCGTGCACGTCGGTTACCTGCCGGCCGGCAAGGTGGTGGGCATCAGCAAGCTGGCCCGCGTCGTCGAAGCCTACGCCCGCCGTTTCCAGGTGCAGGAGAAGATGACCGCGCAGATCGCCCAGTGCATCCAGGATGTGCTGCAGCCGATCGGTGTCGGCGTGGTCGTCGAAGGCGCCCACGAATGCATGACCACCCGCGGCATCCACAAGCGTGGCGTCAGCATGGTCACCTCCAAGATGCTGGGCAGCTTCCGCGACGACGCGCGTACCCGCGCCGAGTTCCTGCGTTTCATCGAAGTGGGCGGCAAGCGCTGAGCCGCTTGCCTGCACCCCGCCGGCCCCGTGCGGCCGGCATGCCCACGGCTGTCCGCGCGGCCGCCGCGGGTGGCTGTTCGTCCCCGCCAGCCCTCATGACTCTTTTCGCTGCATGAAGCATCGCGAACGCATCTCCCGTTACCGCCATCTGCGCGAACAGCCCCAGTGGAAGCTGCTTGCCGCCGACCACGCTCCGGAAATCATCGGCCTGCTGCAGGGCCTGTTGATGGATGGCGAGCGCACGCTGCCCTCCTCGGTGCTCAACGAGCGCCTGCAACGGGCACTGGACCAGCTCAATGGCGATGAACTGTCGCGCGAGCTGCCGCGTACCGCGCAGGCCTACATCGCGCACTGGCTGGCGCAGGGCTGGCTGGAGCGCCGCCTGCCCGAAGGCGCCGACCAGGAACAGTACGAGCTGTCGACCGCAGCGCTGCAGGCGATCCGCTTCGCCGACGGCCTCGAGCAGGCCCGCGTGGCCGCCACCGAGAGCCGCCTGGCACTGGTCATCGAGCAGCTCTCGCAGCTGGCCGCGCAGACCGAGTCCGACCCCGACGCCCGCCTGTCGGCGCTGCGCGACGAGCGCGACCGCATCGATGCCGAGATCGCCCGCGTCGGCGCCGGCCGCGTCACCGCGCTGGACGGCAAGCGCGCGCTGGAACGTGCGCGCCAGATCATCGGCCTGGCCGACGAGCTGACCGAGGATTTCCGTCGCGTGCGCGACGACTTCGAGCAGCTCAACCGCGAGTTCCGCGAACGCATCATCGACGATGAAGGCGAGCGCGGCGACGTGCTGTCGCAGCTGTTCGAAGGCGTGGATGTGATCGGCGAAAGCGATGCCGGGCGCAGTTTCCAGGCCTTCTGGCGCCTGCTCAACGATGCCGAGCAGAGCGCCCAGCTCGATGCCGCCCTGGAAGCGGTGCTGGCGCGTGGCTTCGCCCGCCGCCTGGACCGCAACGAACGCAACTTCCTGCGCGGCTTCACCAGCACCATGCTCGAGCGTGGCGGCCAGGTACACGATGTGCTGCAGAACTTCGCGCGCAGCCTGCGCGGTTTCGTGCAGAGCCGTGGCTATCTGGAACAGCGCCGCCTCAACCAGCTGCTGAAGCAGGCGCAGTCCGAGGCGCTGGCACTGCGTGACGAGTTCCCCGCACAACGCGGCATCGGCCGTGACCTGCAGCTGACCACCAGCCGCCTGCGCTCGTGGTCGCAATGGAAGCTGCACGATCCGCGCAGCGCCCAGGTCGATGGCAACGTCGAATACAACGATGCCGCTGCGATCAGCCTGGAAAGCGTCGGCGATCTGGTCGCTTCGTCCGAAATCGACTTCCGTACCCTGCGCCGCGACCTGCACGACCTGCTCGACGCACAGCCGCGGCTCAGCATCGCCCAGGCCCTGTCGCAGCGCGAAGCGCCGCAGGGCCTCGGCAGCGTCATCGGCTACCTGTCGCTGGGCACGCGTTTTGGCAACGTGGTTGCCGGCGAGCAGGAGCTTGCGCAATGGCGAGGCGGCGACGGCCAGATCCGTCGCGCCCGCATCCCGCTGGTTTGGTTCACCCAGGAGAGACGCCATGAGCTGGCATGAAGATCCCATCGAAGCACCGCAGGCCGAGGGGGCGGAAGACGCCTACGACGCCGAACCGGTGGCGACCGTGGCGCAGCCCCGCCGTGGCAACGACGTGTATTACCTGGGCGACACCGGGCGCCTGCCGCTGGATGCGCGCCGCGCGCTGTGCCAGCTGCTGATCGGCCCCAGCATCGACCAGCTGCGCCACGCCAAGCTGTGGCCCGCGCTGATCCGCAGCGAGGCGGCCATCCGCTCGTCGCTGGCGGACCTGTTCCTGGAACTGGTGCTCGACCGCGACAGCGGCGTGGCGTTCACCCGCCAGGCCGACACCGAAGACGTGGATGCGCCGGTGCTGCTGCGCACCTCGCCGCTGACCTTCATCGACTCGGTGCTGCTGCTGTACCTGCGCCAGCAGCTGGCCGAGGCCGATGCGCGCGGCAACCGCGCGGTGGTGGCCGACGCCGAGATGGCCGAAGCGCTGGCCATCTACGAAAAGAACCTGTCCACCGACCGCGCCGGTTTCAACCGCCGCGTTGCATCGGCGGTGCAGAAGATGAAGGACAACCACATCCTGACCCGCCTCAGCGGCCAGGACGACCGCCACGAAGTCTCGCCGGCGCTGAAGCTGCTGTTCTCCGCCGAAGACGTGTCCCAGCTTTCGGCGGTCTACCGCCAGCTGCGCGAAACCCCGGCCGCCGAGGCCTGAGAGACCCGACCATCGCATGGCTATCTCCAAGCACACTCCCGCCCTGTTCAACGAAGGCCTGCCGGACCCGCGCCTGCAGCAGTTCCGCATGCGCCGCCTGCAGGTGCACAACTGGGGCACCTTCAACGGCCTGACCGAAGTGCCGATCGCCGAGCGCGGCTTCCTGTTCGTCGGCCGCTCCGGCTCGGGCAAGTCGACCCTGCTCGATGCCATGTCCGCGCTGCTGACGCCGCCGGCCATCGTCGACTTCAACGCCGCTGCGCGTGAAGCCGAGCGCAGTGGCCGCGACCGCAACCTGGTGTCCTACGTGCGTGGCGCCTGGGCCGACCAGCAGGACAGCGGCACCGGCGAGATCGCCACCCAGTACCTGCGCAAGGGTGCCACCTGGACCGCACTGGTGCTGGAATACCGCGCCGGCGATGGCCGCGTGGTCAGCCTGGTGCGCCTGCTGTGGATCTCCGGCAACGGCACCTCGGCCGGCGATGTGCGCAAGCACTACATGATCGCCGAACGTCCGTTCGACATCGCCAAGGATCTCGGCGGCTTCGACCTGGACCTGCGCAAGCTCAAGCAGAAGCTGCCCGACCTGCACCATTTCGACACCTTCTCCGGTTACGCCGAGCGTTTCCGCGACCTGCTCGGCATCGACAACGAGATGGCGCTGCGCCTGCTGCACAAGACGCAGTCGGCGAAGAACCTGGGCGACCTGAACGTCTTCCTGCGCGACTTCATGCTCGACACGCCGAAGACCTTCGACGCCGCCGAGCGCCTGGTCAGCGACTTCGCCGAGCTCGATGGCGCGCACCAGGCGGTGGTCACCGCCCGCCGCCAGGTGGAAACCCTGCTGCCGGCGCGTGCCTACTACAACGACCTGAAGGAAATGCACCGCCGTCGCGGCGACGACGAAGCGCTGAAGCTGGGTGTCGACAGCTTCCGCGAAAGCCGCCGCCAAGCACTGATCGAAGCGCGCCTGCGCGAGATGGATGTACGTGATCGCGGCCTGCTTGGCGAAGAAGCCCAGCGCCGCGCGGCGCTCGACAACCACACCGAACGGCTGGCCGAACTGGAACTGCAGCGCCGCCAGCAGGGCGGCGAACGCATCGAGGAACTGGAACGCGAGCAGGGCCGTGCGGAAGCGGAGCGCGATCGCCGCCAGGCCAAGCGCGAGCAGGCAAGCCTGGCCGCGCAGCAGCTGGGGGCTGACCTGCCGGACGACGCACACGGCTTCGCCGAGCTTGTCGAGCGTGCGCAGAACGAACTGCAGGACCGCCAGCGTGCCTCTTCGGCGCTGGACGATGCGATCAGCGAGCGCCTCGGCGGCAAGCGCGATGACGAGCGCCGTTTCGGCGAAGTCCGTGCGGAACTCGAAGCGATGCAGCGCACGCCCTCCAACATCCCGGCGCCGATGCAGAAGCTGCGCGCGCGCCTGGCCGAGGAAACCGGCATTGCCGAGGCGGCGCTGCCGTTCGTCGGCGAGCTGATCCAGGTCCGCTCGGAAGAGCAGGGCTGGCAGGGTGCCATCGAGCGCGTGCTGGGCGGCTTCGCGCTGTCGCTGCTGGTCGATGACAAGCACTACAACGAGGTTGCCGAGTGGGTGAATCGCACTCACCTTGGCATGCGCTTCACGTACTACCGTGTCCGCCGCAACGATGAAGCGTTCGCGCGCGAGCCGTCGGCGAAGTCGCTGCTGCACAAGCTGGAGCTGCGCGAGCACGTGTTCGAAAGCTGGCTGCGCCGCGAGCTGGGGAAGCGGTTTGACTACGAGTGCGTGGATGCCAAGCAGCTGCGCAACGTCGACCGCGGCATTACCCGCGAAGGCCAGGTCAAGCATCCGGGCGACCGCTTCGAAAAGGACGACCGCAGCGCGGTGGGCGACCGCCGGCGCTGGATCCTCGGCTTCAACAACCACGACAAGGTCGGCGCCTTCGAGCGCGAAGCCCAGGAACTGGCCAAGCGTATCGCCAGCTGCGAGACCGATATCGCGCGCCTGCGCGGCCAGCGTGACCGCGACAACGAACGCCGCCTGGCCTGCCACGAGCTGGTCAGCATCAGCTGGAACGAGATCGACGTCGCCGCACCGCAGCAGCGCCTGACCGATATCGAGGCCACCCTGCGCGACCTGCGCGAAGGCAACGCCGATCTTGCCAGGCTGGCCAAGCAGATCGACGCCGTGCGCGCCGACATCGAGCAGGCCCGCCGCACGTACGAAGACGTCCGCGTCGAGCGTGGCCAGCTGGTCAGGGAGCGCGATCGCCTCGACCGCGCACGCCAGCAGAGCCGTGCGCTGGTGCTGCCGACCCTGGCCCAGGAGCAGGAGGCCGGCCTCGCCGAGCGCCTGCAGGAGCAGGGCCCGCTCAGCCTGGAAACGCTCGAAGCGCACATGCGCCAGGTCAGCAACGCGCTGAACGAGCAGCTGTCGTCCTCGCAGCAGGACCTCAACCGCATCGAGAACCAGCTGATCGGCTGCTTCCGCCGCTTCATCCAGCAGTGGCCGGAGGAATCGGGCGACTTCACCGCATCGGTGGCCTCGGCCGAGGACTTCCTCGCCCGCCTCGAGCGGCTGGAGCGCGATGGCCTGCCGCAGCACGAGGAGCGCTTCTTCGATCTGCTGCAGAACCAGAGCAAGAACAACCTGCTGGCCCTGCAGCGCCACAGCGCAGAGGCACGCAAGTCGATCGGCCAGCGCCTGGATGAAGTGAACGCCAGCCTGGAACAGGTACCGTTCAACCGCGGCACGCTGCTGACCATCGAACTGAGCGACCGCCGCCTGCCGGAAGTGGCCGAGTTCCATCAGCAGCTGCGCGAAGTGCTGTCGCAGCAGCAGACCGAGCAGCGCGAACTGGCCGAATCGCAGTTCACCGTGCTGCGCCAGCTGGTCAACCGCCTGGGCTCGCAGGAAGGCGAGGACAAGCGCTGGCGCGAACTGGTGCTGGACGTGCGCATGCACGTGGAGTTCATTGGCGTCGAGCTGGATGCGGAAACGCGCCAGCAGGTCGAGATCTACCGCAGCGGCGCGGGCAAGTCCGGTGGCCAGCGCCAGAAGCTGGCCACCACCTGCCTGGCCGCGGCGCTGCGCTACCAGCTCGGCGGTGCCGACAGCCAGCTGCCCAGCTATGCCGCCGTGGTGCTCGACGAAGCCTTCGACAAGGCCGACAACGAGTTCACCGCACTGGCGATGAACATCTTCGACAACTTCGGCTTCCAGATGGTGGTCGCGACCCCGCTGAAGTCGGTGATGACGCTGGAACCGTTCATCGGCGGCGCCTGCTTTGTCGAGATCAGCGGCCGCCACGACTCCGGCGTGCTGTTGATCGAGTACGACGAAGAAGGCAAGCGCCTGAAGCTGCCTGAGCGCAGCCGCCAGCAGGCCAACGAACCGGAAGAAGCCGAGGCCTGACCCGGCCGATCGAATGGGAAATGCCGGCCAGCGGCCGGCACTACCCACGGGCGGGGTTCATGACCCGATCGAATGGGAATGCCGGCCAGCGGCCGGCACTACCCACGGGCGGGGTTCATGACCCGATCGAATGGGAATGCTTACCAGCGGCCGGCGCACCACCCATGGGCGGGGCTCATGACCCGGTAGTGTAGCCGCTGGCCTACAACCGCATTCACGCACCGCGGAACGTATCCCAGGCCATCCGCGCGATCAGCACCACCACCAGCCCCACGAACAGCTTGCGGATGAACGGCGTACCGCCCTTCAGCGCCAGGCGCGTGCCCACCACCGAACCGATGATGTTGGCTGCGGCCATCGGCAGCGCGAACAGCCACAGGATGTTGCCGGTCGGCACGAAGAACGAGATCGCTGCCACGTTCGTCGCCAGGTTCACCACCTTCGACGCCGCCGAGGCGCGCAGGAAATCCAGGCCGAAGAAGCGCACGAACAGGAAGATCAGGAAGCTGCCGGTGCCCGGCCCGAAGAAGCCGTCATAGAAGCCGATCGCCGCACCGATCGCCAGCGCGATCACCAGTTCGCGGCGGCCGATCTCCTGTGGCCGGTGCAGCGCACCGAAGTCCTTCTTCCACAGCGTATAGGCCAGCATCGCGACCAGCAGCACCAGCACCAGCGGGCGCACCGCGTCCTTGGGCAGCAGGCTTACCGCGGTGGCACCGGCAAAGGAGAAGACGAAGGCCGTGCCGGCTGCGAACAGCACCGGCTTCCACGGGAAGCGCACGTTGCGCGCATAACGCCAGGCGGCCGCACCCGTGCCGAACATCGAACTGAATTTGTTGGTACCGAACAGCATCGCCGGCGTCTGCTGCGGCAGCACCGTGAACAGGCCCGGCAGCTGCACCAGGCCACCGCCACCGACGGCGGCATCCACAAGACCGGCGATGAAGGCGATCACCACCAGCCACCACAATTCGGGGGGAACCAGGTCCAGCACGGCGATCCATCAGGTGGGGGGCGCGACAGCATACGCCTGTCCCGCTCCAGGCGGCGCCCGCCGCGCGCGTGGATCAATGCCTGCAACCCGGCGACAATGCCGCCATGAGCCGAAAATCCGCCGATCCCTGCCCCTGCGGCCTGCCCGCCGACTACGCTGCTTGCTGCGGCCGTTTCCATGCCGGTGACGTCGCGCCCGATGCCGAGCACCTGATGCGTTCGCGCTACAGCGCCTATGTGCGGGGTCTGGCCGGCTACCTGCGCCAGACCTGGCACCCGGACACGCGTCCGGCCGAGCTGACGCTGGACGATGCGCCAGGGCAGCGCACGCATTGGCTGGGCCTGACCGTGCACGAGCACACGGTCACCGGCGCCGACCGTGCCGAGGTCCGCTTCACCGCGCGCTACCGGGTGGGCGGCGGCAGCGCAGTGAAAATGACCGAGCACAGCCGCTTCCAACGCATCGACGGCCGCTGGTACTACCTCGACGCGGTCTGAATCTACCCGCCACGCACGGCCAGGCCGCGCTGTCCGCGGTGTGTCCGCACCTGGTTGCGGCCCCCGTCCTTGGCCACATACAGGGCCTGGTCGGCCGCCTTGACCACCGCCATCGGCCGGCGATCCACGTCACTGTCGGCCAGCCCGATGCTCACCGTTACCTGCACCACCTGGCCGTTGCCGCCGCGTCCGCGCTGCTGCCGGCCGGTTTCATCGTCACGGCTGCGGGTGCTGCGGTCGCGCAGCTGCATGCGCGTGTCTTCGATGCGCTGCCGCAGCGCTTCCACGGCATCGACACAGGCCTCCGCCGGGCGGTCCAGGAACACGACGGCGAACTCCTCGCCGCCGTAGCGGAACGCACGGCCTCCGTCACCGACCCGGGCCAGCCGCGACGCCACCAGGCGCAGCACATCGTCACCGGTATCGTGGCCGTGGGTGTCGTTGAACGACTTGAAGTGGTCCACGTCCACCATCGCGATGCTGTAGGTGCCGCGCGCCCGCTGCAGGGTCTCGTTGAACGCCCGTCGCCCCGGCAGGCCGGTCAGCTCATCGCGGAAGGCCATGTGGAAGGATTCCTGCAGCATCGCGCCGAGCATCAGCAGCAACGCGGCGCTGCTCAGTGCAGGCAGCAGCACCGGCTGCAGGAAGACCCTCGGTAGCATCCACCACAGGCACAGCAGGGCCAGCAGCATGGCCGTGTGCAGCGGCCGTGGATGCCGCCAGGCCTGCCAGCCCAGCGCTGCGGTCGCCAGCAGGAACAACAGTGCCGGCAGCTGTGCCAGCGCGTTCCAGTCGGCGGGAATCCAGCGCCAGTGACGGTTCGACAACAGATCGTGCATGCCCTGCGGCTGCTGTGCCGCCAGCAGCAGGAAGACCAGCAGCGCCGCACCCCACACCACGCTGCGCAGCAGCAGGTCCTGGCGGCGGCGTCCACGTTCCGGCCACAGCGCCAGCCCGGCGAACAGCAGCGGCAGCCACGCCGAGATCGCGTGGAAGCGCAGCGGAGTCAGGGCGTCCACATGGCCACTGTGCAGGTAACCCGCAACGTCGCGGTGGAGCAGGGCGAACGCCACCGCCGCCACCAGCAGCAGGCACAGCGTGCGCACATGGTGGTAGAGCAGGGCCAGGCCAGCGCCGAGGCAGGCCAGCAGCCAGGGCAGGATGCGCTGCGCCGGGCTGGCCACATCCTCGGTGCCCAGTGCCATCCACAGCACCAGAACGACCAGCACGGCGGGCAGCACGAACAGGTAATGCGCAGGCTGGCGGAGCGGATGCAGGGGCACGCGGGAAGTCCAGTGCGGTGACGATGCGGCCGCAACATTGCCGTTAGCGGCGTCCCTGCGTGCTTCTTGAATACGTCACCGTGTGAACGGTGCGGTGCGCGGCCATGACGTCGCACTCACCGCACTGCGCCGATGCTGTATGCATGGACAGCGTACCCGTCGCCGTCGCTGCCCCGCAGCGTGATCTCGCCCGCCACTTTGCCCGGGTGCGGGCGCGCAGCCTGCAACTGGCCGCCCCGCTCAGCGCCGAGGACGCCATGCTGCAGAGCATGCCCGACGCCAGCCCCAGCAAATGGCATCTGGCCCACACCACCTGGTTCTTCGAACGCTTCGTGCTGGCCGGTTTCGCCACTGCGGCGGCGCATGATCCGGCCTGGGATTACCTGTTCAACAGTTACTACAAGAGCCTCGGCCCGGCGCATGCCAGGCCACAGCGCGGGTTGCTGTCGCGGCCCTCGCTGCAGCAGGTGCAGGATTACCGGCAACAGGTCGACGCCCAGGTGCAGGCGCGGTTGGCCGCCGGTGACCTGGATGAGCGGGCGCTGCAGCACCTTCAGCTGGGCCTGCAGCACGAGCAGCAGCACCAGGAGTTGTTGCTGACCGACATCAAGCACGCATTCTGGTGCAATCCGCTGCAGCCGGCCTACCGCGATGACCTGCGGCCCGTCGCCAGCGTCGCCACGGCGCAGGGCTGGATCGAATCGCCCGAACGCATCGTCACCGTCGGCGCCCCGGCATGGCCGCAGCACGCCGATTTCGCCTACGACAACGAATCGCCCCCTCACCGCGTGCTGCTGCCGGCGCATGCACTGGCCGAGCGCCCGGTCAGCAATGCCGAGTACCGCGCGTTCATCGAGGCTGGCGGCTACCGCGAGCCGCGCTGGTGGCTCAGCGAAGGCTGGGCGCTGCGCGAGGCAGAAGACTGGCAGCATCCCCTGTACTGGGACGCGACCCTGCAGCGTGAGTACACCCTTGGCGGTTGGCGCGAGCTGGATCCACATGCGCCGGTCTGCCATCTCAGTTACTACGAGGCCGACGCCTGCGCCCGCTGGGCCGGTGCGCGCCTGCCCAGCGAGTTCGAGTGGGAAGCCGCCGCCGCGTCGCAGCCGCTGCATGGCCATTTCGCCGATGACGACCACCTGCACCCGCGGGCGGGGCAGGGCAGTGGGCTGCGGCAGCTGTTTGGCGATGTCTGGGAGTGGACCGCCAGCGCGTATGGCGCCTACCCGCGGTTCCGCCCCTTCGCCGGCAACCTCGGCGAGTACAACGGCAAGTTCATGTGTGGCCAGTGGGTACTGCGCGGCGGCAGCTGCGCCACGCCCCGCGACCACGTGCGCGCCAGTTACCGCAACTTCTTCATGCCGCCGGCGCGCTGGCAGTTCTCGGGCCTGCGCCTGGCCAGGGACCTGGCATGAGCACGGTGCAGGACGCGCTGCAGGCGCTGACCGACCTCACGCCCAGCCGGCAGCAGATCCTGGCCGATGTGCTCGCCGGCCTGTCAGGCCCGTCGCGGCAGCTGCCCTCCAAGTACTTCTATGATGCGCGCGGCTCGCGCCTGTTCGAGCAGATCACCCAGACCCGCGAGTACTACCCCACGCGCACCGAGCTGGCGCTGCTGGATCGGGTGTTGCCGGACGTCGCGCGCGTGGTCGGCCCGCGCCTGCACGTGGTGGAACTGGGCAGCGGCAGTGGCCGCAAGACCGCTCTGCTGCTGGCCGCCCTGCAGGACCCGGTGGCGTACACCCCGATCGAGATCTCGCGTGCGGCGCTGCTGTCCAGCATCGACCACCTGGCGCCGGCGCTGCCCGAGGTCGAGATGCTGCCGGTCTGTGCCGACTTCACCCGCCCTGTCGCCGTTCCCGCACCGGAACGTGCGCCGGCGCGCCGCCTGTTGTTCTTTCCCGGCTCCACGCTGGGCAACTTCGTCGAAGAAGAGGCGATCGCGCTGCTGCGCGCGATGCGCCAGACCATGGGCGCTGACGGCCTCGCCCTGGTGGGCATCGACCTGCACAAGGACCCGGCAGTGATCGAAGCGGCCTACAACGATGCGCAGGGTGTCACTGCGGCCTTCACCCTCAACCTGCTGGACCGGCTCAACCGCGAGATCGGCAGCGACTTCGATCTCGACGGCTTCCGCCACCGCGCGCGCTACAGCACCGCGCGGCTGCGCATCGAAACCGATCTGGTCAGCCGCTGGCCACAGGACGTCCATCTGGATGGCCACACGTTCCACTTCGCTGCCGATGAGCCGATCCGCGTGGAGTACAGCCACAAGTACACCGACGACAGCTTCGAGGCGCTGCTGCTGCAGGCCGGCCTGCAGGTCTCGCAGCGCTGGGACGTCGAAAGCCCCGCCTACGGCCTGCGCCTGCTGCGCGCGGTCTAGGGCGGAGCGGCCGCGCCCGCTTCAGGTTCGCCGGCGGCGCTGCCTCTAAGATGGCCGTGCAACGGCAACACGGAGGACGCCATGCCCATCCTGACCACGCTCGGCCTGGTGGCCGCGCTCGCCTCGGCACCGACGCCGCCTGCGGCACCTGCTGCCGATGGTGATCCCGCTTTCAGTCGCTGCCTGGCGGGTATCCAGGCCAGCGCCGCAGCCCAGGGCATCAGCGTCGACCGATTCAACGGAATCACCGCCGGCCTCACCGCGGACCCCAGCGTGCTCGGCCTGCTCGATGCGCAGCCGGAATTCACCACACCGATCTGGGACTACCTGGCCGCGCTGGTCGATCGCCAGCGCGTCGAGGATGGACGCCTCCAGCTGCGGCAGCACCGCGATCTGCTCGATCGGGTATCGGCGCAGTACGGTGTCGATCCCGCCACCATCGTCGCCGTCTGGGGCGTAGAGAGCGACTATGGCCGCGTGTTCGGCAAGCGCCCGTTGCTGCAGTCGCTGGCCACGCTGTCCTGTGCCGGCCGCCGCCAGGCCTTTTTCCGCGGCGAGCTGCTGGCGCTGCTTACCCTGATCGACCGTGGCGACCTGCAGGCGCAAGGGCTCACCGGCTCGTGGGCCGGCGCCTTCGGGCATACGCAGTTCATGCCCAGCACCTATGCACGCATCGCCGTGGACGGTGATGGCGATGGACGCCGCGACCTGGTCGGCAGCATTCCCGACGCCCTGGCCTCCACCGCCAACTACCTCAAGCGTGCAGGGTGGCGCAGTGGCGAGCCGTGGGGCATGGAAGTTCGCGTTCCGGCCGGGTTCAATGCCCGCCAGGCGGGCCGCACCCAGCGCCGTGCGCTGGCCGACTGGCGCGCGCAGGGGGTGACCGCGCTGGATGGCAGCGCCCTGGCCCCGGCCAACCTGCCCGCCGATGCACGTGCCGCCCTGCTGCTGCCCGCTGGCACCAAGGGGCCGGCATTGCTGGTGTTCCGCAACTACGATGCGATCTACAGCTACAACGCCGCCGAAAGCTATGCGCTGGCGATCGCTACGCTGGCCGACCAGCTGCGCGGTGGCGCCGGGCTGGCCACGGCCTGGCCGACCGATGATCCCGGCATCGGCCGCGACGAGCGCCGTCAGCTGCAGACGCTGCTGCTGGCCCGTGGCCACGACATCGGTGCCGCCGACGGCATGATCGGTAACGCCACGCGACGCGCGATCCAGGCCGAGCAGCAGCGCCTGGGCTGGGCCAATACCGATGGGCGGGCCGGACAGCGTATCCTGCGCGCACTGCAGGACGCGCCGGCTACCGCGCCGGTGCCCACCCGTTTCACGCTTCCCAGCAACTACAGCGCCGCGCAGTCGCCGGCCATCAGGAGTCGATCCAACGTGCAGCAGATCCAGGGCCTGCGCAGCGGGCAGTACCAGGGGCTCGATGCCTGGCTGGTGGACACCGCCGACGCCAGCGCGGCCATCAGCGTCTTTGGAGGCCAACTGCTTTCCTTCGTGCCCAAGGGCCAGCCGGACCTGATGTGGCTGTCTCCCCGGCGCGCCGAACCGCCCACGCCGATCCGCGGAGGCAGCCCGGTCTGCTGGCCGTACTTCGGCCGTCAGGGCCAGGGCAACGACGTGCCCGCGCACGGGTTCGTGCGCACCTTGCCCTGGGAGCTGCAGCAGGCCCGTCGCCTGGACGACGGAAGCATCGAGCTGACCCTGGCGCCACCGGTCCTGCAGCGCCTGGACCTGCGCCTGCGCATGATCGTCCGCGTGGGTCGCCAGCTCACCCAGCAGCTGATCACCGAGAACACCGGCAGTACCCCTGCCAGCATCACCCAGGCGCTGCACAACTATTTCCGCGTGGGTGACGCCAGCGCGGTGGACGTGGATGGCGTGGACGGGCTGGAGTATCTGGACAAGTTCGAGAACTATGCGCAGCCGCGCCGGCAGCAGGGGCCCTGGTCGTTGCGCGACCCGCGCGACCCCGGCCGCAGCGACCGCATCTACACGCAGGCCAACGGCCACTATGTCCTGCGCGATCCGGTGCTCAAGCGCCGCATCGACATCCGTACCGAGGGAAGCCGCTCGCTGGTTGCGTGGAACCCGGGGGCCGAGGCCGCAGCGAAGATGGCGGACGTCGGTGCAGGCTGGCGCGACTATGTGTGCCTGGAAGCGGCCAACGCGGGGCCCGACGTGGTGACGCTGCCGCCCGGCGGCAGGCACGTGCTGTCGCAGACGCTGTCCGCAGCGCCCTGGACGCCAGTCAACAAATAACGGATCAACGCGACAGGGACGTTTTCATGCAGGACGCGCAGTGGTGGTACGCCAACAGCAGGCAGAGCGAGGGACCGGTGGATCTGGCCGGGCTGCGCCGCCTGCAGCAGGACGGGACCGTAAACGCCCGCACACTGCTGTGGCGCGAGGGGATGGCATCGTGGCGGCCGCTGGCCGAACTGGATCCGTCGTTGGCGCCGGATCGCCCGTCCCCGCCGCCGGTTGAACCGGTGCACGCCGATGCCGGCAGCGTCGCTGCGGTCATCGATCCGTCCGACCCCTACCGTGCGCCCGCTGCTGCGCCGGCAATTGTGGCGGCACCTGCGGCAGCGCCAGCGCTGGAAGGTGACATCGCCCTGTACGCCGCCGTGGTCGGCGGCAACTTTCCGATCTATCGCCAGCGCTGGCGGCTGGACCAGGGCGTTGCCGGAGGCAGTGGCACCTGGCACTGGCCGGCCTTCCTGATCGGCGTCATCTGGATGGTGTACCGGCGGATGTACACGCTGGCGGCGATCTGGGCCGGCATGCTGGTGTTCTTCAGCATCGCCGAGGCGCTGCTCGGCGTACCGGAAGGCGTCTCGATGGTCATCACCCTCGTGATCAACACCCTCGCTGCGGTGTATGCCAACCGGTGGTACCTGGCGCATTGCCAGCGTGAGATCGCCCGTGCGCGCGCGCTGGCGGGAAACGACCAGGCGCGCCTGCGCAGCGAGTTGGCCGCGCGGGGTGATACCAACGCACCAGGGGCGGCCATGGTCGCCATCGTGGTCGTTGCGATGATGCTGGTGGGCCAGGCGATGGCGGGCTGACGCCTGCGCGGCTTCAGAACTGCCCGCACCTGCCGCTACCGCAGGTTCGTCCCGGGCAAGGAATCGCCGACATGATGCATCTGGATACCCCGCCGGTTGCCCCGGCCGATGACAATCCCTATCTGGCGCCTGCGGCAGAGGTGGACGGCACGACGGCTCCGTCCGATGCGGACCATCTGAACCTCCCGGTGGGGCCCAACGCGGCGCTCTACCGGCAGCGCTGGCACCTGGACAGCCCGGTGCCGAAGCCGCCGCGGCCGTGGCACTGGCCCGCGTTCCTGGTGCCGATGTACTGGCTGCTGCACCGGAAGATGTACCTGGCGGCCATCCTCTTCGAGTTGGCCATGTTCGGCATCGCGTTGCTGGCGGCCCGCGCCAGCCCGCTGCTCACGGTGGTGTTGCTGGCGGTGCCCCGCTTGGCCATCGCGGTGACCGCCAATGCGCTGTACCTGCGCTATTGCACGCGGCTGCTGGGCAAAGTGAAGGCTGCCCATGCCGGGCAGCACAACCGCATCCGCACTGAGCTGCAGCGGCGCGGTGGCACCAGTGTGTGGGCGGTAGTGATCGGCATGGCGTTCGTCGCGGTGATCAACAGCGTCGCCCGCCTGGCGGCCTGATCGGGTGGATCAGGCCGGTGTCCGCGCCCGCAGCACCAGCAG
>NZ_CP150199.1:4637500-4640000 GCF_037966425.1 Stenotrophomonas sp. FSL W7-1447 | reverse complement strand
AACCGTGTGCGTACAAGCAGTAGGAGCTCCGCAAGGAGTGACTGCGTACCTTTTGTATAATGGGTCAGCGACTTACTGTTCGTGGCAAGCTTAACCGTATAGGGGAGGCGAAGGGAAACCGAGTCTGATAAGGGCGCATAGTCGCGGGCAGTAGACCCGAAACCGGGTGATCTAGTCATGCCCAGGGTGAAGGTGCGGTAACACGCACTGGAGGCCCGAACCCACTCCCGTTGCAAAGGTAGGGGATGAGGTGTGATTAGGAGTGAAAAGCTAATCGAACCCGGAGATAGCTGGTTCTCCTCGAAAGCTATTTAGGTAGCGCCTCATATGTATCCTCTCGGGGGTAGAGCACTGTTATGGCTAGGGGGTCATCGCGACTTACCAAACCATTGCAAACTCCGAATACCGAGACGGACTGTATGGGAGACACACGGCGGGTGCTAACGTCCGTCGTGAAAAGGGAAACAACCCAGACCCACAGCTAAGGTCCCAAATTTTGTGCTAAGTGGAAAACCATGTGGAAAGGCACAGACAGCCAGGAGGTTGGCTTAGAAGCAGCCACCCTTTAAAGAAAGCGTAATAGCTCACTGGTCGAGTCGGTCTGCGGGGAAGATTTAACGGGGCTAAGCACAGAACCGAAGCTTGGGGTGCATAACTTAGTTATGCGCGGTAGAGGAGCGTTCCGTAAGCCGTTGAAGGTGGATTGAGAAGTCTGCTGGAGGTATCGGAAGTGCGAATGCTGACATGAGTAACGATAATGCGGGTGAAAAACCCGCACGCCGAAAGCCCAAGGTTTCCTTGCGCAACGTTAATCGGCGCAGGGTGAGTCGGCCCCTAAGGCGAGGACGAAAGTCGTAGTCGATGGGAAGCAGGTTAATATTCCTGCACCTCGCGTAAGTGCGATGGAGGGACGGAGAAGGTTAGGTGTACCAGGCGTTGGTTGTCCTGGGGAAAGGCGGTAGGTTTGGATCTTTGGCAAATCCGGGATCCTTTAAGACCGAGCACCGAGACGAGCCTTTAAGGCGAAGTCACTGATACCACGCTTCCAGGAAAAGCTCCTAAGCTTCAGCTTACGCAGACCGTACCGTAAACCGACACAGGTGGGTAGGATGAGAATTCTCAGGCGCTTGAGAGAACTCGGGTGAAGGAACTAGGCAACATGGCACCGTAACTTCGGGAGAAGGTGCACCCTTTTTGGTGGCTCGTGCGAGCTATAGCTGAAGAGGGTCGCAGTAACCAGGCCGCTGCGACTGTTTATCAAAAACACAGCACTCTGCAAACACGAAAGTGGACGTATAGGGTGTGACGCCTGCCCGGTGCTGGAAGGTTAATTGATGGGGTCAGCCGCAAGGCGAAGCTCTTGATCGAAGCCCCAGTAAACGGCGGCCGTAACTATAACGGTCCTAAGGTAGCGAAATTCCTTGTCGGGTAAGTTCCGACCTGCACGAATGGCGTAACGACAGCGGCGCTGTCTCCACCCGAGACTCAGTGAAATTGAAATCGCTGTGAAGATGCAGCGTTCCCGTGGCAAGACGGAAAGACCCCGTGAACCTTTACTATAGCTTTACACTGAACGTTGAGTTCGTCTGTGTAGGATAGGTGGGAGGCTATGAAACCATGGCGCTAGCTGTGGTGGAGCCATCCTTGAAATACCACCCTGTCGTGCTTGACGTTCTAACCTAGGCCCATTATCTGGGTCGGGGACCGTGTATGGTGGGTAGTTTGACTGGGGCGGTCTCCTCCTAAAGAGTAACGGAGGAGCTCGAAGGTACGCTCAGCGCGGTCGGACATCGCGCACTGTGTGCAAAGGCATAAGCGTGCTTGACTGCAAGATCGACGGATCAAGCAGGTAGGAAACTAGGACTTAGTGATCCGGTGGTTCTGTATGGAAGGGCCATCGCTCAACGGATAAAAGGTACTCCGGGGATAACAGGCTGATACCGCCCAAGAGTTCATATCGACGGCGGTGTTTGGCACCTCGATGTCGGCTCATCACATCCTGGGGCTGTAGTCGGTCCCAAGGGTATGGCTGTTCGCCATTTAAAGTGGTACGCGAGCTGGGTTCAGAACGTCGTGAGACAGTTCGGTCCCTATCTGCCATGGGCGTTGGAGATTTGAGAGGGGCTGCTCCTAGTACGAGAGGACCGGAGTGGACGAACCTCTGGTGTTCCGGTTGTCACGCCAGTGGCATTGCCGGGTAGCTATGTTCGGAAGCGATAACCGCTGAAAGCATCTAAGCGGGAAGCGCGCCTCAAGATGAGATCTCCCGGGGCACAAGCCCCCTGAAGGAACCATGTAGACTACGTGGTTGATAGGTCAGGTGTGTAAGTACAGCAATGTATTGAGCTAACTGATACTAATGATCCGTGCGGCTTGACCATATAACCTCAAGTTGCCTTGGCTTTACGACAACGTCGTAAGAGCATCCAAGTGCACGCTACGTCACAAGAACTATGCGAGGCTGGCGCCTTGTCCCCTAGGGACGAGTGCGACTCTCCAA
>NZ_CP150199.1:420000-4632500 GCF_037966425.1 Stenotrophomonas sp. FSL W7-1447 | reverse complement strand
CGACGGATCAAGCAGGTAGGAAACTAGGACTTAGTGATCCGGTGGTTCTGTATGGAAGGGCCATCGCTCAACGGATAAAAGGTACTCCGGGGATAACAGGCTGATACCGCCCAAGAGTTCATATCGACGGCGGTGTTTGGCACCTCGATGTCGGCTCATCACATCCTGGGGCTGTAGTCGGTCCCAAGGGTATGGCTGTTCGCCATTTAAAGTGGTACGCGAGCTGGGTTCAGAACGTCGTGAGACAGTTCGGTCCCTATCTGCCATGGGCGTTGGAGATTTGAGAGGGGCTGCTCCTAGTACGAGAGGACCGGAGTGGACGAACCTCTGGTGTTCCGGTTGTCACGCCAGTGGCATTGCCGGGTAGCTATGTTCGGAAGCGATAACCGCTGAAAGCATCTAAGCGGGAAGCGCGCCTCAAGATGAGATCTCCCGGGGCACAAGCCCCCTGAAGGAACCATGTAGACTACGTGGTTGATAGGTCAGGTGTGTAAGTACAGCAATGTATTGAGCTAACTGATACTAATGATCCGTGCGGCTTGACCATATAACCTCAAGTTGCCTTGGCTTTACGACAACGTCGTAAGAGCATCCAAGTGCACGCTACGTCACAAGAACTATGCGAGGCTGGCGCCTTGTCCCCTAGGGACGAGTGCGACTCTCCAAAAGCCTCCCTGGTGAAATTAGCGCTGTGGAACCACCCGATCCCATCCCGAACTCGGAAGTGAAACGCAGCTGCGCCGATGGTAGTGTGGCTCAAGCCATGCGAGAGTAGGTCATCGCCAGGGTTTATACCCAAAACCCCGCTGCTCACGCAGCGGGGTTTTTCTTTGTGCGCAGAACATGCGGGTAGTGCCGGCCGCTGGCCGGCAACCCCATGGCCCAGCATCGTCCCGGGAGATTCACGCGATGCGTGGGGGGGGCTCCACGCGCAACCACGGTGCCAACCAAGGTTCGCAGCTACCGAGGGCAGGCGGATCAAGAGTAGATCCACGCCATGCGTGGATGGGGTGTTCCTGCAAAAAGCGATGCCAACCAAGGGTGGCAGCTACGCTTCGCAGGCCCAGCCGGCCAGCGGCCGGCACTACCGTTAGAACCACGTCATGCGTGCATGGGTTGTTCCTGCGACAAGCCTAAGCAATAAAAAAACGGCGCCCTGCGGGCGCCGTTTTCCTCAACGCGCGACGCAGGACCTCATCACGCTGCCCGCGACACTCCGTGCAGTTCCTGCTGGCGGAACACCGACACCGCCTCGGTGAGCGTGCCTGCCTGCGACTGCAGCTCGCGTGCGGCGGCGGTCGCTTCCTCCACCAGCGCGGCATTCTGCTGCGTGGCCTGGTCCATCTGCACGACGGTCTGGTTGATCTGCTCGATGCCGATCGACTGCTCCTGCGAGGCCGCGGAGATCTCATGCATCAAGTGGCTGACATTCTCCACGCCGCCGACAATGCCCTGCATGCGCAGGCCGGCATCGGCCACCAGCTGGGCACCCTCGCCGACCTGGCGGCCGGCCTCATCGATCAGCTTCTTGATCTCCTGTGCCGCGGCGGCCGATCGCTGCGCCAGCACGCGCACCTCACTGGCGACCACCGCGAAGCCGCGGCCCTGCTCACCGGCGCGTGCGGCCTCGACCGCTGCGTTGAGCGCGAGGATGTTGGTCTGGAACGCGATGCCATCGATGACGCCGGTGATGTCGCCGATCCGCTTCGAGGCGCCTTCGATCGCCTGCATGGTGTCGACCACCCGCTGCATGGCGACATTGCCGTCGCTGGCGGCGGCCTGGGTAGTGACCGCCAGCTGGCTGGCCTCGCGTGCATGGGCGGCATTCTGGCGCACGGTGGCGGTCAGCTCTTCCATCGACGCAGCGGTCTCCTGCAGATGCGCGGCCTGGCGCTCGCTGCGCTCGGACAATGCGCCGTTGCCGGCAGCGATCTCGCTGGCCGCGGTACTGATCGAAGACGCGCATTCCTGGATGCGACCGACCATGCGTGCCAACTGGGCGGCGGTGGCGTTGGCATCACGCTGGATCGCGGCGAACGCACCGTGATGCTCGCCATGCATGCGCCGATCAAGATCGCCGCTGGCCAGCGCCGAGAGCATCTGCCGCACTTCGTCGACAGTGCTGCCCAGCGTATCCAGCAGCTGGTTGATGCCACCGGTCAGGCCATCCAGGAAGCTGGCGCCCTCCGCTGGCTGCAGGCGCTGGTCAAGGTCGCCAGCGGCGGCGGCGGCGACGATGTCCGCGACGGCATTCTCCAGCTTGAGCTCCTGGGTGCGGTCATGCCACTCCACGGCAAAGCCCAGGCGCACGCCTTGCGCGTCGAACACCGGTGTGACCACCTGCGCGAAGTGCACCGGGCCGATCTGCACCTTGCCGTTGTGCGCGACCTGCAGGCCGTTGAGGATCGCGCGGATGCGGTCCGGGTTGGCGTGGAAGCGATGGATGCTGCTGCCGACCAGGCGCTCGGCGTCGAAATCAGGAAAGGCCTGGCGCAACGTCGCCTGCTGGTTGCGCAGCAGCGCGACCACCGAGCGGTTCACGTAGCGGATCACATGGTCGTTGTCGGCAATCATCATCGCCGTGCGCGACGCATCCAGTGCCTGGCGGATCTGCGCGTTCTCGGCATGCGACGCGGCTTCGCGTCCCCGCTGGGCCTGCACGTGGCGCGCAGTGTCGGCCAGCGCGTGGGCCAGCGAACCCGGTGCATAGGCGCCGGTATCGGCATGTGCCCCAAGATCGGCACCCGTGGCGATATCGCGTGCGAGTGCGGCAAGCCGACGCGGGCCATGGCCCAGTGCTTCGGTCTGCTGGCGCAGCCGCTGCGCGACCTGGCCGAGGAACAGGGTCAGCCCCGCGAGCATCGCGGCCTGCAGCAGCGTCGGCCACAGTGCAGCACCCGCCTGCGGCGGTACCAGCAGCGCGAGCGTGCCGACGCTGCCGGCCAGCCACACCGGCAAACGATCGCGATGGCCGAGCAGCATCCCCAGCAGCACGGCGATCGGCAGCGCCGGCGACAGGCCGACGATGGTGCATGCCAGGGCCAACTGCAGCGCGACCAGGACCGCCAGGCCGTTGCGGGCGATGCTGCGGCCGGCCAATGGACCTGCCAGCCACAGCGCCGGCAGCACCGCAGCCGCCATGCACGCAGCGGCCACGACCTGCGGGCCACGCAGGGCCAACGCCAGGCCTGCGACGGCCAGTGTCGCGCTGCCGATCAACAGTCGACGGTCAGCGCCGCGGGCGAGTTGCTGCAGATGCGGCAGGCGGGCGGCATCGGGGGGACGGGAGGATGCAATGGACATCGGAGGCTCCTGGATCAGCAGACGACAACGACCACGCCGCAGCGCACGCAGCAGGGCGTGACCGGGGCATGTGTCGGGAATTCGAGGAATGCGGCGCGATCAGCGACGCGGAGACGGGACACCGTGGCCACATCCTGTGGGTGACGGTGCAGCAGAGCGGGCATGCGGACTTCCTTGCAGAACCAGACACACGCCGCAGGCCCGACCGGGCCCGCGTGCAGCGGGCGCAAGGGCCCGCAACTGGTGTATCGGCCGCGAACGCGCAGAGTGAAGCGCGTGCTCGCCTGCGCTCAGCCGGCGTTGTCGTTGCTGAAGAAGCGCAGGATCACTTCGGCGACCCGCGCCGGATCTTCCATGTGCAGGTGATGGTTGCCGGGAAACACCGCCAGCCGTCCATCGCGCAGGTGCCGCAGGCGATCGCTGCGCATCGGTTCGGGATAGTAGGGCTGCGCGGGAGTGGCGTAGATCACCTGCGTCGGGCAGGTGATCGCCTGCAGCAGGTTGTCGATCTGGCCCTCGCTGAGGCGGATCGCCGTGGGCAGCATCAACCGTGGATCACTGCACCAGCGATAGCCACCCTCGACGGGCTCCACGCCACGCTCGACCAGCAGCCGCGCGCAGTGTTCGCTGAGCTGATTGGTCATCATCCGCGCGCGGATCGGCGCAGCGAGGTCGGGGAACACGCGCAGCTGCTTGCGTGCCAGCGCCCGCGTCGCGTTCACGTGTTCGCGCAGGCGATGCGCGGTGTCCTCTTCGGGGCCACGCAGGCCACCGAGTGCTTCGATCGCCACCAGGCGCTCGACGCGGTCACTGACTGCGGCGGTGAGGCTGGCGATGCCGGCGCCCATCGAATGGCCGAGCAGGCTGAAGCGGTCCCAGCCCAACGCGTCGGCGACGTCGAGTACGTGGCAGATGGCAGCGGCCGTGGTGTAGCTTGCGCCGGCCGGAAGATGGGCGCTGTGGCCGTGGCCAGGCAGGTCGACCGCCACCAGCTGCAACGACAGGAGGTGCGGGGCCAGCGGCACGAAGCTGGCGGCGTTGTCGAGCCAGCCATGCAGGGCCAGCACGCGCGGGCCGTCACCGGCGGTGCGCAGGCCGGCGACGCGTGCGCCCCCGACCTGGAGTTCAAACGGTTGCAGACTCATGCCAGCGAGGACACGGCCAGCCGCGCCAGCGCGCGCGCGTGCTCCGGATCGGCGTTGAGGCAAGGAATGTAGCGCATCGTTGCGCCGCGCTCGGCCAGCGTTTCGGTGAAGCCCAGCGCGACCTCTTCCAGCGTTTCCAGGCAGTCGGTGGCGAATCCGGGGCAGACCACATCGATCTGCTTCACGCCGGATTCGGCCAGCGCCCACAGGCTGGGTTCGGCATACGGCTGCAGCCAGCGCTCGCGGCCGAAGCGCGACTGGTAACCCATCTGCCAGTCGTCCTTGCCCAGGCCCAGTGCATGGGCGATGGCCTGCGCGCTGGCCGCGCAGCGCTGCGGATACGGATCACCCGCGTCGGCCAGGCGCTGCGGGATGCCGTGGAAGGAGAACATCAGTTTCTGGCCGCGGCCGTGCTGTTCCCAGTAGCGGCGGATCGAGCCGGCAACGGCCTCGACCCAGCCCGGGTCGACCGAGTAGTCGCGTACCAGGCTGACGGTCACGCCCGGGTTGCGCCGCTGCCAGGCATCGACCCGGTCCTCGACCGAGGCGGTGGTGGTGGTGGAGTACTGCGGGTACAGCGGCAGCACTACGATGCGGCGTGCGCCTTCGGCGGCGAGGCGGTCGAGCTCGCCGGCCAGTGCCGGTTCGCCGTAGCGCATCGCATGGCGGACCTTCAGCGTCGGCAGCAGGGACTGCATCGCCTCCGCCAGTTGACGGGTATGAACCATCAACGGCGACCCGTCCGGTAGCCAGACCTGCGTATACTTGGCCGCGGACCGGCCGCTGCGCAGCGGCAGGATCAGTCCGCGCAGCAGCGGCTGCCACAGCAGCGCCGGAATCGCGACCACACGGGGATCGGACAGGAATTCGGCCAGGTAACGACGTACGGCGGGGGCCGTCGGCGTCTCGGGCGTGCCTAGGTTGACCGCCAGCACGGCGGTATCGGGTGCGTCGAGCATGGGAGCATTGTCGCCGATCCGGCGCCGCGCCGGGATGCAGGGTTCGGAAGGCCGGCATAGGCCGCGTCAATGCGGGCAGGCAACGCTCATTGGCGATTCATGACAACGCCACTAATTTCAGTCACTTGCTATATCTTCCTATGGACTGACTTCTGGAGCCTGCCATGCGTCGCCCGATCCAAGCCCTGCTGATCGCCGCCAGCCTGCTGTCCAGCCAGGCCATGGCCGGACCGCAGGAAGACCAGCGCGCCCGCAACGCCGTGCGCGTGCTGGCCGAAATCCAGGAAATCCCTGAACAGGGTATTCCGGACAAATTGCTCGACGAAGGCCGCGCAGTCATCGTCATTCCCGACACGATCAAGGCCGGCCTGGTCATTGGCGGTCGTCGCGGCCACGGGCTGATGTCGGTGCGCATGCCCAATGGCGCGTGGTCGAGCCCGGTGTTCGTCAAGCTGACCGGTGGCAGCATCGGCTTCCAGGCCGGCGTCCAGTCTTCGGACGTGGTGCTGGTGTTCCGCAACGACCGCAGCCTGGACAACCTGGTCAACGGTAAATTCACCCTCGGTGCCGATGCCGGCGTTGCCGCCGGCCCGGTGGGCCGCAATGCCGCGGCGGCCACCGACGGCCAGCTGAAGGCCGAGATCTGGTCGTGGTCGCGCGCCCGCGGGCTGTTCGCCGGTGTCGCCCTGGATGGCGCGGTGCTGCAGATCGACGATGCCGCCAACCTGGAGGCTTATGGCAGCAACACCACGCCGCGGATGATCTTCGAAGGGCGGGTTGCCGGTTCGCCGTCGATGGATGTGGTCGCCTTCCGCGATCGCCTGGAGGAGGCCACCTACGCCGCGCGCAACAACCGCAACGGCACGGCTGGCACTGCGCCGCGTCCGGCCCCGGCGGCGGCTCCTGTGCCTGTTCAGGCAGCCCCTGCGGCCCCGGCCGAAGCGACCACTGCGCCGCTGCAGAACGTGCCGCAGACGCCGCCGCCGCAGCAGCAGGGCTTCCAGCCGGTCAACGACGGCGAAATCCGCACGGAAACGCTGGGCGGGAACTGACTTTCGTCACGCGCGCCGGCTAACAGCCGGTGCGCTATGCTCGACAGCCTGATCACTAACGTAACGAGCGTCTTTATGGGCAGTTTCAGCATCTGGCATTGGTTGGTCGTGCTGGCCATCGTCCTGCTGGTGTTCGGCACCAAGCGCCTGACCAGCGGCGCCAAGGACCTCGGTTCGGCGGTCAAGGAATTCAAGAAGGGCATGCGCGACGACGACAAGCCGAACGCGCAGCTGGGCGATGAATCGCGCAGCCAGGACGCCTCGCGCACCGCGCAGGACGAGCACGACCGCAGCCCTCGCTGATCCGGAGCGGTCGCGGTGTTTGATATCGGCTTCAGCGAACTGCTGGTGATCGCGGTGGTCGCCCTGGTGGTGCTCGGTCCCGAGCGCCTGCCCAAGGCGGCCCGCTTCGCCGGCCTGTGGGTACGGCGTGCCCGCAACCAGTGGGATTCGGTGAAACAGGAACTGGAACGCGAACTGCAGGCCGAAGAGATCAAGCGGCAGATGCAGGACGTGCGCCAGGGCATGCAGGACACCGAGAACCAGTTGCGTGCCAGCGGCGAGGCACTGCGTCGCGAAGCCCAGCAGGCGCAGCGGCAGGGCGATGAGCTGGTACAGGAAGTACGCGCACCCGCGCAGGCGGACGTTCCGCCGCACCTGGGCGGGCCTGCCGCGGAGGCACCCGCACAGGAGCCTGCTGCACCCGACGCGACCACCGCCGCTGACGCCGGTGCGGCGGCGCCGACGCAGCGCACGGAGCGCCAGCCATGAGCGAACAGGATTTCGGCGAGAGCTCGCTGGTCGAACATCTGGTGGAACTGCGCGGCCGTCTGGTGCGCGCCCTGCTTGGCCTGGGCGTGGTGCTGCTGGCGCTGCTGCCGTTCACCCAGAAACTCTACAACGCCCTGGCCGAACCTCTGGTCTCGCAGCTGCCCAATGGGCAGACGATGATCGCGACCAATCCGGCCGGCGCCTTCTTCGCGCCCTTGAAGCTGACGTTCTTCGTGGCCCTGTTCGTGGCGGTGCCGTGGCTGCTGTACCAGCTGTGGGCCTTCGTCGCCCCGGGACTGTATGCGCGTGAGAAGCGCCTGGCGGTGCCGCTGCTGGTGTCTTCGGTACTGCTGTTCTACACCGGCTGTGCCTTCGCCTACTTCCTGGTGCTGCCGGCGGTGTTCCATTTCCTGACCACCTTCAGCCCGGACGTGATCGCGATCACCCCGGATGCGAACGCCTACCTGGATTTCGTGCTGGCGATCTTCTTCGCCTTCGGTGGCAGTTTCGAACTGCCGGTGGCGATGGTGATCCTGGTCCTGCTGGGCTGGGTGACGCCGCAGCAGTTCAAGGAAGGCCGCGGCTACGCGATCGTCGGCATCTTCGTGCTGGCAGCGGTGCTGACTCCGCCGGACGTGGTCTCGCAGCTGATGCTGGCGATCCCGATGTGCCTGCTCTACGAGCTGGGCATTCACGCCGCACGCTGGCTGGTGCCGTCATCGGCAGTCAAGAAGCCCGCCGCCTGAAAAGCCAAAAGGGGACGGAGGGGATTAAGTCGTTAGCTGCACACGCTGGGCATAAACGACTTAATCCCCTCCGTCCCCTTTTTTCCGTCAGGCGTGGAAGATGTCGCTCGAGGTCGGCGTGGTCGGGATCGGCGGCGCTGCGCGGCTGCCGCGGTGCACGAACATCTGCTTCCATGCGGCATAGACCGCACCGACATACAGCGGCATCAGCACCGTGGTCAGCACCAGCTGCGCGATGAAGGCGGCCGCCAGCGGGCCGCCGATCAGCATCGCGATCTGGATCACGATCACGAACAGGATGTAGATGCAGAACGCGGCGATCAGGCCCAGCACGGCGAACACGATCATCGCGCCGATGTTCTCGATGCAGCCCTGCAGGCTCAGGCGCAGCGCGTGCATGCCGCTCTGCTTGTCGAACACCACCAGCGCCGGCTGGGTGAACATTGCCAGCGACAGTGCGACCGCGCTCAGGAACACCAGCAGCATCCACAGCGCGATGCGCTTGGCCGGCAGGTCGGCCACCAGCGCCGCAGCATCGTCCGGCTTGATCTGCTGGCCACTGCGGCTGATCTCTTCCATCTTGGTCATGACCTCGCTGAAGGCGGTGAAACCTTCGCGGCCGATCATCAGGAACAGCAGCGCGCCCAGCAGCAGCACCGCCAACACCTGGATCGCCAGCGGCACCAGCAGGTGGCTGACGCGGTGGTCGCGGATCGGCTGCAGCAGGTGCGAGGACAGGCCCGGGCGGCCTTCGTCGATCTCGCCCACGGCGTACAGCATGCCGCCGAACATGATCGGCGAGATGGCCAGGGTCATCAGCTGCACGGCCATGCCGGCGGCGCCGGGAATCAGCGTCGACAACAGCGTGACCACCCAGCTCACCAGCAGCCAGGCCAGGCCGATCCGGGCCAGCTGCAGCGGCGCACGCCGGTACAGCGAGAACGTATCCAGCAACCACTGGGCGCCCGCCGAGGCCGGCAGCTTGCGAATCTCTTTCATGGACATCCGGGAAGGACAGGAGGGGCCGGGCGCTTGCCCGTGCCGCCGATTATCCCTGTTTTGCCGCCGGCTGGGCTGAAGACAGCCGCGCCTGGCGAACGAAGCGGCGCAGCAGCTGGCGGGCCAGCGGTGCGGCGCTGACCGCGCGCTCGATGCTGCGGGCGCAGCCGCCATGGCGGCCGATGCAGTCGGCGCGGGCACGCACGTAGCCGCGCATGTGGTGGGTGGCGAACTCGGGGTGGAACTGTACGCCCCAGGCCTGGCGCCCCCAGCGGAAGGCATGGCAGCCATCCAGCGGCGAGCGTGCCAGCACTTCGGCGCCGTCCGGCGCGCGCAGCACAGTCTGCAGGTGGGTGGCGTGGGCGGCAAAGTGCTGCGGCAGGCCCTGGAACAGCGGGTCCTGCGCCGCCTGCGGCTGCAGCTCCAGTTCGATCGTGCCGGACTCGCGCCCGGCCGGGTTGTAGGCCACTTCCCCGCCCAGCGCGTGCGCCAGCAGCTGGTGGCCGTAGCAGATGCCGAACACCGGCAGGCCGGCATGGGCGGTCTGGCGCAGCCATGCGGCGCTGCGCTCACTCCATTCGGCGTGGTCGGTGACGAAGGCGGCCGAGCCGGTCACCAGCACGCCGGCGAAGGCGTGCGGATCGGGCAGTGCACCGCCGTGTTCGACGTCGACCACCACGGTCTGGTGTTCTTCCAGCCCGGCGGCCACGCGGATCCAGTGCGGAAAGCGCCCGTAGCGGCGCAGCGACGGCACCGGGCGGCCGGTTTCAAGGATCAGGAACGGGGCTGGGTTCATCCGGGGGCGGCAGGACTGACAGGACTTCCTCGATTGTAGTCAGCCCCTGCGCCACCTTTTCAAGCCCGGCCTGGCGCAGGGTTCGCAGCCCTTCAGCCCGCGCGGCACGGGTGAAACCGGCCAGATCCATGTCAGCGCGGATCTGCCCACGCAGCCGCGAGCCCAATGGCAGCAACTCATACAGGCCGATGCGGCCGAGGAATCCGGTGCGCCGGCACTCCAGGCAACCGACCGGACGACAGGGCGTGGCGGCATCTGGATATGCAGCTTGGCTATCAGCCAGCACCGCCCAGTCGGCAGCACCAAGGGTGTGCGGCTGCTTGCAGTGCGGGCACAGCGTGCGCACCAGGCGCTGGGCGAGGATGCCGTTGAGGGTGCTGGCCAGCAGGTAGTGCGGCACGCCCAGGTCGAGCAGGCGGGTGACCGCCGACGGCGCGTCGTTGGTATGCAGCGTGGACAGCACCAGGTGGCCGGTCAGCGAGGCCTGCACCGCCATCTGCGCGGTTTCCAGGTCGCGGATCTCGCCGATCATGATGATGTCCGGGTCCTGCCGCAGCAGCGTGCGCACGCCACTGGCGAAATCCAGGTCGATGTTGGCCTGCACCTGCATCTGGTTGAACTCGGGCGCGATCATCTCGATCGGGTCCTCCACCGTGCACACGTTCACGTCGGGCGTGGCCAGCCGCTTCAGCGTCGAATACAGGGTGGTGGTCTTGCCCGAGCCGGTCGGGCCGGTGACCAGCACGATGCCGTGCGGGCGTTCGACCAGGGCGTTCCAGCCGGCGGCCTCCTGCGGGCTGAAGCCGAGCTGGTCGATGCTCTTGAAGGCGGCATCCGGGTCGAAGATGCGCATCACGCACTTCTCGCCGAAGGCGGTAGGCATGGTCGACAGGCGCATCTCGACTTCGCGGCCACCCGGCGAGCGGGTCTTGATGCGGCCGTCCTGCGGGCGCCGGCGTTCGGCCAGGTCCATGCGGCCGAGCACCTTGATGCGGCTGACCACGGCGGTCATCACCGCCGGTGGCACCTCGAACACCTTGTGCAGCACGCCATCGATGCGGAAGCGCATGCGCCCCATCTCGCGGCGCGGTTCCAGGTGGATGTCCGAGGCGCGCTGTTCGTAGGCGTACTGCAGCAGCCAGTCGACGATGTGCACGATGTGCTGGTCGTCGGCATTGACGTCGCCGGTGCGGCCCAGCTCGACCAGCTGCTCGAAGCTGGGCAGGGTGGTGCTGGCTTCGCCGCGGACATCGCCGCGCGCGCCACGCACCGAGCGGGTCACCCCGTAGAACTCCATGGTGTAGCGGTGCAGGTCGAGCGGATTGACCACCGCCAGCTCGATGCTGCGGCGGGTCAGGTGCTGCAGGTCGCGGCGCCACTCCTGCACCAGCGGCTCGCTGGTGGCCACCAGCACCCGTTCGGCATCCACCGCCAGCGGCAGGAAGCGATGGCGGCGGGCGTAGGCGTGGGAGACCAGCGCGGTGACCGCGGCGACGTCGACCCGGGTCGGATCGATGCGCAGGTAGCGGCTGCCGGTGCGCCGGGCCAGCCATTCGGTCAGGCGTTCCAGGGTCAGTTCGCCACCGTCGTGGGCGGCCAGCTTGAGGTTGGACAGCAGCACCAGCGGGTGCACTTCGCTGGCATTGCGGGCGCCCTGTGCGGAAAACCGCATGCGCTCGACGTCGTGCTCGGCGACCAGGCCATCGGCCAGCAGCGCTGCGCAGACCTGTTCGAAATGCAGGCGTCCCCACGGCAGCGGGATGTCGCCTGGCTCGCCGGGCGTGCCCACCGGCAGCCGATGTTCCATCTGCCTGCTCCTCCCGGGTACGGAATGCCCCGCAGGTCGGCCGTTATACTAACGCACCCCCTTGCCGGCCAAGACTCGTACGCATGTCCGCGACCCCGACCGTTCCGATCACCTTCCAGGGCCTGATCCAGACCCTGAACCAGTTCTGGGCCCAGCAGGGCTGCGTGCTCATCCAGCCGCTCGACCTGGAGGTGGGCGCCGGTACCTTCCACCCGGCCACCTTCCTGCGTGCGATCGGTCCGGAACGCTGGAACGCGGCCTACGTGCAGCCCTCGCGCCGCCCGACCGACGGCCGCTACGGCGAGAACCCCAACCGCCTGCAGCGCTACTACCAGTACCAGGTGGCGATGAAGCCGGCGCCGGACAACATCCAGCAGCTGTACCTGGATTCGCTGAAGGCGCTGGGCATCGACCCGCTGGTGCACGACCTGCGTTTCGTCGAGGACAACTGGGAATCGCCGACGCTGGGCGCCTGGGGCCTGGGCTGGGAAGTCTGGCTCAACGGCATGGAAGTGACCCAGTTCACCTACTTCCAGCAGGCCGGTGGCCTGGAGTGCCGCCCGGTGCTGGGCGAGATCACCTACGGCCTCGAACGCCTGTGCATGTACCTGCAGAACTGCGACAACGTCTACGACCTGGTCTGGACCTACGGCCCGGACGGGCAGCCGGTGACCTATGGCGACGTCTACCACCAGAACGAAGTCGAGCAGAGCACCTACAACTTCGAATACGCCGACGTGGACGAAATGTTCCACCGCTTCGATGCCTGCGAGCGTGAAGCGCAGAAGCTGGTCGAGGTGGGCTTGCCGTTGCCGGCCTACGAGCAGGTGATGAAGGCCAGCCACACCTTCAACCTGCTCGATGCACGCCGCGCGATCAGCGTGACCGAGCGCCAGCGCTACATCCTGCGCGTGCGCGCGCTGGCCCAGGCGGTGGCCAAGGCGTACTACGAGCAGCGCGAGAAGCTGGGCTTCCCGGGCGCGAAGAAGGCCTGACGGGCCGTCCGCAGCCACCCGCTTTTCATCAACTACCCGGGGCGCCGGACGCGTCGCGCGCTGCGCCCCCACCACAGGATCGAACCGATGAGCCAACTGTCCCCCCTGCTGATCGAACTGGGCACCGAGGAGCTGCCGGTCAAGGCGCTGCCGGGCCTGGCCCAGGCGTTCTTCGACGGTATTGTCGAAGGGCTGCGCACGCGCGGCGTCGCACTGGACCTGGGCGATGCACGCCCGCTGTCGACCCCGCGCCGGCTGGCCGTGCTGCTGCCGGGCGTTGGCCTGGAACAGCCGGAACAGCACAGCGAAGTGCTGGGCCCGTACCTGAACATCGCACTGGACGCCGAAGGCCAGCCAACCAAGGCGTTGCTGGGCTTCGCCGCCAAGGCCGGGATCGACTGGACCGCGCTGGAGAAGACCACCGACAACAAGGGTGAGCGCTTCGTGCACCGTGCGGTGACCCCGGGCGCGCGCACCGCCAGCCTGCTGCCGGAGATCCTGCGCGAGGCGATTGCGGCGATGCCGATTCCCAAGCCGATGCGCTGGGGCGACCACACCTGGGGCTTTGCGCGCCCGGCGCACTGGCTGGTGCTGCTGCACGGTACCGAGGTGGTGGAGGCCGAGCTGTTCGGCCTGCAGGCCGGCCGTATCAGCCGTGGCCATCGCTTCCACCACGACCAGCCCGTGTCGCTGGCCCAGCCGCAGGATTACGTTGAAGCCCTGCGCGCCGCCTTCGTGCTGGTCGACCCGAGCGAGCGCCGCGCGCGCATCGTCGCCGAGGTCGAGGCTGCCGCGGCCAAGGCCGGTGGCAGCGCCCGCATCAGCGACGACAACCTGGAGCAGGTGGTGAACCTGGTCGAGTGGCCGTCGGCGGTGCTGTGCAGCTTCGAACGCGCCTTCCTGGCAGTGCCGCAGGAAGCACTGATCGAAACGATGGAGATCAACCAGAAGTTCTTCCCGGTGCTGGATGCCGCCGGCACCCTGACCGAGAAGTTCATCGGCATCGCCAATATCGAATCGAAGGACGTGGCCGAGGTGGCCAAGGGCTACGAGCGGGTGATCCGCCCGCGCTTTGCCGATGCCAAGTTCTTCTTCGACGAGGACCTGAAGCAGGGCCTGGCGTCGATGGGCGACGGCCTGAAGACGGTAACCTACCAGGCCAAGCTGGGGAGCGTGGCCGACAAGGTGGCGCGCGTGGCGGTCCTGGCCGAGGTGATCGCGCCGCAGGTCGGCGCTGATCCGGTGCAGGCCAGGCGGGCTGCCGAGCTGGCCAAGAACGACCTGCAGTCGCGCATGGTCAACGAGTTCCCGGAGCTGCAGGGCATCGCGGGCCGCCACTACGCCGTGGCCGGTGGTGAGCCGGAAGAGGTGGCGCTGGCCATCGACGAGGCCTACCAGCCGCGCTTCGGCGGTGATGACATCGCGCTGTCGCCGCTGGGCAAGGTGCTGGCCATCGCCGAACGCGTCGACACGCTGGCCGGTGGTTTCGCCGCGGGCCTGAAGCCGACCGGCAACAAGGACCCGTTCGCCCTGCGCCGCAATGCGCTGGGCCTGGCCCGCACGATCATCGAAAGCGGCTTCGAGCTGGACCTGCGCGCGCTGCTGGCCAGCGCCAACGCCGGCCTGGCCGCGCGCAACGTGCAGGCCGATGTCGGCGAGCTGTACGACTTCATCCTCGACCGCCTGAAGGGCTATTACGGCGACAAGGGCGTGCCGGCCACGCACTTCAACGCGGTGGCCGAACTGAAGCCGGCCTCGCTGTACGACTTCGACCGCCGCCTGGATGCGATCGGCACCTTCGCCGCACTGCCGGAAGCCGAAGCACTGGCTGCGGCCAACAAGCGCATCCGCAACATCCTGCGCAAGGCCGAGGGCGACATTCCGGCGCAGATCGACCCGGCGCTGCTGCAGGAGGACGCCGAGCGCGCGCTGGCCGAAGCGGTCACCGCCGCCATCGACGACACCGGCGCCAGCCTGCAGCACAAGGACTACGTGGCGGTGCTGGCGCGCCTGGCCCGCCTGCGTCCGCAGGTCGACGCGTTCTTCGATGGCGTGATGGTCAATGCCGAGGATCCGGCACTGCGCGGCAATCGCCTTGCGCTGCTGACGATGCTGGGCGAGCGCCTGGGCAAGGTGGCGGCGATCGAGCATCTGTCGAGCTGATGCCCGTATCGGTAGTGCCGGCCGCTGGCCGGCATTGCCACCGCGCATCGCATCGACCTGTGGATTGCCGGCCAGCGGCCGGCGGATGTCCATCGGGGTCATCGCCGGCATCGCGCACGATGCCGGCATCCTCGCCTGCGATTGCGATGATCGCCACAGAGGCGCGTATTTTGACCGCCACTTAACAACCGATCCCCAATGGCGTGATGCATTTCGCATCGTCACCTTCGGTCGGTATGCTGTCCCGCATGCAGCCAAAGAAATACGCCCTGCCGCTGATGGTCCTGTCGCTGGCCGCCACCTCCGTGGCCCACGCGCGCGGCACCATCGACAAGGTGGACATCAAGGGATTGGACAAGGGCGACGACGCCGCAATCATCGAGAACATCCAGGAATCGCTGTCGCTGTACGACACGATCGGCAAGGAACAGGGCGAATCGCGCCTGGAGTACCTGCTGTCGCAGGCCGAGCGGCAGACCCGCCAGGCGCTGGAACCGTTCGGGTACTACAACCCTGTGATCAAGGTCGAGGCGCCGCGCGAGGATGAGCATGTGCGCGTCTTGATCCATGTCGACAAGGGCACCCCGGTGACCGTGCGCCGCGAGCACATCGACATCACCGGGCCGGCGATGTACGACCAGTACCTGCAGGACGACCTGGCCGCCTTCAAGCCGCGCAAGGGCCAGCGCTTCGAGCACACCCAGTACGAAGCCAGCAAGATCACCATCACCCGGCGCCTGGCCGAGCGCGGCTACTTCGACGCCGACTACACCCAGCGCCAGGTGCAGATCACCCGCGCCGACAACGCCGCCGACATCGATCTGACCTGGGACAGCGGCCGCCGCTACAACATGGGCCCGGTGCGCTTCCAGCAGGACTACTTCGTCGATAAGCTGTTCGATCCACTGGTCTACTGGGACCAGGGCAGTTACTACCACGAGGGCAAGCTGGACCGGTTGCGCGAGTCGCTGACCAAGCTGGACTACTTCAGCGTGATCGACATCCAGCCGCGCCCGGACCAGGCCGACGAGAACGGCGAAGTGCCGGTGGATGTGAAGCTGACGCGCGCCAAGCGCACCATCTACACCGCCGGCCTGAGCTACGGCAGCGAGAGCGGCCCGGGTGTGCGCGGTGGCATCGAGCGGCGCTTCCTGAACAACCGCGGCCACAAGATGAACACGCAGCTGGACTATGCGCAGAAGCGCAAGAGCCTGGTCACCAGCTACCGCATTCCGGCCTTCAACTGGCTCGACGGCTGGTACACCTTCGCCGCCAGCGCGTACGACGAGCAGACCGACTACATCGATCTGCGCAACTTCAAGCTGATCGCCAGCCGCAGCGGCGAGATCAACGAGCACTGGACCGCGATCGCCTCGATCAACGCACTGCGCGAGCGCTGGCGCTACGCATCCGGCACCGAATTCACCGATGCCGTCTACAACACCTCGACGCTGGTGTACCCGCAGATGGTTGCCGACTACGTCAACGTCGACGACGAGATGTTCCCGCGCAAGGGCATCAGCGGCGCGGCGACGGTGCGTGCCGGCGTGGAAGGCGCTGGCTCGGATACCAGCTTCGTGCAGGCCAACGCCGTGCTGCGCTGGTACATCCCGGTGGGTGAAAGCAACCGCCTGATCCTGCGCGGTGAAGGCGGCACCACCTGGACCAGTGACCTGGTGGCGATGCCGCCGAGCCTGCGCTACTTCGCCGGCGGTGACCGCAGCATCCGTGGCTACGCCTACCGCGAAGTCGGCCCGCGCACGCCCAAACCCGACAAATACGCGCTGGGCGCCAAGAACCTGGTGATCGGCTCGGCCGAATACGAACACTATTTCAATGGCGGCCCCTGGGGCGCGGCGGTGTTCGTCGATACCGGCAGCGCCTTTGACAACACCATCGACCTGCACACCGGCGTCGGCTTCGGCGTGCGCTGGAAATCGCCGGTGGGCCCGGTGCGCATCGACGTGGCGCATGGCCTGAACAACCCGGATTCGCAGTTCCAGCTGTACCTAAACATCGGAGCGGACCTGTGAGCATGCCCGCACCGACCCCGAGCACGCCGCCGCCGCGCGTGCGCTTCTACCGCCGCCGCCGCTTCTGGGCATGGTCCGGGGTGGGCGTGATCGGCCTGGTGCTGCTGGCCCTGCTGGCGGTGTACTGGCTGCTGCAGACCGTGGCCGGCCGCGATGTGCTGCTGGCCCAGGTGGTGGCGCGCCTGCCGGTGGGCGCCAGCTTCACCTGGGACAAGGTGGACGGCCCGGTGGCTGGCCCGCTGACCCTGTACAACGTCGACTTCCGCTACGACGACATCCACTTCCACGCCGAGCGCGCGCACCTGGAGCCGGACCTGCGCCCGCTGCTGGGCCGCAAGCTGCTGCTGGACAAGCTGGAGCTGACCAACGCGACGTTGAACCTGGCCAAGAGCGATGAGCCCTTCAAGCTGCCGTCGTGGCCCGATTCGTTGCCGCAGATCGAGATGCCGCTGGCGATCCAGGCCGATGTCATCGCCATCGATGGCTTCCGCATCAGCCAGGCCAACGAGCCGGTGATCGACATCAGCCGCGTGCGTGGCGGCATCGAGATCGCCAACGGCGAGTTCCAGGCGCACAAGCTGGTCGTGGACAGTGACCTGGGCAACTTTACGGCCCAGGGCCGCTACATCCCGGCCAAGGACTACGACACCGACGTGACCGTGACCGCAGTGCTGCCGGCGCCGCGCGGGCGCACCGCCGCTACGGTGGGCCTGGTCGCACGTGGCGACCTGTCGCACATGGAAGTGGCCGTAGCCGGGCGCGCGCCGAAGCCGCTGCAGGCGATGCTGGTATTCGACGGCCGCACCGACCCGACCTGGAATGCCACGGTACGCAGCGACGAACTGGATCTGTCGCTGCTCTCGCCGGCATTGGCGAGCTCGGCGATTGCGCCGTTGTCGCTGGACTTCACCGCCGCCGGCAAGGGCGGCAATGCCAACCTGCGCGGCAGGGTGAAGCAGGGCGATCAGGAACTGGAACTGGCACCGTCGGTGGTGTCGCTGCAGGACCAGGTGCTGAAGGTCTCACCGCTGCTGGTGAAGGGCCTCGGCGGCGAAGCCCGCCTGGAGGGCACCGCTGACTTCAGCCAGGAAGGCCAGCAGAAACTCAATTTCTCCGTGGTCGCACGCGATCTGACCTACGTGCCGGCACCCGACCCGAACACGGCTGGCAGCGCACCGGTGCCGGTCACCCTGAAGGAAGCACGCTTCGGCCTGGCCGGTACCCTGAAGGCCTGGGCGGCGATCGGCCGTGCCGAGATCGAACGCGAGGCGCAGAAGGCGCAGCTGCAGTTCGACGTACGCGGCAATGACCAGGCCGCGTCGATCCACCAGCTGCAGGCGCAGACGCCGGGTGGCCAGCTGCAGGTGGAAGGGCAGGTGGCCTGGGCACCGCAGCTCGACTGGGATGCCAAGGCCACGCTGAAGGATTTCGACCCCGGCTACTTCGTGCCGGGCTGGAACGGCCGCCTGTCCGGCAACCTGGCCTCGAAGGGACGGCAGCTGCCGCCTCCAGCCAACGCTGCACCGGGCACGGCCGGCACGCTGGAAGCCACCGTCGACCTGCCGTCGCTGAAGGGCATCCTGCGCCAGCGCAACCTTGATGCACAGGGCAAGTTCGCACTGCAGGGCGCGCAGGGCCAGGGTGACCTGAAGCTGTCGCTGGGCAGCAGCCGGGTGACCGCGTCGGGCAAGGTCGGCGACCGCCTCGACATCGATGCACGTTTCGAACCGTTGCAGCTGAGTGATCTGCTGCCCGGTGCCGATGGTGGCCTGCGTGGCCAGGTACAGGTGAAGGGGCCGCGCGATGCGCCGGACATCACCGCCGACCTGGTCGGCAACAACCTCAACTGGGACGGCTACGGCGCCGAGAGCGTGAGCATCAAGGGCCACCTGCCGTGGCGCGGCGACAGCGGCGCGCTGGCGGTGCAGGGCCAGCAGGTCAACGCCGGCATGCTGCTGGAGCGCTTGAACGTGGATGCGCAGGGCAGTGTGTCCAACCTGCGCCTGGCTGCGCAGACCCGCAATGAGATGGGCGCGATCGAGCTGCAGGGCAGCGTGCGCCAGCAGGGTGCGCAGTGGCGTGGCGAGCTGGCCTCGCTGCGCGTCGCACCGGTGAAGGGCGATGCCTGGTCGCTGCGTGCACCGGCGGCGTTCGCGATCAACGGCAGCACCTACACCCTGTCCGAAGCCTGCCTGGCCGCCGCCAGCAGCGGCGCGCTGTGCGCACAGGCCAACTGGCCGCGCGAAGGCCTGGTGGTGCGCAGTGACGCGCTGCCGCTGGCGCTGGTGCAGCCGTGGCTGCCGCCGCAGTCCGGCCGCCGCATCTACCTGCGCGGCGACGTCAGCCTGGACGCGCAGATCCGCCCGCGTGGCGCGGCCTGGGAAGGCCATGTGGAAGTGCGCTCGAAGGAAGGCGGCGTGCGCCTGGGCGAGAACCGCAACACCGTGGGCGATACCACCCGTGGCGAGCTGGTGCGCTATGACCAGTTCTCGCTGAAGCTCGACATGACCCCGGCTAGCATCAAGGGCTACCTGGGCATGGGCTTCCAGGGCAATGGATTCGTCGACGCCAAGATGCAGACCGGCTGGGAAGCCAGTGCACCGTTGAACGGTGAGCTCTACCTCAACATGTCGCGGCTGTACTGGCTGGAGCTGTTCTCGCCGGACATCGTGCGCCCGACCGGCCTGATCGAAGGCCACGTCAGCCTGCGCGGTACGCGCGGGCAGCCGTCGCTGGGCGGCGACGCGCAGCTGAGCAACTTCAAGGGCGAATTCCCCGCGCTGGGCCTGACCTTCGACCAGGGCAAGGGTAGTTTCGTGGCCCAGCCCGACGGTTCGGCCAAGATCACCGCGCAGGCCAATTCGGGCCAGGGCACGCTGTACGTGGATGGCGGCCTGTCGTGGTTCGGTGATGCACAGCCGCTGCAGCTGAAGATCCACGGCGAGAACGTGCTGCTGTCCAACACCAGCGAGCTGCGCATCGTCGCCAACCCCAACCTCGACTTCACCCTGGCCAAGGCGGCGATGGAGCTGCGCGGCACCGTGCACGTGCCCGAGGCCGACATCGACCTGGAGCGCCTGGACCGCGGCACCTCGGTGTCCGAGGACGTGGTGGTGCTGGACCCGGCCGATCCGGAAGAGTCGCGCACCTCGCCGCTGGACATGGACCTGACGGTCAGCCTCGGCGACAAGGTGAAGATGACCGGGTTCGGCCTGAAGGGCGCGCTGACCGGCAAGATGCAGGTCTGGGCCAAGCCCGGCCGCGAAATGACCGCCAATGGCGGCCTGGAAGTGAGTGGCCGCTACAAGGCGTATGGGCAGGACCTGACCATCACCCGCGGCAACCTCAACTGGAACTACAACGCGGTGTCCGACCCGCGCATCAACATCCGCGCCGAGCGCCGGATCGGTGATGTCACCGCCGGCATCGACGTGACCGGGCGTGCGCAGCAGCCGCGGGCGGACGTGTGGTCCGATCCGGCGATGTCGCAGTCCGAGGCACTGGCCTATCTGGTGCTGGGACGCAGCCTGACCGGTGCCAGCAGCGACCAGGCGCAGCAGGTCAACGCGGCCTCGGCGGCGCTCTCGGCCGGCAGTGGCCTGCTGGCGTCGCAGCTGGGTGCCAAGCTGGGCCTGGACGATGCCGGCGTGAGCCAGTCGCGCGCGCTGGGCGGCTCGGTGATCGGCGTCGGCAAGTACATCTCGCCCAAGCTGTACGTGGGTTACGGCGTGTCGCTGGTCGGTGCCGGTTCGGTGATCACGCTGAAGTACCTGCTGCGCCGCGGGTTTGATGTGGAAGTGGAATCGAGCACGGTGGAAAACCGTGGGTCGATCAACTGGCGGCGGGAGAAATAGAGCCACGCCATGCGTGGCTGCGGTGATTGCCGGCCAGCGGCCGGCACTACCGCTGGCGTCGCCCCAACCATCGGCCGTTGCCCCATCGGTCCCCAGCGGCTATGGTCCCGGGCTGTTCTGTACTGCCGGAAACGCCGATGTCTGCCCGCAAAGCCCTTCCCACCGCCCTGGCCCTGGGCCTGACCCTCGCCGCCGGTGCCCACGCCGATGAAGGCATGTGGATGCCGACCCAGCTGCCGGACCTGGCCAAGCCGCTGCAGGCGGCAGGCTTCAAGGGCAATCCGGCCGACCTGGCCAATGTCACCGCGCCGCCGCTGAGCGCGGTGGTGCGCGCCGGTGGCGGCACCGGCTCCTTCGTGTCCGCCGACGGCCTGCTGCTGACCAACCACCACGTGGCGATGGGCGTGATCCAGTACAACAGCTCGCCCGAGCACGACCTGATCAACGGCGGCTTCATCGCCAACGGCCGTGCCGACGAGCGCCCGGCCAACCCGGACTTTCGCGTGCTGGTCACCGTCGGCTTCGACAAGGTGACCGACCAGGTGCTGGCGCAGGCGCGGGGCAAGACCGGCCGTGCCTACTTCGATGCCGTGGATGCGGCCAGCAAGCAGATCGTGGCCGAGTGCGAGAAGGACGGCAGCGTGCGCTGCTCGGTGGCCAACATGTACTACGGCACCGACTTCTACCGCATCGCCCAGCTGGAACTGAGCGACGTGCGCCTGGTGTACGCGCCGCCGCGTGCGATCGGCAACTACGGCGATGAGATCGACAACTTCATGTGGCCGCGCCACACCGGCGACTTCACCCTGCTGCGCGCCTACGTGGGCAAGGACGGCAAGCCGGCCCCCTACAGCAAGGACAACGTGCCCTACCAGGCGCCGGCGCACCTGCAGATGTCGGTCGAGGGCCCGAAGGAAGGCGACTACGCGATGCTGGCCGGCTACCCGGGCATCACCTATCGCCACCGCACCGCGGCCGAATTCGCCGGCCAGATCGATACCGTGCTGCCGCGCCGGGTGTCGGTGTTCCAGCAGATGATCGACACCATCGAAGCGGCCAGCGCCAAGGACGCGCAGGCCCGCACCCGCTACGCCTCGCAGCTGCAGTCGCTGAAGAACAACCGCAAGCGCGCCGCCGGCGAGCTGGAAGGCCTGCTGCGCAGCGACGCCAAGGCCCAGCGTGCCGCCGACGAGCGGGCCATGCTGGCCGCCACCGACCGCAGGTACCAGGGCGACATCAAGGCGCTGCTGGCCAACCTGTCGCAGGGCGCGGCGGTGGGCGAGCGCGACCTGCTGCTGGAACAGATGGCCGCACAGAGCCAGCTGCTGCGCTCGGCGCTGCTGCTGGAACGCCTGCGGATCGAATCGGCCAAGCCGGACGCACAGCGCGAGAGCGGCTACCAGCAGCGCGACCAGGCGATGATCGAAGGCGTGCTCAAGCAGGTCCAGCGTCGCTACGCGCCCGAGGTCGAGAAGGCCCTGCTGACCACCCTGCTGACCCGCTACCAGCAGCTGCCCGACGCGCAGCGCGTGGCCGAGTTCGACGCGGCCTTCGGCCGTACCCCGCAGCAGTTGGCCACGGCGCTGGACACCCTGTATGCCGGGACCCAGCTGGGCGATGAGGCGCAGCGCCTGTCGCGTTTCGCGGCTGCGCGCGAAGGCAAGGCCCTGGCCGCCGACCCGCTGATCGCCGTGGCCGGCCCGCTGGTGGCCGCGCAGCTGCGCATCGAGAACGAGAGCAAGACCCGCGAAGGCGAGCAGCTGCGCCTGCGCCCGGCGTACATGCAGGCGCTGTTCGCCTGGCGTGCCAAGCAGGGCCGCGCGGTGTACCCGGATGCCAACCGCACCCTGCGCATCAGCTACGGCAAGGTCGAGGCGCTGCACCCGCGCGATGGCGTGACCTACTCGCCGGTGACCACCGTGGCCGGCATCGTCGAAAAGAACACCAACGCCTATCCGTTCGATGCGCCCAAGCCGCTGCTGGCGGCGATCGCCAAGGGTGACTTCGGCAGCACCGCCGACCCGGCGCTGAACACCCAGACGGTCAACTTCCTGACCAACCTGGACACCACCGGCGGCAACTCCGGCTCGCCGGTGCTCAATGCCAAGGGTGAGCTGATCGGCCTGAACTTCGACAGCAACTGGGAGTCGGTCAGCGCCAGCTGGTGGTTCGACCCGCGCTACAAGCGCGCCGTGCACGTGGACATGCGCTACCTGCGCTGGCTGCTGGCCAAGGTCTACCCGGCACCGGAACTGCTGAAGGAAATGGGCGTGCCGGCCCAGTAAGACGCCGGCCACGACCCACGGTCGTGGCCCGCACCACGTAGGCCCCCACCCTGGTGGGGGTGGTTGCCCCCAACGCGCCCGCACCCCCGGCCACGCCTGGCCTACACTGCGGGTTCTTCCGACGGAAACGCGCGCGTGGTCTCCAGCTGGATCCTGCTGCTGGTCTCGGTTGCCTATGCCGCGCTGCTGTTCGGCGTGGCGTGGTGGGGCGACCGTCGGCCGATGTACCCCGACCGGCCGTGGCTGCGGCCGGTGGTCTACAGCCTGGCACTGGCCGTGTACTGCTCGTCGTGGACCTTCTACGGCGCGGTCGGCACCGCCGTGCGCAACGGCGTGGGCTACCTGCCGATCTACATCGGCCCGCTGCTGCTGCTGCTGTTCGGCTGGCGCATCATCGAGCGCCTGGCGCTGATCGCGCGCAGCCAGAACGTGGTCTCCATCGCCGATTTCATCTCCTCGCGCTTCGGCCGCTCGCGGCGACTGGCGGCGCTGGTGGCGATCATCGCGCTGATCGGCATCATCCCGTACCTGGCCCTGCAGTACAAAGCGGTGGCGATGAGCCTGCAGGTGCTGACCGGCAACACCGGTCCCACCGGCTTCTTCACCGATCCGGCGCTGTACGTGGCCCTGCTGATGGCGCTGTTCGCCACCCTGTTCGGTACCCGCCAGGTCGATGCCACCGAGCACCACCACGGCATGATGCTGGCGATTGCCTTCGAATCGGTGATCAAGCTGCTGGCGATGCTGGCCGTGGGCGTGTTCGCCTACCTGTGGCTGAGCAACCGCACCGACGCGGTGGTGCAGTCAGTGCATACGCTGTTCACCGGCCTGCCGCCGGTGGGCTTCATCTCGCAGACGCTGCTCAGTTTCCTCGCCATCATCTGCCTGCCACGCCAGTTCCACGTGGCCGTGGTCGAGTGCGGTGACGTACGCGACGTGCGCCGCGCGCGCTGGATGTTCGGCGGTTACCTGGTGCTGATCTCCGGCATGGTGCTGCCGATCGCCACCGCCGGCGTGACCCTGTTCGGTACCGGTGGCAGCGTGGCCGACGACTCGATGGTGCTGGCCCTGCCGCTGGCCGAGGGCCGCAACGCGCTGGCGCTGATCGCCTACGTGGGCGGCTTCTCGGCGGCCACCGGCATGGTCATCGTGTCGTCCATCGCGCTGGCCACCATGGTCAGCAACGACCTGGTGATGCCGGTGCTGCTGCGTCGCAGCGGCGACCACCAGGAGGCGGCCGACGTTGCCTCGCGCGTGCTGTGGATCCGCCGCCTGGCGATCCTGCTGCTGGCGCTGATGGCCTACAGCTACTACCGCACCAGCAGCAACGACAGCACGCTGGCCTCGTACGGTCTGATGGCGTTCGCGGCGGTAGCGCAGTTCGCGCCCGGCCTGATCGGCGGCCTGTACTGGCGCGGTGCCAGCCGACGCGGCGTCGAGGTGGGCATGCTGCTGGGCTTCGCCACCTGGCTGTACACCCTGCTGCTGCCGGCGATGACCATGGCCGGCTGGGTCGATGCCGCCTGGGTGCAGCACGGCCCGTTCGGCATCGAGTGGCTGCGCCCGCAGCAGTTGTTCGGCATGACCGGTTGGGATCCGCTGACCCACGGCACGTTCTGGTCGCTGCTGGTCAATGCGGCGACGATGATGCTGGTGTCCGCACGCTGGCGACCCGGTGTCGACGAGCGCCTGCGCGCCGCACCGTTCCTCGACCCGTATGCCGAGCGCCCGTCGGTGGCCGGTGGCTGGCCCGGCCACGTGCACGTGGGCGACCTGCTGGCGCTGGCCTCGCGCGTGGTCGGCGAGCGCCATGCACGGCGCTCGTTCTTCGAGCAGGCGCAGTCGCTGGGCCGCGAGCTGCAGTCTTCGGCGCCTGCGGACCGGCCGTGGGTGCAGTTCACCGAACGCCTGCTGGCCGCGTCGATTGGTGCGGCCTCGGCGCGCCTGCTGCTGACCAGCCTGCTGCGTGGTTCGGGCATGGACCTGGGCGAAGTGGTGGCGGTGCTCGACGAAGCCGGGCAGGAGCTGCGCTTCAACCGCGAGATCCTGTCGACCACGCTGGAGAACATCAGCGCCGGGGTCAGCGTGGTCGATCCGGACATGCGCCTGACCGCGTGGAACCGCCGTTACCAGGACATGTTCGGCTACCCCGACGGCATGCTCTATGTGGGCCGCCCGGTCGCTGACCTGATCCGCTACAACGCCGAGCGCGGCGAGCTGGGCGAGGGCGATATCGAAGTGCAGATCAATCGCCGCATCGGCTACATGCGCGCCGGTTCGCCGCATGTGTTCGAGCGCACGCGCAGCGACGGCAAGGTGATCGAAATGCGCGGCCAGGCGCTGCCCGGCGGCGGTTACGTGACCAGCTACAACGACATCACCGACTACAAGCACGCGGAGAAGGCGCTGCTGGAAGCCAACGAAACGCTGGAACAGCGCGTGGCCGAGCGCTCGCATGAGGCCGAGGTCGCGCAGCAGTCGAAGACCCGCTTCCTGGCGGCGATCAGCCACGACGTGCTGCAGCCGCTGAACGCTGCGCGCCTGTTTGCTTCCGCACTCCGCGACAGCGACCACGTGAGCGATGAACAGAAGCACCTGGCCGAACGCGTGGATGCGTCGCTGCGTGCGGCCGAAGAACTGCTCGATGGCCTGCTGGATGTCTCCCGGCTCGATGCCGGTGGCCTGCACCCGGTGATCGGCGAATTCGACGTGAGTGCGTTGATGCGCGAACTGGCCGCGCAGTACACCCCGGTCGCCGCCGGCCGTGGCCTGCGCCTGGACCTGTTCACGCGTCCGGCCTGGGTGCGCAGCGACCGCCGCCTGCTGCGGCGCGTGCTGCAGAACTTCCTGGCCAACGCGCTGCGCTATACCCGCCAGGGCCGCATCGTGCTGGCGGTGCGCCAGCGTGGTGATGAAGTGGAGCTGCAGGTCTGGGATACCGGCCCGGGCATTCCCGAGCACCACATGCGGCAGATCTTCGATGAATTCCATCGCTACCAGCAGCCGTTCGACTGGGGTGAGCAGGGATTGGGCCTGGGCCTGTCGATCTGCCAGCGCATCTCGCGCCTGCTCGACCATCGCCTCAGCGCGCGCAGCCGGGTCGGCAAGGGCTCGATGTTCTCGATCATCCTGCCGCGGGTGGCAGCGCTGCCGGGCTATACGGACCTGGCCGCGCCGGTACAGGCTGTAGCGGCACCCGTGCGCAGCGACTCCCTGGCGGGCCTGCGCGTGCTCTGCGTGGACAACGACGAGGAGATCCTCGACGGCATGCGTGCGCTGCTCGGTCGCTGGCAGGTACAGGTGATCACTGCCGCCACCGTTGACCAGGCACTGGAGAAGATCGCCGAGCGCCCGCAGGTGATGCTGGTGGACTACCACCTGCACGACCGCATGGACGGCCTGGACGCGCTGGTGGCGTTGCGCCAAGCAGCCGGTTACCCACTGCCGGGTGCGCTGCTGACCGCCGATGGGCGTGACGAACTGAAGCGGATGGCACGCGAACGCGGCTACCGCGTGCTGACCAAGCCGATCAAGCCGGCCTCGCTGCGTGCCTTCCTGGGCGCGCTGCGCGACGCGCAGTAGTGCCGGCCGCTGGCCGGCAACCACGACGTGAAACCATGCCGGGCAAGCCTGGCATCTACCAGAGCTTCATCAGCCCGGCAGTAGATCCACGCCATGCGTGGATGTGACGTCTGGTAGTGCCGGCCGCTGGCCGGCAACCACGCAATCGCTCGCTCTCGGCGTTTTACCCCACGCCGTGCAGGTGCTCGTACAGGATCGTCGCGCCGATGATCACCAGGATCACGCCACCGATGATCTCGGCACGCTTGCCGACCATGCTGCCCAGCACGCGGCCGAGCATGATGCCGACGGTGACCATGGTCAGCGTGCACAGGCCGATGACCGTGGCCATCACGCCGATATGCACGTCCATGAAGGCCAGGCCGATACCCACCGCCATCGCGTCGATGCTGGTGGCGAAACCGGTCAGCGCCAGCTTCCAGAAGCCGTGATGCTGCGAAGGGTCTTCGTCGTCCTCGGCACTGTCCGGGCGCAGGCCGTTGTAGATCATGTGGATGCCCAGCGCGCCGAGCAGGCCGAAGGCGATCCAGTGGTCGAAGGCTTCGACGTACTGCAGCGCGGCGCGGCCCAGCAGCCAGCCGATGATGGGCGTGATCGCCTCGATGACGCCGAAGATGATGCCGGCACGCAGTGCGTCGCGGAACACCGGCTTGCGCATGGCCGCACCCTTGCCGATCGCCGCAGCGAAGGCATCGGTGGACATGGCAAAGCCGATCAGGAGGATCGAAATGGGGGACATGGACAGCTGCTGAGGTCGGGCAAGGACGGACGCACGGCTCGCGCTCGCGCCCAACCTGACGTTGCGCGCGCGGGCCGCTGGTCTCGCCAACCATCATGGTTGTCCACGCCACGGCGCACTGGCCGAGTATGTTGACGTGGACGATTCCTGCGAAGGAATCCGGCTACTCCCCAAGGGGACGCGAAGCTTAGCACCGCGATTCGCGCGTGGCGCATTTCCAGCGAAACGCGCAGGCAGGGCTGGTTTGTATAGCGATGGCTATATCGCGAGCGCAGCGGTGCCGGGTAGTGCCGGCCGCTGGCCGGCAGCTGCGTCGGTAGACGCGTGCCAAGCAAGCTTGGCACCTACCAGGGCGTTTTCAGGCGTTCCAGGTGACTGCCGGCCAGCGGCCGGCACTCCCTCAATCTTCTTCCGGCGGCAGCACGATGGCGTCGTCGTCGATCGCCAGCTTGCCGGCCATCAGCACGGCCTGGGTGCGGTTGGTCACGCCCAGCTTGCGCAGGATGGCGGTGACGTGGGCCTTGATCGTCGCTTCGGAGACGTTGAGGTCGTAGGCGATCTGCTTGTTCAAGCGACCTGCGCCCAGCATCTGCAGCACGCGGAACTGCTGCGGGGTCAGCTCACGCAGGCGCTGGCCGACTTCGCGTTCTTCGCTGCCGGTGGGCGGCACGTTGTGCGCTTCCGGCGGTGCCCAGGTCTCGCCATCGAGGATGGTGCCGAGTGCATGGCCGATGGTGTCCGAGTCGGCCGATTTGGGAATGAAGCCGAGCGCGCCGTGGTCGAGCGCGCGGCGCATCACCGTGGCTTCTTCGCGCGCGGACACCACCACCACCGGCAGGTGCGGGTGCAGCGAGCGCATGTGCACCAGCGCGTTGAAACCCTGTGCGCCAGGCATGTTGAGGTCCATCAGGACCAGGTCGGCGTCGTTGTGCTGGTCGGCCAGTGCGTACAGCGCTTCCACGCTGTCGGCCTCGAACAACTGCACGCCGGGGATGACCCGCTGCACCGCCCCGCGCAGGGCTTCGCGGAACAGCGGGTGGTCATCGGCAATCAGGAGGGTGGTCATGGTCGGGGGGAACCGTGGGGGGAAACTGCATGGGGCCAGACCCTCCGGGGGGCAGAGCCCGTTCCTGGCGGAACGGGATCCGACCCCGGGGTCCGGCCCCGGGTCGTACGTCAGCGCACCTTGCGTTCGTCCACCAGCGAGGCCACCACCGACGGGTCGGCCAGGGTCGAGGTGTCGCCCAGCTGGTCCGGCGCGTTCTCGGCGATCTTGCGCAGGATGCGGCGCATGATCTTGCCCGAGCGGGTCTTCGGCAGGCCCGGCGCCCACTGCAGGTGGTCCGGCGTGGCGATCGGGCCGATCTCCTTGCGCACCCAGGCGATCAGCTCCTTGTGCAGCTCGTCGCTCGGCGCCTCTTCGGCCACCAGCGTGACGTAGGCGTAGATACCCTGGCCCTTCACGTCGTGCGGGAAGCCCACGACCGCCGCTTCGGCCACCTTCGGGTGAGAGACCAGCGCGCTTTCCACTTCGGCGGTGCCGATGCGGTGGCCGGACACATTGATCACGTCATCGACGCGGCCGGTGATCCAGTAATAGCCGTCCTCGTCGCGGCGGCAACCGTCGCCGGTGAAGTAGCTGCCCGGGTAGGTGCGGAAATAGGTGTCGATGAAGCGCTGGTGGTCGCCGTACACCGTGCGCATCTGGCCCGGCCAGGAATCGCGGATGATCAGGTTGCCTTCGGTCGGGCCGTCCTGGATCTCGCCATCGGCATTGACCAGCGCCGGCTGCACGCCGAAGAAGGGCAGGGTGGCCGAACCGGGCTTGAGGTCCATCGCGCCGGCCAGCGGCGAGATCAGGATGCCGCCGGTCTCGGTCTGCCACCAGGTATCGACGATCGGGCAGCGGCTGTCGCCGACCACTTCGTAGTACCAGCGCCAGGCTTCCGGATTGATCGGCTCGCCGACGCTGCCGAGCAGGCGCAGCGACGCGCGCGAGGTCTTCTTCACCGGCTCCTCGCCTTCGCGCATCAGCGCACGGATGGCGGTCGGGGCGGTGTAGAAGATGGTCACCTTGTGCTTGTCGATGACGTTCCAGAAGCGCGAGGTGTCCGGGTAGTTCGGCACGCCTTCGAACATCAGCGAGGTCGCGCCGTTGGCCAGCGGCCCGTACACGATGTAGCTGTGGCCGGTGACCCAGCCGACGTCGGCGGTGCACCAGTAGATATCGTCTTCGCGCAGGTCGAACACCGCTTCATGGGTGTAGGCCGCGTACAGCAGGTAGCCGCCGGTGGTGTGCAGCACACCCTTCGGCTTGCCGGTGGAACCGGAGGTGTAGAGGATGAACAGCGGATCTTCCGCGTTCATGCGTTCCGGTTCGCAGGTGGACGGCTGGCTGTCCACCACATCGTGGAACCAGCGGTCGCGCGGGGCCTGCATGTCCACCGCGCCGCCGGTGTGGCGCACCACCAGCACGGTCTCCACGGTGTTCGTGCCCGGCAGCTTCAGCGCGGCATCGACGTTGGCCTTCAGCGGGATCCTGCGGCCACCGCGCAGGCCTTCGTCGGCGGTGATGATCAGCTTGCTCTGGCAGTCGCTGACACGGTCGGCGATCGAGTTCGGCGCGAAGCCACCGAACACCACCGAGTGGATCGCACCGATGCGCGCGCAGGCCAGCATGGCCACCGCGGCGTCGACGATCATCGGCAGGTAGATGGTGACCCGGTCGCCCTTCTTGACGCCGAGGTTGCGCAGCGCGTTGCCGAGGCGGCAGGTGCGCTCGTACAGCTCGCGATAGGTCACATGCTGGGCCGGTGCATCCGGGCCGTCCGGCTCGAACAGCAGGGCGGTCTTGTCGCCGCGCGTTTCCAACTGCCGATCCAGGCAGTTCACGCTGGCATTGAGCTCGCCATCTTCGAACCACTTGATGTGGAAGTTGGACAGGTCATAGCTGACGTTCTTGATCTTCGTCGGCTTGCGCATCCATTGCAGGCGCTCGGCGGCCTTGCCCCAGAAACCATCCGGGTCGGTCACCGATGCCTGGTACTGCTGTTCGTACGACGTCTTGTCGATGCGTGCCTTGGCGGCGAACTGCGGATCGACGGGGTAGATATCAGCCATGGCACCCTCACTTGCACGTTGACTTTGTATGTGCGGTCGCAGCATCGCAGCGACCGATTCCCCTCAGTTTGCCCCATCCACCCCCGGTCGCGTCACCACCTTGGTTAGACGATGGTCGAAAGTGAGCGCCCAGCAGGGGCGGGTTCGACCAATGGCGAATAGCCGCTGTACATAATCGCCCCGCAGTCTCGGCTCGACCGTGCCCCACGCGCGGCATCACCTTGCCACTTGGGAGAGAGGGCAACATGAGCCACCGTACGTTGAAAGCCGTGCGCACACCTTTGGCGGCCTGCCTGCTGGTCGCCCTGGTCGCACCGGGCATGGCGTTCGCAGAGACCGCCAAAGAGAAAGCACTGGAAGCACGCGTTGCCGAACTGGAACGCCAGGTCCAGCTGCTGCTGTCTTCGCAGCAACAACAACAGACCCAGATCAGCCAGACCCAGCAGGCGGTGACCGAAGTGCGCACGGTGCAGGCCGAGCAGAAGCCGGTCGCACAGGTGCCGGCCGGCAAGCAGCCGATCCAGGTCACCACCCTCACCCCGGGCGCCGCACCGGGCACCACGGTCAAGATCGGCGGCTTCATCAAGGCCGACTTCCTGGCCACCCAGACCAGCGATGGACAGCTGGCCGACGACGCCACCGGCCGCTCGCTGTACCTGCCTGGCCAGACCCCGGTGGAAGGCGCCGGCGGCAGCGGCAAGCGGTCGGGCACCGACTTCAACGCCCATGCCAAGTTCTCGCGCTTCAACCTGGGCATCGACAACGTGAGCGAATCGGGCAACAAGGCCGGTGCGTTCTTCGAGATGGACTTCTTCGGCAACTCGCTGGGCAACCAGACCGCCACCAACACCTATGGCGTGACCCTGCGCCACGCCTACATGTACTGGAACAACTGGCTGGCCGGCCAGACCTGGTCCAACTTCATGGACGCGGCCGCACTGCCCGAAGCGGTCGACTTCGTCGGCCCCACCGATGGCGTGATCTTCGTGCGCCAGGCCCAGGTGCGCTACACCCAGGGCGGCTTCAGCGTCGCGCTGGAAAACCCGGAAACCACCACCCTCACCGGCACCCGCAACCCGGTCACCGGTGCCTGGACCAACGCCAGCGCCAACTCCGACCGTGGCAGCCTGCCCGACCTGACTCTGCGCTATGGCTGGAAGGGCGACTGGGGCACCTTCGGTGTCGGTGGCATCGTCCGCCAGTTGAAGGTGGACAACCAGGCCACCGGCGCGAAGGCCGACAAGGTGGCCGGCGGCCTTACCCTGGGCGGCAAGTGGGTGATGGGTGACAGCGACTCGCTGCACTACCAGCTGACCGGCGGCGAAGGCATCGCCCGCTACATCGGCCTGGGCATCACCGCCGACAGCGCCTACGACGTGGCCCGCGATGAGCTCAACCCGACCGGCGTGCTGGCCGGCTATGTCGGCTGGCGGCATGCGTTCTCGCCGAAGCTGCGCACCAACCTGATCTACGCGCGCAGCGACTACGACAACGACAGCATCCTCGGCCCGCTGGTGACCAAGAGCGTGCAGAGCATCCGCGGCAACATCTTCTATTCACCACTGCCCAAGGTCGATATCGGCGCCGAGCTGATGTACGGCCGTCGCGAAGTGGAGAACGGCAACAAGGGTGACATCACCCGGTTGCAGTTCACCACCAAGTACAGCTTCTAAGAGCGTGCCGGCCAGCGGCCGGCACCTACCCAAAGCGGAGCCGGTCCAGCGGCCGGCACCTACCCAGAACGAAGCCGGTCCAGCGGCCGGCACCTACCCAAAGCGGAGCCGGTCCGGTGACCGGCACCTACCGAGATTGAGTGCCGACCGGCGGTCGGCACCTACAGAGGGAAAACGTCCCATGTCCAGTACACCCAGCACCGCACATAAAGCGGGCACCCTGACCAAGGGCCACAAGAAGGTCATCTTCGCCTCGAGCCTCGGCACGGTCTTCGAGTGGTATGACTTCTTCCTGTACGGCTCGCTCGCGGCCATCATCGCCAAGCAGTTCTTCAGTGGCGTCAATGAAACCACGGGCATGATCTTCGCCCTGCTGGCGTTCGCCGCCGGCTTCTTCGTGCGCCCGTTCGGTGCGGCCTTCTTCGGCAGCCTCGGCGACCGCATCGGCCGCAAGTACACCTTCCTGGTCACCATCCTGATCATGGGCATCTCGACCTTCCTGGTCGGCGTACTGCCCAACTACGCTTCGATCGGTTTCGCCGCGCCGGTGATCCTGATCATCCTGCGCCTGGCCCAGGGCCTGGCGATGGGCGGCGAGTACGGCGGTGCTGCCACCTACGTGGCCGAGCATGCGCCGGACGACAAGCGCGGCCTGTACACCAGCTTCATCCAGTGCACAGCCACGCTCGGCCTGTTCATGTCGCTGCTGATCATCCTGGCCTGCCGCTACTTCCTGGGCAATGAAGCCTTCGAAGCCTGGGGCTGGCGCATCCCGTTCCTGGTATCAATCCTGCTGCTGGGCGTGTCGGTATGGATCCGCCTGCAGCTGAGCGAATCGCCGCTGTTCCAGCAGATGAAGTCCGAGGGCAAGGGCTCCAAGACGCCGTTCCGTGACAGCCTGAAGGGCGGCAACCTGAAGCTGATGCTGCTGGTCCTGCTCGGTGCGGCGGCCGGCCAGGCCGTGGTCTGGTACGGCGGCCAGTTCTACGCGTTGTTCTTCCTCAGCAGCATGCTGAAGGTTGATGCCACCACCTCCTACCTACTGATCGCGGCGGCGCTGGCGCTGGGCGTGCCGTTCTTCATCTTCTTCGGCTGGCTGTCCGACCGTATCGGCCGCAAGAAGATCATCCTGGCCGGCTGCCTGCTGGCGGCTGTTACCTACATCCCGATCTTCAAGGGCCTGACCCACTTCGCCAACCCGGCCATCGAAGAAGCCCGCAGCAGCTCGCCGGCGCTGGTCGTGGCCGATCCGAACACCTGCTCGTTCCAGTTCGATCCGGTGGGCCTGCGCAAGTTCACCAGCTCCTGCGACGTGGCCACCGCCGCGCTGACCAAGGCCGGTGTGCCGTACGACGTGCAGCCCGCCGCCGCCGGTTCGCTGGCGATGGTGAACGTGGGCAGTGCCAGCGTCACCTCGTATGAGGCCGCTGGCCTGACCAAGGAAGAAGGCAAGGCCAAGGCCGATGCGTTCGGTGCGGAACTGAAGACCGCCCTGACCACCGCCGGCTACCCGGCCAAGGCCGACGGCGCCCGCATCAACATCGCCGGCACCATCTTCATGCTGTGGCTGCTGGTGCTGTACGTGACCATGGTCTACGGTCCGATTGCCGCTTATCTGGTCGAACTCTTCCCGACCCGCATCCGCTACACCTCGATGTCGCTGCCGTACCACATCGGCAACGGCTGGTTCGGTGGCTTCCTGCCGGCGATCTCGTTCGCGCTGGTGGCCGGTACCGGCAACCTGTACTACGGCCTGTGGTACCCCATCATCATCGCGCTGATGTCGGTGGTGATCGGCGGCCTGTTCCTGCGTGAGACCAAGGACGTGGATATCACCCAGTAACCGGTGGGTTCCATGCAGTGAAGGAAAGGCCGCGGTGCAGACCGCGGCCTTTCTGTTTGTGGGGTGTGCCCACTCGGCCCGCATCCGGTAGTGCCGGCCGCTGGCCGGCAACCTCCTGAATCGCCGCGCACATGAAGCCCTTGCCGGCCAGCGGCCGGCACTACCATTGCGTTGCGCAGCACCCCGTATAGTCGGCCCATGACCACCACTACGCCGGAAGACCTCCCCGCTCTCCTGCACACCCTGCGCAGCGCCTGGCAGTCGCAGCGGCCCACGCTCGACCAGCGCGAAGCCGACCTGCGCCGCCTGCGCGAGGCCTTGAAGCCCCGCCTGGACGAAATGGCGCAGGCCATCGCCGAAGACTTCGGCCACCGCGCCCACGTTGAATCGAAGCTGGCCGATGGCATGAGCGTGCTGTCGGCCATCGACCACCTGCGTCGCCACCTGCGGCGCTGGTCGAAGCCGCAGCGGGCATCGGCGGGATGGAAGCTGTGGCCAGCGCGCGCGCAGCTGCGGCCGACGCCGCTGGGCGTGGTCGGGGTGATCTCGCCCTGGAACTACCCGGTCACGCTGGCGCTGGTGCCGCTGGCCACCGCGATTGCGGCCGGCAACCACGTATTGCTGAAGCCTTCGGAACACACGCCGCGCACCAGTGCGTTCCTGGCCGATCTGCTGGCCAGCGTGTTCCCGCCCGATCGGGTGGCAGTGGTGCAGGGTGGGGCGGACGTGGCAGCTGCGGTGTCTTCGCTGCCGCTGGACCATCTGCTGTTCACCGGCTCGACGGCGGTCGGCCGCAAGGTGATGGCCGCCGCGGCTGAGCATCTGGTACCGGTCACGCTGGAACTGGGCGGCAAGTCGCCGGCCATCGTCTGCCGTGATTTCCCGCTGGACAAAGCCGCCGCACGGCTGGCCACCGGCAAGTGGTTCAACGCGGGCCAGACCTGCATCGCGCCGGATTACGTGCTGATCGATACGGTCCGCCAGCGCGAGTTCGTACAGGCGCTGCAGCAGCAGGTGCGCGAGCGCTATGGCGACTTCAGCGATGCCGACGACTACACCCGCATCATCAATGAAGGCCAGTACCGGCGCCTGCAGGGCTACCTGGCACAGGCGCGGCAGCGCGGGGTGCCGGTGATTCCGCTGGCGCAGGTGGACGACGCGCGCGCCGACCGCGAGCGCCTGCTGGTGCCGACCGTGGTGCTGGACCCGCCGGACGACCTGGACCTGATGCGCGAGGAGATCTTCGGGCCGATGCTGCCGGTGCGGGCCTATCCGGACCTGGAGGCGGCGCTGGCCGACGTGCTGTCCCGCGACCGGCCGCTGGCGCTGTATCCCTTCAGCCACGACACGGCGACGGTGGAGCGCATCCTCGGCCAGGTGGTGGCCGGCGGGGTGACGGTGAATGACACGCTGCTGCACTTCGCCGCCGATGGATTGCCGTTTGGCGGGGTCGGGGCCAGCGGCATGGGTGCGTACCATGGCCGGGCCGGGTTCGATGCGATGAGCAAGCGGCTGCCGGTGCTGTGGCAGTCGCGCTGGGCCGCCAGCGACCGGCTGCGCCCGCCGTACTCAAAGATTGCGGGGTTGTTGAAGCTGCTGCTTCGGTAGTGCCGGCCGCTGGCCGGCAACTGCGGGGTCTTGCCGACGGTTCATGGGGTTGCTTACCAGCGGTCTACACTACCGGTGGGTGCCCACCTGGGGTGGCACGCGTGCCAAGCGCACCCGGGTAGAATGCCCGCATGAAAATCGCCTCGTGGAACGTCAATTCGCTCAATGTCCGCCTGCCGCACCTGGAGCAGTGGCTCAAGGACTTCGGCCCGGACATCGTCGGCATCCAGGAAACCAAGCTGGAGGACCACAAGTTCCCCGATTCGGCGCTGATCGCCGCCGGCTACCGCAGCGTGTTCGCCGGCCAGAAGACCTACAACGGCGTGGCGCTGCTGTCGCGTGAGCCGGCGCAGGACGTGCAGATCGGCATTCCCGGTTTCGAGGACGAGCAGAAGCGCGTCATCGCCGGCACCTTCGGCGACCTGCGGGTGATCAACCTGTACGTGGTCAACGGCCAGGACATCGGCACCGACAAGTACGCGTACAAGCTGCGCTGGCTGGAAGCGGTGCATGCGTGGGTCGCGCAGGAGCTGCAGCGCCACCCGAAGCTGATCGTGATGGGCGACTTCAACATCGCCCCGGACGCCCGCGACGTGCACGACCCGGAGGTGTGGAACGACAACCACATCCTGACCTCCACCGCCGAGCGCGGCGCGCTCACCAAGCTGCTGCAGCTGGGCCTGCACGATGGCTTCCGCCTGCACAACGACGAGGCGGGTACCTTCAGCTGGTGGGATTACCGGGCGGCCGGTTTCCGCCGCAACCTCGGCCTGCGCATCGACCTGACCCTGGTCTCAGAGGCGCTGAAGGGCAGTGCGGTTGCCTCGGGCATCGACCGCGAGCCGCGCACCTGGGAACGCCCGAGCGACCACGCGCCGGCGTGGGTCCAGATCGGTTGAACGAACGGGGCCCGACGATTGCCGGGCCCGTTCTGGAACATCTGCCGGCCAGCGGCCGGCACTACCCTCAGATCACCGTATGCTCTTGCGGGTGAACAGGTTGACGATCGCCAGCAGGATCACCGCACCGATCAGCGAGAACAGGAAGGTGCGAAGGGTGATCGCTTCGTTGATGCCGCCGCCGAACAGCCAGCCGGAAATCAGCGCGCCGACGATGCCGACCACGATGTTGAGGATGATGCCCTGCTGGGCATCGCGCTTCATGATGATGCTGGCCAGCCAGCCTACGATGCCGCCGACGATCAGCCAGATGATGATGCCCATGATCGAACCTCCGGTGGGGAACTGTGACCAGTTGACGCGCACGGCCGTGAACCCGTCGTGCAATTGCGTGACGGGCGCGTGCGGATGAGCCTGCCAGCCACCCTCGACGGCCCGTGGCGCTTCGGTCCGGTGACCGTCTGGCGGCGCCCCCATGTGCCCGGCCAGCGGGGTGAACCGCAGGCGCGGCAGGTGCTGGCGCAGGCCCTCGGGGCTGATCCGGAGACGCTGCCGCTGGTCCGCGATGACAAGGGCCGGCCGGAGCTGAGCGGCCCGTTGGCCCACTACGGCACCGGCTGGAGCCACAGCGGCGAGGTGCTGCTGGTGGCGCTGGGCGAAGGCGTGCGGCTGGGCGTGGACCTGGAGCTGCTGCGGCCGCGGCCGCGGCTGCTGGAGATCGTGCGGCGCTTCTTCCACCCCCAGGAGGTGGCCTGGCTGGAACGCCTGGACGAGGCCGACCGCGAGCACTGGTTCTTCCGCGTGTGGTGCGTCAAGGAGGCCATCCTGAAGGCGCACGGGCAGGGCATCTCGTTCGGCCTGCACCGCCTGCAGCTGGCGCCGGGGGCCGACGGCGCCCTGCACCTGCACTGGTGCGACCCGGAGCTGGGCGAGGCCGCGCGCTGGCACCTGCACGAGTGGCAGGCCAGCGGCCAGTTCCGCGCCGCATTGGCCTGGTATCCGCACTGAAGCGGGGAATCGGCGTGCAAAACCGGCGATAATGCCGGCATGAGCGAACACCCACTTCCCGCCAGCGTGGCCACCACGCTGGAACAGGGCCTGGCCAGCATGGGCCTGGATGCCGCGCTGGCGCCGCCGCTGCTGCGCTACCTGGCCCTGCTGCACCGCTGGAACGGCACCTACAACCTCACCGCCATCCGCGACCCGCAGGAGATGGTCACCCGCCACCTGCTCGACTCGCTGGCGATGCAGCCGTTCGTGGCCGATGGCAGCCTGGCCGACCTCGGCACCGGCCCCGGGTTGCCCGGCATCCCGCTGGCGATCGCCTGCCCGGGCCTGCAGGTCACCCTGGTCGAGAGCAATGGCAAGAAGGCGCGCTTCATGCGCGAGGCCGTGCGCCAGCTCGGCCTGGACAACGCCCGCGTGGCCGAATCGCGCGCCGAGGCGCTGGACGAGCCCGGCCGCTACGACCAGCTGACCGCGCGCGCGATGGACACCCTGGCCGGCATCGTCCGCGTCGGTGGCCACCTGTTGCGGCCCGGTGGCGTGCTGCTGGCCATGAAAGGCGTCTACCCGCATGAGGAGATCGCGGACCTGCCGGCGGGCTGGCAGGTGCGCGAGGTGACCCCGCTGAACGTGCCCGGCCTGGCCGGCGAACGCCACCTGGTTACCGTTACAGGCCCCTGATTCCCGGCGCCAGCCCCTTGTGGAACAACGGGTTGGCGATCCACGATTTCCGCAAGGGGCCGGTTGTACGCATAATGACCGGTCCCAGCACACGTCGACGAGGCACACCCGCATGGCCCGCATCATCGCCATCGCCAACCAGAAGGGTGGCGTCGGCAAGACCACGACCGCCGTCAACCTGGCCGCTTCCCTGGCCAACGCACCCAAGCGCGTGCTGTTGGTCGACCTGGATTCGCAGGGCAACGCGACCATGGGCAGTGGCGTGGACAAACGCGAGCTGGCCGCCTCCACCTGTGACCTGCTGCTGGGCGAGAACAGTGCCGCCGACGTGCGCGTGCAGACCGCCGAGGGGTACGACCTGCTGCCCGGCAACATCGACCTGACCGCCGCCGAGATCCAGCTGATGGGCCAGAGCGAGCGCGAGCAGCGCCTGAAGCGCGCGCTGGCGCCGATCCGCGACGAGTACGACTACATCCTGATCGACTGCCCGCCGGCGCTGTCGCTGCTGACGCTCAACGCGCTGGCCGCCGCCGATTCAGTGATCGTGCCGATGCAGTGCGAGTACTACGCACTGGAAGGCCTGAGCGCGCTGGTGGAAACCATCGAAGCGCTGCGCACCAGCCTGAACCCGGCGCTGGAGATCGAAGGCGTGCTGCGCACCATGTTCGACGTGCGCAACAACCTGGCCAACGCAGTGTCGGCCGAGCTCACCGAGCACTTCGGCGACCGCGTGTTCCGCACCATCGTGCCGCGCAACGTGCGCCTGGCCGAGGCGCCCAGCCATGGCCAGAGCATCGTCGGCTACGACCGCGCCTCGCGCGGCGGCGTGGCCTACCTGGGCCTGGCCGGCGAGATCATCCGCCGCAACAACGAACGCAACAAGGCCGGCAAGGCCGTGGAGATCGTCTGATGACCAGCAGCAAGCCGGCAGCCAAGAAGCGAGGCCTCGGCCGTGGCCTGGACGCGCTGCTGGGCCCGAAAGGCGCGGTCAGCCAGGTGCAGGCCACCACTGCGGTGATCGAGCCGCTGCCGGGTGAAGTGCTGCGCAAGTTGCCGGTCGGCCAGCTGCAGCCGGGCAAGTACCAGCCGCGCCGCGAGATGGACGAGGGCAAGCTGTCCGAGCTGGCCGACTCGATCAAGTCGCAGGGCGTGATCCAGCCGATCCTGGTGCGCCAGCTGCCGGCAGGCAACTACGAAATCGTCGCCGGTGAACGCCGCTGGCGCGCATCGCAGCTGGCCGGGCTGGATGAAGTGCCGGTGGTGGTGCGCGAGCTGGAAGACCGCACCGTCATCGCGATGGCCCTGATCGAAAACATCCAGCGCGAAGACCTCAACCCGCTGGAAGAGGCCGAAGCGCTGCAGCGCCTGATCAGCGAGTTCACCCTGACCCATGCCGAGGCCGCCGAGGCCGTCGGCCGCTCGCGCGCGGCGGTGTCCAACCTGCTGCGCCTGCTGGAGCTGCCGGTGGCGATCCGCCTGCTGCTGGAAACCCGCCGCCTGGAAATGGGCCACGCCCGCGCGCTGCTGACCCTGGCCCCCGAGCTGGCCGGCAAGCTGGCCCAGGAAGCGGCCGATGAAGGCTGGTCGGTACGCGAGGTCGAGCGCCGTGCGCAGGCCTTTGCCGCCGGCAAGGTGCCGAGCAACCGCCCGGCGGCCACGCCGAAGGTGCAGCAGGCCGACATCGCCTCGCTGGAAACCGAGCTGTCCGAAGCATTGGGCGCCAAGGTGGCGATCAATCATGGCCGCGGTGGCAAGGGCAAGCTGATCATCCACTACACCGACCTGGACACCCTGGACGGCGTGCTGGAAAAGCTGCGTACGCGCCAGGGCTGAGCCCGGCGCCGCGACAGGGGATGCGGCCTGTTCCTGCCGCGTTCCTTCACTGCCAGGGAACGCACCGCCGCGCGCACCGGGGGATGCACTGCTCTCCGGTCCGTGGCTTCATCCAGGGAGCAGGACATGAGCCACCCATTCGACGACGTCAGCCCGGGCGGTAGCCCGATCCTGGTGCACAGCCGCCAGAAGGACTTCACCCCGCCGCAGGGTGAAGCGCATATCGAGGCGATCAGCGCCCACCTCGAACGCCATCTGGGCCCGGTGTCCGGCGTCTTCCACGAGATCATCTCCGACCTGGTGCACATCGACGTGCACGTGGTGCCGGCCAATGACCAGTTCCCGTACCTGCGCCTGGTCACTTCCGGCATGAGCGACCTGCCGATGACCGTGCCCGCCGAAGTCGGTGCGGACGTGCCGCGCTACATGGAACTGATGGTGACCCTGCCGGCCGACTGGCCGATCACGCAGGAGGCTTTCGAGGACGAACGCAACTACTGGCCGGTGCGCCTGCTGAAGGGCATGGCGCGGCTGCCGCACGAGTACGACACCTGGCTGGGCTTCGGCCACACCATTCCCAACGGCCATCCCAGCGAGCCCTATGCGCCGGGCGTGGGCTTCGACGGCGCCATCGTGCTGCCGCCGGTGACTACCCCGGATGACTTCGCCACGCTGGAACTGGACGACGGCAGGACCATCAGCTTCATGACCCTGGTTCCGCTGTATCCGGAAGAGATGGACCTGAAGCTGAAGAAGGGCGCCGAGGCGCTGCTCGACCGCTTCGATGCGAAGAAGATCCAGGACGTGATCGAACCCGGCCGCACCAACGTGGCCAGGAAGCGTTTCGGGCTGTTCTGAGCCTGCGGCGTATCCTCTGCACCTGTCCTCATTGAAATCCAGGCAACTGCAATGACCCTCCTGCTCACCGGCGCTGCCGGCTTCATCGGTGCCTACACCGCCCGCGCCCTGCTGGAGGCCGGCCAGTCGGTGGTCGGCCTGGACAACTTCAACGATTACTACGATCCGCAGATCAAGCGCGACCGCGTGGCCGCGCTGTGCCCGTCGCTGGACCTGCGCACCCTGGACCTGACCGACCGCGAAGGCCTGGCCGCACTGTTCGATGAAGTGAAGCCGAGCGCGGTGATCCACCTGGCCGCGCAGGCCGGCGTGCGCTATTCGCTGGAAAACCCGCACGCCTACGTCGACAGCAACCTGGTCGGCTTCGTCAACATGCTCGAGCTGTGCCGCCACGGTGGCGTGCAGCACCTGGTGTACGCCTCCAGCAGCTCGGTCTACGGCGATTCGGCCACGCCGCCGTTCTCCGAGGACCAGCGCGTGGACCAGCCGCGCTCGCTGTACGCGGCGACCAAGGCCGCCAACGAGCTGATGGCACATACCTATGCGCAGCTGTACGGCCTGCATGCCACCGGCCTGCGCTTCTTCACCGTCTACGGCCCGTGGGGCCGGCCGGACATGGCGCCGCTGCTGTTTTCGCGCGCGGTGCTGGCCGGGCGCCCGATCGACGTGTTCAACGAAGGCCGCATGCAGCGCGATTTCACACATGTCTCCGACATCGTGTCGGGTATCCTCGGCGCGCTCGCGCATCCGTCCGATGGTCCGGTGCCGCACCGGGTGTTCAACCTCGGCAACCATACGCCGGTCGAGCTGGAGCGCTTCATCAGCGTGATCGAGCAGGCTGCCGGCCGCCCCGCGCAGAAGGTCTACAAGCCCATGCAGCCCGGCGACATGGTGCGCACGATGGCCGATACCCGGCGCGCGCATGACGCTTTCGGCTTCGATGCGGTGACCCCGATCGAAGCAGGGCTGCCGCCGGTGGTGCAGTGGTGCCGCGAGTATTTTGGTGATCGCGCCTGAGGACGGATCCTCACGCTGCCGGGTTCATCTTCGGATAACCTCGGCTGCGGAGAATGCGCGGTCTTTGTCCCCCCTTTGGCCGAGTGCCTTATGAGCCAACCCGAGCTTTCCGTTGTCGTCCCGGTGTTCAACGAGCGCGACAATGTCGCCCCGCTGGTCGCCGAAATCACCGCTGCGCTGCGTGGCCGGCTGCCGTTCGAGATCGTCTACATCGACGATCACTCGCGCGATGACACCCTGGCGGTGCTGCAGGGACTGAAGGCGACCACGCCGGAACTGCGGGTACTGCATCACGTGAACCAGAGCGGGCAGAGCACCGCCGTGCGCACCGGCGTCAAGCATGCGCGGGCGCCGTGGATCGCGACCCTAGATGGCGATGGCCAGAACGATCCGGCCGATATCCCCAAGCTGCTGGCCGCGCGCGACGCTGCAGACGCGCAGGTGAAGCTGTTCGCTGGCTGGCGCGTCAACCGCCAGGACAGTGGCAGCAAGCGCTGGGCCAGCCGCTGGGCCAACCGCATCCGCGCCCGCATGCTGCGCGATGACACGCCCGATACCGGCTGTGGCATCAAGCTGTTCGAGCGCAGCGCTTTCCTCGACCTGCCGTACTTCGACCACATGCACCGCTACCTGCCGGCGCTGATGCAGCGCGCCGGCTGGAAGACCACCAGCGTGCCGGTCAACCACCGCCACCGCACCGCTGGCGTGTCCAAGTACAACAACCTCGGCCGCGCGCTGGTCGGCATCCGTGACCTGCGTGGCGTGGCCTGGCTGATCACCCGCAGCAAGCGCACCGCGGTGGAGGAGCGTTGATGGATCTGGAGCTGCATTGGCTCGACCAGCCGCTGACCTGGCTGTACTGGACCGGCCTGCACGTGACCGGCTGGAAGCTGATCGGCTATACCGGCGCGCTGATGTTCGGCGGCCGCTGGCTGGTCCAGTTCGTCGCGTCCAAGCGCGCCGGCAAGCCGGTGATCCCGCGCCTGTTCTGGTACATGAGCGTGCTCGGCAGCCTGATGACGCTGAGCTACTTCCTGTTCTCGGCCAAGCAGGATTCGGTGGGCGTGCTGCAGAACCTGTTCCCGGCGTTCACCGCGCTGTACAGCCTGCACCTGGACATCAAGCACCGCGGCTGGAAGCGCGACAAGGGCAGCCACTGAGGCCTGCGGGGTGCCTGCCATGGGTAGCGTCGACGGTCAGTCGACTTTCGCGCGGAGCGCGGGCTTTGCTACATGTGGCGGAAGAGCAGCCGACTAACAGTCGGCTCTACCCAGTCGGCTCTACCACGCGCCTCCGGCGCTGCAGGCAGGACCTTCGTCCCATGCCACGGGCGGTGGGGGGTGCCATCATCGGGGCCTGCCTTCCCGGGAACCTGTGCTCGTGAAAACCCGTCTTGCTGTCGCCCTGCTGCTCGCCCTGTCCGCCCCCACCGTGGCCCTGGCCGCGCCGTCCGCCACTGCCGCACCGGCCAGCGTGGCCACCGAATCGCCCGCCGATGCCGCCTTCCGCGCGCTGTACGAGAAGGAGTGGAAGTGGCGCCAGCAGGGAGGTGGCGAGGCCAGCGAGGATGAAGACGCGCCCGCCAACGCCACCCGCATGCCCGACGTCGGCCCGGCCGCGCAGCAGGCGCGCCTGAAGGTGTGGGACGAGACCCTGGCCGCGCTGAAGAAGATCGACCCGAAGACCCTGTCGGCCGACAACCAGGTCAACTACGCGATCTACCACGACCAGGTGTTCAACCTGGCCGAGGAAGTGCGCCTGCGCGCCTACGAGATGCCGTTCAACGCCGACTCCTCGTTCTGGTCCAACCTGTCCTTCATGGCGCGGCGCGAGATGAAGACCGTGCAGGACTACCAGAACTACATCGCGCGCCTGAACGATGTGCCGCGCTACTTCGGCCAGCAGACCGAAAACATGCGTGCCGGCCTGAAGCGTGGCTTCAGCGTGCCGCGCGCGGTGCTCGACGGCCGCGAAGTGTCCATCGCCACCGTCGCCGAGCTGAAGGACCCTACCGAATCGCCGCTGTACGCGCCGTTCAAGAAGCTGCCCACCACCCTCCCGGCCGCCGAACAGGCCAGGCTGCAGGCGCAGGCGCGTGCGGCGATCAGCGGCAAGGTGGTGCCGGCGTTCCAGCAGCTGCGCACCTTCTTCGTCAACGAATACGTGCCGCAGGCGCGTACCACTCTGGCCGCCGAAGCGATGCCCGATGGCAAGGCGTACTACCGGCAGCAGATCCACGAATACACCACGCTGGACCTGTCGCCGGACGAGATCCATCGGATCGGCCTGGAGGAAGTCGCCCGCATCCAGAGCGAGATGAACGACATCATCAAGCGGGTGAAGTTCAAGGGCAGCTTCGCCGAGTTCCTGACCTTCCTGCGCACCGATCCGCAGTTCTATGCCAAGACGCCGGAAGAGCTGCTGTCGCGTGCCGCGTGGATCTCCAAGCGGGCGGACGGCCAGCTCGGCAAGTACATGACGTTGCCGCGCGCACGCTTCACCATCGTGCCGGTGCCGCCGGACATCGCACCGTTCTGGACGGCCGGCCGCGGTGGCATGGGCACCTACTGGCTCAACACCTACAACCTGCCTTCGCGCCCGCTGTACAACCTGCCGGCGCTGACCCTGCATGAATCCGATCCGGGCCATTCGCTGCAGGGTGCGATCGCCGCCGAGCAGAAGAACCTGCCCGAGTTCCGCCGCAACGCCTACATCTCCGCCTATGGCGAAGGCTGGGCGCTGTACTGCGAGAAGCTGGGCGTGGAGATGGGCATCTACGAAACCCCGTACGAGGATTTCGGCCGCCTGACCTATGAGATGTGGCGCGCGGCGCGCCTGGTGATCGACACCGGCGTGCACAGCAAGGGCTGGACCCGCGAACAGGCGCTGGCCTACCTGCGTGACCACACCGCGCTGAGCGAGCATGAAGTGACCACCGAAGTGGACCGCTACATTTCCTGGCCGGGCCAGGCGCTGAGCTACAAGCTGGGTGAGATCGCCATCGTGCGCCTGCGTGCGCAGGCCGAGAAGGAGCTGGGCGACAAGTTCGACATCAAGGGGTTCCATGACACCCTGCTCAAGCAGGGCTCGGTGCCGCTGCCGGTGCTGGAACAGCAGATCCAGGCCTACATCGCCGAACGCAAGAAGGCCTGACCGTTACCGGGTAGTGCCGGCCGCTGGCCGGCAATCCGTCCCGGTCACGGGGTCGGATCCCTTCCCCACGGAAAGGGCTCCGACCCCCTCTCACCTCAACCCACCGCCCGTGGCTTGGCCACCCGTGCAGCGAAGGTCGGCAGCACCAGCAGGGTCAGCACGGTGGCGGTGATCAGTCCGCCGATCACCACCGTCGCCAGCGGCTTCTGCACCTCCGCACCGGAACCGCTGGCAATCGCCATCGGGATGAAGCCGACGATGGCCACCAGCGCCGTGGTCAGCACCGCGCGGATGCGGCTGGAGGCACCGTTGATCGCTGCCTGCAGCGGCAGGTCACCGGCGTCCAGGCGTTCGCGGATCGCCTGCATCAGCACCAGGCCGTTCAACGTGGCCACGCCGGAGACGGCGATGAAGCCAACCGCCGCCGATACCGAGAACGGCATGCCCCGCAGCAGCAGCGCGAGGATGCCGCCAACCAGCGCCAACGGCACGCAGCTGAACACCAGAATGGCTTCCTTGCCACTGCGCAGGGCCATGAACAGCAGGCTGCCGATCAGCAGGAACACGACCGGTACCACCGTCGCCAGCCGCTTCTCCGCGCGCTGCAGGTTCTCGAACTGACCGCCCCAGGTCAGGTACGCACCCGGCGGCAGCGCCACGTCGGCCACCGCGGCCTGTGCCTCGCCGACGAAGCCGCCCAGGTCGCGACCGCGCACGTTGGCCTGCACCACCACGCGGCGGCTGCCGTTGTTGCGGCTGATCTGGTTCGGTCCTTCACTGACCGTGATGCGCGCCACCGACGACAGCGGAATCACCAGCCCAGATGGCGTAGCGATCGGCAGCGACGCCAACTGGTCCGGATCGTTGCGCGAGGCATCGTCCAGGCGCACCACCACGTTGAAGCGGCGATCACCTTCGAAGATCTTGCCAGCCGCAGTACCGCCGATGCCGGTGGACAGCGCATCACTCACATCCGCGGCGGTCAGCCCGTACTGTGCCGCCGCTACGTGGTCGATCGCCACGTTGAGCGTGGGCAGGCCGGAGATCTGTTCCACCCGCACGTCGGCCGCGCCGTTCACCGCACGCAGCTTCAGCGCCACCTGGTCGGCCACCTTCTGCAGCTGGCTGAAGTCATCACCGAAGATCATCACCGCCAGGTCGGTCCGCACGCCGGAAATCAGCTCGTTGAAGCGCAGCTCGATCGGCTGGCTGAACTCGAAGCTGTTGCCCAGCTGCTGCCCGGCCAGCTTCTCGAAGCGCGCCACCAGTGCGTCCTTGGCCAGCGTCGGATCGGGCCAGTCCTTGCGCGGCTTCAGTACGATCACGCTGTCGGAGATGTTGGTCGGCATCGGGTCGATGGCCGCCTCGGCGGTACCGGTGCGCGAGAACACGGTTTCCACCTCCGGCTCTTTGGCGATCGCCTTCTCCAGCGCCAGCTGCATCGCCAGCGACTGCTCCAGCGAAGTCGACGGCACGCGCAGGGCCTGCATCGCCACGTTGCCTTCATCCAGCGTCGGCATGAACTCGCGGCCCAGCAGCGAGAACGCGCCGATGCCCACCACCACCATCATCACCGCACCGGCCAGCACCGTGCGCGGGTGCGCCACGGCCTTGCGCACCACCGGTTCGATGCGCGCACGCAGCACGCGGATCAGCCTGGTTTCGTGCTCGCCATCGTCAGCATGTGCGTCACCTTCTTTCACCTTGGGCTCGCGCACCAGCAGCGCGGCCATTGCCGGCACGAAGGTGAAGGAGAACAGGAAGGCACCGACCAGGGCCAGCATGAACGTGGCCGCCATCGGGTGGAACGTCTTGCCCTCCACGCCCTCCAGAGTGAGGATCGGCGCGAACACCAGCAGGATGATCAGCTGGCCGAACGCCGCCGGTCGCGCCATTTTCAGCGCTGCATCGGCGGCCACGCGCAGCCGTTCCATCGCGGTCAGCGCACGACCCAGTTCAGCGCGGCGCTGGCCCAGCATCAGCAGCGTCGACTCGACCACGATCACCGCACCGTCCACCAGGATGCCGAAGTCCAGTGCACCCAGGCTCATCAGGTTGCCACTGATGCCGAAGCGGTTCATGCCGATCACTGCGAACAGGAACGACAGCGGAATCACCAGCGCAGTGATCGTCGCCGCACGCAGGTTGCCCAGCAGCAGGAACAGCACCACCACCACCAGCAGCGCGCCCTCGGTGAGGTTCTTGGCCACGGTCTTGATGGTGGAATTGACCAGCACGCTGCGGTCCAGCACCGGTGCCGCCACGATGTCGGCCGGCAGTGACTTGTTTACCTGTTCCAGGCGCGCGGCCGCTGCCTGCGCCACGGTGCGGCTGTTGCCACCGGCGATCATCAGCGCGGTACCCAGCACGGCTTCATGGCCGTTGCGGCTGGCCGCGCCCAGCCGCGGCGCGCGGCTCAGTTCCACCTTGGCTACATCGGCCACGCGCACCACCACGCCATTGCGGGTCGCCACCGGGGCCTGCGCCAGGTCGTCGGTGGTCAGCGCCAGGCCATCGGCACGCACCACCAGGCCTTCGCCGGCACGCTGCACGAAGCCGGCACCGGCCTGCACGTTGGAACGCTGCAGGGCGGTGACCAGGTCGGCCAGGCCGAGGCCATGCGCGGCCAGTCTGGCGCTGTCCGGATGCACGCCGTACTCCTTGACGTAGCCGCCAACCGTATCGACCCCGGCCAGCCCCGGGCTGGAACGCATCTGCGGCGCGATGATCCAGTCCTGCACGGTGCGCAGGTAGGTCGCACGTTCTTCGGGCGTACGCAGCAGGTTGCCTTCCGGCGTGCGGTAGACCTCGCCGGCCTGCCAGCCGGCTTCACCGGGCTTGGCCAGCTTGGCCGGGTCGAACGCGGTGAAGTCCACCGTCCACATCAGCACCTCGCCAAGCCCGGTGGTGACCGGCGACAGCATCGGCGATGCACCGTCGGGCAGGTCTTCGGACGCCTCGCGCATGCGCTCGGCCACCTGCTGGCGGGCGAAGTAGATGTCGGTGGCATCGGTGAAGATCGCGGTGACCTGCGAGAAGCCATTGCGCGACAGCGAACGCGTGGTGGTCAGGCCGGGAATGCCGGCCAGCGCGGTTTCCAGCGGATAGGTCACCTGCCGCTCGATCTGCTCCGGGGTCAGCGCCGGTGCCACCGTGTTGATCTGCACCTGGCGGTTGGTGATGTCCGGCACCGCGTCGATCGGCAGCTTGCCCAGCTGGAACAGGCCCACGGCGGCGATCAGCGCGGCCATGAACACCACCAGCCAGCGGTGGCGCACCGCTGTTTCAATGATCAGCTTGAACATGGTCGCCTCCTCAGTGGCCGTGCTCGGCTTCGCCCTTGGCCAGCTCGGCCTTGAGCAGGAAGGCATTGGCACCGACGATGCGCTCGCTGCCGGTCAGCCCACCGAGGATCTCGATGCGGTCACCGGCACGGCGCCCGGCCAGGACCGGCTGTGCCTTGAAGCCACCTTCGACGGCGACGAACACCGCGCTGCTGCCATCGACGTTCTGCACCGCATCGGCCGGCACGCTGAGCGAGCCATCCTGGCCCTCGGTGACGACCACGGCCGAAACCGGCGAACCGGCCGGCGGCAGCGACGCATCCACCGGCGCGGCGCGGATCACCGCGACGCCGCCCTGCTGGCGCACATCGGCGGCCGAACCGGTGACGGTGGCGGTGAAGCTGCCACCCGGCGCGCTCACTTCCAGTGTCATGCCCGGCGTGACCTGTGCCGCCAGCGCTGGCGGTGCGGTGAACACCAGCTCGTTCATCGTCGGGTCGGCGACATCGGCCACCGCGCTGCCGGCGGCGACCACGCCACCCGGGGTGACCTGCACGTTGCCGACGATGCCGGCCACCGGACTGGTGATGCGCACACGGCCGCTGCTGTCCGGCGAACCGTTGGCGGCGGCCTGGGCCTGCGCGGCGGCGGCCTGGGCCTGTGCCGCCAGCGAACGTGCGCGCGAGGCTTCCATTTCCTGGCGGGCGACCACGCCCTGCTCGACCAATGCCTTGTCGCGGCCATAGGCCAGGCGCGCAGCCTCGGCTTCGGCCGATGCGGCCAGCGCATTGGCGCGGAACACCGCGGCTTCGCCACTGACTACGATGGCCAGTGCCTGGTTCTGCTTCACCGCGGTGCCCGGCGCGACCAGCACGCGTTCGACGCGGCCGGTGACGGTCGAAGCCACCGAGGCACGTGCACCGACCGACGGTTCGACGCGGCCGGACAGGCGCGTGGAACCACCGCCACCACGACCGACCGCGACCACTTCGATACCGGACGCCTTGATCTGCTCGGGGGTCAACTGCACGACACCCTCATCCGCATCGGCGGGCGCCTTTGCGGATTCGGCCTTGGCTTCCTTGCTGTCGGACGCGTGGCCATGGCCGTCGTCGGTGCCGGCCTTGGCCGCAGCCGGGTCTTCATTTGCAGGCGTCTGCGCATTGCCAGCGCAGCCGGCCAGCACCACGGCCAGCAGCGCGCCGCCGATCAGCGGGACAGTACGGGAGAGAGTCATGGGGCCTCCACAAAAGGTGCGCGCCCTTCCAGGCGGGCAAGATCGATTTCCGCGGCGACGCGGGACAGGCGCGCATCCACGGCGGTGCCGCGGGCGGCGATGAGGGCGCTGCGCGTGCTGCGCAGTTCCAGCTGCGAGATGCGTCCGGCGTCGAAGCCAATGCGAGCCAGGCGATACGCCTCCTCGGCGGCGACCACGCTTTCATCGGCGGCGCGGGTACGGCTGCCGGCCGCCTTCAGTCCGGCCACGGCGGAGAGGCGTGCGGCCTCGCTGTCGCGGCGCTGCTGGTCCAGGCGTGCCTCGGCCGCGCGCTGGTCGGCATTGGCGGCGCGGATGCCCCCGCGGTTGCGGTCGAACAGCGGAATGCTGAGGCTGACCCCGAGGTTGTAGGCACGCTCGCCGCCTTCGCGGAAGCGGGTCTGCGCGGCGGTGACGCTCAGATCGGGCAGGGCGCGCTTGCGCTCCACGTCGACCCGCTTGCCCGCCGCATCGGCCTCGGCTTCCGCGATGCGCACTGCCAGTGCGGTATCGATGGCACCGCGTGGAAGCGGCGGCGCACGGTCGAGCAGGCTGTCGTCGATCGATTGCACCGGCGCATCCAGCAGCGCGGTGCCGGCCAGGCGGGCCAGCGCGGCGTCGCGGAAGGCCTGCGCCTCATCCAGCGCGGCGCTGGCATTGGCCACTTCGCTCTGCGCCTGCACCGCACGCAGCTGCGGTTCGCGGCCCTGCTTGACCAACGCGTTGACCGCGTTGGCGTCATCGCGGGTGAGGCTCAGTGCCTCTTCGGCCAGGGTGTAGCGGCGCAGTGCACTTTCCGCCTGTGCATAGACCACCGCCAGCTGGCTGGCCACGTCGCTGCGGCTCTGCGTGCCTCGCAGGTTGGCCGCCTGTGCCTCGGCGCGGGCCGCACGGACGCGCGCGCCGCGCTGGCCCCAGACCTCCAATGGCTGGGACAGGGTAAGCACGCTGTCGGCCCTGCCCATGCCGCCATAGGAGCCGGTACCCCAGGCGTTTTCAGCGGAGTAGGAGAGAGAAGGGTTGGGTAGTGCGCGGGCCTGCTCGGCGCGCGCATCGGCGGCCTCGGCCAGCGCCGCACCGACGCGGGTGCCGGGCAGCTGGTCCAGGCGTTCAAGCAGGGTGTCATAGGAAGGGGCGGCTTGCGCCATCACCGCTGCCGCTGGGGCCAGGCCCAGCAACACGGCGACGACCCGCCCGGCCGCACGCAGCGACCGAGGTGTCAGGATCGACATAGGGGGATTCCGGTTGTGAGTGAAACGGGAGCCCGCAATCGCGGGACGCGCTCAACTCACGCCCGGGGGGGACGCGTCAATTCATCCTGGGCGACCGCATAGGTCGCCGCGTCGCCGGCATTCATCCAGCGCGCCGGCAGCGGCGCACCGAAGGCGGCGAGGGTGCTGGCCGGCAGGCTCAGGTTGGAGTGGTGGCAGTGGTTGTGGCTGCAGGCACCGGTGTGCTTGCCGTCACTGTCACCCTCGGCATCATCGGCGTTGCTTTCCACGTGCACCGCAGTGGTGTCGTGCGGTTCAACCGCGCAGGCCAGCACGTCGGCCACCGGCACGACCACGAATGCCGCCATCAGCAGCATCAGCAGGGTCGAGCGGAGGTGGCGGGCGATCCGGCGCATGGACGGGAGGCTAGCAAGCGGTTTTCGACGGATACAATATCAATGGCCGCTTCGGGAATTCGTCGGAATCTCCCGTTCAGCTGGGCCGGGCGCGGGGTCGGATCCCTTTCCGCCGGAAAGGGCTCTGACCCCACCACATCGTTCGGGTGCGCCGCGCACATGTGCTCTGGTAGGTGTCGACCTTGGTCGACACGCTTTTCGACCCCACCGCGTTGTAGGCCAGCGGCCGGCACTACCCGTATCACGGCAGCTTCGCGATCACCTTGATCTCGAACTGGAACCCATACAGCCAGGTCACGCCGATACCGGTCAGGGTCGGGTGCGGCGCCTCGCCCCAATACTCCGGCACGATCGCCCAGGCCTTCTCAAAGTTCTTCTCTGGATCGACCAGGAACACGGTCACGTCGATCACGTCATCGAACGTGCAGCCCGCAGCAGCCAACACGGCGTTGAGATTCTCGAAGGCGCGGCGCACCTGGGTTTCGAAGTCCGGTTCGGGCGAGCCGTCCTCGCGGCTGCCGACCTGGCCGGAGACGAACAGGAAACCGTTGGATCGGATCGCCGGCGAGTAGCGGTTGCGCTCGTACAGGGCCTGGCGGCCGGTGGGGAAAACGACATCACGCTGTGACATGGGGAAGATCCCTTGGGAGAGAACGCCATCCTCCGCGCCAGTGCTGTCTGGATAAACCGTGATGATCAGCCTAGATTGATTGTCAATTCCAAACAATCATGGCCCGCCATGGACCGTTTCGAGGCGATGCGGGCGTTTGCCCGGGTCGTGGAAACCGGCAGCTTCACCCGCGCCGCGCACACGCTGCAGATCAGCCGCACGACGGTCACCCAGCTGGTGCAGCAGCTGGAGGCACACCTGCGGCTGCGCCTGCTCAACCGCACCACGCGCCGGGTCAGCGTCACCGCCGACGGCGCGGCCTACTACCCGCGCATCGTCCGCCTGCTGGCCGAGCTGGAAGAGGTGGAGGGCGGGCTGGGTGACGCAGCCAGCCAGCCGCGCGGCCGCCTGCGCGTGGATGTGCCCGGACCCTACGCGCGACTTCGGCTGGTGCCGGCGCTGCCGGACTTCCAGGCGCGCTACCCGGACATCCAGCTGGACGTCGGCGTCAGCGACCGCGAGGTCGATGTCATCGCCGACAACGTCGACTGTGTGATCCGGGGTGGCACCCCGACCGACCCGGCACTGGTGGCGCGGCCGCTGGCGGCGCTGCCGATCGGTTTCCACGCCAGCCCCGGCTATGTGCAGCGTTTCGGCCTGCCGACCGATCCGCGCGCGCTGCAAGGCCCCGACCACCACATGGTCGGCTTCCTCAGCCCGCGCAGTGGCCGGGCGCGGGTGTTCAGCGCGCAGCGCGGCGATGAACGCGTCGAGGTGCAGGGCCGCTATACGGTCGGCTTCGATGACGGCAACGCCTATCTGGCCGCTGCGTTGGCCGGACTCGGCGTGGTGGCGCTGCCCAGCTACATGGCCGACCCGCACGTGGCGCATGGCGAGTTGCTGCCGGTACTGGAGGACTGGCAACTGCCGTCGATGCCGATGCACGTGATGTTCCCGCCGAACCGGCACATGAGCCAGCGGTTGCGGGTGTTCATTGATTGGGTGGTGGAAGCGCTGGGGTGAGTGCATCGGTCGCGTGCGAAAATCGGCGTGCACGTACTGGAGAACGCACACCCTGATGAGCCGCATCGTCGCACTGGATACCGAAACCACCGGCATCTCCCACCGCCTGGGGCACCGGGTGATCGAAATCGGTGCCGTCGAACTGATCGATGGCCAGCTCAGCGGCCGCCAGTTCCACACCTACCTGCAGCCGCAGCGCAGGGTCGACTGGGGCGCACAGCGCGTGCATGGCATCAGCGACGCGATGCTGGTGGGCAAGCCACTGTTTTCCAGCAAGGCTGCTGAACTGCTCGACTTCCTGCGCGGCAGCGAGATGGTCGCGCACAACGCCACCTTCGATGTGGGCTTCCTGGACAACGAGCTGCGTCTGTCCGGTATCCCCGGCACGCTGGCCCAGCACTGCCGCATCACCTGCAGCCTGAAGCTGGCGCGCGGGCGCTGGCCGGGCCAAGGCAACAAGCTGGATGATGTGCTGCAGCGCCTGCGCATTCCCAGCCAGCGCGGCCTGCACGGCGCGCTCAAGGATGCCCATCTACTGGCCCAAGTCATCCCGCACCTGCGCTGAGGCCTGGCCGCTGTTACACCGGCCGCAACCAGCGCTCGATCATTGCCACGCCATGTGCCACCCCGTCCTCATGGCTCATCGCCGCGCCCAGGGCCGTCGCGCGTGCGCGTGTTGCGTCGGTTTCAGCGAAGGTGATGGCTGCCGCCAGCGTTGCTGCATCCAGTCGCTTCGGTGACAACGGTGCCGGTGCCACGCCCAACCGATGCAGGCGATCGGCCCAGAAGAACTGATCCGCGGCGAACGGCATCACCAGCGAGGGAATGCCGGCGCGGCAGGCCGAATGCGTGGTGCCGCTGCCACCATGGTGGATGGCAAGTGCGCAATGCGGGAACAGTGCTTCGTGTGGCGCCGGGCCGATCACGAACACATCTGCTGGCAGCGCACCCGTCGGCAATCCGGCCCACCCTGGAAACAGCAGCACCCGGCGCGGTGCCAGCGCCTGCAGCAGGGCCGGCAGCACGCGCTCGCGATCGAATCCGGTCATGCTGCCAAAGCCCAGATAGACCGGCGGCGGCCCGGCATCGAGGAAGGCCTGCAGATCGGCTGGCGGCGTCCAGGGCGCATCAGGTAGCCGCCATTGGCCACAGGCGATGTGGTCGGCCGGCCAGTCCGCCGGTGGGGGCAGCAGCTGCGGCGAGATGCCATAGAGCATCGGCAGGCCGGACCACAGCGCGCGACGCGGCGATTGCCCCAGTTGCTGGCGTGCCGCGTTGATCTGCCGGCGGAACTGGCGCCAGATCAGGCCGTTGACCAGCCCATAGCTGGCGCGGTTCAACCAGCCCGGCGAACGTCCGGGCGGCAGGAACGGAGAGCGGAAGGCCCGCGTCGGGGTCAGCGGGATCATGCCGGTGCCGATGACCGGCATTCCGCGGCGTTCGCCCACGCTCATGCCGACGAAGGCCGCCAGTCCGCCGGTCAGAATCGCATCGCAGCCTTCTGCGGCCGCATCGGCCTGGCGCATCCAGCCGCTGACATGCTGCAGCGCCATCCGTGCCAGACCGGAACTGGCGGCGGCAACACCGTTGCCACGCGACACCAGGGCGACCACTTCGTCATGGATGTCACCTTCAAGGGCCGCGTGGGGCACATCCAGGGCCTGCGCGCTGCCCAGGGTGCCGCCATCGGCCAGCAGTGTCACCGTGTGGCCTGCGCCGATCAGCCCATGGCAGAGCATGGCCAGCGGACGCGTATCGCCTTCGGTTCCGTAGGTCAGGGCCAGCAGCCGCATGGAAAGCTCCGCAGTGATCCGGGCCAGTATGCCGGTTGGCGGAGTCCCCCCGGCCCTGCCGGTTCAGTCCCCGCCTGTGGGTAACTTGCGCAAGTGCTTGAACCCGTGCATAATGCGCGGCTCGCTGTGTCCGGTTTTCTACCGGGCGGCGCCCCCGGGAGCACGTCCCCGGCCGCCCAACGCCAGCGTAACCCTTTGATTCTCTTGACGTGTGGTGGGCAACCATCGAGGCCGCCGTCGCCCGGGCTACGGGCTGACAACTACTACTATCGAGGTGCGCAATGTCCCGCGTATGCCAGGTTTCCGGCAAGCGAGTGCAGACGGGTAACAACGTCTCGCACGCCAACAACAAGACCCGTCGTCGTTTCCTGCCGAATCTGCACGAGCGCCGTTTCTGGGTGGCCAGCGAGAACCGCTGGGTCAAGCTTCGTGTTTCCGCGCATGCACTGCGCACCATCGACAAGAACGGCATCGATTCCGTTCTGGCTGAGCTGCGTGCGCGCGGCGAAAAGGTCTGAGGAGTAAAGCATCATGGCAGGCAAGCGCGATAAGGTCCGTATGATTTCCTCGGCCGGTACCGGCCACTTCTACACGACCGACAAGAACAAGAAGAACACCCCGGGGAAGATGGAATTCCTGAAGTACGATCCGGTCGTGCGCAAGCACGTCCTGTACAAGGAAGGCAAGATCAAGTAATCCGCACGGATTGCTGGTCCCCGCGAAGAAACCCGCCCTTGTGGCGGGTTTTTTCATGCCTGGCATCCTGATGCGGGTGCCGAACGTTCGGGCATTGCCTGCATGGCGCTCAACGGCCGCCGCCATGCCGACGCGGTGCGGCATTGAGCCGTCCTGTAGAGCCGAGCCCACGCTCGGCTGCTGTGCCGCCGGACCGGAAGGCCGTCGAGCGCGGCTCGACTCCACAAGGGCCGGTGGGCAGAATGGCCCATCACCTCCCGACGGGCGACACGATGCTGTTCGAGTGGTTGCTGGGTTCCTACCTGCTGCTGATCGACTGGCTGATCCGGCTGGTCGCGCTGTGCTGGATTCCCACCCGCACCACGCCGGGGGCCGCGCGCAGCTGGCTGCTGCTGGTCGGCTTCGTGCCGCTGCTGGGCCTGCCGCTGTACCTGCTGTTCGGCCACCCGTGGCTGTCGCGCGAGCGCATCCGCCGCCAGGCCGAGGCCTCGCAAGTCATCCGCGAAGAACAGGCGCTGCAGCATCGCCTGCGCTGGACACCGCAGCCGGACACCGCCAGCGCCGAGATCGTGCCGCTGGTGCAGCGCCAGGGCGACTTCATGCCGGTGCACGGCAACGCGGTCGACCTGCTGACCGACTACGACGAATCGCTGCACACGCTGATCGCCGATATCGACCAGGCCGAAGACCGCGTGCACCTGCTGTACTACCTGATGTTCGACGACGCGGTGGGCGAGGCGATCGTCGAGGCGCTGCAGCGTGCGGCTGCACGTGGCGTGCAATGCCGCGTGCTGCTCGATGCGGTAGGCGCCAAGCGCGGCCTGCGCGCCTATCGCAAGCGCCTGGAAGCGCGCGACATCGAGGTGCGCGCGATGCTGCCCGGTGGCCTGCGCTGGCGCCGCAGCGGGCGCATGGACCTGCGCAACCATCGCAAGATCGCGGTGATCGACAACGAAGTGGCCTATGTCGGTTCGCAGAACCTGGCCGGCCCGCAGTTCGTGCCCGGCCACCCGAACCGCGAGCTGGTGGCGCGCGTGCGTGGCCCGGCCGTGGCGCATCTGGAAGCGGTGTTCGCCAGCGACTGGTACATGGAAACCGGCCAGCGCCTGGACGTGATCGCCGATGTGCCCGAGTGCAGTGACGACATCGCCACCCAGCTGCTGCCCAGCGGTCCCGCCTATCCCTACAGCAACGCACGCGATGCGGTGGCGGCGCTGATCCACCTGGCGCGGCGCCGGCTGGTGATGGTCACCCCGTACTTCGTGCCTGACGAGGCCACGCTGAGCGCGCTGCGCATCGCGGCCTTGTCCGGCGTGCAGGTGCAGCTGATTCTGTCGGCCAGCAACAACCAGCAGCTGACCTCGTGGGCGCAGGAGGCGTACTACGACGAGCTGCTGCGCTGCGGCGTGCGCATCGCGCTGTACGAGCCGCAGTTCCTGCACGCCAAGCACATGAGCGTGGACGAGGACATCGCCGTGCTCGGCTCGATCAACATGGACATCCGCTCGTTCGCGCTGAATGCCGAGATCGGCCTGGTCTGCTACGACCGCGCGCTGGTGCAGCAGCTGTGCGCGATCGAGGATGGCTACCTGCGCGAGTCGCGGCAGCTGGACCTGCAGCAGTGGCGCAGCCGCCCCACGTGGCGGCGCAGCCGCGAAGGCATCGCACGGCTGGCCGATGCGTTGATGTGAGCGGAGCGCGCAACCGGCGGGGTAGATGCAAGCGGCAGGGGGGATGCAACCGATGGGGTGGATGCAACCGGCGGGGTAGAGTCGACTGTTAGTCGACTATCGCGCGCAGCACGGGATTTTTATCGCAAGAGCAGTCGACTAACAGTCGACTCTACCCTGTCACTTCCGACGTTGCCGACGTTTCCGTCATTACAGCGGTCGTTCCCGCCCGCTTCGGCAACCCGGCCCGTCATCGCCGATGGCCTACAATCGGCGCATGACTGATTCACCGCGTAATGGCGAACTGGACCTGGCGATCATCGGCGGTGGTGCGGCCGGGGTGCTGGTGGCGATCCAGGTGCTGCGCCAGGCCCAGGCGCCGCTGGCGATTGCCATCTTCGAACCCGCCTCGCAGCTGGCGCAGGGCATCGCCTATGCCACGCCGTGGCCGGAGCACCTGCTGAACGTGCCGGCGGCGAAGATGAGTGCGTTTGCCGACCAGCCTGGCGATTTCCTCGACTACCTGATGGCCGCCAACGCCTACCCGGGCGAGGCGCGCGAGGTGCTGGGCGAGCGCTACGTGTGCCGCCACTACTTTGCGGCGTACCTGCAGCAGCGCCTGCAGGAGGCCGCCGCAGCCAGCCCGGCGCAGCTGCAGGTGATCGCGCAGCCGGTGCTGGGCCTGCAGCCGGATGACCACGGCTACCAGCTGGCACTCGGCGATGGACAGACGCTGCATGCCGCGCAGGTGGCACTGGCCACCGGCAACAGCATGCGGCCGCTGCCGGTAGCCGGTGCCAAGGCACTGCCCGCCGACGATGTGATCGAGGCCTGGGACTACGACGGCGTGCGCACCCTGGCCGGTGAGCAGGCCGTGGCCATCGTCGGCTCCGGCCTGAGCATGGCCGACACCGTGCTGGCGCTGGTTGCAGCCGGCCACACCGGCCCGCTGCATGTGATCTCGCGCCACGGGCTGCTGCCGCTGCCGCATGCGCATGGCGGCCTGCCCACGTTCGATCCGGCTGCGCTGCTGCCGATGAGCCTGCGCCAGCGCCTGCGCGCGTTGCGCCGGTTCGCGCGCCAGGCGCAGGCCGACGGCCTGCCGTGGCAGGGCGTGATGGACCGCATCCGTCCGCACGGGCAGGCACTGTGGTGCAGCCTCGACGCGGCCGACCAGCGCCGCTTCCTGCGCCATGTGGTGCGCTACTGGGACGTACACCGCCACCGCATCGCCGAAGAGGTCGACGCACAGCTGCAGGCGCTGATCGAAAGCGGCCAACTGCGTATTCACCGGTCCCGCCTGCAACGCATCGGCCGCGAAGGCGATGCCCTGCGGCTGTCGGGTCGCGATGCCTCCGGCAAGGATCAGCAGTGGACGATCAGCGGGGTGATCAACGCCACCGGTGTGGAAACCCGCGCCAGCGCGCTGCGCAATCCGCTGCTGCAGCAGCTGCAGGCCGATGGCCTGGCCCGCCCCGGCCCGCATGGGCTGGGCCTGGACAGCACGGTGCCGGGCGACCGCCTGCGTGCGGCCGGTGGCCAGTCGCAGGCACGGCTGGGCGTACTCGGCAGCCTGCGCATCGGCAGCCTGTGGGAAAGCCTGGCGGTGCCTGAACTGCGTCAGCAGGCGCAGGCACTGGCCACCCAGGTGGTCGCAGGAGCCGCGACGGCGATGCCGTAAAATGGGGGCATGGATGTCTCCCACCTGCTTGATGGCCTGAACCCGGCCCAGCGCGAAGCCGTCTCCGCTCCCCCCGGCCACCACCTGGTGCTGGCCGGTGCCGGTTCCGGCAAGACCCGCGTACTCACCCACCGCATCGCCTGGCTGCATGAAGTCGACGGCGTGCCGACCCACGGCATTTTCGCGGTGACCTTCACCAACAAGGCGGCCGGCGAGATGCGCCACCGCATCGATGCACAGCTGCCCCATGGCAGCCGTGGCATGTGGATCGGTACCTTCCACGGCCTGGCCAACCGCCTGCTGCGCCTGCACTGGCAGGACGCGAAGCTGCCCGAAGGCTTCCAGGTGATGGATTCGGACGACCAGCTGCGGCTGGTCAAGCGCGTGGTGCAGGCGCTGGAGCTGGACGACGGCAAGTACCCGCCCAAGCAGATCGCGTGGTGGATCAACGCGCAGAAGGACGAGGGCCGCCGCCCGCAGCACATCCAGCCCGAACCGCACGACGCGTGGCTGGAAACCATGCGCCAGGCCTACATCGAGTATCAGGCGCGCTGCGACCGCGCCGGGCTGGTCGACTTCGCCGAGCTGCTGCTGCGCGCGCATGAACTGCTGCGCGACAACCCGGCGCTGCTGTCGCACTACCGCGCCCGCTTCCGCGAGATCCTGGTGGACGAGTTCCAGGACACCAACGCCATCCAGTACGCCTTCGTGCGCGTGCTGGCCGGTGATTCCGGCCACGTGTTCGTGGTCGGCGACGATGACCAGGCCATCTACGGCTGGCGCGGCGCCAAGGTCGAGAACGTGCAGGGCTTCCTGCGCGATTTCCCGGGCGCGCAGACCATCCGCCTGGAGCAGAACTACCGCTCCACCGCCAACATCCTCGGCGCTGCCAACGCGGTGATCGCGCACAACCCGGATCGCATCGGCAAGCAGCTGTGGACCGACAGCGGCGACGGCGAGCCGATCGACCTGTACGCCGCGTACAACGAGATGGACGAGGCGCGTTATATCGTCGAGCGTGCCCGCCAATGGGTGCGCGACGGGGGCAGCTACACCGAAGTGGCCGTGCTTTACCGCAGCAACGCGCAGTCGCGCGCGCTGGAAGAGGCGCTGCTGAGCGAGCAGGTGCCGTACCGCGTGTATGGCGGCATGCGCTTCTTCGAGCGTGCCGAAATCAAGGACGCGCTGGCCTACCTGCGCCTGCTGTCCAACCGCAACGATGACGCCGCCTTCGAGCGCGCGGTCAACACGCCCACCCGGGGCATCGGCGACCGTACGCTGGACGAAGTGCGTCGCGAGGCGCGCGCGCAGGGCATCTCGCTGTGGGAAGCAACGATGCTGGTCACCCAGGGCAACACGCTGGCCGCACGCGCGCGCAATGCGCTGGCCGGCTTCCTGGGGCTGGTCAACGAGCTGCAGGCGCAGACCGTGCACATGACCCTGGCCGAGCGCGTGGACCACGTGCTGGCCCGCTCGCAGCTGCGCGAGCACTGGAGCAAGGAAAGCCGCAATTCGCTGGATTCGGAATCGCGCACCGACAACCTCGACGAACTGGTCTCGGTCGCCTCGCGCTTCGTGCGCCGCGCCGACGACATCGAGGAAGTGGGCGAGGACATGGACGAGCTGGTCGCGTTCCTGGCCTATGCCGCGCTGGAGGCCGGTGAAGGCCAGGCGCAGGCCGGCGAGGACGGTGTGCAGTTGATGACCCTGCATTCGGCCAAGGGCCTGGAATTCCCGCTGGTGTTCCTGGCGGGCATGGAAGACGGCCTGTTCCCCAGCGCACGTTCGCTGGAAGAAAGCGGGCGGCTGGAGGAAGAGCGCCGCCTGGCCTACGTCGGCATCACCCGCGCGCGCCAGAAGCTGGTGCTGAGCTACGCCGAGTCGCGCCGCATCCACGGCCAGGACAACTACAGCCTGCCGTCGCGCTTCCTGCGCGAGATTCCGCGCGAGCTGCTGCACGAAGTGCGCCCGAAGGTGCAGGTCTCGCGGCCGGCCTCGATGGGCGCCAGCCGGGTGATGGGCCATGCCTCGATCGAGGCGCCGCCAGTCAAGCTCGGCGCGCTGGTCACCCATCCCAAGTTCGGCGAAGGCATGGTGACCGACTATGAAGGCAGCGGCGCGCACGCCCGCGTGCAGGTCGAGTTTGCTGATGCCGGCAGCAAGTGGCTGGTGATGGCCTACGCCAACCTGACGGTGATCTGATCACCGTTCAGGGGTCGGATCCCTCCCGCAGGGAGGGCTCTGACCCCATCGCGGAATGCACGTGGTTGGGGCCGGAGCCTTTTCCGTTGGAAAAGGGATCCGGCCCCGATTAGGCTGCGCGCATGACCCGCAACGTGCTCTTCCTCTGCAGCCAGAACCGCCTGCGCAGTCCGACGGCCGAGCAGGTATTCGCCGATTGGCCGGGCATCGAGACCGCCTCGGCCGGGTTGCTGGCCGATGCCGAGGAAGTGCTCAGCCCCGAGCTGCTGCAGTGGGCCGATATCGTGTTCGTGATGGAGCGCGCCCACCGCAACCGGCTGTCCAGCCGCTACAAAGCATGGCTGAACGGCAAGCGGGTGATCTGCCTGGATATCCCGGACGACTACGAGTACATGGACCCGGTGCTGGTTGAGCTGCTGAAGCGCAAGGTCACGCCCTTCCTGCGTTGACGGGCTGTTGCAGAGCCGAGCCGATGCTCGACTGCATCTGGCGCGAAAAGCAGCCGAGCATCGGCCCGGCTCTACAATAGGCGGCACTTCTTCCAGGAACGCCCCCATGACCGAACCCACGCTGCACGTCACCGTGACGTTGAATGCCAAGCTGCAACCCGAACATCGCCATGAACTGTTCGAGGATCCGCTTGACGCGTTGTTGCAGGCGGCCCAGGTGGGCGAGCTGACGGGCGGCGGCACTGCGATGTCCGATCTGGGTGAGGTCGAATACGGCGACATCGAAGTGGCGCTGGTCGATGCCGATGGCGTGCCGAAGCTGATCGACCTGCTGGAGCAGTTGGGTGCACCGAAGGGCTCGAAGATCCACGGCGCAGGCGAGGCCGACCGCAGCTTCGGCGTGACCGAGGGCCTGGGCATCTACCTGGATGGCCTGAACCTGCCGGACGAAGTCTACGAGCAGTGCGATTCCAACCACGTGTTCGAGCAGCTGTCGGAGAGCATCGACGGCCTGGGCGAGATCTGCAGCTGGTGGCAGGGCCCGACCGAGACCGCGCTGTACATGTACGGCCAATCGTTCGAGGCGATGCGCGATGCGATCGCCGAATTCGTGGCCAGCTACCCGCTGTGTCAGAACGCGCGCATCGTGCAGATCGCCTGAGCGACGTTGTCGTAGAGCCGAGCCCATGCTCGGCTGCCTTTCCCGCCAGAAGCAGCCGAGCACGGGCTCGGCTCTACAGAGAAGGGCGGGCCGGGCCTGTCCCCCGGACCACGTGACGATGCGCACAGGCCGCTGCGCGACGCCGGATTGATCCTGCTCAAGGCGCCGCCTCCACATCCGGTGTGCAATGGTGTCGTTCCCATCTGGCAGACCGCCACGGAGCCCCACCATGTACAAGCGCATCCTGATTGCCACCGACGGGTCCGAGCTGGCCGACAAGGGCCTGGCGAAGGGCTTGGAGCTGGCCAAGGACCTCAACGCCGAGGTCGATATCGTCACTGTTTCCGAGCCGTGGGCCGTCGGCATGTACGACGCCATGGGCTGGAGCGTGGGCTACATGAACAGCCCCGAGTACAAGGCCGACCGCGAGGAAGGGGCGCAGAAGGTGCTGCAGCCGGCGCTGGCCAAGGCCGCCGAGCAGGGCATCACCGCCAACCCGGTACACGTGCTGGACCGCTACGCGGCCGACGGCATCATCGAGACCGCCGGCGAGCGCAACAGCGACCTGATCGTGATGACCTCGCACGGCCGCCGTGGCGTGACCCGTGTACTGCTGGGCAGCCAGACCGCAGAAGTGCTGGCGCGCAGCACGCTGCCGGTGCTGGTCATCCGCTGATCCATACCCGCTGATTCAAGCGTTCCCGGGGAGGGGACCCGACGCCGGCCGCAGGATGCGCGCCGGCGTTGTTTTTTGTGGGGGATCGGGGGCCGTGCCGACGGCCCCGAGGGGGTCAGAGCCCTTTCCTGTGGAAAGGGATCCGGCCCCGGTCACAACCCCGGTCACCTCACCAGCTGTACAGCTTCCAGTAGACCGGCGACACGCCGTCCTTGTCGTTGTCCATGCGGCCGTCGCCGTTCTTGTCGTACATGTAGAACGGGGCACCGCGCGACGGGGTCACCTTGACCATGCGCAGCTGGCCGGACACACGGTATTCCTCGATGGTGTCACCGTTGTCCATGGTGCGCTTGGATACATCCGCGCCCTTGACGTCCACCGGGGGAGCACCCGCGCCACCCATGCTGGCGCAGCCAGCGAGCAGGAGCAGGGAAGCCAGCATCAGGGTCTTCATCGGCGGGGGCCTTTGCCTGGAAAGAGCCCTGATTATGCCCCATCGCGGTGTGCGCGCCGTGTCGCCGCGGTGCAGGCACGGGCGCGTAGAATCGGCCCATGAGCAGATTAGTCCTGATCGACGGGTCCAGTTACCTGTACCGCGCGTTCCACGCGCTGCCGCCCCTGTCCAATGCACAGGGTGAACCCACCGGCGCGCTGTTCGGCGTGGTCAACATGCTGCGTTCGACGCTGAAGGAGCGCCCGGCCTACGTCGCGTTCGTGGTCGACGCGCCGGGCAAGACCTTCCGTGACGACCTGTACGACCAGTACAAGGCCAACCGCCCGCCGATGCCCGATGAGCTGCGCAGCCAGGTCGAGCCGATGTGCCGCATCGTCGAAGCGCTGGGCATCAGCATCCTGCGCGTCCCCGGCGTGGAAGCCGACGATGTGATCGGCACGCTCGCCCTTCAGGGCCTGGCGCAGGACCTGAAGGTGACCATTTCCACCGGCGACAAGGACTTCGCCCAGCTGGTGCGCCCGGGCATCGAGCTGGTCAACACCATGACCGGCAGCCGCATGGATTCGGACGCGGCGGTGATGGAGAAGTTCGGCGTGCGCGCCGACCAGATCATCGACCTGCTGGCGCTGATGGGCGACGCGGTCGACAACGTGCCGGGCGTGGAGAAGTGCGGGCCGAAGACCGCCGCCAAGTGGCTGGCCGAGTACCAGCACTTGGACGGCGTGATGGCAGCCGCGCCGGCCATGAAGGGCAAGATCGGCGAGAACCTGCGCGCCGCACTGGAGCGGCTGCCGCTGAACCGCGAGCTGGTGACCATCCGTACCGACGTGCAGCTGGACGCCAGCCCGACCACGCTGGCCCTGCGCGAGCAGGATGTGCCGGAGCTGACCGAGCTGTATACGCGCTATGGCTTCACCCAGGCGCTGAAGGAGCTGGGCGCGCCGGTGCCGGCACCGGTGGCCGCCAGCGAGGCGACCCCGAGCCTGCGTGGCACTGCGGCCGGCTTCGCGCGAGGCAGCGTCGAGGCGCCCGCCGCCGGCACGCTGGATCCGGCACTGTCCGTGCCGGGTGAATACGAGACCGTGCTGACCGCCGAGCAGCTGCAGGCCTGGGTCGAACGCCTGCAGCAGGCCGACCTGATCAGCTTCGATACCGAGACCGACGCGCTGGACGCGATGCGCGCGCGCCTGGTGGGCATCAGCCTGGCCGTCGAGCCGGGCAGGGCGGCGTACATTCCGGTCGGCCACGATTACCCGGGTGCGCCGGCCCAGCTGCCGATGCAGCAGGTGCTGGACGCACTGCGCCCGGCGCTGCAGGACCCGGCGAAGAAGAAGCTGGGCCAGCACGGCAAGTACGACCTGCATGTGCTGCGCCGCCACGGCGTGGCGGTGCAGGGCTACCACGATGACACCATGCTCGAGAGCTTCGTGCTCAATTCCACCGCCACCCGCCACGACATGGATTCGCTGGCCCTGCGTTACCTGGGCTACAGCACCATCAAGTTCGAGGACGTGGCCGGCAAGGGCGCCAAGCAGATCCCGTTCTCGCAGGTAGGCATCGACGAAGCCAGCCGCTATGCGGCCGAAGACGCCGACATCACCCTGCGCCTGCACCACGCGTTGCAGCCGCAGCTGCTGGCCGAGCCGGCGCTGGACAGCGTGTACCGCAACATCGAGATGCCGCTGGTGCCGGTGCTGGCCAGCATTGAAGCCAATGGCGTGCGGATCGACACCGACGAACTTCGCCGGCAGAGCCAGGACCTGTCCTCGCGCATGCTGGCCGCGCAGCAGAAGGCCACCGAGCTGGCCGGGCGCAGCTTCAACCTGGATTCGCCCAAGCAGCTGCAGGCGGTGCTGTTCGACGAGCTGAAGCTGCCGGCGGTGGTGAAGACCCCGAAGGGCCAGCCCAGCACCAATGAAGAGGCGCTGGAGGCGATTGCCGACCAGCATGAGCTGCCGCGGGTGATCCTCGACTACCGCGGGCTGGCCAAGCTGCGCAGCACCTACACCGACAAGCTGCCGGAGATGGTCAACCCGGACACCGGCCGGGTGCATACCAGCTACCACCAGTCCGGTGCCGCCACCGGCCGCCTGTCCTCCTCGGACCCGAACCTGCAGAACATCCCGATCCGCACCGAGGATGGCCGCCGTATCCGCCGCGCGTTCGTGGCGCCGGAAGGCTTCCAGCTGCTGGCGGCCGACTATTCGCAGATCGAGCTGCGGATCATGGCGCACCTTTCCGAAGACCCGGGCCTGGTGCGTGCCTTCGAGCAGGGTGCCGACGTGCACCGCGCCACCGCCGCCGAGGTGTTCGGGCGCACGCTGGAGGAGGTGACCCCGAACGAGCGCCGCGCCGCCAAGGCGATCAACTTCGGCCTGATGTATGGCATGAGCGCGTTCGGCCTGGCCCGCAACCTGGGCATCGACCGTGGCCAGGCGCAGGACTACGTGGCCCTGTACTTCAGCCGCTACCCCGGCGTGCGCGACTTCATGGAGCGGATGCGCCAGCAGGCCCGTGACCAGGGCTACGTGGAAACCCTGTTCGGCCGCCGCCTGTACCTGAACGACATTCATGCCCGCAACCAGGGCCTGCGCGCCGGTGCGGAGCGCGCGGCGATCAACGCGCCGATGCAGGGCACTGCCGCCGACATCATCAAGCGCGCGATGGTGGATGTGGACCAGTGGCTGCGCGACAGCGGGGCACCGGCACGGATGATCCTGCAGGTGCACGATGAACTGGTGTTCGAAACCGAAAGCAGTTTTGTTGAAGACTTGCGTTTGCAGGTGGTGAAGCGCATGTCGCAAGCGGCCAAACTGCGGGTGCCGCTGGTGGTCGACACGGGCGTCGGCAACAACTGGGACGAAGCACACTGACGGTGTTTCAGGCCGAAAACGACGTGAATTTGTTCATGAGTCGGGTGTTTCTGACTCGACTATGAATGTTGCCCCGATTGAAATTCATTAAATGGGGCCCCTTCACGAACCGTTAGTGTTCGGAGTGCTTCTATAACTCCCGACAGGCGCAATGCCTGTTGTGGATCTCTCCCATCCCCTGGAGCAGATCTCGGAACGGGGACTCCTCCCCAAGTGCCCGTTCCCCGGCCCCGTTGACCTCCCCCTGGTCAGCGGGGCTTTTTATTTGTGCCGCCGGAACCTCGGATGGGGTCAGATCCCTTTGCCCGTCGGGCAAAGGGATCTGACCCCAGGTGCTAGGCTGGGCCATCGCTCCCCAGGGGAAGACCATGCCCGACCTGTTCGCCCTGGCCATGCCGTGGTGGGAATTCATCCTGCGCGCGGTCGTGGTCTATGTCGTGGTGCTGGGCATGGTCCGGCTGGGCGGCAAGCGGGCTCTGGGGCAGATCACGCCCTTCGACGTGCTGCTGATCGTGCTGCTGGGCAACGCGGTGCAGAACGCGCTGCTGGGCACCGACACCTCGCTGGGCGGTGGCCTGCTGCTGGCGGCCACCCTGATCGTGCTGAACTATGGGGTGGGCTGGTTGACCACCCGCAATCGGCGCATGGAGCGGATGATCGAAGGAGAGCCCACCGTGATCGCGCGTGATGGCCGGCTGTTGGAGGGCGTTCTCCGCCGCGAACTGATCAGCCGTGCAGATTTCGACGCCGCGCTGCGCCAGCAGGGCGGGCTGCAGATCGAAGACGTACAGATCGCCCTGCTGGAGACGACCGGGCACATCACCATCATCGCGCGGAAGGGCAGCTGAGCAGCGCCGAGCCCACGCCCCGCACGACGACATCCCTCAGAGCCAGTCGCGCGGCACCAGGTAGTCGGCCAGGCGCGATTCGGCACTGCCGGGTTCAGGCGAGAAGCCGTACTCCCAGCGCACCCGCGGCGGCAGGCTCATCAGGATGCTTTCGCTGCGGCCGCCGCTCTGCAGCCCGAACAGGGTGCCGCGGTCATAGACCAGGTTGAATTCCACGTAGCGGCCGCGGCGGTACAGCTGGAACTCGCGTTCGCGCTCGCCATAGAGGGCGTCCTTGCGCTGCTGCACGATCGGCAGGTACGCATCGAGGAAGCCATCGCCGACCGCACGCAGATAAGCGAAATCGCGCTCGAAGTCGCCGTGCAGGTCATCGAAGAACAGGCCGCCGACGCCGCGCGTTTCATTGCGGTGGCGCAGGAAGAAGTACTCGTCGCACCAGCGCTTGTGCGCGGCATAGCGTTCTTCGCCGAACGGCGTGCACAGGTCGCGTGCGACCCGGTGCCAATGCTGCACGTCCTCGTCGAACGGGTAGAACGGGGTCAGGTCGAAGCCGCCGCCGAACCAGCTGGCCACCACTTCGCCGTCGCGCTGCGCCTGGAAGAAGCGCACGTTGGCATGGGTGGTCGGCACGTAGGGATTGAGCGGGTGGAACACCAGCGACACGCCGGTGGCGCGCCAGGAGGCGCCGGCCAGTTCCGGGCGGTTGGCCGAGGCCGACGGCGGCAGGCGGCTGCCGGCCACGTCGGAGAAGCCGATGCCGGCCTGCTCGAATACCGCGCCGTCGCGCAGCACGCGGGTACGCCCACCACCACCCTCGGCACGCTGCCACAGGTCTTCCTGGAAGCGGGCCCGGCCATCGACGGCCTCGATCGCCGCACAGATGCGGTCCTGCAGCTCGGTGAGGTAGGCGCGCACGCGCTCGAATTCGTTCATGGCGCTACTTTACCGCAGGGCCCGGGCAACGCTGCGGACAGGCGCTGGCAGGCTCAGCGCTTGCGGTTGGAAGCACGCGGCGCCGGAGTGTCGCCCGCGGCGGCACCGTCCACCGCCTCCTGCAGGACGCGACCCAGCTCCAGGGCGCTCCAGTTTCCGGTGTCCAGCACGTCGCAGGCGACGTGGCGCCCGCTGCGGTCGGCAGTGCACAGCCGCTCCAGCGTCGCGTGGGCATCGACGTCGCCGCTGTGGCCCTGCGCCGCGACCAGGTTCTCGCAGCCCTCGCGGACACCGGCACGGCACACGGTGGCGTAGTGCTCTGCGGCCTGTCGCCACTGGCCGGACAGGGCAAGGCGGTTACCGAGGATGTTGCAGCCCTGCAGCTTGCCCTCCGCGCAGCACGCTTCGGCACCGCCGCTGGCCAGTGCCTGCGGGCAGTCCCGTGGCAGCGGCAGCACCGTGTAGTGTTTCGGCGGGCTGCAGGTGCTCGCGCCCTCGCCGGTCGGCACGAATACCTGGAAGCGGGTCCACGTGTCCAGGCCCAGCAGCTGCCCCCCGGGCAACGGGCGCAGCACGAAGTCACCGCCCTTGTCGTGGCGGATGCGGATGTCGCCGTCTTCGACACGGGCACGCAGCTGGCTGTCCCAGCCGATGCCGACCCGTCCCGCATCGCCGAAGTCCAGCGTGTCCATCAGGCCACCCTCGGCGTGGAAGTTGCCACAGGGCAGTGCCGTTGCCGGCTGCGGCCGCAACGAGGTGCCCAGCGCCTGCAACGCAGGCAGGCGCTCACAGGCGGCGCTGTCATTGCCGGGTGCGCACGCTACGGCCAGTGCCTGCACCGCCTGCAAGTGATCTCCGGACTCCCACGAGAGCTCGGCCGCGCGGCTGCAGAAGCCGCCATGGCTGACCTGCTGGCACAACTGCAACAGCTGCTGGCGCTGCACGGCTGGCATCACCACCGGCGTGGATGGTGACAGCACGGAGCTCACGGCTTCGACCATCGCCGCGCCCATCGCGGCCTTGACGATCTGCTCCTGCAGCGCCGGATCCGCTTCCAGCGCCGCTGCACAGGCCGGTGTTTCGTTGCTGAAGCCGCCATCCCGGCACGGCGCAGGCAGTGCGATGCCGGCCAGTGCGGTATCGAGGATGGCCTGTTGTTGCGCCTCATCCGGCGTGGCCGGCGCCCTGGCCTCGTCATGCCAGCGATCGGCCAGCTGCAGGCACATGCCCGGCACGCCTTCCCGGCACGCCGCTTCCAGCGCGGTCGGGGTCGCCTCGTGGCGGTTGTCCAGGCAGGCCGCCGCATCGGCCAGGCAGCTGCCCGCAGCCGGCGTGGCGGCTGCGGCGCACTGTGCAGGCGCCTGCAGGTTGTAGATCGTGCCGTCCACCTCGAGGGTGCGGCCACGGTCGCGCACCTGCAGCGCGCTGGGCAGGCCGTATTCCAGATTGACCAGTTGCAGCTTCCCTTCGATCTGCTGGAAAGCGACCGGCGTGGGTGCGCTGCCGAAGTGCTTCTGCTCGCCACGGTTGGATGAGCTGACGCGCAGCGTGCTGCTGCCTTCGTCGGCCTTGAACAGGCCACATTGCGGCGACTGTGCGGCGGCGGCTACCGGCGCGGCGAGCAGCAACGCCCAGGCCATCCAGTGGCGGTACGGCGTGAGTGAGCGCATTGTGCGCATGTCGTCTCCTTGACGATCAAAGGAAGAACGCCGGGCGGTGCCGGGGACCCGCGCACGCCGGGTTGGAGTCAGTGGAAGCGCGAGCGCACATCCGGTCGCAGCAGGCGCCAGGCCAGCCAGCCCTGCAGGCCGAGAAGCACGAACGACATGCCGACCACGGTCAGCGTGATCAGCCAGCGTTTCAGCTGCAGCTCCTGCAGCAGGGCCGGGTCATCGGCCAGCAGCGGAATGAAGTCGCCCATGAACAGGTCCAGCCACCAGGCGGCCGCGAAGTTGGTCAAGCCACTCAGCAGCAGCAGTACCACGAAGCTCCACAGGCCCCAGCGACGTTCACGCAGCAGGCCCCAGCTGGACACCGTCGAGGCCAGGCACAACAGCGCGACGACCATTGATGCGGCGACCGGATGCGCCAGCAGCCAGATCAGGCTGTGCAGCTGCTGGTGCTGCACTTCGCTTTCCACCAGGCGCCACAGCGCGAGGTTGTGCAGCGGCCACAGCACCAGTCCCTGCAGCACGAAGTAGACCGTCAGCAGCAGTGACAGCCAGAACGAGGCCTGTGCCACCGGGCGCACCCAGGCGTGATAGGCCGGGGACGGCGGCGAGGGGATCGACGGGATCGACATTGACATCCGATGTCCTTGCAGTCGGCGCCCGCCTGCTCAGCGGGCCGTCACCCGGGTGGCGACCGCCGGCAGGATATGGTGTTCGCTCAAGGGTGCCAAGGGCAGGCCATGCGGCGGCTGCAGCGGCACCCAGGCCAGTTCGGTGATCTCGGCGCGTGCCTGCGGCGTGCCGTGCACCTGCACCCACCACGCCTGTGCCTGCACGCGATGGCCGGGCTCGTTCACCGCCCAGTCCTCGAACGTGCCCAGCGCGATGGCGGCATCGGCGCACAGTTGTACGCCCAGTTCTTCGTCCAGCTCGCGGGCCAGCGCCTGCAGCGGTGCTTCGCCGGGTTCGGGCTTGCCACCGGGCTGGATGAAGCGGCGGGCACCGTGCTTGCGCACCAGCAGCGCCCGGCCGCGGTCATCCAGGATGACTGCGGCCACGATCCGGATCGTGGCCGCGGTGGTGCTCACTTCAGGTTCTGCTCGAACAGCTTGAGGATGCGCTTGTACTGGTCCAGCCAGGAATCGGCGCGCACGTAGCCGTGGCGTTCCAGCGGGTACGGCGCGATCGACCAGTTGTCCTTGTGCAGCTCGATCAGGCGCTGGGTCAGGTTCACCGAATCCTGGAAGAACACGTTGTCATCCATCATGCCGTGGGCGATCAGCAGGTTGTCCTGCAGGTTCTGCGCGTACTCGATCGGCGAGGACACACGGTACGCCTCCGGGTCGATGTCCGGCGTGTTGAGGATGTTGCTGGTGTAGCCGTGGTTGTAGTTGTGCCAGTCGACCACCGGGCGCAGCGCGGCGCCGGCCTTGAAGGTGCCCGGCGCACGGAACAGCGCCATGAAGGTCATGAAACCGCCGTAGGAGCCACCGTAGATACCGGCGTGGTCACGGTCGCCCTGCTGGGTGTCGACCAGCCAGTCCAGGCCGTCCTTGTAGTCCTCCAGTTCCGGGTGGCCCATGTTGCGGTAGATGGCCGTGCGCCAGTCGCGGCCGTAGCCCTCGCTGCCGCGGTAATCCATGTCCAGCACGATGTAGCCCTTCTGCACCAGCAGGTTGTGGAACATCTGCTCTCGGAAGTAGGCCGGGTAGCGCTGGTGCACGTTCTGCAGGTAGCCGGCGCCGTGCACGAACATCACGATCGGGTACTTCTTCCCCGGTTCCTTGTTTTCCGGCTCGTAGTACTTGGCCCAGACCACGCCGGCACCGTGCTTGGACGGTACCGCGACCAGCTTCGGCTGGATCCACTGGCGTGCCTTGTAGTCGGCGGTGCGGGTGTCGGTCAGCACGCGTGCCTGGCCACCGGCACTGGGCAACACCGCCAGCTGCGGCGGCAGGTAGGCACCGGAGTAACGCACCAGCAGCTGCTGGCCGTCCGGCGACAGCGAGAAATCCTCCACGCCGTTGAGGCTGGTCAGCTCGCGCACCTGGCGGCTGCCGGTGTCGACCGCGCAGACTTCGTAGTCATGCGGCGCCTGCTGGTTGCACAGGAAGTAGAAGCCCTTGCCATCGGCCGACGGCACCGGCGCCGAGGTTTCCCACTTGCCGCTGGTCAGCGCCTGCGGCTTGGCGGTGCCGGCCTGGGTGTACAGGTGCGAGAAGCCCGATTCCTCGGACAGCAGCCACAGCGTGCGGCCATCGGCCATCCAGCCGAAATCGTTGAAGCCCCAGTTGATCCAGGCGTTGTCGGTCAGGCGGTGGCGGTTCTGCACGCGGCCGTCGGCGGCATTGACGCTGATGATCCAGCGGTCCTTGTTGTCGTTGGCACGCAGCATCACGGCGGCCTGCTGGCCATCGGCGCTCCAGCGGATGCCACCGCCCATGAAGTCGCTCATCACCTGCACGCTGCGCTCGCCCTTCAGCGCGTCCTTGCCGGCCTTGCGGCGCAGTTCGGCCAGCGGGTCGGTGCTGATGCCCGGCAGGCTGGCCAGCGAGAGCTTTTCGGCCTTGCCGGTGCGCACGTCCACGTACCAGAGCGTGTGCGGCTCGAAGCCGTTACGGCCGACGCGGGTGCGGGTGTCCTCGGTTTCCTCGTAGCCCGACTCGGTCACGTACAGCGGCATCTTGCCGCCACGGCCGTCATCGAAGTCCTTCGGCTTGGTCACCACGATCAGGTGGGTCAGGTCAGGCGACAGCACGCTGTCGGCGATCTCCAGGTCGGCGCCCAGGTACACCGGGCCCGGTGCGCGGGTCGGGTCGGCCTGGCGCCAGCGCTGGTCCTGGTCCTTCAGTGCTTCGCGCTGCTCGCGGTCGCGGCGCAGGGTTTCCAGCGTGCGCAGCTGCTGGTCGCGCAGCACGTCGGCCTTCGGCGGCGTACGCGGATCCTTTTCGGCCTTCAGGCTGGCCACCTGCTGCACGCCGCTGGCGGCGGTCCAGTGGAACCAGTTCTGGCCGACGCGCCAGATCACGCCATTGTCGGCGGCGAAGTTCACGTTGCCCGCGCGCTCGTTGCTGCGGGTGAGCTGGGTCAGCGCACCGCTGCGCAGGTCGCGCACGAACACATCGCCATTGCGCACGAAGGCGTTGCGGCTGCGGCTGCGGTCGTAGACCGGCTCGGCCACGTCCAGGGTGCCGCGCTGGTCATCGGCCACCTGTGTGGCCACGCCACCGGCCACCGGCTGGCGGAAGGTATCGCGTACCGGGCTGCCGTTGCGCTTGAGCTGGTACTCCACCTGCTGGCTGTTCCACGACCACCAGGCCTTCTCGACTGGCGGGCCGATCCAGTCCGGGTCGGCCATGGCCTGTTCGATGGTGATCGGCGTCGGCGCGGCATGCGCGGCCGGTGCGGCCAGCACGGCCGACAGCAGGAGGGACAGGGGCAGCACTCGGGACATGGGCGGACGGCACCAGTAGAGGAAAACCGGCCAAGCGTAGCAGCCGCAAGGGCCGGGGGCAGGGGCCACAGGTCATGGCAGCGGGATTGGCAAAGTAGTGCAACCGCTGGCCGGCCTCGCGCATCCATTCTCCTGAACCCGCATCATCCACCGAACAGGAGCCCGACCATGCAGGAACTGATCCCGATCACCCTCTTCATCTGCATCGCCTACGCGATCCACGCCATTGCCGATGCCCGCGCGCGCAGCAAGCTGGTGGCCCCGCACGTGCCGGAGGAAGTGATCCGCTCGCTGGCCGTGCTGGAAGAAGAGCGCCGCCGCCAGGGCGCGCTTCGCTGGGGCATCAGCCTGGTCTGCCTGGCCCTGGCCATGGCCCTGCTGGAAGCCATCGGTGCCCGTGACCTGACCTTTGGCGCCGCCGCCGCGCTGGTCGGCAGTGCCGGCCTGGGCCAGCTGCTGGCCTGGCACTTCACCCGTCCCGCCGCACGCAAGGGCTGAGCCAGGACATGCCACGGGCACAGGGGGCGCCCCGCGCATGAGCCTGCTCGGCGAAGCGCTGTCGGCACTGCGGGGCCGCCGCCGCCACGATGCAGCGGCGACGGCGGCACCCGCCGAACCGCTGGATGCGGACCAGGCCCTGGTGCGGGCCATCATCGATGGCTCGCAGGCGGCCTTCGCGCAGCTGGTGGAGACCCACCAGCGCACCTGCGCGCATGTGATCGGACGCATGGTGGGCGACCGCGACCAGGTCGCCGACCTGCTGCAGGAAACCTTCCTTGCGGTGTTCCGCCAGCTGCACCGGTTTCGTTTTGAATCCTCGCTGCGCACCTGGGTTTCCCGGGTCGCCTACACCACTGCACTGCAGCATCTGCGCCGGCGGCGGCTGGAGGCGCAATGGATGGTGGCGGTGGAGGTGCCGGAGGAACTGGGGATCGGCGATGAAGGCCCCGGGCCCGCCGAGTTGAGCGAGGCCCTGCAGGCCGGGCGCCAGCTTGGCGCGGCACTGGAACGGCTGAGCGCGCCGCAGCGCCTGATCGTCGGCCTGCATTACCTGGAGGATTTCGATCTGGCCGAGATCGAACAGGTGACCGGGCTGGCACGCGGTACCATCAAGAGCCACCTGCACCGCGCGCGCCAGGTCCTGAAGCAGGAACTGACGCGGCATGCCACCGCCGGAGAGCTGCTGTGAACCGACCGACCGACCCTCGCGATGCGGAAGCGCGCGCGCTGGCACAGGCGTTGCGTGAGCAGGCGCAGCAGGAAGCAACGCCGGATGTGAGCGAGGCGCTGCAGAAGCGCATTGCCGCTGAGTCGCGCGACAGTGGTGTGGTCTATGTGGTGGTGCAGGTGCTGTTGTTTGGCGCGCTGCTGGCTGCAGCGGCCTGGTATTTCTGGCACTGAGGCACCCGCCGGGTGATGGGCCGCTCCAATCGCTGCTGGTAGATGCCGACCTTGGTCGGCGTTTGGGTGTGTGTGCCAACCAAGGTTGGCAGCTACCAAAGCGCTTAATCCGTGGTGTTGGGCCATGCCTGGCAGGCCTTCCGCCTGCGACAAAGTGAAGCAGCGCGTCACCCGGTCGCATCCCACCTTAACGAAATCCTCCTAAAGTGGTCCGGTATCCCACCGGTCGCAGGCAGGAGGCGTCCCTTGGACGCGTTGTTGTTGTCCCGGATCCAGTTCGGATTCGTCATCAGTTTCCACGTGCTGTTTCCGGCCTTCACCATCGGCACGGCCAGCTGGCTGGCCTTCATCGAATGGCGCTGGCTGCGCACGAAGTTGCCCGTGTGGCGCGAGCTGTATTTCTTCTGGCAGAAGATCTTCGCGGTGTCGTTCGGCATGGGCGTGGTCAGCGGCATCGTCATGGCGTTCCAGTTCGGCACCAACTGGCCGCGGCTGAGCGAGGTGGCCGGTACGGTCATCGGCCCGCTGCTGACCTACGAGGTGCTGACCGCGTTCTTCCTGGAAGCCAGCTTCCTCGGCGTGATGATGTTCGGCTGGGGCCGCGTCTCGCCGCGCCTGCATTTCCTGTCCACCTGCATGGTCGCGCTGGGCACGCTGTTCTCCACGTTCTGGATCCTGTCGTCCAACAGCTGGCTGCATACGCCGGCCGGCTACGAGATGGTCAACGGCATCGTGCATCCGGTGGACTGGTGGCGGGTGGTGTTCAATCCCTCGTTCCCCTACCGCCTGGCGCACATGGCGCTGGGCTCGTTCATCACCACCTGTTTCGTGATCGGTGGCGTGGGTGCGTGGTACCTGCGCAGGGGCACGCACGTGGAAGCGGGCCGGCGCATGCTGATCGCCGCCGTTGCATTCGCCGCGCTGACCGTGCCGGTGCAGATCTTCGTCGGCGACATGCATGGCCTGAACACGCTCAAGCACCAGCCGATGAAGATCGCGGCGGTGGAAGCGCACTGGCATGAAACCCGGGAAGGCGAGGGCGTACCGCTGGTGGTGTTCGCGCTGCCCAACGAGAAGGAAGAGCGCAACGATTTCGAAGTGGCCATCCCGAAGCTGGGCAGCGTGATCCTGACCCACAGCCTGGACGGCACCTTCGACCCGCTGACCTCGGTACCGGCCAGCGAGCGGCCGCCGGTGACGCCGGTGTTCTTCGCCTTCCGCATCATGGTCGGGCTGGGCACGCTGATGCTGCTGCTGGCCTGGGTATCGGCGTTCCAGCTGTGGCGGAACAGGCTGCTCGATTCGCCGTGGCTGCTGCGCGGCTGGAACTGGATGCTGCCCAGCGGCTTCATCGCGCTGCTGTCCGGCTGGTTCGTCACCGAGATGGGCCGACAGCCATGGGTGGTGTATGGCCTGCTGCGCACCGCCGATGCGGTCGGCCCGCAGAGCGCGTGGATGACGGCGTTGTCGCTGGGCGTGTACGTGGTTGGCTATGCCTTCGTGTTCGGCTGGGGCATCTGGTACCTGGTGAAGATCCTGCGCCACGGGCCGCAGCCGTATGCCGAGGGGCCGTCGCTGGACCATGGCAGCCACACCCCGGCACGCCCGCTGTCGGCGGCCGACGAACCGCTGGAGGAGCGCTGACATGGACCTGATGACCTGGCTGCCGGTGGCGTGGTTCGCGGTGATCGGCTTCGGCGTGCTGATGTACGTGGTGCTGGACGGCTTCGTGCTCGGCATCGGCATCCTGGCCCCGTTCGCCGAGGACGAGGAGCAGCTGGACCTGATGATGAACACCGCCGCGCCGATCTGGGACGGCAACGAGACCTGGCTGGTACTGGGCGGCGCCGGGCTGCTGGCGGCGTTCCCGAAGGCCTATGCGGTGCTGTTGTCGGCGTTGTACCTGCCGGTGCTGCTGCTGGTGGTGGCGCTGGTGTTCCGCGGCGTGGCGTTCGAGTTCCGCTTCAAGGCACACCGGTCGCGCCGGCTGTGGAGCGTGGCGTTCGGCCTCGGCTCGCTGTTGGCGACCTTTGCCCAGGGCGTGATCCTGGGCACCCTGGTGCAGGGCATCCCGCTGGTGGACGGTGCCTACCAGGGCGGCGCGTTCGCCTGGTTCAGCCCGTTCGCGATGCTGACCGGTGCTGCGCTGGTGGCCGGCTATGCGCTGCTGGGCAGCACCTGGCTGATCCTGAAGACCGAAGGGCGCGTACAGGCGCTGGCGCGGCAGATGACCCGCCCGCTGGTGGTGGCGGTGATCGCGGCGATGGGGCTGGTCAGCAGTTGGCTGCCGTTCCTCGATTCGCGGCTGATGGCACGCTGGTTCAGCGACGGCAACTTCTGGTGGCTCTCGCCGGTGCCGCTCCTGACCCTGGCGGTGGCTGCCGCGCTGTGGCGCAGCGCGACCCATCCGCGCCGCGACCTGCCACCGTTCCTGCTCAGCCTGGCCCTGTTCGTGCTCGGTTTCCTTGGCCTGGTACTGGGCATGTGGCCGTACCTGCTGCCGCCGTCGATGACCCTGTGGCAGGCCGCCGCGCCGGCCTCCTCGCTGGGCTTCACCCTGGTCGGGCTGGTCATTCTGCTGCCGGTCATCCTCGGCTATACGGCGTGGTCGTACCGGGTGTTCCGCGGCAAGGTGCACGCCGATACCGGCTACCACTGATGGGTTGAAAGCGGGGCCCGCCGGTGCCGGGCCCCGTGTTGGGGAATGTGAAACCTGCACACCCCGGGCAGGACGTGCTAGCGTGCGCTCCTTTCCGGCAGCCAGGGGGGCAGCCGGCGACGTCCTGGACGGACGCACGGCTGCAGGAATGGGGGGCCGCCGCGCGTCGCCGTAATGGCTCGTGCCTATCGTTCTCCCATTGAAGCACCGTCGCTAAATGATTGAATTCTCCATCGTCGACTGGGCCGCCTGGGCGCCCGGCCTGAGCGAGCGTAGCCAGTGGTTGGGCTGGGCCGGTGCGCCATACCTGCCGCAGGGCGAAGACACGCCGGCGCTGGCCGAGATCCCGGCGATGCAGCGCCGCCGCATCGAGCGGCTGGGCCGGATGGCGATCCAGACCGCCTGCTGGTGCGAGGATGGGCAGGGCGCGGACAGCCAGGTCCCGTTGGTGTTCGCCAGCCGCCACGGTGACGTGGCCCGTTCGATGGACCTGCTGGGGGCGCTGGCCAGCGATCAGCCTTTGTCCCCGACCGGGTTCGGCCTGTCGGTGCACAACGCGATCGCTGCCCTGTACTCGATCGCCCGCGGCCACCGCGGCAACTACCTGGCGCTGGCCGCTGGACAGGCCACGGTCGAGGCCGCCTGCCTGGAGGCCGCCGGTCTGCTGGCCGATGGTGCGCGCGAGGTGCGGGTGGTCGTCTACGAGTCGCCCCTTCCCGAGATTTACGCGACGTTCGCTGATGAACCCGACCCGTTCTTTGCCTGGTGCTGGCGATTGACGGCACCGACAGCGGGTCAGCCGGTGCTCTCGCTGCAGTGGGACGCGGCGCCGGCCACGGCCGACACCGCCCCGGGCACGCTGCCGCACGCGTTGGACCTGCACCGCTTCCTGCTGTCCGGCGCGCCGGCGCTGGAACATGTGGCCCAGGGCCAGCGCTGGCGCTGGGGACGCCGTGGCTGAGGCGCTGCGCCGCCTCGATCACGCCTGGCGGGTGCTCGGCACCGGCCTGAGCTTTGCCGCGTTCGGCGTGGGCGGCCTGCTGCTGGGCGTGCTGGTGATGCCGGTGCTGCTGCTGATGCGCGACCCGGTGGTCCGCCGCCGCCGCGCCCGCCGCGTGGTCCAGGTCGCCTTTGCCAGCCACCTGCGCCTGATGCGTGCGCTGGGGGTGATGACCTACCAGATCGAGGGCGGAGAGCGCCTGCAGCGCGACGGCCTGCTGGTGCTGGCCAATCATCCGACCCTGATCGATGTGGTCTGCCTGATCTCGCTGCTGCCCAACGCCGACTGCGTGGTGAAGCGGGCCGTGGCCTGCAACCCGTTCATGCGCGGCCCGGTGCGGGCGGCCGGCTACATCGCCAACGACGACGGGGCGGGCCTGGTCGATGACTGCGTGGCCGCGGTGCATGCGGGCGGCACCCTGGTGATCTTCCCGGAGGGCACCCGCAGCGTGCCGGGCCAGCCGCCGCGGCTGCAGCGCGGGGCCGCCAACATCGCCGTCCGCGGCCGGCTGGACATCACCCCGGTGCGGATCACCTGCACCCCGCCCACGTTGACCAAGGGGCAGAAGTGGTATCGTGTACCCTCACGTCGCTTTCACGTTCGGCTGCAGATCGGCGAAGATATCCCGATCGCGCCCTTCTTGGCCGATGACGACTCGCCAAGGGGGGATGCCTTGGCAGCACGCCGCGTCACCGAGCACCTTTCTCGTTATTTCGACCTGTCTGGAGATCCGCCCCGTGCAAGCACTTGAGCACGAGATCAAGGAATTGATCATTTCCTCCCTTTCGCTGGAGGACATCACGCCGGAGGACATCGATCCGACCGCGCCGCTGTTCGTCGAGGGCCTCGGCCTGGATTCGATCGACGCGCTGGAGCTGGGCCTGGCACTGCAGAAGAAGTACGGTGTCAGCCTGTCGGCCGACTCGGAAGAAACCCGTCGCCATTTCTCCAGCGTGCGCGCGCTCGGCGAGTTCGTCGCCGCCCGCCAGTCGTAACGGCGCCAGGAATTGCCATGACCAAGAATGAACTGTTCGAACGCATCGTCAGCATCCTGACCGACAGCTTCGAGATCGACGCCGCCCGGATCACCCCCGAGGCGCGCCTGTATGACGACCTGGACATCGACAGCATCGATGCGGTCGACCTGATCGTGCAGCTCAAGCCCCTGCTCGGCCGCAACCTGCAGCCGGAAGCGTTCAAGGCCGTGCGCACCGTGCAGGACATCGTTGATGTCGTGCATGGACTGCTGCCGGACCAGGCAGCCGCCTGACCGCAGCGCCGGCGGCTTCGCCATGGCTCGCGCACGTACCGTCGTGGTGGCAGCGATCTCGCTCGCCTACCCGCTGCTGGTGTACCTGGCGATGGGCCGCTTCGAGCCGCGCTGGCTGTCGCTGCTGCTGTTCACCCTGGCGCTGCTGCGCGCGCTGACCACGCGCCAGCCATTGTGGTGGGCCGCCGCGGCCGGGGCTGGCCTGCTGGCCGTGCTGGCCACCGTGCTCAACCAGGCCCTGCCGCTGAAGCTGTACCCGGTGCTGGTCAATGCGGTGATGCTGGCGGTGTTCGGCACCAGCCTGCGCTTCGGGCCGCCGCTGGTGGAGCGCCTGGCGCGACTGCAGGAGCCGGACCTGCCCCCGTTCGCGGTGGCCTATACCCGCCGCGTCACCCAGGTGTGGTGCGGCTTTTTCGTTCTCAACGGCAGCCTGGCCCTGCTGACCGCGCTGTACGCGTCGGACCGGGCCTGGATGCTCTACAACGGATTGTTGGCGTACGTGATGATGGGCGTGTTGTTCACAGGGGAGTGGCTGGTGCGGCGGCGGGTGAAGGCGGCGCACGCGCATGGCTGAGTGGATTGCCCTGGACCGGCTGCTGCTGGAGGCCCGGCCGCAGCGCAGCGTCGGCCTCTGCAATGGCGAGGTGATCGACCATGCCGGCTTCCGCCAGCGCGTGCTGGCCTGGCGCGCCGCCTTTGCGGCGGCCGAAGGCCGCGACTGGGCCCTGTACTTCGATGACGCCGTGGCCTTTGCCGCGGCGCTGTTCGGTGCCTGGCATGCCGGCAAGCGGGTGTTCCTGGCCGCCGACAACCTGCCGGCCACGCTGCAGGCGTTGCAGCCGCAGGTGAGCGGTTTCGCCGGTGATGTCTGTGCCGATTACCGCCCGCTGGCCGCACCGGATGCTGTGCTGGACGACGGGCTGCAGGCGCTGGACGAGCGCGCCTGCGAGCTGTGCGTGTTCACCTCCGGCAGCACCGGCCAGCCCAGTGCGATCGGCAAGCGGCTGGACCAGCTGGCGCGCGAGGTGGAGGCGCTGCAGGCCGCGTTCGGCGCGCAGATGGAGGGTGTGCAGGTCCATGGCACGGTCTCCCACCAGCACATCTACGGGCTGTTGTTCCGCGTGCTGTGGCCACTGGCCGCCGGCCGCCTGATCCATCCGCGCCGGTTCTTCCACGAAGACCTGGTCGGCGCGCTGGCCGGTACCGACACGGTGCTGGTGGCAACGCCGGCCCACCTCAAGCGCCTGCCCGAGCAGCTCGACTGGGCCAGCCTGCACGGCCGCCTGCGCGCGGTGTTCTCCTCCGGTGGCCCACTGCCGGAAGAAGCGGCACGACAGGTGCGGCAGTGGCTGGGCGTGGCCCCGACCGAGGTCTACGGCAGCAGCGAGACCGGCGGCATCGCCTGGCGCCGCTGGGACACCGACCTGCCGCCGTGGCAGCCGTTGCCGGGCGTGCAGTGGCGGATCGACGACGGCTGCCTGGCGGTGGCCTCCGCGCATCTGGACACCCCTGACTGGTGGCGCACCCAGGACCGTGTTGAAGCCCTGGCCGACGGCCGCTTCCGCCTGTTGGGCCGGGCCGACCGCATCGTCAAGATCGAGGAACGCCGGGTATCGCTGGATGCGCTGGAACGCGCGCTGCGCGAGGACGCCGAGGTGGATGACGCGCGTGTACTGGTCCTGCCGGGCCATCGCGAGCAGCTGGCCGCCGTGGTGGTGCCGGCCGACCCGGCGCTGCTGGAGGGCGGCGACGCTGCGCGGCGGGCGCTGGGCCAGCGCCTGGGCGCACGCCTGGCCAACGCGCATGACGCGGTGACCCGTCCGCGCCGCTGGCGGCTGGTGCAGGCGCTGCCGATCAATGCGCAGGGCAAGGTGACCCAGGCCGCGCTGGCGGCGCTGTTCCAGCCGTTGATGCCGGTGCCGGCGTGGGATCACCGCGATGCCGCCAGCGCCACCCTGCGCATGACCCTGGACCCGGCGCTGCGGCCGTTCCAGGGCCACTTCCCACAGGCGGCAATCCTGCCCGGCGTGGCGCAGCTGGACTGGGCGGTGCGCTTCGCCCGGCAGGCGTTCGTGATGCCGGCCGCGTTCGTGCGCATGGATGCGGTGAAATTCCAGCATGTTGCCCGCCCCGGTGACGAGTTGACCCTGCAGCTGGACTGGGATGCCGCACGCAACGTGCTGGCCTTCCGCTACACCTCCAGCCACGGTGTGCATGCCAGCGGCAGGGTGGTTTTCGCTGATGCGGACTGATCCGGCCGTTGCCGGTGCCGCATTCGCGCCACTGGTGGTGATTCCCGTCTATGACCACGAGCACGCCATCGCGGCGGTGGTCGATGGCGTGCAGGCCGCGGGGCTGCCCTGCCTGCTGGTCGACGATGGTTCGCATGATGGCTGCGCGGCGGTGCTGCGCGCGCTGGCACAGCGCCAGGGCGTCGACCTGCTGCGCCTGGACATCAACCAGGGCAAGGGCGGGGCGATGCTGGCCGGTTTTGCCGAGGCCGGCGCGCGTGGCTACAGCCACGTGCTGCAGATCGATGCCGACGGCCAGCACGATACCGCTGACCTGCCACGCTTCATCGAAGCCGCGCGCGCCCATCCCGAGGCGGTGATCTGCGGCATTCCGGCTTACGACGCCAGTGTTCCCAAGGCGCGCCTGTATGGCCGCTACGCCACCCACATCTGGGTCTGGATCAACACGCTGTCGCTGCACCTGCGCGACACCATGTGCGGTTTCCGCGTGTATCCGCTGCCGCCGGTGCTGCGCCTGATCGGTGAAGAGACCATCGGCCGGCGCATGGATTTCGATACCGAAATAATGGTGCGCCTGTACTGGCGCCGGCTGCCGGTCGAGCACTTGGCCACGCGGGTGACCTATCCGTCCGATGGCGTGTCGCACTTCGATGTGTGGCGCGACAACGTGCGCATCAGCCGCATGCATACCCGCCTGTTCTTCGGCATGCTCTGGCGTGCGCCGCGCCTGCTGTGGCGCCGCCTGCGGGGGCAGCGCTGAGATGGCGGCCGCGCAGGGCGCCCCGCACTGGGCCGACATCGGCGAATCGACGTCGGTGGCCGGCGTGCTGTTCCTGTGCTGGGTGCACCGCTGGTTCGGGCGCTGGCCGTTCCGCCTGTGCGTGTGGCCAGTGGTGGCCTGCCATTGGCTGGGCAACCGTGTAGGGCGCCAGGCCTCGATGCAGTACCTGCAGCGGCTGCAGGCGCACAGCGGCGTGCTCGGCCGCGCGCCGACACGGCGTGACAGCCTGCGCCACTTCTTCGCCTTCGCCGACACGATGCTGGACAAGATCCTCGGCCTGGGCGGGCGCTACCCGGCCGACCGCATCCACCTGCACCGCGACCTGGTATTGCAGAAGATCGCGCGCCGCGAGGGCGGGCTGATCCTCACCGCGCACATCGGCTGCCTGGAGCTGTGCCAGGTGCTTGCCGAGCAGGTGCCGGGATTCCGCATCACCGTGCTGGTGCATACCGCGCACGCGCAGCGCTTCAACCGTTTGCTGCAGCGGCTGGACCCGCTGGCGGCGGTGGAACTGGTGCAGGTGACCGAAATGGGGCCGGCCACGGCGGTGATGCTGGCCGAGCGCGTGGCGGCGGGGGGCTTCGTTGCCATCGTCGGCGACCGCACGCCGGTACAGGGTGGCCGCAGCGTCACCGCCGATTTCCTGGGCCACCGCGCGCCGTTCCCGATCGGCGCCTATGTGCTCGCCGCGGCACTGGGGTGCCCGGTCTACACCATGGCCTGCCTGCACGAGGGCGACGGCTATCGAGTGGCATTCGAACAGTTCGCCGAACGCATCGTACTGCCGCGTGGCTCGCGCGACGCCGCGCTGGCCGAGCAGGCACAGCGCTTCGCGCGCTGGCTGGAACTCCAGGTCATCCAGTCCCCGTTGGACTGGTTCAATTTCTTCCCCTTCTGGGATCAGGCTCCGCATGACGACTGACGCCGTACCCGTGTGCCGCTTTGGCGATGCACCGTTGACCATCGAAGACGTGGTTGCCCTGGCCCAGCGCCAGTGCCAGGCCGCACTGAGCGACGCACCGGGCTTCCGCGCGCACATCCAGCGCGGTGCCGACTTCCTCGACCGCCTGTTGCGCGAGGATGGCGTGATCTACGGCGTGACCACCGGCTACGGCGACTCGTGCACGGTGAACATCCCGCCGGCGCTGGTGGCCGAGCTGCCGCACCACCTGTACACCTATCACGGCTGCGGCCTGGGCCGTTACCTGGACCCGGTCGAGACCCGTGCGGTGCTGGCTGCGCGCCTGGCCTCGCTGGTGCGCGGCATGTCCGGCGTCAGCGTGCCGCTGCTGGAAGGCCTGGCCACGCTGCTGCAGCACGATGTGCTGCCGATGATCCCGGCCGAAGGCTCGGTCGGTGCCAGCGGGGACCTGACCCCGCTGTCGTACGTGGCGGCGGTGCTGTGCGGCGAGCGCGAGGTGCTGCACGACGGCCGCGTGCAGCCGGCGGCCGAAGTGCTGGCGAAGATCGGCATGACCCCGCTGAAGCTGCGGCCGAAGGAAGGTCTGGCGATCATGAACGGCACCGCGGTGATGACCGGCCTGGCCTGCCTGGCCTGGCAGCGCGCCGATTACCTGGCCCGCATGGCCACGCGGTTGACCGCGTTCAACGTGCTCGCCAGCGACGGCAACGCGCACCACTTCGACGAAACTCTGTTCGCCGCCAAGCCACACCCGGGCCAGGGCCGCATCGCTGCGCGCCTGCGCAGCGACCTGCACAGCGAACGCCCGCCGCGCAACGAACAGCGCCTGCAGGACCGCTACTCGTTGCGCTGCGCGCCGCACGTCATCGGCGTGCTGGAAGATAGCCTGCCGTTCCTGCGCCAGCTGATCGAAACCGAGCTGAACAGCGCCAACGACAACCCGCTGATCGATGCCGATGGCGAGCGCATCCTGCACGGCGGCCACTTCTACGGGGGCCACATCGCACTGGCGATGGACACCCTGAAGAACACCGTGGCCAACGTTGCCGATCTGCTTGACCGGCAGCTGGCGCTGGTGGTCGATGCCCGCTACAGCCATGGCCTGCCGGCCAACCTGTCGGCAGCCACCGGCCCGCGCGCGGCCATCAACCATGGCCTGAAGGCGCTGCAGATCAGCGTTTCGGCCTGGACCGCCGAAGCGCTGAAGCAGACCATGCCGGCCAGCGTGTTCTCGCGCTCCACCGAGTGCCACAACCAGGACAAGGTCAGCATGGGCACCATTGCCGCGCGCGACTGCCTGCGCGTGATCGAGCTGACCGAGCAGGTGGTGGCCGCGATGCTGATCGCTGCCCGCCAGGGCCTGGCGCTGCGCGAACGGGTTGGCCTGAATGCGCAGCTGCATGGCAGTCTGGCCGCCATGTACGCCGACCTGGGGCAGCGCATCGCCCTGGTCGAAGAAGACCGCGCGCTGGATCGCGAACTGCGGGAACTGCTGGTGGAGATCCGCGCGCAACGTTGGGAGCTGTACGCCGGTGAATGAGGCCATCGAACGGGTTGGCGAAATCGCGTTGACCCCTGCCTTCCATGACTGCGATCCGATGAACGTGGTCTGGCATGGCAACTACTTCAAGTACTTCGAGATCGCGCGCTGCGCGCTGCTCGGGCGCTACGACTACGACTATCCACAGATGCTCGAATCGGGCTACCTGTGGCCGGTGGTCGATGCGCGGGTGAAGTACGTGCGGCCGCTGCTGTTCAACCAGGCCCTGCGCGTGGTCGCGCGCATCGTGGAATGGGAGAACCGGCTGAAGATCGAGTATGAAATCCTCGATGCGCAGAGCGGCCAGGTGCTGACCCGCGCGATGACCATCCAGGTCGCGGTGGACGCGGCCAGCAAGGAAATGCTGTACCAGTGCCCGCCGGTACTGTGGGAACGCCTGGGAGTGCCTGCACCGTGAACACCCTTGTCCGTCTTTCGAGCGTGCTGCTGTGCGCGCTGATCTTCGTTGCCGCACCACAGGTGCAGGCCGCCGACCCCGCCATCGATGCGATCACCCAGGCGGTGGCGCGGCCGGAGGTACTGCGTGGCCAGTTCAGCCAGGAAAAGCAGGTCAGCGGCTTCAAGAACCCGCTGCGCTCGCAGGGCCAGTTCGTGGTCGCGCGCCAGCACGGCGTGATCTGGACCACGCTCAAGCCGTTCCCTTCCGAAGTGGTGGTCACTGCCGACCGCATCCTCAGCCGCCAGCGCGATGGCAGCACCCGTGTCGAGCTCGACGCACGGCAGCAGCCGGCGATGCGTTCGGTGAACGCGATCATGTTCGCGCTGATGAGCGGCGACGTGCAGGCGCTGTCGAGCCAGTTCAATGTGGCGGCCAGCCGCGAAGGGCAGGGCTGGCGGCTGCGCCTGACGCCGAAGTCGGCGATGCTGGCCAAGGCCTTCCAGTCGCTGACCCTGCAGGGTGACCGCTACGTGCGCCAGGTCGAGATCGTCGAGGCCAACAAGGACCGCACGCAGATCCAGTTCAGCGCGCTGAGCGAGGCACCGGCCACCCTCAGCGCCGACGAGGCACGCCGCTTTGAGTGAGGCCGTCGCATCGAACGCAGCGGCGCGACTGCGGCGCTGGTGGCACTGGCTGGGCATCGCCTGGCTGGTGCTGCTGCTGGGCTTGGGCGCGCAGCAGTGGCACCTGTGGAGCCAGCAGTCGCGGATCGACACCGACATCCTCGCGCTGCTGCCGCAGGATGCCCATGACCGCCTGTTGAGCGACGTCACCCGGCGCATTGCCGACGGCAGCTCGCGGCAGGTGGTGGTGCTGCTGGGCAGCAAGGATGGCGCTGCCGCCAAGCGCGCGCAGGCGGCCTTCGCTGCGGCCATGGCCGAGGACGTTGACCATGCATTGCTGGTGCCCAGTGGTTCGATCGAAGGCTGGTTCGACGAGGCGCGCGCGTTCTACGCGCCGTACCGCGACCGCCTGCTGACGCCGGCCCAGCGCGAGCAGCTGCAGGGCAGCGAGCCGGGCGCGCTGGCCGAGCAGGCGCTGGCTGCACTGTATGGCCCGATGGGCGCCCCGCGCCTGACCGACTGGCGGCAAGACCCGCTGTCGCTGTGGCCGCAATGGTGGCAGCAGCAGGCGCAGGGCTCGGGGTTGCGGCTGGGCGATGACGGCCTGCTCGAAGCCGAGGGCAGGCACTGGGCCGTGCTGCAGTTCGATACGCCGGGGTCGGCGTTCCAGCTGGATGGCGAGCGCCATCTCGATGGCCTGCTGGAACGTGCCGGGCAGGCCGCCAGGACGGCAGCGCCGGAGCTGGAAATCCTGCATGCCGGCGTGCCGTTGCATGCCGAGGCGGCCGCAGTGCAGGCCAACCGTGAGATCAATACCATCGGCTGGGGCTCGCTGGCCGCGGTGCTGCTGCTGGTGTGGCTGGCGTTCCGTTCGCTGCGCCCGATCCTGCTGGTCGCCGCGTCGCTGCTGATCGGCTGTGGCGTGGCGCTGGCGGTGACCGTGCTGGTGTTCGGCAAGGTGCACGTGCTGACCCTGGTGTTCGGCGCATCGCTGGTGGGCGTGGCCGAGGACTATGGCATCCACTGGTTTGCATCGCGCCAGGCCGAGCCGGCCGATCGCCGCTGGAAACTGCTGCGTCACCTGCTGCCGGGCCTGTGGCTGGCCCTGCTGACCAGCGCGCTGGCCTACCTGGCACTGGGCCTGGCACCGTTCCCGGGCCTGCGCCAGATGGCGCTGTTCTCGGTAGTCGGCCTGGCGGCCGCGTTCCTCACGGTGATCTTCTGGTTCCCGTGGCTGGATGGCGGCGAGATCCGCAAGACCCGTTTCTCGCAGTGGCTGGGCAACACGCTGGAGCGCTTCCCGCGCCTGCAGGGGCGCCGGCCGGTGATGGTGTTCCTCGGTGCCACCGTGGTGCTTTCGGCCATCGGCATCACCCGCCTGCACAGCGACGACGACCTGCGCAGCCTGCAGTCCTCGCCGCCGGCGTTGATGGCGCAGCAGATCCGCCTGAGCCAGTTGCTGGGGATGCCCAGCCCGGCGCAGTTCTACCTCGTGCAGGGCAGCGACGCTGCGCAGCTGCTGCAGCGCGAAGAGGCGTTGACCGGACGCCTGCGTGCGCTGGCCGCCGACAAGCGCATCGGCGGTTACCGCGCGATCAGTGACTGGCTGCCGTCGCCGGCACGCCAGCAGGCCGACGCCGCGCTGACCGCCAAGGTGGAACCGGGCGTGCTGCAGGCCGTGTCCGATGCAGTCGGAGAACCCTTGCCGCGCCCGGACTTCGCCACCACGCCGCTGACCGCCGAGGCGTTCCTGGCCTCGCCGGCGTCGCAGCCGTTCCGCTACCTGTGGGTGGGTGAGGTCGGCGGGCAGATGATCAGCGTGGTGATGGTCGACGACCTGTCGCGCGCCGATGCGCTGGCGACCCTGCGTGGCGCGGCCGAGGGCTTGCCCGGCGTGCGCTGGGTGGATCGCACCGCCGACTTCTCGCAGCTGCTGGGCCACTACCGCAAGCTGATGGGGGGGCTGCTGCTGGTCGGCATCGTGCTGGTGTTCGGTGCGCTGTGGCTGCGCTACCGCCGCCAGGCCTGGCGCGTGTTCGCACCGACCCTGGTTGCCGGTGCGTTGACCCTGGGCCTGCTGGGCCTGTTCGGCCAGCCGCTGCAGCTGTTCAACGTGCTGGCGCTGATGCTGCTGCTGGGCATGGGCATCGACTACGGCATCTTCCTGATCGAGCACCGCGGCGACGCCAGCGCGTGGCTGGCCGTGTGCGTGGGCGCGGCCAGCACCTGGCTGTCGTTCGGCCTGCTCGGCCTGTCGCAGACGCCGGCGCTGCGCGCCTTCGGCCTGACCCTGTTGTTCGGCATCGGCCTGGTCTGGCTGATCTCGCCGCTGTTCCGGCCGCCGCCGCACGATCTGCCGCCGGCCTGACTGCGGTTTTCCCGACTTCTTTTTTTCCACTTGATCGAGCAACAAGGACGCACCGATGAACACTGCTGTGGATGCTGTCGAACGTACCGAGATCCTGATCATCGGCGCCGGACCGGCCGGCTCGGTGGCCGCGGCGATGCTGCGCCAGCAGGGCCGCCAGGTCCTGATGCTGGAACGCCAGCAGTTCCCGCGCTTTTCCATCGGCGAAAGCCTGCTGCCGCAGAGCATGGAGTACATCGAGGCGGCCGGCCTGCTGCAGGACGTGGTCGAGGCGGGCTTCCAGCACAAGAACGGGGCCGCCTTCGTGCACGGCGAAGCGCGTACCGCATTCGACTTCAGGAAGAAGTTCTCGCCGGGCTGGGGCACCACCTATCAGGTGCAGCGCGCCGACTTCGACAACGTGCTGGCGCGCGGTGCCGAGCGCATGGGGGCCACGCTGCGTTTCGGCGACGAGGTGCTGTCGGTCGAGCCCGGCGAGCAGCCGGCGGTGACGGTGCGCCGCCCGGAAGGCAGCGAGTACCGCATCGAGGCCGATTTCATCCTCGACGCCTCGGGCTTCGCGCGCCTGCTGCCGCGCCTGCTGCAGCTGGAGTCGCCGTCCAACTTCCCGGTGCGCGGCGCGATCTTCTGCCATGTGCGCGACAACATCCCGGCCGAAGCGGACTTCGATCGCAACAAGATCCTGATCACCACCCACCCCGAGCACGTCGACGTCTGGTACTGGACCATCCCGTTCTCCAACGGCTGCTGCTCGCTGGGCGTGGTGGCCGAGCCGTCGTTCTTCGAACGCTACGACGGCGACGACCTGCAGAAGCTGCAGGCGATCGTCGGCGAGGACCCGAACCTGACCCGGCTGCTGGCCAATGCCGAATGGGCGGTGCTGCCGGTACGCCGCATCACCGGCTACTCGGCCAATGTCAGTTCGTTGTGGGGGCCGGGCTATGCCCTGCTGGGCAATGCCGGCGAGTTCCTCGACCCGGTGTTCTCGTCCGGCGTGACCATCGCCTTCAAGTCCGCGCAGCTGGCCAGCGCATGCCTGGCGCGCCGCTACGCCGGCGAAGCCGTGGACTGGGAAGCGGAGTTCTCGGTCCCGCTGCGGGCGGGCGTGAAGACCTTCCGCCGCTTCGTCGAAAGCTGGTACGAAGGCGGTTTCCAGAAGATCATCTACCACCCGCAGCAGCAGCCCGAAGTGCGCGACATGATCAGCTCCATCCTGGCCGGTTACGCCTGGGACACCAACAACCCGTACGTGGCCGATGACAGTGGCCGCCGGATGCGCGTGCTGGAGCAGCTGTGCGGCGCCTGATCGCCCCTGCCACGGCACTGCTGCTGAGCCTGCTGCTGGCGGCCTGCGCCGGCCGCATGCCGAAGCCGTTGGTGGAACTGCCGCCGCTGCGCCTGTCGCCGGCCAGCCTGCCGGCGCCGCTGGCGTTGCAGCAGCAGCTGCATTTCCGTTTCGGCAGCCATGAACGCGACCTCGATGCGCTGCTGGAAGCCGATGCGCAGCAGGTGCAGCTGGCCGTGCAGGCGATGGGCCAGACCGGTGTGCGCCTGCAGTGGGACGGCCAGCAGCTGACCCAGCAGCGCGCGCCGTGGCTGCCGCCGCAGGTGCGCGCCGAGCGCGTGCTGGATGACCTGCAGTTCGCGCTGTGGCCGACCGCGGCCATCGCCGCCGCGCTGCCGGCCGGCTGGCAGGTCCGTGACGATGGCCATCAGCGCAGCCTGTCGCGCGATGGCACGGTGTGGCTGCAGCTGCAGCGCCTGGACGATGGCAGCGTGCAGCTGGACAACCGGGCCGAAGGCTATGCGCTGCGCATCGAATCGATCGACATGGCCGGGCCGGATCGATGAGTGCACCGATCTACCTGAACGACCTGGGCGTGGTCTGCGCGCTCGGCGATGGCCGCGACGCGGTGGCGTCGGCGATGTTCGCCGGCGTGCCGGGCGGGCTCAGCGACAACGATACCCTGCTGCCGGGACACACCCTGGCGCTGGGGCAGGTGCGTACACCGCTGCCGACGCTGGAAGAACTGCCGGCCGCCCTGCGCGGGCGCAACAACGCCCTGCTTGACGTGGCGCTGGCGCAGATCGCACCGGCGGTGGCCGCCGCGATCGCCCGCCACGGCGCCGAACGCGTGGCGGTCGTGCTGGGCACCAGTACCTCGGGCATCGGTGAATCCGAGCAGGCCCTGCGCACCCATGCCGAACAGGGCCAATGGCCGCCCGGGTTCGATTACTCCCAGCAGGAAATGGGCACCGCCGCGCAGTTCGTGCGCCAGCGCAGTGGCGCGCAGGGCCCGGCATGGACGCTGTCCACCGCCTGCTCGTCCAGCGCCAAGGCCTTGATGTCGGCCGCACGCATGCTGCGCGCGGGCATCGTCGATGCAGTGATCGCCGGCGGTGCCGATTCGCTGTGCCGCTTCACCGTGGCCGGCTTCAGCGCGCTGGAATCGGTCTCGGCGCTGCGCTGCAATCCATTCTCGCAGCATCGCGCCGGCATCAACATCGGCGAGGGCGCCGCGCTGTTCCTGCTCACCCGCGAGCCCGGCCCGGTATGCCTGGCCGGCTGGGGTGAGTCGGCCGACGCGCACCACATGTCCGCCCCCGACCCGCAGGGGCTTGGCGCCATCGATGCCCTGCAGCAGGCGTTGCTGCGCGCTGGCTGGGCGGCCGATGAGGTGGATTACGTGAACCTGCATGGCACCGCCACCGGCCACAACGATGCGATGGAAAGCCTAGCGGTGGCGCAGGTGCTGGGCAACGGCGTGCCGGCCAGTTCAACCAAACCGCTGACCGGCCACACGCTGGGTGCTTCGGGCGCGATCGAGGCAGCGCTGTGCTGGATCGTGCTGGCCGAGAACCCGCAGCAGCAGCTGCCACCTCACTGGTGGGACGGCGTGGCCGACCCCGCATTGCCGGTGCTGCCGCTGGTCGCACCGGCCACCCGCCTGGCGCATCCGGCGCGGCGGGTACTGAGCAATTCGTTCGCCTTCGGCGGCAGCAATGCCGTGCTGGCGCTGGAGCGTCGATGAACACGCTGTACGCGATCGAAGAGGTGGTGCCGCACCGCCAGGACATGTGCCTGCTGGAGCGCATCACGCACTGGGACCAGGACACCATCGAGGCCGAACTGGTGGTGCCCGACGCGGGCCTGTTCGTCGAGGAGGGCCAGGTGCCGGCGTGGGTCGGCATCGAATACATGGCGCAGGCCATCGCGGCCTGGGCCGGTTGCCGTGCGCGTGCGGCCGGCAAGCCGCCGCAGTTGGGCTTCCTGCTTGGCAGCCGCCGCTACAGCAGCCCGCGCAGCAGCTTTCCCAGCGGATCGCGGCTGCGCGTGCAGGCGCGCTGCGAGCTGTTGGGCGACAATGGATTGGGGATGTTCGCCTGCCGCATCCTGGCAGGCGAGGACGAATGGGCGACAGCCAACGTGTCGGTGTTCGAACCGGCCGACGCGATGGCCTATCTGGAGAGTGGACAGGCATGACAGGGAATCGAAGCGTGCTGGTGACCGGCGCCAGCCGGGGCATTGGCCGGGCCATCGCGCTGCGCATCGCGCGTGACGGCTTCGACGTGGTGGTGCATTGCCGCAGCCGCGTGGATGAAGCGCAGGCGGTGGTCGCCGAGATCGAGGCACTGGGCCAGCAGGCCCGCGTGCTGGTGTTCGACGTGGCCGACCGCGCGTCTGCGCGGGCCGCGCTGGAGGCCGATGTCGAAGCGCATGGCGCTTACTACGGCGTGGTCTGCAATGCCGGCATCGCCCGTGACGGCGCCTTCCCGGCGTTGTCGGCCGACGACTGGGACCAGGTCATCCACACCAACCTGGATGGCTTCTACAACGTGCTGCATCCCCTGATCATGCCGATGGTGCGGCGGCGCAAGCCGGGCCGCATCGTCACCCTGTCGTCGGTATCCGGGCTCGCCGGGAACCGCGGGCAGGTCAACTACAGCGCCGCCAAGGCCGGCATCATCGGGGCCACCAAGGCGCTGGCGCTGGAACTGGCCAGCCGCCAGATCACCGTCAATTGCGTGGCCCCGGGCCTGATCGAGACCGAAATGCTCAACGATGAAGTGGTTGAACACGCGCTCAAGCTGATTCCCGTCGGCCGCGTCGGTCGTCCCGACGAAGTGGCGGCGACGGTGGCGTTCCTGCTGTCCGAGCCGGCCGGCTACATCACCCGCCAGGTGATCTCGGTGAACGGAGGCATGATCTGATGGCCGCCGATCGTCGCGTGGTGGTCACCGGCGCCGCCGCCATCAGTCCGCTCGGCCACGACTGGTCCACCATCGAAGCGCACCTGCGCAGCTGCCGCAATGCCGTGCGTGCAATGCCCGAGTGGGATGTGTATGCCGGCCTGAACACCAAGCTGGCCGCGCCGGCGCAGGACTTCGAGCTGCCGCCGAACTACAACCGCAAGACCACCCGCTCGATGGGCAAGGTCGCGATCATGTCGGTGCGTGCCACCGAGGTGGCGCTGCGCGAGGCAGGCCTGCACGAGCACCCGGTGCTGCGCAGCGGCCGTACCGGCGTGGCCTATGGTTCCTCGTCGGGCAGCCATGAGGCCACCGGTGAATTCGGGCGCATGCTCAACGAGTTCACCACCGATGGCATCAGTGCCACCACCTACCTGAAGATGATGAGCCACACCGCGCCGGTCAACATCGGCGTGTTCTTCGGCCTGTCCGGGCGCGTGTACACCACGTCCAGTGCCTGCACTTCCGGCAGCCAGGGCGTGGGTGCGGCCTATGAAGCGATCCGCAGCGGCAAGCAGACGGTGATGGTGGCCGGCGGTGCCGAGCAGCTCGATGCCACCGCTGCGGCGGTGTTCGACACGCTGTTCGCCACCAGCGTGCGCAATGACGCGCCGCAGACCACGCCGCGCCCGTTCGATGCCGGCCGTGATGGCCTGGTACTGGGCGAGGGCGCCTGCACGCTGATCCTGGAGGACCTGGAACACGCGCAGGCGCGTGGCGCCACCATCCTGGCCGAGGTGGTCGGCTACGGAACCAACAGCGATGGCCAGCACGTCACCCAGCCCAGCGCCGACACCATGGCCCAGGCCATGCGCCTGGCGCTGGAAGATGCCGGCCTGGACGCGGCGCAGATCGACTACGTCAACGCGCACGGCACCGCCACCGACCACGGTGACATCGCCGAAACCCAGGCCACCGCGCAGGTGTTCGGCAACCGCGTGCCGATCAGCTCGCTGAAGAGCTACGTCGGCCACATGCTGGGTGCCTGTGGCGCGTTCGAGGCCTGGGTGAGCATCGAGATGATGCGCGCCGGCTGGTTCGCGCCCACCCTGAACCTGGCCGAGGTCGACCCGCGCTGTGGCCAGCTCGACTTCATCACCGGGCAGGGTCGCGAACTGCAGGCCGAGTACGTGATGAGCAACAACTTCGCTTTCGGCGGCATCAACACCTCGCTGGTGTTCCGCCGCTGGCGCGAGTGACCCACCGTCCCACCGCACTGTTTCCGCTACCCACCCGCACCCCTGACAAGGAGAAGTTTCGATGCGCCGCACTCTCATGATCGCCACTGCCACCGCGCTGCTGGCCCTGACCTCCACCGCCTCTGCCCGCGACACGCGTGTCGAACAGTCCCTGCAGGAACTGGTCAATTCGCAGGCCGCCAAGGACGTCGGCATTGACGGCAGCGTGCGCTTCTACCTGGCCGGCCAGCCGGTCAGCGTGCAGCAGCGCCTGGGCGAAGACGTGACCAACAAGAAGACCAACGCGGCCAACAAGAGCGATGCCGAGGCCTGCCGCTGGGTCGCGCTGTCGGCGCTGCGCGCGCTGCAGGACGGTGCCAAGTCGCGCGGCGCCAACGCCGTGGTCGACATCGTCAGCTATTACAAGAAGAACGAGTTCAAGAGCAGCACCAACTACGAGTGCTACGCCGGCGCCATCCTCGCCGGTGTCGCGCTGAAGGGCACCTACGCCAAGGTCAAGTAAGCGCCCGTGTGGCGGCGGCGCTGGCTGAACGTCGCCGCCACATTGTTGAACCCCGCCGGGGAAACGCCGCCGATCACGCCGCCATCGTCGGCTGACGGCTTTCCCCGCTGTCGGCTTTCCGACACAATCATGGCTCTTCCCGGGTTATCGTCCCGCGGACATGCACGCCTACGTCTATAAAAGCCAACTCAAGCCGGACACCTACGTCTACGTTCCCCGACGCGATGATTTCAGTGCGCTGCCCGCGCCGCTGCTGAGCTCGCTGGGGGCGCTCGCCTTCGTCCTGGAAGTGGCCCTGGATGCCCAGCGCCGCCTGGCCCAGGCCGATCCGGAAAAGGTCCGCAGTGAAATGAGCGAACGCGGGTTCTATCTGCAGGTGCCGCCGTCGGTGGCCAGCCTGATGCCGCGTCACTATGACTGACGCCTCCCGACCGCGCGTCCTGTCGATCGCCTTCGCCGCCGGTGCCGTGCTGGCGCTGGGCGCCGCAGTGGGCGGCGTTCCGGGTGCCCTGCTTGCCGCATTGGCGCAGCCGGCGTTCGCGCTGGCGGTGTCGTGGTGGCGCCGCAGCCGCGCGCTGCGGCCGCTGGCGCTGGTGGCTCGCCAGGACCTGCCGGCGCTGCTGGCGCTGTGGGCCGCCGCGCCGCTGCTGCTGGCCCTGCTGCTGGCCTGGCCGCTGGCGGCACTGCGTGACAGCGGCAGCCTGGCTGCGGTGCTGGGCCTGAGCGTGCTGGTCAGTGCCGGCCTGCTGGCGGCCTGGCGCACCTGGCCGCTGTGGAACGATGTCGAACGCCTGGATGGCAGCCTGGCCCAGCACTGGCAGGCACTGGCCGGCCGCGACCTGACCGCCTGGCGTGGTCTTGGCGTGGCCGCGCTGGTGATCGCCTTGGCCGCACTGGTGGTGCTGCCGGCCTGGCCGGGCCTGTTGCCGGACAGCGCACGCTGGCCGGCTGCGCTGGCGGTGGTGGTGCTGTCGCCGCTGCTGCACCTGCTGCTGCAGCGGGTCGCGCCCGCGCCGCTGGTGGCGTTGCGGCCCAGCCCGTTGGCGGCGGCCAGCAGCGACCACGAGCCGATGTTCGCAGCGGTGGCGGACACCGCGCCGCTGGAAGCCATGGCGCCGCAGGAACTGACCCCTGCGCTGTATGAAGCCGCCCGCCACGGCCGCGTCGACCGTGCCCTGCAGCTGCTGCAGGCCGGCGCCGACCCCTACGCGCTGCCGGACCCGGACTGGCGTGACCAGCGCAGCCTGGCGGTGCTGGCCGCAGTGCTGCCGGACCTGCGCCTGCTGCGCGAACTGATTGCCCGCGGCGTCGATGTGAATGCGCCCCACCGGGGCATGACGCCGCTGTTGGCGGCCACCCGCGACAGCTGGCATGGCCGTCCCGAAGCGGTGATGACCCTGCTCGCCAACGGCGCCGATTCGCGCGCCACCGACAGCGACGGCAACACCCCGCTGCACCATGCCGCGCGCAGTTCCGACCCGGGTGTGGCGGCGTTGCTGCGCGATGCCGCAGCCGAAGTGGATGCACTCAACCGCGACGGCTGGTCGCCGCTGGCGGTGGCCTGCCAGGTCGGCAACTGGCGCCTGGCCCGCTTCCTGCTCGAGCGCGGTGCACGCAGCGAACCGGCCGAGGGCACCCCGGTGCTGCTGGCCGCCGCCGCCACCGAGGACGACGATCCGGCCGGCGTGCAGCTGCTGCTCAAGCACAAGGCACGCGCCGACGCGCGTGATCGCCAGCGCCGCAGCGCGCTGCACGAGGCAGCGCTGGCCGGCCACGTGGAGATCATCGGCGTGCTGCTGGGCGCCGGCGCCAACCTGGAAGCGCGCGATGCACTGGGCCGCACGCCGTGGCTGGAAGCCGCCCGTGCCGGCCGTGCCGCCGTGGTCGAGCACCTGCTGCCGCACAAGCCGGACCTGGTCGCGGTGGACGGCGAAGGCCGCAATGCGGTGCAGCTGGCGGTGATGGCCGAGGATGTCTCGCCGCTGCTGATCAAGCGCCTGGTCGAACTGGGCATCGCCGCCGACGCCACCGACCCGGTCGGCCGCCGCGCGGTGGACTACGCGGCCGAAGCGGGCCGCTGGGCGATCGTGGCCCTGCTGGACCCGTCCTATCCGCTGCCGGCAGCCGTCAGTGATGGGCTGGCCGAGCGCGGTGAAGCGGCCAGCGCCAGCGGCCTGTTGCCGGACCGTCCGCCGCTGACCCTGCTGCGCGAAGCGCTGGGCTTCGGCAACACCGATGGCATGGCCGCGCTGGCCAAGCTGTGCCAGCCGGAGGAACTCGGCGGCCTGCTGCTCGATCCGGAGCTGGCACTGGAGCCGCGCGCGGTCGATTGGCTGCTGGCCCACGGTGCCGACCCCTATGTGCGCGACGCCTGCGCCGATACGCCGATGTTCGCGCTGCTGTCGCGCGGGATCGACGCGGTGCCGGCGCTGCAGGTGATGCTGCAGCGCGGCCTGTCACCGGCCGGCCGCGGTGGGCTGGCACGCTTCCTGGCCGCCTGCGCGCAGCACGACCAGGCCGCCCGCGGCCTGGAACAGCTGGCGCTGGAACTGCTGGAACGTGGCGCGGACCCGTTCGCGGCCTCGCCGGCCGGTGACCCACCGCTGTCGCTGGCGGTACGCCTGGGCTGGCTGCGCCTGCAGCAGGCCCTGCTCAAGGCGGGCGTCGATCGCGAGGCGCGCGACAGTCATGGCATGACCGCACTGCACCTGGCCACCGCGCTGGCCCGCGAAGGCGCACTGAAGCTGCTGGTGCAGCACGGTGCCTCGCCGGAAGCGCGTGCTGCCGACGGCCAGACGCCGCTGGGCGTGGCGCTGTCGATCGGCCGCCGCGATCTGGCCGACTGGCTGGACTGGCGGGTGTGGCCGCTGCCGCGCCGTACCCTGCGCGAAGCGGATCTGCCGGCCGCGGCCATGGCCGGCGATGTCGACGCGGTGCGTCGCCTGATCGATCTGGGATTTGCCGTCGACGCCGTCGATGCACAGGGCTGCACGGCACTGCTGCGTGCCGCCGGCGGTGGCCACCTGGCGGTGACCGACCTGCTGCTGGCGCGCGGCGCCGATCCGCAGCACGCTGCCGCCAGTGGCGCGACGCCGTTGTCGGCCGCGGTCAGCATGCGCCAGGTGGACATTGTCTCGGCTCTGCTTGATGCCGGCGCCAAGCTGGAACACCGCCTGCCGGGCGGGGTGACCGTGCTGATGCTGGCCTCGGCGCTGGGCCTGCCGGACATCGCCGCGCGCCTGCTCACCGCCGGTGCCGACGTGCATGCCGGTGACGCGCAGCAACTGGGGCCGCTGCACTGTGCCGCGCTGTATGGCTTCAGCGCCCGCGACCGCTCCCGCCTGCTGGCCCTGCTCGACACCCTGCTGCTGGCCGGTGCCGAACCGGACCAGGCGGCGGCGGGCTCGGTCACGCCGTTGCTGCTGCTGCTGGGCGCACGTGCCGAGCCGGGCACCGCCTGCGACGAGCAGGTGGTGATGGCGGCGGTGGAACGGCTTCTGGATGAGGACGTCAGCCTGGACGTGCGTGACCCGCGCGGCTTCGGCCCGCTGCACCTGGCCGCGCTGCATGGCCTGCCGTTGCTGGTGCAGCGCCTGCTGCGTGCCGGTGCCGATCCGGAGGCGCGGGACAGCCTCAACCGCAGTCCGCGCGAGATCGCAGTGATGCGTGGCTTCATCGACGTGGCCGGCGAATTCGAACCACGCGTGCCGGGTGTCTCGTCGATGGCGCGGTTCCTGCGCGACAACGGCTGAGGGTCGGGGTCGGAATCCGCAGTGGGTAGTGCCGGCCGCTGGCCGGCAATCTCCTGAGACCTCCGGGATACCGAGGCTGCCGGCCAGCGGCCGGCACTACCGGGTCCGTCCTCGATCGACACTCCTACGTGTCGTCGCTTTCCGCGTCGGCCTCGAACAGGTGCATCAGGTCATTGCGTGCATCGCGCGAGGTCTGGATCACCGCCGCCTCGTCGTCGTACACCAGGTACTGGTCGCGCAGCAGCTGTTCGTCGTGTTCGCGGAAGCGCTGCACATGGCGCTCGGCCACGTCCGGTGCCACGCCCAGCGCGGTCAACACGCGGCCGCTCATCTCCAGGCTGGTACCGAACACCTCGCGGAACGGCTCGGCCGACATGTCCATCAGGCGCCACGCATGCTGGCGATTGCGCGCGCGCGCCAGCACTTTCGCGTCCGGGTACAGCCGGCGCACCATGCGCACGGCGCGCAGGTTGGTCTCCGGGTCGTCCACGGTGATCACGAACACATCGATGTGCTCGCCGCCGGCGGCGCGCAGCATCTCCGGCCGGGTCGGATCGCCGTAGTAGAGCTGGTTGCCGAAGCGGCGCAGGTCGGCCACGGTGTCCGGGTTCGCCTCCAGCGCAACGAACGGCACCTTCTGCGCGGTCAGCAGGCGCGCGATCACCTGGCCGAAACGCCCCATGCCGGCGATCAGCACCTTGGGCCGGTTGTCGGGTGCCACCTTGTCGGCCTCGGCCGCCTCGCGCGGTGTGGTCTTCTCCTGGCCGAGCAGCTTGAGCAGCACGATCATCAGCAGCGGCGTGATCGCCATCGACAGGCCGACGATGGCCACCAGCCGGTCGTGGTTGGCATTGCCCAGCAGGTGCGCGCGCTGCGCTTCGTTGAACACCACGAAGGCGAACTCGCCCCCCAGCCACAGCACGCTGCCCAGCAGCAGCGACTGTCGCCGGCTGAGCCGGGCGATGCGGCCGATCACGTACAGCAGGCTGAATTTGACCACCAGCAGGATCGCGACGCCGGCCGCGATCAGCCACGGCTCGGCGGCAATGCGGTCAAGGTCGATGCCCATGCCCACGGCAATGAAGAACAGGCCCAGCAGCAGGCCCTTGAACGGCTCGATCTGCGCTTCCAGTTCATGCCGGAATTCCGAATCGGACAGCAGCACGCCGGCCAGGAACGCGCCCAGGCTGGGGCTGAGGCCGGCTTCCTGCATGAACCAGGCGGTGCCCAGCACCACCAGCAGGGCGGTGGCGGTGAACACTTCCGGGCTGCGGGTGCGCGCGATGATGCCAAATACCCGGCGCAGGACCGGCCGCCCGCACAGGATCACCACGGCCAGCGAGCCCAGCGCCACCATTGCATCCTCGATGCGCAGGGTCTCGTTCTTCACCCCGCCCAGCAGCGGGATGGCAGCCAGCAGCGGAATCGCGATCAGGTCCTGGAACAGCAGGATGGCAAAGCCCAGCCGGCCATGGTCGCTGTTGATCGCCTTGTGCTCGGACAGCAGCTGCAGGCCCACCGCGGTGGACGACAGCGCCAGCGCCACGCCCACCACCAGCGCGCTCTTCCACTGGAAATGGTCGAGCAGCAGCAGGCCACCGAGCACCAGCCCGGACAGCGCCACCTGCGCCGCACCGGCACCGAACACCGAGCGCCGCATCACCTTCAGGCGCGCCGGCGACAGCTCCAGGCCGATCACGAACAGCAGCATCACCACCCCGATCTCGGCCGCGCCGAGGATGCGGTCGGCATCCTGCACGAAGCCCAACCCGTCCGGGCCCAGCACCACGCCCGCCGCCAGATAGCCCAGCACCGCGCCGAAGCCGAACTTCTTGAACACCGGCACGGCGATGACCGCTGCCAGCAACAGCACCAGGGCCAGTTCCAGACCACCGCTATGCATGGGAATACCTGGTCATCGGGGAAGCCCGCAGTGCGTCCGTTCGGGGGAAAGGCGTGGCGAGCGCCACGGCCCCATTATGCGCGCCGGCCGGTGCAGGCACGAGAACAACCTGCCATGCCGGCGCCTGGCGCAGGGCCAGCGGGTTGACCTGCATGGCGCGCGGGTCCAGACTGCCCGCCGCTGGCGGCCCGACCGCCGGCACACGCATCCCGGAGTCCCCAACCCATGTCCAGCGACAGTAGAAGTCGACCTCGTTCGACGCCAGCGATGGCCACCGCCTGACATCGGGACGGTCTGCCTGCGTTGGCGTTGCGCGAGGTCGCACCCCACAAGGCAGAACCGATGAACCAGAAGCAATTGCTGCGCCCGGTGGCCGATGCCGCTGCCCTGGCCGCACCACTGGCGAACTACAACACCGCCGATGCGGTGGAATTCCTCAACACGCTGGAACTGACCCGCGCCGCGGAAACGCTGGCCGCGCTGCCGTTGCCGCGTGCAGTGAAAATGCTGGAAGCACCCGAGCTGCAGCGCAGCGGCGAGCTGGTGGCCGCGCTGCCACCGGCCCGTGCCGCCGCCCTGCTGGGGCTGATGGCCGATGACCGCGCCACCGACATCGTCCACGAGCTGGATGAGGAAGAGCGCGCACGGCTGATCCCGCTGCTGGGCAGCGACGCCCGCCAGGTCATCCAGAAGCTGCTGAGCTACCCGCCGAACACCGCCGGCGCGCTGATGACCACCGAATACGTGGCGGTGCCCGCCAGCTGGACCGTGGCGCAGACCCTGCAGCACATCCGCCAGGTCGAGCGCACGCGTGAAACGGTGTACGCGATCTACGTGCTGGACCCGGCCAGCCAGCAGCTGCAGCAGGTGGTGACCATGCGCCGGCTGATCACCGGCCTGCCGGAGGAGTCGATCCTGGACGTGGCCCAGGTCAATCCGCCGGTAACAGTGGATGCACTGATGGACCAGGAGGAAGTCGCGCGGCTGATCCGCCGCCACGACCTGCTGGCGATCCCGGTGGTCGATGCGCAGCAGCAGATGCTGGGCATCGTCACCGTGGACGACGTGCTCGACGCGCTGATCGAGGAATCCACCGAGGACGCGCACAAGTTCGGCGGCATGGAAGCCTTGGACAAGCCGTACATGCAGATCAGCTTCTTCGAGATGCTGCGCAAGCGCGCCGGTTGGCTGAGCGTGCTGTTCCTGGGCGAGATGCTGACCGCCAGCGCGATGCAGCACTACGAGGACGAACTGGCGCGGGCGGTGGTGCTGACCCTGTTCATTCCGCTGATCATGAGCTCGGGTGGCAACTCCGGCTCGCAGGCCACGTCGCTGCTGATCCGCAGCCTGGCACTGCGCGAGCTGCGCCTGCGCGACTGGTGGAAGGTGGCCTTGCGCGAGATTCCGACCGGCATGGTGCTCGGCGCGATCCTCGGCTGCCTGGCCATCGTGCGCATCGTGATCTGGCAGCTGGGCGGCCTGCATGATTACGGCGAGCACTGGATCCTGCTGGCAATCACCATCGGCGCTGCACTGGTCGGCATCGTCACCTTCGGTTCGCTGTCCGGCTCGATGCTGCCCTTCGTCCTGAAGCGGCTCGGCTTCGATCCGGCCAGCGCCTCGGCGCCGTTCGTGGCCACCCTGGTGGATGTCACCGGCCTGGTGATCTATTTCAGCATCGCCGCGCTGATCCTGCACGGCACGCTGCTGTAACGAAAAAAGGGGACGGAGGGGATTAAGTCGTTTGTGCACAAACGACTTAATCCCCTCCGTCCCCTTTTTTGGGTACCGTAGGCGCATGAGTACCTACCACCTGCAGTCCGTGTTCCGTCCGCAGTCGGTCGCGGTGATCGGCGGCAGCCCGCGTGAGCGCTCGGCCGGCCGTGCGGTGATGCGCAACCTGCGCGGCACCGGTTTCCCCGGCAAGGTGGCGTGGATCAACCCGCGGCACGCCGACATCGATGGCATCCGCACGGTCAAGCGGCTGAAGGACCTGGACTGGGTGCCTGACCTGGTGGTGATCACGGCACCAGCGGCAATCGTGCCGCAGGTGGTGCGCACCGCCGCCGAGCGCGGCGTGCAGGCCGCGATCATCCTCACCGCGCACCTGGGCGAAGGCCCCGGCTCGCTGTCGGCACAGGTAGAGGCGGTGGCCCGCAAGCATGGCCTGCGCATCCTCGGCCCGCATTGCCTGGGCGTGATCGCGCCGCATGCGCGGCTCAATGCCAGCATCGCCGCACATTTCCCGCAGGCCGGCGACCTCGCGCTGATCTCCGAATCCTCGGCCATTGCCGCCGCGCTGGTGGAGTGGGGCGTGGCGCGCTCGGTCGGGTTTTCCGCGGTGGTCTCGCTGGGCGACACGATGGACGTCGACTTCGGCGACCTGCTCGACTACTTCGCCACCGACTACCGTACCCGCGCCATCCTGCTCTACGTCGAGCAGATCAAGGACGCGCGCAAGTTCATGTCGGCCGCGCGTGCCGCCGCCCGCGCCAAGCCGGTGGTGGTGGTGAAGTCGGGCCGCGCCGAGCGCGTGCAGCCGGGCAGCCGCGATACCCATGTGCAGGCCCTGGCCCGTGCCGATGATGTGTACGGCGCCGCCTTCAACCGCGCCGGCCTGCTGCGCGTCGGCGCGCTGGACGAGCTGTTCACCGCCGCCGAATCGCTCGGGCGGCTGGGCACGTTCCCTGGCCGCCGCCTGGCCATCCTCAGCAATGGTGGCGGCGTCGGCCGCCTCGCCGTGGACCAGCTGATCGCGCTGCGTGGCACGCTGGCCACCCTGTCCGACAGCACGGTGCAGAAGCTCGATGCGGTATTGCCGCAGGGCTGGTCGCGCAGCAATCCGGTCGACATCGTGGTCGATGCCGATGGCGAGCGCTATGCCGCGGCCATCGAAGCGCTGCTGGCCGACAACGAGAACGACGCGGTGATGGTGGTCAACGTCCCCACCGCATTCACGTCGTCTGCAGACGCTGCGCAGGCGCTCACCCGCACGCTCGGCCTGCGTCCGCGCCATCATCGCGACAAGCCGGTGTTCGCGGTGTGGCTGGGCAACGACGACCAGGCCACCGCCACGCTCAACGCGGCACGGGTGCCGACCTATCCGACCGAGGCCGAGGCGGTACGCGGCTTCCAGCATCTGGTGCGTTACCGCGAGGCGCAGAACGCGTTGATGGAAACGCCGCCCAGCCTGCCGCAGGACTTCAACGTCGATGCGGCGGCCGCGCGAACGCTGGTCGATGCCGCGCTGGCCAATGGGCAGCAGTGGCTGGACCCGCTGGCCACGCACGAGCTGCTCAAGGCCTACGGCATTCCGTCCGCGCCGGTGATGCACGCGCGCGATGCGCACGAAGCGATGGACCTAGCGCAGCCACTGCTGGAACGCGGTGCGTCCGTAGCGCTGAAGATCCTCTCGCCGGACATTCCGCACAAGTCCGAAGTGGACGGCGTGCGCCTGAACCTGTCCACGCTGCCGGCGGTGCAGAGCGCGGCCAACGCGATCCTGTCACGTGCGCGCCAGTTGCGGCCGGACGCGCGCATCGACGGCCTGCTGGTACAGCCGACCATCGTGCGCCCGAAAGCGCGCGAACTGATCGTCGGCATTGCCGATGACGCAACGTTCGGCCCGGTGATCGTGGTCGGTCGTGGCGGTACTGCGGTCGAAGTGATCAACGACAAGGCGCTGGCACTGCCGCCGCTCGACCTGCGCCTGGCCCATGAACTGATCGGCCAGACCCGCGCCTCGCGCATCCTCAAGGCCTACGGCGATGTGCCCGCCGCCGACGAGCGCGCACTGGCGCTGGCGCTGGTCAAGCTGGCGCAGCTGGCCGCCGACATTCCCGAAGTACGCACGCTGGACATCAACCCGCTGCTGGTCGACGGCAAGGGCATCCTCGCCCTCGACGCGCGCGTGGCGGTGGCGCCGTCGCGCATCTTGCACAAGGGCCGCGGCCATCCGCGCTTCTCGGTGTTCCCGTACCCGAAGGAGTGGGAGCGCACCATCGAACTGTCCGATGGCGGCCGCGCGTTCGTGCGCCCGGTGCGGCCGGAAGACGATGCGCTGTTCCGCGCGTTCTTCGCCCGCGTCAGCGACGAAGACCTGCGCCTGCGCTTCTTCCAGTCGGTGAAGCACTTCAGCCACGAATTCATCGCGCGCCTGACCCAGCTCGACTACGCGCGCTCGATTGCGCTGGTGGCGATCGAGCCGCGCAGTGGCGAAATGCTCGGCGCGGTGCGCCTGCACGCCGATGCCGATTACCACCGTGGCGAGTACGGCATCCTGATCCGCTCGGACCTGAAGGGCCATGGCATCGGCTGGCGGCTGATGGCGATCATGATCGAGTACGCCAAGTGGCTGGGGCTGGACGTGGTCGAAGGCCAGGTGCTGCGCGAGAACAGCACCATGCTGGCGATGTGCCAGAGCCTGGGCTTCAAGACCCGGCTGGACCCGGATGACCCGACGGTGATGGTGGTGACGCTGCCGGTGCAGCAGGTCGAGGTGCCCGACGTCCCGGTGTAGCGCCGAGCCCACGCTCGGCTGCCTAGCATCATACGGGCACGCCTGAGCCGAGCATGGGCTCGGCTCTACAGCTTCAACGCGTGGGTTCCACCACCACCGCCGTGCCGTAGCACAGCACCTCGGTCAGCCCGGTCATCACATCGGTGGCGTCGTAGCGCATGCCGATGATTGCGTTGGCACCCAGCTGCCGCGCGTGCTTGACCATGTCGCGGTAGGTTTCCTCGCGAGCCTGTTCGCACAGCTCCGTGTAGATGGTGATGTTGCCGCCGAAGATCGTCTGGATACCGCCGAGGAAGTTGCCGACGATCGAGCGCGAGCGTACGGTGATGCCGCGCACCACACCCAGGTTGCGCACGACGCGATGGCCGGGCAGCTCGAAGGCGGTGGTGACCAGCGAATCGTCGAAGCGCAGCGCGGGTGGGGTGGGGGTACCGCTGTTGTAGGGGTCTGCCATGGTCGCGTCCGTATCGGAGAGTCGAACTTGCTCGACTCTACAACGCAACCGCCCGTTGCGGCATGGTTCCCTCACCGCACCGGCGCGACAATACCGCCATGACCGAGCGTATCCCCCTGCTCCTGCTGCCTGGCCTGCTCAACGATGCCGAGCTGTGGCGCGCGCAGTTGGCTGACCTGGCCGACATCGCTGACTGCACGGTCGGCGACCAGACCCGTGGCGAGACCCTGCAGGCGGTGGCCGAGGACGTGCTCGCACAGGCACCGGCGCGCTTTGCGCTGGCTGGCTTCTCACTGGGCGGCTTCGTCGCCCAGCAGATCCTGCGCATTGCGCCAGAGCGCGTGCTGCAGCTGGCGCTGATCGATACCTCGATCCACGCCGATTCACCGGAACGTGCCGAGCAGCGCCGCAGCCAGCGCGCCAGCGTGCGCCTGCCCGGAAAGTTCCATGGTTTCGGTGATGTGCTGATGCGCAGCTACATCGATGCGTCGCGGCTGGACGACTACGTGCTGGTGCAGCGCGTGCGCGACATGACCGCCCGCCTCGGTGCGGACGTCTTCCTGCGGCAGAGCGCACTGGAGCGCCGTGACGGCCATGATGTGCTGGCTGGTTACCGCGATCCGCTGCTGATCGTGTGCGGCGCCAATGATCGGATCACGCCGTTGGCGGTAAGCGAAGAAATGCACGCGCTGGTGCCGCACTCGCAACTGGTGGTGGTGCCCGATTGTGGGCACCTGGCACCGATGGAAAAGCCGGAGGAGGTCAGTGCGGCAATGCGTGGGTGGTTGCTGCAGGCCTAGGCCAAAGCCGCTTCTGGTCGGTGCGAACCTTGGTTCGCACCGTGTTTCAATGATCGATCAGACGTCTGCGCCGACCAAGGTCGGCGTCTACCAGAGCAGTTGCGCGCCGTCGTTGGAATCAATCCCAGGCCGGCGCGATGCCTTCCGGGTTCGCCAGGCGATGGCCGCGGTCGAGCTTGGCGATCTGTGCCATGTCTTCGTCGGTCAGGCGGATCGCTGCTGCTTCAAGGTTGCTGGCCAGGTTCTCGCGCTTGGTCGAGGACGGAATGACCGAGAAGCCCTGCTGCAGCGCCCAGGCCAGCGCGACCTGCGCCGGCGTGGCCTGGTGGCGTCCGGCGATGGCCTGGATCACCGGGTCCTTGATCACCTCGCCATAGGCCAGGCTCATGTAGGCGGTGATGTGGATGCCGTTGTCCTGCAGGAACTTCACCAGCAGGCGATTCTGCAGGTAGGGGTGGATTTCGATCTGGTTGGTGGCGATGGCATCGGCGCCGAGGATGCTGATCGCCTTGCGGGTCTGCGCGATGGTGAAGTTGGAGATGCCGATCTCGCGGGTCAGGCCCTGCGCCTTGGCTTCAGCCAGTGCGGACAGGTACTCCTCCATCGGCACGTCAACCTTGTCGTTCGGCGATGGCCAGTGGATCAGCGCCAGGTCGACGTACTCGGTGCGCAGCTTTTCCAGGCTCGTGCGCAGGCTGGCCAGCAGCGCATCGCGCTTGAACGCGGTGATCCAGACCTTGGTGGTCAGGTAGATGTCGTCGCGCGGCACGCCGGAATCGGCGATGGCCTGGCCGACCTCGGCTTCGTTGCCGTAGATCTGCGCGGTATCGATGGCGCGGTAGCCGACCTCCAGCGCGTTGCGCACGGAATCGATCACGGTCTGGTCTTTCAGGCGGAAGGTGCCGAGACCGAAGGCGGGGACAGTCATGGGGGGCTCCAGCAGAGGGGGAGGGAGGCGGGAATGTCCACGAAAGGGTAGGCCAGTCGCCGTGTGCATGCCGGCAACGGTGCATTGCGCCGCCGTATACGACCGCAGGTTCGCCGCAGGCCCTGGTGGGTGCGGACCGTGGGTCCGCACCGATTCCCGCCGTCGCCCGACCCACGGTCGGGAGCCACCGATCCCCGCGACGTGGGGAACCCGGAAGATTGCTCAGGCCGCGCGCGCCAACGCGTCCTTCGCCGCCGCCGTGGTCGACAGGTCGAACACATCCACCGCATCGATCAGGCGGTTGGCCTGTTGCTCAAGGCTGCGCGCGGCAGCGCTGGCTTCTTCCACCAGCGCGGCATTCTGCTGGGTGGTGCCATCCATCTGGACCACGGTCTGGCTGACCTGTTCGATACCCGCGCTCTGTTCCTGCGAGGCCGCGGAGATCTCAGCCATGATGTCGGTCACCCGCTGCACCGATGCGACAATCTCGGCCATGGTGTCGCCGGCCTCACGCACGCGCTGCGCGCCCTGTCCGACCTGTTCCACCGAGGCCTCGATCAGCGACTTGATTTCCTTGGCGGCCGCCGCCGAACGCTGCGCCAGTGTGCGCACTTCACTGGCGACCACCGCAAAGCCGCGGCCCTGTTCACCGGCCCGTGCCGCTTCGACGGCGGCATTCAGCGCCAGGATGTTGGTCTGGAAGGCGATGCCGTCGATCACGCTGATGATGTCGGCGATCTGCCGCGACGAGGTCTCGATCGCGCCCATCGTCGCCACCACCTGGCCGACCACGCTGCCGCCGTGCGAGGCGACCGTGTGTGCGCCGATCGCCAGCTGGTTGGCCTGGCGTGCGTGCTCGGCGTTCTGGCGCACAGTGGAGGTCAGTTCTTCCATCGATGCTGCCGTCTCTTCCAGGTTGGCGGCCTGCTGCTCGGTGCGGCGCGACAGGTCATTGTTGCCGGCGGCGATCTCCGCGGCGGCGGTGTGGATGTTGCCGGAGGCGTGCTTGATGTCGGTGACGATGGTCGCCAGCTGCGTGGCGGTGGTATTGGCATCGCTGGCGATACGCGCGAACACACCCTGGAAATCACCGTGCATGCGCGCACCGAGGCGGCCATCGGCGATCGCGCGCAGCATCGTCGAGACTTCGCCGAGGTTCAGTTCGGTGGTCTGCATCAGGCGGTTCAGGCCATCGACCATCGCGCGGAAGTCATGCTCGAAGCGCGCGCTGTCGCCACGCTGGCTGAAGTCTCCCGCGCCGGCAGCTTCGGCCAGGCGCCGGATCTCGCCATTGATCCTGCCGAGGTTGTGCTTGGCCATGTCCAGCGCTTCGGTGATCACCGCCTTCTCGCCGGGCAGGCGTTCCATGTCCTGGCTGAGGTCGCCGACCGCATAGCGGCCCATGATCGAGATCGCGCGCATCTTCACCTGGATATGCGCATCGACCAGCGTGTTGCAGTCGGCCACCATGGTGCCGAACGCGCCGGGGAATGCATCGGCCTCCATGCGATGGCTGATGGTGCCGGCCTCGTGCGCCTGTGCCATCGCGGCCTGGGCATCCAGTACCCTGCGCAGGGTGGACTGCACCGCTTGCATGGCCTGCGCGAGGCGGCCGATCTCATCGCGGCTGCGCACCTGCACCACGTGCTGCAGGTCGCCGGCGGCCACTGCACGTGCAGCGGCTTCCACCGCCAGCACCGGCTGCACCACCGCGCGCCGCAGCCACCAGGCCAGGCCGATCAGCAGCAGCACGGCGGCCAGTACGGTCAGTGCCGCGCACAGCAGCAGGGTCTGCCGGGCCTGCTGCGAACGGGACGCCACCGCTGCTTCAGCCACCTGCGTGGCGTGCGTGCTCAGCGCATCCAGTGCCATCGCCACCGGGCGATCCTTGCCGCGCACCAGGTTGTCGCCGGCCGCGGGATCGTAGCCGGCCGCGGCAAATGCCTGCAGCGCCGCGTGATAGTCCTGCTGCAGCTGCGCGTGCAGGCCAACGAACGCCTGCGCCAGCTCACGCGTGCGCGGGTCCGGGCTGGTGGCCAGACCCTTGGCCAGTTGCTCGACCAGGCGGCCTTCGCTGTCGAAGCCATCCAGGTGGCGTTGGCGCAGCGCGTCGTCGTGCCCGCGCAGCAGCACGTTCTTCCATTCCTGCACCTGGCCACGGAACTCACGCTGCAGGCGTTCGGCATCGCGGCTGTGCGCGACTTCGGGCGGGACCTCGGTGGACAACTTCAACCAGGCGGAGGCCAGGCCTGCCAGCGCGCACAGCAGGACCACGGCCAAGCCAACAGAAACCGCGCCGAGCAGCTTGGACTGCAGGCGCGGAGCACGGACAGACGCATTCATCGGGAAGCACTCTCGGGAAGGGGCAATGCGGTATCGACCCGCTACGCTTCCGCTGAAGTGCGACGAGCATCACATTAGCGTTTCGTTTAGTGATGTGAAGGAAGTGTTTCATAGGACAAATGTGTCCATATGGAACAAATACGGACCCTGGACAGGGGATATAAATGTAACTAATGTAGTTACATGAAATCCGCGAATCCGCTCTCTGACGCCCTGCACGTGATGGCGCACCTGGTCGGCCAGGATGGCCCACGCACCTCCGAGCAGCTGGCGTCCTGCCTGCCGACCCATCCAGTGGTGATCCGCCGCCTGCTGGCGCAACTGCACAAGGCCGGCCTGGTACGCAGCACCCGCGGCCATGGGGGTGGCAGCCAGCTGGCCCGCGATGCGGCGGCGATCACCCTGCATGACATCTACCTGGCCGTGGGCGCACCGCCCCTGGTGCAGGTCGGTACCCGCGACGCCGGCCGCGGCTGCCCGATCCAGCAGCTGGTCAACAGCGCGCTGCTGGAGGGGGCACGCGAGGCACAGCGGCTGCTGGAGGCGCGCCTGCGGGCGACCACGCTGGACCAGCTCGGCGCCGACTTCGCCCGCCATCTCGCCCATCACCGTTCCCTGGAAGCTCACCATGAATCCTGATGTGCTCATCGTCGGCGGCAGCTATGCCGGCATTGCCGCCGGCCTGATCCTGGCCCGTGCCCGCCGCCCGGTCACCATCATTGACGCCGGCTCGCCGCGCAACCGCTTCGCCAGCCATTCGCACGGCGTGCCAGGCCTGGATGGCATCAGCGGTGCCGAGCTGCTGAAGACCGCGCGCCAGCAGCTGCTGGACTACCCCACGGTGCGCTGGGTGCATGCCGAGGCCGTGCAGGCCAACGCCAGCGCAGAGGGCGTGGAAGTGCGGACCGCCGATGGCCAGGTGCTGGCCGCGCGCAAGCTGCTGCTGGCCAGCGGCATCGCCGACCAGCTGCCGGCGCTGCCGGGCCTGGCCGAGCGCTGGGGCAGCACCGTGCTGCACTGCCCCTACTGCCACGGTTACGAAGTGGGTGGCGGCGCCATCGGCCTGCTTGGTGGCCATCCGATGTCCGCCAGCAAGGCACCGTTGTTCGCCGACTGGGGCAATGTCACGTTCTTCAGCATGGGACGGGACATCACCGATGAGGAACGCGCCGCCATGCAGCAGCGCGGGGTGCAGATCGAGACGTCACCGGTGCTGCGCGTGCAGGGCGACCAGCCGACCTGGCTGGAGGTGGAGCTGGCCGACGGCCGCCGCATCGCCCAGCGGGCGCTGTTCGTGCCGGCCACCCAGGTGATGGCCACACCGCTGGTGCAACAACTGGGCTGCACATTGGCCGAGAGCCCGCTGGGCGAGCTGATCGAGGTCGACATGATGAAGCAGACCTCGGTGCCCAACGTGTACGCCGCAGGCGATGCGACCACGGTCGGCAACATCACCCTGGCCATGGCCGAAGGCGTGCGCGCGGGTATCGGCGTGCACCACGCGCTGGTGGCCGAAGACAGCGTGCCGCGCTGAATGTGCCGGGGTCAGATCCCTTTCGCAGAAAGGGATCTGACCCCCGACGCGACGTGCTGCTCTGGTAGCGGCCGGCCTTGGCCGGCACCGCTCGGTTACCCCTTCACGCACAGCACCTGGCGCAGGGTGTGCACCACCTCGACCAGGTCCAGCTGCGCGGCCATCACATCGTCGATCGACTTGTACGCGGCCGGTGACTCGTCCAGCACGCCGCTGTCCTTGCGGCATTCCACGTGCGCGGTGGCCTCGCGGTGCTGGGCCAGCGTGATCTGCTGGCGCGCGGCGCCACGGCTCATCACCCGGCCGGCACCGTGGCTGCAGCTGTGGAAGCTGTCTGCGTTGCCCTTGCCACGCACGATGTAGCTGCGCGTGCCCATGCTGCCGGGAATGACGCCCAGCTCACCCTCGCGGGCACTGACAGCCCCCTTCCGGGTCACCAGCAGCTCCTGCCCGTGGTGCGTTTCCTTCTGCACGTAGTTGTGGTGGCAGTTCACCGCCATCGCCGCCAGCTGGAACTTCGGCAACCGGTGGCGCATCTCGGCCAGCACGCGCGACATCATCGCCTCGCGGTTCTGCCGGGCATAGTCCTGCGCCCACGACACGGCTTCGACGTAGTCATCGAACAGCGGCTCGCCTTCCATGAAGAACGCCAGGTCCTTGTCCGGCAGGTGGAAGCCGAGCACGCGCCGGGCCAGTTCCTCGCGCGCCTTCTCGATGAAGTAGGTACCGATCAGGTTGCCGGTGCCGCGCGACCCGCTGTGCAGCATCACCCACAACGTATCCGCCTCGTCCAGGCACAGTTCAATGAAGTGGTTGCCACCACCCAGCGTACCCAGCTGGCGGTCGAGCTTGTCGGTGCGGATCCTGCGGTGCTTGTCCTTGATCTTCTCCAGGCCGGCGGCCAGCCCGGACTGCACCAGCCGGGTGTGGATGCTGTCGGGCATGCGGTGATGCTCGCCGCCACGCCCATTGCCGACCGGAATGCTGCGCTCGATGCTGTTGCGCAGCTGCCGCAGGTCATCGGGCAGGTCGTTGGCGCGCAGCGTGGTGCGTACGGCCGCCATGCCGCAGCCGATGTCGACGCCGACTGCGGCCGGGATGATCGCACCGCGGGTCGGGATCACCGAGCCCACGGTCGCGCCCTTGCCCAGGTGCACGTCCGGCATCACGGCCACCCACGGCCCGACGAACGGGATCGCGGCGATGTTGCGCAGCTGCTCATGCGCCTGCGCTTCCAGCGGCACACCGTTGACCCAGCCCTTGATCGGCGTGGTGCCCTCGGCGTGCAGCCATTGATAGTTGTGTTGCGTGTCCATGTCTTCGTGTATGTCCTTGATGGGCCGGCGGCGCGTCCCTGCGCCGCCGCGACCCCCTACCTGATCGTCACCAGCTGCTTCAGCACGCCATCCAGGCCGCCGAACACGGTGAGCGTGTCGATCTTCTCGGTGACCTTCTCCAGTGCCTCCAGCTCCTTCAAGCGCATCAGCACCGGATTGTCCTCGATCAGCTTTGCAGTGTTGAGCTGCGAACGCGTGGCGTTGGCCTCCTCGCGGCGACGGATCACGCTGGCCTGGGCCTGCTTCTCGGCCAGCACCACGCCGTTGAGGATCTCCTTCATCTCGCCCGGCAGGATCACGTCCTTGATGCCGACGCCGAGCAAGCGCACGCCGTGGCCCTCGATCGCCGCCTGCACATGGGCGGCGATCTCACCGTCCAGTGCTGCCTTGTCGCCCAGCAGCTCGTCCAGGCTGCGCGCGGCAATCGCCTGGCGCAGGCCGAACTGCAGCTGCCGGTAGACGAACTCATCGGCATTGCTGAGCGTGCGGTGTGCACGCACCGGGTCGACCACCTGCACGGTCGCGGCCAGGTTCACCCGCAGGGTCACCTTGTCACGGCTGAGCAGCTCCTGGCCGGACACGTCCAGCGAACGTGCACGCAGTTCCACGCGCTCCACCGACACGTTGCCGTTGAAGTTCCAGAACGCGTGCAGGCCGGCGTCCAGCGTCTGCCGCAGCGTGCCATCGATGAACAGCAGGCCCACCGACTCGCTCGGCACGGTGCTGATCACCGCCACGCGCGGCAGCACGCCCAGCTGGCCCAGGCGCTGCTGCACGTCCACCGGAATGCGCGGCTCGTCACCCAGCGCCATCACGCGCACCTGGGTGTCGACCGAACCGCGCCAGTACAGGCGACGGCTGCCCGGCGGCAGGACTTCATCGATGCGGCCATTGCGCAGCACCAGGCCGACCTCGGTGGCGCCGACATTGGCCAGCACGAAGTGGGTGTCCAGCTGTGCGCCCAGCGCTTCGATCAGGCTGTCCTGGTCGCTGCCGGTGTAGGCCGCGCCCTTCGATGCGGTGTGGATGTCTACCTGCGGGCGACCGCCGAACAGCGACAGGCGGTGCACGCCCGGCAGCAGGATCTGCTGGAAACGACGGTTGCGATACACCAGGCCGCGCTCGCCGTCGCCGATCACGACCTTGATGGTCCAGAACATGGGAGTCTCTCCTTGTATGGCTCTGGTGGTTCGACCCGTTGCGGATGAATCGCCATGACCCGGGTCGATCAGGTCGTGGCGCGGCCGCCTGCACACCACGTGCAGGCAGCGGAAGAGGGCGGCCATCGGCGGACGGTCCGCGCGCGGAGCCTTCGGTGCACCGGCAGTGCTGCCATCGTCGTTCCCTGCAGGCAGCACCAGGGCGGAACGTGGCTGGCAGTGGCGGCGGGCCGGGGCCCGGCGTGCGGTCCGTTGCCGTCCACGCCCCGCCCGAAGGCGATGGCGGTGGACGGCGACGATGGCCGCTGGGGCTTGCGCCCCGGGTGTTGCTTCAGGTCATGACGTGACAGGTCATGTGGTTTGGAGTGGGAGTCGAACCCACGACAGACGGATTACGGATCCGTTGCTCTGACCAAGCTGAGCTATCCAGTTGGGGACCGCGCGGAATCGAACCGCGTACCGGCGAACCGGCGCCTGCCTCCAGCAGGCGATCCAGGCGATGGCATGTCCGCGACCTCCGGCATACGCCACGGCAACGCCGCGCGCACCAGCCCGTGGTGGAAACGGGACCGTTGGAGAATCGAGGGTGCAGGCCACCGACATTATCGCGAGCGATAATGTTTGGGAGCGATGCAGATAATGTCCAGGCGCCGCCACTCGCGCGAAGTAAATCCTTCCGCGGGGCGGGGAAATCCTGGGTCAGTGAGCGGCGGGTTGCCGCGCGGGGTGCAGTTCTGGCATCGCGGGTCCTTGTGCCGACGCAAACGAAAACGCCCCCGGGACTTGCGTTCCGAGGGCGTCGTCAGGCCTCGGAGATCGGGGTGGCCGATCTCCGCAGGGCGGGTATCAGGCCGTTGTCAGCTGGGCTTCCTTGCCGAACGCGCGCGCCAGCACGTCCATGCGAAGGCATGGCAGCAGTTTGGCGATGGCGACGGAATGCGCGTTCAAGGGAAGTTTCCAGTGGTTGCTGAAACGAGGTGCGCACGATAAACCACGATTTAGTCGCGCGCAACCATTTTGTTCAATTATTTTCTTCTTTACCGCGCGATGCCGGCCAGCGACCGGCACTACCTGACTGTGTCATGCCGGCCAGCGGCCGGCACCACCTGACTGTGTCATGCCGGCCAGCGACCGGCACTACCTGACTGTGTCATGCCGGCCAGCGGCCGGCACTACCTGACTGTGTCATGCCGGCCAGCGACCGGCACTACCTGACTGTGTGATGCCGGCCGGCGGCCGGCACCACCGGGTCTCAGGCTTCGGCGCTGGCGGCGTCAAGTTGCGCGATGTCCTGCACGCTCAGCGACAGGTTGGCCGCTGCCAGCAGGTCGTGCAGCTGCTCGACACTGGTGGCGCTGACGATCGGTGCGGTGACCGACGGCCGCGCGATCTGCCATGCCAGTGCGATCTGCGCAGCGCTTGCGCTGTGCTTGCTGGCCACGTCGTCCAGCGCCTGCAGGATGCGCAGGCCGCGCGGATTCAGATAGCGCTTCACCACGGTCTCGCCACGCGCCGGGCTCTTGGCTGCATCGGCCGGCGTGCGGTACTTGCCGCTGAGGAAGCCGCTGGCCAGCGCGTAGTAGCCGATCACGCCGATCTGTTCGCGCTGCACCAGGGGTTCCAGCTCCTTTTCGTAGCCGGCACGGTCATACAGGTTGTACTCCGGCTGCAGCGTTTCGTAACGCGGCAACTTGTAGTCGGTGGACACCTTCAGGGCATCGGCCAGGCGCGTGGCGCTGTAGTTGGACGCACCGATGGCGCGCACCTTGCCGGCTTCGATCAGCCGCCCGAACGCGGCCAGCGTCGCTTCCAGCGGCGTCGCCTCGTCATCCTCGTGGGCCTGGTACAGATCGATCACGTCGGTCTGCAGCCGGCGCAGCGAATCCTCGACCGCCGCATTGATGTTGTCCGGGGTCAGGCCAGGGCGCTCGGCCCACTTGGCCACCTTGGTCGCCAGCACCACCTTGTCGCGCTTGCCGCTGCGGGCAAACCACTTGCCGATCAGCGTTTCCGATTCGCCGCCGGCATTGCCCGGCACCCAGGCCGAGTACACGTCGGCGGTGTCGACCAGATTGAAACCGGCGTCAACGAAGGCATCGAGCAGGGCGAAGCTGGCCTTCTCATCGGCGCTCCAGCCGAACACGTTGCCACCGAAGGCGAGCGGACGTACATGCAGGCCGGAACGGCCCAGTTCGCGGGTTGCCGTCATGGGCACGGACTCCTTGGGGGAAGTGCTCCAGAATAGAACGCGTTGTGTGACCGTGCTGCGGCGGCAACCACAAAACAGTGTTCCGCGTCAGGCGCGCAGCTAACGTTTTGTGAACACCTGGTGCGCCGCGGCTGCTAGTCTCGCCGCATCTTCCGCTGGAGTCGCTCCGATGATGCCTGTTTCGTCCCTGCGTGGTTGCCGCCTGCTGCTTGCTTCGGCCCTGATTGCCGCTGTTCCTGCGTTCGCCGCACCGGCCACGGTGGCGCCGGCGAAGATCCAGGTGTCACCGGCGATCGAGGCGGCGGTGAAGGCACCCACCCGTGATGCCAACAACGTCAAGCGCGACGGCTTCCGCCACCCGGCGCAGACGCTGTCGTTCTTCAAGGTGACGCCGGAGAAGACCGTCATCGAGATCACGCCCGGCAACGGCTGGTATTCGGAGATCCTGGCGCCGCTGCTGCAGGACAAGGGCCGCTACGTGGCTGCCGTGGTCGATCCGATGGCGGTGCCCGAGGGTCGCGGCCGTGACTACCAGCAGCGCAGCCGCGACAGCCTGGAAAAGAAGTACGCCGGCGCGCCGGCACAGTTCGGCAAGACTGCCGTGGTGGCCTATGATCCGGCCAAGCCGGTGTTCGGCCCGGCCAATTCAGCCGATGTGGTGCTGACCTTCCGCAACGTGCACAACTGGCGCAAGGCTGGCCAGGCGCAGGGCATGTTCCAGGGCTTCTTCAACGTGCTCAAGCCGGGCGGCGTGCTGGGCGTGGTCGAGCATCGCGCCAAGGCCGACGTGGCCGATGACGATGACACCGGCTATGTCGGCCAGCAGCAGGTGATCGCAATGGCCGAAGCCGCCGGCTTCAAACTGGACGCGCGCAGCGAGGTCAACGCCAACCCGCGTGACACCAAGGACCACCCGAACGGCGTGTGGACGCTTCCGCCGACCAACCAGCACGACAAGGCCGATGATGCGAAGTACCAGGCGATCGGCGAAAGCGACCGCATGACCCTGCGCTTCATCAAGCCGTAAGTGCGGCGCCGGGCTGCGCCCGGTGAGCGCTGCGGCGTCACAATGGACGTAAGGTGTATCCGCCGGGCGTTGCCCGGCCCTGCTGCCAATGGAGTGGACAGTTGAAGAAGGTGTTCTATATCGCTGTTGCAGTGCTGGTGTTGGCGCGGCTGATTGATTTCGTGTTCTACGGTGGCCATGCCTACGACCTGGTGGCGACGGTGGGGTTTGTCGTGCTGTTTGCCGGTGCGCTGCTGGAGGAGCGCGCGCGGGCCATGAATCCGCCGCCGGTTCGCCTGCGGCGCCGGGCCAATGTCATCGCGGCGTGCGGCATCGCACTGGTGCTGGGCTCTTTCCTGCTGGAGTGGAAGGTCTTCGGTTGATCGCGTCGCAGCTTCGGCGGGCGTGATGCCCGGTAGCGCCGGGCCGCGCTCGGCGAGCGGGCAGCGCGGCATGGGACAATGCTTGCACCCGCCGCCTGCCGTGCCTGCAATGCTGATCGCCTTCAACAAGCCCTTCAACGTGCTCTGCCAGTTCACCGACCGCAGTGTGCCGCCACGGCCGACCCTGGCCGGGTTCGGCCTGCCGCCGCGCGTGTATGCCGCCGGCCGCCTGGACCATGACAGCGAGGGCCTGCTGCTGCTGACCGACAACGGCACCCTGGCGCACAAGCTCACCGACCCCCGGCACAAGGCCGACAAGACCTACTGGGTGCAGGTGGAAGGCACGCCCGGTGACGAGCAGTTGCAGCGGTTGCGCGATGGGGTGGAACTGAATGACGGGCCGACCCGGCCGGCGAAGATCGAACGCCTTGATCCGGCCCCCGCGTTGTGGACGCGCGATCCGCCGGTACGCTTCCGCAAGACCGTGCCTGACAGCTGGCTGGCGATCACGATCCGCGAGGGGCGCAACCGCCAGGTGCGGCGGATGACGGCGGCGGTGAACCTGCCGACACTGCGGCTGGTGCGGGTGTCGATGGGGCCCTACCGGCTGGACGACCTGCAGCCCGGACAGTGGCGGCAGATCGGTTGAGACAGAAAGGGCCGGAGGCCTTGCGGCGCCCGACCCTCATGCGCTGCCTTGGGGTCAGAGCCCTTCCCGCGGAAGGGATCCGACCCCGGTGGATTCACGCGTCGCTGCCGATATCGCTGTGCTCGTCCACCACGGTATCGTTGCGGCGGTCACGCGCGCTGATGCGCTGCGCCTGCCCATTCACCACGTGGCCGTTGGCGGCCTTCTTCTTCTGCTGCTTGCGGTACAGCGCATAGCCAAGCAGGCCGACGCCCACTGCAGCGGCGGCGATGGTCACGGCCGGGTTGCGGCGGGCGAACTTGGTGGCGACCTTGCCACCGGTCTTGACGGCGCCCAGCGCCGCGCCGGTCTTGATCCAGTCACTGGCCTGCGGGCCAAGATGGCGCAGGCTGCCACCGGCGCTCTTCAGGCCGTCGCCGGCACTATGGGCCAGGTCCAGGGCGCGCTCCAGAGCGCGGTCGGTGATCACGGTCAGCTTGCTCATGCGGGGGTCCTTTGCCTCGGGTCGAAGTCCAGTGTCGCGTGTTGCCCGTAAACGGTATGTCAGTCGGGGACGCAGGCGGTGTGACTTCAGCGTAGCCATTCAGGATCAGGCAGGGTCCGCTGGCGGGAGTGCCGGCCGCTGGCCGGCAATGCGCTTCACCTGGTGCCACGCGGCTGTCGGCCAGCGGCCGGCACTACCCGTCAGGTACCGCGCGGCTTGGCCCGGTGCGTGGCCGTGGCCGTCCACGGATCATCCGGCCACGGATGGCGCGGGTAGCGGCCCTTCATTTCCTTTTTTACTTCGGCGTAGGTGTTCTCCCAGAAGTTGCGCAGATCCTGGGTGACCTGGAGCGGGCGGCCGCCGGGGGAGAGCAGGTGCAGGGTCAGCGGCACGCGGCCATCGGCGATGCGCGGCGTATCGGCCAGACCGAACAGTTCCTGCAGCTTCACCGCCAGCACCGGCGGCAGCGGATCGCCGCTATCGCTGTCCAGCGCATAGGTGATCGGCCGCTCCAGTCCGGACGGCACGGTGATGCGCGTGGGTGCATGACGCTCGATCAGCTGGCGTTGTGACCACTCCAACGGTGACTTCAGCGCCTCGCCGAAACTGGACTCGTCCAGCGCATCCAGGCGGCTCTTGCCGGCAAACGCGGGCTGCAGCCACTGTGCGCGGTTGGCCAGCAGGGCCGTGTCGCTGCAGTCGGGTAGATCCAGTTCCGGCATCCAGCGTCGAAGCGATTCGACTCGGGCCTGCCACTGGCGCAGGCTTTCGGTCCACGGCAGGGCCTGCAGGCCGAGTTCGGCCACCGCATCGGTCAGCGCCTGCGCGGCGTGCTGCGGATCGACCCGGCCAGCGGAGCGGCTGTCGAGCACGATGCGGTCGAAACGGGTCTCGCGCAGCGCCACCAGGGCGCGGCGTTCACTGTCCCAGCGCACCACGTCTTCAGTGACGAAGCGTTCCGGCCACGCGTTGCGCAGCCGGCCCTCATCCACCGGGGCGGCACGCAGCAGCAGCGCATCGCGCGCTTCGAAGCGCAGTTCGCTGGCCACCAGCCACGGTTCACCACGCAGGTCGCTCAGCTCGTGCAGGCGCGCGCTGCGACCATTGGCCAGCAGGTAGCGCAGGGGATCGCTGGGATGCTGGAAACCGATCCGGTCGGGGAAAGCGTGTGCGAGCAGGTCACCGAGTTCGTGCGCCTCGATGCTGGACGGCGGCGCGGTCTCGCAGCGCAGGCGTCGTCGCCACTGCTTGGCGGCAGCATCGATGGCGGCCAGCCCGCTGGGATTGGCGTCCACCGGCGCGCGGCCGTTGCGGAACGCGGCCAGTGCGCGCCAGCGGGCCGCCAGCGCGTCACCGCCCTGGCGCAACGGGTCGCGCGCTTCCAGCAGGGCGGCCAGATCGGCGGCCAGGGCCTGCGCACGTGCATCGGGCGCTGCCAGCAGCATTGCCGCCATCCGTGGATGCGTGCCCAGCGCCAGTACGCGCCGGCCGAGTGCGGTGATCGCGCCAGTGCTGGACAGCGCGCCCAGCCGCTGCAGCAGTTCGCGCGCCGCGCCCATCGGGCCGGCAGGTGGCGGATCGAGGAAGCGCAGGTCAGTGCTGCCCCAGGCGGCCAGTTCCAGCGCCAGTCCGGCCAGTTCCACCTGGTCGATCTCGGCGCGGCGTTGCGGCTCCAGCCGCTGCGACTGCGGCCACAACCGCCAGGCCACGCCTTCGGCCACGCGGCCGGCACGGCCCGCGCGCTGGTCCGCCGAGGCCTGTGCGATGGCCACCACGTCCAGCCGGGTGAAGCCGCTGTTGGGGTCGTAGCGCGGCTCGCGCGCCTGGCCGCTGTCGATCACCACGCGCACGCCGGGCAGCGTCACCGACGACTCGGCGACGTTGGTGGCCAGCACCACGCGGCGGCGCCCATCGCTGGCCGCCTGCAGTACGCGCGCCTGCTGTTCCACCGGCAGTTCACCGTGCAGGGCCAGCACCTCCACGCCGTCATCCAGCGATTCCTGCAGGCCCGCTTGCACCCGCGCGATCTCGCGCTGGCCGGGCAGGAACACCAGCAGGTCACCCGGATGCTCGGCCAGCGCCTGCTGTACGGCGCGGCGCACCTGCAGTTCCAGGGCTTCATCGCGGCGCGCCGGGAAGTGGCTGATCGCCACCGGATAACTGCGGCCCTCGCTGCTCAGCCGCGGTGCGTCGAGGAAGCGTGCCAGCCGCTCGCCGTCCAGCGTGGCCGATATCACCACCAGGCGCAGGTCGTCACGCAGCTGCGCCTGCACGTCCAGCGCCAGCGCCAGCCCGAGGTCGCCACTGAGGTGGCGCTCGTGGAATTCGTCGAACAGGATCGCACCGACCTCTTCCAGCATCGGGTCGTCCTGCAGCATGCGGGTCAGGATGCCTTCGGTGACGACTTCGATGCGCGTGCGTGACGAGATCCTATTCTCGAAGCGGATGCGGTAGCCGACCGTGCCGCCGACGTCCTCGCCGAGCTGTCGCGCCATGAACAGCGCGGCGCTGCGTGCAGCGACCCGGCGCGGCTCCAGCAGGATGATCTTCCGCCCCTGCAGCCACGGTGCATCGAGCAGCGCCAGTGGCACCTGGGTGGTCTTGCCGGCGCCAGGTGGCGCTTCCAGCACCAATCGAGAGTGCTGTCGAAGTACGTCCAGGACCTGCGGAATCAGCGCGGAGATCGGGAAAACAGGCGGTTTCATGTTCCAAGGATAAACGTCCCGGCGCCGACGTGGCTTGACCCCGCAAGGTCGGGGTGTTCTGGTAACGCGCCCTGCCTCCGGCCTGCCCATGCGTCCCAGCCTCCTGCTTGCCTCACTCCTGCTGCTGCCTACGTGCAACAGTGCCAGCGCCGCGCCGTCCGACACAGCCCACCCGATGGCGCGCCTGCTGGGTGCGGACGTTCAGCAGCGCTACCTGCCGCAGGGCATGAGCGATGAACTGTCGATCCGGCGTGCCTATGAACAGGGCATTCTGCGTTCGCCGGACTTTCCTTCGCTGGAAATCTCCGGCGACCAGGCTTTCATCTTCTTCGCCCAGTTCGCGCGCAGCAGGATGGGGCCGACCTTCAATACCTTGACCGTGTGCCACAATCCAGACGGCTTCCGGCTGTTGGTCGGAGGTGGATCGCGCCAGTCCTGCGCAGCACGCCCCGACGCGGGGATGCGGTTCATCCGCCAACGAAATGGCGACCTGGTGTGCGAGCCCTGCGCTGCGCTCAACTTGCCGGAGCGCTGGGAGCGCCACGACCGCCACACGCATTGACCCGCCGATCACCGCCGAGGCGGGGGCTACAATGTGCACGAATACTGCCCAGTAGCCCCCCATGCACCTGATCGATATCGGCGCCAACCTGACCCACGACTCCTTCGACCGCGACCGCGACGCCGTGCTGGACCGCGCGCGCCAGGCCGGCGTGGTGCAGATGGTCATCACCGGCGCCAGCCGCGAGCACTCGCCGCTGGCCCTGCAGCTGGCGCAGCAGCATCCGGGCTTCCTGTACGCCACTGCCGGCGTGCACCCGCACCACGCGGTGGAATACACCGAGGAATGCGATGCCGAAATGCGCGCGCTGCATGCCCACCCCGAAGTGGTGGCGGTAGGCGAGTGCGGGCTGGACTACTTCCGTGACTTCTCGCCGCGCCCGGCCCAGCACCGTGCGTTCGAGCGCCAGCTGCAGCTGGCGGCGGACAACGGCAAGCCCCTGTTCCTGCACCAGCGCGACGCGCACGCCGATTTCATGGCGCAGATGAAGAACTTTGAAGGGCGCATCGGCCCGGCGGTGGTGCATTGCTTCACCGGCGAACGCGATGAGCTGTTCGACTACCTGGACCAGGACTGGTACATCGGCATCACTGGTTGGCTGTGTGACGAGCGCCGTGGCGCGCACCTGCGCGAACTGGTGAAGAACATCCCGGCCAACCGCCTGATGATCGAGACCGACGCACCGTACCTGCTGCCGCGCACGCTGAAGCCGATGCCGAAGGATCGCCGCAATGAACCGATGTTCCTCTCGCACATCGTGGAAGAACTGGCCCGTGACCGGGGCGAGGACGTGGCCGTGACTGCGGCCAATGCCACTGCCGCCACGCGTGCGTTCTTCCGCCTGCCCGACGCGGCTTGATGGTAGTGCCGGCCGCTGGCCGGCAGCACATCCTGATTGCCGGCCAGCGGCCGGCACTACCGGAGCAGGTCGCGCAGGCCCTCACGGTAGCTGGGGAATCGCGGCTGCCACCCCAGCGCGGCACGCGTGCCGCGACTGTTGATGCGCTTGCTGCTCTGGTAGAAGCGCCGCAGGGCCGGGCTCAGCGCCGGGTCATCCCAGGCCACGGCGGGTGGCATCGCAAATCCCCCCAGCTGCGCGGCGAAGGCCAGCACGTCCTGCGGCGGTGCTGGCTCGTCATCGCTGGGCAGGTACATCCCCTGCGCTACCGGTCGCTGCATCGCCGCGATGATCACCGCGGCCAGATCCTGCACGTGCAGGCGGTTGAACACCAGGCCGGGGCGCACCACGTGGCGTGCACGCCCCTGCGCCAGCTGCAGCAGCGCATTGCGACCCGGTCCGTAAAGGCCGGGCAGGCGCAGTACCGCAGAGGCAATGCCCCGTTGCTCGGCCAGCGCACGCCACTGGGCTTCCGCGAGCCGACGCTGCACGCCGACGGCTTCAGTGGCGTCCGCCACGCTGGATTCGTCGATCCAGCCGCCGGCCCGGTCGGCATACACCGAGGTCGATGACAGATAGCCGACCCAGCGCAAGGCCGGGCTGGCGTGCAGCGCCGGCAGCAGCATGCGCAGCGCCGGGTCACCCTCGGCATCGGGCGGTACGCTGCACAGTACGGCCCCGGCGCGCGCGATCTCCTCGAGCAGGCCGGGCGCAGGCGGGGTACCGGCCTGCAACGGGTACCGACGCAGGCCATCGTCGGGCGACGCTGCCGGATCACGTACTGTCCCGGCAACCTGCACGCCGCGCGCCTGCAGCTGCGCGGCCAGCACGCGTCCGCTCCAGCCCAGGCCGAGGATCAGCACCCGTCCCGGCAGCGCGCTCGCCTGCGGGCTGAGGCTCACGCGCCGCGCAATGCCTGGTAGGCCTGCAGGCTGCTGTAGGCCACCTGCAGCAGCAGCGCTTCCTGGTCGGCCTTGCGCGCACGCGCCAGCATGTCGCCGACGATCTGCTCGGCCTCCACCTGCTGGCCCGCTTCCAGGTCACGCAGCATCGATGCCTTCAGTGCCGAGCCGGCCTGGGTCAGGGTGCCGCGCGCGGTGTCCTGCGCGGCCTCGGGAATCGGTTCGCCGGCGGCTTCGGCAACGGCCAGGCATTCGTCGTACAGGCCGCGCACGATGGCCTGGCCATCATCGGTGGCGACGATGGTGCCGATGTCGGCACGCAGCAGGCAGGTTGCCGCCGCCAGCGCGGTCAGGAAGGTGTACTTGATCCACTGTTCCTGGCCGATGCGGTCGCTGGCTACGTGGTCCAGGTTGGCCTTCGCGCAGACCGCAGCGAAGGCGTGCACGCGCGCGGAATCCGCACCGCCATCACGCTCGCCGAACGTCAGCTTGGCCGGTTTGCCCAGGTGCAGCACCGCGCCATCGGGTGCCTTGGTGGCGCTGATGAAGCACAGGCCGCCGAGCACGGCCTCGTGGCCGAAGCGCGCGTCCAGCGCGTGGTAGTGATGCAGGCCATTGAGGATCGGCAGCACCGTGGTGCCCGCGCCAACGGCCGGGGCAATGGCGTCAATGGAGCTGTCCAGGTCGTAGGCCTTGCAGCTGAGGATGACCAGATCGAACGGTGTCTCCGCAGCGAGCGCGGGCAGCGCATCGGCGGTGACGTGCTGCACCGGGAAGCGGGCATCGCCCAGCGGGCTGCGGATGACCAGGCCGTCGCGGTCCAGCTGTGCGGCGCGTGCCGGGCGCACCAGGAAGGTGACATCGACGCCGGCCTGGGCCAGGCGACCACCGAAGTATCCGCCGGTACCGCCGGCGCCGAGGATCAGGATGCGCATTGCACGTTCACCGTGTTCTGGGGGAATCAGAACTGCGATTGTGCCGGAGATTGCAGGCAAAAAAGAGCCGAGCACAGGCTCGGCTCTACAGGCTGCTGCATCCGCGCATGGCGTGGATCCAGTGTCGCCGGCCAGCGGCCGGCACTACCACGCAGGTCTCAACTGCGCATGCCCACGCCACGGCGCAGCAGCCACAGCGCCACCAAGGTCAGTACCACCACGAAACCGACCATGAGTGCATACGCCACCGTCACCGGCACGTCGCTGCTGCCCAGCAGGCCATAGCGGAACGCATTGACCATGTAGAAGATCGGGTTCGCGTGCGTGGCCGCTTCGGCCCAGCCCGGCAGCAGCTTCACCGAATAGAACACGCCGCCCAGGTAGGTCAGCGGGGTCAGGATGAAGGTCGGCACGATCGCCACGTCATCGAACTTCTTGGCGTACACCGCGTTGATGAAGCCGGCCAGCGAGAAGATCGTCGCGCCCAGCAGCACCGTGGTCAGCGTCACCAGCGGGTGCGGGATGCGCACCGGGGTGAAGAACATCGCGATGATCAGCACGATCACGCCCACCATCAGGCCGCGCAGCACGGCACCGGCCACGTAGCCCCACAGGATCACCCAGTTCGGCATCGGGCTGACCAGCAGTTCTTCGACGTGGCGGCCGAACTTGGCACCGAAGAACGAGGAACTGATGTTGCCGTAGCTGTTCTGGATCACGCTCATCATCACCAGGCCCGGCACGATGAACTGCATGTAGGTGTAGCCGCCCATGTCACCCACGCGCGACCCGATCAGGTTGCCGAAGATCAGGAAGTACAGGGTCATGGTGATCGCCGGCGGCACCAGGGTCTGGCCCCAGATGCGCATGATGCGGGCGACTTCGCGACGCACGATGGTCATCAGTGCGATGCGGTTGCGCTGGCCGTCGGTCAGCTCGGTGGTGCTCATGCAGGCTTCTCCAGGTTGCCGGTGAGGCGCACGAACAGCTCCTCCAGGCGGTTGCTCTTGGTACGCATCGAACGCACGCGGATGCCGGACGCGTTGAGCGTGGCGAACACGCGGTTGAGGTCCATCGCACGCGGCATGTCGATGTCCAGGGTGTGCGGGTCCGGCGCGGTCAGCGTCGCGCCTTCGATCACCGGCAGCTGCGCCGGCAGGTCGCCGTCGATGTCCAGCAGGAAGCCTTCCACGTCCAGCTTGGCCAGCAGGGTGCGCATCGGCCCCTGCTCGACGATCTGGCCGTGGTTGATGATCGCCAGGTGGCGGCACAGGTATTCGGCTTCTTCCAGGTAGTGGGTGGTGAGGATGATCGTGGTGCCTGCGGCATTGATCTCCTTCAGCACGCGCCACATGTCGCGGCGGATCTCGATGTCCACGCCGGCGGTCGGTTCGTCCAGGATCAGCAGGCGCGGGCGGGTCATCATCGCGCGGGCGATCATCAGCCGGCGCTTCATGCCGCCGGACAGCGTGCGGCTCATCACCTGTGCTTTTTCCCACAGGTGTGCGCGCTTGAGTTCCTCTTCGGCGCGCTGCTCGGCCTCCTCGCGGGGCACGCCGTAGAAACCGGCGTAGTTCACCAGGATGTCGAAGGGCTTCTCGAACAGGTTGAAGTTGATTTCCTGCGGCACCAGCCCGATCAGGCGCATGGTGGCGCTGCGGTTGCCCACCAGGTCGCTGCCGAACACCTCCACCTTGCCTTCGCTGAGGTTGACCAGGGAGCTGATGATGCCGATCAGGGTCGACTTGCCGGCCCCGTTGGGGCCAAGCAGGGCGAAGAAGTCGCCCGGGGCCACTTCCAGGGAAACGCCCTTCAGGGCCTGGGTGCCGTTGTCGTAGGTCTTGCGCAGGTCGCGCACGCGCAGGGCGGGCGCCGTATCGTTCTGGGATGCCAAGCTCGAAGCCTTCGCGCCCATGGGCTGGCGCTGGAGAGGGGCGGGGAGGGGCTATTATAGAAGACCCCGAGGGCTTGCCCCGGCTACACACTGTCCCGAAAAGTCGTGCCTGTTCAATTCCCCCTCAAGCTGGTCGGCCGCCGCATGCTGGCCCCGACCGTCGGCCACTACCAGTTCGTGCGTGATGATGGACAGCCGCTGGATTTCCAGCCCGGCCAGTTCATCCAGGTCCATTTCAGCTACGCCGACGGCACCGAAACCAAGCGCAGCTACTCGCTGGCGACCATCCACGACCACGCGCTGGGCCCGGGCGAGGCGGTCGACATCGCGGTCAGTTTCGTGCCCGGTGGCGCTGCCACGGCGCTGTTCGAGGCGCTGGAGCACGGCAGCCGGATCAACGCGTCGGGCCCGTACGGGCGGTTCTGCCTGCACCCCGGCGACCACAACGGCCGCTACCTGCTGATCGCCACCGGTACGGGCGTCACCCCCTACCGCTCGATGCTGCCGCTGCTGGAAAAGGCCATGGCCGAACGCGGTGTGAAGATCGTGCTGCTGCAGGGCGCGCGCAGCCCGGGCGAGCTGCTGTACAGCGAAGATTTCTACAGCTTCGCCGAAAAGCACCCGAACTTCCGCTATGTTCCGTGCCTGTCGCGCGAGCTGCCGGCCAACCCGCACCCGGACGTGCAGCATGGCTACGTGCAGCAGGCGCTGGCCGGCTTCACGCCGGACCCGGCCACCGACATCGCCTACCTGTGCGGCAACCCGGACATGGTCGATGCCTGCGCCGAGCTGCTGAAGGCCGCCGGCCTGGGCAACCCGCAGATCCGCCGCGAGAAGTACGTCAGCAGCAAGTAAGTCCGGGTCGTGCCGGCCGCTGGCCGGCAACCGCAAGAACCCCGGGTAGTGCCGGCCGCTGGCCGGCAATTGCATGAAGCCGGTAGTGCCGGCCGCTGGCCGGCAATCGCATGAACCCCGGGTAGTGCCGGCCGCTGGCCGGCAATGGCACTGGCCGGCAACCCTGGAAACCGGAGGCGACCCTACGCCGCCCCCGGTGCCCTGCCTTCAGTACTCGATCCAGGCATCGCGCCAGGCAGAGCCGGTACCCGGACGGTAGGCTTCGGCGTTGACATTGCACCAGGCGCCCTCCGGGAACGGGCGGCAGGCGTAGAGCTTGCCGTCCGAGCCCTTGACCACGGTTTCGCCGGGCTTATAGCTGCCGATACCTTCCGGATACACGAAGTCGTAGTCACCCGGCGGCGGATCGACCGGATCCGGCAACGCCGTGTCGAGCTGGAAGCGATGGCCCGGCTTCAGGTAGACGCGGTTCCCGGTGGCCGAGGCGATGGGGGTGATGATGCCGTTGTTCAGTACGCCCACCCGCGCATGCTGGGCAGAAGCATTGACCTTGCGGCCCAGCGCCAGCGGCCATTGCGTGGCGGAGGTCTCCCCGGCGGCAAGGGTGATCTTCGGGCTTTCCAGGTCATTGCCGCTGGCGTTGAACACGCGCACGGTCAGGGTGGTACCGGTCTCCAGTTCCCCCCGCGCGGTGATCGCCCCCGCGTCTTCCCACTCCGGTGGCGGGGTGATGTCACCCCCCTCAAAACGGACGTCGGCACAGGTATAGAACGCTTCCTTCGAATCGGAGCGCTGCCACGTGTTGTAGATCACGTGCTGGCCGCTGCGCTTGGGCAGTGGGCAGTCCAACTTGTAGACATCGCCCGAAAGCGGCACGTTGCCCAGCGTGCAGAACGCCTCCAGATCGGCCCAGCGCAGCGGGCTGCCCGGCTGCCAGCCCTCGCGGGTGACGTAGAACGTCCAGTCGCGGGTGGCGTGCGGTGCCGGTGCCTTGAACTCGAATGTGTAGCGGCCACGTGCGTCGGCGCGGATCGGCGAAGTCTGCCAATCGCTGCGGTTCAGGTCCAGGCCGCGGTACTTGCTGTTGCCACCGCTGCACAGCTCGCCATCCGGCACGACGGCCTGGTGGTTGCCATCGGCCTCGGCCTGGTTGATCCCGGCCCAGTCGTAGAACGGTTGCGCACCACCGATCGCCTTGGCGGCGGCGCAGGCCGGATGGGTCGGGTTTTCAGGATTCCCCTGGTAACAGGCGTAGACGCGGCTGGAGGGTTTGGACAGGGTGCCGTGGGCGAACGCGCTGCCGGAGGCGACGATGCCGGCAAGCGCAGACAGCGCGAAAAACGTCCGATGGGACAGATGCATGCAGATCTCCTGCGGGTGGTGGAACCCCGCGAAGTCTCGGCATGCGCACTGCCCGTATCCATCGGATTACTTTGAAAGGCGACGCGGATGGCGTCGCCTGAGAGCGGCTTCACACTCACCCGCTGGCTTGCCTCACGCTTTGCAGGGAACGGTGCTCGACCACCGTTCCCTGCGCGTGTTCTCAGTAAGCGATCCAGGCATCGCGCCAGGCCGCGCCCACGCCCGGCCGGTACGCCTCGGCATTGACGTTGCACCACGCGCCCTCCGGGAACGGGCGGCAGGCATACAGCTTGCCGTCGCTGCCCTTCACCACGGTCTGGCCCGGCACATAGCTGCCGATGCCCGCCGGATACACGTGGTCGAAGTCACCGCCGGGCGACGGCGTGCCCGGGTCCGGCACGCGGGTATCGAGCTGGAAGCGGTTGCCGTCTTTCAGGTACACGCGGTTGTCGGTGGCCGAGGCTGCCGGCGTGATCACGCCATTGCTGAGCACGCCGACGCGTGCATGCTGCGCGCTGGCATTGACCTTGCGGGCCAGCGCCAACGGCCACTGCGCCGCCGTGGTCTGGCCACTGGCCAGCGTGACCTCCACGCGTTCGACATCGTTGCCGCCGGCATTGAACACGCGCAGCGCCAGGGTGGTTCCCACCGGCAGCTCGCCGCGCGCGGTGACCGGGCCGGCATCCTGCCACTGCGGTGCCGGTGTCGTCCCCCCAGCACCGCCCTCGAAGCGCACGTCCATGCAGGTGTAGAACGCCTCGGTGGAATCCGAGCGCTGCCAGGTGTTGTAGATCACATGCTGGCCGCTGCGCTGCGGCAACGTGCACTGCAGCTTGTAGGTGCCATCGGCCGACAGCGGCGTGTTGCCCAGCGTGCAGAACTCCTGCAGGTCGGCCCAGCGCAGCGGGCTGCCCGGCTGCCAGCCTTCGCGGGTGACGAAGAAGCGCCAGTCACGGGTGGCGTGCGGTGCGGTCGCCTTGAACACGAAGGTGAACTTCCCATTGGCATCGGGCTGGATCGGCGTGGTCGGCCAGTCACTGCGGTTCACGTCCAGGCCGCGGAAGGTCGGGTTGTTGCCGCTGCACAGCTTGCCGTCGGGTACCAGGGCCTGGTGGTTGCCGTTGGCGTTGGCCTGGTTGATGCCGTTCCAGTCGTAGAACGCCTGCGAACCGCCAATCGCCTTGGCGGCGGCGCAGGCCGGATTGGTCGGGTTCTCGGGATTGCCCTGGAAGCAGGCATAGACGCGGCTGACCGGCGTGGTCATGGTGCCGTGGGCGAACGCGTTGCCGGCCAGGCACAGGCCCGCAGCCGCGAACGCGGTGGTCAGCAGCAGCGGTGTGGATCGGAATGACATGGCGCATCCTTGTGGTCGTCGAAAGGGGACGGTGACCGCAGGAGCTGCACGGCGTTGCGGGCTTTCGGCGGCACCACGGCGAGTATCGAGTCGTGATGCGGGCGACGGAACCCGCGCAGTGCCGATCCGTGACTGCGCATGTGAAGCCCTTCCCGCAGGCTTCACGCCGGGCTGAACGGATGCGCTGGACGTCACGTGACCGGCGTGGCATCGATCACGTCATGGAGGTTGCCCGACGTGGTCTGCCTGTCCACCCGATCCGCCTGGCACGAGAAGCAGCCATGCGCGGCGTTGTGCAACTGGACAAAGGCCACTGCGGGGTCGGCGAACAGCGCATCCAGCCGGTCGGCAACGTCGCTGCCCGCGCAGACCTCGGCACCGCGCATCAGCGCGGCGTGGTCATAGGCGCGCACCGAGATCATCCGGCGCTGCACGTACGGGGGCACTTCGCCCGGTGGCAGCACGCAGCGGGTCACGCCGCGCTGCACGAAGATCGGGCCGGAGGCGCGATACGGCGAGTGCAGTGGCAGGTGGACGTGGGGCAGCAGGAGCAGTTCGCTGCCCGGCGGCGGATCGGTCAGGCTGACCCGGCAGGGATGGCCGCCGCTGTCGCCCGCCCAGCGGCGCTGGATGCCGAGCGCGGCGAGCGCGCTGTCGCTCAGTTCGAACAGGTGCAGGAACGGGCGGTGGTCGATGCCACCGAGGTACCACGTGTGCATGGGCGTCTCCTTGGGTTTCCAGCGGATAGTGCGCAAGCGCCGGCCGTCGTGCTCGCCGTTTTCAGACCCCGCATCGCCGTCGGGCCGGAGCGGGCGACAGGGATCGCGCGGCAAGGCGCTAAGATGCGCGCGCCGCCCCGGCCGACGAGTGCCGCATGTCCCTGGATTTCCCCACCATCACCGTGCTTGGCTTCCTGCTCTGCGTCGGCATTGCGGTGGGCTTCTCGCTGCTGCTGGTCGTACTGCGCGGGCAACCGGTGCTGCGGCAGTGGACCATCAGCCTGTGGCTGTTGACCCTGGGGGTGACCCTGCTGGCGCTGCGGCCCTACCTGCCGCTGGTGCCGGCGGTGCTGGCCGGCAATGCGGCGATGGCCGGCTGCGGGTGGATGATGCTGCGCGGCATGGCCCTGCATCTGCAACGGCCGTTGCCGCTGTGGTGGCCGCTGCTGATAGCGACCGCGTTCATGGCCTGCATCTTCGCCTTCCTGGTGCCGTGGCCGGACCTGGGCATGCGGCTGCTGGTGTTCAGCGTGTTCGCACTGATGGTCGACGGCTGGATCGCCGCGTTGCTGCTGCGGCATGCACCGCCACAGCAGCGCACCAGCTGCCGCCTGGCTGCTGCCGTGTTCCTGGCAGAGGCTGCGTTGTACGCGGTTCGCCTGTTCCTGCCGGTGGCGCCCGATGCCGGTGAGGACATCATGCGGACCGGCTCGCCGATGTTCGCCACCTATATCGCGGGGGTGATGCTGGAACTGGCGCGTTGCTTCGCGATGGTACTGCTGCTGGTCGAGCGCATGCTGGTGGACCTGCGCCGCGCGGCCCGCACCGACGGCCTGACCGGCCTGCTCAACCGCAGCGCAGTGCTGGCCGATGGCCAGGCGCAACTGCAGAAGCTGCGCCGCCAGCGCCGGCCGCTGGCGTTGCTGCTGGTCGACGTGGACCACTTCAAGAAGATCAATGATCGCTGGGGCCATCTGGCCGGCGACCAGGTGCTGCGCCATTTCGCGGCGACGCTGCAGCACTGCGTGCAGGGCCATGAGCACCTGCTGGGCCGTTACGGTGGCGAAGAATTCGTGCTGGTGCTGGCTGGAGGCACGCGCGGCGAAGCCATGGAACGGGCCGCGGCGATCCGCGCGCGACTGCAGCAGCGGCCGGCACTGCTGGCCGACGGGCCGGTGTGGGTCACCGCCAGCGTCGGCCTGGCGATGGACGCGGGGCAGGGCGATCTGTCGACGTTGCTGGCCGCTGCCGATGCCGCCCTGTACCGGGCCAAGGCCGAAGGGCGGGACCGCCTGGTCTGCGCGCCGCCGGCGGCCGATTCGCCATTGCCCATCGCCCCCGGCGCGCTGCCCGTGTAAGTTGAGTCACATCTTCCGCGGCAGCCCGTCGTGGTCGACAGGAACGTCCTCCAGGGGAAACGAGCACGATGCAAAGACACCACCTCGCGCTGGCCGGAATGCTGGCCAGCCTGTTGCTTGCCGGGTGCAGCCCGTCGCCGGCGGCCGACGCCGGCAGCGCCAGCGATGCACCCAGCCGCCGCTTCGGCACGATCGACTTCCAGCCCTGCACGCTGTCCACCGTCGGCGCCAGCGCCAACGTGGAAGCGCAGTGCGCCACTCTGCAGGTGCCGGAGGACCGGGCCCGGCCTGAGGCTCGCCGCATCGACCTGCGCATCGCCTGGCTGGAATCGGGCAGCAGCGGTTCCAGCCAGCCCGATCCGGTGTTCTTCCTCGCCGGTGGCCCTGGCCAGGCGGCCAGCGAAGTGGCCGTCGTCGTCGACACCGCGCTGCGCCAGGTACGCAAGCAGCGTGACGTGTTCCTGATCGACCAGCGCGGCACCGGCGGCTCGAACCCGCTCAGCTGCCTGGGCGCGGACGGCAAGGATCTGCCGATGGGCGAAGATGACGCGTCTTCGGAGGCCTCGCTGCGCGACTACGCCCAACGCTGCGCCGCGTCGCTGCAGGGGCGCGCCGACGCGCGCTTCTATACCACCACCGAAGCCATCGCCGACCTGGATGCGGTGCGGGCGGCGCTCGGCGTGGACAAGGTCAACCTGGTCGGCGGTTCCTACGGCACCCGCGTGGCCCAGCGCTACGCCGGTGCCTACCCGCAGCACACGCGCAGCATCGTCATCGATGGCGTGATACCGAACGAACTGGTGGTCGGCGGTGACTTCGCGACCACGTTCGAGGATGCGATCGCCCTGCAGTCGGCGCAGTGCCGCAAGGACGCCGCCTGCAGCAAGCGTTTCCCGACCGATACCCGCGCGCAGCTGCGCAGCGTGGTCGACACCCTGCGCCGTGCGCCGGTCCCGGTCGAGTATCGCGACCCGGGTACCAACGCACCGCGGCAGGATGTCCTGACGCCGGACAGTGTGGTCGGCCTGGCCTTCGCCTTCTCGTACTTGCCGCAGTATTCCTCGCTGTTGCCGCTGGTGCTGGATGAGGCCGCTCATGGCCGCTACGCGCCGCTGGCGTCGTTGGCCCGCGGTGCGAACCGCAGCATGGATTTCCAGATCAACCGCGGCATGCAGTGGTCGGTGATCTGCAGCGAGGATGCACCGCGCTACCACGCGCCGGCCGAGGATCCGGCGCGGCTGTTCGGCAACGAGGTGGCCAGTACCTTCTTCGCCGCCTGCCCGGTGTGGCCACACCGGCCGGCGCCGGCGACCGATGCGGTGCCACTGCGCAGCAACGTGCCGGCGCTGTTGCTGTCCGGTGAGCTGGACCCGGTGACGCCGCCGCGCTATGCCGCGCAGGTACTCAAGGGCCTGCCCAACGGCCGCGCACTGGTCGCCCGTGGCCAGGGCCATGGCACCCTGGCCGCCGGCTGCATGCCGCGCCTGCTCGGCCAGTTCATCGACACGACCGATGCCAAGGCGCTGGATGCCGGCTGCCTGGACTCGCTGAGCTACGTGCCGGCGTTCACCTCGTTCAACGGATGGGAACCATGATCGTCGCCGACAGCCTGCACAAGGCCTTCGATACCCGCACGGGCCGCATCCAGGCGGTCTCCAACGTCGGCTTCCGCGCCGGCGACGGACAGATCACCGGCCTGCTCGGCCCCAACGGTGCCGGCAAGACCACCACCATGCGCATGCTCTACACGCTGATGACGCCGGACCAGGGCAGCATCACTGTCGATGGCATCGATGCGGCACGCAATCCCGTCGAGGTGCGTCGCCACCTGGGTGTGCTGCCCGATGCACGTGGCGTCTACAAGCGCCTGACCGCGCGCGAGAACATCGCCTACTTTGGCGAGCTGCATGGCCTGTCGGCCGAGCGCATCCGCGAACGCATCGAGGTGCTGTCGCACGCGCTGGACATGGGCGACATCCTCGACCGCCAGACCGACGGTTTCTCGCAGGGCCAGCGCACCAAGACCGCGATCGCCCGCGCGCTGGTGCACGACCCGCGCAACGTCATCCTCGATGAACCGACCAACGGCCTGGATGTGATGACCACGCGTGCGCTGCGCCGCTTCCTGCTGGGCCTGCGCGAAGAAGGGCGCTGCGTGATCCTGTCCAGCCACATCATGCAGGAGGTGGGCGCGTTGTGTGACCACATCGTGATCATTGCCAAGGGCACGGTGATGGCCGCCGGCAGCGCCGACGAGCTGCGTGCGCAGGCCGGTGAAGCCAATCTTGAGGACGCGTTCGTGAAACTGATCGGCAGCGAAGAGGGCCTGCACGCATGAGCATGATGTCGACCCTGATGACGGTGATGCGCAAGGAGCTGCTTGACCTGTCGCGTGACCGGCGCACGCTGCTGCTGACCCTGCTGTTCGGGCCACTGCTGTACCCGATGCTGCTGCTGGGCATGGGCAAGCTGGCCGAGAGCCGGGTGCGCACCCAGATCGAAGCGCCGTTGCAGATTCCCACCATCGGTGCGGAGAACGCACCCAACCTGGTGCGCTTCCTCGCTGCACAGGGCCTCAATGCCGCGCCGGCACCGAAGGACCTGGCCGAGGCCATCCGCAGCCAGGACATCGATGTAGCGCTGCGCATCAGCGATGACTTCGGCAAGGACTGGGCCGAGGGCAAGCCGGCGCTGGTGGAGGTGATCAAGGACAGCACGCGTCGCGCGGCCGAAGTACCCAGCGCACGCCTGGAGGCGGCGCTGGCCACCTACAACGGCCAGGTCGGTGCCTTGCGCCTGATGGCACGCGGCATCGACGCACAGGTGGCCCGCCCGCTGGACGTGGCGCGCCAGGACCTGGCCAGTGCCGAAGCCAAGCGCGGCATGATCCTGTCGATGCTGCTACCGGTGCTGCTGACACTGACCTCGTTCATCGGTGGCGCCTACCTGGTGATGGACGCCACCGCCGGCGAGCGCGAGCGGCAGTCGCTGGAACCCCTGCTGGCTACGCCGGGCTCGCGCAGCGCAATCGTCAGCGGCAAGATCGCCGCCGCCTGCGTGGTCGGTTTCGTGTCGCTGCTGCTGACCCTGGTCGCCTTCAAGGTGAGCGCGCAGATCGCACCCGGCAACATCGGCCGCCAGTTCAACATGAACGTCGGCTCGATGCTGCAGATGCTGCTGGTGATGCTGCCGATGCTGCTGATCGGCACCTCGCTGCTGACCTTCCTGTCGGCCGCGGCCAAGAGCATGAAGGAAGCGCAGAGCCACATGACCTGGCTGATGCTGCTGCCGATGCTGCCCGGCTACGCACTGGTGGCCTATCCGCTGAAGAGCGAACTGTGGCAGTACGCCGTGCCGTTCCTGTCGCAGAACCAGATGCTGCTGAAGGTGATTCGCCACGAGACCATCACCCCCGCAGTCTGGGCGATCTACCTCGGCGCCAGCCTCGGCCTGGCCGCCGTACTGTGGTTCGCCGCCGTGCGCCGCTATCACAACGAGCGCCTGGCCATCTCGGGTTGACCAGAAAAAGGGGACGGAGGGGATTAAGTCGTTTCTGCCCCTCCCGTCCCCTCCTTGCGCGGGCGGCCTTGTCTTCGCATCGCCACCGGGCGCCCGAGCGTCTGCTCTACCATCCGCAGGAAGGCAGCATCCCCCAACGGGCGCTGTTTGGCGCTATGACTGCGGATTGCGGGCAGATCGGCGGACGCATTCACATCGCGCAGGAATCGCGCATACACCGTCGTCCTGTTGCGAGCGGTCGCGGCCAACGCTCTGAATGCGGGATGCGGGGTCAGCATGGGATCAGCGCGTCGTTGAAGGTTGCCGTGCACGCTGGACCACGGATGATCTTCAGCGCTGACAGCAATGCCGGCACGAACGGGATTGCGTTCGATGTAGCGGTATACGCTGAGCAGGTAGCCGTCGCTGTCGATCATTGAGGAATGGAAGCGGCCCTGCCACAGGGGACCGGTGCGGCCGTGCCGCTGGTTGAAAGCCTGCACATAGTTGTTGCCCTGCATGCGCATTGCATCGGCCAGCCCACGCTGCGTGGATGGCGTGGCCAGCAGGTGGACGTGGTTGTCCATCAGCACGTAGGCATGCAGTGCGACGCGGTGCTTGAGGAAAGCGCTGTGCAGCAGATGCAGGAACAGTTGCCGGTCGATGTCGTCGACGAAGATCGCACCCTTGTTCACACCGCGCTGGATCACGTGATAGGCCTGGCCGGCCAGCATCAGGCGCGCTTGTCGGGGCATGGGATTCCCAGGTCGAAGGGGGCCTCAGCCTGGCATCGGCACCGTGGCGTGGGGCATCAGGTAATGCCGCGCAGCGGTATCGGAGGAGTCAGAAGCGACTTAATCCCCTCCGTCCCCTTTTCCGTACCGCGCGGGCGTCACACCCATCTCGCGCTTGAACACGGTGATGAACGCGCTTGGGGTGTCGTATCCCATCGACAGCGCGACGCGGGTCACCGGCTCGCCGGCCAGCAGGCGTGGCAGCGACAGCAGCACGCGCAGGCGCTGCCGCCAATGGCCCAGGGTCATGCCTGTTTCGGCCTGCCACCGGCGGGCGAGGCTGCGGCTGGACAGGCCGCCGGTGGCCGCCCACGCTTCGACACTGCGCAGGTCGTCCGGCGATCGCGCCAGCGCCGCCGCGATCCGCCGCAACCGGCGATCCCGCGGCTGTGGCAGGGCAAGTGGCAAGGGAGTGCTGGCACGGATCTCATCGGCAATGACGCCGCCCAGGCGTGCCTGCGCAGCGTCCAGTGCCTGATGCGGCCAGCGCAGTGCGCGCGTCACCGCCGCCTGCAACAGCGCATCGGGTTGGAAAATACGGGGCAGCGGGGGCAGATCCAGGCCGGCATCGGCGCGGACGTACAGGCTCCAGCCATCGAACCCGTCTGCCCCGAGCAGCGCATGGGGCAGCAGCGGCGGTATCCAGGCAACGTGCCCGGCCGGAAGCAGCCACTGCAGATTCCCGGCTTCGATCCGCAACAGGCCCTGATGGGCGCCCAGCAATTGACCGCGCCGGTGTTGGTGGCGGGCGGTGCGCCGCCTTCCGGGCACGCGCAGCTGGCCGGCCAGCACGATGGGGCCGTCGTCGGCGTCCGCCAATGCCGGATCAATCAAGCCGGTCGGTGTCTGATCTGCCATATCCATTGGCAGTTATACGGCAGAAGCGCCGACCCGCGCGCGCCACACTGGGCGCCCATTCCAACACGAGCCGCCCCGATGCAGCCCCAGGACATCCTTCCCGACCACCAGAACGAAGTACAGGTAAACGGCCTCACCGTGCGCAAGGGCAGCGTCGGCGCCTTCCTCGCCAGTGTCCGCGACTGGCAGGACGCCGCCAGCAACGACGCCACCCGCGCCGCCGCCGAAGCCGACCTGCGTGCGCTGCTGCCGGGCCTGCATGCGCTTGGCCTGTTCCAGGTGCTGGCCGCGCGCGATCCGGCACTGCAGCGCCTGATCGACAGTGCCCGCTGAAACGGACAAGGCCCGGACATGCCGGGCCTTGTCGTCATTGCGGGGCGGAAACGACTTAATCCCCTCCGTCCCCTTTTTTTGCGGTCAGCTGCCGCCCGGGGCGAACACCAGGGTCCGGCGGGTGGTGACCGGTGCGCTGACCGGCTCGAAGCGCCAGCGCTTGACCGCGTTCATGGCCTCGCGATCGAAGACGCGCGATGGCGTTGCGCGCAGCACACGGGCATTGGTCACCGAACCGTCGGTGCCGACGGTGATCTCCACCAGCACCTCGCCCGAGGTGCCGGCACGCAGCGCCTCGGACGGATAGCGCGGTGCCGGCGTGCTGACCGGGCGCAGGTTGGGTGCCGCAGCGGCCGCAGGCGCTGCGGCCTGGCGTGCCGCGCTGGCCTGCTGGGCGGCAGCCTGCTGCTGCTTCTGCTCGGCTTCGCGGCGGGCCGCAGCCTGGCGCTCGGCTTCCTGGCGCTCGTTGTCGCGGCGGGCGGCGTCCTGCTGGGCAGCGATCTGCTTGGCCGCGTCGGCTTCCTTGGCACGCTGCTCGGCCAGGCGCTGCTGTTCGGTCTGCTGCTTGCTGCGGTCCTCGGCGTCCTTCTTGGCCTTCTCGGCTTCGGCCTCGGTGCGCTTGGCCGCGTTCTGCACGCCCTTGGCCAGGCCGTCCTTCAGGCGCGGCAGGGCCGGCGCGGAGGCATCGACCTTCTCGATCAGCGCCACCAGCCGCTGTGCTTCGGTGTAGTCCTCGCGCCCCAGGTGCTGTTCGGCGGCGATCAGCGTGTACGGCAGCAGGTCGGTCAGCGCGCTCTTCACCGAGGCGTCGTCCGGGGTCTTGTCGCGCAGGGCGAGGTAGTACTCGATGGCGTTGTCGCCGGCCGGCGCGTACATGCGGTTCTCGCGCAGGGCCTGGGTGGCCGACTCACGCAGCTGCTCGGTGCCCATCGACTGCACCTTGGCGGCGACCACCGGTGCGGCCGGCGCAGCGGCGGCGGGTGCGGAGGCCGGGGCCGGTGCAGCGGTTTCTTCCTTGCCCGAGCAGGCGGCCAGCGCCAGTGCCAGGGCAACCGGCAGCCACCGGCGCGCGGCGGTGATCGTTGAGACGTGCGACATCCTGCTCCCCTTTAGAAGACGACGTGACGTAAATCATTGATATGCATGGCCGGGACCCGTGGTCCAGGCGCGGCAGGGTGGCGTTTCCCGACGCCACTGCCGGCAACGGCGAGGATGCAATCTAGCATCCCGGCCACCGCCCCGCACAAGGGGTGGTGGCCGGGTGGGCCCGCGGCCATCATGCCGTGGCTGGCGGCGACCTCAGTGGTCGTGGGCCTTGTCGTGCGGCTTGCTGTGGCCGTTGGACATCAGCTTGTCGGTCCAGGCGATGCCGATCGCCGACAGGATGAACACGCAGTGGATGATGGTCTGCCACAGCACGCCGTCAGGGGTCAGCATCGAGCAGCGGGCGACACCGATGTTGGCGGCGGCCACGCTCATCTGCTCCGGCGTGCACAGCGGGATGCCATTCAACGCGCCACTGGCGATGAAGGTCTTCAGCAGGTGGATCGAGGAGATGCCGATGATCGCCATCGCCAGCTTCACCTTCAGCACGCTGGCATTGACGTGGCTCAGCCATTCCGGCTGGTCCGGGTGGCCTTCCAGGCGCAGGCGCGAGACGAAGGTCTCATAGCCGCCGACGATCACCATGACCAGCAGGTTGGAGATCATCACCACGTCGATCAGGCCCAGCACGATCAGCATGATCTGCTGCTCGCCCATCGACACCGAATGCGAGATCAGGTGCCACAGTTCCTTGCCGAACAGGAACACGTAGACGCACTGCGCCACGATCAGGCCCAGGTACAGCGGCAGCTGCAGCCAGCGCGAGGCGAAGATCAGCGTGGACAACGGGGAGAGCGGCGGGCGGTTTGCACTCATGCGGGGGATGCTGCGTTTCGGGGGAGAGGCGAGGTTACCGGCCCGCCATGACGGTGCCAACCCAACTCACGCACTAGACTTCAGGTTCCTTTCCGCACCCCGAGCCGACGCCATGATCGACCTGTATTACTGGCCCACCCCGAACGGCCACAAAGTGACCCTGCTGTTGGAGGAAGCCGGCCTGGAGTACCGCATCCACCCGGTCAACATCGGCTCGGGTGACCAGTTCAAGCCAGAGTTCCTGGCCATCTCGCCCAACAACAAGATGCCGGCCATCGTCGACCACGCCCCGGCCGATGGCGGCGCCCCGCAGAGCGTGTTCGAGTCCGGCGCGATCCTGCTGTACCTGGCCGAGAAGACCGGCCGCTTCCTGCCCAGCGACGCGCGTGGCCGCGTGACCACGCTGGAATGGCTGTTCTGGCAGATGGCGGGCTTGGGCCCGATGAGTGGCCAGATGGGCCATTTCAATGTGTACGCGCCGGAGAAGATTCCCTATGCCATCGAGCGCTACGACAACGAGGTGCGCCGCCTGCACGGGGTGATGGACAAGCGCCTGGCACAGCACGCCTTCCTGGCCGGCGATGCGTACACCATCGCCGACATGGCCAGCTACCCGTGGGTCGGCGCCTACGACAAGCTGCCGGTGGACTTCGCCGCGTTCCCGAACCTCAAGCGCTGGCACGAGGCCATCGCCGCGCGCCCGGCCACCCAGCGCGCCTATGCGCTGCGCCAGCAGGTGAACCCGAACGCCGGCAAGCCGCTCAGCGACGAAGAGCGCAAGCACCTGTTCGGCCAGCGCTGACCCCGGCAGGCGGCCCCAGAGGGTCGGATCCCTTTGCAGCGCAAAGGGCGCTGACCCTCCAGTGCGCCGCCATGGGCAGAAGGTCATGCTGCCTTCCCGCACGGGCTTGGTTAGGATGGAGGAACGACCGCCCCGCGCCTGCCGCCGGGCGGACCTGCCGTTTGCCGGGATCCTCCATGCGCCACCTGTTCGCTTCGCTTGCCCTCATGCTCGCCACCAGTACCGCCGCCCACGCCGAAAAGCTGACCCTGGAGGCCATCACCGGCCCGCTGCCGCTGTCCGGCCCGACCCTGATGAAGCCCAAGGTGGCGCCGGACGGTTCGCAGGTCAGTTTCCTGCGCGGCAAGGACAGCGATCGCAACCAGCTGGATCTGTGGACCTACGACATCGGCAGTGGCCAGACCCGGTTGCTGGTTGATTCCAAGGTGGTGCTGCCCGGCACCGAGACCCTCAGCGATGAGGAAAAGGCGCGCCGCGAGCGCCAGCGCATCGCAGCCATGACCGGCATCGTCGATTACCAGTGGTCGCCGGACGCACAGCGCCTGCTGTTCCCGTTGGGCGGCGAGCTGTACCTGTACGACCTCAAGCAGCAGGGCGCGGCGGCCGTGCGCCAGCTGACCCACGGTGAGGGCTTCGCCACCGACGCCAAGCTGTCGCCCAAGGGCGGCTTCGTCAGCTTCATCCGTGGCCGCAACCTGTGGGTGATCGACCTGGCCAGCGGCAGGCAGCTGCAGCTGACCCACGACGGCAGCACCACCATCGGCAACGGCGTGGCCGAGTTCGTCGCCGATGAAGAGATGGACCGCCACACCGGTTACTGGTGGGCACCGGATGATTCGGCGATTGCCTTTGCCCGTATCGACGAGGCGCCGGTGCCGGTGCAGAAGCGCTACGAGGTCTACGCCGACCGCACCGATGTGATCGAACAGCGTTACCCGGCCGCCGGCGACGCCAACGTGCGCGTGCAGTTGGGCGTGATCGCACCGGCCGCCGATGCGCAGCCGCGCTGGATCGACCTGGGCAAGGAACAGGACATCTACCTGGCCCGCGTCGACTGGCGCGATCCGCGGCACCTGAGCTTCCAGCGCCAGTCGCGCGACCAGAAGCAGCTGGACCTGGTGGAAGTGGCACTCGACTCCAACCGCCAGCGCGTACTCGCCCACGAAACCAGCCCGACCTGGGTACCGCTGCACAACAGCCTGCGCTTCCTTGAAGACGGCAGCGTGCTGTGGTCGTCCGAGCGCACGGGCTTCCAGCACCTGTACCGCATCGACAGCAAGGGCAAGACCACCGCGCTGACCCACGGCAACTGGCCGGTGGACGAGCTGCTGGCGGTGGATGAGACGGCCGGCAAGGCCTACTTCCGTGCCGGCATCGAAAGCCCGCGCGAAAGCCAGATCTACGCGGTCTCGCTGCAGGGCGGCGAGCCGCAGCGCCTGTCGAAGGCGCCAGGCATGCACAGCGCCAGCTTCGCCCGCAACGCCAGCGTCTATGTGGACAGCTGGTCCAACAGCACCACACCGCCGCAGATCGAGCTGTTCCGCGCCAACGGCGAGAAGATCGCCACGCTGGTGGAGAACGATCTGGCCGATCCCAAGCACCCGTATGCGCGCTACCGCGACGCGCAGCGCCCGGTCGAGTTCGGCACGCTCACCGCCGCCGACGGCAAGACGCCGCTGCACTACAGCCTGATCAAGCCGGCCGGCTTCGATCCGTCCAGGCGCTACCCGGTGGCGGTGTATGTCTATGGCGGCCCGGCCAGCCAGACCGTCACCGACAGCTGGCCCGGCCGCGGCGACCATCTGTTCAACCAGTACCTGGCCCAGCAGGGCTACGTGGTGTTCTCGCTGGACAACCGCGGCACCCCGCGCCGCGGCCGCGACTTCGGGGGTGCGCTGTACGGGAAGCAGGGCACGGTGGAAGTGACCGACCAGCTGCGTGGCGTGGCCTGGCTCAAGCAGCAGCCGTGGGTGGACCCGGCGCGCATCGGCGTGCAGGGCTGGTCCAACGGCGGCTACATGACCCTGATGCTGCTGGCCAAGGCGTCGAACCAGTACGCCTGCGGCGTGGCCGGCGCCCCGGTCACCGACTGGGGCCTGTACGACAGCCATTACACCGAGCGCTACATGGACCTGCCGGCGCGCAACGACGCCGGTTACCGTGAAGCGCGCGTGCTGACCCACATCGATGGCCTGCGTTCGCCGCTGCTGCTGATCCACGGCATGGCGGACGACAACGTGCTGTTCACCAATTCGACCAGCTTGATGAGCGCGCTGCAGAAGCGCGGCCAGCCGTTCGAGCTGATGACCTACCCGGGTGCCAAGCATGGCCTGTCCGGCGCCGATGCCCTGCATCGCTACCGTGTGGCCGAAGCCTTCCTGGGGCGCTGCCTGAAGCCTTGAAACACAGACGGGAAGGAGCCCGCCGATGACACTGCCGCCGCCGATTCCCACCCACGGCCCGAAGCCCGCCGGCTGGTGGTCCCGCCACTGGCGCTGGGCGATGCCCGTGGCCGTGCTGCTGGTGCTGGGCGGGGCCGGTGGCACGGTGGCCTGGAGCGTGCTGCGCTGGAGCGAGGCGGCACGCGAGAGCCCACCGATGCGCGAAGCGCTGCGTCGCGCCGGCTGCAGCATCGAACTGGTGGAAGCCTTCGGCGAGCCGCTGCGTGCCGAATCGATGCCGCTGGGCAGCATGCAGACCGCGATCAACGGCCAGCGTGACGTCGGCCTGACCGTGGCCCTGGAAGGGCCCCGCGCGCACGGCCGGCTGTTCGTGAAGGGCACCCGCAGTGACGACGTGTGGGACTACCCGGTGATGTACGTGCTGGGCGAGGACAGGCAGACCTTCGACCTGACCGCGCTGGACGACGATGAGGCCGCGCAGGAATGCGAACTGCAGGCCTGCCGCGAGCGCGGCGAATGCCCGCCGACGGCTGCGATGTGACCTCCACGGGCAGGCAACTGCGGGACGTCGACGGGGTAGAGTCGACCGGGTAGAGTCGACTGTCAGTCGACTGCTCTTCGATCAGATAGCGAAACCCCCGCGCTGCGCGCGATAGTCGACTGACAGTCGACTCTACGCCGGCGGGCTTCCGCGGAGCCCCGGCTGCACAACCAGCCCGCCATGACTTCCCGCCGATTGTCGCCACCGCGCTGAGCGCGTAGGGTGCGGGCAACCCTGTCCTGGAGTGCACCATGAAGCCGATCGCGTTGGCCGTTGCCCTGGCCCTGACCGCTGCCCCGCTGCTGTCCGCACCGCCGGCGCTGGCCGCACCCGCCGCCAAGGCCGCCACGCCGGCCAGCCCGGCCTGGGTGGCCCGCAGCAATGCGCTGGCGCAGATCCTGCTCGATGCACAGGGCCCGTTCCAGCCGGAAGAAACCGGCTTCTTCGGCGTGCCCGGCTACGACGACAAGGTCGCCGACCTCGGCCCCGACAACGGCAAGCGCTACCGTGCCGCGATGGCCAAGGCCCGCGATGAGCTGAACGCGAAGCTGGCCACCGAGAAGGATCCCAACGTCCGCCAGGACCTGGAGATCATGATCCATGCCGCCAACCAGAACATCGAAGGCAGCGAGCTCAACGAGAAGTACCTGCTGCCGTGGAGCGATGCGCCGCAGACGGTGTTCAGCGGCCTCAACCTGCTGCTGTCCGACCAGGTGCCGGCCGAGCGCCGTGCCAAGGCACTTGACCGCCTCAAGGCCTATGCCGGCCTGCAGCCGGGCGGCACCGCGTTCACCACGCTGGCCCGCCAGCGCTACGAAGAGCGCTTGAAGGACAGCAGCCTGCTGCAGCCGACGAAGATCGAAGTGCAGCAGTCGCTGGACAACGTCGAGACCTACATCACCGGCATCGAGTCGCTGCTGAAGAAGTACCAGATCGCCGGCGCTGACGAGGCGATGAAAACCCTGGCCGGGCAGATGAAGGACTACGCCGCCTGGACCCGCAAGGAAGTGCTGCCGAAGGCACGCGCCGATGCGCGCCTGCCGGCGCCGCTGTACGCCTACCAGCTCAAGCAGGTCGGCATCGACATCGATCCGAAGCTGCTGATGCAGCGCGCGCAGCTGGAGTTCATGGAAACCCGCTCGGCGATGCAGCAGCTGGCGCCGCTGGTGGTGAAGGACAAGGGCCTGAAGGTGGCCGATCCCAGCGATCCGGTGGCGGTGATCCGCGCGCTGAAGGCCGACAAGATCGCCGACGACCATCTGGAAGGGCACTACCGCAAGGTGATCGACGCGATCGATCCGCTGATCCGCGAGCACGCCATCGTCGACGTGCCCAAGCGCGCGATGCAGATGCGGCTGGGTTCGGCCGCCGAGAGCGCGGCCAGCCCGGCACCGCACTTCCTGCCGGCACCCCTGGTCAACAACACCGGGCAGCAGGGCACCTTCGTGCTGCCGCTGGGCAATCCGGCGGCGGGCCCGGGCGCGCAGTACGACGACTTCAACTTCGGTGCGGCGGCGTGGACGCTGAGCGCGCATGAAGGCCGCCCCGGCCACGAGCTGCAGTTCACCGCGATGGTCGAGCGTGGCGTGTCGCTGGCACGCACCATGTTCGCGTTCAATTCGGTGAACGTGGAAGGCTGGGCGCTGTATGCCGAGGCCGAGATGGTGCCCTACGAACCGCTGGACGGGCAGATGATCGCCCTGCAGTTCCGCCTGCTGCGCGCCGCGCGCGCAATGCTCGACCCGATGCTCAACCTGGGCCTGACCGACCGCGCCAACGGCGAGCGCGTGCTGATGGAGCAGGTCGGCCTGTCCAAGGCGATGGCCACCCAGGAACTGGACCGCTACATGGTGCGCATGCCGGGCCAGGCCGGCAGCTACTTCTACGGTTACACCCGCATCCTGGAGCTGCGCATGCAGACCGAGCTGGCACTGGGTGCGAAGTTCGATCGCCTCGCGTTCAACAACTTCCTGCTCGACCAGGGCCTGCTGCCGCCGGACCAGCTGGCCGACGCGGTGAACAAGGTGTTTGTGCCGAAGTACAAGCGCTGAACGCCCTCCGGTAGTGCCGGCCGCTGGCCGGCATTCCCCTGGCGTAGAGAGGATTCCCGAGGTTGCCGGCCAGCGGCCGGCATTCCCTTGGCGTAGAGAGCATTCCTGAGGTTGCCGGCCAGCGGCCGGCATTCCCTTGGCGTAGAGAGGATTTCTGAGGTTGCCGGCCAGCGGCCGGCACTACCTGCGGTGAGGCTGCCGCGTCACCGCTGCGGCGTGATCACCTGCGTCGGCAACCGCGCCGGCGGTTCCGGGTTGGGTACCCAGATCGCCACGCCGGCGGCGCGCTTCTGCGTGGTCGGAATACCAATGCCGACGCCGCCACCCACGTGCGAGCCGAATGTGCCGGCGCCCACCGACATGCCCACCGGCGAGCCGCTGCTGCCCACGCCCATCAGCACCACGCCATTGGCGCCCAGTGCTGCGGCTTCACGCTTCAGGCGCGCCACTGCAGCGTCGGTCTGGCCCTGCGTGCCGAAGCCCACGGCAGACGCCGATTCCAGCTGCGCGATTTCCTGGGAGCCGGCCGGTGGCGTGGAATAGATCTGGACCAGTGCCGGATCGATCGGCGCGCGGGCGCGGCCCAGCATGACCTTGGAGGTGCTGGCACAACCGGCGGCGACCAGCAGGATGGCCGCCAACGCGGCCCAACGGATGTTCATGGCACGACCCCTGTAGGACTGGTTGCGATCATCGGCGGGCTACTCTGAATCGGTGCCAACCCCCCGGCCAGGGCAGCCACGGCCGCACGCTATCACGGTGCGGGTGACAGCCCCGCCAAGGGCAGTAGGCGGCGGCAGCGGGAACGACTATGGTGGGGACAGGAACCAACGACGGGAGAGCGGAATGGGTGTGATCAGTCTGTTGTGGGGCGTGCTGGCGCTGCTGTGGATGATCCTGGCGCTGATTCCGCTGCTCGGCTGGGGCAACTGGTTCCTGATCCCGTTCGCCGCCGTCGGTGCGGTGATCGCCGCGCTGGGCATCCTGTTCACCCACCCCAGCAAGCGCGGCCGGGCCTGGGCCGGGCTGGTTCTGAACGGCATCGTGGTGGTGGTCGGCATCCTGCGCCTGGGCCTGGGGGGCGGCGTGATCTGACCCCGGCGCCGGGTGCGACAGGGCGTCGCAGGTGCACGGCTGCCGGCCGGGCAGGGGCGTACAATGAGCGGCTGCGCGAGCCCCCCGCGTGCCTGTGAATCCGCGCCCGGCGCGGCTGCCCGATGATCATCCGACCCCGTCCCCACGGCTGGCAACTGCTGTACATCCTGCGCGGCTCGATCGTCAAAGCGATCGCGCCGAAGGTGCTGGCCATCCTGATCCTGTCCATCGCCGTGGCGGCGGTGGTGGAGCTGGCCCCGCCGACCGGCATCGAGCGCGTGTCGGTCACGCCGTTCACCCTGCTCGGCCTGGTCCTGTCGATCTTCCTCAGCTTCCGCAACAGCGCCTGCTACGAGCGCTGGTGGGAAGGCCGCAAGCTGTGGGGCCAGCTGGTCTACGAATCGCGTTCGCTGGCCCGCCAGGTGAACCTGCTGCTGGCCGATGACCCCGGCCGCCGCCGTCGCATCGCCTATCTCACCACTGCGTTCGCCCATGCGCTGGCCGCACGCCTGCGTGGGCGCATCGTGGCCCTGGCCGCCTTGCCATGGCTGGACAAGCCGCAGCGCGAGCAGCTGGGCCAGCGCGAGAACGTGCCCGATGCCCTGCTGTCGATGATCGCGGCCGAGCTGGCCCAGGCGCTGCGCGCCGGCGAGCTTGATCCGATCCTCTACACCCAGCTGGAGGAGCGGCTGCACGCCATGTCGTCGATCCAGGCCGGCTGCGAGCGCATCCTCACCACGCCGCTGCCGTTCGCCTACACCCTGCTGCTGCACCGCTGCGCGTGGATGTTCTGCGTGCTGCTGCCGTTCGGCCTGGCCAGTTCGCTGGGCTGGGGCACGCCGGTGCTGTCGGCGGTGCTGGCCTATGCCTTCTTCGGCCTGGACCAGCTGGGCGAAGAAATGGAAGACCCGTTCGGCCTGGAGCCGAACGACCTGCCGCTGGACGCGCTGGTGCGCACGATCGAGATCGACCAGCTCGACGCGCTCGGCGAACGCCCATTGCCCGAACCCCTGCTGCCGCAGGGCTACCTGTTGCAATAGCCACTCTTCGGAGCCTGCCATGTCCCATCCGCTTTACCGCCCGCGCCGCATGCGCCACGACGAGTTCTCGCGTCGCCTGATGCGCGAGAACACGCTGACCACCGATGACCTGATCTACCCGGTGTTCGTGCACGAACTGGCGGGCCGCACCGCAGTGCCGTCGATGCCGGGCGTGGAGCGGCTGTCGATCGAAGAGCTGCTGAAAGTGGCCGAAGAGGCGCTGGAGCTGGGCATTCCGGTGATCGACCTGTTCCCGGTGATCGACCCGTCGCTGAAGTCGCTGGACGCATCGGCGGCGTGGGCCGAGGATGGCCTGGCGCAGCGTGCGATCCGCGCGCTGAAGTCGCGCTTCCCGGAACTGGGAGTGATGACCGACGTGGCGCTGGACCCGTACACCACCCACGGCCAGGACGGCATCATCGACGACAAGGGCTACGTGCTCAACGACATCACGGTCGAAGCGCTGGTCAAGCAGTCGGTGTCGCACGCCGAGGCCGGCGTCGACATCGTCTCGCCGTCGGACATGATGGACGGCCGCATCGGCGCGATCCGCCGTGCGCTGGATGCCGAGAACCACATCAACGTGCGCATCATGGCCTACTCGGCCAAGTACGCCTCGGCATTCTACGGCCCGTTCCGTGATGCGGTGGGCAGCGCGGCCAGCCTCGGCAAGGCCGACAAGAAGACCTACCAGATGGACCCAGCCAACGGCGACGAGGCCCTGCGCGAGATCGCGCTGGACCTGGAAGAGGGCGCCGACATGGTGATGGTCAAGCCGGGCATGCCCTACCTGGACCTGGTGCGCCGGGTGAAGGAGACCTTCGGCGTGCCGACCTTCGCTTATCAGGTCAGTGGCGAGTACGCGATGATGAAGGCCGCCTTCGCCAACGGCTGGCTGGACGAGCGTGCCTGCGTGCTGGAGTCGCTGCTGGGCTTCAAGCGGGCCGGTGCCGACGGCGTACTGACCTATTTCGCGCCGCAGGTGGCGCGATGGCTGCGCGAGCGCTGACAATAGCGCCACGATAGACGGAGGACTGCGCGATGGGACCCGAACTGGGATGGATGCAATGGCTGATCTGGGGCACCGGTACGCTGGTGTTCGGCGCCATCATCGTCGGTGTCTTCATCGCCGCGTGGCGGGCCGGCAAGCGCCCGCCGGAACAGCTCTCCGCTGCCCGCCGCGTGGCCCGTGAGCAGGCGCTGCCGGACAGCGTGCAGGCCGAGCTGGCCGCGTTGAACCAGCGCAAGGACAACGGCCAGCTGAGTGAGCTGGAGTACGAGCAGCAGCGCGCCAAGGTGTTGTCGCGCTGACGGGCAATGCCCGGGGTCGGATCCCTTCCCGCAGGAAAGCGCTCTGACCCCTTCGCGGGCGCCATCCACGCATGACGTGGATCTACCGCACGCACCCGGCCACCGCCGCCACCTTCGGCACCGCCAACCGGTACACGTCCACGCCACCGGCACGCGGGGCCTTCGCCGCGCTGCTGGCGACCAGCATCTCCGCCGGCTTGGCGTGGTCGATCACCGGCGCGCCGGTCCAGCCGCCGGCCTGGTTGAACGACAGCCCCAACGGTTGCAGCGCCGCGCCGCTCCACGCACAGCCGCTGCTCCACACCTGCGCGGTCGCGCCGCTGCCGCGGCTGAACACCACGGCGCCGTCCTGGCCCAGCCAGTCGCCGTCGGTTTCATCGTCGGCGCTGTTCAATGCGCTCAGCGCGCTGGCCGGGCCGCGCCTGCCGTTCGCATCCAGCGGCGCCACGAACAGATCCCAGCCAGCGCCGCGGCCCTGCTGGCGGGCAAACAGCAGCTGCTTGCCGTCCACGCTCAGCGCCGGCCCGCGCTCTTCCCGGTGCCCGCCGTCACCGGCCAGCGGCTGCGCAGGGCCCAGCTGGCCGTCGGCGGCCAACGCGGCGCGGTACAGCGCCAGCGCGCCCTCGCGGCCGGCCGCGAACAGCAGCCAGCGGCCGTCACGGCTGAAGTAGGGATCGCGGGCCTCGCCAGCCACGCCCACCGGCAGCGCCTGTGCCTGCTGCCAGCGGCCATCGACCACGCGTGCCTGCCACAGGCCCCAGCCGGCCTCGCCGCGGCGGGCGAAGACGATGCGCTGGCCATCGGCACTGATCGTGGCGCGGCCCTCGTCGGCGCGGGTCGAGACCACGCCCATGCCTTCGATGCCGTACTCGTTCAACGCCATCGCCACGGGGGCAGAGAGTAGACTGGCGGCGAGCACCAGCAGGGGCGGGGTGATGCGCATCATCCAGATCCGTGCATGAAAGAGCATCAGTCTAGCCAGCTTGAGGATTCCATGACCGACCGTTACGCCGTCTTCGGACACCCCGTTGCCCACTCGAAGTCGCCGCAGATCCACGCGACGTTCGGTCGCCAGGAAGGCATCGCCATCGACTACCGTGCGATCGACCTGGCGCCGGATGCCTTCCTGGCCGGGCTGGAAGCCTTCGCCGCCGAGGGCGGTGTCGGCGCCAACGTCACCCTGCCACACAAGGAAGCCGCGTTCTCGGTGTGCACCACGCTGACCGCACGGGCGCGCCGCGCCGGCTCGGTCAACACGCTGCTGCGCAAGGGCGACCGCTGGCACGGCGACACCACCGATGGCATCGGCCTGGTGCGCGACCTGACCGACCGCCATGGCCTGGACCTGCGTGGCCGCCGCGTGCTGATGATCGGTGCCGGTGGCTCGGCGCGCAGCGTTGCACCGGCGCTGCTGGATGCCGGCATCACCGAGCTGGTGGTGGTGAACCGCACGCCGGAGCGCGCCGACGAACTGATCGACGCGATGGGCGAGCCGGGCCGCGCGATCAGCCGCTACTGGGAAGACCTGCGCGAGCTGGGCGACTTCGAACTGATCGTCAATGCCACCTCGGCCGGCCGCGACCGCGACGTCGAGTTCAAGCTGCCGCTGTCGCTGGTCAATTCGATGACCACCGCCGTCGACCTGAACTACGGCGAGGCGGCCATCGCTTTCCTGGCCTGGGCCCGTGCGGCGAACTGCCGCAATACCGTGGATGGCCTGGGCATGCTGGTCGAGCAGGCGGCCGAGAGCTTCCTGCAGTGGCACGGCGTGCGCCCGCAGACCGACGAGGTCTACGAGTCGCTGCGCCAGGGCTCGGCCGTGCTGGCCGGCGAGGACTGATCGATGGACAGCACGACGTTGATGGTGACCGTGCTGAGCATGGTCGGCGTGCGCCTGCCGGTGCTGATCGCGCTGTGCATCGGCCTGGTCTGGGTGGTCGGCGCGCCGCGCGATGCCACCCGCACCGGTGCCCTGGTCGGCCTGCTGCTGTTGCTGCTGTCCAGCCTGGGCGGCCTGGCGGCGGGCATGCTGCCGATGTGGCTGGTCAGCAGTGGTAATTTCAGCGCCGTGTCGGGCATGGGTGCCATCCTCGGCGTGCTGCATTTCGCACTGGCCATGGTCGAGGCCATCGGCGTGGTGCTGCTGGTGTGGGCGCTGGTGCGCCTGCTGCGTAGCCGTCCCACCCCGGTCGCCTGAGCGCTGGCGCCGGGCCACGCCCGGCGTGTTTCGCCCCTGTGCGGCGCGGGCTTCGGACCGTGCGCGCCGGCGGGCGTCGTCGCTGGCTCGTTCAGGGTGCCGGCAACAGTGAACGCGGCCGGCCATGCGACAATGGCCGGCCTGATCCAGCCACGGTAACTCCCGGCGTGACCGAAACCGTCGCCGCTCCGCGCACGCTCGATGACCCCTTGAAGGACGCGATCCGCAAGGCGTACACGACGCTGCAGGCCAATACGCCCGGCTTCTCCACTCGCCGCTCGCAGAGCCAGATGATCGGCGTGGTGTCGCGCGCGCTGTCGAAGAGCGGTGGCGTTGGCGTGGTCGAGGCGCCCACCGGCGTCGGCAAGAGCCTGGGTTACCTCACCGCGGGCGTGCCGATTGCGCTGGCCACCAAGAAGAAGCTGGTGATCAGCACCGGCACCGTGGCGCTGCAATCGCAGCTGGTCGAGCGCGATATTCCCAATTTCCTCAAGGCCACCGGCCTGGAAGCGACCGTGGCGCTGGCCAAGGGACGCACCCGCTACCTGTGCACGCGCAATGCCGCCGAGGCGCAGGGCGAGGGCTCGCAGGGCGGCATGTTCGAGGACGACGCGCCACTGTTCGACCGGCCGCTGGCGCCGATCGAGATGGACATCGCCAAGCGCCTGACCGACGCCTTCACCAGCGGCAGCTGGGATGGCGATATCGACAATGCGCCGGAGACCATCAGCCCCGGCCTGCGCAGCCGCATCACCACGCCGGCCTCGGGCTGCGCCGGGCGCCGCTGTGCCTACTCGGCGCAGTGCGCGGTGCTGCGCTCGCGCAACACGGTGCGCGATGCGCAGATCGTGGTCACCAACCATGCGCTGCTGCTGTCGGCGCTGTCGATCGGTGACAGTGACAACGGCCAGCCGTTGATCGCCCCGCCGTCGGACATGCTGCTGGTGCTGGATGAGGGCCATCACATCGGCAACGTGGCGATCGACCAGGGCGCGGCCAGCCTGGCGCTGGACGAGATGGCCAAGCGTACCGGCCGCCTGCAGATCCTGATTGCCGGCGCCTACCGCGCGGTCGACAAGGACCGCCTCGGCAACCTGCTGCCGAACGAAGCGATCGAAGTCGCCAGCAACGTCGCCAAGCAGCTGCGCGCGTTCCGTGACCACGTCGAGCGGGTGTGGATGCCGGCGCCGGCGGACGAAGAGCCGATGTGGCGCGCGGCCAACGGGCGCCTGCCCGAGGCTTGGCGCGAGCCGATCGAGGCGCTGGCCGACGATACCCGCAGCCTCTACAACTGGGCGCATGCGGCCACCGCGCAGGTAGCCAAGGGCAAGCCGGACGATGCCGCGCGCGAGCGCCTGCAGCGCAACCTGGGCATGGCGCTGGAGATGATCGAGCAGCAGTACAACCTGTGGCAGGCCTGGCGCCGCGAGGACAAGGATGGCGCGCCGCCGATGGCGCGCTGGGTCACCGCCACCCGCGATGGCGACCTGGTGCTGCACGGCTCGCCGGTGTCGGCCGCGCACGTGCTGCGCAAGCTGCTGTGGGATGAAGTGGACTCGGTGGTGATGACCTCGGCGACGTTGACCGGTGGTGGCGATTTCCAGTCGCTGGCGATCGACAACGGCATCCCCGAAGACGCCGAGATGGTCTCGCTGTCCTCGCCGTTCGACCTGCCCAACCAGGCCGAGCTGATCGTGCCGAAATTCCCGGTCACGCCGGACGACCGCGAGGGCCATCCGCGCGAAGTGGCGCGCTATCTCGACACCGAGCTGGACTGGGCCAAGGGCTCGATGGTGCTGTTCACTTCGCGCTGGAAGATGGAGAAGGTGGCCGGCCTGATGCCGGCCGCGCGCCGCAAGCAGGTGCTGGTGCAGGGCGAGATGTCCAAGACCCGGCTGATCGAGGAACACCTGCGGCGTGTCGAGGCAGGCGAGGGTTCGGTGCTGTTCGGCCTGAACTCGTTCGGCGAGGGCCTCGACCTGCCCGGCGAAGCCTGCACCACCGTAGTGATCACCCAGGTGCCGTTCGCGGTGCCGACCGACCCGCAGACCGCTACCCTCAGTGAATGGTTCGAGGGGCGTGGGCTGAATGCCTTCAACCTGATCGCCATTCCGCATGCGTTGCGCACGCTGACCCAGTTCGCCGGCCGCCTGATCCGCACCTCCACCGACACCGGCCGCGTGGTGATCCTCGACTCGCGGCTGCTGACCCGCCGCTACGGCAAGCGCATCATCGACGCGCTGCCACCGTTCAAGCGCGTGATCGGCTGACCGGTAGTGCCGGCCGCTGGCCGGCAAAAAGGGGACGGGCAAAAAGGGGACGGGCAAAAAGGGGACGGGCAAAAAGGGGACGGAGGGGATTAAGTCGTTTTAGGCACAAACGACTTAATCCCCTCCGTCCCCTTTTTCCAGATGCCGGCCAGCGGCCGGCACTACCGGATCGGCATCAATCGCCGAGCAGGGCGGTGTTGCGTACGGCGCCCTTGTCGGCGCTGGTGGCCAGCAGGGCGTAGGCCTTCAACGCGCTGGTGACCTTGCGTGGGCGCGGCGCGCGCGGCTTCCAGCCGCGTGCATCGGCATGGGCGCGGCGCTGGGCCAGCGTGGCCTCATCCAGCAGCAGGTCGATGCGGCGGGCCGGGATGTCGATGCGGATGCGGTCGCCGTCTTCCACCAGGCCGATCGTGCCGCCGCTGGCGGCTTCCGGCGAGACGTGGCCGATCGACAGGCCCGAGGTACCGCCGGAGAAACGGCCGTCGGTGAGCAGCGCGCACTGCTTGCCCAGCCCCTTCGATTTCAGGTAGCTGGTCGGGTACAGCATCTCCTGCATGCCGGGGCCGCCTTTCGGACCTTCGTAGCGGATCACCACCACCTCGCCCGGCTGCACCTCGTCGGCGAGGATGCCGGCGACGGCGGCGTCCTGGCTTTCGTAGACGCGCGCGGGGCCTTCGAACACGTGGATCGACTCGTCCACGCCGGCGGTCTTCACCACGCAGCCATCCACGGCCAGGTTGCCGCGCAATACGGCGAGGCCGCCTTCCAGTGAGTACGCATGCTGCAGCGAGCGGATGCAGCCCTCGGCGCGGTCCACGTCCAGCGTCGGCCAGCGCGTGGCCTGGCTGAAAGCTTCCTGGGTGGGAATGCCGGCCGGGCCGGCCTTGAAGAAGGTATGCAGGGTGTCGTTGTCACTGCGCACCACGTCCCAGCGTTCCAGTGCGTCGGCCAGGCTGGCGCTGTGCACGGTCGGCACCGTCGTATCGAGCAGGCCGGCACGGTCCAGTTCACCCAGGATGCCGAACACACCACCGGCGCGGTGCACGTCCTCGATGTGGTACTTGGGCGTGTTCGGCGCCACCTTGCACAGCTGCGGCACGCGCCGCGACAGCGCGTCGATGTGGGTCAGGTCGAAGTCGACCTCCGCCTCCTGCGCAGCGGCCAGCAGGTGCAGGATGGTGTTGGTGGAACCGCCCATGGCGATGTCCAGGGTCATTGCATTGGCGAACGCGGCCTGGGTGGCGATGCCACGCGGCAGTGCCGTCGGATCCTCGCCGCCATACCAGCGGTGGCAGAGTTCGACGATCAGGCGGCCGGCGCGGCGGAACAGCGCTTCGCGGTCGGCGTGGGTGGCCAGCGTGGTGCCGTTGCCCGGCAGCGACAGGCCCAGCGCTTCGGTCAGGCAGTTCATCGAGTTGGCGGTGAACATGCCCGAGCAGGAACCGCAGGTGGGGCAGGCGCTGCGCTCGAACGCGGCCACCTTCTCATCGGAGGCGCTGTCATCGGCGGCCACCACCATCGCATCGACCAGGTCCAGCTTGTGCTCGGACAGCTTGGTCTTGCCCGCTTCCATCGGGCCGCCGGAGACGAACACCACCGGGATGTTGAGGCGCAGCGCGGCCATCAGCATGCCGGGGGTGATCTTGTCGCAGTTGCTGATGCACACCAGCGCGTCGGCGCAGTGCGCGTTGACCATGTATTCCACGGCGTCGGCGATGATCTCGCGGCTGGGCAGCGAATACAGCATGCCGTCGTGGCCCATCGCGATGCCGTCGTCCACGGCGATGGTGTTGAATTCCTTGGCGACGCCGCCGACCTGTTCGATCTCGCGCGCGACCAGCTGGCCGAGGTCCTTCAGGTGCACGTGGCCGGGCACGAACTGGGTGAAGGAGTTGGCGATGGCGATGATCGGCTTGTGGAAGTCGCCGTCCTTCATGCCGGTGGCACGCCACAGGGCGCGGGCGCCGGCCATGTTGCGGCCGGCGGTGGAGGTACGGGAACGGTATTCGGGCATGGCGGGCGGAACGGGCGGGCCGTACGACGTGGGGGTCGCCCGATCATGGCCAATTTTTTCGGTTGCTGCTGCAACCACCGGAGGTGGTCCGGCCGGGCTGCGCCCGCACCCGCGGTAGTGCCGGCCGCTGGCCGGCAACCTCAACAGCAACAGCGGGGCTATCCGTGGGATGGCGGGGTGGGTCCGGCTGCGGGGGACGGCGCTCTGCGTTGCTCTTGGCAGGTGTCGACCCTGGTCGACACGGTAGATCCACGCCATGCGTCGATGATGGAGAGCGACGAAGATGAAAGGCCGTTCATCTTTCGCACTTTGCCGATTCCGGTTGCTGGCCCGGATTTGGCATCATTGGGGCATTGATCCGTCGACAGGGCATGAGGCCATGAAACGTTCCCGCACCACCGCGCTGCTGCTGATGAGCGCCGCGCCGCTGCTGTTCACCGCCTGCCAGAAGGAACCGGAGGTGAAGGTGCAGGAAGGCCTGTATACCTCCGTCGAGGCCTGCACCGAGGCTACCGGCGATCCCTCGTCGTGCCGCAACGCCTTCGCCGAAGCGCAGAAGCAGGCCGCCGATGCGGCGCCGAAGTACGCCAGCAAGGAAGCCTGCGAGAAGGACTACAAGCCGGAGCAGTGCGTGCAGCAGCACACCTCGGCAGGCACGTCGTTCATCGGCCCGATGATGATGGGCTTCTTCATGTCGCAGATGCTGAGCAACCGCGGCGGCCTGGCGCCGCAGGCACCGGCGTCGGCGCCGGCCTACCAGGACAGGAATGCGGGTTGGGCGCGCCCGGCACCGGGTGGCACCGGTGGCTTGAACACCGCCAGCGGCATCGGCGCCGGCAAGGCCGGCCTGGCGCCGGTCACCAGCGAACCGAACCGTGCGGTCACTGCCAGCCGTGGTGGCTTCGGCAACACCAGCGCACGCCGCAGCAGCAGCGGCAGCTACGGCGGCTGATCGACCCATGCAGCGCATCCGGATTGCCGAGCGTGCCCAGTGGCGGGCGCGCGCGGAAGAGGCGGGTTTCCGCTTCCATACCATCGACGGCCAGCCGTACTGGGATGAACGCGCGTATTACGCGTTCACCCTGCGTCAGATCGAACAGGACATCGAAGACCCCAGCGCCGAGCTGCACCAGATGGCGCTGGACCTGGTTGGCGATGTCATCGCCAGCGAGCGCCTGATGGACCAGCTGGCGATTCCGTCGCACTACCGTGACTGGATCGCCGACAGCTGGCGCCAGCGCCAGCCGCACCTCTATGGGCGCCTGGACCTGGCCTACGATGGTACCGGCCCGGCCAAGCTGTACGAACTGAACTACGACACGCCGACCTCGCTGTTCGAGGCCAGCTTCTTCCAGTGGCAGTGGCTGGAAGACCAGCGCAATGCCGGTCGCCTGCCGCAGCATGCCGACCAGTTCAACGCGATCCACGAAGCGCTGGTCGAGCGTTTCGGCGAACTCGCCGCGCAGCTGCCGCCGCCGCTGTACTTCAGCGCGGTCGGCAGTTCGGAGGAAGACCGTGGCACGGTCGAGTACCTGCGTGACTGCGCATCCCAGGCCGGCCTGCATGGCCAGGCCATCGCCATCGAGGACATTGGCCTGTCCGAGGACCGCCGCTTCACCGCGCTGGATGATTCGGTGATCGGCACGCTGTTCAAGCTGTACCCGCTGGAAGACCTGATGGCCGAAGAGTTCGGCCGCGCGCTGCCCGGCTCGGGCGTGCAGCTGCTGGAACCGGCGTGGAAGGCGGTGCTGAGCAACAAGGGCATCCTGCCGCTGCTGTGGCAGCGCAACGTCGGCCATCCGAACCTGCTGGAAGCGCATTTCGACGATGGCAGCACGCTGGCCTCGGGCTGGGTGCGCAAGCCGCTGTTCTCGCGCGAAGGCGCCAACATCGAGATGCACCTGGCCGATGGTAGCACCCAGCGCAGCGACGGTCCCTACGATGGCCCGGCGATCATCCAGCGCGCCCATCCGCTGACCCGCTTCGAAGGCGGCTACCCGCTGATCGGCAGCTGGGTGATCGGTGACCACGCCTGCGGCATCGGCATCCGCGAGGACGACAGCGCGATCACCCGCGACAGTGCGCGCTTCGTGCCGCACGCGATCGTCGACGAGGCGCCGACGCGGATCTACGTCTGATGACGGTGCGGCGCTGGCCTGGCCGGCATGGGCGTGCCACGCCCGTGCCGGGTCGGCATTTCGATGACGGGCGCAGCCTGCAGGCCTTCGCGGACCGCGTCGCCGTCTGCTGCCATCGCTGTGACACTCCCGGTTGGGTGATCGCCCGCTGGGAACCCTATCGGTGGACCGCGCGTTTCCGCTGCACCGGTTGCAGTTCTGCGCTGGACAGCGGCGACTGGGTGGGGGCGGTCTGCATGCTGGGCCGCCAGCCCTGTGGATTCTGTGGGCATCAGTGGCTGCATGTATGCCGGCGGATTCCCGCTGGCATGCCTGCGCCTGCATCGTTCCCCGCCCGATGCGCGCAGTGCGACCGCAGCACCGAGGTCACCGTCTCGACGCGCCCCCTGCGTGACGCGGAGCCGGCCGATCCGCATTTCGGGCTGCCGCTGCGACTGGTCGAATCGACCCGCGCGGGCCTGTTTTGGGCTTACAACGCCGAACATCTGCAGGCACTGCACGAATACGCGAGCGCGACGCTGCGCGAGGGCCGCGGCCATCATCGATCCATGTTCTCGCGCCTGCCGCAGTGGATGAAGCTGGCCCGCAACCGGGTGCTGCTGCAGCGCGCGGTGGCGCGGTTGCAGCGGCGGTTGTTGCAGGGGTAGTGCCGGCCGCTGGCCGGCAGCCGAGCAAGGGCTCGGCGCTACAGACAACCCGATTCGTGTAGAGCCGAGCCCACGCTCGGCTCAGAGCAACCCTTCGCGCTTCACCGCCAGGTAGCGCTCCACCAGCGCACCGGGCAGGGCGTCGGCGGTTACATCCAGCACCATCACCTTTTCGCTGCGTAGTGCCTCGTGTGCCTTCGCGCGCTGCTGCAGGTACAGGGCGGCGGCACCGGCGCGCGCGGCCTCCTCCAGCGTCTGCACGTCGCCCTCCATCGCGCCGTCCAGCTCGCGCTCGCGCAGGCTGGCCACGCATACCAGGTGGCGTCGCTGCAGCAGGCGCACGGCCGCCAGCAGGTCTTCGATGTCCTCGTCGCGCACGTTGCTGACCAGCATCACCAGCGCGCGCCGGCGCTGGCGCAGCGAGACGTCGGTGGCGGCCGCCAGATAGTCGGTGGCCACCGCGCGCGGCTGCAGGTCGTAGCTGGCGCGCAGCAGGTGCTCGACCGTGCCCATACCGCGCTGCGGCGCCACCCAGCGGCGTTCGCCCCCGGCAGCGTACAGGCCAGCGGCATCGCCCTGGCGCAGCGCCAGGTAAGCCACCACCAGCGAGGCGTTCAATGCGTGGTCGAAATGCGAGAGTCCGCCTTCGCTGGCCAGCATGCGCCGGCCACTGTCCAGCATCAGCAGCAGCTGCTGGTTCTTCTCGTCCTGGTACTCGCGCGAGATCAGCTTGCGCGCACGTGCGGTGGCCTTCCAGTCCAGCTGGCGCAGGCTGTCGCCGATGCGGTACTCGCGCATCTGGTGGAAGTCGGTGCCTTCGCCACGGCGGCGCTTCACGTGCGCACCGACCAGCCGCGAGGCCTGGTCGGCACTGAACAATGCGAAGCGGGTGAGCGGCACGAAGTTCGGATAGACCCGCACCTCCAGCGCCGGCGGCAGCGTGCGTTGCTGCCACCACAGGCGCCACGGCGAACGCATGCGCAGGTGCACCCCCTCGAAGCGGAAGTGCCCACGCTGCAGCGGCTGCAGGTGGTAGTGCAGGGTGGACGCCGTACCGGCCTGCAGGCGCACGCGCTGCGGCAGCGATTCCAGCGGCCAGCCGCCGGGCACCAGGTCGAACACCTGCACGGTCATCGATTGCTCGGCCTGCAGACGCAACGCCGCCTCGCGGCGCACGCCCAGTGCCAGCGCCTCGGGCAGCTCGCGCTGCACCTGCGGCGATGCACGCCGCCACTGCCGCCACAGGTCCCACAGGGCAGGCAACGCGATGGCCACGGCTGCCAGTGCCCAGCTCCAGCGCGGCAGCCATCCGCCCAGCACCAGCCCGCCCAGGGTGGCCCAGGCCAGCAGCAGCGCCAGCAGCAGCGGGGCCGGCCTCATCGGCGCGGCGCTTCCACCTTGGCCAGCAGCGCGCCCAGCACGTCGTCGGCGCCCTGGCCCTCGATCTGCAGTTCCGGCGCCAGTGCGATGCGGTGGCGCAACGCGGGGCGGGCGATATCGCGCACGTCGTCCGGCGTGACGAAGTCGCGGCCGGCCAGCACGGCCTGTGCGCGCGAGGCACGCACCAGCGCGATGCTGCCGCGCGGACCGGCGCCGACCGCGATGCCCGGCCACTGCCGGGTGGCGGCGACGATGCGCACCGCGTAGTCGATCACTTCGTCATCGACGGTGATCGCCGCAGTGGCACGCTGCAGTTCCAGCAGCTCGCCGGCACCGAGCACACGCGGCACCTGGCTCAGGTCGAAATCGCTGGCAGCGCGGCCGCTGGTGATCGCGGTCACCATGCGCTTCTCGTCCTCCAGCTGCGGGTAGTCGATCAGCACCTTCAGCAGGAAGCGGTCCAGCTGTGCTTCCGGCAGCGGGTAGGTGCCTTCCTGCTCCAGCGGGTTCTGCGTGGCCAGCGCCATGAAGGGCGGCGCCAGGGTGAAGGCCTTGCCCTCGATGGTCACCTGGCCTTCCTGCATCACTTCCAGCAGGGCCGACTGGGTCTTGGCCGGGGCACGGTTGATCTCGTCGGCCAGCAGCAGGTTGGTGAACACCGGGCCGCGCCGGATCTTGAAGCTCTCGCTCTTCGGGTCGTACACCGCGTGGCCGCTGACGTCGCTGGGCATCAGGTCGGGGGTGAACTGCACGCGCCCGTAGTCCAGCTCCAGGGCCTGTGCCAGTGCGCGCACCAGCAGGGTCTTGCCCAGCCCGGGCACGCCCTCGATCAGCACGTGGCCACCGGCCAGCAGCGCCACCAGGATCTGGTCCAGTACATCGGCCTGGCCGATGAAGGCGTGTCCAACGGCGGTGCGGATGGCATCGACGCGTTCGATCAGGCGGGCGTTGGCGGCCGCCGGCAGCTCGGGGACTTCGGTCATAGCAGGGATCTCATCTGGAGCAGCAAGCGGATGCGCTCGCGCAGGGCGGAGGAATCGTGCGGTGGCGGGGGCGTGAGCGCGCTGGCAACACGGCCTTGCGGCCATTTCAGCAGTTCGGCGATGGCCTGATCGCGCGGCGCACCGTCCAGGGCAGCGGCTACCGGTGCGCGCAGCCGCAGGCGATGCAGGAACAGGGCGCGCACGGCGTCGTACAGGCGCGTGCCGTGGCCGAAGCGCAGCAGCAGCTCGCCACTGGCACGCACGTGTTCCAGCAGCGAGCGGCGTTCCAGCACCGGCGACGGCAGCAGGCTGCCGAAGCGTTGCGAACGCGCCCACAACCACCCCAGCAGGGCCAGCAGCAGCGGCGCCCACAGCGGCCAGCCCTGGTAGAACAGGCGCGCCCACAGCGACGGCGGGCGGCTGGCATAGACCAGCCAGAATGCACCCTTGCCGTAATTCGGGTCGAGCAGGTAACGGGTCAGGTCGCGGTGCGAGAGGTCGTGCAGTCCGTCGCTGGCCTTGCCCGCAGCCGACGCCAGGCGTGCCGCCGGCGACTCCACCTCGCCGCGCATGAATTCCATGTCGGCCAGCACGCTCACCTTGCCCTGGCCATGGTGCAGGCGTGCGAACACCAGGCCGTGCTCGTTGCCCCAGCGCCGTTCAGCCCGCGCACTGGCGGCAAAACCCAGCGTGAAGCGACGGCCGCCGCAGAACTCGACGTGGCTGGGATCATCGATGACGTGGAATGGCTGGCAGTGGCTGCGCTGGTACAGGCTGTCCACGCCCAGCTGGTCCAGCAGGGGGCCCTGCGTGCTGCTGGCGTCGTCCTCGGCCGGTGGTGGCGTGCGCACCAGCAGATGGCCACCGCCATCCACCCAGTCCAGCAGGGCTCTGGCCGTCGGTGCCGGCAGCTCGCTGCTGTCCTGCAGCAGCACCACCGTATCGTGCCGGCCCAGTGCCATCTGCTGCAGCTCCAGCCGGGGGCGCGAGTGCACCTCGATGCCATCGGCGCGCAGTGCCTGGCCCAGCACGTACAGCGGGTTGTAGCCGGCCTCGCCCTGCGGCGGCAGCTGCACGGTCTCGGTGACCCGCTCATGCGTGCGCAGGTAGAGGATCGTCAGCGGTACGCCGAACAGCACCAGCGCGCCTAGCAGCAGCGACCAGAACAGGCGCGGGCTCATGCCAGCCACCTGTACTGCTGGCGCAGCGTGTCGGCCAACGCATCGAAATCGGCGCGGCTGGGCAGGCGGCCACCGTAGGCGGCGTACTGCCACATGCGCACGATGCGCGCGAACAGGTCACGGTCGGTGGCGTCGGGCATGCGCCGCGAGGCGCGCAGGCATTGCGCTTCGGTGGCGCCGGGCGGAAGCGCGATGCCGCTGCGCTCGCCCACGGTGCGCACGCTGGCGCGGTACAGCAGGGCCAGCGCCTGCCGCGGCCGGCCCTGGTCCCACAGCAGCCCGGCCTGGGTCGCCACGTCCGGCGGCAGCACGACCGGCAGCTCCACCTGTTCCTCCACCACCTGCGGTGCAGCCTCGGCCTTGCGCCGGCCACTGCCGCGCAGCCACGGCAGCCACAGCCGCGCGGTCAACAGCAGGACCAGCAGCAGGACGCCGAGCAGGCCCCACAGGCCCCATTCGGCCAGGCGCGCCAGCCAGGCGATGCCGGCCTTGCGGTTGCTGCGCTCACCGGTGTCGCTGCGTTCGCGCTGCAGCGTCTTCTCTTCCTTCTTTTTGTCCTCGGCCTGTTCGATCGGCTTCCAGCGCGTGACTTGGCGGGTCGGGCGCTGCAGCGGATCTTCATAGGCGCGGTTCACCGCCTGGCGGAAACCGGCGGTATCCACCGGCGCCGCGCCGAAGATCACGGTGGGCGTGTTGGCCGGGTCGTTCTCCGCGGTGGCCGGTTCTTCCGCACTGTCGTCGTTCGCTTCGGCATCGTCGGGCTGCGCAGCGACCGTCTGCGCGTCCTGCGCGTGCGCGGGCGCGCAGGCCAGCGGCAGCGCAAGGCAGAGCAGCAGGGCCAGCGTCGATGCCGCCGGCAGCAGGCGCTCGCGCAGGCGGCGCAGGGCGATCTCCACGTCCCAGGCTTCCATCTGCGTGCGCCGGTTCAAGTACAGGCCGAACCCGGCGCCGACGTAGAACGGACCGATCAGCACCGAGGCCAGCCAGCACGCCAGGTTGAAGCCCAGCTGCGCCCAGGCCGGCGTGTCCTGGCCGATCATGTCCCATGCGGCCCGCCACGATTCGGACATCAGCTCCAGTGGCATGAACATGAACACCGCGCCGATCGCACCGGACACCAGCACCGCTTCAAACGCCATGCAGGCCACGGTCAGCACGGCAGCGGCACCCGCCGCGCCAGCGGCCACGGCACGGCGGCGTGCGCCGCGCTGGGCCGGCGCATTGCCCTCCAGCAGGTTCACCGGCAGGCACAGGCTGCGCAGCACGCTGAAGCGGCGCCAGCCCAGGTAGCCCCAGAAGCCGGTGTTGCCCCAGCGGCGCTGCGCGCGCAGCGCCGCCAGCGTACCCACCGGCTCGCCGAAGATGCCACGTGACAGCACGTACAGCGGCGCCCGTTCGAACAGCGGCTTGCACCACCACATTGCCAGCCACGCCCAGCCAAATGCATCCAGCCACCAGCCCAGCGCGTTGAAGACCACGAACAGCGGCGCACTGGCCAGCAGCCAGCTGCCCCACACCGCGCGTGCGTGGCGGCGCGACAGGGCACTGCCCAGCTCCATCGCTTCCCAGCCACTGCGCGCGCGCAGCACCACGTCCAGGCGGTCAATGCGCATGGCCGCCTCCGCGCCCGCCGCGCCACAGCCACAGCAGCACACCGGCCCACAGCACGCCGGCCACGCTGAACTTGGCCCACGCCGGCACTTCGGCAATCGACGACCAGAACGCTTCGATGAACGCAGCCACCAGCAGCATGAACGCCACGCCCAGGCACAGGCGGGCACCGATGCGGCCGCCCTCGACCAGCGCGTCCAGGCGGCTGCGCCGGCCGGGGGCCAGCAGTTTCATGCCCAGCTGCAGGCCGGCACCGCCGGCGATCACGATCGCGGTCAGCTCGAAGGCCCCATGGCCTGCGACGAAGCGCCAGAACGGATCGCCATGGCCGATGTGCTGCAGGTGGCCGGCCACCGAACCGATGATCACGCCGTTGAACAGCAGCACCAACAGCGTGCCCAGCCCGGCCAGCAGGCCGCTGGCGAAGGTGCGCAGGGCGATGCTGATGTTGTTGAGGATGTAGTGGCCGAACATCATCCAGTCGGTCCCGCTGTCACGCCCGAGGCGCTCGGCGGCGGGATCGTACATGCGCTCCATCTCGGCGATCTGGCGGTTGTCCATCACCATGTGGATCAGGTCCGGGTAGACCTGCACCAGCACGAAGCAGGCCACCGCCGGCAGCGCGAACATCGCCAGCGCCACCCACATGCTGCGCGCCTGGCTGCGCACCAGCAGCGGGAAGTCGGCCACCAGGAATTCCAGCGCACTGCGCCAGCGCGTCGGCGGCGTGCGGTACAGCACGCTGTGGCCCTGCTGCATCAGCTGCTGCAGGCGCTGCACCAGCTGCGGGCTGTAGCCGCGCTCGCGGGCCAGCGCCAGCTGCTGGCACAGGCGCCGGTAGCGCTGCGGGAACGCGCTGTCGTCCAGTGCCAGCTCGCTGCGCTGGCGGCGCTTGCGGCGCGAAGCGCCGGCCCGCAGCAGCAGCCAGTGCTCCAGGTCCTGCCATTCCTGCTGGTAGCGGGCGACGAACTGTTCCTGCTTCATCGCCGCCCCAGCAACCAGTTGGCCATGGCATACAGGCGCAGCACGCCGACCTGGCCGTGGGTGCCGGTCAGGGGTTCGGCAATGCCGGCCAGTTCCTGCTGGCGTGCCGACGACAGCCGCGGTGCGCGCTCGGCGAAGGCCATCAGCGCGGCCTGTTCCTCCGGCCGCAGTGGCTGTGGCGGCGCCAGCGCGCTGTCGATGGTCGGCGGCGGCGGCAGGTACAGTACCGGTGCATGCACCACCACGGTGCCGGCGACCAGGTCGCCGAGGCGGCGGCCATGCGGATCGAACAGGCTGCTGACCAGGCCCAGCGCGTAGCCGAATGGCAGCATGTCCACGGTCCGTAGCAGGTTGCGGGTGATGGCGGCCATCCAGCCCACCGGCGCGCCGTCGCGCGCGAGCACGCGCAGCCCCAGTGCGCGCTTGCCCAGGGTGCGGCCCCACCGCGCTTCGCAGACGATCGGGTAGGCCCAGTAGACCAGGAACATCAGCACCAGGCCGAGCCCGGAGCCGAACGTGTCCAGCAGCGCCAGCGGGATCGACATCAGCACCAGCACCGCGATGCGCACGCCCAGATCGATCAGCCAGGCCATCGCCCGGGGCACCGGGCCGGCCGCCGGCAGCTGCAGCGGCACACCCTCCGGCGTCACCACCTCGCGGTAGGTATCGAGCATCGGTGCGGCCATCAGCGCGATGGCCTTCGTTGTGGGCGCCGGAGTCCTCTCCGGCAGGCAGCCACAGGCATGGGGGGTCTCGACAGGTCCTGGTCGGGCCCAGACTTTAGCAGAGCCGCATGGCGGCGTTGGCCGCTCAGCCCAGGTATTCGTCCTTCAGCCGCACGTAGTGGTCGGCCGAGTAGTGCAGCGACTCGATCTCCTTGTCGCTCAGCGTGCGCGCCGGGCGTGCCGGGTTGCCCACCCACAGCTCGCCTTCGCCGACCACCTTGCCCGGGCCGACCACCGCACCGGCGCCGACGAAGCCATGGCGCTCGACCCGGGCGCCGTCGAGGATGCAGGCGCCCATGCCGATCAGGCTGTAATCACCGATGCTGCAGGCATGGATGATGCAGCCATGGCCGACGGTCACGCCTTCGCCGATCAGGGTCGGGTAGCCGGCCTTGTTGTAGGGACTGTGGTGGCTGACGTGGATGATGGTGCCGTCCTGCACGTTGGTGCGTGCACCGATGCGCACGAAATTGACGTCGCCGCGGATGATCGTGCCCGGCCACACCGACACGTCCTCGGCCAGTTCCACGTCGCCGATGACGGTGCAGGCCGGATCGATGTACACGCGCTCGCCGAGGACGGGCATCTTGTCGCGGAAGGGGCGCAGCGGGTTCATCGGTTTCTCCGGAAATCAGGGCGTTCGCACCGATGATACCTGCGTGGTCCGCACACCGCGTGGTAGTGCCGGCCGCTGGCCGGCAACCGCAGAAATCCAGATGCGCCCATGAGGTTGCCGGCCAGCGGCCGGCACTACCAGACGCAGGCGCGGTCGCCTACGCAGGCGCGTGCTCGGCCAGCATCTGCCGGAACAGCGTGTCCAGCCAGGCGCTGTCGCCCTGTCCGGCGGGCAACGATGGGGCCTGTGCTGCGCGGGCAGCCAGCTCACCCTCGATGAAGTCGCTGATCGCCGCAATGCGCGGTCCCGCGGCGACCTCAGCGCTGGCGCGCTTGACCACCAGCAGGGCATCGATCGCTTCACGCACGGGGCCCTCCGGCAGCCGCCGGTCCAGCAGATCCTCGAAGGCCATCGGCGGTGGCGTCTGCTCGTGCTCGATCCACTGGCAGGCCAGCAGCGGGCGCAGCACATACAGGTACTTCTTGGTGCGCACCGTATCACCACGCAGGTAACCGCGATGATTCGAGCGCGCCATGTTGAAGTAGTGCCACCACGTGCCCAGCGGCGAATAGAAGGCCTTTGCTGCCTCCCACAGCTGCGCCACGGCGGCGTCGTCCTGCCGGTACACGATCGGCGAGCGCAGCCACTCGATCAGCGTCGGGTTGGACTTTGAAACCAGTCGCAGCGCCTTGCGCAGATCCCAGCCGCTGACATCGAGCGCATCGTCGATCGGCAGCTCGATCACGTCCCGCTGCGCATCGCCGGGGCCGGTGCTCTCGTTGACGGTGAGATACCACGGCTGGCGATGCACGTAGATGAAGCGTGCATCGTAGTCGCTATCCGGCGACGAGAAGCCCCAGCCACGGCTGCCGGACTCGCACGCCAGCAGAACGCGCACGTCGTGGCGCTGTTCGATGTCGGCGAGGCTGGAAAGAATGGCGGCGCGCTTGTCCGGCGCGATCGGGTGGATGTCGTCCATGCAGTCGTGATCCGTTGATGTCGAGCGTGCTCGACTGTAACGCAGTTGCGCACCGGTAGTACCGGCCGCTGGCCGGCAACCTGATGGGCGCACCTGGAATTCTGCGGTTGCCGGCCAGCGGCCGGCACTACCGGCTAGGGTTCGTAGCTGTAACCCATCCCGTACACCGAGCGGATCGGTTCACCTTCCATGCCAGCGTCGGCCAGCTTGCGGCGCAGGTTGCGTACATGGCTGTCGACGGTACGGTCGACCACCACGCGATGGTCCAGGTACAGGCGGTCGAGCAGTTCATCGCGCGCCCAGATCCGGCCTGGCGTAGCCAACAGGGTGCGCAGCAGGCGGTACTCCACCGGCGTCAGGTCCAGGCCCCTGCCGTTCCAGGTGGCGCGCGCCGCCGGTTCGTCGATGTGCAGCCCGCTGTTGGCGCGTGCAGCCGGGTCCGGACGGTAGCGGCGCAGCACCGCCACCACCCGCGCCACCACTTCGCGCGGGCTGAAGGGCTTGCAGATGTAATCGTCGGCGCCGATGTCCAGGCCCAGCAGGCGGTCGATCTCTTCCACCCGCGCAGTGACCATGATCACCGGCACATCGCTGCTGGCGCGCAGTTCGCGGCACAGGTCCACGCCATCACGCTGCGGCAGCATCAGGTCCAGCAGCACCAGATCGGGTTGGTAGCGCGCGAATGCGTCGATCACCTGGCCGCCATCGTCCACCCATTCGCTGGTCATGCCGGCGGCCGCCAGGTAGTCGCGCAGCACCGAGGCCAGGCGTGGCTCATCCTCGACGATCAGGATCTTCGCGGACGCGGCGGGGGACAGACTCATGCGGACTCCGGCAGGGTGACGACCACGCGCAGCCCGCCCAGCGGCGAGGGCTCGGCGTGGATATGACCGTGGTGGGCGAGGATGATGTTGTGGCTGATGGCCAGGCCCAGCCCGCTGCCGCCGCTGGCGCGGTTGCGCGAACTCTCCACGCGGTAGAAGCGCTCGAACAGCAGCGCGCACTTGTCGGCCGGTACGCCCGGCGCGGTGTCTTCCACGATCAGCTGCACGCCGGCGGGAGCGCGCGCAGCCTGCACGCGCACGCGGCCGCCGGCATGGGTATAGCGCAGCGCGTTTTCCAGCAGGTTGGCCAGCACCTGCTGCAGCCGCCGCTCGTCGCCGGAGACCTGCAGCGGCGCGGCCGGCAGATCCTCCTCCAGCGCCAGCCCCGCTGTGGAGAAGCGCACGCGCATGCCATTGAGCTCGCTGCGCAGCAGCGCCGCCACGTCCAGTGGGGCAAAACGGTAAGCCAGGCCGCCGGACTGGGTCATCGACAGGTCGTGCAGGTCGTCGATCAGCTTGCCCAGCTGGCGGATCTCGCCCTGCAGGGCACCGAGGTTGGCGCGGTCCAGCGGGCGGATGCCGTCCTCGATGGCTTCCAGTTCGGCACGCACCACCGCCAGCGGCGTGCGCAGTTCGTGCGAGATATCGGCGATGAAGGCGCGGCGGTTGCGTTCGGTATCATCCAGCGCCTGCGCCATCCGGTTGAAGTCGTTGACCAGGGCGTCCAGCTCGTCATCGCTGGTGCGCTCGATGCGGGTGGCGTAGTCGCCGGCAGCGAGCCGATGGGTGGCTGCGGCCAGCTTGGCCAGGCGTTGCCGGAGCGCGCGCGATACCAGCCAGGCCAGCAGCACCGTCACCAGCAGCAGCGCGATGCCGATCACCCACCACGCACGCATCTGGGTGTTGTAGAAATTCAGGTCATTGGTGGCGATCACGGTCTGGAACGGCACCATGCCCAGCCAGCCGACCGTGTGCCCATCGACCTGCACGGCGTGCGGCTCGTCGTCGCTGGTCGCGTCCGGGTTGCCGGCCACGAACCGATGCTGTGCATCGAACAGGCCCAGGCGGGAGGGAACGCCGGTCTGGTCGGACAGCGGCGGCACGGGCCCCTCGTGCCCATGGGCCAGATCCGGGCGCAGCAGCCGCGCCCAGCGGTCACTGTCACCGCGCAGATGCTCCCAGCCGCCGTGCGTGCGGTACTCGCGCTGCAGGTGTGGCATCACGCGCTGCATGCGCAGATCGCCCTGGTCGTTGAGGTAGTCCAGGAAGCCGGTCTGGAATGCCACGCGGCTGGCAATACCGTTCACTGCCAGCACCAGCAGGCAGGCGGTGAAGATTGCGAGGAAGGTCTTCGCGGTCAGGCCGAATTTGAGTCGTATCTTCGCCATCGCCGGGCCATTAGCGGCGCATGCGGCGCCGAAAGCAAGCGCCCGCTGAGCCGGTCGCACAATCTCCATATTCTCTGCACACTTTCACGGCAGCGTGCACGGGTCAACGCAAGCCCCCACGCCCCCCCATGTCATTCCTGCGCCCGCTGTCCCGCTCCCCCCGTCCGCTGATGTTGCCCCTGCTGCTGGCCCTGGCGGCCTGCTCGGCGGGCCGGACCGAACCTCCGGCTGCTCCCGAAGTGGGCGTCATCACCGCCCGCGCGCAGCCGCTGTCACTGCAGCAGACCCTGCCCGGCCGTGCGGTGCCGTTCGAGGTGTCCGAGGTGCGGCCGCAGGTCGGCGGACTGGTCCGCCAGCGGCTGTTCACCGAAGGCCAGCAGGTCAAGGCCGGCCAGCTGCTGTACCAGATCGATCCGGCGCCGTACCAGGCTGCGTTCGATACCGCCCGCGGCCAACTGGCGCAGGCCGAGGCCAGCGTGCTGTCGGCGCAGCCCAAGGCCGAGCGCACCCGCGCGCTGCTGGGCATGGATGCGGCCAGCAAGCAGGATGCCGACGATGCCACCTCGGCGCTGAAGCAGGCACAGGCCAACGTGATTGCTGCGCGCGCTGCACTGCAGGCCGCCCGCATCAACCTCGACTACACCCGGGTGACCGCACCGATCGACGGCCGCATCGGTACCTCCAGCGTCACCGCCGGCGCGCTGGTTGCCGCCGGCCAGGATGCCGCGCTGGCGACCATTCAACGGTTGGACCCGGTCTATCTGGACGTGACCCAGTCCAGCACGCAGATGCTGGCGCTGCGCAAGCAGCTCGATGCCGGCCTGGTGAAGGCCATCGACGGCAAGGCCCAGGTGAAGGTGCTGCTGGAGGACGGCAGCAGCTATGCCCATGAAGGCACGCTGGAGTTCGTCGGCAGCGCGGTCGATCCGGGCACCGGCAACGTGGTGCTGCGCGCGGTCATTCCGAACCCGGAGGGCCTGCTGCTGCCGGGCATGTACCTGAAGGCGGTGCTGCCGATGGCCACCGATGCGCGCGCTTTGCTGGTGCCGCAGAAGGCGGTGCTGCGCAATGAGCGCGGCGAGCCGCTGCTGCGCCTGCTCGATGCCAGGGACCACGTGGTCGAGCGCCGGGTCAGCACCGGCCAGGTGGTGGGCAACCAGTGGCAGATCACCCAGGGCCTGAAGGCCGGCGAGCGGGTGATCGTCAGCAACGGCAGTGCGGTATCGCTGGGCCAGCAGGTGAAGCCGGTGGCCGCCACCACGGCGCAGCTGGCTGCAATGCCGGCGGTCGACCCGAACGGCAACACCGACGAAAAGTCGCACTGAGGCCTGCCGCGCATGGTTCGTTTCTTCATCGACCGGCCGATCTTCGCCTGGGTGATCGCCATCGCGGTCAGCCTGCTCGGCCTGCTCGCGATCCTGATCCTGCCGGTGGACCGCTACCCGCAGATCGCCCCGCCCACCATCACCATCCGCGCCACCTACACCGGCGCCTCGTCGCAGACCGTGGAAAACGCGGTCACCCAGGTCATCGAGCAGTCCCAGCAGAGCCTGGACCACCTGATGTACATGACCTCGACCAGTGCTTCCGATGGCTCGGCGCAGGTCAACCTGGTCTTCGCCACCGGCACCAACCCGGACACCGCGCAGGTGCAGGTGCAGAACCAGCTGCAGGCCGCGATGGCCACGCTGCCGCAGGCGGTGCAGCAGAACGGCCTGACCATCACCAAGTCCAGTGGCTCGATCTTCGAGGTGCTGTCGTTCACCAGCGAAGACGGCAGCATGGACAACTTCGATGTCGCCAACTTCATGGAGGCGCGCATCGATGACCAGATCAGCCGCGTCAGCGGCGTCGGCAACATCCAGCCGATCGGCCAGGAATACGCCATGCGCATCTGGCTGGACCCGGAAAAGATGCGCCAGTACGCACTGATGCCGTCGGACATCGAGACCGCCCTGCAGGCGCAGAACACCGACGTATCGGCCGGTGAGCTGGGCGGCCAGCCGGCACTGAAGGGCCAGCAGCTGGACGCAACCGTGACCGCGCGCAGCCGCCTGCACACCCCCGAGCAGTTCGCGCAGGTAGTGCTCAAGGCCGATGCCAACGGCAGCGTGGTGCACCTGGGCGACGTGGCGACGATCGGGCTGGGCCCTGAGAGCTACGACAGCATCAGCACGTTCAACGGCAAGCCGTCGGCCTCGCTGGGCATCGAGCTCAATGCCGGTGCCAACGCCATCGCCGTGTCCAAGGCCGTCGAGGCACGGCTGCAGCAGCTGCAGAAGTACTGGCCGCACGGCTACACCTACCACGTGGCATTCACCACCACGCCGTTCGTGACCATCTCGCTGAAGGAAGTGGTGATCACCCTGATCGAGGCGATCGCGCTGGTCGTGCTGGTGATGTACCTGTTCCTGCAGAACTGGCGGGCCACGCTGATCCCGACCATCGCAGTGCCGGTGGTGCTGCTGGGAACCTTCGGCGTGCTGGCCGCCTTCGGCTATTCGATCAATACCCTGACCATGTTCGCGCTGGTGCTGGCCATCGGCCTGCTGGTGGACGACGCCATCGTGGTGGTGGAGAACGTGGAGCGGGTGATGACCTTCGAAGGGCTGGCACCCAAGCCAGCCACGCTGAAGGCGATGGGCCAGATCACCGGCGCGCTGGTCGGCATCGTGCTGGTGCTGACCGCGGTGTTCCTGCCGATGGCGTTCTTCAGCGGTGTCACCGGCGTGATCTATCGCCAGTTCTCGGTGACGATCGCCGCCGCGATGATCCTGTCGGTGCTGGTGGCGATGACCATCACCCCGGCGCTGTGCGGCAGCATCCTGCACCCGATTCCCAAGGGCGGCCATCCGCATGGCGACCCCGCTGGCGAGCCCAGCCTGCTGGGCAAGTTCTTCATCTGGTTCAACCATCGCTTCGAGCGCACCTCCAACGGCCTGCGCCATCGCGTCGACCGCTTCCTCGGCCGGCGCACGCTGGGCGTCCTGTTCTACCTGGTGCTGAGCGTGGCCACCGGCCTGCTGCTGTGGCACCTGCCGGGCGCCTTCCTGCCCGATGAAGACCAGGGCATGCTCAACGCGCTGGTGAAGCTGCCGGCCGGGTCCACCCTGGAGCAGACGCGTGCCGTGATGGACCGCCTCAGTGCGGCGGCAGTGAAGGACGACAGCGTGCTGTCGATCCAGGCCACCGCAGGTTTCAGTGTGACCGGCAGCGGCCAGAACGTGGGCCAGGCGTTCATCCGCCTGAAGGACTGGGACGACCGCAAGGATGACGCCGATACCATCGCCGCACGACTCACCCGGGCCATGGCCAGCGTGCCCGATGCGCAGGTGTTCATCACCTCGCCACCGGCGATCCTCGGCCTGGGCGATGCCGGCGGTTTCACCCTGGAACTGCAGGACGAAGGCGGTGCCGGCCATGCCGCCGCCGTGGCCGCGCGCAACACACTGCTGAAGAAGGCCGCCAGCGACCCGAAGCTGGTCAACGTGCGCTACGCCAGCCTGGAAGACGCGCCGGTGTATGCGGTGAAGGTGGACGACGCCAAGGCGCAGGCGATGGGCGTGAATCCGCAGGACATCAACGACACCTTGAACGCAGCGCTGGGTGGCGACTTCGTCAACAACTTCATCTACAAGGGCCGCATCAAGAAGGTGTTCATCCAGGGCACGGCCGAAGCCCGCATGCAGCCGCAGGACATCGAGCGCTGGAGCGTGCGCAACCAGGCTGGGCAGATGGTGCCGCTGTCGTCGCTGGTCAGCGCGCACTGGACCAGCGCCCCGGCCGCATTGCAACGCTACAACGGCGTCTCGGCGATGGAGATCACCGGCCAGCCGGCACCGGGCGTCAGTTCCGGCGAGGCGATGGCCGAGATCGCGCGCCTGGCCGACACGCTGCCGGAAGGCTTCAGCCATGCCTGGTCGGACATGGCCTACCAGGAACAGCTGTCGGGCAACCAGGCGCCGATGCTGTACGCCATCTCGCTGCTGTTCGTGTTCCTGTGCCTGGCCGCGCTGTATGAAAGTTGGGCGGTGCCGTTCGCGGTGATGCTGGCGGTGCCGGTGGGCGTGTTCGGCGCCGTGCTGATGATGAACCTGCGTGGCCTCAACAACGACGTGTACTTCCAGGTCGGCCTGCTGACCACGATTGGCCTGGCAGCGAAGAACGGCATCCTGATCGTCGAGTTCGCGCGCATCCTCGAACAGCAGGGCAGGAACACCCGCGACGCAATCCTGCAGGCGGTCTACCTGCGGCTGCGGCCGATCGTGATGACCTCGCTGGCGTTCCTGATGGGCGTGTTGCCGCTGGTGTTCGCCACCGGCGCCGGTTCGGCCGCGCGCCGGTCGCTGGGCACGGGCGTGGCCGGCGGTACGGTCGCCTCGATGGTGCTGGGCATGTTCTTCGTGCCGTTGTTCTACCTGCTGGTGCGCCGCCTGTTCCCGGGCCGCGCGCCGGCCGACGCCACTGTCCCGGAGGCAAGCCCATGAAGCCGATGCTGCTGCGCGCCCTGGCGGCCGCAACGATGACCACCGTGCTGAGCGGCTGCGTGAGCATGGCCCCGCACTACCAGCGTCCCGAGGCACCGGTGCCGGCGCAGTTCGGCAATGCCGCTACCGGCGCGGCCGAACCGGTACTGGCGATGCCGGCCTGGCGCGACGTGTTCCTGGAACCGCGCCTGCAGCAGGTCATCGCGCTGGCGCTGCAGAACAACCGCGACCTGCGCGTGGCGGTGCTGCAGGTGGAGAAGGAACGCGCGCAGTACCGCATCCAGCGCGCTGCGCTGCTGCCGTCGGTGGACGCCAGCGGCAGCGTCACCCGTGCGCGGGTGAGTGATGCCAACAGCGAAACCGGCGCTACCCAGGTGACCGAATCCGATGCCGTGCAGGTGGGGATCAGCAGTTGGGAGCTGGATCTGTTCGGGCGCATCCGCAGCCTGAAGGACGAGGCCCTGCAAAACTGGCTGGCCAGCGCCGAGAACCAGCGTGCCGCGCGCACCAGCCTGGTGGCTGAAGTGGCCACGGCCTGGCTGGCGCTGGCGGCCGACGAACAGTCACTGGCGTTCACCCGGCAGACCCTGGACAGCCAGCAGCAGACCCTGCAGCGCACCGAAGCCCGCCATGCCCAGGGCCTGGCCTCCGGCCTGGACCTGTCGCAGGTGCAGACCAGCGTGGACGCCGCGCGCGGAGCGCTGGCCAGGCTGCAGGCCCAGCAGGCGCAGGATCGTGATGCGCTGCAGTTGCTGGTGGGCGCGCCGCTGGAGGCGGCACTGCTGCCCGGCGCGCAGGCACTGGACGGCAGCGTGGCGCTGGCACCGCTGCCTGCCAACCTGCCCTCAAGCGTGCTGCTGCAGCGCCCGGACGTGCTGTCGGCCGAGCACGCGTTGCAGGCGGCCAACGCCGATATCGGCGCCGCGCGCGCCGCGTTCTTCCCGACGCTGACGCTGACCGCCAATTACGGCCACAGTTCCACCGCGTTGTCGACGCTGTTCTCGGCCGGTACCCGCGGCTGGTCGTTCGCGCCCGGCATCACCGCACCGATCTTCCATGCCGGCGCGCTGAAGGCATCGTTGGATGCCTCGAAGATCGGCAGGGACATCGGCATCGCGCAGTACCAGAAGGCGATCCAGCAGGCCTTCACTGAAGTGGCCGATGCCCTGGCCTCGCGCGATCACCTGGGCGCGCAGATGGAGGCACAACGGGCACTGGTCGCCGCCAGCCAGCGCAGCTACACGCTGGCCGAGGCGCGCTACCGCACCGGGCTGGACGGCTATCTGCAGGCATTGGATGCGCAGCGCAGCCTGTTTGCCGCGCAGCAGGACCTGATCGCGCTGCAGCAGCAGGAAGCGGCAAACCGGGTGACGCTGTTCAAGGTGCTGGGCGGTGGCGCGGACGCACGGTAACGCGCCCGCCAATGTGGGTGTGTCTTCCGCTCCGGTGGGTACCGACCTGGGTCGGCATAAAGGCCTTCATCCACGCATGGCGTGGATCTACCGGGGCGGGAGGCCTTGGTAGGTGCCGACCTTGGTCGGCACCCACCAGAAGCAGGTGCGACCGCTTACGCCACGCGGCCGCGGCGGGCACGCTCCAGGTGCACCAGCAGCAGCGAGATCGCCGCCGGGGTCATGCCCGGGATGCGCTGCGCCTGGCCGATGGTCTGCGGGCGCACGCGCTCCAGTTTCTGCAGCGCTTCGGCCGACAGCCCGCGCACCGTGGCGTAGTCGAAGCCTTCGGCGATCGGCGTGGCTTCATGCCGCTGCTGGCGCTCGATCTCCTCGCGCTGGCGGTCCAGGTAGCCGGCGTACTTCACGCCGATCTCCACCTGCTCGGCCACCTTGGCGTCGGCCACCGCCGGGCCCAGTGACGGCACCTGCATCAGCTGCGCGTAATCCAGTTCGGGGCGCTTGATCAGGTCCAGCACGTTGGTTTCGCGGCTGACCGCAACGCCCAGCGTGTCCTGTACCTCGCGGCCCAGTGCATTGGCCGGGGTTGCCCACAGCGCGCCCAGGCGCGCGCGCTCGGCGGCGACGGCGGCCTGCTTGGTCTCGAACGCGCTCCAGCGGTGATCATCCACCAGGCCCATTTCGCGGCCGGCCGGGGTCAGGCGCTGGTCGGCATTATCCTCACGCAGCTGCAGGCGGTACTCGGCGCGGCTGGTGAACATGCGGTACGGCTCGTTGGTGCCGTGGGTGATCAGGTCATCCACCAGCACGCCCAGGTACGCCTCGTCGCGGCGCGGGCACCAGCCGTCCAGCCCGCGCACCTGGCGCGCAGCGTTGAGACCGGCCAGCAGGCCCTGTGCAGCAGCCTCTTCGTAGCCGGTGGTGCCGTTGATCTGGCCGGCGAAGAACAGGCCGTTGACCAGCTTGGTTTCCAGCGAGGCCTTCAGCCCGCGCGGATCGAAGAAGTCGTACTCGATCGCGTAGCCTGGGCGGGTGATGTGTGCGTTCTCGAAGCCGCGGATGCTGCGCACCATCTCCAGCTGCACGTCGAACGGCAGCGAGGTGGAGATGCCGTTGGGGTAGATCTCGACGATGCCCAGGCCTTCGGGTTCGACGAAGATCTGGTGGCTGGCCTTCTCGGCGAAGCGCACCACCTTGTCCTCGATGGACGGGCAGTAGCGCGGACCGATGCCTTCGATCTGGCCGCTGTACAGTGGCGAGCGGTGCAGCGCGTCGCGGATGATCTGGTGGGTCCGTTCGGTGGTGTGGGTGATCCAGCAGCTGACCTGCTGCGGATGCTCGTCCACCGAGCCGAGGAAGGACATCACCGGGCGCGGCGAATCGCCGGGCTGCTCGTCCATCACGCTGTAGTCCAGCGAACGGCCGTCGATGCGCGGTGGCGTGCCGGTCTTCAGGCGGTCGACCTGGAACGGACGCTCGCGCAGGCGCGCCGCCAGCGTAGTGGCCGGCGGGTCGCCCATGCGGCCGGCGGCGTACTGGGTCGGGCCGACGTGGATCTTGCCGGCCAGGAAGGTGCCAGCGGTCAGCACCACGGCCTCGGCATCGAAGCGCAGGCCGGTCTGGGTGATGACCCCGCGCACGGCGTCGCCTTCGATGACCAGGTCATCGACGGCAGCCTGGAACACGGTCAGGTTGGCCTGGCCTTCAACGATGGCGCGGATCGCCATGCGGTACAGGTTGCGGTCGGCCTGGCAGCGGGTGGCGCGCACGGCCGGGCCCTTGGAGGCGTTGAGGGTGCGCCACTGGATGCCGGCACGGTCGGCGGCATGCGCCATCGCACCACCCAGGGCGTCGATTTCCTTGACCAGATGGCCCTTGCCGATACCGCCGATGGCCGGGTTGCAGCTCATCGCGCCCACCGTTTCGATGTTGTGGGTCAGCAGCAGGGTGCGCACGCCGGTACGGGCCGCGGCCAGCGCGGCTTCGGTGCCGGCGTGGCCACCGCCAATGACAATGACGTCGTAACGATGGAAGGACGGGTTCATGGGGGCTGTTCAGCTGGGGCGGGCGCGGCTGGGGCGGGCGCGGCCGGGGCCGGCGCAGGGGTGGCGATTTTAGCGCCATTCGGGGCCCGGACGTGGGCGTCGGCCGGCCGGCGCCGAAATCAGCGCTAAAGTTGGCAGGATTTTTGCAGATAACCCAATAGCACCCACCGTGGCTGGCGCCGCAGGCGCCCGTGACCGGAATTGGAACAGGGGCCGGTACAGGCGCACGGTGGGGAAGCAGGGGGCCGGCAGTCGGGGGACTGTCCGGCCCTGTTTTTTCTGGAGGCTGTCCGGAGAGCTCCATCCACGCATGGCGTGGATCTACTGATGACGGGCCTTGGGTGGATCCACGCCATGCGTGGATGCCGTGGTGGCGGCACCAGAACAACGTGCCCCAGAAACAAACGGCCCCGCAGTGCGGGGCCGTCTGTCTTCAGAGGTGCCGACATCCGACAGGGCCGGAACAGGGGGGATCCAGATGTTCCTGTCGGATATCGACGTAGAGCTTTTTGCGGCGGCCCGTGTCGTTTTTGTCACTTTGTGACGCGGGCCGTCACCGGTTCCGTAGAGTGCAACCTGGACCGGGTGAAATGCAAGACGGTTCAGCGCTCAACTGTGCGCTGCGTCCCACGATCCATGTTGCGCCACGGGGAACCGTTCATCCTCGGCGCGCTCGGCGCCGGGGCCGGACGGGCCGGCGGTGGCGGCGCCGACGGCTGGATGTTCGACTGCGGCGGGCGACGCATCGAGTCCATGTTCCGCCACGGCGAACCACCGTTGTTCGACGGCCGCGGCGGCGGCGGCGGACGGTTCTCGCCACTGTTGCCGGGTGGGCGCGGTGGCGGACGGTGGTTGTGCGGCGGGCGGTAGATCGGGCGCGAGTAGTACGGGTTGCCATAGCCGCCGTAGTAGCCGCCATAACCGCCGTAGTAGGGGTAGCCGTAGTTGTAGGGATAACCGGCCGGGTAGCGGTACTCCACCGACGGCGCACCGTGGTAGTAGCCGCCGCTGCGGCCACCGCCGACATAGTCGTAGGTGGTGCAGCCGGTCAGGGCCAGCAGCAGGCCACCGGCAAGCATCAGGCGCGTTTTCATGGTGGGTCCCCCCAGAGGACGGGTTGTGCTGCCAGCTTCGTGCGCAGGCATTGAATCTGCCCTTAACTTCACTGGCCAGGATGAATGGAGGCGAAGGCCCTCATGCTGGCATGACCTGTGCCGGGGTCGCCAGCGCGGGGGCATACGTTAATCTTGCGTCATGAGCGATTCACTGTTGCCCCGTGCCGACGATGTCCTGGCTGCCGCTGCGCGGATCGCGCCGCACGCCAGCGTGACCCCGGTGCTGCGCTCGCGCACGCTCGATGCGCTGGCCGGCGCGCAGCTGGCCTTCAAGGCCGAGCACCTGCAGCGCGGCGGCGCATTCAAGTTCCGCGGCGCCTGCAACGCGGTGTGGTCGCTGGATGCCGATCGCGCCAGTGCCGGCGTGGTTACCCATTCGTCCGGCAACCACGGCGCCGCGCTGGCGCTGGCGGCGCGCACCCGCGGCATTCCGTGCCACGTGGTGGTGCCGGAAGGCGCGGTCGCGGCCAAGCTGGCCAACATTGCCCGCCATGGCGCCACGCTCTGGCGCTGCCCGCCGACCATCGCCGACCGTGAGGCCACCTGCGCCAGAGTGCAGGCCGATACCGGCGCGTCACTGGTCCACCCGTACACCGACCCGGCGGTGATGGCCGGGCAGGGCACCGCGGCCCTGGAGCTGCTGCACAGCGACGGTCCGTTCGACGTGCTGGTGGTCCCGGTCGGAGGGGGCGGCCTGGCCAGCGGTACCGCGCTGGCCCTGCAGCTGGCCAGTCCCCAGACCCGGCTGGTGCTGGCCGAACCGGCCGGTGCCGACGACACCGCGCGCTCGCTGGCCGCAGGCGAGCGCCAGGCCGCGTTCACCCCGGACACGATCTGCGATGGCCTGCGTACCCTGGTCGGCGCGCCCAACTTCGAACTGCTGCGCAACGCCAACGCCGAGGTGATCGTGGTCGATGACGCGGCGACGATGGCCGCGATGCGCCTGCTGTGGGACGTGCTCAAGCAGGTGGTCGAGCCGTCCTCGGCCACCGTGCTGGCCGCCGTGCTGGCACAACCACAGCGGTTCGCGGGCCTGCGCGTGGGCCTGGTGCTGTCCGGCGGCAACGTCGACCTGCCCGCACTGCGCTGGGGGGCGGCATGAGCCGCGACCGGCACCGCCCCCGCACCGGCCTGCTGGGTTGGCTGTGGCGGCTGTTCGTGGTGCTGGTGATCTGGCTGCTGGGCGTGACCGCCTGGATCGTCTGGGTCGGCGAGCGCGACCAGGCGGCCAAGGCCGACGCCATCATCGTGCTGGGTGCGGCGGCCTATGACGCCAAGCCGTCACCGGTATTCGAGGAGCGCATCCGCCACGGCCTGGACCTGTACGAAGCCCGCTACGCGCCGCTGCTGATCTTCACCGGCGGCTATGGTGGCACCGGCGCGCGCTTTTCCGAGTCGCAGGTGGCGCGGCGCTACGCGCTCAGGCATGGCGTGCCGGACGATGCGATCCTGATCGAGACCGCCTCGCGCAACACCGTGCAGAACCTGGTGGAAGCCAAACGACTGATGGACCAGCGCGACCTGCACCGGGTGATCATCGTCAGCGATCCGCTGCACATGGCACGCGCGTTGCGGTTGAGCAGGGCGCTGGGCATCGACGCGCTGGCCTCGTCCACGCCCAGCACGCGCTTCCGCAGTTTCCACACCAGCTGGCGCTTCCTGGTGCAGGAGATCTATTTCTTCCACCGCGACCTGGTGCGCCCGCCGCTGAGCTCGCCGGCCAATACCTGAGCGCGGAAACCTGTTCTGGACGGGTGTCATGCGGTAGTGCGGCCGCTGGCCTACAGAGGCCCACCAGGGAATCATGAGGTGCCTTACCAGCGGCCTACACTACCGGGCGATCAGCCGCCGACACGGCGCGGGTCTGGTGCGTGCCAACCCTGCGCACGGCGTGGCACGGGGTAGTGCGGCCGTACGCCGGCAGAGGTCCACCGGGGAATCATGAGGTTGTAGGCCAGCGGCCTACACGACCGGGCGATCAGCCGCCGACACGGCGCGGGTCTGGTGCGTGCCAACCCTGCGCACGGCGTGGCACGGGGTAGTGTAGGCCATGCCTACTCTACAGAGGTCCACCAGGGAATCATGAGGTGTAGGCCAGCGGCCTACACTACCGGGCGATCAGCCGCCGACACGGCGCGGATCTGGTGAGTGCCAACCCTGCGTACGGCGTGGCACGGGGTAGTGTAGCGCCGCCTCTACAGAGGTCCACCGGGGAATCATGAGGTGTAGGCCCAGCGGCACTACCGGGCGATCAGCCGCCGACACGGCGCGGGTCTGGTGGGTGCCAACCCTGCGTACGGCGTGGCATGTGGTAGTGCCGCTGGTAGCGCAGATGCCCACCGGGGAATCGTGAGGTTGTAGGCCAGCGGCCGGCGCACTACCGGGCGATCAGCCGCCGACACGGCGCGGGTCTGGTGGGTGCCAACCCTGCGTACGGCGTGGCATGTGGTAGTGCCGCCGCTGGCCTAGCAGATGCCCACCGGGGAATCATGAGGTGTAGGCCAGCGGCCGGCACGACCGGGCGATCAGGTCTGCTTGCGCCGGATCGGAATCGCCGACACCGGCACCGAGGCGACTTCATGCCCGCCTTCGCGGATCGGCGCGCCGGGGTCCGGTGCCCAGGCGTGGGCATAGATCACTTCCCAGCTGCTGGGCAGCTTGCCGTCGGCGCGGCGCATCGGTTCATACGCCGCTGCCGCTGCGGCGAAACGGCCACGCCCGGTCAGCGTATGGCGGCGGTCCACCCGTGCGTTGGTCGCGCCCATCGCGCGCAGCTCGCGCATTAGCGAGGGCAGGTCGTCATAGGTCAGGGTGAACAGGTCGCGGTCCAGCACCGGGTCGCGGAAGCCGGCCATCATCAGCGCATCGCCGAACTGGGCGATCTGCGCGAAGCGGCTCACGTGCGGACGGTCATCGGCGGCCGCAAAGGCTTCGTTGAGCTCGACCAGCGTGTCCGGGCCGAAGGTGGAGCACAACAGCAGGCCCCCGGGCTTGAGCACGCGACGGAATCCGGCGAATACCGCCGGCAGGTCGTCCACCCACTGCAGGCACAGGTTGCTGAAGATCACGTCGACGCTGTTGTCGGCCAGCGGCAGCGCGGCGGCATCGCCGCACAGGCGCTGGAACGGCTTCCACCACCCGGCCTGGCGCTTGGCCTGGTCCAGCATCGGCAATGCGACGTCCAGCGCGATGACCTGCGCCTTCGGCCAGCGCTTCTTCATCAGCGCGCTGGCGTGGCCGGTGCCCGCACCAATGTCCAGCACGACCTCGGGCTTGCGCGCCTCCAGGTAGTCCAGCGATTCCACCAGCCGAGCCTGCACCTCGCGCTGCAGAGCGGCGGCGGCGTCGTAGCTGTTGGCAGCGCGGGCGAACGCGCGGCGGACATGGCGGGCATCGAAATGGGACGGCATTGCGAGAGTCTCTTAGAACGTACCGGGGTAGGCGCCGCCGTCGATCAGCAGGTTCTGCCCGGTGAGGTAACCGGCCTGCGCACTGCACAGGAAGGCGCAGGCGGCGCCGAATTCGTCCGCCGTGCCGAAGCGGCCGGCGGGGATCTGCTGGCGGCGGCGTTCGGCCACTTCCGCAGCATTGCCGTCCTTGCCCGCACTGTGGGCGAAGTTGGCGCGCAGGCGGTCGGTGTCGAACTGGCCGGGCAGCAGGTTGTTGATCGTGACGTTGTGCGCGACGGTACGGCGCGACAGACCGGCGACGAAGCCGGTCAGGCCGCTGCGCGCGCCGTTGGACAACGCCAGGATGTCGATCGGCGCTTTCACTGCCGACGAGGTGATGTTGACGATACGGCCGAAGCCGCGCGCGATCATCGCGTCGACGGTGGCGCGGATCAGCGCGATCGGTGCCAGCATGTTGGCGTCCAGTGCGGCGATCCAGTCATCGCGCTCGAAGCTGCGGAAGTCGCCGGGCGGTGGGCCGCCGGCGTTGGTGACCAGGATGTCCACCTGAGGGCATGCGGCCAGCGCCGCGGCACGGCCGGCCTCGGTGGTGACGTCGGCGGCGACCGCGCGGATCTCCGCCGCGCCGGGCAGGGCGCGCAGCCCTTCGGCTGCGGCCTGCAGCGCTGCCTCACCACGGGCCACGATCACCACGTTGACGCCCTCGCGCACCAGCGCCCGCGCGCAGCCCAGGCCCAACCCCTTGCTTGCGCCGCAGACCAGTGCCCAGCGGCCGTTGATACCCAGATTCATGCGTCAATCCTGCGGAATTCGGAGGGGACTCATTGTCCGCCATCGACCGGTGACAGGCCGGCAACGAAGTGTTGCAGGGCGCTGGCTACCTCGTCGGCATGGCCGAGGAACGGCGCATGGCCGCCATGGGCGATGGTCAGCGCCTGCGCACCCGGGGCCAGTGCCGCGGCGGCCTGCATCGCCGCCGGCGACACCAGCCGGTCACGCTGGCCGGCGATCCACAGGCTGGGTTTGCCCAGCGTCGGAAGTGCCCCGCGCAGGTCGCTGCTCTCCAGCAGGCGCAGGCCTTCCAGCAGGGCGCGTTCGCTGGGCGCGCCACGCTCGACCAGGCGCTGGCGCAGCGTGCGCAGCTCCTCGCGGGCGTGCGCCGAGCCCATCACGTCCAGCGCCAGGAAGCGTTCCAGGGTGCCACCGAAGTCGGTGGCCAGCTCGCGCCCGAACTGCTCGAACACCGCCGGCTCCACCGCATGCGGCCAGTCATCGCCACGCACGAAGCGTGGCGTGGCCGCGATCATCGCCAGCCCACGCACCTTCGGCAGTGTCGCGGCGGCGTGCAGCGCGAACAGGCCGCCCAGCGACCAGCCGCACCACACCGCCGGCGGCGTGGCTGCGGCAATGGCGTTGACCACGAACGGCAGGCGCAACGGCGTGGTGTCTTCGCGGCTGTGGCCATGGCCCGGCAGATCAACGCAATGCAGGGTGAACCGGTCGGCCAGGCGTTGCACCAGCGGCGCGAACACACCGCCCTGCAGGGCCCAGCCATGGATCAGTACCAGGTCCGGCCCCTGGCCGGTGACATCGATATGCATGGGAAAACGACAGCAGGCTCAGGCAAAGACAGGCAATGGCGGCGGCGCGGCGTCGCGCATCGCCAGGTCCACGCGGTCGCGCGCGCTGGCGATGGCCTCCACCAGGCCACGCACCTGCTCGGGGGTGTGCAGCGCGGACAGGGTGACGCGCAGGCGTGCCTTGCCTTCGGGCACGGTGGGCGGGCGGATCGCGCCGACCAGCCAACCGGCCTGTTCCAGTGCCCTGGACATCGCCATGGCGCGATGATCGTCACCACACAGCAGCGGCTGGATCGGCGTTTCCGAGGCCATCAGGTCCAGTCCGTGGCGGCGCGCTTCGCCGCGGAACAGCGCGATCAGGTCGGTCAGTTTGGAACGGCGCCAGTTGTCACGGCGCGCCAGGCGCACCGCTTCCAGTGCAGCCGCGGCCAGCGGCGGTGGCATCGCAGTGGTGTAGATGTACGGGCGTGCGGTTTCGGCCAGGTGTTCGACCAGGTCGTCGCGGCCCAGCACCAGCGCGCCGGAACCGCCCAGTGCCTTGCCCAGCGTGACCAGCTGCAGCGGCACATCGTCCACGCCCAGTCCGGCGGCGGCCACGGCACCGCGGCCGTCACCGACCACGCCCACGCCGTGCGCATCGTCCACATAGAACAGCGCCTGCTGCAGGCGCGCCACCAGCGACAATGCGCGCAGCGGTGCGATGTCGCCGTCCATGCTGAAGACACCGTCGGTGGCCAGCATCGCCGCACCGTCAGGCGCATGCTTGAGCTGGCGCATCGCGCCTTCGGCATCAAGGTGCGGATAGCGGCGCAGGCGTGCCCCGGCCAGCCGCGTCGCATCGAGCAGGCTGGCGTGGTTGAGCTTGTCCTGCACGCAGACGTCGTTCTCTTCGCTCAGCAGCGCCTGCTGCACGGCCAGGTTGGCGGCGAAGCCACTGCCGAACAGCAGTGCACGCGGATAGCCCAGCCACTCGGCCATTTCGCGTTCCAGCGCGTCATGCAGGGCGTGGTGGCCGCAGACCAGGTGCGAGGCGCCGGCACCGGCGCCTTCGCGCGCCGCTGCATCCTGCAACGCATTGACCACGCTGAACTGCTGGGCCAGGCCCAGGTAATCATTGCTGCAGAAGCCGGTCAGCCACTGGCCGTCCACCTCCAGGCGGACGCCATCACGGCGGCTGACCGTGCGCCGCGTGCGGCGACGGCCTTGGGCATCGCGCAGGGCGCGCTGGGCGTGGAGGCGGGCGGTCAGGTCGGGGCGGGCCATGGCGGCTGAATGCAGCGACGGGGCGGCTAGGGTAGCGCGTTGCCGCGACGCCTGCTTGCGGCCCGTCTCAGGCCGCGTGAGCGCAGCCACAGGCGGGCGCTTCGGCGCTGATATCGGCGTGCACGGTGCCACCGTGGTCGTGGCCCTCGGCATCCACCTGCACCGCCATCGGTTGCAGCCCCAGCCGCGCGAACAGGGCCAGGTCGCGTTCGCTCTCCGGGTTGCCGGTGGTCAGCAGCTTGTCCCCGTAGAAGATCGAGTTGGCACCGGCCACGAAGCACAGCGCCTGCAGTTCGTCGCTCATGGCTTCGCGCCCGGCCGACAGCCGCACCATCGAACGCGGCATGGCGATGCGCGCCACCGCGATCATGCGCACGAACTCGAACGGGTCCAGTTCGGCACTGCCATGCAGCGGCGTGCCCGCCACCTGCACCAGCTTGTTGATCGGCACCGAATCGGGATGCGCCGGCAGCGTGGCCAGTGCCAGCAGCAGGCCGACGCGCTGCGCGCGCGTCTCGCCCATGCCGACGATGCCGCCGCAGCAGGTCTTCAGGCCGGCATCGCGCACGTGCTCCAGCGTGTCCAGGCGGTCCTGGTACTGGCGCGTGTGGATGATCGAATCGTAGTAATCCGGCGCGGTGTCGAGGTTGTGGTTGTAGTAGTCCAGGCCGGCGTCCTTCAACGCGCGCGCCTGTTCGCCACTGAGCATGCCCAGCGTGGCGCAGGTCTCCAGGCCCAGTGCTTTCACCCCGGCGATCATCGCCGCCACCTTCGGGATGTCGCGGTCCTTCGGCGATCGCCACGCGGCACCCATGCAGAAGCGCGATGCGCCAGCGGCCTTGGCCTGGCGTGCCTTGGCCAGCACCGCGTCGGTGTCCATCAGCTTCTGCGCGTTCACCCCGGTGCTGTAGCGCTGTGCCTGCGGGCAGTACGCGCAATCTTCCGGGCAGCCGCCGGTCTTCACCGACAGCAGGGTGGACACCTGCACCTGCGACGGGTCGAAGTGCTCGCGATGGACCGCGGCGGCGCGGAACAGCAGCTCGGGGAACGGCAGATCGAACAGCGCCTGCAGTTCGTCGTGTTGCCAGTCGTGGCGGATGGCAGCAGCCATGGCGGGACCTTGGGTACGAGTGGAGCGAGGGCGGCAGTGTGGGTGGGGCGCCCTCGGCCTGTCAACCAAATTTCCTATTTCGTAGTTTACGGTGTAAATAGGGTGCTAAAACGACACTCTGCGGTGTACGTTTGCTGCTGCATACGGATTCGCGAGTTTCGCTTGGACAGCTATCAGACCTACCCGCCCCGCCGTGATGCCGTCCTGTGCAGTCTTGCCGAACTGCCCGACGGCGGCCTGCGCGTGGTGCTGGATGATCTGCGCCAGTCCGACACGCCAGGGCATTGGAAGAACCACGTCTTCGTGACCTTCAAGGATTACCCGGCAGGGCAGCTTGATCCGGCGACATTGCCGAAAGAGGAGCTCGAGGCTTTCGGCCACTATGTTCTGGTTCGCCTGTTGGCCATCAATGGCTGCCTGCGTGATACGGACGAGCGCTCCGACAACGATGCCCATCTCACTGACCAGGCGCGGCAGAACATCGCCGCGCTGACCAACGAGGACATCGCCTCGATCGATGAGCAGCTGTTCTCCCTCTGCGACGGGCAGTTCCGAAAGATCGCCTACATTGTGGGCATGGTCATGTCGCTGCAACCGAAGTGCCGATCAGGAATTCCCGATGTGTTCTATGCACAGCGTGTACGCATGCTGGTGGAACGGGGCGTGTTGCAGGCGCAGGGCGACCTCACGCGGATGGGCTGCTGCGAAGTGCGCATCCGGCAGTAGGCTTGCGCCAACCAAGACCTCGTTGGAACTGTGCTTACATCTACCTGCTGGAAGGACACATGCTGAAGTCCATCCAGAAGATGGAGGCAGCTAAGGCAATGAAAGAAGGATGCGCATGGAACCGGACACGATGCAGGGCGGAAAGCTGCTGATACTCGATCTGGATGAGACGCTGGTGCATGCCAGCGAGCGTGAACTGGAGCGACCCGCGGATTTCCGCCTCGTCGGCTACCACGTCTACCTGCGGCCCCATCTGCAGGCATTCCTCGACTATGCGTTTGCCCATTTCACGGTGGGTGTGTGGACGTCGTCCGGGCAACTGTACGCCGAACCGCTGGTGGACCGGCTGATGCCGGGGCGTCCGCTGGCGTTCCTGTGGTCCGCGCCGCGGTGCAGCATGGCCCGTGATTGGGAAACCGGCGGTTACACCTCGCAGAAGCGGCTGGGCAAGCTGAAGCGCCACGGCTTCCGTTTGGAGCAGATGATCGGTATCGATGACACGCCCGGCAAGTACGCCAGAAACTACGGAAATCTGGTCGAGGTGCGTGAGTTCACCGGTGATCCGGCTGATGACGAGCTGGCCCATCTGCAGCGATATCTGGAGTGGCTGCGGCAGCAGCCCAACGTGCGTGCGGTGGAGAAGCGCCGGTGGCGAGAGCGTCTGCACGCGTAGGTATCTGCACACGGCAGGTGCTATCGGCGAGCACCCGCACTTGCGCGTTTCACCGCATCCTGCAAGGCCTGCAGCCACAATAGCCGCTGCCCAACGGAAGCGCTGGCGCGCAGACTGTGCCCCATGACCGATCTCCATCGCCTCCGCGGCCGCATCACCGCGCTGGTTCTCAGCGAAGCCTGGCGCCGTCGTGCCGCGCTCTGGGGCGGCGCTGTGGCCGTGGCGCTGGTGGCCATCCTGTTCGCCAAGGCCAGCGACGCGGCCTTCCATCTGTTCCAGCGCATCACCGCGCACTCGCCATGGTGGGCCCTGCTGTTAACGCCCGGCATCTTCGCGCTGCTGGCCTGGCTCACGTCCGGTGTGCTGAAACCCACGCGGGGCAGCGGCATTCCGCAGGTCATCGCTGCGTTGGACAAGCCCGATGAGCCCTTCCGGAAGACCAATCTTTCGCCTGCGGTCTCAGCCGGCAAGCTGCTGCTGACGTCGTTGTCGCTGCTCGGTGGCGCGTCCGTTGGCCGCGAGGGCCCGACCGTGCATGTGGGTGCCAGCCTGATGTACCTGTTCGGCCGCTGGTTCGGCTTCAAGGATCCACGCGAGCTCTCGCACTTCCTGCTGGCGGGTGGTGCAGCGGGCATTGCCGCAGCGTTCAACACGCCGCTGGCCGGTATCGTCTTCGCCATCGAGGAGCTCAGCGGCCGTTTCGAGCATCGGTTCTCCGGCACCCTGCTGACCGCGGTGATTGTCGGCGGCGTGGTGTCGCTGGGCCTGCTCGGCAACTACACCTACTTCGGCCATGTGAGCGCGCGGTTGCCGCTGGGACAGGGCTGGCTGGCGATCCTGCTGTGCGGCGTGGTGGCCGGGTTGCTGGGCGGCCTTTTCGCGCGCGCGGTGCTGGCCAGTGCGGCGGGCCGCCCGCGTTGGCTGGGCCAGCTGCGGCAGCGGCATCCGGTGCTGCTGGCGGCAGGCTGCGGCCTGGTGGTGGTGGCGCTGGCGTTGACCTTCGGCGACGGCGCGTTCGGTACCGGCTACGAGCAGGCGCGCAGCCTGGTGCAGGGGCAGGCGATGGTCGGCCACGAGTTCGGGTCGATGAAGCTGCTGGCCAACCTCGCATCGTACGTGGCCGGTATTCCCGGCGGCCTGTTCTCGCCGGCGTTGGCGGTCGGTGCGGGACTGGGCCACAACCTGGCGGTGCTGATGCCGGGCGTGGATCCGCGTGCGTTCGTGCTGCTGGGCATGTGTGCCTACCTGACCGGCGTCACCCAGGCACCGCTGACCTCGGCAGTGATCTCGCTGGAGCTGACCGATAGTGGTGATCTGCTGCTGCCGATCCTGGCCACGGTGCTGATCGCGCGTGGCGTGTCCGGGCTGGTATGCCGGGTGCCGATCTACCGAGGGATGGCGGAGGTGTTGCTGACGTCGGCCGTTGCATCAACCGGGCCTGTGCAGGGCGAACGCCCTTCCTGATCGGCAGCACCCTCCGCTGTTGCGGGCAGCCCCGACACTGCCATCGGTCCTTCGCCGATGGCCGCACGGCGGGGCGCGATGAAGCATGGGGGATGCGTATTGATCTCCTGCATTCGGCAACCCGTGTCTCCCGCGCACTGCTGGGCATCCTGCTGCCTCTCCGCTGCCTGGTCTGCGGCGATCCGGGCCATGATGATCTCGATCTGTGCCGCGCCTGCCTTGCCGAACTGCCCTGGGCCGGTCGTGCCTGCCTGCGTTGTGCGCTGCCGTTGCCGGACGCGGCCCTGATCGTCTGCGGCAGCTGCCGCGAGGAAGCACCGCCGCAGACGGCCACGCATGCCAGCCTGCTGTACCTGCCGCCGGTGGACCAGCTGCTGCTGCGCTACAAGTTCCATCAGGACCTGGCGGCTGGTCGCCTGCTGGCGCAGTTGATGCAGCGCGCACCACCGCCCTGGTCATGCCCGCCGCTGGTGCCGGTGCCGCTGCACCGCCGGCGCCTGCGCCAGCGCGGTTACAACCAGGCTGCCGAGCTGTGCCGGCTGCTGCCGTTGCCGGTCTGGCAGGGGCTGTACCGGCGGCGGCACACAGCGCCGCAGTCCGAACGCACGGCCGAACAGCGCAGGGAAAACCTGTTCGACGCGTTCGATGTCCACGGTCCGGTGCCTACGCGTCTGACGGTGGTCGACGACGTGATGACCACCGGCAGCACGGTAACGGAAATCGCCGAAACCCTGCGCTGCGTGGGCGCCGAAGAGGTGCGGGTGTGGGTGTGCGCGCGGGTGCCGTGATCGCTCCCTTCATCGCAACGGGCTAGGATGAAGCCGATTCCGGATCGAAGGAGTGGCCATGAATTCCCCCCTGTCTCCCTTGTTGTCGGCGGTTGGCCGTAGCTGGTGGATCCTGCTGCTGTATGGCCTGGTCGCGCTCGGCTTCGGCATCATCGCCATCGGTTGGCCGCTGTCCGCAGCCATGGCATTGGCCTGGACGCTGGGCGTGATGGCCATCATCGAAGGCGTCATCAGCCTGTTCGCACTGATCAGCGGCGGCAGCGGTGCCTCGCGCGGCTGGCTGGCGCTGTATGCCATCGCCTCGCTGGGCTTCGGCATCCTGGCGGTGATCAACCCGCTGGCCACCGCCAGCGTGCTGGTACTGTTCCTGGCGGCATGGCTGCTGGTGGCCGGCATCTATCGCATCGTCTTCGCCGTTCGCGTGCGCAAGCAGATCCAGGGCGAGTGGCTGCTGATCCTCAGTGGCGTGCTGGCAGTGGTGCTGGGGCTGCTGTTCGCGGCCAACCCGTATGCGGGCGTGGCGGTGACCACGCTGTGGATCGGCATTGGCAGCCTGCTGTACGGGCTGCTGCAGGTGCTGGTGGCGTTCAAGCTGCGGAAGCTGAAATGAGGGCGGTGCCATCGTTGTTGCTGGGGATGGCACTGGCCCTGAGCGGTTGCGCGCCGGGCGGCCTTCCGCACGCGCTGACCGGTGGCAAGGATCAGCCGCCGCGCGCCGGTGTGGACGTGCGCCTGAGCGCGGTCGATGCGGCCGGCAACGGCACTCCGGCGCGCTGGCAAGGTGAAACCCTGGCCCTGCGCGAGCCGCCGATTGCCGGCAGCGCCGACATCGCCGATGTGCGCTACGTGCTGGATCAGGACAAGCAACCTGGCCTGCAGATCCGCTATCGACCCGAAGCGCACCAGCGCATCCACGATGGCACGGCAGCACTGGTCGGCCAGCGAGCGGCGATCAGCGTGGATGGCCGCGTGCTGATGGTGGCGACGGTGAAAGGCCCGTTCGGGGAATCGATGATGCTGAGCGGGCTGCCGAGCGTTGCCGAGGCGCAGGCGCTGGCCAGGCACATCACCGGTCAGTGACGGGCGCGCCAACACCACCGCGCTACGCGCGGAGGTCGACCAAGGTCGACCGCTACCGTGCGAACCGTGCTTCGATTTCCTCGAGTGACTTGCCCTTGGTCTCCGGCAGCCAGAACGCGGCCACCAGGAAGAACACGAAGGTGCACGCTGCCCAGAACACGAACATGCTGGCGTAGCCGTAGTGGCCCACCGTCGGCAGGAAGATCGCGGCGATGGTGGTCGACACGAACTGGTTGATCAGCAGGGCGATGCTCATGCCGTTGGAGCGGATGCGGTTGGGCATCAGTTCTGACAGCGCCAGCCACACGCACACGCCGGGGCCGACCGCGAAGAACGCGACGAACACCAGGATGCAGGCAGCGACCGCCCAGCCATGGGCCGGCGGCGGTACCGGGCCGATACGGGCCTGCTCGATGCGCAGCGGTGCCTGCGCGGCACTGGCCGGGTCGGCAAACGGGTTCAGATGCAGTTTGCGGAAGAAGGCACCGATCACGCTGTCGGCCTGCACGGTGCCGGCGCGCGCGATGCGCAGCTCGCGATCTGTCAGGTTGTCGCTGCGCAGGGCGCGCACATTGGTGAAGTCACCATAGGCGTACGACACGGTCAGCTGCATCGGCCGGCCCTGGCTGTCGATGCCATTGCCCAGGCGCTGCCACTGCGCGTCGTCCAGCACCAGCTGCAGGCCGTCGCCGCTGACCGCCGCCTGCAGCTGCGGCTGCACGTCAGCACGGCCGTGCTCGGCCTGGAAGAACAGGGTGGCGGCGGCCAGCAGCGCCACGCAGATGCCGCCGCTGCCGAGCATCAGCAGGAACTTGCGACCTTTGCGGTCGACCAGCAGCAGGGCGACCACGGTCATCACCGCGTTGAGCAGCTTGATTGCCACGTCGGCGCCGTTGGCGACCGAGCCGGACAGGCCAGCCTGGTTGAGGATGTTCACCGCGTAGGCCAGCACTGAGTTGATGCCGGTGGCCTGGGTGCAGGCCAGCACCACGCAGGCCAGCAGGAACGGCACCACATAGCGGCGGCTGAGCAGGGGGTCGCGCCTGCCGTCGCTGCTGCTCGATTCCGGCGCCTGGATCTGGGCCAGCGTGGGCTCGACGTCTGCGCTGGGAAGCACACGCTGCAGGCTGCGGCGGGCGTCGTCGATGCGACCGCGACGCACCAGCCAGCGCGGCGATTCGGACAGCCAGAAAATGCCCGCGCAGAACAACAGGCCCGGCGCCAGGCAACTCCAGAAGATGGTGCGCCAGGCATGATCCTTCACCGTGAACAGTTCCTGCGCCTGCTGTGCAAGCGGCAGCGAGCGCACCGCTTCGGCGGCGGCATCCACCGCATGTGCGTGGTACAGCCCGATCAGTGCGGCCAGCACCAGGCCAATGGTCAGCAGCAGCTGGAACATTGCCGCACCCCGGCCACGTCGCTCGGGACTGAGGACCTCGGCCAGGTACAGCGGCACCACCACGCCGATCAGGCCACCGCTGACGCCTTGAAGCAGGCGGCCCAGCAGCAGCGGCGTATAGCCGGAGGCCAGCGCCATGATCGGGATGGAGGCGGTGAACAGCAGGCCGGCCAGCAGCATCGCACCGCGGCGACCGATCAGGTCGGCGACCATGCCGGCGAACAGCGAGGACAGCACGCTGCCCAGCAGTACCGCCGCCACCACGAAGCCGAGCTGCTGGCTGCTGAGCTGCCAGGCGTGGCTGGCCGTTGCTTCCAGGTAGGGCAGGGCACCGGCGATGATGCCGATGTCGATGCCGTACAGCAGGCCACCGAGGCCGCCGATGAAGAGCAGGTAGCGCACGGGCCAGCGCGGGGTGGGGGAAGCGGGTACGGCAGGGGCGGCGGCTGCGGTCATCGGCGTATTCCTGGAATAACGGGGATGGTGCGTGGCTGGGGCATTTCGCTTGCGCGCTTCATGTAAAGCCGGGCCATGCTCGGCTTGCCGCGCGAAGCACGGCGCGGACGTCATCGATGTCGGTACGAAAAGCAGCCGAGCATGGCTCGGCTCTACATGAACGCAGATCTCAAGCGTCTGCGGCGTTCAGATCGACTACCCGCCCACCGACCACCACCTGCTGCAGGCGCAGCTCGGCGTCCAGCACCACCAGGTCGGCGCGGGCGTCGGGCGCGATGCGGCCGCGATCGCCCAGGCCCAGGTAGTCGGCCGGGAAGGTGGAAACCCGCTGCGAGGCATCGGCCAGGTCCAGGCCGACGCGCACCAGGTTGCGCAGTGCCTGGTCCATGGTCAGCGCGCTGCCGGCCAGCGAGCCGGTGGCCAGGCGCACGCAACCGCCACACTTGTGCACGCGCTGCTCGCCCAGTGCGTACTCGCCATCGGGCATGCCGGTGGCGGCAGTGGCATCGGTCACCGCGTACAGGCGCGGGATCGCGCGCGCAGCCAGGCGGGTCACACCGGGGTGGATGTGCTGCAGGTCGGGGATGATCTCGGCGTACTGCGCATGCGCCAGCGCGGCCGCAGCGATGCCTGGGCGATAGTGATCGACGCCGGTCATGCCGTTGAACAGGTGGGTGAAGCCGGAGGCACCCGCTTGCAGGGCAGCCACGCCCTCTTCGTAAGTGCCCGCACTGTGGCCGAGCTGCACGCGGATGCCCAGTGCCGACAGTGCGGGAATCAGCGCGGTGTGCTCGCCGATTTCCGGCGCCAGTGTCATCACCCGGATCGGCGCCAGCGCGTGCAGCTGCTGTACCAGCGCCAGCGTCGCCTCGATGGTGCGGTTGGGTTGCGCGCCCAATCGCTGCGGGCTGATGAAGGGGCCTTCCAGATGCACGCCGGCGATGCATGCCGCATCGGCGTCGGGCGCGGCCATGGCGGCGGCCACACCCTGCAGCGCGTGCGCGATCTCGTCCAGGCCGGCGGTCATGGTGGTGGCCAGCAGCGTGGTGGTGCCGAAGCGCAGATGGGTGCGGGCGATGGTGCGCGCCACGTCGCCGCCCTGCATCAGGTCCACGCCGGCCGCACCGTGCACATGCAGGTCGATGAAGCCGGGCAGGATCACCGGCAGCTGCGGGTCATCAGCGCCGCTGTGGTCATCCACCTGCATTTGGCGCACATGCGAATCAAAATGGACGTGGCCGCGCCGCCAACCCAGTGGGGTGAGGATGCGGCCGTGCAGGGAACGGGTATCGGTCATGCGGGAGGCTCGGCGATGATCACGTCGATGCCCAGCCGCTGCAGTCCCTCGCGGGTTGCGTCGTCGATGCCGGCGTCGGTGATGATGGCGTGGATCTGGTCCAGGCGGGCGATGCGGTGCAGGCTGACGCGGCCGAACTTGGAGGCGTCGGTCAGCACCACGATGCGACGCGCGCGTTCGACCATGCGGTGGTTAAGGCGGGCTTCGGCTTCGTCATGGGTGGTCAGCCCGAACTGCAGGTCCAGGCCATCCACGCCCAGGAACAGGGTGTCGAAGCTGTACGAGTTGAGGCTGGCTTCGGCCTGGCTGCCCTGCAGCGAGAGCGATTGCTGGCGCAGCAGGCCGCCGGTCAGCAGCACGTTGATGCCCGGCGCGTTGGCCAGTTCCCAGGCGATGTTCAAGCCATTGGTCATCACCGTCACGTCGCGATGCGCGCGCAGGTGACGGGCCAGCGTCATCGTGGTCGAGCCCGAGTCGATGATGATGTTGTCGCCCGGCTGCACCAGGCGCGCCGCACAGGCGCCGATGGACTCCTTCAGTGGCAGGTTCAGCGCATCCTTCTCGTGGATGTCCTGCTCCTGTGGCGGGGTGCGCACCAGCGTGGCACCACCGTGGGTACGGTTGGCCAGGCCCTGCGACTCGAAGTGGGTCAGATCGGCACGGATGGTCACCGCCGACACGCCGAAGCGCTCGACCAGATCGGCCACCTGCACCGAGCCGTGCTCGATCAGCAGCTGCAGGATCTGTTGCCGGCGGGAGCGGGTGTTGCGCATGGCCATTCTCGGTTTCGCGGGGAAGGTAGAGATTAGCCGTTCGCAGGAACGCCGGCAGCCGAAGCTGCGTCGTGCCTGCGGTTACCGGCGCGGTTGCCGCTGCAGGCGCGGGCATATTCGCCCAGGCACAGGCCGATGCGGTGCTGGACCAGTGCGGTGGGGGTGTTGGCCAGCGTGCCCTCGCGCACGGCGCGGTACTGCTCCGGCAGGTACTGGCTGAGCAGCACCAGCGGCGGCGCGTGCTGTTCCAGGTTGGCGAACAGGGTCTGCACCGCCTGCACCAGCGCCGGCTCGCCCCAGTAGTAACGGCAGCGGTCGCTGAAGGAGTAGCTGCGCAGCAGGCGCAGTGTGGCGTCATCGCCGTGGTAGTAGGACTGCCAGTACTTCGGCTGCGCCACCATCACCGCGTCCAGCACCTGCGGCAGGCGCGAGCATTGTGCAGCCGGCAGCAGTTCGGCCTCGATCGCAGCCAGCGCGAACAGCGCTTCGCGATAGGCGAAGGTGGCCGCCGGGCCGACCTTGAGGATGGCGAAGTGGTCGCGCACCAGGGCGTGCAGGCCGCTTTCGCGCTGGTAGTCGGTGGAGTGCGCTTCGAACACGATGCGCGGCTGCCGCTCGAGGAAGTCGGCCAGCGCATGGGCGGCCTCCGGGTTGTACTCGTGCACGCTGCTGTGGTCGAAGTCCACGCCCGGTTGCACCACCATCGCGATCACGCGCTGCCATGCATCGCGCAGCTGTGGCGTATCGAACGCCTGCTGGTGGATGGCCAGGGTCTGCGCGGCGGCGGCCGGCGTGGTCACCTGCAGGCCCTCGGCCAGCGAGGCTTCGCCCCCGGGAATCGGCACCTCGGTACCGATCACGTAGACCGGCGGCGGCAGGCCGTGTTCGGCGGCGGTGCGTTCGGCAATCTCGGCCAGCTCGGCCGAGCGCGCGGCGACGACGGCATCGGGCAGCGGCACCGGGTCATCGGCGCAGGACATGCTGCAGTCCAGGTGGATCTTGTGGAAACCGGCGGCGACGTAGGCTTCGATCAGCACGCGCGCGTGGGTCATCGCTTCGGCAGCCGGGCGCTTCTGCCAGGCATTCGGGCCGAGGTGGTCGCCGCCCAGGATCAGCCGCTCGCGCGGGAAGCCTTGTTCATCGGCCAGGGCGCCGACGTAATCGCGGTACTGCGGCGGGGTCATGCCGGTGTAGCCGCCGAACTGGTCGACCTGGTTGGAGGTGGCCTCGATCAGCAGCACGGTGCCATGGGCCAGCGCCACGTGCATGGCGGCGCGCAGCACCTGCTCGTTGCTGCAGCAGACGCTGTACAGGCCGACGTTGGCGCCGGCGCGGTGGGAGGCAAGCAGGGTCTGCAGCGGGGACATGGTCAGGCTCCGGACATCAGGAAAACGAGGGTTGGCAGGCGAGCAGCGCGGCACCGCGTGCGCCACCGGCATCGCCGAACCGCGGCGGCACGATCGGTGGTACCTGCACGCCATGGAACAGATGGGCCGCGATGGCCGCCGGCAGCTGCTGGTACAGCGGCGCGTACTGCGAGAGGCCGCCGCCGAGCACGATCACATGCGGGTCCAGCGCCAGCACCAGCGCGGCCAGGCTGTGGCCGAGCAGGTCACGATGGATGTCCAGCGCCTTGCGTGCGCGCGCATCGCCGGCCTCGGCCAGGGCAATCACCGCGCTGGCGTTGGCGGCGCTGCCACCGAGATGGCGTTCGATCATTGCTACGCCACTGCCGGAGACATAGCGCTCCACGCAGCCCTGCAGGCCGCAACCGCAGTCCAGCAGCGGCAGGCCGTGGCGCTGCAGCAGGTGGCCGGGCACGCTCCAGTGGCCCCATTCGCCGGCCAGGCCGTTGAAGCCGGACAGCAGCCGGCCCTGCAGGCAGAAGCCGCCACCGGCACCGGTGCCGAGGATGGCGCCGAACATGCTGGGGTAACCGTCAGCCGCGCCGCCGTGCGCTTCAGACAAGGCAAAGCACTGCAGGTCGTTGCCGAAATGCAGTGGGCGTTGCAGCCGCGCCTGCAGATCCTGCGCCACGCATTGGCCGGTCAGTGCGGGCACGTTCGCGCTGAGCTGGCGGCCACTGCGGCGGTCGCGCACGCCGGGCAGGGCGATGCCGATGGGCGCATCGCTGCGGCCGAGGGCAGCGTCCGCCTCGGCGACCAGCGCCACCACCGCCTGCAGGAAGCCGTCGTAGTCACCCTGTGGGGTGGCCACGCGGCGGCGCCAGGTGACCTGCATCGCCGCATCGCATGCCACCAGCTCGATCTTGGTGCCGCCGATGTCGATGCCATAGCAGGCGTGGGCGATCAGCTCAGCCATGGTGGATGGTGACGCCCTTGACGACGCGGTTGACGGTGCCGTCCGGGAACGGGTTGTCCGGGGTCAGTCCCAGCGCGGCCGAGCGCTGCAGTGCGAACAGCTGCGCAAAGCCCAGCCACACCGGCGCCAGCCACGGATCGTCCAGCGGCGGCACGCTGAGGGTGTAGTCGTCGTCGGCGCCGATGTCCGAATGCGGACCGATCGCCAGCACCTGGCCCGCTACGCCGTCGCGGCGCAGCTCTTCCAGCAGGTCCTGCTCGTAGCGGCGCGCCAGTGGCTGCACGCTGCGCAGCACCGCCACCAGGGTGTTGCCATCCAGCGTCGACTTGGGGCCATGGCGGAAGCCCAGCGGCGTGTTGGCCAGTGCCAGCACGCGGCCGGCGGTCAGTTCCAGCACCTTCAGCGCGCACTCGCGCGCCAGCGCTTCCAGCGGGCCACTGCCGAGGTAGATCACACGGTTGAACGGGCCTTGCGCCAGCGCGGCCACCGGTGCATCCCACTGTGCCAGGCCTTCGCGGGCCAGCGCGGCGATCTGCTTTAGGCGCGCCACGCGCGCATCCCACGGAGAGCGATCGAACACCGTCAGTGCGGCCAGCAGCATGCAGGTCAGGCTGCTGGTCATGGCGAAGGCGCGGTCGCAGCTGGCCGACGGCATCAGCAGGGTGCAGGTATCGGCACGGCCGGCGCCACGGCGGGCCAGTTCGCCATCGGCGTTGCAGGTGATGTCGAGGAAGCGCGCGTCATCCACGTCGCTGCGCACGCGATCCACCGCTGCCACGCTTTCCGGGCTGGAACCGCTGCGGCCGAACGAGACCAGCAGGGTCGGGCGGTCGCGCTGCAGGTACAGCGCCGGGTGGGTCAGCAGGCTGGTGGTGTGCACCACGCGCACCTCGGCCGGCCACTGCGCGTTGATCGCATCGGCCACCATCTCGGCAATGAAGCCGGAGCTGCCAGCGCCGGTGAACAGCACGCGCTGGTGGGGGTCGTTGAGGCTGTCGCCAAGGAAGGCCTGCAGGCGGTCGCGGGCACGCGACAGGTCCAGCGCAAGGGCTTCCCACAGCGCAGGCTGCTGGGCGATTTCGGTAGCGGTATCGGCTCCGCCCAGGCGCTGCCAGGCGGGGACATCGGAAAGCAGGGTGGCGTCCATTCGGAGGTTCCAGTTGGGCCAGCGCACCATCTGCGTTTTCTTTCGAAATGTCAAACATCGAAAGTAAAAAGAAAGAAAACAGGTGGGCGACTTTTCCCGGCGCGCGGTCCGCAGGAAAACGAAAGGGTGGGCGGAATGCCGTATCGCACAATACTTAACAGGCGTCTGCAAGCGCTTACACAAAGTACTGCAACGCAACAACTTTCGTTTCACTGGAATATATCTTCCTTTTTCCTTTCAATTTGTTGACATCTTTCGAATCGCTGCCCTAGAGTCGGCCCAACCGCTTTCGAAACGCCCGGTGAACGGGTTGGGAGTCCGCGTGGAAAACTGCGTTCGTCGCTCGCCGCTGATGCTGGCCCTGTTGCCGGCACTGATGCTGGCGTCCATGCCGTCCCGGGCCGAGCCGGTCGGCAACCTGCGTTCGGTCAGCGCCAGCGACAGCCGCGACGGCGTGCAGGGCTGGGACCTGCAGACCGACAAGGGCGCGCGGATCCGCATCGAACTGCCGGCCACCGACATCATCCGCGTGCAGGCCGGCCGCAACGGCACGCTGACCGGCGCCGGCGACAAGGCCGCACCGATCGTGCTGCCACAGCCCAAGGCGAACGTGCAGGCACAGCTGGAAGAAGACGCGCAGGAAATCCGCGTGCGCACCGACGCGCTGGTGCTGCACGTACAGCGGCAGCCGCTGCGCCTGCGCCTGGAACGGCTGGACAACGGCCAGCCCACCGCGCTGTGGCAGGAACTGCAGCCGCTGGACCTGGATGCCACGCAGAGCGTGCAGGTGCTGTCCTCGCAGGCCGATGAGGGCTATTTCGGTGGTGGCCAGCAGAACGGCCGTTACCAGTTCAAGGGCCGCGAGCTGGACGTGTCCTATTCCGGTGGCTGGGAAGAAGGTGATCGGCCGAGCCCGGCGCCGATGCTGCTCAGCAGCCGTGGCTGGGGCATGCTGCGCAATACCTGGAGCGATGGCAGCTACGACCTGCGCCAGAGCGACCAGGCCACGCTGCTGCATCGCGAAGACCGCTTCGATGCCTACTACTTCGTCGGCGCGGACCTGCCCAAGCTGATCGAACGCTATACCCAGCTGACCGGCCGCCCGAACATGGTCGCGCGCTGGGCGCTGTCTTACGGCGATGCCGATTGCTACAACGACGGCGACAACAGCAAGAAGCCCGGCACCGTGCCCGAAGGCTGGAGCGACGGCCCGACCGGCACCACGCCCGATGTGATCGACAGCGTGGCCAAGCAGTACCGCGCCCACGACATGCCCGGTGGCTGGATCCTGCCCAACGATGGCTATGGCTGCGGCTACAAGCAGTTGCCGGAAACAGTGAAGGGGCTGGCTGGCTACGGTTTCCGCACCGGCCTGTGGACCGAGAACGGCGTCGACAAGATCGCCTGGGAAGTGGGCAAGGCCGGCAGCCGCGTGCAGAAGCTGGACGTGGCCTGGACCGGCAAGGGTTACCAGTTCGCGATGGACGCCAACCGCCAGGCCTTCAACGGCATCCTCGACAACTCCGATTCGCGTCCGTTCCTGTGGACGGTGATGGGCTGGGCTGGCATCCAGCGCTACGCCGTAGCGTGGACCGGTGACCAGAGCAGCAGCTGGGACTACATCCGCTGGCACGTGCCGACCCTGGTCGGTTCGGGACTGTCCGGCATGGCCTACGCCAGCGGCGATGTCGATGCGATCTTCGGCGGCAGCGCCGAGACCTTCACCCGCGACCTGCAGTGGAAGGCGTTCACCCCGGTGCTGATGGGCATGAGCGGCTGGTCGTCGAACGCGCGCAAGCACCCCTGGTGGTATGACGAGCCCTACCGCAGCATCAACCGCGACTACCTGAAGCTGAAGATGCGCCTGACGCCATACATGTATGGGCTGGTGCACGAGGCCGCGCAGACCGGTGCACCGCCGGTGCGTGGCCTGATGTGGGACCACCCGCGCGATCCGCATGCGCAGGATGAGACCTACAAATACCAGTTCCTGCTCGGCCGCGACCTGCTGGTGGCGCCGGTGTACCGCAGCCAGGCGGCCAGCCGTGGCTGGCGCCGCGACATCCACCTGCCGGCCGGCGGCTGGATCGACTACTGGGATGGCCGTCGCGTGCTGGCCGGTGCCGACGGCCGTCAGCTGGACCGCCAGGTGGACCTGGCCACGCTGCCGGTGTTCGTGCGTGCCGGTGCGATCCTGCCGATGTACCCGTCGATGCTGTTCGATGGCGAAAAACCGCTGGATGAAGTGACCTTCGACCTGTACCCGCAGGGCGACTCGCAGTACACGCTGTACGAAGACGATGGCAACACGCGCCGCTACCAGCAGGGTGAGTCGAGCACGCAGCAGATCCGCGTGCAGGCGCCGGCGCAGGGCAGTGGCCCGGTGCAGGTGCAGATCGATCCGGTGCAGGGCCAGTACAACGGCCAGCTGGCCCAGCGCCGCTACGGCCTGCGCGTACTCAGCCGGCAGGCACCACGTGCGGTGCAGGCCGGTGGCCGCGTGCTGCCGGCGCTGGCCGATGCGGCAGCGCTCAACAACGCCAGCGAAGGCTGGTACTTCGATGCCAAGGAGCGCCGTGGCACGCTGCATGTGCGTACCGCCACCCAGGACATCCGCCAGCCGCTGCAGCTGCAGCTGGACTTCGCGGTGGCGGCAGCGGCCGCCGATGATGCCTACCCGGCCGCACCGGTGCTGGGCCGCGAACTGCCGGCCGACAGCCTGCTGGTGGTCAATCGCCCGGCCGAAGAGCCCGGCCACGCACTGGAGAACGCCTTCGACGACGATCCGGCCACCTGGTTCCGTAGTGTGCGCAACCAGGCCGTGCGCACCGGCGCCCACGAGTGGGTGATCGGCTTCGGTGAGCGGAAAATGATCGATGGCATCGACATCGCGCCACGCAACGACAAGAACTGGAAGCATGGCCAGGTACGCGACTATGAGGTGTACCTGGGCGACAGCAACGGTGAGTGGGGCGAGCCGATCGCCCGCGGCCGCCTGCAGTTGAAGGAGGGCGTGCAGCGCATCGACTTCCCGGCGCATGCCGGCCGCCTGCTGCGCTTCCGCGTACTGAGCGTGCAGAACCCGGAAGGCGACGGCGCCAGCAGCACCGACCCGATGGTCACCGCCGCCCAGGGCAGCGCGCGCGCGTTCGATGCACTGCAGCCGCGCGACGTCGGCCCGATCGCGCTGTCCACTTTCCACATCCTCGAACACCAGGAACCAGAACGACCGGCCCGGCAGCGCTATCTCTCCGAGCTGCCGGTGCCGGCCGCGCTGGCCAGCCAGCTGCGCGCCGACCAGTCGTTCCGTGGCGACGCCGGCATGCGCATGAACGGCCTGCAGTTCCGCCGGGGCCTGGGTGTTGGCGCCAACAGCCGGATCGACCTGCGCCTGCAGGGCGGCTGGCACCTGCTGCGCGCCGATCTCGGTATCGATGACGCCTGCCGCAACGCCGGTGGCCTGCAGTTCCAGGTCTGGGGCGACAACCGCCTGCTGTACGACAGCGGCCTGGTGAAGGCGCCCGGCGTGGTCAAGCCGGAGCTGGACATCCGTGGCCTTTCCACCCTGAGCCTGCGCACGCTGGGTGCGCAGGGCAGTCAACCCGCCCAGGTCTGCGCCAACTGGGCCAATGCCGTACTGATCGGCCAGGAGGGCGACTCCGCCAGCATCGTCGCCCCATGACCCCCACGTAACACCGCTCCTCCCCCGCCCATTCCGACTGCGGCCCTGACGGCCGTGGCCCGGGAGCGTTTTGCCCGCCGAACGCCTACGCGCTCACTTATCGCGCTGCACCCCTGCCAGGAGAGAACCCCGATGTTGCCCGCTCGCCACCACCGCCCCCCCTGTCGTTCGATCGCTCCGCTGTCGCTGGCCATCGCCGGCGCGCTGCTGTCGGTCGCCGTTCCCGCCTTCGCCCAGGACAGCAAGGACAAGGCCACCGACCTGGCCCGCATCGAGGTCACCGGCTCCAACATCCGCCGCACCGACGTCGAAACCGCCTCGCCGGTGCAGGTGATCAGCAAGCAGGACATCCAGAACATGGGCGCGCGCACGCTGCTGCAGGTGCTCGACAACCTGCCAGCCGCACGCCCGGCGCAGCAGGATGCGCGTTCGCTGTTCACCGGTTCCGACGGTGCCTCGCAGGCCAACCTGCGTGGCCTGGGCGCGCAGGGCACGCTGGTGCTGCTGAACGGCCGTCGCCTGTCGTACTACGGCGCGCCGGCCGGCTTCCAGACCCAGTTCGTCAACATCGATGCGATCCCGGCGGCGGCCATCGAGCGCATGGAAGTGCTGACCGACGGCGCCTCGGCGGTCTACGGCACCGACGCGGTGGCCGGCGTGATCAACGTGATCACCAAGCGCAACTTCCAGGGTGCCGAGGTCAGCTTCACCAACGATACGTCCTCGCGCATCGACTCCTACGGCGAGCGCCAGGCCAGCATCACCGCCGGCTTCGGTGACCTGGCCGAGAACCGCTTCAACATCTACGGCGCGGTGAACATGTACCGCCGCGACGCGATTCCGCTCAGCGACTTCTACGACAAGCGGCCCGACCAGTATTACGTCAACAACCCGAACTACCTCAACAACCTGCGCCTGGGCGTGGGCAGCAAGCCGGGCGAGTTCAACCCGGGTACCTACTTCGCGTTCGATCCGGTCACCGGCCGCCGCGTGCAGGAAGCCGCGCCGGGCTGCAGGAACGTGCTGACCAGTGAAGCGGCCGGCCCGCGTTGCGTCTGGGAAACCTGGATGAACAACGAGATCGATGCCGGCGCCAAGTCCGAGCGCAACACCGCCTACCTCAACGGCACGTTCCTGGTCGGCGACAACACCGAGATCTTTGCCGAGGCCACCTACACCGACATCGACCTGCGCGCCAACGGCGGTACGCCGCGCACCTACGGCACCACCACCGGCAACCCGACCAGCTGGTTCTCGCGCAATACCGGCAACACCGTCAATCAGTTCCTGTACCCGTTCCTGGGCCCCAACAACGAATACAACCACGCCAGCCCGCAGCTGAAGGCAATGATGGGCGGCGTGGTCGGCCTGAACTATCTGCTGCAGGATGCCGGCCCGAACTACTTCGGCCAGCGCAACACTGACAAGAGCTACCGGGTACTGGCGGGCGCACGTGGCAATGTGGGTGACTGGAACTGGGAAACCGCATTCGCCAGCGCTGGTACCCACTCCACCACCTACCAGACGATCAACGTCAACACCAAGGGCTTCGAGAAGGCCTTCGGCCCATACACGATCGATCCGGGCACCGGTCGGGTGATCATCTCCGATCATCCGGCGTACAAGTTCGGCGAGATCAGCGAAGCCAACGCCGCGCTGATCCGTGAAGCGTTCCCGACCTTCGACATCCAGTCGTGGACCCGCCTGCATACCCTGGATGGCAAGATCGAAGGCCCGCTGTTCCAGCTGCCGGCTGGCGAGATGCGCGCCGCGTTCGGCTTCAATGCCAGCCGTGAGACCTTCTACACCCCGGGCAATGCCGACGCGGCCAACGGCCTGATCACCCAGCAGGGTGGCTCGTGGTTCGATGGCAAGCGCAACACCTACGCGCTGTTCGCCGAGACCGTGGCACCGATCACCGAGAAGCTGGAACTGGATGCGGCGGTCCGCGTGGACAAGTACCCGAACTTCAGCGCCAACGTCGCGCCGAAGATCGGCTTCAAGTACCAGGCGTTCGACCAGCTGATGCTGCGCGGCACCTATTCCACCGGCTTCCGCGCACCGAGCCTGGCCGAGTCCGGCAATGGCGGCGTGTTCGCACAGCTCGGTGGCTTCCGTGACGAACTGCGCTGCGGCGAGACCAATGCCATCGCCAACCTGCTGCTGAAGTCGCAGAGGCCGGGCGACGTCGATCTCGGCAAGACCCTGCTGAACGTCGATTGCAGCCGTACCGTGGCGCGCATGACCCAGCCGAACAAGGACCTGAAGCCGGAGAAGGCGAAGATCGCCACCCTCGGCTTCGTCTACGAGCCGGCCAGCTGGCTGTCGGTGTCGGCCGACTACTGGTTCATCTACCGCAACAATGAAATCGTCGCGCCGGACTATCGCCGCATGGAAGACATTATCTCGATGTCGCGCTCGCCGATCACCGACAGCGACCGTGCCAACCTGGCGCAGCTGGCGGCCATGTGCGCCGATCCGGCCAGCGGCGTGAGCTGCCCGTCGGTGCTGCCGGGTTATTCGGCCGGCAACGTGGCCAGCGTGGTGGGCCAGTACAAGAACCGTGGCAAGACGCTGATCGACGGCTTCGACATCGACGCACGCAGCCGCTTCTCGCTGGGCGACTGGGGCAACCTGAACATCGGCCTGGCCGGCACCATCGCCAACCGCAACCGCTTCTACATGGACGCGGAGAACGGCTGGTACTACGGCGACGTGGTGGGCTACTACAACAACCCGCGCCTGCGCGCCACGCTCAATGCCGACTGGACCTACAAGCAGGTGACCACCAGCATGTTCGTCAACTACGTCGGCGGCACCAAGTGGGCCACCGACCAGATCGACGAAGAGAGCAACAACAAGGAAACCTGCACCGGCGGCTACCTGGCCCTGCAGAAGAGCAAGTGCGATGGTGCACCGTCGTGGTGGACCGCCAACATGAGCGTCACCTGGCGCCCGGATGATGCCTGGAACCTGAGCTTCACCGTCAAGAACCTGTTCAACCGCCTGCCGTTCTACGACCCGAACAGCTTCCTGGGTGACTCCAGTGACTACGCAACCATCTTCGGCCGTGGTTACAGTGTGACCATCGGCTACCGGTTCAAGTAATTCCGTTTGCGTGACCTGGCGTGCCGGCTGTGGTGGGCACGCTGCCAAGAGGAGAGATGTCTGCCATGAAGCGTAGGGAATTCATCGCGGCCAGCGCCGCTGTCGCCGCCAGCAGCCTGCTGCCGCAGAGCCCGGCCTGGGCACGCGGGCGCAAGGTGCGCCTGGCCATGATCGGCACCGGCATGCGCGGGCTGGTGCTGCTGAAGGAGCTGGTGCGCCGCGACGACGTCGAAGTGGTCGCCCTCTGCGATATCGAGCCGATCATGCTGGGCCGTGCCACAGAGATGGTGGCCAAGGCGGGCAAGCCGGCGCCGAAGACCTATGGCCAGGACCGCGACACCAACGCGTGGAAGCGACTGCTGGAACAGAAGGGCATCGATGGCGTGATCATCGCCACGCCGTGGGAATACCACGCACCGATGGCGATAGCCGCGATGCAGGCCGGCGTGGCCGTCGGCTGCGAAGTGGTGGCCGGCATCACCCTGCAGGACCACTGGGACGTGCTGAAGACCCAGCTGAGTACCGGCACCCCGTACATGCTGCTGGAGAACGTCTGCTACCGTCGCGACGTGATGGCGGCGTTGCAGATGGTGCGCCAGGGGCTGTTCGGCGAGCTGGTGCATCTGCAGGCCGGCTACCAGCACGACCTGCGCGGCGTGAAGTTCAATTCCGGCGACCCGAACCAGCCCTACGACAGCGGCGTGGAATTCGGGCCCAAGGGCTGGAGCGAAGCACGCTGGCGCACCGAGCATTCGGTGCAGCGCAACGGTGAGCTGTATCCCAGCCACGGCATCGGCCCGTGCGCGATGTACACCGGCATCAACCGTGGCAACCGCTTCACCCACATCAATGCTTTTGCGACCAAGGCGCGCGGCCTGCACGAATACACCGTGGCCAAGAGTGGCGGCACCACCCACCCCAGCACCCAGGTGAAGTTCAAGCTGGGCGATATCGTCACCACCACGCTGGCCTGCGAGAACGGCGAGACCATCCTGCTGCAGCACGACACCTCGTTGCCGCGCCCGTACTCGATGGGTTTCCGCGTGCAGGGCACCAAGGGCCTGTGGATGGACGTGAACCATTCGATCCACATCGAAGGCCGTAGCCCGCCGCACCAGTGGGAGGAGTTCAAGAAGTACCAGGACCAGTACGAGCACCCGCTGTGGAAGCAGAACGCCGACACCGCCGCCAGCGCCGGCCACGGTGGCATGGACTGGTTCGTCATCCATGCCTTTGTTGAAGCGCTGAAGGCCAAGGCACCGATGCCGATCGACATCTACGATGCGGTGACCTGGAGTGCGATCACGCCGCTGAGCGAGCAGTCGATCGCCAACGGTTTCCAGACGCTGGAGTTCCCCGACTTTACTGCTGGTGCGTGGAAGACGCGCAAGCCGATATTTGCGTTTGACGGCAAGTACTGAGGTTTACCCCTTCCATGCTGTGACTGAAATGCCGGGCGATGCCCGGCGTTTCTGTTTGCATTGATGCATTGGCATCCATAGAGCCGAAACCACGCTTGGCTGTCTTTCCACCCGCGACTGACCGCGACAGCTTCCGCCAATGCGGTGATTACTGGCTGAACAAGCGAAATGTCTACTTCGAATCCGGGACTTCGCTGAAAGCCTCGGCCGAGGCCAACTGCGCCACCTTCCGCAGTATGGGCGGCTACGGTGCCGACGATCACGGCGGCTGGTACTGCGGCCGACGCATGGAGCATTGCCTGCGCGGCGACCTGCTGCAGACAATCCCGCAGGACGCGCTGTACGCCGTTGACGACAGCAGCGTCTATTGCGACGGGAAGCCTCAGCCCGGCGTGGATCACGCGCGCTGGCGGCTGCTGGATGGACACTTCTCGGGCGATTGCAGCCGCGTCTACTACTTGGAACGGAAGCTGCCGCGCGTGGATGTGGCGTCGTGGCGTCTGTTGCAGGGGAGCTGGCCGCGGGACCATAAACACCTGTTCCATATGTTCATGATCGAGACCGACCCGATGCTGCGTGCACAGCATGGTTTCACGGATGATGAGGGTTGACGCGCGAAGCGGTTACCGTGACACCTTGATCTGCGTCAGCCGTCCCCCGGACGCCCTGGCATGCGGTACGCGGAACATTGCACCAGGTTGCACGAGTTCGGCTTGCTGCATCATCTTGGGCCACCACTCCAGAAGCCGCGCTGCGCGCTCGTAGTGGTTGAAGGTGCTCCAGCCCTTGGCCAGAACGAATACGGTCAGGCCGAGGCGTGCGATCGCCTCGCGCTCTGCGGGCTTGCGATGATGATGATCCTGGGTAACGTGTATGCGGATGCCACGCTGGGTGGCCGCGTCGAAGAGCTCCAGGTCAGTAGTACCGGGCATCACGAACTCCCTTACGTGGAAGACTTCGTGTTCGTCCGTTCCTGCAATGGCGTCGATGGCCCGGGCCAGCGCGGGCGGAAGATTCTCATCGATCTGCGCCTTCAAGGCGCGGCTCGATTCTCGAACTGCAGTGCTTTCTTCACTGCAGTCAGAGGTAGGTCATACAGCCTGGCCACGCGACGCTCATCGCCACCTTCGGCGCGCAGCGCCTCGACAATGGCGATGGTAGGAACGCCCGATTCGGCAAGGATGGGCTGACCAAAACTGCGCTGTGGATCAAATACCACCGCACGGGAGCCCTTCAGTGGGAACCATCGTTCGGCTCGATCATCGATGCCCAGTTCGATGCCGTCACGCAGCGAAGGTGCGATGACCTTGCGCATCACGTCCTGGCGCTTCACCACATCCACCAGTGCGGCATCGCCGCTGTCGCCCACGAGCTCCATGAAAATGCGGCGCCCATCGGTCTTGAAGCTCGTGCTGGTGAAGGGGTACTCCTTACCGAGCCGCTCGTTCAGCTCGACAATGGTTCGCCGCACCAGGTTGAGTGGCACGCCACATGCGACGAATGTGCGGACGAAGCGCAGCTCGATCAGATCGCGAAAGCCAATGCCGTCGATCTCTGAATCAGCCCATTGCGACTTCCACAGGGGAGGGTGGGCTTCCGGCTTCCCGTGCTTCCGGCCATGGTAGCCCTTCAGCCACCGGCGCAGTTCCGACGAGCTGCCGCCAATGAAGCGCGCGGCATCGGCGTAGGAATAGAGACCGACGCCGAGGCTGTCCTGTGCTGGCAAGGCGATACCCATGGCGCCGAGTCTACTCAATCGGAATGGAGCTGGAGTACAGAGTCACATTCTGCGCCCTGCGGGACTCATAAACTGAGAACGGAGACATGCGCGGGCGAATCTGCCGGGTGAGTGGCAGGCCGAAGCCGACAAGAAAATGGCGCGCCCGGAGGGATTCGAACCCCCGACCAATGGCTTCGGAAGCCACTACTCTATCCGGCTGAGCTACGGGCGCGTTGTAGAACCGCCGCGCCGTCGGCCGGTGCCGGGGCGGGCATCGCAGCGCCATGAAGCGGTGCGGGACCGGCATTCTATCCACTTTCGTCGAACAAATCTCCCCCCAACGGCAAAGCCCTGCCAGAGGGGCAGGAGTATCCTATCGCCATGGCTGATACCCCCCTCACTTCGCCGCAGTCGCCGGCGACGCCGCGTTGGCGGCATTACTGGAGTCTGATGCGCGCTGATCGCCCGATCGGCACGTTGCTGCTGCTGTGGCCCACCTGGTGGGCGTTGTGGCTGGCCGCGGGCGGCCTGCCGCCGCTGTGGACGCTGTTTGTGTTCACCGCCGGCGTGTGGCTGACCCGCTCGGCCGGTTGCGTCATCAATGACTACGCCGACCGCTGGCTTGACCCGCACGTGGAGCGCACCAAGGCGCGCCCGCTGGCCACCGGCGCTATCAGCGGCCGTGCCGCGCTGGCGCTGTTTGCCGTGCTGATGCTGGTGGCGTTCGGGCTGGTGCTGACCCTGAACGGGCTGACCATCGGCCTGAGCTTCATCGGCGTGTTCCTGGCCGCCAGCTATCCGTACCTGAAGCGCTACACCCATCTGCCGCAGGTCTACCTGGGCATGTCGTTCGGCTGGGGCATCCCGATGGCGTTCGCCGCCGTGCAGGGCGAGGTGCCGATGCTGGGCTGGCTGCTGTATGCCGGCAACATCCTGTGGTCCACCGCCTACGACACCTGGTACGCCATGGTCGACCGCGAGGACGACCTGAAGATGGGCTCGCACTCCACCGCGATCCTGTTCGGTGATCTCGACCTGGTCATCCAGGGCGTGCTGTACGCGCTGTTCCTGGCCACCATGGCGCTGGTAGGCGTGCGTGGCGGGCTGGGCGGGTACTACCTGGCCGGCGTGGCCGTGGCCACCGCGCTGGTGGTGTACGAGTTCTGGATCTGCCGCAATCGCGAGCGCGGTCCCTGTTTCAAGGCGTTCCTGCACAACAACTGGGTGGGCGGCGCGCTGTTTGCCGGCATCGCCGTGGACCTGGCGCTGCGTTGATCCCAATGCCTGGTAGAGCCGGCCGCTGGCCGGCTGCACGACCATCCCGATCGGAAAATTGCCGGCCAGCGGCCGGCACTACCGTCCTCCGCCAGCTACCGCGATTCCCGGGCCTGGTAGAGCCGGCCGCTGGCCGGCTGCACGACCATCCCGATCGGGAAATTGCCGGCCAGCGGCCGGCACTACCGTCCTCCGCCAGCTACGACGATTCCCGGGCATGGTAGAGCCGGCCGCTGGCCGGCTGCGCCCGTGTGTGATCCCGAGGGTTGCCGGCCAGCGGCCGGCACTGCCGTTCTGTATCACCTACGACCAATAGGTGGCTGACAGCCTGCACCCCACCGCCCAGAATCGATCCATCGAACCTGGGAGGGTAGGCGATGGCCTCGACGGCAGCAGTACAGGACGGCTGGATGGCGCGCGCAGCGCTGCGCTCGGCCGCCTGGGCGGAAAAGTGGTTCCCCGACGCGTATGTGTTCGCGGTGCTGGGCGTGGTCATCGTCGCGCTGGCCGCGATGGGTTTCGGCTCGACCCCGCAGGCCACTGCCAGCGCCTTCGGTGACGGCTTCTGGAGCCTGATTCCCTTCACCATGCAGATGGCCTTCGTGGTCATCGGTGGCTACGCCGTGGCCACCGCGCCGGTGGTCGCGCGCTTCATCGACTTCCTGGCCCGGGTGCCGCGCACCGGTCGCGGTGCGGTGGTGTACGTGGGCCTGGTCAGCATGCTGGCCTCGCTGCTCAGCTGGGGCTTTTCGCTGGTGTTCGGTGGCCTGCTGGTGCGCGCGCTGGCCCGTCGCACCGAACTGCGCATGGACTACCGCGCGGCCGGTGCGTCGGCATATCTTGGCCTGGGCGCGGTGTGGGCCATGGGGCTGAGTTCCTCGGCCGCGCAGCTGCAGGCCAATCCGGCCAGCATGCCGCCGGGGCTGGTGGAGATCACCGGCGTGCTGCCGTTCACCGAAACCATCTTCCTGTGGCAGTCGATCGCGCTGACCGCGGTGCTGATCCTGGTCTCGCTGCTGATCGCCTGGCTGACCGCGCCTGCCGCCGGCAGTGCGCGTACTGCCGAGGAATTCCCCGGCGCCGCGCAGGCGGAGCCGGAGCCGCTGCAGCGACGCACGCGCCCGGGCGAATGGCTGGAGTACAGCCCGTTGCTGACCGTGCTGCTCTCGCTCCTGGCGTTCGGCTGGCTGTTCAACGAGTTCGCCAACAAGCCGGTGGTCACCGCCATCGCCAACCTCAACACCTACAACTTCCTGTTCATTTCGCTGGGCCTGCTGCTGCACTGGCGGCCGCGCAGCTTCCTGAACGCGGTGGCCAAGGCGGTGCCGAGTACGACCGGCGTGCTGATCCAGTTCCCGCTGTATGGCGGCATCGCGATGATCCTCACCCACGCCGCCGGTGGCGACGGGCAGACGCTGGCGCACCGGCTGTCGAGCCTGTTCGTGCACGTGGCCAGTACCGATACCTTCGCGCTGGTGATGGGCGTGTACTCGGCGGTGCTGGGCTTCTTCGTGCCGTCCGGGGGCGGCAAGTGGATCATCGAGGCGCCGTACGTGATGCAGGCCGCAAACGAGCTGAAGGCGCACCTGGGCTGGGCGGTGCAGGTCTACAACGCGGCCGAAGCCCTGCCCAACCTGATCAACCCGTTCTGGATGCTGCCGCTGCTGGGCGTGTTGGGGCTGAAGGCACGCGACATCGTGGGCTTCACCTTCATCCAGTTGCTGGTGCACATCCCGCTGGTACTGGGCCTGCTGTGGCTGCTGGGCATGACCTTGGCGTATGTGCCGCCGGTGATGCCCTGACTGCGGGTCTGGCTGCAGAGCGTCATGAAACCAGCCCCGTTCAGCGCGGGTTTCCGACCACACGCGCCATGAATGCGCGCGGCATGGATAACCGCATGAGCACATGCCGAACCCGCATGAATCCTTCAGTGGCTTGTGCCGCAAGGGCTTCTGCGCGTTCATTCACGCGCGTACACACCAATGTAGCCGCCCACCCACGCCTGATTAACCAACCGCTGCAGACGATGGCCCCGTCCACCGCATTCCGCGCGTGGCTTTGGAGATCGGACATGGCACAGCAGAACCAGAACCCGAACCAGAAGCAGCAGGGCCAGCAGAACCAGCAGGATCAGCAGCAGGGTCGTGGCCGCGACCAGCAGCAGCAACAGCAGCAGGAACAGCAGCAGCGCAACCAGCGCAATCAGCAGCAAGGTGGGCAGGACGAGGAAGAGTGACTTCGGTACCCACCCTGGGTAACCCCCGAAGCCCCGCCGCGCGCGGGGCTTCGCTTATTCCAGTACGCCGATGCGCTGCAGCACCGGCGCCGCTGACATGTCATTGGGATTGGTGCCGGGCTGGTCCTGCGGCACGTCCATGCCCATGCCACGGTACAGATCCACCCAGTGCTGGGCGATCTGACCGGTCTGCGGGTTGCGGAAGTTCATCGGCTGCAGCGCGAACACGTGATGCGCACGGAACGCGCGCTCGATGAAGTCCGAGCAGTAGTAGCTGTCCTCGTTCAATACGTATGACGTGTTGTACGGTTTGCCCAGCATCGTGCGTGCGGTCGCGACCGCATCCTTGACGGCGGCCTGCTGCGGTGCGCGCAGGCGATAGACCACGATGTGCCGCTGCTTGGCCCGGGCGTCCTGGCGGAACTCGACCAGCGATTGCCGGCGCGATCCTTTCTCGTCCGCATGCAGTACCTCCCAGCCGTCTGGCCAGCCGTCTGGCGCCGCAGCGACCAGGGCCACGTGATCGAAGCTGGGTGCGCCCTGCTTGCCGGTGGCATCGTCGATGGCCGCGCTGAGGCCGCTGCGGCCGGCGGTGACGAACAGCAGGTCGCCTTCCCGGACCTCCAGCGCGGCCACAACACCAGGCCACAGCATTGGCATCAACAGCGAGAGGGCAAGCAGGAATCCGCGCATGGGGCCAGGGTCGAAGCGTGTGCGGCGTAGTCTACCGGCTGCCGCGGTGACGCTGATTTCAGCATTAGTGTGATATGAGTCTCAATTCAGCATGTCGGGATATTCCTGACAGCGGATGTTGAAACTGAATTGACGGAGGCATGGCTATCCTTGCCTCCCCACCGCGCCGGAACCGCGCGCGACCACCCGGAATCAGGAGGATCCCGTGAACCAGCTCCGCCCCGTTGCCCTGCTTGCGCTTGCCCTGGGGCTTGCGCTGTCGGGCTGCAAGCCTGCTCCCCAGGCGGCCCCCGCTGGCGCCGCCGCACCGGCTCCGGCCAGCACGGCCGCCGCCACGGCGCCTGCCACGCCGGTTGCGGCGGCCCCGGCAGACGCTTCTACCAGCTGCCCCCATCCGGTCTTCGACGACTTCCTCAAGCATTTCGGCAACGAGATCGCGCTGCAGGAAACGTCCACTGCCGATCCGCTGCTGGACAGCCACATCGACGGCGAAGCCGAGCCGGAGCCACGCAAGGTGGAGAAGAAGGTGCCGCTTGCCAAGGTCGAATGGCCGGTGATGCCGGACCCGGCCACGCTGCAGCGGCAGGGCCGCGAGATGCAGATCACCCGCCTGCCCGACGGCCAGGTGCAGGTGCAGATGCGCACCCCCGATACCAGCGACCAGCAGGTCTACACCTTTGCCCAGAGGCCGTGCTGGCAGCTGGTCAAGCGTGAGGACGAATCGATCTGACCCCTGAGCGACCGCTTGCGGGCGGTCGTGTGATTCACCCAAGGAGCACCGCATGCGTCTGTCTCCCGTTGCCCCCGTGCTGGCCCTGATGCTTGCTGCCTGCAGCGGCCCTGAGGCGGCTGCACCGGCGGCGCCCCCCGCATCCACTGACCCGGCAGCGGCGCCGGCCGCACCTGCGGCTGCCGTTGCGGACCTTCCCACCTCTCTTACGCGCGACGAGACCGGCATGCATATCGATTGCCAAGGCACCCGCCTGCACCTGGCGGCCCAGCCCACCCAAGACACGGACGCTTCCCGGCTGACCACGCTGGAAATCGAAAAGGACGGCGCACGCCAGGCCATTGCTGCGCCCAAGGAGATGGACGGCTATACCGCCGTTGGCCTGGCCTGCGTGCAGGACCGCAGCGGCACGCCGTACTTCGTCGTGCAGTACGGTGAACTGCCGTTCGGCTGCAGCTTCTGCGAGTGGTACTACCTGTACGACGCCAGTGGCCGCCAGTTGACCCACAGCACACCGCCGCTGCGCGGCGCGGAAGGCGAGGAGCAGGAGCCCAACAACGACGAGTACGAGAAGTTGATCAACTCGCTCGGCATCAAGCATCCGGAGGTGAACTACATCGAAGACTGAGCGCAGCGGCAGGACGTCGCACGCGCGCTGTGAACGCAGCACCGCAGTACCGCAGTACCCGAAGTACCAGGAGCAGTACCCCTTAAGGAAATCCCCCTTTTCATAGAATGGATAGCACAGACATGGCAGACATCTACCAGGACATGGTCCAGCCCCGCGGGGCGGCCTACAGCAGTGACCGCATCAAACCGTGGAGCCACTACCGGGAGCCGATCGACCAGAGCGACGGCCGCCTGCATGGCAATTCCCGCCGGTGGGGCGATGCGACCCCGGAAGTACAGTCACGGGTGATCGACACGATCATCGAGTCGGCGCGCGAGAAGGGCCTGACCCCGCGCGAAACGGCGCACGTACTGGCCATCGCCCGCGTTGAATCGGGCTTCAACCCCGATGCCGCCGCTGGCACCACCTCGGCCTCGGGCCTGGGCCAGTTCATCGACAAGACCGGCAACCACTACCACCTCAACAACCGCAACCGCTTCGACGTCGGCGCACAGTCCGATGCACTGGTTGACCATTACATCGACAACCGCACGCTGGCGCACAAGCGCGGCCAGGGTGAGGAGTACATCTACAAGTACCACCACGACGGCCCGACCCGCGATTACGGCGGCCTCAACCTGTCTGAAAAGAAGGTGATGCCGTACGTGGACAAGTACGAGCGGTTCGTGGAGCAGCGCCTGGGACTGACCCACGGCCAGTCCCAAGGCAGCCACGCGGCCCCCGCCGCAGCTGCGGCCACGCATGCGCAGGCCAAGCCGGCAGCGGCGCACGCCGAAGGCCAGACCCGCACCTTCGAGCAGACGATGCAGGTGATGCTGCCCCCGCAGAACGGAGTCAAGCCGCACGTTACCGGTGAGTTCGGCGAACACCGCGCGCACAAGCCGCACGGTGGCACCGACTTCAACTATGTCGGCGGCCAGCACGGCCGTAATCTGCAGCACCCGACCGTCCACGCACCGATCTCCGGAACGGTGACGTTCGTCGGTGGCGACTACGGCACGGTGAAGATCAGGGATGCACAGGGCAACTCGCACGAGATCCTGCACCTGCAGTCGACCCAGGTGAAGGAAGGCCAGCCGATCAAGGCGGGCGAGCCGATCGGCACCATGGGCGGGCGTGGCCCGGGCGGTGCGGGGCAGTATGCCCAGCACGTGCATTACCAGTTGAAGGATCCGCACGGCAAGCTGCTCAGCCCGCAGGACTTCTGGGACCACGGCAAGCTCAAGGAAACCGGCAAGGGTGGCCATTCGCATGAGGCCGACCACAACGGTGTGCTGCGCCAGGGCGCCAAGGGCGAGGAAGTAACTGCACTGCAGAAGGAACTCAACCGCTTGGGCGTGCGCGACGGCCATGGCAACCGGCTGAGCGAGGATGGCAAGTTCGGTGCCAATACCAAGGACGCTCTGACCGCCTACCAGAAGCAGCACGGGCTCTCCGCCGATGGCGTGGCGGGTCCGGCGACGCTGGCCAAGCTGGCCGAAGGCCGCAGCCACGCCGAGGCGGCGCCGAAGGGGCCGCAACTGGGCGACAAGGCGCATCCGGATACGCCGCTGCACAATGCGATCCGTGGCCACCTGCCGGGCATGATCTGCAACGAGATGAGCGCGCATGTGACCGCCCAGGCCAAGGCCGCCGGCATCGATTCGCCGGAAAAGCTGCAGGGCGTCACCGTGCAGGATGGCAAGGCCTTCGTCATGGGCACCGTCCCCGGCTTCCGTACTGCGGTGGACATGACGCAGACGGCACCGAGCCTGCAGGAGACCAGCGCTGCAATGCTGGCCAAGCACGAGCCTTCGCCGCAACACGTGCAGGACGAGCAGCAGCGAGTAGCCATGGGCCGTTGACCGCTGCGTGTTGACAGGCGTGTGGTAAAGGAGGCCGGCCGGAGCGATCCGGCCGGCTTTTTCCGTTCATGGGGGAGGACATCCACGGACGCCGCTTCGCAGGATGCACAGCGTGCTGCGCCTGCGCGAGGGAGCCTGGACCAGGGCATGCTGGACGGCAGCAAGCTGCTGGTGGCGCTGATCGATGGCGAGCAGCTGCCGCCCTCGGAAGTGTCCTCCGCATGCAACCTGTTGCCCGCGGATTGGCGCACAGACGATTCCGTCGTTGCCCTGACGCGAGGGTCGTCCCAAGGCTACCGTTCCTCGTCCAGTACCTCGTCGTCGAGCTCGTCCTCGAGCAGTTCCGGCGGCTGGTCCGGTGGTGGTCGCAGCGGCGGCGGCGCTTCGGGCGGCTGGTGGCTCAGGCCGCCCACACCCGCCAGCCCAGCGCGGCATCACGCAGTTCGCCGCTACCGCCCACATCACCCACCTGCAGCTGCACGCCCTGCGCATTGGGCAGGTCTTTCTGCTCGGGGAACCACCGTCGATCCGCCGCAACCACGATCAGCAGGCCCTCGTCGTCGCCCATCGGCGCGAACTGCGGCGAAGGCGGGCTGATCGGTTGCAGGCCGAAGCGCTGGCTGGACTGTTCACGCACCGCATCGACACCGTGGCTGGGCAGGCCGACCTCGCTCAGGCACGTCAGCTCGCTGCCATGGAAGGCGCCTGCCCGCGTGCTGACCGGCAGACGGCGGCGGCCGATCAATTCGAGGATCAGGCCATCGGGACCGGTGAAGTACACCGACTGCGACTGCCAGCTGCTCTCCAGCGCAAAGTAATCCAGGCCCTCAGGATTACGTTGCAGCGGAGTACGTTCGCGCAACCAGGCCATCGCCTCGCCGAAGCGGTTGTCCGGTACGTTGAAGGCCAGGTGCACGCCACCGACGGGGTGACCACCCGCCGGCTGCAGTTCGATCGTGCTCCAGCCGATGTGCACATGGTTGCCGACCACGCGCTGCTGCAGCACATCGTGGAAGTATGTAGCCACGGAAGCGACGTCGGATACCGGCAGAGTGAGGTGCAGCAGGCGCATGATCGATCCTCCGTGGACGCACCCACTGTAGCGCCGGGACATGCCCGGCGGCCACTAGCGCAGCGAATGGTTGAAGAACCGTATTGCCGCGTCCGCTGCCTGCGCGTGGGTCTCCGCCTTCGGCACCGACGTGCTGCACAGGTCCTGCAGCCGCTGCTGTCCGGTCGGGGTGCATGCGGCGAGGAAATCGTAATGGCCGACACCGGGCAGCACCTGCAGTACAGCGCCCGCAATCACCGCACGCGCAGCCTCGCCGTTGGTCTGCGGTGGCGCGACCGTGTCCGCCTGGCCCAGCACGATCGACACCGGCTGTTTCAGCGAGGAGAGCTGCTCGGGCGCAAAGGCCTGCACGATTGCCGGCGCCAGCAGGAACACCGCGCGCACGCCGGGAATGGCGCGTGCGTCGTTGGCGTGGGACATCCAGGGCGACAGCGCGGGCGACGCCGCAGCGGCAACGCGCGCCTCCATCGTGTGCGTTGCCGCCTCCTGTTGGGGCCGGCAGACGCCGTCATCCGGATGTGCGGTGCAGAAGTCCCGCAATCGCTGCAGGTCCGGTCGCGCACCGGCTGCCAGCAGCGCGGTGTAGCCACCGGCCGAGAAGCCGGCGACCCCCAGGCGCTCAGGATCGACATGTGGGCCCAGCACCGGATCGGCCTGCACGGCCGCCAGTGCGGCACGCAGGTCATCGGCGCGCAACCAGGTCAGAAGGCTGCCGGGCAGGGTCAGGGTGTCTACGCCGTTGTTGCCTGGATGATCCACCGCAATCACCAGATACCCGGCCCGCGCCAGCGCCGTGCCCAGCCAGCCCATCATGCGCGCGCTGCCGCCGTTGCCATGCGAGAGCAGCAGGGTCGGCAGGCGATTACCCGCGACCGGCGCATCCTTGGCCGACCGGCCGACGTCGAACAGCGGCGCGTCGGGTGGACCGATGGTCAGCGCGGTTTCGCGGCTGCCGGCCGGTGCCGGATACCAGACCGTGTAGCGCAGCGCGTCGCGGTGCCCTGCGTCGCGCACGGCGGCGCTGGCCAGCGTCGTCGTGCCGTGGCGCTCGCCGGCGACGCCGCTTTCACGGGCGGCGCCGACGCTCGCGAAAGCCAGCAGCATTCCTCCCAGCACAGCAGCGGTCATGCGCATCTTCAACTCCTTGTCAGTGGGGACGTTCTTCGACCGGCAGCCAGATTTCCACGCCGCCCTGGCCGCTGTGCTCGTCGAACCGGGCGTCGTAGCGCTCCAGGTCCGGCGCATTGGCAAGGCTCAGGTTGGACGCAGGGAGATAATGATCCAGCAACCAGAACCAGGTCGAGCGGATGGCCGAGATGTGTCCGCCGTGCCAGGCCACCAGGTAGCGGCGCGCCGGGATGTCCACGCGTCGCCAGTGCGCGGGCACGCTCGGCACCGTGCTTGCCGGCACTGCCGCGATGTAGTCGAAGCCACCATCGTCATCACTGTTGCAGCACACGCCGAAGCTGACCGGTGCCGGCGTCGGCCACTCGCGGTTGAGCTGGGCCCATTGGCCCGGAATCGCGCCGCTGCTGTCGCGGGTATGCCGCATGCCGACGCCTGCCACCTGGAACGCGGGCGTATCGAGCAGCCGGGGGGCTTCAATGCAGGCTGACGGGGCCTCGTCCAGGCGGATCGCCTGCACCAGCGCCAGCCCATCGGTGCCCTGTTCGCGTACCCGTTCCGGTGTCTGCCCGAACTGTTCGCTGAAGGCCCGGGTAAAGGCGGCATGGGTGGTGTAGCCGGCCCCCAGCGCCACCTGCAGGATGTCGCCGGCGCCGTTGGCCAACCGCTGCGCGGCAGCGGTCAGGCGGCGCCCGCGCAGGTAGCGCACCACCGAGGTGCCGGTGCGGGCCTGGAACAGGCGTGACAGATGAAACGGCGACAGGCCGGCCGCAGCGGCAATGTCGGCCAGCGCCAAGGGCTGGTCCGCATGGGTTTCGATGTGCCACAACGCCTTGCCTGCCGCGCTCATCCTGCCGTTCCCCGGATCCAATGCCGGCACAGTAGCGGATCGGCAGGCGCGGCGTTTAGCAGTTCTTGCGCTGCCGGGGCCTTGCGTCTGCCTGCGTACCCGCAACAATGCGTGCTTCATGGACGTGATGAGGGGCAAGGATGCGATCGACGACGTGGGATGCCATGCCAGCGGAGCCCGGCCGATGATCGAGATGATCGAAATGCTGCTTGCCCTCTGGGTACTTCCCAGTCTGTTGACCCTGGCGCTGATGCTGCTGATGTTGTTCAGCGCGCCACGGTGGCGCGGTAATCCCTGGGTGTACCGTGTCGGCTTCGCGTTGCTGGGCGGGTTTCTGACACCGACGTTGTTGGGGGCCGGTCACGGTGGGTTGCCGTGCGCGACTATCGGCGGGCTGGTGATGATACTGACGCAGCTGCAGTGGATCGGCGATCTGCAGATCGGCTTCATGGGGATCGGGATTCGCAACAGGGGCATCTGGATCATGTCCACCCCCGCCTTGGTGGTGTTCGCCGCCATGATGTTCGTTCCGCTGCGAACGGCACGGCCGGCCCGTTTCGGCTTTGGCGACGACGGCAACGGCAACGGCAACGGCTAGCCGCTGTGTGCGGGGATGGGGCGTGGGTCTGCATTGCCCATCCATGCATGGCGTGGATCTACGGATGAGCCTTGGCAGGGGCCGATCTTGGTTGGCGCATCAAGCTGTCGCACTGACGTCATGCCTCCTTCACAGATCGCGCCGAGACTGCGCGCCTTGTCCAGGCCTGCGCTACCCCCGCAGGTGCTGGCCCTGCCGCGTCCTCCCGGAGCCCTGCCGTGCATCGTTCGAAGCTTTCGCGTTCCATCCTCCTTGCCCTTTCCATGGCCAGCGCAGGAGGCGCGATCGCAGCGGAGGCCGATGCGGTCGATGCCGCCGGCGGCAGCCGCGCCGCGCCCACCCAGCTCGACGCGATGCTGGTCACCGGTACGCGCGCGTCCAACCGCACCCAGTTCGAAACGCTGGCGCCGGTGGATGTGTTCAGCAAGGAAGACATCAGGTCCGTTGAATCCACCGACCTGAAGGACGTGCTGGCGCAGCTGGTGCCATCATTCGTGGTGCAGCGCCTGCCGATGGCGGACGGCCAGGTGTTCGTGCGCCCGGCGACGCTGCGTGGCCTGTCGCCGGACCAGACCCTGGTGCTGGTCAACGGTCGCCGCTTCCATCGCAGCGCGCTGCTCGGCAACCGCGGTGCGCAGGCCGCTGACCTGGCACAGATTCCCACCAGTGCGATCAAGCGCATCGAGGTGCTGCGTGATGGTGCGTCGGCGCAGTACGGCTCGGACGCCATCGCCGGCGTCATCAACATCATCCTTGAGGATGGTCCGGGCACCGAGATCACCGCCGGCTACTCGCAGTATGCGCAGGGCGATGGCGCCTCGCGCGATTTCAGCGCACGCACCGGCTGGTCGCTGGGTGACTACGGCAGCCTGGTGCTGTTTGCCGAATCGTCCAACTCCGACGCCACCTCGCGCACCCGCCAGCGCCCGGACGCGATCGCCTTCCAGGCTGCGCATCCGGAGCTGGACGTGCCCAACCCGGTGCAGCGCTGGGGCCAGCCGGAACTGGAAAGCCGCCGCGTCGGCTTCAACGTCAAGGCCAACGCCAGCGAGACGCTGGAGCTGTATGCGTTCGGCCTGTACAGCCACAGCGATGGCGTCAGCGATTTCAACTGGCGCAACCCGGACACCACCACCGGTGCCTACCGCACCACCGCCATTTTCCCAGGCTGGAACCTGCGTTCGCTGTATCCGGTGGGCTTCAGCCCGCAGTACGGCAACGTCCAGAACGACCTGCAGCTGGTCGGCGGCCTGCGTGGCGAGATCACGCCCAAGCTGCGCTGGGATGCCAGCGCGTCGTATGGCCGCAATGCCATCGACTACAGTCTTAAAAACTCGATCAATGCCTCGCTGGGCCCGGCCAGCCCGACCGCATTCGACCTCGGTCGCCTGACCCAGACCGAGAAGAACGCCAACGCCGACTTCAACTACGAATGGGACGTGGCTGCGCTGTCCAAGCCGATCAACGTCGCCTTCGGTGGCGAGTTCCGCCAGGAAACCTACCAGGTGCGCGCCGGTGATCCGGCCTCGTACGCGGTGGGTCCGGGCGCGGCCGCGGGCCTGGAGGCCAACTCCAATGGCGCGCCGGGTTTCTCGGCCAGCCAGGCCGGGCAGTGGAGCCAGCGCAGCAAGGCCGCCTACGTGGACATGGAAGTGCCGCTGGGCGAGCGTTGGAGCATCGGTGCAGCCAGCCGCTACGAGGACTTCTCCAGCTTCGGCAGCACGCTGGACGGCAAGCTCTCGGCGCGCTTCGCGATCACGCCGGACCTGGCCCTGCGCGGCACCGTGTCCAGCGGCTTCCGCGCGCCGACGCCGGCGCAGCTCAACACCACCAGCACCACCCAGGGGTTGGATACCCGCACGCTGCAGATCTTCACCAGCGGTCGCCTGTCACCGAACGATCCGCTGGCGCAGCTGCTCGGCGCCAGGCCGCTGAAGCCGGAAGAATCGCGTACTGCGTCGCTGGGCCTGACCTGGCGCACCGATCAGGGCCTGTCCGGCTCGGTGGATGTCTACCAGATCAAGCTCACCGACCGCTTCAGCCAGTCGGCCAGTTTCGCCATTCCGGCCGGTACGCCCAATCCACTGGGCTACACCTCGGTGAACTACTTCACCAACGACTTCGACACCACCACCACCGGCGTGGACGTGGTCGGCAACTACCTGCGCGACCTCGGCGCCGGCCGCATGACGCTGACCCTGGCCTACAACTACAACCGCACCCGCGTGGACAACGGCAGCACCTCGGTGGCCACCAATGAGACCCAGCGCGTGCTGTTCGAAGACCGCCTGCCCGAGCACAAGGGCAGCTTCACCGGCAACTGGGACGTGGGCGCATGGTCGCTGATGGCGCGCGTGCGCTACTACGGCGCCTGGACCGATTCCAGCGGCAATGCAGTGGGCGACATCTACCAGCGCTTCGGCGCGATGAGCTTCCTCGACCTGGCCGTCGGCTATCGCATCAACGAACATCACAGCCTGCGCGTAGGTGCCGACAATGTGCTGGACAGGTATCCGGACGAGGCGACTTTCCAGGCCAGCCGCGGCCTGGTCTACTCGCGCAACGCCCCCTATGACACCGACGGTGCCAATCTGTACGCGCAGTATCGGCTGAGCTTCTGATGGACCGCACGCGCCGCTCCCTGCTGCGTGCTGGCACCCTGCTGCCGGCCGCCGCCCTGTCTTCACTGCCCGCCACCGCCGCCGCGCGCTACGCTGGGTCCATGCAGATCCCCATTTCTTCGGCCGCACCGGATGTGCTGGCCCGCGATGAGAGCTACTGGGCCGCCGTGGCCAGCCACTTCGACATCACCGACGAAGTGAACCACCTGGAGAATGGCTACTGGGGCGCGATGGGCCGCGAAACGCTGGCCAGTTACCAGCGTCATACCGCTGAAGTGAACCGTGGCAATGCCTGGTACGGCCGTCATGCGTTCCCGGCGCAGTACATGGCGGTGCAGCGGCAGGTGGCCGAACTGCTGGGCGTGGGCGCCGACGAGATCGCACTGACCCGAGGCGCCACCGAGGCGATGCTTGCGCTGATCGGTGGCTACAACCGCCTGCGGCCTGGCGACCAGGTGCTGTACGCCGACATCGACTACGACAGCATGATCGGCGCGATGCGTTGGCTGCAGCAGCGCCGTGGCGTGCAGGTCGAGCGCATTGCGCTGCCGGTGGTGCCCAACCATGCGCAGATCCTGCAGGCCTACGAGGCCGCGTTCGCGCGGCTGCCACGCCTGAAGCTGGTGCTGCTGACCCAGGTCAGCCATCGCCATGGGCTGGTGCTGCCGGTGGCGGAGATCGCCGAGCGTGCACGCGCACGCGGTATCGACGTGATCGTCGATGCGGCGCACGGGTTCGGCCAGATCGACTACGCGGTGCCGCAGCTCAAGGCCGACTTCGTCGGCATCAACCTGCACAAGTGGATCGGTGCGCCGGTCGGCGTCGGCGCGATGTATGTGCGCAAGGGCCGCGTTGCGGACCTCGACCCGTACATGGGCGAGACCGACGATGGCCGCGTGGGCAGCCGTGTGCACACCGGTACGGTCAACTTCGCCGCTTACCTGGCGCTGCCGGAGGCGATCGCGCTGCACCAGCGCATCGGCGCGGCCAACAAGCAGGCGCGCCTGCGCTACCTGCGCGAGCGCTGGACGGTGCCCGCGCGGCAGATGGCGCACATCGAAGTGCTGTCTTCGCCGGACCCGGCGCTGGCGAGTGCATTGGCCAGCTTCCGCCTGCGCGGGCGCGCCAGCGTGGCTGACAACATCGCGCTGCAGAAGCGCCTGCTGGACGAGCATCGCGTGTTCACCACCCATCGCGACGGGTTGGACTCCGGCGCCTGCGTGCGGGTGACACCGTCGGTGTTCACCCGGCCCGAGCAGATGGATGCGTTGGTGACGGCACTCTCCGCCCTGGCCTGACCACTACCGATCGGGTGGGGCCTACCCCTCGGCACACCGATCCCCGGCCAGCCAGGAGAGCCAGCCGGCCGGGGCACCACTCAACGCCTCACTTGGTCTCTTCCCACTGCACCACGTCCGGCTCGGTGGCGCGGATACCGGCGGTGGACAGCAGCTTGGTGCTCGCATCCAGCGCCGCGTTCACCGACGGGTACTCCACGATCGCCTGGCCCGACGCCTTCGACACCTTCACCACGGTGCCGCCGGTGGCGGTAGCCGCGCGCTGGGCCGATGCTGCGTCGGTGAAGAACACCTTGACCCGCGACGTCGCCACCACTGGCGCGCCGTCACGGGACACCGCCGCCGCGAACTTGCCGGCACCGGCATCAGCAGGCGCGGCGGTGGCGCCATCCAGCGAACGCTTGGTACGCGCGCTGGTGGTCGCCGCCGCTTGCGGGGTGATCGTGAACTGGCCGCCGCTGGCCTGCTTTACCGTTGCCGAGGGCGACAGCTGGAAACGCGTACCGCCCACGTCGAACGTGCGACCGGTAGCGGACGCCTTCAGTTCCTGCGCATCCACGGTCGACAGGGTCCTGGCCGGAGGGGTCTGCCCCGAGCTCTGTGCCCAGGCAGGGGAGGTCATCGCCGCGAAGGCGAGCGTGCTCAACAGAATGGTCGTCTTCATCATCAGTGCCCCAGAACGCGGATCTTGAAGAATTCGAGGTTGCCACGCGATGCAGCGGTCGCGGCCTGCCCCATGTCGGTCACTTCCAGCGTCCAGGTGCCCGTGGCGTTCTCATCCAGGAAGGCATTGCTGGACAGCAGGTCCCAGCTGGTGAAGTTGCTCTGCGCGCCACCCGTGCCCGAACCGATCGCGGTGAACGCCGGCTGTACCACGCTGCGCGTGCCGCTGGGCGACACCAGCACGAACTGCAGCTGGCGCGTGTTGCGGTGGTTGACCCGGAAGCCCAGCTGCACGCTTTCGATGTTGCGCGCGCCGTTGGCCAACTGGAAGGTCAGGCGTGCGGCGGCGGCCGAGGTGTTGCCGATGGCCACGGTACGCGTGGTGTTGCGCCAGCCGCTGTCGACCAGCGCACCGAGCGACTGGAAGTTCTCGGCCACCTGCACCGCGCGTGCAGCGTTGACCACGCCGAAGCCATACCAGTTGCTGTAGGCACGGCCGGCAGCATTCACCGTCCAGCCCGGCACCAGCGTGCGGCCGTCGGCCAGCGTCACCGCCGGCTGGTTCGGGTGGTTGCGGGTGGCGGTGGTGGCCAGGATGTACTTCACATCGCGATAGGACAGGTTCGGATTGGCTTCCAGCACCAGCGCCGCCACGCCCGATACCATCGGCGCCGACGCCGAGGTGCCGTTCATCTTGGCGGTGTAGTTGCAGGTGCTGTCGATGGCCGACAGGTTGCTGTCCAGAGTGTTCTGGCGGTTGGTGTTGGTGTTGCTGCCCTGCGCGCATCCGGTCACGCCGGTGGTGACGATGGCCGGGTCGTACGCGCGTGCCACCAGGCCGGGTGCGTACTGGGCCTGCAGGCCGTACTCACCGCCAAAGGCCGAGACCCACAGCGCCGAGCCGGTGGAGGAGTAGGACGAGCGCACGCCATCGGCACGCACCGCGCCTACGGTGATCACGTTGAACAGGTTGTTGCGCGGATCACGGCCAGCCGGCACGCAGCCGGTGTTGCGGTTCTTGGTGTCGGTGGTGCAGACATCCTGGGTCTGGCTGATCGAGGCATTGTTGAAGTTGTTGCCGGCCGACTTCACGTAGATGCCGCCGCGGCCACCGCGCGTGCCCGATAGGGCCTGCTCATACGAACGAATCGTGTTTTCGCTGTACGCCAGCGGCAGGTTCGGATTGCCCGGGCCGGCGCCCCAGCTGTTGTTGAAGACCTGCACGTCGGCCGATTCCGCGCCGTCCCACCAGGCGTACTCGATGTTGCTCTGCTGGTTGCCCAGGGCCGAGCGCGAAATCGGGTTGAAGCCCTTCAGCGTCGCCGCCGGGGCTACACCGCGCACGCCCAGGTTGTTGGCGCCCACCGCGCCTGCAATGCCGCCGACCATGGTGCCGTGGTTGTCGACATCCGGGTTGGTCGGGGTGGGGTTGTTCGAGCCGTTGGTGAAGTTCTTGCCGGCCACCGCCGCCACGTTGGCGGCCAGGTCCGGGTGCGCGATCTGCAGGCCATCGTCGACGATGGCGATGGTGACGCCCTGGCCGCGGATGCCGTTGCGGAACAGGCCATCGACGTTCAGGTCGTTGCCGGCCACCGGCCGGGTGTCGGCCGGGACGGTCTGCCCGGTGTTGAGCAGGTGCCACTGGATACCCGCCAGCGGGTCGGCCTGTTGGGCCTGCGCGGTGGCGGCCAGGCTGCCCAGCACCAGGGCAGTGGCAAGGGCCAGGCGCGCAGAGCGCGGTGGCGCGGAGCGTTGCGTGTGTCGCTTCATACACGAATCCTTCTGTTGTGAATCGGCATGGCAGGACGGCGGGGCGGAACTGCCCCATCGCAACGAGCCAAACGCGACACAACGAAGAACCCCCTACCTCTTCACACCCGAAAGATGCAGAAGTGCGAATTTCGTCACAGACACTTATGAGGCGCGGCAATGACGACGGCTGCGGTCGGCATATGGGGAGGCAAACCTTCTGGCACCTGCATCCACACAGGGTGTGTATCCACCGTGTCTCGGCGCGGCCCTCACACCCGGCTGTGCTACTACAGCCCTGCACCCTTCCGCACGGAGCACGATGATGGTCAATCCGCTCGCCCAGGCCCATCGCGGCCTTGGCACCACGCTGTTCAGCCTGTTGAATCCGATACCCTTCGGCTTCTTCGTCGGCGCACTGATCTTCGACGCGACCTATCTCAACAGCGCCGAGGTGATGTGGGGCAAGGCCGCCGCCTGGCTGATCACGTTCGGCCTGCTGATCGCCATCGTGCCGCGCCTGATCAACCTGTTCGCGGTCTGGCGCCGCAACGGCACGGCCACCCGCATCGACCGCATCGACTTCTTCCTGAACCTGGTCGCGGTGGTGCTGGCCATCTGGAACGCCTTCGTGCACAGCCGTGATGCGTACGCCGTTGCTGTGCCGGGCACGATTCTGTCGGCGCTGACCGTGGCCCTGATCGCGCTGGGCCTGATCCTGCTGTCCCTGCAGCCGCCGGTGCTGCAGGGAGGTCGTCATGGCTAAGCACATCCTGCCCACCGTGGCCGCGCTGGCACTGGCCGTCACCCTCTCGGCCTGCGCCGGCAAGGCCGAATACCATCCGGCCGACCAGTCGGGACCGCAGCCGCCACTGCCCAAGCCGGCCAACTTCCTGATGCCGCCGATGCAGGTGCCCAAGGGCGTGGGCTGGGCCGACGGCCAGGCCCCCACGGTGGCCCAAGGCCTGAAGATCGAGCGCATCGCCGCCAACCTGCAGCACCCGCGCCGGCTGCTGACCCTGCCCAACGGCGACGTACTGGTGGTGGAAGGCAATGGCCCCGGCGAAGAGCCGGTCACCACGCCCAAGCAGTGGATTGCCGGCAAGGTGAAGGCGCGCTCGGGCAAGGCGGGCAAGGGCGGCAACCGGGTCACCCTGCTGCGCCGCTCGCCAGGCACGAACACCTGGACCCAGCACGTCTACATCGAAGGCCTGCACTCGCCGTTCGGCATCCAGCTGATCGGTAACACGCTGTACGTGGCCAACACCGGCAACATCATGCAGTACCACTACGTGCCCGGTGAAACCCGCATGTCTGACAAGGGCCGGGAGTTCACCGACCTGCCCAGCACCATCAACCACCACTGGACCAAGGAACTGCTGGCCAGCCGCGATGGCCGCAAGCTGTACGTGGGCGTGGGGTCCAACAGCAACATCACCGAGAACGGCCTGGCCGTCGAATACCGCCGCGCGGTCGTGCTGGAAGTGGACGTGGCCACCCGTGGCAGCCGCATCTACGCGTCGGGCATCCGCAACCCGACCGGGCTGGACTGGGAGCCGAGCACTGGCCAGTTGTGGGCAGTGGCCAACGAGCGTGATGAGATCGGCGCCGACCTGGTGCCGGATTACCTCACCTCGGTGAAGGAAGATGGCTTCTACGGCTGGCCCTACAGCTACTACGGCCAGCACGTGGACGAGCGCGTGCAGCCGCAGCGGCCGGACCTGGTGGCCAAGGCGATCGTGCCGGACTACGCCATCGGCTCGCACGTGGCGCCGCTGGGCCTGCTGTTCTACACCGGCCAGGCATTGCCGGCGCAGTACCACGGCGGCGCCTTCATCGGCGAGCACGGCAGCTGGGACCGCTCGCCACTGAGTGGCTACGAAGTGGTCTACGTACCGTTCAAGGACGGCAAGCCGACCGGGCGGCCGCAGACCGTGGTCAGCGGCTTCACTTCGAAGGACGAGAAGACCCTGATGGGCGCACCGGTCGGCATGGCCATGGATGCCGAGGGCGCGCTGCTGGTGGCCGACGACGTGGGCGACGTGGTGTGGCGGGTCTCAGCCAAGTAGCTGTGTAGCGTTGAGCCATGGCCGAAGGACATCCGGTAGAGTCGACTGTCAGTCGACTCGCGCGCGCAGCGCGTGCTTTTCCTGTGAGCAGCGAAGAGCAGTCGACTCTACCCTGTCGACTCCACCCCGTCGGCTCAACCACCGGGTTCAGCGTGCCCGGAACCCGCTGAACACCGACTCGGCGGCAAATCCCACGCCGCCCAGCAGCACGCCGAAATACACCACCGTGGCCACCACGAAGCCGTAGCCGGCTGCCACCGCCGCACCATCGCGCTGGATGAAGCCAATCGCAAACGACATCAGCGCCAACGCCGGCAGCGTGTTGCTGAAGGGAATCGGCCCGGCCGGCGCCATCAGCAGCAGGGTCGCAAACACCAGCATCAGGTTGTTCAGGCGCATCATCTTCTTCGAGCGCACCATCACCGCCAGCCGCATCGGCCGCGACAGCCGCTCCATGCGGTGCACCCACTTCAGCGCACGGCCCAGGTTGGCCTTCAGCTTGTCGGTGGCGATCTCGCGGCGCGCCAGCTTCTGCGGCACCCACAGCGGGCGGTCGCGCACACGGCTCAGGCCGATCAGCAGGATCGAGGCGCCAAACACGGTGCTCAGCCCTGGAATCGACACCGGGATGATGAAGATGGCCGAGAGCAGGATCACGATCAGCAGCAGGCCCTCATCGCCCAGCGCGCTGAGCAGGGTGCCGACGCGCACCTGGTCGCCGGGCAGCTCCTCGATCATCTGCTCGATCTGCTGGGCCAGAGGCGCGCTGTCGTTGGTTTCGGGGGCACGGTAGGTCATGCGTCGCAAGGTTCTCCAGGGAAGGGCGGTCAGCGGGCCGTCCTGCGGTGGGGGACGCACAGGCCCCTGAAGTATCCCGGCCAACGTGGGCAAAGAGGTGAACCGGGCATGAGGGGGTAAACTGGCGTGCCCCGCACGAGTTGAATGCAATGGACATGGGCCGCAGGCAATCGACCATCGAACTGGTCGCCATCGACATGGATGGCACGCTGCTGGACCCGTCGCACCAGCTCACCCCCCGCGCCCGGAAGGCCATCGCGCAGGCGCGGGCGCTGGGCGTGCACATCGTGCTGACCAGTGGCCGCCCGGTTCCGGGCCTGGCGCCGTACCTGCACGAGCTCGGCATCACCGGCAACGACGACTACTGCATCGCCTGCAATGGCGGCCTGGTGCAGCGCATCGGCACGCGCGAAACCGTGGTCGCGTATCCGCTCAGCTTCGACGACTTCCTCTTCTGCGAACAGGTCGCCCGCGACCTGGGCGTGCACTTCCAGGCGCTGGACAGCCAGCGCATGTACACGCCCAACCAGGACATCAGCTACTACACCGTGGCCGACTCGCATCTTTCGCGGATGCCGCTGTCGTATCGCCGCGTGGAAGACATGGACCCGTCGATGTCCTTCATCAAGCTGATGATGATCGACGAACCCGAGGTGCTGGACGCCGCCATCGCGCGCCTGCCCAGCGCGCTGACCGAGCGCTTCGCAGTATTGAAGAGCGCGCCGTACTTCCTGGAAGTGTTCGACCACCGCGCAGGCAAGGGGCCGAGCCTGCAGACGCTGGCCGAGCACCTGGGTATCGACCGCGCCAACGTGATGGCCATCGGTGACCAGGAAAACGACCTGACCATGCTGCAATACGCCGGTACCAGCGTGGCGATGGGCAATGCCATCGATGCGGTGAAGGCGGTGGCGCGGTTCGAGACCAGCAGCAATGCCGACGAAGGCGTGGCGCGCGCGATCGAGCGTTTCGTCCTGCAGTAACCACGCGTCCCTATGCCCTGATAGGTGCCAACCTTGGTTGGCACACGAGCGCCGACCAAGGTCGGCCCCCACCACGCCGGGGCTATACCCACGTATAGCCCACCTATCCCCACCGCCATTCGCGCTGTACCACGGTGCAATGGCGGATGCGGCAGTGCGATGCAAGAATTCCGCACGTCGAAATCACCCCACCGAATCCCACGGCAGATGATCGTCTTCGTCTGCCACTGACCGGCACGCACCGCGCGGTCACGCCTTCAACGCAACCGCATCGCCAGCCAGGGCGCCGACACCGGTGCTGCATCGCGCTGGGCGTGCGCCTGCGCCGCTCTCTCCCTGCACTTGGATTTACTGCCATGAACACCCCACCCACGACGCGCCTCGCCCTGGCCATCATCGCGGCCATCACCGCACCTGCGTACGCCGCAGACACGCACGACGCCGCGCTCGACACGCCCACCACGCTCAACGCCCTGCAGGTCATCGCCACGCCGCGCGGTGCGGCCGTGGCACCGACCCAGGTGGTCGGCCCCAACCGCTACATCATCAAGGCCGAAGACCTCGACGCGATGGTCACCGGCAACAACGGCCTGGCCATGCTGAAACAGGTGCCCGGTGCCAGCTACACCGCCACCGACGGGCTGGGCCTGGATATCTCGGCCACCAGCCTGTTCGTGCGCGGCTTCCGCATGAATGAAATGGGCATCACCTTCGAAGGCGTGCCGCTGAACGACAACGGCTTCCTCTCGCTCACCGGCACCAGCGTGGTGAACGTGGGCGTGCCCGATGGCATCGGCGCGATCACGGTCAGCCCCGGTGGCGCACCGGTCAGCGTGTTCTCCAGCAGCGTCAACGGCGGCAGCCTGGAATACCGGCTGCGCGACCTGCAGGACACGCCCAGCCTGCGCGTGAAGCAGGGCGTGGGCAGCAACAACACGCTGGTCACCACCGTATCCGGGCAGAGCGGCCAGCTCGGCGAGCATGGCCCGAAAGTGCTGGTCGACCTGCAGCGCGTGTCCGCCGACAAGTACCAGGGCGAGGGCACGCAGAACTTCCTGCGCGGTGACCTGAAGCTGCAGCAGGATGTGGCGTGGGGCGATTTCACCGTGTTCGTCTCCGACAGCAAGGCCCAGGTCTGGGGCTACAACAACATCTCCTTCGACATGATCCGCAAACTGGGCTGGAAGGCCGACATCTTCTATCCGGACTATGCGTGGGCGTATTACGTGGCCTCGCCGGAGAACGCAGACAAATCCTGCGGCGCCTACACCTGTGGTGAACTGTCCGGGCTGATTCCGTACGACACCGGCCAGAGCACCCGCGACCGGGTGTCCTCGATCAACCATCGCTTCCAGATCAGCCCGGCGCTGAGCGGCAACGTGCAGCTGTACAACGCCAACAGCCACACCCAGGCCACGCTCACCGACCCGAACGTGCCATCGCCCAACGGCGCGCCGTTCTCCGAACAGGTGCAGACCCCGCGCCTCAACCGGCTGGGCGGCATGCTCAACCTGCAGTTCGAGGCGGGCGCGCACACTGTCACCGCCGGTTTCTGGCAGGAGAAGAGCAAGGCCGCGGCCAAGACCGAGTGGTACCAGCAGCCGCTGCTGGGCGAGGGCCCACCGCTGAAGGCCATCGGCCCGTTCGATGTGTATGGCCCCGCGTTCAAGACCGACAACGCATCGAGCTGGGTGACCCGCTCGCGCCAGTTCTACCTGCAGGACGACATCGTGTTGAACGACACGCTGAAGCTGGGCGTTGGCTTCAAGGCCGTGGACTTCCGCACCAGTGGAGGCGGCCTCGGCGATGCCAAGGACCGGCCGGTGAACGGCACGCTGCGCGCGAAAAGCAACTTCCTGCCGCATGTCTCGCTGTTCTGGAGCCCGACCGAATCCACCGATGCCTTCATCGACCTGGCCAACACCATGAACGGCTATCGCGTCGCCCAGCGCGGCAACATCGGCTACACCGCCTCGGCCTGGACCATCACCGATCAGGAAGAGTTCGACCGCGTGGCCGGCACGCTGCGCCCGGAGAAGAACTGGAACCTGACCGTGGGCGCCTCGCATCGTGTCGACCGGCTGACGATCACCGGCGACGTGTTCTACAACGACATCCGCAACCGCCTGCTGTCGGCCGCCATCGGCACCCAGTTCGCGCAGATCAACACCGTGCGGCTGATGCCGAAGATGCACGTGATCGGCGCCGACCTCGGCATCACCGCCGACCTGACCGACCACCTGCAGTTCTATCAGGGCGTGGCCGTGGCCCGTTCGTACTACGACAGCGATTTCGTGGTGGGCGACACGGTGTACCCGATCAAGGGCAACGCCCAGCCGGGCTACCCGCAGATCTCGCTGGTCAGCGACCTGTCGGCGCATTTCGGTGACTGGCGTTTGGGGGCCACCAGCACCTCGTACCTGCGCCAACCCTTCACCTACGAGAACGACATCCGCGTGCCGACGTTCTGGCAGGTCAACACCTATGCCGCCTACCGCTTCGGTGCCGACAGCGCCGTGCCCGGCCTGGAGCTGCGGCTGGACGTGAGCAACCTGTTCAACCGCCACAACATCGGCACCGCCACCATTGCCGGCTCGTCGTTCTCGGGGGATTACCAGACCCTGCAGCGCAGCGCGCCACGGCAGCTGATGATCAGCACCTCGATGGCGTTCTGAGGCGGCGAGGGTGGGGTCAGAGCCCTTTGCTGCGCAAAGGGATCCGACCCCGCAGCCATCCCATGATAGGGGTCAGACCCCTTTGCGCAGCAAAGGGCTCTGACCCCCAAAACCCGCCTAGAAACCCGCCTTGCGCAAACAACAGGGGTTTTCTGGCAGCGACGCAAGGTTCCCACAATGTTGCTGGGTCATCCTGTCGGCATGGCACAGCACACCCCGCCAACCCGTTTGCTCGGCATCGGCGGCCCACGACGGCCCCGGCAGGCGCTTTCCGTGGCGCCGGCGATTGATCTGCAGGGCGAGTACCAGTTCTGGCAGGTCTACGAACGCGTGGTCCGCCCGCTGCCCGGCGGCGGGCTGCGCCGGGCCTGGCTGGTGTGCCAGAAGGTGTACCGGGACCGCCTGCGGTTCCCGCATGACACCCGTGAAGCCGCGCTGGCGCGTGTGCTTTTCGGTAGCAACAGCACGCCCGAGCGCGCAGCCGAACTGCAGGACCTCTTCGGCCTTGTCAGCCGCCGCATGGCGTCCGTTGCCGTCCGGCGACAAGCGCCCACGCCGGGAAAGTGAATCACTGGCCAGGAATCGACACGCGTTGATGGCTTTCTCTTGGTCCGCCTGCTTTTGGCCTATTCTGGGGCGGGCCGGTAAGGACGGGAAACGATGGAAATCAGACGATCTGCACGCCTTGTGATCGTTGCTGAGGATGCGGTGTTGCTGTTCCGGTATCACGATGAACACCACGCTCCCTTCTGGGCTACACCGGGCGGGGAGCTTCTGCCCGGGGAGGGATATGTGGACGCCGCACGGCGTGAGCTCAGGGAGGAGACCGGATTGGATCTGCCGATAGGCGTGCGGCTGGAAAAGCGCGATGCCGTCTACGCGGTCGCCCGATCAACGCCCGCGCGATGGCTGGAAGAATATTTTCTGGTCCGCAGCCCCAACCAGCCCGACATCCAGCGTGACGGGTGGACGGAGGAGGAAAATGCCACGATCAGGGCGTGGAAATGGTGGCGCGTAGAAGAGATGAGAGAACAGCCTGCTTCCCTGTTCAAGCCGGAATGGCTGCCGGATCTTTTTGAACGTGTGCCCGCATGACGCGGCTTGATTCTGCCCGCTGCGATTACGTGCTCGCCTTCCCGCGGTCCAACTGCCGGTAGCCAATGGCCTCGGCCAGATGCGCTGTCTGGATCGTTTCGCAACCCGCCAGATCGGCAATCGTGCGCGCCACCCGCAGAATCCGGTGCATCGCCCGCGCAGACAGCTGCAGGCGCTCGATGGCCTGTTCCAGCATGTCCTGATCTGCCTCGCTCAGTCGGGTACAGGCCCGCAGTGCCGCCGGCGGCAGATGCGCGTTGAGCCCGCCACGCACCTGCTGCTTGGCATGGGCGGCTTCCACCCGTGCACGTACCGCAGCACTGGGCTCCCCCAGCGGCGTGCTCTCCCGCAACTCCACTGCGTCCATGCGCGCCACACTGATATGCAGGTCGATACGGTCCAGCAACGGACCAGACACCCGCGCACGGTAACGGTTGATACGCTCGTCGCTGCACAGGCAGCGGTTGCTGCGGTCACCGGCCCAGCCGCACGGGCAGGGGTTCATCGCCGCCACCAGCTGGAATCGCGCGGGATACTGCACGCTGCGTGCCGCGCGGGCGATGCGAATGTGGCCGGATTCCAGCGGCTCTCGCAGAGTCTCCAACGCACTGCGGTTCCACTCCGGAATTAGGGTAGCATGGTACATGTAAACCCCCGAGGAGTGCTCAATGCATCTGCTGCGGACTTCAGAGATCCCGCTTACCGAGCTGAACAAGCTCATTCCGGCTTCTGCGGCGCTTGAAGAGACTCCCCTCCCGAGACTCGAGCCCCGCTTCCCCCTTCTGGTTTCTGAAGAAGGGCAGCTTCATTGGGGGGCCTTTGCGTTTCTCCTGGACACATTTCGAATCGACTCCACCCGTAGCAGGGAGAAGACGCTCTCCACTTACGCCGAAGGGCTGAAGAGCTGGCTGGAATTCGTCGAATGCAACGGAGGCGACTGGACGAGGCCGACTGCATTGCTGCTCAGCGAGTACCGTCGCTTCTTGTCCACGGCACCGAATCGAAAGAGAAGACTAGCTAGCGAAACGATCAACCTACGGACGACCACCGTTCGAGAGTTCTACAAGTTTCTGGAGCATTGGGACGGTGAGGGCCTGGCAGACTCAGGCGGGTCCTGGGAGACGGAGCCGATCAAACAGTTCCTCGCTCGAACTAGTCGGCTGCGGCGGGCAAAGGCTTACAAGAGAAAAGTGCGTGCCATGAGTCCGGAGGAGACTTCGCTCATGGCGGCAACCCTGAAAATGCCTTACTCACTGATGTTCCTTTGGACTCTCGGGACGGGCGCTCGTCGCACCACCGTTGCAGATCTCGATCTCACACAGCTTCCAAAGAACGCACTGAATGTCAACTACATCGAGACTCGGACGAAGGGCGGAAAAGTCATCAATCTGGTGGTGACCTCCCGCTTGGCACAACGAACACTCGATTACTGCCAGACAAGTAGGAACAAGGCAGCTGCGAACTCCACTGAGAAAACAAGCCGGGTCTTTCTGAACTCGAGAGGCAGGCCGGTCACATCGAAGTCCTACTACCAAGCCTTCAGGCGAGCTGCGAAAGTGCTTGGCCTGAACGTGACACCGCACATGTCGCGACATACCTTCGCCGCGCATATGAAGAGTCGTCTCGAGGAGATGGAGAGGCGAGGTGCAAACATCAACTCGATCAAGGTCATTCAGCATCTTCTTGCGCACAACAGTGCAGAGACAACCGAGCTTTACTTGGCCTCCGTCAGCTCCATAGATTCAGGCACGCTTAGGGCAATCCTTGAGACAGAGGAGGCATTGGGATGAGTGGCGTCTCGGAGGCCGTCTTCGCCGGCGATGCGCCTGGCGACCCAGTCAACATCTATGACTTCTCCCGGCTAGGCCTTCCCCGCAAGCCCACTCACGCGTTGCTGAATGCCTTCACCGGCGTGACCTCTACTTACAGGGTGCAGAGTCGAAAGCAAGCATGGGGCTCAATCCGAAAGTTCGCAAACTTTCTGACCGAGCTGGACGGCGACCCGTGGAAGAATATGAGGTCCTCTACGATCTCGCAGAGATACGCGGAGTGGCTTAAGGCGAAGCTCTTGCTAAAGACTGGGGGAAGCCATTTTAACCTGCTTCGACAGATATATGCTTGGCTCGCCACTAACGACACCGAGAACTCGGTGACATGGATGAACATATACTTCCCCCGAGGTCAGTTCCAGAGGGAAGAGGAGTGTTCTCGAGAAAACATCCTTTCCGAAGAGGAGATGCGTGGCATTCTCATCGCTTCAAAGAAGGGGATCGATGAGGTAAGGGCGCGTACAAGGGTGATGGCGTCATTGGCAAATGGAGCTGATGTGCAATGCCTTACAGCCAAGGATAGAGCTGACCTAGATGGCATGCGTCGAGGGATGGCCCAAGGCGTACTCGGAAAGATAAATCTCTGTGCGGCGGGCTTTACGCCATACAGCGTAAAGTACCGGCCTCTAAAGAGGTACCTATTTCTAGAGATCTGCGACTACATCCCATACCTGCTGTACATAGCAATCGAAACGGGCGGGAATCCTGGGGGTTTGATGGCCTTATGCGTTGATTGCATCAGTGATCATGCCGTCGACCCATTAAAGAAAGAATTCACCTGGGATAAATTCAGGGCGACTGAGCAGAGCTCGGCTTCAGTCAGTACCGAAGGTGCGTACGCCATCCCAAAATTGATCGGCGAGGTAGTCGAATTCACTTCGGTACTTCGTATCGCTGCGGGTGCTCGTGCGGACACGGTCTTCCTTAGTTTGTGTCGTGGCAGCATAGGTCGCGTGTCGATTCAGTCATGGCACAACGAACTGGCGCTGTTCATAGACCGGCATGGCCTACCCGACTTCAATTTTGTTGACTTGAGGTTGTCCGGCGCGAGGCTCCTTGGGAATCGAGGCGAGAAGATTGAGCGAGTCCAATCCGAGCTTCAGCACAAGAATTCCAAGACCATCGGCCTCTATATTAGGTCGCCTGAGCGCAAGGGGGCCGCACAAGCGAAATTGTTGGGATTTATGGGGAAGGTAGTCCAGTCCGCAAAAGCGGTGGGCTTGCATCCAAGAAACTACGAGACTACCCAGGGTTACGACTGCACCGACGCGCTCTCAGGTGAAGCGCCCGCATCCAAGAAGGGTCAGAAGTGCCTGGATTTCCTTTACTGCGCCTTCTGCCCCAATAGCGTAGCTGTGCTGGATAGTCCGCGGCACGTTGCACGCATGATTGCTGCTCAACGGGAACTTGACGAAATCAAGAGACTGGCGGTGACCTCTCGTGACGTGGCTGCCAGGTACAAGCACGCGTACGAGAATTCGCACGAAATCCTGTCTGCGTTGCTTGGCAGGGTTACGAAAGTGGTTCTTCGTGAAGCAGAGAAGCTCTCCGTATCTGTCCCTGTTATTGGTCTGGAGTAGCCATGAAATCCTTGCGCCAAGCCACGCCGCCGGTCAGCGAATTGTCTCTCGACGGTCTCGGTATCAACTTCGAGGATGATGAGTGGTTCCTCAGACGAAACGTTATCGACGGGATTGTGGAGACGCGAAGGCTCGATTTCTCGTGCATCCCTGATGGCTGGAAAGTGCCGATAAAGATCTATTTGGCACTTGCTATGCTTGGTAGGCTGGAACGATCGACACGCTATGCTCTTGTCCTCTACGAACGATTTATCGTCCTTAGAAGCTTTGCCGTTTGGTGTTATGAGGAAGGCGTGGATTCGCCAAGCGATCTGAGTCCCGAGCTCATTTGCCCATGGACCGATGCTAGTCGCGCAGTCGGCCGTGTGGAGGCGGGTGCTACTCGGATGCGGGCCAAATTCATCTGTGTCGAGGATTTTCTACTCAACGTGGGAGATGTGTCTGCAGTAGTGCGCGCAGAGATGGTCCGCGTAGGAAAAAGGATGTCGAAGGAGGCATCAGTTGCAGCTAAGAAAAGAAAGGTGGATGACGACCTGAGTGAGCAGGAATGTCTCATGCTCTTGGCAGATGCAATCAAGCTAATAGAGGAAGATGGGCCCACAATAGAAGCCTTCATGGGTGAGGTAATGGCGATAGAGGCTGGGAGGCTGTGCTCAGCAGGCCGAAGGATGAACTCCTTCTACATCGCTAAGCGATCTTTGCCCTTCAATGGTTTCAGGTCAAAAGCTCTAGCTAAGTTGGATCCAAGAGTTGGCTATGGCGAGCAAATAATGCTGAAGATCGCTGAGGGAGCGGCGATCTTCATTATATCTTTGCTCAGTTCCATGAGGCCATCCGAATCTCGTCGGCTCACGACTGCAAGCGTAAAGCCATCCAATGCGCTCGGTATGCCGGCGGGTGCAGAGACCTCCGATTTGATCGAAGGGGTTCTGAGCAAATCTGGTAGGCCGCATGAATGGGTCGCAGCGCCAGCAGTCTCTGACGCAATTGCATTCTTGGAGCGATTGGGGCGCCCGATTCGTGATCATGTCGGGACCGCCGCGCTCTTCGTGCTGAATATGTATAGAGGACGCGGACCGGCTGAAGCTCGAGATGATCAGCGTGGTGCTAGAGTCGATGGCTATGTTGCACTCCGCAGGAGCATGAGAGCATTCGCTGAGGCTAGTATTCCTGGGCTTGATTCTGAGAAATTGAACTTTCGACCATTACGCCGATTCATGGCGCGCTTCATTGCGCGGCGCGACCGCTCGAGTTTGGGTGCTCTGGCATATCAGTACGGACACTTGGAAGCCAGGATCACTGACACCTACTATGTTGGTCTGGATCGTGATCTCTCAACTTTGCTTGAGGAGGAGAACGCAAATGAGGTAGTGAGCGCTATGGATGATTTGATTAGTGCTGAGCACGTCTATACGAACTTGCCTACACCTGTTATCGCGGAAAGCATTTCACGGATGAACGGGGTCTTGGAGCGAGCATCGACAAATCTTGAAGTGATGAGGATGCTGGGTGCCGGTGTGGTACTCGGTCCTTGCGACTGGGGCTATTGCTTCTATCGCGAGGCGCGAAGTCGCTGTGACGGCGATGCGAATGGCCCAAATCCCGGCAAGCGCACTCCTTCCACATGTGCTGGTTGTCTCAACTTTACGGCTACAGCCAAGCACGCCCCTTGGTGGGAGTTGCGAAGGCAAGATCTGATCAGTTTCCTCAAGCTGAGGGGAATTCCCGAGCAGTCTCGTCGCATTGCTGAAGAGCGCCTGGCTTCGACGGAGCTGATCCTGAAGAAAATAGGGAGTAGCCTCTGATGCGCCAGATAGTTCTAGCCGAGACTGAGGCGCAGATTGCTCGCTGGAGGGCGGGTGGCCCTAAGCCTACGGTGGTCTCCATCGCTTCCGCATGCGGTATCAGTAGACAAGCTTTCTATAAATCACACAGAGTGGCCTTGGGCAAGCTCAATGATGCGGTATCTGCGCAGGATGCTCCGAGCGCCCGGGCGGCTGATGCTCTGAAGCTGGAGATGTTGAGAGTCAGATATGAATCTGAGAAGGCGAAAGTGAAGGTACTTACAACGCTGTGTGGGGAGCTGGCCTGCGAGCTGACAGATGTTCGCGAGAAGCTCGCGCAGGAGCGTGCGCGTAGTGACAGGCTCAAGCGGCGTACCGACAAAGGACCGAAGCTAGTTCGATAGTTGGATCCTCATCGGTAGTCGTGTCGCTAACGTCACGACCCCGCGTGCTAGCGCCAACTTGCTGGCGTGACTGGTTGGCCCATCAAAGGCCAGCTGATGTAAGTAAGGACGAAGCCGGCACATCCAGAGCCGTTGCAATCCGGATGATCGTGGAGAGCCGGCAGTCCTTCTTGCCTTGCTCGATATGGCCAAGCTGCGTCCGATGCATACCGAGTTGAGCTGCAAACTCTTCCTGGGAGACGCCCAGCGCCAGCCTGCCCTCCTTAATGGCAGTCCCTAGAGCTTGCTGGGGCGGTGGCGCTTTCACGCCCTAAGCTTTCGTCGTGCAGTACTTTTGGTCTACAGTACTTACGGTAGCGTCCGGCCGGCACTGGTGATCGAGGCCTTGGCGCTGGTGACTGTCCCGTAACCTGCTGGGGTGCTGAAATGAGCTTCTTCTTGGTGGATTCAGACTCAGAGTTCACGTTGGAGCTCTCCCTAACCAAAGAGTCGGAGCTCGACCTACGTCGTCAGCTCGAGAAGCTCCAGCAGGGAGGCCATTCAGGTGCGATCTCGAGGCGACTGGCTGCCGAATTCTCGCGCCTGGTGCCGGAGCTATTGGACTGGGACATAAAGCGGCCAACCAAAGCCCAGATCGCCTATGCAAGATCAATCTGCTATCGATTGAGAATCGAGCTGCCATTGGAGGCCATGGAGTCAAGGCAGGCCATGCACCTATTCATTTCCTCTCGCGGGGCGTGTTCCCACCAATCTCTCGAGCCCTCTATTGGGGATAGCACTTAGCACTACTAGCTGGGACGTGGATGTCCTCGAAGGCTATCAATCGCGTTCCGCTACCCTTGACGTAAGAGCACGCGCAGATCCTTCCGCATCCTGCAGAAGCTTGGGTCGATCTACATCGACCAAGTCGCCATCGATCTTGACTACCCGTCCGCCGATTATCACTGTGTCAACGTCGCTTGGGTGTGCCGAGTGGACCAGCAAGGCTGAAGGGTCTCCGCCGCCAAAGCCTGCGAGATTCAACGAGTCCAAGCGGATGATCTGCAGGTCAGCGCGCTTACCCACGGACAGTGTGCCAATTTCGCTTGCCATACCGACGACCTCTGCGCCGCCTATCGTTGCCAATTCAAGCAAGGACCGCGCATCCGGTGCCGTTTCGCTACGTGCCCCGCCACTCCAAGTAAGGGATGCAAGTCTCATGGTGGCGAACATCTCCGCGTTGCCAGCTAGCGAATTACCATCGATGCCGAGCCCTTGCTTACTGACGAGTGCGAACTGATCAAAGCGGGTTAACCCGTATCCAACGCGCTGTTCGCTGATAGGCGTCACGGCCAGGCTGCTGCCAGCTGCCTCTAGAACTCTGAGTTGTTCCGCGCTGGCATCCGGGGCATGAACCACGGTCAGGTTTGGATATAGGTACTCACGCTCAATGAGTGCATCAAGCATTGGGCCAGGTTCGCCACTCACATGCACCTGGATAGGCAGTCCCAGCTCATTTGCTGTATCGAACTCTTGCTGACGCATGGCCCAGTTGCGAGCATCGGTACGATTACGTGGTAGCCGCCACGCCAAGCCGACGCCCACTTGGGCACTCTTGTCCAGCCTAGAGGCAATAGAGCGAAGTTGATCGAGATTCATCGGGTGCTTCGTGGTCTTATCTGGTCCCCCGTAGTACAGCGTCCCACGAATTCCAGATCGCTGAAGTGCGCGCAATCCCGCCTCCCCATGCGCGGGGCCAATAACGTTGTCGAAAAAGTCTGCCGTGGTGGTGATTCCGCTGCTGATCAGCTCCAGTGCACCAAGATGCATTGCGGTTTCGACATCATGTGGTGTCATTGATCCTGCAAGCTTCGAGCTCACAGGAAAGAACTGACCTTCCTTGTTCCGGAACTGACCACGCATTGTCGTGACGTAAAGATGGGAGTGGGTGTCAACGAATCCCGGCAACACGATCGCACCCTTTGCTTGGATGCGCCTAGCGGTGCCCGCCTTGAGGCCTCTGCCGATGGCAACAATGCGTCCTCCCTTTATCAGAACGTCAGTCTGTTCTAGATCGCCGACGCCGGGATCCATCGTCATCACATATCCGCCTTCCACCAGAATGTCCTCGGCGTATGACGTCGAAACGGCAGTCAGAAAGACGGAGCTGGCAAGAATGGTCGCGCTAGTAAGCCGCATGCGTACGTCCTCAGGAAGTCGTGGATGACTAGATTGGCTGCGGTCGCTTTTTGAGCATTATTGCCATAAGGAATCTCATGCCAGCTCACACGAGCTTCATATGGGAGGCTCTGTCGCCGCCCAAATGAAGTAGAGAACTTGAGGGGGAACTAGCAAGCGATACGGGCACTACCGTCAGACACGTTTTTGGTTCTGAAGTAAGCTACTTACGCCGAAAGGCGTGCAGAACCGATGGCGCGCAAGCGGATGATCACCTACCTACGCTTCTAGCGGCCTCAGAACGATACGGACGTACGGGCACCGATGATGACGACATCTCCACGGTCTCCGTTGCCGCCGGGCCTTTTGATCCACTGGAGATCTGGGCTGAATGACAGGTGCGGCCCGAGTTTCACTCGGTAGTAGAACTCCGCCGCGAACTCATCGTTGCCTGGCCGGACGCCAGATCCGTAGACTTCCCGCAAGCGGCGGTCTGCTGAAACCCGGCTGTTCAGATGGCTGGTTGCGATGGATAGGCCTAGCTCGTCATCCGGCCGTGTGACGAAGCCTGAGAGCGACGCGCCAATAGCAATCGTGCGGTCAACGGTGCTCGTTCTCCGGTCAACCACTGTGCCATTGAGGTACAGGCTCAACCGTCTCTGATAGCCCTCATGGGATAGGTGGACGTCGTGCACCGCGCTGAGGCGCCCGGAAGCTGTGCTATCGATGATCTTAGACGCCTCAGAAATAGCGTCCAGCACTAAATGGCACGTAGCCCGACCTCCTCAGGAGCACCGGCTCCGAGGCGCTAGCGCTAGAGAAGAACTCGGCCGCCGCATGGTCATGGCGGCCGCCCGCTTGCCCTCGGGAGGACATGATGGTCGCTACAGTGCGAGCATTAGTCGGAACCGCTAAGCTGGCTGCCCTTATCCGAGTGTAACAATGGGGCGCTGCCTTGCTTTCATTGCCATTTTTACGGGGCACGGAGAGGCTGGGATTGCGCAGCATTCCGCGCACAACCTGTGAAGAGAGGCCCTAATGAGCACTTTTGCGCGCAAATGAGTCACATGCCAGTCCAGTCTCCTGAAGAGATTGCGGAAGCCCTGGGAAAGCGGTTGAGGGCGCGTCGCCTTCTCTCCAACGTGTCCCAGGCAGCGTTGGCCGATAAAGCCGGGATCTCTCGCAGAGCATTGGTGCAGCTTGAGAGTGGGCAAGGATCAACGGTTCACACGCTGATCTCTGTCCTCAAGGCATTGGGATTAGAACAGCACCTGACCACGCTAGTACCAGTGCCCACCGTTAGTCCAATGGCCATGCTGAAGGCTAAGCGATTGCGCAGCCGGGCGAGCTAGAGGTTGGAGCGGCCTTGGGTCGGCGCCTGCGCTGCACGAGTAACAATTCCCCGACATTGGCTGATTACTTGAGGCTCGAACCAGTTGCAAGGTCCTTGTGGTCATAGCGCTCCAGGTGGTCGATAGCACACCGAACTTCGGCCGACCTGGCGCTTCATTCAGTACGCGATTTCGGCGACAGAAAGAGCCGTAGTGTATGGAAGGACATGCCGGGACGGCTTGCGCCCAGTATAGCGTCGGCCGTTCATGGGGTTGAGGGCCGAACGCCGCCATGGCGGTCGCGGATAGCTGCAGGGCCGACGCATGTTCAATGCGGCTCTGTTCGGCGAGTTTCGTTGCTCGCGCTGATAAGCTCGCTGATTCGTGCGCGAATAAGGCGCGAGGCTACCTCTAGTCCGTCATCGTCTGGCGGATAAGGAGACCCGAAGAGTGGAATCTCAACCCAGAGATGTTCTTGTCCGGGATGGACGTACGGACCATGGTCATCGAGTAGCAGCGCATTGCCAAGGTATGGGGAGACGTAGCGCAGGTCCTTGGTTTTTCCCGACCAATCAATGTATTGAAGCCCAGAGAACCAAGCAGGGACGCTGCCTTCTTTCGCTAAGAGAGTTCCAATTGCTTGCGCACGATCTTTCGGCACGGTGGTAAAAAGGACAAGACTGTCAAAATTTGAACGCATTTCGTCCAGAAAGCTACGCAAACCTGGTCGGGGGATCTGGCTGATGGCATTGGATATGAGAGTTCCCTCAAGATCCAATGCGAGTATGGTCGGCCGCACGGGAAGTTCCGTCTTACAAATGGTCACAGCGCACATTGCGCGCATCGAGCGGCCTTGTCCACATCGTGAGCCTCCTGGTACGCCCGGCAGAATGGCGCGTGAGCGCACGGGCACGCGTAAGTGTCCAATTGCCTCTAGATGCCGAGTCTATTGGCCAGTTCAGATGCATCCGCGCAATGCCAAGCTAGTGCGCCGAATGGATTCAAGGCCGTCGGATGACCGCTTGGCGCGAGGGGGGCACACCCCCAGTTCCCGTATGACCTGCTGCTTGCGGCCCTTCGTCAACTCCCCAGTGAGCAGGAGGAAGCAACTCGAGTCTGAGTGGAGCGCTCGCCTGCCTAGGTAGCAGGGTAAATCATGCACGGGATTGTAACGGACAGATTAGATCGTAACCGCTCTGTGATACTGTCAGATTACTTTGTTACATACGGTTGTATGAACGACCTCCAGGCTGCTGCCCACTACCTCCAGAACTTACTACCCGACATGGTCGCGGAGTTCGAGCCCAGGCCTAGTTCCAAGGCGCGCTTCTTGCCCCACTCTCTCAACAGCATGTTCCGCCTAGCCGAGATTGATCTGCTGGGCCTGCGGGTGCTGCTGGCCAAGGTCCCGACACAGGCGGAACCCACGCCACCTTCTCGGCTGATCGCACAGGTGCACCTGCTGGCTGAAAAGGCCGGCTTGAGGGTCGTTCTCGTGCTCTCGGGCGTGTCGCCATACACTCGCTCCAGGCTCATCGAGTCTCGTGTGGATTTCGTTGTGCCTGGCAGCCAGCTGTTCGCTCCGAGTTTCCTGATGAGCCTGCGCGAGCGCGATTCGTCTCCACCGGTGCCCCTATCCGTTGGGAAGCACCTGAGCCACCCAGCGCAAGCAGTTCTGATCGCCGCTCTACTGCGGCCCGATTTTGAGGAGCGCGGCATCCCTGGGAGCGTCCCGTGGGTGCCGCTCGAACTTGCGCGCGAGGCAGGCTATTCGCGAATGACCGCCTCGCGGGTAGCCCGCGAACTGGTGGCGGCTAACTTGGTCAGCGCCCGGCGCAAGGGACGGGAGACGAGCCTGCGGTTCCTGCAAACGCGACGGTCCTTGTGGGAGGCGGCGCTGCGGCGGCTGCGCTCGCCGGTGCTGCGCACAACCGGCATCGGCAAGGGTGGCTTGGCCATGCTGCCGGCCGATGATTGTCGTGCTGCAGGGGAAACCGGTCTGTCCGTGTTCACCGAACTGGCAGCGCCAGCGCGGCCGGTCGCGGCGATTCCGCGAGACTACTTCCGTGGGCATCCGGAACCAGAATGGTTCCCCGTGGCCGGCGAGGGCTACGCAGATGTGCAGCATTGGGCCTATTCCACCCGCTTGGGCGGCGCGGGCGCCGCCGTGGACCGGTTGTCGCTGTACTTGTCCCTGCAGGGACAGGGCGACCCGAGACTGGACGGCGCGCTGCGGGACCTGCTCGATGAGGTCTTCGCTTGATCGCCGGCGCGCCGGAGTTTGGCCAGTGGTTTGCGAAACTCCGGGACTAGTTCGTGGTCATCGGCGGCGGTGCGCTGGTCGCCGTAATGCAGGAAGCACAGCCTCCGCCGCTAGACCAATGCGGCGACTTCCGTGTAGACGCGGCGAAGATGCTGATCGGACATGTCCAAGATTGGCTCATACATGAAAGAGTTCAGATGAATGTTCTCCGGCGTCATCAGTAGGACGCGCTGAATGACGCCAATGTTGGGAAGTTCGGCAGGAAAGTCGTTCCGATAGCGCTTCAGTAGCGCCTGAGTCTGGTTGGTTGTGATCGCAGCCAGCCAAGCTGAATCGTTGATCCTCCCCGCCATGAATCGCTCTGCTTGCAGGCGCGTAGCAATCGCCAGCACAACCTTATTCTCGAAGTTGATTCCATCCGGGGCCTGCAGACAAGTAGCGACTTCAATGCCTAGAATATCGATGAGTCGCTCTCCAGGGTTGCCAGACTGTCCGTTGATGCCAAAGAGCCTGGAGTAGATGCCATCAAGATCCGCCACGGTGATCTGATCTGTACCGGCCTTCCAGTGAAGCAGGGACGTGAGGAGAAGATAGTCTGGATCTTGTTCGTCCTTCATGTACTCAATCAGGTTGCGCATGAAGGGAATACAGCAGATTTTCTTGCGGTTATCGGTGAAAAATGCGGGTTTCCACACATTGATGAAGACGTTACGCACGCCCTGGGCAGCCTCCAGACTTATCCCAGTGGCTGTCTTTGACACCATGAAGCAGTTCTTCCGATGAACGAGACGACGGCTCTCGATGGTCCGATAGAAATCAAAGTTGTGGGTCAAGATGAGCAGTTTGAAATTCTGGCCTTCAGCCAAGTCGGAAAGGTACTGGATGATGGCGTACTTGTTCTTGTAGTCAAAAGAGTCGGCGATGTCGTCAACAACTAGGAGTGTCTGCTTGCCTGCCGAGCCGCGTACCTCAATGTCAAACAACATAGTCAATACGTGAAACGCTCTTCTTTCTCCAGTACTTAACGTCTGTAGAAGCGTGTCTCGTTCGACTTGTGCTTGATCACCCCCCTCCTTGAAGACAAAGCCCAGGCGCGGTGCTGTCTCCGTTCCCAAAACAATTTGAACCTTGTTGGCCACCTCGAGATGGAACGGGACGATGAAGCGGCTATTGAAGATATCAATCACACCCTGCCATTGTGTGTGCTCTTGGCCGGCCTGCGCCTCAATCTTGGCTGAGCGAACCGCAGCGTTCTCGATCTTGTTGATGAGGTCAGTGTATAGATCGTGATTCGCCTTCAGATAGGACAGCCAGAGCTTCTTGTTCAGGGCCGCTGGATCGGCCAGCTCGGGCAGCAGTTCCTCGTGCCCCTGCATGTACGCCTCAAACTCGCGAACCTGCGCGTTCTTCTGGATCTGCTTTTCAAGCTCTTCGTACTTCCTCCGAAGAGCAGCATCCTCAGAGATTTTGGCGCGCTCTGCATCAACAAGAGCTTGGAGCTCTGTCTCGGATTTGATCTCCTTCTCTTCGTCTCCGCTGAGTCGAACGGTATGATTTGCCTTAAAGAAGCCACTGATCTTCAGCTCCTTGGCGACGTTGGTAGCCGCGTAATAGTTGAAGCCTCCCTTCTTGAAGTACTTCGACGCGGCGAGCAACTCGTTGTACTTCTTCGTGTACTCGTTGATCGCCGTGCGGAAATCACCTTGGCCCAAGAATGCCACGACTTTCTCATCGTTTAGCACGTCGTAGGGGACATCCTTGAAGTCTGGCTTCAAGTCCTTTGACAGCTCATCCTTAAGCTCAACCAAAGCAGTGTTGAAATCTCCGTCTGCAGGCGCAAACGTTGACAGAATCTCGCGCTCCACAGAGCGCCTGGTTTTCGAGGTGGTCTTGATCGCCATGACAAGTGCTGCTCGCGCAGCGGTGATTCCAGTGTGCAGCGCTTCATACTCCTCACGAAGTGTGGCATTCACCAAGAGCGTAGCGGTGGCGTTTCCATTGCTGGCGAAATCCTCAAATGGCCTAAGCACGAGTACATCGCTAGCAACGAGGTCGGCATTGTTCTCATCGCTGACCACGCGGACCGTCGCGCGGTTCGGGAAAATTCTGTCGCGCGATGGGTTTCCATTGGCGATGTCCTGAAGGGTGCATGCCAAAGAGCTCTTCATCGAGCCGTTTGGTGCGTAGATGGCGATAGCTGCCGTGCCGGCGAAGTCCAGCACGACGTCCAACTTGCGGATTCCGTAGCAGTTCTCCAGTTGGAGCTTGAGCTTTTCCATTCTCTCTCTCTCCTAATTTTTAGTTCGAGCTTCCTAGGTCATTCTTTGCGGTTCGAAGCCAGATTTCCCCGAGTCAGAGTGGCAAGATCCAAGACGTCGGCCGGGGGATATTGTGGAACATCAGTTTGGCCTAGATGCCAGCGTATCCTGTAATTTGGCAGTGCAGCTCGGCGTGGGGCTGCACCGCCAGTCGGGTTCGGCCAGATCGGCTAGAGCCAACTGAGACCGATCAGCTGTCACATTGCACGGGCCGTACGGATGGCTCGGAAAGCTGATGCGGTCACTTAGGCCTGGACTTCCGGCAGGGGGGGGCCTCTGAGAGGTCGCCACCCTTCGCCGATGGAATCTCGCTGATGGACCTCAATCTATAGTAGGCGTAGAGGTGCACCAAGCGGCGGAGACCCGCGACAGGTGCCGGTAGAGACTTGTAGCACCGTCGCTATCAGCCCTGCCTTAAGCTAGGTGCGGGTAGCAGGAGCACGCGAGTAACCCGGTACCGATCACCGCGCCAGCCAATCGTGTTGTAGGGATCGGGAAGCCACCGTTGCTTGGCACCGAAGGTAGTTTCCTTCGTGAAGGACGCCTACACCCGCCTATGTTGCTGATCGAAGAGGATTGTCACTGCTAGATGGAGAGCTGAGTCCCCGGAAAAATCTGCTTAGATTCTACTGCAGAGTGTCGAGAACACCTCAATTTGTGCACCTTTGGATAGTCGAGGTCCAGTCTTGGCCGGAAGCGGACACTGCGCCAGTGGTCGATTTCCTGCCACCAGAAAGATGACGTTGCGGATGAACTCTCACGGGTCTAGATCCGCATATTTAGTCCCATCGGATACAACGTGGAAGTCTTGATCAGTTGCCTTTCGATCATTTTGGCTGAGGCCTCAGGGATCCCATAAGCCGAGATGTCGTGCACACAGATCACGTTCTGGCCCTGCATCCCCCGCATAGCCTCGTGAAAGCGGCGGTTCGAGTTCTTTTCCAGCGCTTCTTCAACGTGCTCCATGTATCTTTGCTGCCACGAGCGCCGAGATCGGCCGACATAGCTCATGCCTTTGATCGTCTCGTAGCCGATACGGCTTTTGGTGAAAACAAACGCCTTAACTTGCTCTTCTGCGGTTCCACTCTTTTTAATTCTCTCAAGCTCTTCTTGAGTGAACAGTGGCCGTTTGTAGGTATGCCGATAGACGATGTGATCACCGGTAGGTGTGTACTCCGTCGAGCAGTAAAGCAGGGGCACGCACACCAGTGTGCTGCCTCCGAACAAGCGATGTTTGCTTTCAGCGAAAAAACTTACCCCGCTCATATGACCGGGCTCCAGCATCAAAGTGAAAATCGAAGACCCGGTGTCCACGTCGTGATGGCCGACAAGCCGGATACCCGTGTGCGGGACACCTGTGGTCGCTGAATCACGAAGTTCGCCTTTGAGGACATTCACGCCTTGGTACCGCATGACCGCGTCCATGGCGACATCCACGTCGAAATGGGGGCCGAAGAAGAGCCGCAGAGCGTCAGGGTTGAGAAAGCTCGACATGTGCGAGTGAGAAGGTTACTGAGGTGAATCAAGTATGCCTGTTGCCAAATAGTATCTGTAGTATGCCTTGTCGAAAATACGTGCCTCCGAACCGAGACACTCTGAAGTGCTCAATTAACGTCCAATCATGTGACGTCACATGAATCGGAATGCGTACGAAGCGGATCCCGCCTCAGCGAACCATGGAAGCAAGGTTCTATTCGGAGTGCGGCGGATGACTCCTTGTCGTATGCACGCCAGAAGCCTTTTGTGTCGATTCCGCAACTTCCGGTAGCGCGGGCAACCAGTCTCTGTACTGATCGAACGCTTCCTTGAAATTTGCCCTGTTCTCTTCTGCCTCGATTCCGTAGATGCTGAAGAGTGCAATGGTTCCTACTGGAACACCCTTGGGAGCTCGGCCGGCTTTACGCATGTTCTCTTCGTGGAGCACGGCACGCAGCGACTCTTTGTGATCAGTCCGCAGGTAGTTCGCCAAGTTCGAGATCTCTTGGTAGACCTTGCCTGCGTAATCGAATGCTTCGCCTGTCGTTGGAATCTCGCCTTTGTGGAGCGCCGCGTACCGGGCAGTAGCCAGTTTCTTGTCGAACTCGTAGGGCTTTCCGGTCGCAGCAAGATAGAGAAACAAGAAAGCACCGAACTGCCGCTCAGACTGCGAGGCCACCTCCTTCCACGAAGCCTCGAAGTTGCCCGGATCAACACCGCTGGACCGGGCGAAGACACGGATCGCAAGCTCGAAAAGTCGCTCGCGCGACGCAGCCAGGCATGCGACAGCTTGAAGCGTCTGATCATGGATCAATGCGTCTGCGGCAGCGGTCAGCAGCGTTTCGAACTTTGGGTTCTGGACGATGGAGAATGCTGCGTGGCCGAGCGGACATGTGGCCTCGACCGTGTGTCCATCGTAGTAGTCGCCTACAAACAGGTACGGTTGGACGCTGCCCGACTTGGTGCACTCAACGCACTGCAACAACGATTTCATCCAGGAATCTACCTCGTAGCAGAACTGATCGACACTAATTTGGGTGATCGAATCGCGTGAGCGTGCTTAGTCCAGTACACCGGCCCGGCCGATCTCGATCAGCTCGTCCGCGTCCGCTCAGTCGGCATGATGATGCATACGATTGCTTGGAGTTCCCCCTAGAGTCTGCTTCTGGCGGAAAGCGGACATGGGCCCAGACCGACCGTAAGGGAAGGTGGCAATGTCCGCTACCGACCCAAAGCGGACGATGTGTCGTGCGCCTCTGCAATTCTGTCGAGCCGCCCATCGAAGGGGTGGTTTTATTTGCACTGGCCCCTGTTTTCGAGCCAGCAGCCATTGAAACCGCCCGAAGGCGGTTTCGGCTGTCTACGCCTGCCGAGTTGCCTAGCCGGGCAGCTTTGCCGCAAGCACCTCTACCTTCTCGATGGTCGGCGGCTCGGAGAATAATTCCCCGGCCTTTGCCATCAAGGCCGCCGCAACCTTGCCGGAGAGATGGGCTTTGCCAAACGTCATCCCGACATCATGTTGGTGTGCGCTTGTCTGATCGCATCAGCAATGCGGTCGACGACAAGATCGATGTCGGGGTCAGGGTCGGGTTCATGCGCGACAGTCGTTTCGTCGCGCGCAAGGCTGCCGATATGCGCCTTACAATCGTTGCAGCTCCGCGTCTGACCAAGAAGGTGGGAACACCGGATGGAGTCGATGAACTGGCCGGTTCTCCGGTGACAGCGGCCATCGACATCATTACCGGGCGACCGTGGTCCTGGCACTTCAGTGCAGGACGCCAGTGGACGCCTGTGTCGCCAGCCTTCATCGCGGACAACGCCGACATGGAAATGGGCGCCGCATTGGCCGGAATTGCGTTTGCTCAATTGGCGGACTACATGGCGGCCCCCTATATCGCCAGTGGAAAACTGGTGCGGGTTCTGCAGAAGGAAGAGCCCCCGGCTTGGGGCTTGTATGTCTATCGGCCTCAGCGCGCCCCTGTGCCAGCGAGAGTCCGGGTCGTGTTCGATGAATTGCAGACAGCTATTGGGTCGTTGCCGGCTTTGCCTTAGGGAAGGTCTGAACAAGTCACTCGTTTGACTGTATGAATCGCCCCGGCTTCCCCGGAGGCTCCATCACTTGAGAGGATGGAGCCATGAGAAAGTCGAAGTTTCCCCCGAGGTACAGGAGCGGGCCGTCCGGATGGTGCTGGAGCACCAGAAGGACCACGACTCGCAGTGGGCCGCGATCGGTTCGATCAGCGGCAAGATCGGCTGCACGGCCGAGACCCTTCGTCGTTGGGTTCGGCAGGCCGAGCGTGACCAAGGCATGCGTGCCGGGCCGACGACGTCGGATCTGGAGCGATTGAAGCAGCTCGAGCGCGAGAACCGCGAACTGCGCCAGGCGAACGAGATCCTGCGCAAGGCGTCGGCGTATTTTGCCCAGGCGGAGCTCGACCGCCGCACCAAGTGATGCGCTCGTTCGTCGACGAGCACCGCGACGTCTACGGAGTCGAGCCGATCTGCCGCGTTCTGCAGATCGCTCCGTCGTCGTACCGGGAGCATGCTGCGCGGCGCCGGGACACGCTCCGGGCGTCGCCGCGCGTCCGGCGTGACCTTGCGCTCATGCCGGAGATTCAGCGTGTCTGGACGGAGAACCACGAGGTCTACGGGGCCGACAAGACGTGGCGCCAGATGAACCGCGAGGCGATTGAGGTGGCGCGATGCACGGTCGAACGCTTGATGCGAAAACTCGGGATTGCCGGGGTTGTGCGCGGAAAGTCGGTTCGGACGACGCATCCGGATCCGGCCCGACCCTGTCCGCTGGACCTGGTGCATCGCACGTTCAAAGCGGACCGTCCGGACCAACTGTGGGTCAGCGACTACACCTTTGTTTCGACTTGGCAGGGATTCGCCTACGTCGCCTTCATCATCGACGTCTACGCACGGCGAATCGTCGGCTGGAAGCTGTCGTCGAGCCAACAGACCCAATTCGTGCTCGATGCGCTCGAACAGGCGCTTCACGCGCGGCGTCCGGGCGACGCGCTGGTGCATCACAGCGACCGCGGATCGCAATATGTGTCGATTCGCTACACCGAGCGCCTGGCCGAAGCCGGCATCGAGCCGTCTGTCGGAAGCGTCGGAGACAGCTACGACAACGCGCTGGCCGAAACGATCAATGGGTTGTAAAAGGCCGAGGTCGTGCATCGTCGTTCCTGGCGCAGTCGCGAAGAGCTGGAACTGGCCACGCTGCGCTGGGTGGATTGGTACAACCACCGGCGACTACTCGGATCGATCGGCTACATCCTACCCGCCGAAGCCGAAGCGAACTACTATCAACAGCGACAGCACGTCACGGAGACGTGACTCACGCCAACGAGCCTCCGGGAATCCCGGGGCGATTCAGGCTTACGCTACACCGGGTCCAAGGAACTGCGGTCAAGACAGGAGGGCCTCCGCGCTGGGAAGAACGCCCAGGCGTATCGTGCGCACAGCTACCATACGAAAGTCCCACCCGAGGCTATTGAGAAACTCATTCGTCATCACACGAGTGAGGGGTCGCACGTAGGGCTGTGTGACCCCCATCCTGCAGCGTGAGCTGATTGGGCCAAGGCCGAGTTGTCATGCAGGCAGTTTGGCTGCAAGCAGTTCGACCTTCTCGATATTGGGCGGAGAACTGAGCAAGGTCACGGCGTTGGCCATCAAGGCCGCGGCGATCTGGCCGTTCAGATGCGCCTGGCGACCTGCCTCATCGGCAAAGGCATCGAACACACCAAACGTCGAGGGGCCAAACTTCAATGCGAACCAGGCCGTGGTGCCGGACTCGGCGTTGGCGAGCGGCAGTGCGCTGGCCAGGAAGTCGGCAAGCGCAGCCTCCTGGCCGGGTTTGGCTTCGAGGCGAACAAACAGAGCGAGCTTGGTCATGATGTATTCCTTTGGGTAAATGGGTTAGGTGAATGGATCAACGAGCCTGCAATCTAAATCCTCATAACAACCATCTCTATAGGCAATAATGACAACTTTGATATCATTGTTGCCATGAAACTCCACATCCTTGTTTGTGATGGCGTGTTTGATCTGGGGCTTGCGGCGCTCACTGACACAGTGGGCTTGGCCAATGCGATGGCGGGCTCGCTGCCACAGGCTCCCGCGCACATAGAGCTCACGCTGGTGGGCGTGCGGCGTCGCATCCGAACTGCGCAAGGCTTGACGGTCCCCGTGGTCACTGCGCGTGGTATGCCGGAACCAGACGTCGTGCTTGTGCCCGCGTTTGGTGACAAGATGCCTGACACGCTCTCGGCTCGGCTCACACGCCCCGACGTGCCCGACGCGGTCGCGGCGCTACAGCAGTGGTCCACCGCTGGCGCGCACCTAGGTGCCGCTTGCTCCGGTAGTTTCTTGCTTGCAGAGAGTGGCCTGCTTGATGGGCATCGTGCGACGACGTCATGGTGGCTGGGGCCGATGTTTCGGCAGCGCTATCCGAACGTCACGCTGGACGAGTCACGCATGATCGTGAACTCGACACGCTTCACCACCGCGGGTGCCGCTTTGGCCCACGTCGACCTGGCCTTGCGCATCATCCGGGAGCGCAGTCCGGCGCTGGCGGCCCTGGTGGCACGCTATCTGCTGGTCGAGACACGCAGTTCGCAAGCCGAGTTCGTGATTCCCGACCACCTTGCGCATGCCGACCCGATGGTGGAGCGCTTCGAGTGCTGGGCCAGACGTCGGCTCGCGAAGGGGTTCTCGCTCGCCGAGGCGGCCAGCGCCGCGGGCACAAGCGAGCGTACCTTGGCGCGGCGGCTGCAAAGCGTTTTGGGCAAGACACCGCTGTCGTATTTCCAGGACCTGCGCGTGGAACATGCCGTGCATCTCCTGCGCACCGGAAACGCGAGCGTCGACCAGGTCGCCGCACAGGTCGGGTACTCGGATGGGGTGACCCTGCGGGCCCTGTTGCGCCGTAAGCTGGGCCGGGGTGTCAGGGAGTTGCGACGCGGTGGATGACCAGAGGCGTTTGGTGTATGTACGGCTGGAGACCGCCGGGAAACTGTCCGAAGCAAAGGCCTACCCACTTGCGTCTACTACATCGTGCGTTGGGTGCGAAAGCACCAGCCGTGCCAAAATAGTTTTCAGTGACCTTTCAAAGGTCAGAGTATTGGGAATACTGTTAGCTTTACCACTGTTTTCTGTTCACTAATCTGGGTTTTCATCCACATGCTATTCAATCCACTTCAAGTAGGTTCTCTCAACCTGCCCAACCGCATCCTTCTGGCACCACTGACACGCGCCCGTGCCGACGCTGGCCACATGCCCAACGCGCTGATGGCCGAGTACTACAGCCAGCGAGCCACCGGCGGCCTGCTGATTTCCGAATGCACCATGGTGGCGCCCGGTACATCGGCCTTCGTCAATGAGCCTGGCATCTACAACGACGCGCAGATTGCAGCCTGGAGGCAGGTGACCGACGCGGTGCACGCCAAGGGCGGACGCATCTTCATGCAGATCTGGCACGCTGGCCGCGCAGCCTACCCTGGCGCTGCCGATGGCGCCCCCATTGTCTCCAGCAGCGCCACCGCTATTGAGGGTGAGATCCACACGCCCCAAGGCAAGGTGCCGCACGCGGTGCCCCGCCCCCTGGCCGTCGAAGAGATTCCCGGCATCGTGGCTGCGCTTGCTCAAGGCGCACGCAACGCCATTTCCGCCGGCTTTGATGGTGTGGAAGTACACGGCGCCAACGGCTACCTGATTGACCAGTTTCTGCGCGACACGCCCAACCAGCGCACCGATGCTTACGGCGGATCGCCGGAAAACCGTGCACGTTTGCTGTTCGAGGTACTCACTGCCGTGACCCAGGCGATCGGTTCCGAACGTGTGGGTCTGCGCCTGTCGCCCCTCAACAGCTTCAACAGCATGAAAGACAGCGACCCGCTGGCCTTCATCGGCTTCGTGGCCGATAGGCTCAATGCCTTCAAGCTAGCCTACCTGCACGTGATGCGCGCCGATTTCTTCGGCGTGCAGAAGGCCGATGTCATGCCCGTAGCGCGTGAAAAGTACAAGGGTGTGTTGGTGGGCAATATGGGTTACAGCGCTGATGAGGCAGAAGCAGCTATTGCCGAAGGTAAGCTTGACGCTGTGGCCTTTGGCACCGCCTTCCTGGCTAACCCGGACCTGCCCGCACGCATCAGGGCCAAGGCACCGCTGAACGCGCCTGACTCCAACACGTTCTACGCAGGTGGCGCCAAGGGCTATACAGACTATCCGACACTGCAGGTCGCGTAAGTCACCGCCCCAGAAGACCGAAGAAACGAGCCACTTTATACCCAAGGCTCTGCCCTTCGATCTTGCGAAGCTGTGAATCGATGGCGTCTACCGAGTGTTGTGCGCCATCACGATCTTTAATTGATAAGTTGCCTCGGTTTGCTTCGCCGCCCGCCGAACTCGTACATCGTCTCCGGCTCAGGTAGTGCCGAGGCCGATTTGGGAGGGCGACAGCACCACCATCGTTTCACCGCCCGCAGCCCAGCCCGTGCCCGACGTCATGGAGGATTTGCTCGCGATGGTGGGCTTGGGTGATTCGGCCGGCGTTGGCCAGGATGCCGAGGAGTTCCTCCACACCCCCGCGCCAGCAACAGCCGCGACGTCCATTCCATCGCCTGCACCCGCGCCTACGCCTGGGCCATCGGCAACGAAGCCATCCGGGGAACAGTTCATGGTTTGGCTGAAGCAGGGAATCGCCTCACGACGGTTCATCATCAACGACGCGAAGGTACTCGTGCATACGGTGAATGACACGGCCTGCCTGGTCAGCCCGGGTGTGTTCCACACGCTATGCGCAGGAGCATCCCGAAGTGGCCGCACTCGCCAAGCAGGAGAATCAACAGGATTGGCAGTGGGTGCAGAAGAGCTTCGAGAAGCTGCAGCTACATCGAAAGCAGCCCAGGACTGAACACTTGGACCTGTGAAGTCACGGGCCCGAGGAAGTCCCGCCGACTGCATGGCTACCTCCTCGAAGATGGGTCCTTGGCACTCGCCGAAATACCGCCCAACAACCCCCATCTTGCTCTGACTCAGGAAGGATGACGCGATTCGGGCATTGATCGCCACCGTCGTGTGGCGACGATCAAGTCCCCGCGAAAATTGGCAACATTTGGCGAACTGAGCTACTCGGCCCGCGCCAACTCCTGTGCAAGGAACGGAGCGGTTCTGCTGCCAGACGTTCGGGCCACCTGCTGAAGGGAGCCCGCCACCACGATGCTGCCGCCGGCAGCGCCTGCACCAGGCCCCACGTCGATCACCCAATCGGCCTGGGCCACCGCGCGCATATCGTGTTCGATCATCACTACGGTATTGCCGGCATCGACCAGGCGCTGCAACTGTACCAGCAGCCGGTCGGCGTCCGACGCATGCAGCCCGGTAGTCGGCTCGTCGAGCACGTACAGGCTTCGGCCGCGCTGGCTGCGCTGAAGCTCGGTCGCCAGCTTGATACGCTGCGCCTCGCCACCGGAAAGCTCGGTGGCCGGTTGCCCCAGGCGCAGGTAGCCCAGTCCGATATCGCGCAGCAGTTGCAGTGGCCTTGCCACAGCGTCTTCACCCGCGAAGAATTCGCTGGCTTCGTCCACGGTCATCTGCAGCACCTCGGCGATGTTGCGCCCGTTCCATTGCACCTTCAGCGTGGCCTCGTTGTAGCGTGCGCCATGGCACGTCGGGCACGGCGCGTACACGCTGGGCATGAACAGCAGTTCCACGCTGACGAAGCCCTCGCCCTCGCAGGTCTCGCAGCGCCCCTTGGCGACGTTGAACGAGAAGCGCCCGGCGTCATAGCGGCGGCGTCGCGCATCGGGCGTGGCAGCGAACAGCTTGCGCACATGGTCGAACAGGCCGGTGTAGGTGGCCAGGTTCGACCGCGGCGTGCGCCCGATCGGTTTCTGGTCCACCTGCACCATTCGCTGTATGGCGTCCACGTCGCCTGCCAGACGACCGCCAGTCGCTTCGATCACTGTCGGCCCTTCGCTGGTGGCGGTTTCGGCCGCATCGTCTTCCGGCTCGTGGCCCAGGTGCAGCAGCACCAGCTCCGGCAGGGCCTGCGCGACGAGGCTGGACTTGCCCGAGCCGGAGATGCCGGTGACGGCCGTCAGCACGCCCAGCGGAATGCGCGCATTCACGCCATGCAGGTTGTGGCGGTGAATGTCCTGCAGCTCCAGCCAGCCGGTCGCTTCGCGTGCCCGGCTTCCCGGCGCGGGGATCTCATCGAACAGGTAGCGTGCAGTACGCGATTCGGCAATCTTGCGCAGGCCATCCGGCTCGCCGCTGTAGAGCACGCGGCCGCCACGCTCGCCGGCATCCGGCCCGACATCCACGAGCCATTGTGCACGGCGCATCAGGTCCAAGTCGTGCTCCACCACGAACACCGAGTTGCCGGCCTCGCGCAGACGGTCGAGCGCGTCGTACAGGGCTTGGCTGTCGGAGGGGTGCAGGCCCGCCGAGGGTTCGTCGAGTACGTACACGACACCGAACAGCATGGAACTCAATTGCGTCGCCAGCCGCAGGCGCTGCAACTCGCCGGCTGAAAGCGTCGGCGTGGCTCGGTCCAGCGTCAGGTAACCCAAACCCAGCCCACGCAGTTGACGCAGGCGCGCCATCACGCCACCGGCCAGGCGCTGCGCGGCGAGGCGCTTTTCTTCCGATAGCGCCGAGGTGCGGCGCACGTCGGGCGATACCGCATGGACGGCGCGGCCGGAGGCCGCGCGTTCGGCACGGTCGCGTAGGGTCGCTTCCTTGTCCGTAGCCGCCCCCGCTGCATGGGCGCGGAAATCGCCCTGGGCGATGGGTTCGAGCAAGGCCGCCAACTGGTCCAGCGGCACCTGCATGAACTCGCCGATGTCCACGCCGGCGAACGTGACCGACAGCGCCTCGGGCTTGAGCCGCTTGCCGTGGCAGGTGGGGCACGGTTTGCCCTCCATGAACCGGGACACGCGCTTTCTCATCAGCGCGCTCTGGGTGTTGGCAAAGGTCTGCAGCACATACCGTCGGGCGCCGGTGAAGGTGCCCATGTAGCTCGGCTCCATCTTGCGCTTGAGCGCGGCGCGGGTCTCGGCCGGCGTGAGGCCGGCGTACACCGGCACCGTCGGTGTTTCCTCGGTGAACAGAATCCAGTCGCGATCCTTCTTCGGCAGGTCCTTCCACGGTCGGTCAACGTCGTAGCCCATGCTGACCAGGATGTCGCGCAGGTTCTGGCCTTGCCAGGCGGGGGGCCAGGAGGCGATCGCCCGCTCGCGGATGCTCAGGGAGGGGTCGGGCACCATGTTCGCCTCGGTCACCTCGTACACATGGCCCAGGCCGTGGCAGGTCGGGCACGCTCCCTGCGGCGTGTTGGGCGAAAAATCCTCGGCGTACAGCATCGGCTGGTTGGCCGGATAGGCGCCGGCACGCGAATACATCATCCGCACCAGGCTGGACAGGGTGGTGACACTGCCCACGGAGGAACGCGCGTTGCTGGAGCCTCGCTGCTGCTGCAGCGCCACCGCCGGCGGCAGGCCGTCGATCGCATCGACGTCCGGCACGCCGGCCTGGTCGATCAGTCGCCGCGCATAGGGAGCCACCGACTCGAAGTAGCGCCGCTGGGCCTCGGCATAGATGGTGCCAAAGGCCAGCGAGGACTTGCCGGAGCCGGAGACACCCGAGAACACCACCAGCGCGTTACGCGGGATGGAGACGTCCACCTCCTTGAGGTTGTTCTCGCGCGCGCCACGCACCTGCACGAGGCCGCTGGCCGCAGCGGCACAAGAGGATTCACCGAAAGAATTGTTTGGCATGTTCTTGACTTGTAGTTCGTCCCGCTCAGGACGGGACTTCCTGAGTTCGGGTGCCGCGGCGGCTGGCTTCCAGTGCTGCGGTGACAGAGCGGGCGTCGTAGCTGCCGCGCAGGCGGCGACCCTCGACGAAGAACGTCGGCGTGGCGTGCGCACCGCTGGCGACCGCACTGGCGAGGTCGCGCTCGACACGCTCGATCACCGCAGGGCTGTCGAGATCGGCGATGAACCGATCGACGTCGAGCCCAAGCTCTGCGGCGTAGCCGATCAGATCCTCGCGCTCCAGCGCGTGCTGACGGGTGAACACGAAGTCCAGCCACGGCCAGAACATCCCCTGGTTCGCCGCTGCCTCGGACGCACGCGCGGCAATCGGCCCGTGCGGGTGGTGCGGAAGATGGCGCACCACATACCGCAGGTCGTCACCGAAGTGGGCGCGAAGATCGTCCCACGAACCGGTGGCGTGCGCACAGTACTCGCACTCGAAGTCCACGTACTCGACGAGTGTGAGCTGCGCGTCCTCCGGCCCGCGGATGTGATCGATCTCCGGATCGACCGGCGGCTCAAGCACCATCGGCAGGTCCGCGGTCTTCTCACCCCACCGCTGGGCGGCGACCTTGAAGATGAGCCACCCGAGCAACGTGGCGAACACCATCGACACGAGCACGCCGACCGTCGCCTGGCGGCCCAGGTCCGAGGTCGTGCCGAACGCGAGCCCGATGATCAGCAGCGACACGGTAAAGCCGATCCCGGACAGCGCCGCCCCACCGAACACGCTCCCCACCCCGACGCCCTCGGGCAGCCGGCCCAGGCCGAGACGGATGGCGACGAGCGTGGTGAGCCCGATGCCCAGGAGCTTGCCGAGCACGAGCCCTGCGATGATGCCCCACGTGACTGGCGAGCCAAAGGCCTCGGCGAGCAGCCCGCCACGCAGGTCCACCCCGGCGTTCGCCAAGGCGAACACCGGCACGATCAGCAGCGCCGTCGGCAGCCGCAGGAACTCGTGCAGCCGCTCGTTCACCGAGATACCCCGGGACAGCCCGTAGTCCACCGCGCGGGCCGATGCGGCACTCGGAGACTGCCAGAAGTCACGGAACAACTGTCTTGCCGCAACGACCCCGTGACGTTGCGTCGCATAGGCGGGGATCAGCAGCCCCGCGGCCATCCCGGCGAGGGAGGCATGGATGCCGGAATACACGGTTGCGAGCCACAGCACGATCACGATCAGCACATACGGCATTGCCCGCCACTGGCGGGTGCGCCCCAGCAACCACAACCCGACGAGACTGGCAAGGGCGATCAACAACGGGACGACGCGGATCTCCTCGCTATAGACGATGCCGATGATGGACACGGCGAGGAAGTCATCGACCACGGTCAGGGTGAGCAGGAACACACGCAATTGACCAGACAGCCGCGGACCGACGATCGCCAGGGTGCCCAGCATGAACGCCGTATCGGTGCCGACCACCGCCCCCCACCCGTGCAGGCCCTGACCTCCGGCCAGCCCCACGAGCAGGACGTACACCAGCGCGGGAAGCACAACACCCGCGACCCCCGCGATCAGGGCGAGACGGGCACGGCTGGGGTCCCTGAGCGACCCGTGGGCGAATTCCTGACGCACCTCCAGGCCGATCAGGAAGAAGAAGATGACCATCAGGCCATCGTTGACCCAGTGATGCAGGTCCATGTGCAGGCCCAGCGGCCCAAAGTTGAACCCGACGTCCAGGTGCCACAACCCGAAATAGGCATCGGATAGCGGCGAGTTCGCCCACGCCAGCGCCACAACCGTGACGATCACCAGCAGCACCGCCGCCCCAGACTCCGTGCGTAGATAGCGGGCAACTCGACTCCGTCTGATATTCGCAGAGGATTCACCGAGAGAAGCGTCTGGCATATTCTTATCCTGTAGTTCGTGAGGTAGCAATGGGCCGATTTCGGGGGGATGTCGGTCAAGCGTCCGGGCTTGGCGGCGTCGCGTCATCGAGCGAGCGCAGCCAAGCAAGCCTTTCTCCCAGCCTTCGCTCGACGCCCTGTCCGTTGGCTGGTACCAGCCCGGCCGCGCCACGCCCTCGGGAAAATAGGTTTGCCCAGCGGCATAGCCGTTGGGCTCATCATGCGCGTAGCGGTAGCCTTCGCGATAGCCCATCTGCTTCATCAGCTTCGTCGGCGCATTGCGAAGATGGAGTGGCACTGGCTGGGAACCGCTGCGCTTGACGAATGCCTTGGCCTGATCCCAGGCCGCATAGGCGGCATTCGACTTGGGGGTCAGTGCGAGGTAAGTCACCGCCTGGGCCAGCGGTATCTCACCTTCGGGTGAGCCCAGCCTGTCGTAGGCCAGCGCGGCATTGAGTGCCAGTTGCAGCGCCTGCGGGTCGGCATTGCCGATGTCTTCGCTGGCCATCACCACCATGCGGCGGGTCACCTGGCTTACGTCGCCGCTGCCGTCGAGGATGCGGGCCAGCCAATACAGGGCCGCATCGGGGTCGGAGCCCCGTAGCGACTTGTGGAAGGCTGAGAGCTGCCAGTAGAACTCGTCACCGCCCTTGTCGAACCTGCGCAGCGATGGACTGGTGGACAGCCTGGCAAACTCGCCATCGACCACGGTCTTGCCAGCGCCCGACGCCGCATTCGTCACCTGCTCAAGCAGATTGAGGAAGCGCCTGCCATCGCCATCGGCAAAGCCCTTGAGCAGGTCAAGCGCGTCCGCGTCCAGCGTGACGCCCTGGAGATGCGGCAGTGCGCGTTCGTAGAGCTGGTTCAGTTCGTCGCTGGACAGCGGTTCGAGGGTATAGACCTGTGCGCGCGAGAGCAGTGCGGAATTGACCGCCAACCCCGGATGCTCGGTCGTCCCCCCCACCAGGGTCAGGAGACCGGACTCGACATGGGGCAGCAGGGCATCCTGCTGCGCCTTGTTGAAGCGATGGATCTCATCGACGAAAAGCACCGTCGATCGACCATGGTTGTCCAGTTCAGCCTGGGCCTCGTCGATGGCTTGCCGGATGTCCTTCACCCCGGCCAGCACGGCCGAGATGGCGATGAATCGGCTGTTGGTCGCACTGGCGGCCAGGCGCCCCAGGGTGGTCTTGCCCACGCCTGGCGGCCCCCAGAGGATGAACGAGTGCAACTTGCCCGCCTCGAACGCGAGACGCAGCGGCTTGCCGGGGCCGAGCAAGTGCCGTTGCCCAACGAATTCATCCAGCGCCTTGGGCCGCAGGAGTTCGGCCAAGGGAGGCTTGGGCTTTGTCGTGAATAGATCGGCCAAGTTCCTCACCCTGGCATCTGTGATAGTTGACGTTCCGATAACGTTGGCACCTCAATCCAGGGAGCCGGATTTGTCCAACGCCGTGGGCTCTTTGTCGGCAATCGCATGCATGATGATGCGAGAGCCGCGGTAGCCGATGCTGTGGTTCCATACCCAGCTCAAAGCGACGCTGAGCCGTTCTCCACCAGCGAGTAGCACAGGCTGGCAGGATCGAAGCGATCGACCTCCTTCTCCGTTTCCTGCGTCCACGGAAGAAGTCTCAAACGGATGCCGGATACGACCGGGCCGGGAGGAACAAATCCATGCTTGAACGGATTTTCGCCGCACGGCTCTCCCGTCTCGGAATCCAGCGAAGCGCACCAGAGATACGTCGAGAACTCGGTGTGCTTTTCGCAGTGCAGGTCTCCTTCATCCCATGTCACGCCGTGAAGCGGCGTAGCATGGTCGGGTTCGGCAACGCCGAAGCGATGGGACAACTCGCTCATCGCCATCTGATCCCTGGCCTGGTCGCCTTCGGTCATGAAAGCGAGCTGCAATATGCCGCGGGGGGCCTGAATCAACAGATGCGGGCGCGCGTGCACTTCACCCGCGGCGGCAGCACGATCGGTATAGGCCGGCATGCCGTACACGGTGGCGGTCGCAGTGGGGTGTACGGTCGTCGTATTGATGTTGGCCGGCTCTTTCACAACGACCTCATTTCTTCTTGGTGAAAAAACACGCTTCAAAGCAAATGCCCGCAGCCATGCGTTTGGCACATGGCTGCGGGCCATCTTCATGAGCGGGCACCGCTCTACACGGTCCGTCCAATAGGCTGGCCGTCTAGAGGCTTGTGCTGGCCTTTTCAGAACGCCCTCAGCTTCCGGGCTTTCAGACGAAGGTGTACGCGCAGACCTTGTTGCCCGCCGGATCACGCAGGTAGGCCGCATAGGCACCCGGCAGGTGGCCACGCGGGCCGGGCTGGCCCTCGTCGGTACCGCCTGCGGCAAGGCCGGCGGCGTGGAAGGCGTCCACTTCGGCGGGAGTGGCGGCCGCAAAGCCGACCGTCACGCCGTTGCTGGAAGACGCTTCACCATTGCCCGGACGGGCGATGATGAAAGCCGGCTTTTCGCGACCGAAAAGCACCCATCCGTTGCCGAAAGGACCGAGGTTCTTGATGCCGAGAGCACCCAGAGCGGCGTCATAGAACGCGGTCGACTCCTGGAGGTCGGCGGCGCCGACGAAGACGTGCGAGAAGATGCCGTCGCCGGAAATGACAGGATTGGACATGGTTGATTTCCTTGGTGGCTGATGTTGAATGGATAGTGGGTGATCAGTAGTGGATCACCGTGCGAATCGACTTGCCTTCATGCATCAGGTCGAAGGCCTTGTTGATGTCGTCCAGGCCCATGGTGTGGGTGACGAACGGGGCGAGATCGATCTCGCCTTTCATTGCGTCTTCCACCATGCCGGGAAGCTGAGTGCGGCCCTTGACCCCACCGAACGCCGAACCCTTCCAGGTGCGACCGGTGACCAACTGGAACGGGCGGGTCGAAATTTCCTTGCCAGCACCAGCCACGCCGATGACGATCGACTGGCCCCAGCCGCGGTGGGCAGCTTCCAGAGCCGAACGCATCACGTCGACGTTGCCGATGCACTCGAAGGTGTGATCGACACCCCAGCCGGTCATCTCGATCAGAACCTCGTGAATCGGCTTGTCGAAGTCCTTCGGGTTGAGACATTCGGTCGCGCCGAAGGTACGAGCCAGTTCGAACTTCGCCGGATTGGTATCGATGGCGATGATGCGCCCCGCTTTGGCCTGGCGTGCACCTTGAATCGCAGCCAGACCGATGCCGCCGAGGCCGAAGATGGCCACCGAGTCGCCGGGCTGTACCTTGGCCGTGTTGTGCACGGCACCGATGCCGGTGGTCACGCCGCAGCCCAGCAGGCAGACGTGCTCGTGGTTGGCGTCCGGGTTGATCTTGGCCAGCGAGACTTCGGCGACGACCGTGTATTCGCTGAAGGTCGAGCAGCCCATGTAGTGGTAAACCGGCTGACCGTTGTACGAGAAGCGAGTCGTACCATCGGGCATCAGCCCCTTGCCCTGGGTTGCGCGAACCGCGACACACAGGTTGGTCTTGCCGGACTTGCAGAACAGGCACTCGCCGCATTCGGCGGTGTAGAGCGGAATGACGTGATCGCCAGGCTTCACGCTGGTCACACCTTCACCCACCTCCACGACGATACCCGCACCTTCATGACCCAGCACGACCGGGAAGATACCTTCGGGGTCCTCGCCCGACAGGGTGAAGGCGTCGGTATGGCAAACGCCGGTATTCGTGATCTTGATGAGCACCTCGCCCTTGCGTGGTGGCTCGACGTCGATCTCGACGATTTCCAGCGGCTTTCCTGGCCCGAAGGCTACTGCTGCACGTGATTTCATGATGTCGCTTCCTTTACTGCCTAACTGAATTTGCCCTCATCGAGGGCACCCTGGTGCCTCTATCGCAGATAGGAGCGGACGATAGAGATGGTCTCGTCAATGGACTTGTTCTGCGAATCGCTCCTGATTTCGCTACTGGGAAATTCTTCCCGCAGATAGCTCTCCAGAACGGTTTCCATCCATCCGTTGACTGCTCCACGAACGGCCGCAAGCTGCTGAGCAGCTGCAGGGCATTGCGCACCTGCATCAAGCGCTTGCTCAAGAGTCGCTAGGCGACCTGATGACCCGAGTGGCGAGCTTTCCGCAGTGCAGGCAACATCTGTCCGTCCCAGTCACGATCGACCGCAACCTGGGCCTGTTCTTGGTTTCGTTCCAGTGCCTCAACGTCAAGATCACTGATCGCCCATGTCTGCGTGCCGCAAGTAGTCGCGAGAATGCCGTCCTCGGGGAATCCACGATCCATGGGTGCATAGATCGTGGCCTCGCCAGTGTTCGTGTCCAGCGCCGGACTCCAGTCAGCGGCTCCCGTCGTCACGGCCTGTGCGACGAACATCCGGTTCTCCAGTGCCCGCGCCATGCAGCCCACACGAACCCGGGTTGCACCTGCCCTCGTGTCCGTACAGCTCGGGACCAACAGCAGGCGTGCACCCGCCTCTCGCTGGGCTCGCACGGGCAATGGAAACTCACTGTCGTAGCAAACAGCGATGCCGGCACGCACGCCATTCAGGTCGAACACCTTGAGTTCGTCGCCCCCCTCGATGACGCCAGTGTCTTTCTCGAACCCCGTCAACTGCAATTTGTCCTGGTAATCACGCGTGCCGTCCGGCGCAAACCACCACGCGCGGTTGCGATAGCGATCCGGTCCAACCCGGGTCAAGAACGTACCAGCCTGAATGGTCATGCGCAGCTCGCGCGCCAGGTCGGTGTACAGGTCCAGCCACGCAGGCTGCAAGGCCTGCAGCGCGGCCAGCGAGGCGTTGAAATCCTGGCGGATGCCAGGCTCGAACATCGCAGCCAGTTCGAGGGACAGATATTCGGGCAACACGGCCAGTTCCGCTCCGGCACGGCTCGCCTCCTCCAGAACCTGCCGCTGCCGCGCTGCGAATGCCTCGAAGTCCGTGGGCTGACCCACGGCGTATTTCGCAACTGCTACTTTCATTTCGCGTTCTCCAGGGGGCGCAGCCACATCGTGAGCGTCTGCTCGGTTTCGCTCGGCTCACCCACCTGTTTCCAGGGCAGCGTAACCTTCATGTCCGACTGCCGCACGTAGCCACGACGGGTCCAGAAGGGATCATTACTGCGGTAGTTGGAAGGACGCCGGGGATCGTCGTCTGCTCGATCCACCGACGCGAACGATGTCCACTGCATGCCCCCCAACGAACGGGCATGCGCTTCGCGTTCGTCAAAGAAGCGATGGCCCAGGCCAAGGCCCCGGAAGGCCGGAAGCAGGACTGATTCGCCGCAGTAAAACACTGTCTCCATCGGGATTCCTCGATCGGCGAACGGCACGTGGAAGGCCGGCTCCGCATCGCCGAGCGGCAATCCCGTGGACGCACCCACGACCACGTCATCAGCGAGCGCGAGTACCAGCAGGCTGTCTGCCGAACGGGCGTACATAGCGAGGTAGTGCTTCTCGTATTCGGTGTCGCCCTCGTACAGGTAAGGAAAGCTGCGGAAGACGCTCGCCCGCAGGCCTGCCACGGCATCGAACCATTCGGCAATGTCCGGACCACGACGAACCAGCACCTGCACGTCGCTGGTCATCTCAGGCGTCCCCTCCAACCTGTGCGATCCAGTCGCCGAGGTTGTAGTAGTTGGTGACACGAGCGATCTTGCCATCGCGGATGTCGAAGAACGCGCCACCCGGCAGCACGTAACGCTGGCCCTTGGCTTCCGGCAGCCCGTCGTCCGTCACTTTGTATTCGCCATGCACCACGTACTCCGCGCCTGCGCGCAGGCCGTCGGCGCTGACCATCACCACGATCCCGCGCAGTTGCTCGCCATAGCAGCGGTCCATGCGCTGCAGGAAGGCGCGGAAGGCTTCGCGACCGACCTCACGAGCGCCCTGGTTCAAGTCGTGCGCGACGTCATCGGTCAACATGGACAGCATGGCCTCGCGGTCGCCGCGGTTGAAGGCGTCGTAGTAGGCAGTGATGAGAGTGGCAGCGTTCATTCGCGTTCCTTATTGGGTTGTTCGGAGCGGAGCATTCCGGGGTGCTGTTAGTCTGGGCAACCGCTCCCCGCTTGTACATGGAATTGTTTCGATTTTATAATTTCACAATCTGGAACAATCAACGAGCAGCAGAACCGGCCATGAGGCGTGCGTCATGAACAAGGAAATGGAACTACTGCGTATCTTTCGGGTGGCGGCCGAAAGCAGCAGTTTTCGCGATGCGGCCGCCCGGCTGGGGACTTCTCCGCAAGGTGTAACCCGTGCCATCCAGCAACTGGAGCAACACTACGGCGAGGTGTTGTTTCATCGAAGCACGCGCCAGGTGCGCATCACCGCCTTCGGCGAAGGGCTGCTAGACCGAGTGCGCCCCGCATTGGAGCAGTTCGAGGATCTGTGGCGAACGCCTGGCTCCGACCAGCAGGCCTCTCTGTCCGGTACGGTTCGCATCACCGCACCGCACAGCCTGGGCACCAGAGCGGTGCTACCGGCACTGGAGCGCGTGGCCGAGCGTCATCCGGGCATCACGCTGGATGTGCGCCTGTCCGATCGCATCAGCAATACGGTTGACGAAGGGATTGACGTCGGGATCAGGGTCGGATTCATGCGCGATAGCCGCTTCGTCGCACGCAAGGCCGCCGACATGCGACTCCCCATCGTTGCCGCTCCGCGCCTGATCAAGAAAGTGGGCGTACCTGCAAAAATCGATGCGCTAAGCAGCCTGCCAGTTACCGTGGCCTTGGATATCAATACCGGCCGTCCCTGGCCTTGGCACTTCAAGGCGGGACGCCAGTGGACACCTACCGCACCCACTCTCGTCGCCGACAATGCCGACATGGAAATGGGAGCGGCGCTGGCCGGGATCGCGTTCGCGCAACTGGCGGACTACATGGCCGCCCCCTACATTGCCAGCGGGAAGCTCGTGCAAGTGCTGGAGAACGAAGAACCTCCGGCATGGGGGTTGTACGTCTATCGGCCTCAGCGTGGCCCAATTCCGGGAAGGGTTCGAGCGGTATTTGATGAAATGCTGGTCGCCGTTGGATCGTTGCCAGCTTTGCCCTGACGCGTCGCAAGACTCTGTAGGGCACACACCTTGAAAAGCGGGGCACTGAGGCTCGGTGGCTCACCCCTCCGGTTGAATGGTAATCCCCCGGCGAATTCAACGTTGAAGTGCAATGTGGTTGGGGTTGAAGAATACCTCGCTTGGGGTTAGGTAGCCGAGCCTCTTTCTGGGCCTGTCGTTGAGACGATCCTCGGCGGCTTGTAGCTCTTCCATGGTGATGGTCGAGAAGTCGCGGCTGCGCGGGAAATACTGTGGCAGCAGGCCGTTGAGGTTCTCGTTGCAGCCGCGTTGCCACGGGCTGTGCGGATCGGCGAAGTAGATCGCAGCCTTGAGTGATCTCTCCAGCCTGCGGTCCTCGGCGAACTCGCTGCCTCGATCGAAGGTGATGGTGTGGATGTAGTCGGCCAGCCGATCCATGCGGCACTCGATGGCTTGCGAGACGGCATCGGCGGTGCCGTCCGGACTCCAGGTCAGGCGCACGAAGCCGCTTCGCCGCTCGACCAATGTGATCACCGCGCCCGTGCCGCGTGCGGGACGCACCGAGTCGCCTTCCCAGTCGCCAATGCGGCTTCGCTCGGCGACTTCAGGCGGTCGAGCCTGAATCGGCTTGCGGTCGGCGAAGCGGCCCGTGCGGCGCTGGCCGTAACCGCGACGCCGCTTCGGTTGCCGCAAGTGCGAGTGCAAGCCGAGCTCGCGTGCATACCGGTAGACCGTCGTGTGGCTCACCTTGCCGGCTTTGAGCGGTTAAGCATGTTGCCCTCCTATTTGTTCCATATTCAGGAATAGCTTAATCCAATAATTTCCATTTATTGAGATCAATCATGGGGCTAAGATTTGTTCACTGCCAGGTTAATCAGCCATGGCGAAATACAAACCCGCCGATGAGGTTCTCAACATGAGCAATAACATTTCTGGAAAAGTTGTCGTTATCACCGGCGCCAGCAGTGGCTTGGGTGAAGCGACTGCACGCCACCTTGCTGCGCTTGGCGCGCGCGTAGTGCTGGCCGCACGCCGCAAAGATAAACTCGACGCATTGGTGACTGAGCTGACCAATGCAGGTGGTCAGGCAATCGCGTATCAGACCGATGTCACCTCTCAGGAAGAAGTCAAAGCGCTCATTCAAGGTACCGTGGACACCTACGGGCGCATTGATGTACTGGTCAACAATGCCGGGCTGATGGCGATTGCACCGCTCAGTGATGCTCGCACTGACGAGTGGGATCGCATGATCGACATCAACATCAAGGGGCTGCTGTACGGAGTCGCGGCTGCATTGCCGGTCTTCCAGAAACAAAACAGTGGCCACTTCATCAACATCGCATCGGTTGCAGGCCTGAAGGTATTCAGCCCTGGCGGCACGGTGTACAGCGGCACCAAGTTTGCTGTACGGGCCATTTCCGAAGGACTGCGTCACGAAGTCGGTGGCAGCATTCGCACCACGACTATCGAACCGGGTGCTGTGGACTCCGAGTTGAAATTCGGCAGCACCCACCAACAGAGCCGCGATTTCGTGGTGGACTTCTACAAGCATGCAATTCCCGCTCAATCCGTCGCTCGGGCTATCGCCTTCGCAATTGAGCAGCCTGCTGAAGTGGATATTAACGAGATCGTTCTGCGCCCAACGGTGCAGGAATTCTAATGAGCTTAGGGCCTGCCGCTTCGGCGTCAGGCCCCGCTTATATCGAGTGAAAAGCTGTGTGAATCGCCCCCTGGTTCTGTAGTTACCAGATAACCGCGTTTGGCCGGTTTGAGTTTGTTGCATCAGATGGGTGTCGGCCAATAGCCGCCATTGTGTTCCCGGTGAGGCTTTGCCTGCGCGTAGTCCGATGCAGCAAGGAAACCCCCAGGTGTTGTTCGAGCATTTTTACCTGCTTTCCCACCAACTGAGGGGATAGGTTGAGGTCATCCGCAGCAGGGCTGAATGATCCCAGCTCTGACGAACGTAGCCATCTGGGTCGGGCGATCCATTAAAAACTCTCTGTTTCAAATATTACGTCATAGTAGGCCTTTATCCGCTACCAACCAATGATTACATTTTATTCACTCTTCGATTAGCCGCAGACCTTTCCTGCGCACTTCGAAGCCCATTCAAAAACGAGGTATCCGCAATGGCACGCATTGTCAGAATCCATGAATACGGTGACGCCAGTGTTCTGAAGCTGGAAAATTTGGACGTATCGGCACCGGCGGCAAACGAGGTGCAGATTGGCGTCAAAGCGATTGGCTTGAACCGAGCCGAGGTGATGTTTCGCAATCACGCATACCTACAGGAAGCCGAGTTCCCTAGCCGCCTGGGCTACGAGGCCGCAGGCATCGTGGTTGCAGTGGGTAGCGCAGTAACCGGGATCAAGGTGGGTGATGCAGTCGCTCTCATCCCGCCTCTGGACATCGCCCGTTGGGGCACCTACGGAGAGCTGGCCAATGTACCTGCTCATCTGGTGGTGAAGAGCCCCGAGAGGTTGTCCTTTGAAGAGGCTGCTGCGTCCTGGATGCAGTACGTCACCGCCTGGGGTGCACTCATCGAGCAGGCCAAACTCGGGCAACACGACTTTGTCCTTGTCACCGCGGCATCAAGCAGTGTCGGTCTGGCTGCCTTCCAGATAGCACGCATGGTCGGCGCCACACCAATTGCAATCACGCGAACCCGTGCGAAGAAACAGGCCCTTCTGGATGCTGGTGCCGCGTATGTGATCGTGAGTGACGAAGAGGATATCGTCGAGCGCGTGATGGAGATAACGGCCGGACAAGGCGCCCGCGTTGTGTTCGACCCGGTTGGCGGGCGGTCCTTCGAGCCCCTCACGCAGAGCATGGCCCGAGGTGGCATTCTGCTGGTATACGGTGCACTCAGCTCGGAACCGACGCCATTCCCGCTGTTTACCGTGCTGGGCAAAAGCCTAACCCTCAAGGGCTATCTCTATGCAGAAATTGTGGCCGACCCAGAAGTCCTTGAACGTGCCAAGGCGTTTATTCTGCAGGGGCTGGAGTCTGGAGCACTGAGCCCGATAATCGCCAAGACCTTCCCTCTGAGTGACATCCAGGAAGCCCATCGTTTCCTTGAGGCCAATCAGCAGATTGGAAAGATCGTGGTGACAGTCTAATCGCCATTTCTGGGGCTGAGAGCAGAATCTTTCGGCCCCAGTTCAACCCGTCCAACTGACCGCTTTTGGCCGATAGCGGACATAGGCCCCGCGGCGAATGTCCACCTCTTCTTTGGCGATTCGGTCAGAGCTCAATTCAATCTGATCAACTGCCTACCAGCTTGTCGACTTCGCCTGCGAAATGATCTTGGGATCTGGGAAGCTACCCTTGAGAATACACCGACGCGACCGCGATGCCGGCCGGATTTCCCCTCAGGCGCTATGCAAGTCTACAATATACCGTCAAGTACCCAACGGATCGGCTAGCGATGACTCCACCCTGACGCTTGATTGAAGAAGCGACCCAGACACATAGGTCTGGAAGGGTGCCTGTTTCTTTCGTTTGGCGCGCACGGCTGTGCGCGGAGATCATTTTCTATGTCTGCAATTTATCCCCTGCGCCAGCAATGGCTCGGTAACATCCGTGGTGACCTGCTGTCGGGCATTGTCGTTGCGCTAGCCCTGATTCCTGAGGCAATCGCGTTTTCCATCATCGCCGGCGTCGACCCAAGGGTAGGTTTGTATGCCTCGTTCTGCATCGCCGTCATCATCGCCATCGCCGGTGGCCGCCCTGGCATGATCTCGGCTGCGACCGGCGCCATGGCGTTGGTGATGGTCACGCTGGTGCGCGAGCACGGCATTCAGTATCTGTTTGCCGCCACCATCCTGGCCGGCGTCCTGCAGATGCTGGCCGGCGCCCTGCGGTTGGGCTCGCTGATGCGCTTTGTGTCGCGCTCGGTGGTGACCGGATTTGTGAATGCACTGGCGATTCTCATTTTCATGGCGCAGCTTCCCGAGCTCATCGGCATGCCGTGGATGGTGTATGCGATCTGTGCTGTGGGTCTGGCAATCATCTACCTGCTGCCGCTGCTGACCAAAGCCGTTCCTTCGGCATTGGTGGCGATCGTGGTTCTCACGGCCGCTTCCATGTATTTCGGCTTCCAGGTACGCACCGTAGGCGACATGGGGGCGCTGCCTGACAGCCTGCCGTCGTTCCTGATTCCGGATGTGCCATTCACCTGGGAAACACTCCAGATCCTGCTGCCGGTTTCGGCGACTTTGGCGGTCGTTGGCTTGTTGGAATCGCTGATGACCGCGCAGATCGTCGAAGACATGACCGATACCCCGAGCCAGAAGAATCGCGAATGTGCGGGCCAAGGCTTGGCTAACACCGTAACGGGCTTCTTTGGGGGCATGGCAGGCTGTGCAATGATCGGCCAGTCGGTGATCAACATCACTTCCGGTGGCCGGGGCCGTCTCTCGTGCCTTGTGGCCGGCGTGGTTTTGCTCCTTCTGGTTGTTTATGGGTCAAACCTGGTGAGTCAGATTCCAATGGCCGCACTGGTCGCAGTGATGATCATGGTCAGCATCGGCACCTTCAGCTGGCGCTCGCTGCGCGAGCTGGCCATTCATCCCAAGAGCTCTTCGGTCGTGATGATTGGCACGGTCATCGTGACCGTGGCTACCCACGACCTCGCCAAAGGCGTGTTGACAGGCGTGATCCTGTCGGCGGTGTTCTTCACCCGCAAGGTCGGCAAGATGCTGATCATCGACGACACCCAGGTCGAGACCGACTCGCGCGTCTACGTTGTGAAGGGGCAGGTGTTCTTTGCGTCTTCTGGACAGTTCGTGAGTAGCTTCAACTATCTGGATGTCCCCAAGGAGGTCATCATCGATCTGAAGGACGCCCACTTCTGGGACGTGACCGCCGTTGATGCGCTCGACCGGGTAGTGATGAAGCTGCGCGAGCACGGCGCGACCGTTGAGGTGTTCGGTCTCAACGATGCAAGTGAGACCTTGGTAGACCGCTTGGGAAAGCATCGTACGCCAGGCGCCACACGGTCGTCGGGTCATTGAACAGATGAGCGAAGCGGGCACCGAGGGGTGCCCGCTTCCTTTTCGGCAGTCATCGAGTTGACATATGGCAAGGCAATACTTCGATTATTCTAGATAAATGGTTGCGATGACATGCGTCCCCTGAATGTTCTGTTCCTTTGCACAGGCAACTCGGCGCGCAGCATTCTTGCCGAAGCACTGGCCAGCCATTTAGGGCGCGAACGTATCCGCGCTTACAGTGCGGGCAGTCATCCCAAGGGCGTAGTTCATCCGGTGGCCCTGCAGGTGCTCTCGGAGATTGGCTTCGACGTTGCCGGACTGTCGAGCAAGCCGTGGGATGCATTCGCAGGTCCGGAAGCACCGCAGATGGATCTCATCGTAACGGTGTGCGATCGTGCCGCGGGTGAAGCGTGTCCCGTGTGGCCGGGCCACCCGGCTACCGCCCACTGGGGCATCCCCGACCCGGCCGCAGTGCAGGGCAGTGCTGATCAGGTCCATAAGGCGTTCCTGAGCACGCTTCACCAGCTCCAGCACCGTCTCGGATTGCTGTTGGCGCTTAAGCCTGAAGCGCTGGACCGCATGGCCCTGCAATCGCAGGTGCGGGCGCTGGGCAATGGCGCCGAGGCTCACGCGCCAGATAACACCGGAGAAGCCTCCCCGATGTAGTCGCTGATCTGCCTTACTGCCTCGCGCGCGTATCGGGTCACCCCGATCAGCGTGGCCGATGCTGCGCCATTCCAGTCGCCATAGCCGAGCAGCCAAACCGATGGCGCTGCGACCGACCGAACCTGGGTGTCATCCACGTCGATCCGACCACGAGCGTTGACAATGCCCAGTCCTTCCAGGTGCGACAATACCGGCCGGAAGCCGGTGCACCAGATCACCGCGTCGAAGTTGCGTTCGCTGCCATCTGCCCACTGCATGCCGGTGGCGGTGAAACGGACGGGTGGCGGCATGGAGACCAGTACACCGCGGCGCCGTGCGTCCACCACCGGCGGCACCATCACGATGTCGCCAAAACCATCCCGCTGAATATCCGGCTCACGTCCTTCCTGCTGAGCCCTCCACTTCTCGGTTGCGCGTGCGAACAGAACGCGCCCGTCGACATCGTCGGCCAGGAAGGCTGGCGCCCGCTGGGTGATCCACGTGGTCTTGGCCACCTTGGAGACCTCGGCCAGAATCTGTGCGCCTGAGTTGCCGCTGCCGATGATGGCCACGCGCATTCCGGCGAAGGGTTCGGGATGGCTGTAGTGGGCCGAGTGCAGCTGCACGCCGCCGAAAGCGTCCAGACCTTCATATCCGGGCGTGCAGGGATGCCGCCACGTACCCGTGGCGCTGATCACTGCACGTGTCTGCCACTGCCGGCCGTCATCTGCTTCCACCCGCAGCCGGCTCCCCGAGCGGCTGATGCGTTTCACCTGCACGGGACGGATGACGGGCAGCGCATACTTATGCTCGTAGCGCGCGAGGTAGTCGAGCACTTCCGCCTGCGACGGGCACGGTTCCCGGGTAGCAGGCATCGGCCAACCGGGAATCGAGCTCCAGCCCGCCGGCGAGAACAGATGCAGGGATTTCCACGCATGCTGCCACGCCCCGCCAGGTGACGTTTCGGCATCAAGAATCACATAGGACAGCCCGCTGCGACGCAGGAAGTAGCCAGCCGAAAGACCCGCCTGGCCACCTCCGATCACCACGACATCGACGCTGTCCATCGGGACTTCCTCATGCTGCAGCACCTAGGCGATTCAGCGGCTCCGTGCATCGGCAGGAAAGTAGCTTTTGCCCAGGCGCAGGGCGACGTGGACCAGCAGAATCAGCACGGGCACTTCCACCAGCGGGCCGATAACAGCCGCGAAGGCTACCGGGGAAGCCAGCCCGAACGCCGCGATCGCCACGGCGATGGCCAGTTCGAAGTTGTTGCCTGCTGCGGTGAACGCGATCGCGGTGGTGCGGGGGTAGTCTTTGGCGATCAGCTTGCCCATGAAGAAACTGATGACGAACTGGATGATGAAGTACAACGTCAGCGGGATCGCGATGCGTACCGCGTCCATCGGAATCCTCAGCACATCGCCTCCCTTCAGGCTGAACATCGCCACGATGGTAAACAGCAGTGCGGCGAGGGTTACCGGGCTGATGGCGGGCAGGAACGTCTCTTCATACCATTGCACGCCCTTGCGCGCCTTCAACCATCGGCGGGTGAGGAAGCCCGCCAGGAACGGGATACCAAGGTAGATCAGAACAGCCTCGGCGATGGTCCAGAAACTGACATCGATGACGCTGCCCTGCAGACCGAACACCGGCGGCAACCAGGACAGGAAGAACCACGCATAGACGCTGAACAGCGCAATCTGGAAGATCGAGTTGAATGCCACCAGCCCGGCGACGTACTGGCCGTCACCGCGGGCAAGCTGATTCCAGACCAGCACCATGGCGATGCACCGTGCCAGCCCGATCAGGACCAGGCCGGTCATGTACTCGGGGTAATCGCGCAGGAACAGCACGGCCAGGCCGAACATCAGGAACGGACCGACGATCCAGTTCTGCAGCAGCGAGAGCATCAGTACCCGTTTGTCGGCGAAGACCCGCGGCAGTTCCTCGTACTTCACCTTGGCCAGCGGCGGATACATCATCAGGATCAGACCAATCGCGATCGGGATGTTGGTCGACCCTATGGAGAGGCTGTTCAACGCGCTGGGTACACCTTCGAACAACGCCCCCATGCCGACGCCGAGCGCCATGGCGGCGAAGATCCAGAGCGTGAGATACCGGTCCAGGAAGGACAGGCGGGAGGTATCAGTGGTCATGGGGATTTCCGGAAAGACGGTCAGTTGATCTGTGCGATCGGGTCGAGCCGGGCCTTGAGGGCCTCGCTGTCATCCCAGACGCTGTCTGAGATCTCCAGAAACGCCTTCAGGCGCGCCTTGATGATCTGGTGCGCGCGATCGAACGCTTCGGCTTTCTGTCCGTCCGAGCCTTCAACGCCGGCCGGATCGAACAGGCCCCAGTGCACCCGTACAAAGTCGCCGAACACTACCGGGCATGCCTCGGCCGCCGCGCTGTCGCAGACGGTGACGATCAGATCCATCGGCGCGGCATCCGCTTCGGCGAACTCGTCCCACGACTTGCTGCGAAGGCCGTCCACCGGGAAACCCTCGCGCTGCAACTGAGCAATGGCAAACGGGTTGACGCGGCCGGCCGGCTGGCTGCCGGCGCTGAAGGACTCGTAGCGGCCTTGGCCCCACTTTTTCAGGGTCGATTCGGCCAACACGCTGCGAGCGGAATTACCGGTACACAAGAACAGGACGCGACGGGTCATCTGAGCGATCTCTAAGGTGGGTTGGTCAGCAGCCAACGGGTCGTTCGCAGGCCTGTTCGTCGGCACAACAGTTCTCCGTGAGATAGGCCACCAATGCGGTCATCGCCTCGAACTCGGCCCGGTAGCAGATCGTCCGACCATGTTGCTCGGCGCTGATCAGGCCCGCAGCCAACAGTTCCTTCAGGTGGAAGGAGAGCGTGGCACCAGGCAAGCAGAGCGTCTGGGCAATGTCACCGGCCAGCTTGCCGCCGCTGCCGGCCTGTACAAGCAGGCGGAAGATCGACAGGCGGGTGGCGTGGCCCAAGGCAGCAAGAGCGTGGGTTGCAGCGTTATGTTCCATGATTCTAGAATAATAGAATCGATTCCGTAGGACAACCCCGTGCAGCAGATCCCCAACTTGGTCCCAGGTGCCTTGGACATCCCGACGGCCACCAAGCTCAACGACCCGGCCGCGCAGCCGCACCGCCCGCGCATCCTGATCCTGTACGGGTCGCTGCGACCTCAGTCGTTCAGTCGCAAGCTGGCGCTGGAGGCGCAGCGGCTGCTGGAACAGCTCGGGGCGGAAACCCGCCTGTTCGATCCACATGAGCTGCCGATGCTTGACTCGGTGCCAGCCACCCACCCAAAGGTGCAGGAGCTGCGCCAGGCCTCGCTGTGGTCGGAGGGACACGTGTGGGTCAGCCCGGAACGCCATGGCACCCTTACCGCGGTATTCAAGAACCAGATCGACTGGCTGCCACTGGAAGAGGGCAGCGTGCGCCCCACCCAAGGCCGCACGCTGGCCGTGATGCAGGTCTGCGGCGGTTCGCAGTCGTTCAACGTCGTCAACGCGCTGCGTGTGCTCGGCCGGTGGATGCGGATGGTGACGATCCCCAACCAGTCCTCGGTCGCCAAGGCCTGGCAGGAGTTCGACGACGAAGGTCGAATGAAACCCTCGGCGTACTACGATCGCGTGGTGGACGTCATGGAGGAACTGGTCAAGTTCACCCTGCTGGTACGTGGGCGCACCGACTACCTGGTGGACCGTTACAGCGAGCGCAAGGGGGCCATCGAGGCGGCGGCGCTCGCGGCCGCTGCAGGGGTGGTGGAAACTGTTTTGAACGAGGAGGAAAGTGCGTGAACGCGGTCATCTACCACAACCCCAAGTGCGGCACCTCGCGCAACACCCTGGCGATGATCCGCTTCGCCGGGATCGAGCCGGAAGTGATCGACTACCTGGCCCACCCGCCCAGCCGCGCGCGCCTGGTCGACCTCATCAGGGCCGCGGGCTTGAGCGTGCGCGACGCCCTCCGGCAGAAGGGCACTCCTTATGACGAGCTGGCACTGGGCGATGCGGCACTGAGCGACGACGCGCTGCTTGATGCCATGCTGGCGCACCCAATACTCATCAATCGTCCTTTCGTGCAAACCGATAATGGCACGCGCCTGTGCCGCCCTTCCGAACTGGTGCTGGATCCTGCCGAAGCTTCCCGGACCATTCCGGAAGGAAGATGGAGAGTTGGTGGCCGAGCACAGGGGAAGCCCGGCGACCTAGTCTGGGTGCTGGGCCGGGCTGGCCGCCTTTGAGAACAACCGGAGATCCTGCCCCATGCCGACGCTCCATCCCGCAAAAAGCGAAAGTGCGTGGCGTGTCTTCCTGGTGTTCCTACGACTGGGACTGACCTCGTTCGGCGGCCCGATCGCCCATCTGAGCTACTTCCGCCTCGAGTTTGTCGAGCGCCGCCGGTGGCTGACGGACCGTAGCTACTCGGATCTGGTGGCCTTGTGCCAGTTACTGCCAGGCCCAGCCAGCAGCCAGGTTGGGATGGCGCTGGGCTTGGCTCGCGCCGGCTGGCTTGGCCTGCTGGCCGCCTGGGCAGGTTTTACCCTGCCATCGGCCGTACTGATGATCCTGTTCGGATTTGGCGTTGCTCGATACCAAGGCATCCTCGAATCCGGTTGGCTGCATGGCCTGAAGATCGTTGCAGTTGCCGTGGTGGCGCAGGCTGTATGGGGAATGGCCCGGACCCTATGCCCGGACCGCCTGCGGGCAGGGATGGCGCTTGTCGCCGCCGTATTGACGCTAGCACTGCCCTCGGTCTTCGGCCAGATGGTGGTGATCATCTGCAGCGGCCTGCTCGGTCGCTGGGCGCTGAAAATCGAGCCTGCCCAGGGCCAGTTCGCTTGCAGCTATCCCGTCTCGCGAAGAACGGGCTCGGTAGCGCTGATGCTGTTGGTGCTGCCGCTTGTTCTGCTGCCTGTGTGGGTGGTGGCTAGTGGCTCCCCGTTGGCTGTGCTGTTGGAGGGGACGTACCGTGCTGGTGCCTTGGTCTTTGGCGGCGGCCATGTCGTACTGCCGTTGCTGCAGACCGCGGTTGTCCAAAGCGGCACGGTGACCACTGCGGATCTGCTCGCTGGGTACGGTGCGGCGCAGGCGGTGCCAGGCCCTCTCTTCACTTTCGCGGCGTACTTGGGAGCCCTGGCCAAGGGGCCGCTGGGTGGCTGGCTTGGAGGCCTTGTGCTGTTGGCAGTCATTTTCCTGCCAGCCTTTCTTGTGCTCGTGGGGGCGCTGCCGTTCTGGGAGGCCCTGCGCCACCGAAAGGCTTTGCAAGCTTCGATTGCTGGCGTCAACACCGGGGTGGTCGGGATTCTGCTGGCTGCGTTGTACAACCCGGTGTGGACGAGTGCGATCCATGACCGATGGGATGCCGCGATGGCGCTGGTTGCGTTCGGGCTACTGGCCCTCGCGCGTACACCGCCGATCTTGGTTGTGTTGCTGGCTGCCATGACGACCTGGGCCCTGCCACGGTAACGCCGCCAGGTCAATCAGGCGCGCCTCTGCAGCACAATATAACGTCTGCTTCTGGCCAGCAGCGGTCATTCACAATCCCTCGGTCAAGTCGAGTCGCAGGACGCGAACGTGACAGGCCCTAGCTAGAGATGTTATCTCGCGCGGCTATTCTCTCGACCAGTGTATTGATCGCCGCCTCCATGGCGTGGGCAGTCTTGTCGCCGCTCTGGTTGGTGATGACGAAAATGCCAAGGTCATACTTCGGCATGATGTAGATATAGCACTGCGAGCGGGGCACACCACCATGATGGGCATAGTAGGTGCCCTTCAAGCGGTCGCCGCCGACGATGTTCCAGAAATAGCCGATGCTGAACTCGGAATCGAATTCGACAAGAGTACGGTGTGATTCCGTCACGACGGGCCCACCGGCCAGCTGGAACTTGAGGAACTTCACCATTTCCGGAACGGTCGCCTTTACGTTCCCCGATGCTCCCCAAGGCAACTCCGGCATGGGCGAGGTCGGTACCGCGTTGTCACTGTGGTAGCCGACCGCAAGCCGGGGCGCCTCAGCATCGCCCAGCCTGATTCTGAGGTCCGCCATTGCCGCGGAATCGCGGAAGAATTCGCGTAACAGCGACTCATAGTCGCTCTTGTAAACCGTCTCCAGAATATGCGCCGCCAGTTGGGTTCCAGCACTGGAGTAGGCGTAATCCTTTCCGGGCACCTGGTGAATCTCGACGGCATGCAGGTCCCTGAAGAAATCCGCCTTGCCATAGCCGGCGTAAATGGCATTGAGTTCACGAGGCGTACGCTGATCGGTGAAGTCCGCGAGCACCGTGTTCGCGCGTTCCGGCAACATGTTCGGAAGACCGCTCGTATGCGACAGCAGGTGACGGATGCGGATGGGGTCGCCCTTGTACTGCAGGTTCGGATAATTGCCGTGCAGATACTTCCGGACATCGTCGTCCAGCCCCAGCCTGCGCTCCAGGACGGCATTGGCCATCAGGGTCCCTGCCATGGTCTTGCTCAACGAACCGATTTCGTAGAGGGTCGCGTCGGTCGGAGGGCTCAGCCTGCCGGCTTCCATGTTGCCGCGATGACGGATGAATTCCTGGCCCCGATATACGACTGCGATCGAGGTTGAGTGGAGCAACGGCTGCTGTATCAGTGTTGCGGCCACCTCATCGAGGTCCGCCCCGAGATCCTTTGCCGGCACATGCTCGCCCTTGCAGCCGGCAGCCAAGAACACGACGGACAATACGAAGTAGTTGAGCCACCGCCCGTTTCGAACAATCCTCGAAATCGCTTGCATGCGTCTGTGCTTGAAGGGTTTTGGCAAGAACTCTCAAGATAGCCGAACACCGAGGGCCGCACACCTGTCCCTGTTCTCGCGGCGGCCGCCCCTGGCGCCAGCCAGAAGGTGTGCGTGTGGACGTCCGCTTCGTGCCGAAAGCACACGTCGTCCCGGAGCTTCGTCGGCATCAATGGGTGGAGTCGTTCGCCCGCGACTGGTAGAACTCGCCGATGCGTCGAACAAACCGCTGCGGGTTCGCACCGGCAAGATTGGTCAGCACGATCACGGCCAAGTCTTCATCCGGGTAGACGACGAATGCCGCGCGGGCACCGCCAATGCCTGCGACCTGGCGCGGGCGATCAGCCTTCAAAACCGGCCAGCCTAAGGCCCAATCGCTTTTCGCCCCGCTGTTCAGTGGCTCTTGCTGCCACATGCGCTGGACATGTGCATCATCAATCAACTGGTCCTGCGACAGCGCAATGATCCAGCGCGACAGCTCTTCGGCCGTCGTCTGGATTCCGCCACCCGCCCACAGGCTGTAGGGCATTTCATAAATCCAATGCGACAGGCGCTCACCATCGTCCGGTGCCAGCGAGCCCCGCGGCGACCAGCTGTAGATCGTGGCGGCTCCGGCAACCAGGTCATAGCTGTCACCGAACGTGGTAGAGGGCATGCCCGCCACATCGAACTGTCGCTGCGTCACGAATCGCTCGTATGGTTGCCCGCTCAACTTGACGATGATCCGCGACAGCAGGCCGTAGTTGGTCTGGTTGTACGAGAACTGTTCGCCTGGCGATACCTCCAGAGGCCGAGCCTCGACCGCGCTCCATGCCTCCGGCTCCGTCGCACCGCCAAAGGCCCCCTGCGAGTCGATGATCTCCGGAAGGCCTGATGTATGCCCCAGCAGCTGCCGGATCCGCACCCCACGCCAGGTCGCGGGCACATCGTCCAAATAGCGTGACAAGGGGGCGTCCAGATCCACCCGTCCGTCCTGGACCAGTTGCATCATGGCTACGCCGGTGAACGACTTGGTGGCCGAGTTGATCGGGAACAGCGTCTTGCCGGTAACAGGCACCCGGTTCTCGACATTGGCGAACCCGTAGTTCTCCAGCAGCACTACTTTCCCGTTTTGCACCACTGCCAGCTGGAGGCCCGGAATCCGCTGCTTCTGCATGGCCTGCTGGATGAAGGCCCTGGCCTTGCTGTTGGCTTCCTTAAGAGAACCGGCCGCAAGCGCCTGGGCTGGAAGCCATGCCGACAGGGCAACGGTCAGCAAGGCGGTGCGCAAGAGTGCAGGCAGCATGGATTTCCCTGGGCCAGGTCGTCTGGAAAATGGATTGGCGAGTGCCGACGGAACCGATGCCGGCCGGCAACCCTAGGCCCAGGCACCCGGGCACGACAGTGCAAAGAGTCATGCTCACAATGGAGTTGGCTGAATGGTCCGGGGGAAGTTAGGTAAGCCCGCGCATCGGCGGCCCGCTCGGCATGGGGCTGATCGGGCTGCCTGACGCCCGGAGCGGTTGCACGCCACACGCATGGCCCGGGCAGCGTCGAATCCCCGCTAGGAATCGGATCCTGCCAGATCGGACGGCAGCTGTCGGCCAGAAGTGGATACTGCAATCATTGCTGCCTGAGCCCACTCTCCAAAGGCAAGGGGAGCGCCTGCTGTTCGCCCGCTGTCACATCAACTGCGACTAGCTGAAATCTTTGATCGCCTACCTGGCAGGGCATTCCGCGCACCAGCATCCTGTTCGATCTGATGACTAATGATTCTCAGGACTTGCTGCGGTACCGGTGTGCGGCTACCTCGCTATCACTACTTGATCAGGAAGTCATTCAGTGATTTTCCGCTTGCTACCAGCTCGGCTATCCATCGCGGTTGCCGCCCTCGACCGGACCACGTCTGGCCGCGCACTGCAGGATTGCGGTACTTGGGAGCGATCTTGGGCACTGTCGATTTGGCAGGCCTCCGATCACCTCGCTTCTTGGCGGTTTCGGAGGGCACGATCACTGAAGCGCCGTAGAGTTCCTCTATCGTGTATCCATGATCCTTGACGTACTTGTTGATCTTGGCGCGCATCGCTGTGGCCTTAGGGCGTGACAGCACTTTGGACTGCTGCTTCTCCGCCTGAGCAATCAGTGAGCGAAGTTCCTTGGCAGAAAGGCCGCTGATATCAATAGTCATGAATTCTTCCCCGATGTCGAGGCCCTAGCCTATTCTCAAATGACATTGCGTGTCACTCCATGTCCACTATGAGTCGCTCAATCTCAGGATCGACTACTAAGAAGTTTATCGTGTTAGCTACTCTCTCACTGCACATGATTTTCACGTGGCATATGGACCTGAGGACTAAAGATGCGCCGTGAGTGATTGCTGTGGTCCCGCCAAGAATTCTTTGAGATCGCCAGTTTGAGGCATTGGATGAATCGACGTTAGACTCAAGCGCTTTCCGTAGCAGATCAGGGAGGCAAGGCGCATAACCGTGAGATCAATTCCCTTCATTGTCGCTGCCGCGTTGGCGGGAACTTCGCTGGCTGCAGAGGCTTCTGAGGATAACCTCCATAGAGATCCTTACTTTGATCCAGGAGGCGCCGTCAGGTTCAACTATGGCTGGCTCGACTACGGGCCGACCAGCCGCCTGCAGCTTGAACTGCTGCGTGCAGACCTTGACGCTGGAACCGGACCGTTTTCCTTCTCTGCCCAATACCGCTGGTACGATGGCTTCGACGCCGTGCATCACGCCTACGCGGGCTGGCAGTTCTCCGATGCTACCCAGCTCAAGGCAGGTATCCAGCAAGTCCCGTTCGGGCTGCTCCCTACCGTTTCGCAGAGCTTCTGGTTCGGCTCCGGCTACTACTTGGGCATTGAGGATGATTACGATCCGGGCCTTGTAGTGATTCACCGCACCGGCAGCACGACCTGGCATCTCGGCTGGTTCTCCGGAGACGAATACGGGTCCGGGGCTCGCTATGATCGCTACTCCTTTGATGTCGCGCAGACCGAGGCGTTGCCGTATCGTGAGCGGCAACGACTGCATGCACGCGTGGAGCGCGCGCGCGCCTGGGGCGGCGGCGAGCTGTTGCTGGGCGCATCAGCGTTTGCTGGCAAGGTGCAGAACACTCAGACACGGCGTCACTACGGTCATCAGGGCGCGGCCCTCCACGCACAGTGGCAGCGCGATGGTTGGACCGCGCAGTTGCAGTGGGCGCGGTACCGGTATGCCGTGCCCGGAGATCGCATCGCAATGTCGGCGTTCCAATCCCCCTTCCAGGTTGCAGCGCAGGCGGATGTGCCAAGCGCCAACATCGCCTATTCGTTCGGCCAGAAGGGCTGGCTGGATGACATCACCTGCTATAACAACCTCAGCATGACCCGCCCGGTCGGGCACCGCGCGGGCCTTCGTGATTCGTGGCAGAACGTGACCGGTTGCAGCCTGCAGAAAGGCATCATGCTCACCTATGTCGACTGGATCGCTGGCCGCAACATGTGGTTTGCCGGTGGTGATGGTATCGGCATCGACGAGGGAGGTCCTTCCCGCTGGCATTCACGGCTGAACTTCAACATCGGCTTCTACTTCTGATCGGCCTCGCGCAAGCCAGAGGCTTCTTCACCCAACAACACGGAGGTATCCATGCAGAGCACGGCTCCGCAACATCCCCCCGTTCGCCAGCGGATCCTTCCGCAGGTGTTCATTCCCACGGCAGCCATCGTCATCGCGCTGCTGGCGCTTGCTGCCATCGCGCCCGATATAGCCACGCGGTGGTTCACCGCGGCCAAGTCATGGGCTGCCAATGATGCAGGCTGGTTCACCATCCTTGCGGTGACCGGCTTCCTGGTCTTCGTCGTCGGCGTCGCCATCAGCAGTTACGGCCGCATCAAACTCGGCCCTGACCACAGTACGCCGGACTACAGCTACGGCTCCTGGTTCGCCATGTTGTTCGCTGCCGGCATGGGCATCGGTCTGATGTTCTTCGGCGTTGCCGAGCCCATCATGCACTACGCCACGCCGCCGGTCGGCTCGCCCGAGTCGGCCGCAGCTGCCCGCCAGGCCATGCGCATCACCTTCTTCCACTGGGGCATCCACGCATGGGCGATCTACGCAGTGGTAGCGCTGTCGCTGGCGTACTTTGCCTACCGGCACAATCTCCCGCTGCGTGTCCGATCCGCACTGTATCCGCTCATCGGCGATCGTATCCACGGCCCGTTGGGGCATGCTGTAGACACGTTCGCCGCGCTGGGTACCATCTTCGGCCTGGCCACCTCGCTGGGGCTGGGCGTCATGCAGATCAACGCCGGCCTGAACTACCTGTTCGGCCTGGAGGTCAGTACGCTCGTCCAGGTTGGCTTGATCACCGTCATCACACTGGTGGCGACCGGCTCGGTCGTGGCTGGCCTGGACAGCGGCGTACGCAGGCTGTCCGAGCTCAACATGATCCTGGCGGCAGCGTTGCTGGCCTTCGTGCTGGTCTGTGGACCCACCGTGCACCTGATGCAGGCACTGGTGCAGAACACCGGCATGTACGTTTCCCAGCTGTTCTCGATGACCTTCAACCTTTATGCCTACGAACCCACGGGTTGGCTGGGTGGCTGGACGCTGTTCTACTGGGGCTGGTGGATTGCCTGGTCGCCCTTCGTTGGCATGTTCATCGCGCGCATCTCACGTGGACGCACCGTCCGTGAGTTCGTGGTGGGGGTGTTGCTTGTGCCGCTTGGCTTCACATTCCTCTGGATGACCATCTACGGCAACACCGCGTTGCACATGGTGCGGGCGGAGGGCATCCAGCAGTTGGTGCAGGCGGTCTCAACCGACAGCTCGATGGCGCTCTTCGAGTTTCTGGAGCACCTGCCGCTGACCATGCTGACCTCTTCGCTGGCGGTCATCCTGGTTGCGCTGTTCTTCGTAACCTCAGCGGACTCCGGTGCCCTGGTAATCGACATGCTTACCTCGAAGGGTGAGCAGGAATCGCCGGTCTGGCAGCGGATCTTCTGGGCGCTGCTGGTCGGCGGCCTTGCGATTGCCCTGCTGGTGGCCGGCGGCTTGGAATCATTGCAGGCGGCCACCATTGCCAGTGCGTTGCCATTTACGATCGTCATGATCCTGATGTGCTGGGGACTGCTGAAGGCCATGCATCTGGATGCAACCAAGCGCTCGATCCTGCGCGAGGCACGTATCTTGCCGGGTACCAGCGAGGATTGGCGGGCGCGCCTGCGCCTGCTGGCGCACAATCCGTTGAAGATCGAGGTGACCGGCTTCATCGAGCAGCGTGTCATCCCAGCATTGGAAGAGGTTGCGGCTGAGCTGCGCAAGCAGGATCTGCCGGTCCAGGTCTCCAAGGGGGAGGATGGTCGTGCGTGGCTGCAGGTTGGCCATGGCGAGGAGATGGACTTCTTCTACTCGGTACGGCCCCAGCCCTATGAGCCGCCGACGTTCGCCCTGCAGGATCCCCGTCGGCCGGTCAGCGAGGGTACCCGTCATTACCGTGCGGAGGTCTATCTGCGGGAGGGCGGGCAGGACTACGACGTCATGGGATGGACCAAGGTTCAACTCATCCACGATGTGCTCGATCAATACGAGCGCCACCGTCAGTTCCTGGACAAGGTGCGCTCGTAGAATCTGCACACAGATGCCGCCCGGAGTAGCGGCATCTGCCTTGGGTCGGGCATGACCCTGCGTTGACGTGGCCTCGGCGCCCGGCCGTGCTATTGATGGTCGAACTTCCCAGGAAGTAGCCCATGCTCACCAGATTGAGGCTTGCAGCCAGCAAAGTTACAAAGCGGATGTGGTTCCGTTCGACCCTGTATGGCGCCCTAGGCATCATCACGGCGTTGGCGGGCGCGTTCCTGAAGTTCCTCATTCCCGTCGGCCTTGCCGCGCGGATCGGCGCAGATTCCGTCGGCAACATTCTTGGCATTCTTGCCGCGTCGATGCTGACGGTCACCACCTTCTCGCTGTCCACCATGGTCTCGGCCTACGGGTCCGCGTCCAGCAGCGCCACCCCGCGCGCGGCCCGCCTGCTGATCGAAGACACCCGGGCCCAAGGTGCGCTGGCCACCTTCATTGGTGCCTTCCTGTTCTCGATCGTGGGCCTCATCGCGCTCAGCACCGGCATCTACGGAGATAGCGGCCGGCTTGTACTGTTCGGGGCAACTATCGCGGTCATCATCGTCATCACAGTGACGTTGCTCCGGGCTATCGAGCAGTTCTCACGCTTTGGCCGCGTCGGCGAAACCATCGATCTGGTGGAGCGGGCGACCCAAGTGGCAATGAAGCGCCGCGCCGAGGAGCCTTCGCTCGGCGGAGCCAGTGCGGTTCGGGTAGGAGAGGGGGCGGTGCAGCTGGTCGGCGATCAGGTGGCCTACGTTGAACACGTGGATGTCGGGCGGATCAACGCCATTGCGCAGGAACATGATCTACGCGTTCATCTGCTCTGCCAGCCGGGTACGTTCGCAACCCCAACCCGTCCGTTGATAGCCATCGAGGGAAATCTACTTCCTGAAGTACAGAGTAAAGTGATCTCAGCCATTTCCTTTAGCGACGCGCGCTCCATCGAAAATGACCCACGGTTCGGGCTGGTCGTGCTTGCGGAAATTGCCCAGCGAGCCATGTCACCTGCGGTGAACGACCCTGGGACCTGCATCGACGTCATCGGGACATGTGTCAGGCTGCTCTGTGCATGGTCCAGCCACGGAGGGGACGCTGCGACAGGCGAGGTGCTGTATCCGCGCGTGCACGTGCAGTGTCTCGACGTACGCGACATGTTTGAGGACGCGTTCACTCCGATTGCCAGGGATGCCGCCGCGTCCCTGGAGGTCAGTATCCGGCTGCAGAAGGCCTTCGCAGCGTTGGCAGGGTCCTCGAATGAAGCGACAAGAGTCGCATCACAGGCGCATGCCCGCATCGCGTTGGAGCGCGGCCTATTGGCCATGGATTTCGAAGCTGATCGCGAGGCGCTTCGAGCCGTCGCATCTTATTTGACTCTGGAGGATGTGGACCACCGTTCGTAGTATCTTCCTATCAAAGCCTTTGAAGCGCTGCGCTGGCTATCAGTGCTCGGCTGTGGTCTGGAGCACATCCGGTCAGCTCACCTTCCACAGCATGTATGCGGCAGTAATGAAGATCAGTACTGCAAATACCGTGTTCAGAGCTCCACGATAGTTGGCCAGCTTCGTCGAAGTTGCTGCACCTGCAATACCGCCAGCCACGCCGGCAACGACGAAAACTGCCGCGAGCTTCCAGTTGACCAGACCTGTACGCGCGTTGTTCAGTGCGGTGGTCATGCCAAATGCGGCGACGGCGACGAGCGAGCTTCCGACTGCGGCGATCATCGGCATGCCCGTCGCGGCCACCAGTGCGGGCACGATGAGAAAGCCTCCGCCAATGCCAAAGAAGCCAGAAAGCCCGCCGGCGGTGGTGCCCAGCCCAATCAGCGCGGGCGCGTTGCCTCTGCCGAGCCGAGCGTCCGTGAGTCCAGGCGTGTTGCGCCTGCGAAGCATGGCGATGCCGACAACGATCATAGCCACAGCAAACAGCGCCAACAGGCTCCTGCCGTCGAACGCCTTGCCCAAGCTGGAACCCAGGTATGCGCCCGCGATCCCCGCCAGAGCGAAGACCGAGGCACAAGGCCATCGAACGTTCCCTCTACGGGCATGTATCACCAGATTCGACACCGCATTGACCGCTACTGCCAGGGCGCTGGTGCCGATAGCCACATGCGGATCTCCCACTCCGACCACGTAGAGCATCAGTGGTACCGCCAGGATGGATCCGCCCCCACCGACCACGCCCAGGACGAAGCCGACCAGGACGCCAGACAGGCCGCCCAGAACCAACTGCAGCAGAGATAGCGCTTCCATGTGTCAGTCGCCGGACGCCGGGCCTTGCTGCAGCCGTGCTGCGATGGAAGAAAGGTCATAGCCTGCATCCGAAGCAACAGACAGGACGTGGTCAAACGCCGCTCCATTGTGAACGACTTCCGACAGCGCCCAAAGCATCGCAGCACGGGTGCCGGTTCTGCAGTACGCGGCAACAGGGCTTGGCAGCGCTTCGATCAACCTGGCAAAGGTATGCACCTGATCATCGGTAATGACGCCAGGCAGCGCAGGAAGATAGGCAAACTGCATGCCCGCCTGGTGGCAGGCGGCCTGCAGCGCATGGTGACTGGGCTGCTCCGGCTGTTCATCGTCGGGGCGGTTGCAGATCACGCTCGCAAAGCCCTGCTCCTTCAGGGCTTCAATGTCCTTTGGCAGGAGCTGGCCGGACACCTTGAGGCTGGCGGAGAGTGGCTTGAGGTTCATGGTTTTCCCGTAGTTGCAGTGGGGCGGTGAATGAGGCCATGCAGGAGCACGCCAGCGATCATTGCCGTGGCGAAGATGATCGCGAAGGGCTGGCCGGTTCCCAGCAACGCGATGGCTGGGCCGGGACATAGTCCGGCCAGACCCCAACCCAGGCCGAATATCGCCGCACCGATCACCAGGCGCCGATCGATGATGCGATGGGCGGGAATGTGCAGCGATACGGCAAGCAGCGGCGTTCTGCGGGCGCGTATCCACAGGTAGGCTGCGCCGGAAGGGATCAGTGCGCCCAGCATGACCAGCGCCAGGGAGGGGTCCCAGGCGTCGCTCACATCAAGGAAAGCAAGCACGCGGGCTGGGTTGGCCATATCGGATACGACCAGGCCCAATCCGAAGAGTGCGCCGCACAGGAACGCGGCTAGACGGATCATGCCGGGCCCCCGGTCGTAATCTGTACCAGGGTTGCCGTGGCCATGCCCACGAGCATGAACACGCAGGTCGCCACCACCGACCGAGGCGATGCCCGGCCCAGGCCGCAGACACCGTGCCCACTGGTACAGCCAGCCCCAAGGCGAGTTCCGTAACCCACCAGCAGTCCGGCGATCACCAGCACCACAGTTCCGTTTGCGGAGAGCGCCGGCAGGGGTATGGGTCGGGCCGCCAATGCCAAGCCTGACGCCAGGGCAAGTCCTGCCAGAAACAGGACTGCACCGCTGCGCCCGCCGTCACCCGTCATGCCCAGTGTCTTGGCAAGCAGTCCCGAGATGCCAGCAACGCGCCCGAGAAGGAGTAGATAGGCTCCGGCCGCTGTTCCGATCATGGCACCGCCAGCGAGCGGCCAATACCAGGCCAGGTGAGAGAGCGTCATAGCAGGTCCACCGGCAGCTTGAGATATCGCACGCCGTTTTCCTCGGGCTCGGGCAGATGGCCGGCGCACATGTTGACCTGCACTGACGGCAGGATCAGCCGTGGCATCGGAAGTGTGGCATCACGAGCCTCCCGCAGTTCCACAAACATGGCTTCGCTCACGCCCTCGTGCACATGCATGTTTGTTGCCCTTTCGGCACCGATGGTAGTTTCCCATGCGAAATGGTCCCGGCCGGTGGCTTTGTAGTCGTGGCACAGGAATACGCGAGCGGCGTCGGGCAGGAACAGCAGGCGCTGGATCGAGCGATACAACTGGCGCGCTGAGCCACCTGGGAAGTCGCATCGGGCAGTGCCGTAGTCCGGCATGAACAGCGTGTCGCCAGGAAATACGGCGTCGCCGATCACGTACGCCAGACAAGCGGGAGTATGGCCTGGCACGTGCAGCGACATCGCCTGCAGATTACCGATGCGGAAGGAGGCACCGTCGGCGAACAGGTGATCGAACTGGCTGCCATCCCGCTTGAATGCAGTACCGGCATTGAAGAGCTTGCCGAAGGTTTCCTGGACTGCGGTGATGTGTTCGCCAATAGCCAGCGCGCCTCCCACCTGCTCCTGCAGCCATGGAGCCGCGGACAGGTGGTCGGCATGCGCGTGGGTTTCCAGCAACCACTGCACCTGCAGGCGCTCGGCACGCACGTAGTCCACCAACGCCGATGCGGAGGAAGTGGACGTGCGGCCTGCGGCCATGTCGAAGTCCAGGACGCTGTCGATGATGGCGCACGCTGAAGAAGTTGGATCGCGTACGACGTGGCTGGCAGTGAACGTAGCAGGGTCAAAGAACGTCTTCACGGAAGGTGAGGGAAGCAGGCCGGCACGCGCATCGCTGACCAGGCGCACAGCCTGGTCCAAGGGGGCGTCTACCGCTACGGATGGGATCATGGCTGGCTCCAAGAGGCTTCGCGACCTGAGAATTACATAGTTACGTAATATGTGCAACTATTGAAATATGCTAGATTGGACGCGTGCCCGCATGGTCTTTGCATCACATCACCTGCCCAAGTTGCCCTTACCCGTGACCAGCCCCCCATTCAGCCCGTCAGACCTAGCCACGATGAAGGAGCGCGTGCCTGAAGTGGCCGAGTTGCTGCGCTTCATGGCCACCCCCTCGCGCCTGTTGCTGCTATGCCAGCTCGCGCAAGGTGAAATGACGGTGGGCGGACTGGAGGAAGCCACCGGCATTCGACAGCCGGCGCTCTCCCAGCAACTGGCCGAACTCCGTCAACGAAAGCTCGTAGCGACCCGACGGGAATCGCGGTCGATCATCTACCGCATGGAAGACCCGCGCGTTGCAGCACTGCTGGGCGCGATGCATGGGATTTTCTGCGTGGACGATGCATCAACTTGACGTGATCTAAAGCGTCCTGGAAGGGGCGGGCTGGACTTCCTGACCCAGGGAATTTAGGCAACTGGCGTAGTCTGCCCCAAAACCCTTTGGCCACAGCGGGCCCGAGGTCTGCTGCGGCCTAGGGGTATTCATGAGGGAGGGGGTGGCTGTCTGCTTCTGGTCGGAAACGGACCCCGCACATGGTGACTATGTGAAACGCAGTGAGTACTCCCTCTTCCCGTCAGAAGCCGACGTGTTGTCAGTCAACTTGACGACCTAAGGACGAGCTCATCGAGGAAAAGGACACCGTGATGGGCCAGCGAGATCTCGCCGGGGCAGGGTGGATTGCCGCCGCCCACCAGCGCCGCCGCGCTGGCACTGTGGTGCGGTGCCCGGAAGGGCCGCTGCCGCCATCGTCTTGGGTCCAACCCTTCGCCACTCACTGACGCAATCGCGGCCAGTTGCAGCGCCTCAGTCTCTTCGGTATCCGGCAACAAGCTGGGTAGGCGCGAGGCCAGCAGCGTCTTGCCGCAGCCAGGGCTGCCGATCAACAACAGATGGTGCCCACCGGCGGCCGCCACTTCCAACGCGCGCCGCGCATGCGCCTGCCCGCGCACGTCGGCCAGATCGGGTAGCGGCAACGGCGTCGTGTCCACGCGCTCCACGGGTGGCAGCAGGCGTGGATTGCCCAGCCCGGCACAGCACTCCAGCAACGTACGCGCTACCCGCACATCGGCATGCTCGGCCAAAGCTGCCTCGGCGGCATTCCCTGGCGGCACCACCAGAATGCGCCCGGCGTCTGCCGCCGCAATCGCGGCCGGCAGCGCTCCGGCCACCGGCCGCAGTTCGCCGGTCAGTCCAAGCTCACCCAGGAACTCGTACTGCAGCAGCGACTGCGGATCGATCTGGCCACTCGCGGCAAGAATGCCCAGCGCGATGGCCAGGTCGTAGCGCCCACCTTCCTTGGGCAGGTCGGCAGGCGCGAGGTTGAGCGTGATGCGCCGCTGCGGAAAGTCGAAGCGTGCACAGAGCAGGGCGGCACGCACGCGCTCGCGGGATTCGCGCACGCTGGTCTCGGCCAGTCCGACAATCTGGGTCGCAGGCAGGCCGCCAGAGAGGTGCACTTCCACCCGCACCAGCGGGGCATCGACCCCGGCGCGGGCACGGCTGTGGACCAGCGCCAGGCTCATGTGTGGATTCCTGCAGAAAGACGCCTGATGGTGCGGCAGGTAATCTGCGTGGGACTATCGGGGTTTGCCGGCAATGCGTCTCGGGGTATTTCTGCCTGCAAAGGGTGCAGCGTGCGCATCGAGGGCAAATGATCTGTGCAGCGCGGCTCTGCGATGGCGGTCTCGCAGGTGTTGCGTCAGACAAGGCGTACTACAGGGCAGTGAAGGAAAGGAGCGAGCTGAAATGCAGTGCATTCGAGTACTGATGGCCCTCTCGCTCGCCATGGGCCTGCCGGGGTGCCGGGATGAGGTGGAGAGTTCAACGTATCCCATTGACCAGACGGGAGAGACGTGCACCGCCTACAAGGGCTTCGACCGCCAGCCGCCTGAAGTAGTTGTGGCCGAGCTTGCCAAGCGAGGGTTGGATAGCAGCCGTTTGGTGCATAGGACAGTCTGCGGCCCGATCACCAGTTGGGACATTCTCCCCGCAGGGGCGTCGATCGACCGGATACCGCCGCCAGACGCATACGTAAACGTCCGCATGCGGCAGGACGGCTCGGTTTCGGTCAGTACAGACCGCCCGTGACGTTGGCGCCGCCCTTGATGATCGAGCATCGGCCGAACACAAAAGAATACGGATGGGCTCGCAGGCGGGGCGAATGGCGCCCAGTCACCGCCATGGACTCACCCCACTACCGTGGCAGAATCGGCGCTGGCCGGCCCCGTGCCCTTCTACGGCGGCTGGCAGATCCACAACGCGACGCAGTGCCCTCCGCCGTCAGTGCCCAGGAGATCCCGTGCGATATTCGATACGACTCGTTGCTGCGTGCGTAATGTCCGTGGTGGCCTCCGGCTACGCAGGCATCCCCGATGCAGCGGCGCAGGAACCCTACTGGCCGACCCAGGAATGGCGCCACTCCTCCCCGGAAGCGCAAGGGATAGATTCGGAGGTACTGACCAACGCCTTCGACTACGTGCGCGCGCACCAGACGCCCATCCACAGCCTGACCATCATCCGCAACGGCTATGTGGTGGTGGATGCCTATTTCTGGCCGTTCCAGAAAGGGCAGTACCACGATGTTGCGTCGGTGACGAAGAGTGTCACCACCACGCTGGCGGGCATCGCGATCGGCAAGCACGCGCTGGAACTGCACCAGCCGCTGACGTCGGTCTTCGCCGCCCAGGGCATCGCGAATCTGGACGAACGGAAGAAGCGAGTGACACTCGAGCATCTGATGACGATGTCCTCCGGGTTGGACTGCGATGCCAGCCAGGGCGAAATCACGCTGTCGCGGATGAGGCAGAGCAGCGACTGGAGCCGGTTCATGCTGGACCTGCCGATGCGCGACGCGCCCGGCAGCCATTTCGAATACTGCTCCGGCGGCATGCATCTGCTCTCTGCGGCGATCACCAAGGCGACGGGCCAGAGTGCGTTTGACTTCGCCCGTCGCGAGTTGTTTGGCCCACTCGGCATCACCCATGCGGCCTGGCCAGCCGATAGCCACGGGGTTTCGTATGGGTGGGGCGATCTGCACCTTGAGCCCCTGGACATGGCGAAGCTGGGCTACCTCTGGTTGAACGATGGCCGTTGGGAAGGCCGGCAACTCGTCCCGGCAGCATGGATGCGTGCTGCGGTCCGACCGCAGGCGCAGCTGGAAGGTAGCGACGAGCAGTACGGGTACGGTCTTTGGCTGCAGCCGGACAGGAAGCCGTCGCTGTTCGAGGCCAATGGCCGCGGTGGCCAACGTATCAGCGTAAGTCCAGAGAAGAATATCGTCGTCGTGTTTACCGGCGGGACGTTCGAACCCGGCGATATTGGCGCCTTCATTCTTGCGTCGCTCACGTCTGACCAGCCCTTGCCGGAGAATCCGGCGGCGGTGGCACGGTTGGCGGCCGCGGTGAGCGACGCGGCAAGACCGCCCCCGCCGGTATCGTTCATGCCGCCACTGGCACGCACGGTGTCAGGCAAGCGGTACGTACTGTCGGAGAACCCGCTTGGCGCGAAGTCGCTGATGCTCACGTTCTCGGGTGCAGAGGTGGCGCAGCTCCAACTTGAATTGAACAGCCGCCACGAGCCATCCCGGCCGGTTGGGTTGGATGGCACTCCGCGCGTGTCAGGCAATGGAAATTTCGGTCTGCCCGTAGCAGTAGGTGGCAGATGGGAGAGCAGCAACACCTTTGTCTTCGACTACAACGAGATCGGAAACATCAACGCGCTCCGGTTCCGGCTGACGTTCTCGGGTGACGATGTCGTTGTGGACCTGAGCGAGCGATCGCAGGTGATTCAACCTACGCGATTCCGGGGTACGTCGGGCAACCGGGTTGCGCCTGCGCAGGTTCACTGATGGAAGGCTGGCATGGAGTAGGGGAGATAAGAGGAGTGGCAATGGTTCCTGTATCTATCTTAAGTGTTATCCGGTACGGGGCCGATTCTCGGATGCGGAGCGGTTCCATACGCGCCGCTGTATGCGTTGCCCTCGCTGTTGGGCTTGGCCTGGTTGGCCCGGTCAGTGCGATTAGCGACGACGGTGATGGTCATGAGACAGGGCTTGGTTCTGCATCGACCTTGGCCATCCACGAAGAAAAGGGCTGTGGTGCCCATGTTGACCTCATGGATGTGAATCGGCGTGTTGCGCTGTCGGTTCGCGAGCTGAAAGCACAGCCGAACGCGGATCGAAGGGCCTTGGCCATGAGAGCCTTACTTGAATGTCTGTCGAGTCTCGAGAAACGACAGCTTGATGAAGCCAGTCTCTCCAGCGTGCGAGAGATCGCCTCTCTGTTGGAGATGGATGGGGATGTGGGCCGGTTCTACGCCTCCAGGATGCTGGCGATGCTGGGGTGTCGAGCTCGTCCAGTGCTGCCTCTTCTGCATGATGCGCTGGACAAAACGGCGCCCATTGAATCCAATCTCGGCCCAATGGTCCTGTCGCCAGCAGTAAGTCCCCGCGAAGAAGTCGCAAGAGCGATCAGAGCGATTGAAACTTCGCATCCGTGCAGAACGCAGTGGGAATGATGTGCTGGCGTCGTCCGCTGGGCCGCTACTTCTTTCGAGAGATCAACGCATGAGCGAACGCATCACCGCCTCACAGCTGATGGACAGGCTGATGTCCGATCCGGAGTTCGTACGGCGTGAGCAGGAAAGAGAGGCACAACGGATGAAAGCCGCCGGGATCCTCGCGGAAGCGGAGGCCGGACTGGTCCGGGAGCTTCGCGGGTCCGGAATGAATGTCGATTCCGTATGGGACCTTGTGGGCTGGAAGGGTGACAACGATGCGGCCCTGCGTGTGCTTCTCGCGCATGCACTGATCCCGTATCCAGAGCGCGTGCGCGAGGGAATTCTGCGCGCCCTGGCCACACCCGGCGCGCGAACGTGGTGGCCATGCCTGGTTGAAATTTATGAAAGTGACACGCTGGCGCTACCGCCACAGATCGATTATCTGACCGCTGGCATCCTGTCCGCTGCAGCCGACGACACCGTCATTGATGATGTCATCAGGCTGGCGAGTGATTCCAACGCTGGCTTCAAGCGGGTGCTACTGCTGCTCGCCCTGAAGAAGTCCCGCAGCCCCAGGGCGAAGATGCTGCTGAACGAGCTGCGATCCGACCCTGTGATAGGCAAGGAAGTAAAGCGGATGCGGCGGCTGGAGCGACTGCAACATCGGTCGGATGGTCAGTGACGGGCAACCTGAGAGCGGCACCAGGACAGCGGCGGAGTAGACATTGAGTTTTCCACATATAGGGAGTACCCGGGGGATGTACAGATTCACGGCCGAAGTCGTTTCCATAGAGGAAGATGACTACTGCATCGTAGTTGGCTTGGCCGACAGCTCGACGAATCCGTCTCGTTACGTGGTATTGCAGAACGCGAAGGCGTATGACGACCAGGACGAAGAGTTGGGCATGGCGCACGCCCATATCGAGGTCGGTGGAGGTCTTGAGCCTTGCTATGGCGGTCTGGTGCATATCTCTCTGCGGCGCATGGAGCTTGAGCTGTCTCTCTCCGAAAGTGCACAGAGGAAGCTTGGGATCACTGGTGGGATTGCAGTGACACTGAAAACGTTGGAAAACGGCAGCAAGCTGGAGGCCGCGTTGCGGAAAATCTGTGTTGCGGAGAGTATTCCGCTTGATCTGAAATGGTGATACGTCTCCGGAACGAATGGGCTATCCGCGCATGAGTCACGAATGTCCTGTGATCATTCCTTTAGAAGGATGAACGAAGTTGTCATGAAGACACGCAGACTCATCTTGATTGCGCTGGGTATGTTGCCTGCAGCTGCAGGCTTTCCCGCAGGAGGTCCACGTGTGGACTTTGTATCGAAAGCCTTCCGAGATGGTGGGTTCATGCCCCATGTCTACAGCGAGCGGGATGTCCTGCGCCGCTATGGTGGTGGCGAGATGGTCGTGGACGCCGCAGGACTGATACGGCGCAGGTACCTGGATCCCGCTACCCGCTTGGAGGTGCTGATCACCTCCAACCCTGACATCGCTCCGGAATTCCGAACCATCGATGAAATCCGCGTTTCATCGATCAGCGCGGGGCAACCCGCTGCAGGCAGGACCGAGAGCTTGCGCGGCGTGAAGCTGAAAGGCGTTGCCATGGGTGACCCGGCGTCCAAGGCCGCCAGCGCAGCAGGCGGGTATGGTCAGAGGGACACAGAGCAGGCAACGCTGGGCAGCTTCAAGGTCGAGCGCACCTGTGGATTCTCGGAAAGCGGATCGAACATATGCTTCTACGTTCGGGACGGAAAAGTGGTTGCAATGGCACTTGGGTTCGGCCCCTGACCGGTTGCCGTGCCCCTTGCGGTGCACGCACAGCGCAACTGTGAGCTTCAGCCTACGAAGGCACTTCAGCGCTGAGGTAGTTGGTGGGATGGGGCTGGCGGCGGCCTGGGGCCCCAAACAGACACCGCTGCTCATCAAGCACCAGCCCATTGAAGCGCCCGAACCGTGCCTCAACCCACGAATGCCCCGCACTTTCCACCAGCAATCGCCCCTGGCTCTGGTGCAGATCCAGCCAACGCTCGAAGCTGACACGCAGCCGTTCGATATCCGGCGCCCGCCACCGTGCATCGGCGGGCATGCGGATCAGCACGCGCGAGGGCGCGTTCTCCACGTCCATCACCAGCACGCCCTTGCACCGGATCTCGAACGAGGTCGCCCCGGCATGGCGCGCGTGCAGCTCAAAACCCTCGTGGGCTTTCGCGCTCACGAAGCCGAGTGCATCACTGTGCAGCAGGCGGTAATCGGCCGGCTGCAGCTTCTGGTAGGCCCACACCTGCTCGCCCGCGGGCTCGGGCCACTCCACCCACATCGCGCCGATCACCGCGATGCACACCACCGCAGCGGCAAGGCCGTGCATCTTCATTCGTCACCCCGCACACAGGCAGAAAGGTCCGCGCCATAAGCGCGCTCAGTCCTTGGGTCGCATCCGTTCGTGAATGAAGGCGGTCAGCGCCAGATCGGCCATCACCAGCCCTTCCATCACCCGGTCGCCGACGTACTGCTCCGGCTCGCCGTTCTGGCGCGTGCGCTCGGCCGCCAGCAGGATCTCCTGAACGATGCGCTGGCCGGTGAGCGCGCAGTCGGCGTCGGACAACGCCATCTGCCGGCTGCGTAGATGGTGCCGCTCGGGCCAGGGCTGGCCGTCGGCCGCAGCGCCCGCGCCGATGGCGTGCAGGATGGCGATGAGGCTGTTGGGGGCCAGGGCCGCAGCGGCCGAGGGCGCTTCGTCGATGGGCCGCGGGGGCGGGGAGTGCGGTGTAGACATGGCGGGCTCCGTGCATGCAGGCAGAAGCCGCCACCGATAAAGGTGGCGGGCAGAGCGTGGCTCGAAAACCGGGCTATTAGGAAGAAACCGGCGGGCACAAGGCCCCCACGCCCCGCCCGCCATAGCCGGCAGACGGAATGCCAGCCGGCACCACGCAAGGCGATGCCGGCTGGCAAGTGCAAACAACATCCTAATAGCTCGGGTTTTCGAGGCCCGGCCACCCGTTTTCGGTGGCGATACCAGAGTTGCCTGACGTAGTTGAGAATGCCAAGGGGTAGGGGTCAATGCCGCCAAAACCCGAGACGTTTTTGGCATTGTCGCATAGCGTGGAAAGGGGCGAGAGCCTTGGCATGCTAGGCGCAGCGGCACTTCTGGAACGGAGTCGTCAGAACCTTCCGTCACAGATGTAAGGCGCGGCAAATGCGACAGCACTCGCCCATCGGACATGTGTGATCGCTCCTGCAACCGAACCGCTGCGACACCCGCTGGGTGGTTTAAGTGCCTTCTTGCCTATTGAACCTACCGAGCACCGCGCGCAATCTGACTACTGCTGTAGTCACTGAAGATCGTCCTGCCGCAGCAGGAAGGTTCGGCAGCATTCGACTGGATTCCACTCACTGGCGCAGGCCAGACAAGGACCACTGCACCTGTCACGCCGCAGCCGACCGCTTCTCTGCGCGGGTCTGGTCCCGCTTCCGTGGTTCCTGTTCTGGACCAGCGTTGCCGCCGTGTTTGCGCCGGGCTACAACCCGCTTGCACAGCACGCCAGCGAGCTGCTGCAGGCGCCAACGCTCGCAAGCATCTGCGGCAGGATCGCGGCTATCGGCTCCGGTATGGGCTTCGTGGCGTTCTCCATCGGGGTATGGCGGGAGTCCGGTCGCCGCATTGCAGTAGGTGCAATCTGCTGGTTGGTCTTTGGCATTTCCATGCTGACCAACGGGCTCTGGCCCATGGGCCATCCGATGCACGGCTTCTACACCATCGGTATCGCCAACATCATTGCACCGGCGATGTCGCACATCGAACTGAGCGCGTGGTCGGCCAACCGAAGGGCGTACGCCGTGACTGCTATGGTGAGCATCGCGGGCATCGTCTATCTCTGGTTGAACGTGGTGGGAGCGGATCCGGAGGGGGGCAGGGGGGGTGACCCAGCGCGTGTTCTCGTCGATCAACTCGCTGTGGCCGTTCCTGGTTGCGTTGTATCTGCTGCGAAGGGATTCAAGCGCGCTGAAGGCGCAGCCTGCGCATTGATGGAAGGGTATGCTGCACTTGGACGATGATTGAGCGTGCGGAGTTGAGAGCAAGATGAGAATCTTTCGCCGCCAGCTGATCTACGTCCAAGTGCATCAGGGCCACTTTATTGCGCGCTTGGTCGGTGGAGACAGGACCATCCGTCGCCAGTGTCATGCCCTTGGCAATCGCGCGGGCCCTATCAAGGACTTTTCTACCCTCCAGCCCCAGCTCAAGGCGATCTTCTCGGAACTCCTGCCTGGGTTCTCTTTCGTCAAGCCGTGGGGGATTCTGCACTTTGATCCGGTTGAGTACCCGGTTACGAAGGAGGAACTGGCCGGGTTTCAGAAGGCTGCCATGCGAAGTGGTGTGAGCTTCTGTTTTCTCTCCACGTGGGAGCAGCGGCATGAAGACAGGGATTTGTTGAAGATGTTCAAGTAGGGAACGGCACGAAAATTCTTTCAGGGCCAAGCTGCGTGGTGATTGGGCGTGGTTGAAGTATTGTGAGAGTCCGCTTCTGGCTGGAAGCGGCCTTCAACCGTGTAACAAATAGTCTCGTTCGCTTGGAAATGAGGGCGGTTCGCAAGCTCCCGGACACTCACCCAATTCACACACTCGTCGCCCCACTAGGAACCCTGCCACTCCCATAGATACTCCACCGATGCGTGGCTGCGTGCGCGTCGTGCTGGGTCTGTGCAACCGCGTGAGGCCGCGTGAGTGGTTCCTGGTGCCGCTCCAAGTCATCGATGAAGCGATGCCGGCACGGATCTTTTATCGCACAACGATAGTCTAAGGGGCTTAATACAGCGAATGAACCAACGTCGTTGGCCGAGTAGCCCTTCAAAGTCGCTCATGAGACAGTCCAATCTGCGGCGATGGGAGGCTTCAGCTACACAGTTTGTACCCGACTCTCACCCCAGCCGCGCACCTGCGCCTGTGCGTGCTCGCCAAGCGTAAATGTGATGGCCTAGGAGCCAGACCAGCTGGTGTACGGCGTGAACGTCGCGAAACAAGATCAGCAATTTGCGCATGAAACCAAGGTAGGAGATGATTTCTTCCTGATCTTGCCGGACTCCCTCCTTGTGAGGGAAGTAGCTAATGATCTGATTCACCTCATCGTATCTAACAGTGTTGTGCGCGATCGCGTTGCGGATCCCGATATCTACCGCAGACGGATCGAGTGGCACCCAACTATCCGGAAGATACTTGAACTTATCTGACAAGACTTTGTCTGCAAACCTATCAAGCGAACTCAAGGTCGCGCCCTGCTCGTTGGGTGCGAACGCGTTGAAGTCTCCGCGATGTGCGAGGTTATTCAGCGCGGCAACCAAGTTGAGCTGACGGGAGTAAACTTCACACATATCCTTGTACAAATCCTTGTATGTGCCAAATTCCTTGGACGACACCCGACCGGATACCAGTGGACCATCAGGACCCTGGACCAGATCCAGAAAAATAGCAGGCCGAAGTGATATTTCGGCGCTGTAGGTCGGACAGTACAGGCCGATGCAGTCGCGACGAAGGTTGCTTAGGAACTGTGTTTCATCAAGGTGCGCCAGCAGTGCATCAAAAGCATCAGGGCCAGCCTCAGCCAGTGCTTCAATTCGCTGCATTGCCTGCTCAGTCCATTCCGCATCCTTGTCAATGTCGATTAGCGAAGCGGAAATCCTGGACAAATAGCTGTACAAGACGTCATCGATAGTTCCAGAATCTAAAGATGGTCCAAAGTCGTGATCTAGGAACGTCGATGCACGCTGTTTGAATAGTTGCTTATTTGCGCCAAAGTAAAGGCGAATGGTGCGACGGATATCATCGTCTTGCATCGCCAGCTGATTGAGTAAATTCATCTTCCCAGAGAATTTCATCATCAGCGGTAGCGAATCGCCAAGATCGCCTCCACGCAGTGCATCTATGGCCACGAGGAAGGGAGTGAAGCCTGCGACGTAGTTGCCGCTGCGCACAGGGAAGTCGAGGTGCAAGTCAAAGAAGGGATTGCGCCCGTCGAATGGACCACGGTAAGACCGGTCCTCTCTATTGCTCGCGTTTTTGAAGGTTAGGCTGTAGCCGGGTGCCTGACTGATATCCAGCGTGATTTCCATCAACGTCTGACAGTGGGGGCAGGCAAGCTGCAATGGTTGAATCGTGCGATTCGAAAATCCGATGCGGCAATCCGTGTCGCCGTCGCAGGTCCCGCAGGTGAGTGTCAAGCCTACATTCATGACGCAACCTCTCCCAATTTATTCGGTTTGTAAATGTCTATGGATCCGAACTCAGACGTTTGCACAGGCCGGCGCGCACGCCAACTGAAAGCAGACGCCCTGACGCTAGAGAAAGGCACTAAGAGCTCCAGCGTCCGTCCTCGACCCGAAGCGTCCCTTCAGTGTTAGCAATTTCGTTGGCTTCAAAGTCTTTGAGTGGCGCCATGTCTTCATCAAAGGCCGTACTTCCGCTTTCGGTTCTTGAAGGCTGGCTCGGTACCCTCAAGCACTTCAACGACTATGCTCTTGATTGCTGGAGACTCGATACCACCAGAGATGTAGTTGAACGTATTAGTCGACTTGTCACACGTCGCGTAAATGATTTGCTCTGCGTCGCAGACGACAGCCAAGTTTGGGTTGTGCGTGACCATAATAACCTGGCGCCGCTGCTTGGCCGCCTTAATGCACTTGACAAGCACCTTAAAAATGGTCTGGTTATCGAGATTCTCCTCTGGCTGGTCGATGATGATCGGGATGTCATCTTTGTCCACGAGGAGATAGAAGACTAGCAAGAGCAGGCCGCGCTCGCCGGGCGATAGTTGGCTGATCTCCTGACCGTCGAACGTGAGCGAGTACCTCGGCTCGAGATAGCTCATGCCGTAAAGATAGTCGAGGATGTCCTGCGGCTCTCCGCCTCTGCGGAGCTGGTCGGCGATTCTAGTCTCGCGGCCGCCACCGGACTCGCGCCGGTCGAAGTGGAGCATGTCGTCGATAGTCTCGAGGAATTTCAGCGTGGAGTCCACGTCAACGAAATTGACCTCCTTAAGCAGGCTGCGCATGAGCTGGTTACTCTCGTCCACGCCGGCAAAACTGCCACGCGACTGGCGGTTTATTCGGGGGAAGAACTGGTCTTGGAAGTCCGACTGTTCGATGCGCACAGCGAAGTCCAGCGGCAGGTGCATATCCATCTGTGCGGCGGACTTGACGAACTCCTGCACTGGCCCATACAGACGGCGGTATTCCTCAACAGTCTTGGCCAACTGCTCGTGAATGGTCTTGGCCAAGTCCAGGCGGCGGGCGCGCAGTTCCGCCAGCTTGGTGGGCAGGCCGGCTAGCGACTCGATCTCTGCCTTGATCCATTCGATGGACTGCGTCTTGTCCTTGCTGCCGATGAGATTCGCTTTGGCCAGCTCCCAGTTGGCGACTTGGTCCTTGTAGATAATGAATAGCCGCTGTTTCTCGCCGAGCTTGCTCTTAATTTCTGCCATCGAGGCCTCGGCCGCCTCGCGCCGTCTGATGAGCCCGGTAGGCCCTTGGCTTGTGAGAGTTTCGTCGATGGCCGCGATGGTCTCCTTGATGGTCTTTCCGAGCGCGTCGATCAGCGACGTGTCGATCCTTAACTCGATCACGTCGGACACCATCGCTTCCGTGCCTGCCTCGATGAGCATGGGGGCCAACTCGGCGACGAACTGATCATGGGCCTTCTTGTGGTTCGCGATGGCTTGGGCGATCCGGCTCAGGACCGCTTGCCGTTTCGCCTCGGCAGCCTTCCTGTCTCGGAGCAGCCTCTCCTCGTCGCGAAGCCCTTTGAGCTCGTCTTCGAGTGATTGAATCTTGTCAGTAGCTGCCTTTGACTCCTCCTGGGTCGCGTCTGACGCTGTCGGGTCTTCAACCGGAGCGGGCTTGGAGGTATCGAGAGCGTTCAGCTCGGCGACCTTGGCATCGCGCTGCTCTTGCAGCGACTGCTTGAACTCTGGCGTCAGGCGCCGCTCCGTCTGCAAGATCTCGGCGTTGGCCTTAGAGATTTCCTTGACGAGCTGCTCGCGCGCACTGTCGATCTCGGCGACCTTGAAGCCGAGCAGGTCGTCCATCGATGCGTAACCCAAGCGCGCCTCGTCCGGGACGTGGGTGTAGATGATCTTGCGTAACTCCGTGTCGAATGTGGCCGAGCCGCCGTCGCCGAGCTCGTTGCAAAGCGTCTCGAGATAGCTCTGCGGCAGATACTTCACCCGCTCGACACTGGTCTCAGAGGGGTCTTGGTCGAGCTGGCGCTCAGACTCCGAGCCGTCGTGCCAGTCCAGAGCGCCGACGAAGTGCTGCGCAAGTTTGTTCCTCGGATTGCGAAAGCGCGTGTCCTTAAGGAAAGAGAAGCTCTTGAAGTTTTTGGTGTCGCCAGCAAGCGCGCCGATGTCGGCCATGGCGCTCTTGCCGCTGCCTTTGTTGCCGATGATGGCAACAAGATCGTGGCTCAGCGGCATGTCTACGTTGAACCAAGGATCGGTCAGCGTGGAGCCGGCCTTGCGCTTTATTCGGATCTTCGAGGCATATTTTGTACGGTTGGCCTCGACCAGCAGCCGTTTGGGCGGCGTATCGCCGACGAACACGCGGTCTTCGAATTCGGTGATGGCTTGGATGAGGCCGTCGAAGGTTGCATCGGCCTTGATCCAAGTGAAGCAGTTGCCGACGCGGTCCTTGTCCTCCGACGCCCTCGGTGCGTGCGCGTCCGAGCAGTCGAGCAAGGTAGCCTTCACATTGGACTCCGAGAGTTTCTTGCGCGCCGCGTGGTACTCCGCAGGGTTGGCGGCTGCGGTGAATACCAAGTCGGCCCGGTTGATGATGTTGCGCTTCTCGGCAATGGACTGGTCGTCCCACTTGAGGTTAGCCCATTCGGTCTTGCCGACGGCGATCAGGAACTTGCCGGCGAAGTAGGGCTTGTCGAGGGCGTCGATGACCTTCTCTAAGCTCACGCAAAGATTGTTGAATCCCTCCCGGAGATGCGGCGCGTAGTCGCCTTTTTTGCCTTCCGGAGCCGAGTCGACGATCATTTCTCCTAGCTCGGTCAGGCTCTCCCGGGTGATGACGCCCTTCCACTTGCCTTGCCAAGTGGTGGAGTCGGGAATCAGATGGTAGCTCGGGGTCAACGCGTTGAGGAACTGCTGCTGGATGATCGCTGGGTCTATGGCATCGAAGATGACGTGTAGGTTGATGCGATTCCAGCCGGACTGCGAATATGTACCGTCTTTCTCTTTCTTGACAACCCCAGCGAACTTATCCAAGCGCAGTTCAATGACGGGCAGCAGGAGGTCGATGTTTTTGAGCCGTCCTTGCTCGAGCTTCGCCTTGCGCGCGCGCTCGTAGCCATCGATGAAGATGTAGTCGTTGATGACAATAGCCGCGAACTCTGCGGGTAGGGCCTCAAGATCTGTCAAAAATGCTTCCCAGGCTTCGTCCGGGTTGGCGCCGGGGTAGTTGTGCACCAGCGAGTTAGGCGTATGGACGTGCAAGTCCCACTTTTTCCAGGTCGAGCCGGCAGGATTATTCGTCATTGGATCTCCCTGAATATTTAACCGATGCACGCCGTGAGTTCTTCCTGCTATAAGCTTGTCGTCTTCGAGGTGGCTGCGTCAATTGAATATCAACCCGATGAACCTGACTATAGATCTCAGGACCGTGGCTTAGATGACCGCTCGAAAACAGTGATGGAATCTATAGGCGTCGGAGGTTGTGTCGAACGAGGGAAGATTAATAGCATCAATTCTTAGCCTTTGGGTAAGGCTTCTACCATTCCCCGCCGATACGGAAAGGGCTTGGACTCTGTGCTGTGTGACTGCTCACTTAGCGTAATTAGCTCAAACGACTGATTACTTGGAATAGCGGGATGAGATGCCGCCGTTTAACACTTTCTTAGCGAGGATCAGCAACCAGTCTGGGGTGGATAGCCACCAAGACTTCCCAGCGTCCGCTTCTGGCCGGAAGCGAACATCCACACTGACAGGCTCAATGGCTCAGCGGTAGCCATCGGCTCCGGCACAAGCGTGTCCACCAGGTACGTTCCCGTCAGCTCGCTGTGTTTGGTTCTCGGCCACATGTGGTTCTGCCCTTCTTCGAACCAATACATATCGCTGCCGCCATCACCGTAGTGGCGACACCCACGCTCGTCTTGGGGCAGCGGAGCATTAGCTCGGGCTGGACATCTATGAAGCCGATGAAGAGGTGCGCGACGCCCAACGCCAGTAGGTCATCAATTGATGATCTCCCCACTCCCCGAAGCAACAAACGCCTTCAACTGCCGAACGAACTCCGCGTCATACAGCTCCCACTCCACAATCTCCCCCACCACCCGCAACGGCTGCGTACTCCGATACGACCGCGTCGGGTTCCCGGGAAACTTCTTGTTGGTCACGTTCGGATCGTCTTCAAACGGCCCGGTCGGCTCGACCACATACACACGCGGCCGCCCCTCACCCTTGGCCATCTCCGCAGCCAGCCCGGCGCCCTTGGCAATCGTGGTGAAGTAGATGTGGTTCATCACCACACTGTCGCGATAGTTGGACCTGAAGCCCGCACTCAGCAACTCGCCCACCGCCAGATCAGCGCGGGTGCCGTGATAGAACGGCCCGGCGACCTGGCCGCAGGTGTCATGCGAAACGGGTGTCCATTCGGTGTCCTGCGCCATCGCTGCTGCCCCTCTCTATGCTGCCGGATCGACAGGCCGGCGAGTCTAGGGCGCCCGGTGGGCCTTGCTGCAAGGCCCCATCCGGGAAATACTCTGTAAACGGGAGGCGCGGTGCGCCTCCTTTTTTCATTCTGCGGTGCCGCGCCCTTCCAGCTCGCGCACGGCGGTTTCCAGCGCATCCAGCTTTTCGCGGGTTTTCAGCAGCACCGCGCGCTGCACTTCGAACTCCTCGCGGGTGACCAGGTCGAGCTTGGCCAGGCCGGCCTGCAGCGCGCTCTTGAAGGTGGCCTGCAGTTCCTCGCGCGATTCGCGCAGGCCCGGCGGCACCAGGTCGCTGAGGCGACGGGCGAGGTCATCGATTTGGTTCAGGTCGATCATGGGGTGCTCCGTGGGGGTGGGCCCGTGCATCCGGCGCGGGCAGGCCATTCGGGCACAAGGATACTGCTGGCACCCACTGCCCGGACAGGCCGCAGCGGCTTCGCACGGGCCGCGTTCAGGCGCTATCCTCCACGCCGGAAGACAGGAGATAGACGATGAAGATGGTCATGGCGGTGATCAAGCCGTTCAAGCTCGACGACGTGCGCGAAGCGCTGGCCGAGCGTGGGGTTACCGGGATCACGGTGACGGAAGTGAAGGGCTTTGGTCGCCAGAAGGGCCACACCGAGCTGTACCGTGGCGCGGAGTATGTGGTCGATTTCCTGCCGAAGGTGAAGCTGGAAGTGGCGGTGACCGATGACCAGGTGGAGGCGGTGGTCGAGGCCATCGTGAAGGCCGCCGGCACCGGCAAGATTGGCGACGGCAAGGTGTTCGTGTACGACCTGGGCAGCGTGGTGCGCATCCGTACCGGTGAGTTGGACGCTGACGCGTTGTAAGTGCGCCGCGGGCTGCCGGCACACGACAGGGGTGCCGGAATGCGACGAGGTAGAGTCGACTTGCGCGCGTAGCGCGGGGTTTTCCGGCTTCGGAAGGAAGAGCAGTCGACTAACAGTCGACTCTACCTGGTCGGGCGCACGCTGCCGCCGAGGCATCATCCCCGTCGGGGCGTCCAGCCCCAACGACGTTATCCCATCCCATCGCGCGATCAATCGCGCCCGAAAGACGCGGCGCTTACCGGCGCTTGGCCCACTTATAGAACCGCTTCCAGCCCTGCCGCACGGCGGCGACCCAGCCCGGGTCGGCCACCAGTGCGGCCTGCGCGGCACTCGGCGCTTGGCCGGTCACGCGCTGGCGGATCTTCAGCAGGTTCTTCATGTCGCTGCGGCGCATCTGCCGGCTCAGTGGATTGCGGCGCAGCCAGCGAGGCGCGCGCCAGGCCGAGGTGAAGTCCAGCAGCACCGGTACGCCACCGCTGACCACCACGTTGGTGCCGTGCAGGTCGTTGTGGGTGATGCCGGCGGCGTGCAGGCGGCTGAGCGCGTGCTGCAGCTGCTCGAACACTTCATTGCCGACGGCCTGCGCGGTGCTCAGGGTCTGGCCGGGGATGAACTCCATGCCCAGCGCCAGGCCACCGAGGGTGCCGAGCAGCGCGGGGGCATGCTTCCAGCCGCCGAGGCGCTGCAGCATGCGTGCTTCACGGCGCACCATCAGTCGCGCGATCAGCGAAACGGGAGTGCCGCGGTAGCGGGAATAGTCCTTGATGACCGCCTCGCGCCCGTCCAGGCAGGTGCGGTAGACGTCGGGGGCCAGGAAACGCTCGCCGCGCTTGAGCAGCAGCGGGGAGGTGGCGCCATCGGCGCAGGAGGAGGGGGGCAGGGCAGGAAGATACATGTCGGGGTCTCGGACGACCCGGTGGGTGGCGCAATGCGTCAAGCGAACCGGTGTTACAGGGAGTTACTAAGTTTTCGTTAATTTTAGTACTCGCCAGTTCGCTATTCCACGATTTGTCAGAGAAATGTCGGGGTCGTGGCTGGAACAGTTCGTCACGCAGAATCGGACAATTCCGTCTCACTTATAAGGTTTGCCCCGCTGGATCAATGAGTTGGGCGCACGTCCAGCCCATTCATCGGCGGCGCGCTGAACGCCACGCACGTCCGGCTTGACCCCGGCGCACGCCCTGCCGACCATAAGCTGTTAATCCGCGACATCGGCGGCCGCCCCCCTCCGGCACGTCCCCGTCCCCTGCCGCGTTCCCCACCGGTGCTGGCCGCCAGGCCGTGCATCGCCCCGTTTCCCGTTCCGGCCGCGGCTGGAGGAAAGTGCTTTGATCATCAAAATCGTCATTGCAGCGCTGTTCGTGGCCTGCGTGCTGTACATCCACTTCCGTGGCAAGGTCCGCGCGCGCTGGTCGCGCCAGCTGCTGGACCATTCCAGTTTCATGGCCCCGATCAACGTGGTCATGTACATGTTCTCGAAGGTGCCGACCACGCCGTTCCTGGACCCGGGCAAGGAGTTCCCGCAGCTGGAGCCGCTGCGCCAGAACTGGCAGATGATCCGCGACGAGGCGCTGGCGCTGCGCGACGCGCAGAAGATCGCTGCCTCCAGCACGTTCAACGATGCCGGCTTCAATTCGTTCTTCCGTCGTGGCTGGAAGCGCTTCTACCTGAAGTGGTACGGCCCGTCGCACCCGTCGGCCAAGACGCTGTGCCCGAAGACCACGGCGCTGATCGAGTCGATCCCGGACGTGCGTGCGGCGATGTTCGCGCAGCTGCCACCGGGCAGCGAGCTGCGCCCGCACCGCGACCCGTTCGCCGGCTCGCTGCGCCTGCATCTGGGCCTGAGCACGCCCAACGACGATGCTTGCTACATCGAAGTGGACGGCATCAAGAAGAGCTGGCGCGACGGCGAGTGGATGATGTTCGACGAGACCTACATCCACCATGCGCACAACGAGACGCAGCAGGACCGCGTGATCCTGTTCTGCGATATCGCCCGCCCGCTGCGCTTCGGCCTGCCGGGGCTGTTCAACCGCGCGGTGGCGGCCACGCTGCTGGCCGGTGGTGCATCGCCGAACCTGCCGGGTGACCCGACCGGCGGCGTCAACAAGGCCTTTGGCAGCGTCTACAAGGTGCGCCTGAAGGCCAAGGCGCTGCGCGAGCGCAGCGTGGTGGCCTACCAGCTGATCAAGTGGGGCCTGGTGGTGGCGGTGATCGCCGGGATCTGGGCGCTTTGATCGTTACATGAGGTTGCCGGCCAGCGGCCGGCACTACCGGAACATGAAAAAACCCGCGCTGTCGCCAGCGCGGGTTTTTGTTTGGATCAACCCTTCAATGCCGCCTGCACGAACGGCGGAGTCACCAGCACGCCGGTGTGCAGTGCGGCGGTGTAGTACAGGGTGTTGAAGGTCTTGGCGGCCGAGTCGGCCTGGCGGAAGTCGAAGCTGCTGTCGCCCTTGCGCGCCATGGTCACGCTCCACCAGCCAGTGGGGTAGCACGGCTGCGGGAACGGCAGGGTCTTGAACGAACCGAAGCCGGCCTTGCCCATTTCGGTGCGCATTTCGTTGATCAATTCCAGCTGCATCAGCGGCGACTCGGACTGCTGCACCAGGATGCCGTCGTCCTTCAGGGCCTTGAAGCAGCTCTCGTAGAAGGCCTTGTTGAACAGGCCTTCGCCCGGGCCGACCGGGTCGGTCGAATCGACGATCACCACGTCCACGCTGCCGGCCGGGCAATTGGCCATGTAGGCCACGCCGTCATCGAACAGCAGCTCGGCGCGGGCGTCATCGTTGGAGTCGCACAGTTCCGGGAAGTGCTTGCGCGCCATCACGGTGACCTGCTCGTCGATATCGCACTGGGTCACGCTCTCCACGCCGCTGTGCTTGAGCACTTCGCGCAGGGTGCCGCAGTCGCCGCCACCGATGATCACCACGCGCTTGGGCGCGGCGTGGGTGAACAGCACCGGGTGGCTGATCATCTCGTGGTAGAAGAAATTGTCCTTGCTGGTCAGCATGATGGCCCCGTCGATGGTCATCAGGTTGCCCCAGTCGGTGGTCTGGAAGATTTCGATCTTCTGGAACGGCGACTGCACCTCGTCCAGCTTGCCGGTGATGCGGTAGCCGATGGCCGAGCCGGTGCGCTCGAAGTGTTCGATGTACCAGTTGTTGCTGTCAGTCATGGGAAAACGGTCCTGTTCGGAGGGGTGGAGCCGGGCTGGCGGGCGGGGCCGCGTGGCACAGATGCCACATCCGGACGGATCGGCCCGTTCAGGTTGGAACCTGTCACGGGCGCGGGCGCGCATGATAACGAACCTGTGGGCATATAGGCGTTATCATGCCCCCCCTTTTATTGCCAACAAGGCCGACTGAAATGACCGATTGGTCCCTCGACCAAGCCCGCAAGACCTACTCGATCCCGCATTGGGCGGATGGTTACTTCGACGTGGATCAGGCCGGGCACATGGTGGTGAGACCGACCGGGGCGGACGGCCCGGTGGTATCGCTGCCCAAGGTGGTGGACGCTGCGCGCGCGGCCGGTGCCAAGCTGCCGCTGCTGGTGCGCTTCCCGGACATCCTCGGCCAGCGGCTGGGCAAGCTGCAGGCGGCCTTCGCCCAGGCCCAGCAGGACTGGGAGTACAGCGGCGGCTACACCGCCGTGTACCCGATCAAGGTCAACCAGACCCGCGGCGTGGCCGGCACCCTGGCCAGCCACCACGGCGAAGGCTTCGGCCTGGAAGCGGGCAGCAAGCCCGAGCTGATGGCCGTGCTGGCGCTGTCGCGCCCGGGTGGCCTGATCGTCTGCAACGGTTACAAGGACCGCGAGTACATCCGCCTGGCCCTGATCGGCCGCAAGCTGGGCCTGCAGACCTTCATCGTCATCGAGAAGCCGTCCGAGCTGAAGCTGGTGCTGGAAGAGTCCAAGGCGCTGGACGTGAAGCCGGGCCTGGGCGTGCGCATGCGCCTGGCCTCGCTGGGCGCCGGCAAGTGGCAGAACAGCGGTGGCGACAAGGCCAAGTTCGGCCTGTCGCCGCGCCAGCTGCTGGACCTGTGGAAGTCGCTGCGTGACACCGAGTACGCCGACTGCCTGAACCTGCTGCACTTCCACATGGGCTCGCAGATCTCCAACGTGCGCGACATCGCCAACGGCATGCGCGAAGCCACCCGCTACTTCGTGGAGCTGTCGCGCCTGGGCGCGAAGATCACCCACGTCGATGTGGGCGGCGGCCTGGGCGTGGATTACGAAGGCACCCGTTCGCGCAGCTTCTGCTCGATCAACTACGGCCTGCATTCCTACGCCAGCAACATCGTGCAGCCGCTGGCCAATGCCTGCGAAGAGTTCGGCCTGACCCCGCCGCGCATCGTCACCGAGTGCGGCCGCGCAATGACCGCGCACCACGCGGTGCTGATCGCCAATGTGTCGGAAGTGGAAGAAGCGCAGGAAGGCCGCGTGCCGGACCAGCACGACGACGAGCCGGCCGCGATCCGCCACCTGCGCGAGATCCACGACGAGCTGGACGTGCGCCCGGCGGTGGAACTGTTCCAGGAGGCGCAGCATTTCCATGCCGAAGGCCTGGCCAGCTACGCGCTGGGCCAGATCGACCTGCCGCAGCGTGCGCGCATCGACGACCTGTTCTACGCCATCGCCCACGGCGTGCGTGCGCGCCTGAGCTACGACGAGAAGAGCCATCGCCCGGTGCTGGACGAACTGAACGAGCGACTGGTCGACAAGTACTTCGTCAACTTCAGCGTGTTCGAATCGATTCCGGACGTGTGGGCGATCGACCAGGTGTTCCCGATCGTACCGATCGAGCGCTTGGACGAAGCTCCGGACCGTCGCGGCATCATCGCCGACATGACCTGCGACTCGGACGGCATGGTGGAAACCTATGTCGAGAACGAGAGCCTGGACAGCTCGCTGCCGCTGCACAAGATGAAGCCGGGCGAGAGCTACCGCATCGGCTTCTTCATGGTCGGCGCCTACCAGGAAATCCTGGGCGACATCCACAACCTGTTCGGCGATACCGACGCGGTGGAAGTGCTGGCCGATGCCGATGGCTACGCCATCACCCAGCAGCGCCGCGGCGATACCACCGACGTGATGCTGGACTACGTGGGTTACCGCCTGGACGAACTGCGTGCGACCTATGCGCAGCGCGTGGCCGAGGCGCAGCTGTCGCCGGAACGCGCGCAGGAGCTGTCGGACGCGCTGGAAGCCGGCCTGACCGGTTACACCTACCTGTCCGACGAACCGCTGGTGTGATGGACGGCACCGGACCCGCCCGGTGCCACCGTTGCCGATGAGCGCGCGCGCGATCTTCCACCTGTTCCTGCATGCCGCCGTGCCAGCCCTGCTGGCATGGCTGTTCTGGCGCAAGCGCTTTGCCTCAGCGTGGCTGCTGATGCTGCTGGGCTGGATCATCGATCTGGACCACCTGCTGGCCGATCCGATCTACGCGCCCAACCGTTGCAGCATCGGTTTCCATCCGCTGCACACTGCACCGGCGATTGCGGTCTATGCCGGGCTGTGCGTGCCGAAGAAAACGCGGTTGTTCGGCATCGGTTTGATCATCCACATCGTGTTGGACGCGATTGATTGCTGGTGGATGCATCACCGTTGATGCTCGGTGCACGGCGACCGGTCGGATTGCCGCTCAGTAGAGCCGGCCGCTGGCCGGCTTCCGCAGGGCGTTCCCGGTGATCCCGTGGTTGCCGGCCAGCGGCCGGCACTACCCATCGCTAGGTTGGCCAATGTCGACGCCTACCGGGTGCACGGCGACCGGTCGGTTGCCGCTTGGTAGAGCCGGCCGCTGGCCGGCTTCCGCTGGGCGTTCCCTGTGACCACGTGGTTGCCGGCCAGCGGCCGGCACTACCCATCGTGAGGTTGGCCGATGTCGAGGCCTACCGGGTGTACGGCGACCGGTCGGATTGACGCTTGGTAGAGCCGGCCGCTGGCCGGCTTCCGCAGGGTGTTCCCGGTGATCACGTGGCTGCCGGCCAGCGGCCGGCACTACCCATCGTGAGGTCGGCCAATGTCGACGCCTACCGGGTGCACGGCGACCGGCCGGATTGGCGCTCGGTAGAGCCGGCCGCTGGCCGGCTTCCGCAGGGCGTTCCCGGTGATCACGTGGTTGCCGGCCAGCGGCCGGCACTACCCATCGTGAGGTCGGCCAATGTCGACGCCTACCGGGTGCACGGCGACCGGCCGGATTGCCGCCTGGTAGAGCTTACCGCTGGCTGGTAAGCTTCGTTTAGCCAGCGGCCGGCACTACCCACCGTTGGGTTGGCTGCGTCACGCCACCGGCAACCACAACGTTGCACGCAATCCCGGCTGTGCATTCTCCAGCGCCAAGCGCCCGCCATAACTGGCTGCGATGTCCCCCACGATCGCCAGACCCAACCCGCTGCTGCCCTCGCGCTCATCCAGCCGCACGCCGCGCTGGGTGACCTGTTCCAGGGCGTCTGCGGCCAGGCCGGGGCCGTCGTCGCGCACTTCGATGCGTAGCTGCCCTTCGCTGGTTTCCGCTTCGACAGTGACCTGCTGTTGCGCCCAGCGCCCGGCGTTGTCCAACAGGTTGCCCAGCATCTCTTCCAGGTCCGCACTGGCACCGGCGAACTGCAACGCCGGATCGATGCCTTCCGCCGTGAACGCAATGCTGCGCTCGCCATGCACGCGTGCCATCAATTGGCACAGCGCCTGTGCGACGGCCGCCACGTCGGTGCGCTGGCGATGGTCGGCGGCCAGCCCGGCGGCCAGGTAACGGTCGATGCTGGCCTGCATGCGTGCGCTCTGCTCGCGCACGGTGGCGCGCCAGTGCGTACCGTCGCCGTCGGCCTCGGTGGCCAATACGCTCAGTGGTGTCTTCAGCGCATGCGCCAGATCCTGTGCACTGGTGCGCGCACGCGCGACCATGCGCTGCTGGTGGTCCAGCAGCGCGTTGAGTTCTTCACCCAGCGGTGCGACCTCCGCTCCCAGTCCCTGCGTATCGATGCGCTGCGCATCGCCGCGCCGTACCTGTTCCAGCTGCGCACCGAGGCGATGCAGCGGGCGCAGGCCGAAGCGCACCTGGCTGCCCAGCACCGCCAGCCACGCCGCGACCAGCAGGCCCAGGGCGATGGCGGTGCGCTTGCGGAACGCGGCGACATCGGCATCCAGCGCGCTGCGATCGGTGGCGACCACGGCTACGAACGGTTCGCTGGCGCGTGGCAGGCGCACCTGCTGCACGCGTGCGCGCAGGGATTGCTGCAACGGTCCGGGCAGGTTGCGCGTGGCCGGGCCGGCAGCCGGCGTCGGTAGGCTTTCATCCCACAGCGAGCGTGACTGCAGCAGCACGCGGCCATCGGCACCGGCGATCTGCCAGTAGGCACCGGAGAACACGCGCTGGAAGCGTGCGTCATTGGGTTCTTGGCGCAGGCGCAGCTGCCCGTCCGCATCCACTTCGGCCTGTGCCAGCAGGGTCAGCATGTCCTGCTGCAGTTCGTGGTCGAGGCGGTCGCGCGCGCTGCGCTTGAACAGCTCGCCCAGCAGCGCGCTGGCCAGCAGCGAGACCAGCAGCAGGCCGACGCCGCCGGCCAGCAGCAGGCGCCGTCGCAGCGACGGTTGCCGCTTCATGGCGCAGCCAGCCGCCAGCCCTGGCCGCGCACGGTCTGGATCAGGTCGGTGCCGAGCTTGCGGCGGACCCGTCCGAGCAGCACGTCCAGTGCGTTGGAGTCCGGGTCATGGCCGCCGTCGAACACCTGTTCGCCCAGGCGGTCGCGGCCGATCACCTGCCCACTGTGGTGGATGAAATAGCTGAGCAGGCGGAACTCCTGCGGGCTGAGGGGCAGCGCCTGCCCATCCAGTTCAAAGCGGCCGGCATTGACGTCCAGCTGCAGCGGGCCGCAGTGCAGGCGCGGGCTGGCGTGGCCATGGCTGCGGCGGATCAGGGCGCGCAGGCGCAGCACCAGTTCGTCGGCCTGGAATGGCTTGGTGAGGTAATCGTCGGCACCGGCGTCGAAGCCGGCCAGTTTGTCGTGCCAGCGCCCGCGCGCGGTCAGTACCAGCACCGGAAAGCTGCGGCCATTGCCGCGCCAGCGCTCGATCACGCTCAGCCCATCCAGCCCGGGCAGGCCGAGGTCGACGATGGCCGCCTGCAGGTCTTCGATCTGGCCGATCTCCTCGGCGTGGCGACCATCGGCAACCACCTCCACCACATAACCAGCCTGCTCCAGCAGCGGTACCAATCGTTGTGCCAGTGCGACATCGTCTTCGGCCAACAGGATGCGCATCAGTCGTCGAGCTCCGTCTTCAGCAGCTTTCCGCTGCGCGCATCATAGTCCAGCTCCACCACCACGCCGTCGCCGCGCAGGATCTCCACTTCGTAGACGCCGTCGTCCAGCTCCACTTCCAGCAGCTGGCCCGGGTAGCGCTTGAGCGCATCGCGCACCACGCTTTCCAGCGGCACGTAGCGGCCCTGCTGCACGGCGCGACGCGCGACCTGCTGCGCCGGATCCTGCACGGGCGCGGCGGCGGTCGGGGCGTTGGCCAGGGCCAGCAGCAGGGGCAGGGTGGCGAGCATGCGGGTACGTAAGGAAAGAGGGGTACAGGCGCGAGTGTGGCGCGGATGACTAACGGCCGGCTAACAGCCACGGCTAAGGCGCTGTTAGCCGTGGCATGCATCGTGGCGTTGCCGGGATGGTCCGGCCACGAACACGAACAGGAGAACCCCCATGCTGAAGTCGCTCACCCTCGCCACCGTTGCCCTGCTGGCCCTTGCACCGGCCGCACAGGCCGCACCGCTGGGCATGGCCCAGGTCGAACAGACCCTGCGCAAGGCCGGCTACACCCAGATCCACGAGATCGAACGCGATGACGGCCTGTGGGAGGCCGACGTGAGCCGTGCCGATGGCCGTTTCAGCGAGGTCTACGTGGACCCGAAGACCGGCGAGATCTTCGATGAGCACAGCGGCCGCACGCTGCTGACCACCGAGCAGGTACTGGCACGCGCACAGGCGCATGGCCTGCGCGAGATCCATTCGCTGGAGCGCGACGGGGCGACCTGGTCGCTGGAAGCCCGCAATGCCCGCAACCAGAAGGTGGAAGTGCGCCTGAGCGGCTACGACGGCCGCATCCTGCACAGCGAGCGCGATGGCTGGCTGGATTGATTCGCGCGCGGGAAGGTGCCGGCCGCTGGCCGGCACGGAATGCAGAGCGTGTCGACCCAGGTCAACACCCACCGGCACATGCAAGGTCGACACCTGCCAAGCGTACGCAGCGGTAGCAACCGACCTTGGTCGGCCCAGGCCTGGCGCGGGGCTTACCAGCCGTACGGCGGCGGGTAATCCCAGCCCGGCCCGCGGCCGTAGTAGCCGCCATACGGGCCGAAGAAGCCCGGGCCCTTGCCCTCACTCACGTGGATGTTGAGGTTGACCCCATGGGTCTTGCCCTCATCGGTGGTGTAGTTCTTGCTCAGGTTCAGCGTGGCCGCGTTGTAGTGGCTGTTGCCACCGTTCTTCGAATAGCCGATGCCGGTGGTGAAGCTGCCGGACACCTTGACCTTGTCGTCGGTCACGTCGGCGATCTTCGCATCGTCGTGCACGCGCGGCCCGCTCTTGTCACCGTAATAGGTGCCGGGCGGGTCCTGCTGCAGGGCCGGGTCGTTGAGGTAGCGCATCGGCGCCTGCGGCAGCGTCAGGTCCAGGCCAGCGGCCTGCGGCGCAGTGGCGCCAGCGGCGGACTGGGCCAGCACGGTTCCCGGCAGGGCCAGGCACAGCAGCAGGGTCAGGGGGCGGATCATGACGGCGCTCCAGCGGACAGGTGGCCACGCAACACGCGGCGGTACAGGCCGACGCTAGCAGGGGTTGCTTGAATGATGCCTGTCGGCGCCGGATTGGGGTAGAGCCGGCCGCGGCCGGCTGCAGGTCACAACCGCCCGAACCCGAACAGCCCTTCCAGCGCATGCCTGCGCCGCTCGATCCGGGCCCGCAGCAGCTGGGCGCCGATCATCGAATAAGTGATGCCGTTGCCGCCGTAGGCCATGGCGAAATGGACCCGCGGCCCCCACTGCGCGTGCGGGCCGAAGAAGGGCAGGCCGTCGGCGGTTTCGGCGAAGGTGCCGGCCCAGGAAAAGGCGGGCACCGGGTCCAGCCGCGGGAACCAGTGCAGGAGCTGATCCATCAGCTTGTCGGCCTTGCGCTGCACGCGCCGGTCGCGCCGCGCCGGGATATCGATGGCGTCGTCCAGGCCACCCACCAGCAGGCGGCGGTCACCGGTGACGCGCAGGTACAGGTACGGGCGTGCGCTCTCCCACACCATTGTGCGCTGCAGCCGGCCCAGTACGTCCGCATCGATCGGATCGGTGATGAAGGCATAGCTGCTGCGGTTGCGCGCGACCCGCTGTTCCAGCCAGCGCTGGTTGGCGTAGCCCATGGCCAGGACCACGTGGCGGGCACGGACCGTGGCGCCGGCCTCGGTCATCGCGGTTACGCCCTGAGCGCTGGGCTTGAGCGTATGCAGCACGGTACGGTCGTGCACGTGGCCACCGCGGCGACGCAGCCGCTGGAGCAGGCCGTAGGTGAGGCGGTAGGGGTCGACCCGGGCCGCCTGGCGGGTCAGCAGGGCGCCGCCCGCATCCACGTCGAAGCGTTCGCGCAGCGCTTCGCGGTCCAGCCAGCGAGCGTCCAGTCCGATATCACGGCGCGCAGCACCCTCGGCCATCAGGCGCGGCACGTCGCGCCGCCGGCTGGCCAGGTACAGGCTGTCCATCTGCCGGAAATCCACGTCCTTCAGCCCACGCGCCACTTCACCCAGTGCCGGGATTGCATCGGCACAGGCCAGGTAGGCCAGGGCGGCAGCATCGTTGCCATAGCGCTGGGCCAGTTCCAGCAGGTGGGTGTCGATCTCGTACTGCAGCAGCGCGGTGCTCGCGGCCGTGCTGCCCCAGCCGATGTCGCGCTGCTCGATCACGGCCACCTCGTGGCCGTGGTGGGACAGCGCGTCGGCGATCAGCGCACCGGTGATGCCGCCACCGACCACCAGCACGTCGCAGCGCAGATCCTGCTCCAGCGGGGGAAAGGCCTGCAGCAGCCCGTTGCGCACCGCCCACCAGGGGTAGCCACTTTTCAGGTCCATGCGACAGGTGCTCAGGCGGTGGGGTGGCCGGTGTGCGGGGGCTGGATCAGTTCGGACAGATCGAAGCCCTGCAGGCGCGCTGCGGCCAGATAATGGTCCTGCACGGTCGCATCTAGGCGCGGCTCGCGCGCCAGCAGCCACAGGTATTTGCGGTCCGGGCTGCCGACCAGCGACACGCTGTAGTCCGGGGCGACCTGGATCACCCAGTAGTCGCCCTTGGCGAACGGCAGCCAGCGCAGGCCCTTGGGCAGGAAGCTGACCTCCAGCCGCGCGCTGTCGTTGTCGACGGCACAGGCCTCGCCGGTAGCTTCTTCGATCTCGCCATCCATGCGGCAGCGGTTGGTGACGCCGACATTGCCGTTGTCGAGCAGGGTGTAGTGCGCCGATACGTCGGTGCAGCCTTCCGGCTCGTGGCGCATCGGCAGGCGTGCGATCTCGTACCAGGTGCCCAGGTAGCGCGGCAGCTTGAGGTCGGCGACGGTCTTCAGCGGCGGGTGGTCGGTCATCGGCAGTCGGGGCGGGGGTGGGCCTCCACGATGCCGATGGCCCTGCCATGGGCGGGTGAAGCCGGGGCGATGGCCACGTCCAGAACGTTGCGTCGCCCCGGCGGCGTGCACGTTGTCACCGGCGCGGCGGTATCCTGCCGCCAGCGCCGTGTTTCCCTGATCCAACCGAGGTGGAGGTGCCGATGTACCAGGTGATCCTGTTGAAGAGTGAATCCGCGTTCGCGCGCGAACAGTGGCCGCAGGTCGATGACCTGGTCGACTACGAGGGCGTCAGCTACAGCCTGCGTGCCGGCCCGCGCCAGCCATTGCCGACCGATCATGACTGGCATCCGGTGGCGGTGTATGCGCCCGATGAGATCACCGAGGAGGAGTTCCAGGACTGGTATGCGCTGCAACAGCCGACGGTGGAAGAGCTGCGCCTGAAGTACTGAGGACTGCCGATGGGGCGGTCGAGCGGCCCGAGGCCGCTGCTGCCGCGCATCCGTCCTTTACCGCCTCTGCCGTATAGTCGCGCGCAGGCGCGGTGGTCCGCGCGAACCGGTGTGTCTGGCGTGTCTTTCTTCCTGCGATCGATCCGTGCACGGGGGCCCTGGTGGGTCCTGCTGCTGTGCACTGCCTTCCTGCTGTCCGCACCCGTACTGGCGCAGGATGAGGACCCTACGCCGAAGCAGCAGCTGGCGGACATCGATGCGAGCCTGAAGGACGTCGAGCGCAAGCGTGGCGATGCGGAAGCCACCGAGACACTGGCGATGCTGTCCGAGAATGCCTCGCAGGCACGGCGCGACGCCGAGGCGCTGGAAAAGGCACTGCAGCCACAGCTGGACCGCCTCAACGAGCAGTTGGTGCAGCTGGGCACGCCGGCCGAGGGGGCCACTGAGCCGCCGGAGCTGGCGGCGCAGCGGCGCACCCTCACCAAGCAGCGCGACGGCCTGGCCGCTTCGGTGGTGCAGGCCAAGGCCACTGCCGTGCGCGCGCAGCAGTTGGCCACCGATATCGAGCAGCAGCGCACCGCGCAACGTACTGAAGAGCTGGGCCAGAAGGTCGCCTCGCCGCTGTCGCCGGCGTTGTGGAGCAAGGTGGCCGAGCGCCTGCCGATCGATATCGCCCGCGTTGCGCCGTTGGCCCAGCAGGGACGCGATGCGCTGGCCGCCGGCATCCGCAGCCATGGATGGGGCACGCCGCTGCTGGGCCTGCTGGCTGCGCTGGTGATGATGTTCCCGCTGCGGCTGTGGCTGCGCGCGCTGGGGCGGCGGTTTGCCGCGTCCGAGCGCGCCCCTGACGGCCGCCTGCGCCGCTCCGGCCTGGCCATGTGGCTGTTGCTGGTGGGCACGCTGCTGCCGGGTTATGCCGTGGTGGTGCTGATGGCGGCACTGGATGCCATCGATGCGATCGCGCCACGGTTGCAGGTGGTGGCGGACGGCCTGGAGACCGCCACCTTCCGCGCGGCCTTCATTGCCGCGCTCAGTGCCTGCATGCTGGTGCCCAAGCGCCCGTCATGGCGGCTGTTGAACCTGGATGACACTGCCGCGCTGAAGCTGCGCAAGTACGCCTGGGGCGCGGCGGCGCTGGCCTGGCTGAGTACGGTGCTGGTCGCGCTCGATCAGGCCACGCGCACCAGCGACGTCACCACCGTGGCACTGGACGGCCTGATCGCCCTGACCTACCTCGGCCTGATCATGGCCATGCTGGTGACCCTGGCGCGCCTGCACCGCCGGCAGACCGCCGAGGCCGAAGCCAAGCTGGAGGCGCAGGCCGACGGCCTCGGGGCAAGTACGCCGGTGCGGCGCAGCAGCTGGCTGGTGCTGGCGCGGGTGGCGGGCAACATCGCGGTGGTGGCGGCCATCGTCGCGACCCTGCTGGGCTACCTGAATCTTGCCAAGTTCGTGAACCAGCAGCTGATCGGCGGCAGCATCGTGGTGCTGGCCGCGACCCTGCTGTTCAAGTTCGTCGATGACCTGAGCACCTGGATGCTCAACGCCGACAGCAAGGTCGGCCAGACCATCCTGCTCAGCACCGGCCTGAGCGTGTCGCGGCTGGAACAGGCCGGCGTGCTGCTGTCGGCCGCGCTGCGCACGATCGTGGTGCTGCTGGCACTGCTGGCGCTGGTGGCGCCGTTCGGCAACATCGGTGCGGTGGTCGAGCGCTTCTTTTCGCTGTTCACCTCGGGATTCGATGTCGGTGGCACGAAACTGGAGCCGGTGCGGATCGTGCTGGCGGTGCTGGTGCTGCTGGCCGGCCTGGCCATCACCCAGCTGGTCCAGCGCTGGCTGACCGACACCTACCTGCCCAAGACCGAGCTGGACCTGGGCGCACGCAATTCGGTGAGTACCGTTGCCCGTTACGTGGGCATCATCATCGCGGTGATCTGGGCGCTGTCGGCCATGGGCCTGCAGCTGAGCAAGCTCGCGTTGCTGGTCAGCGCGCTGTCGGTGGGTATTGGTTTCGGCCTGCAGGTGATCACCCAGAACTTCGTCTCCGGCCTGATCCTGCTGGCCGAGCGGCCGGTGAAGATCGGTGATTGGGTGAAGCTGGGCGACCAGGAGGGCGACATCCGCCGCATCAGCCTACGTTCGACCGAGATCCAGGTGGGCGACAAGTCGACGTTGATCGTGCCCAACTCCGAGCTGGTCACCAAGACCGTGCGCAACATGACGATGGGCAACAACCAGGGGCGCATCCAGATCCAGTTCGCGGTGCCGCCCAGTACCGATGTCGGCTCCCTGCGCGAGGCGCTGCTGGAGGCCTACGGCGCACATACCAATGTGCTGAAGCAGCCCGCGCCGACGGTGTACATCGACAGCATCGGCGGGGGCCAGATCACCATCAACAGCTTCGCCTACGTGGCCAGCCCGCGACAGGTCTATGCCACCCGCAGCGATCTGTACTTCAGCCTGCTGCAGATCCTGGCCGAGCGGAACATCCCGTTGTCGACGCCGACCGATATCCACATCACCCGCGATCCGCAGTAGTGCCGGCCGCTGGTAAGCTACAAGCTCAGCAGCAACAGTGTGCTGGGGTCAGATCCGTTTGCCTCCGGAAAACGGATCTGACCCCACGAGCATCCGGCAGATCGCGGAACGCTGTCGAGGGCGGGGTGGGTCCGGAGCGTGTAGGCCAGCGGTAAGCACTACCGCGGGTGCAGGGCGCAGCCCTGCCAGGAACCCTTACCCCCGTGGTCGGCTGCGCGACGGCACCAGGGCGAACGTATCCACCGCCAGCTTCTCGGCATGGTTCAGCCACGCGCGGATTTCCAGATCATCCACTTCGTGGTCCAGCCCGAAGGAGACGTTGATCTTGCCGTTGGCATCAGGCTGCACCCACTGCTGGGCCAGCACCACCTTGCGCTGCGAGGACACCGCTTCGATCCAGAAGCCACGATCCGGGCGCGTGCTCGCCACCAGCTGCAGCATGTACTGGCCGGCGCGGGTGCGGCGCCCCTTCTGGGTGATCATGTGCGCCTGGCGCACGCTCGGGCGCGGGCCCTGGAATGCATCCAGCGGTGCATCCACCGCGATGCCACCGCGCAGGTCGTCGTCGCGGTAGAGCTTGATGCCGTTGTCGCGGTTGACGAGCAGCGCACACCAGTCGCCGTCGGCCGAGCCGTCCTCGAACGCGGTGCAGCGATCAACATAGGCCAGCGTGTTGTCCGGATCCGCGTCATCGAACTGGCGCGAGGTATTTTCCAGATATACCGACTTCAGCCCCCAGTCCTTGTCGTACTCCAGCAGCACCGGTGGCTGCACGTGCTGCAGGCCAACCACGACCTGGTCATCGCCATCGATCTTCAGTTCGCGGGTCGGTTCGCCCAGCCACAGCGAACGGGCGAACGCCAGGTACTGCGGGTAGTCGCGGCCGCCGTCGCGGCGCGCGGCCACGCTGGCACTCGGCGCGCGCGTTTCATCCAGCAGCGAGCGGCCAAAGCCCATGGTCCGCAGTTTCGGGTCCAGCAGGCTGAGCAGGGTGGCGCCGGAATCCAGCGTCGAACCGTCGTCCACCGCCAGCTGGTGCGGCGCCACGCCCTCGCCGAGGAACAGCAGCAGGTTCTCGCGCTTCTGCTTGGCCAGCACGTGGCTGAGGTCGTTGGGCATCGCCAGGTGGTCGGAGGCGATCACGATCAGCGTGTCCTTGCCATACGGACTGGCCTGGATGCGCTCGACCAGCTGCGAGATCAGCCGGTCGGTGCACTTGAGTGCATTGAGCAGGCCGATGTTGCCGTAGCCGCTCTGGTAGCGCTCGCCCTTGCACGACACCGGCAGGTGCCCCGCCGGATGGTGGGTGTCCATGGTCAGCGTGGTGAGCATGAACGGCGAACCGGCACGCGAGAGCTGCTCGAAGCGCTGGTAGGCGGTATCGAGCAGCACGTCGTCGTGCACGCCCCAAGCCGAATAGTGGATGCGGCCGATCTTCTTCTGCTGCTTGAACCACGCCAGGTCATGCACTTCGTCGAAGCCATGGCTGGCCAGGAACTGGCCCTTGCCGGCGAACTGGCCGTTGGCGCCGCCCAGATAATGGTTGGTGTAGCCCTGTTGCTTCAGGTAGTCGCCCAGGCACACCGCCTTGGGCAGGAAACTGCCCATGCGGTCCATGCTGTTTTCATCGCCCTGCGAAGTGGTCAGCGGCACGCCGCACATCGATGAGACCAGGCCGGCGATGGTCCAGCCACTGCCTTCGGCCGAGGCCAGGCCCCGCACATCCAGCGACTGGCTGGCGAGGCGGTTGAGGTTGGGCATCAGCCCGGGAAACACGGCTTCGTCCAGGTAGGTGCGTTCCAGGCTTTCACCGTAGATCCAGACGATGTTGCGCGGGTGCTGCAGCGGCTGCGTCGGCACCTGGTACTCGGGGGCGATGCGGGCGAAATCGACCGGGCGCAGCTGCTGGTAGAGGCGCTGGCCATCGCGGGCCAGTGGGCTGATCAGGATCGTTGCGATCCAGACAACGGCGAAGCCGGCAAACCAGCCGCCACCGTGGCCCGGCCGGCGCCAGCGCTTCACCCGCGTGGCAAACAGCGGCAGCAGCGAGACCAGCGCAAGCACCACGAAGCCGGCGATGTAGCCCTTGAAGTCTGCGATACCGGCGCCTTCCATGTCGGCGCCGAGGTGGTACAGGGTGGCGGCGTTGAGCCCGTCACCGGACAGCTTGTCGATCAGCCACCACGCGCTGAGCAGGAGCAGCAGCAGCGAAAACGCACCGGCCTTCCACCACACCCACCGGTCGGAGGCGAGGAACAACCAGCACAGCAGCAACAACGACAGCAGCAGTATCCAGAGCATAGGCAGCTTCGGCAGTGACGGGGTGGTGGTGATGGACGTCGTACCGACGCGTGTCCATCCGACCGGCGCTGCCGCAAGCACATGCAGATGACAGGCCGATGACCCGATAGTGCATGCACGAACCTGACTGAAATGTTTGTTGAAATGACGCGCGCGCAATGGCGCTCACAAGGTAAAACGAGCGTGAAATGCTGCGTTGGATTGCATTAAAAAGCGCATGAATACGGCTGTTTCGCTAATGCACTAGCGGTGCCCGCGCTCCTCGCGTGCGCGTGCACGACGATCAAACAGCAATGCACTGGTCACGATGCCCAGGCCCAGCACCACGCCGATCATCAGCAGCACCAGCGCGATGAGGGGATAGCCGAACAGGTGCCAGCCCGTGTCGATCTTCATCATCAGCGCGGCGGCCATGATCAGTGCTGCGCTGATGATGCCGGCCGCCACACGGTTGGCGATCTTCTGCAGGTTTTCCATCAGCCGTGATTCTTCCAGCCCGGTCACCTTCATCTGCAGGCGGTTCTCGGCCAGCAGCGCCATGATGTCCGACAGCTTGCGGGGGCCATCGCGCAGCAGCTGCTGCATTTCCATCGCTTCGCTGGCGATGTTGGCCGCGGACAGCGACTTCTTCAGGCGCGCGCGCATCACGTGCTGCAGCTGGCGCTCGACGATGCGGCGGGTATCCAGCTCCGGTGCCAGCAGCCGGCACACCGTTTCCAGGTTGAGCAGTGCTTTGCCCAGCAGGCTCAATTCCGGCGGGGTGCGCAGGCCGCAGGCCGTGGCGATGCGCACCATGTCCAGCACCACGCGGCCTTCGGAGAAGCTGCCACTGGCCGCATAGCGCGCGATCAGCTGGCCGGTTTCGCGCAGGTAGCGCTCTTCATCGAAGGCCTCCAGCCGCGTGCTGATGCTGATCAGGTCATCGGCCACTTCCTCGCCACGGCCGTCGACCGCCGCGAACAGGATCTTCAGCAGACGCTCGCGCAGGCGCGGTGGCATGTGCGCGACCATGCCCAGGTCGAAGATCGCCAGCCGGCCATCGGGCATCACCCGCAGGTTGCCCGGGTGCGGGTCTGCATGGATCTCGCCATGCACGAAGATCTGGTCCAGGTAGCCGCGGATCAGCGCGGCCGCCAACGGGTCCATGTCCTGCTCGGTGCGGCGTACGCCGGAGATCGCATCCACGCGCACGCCGGTGGCAAGCTCCATCGTCAGCACGCGCTGGCTGCTGTAGTCCCAGACCGGCTGCGGCACCCACAGCCGGCGGAACGGCCGCAGGTGCCGTCCGAAGCGCGCCAGGTTCTCGGCCTCGGCGTGGTAATCCAGCTCCTGCATCAGGGTCTTGGCGAACTCGTTGAGCCAGTCGCGCAACCGCACGCGGCGGCCCACCTGGGTCAGGTGGTCGGCGGCCAGCGCGAAGCTGCGCAGTGCCTCCAGGTCCGAGCGCAGCTGCGCGGCCACTTCGGGCTTCTGCACTTTCACCGCCACCTGGCGGCCATCGTGCAGCACCGCGCGATGCACCTGCGCGATCGACGCACAGCCCAACGGCTCGGGATCGAACGAGGCAAACAGCTTGTTCACCCCTACGCCCAGTTCCTGCTCGATGATCGCGTGGATGCGCTCGACGGGGATCGGCGCCACCTTCTCCTGCATGCGCTCCAGCGCTGTGGCGAACTCCACCGGCACCATGTCCGGCCGCGTGGACAGCATCTGGCCCAGCTTGACGAAGGTCGGCCCCAGGGCTTCCAGGTCGCTGACGAACTGCTCCGGATTGCCGTCGGCGGGCACGTCGGCCTGGCTGCTTGCCGCATCTAGGTTCATGCCCGAGAACACGCCCGAGTGGCGATAGCGCATCAGCAGGCGCAGGATCTGGCTGCGCCGGTTCATGCCTTTGACCAGCGGGGGATTGCCATTGGCGGCGGACGGATTGCTCAAGCGGAACTCCCATGCGACGAAGACAGGTAGCGCCAGCCGTTGGCCGGCAATGTCCGAAACTGTGCGGCGGCCGGCCAGCGGCCGGTACTACCGGGTTTCCCAGTGTCGCCGGGCGGCGGTGGGCACGCGGTGAATCCGGCGTCTTCCGCAGTCCAGACCGGATCGGTCAGAATCCGCTCATCCCCTTTCTTGGACGCTCCATGGCCGGTGCCAGCCTGTTCGCCCTGCTCGACGATATCGCCACCCTGCTCGACGATGTCTCGGTCCTGACCAAGGTCGCGGCGAAAAAGACCGCCGGCGTGCTCGGCGACGATCTGGCGCTGAACGCGCAGCAGGTCACCGGGGTCAATGCCAACCGCGAACTGCCGGTGGTGTGGGCGGTGGCCAAGGGCTCGCTGCTCAACAAGGTGATCCTGGTGCCGGCGGCACTGGCGATCAGTGCGCTGGAAGCCTGGCTGCACGGCCGTGGCTGGAACGTGCCGCTGATCGTGCCGCTGATGATGATCGGCGGTGCTTTCCTGTGCTTTGAGGGCGTGGAGAAGCTGGCGCATCGTTTGCTGCATTCCTCCGAGGACGATGCCGAGCGCCTGGCCGAGCGGCGCAAGGCGCTGGCCGACGCGCAGGTGGACATGGTCGCGTGGGAGAAGGACAAGGTGAAGGGCGCGATCCGCACCGACTTCATCCTGTCGGCCGAGATCATCGTGCTGACCCTGGGCGTGGTCGCCACCGCTCCGTTCACCAACCAGGTGATCACCCTGGCCGTGGTGGCGCTGGCGATGACGGTGTTCGTCTACGGACTGGTGGCCGGCATCGTCAAGCTCGACGACGTCGGCCTGTACCTGTCGCGCAAAGGCGGCGCCATCGCCGCCTTCGGTCGTGGTCTGGTGGCCTCGGCACCGTGGCTGATGAAGTTCCTGTCGGTGGCCGGCACCATCGCCATGTTCCTGGTCGGCGGCGGCATCCTGGTCCACAACGTGCCGGCGCTGCACCACGCGGTGCAGGCGCTGGGCGGCCAGGGCCAGTGGGGCTGGCTGGTCAGTGCGGTCGGCAACATGGTGGTGGGCATCATCGCCGGTGCCATCGTGCTGGCGGCAGTGACCGGCTTCCAGAAGCTGCGCGGTAAGTAAGCCCGTGGACCCTCGGGGTCAGATGCCTTTTCCGTTGGGAAAGGGATCTGGCTCCATTCCACGATCACCCTGCCTGCACGCGGTTCTTGCCCTGTCGCTTGGCCGCATACAACGCGTCATCCGCACGCCGCAGCAGGGCCTCGGCATCATCGCCGGGCTGCCATTGCGACAGGCCGGCGCTGAAGTGCACCGGCACGCGGCGGTCCTGCACAGTCAGCACGCGATGGGCCAGCGAGCGCTGCAGGCGCTGCACGGTGGCCATGCTGTCGGCCGCCTGGGTTTCCGGCAGTACCAGCACGAACTCGTCGCCGCCCAGCCGTGCGATGCCATCGGTCGCCCGCAGCAGCAGCTTGCACACGGCCACCAGGTGCTGCAGCAGCGCGTCGCCACCGGCATGGCCGTGTGCATCGTTGGTCTGGTGGAAATCGTCCAGGTCGATCACCGCCACGCCCAGGGGGGCGTTGTTGCGTGCGGCACGGGCCAGCTCGCGCTGCAGCAGTTCATCCAGGCCACGGCGGTTCAGCGCCTGGGTCAGTGGATCGATGCGCGCCAGGTCACCCGCAGCCCGCAGCTCCTGCTCCAGCTCGGCAATGCGCTGCTCTGCACGTTCCACCTCCAGCCGCGCGTTGGCCAGATGATCGCGGGCCTGTGCGGCCTGCTGCTGCACCTTGCCGGTGTCGCGCATCACGTCCTGCAGCAGCTGGTTGAGGTCGGCGATGCTGCGTGCCTCGCGCAGCTGCAGCGCGTAGCTGCCGATGCGGTCATGGTATTCGCCGGTACTGGTGGCCATGCCATCCATGCGCTCGATGAACTCGCCCATCAACCCGCGCATGGCCGCCTTCGAATCGTCGATGCCCTGGCGCAGCAGGCCCTGCTTGTAGATCACTTCGCGCAGTTCGGCGCGGGTGCGCTCGACCGCTTCGGCTTCCAACGGCCCGTCCAGCAGTTGCTGTACTGCGGCGATCTGGCCCTGCAGCCAGCTGCGGTCATCCAGCAGCTCGCTCACGTTCTCCAGCAGCAGCGCGAACAGCTCCAGCAGCAGCGCCTGCTGCTCCTGCCAGCTCTCGGCGCGCACGCCGACCTGGTGGCCAAGCTCGCGCACCCCCTGCTCGATCGGCTCCAGGGCGGTACCCGGTTGCCACTGGCGCAGGCGCACGGCCAGCGCCTGTGCCTGCTCGCGCAGGTCCGGGTCATGCTGCAGCAGCGCCACCACCGCGCCGCCCAACAGCAGCCGCAGCTGCTCGGACAGGCGCAGGCTTTCCGGCTGCCCGTCCGGGGAATGCTGCTCGATGGTGCGGATGTACTTGTCGATCAGCTGCCGCATCGCGCGCCCGTAACGCGGCCAATCGGCACTGGCCTGCGCCGATTGCAGGCGGTCACCCATGTCGCCCAGTTCGCCGGGCAGGGTGGCCATGCCGTTGGCGAACGCGGCCAGCAGGGGCTCCGGCGCGTCGGCCCCGGCGAACAGCTGCTGCAGCGCCACGCCACCGCCGCCCTGCAGCACCACACGATCACCCCGGCCGTCGTCCGCCGCCGCGCGCACGCGTGCCGGCGGCCCAAGGCCGGTGCCGGGTGCAGGGCGGGGATCGGGCTGGTCCGTCATCGAGCGAATCCTGGGGCTGGCAGGGTCTGGTTCCAGCATATCGGCGCGGCCGCCGAGGGCTTGAACGGCTAGGATGGGCGACAGGATGCCGTAGTGGAGGTGGGGATGCGCGTGATGCTGCTGGGGGCGACCGGCCTGGTCGGTGGGCAGGTCCTGCCGATGTTGCTGGATGACCCGCGCTGCCGCGCCGTCGTGGCGCCCACCCGACGGCCGCTGGCGCTGCGTGATCCGAAGCTGCACGCGCCGGTGCTGCAGTTCGATGCGCTGCCCGATGCACCGGCGTGGGCCCGCGTGGACGCGGTGATCTGCGCGCTGGGCAGTACCCTGGCCCAGGCCGGCAGCCGGGAAGCCTTCCGTCGCATCGACCACGGCTACCCGATGGCGTTTGCCCGTCTTGCCCGGGCCGAGGGCGCCCGCGCCTTCGCACTGAATTCCGCCGCCGGTGCCAATCCGCAGTCACTGATCTTCTACAGCCGGGTCAAGGGCGAGCTGGAACGTGATCTGCGTGCGCTGGGTTTTGCCTCTTTGACCCTGGTCCGGCCGGGCTTGATCGGCGGCGAACGCAACGAAGTCCGGCGCGGAGAGCGATGGGCGCTGTCGGTGCTGGGCGCGCTGGGACCAGTGCTGCCGCGGTCATGGCGGATCAATCCGGCGGGTGAGATCGCCCGGGCGCTGGTCGAGGCCGCACTGGCCCCGCATCCGGGCGAACACGTGGTGGCATCCCGCGCGCTGGTCGGCTGATGTCGCGTGCGCTCCGCCTGAACCAGCTGCAGCAGCTGCTGCGCCGCCATCGGCGACCAGTGGCGGGGCAGGCGCTGGCCGATGCGCTGGGTATCAGCCTGCGCACGCTGTACCGCGATATCGAAACCCTGCGCGAGCAGGGCGCCGACCTGCGCGGCGAGGCCGGCGTCGGTTACCTGCTGGCCCCCAGCGATACCCTGCCGCCGATGACCCTGCCACCGGCCGAGATCGACGCGCTGGTGCTGGGACTGCGTTGGGTCGCGGCGCGCACCGAGCCGGCGCTGGCCGAGGCTGCACGTGACGCCCTGGCGCGCATCGCGCACGTATTGCCCGTGGCGCGCCGCGAGGCCCTGCGTGACAGCGGCCTGCGCGTTGGCCCATCGCGTGCTGCGGCCAAGGTGCCGGCTGCACGCCTGCAGGCCGTGCGCGAAGCCGTGGGTGCGCAGCAGCGCCTGCAGTTCGGCTACCAGGACGCGCAGGGCCAGCGCAGCGAACGGATCGTCTGGCCGTTCGCGCTGGGCTACTTCGATGAAGTGCCGATGCTGGCGGCCTGGTGTGAGCGCCGCGAGGATTTCCGCCACTTCCGGCTGGACCGCATCCGCCAGGTGCGGGTGCTGGAGGAGCACTATCGGGTGCCGCGTGCCACCCTGCTGCGGCGCTGGCAGAAGGCACAGGGCATCGCGCCGGACTGGCTGGATCGTTCGTAGCATCGGGCCCGCTCGACTGCTTCTGCGTTCAGCTTCCTGCCTCTGGGGGAGGGCGGCCTTCGCACTTTGCTCCTGGTAGGGGTCGAGCTTGCTCGGCCGCCTTTGATCTTCGCGAGCAGCAGTCGAGCACGCTCGACGCTGCTGACAGAATCTGCCAGCAGGGCCGTACCACCATGATCGCTCCCAACAACGGAGCTTCCCCATGTTCAAGCCCAGCACCCTACTGCAGTACGTGCGCGACGTTACCGCCAGCGCCACTTTCTACAGCGGCATCCTCGGCAAGCCGCCGGTGGAGCAGTCGCCCGGCTTTGCCCTGTTCCTGCTCGGCGATGGCGCCGCACTCGGCCTGTGGCAACGCGATGACGTGCAACCGCCGGTGTCCGCGCAGGCCGGTGCCGCCGAACTGGCGATGGTTGTGCCCAACCCGGAGGTCGTGCAGCAGCTGCACGATGCGTGGCGTGCACTCGGCGTGGAGATCCTGCAGGCGCCGGTGACATTGGAATTCGGCCACACTTTCGTCGGGGCAGACCCGGATGGGCACCGCCTGCGTGTGTACAGCCGCGCCGAGGGCATGGTCGCGCGCGATTGATCGCATGCGTTTGCAGAGCGGGCATAAAAAAACGCCGGGCAATGCCCGGCGTTCGTGTTTCACAGGTGGTGGCCGATCAGCTGGCCAGCGCCAGGTCGTCCATCATCGCGCGCAGGAAGCGGGCGGCTTCACCGCCGGTGGCTGCGCGGTGGTCGAAGGTGACCGACAGCGGGATCACCTTGTGCGCTTCCACGCCGCCCATCACCGGGGTCATCTGGTGGCGGGCACGGCCGGCACCGACGATGGCCACGCACGGCGGCACGACGACCGGGGTTGCGTAACGACCGGCGAACATGCCGAAGTTGGACAGCGAGATGGTGTAGCCACTCAGTTCCGACGCCGCGATCGAACGCGATTCCACCTGCTCGCGCAGGCGGTTGACGCCTTCGCGGATGCCGCGTGCATCGAGCATGTCGGCATTGCGCAGGGCCGGCACGAACAAGCCGTCGTCGGTGTCCACGGCGATGCCGATGTCCACCTGCGCGTGCAGGGTGCGGGTCAGTGCTTCGCCGTCGAACCAGGCGTTCATCGCCGGCACCTTCTGTGCGGCAACGACGATGGCGCGCACCAGGCGGGCGGTGACGTCGTTGCCGGGCAGCCAGGCGTGGATGTCGGCGTCGTCGTTCAGCGTGGTCGGCACGACCTTGCTGTGCGCATCGGCCATCACGCGGGCCATGTTGCGGCGCACGCCCTTCAGCGGTTCCGGCTGGCCCTTGGCGACCACGCCCGGCGGCTGGGTGCGCATCGGCTTGCCGGCGGCAGACAGCGGGGTACGGGCTTCGCTCTGCACCGGGGCGGACACCTGCGCGGGGACCGGCGCGGCATACGCGGCGGCAGCAACCGGCGCCGGAGCAGCGCCGAGCTTGGCGGTGCCGTTGGCGGCGGCCTGCTTGACGTCGGCCATGGTCACCGCGCCATCGGTGCCGGTGGCGGCCACGCGGCTCAGGTCCACGCCCAGCTTGCGCGCCATCGCACGCACGGCCGGCACGGCCTTGACGCCACCGACGGCCAGCGCCTGTTCGGCATGCACGGCATTGGAGCTCTGCATGGCGCCGACCACGGTGCCGGCGTCATCACGCTCGGCCGCGGCGGGCTTGGCGTCCTCGGCGGCAACCGGAGCGGCCGCAGCCGGCAGCGGCGGCGGGGTCGGTGCGGCCCGGCGCGGCCGGTGCTGCGTGGCCATGGCTGTGGCCGGTGTCCTGGCCATCGGCGCGCTGCGGCAGGTTCGGGTCCAGCTCGAAGCTGGCCAGCACCGAGCCGGTCGGGATGATGTCGCCGGCACCGCCGGACAGCTTCAGCACCTTGCCGGAGAACGGCGAGGGCACTTCCACCACGGCCTTGGCGGTCTCCATCGAGACCAGCGGCTCGTCCAGCTTGATCACATCGCCTTCCTTGACGAACCACTCGACGATGGTCGCGTCCGGCAGGCCTTCGCCCAGGTCGGGCAGGTTGAAGTTCTTGGTCTGGCTCATTTGCAGTTCTCTTCCAGCAGTTCCAGTTCGCGGGCCGGCAGCCAACCCGTCGCGCCATTGGCGCGCTCGGACCACCACCACCCGCCGTGTTCGTGATGAAGCTTCACCATCTCGCCGCTTTCCACATCCAGCTCGCGGGCGTCGTAGTCGCACAGGGCTTCGGCGCGACCCTCGTCCAGCAGCTGCAACCAGGCGATGGGCGCCCATCCAGCGCGCCCATCGTTGGTGCGTACCCAGGCAAACGCCGGCCATTCCTCGTCACGGACACCTACTTCGACGATCTGGCCGGTGTGGAACCGGAGCGGGTTGGGATACTGGCTGCGGTAAGCCCCCAGAAGGCGGGCCCGCATGTCAGCCGGCCGCCACCGCGCGCTTGGCCGCAGCCACGATCCGCTCGACGCTCGGCAGGTACTTCATTTCCAGGCGGAACAGCGGAATGTGGGTGTCGTAGCCAGTGACGCGCTCGACCGGGGCCAGCAGGTCGTAGATCGATTCCTCGGCCAGGCGCGCGGCAATCTCGGCGCCGAAGCCCGCGGTCTTCGGGGCCTCCTGCACGATCACGCAGCGGCCGGTCTTGGCCACCGACTCGGCAATGGTGGCGAAGTCCAGCGGACGCAGCGTGGCCACGTCGATGACTTCGGCACTGATGCCTTCGCCGGCCAGCTTGTCGGCCGCTTCCAGCGCTTCCTTCACCTGCGCGCCCCAGGTCACCAGGGTCACGTCGGTGCCGTCGCGCAGCACGAAGCAGACGTCCAGCGGCAGGGCTTCGCCGTCGTTGACGACCACTTCCTTGTACTGGCGGTAGATGCGCTTGGGCTCCATGTAGATCACCGGATCCGGTTCGCGGATCGCGGCCAGCAGCAGGCCGTAGGCGCGCTGCGGCGAGGACGGCAGCACCACGCGCAGGCCCGGCACGTTGGTGAAGATCGCCTCGTTGGCTTCGCTGTGGTGTTCCGGCGCGCGGATGCCGCCGCCCCACGGCACGCGCAGCACCATCGGGCAGTGCAGGCGGCCACGGGTGCGGTAGCGCAGGCGCGCGGCGTGGCAGACGATATGGTCGACCATCGGGTACATAAAGCCGTCGAACTGGGCTTCGGCCACCGGCTTCATGCCCTGTGCGGCCAGGCCGATGGTCAGGCCGGCGATGGTGGTCTCGTCCAGCGGGGTGTCGAGGATGCGGTCCGAGCCGAAGCGCTGCTGCAGACCGGCGGTGGCGCGGAACACGCCGCCGTTGACGCCCACGTCTTCGCCCAGCACCAGCACCGACGGGTCATGTTCCAGCTCCCAGGCCAGCGCCTGGGTGATGGCTTCGATGAGGGTGATCGGGGTGGTGGTCATGCTGTCATCTCCGCGCGCGACAGCAGCGCTGTCGGCGGCGTTGGTGTGCGCGCCGGGCGCGTTGTTCTTGATCTCATCCATGGCGCTTCTCCAGGGCGATCGCCTGGGCACGCTGGGCCAGCAGGTCCGGCGGCGGATCGGCATACAGGAAGTCGAACATCGCCTCGATTGGCTGCACCGGCGTATTGAGGTACAGGTTCACTTCCTCGTCCACGCGCGCGCCGCACTCGGCGACCCAAGCAGTTTCCTCTTCTTCGCTCCACACACCGGCGTTGATCAGGTACTTGCGCAGGCGCAGCATCGGCTCGCGCTGCCAGGCATCCTTCACTTCGGCGTCGTCGCGGTAGCGGCGCGCGTCGTCGGCGGTGGTGTGGTCGGACAGGCGGTAGGTCATCAGTTCCAGCACCGTGCCACCGTCGCCGGCCAGAGCACGCTCGCGCGCCTGTTCCATCGCCGCCAGCACGGCGATCAGGTCGTTGCCGTCCACCTGCAGGCAGTGCAGGCCGCCGGCCAGGCCCTTCTGTGCCAGCGTCTCGGCACCGGTTTGGGCCGAACGCGGGACCGAGATGGCCCAGCCGTTGTTGACGATGCACAGGATCAGCGGGAGCTTGTAGGCGCCGGCCGAATTCAGGGCCGCATAGAAGTCGGTCTTGGAGCTGCCGCCATCGCCACACACGGCCACGGCGATCTGGGGTTCCTTGTTGAGCTTGAACTTCAGCGCGGCGCCGGCGGCATGCAGGCACTGGGTGGAAATCGGCACGCAGAACGGGAAGTCCTTGGCCGCGTTGCCGCCGTAATCGTTGCCGCGTTCGTCGCCGCCCCAGTACATCAGCACGTCGTGCGGGCGCACGCCCCGCATGAACATCGCGCCATACTCGCGGTACGAAGGCGCGAACACGTCGTCCTTCTGCATCGCCGCGCCGATGCCCACGTGCGCGGCTTCGTGGCCCAGGCAGGCGGCATAGGTGCCCAGCTTGCCGGTGCGCTGCAGCGCGATGGACTTGCTGTCGAACGTGCGTACGAACAGCATCTGCTTGAACAGCGGTACCAGGACCTTGGGGTCGCGCAGCGACGCGGGCAGGTCATCGCGGACGAGCTTGCCGTCCGCGTCCAGGTACTGCAGGTATTCGATCTTGAATTCAGCGGCAACCGTCATTGCGTACTGCACCTTCGACAGAGAAGTTACAAATGATATGAATCGCCATGTTAAGGAACGCGTACGGAATAGCCTTCCTGCGCCGCAACACGGCAACGCCCTGTTTTACCCCTGCCGGCGGGTGGGGGGCCAATAACAACAACGTATTCAGTCGTTGCTGCAAAGCATCAGAATACGCCTCTGGCTGACCGCCGGCGCAACGGCCCGATCGGTTCCACGCGCAGGCCCCGCATCGGCCAATGCTCCACGGGGCACCGCACGCCCCGGTATGGACGGCGCGGCTGCCCGCGCGGCTGGCAACGCGCTACCCTTGCCGCCCCCGATCTGGCCGCACCCATGTCCGTCGACAACAACCAACGCGATCTCGAAGCCGGCATCCACACCGACCTGCAGGGCCGCCTGACCTATGGTGGTTACCTGCGGCTGGACCAGCTGCTCAGCGCGCAGCAGCCGTTGTCCAGTCCGCCGCATCACGACGAGATGCTCTTCATCATCCAGCACCAGACCTCGGAGCTGTGGCTGAAGCTGCTGGGCCACGAACTGCGTGCGGCGATCGGCTTCCTGCAGCGCGATGAGGTGTGGCAGTGCCGCAAGGTGCTGGCCCGCAGCAAGCAGGTGCTGCGCCAGCTCACCGAGCAATGGTCGGTGCTGGAAACGCTGACCCCGTCCGAGTACATGGGCTTCCGCGACGTGCTGGGCCCGTCCTCGGGCTTCCAGTCGCTGCAGTACCGCTACATCGAGTTCCTGCTGGGCAACAAGAACGCGCAGATGCTGCAGGTGTTCGAGCACGATCCGGCCGGGCAGGCGCAGCTGCGCACCGTACTGGAGGCACCGAGCCTGTACGAAGAGTTCCTGAAGTACCTGGCGCGCTTCGGTCATGCCGTGCCGGCGGTATACGAGGCCCATGACTGGACCCAGCCGCATGTGGCCGACGACGCCCTGCAGCCGGTCTTCGAGCGCATCTACCAGGACACCGACCGCTACTGGCGCGAATACGCGCTGTGCGAGGACCTGGTGGATCTGGAGACCGCCTTCCAGCTGTGGCGATTCCGGCACATGCGCACGGTGATGCGGGTGATCGGCTTCAAGCGCGGCACCGGCGGCTCGTCCGGCGTGGGCTTCCTGGCCAAGGCGCTGGAGCTGACCTTCTTCCCCGAACTGTTCCAGGTACGCACCAGCCTGCAGGCCGCGCCCCCCTCAGCGCTGGACTGATCCCCATTCAGCTTGGTCCCGGCCGCTGGCTGGATCGTTTCAGATGCAAGTTCAGCGAGCAGGCCGGCACCTGCCTCAAACGGCGTGTATTTGACGTGAACGCCAGAAGTCGGTGATCCTCGCGCGTTGCTCCAACTGCACAGCGGACGTGCTCGTCATCCACCGAACCAGGAAATCCGCATGAGCCTAAACGCCACTGCGAACACCCCAGAGCCGGCGCTGCCGGACTTCAAGACCACGCTGGGCCACCCGCGCCCGTTGTGGATGCTGTTCATGACCGAGTTCTGGGAGCGCTTTGCGTTCTATGGCATCCGCTGGGCCTTGGTGCTGTACATCGTCGCCCAGTTCTACAACGGCAGCGCTGCCGGTGAAGGCGACGCCAGCCGCATCTATGGCGCCTACCTGGCCCTGGTGTACGCCGCGGCGATCTTCGGTGGCTACGTGGCCGACCGGGTGCTGGGCTACCAGCGCTCGATCCTGACCGGCGCGATCATCATGGCCGCCGGCCTGTTCATGATCTCGCTGCCGCAGGAGCACATCTTCAAGCTAGGCCTGGCCACGATCATCGTCGGCAACGGCCTGTTCAAGCCGAACATCTCGACCATGGTCGGCAAGCTGTACGGCCTGAAGGACGAGCGCCGCGACTCGGGCTTCACCATCTTCTACATGGGCATCAACATCGGCGCGATGATCGCCCCGGTGCTGACCGAGTACCTGGCCCGCAAGGTGTTCGGTACCGATGCGATGCCGTCCTACAAGGTCGTGTTCATCGCTTCGGGCGTGGGCATGCTGATCTCGCTGGTGTGGTTCTACATCGGTCGTGCCGGCCTGAAGGGCATCGGCGCGCCGCCGGCCGGCGCTGAAGGCTTCGGCCGCATCATCATGGTGCTCGCCGGTGCCGTGGTCGCCATCCCGGTGGCGTACTTCCTGCTGGCCACCGGCGCCACCGCGCTGGCCTGGATCCTGGGCGCGATGTTCACCGCCCTGGCCGTGCTGCTGCTGGTCGAGGGCGTCCGCGAGGGCAAGGTGCAGCGCGACCGCGTGATCGCCATGCTGATCATCTTCGCCTTCAACGTGATGTTCTGGATGTTCTTCGAACAGGCCGGCAGCTCGTTCACCTTCCTGGCCGAGAACATCGTCAACCGCCAGTTCGGCAGCTGGACCTTCCCCACTGCATGGTTCCAGTCGGTCAACTCGGTGGCGATCATCACCCTGGCGCCGGTCATCGCCTGGATCTGGGTGGCCATGGGCCGTGCCAATCCGTCCATTCCGCGCAAGTTCGGCCTGGGCCTGCTGTTCAACGGCGCCGCCTTCGCCCTGCTGATGTTCGCCCTGTCGCAGATGGTCGTGGACGGCAAGATTCCGTTCTGGACCCTGTTCATGGTCTACGTCATCCAGTCGGTCGGTGAGCTGTGCCTGTCGCCGATCGGCCTGTCGATGGTGACCAAGCTGGCCCCGGTGCGCCTGGTCGGCTTCGGCATGGGTGGCTGGTTCCTGTCCACCGGCATCGGCAACAACCTGTCGGGCATCTTCGCTGGCGTGGTCAGTGGTGAAGGCGGCATGACGGTCGAGTCGGCCCTGAAGGGGTATACCTTCGGGTTCTGGGCCCTGATCGGCTCCGGCGTGGTGCTGTTCCTGATCGCCCCGCTGATCAACAAGCTGATGCACGGCGTCAAATGATGATGAGAGGGTAGAAGGCATGCGTAGCAAGCTCGGTACTGCGGTAGTGGTGGTCTGTGCGGCGCTGATCGGCGCCTGTTCGCAATCGCAACCGCCTGCCGCCGCCGAGCCCACGCAGCCGCTGGATACCCGCCCCACCGAGCCACCGGTCGCTGACCCCAGCGAACCGGTGGCCTCGGGCAATACCCCGGTGGCGGCGGACATCGCCGCCATCGCCGGGCTCGGCGCGCAGTTCGACCCGGCGCGCGACCCCGCCGATGACCTGGCCACCGCCAAGGTGGAAGCCCAGCGCGGCAAGAAGCGCATCCTGCTCGAGGTCGGCAACGCCGCCTGTGAGCGCTGCCGGGCGCTGGACGACGTGGTGGAAGGCAACGGCGACCTGCGTCGCTTCCGCGATGCCCACTACGTGTGGGTGAAGGTCAACGCCAGCGACGAGCAGCCCAACAGCGCCTTCCTTGCCCAGTTCCCGGTGATGGAGCGCGACTACCCGCACCTGCTGGTGCTGGACGCCGATGGCGGCCTGCTGGTGTCGCAGGCCACTGCTGAGCTGCGCAAGGGCGAAGCCTTCCAGCCCGCGCGGGTGGACGCCTTCCTCAAGCAGTGGGCACCGGACAAACCGGAGTAGGGTAGTGCCGGCCGCTGGCCGGCAGCTGCGGTAGGGGTCGACCGTGGGTCGGCACTGAGGCGCATCCACGCCTTGCGCGGATCTACTGCGCGCCCCGTCACACTCTCTGAATCCGTGTCTCAACTTCACCGTGAGCACGCCGTTACCGGCAAGGACCTCAGTCGACGCCCCGTCGACGCAACCTACCGGAACGCCCATGCACAGCGACCACGCCGAACGATTGCCCGACCCTGCCGGTGCGCTGGCCGACGGTGGGGCAGGCGAAGGTGTGACCCTGCCCGCGCAGGAGGCCCTGCTGGATGACGCCGGTACCGGCGAGGACAGCGTCGACCTGGCACCGCCACGCCACCGCCTGCCGCAGATCGCGCTGCCCGGCAACGTGGTGCTGAAGGGCGCGGTGCAGAAACTGGTCGAACAGAAGGCGCGCCTTGATGCGCTGGCCGCCGAAGGCCAGCTGGCCGGGTTGCTGCCGCCCGAATGGCAAGGCCATGGCGCGCGCGCGATCGAGCTGTCCACATTCATCCAGGGCGTGCTGCCCTTCCTGCAGACCGGCGAGCGTGGCGAGACCGCCCCCGCGCGACTGCCGGTGCGCCACGTACTGGGCGATGACAGCCGCTGGGGCCTGGAAGATGTTGCCGAACCCAAGTCGCTGGCCTGGTACCTGGCCAGTGACGAGCGCGCCACGGCCGGCAGCAAGGACGTCGCCGAGGCGTATCTGGTGGGCGCATTGGGCCTGGCGTGGATGCAGGAAGGCCGCAGCCGCCCCGGCTTCCTGCGCGCGATGGGCCAGGAGAGCCTGGCAGCGCGGGTGACCATGCTCGGCTACCCGCCGGCCAACGAACTGGCGCTGTACAGCGTCACCGCGCACGGCCAGCCGCAGATCTGGTGCGTGCACGGACGCCGCCGCATGCGTCCGCTGGTGGCGCCGTGGTTGAGCGTGCCGCTGCTTACCGCCTACGGCGTGCCGGCGCCGGTGGCGTGGCCGTCCAGCTTCCCGCCGGTGGAGGCGGTGGCCGAGCTGCTGGCGACCGCCCGCCTGGGGCGCGCGCTGCCGGAGGTGGACCTGGCCAAGGCGGTGGCGAAGATCGCCGAGGACGCCGCCTCCGACGCCTGGCAGCCGGTCAGCCTGCTGCAGCTCAACACCTGGTCGCCGCGCTGGCACTTCTTCCTGGGTACCTTCGTCGGCCTGCCTTCGTTGCTGTTGGTGGCGGCGGCGCTGGCGCTGCCGGGGGTGGTCGAAGCAGCCACGGTGGCCGCTTCGCTGGGCTTCGCTGGTGGTGCCATCGCGGCGCTCGCGGTGCCGTGGATCCATGCCCGCCGCAAGCACCTGAGCTGAAGCATGAACGCCATCCGCGCGTGGCGTGGATCTACGGGAGGCCGGGCGCCGCGGTCTGCAGCTGTTGCCGCGCCCGCTCCATGGCAGTCTGTAATCTTCGCTTCAGGACCTCACGGGAGGGCAGCGTGGTCAGGTACTCCGCAACATGGATGCCTGAGCGATCCAGCTCCAGCAGTTCAATCTGGCCCGCCTTCTTCCCTGTACAGAGGATGATGCCCAACGGCGCCTGCTCGCCGTCCTCACGTTCGTAGCGGTCCAGCCAGCGCAGATAGAGTTCCATTTGTCCCTTGTAGGCCGGCTTGAACTCGCCGATCTTCAACTCGATGGCAATGAGTCTTCGCAGGCGCCGGTTGTAGAACAGCAGGTCCAGGTGGAAGTCATCGCAGTCGATCTGGATGCGCTTCTGGCGGGCGACGAAACTGAAGCCGGTACCAAGTTCAAGCAGGAAGCCCTGCATCTCGCGAAGGATCGCGGTTTCAAGGTCCTGCTCGTCCCAGCTGTCCTTGAGGCCAAGAAAGTCCAGTACGTAGGGATCACGCAGTACCAGCCCTGGAGACAGCTGCTGGTTGCCGCGCAGTGCCGCCAACTCTTCGGCGATGGTCTGCTCTGGCTGGCTGGAGAGTGCCGTGCGCTCATACAGCATCGAATCGATGCGCTGGCGCAGCGTGCGTACACTCCAGCCCTCGGTGGCGGCCATCTGGGCATAGAAATCGCGCTTGAGTGGATCCGCCAGTGGGATCAGCGCGATGAAATGGGTCCAGCTCAATTGTCGTATCAGCGATACGACAATCTGCTCGTCTGCAAATGCGATGGAGAACTGCACCATCCGGCGCAGGCTCTTCTCACCGAAGGACGTGCCGAACTCGGCAGACAGCGCCTTGGCGATCCGGGTGAAGAGAGCCTCGCCGTAACGCGCACGCTGCCCCGCCATCTGGTCAACATGGATGCGACGACCGATTCGCCAGTACAGCAGCGTCAACTCGGCGTTGATGGACCTGTGCATCCTGCTGCGCGCTGCGCGGATCAGCTCTCTGAGATCGGCCAGCAAATCCTGGCCATGCGGCGACGTTGAACGCGAGTCATCCATGACGGGGCCGTTCGATGTGGATGGCCGGGCTGATGCCCGTTGAACGCGTACCGTCCGGCCGCACGCACCGACAGTCCAATAAGAGAACTCATTGGATCAGCCCGTTTCGATACACCAGCTTCGCGGAAACGGGTCGTATCGGGCCAATGCGGAAATGCCGACGGGCGAGGGCGACACTTCATGACGGATTCCGCGGGAAGTGAATGCGTGCAATGTCATCGCTTGTGGTCGGCCCACAGCCCGTACAAGAGCGGGTCCCGGCGGATCAAAGGGGGGCGGACGACAATCGCCCAGCCACTGTTCCGCTGCCGGCCAGGGTCGGCACCCGCGCCCTGGTGCCCAAAGCGACTTAATCCCCTCCGTCCCCTTTTTTCTTTCAGACCCCTTGGCCCATCCGCTCCAGGCCTTCGCCGGCCAGGCGCAGTATCAGCTTCTCCAGCACCTGCTCTTCCTCCTCGCTCAGCACCGACATCAGCTTGCGGGTGATCTCGATCACCATCGGTGCGATGGTCTCGTAGACCTCGAAGCCGGCCGCCGACAGCGCCAGCACCGAGCGGCGGCGGTCGTCGCCGTGGGTCTCGCGCTTGATGAAGCCGCGCTCCAGCAGGCGGGCCACGGCGCGGCTGACCGCCACCTTGTCCATTGCCGTGCGGTCGGAGACCTCGCTGGCCGAGGAACCCGGGTACAGCGCCAGGATGGTGATGACCCGCCATTCGGGAATCGCCAGACCGTAACGATCGCCGTATAGCTTGGCGATGTTGCCGCTGACCCGGTTGGACAGCACGCTCAGCCGGTAGGGCAGGAACTGTTCCAGGTCGAGCAGGACGTGCGAGGCACGCAGGCGGGTCGAGGCGGGATCGGCGGGGCTCATGTTGCGGTGCACCTTGCTGGTGGTTTCAAGTGTAACTATAAGGGGTGGGTCCAGACCCTGCATTCTCGCCGGGTCCCAACCTGCCCGCACCTGGTTTGTACCGATGCGGTACCGATTCGGAGCCACGCCATGAATACCGCAGTCCCGACCGCCTCGCATCCCAACCCCGGCATGCAGGTCACCACCTTCGAGAACCCGATGGGCATCGACGGCTTCGAGTTCGTCGAATTCGCCGCCCCCGCCGGCCGAGGCCAGGAGCTGCACGCGTACTTCCGGAAGATGGGCTTCAGCGCGGTGCTCAAGCACAAGCAGCGTCCGATTACCGTCTATCGCCAGGGCGACGTCAACTTCCTGGTCAATGAAGACCCCGATTCGTTCGCCGCCGACTTCGCCGAAAAGCACGGCCCCTGTGCCTGTGGCTTCGCCATCCGCTTCAAGAAGCCGGGCCAGGAGGTCTACCAGACCGCCCTGGGCAACGGCGCCGAAGCCATCGCCTTCAAGCCGGACAGCAAGGCGGTCAGCGCACCGGTCATCAAGGGCATCGGCGACTGCATGCTGTACCTGGTCGACCGCTATGGCGCGGCCGGCAGCATCTACGACGGCGACTACGAGCCGATCGCCGGTGCCGACCTGCACCCGTTCGGCTTCGGCCTGACCTTCATCGACCACCTGACCCACAACCTGTATTTCGGCAACATGCAGCAGTGGTCGGACTACTACGAACGCCTGTTCAACTTCCGCGAGATCCGCTACTTCGACATCAAGGGCCTGAAGACCGGCCTGGTGTCCAAGGCGATGACCGCGCCGGACGGCATCGTGCGCATCCCGCTGAACGAATCGTCCGACCCGAAGAGCCAGATCAACGAGTACCTGGACGCATACAAGGGCGAGGGCATCCAGCACATCGCCTGCTTCACCGAGAACATCTACGAGACCGTCGAAGCGATGCGCGCGCAGGGCGTGGATTTCCTCGACACGCCGGAAACCTACTTCGATGTGATCGACCAGCGCGTGCCGAACCACGGTGAAGACGTGGCGCGCCTGGCCAAGAACAAGATCCTGATCGATGCCGATCCGGAAACCCACCAGCGCAAGCTGCTGCAGATCTTCACCCAGAACTGCATCGGCCCGATCTTCTTCGAGATCATCCAGCGCAAGGGCAACGAAGGCTTCGGCGAAGGCAACTTCACCGCGCTGTTCGAGAGCATCGAGCGCGACCAGATCCGCCGCGGCGTGCTGTAAGGTCTGCAGGCACTGCCGGCTTCCCGCCGGCAGTGCCTGTCCGAATGCTTGTGCCGGCCGCTGGCCGGCCATTTCTGGAGCCCCCATGTCCCCCGCCATCACCGCCCGTGGCTACCAGTCCGGTTTCGGCAACGAGTTCGCCACCGAGGCCATCGCCGGCGCGCTGCCGGTCGGGCAGAACTCACCGCAGAAGGTGGCCCACGGCCTGTACGCCGAACAGCTGACCGGCACCGCCTTCACCGCGCCGCGCGGAAGCAACCGCCGCAGCTGGCTGTACCGGATCCGTCCGGCGGTAACCCATGGCGAGTTCACCCCGTTCGCGCAGTCGCAACTGCAGTGCGATTTCGGCGCACAGCCGGCTTCGCCGAACCAGCTGCGCTGGAGCCCGCTGCCGCTGCCGGAACTGCCGACCGACTTCGTCGAGGGCCTGTACACCATGGGCGGCAACGGCTCGCCCGACGCGCATGCCGGTGTAGGCATCCATCTCTACGCTGCCAACCGCGACATGGTCGGCCGTTACTTCTACAACGCCGATGGCGAGATGCTGATCGTGCCGCAGCTGGGCGCGCTGCGCCTGCTGACCGAACTGGGCGTGATCGAGATCGAGCCGCAGCAGATCGCGGTGATCCCGCGCGGCGTGCGCTTCCGCGTTGAACTGCCCGATGGGCCGAGCCGCGGCTACCTCTGCGAGAACTACGGTGCGCTGCTGAAGCTGCCCGACCTTGGCCCGATCGGTTCCAATGGCCTGGCCAACCCGCGCGACTTCGAAACCCCGCACGCCGCGTTCGAGGATGTGGATGGCGATTTCGAGCTGATCGCCAAGTTCGAGGGCCGCCTGTGGCGTGCGCCGATCGACCATTCTCCACTGGACGTGGTGGCCTGGCACGGCAATTACGCGCCGTACCGCTACGACCTGCGCCGCTTCAACACCATCGGCTCGATCAGCTACGACCACCCGGATCCGTCGATCTTCCTGGTGCTGCATTCGCCCAGCGACACGCCGGGAACCAGCAACATGGACTTTGCGATCTTCCCGCCGCGCTGGCTGGTGGCGCAGAACACGTTCCGCCCGCCGTGGTTCCACCGCAACATCGCCAGCGAGTTCATGGGCCTGGTGCACGGTGCCTACGATGCCAAGGCCGAAGGCTTCGTGCCGGGCGGGGCATCGCTGCACAACTGCATGAGCGGCCACGGCCCGGACGCACCGACCTTCGACAAGGCGTCCAATGCGGATCTGTCGAAGGCCGATGTGATCAAGGACACCATGGCCTTCATGTTCGAAACCCGCGCGGTGATCCGCCCGACCGCACAGGCGCTGGCCGCCGGTCACCGCCAGGGCGATTACCAGCAGTGCTGGAACGGCCTGCGCAACAACTTCCGCTGACCCGAAAAAGGGGACGGAGGGGATTAAGCCGCAATCAGCACACGTGTGCCTGAAACGACTTAATCCCCTCCGTCCCCTTTTTCTTCAGGCGACCTCGGCGAACGCGTCGCAATGCTCCAGCGGCAGCGCTTCCAGCAGGCGTTGCCGCACGCGCTGGCAATAGCCTTCCGAGGCCAGCCCGGGCAGCGTCCGCATCGCAGACTGCAGTACCTGCAGCACATCGCTCTCGGCCCGGGCCTGTTGCAGTTCGCGGAACAGGGCCGCTGCCTGTGGGTGGCGCTGCATCTCCAGGATCCCCAGCACGTAGATGCGCGCGGCCACCAGTGAGCGGCGGCGTTCGCTGCCGGTTGCGGGTGCAGCCGGTGCCGCAGCCGGTGCCGCAGCCGGCGTGGCGGGCGCCGGTGCTGCCGTGGCTGCCGTGGCTGCGGGTGGTGGCGGTGCGGTTGTGGCGGCGGTCCCGGTGCTCAGGTAACCGGCCTGCACCAGCTGGATGACCATGGCCGCCGCGTCCTGGCCGATCAGGCCGGTCAGGTCGGCCAGGGTGCGCTGGCCGTCGCACAGGATCAACAACCGGCGCTGGCGCATGTCCAGCGGCGCGCGATGGGCCTGCAGCGCGGTTCGGGCGAGATCGGTCTTGCGCGGTTGCATGGAAGGGACAGCCAAGTCGGTGCACGCCGAGCCTGAACGAAGGCGATGAAACGGCGATGACAATGCAGCGCCTGCACGCGCGCTGCGCTAGCGTGCAGCTACCTTCGTGCCAGGGAACCGCACCGATGAAGCACCTCCCGATTGCTGGTCTGTTGCTCCTTTCGCTTGCCGCCTGCAGTGGTGGCCCCGACAAGCAGGGCGCCGCCGGCAGCGGCAGCGACACCCCGGCAGAAACCGCCTCGGCGACCGGGCCGGCCCAGTCGACCGATCCCGACCTGGCGGCCCGCCCGGCGAACGATCTCCGCAAGGACAGCCCGGCGCGCCTGGATGGCTTCGGCGGCGCCGCGCTGGGCGCCGGCATCGCCGAGGTCCGCAGCGGCTTCGGCACGCCGCTGCAGGGACTGGGCAGCGACGCCAGTGGCAAGCCCTTGCCGGCCGACGACAGCAACGACGGCTGCTACTTCCTGCGTCCGCAGGGCGCCGAAGACCCTCGCCTGATGATCGAGGCACGCAAGCTGGTGCGCTACGACGTGCGCAGCGCGGCGATCATCGCTCCGGGCGGCGGCAAGGTCGGCATGACCCTGGGCGAGCTGCAGGTGCTGTACCCCGAGCGCGCGGACGTCGGTCCTGACAAGTACGACGAGAAGGCGCAGCACCTGCGCGTGCGGCCGGCGCAGGAGGGCGGGGCGGTCATCGACTTCGCGCTCGGCGCTGATGGACGGGTCAGTGCCTGGCGCGTCGGCAAGACCCCGCAGGTCGATTACGCCGAAGGCTGTGGCTGATCCTTGATCCACCGCCCAGCCATGCGCTCGGGCCACGCGTAGAATCGCGCCACCACTGCTGGGGGAGTGCTCGATGATCGCCATTGCCATTGCCTGGTTCCTGCTTGGCCTGCTGCTGCTGGCCCTGGGCGGGGACTCCATCGTCAAGGCCGTGTCCGGCCTGGCCCAGCGTTTCGGGGCCAGCCCGTTCACCGCCGGATTGCTGCTGCTCGGGGTGGCCACCTCGTTGCCGGAACTGGCGGTCAACGCACGGGCGCTGGCGGTGGGCCAGCCAGAGCTGGCGCTGGGCAATGCGGTCGGCAGCAGCATCGTCAACCTGGGCCTGACCCTGGCCGTGGCCGCCATCGCCGCGCCCCTGCTGCTGCGCGCGCGCCTGCAGACCGTGCTGTGGTGGTCGCTGCTGGTGGCCGGCGTGCTGTTGGTCCTGTTCGGGCTGGATGGCCGCCTGGTGCGCTGGGAGGGCGGCGTGCTGGTGGCGGGCTTCATCGTCATGCAGGTGCTGCTGCTGCGCCGCGGCCGCAGCGAGAGCGAGGAGGTGCAGGCCACCATCGCCGAGTCCGCCCTGAGCCGCACCAGCCTGCCGTTGAACGTGCTGCGGGTGCTGATCGCTGCGCTGACCCTCTACTGGGGCGCACGACTGGTGGTCGGAGCCGCCGCCGATTTCGCGGTCGCACTGGGCTGGACGCCGCTGCTGGTCGGCCTGCTGCCGGTAGCGATCGGCACCGCGCTGCCGGAAGTGGCCGCGGCGATCGCCGCCGCCCGTCGCGGCCACGGCGACATGGTGCTCGGCCACGTGCTGGGCTCCAGCGTGGTCAACCTGCTGCTGGTGGTCGGCGCGATGGCGCTGTTGCAGCCGTTGGCGTTGCCGGCCTCGTTCGTGCGCCTGGAACTTCCGGCGCTGCTGGCCTTCGCGCTGGTGCTGTACCCGATGCTGCGCGGCGACCTGAAGATCAGCCGCAGCGAAGGCGGCATCCTGCTGGCCGCATTCGTCGGCTGGTTCGTGCTGGAACTGCTGCTGGTAGGCGCGGCATGAGGTAGTGCCGGCCGCTGGCCAGCAACCTCATCGCCTCTGACGGACCCCTTGCCACTTCCGGCCAGCGGCCGGCACTACCGGTTCTGCGGGGTGTCTTCTTCCCGCGCCGGTTCCGGCGGCGGCAGCTGCTCTTCGGCGGCACGCTCGTTGCCGGGCAGGCTGGGGCGGGTCTCCATCAGCAGCGACAGCGCGGCCTTGGCCATCATGTGCGCGCTGATCGGTGCGGTGATGAACAGGAACACGGTAATCAGCAGTTCGCGCGGTTGCGGGTCCTGGCCGAGGAAGATGTGGTAGCACACCGAGCACACCAGCACGCAGCCCACGCCCAGCGTGCTGGCCTTGGTCGGCGCGTGCAGGCGCTTGAAGAAGGTGGACAGCTTCACCAGGCCCAATGCGCCGACCAGGATGAAGAAGCAGCCGAACAGCAGCAGGATCGACAGGCCGATCTGGATCGCGGTGATCATTCGACGATGTCCCGGCGCAGCACGAACTTGCTCAGCACCACGGTGCTGCCGAAGCCGAGCATGGCGATGATCAGCGCCGCCTCGAAATAGATCGGCGAGTTGAGGTACATGCCGAACAGCATCAGCTCGGCGATCGCGGTCACCGACAAGGTGTCCAGGGCGAGAATGCGGTCGGGCACGGTCGGCCCGCGCAGCAGGCGCCAGGTGGCCAGCAGCATGGCCAGGCCGACCACGTGCATGCACACCACCAGGGTGGTCTGGATGACTTCAAAACCGGTCATGGGAAGATCTCCATCAACGGCGCCTCGTAACGGCGCTTGATCGTATCGATCAGGTCCTGGGGGTCCTCCAGGTGCAGCACGTGCACCAGCAGGAACCTGCGGTCGTCGCTGAGCGCGGCCGACACCGTGCCCGGGGTCAGGGTGATCATGCTGGTCAGCGCGGCGATGCCGTGGATGTTGGCGATGTCCAGCGGCAGCCAGATGAAACCCGGGTGGATGTTCTTTTCCGGGCCCAGCACCTGCAGGGCGACGCGGATGTTGGACATCAGGATGTCCCACAGGGTCACGCACACCAGCTTGGGCAGCGGCCGCAGCGTACCGATGCGCGCGAACTCGCGGTCCAGGCGCGCGGCGAACAGCGGCACCACCACGCCCAGCAGAAGCCCCAGCACGATCTGGCCGAGGGTGAAGCTGTCGGACATCAGCAGCCAGAACGCCACCACCATGATGCTGAGCATCGGCGAGGGGATCAGGCGGCGGAACAGGGAGCGCTGGGCAGTCATGGCTGGCGGATCTCCGGCGTGGTCGCGCGCAGCTGCTGCACGTACTCGCTGGGTTGCAGCAGCTGTGCGGCGGTGGCGTCGGTGTAGCGCATCAACGGTGCAGCGGCCAGGGTCATCCCGATGCCGTAGGCCAGCAACAGGCAGGCGGCGTAGAGCTCCACCCGGCGCAGGGGAGCCTTGCGCGGCTTCGGTGCCTCCGGGTCGACCGGCGGCACGCGCCAGAACAGGCGAATGCCGCCGCGGGTCAGGCCCATGATCACCAGCAGGCTGCTGACCAGCACGGCGGTCCAGACCGGCCCGGTGTACTGCGCCGGCATGCCGGCCAGCAGCGCGGCCTTGGCCAGGAAGCCGGACAGTGGCGGCAGGCCGGCCACCGACACTGCCCCGATCAGGAACAGCACCGCTGGGGTTTCCTTGCCCGGCATCGGCGCCACCACTTCCTTGCGGTCGCTGGCACCGCCGCGACGACGGCGGATCAGGTCGGCGATCAGGAACAGCGCGGCGGCGACGAAGCTGCTGTGCGGCAGGTAGTACAGGCCCGCCGAGAGTACCTGCGGCGTGCCCACCGAGAAGGCGATGAACAGCGTGGCCGCCGACACGATCACCAGGTACGAGATCAGGACGCGCAGGCGGGTCGCGGCCAGTGCACCCAGGCCACCGAGCACCAGCGTCGCCACGCCGGCCCACAGCAGCCAGTCGCGGCCATAGCCGGCCACCGCGCCTGCGTCATCGCCGAACCACAGCATCTGGATGCGCAGCACCGAGTACAGGCCGACCTTGGTCATGATCGCAAACAGCGCGGCGACCGCCGCCGGCGCGCGCGAATAGGCTTCCGGCAGCCACAGGTAGAGCGGCATCAGCGCGGCCTTGGCGCAGAACACCAGCAGCAACAGGCCCATCGTCGCCTTCACCAGCGTCAGCTGTGCCGGCGGTACCTGCGCGATGCGCTGCGACAGCTCGGCCATGTTCAGCGAACCCAGGGTGGCGTACAGCAGGCCCAGCGCGATCAGGAACAGGGTCGAGGCGGTGACGTTGAACACCACGTAGTGCAGGCCGATGCGCATGCGCAGGCCACGACCGCCGCTGAGCAGCAGGCCGTAGGAGGCGATCAGCATCACCTCGAAGAACACGAACAGGTTGAAGATGTCGCCGGTCAGGAACGCCCCGTTGAGGCCGACCAGCTGGAACTGGAACAACGCGTGGAAGTGCGGGGCGCGGCGGTCCCAGCCGGAACAGGCATGCAGCAGGCAGGGGATGGCCAGCAGCAGGGTGGTCAGCAGCATCCAGGCCGACAGCCGGTCGGCCACCAGTGCGATGCCCAGCCGCGACGGCCAGTCGCCGAGCAGGTAGACGTTGATCTCGCCGCCGGCGGTGGTGGCAAACAGCAGGCCCACCGCCAGCGCCAGCGCCGACAGCGCGCTCCAGGCCACCGCGCGCTGCACCCGGGGGCCATAGCGGCGGTGTTCGACGAACAGCGACAGTGCGGCACCCAGCAGCGGAATCAGGATCGGCAGGATCACCAGATGGTTCATGCGCGGTCCTCGCCCTGGCGCGGCGGCGCGCGTTCATCCTGCAGGTCGTCGTCCGGCTCGTGGGCGTCCACATGGTCGCTATGGTTGTCGCTGCGGCTGCGCATGGCCAGCACGATGCTCACCGCGGTCATCGCGAAGGCGATCACGATCGCGGTCAGCACCAGCGCCTGCGGCAGCGGGTCGGTGTAGTTGCCGAGGTGGCTGTCCACGCCTTCCTGCAGCACCGGCGCCTTGCCCAGCACCACCCGGCCACCGGCGAAGATCAGCAGGTTGGTCGCATAGGACAGGAAGGTCATGCCGAGGATCACATCGAAGCTGCGCGCACGCAGCAGCAGGTAGATGCCGATGGCGGTCAGCACGCCGATCGCGGTGGCCAGGGCCAGTTCCATCAGTGCATCTCCCCGGTGCGTGCCGAACGGCGTTGCAAGTCGATCTCGCCCTTGCGGGCAGTGCGGGTACGCGACGGCTTGATCGTGCCCATCATCGACAGCATCAGCATGGCGCCGCCGAACACCACCAGGTAGACGCCGATGTCAAAACCAATCGCACTGGCCAGCGGCACCTCGCCGATCAGCGGCAGGTGCAGGTCGAGATGGCCGCTGGTCAGGAACGGCACGCCGAACAGCATCGAGGCGCTGCCGCTGAGCAGGGCGATCAGCAGGCCCATGCCGATGCAACGGATGTAGTCGAAGCCGAAGCGCGACTCCACCGACGCGGTGCCCTGGATCACGTACTGGATCAGCAGCGGCACCGCCAGCACCAAGCCGGCGATGAAGCCACCGCCCGGTGCGTTGTGGCCGCGCAGGAACAGGAAGATCGACACGGTCAGGGTCAGCGGGAACATGATCTGGGCCAGGTCGGCCGGCACCGGCAGCTTGATCGGCGGGCCGGGCATGATCTGCTCCGGTGCCATCCGCGTACGCCGCAGCAGCGCATGCACCACCAGCGCGGCGATGCCGAACACGGTGATCTCGCCGAAGGTATCGAAGCCGCGGAAGTCCACCAGGATCACGTTGACCACGTTCTGGCCGTAGGCCTCGGGCAGCGCACGGGCGAGCAGCTCGCCGGCCATGGTGTTCGGCGGCAGGGTCATCGCGGAGTAGGCCAGCGCGCCAAGCCCGGCACCGGCGATGATCGCGATCACCGCATCGCGGCGCTTGCGCCAGCGCGGCCGCTCCGGCCCGGACTGCGCCGGCAGGTAGTTCATGCCCAGCAGCATCAGCACCAGCGTCACCATCTCCACCAGCAGCTGGGTCAGGGCCAGGTCGGGCGCGGACAGGAACACGAAGGTCAGCGCCACCATCAGGCCGACGCCGCCGACCAGCAGCACCGCCAGCAGGCGCTGCTTGTAGATGCGCAGGGTAGCCACCGCGCAGGCCATCATCACCAGCCACAGCGCCCAGCCCAGCAGCGGGATCGGCTGTGGCCTGGTCCAGTCCGGCGAGGCGGGGTTGGCCACGAACGGCGCGGCGGCGGCCACGATCGCCACCAGCACCAGGCCCAGCAGCATGCGCTGCAGGCTGCCGTTGGCGATGCCGTTGGTCAGCCGCATGGCCAGTGCGGAGATCGCGTCCAGCTGCGCATGGAACACATTGCGGCCAGTGCTGACGTTGGTCACGGCGTGCAGGTTGATCAGCTTGCGCAGGCCGAAGTACAGGGCCACGCCGCCGACCACGCCGATCGCGCTCATCGCCAGCGGCAGGTTGAAGCCGTGCCATACCGCCAGGCTGTACTCGGGCATGGCGTCGCCGAGGATCGAGGCCGCAGCGGCGTGCAGCACCGGCGCTACGGTCAGTGCCGGCGCCACGCCCACCGCGACGCAGATCACCACCAGCAGTTCCACCGGCACCTTCATCCAGCGCGGCGGTTCGTGGGGCACGCGGTCCAGGTCGTGCGGGCCGGGGCCGAAGAAGGTGTCGTGCACGAAGCGCAGGCTGTACGCCACCCCGAATACGCCAGCCAGCAACGCAGCGATCGACACCGCCGTGCGCATGATTCCCGGGCCCCCGGCCGTGATCGCTTCGGCGAACAGCATTTCCTTCGACAGGAAGCCATTGAGCAGGGGGATGCCAGCCATCGCCAGCGAGGCGATGATCGCCAGCGCGCTGGTGAACGGCATCAGCCTGCGCAGCCCGCCCAGCTTGCGCATGTCGCGGGTACCGGTCTCGTGGTCGATGATGCCGGCCGCCATGAACAGCGAGGCCTTGAAGGTGGCGTGATTGAGGATATGGAACACGCCGGCCACTACCGCCATCGGCGTGGACAGGCCGAACAGCAGGGTGATCAGGCCCAGGTGCGAGATCGTCGAATAGGCCAGCAGGCCCTTCAGGTCGTGCTGGAAGATCGCGTTCCAGGCACCGATCAGCAGCGTGAGCGCGCCGATGCCGCTGACCGTGTAGAAGAACAGGTCGCTGCCGGCCAGCACCGGGTGCAGGCGCGCCAGCAGGAAGACGCCGGCCTTCACCATGGTGGCCGAGTGCAGGTAGGCCGAGACCGGGGTCGGCGCGGCCATCGCGTGTGGCAGCCAGAAGTGGAACGGGAACTGCGCGCTCTTGGTGAAGATGCCGGCCAGCACCAGCAACAGTGCGTACGGATAGAGTGCGCTGGCGCGGATCTGCTCGCCAGCGGCCAGCACCACGTCCAGGTCGAAGCTGCCGACGATGCGGCCGATCAGCAGCACGCCACCGAGCAGGGCCAGGCCGCCGCCGCCGGTGATCACCAGCGCCATGCGTGCGCCTTCGCGCGCGTCCTGGCGGTGCGACCAGAAGCCGATCAGCAGGAACGAGCTGATGCTGGTCATTTCCCAGAAGATCATCATCAGCAGCAGGTTGCCCGACAGCACCATGCCCAGCATGGCACCCATGAACAGCAGCAGGTAGCAGTAGAAGCGGTGCGCGTTGTCCTGCTGGCTCAAGTAGTAGCGTGCGTATAGCACCACCAGCGCGCCGATGCCCAGCACCAGCCCGGCGAACATCCAGGCCAACCCGTCCAGGCGCAGCGTGAAGTCCAGGCCGATCTGCGGCAGCCACGGCACCAGCGTGCGGACCACCTGGCCGTCGAGCACCGACGGGGTCAGCCAGCCGAGGATGGCCAGCCCGCCCAACGGCGCCAGTGCCGCCAGCCAGGCAGCAGTGGAGCGCGAACTACGGGGGAAGGCCGCAACGGCCGCTGCCATCAGGAACGGCAGGGCCAGCAGCAGGGGCAGGCTGGGGAGCATGCAGGGAATCCATGATTCACGAGCAGGTCAGGGAGGATAACAGGCTGCGAAATGTCGCCGAAACCCATCGAACGGCGATCAACTGCATGTAACGTCCGCTGATTCATTTTTTCGCGGCGCAGCATCGCGTTCCTGTTGCTCCTCCCCGCTTGCCCTCGGGGGACACCCTACGCCCGCGCAGTGAGACCGCAGGCCCTGTCGCACAGGGGCTGCCGCCAACGGGCGAGAGGTGGGGAGCGAGTCACTGCCGCAGGCTGGCAGGGCCGCCGTGGAGCGTGGGTGACGGAATCCGCCCGTTCAGGAAACGAAGGCCACTATCGGCCACCGCAAGGTCAGTAGCGCCAGTCGAGCTTGCGGTAGAGCTTGGCCATCACCCAGGCCGGGCCGATCAGCAGGTAGGTCAGGTCGGTCAGGAAGCTGGGCTTGCGGCCCTCGAACTTGTGGCCGATGAACTGCGCGATCCAGGCCACCACGAACACCCCTACCGCCAGCCAGCGCAGCCCCTGCAGGCCGATCTCGGCCTCCAGCAGGCGGCACAGGCAGCCGAACACGAAGAACTGGATGAGCATGCCGATGCCCAGCGGGCGCGACAGCTTGTTGTAGAAGCACCAGGCACTGAACATCGCCAACGCCGACCAGATGCCGTACTGGAACCAGGTGATCAGCGGTGGCAGGCACCACAGCAGGGCCACCACCGACCACAGGATCGCCGGCACCGCCACCACGTGGATGCGCTGGTTGATCACATTGCGGTGGTCGTCGGAGTAGCTGGCGAAATAGCGGTCGATCGGCCGCGCAAGCTGGGTGGATGTCTGCATGCTGCGTCGCTTCCTCGGACAACGGTAGTGCCGGCCGCTGGTGCGGCGCTCCAGAGCATAGCCGAGTTCGCGAGGTTGCTTAGCCAGCGGGCACTACCCCGGGTAACCGGCAGTAGAGCCAGGCCATGCCTGGCTGCAGGTGTTCGCTGAGGTTGCCGGCCAGCGGCCGGCACTACCGCGTTCAGAACGCCCCCCGCCTTTCCGGCCGGGGGCGCAGGGGATCAGTCGACGCTGATCCCGGCCAGGCGCTGCAGCGCTTCGGCGTACTTGGCGCGGGTGCGCTCGATGATCTCGGCCGGGATGGTCGGGCCCGGGGCGGTCTTGCCCCAGTCCAGCGTCTCCAGGTAATCGCGCACGAACTGCTTGTCGTAGCTCGGCGGGCTGGTGCCCACTTCGTACTCGTCGGCCGGCCAGTAACGCGAGGAATCCGGCGTCAGCATCTCGTCCATGATGTACAGGCGGCCATCGGCGTCGGTACCGAACTCGAACTTGGTGTCGGCCAGGAGGATGCCGCGTTCGCGGGCGTAATCGGCGGCGAACTTGTAGATGCGCAGGGTGGCGTCGCGCACGCGCTCGGCCAGTTCCGCACCGACCTGCTTCACCATCGCATCAAAATCGATGTTCTCGTCGTGGTCGCCGACGGCGGCCTTGGTCGACGGGGTGAAGATCGGCTCGGGCAGCTGCTCGGCCTGGCGCAAGCCATCGGGCAGGTCGATGCCGCTGACCTTGCCGGTGCGCTGGTAGTCCTTCCAGCCGCTGCCGATCAGGTAGCCGCGCGCGATCGCTTCCACCGGCACCGGCTTCAGCTTGCGGGTGACCACCGCGCGCCGGGCGTACAGGGCCGGGTCCACGCCCTCGGGCAGCACGCTGGCCACGTCGATGCCGGTCAGGTGGTTGGGCATCAGGTGCGCGGTCTTGGCGAACCAGAAGTTGGAGACCTGGCAGAGCATCTCGCCCTTGCCCGGGATCGGGTCGGGCAGCACCACATCGAACGCAGACAGGCGATCGGTGGCGACCATCAGCAGGTAATCGCCCGGCGGGGTTCCGGCTGGCAGCCGCTCGCGCGGGATATCGAACACATCACGCACCTTGCCGCGATGGCGCAAGGGCAGGCCGGGGAGATCGGATTGCAACAGCGTGGTTGGCACGGGCACTCCTGGGGCGTTGTCGATACGGCTGCTGCCCAACGGACCCGGCGGGCCCGCTGACCAGCGGGCGGCCTAGTGTAAAGCGGTCCGGGCCCGCTGTGACGTAAAATGAGCGTCCATTTCGTCGGTCCACCCCGGAGCGCCATGCGCTGGTACGGAAAACTGCTCGGATTCATCGCCGGCGCCCTGCTGTTCCGGCCCAATCCGCTGTTCGGCGCCGTGGTGGGGCTGCTGATCGGCCACGCCTTCGACTCGGACTGGTTCCGCCTGAACAAGGAGAACCCGTACCGGGAGCTGGGGCTGACCTCCGAGGCCACCGATGCCGAGATCGAGCGCGCCTACCGCAAGCTGATCTCCCAGTACCACCCCGACAAGCTTGGCGGCGCTGCCCCCGAGCTGCAGCAGCAGGCCGAGCAGAAGTCGCGGCGGATCAATGCCGCCTACGACCGCATCAAGACCCTGCGCAAGCGCTGACCCCTTTCCCCTCGTTGCAAGGCCCGGCCATGTCCCACTGCCTCATCGCCCCCTCCATCCTGTCCGCCAACTTCGCCCGCCTCGGCGAGGAAGTCGACAACGTCCTCGCCGCCGGCGCGGACTGGGTCCACTTCGACGTGATGGACAACCACTACGTGCCGAACCTGACCATCGGCCCGATGGTCTGCCAGGCGCTGCGCAAGCACGGCGTGACCGCACCGATCGACGTGCACCTGATGGTCGAGCCGGTGGACCGCATCATCCCGGACTTCGCCGAGGCCGGTGCCACCTACATCAGCTTCCATCCGGAGGCGAGCCGCCACGTGCACCGCACCATCCAGCTGATCCGCTCGCTGGGCTGCAAGCCGGGCATCGTGCTCAATCCGGCCACGCCGGTGGACATCCTCGACTGGGTGCTGGAGGACCTGGACCTGGTGCTGCTGATGTCGGTCAACCCGGGCTTCGGCGGCCAGGCCTTCATCCCCTCGGCGCTGGACAAGCTGAAGGTCGTGCGCAAGATGATCGACGCCAGCGGCAAGGACATCCGCCTGGAGATCGACGGTGGCGTGAAGGCCGACAACATCGGCCAGATCGCTGCCGCTGGCGCCGATACCTTCGTCGCCGGTTCGGCCATCTTCAATGCCAAGACCAGCTACCAGGACGTGATCGCGCAGATGCGCGCCAACGTTGCTGCGGCGCGGGGCTGAACCATGAGCACGGTGGCCGTGTTGAACATCCGCCCGGCCACCGTGGCCGATGCCGGTCTGATCCTGCATTTCATCCGCGAGCTGGCCATTTACGAGAAGGCCGAGCACTCGGTGCAGACCGATGAGATCGGCATCGCCGAGAGCCTGTTCGGACCCGATGCCACGGCGCGCGCCCTGATCTGCGAAGCCGGTGGCGAGGCCATCGGTTACGCCGTGTATTTCTACAACTACTCGACCTGGCTGGGCCGCAAGGGCATCTACCTGGAAGACCTGTATGTCAGCCAGGAAAAGCGTGGCGCGGGCGCTGGCAAGGCGCTGCTGAAGTACATCGCCCGCCAGGCCGTGGCCGAAGGCTGCGGCCGCTTCGAGTGGTCGGTGCTGGACTGGAACACCCCGGCCATCGCGTTCTACACCGCTGCCGGCGCGAAGCCGCAGGACGAGTGGACCGTGTACCGGCTGCAGGGCCAGGCGCTGCACGATTTCGCCAACGGGTGACGTGCATCCACGCACGGCGTGGATCTACGGCCGGGCAAAAAAAAGCCACGCCCATCACGGGCGTGGCTTCGCTGCATGCGTGGGAGGCTGATCCTGCCTCCATCCGTCGTCCCTGCTATGGCCTTCCATTCTCCGGGCCGGCAATGACATCTGCATGACATCGCGGTTGCGGTGCCGCGTCGGCTCCCCTGCACCATCAACCACGCATGGCGTGGATCTACGGCTTCCAAGCGTTGGCGTTCACTGGCAGCGAACGCGCGATTGCTAGCCTGTGCCCCCCTCTCCTGGAAGCTCTGCATGACCACCCCGCGCTGGCGCCTGATCCTCAATGGAAAATCCGCTGGCAACGAGGAGCTGCGCGATGCCGTCGGCCACTGGCGCGGGCAGGGCGTGCAGCTGGACGTACGGGTGACCTGGGAAGACGGCGACGCCGAACGCTACGTTGCCGAAGCCATCGACCATGGCGTGGACGTGATCGTGGCCGCCGGTGGCGACGGCACGCTCAGTGCGGTGGCCGAAACCCTGGCCCATCGCGATGAACCGGCGCAGGCGCTGCCTTCTCTGGCGCTGGTCCCGATGGGGACCGCCAACGATTTCGCCACGGCTGCCGGCATCCCGACCGGGCCCCAGGAGGCCTTCGCCCTGATCGGCCAGGCACCGCCGCATGCCATCGACCTGCTGCGCGTGGACGCCGATGGCACGCCCTGGTGGTGCGCCAATCTCGCCAGCGGTGGCTTTGGCACGCAGGTGACGGTGGAGACCGATGCCGGCTTGAAGAAGATGCTGGGTGGGCTGGCCTACGTGATCACCGGCATCGCCAAGCTGGGCCGCATCGAGCCGATCACCGCGCGCCTGTCCGGCCCGGATTTCGCTTGGGAAGGCGACTTCATCGCGCTCGGCATCGGCAATGGCCGCCAGGCCGGCGGTGGCCAGCAGCTGTGCCCGCAGGCCCTGATCGACGACGGGCTGCTGGATGTCACCGTGCTGCCAGAGCTGGAAGGGGAGGTCACCGCGACCCTCGGCCAGATGCTGAAGTCCGGCACGCAGGCCGCGCTCGAACAATTGGCCACGCGCGCGAGGCTGCCGTGGCTGCAGGTGCAAGCCGAGCGGCCGCTGACGCTCAACCTGGACGGCGAACCGGTGCAGGCGCGCCAGTTCCGCATCGCGTGCGTGCCGGGCAGGGTGCGGATGCACCTGCCGGTCGGTTGCCCGTTGCTGGCGGGGCAGGGGTTAGATGGGTAGGGGGTAGAGTCGACTGTCAGTCGACTGCTCTTCGTTCCGACGGCATAAAACCCCGCGCGACGCGCGCAAGTCGACCAACAGTCGACTCTACCGGTCCGCGTCGTCAGTTCCCGTGGCCGACCCCGCCCGTCCCGTGGTTCAGTTTCCCAGGGTTCCCCTGCCGACCAAGCTGCGATACAGTCAAGGGGTGTCCAGCCTGACGACCCCGCATACCCTTTCTTCCGCACGCCGTTGGTGGCGATGGTGGCCCGTTGCCGTCGTCCGCCCCCATAACGCTGTGTCCCGGAAGGAAAGTCGTCTTGAACTCGCACGCTCAGTTTCAGCAGCAGGCCGCTGAAGGCCACACCCATATTCCCGTCGTCCGTGAAGTGCTGTCCGACCTGGACACGCCGCTCTCGGTCTATCTGAAGCTCGCCGACGGCCCCAATACCTACCTGTTTGAATCCGTCGAAGGCGGCGAGCGCTTTGGTCGTTACTCGATCATCGGGCTGCCGGCGCGGCGCGTTTACGCCTTCCATGGCCACACGCTGACCGTGCGCGAAGACGGCCAGGTGGTTGACACCCGCGAGGTGGCCGACCCGTTCGCCGAAGTCGAGGCGCTGCGCAGCGCCCACTCGGTGCCGAAGCTGGACGGCCTGCCGGGCTTCACCGGTGGCCTGGTCGGCTGGTTCGGTTTCGAGTGCATCGGCTACATCGAACCGCGCCTGGCCCCGCCAGCGGGCCGCGATGAACTGGGCACGCCGGACATCCTGCTGCTGGACTCCAACGAGCTGGCGGTGTTCGACAATCTGAAGGGCCGGCTGTACCTGATCGTGCACGCCGACCCGCGCGTCGACGGTGCCTTCGAACAGGCGCAGGCGCGCCTGGATGCCCTGACGGCGAAGCTGCGTGCACCGGGTGCCGGCTATCCCGCCCCGCTCAACAGCGACGTGCTGGACGAATCGGATTTCGTCTCCGGGTTTACCCGCGAAGGCTTCGTCGATGCGGTCCAGCGCAGCAAGGAATACATCCGCGCCGGTGACATCTTCCAGGTGGTGCTGAGCCAGCGCCTGAGCGTGCCGTTCAAGGCGCGCCCGGTGGATGTGTACCGTGCGCTGCGTGCATTGAATCCGTCGCCGTACATGTACTTCCTGGATGTCGGCGACCTGCAGGTGGTCGGTTCCTCGCCGGAAATCCTGGTGCGTCTGCAGGATGGCGAAGTCACCGTGCGGCCGATTGCCGGCACCCGTCCGCGCGGTGCCACCGTCGAGCAGGACCTGGCGCTGGAAGCCGAGCTGCTGGCCGACCCGAAGGAACGCGCCGAGCACCTGATGCTGATCGACCTCGGCCGCAACGATGCTGGCCGCGTCTCGAAGGCCGGCACCGTGGAAGTGGGCGAGCAGTTCGTGATCGAACGCTACAGCCACGTCATGCACATCGTCAGCGAAGTCACCGGGCAGCTGCAGCCGGGGCTGAGCTATGCCGACGTGCTGCGTGCCACCTTCCCGGCCGGCACGGTCAGCGGCGCGCCGAAGATCCGCGCGCTGGAAGTGATCCGCGAGCTGGAACCGATCAAGCGCAACGTCTATGCCGGCAGCATCGGCTACATCGGCTGGCATGGCGATGCCGATACCGCGATCGCGATCCGCACCGCGGTGATCAAGGACGGCCGCCTGTACGTGCAGGCCGGTGCCGGCATCGTCTACGACTCGGACCCGGACAAGGAATGGGACGAGACGATGAACAAGGGCCGCGCGCTGTTCCGCGCCGTCGCCCAGGCTGCCAAGGGCCTGTGAGCCTTTCCCTGCCGTGGCCTGCGCCGCGGCACCTCCTGCTGTTCCCATTCAAGACAAGGAGTACCGCATGAAGCTGCTGAGCGCATTGCTGTGGTCGTCGCTGCTGGCCACGATGGCCCCGTCTGCGTGGGCGCAGGCCAATACCATTCCTTCGCAGCCGCACCTGCTGGTGAAGGGGCAGGGCACCCGGACGGTGATGCCGGACCGGTTCGGCCTGCAGTTGAACATCGAAGAGACCGACATGGACGCCGATGCGGCGCGCCGCCGCGTGCAGGGCAACGTGGCCCGCGTGCTGGCGCTGTTCAAGCAGCACAAGGCGGTGGAGGGCAGCGTGCGTGCGGACAACCTGCGGATCGGCCCGGCGACGCGCTACGAGCAGAACCGGCAGGTCTTCATCGGTACCCGCGTGTCGCGCCAGCTGCGCGCCAGCTTTGCCAGCGTGAAGGCGATGCAGGACGTCCTGGGTGCGTTGAAGGCCAACGAGAACGTGCAGGTCAGCAGCATGGCGCCGACCTACTCGGGCGAAGCGGCGTTGCGGCGCGAACTCAAGGGCGAGGCCGCAGCCCAGACCCGCCAGTCCGCGCAGGGCCTGGCCAAGGCCTACGGCACGCGGCTGCGCGGTCTGTACAGCATCTCCGACGTGGCGCCGAACTTCGCCTACGGCATCCAGGCCGGGCAATGGCCGCAGCCGGGCGAAGACGGCGGGGATCTCGACAGGATCTCTGTGACCGGCAGCTACGCGCCCGCCTCGGCGCCTGCGCCCGCTGAGCCCGAATCCGTTGAAGCCGGCCCCATCACCTACACCGAAAACGTATACGCCATTTTCCTGATAAGCGACGGAACCTGACCATGTTGTGGATGATCGACAACTACGACAGCTTCACCTACAACCTCGTGCAGTACCTGCAGACGCTGGGCGCCGAAGTGAAGGTGGTGCGCAATGATGCGATGAGCGTGGATGAGATCGCCGCGCAGAAACCCGAGCGCATCGTCATCTCGCCTGGCCCGTGCACGCCCAACGAAGCGGGCGTGTCGCTGGAATTGATCCAGCGCCTGGGCCCGACCACGCCGATCCTCGGCGTGTGCCTGGGCCACCAGGGCATCGGCCAGGTCTACGGCGGCACCGTCATCCGTGCCGGCAACATCATGCACGGCAAGACCTCGCCGATCCGCCATGAAGGCAAGGGCGTGTTCGCCGGCCTGCCCGACCGCTACCAGGCCACCCGCTACCACTCGCTGGTGGTGGACAAGAACAGCCTGCCCGATGTGCTGGAAGTGACCGCCTGGACCGAGAACCAGGACGGCTCGATCGAAGAGATCATGGGCCTGCGCCACCGCCAGTTCCCGGTGGAGGGCGTGCAGTTCCACCCCGAATCCATCCTCACCGAACACGGCCACGCCCTGCTGCGCAATTTCCTGCAGCGCCCGGCGGCCTGATCCAAGGAGCATTCCCATGAGCTTCTCCCCCCAGGAAGCCCTGCATCGCACCATCGAGCATCGCGAAATCTTCTTCGACGAAATGGTCGACCTGATGCGGCAGATCATGCGCGGCGACGTGTCGCCGATGATGACCGCGGCGATCCTCACCGGCCTGCGGGTGAAGAAGGAGACCGTGGACGAGATCGCCGCGGCGGCCACCGTGATGCGTGAATTCGCCCGGCCAGTGCCGGTGGCCGATACCTCCAACCTGGTTGATATCGTCGGTACCGGTGGCGATGGCTCGCACACCTTCAACATCTCTACCTGCTCGATGTTCGTGGCCGCTGCCGCCGGTGCGCGCGTGGCCAAGCACGGCAACCGCAGCGTGTCTTCCAAGTCCGGCAGTGCCGACGCGCTGGAAGCGCTGGGCGCGGTGATCGAACTGCAGCCGGACCAGGTGGCCGCCGCCATCGACCGGACCGGCATCGGCTTCATGTTCGCGCCGATCCATCACCCCTCGATGAAGGTGGTCGCGCCGGTACGCCGCGAAATGGGCGTGCGCACCATCTTCAACATCCTTGGCCCGCTGACCAATCCGGCCAGCGCGCCGTCGGTACTGATGGGCGTGTTCCATCCCGATCTGGTGGGCATCCAGGCCCGCGTGCTGCGCGAGCTGGGCACCGAGCGCGCCATGGTGGTCTGGGGCCGCGACAACATGGACGAGATCTCGCTGGGCGCCGGCACCCTGGTCGGCGAGCTGCGCGACGGCAAGGTGCGTGAGTACGAGATCCACCCGGAGGACTTCGGCATCGCCATGTCGGCCAGCCGCAACCTGCGCGTGGACGGCCCGGAGCAGTCCATCCAGATGCTGCGCGCCGTGCTGGACAATGCGTCCGGCCCGGCGCTGGACATCGTTGCGTTGAATGCCGGCGCCGCCCTGTACGTGGCCGGCGTGGCCAGCGACATCGGCGATGGCCTGGCCCGCGCCCGTGCCGCCATTGCCAACGGCAGCGCCCGCCAGCGCCTGCAGCAGTACGTGGAAACCACCCGCGCGCTGGTTGCCTGAGCGCGCGGTTCAGCCTGACCCCGTCGATGGCCGATAATGGCCGTCCTCACCGCCCCCCGCACCGACCCGAAGACGATGAGCGACATCCTGCAGACGATCCTGGCCCGCAAGGCCGAAGAAGTGGCCCAGCGCCGCGCCCAGCGCCCGCTCGAGGCGCTGCAGGCCGCCGTGGCCAGCGCCCCGCCGGTACGTGGCTTCGTGCGCGCGTTGCAGGCGGCGGTGGCCAACGGCGACCCGGCGGTGATCGCCGAGGTGAAGAAGGCCAGCCCGTCCAAGGGCGTCATCCGCCCGGACTTCCGCCCGGCCGACATCGCCGTCAGCTACGAGTTCGGCGGTGCCAGCTGCCTGTCGGTGCTGACCGACGTGGATTTCTTCCAGGGCGCCGACGCCTACCTGCAGCAGGCGCGCGAGGCCTGCACGCTGCCGGTGCTGCGCAAGGACTTCGTGATCGACGCCTACCAGGTGTACGAGGCACGCGTGCTGGGCGCCGACTGCATCCTGCTGATCGTGGCCGCGCTGGACGACACCCAGCTGGCCACGTTGTCCGAACTGGCGTTGTCGCTGGGCATGGACGTTCTGGTGGAAGTGCACGACATCGATGAACTGGAGCGCGCCCTGCAGGTGCCGGCGCCGATGATCGGCATCAACAACCGCAACCTGCGCACGTTCGAGGTGTCGCTGCAGACCACGCTGGACATGCAGCAGGCCGTGCCGCGTGACCGCCTGCTGGTCACCGAGAGCGGCATCCTCGGCCCGCAGGATGTCGCGCTGATGCGCGATGCCGGGATCCATGCCTTCCTGGTCGGCGAGGCCTTCATGCGCGTGGAAGAGCCGGGCGAGGGCCTGCGTCAGCTATTCTTCGCGGCATGACAACGCACTATCCAACGCCGCGCGAGGATGCGCCGCTGGTGGTCTTCGACTTCGACCACACCCTCTACGACGGCGATTCGGGCACCCACCTGTTCGCCTCGCTGATCAAGCGCAACCCGTTGCGCATGCTGGCGGCACTGCTGGTCACGCCGATCGCCGGGCCGATGGTGGCGATGCTGCCGACCCGCCGTGCGGGCATCTCGGTCTATGTGTGGATCGGCAGCTTCGGCCTGCACCGTGCCCGCGACTTCAACAAGGTGATCGACGCCTACGTGCTGCGCAATCAGGCGCAGATGCGCGCCAAGCTGCTGCCGCAGGCGCTGGAGGTGTTCGCCGCGCACCGTGCCAAGGGCGACCGCGTGGTGGTCGCCACCGGCGCGCCGCCGGAGCTGGCACGCGCGATCCTGGCCTTCGTGGCCCACCAGGACGTGCCGGTGATCGGCACCGAGGTCGGCCCGCGGCTGGGCGGCGTCGGCCCGACCCGTCACTGCCACAACGAAGAAAAGATGCGCATGCTGCGCGAGCGCGGCTATGGCGACATCGATATCGCCTATTCCGACAGTACCGCCGACCTGCCGCTGCTGCTGGCGGCCAAGGCGCCGGTGGTGGTGAACCCGAAGCCGGGCCGGGTGGCGTTCTTCCGCCGCGTGCTGCCGGCCGGCACCCGCATCCTCAACTGGGGTTGCGTGGACCGGGGCGGCGACAAGGCGTAGCCCGGGGCCAGGTCCCGTCGGGGGCCTGACCCCATCGCACGATGACGGATCTGCCGGCCAGCGGCCGGCACTACCCTCCTCCGTCGCGGTAGTGCCGGCCGCTGGCCGGCAAACGCTCAATGCCCCAGGTACCCGTACACCGCGTGCCCGACCTGGAACAGGCTGATCCCCAGCACCAGCACGCCGACGGCCACCAGCACCCAGCGCTCTTGCACCCGCTTGACCAGGATCGCCGCCACCGGCGCCGCCATCATGCCGCCGATCAGCAGGCCGGCGACGATCTGCAGGTGCTGCACCCCCATCGACAGCAGGAAGGTCGCCGACACCGTCAGCGTGACCACGAACTCCGCTGCATTGACCGTACCGATCGTGGTACGCGCCTGGCCACCACGGGCGAGCAGGGTGGACGTGGCGATCGGCCCCCAGCCGCCACCGCCGCTGGCGTCGAGCAGGCCCGCGAAGAAGCCCAGCACCGGTACCCGGCGGATCTCGCCCTCGGGCATCCAGCGTCCGGCCGCGCGGGCCAGGATGATGATCGCCAGCACCAGCAGGTACAGGTAGATCAGTGGCCGGATGATCTCGCCCGGAATCTGCGTGAGCACGTACGCGCCCACGGCACCGCCCACCGCGCCAGGCAGGGCCAGGCGCAGGAACAGGCGTTTATCGACATTTCCGGCTGCGAGGTGCGACACAGCCGAGGCACCAGTGGTGAACACTTCGGCGGTGTGGATGCTCGCGCTGACCTGCGCCGGCGGCAGGCCCATGCTCAGCATCACCGACGAGGACACCAGGCCGAAGGCCATGCCCAGCGCACCGTCGACCAGCTGTGCGCCCAGGCCGATGAGGATGAACCACCAGAATTCGCTGCTCAGCTCCATGTCCCGAGCCTAGCGCGCGAAGGAGTGCGGACCAAGGTCCGCACCCACCGGGGCTCAACGGTCAACGGGTGCCGTACAGCACCACGGTCTTGCCGCGGGCATGCAGCAGGCCGTCGGTCTGCAGCTTCTTCAGCACGCGGCCGGCCATTTCGCGCGAGCAGCCGACCAGACGCGCCAGTTCCTGGCGCGAGACGCGCAGCTGGCTGCCCTGCGGGTGGCTCATTGCTTCCGGTTCCTGCGCCAGGTCGTGCAGGGTGCGCACGATCCGGTCGGTGACGTCCAGGAATGCCAGTCGGCTGGCCTTGCGGCTGGTGTCGAGCAGGCGCTTGGAGATCTGCTGGCCCAGCGCGTACAGCAGGCGCGGGGCATCGGCCGACAGCGGGCCGAGGAACAGCTGATGCAGGCGCTCGTAGCTGATTTCAGCCAGCTCGCAGGCGGTGCGGGTCCGCAGGATCACCTCGCGGCGGTCCGATTCGACGAACAGGCCCATCTCGCCGACGAACTCGCCGGCACCGAAGTAGCCCAGCACAAGCTCGCGATCGTCATCTTCCTCGGCCATGATCGAAACCGAGCCGCTGATGACGTAATACAGGGTTCCCGCCGGGTCACCGGGTCGGAAGACGTCGGTACGGGTGGGATATCGCCGCCTGTGGCTGTGCGCCAGGAAACGATCGATTGTGGCGATATCCAGGGCCAGTGGACTGCTAGCTAGGCGCACGGTTGACACGATAGGGGCGCTCCCTCTGCGCATGAACGGATTCACGGGGTCGATAGCGGAGCTTAACCAGCGCAATTGTTAAGGGCAAACAGTGTGCCAGAACTCTTGCGTCTTCACGTTCCCCCCGGGGGCAGTTTGCCCCATAATTCCCCCTTTCCCTTCTTACACAGGAATCGACCGCCGTGGTCAAGCCGTTGCCTCGCCTGAGGCTGCAGGGTTTCAACAACCTCACCAAGGCGCTGAGCTTCAACATCTATGACGTGTGTTACGCGCGCACCGAAGAGGAGCGTCAGCGTTACATTGAATACATCGATGAAGAGTACAACGCCGACAGGCTGACTCAAATCTTGACCGATGTCGCCGAGATCATCGGTGCCAACATCCTGAACGTGGCCCGCCAGGACTACGACCCGCAGGGTGCCTCGGTGACCATCCTGATCTCCGAAGAACCGGTGATCGACAAGAAGCTGGCCGGCAAGGAGCTGATCTCCGACGCGGTGGTCGCGCACATGGACAAGAGCCACATCACTGTCCATACCTACCCGGAAACCCATCCGCAGGAAGGCATCGCGACGTTCCGCGCGGACATCGACGTAGCCACCTGTGGCGTCATTTCCCCGCTGAAGGCCCTGAACTACCTGATCGAGAGCCTTGAGTCGGACATCGTGATCATGGACTACCGCGTCCGTGGCTTCACCCGCGATGTGAAGGGCAAGAAGCACTTCATCGACCACAAGATCAACTCGATCCAGAACTTCCTGGCCAAGAACATCAAGTCGCGTTACGAGATGTTCGACGTCAACGTCTACCAGGAGAACATCTTCCACACGAAGATGCACCTGAAGGACTTCGACCTGGATCAGTACCTGTTCGAGGAAAAGGCCAAGAATCTGTCGTTCAAGGAGCGCATGAAGATCGAAGCGCTGCTCAAGCGCGAGATCGAAGAGCTGTTCCACGGCCGGAACCTGTCCGAGTAAGCCCCATGCGCGATGCCTGCAGGCATCGCCGCCCCAGGCGGGACGACCCGCCCCGTGGAACTGGTGTCGCACTTGCGATATTGTTCCACGGTGATGTACCGACCCACGGCCCGGTGTGAAAACACCGGGCCGTTTTGTTTTCCCAAGAAAGGTAAGGAGCCCCCACCCATGCCCTGGATCTACCTGCTGCTGGCCGGCCTGTTCGAGATCGGTTTCGCCCTCGGAATGAAGTACTCGGAAGGTTTCAGCAAACCCCTGCCCACCGTTGCCACGGTGGTGTCGGCCCTGATCAGCCTGTACCTGATGAGCCAGGCGATGAAGAGCATCCCGGTCGGCACCGCCTACGCGATCTGGACCGGCATCGGAGCCATGGGCGTGGCGGTGCTGGGCATCTACCTGTTCAACGACAGTGCGTCGCCGGCCCGCCTGGCCTGCGTGGGACTGATCGTGGCCGGCGTGATCGGCCTGAAGCTGGTCTCGCCGAACTGATCGGTCGTGCTCCCGGCCGCTGGCTGGCCGGCACGACCGGGCGGTCACAGCCGACCGCGTGTCGCGGCTACAGCCGGTAGGCAATGGCCTTCATCACCCTGGAGGCCAGGGCCATCGCGCCGGGGATCGGGAACGGCAGGCGGCGTGCGCCGGCCTGCTCGGCATGCTCCGCATGGCGCGCCTCGTCTTCCTTCATCACCTGGATGACCGCGCGGCTGCGCAGGTCGCCGGCCGGCAGGTCGACCAGGTGCTCGTCCAGATGGGCTTCCACCTGGCGCTCGGTCTCGACCACGAAGCCCAGGTTCCAGCCGTCGCCACGCAGCCCGGCCAAGGTGCCGATGGTGTAGCTGCCGGCGTACCACAGGGGGTTGAACAGGCTGGGACGGCTGTCCAGTTCGGCCAGCCGGGTGGCGCACCAGGCCAGGTGGTCGGTTTCTTCCTGGGCCGCTTCCAGCAGGTGGTCACGCGTGGCCGGGTCACGGGCCACGGCGGCCTGGCCGAAATACAGGCCCTGCGCGCAGACCTCGCCCACGTGGTTGATCCGCATCAGGCCAGCCGCGTGGCGGCGCTCGGCGCGATCCATGCCGGGCTCGCCGGTGTCCGTGGCGGGGTAGGGACGGGCCGCCGGCGGGTTGCCGAACACGGTGTCCAGGGCGCGCTGCGCCTCGGTCAGCAGGTGGTCCAGCGGGGTGGTCTGGCGGAGCACGGTCATGGCGGTACGCGGCGGGACGGAAGACCGGTCGATTCTCGCCCGGCCCCGTCCCCCTGCCAACCCGCGGCGGGGCCGGCTTGCATCGCGGGCGTGACCTGCGTACAATCCCGCCTCTTGCGCTTCACCTTTCACAACGCGTGGCAGAGTTCCGGCGAGTCCTTCGCCGCAATGAGCCCGACCTAACCTAGAGTTCTTCATGAGCACTTTCACTGCCAAGAACGAGACCGTCCAGCGCGACTGGTACCTCGTCGACGCCGAGGGCAAGACCCTGGGCCGTCTCGCCACCGAGCTGGCCCGCCGTCTGCGTGGCAAGCACAAGCCGGTCTACACCCCGCACGTTGATACCGGCGACTACCTGGTCGTCATCAATGCAGAAAAGATTGCCGTCACCGGCAAGAAGCTGCAGGACAAGATGTATCACCGTTTCACCGGTTACATCGGCAACCTGAAGACCGAATCCCTGGCCCAGGCGCTGGAGCGCCACCCGGAGCGCGTGATCGAGATCGCCGTGAAGGGCATGCTGCCGAAGGGCCCGCTGGGTCGCCAGATGTACCGCAAGCTCAAGGTCTACGCCGGCACTGAGCATCCGCACGCCGCACAGCAGCCGCAGGTTCTGGATATCTAATCATGGCTATCACTCAAAACTACGGCACTGGCCGCCGCAAGTCCTCCACCGCTCGCGTGTTCCTGCGCAAGGGTTCGGGCAACATCACCGTCAATGGCCGTCCGCTGGACGAGTTCTTCGGTCGTGAGACCGCGCGCATGATCGTGCGCCAGCCGCTCGAGCTGACCAAGAACACCGAAAGCTTCGACATCCTGGTCACCGCCGCTGGCGGCGGCACCACCGGCCAGGCCGGTGCGATCCGTCTGGGCATCGCCCGTGCGCTGGTCGAGTACGACGAAAGCCTGAAGTCCGAGCTGCGCAAGGCTGGCTTCATGACCCGCGACGCCCGTGAGGTCGAGCGTAAGAAGGTCGGTCTGCACAAGGCCCGCCGCGCCACCCAGTTCTCCAAGCGCTGATCCACCGCGCCTGGTTGGGCCCCTTCGGGGGCCCGCTGGATGGAAAAGCAAAAGCCCGGCTTCGGCCGGGCTTTTGTCGTTTCGGGAGGATGCATTTCCGGGTTGCCGGCCGGCGGCCGGCACTACCCATGGTTGCGCATCTCGGAAGGGGTGGGGTCAGAGCCCTTTCCTTTGGAAAAGGATCCGCCCCGGGCCTCTCTCTGGAGGAGAGCCCCCTTGATGTTCAAGGGGGGTGCGCCGACAGGCGCGGGGATAAGGTGGAATGCGCGACCAAGTTAAAAGCAAAAGGCCAGATCTTTCGATCTGGCCTTTTGCTTTTAATTTGGCTGCCCCGGATGGATTCGAACCACCGAATGCCTGAGTCAGAGTCAGGTGCCTTACCGCTTGGCGACGGGGCAAAACGTGCAACTATTTTCTCACTCTTCACACTGAAAAACAACTTGAATTTCAGCGTGGTGGCTATGGGTGGACTCGAACCACCGACCCCAGCATTATGAGTGCTGTGCTCTAACCGGCTGAGCTACATAGCCTTGGTGAGCCCGCTATTCTGCGGATGTGTATGGCCCCTGTCAACACTTTTGTGCCGTGCTTGTGGGCCGACAGACGGCGTGGGATAGTCCCGACCAGTAGATTTTTTAGGAGTCCGCATCGTGATCGATCCGGACGGCTATCGACCGAACGTCGGCATCGTGCTGATGCGGCAGGACGGCCAGGTGTTCTGGGCACGACGCGTGCGCCGGGACGGTTGGCAGTTCCCGCAGGGCGGCATGAATACCGACGAGACGCCTGTCGAGGCCATGTATCGTGAACTGCAGGAAGAGACCGGCCTGCTGCCTGAGCATGTGGAAGTGCTCGGGGCGACACCCGGCTGGCTGCGCTACAAGCTGCCGGCGCGGGCCATCCGCCGCAACGAGCGGCAGGTCTGCATCGGCCAGAAGCAGGTCTGGTTCCTGCTGCGCCTGACCGGCGACGAATCCCACGTGAAGCTGGACCACACCGACTCGCCCGAGTTCGACCACTGGCGCTGGGTCGATTTCTGGTACCCGGTGGAGCACGTGGTGATGTTCAAGCGCGGGGTCTATGCGCGCGCATTGCGACACCTGGCGCCGTTGGCGCGCGGGGTGGCCGGGCCGGGCGTCACCGCCATGCCCAAGAGTGCGGCCGAGGCCTGGATGCCCGGCCACACCGCCGGCCACGACCGTCCGCGCAAGCGCCCCCGAACCCGGGGCTATTGGCCGAAGAAGGCCACCGGCGACGGTCCGGCGAGCTGACAGCCTGAACGGTATCGAGAATGGTTCAGGTCTCTGATTGACAACCATTCTCGTTTCCATTGGAATAGCCAACAGGCCGCTCCTGGCCTGCCAGCCCGGTTCCCGCCTGTGTACGTCTGCATCTGCAACGGAGTCACCGACCACCAGATCCGCGAAGCCGCCAGCCATGGCGTCAGTACGGTGGCCGAACTGACCATGCGTACCGGATGTGGTGCCACCTGCGGTTCCTGCCTGGACATGGCGGGTGATCTGCTGGCCAAGGCGCGCGCGACCCATGACCTGCCGCTGCCGGTCCTCGGCCTGGCACAGGTCGCCTGAGCGGTTCTTTCGCGGCGCAATGACGCCGCGCTTTCGCATCCTTCACGCGCGGCCGCGCAGGCCAATGCGCACGATTCGCGTTCCTTCACCCCGATACGCAAGGCGTTAAAGTGCCTGTGTTTTCAGCGTGCAGGAGCATCCCCATGAAGGGCGACACCAAGGTCATCGAATTCCTCAACAAGGTCCTCTACAACGAGTTGACCGCGATCAACCAGTACTTCCTGCACGCCAAGATGCTGAAGAACTGGGGCATCAAGGAACTGGCCGAACACGAGTACAAGGAATCGATCGACGAGATGAAGCATGCCGACATGCTCGCCGACCGCATCCTGTTCCTCGAAGGCCTGCCGAACTTCCAGGCGCTGGGCAAGCTGCGCATCGGCGAAAACCCGACCGAGATCCTGCAGTGCGACCTGTCGCTGGAACGCGATGGCGTGGTCACCCTGCGCGAGGCCGTCGCCCATGCCGATTCGGTCGGCGACTACGTCAGCCGCCAGCTGTTCGTGAAGATTCTCGATTCGGAAGAAGAGCACATCGACTGGCTGGAAACGCAGCTCGACCTGATCGAGCGCATCGGTGAGCCGAAGTACCTGCTGAGCAAGCTGGAAGAGTGAATCAGCTGGACTGGCCGGCGCGATGCTGTGCCAGGTAGCCGGTCAGCGCCACCCGTGCCCGGGCGAATTCGGCCACCAGCAGCGCCACCGCGACCGCGGGGCGCTGCAGGCTGCCACTCCGGGCTTCGTGCTCGATCCGCTGCGCAACCGCCGACAGCGACAGCGCGCCCACGTTCGCGCTCGATGATTTCAGGCTGTGCGCGAGCGCCTGCAGGCGCGGCTCATCACCGGCCTGCGCGGCCTGCTGCAGCTGCTGCACCATGACCGGTGCATCTTCCAGAAAGACCGTAACGATCTGGGTCGCAGCGTCGCCGATCACCGCGCGTAGTTCGTCCAGCACCCCGCGGTCGAGGACCGGTTGCGGCGTCGTGCCGACCGGGCCGTCATCGCCTTGGGGCGCCTGCTCCAGGCCGTCGCCAGCAACGTTGGCAGCCGCGCCTGCCGCTGCCGCCGGCTCTATGGAAGGCAGCGGCAACGACGCCGCGTTCCGGCGGCCCCAGCGCTGCAGCAGCGCGTGCAGCGTGGCGCGGTCGATCGGCTTGGACAGGTAATCGTCCATCCCCGCCTGCAGGCAGCGCTCGCGGTCACCGGCCATGGCGTTGGCGGTCATTGCGATGATCGGCAGTCGCGCACGGCCGGTTTCTGCTTCTTCGGCACGCCAGTGGCGCGTGGCGGCGTAGCCATCCAGCACCGGCATCTGGCAATCCATCAATACGACGTCCACGTCACCCTGGCGTAGGGCAAGCAGTGCCTGCTCGCCATCGGCCGCATTGCGGACCTCGCACTGGAACACGCGCAGCAGCTGCTCGGCCACCATCCGGTTGACCGTGTTGTCCTCCACCAGCAGCACGCGCAGATGCAGCGGCGGCAGCGAGGCCACCGGTTGCGCGTCGTCCGCGTTGGCCAGCAGTGCTGCGGGGCGCGCAGGGGTGACCGGTGCAGCCAGCAGCGCATGCACGGCGGCATCGTCGAAGTGCGCGGGCAGCTGGCGCTGGCGCGGTCGTTGCGCCGGTGCGTCATCCTGCAGCCAGAGCACCTGCAGTGTGTCGTCGTCACCGCGCTCGGCCAGTGCCTGCTGCAGCCTCGCCTCGCCGCTGCGGCGCGCGCGCGCATCGACCAGCAGCCAGGCCGGTGCCGGTTGTCCGGGCCGTGGCGCCGCGCGCAGGCGTTCGACCACGGCGTCCAGCTGCGACAGAACCTGTACCTGCAGCCCATGGTGGGCCGCGATGCGCCCGATGCGGGCCTGCAGCGGCGCGTCGGCACTGAACAGCAGCAGCGGGGCCGGCGCCCGCGACATCGCGGGCAGGTCGCCCGGCACCTTCAGCAGCGGAATCTCGAACCAGAACGTAGCACCCTGGCCGGGCGTGGACTGCACGCCGATGCGGCCGTGCATCAGGTCGATGATGCGTTTGCAGATGGCCAGGCCCAGGCCGGTGCCGCCATAGATGCGGGTGGTCGAGGCGTCGGCCTGGCTGAAGGACTGGAACAGGCGCGCCTGCAGGGCTTCATCGATGCCGATGCCGGTATCGATGACCTCGAAGCGCAGCTGGTGCTGTGCGGCGCCTTCGCCCAGGCGCAGCACGCGCAGCTGCACGTGGCCGCGCGCGGTGAACTTGATCGCGTTGGCCAGCAGGTTGCTCAGGACCTGGCGCAGGCGTACCGGGTCGCCGCGCACCGGCAGGCGCACCGATGGATCAAGCTGCAGGGCCAGGGCCAGGCCCTTGGCATCGGCCGCGCGCTGCATCAGCTGGACGACGCCATCGAGCAGATCGCGCAGGTTGAAACTGGTGATCTCCAGTTCCAGCGCCTGTGCCTCCAGCCGTGAGTAATCGAGGATGTCGTCGACGATGCGCAGCAGCTGCTGCGAACTGGCCGAGGCAGTGGCCAGCATCTGTCGCTGGTCTTCGCCCAGCGGCCCGCGCGCGATCAGCTCCAGCATCGGCAGGATGCCATTGAGCGGGGTGCGGATCTCGTGGCTCATCGTGGCCAGGAACTCGCCCTTGGCCAGCGCAGCCGCTTCGGCGGCCTGCTTGGCCTGCAGCAGCTGCTGCTCCAGCTGGCCCTGGCGTTCGGTGGTGCGGCGCAGCTGGTCGCGCTCGGCGGCGAGCGCGTCGTGGGCGCGCCGTAGCTGGGCCAGTGCCTGGGCGCGCGCGCGCAGGCGCAGGCCCACCACCAGCGCCGGGGCGGCTGCAGCGAGGGCAACCAGCAGCACGCCCCACAGCGGCACGTCAGAGCACCGCGTTGTGGAAGTCGAAGTTCAGGTCGCTGCCGGCCGACTGCACCATGTTGCCCTGGATGTAGTCCACGCCGCCGACCCACATCGCCGCGGCCGCCTGCGGATCCTCGATCTGCTGGCCGATGATCTTCAGTCCGGCGGCATGCGCCTGTTCGATCGCCTTGCGCAGTTCCTCGCGCGTGGCGGGGTTGGAATGGCTGCTGGAGAAGCGCGCGGCCATGCGCACGAACGACAGCGGCAGCTGGGTCAGCAGGGCGTCGGCCTCGCCGCCGGGTTCGAACTGGCTCAGGCAGAAGCGCACCCCGGCACTGGCCATGCGCTGGCAGAACTGCTGCAGCGGCACGGTGTGGATCAGCGCATCGGGCAAGCGCACGTCGATCACCAGCGCAGCGCCGGGCAGGTCGCGCTGCTGCAGCGATTCCAGCAGCCAGTCGGCGAAGGCATCGCGCTGCAGGGTGCGCAGCGACTGCGAGACGAACAGGTTCAGCGGCTGCGTCGCGTGCCGGTACAGATCCAGCAGCCCCAGCGCGTGGTCCATGACCTGCTGGTCGAGGTCGGCGATGCGGCCCGCTGCTTCCGCCGCCGGGATCACCTGGCCGGCGGCCAGCACCGTGCCATCGGCCTGGCGCAGGCGCAGCAGCAGCTGGTACTGCGCGGTGTTGCCACCGACGACGGCGACGATCGGCTGGTAGGCCAGTTCCAGCTGGCCTTCCAGCAGGGCCAGATGCTCCTGTTCGGTGACCGCCTGGCGATGCACATGGCCCGCCACGCCGGCACTGAGCAGGCGGGCCTGAAGGGTGGTGCGCTCGACCGCCTCCAGCGCACTGTTGGCATCCTCGAAGCCCGGTGACAGGGGGGCATAGCCGACCACGCCGCGCAGGTGCACCGATTCGTCGTCGCGGATCACGAAGGCGCGTGCCGACAGCTGCTCGCGCAGGGAAGCGGCGATGCCCTCCAGCGCGTCCTCGTCGGCGTTGCGGGCCAGCAGCAGGAAGCTGTTGTCGTTCAGGCGGGCCAGCAGGTGCGGATGCCCGGCCTCGGCCAGGCGCTGCCCGGCCTGCACCATCAGCCGTTCAAACGCGGCATAGCCATAGCGCTCGCGCAGGCCCAGCGCGCTGGCCACTTCGACGAAGAACACGCCGCCGCGGTCGCGGTGGGCAAGTGCGGTGTTGAGCTGCTGCAGCACGTGATGGCGCGTCGGCAGGCCGGTTTCCGGATTGCTGGTGGCCGGTGCGCCGCTGGCACCAGGCAGGGTCGCCGCCTGGGCGCGTGCGCGGCGGATGCGGTTGGCCACCGCGGCGATCAGGTGGCGGGGCCGGATCGGCTTGCTCAGGTAATCGTCGGCGCCGCTGTCGAGTACTTCGAACTGGCGCTCCGGATCCGGATCACCGCTGAGGAACACGATCGGCAGCAGCTGCAGGCCGGGCTGCTGGCGGATCAGTGCGGTCAGCCGCATGCCATCCAGCCCGGGCAGGTGCAGATCCATCAGGATCAGGTCGGGGCGGTGTTCCTTGATCGCCTGCAGCGCGCCATCGGCGTCGCTGTGCACGATCGCCTGCATGCCGGCGCCGTGCAGCACGCTCTGCGCGAACAGGGCCTGCGCACGATCGTCTTCGACGATCAGCACGCGGTAGGGCGAGTCCGATGACGGTGGGGCAAGATCGTTGTTGCCGGCTTCGGCCGCGGTGATCGGACCGGGCAGCGGCGGCGGTGCGCCGTTGACCGGGGCAGGCACATCGGCCGCCACGGTGGGCGGGGCCGCAGCCATCGGTGCGGCAACCGCAGGCGGCGCCACCTCCGGCGTCCAGCGTTGCCAATGATCGGCCGGAGGGGTTTCAGCGCGTCCCGGGCGGGCGCCCGCGGGGGATTCGTTTGCGGCCATCGGTGCTCCTGGTGTTCGCGTCCATTATGCGACAAGCCCGGTGCTCAGCCGCTGCCGGTGTGCCCGGGGGCTGATGCGGATGCACCGCGCGCCAGCCAGCGCACGCCCTTCCACAGTGCGCGCCAGACCAGCCACACCAGCAGTGCGCCGGCCAGGCTGCAGGCCAGCACCACCACCAGGGCGATCCACGGATGCGCCAACGCCAGTGCCAGCCCGCCGACCACCACGGTGTCTTCGGCAGCGGAGGCCACCCAGTTGCTGGCCGGTTCCGGTGAGGTGTTGAGCAGGGCGCGGGTGCCGGCCTTCAGGCCGTGGCTGGCCAGGGCGACGCCGGCACCGGCGGCGAGTGCGCCGGCGCCGAGCTGACCGTCCGGCGACAGGGTGGCCGCTGCGAGGAACGCGCCGGCCGGCACGCGTGCGAGCGTCTGCACCAGGTCCCAGACCGAGTCCACGCCGGGAATCTTGTCGGCGAAGAACTCGGCGATGGCCAGTGCTGCCGACGTGCCCAGCACCCACCAGGATTCGGTGGCCTGCAGGGCGGGCGGCAGCTCGACCCAGCCGAGCAGGCCGGCCAGGCCGACGCCGAACACGGTGAGGTAGACGCGGATTCCGGCCAGCCAGGCCAGCAGGATGCCGATCACGAACAGGTGGGCTTCGGTCATGGCGGTGCTCCGGCGACGGAACTGTGCAGGGGGCCACACTATCGACGATGGCGTGCCTGAACGCCACAGACCGTGGCCGGCCAGGGCACAGGAAACCCCCTGGTCCTGTCATACACTAACCCGTCGTTTGCCACAGGGGCCGTACCGGTGTCGCCCTCGCGATACCCCGGAAACCACCCATGACCAACCGTCCTCCCATGCGCGTGCAGGTCCGCCTGCCCGGCGCGCCGCAACCCCCTGCCGACCGTCGCCGCCTGCTGGTGATCGGCGGCATCTGGCTGCTCAGCCTGGTGCTGGCGGTGCTTGGCGGCTGCTGGATGGCCACCCCGCGCGATGCCCAGGGCCAGCGCCTGCAGGCCGCCGAGAAGCGTGCCGAGACGCTGCAGGCGCAGTTGACCGAGCTGCGCCAGAAGCAGGCCACGCTGGAAGCCTCCGACCGCATCAGCCGCGCCGCCAACACCGAGGTGCAGTCCTCGCTGGCCGAACGCGATGAGGAAATCGCCGGGCTGCGCGCCGATGTCGCCTTCTACGAGCGACTGGTCGGCTCGACCAGCCAGCGCAAGGGCCTGAACACCCATTCGATCGAGTTCAGCCCGGAGGCGGCCGGCACCTGGCAGTACACCGCCGTGCTGACCCAGAACCTCAACCGCGGTGCCATCAGCCAGGGGCAGATGCGCTTCACCGTGGAAGGCGTGAAGAACGGCAAGCTGGCCACGATCAGCTGGGATGATCTGCACCAGCGCAGCAAGGTGCCGGGACAGGATTACTCGTTCCGGTACTTCCAGCAGCTCACCGGCAGCGTGATGCTGCCGGCTGACTTCACCCCGCAACGCGTGCGGGTGACATTGGGGAGTGGTATGGGGGGTACCACCCAGGTATTCGACTGGAAACAGGCCGGTGCGCCGGCCAGCAAAGGGGAGTAGGCAGATGTTCGGAAGCAGCAAATCCAACCGTGACGGCCAGCTGGTGGTGGATGCCCTGATCGGCAACCAGGTGGTGATCCGCGGTGACGTGGAATTCAGTGGGGGGCTGTATGTGGAAGGCCGCATCCACGGCAAGGTGATTGCCAGCGAAGGCGCCAGTGGTGCAACCCTGACGGTTGCCGAGCATGGCGTGATCGAGGGCGAGATCCGCGCGCAGGTGGTGGTCATCAGTGGCCGCCTGGACGGCGACGTGCATGCCACCGAGAAGGTCGAACTGACCCCGAGCGCCCGGGTCAATGGCAATGTCCATTACCAGGTGGTGGAGATGAATGCGGGGGCTCAGCTGAACGGCCGCCTGATCCATGCCAGCGCACCGGTCGCGGCGCTGCCGGCACCGGACGGCGACGAGGCCAAGGGCGACAAGGGCGACACCGCCGCGCGCCGCAAGCTGGCCGAGGCGATGGCTTGAAAGCCGTCGCCGGCACCCCCATGCTGGCAGCATGAGTACGCTAGTCTCCCTGCCCGGCGCCACCCCGGTTGCCGCGCCCGATTACCAGTCACTGGAGCGTCCGCTGAACTTCACCGAGTCGGCGGCCGCCAAGGTCAAATCCCTGATCCAGGAAGAGGGCAACCCCGACCTGGCGCTGCGCGTGTACATCGAGGGCGGTGGCTGTTCGGGCTTCCAGTACGGGTTCGAGTTCGATGAGAACCGTGCCGAGGACGACCTGGCGGTGCAGACCAGCGGGGTGACCCTGCTGGTCGACCCGCTGAGCCTGCAGTACCTGATGGGGGCCGAGGTGGATTACACCGAGAGCCTGACCGGTGCGCAGTTCGTGATCCGCAACCCGAACGCGAAGACCACCTGCGGCTGCGGCAGCAGCTTCAGCATGTAGCAGATCCACGCCACGCGTGGATGCGCGGTGCCCGCGACCGCGCCTGTGGACCACACGGGCAAACTGCGCACAGTGCCGACCTTGCCACCCGCCTCGATTGGCGGCACGCTTGGCGGATGCCCAATACTCCTTCGCCGCTTTCCGGTTTTGCCTTCGTTGGCGAACCCCTGGAGCGCGCCGATGCCCTGCGCGAGGATGCCGATGCATTGGCGCGCCTGTGGCCGGGCGCGCGCATCCTCGTCCTCGATCAGGACGGCAGCGCCTTCACCGGCGATGATGACCAGCCGTTGGCGCTGACCGGCGCCGACATCGGTGGTGGCCCCGGTGCTGCGATCTTCCTTGGCCTGCGTGGGGAACAGGCGTGGTTCTCGGTCGAAGCCGCCAATGTCACGGTGAGCGCACCCAGACGCCTTGATCTGCGCCAGGCGGCCTTGCTGTGGTCGACGGCTGACGCGACCGCCTTCAGCTATGCCCGCGGCATGTCCTACTGGCACTCGCGCACCCGCTTCTGCGGTGTGTGCGGCGGTGCCGTGGCATTCGCCCGGGGCGGCTTCGTCGGCCGTTGCGCGCAGTGTTCCACCGAACATTACCCCCGCGTGGATCCGGCCGTGATTGTCGCGGTGGAAAACCAGGGGCGGTTGTTGCTGGGCCGGCAGTCGAACTGGGCCCCGCGTCGTTACTCGGTCCTGGCCGGCTTCGTCGAACCCGGCGAGACCTTCGAGCAGACCGTGGTGCGCGAAGTCCACGAGGAGAGCAAGGTGCGGGTAACCGCCTGCCAGTATCTCGGATCGCAACCATGGCCGTTCCCCGGCGCGCTGATGGTCGGCTTCCGTGCGCAGGCACTGGACGACCTGCCGACCGTGGATGGCGAGCTGGAGGATGCGCGCTGGTTCAGTGCCGACGAAGTTGGCGCTGCGCTGGCCCGTGATGTGGAGGATGACGGCGAGGGGATCCGCCTGTCGCCGCCGATCTCGATTTCGCGTGGGCTCATCGAGCACTGGTACCGCGAGCAGCAGGGCTGAGCCGACGCTGCCGCCGGGCCGTGGTGGCCGCTGTATTGCCGCCACCTGAACACGGCCCGGGTTACAGTCCGGTTCACCGCTGAGGCGGCCGCTGCGACAGGTAAGGTAGCGGCGCCGAGCGTTCTGTTTCGTAGGGAGACCTGCCATGTTCACCACTCTGGCCGCCGTGCTGGTGGCGCTGGCCCTGGGCCATGTTGCCCCCGCCGCTGCCGCTTCGCTGCGCCGTTTCGACGGCTTCCGGCGCTGGCTGGGCTGGCTGGACGCGCACGGCGGCAAGGCATGGCAGGGACCGGCCGGTGTGGCGCTGGCGCTGCTGCCGCCGCTGTTGCTGATGGCGCTGCTGGCGTGGCTGCTGCGCGGGGTGCTGTTCGGCCTGCCGTCGCTGCTGCTGGGCGTGGCAGTGCTGGCCTGGTGCTGGGGGCCGCGCGACCTGGATCGCGATATCGAAGCCATCATCGATGCCGATGACGCGGCGACGCGGCAGGCGGCCGTGCGCAACCTGCAATCCGCCGGCGGCAGCCTGCGCGAGGACGTGCCATCGCTGGTCGAGGCGACCGTGCTCAATGCGCTGCGGCGGTGGTTCGCGGTGCTGTTCTGGTTCCTGTTGCTGGGCCCGGCCGGTGCGTTGGGCTACCGCTTGCTGGCGCTGATGGCGGAAAGCCCGATGCGTGCACGCGTGCCGGTGGAGCCGCTGGCACTGGCGCAGCGCCTGCTGGGCTGGATCGAGTGGCCGGTAGCGCAGCTGATGGCGTTCTCGATGGCGCTGGTGGGCAACTTCGATACGGCGTGGAAGGCGTGGCGCCAGGCCCATGGCGAGCGCCTGGCGGGCACCGTCGGTTTCCTGGGCGCGGTGGCGCGGGCCAGCGTCAACGCCGAGCTGCGCGAGGATGCGCACGATTACACCGAAGCCGGGCTGTTGCCGGTGTGGCAGCGGCTGCCGGACCTGCGTGATGCGATGAGCCTGGTGTGGCGGATGCTGCTGCTGTGGCTGGCGATTCTCGCCCTGCTGGTGATTGCAGGCTGGGTGACGTAGGTGTTTTGGCAGGGCTTGCAGCCCTGCACCTGCAGAGGCAACAGAGCAACAGCAACGGCAACCGCTGGATTGCTGCGGGTTGGCGGGGTGGGTCGGATGGCGGGGGACGCCGTGAATCCGTCCATGGAGGCTTGGTCGCCGCATCCATGCGGCTCACACCCCCGCCATCCGACCCACCCCGCCTTCGACAGTTTTCCGCGCACGGACGTTCTCCAGAGCCGAGCCATGCTTGGCTCCGAGCGAGCGTAGCGAAGCGATCCGCTTCCGCTTTTGAACTTCTCTTTCTTTTCCGTGGTGGACGTGCACGGAAACTGTCCGTGGCCGGGCGGGTGGGCTGCGCAGGGGCGTGAGCCGCATGGATGCGGCGACCGAGCTTACATGGACGTACTTGCAGCGACCCCTGCGCAGTCCACCCGCCCGGCCAATCCCATGATCGACAAACGCCGCCCACCACGAGGGGCTGCGCCGTTGGCTGGAAGCCTAGACCGGTGCCAGTGCGGTGAACGGTGCCCACGGCAGGTTGCGCAGCAGCGCATACCCGGGCAGCAGCCAGAGCCAGAACGTGGGATTGGCCAGTACCCGCATCAACGGGTCGAGCACGCGCGGGCGGATGCCGGCGGTGTTCAGCAGCATCAGCAACAGGAACGGCAGGCTGATGACCAGCAGCGGGTTCATCGCCATCGCGCCGGGCAGGTCGAAGTGGACCAGTGAATACAGGCAGCGGGTGCTGCCACAGCCCGGGCAGTACAGGCCGGTCAGCGCGTACAGCGGGCAGCTCGGCAACGGATTGCCGGCGACATAGGGATTGACGTTGCGCAGCACCAGCGCGGCACCGGCGGCCAGTCCGGTGGCGGCCAGCAGCGGTGCCCAGCGGGCCAGTCGGGATCGGGAGGGCAGTGCGGACATGCAGCAACGGATCCGGCGCAGGCGCCGGATCCGTCCACGCGGATCAGTAGCCGCTGTTGCTCATCGCACCCATGCCGCCGAGAGCGACGATCAGGATGCCGTACAGCACGCCGACCACGACGGCGGCGATGGCCGACCAGATGGCCCACTTCTTGGCCTTGGCCGAGGATTCCTGGGCACCGGCGATGTCGCCAGCGGCCAGCTTGCCGTTGACCTGCGCGGCGTAGACGATCGACACGATGCCGGCCGGCAGGCAGCAGAACAGGGTGCTCAGGATGGCCCAGACCAGGTTGTTCGGGACCTGCGGAGTGGCGGTGTTCATGGGTTCAAGCTCCTTGATGGGTGGTGGTGGTGAATCATTGGTCGGAAAGAGCGCCCAGTACGGCCAAGCCGCCGAACAGCCCGAACCACAACAACAACAGGACCGGCAGGGCCACGGCCGAAGCCACCGCCCACCAGCCCGCCTTGCGCGACGCGCTGTAGGCCCCCGGCAGGTCGCCCGCCGCGCGGCGGCCATCGACCTGGGAGGCGTAGACGATCGACACCACGCCCAACGGCAGGCAGCAGAACAGCGTCGTCAGGATTGCCCAGACCAGATGGTTGGGGATGTAGACCGGACGGCTGAGCGGTGGCGGTTGATTCAAAGCGAGACTCCATTCCTTGGTGGCCGGCCCTGGTGCATTGGCCGAACCTCCCCCCTGTGGGTGCGTAATCTACCTCAACCTGCGCTGCATGTATGCGGTTACAGTCAGATACTGCCGTGTATGGCCCTTGACCGGGCGCGTCTGACGGCCCCTGCAATGAAACAGAGGCCGTCGTGGCAGGGGGAATGGGGCTGTTGCCTGCAAGGGTTACCGGCGGCCGCGCGGCCGATCAGGCGTGATCACCACGCAGGGCCCGCACCTGGGCCTCCAGCACCGGGGCGCTGGTGGTGTGGCCATCCACGGCCGGTGCCGCCACCACCTCGACGGTGGCGCGGAAACGACGCGGCACCCGCATGCGGCCCAGCCGGCTGTCGCGCCGGCTCCACATGCTCGACCACATGCCACGCAGGGCCATCGGCACCACCGGCACCGGCCGTCGCTCGAGGATCTTCTCGACGCCGGACTTGAACGGCGCCATCTCTCCGTCGCGGGTCAGCGCACCTTCCGGGAAGATGCATACCAGCTCACCCTCGGCCAGCGCAGCGTCGATCTCGTCGAACGCGCGCTGCATCAGCGCCGGGTCCTCGCGCGCCCCGGCAATCGGGATCGCCTTGGCAGTCCGGAAGATCCAGCGCATCACCGGGATGTTGAAGATCTTGTAGTACATGACGAAGCGCACCGGGCGCGGAATCGTCGCCGACAGGATCAGCGCGTCCATGTAGCTGACGTGGTTGCAGACCAGCAGTGCGGCACCTTCGTCCGGCACGTTGGCCTCGATGCCGTGCGGGCGCAGCCGGTACAGGGTGCGCACCATCAGCCAGCTGAGGAAGCGCATCAGGAATTCGGGGACGATGGTGAAGATGTAGATCGCCACCAGCGCGTTGGCGATGGCCAGCGCCAGGAACTGCTGCGGAATGGTCCAGTGCAGCAGCGTGTGCGCGGCCAGCGACAGCAGCGCCGCAGCGACGATGAAGCCCGAGTTCTGGATGTTCAACGCCGCGAACACGCGCGACATCTGCGCCTTCGGGGTGCGGCTCTGGATCAGCGCGAACAGGGGTACCACGAAGATGCCGGTGAACAGGCCGATGCCGATCAGGTCGATGACGATGCGCAGGCTGCCGGGCTGCTGCAGGAACGGCCCGATGGTCAGCCCGTGCACGGTCGCTTCGCCGCTGCGGGCGAAGTACAGGTCGAGCAGGAACGCGGTCATGCCAAACGCGCCCAGCGGCACCAGGCCGATTTCCACCGTACGGGCCGACAGCTTTTCGCACAGCAGCGAGCCGACGCCGGTGCCGACCGAGAACAGGGCCAGCGCGAAGATGTACAGGGTCGGCTCGCCGCCCAGGTTGGTGACCGCGTAGGCCGGCAGCTGGGAGGTCAGTACGGTGCCGACGAACCAGAACCAGGACACGCCCAGGATCGAGTTGCGCACGGCCTTCTGCTGGCGCGCCATGCGCAGCACCGCCAGCGATTCCGGCAGCGGGTTCCAGTTGATCTTCAGGGTAGGGTCGCCGGCATCGACCTTCGGGATCAGGCGCGCGGCGATGTTGCCGCAGATCGCCAGTGCGATGATCGCGCACGCGGCCACCACCGTGCCGTGGCTGCCGGCCACGGTAAACACCAGGCCACCGACGATCATGCCGGAGAGGATCGACATCGAGGTGCCCATCTCGACCAGGCCGTTGCCGCCGGTCAGCTCTTCGGGCCTGAGCACCGAGGGCAGGACCGAATACTTCACCGGGCCGAACAGGGTCGACTGCATGCCGGTGCAGAACAGGGCGACCAGCAGCACCGGCAGGCTCTGGGTGAGGAAGCCGGTGGCCGCCAGCGACATGATCACGATCTCCATGGTGGTGGTGATCACGATCAGGCGCGATTTCTCCAGCTTGTCGGCGATCTGCCCGGCCAGTGCCGAGAACAGGAAATACGGCAGGATGAAGATGGCCGGCGCCAGGGTGGCGTACAACCCCAGTTCTTCTTCCGGCACGGCCATGAACAGCAGCATGCTGATGATCGCCTGCCGGTACACGTTGTCATTGAACGCACCGAGCGCCTGCACCACGAAGAACGGCAGGAAGCGGCGCTGGCGCAGCAGGGCGAACTGGTTGTGACCGGACATGGAACCTCCTTGACCGGCGCAGCCTAGCATTCCTGCCCGCGATCAGGTCAGACTGGTTACCGCCTCATTGGCCGCCGCCCGCACCTTCGGCAGCATCCGCAGGACCAGTGCCATCTGCGTACGGATCAGCTGCAGTTTCGGCGGCATCGCGTCCTCGATCTGCTCCAGCTCTGCGGCCACCGCGCGGTCAGCGTCGTTGTCATCTTCGGCGACCGGTTGCCGAGCGGCCAGCGCCGAGGCCAGCTGCTGCAGTGCCTTGCGCACGCGCTCACCGGCCGCCAATGCCAGCGGATCGCCGGCATAGCTGTCCACCTGGTCGCGATGCGCGCCCAGGGCCGACAGATGACCGAGCAGGGTGTTGGACAGCGCCAGGAAACGGAAGCCGGCGTCCAGGTTGCGGCGGACATGGCCCGGCTCGCGCAGCATGTTCGACAGCGCGGTGGACAGCGCAGCATCGGCGTTGTGCATGTCGCGCCGGGCGATGCGGTAGGCAAGGTCGTCGCGCATGCCGCTGCGGTACTGGCCGAGCACTGAATCCAGGTAGCGGGCGGCGGTGTCCAGCACGCGCGCCAGCACCAGGTGCAGCTGGCGGCCCTGCCAGTCGGGCAGGATCAGGAACGCCGCCGCTGCGGCGATCGCGCAGCCCAGCACCGTATCGACCATGCGCGGCACGATCAGCACGAAGCCATCACCGATCAGGTTGAAGCAGGTCAGGGCCATCACCGTGATGGCCGCCGACGCCACCAGGTAGCGGTCGGTGCGGGTGAAGAAGAACAGCAGCGCCGACAGCAGGGCGATCAGCAGCTGCACGTGCAGTTGCGGGAACAACTGCAGCAGCGCCCAGGTCAGCACCAGGCCGGCCAGCGTGCCGACGATGCGCTGCGCCAAGCGCTGGCGGGTGGCGCCGAAGTTGGGCCGGCACACGAACACGATCGTCAGCAGCACCCACGAGCCGTTCTGCGCATTGAACAGGCGGATCGCGGCAAAGCCGGCGATCAGCGCCAGCGCCATGCGCAGGCCATGGCGGAACAGCACCGAGCCGGGCGTGAGCTGCTGGCGGATGCGCACGCCCATCTCGCGCAACGTGTGCGGGTTGCTGTCGCGCAGACGGGTGTCGACGTTGTCGAGGCTGGCTTCGGAACGCTCGGCATCCAGCAGCCGCCGTTCGATGCTGCGCAGGTTGTGCACCAGCAGGTCCAGTGAACCGAGCAGGCGCTGCCATTGCGGCCGCTGCTGGTCGCGCAGGTAGGCCAGCGCATCGGCCAGGTCACGCCCGGCCTGCTGGTTGCTTTCGCCGTACACGAACGGGCGGCGCAGGCGGATCGCTTCGCCCAGGCGCGCGCAGGCCTGGCCCTGCAGGTCGAGCAGGCGCTGGCAGCGGTACAGCACGTCGCTGTGGAAGAACGCGTCCACCAGCGCGCCATAGGGGTAGTGCGAAGAACTGGCGCGCTCGTGGAAATCCTGCGCCATGTAGTACAGGCGCAGGTACAGGCCGGAATTCACCCCCGGTCGGCCGGAGCGGCCGAAGCGGGCCAGGATCGCGGTCTTGGCCTCGTTCAACGCACCGACCACACGGCGGTTCTGTTCGGCCAGGTCGAGCTGGCGGCGTTGCAGGTCGGCTTCGCGCACCGGTTCGAACAGCGCGGCCTTCAGTTGCAGGTAGCGGCCCAGTTCCTGGTACAGCCGCGCAACGCGCTCACGCACCGGCCGGTTGGCGAACAGCGCGGTCCACAGGATCGACAACAGGCCGTACCAGACCGCACCGGCCAGCAGGTGGCTGACCGCGTCCAGCGCACTGTGCAGGTCGCTGGCACCGTGCTGCTCCAGGCCGATCATGGTGTAGATCGCCAGTGTCACCGTGGCCTGGGCAATGGACGCGTAGCGCTCGCCGAGCGCGCCAAGCAGGGTCAGGCCGAAGGTGGACAGTGCCAGCGCGCCGATGAAGACCCACGGCCACGGGAACAGCCAGATCACCGAGGCCGCAGCGAGGCAGAAGCACAGCAGCGACAGCATCACGGCCTTGGTCCGGCCCCACCAGTTGTCGTCGGTTTCCGCGATGGCACTGGCGATGATGCCGAGGAACACGCCCGGCAGGGCAGTCAGTGCATCGAACTGCCAGCACACAGCAACCGCGGTGGCCAGCGCGATGAACACGCGCAGGCCATAGCTGGCCTTTTCGTGGGCCCAGAGGCGGCTGAGGCGGGATTGTCGGGCAGGCATGCAGGCTCGGTGGACGGATCTGCCGCCATTATTGCGGCCTGCGCGTGAAATATGGAGTGCGGCCCAGCGGTCTGCACCCACGGTAGTGCCGGCCGCTGGCCGGCAGCTTGGCTGCACGGTGCATCGGCAAAGCCGGCCAGCGGCCGGCTCTACCAAAGCGATGTGCGTTGCGCGCGCCTGCGCACGCGACGTGCGGGCCACCGGTTCACACCCAGTCTGCACCCACGGTAGTGCCGGCCGCTGGCCGGCAGCTTGGCTGCAGTGCATCGGTAAAGCCGGCCAGCGGCCGGCTCTACCAGAGCGATGCGCGTTGCGCGCGCCTGCGAACGCGACGTGCGGGCCAGCGGTCCGCCCCCACGGTAGTGCCGGCCGCTGGCCGGCAGCTTGGCCGCACGGCGCATCGGCAAAGCCGGCCAGCGGCCGGCTCTACCAAAGCGATGTGCGTTGCGCGCGTCTGCGCACGCGACGTGCGGGCCAACGGTCCGCACCCAGTCCGCACCCACGGTAGTGCCGCCCGCTGGCCGGCAGCTTGGCCGCTCGGTGCATCGACAAAGCCGGCCAGCGGCCGGCTCTACCAGAGCGATGCGCGTTGCGCGCGCCAGCGGTCCGCACTCAGTCCGTTCCCACGGTAGTGCCGGCCGCTGGCCGGCAGCTTGGCCGCACGGTGCATCGGCAAAGCCGGCCAGCGGCCGGCTCTACCAGAGCGATGCGCGTTGCGAGCGCCTGCGCACGCGACGTGCGCGCCAACGGTCCGCACCCACGGTAGTGCCGGCCGCTGGCCGGCAGCTTGACTGCACGGTGCATCGGCAAAGCCGGCCAGCGGCCGGCGCTACCAGAGCTATGCGCGTTGCGCGCGCTTGAGCAGCTTCGCTTCGCGCTTGCGTGCGCGACGGGCGCGCCAGCGCTCGGCCAGGCAGGAGAAGATCACGTACAGCGCCGGCGTGCTGAGCAGGGTCAGGCTCTGCGAGAACAGCAGGCCGCCGATCATCGCGATGCCCAGCGGGCGGCGCAGTTCGGATCCTTCGCCCAGGCCGATCGCCAGCGGCACGGCGGCGAGGATCGCGACCATCGTGGTCATCATGATCGGGCGGAAGCGGACGATGCTGGCTTCGCGTGCAGCGTCGCGCGGCGCCAGCCCATGCTCGCGCTGCGCCACCAGGGCGAAGTCGATCATCATGATCGCGTTCTTCTTGACGATGCCGATCAGCAGCACCAGCGCGATCATCGAGATCACCGACAGCTCGGTGTTGGTGCCGAACAGCGCCAGCAGCGCGCCGACGCCGGCCGCAGGCAACGTCGACAGGATGGTGACCGGGTGGATCAGGCTCTCGTAGAGCATGCCCAGCACCAGGTACACGGTCAGGATCGCGGCCAGTACCAGGATCAGCATGTCGCTGGGATCGGAGTTGAAACCGAAGCCGGCGTCGTCGGCCAGGCGGATGTCACCGGGCATGCGCATGCCGGCCACGGTGGCATCGATGATCGCCTTGGCCTCACCCATGCTCACGTTGGGAGCCAGGTTGTAGCTCAGGTCCATCGTCGTGTACTGGTTCTCGTGGGTGATCTGCGACGGTGCCAGCCCGGGCATCTGGGTGGCCACCGCGGTGATCGGCACCATGTCGCCGTTGCGCGCACGCACGTAGACCTCGTCCAGTGCCGCCGGCGTGGCGGTCTGCGAGGGCAGCGCATTGACCACCACGCTGTACTGGTTGATGTCCGAATAGATGGTCGAGATCTGCCGCTGGCCGAACGCGCCGTACAGCGCACCGTCAATGGCACCCACGGTGATGCCCAGGCGTGCGGCCTTGGCGCGATCGATCTGGATGTTCTGGCGCAGGCCGGCATTGTCCACGTCGGTGCCGACGTCGCGCAGCTTCGGGTTCTTCTTCAGTTCCGCCTGCAGTTTGGGCAGCCATTCCTGCAGTGCGGCCAGGTCGTTGCCCTGCAGGGAAATGCGGTACTGCGCACCCTGGCTGGCGCCGCCGCCATCGTTGCTGGGCAGGTCCTGGATCGCGCGCAGGCGCAGCTGCAGGTCAGGGTAGCGGTCGGCCTTCGCACTCAGCCGTGCCAGGGCATGCGCGGTGGTTTCACGGCGGCCTTCCTTGCGCGATTTCAGCTCGATGTTGAACTGCGCGCTGGAGCCCTGGCGGCCACTGCCCAGGCGCACGCCCACCGTTTTCACCGCCGGGTCGGCCATCAGCATGTCGGTGATGCGGCGCTGGCGGGCGACCATGTCCTCGAAGGACACCGTGGCACTGGAGTTGGCACGGCCCCAGATCAGGCCGGTGTCCTGCGGCGGGAACGCGCCCTTCTTCACTGCGCCGAACAGGAACACGGTGACGCCGATCAGGATCAGCGGGGTCAGCGACAACAGCAGCGCGTGGCGCAGCGAGAAGTCGAGGAACACGGTGTAGATGCGCAGCATGCGCTCGTGGCCGGCGTCCAGCCAGCGGCCGAAACGCGACGGCGGCGCGCTGTGGTCGTGCGCACTGAGGAAGCGGCTGCACAGTGCCGGGGTCAACGTCAGCGAGACGATCATCGAGACCACGATGGCCGCCACCAGGGTGACGGTGAACTCGCGGAAGAACGCACCCATCATGCCGCTGGCGAACAGCAGCGGAATGAACACCGCCACCAGCGAGGCGGTGATCGAGACGATGGTGAAGCCGATCTCGCGCGCACCGGTCAACGCCGCCTGCATGCGCGGCATGCCCTCGTCGAGATGGCGCATGATGTTCTCGATCACCACGATCGCATCGTCGACCACGAAGCCGATCGCGATCACCAGCGCCAGCAGGCTCAGGTTGTTCAGGGTGAAGCCCATCACGTACATCACCAGCGCGGCACCGGCCAGCGACAGCGGCACGGTCACTGCGGCGATCAGCGTCGGTGCCAGCCGGCGCAGGAACAGCGCCATCGTCAGCACCACCATCGCCAAGCTGATCAGCAGGGTGATCTGCACTTCATGCAGCGACGAACGGATGGTCGGCGTACGGTCGAAGTACGGCGTCATCGTGGTGCCTGGCTGCAGGTAGTCGCGCAGGGTCGGGATCTGCGCCTTGACCCGGTCCACGGTCTCCACGATGTTGGCGCCGGCACGGGTGAACACGTACATCACCACCGCCGGCTTGTGGTCGAACCACGCGGCCTGGTAGGCATCCTGCTGGCCGTCGTAGACGTTGGCGACGTCCTTGAGGCGGATCACCCGGCCATCGCCTTGGGTCTTGACCACCAGGTCGGCGAAGTCGGCCGCACGCGCCACCGAATCGTTGGCGATGATCGCGGTGGTGGTGTTGCCGTCGCTGAGGAAGCCGGTGGGCGAGGTCACGTTGGCCGCACGCACCGCATTGCGCAGGTCATCGGCGGTCAGGCCCAGCGCGTTCATCAGGCGCAGGTTGACGTCCACGCGCACCGCTGGCGTCGACGCGCCGGCGATGTCGACCGAGGCGACGCCACTGATCTGGCGGATGCGCTGTGCCAGCAGCGAATCGGCGACGTTGTACAGCTCATCGGCCGACTGCGTCTGCGAGGTCAACGCGATGGCGATCACCGGGTCGTCGTTCGGGTTCGCCTTCTGGTACATCGGCGACCCCATGCCCGAGGGCAGGTCGGCCTGGGCCGAGTTGATCGCCGTCTGCACGTCCAGCGCGGCCGAGTCGATGTTGTGGCCGCTCTGGAAGATCATGAACACCAGCGAGCTGCCTTCCGAGCTCGACGAGCGCATGCGGTCGATGCCCGGCAGCTGGCCGAGGTGGCGTTCCAGCGGCGCGGTGACCGTGGACGCCATGGTCGCCGCATCGGCGCCGGACTGGCTGGCATGCACGAAGATCACCGGGATCTCGATGTTCGGCAATGCCGACACGCCCAGCCGCAGGTAGCAGATCAGGCCGACCATGAACAGGCCGATGGCCAGCAGCGCGGTGCCGATCGGGCGACGGATGAAGGGGCCGGACAGGTTCATCGCGCGGCCCCCCGCAGCAGCGGGGCGTGGATCATGCCTGCGGCTCCTGCAGCGACCCGTCGCGCAGGGCGCGCTGTTCGCGGCGGCGCGCCAGCCACTCGGAGAAACGCTCCATGTACAGGTAGATCACCGGGGTGGTGTACAGGGTCACCAGCTGCGACAGCAGCAGGCCACCGACGATGGCGATGCCCAGCGGGCGGCGCAGCTCCGAGCCGATGCCGGTGCCCAGTGCCAGCGGCAGCGCGCCGAGCATGGCCGCGGCGGTGGTCATCATGATCGGGCGGAAGCGCAGCAGGCAGGCACGGCGGATCGCTTCGTGCGCGTTGGCGCCGGCGCGACGCGCCTCGATCGCGAAGTCCACCATCATGATGCCGTTCTTCTTGACGATGCCGATCAGCAGCACGATGCCGACGATGCCATCCACCGACAGGCTCAGGCCGCACACCATCAGCGCCAGCAGCGCGCCGACACCGGCCGGCGGCAGCGTGGAGATGATCGTGATCGGGTGGATGTAGCTCTCGTACAGCACGCCCAGCACGATGTAGATCACCACCAGCGAGGCCAGCAGCAGCCACACCACGTCTGTCTGGCTGCCGGTGAACTCAGCCGCCTTGCCGATGAACTCGGCATGCAGGTGGGTGGGCATGTCCAGGCTGTCCTTGGTTTCCTGGATCGCCCGCACCGCTTCGGACAGCGAATAGCCCGGTGCCACGTTGAACGACACGGTCACCGCCGGCAGTTGCTGTTGGTGGCTGACCACCAGCGGCGCACTGCTGACCTTGCCTTCGGCCAGCGCAGACAACGGGATGATGTTGCCGGCGCCGACGGTGATGCCGGTGTTCTGCGCGCCGATGCCGGTGGCGGTCGATGAGTTGGACGAGGTGACCTGGCCGAAGCTGGTGGCGTTGGTGCCGGTCAGCGCGCCGGCGCCGTTGGAGGCCACCGCCAGCTGCTCCATCAACGCGGTGCTGGTGCGGAACTCCGGCGCCACTTCCAGCACCACGCGATACTGGTTGAGCTCGGTGAAGATGGTGGAAATCTGGCGCTGGCCGAACGCATCGTAGAGCGTGTCGTCGATGGTCTGCATCGGCACGCCCAGCACGCTGGCCTTGTCGCGGTCGATGTTCAGCTCCAGGGCGCGGCCCTGGTTGGACAGGTTGTTGTCGACGTCAGCCAGTTCCGGGCGCTTGCGCAGCGCTTCGGTCAGGCGCGTGGCCTGGGTGGCCACCGTTGCCGAATCCACGTCCGACAGCGAGTACTGGTACTCGGTGGCGGCCACGCGGGTATCCAGGGTCACGTCCTGCACCGGCTTCAGGTACAGCGCCACGCCCGGGATTCCGGCCACCGCCTTCTGCAGGCGCGGCAGGATCTGCTCCAGGCCGTCGCGCTGGCTGCGCTCCTTCAGCACGATCGACAGCTGGCCCTGGTTGAGCGTGGGGTTCATGCTGCCGGCACCGATGAACGCCGACACGCCGGTCACGTCCGGATCCTGGCGCAGCGCTTCGGCGACCTGCCGAGTGCGCTGTTCCATCTGCGGGAAGGCGATGTTCTGGTCGGCCTGCACCACGCCGGTGATCAGTCCGGTGTCCTGTTCGGGCAGCAGGCCCTTGGGAATCAGCACATACAGCAGCACGGTCAGCACCAGCGCGCCGCCGGCCACGGCCAGGGTCAGGCGCTGGTGGCCCAGCACCCAGTCCAGGCTGTGCTCGTACAGGCCGACGGTGCGCGTCCACAGGTTCTGCTTGCCGGCCGCGGCTGCACGCTCATGCGCGTCCTCGCCTTCGGGCAGGGCGTCGGGCTTGAGCAGGTAGGCGCACATCATCGGGGTGAGCGTCAGCGAGATCAGCATCGACAGCACCACCGCGATGCTCAACACCCAGGCGAACTCATGGAACAGGCGGCCGGTGACGCCGGGCATCAGCAGCAGCGGCAGGAACACGGCGACCAGCGAGACGGTCAGCGACAGCACGGTGAAGCCGATCTGGCGCGCACCGATCTCGGCCGCTTCCTTGCCGCTCTTGCCCTGCTCGATGTAGCGCACGATGTTCTCGATCATCACGATCGCATCGTCGACCACGAAGCCGGTGGCCACCACCAGCGCCATCAGCGAGAGGTTGTCCAGCGACATGCCGGCGAACGCCATCACCGCAAAGGTGCCGGCCAGCGACAACGGCACCGCCACCGAGGGAATGATCGTGGCCCACAGCCGGCGCAGGAACACGAAGATCACCGCCACCACCAGGCCGATGGTGAGGATCAGGGTGAACTGCACTTCATGCACCGAGGCGCGGATGGTCTCGGTGCGGTCGTTGAAGATCTCCAGGTGCACGTCTGCCGGCAGCACGCCCTGCAATTGCGGCAGGATCGCGCGGATGCGCTCGACGGTCTGCACGATGTTGGCACCGGGCTGGCGCCGCACTTCCAGCAGCACCGCCGGCTTGCCATCGGCCCAGGCGGCGAGCTGGTCGTTCTCCACGCCATCCACCACCTCGGCCACGTCCGACAGCCGTACCGGGCGGCCGTTCTTGTAGCTGATGATGGTGTCGCGGTATTCGGCGGCGCTGGCCAGCTGGTCGTTGGTGCCGATGCTGTAGGACTGGGTCTTGCCGTTCAACGAACCCTTCGGCGCATTGACGTTGGCCTGGGTCAGCGCACTGCGCAGCTGCTCCAGGGTCAGGCCCATGTTCGACAGCTGCGCCGGGTTGACCTGGATGCGCACGGCCGGGCGCACGTTGCCGGCAATCGACACCAGGCCCACGCCCTGCACCTGCGACAGGCGCTGGGCCAGGATGGAGTCGGCGTAATTGTTGACGTCGCGCAGCGGGCGCGTGTCAGAGGTCAGTTTCAGGGTGACGATGGCCGCGTCGGCCGGGTTCACCCGGTTGTAGACCGGCTGGTAGGGCAGCGACGAGGGCAGGGTGGCCTGGCGGATCGCCGCCTGCACGTCCTGCGCGGCGATGTCGATGTCGCGGTCCATCGAGAACTGCAGGATGATCGTGGACAAGCCGGCCGACGAGTCGGAGGTCATCAGCTCCAGCCCGGAGATCTGCCCAAACTGGCGCTCCAGCGGGGTGGTGACCAGCGAAGCCATGGTGGTGGCATTGGCACCGGGGTACTGGGTGGTGACCACCAGGCTGGGTGCATCGATTTCCGGCAGCGCCGACACCGGCAGCTTGCGGTAACCCAGGATGCCCAGCAGCAACAGGCCCGCCATCAACAGCGAGGTGGCGATCGGGCGGCGGATGAAGATCGTCGAAAAGCCCACGGACTGATCCTTGCTGGCACTTCAATGTCGGCGCCGGCGGGTCTGCCGGCGCGAGGGAGATCAGTGGCCTGCGCTCAGCGCGGGCCACCACCGCGACGGCCACCGCCGCCCGCGTTCTTCTGTTCGGCCGCCTTCAGTTCGGCCTCGGTCGGTGCGGCCGGGGTCTCGCCCGGCTTCAGCGCGGTGACCTTGCTGCCCGGCTTCAGGCGGAACTGGCCCTCACTGACCACCCGCTCGCCGCCCTTCAGGCCTTCGGCGATCTGCACCTGGCTGTCGCCCACTTCCACGCCGCTGCGCACGGTCTGCATCTTCACCGTGTTGTCGCCCTGCACGACATAGACGTACTCGCCGTCCGGACCCCGCAGTACCGCCTGGGTAGGAATGACCACGCCGCTGGCGATCGTGCGCAGCTGCATGCGCACGTTGACGAACTGCCCCGGCCACAGGCCGTTGTCGGCATTGTCGAACACGGCACGCGCCTTGAACGTGCCGCTGTCCGCGCTGATCAGGTTGTCGACCACATCGAGCTTGCCGTCGCCGGACAGCACGTGCGAATCGGCGCGGTCCAGTGCGGCCACTGGCACCGTGCCGGCGGCCTGTGCCTGGCGCACGTCGCCGAGTTGGCGTTCGGGCAGGTTGAACAGCACGTGGATCGGGTGGATCTGGGTCAGCGTGACAAGTGCGGTGCCGGCGTTGACCACGTTGCCGGCATCGACCGCCCGGATGCCGGCGATGCCGGAGATCGGTGCGGTGACCTTGGTGTACTGCAGCTGCACCTGCGCCGAGCGCATGCTGGCCTCGTTGGCCGCCACCGCGCTTTCGTACTGTGCCACTTGGTTTCGTTGTGTATCCAGATCGGTCTTGGCGACGTACTGGCGATACTCCGGTGCGTTCGAGCGCTGGTAGTTGGAGCGCGCGGTGGCCAGCAGCGCCTCGTTCTGGCGCTTGGCCGCAGCGGCCTGGTCGTAGCTGGCCTGGGCGGTGCGCGGATCGATCACCGCCAGCACGTCGCCCTGCTTCACTTCCTGGCCTTCGCGGAAATTCAGGCTCATCAGCTGGCCGCCGACCTGCGGGCTGACGGTCACGGTGTTCATCGCAGTCACCGTGCCCAGCGCGCTGGCGTACACCGGCACGTCCTGGCGCGTGGCATCCACCACGGTGACCGGCACCGGGCCGGCATCCGGGTCTTCGCCGCCCTGGCGCGCGCCCGCAGCGGGTTTTCCAGCCTTGTCCTTGCCGCCGCCGATGACGCGCAGGCCGACCACGGCCAGCACCAGCACTGCCACGACCAGCAGCACGATCTTCCAAACACGTGACATTACGAGGACTCCAAGAGGGCTGGACCGGGCGGAGCCCGGCGGGCAATGCGCAAAGCATACCTGTGCCACATCACGTTTCCTGCATGACGGATGGGACGGGCGCTAAGACCGGATCCGGCCGCGGAGGTTCCCGTGGCGGCGGTGTTGCCCTACATTCAGCTGGAACCCCCTGCCGTGGAGATTGTGATGCGCCGTTCGCTGCTGCTGTCCGCCCTGCTGCTGGCCCTGCCGGCCCTTGCCCACGCCCAGGACGGGCAGCGCCCGGAAGTGACCGCCGCCGCGCAGCGGCTGCAGGCCAAGGTGGTCGAATGGCGCCGCGATTTCCACCAGCATCCGGAGTTGTCCAACCGCGAGGCGCGCACCTCGGCCGAGGTGGCCAAGCGCCTGCGTGCGATGGGCCTGAAGCCGAAGACCGGCATTGCCCACCACGGCGTGGTGGCGATCATCGAAGGCGGCAAGCCCGGCCCGAAGATCGCGTTGCGCGCGGACATGGATGCCTTGCCGGTGACCGAGCAGACCGGCCTGCCGTTCGCTTCCAGGGCGACCGACCAGTACCGCGGGCAGACCGTGGGCGTGATGCATGCCTGCGGCCATGATGCGCATACCGCCACCCTGCTCGGCGTGGCCGAAGCGCTGGTGTCGATGAAGAAGGACCTGCCGGGCCAGGTGATGCTGATCTTCCAGCCGGCCGAAGAGGGGGCCCCGCCGCCGGAAGAGGGTGGCGCCGCACTCATGCTGAAGGAAGGTCTGTTTGCCGATTTCAGGCCGGAGGCGGTGTTCGGCCTGCACGTGTTCTCCAGCGTGCAGGCGGGGCAGATCGCCGTGCGCGGCGGCCCGTTGATGGCGGCCTCGGACCGTTTCGGCATCAAGGTGATCGGCCGCCAGACGCACGGCTCGGCGCCGTGGAACGGTGTTGATCCGATCGTCGCCACCGCCGACCTGGTGGGGACCGCGCAGACCATCGTCAGCCGCCGCGCCAACCTGTCCAAGCAGCCGGCCGTGCTGACCTTCGGCGCGATCAACGGCGGCATCCGCTACAACATCATTCCCGATGAAGTGGAGATGGTCGGCACCATCCGCACCTTCGACGAAGGCATGCGCCAGCAGATCTTCGCCGACCTGCGCAACGTGGCCGAACACACGGCAGCCGCGCATGGCGCCAAGGCGGTGACCGACATCTACGAATCGGAGGGCAACCCGGCCACGGTGAACGACCCGGCGCTGACCGCGAAGATGCTGCCGAGCCTGCAGGCGGTGGTGGGCAAGGACAATGTGTACGAGCCGCCGCTGCAGATGGGCGCGGAGGATTTCTCGCTGTACGCGAAGGAAGTGCCGGGGATGTTCTTCTTCGTCGGGTCCACCAGCGTAGGTATCGATCCGGCGACGGCGCCGGCCAACCATTCGCCGAAATTCCTGCTGGATGAGAAGGCGCTGGACGTCGGGCTGAGGGCGCTGCTGCAGGTAAGCCTGGATTACCTGCACGGTGCAGGCACCCCGGCGGGGTGAGGGTTTCCGGCAGGGCTGCGCCCTGGGTACGCGACATCGCATGCGCGCTGTCGCTCCCACGGTTCGCTGCGCGAACCGTGGGCCCCCCTTTACCAGCTTCCAGACCCCTGCCGCTTCGCGGCCGCCCCCTGACTCAGGGGGCTTTCCTCCAGACCCGATCCCGTGGCTTGCCGGTAGATCCACGCCATGCGTGGATGGCAGACATCGCAAATGTCCGAAGGATCGGATTTTGATTCTCTGATCTTTCCCGTGGTGGTGGCCGCGCGCAGGGAACTGTCAGGGGGCGGGTGGGTAGGCGGGCCGGGGGTGTCCGCGGCATGGATGCCGCGGCCAAGCCCCCAGGGATGGGTTTACGGCGTCCCCCGGCCCGCCTGCCCACCCGGCCAAGCCGATAGACCGCCTTTCGCGACCATCCAACACAACCACCACGGAGGGGCTCCGCCGTTGGCTGGCCCGGCCGAAGGCCCGCCCTCCGCGCGATACAATGGCGCCCATGAACACCCCCCAGGATTCCAGCCTCGGTCGCGAGGTCAGTTACCCGTCGCAGTACGACCCCGGCCTGCTGTTTCCCATCCCGCGCAGCGGCGCCCGTGCCGAGATCGGCCTCGATGATGCCGCGCTGCCGTTCGTCGGCCACGACCGCTGGCATGCGTTCGAACTGAGCTGGCTCGACCCGCGCGGCAAGCCGCAGGTGGCCGTGGCCACCGTCCAGGTGCCCTGCACCTCGCCGCGGTTGATCGAGTCGAAGTCGTTCAAGCTGTACCTGAACTCCCTCAACAGCACCCGCATCGACAGCGCCGAGGCGCTGCGCTCGCGCATCGTTGCGGATCTGTCGGCCTGTGCCGGTGCGCCGGTCCAGGTCGAGTTCGGCCTGCCGGGCCTGCGGGAGACGCCGCTCGGTGAATCCATCGACGGGCTGGACGTGGAGATCGACTGCTACGGCCCGCCGCAGTCCGACTTCCTTACCACCGATGCGGGCGAGGTGGTGGAGGAGACCCTGGTTTCGGCGCTGCTGAAGTCCAACTGCCCGGTCACCGGCCAGCCGGACTGGGCCACGGTCAGCCTGCGTTACCGTGGGCCGAAGATCGACCGCGCCGGCCTGCTGCGCTATCTGGTCAGCTATCGCGAGCACGCCGAGTTCCACGAGCAGTGCGTCGAGCGGATCTTCAGCGAGGTGTCCGCGCGCTGCCAGCCGCACTGGCTGGAAGTGGAGGCCCGCTACACCCGCCGCGGTGGCCTGGACATCAATCCCTGGCGTGCCAGCCCGGGCATCACCGCCCCGGCCGCGACCTACCGCGAGCTGCGGCAGTAACCGCCGCAGGCGGTTACTCGTTGCGCCGGGCCAGGCGCCCGGCGAGCACCGGCCAGCGGCCGGCACTACCATGGTTCGCAGGCGGTTACGGGTGGTGCCGGCCGCGGGCCGGCAATCGGCCAGGGCCCGATTCCCCTGGCACAGCCGGCCAGCGGCCGGCACTACCGGGCGTCCATTCCCCCGATTGTTCAGCCGCCCCCGGGGGCGGCTTCACATCTGCACCATCCCCATTTAACAACCGCCATGGCACCGTGCGAGCCACGTAGTCATGCAGACGGGAGTTGTGGATGAGTACCGAGAAGAAAGCCGATTTCTCCGGCGTCAGCAGCAGCGTCGACAGTACCGCCGAACAGGCACCGAAGGCGGACTTTTCCGGCGTCAGCGCCTCGGTGGACAGTACCGCCGACGTTGTCAGTGGCGGCACCTACACCGTGCAGAAGGGGGACTCGCTGTCGAAGATCGCCAAGCAGCATCTGGGCGACGCCAATGCCTGGAAGAAGATCTTCGAAGCCAACCGCGATGTGCTTGATGACCCGGACAAGATCTTCCCGGGCCAGACCCTGAAACTGCCGCCGAAGTAAGCCGGCAATCGACCGCCGTCCGACAATCCCTGGGAGGAACCCCGAATGATCAAGACCACCCCGCTCCAGACCGCCCTGATCGCCGCACTGCTGGGCAGCGTTGCCCTGGTCGGCTGCAAGAAGAAGGAAGAGTCGACCGACAGCACCGCCGCCCCGGCGGCCACTGCTCCGGCCGAGCCGGCAGCGCCGGCCCCGATGACCGGCGCGCCGCCGCCGATGGCCGAAGCCGCTGCGGTCAGCGTATCGGCCGTCACTGTCGGCAAGACCGCAGCCGCAGACAAGTCGGTTGCACCGGCGGCACTGTTCTCGCCGAAGGACGACATCATCGTCTCGGTCAAGACCGACGGCGCCGCCAACAACGTCAACGTCGGTGCCAAGCTGACGTTCCAGGATGGCCAGGTGGCAGGCGAGCAGAACGCGGCGCTGAACACCAGCGGCGCTGAAACCACCAACGTCACGTTCAAGAATGCAAAGGGCTGGCCGGTCGGCAAGTACCGCGCCGAGGTCATGGTCGATGGCAAGGCGGCCGGAACGCCGCAGGAGTTCGAGGTCAAGTAAGTCCTGCCGACTCTCTCCCGGCAGGGCTCACGATGGACGCAGCCGCGAGGCTGCGTCCTTTTTTATTGCGCCGAGCCCAGGCCTCACCCGCGCATGGCGTGGATCTACCGGGAATGTCATGCGGCGGCGCAAGCCCGAGCCGATGAATCACTGCGTTGCAGTACCGCCGCGTATGGCGCGGCTTTGCCCCGCGCGGCTGAAAACGCGACAATGCAGGGGTTTCCCCGTCGCGCGCCCACCCTGACGGCGACGGGGGAAAGCGTGGGGCCCGGCCCCGCGCGCGACACGGTTGCACGTGGCCCGGCGCTGGCGCCGGCCTTCCCCTGAGCACTGCTACAGAGTCCAAGTCCCCCATGTCCAAGATTCTCTACACGCTGACCGACGAAGCCCCGTTCCTGGCCACCCAGTCGCTGCTGCCGATCGTTGACGCCTATACCGCCACTGCCGGCATCGTGGTGGAAACCCGTGACATCTCGCTGTCCGGCCGCATCCTGTCGCAGTTCCCGGAACTGCTGGCCGACGCGCAGAAGGTCAGTGACGACCTGGCCGAGCTTGGCCAGCTGGCGACCACCCCGCACGCCAACATCATCAAGCTGCCGAACATCTCCGCCTCGGTGCCGCAGCTGAAGGCGGCCATCAAGGAACTGCAGGACCAGGGCTATCCGCTGCCGGACTACCCGGAAACCCCGGCCGACGACCAGCAGCGCGACTACAAGGCGCGCTATGACAAGGTCAAGGGCAGCGCGGTGAACCCGGTGCTGCGCGAAGGCAACTCCGACCGCCGCGCACCGCTGTCGGTGAAGAACTACGCGCGCAAGCACCCGCACCGCATGGGTGCCTGGTCGGCCGATTCGAAGTCGCACGTCGCGCACATGGCCGCCGGTGATTTCTACGGAAGCGAGAAGTCGGCCACCCTGGCCAACGCCGGTTCGCTGAAGATCACCTTCCACGGCAACGACGGCAGCACCGTCGTGCTGAAGGAAAAGACGGCGGTCAAGGCCGGCGAGATCGTCGACGCCGCTGTGATGAGCCGCAAGGCACTGGCCGCGTTCATCGGCGAGCAGATTGCCGATGCCAAGGCCCAGGGCGTGCTGTTCTCGCTGCACCTGAAGGCGACCATGATGAAGGTCTCCGACCCGATCATGTTCGGCGTGGTCGTCGAAGAGTTCTACAAGGATGTGCTGGCCAAGCACGCCGACGCCATCAAGCAGGCCGGCTTCGATGCCAACAACGGCATCGGTGACCTGGTCGCACGCCTGCCTTCGCTGCCGGAGGCTACCCGCGCCGCCATCGAATCCGACCTGAAGGCCGAGTACGCGCAGCGCCCGGCGCTGGCCATGGTCAACTCGGACAAGGGCATCACCAACCTGCACGTGCCGAGCGACGTCATCGTCGACGCCTCGATGCCGGCGATGATCCGCGACTCCGGCAAGATGTGGAATGCCGAAGGCAAGCTGCAGGACACCAAGGCCGTCATTCCGGACCGCTGCTACGCCGGCGTGTACCAGGCCGTCATCGACGACTGCAAGGCGCACGGTGCCTTCGATCCGGCCACCATGGGTTCGGTGCCGAACGTCGGCCTGATGGCGCAGAAGGCCGAAGAGTACGGCTCGCACGACAAGACCTTCCAGATCACCGCCGACGGCGTGGTCAAGGTCACCGACGATGCCGGCACCGTGGTGTTCGAGCATGCCGTCGAAGCCGGTGACATCTGGCGCATGTGCCAGACCAAGGACGCGCCGATCCAGGACTGGGTGAAGCTGGCCGTCGAGCGCGCCCGCCTGAGCAGCACCCCGGCCGTGTTCTGGCTGGATGCCGCCCGTGCCCACGACGCGCAGGTCATCGCCAAGGTCGAGCAGTACCTGAAGGACCACGACACTGCCGGTCTGGACATCCGCATCCTGCCGCCGGTGGAAGCCACCGCGTTCTCGCTGGACCGCATCCGCAAGGGCGAGGACACCATCTCGGTGACCGGCAACGTGCTGCGTGACTACCTGACCGACCTGTTCCCGATCATGGAGCTGGGCACCAGCGCCAAGATGCTGTCGATCGTGCCGCTGATGGCCGGTGGCGGCCTGTTCGAGACCGGCGCCGGTGGTTCGGCCCCGAAGCACGTGCAGCAGTTCGTCGAGGAAGACTACCTGCGCTGGGATTCGCTGGGTGAATTCCTGGCCCTGGCCGCGTCGCTGGAACACCTGGGCAACCGCTACGACAACGCCGCCGCCCGTGTGCTGGCCAAGGCGCTGGACGAAGCCAACGGCCAGTTCCTGGACAACGACAAGTCGCCGTCGCGCAAGCTCGGCGGCATCGACAACCGTGGCAGCCACTTCTACATCGCGCTGTACTGGGCCCAGGCCCTGGCCGCGCAGGACGAAGACGCCGCCCTGAAGGCGCGCTTCGCCCCGCTGGCCAAGGCGCTGACCGACAACGAGCAGAAGATCGTCGAAGAGCTGATCGCGGTGCAGGGCAAGGCCGTGGACATCGGCGGCTACTACCGTCCGGACGTGGCCAAGGCCAGCAAGGCGATGCGCCCGAGCGCGACCTTCAATGCCGCGCTGGAGCAGCTGCGCGGCTGATCCATCGCCGTTCGGTGGTGACACTGGAACCCGCGCTTCGGCGCGGGTTTCTTTTTTGGGCTCCGGGGTCAGATCCCTTTTGGATGGCAAAAGGGATCTGACCCCAGGCGATAAAACCGTGACATCCGTCGGTCGTCGGAACGCCGTCAAAGGGGCATGAAACTTGCCCGCGATGGCCGTCGCAGAACCGATCAGCACGCCGCTGCAACCCCACTCAATCTGAGCAGTCGATCACGACGGCCTTCGTCGGCAATGGCCTAGCCTTGGCGACGCGAGACCACCGGGGAGGTGGTCACTCGGGGAACACGGATGGCACGCGTGCTGGTAGTGGGAACCGACATCCAGGGCGAGCAGGCGCTGCTGCAACGGCTGCGCGTGGCCTCGGCACTGCCGGATGGCCAGATCCGCCGCAGCCAGGACCTGGACGACTGCGACCTGCTGGTCATCCGCGATACCCCGGCGTTGCGCAACGCGGCGCAGCGCATGCGCCAGCAGCGGCCGCGCCTGCAGTGCTGGATCGAGGACATCGGCGGCCAGCTGCGTGACGGTGACGGACACCAGGACGTACTCGACGATGGTGCCATCGGCCGCGCGCTGCGTCGCATGCAGGTGGCAGCGGAGCCCCTGGCCGTGCACGCACCTGCACCGATCCGTCTGGCCGATGGTGCGCACGCCATCACCCGCCTGCTGCGCGAGCGGCTGCCTTTGAGGCAAGGGCAGGCACTGTTGAGCGATGCAGGCGAGCCCTTGCTGCTGATGGATCTGGAGCACGACCAGGCGGTGCTGTTGCAGGAACCGGCGAGTGCGCTGGTGGAGCGCCTGGCCGATGCGTTCGAGCGCCTGCAGCTGGATGCGCTGACCCCTGCGCGCCTGCAGGCGCTGGCCGGTGACCGGCCCCGCCAGCCACTGCGGCCGCTGTTGTGGCAATGGGCGCAGCGCAGCCGCCATTGGCAGGCACTGGATGAACGCCTGCGCGGTGCCTCGGTGAAGCTGCTGCGCTGGCCGGATTTCCGCGTGCTGGGACACGACCACGATGGTTTCCGCCTGTGCTCGCTGCTGCTCAAGCGTGCGTGCACGGTTGAAGAGTGCGCGATGCTGCTGGAACTGCCGGCGGCGGCAGTGCGCGACTTCATCCATGCCGCCTATCTGTGCGGCTACGCGCAGCTGCAGGCCGCCCTGGCGACGCCGATGATGGCCACCGACGGCAGCCGCGCCGACAGTGGATTGCTTGCCCGCCTGTGGCGGCACCTGCGCGGGAGCGAGCGCAATGCGTGAGCACAAGGTGGTCGTGCTGGGCGGCATGGGCAGCGGCAAGTCGACCCTGGTGCGCAGCATCGCTGCGGGCGCAGTGATCGATACCGACGTGGCCAACAGTGACCGCCTGGGTGCCGACAAGGCCTCCACCACCGTCGCGCTGGACTACGCAGACATCGACCTTCCCAACGGCGAGCGCCTGCGTTTGTACGGAACGCCTGGCCAGCAGCGCTTCGACTTCCTGTGGCCGATCCTGCTGCAGGGCGCGCGCGGCGCGGTGCTGCTGCTGGACGCGCGCCGCGCAGGCCTGGCCAGCGAGCTGGAGGACTACCTGCAGGTGCTGCAGCCGTTTGCATCGTCACTGGCACTGGTGGTGGCGGTCACCCACCTGGATCAGGCGCCGCAGGCGGCACTGGATGACTGGGCCAGCCGAGCCTGCCTGGACGACCAGCCACTGCCGCTGCTGGCCATCGATGCCCGTGACCGGGAACAGGGACTGCTGCTGATGGACGTACTGATGAGCGAAATGGAAGCGCACGCACTGGTGGCTGCGCATGGCTGACGGGCAGATGGCGGTATTGCCCGACGCCGGCCAGCGTGAGCGCCTGCAACCCCTGCTGCAGGACCTGCAGCAGCGGGTAGAAGGGGTACGGACCGTGGTCCTGGCCAGCGTTGATGGCTTCGCCCTGGTCAGCGCCGGGGCCGACGGGCGCGGTGAACGGCTGGCCGCGATGACCAGCGCGATGCTGGCGCTGGCCGCGGCGGTCGGGCGCGAACTGGTGCTGGGTGATCTGCAGACGCTGATGCTGGAAGCCGTGGGCGGCAAGGTGCTGATGCTGGCGATCCAGGCTGATGGGCGCGCGCCGTTGCTGCTGATGGCGGCCTGCGACCAGCGCAGCGTGATCGGACAGGTGCTGTGGCAGAGCAGGGAATGTGGCCAGGCGATCCTGGCCGAACTCGGCGGATCGTGAGCCCGGCCGCAGGGGAACGAGGGGCTCGAACCAACTTCGACAAGGGGTGCGACGTGGCTGGATTGAATGAATCGTTGAACGCACTGATGGGTATCGACGGCGCGCAGGCCGTGGCGCTGGTCGACTACGAAAGCGGCATGCTGCTGGGCGAGGCCGGTGCCGGCATGGATATGGAAGTGGCTGCCGCCGGCAACACCGAAGTGATCCGGGCCAAGATGAAGACCGCCGCGTCGCTGAACCTCAACGACAGCATCGAAGACATCCTGATCTCGCTGGGCAAGGCGTACCACATCATGCGCCCGGTGGCGAAGAAGAAGGGTCTGTTCTTCTACATCGTGCTGGACCGTACCAAGTCCAACCTGGCATTGGCCCGGCGCAAGGTGCAGGACGTGGAGGCCGAACTGGCGATCTGAGCCGGTAGTGCCGGCCGCTGGCCGGCGTCTGCATCGATCCATCGACGTCCAGGTGCTGCCGGCCAGCGGCCGGCACTACCTTCGCACTCGACGCCATTGCACACGCCCGCGTATGGTGAAGCCGGTCCTTCCGGGTGAGCCCTGCATGTCCGAGCCTGACATCGCTGCCGAGCTGGCGCCGCGCATCGCCGGCGCCATCCGCGATGGTTTCGAGCAGTACCATGCCCGCTTCGCGGCGATCACCGCCCGTGCACGGCAGCGCTTCGAGCAGCGTGACTGGGCGGGCGCGCGCCAGGATGCGGTCGAGCGCATCGCGTTGTATGACCTGTGCATCGCCGAGCAGATGGATGCACTGCGCCGCCTCGCCGGCGATGTGATCGGCGAGCGCGCGCTGTGGCTGCAGGTGCATGCGCAGTACAGCGCACTGCTGCGGGGACTGATCGACGCCGAACTGTACAAGACGTTCTACAACACGTTGTCGCGGCGCCTGTTTTCCATCCGTGGCGTGGATCCGGCGCTGGAGTTCATCGCCTTCGATGTCGAGCCATCCGACGCGATCACCCATCCGGTCGCCCGGCATACCTATGCCGTCTCGCCGACGCGGCCGGTGGAGGCCCTGCAGCGCGTGCTGGCCGACTACCGTTTCGACATTCCGTATGCGCACCAGTTGCGCTGCGCGGCGGCCATCGCCGTGCGCCTGCAGGATGATCTGGCGCACTGGGGCGATACACCGGTGCGCAGCATCGAGCTGCTCGACACCGTGTTCTACCGGGAGCGCCGCGCCTACCTGGTCGGCCGGGTGTTCGGCGAGCACCGCTTCTCGCCGTGCGTGATCGCACTGGTCAACGATGAACGTGGCCTGCGTGCCGATGCAGTGCTGACCCGGCGTCGCGACGTCGCCCACCTGTTCGGTGTCTCGCGCAGCTACTTCCAGGCCAACCTCGCAACGGTCGGCGATGCGGTGGTATTCCTGCGCAGCCTGCTGCCGGGCAAGCCGATCGATGAACTCTACACGGTGCTGGGCCGTGCCAAGCAGGGCAAGACCGAGCGTTACCGCACCTTCTTCCGCCACTTCAACGAGCACCGGCAGGAGCGGCTGGTGCATGCCGAGGGCACGCCGGGCATGGTCATGGCGGTGTTCACCCTGCCCAGCTATCCGCTGGTGTTCAAGCTGATCCGCGACCGCTTCGCCTGGCCCAAGGCGATGTCGCGGCAGCAGGTGGAAGAGAAGTACGCGCTGGTGTTCAACCTCGACCGCGTCGGCCGCCTGCTCGATGCGCAGCCGTATCGCCACCTGCGCTTCCCGCGTGACCGTTTCGCACCGGCCTTGCTGGAAGAGCTGCTGCAGCAGTGCGCGCAGAGCGTGCGCGTGGATGGCGACGAGGTGGAAGTGACACTGTGCTACGTACAGCGCCGCTTCCGGCCATTGAACCTGTACCTGCGCGAGCAGGGCGGCGAGGCCGTGCGCGCGGCGGTACTCGACTATGCGCAGGCGATCACCGACATGGCGCGCAACAACATCTTCCCCGGCGACATGCTGCCGAAGAACTTCGGCGTATCCCGGCATGGCCGGGCCGTGTTCTACGACTATGACGAGTTGTGCCTGGTCAGCGACTGCGTGTTCCGCGCCTGGCCGCAGCCACGTACGCCGGAGGACGCCATGGCCGACGAGCCCTGGTTCCATGTCGGTCCACGCGATGTGTTCCCGGAGCGCTTCGGCCCGTTCATGGGCCTGCCTGCCAGCGAACTGGCGGCCGTGCGGGAGCACTACCGGCACCTGTTCGACCCCGCTTGGTGGCAGGGCCTGCAGGCGCGCTTCGCCGACGGTGACTACCCGGATACGCCGCCCTACGCGGCGGCCCATCGCCTGGCCTGAACGGCGTGGCGTGGACCGCCCGCGGTGGACCGCCTGCCGGTCCCGCTCGGACTGCGGTACGCTCAGGGTTCACTTCATCACCATGGATCCGGCAATGATGCGCTCCCCCTTGTTCCTTGCCCTGGCCCTGGCGTTCGCCGCCGGTGCTCCCCTGCTGCCGGCCGACGCCGTGGCCCAGAACGCGCGCGCGGTGCGCGCCACTGCCGAGATGAGCATGGTGCTGTCGGGCAGCATCGAGGTGGCGGCCGATGGTTCGGTCCGCACGCTGGTCCTGGACCAGCGGGCCATGCTGGCACCAGGCATCGTGTCGTTCGTGGAAGGTGCCATCCGCGGCTGGCAGTTCGAGCCGACGCTGCAGGACGGCAAGCCGGTGGCCGCCCACGCCCCGTTGCGGGTGCGCCTGCGGGGCAAGGAGCAGGAGGACGGCAATTACCAGATCAGCATGACCAGTGTCGACTTCAGTGAATATGATCCGAAGGCTACCGATTCGGTGACCCGGAAGAGCCTGCCGCCACCGCGCTACCCCGAGGATGTCTACCGCATTGGCGGTCAGGGTGACGTGCTGCTGCTGGTCAAGGTGGCCCGCGACGGGACCGTGGCCGACGTCATTGCCGAACAGGTAAACATGACCATGGTCGCGCCGGAGCGGATCATGGCCAAGATGCGCGACCAGCTCGCCAAGGCCAGCATCAGCAGCGCGCGCAAGTGGACCTTCGTCCCGCCGACCACCGGCGAGGACAGTACGCGGGACTTCTGGACCGTGCGCGTGCCGGTGAACTTCGCCCTGAACGGCAACACCGGCAGCAACGGCAACGCCCAGCCGGAACGCTACGGCCGCTGGCGTGTCTTCATTCCCGGCCCGCGCCAGGACGCACCGTGGCGCAAGCCGGATGCCGCCGAGCAGGCGGGCAGTGATCTGTTGCCGGCCGGCGGCGTGTACATGGTCGATGGCACCCAGCGCGGCCTGCGCCTGCTGACGCCGCTGGCCCAGCGCTGAGCCTGGCGTGCGTGAAGCGGTCGGCCAGGCCGGCCGCTTCTCAGTCTGCGTACGGGTAGACCACTACCCGGTTGCGGCCCTGTTCCTTGGCCATGTAAAGCGCCTTGTCAGCCAGCCGCAGCGCTTGTTCGGCATCGACATGGAAGCTGGGGAAGTGGGCCACGCCCAGTGACACGGTGATGGTCCCGACCGGTTCGAACGGATGATCGGCGATGTGCTGGCGCAGGCGCTCGCCGGCCTGGCGCGCCGAGTCCGTACTGATGCCCGGCAACAGCAGCAGGAATTCCTCGCCACCGGCGCGGCAGAGGAAGTCGCTGTCGCGCGAGTAGCGGCGCATCTGGTCGGCAATATGGACGATGGCCGCGTCGCCGACGTCGTGGCCATGGCTGTCGTTGATCGATTTGAAGCGATCGATGTCCAGCGCCAGGATCGCGAACGGAATGCCCTGCACCTGCAACGCCTCCAGCGCCTGCTGCAGGCCGCGGCGATTGAGCAGGCCGGTCAGCGGATCGGTGCGGCTGGCGCGGTTGAGCGTGCCGATGCGGTCCTGCAGCGCATTGAAACTGTGCAGCACCGCCTGCTTGAGCTGGGCGACCTCGAAGTACCACGCACGGATGCCGCTGACATGGTTGATCGCATTGCCGGTGTCCTCGCCGCCCTCCACGTTGCGCGCCAGCTGCCACAGCGGCATCGAAATGCGGCGCGCGAACCACCAGGTCACCAGCAGCGACAGCAGGCCGAGCGGAATCGCGTTCCAGATCACCGCGGTCATCAACCGCGACAACGGCTGCAACGTGGCCTCTGTCGGGCGCTGGGCGATGATGCCCCAGCCGGTGGCCGGCACCGGCGCATAGCCGGCCAGCATCGACACGCCCAGGTTGTTGCGCACCTGCTGGGCGCCGCGTTCTCCGCGCACCACCGCCTTCACCGCCGGGTTGCCGACCACGTAGTCGCCGACCCGCTTGCCGTCGGCGTGATACAGCAGGCGGCCATGGCGATCGACCACGTACAGGTAGGAGCCATCGCGGTAATAGTGCTTGCCCAGCAGCGTATGCAGCGCGCTGCGCTGGCGCAGGTACAGGGTGCCGCTGACGTAGCCGCGGTAGCGACCCTGGCGGTCGAAGATCGGGTGCGACAGTGACACCAGCAGCTTGCCGGTGGTCGACTGGTACGGGTCGCTGATCATCGGCTGGCGCGCCGCCAGCGCGGCGTTGTTGCCGACACTGTGCAGCACCTCGCCCTGCAGCTGCAGGGTCTGCGGCGAGGTGGCGATCACCCGCCCATCCGCATCCACGACCAGCGAGGAGTTGAAGCTGTTGGTCTGCAGCTGCAGTCGGCTGGCTTCATCCTGCGCCTGTGCCGGGTCCAGATCGCCCTGGCCCAGCCGGGTGGCGGCGTAGGCCAGCTCCTGCTGCGCGGCCAACAGGAAGTTCTGGGTGGTCTCGGCCAGCTTGGTGGCATAGACACGGTTGGCTTCCAGGGTATTGCCGACCAGCTGGTCGCGCTGCACCCGGTAGCTGGCCAGCAGGGTGTTGGCCAGCGCGATGATGGCGCTGAGCAGGGCCAGGGCGAGGATCAGCTTGCCCAGGTTGAGGCGGGGGGACAGCGTGCGCATGCGTCGGCGGATCCGGCAGGAGGCTGGACCCGACCGGTTCTCCGGAAGGGGCGACAGCGGGAATCGGTGGCCATGCCCGCAGGGCCGGGCAGGGTAGTGGTCGAATTATCGCCAAAAGTCGGCGCCGGCAAAGTGAAGTGGGTCGCCCTGCAGGCAAAAAAAAACCTGCCGCAGCGAGCGGCAGGTTTCTTCCGACGCAGTGCCGGGACTCAGCGCTTCATCGAACCGAAGAACTCGTCGTTGGACTTGGTGTTCTTCATCTTGTCGAGCAGGAACTCCATCGCGGCCATTTCATCCATCGGATGCAGCAGCTTGCGCAGGATCCAGATCTTCTGCAGCAGTTCCGGTTCGATCAGCAGGTCTTCGCGGCGGGTGCCGGAACGGTTGATGTCGATGGCCGGGAACACGCGCTTTTCAGCGATGCGGCGGCTCAGGTGCACTTCGCTGTTGCCGGTGCCCTTGAACTCTTCGTAGATCACCTCGTCCATCTTCGAGCCGGTATCGACCAGCGCGGTGGCGATGATGGTCAGGCTGCCGCCTTCCTCCACGTTGCGCGCGGCACCGAAGAAGCGCTTCGGGCGATGCAGGGCGTTGGCGTCCACGCCACCGGTCAGCACCTTGCCCGAGCTCGGCACCACGTTGTTGTAGGCGCGGGCCAGGCGGGTGATCGAGTCGAGCAGGATCACCACGTCCTTCTTGTGCTCGACCAGGCGCTTGGCGCGCTCGATGACCATTTCGGCCACCTGCACGTGGCGCGCGGCCGGCTCGTCGAAGGTCGAACTGATGACCTCGCCGCGCACGGTGCGCTGCATTTCGGTCACTTCTTCCGGGCGCTCGTCGATCAGCAGCACGATCAGGTGCACGTCCGGATGGTTGGTGGTGATGGCGGTGGCGACCTGCTGCATCATCATGGTCTTGCCGGCCTTCGGCTGCGACACGATCAGCGAGCGCTGGCCCTTGCCCTGCGGTGCCATCAGATCGAGGATGCGGCCGGTGATGTCTTCCGACGAACCGTTGCCACGCTCCAGGGTGAAGCGGCGGCGCGGGAACAGCGCGGTCAGGTTCTCGAACAGCACCTTGTTCTTCGACGCTTCGATCGGCTCGCCGTTGATGGTGTCGACGATGTTCAGCGCGAAGTAGCGCTCGCCGTCCTTCGGGAAGCGGATGCGGCCGGAGATGTGGTCGCCGGTGCGCAGGTTGAAGCGGCGGATCTGGCTGGGCGAGATATAGGTGTCGTCCGGGCCGGCCAGGTAGCTGGCCTCGGCCGCGCGCAGGAAGCCGAAGCCGTCCGGCAGGATTTCCAGCACGCCGTCGGCGGCGACGCCGTCGCCGTGGCGGGTCAGCACCTTCAGCAGCGCGAAGATCACGTCCTGCTTGCGGGCACGGGCCACGCCTTCGGAGATCTGCAGCTGCTCGGCGATTTCCAGCAGCTTCTGCGCCGGCATGCGCTTGAGGTCGCTCAGCGAGTAGACCGGGAAGCCCTCGGGCACGTTGGCATGCGGGCGCGGCACGAACGGCTGCTGCTCGCCGCCATCGTTGGGCAGGCCATCGTCGCGGAAGCGGTTGTTGCGGTCACGGTCGCGGCGGTTGCGGAAGCGGTCGCGGCGGTTGCCCTGCCCTTGGCCCTGCTGACCCTGCTGACCCTGCTGGCCGTTCTGGTTGTACGGGTTCTGGCCCTGGTTCTGGCCGCCCCCCTGGTGGTTCTGCTGGCGCGGCTGGCCGGATTCGCGACCCTCGCTGCCTTCGCTACCGCCACTGCTGGCAGGGGCCTCGGCGGCGGGCGCGCTCGGCGCGGGGGCTGCAGCCGCAGCGGCGCTTCGGGCGCGGCGGCCAGCGGCAGGGTCGGCTGCGCCGGAGCGGCGCTGGTTTCGGCGGCTGCCGGGGCGGCGGCCTTGCTCACGCGGGGCTTGCGCACGCGCTTTTCGGCGGGCGCATCGGCGCTGCCGGTTTCAGAAGTGTTATCGGACAAGAGCGTTATTCCTCGCTTGAAGGTGCGAGCGCCCGGCTGGGGCGGCGAACGTTGGGAATGGGTCTGGAAGGAACTGCGTCCAGAGGGTGCGGCACGCGAACGCGGCCGGATATGCCGACACTATCATCGGCCTGCGGCGCCATGCAAGGGTCGCCGGGAACAGCATTCATCATGGGCGCGGGGCGCCCGCGGCAGCCGCGCTCGGCGGCTGCCGGGAACCGGCAGGATCAGGCCAGGGCCTTGTCCAGCAGGCTTAGGCCAGCTGGGCCTTGCCCACCGCACCGATCTGCTCGCCGACCTTCTCGCCGTCCTTGAACACGACCAGGTACGGAATAGAACGCACGTGGTACTTGGCGGCCAGCGCGCGGTTGTGGTCGACATTGACCTTGGCGATCTTGGCGCGGCCCTGGTAGGCATCGGCCAGTTCGTCCAGCGCCGGGGCGATCATCTTGCACGGGCCACACCATTCGGCCCAGAAATCGACCAGCACCGGTTCCTTGGAATTCAGCACTGCGCTATCAAAGTCGGCATCGCCGACGTGTACAACCTTGTCGCTCATCTTGGTTTCTCGTCTTGGATTGCACCCGGCGATGCCGGAGGTGGGTGAACTGGGCCATGCCCGGTGGCGCGACCCTCGTCGTTGCCTCGCGGCGGACCGCCGCGGTGCGTTCGGCGGGATGCCTGGACGCTCACGGTAGAAGCAGTGTACCCCTATCGCAGGGCAGGGACAGGCGCCAGCTGGAACCCAGCGTATCGTGATCGCTTCGATGCCCGGTATGTGTCGGATTTCACTGTCCTCCTGTAGATGGGGCTGGCAGTGAACGACACCAGCGGCCCGGGCCGGGCCGTTCAAGTCCGGTGTGGCTGGGTGAAGGCAGTGCGTCTCCTAGCGTCGTGAGACCGTCCATTCCGGTTTGCCTGCCCGAGTGCGTTAAACTGGGGCATTGTGCGGCGCGCGGACCGGTGGTCCCAGCCTGCCAACCCGCCGCAGGGGCCGCAGTTTGCGACGGTGCCCCTAGACGATGAAGTGCCAGCCGCCCCACGGGCCGGCGGCCATACCAAGACGGACTCATGAGCGACAAACCGCTGACCGATTTGACCTTCTCCTCCTTCGAGCTGCATCCGGCCCTGCAGGCCGGCCTTGAAGGAGCCGGATTCACCCGCTGCACCCCGATCCAGGCGCTGACATTGCCGGTCGCGCTGCCCGGTGGTGATGTCGCCTACCAGGCGCAGACCGGCACCGGCAAGACCCTGGCCTTCCTGGTCGCTGTCGTGAACCGCCTGCTGACCCGCCCGGCGCTGGCCGATCGCAAGCCGGAAGACCCGCGCGCACTGATCCTCGCCCCGACCCGCGAACTGGCCATCCAGATCCACAAGGATGCGGTGAAGTTCGGTTCCGACCTGGGCCTGCGTTTCGCGCTGGTCTACGGCGGCGTGGATTACGACAAGCAGCGCGAGCTGCTGCAGCAGGGCGTGGACGTGATCATCGCCACCCCGGGCCGCCTGATCGACTACGTCAAGCAGCACAAGGTGGTGTCGCTGCACGCCTGCGAGATCTGCGTGCTGGACGAAGCCGACCGCATGTTCGATCTGGGCTTCATCAAGGACATCCGCTTCCTGCTGCGCCGCATGCCGGAACGCACCATCCGCCAGACCCTGCTGTTCAGCGCCACCCTCAGCCATCGCGTGCTGGAGCTGGCCTACGAGCACATGAACGAGCCGCAGAAGCTGGTGGTCGAAGCCGAGACCATCACCGCTGCGCGCGTGCGCCAGCGCATCTACTTCCCGGCCGACGACGAGAAGATCCCGCTGCTGCTGGGCCTGCTGTCGCGCAGCGAAGGCGCGCGCACCATGGTGTTCGTCAATACCAAGGTGTTCGTCGAGCGCGTCGCCCGTTCGCTGGAAAAGGCCGGCTACCGCGTCGGCGTGCTGTCCGGCGACGTGCCGCAGAAGAAGCGTGAGAGCCTGCTCAACCGCTTCCAGAAGGGCCAGCTGGAAATCCTGGTGGCTACCGACGTGGCTGCGCGCGGCCTGCACATCGACGGCATCAAGTACGTCTACAACTACGACCTGCCGTTCGACGCCGAAGACTACGTGCACCGCATCGGCCGCACCGCGCGCCTGGGCGAAGAGGGTGATGCGATCAGCTTCGCCTGCGAACGCTACGCCATGGGCCTGCCGGACATCGAGGCCTACATCGAGCAGAAGATTCCGTCCGAACCGGTCACCAAGGAACTGATGACGCCGCTGCCGCGCCCGGAACGTCCGGCCCCGGCGGCGGGCGAGGAAGGCGACGACAACGAAAGCGTCGGCCAGATCTTCCGCGAAGCGCGCGAAGCCCGCGCCGCCGAGGAAGAGCGTCGTGGCGGTGGCCGCAACGGCGGCCGTTCCGGCAGTGGCGGGGGCGCGGTGGTCGCGACGGTGAGCGCAGCGGCGAACGCCGTTCGCGCGGCCCGCGCAAGCCGCGCGTGGAAGGCGAGCAGGGCGCTGCCGCCCCGGTCGCCGGTGCTGAAGGCGCCGCCGCTCCGGCCCCGCGTCCGCCGCGCCCGCCGCGCGCCGAAGGCGCACCGGAAGGCGCCGTGGATGGCGAACACAAGCCGCGCAAGCGCCGTCGCCGTCGCCACGGCCGTCCGGTCGAGGGTGCCGAGGGTGTACAGGCCAACGCCGGCAACGGCGCCAGCCCGGTGACCCCGGTGCAGGTGGTGGCCAAGCCGGTGCGCACGGCCGCCGACACCGGTGACTCGTTCCTGACCCGCATCGGCCGCAAGATCCGCCGGATGCTGTCGGGCAGCTGATCGGCGCTGCCGATCAGCGGGTAGCACCCGACCGCTGGTCGGGTGGCTTTGAACGGTAGTGCCGGCCGCTGGCCGGCAGCCATGTGGGTTGCCGGCCAGCGGCCGGCACTACCGATCGTGTGACCGTCTCCACGACGTCGCGCCGCTCCTGCATAATCGGGGCATGAGTGTCCTGCGCTTCGACAATGTCAGCAAACAGTACGCCGGTGGCCACGAGGCGCTGACCGATGTCAGCTTCGAGGTTGCGCCAGGCGAGATGCTGTTCGTCACCGGCCATTCCGGTGCGGGCAAGAGCACCCTGCTCAAGTTGATCCATCTCGACGAGCGGCCGAGCCGCGGCGCGGTGGTGTTCGACGAGCGCAACCTGCTGAAGGTGCGCGGTGGCGACGTGCCCCGCCACCGACGCGCGGTCGGGGCGGTCTACCAGGACCACCGGCTGCTGATGGACCGCTCGATCGCCGAGAACGTCGCGCTGCCGCTGATCCTGCGCGGCACCCGCCGTGGTGACATCAGCAAGCGCGTACGCTCGGTACTCGAACGGATGGGCCTGGGCCATCGCGAGAAGGCGTTGCCGTCCCAGCTGTCGGCCGGCGAACAGCAGCGGGTCGGCATCGCCCGCGCGATCGTCGGCGAGCCCAAGCTGCTGGTGGCCGATGAGCCGACCGGCAACCTCGACCCGACCCTGGCGGCGGAGATCATGGCCCTGTTCGCCGAGCTGCCCTCGCGCGGCACCAGCGTGCTGGTGGTCAGCCACGACCTGCCGCTGCTGCGCCGCATGCGCAAGCGCGTGCTGATCCTCGACCACGGCCGGCTGGTGGATGACATCTCGCCGCAGGACCTGGCGGAGTAGCCATGGCGAAGAACGAAAACAGCGAAGCCGCCGCCCCCTCGCGCGTGGGCGTCTGGTTCCAGCACCACGTGCACAGCGTGGTGTTCAGCCTGGGCCGCGCCTGCCGCAAGCCGTGGGCGACCCTGCTCACGGTGATGGTCATGGCGCTGGCGCTGGCCCTGCCGCTGGGCCTGTCGATCGCGCTGGACAACCTCAAGCAGTTCGCCGGCAGCGTGCAGCAGTCGCGCGACATCAATGTATTCCTGAAGGGCGACGTCGATGGACCCGGCGCGCTGCGCCTGGCCGGCCAGCTGCGCGACCGCGACGACGTGGCCGAAGTGAACGTGCGCACGCCCGAGCAGGGCCTGCAGGAACTGCGCGATGCCGGCCTCGGTGAGGCGATCGACGCACTCAACGACAATCCGCTGCCCTCGCTGCTGGTGATCACCCCGGGCCAGGGCAAGGACGACGCACGCCTGGCGCGCGCGCTGGAAAGCCTGCCCGAGGCCGACCTGGTGCAGCACGATGCGCTGTGGCGCCAGCGCCTGGATGCCTGGCTGGCGTTCGGCGCGCGGCTGGTGCAGGTGCTGTCGGTGCTGCTCGGCGTGGGTGCCGCGCTGGTGGTCGGCAACACGGTGCGCCTGGACATCCAGGCCCGTCGCGAGGAGATCGGCGTGCTGCAGCTGCTGGGCGCCAGCGATGGCTTCATCCGTCGTCCCTTCCTGTACCTGGGCGCGTGGTACGGGCTGGGCGCCGGCGCGGTCGCGCTGGGCCTGATCGGGGCGGCCGGTGCCGCGCTGCGCGTGCCGCTGGCCGAACTCTCGCGCAGCTATGGCAGCCCGTTCGTGCTGCACGGCCTGGACCTGCTGCACGGTGGCCTGGTCCTGCTCGGCACGCTGCTGCTGGGCTGGCTGGGCGCCTGGCTGGTCACCGGCCACTTCCTCCGCCAGACCCGCCCGACCGACACCTGAGACCGGCATGCAACCGCAAGCGCTGAAGCACCTTGAAGGGCCCGCGACGCGGGTGATGGTGGTCGATGGTTCGAAGCTGGTCCGCAAGCTGATCGCCGACGTCCTGCAGCGCGACCTGCCGGGCGTGGAGGTGATCGGCTGCGACAGCATCGAAGACGCGCAGCAGGCGCTCGCGCAGGGCCCGGTGGACCTGGTGACGACCTCGCTGACCCTGCGTGATGGCGACGGCCTGGCGCTGGCGCGGATGGTGCGCGAAGCGGCCGGCCAGGCCTACGTGCCGGTGATCGTGGTCTCCGGCGACGCCCAGCAGCACCTGGAGCAGCGCCGTTTCACCGAGTACGTCACCGACTACTTCGACAAAGCGCTCGGCCATGAAGCGCTGGCGACCTTCATCCGGGGCTATGTACAGCCGCAGACCATTCCCGGCGCGACCATCCTCTACATCGAGGACAGCCGCGTGGTGGCCGAGGCGACCAAGCGCATGCTGGAACGCCAGCAGTTGAACGTGCTGCACGTGGTCAGCGCCGAGGAGGCATTCACCCTGCTCACTGCCGAGTCGCTGGGCCGCAGCCGCCACCGCATCGACCTGGTGCTGACCGACGTCACCCTGAAGGGCGAGCTGAGCGGCCGCGACGTGGTGCAGCGCGTGCGGGTGGACTTCGGCTACGGCAAGCGCCGCCTGCCCGTGCTGGTGATGACCGGCGACGGCAACCCCCACAACCAGACCGGGCTGCTGCAGTCCGGTGCCAACGACCTGGTGCTGAAGCCGATCGAAGAGCGGCTGCTGGTCACCAAGGTGCTGTTCCAGCTGCGCCTGGCCCGATTGAATGATGGACCCTTGTTGCGATGATCGATGAAGTAACCGACACCCCGACGATCCAGCTGGAACCGAGCTGGAAGCAGCACGTCGGCGAGTACCTGTTGCAGCCGCAGATGCGCGAGCTGTCGGCCTTCCTGCGCCAGCGCAAGGCCAGCGGCGCGGCGGTGTTCCCGCCCGGGCCGCAGATCTTCGCAGCGTTCGACGCCACGCCGTTCGAGCAGGTGAAGGTGGTGATCCTCGGCCAGGACCCGTACCACGGGCGCGGCCAGGCCCATGGCCTGAGTTTCTCGGTACCGCCCGGCGTGCCGGTGCCGCCATCGCTGCTGAACATCTACAAGGAGATCGAGACCGATCTCGGTATCCCGCGCCCGGACCACGGCTGCCTGATCCCGTGGGCGCAGCGCGGCGTGCTGCTGCTCAATGCCGTGCTGACGGTGGAAGAGGGCAAGGCCGGCGCGCACCAGGGCCGCGGCTGGGAAGGCTTCACCGATCACGTGGTGGATGTGCTCAACCGCGAGCGCGAAGGACTGGTGTTCATGCTCTGGGGTGCCTATGCGCAGCAGAAGGGCAAGGTGATCGACACCCGCCGCCATCGCGTGCTGAAGTCGCCGCATCCGTCGCCGCTGTCGGCCCATCGGGGCTTCCTCGGCTGTCGTCATTTCTCGATGGCCAACGAGTACCTGCAGCGCCACGGCCAGGCCCCGATCGACTGGTCGCTGCCGCCGCGCTCGGCACTCTGAGCGTTGGCGGGCCGCTGGGCCTGAACACCGGGCAACGTCCCCGGGCCTGAATGGGCCTTCAGAACGGCCCGTTCAGCTCCGCTTGACTGGAATCGGCCGCTTTACGGCGGGTAATTGCTTGAATTCCAAGGGATTGTGAATCCCGAAAAGCGTGCTCGCCACTGTCATCAAATCGCGCTACGGTAGGGCTCTGTTTGGGACCAGTGTTGCATCAATAGGATGCTGGAACTTTTTCCTCCTTTAGCAGTCCAAATCCCGGACTGCTAAGATGGGTGCCTATGAGCCAGAACACCTCTACTGCCCTTGTGGCAAACAATCTCCCGATTCCCAGTGCGCTCGGTTCGCTGGACGCCTACATCGGTGCCGTGCACCAGATCCCGGTGCTGTCGGTCGATGACGAACAGGACCTGGCCCGTCGCTTCCGCGATGGCAACGATCTGGACGCCGCCCGCGAGCTGGTGCATTCGCACCTGCGCTTCGTGGTGCACGTGGCCCGCGGCTACAACGGCTACGGCCTCGCCCTTGGCGACCTGATCCAGGAAGGCAACATCGGCCTGATGAAGGCGGTCAAGCGCTTCGACCCGGACATGGGCGTGCGCCTGGTTTCCTTCGCGGTGCACTGGATCCGTGCCGAGATGCACGAGTTCATCCTGAAGAACTGGCGCATCGTGAAGGTCGCCACCACCAAGGCGCAGCGCAAGCTGTTCTTCAACCTGCGCAAGTCGAAGACGCGCCTGGGCTGGATGAACGCAGCGGAAGTGAGCGCGGTGGCCAAGGACCTGAACGTGTCCGAGCGCGAGGTCATGGAAATGGAGTCGCGCCTGTCCGGCCGCGATATCGGTTTCGATGCGCCGACCGACGAGGACAACGAACACGCACCGCCGTCGCCGGCTGCGTTCCTGGTCGCCGATGACGAAGACCCGTCGATGGCCTACGAGCGCGAGGACAGCGAAGACAACCAGATGCAGCTGCTGCGCGAAGGCCTGGCGGAACTGGATGCACGTTCGCGTGACATCATCCGCCGCCGCTGGCTGGATGCCGACAGCAAGGTGACGCTGCAGGAGCTGGCCGACGAGTACGGCGTGTCGGCCGAGCGCATCCGCCAGGTTGAAGCGAACGCGCTGAAGAAGATGAAGGCGCTGTTCACCGCGTAAGGCGGGGAGGCGTTGAAGCAATGAAAAGGCCCGGCATTGCCGGGCCTTTTCTTTTCGGTGGCGTTCTCATCCATGCATGCCGTGGATCTACCAATGTCAGTAGAGCCACGCCCTGCGTGGCTGCGGCGCGGTCGTCACTCTTCGCGTGCGATCGCGCGCCAGCCAATGTCGTTGCGGTGGAACTCGTTGGCCCAGCTCACCTTGGCCACGCCGGCATAGGCATTGGCCTGCGCGTCGCGCACGCTGTCGCCCAGTGCGGCCACGCACAGCACGCGGCCGCCGGCACTGACCACCTGGCCCTGCGCATCCAATGCCGTACCGGCATGGAACACCTTGGCACTGGCCGGCACGTCGTCCAGGCCGGAAATCACCTCACCGGTGATCGGCGCTTCGGGGTACGGCCTGGCCGCCAGCACCACGCCCAGCGACGGGCGCGCATCCCACTGCGCTTCGACCTGGTCCAGCCGGCCATCGATGGCGGCTTCCACCAGTGCGACCAGGTCCGACTGCAGGCGCAGCATCACCGGCTGGGTTTCCGGGTCGCCGAAGCGCACGTTGAATTCGATCACCTTCGGTGCGCCGCTGGCGTCGATCATCAGGCCGGCATAGAGGAAGCCGGTGAAGGGAATCCCGTCGGCGATCATGCCCTGCACGGTGGGATTCACCACCTCGCGCATCACGCGTGCATGCACCTCCGGCGTCACCACCGGGGCTGGCGAGTAGGCGCCCATGCCGCCGGTATTCGGGCCGGTGTCGCCGTCGCCGACGCGCTTGTGGTCCTGCGAGGTGGCCATCGGCAATGCATGCACGCCGTCCACCATCGAAATGAAGCTGGCTTCCTCGCCGTCGAGGAATTCCTCGATGACCACGCGGGCGCCGGCATCGCCGAACGCGTTGCCGGAGAGCATGTCACGCACTGCATCTTCGGCTTCGGTCAGGCTCATCGCGACGATCACGCCCTTGCCAGCGGCCAGGCCATCGGCCTTGACCACGATCGGTGCGCCCTTCTCGCGTACATACGTCAGCGCGGCGTCCACGTCGGTGTGCACGGCATAGAACGCGGTGGGGATGTTGTGGCGTGCCAGGAAGTCCTTGGCGTAGGCCTTGCTGCCTTCCAGCTGCGCGGCGGCGGCGGTCGGCCCGAAGATGCGCAGGCCGGCGGCGCGGAAGCGGTCGACCACGCCGGCCACCAGCGGTACTTCAGGGCCGACCACAGTCAGTGCCACGCCTTCAGCCTGGGCCAGCGCCAGCAGGCCGTCGATATCGGTGACCTTGACCGCCACGTTGCGGCACTTGCCTTCGCTGGCGGTGCCGGCATTGCCGGGCGCCACGATCACTTCAGTGACACGGGAGGACTGGGCCAGCTTCCATGCCAGGGCGTGTTCGCGGCCGCCAGAGCCGATGACGAGGATCTTCATGGGACAGGGTTCTCGGGTACGGAAGAGAAAAGCCGGGCAGAGCCCGGCTTCGTGATGCGGATCAGTGGCGGAAGTGGCGCACGCCGGTGAACACCATGGCCAGGCCATGTTCGTCGGCGGCGGCGATCACTTCGGCATCGCGCATCGAACCGCCCGGCTGGATGACCGCCTTGATGCCGGCGGCAGCGGCGGCATCGATGCCGTCGCGGAACGGGAAGAACGCATCGGAAGCCATCACCGAGCCCTCGACCACCAGGTTCGCATCGGCGGCCTTGATGCCGGCGATGCGGGCCGAGTACACGCGGCTCATCTGGCCGGCGCCGACACCGATGGTGCGGTTGTCCTTGGCATAGACGATCGCGTTGGACTTGACGAACTTGGCCACCTTCCAGGCGAACAGCAGGTCGGTGAACTGCCTGTCGGTCGGCGCCAGCTTGCTGACCACCTTCAGTTCGTCGCGGGTCATGCCGCGGTTGTCCGACGACTGCAGCAGCAGGCCCGAGCCGACGCGCTTGCTGTCGAAGTTGTTCAGGCCGTCGCCGTGCGGGATGCGCAGCACGCGCACGTTGGCCTTCTTCTGCGCGTATTCCAGCGCGGCCGGCTCGTAGTCCGGGGCGATCAGCACTTCGACGAACTGGCGGTCGAGGATCACCTTGGCGGTGGCCGCGTCCAGCGGCTTGTTGAAGGCGATGATGCCGCCGAACGCGCTGGTCGGGTCGGTCGCGTAGGCCAGCTCGTAGGCATCGCCGTTGCCGGCACCGACGGCCACGCCGCACGGGTTGGCGTGCTTGACGATGACGCAGGCCGGCGCATCGAACTGGCGCACGCATTCCCACGCCGCATCGGCATCGGCCAGGTTGTTGTAGCTCAGCTCCTTGCCCTGCAGCTGCTGGAAGGTGGCCAGCGTGCCCGGCACCGGGTACAGGTCGCGGTAGAACGCGCCGCTCTGGTGCGGGTTCTCGCCGTAGCGCAGGTCCATCACCTTCACGAAGGTGGAATTCATCTGCGCCGGGTACTCGGCACGGGCCGGCACGGCCGCGTCGGTGGCGGTGACTGCCGACAGGTAGTTGCTGATCGCGGCATCGTACTGGGCGACGCGGTTGAACGCGGCCACCGAGAATGCGAAGCGGGTGGCGGCCGTCAGCTGGCCGTTGTTGGCCTCCAGCGAGGCCAGCAGCTCGGCGTACTGCGACGGGTCGGTGGCCACTGCCACGCGGGCGAAGTTCTTGGCCGCCGAGCGCAGCATCGCCGGGCCGCCGATGTCGATGTTCTCGACTGCGTCGGCCAGGGTGCAGTCGGCCTTGGCGGTGACCGATTCGAACGGGTACAGGTTCAGCACCAGCAGGTCGATGGCGCCGATGCCGTGTTCGGCCATCACCGCGTCATCCAGGCCCGAACGGCCCAGCAGGCCGCCGTGCACCATCGGGTGCAGGGTCTTGACCCGGCCGTCCATCATTTCCGGGAAGCCGGTGACTTCGGCCACGTCCTTCACGGCCAGGCCCGCATCGCGGATCGCCTTGGCGGTGCCGCCGGTGGACAGCAGCTCCACGCCGCGTGCGGCCAGCGCGGTGGCCAGCTCGACCAGACCGGTCTTGTCGGAAACGGAGAGGAGGGCCCGGCGGACGGGCAACAGATCAGCAGTCATGGGACAGAATCGGCAGCGGAGCGGGGCCGATATTGTAGGCGGTGGGGGCCGGTGGCGGGCGCTGATGGGGAAAATCGACCTGCACCGATGGCCCTCTGGCCGCTTCAGCACCGCATGGCCGGGGGGCGGTCCGCAAGCAATTCGATGGGGCGCGCTGCCCCAATCGGGTAGGCTGTGCCGGAACTGCCAAGGATCAGCGGGTTCGGATCGTGTCGATCTATGCATTGAAAGGACGTTTTCAGGACCTGTTGCGTCCGGCCGTACGCGGCCTGTACCGCATGGGGATCACCGCCAACGCGGTGACCGTGGCCGCCGCCGTGGTCTCGCTGCTGGTGGCCGCCGCCGTATGGTGCTGCGCGCCGGCCCAGCCCCTGCTGTACCTGCTGCTGCCGCTGTGGATGCTGCTGCGCATGGCGCTCAACGCCGTGGACGGCATGCTGGCCCGCGAGTTCGGCCAGCAGTCGCGGCTGGGCGCCTATCTGAACGAGCTGTGCGATGTGATTGCCGACGCGGCGCTGTACCTGAGCCTGCTCAGCGTGCCGGGCGTGCGCACCGAGGCGCTGTGGCTGCTGGCCTGGGCGGCGGCGCTGAGCGAGTACGCCGGTGTGCTGGGGCTGATGGTCGGTGCCAGCCGTCGCTATGACGGCCCGATGGGCAAGAGCGACCGCGCCTTCGTGATCGGTGTGCTGGGCCTGCTGCTGGCGTTCGAGTGGGTTGGCGCGACGACGGTCACCGGCGTGGCCGCGGCCCTGGCGGTGCTGTGCGTGCTGACGATGATCAACCGCGTCCGTCGCGGACTGCGGGAAGCGGCGGTTTCGCCGAATTAATCAAGCAGATACAAAAAGACAATCAGGAGATTGCATGCGTCAGGCGCAGGAACGGGAATTCCACAGCTTCGACCAGGTACCGCTGTTCTACCGGTACTGGGCGGGCTCCACCGCAACGCCGGCCACCCGGGCCATCGTGCTGCTGCACCGCGGCCATGAGCACTCCGGGCGGGTCACCCACCTGGTCGATGAGCTGGACCTGCCCGACACCGCCTTCTTCGCCTGGGATGCACGCGGCAATGGCCGCTCGCCGGGCGCGCGTGGCGATGCACCGGGCTTCCCGGCGCTGGTGCGCGACCTGGACAGCTTCATCGCGCACATCGGCGCCGAGCACGGTATCGCGGTGGAAGACATCGTGGTGATCGCGCAGAGCGTGGGCGCGGTGGTCGCCGCGACCTGGGTGCACGACTACGCCCCACGCCTGCGCGCGCTGGTGATGGCCTCGCCGGCGTTCAAGGTGAAGCTGTACGTACCGTTCGCGCGCCCGGGCCTGGCCTTGATGCAGAAGCTGCGCGGCAACTTCTTCGTCAACAGCTACGTCAAGCCGCAGTGGCTGACCCATGATCCGGCGCGGGTGGAAAGCTATCGCACCGACCCGCTGATCACCCGGCCGATCTCGGTGCGCGTGCTGCTGGGCCTGTACGAAGCGGCTGACCGCATCGTCGCCGATGCGCAGGCCATCAGCGTGCCGGTGCAGCTGCTGGTGTCCGGTTCCGACTTCGTGGTGCATCGCGGCCCGCAGGACCGCTTCTACGAGCGCCTGTCCAGCCCGATCAAGGAGCGCGTGCACCTGCCGGGCTTCTTCCACGACACGCTGGGTGAACGCGATCGCGCACCGGCACTGGCGCGCATCCGCAGCTTCATCCAGGCGCGTTTCGCCGAACCGTTGCGCGAGCTGTCACGGCGCGATGCGCACCGCCACGGGCCGACCTTCGAAGAGTCCGAGATCCTGGCCTGGCCGCCGGAGCGCAACAGCCTGGCCGACCTGCGCTGGCGCGTAGTGCGCGGTGGCCTGCGCTTCGGTGGCCGGTTGTCCGAAGGCATCGCGCTGGGCCTGCAGACCGGTTTCGATTCGGGCAGCACGCTGGATTACATCTACCGCGACGAAGCACGCGGCAAGGGCCCGTTGGGGCGGATGATCGACCGCAACTACCTGGACGCGATCGGCTGGCGGGGCATTCGCGTGCGTGGCCAGCACCTGCAGGAACTGCTGCGCGACGCTGCACAGCGCCTGCGCGGGCAAGGCACGCCGGTGCGCGTGCTGGACGTCGCCGCCGGCCATGGCCGCTATGTGCTCGAAGCGCTGGGCCAGGGCGAGCAGCGCGCCGACCGCATCGTGCTGCGCGACTTCAGCGATCTGAACGTGGCCCAGGGCCAGGCGTTGATCGAGCGCCTGGGCGCGGCTGATATCGCACGCTTCGAGCAGGGCGATGCGTTCGATCCGGCACAGCTGGCGAGGGTCGATCCGGCGCCGACGCTGGCGGTGGTCTCGGGCCTGTACGAACTGTTCCCCGACAACGACGCTGTGCTGCGCTCGCTGATGGGCATCGCCGCGACCGTTCCGGTGGGCGGCTACCTGGCCTATACCGGCCAGCCCTGGCACCCGCAGCTGGAATTCATCGCCCGTGCGTTGACCAGCCACCGCGGTGGCGCGGCCTGGGTGATGCGCCGCCGTACCCAGCAGGAGATGGACGAGCTGGTGCGCCTGGCCGGGTTCGAGAAGGTGGCGCAGCGTATCGACGACTTCGGCATCTTCACCGTGTCGCTGGCGCGCCGGACCGCGTGATGGCGACGCTCGCCGCATCCCCACTGGCCGCAGAGGGGCGCCCCTGGCGACGCGCCCTGTTGTGGCTGGCGCTGCTGGGTCCGTTCTTCTTCGCCAGCTATGGCTTCGCCAACTGGATGGCCGGCCGCCACGCCACGCTGCCGGTCATGGCGTTCGCCTGGGAAACCCACATTCCGTTCGTACCGTGGACGATCGTGCCGTACTGGTCGATCGACCTGTTCTACGCGATCTCGTTCTTCCTGTGCCGGCAGCGCCTGGAGCTGGACCGGCACGCGTTGCGGCTGTTCAGTGCGCAGCTGATCGCCGTGAGCTGCTTCCTGCTGTGGCCGCTGCGCTTCAGCTTCGAACGACCGGAGATCGGCGGTATGTTCGGCTGGCTGTTCGATGTGCTGCTGGGCTTCGACAAGCCGTTCAACCAGGCACCGTCGCTGCACATCGTGCTGTTGATCGTGCTGTGGGTGAAGTTCGCGCAGTACCTGCACGGCGTGTGGCGCTGGGTTCTGCACGTGTGGGCGCTGCTGATCGGCGTTTCGGTGCTGACCACGTTCCAGCATCATTTCATCGATATCCCGACCGGCCTGCTGGCCGGCTGGCTGTGCGTGTGGCTGTGGCCGGAGCAGGGCACGCCACCGTTGCGCGCCTGGCGCACCGTGCGGGATGGCAGACGCTGGCGATGGGCGGTGCTGTACCTGCTGGGCGCCGCCGTGCTGCTGGTGCCTGTGGTCCTGCTGCGCGGCATGGCGTTGTGGCTGCTGTGGCCGGTGGTGTCGCTGCTGCTGGTGGCGCTGGCCTATGCCGGGCTCGGTACGGCGGTGTTCCAGAAGCGCGCCGATGGCCGCCTGAGCATGGCGGCACGCTGGCTGCTGGCGCCGTACCTGGGCGCGGCCTGGATCAATTCGCGGCTGTGGACGCGGCGTGCGCCGCAGCCGGTGCCGGTGACGGACGGCGTGTGGCTGGGGCGCATTCCCTGCGCGGCGTTGCCAGCACCGCTGATGGGCGTGGTCGATGCCTGTGCCGAGCTGTCCTGCCGCGCGCCGGGCGCGGCGTATGCCAGCGTGCCGATGCTGGACCTGGTGGTGCCCACGCCGCACCAGTTGCGCGAGGCGGCCGAGGCCATTGAGCGACTGCGGGTACAGGGGCCGCTGCTGGTGTGCTGCGCATTGGGTTACTCACGCAGTGCCGCCGGAGTTGCCGCCTGGCTGCTCCGCAGTGGGCGTGCCGCCGATGCCGAAGGGGCGGTGGCGATCGTGCGCGCTGCACGCCCCGGCATCGTGCTGGGCCCGGCACATCTGCGCGCCATTGCTGCTGCGGCGGGGGCCGGCGCATGAGCCCGGTGCCCGATCTGGCGACCATGCAGTTGTTGCTGCGCCAGGGACGGTGGCCGGCATCGCTGTCGCTGGGGCTGCTGCTGGCAGCGTTGCTGCTGCTGGGCGTCGAACCCGGGCTGGCGATGATCGCCGCCGGCCTGTTGCTGCTCAGCATTGCCGCGGGCATCGCACAGGCTTACCACGCATGGCGGGTCGGGCTGGACGCCGGCCTGCTACAACTGCTGCGCGATGAAGGCCTGGACGGCGAAGCCGCTGCGCGCCGTACCGACCAGCTGCTGCACGACAGTGGCCTGCGCCGCGCACCGCCCGACGCGCCGCTGCGCGGGTGGGACCTGCGCTGGGCCGGCATGCGCCGCCTGCTGTTGCGGCAGTACCTGCTGACGGCCGTGCAGTTTGCACTGCTGCTAATTGCCGTGTTGTGGCCGCAGACGTGAACCGGAGGGGCCGATGTTCGCCGAACTGATTGCACGCGCCTGCAGTGGCGCGATCCATGTAGTGACCGGGGCACGCGCCCTGTGGATCGGCTGTGCGCCGTCCAGCGAGCGCCGCGTGTACTACGGCAACCACGCCAGCCATGGTGATTTCGTGCTGATCTGGTCGTCGATGCCACCGGCGTTGCGGCGCCAGGTGCGCCCGGTGGCTGCTGCCGAGTACTGGCAGCGCGACGGCCTGCGCCGCTACCTGATCGATGCGGTGTTCCACGGCGTGCTGGTCGAGCGCGAGGCCGGCCATCGCCAGCAGGATCCGCTCCAGGCGCTGCGTGACGCGGTGGACGAAGACTGCTCGCTGATCTTGTTTCCGGAAGGCACCCGCAACGTGGGCGATGAGCCGCTGCTGCCGTTCAAGAGCGGCATCTACCACCTGGCGCGGCAACGGCCGGAGCTGGAGTTCGTGCCGGTGTGGATCGACAACCTGAAGCGGGTGATGCCCAAGGGCCGGTTCCTGCCGCTGCCGCTGCTGTGCACGGCCACCTTCGGCACGCCGCTGCGGCTGCAGGCCGACGAGGACAAGGCCGCATTCCTGGCCCGCAGCAGGCAGGCGCTGCTGGACCTGGCGCCGAATGGAGGTCGTGCATGAGTTTCGTGCTGGATGTATCTGGCGATCTGGCAACGCAGAGTGTCGGCCAGCAGACCGGCCTGCTGTTTGCCGGCGTAGGTGCGGTGCTGGTGCTGGCCACGCTGGTCGCCGAAACCCTGCGCTGGCGCCAGCGTGGGCGGCCCAGTGCAGTGATCGCCAACCTGGTCTCGCGCATCCGTGCCTGGTGGGTGATGGCGCTCGTGGTCGGGTTGGCGCTGTTCTTCGGTCGTGCCGGGGTGATCGTACTGTTCGCGGTCATTTCGCTGTTCGCGCTGCGCGAATTCATCACCCTGGCGCCGACGCGCTCGGGTGACTACTACGCGCTGCTGGCCGCGTTCTACATCGTGCTGCCGTGGCAGTACTACCTGGTGTGGATCGACTGGTATGGCATGTACACGCTGCTGATTCCGGTCTATGCGTTCCTGTTCCTGCCGATCCTGTCGACCATCGGCGGCGATACCACGCACTATCTGGAGCGCACGGCGAAGGTGCAGTGGGGGCTGATGATCTGCGTGTTCTGCATCTCGCATGTGCCGCTGCTGCTGAACCTGCACGTGCCCGGCCATGACCCGTCGCGCAACGTGCTGCTGTTCGCCTTCCTGGTGATCGTGGTGCAGTCTTCGGACGTGCTGCAGTACATCTGGGGCAAGCTGCTGGGCCGGCACCTGATCGCACCGAAGCTGTCGCCGTCGAAGACGGTGGAAGGCTTCGTGGGCGGCGTGCTGAGCGCCAGCGCGCTGGGCGCGGCGTTGTGGTGGATCACCCCGTTCACCCCGCTGCAGGCGTTCGGCCTGTCGCTGCTGATCAACCTGATGGGGTTCTGGGGCGGCCTGGTGATGTCGGCGATCAAGCGCGATCGCGGCATCAAGGACTGGGGGCACATGATCGAGGGCCATGGCGGCATGCTCGACCGGCTGGATTCGGTGTGCTTCGCCGCGCCGGTGTTCTTCCACGTGGTGCGGTATTACTGGAAGGCGGGCGGCGGCGGCTGACGTCGCCGGGCTTCATCCACGCATGGCGTGGATCTACTGGACGGGCCGGGGATCCGCCGGGGATGCATCCACGCATGGCGTGGATGCACCGGTAGTGCCGGCCGCTGGCCGGCAACAGCAACATCAACCTGCCATCGTTCATTGGGTTGCCGACCAGCGGCCGGCACGGCCCACCCGCGCGCTTACGCGCTGATGCCGTATTCCTTCAGCTTCTTGCGCAGGGTCGCGCGGTGGATGCCCAGCATCGCTGCGGCGCGGCTCTGGTTGCCTTCGCAGTGGTTGAGCACTTCCACGAACAGCGGGATTTCCATCTCGCGCAGCACGATCTCGTAGACATCGTCCGCGTCGCAGCCATCGAGGTCACGCAGGTAGCGGCGTACGGACTGGGCGACGTGTTCACGCAGCGGTGGCCGGGGAGCGCCACGACTGTTGTCAGGACGAGAGAGGACAGCGTTCAAGGGGGTTCCCGATCTGGTTGGCCCGTGCGCGCGGAGCGCGCGGCCGGACGAGGTGGTGGCGGCCAGTCTAGCGCGAGCGTGCCCGACCTGCCACGGCTGGTCGCCTCTACCTTGGTCAGAGGAAGTCGAAGGTGAATGCGACGGTGGACGCGGCGGGCTCCTGCACGCGGAACGCGATGCGCGCGCTCTGGCCCGGTTCCAGCACGGTCGTGCCCGGGCTTTCGCCGAGGTACTGCGCGGGCGTGAACACGCCGCTGCCGATCACCCGGCCATCGGCATCGGACAGTGACAGGCGCAGGTCCGGCCAGGCCTGTGCCCAGCGCGCATCGTTGCGGATGCTGGCCTGCACCTGCAGCACACCGGCCTGCCCGGGCAGGGGGCGGATCTCGCGGCTGGTCATGGTGAACGCGGTCGGCTCGTGCCACACCGGCAGGCTGCAGCGCAGCACGCCGCACAGTGCGCCGAGCCAGGCGCGGTTGCCGGCGTCGGCGGCCAGCCGGTCACGATCGGCCAGCACGCTCTGCAGGATCAGCAGCAGTGCCAGCGCGGCGACCAGCCCCCAGTGCCAGCGCGGCACCGGGAGTACGCGGGGGCGTGACGTGCCCAGGAAGCTTGGCGCATCGCTGGCCACCGCCTGCGGCACCGGGGCCGCCACCACGGGTTCGACCACGACCGCCTCGTCGGCGATGACGGCGTCGTCGAACGGTTGTGTCTCTGCCCTGGGCGGCACGGGCGCATCGACCGGGTCGCGGGGCGGCGCCGCAACGTCATGCATTGCCGGTTCGGGCGTGCGCGCGTCGGTCTCAGGTGCGGCCTCGCCTTCCGGCGCGGGGCGCAGGAAGGTGGCCAGGGGACGGCGCGGCGGGGTCGGCTCGGACATGCTCAGGGTGCGGGCTCGGATCCAGCGGTCATTCAATCATGATCAGGCCCGGCGCACGCCGGTGATACGCATCCAGTCGCCATCCTGGGTGGCCTGCAGGTCGTCGAACCATGTGGCATAGCGCTGCAGCAGTTCGCCTTCCTGGCTCTGCAGGATGCCCGACAGGGCGATGCGGCCCCCGACGGCAACGCGCGCGGCCAGCAGCTCGGCCAGCGCGTCCAGTGCCGAGGCGAGGATGTTGGCAACCACGATGGGGTAGGTGGCGACCGGTTCGTCCTGCGGCAGGTACACGTGCATGCGGGCCTGCTCGCCGTTGCGCTCGGCATTGTCGGCGGTGGCGACCAGCGCCTGCGGGTCGTTGTCCACGCCGATCGCTTCGGCGGCACCCAGCTTCAACGCGGCCAGCGCGAGGATGCCCGAGCCACAGCCGAAGTCGAGCACGCGCTGTCCCTGCAGCAGGCCATCGACGGCCAGCTGGTCCAGCCAGCGCAGGCACAGGGCGGTGGTCGGATGGGTGCCCGAGCCGAAGGCCAGGCCCGGGTCCAGCCGCACCACGGCAGCATCGGCGGCCTGCGCGGCGTCCGGCAGTTCATGGTTCCACGGCACGATCCAGGTCCGGCTGCCGAAATCCATCGGCTGGAACTGGTCAAGCCAGGCCCGTTCCCAGTCCTCATCCTCGACGGCACGGAAGCTGCCGTTGCTCCAGTCCAGTTCCGGATCGAACGATTCCAGGGCGGCCAGCAGCAACAGCGCATTGCTGTCGGCGGGGAACAGTGCGCTCAGCACCAGGGTGTCCCACAGCGGCGTTTCACCCACGCCGGGTTCGAGGATGGCCTGTTCGTTACTGGTGTCGGCTTCGGCATCGAGCAGGGTCACGGCCAGGGCGCCGACGTCCTCCAGCGCATTCTCATAGCGGGGCTGGGTGGCTTCGGTGCAGCGCAGGGTCAGTTCCAGGAACGGCATGGCGGTGGGGACAGTCGCGGGAAAGGGGGCCATGCTAGACCATCGGGGCGTCTCCGTATTGCCTGAGATGCCGCCTCGATATGAACGGGGGCAGTTCAGACAGCCCTGCCGGGCCTTGCTAAACTCGGCGCTTTGCTGCGTGCCGTGAACGCTCACCTCGCCGATGGCCCTGGCTCCGACCCTGAAAACCTGGTTGCTCGTGCTGCCGGCGGTGGCCGTGCTGGGCGTGGCCGGGTACCGGGCCAGCGGCCATGCGGCGGCGGTGGCATCGCCATCGCCGGAGCTGCCGACCGCAGTGGCCAGTGCTGACAGCGCCGCATCGCTGCCGGTGGTCCCCGAGGCGCTGGCGCGGCGGCTGGCGGCCTTCGAGCGCGGCAACATGCTGCCGTCGGGCCTGCCGCTGGACCTTCGCGCCGACATCGAAGACGCCAGCGACCTGTATGCCTACGCGCAGCGCCTGCGCGTGCAGGCCGACACCGGCAACCACGAAGCGCGCTGGATGCTCAGCCGCGTCTATGACTATTGCGCCCAGTACGCGCTCGACCCGGGCGGTTACCGCCTGGACAACAACGTGCTGAGCGGGCTGGGGCTGACGGCGGCGCCGGCGATGATCGAGGCGCGCGAGCGCGTGGCGCAGCGGTGCGGCGGTTTCGTCCCGGGCGACAAGCTGGGCGCGGCACTGGTGCTGGCCGAGCGCCGCAAGGCGGCCGCGCAGGGCAACCTGGCCGCGGAAGCGTCGCTGTTCGCCGAGGGCGAGCCGTTGCACGACAGCGCCGAGTACCGCCGTGACCTGGTCGAGCGCGTGCGCACCTCGCGCGATCCGGAGGCCTACATGGCCATCGCGCCGGCCATGGGCGTACGTGCGGCGGGTGACCGCGCGCTGGATGGCCTGGTGGCGGGCGAGCAGCTCAGCGAGCTTGCATGGCGGCTTGCGGCCTGCGAACTCGGTCTGCCGTGTGGGGCCGACAGCGTGCTGGTCAACAGTTTTTGCGCGAACGGAGGGATCTGTTCGCAGGATGGGGCGCAGGATTTCCGGGATTTCGTGTATGACGCTGCGGTATCGCGGCAAGGTGCTGGGAAAATGAAGGAATGGATCAAGCGACTGGTTGGAAAGAGGGACGGGCGATGAATTACCGTCGATTCCTGCATGGGGCCAAGTTCTGGTTCTGGGTGGCGCTGTTCGTGGCGTACTCGGCCGGTGCGGTCGGCCTGCTGATGATCGATACCTACGAGGATCGCTACCGGCACCTGTCGAAGGTGGAGCTGACCACGGTGAAGGCGCAGGAAGACGTGCGCCGCGCCGGCGCCAGCCAGGTGGCTGCGGTCTATCGCGCGCAGAGCGGCATGCCGTTCGCTTCATTGCCGGCCGGCAGCACCTTCCAGGTGGTGTGGCCGGATGGTTCCACCGAAACCATGGTGATCGTCGATCCGACCTCGCCCAATGGCGTGCGGCCGCTGGCCCATTCGCAGATTCCGGCCGACGTGGCCGACAAGCGCTGACGCGCCCGCTGCAGGGCCCAGCCCCTGCCCGGCCGTGCTTTGCGGCATCGGCTCCACAGCAACAGAAAAGGGCGGGGATATCCCCGCCCTTTCCGTGTCCAGTCCCTGCTGCCGATCAGGTCAGTGCGATCGGCTTGTTCTTGCGCTCGGCCAGGCGCTTTTCCAGGTAGTGGATGTTCTGGCCACCGGCCTGGAAGCCCTTGTCGCGCATGATCCGCTGCTGCAGCGCGATGTTGGTCTTGATGCCGTCGACCACCATCTCGCTCAGTGCCACCCGCATGCGGGCGATGGCGGTTTCGCGGTCCGGGCCGTGCACGATCAGCTTGCCGATCATCGAGTCGTAGTTCGACGGCACGCGGTAGCCACTGTAGATGTGGGTGTCCACGCGCACGCCGGGGCCGCCCGGCGGATGGAAGCCGGTGATGGTGCCCGGGCTCGGTACGAAGGTTTCAGCATCTTCGGCGTTGATGCGGCACTCGATGGCATGGCCGGTCAGCACCACGTCGCTCTGCTTGATCGACAGCTTCTGGCCGGCGGCGATCTTCAGCTGCTCGGCCACCAGGTCGATGCCGGTGACCATTTCGGTGACCGGATGTTCCACCTGGATGCGGGTGTTCATCTCGATGAAGTAGAAGCGGCCGTCCTCGTACAGGAACTCGAACGTGCCCGCGCCGCGGTAGCCGATGCGGATGCAGGCTTCCACGCAGACCTTGCCGATCTGCTCGCGCTGCTCGGCGGTGATGCCCGGCGCCGGTGCCTCTTCCACCACCTTCTGGTGGCGGCGCTGCATCGAGCAGTCGCGCTCACCGAGGTGGATGGCATTGCCCTGTCCGTCGGCCAGCACCTGGATTTCCACGTGGCGCGGATTCTCCAGGAACTTCTCCATGTAGACCTCGCCATTGCCGAACGCGGCCTTGGCCTCGCTCTTGGTGGTTTCGATCGAGGTCTTCAGCGAGGCTTCGGCGTGCACCACGCGCATGCCGCGACCACCGCCACCGCCGGCCGCCTTGATGATGACCGGGTAACCGATCTCGCGGGCGATCTTGGTGTTGGCGACGATGTCCTCGCCGAGCGGGCCGCCCGAGCCGGGCACGCACGGTACGCCCGCGGCCTTCATCGCGCGGATGGCTTCGACCTTGTCACCCATCATGCGGATGGTGTCGGCCTTGGGGCCGATGAAGATGAAGCCGGATTCTTCCACGCGTTCGGCGAAGTCGGCGTTCTCCGACAGGAAGCCGTAGCCCGGGTGGATGGCCTGGGCATCGGTGACTTCCGCTGCCGCGATCAGGGCCGGGATGTTGAGGTAGCTCTGCGGCGACGGCGCCGGGCCGATGCAGACCGACTCGTCGGCCATGGCCACGTGCTTGAGGTTGCGGTCGACCGTGGAGTGCACGGCCACCGTGCGGATGCCGAGGGTATGGCACGCGCGCAGGATGCGCAGCGCGATCTCCCCTCGGTTGGCGATGACGACTTTGTCGAGCATGGCGCGCCCCTCAGCCGATCACGAACAGCGGCTGGTCGAATTCCACCGGCTGGCCGTTCTCGCCGAGGATGGCAACGATGGTGCCGGACGTGTCGGCTTCGATCGGGTTGAACATCTTCATCGCTTCGATGATGGCCAGGGTTTCGCCTTCCTTGACCTGCTGGCCCACGGTGACGAAGGCCGGCTTGTCCGGGGCGGACGAGGCGTAGAAGGTGCCGACCATCGGCGAGCGCAGCACGTGGCCTTCCGGCAGTGCCGGGCCCGGCTTGGCGCTGCCGCCGGTGGAGGCTTCGGTCGGCGACTGCATCGGCATCGCCTGCGGCGCCGGGGCGGCCGGAGCGGCATACACCGGCGCGGCGACCGGGGCGGCATAGCCGGCCACCGGGGCGCGCGACAGGCGCACCGACTCTTCGCCTTCCTTGATTTCGATTTCAGCCAGGTTCGACTCTTCCAGCAGGTCGATCAGCTTCTTGATTTTGCGCAGATCCATGAGGGCCTCTTTGGTTTCTATCTAGGTGAGGAGAGCGCCGAGGGCGCCCGGGTCGACAATCAGGTGGCGGATACGCGCAGCAACGCCGCGTCCATCGCGTAGCGGTAGCTGTCGGCACCGAAGCCGCATACCACGCCCACCGCCTTGTCACTGAAGTAGCTGTGCTGGCGGAACGGTTCGCGGGCATGCGGGTTGGACAGGTGGATCTCGATGAACGGCACCGCCACCGCCGCCAGCGCATCGCGCAGGGCCACCGAGGTGTGGGTGAAGGCGGCGGGGTTGATCAGGATGAACGCGGTTCCGTCGTTGCGCGCGGCCTGCACGCGGTCCACCAGGACATGCTCGGCGTTGGACTGCAGGCTTTCCACCGCGTGCCCGGCGGAGGCAGCCTGGGTCGCCAGGGCCTGGTCGATGTCGGCCAGCGTGGTGTGGCCGTAGACCTCCGGCTCGCGGGTACCGAGCAGGTTGAGGTTGGGGCCGTGCAGGACCAGCAGCTTCGCCATGGGATCCGGTAGACGGGAAAGGGCGGCAGTCTGGCGGAACCGGCGGATGCTGTCCAGTTCGGCGAAGTTTGCAGCGTTTCAATCGATCGTTTGAAATTCGCCGAAGGGCTTGCGGCCGTATGCCGAGCGCCGGATCAAGGCGCGCTGAACGCCGGGCAGGTGGCGGATGCATGCACGTAGGCCGACGATGGCGGCAGGCGGGGAGAAGACTGATGTCGCCATGGGCCGCGATGCGGTAGATCCACGCCATGCGTGGATGAGACCACCGATCAGTAGATCCACGCCATGCGTGGATGAAGGAAGTTCGGTGCGCAGCACGCTACGCACCCACCGAGGGGCAGCCCAAGGTCCGGTGCGCACCCGCCACGGTGCATCTGCGCGCTCACGTCTCCAGCGGCACGGTCGGCACCACGTTCGGGAAGACTTCCTCCAGCGGCTCGCGTTCGCCGGGTCTGGGTACCGGCCAGTTGTAGGCATTCACCGGCTGCGCGCGGTTCACCCACAACGCGTAGTACAGATGATCGGCGCGGCCATCGCCGGTGTTGGGGTGGATCAGGATGGTCAGGCCCAGGCTGTTGAGCTGCAGCCACGGCACCAGCACCGGCAGCAGGTCGTTGGTGAAGCCGAAATAGAACGACGGGGTGACGTGCGGGCCGCGCGGCTCCAGGTTCCAGTTGCCCAGTTCCACCGGGAAGCGTTCGGCGGCCCAGCGCCGCAGCAGTGCGGCCTTCTCGAAGCTGTCTTCGTCGAAGTAGATATGCGCGTGGTAGCTCTTGATGTCGGTGTAGGCGCGCGGGGCCGTGGGCAGCGTGGCCTCGCCAGGGCGCACGCTGGGCGGGCGCGGGGTCGGTTCGCTGGCCGTGGCCAGCCCCCAGGGACTGCGGCCCTTCGCCGGCGGCGGGACGATGGCGCGGAATCCGGGGCGCCCCGGTTCGGTGGTGTTCGCGGCGCTGTCACTGCGCGGGGCCGCGCTGGCGGCCGACGCGCTGGCCAGGCCGCCAGCGGCCAGCCCGGCCGACGCGATCAGGCGACGGCGCGCGGGCGAAAGCAGGTCGGCCCAGCGGGCGTCATCGTCGCTGGCGTCGATCAGGGGCTGCGGGTCCGGGTGCATCGGGGCTCCGTGGGGCACTGTAGGGCAGGCAAGCACGCTCGGGCAGTGCACCCGGCGGCGTCCAATAAGCAGGCGGCATCACCTCATGCAGCTTGGCCCACGCCGTGATTGAGTGCCGCCGCGGGGCGGGCTAGGGTGCAGGACTGCCTGCCCAGGAGCCCGCCATGACCCCGCTCGATGCCGACACCCAGCGCAAGCGCGCAAGTTTCCGCCAGCTGCATGCGCGCGGTTGTTTCGTGCTGCCCAATCCGTGGGACGTGGGCAGCGCCCGCTACCTGCAGCGGCAAGGCTTCCAGGCGCTGGCGACCACCAGCGCCGGCTGTGCCTGGAGCGAAGGGCGGCCGGATGGCGCGGTTTCGCTGCAGGCCACGCTGGCCCATCTGCGCCTGATGGCGGCGGCGACGTCGCTGCCGTTGAATGCCGACTTCGGCGATGGTTTCGGCGCAACGCCGCAGGCAGTGGAAGAGGCGGTGGCGGCGGCCATCGACACCGGTATCGCGGCGCTGTCGATCGAGGATGCCAGCGGCGTGGCCGATGCACCGCTGCGTCCGATCGACCAGGCAGTGGAGCGACTGCGCGCCGCCCGTGCGGCCATCGACCGTGCCGGGGCCGACGTGCTGCTGGTCGGGCGCGCCGAGAATTTCTTCGTTGGCGTGCCCGACCTGGAGGACACCCTGCGGCGCCTGCGCGCCTATGCCGAGGCCGGCGCCGATGTGCTGTACGCCCCGGGTATCAGCACGCGCGAGCAGATCCGTGCCGTGGTCGCCGCTGCGGGCTCGACGCCGGTGAACCTGCTGGTGGGGGGACCGACACCGCTGCGCCTGCAGGAGATGGCCGACCTCGGCGTGCGCCGGATCAGCCTGGGCGGTGCGCTGGCGCGCGCGGCATGGGGTGGGCTGATGCAGGCCGTCGAGCCGATCATGCAGGACGGCCGCTTCGATGGCCTGCAGCAGGCGGCTTCGGGCGCGGCGTTGAACACGCTGTTCCGCTGACGCAGGCCCAGGCCTGCAATGGAGCCACCCCGTGCGTGAAGGGACGCGCGCCTGCGGCTACAGCGCTTCCATCCCACCGCTGGGCAGCGGCACGCCCGGCTCCAGCGCCGGCAGCAGCTGCCGCAGCAGTGCCGGGTTGTCCAGCATCGCCGCGCCGTCCAGGTAGCGCCATTGCGTTGTACCGGTGCGGCGCACGGCGACCAGGAACGAGGTGCTGCGCATCGGTGCTTCGCGGACGCGCAGCAGTGACTGGCGCGGCACGAAGCAGACTTCTTCGTCGCCGGCCGCGTAGGTGCGGCCCGGTACGCCGGCTTCATCGCTGATGACGCTGACCCCGGCCCTGCGCAGCGCCTTGACCGTGTCGCGGGCCATCTGTGCATAGGCCTCGTCGCCTCCGGCCAGCTGCTTCAGGCTCGGATGGGTGCGCGCGATGATGAGGTCGGTGTCGCCGCGCGCGAATGCCGCCATCATCGCCTGCGCATCCTGGCGCAGGGCGGCCGATTCGGCCGGGCCCAGTTCACCGGCCAGGGCCGGCCATGCGGGCACGGCCCACAGCAGGGCCAGCAACAGCGCAGACAGGCGTGCGTGCATCCTCCAACCTCCTTCGGGCAACCGACGCACTATACGGCGGACACGAAAACAGCATCCCACGCATGACGCTGGTATCCCGCGATCCTCTACCTACTATTGGTAGGTATTGATTGCGGAGCACCTCATGCACAGCCTGATTGTCATTGCCCACCCGGAACCCGGTTCACTCACCCACGCGATCGCGCATCGCATCGGCGACGCCATCTGCGGCGCCGACAGCCGTAACACCGTGGCCTACGCCGACCTGATCGCCGAAGGCTTCGATCCGCGCTTCAACCGCCACGACCAGGCATTGTTCCGCGGCACCGGCGCGGTGCCTGCCGATGTCGCGGCCGAGCACGCTCGGCTGGATGCCAGTGATGCGCTGGTGCTGGTCTATCCGCTGTACTGGTGGTCGTTGCCGGCAGTGCTGAAGGGATGGATCGACCGCGTCTTCACCCAGGGCTGGGCCTACCAGGATGGCGCCGACGGCAAAGTGCAGAAGAAGCTGCAGCGGCTGCGCGTGCACCTGGTGGCCCTCGGCGGCGCCGGCGCGGAGATGGTCGAACGCCGTGGCTACGCTGCGGCGATGAAGACCCAGATCGACAGGGGCATCTTCGATTACTGCGGTGCGCCGGTGCTGTCGTCCGATCTGCTGCTGGACGCCGATACCGGTGCGGCTGACGCGCATCTGCAGACCGCGTTGGCGATCGGCCGTAAAATCGGCGCTCCGACGCACTGATCGCCATGTTCCGCCGATGCCCGCCCACGCCGCCCCCACGCGCCGCCGATTGACCCGCGAGCAACGCGCCCGCCAGTTGCTGGACGTGGCCTGGGCGCTGATCGGCGAAGAAGGCACCGACGCATTGACGCTGGGGCGGCTGGCTGAGGCGGCCGGTGTGACCAAGCCGGTGGCCTACGATCACTTCGTGACCCGCAACGGACTGCTGGCGGCGCTCTACGATGACTATGACGGGCGGCAGACCGTGGTCTTCCACGAGCGTATCGGCCGTGCCAGGGCACAACTGGCCGATCGTGCGGCGGCCATCGCCTCCGGCTACATCGACTGCGTCCTCAGCCAGGGCAGTGAAGTGCAGGGCATCCTCGCTGCGCTGGTGGGCGCGCCGGAACTCCATGAGGTACGTCGGCGCTACCAGCAGGACTTCATCGACAACTGCCAGGTCTGGCTGGGGCCGTTCGCCGCCGACGGCACCGTGCCGCTGGCGGGGCGCTGGGCCATCCTCGGCGCCGCCGAGACCCTGTCGGAGGGCGTGATGGCAGGCGCGCTGGACAAGGCCAACGCCGAAGCCGAGCTGCAGCGGCTGATCGTGGCCACGGTCAAGCGGCGCTGAGGCGCACCGCCGCTCAGGCGGTGGCCAGTGCAGCGAATCCTGCGGCCAGGCGGTCGCGCACCAGCGCGTCGCGCGCGTCGCGGCTTCCGGAGCCCAGCACCACGGTGACCAGGCGCACTGGCTGCTCCCGCCCAGGTACTGGCCGGCAGGCGGTCGCCGCCAGGCAGAAGCCTGCGGCCCGGGTATAGCCGGTCTTCAGTCCATCCACGCCGTCCTCGCCAAGCAGGGCGTTCTGGTTGCTGCGGTTGACGCTGCGATGCGCGAACGCGCGCTGCGCGGTGATCGCCAGTATCTGCGGATGATCGTTCAGCAGGCAGGCGGCCAGCACCGCCATGTCGCGCGCGCTGGAGGCGTGATGCGGCGTGGTGATGCCAGAGACGCTGGCGAACCAGGTGCTGCGCAGGCCGAGCTGGTGCGCGTGGTGGTTCATGCGCTGCAGGAATGCGGCCTGCGATCCGTCCAGGTGGCGCGCGATCGCCAGCGCGGCATCATTGCCGGAGACGACCATCAGCCCTTCCAGCAGGCGCGCCAGCGTGATCGTTTCGCCTGGGACCAGGCCCATGCGTGTTTCATCATCGGCTACGGCATGCACATCCTCGGCGGCGATGGTGACGGCGTCGTCCCAGCAGCGTCCGCGCCCTTCAACGCACGCATAGGTGGCGTAGGCCGTCATCAGCTTGGTCAGCGATGCCGGCTGGCGCGCGGTGTCGGCATGGTGCTGGTGGATCACCGCCAAGGAGCCGGCTTCGAGCGTGATCGATGAGACCGGCAGGTGTGCAGGCGCAGGAGACGGCATGGCAATGGCCGATGACAGGGGCGATCGGCAAGGATAGTCCGCTGCGGCTGCATGAAGCTGCACCATCGAAGCGCGGCCTGCGGCCGTTGCGGACCTGACGGCCGCGGTGCAGGAAGGCCTGCCGCGCCCACGGTAACGCCCGGTTGCGTCCGGGCTGCAGCACAGGCAGCCTGCGCACATGCACGCGGATATCCGTACCGATGGCCGGGTCTTTGCCTATGTCTTCCCCTGCGCATGGGAGGACTACGCGAAGATCGGCTTCTCCCGTGATCCGCTGGGGCGCATCACTGCACTGCACCGGCGCTGGTTCGAGTTCTTCGATCTCGATGCGGGCCTGTTGGTGGAGGCCGAGAACGAGCGCGAGGCCCGCGATCTGGAGCTCCGGTTGCGCACGCCGCTGAAGGCACACCGCGCGCCGGCGCCGATGACGGTGCACGACAAGGCCGGCGGGCACACAGAGTGGGTGCGCGGTGCCAACCAGGCACTGTTGATCGCCGTCGAGGCGTTGAACGACCAGGGCTACCGCTGCTACCCGCTGCGGGCATGGTTGCGGGCCGCATGGGAACTGCGCCTGGACCGGCTGCACGACTGGGCGGCGGTGCAGCTGCCGGAAGACGAAGGCCTGCGCATGCCCGGTGGGCCGGGCGAGCGCGCCCTGCGCGACACGCTGGACGGAGTGCGGGCGCTGGACATCGATCCGATGCCGTGGCTGCCCGAACACGTTCAGCGCTGGTATGCCCGCTGAGCGAACGGCCTCAGCGGGAGCGCGGGCGTGGCGCCGGCACGGACGGCTGCGGTGCATGCCGCGGCGGGGCCGGAGACGGGCTGGCCAGCTGCCGCGCCAGTTCAGCGTTGGTCACATGGCCGTGCAGGAACAACAGGCTGCCGAAGATGTTCATGAGCGTGCCTCCACTTGAGTGGACTGCACGATACGGGCAGCATGGGGGCCGAAAAAGCGACATTTCCGCAAGCTAGCCTTGAGAGAAATTCAAGCCGGATGTCCCGTCCCCCGCTTCACGCCCTGCAGGGCTTCGTGGCCGCCGCACGGTTGGGCAACCTGTCGCGCGCGGCGGCGGCGATGAACCTGACCGTCAGCGCCCTCAGCCACCAGATGCGCCAGCTGGAAGAGCGCCTGGGGCACCCGCTGCTGGTCCGCCAGCCGCGTGGCGTCACCCTCACCCTGGAGGGCCAGCGCCTGCTGGAACAGGTGGGCCCGCATCTGGATGCGATCAACGAAGCCTTCCAGCCCTATGCCGCGCGCGCCGAACACGTGCTGACGATCAGTGCGGTGCCCTCGATGGCCTCGGCGTGGCTGGTGCCGCGCCTGGGACACTTCGTGGCAGCACACCCCCAGATCGAGATCAATCTGCAGTCCAGTGAACGCCTGGTCGATTTCGAGCGGCAGCGCCAGTTCGACGCGGCCCTGCGGCTGGGCAGCGGGCAATGGCCGGGCCTGGTGGTGGAACCGCTGTTCGATGAGTGGCTGCTGCCGATGGCCAGCCCGGCGCTGATCGAACGCATGGGAGGGACCGACCGGGTGCCGCTGAACCAATGGCCGCTGCTGGGCGATCCCGATGGTGCGTGGGGCGCATGGTTTGCACTGAGCGGTCAGCGCCCTCCGTCGCGCTTCGTGGCGGTGCTGGATGATTCGGAGGCGCACCATCGCGCGGCACTGGACGGGGTGGGCGTGGCGCTGGGGCGGGTGACGCGCGCGCGCCTGCTGCTGGACTCCGGCCAACTGGTGGCACTGTCCAGCCAGCGCCTGAAAACGGCTTGGCCCCATTGGCTGGTCTATCCGCAGCGGTCTGCCCGTCATCGCGGCTTCCTTGCCTTCCGCGACTGGCTGCACGCACAGGCCGACGAGCACGTGCGGCACATGGAAAACGCGCGCTTGTAACGTCGAGCATGGCTCGACGCTACCGTCATCGGACCAGCGTCACCGCTTGCCCGGCACGGCCGAACGCGGCTTCCAGCAACGGGCCGGCCTTGATCGCCTCCACCTCGTCGAACAGGGCCTGCAACGCTTCGGCCGGGCGCGAAGCCGGCGCCGCCACGGCCTGCTGGATCGCGGTGAAGCGGTCGGCCAGGACGCGATGGCCCGGGTGTGCCTGCGCCCAGGCGGCAAGCGGCTGGCGCACGCCGGCGGCGGCATCCAGGCGCTGCTGCGCGAACAGGCGGATCGCCGCTGCCGACGTCTCGGCCCGCTCGATCGTGGCGTGGCGCAGTTCGCGGCTGAGGAACAGGTCGTAGGCCGCCCCGCGCCCGACCGCGATGCGCAGGCCCTCGTGGTCAAGGTCGTCAACCTGCCGTGCAGGGCTGTCCTCGCGCACCAGGTAGGTACCTTCGATCTCGACGTAGGGCGCGCTGAAGGCAATGCGGTCGGCGCGCGCCGGATCGATGGCCAGGAAGGCCAGGTCCCAGCCATCCTCGTTGGCTGCAGCGACCACCGAGGCTGCGGCGTCGTGACAGCGGAAACGTGCCTGCACGCCGATGCGTTGCGCCAGTGCGGTGGCCAGTTCCAGTGACGGCCCGCGGGGTGAACGCGCATCGCCCTGCGCCAGGACTGGATTGCCCAGGTTGATGGCCACGCGCAGAAAGCCCAGCGGTGCCAGCGCACTTCGGTGTTCGGCCAGGGACATGCAGGACTCCGCGGGGAAGGGGCCGTCCAGCATGCCAGTGCTGCCCTGCAAGGGAGTGTCAGTATCCGGCTAAGCTGCGCGCATGAACCCGATTCTGCACGTCGAGATACCGGTCCGTGACCTGGCCCGGGCCATCACGTTCTACCAGCACTGGCTGCAGGTGGTGGTGGACGCCCCGATCCTGCTGCATGACTGCAGGATGGCCTACCTGCCGTTTGCCGACGAGGCCGCAGGTGCCAGCATGGCGCTGGTGCAGGGAGCCGACTACCAGTCGTCCGAGCACGGGGCGCGCATCTACATCGGGGTTGCTGACCTGGACGCCAGCCTCGGCCGCGCGCTGAAGGCGGGCGCGGAGCTGCGCTTCGGCCCGGCCGATGCCGGCCACTGGCGCGTGGCCGAGATAGTGGACAGCGAAGGCAACCGCATTGCGCTGCAGGCGCGCAGGATGCCGTAGCGCCGAGCCCATGCCCGGCGGCTGTTGATGACGCCTCCCGCCAGGCATGGCACGACGCTGCGCGTGCATCCGCTACATCGTCGCGGCGCGCGAACGCTGCAGCCAGTCGTTGATCGCCGGGTCCAGCCGTGGATCGTCCGGCAACCGCAGGCCGAAGCGCTGCTGCAATACCTCGCGCACGTCGCCAACATCATGCAGCGGGCGCTTGTCCGGTGCCTGCCCGGGGCGGTATTCGGTGTAGTTGCCGCTGCCGATGGTGCGTCGCCAGTCCGGCCCGGTCAGTGACGCGCGCAGCTGGCCGGGGAAACTGGAATCGGGATGCGTGCACACGTACCAGTTGCCCACCACGTTGTCGATCGGTGCCGGTGCCTGCAGGTCGAAGCGGTACATCGCCCGCCAGCCATCGCTGGATTCGGCCGACAGCACGAAATCACCGTCACCGGGCAGTCGCCGCAGCCGATAGCGCTCGTGCGGCGTGGCCTGCGGCTGTGGATCATGCAGGCGCAGCGGCACGGTCGGCGTGAGGCTGCCGAAACCGGCATCCACCAGCCAGTCATCGCCGTCCACCTCAACGCGCAGCAGCAGATGGGTGCGCGCGGTCAGTTCGCCGTCCTGGGCGGCCAGCAGTACGCGCGCGCTCAACGGCTGCGCATCGAATCCCAACGCCTGCAGCAGCGCCAGCAGGCCGCCATTGAGTTCGAAGCAGTAACCGCCACGGCGGTCGTCCAGCAGCTTGCGCTGCACGCTGTCCAGGTCGATCGGTACCGCATCGCGCAACAGGCAGCTGAGGGTCTCGAACGGCAGCAGCGCATTGTGGCGCTGCTGCAGCAGGGTGAGGCCCGCCAGCGTCAGCGGTGGCGGCGCATCCAGCTCCAGGCGTTGCAGGTAGCGGGGGACATCGAGCGTCGTCATGCAGTCACCGGGGGGAGGGGAGGTTCACTGTGCTCCCGCAACCGGGGTTGAGGTCAAGCGCGGCGGCGGTGTCATGCCGCCGTCGCCTGTGCCCGGTACAAAGAGCGCGTCCCCCGCCGCCGGTGGCGCTGGGAGGAAAATGGCCTAAAGTCGCTCAGGTTCCGGCCGATACAGGTGCGTCTTTCCGCCTGGAGTCTGTCATGTCGGCCGTTGTCCCCCACCTCCGGTCCGTGCGCACGCGCCTTGCCGCGTTGCGCTCGGCATCCCCCGGCCTGCTGCTGTGGCTGCAACCGCACCGGCTCAGCGTGGCCAACAAGCTCAAGGCCACGCTCTGGGTGTGCGGCCTGGGCCTGGTTGCGATCGCCGCCGTCTACGCCTGGACCGGCCATGCCAGCGCACAGGCGGCGCGCAGCCAGGCCAGCTACCAGCGCGGCAGCGACCTGGCCGCGCGCCTGGCCACGCGGGTGGCCGAGGCGCGACGTCTGCAGACCCAGTATGCGCGCAGTTTCGACGATGCCGACCGCGCGCAGCTGCTGGCTACGCAGAAAGCGCTGCAGCTCGATCTGCAGGCGCTGCGCGCGATGCCGATGGATGCCGGGCGGCGCAAGGCGCTGCAGGCGTTGACCGAGGCCGCCGGCGCGTTTTCGCAGGGTGTGGCTGCCCTGTTCGAACGGGTCGATGAGATGGGGCGCGGCCAGGCCGGCCTGGCCGCGCAACTGCAGCAGGCGGCCGACACCCTGCAGGCACAGGTGGATGCGCTGCAACGGCCGTCGCTGGCGTTGTCCCTGCAGAAGATGCGCAGGCAGGAGGCGCTGCTGCTGCTTGACGGCGACTCCACCCACGCCGACCGCGTCAGCGAGGAAAAGCTGCCGTTCGACCTCGCGCTGGCGGGCCTGCCCACCGATGCGCAGGACACCCTGCGCAGCGGGATGGAGGCGTATCAGGCCGCCGTGCTGGCATACACCGCTGCCCGCGTTGGCCTGGACGTGGAGGCGCAGTCGCTGTTGGATACCGCTGCCACCGTGGCCCCGGCGCTGACCGCGTTCCAGCAGGCGCAGGTCGCCGCGCTGGCCCATGCCCAGGCGCGCCAGCAGGCCGGGGCCCGCGCCATGAGCGTACTGTTCGCGCTGACCCTGCTGCTGGTTGCCGGTGTGCTGATCACCAGCCTGGTGCTGGTGCGGCGGGCGGTGCGCCAGCCGATCCAGGACACCCTGCGCTTCGCCAGCGACATCGCCGACGACCGCCTGGACACCACGCTGCGTGTGTACAACGCCAACGATGAGATCGGCCAGCTGGCCCAGCGCCTGGTGGAGATGCAGCAGCGCCTGCGCGCACGCATCGAGACCGAGCGTGCCGTGGCGCGCGGCAACACCCGCGTGCGCCAGGCACTGGACAGTGCGCAGGCCGGCCTGATGGTGATCGATGCCGAAGGCCGGGTGGCCTATGCCAATCCGGCGCTGCTGCAGCAGCTGGAACGCCCGGCCGAAGCGCTGCTTGGCGGCGAAGCCGTGCGCCTGCATCCGGCGCTGGCCAGCCTGGCCGGCATGCGCCAGCGCGAGGAGCGCGAGATCAGCCATGCCGGCGTCCGCTACCAGTTGATCGCCAATGCCATCATCGACGAAGGACAATTCCTCGGCGTGGCAGTGGAGTGGCGCAGCCGTGCGCTGGAAACCCTGCTGGAGACCGAAGTGGCAGCGCTGGTCGATGCCGCCGCACAGGGCGACCTGCACGGCCGCATCGGGCTGGACGGCAAGCAGGGCTTCGTGCGCACGCTGTCCACCAGCATCAATCGCCTGCTGGCCACCTTCGAAAGCAATCTCGGCGATCTGCAGGTGCTGCTGGCCGCACTGGCCCGTGGCGATCTGAGCGTGCGCATGGAAGGAGAACTGCAGGGGGTGTTCGCGCGCATGCGCGACGATGCCAACGCCACCGTCGCGCAGCTGGGCCACATCGTCACCCGCATCCAGCAGGCAGCCTCCAGCCTCGATGCCGGCGTCGGCGAGATCGTTGCCGGTCACCATGACCTGTCGCAGCGCACTGAACAGCAGGCCGCCAACCTGGAAGAGACCGCGGCGTCGATGCATGAGCTGACCGACACCGTCGGCCGCACTGCCGATGCAGCAGGTCGCGCCGATGCCCTGGTCCAGGGCGCGGCGGCAGTGGCCAGGCGTGGTGGTGAGGCGGTTGGGCAGGTGGTCGCGACCATGCACGGCATCAGCGAGGCCTCACGGCGGATTGGCGACATCACCCAGCTGATCGATGGCATTGCTTTCCAGACCAACATCCTTGCCCTGAACGCGGCGGTGGAAGCGGCGCGCGCCGGCGAGCAGGGCCGAAGCTTCGCCGTGGTGGCTGCGGAAGTGCGCCTGCTGGCGCAGCGCAGTGCTGAGGCGGCCAAGCAGATCAAGGGGCTGATCGAAGATTCAGTGGCGCGTGCCGGCCAAGGCAACCTTCAGGCCGGGCAGGCCGGCGCGACCATGGGGGAGATCGTCGGCAGCGTGCAGCAGCTGGCCGATCTGCTTGCCGGCATCCGTCGTGCGTCGCAGGACCAGCATGCAGGTATTGCGCAGGTGAAGCAGACCATCGTGCAGATGGAAGCCAGCACCCAGCGCAATGCCAGCCTGGTGGAAGAGGCCGGTGCCTCGACGGCGCAGATGCAGGCGCAGGTGCATGCCCTGGCCGAAGCGGTGGGCGCATTCCGCCTGCAGTCGATGCCACAGGCGCGCGCGGCGGCCTGACTCTGCCGGTGGTGCCGGCCCGCCGGCCTACACCACCGAATGGTTCAGTACACGTCGCGGCGGTAGCGTCCGCTTTCCAGCAGCGTTTCCACTGCGTCCTCGCCCAGCGCGCCACGCAGTACCTGGTCCACACCTTCGGCCATGCCCTGCAGCGAGCCGCAGACATGGATCACCGCGCCGCGCTGCAGCCAGTCGCGCAGCGTATCGCTGGCCGCCTGCAGGCGGTCCTGCACATAACCACCGTCGCCATCGCGCGAGAACGCCAGGTCCACCCGCGCCAGATGGCCCTGCGCCTGCCAGGCCTCGATCTCGTCGGCGAACAGGAAGTCGTGTGCCCGCTGGCGCTCGCCGAACAACAGCCAGTGCCCGTGCTCGCCGGCATGGGCGGCTTCGCGCAACAGGCTGCGCAGGCCAGCAATGCCGGTGCCGTTGCCGACCAGCACCATCGGCGCATCGCCGCGGCGATGGAAGCCGGGATTGCGATGCACCCGGGCGACGATGCTGGCGCCGATCGGCGCATGCAGCGTCAGCCATCCGGAGCCGAGCCCGGCACGACCGGACGTGTCATGCACCAGCCGCACCACCAGCTCCACCACGCCATCGTCGGCCGCGGATGCGATCGAATACTCGCGCCCCGGCAGCAGCGGCAATCCGGCCAGCCACAGGCCGGGGTCCTGCACCGCCAGTGCGGCGTCGGCGTCGGGCAGTTCGCGTTCACTGGCCAGTGCCAGCAGCGTGCGCGGCTGGCCGTCCATCAGCAGGGGCAGCAGCGGATCCAGGCCATGTGCCTTCAGCACGGCACTGGCATGCTGCGCGTTGTGGCGAGGCGCGATATGCAGGATATCGCCGGCCTGCCACTGCACCGTGCCTGGGGCCGCAAGGCGCACACGCCAGATGGCCCCGCCGAGGCTGCCCGGGTTGAGGCGTTGGCGCCCGAGCAGTCGCCACTCATGCATCTGCGCGGCAGCAGGCAGCACGCTGTCATCGGTGACGATGCCGGTCAGCGCGCCCAGTTGTTGCTGCCATCGGCGCAGGGCCGGAACGGCCGCAGCATCGACATCGATGCGTTCGAACAGGGGGCGCGCGCCGTTGTCGAGCAACCAGCCATCGACCTGGCGGCCGAAGCCGCAGTAACGCGGATACTGGCGGTCCCCCAGCGCGAGCAGGCCGAACCGCAGGCCCGACAGGTCCGGTGTCTGCGCCATCAGCTGGCGTGCCGCGCGCCGCGCTGCATCCGGTGGCTCGCCATCGCCAAACGTGCTCAGCACAAGCAGCGCCTGCGATGCCTGCTGCAGCTGGGCGGCGTCGATCCGGGCCAGCGGCAGCACCTGTACCGGATGGCCAGCGGCCTGCAGCTGCGCGGCCGCACGCCACGCCAGCTGTTCGCCCAGTCCACTCTGGCTGGCATGCAGCACCAGCCACGGGGTGCCCTCACCGTCGGCGACCGGCGGTGTCAGCGACTGGCGCAACCCTCGCGCGAGGCGCTGGCTGCGACGGCGATCCAGGTACAGCAGCCAGCCAGTGATGAAGAACACGCTCATGGCTGCGCTGCTGAGCATCACCACGACACGCCCGGGCAGCCCGAAGTAACTGCCCGAGTGCAGCGCGAACACGCTCGTGGCCAGCTGGCCGCCCGTGCCCTGGCGCGCATACGGGCGTGCCTCAAGCACCGCACCCGTGGCCGGATCCAGCTGCAGCAGGTCGTGTGCGCGGTCATGCTGTCCACCGCGCTGCGATGGATCACCGGCCATCACCCGCACGTTCAGCGCCTGCCCCGGCTTCTCCGGCAGGCGCAGGTCGATGTAGCCGGTGCGCACGCCGGGCAGGGCGTACAGCGTGGTTTCAACGCGCTCCAGGTCCAGGGCGGCATCGGGATCGACCTTGTGCCTGGCGGCCGGCGCGACGCCCAGCAGGGAATTGGCAGCGCTGCGGTACCCGTCGAACGACCACCACAGGCCGGTCAGCGCACTCATCAGGTAGATCAGCAGCACCCAGGTGCCAAGCACCGAGTGCAGGCTCCACAGGAAGCCGCGGCCGCTGCGTTTCCACTCGATCGCCAGCCAGCTGCGCCAGTGCCACCAGCGCCGCGGCCAGCGCAGGTAAAGCCCGGACAAGGTGAAGAACAGCAGGGCGATGGCGCAGCCGCCGGTCACCCATTTGCCGCGGTCGCCAGCGGCAAGGTGGCGATGCAGGTCCTCGACGAAGTCGAAGAACGCCTGTCCGCGCAGCGTGCTGAAGCGCTCACCGCTGTACGGATCGAAGTACACCCAGTTTTGCTTGCCGCCGGCAAAGCGTGCGACCGACGGCCGCTGGCCGGTGGCGTCCACGCGCAGGCGTTGCAGCGGGCGTTCACTGCCGACCTGCAGCAGCGGCACCAGCTCGCTGAGGGCAAGCGGTTGCTGGCCGTCGGCATGGTGCGCGGCGATCTCGGCAAAGCCGGGATTGGCGGCGCGCAGCAGCTCGTCCTCGAAGGACAGCGTCGCGCCGCTCAGGCCCATCACGGCCAGTACGGCACCGGCGGTGATGCCCAGCAGCCAGTGCAGTTGGAACAGGACGTTCTTGAACATCGAAGGAGGAGGGCCCGGGAGGCTGCCGCCCGCATCCTGCGCAACAGCAAATGAGAATTAGTCGCGTAATTCTCCGTGGCGCCTTGCCTGCGGTCAAGCAGGGGCCAGCGGCCGGGCGCGGCCCGGCACCCGTGGTAGTGCCGGCCGCTGGCCGGCAATCTCGGAAGCAACAGCCAACGCAACAGCAACGGCGGGCATTCCGTGGGATGACGGGATGGGTCCGGTTACGGCGTGTCCTGACCACCCGCAGTGCCCCGCCATCCCACGGAATGCCCGCTGTTGCTGTTGCTGTTGAAATTGCCGGCCAGCGGCCGGCACTACCGCAGGTGCAGGGCGCGGTGCTGTCGATCCCTCATTTCACCCAGCGGTCGATCTCGCCCTGGGCGAACGGCCCCAGCTTCGCCTTGACCAGCCGCCCCTGCGCATCGAACAGCACGCTGTAAGGCAGCAGGCCCTGCGCATTGCCCAGCTGCACGCTGGCATCGCGTGGCCCCGGGGTCTCGATCACGATCGGGTACTCCACCGGCACCCGCTGCAGGAAATCGCGCACGTCGTCCGCGGTATCCAGCGCCAGGCCCAGCACCTGCACGCCGTTATCGCCCTGCGCATCGGCGAAGCGCGCCAGCTCGGGCATCTCTTCCACGCAGGGCGCACACCAGCTGGCCCAGACATTGATCAGCAGCGGGCGGCCGGCGAAGCGCTGGCGCAGGTCGAGGGGCTGTCCCGCCAGGTCCGGCAAGGTCAGCGCCGGCAGTTGATCGCCCACCTGCAGCGTGGGCGTCGCGGCAGTGGCTGTGGAAGCCGTCGCTGGCGTGGCGGGTGCAGGCAGGGCGGGTGACAGTCGATGCCCGGCCCACAGGCCGAGGCCGGCGGCCAGCACCGCTGTCCACAGCAGCGCGGGCCGTTGCCACTTCATCGTGCGGTGCGCAGCAGCGCTTCCTCGACCACCGCCTGGGTCAGCAGGGTCGGCAGCACGGTCGGCGGCGCGCCGGGGCCGTACACCACGTACAGCGGCACGCCCACCGCCTTGTGCTCCTCCAGGAACGTGGTGATCTGCGGGTCGACATTGGTGTAGTCACCGCGCATGTACACCGCGTTGGTGCGCTTGAGCAGTTCCTTGAACTCCGGCCGTGACAGCACCGCACGTTCGTTGGCCTTGCAGCTCACGCACCAGTCGGCCGTCATGTTGACGAACACCACGCGGTTGTCGGCACGCAGGCGGTCCAGCAACTGCGGCGAATACTCGACCACGTTGTCGCTGGCGGCCTGTGCGGCCCGCGCCGGCGGTGCCAGCTGGGTCACGCCCCAGGCCGGTACCAGCGCACCGATCGCCAGCAGCACGCCGAGCAGGGTCACCGCACGCGAGCCGGTCCAGCGGTTGCGTTCAAACAGCCACAGGCCGAAGGCGAACAGCAGCAGGCCACCCAGCACCAGTGCCATGCCGTCCACGCCACGCTGCTTGCCCAGCACCCACAGCAGCCACAGCGCGGTGGCGTACATCGGGAAGGCCAGCACGTGCTTGAGGGTTTCCATCCACGGCCCGGGCTTGGGCAGGCGCCGCGCCAGCGCCGGCACGAAGCCGATCAGCAGGAATGGCAGGGCCAGCCCCAGGCCGAGGAACAGGAACACGGTCATTGCCTTCAGCGGCGGGGCAATGAACGCGTAGGCGATCGCGCCGCCCATGAACGGACCGACACAGGCACTGCCGACCACGCAGGCCAGCGCACCGGTGAAGAAATCACCGGCCGGGCCACTGCGGCTGGCCAGCGACTGGCCCAGGTTGCCGATGCCACCGCCGAGGGTGAATACGCCGGACAGGCTCAGGCCCACTGCGAACATGATGTAGGCCAGTGCGGCCACGACGCCCGGGTGCTGCAACTGGAAGCCGATGCCGACGGCGTTGCCGAGCGCACGCAGGCCCACCATCAGCGCACCGATCACCGCGAACGCGACCAGCACGCCCAGCGTGTACCAGAGCGCATGGCTGCGCGCACGCTGCGGGCTTTCGCCGCTCTGCGCCAGGCTCAGCACCTTCAGCGAGAGGATCGGCAGCACGCAGGGCATCAGGTTCAGTACCAGGCCACCGGCCAGCGCCAGCAGCAGGACCCAGACGAACGAACGATCCGGATTCGGCGTCGTCACCGGCGGCCGCGTGCGCAGTGCGTTGTCACCGCGCGCATCGTCGGCGAATGCAGTGCCCGCGGTCGCGCTGCCGGCAGCGGTAGCGGCGGCGCCACTCTCGTTGGGCACGGTCGGCAGCAGGCGCAGCGGCGCGCCATCGGCGGATTCGCGCGGCGCACCGGCGGCCGGCAGCGGGCTGACCATCGCAGTGCGTGCTGGCGCCGGATCGCTGCCCGTGCTGAGCTTGCCGGCCGGAATCGACAGCTTGACCCGGCGGGTCATCGGCGGGTAGCAGATGCCATCGGTCTGGCAGCCCTGGAAGGTCACCACCAGGGTGCTGTCGACCGCGTCGGTGACGGTGCGGCGCAGCGGCAGCGGCACTTCCACCTGGTTGAAGTAGACCGAGACATCGCCGAAGTGCTCGTCGCGATGCGACTGCGCGGCCGGCCAGCGTGGGGCGTCGGCGAGCACGCCGGCGCTGCCTTCCAGCTTCAGCGAGGTGCGGTCGCGGTACAGGTAATAGCCCGGCGCCGGGCTGAAGCGCAGCAGCAGGGTGTTGCCATCGCTGGCGATGGCATCGAAGCCGAATGCCTGTTCCGACGGCAGCGGCAGCGCCTGGCTGTTGCTGGCCGCACCCGGCAGGCGCAGGCCGCCGCTGTTGCCGGCACCGGCCAGCGGGTTGTTGAACGGGTTCGCCGCACCGGTACGCGCGGCAGGGGGCACGGACGCGGCGCCGGCGCCGGGCAGGGTGACCTGCACCACGCGTTTCTGCGGCGGGTAGCAGACACCGGCATCGGCACAGCCCTGGTATCGCACTTCCAGGCTGATGGTGCCGGCGGCCTCGGTCGGCGTGCCGGGCAGGGTGGCCTGCAGGCGCTCGCGATAGGTTTCGACCTCGCCGAAGAAATCGTCGTGGTGGCGGTCGCCCTTGGGCATCTGCAGCGCGCCGGCATTGAAGGCGGGGTCGGCCTTGACGCTGGTGCGGTGGCGATAGAGGTAATAGCCCGGCGCGATCTTGAACTGCAGTTGCACCTGGCCACGTTCGGGGGCGGTCGCGGTCAGCGCGAACGCCTGGTCCACCGGCAGCAGGTCCTTCTCATCCAGGGCGAAGGCGGGCAGCGAGAGCCACAACAGGGCGCACAGGGCGGCGCCACGCGCAAACAGAGTCTTCAATCAGTGTCCTCCCGGGTCTGTGCCCGGATCCAATCCAGATACGCCGGCAGGCCGGCCCGGGCTTCGACCGCGATGCACTCCGGGAGTTCATACGGATGCAGTTCGACGATCCGGGCAATCGCGTCATCGACGCGGCTCGCGGTGGTTTTCACCAGCAACTGCAGCTCGGCGTCGGTGGTCACCTCGCCCTGCCAGCGGTAGGTCGACTGCGCGCCATCGAGGCGGGTCACGCACGCGGCCAGGCGCTCGCCGACCAGCGCGTGCGCGATGCGCTCGGCACTGGCCCGGTCCGGGCAGGTGGTCAACAGCAGCAGGACGGGATCGACGGTCGACATGACCGTCGAGTATAGGGCCGCCACCGGGCCAGGGCCCGGCGGCGGCCGTGGACCGCTGCGTTGCGCGGTCAGTTGGCCAGCTGGCAGGTGGCCGGCTTGGCCGAGGTGAACAGGGCCGGGGTGGCCCACTCGGGGTGGTCGATGAACGGGTTGCGGTTGCCCTGGAAGCTGTAGACCACGTCATTGCGCGCACGCTCGGCATCATCCGGCGGGTCGGACAGGTGCCAGTCGATCAGGGTCGACAGCAGGCCCATGTAGGCCGGTGAGCTGCTGGTCTTGACGATCTTGCTGCGGTCGTCGGTCAGCTCCAGGTCCGGCTCGGACTGGCCGGTCGCCGCATCCTTGCCGCCCTCGTAGCGGATCGCCATGTACATCACTGCACGCGCCATGTCGCCCTTGCGCTTGCCCCACACCTCGAAGGTGCCGGTGTTGCCGTCCGGCGTGCGCACCCAGTTGGAGTTGCCCGGATAGCCACCGCTGCCGCCACCCTGGCCGTTGTTGGCCTCGGTGGCGCGCTCGCCGCAGCTGGCGTCGCACTTGCCGAACGGCTTGTTGCCACGATCGGCGTTCCACTGCGCGTCGGTCAGGTACAGCATGTGGGTGTCGGTATACGGCGCGTACGGCAGGCCCTTGTCACCGGTGGTGGTGGCAAAGCCCAGCGAGTTCGGCCAGGTGTGCTCGCGGTTGTACTTCAGGCCACTGCCGCTGCCGGCGCGATCGGTCACTTTGGCGTAGCTGTGGTTGCGATACGCATCCAGGATCCTGCCGGAATTGTTCGGATCCTCGTCGGCGATTTCCAGGATGGTCCAGGTGCTGGTGCCCGAGCCGCTGTACGGATAGGCGGTGTGGCCCTTGATGGTGGCGTGCAGCGAACAGCGCAGCTGGCTGGGGCTGCTGGTGTTGACCTTGGAGTAATAGCCGGCCGGCACGCCAGGGTTGCCCGGGTCCGGATTGCCGCCGGTGCTGGCCACGGTGAAGGCAATGCGGCTGTCGGCGGCCGGGTGAGCGCCCTGCAGGTCGGTGATGCGCGCGGCGCGGATGTCGAAGCGGCAGGCTTCACCGGCCACCAGCGCGGTGTTGGTGGACAGCTTCACGCTGCGGCCGCTGGCCGGGAAGGTCAGCGGCACGCTGCCGGAGGTACCGCAGCTCAGGGCGAAGGCGCCGCTGGCCAGGTTCACCGTTTCGCTGAACACCACTTCCAGGTCGGCGGCGGCCGGGAAGGTGCTGCTGCCCTGCGCCGGGGTGGTGGTGGACACCGACGGCGGCGTGTTGGGGCCCGGGGTGCCGCCGCCGCTGAAGGTCTGTCCGTTGTTGCAGCTGCCGAACGTCTGGCCGGCCGATTCGGCCCAGGTGAAGTGGGCGTACTGGCTGCCGCTGCCGGTCAGCTGCAGCGACGTGCCCGGTGCCGTGCTGTTGGTCTCGGCCACCGGGATGTTCTGGCTGGTCATCCCCGCGGCGGGGCCGCCGGACGCGGTGATGGTGCCCTCGTAGCTGAGGAACTGGACCACCTTACCGCTGGCATCGACCAGCGCGATGCCATCGTTCGGGCCGTTCTGGATGCCGTTGGTCGGGTAGTTGACCACGGCGATGGTCGCGCTGCCGCAGCCGGCGGCGGTGCCGGCCGGGACCGGCGTGTTGGCGTAGACCACGGCCGCCGATGCGTTGGACCCGTTGTACAGGTACAGGCGGTAGCCGGACAGGTCCTCGCCGGCGGTGGCCACGACCTCGATCGCTTCGCCGACGTCACCGGCGGCGGTGCTGTCGTCGTAGTGCAGTTCATTGATGAAGACCTCGGCCTGGGCCGGCGCAGCGGCCAGGGCCAGCAGGCAGGCCGCGGCAAGCGGTGACAGCAATCGCATCGACTCCTCCTTGTGATTGGGAATGCCCGGTCGAGCCTAAGGCCGATCCAGTGACACTTTGTCGTAAATGAACGTCAGATATCTGACAGTGCGACGCTTGTCACCGAAATTGGCGGGATCCCGACCAGCGCCAAGCGACACGGGCGGGAAAAATTTTTTTGATGCCACCCTTGAAAGGAGGGCGCGGGGCTCCATCTCTGCCCTGCTCCCGACGTTGTCGGGTTTCTTCACGTGCGGTTCTGGCACTCGCCTGGGGTGAGTGCTAACATCGCCGGACTTTTTTAGACCAATCAATCACTTAAGAGGTCTCCTATGAGCATCAAGCCGCTGCACGACCGCGTTGTGGTCAAGCCGATCGAAGCCGACGAAATCTCCGCCGGTGGCATCGTCATCCCCGACTCGGCCAAGGAAAAGTCCACCAAGGGTGAGGTCGTGGCCGTCGGCCCGGGCAAGCCGCTGGACAACGGCAACGTGCGCGCGCCGTCGCTGAAGGTCGGCGACAAGGTCATCTACGGCCAGTACGCCGGCAGCTCGTACAAGAGCGAAGGCGTCGAGTACAAGGTCCTGCGCGAAGACGACGTGCTCGCCGTCATCGGCTGAGCCTCCGCGCGACCTGTTTCAACCTGATCCCCAAATCCCAGCCGCCGGGCATCGTCCGGCGCTACCAATGAGGTAAATGCAATGGCTGCCAAGGATATTCGTTTCGGTGAAGACGCCCGCTCGCGCATGGTGCGCGGCGTCAACGTTCTCGCCAATGCCGTCAAGGCCACCCTGGGCCCGAAGGGCCGCAACGTCGTGCTGGAAAAGAGCTTCGGCGCCCCGACCATCACCAAGGACGGCGTCTCCGTCGCCAAGGAAATCGAACTGGCTGACAAGTTCGAGAACATGGGCGCGCAGATGGTGAAGGAAGTCGCGTCGCGCACCAACGACGACGCTGGCGACGGCACCACCACCGCCACCGTGCTGGCCCAGGCCCTGATCCGCGAAGGCGCCAAGGCCGTTGCCGCCGGCATGAACCCGATGGATCTCAAGCGCGGTATCGACAAGGCCGTTTCGGCCGCCGTCGCCGAGCTGAAGAACATCTCCAAGCCGACCGCCGACGACAAGGCGATCGCCCAGGTCGGTACCATCTCGGCCAACTCGGACGAGTCGATCGGCCAGATCATCGCTGACGCGATGAAGGAAGTCGGCAAGGAAGGCGTGATCACCGTTGAAGAAGGCTCGGGCCTGGACAACGAGCTGGACGTGGTCAAGGGCATGCAGTTCGACCGCGGCTACCTGTCGCCGTACTTCATCAACAACCAGCAGTCGCAGACCGCTGACCTGGATGACCCGTTCATCCTGCTGCACGACAAGAAGATCTCCAACGTCCGTGACCTGCTGCCGGTGCTGGAAGGCGTCGCCAAGGCCGGCAAGCCGCTGCTGATCGTGGCCGAGGAAGTCGAAGGCGAAGCGCTGGCGACCCTGGTGGTCAACACCATCCGCGGCATCGTCAAGGTCGTGGCCGTCAAGGCCCCGGGCTTCGGCGACCGTCGCAAGGCGATGCTGGAAGACATGGCCGTGCTGACCGGCGGTACCGTGATCTCCGAAGAAGTCGGCCTGTCGCTGGAAAAGGCCACCATCAAGGACCTGGGCCGCGCCAAGAAGGTGCAGGTCTCCAAGGAGAACACCACCATCATCGACGGCGTCGGCGACAAGGCCAACGTTGATGCACGCGTGGCGCAGATCAAGACCCAGATCCAGGACACCTCCTCGGATTACGACCGCGAGAAGCTGCAGGAACGCGTGGCCAAGCTGGCCGGCGGCGTTGCCGTGATCAAGGTCGGCGCCTCGACCGAAATCGAAATGAAGGAAAAGAAGGATCGCGTCGACGACGCCCTGCACGCCACCCGTGCAGCCGTTGAAGAAGGCGTGGTCCCGGGCGGCGGCGTGGCGCTGGTGCGCGCGATCACCGCGCTGGCCGGCCTGAAGGGTGCCAACGAAGACCAGAACCACGGCATCCAGATCGCCCTGCGCGCGATGGAAGCCCCGCTGCGCGAGATCGTGGCCAACGCCGGCGACGAGCCGTCGGTCATCATCAACAAGGTCAAGGAAGGCACCGGCAGCTTCGGCTACAACGCGGCCACCGGCGAGTTCGGCGACATGCTGCAGTTCGGCATCCTGGACCCGACCAAGGTGACCCGTTCGGCCCTGCAGAACGCAGCCTCGATCGCCGGCCTGATGATCACCACCGAAGCCATGGTTGCCGAAGCTCCGAAGAAGGACGAGCCGGCCATGGGTGGCGCCGGTGGCATGGGCGGCATGGGTGGCATGGGCGGCATGGACTTCTAAGTCCACGCCCCTGGCATCCCTTCCCGTTGCAAAAGAAGAACCCCGCCGCAAGGCGGGGTTTTTCGTTGCGCGGTTGCCGCCGCCGCAGTGCATCGCTACGCTCGGTGGCCATGCCTACCTCGTTCATCGTCGTTGACGACTTCCTTGCACCGGCCGACGCGCACGCCCTGCGCCAGGCAGCGCTGGGCCTGACCTATCCGGTACAGGACGGCGCATTTCCCGGTCGCAACTCTCTGCAGCGGCTGGAACTGGACGGCCTGGCCGAGGCGGCGTCACGGCTGGTCAATGAACCGCTGCGGCCGGTCAATCCGCTGCAGTCGCACGGCAAGTTCCGGCTGACCCTGGCCGGCGATGTCGGCCGCGCGAAAGTGCACGCCGATCACTCGCACTGGTCGGGCATCCTCTACCTGAGTGCGGCCGAGCACTGCGAGGGTGGCACCGAGTTCTTCCGCCACCGGCGTACAGGCACCGAGCGCATGGCCCTGGATGCGGCAGAACTGGCAGCGCTGGGGTATGCCAACGGCGGCGACATGCATCGCGACATCATCGAGCGCGACAGCAACGACGACAGCCAGTGGGAAATGACCATGCGCATCCCGATGCGCTTCAACCGGCTGGTGCTGCTGCGGCCCTGGTTCTGGCACACCGCCGGCCCGGCATTCGGCGACCGCACTGGCAGCGCTGGGGTATGCCAACGGCGGCGACATGCATCGCGACATCATCGAGCGCGACAGCAACGACGACAGCCAGTGGGAAATGACCATGCGCATCCCGATGCGCTTCAACCGGCTGGTGCTGCTGCGGCCCTGGTTCTGGCACACCGCCGGCCCGGCATTCGGCGACCGCCCGGAGAATGGCCGGCTGGTGTACCTGATGTTCTTCGAGCAGGCGCGCTGAGCGGAGCAGGCATCCACGCATGGCGTGGATCTACAGGTGCACGGTTTCGCTGGTAGATCCACGCCATGCGTGGATGCGCCCGTCCAGCCGCACGCGATACGCAGGCGTCAACGCACCCTCATTCGACGAAGGCCTTCGACGCGCCGTACTCCCACTGCCACGGCACGCCCGTATCGCCCAGCACGAACGCCACCAGTGCCGGGAAGGTGGCCTCGGCCCGCACATCGTTGCCCAGGATGACCACACAGCGCTGGTGCCGCTCCACGCACACCAGCGTGTTGCCCACCGCATCGTCGTGGCCGCCCTTGTAGAAGCCTGCGCCCTGCGGGCCGCGGAACGTCACCACGCCCAGGCCGGCGGCCAGACCCTTGTGCTGCCGGGCCGCAGGCAGCTCCGGCTGCAGCGTGGGAAACTGGCTGGCGGTGGTGATCGGCAGCTGTGGCCGCACCAGCTCCCTGCGCATTGAAGCCGACAGCCCGTCGCCGCGCACGTAGCCGGCGGCGAAGCGGGCCATGTCGGCGATCGTGGTGTCCATCGAACCGGCCGCACGCACGCGGCTGCGTTCATCGTGCGGCACCGTATCGCCTTCGGCGGTCCAGCCGTCGGCCAGGTTGCCGGCGAAGTCCGCGCGCCACGTCATGCTGGTGCGCGTCATGCCGAAGCGGTCGAAGATGCGCTCCTGCATCAGCGTCCCCACGTCCTGGCCTAGCCGCCCGCGTTCGATCACGAACTGCAGCAGGATCAGTCCGTCGCCGGAATACCCGTAGCGGGCGCCCGGGTTGAAGTGGAACTTCAGCCGGCCATCCGGTTCGAGAAAGCCGAAGTTGGCGAAACCGCTGGCGTGATTGAGCAGCAGGCGCGGCGTGAGCTGGCGCCAGCGCGCATCGCCGGCCAGCACGCTGTAGTCGGCGTACTTCTTCGGTTCGGGCGGATACGCCGGAAGCGGCTTGTCCAGTGCGGTGGCAATGCTGGCGTCCAGCTGGATCGGCGTGTCCTGCGCCAGCTGCGCGACCAGGTGACCAAAGGCCATCTTGGTCAATGACGCGGCGTACATCACGGTGTCGGTGCGCAACGGCTCGCCCGTGGCGTTGCGTTCACCATAGGCGGCCACATGCACGACCTTGCCGCCATCGACCACGGCCAGTGCCATGCCGCGCGCATGGGCGGCCCGCATCAGGCGCTGTGCTTCGGCATCGATGCGGGCGGGCGAGGGCAGTGGAGGCGGCGCGGCCAGCACGGCCAGCGGGAGCAGCGTCAGCAACATCAGGACGGCACGGCGCATGCGTGGAACTCCTGGCGGGACCGGGCGGATGCTACGCCAGCCAGGTCCCACCGTCATGGGCCGGAGGTCAGCCGGGCCGGCGCAGGCAGATCCGCGCCGCCCCCGCACCGATGTCCACCTGGCCGCCGCGCATCGCATCGGCACCGAGGATCAGCGCCGGTCGTGCCTCCAGGCCGATCGCCTTGAACACCGGCAGTTCGCTGATCCGGACCTCCATCGAAGGGTGCTGCCAGCCGCCGCCGTTCATGCCGGGCAGGGTGTACAGCCAGGTCGCCTGCGCACCGCCACCCAGGCCTTCGGTGCCCTTTGCACGCAGGCGCACCCGTGCATCGCTGCCGTCGGTGCGCAGCCCCAGTGCGCGGGCGGCTTCGGCATTGAGCACGGTCTGCGCCGCGCCCGTATCGACCACGGCGACCGCCTCAACGCCCGGCGTGCCCAGCGTCAGCATGACGAAGCCGAACTGTCGCAGGCCAGCGCTGCGCCCGGGCAGTGCATTGGCCTGGCAGCCCGGTCCCTCCAGGTTCAACCGCCCGGGCGTCCACAGCGCCAGCTGCTCGCGGCCGAAATCCCAGCGGGTGTCCCAGCGCCCGGTCAGATCATTGCCGATCAAGCCGTCGATCGCCGGGTCATCGTCTTTCGCCAGGGAGGACAGATCGACCTGCATGCCACTGGCATTCAATTGCCAGCTTCCCAGTTGCCACGCCGTGCTGCGCATGCGCTGCAGCCGGGCCGCGTTCGCGCTGGCACCCTGGGCCTGCGACACTGCCGCTTGCGCATCGTCCAGGCCATAGCGCCGGACCACGCGTGCATCGACCAGGGTTGCCCCGGCGGCACTGTCGACCACGAAGCGCAGCGGTTCGGCGCGTCCGTCCAGCGAGACGGCCACCGCCGGGTGGCCGCCCTGCATCCACATCGGCAGGACGTGCTCGGGGGCGTCGGACGCCCACGCGGGCAGCGCGGCAGCAAGCAGGGAGAGAAGGATGAGGCGTAAGGGAAGGCTCCGCAGTGATCATGGGGCGACCATTGGCGCGCTGCGGCGTATCGCAGGAATATCAGTGTTGATACCGTCCTGATACAGACCTGCCCGATACTGCCTGCATGAGTACTTCTGCCCATGTCATCGTCGTCGATGACGACGCCAGCATCCGCGACGCCATCGCCGATTGCCTGCTGCTGCACGGCTACCAGGTACGCGTGGCGGCGGACGCCACTGGGTTGGACGTGCTGCTGCAGGTCGAACGCCCGGACGTGATCATCCTGGACTGGATGATGCCCGGCGAAGATGGGCTTTCGGTCTGCCGTCGGTTGCAGGCGCGGGCCATTCCGATCCTGATGCTGTCTGCGATGGGCAGCGCGCCCGATCGGGTCATCGGCCTGGAGATGGGCGCCGATGACTACCTGGCCAAGCCGTTCGATCCCCGTGAGCTGCTGGCGCGGGTGCGCGCGTTGCTGCGTCGCCAGCACAAGCTGCGCGCCCAGGTGCCCAGCGAGCTGCGGTTTGCCGGTTGGCGGCTGCTGCCCGAACAACGGCGCCTGCTGGCGCCGGATGGAAGCGAACTGGTGCTCAGCCGCGGTGAATTCAGCCTGCTGCTGGCGCTGGCCGAGCGGCCCGGGCGGGTGCTCGGCCGCGAGCAGCTGCTGCAGCTCAGCCGCGGCGAATCCAGCGACACGGTCGATCGCGCAGTCGACCTGGCGGTCAGCCGGCTGCGCCGCAAGCTGGGGCAGGCCGCGCCGGGTGCCGAAGCCCTGGTGCAGACCTCGCGCGGTGAAGGCTACCGCTTCGATGCCGCGGTACAGGTGCTGTGAGCGGCCGGTGGTCCACCGCACGCTGGATCGCGATGCTGGCCCTGGCCAGCTTGCTGCTGGCGACCCTGGTCAGCGTGGCGGTGGTCGGCTGGATGCCCCGTCCCGCGCCACCGCCGATGCGGCTGGACCAGGCCATGCAGGTGCTGCGCGGCGAACGGGAGGCCGCGCCGCTGGGCCTGCATCTGGCCCGCCAGGACGGGCCCCCGCAGGGCAGCGCCAGCGGCTGGCTCACGCAGTTGGCGGCGTTGCAGATGGGACTGCCGGCAAAGGACGTGCGCTGGGTCTGGAGCGGGCAGGGCAAGGCGCCCGACGTGCAGGTCATCGAGGGCGGCGCGGTGCTCGATGCGACCGCTCGGGCCGGTGTGCTGAAGGCGCAGTCGGCGGTATTGACCGCCATGCAGTGGCCGCCGTTCGAACTGGGCGTGCGCCAGGCCGATGGACGTTGGCAGGTGGTCGGCAGCGATCACAGCGATCTGGCCGCCTGGCGCCGGCAGGTGATGCTCGCGCTGTTGGGCGGCGCGGTATTGCTGGCGCCGCTGGCGGCATGGGCGTCGATCCGGCTGGGGCGGCCGCTGCGCCGCCTGGCCGAAGCCAGTGCGCGTGCCGACCTGCAGGCCGAAGTGCCGTTGCCCGATGATGGCCCACGCGAAGTACAGGTGCTGGCCGCCGCGATCAGCACCGGTCGCCAACGCCTGCGCGCGCAGGCGCAGGAGATGACCCACATGCTGGCAGCAGTGGCGCACGACCTGCGCACACCCCTGACCGGTCTGCGCCTGCGCGCCGAGTTCGCGCCCGCGCCCCAGGCGGCGCGGATGGTGGCGGACATCGAGCGCATGGACGCGATGATCGAGCAGGTGCTCGACTACGCACGTGGCGAACTGCAGCCGCCGCAGATGCGCGCGCTGGATCTGGCGGCCCTGCTCGAGGACTGCGTGCAGGCGGCGCTGCTGCGCGGGGGGGACATCGTGCTGCAGGGCCCGGACACGTTGCCGTGGTACGGCGATGCACTGCTGCTGCGGCGCGCGGTCGACAATCTCATCGACAACGCCGCGCGCTACGCGGGGGCCGTGGAGCTGCAGGTGGCCCTGGCCGGCCAGGACGTGCAGCTGGATGTGATGGACCGTGGCCCCGGCATCGCCGAGGCCGACCGTGCACGCCTGCTGCAACCCTTCCAGCGCAGCGAAAGCTCGCGCAGCCGCGCCACCGGCGGGGCCGGGCTGGGGCTGGCCGTGGCCGCCAACGTGGCCAGGCGACATGCCGGCCAACTGCAGCTGCTGCACCGTGAGGGCGGTGGGCTGATCGCACGCCTGCTGCTGGGAAGCACTGGCTGAAATTCAGATCCGATTTGCCTGGCTCAGCCATCCTGCAATATAGTTAGGTGCCTAACCATATCTGGGCGCCAGATGATCGAAGCCAAGCACCGCGCTCTTCTGGCAGAAGCGCAGCGACGCGGCCACGCCAACATCGCGCCGCTGCACCTGTGCTTCCAGCTGCTCTCGTTGTCCTCGTCGATCGATCGCGACTGCGCCGCGCGCCTGGCACCGCATGGGCTCAGCGAGGGCCGCTTCATCGTGCTGTTCCTGTTGCACGGGGCCGGTGGCGCACTGCCGCCGCACCTGCTGGCCGAGCATGCCGGCGTGACCCGCGCCACCATCAGCGGCCTGCTCGATGGCCTGCAGCGTGAAGGCCTGCTGCAGCGTCGCAGCGATGACGGGGATGGCCGCCGTGTGCAGATCGTGTTGACTGCACCGGGAAAGCGCTTGGCCGAATCGCTGTTCGAGCAGCACACGCACTGGATCAGCGGCCTGTTCAACGGCCTGGACGCGGGTGAACAGCAGCAGCTGTCGCAGCTGCTGCACAAGGTCTGGCAGCACACGGACACTGGGCGGGAATCCGCAGCATGAGCACGCCCGTTCCTGCGCAAAGGCTGCGTGCACTCAACAGTGGCAGCGCCGCTGCCACCCATCTGGCCGAATGCCTGGCCGTGGATTTCACCGCGCTGCTGCAGGTGGTGGCGCCAGCCCTTGAGCCGGAAGCGCTGCAATGCATGCGTGATGCCTCAGGCAAGGGCATCACCCAGCGCATGGCGCTGGCGGCGCGGTTGCTGCACGAAGCCGGGCAGGGGGATCCTGCGCGTTGGCAGGCGCATGTCTCAGACACGGTGCGCGGCTGGGCCTGCTACCTGATCGGCAGCGATGCCGGCGCGACGCTGCCGGCCAAGCTGCAGGCGATGCGTCCGCTGGCTGACGACCCGCACTTCGGCGTGCGCGAATGGGCGTGGCTGGCGCTGCGTGCCGACATTGTTACCGCCCCCCTGCAGGCGCTGGAGTACCTGCAGCCATGGACGCAGGAAGCATCGCCGTACCTGCGCCGCTTCGCCTGCGAAGCGCTGCGCCCGCGCGGCGTATGGGCCACGCATATCGCGCTGTTCAAGCGGCACCCGGAACATGCATTGCCGCTGCTGGAAGCACTGGCCAACGACCCGGAGCGCTACGTACAGGACTCCGTGGGCAACTGGCTCAACGACGCCGGCAAGACGCAGCCGCAGTGGCTGCGTGCGGTGTGCGCGCGCTGGCAGTACGAACACCACAGCGACGCCAATGCCTACATCCGCAAGCGTGCACTGCGCTCGCTCCGGTAGTGCCGGCCGCTGGTAAGCACCCCCCGGACCTTCAAGGAACAAGCAGCATGTCGCACACCTTCATCGAGCGCTATACCGCCACCCCCGCCTGCACCCCGGACGCGCATGGCACATGCGCCGGTCACCCGGACGCGGTAAACAGGACATTGCCCATGTCCACCCGCAGGGAAGTTGATCATGCAGAGCACGCTCCAGGTCACGCTGTTCGGCCCGCTTGGCGACAGCCCGGCATTGCAGTTGCCGGGGCTGGAAGGGCCGTCGGTGGCCATCCCGGAAGCGACCCTGCGGCGGTTGGTCTCCGATCTCTATACAACGCGCTCCCTGCTCAACCCCGAGCAGCTGGATGAGGCCCGGCAGGAGCTGGACCGCGTGCTGGAGCGCTGGGCGGACATCCACGAAGGCCTGCTGCTGGACGTGGAAGTGCATGGCAAATGACCGACATTGCGTGGCTGGCGCCACGGAGGCAGCGCTGGAGCGCACCTCGCTGAACCACGTCCCCAGTTGCGGATGAAACATTTTGCACTGCGCAAAAGCTGTGCTATCAATAGATCCCATGAACGCAGCCGCTACCCGCTTTTACTGGTATTACTTTCCGAAGCCACTGGCGGAGGAAGGACTGCGCTCACCCTGAAGAAAGCTTCAGACGCATTCCCGAAAGCCGCCAGCGAACCTGGCGGCTTTTTTCATGTCGCCACGCTGGGGACCCCCAACGTTCCGGAGATCTCCCCCAATGCCCCCGCACACCGACGACCTGCGTATCCGCACCATCGAACCGCTGACACCGCCCGCCCAGCTGCTGGCGATGCTGCCCTGTGACGATGAAGCCTCCGACACCGTCAGCGCCTCGCGCGCGGCCTTGCACCAGATCCTGCACGGCCGTGACGACCGCCTGGCCGTGGTGGTGGGCCCGTGCTCGATCCATGATCCCAACGCCGCCATCGAGTACGCCCAGCGCCTCAAGCCGCTGCGCGATGCACTGGCCGGCGAACTGGAAATCGTCATGCGCGTCTACTTCGAGAAGCCGCGCACCACGGTGGGCTGGAAGGGTCTGATCAACGATCCGGACCTGGACGGCAGCTTCAGGATCGACAAGGGCCTGCGCATCGCCCGCGGCCTGCTGCGCGACATCAACAAGCTCGGCCTGCCGGCCGGTGTCGAGTTCCTCGACGTGATCTCGCCGCAGTACATCGCCGACCTGGTGGCGTGGGGCGCGATTGGCGCGCGTACCACCGAAAGCCAGGTGCATCGTGAGCTTGCCTCGGGGCTGTCGTGCCCGGTCGGCTTCAAGAACGGCACCGATGGCAACGTCAAGATCGCCGCTGACGCGGTGGGGGCGGCGTCCAATCCGCATCACTTCCTGTCGGTCACCAAGCAGGGCGGCACCGCCATCGTGTCGACCACCGGCAACCCGGATTGCCACGTGATCCTGCGCGGCGGCAAGCAGCCGAACTATGACGCAGGCAGCGTCGGCGAGGCCTGCCAGGTGCTGGCCAAAGCCAAGCTGCCGACCCGGCTGATGATCGATGCCAGCCATGCCAACAGCCTGAAGAACCCGGAAAACCAGCCGAAGGTGATCGACGACATCGCCGCTCAGCTGGAAGAGGGCGAACAGCGCATCGTCGGCGTGATGATCGAGAGCCATCTGGTCGGTGGCCGCCAGGAACTGGTGGAAGGCCAGCCGCTGGTCTACGGGCAGAGCATCACCGATGGCTGCATCGACTGGGATACCACGGTGACGGTGCTGGAGCGACTGGCTGCTGCCGTGCGCGCCCGTCGTGACGTAAAGGTGTCCGAAGCGGCCTGATGGAAGCCGCCTGAGCGCGGCACGTGTGTGGATGGCGGCCAGCGCCTGCGGGGGTGCGGCCGCGATCAGGGCCGGTCGGAGTTGGAGACCGGCCCGTCTGCACCGGCGATGCGCCTGGCGCTGCGCATGAGCGACAGCGCCAGGTCCATCGCCGGGGTGGTGCGGGTCCCGGCGAACACGATCCTCAATGCACTTCGTCGTGGTACACGAACTTCGGCATTTCCCAGCGGTAGTGGATGGCCAGCAGGCGCAGCGCGAAGCCGCCGCCCAGGCAACACAGGATCGCGGTGGCGTCGGCCACGCTCCAGTGCAGCAGCAGCAGGTAAGCGGCGCCGGTCAGCAGCGCGATGATCGCGTACAGCTCCTTCTGGAAGATCAGCGGCACTTCGTTGCAGAGGATGTCGCGCAGCACGCCGCCGAACGCGCCGGTCAGCATGCCGGCGATCAGCACGATCGGCATCGCATGGCCGGCTTCGCGCGCGATCGAGCAGCCGATCAGGGTGAAGGCGATCAGGCCCAGTCCGTCGAGCACCAGGAACGTGCGGCGGAAGTGGTGCATCCAGCGCGCCACCCAGGTGGCGATCAGCGCCGCGCATACGGTGAAGCCCAGGTACTCCGGATGCTTCACCCAGCCCAGCGGGTAGTGGCCGAGCAGGATGTCGCGCAGGGATCCACCACCGAGGGCGGTGACGCAGGCGATCATGACCACGCCGAACAGGTCCATGCGGCGGCGGCCGGCGGACAGTGCGCCGGTCATGGCTTCGGCGGAAATGGCAATCAGGTAGATGATGGACAGCAGCATGGGACAGGCTCCGGTCGCGGTGGGGCCGGCCATGCGCGACGACCGCCACTGCCTGCGCAATGACGGGATGACGATGACCGGTGCCGCTCCCGCTGTCCTTTTGCCTGAGAGTTCAGCGGCATGGGCCGCGTGCCCCTTCGGCGGATCGTCCCGGGCGTGCCCGGTGACCTCTCTCCAGCTCGGCGAGTCGAATGCATGGTTGGTGGGATTCCAGCCCACCGGCCTGAGCGATCATGGGAGCCTGCGCCTTCGGCGGGCGCCAGCGCGGCGCCTCTCTCCTGCATTCGGCGGCCAGTATATCCGCTGCAGTGCAGCACGGCATAATCCAGGGCATGGCCCCGTCCGTCCGCCCGTGGTTCCTGTACCTGCTTGAATGCCGCGATGGCAGCTACTACGCCGGCATCAGCACGGACGTGGACGCGCGTTTCGCCGCCCACCAGGCCGGCAAGGGCGCGCGCTACACGCGGGCACGGCCACCGCTGCGCGTGCTGGCCGTGCGCGAATACCCGGACCGGGCCGCCGCCTCACGCGCCGAGTGGCAGCTCAAGCAGCAGCCCCGCGAGCGCAAGCTGGCCTGGCTGCAGGAACCGGTCGAGACGCTTCTGTAGATCCACGCCCTGCGTGGATGGGCTACCCGGCCCATGCGATGATCACCCCGCGCCCAGAGCTGGAGACCCGGATGTCCATGATCGCCCTGCTGTTCGCTCTTTCCGCAGCAACGAGCCCTGCCGCCGACCCGGCCACCCTCGCGGCTATCGAAGCCACCTGCCACGACTACGTCGATGGCCAGCTGGAGGCCGACCCGCAGCGGGTCGCCCGCTCCCTGCATCCGGACCTGGCCAAGCGCGCGGTCCTCGGCGATACATCTGACGAACGCCTCGGCCTGCGCCGGATGTCGAAGGAAGAACTGGTCTCGTTGACGAAGCAGGGCGCGTTGAAGACGCCGAAGGATCAATGGGACCGCCGCTGCACGGTGCTGGACGTGACCGGCAACGCCGCCTCGGTGCGATTGGAGACGCCGTGGTTTGTCGACTACTTCCACATGGGGCGCTTCGGCCAGCGCTGGGTCATCGTCAACGCGCTGTGGTACCCGAAACCGAAGGCGCAGTGAGCGATGCGTGCCGCCGGCAACGCATGGATCTCCGTCGTCGTGCTGGTCGCCGGTATCGCGCTGCTGCCTGGCCTGCTGTATCTGCTAGGGCTGGCATTGGTGGACGGTCGGCCGAAGCCGGCGGACCGCGTGCCCAGTGGTGTGGCCGCATGCAGCGGTGAACCACGGGCGGGATACCAGCCGATGAATCCCTGGCACTTCACTGCCCAGTTCTTCGACAAGGACGGAATGAAGAAGAAGGTGCCTGAAGTGGAGCGGGAGGCCTTCTGGATTGCCCGGCGCCACCTGTGGCGGCAACCACAGCGCGGCATGCTGCGCTGGCATCTCAGCAGTACCGCATTGACGATCTGGATCACCCGCCATTGGAGTACCGCGCAGATTGCCGATACTGCGAGAAAGGAGGATTTCTGCCGGACCTGGTCGAAACGGCGGGTCCCCGGTGGCCCGATGAGCAAGTAGAGCCTAGAGCCACGCCATGCGTGGAGGGTGTTGACGGGGTCAGTGCCCTTTCCTGCGGAAAGGGAACCGACCGCGCAGCAGCCGGCCAGCGGCCGGCACTACCGTCGGGGGCGACGGTCTTCCTGGTCATCACCGAAGATGATGCGCGCACTGCGCTGGTAGCTCCAGTACGCCACGGCCCAGTTCAGCAGCACCACGATGCGGTTGCGGAAGCCGATCAGGAAGAACACGTGCGCGGCCAGCCAGAACCACCAGGCCAATACGCCGGAAAGCTGCAGCCGGCCCAGGTGCACGATCGCGGCCATGCGGCCGATGGTGGCCAGGTTGCCGTAGTCGGCGTACTTGAACGGGCCGGGCTCGGGCGTGCCGTGCAGGCGTGCGCGGACCACCTCGGCCACGTACTTGCCCATCTGCTTGGCGGCGGGTGCCACGCCGGGTACTGGCTTGCCGTCGGCCTGGCTCAGTGCGGCCAGGTCGCCGGCCACGAACAGCTCCGGGTGATCGGGCAGGGTCAGGTCCGGTTGCACCTGCACGCGCCCGGCGCGATCCAGTGGCACGTCCAGCGTGCGCGCCAGCGGTGAAGCGGCCACACCGGCGGCCCAGACCACGGTGCGCGCCGGCACGAACTGGTCACCGAGCGTGAAACCCTGGCTGTCGATGTTGCTCACCGGGGTCCCGGTCAGCACTTCCACGCCCAGCTTTTCCAGCTGCCGGCGCGCCTTCAGCGACAGCACTTCCGGGAACGAGGACAGCACGCGTGGGCCGGCCTCGACCAGCCGCACCTTGGCACTGGCCGGGTCGATGTGGCGGAACTCGTTGCGCAGCGTGTGGCGCGCGATCTCGGCCAGCGTGCCGGCCAGTTCGACGCCGGTGGGACCACCACCGACGATGGCGAAACTCAGCCACGCCGCCTTCTTCGCCGGGTCCGGCTCGGCCTCGGCACGCTCGAACGCCAGCAGCAGCTTGCGGCGCAGTGCGATGGCATCGTCCAGCGTCTTCAGCCCGGGCGCATCGTCGGCCCAGTGGTCATTGCCGAAGTAGGCGTGGGTGGCGCCGGTGGCCAGCAGCAGGCTGTCGTAGTCCAGCGCGCTGCCATCGGCCATGCGGATCTGCCGGGCCTGCTTGTCGATGGCCACCACTTCGCCCAGGCGGACTTCCACATTGCGCTGGTGGCCGAGGATGTGGCGCAGGGGTGCAGCGATATCCGGTGCGGACAGGCCGGCGGTGGCCACCTGGTACAGCAGCGGCTGGAACAGGTGATGGTTGCGGCGGTCGACCAGGGTGATGCGTATGCGTTCGCGGGCCAGGGCACGGGTGGCCCAGAGACCGGCAAAACCGCCGCCGACAACGACCAGGTGGGGAACGCGCTCGCGACTCATCGACTCACTCCAGTGGGGGCATTGGGGGAAGCGCCTGGCATCTTCGCACGGCGGCCACCTGTCACGTCAGCGACCGCCCGGATCGGCGATACTCGGGTTCAGGCAACGGCCCGTGAGGAGCCCATGAGCGAACCGGAAAAGCGCATCGCCCTGTTGATCGACGCCGACAACGCGCCGGCCTCGAAGATCGACGAGGTCCTGGCCGAAGTCGCGCGCTACGGCGTGGCCAACGTGCGCCGCGCCTATGGCAACTGGAAAAGCCCGCGACTGAAGGGGTGGGAAGCGGTACTGCATGAGTATGCGATCCGGCCCATCCAGCAGTTCGCCTACAGCAAGGGCAAGAATGCCTCGGATATGGCGATGGTGATCGATGCCATGGACCTGCTGTACGCGCGCAACCTTGATGGCTTCGCCATCGTCTCCAGCGATGCCGATTTCACCCCGATGGTGATGCGCCTGCTGACCGATGGCGTGAAGGTGTATGGCTTCGGCGAAAAGAAAACGCCCGAACCCTTCGTCAACGCATGCTCGAAGTTCACCTACCTGGAAGCGCTGGGCCAGACCCACGCCAGTGTGCCGGATGCCGAGCAGGCATCGAGCGAACAGGCATCCAACGAGCCCGTCGCCAATGACGATGCACGCCCGCGCAAAAGCGGTGCGGAGATGCGCAGCGACACGCGGCTGGTGAAGATGCTGCGCCGCGCGGTGTCTGCGGCCGAGGGCGAGGATGGCTGGTCGCACCTGGGGCCGGTCGGCAGCCAGATCGGCAACCAGGCCTCGTTCGATCCGCGCAATTATGGCTACGGCAAGCTCAGCGACCTGCTGGCGGCCATCGGCCTGTTCGAGCTGAAGAAGGATGGCAAGTCGTCCTACGTACGCGCGCTGCCGAAAAAGAACCGGTAGTGCCGGCAAGAGAACCGGTAGTGCCGGCCGCTGGCCGGCATGCTGCAGATGCCAGATCCCGCACCCGGCACGCACATCACCCACCGATCAGGCGTATCGTTGCCGCTCGCATTGCCAGCAAGGAAAACCCGCATGTTGAAGATCTGGGGCCGTCGCAATTCCAGCAACGTCCGCAAGGTGCTGTGGTGTGCCGAGGAGATCGGCCTGCCGTACGAATCCATCGAAGTCGGCGGCAGCCACGGCGGCACGCAGACGCCGGAGTACCAGGCGATGAATCCCAACGGCCTGGTGCCGGTGATCGAGGACCACGGCCTGCCGCTGTGGGAATCGAACACCATCGTGCGTTACCTGAGCGCGCGCTATGCGCTGGGCACGCTGTACGCCGAGGACCCGATGGAGCGCGCGCAGGCCGAAAAGTGGATGGACTGGAGCACCTCGCGGATGGCACCGCTGTACAGCGACCTGGTCTGGGGCATCATGCGCACCGCGCCGGCCGACCGTGACGAAGCGCGCATCAACGCGGCCATCGTCCGTGCCGGTGACTACCTGGCGATGGCCGATGCCACCCTGGCCACGCAGCCATGGCTGTCGGGCGGGACGTTCGCGATGGGCGACATTCCGCTCGGCTCGCTGGTGTACGCCTGGTATGAACTGCCGATCCAGCGCCCGGACCTGCCGCACCTGGCCGAGTGGTATGCGCGCCTGCGCGAGCGACCGGCTTACCAGCGCGGCGTGATGTCGCCGCTGACGTAAGCGAAGGCGTTCGGGGTCAGAGCCCTTTCCTGCGAAAAGGGATCCGGCCCCGATAACCAAGGGGCTCTGACCCCTCAATACAGATCGGTCGGATCCACATCCAGCGACCAGCGCACCTTGCGGGCTTCCGGCAGCGCGTACAGCTGCGGTACCAGTTGCGAAAGCACGCCATGCAGGGGCGGTCGCTGCAGGGCCGACAGCAGCAGCTGCGTGCGCTGGTACCCGGCGCGGCGTGGCATCGGTGCGGGCATCGGCCCGTAGGCCTCGACCACGTCCTGTTCGCCCAGCAGCTGCCGCGCGGCCAGCAGGAATGCGTTGGCGTGCTCGACCTGCTGCGCTTCAGCACGCATCAGCGCCAGATGCGCGAATGGCGGGAACCCGGCCGCCTGGCGCTGGTTCAACTCGGCCTGCGCAAACGGGTGGTAGCCACCGCTGACCAGGGTTTCCAGCAGTGGATGCCCGGGGTGATGGGTCTGCAGCCAGACCTCGCCGGGATCACGTGCACGCCCGGCGCGACCGGCCACCTGGATCAGCTGCTGGGCGAGTTTCTCGCTGGCGCGGAAATCGGCCGAGAACAGTCCTTCGTCGATGCCCACCACCACCACCAGGGTCAGCTTGGGCAGGTCGTGGCCCTTGGCCAGGATCTGCGTGCCGACCAGGATGCCGGGTTGGTCGCCCAGTTTTGCCAGCTGCTGTTCCAGCGCGTCGCGTCGCGAGGTGGTGCCGCGGTCGATGCGCACCACCGGGAAGTCGGCGAAGGCGACGGTGAGGTGCTCTTCCAGGCGTTCGGTACCGATGCCCTGCGGCTGCAGCGCCAGGCTGCCGCAGGCCGGGCACGCCAGCGGTGCCGGCTGCCGCGCGCCGCAGTGGTGGCATTGCAGGCGCCGGCCCCCGCCATGCACGGTCATCGGCGCGTCGCAGCGCTGGCACGGCGCAGTCCAGCCGCAGTCATGGCACAGCAGCACCGGCGCGTAGCCGCGGCGGTTCTTGAACACCAGCACCTGCTGGCCACGCTGTAGGTGCTCGCCGATGCCGGCCAGCACATCGGCCGAGAGGCCGTCATGCAGCGGCCGCTTGCGTACATCGAGGATACGCACGCGCGGTGGCCGCGCATCGCCGGCACGCTGCTTCAGGCGCAGGTGGGTGTAGCGGCCTGCATAGGCGTTGTGCAGGGTTTCCAGCGAGGGCGTGGCGCTGCCGAGCAGTACCGGAATGCCCAGCGCCTTGGCCCGGACCAGGGCGAAATCGCGCGCGTGGTAGCGGATGCCATCCTGCTGCTTGTAGCTGCCGTCGTGTTCCTCGTCGACGATCAACAGGCCGGCCTGCGGCAACGGCGTGAACACCGCCGAGCGGGTGCCGACGATGACCCGCGCTTCGCCGCGAGAGGCCGCTGCCCAGACGCGCGCGCGCTCGTTGTCGTTCAAGCCCGAATGCAGCGCATGCACCGCAATGCCGAGGCGACCACGGAAGCGCGCCAGGGTCTGTGGGGTGAGGCCGATTTCCGGTACCAGCACCAGCGCCTGCCTGCCGTGCGCCAGGCAATGGATGATCGCCTGCAGGTAGACCTCGGTCTTGCCGCTGCCGGTCACGCCATCGAGCAGGAACGGCTGGAAGCCTTCGGCGGCGGTGATCGCGGCCACGGCGGCGGCCTGGTCCGGGTTGAGGGTAGGGCCCGGCAGCGGCTGCGCGTGTTGGGGCGCTACTGCCAGCGCGACGCGCTCGGCCAGGGCGCGCTTGGCCAGGCTGCGTGCGGCAGTGCGCCAATCCTCCATGCGTTCGCCCAGCACGTCTTCATCGACGATGGCGTCGGCCAGCAGTTCGGCCAATTGCCGCGGCCGGCTGCCGGCGCGCAGCGTCGCACGCTGGGCATGGCCCTCGGCTGTCAGCTGCCAGCCCCAATGGTGGGTGTCGGGGAGGGCCTCACCATGCCGCAGCGGACCGGGCAGGGCGGTGCTGACGACCTCGCCCAGCGGCGCGTGGGTGTAGCGCGCCAGCCATTGCAGGCTTTGCCACAGCTCGCCCTGCAGCAACGGCTGCGGGTCGCACCACGCCAGGGCCTGGCGCAGCCCCTGCCCGTCGTCCGTCTGGCCGTGGCCGGTCACGACACCGACCAGCTCCCGGTTGCCGAACGGCACTTTCAGGCGGCAGCCGACCGCAATCGCAGGGCCATCGCCTTCCGGTGGCAGGTAGTCGAACAGGCGCGGTAGCGGGACGGGCAGGGCGACCTGCAGGGTCGGAATCGGTGAAAGCATCGGGCCAGTGTACCGGGCCATGCGCGCGCGGATGGCAGCGGACGGGGCGACCGGACGGCGTCCGTTGAATCATAAATGTCACCTAAATATCGGTGTCCATTGGAGATTCAGTCTTATCCACATGTTCTGTGGATAACGTTGTGCGTTACCGGCCAGCGGACGCGCAGGAGGCTGATGGCGACGGCCTCACGCTCGGGTTGGTCAAAAAATCGCCACACGGCAAAAACAATCAAAATCAACAGCTTATGTGTGAAACAAAGCTGAAACAGAGTGAATTCAGGCGGATGCCGCAGTTTTCCCCGAAACCCGCGTGGTGCTGTGCACAACCTGCAGCACGAAGTGCCGGTGGGCGCAAGTCCTACGGGCGTCGATTGCCTGCCGCTATCATGCCGGAAGACCTCTGGAGTGACCGATGACGGCTGTGCCCGCCCCTGTTTCCTCGACCGCGGCCGGCGCGCTGTCGGCGTTCCTGCGCGGCGTCGAGCGCCGCGCCCTGGTGGTGGCTGAACTGCAGTGCGGCGACGCCGCCCGTGCCGAGCAGACGCTGGTCGCGGTGATGCGCGCGTTCGCGGCCGTTGCCAGCGACCTGCCGATGGCGCAGTGGCCGACCCGCTTCTGGACCCTGCTGGGGCAACGCCAGGCACTGCGCGAGCCGGTGGGCGGGCAGTGGGCCGCGCCGTTGGCCGCGCTGGGCGGAATGGCGCCGCTGCCGCGCCTGGCGCTGCTGCTGCGGGTGGGCGGCAGCCTCGACGAAGGCATTGCCATGCGCGTGCTCGACCAGGACGAGGCCGGCTACCAGCACCTGCTGGCCGACGCGTGCCCGCGTGATGCCCATGGCCAGCCCGACGCCGCGGCCTGGCGCCAGCTGGCCGAGCAGGTGCAGGCGCGTATCCGTGAACTGCCGGCCACGCGCCTGCAGCAGCTCCAGCAGCCGGCCGCACCCGTCGCGCACAACGAGGCGCCCACGTCCAGCTGGCGCGCTCCCCAGCGCGACGAGCGGGCCACCGCCCACGCCAACGCCAAGCGCCGTCGGGCGAGTGCCAAGCCGCGCTGGCGCGGTCCGCTGATCCTGCTGGCGACCGTGGCAGTGCTGCTGGCCGCGGCGCTGGGGTGGCGCTACCTGCAGGGGCATTCCATCGGCAGTGATGCGCCGCTGCCGGAGGGCGTCGTGGGCGAAGCCGGTCCGGTGACCGTGGAAGCGCTGCCGCCGAGCAAGGTCAATGCCACGCCGGACGCGACCCACGCCCAAGCCCATGACGACGCAGTGATGCTGGCCGATCGTGACTACCCGCTGGTCGCCGATGCCGATCTATATGCGTGGACCGCCGCCGGCGGTCCGCTGCCGGTGGACGAATCGCAGTCCAGGCCAAGCCGGCCGGAGCCGGCCAGTGCCGCGCTGGAAACCGCTGCCGCCGATGAATAAGTCCATGTTCGCCAGCCTGCTGCTGGCCCTGCCGCTGTCCCTGTCCGCCGCACCGCAGTCGTTGAGCGTGCCGTTGCCGCCACCGGTTCCGGGCAGTTCGCCGGCCACGCCGGCGTCGGCCGCTGCCACTCCAGCCCCTGCGGAGTTCGCCCAGCTGGATGCGCAGCAGCAGCGCCAGCGCCGCGCCGACTACGCCGCCTGGCGCGCATTGCCGGAAGCCGAGCGCGAGCGCATCCGCCAGGCCGCCGCGCGCTTCAATGCGCTGCCGGCCGATCAACAGCAGCGCATGCGCCAGCAGTTCCAGGCACAGGACCAGGCGTTCCGCGACGGGTGGCGACTGGGCCCGCAGCTGGGCCTGGAGTTCCCCAAGCTGCACGGACTGTTCGGATTCGTGCCGCCGGAGCAACGCGAGTCGGCGCTGGCCGTGCTGCGCCAACTCAGCCCGGCGCAGCTGGCCCAGCTGACCCTGGTCGCGCAGCGCACGCCGCCGCAGGAACGCGATGCGGTACGCAGCGCCTTCCTCGCCGTACCCGCCGCCGAACGCGACAGCTGGCTCAAGCGCCAGGCCGGCCAGTAGAAAAAGGGGACGGAGGGGATTAAGTCGTATCAGGCCAGTCAGTGCCGAATGCGACTTAATCCCCTCCGTCCCCTTTTTGCTTGGGGCAGCCGCAACCCGGCATTCACGCCATGTCATGGGAATGCACGCGCTGCCCGCGTAAGATGGGCGCCCGCAACCCGGTGCCTGTGCCCTTCGCGCGCAACCGCAGTTCGCGTCAAGCACCTTATGTCTACTGCAACCTCCACGCCGCGCTTCAGCAAGGAAGTCGGCGCCACCGGTCTGCTCGCCCTGCCGCTCGTGCTGGGCCATGTGTCCACCGGTCTGATCTCCTTCGTCGACAACGTGATTGCCGGCCACCACGCCACGGCCACCCTTGCCGCAGTCACCATCGGTACGGCGCTGCTGTGGCTGCCGATGCTGATTCCGATCGGCACCCTGATCTCGCTCACCGCCTCGGTGTCGCAGCTGCACGGCGCTGGCCGCGAGCGCGAGATCGGCCCGCTGTTCCGCCAGGCACTGTGGCTGGCGCTGGGGCTGGGGCTGATCATGTTCACCTTCCTCACCGTGGTGCCACCGCTGCTGCCGTCGTTCGGCATCGCGCCGGACATCGTGCCGGGGGCGACCGCGTTCCTGCACGCGGTGCGCTGGGGCGGGCCCGCGCTGACCCTGTACTTCTGCATGCGTTACCTGAGCGAAGGCATGTACTGGACGTTGCCGACCATGCTGCTCGGCTTCGGCGGCCTGCTGGTGCTGGCGCCGATGGGCTACGTGCTGGCCAACGGCAAGCTCGGTTTCCCGGAACTGGGTGCGGAAGGCCTGGGCATCGCTTCGGCGGTGATGATGTGGCTGCAGGCCACGGCGTTTGCCCTCTATCTGTGGCGCACCAAGCGCTTTGCCCACCTGCAGCTGTTCTCGCATTTCGAAGGGCCGCGCTGGAAGGCGATCTGGGAGCTGCTGCGCACCGGCCTGCCGATCGGCATCACCGTGCTGATGGAAGGTGGCTTGTTCATCGTCACCGCGTTGCTGATCGGTCGCCTGGGTGCCAATGAAGCGGCGGCGCACCAGATCGCGATCAACGTCGCGCAGCTGTGCTTCATGATTCCGATGGGCGTGGCCGAGGCCACCACCGTGCGCGTCGGCCATGCGGTCGGCCGTGGCGATGGCTTCGGCGTGCGACGCGCGGCCTGGGCCGGTTACGCGATCATCATGGGCACGCAGACGCTGTCGGCGGCGGTGCTGCTGTTCGGCCACGACGCCATCGTCGGCGTGTACACCAACGACCTGGCGGTGGCCGGGCTGGCCTCGACCCTGCTGCTGTACGCGGCCACCTTCCAGTTCCCGGACGGCATCCAGGTACTGTCGGCCGGTGCGCTGCGCGGCCTGAAGGACACCCGCGTGCCGATGTTCATCGCCATGTTCGCGTACTGGGGCCTGGGCATGCCGCTCGGCGCCGGGCTCGGCCTGGGGCTGGGCATGGGCCCGCAGGGCATGTGGATCGGCCTGATCGTCGGCCTGACTGCCGCTGCCATCCTGATGGGCTGGCGCCTGCGCCGCAGCAGCCTGCGCATCGGCCAGTCGATGTTGTCCTGATCGTCCCGCCCGCCTGCCCACCCATGGCGGGCGATCCCCTGACTTGTGTCCGATGCCGCATCACGCGGCACCGGCTATGCTGGTACCACGGCAAGAAGCCATCCGGAGCGTTCCATGAATCAACCCGTGCCCCCGCTGCCCCCGGCGCGTCGCAATCCCGTCGCCAGTTTCTTCATCGGGCTGTGGGACGTCATGAACTTCACCCGCCGGTTGATCCTCAACCTGGTGTTCTTCGGCCTGCTGTTCCTGCTGCTGGTGATGTTCGTCATCGCCGCCGGCATGGGCGCCGGTGCCAGCAAGTCGCTGCAGGACCGCACCACGCTGGTGATCGCGCCGGAAGGCCGCCTGGTCGAGCAGTTCAGCGCCGATCCGGTCAGCCGCGCGCTGGCCAAGGCGGTGGGTGACAACGGTGCCGAAGAGATCCAGCTGCGCGACCTGCTGCGGGTGATCGAGTCGGCCAAGGAAGACAAGAAGATCGAGCGCGTGGTGCTGGAACTGGACAAGCTGCAGCCGTCCGGCTTCGCCTCGCTGCGTGAAGTGGCCGCCGCGCTGCAGGACCTGCGCGCGTCCGGCAAGCAGCTGGTGGCCTACAGCGAGAGCATGGGCCAGTCGCAGTACCTGCTGGCCGCGCAGGCCGACGAGGTCTACCTGGACCCGATGGGCTCGGTCGTGCTCGAGGGCCTCGGCCGCTACCGCCAGTATTTCCGCACCGGCCTGCAGGACAAGCTGGGCGTGGACGTGCACCTGTTCAAGGTGGGCGAGTACAAGTCCGCGGCCGAGCCGTACGTGCTCGACGCGGCGTCACCGGCCTCCAAGGAAGCCGACCTGTTCTGGATGAACGACGTCTGGCAGCGTTACCTGGGCGACATCGCCAAGGCCCGCCGCCTGGATCCGGCACAGCTGGCCGCCGGCATCGACACGCTGCCGGAAGGCATTGCCGCCGCCGGTGGCGACCTGGCCAAGTTCGCGCTGCAGCAGAAGCTGGTGACCGCGCTGAAGACCCGCGAGGAATTCGAGGATCTGATGATCGAGCGCGGCGTCGCCGACGACGATGCCGACGGCGGTTTCCGCAACGTCGACTTCGGCCGTTACCTGGCCCTGCTCGACGCCCGTCGCAACCCGGTGGACTCGCGTCCGCAGGTGGCGGTGGTGGTGGCGTCCGGCGAGATCAGCGGTGGTGACCTGCCGGCCGGCCGCATCGGTGGCGAGTCAACCTCGGCGCTGCTGCGTGCCGCGCGTGACGACGAGAACGTGAAGTCGGTGGTGCTGCGGGTGGATTCGCCCGGTGGTGAAGTGTTCGCCTCCGAGCAGATCCGTCGTGAAGTGGTGGCCCTGCAGGCCGCTGGCAAGCCGGTGGTGGTGTCGATGGGCGACCTGGCCGCCTCCGGTGGCTACTGGATCAGCATGAACGCCGATCGCATCTATGCCGATCCGTCGACCATCACCGGTTCGATCGGCATCTTCGGCATGGTGCCGAACTTCAGCCGCGCGCTGGACAAGATCGGCGTGCACACCGACGGTGTCGGCACCACCCGTTTCGCCGGCGCTTTCGACGTTACCCGTCCGATGGACCCGGCGGTGGGCCAGGTCATCCAGACGGTGATCAACAAGGGCTACGCCGACTTCACCGGCCGTGTCGCCGACGCCCGCAAGAAGCCGGTCGAGGCCGTCGACGAAGTGGCCCGTGGCCGCGTCTGGAGCGGCGCGCAGGCCAAGGAACGCGGACTGGTCGATGCCTTTGGCGGGCTGAAGGATGCCGTGGCCGACGCGGCCAGCCGCGCCAAGCTCGGCAAGGCCGATGCCTATCGCGTGCGCTACATCGAGAAGGCGGCCACGCCGTTCGCGCAGTTCGTCAGCGGGTTCGCCGGCAGCCGGGCCGGTGCGTGGATGCTGGCCGATTCGGGCGTGGCGCGGATGATGCTGGCCCGCACGATGCCGGACGTGGATACGCAGCTGCGCTTCGTCGAGAACGCCGCCCGCGAGAAGGGCAACGGTGCACCGGTGAAGGCGCTGGCGTACTGCTTCTGCGGGTTCTGATCGGCAGCAGTAGTGAATGAAAACGCCCGGCTCAGGCCGGGCGTTTTTCGTTGATGGGGCCGGACCCCTCTGCAGCGCATAGGGCTCTGACCCGACAGGTCACTGCGTCGCGTCAGCCTCGGCCTTGCGCTCGCTCGCAGCGGCGTCATCGACAGTCTTCTGCACGCCCTTGGCGCGGTCCAGCGGCTGCTGGATCGCGCGTGCCATGGCCTGCGGTTCCGGCGGCTTCTCCGGGTTCGGCGTGGGCGGACGCTGGCAGGCCGACAGCAGCACGGTGGCCAGCAGGGATGTGGACAGGATCAGGATGCGCATGGCGGCACTCCGTGATGGGCGTGCGCGCAGTGTCGCATCTACCGCAGGCGGCTGCCGTGAGCGCGTATCCTTGTGGCATCGGAACACAGTGGGCCCGGCCCCGGAGGACACATGACCCAGCAACGGTGGCGCCTGGACGGCCAGACCGCCCTGATCACCGGCGCCAGTGCCGGCATCGGCCTGGCCATCGCGCATGAACTGGCCGGGTTCGGTGCCGACCTGATGATCGTCGGCCGCGATATCGACATGCTGGAGACCGCGCGCGACGAGTTGCTGGACGTATATCCGCAGATGCAGGTCCACGCGCTGGCCGCCGATGTCTCCGATGACGAAGACCGCCGGCAGATCCTGGACTGGGTGGAAGACCACAGCGATGGCCTGCACATCCTGGTCAACAACGCCGGTGGCAACGTCACCAAGGCGGCCACGGAGTATTCCGAGGACGAATGGCGCCAGATCTTCGAGACCAACCTGTTCTCGGCCTTCGAGCTGTCGCGCTACGCGCACCCGCTGCTGGCCCGGCACGCGTCGTCGTCGATCGTCAATGTCGGCAGCGTTTCCGGCCTGACCCATGTGCGCAGTGGCGTGGTCTACGGCATGAGCAAGGCGGCGATGCACCAGATGACCCGCAACCTCGCGGTCGAATGGGCCGAGGACGGCATCCGGGTCAACGCGGTGGCGCCCTGGTACATCCGCACCCGGCGCACCTCCGGCCCGTTGTCGGACCCGGACTACTACGAGGAAGTGATCAACCGTACGCCGATGCGCCGTATCGGCGAGCCGGAGGAAGTGGCCGCCGCCGTCGGCTTCCTGTGCCTGCCGGCGGCCAGCTACGTCACCGGCGAGTGCATCGCAGTGGATGGCGGCTTCCTGCGCTACGGGTTCTGATCTTCCGGTGGTCGTGCGGCCGCTGGCCTACAACTGCAATCATCTGAAAATCCTGCGATTGTACCAGCGGCTACACGACCGGATGGTTGTCACCCCGGTACCGGGCAGTTGCTGGCCTCCAGCACGCCCTGCAGTCGTTCGCGCTCGCCGCGCGCCGTGTCGCGGTTTTCCGGCGAGGCGAACCGCTCACGCCCCCGCGCATCGCGGAAGCGTTGCTGCCAACTGCTGCAGCGCTGCGCTTCCGGCAGCGCCTCGCAGCGGTCGCGCACCACCTCGCAGCCGGCGGCGTTGACCGGCGTGGCGCCGCCCAGGCCCTGTACGGTCATCAGTTCGCAGCGTCCGGGGGCGGCTTCGTACTCGTGCAGGTAGCCGCCGCCCTGGCTGTCGGTGCACTGGAAGATCGGTGGCAGCGGCGGCTTCGGCGGCGCATGGCTGTCTGGCGCGGCATCGGCCTGGCGCGGCAGCGCTGCACTGTCGAGTATCAGATCGCCGCCTTCGCGTTCGACCATGCCGGCTTCCATGATCGTGCGCCCTTCACCGGGGCGGCGAGGTGCGGGTGCGGGAACGGACGGCGCAGTGGCCGCGGCCGGTTCGGGCGCGGCCGGCACGGGTGCCGCTGAGGCCGGCGCCGGCGGAGCACTGGCCGGCACCCGCACCACCTGCTGTTTGCTGCCGGTCGGGCAGGGCGTGCGTTGCAGGGTGGGCACATCGCTGCTGCTGGAGGTACAGCGGTAGATCACCCCGTCGTCGGCCAACGCGTTGCCGGCGAACAGGCCCAGGGCCAGCCAGATCGGATTCTTCATGCGCACAGCGTACATGCCCCGGCAGGCATCGCGCTCAGCGTTCGCAGTCCCGCGACAGGCGCGCGTCGATGCCACGTTGTTCGTTGCTGATGTCCGTGCGCTCGCTCTGCAGCGCGCTGTTGTAGCGGCGATCCAGTTCCCAGCGGCGGTCACGCAGGCGCGCGCAGACCTCCTGCGGCGGCAGCGCATGGCAGCTGTCACGGACCAGCACGCTGCCGGCCGGCACCTGCACGCCGACGCCCACCGCAGGCGGCCGGTAGCCGGCGCCTTCACCGATCGGCGCACCGACCGGCGTGCCGAAGCCCGGGCGTGGACCGGGATGGACCGCGCCGTGGTGCCCGTGCGGGAGCCACACGCTGGTCCACAACGGGACCCAGCGCGGATTGCCCTCGTTGCTGTCGCTGGTGTAGCGGCGACCGTCGTCGCTCACGCACTCGTACAACGGCTGTGGCGGCTGGATGTAGACGTGGCGGACTTCGCGATCGCGCATCACCGGAGCCTCGCTGGGCGCTGCGGGAGGGGCGTCACTGCGCACCACCCGCGGCGCGGGATCACGGGGCCGCTGCAGGTCGCGGACTTCCTGCCGGCCGCTGCTGCACGGCCTGTCCTGCAGGGCGACGGCGCCATTGCTGGCGACACAGCGGTACACGCGCACGTCCTCGGCGGCCAGTGCGGTCGAGGACAGCAGCAGGCACAGGCCCAGGGCGGTGCGCGGCAGGTTCATGGCGGCAGGGTGCGCGATTGTGCGCGGCAGTGCAATCGCCCGCTCAGGAGCGCAGCACGTTGCCGCTGAGCGCGTCGCGGATGGGGGTCGGCTGGGCCAGGCCGCCGGTTTCGCCGTCGAGCAGGCCATCGAGCAGGCGCAGCAGGCGCGGATCAAGTTCGGCACGGCTGCGGGCCGGCGGCTCTCCGGCCAGGTTGGCGCTGGTGGAGACCAGAGGACCGCCCCAGGCGCGGCACAGTGCAGCCACCAGCGGGTGGGCACTGATGCGCACGGCGATGCCGCTGTGCTCACCGGTGACCCAGGGCTTGGCGCGCGGACCGGTCGGCAGGATCCAGGTGTTGGCCCCCGGCCAGCTGGCCAGGACCGCGCGCTGGCGGGCGTCGGGCAGTGCCTGCAGGCGCACCCAGCCCTCCAGCTGCGACAGGTCGGCGGCCACCAGGATCATGCCCTTCTCGATCGGGCGCTGCTTCAGCCGCAGCACCATGTGCACCGCCGCCTCATGCGAGGGGTCGCAGCCCAGGCCCCAGACCGCTTCGGTCGGATAGGCGATCACGCCACCGGCGCGGAGCGTGGCGACAGCGGAGTCCAGGGTGAGTTCTTTCATGGCGGCGACCGGCCCGACGTGGGCCTTCATTATCCTCCTGCGGCGTGCAGAAGGGGTGGACCCTGGCACCCGGGAGTGCCGGCCGCTGGCCGGCGTCTGATGCTTCTGGGGTTGCCGGCCAGCGGCCGGCACTACCCCTCATCCACGCATGGCGTGACACAGCATCCACGCTTGGCGTGCATCTACTTCTTTGCAGCGGCCTTCTTGGCCGGGGCCTTCTTCGCGGCGGCCTTCTTTACCGCCTTCTTGGCAGGCGCCTTCTTGGCCGCGGCCTTCTTCGGCGCCGCTTCCTTCTTCACCGCCGCCTTCTTGGCCGGGGCCTTCTTCGCAGCGGCCTTCTTGGCACCGAAGCCCTTGCGCACCGGCTTGCCGGTTTCTTCCATCAGCTGCTGCACTTCGGCCAGGGTCAGCGATGCTGGCTCGCGATCCTTGGGGATCTTGCCGTTCATCCTGCCGTCGCTGATGTACGGGCCGAAGCGGCCGTTCAGCACCTGGATGTCGCTGCCTTCGAACTCCTTGATGATCCGGTTGCGCGCGATCTCTTCCTTCTCTTCGATCAGGAATACGGCGCGGGCCAGGTCGATGGTGTACGGGTCATCTTCCTTCTTCAGCGAGGCGTAGGTGCTGCCGCGCTTGGCGAACGGACCGAAGCGGCCGATGCCGACGCTGACCGGCTCGCCGTTGTCCTCGCCCAGCGCACGCGGCATCAGGAACAGTTCCAGCGCGTCTTCCAGCGAGATGGTGTGCATCGACTGGCCCGGGCGCAGCGAGGCGAACTTGGGCTTTTCCTCGGCGTCCTCCGCCGTGCTGCCGATGGCCGCATAGGGCCCGAAGCGGCCCAGCCGCACGCTGACCGGCTTGCCGGTCTTCGGGTCGGTGCCGAGCTCGCGCGCGCCACTGGCCTCGGCGCGGTCCACCGATTCCTTCTTGTCTTCCACCAGCTCCTTGAACGGCTCCCAGAAGCGGGCCATCAGCGGGATCCACTCTTCTTCGCCACGCGAGACGGCGTCGAGTTCGTCTTCGAGCTTGGCGGTGAAGTCGTAGTCCACGTACTGGGTGAAGTGGCTGGACAGGAACTTGGACACCGCGCGGCCGACGTCGGACGGACGGAAGCTGCGGCCTTCCATTTCCACGTACTTGCGGAACAGCAGGGTCTGGATGATCGACGCGTAGGTCGACGGACGGCCGATGCCGTACTCTTCCAGCGCCTTCACCAGCGCCGCTTCGGTGTAGCGCGGCGGCGGCTGGGTGAAATGCTGCTCGGCCTGGATGCGTTCCAGCGGCACGCGGTCACCGGGCTTCATCGCCGGCAGCTTGCGGCCCTCGTCCTCGTCCTCGGCGCTCTTGCTGTCCTTGCCTTCCTCGTACACGGCCAGGAAACCGGGCACCACCACCGTGGTGCCGCTGGCACGGAACACGTGCTCGCTGCCAGCGGACAGGTCGACGCTGACGGTATTGAGCGTGGCCGGGATCATCTGGCAGGCGACGGCGCGCTTCCAGATCAGTTCGTACAGGCGGCGCTCGTCGTCGGTCAGGAAGCGCGCCACCTGGGCCGGGGTGCGCAGGGCCGATGTCGGGCGCACCGCTTCGTGCGCTTCCTGGGCGTTCTTCGACTTGGTCTGGTAGGTGTTGGGCTGGTCCGGCAGCGAGGCGATACCGTAATCACGGGCGATCACGTCGCGGATTTCAGCCAGCGCGTCCTGCGACAGGTTCACCGAGTCGGTACGCATGTACGAGATCAGGCCGACGGTGCCTTCGTCACCGATCGCCACGCCTTCGTACAGCTTCTGCGCCACCTGCATGGTCTTGCGGGTCGTGAAGCCGAGCTTGCGCGAAGCTTCCTGCTGCAGGGTGGAGGTGGTGAACGGCGGCGCCGGGCGGCGCTTGCGCTCCTTGCTGGCCACGTCGGTGACATGCAGCGAGCCCTGCGCGGCCTGCTGGATGCGCAGGCGGGCGGCTTCGGCGGTGTCGCCGTCGGTGATGGTGAACTGCTCGAATTTCTGCCCGTCCAGCTTGACCAGCTTGGCGTTGAAGTGCTGCGACGGGTGGGCGCACTCGGCGGCGATCGACCAGTATTCGCGGGCGATGAACGCTTCGATCTCTTCCTCGCGCTCGACGATCATGCGCAGCGCCGGGCTCTGCACGCGGCCGGCGGACAGGCCGCGCTGGACCTTGCGCCACAGGACCGGCGACAGGTTGAAACCGACCAGGTAGTCCAGCGCGCGGCGCGCCTGCTGGGCATCGACCAGGTCGCTGGCGATCGCGCGCGGCTGGCTGATCGCTTCCTTGATCGCGCGCGGGGTGATCTCGGTGAACACCACGCGCTGCATCGGCTTGTCCTTGACCAGCCCGCGTTCCTTCAGGATCTCGGCGATATGCCAGCTGATCGCTTCACCCTCGCGATCCGGGTCGGTCGCCAGCAGGATGTCGTCGGCACCCTTGGCGGCCTTGGCAATCGCATCGACATGCTTTTCATTCTTGTCGATCACGTCGTAGTGCATGGCGAACCCGTTGTCCGGGTCGACCGCGCCTTCCTTCGGAATCAGGTCGCGCACATGCCCATACGAGGCCAGGACGGTGTAGTCCTTGCCGAGGTATTTGTTGATCGTCTTGGCCTTGGCCGGCGATTCAACGATGAGCAGGTGCTTGGGCATGGCAGCAGTGTCTGTGGGGCGAGCCGCAGGGGAGGGGCCGCTAGGGTGGAGCAAACGGCCGCATTAGTGAAGCGGCCACGGACAAATCAATACGCTGAACGCCCGGTAGTGTGCCGGGCGTTCAGGTTTCACCTTATTAGAGGAATCACGCCCGGCCAGCCGCTGTCAAGCAGCCAGGCGTGAGGATGGCCGTTCAGGAGGCCATCTTGGCGATGAAGCCGACCGCGGCGACCAGCAGCGCCAGGCCCGCAAGCATCAGCAGGCCGGTCAGCACCAGGATCACGATGGTGACCGTGCCCAGCTCGCGGCGCTGCAGGTGCGGCTGGTCGGTGTAGGCCCAGCGGTCGACCACCAGGGTGTCGCAGATCATGTCGTGCAGGCCCTGCTTGCGCTCGGTGAAGGCTGCCATCAGGAAGCCGATGCCGAGGGTGAAGCTGCTCAGCAGCATGGCCCAGTAGCGACCGAAGGCGCGGCCTCTGGTCAGGCGTTCGCCGTTGCTGCGCACGACCTTGATGCCGACCGCCATCTTGCCCAGCGTGGCGCCGCCCTGCGAGGAATGGAACCAGGTGTAGTAGGCCACGCCGATCACCAGGTTGATCAGGGCGCTGGCCAGCTGCGCGACGATCTCGATGGAGCTTTCGCCGCTGCCCACCGCGCCCATGCTGGCGCCGAGCACCACGCCGATGATGGCGCCGATGATGCCGCCCGGCACGGCCAGCACGAAGTAGTCGATCATGTAGGCCGCCACCCGCTTCCAGAAGCCGGCGTAGACCACTTCCCCGCCCACCACCGGCTGCGGGCCACCGGCAGCGGCGGTGCCCGGGGCGCTGTAGGGCGAGCTGCTGAGCGCGCCGGTGCCCGGCAGCGGTGCAGTGCCGTTGTCGATGGCGGCGTAGTCGCCGCGCAGGTCGAAGCCGCCACTGGCGGTGGCCGTGCTGGCGTCGGCGAGCGTCTGCAGGCCGAGCTCATCGACCACCTGGCGCAAGGCGGCCCACTGGGCCATGCCTTCGCGCCAGACCAGGGTGTCCAGGTTCAGTTGGCCGCGCTGGAAGCGCTGGCGGATCTCCTGGACCGGCAGCGGGCCCTGGCGTTGCTGTCCTTCGGCGTAGTACCACTCAGTCATTGCATGTTCCCCGTTGGGTCGTCCTTGGAGGTGCAGCCGTGCGCGGGGTTCAGCCGCGGCACGACGGCGGCAGGTACTTGTCGTCGCTCTCGCCGCTGCATTGCCAGCGGCCGCTGTCGCGGTCGTATTCCAGCCACAGCAGGTCGCCATCAAGGCTCTTGCCGGGCACGGCCAGCGTGGCTTCGATGCCACAGTGGCCATTGTTGAAGCGGCCGATGTTCACCGCCGACAGGCCGGCCTGGGTGAAGTCACCCGGGGCCGGGAAACCGGCGTCGTTGGCACCCGGGCAGCGGCCTTCATCATCGGCGAAATGCTGCACCTGGTCCTTCAGTGGCTGCAGGGCATTGACCGCCGTGGCGACCTTGGCGCGCACGGTGTAGTCGTTGTAGGCAGGCAGTGCGATCGCCGCGAGGATGGCCACGATCGGCACCAGTACCAGCAGCAGCCCGCCGCCGATGATCGCGGTCAGGGCGCAGCCGGAAAGCTTCTTTTTCGGCGGCGGCAGGACGCCGGCCGGGGCCGGGGTGGCATAGGGCGTGGACGGCGGCAGCACCGGCGGCTGCGGCGGCGGGGGTACGGCCGGTTCAGGCTCGGGCTCGGGCTCGGCGACCGGTGCGGCCACGTCCAGCGCCGGCACGATCAGGCCCAGCTCATCGACCACGGTGCGCAACGGCTGCCATTGCGGCAGGCCGTCACGCCAGACCAATGTGTCCAGGGAGATCTGGTTGCTGCGGAACAGCTCGACCAACTGTTCCGCCGGCAGCGGGCCTTGCTGCCGGTTGCCTTCTGCATGGAACCACTCGCTCACGGGGACGCTCCTGAATGCGCTATGCCCCCAAGTGTACGGTCAGTGCAGGGGTTCTGGCTCGTCCATGAACATCTGCGTTTCCATCCAGGCATAGGCCGCTTCGGAGCCGGGCTGGTTGAACAGCACCATCAGCACGACCCACTTCAGGTCGTCCAGGTCCAGTTCGTCCTGGTCCAGAGCCATTGCACGGTCCAGTACCAGCTCGCGCTGGTCGGCGTCGAGGATGCCGTGCTGCTCCAGGTACAGGAGGAAGCCACGGCATTCCACGTCCAGCTTGTCCAGCTCGGGCCCGTGGTAGATGCGCACGGGACCATCGACCCGCGCCTGGGCCACGCTCGGTCGCTGCGCGGCCAGGGCATCGAGCCAGTCGAACGCCTTGTTGATCTCGGTGGGGCTGAAACCGGCCTGGATCAGGCCGTTCTGGAGCGAATCGCGGTCACGGATCAGGTCCGCATCTTCGCTGAAATAGTGTTCAAACAGGTACAGCAGTACATCCAGGATGCTCTCTTTCATTGCCCCTCGGCCTGCGTCGCGCGACGCTGTGGAGGTGAAGAAACTAGGGAGTTCGACAGTAGCGGCCGTGTACGCACACCACGATTCCCGCCAGTTCCATGGCCAGCAGCATGGAGGACACCTGTGACGCCGTCAATCCACAACGCGTGATCAGTGAATCCATACCGCTTGGGTTGTGGTCCAGCGCCCGCCACAAGCACTGGTAGTCAGGGTCGTCGGCCCAGCGCGCCGGCAGGAGCGCCGGCGGTGCCTGTTCAGTGGGGGTGGCCAGGCGCGATTGCAAGCCCGGCAGCTGCTGGCGGAGGGCGGGCGCCAGCAGTTCCAGGACGTCCTCGGGGCGCTCGACCAGCGCGGCGCCTTCACGGATCAGGCGGTGGCAGCCCGCCGCGCGCGGGTTCAGCAGCGATCCGGGCAGTGCGCAGACCTCGCGGCCTGCCTCGGCGGCCAGCCGCGCGGTGATCAGCGCACCCGAGCGCTGGGCGGCCTCGACCACCACGGTCACCAGCGCCAGCCCGGCCACCAGCCGGTTGCGTGCAGGGAAGTGGCCGGGGCGGGCGGCCGTGCCGGGCAGGTATTCGCTGAGCACCGCGCCTTCGGCGGCGATGCGCGCCTGCAGCCGGGCGTGGCTGTCCGGATAGGCGCGGTCGGGGCCGGTGCCGATCACCGCCACGGTGCAGCCACCGGCGTCCAGCGTGGCCTGGTGCGCGGCCGCATCGATGCCTGCGGCCAGGCCACTGGTCACGGCCAGGCCGGCCTCGACGAAACAGCCCGCAAAACGCGCGGCCAGTGCGCGCCCGCCCGGGGTGGGGGAACGGCTGCCGACCAGCGCCACCGAGGGGCGCCAGGCCAGGCAGGGATCACCGGCGACGAACAGCGCCAGCGGCGGGTTGGGCACCTCCAGCAGCGATGGCGGAAAGGCCGGATCGGTGCAGGGCAGCAGGTCATGGTTGTCCTGTTCCAGCCAGCGCAGGGTAGCTGCCCAGGCCCGGTGGTCAGGACGTTCCAGTGCGGCGCATTGCTCCGGCGTGCAGCCGTGCGCGCGCCAGTTCGCGCTGCCCTGCGCGATGGCGGCCTGCGCATCGCCCGCGGCCTGCAGCAGGGCCCGTCGTGGCGCCAATGCGCCTCCCGCCATCAACAGGCGCAGCAGCGCCTCATATGCATGCGTGGTCATCCCCTACTATCGGCCGGATACAACGAAGGCGCCCTAGGGCGCCTTCGCATGTGACCGTCAGGGTTTGCCGGACCGCCCTGCAGGGTCGACTGTCAGTCGAGCATCGCGCCCAGCGCCGGCGTTCTCGAGCATCTGGACGAAAAGCAGCCGACTCTACTTTGCGTCCGGGTGCAGCGCGTTGTAACCCACCTGCACCGGCTTCACGCCCTGCATCACCAGCGCATAGCTGACGTTGTCGAAGGTACGGAACACCATCGCATGCGCGGCATATTCGTCCGGCAGCGAGACCCGGCCGGCGCCGGTGCTGAGCGAATCGTCCATGCGCGAGGAGGTCGGGTACTTCATGCGGTGCGCCACATGGCGGCCTGGGCGCCACAGCGAGAACACGGTGCCGTTGTCCACGCCCTGGGCCCGGCCGGCCGAGATCGCGATCACGTCGCGCGGGCCACCGGCGTTGAACATGTCGGTGACGGCCAGCACGCGCACGTCCACTCCCTCGACGCCGGCAGCGGGCACGTGGGGCACGAACTGCAGGTCGTACGGCCGCGCCTCGATCGGCACCAGGCGGTCGCCGGCGCGCACTTCGCGGCCGCCGACGTTCTTGTCCAGCACCAGCGTGGAGGCCTCGACCTGGCCGCCGGCGATCCGGGTGATGGTGCCGGTGGCGACCTGGGCCAGCTCGTAGCCGAGCACGCCACGGCGCGCGTTGGGCGCGTTGTAGGCCTTCCACAGGTTGCCGCTGCCCGGGGTGACGTCGCCATTGGCGGTCAGGTCCTCGGTCGGCTTGGGCTGGGCGTAGCGCACGGTCGGGCGTACCACGGCCCAGCGCTGGCCCACCTGGGCATCGGCCAGGCGCACGTAGACGGTGTCACCGCCCGCGGCGCGCAGGCGGCTGTCCTCCAGGCCGACCACGTAGGGCAGCTGCTTGATGCTGTCGACGACGCTCAGCTGCTTCAGGAACGGCTCGACCTGGGCCAGCGGAATGGCGTCGATCGGGGCCTCCTGGCGCGGACCGGCCTGGGACACGGTCACCCGGTCCAGGTAGGCCAGGCTCAGCACGTCACCGGGATAGATCAGGTGCGGGTTGGCGATCTGCGGATTGGCCTGCCAGATCTCCGGCCACAGCCAAGGCTTCTGCAGGAAACGCGCGGCGATATCCCACAACGTATCCCCTTTTCGGACCACGTAGGTGTCCGGGTGCCCGCCATTCACTTCCACGGCGGTAGCATAGGCAGCCACGGTCAGCATCGCCGCGGCGACGACCGTACGAAAACGAAGCAACATAGGTGTGAAGCCCTGATTCCCCAACAGGTCCACGCACTATAGTCCAGAAACCGGGGCGCAAGGCAAGCGTTGGAGCTAGAATCTGCGACGTATGCCGGCGTGCCGGCCCCCTACCCGGAAACAGCCATGGCCCTTCTCCCCATTCTCGAGTTCCCCGATCCGCGCCTGCGTACCAAGGCTGCGTTGATCGAAGCCGCCGAAGTCACCACGCCGGCCTTCCAGGAACTGATCGACAACATGTTCCAGACCATGTACGACGCGCCCGGCATCGGCCTGGCCGCCACCCAGGTGGACGTGCACAAGCGCTTCATGGTCATCGACGTCAGCGAAGAAAAGAATGAACCGCATGTGTTCATCAACCCGGAAATCGTCGCCAAGGAAGGGGGCCGGGTGTACCAGGAAGGCTGCCTGTCGGTGCCGGGCATCTTCGCCGACGTGACCCGTGCCGACACCATCACCGTGAAGTACCTGGACCGCAACGGCCAGGAACAGCAGCTGGAGGCGGGTGAAGTCCTGGCGACGTGCATCCAGCACGAGATGGACCACCTGGACGGCAAGCTGTTCATCGACTATCTGTCGCCGCTCAAGCGCGAGATGGTGCGCAAGAAGCTGGCCAAGCAGCGCAAGCACGTGGCGTGATCGCCGATCCGGGCCGCCCTTCGGGTGGCCCGTGCCTGCGCGACGCGCGCGGGCTCTACGGCGCCGGCCGACGGCGCCGTTTTCTTTCCTGCACGAATCCATCCTGCAAGTGGGGTAGCCATGAGGATTGTCTTTGCCGGTACGCCGGAATTCGCGGTGTCGTCGCTGCGCGCTGCGGCGCGCCACCACGAGGTCGTGGCCGTCTATACCCAGCCTGACCGCCCGGCCGGCCGTGGCCGTGGCCTGGCGCCGTCGCCGGTCAAGCTCGAGGCCGTGGCCCGCGGCATTCCGGTCTACCAGCCCGAATCGCTGAAGGACCCGGCTGCCCAGCAGCAGCTGCGTGACCTGCAGCCGGACCTGATGGTGGTGGTCGCCTACGGCCTGATCTTGCCCAAGGCCGTGCTGGCGATCCCGACCCACGGCTGCTGGAACGTGCATGCGTCGTTGCTGCCGCGCTGGCGTGGTGCTGCGCCGATCCAGCGCGCGATCCAGGCCGGTGACCCCACGACCGGCGTGTGCCTGATGCAGATGGAGGCAGGGCTCGACACCGGCCCGGTGCTGCTGCACCAGCCGTTGCCGATCGCGGCGACCGATACCGGTGGCCAGTTGCATGACAAGCTGGCCGAACTGGGCGCACAGGTGCTGTCTGATGGCCTGGGCCTGCTGCGTGCCGGCATCAAGCCGATCGCGCGGCCGCAGCCCGAGCAGGGCGTGACCTACGCGCACAAGCTGGACAAGGCCGAGGCCCGGCTGGACTGGGCGCAGGACGCCGACGCGCTGGCGCGTACCGTGCGTGCCTTCAACCCGTGGCCGATCGCCGAGGCCACGCTGGCCGGCGAGCGCGTGCGCATCCATGGCGCGGTGGCGCTGGACGTGGCCCATGGCCAGGCGCCGGGTACCGTGCTGGCGGCCAGCCGCGACGGCATCGACATTGCCTGCGGCCAGGGCGTGCTGCGCCTGCGCACGCTGCAGCGCGAAGGCGGCAAGGCGATCACCGCCGCCGACTACCTCAATGCACGCCGCGACCTGCACGTGGGGGCATAAGCGGTGTCGAAGCAGAATGATTTCTCCGTCGCCAAGGCGGCGCCGGGCGCGGCCACCCGCATGCTGGCCGCACGCGTACTGGCGCAGGTGTTCACCCGTGGCCGCTCGCTGAAGGCGGAACTGGCCTGGGCCCTGCCCAAGCTGGCCGACAGCCGCGATCGCGCCCTGCTGGAAGCACTGTGCTTTGCGGTCCTGCGCCGCCGCAGTACCTATGACGCTGCCCTGCAGTCGTGGATGCAGAAGCCGCTGTCGGCGCGCGACGCCGACCTGCGCACGCTGCTGATGGTGGGCTTCGCGCAGCTGGACGTGCTGGAACTGCCGGCGCATGCGGCCCTGTCGGCCACGGTCGACGCCGCCCGCGCGCTGGGCCGTGAGCGCCAGGCCGGGCTGGTCAACGCGATCCTGCGCCGCGCGCAGCGCGAGGGTTTCCCGGAGCAGCCTGCGCGTGACGCCTTCCCGGCGTGGTTGGCCGATGCCATCGAGCGTGACTGGCCGGCGCAGGCCGAGGCGATCTTTGCTGCCAGCCTGCAGCCGGCGCCGCTGTGGCTGCGTGCCAACCGCCAGCAGGGGGGCCGTGACAAGGCGCTGGCCACGCTGGCCGAGGCCGGTATTGCCGCCGAAGCCAGCCCGCTCAGCGCCGACGCGCTGCGCCTGGCGGCGCCCATCGCGGTGAACCAGCTGCCGGGATTCGCGGACGGTGCGTTGTCGGTGCAGGACCTGTCGGCGCAATGTGCCGCCGACGCACTGGCGCCGGCGGCCGGCGCCCGCGTGCTGGATGCCTGCGCGGCGCCCGGTGGCAAGTCGGCGCACCTGCTGGAACGTGACCCGGGCCTGCGCCTGCTGGCGCTGGATATCGACGCGCGCCGCCTCGCGCGTGCGCGCGACACCTACACCCGCACCGGCGTGGGCGAAGGCGCGCAGACCCGGGTGGCCGATGCAAGCGACCCCGGTGCCTGGTGGGATGGCACGCCGTTCGACGCGATCCTGCTGGATGCTCCGTGTTCGGCCACCGGCGTGATCCGTCGCCAGCCGGACGTGATGTTCCATCGCCGCGCCGAGGACATCGATGCGCTGGTCGGCGTGCAGGCCCGCCTGCTGGAGGCCTGCTGGTCGATGCTGCGCCCGGGCGGCGTGCTGCTGTACGCCACCTGCTCGATCCTGCGTGCCGAGAACATCGATCAGGTAAGGGCCTTCCTGAAATGGCATCCGGACGCGGTGGCAGAGCCGCTGGATGACAGATTCGGCCTGGACTGCGAGGGCATTGCGCGCCAGCGACTGCCCGGTGACAGCGATGCTGACGGATTCTTTTACGCGCGTCTGCTAAAAACAGCCTGACCCTGCTGACGTTGCGAGTCCCATGCTGAGATCCCGCGCATCGCGCGAGACGTGGTTGTTGGTGGTGATGGCCCTGCTGGTGCTGGGGGCCGGGCTGGGCCTTCGTGATCCGTGGCCATCGGACGAACCGCGCTTCGCGCTGGTGGCCAAGCAGATGATCGACAGCGGCCACTGGCTGTTCCCGCACCGCGGCACCGAGCTGTACTCGGACAAGCCGCCGATGCTGATGTGGTGGCAGGCCACGCTGTACGGGCTGGTCGGGCAGTGGCGCGTGGCGTTCCTGCTGCCGTCGCTGCTGGCGGCGCTGGGCACGCTGTGGTGCGTGGTCGATCTGGGCCGGCGCCTGTGGACGCGGCGGGTGGGGCTGTATGCCGGCTGGGCGCTGCTGTTCGCGCTGCAGTTCACCTTCCAGGCGAAGAAGGCGCAGATCGATCCCCTGCTGCTGCTGTTCATCACCCTGGCCAACTATGGCCTGCTGCGCCACCTGCTGCTGGGGCCGGCGTGGCGCTGGTGGTGGCTGGGCTGGTTCTTCGCCGGCATCGGCGTGATCACCAAGGGCGTGGGCATGCTGGCGCTGCTGATGATCGTGCCCGCGGCGATCGCTGCGGCACTGCAGTGGCCCCGGGTAAGCCTGCATGCGCGCGACGTGCGCTTCTGGCTGGCGCCGCTGGCGTTCCTGCTGGCGGTATCGCTGTGGCTGGCGCCGATGCTGCTGGCCGGCTTTGCCACCGGCTCGGACGAATACCGCGCGTACATGGACGACATCCTGTTCCAGCAGACCGCGCGGCGCTATACGCATTCGTGGGACCACCACCAGCCCGGCTGGTACTTCCTGGCGACGATGCCGCTGATGTGGATCCCGGCCTTCCTGGCGCTGCCCTGGGCGATTCCGGCCTGGCGCCGCCGGCTGCGCCGCCGCGACGCGCGCTATCTGCTGCCGCTGGCCTGGTGGCTGATGGTGGTGCTGTTCTTCTCGATCCCCGATGGCAAGCGCGATGTCTACATCCTGCCGGCGCTGCCGATGTTCTGCCTGGCGCTGGCGCCGTTGCTGCCGGGGCTGCTGAAGCGGCGCGATGTGCAGGCCGTGGTGGGGCTGTTCACCGGCCTGCTGTCACTGGGCCTGGCCGTGGCCGGCGCGATGGCGGTGGTGGGCGACCCGGCCTTCGAGCTGCGCCTGACCCATAGCCGCGGGCTGGCACCCGGGGCCGTCAATGCACTGGCCTGGACGATCCTGGCGATGGGCCTGTGGGGCGGCCTGAGCCTGCTGGCCTGTGGCCGCCGCCGGCAGCATGCGCTGGTATCGACCCTGGCGATGGTCTGGGTGCTGTACAGCCTGGTCGGCTACCCGTTGCTGAACGATTCCAGTTCCGCCCGCGGCCTGATGCGCACGGTCGGCGCGCGCCTGGCCCCCGATGCCGAGCTGGGACTGGTGGCCTGGAAGGAACAGCATCTGCTGCTGGCCGATCGCCCTGCGGCGACCTTCGGTTTCGAGACCGATTGGGACGAGCAGCTCCTGGCGGCCACGCGCTGGCAGCGGCTGGCGCCCGATCGCCGTTGGCTGCTGGTCCATGAATACGCGATGCTGTCGTGCATCGACCGCAACCGCTCCGAACTGGCTGGCGTGGCCAACCGCCGGCGCTGGTGGCTGGTGCCGGCAGCGGCGGTGAAGGTGCCCTGCGTGGTCACCGCGGAGGAGCGGGAACGTGAACGGCGTCTGCAGGAACATGACTAGCCCGCCCCCTTCCTGCTTGTCCAGTCTGCCCAAGCGTGGCCAAAGGCAGTAAAACAGCAGGCCGGGATGGCCTGCATCGGCCGTTCCCGTTCTTCCAGCCGATTGCAGCGATACTTCCCGACGTGCCAGCTTCACCGGACAACCTGAACCTCACGGCCGGCGATCCGCTGGGCGTTCCCGCCGGCGGGCGTCACGGGGTGGCCCACGGCCTGGCCCAGCTGGGCCTGTTCTGCCTGCCGGCGCTGGTGCTGACCGTGCCGATCAACCTGTTGCCGTACGGCCTGCTGCTGCTGCTCAGCACCCTGCTGGCGCCGGAGCTGCTGTGGCGTGCGCGCGGCATGGCGGGCCAACCGGTGAAAGTGCTGGCCTGGCTGATGCTGGCGGTGCTGGCGCTCGGCCTGCTGTCGGTGCTGCTGTTCGAGCAGGGCCTGCGTGACGTCGACAACCGATCGCGGTTCGTGGTGATCCCGTGGATCGCGCTGTGGGTGTGCGCGCTGCGTCCCAACCTGCGCTGGCTCTGGTATGGCGCGTTGACCGGCCTGCTCGCCACCTTCGTGATGTCGCTGTGGCAGGTGCTGGGCGGCGCCCCGCGCGCGGACCTGTTCACCAACGCCATCGTACTGGCCGACATCGTGATGGTGCTGATGGTGCTGCTGGTGTTCTGCCGCCCGTCGCGGCGCTGGTCGCTGGTGATCCTTGGCATGGCCGCTGGCTGCGGCACCATCGTGCTGACTGGCAGCCGCGGCGTGTTTGCCGCCCTGCTGGCACTGCTGGTGGTGCTTGCGCTGAGCCTGCGCTGGCGCACCGGCGCGGCGCGCCTGTCGGTGCTGGCCGGCATGCTGGCGATCGGTGCGACCCTGCTGCTGTCGGTACCGGAACTGCGCCACCAGGTCCGCCTGAGCGAGCTGCACAGTGACGTGCAGCGGATGGAGCTGGGCGACAGCGACTCGTCCGCCGGGGCCCGCGTGGAGCGCCTGCAGGTGGCCTGGCAGACCTTCCTCGACCATCCGCTGGTGGGGGTGGGCATCGGTCATTTCGACAGCGCGATGCTGCGCGTGCCGGTCTGCCGCGAGAACCCGGAAGAGTTGCGTTGCCACCTGGGGCATGCACACAACGATGTCGCCGAATGGGCAGCGACCCAGGGCGCACCTGGCCTGCTGCTGTTGCTGGCGGTGTATGGCATCCCGCTCTGGCTGTTCGTGCGCCTGCATCGCCGCAGCGGACGATCGACCTTCCGGGGCCCGGCGGCCGCCGGCATCATGCTGGTGATCACCTACGCACTGTGCGGCCTGACCCAGTCGATGTTCGCGCACCAGATGACCGCCAGTTTCTACGTGACGCTGGTCGGCCTGCTGACCGGCCTGTCGATCGTCGAGGGCGCGCGCCACCGGGCAATCAGCGGGACGTGATCCAGCGGCGCCCCGCACAGGGCCGGGCGATCAGGGGTTCGGCGGGTCTGCCACGGCCTGGCCGTTGCCCAGCATCCACAGCATGATGGTCTTCTGGCGCACGTAGTTGGCGCGCACATAGGCGTAGACCAGGCCGTGCCAGCCGTCGCGGAAGCCGCCACGGAACAGGAAGCCGCGCCAGAACCGCCAGGCCGGCGCCAGCACCAGCTTGCCCAGCGTGGCCCGTTTGCCGCGCGCGAATTCGTGCTCGGCCATCATCCGTGCGTACTTCTCGGTCTTGGCCAGCTGCTGCTGCAAGGAGCGGTAGGGATAGTGGATCAGGTCGCCGCGCAGGGTGCCGACGCTGCCATCGACGCTGGCCGCCTCGTGGATCTCGCGCTTGCCGCGCCAGCCGCCGCGGCGGCGGTCGAACAGGCGCATCACCCGGTCCGGGTAGGCGTTGCCATGGCGCAGGAACCTGCCGAAGTACTCCGACAGGCGCGCGAAGCGGTAGCCGGCATGACCGGCGAAGCCCCCTTCACGGGCCTGTTCGATGGCCGCACGCAGCCCCGGGCTGATCCGCTCATCGGCGTCCAGGCACAACACCCAGTTGTGGCGGGCCTGCCCGACGCAGTAGTCCTTCTGGCTGCGGAAGCCGTCGAACGGGCGCTGCAGCACCCGGGCGCCCGCGGCCTCGGCGATGGCCACGGTGGCATCGGTGGAGTACGAGTCGACGACGAGGATCTCATCGCAGAAGGCCAGCGAGGCCAGGCAGTCGCCGATGCGGCCCGCCTCGTTGAACGCGATAATGCAGGCCGAGATGCGAGGCCGTTCGATGGGAGCGGTCGTGGAGGACATGATGGCCGGGTACCTGTTGTTTGCGACGGAGCGCTATGCGCTGCCTATTCTCGCCCCGTTGGCGCAGGCCTTGCACGCCTCCGGGCAGGAGGTGGCGGCCTGGTTCGAGGACGGCGCGGCCGGCAGCCAGCTGCCAGGGGTGCCCAGCATCGGCCTGAAACAGGCGCTGGCGATGCGGCCGCGCGCGGTGTTCAGCGCCGCCAACTGGGTGCCGACCTTCCTGTCCGGGGCCAAGGTGCAGCTGTTCCATGGCTTCAACGTGGAGAAGCGCGACAGTGCGCGCGGCCACTTCCGGGTGCGCGGGATGTTCGACCTGTACTGCACGCAGGGCCCGGCCACCACCGCGCCGTTCCGTGCGATCGCGGCCCAGCAGGGCCACTTCGCCGTGGCCGAGACCGGCTGGCCGAAGCTGGATCCGCTGTTCCGCGACGACGGTGGCGAGAGCGCCGCGCTGCGCGCAGCAGCGGGCGGGCGCCCGGTGATCCTGTTCGGTTCGACCTTCACCGAGCGCCTGAGTGCCGCCCCGCACCTGCACGCGCAGATCGCGGCCGACATCGCGGCCGGTGAGCGCTACTGGCTGCTGACACTGCACCCGAAGTGCCCACCGGACCTGTTCGAACGCTACCGCGCGCTGGCCGGTGCCCATGCGCGCTTCATCGAGCCGGAACAGGTGATGGCCGCACAGCGCGCTGCCGATGTGCTGGTGTCGGATACCTCGTCGATCGTTTCGGAGTTCATCGTCCAGCACAAGCCGGTGGTGACCTTCCGCAACCGCGTGCCCAAGCCGCACATGATCGACTTCGACGACCCGCTGCAGCTGCCGGCGATGCTGCAGCGCGCGCTGCATCCGGACGCGGCGCTGCAGGCGGAGATCGTGCGTTATGCCGACGCCATCCACCCCTACCGTGACGGCCTGTCCAGCGAACGGGTGATCGCGGCCACCGAGGATTTCCTGTCCGGTGAAATGGGCGCGTTGCGACGCAAGCCGTTCGGCAGCTGGGTGCGCGACCTGCAGATCCGCAAGGACCTGGGCTATTGGGGGCCGTCGCAGCGCTGATGGGTTGATGCGGATCCACGCCATGCGTGGATGCACGACTCCGCTCGCGGTAGGGCCGGCCGCTGGCCGGCAACCTCGGCAATGTCTGCGGTTGCCGGCCAGCGGCCGGCACTGCCTGTATTGCTTACCAGCGCAGCGTGCGCCGCGCCAGCGCTGCGGCCAGCTGCTCCATCACCTGGTGCGCCTGCGCCCGCGGCAGGTAGTGCAGGGTGAGCGCCACATCGCCATGCGCGCCGGCGGTATCCAGTTGCAGGCTGCTGGTACCCAGCAGCTTGTCCAGCGGTGAGCGCCGCAGGCGCAGGCCCTGCACCTTGTCCAGCTCGGCCCAGCGCCACCAGCGCTTCCACCAGCCGCCGCGCACGGCTACGTAGTGGTCATCCAGGTACCAGCCCATGCGCGCCATCTGCCGGTGCGCGACCAGCAGCGCCACCGGCAACCAGGCCAGCACCAGCAGGCCCCACGTTCCCCAGCGCCAATAGCCGGCGACAGCCAGCAGGGGGACCAGCACCAGCGCGCCCAGGCACAGCCGCCACCATCCACGCTGCGGGATGGACTGCCACTGCGCGGGCGGCCACTGCAGCCGGGGCAGCAGGTGCCGCACCAGCTGCGTGCAGTGCTCGCGGGGGGCCAACGGCGCCAGCTCGCGCAGGGCGCGATCCTCGTCGCGCGAGGGACCGCCGGCGGCGCTGTCGATGCGCAGCTGGCGCAGTCCGAACCAGCGATGCAGGGTGGTTTCGCGCAGTGTCCAGGCCTGGATGCGGCGTCGCGCAACACTGCTGCGGGTGCGGCTGAGCAGGCCGGCCGAGACGGTCAGCCGGCGATCCTGCTCGCTGAGGGTGAAGCCGTGATAGCGCAGCAGGGTCAGCACCACCGACAGCAGGCGCAGCCCCAGCCAGCCCAGCAGCAGGGCCGCTGCCAGCAGCAGGAAAGCGCCGGCCACGCCGGGGTGCAGGTGGCTGGCATAACCGAATGCCTCGCGGCCGCCACGCTGGATGGCCGCGTCCATCACCGGGCGCGGCACGGTCTGGAACAGCACGCCGAAGGCGGCGACCGCCAGCGCCCAGCCGCGGTTGGAAAGCAGGCCCATGCGCACCACGTCCCAGCCCGACAGGCGCAGCAGGACGTGTTCGGTGCCGGCCGCGGTGTCCGCAGGCGTGGCGACAGCGTCGGCGGCCTGCGGTGCCTGCCCACGCTGGCGCACGAGACGTTCCAGCGCCAGCGCCTGGTCCAGCTTCAGCACCCGCATTTCCGCTTCCGGGCGCACGCCGCCAGCCGACTCCAGGCGCAGCTCGGCCACGCCGAACAGGCGGTGCAGCGGGTTCTGCCGCACTTCCACGTTGTGGATGCGGGCAAACGGGATCTCGCGGCGGTTGCGCGCCAGCAGCCCGCTGCGCACGGTGATCGCGTCGCTGCCGATGCGGTAGCGGTAGCTGAGGTACTGCAGCACCGAGACCAGCACCAGCGCGGCAATCGCCGACAACGGGATCAGCTGCGCCCACATCGGGTCGCGGTCGCCGCGCTGGCCGAACACCAGCAGTGCCACCAGTGGCAGGAAGTAGTGGCGCAGTTGCATCAGCAGCACGAACAGCCACGACCACGGGTGCAGGCGATGGTCTTCGCCACCGTCAGGCAGCGATGCGGGCAGGGGCGGTGGCAGGCTCACAGGGCGTCGGCGTCCTGGTCCAGCTGGTGCGAAAGCGTGTCGCGCAGGCGTTCGGCATCGACTTCATCCAGGCCGCTGACAGTCACCGCGCTCATGCGGGTACCGGCGGTGTGCACGATCAGCGTGGCCAGGCCGGCGCGGCGTTCCAACGGGCCCCTGCGCAGGTCCAGGTGCTGTACGCGCGAAATGGGAATGCGGGTTTCCAGCTGCCACATCAGGTCGCGGCGCAGGCCCAGGCCCTGGGCATCCAGCCGCCAGCGGGTGCGGGTCAGTCGCCGGCGGCCGAGCCATGCGCCGAAGGCGATGCCCGCCAGCAGACCGATCACGGCGGTCCACAGGCCGCCTGGCAGATCGAAGAACCAGCCAGCTGCGGCCAGTGGCAGGCCCGGCACGAACGCGCCGCCGAATGCGCCTTCCAGTGCGGCCAGGCGCGCGGCGCGTTGCGGCAGCGACTGCCAGGCATCGGTGGGTGGGGCGGTAGGGGCGACGTCGGTCACGCAGGCTCCGTCAGGCGGCAGGGCGGGCGGTGGCGGCGCTGGCCGCACCGCGCAGACGGTAGCAGGTCGGCTGCGTTACTGGGCAGCCTGGATCAGCGCGTCAACATCCAGCAGATGGCCTGCACGATCAGCCTTGGTACGCAGGTAGTGCTCGTTCTCGGCAGTGATCTCGCCGGTGACCGGAATGCAGTCCAGCACCTCGATGCCGGCGTTGCGCAGGCGCTGTGCCTTGGTCGGATTGTTGCTGAGCAGGGCCACGCGCGAAATGCCCAGGCCGTGCAGCATCGCCACCGCACTGCCGTAGCGGCGCTCGTCGGCGCCGAAGCCCAGCTGCGCATCGGCATCGATGGTGTCCAGGCCGTCGTGCTGGTAGCCGTAGGCGCGCATCTTGGCCGCGATGCCGGTGCCGCGGCCTTCCTGGTCCAGGTACAGCAGCACGCCGCCGCCCAGTTCCTTCAGCTTGCGCAGGCCACGCCGCAGCTGGTCGCCGCAGTCGCACTTGAGTGAACCGAACAGGTCGCCGGTCAGGCACGAGGAGTGCACGCGTACCGGCACCACTGCCGACAGGTCCGGTTCGCCGACGATGATCGCGACCTGGTCGCGCTGGGCCACGCCCCCGCGGAACACCGCGAAGGTGGTCATGCCGACGTCGCGCAGCGGCACCGGCGAACGGGCGACCAGTTCGTAATCGTGGGCGGCGTGTGCCGCGCCCTCGGCCAGGTCGCACAACGCCACTTCGGCCGCACCCGCAAAGGTCGTGTCCTCCGCATCCAGGCGCACCGCCACCATCGCCGGCAGCAGCAGGCCCAGGCGGGCCAGCTCCACCGCGCCGGCATCGAAGGCGTCGCCGGCACTCCAGTCTTCGGGCATCGGGCCGGGTTCGCGCAGGTAGCCCAGCGAGGGCAGGGCATCGAAGGCGACGCCGGCCAGGGGCAGGCGTGCGCCTTGCGGAGCCTCCACGCCGAGCACGCGGGCGCGGGTAGCGGTCAGGAACAGGTAATGGCGTTGGCGTGCAGCACTGGCGAACGCGGCGAAGCTGCTGGCCGTGGCGCTGTCCAGCGCGATCACGGCCAGGCGCTGGTCCTGGCCGTCGTGGAGCAGCACCGGGCGACCGGCACGCAGTTCGGCCACCGCGCGTTCGCAGCGGATCGCGGCGGGATCGCCGAACAGGGAAGAGGCAGCAGTCATGGCAGGACCGGGGAGGCGGACATCGCAGTCTCTATGGGGGCAGCGGCGTCGTATTCAACGTGGTGCGGCCGCCGGTCGCAGGCGACCGGATAGCCGTCAATGCGGATGTTCTTCGGTCGCGTACGGGTCTTCCTCGCCGCTGCCCGGGGGCCGCAGCGTGTAGCGCTTGTAGGTCCACTGGTACTGCGCCGGGTCGCGACGGGCGATGCGCTCGATGCCGGCATTGAGCGCGGTGGCGGCCACCTGCGGGTCCGGGTCGGCCACGGCCGGGTCGGTCGGCTCGATGTGCAGGGCGAATTCCATGTCCGGCCCGACGCGCTCGCACCAGCCATACAGCACGGTGGCGCCGGTGCGCTCGGCCAGGCGGTTGACCAGGGTCATGGTCAGCGCCTGCACGCCGAAGAACGGCACGAATACGCCATCGCCGGCCTTGGGCTGCTGGTCGGGCAGGATGCCGGTGGCGCCGCCCTCCTTGAGTACCTTGAACAACTGGCGCACGGCCGGGCCCTCGGCGCGCACCTGCTGCACGTTCTGGCCGCCGCGCACCAGCTGCAGGAAGGCGTCGCTGGCTTCGTCCTCCGGCGGCTTGTAGACGATGGCGATCTGCCCGCGCGAGGCCAGCCACTGGTTCAGCAGCTCCCAGTTGCCGAAGTGCGGGGCGGCCACGATCACGCCCTTGCCGCTGGCCAGGGCCGCGTCGTACAGGGCTTCGCCGTGGCGCTGCTGCAGGTGCAGGCGCAGGTTGTCGGCCGGCTTCCGGCTCCACAGGCGCAGGGTCTCGATCGCCTGCAGGGCGGTCGAGCGCAGCAGCTCGCGGTGCAGGCGGTCGCGCGCGGGACCGTCCAGCTCCGGGTAGGCCAGTTCGAGGTTGCGCCGGGTAACGCGGCTCTCCCGGGCATTGAGACGGACCCATGTCCATGCCAGGGCGTGCGCGAACGCCCGCAGCAGCGGCCAGGGCAGGCGGGCGAACAGGGTGGTGGCGCGGTAGACCAGCCGGGCTTTGCGGTGCGGATTCATCGGCGCCAGTTTAGCCAAGGGCGCTGCTATCGTGGCCGGCCCTGTTCATCCGGAGAACACCATGCTCATCCTGATCCAGCGCGTCAGCCAGGCCGCCGTCCATGTCGAGCAGGAGGTGGTGGGGCAGATCGGGCCCGGCCTGCTGGCCCTGGTCGGCATGGAGCCGGGTGACAGCGAGGCCCAACTGCAGCGCATGGCCGAGCGCCTGCTGGGCTACCGGGTGTTCGCCGACGAGGCCGGGAAGATGAACCGCTCGCTACGTGATACCGGCGGCGGCCTGCTGCTGGTCAGCCAGTTCACCCTGGCCGCCGACACCCGATCGGGCATGCGGCCCAGCTTCACCACCGCCGCGCCGCCGGACGAGGCTGAACGCGGGTTCAATCGATTTGTCGGGATCTGTCGTGAAAATCACGCGCCAGGGGTGGAAACGGGCCGGTTTGGTGCCCATATGGTCGTCAGCCTGGTCAATGACGGTCCTGTGACCTTCCTTCTCCGGCCCTGAGCCTGCGGGACCACCGCCCGGCAGGCGGGGCCCCGGGCTGGTATAATGCTACGTTCCCTATTTCCTACCCAGCCGGTGGCGCGAGCACTACATGGCCAACGAACGTCCTGCCCAATCCGAAATCAAGCAACTGATCAGCAAGGGCCTGGAACAGGGCTACCTGACCTACGCCGAAGTCAATGACCATCTGCCGGACGACATGGTCGACCCGGAACAGATCGAAGACATCATCGGCATGATCAACGGCATGGGCATCGATGTCCATGAAGTTGCGCCGGATGTGGAGACCCTGCTTCTCAACGACGGCAACACCGGCAACCGCGAAGTCGATGACACCGCGGCCGAAGAAGCCGCCGCTGCGCTGAGCGCGCTCGACACCGAAGGTGGCCGCACCACCGACCCGGTGCGCATGTACATGCGCGAAATGGGCACCGTCGAGCTGCTGACCCGCGAAGGCGAAATCGCCATCGCCAAGCGCATCGAGGAAGGCCTTTCGCAGGTCCAGGCCGCCCTCGGCCAGTTCCCGGTTTCGGTCGAGTCGCTGCTGAACGACTACGAAGCCCACAAGGAAGGCAAGAAGCGCTTGGCCGAAGTGATCGTCGGCTTCAACGATCTGGTCGACGAAGAGCCGGCGCCGCCGGTGGCCGCTGCCGATGACAGCAGCGATGCCGATGCCGAAGCCGACGAAGACGAGGACGATGATGTCGAGGGTGGCGAGGAAGAAGCCGCACCGACCGGTCCGGATCCGGAGGAAGTCGCTGCGCGCATGCAGGCGCTGAGCGACGCCTTCAACGCCTTCAAGAAGGCGGCGACCAAGGGCGACAAGAAGAACCTGCCGCGCCTGCGCGAAGAGATGTCGGCGGTGTTCGTCACCCTGAAGCTGCCGCTGCCGCTGACCGACGTGCTGACCAAGCAGCTGCGCGACACCATGGCTTCGATCAAGGCCCATGAGCGCCGCGTGCTGAACCTGGCCACCGTCACCGCCCGCATGCCGCGCAAGGACTTCATCCGTTCCTGGGAAGGCAACCAGACCAACCTGGAATGGGTGGAAGATGCACTGAAGCGCAAGCAGAAGTGGTCGTCGGCCCTGCGCGACGTGAAGGACCAGATCATTGCCGAACAGCAGGCGACGATCGACATCGAGAAGCTGACCCAGCTGGACCTGGAAGAGCTGAAGGAAATCAGCCGTGCCATGGCCTATGGTGAAGCCAAGGCGCGCAAGGCCAAGAAGGAAATGGTCGAGGCCAACCTGCGCCTGGTGATCTCGATCGCCAAGAAGTACACCAACCGTGGCCTGCAGTTCCTTGACCTGATCCAGGAAGGCAACATCGGCCTGATGAAGGCGGTGGACAAGTTCGAATACCGCCGCGGTTACAAGTTCTCGACCTACGCCACCTGGTGGATCCGCCAGGCGATCACCCGCTCGATCGCCGACCAGGCGCGCACCATCCGTATTCCGGTGCACATGATCGAGACGATCAACAAGTTGAACCGCATTTCCCGCCAGATGCTCCAGCAGTACGGCCGCGAGGCTACGCCGGAGGAGCTGGCCAAGGAAATGGACATGCCGGAAGACAAGATCCGCAAGGTGATGAAGATCGCCAAGGAGCCGATCTCGATGGAAACCCCGATCGGCGACGACGAGGATTCCCATCTGGGCGACTTCATCGAGGACACCAACGTGGAGTCCCCGATCGAGAACACCACCAACATCAACCTGTCTGAAACCGTGCGCGACGTGCTGGCCGGCCTCACCCCGAGGGAAGCCAAGGTGCTGCGCATGCGCTTCGGCATCGACATGAATACCGACCACACGCTGGAAGAGGTCGGCAAGCAGTTCGACGTGACCCGCGAGCGCATCCGCCAGATCGAAGCGAAGGCGCTGCGCAAGCTGCGTCACCCGAGCCGCTCGGAGCAGCTGCGCAGCTTCCTGGATATCGATTGATTTCCAGCGGTTGTTGCAGCGTTGAGAAACCCCGCCTGGTGCGGGGTTTTTCTTTTCCGGATGCCTGCGCTTTCTGTAGAGCCGAGCCATGCTCGGCTGCTGTTCGCGATGACGTATCCGGAAGATCTTCTCAACGAGTGACGGTTGCTTGCCGCACCTTGTGACGCAACTGGCCTGAGGATTGTTGAGGACTGTGCTGCAAAGGAGGAGACCATCCAGCGCAAATCCCAAGTGGCTCAATGCTGTGAGCTTCCTGCTGTGTGTGATTGGTATGGACCATGTCGCATTCGCCAATTGAAGCCACTACCTTCGCTTCCACACAGTCCCCTTCAGGTGCTCAACACACCTTCGTAGGCGGACTGTCTGCCGCAACAGCAGGCAATCCAAGGTCAAACCGCATCACTCGTCATCCCGGTGAGTCCAAGCGTTTCTGGCCGGGTGGCGCGCAGCCATACAAGACCCTGCATGGGGGAAAGCTGCGGGCGGCCCTACGACCGTGTTGAAGCACCCGGTCGCCTCTCTCAACAGGAGGCGCAACAGGTTCGACAAATCGTAGGAGAGTGCGTATGGAACTGAAGATGGTTGTCGATGCATGCGGCAGGGATGGATCGGATGCACGTGACTGCAACTTCCCGCCGTTGTTGGACTGGGACGATGTAATGCGTGATGAGCGCGATGACCCCCTCGGATTCGCCCGCCGAGCAACACTGGCGTTGCTGACGCAGCCGAGTGCTGGATTGCTTGCCGGATTCAGGGGCGACAACCAGAAGGCGCTTGAAGAGGCCAGAAGGACGGTGGCATTGTTTCAGGCACACCTGCGGCGGCAGGCGTGGTTTGCGGAAGTGGCGGAGAGGCGGTTGGGGCGCGTTGCCGAGGTTCTTGCTGCTGCCGGGTAGCCGATCGAGCGCAGGCTCCACTACACTGTGACGCTGCGCGGGGCCTATAGCTCAACGGTTAGAGCAGGGGACTCATAATCCCTTGGTTTCAGGTTCGAATCCTGATGGGCCCACCACATAGACATCCGCGAGTGTCCGAAAGAGTCTATTTATCCACGTATATCTTGGCTTTCACGACGGTAGGATGTCCGCCTGTGTCTGTCGTCATCCGGTTGCATCCACTAAAAAAGTGAGTCAGTGTGTGTGTCATCGGGCTGTGTGGCCCTGGCTGACTCACAGGATCTTGACTCACATGCTGACTGACACCAAGTTGCGCGCACTCAAGCCCAGGGAAAGTCCCTTCAGGGTGGCTGACGCCAATGGCTTGTGCATCGAAGTTCGTCCATCAGGCGCTAAGGTCTGGCGTTACCGCTACCGCCACCTGGGCAAGGCAAGCATCGTCACTCTAGGTGAGTACCCTTCGATGCCCCTGCAGGCTGCCCGAGCCGAGCGGGATCGTCTACGTACTCAGTTGCGCAGCGGTGCAAACCCCGCACAGATGGCCAGGATCGAGAGAGCAGTGCAGGGGGAGCGGTCTGCCAACACTTTCAGTGCCATTGGCCTTGAGCTATTGGCCAAGCGGACGAAGGAAGGGCTGTCTCCTGGATCTGTCTTGCGGGAGCGAAGGTTGATCGAGAAGGACCTGGCAGGTCTGGCTGACTTGCCTATCGGTGACGTTAGTGCGCCCATCCTTTTGGCGGCGCTTAGGAAGCTTGAACAGCGAGGGGTCGTTGAGACGGCACACAGGGCAAGGGCGCATGCCGGCAGGATCTTCCGCTATGCCATTGCCACGGGGCGAGCTGATCGAAATCCCGCACAGGACCTCACAGGTGCGTTGGAGCAACCAAAGACCAAGCACTTCGCCAGTGTGACCGAGCCTGCTGCAATCGGTGAGCTCTTGCGCGCTCTCTGGGGCTACCAGGGGGCCTTTGTGACGCAGGCTGCCCTCAAGCTGGCTCCAATGCTGTTCGTGCGCCCAGGAGAGCTGCGGCAGGCCAAATGGGCTGACATCGATCTTGTGGCTGCCGAGTGGCGGTATGTGACCAGTAAGACAAAGACTTCGCACATCGTCCCGCTTTCCAGACAGGCGGTGGATGTCTTGCAGGGCCTCTACCCCTACACCAAGCGCAGTGAGTTCGTCTTCCCTAGTGTCCGTACTGCCCATAAGCCAATGAGTGAGAACACGCTCAATGCGGCCTTGCGCAACCTGGGCTTTGATTCGGACACCATGGTTGGGCATGGATTTCGTGCGATGGCGCGAACCGTACTGGATGAGGTGCTTGGGTATCGCCCTGACTACATCGAGCATCAGTTGGCGCATGCCGTAAAGGATCCCCTCGGTCGGGCCTACAACCGTGCCACCCATCTGCCCGAGCGTCGGAAGATGATGCAGGCTTGGTCGGACTATCTGGATCGCCTGCGCGAAGAACAGCCCAAGGTTTCCCCGTTTCTCGCTAAGCGCGCATAACCGCTAGTTCGTCAGGTGCTTGAAAAAAGCCATTGATATCAATGGCTTTTTTCATATCTGGGCTGACTGGTATGCCATCCGGTATGCCGCAGGCAGCTGGCTGCGGCTGGACCATTTTGGACATCGGGGCGCCTGCAAGTGGCGCGCATCGGCCCCTCTGGTTAGAGCAGTGCATGCGATGGGAGTAGACGGGCAGGGCATGGCCCTCTCGGCACATATGTCGACGGCATACGAGTGCGCTGGATCGGTGCCGCAAAGCGTCTTGAATCAGCGCATTGGTTTTCAGACAGGCTTGCGACTCCCAGTTGCGATCAGGGCCATCGGCAGCAGCTGGCTATGGTGTTGATCTTGGTGCCGTAGCATCCTGATGGCCGCTCTGCAGAGATCTGCAGGTGGATGGGCTGCCTCGAACTGGGGTGGTTATCAAAATGCAGCCCTTGTGTGATCATGATGGTAGTGTTTGGGTGGTTGCCGGCAGACCGCAGGCTTTCCCCTAGAACTCGTACAAGGAATTACTGACCCGGATGAGTGATCTTTCCCGGTAACGCACGGATGTCGAACGAACAGCTTGCAGATCTAACCCAGCCACAACGCGACCGGCTCGCGTTCGTGGAGTTGCGCGTGCGCTTCATCGGGGAGATACGTCGTCAGGACTTGGTCACGCGGTTTGGCATCCAGTCCGCCGCCGCATCCAGGGATCTGGCGCTGTACAAGGAGTTGGCCCCGGGCAACATCGACTACGACACTCGGGGTAAATCCTACGTCCTGGGGCCGGACTTTCACCCCATCTTCGACTTCCCTCCGGAGCGGGTCCTGTCGTGGCTGACCCGGAGTTTTGGCGATGGCGAGCCGATGCGGCTCAAGGCGTGGGTGGCCAGCGAGAGCCCGTCACGGCTCACGCATATGGATCTGGATGTGCTGGCGAGCGTGACTCGGGCGATTCACCAGGCGTGTCCGCTCGGCATCGAGTACCACTCCATCTCCAGTGGTCGCACCGAGCGGGAGATCGTCCCGTTCGCGTTGATCGACAACGGCTTGCGCTGGCTCGTCCGCGCCTTCGACCGCAAATCGCAGGAATTCCGGGATTTCGTCATTAACCGGATCAAGTGCCCCGTGGCGCTTAAGGCGCAGCTAGTGGCGCCCCACGAGATGAGTGATCAGGACATCCAGTGGACCAGGATCGTGGAACTGGAGTTGGTGCCGCACCCCAATCAACCGCGTCCCGAGATCGCGGAGATGGATTACGGCATGACTGGCGGCATGGTGAAGATGAAGCTTCGGGCAGCGACTGCCGGCTACATCCTGCGCAAGTGGAGCGTCGACTGCTCCGCAGACCACAGCCTTCGTGGGCCGGAGTACAGACTATGGCTGAAGGACCACTTGGCCTTGTACGGCGTCAAGAACGCCGTGCTGGCACCAGGGTATGCGCCCTTGGATGCGGCCCGAGCAGGAGCGGAATGTGACTGAACAATGGCTACCACTGCCGGCGCCGGTCGCGTCGGTAGAACAAACGAATGACGAGAATTGAGATGAAAGAATCCTACTTACCGACATTGCTGCAGATGAGGATGCTTGTCGGCTTCCTTGGCGAGCGTGCTCAGTACGCCTGGTGGCCAACGGCGTTCTATGAGGCATCAAGCAAGCTCTTCCTGGAGCCGGTCTTCTCGAAAACGTCTCGCCTCGCTCAGTACCACGGTGTGCTGGAAGCAGCCAGACGATTGCACGACGAGCATTTGAGCGTGGGTAGCTACCACCTGTTCAGGTTGCCCGAAGAGGTCGAGCAAGACCTGCACGCGACCGTGCAAAGTAGCGTGGGAGAAGAACTCGCCAGCCAGGCGCCACAAAGCAAAGAGGCTGCGCTTGATGCGTTGAAGCGATTGGCTGCCACGGGCGGCACTTCCAGCGTGGGTCCAACGGCGGTCGGGGGCATCAAGGATCTCGATTCCACCGACACACTGAAGGCTATCGCTGCGGCCTATCTATCGGCGTTCACACAGAACGCCAGAACTTATCCGTATCTGGTGGGGTGATCGTGGCCGACAACACGCCCTACACGACTCAGTTGCAAGCAGGCCTTGGGCTCGTCAACGAAACCAAGACGCTGCTCGACCTGTGGTCGCCTGGCATGTCGGCGAACCAGTTGCATCAGGTCGCACTGGAATCGGGTCGATTCCCCACCGTTACCGCGCGCCGACTTCGCAACATCGTCGTCGAATGCTTCGCTCCACGCTATCTCGTGGCAGGTGGTGCACCAGCAGCACATCTCAGGCGGCTGTCCGCAACGATATCCACGGCTGACCTGACGCAGCTCATGCTCGTTTTTACGAGTCGGGCCAACCCGATCCTTGGCGACTTCGTGCGCCACGTTTACTGGGCTCGGTACGCCGGTGGATATACCCTGATCACCAATGACGACGCGCGGACCTTTGTCGAGCGCGGCATCGATGACGGCAAGACCATCAAACGCTGGTCGGAAACCACTGTGCGGCGTGTCTCCGCCTATCTGACCGGATGCTGCGCCGACTACGGAATGCTCGAACGTGGACTGCGCTCAAGCCGTCGCATCCTGCCGTTCCGTATTTCGCCAGCCGTGGCCGCTTACTTGGCCTACGAACTGCACTTTTCCGGCGTCGGTGACAACGCTCTGCTGACCCACGAAGACTGGCAGCTGTTTGGCCTGGCGCGCGAAGACGTGCTGGAGGAAATCAAACGGCTCTCGCTGAAGGGGTTGCTCATCGTCCAGGCTGCTGGCGACGTGATTCGCATCAGCTGGAAACAACAAGACATGGAGGCGCTCTGCGATGTCCTCACTCAAAGCTGATTTCGACGAGTTGCGCGAGCGCATCCGCCACGGGCGTGAGCTCGGTCATGCGAGCTTCGAACCGATCTATTACCTCGTCTTCCCGCCAGAACAAATCCTCGAGGTGAAGCGGCAAACGCCCGCTTGGGTGGCCAAGCTGCACCAGGAAGGCTGGGATGTGCACACGTTCTCCATCGCTGAACAGATCTGGGCCCTACTGAAAGACGACCCGTTCTGGTCGCTGTGCGTGATGGAGGACAAGTCAGCGCCCTTGGATTGGCCACGTACCAACAAGGCGCTGGCGGACATCCTGACGGCGGATAACGGCCTGCTGAAGCGGCTGGAGGATGCCCTGCAGCCGCTCGAAGGCCAGCAGAACGCGCTGCTGTTGGTAACGGATCTTGAGGCACTGCATCCGTTTATGCGCATCGGCGCCATCGAAAGCCAGCTCCAGGGCAAGTTTCACGTGCCGACGATTTTTCTGTACCCCGGCGTGCGAACCGGCAAGACACGCCTGAAGTTTCTCGGCTTCTACCCGGAAGACGGCAATTACCGCTCCGTTCACGTCGGCGGCTGAACAGACAAAAGAACCCTGGGACAAACCATATGACCATTCGCTCACTCTTCGACCCAAGCAAGGACATCTACCGGACCATCGAGAAGGTCATCACCTATGGCGCCTCGCAAGAAGGCCGCCTCAAGGCTGAGATCTCCGAGTACGTGGTCACCGAGAGCATTGAGGAGCAGTTTCGCAAGCTCCTCGATCGCATGCAGCTCGCGATGGAGTCCGGTGGCGAGAATGAGGTGGGCGTTTGGGTCTCGGGCTTTTACGGCTCCGGTAAGAGCTCGTTTACCAAGTACCTCGGCTTGGCGTTTGATGATCAGCGCACCATCGACGGCACTCCGTTCATCAAATACCTGCAGGACCGCCTGCACAAGCCGCAGACCAAGGCTCTCCTCAGCACCGTGGCGCAGCGCTTCCCGGCCGCCGTGGTCATGCTGGACCTGGCCAGTGAAATGCTCGCCGGCGCCACCATGGAAGACGTCTCCACCGTCCTCTACTTCAAGGTGCTGCAGTGGGCCGGCTACTCGCGCAACCTGAAGGTTGCCGCTTTTGAGCGTATGGTCGAGAAGGACGGCCGCACGCCCGAACTCCATGAGCGCATCGCCCAGGCGCTACCAGGTGCCACCTGGGCTCGCGTGCAGAACAACCCACTGGCCATCGATGGCTTGATCCCGAAGATCGCCCATGAGATGTACCCGGCACTCTTCCCGGAGGCCAAGTCATTCTCGTCCAGCACCGAAGGCTTCTTCCAGTTCGAAGACCAGCGCGTGCAAGAGATGATCGACATCGTCCGCGAGAAGAGCGGCAAGCAGAACATCATCTTCATCGTCGACGAAGTTGGGCAGTACGTAGCCTCGCGCGACAACCTGATCCTAAACCTCGATGGTCTGGCCAAGAACCTCAAGAGGCTCGGCGATGGCAAGGCCTGGATCATCTCCACTGCGCAGCAGACCCTTACTGAGGACGATCCTCGCGCAGCGCTGAACTCGGACAAGCTCTATAAGCTGAAAGACCGCTTTCCGATTCAGATCGACCTGGAATCGAGCGACATCAAAGAGATCTGCTACCGACGTCTGCTCGGCAAATCACCGGCTGGCGAGACTGAGCTGGGCAAGCTGTTCGAAGCCCACGGCCAGGCGCTGCGGCACAACACCAAGCTGCAAGACGCCAAGTATTACGACGCGGACTTCAGCAAAGAGAGCTTCACCAATCTCTACCCATTCCTGCCGGCTCACTTCGACATCCTGCTGCACCTGCTGGGTGCACTGGCCAAGTCCACTGGCGGTATCGGCCTGCGCTCTGCGATCAAGGTGATCCAGGATGTCCTCAAGGGTGAAGGCGGCTCCAAGGCCATGGCCGATCAGCCCGTGGGCTGGCTCGCCACCACGGTCACCCTGTACGACGAGCTGGAAAAGGATATCCGCCGCGCCTTCACGTCTATTCATCAAGCGGTTGGCAAGGTCCAGATTCGCTTCCCGGATTCGCAGCTCCATCAGGACATCGCCAAGTCCGTCGCCGTGCTGCAGATTCTGGGCAACCTGCCGGTGTCAGTGCAGAACGTCGCCAGCCTGATGCATCCCTCCGTCACAGCAGCTTCGCAGCTCGACACGGTCAAGAAGGCCGTTGAAGAAATGCTGGGCGACGTGCATGTGCCGCTGGGCGAAAAGGATGGCAGCCTGGTATTCCTCAGCGAGAAGCTGCGAGATATCGAACAGGAGCGCGGCGCCATTGCACTGCGCACTGTCGACGTGAAACGCATCTTCAACGATGCACTGCGTGAGACCTTCGATCCGCTGCCCCGTGTCACCCTCCACGGCACGATGGCCGTCGCAACGGGCCTGAAGGTCCAGGCCGGCAGCGCCATCACCAGTCTGGCCGGTGATCAGAGCACCATCCAGACCGTTGTCGAGTTGGTGCCTGCCAGCGACTACGAGACCGCCAAGAACCGGATGCTGGATGACTCCCGCAGCCGCGCGGGCCGGAATGTCATCGGGCTCTTGGCTCGCGCCAATTCCGAACTCGACGATCTGGCAAACGAAATCTATCGCTGCCAGCGCATCGCCGAACTGCACCGCAACGAGCCCGACCAAGAGGTCAAGGACTACTGCACCGGCCAGCTCGACCGCGCCGCCAAGCTAGCGACCCAACTGCAGAGCAAGATCAAGCAAACCCTGCAAGCGGGCTCGTTTGTCTTCCGGGGCCAGGCTACGGCGGTATCGGCGCTGGATGCTGATCTGTTGGAGGCCGCCAAGAAGCTGCTCTCCGATGTGGCCGACCAAGTCTTCGACCGCTATGTCGAAGCCCCAGTACGCGCCGGAACCGACACCGCCGAGAAGTTCCTGAAAGTCGCCAACCCCGCAGCCATCAGCAGTGCACTGGACCCGCTCGGTTTGGTGCAAACCGTGGCCGGTCGTGCCTCGTTCAAAACCGACCATAAAGCGATGATCAGCATCCGCGACTACATCGACAAGCGCGGCACGGTCGATGGCAAGCGCCTGCTCGACGACTTCAGCAGCGCCCCGTTCGGGTGGTCGCCGGACACCACGCGGTACATAGTCGCGGCCATGCTTATGGCTGGAGAGATCAAGCTCAAGGTCTCGGGACGCGAAGTCACGGCCGCTGGGCAACAGGCCATCGATGCCCTGAAGACCAACAACTCCTTCAAGCAGATCGGCGTGGCCCTGCGCGACGAGCGCCCGTCCATCGAAATGCTCGGTCGGGCGGCAGAGCGGCTCACTGAACTGGTCGGTGACATGGTGATCCCGCTTGAGCAAGAGATCAGCAAGGCGGCGGCCAAGCACTTCCCGCGCTTCCAGCACGATTACGGCTCCTTGGCTGAAAAGCTCAGCGGCCTTGGGCTGGCGGGTAGCGAACGCATCCGTACTTTGAACCAGGACATTGCCGATGTCCTGTTCACCGATGCCTCCGACGCCCCGCAGCGCCTGGGTGCCGAAACCTCCGCCATTTACGACAATCTCAAGTGGGCCCTCGAAGTGAAGCGGGTGCTCGACAACGGGCTCGACGCCACCCTACGTGATTTGCAAGCTCATCGCCGCGACATCGAGGCATTGCCGGATACCGGTGTGCCAGGGGAGCTGCGCCGCGAACTTGCCGAAGATCTGGGAACCCTGTCAGAGCGCCTGGGCAAAGAAGACTTCTACAAACACACCGCCGACTTCAATTCGCAGCTCACCCATCTGAAGGGCCGCGTGCGCGATGCGGTCATCACGCTCTCCGACCAGCAAAAACTGCGTTTGAAGGAAGGTGTCGAGGATCTGCAGCGCATCCCCGAGTGGGAAGAGCTCACCCAGGAGGAGCGCGGCAACGCCGTGAACCGGCTGGACGGACTCGCCCTGGCTGCTACACAGGATCTGGCCGGACTCAAGAAGCTACTGGCCCGCGACTACGACATCAACAGCACTCTCGAAGACCTTAAGCGCTTCATTCAACGCCAGGGTCAGGAACGGCTTCGCCAGCGCATGGAAGAAGAGCGCGCCAAGACCGGCGGAAAAGGACCGGTCAAGCTCACCAAGTCAATTGCCGTGCCGGTGAAGATGACCTCTGCGGCAGACATCGACGCGCTGATTCAACAGCTCCACGAGATCAAGGCTCAGCTCGCGCTGTATGCCGAGATCGAAGTGTCATTTGCGCTCAAAGGAGAGTGACCATGCTCACGGCCATCACTTTGGAAGACTTCAAAAGCTACCGACAGGCAACATTACCGCTGTCTGCACTGACGGTACTGATCGGTGCTAATGCCTCAGGTAAGAGCAATGTCATCGAATGCTTGCGACTCTTGTCCTGGCTGGCTCAAGGGCAAAAACTTTCGGCTATCCGGTTTGCTGTGCAAAGCGGTGATCAAGTCGTGCGCGGTAAGCTTGAGGATTTGGCTTATCACCGTGGCGAGTCCTTTGGTTTGGGCGCGTATACGAATGCCACCGAGTGGAATCAGCTCAGTATGCGAATTGGCCGCCGCACGGATGGTCTGCATATCACAGAGGAAACCCTGACTCACACAGGTGCTTCTGTGCCGCTGTACACAATGGATCAACCCTCAAATGGCCAGGGCACTGACGCCAGAGTGGCGTACAACAACTTCGCAAAAGGCGGCAAAAAGCCACGTGTGACGTGCACTGACCAAGCGGCAATATTCACGCAGCTAACGAGCCCAGCTACTTTCGACGCGGCGCACAAAACATCGCGAGAGCGAATTCCTCCGATTACTAAAGACTTGGAGCAATTGCTTGCTGCCATTCTTTTTCTCGATCCCGTGCCAGCACAAATGCGTGAGTATGCGTTTCCCTCTGACAAAGACTTGCAAGGCAACGGCCGCAACGTCTCGGCGGTGTTATTCAATCTGTGGGGGCGTGAGGAACAAGCTCAGAATGAGCCTCATGCCAGCAACCGTGTCGCCATTCTAAGTTTCATTCAGAGCTTGCCCGAGCAAGATATCGCCGGCCTGTCCTTCCTAGAGGAGCCGCGCGGTGGCGTGATGGTTCAGCTCACCGAGACCTTTGGTGGCAGGACAGATCAGCGAGATGCTTCTTTGCTCTCCGATGGCACCTTGCGCGTTCTGGCTATTGCCGCTGCGATGTTGTCAGCCCCGGAAGGCAGTCTGGTGGTGATCGAAGAAATCGACAATGGCGTACACCCCAGCCGGGCTCACCACCTGCTGCAACAAATTCAAAACATCGCTAGCCAGCGCAACCTGCGCGTACTGCTCTCTACCCACAATCCAGCCATGCTGGATGCGTTGCCGGACAGTGCTGTACCTGATGTGGTTTTTTGCTATCGCCACCCTGAAGACGGCGCCAGCCGCCTGGTGCGCCTGGCCGATGTTCCTGACTATCCAGAACTGATAGCTCAAGGCACCCTGGGCCACCTGATGACCTCTGGTGCGTTGGAGCGCTTCGTCAAGTATCACCCAACGGGTGATGCACGCAAACAGCGTGCGCTGGATTGGCTGGCCAAGATGCGTTCGGGAGCCAGCAATGAGTGACATCGTCTTGCTGGATACGTCGGTGTATCTGAATGTTTTGGACGTGCCAGGCTTCAATCAAGATCGAGGCAACATCTTGGACGAATTTGTAGTCCGGGTTGAGCAAGGCGATTATTTCCTTTTGCCAATGGCTACCATTTGGGAGACTGGTGATCATATTGCCGACCTGGCCGATGGCCGTCTGCGTCGCCAGTTTGCTCAGTCACTCGTCGAGCAAGTTACACAGGCGTTCAATAACAAGGCGCCCTTTAGAACAACTTATTTTCCCGATAGCGAAGTCTTTCTACGCTGGCTTGGCGATTTCCCTGGCTATGCGCAACGCAATAAGTCAGACCGTCAAACTCGTGAAGGCGTCAGCCTCAGTGACCTCTCCATCATCAAAGAATGGGAGCAAACTCGCGACCGCCATGCCATGTCGCGTGTGTTGATTTGGTCGCTGGATCGAGATCTCGCCGCCTACGATACTGGAGCGCGCTAATCCATGGCCTTCGACCAAACAACAAGAAACCGCCTCCAGCGCTTCGTCAACGACGCGCGCCGCGTGCTGGAAGAGGAATTCACCCGCCAGCTGCAGAACGACTACGGCATGGACCCCAACGCGGGCACCGTGGCGGAGCTAGCCAGCCTGCGCCATATCAACGACGCGCAGCGCGAAACTGCCCGCATCCTGCGCGACACCCTGGCGCACTACACAGCCAGCGGCGACATGAACGCCATGCAGGGGCTGGATCGCATCGTGCGCGAGCAGGCCTTTACCGTGCTCAACCGCCTGGCAGCGCTGCGCATGGCGGAAGCGCGGGGGCTGCTGATCGAGTCGGTGGGCAACGGCTTCCAGGCCAAGGGCTTTCAGCTCTATGCGCGACTGGCCGGCACCGGCCTGGGTGAAACCGGCGATGCCTACCGTGTGTACCTGTTCAGTGTGTTTGATGAACTCGCGCAAGACCTGCCGGGCCTGTTCGACCGCTACTCACCGCAGGGCCGCCTGTTCCCGCGCGAGGCGGCACTGCTGCAAGTGCTGAACCTGATCAACGATGCCGACATCGCCCCACTGTGGAGCGAGGACGAAACCATCGGCTGGATCTACCAGTACTTCAACTCCAAAGAAGAGCGCAAAGCCATGCGCGATGCCAGCCAGGCGCCGCGCAACAGCCGCGAATTGGCCGTGCGCAACCAGTTCTTTACTCCGCGCTACGTGGTGGAGTTTCTGGTGGACAACACCCTCGGGCGTCTCTGGTTCAACGCGACCGGTGGGGTCACCGGCCTTCGGGAGCGCTGCCAGTACCTGCTGGTCAAGCCCGACGAAACGCTTCAAGCAGCCACCAAGCTGCGCGACCCGCGCACCCTCAAACTGCTGGACCCGGCCTGCGGCTCCATGCACTTCGGCCTGTATGCCTTCGATCTCTTTGCCGAGATCTATCGCGAGGCCTGGGCCTGGGAACAACAGCACGGGCCGGGCTCGCTGGAAGTCTCGACCCAGCCCCAGGCTGCGCTCAAACCACTGAGCCAGACCTATGAGGACGAAGCGGCATTCCTGTGCGACGTGCCGCGCCTGATCATCGAGCACAATATCTATGGCGTGGACATCGACCCGCGCGCCGCGCAGATCGCCTCGCTGGCGCTGTGGCTGCGGGCGCAACGTGCTTGGCACGACGCAGGAGTGAAGGCCAAAGACCGCCCGCTGATCGGGCGGGGCCATGTGGTGGCCGCCATTGCGCCGCCGGCAGAGCGTGAGTTGCGCCAGCAGTTTGCGGCCAACCTCGATCAGCGCGACGCCGAGCTATTCGAGAAGACGCTGCAACTGCTCAAGGGCCTGCCGGAGCTGGGTGTGCTGCTCCAGGTCGAGCGCGAACTGCCGAACTTGATTCGCCAGGTCTATGTCGGCAAAGGCACCGGCCTGTTTGCTGCGCAGGAGCAAGAGAACTGGCAGCAAGCGGAGGCGCGCCTGCGTGAGGCGCTGACCGAGTTTGCCCAGGCGGCGAAATCCACCTACCAAGGGCGGCTTTTTGCACAGGACGCATTGCAAGGTCTCCGGCTCATCGATCTATGCCGTGAAGTGTTCGATGTCGTGGTGATGAATCCGCCTTTTGGCGCACTGGCTGCCAACACAAAGAACCAGCTCGCCAAAGCCTACCCGCGCAGCAAGAACGACCTGCTGGCCATCATGGTCGAGCGTGGCCTGGAACTGCTGCGCTCTGGAGGGCGCATTGGCGCCATTACATCGCGCACTTGCTTCTTCCTCTCTAGTTTTCAGAAGTGGCGGGAGGATGTGGTGCTGGGCGTTGCCCGCCCCGAAGTGATGGCCGACCTTGGGCTTGGAGTAATGGACGATGCAATGGTCGAGGCTGCTGCCTATGTATTGGAGAAACAGGCATGACAATCTTTCTACGCCTGCTAGCGGATAAAGATAAAGCCACTAATTTGCTGGCCAGTTGCAGCGCCTTGCGTACAGGACAGAGTGATGCGCGGTCATTTCAGGTGGCGCCGGAATCGTTCCGGGCAGTACCGGGCTCGCCATTCGCTTATTGGGTGAGCGGAGAGGTACGTGAAAAGTTCAGCCAATTTGACAGATTTGAGTGTGATGGCCGGTTTGTAAAACACGGGCTTACGACTGGAAACGACGATCGTTTCCTGCGGGCATGGTGGGAATCTATGAACCCTGATGGGTGGTTGCCGTTTGCAAAAGGCGGCAGTCATTCACCTTACTATGCGGACCAACAGCTCCTCCTGAAATGGGTGGATGAAGGGGGCGAGTTGCGGGCTGGCTATCAAACAAAGGCGATCGCTGGCACACGGCTTGACGGTAATGAGTATTTCGGTCGCAAGGGGTTGACGTGGCCGCTGCGATCGCGAAGCTTTTCACCTCAAGCACTGGCGAGCGCAAGTAGCTTTTCAGCCCGTGGATACTGCGCATTCTTCCCAGAGGGAGATGAATTGATAGCGCTGGCGTTATTTAATAGTCAAGCCTTTGATTATCTCTTTAAGGTTGCTCTAGGTCGCTTTGGGTTCCCCGAGTTTATCGTCGGTATTTTGCAGTTGCTTCCCTGGCCCTCGATTGGAGATGCACAATCATCTCAGCTGGCAAGATTGTCGTGCCGCGCCTGGTCCCTCAAGCGCACATTGGACACCATCGAAGAGACCTCTCATGCGTTTGCGCTGCCTGCCGCGCTGCGCTCTCGCCTGGGCGATTACGACCCTCCCGCTATTGAAGCAGAGCTTGCCCGCATTCAGGCTGAGATCGACGCCATCGCCTTCGACCTCTATGGCTTTTCCGATACCGACCGCACCGCCGTACAGGCCAGCCAGGGGGCGGCGAGCGCAGCGGACGAACTCCTCGACGAGGAGGCCGACGACGAAGACCGCGTAGCGCCGGGCGACCACACGGCGGGCCTGTTAAGTTGGACTGTCGGCGTGGCATTTGGCCGTTTCGACTGGCGCTTGGCCATCGGCGAGCGCGCCGCACCTGCCGAGCCGGAACCCTTCGAGCCACTGCCTGCCAAGAGCCCAGGCATGCTGCCGGGCGGGGCCGCGCCCTTCCATGTGCACGAAGGCATCCTGGTGGACGACCAAGGGCACCCGCATGACCTCGCGCGTCTGGTGGAGGAGGTATTGGCTCGCGTGGATATCGCGGTGCCGGAAGACGTGCGTCGCTGGCTGCAACGGGATTTCTTTGCTTTCCACCTGCAGCGCTACACCAAGAGCCGCCGCAAAGCGCCTATCTACTGGCCGCTGTCCACCGCATCTGGCAGCTACACGCTGTGGGTTTATTACCCCAGCCTCAGCAGCCAGACACTGTATACGGCGATCAACGACTTCGTCGAACCCAAGCTCAAACAAGTCGGCGCTGACGTGACGGCTCTGCGCAACAAGGGTTCTGCTCGGACCCGTGACGACGAAAAGCAGTTCGAGACGTTGCAAGCTTTCGAGCTGGAGTTGATCGAGCTACGTGACACCCTGCTCAAGCTCGCGCCAACCTACAAGCCCAATCACGATGATGGCGTGCAGATCAGCGCCGCGCCGCTGTGGCCGCTGTTCCGCCACAAGCCCTGGCAGAAGGTGCTCAAAGACACCTGGGCCAAGCTGGAAAAAGGCGACTACGACTGGGCGATGCTCGCCATGAACTACTGGCCCGAGCGCGTTCGCGAGAAGTGCAAGACCGACAAGTCGCTCGCCATCGCGCATGGCCTGGAGGATTTGTACATCGAGCCCGAGGTAGCGCCGAAGAAGACGCGCGGCAGAAAGAAGACCGGAGGCGATGAATGATTCAGGACGTCAAAGCGCTGCCGGTCAGCTTCTACTTCAGCCCCGATGGGACCACGTCGTTCTTCATTCCCAAGTACCAACGCGAGTATGTATGGGGCGGCAAGAACTGGGACGCGCTGTTCAACGACCTGGAGGAGTCGCCAAGTGGGCACTTTCTGGGCTCCATCATCTGCGTGAACACCCAGCAAGATGGCATGGCCGGTGGCCGACTTGAGCTGATCGACGGCCAGCAGCGGTTTACCACCATCAGCCTGTTGTTCTGTGCGTTCTACGACAAGCTGAATGCCATTCCGAATCCGGATCGCCGTCTGCTGGTGGAGCTGGACAACCTGGAAAGCCGCATCTTCGTCCGCACTTCTGGCCAGTGGCGTCTGGAGCCCAGCGAGCAAGCGCAGAACAAGACAGATTTCCAGAAGGTGCTGAGCGATCTGTTTCCCAAGCAGGTGAAAGCGCCGAAGGGCTTGAGCAATTTCGGAAACCGCCGCATTGCGCGCGCCTACCGCTACTTCTGTGAGCGACTGGAAGGGCTGAGCCAGGACAGCGCACTGGCCCTGCTGGAAAAGCTCAAAGCGGCCATGCTGGTCAAGATCGAGGTGCGCAGCCATTCCGACGCATTCATGTTGTTCGAGTCGATTAACAACCGGGGTATCCCGCTCTCGGCCATCGACATCATCAAGAACAACCTGCTGGCCGAGTTGGACAAGCGTCCGGACTATGGCATCGACCGGGCATTTGACGAGTGGAAAGACCTGATCGACCTGTTGCCCGACCCGGCGGTGCAGGAGCGCTTCCTGCGCCAGCTTTACAACATGTTCAAGTACCTCAAGCGGGTCGAGGTCAAAGGTTGTACCCGCGCCACGCGCTCGAACCTGATCACCATCTACGACACCCTGCTGCGCAAGCGACCGGTCTGGCTGTTCGGTGCGCTTCAGGCCAAGGGCAAAACCTACTCGGCGCTGCTCAATCCCATGGTTGCACGCGCGGAATGGGGCGACGCTGCCGCAGCGGCCTTGCAAGACCTGCAGCGCCTAGGAGCCGCGCCGGCTTACGCATTCTTGTTGTGGGCCAGCCAGGTCGCGCAGAGCCAGAAGTGGAATGAGGGCGACGCATTGAGCCGCTTGGCCGCTTTGCTCACCAAGTGGTTCTTTTGGCGGAACCTCACCGATATGCCGCCGACCCGTGAACTCGACCCGATGTTCATGGAACTGGTCAGCCACCTGCTGACGCAGATTCGCAGTTGCGAGATCACGGCGCTGGACGGCTTCATCCAGCAGAGCAGTAATTGGTTGCTGGGACGGGCAGCCCCGCAGGATGTTTGCGAGTCGCGCCTCAAGGGCGATGTGTACCTGGAGAATTACGACGCCACGCGGTTCATGCTCTGCAAGCTGGAAGAGACACACCAAACCCGTGAAAACAAACGCGACCTGTGGGTGCATGACGCCAATGATCGCCCCGTTTTTACCGTCGAACACATCCTGCCGAAGACCGAAAACTTGGGGCCGGGCTGGGTGACGATGCTCGAAGGGAACCAGAAAGGCACTGCGGCTGCCATTCGCGAGCGCTGTGCGCACCAGCTCGGCAACCTGACCCTGAGTGGCTACAACTCCAAGCTCGGCACGATGGAATTCTTGAAGAAGCGCGATCGCAAGAACGATCAGGGTGATTTCATTGGCTACCGCAACGGCTTGTACCTGAATGCCGACTTGGCCAGCCGAGATGATTGGAACGAGGCCGCCATTACGGCGCGAACAGACAAGATGCTCAAGGAGGTGATGTCCATCCTGAGCCTGCGGGGTGACAAATGACGATTGCAGAATTCATTCGAGAAAGCGTACTGCGGCCGCGTCTGAAGCAAGCTGGCGCCTTGGTGGTGTATGACGCCGACAAGCGCTACCGCGAGCTGTGTTTCGACTTGGCGGCTGACAAGGTGCGGGTGGTAGATGCGTCTGAAAGCAGCATCGAAAGCCGCGAGGCAGCGCTGCTGGCGCTGCGCGATGTAGGACAGCCCAAGGCGCCCTTGGAAGGTGTGTTGATCTATGTTCCCTCCAAGCGGCCAGAGACAGACGAGCAAAAGCAAGCTGATCCATTCGCGCTGTACGCAGAATGCGGCGCGGTGTTCCCGCAAGACGATGGCGACGAGTACCTGAGCCTGTGCCTGCGTGCTAAGCCAGATTACGCGACAGAAATTCGAAGCCTATTTGTGCGCGAACCACGACCGCAGTATGCGGTGATTGACGCCATTGGCGGCGGTGTGAGTTGGCCCCAGTTGCGAGCCACTCTGCGGGTGGAGTCCGGCCGCGAGATTCTGGCCGCATTGCTGGCCCCGAGTGCCAGTCAATCCGAGGCGCTCAAGGGGCAGGAAGGCTGGGTGCAAGAGGCGCGTGATTTCCTCCGAGCCACTCTGGGCCTGAGCGTGAAAACGCGCGGCAAGACCTGGTCCGCCCTGGCGGATGAGCTGTGGCGCTACGTGCTGTTCAGCGAGTTCGTGTTTGATTTGCCGGTGGCATTGCCGGACACCTTGAAGGGGGTGCCGCACGCACCGATGGAAGCCAAACCCATCGTCGAGGATGTGTGCGACCGTCTGCGCAGCGACCCGAAGTCACGCGCGATATACATCGAGCGCGCCGAGACCACCGAGGCGGAGCTCAACCTGACCGATCTGTGCGGTGCGATTGAAGACCTGGGCGAGCGCGACACCTTCCCCTTCGAAGAGCGGACCTTCCTGCGCACTGCGATCAAGGGCATTATCAGCGGTGACACCGATGCCACGCGCCGTGTGCTGACCCGCCACAAGAGTTCGGTATGGCTCGGCAAGGGCGAAAGCCAGGCCCAGTGGGAGCTGGTGCGGTCTGGCTTGAGCCTGGTTGAGGCCTGCGACGATTTTGAGCGCCAGCTACCGGATCACGCCCGCTCGCAAGCGGAGCTGATCGACTTCTACCTGGGCAGCCTGCGTGAAGCAGATCGTCTGCAGCGCGAGTTCGAACAAGCGGCGGGCGACTTCCTCGACCCGCATGGCTTGATGCATGAAGTGATCAGCCAAGCTCGGGCGCGTTATCGCCGTTTGGCAGAGAAGGTTCAGGGCGTGTTTGTGAAGCACGTTGAGTCCGCCGGTTGGCCACCCACTGGGCGCCTGGCCAATGCCGATGCCTTTGATCGGCTGGTGGCTGATCGACTCAAGGAAAGCGGACGCAAAGTGGCCTACCTGATGGTGGACGCCCTGCGTTACGAGTTGGGCGTGGCCCTCGAAAAGCTGCTGGCGGAAGACGGTCCCGTCGAACTGCAAGCGGCCTATGCGCAGCTTCCGACCATCACCCTGGTGGGCATGGCGAGCTTGCTGCCTGGCGCACGCACGGGGCTGACCCTATCACTGGAGAACGATTCCCTGGTGCCCAAGCTGGCGGGCGCGCCGGTGAGCAATGTCCCGCAACGCATGGGTGTGCTGGCCAAGCTGTATGGCGACCGCTTCGCGGAAATGCCGCTGAACGACTTTGTTCGCGGTAAGCCAAAGATTGCCGAAACCGTCGACCTGCTGGTGCTGCGCTCCACGGAAATCGACAGCCAACTGGAAAGCAACCCCGAGACAACGCTCGGGCTGATCCCTGGCACGCTGAAGCTGATCCGCGTGGCACTGCATAAGCTGCGTGGCATGGGCTTCAAAGAGGCGGTCATCGTCACCGACCACGGCTTCTTCCTGAACGCGCAAGCAGAAGCTGGCGATGTATGCGTGAAACCGCAAGGCAAGTGGCCGGTGAATGCCCATGACCGCATGATGCTGGGCGACGGCACAGCGGATGGTCACAGCTTGGTTGTCAGTGCAGAGAAGGTCGGCATTCGCGGTGATTTCACCCAAGTGGCACTACCGCGCAGCATGGCGCCTTATCGCTCAGGGCACCTGTATTTTCACGGCGGAGCATCCCTGGCCGAGGCCGTTGTGCCGGTGTTGGTGGCCAGGTTGGATACCGCTGCTCATGCGGAACTGCGCAAGGCGGTGGTGGAGTTGAGCTACAAGAACGGCGCCAAACGAATAACTACGCGATTGCCGGTCATCGAAGTGATACTGGTGGCCGACGACATGTTCTCGCAAGACATGAGCGTGGAGATCTTGCTGGAAGCGCAAGACAGCAAGGGCAATGTGGTGGGAGAGCCGCGCCCAGGTGGCGATGTGAACCCCGCGACCAGAACTGTGACCCTGATGCCAGGCCAGCGCAAGCAGATTGCGCTGCGAATGGATGATGAGTTCAGAGGCAAGTTCTCGGTCAAAGCGCTGAACCCAACGACTCTGGCTGCCTACAGCAATCTGGCGCTTGAAACCGACTATACGGAATGAGCCCTATGGACGAACTCGACCAAAAACTAAACGCCACATTCGACGGCAAGGTGCTTCGCAAAGACCTGCTGCATCGAATCAAAAAAGGCACCAACGTCCCGACGTTCGTCCTGGAGTTCCTCCTTGCCAAGTATTGCGCCAGCAATGACCAGGCAGAGATGGATGCTGGCATGGAGGCCGTGCTGTCGTCACTGCAGGAGAACTACGTTAGGCCGGACGAGGCCAACGCCGCGCAGTCCAAGGTCGCCACCAAGGGCAAGCATCGCTTCCTCGACAAGGTCCATGTCCGTTACGTCGAAAAAGAAAAGCGCCACTGGGCATCGCTGGAGAACTTCAACTCGCAACGCATCGCGATTGGTGAAAAATTCTACCGCGACAACGACAGGTTGCTGGAAGGTGGCATTTGGGCGGAGGTGACCCTGGCGCACAACGACATAGATGAAGACGACTATGCGTTTTCCATTGAGGATCTGCGCCCGATCCAGCTGACTCGTTTTGACTTCGACCGTTATGCAGAGGGGCGCGGGGCATTCACGCGTGATGAGTGGCTCGCGGCGGTGTTACGCTCTGTGGGACTGGAACCCAGCAAGCTCTCGAAGCGCGTGCAGATGCACTTCATCGCCAGGTTGGCTGCGCTGGTTGAGCCCAACTACAACTACATCGAGCTGGGACCACGCGGCACCGGCAAGTCCTATTTCTTCAGTGAATTCTCGCCCTACGCTACCTTGATCTCGGGCGGCCAAGCGACCAAGGCAACGCTGTTCTACAACAACGCGCGCCGCAAGGTGGGCTTGGTTGGCTTCTGGGACACGGTTGCCTTTGACGAGGTTGGCGGGATCAAAGTGCGCGATCCGGACACCATCCAGATCATGAAGGACTTCATGGCCAACGGGCGCTTTTCGCGCGGGGCTGAGGTTATTGCTGATGCCAGTTTGAGCTTCGTTGGCAACATCGACGTGTCCGTGCAGCAGGTGGTGAACTCCAACGAGCACGATCTTTTCCAGCCGTTGCCGCCAGAGCTCGACTTGGCTGTGATGGACCGCTTCGCCGCGTACATACCAGGCTGGGAAATGCCGAAGAACAGTAGCGAGTTCCTGACGAGCAACTACGGATTCATCACCGATTATTTGGCCGAGGCCTTCCACTACCAGTTCAAGCACACGAATCGGTATGAGGAAGTGAGCAAGCGCATTCGGCTCGGTAAATCAATCGAGGGGCGCGACGAGAAAGGTATCAAGAAGACCGTCTGTGCATTCTTGAAGGTGCTGCATCCAAATGGGCCACCCACGGACGAGGAGTTTGAGGAATACGTAGCCTATGCCACCGAGTGCCGCCGCCGCGTCAAGGAGCAGATGAACAAGCGCAAGCCGGACGACGAGTTCGCGCGCATCAACCTGTCCTACTTCAAGGCCAGTGGCGAGGAAGTGGTGGTTTTCTGCCCGGAATCGAAGGATGCGCCCGCAACTCAAGAGCCTGCGCGCCGTCGTTTGAATCAGGCGGATGGGCAGCCGACTGAGGCAGTCGAAGTGCAACCCGCCGCACAAGCGGCACCTGCTGCACAGGAGACTCCAGTGGGCCCGACCCCGGTATCACCGGCCCCCGCTTCGATTGCGGTTGGGCCGTCACCGATCGAGCTCAAGGAACGGCACTTCACCATCCTCTATGGCGACACCGGGTACAGCTATGAGTCGATTCTCGGCCCCTACCTGCAGGGCGCGAAGTCTGTCGTGATCGAAGATCCGTACATTCGCCTGCAACACCAGATTCAGAATTTCGTGCGCTTCTGCGAAACGGTGCTGAAGGCTGGAACCGTCAAGAAGATCAGCCTGATCACCGGCTACGACGATAAGACCCAGTTGGCCGACATCGCTGAGAAGCTCGATGAGTTGAAGCAGAGCCTGCTGGAATTGGATGTCGAGCTGGAAGTGAAGTTGAACCCGAACATGCACGACCGAGAGATTCGTATCGACAACGGCTGGGTGATCAAGATTGGCCGGGGGTTGGACTTCTTCCAAAAGCCCGGAGGGTGGTTCGAGGTAGGCGTAAATGATCTCAGTTTGCGTAAATGTCTTGAGACCAAGGTTGATATATTCAGGACTGGAATAAATATTTAACCTAATTTTCCATAAAGGAAATTCAGTTTAATTTTATTAATATGATTGTAAAAAATTTCAAGCACATATCATTTTGATGAGGCTGGCGGTTGCTGGCTTCGCGTGTAGATGCTCCGCGATGATGCATCTGCTTTGGATATGGCTGTATGAAAGAAAGATCCGATTGTCTGTACTGTGTTTTGGTCGTCGCAGCATCCATCATCGCTGCGGTTGCTCGATGTGCTCTGTCTTCGGGCAGTGAAGACATCGACCCTTTTAATTGATTCTGCATTGGCATACGCACAAGGCCCGGCATCGTCCGGGCCTTGTGCGTTTGTGCCGTAAGAAGCGAGGAAAATACGATGCATCTGGTTGAAACAATGGCCTATGCCGGTGCTAAGCCGTGGCACGGTCTGGGCAATAAGCTTGAACAGCAACAGCCCATTGAGGTCTGGAAGCGTCAGGCAGGCATGGATTGGCAGATCGAGGACTCCGAGGTCCGCTTCATCACGGGTAGCAATGCCATCGGTGCCATCCACTCCTTCCCGGAGCAGAAAGTGCTCTATCGCTCCGATACCAGGGAGCCGTTGGCAGTCGTCTCCAAGCGGTTCAAGGTGGTCCAGCCGGGAGAGATCCTGGAGTTCTACCGTGATCTGACGCAGCACAGTGGCTTTGAACTGGAGACGGCGGGTGTGCTCAAGGGCGGCAAGAAGTTCTGGGCCATGGCTCGGACGGGCCAGAGCACTTCGCTGAAGGGGCGTGACAGGGTGGATGGCTATCTTTTGTTGGCCACCGCTTGTGACGGCACGTTGGCCACGACGGCGCAGTTCACCTCGGTGCGGGTGGTGTGCAACAACACCTTACAGATCGCTCTGGGAGACAGCAGCGGAGCCATCAAGGTCCCGCACCGCAGTCAGTTCGACCCGGATGCCGTGAAGCGGCAGTTGGGGATCACCGTCTCGACATGGGACAGCTTCGTGGCTCGCATGAAAGCCCTCTGCGACCGTCCAGTTGACCCCGATACGGTCGATGGTCTGTTGCGACGGGTGCTTACCTACCAAGGCCAGGGCAGCACCGCTGAGGTCGTCAACGAACAGGCGCTGGCCAGTGTCCGTGCCCTGTATGAGGGCGGCGGTAAAGGCGCGTTTTTGCCTTCCAGCCGTGCAACGGCCTGGGGCGTACTCAACAGCGTCACGGAGTACGTTGACCACCATCGACGAGCCCGTAGCGATGATCACCGCCGTGATGCGGCATGGTTCGGTGCTGGAGCTCAGCTCAAGCAGCGCGCGTGGGATGAAGTGATGAAGTTGGTGGCCTGATGGAAGCGCAGGCCTATCACATGACCACATCAAGGGCCGGATCCGATGAGGAGGAGAGCAGGATCCGGGTACGTGAGGACAGGACGATTGCGAGGGCGCTGCAGATCCTGCAGAAACGGGCATCGTTGCCAGGGGAGGTGCTGGGAGGAGCAACCCAGGGTGCATTGTTCTTCCGGCTACGTCTGGGAGGCGAAGACCGCGAGCATTTCGAGGTTGCCTTTCTCAACACGCGGTTCCAGCTCATCGCAGTTGAGCGGCTTTTCTCAGGGACGATCGATGCAGCCGAGGTCCATCCTCGGATCGTGGTTCAGAGGGCACTTGCCCACAATGCATCGGCGGTACTCATGGCTCACAACCATCCAAGCGGTAGCTTGCAGCCCTCTGCGTCAGATCGGGCAGTCACGGCGCGGCTGAAGGCTGCCTTGGACACCGTGGACGTGAGGCTGTTGGACCATTTCGTTGTCACCAGCCATGAGGTGGTCTCGATGGCCTCTCAAGGCATGGTCTGACAGACCTGCAGCGAGCAGTGCTGTCGCTTCGTCCATCCATCTTGCCCACATCGATAGCTTGAAATGAAAGATCTGACCAAGGCCGCCCATCAAGGCGGCCTTTTCTATTCCGGAGATTGCCAATGAGCAAGCACACCGCGTTGCGTTTGGTTGATACGCGTTCACTGGATCGCCAGCAGTGGCTGGAGGTCCGCAATGGCGGCATCGGTAGTTCGGATGCTGCCACCGCCGTCGGGTTGAACCCCTACAAGAGCCAGCTGGAGCTGTGGCAGGAGAAGACGGGGCGCAAGCCGATGGAAGAGATCCCCCCTGGACAAGAGGATCCCCGCTACTGGGGAACCCTGCTCGAACCCATGGTGGCCACGGCCTACCAGGAGCGCACGGGGAACCGGGTACGCCGGGTCAACGCCGTTCTGCAGCACCCGACCTTTCCGCACATGCTGGCCAACCTCGATCGAGAGGTAATTGGTTCCCCGGCGGTCCAAATTCTTGAGTGCAAGACAGCAGGGGAGTTCGGCTCTCGGCTGTGGAAAGACGGGGTTCCCGAGTACGTGCAGCTGCAGGTACAGCATCAGTTGGCAGTGACGGGGAAGCAGGCGGCAGATGTGGCAGTGCTGCTGTGTGGCCAGGCGCTAAGGATCCACCGTATTGAGCGAGACGAAGAGATCATCAGCCGCTTGGTGGTATTGGAGGCCCGGTTCTGGGAGCACGTCATCAATGACATCGAACCTCCGGCTGATGGCTCGGAATCGGCGGCTCGGGCGCTTCGGAGCCTGTATCCGGGCAAAGACACGGTTGTCGACTTCAGCCAGGACGAGGCGCTGGTCGAGACGTTCTCCAACCTGGTGTCTCTCAACGAGGCAGTAGCAGGGCAAGAACAGCAGGCAGAACTGCTGAAACAAACGCTGCAGCAAGCCATGGGCGACGCTTCCGTTGCCAGGTTTGGCTCGCTGGGGGAGGTGATTTACCGCCGCAGCAAGGATGGCACGTCCCTGGACACCAAGCGGCTTGCAGCCGAGTACCCGGAGATCGCTGCCGCCTGCACGGTCGTCCGTCCGGGTTCGCGCCGTTTCCGGATCAACACCACGATCAAAGAGGTCAAATCATGCTGAAGGGACTGGCTATAACACCGCCCGTGATTGGGCGTATTTCCATTGGCCGGGTAGTGGAGCGCAATGGCAAGCGACTACCCGAAAAGGACGATCAGTTCACCCTTACCAGCCAGGTGCAGAACCGGGAGGGCTGGGTACTGCATCCACTGGATGAGGAGCTACGGAAGACATCGGAGGGTAACAAGCTGCGATCCATCCCGGTACGGCTGCTCTTCGACGACCCAACACTGAACCTGCGAGCGGACTACTCGCTGTTCAATCGAGAGAACGGAAGGCCGCTGTGCGTAGGCAACGGAGACACCTGTCGACGTGCTGGGCCAGAAGGCATGGAGACGTTGCCTTGTCCTGGTCCGGATGCGTGCCAGTTTGCCAGTGGGGGCTGCAAAGCCTATGCCCGCTTGAATGTGGTCATTGGGGACGGGGAGGGGGATGCGATGGGCAGCTTTGTTCTGCGCACCACCTCCTACAACACCATCCGCACACTGGCAGCACGGCTGCACTATCTCAGTGCAGTGTCCGGCGGAAGGCTGTCTTGTCTGCCGCTCGAGCTGAAACTGCGGGGCAAGTCCACGACGATGAGCTACCGATCAGCGATCTACTACGTCGATCTGGTGGTTCGGAGCGGGCTGACGCTCGAACAGGCTGTCGCAGAGGCGGTTGAGCGACACGCAACAAGAGCTGCAGCGGGCATCGACCAAGCGGCCCTGGATGAGGCGGCGAGACAGGGCTTCGCTAACGGGGCCTTCGAGGACTTGGATGAGGACGTGCCGGCTGTGGTCGAGGAGTTTTATCCGTCAGGGCATGGCGAGGTTGCACAGGCTCCTGCGAAGGAAAGTCTCAAGGATAGGCTGGAAGCGCAAGCGTCTCGGTTGGTGTCGTAGGGGAGCAGTACCGGTACGGATCTGTATCAGGTACGGACAAGAGGCAGTTCAGGTCCTGAGCGGACATCGGATGGAACGGACCGGTTTGTGGGCGCAGAGGACGAGACATGCCAGGGAGCGAAAGCTCCCTGGTATGTAAGTGTTTGATTTTTCTTTGATCTGGTCGGTTGTGCGCGTCCCTGGAAAAAACCTGGATTTTTTTTCCCTGTACCCCCAACAGCAGCATATCGACACTGATCACGTCGGAGGCCAATCACCTTCGATAGGAAACCGGCCGGATTCCTTCCTGAAACGTTCAACACAACGAAGGAATCAACAAATGAAGCACATGACGTCCAGTCTGCGCCAGGGCGTAGACAAAAGCATGACTTTGGCCGAAGAGAACAACAGTGCTGGGAAAGCAGGTTGGCCGGATAGTCCGACGCTGCGTCTGAAGGAGCTGATCAAGCTGCTCCGCGTCAGCAGGAGCAAGGCATACGAGCTGATGAAGACCGATCCGGACTTCCCGAAGGGCATTCCGCTCTATGACAGCGAACTGTCCCCGAAGTTCTACTGGACGCATGAGGCAATGGCATGGGTAGAAGGCCGTGCAGTGAAGTTCCGTCGTGCGAAGGAGGAGAAGTGATGATGGCTAATTTTGCAGTCCACTCTTCGCCGCTTGACGCGCTCACGCACGCTTTGAGTGAACAGTCGACCAAGGGGAGGGGCAAGCTGGAGCAGGACTTCAGGCAGGCCTATCCGATCCTGGAACAGCACATCGCAAAGAAGATGCGCAAGAAGATCTTGGTAGAGCAGTTCAATGCTGCGTACAAGCATGATCTGAACCTGATTCAGTTCCGCAAGCTGCTCAAGGAGGAGCGTTTTCGTCGCCATGCGGAGGGCGATGCTGCTCGGTGCCAGAGCTGTGGCCATCTGTTGGTTGAGGTTGAAGAACAGACCGCGGTTGGCTCGACAGAGGAGGATGCATGATGACAACCAATTGGCAGCGTTATGCCCCCAAATATCCCCTGGAAACCTTTCACCATGTTGCTCGTGAGGCAGGCCTTGAGCTCCTTCGCAACGTTCAAGTTCCCGACGCCATGGTTGGCATGGGTCTTATCAATGCCATTTCGATGGCGTGCCAAGGTCTGATTGATGTCAAGTTGCCGACCGGACAGATCAAGCCTGTAACCCAGAACTTGATGCTTGTGGCTGAGTCTGGTGAGCGCAAGTCCACGGTGTTCGAGCTGCTGCAGGCGCCTTTCCGCGATGCAGACACGAAGGCGATGGCTGCGTTCAAGCAGCAGACTGAGGCTTATGAGATCGACTATGGACTCTGGACGGCCAAGATGAAGGGGCTGAGGAGCGCGATCAGTAAAGCAGTTGCTGCTGGTAAGTCTGTCGAAGCACTCGAGGCACAGCTGAAGGGGTTTTCAGAAAAGAAACCTCTGCAGCCCCGCCTGCGTTGCTTCCTGAGGCAGGACATCACGGCCAAGGCCATCATGGAGGCCGTTCAGGGTGATGGTGAGTCCATCGCCATCACGACTGACGAAGGTCATATGCTGTTCAAGAGCGAGGCAATGGCGAATGTGGGCCTGCTCAATCGTCTCTGGGATTCGCCAGGAATGATGCCGTTAGACCGTGCGGATAACGAGCATCTGATTGCGATGAATCCGCGAGTGTCGGTGAGCATCATGACCCAGTACGAACCACTCAGGCAGTTCCTCAATAGGCGAGGCTCTGTCGCAAAGGGGAGTGGACACTGGGCACGCTACCTGGTTGCGTGGCCTCGCTCCATGATGGGTTATCGGCGGATCGAAGACGTGGAGCCGGTTTGGGAGCATTTGCCGGCATTCCATGATCGGATCTCTGAGCTGTTGTACAAGTACAAGGAGCTGTCAGCTTCGGGAGTCATTACTCGTGAAGTGGTGTCCTTCTCCATCGATGCCAGGGCACGCTGGGTAGCACTGGCATCAGAAACTGAGTCTTTGCTGCGCGACGGGGAGTACTTGAGTGATATCAATGACTTCGCGGCAAAGATCATGGAGATCGTTGCTCGACTCGCAGCGTCGATGCAGTACTTCAGTGGAGAGGGTGGTGACATCACCCTCGATACGATCAATCGTGCCTTCGACATCGTTCGGTGGCATGTTGAGGAGTACAAGCATCTGTTCTCGCCCGCGTTTGCGCTGGCTCAAGATCAGATTGATGCTCAAGCATTGGAGAGCTATCTCGCCACAAGGTGGTGGCAGGGGCGTTATTCCGATACATGCGCACCCAAGAACCAAGTTCTGCGCTGTGGGCCTGTACGTGACCGAGCAAGGCTGAATGCAGCTATCTCGCTTCTTCAAGCCCAGGGGGCAATCCAGATCTGCAGTGGGTACCGGGACAAGAGGGCGTATCTGCGCTTGATGAATCACTACTTTGACCGGAGGACGCTGTAAGCGGCCTTGATGCCAAGAGGGCCCCGGCGATAGGCCGGGGCTTTTCTGCTGTGTTTAGTAGGTGCCATTGCGATTCTGCGACTTTGTCGCAGAATCGATGGGTTAGGCACTTACCTCTCCCAGATTTTTAACTGCTGAAGCTGCCTTCACGGCTTTACGACATTGAGCATACTGCGACTTCTCGGCGTCTGCCATCTCCTTGACGAAGCGTTGGCCGAGGTGGCGCTCAGGGGACCTGGCAATGCCTTGATCACGCAAGCTGCGGTGGTCTACGCGGGTTGAATAACCGTTTTCTTCAAGGAACTGATTCTGGGTGTCCGCTACAAGTTTTCGCTGTGCAGTCACCTGCTGCTTCAACTCCATTGGGCTCTTTCCGCCACTATCCTTGCGGCATCCGCCTGCGGAAGGACTCTTGGCGTTGTAGCGGGCGAAGGTCTGTTCAGGTGTACGTGGGATGCCATCAGGCAGTCTGTCCGAGCACATCAGATGGATGTGCGGGTTCGGATCGCCACCGAGTTTTCCTTCAGGAGCATGAAGCGCGTATTGGTAGGGTTTGATCCCTGCGAGATTCTTTGCAAGCCGGTCGGCAAGTTCGACCTGCTGTTCAGTACTGAGCTCACTCGGAAGAGTGATTTCATGTTCTCGGTACACTGCTCCGTTGGCACGCTCATGCTTGTCAGCAACGCTCCAGAACCGTTTCGGATCATCTCCTGCCCATTCGGGCATGTTCCCATGTCCTGTTTGGATAAGGTCCTCCTTGTCACTATGAGATCCTTTACGATCGATATAGTTGGCGTGCCTGCGTGCGCTGCCTTTCTTTCCACTTTTGATGCTGTAATGGAAGCTTGCCATTGCTGTATCACCCTTTCTCTAAGGAGAATAAAAAAGCCGACAAGAGTGATTCTTGTCGGCTACCGGTAGATACTCATGATCGAAGATTGTTGTGATTAGATAGAAAGGGTAAGTGCGCGTACCATACCCTGCCTGTAATCTATCGTAAGTTCTATTTGATTCTATTCCCTTCGATGCCTTTCGTTCTTCGTGTTGTTACTTCGAAGGACGTGAGTGAGTTTCTACATATGTATAAGGGTGATGCAAGTTAAAAATTACATTGCATGCGAAGTGGCTTGATCTTCAATGTACTGAATCAAGTCTTCGCAAAACATGTTGATCTTTGTCTCGTATTCGTTGCCTGCTACGAGATCGAAGTGAGAATGAGCTATGGTCATGTGTTTCAGGTAGGCGAGCTGAAATTTCATGAATGCTTCCATTCGGTTGTTGCGTCCGAATAGTAATGAGAAGACGATGCAGTATCGATGATAGAGAGTAATCATTGCGCCTTGCGGAATGTAATCCTCTTCATACAGCTCTCCGATGTCTCTTGATGGATCCAGGTGGCTCAGTAGACGAGATACCGTTTTTTCACTAGAGATCTGCCCTTTCCAGTAGGGCGTGTACTTCGTTTTTATCTTCTTTTGTATCTTTATGGCTGATATGGCTGCGATGCAGTCTGCCATTGAGATATTGACGGCCTCGGGATCTGTTCTGTGCCATTCGTGGAAGACATAGGCATGCAGAACCTTCTGCGTTTCGTCAGCTATGTTTGGGATTTCGCTGGATCTAAATTCTTCACCAGTGGCTTGGTGAACCAGACGTGCCAGCTCCTTTGCATGGGTTTTCAGGAAAGAGTGAATAGTTGCGAGTGATGTGACAGGTCGCAATAGGTCATCGCTCTCTGACGGTGAGGAGAGGGCGTGAGCGAAGAGTGGCTCTATCTTGTATTTACTTAACGCTTCGTTTTCTGATTCGATAATTCGTTGATACTCGCCAACGAAGTGCAAGAATGGAAGGGTTATCAAATAGATGTATAGTCTTTCGTAGATGGGGGCGGCTTCTTTGCTGGTCAGGAGTGATGAGGGTTGATAGCTTTCTATTTGATGTGCGCCAAACATAAAAGCGCTTGCTATGGCTTCATCATCGCCGGCGAAAGCTGTGTAGATGGGGTCAATAAGTTCCTTTATTTGCCTGGCGTAGTATTCAAGAAGTTTCGAAGGCGTGAGCCTGTTGGTGTGTATGTGCTTTCGTCTTTCCTCGTCTATCTCAAGCTCAAGTGTGGACATGAGATGCGATGCTGCTTTGATGGTTTTTTCGTTTCTTGGAGAGTTGCGTTCTGTCCAGTGCTCGAAGGTGGCCTTAATGGTACCTGGTTTCGAGATTCTTTGAAGCAGCTGGGTGTCGCTGGAGTCGTTCTTGCTGTAGAGGAGCTTGATTGTTTTTAGGGTGGAGAGTGGAAGTGTACAGTTCCCAGTAGGAATCTCTTGTCCCAATGTGGAGTTTATGAAGTCAATGACTCCTTTAAGCTCCTTGCGGGTTATTGTTTTCCCTGAAGCATTAGAGTGTTTGGCTTTGCTGCCATCTGATGCATGCGCTATCTCATAGTTGAGCTCTTCCAAAAGCTCGCTGATACTTCCAGTCTCAGGCGGATGTGTTTTTTGATCTTTTTCGAAGTCAAAGCGCGGCTTGTACTTCCCTGATTCGATGTTGCTGTTTTCCATTTTCAACCACCATCCTTTTGGTTGTGTCTAGTGTTTGATGATCGCTATTTCGCCGATCCTTGTCAGCGCACCTGCAGAAGGTCGCCCCACTTCGTTGTATAGCTGGGCGACAACGAATGCAATATGGGTCGCCATTGAGCGTTGATAGTCACGTTGGACTGCTCTCCAAGTCTGGCTCCACCAACCCGCCAGCCCACGTTGCCTACTCCCACAGTGCCTCTGCCGAACTTCGCATTGATCTGGTCCAGCACGGCCATGGTGCGTTCGGCTTTCTCGTTAGGGCCAACGAAGAGGTCTGCCTGACGGGCTTCAGCCTGTACCAAGTTGGTCAGACCCACACCTCCACGTTTATAGGCCTGGATGCCTTGGCCACGGTCTGCCTGATCCATTATCGACTTGGCCAGGCGTCGCACTGTCCGTAGGACTTCCCCTGTGTCCTGCGTAGGAAAGGGGAAAGGTGCGGCTCTGCTGGCATGGAACGAATCGCCCTTGAAGGGGTTGCCGTCCAGCCAGACCCACAGTGCACCTTGGACCGGCCAGAGTTCTGTAGACACTCAGTTGCCGCTCTGCGCGTAGCGCCTTTCAAACTCTACCGGTGACACGCCGCCAGCGGAACCATGCCGGCGGATCGGGTTGTAGAACATCTCGATGTAGTCGAACACGTCCGATGCTGCCATGGCGCGTGTCGGGTAGATCCGTCGCTTGATCCGCTCCTTCTTCAAGACGCTGAAGAAACTCTCTGCAACGGCATTGTCGTGGCAGTTCCCGCGACGACTCATGCTCGGCACCATCCGGTGCGCTTTCAGGAACGACTGCCAATCGCTGCTGGTGAACTGACAGCCCTGATCCGAATGCACCAGCACGCCTGGGCCCGGCTTGCGCCGCCAAGCCGCCGCCACCAGCGCCTGCAGCACCAGATCGCTGGTCATCGTCGGCGCCGTCGCCCAGCCCACGATCTGGCGCGAATACAGGTCCATCACTGCCGCCAGGAACAGCCAACCTTCGTAAGTGCGGATGTAGGTGATGTCCGTGACCCAGACCTTGTTCGGGGCCTCTGGCGTGAAGTCCCGGTTGAGCACATTGGTCACCAGGCCCACGGGGCCGCCGCGATGGCGCGGCTTGCGGCCATACCCGACCTGCGCACGCAGGCCTTCTGCCTTCATCAGCCTAAGGACGCGGTGCCGGCTGCAGCGCTCGCCGGCCTCGCGCAGGTCCAGGGTGATCTTGCGGTAGCCGTACACCGTGCCGCTGGCCAGCCAGTGATGCTTGATCAGTCCCAGCAGACGCTGATCCTCGCGCTCGCGAGCGCTGGCGCCATGGCGCAGCCAGGCGTAGTAGCCGCTGCGCTGCACGCCAAGCACCCGGCACATCGCCACCAGACGGAACTCGCGGACGTGCGCACGCATGAACGCGTACTTCGCCCTTACCCCTTGGCAAAGTACGCGGCGGTGAGTTCAACCCGTCAATGCAACATGATCAACAGTTGCACTGATAGGAGCGAACGATATGGCAAGGATGGGGCGGCCCGGCATGTCTCGAGCCCAGAAGCGAGATCTATGGCGACGATGGAAGGGCGGCCAGTCGCTCAGCGACATTGCCCGCTTCTTTGACAAGAATCCGGGTTCGATTTTCGGGGTTCTGGCCGCGCAAGGCGGGATCGCGCCGAGGGAACGTCGCCGATCCGCCCGGTCGCTGAGCTTAATGGATCGCGAAGAGATATCTCGATGCCTAGCTTCTGGCCAGTCGTTTCGCCAGATTGCGCTCAGCCTAGGGCGGCCTACCTCGACGATTAGCCGGGAAGTGGCACGGCATGGTGGCCGTGACCGATATCGGGCCGCACATGCCGATGAGGCCGCTTGGGAGGCAGCCCGGAGGCCACAGTCTTGCCGGTTGGCCGATAACCCTCGTCTGCGCTGGTTGGTGGCTTGCAAGCTGGGCCAGCAGTGGTCGCCGGAACAGATCGCCGGCTGGCTTAAGCTGAGGTTCCCGCTCAACCAGGCACTGCAGGTGTCGCACGAAACGATCTACCGGAGCTTGTTCATCCAGGCGCGCGGCCTGCTCAAGAAGGAACTCCTGGCGCACCTGCGCACGCGTCGCCGTATGCGCCACTCAAAGCTGGCCACCGCGATGCCTCGCGGCGGGATCATCGACGCGGTATCGATTCGGGAGCGTCCGGCGGAAGTCGAAGATCGCGCCGTGCCAGGGCATTGGGAGGGTGATCTGATCACGGGCAGCAACAATTCCCACATCGCGACGCTTGTGGAACGGCACTCGCGCTTCGTGATGCTGGTGAAAGTGAAGGGTAAGGACACCAGCAGCGTCGTCTCGGCGCTGAGCCGGCAAGTGAAAACACTGCCAACCGCGCTGCGAAAATCGCTGACGTGGGATCGAGGCGGTGAGATGGCCAGCCACAAGAACTTCACCGTGGCGACCGACACGCAGGTCTACTTCTGCGATCCGCAAAGCCCTTGGCAGCGCGGTTCGAACGAAAACACCAATGGCCTTCTGCGGCAGTACTTCCCCGACGGCACGGATCTATCCCGCCATTCGCAGGCATTCTTGAACAAGATCGCCAGACGTCTCAACGAAAGACCTCGTAAGACCTTGGGCTTCCAGACGCCAGCCGCTAAGCTGAGCCAAGCCGTTGCGTCGACGGGTTGAACTCACCGGATGGTTGCTTGAAAACTAAGAATATCTTAGTATGCAACATAGGGTACATGCGCCATCCTTACGGTATTGCCATAGGGTGCGCGTGTGCGCGGCAAGCCAATCTTTGCACTAGAGAGCGGCGATACCAGTAGTGGGCGATGGCAGTTCATTGCCGAGGCCGACCCTCTCTACGACGGCTTGGGTCCATCCGCAGCTGCGCCCGTTGGGCAGAAAAGGCCCTCGCGATAACTTTCGGTCACTTGCTGTCGGATCGGACCCTTAAAGTTCAGCCAAGCGGGGCCGCTAAGGGGAGGAATATCGATAAAAATTCTACAGGATTGCGAGATGCGCTCATTCTTAAAGCAGGCACGGGCCCGAAGCCGTTTTCTTGTCGGGTGCCAGGATGAGCGTTCTCAAATTACTGCCGTCAATCGCGTGATGGCCGTCATCGAGTTTGATCTGGAGGGCAGAGTCCTGCACGCCAACCAGAACTTCTTGAACATCATGGGCTACAGTCTTGATGAGCTCAAAGGACAGCATCACAGCATGTTTGTGCCGCCATCAGAACGTATCGATGGCGACTACCGGACATTCTGGGACAGTCTCCGAGCCGGGAACTTCGAAGCTCGTCGTTTTCGCCGCGTTGGAAAAGGCGGACGAGAAGTGTGGTTAAACGCTTCATATAACCCGCTTCTGGACAAAGCTGGAAAGCCATACAAAGTCGTCAAGTACGCGACTGACATCACCGATCAGATGCATCGAACGAGTGAGTACGAAGGGCGCATTGATGCTATCGACAAAGTTATGGCTTCAATTGAGTTCTCGCTGGAGGGGACTATCCTGAGCGCCAATCAGAATTTTCTAAATACGATGGGTTATCGATTGGATGAGATCCAGGGCAGGCATCACAGCATCTTTGTCGATCTCAACACCAAGAATTCTGAGGGGTACGCTGAATTCTGGCGGAAACTCAGTCAAGGAAGGTTTGATGCCGGTCGCTACAAACGAGTGGCAAAAGGGAATCGGGATGTCTGGATACAGGCTTCGTACAATCCTGTACTAGATTCTTCAGGCTTGCCGTACAAGGTGATTAAGTACGCTACCGACATTACAGAACAGGTGACGATCTCTGCGGATGCAGAGGGGCGCATAAAGGCAATCGGAAAAGTCATGTCAGTCATCGAATTCTCGATGAGCGGACTGATACTCGATGCCAACGAGAACTTCTTGGCTGCGATGGGCTATCGGCTAGACGAGGTTCGCGGAAAGCATCACAGCATTTTTGTGGATGCAGACTATGGGCGCTCGGAAGAATATCGAAATTTCTGGGGAAAGCTAGGGCGTGGTGAATACGATGTTGGTCGGTACAGGCGCCTCGGAAAGCTCGGTCAGGAAATATGGATCCAAGCTTCCTACAATCCGATTTTTGACGCTTCCGGACATCCATTTAAGGTAGTTAAGTATGCAACGGACGTGACAGAGCAAGTCCGCTCCGCCCACGAAATGCGTCAACTGGTGATTCAAGCCACGGATATCGCACAGAACGTGCGTACCGCTGCTCGTGGCATCGCTGCTAGCAACCATGATCTGGCAGGACGCTCTATGTCTCAATCTGAGTTTGTCCGCCAGACTTCAGAGTCGATTGAAGGATTAGCCCACAATGTGCGCGCCAACTCCCAACATGCTGACGATGCCCGCCAGGTAGCCAAGAGCTCTGCGGATGCCGCTAAGCGTGGAGTCGCAGTGATCTCGGAAGTCGTTACGACTTCAGAAGAGATTAGGGCAGCCAACGAGCGCATGGCGCAAATAATCGGAGTCATTGACGGCATCTCGTTCCAAACCAATATTCTTGCGTTAAATGCAGCCGTGGAAGCGGCTCGCGCAGGAGAGCAAGGGCGAGGATTTGCCGTGGTGGCGCAGGAAGTCAGAAGCCTGGCGCAACGCTGCAGCGTTTCTGCTAAGGAAATACGCGACCTGATTGGAAGCGCTAGAGATCAAGTGACTGATGGAACGCGCTTGATCATGCAAGCCGGCAATGTCATGCAAGAAGTTCTCGGCGCTGTTCTCAAAGTAACGGCAACCGTCGAACAGATTGCGGGCGCGAGTCAGCAGCAGAGTGAAGGCGTTCAGAGCGCCAACCAAGCATTGCAAGCAATCAACAAGCGCGTTCAACAGGACACGCGTCTGATCGATGGGATTTCTTGCTCTGCCCGGGCATTAGAGGCGCAGGCTGAGGCGCTTTTCAGTATGGTCGCGAGCAGTGGAGGGGCATCGAACAGTGACTCTTCTAACATCGCTTCTTCTGCTGCCTAGAAATTTAGTAACTGAGTTAGATCGCTGATCTTCGCTAAGAACTAATGCCGCTGGACTGTATGGATACGCTATGTCTGGAACTTACAATGATATTCTGGTTCTACTTTCGCTTCTTGTAGCAATTCTCGCTTCCTACACTGCATTGGACATGGCAGGCCGGGTGGCTGCAACTAAGGGCGTCGCGTCGCGCTGGTGGTTGATCGGCGGCTCCCTTGCGATGGGCCTAGGCATTTGGTCGATGCATTTCGTCGGGATGTTGGCGTTCGACTTACCGATACCGCTCGGTTACGACCTTGCCATTACACTTTATTCGATGATTGCCGCGATCGGCGCGTCGGTTTTCGCGCTCTGGCTGGTCTCCAGGCCCAAGCTCCCGGTTAGCAGGCTGATGCTTGGCGCGATCCTTATGGGGCTCGGCATCGCGATGATGCACTACCTGGGCACGGCTGCGCTTCAGATGCAGCCCGGAATAGAGTACGACCCCACTTGGTTCGTCTTGTCCATTTTGATCGCAATCGCAGCGTCAGGCACCGCGCTATGGATTGCCTTTCGTCTTAGAGCAGGTGCGCGCGGACAATACCGTTGGCGCTTTGTTGCGGCCGTGATCATGGGGCTTGCGATCGTAGGCATGCACTACACTGGCATGGCTGCTGCGCGGTTCTTGCCGGGCAGCTGGTGCGGTGCAGCGCGTGATGGTGGTGTGCCAGCACATTGGCTGGCAGTCTTGGTAGTTGTCACTACGGTCGCGATTATGGGAGTTGCATTGATCGTATCGGTGCTGGATCGCCAAATGCATCTAAGAACGCGCCATCTTTCCAGGTCGTTGGCGCGTGCACACGATCAACTCGTGCAGGCCGCTCTACATGATCCGCTGACAAGGCTTCCCAATCGCGTTCTCCTTCAGGATCGACTTAAACAGTCTATTGAGAAGGCACAGCGAAAACGCGAACAGTTTGCTGTCATGTTTCTTGATTTGGACGGATTCAAGAGCATAAACGACGCCTATGGTCACCAAGCCGGCGATGCCCTTCTCCTGAGCGTCGCTGAACGGATCCGCGAATTGCTTCGAAGCCAAGACACTTTTTCGCGCATGGGCGGCGATGAGTTCGTCTTGATCGTGCCCACCAGTGATTCTCAGGATGCTGCTGTTGTAGCTCAGAGGATAATCGACACAGTAGCCCTCTCTATTAGTATCGAGTCTGCTGAAGTGCATGTCACAGCTAGCATTGGCGTGGCTATGTATCCTTCCGACGGAGCCACTGAGCGAGAGCTAGTGGCACATGCCGACGCAGCGATGTACCACACTAAGAACAATGGCAGGAACGGATATACGTTCTATTCGCCTTCCATGAACGTCAGCGCTCATCAACAGCTTGAGCTTTTGAGCGACCTACGAAGGGCCATAGATCGTAAAGAACTTGTTCTACATTACCAGCCAAAATTCGCCGGCCCAGATTGCTCGTTGGTTGGCTTGGAAGCACTTGTCCGTTGGTGTCATCCAGAGCATGGTCTCTTGCAGCCAAGTGAATTTATTCCAGTCGCGGAGCGCAGCGGGTTGATTCTGGCACTGGGCGACTGGGTCCTGAATGAGGCTTGTCGGCAAACAAGGGAATGGAAGAACGATGGATACCAGGTTCCGAGTGTGGCGATCAATCTATCGCCGCTTCAGTTCTCTTCAGCCGCCCTTATCGATACGGTAAGGATGGCATTAGAAAGCAATAATCTTGGCCCTGGTTTGCTTACGCTCGAGATTACAGAGACGACGGCCATGCGCGATGCCGACGCAACTTTGAGGGTCTTGGACGAACTTACGGCAATGGGTGTACAGATTGCTATCGATGATTTCGGTACCGGCTATTCAAGCCTCCTGTATCTGAAGCGATTGCCTGCAACAGAGCTAAAAATCGATCGCGCCTTCATCACCGATCTGGAATCGAACTCTGAAGATGCTGCCATCGTTGCCTCAATAGTTGCGTTGGGGCGAGCGCTGAATCTACGTGTTGTTGCAGAGGGTGTAGAAACCCAAGGGCAGCGCGAACATCTCAAACAGCTGGGCTGCGATGTGTATCAAGGTTACTTATTGTCGCGCCCCCTAGAGCCGAATCAACTAACGCATCTGTTTGCAAACGTTCGCTCAAAGGGCTGAGTGGTATCAGTGCCCTTAGCACTTCAGTGAGAGGTTCATAGCTGCCGGCTCTGACCTCTTCGCTGACTGACCTCTAGCGGTAGATGCCAATTTGGTACCAATTGGCGTATGTGGCCAAGATGGCCAGTCCAGAACTAGACGCTCGCTAGTAAAGAGCGCCCACCCCCTCCAGTTCTCTCGGCCTCCGCTATGGTTTGTGAGGCTTGGCAACCGCTTTGGTTTGTCCTACGGGAAGGCGCTCCACCATTTATGAATGTGACGGTGGTTGTCGTGAAATGTGAATTTCACTAACATTTGTGACGCACAGCGTCATTCTCGCGCGCCGCGTATCACTGATTGCGCCGCTAGCAGTGCCATTTATCACAACCCACTACTTGGCATGGTTCCTGCTCAACAGGATCCGTACAGGAGAGTACGCCTTGCATACAGCCACCATTGAGAAGGTTCTTAGCGTCATGGGAGACAAAAGCCATGAAGTCCCGCAAGTCGACAAGGAAGTTTTGCTGCAGGAGTTTCGGCGCGCGAAGCAGCGGACTCCCGGCGTTTCAATGCTGCTGCTAACCACTGCAGACGGGCGTGCTTTGGCTGCGCTTGATGAGCACGGCAGTGATCCACGACGGCTAGCTGCAATGACCAACTCTTTCCTTACCTTGGGAGAGACGGTAGTCAAAGAGCTTGGTTTGGCTGCGGCAGACTACGCAACCATCGCGACACGTCAAGGAAACATGGTGCTGATTCGAATGGATCACGCCAAGCCTATGACATTAGCTGCACTAGGCACATTCGATATCAATGTGGCGGTGCTCCTGTTTGCCGCTCGCGAATGCGCTACTCGAATTTCGGCTCTGATGCCGAAGTAGTCCCGATGCACTCACATGTTCCTCCCTGCATCAGGGAGGTCGATTCACCAACCCTAAGGAAAGAAGAAGATGTCGAAGTTGAACCTTGACGGTCTCGGCCAGATCACAGGCTTTGTGGGCGTTGCCCTTGTTGACAGCGATAGCGGGATGGCGATGGCCACGCTCGGCGGTGGCAACCTGAATCTGGAAGTAGCAGCTGCTGGTAACAGCGATGTTGTGCGCAGCAAGCGTCGTGTTGCCGAGCAGTTGGCACTGGACGATACCATCGAAGATATCCTGATCTCGCTGAGCAAGCAGTACCACATTATTCGCCCGCTGGAGAGCAATCCGACATTGTTCCTCTACGTGGTGCTTGACCGTGCGCGGGCAAACCTGGCCATGGCGCGTCACGAGCTGAAAAGCTTCGAGAAAAAGCTGGATTTCAGCTGATTCCGAGGCACCACCGGCTGAACTTGCGGCCGGTGGTGCGCAACGCCTTGATCGGCACCCCTCATCACCTTCAAGTCCATGTTCTCCCCCACATCTTACGATTTCACCGTCGCGATGGCCGGTTTGGAGTTATTGCCAGCCACACGCCTTAAGTTGGCGTGTTCGTTGCTCGCGGCCGAGCGCCTCACCGTACGCCTAGTTGAGTGGGGTGCAGAGCCCGCCGCACTGTTGGTAGCAGACGAGACAAGCCATGCTGGCCGCCATGCGATCCAATCCGCAAGGCAGGACAACGTGCCTTCAATTCGCTTGCATGGGGCGCCGGTTGCCTCTGGCACCACGCAGGCTCTACCGAGGCTGGCGACAGTTCGAGAGTTCGTGGATGTACTGAAGTCCAGTCTTAAGAGCAGTCCATCCAGGGCGATGAGTCAGCCATCGGCATGGGATGTGCCACTTGTTCAGCCTATGCTGGAGCACATGCGTCTTGATCGCCGTAGAGAGAAGCGCACGCTACTAGAACTTGGCCTTTTTCGACTGGTCAGCGATACCCGCAATGGACAAGTGCATATGCTGCGACGGATGCCGTTGAATGAGCTCCTAGGGTGTGCCGTAAAGTCCGATTGGCGTGTGAGGGAACTAACAGAAGACGAATGGAAGTCCGTCTACCTGCCTGATGTCACGCGCAGCTACGAGACAGAGACCTTGTGGTGGCGCCTATTGCCTTATCTTTCAAACGAAGACCTGCCTCTCGTCACTGATGAGCTTCGCTTGCGGACGTGGCCAGACCTGGACGTCGGCGCCACGCCGGCCTCATGGGCCTTGGCGCTCGCTTACCTCGATGGCCAATCTTGGCGCGCCGGTTCTCTGGCTTCGGTGGCGAACGAGAGCGTTGACGAAGTGCAGAGGATCATGGCGCTCGTTCGCCTAAGCGGCTTGGAAGCATCTCTATCTGATCCGGGAGCAAGTGTGCGCGCCGTTGCCTCGCGCCACGCCGAAACTTTGTTGCGAATGGCAAAGCGTTTTGGTCTGAAACTTTTTGGGAAAGCTCATGGATAACTACGGCAACAAACTCGTCTTTGTTGGCGGCATGGGAGCAGGCAAGACCACGGCCATCCGTGCGATATCGGACATTGAACCGGTCAGCACTGACATGCCGTTAAGTATCGATGCCACAGAAGAGAAGTCTTTGACCACGGTGGCGTTGGACTACAGCAGCGTGGACTTGGACGATGGCGAACTCCTGCATGTCTACGGAGTTCCTGGTCAGAAGTATCTGAATTTTATGTGGCCAATGGTTTGTACGGGTGCAATCGGAATCATCGTTCTGGTTAATGCATGTCAAGGTGATGCCGTTGACAGCACATCAGAGCTGTTGAAGGATTTCGGCGTGCTCGCCCCGGAGGCGAGTTTCGTTGTGGGCGTGACGAAAAGTGATTTGGCGCCAAGCTTCCAACTCACTACATTCCGTGACGCACTTAACGCCGGTGGGTTCCGAATGCCGGTGATGAAAGTCGATGCGCGCGTTACGACTCAGGTCGAGTTTTTGATCAAGACCCTACTTTCTTACCAACATGCGGGATCGCAGTTAAGCCAAGGGCATACAGTCTGACTGTGCGGGTAGAGATGCAAAGGCTATAGAACATCTAATAGCCGGGCGGCGGGATTCTGGCTTGCCTCGCCGGCTTGGTAGTACCCGATCACACTGGACACGGCCCGGTGTTCAGTCATGGCCATCAGAGCGGGCAGGGCAATGCCTTGGCGAGCGCCTTCGGTGACGAACCCCGAGCGCAGACTATGGCCGCCGAAATCTCCCTCCAGCCCGGCCATGCGTGCACGCCGCTGAATGATCGTCGCCACGGCCTTGTCGCTGAGCCCCGGCCCCACGCGCGGGCCCCAGAGGCGGCGGAAGATCGGCCCCTCGGTAAAGGCCGCGGCATGCAACCAGGCAGACAGTGCCTGCGCGGCCGCCCCCAGCACAGGCTTGTCCGGGCTCGAGCCGGCGGTCGGGCCGGCCTGCTGCGTCTTACTGTGGCCCAACCAGTAGACGTAACCACCCTCAGGCAGCGCCCTGAGATCAGCCAAGTCGGCGGCAGCGATCTCGCTGCGCCGGCGCCCGCCGGAAGCAAAGCCAAAGCAGAGCAGGGCACGATCGCGTAGGCCTTCCAGCGACTGGTCGCAGGTCGCGAGCAGGGCCTCGAGCTCGGCGCGGGACAGTGCGGTCTTCTTGCGAGGCCGCACGCCTTGTTTGACCGCCGCGCGCCGGCTACGAGCCAAAAGGTGGCGCACGGCGGGGGATTCGGCTGGGTTGGAGACGACCTGACGCAACCGGTGCGCCGTGGATAGCACGGCGACGCGGTGCACCACGGTAGCCAGCGACCACGGTCCCGGACGTTTCTTGAGGCCACTGGTCACCAGCAGCGCATCCAGCTCCGCTGGCAGTTCCCAGGCCTGACCAGTGTGAGTGCGGCGGGGCAGATGGTCGACGATGAACTGGATCACCGCCGCCTCCGGCACCGGCAGTGCCAACGACTCCCCGTAGCGTCCCTGGAACCAGCCAGCCCAGTAGCGCAGGGCACTGGCATAGCTGCGGGTGGTGTTGGCCGAGGCGGCGGCGGCCTGGACCCGACGTCCCCCCGGTTTTGAGTAGCACGGCGAATTGGAGTCCAATCCCACCTGACCAGGAGATTGGACGTGAAGAAACGCTTTTCCGAAGAACAGATCATCGGTTTCCTGCGTGAAGCCGACGCCGGCATGGCGGTCAAGGACTTATGCCGCCGACATGGCTTCAGCGAAGCCTCGTACTACCTGTGGCGCAGCAAGTTCGGCGGCATGAGCGTGTCCGATGCCAAGCGGCTCAAGGCTGAGCTGCGGCGGGTGACCGAGGAGCGCGACATCCTAAAAAAAGCCGCGGTGAGTTCAACCCGTCAATGCAACATGATCAACAGTTGCACTGATAGGAGCGAACGATATGGCAAGGATGGGGCGGCCCGGCATGTCTCGAGCCCAGAAGCGAGATCTATGGCGACGATGGAAGGGCGGCCAGTCGCTCAGCGACATTGCCCGCTTCTTTGACAAGAATCCGGGTTCGATTTTCGGGGTTCTGGCCGCGCAAGGCGGGATCGCGCCGAGGGAACGTCGCCGATCCGCCCGGTCGCTGAGCTTAATGGATCGCGAAGAGATATCTCGATGCCTAGCTTCTGGCCAGTCGTTTCGCCAGATTGCGCTCAGCCTAGGGCGGCCTACCTCGACGATTAGCCGGGAAGTGGCACGGCATGGTGGCCGTGACCGATATCGGGCCGCACATGCCGATGAGGCCGCTTGGGAGGCAGCCCGGAGGCCACAGTCTTGCCGGTTGGCCGATAACCCTCGTCTGCGCTGGTTGGTGGCTTGCAAGCTGGGCCAGCAGTGGTCGCCGGAACAGATCGCCGGCTGGCTTAAGCTGAGGTTCCCGCTCAACCAGGCACTGCAGGTGTCGCACGAAACGATCTACCGGAGCTTGTTCATCCAGGCGCGCGGCCTGCTCAAGAAGGAACTCCTGGCGCACCTGCGCACGCGTCGCCGTATGCGCCACTCAAAGCTGGCCACCGCGATGCCTCGCGGCGGGATCATCGACGCGGTATCGATTCGGGAGCGTCCGGCGGAAGTCGAAGATCGCGCCGTGCCAGGGCATTGGGAGGGTGATCTGATCACGGGCAGCAACAATTCCCACATCGCGACGCTTGTGGAACGGCACTCGCGCTTCGTGATGCTGGTGAAAGTGAAGGGTAAGGACACCAGCAGCGTCGTCTCGGCGCTGAGCCGGCAAGTGAAAACACTGCCAACCGCGCTGCGAAAATCGCTGACGTGGGATCGAGGCGGTGAGATGGCCAGCCACAAGAACTTCACCGTGGCGACCGACACGCAGGTCTACTTCTGCGATCCGCAAAGCCCTTGGCAGCGCGGTTCGAACGAAAACACCAATGGCCTTCTGCGGCAGTACTTCCCCGACGGCACGGATCTATCCCGCCATTCGCAGGCATTCTTGAACAAGATCGCCAGACGTCTCAACGAAAGACCTCGTAAGACCTTGGGCTTCCAGACGCCAGCCGCTAAGCTGAGCCAAGCCGTTGCGTCGACGGGTTGAACTCACCGCGGCTTTTTTTAGGATGTCGCGCTCCTCGGTCACCCGCCGCAGCTCGGCCTTGAGCCGGCGGATCTCGGCTGAGTCGGTCGGCGCTGCTGCAGCACCGGATGCCGGTGTCGCCTTCCTGGCGGCCTGCACCCATCCATAGAGCGTGTGCTTGGGAATACCGATCCGGGAGGCGACGTCCACCACCGTGAAGCCACGCTCGATCACCTGCTTCACCGCCTCTGCCCGGAACTCATCCGTGTACTGCTTGCTGTTGCCCATAAACACCTCGGTCATTGCCATCAATTATGGCAACCGGATGTCTACGAAAGGCTGGCCGGTCCACCTGCCGCTTGGCCTCGCTTGCGTAACTTCTCGCAGGCCACGCTGCAGAACGTGGCCAGGGCCTCCATCGGGTCGGTCACGTCACGACCAAAAGTACGGCTGACCACCAGTTGCTGGCGTTCGGGTTCTTCTAGTTCCAGATCGCTGCAGGGAATTCCCCGCAGCTCCATTTGGGTGCGGGCCAGAACTACCCCATAGTGCGCACGAACATGGTCGGTGGGGAGTGCGGCCAAATCTGCAGCAGTTCTTACCCCTTCGGCTGCCAGGCGTTCGGCGTAGCGCCTGCCCACTCCCCACACATCCTCGACGGCCAGAGCGTTGACGTTCTGTGCGGTGGCATGGAAGACGGCCAAGGAGCCCGCATGGACGGCACGCTTGGACTGGTCCTTGGCGAGCTTGTTGCCTGCCTTGGCCAGGGTGCGTGTGGCACCCAGGCCAGCGCAGCAGGGAATGCCCACCCATTGCAGGATACGTTCGCGTGCCTCAATGCAGGCCGCAACAGGGTCTTTGAGGCCTTCCAGGTCGACGAAATTTTCATCGATTGAATAGATCTCCACCCTGGGGAAGAGATCCTGCAGGATCGTCACAATCCTGGCTGACAGATCCCCGTACAGGGCGAAGTTGGCTGACCTGACGAGGACCTGTTTTCTGATGTCCTTGGGGACCTGGAAGATGGGCATACCCATCTTCAATCCCAAGGCCTTGGCCTCTGGCGACAGGGCGATACAGCATCCATCGCCATTGCCAAGCACAACAGTGGGCTTGCCTCGCAGCTTGGGGTCGAAGACCCGCTCGCATGAGACATAGAAGGTGTTGCCGTCGATAAGTCCGTAGCGCATGCGGGCACGGTACGGGGCTCATGTATCAGGAGCTGAGATCAGAGGTGCTGGGTGATGGAACAGCGCACCACCCCCCAGATTTCCAGCTCGACATCCTCTGGCACGACGATGGATGGATATCCGCTACCGCTGGCCAGGACCATGCAGTTGTTACGTATGTAGAGCTTCTTGCAGACGAAGCCGCCCTCCCACAGAGCCACGACAGTGTGCCCAGGCCGTGGGCTGATCGAACGATCGACAACCAAGAGATCGCCGTCGTGGATCCCGAAATCGGCCATCGATCCGCCGCAGTCGGCCTGTACCAGGAACGTTGCTGGTGGGTTGGGTACCAGCTTGGCATTGAGATCCAGGCGATCCTCTTCTCGGAAGAAGTCTTCAGCAGGGCTGGGAAAGCCGCAGGCGGCAGTGGAGGCAAGCACCGGCAATGGCAGGGATGGCAGCGAGTTCTGGAGAGATATGACTATCGGAGTGACGAGAGGCATGAGCTTTGTAGGCCGCAGCCGAGGGCTGGGTCTTGATCAGATGGTTGTTAGTAATACTACTACCTCCCATCATTTCTGCTGAGCGCTGTCTGGCGCTGTCCAGAGTCGTCTGGTACGAGCCAGTGGAAAGTGAGTCAATTAGTGAGTCTTTGATGCTTCGCTGTGCTTGAAAATCCATACATTACAAATAGTTGTAGCTTGTATGTGGTTGCTGGTGGGCCACCAAGAAATTGGCACTCAGGCTCCACCCCGGCGCTTTTTTCGCGCCGCCCGTAAACGTCAGCGCTTGCATGGTGGTTTCACTGGCACGTCGTGACAGCCACAGCCTGCAGCGGCTGCCGGTGCGTGTGCACGACGCCGGCCAGGGCGCGCGCGCCGAAGATCATCCGGGAGGTTCATGTGCCGCATACACTGGACGTTGTTCTGAAGACGGCAGGTTTCAGTGTCCTCGCGGCGCTTCCGCTGGCGGCGATCGTGTTTCTCCATCGACGCGGCGCACGGCACGCCCGTGCCGCATTGGCATCAGGGTTGGAGGTGAGCGCTCCGCGCCGAATCTCCAAGCGCTCCATGACCCTGGTCATGATCGACGGGAAAGAGGATCGTGAGCACTACCTCTTTGATGCAGAGGCGTTCTATCTGCAGCGGGGCGCGGTGCCCACGGCGGTTCCTCTCACGCAGATCATTGCGGTCAGGCGAACCTCCGACGTCATCTACGGACGCTATGTCTGGCAGGTGGATTTCAGCAGCGCGTCGGGCAGGCGCAGTGTGCGCTTCACCACCAACCTGACACTGTTCAACCGCGATTTCCTGTTGTTCCTGGAGGCGGTGCGGAAGGCCAATCCACTCGCAACTGTCGAACAAGCGGGCCTCTTCTTCTGACGGCCAACGGCATGCCTGCACGGCAGCAGCGGCAGCCGCAGCGCGACTGCCGCCATGCCGTCTTCCCGCTGCCTGCACCTACTTCGGCATCAACACCGTATCGATCACATGGATCACGCCATTGGACTGGCCAACATCGGCAATGCTGATGCCGGCCTTGCCACCCTTGGCATCGATGACCCACAGCTTGCCGTCATGCAGGGCGACCGTGAGCGGTTCACCTTCAACGGTCTTCAGCGTGGCCTTGCCGCCGTGCTTCCGGGCGTCGGCCAGCAGCTGCGCAGCGCTGTAGTTGCCCGGTACAACATGGTAGGTCAGGATCTTGGTCAGTTGTGCCTTGTTTTCGGGCTTCACCAGCGTATCAACGGTACCTGCGGGAAGCTTGTCGAAGGCTGCATTGGTCGGCGCGAAAACGGTGAAGGGGCCGGCTCCATTGAGCGTGTCGACCAGGCCGGCCGCCTTGACCGCAGCGACCAGGGTCGTGTGGTCCTTGGAGTTGATGGCGTTCTGGACAATGGTCTTGGTGGGATACATCTCGGCGCCGCCGACCATCACGGTATTGGCGGCGAAGCTCGTGGACGTGGCTGAAACGAGTACGGCGAAGCTTACGGTGGCGGCTATCCGCTGAAGAGCTTTCACGGCGCGTTCCTCTATGGGATGCCCGCAAGGCGCGGGCATCCTACATACGCGTGGGCGAGGTCGCTGGATGCAGGCAGAGCGCTCTGGATGCGGATCCGCAGGAAAAGGCGGCGCGTTGTAAAAAGCGAGTGAATTCCCGTTGCATGGGGCGATGATCTGCCGCGGCCGAACCCGCGAACCCTGCACGGGTCCAACGGATATCGGGCGTGTCGACGCCGCGGAGTGCATGAAGCGCGGGCTATTCGCCGTTGCGTTGGCTGAGTTCTTCGAGCCGTGCGCGGCTGACAGACTGGTGATTGCCGCAGGTGGGGCAGCTGAGCGCGGCCGCACCGTCGAGATCGACAAGACCATGGTTGGGGATGGCCCTGAACTGCCGGGAACACCTGATGCAGGAGCAATCGATCCGGGTGACCTGCAGGAGTGTGCCGTCTGCCCGCGTCACTCCCTCGACGCTGATTACGTAGAACTGTCCGATGTCACGCATGAAGATGAACGATCGCCCTGGGTTTGTATGGCCGCCCATCATGCTGCTTTGCCGCTCGCATGGCACGAAGCGCGCGCGATCCAATGCTGAAGAATTAAGAATCCTGCTGCAGGCTCCGCAGATCGGAGAGGTGCGCGCCGCCGGCGTCCGGGAAAGGCCGACGCCCTTCCCGGACATCTTCGATCAGCTTTCCAGGAAGGCCAGCAGGTCGGCGTTGATCCGGTCCGCGTGCGTGGTCGGAATGCCGTGCGGTGCACCTTCGTAGGTGATCAGCTTGCCGTTCTTTACCAGCTTTGCGGAAAGAACGCCGGAGTCGGCGTATGGCACCACCTGGTCATCGTCGCCATGGATCACCAGGACGGGAATGGAAATGCCTTTCAGGTCTTCGGTGAAATCGGTCTGCGAGAAGGCAACGATGCCGTCGTAGTGCGCCTTCGCCGAGCCCTGCATGCCCTGTCGCCACCAGTTCCAGATCACCGCGTCCGAGGGCTTCGCGCCCGGGCGGTTGTAACCATAGAACGGGCCTGCCGGCACATCGTGGTAGAACTGCGCACGGTTGGCCGCCAGTTGCGCCTGGAAATCGTCGAAGACGGCCTTGGGCGTGCCTTGCGGATTTGCTGCAGTCTTGACCATCAACGGTGGCACCGAGCTGATCAGCACGGCCTTGGACACATTCTTCTCGCCGTGGCGTGCGATGTAGCGGACCACCTGGCCACCGCCGGTGGAATGGCCGACATGCATCGCTCCCTGGGTGCCCAGTGTCTCGACCACGGCCGCAACATCGTCGGCGTAGTGATCCATGTCATGGCCATCCGACACCTGGCTGGAGCGCCCATGCCCGCGGCGGTCGTGCGCGACCACGCGGTATCCCTTGTTGACGAAGAACAGCATCTGCGCGTCCCAGTCGTCGGAGGTAAGCGGCCAGCCGTGATGGAAATGAATGACCTTGGCGTCACGCGGACCCCAATCCTTGTAGAAGATCTCGACACCGTCTCGGGTGGTAACCGTAGCCATTTCAGGTTCCTCGCTGTTGGGAGTTGGGAGTTGGGAGTTGGGAGCGTCCGGCGTAGCGGCCATCACCGCGACCGAGTCCATTGCAGGCAGCGCTGCGCGGCGCCCTGTGCGCAACACCTGGCGTGCCGCTGCTGTTACCGCTGCGCGCGCCGACCGCGCCCATCCACGCTGTAGCGCCCTGCACCGGTGCAGGCCAGCAGCAGGAATCCACCGGCCAGGCCCAGGTTCTTCAGGAACATGATCTGCTGGGTCGGGTCGGCGAGGTTGTGGTGGAAGATGGCGGCGGTGACCAGGCTGAAACCTGCCAGCACGATCGACACCAGCCGGGTCTGGAAGCCGAGCAGGATGCACAGGCCACTGCCGATCTCGAAGGCAATGGTCGGCCATAGCAGGATGCCGGGCACACCCATGGCTTCCATGTAGCCCTGGGTGCCACTGAGATCGCCCAGCTTGCCGAGCCCGGAGACGAGGAACAGCGCCATCAGCAGGATGCGCGCAAGCAGATAGGCAAGCGAATGCGATGCGTGGCTCACGTCGAGGTCCTCTGAGGATGGCTGGCGAAGGCGATCGGAGCCCACGTCCGGTGAAGCCTGTGTGCAGGCGGGGCCGTCGCCGTGTCTTGACAGCCACCACACCCCCGGTGGACCTTTCCTGCATGATGATCGATATCGAATCGCTCAGCCTTCGCGAGCTGGGTGCCCTGGTGGTTGCCGCCGAACAGCGGAAACAGCTTGTTTCCCGTCGCCGTCCGGCCGCTGCGGTGCGGCGGATGCTGAAGGCCGCCGCTGCCGAAGCCGGCTATACCCTGGAAGAACTGTTCGGCGCAGAGGCGGTCGACGCGCCCGCACCCGGCGCCAAGCCCGCGCGGCGCAGGACCGGCAAGGTGGCGGCCAAGTACCGCGATCCGGAGTACAAGCGGCTCACCTGGTCCGGACGTGGCCGCATGCCGCGATGGCTGGCGTCCAAGGTGCAGAAGGGTCACAAGGTCACCGACTTCCTCATTCCCGGCCTGGCCCGGCCGACGGCGCGCAAGAGCAGCCCCATCGGCAAGCGCACGGTCTTCAAGAAGGACTGAACCGCGGCATGGCAGATGATGCAGGCATGACGATCGCGCCCAGGGCCCTGTACACCGCCGCAGCCGCGGCCGTGCTGGTCAGTCTGCTCGCCTGGGCGGTGGAATGGAGCGGGATGGCCTATGTCTGCCCCTACTGCCGGGTGCAGCGCACGGTGATCGGCATTGTGGGCGTGCTGACGCTGTTCGCGCGACCGGGCGGCATCGTGGTGCCCTGGCTGTCGTACACCAGCGGCGCGTTCGCCTTCGTGGTGGCGGCGATGCAGCACTTCAACGGCTGGAAACGCATTTCCGCGGGCGACTTCCGCTTCAACGAGCAGTGGTACATCGACCCCTGGCTGCTGTCGGGCTGTGCGATGCTGATTCTGATGGCGCAGTTGATGCTGGTGCAGGCGGCGTGCCGGCGCAGGCTGCAGTGATGCCTCGACGCGGGGCGCAGCGCTAGGCGTTCTGGAACACCGCCAGCTGCGCGGCGAAGGCCCGCTGGTAGGCGGGCCGCTGCGTCGCCCGGTCCGCGTAGGCGGCCACCTGTGGGTACGGGTCGAGCAGCCCGCTGCTGTTCAGCCGCAGCAGCACCGAGACCATCATCAGGTCACCCACACTGAATTCGCCGTCCAGCCATGGGCTCCTGGCCAACCACGTCGACAGCTGCGCCAGCCGGATCCGGACCCGCTCATCGAGCATCGGCAGCCGCTGTGCGTACCACGGCTGTTCGCGCTCCAGTACCCAGGCCATGGAGCGTTCGACAATCGGCGGCTCCACCGTGTTCAGCGCGGCGAACAGCCACATGATCGCGCGCGTGCGGGCGTCGGGCTCGCGTGGCAGCAGGCCGGCGTGCCGTTCGGCCAGGTGCAGGACGATGGCGCCGGATTCGAACAGGGTCTGGCTGCCCTCCTGCCACGTCGGAATCTGCCCGAATGGATGCCTGGCCAGGTGCGCGGGCTGCTTCAGCTCAGCGAAGGTGAGCAGGTGCACGTCGTAGGGCACTTCCAGTTCCTCCAGTGCCCAGCGCACGCGCATGTCCCGGGCCAGGCCCTGGCCGCGGTCGGGGGAGTTGGCAAAGGCGGTGAGCACGGGAAGCATGGATACACCTCGGGTCGGCAAGGGAGGGGCTTTCATGATCCGACGAACGGGCGGGCCGGGAATCGACACCGGCGCTGGCGACGTGCACGTCGCCTGCACGCGTTCTGCACGGGAGCACGGGCGCGGATTCATCAAGCTGCCGGGGTCATCCGTAGCTACAGGCAGGTAGGCATGAATACTCCCGGTAAACCCAAGCCCAGTGGACGCCAGCGCAACATCCTCCTGGCGGCGCTCGCCGCCGTGCTGGTGATCGTCCTGATCATCTTGTTCATTCCCTGGTGAGGCTGCGCGGGCACGCGCCGTGAACGGCATGCCGCTCTGACGTGAAGCAGTCAGTGCGGGTTGGGTGAAGTGATCTGCGCATCAATCGCTGCTCACCCGCGAACCACACGGGCCTGTCCACAGTGACCCCACAGGCAGCGCAGTCGAGGCTGCTTTTCTCCCCCGAAACGACGAAACAGGAGCAACGCCATGAGCACCCAGTCCACCATCGAACATCGCCTCAACGACCTGATCGAAATCGCTCGTGACGGCAAGTCGTTCTACGAAGAGGCTGCTACCAAGGTGAAGGATGCCGAGCTGTCGGCGCTGTTCACCCGCATCGCCGGGGTCAAGGGCCGCATCGTCGCCGCACTGAGCGGTTCGGTTGCCGCCAGCGGTGGCAAGCCGGCCGAACACGGCACCGTGGTGGGTTCCATGCAGCAGTTCTATGGCAAGGTCCGCGCTGCCTTCGGTGACACCAACTACGGCTACGTGGCCGAGCTGGAAGAATCCGAAGACCGCCTGCTGGGCACGTTCAAGGACGTGCTGCAGGACAACGAGCTTCCGCCGGCGGTGCGCCAGGAAGTGACCCAGCTGCTGCCGGAAGTGCAGGAATGCCACAACGTGATGCGTGCTCGAAAGCACGCCATGAAGGCAGCCTGATCGTACTTAGCGGCTGTCTCCGCTGAGTCGCCGAAGCCGGGGCAGTACGCTGCTCCGGCTTTTTTTTGCGGTACGTGGCAAGAAAGTGGGGTGGCCCTCCGGCCACCCCGATCGTTCAACCAGACGCGGCGTCGGAATCAGAAGCGCACCGACCACCGTGCTTGGGCGCCGTGGTCGCGGCTTTCGCTGCCGAACTGGCCGCTGTAGCCCAGCTCCAGCTGCTGGCGCGCGGTCAGCCAGGCCGACAGGCCCAGCTCGGCGACCACCGCGTTGTCGGCGATCGGTGCACCGTTGACCGCAAACGTCGTGCTGCCGTTGGCGAAGGCCAGGTTGGCGACCTGGCTGCGATCACCGGAGGCGCGGCGATAGCCGACGCCACCGCGGAGGTGCAGCCAGCTCTCCTGCTGGAACGAAGCCTTCAGCCCCTTGTCGAAGCGCACGCCGACGGTGGCGATGGTGGTTCCGGTATCGTCCACCTTGCCCTGCAGTGCCGCTGCTCCACCGCGTTCGTTGACGCGCTTGAGATCCACTTCGACACGCGCCACCTGCAGGTACGGTTCCAGCCCGGCCTCCGGGCCACCGAAGCGGTAGCCGGCTTCGATGAAGGCCTGGCGGGTGCGGGCGTCGTAGCGCGCGCTGAGGCTGTCACTGAAACCTGCGAAGGCGACCTCGCGCGTGCTCTTCACCTCGTGCTTGCTCCACGCCACACCACCGCGCAGGCCGAAACCGCCCCAGGTGTGGCTGGCATAGGCACCGAAGTGCGTGTTGTCGATCTTCGACTTGGCGCGGCGGTCCTGCTGCTTGACGTCGGTACGGCCGGTCCCGGCCAGCACGCCAACCTGCCAGCCGGAGAACTCGCGGTCGAGGCCGACCAGCAGGCCGTTGCTGTTGGCTTCGGTGCGGGCGGTGTTGTAGTCACCGTCCAGCGTGCTGTTGCCACCGATGGCCTGCACCCACGCACCCGTCGCATCACCGGCGTCCGTACCGGGCGCGGCGACACCGGCACGGCGTGACAACGCGGCATCGCGCACGTAGCGGCTGCCCTCGACCAGGGCGATGGCCGTGGCCGGATGCAGCTCGCCGCTGAGACCGTCGAGCACGCCGCCGATCTGCTGCGGGAACAGCTGGGTCAGCGGCTTGGGCAGGCCCTGGGCGATCGGCAGCAGGTCGGCCGCCGCCGCCACGGCACGCTGGTTGGGGGTGTTGGCAGCCGTGGTCAGCGAGGCGCCACGGGCGACTTCGATACGCGTGCCATTGGCGCCGTAGGCCAGGCTGAACTGCAGGAAGGGCGAGAACGCGCTGAAGTCGGTCCTGGCGAACTGGCCGCTGATGCCACCGTCGGCACGCAGGAAGTTGAACTGTTCGCCGAGGTAGTACACGCCCGGTTCCGGCAGTGCGACCAGGGTGCCGCCGAGGGTGGCGGTGCCGGTCACGTGCAGCTGGTCACTGCGGCCACCCGGGGCCAGCTCCGCCGCATACACGCCGGTGGCGCCCTGCACGTAGTTGCCGTTGATGGTCAGCGTGCCGATCGAATTGCCCGGCGCGATGATGCCGTCGACGCGGGTGTTGCCGAGCGTGCCGACGCCCTTCAGCAGGCCGTTGGCGCCGACCGTGGTGGTGCCGCCGGTCTGCGTGCCGTTGAAGGACACCACGCCGCCGTTGACCACCAGGTTGCTGTTCTTCAGCACGCCACTGGCGCTGACCGTGCTCACGCCCCCGGTGGTGGTCAGCGCGGTGGAGACCAGGCTGCCGTTGAGCAGGAACTGGCCGCCCTGCACCTCGACCGCCGAGGTGAGCGTGTTGGTGCCGTTCAACTCCAGCGTGCCCTCGCGCAGCACCGCGCCGTTGAAGCGGTTGTTGCCGCTCAGGCGCAGCCAACCGATGCCGGACTTGGTCAGCTTGCCGGGGCCGCCGATGTCGTTGGTCCAGTTGTCCCAGGCATCGCCTTCCCAGACCTTGAGGCCACCGGCCTTCTGGTTCATCACCACGTTGGTGTCCACGCGCAGCGAGCCGTAGCCTTCGATGGCCTTGCGCAGGTCGACCATGCCCCAGCCGTAGATCGGGTCGATCCCCGGCGCGCCAAGGTCGCGCGCGGTGGTCAGCAGCACGTCGCGGACCTGGGCGTTGTCCAGGTAAGGGAAGCGCTCCATCAGCAGGCCGAGCGCGCCGGTGATGTGCGGCGCCGCCATCGACGTGCCGGTCTTCGTGCCGTAGACGTACTGGGTGTTCTCGCTGTCGATGATCAGCCGCACGTAAGCGGAGGTGTTCTCGACGCGGCCCTGGATATCGCCGGAAACGATCGTGCTGACGATGTCGGTGCCGGGTGCCGAGATGCACCAGTTGGCCGCAACGCCGCAGACGCTGGAGCTGCCATCAATGACGTAGTCGGTTTCCCCGGCGGCCGCGTTGGGCCGGCGCACGTTGGCCACTGCCAGCCAGTAGGGCTCCAGTTCGGGCTTCCAGCGCGGCATCGAGGCCGTGATACCGGCGACCGCACCACTGCCATTGCCGGCCGACCACACCTGGATGAGGGTCGAGCCCGGGGTGTCGCCGTTGCTGGCGTAGATGCTGCCATACACGCCATAGTCGGCACCGATGTTGGCGTACTGCTGGTCCAGCGCGGCGGCGGTCATGTTGCGCGTGGAAATGCCCCAGCTGTGGTTGATGGCGCGTACGCCCTGCGCCTGGATCTGCGCATACATGTCCAGGGTCGCGGCGTCATCCGGATCGGTGCGGTACAGCGCGCGCGGGCGATAGAAATTGTCGGGGTCCAGGCGCCACTCGTAGTAGGTGTCGCCGAACACGCGGGCGGCGGTGAGGTTCGCGCCGAACGCCACGCCGTGCATGCCCTTGCCATCGCGGTTGGCGCCGATGGTGCCCAGTACGTGGGTGCCATGGTCGGCATAGCTGAAGCCGTAAGGCTGGCCGGCAGCGATCAGGCGTGCTGCGAGTGCGGCCGGAACGCCCGCGCCGAGACCATAGTAGTTGTAGCCGGGTTGTTCACCGCGGGTCTGTTCGCAGGCGCCGGCACCTGCGACCACACCCGGCGTCGCACAGTTGGCGCCGATGGTGATGCTGGAGGTATTGCGTCCTGCAAACTCCGGATGCGCCAGCGCGGAGCCCGAATCGAACAGCGCCAAGCGTACGCCCTTGCCGGTCAGGCCGCGTGCATAGGCGTAATCCGCGCCCATCGCAGCCAGGCCCCAATCGGCGTTGAATTCATCGCTGCGCCAGCTGGCGGGATCGCCGGGGGTGCCGAGAACCGCGGACGGGGTGGCTGCGGTCGGCAGCGCCTGACCAACGGATGCCTCGGCGGAGGTGTTCGTCGGCTGCGCCCACGCGGCCTGCAGCTGGCGCTGCTGCTGCCAGGCATCGAGTGATTCGCTGGCCATGGCTGGCAGTGCGGTGGCCAGCAGCAGCGAGCTGGCGACGGCAAGCGCCAGCGGGCGGTGCGACAGGGAGCGGGACGAACGGCCATACAGCGGGTGATTCATCGGACAACTTCCTTGGTTGACGGACAACAAGGCCGTTAACGGCAAGGCGAGGCGACATCCCCCATTGATGTGAAGATAATTTTATGAACGTGTTAATGTTCTGTGACGGGCAGCTGCGGCGGCTCCGCCGGGCAGCGCACCGTGACTCTTTTTTTCCGAGGTGTTGGAGCCGTCCATGGAGAAAGCCGTCCGTAAACCACAGGTGGCGATATTGGGTAGCGCAGACCCTGGCAGCGACGCGTTCGAGCGTGCAGCGGAAGCAGGGCGTTTCCTGGCCATCCAGGGCATCACGGTCGTCAGTGGGTGTGGCAGTGCGGCTACGCGCGTGGCTGCCGAGCAGGCAATCGCCGCTGGTGGCCAGGTGCTCAGCGTCATTCCGGAGAGCAGCATGCCGCCGGCCGACTGGCCGGCGACGGTGGTGGTGCCCTGTGGCATGGGCGATGCGCGCAACCTGATCATGGCCCTGGCCGGCGATGCCTGCATCGTCATCGGCGGGCGCGCCGGTACGATCTCGGAGGTCTGCCTGGCGTGGCTGCACAAGCGGCCGCTGTTGCCGCTTGTCGGGGCCGGTGGCTGGTCCGACGCGCTGCCGGACAACCCGCCGGACGAGCGCGGCAATTCGCCGATCCTGCCGTGGCGCAACCTGGATGAGCTGGCCGCGCAGCTGCGTGTGCTGGGTCTGCTGCAACACTGAGTCGAGCCGCAGCCGCCTTCACCCGACGTCCTGTGTGCAGCGCTATGGTGGCCTGGCCTGGGCTCACCAGGCTTATCAAGGAGTGATGTCGATGCGTACTTTCAGGAAAGTGATCGCCGGTGCTGTGTTCGCGTTGGCCTGCAGCGGCTCGGTGGCCGTGGCCGGACCGGTCCAGCCCTGCGATCTGCCCTGCTGGAAGGCCTACCAGGCGTGTGTGGCCGGTGGGGGTAATGCCATGGAATGCCAGTACGAATACGATCGATGTGTCATGGAGCGCTGCGGCGCGGTGTAAGCCCCGCCATGATCGGCTGATGACGGGCCCCGTCCATGACGGGGCTCTTCTGTTCGTGCGCAAGGTCGGGCAGTCTCGACGCTTCCTTCCCGGTGGAGTGGAACATGGCCGTCAAGCGCGTCGTCGCCAACATCGCCACGTCTGATCCGGCGCGTGCGGCAGCGTTCTACAGCGAACTGCTGGACATGCCAGTGGTGATGGACCATGGCTGGATCGTCACCCACGGCGGGCAGGGCAGTGCCCCCGCCCAGATCAGCTTCGCCAGCGAAGGCGGCTCCGGCACACCGGTGCCGGACCTGTCGATCGAAGTGGACGACCTGCAGGAGGTACTGGAGCGCGTGCGCGCGACCGGGGTGGCGGTGGAGTATGGCCCCGTCGACGAGCCCTGGGGCGTGCGCCGCTTCTTCGTCCGCGACCCGTTCGGTCGGTTGCTGAACATCCTCGCCCACGCCTGAGCGACGGCGAGCGCTTCAGCGACGGGTGCCGCCACGCTTCGGGGCCGGCGACACGCCGACCATGCGCAGGCAATCGGCCACCACCGCCGCAATGAACACCTCTGCGTCCTGCGACGGCACAGCGATCAGGTCGTCGGTGGCGCCGTGCACGCCGGCATAGATCAGCGAGGCGGTGACCTGCGGTGCCGGCAGCTGCCACAGACCCGCCTGTACACCGGCTTCGAGGATGCCAAGCAGCTGCTGCTGGATCGCGTTGCGCTCGGCATTGCCGCGCTGGTGGTGGTGATGGTTGGGGTACACGACGTCGTGCAGTGCGTGCGTGCGCACATAGATCTCGATGTTGGCGCGGATCCAGGCGCGCAGCCGGGCCACGCCATCATGGGCTGGATGCTGCTGCACGGCCTGGTCGACCTCGGCCATGAACCGCTGTGTGTAGCGCTGCGCCAGCGCCTGCAGGATCTCGGTGCGCGAGGCGAAGTAGGTATAGAACGTGCCCTTGGCCACGTCGGCGGCGGCCACGATGTCACTGATGGTGGTCGCTTCCACGCCCTGTGACAGGAACAGGGCCTGCGCGGCGTCCATCAGCTCTTCCTGGCGAGTTTCAGCGGGTTTGGTGCGCGGCCTGGCGACTGCGGGAATCGGCATGGGGCGGGGTCCGGGGGCGACGGTCGCCATTCTAGCCTTCCTCCGGCAATGACTGACCGTCGGTCATTGACTGACGGTCAGTCATCAAACTACGATGCGCGCACGCTCTCTCCCGGCATCCGCACATGCAACGCTTCCGACGGCCGGCCCTGGTGCTGGCGGCCTACCTGGGCACCTTCCTCGCCTCGCTGGACATCAGCATCGTCAACGTCGCGCTGCCGACGCTGCAGCAGGCACTGCACACCGACATGGCCGGGCTGCAGTGGGTGATCAACGCCTATGCCATCGCCCTGTCCGCAGTGATGCTGTCGGCGGGGCCGCTGGGTGACCGCTATGGCCACCGCCGCATGTGGCTGCTCAGCGTGGCGACCTTCACCGTGGGCTCGCTGCTGTGTGCCTGCGCAGGCAGTCTTTCCGCACTGGTGGCGGGGCGGGTGGTGCAGGGTGTGGCCGGCGCCCTGCTGATCCCGAGTGCGATGCCGATCCTCAGCCATGCGTTTCCCGAAGCGCGTGCGCGTGCGCGCGTGATCGGGGGCTGGTCGGCGTTCAGTGCGCTGGCGCTGGTGCTGGGGCCGCTGCTGGGAGGCGAACTGGTCCAGCGCGTCGGCTGGCCTGGCATCTTCCTGATCAATCTGCCGCTGGGCCTGCTTGCACTCGCGCTGGGGGCCTGGGGCATTCCAGAGCGACGGCATCCGCAGCACGCCGCGCTGGATCCGGCCGGGCAACTGCTGAGCATCGTCGCGCTGGCTGCACTGAGCTATGGCCTGATCGCCATCGGCGAGCACGGCCTGCTGGCACCTGCAACCCTGCTGGCGCTCGGCATCGCGGCTGCGGGCCTGGCACTGTTTGGCCGGGTCGAGCGCCGGGTGGCGCGGCCGCTGCTGCCGCTGGACCTGTTGGCGATACCGGGTTTTGGCGTGCTCAACCTGGCCTCGTTCGTGCTCGGATTCACCGCCTATGCCAGCCTGTTCTTCCTGTCGCTGTTCCTCCAGCAGGCGCAGGGACACGGGGCCGCGCAGGCCGGTGCGCAGCTGGTACCGCAGTTCGTCCTGATGGCGGTGGTGTCGCTGCTGTTCGGCCGTCTGGCGGCGTGGATCGGGCTGCGTACCGCACTGGTGGCGGGCTATGCACTGACCGGCATGGCGTTGTGTGCGATTGCCACGTTCGGGCCGACCACAGCGCACGGCCAGGCCAGCGCCCTGCTGATGCTGCTCGGCACTGGCATGGGGCTGGCGGTACCGGCGACCGGCATGGCGGTGATGTCATGCGTACCGGTCGAACGTGCCGGCATTGCGTCGGCCACGATGAACGCGCTGCGCCAGGCCGGCATGAGCCTGGGTATCGCGCTGCTGGGCAGCCTGATGGGCCTGCGCGCCGTGCAGCCTGCGATGGCTGCGCAGGCCCGCGCACTCATCCTGCACCCGGCGTTGCCGCTGCCAGGATCGCAGGCCCAGGCGTGGTACCGCAGCGCGATGGCCAGCGGTTTCGACTGGGCAATGACGGTCGCCGGCGTGCTGGCCCTGCTGGCGGCGTTTGCACTCTACCGGCACCGCAAGCCGGGCTGAACCGACGGGCTCAACCCTGCTGACGCTGCGGCGTCGAGGTCGCTGGCGCGGGTTCGGCCGCCTGCTGCTGTTGCCGCCGTGCATTGGCATGGCGCGCGTGCCCGCCTTCGCGGCCGATCGCGGCCATGTGCTGGCGGTTGCGGCTGATTGCCTCGCCACCTTTGCGGCCCGCTTCGCGCGCCTCCGCCGGGCTGAATTCATGTGCGTTGCCGGAGGCGTGGGCGGCGCGTCCCCCCTTGGCGGCGATCGCGCGCTGCTTGTCCTGGTCCATCGAGGCGAAGCCACGGTGGGAGGTGCCGTGACGCTGGTCAGCCATGTGAATTCTCCCGGTGCATGGAAAGGAAGCTCATCCTTGCCGCTACGTGGCTAAGGCAGTGTCCGCACCGGTGGCCTTGCCTTCACGCTGCGTCGCGCGCGCGTTCACGGCCGCGCTACATGGCGGCGCGGAAGCGCCGGCTTGCTAGGATGGAGCCCGCACGCCGGATGGATGCCCGGCCAGGAAGGGACACCATGAACCGATTCGGATGGCTCGCCCTGTTGGCCTGCGCTGCGTCGGCGCACGCGGACAACGCACTGCTGAGCGGCAGTTTCGTCCACTTCGGCTATTCGGCCAGCGATGAGCAACTGCCGGTGGCACAGCTGCCGATGTTCCTCGACGAGCTGCAGGATCTGGGCAATGACACGCTCATCATCGGCCAGACCCGCGCCACCCGGGCTGGCGTGGGCTGTGCCGGCAGTACGCAGGATTTCGAATGGATCGCCGGCTTCCCGGCCAAGCTGGGCACGGTACTGGACGCCGCCGCAGCGCGTGGGATGAAAGTCGTGGTCGGCACCACCTACAGTTCGGGCCAGTGTGCGACGTTCTGGCAGGGATCGAATGCCGCGGCGGTGGCGCAGGATGCCGCGCAGTCGATGGCGCAGCTGGCCCAGCAGTACGCGGCGCATCCGGCATTCGCCGGCTGGTACATCACCGATGAGCCCGCGCAGGTGCCAGCCGAGCGCGCGTCCTTCTACCGCGCGATCGTCTCCGCACTGAAAGCGGCGACGCCCTCCCGGCCGGTGATGGTGGCGCCCTACCTGGCATCCTCCAGCGTCGATCCGGCCAGTGTCGCCAGCGCTGCGCTGCGCTTCCGTGCGGCCACGGGCGTCGACGTGCAGATCTGGCAGGACGGCATCGGCGCGGCGCCGTACGCGAAACTGTTCCAGTGGGATCGACCCGGCTACAGCACCGAGCAGTACTACCAGGCCTTGTCGGCGCAGCTGGGGGCCAGTGGCCTGTGGGCCGACATCGAACTGTTCAACCATGGCAGCCCGCTGTTCCTGGACACCGGCAACGGCCTGTCCGGTGCCTACCGGCCGGCGTCGGTGCAGCGCATCAACCAGCAGTTGTGGAGTGCGCGCTCGGCTGGCAAGCGCGTTGCCTGGCTCAACCAGTACCACCTGTCCGAAGTGGTCGGCCCCGGCCAGGGCTACGGCGAGGCGCCGCGGATGATGAACACCTATCGCGGCCTGTATGGCCTGGGTGCGTCGTACATCGTCGATCCGCTGCAGACCACCTACCACTACAGCGTGGCGCCTGCGGCCAGCTATCCCGACCGCAGCGGCCATGAGCTGTTCGACCGCCGTGTGGGCGACCCGCGCAATCCGATGGACGCGGGCTGGGTCGGCCTGCACGGCAACCTCAGCATCACCCTCGACCTCGGCCAGCGCCGGCGGGTGGACTGGATCGGCCTGCACACCATGACGCGCCCGGCCTGGGGCATCGTCACGCCGACATCGGTGGAGGTGATGTGCGCCGAGCCGGGAACTGCCGCCGTTTCGATCGGCGCGCTGTCGGCACCCTTCACCCAGGCCGGCGTGATGGGTTCGACCGAAGAGGAGTATGTACTCGGCAATGCAGTGCCGCTGGCCGCGCTATGCCGCACGCTGGAGCTGCGCGTGACCAACGGCAGCTGGACCTTCGTCAGCGAAATCGAGATGGCCGCCGAGCAGTAGCGCCTCAGCGCCGGCGCGCGTCCTGCAGGCGCTGGGTGAAGGGGCGCTGTTCGAGCGCGGCAAGCGCTTCGCGCAGCACCTGCTCCAGCGACTGCCCCAGATCGGCATCGAGGCTGCGCGCCGCACGCGCGGTGGCCTGCCATTGCGCCTGCAGCGCAGGCAGCGCCCGCTGCGCGCGCAGGCTCAGCTGCAGGATGCGTTCGCGCCCATCCTCGCCGTTGGCGGCGTGCAGCCAACCGTCGCGCACCATCGCCGCCACCGTCTGGCTGAGCGCCGAATGGCTGAGCCCGCAGGCCAGTGCCAGGTCCTTGATCCGGCAGGGGCCCTGTGCCATCAGCGTGCGCAGTACCGGCGTGTAGCGGGGGCGGTAGTCCAGCTGCAGGTTCCGGTAGGCCTGTTCCACCGCAGGGTCCAGCTGGTCGAGCAGGGCGCGCAGCAGGGTGCCCAGCGTGGCGTGTTGGAGATCCATGACCGGGATGATATATAAGCACTTACATATCTTCAATGCGGGGTGGGGCATGGCGTTCTCCTGGATGCTCGGTGCGCTGCTGGGCGCGGCCTGCCCGGCGCAGGACGCGGTGCTGCAGGCGGCGGCCAGCGCCGTGCAGGCGCAGTACCTGGACGAGGCGGAGGGCGCCCGTATCGCCGATGCCCTGCGCACCTGGGCGGCGCAGCAGCGCTATGCGGGCAGCTGTGCCGATCCTGTGGCCTTCAGTGCACGCCTGAACCAGGACCTGGACCGCTTCGACGGCCACTTCCACGTTGAACGCGTGGACGCGGCGGCCGGCCAGGACGACTGGCTGATGGCCTGGCGCGCCGATGCCCGCGTCGATGGTGCCGGCGTGCGCGAGGTCCGGGTGTTGGAGGGCAACGTCGGCTACCTGCGGCTGAGCACCTTCTATCCGCTGGATCTGGCCCGGCCGAAGCTCGCGGCGGCCTTCACACTGCTGGCCGACACCGATGGGCTGGTGCTGGACCTGCGCCAGAACGGGGGCGGCGACGACGGCAGCGCGGACCTGCTGGTACGCACGTTGCTGGACACGAAGATCGACGCGGTGCAGCAGCTGGACCGGCGCGGCCGGCGCACGCCGGTACCGCTGCCTCCGGCGAGCCTGCCCGCGTACCTGAAACCGCTGGTGGTGCTGATCGACCGCCGCACCGGCTCGGCGGCCGAGTTCGTTGCCTATTCACTGCAGGCGTTGGGCCGTGCCCGCATCGTCGGCACGCGCAGCGGCGGTGCCGCGCATATGTTTGGTGATCCTGTGCTGCTGCCCGATGGCTATCAGATCAGCATTCCCGACCGGCAACCGATCAACCTGCGCACCGGCGGCAACTGGGAACGAACCGGCGTAAGGCCCGATATTGCTGGTGGCGACGACCCGCTGTTCATCGCACGGCAACTGCTGGCGCCGGCAAAGTCGTCACGATGAACGCAGCATTGCGTGGCCATGCTCTCGCAGACGCGCGGATGCGTGCCTAGAATCGAAGCATCCCGGTAGTTCCCGGGCGCTTCGAGTGAATGGACTCAATGAAGATTCTGTTGACCGGCAGTTCCGGGCGCATCGGGCGCGCGATCTTCGGTGCGCTGGCGGCCAACCACGAGGTGGTGGGCCTGGACCGCAGCCCGTTCGCGACCACGCGCATCGTTGCCGACGTCACCGATCGCCAGGCCGTCGCGCGTGCGGTTCGCGGCGTGGACGCGGTCATCCATACTGCGGCCCTGCATGCCCCGCATGTCAGCCTGGTGCCGGATACGGTGTTCCAGCAGATCAATGTGGAGGCCACCGCACACCTGCTGCAGGCGGCGCGCGATGCCGGTGCACGGCGCTTCGTGCTGACCAGCACCACCGCCCTGTACGGCCACGCGGTGGTGGCCGGCGGCTGCCGTTGGATCGACGAAGACACCGAACCGCTGCCGCGCACGATCTACCACCGCACCAAGCTGCAGGCCGAGACCCTGGCCGAAGCCGCTGCCGCGCCGGGCTTCAGCGTTCGCGTGCTGCGCATGGGCCGCTGTTTCCCCGAGCCGCCCGAGCGCATGGCAATGTTCCGCCTGCATCGCGGCATCGACGCGCGCGATGTGGCAAGCGCACATGCCGCGCTGCTGCTTGACCACGACGGCACCGGGTTCGCACGCTACCTCGCCTGTGCGCCGACGCCGTTCCGCCGCGAGGACTGCCTGGAGCTGGCCACCCATCCGCGCAGCGTGCTGGCCCGCCGCGCACCGCAGCTGCTGGCCGAGTTCGAGCGCCGTGGCTGGCCATTGCCATTGAGCATCGACCGCGTCTACGACAGTGCCCGCCTGCGCAGCGTGCTGGGCTGGCAGCCGAGCTTCGGGCCGGACGAGGTGCTGCAGCAGTACGCCGTCGGCAGCATCGAGGTACTGCCGCGCGCGCAGTGGCTCAAGGACCGCGTGGCCGAATGAGGGCTTCGGCAGGGACGGGCCGCTGACCGACCCTGAGCAGATTCAGGAATATCCAGGCGGGTTGCCTCAACCTCGTTGGCGGGCGGCCGCTAACCCGGTGCGCTTCCAGCGCCGGGGCCCCCCGGCGGCCGGTGGCCTGCGCGACGGATCGCGCGCCTGCGCGGTGCCCTCGGGGTGCCGGTCGTCCTGAACTGCCTTGTGGACCCTCCCATGCCTTCTTCCCGCTCCGCCGCTGCCCGCCGCCCGGGCAGCATCGCCCACAAGCTGATGCTGGGCACCGCCGCCATCGCACTGCTGTGCTTCGGCCTGACCGCGTTCCTGATCTATCGCCAGGCCAGCACCAGCCTGATCAATGCCTCGCGGCAGACCATGACCAGCGAGGCGACCGCCGAAGCGCGCCAGGTGGCGGCCGATCTGGGCACCGCCTTCGCCAGCAACGATGCCATGGTTGAAAGCGTGCTGGCCCAGCGCGCCCGTGGTGACGTGCCCGACCGCGCCAGCCTGGCGGCGGTGCTCGGCGAGCAGCTGCGCAGCCATCCCGAATGGCTGGGCAAGAGCACCATGTGGGAGGCCGATGCCTTCGACGGCAAGGATGCCGAGTTCGTCAACACCGAGGCGCACGATGCCACCGGTCGCTACATGAGCTACTGGGCCTGGCAGGAGGGCAAGCCGCAGCAGTCGGTGATGACCGATTACACCGAGACCGCCAGCGGATCGGGTGACTGGTACATGGGGCCCAGCCGCGACAAGCTGCCGAAAGTCAGCGAGCCGTATGCCTATGACATCGCCGGGCAGCAGGTGCTGATGAGCACGCTGAGCACGCCGATCATCGAGAACGGCAGGTTCCTGGGTGTGTTCACCGTCGACTTCTCGCTGGCAGCGTTGCAGAAGCACCTGGCCACGCTGAAGCCGATGGGGGCCGGTCGTGTCGAACTGCTCTCGCCCAAGGGCGTGGTGCTGGCCTCGGCCAATGCCACCGAGATCGGCAAGCCGCGCAGTGATGCATTGACCCGCAGCATGCTGGCCGAGATTGCCGCCGACCGCCCGTTCGAGGCCTTCAGCCCCGATGCGGCCGGCAACGTGCGCGTGTATGTGCCGCTGCGCGTGGGCGACGCCCCGCAGCGCTTCGCGCTGGGCGTGGTGGTGCCGCACGCGGTGATCGTGGCAGAAGCGCGCCAGCTGCTGTGGCTGACCCTGCTGGTCGGCGTGGTCGCCGCGCTGAGCCTCAGCGCCGGCGTGTATGTGCTGCTGCGCCGCCTGGCGATCCGTCCGCTGGCTGAAGCCGTGCGCGTGGCCGGTGACGTCGCGGCCGGCAAGCTGGACAGCGCGCTGCCGGCGCGCAGCAATGACGAAGTGGGGCGGCTGCTGGACGCGATGCAGGGCATGCGCGGCCAGCTGCAGTCGGTGATGGCTGCGCAGGCCGAAATGGCGCGCCGCCACGATGCCGGTGAACTCAGCTACCGCATGGATGCGGCAGCGTTCCCGGGCGAATATGGCCGCATGGTGGCCGACAGCAACCAGCTGGTGGCCTCCAGCAACGCCGTCACCCAGCGCCTGGTGGAGGTCATGCAGCGTTATGCCGTGGGCGACCTCAGTGTGGACATGGAAGCGCTGCCGGGCGAGAAGGCGGTGTTCACCGCCGCAATGGCAACCACCAAGCACAACCTGGCCGCGATCAACGAGCAGATCCAGCAGCTGGCCGCTGCGGCGGCCGCCGGTGATTTCGCGGTGCGCGGTGATGCGCTGCGCTTCGACCATGACTTCCGCCGCATGGTCGAAACCCTGAACACCATGATGCAGGTGAGCGACCACAACCTGGCTGCGCTGTCCACGCTGCTGCGCGCGATCGCCGCCGGTGACCTCAGCACCCGCATGCAGGGGGACTTCCACGGGGTATTTGCGGTGATGCGCGACGATGCCAACAGCACCGTGCAGCAGCTGACCCAGATTGTCGGCCAGATCCAGCAGTCGGCGGCCAGCATCCGCCTGGCCGCCGGTGAGATCGCGGCCGGCAACAGCGACCTGTCGCGCCGCACCGAACAGCAGGCGGCCAACCTGGAGGAAACGGCTGCGTCGATGGAAGAGCTGACCTCGACCGTGCGCCAGAATGCCGAGCATGCGTTGCAGGCCAACACCCTCGCCGGTTCCGCGGCGGACGTGGCCAGCGAAGGCGGGCAGGTGGTCAGCCAGGTGGTGCACACCATGGAACAGATCGAAGCGTCCTCGCAGCGCATTGCCGAAATCATCTCGGTGATCGATGGCATTGCATTCCAGACCAACATCCTGGCGCTGAACGCAGCAGTGGAAGCGGCGCGCGCCGGTGAGCAGGGCCGTGGCTTCGCCGTGGTTGCCAGTGAAGTGCGCGCGCTGGCGCAGCGCTCGGCAGGTGCCGCGAAGGAGATCAAGGCGCTGATCGACGCCTCGGTGGCCCAGGTCGGTGCCGGCGCGCAGCTGGTACACGGCGCGGGGCGCACCATGCAGGACATCGTCGGCCAGGTCGGTCGGGTCAACGAGATCATGGCCGAGATCTCGGCCGCCTCGCGCGAGCAGTCGGCCGGCATCGAGCAGGTCAACCAGACCGTGGTGCAGATGGACGAAACCACCCAGCAGAACGCTGCGCTGGTGGAGGAAGCCAGTGCCGCCGCGCGTGCGATGGAGGAGCAGGCAGAGCAGCTGGCGGTGGCGGTGTCGCGCTTCCGGCTGCAGGCCGAGCCGGCGGTCGTGGCACGCCGCGCGGCCTGATCGCAGAAATGAAGACGCCCGGCGGGGGCCGGGCGTCGGTTGCATCCTTGCCGCGCATCCCTGCGCCGGTCTGATGGCTTAGAACATTCCTTCAAACGGGTTCCAGCTGGCGCGACCCTCCACCTTCTCCAGGTAATAGCTGTAGTTGGTGCTGGAGGCGACCAGCAGATTCATCGCGATGAACAGCATGCGCCCGACGACGTCGGGAAGGAACATGCTGATGATGGCCAGCGCGATGTTGATGCCGATGACCACCAGCGCCTTGCGCCACATGCCCAGGATCAACAGGTAGATCGCACCGAAAAACAACGCGAAGAAGTTCAGGTTGATCTTCAGGCGGTCACCGAACGACAGCGCCTTCCAGGCCTGTTTGAAACCGGGATTCTTGGGGGCGCCATGCTGGCGGAAGAAGTTGAAGCGGAACTGCCACTTCGGGCTGAACTGGGACAGGTCAGTGGTATTCATTTTGGGGAAACATCCCTGTGAGAAAACGTTTTCATGATAAGGCAAGTCCTATTCAGGATCCAAGGGCTGCCGTCAAAAATGTGACGCGCGCCATGTTCCACGTCGTGCGGCCGGGTGCCGCACCGTCACCCGCCTGCCTCGTTTTTGAGTTAGGGTGCGCAGTTCCGCTGCCGCCCCGGTTGGACCCGTGCGGCGGCGGGATGTCCATGGAGGTTGCATGACCACACCTGCTACACCGGAAAACGCACCGGGACCGGTGCTCCTGCCGACACCTGAAGTGGTGCAGGCACAACAACTGCTCGCACGCCAGCAACTGGCGGTGGCGATGGACCGTGCACGCACGGCCGCCACGCGCGACGCGGCACCGGCCGCGCTGGAAAGCGAGTAACCCGCAACACCGTCGATCGCGCTGGCAGGTCGCCAGCGCGATCACGGCGCGCGCCGCCGGTCAGAACCGTGCGGTCATGCTGAGGAAGTAGCTGCGCCCGGCGACGAAGTAGTCGGTGGAGCCCTCTGCATACAGCTTCTTGTCCGCCAGGTTGCTGACGCCACCGCGCAGGGTCAGCACCTCGTTGACGTTCCATGCCGCGGTCAGGTCATACAGGGTGTAGGCCTTGAGGAAGGTCGTGGCGGTGCCGACCTGCCTGCCGGTGTACTGCGCCGACAGGCTGCTGGAGAACACCGTGCCGGGCGTCCAGTCCAGCGACGAATAGCCGGAGAATTCCGGCGTATCGATCAGGTCGCGGCCGGTGGTCAGGTTCCTGGCTTCCTTCATCCAGGTCGCCGACGTGCGCCAGCGCCACTGCTCGCCGAAGCGGACGTTGAAATTGCCTTCCATGCCACTGGTGCGCGCGCGCTGCACGTTGCTCATGCGCGTCCACCAGAGGCCGTTGAACAGGCCCAGGGGCGCGTACTCGATCTTGTTGCGGAAGTCGGTATGGAAATAGGTCACCCCGGCATCGATCAGGTCATTGTCGAAGCTGATGCCGATCTCGCGGTTGGTGCTGGTTTCCGGATCCAGGTCCGGGTTGCCGGCCATGTAACAGCCACCGCGGGTATAGCCCAGCGGGATCAGCGAGGTGCAGCCGCGGCCGCCGGACTGGGTAGCCGCGCTGGCTGAGTTCTCGGTCAGGCTGGGCGCGCGGAAGCCCTTGGAGACACCACCGCGGATCGTCCACTGTTCGGCCGGGTGCCAGACCAGGTAGGCACGCGGGCTGACGTGGCCGCCGAACTGCGGGTGATGGTCCAGGCGCGCGCCCACGGTCAGGGCGAGGGTGCGGTGCAGCTTCAGTTCGTCCTCGACGAACAGCGCCCAGGTATCCACGTCCAGATTGGAGCCGCTCACCGCGTTGCCGGCGTAGTCGATCGGCGCGCGGCCGATGGTGTCGGTGTTGGTCAGCTGCTGGCGCTTCCACTGCCCACCCGCCGCGAACTGATGTTCAACGCCCAGGGTGAATGGCGTGGTCAGGCTGCCTTCGATGATCGTATCGGTGGCCTCGGAACGGCCGGTGGCACCAATGTCGTTCGTGTATTCGGTCCAGTACGCGCTGAGCCTGGAGGTGCCGAAGCGCCACCTGCCATCGTGGTTGAGCGCCAGCGAGCTGCGCTTGAGCTCACTGGCACCCCAGGCGCCTTCGTCCTGCTTTTCCAGCGACGCATCGATGAAGGCCTGCTGCACGCCATGGCCCGCCTCCAGCGACAGCGCCTGTGCGTCGCTGAGCGTCCACTGCAGCAGGGCATCGACATTGCGGTCCTTCTCGCCGGCGTAGGCGTTGCCATAGACGCCGCCGTTGGACTGGTCCGACTCACGGCGCATGCTGTTGGCACCGATGCGCAGGCCGAAGCGCTCGCCCAGCGGGCCGGAGAAGGTCGCGCCGATCTGCTGGGTATCGCCGCGCTTGCTGTCACCGGGGCGGGTAAGGCTGTGGGTGGCGCTGCCAGTCCAGGCGTCGCCGATGCGCCGGGTGATGATGTTGATCACCCCGCCCATGGCGTCGGAGCCGTACAGCGAGGACATCGGTCCACGTACCACTTCGATGCGCTCGATCTGCTCGGGCGCGATCCAGTTCAGGTCCTGGCGGCCGAGATCGGGGCGGTAGTGGGTCGAGGCCGAGCTGCCCATGCGCTTGCCGTCCACCAGCACCAGCGTGTAGTTGGACGGCATGCCGCGCAGCTTGATCTTGGACTGCTCGCCGACTGCACTGAGGCCACCGGTCACCCCCGGAACACGGCTGAGCAGGGTGGCCAGGTCGGGCACCGGCTGGCGCTCGATGTCCTCGCGGCTGATCACGCTGATGCTGGCCGGGGCATCCTTGATCCACTGCTGGCTGCCGGAGGCGGTGACCACCACGGCGTCCAGGTCCTGGGGGGAGGCATCGGTGCTGGCCTCGGCGGCGGCCAGGACGGGCAGGGCCAGCAGGCAGGCGGTGGCCAGGGCGCTGGCCAGGCGGGTGCGCGGCAGGCGCGCGCGGGGGGAACGGGACGGCAGGGACATGACGGCTTCCATGGGAGGTAGGGTGACCCGGTGGAAGCAGCAGGCGCAGGCAGACAGCAGGCAGCTACCCTTCCGTGGGTCGTCGGGCGCGCGGTGCGGACCGGCGCAGCTGGGTGGGTCGCGGCCGTGCGGAAGACGGTGACCTGCCTGATTTTTGAATGATACCCGTTCTCATTTGTTACGATCCAGTGCCGGCGCGGATGGAGTGACATCTGGCCGTCCCGCGACGTGATCGCCTGCTATTAGCTGAATGGGGAGAAATCCCGGCGTAGGCCTTCGCACCCGGCTTACATTTGGCGCCCTAGACTGGGCCGCATTTTCGATTCCGCCCCGTTGGAGATCGTGTGGGTTCCGGTAGTGACAGACATCGACTGTGCGGCCCCGGGCCGACACAGCCAGGACAAGTGCGGGCGCCGGGAAAGCGCGCCGGGAACCTTGGTGCATGCAGCCCGGCCGGGACGGCCGGCCGTGCCGACGGCGCGGAGTAGGTGTCGATGGGGGTGCAGACCATCCAGGCGGAAGCAGAATCGCCCCGGCGTGATGCCGGTTGGGCGCTGCTGCCCGCGGAATCGCCATTGCCGATGCCCGAGCAGACCCTGCACCAAGGCGCACTGAAGGTCCGGCGGCACCGCACCTCGCCACGCCTGATCGGCCTGCGTCGGTTGTACATCTTCGGTGGCACGCTCGGGATGACCGCCGTGGCCACGCGGATGATGTGGCGGGTGCTGTCGGCCAATGGCATCAGCGTGCTCGAAGCCTGCCTGCTGGTGCTGTTCGTCGGCCTGTTCGCCTGGATCGCGCTGTCCTTTGCCAGCGCGCTGGCCGGCTTCCTGACCGCGGTGTTCGACCGCGGCTATCGCCTCGGCATCGACCCGGACAAACCGTTGCCGGCCGTGCACAGCCGTACCGCATTGTTGATGCCGACGTACAACGAAGATCCGCGCCGCCTGTTGGCCGGCCTGCAGGCGATCTATGAGTCGGTGGCGGCCACCGGCCAGCTCGACCGCTTCGATTTCTTCGTGCTCAGCGATACCCGCCGCGACGACATCGCCGCTGCCGAGGAACAGGTGTTCGCCGAACTGCGCGACCGGGTGCCGGACGGCCAGGCCCGCCTGTTCTACCGCCGCCGCGGTGACAACACCGGGCGCAAGGCCGGCAACATCGCCGACTGGGTGCGTCGCTTCGGCGGCGCCTACCCGCAGATGCTGATCCTGGATGCCGACAGCCTGATGACCGGCGACAGCATCGTGCGCCTGGTGGCCGGCATGGAGCACAACGCCGACGTCGGCCTGATCCAGACCCTGCCGTCGGTGATCGGTGGCCGCACCCTGTTCGCGCGCATGCAGCAGTTCGGCGGGCGCGTGTATGGCCCGGTGATCGCCCGTGGCGTGGCGTGGTGGCATGGCGCCGAAAGCAATTACTGGGGCCACAACGCGATCATCCGCACCCGCGCCTTCGCCGACCACGCCGGCCTGCCGGCGCTGCCAGGACGCAAGCCATTCGGCGGCCATGTGCTCAGCCACGACTTCGTCGAAGCGGCACTGATGCGCCGTGGCGGCTGGGCCGCGCACATGGTGCCCTACCTTGGTGGCAGCTACGAGGAAGGCCCGCCGACGCTGACCGACCTGCTGGTGCGCGACCGCCGCTGGTGCCAGGGCAACCTGCAGCACGGCAAGGTGGTCGGCAGCCGCGGCCTGCACTGGATCAGCCGCACGCACATGCTGATCGGCATCGGCCACTATTTCACCGCACCGATGTGGGCGATGCTGATGCTGATCGGCATCGCCATCCCGCTGTTCCAGGAGGGCATCGACTTCAATGCCCTGCTGCACCTGTCGCCCAGCGTGTACTGGCGCGCGCAGGACGAAGAACAGGTGGTGCGGCTGTTTGCCGCCACCATGGCAGTGCTGCTGCTGCCCAAGGTCCTGGGCTACCTGGCGATGCTGCTGGACCCGGTCGACCGCCGGGGCTGTGGCGGCGCGATCCGCGCCTTCGTGTCGATGCTGGTGGAAACCGTGCTGGCCGCGCTGATGGCGCCGGTGGTGATGTACGTGCAGTCGCGCGGCGTGGCCGAGGTGCTGTCCGGCCGCGACTCGGGCTGGGACGCGCAGCAGCGCGACGACGGCGGCATCTCGTGGATGGCGCTGATCCGCGGCTATGGCGGCCTGGGTGCGTTCGGCGCCTTCATGGGCGTGCTGGCCTGGGCCGTGTCGCCGTCGCTGGCGGCGTGGATGGCGCCGGTGGTGATCGGCATGGTGTTGGCCATTCCGGTGGTGGCGCTGACCTCCTCGCGGGGGCCGGGCGCCTTCCTGCATCGCCTGGGCCTGCTGGACATTCCCGAAGAGAACATCCCGCCACCGGTACTGGTCCGCGCCGCCCAGCTGCGGCGGGAAGCGGCCGAGCACCCGCCGCTGTACTGATTGCCCCACGCCAGCGGCATAATGCGGCTCGAACTTGACGGAGCCGCATCATGCTGCAAACGGTGGAACAGGAAACCGGCGCCTCGCCGCAGTGGTCGGTGATCTGGCTGCACGGCCTCGGCGCCGATGGCCACGATTTCGCGCCGATCGTGCCGGAACTGGTGCGGCCGCACTGGCCGGCGCTGCGCTTCGTGTTCCCGCACGCACCGGTGCGGCCGATCACGATCAACAACGGCGTGCCGATGCGCGGCTGGTACGACATCGTCGGCATGGACTTCCGGTCGCGTGCCGACATGGCCGGCGTCCAGGAATCGGTAGTGCAGCTGGACGCGCTGATCGCGCGCGAGATCGAGCGTGGCATCGCGGCGGAGAAGATCTTCCTGGCCGGCTTCTCGCAGGGCGGGGCGATCATCCTGACCGCCGCGCTGGCGCGCACCGCGCCACTGGCCGGCCTGATCGCCCTGTCCACCTATCTGCCCGAGGCCGACAGTGCCCGTCGCGCTGAAGGTGCCGTGCAGGTGCCGGTGTTCATGGCCCATGGCAGTGGCGACCCGGTGATCCCGCAGGCCGTCGCCGCGCACAGCGCACAGGCGCTGCGCACGCTGGGCCTGGACGTGGCGTGGCACAGCTACCCGATGGCCCACCAGGTCTGTGCCGAAGAAATCCAGGCGCTGGGTGACTGGCTGCAGGAACGGCTGGGCGTTGCCTGAGCCATGCCCCCGGCCAGCCCATCGCCGTGGATGCCGGAACTGTGCCGCCTGCCACGGCTGGCGGCGATGCTGGGCCTGGCCGAGCTGGTGGTGGTGGTGCTGGCGCTTGCGCCGGATGGCAGCCGCCACTGGACGGTTGGCGAACTGCTGTCGGCCAGCGGCTTCGCGCTGTGGCTGGCGCTGGCAGTGGCCGCCAGCCTGTGCGTGCTGCGGAAGGCGCTGTCGAGGCTGCCGCAGGTACTGGGCGCCGTTGCCGCGATCGCGCTGGCAACCCTGATCGCGGTGGTCTGCGCCGGCATCGTGCACGCGTTGTACGCGGTGCTGGGTGACAGTTTCGCCAACGGCATCAGCTTCTGGCGCTTCACCCTCGGCAGCGCCGCCACCACCGCGCTGATCAGCGCGCTGGCGCTTCGTTACTTCTATGTCAGCGACCGCTGGGCGGCCCAGGTGCAGGCCAATGCGCGCGCGCAGGCCGATGCGCTGCAGGCGCGCATCCGCCCGCATTTCCTGTTCAACAGCATGAACCTGATCGCCAGCCTGCTGCATCGGGACCCGGCGGTGGCCGAGCGTGCCGTGCTCGACCTGTCCGATCTGTTCCGTGCGGCGCTGGGCGCAGGCGAGGGTGATTCCACCCTGCGCGACGAATGCGAGCTGGCCGAGCGCTACCTGTCGATCGAATCGCTGCGCCTGGGCGAACGCCTGCAGGTGCGCTGGCAGCGCGAGGAACCGCTGCCGTGGGATCTGCCGTTACCGAGGCTGGTACTGCAGCCGCTGGTGGAGAACGCCGTGCTGCATGGCATCTCGCGCCTGCCCGAAGGCGGCACCATCGAGCTGCACCTGACGCGCGAGGGCAACGCGTTGCAGATCCGCGTGCGCAACCCGGCACCCGATCCGCAGGCACCGGGGCTGGCGTTGGCGCGGGGCGCCGGCCATGCCCAGCACAGCATCGGCCATCGGCTGGCCTGGCGCTTCGGCAGCGCCGCGCGGATGACGGCTGGCTGGAGCGAGGGCTACTATGCCTGCCAGGTGACAGTGCCGATCCAGTGAGGGAACGATCGTGAGGGTAGTCATCGCCGATGACGAACCACTGGCGCGCGAGCGCCTGCGCAGCCTGTTGGCGGCGCAGGAAGGCGTGGACGTGGTGGCCGAGGCCGGCAACGGCGAGCAGGCCCTGCACGCGTGCGCGGCGCTGCAGCCGGACCTGGTCCTGCTGGATATCGCGATGCCCGGGCTGGATGGCCTGGAAGCTGCCCGCCACCTGGCCAGCTTCGAACCGCGGCCGGCCGTGGTGTTCTGCACCGCCTACGATGCGCATGCGCTGTCAGCGTTCGAGGCGGCGGCGATCGATTACCTGATGAAGCCGGTGCGTGCCGAACGGTTGGCGGCGGCGATTGCACGTGCACGCACATTCCTGGCCGGCCGCGATGGCCAGCCGCAGGCGCACAGCGGGCAACAGGCACGCAGCGTGCTGTGCGCGCGCCTGCGCGGCAGCCTGCGCCTGATTCCGCTGGACGACATCCACTACCTGCAGGCCGAGGAGAAGTACGTCGTGGTGCACCACGCACGCGGCGAGGACCTGATCGAGGAATCGCTGAAGTCGCTGGAGGAGGAGTTCGCCAGCCGATTCATCCGCATCCATCGCAATTGCCTGGTGGCACGCCACGAGCTGGTGGAACTGCGTCGTGGCTCTGGCGGGCAGGTGCAGGCGGTGCTGCGGCATGGCAAGCAGCCGCTGGAAGTGAGCCGCCGCTGCGTGGCGACGCTGAAGCAGGAACTGCGGCATCTGTGAGTGGTCCCGCGCGGCTTGCGGCCGCGACTGCTTGAGAGCAACGTCTGAAGCAACAGCAACAGCGGGTCATGGCTCGGTGTTTCTACGTGCTGGCTCGGGCCGGGGTGGGGCGGCGGGACACGCCGTAAACCCATCCATGGGGGCTCGATGGCGCCTTGCTCGTGTGCGCTGTCCTGCGCACACGGCAAGTCCGGGGTTGGGCGTCCTGCCCAACCCGCCCAAGGCATGCCTCGGGCCCATGGCGCCAACGGTCCCGCCACCCCACCCCGGCCCAACCCGTCCGTTGTCTACCGCATCGGACAGCAAGAGCATTGGTGTTATCGGGCGGGGGAAGAGGGGTCAGATCCCTTTTCCTGCGGAAAAGGGATCTGACCCCGGAAGCCGTCGGCTGTTGCCTTTGCTTCTTCATTTTTCTTTTGATCTTCCGTGGCTGGCGCACACGGAAATTGTCAAAGGTCGGGGCGGTGAGGTCATGCGGGGTGTCGGCGGCATGGATGTCGCGGCCAAGCCCCCAGGGATGGGTTCACGGCGTCCCCGCGTGACCCCACCGCCCCGGCCAAGCACGGCTTCTGCTTTGATACCCCCAGCCACGAGGGGCTCCGCCGTTGGCCGTATCCGCGCCGAAGGCGCGATAATGACCGGATGGAAACCGTCCGCATCGCCACCCGCAAGAGCCCGCTCGCCCTCTGGCAGAGCGAACACGTCGCCGACCGCTTGCGCCAGGCCCATCCCGGCCTGCATGTGGAACTGGTGCCGATGAGCACCCGCGGTGACGAGGTGCTTGATCGCTCGCTTGCCGCGATCGGTGGCAAGGGCCTGTTCCTGAAGGAACTGGAGCTGGCCATGCTGCGCGGTGAGGCCGACTGCGCGGTGCACTCGCTGAAGGACGTGCCGATGGAACTGGACGAGCCGTTCGCGCTGCCGGCAATCCTGCCCCGCCACGATCCGGCCGATGGCTTTGTTTCCAACCTGTATGCCTCGCTGGACGCGCTGCCGATAGGTGCCCGGGTCGGTACTTCGTCGCTGCGCCGCCAGGCCCAGCTGCGCGCGCTGCGCCCGGACCTGCAGCTGCTGGACCTGCGTGGCAACGTCAACACGCGCCTGGCCAAGCTCGACAATGGTGGCTACGACGCGATCGTGCTGGCCGTGGCCGGGCTGGAGCGCCTCGGCCTGGGCGCACGCATCGTCGCGCGCCTGCAGCCGCCACAGTGGCTGCCGGCGCCGGCACAGGGCGCCGTCGCGGTGGAATGTGATGGCGGCAATGCGCGCCTGCGGGCGCTGTTCGCCACGCTTGATGACGCAGCCACGCGCGCCTGCGTGGAAGCCGAGCGGGCAATGAACCGCGCGCTGCATGGCAGCTGCCATGTGCCGGTGGCGGCCATCGCGCAGTGGCAGGGCGACGACCTGCACCTGCAGGGCTTGGTCGGCAGTGCCAGCGATGGCCGCGCGGTGCGCGCCGAGGCGGTGGGCCCGGGCAGCGACCCGGAGGCGCTCGGCCAGCGCGTGGCGAAGATGCTGCTGGAGGCCGGTGCCGGCGAACTGCTGAACGCCTGAGCCATCGCCGGTAGTGCCGGCCGCTGGCCAGCAACCGCGTGCCCCAGTTGAATGCAGTTGACGGCCGGCGGCCGGCACTACCGAAAGAGGAACGGGCGCCCTGGGCGCCCGTTCTGCTTATTTGAACTTGTAGACCACGTTCATCGTGGTCAGCGTATCGGTCTTGCGCTTGTCCTCGGCGACGTCGCTGTTGTAACGCGCCTGCCAGCCGGCCTTCAGCGCCAGGTGCTCGTTCATGCTCACCGAGACACCGAAGTCGTTCTGGCCGAAGGTGTTGTACGAACCGGACTCGACCAGCAGGGTGTTGACCAGGTCGGTGTTGTCGGTCAGCGAATACTTCATGTCGAACAGGCCACGGCCGATCAGGCCGGTGCGGGTGCGGTCGTCTTCGGTGCTGTGGGTGCGGCGCACACCGGGGCCGATCTGCGCGTCGAACGAGAAGCGCTCGGTGTTCCACAGGCGGGTGCCATAGCCCAGACCGAACGAGCTCTGGCGGTCGTAGGTGGCGAAGTCGTCGCGCTCGGTACGCACCGTGGCGGTCAGCTGGCGGTGCTCGCCCAGCTGCAGCGCGCTGCCGGCGCTGCCGGTGTAGCGGTTGGCAGTGGTGTTGTTGCGACGGGTGGTGGTGCCGTCGTCATTGGTCTCGGTCACCTTGGAGCTGGAGCGCAGGCCGAACAGGTCCATGCTGTGCACCCAGTCGCCGTCGGTGTAACGCAGGCGCAGGCGGCCGTTGAAGCTCTCGGTGCTGCTGTTGCCGCGTGCCGACGCAAAGCCGAGCTCGCCGCCGCTGCCGCTCCACGGCGAGGACATCGCCGCCAGCTCGGAGGCATCCTGCGCGTATGCGAGCGGCGCACACAGCAGCAGGGGGACCAGCAGGGACACGCGCAGGGACATCGAGGGTTCTCCGGAACGGTTGACAGCCGGTGATGATACTGGAAGCGTGATGGCGGTCCGAATCGATCCAATGCGCGCTTCAGCAAGCGTTGCTGCGATCCCCTATTCAGGGCAGATCGACGTGCAATGTCGGGTCGTTGAAGCGCGAATAGCGCAGGCGCAGCTGGAAGCTGCGGCCATGGCTGCTGCCACTGCGCACGATCTGCCGCGGAAGGCCCTGGGCATCCACCCAGTATTCCAGGCGTTCGCCGGGCTGGGCACCGCGCAGCCGGTAGTGACGGGTCTGGACCCCGTCCAGCGCCTGGCTGCCGAGGTCTTCGGCCTGCAGATCGGCCGGCAGGGCGTCGGCCGGCAGCGGGTTGCGCCATTGCTCCAGCAGGCCGGGCGGCGTCGGTACCTGGCGGATCGCGCCGTCGGCCTGCAGGAACAGGGTGTCGCCGATGATGGTCTGCGGACCGGCCGGGGTCTGCACCCGGAATCGATCGGGCGCGACGAAATCCATGGCGCTGCGCACCGGCTGCGGTGCGCCCAGGACCTCCAGTTCGGCGTGGAAGCTGCGCAGGGCCGCGAAACGCTGGCTGGCGCCCAGCACCGCCTGCGCCGGGTCGGCGGCTGGCACGGGGGCCGCGGTGCCGGCCGGCGCGGGCGCGCGATCACAGGCGGCCAGCAGCAGGCAGGCCAGCAGGGACAGGGCGGGCAACCGGCGCATCGGGCATTCCATGGGGTGGGGGCGACCACGATAGCCCAAACGTCCCACACAAGACCCGCGACTCGGACATAATCGGGGGCATGGACCGATACGAACGCATCACCGCCCTGCATCGTCTGCTCAAGTCCGCGCGCTATCCGGTCACGGTGGCGACCCTGCAGGACAAGCTCGGTTGTTCCCGTGCCACCGTGTACCGCGATCTGGCCTTCCTGCGCGACGCGCTGATGGCACCGATCGAGGGCGACGGCGAGGCGGGCTTCCGCTACCAGGCCGACGAGAGCGATCGCTTCGAGCTGCCCGGCCTATGGCTCAGCTCGGAAGAGCTGCATGCGCTGTTGGCCTCCCAGCACCTGCTGGCGCGTACCGGCGGCGGCGTGCTGTCCTCGGTGCTGGCACCGCTGCAGCAGCGCATCGAGAGCCTGCTGGCCGCCCAGGCGGGCGTCTCCAGCTGGCCGGTCGACCGCGTGCGGGTGATCCCGCATCGCGGCCGCAAGTTTGACGAGGGCAGCTTCCGCAGCGTCGCTTCGGCCGTGCTGGAGCGTCGCCAGCTGGCATTCGAGTACCGCGCCCGTTCCACCGACGAGCCGACCAAGCGCACGGTCTCGCCGCAGCGCCTGACCCACTATCGCGACAACTGGTACCTGGACGCCTGGGACCACGACCGCGAGGCCCTGCGCAGTTTTGCAGTGGACCGCATCCACAAGGCACGGGTGGTCGACAGCACCGCCCGCGACGTCGCCGACAGCGAGCTGGACGAGCAGCTCGGCGCCAGCTACGGCATTTTCTCCGGTGCGCCGAAGGGGTGGGCGACCATCCTGTTCAGCGCCAAGGCCGCGCGCTGGGTGGCCGACGAGCACTGGCATTCCAAGCAGCAGGGCCGCTTCCTGGCCGACGGCCGCTATGAGCTGAAGGTGCCGTACAGCGTCTCGCGCGAGTTGCTGATGGACGTGCTGCACTATGGATCGGATGCCGAGATCGTCGAGCCGATGATGCTGCGTGAGCAGGCCAAGGCGCTGCTTGAGCTGGCGCTGAGCAACTACGAACCCTCCTGACACTCCCCCCGAGAATCCCGTCCCCCATGAAGAAGACCCTGTTGTTGCCCCTGCTCGCCGCGGCGCTGGCCCTGACCGCCTGCGGCACGTCCGGCGAGCCCTCGCAGAAGCTGGTGGTGGCCGCCACGGCCGTGCCGCACGCCGAGATCCTCGAGGTGGTCAAGCCGATCCTCAAGCAGGAAGGCGTGGACCTGGACGTGCGCGTGTTCAATGACTACGTGCAGCCCAACGACCAGCTGGTGCAGAAGCAGGTGGACGCCAACTACTTCCAGACCGAGCCGTACCTGGATGCGTACAACCGCGACCGCAAGACCGACCTGGTGAAGGTGATCGGCGTGCATATCGAGCCGTTCGGGGCTTACTCGCGCAAGGTCAAGTCGCTGGCCGAGCTGCGCGAAGGTGCCGACGTGGTGATCCCGAACGACCCGAGCAACAACAGCCGCGCGCTGATCCTGCTGCACAAGGCCGGCGTGATTCAGCTGAAGGACCCGACCAACGCACTGTCGACCCAGCGCGACATCACCGCCAACCCGAAGAACCTGAAGTTCCGCGAGCTGGATTCGGCGATGCTGCCGCGCGTGGTGGACCAGGTCGACCTGGCGCTGATCAATACCAACTACGCGCTGGATGCCGGCCTCAACCCGACCCAGGACGCGCTGGCGATCGAGAGCAAGGATTCGCCGTACGTGAATTTCCTGGTCGCGCGCCCGGACAACAAGGACGACGCCCGCGTGCAGAAGCTGGCCAAGGCGCTGACCAGCCCGCAGGTGAAGGCCTTCATCGAGACCAAGTACAAGGGCGCGGTGCTGCCGGCGTTCTGACTGTGTGGTAGTGTGCGGCCGCTGGTAAGCACTCACCGGGCATTGCGAAGATCACGGGGCTGTACCAGCGGCCTACACTACCCTCAATCCCGCGTACAGCCGCTCGCGCCGGGCTGCGTCCATCCAGCCCCCACTGCGCGGCGATCATCGAGACCAAGTACCAGGGCGCGGTGCCGCCGGCGTTCTGACCGTGCGGTAAGCCGCTGGTAAGCACTCACCGAGCATTGCGAAGATCACGGAGCTGTAGGCCAGCGGCCGGCACTACCCTCAATCGACGTGGAAGGCGAGGGTGGCAGCGACGGCCTGCTGCCATCCCGCGTGCAGCCGCTCGCGCCGGGCCGCGTCCAATCTAGCCCCACTGCGCGGCGATCATCGAGACCAAGTACCAGGGCGCGGTGCTGCCGGCTGTTCCGACCGTACGGTAGTGTAGGCCGCCGCTGCCGGCAATCACCGAGCATTGCATTGCGAAGATCACGGGGCTGTACCAGCGGCCTACACTACCCTCAATCCCGCGTACAACCGCTCGCGCCGGGCCGCGTCCATCCAGCCCCCACTGCGCGGCGATCATCGAGACCAAGTACCAGGGCGCGGTGCTGCCGGCGTTCTGACCGTGCGGTAGTGCCGGCCGCTGGCCGGCACTCACCGGGCATTGCGAAGATCACGGAGCTGCCGGCCAGCGGCCGGCACTACCCTCAATCGACGTGGAAGGCGAGGGTGGCAGCGACGGCCTGCTGCCATCCCGCGTACAGCCGCTCGCGCCGGGCCGCGTTCATCTGCGGCTCGAAGCGGCGGTCCAGCCCCCACTGCGCGGCGATCTGTTCACGGCTGGACCAGAACCCTACCGCCAGCCCGGCCAGGTAGGCCGCACCCAGCGCGGTGGTTTCGGTCAGCCGCGGCCGCAACAGCGGCACACCGAGAATGTCCGCCTGGAAACCGGCCAGGAAGTCATTGCCGATCGCGCCGCCATCGGCGCGCAGTTCGCTCAATGCGATACCGGCATCGGACTGCATCGCATCGAGCACGTCGCGGGTCTGGTAGGCCATCGCTTCCAGCGCCGCGCGCACGAAATGCGCCTTGCGGGTGCCGCGGGTCAGCCCGAACATCGCACCGCGCACATCGCTGCGCCAATAGGGCGCACCGAGGCCGACGAACGCCGGCACCAGGTAGGCGCCGCCACTGTCGGGCACCTGCGCGGCCAGTGCCTGGCTGTCACTGGCGCGTTCGATCATGCGCAGCCCGTCGCGCAGCCACTGCACCACCGAGCCGGCGATGAAGATCGAACCTTCCAGTGCGTACTCCACCCGCCCGTCCAGGCCCCAGGCCACGGTGGTCAGCAGGCCATTGCGCGAGCGCACCGCCTGCGTACCGGTGTGCATCAGCATGAAGCAGCCGGTGCCATAGGTGTTCTTGACCATGCCTGGCTGGAAGCAGGCCTGGCCGAACAGCGCGGCCTGCTGGTCACCGGCGATGCCGGCGATCGGGATCGGGTGGTCGAAGAAGAACTGCGGCCGGGTATGCGCGTACACCGCGCTGGAGTCGCGTACCTGCGGCAGCATCGCGCGCGGGATGTCGAGCAGGGCCAGCAGGTCGTCGTCCCAGTCCAGCGTGTGGATGTTGAACAACAGGGTGCGCGCCGCGTTGCTGTAGTCGGTCACATGCGCCTGGCCGCCGCTGAGGTTCCACACCAGCCAGCTGTCGATGGTGCCGAACAGCAGCTCGCCACGCTCGGCGCGCTGTTGCGCACCTTCCACGTGGTCGAGGATCCAGCGCACCTTGGTCGCGGAGAAATACGCATCGATCAACAGGCCGGTCCGTTCGCGGATCAGCGCTTCATGCCCTTCGGACTTCAGCCGCTCGCAGATGGCGTGGCTCTGCCGCGATTGCCAGACGATGGCGTTGTGGATGGGCTGGCCGGTGGTGCGGTCCCAGACTACGGTGGTTTCGCGCTGGTTGGTGATGCCCAGTGCGGCGATATGGCGCGGGTCGATCTGCCCGCGGCTGAGCAGTTCGGTCAACGTGGCATAGACGCTGGTGAGGATCTCGCGCGGGTCATGCTCGACCCAGCCGGGATGCGGGAAGATCTGCGCGAACTCGCGCTGTGCGCTGCCGACGATGTCGCCGGCGCGGTCGAACAGGATCGCGCGCGAACTGGTGGTGCCCTGGTCGATGGCCAGCACGTAGCGGGGCGTCATGCAGCGTCTCCGATGGCGATGGGGAAATCCTAATGCATCGATCGCGTCGCGCGCGGCTGCCCTGGTAGCTGCCAACCTTGGTTGGCACACGTGGCAACACGGGGCTCAGAGCCCTTTCTGTGGGAAAGGGATCCGACCCTCCATCCACGCCTGCAGCCGTGCCACCTGTGCAGCATCCAGCCGCAACCCCAGCTTGCTCCTGCGCCACAACACATCGTCGGAGTCGAGCGCCCACTCATGCCTGCGCAGGAAGTCCACTTCGCGGGCATGCAGGCCGCCGCCAAACGCCTCGCCAAGATCGTGCAGGCCCTGTACACCCTGCAGCAGTTCCGCGCTGCGACTGCCGTAGGCCCCGGCCCAGCGCTGTGCGATCCCGCTCGGCAACCACGGTGCCAGTGACTGCAGGCGCGAGCACGCCTGCGTGGCGTCGCCCCAGTCGCTGCCCGGCAGCGGGTCTCCGCCTGCCGTCCACGCCGGCCCCATCTGTGGCAGCGCTGGCCGCAGCAGCTCCAGCGCCTCCTCGGCCAGCACCCGGTAGGTGGTCAGCTTGCCGCCCAGCACATGCAGCGCCGGTGCCGGGTGGGACTGCAGCTGCAGACGGTAATCACGGCTGAGTCGTGCCGCACGCGGATCGGGATCGGCCAGCAACGGGCGTACGCCAGCGAACCGCCAGACCACGTCTTCCGCTGCGATGGGATCACGCAGGTAGCGATTGGCCGCATCACACAGGTACGTCACCTCCGCAGGGAGCACGCTGCAGCGCGCCGGGTCACCGCGATAGTCGGTGTCGGTGGTGCCGACCAGCAGGTGGCCGTGGGCGAAGGGCAGCAGGAACACCACGCGCCCATCGGGCTGCTGCAGCAGGCAGGCGCTGTCGCTGGGCCAGGGGCGGCGCAGCACGATGTGGCTGCCCTGCACCAGGCGCAGCGCGGGGCCATCGCCGCGCCCCTGCATCTGTTCCAGCAGGCCACCGGCCCACGGACCAGCCGCATTGACAACGGCGCGCGCCGTCACCGGGTGCGGCTGGCCATCGGCGGATTCCAGAACGGCCTGCCATCGGCCCTGCACGGGGCGCAGGTCGATGCAGCGGCTGCGGACCCGCACGTGTGCGCCGCGCTGCGCGGCATCCAGGGCGTTGAGCAGCACCAGCCGCGCGTCATCGACCTGCGCATCGGCGTAGCTGAAGCCGTGCCGCAACGCGGGGGAGAGCCAGCGACCCAGCGGATCGCGTTGCAGGTCCAGTGCGTGCGATGCGGGGAACGCAGGGCTGCGCCGGCCCAGATGGTCGTACAGCCACAGTCCCGCGCGCAGCATCCAGCGCGGTCGCAGGTGCGGCTCCCAGGGCAGGACGAAACGCAGCGGATGGACCAGGTGAGGGGCTTGCCGGCGTACCGTCTCACGCTCACCCAGCGCTTTGCGCACCAGGCCGAACTCGCCCTGTTCGAGGTAGCGCAGGCCGCCATGGATCAGCTTGCTGCTGGCACTGGAGGTGTGTGCGGCCAGGTCATGCTGCTCGCAGAGCAGGACGCGCAGGCCGCGGCCGCTGGCGTCACGGGCGATGCCGGCGCCGTTGATGCCGCCACCGATGACCAGCAGGTCGAGGTCGTCCATCGGGCCTCCGCGTCCTGTGTGTGCGTAGAGTCGACTGTCAGTCGACTCTACAGAACGCGGGTGACGGAAACGACGACGGGCCCCGAAGGGCCCGTCGCGTTACATCCGTGAAGCAGGTGCTGCCTGGATCAGAAGCGGGCGCCGATGCCGAAGCCGACGGTCCACGGATCCATCTTGGCTTCGCCGATCTTCTCGCCGCCAACCTTCACGTCCGGGCGGGCGCGCATGTAGCGGGCGTCGGCACGGGCGAACCAGGTGGAGTTGATGTTCATGTCCACGCCGACGGTACCGATCACGCCCTTGGCATCCTTGAAGCGGATGTCGGTGTCAGCGCCGTTGCCCAGCTTCTCGTTGCTGAAGCTCGACTGGTAGTAACCCACGCCCACGAACGGGCGGAACACGTTGTCAGCCTGGCCGAAGTGGTACTGGCCGCTCAGCGCGACCGGCTGCTGCTCGACCGAGCCCAGGCGGGCGTTGTTCGGGCCCTTGAACTTGTTTTCGAACTTGTCGGCAGCGCCCCACAGTTCAACGGCCCAGTTGTCGTTGATGTAGTAGCTGAAGCTGACGGTCGGCGCCGGGCCACCATCGGTCTTCTTCACGCCGGTGATCGTGTCGTTCTTCGGTTCCAGCAGCGAGATGCCGCCGACAACGGCAAAATGCTTGCCAGAAGCGGTGTCGGTGCTGCTGCTGTCCTGGGCGAAAGCGGCCGGCGCGAAGGCGGCGGAGGTCAGCAGGGCGAGACTCAGGATACGGATGGAGCGCATGGGGGTATCTCCTAATGTTTCTTGTTTTGGGCCCCCGGTTGCGGGGCGAGCACACCGTAGTCGCCCCAACATGAATCGAATCCGACGCACGTTAAAAAATAGTTTTCCTTGTTCAGCGACCGGTGCGGAATGCCTGTATTCATGGGGTTTCCGGCACGCGGTGACATTCATGCAGTTGGAGAAGATGTGAGCACAGCAACGGTGTGCATCGGCCTGCAAGCGCAGGTGAACGTGGACTGCAGGGTACTGGTGCTGGGCTCGATGCCAGGCGCGGCGTCGCTGCAGCAGCAGCGGTATTACGCCCATCCGCGCAACCGCTTCTGGCCGCTGATGGCCGACATCTGCGGTTTCAGCGTGGACCTGCCCTATGCAGCGCGGCTGCAGGCGTTGAATGCTGCGGGCATCGGCCTGTGGGATGTGATCGGCCGCTGCGAGCGGCGCGGCAGCCTGGATGCGGACATCGTGCGCGGCACCGAAGTGGCCAATGCGCTGCCGGAACTGATCGCCACGCTGCCTGAGCTGACGCTGATCGGCTGCAATGGCGGTGCATCACTGCAGGCCTTCCAGCGCTGGGTGCTGCCGCGGCTGGAGACGCCGCCCCCGGTGGTCGCGTTGCCGTCAACCAGCCCTGCCAATGCCGCGTGGTCGCTGCCGCGCCTGCGCAAGGCCTGGCAACCGGTCGCTGACGCACGGGCGACATGAGGCGGACATCGCCTGGACAATACGCTACCGACTGGTCGCGCACCCGACCCATGGGCAACAGCCTGTCCCGGCTGCGTGTGTACTGAAAACACCTGTAACGGTTGGCGCTGGCCCCCGCTGGCCGCACAATAGACGTTTCCCTACACCAGATTGCCGGAGTTATCCCCATGGCCGAAATCAAGGAAGCACTTGTCCCCGATATCGGTGACTACAGCGATATCCCGGTAATCGAGGTGCTTGTCGCCGTCGGCGACACGGTCAAGAAGGACCAGGGCCTGGTGACGCTGGAAAGCGACAAGGCGACCATGGAAGTGCCGTCGTCGGTGGCGGGCGTGGTCAAGGAACTCAAGGTCAAGGTCGGCGACAGCCTGTCCGAAGGCAAGGTCGTGGCGCTGATCGAAGTGGCCGAAGGCGAAGCCGCCGCGCCGGCCGCCGCCGCACCGGCCCCGGCCAAGGCCGCTGCCCCGGCTGCCGCCACCCAGAGCGCGCCGGCCCCGGCGGCTGCCGCACCGGCTGCCCCGGCTGCCAGCGGCGGTGCGGTTGAAGCCCGGGTGCCGGACATCGGCGATTACACCGACATCCCGGTCATCGAAGTGCTGGTCGCCGTGGGCGACACGGTCAAGAAGGACCAGGGCCTGGTGACGCTGGAAAGCGACAAGGCGACCATGGAAGTGCCGTCGTCGGTGGCCGGCGTGGTCAAGGAGCTGAAGGTCAAGGTCGGCGACACCCTGTCGCAGGGTGCCGTGGTCGCCATCATCGAGGCCGAAGGCGCTGCCGCACCGGCCCCGAGCAAGGCCGCTGCTGCCGCCGCCCCGGCCGCTGCCGAGACCGCCACCAAGGTCGAGCCGGTGGCCGTTCCGGCCCAGCCGGACAAGCTGGCGGCCCGCGAGATCGCCTCGGCCGGTACCCCGTCCAGCCCGCCGGTGCAGTTCAACGCCGACGGCGTGCTGCCGGCCAAGGTGCCGTACGCCACCCCGGCAGTGCGCGTGTTCGCCCGCGAGCTGGGCGTGGACCTGCTGCAGGTCAACGGCACCGAGAAGGGCGGCCGCATCACCAAGGGCGACGTGCAGAAGTTCGTCAAGGCCGCGCTCAGCGGTGGCGTGCCGGCTGCCGGCGGTGGCGCCGTCGCCGCCGGTGGTGGCCTGAACCTGCTGCCGTGGCCGAAGGTCGACTTCAGCAAGTTCGGCGAGACCGAAGTCCAGCCGCTGTCGCGCATCAAGAAGATCTCCGGTGCGAACCTGGCCCGCAACTGGGCGATGATCCCGCACGTGACCCAGTTCGAACAGGCCGACATCACCGACCTGGAAGCCCTGCGCGTGGCGCTGAACAAGGAAAACGAGAAGGCCGGCATCAAGCTGACCATGCTCGCCTTCCTGATCAAGGCCAGCGCTGCGGCGCTGAAGAAGTTCCCGGAGTTCAACGCCTCGCTCGATGCCAGCGGCGAAAACCTGACCCTGAAGAAGTACTTCCACATCGGCTTTGCCGCCGACACGCCGAACGGCCTGGTCGTGCCGGTGATCCGCGACGTGGACAAGAAGGGCGTGGTGCAGATCGCGCAGGAAACCGGCGAACTGGCCAAGAAGGCGCGCGACGGCAAGCTGGGCCCGGCCGACATGAGCGGCGGCTGCTTCTCGATCAGCTCGCTGGGCGGCATTGGCGGCACCGCGTTCACCCCGATCGTCAACGCGCCGGAAGTGGCCATCCTGGGCGTCTCCAAGTCGTCCATCCAGCCGGTCTGGAACGGCAAGGACTTCGCACCGAAGCTGATGCTGCCGCTGTCGCTGAGCTACGACCACCGCGTCATCGATGGCGCCCTGGCCGCACGCTTCACCACGTACCTGTCGCAGGTACTGGCCGACATGCGCCGCGTGCTGCTGTAACGCACCGCTTCGCCCCCACCGTGCGGCCGCTGCCCCTGGCGCGGCCGCGTGAACAGATGCAGTGACAGCCCGCCGGCGGCGCCGGCCGGGCATGAGGAAAACCCACCATGGCCACGATTGAAGTCAAGGTTCCCGACATCGGCGATTACAGCGATGTGCCGGTGATTGAAGTGTTGGTCGCCGTCGGCGACACGGTGAAGAAGGATCAGGGTCTGGTGACCCTGGAATCGGACAAGGCCACCCTGGAAGTGCCGTCCTCGGCCGCCGGCGTGGTGAAGGAAATCAAGGTCAAGCTGGGCGACACCCTGTCCGAAGGCGCCGTGGTCGTGGTGCTGGATGCTGAAGGTGCCGCCGAAGCCCCGGCCAAGGCCGCTGCGCCGGCGCCCGCTGCGGCCGCCCCGGCCAGCAAGCCGCCGGTGACTCCGTCGCACCGTGCCCCGGCCGAGCCGGCCGCGCCGAAGCCGGCGCTGTCCAGTGGCAAGCCGGCCGACATTGAATGCGAAATGGTCGTGCTGGGCTCGGGCCCGGGCGGTTACACCGCCGCCTTCCGCGCCGCTGACGTTGGCCTGGATACGGTGCTGGTTGAACGTTACGCCAGCCTCGGCGGCGTCTGCCTCAACGTGGGCTGCATTCCGTCCAAGGCGCTGCTGCATGCTGCTGCGGTGATCGACGAAGTGGCCCACGCCGGTGATTTCGGCGTCGAGTTCGGCAAGCCGACCATCACCCTGGACAAGCTGCGCGAGTACAAGGAAAAGGTCGTCAACCAGCTGACCAAGGGCCTGGCCGGCATGGCCAAGCAGCGCAAGGTCCGCAACGTGCAGGGCGTCGGCAGGTTTGTTTCGGCCAACGAGCTGGAAATCACCGCTGCTGACGGCAGCACCCAGCTGCTGCGCTTCCAGAAGTGCATCATCGCCGCCGGTTCGCAGGCGGTGAAGCTGCCGAACTTCCCGTGGGACGACAAGCGCGTGATGGATTCCACCGACGCGCTGGAGCTGGCCGAAGTGCCGGGTTCGCTGCTGGTCGTCGGTGGCGGCATCATCGGCCTGGAAATGGCCACCGTGTACAGCGCGCTGGGCAGCAAGGTCACCGTGGTCGAGTTCATGGACCAGCTGATGCCGGGTGCCGACAAGGACCTGGTCAAGCCGCTGGCCGACCGCCTGAAGAAGCAGGGCATCGACGTGCACCTGAAGACCAAGGCATCGGGTGTCACTGCCGACGCCAAGGGCATCACCGTGACCTTCGACGCCGCCGAGGAAGGCCAGGCGCCGGCGCTGGCGAAGGGCACCTTCGACCGCGTGCTGGTGGCCGTGGGCCGTTCGCCGAACGGCAAGAAGATCGATGCCGAAAAGGCCGGCGTGCAGGTCACCGATCGTGGCTTCATCCCGGTCGATCGGCAGATGCGCACCAACGTGCCGCACATCTTTGCCATCGGCGATATCGTCGGCAACCCGATGCTGGCCCACAAGGCTACGCACGAGGGCAAGCTGGCGGCCGAAGTGGCGGCCGGCCACAAGAAGGAGTGGGTGGCCCGCGTGATTCCGTCGGTGGCCTACACCAACCCGGAAATCGCCTGGGTTGGCGTCACCGAGACCGAAGCCAAGGCCAAGGGCCTGAAGGTCGGCGTGGCCAAGTTCCCGTGGGCGGCCAGCGGCCGCGCGATCGGCATCGGTCGCACCGAGGGCTTCACCAAGCTGATCTTCGACGAAGAGACGCACCGCATCATCGGTGGCGCGATCGTTGGCGTGCATGCCGGTGACCTGCTGGCCGAGATCGGCCTGGCGATCGAGATGGGTGCGGAAGCCGAGGACATCGGCCACACCATCCACGCCCACCCGACGCTGAGCGAGTCGGTGGCGATGGCCTCGGAAATCTACGACGGCACGATCACCGATCTGTACATGCCGAAGAAGAAGTAAGGCGCCCGCGCCGTTCCGAACGAAAAGCCCCGGTTTCTGCCGGGGTTTTTTGTTGGCTGCGGGGATGCCTTCGGCAGCACATCGCGAGGGTCTGGGCCACTGCGTGGGTGGCAGGCATTTCGACAAATGTCCCCCGTCGCCCGCCTGCGGCGGTCGCCTCCTCCTTTACTTTGTCGAAATGCCTGCCACCCGCGCAGTGGCTCGGCTTGCGGACGGAGCAGCCACAGCCGGCTGTTCTGCCACGGCCGCCTGGATGCCTGATACGCGGAGGGAGCGGGGGTTGTGTGCGAAGTGAAGGAGGAGGCGCCGGCCGCAGGCCTGCGCCGGGGGACATTCGCATGCAGCCCCCGCTCCCTCCAGCGCTCGACCACGCATGCGTCTACGGCAATTGCCACCCGCGCAGCGGCTCGACTTGCGGATAGTCGAGAGCCACAGCCTGGGCCGCCGGGATGCCTTACACGCGGAGGGAGCGGGGGTTGTGTGCGAAGTAAAGGAGGAGGTGCCGGCCGCAGGCCGGCGCCGGGGGACATTCGCACGCAGCCCCCGCTCCCTCCGGCGCTCGACCAACCCGCTTCTGCTCTTCGCCAGCAACCCACAAAAAACGCGGCCCCGATGTTCCGGAGGCCGCGCCAGGAGAGAAGATGCCGTGGAAGGGGCAGGGGATCAGAACACGAAGCTGATGCCGGCCACCGGGCCCTTGAACTCCTGCTTCAGGCCGACCGTGCCGTCGCTGCCCTTCTTGTCCACGTCCAGCTTGAACCAGTCGTAGCCGGCGAATACGCCGAAGTTCTTGGTGAAGCGATAATCGACGATCGCATTGGCGCGGCTCAGGTCGCCCTTGTAGTCATCGAAGCTGCCCCAGCGCGTGTTGAGGTACTGGCCCTGCAGCGTGATCATCCAGCGCTCGGACGGAGTGAAGGTCATGCGTGCACCCACCACCGGTGCCACGCCGTCGGCTTTCTCGTTGAGGAACTGGCCTTCGTACACAGTGCCCAGGTCGGCGTAGCCCTTGGTGCTGACCTTGGCGTACTCGCCACCGATCTGCAGGCCCAGGTCGAAGGTGTCGGTATCGACGACCGAGTAGTCGTAGACCAGGCTGGCCACCTGGTACTTCAGCTCGCCCTTCACGAAGCTGCCGGCCGGCACCGTCTCACCGCCGAAGGAAATGCCCTGGTCGAGCGTCTCGCGGCGGTCCTTGTCGTACTTGAAGTAGTTGAACAGCAGGCGCTGGCGGTTGCTGATGCGGAACATGCCGTCGATGCGCGGCTCCCATTCCTTGCCGCCCAGCTTGAAGTCCTGGTCCAGGGAGATGTCCTGGCCGGCCACGGTGGTGCTGCCGCGCAGCGTGTTGTCCGAGTCGATGTTCATCGCACCCAGGCGGATGGCGAAGCGGTCATCGCCTTCGGCGGCGTGGGCCGCAGAGGCGAACGAAGCGCCGGCGGCGAGCAGGGAAAGGGCGAGCAGGGTGGGTACGGGGCGCATCGAAGAGTCCTTGCAGTGGTTCATCAGAATGAAGACCACTGTGCCGGACGCACGCGTCCACCATGCGTGAACGTATGGTCCATGGGGCGTGTACGGTTCAGCCCTGTCGCGATCCTGCAAAAGGATGGCCCCGGAGCGGGGCTTCGGGGCCATCGTGGGACCTGCGGGGTGGAGCCGACGAGGATGCTGCAGGCAGGTCGAATGATCGGACCGGCTTGCCTGACGAAAGTTCCGCAGCCTGCGACCAAAGTTCAATACTGCGCCGCAACATGGTGCGGACGTCATTGTCCCCCTGGTGGCACGCAAAAATGTAACCGTTACCGCAACTTGCGGCTTCCAGGGATGAACAGGCAGCGGTTGTCTCGCAAATTGTCCCATTGCTATAATTTGGCGGCTCGATGAGGCCCCCCTGCTTTAGCCGCCTCAGCCTTCCACTTGCAACCACGCGGGACGTCCTGTGCTGAACTCCGTTGATGCGGGTCGGCGACTGATGCTGCGCGCCGCGGTCTACCCGCTGGCCGCGGTCGCTGTCCTGGCCCTGGCCTTCCTGCTGGTGGGTCCGAAATATGCCCTCGGTGCTCTGGCGTCCGGAGTGGCGATTTCCGCCGGTGGCTGGGTGGCTGCACGGATGGCACTGGGCGGTGGCGCGGTGGCCGCAGGATCGGCGATGGCTCGCCTGATCATTGCGATCGTGGCCAAGTGGGTCGTGGTTTTCGGCGTCCTGCTGGTGGGGTTTCTGGTCTTCAAGCTGCCTGCATTGGCGCTGTTGGCCGGTATCGCCGTCGGCTTGATGTTCCAGGTCCTGGCTATGGCCAGGCGTTGACAGAATTCAATTAACTGAAGGTTCCGGACACATGGCGGGCGAGGCTCTAACCCCTACCAGCTACATCCAGCATCACCTGCACAACCTGACCGCGCCGGTCGGCAAGGGTGAGGGTATGTTCTGGCATATCCACGTCGATACCTTCCTCACCGCCGTCCTGATGGGCCTGGTGATCGTGGTCGCGTTCTGGCTGGGCACCCGCAAGGCCACTGCCGGCGTGCCGGGCAAGTGGCAGGCCTTCGTCGAGATCTGCCTGGAATTCGTCGACCGCCAGGCCAAGGACACCTATCACGGCAAGAGCAAGCTGGTCACGCCGATCGCCATCACGATCTTCTTCTGGATCCTGATGATGAACCTGATCAAGATGATCCCGGCCGACTTCATCGCCAAGCCGCTGGAATGGGCGGGCATCCATTACTGGAAGCCGGTACCGACCGCTGACGTCAACGCCACCCTCGGCATGGCCATCAGCGTGTTCTTCCTGATGCTGTTCTTCGCGCTGAAGTCCAAGGGCCTGCTGGGCTTCATCAAGGAATTCCTGACGGCGCCGTTCGGCAAGTGGATGATGCCGTTCAATCTGATCCTCAACATCGTCGAGTGGCTGAGCAAGCCGATCTCGCTGGCGATGCGACTGTTCGGCAACATGTTCGGCGGCGAAATCGTGTTCCTGCTGATCTGGGTGCTGGGTGGTGCCGGTTTCTTCGGTGCCATTGCCGGTGGTGCGTTCGGCCTTGGCTGGATGCTGTTCCACCTGCTGGTGATCCCGCTGCAGGCCTTCATCTTCATGATGCTGTCGATCGTGTACCTGAGCCTGTCGGAAGACGCTCACTGAGTTTCAAGCTTCAACGCGTTTCAACCTTCATCCGTTTCATCACCCTTAGCAACTTAAGTTCCTGGAGATAACCATGTACTTCGCCGTCCTGACCAACTTCGCGCAGATTCAGAGCTCCACCGCCCTTGCCGTCGGCATCATGATCGGCCTGGCCGCGCTGGGCGCCGGTCTGGGTCTGGCCATCATGGCTGGTAAGTTCCTGGAGTCGGCCGCGCGCCAGCCGGAACTGATCCCGGTCCTGCAGGTCCGCATGTTCATCACCGCCGGCCTGATCGACGCCGCGTTCATCATCTCGGTCGCCGTTGGCCTGCTGCTGGCCTTCGCCAACCCGCTGTCGGCTGCCTTCGCTGGCGCCGTCACCAAGGCTCTGGCCGGCTGATACAGCGGTTTGAGACGACCGGGTGCTGATGCACCCGGTTTCGGATGAAGGCCGGATGTGCCGCTACGGCGGCGCGTCCACCCCGAAACCAGCGATCGAGCTAACCATGAATATCAATTTCACCCTCCTTGCGCAGGCGCTGGCCTTCGCTGGTCTGATCTGGATCATCGCGACCAAGATCTGGCCGCCGCTGATGAACGCGATCGAAGAGCGCCAGCAGAAGATTGCTGAAGGCCTCGCCGCGGCCGACCGCAGCCAGAAAGACCTGGCCCAGGCGCAGGAGAAGGTCAACGAAGCGCTGAAGGAAGCCCGCACCAAGGCCAACGAGATCATCGATCAGGCCCACGCGCGTGCCAACCAGATCGTTGATGCTGCCCGTAACGAAGCGATCACCGAAGCCACCCGTCAGAAGGAACTGGCCCAGGCTGAAATCGACGCCGCCGCCAACCGTGCCCGTGAAGATCTGCGCAAGCAGGTGTCCGCGCTGGCCGTGACCGGTGCCGAAAAGCTGCTCAAGCGCGAAATCGACGCCAACGCCCACAAGGCGCTGCTCGACGAGCTGGCCTCGGAGATCTAAGGATGAGCCAGGCCCTCACGCTTGCCCGCCCGTACGCCCGCGCCGCGTTCGCGACCGCGCGCGACGAAGGCGCGTTCGCGCCGTGGTCGGACGCCCTGGCGTTCTCCGCCCACGTCGCCGCCGACCCGCGCGTGGCGGCCCTGCTCGCCAACCCGGAGCTGGGTCGTGACGACGCCGTCGCCCTGCTGGCGCCGGTGTCGCACGGCGAGACCTACTCGCGCTTCCTGGCCATCCTGGCCGAATCGCATCGTCTGCCGCTGCTGCCGGAAATCTCCGGCATGTTCGACGCCCTGCGCGCCGAAGCCGAGCACGTGGTCAAGGCCACGGTGACCTCGGCGGCCGAACTGTCGGCCGGTGAGCTGGACGCGATCAAGGCTGCGCTGCGCAAGCGCTTCAACCGCGAGGTCGACGTGACCACCGCGGTCGATGCCTCGCTGATCGGCGGCGCCGTGATCGACGCCGGCGACGTGGTCATCGATGGTTCGCTGAAGGGCAAGCTGGCCCGTCTGCAGACCGCGCTCGCTAACTGAATTCATTTAACGTCCGGCCCCGCTGCCGGCACTAGGACTTGACGATGGCAACCACGCTCAACCCCTCCGAAATCAGCGAACTGATCAAGAACCGCATCGAGAAGGTCAAGCTGGCCGCGGAATCGCGCAACGAAGGCACCGTGACCAGCGTGTCCGACGGCATCGTGCGCATCTTCGGTCTGGCCGACGTGATGCAGGGCGAAATGATCGAACTGCCGAACAACACCTTCGCCCTGGCCCTGAACCTGGAGCGCGACTCGGTCGGCGCCGTGGTCCTGGGTGACTACGAGCACCTGCGCGAAGGCGACGTCGCCAAGACCACCGGCCGCATCCTGGAAGTGCCGGTCGGTCCGGAACTGCTGGGCCGCGTGGTCAACGCGCTGGGCGAGCCGATCGATGGCAAGGGCCCGCTGGGCACCGACCTGACCGCTCCGGTGGAGCGTGTTGCGCCGGGCGTGATCTGGCGCAAGTCGGTCGACCAGCCGGTGCAGACCGGTTACAAGTCGGTCGACTCGATGATCCCGATCGGCCGTGGCCAGCGTGAGCTGATCATCGGTGACCGCCAGACCGGCAAGACCGCCATGGCGATCGATGCGGTGATCAACCAGAAGGGCACCGGCATCAAGTGCGTGTACGTTGCGATCGGCCAGAAGGCGTCGACCATCGCCAACATCGTGCGCAAGCTGGAAGAGAACGGCGCGCTGGCCCACACCATCGTGGTGGCCGCGACCGCCTCCGAATCGGCCGCCATGCAGTACATCAGCGCCTACTCGGGCTGCACCATGGGTGAGTACTTCATGGATCGCGGCGAAGACGCGCTGATCGTGTACGACGATCTGTCCAAGCAGGCCGTGGCCTACCGCCAGATCTCGCTGCTGCTGAAGCGCCCGCCGGGCCGTGAAGCCTACCCGGGTGACGTGTTCTACCTGCACTCGCGCCTGCTGGAACGCGCGGCCCGCGTGTCCGAGGAATACGTCGAGAAGTTCACCGAAGGCAAGGTCACCGGCAAGACCGGTTCGCTGACCGCGCTGCCGATCATCGAGACCCAGGCCGGCGACGTGTCCGCCTTCGTTCCGACCAACGTGATCTCGATCACCGACGGCCAGATCTTCCTGGAAACCGACCTGTTCAACGCCGGCATCCGTCCGGCCGTGAACGCTGGTATCTCGGTGTCGCGCGTCGGTGGCTCGGCCCAGACCAAGATCATCAAGAAGCTGTCGGGCGGCATCCGTATCTCGCTGGCCCAGTACCGCGAGCTGGCTGCGTTCGCGCAGTTCGCCTCGGACCTGGACGAAGCGACCCGCAAGCAGCTGGAGCGTGGCCAGCGCGTCACCGAGCTGATGAAGCAGAAGCAGTACGCGCCGATGTCGATCGCCAACCAGGCGCTGTCGATCTACGCCGTCAACGAGGGTTACCTCGACGACGTGCCGGTCAACAAGCTGCTGGCGTTCGAAGAAGGCCTGCACGCCCACTTCGCCAACACCCAGGGCGAGCTGATCAGCAAGGTCAACGCCACCGGCGGTTGGGACAACGACATCGAAGGTGCCTTCAAGAAGGGCATCGCCGAGTTCAAGACCACCGGCAGCTGGTAATCGCGGTCCTGTAGAGCGGAGCCGCTGGCTCCGCTGGACCAGATGACAAACGGTTGAACAACGCGGGGCATCAGCCCCGCGCCACGGGAAACAAGAGATGGCAAGCGGACGCGAAATCAAAACCAAGATCAAGAGCGTGCAGAACACCCGCAAGGTGACGCGCGCCCTGGAAATGGTCTCGGCCTCCAAGATCCGCAAGGCGCAGGATCGGATGAAGACCTCGCGTCCGTACGCGCAGGCGATGAAGCAGGTGATCGGTCATCTGGCCCAGGCCAGCACCGACTACCAGCATCCGTTCCTGGTCGAGCGCGAGCAGGTCAAGCGGGTCGGTTTCATCGTGATCTCCTCCGATCGCGGTCTGGCCGGCGGCCTGAACAACAACCTGTTCCGCAAGATGCTGGGCGAAGCCAAGGCATGGCAGGACAAGGGTGCCGAAGTGGACCTGGTGACCATTGGCCAGAAGGCTTCGACCTTCTTCCGCCGCGTGAAGGTCAACATGGTCGGCAGCGTGACCCACATCGGCGACGTGCCGAAGCTGGAATCGCTGATCGGTGTGATCAAGGTCATGCTCGACGCCTTCACCGAAGGCAAGATCGACCGCGTGTACCTGGTCTACAACCGCTTCGTGAACACCATGGTGCAGAAGGCCAGCTTCGATCAGCTGCTGCCGCTGCCGCCGGCTGAGAAGCAGGTCGCTCACCACGACTGGGATTACCTGTACGAACCCGATGCCGCGACCGTGCTCGAGCACGTGATGACGCGTTACATCGAGTCGCTGGTGTACCAGGCACTGCTGGAAAACGTCGCCTCCGAGCATGCGGCACGCATGGTTGCGATGAAGGCGGCGAGCGACAACGCCAACAAGCTGATCGGCACCCTGCAGCTCGTCTACAACAAGGCGCGCCAGGCAGCGATCACCCAGGAAATCTCCGAAATCGTCGGCGGCGCGGCAGCAGTCTGACCGCGTTCGTTCAAAGCACACATTAGAGGATGCAGCAATGAGTCAGGGCAAGATCGTTCAGATCATCGGCGCGGTCGTCGACGTCGACTTCCCGCGTGAATCGGTGCCGAAGGTGTACGACGCACTGAAGGTGGAAAACACCGAGATCACCCTCGAAGTCCAGCAGCAGCTGGGCGACGGCGTGGTGCGTACCATCGCCCTCGGTTCCACCGACGGCCTGAAGCGCAACCTGGTTGCCGTCAACACCGGCCGTGGCATCTCGGTGCCGGTCGGCGCCGGCACCCTGGGCCGCATCATGGACGTGCTGGGCCGTCCGATCGACGAAGCCGGCCCGGTCGCTGCCAGCGACAACTGGGAAATCCACCGCGCTGCGCCGTCGTATGAAGACCAGTCCCCGGCCACCGAGCTGCTGGAAACCGGCATCAAGGTCATCGACCTGATGTGCCCGTTCGCCAAGGGCGGCAAGGTCGGCCTGTTCGGCGGCGCCGGCGTCGGCAAGACCGTCAACATGATGGAACTGATCAACAACATCGCCAAGGCGCACAGCGGTCTGTCCGTGTTCGCCGGCGTGGGTGAGCGTACCCGTGAGGGCAACGACTTCTACCACGAGATGAAGGACTCCAACGTCCTGGACAAGGTGGCGATGGTGTACGGCCAGATGAACGAGCCGCCGGGCAACCGTCTGCGCGTCGCCCTGACCGGCCTGACCATGGCCGAGTACTTCCGCGATGAGAAGGACGAAAACGGCAAGGGCAAGGACGTCCTGCTGTTCGTCGACAACATCTACCGCTACACCCTGGCCGGTACCGAAGTGTCGGCACTGCTGGGCCGCATGCCGTCCGCGGTGGGTTACCAGCCGACCCTGGCTGAGGAAATGGGCGTCCTGCAGGAGCGCATCACCTCGACCAAGAATGGTTCGATCACCTCGATCCAGGCCGTCTACGTTCCCGCGGACGACCTGACCGACCCGTCGCCGGCGACCACCTTCGCCCACCTGGACTCGACCGTGACCCTGTCGCGTTCGATCGCCTCGCTGGGTATCTACCCGGCCGTCGATCCGCTGGACTCCACCAGCCGCCAGATGGACCCGCTGGTCATCGGCCACGAGCACTACGACACCGCCCAGCGCGTCCAGCAGACCCTGCAGAAGTACAAGGAACTGAAGGACATCATCGCGATCCTGGGCATGGACGAGCTGTCCGAAGAGGACAAGCAGGCCGTGTCGCGCGCCCGTAAGATCGAGCGCTTCTTCAGCCAGCCGTTCCACGTGGCCGAAGTGTTCACCGGTTCGCCGGGCAAGTACGTGCCGCTGAAGGACACCATCCGTGGCTTCAAGGCCATCGTCGATGGCGAATACGACCACCTGCCGGAGCAGGCGTTCTACATGGTCGGCGGCATCGAAGAAGCGGTCGAGAAGGCCAAGAAGATGGCCGAGAAGGCCTGATCCGGGCCGGGTGGGAGCGATCCTGCCCGACCTGACGCCGGTGCCGGGCAACCGCCCGCGCCGGTGGACCCCCACGGTGGCATTGCGCCGCCGCGAACAGCGAAGAGATTTGCATGAGCACGATCCGTTGCGACATCGTCAGCGCCGAGCAGGAAATCTTCCGTGGCGAAGCGACCCTGGTCGTGGCCACCGGTGAGCTGGGCGAACTGGGCATCGCGCCCAAGCACGCGCCGCTGATCACCCGCCTGAAGCCGGGCAAGGTGGTGGTGACCACGCCGAACGGCGAGCAGCTGGATTTCGCCATTTCCGGCGGCATCCTGGAAGTGCAGCCGCAGGTGGTGACCGTGCTGGCCGACACCGCGATCCGCGCGCAGGACATCGACGAAGCCTCGGTCCGCAAGGCCAAGGAAGAAGCCGAGCGCATCCTGGCCAACCGCGGCGAAGCGATGGAAGTGGCCGAAGCCCAGCAGAAGCTGGCCGAGGCCGTCGTCCAGCTGCAGGCACTGGAGCGCCTGCGCAAGACCCTCAAGCACTGAGGCTCGCGCAGCATCCACGAGAACGCCGGCCCCGTGCCGGCGTTTTTATTTGGAGCGGGCAGGGCCGACTGGCTGGAGCCGACCGGGTAGAGTCGACCGGGTAGAGTCGACTGTTAGTCGACTATCGCGCGCAGCGCGGCATTCTGGCGACCTGATGGAAGCGCAGTCGACTGACAGTCGACTCTACCAATCCCAGCCCCGATCCCGATCCTGGTGCCGTCTCAGCGGTACACCACGTAGCGCATCAACAGGAACGACACGCACGCCAGACCGCCTTCCACCAGCGGCTTGGCCAGCCAGGTGTACTGCAGGCCCAGCGCCTGGTCGACCAGGCTGACCAGCAGCGTGCTCGCCGCCGTCAGCAGCAGCCACAGCCCGAAGAAGCGTGCGAAGCGCTTCCATCCCAGCTTGCGGGTGCCGGCCTCTGCAAAGGTGTAGCGGCCATTGAGCCAGAAGCCCAGCAGCATGCCGCCCAGGCGACCGGCGATGTTGGCTGGCGCCACCGGCATGCCCAGCGCGGTGGCGGCCACGAACACCAGCCAATCGACCAGCAGCTGCACGAGCCCAATCACGAGGTAGGCGCTTCCCTGGCGGACGAGGCTCATCGGCATGGTGAAGGAAGAGGGATGCCCATGTTAACGGCCCACGCTCTAGAATCACCGGCAACGAATTACGGACCGCCGCTCCCATGACCCAAGCCCTGCACGTCATCATCCTCGCCGCCGGCGCCGGCAAGCGCATGAAGTCGGTGCTGCCGAAGGTGCTGCAGCCGATCGCCGGCCAGCCGATGCTGGCGCACGTGATCGATACCGCCCGCGCGTTGCAGCCGGCGGCCATCCACGTGGTCTACGGCCACGGTGGCGAGGCGGTGCGGCAGTACTTTGCCGACCAGCCCGACCTGCAGTGGGCCGAGCAGGCACAACAGCTCGGCACCGGCCACGCGGTGGCGCAGGCAATGCCGCAGGTGCCCGATGCCGCGCAGGTGCTGGTGCTGTACGGCGACGTGCCGCTGATCCGCGCGCAGACGCTGCGCGACCTGCTGGCCGAGCCGGGGCGACTGGCGGTGCTCGTGGCCGAGGTCGATGATCCGACCGGTTACGGGCGCGTGCTGCGTGACGCCGAGGGCAGGGTCGGCGCGATCGTCGAGCAGAAGGACGCCACCGACGACCAGCTGCGCGTGCGCACGATCAACACCGGAATCATCGCCGCTGAATCCACCGCGCTGCGGCGCTGGCTGTCGCAGCTGTCCAACAGCAACGCACAGGGCGAGTACTACCTCACCGACGTGTTCGCCTTCGCCGCGCATGAGTACACCCCGGCCGAAATGGCGCTGGTGGCCGACGCGCAGGAAGCCGAAGGCGCAAACGATCCCTGGCAGCTGTCGCAGCTGGAGCGTGCGTGGCAGCGTCGCGCGGTGCGGGCGTTGTGCGCGCAGGGCGCGCGGGTGCGCGATCCGGCGCGCCTGGACATCCGCGGCACGGTCACCGTCGGCAGTGACGTGCTGATCGATGTCGATGTCATCCTCGAGGGCAACATCGTGCTCGGTGACGGCGTCACCGTGGGCCCGTTCAATCGCCTGAAGGATGTCAATCTGGGCCCGGGCACCGAGGTGCGCGCGCACTGCGATCTGGAAGGCGTGGTCACCGAAGGTGCCGCGCTGGTGGGACCGTTCGCGCGCCTGCGCCCCGGTACCGTGCTGGCCGATGGCGTGCACGTCGGCAACTTCGTTGAAACCAAGAAGGTCACGCTTGGCGTCGGCAGCAAGGCCAACCACCTCACCTACCTGGGCGATGCCGAGATCGGCAGCCGGGTCAACATCGGTGCCGGCACGATCACCTGCAACTACGATGGCGTGAACAAGTCCACCACCACCATCGGCGACAACGCGTTCATCGGCTCCAACAGCTCGCTGGTGGCGCCGCTGACGATCGGCGAGGGCGCCACCATCGCCGCGGGTTCGGTCATCACCCGCACCGCTCCGGACGGCAAGCTGACCCTGGCGCGCGCACGACAGGAAACGATCGATGGCTGGAAGCGCCCGGTCAAGAAGCCCTGAGCCACGTGTCCCGCGCGCCGACGAGCTCGGCCTGTTGCCGGCAATTGAACAGCGTGCCGGCGAACTGCTGAAGGGCCACGAAGCCTATCCGGTGTTTGCCGGCCACGGCCTGGACCTGCAGGCACTGCAGGATGGCCTTCGGCGCGGGCAGCTGTGGGTGGTCGATGCCGCTGAAGGCGGTATTGCGGGTTACCTGCTGGGCGGCGAGCTGTGCGGCGAGTTCCATGTCGTGCAGATGGATGTGGACCCGGCACATGCGCGTCGTGGCCATGGCCGTGCCCTGCTGCGGCATGCCGTGGCGCAGGCCAGGGCGGCCGGTTTTGCCGCTGCGGTGCTGACCACCTTGAGCGATGTCCCGTGGAATGCAGCCTTCTACGCCAGCGAAGGGTTCGTTGAAGTGCCGGAAGCGGAGTGGAGCGAGGGCCTGCGCGCGGTGATGGCCGAAGAGGCTGCGTTGGGGTTCCCGATGCACCTGCGGGTGGCGATGCGGCAGGTTGGGTAGGTGCCGACCTGGCTCGGCACATCCACGCATGGCGTGGATCTATTCGATCAAGCCACCGGCAACAGGATCGACACGCACAAGCCGCCATCACCGCGGTTCTGCAGCGACACCCGTCCCCCGTGCGCCTCCACGATCTCGCGGGTCAGCGCCAATCCCAGGCCGGTGCCATTGCGCTTGGTCGAATAGAAGGGCATCAGCGCGTTCTGCAGCACCTGCTCGTTCATGCCCTTGCCGCGATCGAGCACATCCAGGCGCAGCCACTGCGGCAGCCGCGTCAGCTGCACCCGCACGTCATCATTGGGCGGATCGGCTTCGGCGCAGGCTTCGTGGGCGTTCTTCAGCAGGTTCAACAGCGCCTGCCCGAACTGCGCGATGTCGATGCGGCTGCTCAGTTCCTCGTCCGGCTCCTGCTCCAGGGTGAACGGGATCTGCTGGCGCAGGCTGGACAGGAAGGGCGCCCAGTGCACGGTCTGCAGTTGTGGCTGGGGCAGCTTGGCAAAGCGCGCATAGCCACGGATGAAGCCCTCCAGGTGGCGCGCCCGGTCCTCGATGGTGGTGAAGATCTCGGGCAGCCGTTCGAAACGCTCCCGCTGCACCAGCACGCCGCCGGAATGGGCCAGCGAGGCGATCGGTGCCAGCGAATTGTTGAGCTCGTGGCTGATCACCCGGATCACCTTTTTCCACGTCTGCACTTCCTGGCGGCGCAGCTCGGCAGTGAGCAGGCGCACCAGCAGCAGATCGTGAGGGCGGCCGTTGAGCTGGAAGGCGCGGCGGGAGAGGTGATAGACCTGCTCGTCCTCCTCATCGCCTTCTTCGCCCTCCGCATGCACCGCAAAGAGGCTGTCGCCGCCGCGGACGATGGCATCGCGCAGCTCCACCGGCACCTGCTCCAGCACCTCTTCCAGGCGCTGGCCCTCCAGCTTCCAGCCGCCGTGCAGCAGCTTGCGCGCGGCCAGGTTGGAGAACACCACGCGGGCGATGCCATCGCCGCCGGATGCAATCAACAGCATCGCCACCGGCGTGTTCTGCACCATCGTGTCCAGCAGCAGTTCGCGCTGCACCAGGCCCTGCCGCTGTTCGCGCAGCACATCGCCCAGCTCGCGGTGGGCCTGCACCAGGTCGCCCAGTTCGTCGTTGTCCGGCCAGTACACGCCGAAGGTGTACTCGCCGTCGCGGTAGCTGCTGGTGGTGCCGGACAGCGCGCGCATCAACGAGCGCACCGGAGCGGTGGCGCGGCGCAGGGTCCACCACATCAGCGCCAGCAGCAGCGCCGCCGACACCGAGGTCACCACCCAGCCATGGTCCATCCAGTAGGCCAGCAGCCACGGCAACGCAGCGGCCAGGGCCAGCACCGGCAGCAGGCGCAGGAACAGGCGGAAGGTGAACGAGCGCCGTTTCATTCGCGTGGGATGCCGTGCCGGTCCATGCGCCGGTACAGCGCCTGGCGGCTCAGGCCGAGCTCGGCGGCCGCCTGGGCGATGACGCCATGGTGGCGCGCCAGCACGTCCTCGATGCGCGCGCGGTCTGGATCATTGCCGGCGCTCGCGGTGGCGCGTGGTGCCGGTGCCGCACGCGGCAGGTTGAGATCGGCCACGTCGATGCGGTTGCCGGTCGCCAGCAGTTCGGCGCGCTGGATCACGTTGCGCAGTTCGCGCACGTTGCCCGGCCACGGGTGCCGCTGCAGGGCGGCAGCGGCGGCGCTGGCCAGCGGCTTGCCGGCAGCCAGGAAGCGCTCGGCCAGCGGCACGATGTCACCCGGACGTTCGGCCAGCGGCGGCAGCACCAGTTCGACCGTGTTGAGGCGGTAATACAGGTCCTCGCGGAAGCTGCCGTCGCGGATCATCGCCGGCAGGTCGGCGTTGGTCGCGCTGACCACGCGGACCTTGACCTGTCGTTCGCGGTTGGAGCCCAGGCGCTCGAAGCGGCCGGTCTCCAGCACGCGCAACAGCTTCATCTGCCCGCCCAGCGACAGGTTGCCGATCTCATCCAGGAACAGCGTGCCGCCGTCGGCAGCTTCGAACTTGCCTTCGCGTGCCTTGTTGGCGCCGGTATACGCGCCGGCCTCGGCGCCGAACAGTTCCGCCTCGATCAGTTCCGACGGCAGTGCGCCGCAGTTGACCGTGACGAACGGGCCCTTGGCCACCAGCGAGTTGGCCTGGATGATCTGCGCGATCTTCTCCTTGCCAGCGCCGTTGGGACCGGTGATCAGCACGGGCAGCTCCGAGCGCGCGACCTGGCAGGCCAGGGCGATGACGCGCTCGCTGGCCGGATCGGCGAAGACCGCGCCACACAGGTCGTACTTCTCCTCCAGCGCAGTGCGCTGCCGCAGCTCACGCGCGCGCCGCCGGTCCAGCTCGCGACGGGCCTCGGACAGTTCCAGCAGGTTGTTGACCGTGGTCAGCAGCTTGCGGTCGTCCCACGGCTTGGCCAGGTAGTCGGCGGCACCGGCCTTGACCAGGTCCACTGCGCTGCTCAGGTGGGTCCAGGCAGTCAGCAGGATCACCGGCAGGTCCGGGTGGCGCGCGCGGATCTGTGCGAACAGCGCTTCGCCCTCCTCGCCGGAGGTGGTGTCCTCGCTGAAGTTCATGTCCTGGATCACCAGGTCGACCGGCTGCGACTCCAGCAGAGCCAGGCCCTCGGCCGGGCTCTGCGCCTGCAGGGTGTCGATGTCGTGCAGGGAGAACAGCACGTCCAGCGCGGTGCCCACACTGGCGTTGTCATCGATGATCAGGATCGAAGGCATCAAGCGGTTCTGCAGAAAGGGATGGGCGGCACCGATGGAGCCGTGTTCGTGTCCGTACGCCGGGAGAGCCCGGCGCCACCCATCAAGCATAGCCAAAGCCGTGGCCATGCAGGCGTTGCCGCTTCTCAGGGGCGGGGCGGAGGAGGCGGCGGCGGCGGGGGCGGCGGCGGAGCGTCCAGCGCCTGGCGCCAGGCGTCCACATCCACCGCGACGCTCACCAGCCGTCGCTCCCGCCGCAGCAGCAGGTAGGCCCGCGCGGCGGGGGAATCGATCAGCGCCCGGGACAGGTGATCGATCTGGTACACGGGCGTGTCATCCACGCGCAGGATGCGGTCCCCGCGGCGGACACCGAATCGGCCCTCCGGGCGCGCCGCCTCCACCTGGATCTGCCCATCGGTCGAGTGCAGCGCCAGCCGGGCCTCGCCCTGCTGCCACTGCAGGGTGCTTGCGCTGCCACCGCCGGCAACTGCCGGCAGTGGGAGGAGCATCAGCAGGGTCATCAGACGTGTGCGCATCTCAGGCTCCGCGCGTGGCGACTGCGGGGGGGACCGCCGCAGCGCGGCGCGCCGGGCCGAACACCGCGACCTGGCCCAGCGTCCACAGCAGCAGGGCGCCCAGCGGCAGGTACAGCAGCGGCATGCGCGGCAGCTCGTACAGGTTCATCAGTGCCAGGTTGATCGCGTAGGCGGCCAGCATGCCCAGCACGATGCCCAGCGTGGCCAGCAGGAAGTTCTCGGTCTGGAAGTAGCGCAGGATCTGGCCCCGGGTGGCGCCGAGCGCGCGGCGGATGCCGATCTGCTTGCTGCGCTGCTGCACCCAGAAGCTGGCCAGCCCGACGATGCCGAGCGCAGTGACCACCAGCAGCGCCACGCAGACGGTGATCAGCAGGCCGACCATTGCGCGGTCGTTCTTGAAGAAGTCCTCGCGCTGGTCGGTGAACGACTGCTTCTCGCGGATCAGTCGGTTGGGATCGTTGCGGTCCAGGGCGGACAGTGCGGCCTTGAGCACCTCATCGCGGCGCGCAGGATCGGTGCGCAGCATGTAGATGCCATCGCCGAAGACGCGGCGCACCGGCATGATCATGGTGTCATCCCAGTTGTTGCCCCAGCCATTGGGCGTGGCCAGCGTATCGACGATGCCGATCACGTTCACCGTCTGCTTGCCCATGTAGTACGTCTTGCCCAGCGCATTGCCGTCCGGCGCCATCTTGTGCGCGGCGGCCTGGCTGAGGATCACCGGCGTGCCGTTGGCCTTGCTCAGGTTGTCGAAGTCGAAGTACTCGGCCGGCTGGAAGTCGCGGCCGGCAACCAGGTTCAGGCCCAGCGTGCGCAAGGCGTCTTCGGAGAACGTGTACATGCCGACGCTGGCCGTCGGCCGTTCCTGGTTCATTTCGCGCGAAATGCTGGTGTTGGACGAGCTGTTGCGGAACGGCACCTGGTTGATCACGCTGACCGCGGTGACCCCGGGGATGGCGCGCAGCGATGCCAGGTCCTCGCGGGTGCGGGCGGCGGCATCGGTCTGCTTGCCGACGCCGGTCACGCGGACCAGGACCAGCTCGTTTTCGGCCATGCCGCTGGTCCGGCTGATGCGCTCCACGCGCTGGCTGACCAGGAACAGGGCATTGCAGACGATGGCGCAGGTCAGGGCGATTTCAAGCACGATCAGCGCGGCAGCGGTCTTGTGCCGGCGCAGGGTGCTGAGGATGGGGCGGATGTCCATGGGAGGTCCTCGTTCTCGTGCTTACTGCGACTTGAGCTGGATGGCGGGAGTGACCTGCATCGCGCGCCAGGCGGGCAGGAAGCCGGCGGCGAGGCTGGCGAGCAGGGTCAGGCCCAGCGCGAGCAGCAGCATGCTGCCATCCAGGTGGGCCAGCTGCGCGTAGCTGACGGGCTGCTGGCGGACCGCGTACAGCCCCAGCAGGGCCAGTCCGATGCCGAGCACGCCGCCGACCACACCCACGGCACCGGCTTCGACCAGGCACTGCAGGAAGATCTGGCCGCGGCTGGCGCCCAGCGCGCGGCGCACACCGATCTCGCCGCTGCGGCGCAGGAACTTGGCCAGCAGCAGGCCGACCGTGTTGACCAGGCAGACGCCGAGGAAGCCCAGGGCCAGCCACAGCTGCAGCCGCACGTCGTTGGGTACAGCGCCCTTGAAGTCCAGCCACTCCATCACGTTGCGCAGGCGGACGTTGACCGGGCGTTCGAAGCGGCCGGCCTGGCGCTGCAGGCTGGAGTAGTTCTCCAGATAGCGCCGGTAGTCGCCGGCCTTGGACGGATCCATCTCTGCCCAGTACTGCAGGTAGGCGCAGGGCGCGTTGACGGAGTAGCTGTTGGCGCCGTCGGGATTTTCACCGAAGCAGTTCATGTTGCCATTGCTGCCCAGCTGCAGATCGAACGAGGTGGAGATCGGCGCCAGCAGATCCTCTTCCTTGCCGAACGCGCCGGTGGTGAGGTCGAAGAAGTGTGGCTCCGGGTTCCAGGCCTTCATGACGCCGACGATGCGCAGCGCATTGCCCTCGAGCCGGATTTCGCGACCGACGCTGTTCGCGCCCTGGAACAGCTTCTCGTTGAGCGCCTTGGAGATGACGGCCACGCGGGCCCGCCCGTTGTCGTCCTCGCGGGTCCACGGCCGCCCGTACTGCATGGGCACGTTGAACATCGGGAAGAAGTCGGCCGAGGTCCAGCGGGTGTCGATGGAGAACGGCTTGAGCGTACTGTTGTCCGGTTCGATCGTTGCATCACCGGCAGTCATCATCACCTGGCGCTCGGCTTTCGCTTCGCGCAGCAGCGCTTCGGCGTCATAGCGCGTCATCTGCTCTTCCGGTTCCTCCTCAAGGCCGAAGCCGTTGCGGGGCCGCGGGTCGATCTGCGCGTAGAACAGGCGCTCGCTCTTGTCCGGAATGGGGTTGCCGGACAGGACGTGGAACACGGTCAGGGTGGTCATCGAGGCACCGATGCCGAGCGCGATGGCCACCACCATCAGCGCGGTCAGGACCTTGTTGCGGCGGAAGCTGCGTACCGCCAATCGGGCGTAGTAGGCGAACATGGCCGGGCCTCACTCGTTGACGGCGACGATGTGGCGCGGCGTGGCCAGCACCGGCTCGCGGACCAGGTCGGTGACCTGGCCGTCGACGATGTGCACGTTGCGCTGCGCACGCGCGGCCAGTTCCGGATCATGGGTGACCATCACGATGGTGGTGCCGGCGGCGTTGATCTCCTCCAGCAGTTCCATCACGCCGCGCGCCATCTGCGTGTCCAGGTTGCCGGTCGGTTCGTCGGCCAGCAGCAGGCGCGGGCTGCCAGCCAGCGCACGCGCGATCGCCGCGCGCTGCTGCTGGCCACCGGACAGCTCATTCGGGTAGTGCTTCATGCGCGAGCCCAGGCCGACCTGGGTCAGCGCCTTCTCGATGCGTTCGCGGCGCTCGTTGGCGCTCATCTTGCGGTAGCGCAGCGGCACGTCGACGTTGTCGAACAGGTTCAGGTCGGGGATCAGGTTGAAGCCCTGGAAGATGAAACCGATCTTCTGGTTGCGCAGGCGGCTGCGGGCGTCGTCACCCAGCGTGCTCACGTCCTGGCCGTCCAGCAGGTAGGTGCCGCTGGTGAAGGTCTCCAGCAGGCCGGCGATGTTGAGGAAGGTGGTCTTACCGGAGCCGGACGGCCCCGTGACGGCGACGAACTCGCCCTCCTTGACCTGCAGTTCCAGTGAGCGCAACGCGTGGGTTTCCACCTGTTCGGTGCGGAAGACCTTGGCGACCGAACGCATTTCGAGCATGTACATGGGGTGTCCTCTCTCCAGGATGTGTCAGTTGACGGAGACGCGTTCGGCGTCCTTGAACAGGTCGCTGCCGGAGACCACGATACGGTCGCCCGGCTGCACACCCGACTTGATTTCCACTTCGCCCAGGCTGCTGACGCCCAGTTCCACCGGACGCCGCACGGCGGTGCGGCCATCCATCACGTAGGCCATGCCATTGCCCTGCTCGACGAACGGGCCGCGCTCGACCTTCAGCACGTCCTTGCGGGTATCGAGCAGCACCCGCACCGACATCCGCTGGCTCTGGCGCAGGCCTTCCGGCTGCGCACTGGCAAAGCGCACGCGGGCGTTGACCTCGCCGTTGACCACTTCCGGCGACACCGCGCTGATCTCGCCCGGGAAGGGCTTGCCGTTGCCGCCGGTCAGCTGGGCCGGCATGCCGATCGCCAGGTCGCGGGCGAAGCTTTCCGGCACCTTGATCTCGACTTCGAACTTGGACAGGTCGACCACGCCCAGCACCGGTGCATTGGCGGCCAGGTTGGTGGACTGGACGGCCTGCACCTGGCCGACCTGGCCATCGAACGGCGCGCGCAGGGTCAGTGCATCGACCTGGCGTTGCACCTCGGCCACCACGGCCTTCTGGCGGTCGGCCAGCAGGCGCTTGTTGCGGGCATCCAGGTCCGCGCCCTGGCTCTGCAGGCGCGCATCGGTGGTGGCGTTGGCCAGGGTGATGTCGGCCTTCTTCAGCGAGTCCTTGGCCTTGGCCAGGTCGATCTGCGGCACCGCACCGCCGTCATAGCCGCGCTGGTAGCGCTGCAGGTCGCGGTCGGCGGCCTGCCGTTCGATCGTGGCCTGGTCGGTTTCCTTGCGCGACTTGGCGCGGGCCAGGGTCGCGTCCAGCGCGGCGCGGCTGGCCTCGGCTTCCAGGCCCGCCAGCGTTGCCTGTTCCTGGGCCAGCTTGCTGCGCAGTTCCGGGCTGTCGATGATCGCCAGCTCCTGGCCCTTCTTCACCACGTCACCGGCAACGACCTTCAGGTCGACGGTGCCGGCCGACACGGCATACAGGATCGGGCTGTTGGCCGCGATCACCCGTCCATCGGCGGCGATGTCGCGGACCAGATCGCCCCGCTTCACCTCCGCGATGCGCACGCGGCTGCTGTCGAAGGAGCGGCTGGCATTGGACCAGGCATGCACCGCCCAGCCGATGCCGGCCAGCAGCGCGATGGCGCCCAGCGCCGGCCAGCGGTAGCGGTGCCAGCTTGCGCGGGAGGTGCCGGCCGGGGCGGAGGAAACGATCTGGTCCTGTGCGGAAGTGTCGCGGATCATCGGTGCGTGCCTGACGGTGGTAGCGAGTACCAAGCACGTAGCGTGCCAACTTTAATTCATTGCAGATCAATGATTTGGGTGGCTCGCACGAGTGTCCGGGTGTCCGCGGACACCTTTCCGGACACTTTCATTAAGCGGACAGGAGGGCGAAGCCGGACGCGCGGGCTAGAATGCGCCGATCGTCTTCAAGGAAACGCGTGACATGTGTGGAATCGTGGGTGCAATCGCCGATCGCGACGTGGTGCCGGTACTGATCGAAGGCCTGAAGCGGCTTGAGTACCGTGGCTATGACTCCTCGGGTATCGCGGTGATCGACCACGCCGAGCGCCCCGAGGTACGGCGTGTGCGCCGTACCGGCCGCGTATCGGAAATGGCGACGGCGGCTGAAGCCGAAGGCTTCCATGCGGTGCTGGGCATCGGCCACACCCGCTGGGCCACCCATGGTGGCGTCACCGAGGCCAACGCGCATCCGCACATCAGCCACGGCGTGGCGCTGGTGCACAACGGCATCATCGAGAACCACGAAGAGCAGCGCGAGAAACTGCGTGCGATGGGCTACACCTTCGAGTCGCAGACCGACACCGAAGTCATCGCGCACCTGATCCACCATCACCTGAAGGGCGGCGATGACCTGCTGGTGGCGCTGCAGCACACGGTGAAGGAGCTGACCGGCGCCTACGCGCTGGCCGTGGTCAGCCGTGCCGAGCCGGAGCGCTTCGTCTGCGCGCGCATGGGCTGCCCGCTGCTGGTGGGCCTTGGCGAGGGCGAGAATTTCGTCGCCTCCGACGTCTCGGCGGTGATCTCGGCCACCCGCAAGGTGATCTTCCTGGAAGAGGGCGACACCGCCGAGATCCGTCGCGATGGCGTGCGCATCTTCGATGAGCATGACCGGCCGGTCGAGCGCGATGTGCACCTGTCCGACGTGTCGCTGGCATCGCTGGAGCTGGGCCCGTACCGCCACTTCATGCAGAAGGAAATCCACGAGCAGCCGCGCGCACTGGGCGACACCATCGAGGCGGCGATCGACGCCGGTGGTTTCCCGGCCGAGCTGTTCGGCAAGAACGCCGAAGCGGTGCTGTCGGGCATCGAGGGCGTGCAGATCATTGCCTGCGGCACCAGCTACTACGCCGGCCTGACCGCGCGCTACTGGATCGAGGCCATCGCCGGCCTGCCGTGCAGCGTGGAGATCGCCAGCGAGTACCGTTATCGCGCGGCCTATGCCAACCCGAAGCACCTGATCGTCACCATCTCCCAGTCGGGCGAAACGCTGGATACGATGGAGGCACTGAAGTACGCCAAGTCGCTCGGCCACACGCACACGCTGTCGATCTGCAACGTGCCGGAAAGCGCGATCCCGCGCGCCAGCGAACTGGTGTGCTACACCCGCGCCGGCGCCGAGATCGGCGTGGCCTCGACCAAGGCCTTCACCACCCAGCTGGCCGCGCTGTTCCAGCTGACCGTGGTGCTGGGCAAGCTGCATGGCCGCATCGACGCGGCGCAGGAAGCGGATTACCTGGAGCAGTTGCGCTTCCTGCCGGGCAGCGTGCAGCACGCACTGAACCTGGAGCCGCAGATCGCGGCGTGGGCCGAGCGCTTCGCGCGCAAGTCCAATGCGCTGTTCCTGGGCCGTGGCCTGCATTACCCGATCGCGCTGGAAGGCTCGCTCAAGCTCAAGGAGATTTCCTATATCCATGCCGAGGCCTACCCGGCAGGTGAACTGAAGCACGGCCCGCTGGCGCTGGTGGACGAGGACATGCCGGTGGTGGTGATCGCCCCCAACGACAGCCTGCTGGAGAAGGTGAAGTCGAACATGCAGGAAGTGCGCGCCCGTGGTGGCGAGCTGTTCGTGTTCGCCGACCAGGACAGCAACTTCAATGAGTCCGACGGCGTGCACGTGATCCGCACGCCGCGTCATGCCGGCGTCCTCAGCCCGATCGTGCACACCATCCCGGTGCAGCTGCTGGCCTACCACACCGCGCTGGCACGCGGCACCGACGTGGACAAGCCGCGCAACCTGGCCAAGAGCGTGACGGTGGAGTAACAGCCGTCGGATGGCGGCGACGCTGCAAGCGAAGGGGGCCCGCGTGGCCCCCTTTCGTTTGCAGCGGTGGCAGCGCCAAGTGGGACAGCGGCCGGCTGTTCTGTCCGCGGGCGGCAGGCGTCCGTCAATCTTTAATGCGCAGGGCCGGCAGTATTCAGCGGCGGTTTCAGCCGCGGTGCCATTCTCTGGATCGTCAGTTGGTTCCCACGACGAACTGTCCCATCGATGCCGGTAGTGACCGAGGGTCGCAGTCGTAGAATCGATTCGACCGAGGTCCGGGTTGAGCGGTTGAACCCTTCCTCGTTCGCGTTGCAGCACGTCGCCTGCCGAAGCATTCGATGCGGCAGCCGGGTGCGCCAGACGTGCGCTGAAAGGTCTGTTCCCGGGGAGGGGGCGTATCGGAAGAGCACACTTTTTTGACTTCAGTGACCTGCACCAGGAAACAAGAATGAACGTCCGCGAACTCCTGCAATCCAAGAAAGAAGCTGTCATCACCATCGATGCCGAAGACACGATCGGTGCCGCCGCCCACAAGATGAGCGCGAACAGGATCGCTGCGCTGGTGGTGATGAAGGACGGTGCCCCGGTCGGCATCATTTCCGAGAAGGACATCGTGCGTACCCTGGCCGACGACGGCCCGCAGGCCGGCCGCCGGGTGATTTCCAGCCTGCCGTCCACCGGCCTTGAGGGCATTGCGCCGGACGCCACGCTGAAGCAGGCCATGTCGCTGATGACGTACTCGCGGCGCCGTCATCTGATGGTGACCGACGGCAACCAGCTGGTCGGCATCCTCAGCCTGGGCGATATCGTGAAGAACCTGCTGGGCGAGCTGGAGCTGGAAAAGGCCGTACTGCAGGACATCTACATGGCGGCCCACTGAGGGCCGCAGCGCTGGATGCAGAGAAGCCGGGCATTGCCCGGCTTCTTCGTTCACGGCGCCGCTGAAATCAGAACGTGACCTTCACCGAATCGGCGCTGTAACTGGCCGGACCGTGGTAGACCACTTCGATGTTGTTGCCATCCGGGTCGAGCACGAAGGCGCCGTAGTAGCCCGGATGGTAGGGACGTTCGCCCGGCGCGCCGTTGTCGGTGCCACCGGCGGCGATCGCGGCGGTGTGGAAGGCATCGACGGTCGCGCTGTCACGTGCCTGGAACGCCAGATGGTGGCGGCCGGTCAACTGGCCGGCGGCAGCCTTGCTGCTGGCGCTGGAAATGAACAGCTCGTCGGCCCAGAAGAAGTCCGGCCCTTCGCCGCCCAGCGGCACGCCGATCGTATCGAACACCGCCTGGTAGAAGCGGCGGCTGGCGGCCAGGTCACGCACCACCAGCTGCAGGTGGTCGATCAAGCGGCCGCGGTGCAGTTCCATCGTTTCCATGCGAACCTCGCAAAAAAGGGGACGGAGGGGATTAAGTCGCTTCCGGCCAATAGTGCCAGAAACGGCTTAATCCCCTCCGTCCCCTTTTTGTCAGTTGGCGATGATCTCGACCCAGTAGCCGTCCGGGTCCTTGATGAAGGCCAGGTTCTTCATGCGGCCGTCGGTCAGGCGCTTCTGGAATGCCACGCCCAGGTCTTCGAAGCGCTGGCAGGCCGCCTCGATGTCCGGCACCGACACGCAGATGTGGCCGAAGCCGCGCGGGTCGCTGTTGCCGTCGTGGTAGACCGCGCCCTGATGGGTCTCGGTGCCGTGGTTGTGGGTCAGTTCCAGCACGCCCGGCAGGCCGGCCATCCACAGGCGGCGCTGGCTGTCGTCTTCCGGCACCACCGCGCCGGCCGGCACATAGGCCAGGAAGTACAGGCTGAACTGGGCCTCGGGGAAGTCGCGCTTGTCGATCAGCTGGTAGCCGAGCACGCGGGTGTAGAAGTCCAGCGAGGCGGTGATGTCCTTGACCCGCAGCATGGTGTGGTTGAACACGAAGCCGCTGGTTTCGGCCGGGGCCTGGGCGGCGACGCCGGGGACATCGCGCAGGGCGGGAATGGTCATGGGGGAGGTCCTTCAGACAGGGCCGTTGCCGGCCGGATGGCCCATTCTACCGGCCGGCACCTGACGGCACTGCGACGTACAATGGCTGGATCGCACCGTTCCGTCCTGAAGACGATTGCCCGCCATGTCGCAGCGTGAATGGGTGGCCGCCGCCATCCGCAAGATCGAAGCCGATTTCAACCGTTCCGCCGATACGCACCTGATCCCGCTGGCACTGCCCGGGTTCGAGGGCATCGACCTCTATCTGAAGGATGAATCGAGCCATCCCACCGGCAGCCTCAAGCATCGGCTGGCGCGTTCGTTGTTCCTGTACGCGCTGGCCAATGGCTGGCTGCGCGAAGGAAGGCCGGTGATCGAAGCGTCCAGCGGCTCGACGGCGGTGTCCGAGGCCTATTTCGCGCGCCTGCTCGGCCTGCCGTTCATCGCCGTGATCCCGGCCACCACCTCGCCGGAGAAGATCGCCGCGATCGAGTTCCACGGTGGCCGCTGCCACCTGGTCGAGCGCGCCTGCGACCTCAACTGTGATTCGGAAAAGCTGGCCCGCGAAACCGGCGGCCACTTCATGGACCAGTTCACCTATGCCGAGCGCGCCACCGACTGGCGCGCCAACAACAACATCGCCGAGTCCATCTTCAAGCAGATGGCCGAAGAGCCCAGCCCGGTTCCGGAATGGATCGTATGCAGCCCCGGCACCGGCGGCACCGCAGCCACGTTGGGCCGTTATGTCAGCTACCGCCGGCATGACACCCGCATCCTGTGCGCGGACCCGGAAGTGTCGGTGTTCTTCGATGGTTACAGGGCCGCCGTGGCGGGTGAACAGGACTGGCGCGCGCTGACCTGCAGCGGTGGTTCGCGCGTGGAAGGCATCGGCCGGCCGCGGGTGGAGCCGAGTTTCATCCCGACCAGCGTCGATGCGATGGTGAAGGTGCCAGATGCGCTGAGCCTGGCCGCCATGCGCCATGTCAGCCGGCAGTTGGGGCGCCGCGTCGGCGGCTCGACCGGGACCAACTTCATCGGCGTGCTGCAGGCTGCGCAGTGGATGCGCGAGGCGGGCCACCGCGGCAGCATCGTCAGCATCCTGTGCGACAGCGGCGAGCGCTATGCGCAGAGTTACTACGACCCGGCGTGGTACGCGCGGATGGGGATCGATGTCGACGGCGCCGACGCACAGCTGGCCGCAGCGGTCGCCGGGCAGGGCTTGCCCGAACTGCCGTGGTGCAGCCTGGAAGCGCTGTAGCACGGCAACGCACGGCCGGATCTGCATCGGCTGGGCAGTGTCGACGGTGGGTCGACTGCTCTCCGTTCAGGTCGTGAAATTGCCGCGCTGCGCGCGATGGTCGACCAACCGTCGACTCTGCCCGGTCGCCGGGCCGTCTCAATATCCCGCCGCAGTGAACGCATCCAGCACGGCGTCGCGCAGCGCGTCCGGCAACGCCTCGATATCCATCGCGCGGTCATCCAGGTGCAGGCTGGGGTCCAGGATGCTGGCGCGGCCCTGGGCCAGCGCCTGCAGCCACAGCAGCACGCAGATCACGAACTCACGTTCGTGGCCCAGCTGCAACTGGCTGGCGCCGCGCTCGATCACCTCGAACGGGTACCACTCCTGGGCGTCGTTGAAGGTGCCCCCCTGCTGCAGCACCGCGTGCAGCTGCTGCAGATGGCGCGGGGCGTCGTCGCCGGCATCGCACAGCGCGGCGATCCAGGCCAGCTCGGCCGCACTGGCGGTCAATGCCAGCGAGCGCGGCGGTGCGGCGGATGCAACTGCAGCCAGACCTTCCATGTAGGGCCTCGTTCGGTAAGTACCGCTGCGGACTCCCCCGCAGCCAGAGCTTCGGCGCGCAGCCGTCAGGCCGACGTGAACGCCAATGCACGCCCCCTTGTCAGCCGCACCTGGCAGCGCCATATCGGGAACGCTGCCCGCGTGCCGGGCCCGTCCCCTGGAGATCTGCCGTGACCGTTGCCAACCCCCTGCTCGATTTTTCCGGCCTGCCGCGCTTCGAGGCGATCCGCCCCGAGCACGTGGCGCCGGCGCTGGACGTGCTGCTGGCCGAGGCCGAAGCCGCCGTCAGCGCGGTCGAGCAGGTGCAGCCGGTGCGCTGGGACACCTTCGTGACCCCGCTGGACGATGCCACCGAGCGCCTGTGGCGCGCCTGGGGGCTGGTCGGCCACCTGCAGGGCGTGGTCAACACGCCCGAACTGCGTGAGGCCTACAACAGCAATCTGCCGCGGGTGACCCGCTTCGCCAGTGCGCTGGGCCAGAACCTGGCGCTGTATCGCCAATACCAGGCACTGGCCGCCAGCCCGGAGGCAGCACGCTTTGATGAAGCCCGGCGCAAGGTGCTGGACAACACGCTGCGTGACTTCCGGCTGGGCGGTGCCGAGCTGGCGCCGGAGGCGCAGCAGCGTTTCGCTGCGATCAAGGAGGAACTGTCGGCGCTGTCGGCCAAGTTCTCGCAGAACGTGCTCGACGCCACCGATGCATGGTCGCTGTTCATCGAGGACGAAGCGCGGCTGCAGGGCCTGCCGGAAGACGTGAAGGCCGCCGCGCGCGCTGCGGCAGAGAAGGACGGCAGGACCGGCTGGAAACTGACCCTGCAGATGCCGTGCTACCTGCCGGTGCAGACCTGGGCCGAAGACCGCGACCTGCGCGAGATCCTGTACCGCGCCAGCGCGCAGCGTGCGTCCGAGTTCGGCGACGAGGCCCTGGACAACAGTGGCAACATCGACCGCATTCTGGCCCTGCGCGCCGAACTGGCCGCGTTGCTCGGCTTCGATTCGTACGGCCATTACTCGGTGGCGACCAAGATGGCGCAGGACCCGGCCGAAGTGCTTGGCTTCCTGCGCGACCTGGCCGCGCGTGCCAAGCCGTTCGCGGCCCGCGACCGGGCCGAGCTGGAGCAGTTCGCACGCGCGCAGCTGGGCATCGACGACCTGCAGGCCTGGGACCTGGCGTTCGCCGCCGACCGCCTGAAGCAGGCGCGTTACAGCTATTCCGAGCAGGAAGTGAAGCAGTACTTCACCGAACCGAAGGTGCTGGGCGGCCTGTTCTCGGTGATCGAGCAGCTGTATGGCCTGCATGTGCAGGAGGACAGCGCGCCGGTCTGGCACGAAGACGTGCGCTTCTTCCGCCTGGTCGATGCGCAGGGCGCGCTGGTCGGCCAGTTCTACCTGGACCTGTACGCACGCGAGGGCAAGCGCGGTGGCGCGTGGATGGATGACTGCCGCAACCGTCGCGTGCGCGCCGACGGCAGCGTGCAGACGCCGCTGGTCTACCTGGTGTGCAACTTCGGACGTGGCGCCAACGGCAAGCCGGCCACCTTCAGCCACAACGAAGTGACCACGCTGTTCCACGAGATGGGCCATGGCCTGCACCAGCTGCTGACCCGCATCGGCGAGCTGGGTGTGGCCGGGATCAATGGCGTGGAATGGGATGCAGTGGAACTGCCCAGCCAGTTCATGGAGAACTTCTGCTGGGAATGGGCGCACCTGCAGGGCATGACCGCGCACGTGGACACGGGCGAGCCGCTGCCGCGCGCGCTGTATGAGCGCATGCTGGCCGCGCGCAACTTCCACAGCGGCATGGCCACCGTGCGCCAGCTGGAGTTCGGCCTGTTCGACATGCTGCTGCACAGCCAGTTCGAACCGGCACAGGACAGCGTGCTGGCCCTGCTGGACCGCGTGCGCGCCGAGGTGGCGGTGAACCGCCCGCCGGTGTGGAATCGCTTCGCGCACCAGTTCAGCCACATCTTCGCCGGCGGTTATGCTGCCGGTTACTACAGCTACAAGTGGGCTGAAGTGCTCAGTGCCGACGCCTATGCCGCGTTCGAGGAAGCACCCCAGGCAGTGGCCGAAACCGGCGCACGCTTCCGCGATGAAATCCTGTCGCGGGGTGGCAGCCGTCCGGCAGCGGAGAACTTCAAGGCCTTCCGCGGTCGTGCCCCGCAGATCGACGCGCTGCTGCGCCACTCGGGCATGGCGTAAACCCTCAGTGTGGCGGGGCCAACCCTGGTTGGCACGTCACCGTTATCCACGCAGGGCGTGGACCCACCGGAATGCCGGCCAGCGGCCGGCACTACCGGAGGCGGGTCATTCGGCGTAGATCATCTTCCGGGTCATGCCGCCGTCGACGATGAAATCCTGGCCGGTGCTGAAGCCGGACAGCGAGGACAGCAGGTACACCGCCAGCGCACCGATGTCCTCGGGGCGGCCGACACGACCGACCGGGTGCTGTGCGTGGTCAATGGCCGAGTACGCGGGTGCGTGACGGCGCGAGGGCGCCTGCCACGCCGTCGTACCGATCCAGCCGGGGCTGATGCAGTTGACCCGCACCGCCGGGCCGGCACTGATCGCCAGCGCATGGGTGAAGGCGACCAGCCCGCCCTTGGCTGCGGCGTAGGCTTCGCTGTGCGCTTCGGACTGCCAGGCCCGGGTGGAGGCGATGTTGATGATCGCGCCCGCAGCGTTCGCCGACAGCGCCGGCAGCGCGTGCTTGCTGCACAGGAAGGCACCGTGCAGCGACGACAGGCGGCGCTGCCATTCCTCCCAGTCCATGTCCTGCAGCAGCGTGCCGTGCGGTGCGGCGATGCCGGCATTGTTGACCAGTCCATCGATGCGGCCGAAACGCTGCAGCGCGGCCGCGACGAAACCGCGCACGCTGGCTTCGTCCATGATGTCCAGGCGCTGGAACGCGGCGTCATCGCCGCGCTGCCATTCGTCCAGGCAGGCCTGCCCTGCGTCCACGTCGAGGTCGCCGATCAGCACGCGGCCGCCTGCACCGAGCACGGACTGGGCAATGCCACGGCCGATGCCGTTGGCGCCGCCGGTGACCAGCACCACCTTGCCCGACAGCGGCGCGGCCGGCCATGGGGCAATCGATGGCACCGTGTTCACGTCAGGTCCTCGCCACGCAGGCGGCGGTGCCAGCCGTCCACGCCGATGCGGTCGAGGGTCTGGATGTTGCGCTCGACGATCACGTCCGGGTCCGGATAGACGTCCACCGCGCGCGCCACGCTGTCTTCGCGCAGCAGGTGCAGGGTGGGGAATGGGGAGCGGTTGGTGTAGTTGCTGGCATCGTCCGCCGCCACGCCTTCGAACTGGTAGTCCGGGTGGAAGCTGGCCACCTGCAGGATGCCCTGCAGGTCCAGCGCCTCGATGGCCGCGTCGGCGTTGTCGAGGAAATCGTTGTAGTCGAGGAAGTCGGTCAGCACCTGCGGGTGCACGATCAGCGTGGTATCGATCTGCTCGGCCGGCGTATCGCGCAGCAGCACCAGCTCCTCGGCCAGCTGCTCAACCAGCGCTTCGGGCGTGGTCGCATCGCTGAGCACGATGCGGACCTGCTCCTTCACATACACCGCCTTGGCGAACGGGCACAGGTTCAGGCCGATGACGATGCGCTCCAGCCACAGGCGGGTAGCGGCGATCGGGTCATCGGTGGGCAGGGGGGAATCGGTCATGGCGGGCACGTCGGCTGGCGGGGCCGCCCATTGTAGGCGTGTGCCGCCACGCGCCGTTCACTGTGCAGGAACTGGACAGCGGCGATGCTGGAAATCCCCGCCACGTCAATCCCTTGCAGGCCACCGGCGGATGGCGGATTGCCTGCCGACGGCGGTGGGCGTGGAATGGACGCACGACACAGGAGGACACCCATGACTGCAACTTCCCCGTGGCTGCCGGATGCGCTCTGGTCCGGCACCTTCTTTGATGGCCGTTGGCAGGCCGCCGTGCAGCGGCAGCCGGTGATCGAGCCGGCCACCGGCCGGGCGCTCGGCGAGATCGGCCTGGCCGACCCGGCGCAGGTCGCGCGTTCGGCAGCCGCTGCGGCGCAGGCCCAGCAGGCCTGGGCCGCGGCTCCCTATGAGCAGCGCGCACAGGTGCTGCGCACCGCCGCGCGGCTGGCCGAGGAGAATATCGACACCCTGGTGGAATGGCTGGTCCGCGAAAGCGGATCGACCCGCCTGAAGGCCGGCTTCGAGGCCAAGGTGACCGTCAAGGCGCTGCACGAGGCCGCCGCATTGCCGTCGCGCAGTGTCGGCGAGATCCTGCCCTCCGAACCCGGCCGGCTGAACCTGGCGCGGCGTCGCCCGCTGGGCGTGGTCGGCGTCATTTCACCGTTCAATTTTCCACTGTATCTGGCGATGCGCGCGGTGGCCCCGGCGATCGCGCTGGGCAATGCGGTGGTGCTCAAGCCGGACCCACGCACGGCGGTATGTGGTGGCGCGGTGATTGCCCGCCTGTTCGAGCAGGCCGGCTTGCCCGCGGGCGTCCTGCACGTGCTGCCGGGTGACGGCGCCGCCGGCGCCGCACTGACCAGCGATCCGAACGTGGCGATGATCCAGTTCACCGGCTCCACCGCGGCCGGGCGCAAGGTCGGAGAAGCCGCAGGCCGGCACCTGAAGAAGGTTTCGCTGGAGCTGGGCGGCAAGAATTCGCTGATCATTCTTGATGACGCCGATCTCGAGCTGGCGGTGGCCAATACGGCATGGGGCGTCTACCTGCACCAGGGACAGATCTGCATGGCCACCGGCCGCGTGCTGGTGCACAGGAAGATCCATGATGCGTTCCTGCAGAAGCTGGTGGCCAAAGCGGCGTCGCTGAAGGTGGGGGATCCGGCGCGCGAAGACGTGGCGATCGGCCCGTTGATCAATGCCGGCCAGCGCGACCATGCCGTGCGCGTGGTCGAGCAGGCGGTGCAGGCCGGCGCTTCGCTGGAAGCCGGTGGCACGTACCACGATCTGTTTTTCGCACCGACCGTGCTCGGCAACGTCGACGCCGGCAATCCCGCGTTCAACGAAGAGATCTTCGCGCCGGTCGCCGTGGTGGTGCCGTTCGACGACGACGACCACGCCGTGCAGCTGGCAAACAACAGCGAGTACGGGCTGTCGATGGCCATCGTCTCCAGCGATGTCGGTCGCGCGCTGAAGCTGGGTGAGCGCCTGCGCACCGGCCTGCTGCACATCAACGACCAGACAGTGAACGACGAGGTGATCAATCCCTTCGGCGGCGTGGGTGCGTCCGGCAACGGCACCAGCATCGGCGGCCCGGCCAACGGGGAAGAATTCACCCAGTGGCAGTGGTTGACCGTCAAGGGCGAAGCGCCCGCCTATCCGATCTGATCCAGGAGGACCCACGCATGAACAACGACGCTGCATCCCGTGAGATCACCGCTGCCGTTGTGCGCGGCAAGGAACAGCCCTTCGTCATCGAGCAGGCCACGCTGCGTGGCGTGCAGGATGACGAAGTACGGGTGAAAGTGGTGGCCGCCGGCCTGTGCCACACCGACCTGATCGTGCGCGACCAGTACTACCCGGTGCCATTGCCGGCTGTGCTCGGCCACGAAGGTGCCGGCATCGTCGAAGCGGTCGGGCCCAACGTCAAGGCGCTGCAGGTGGGTGACCACGTAGTGCTGACCTATGGTGCCTGCGGCCACTGCAATCCCTGCCGCGGCGGTCACGGCGCCTACTGCCGGGACTTCTTCGCATTGAATTTCGGTGGCGACGATGGCCACGGCCATACCGCGATCACCGATGCGCGCGGCCAGCCGCTGCACGACCACTTCTTTGCACAGTCCTCGTTCGCCACCTATGCGCTGGCGCGCGAGATCAACGCGATCAAGGTGCCCGACGATGCGCCACTGGAACTGCTCGGCCCGCTGGGCTGTGGCATCCAGACCGGCGCCGGTGCGGTGCTCAACGCACTGCAGGTACGGTCCGGCAGCAGCTTCGCCAGCTACGGTGCCGGTGCGGTCGGGCTGAGCGCGGTGATGGCGGCCAAGGTGGCCGGCGCCACCACCATCATCGCCATCGATGTGGTGCCCTCGCGCCTGGAACTGGCGCTGGAGCTGGGGGCCACGCACGTGGTCAACAGTCGCGAGACTGACGTGGTCGAGGCGGTGCGTGCGATCACCGGCGGCGGAGCCGACTATGCGCTGGAATCGACCGGGCGCCCGGAGGTGCTTTCAGCCGGGATCGAGGCGCTCGGCGGACGGGGCATGATGGGCGTGGTGGGTGCGCCGAAGCTGGGCACCGCTGCCAGCTTCGATGTCAACAACCTGCTGCTGGGGGGCCGCAGCATCCGTGGCATCGTCGAGGGCGACAGCGTGCCTCAGGTGTTCATTCCGCAGCTGGTGGCCCTGTTCCAGCAGGGACGCTTCCCGTTCGACAAACTGGTGAAGTTCTATCCGCTGGAACAGATCAACCAGGCCGCCGAAGACAGCACCCGTGGCATCACGCTGAAGCCGATCCTGCGCATCGCGGCATGAAACGATGCGTTGCCGCGGCGCCTGGTTCGCCGCGGCAACGCAGGTGTACCCTCGGTAGCCGTGGCCGCGTCGGCCACCGGCGGAGGGCGCAGGTGATGATGGCCACGACAGTCGGGCAACAGCAGGTGGTGGCGGCGCGTGCCGCCTTCGCCGAGGGCGATGCGCAGTCATTGAAGCTGTTGCCGTTGCCCCTGCAGCGGTCGTGGCAGCGCTCGCGTGCGGCCGGCCTGCAGCCGGGACAGGAGCCCTGCTATCCACCGCTGCTCGGTGACGGCCGCCACCTGTCCCATCCCGATGACCGGCGCCTGGCGGGCTGCGTGCGGCCCGAGCTCGAACAGCTGTGGGCCGCGTTCGGTGGGCGCGGCTGGACGATGTTCTGCGCCAACCGCGATGGCATGGTGATCGCGCAGCAGGCGCATGGCCTGGAAGACGCTCCCCTGCTGCGGCCGATCCAGGTCGGGCGGCGGCTCGGCGAGAGCGTGATCGGCACCACCGCACCGGCGGTCAGCCTGGCCGACGACCTGCCTGCGCTGGTGCGTGGCAACGAGCACTACCTGCAGCGTTTCGCCCCGGTGTTCTGCCTGAGTGAGCCGCTGCATGATCCCGATGGCCGGGTCTGCGGGGCGATCGACATTACCGGCCTGGGCGAGCGGGATCCGTCCTTGCTGCAGGGCTATTTCCGGCAGGCGGCGCTGGCCAGCGAGAATCGCCTGTTCGGTGCGCTGGCCGACGTCCACCTGCTGGCGGTGCAGCATGATCCGCGCTGGTTGCTGTCGCCGCTGCAGGGGCTGCTGGCAGTGCAGGAGGATGGCCAGCTGCGCGCGGCCAACCGCGTTGCGCGGCGCCTGCTGGGCCTGCCCAGGCGCGGGCCGTTGCCCTTGCTGGACCTGGGCGTGCTGTTTGCCGGCGCCAGTGCGGCACAGCGGCGCCGCCTGCTGCAACCCGGTGCACCGCATCGGGTCCGGCTGGGCGAGGGCAGTGCGGTCTACCTGCAGCATCTGCAGGGGCCGCGGTGCGCGGCGCGGCGCGGTACGCCGCGCCGTGCCAGCAACACCACCGGTACGCCACTGCTGCGTCAGCAGCAGCGCGAGGCGGCACGCCGCGCGGCGCAGGCCGCGGACGGCAATCTCAGCCTGGCTGCGCGCCAGCTGGGTATCTCGCGCACCACGCTGTACAAGCTGCTGCGCGATTGACGCGGGGATCGCCGGGCACGGCCCGGCGGATCGATCAGTCGCGGAAGTTGTTGAACTGCAGCGGCAGTTCGAACTTGCCGGCTTTCAGTACTGCGATGGCCTCCTGCAGATCGTCGCGCTTCTTGCCCTGCACGCGCAGCTTGTCGCCGTTGATCTGGCTTTCCACCTTCAGCTTGGCATCCTTCAGTGCAGCGGCGATCTTCTTGGCGATCTTCTGCTCGATGCCCTGCTTGACGGTGATCTTCTGCCGGGCCTGGGCCAGGTTGGTCTCGATGTCACCGAACTCCAGGCTGAGCACGTCGATGCCGCGCGCGGCCAGGCGTGCGCGCAGGATGTCGTTCATCTGCTTGAGCTGGAACTCGGTCGGCGCGGTCTGGTTGATCACATCGCCGTCGCGTTCGAACCGGGCATCCACGCCCTTGAAGTCGAAGCGGGTGCTCAGTTCGCGGTTGGCCTGGTCGATGGCGTTGGTCAGTTCGTGGGTGTCGACTTCGGACACGACGTCGAAGGAAGGCATGGGCGATGCTCCGCAGGATTCAGTGGCGACCATTCTATCGCGAGGGCCCGCATGCCCGTGTTCTGCAGAAGGCGACGACCGGGCGATAATGGGCCATGAACGTGCAACGCTCCCCTTCGCGCGCGGTGGCCTGGATGGTCGCTGCGGTCGCCTGTTTCTCGCTGATGGACGCTGGCATGAAGCAGCTGTCGGCCAGCTACCCCACCCTGGAAGTGACCTTCCTGCGCGGTGCGGCCTCGTTGCCGTTCGTGCTGGTGTGGGTGCTGGCCAGCGCGGGGCCGCGTTCGCTGGTGCCGCGCCGCTGGGGCCTGCACCTGCTGCGCGGGGCGCTGGGCATGGCGATGATCGGCTGCTTCGTGTTCGCCCTGCGCGACCTGCCGCTGTCCACCGCCTACACCATCTACTTCGTCGCCCCGCTGCTGATCGCCGCCTTGTCGGTGCCGCTGCTGGGCGAGCGGGTCGGGCCGCGGCGCTGGGTCGCCATCGGCATCGGCCTGGTCGGCGTGCTGGTGGTGCTGCGTCCGGGCGTGGACGGCTTCATTTCGGTGCCCGGCCTGATGGTGCTGGCGGCGGCCACCGCCTATGCCGTGGCGGCGATCACGGTCAGCCTGCTGACCCGCACCGATACCTCGCAGTCGATGGTGGTGTGGTTCCTGGTCATCATGGCCATCGGTGCCGGCCTGCTGTCCATTCCCGGCTGGGTGCCGCTGCAGCTGGCGCATGCGCCGCTGATCGCCGGCATGGGCCTGGCCGGGGCCCTGGGCCAGATCGCCCTGACCAAGGCGTTCCAGCTGGGCGAGGCCTCGATGATCGCGCCGCTGGAGTACAGCGGGCTGGTCTGGGTGATCGGCTGGGACCTGGCCTTCTGGGGCCAGCTGCCCGACGGCTATACCTGGGTGGGCGCCGCGATCATCGTCGCCTCCGGTCTGTACCTGCTGCACCGCGAGCGGGTGAACCGGCAGGAGCCGCCGAAGCCGCTGGATCATCCCTGAGCCGGTTGGGCCAGGGAATGCGGTCAGAGCCCCTGCGGGGATCCGACCCCGGGGTCGGATCCCGCAGGGGCTCTGACCCCGGCCTACGCGCCGGCGCGGGCGGCTTAGAACCAAAAGGAATAACATTCTGGCCCATGGCGCGGGCGCGCGACCGCCTGCGCTGGTAGGCTGCACGCCCCCTTCCGTCACCCAGCCGGTGAGCCACGCCCGTGATCGAGTTCCAGCGCCTGCACAAATCCTATGCCGTTGCCGGCCGCGAAGTCGGCGCGCTGCAACCGCTGGACCTGACCATCGAAGCCGGTGAGGTATTCGGCATCATCGGCCATTCCGGCGCCGGCAAATCGACCCTGATCCGCATGATCAACCGGCTGGAAGAACCCAGTGGCGGGCGGTTGCTGATCGGCGGCGAGGATGTCACCGCGCTGGACGCGGACGGCCTGCGCGCGCTGCGCCGGCGCATCGGCATGATCTTCCAGCACTTCAACCTGCTGTCCTCGCGCACCGTGGCCGGCAATGTCGCCTTCCCGCTGGAGCTGGCCGGGACGCCGAAGGCGGAGATCGATGCGCGCGTGGCCGAACTGCTGCAGACCGTCGGCCTGGAAGCGCATGCGCAGAAGTATCCGGCGCAGCTGTCCGGTGGCCAGAAGCAGCGCGTCGGCATCGCCCGTGCGCTGGCGACCCGCCCGCAGATCCTGCTGTGCGACGAGGCCACCAGTGCGCTCGACCCGCAGACCACTGCATCGGTGCTGTCGCTGCTGTCGAAGATCAACCGCGAGCTCGGCCTGACCATCGTGCTGATCACCCACGAGATGGATGTGATCCGCCGCGTCTGCGACCGCGTCGCCGTGCTCGATGCCGGCCAGATGGTCGAAACCGGACCGGTTACCCGCGTCTTCCTGCATCCGCAGCACCCGACCACGCGCCGGTTCGTCAGCGAGTCGGAGCATGTGGACGAAGGCGCGTTGCACCGCGATTTCGACGTGGTCGGCGGGCGCATCGTGCGCCTGACCTTCCTCGGCGGCGACACCTACGAACCCCTGCTCGGCAGCGTCGCGCGCCAGACCGGGGTCGACTACAACATCCTGTCCGGGCGTATCGACCGGATCAAGGACACCCCGTATGGCCAGCTGGTGGTCGCCCTGGTGGGCGGCGACCAGTCCGCCGCGCAGGCCGCGTTCGTGGCTGCCGGCGTGCATGTTGAGGAGCTGCGTCGATGATCATCGCCACTGCCGGTGGTTTCTTCCGCCATCTGGATGCGGGCAAGTGGGCCGACATCGGCCAGGCGACCCTCGACACCCTGCTGATGCTGCTTGGTTCGCTGCCGCTGACCCTGGCCATCGGCCTGCCGCTGGGCGTGCTGCTGTACCTGTTCGGCGCGCCGCAGATGAAGCGGCGTCCGTTCGCCTACGGTGCACTGGCGCTGGTGGTGAACCTGCTGCGCTCGGTGCCTTTCATCATCCTGATGATCGTGCTGATCCCGGTCACGCTGTTCCTGATGGGCACCTCGCTGGGCGTGCGCGGTGCGATCGTGCCGCTGGTCATTGGTGCCGCGCCGTTCTACGCGCGCCTGGTCGAGACCGCGCTGCGCGAAGTGGATCGTGGCGTGATCGAGGCGACCCAGGCGATGGGTGCCACCACCTGGCAGCTGGTCACCCGCGTGCTGCTGCCGGAAGCGCGCCCGGGCCTGATTGCCGGTGCGACGGTCACCACCGTGGCCCTGATCGGCTTCACCGCAATGGGCGGTGCGATCGGCTCGGGCGGCCTTGGCGACCTGGCGTTCCGCGATGGTTACCAGCGTTCGCACACCGACGTCGCCCTGGTCACCGTGGTCCTGCTGCTGGTGCTGGTGCAGGTGCTGCAGATGCTCGGCGACCGCCTGGTCGCGCATTACAGCCGCAGATAACAGAGTGCCGGGCGGCGCCCGGCATCGTTCGGGTAGCGCCGGCCGCTGGCCGGCAGCTTGCAGCCTGCAGCGGGTCGACAGGGTGCCTGTCATAGCGCCAGGCTCTGGAAGCCGCCACGCCCATCAGGGATCGATATCGCCAGACTGGGACTGGCAGCACATCGCGTTCCTTGGTATGTTCCGTAAGGCGTAATACGTTTGACGGAATGATCCGTTCATTCCGCTGCAAGCAGACCCGCGCCCTGTTTGAAGGAGCCTGCCCTCGCGCTTGGCGCCCGATACGACGCGCGGCTGAACGTAAACTCCAGCTGCTCGATTCGGCACAGACGCTGGCCTTCCTGCGCAGCCCGCCCGGGAATCGTCTTGAGGCGCTGTCAGGTGATCGGAGAGGACAATACAGCCTCCGTATCAATGATCAGTGGCGGCTCTGTTTCACCTGGACCGACAGCGGCGCCGATGCCGTGGAAATTGTTGACTATCACTGAGGTGCCCGCCATGAAGCGTCCCCACAACGGCATGCGCGCCATCCATCCTGGCGAGATCCTGCGCGAAGAGTTTCTGCTGCCCCTGTCGCTGAGCGTGAATGCGTTGGCGAAGGCGCTGGATGTTCCCGCAACGCGGCTGCACGCCATCGTCCACGGTCAGCGCAGCATCTCGGCGGACACGGCAGCGCGGTTGGCACGGCATTTCGGCGGGGATGCCGCTTCCTGGCTTGCGATGCAGGCGGCCTACGATCTCAAGACATTGCCAACACGCAGCGAGATCGAACGCCGCGTGCAGCCTCGGGCGGCATGAATCCTGGACGCGCGGCCCCGGATCCGCGCCCACGATCCGGTCAACGCGCGTTCGGTACTTCGTAGCCCAGCTTGCCGACCTGCTCCGGGTGCTGCGGCACGCGCTTGAGCTTGTCGGTGTTTACCCCGTACTCGTCACGCAGGCGCTCGGCCAGCTCCTTGTACAGGGCTTTGTCCATGTCCGGCGTGCGCGAGAAGATCCAGGCCATCTCACGGCCCGGATAACCGATCAGCGCCCACGAGTAATCCGGGGCGACTTCCAGCACCCGCGAATGGGTGGGCACCACGCGGTAGAACCAGGTGCGCCAGCCGTGGTTGCCGCTGTCCGGGTCGACGCTGGCGCGCGCGCGCACTTCCTGCAGCGGTTCGCCGAAGCCATCGCGGTAACGGTAGGTGATGCCGACCTTGTGCGCGTCGCGCAGTTCGTACTCGTTGACGCTGGCCACGTGCCCGCGCTCGATGAAGTTCGGCACGCGGCCGATCACGTACCAGGTGCCCATGAAGCGCTTCAGGTCGATCGGTGCATCCGGATCGGCGGCGCGCGGGACGCTGGCACGGGGTGATGGCGGCTCACCGGCCGCCATGGCGGGACCCGCCAGGGACAGGGCCAGCAACACGGCGCAGAGCGGGCGGATCGAAGTCATGCGGGAGCGGGCTCAGGAGGGCTTTGCCTGAGCATGGTCGACTGAGCGTGCGCGATCCGTCAATGGTGTCGCAACCTGTGAGAAGGGGCTTGCCCAAGCTGTGTTGCATTGTCTACCGGAGAAGCCCCATGAACGCACGTTCCGTCCGTCGCCCTGCAACTGAACGCATTGTCGAACCCGCCGACCCGCGCCTGCTGCGTGGCGTGCGGCAGCTGGCCCTGGCCGGGCTGGCGCTGGTGCTGGTCTGGCCGGCGGCACGTGGCAACAGCACGTGGCTGGGCTGGCTGCCGATGTGGCTGGTGGGCATGCCGCTGGTGGCCTGGTGGGCGCTGCTGCGCTTTCCACTGCCGCGCCTGTCAGGGCTGCGGCTGGCGCGGCGTACCGGTGGACAGGCGCGGCGCAGGCCTGTTCCGGCCTCGCGTGGCCGGCGCAGCCCGGCCGCCACGGCCTGACCTTCGACACGGGGGAGGCCACGACATTCCGTGCTAGCGTTCCACGGCTTATGACTGCCTGGAGCTGCAATGTCACGACTCGCTTCCGCCTGCCTGCTGGCCGGCATGATGACCGCTGCCTCGGTGGGGACCGCCGTGGCCGCTGAAGACACCGATCGCTACGCCTGGCTGGAGGACGTCACCGGCGACAAGCCGCTGTCCTGGGTCAAGGAACAGAATGCCAAGTCCGAGGCGCGCCTGGCGCAGACCCCGGCCTTCAAGCAGATGGAGACCCGCATCCGCGAGGTGCTCGACTCCGATGCCAAGATTCCCGGCGTGCAGAAGATCGGTGACTACTACTACAACTTCTGGAAGGACCAGCAGCACGAGCGCGGCCTGTGGCGGCGCACCACCCTGGCCGAGTACCGCAAGGCCTCGCCGCAGTGGGAGACCGTGCTCGACCTGGATGCACTGAACAAGGCCGAGGGTGAGAACTGGGTCTGGCATGGCGCCGACTGCCTGCGCCCGGATTACAGCCGCTGCCTGATCGCGCTGTCGCGCGGCGGTGCCGACGCCGACGTGACCCGCGAGTTCGACCTGGCCAACAAGACCTGGATCAAGGACGGCTTCTTCCGTCCGGAGTCGAAGGGCGGCCTCAACTGGGTCGATCGCGACACCGTGTTCGTCTACACCGACTTCGGTGCCGGCTCGATGACCACCTCCGGCTACCCGCGCGTGGCCAAGCTGTGGAAGCGCGGCACGCCGATGGCCTCGGCCACCGTGGTGTATGAAGGCAAGCCGGAGGACATGTACATCGCGGCGATGCACGACGACACCCCGGGCTTCGAACGCAACCTGGTCAGCCGCACCCTGGCGTTCTACAACAACGAGATCTACCTGCGCGGCGACGACGGCACGCTGACCAAGATCGACGCGCCGAATTCGGCCGAGAAGGGCCTGCACAAGCAGTGGCTGACCCTGGAGCTGCGCGATCCGTGGACCGTGGGCGGCAAGACGTACGCGTCCGGTTCGCTGCTGGCGACGAAGCTGGATGACTTCCTGGCCGGCAAGCGCGAGTTCGACGTGCTGTTCACCCCGACCGCGACCACCTCGCTGGCCAGCGCCACCTGGACCAAGAACCACCTGGTGCTGAATGTGCTGGACGACGTCAAGAACCGCCTGTCGGTGCTGACCCCGGGCGCCAATGGCTGGCAGACCAGCCGCTTCGTGGGCGCGCCGGCCTTTGGCACGCTGGGCGTGGCGGCCGTGGACAGCAACGACAGCGATGCGGTGTGGCTGACTGCAACCGACTACCTGACCCCGACCACGCTGGCCCTGGCCGAGATCGGCCAGGCACCGGAAACGCTGAAGACCATGCCGGCCTTCTTCGATGCCAAGGGCAAGGTGATCGAGCAGCACTTCGCCACCAGCAAGGACGGCACCCGCGTGCCGTACTTCGTGGTGCACGACAGGGCGATGAAGCTCGATGGCTCCAATCCGACGTTGCTGTACGGCTACGGTGGCTTCGAGATCTCGCTGACCCCGAGCTATTCCGGTGGCATGGGCCGCGCCTGGCTGGAGAAGGGCGGTGTGTATGTGGTCGCCAACATCCGCGGCGGCGGCGAGTACGGCCCGCGCTGGCACCAGGCGGCGCTGAAGCAGAACCGTCACAAGGCCTATGAAGACATGGCTGCGGTGGCGCGGGACCTGGTCAAGCGCAAGATCACCAGCGCCAAGCACCTGGGCGTGCAGGGCGGCAGCAACGGTGGCCTGCTGACCGGCAACATGCTGACCCAGTACCCGGAGCTGTTCGGTGCGGTGGTGGTGCAGGTGCCGCTGCTGGACATGAAGCGCTACAGCCACCTGCTGGCCGGTGCCTCGTGGATGGCCGAGTACGGCAACCCGGATACCAGCGACTGGGAGTTCATCAAGACCTTCTCGCCGTACCACCTGTTCAACGCGAAGAAGAACTACCCGCCGGTGCTGTTCACCACCTCGACCCGTGACGACCGCGTGCACCCGGGCCACGCCCGCAAGATGGCCGCGAAGATGATCGACGCCGGCAAGGACGTGACCTACTACGAGAACATCGAAGGGGGCCACGGCGGCGCCGCCAACAACGCGCAGGCCGCGCACATGTCGGCGCTGGCCTACAGCTTCCTGTGGGAGCGGCTGGGCGGCAAGTAAGCAGAACGGAAAACGCCGCCCGAGGGCGGCGTTTTTCTTGCCGGTAGTGTAGGCCGCTGGCCGGCAACTGCATCATTCACGCATTCCGGGGTTGTACCAGCGGCGGCGGCACTACCGTCAACGTTATCCCTGCCAGCGCTTCAACCCGCGCGCGATACGCGCCACCGCCTCCTGCAACCGGGGTACTTCCTGCGTGTACGCCAGCCGCACGTGCTGGTTGGCGCGATGGAAGCCGAAATCCAGGCCCGGGGTGAACGCCACGTGCTCGGTTTCCAGGAAGTGGGCGCAGAACGCCTGCGCATCGTCGGTGAAGGCGCTGACGTCGGCGTACAGGTAGAACGCGCCCTGCGGCTCGACCTCGATACGGAAGCCCAGCTCACGCAGCGCGGGCAGCAGGAAGTCGCGACGCTGGCGGAACGCTTCGCGACGCTGCTCGAAGATCGCCATCGATTCTTCGCTGAAACACGCCAGCGCGGCGTGCTGGGCGATGCTGGAGGCGCTGATGTACAGGTTCTGCGCCAGCTTCTCCAGGTCCGGTACCGCTGCCGGGGGGGCCACCAGCCAGCCCAGCCGCCAGCCGGTCATGCCGAAGTACTTGGAGAAACTGTTCAGCACGAACGCGCTGTCGTCCACCTGCAGCACGCTGGGCGCATCCAGGCCGTAGGTCAGGCCGTGGTAGATCTCGTCGACCACCAGGTGGCCGCCCCGCGCGTGCAGGGCCTGCGACAGTGCCGCCAGTTCGTCGGCGGCAAGCACGGTGCCGGTGGGGTTGGTAGGCGAGGCGACCAGCGCGCCGACGCTGTCGGCGTTCCAGTGCTGTTCGACCAGGGAGGGGGTGAGCTGGTAGGCCGTGTCCGGGCCAACCGGCACCAGTTGCGCGCCGCCTTCCACCAGGCGCAGGAAATGACGGTTGCACGGATAACCGGGGTCGGCCAGCAGCCAGTGGCGCCCGGGGTCGACCAGCAGGCTGCTGGCCAGCAGCAGCGCACCGGAGCCGCCCGGAGTGACCAGGATGCGTTCAGGGTCGATGTCCAGCCCGTAGTGGCTGCGATAGAAGCCGCTGATCGCCTGGCGCAGCGCCGGCAGGCCGCGTGCAGCGGTGTAGCGGGTATGGTAGGCGGCCAATGCGGCCTGGCCGGCACGCACGACCGGTTCGGCCGTGGTGAAGTCCGGCTCGCCGATTTCCAGGTGGATCACATCGTGGCCGGCCTGTTCCAGCGCCTGCGCGCGGGCCAGCAGGGACATCACGTGGAACGGGGCGATTTCATGGCTGCGCGGCTGTCGTAGCCCGGCGGGTGGGGCAGGGTGCTCATGTGCCCATGGTACGCCGCGCACCGGGATCACGCGCTCCGGTAGTGAAGCCGCGCTGGTAACAACCGACCCACCCGCAGGCCGTGAGGTTGCTTACCAGCGGCGGCACTACCGGCAGGCATGGCCACCATGACGATCCGCAGGGTTGCCGCATTGCCGGGATTGGGGTCAGATCCCCTTTCGGGAAAACGGATGTGACCCCGCCGAAGACCATTGCATTGATGCGCCAGGAACCCTATTTCATGAAGTCCACCCTCTGCCTGTTGCTCGCCAGCCTGATGACCACGACTGCTACCGCCGCCACTCCGCCCGTTCCGCCGGATGCCGCCAGGCATCCGCATGTGGTCAAGGCGCCGTTCGGCGCGACCCGCAACGATGACTATTACTGGCTGCGCGACGACAAGCGCGAGAACAAGGACATGCTGGCTTACCTGCAGGCCGAGAATGCCTACGCCGACCAGGTGCTGACACCGCTCAAGCCGCTCGAAGACACCCTGTACAAGGAGATCGTCGGCCGCATCAAGCAGGATGATTCCAACGTGCCGGCGCGTGAGCGCGGCTACTGGTATTACAGCCGCTTCGAGACCGGCCAGGACTATCCGATCCACGCGCGCCGCAAGGGCAGCATGGAGGCCGCCGAGGAGATCCTGCTGGACGTCAACGCCATGGCTGCCGGCAAGGGCTATTTCAGCGTCGGCTCGATGGAAGTGAGCCAGGACAACCAGCTGCTGGCCTGGGCCGATGATGATGTCGGCCGCCGCCAGTACACGATCCGCTTCAAGGACCTGCGCACCGGCCAGGTGCTGCCCGATGTGATCACCGGCAGCTCCGGCGACCTGGTCTGGGCCGACGACAACCGCACCGTGCTGTACGTCGAGAACGATCCGGAAACGCTGCTGACCGTGCGGGTGAAAAAGCACGTGCTGGGCACCCCGGTCAGCGCCGACACCGTGGTCTACGAAGAACAGGACGACAGCTTCTACATGGGCATCGGCCGCACCCGCGACGATCGCTTCATCACCATCGGCGTGCACAGCACGGTGTCGTCGGAAGAGCGCTACGCGCCGGCCAGCGATCCGACCACGTTCACCGTGCTGGCTCCGCGCCAGCGCGACGTCGAATACGACGCCGACCACTACGACGGCCGCTGGGTGATCCGCACCAACGACGGTGCGAAGAACTTCAAGCTGGTCACTGCGCCGACCGATGCGACCTCGCGCGCGCAATGGAAGGATTGGATCGCGCACGACGATGCGGTGTTCATCGAGGGCTTTGAACTGTTCGATGCGTACACCGCCATCGCCGAACGTTCCGAGGGCCTGGAGCGTATCCGCCTGCTGTTCAAGGATGGCCGCAGCGACTACGTGAAGGCTGATGAGCCGGCGTATTCGATGGGCCTGGGCGACAACACCGAGGCCGATACGCCGTGGCTGCGCTACGTCTACACCTCGATGACCACCCCGACCACCGTGTTCGAACTGAACACCGCCACCGGTGAGCGCCGCCAACTGAAGGTGCAGCCGGTGATCGGCTATGACGCCTCGAAGTACGAAACCGATCGCGTCTGGATCACCGCGCGTGATGGGGTGAAGGTGCCGGTGTCGCTGGTCTACCGCAAGGGCTACCAGAAGGATGGCAAGGGCGCGCTGTTCCAGTACGCCTACGGCAGCTACGGCATGTCGATGGACCCGTACTTCAACCAGACGGCGGTCAGCCTGCTCGATCGTGGCGTGGTGTATGCCATCGCCCACATCCGCGGCGGCCAGGAAATGGGCCGCGACTGGTACGAGAACGGCAAGCTGCTGCACAAGCAGAACACCTTCAACGACTTCATCGATGTCACCCGCGGCCTGGTCGCGCAGGGTTGGGCGGCGAAGGATCGCGTCGCCGCGTCCGGCGGCAGCGCCGGTGGCCTGCTGATGGGCGCGGTGGCCAACCAGGCGCCGCAGGATTACCGGGTGATGGTGGCGCAGGTGCCGTTCGTCGACGTGGTCACCACCATGCTCGACCCGACCATTCCGCTGACCACCAACGAGTACGACGAGTGGGGCAACCCGGAACAGAAACAGTATTACGACTACATGCTGTCCTACTCGCCCTACGACAACGTGAAGCGGCAGGCCTACCCGGCGCTGTTCGTGGGCACCGGCCTGTGGGATTCGCAGGTGCAGTACTGGGAACCGGCCAAGTGGGTGGCCAGGCTGCGGGATGACAACACCGGCCACTACCCGATCCTGTTCCGCACCAACATGGAAGCCGGCCACGGCGGCAAGTCGGGGCGCTTCCAGCGCTACCGCGAGCTGTCCGAGTCGTACGCATTCGTGCTGCAGCAGCTGGGCATCGCCCAGCCCTGAGCGTGAAGGGGGGCCGGGCATTCCCGGCGCCCCGAACCGGTATCCTTGCGGCCATGAGCCTGCCCGAACCACCAGCCTCCGGCGATAGCGCTGTGCCGCGACGCGTGGTGCGTTTCCGCTGGGCGTGGTGGCTGCTGGCCTACGCCAGCCTGGGCACCGGCATCGTCGGCATCTTCGTGCCGGGCCTTCCCACCACCGTGTTCATCCTGATCTCGGCGTGGGCCGCCTCGCGCGGATCCGAGCGCCTGCACACCTGGCTGCTGCAGCATCCGCGCTTCGGCCCGGCCATCGCCAACTGGCAGGCGCACGGCGCGGTCAGCCGCTACGGCAAGTGGATGGCCACGATCACCATGGCGGTATGCGCCGGCATCATGCTGTGGTGCGTGCCGATCGCCTGGGTGAAGTGGTTCTCGATCGGCAGCATGACCGTGGTGGCGATCTGGCTGTGGACCCGGCCGCTGCCGCCCCCCGCGGATTGAGCACCGGCGGTAGTGCCGGCCGCTGGCCGGCAACCCGATCCCCTGCACCAACCGCTCAGCCGCCAATGGCTATACTCGGGGCATGAAGATCCCCCATCGAAACGCCATCCTGATTCCGCTGGCAGCGGCCTCGCTGCTGTTCCTCGTCGCCTGCGGCAACAAGGGCCCGCTGGTACTGCCGCAGAAGCCGGTGCCGGTGGAAGAGACCGTCGAACCGGCAGCTGAGCCCGCCACCGAGGCGACCCCGGCGCAGACCCAGGGCACCGCTACCCCGGCCACCACCGTGGACCCGGCTGCACCGACCACCCAGCCGGCACCCGCGCCGGAGAAGAAGGCGGGCAGCGGGAATGAGTAAGGCCGGTTCCAGGGCCCTGCGCTTCAGCAAGATGCATGGCGCGGGCAATGATTTCGTAGTGATTGATCTGCGTGACGGCACCGCGCCGCCCACGCCTGAACTGGCCGCGCGCCTGGCCGACCGCCACACCGGCGTCGGCTGCGACCAGATCCTGACCATCGAGGCGCCGCGGGCGGACGGTTCGGTGGCCTCGTACCGCATCTGGAACGCCGACGGCTCCAACTCCGAACAGTGCGGCAACGGTGCGCGCTGCATCGCGGCCTGGCTGGTGCGCGAAGGCAGTGCGCAAGGCGATACATTCGTGATCGACAGCCCGTTGGCCAGCCATGAAGTGAAGGTGCTGGGCGATGGCCAGTTCGCCGTGACCATGGGGGTGCCCGCGTTCGAGCCGGCTAACGTGCCGCTGGTGGGCTTTGCCCACCCGCGCGAGGAATACCTGCTGCCGCTGCAGGGCGAGAGCGTACGCTTCGCCGCAGTGTCGATGGGCAACCCGCATGCCGTGATCGAAGTGGGCCTGATCGATGCCGCACCGGTCGAGCGCGTGGGTGCGCTGTTGCAGCAGCATGCGTCGTTCCCGAGGTCGGTGAACGTGGGCTTTGCCCAGGTCATGGGCCCGGCGCACGCCCGCCTGCGCGTGTTCGAGCGCGGCGTCGGCGAAACCCTGGCCTGCGGCAGTGGCGCCTGCGCCGCGGCGGTGACCCTGATGCAGCGCAGCCGCCTGCAGCGGGATGCCCGCATCAGCCTGCCCGGTGGCGACCTGCGCATCCAGTGGCCGGGCGAGGGCCAGCCGGTGGTGATGGCCGGCCCGACCGCATTCGTCTTCGAAGGGGAGTGGGTGGCATGACCGAAACCGTCGACAAGCTCGGGGCCCATGAAGTCGCTGCCTGGTTGCGGCGTCATCCGGGCTTCCTCAAGCAGTTCCCGGACCTGGCGCTGACCCTGGTGGTGCCGCGTGATGACGGCCCGACCGCGTCGCTGGCCAGCTACCAGCTGGAAGTGCTGCGCGAGAAGAACCGCGAGCTGGCGCGACGGTTGGCCGACCTGGGCGCGACCGCCCAGGTCAATGAACGGCTGGCGGTGCGTACGCACCAGCTGACCCTGGCACTGATGAAGCAGGACAACGCGGCTGACACCCTGCGCGCGATGGCCGCATCGCTGCAGGAAGACTTCGCCGGCGACCTGGTGCGGCTGGTGGTGCATGCGCCGGCGGCCGGGCTGGAGCAGGCCGACTGGCTGCAGGTGATCGCTGCCGATGATCCGCAGCTGGGGCCGTTCCGCGACTGCCTGAAGGACGGCGAGCCGATCTGCGGCCGCCTGCAGCCGGAAAAGAACGCCGTGCTGTACGGCGCGCGCAGCGAGGAAGTGCAGACCACCGCGCTGCTGCCGCTGCCGGGCGTGGGCCTGATCGCGGTCGGCAGCCACGACCCGAACCGCTTCTACCCGGGCATGGGGACGTTGTTCCTGCGCATGATGGGCGACGCGCTGGTCACCGGCCTGAAGCGCTTCGCGGGCTGAGCAGGGCAGGGCGACGATGAGCGCGGTTCAGGCCTTCCTGCAGCACCTGCAGGTGGAGCGGCGGATGTCGGCACATACGCTGGATGCCTACCGCCGCGACCTGGACGCGCTGTCGGCCTGGGCCGAGCCGCGCGGCGTGGCCGTGGAAGCACTGGATGCCGATGCGTTGCGCCAGTTCGTGGCCGATGAGCATCGCCGCGGCCTGTCGGCCAAGAGCCTGCAGCGCCGCCTGTCGGCCTGCCGAAGCTTCTATGCTTGGCTGCTCAAGCACGGACGCATCGAGGTCAGTCCGGCAGCGACGCTGAAGGCACCACGCGCGCCGCGCCGGTTGCCACAGGTCCTCGACGCCGATGAGGCGGTGCAGCTGGTCGAGCTGGAGCCGGAAGGTGAGCTCGGCCGGCGTGACCGCGCGCTGCTGGAGCTGTTCTATTCCTCGGGCCTGCGCCTGAGCGAAGTCTGCGCGCTGACCTGGCGTGATCTGGATTTCGACAGCGGCCTGGTCAACGTGCTGGGCAAGGGCAACCGCCAGCGCAGGGTGCCGTTCGGCCGGCCGGCGCGCGAAGCGCTGCAGGCCTGGCGCGCGGAAAGTGGTGGCGGCCCGGCTTCGCCGGTATTTCCCGGCCGCAACGGGCCGATCAGCCCGCGTGCGGTACAGATCCGCATCCGCCAGCTGGCGCAGCGCCAGGGCCTGTTCAAGCAGGTGCACCCGCACATGCTGCGGCACAGTTTTGCCAGCCACATCCTGGAATCGTCCGGTGACCTGCGCGGCGTGCAGGAACTGCTCGGCCACGCCGACATCGCTACCACGCAGATCTACACCCACCTCGATTTCCAGCACCTGGCCAAGGTCTACGACGCCGCGCACCCGCGCGCGAAGCGCCGACGCAGCAGCGACGGCAGTGGAGAAAGCTGAACGTTGCCCCTGCGGCGGCCAGTCGCGGGTGGCTTGAAGGGCGCAGCGCAGTCCCCACCTCTGGTTCTGTCACCCCGGAGGCATCATGGACCCCAGTCAGAACCCCAACGTTTTCCACGCCACCACCATCGTCTGCGTCCGTCGCGGCGAGCACGTGGCCATTGCCGGCGACGGCCAGGTCACGCTGGGCCACACCGTGATGAAGGGCAATGCACGCAAGGTGCGCCGCCTTGGCCGCGACGGCCAGGTGCTGGCCGGATTTGCCGGCGCCGCGGCCGATGCCTTCACCCTGTTCGAGCTGTTCGAGGCCAAGCTGGAGAAGCACGGCCAGTTGCAGCGCGCGGCGGTCGAACTGGCCAAGGATTGGCGCACCGAGCGCCGCCTGGGCAAGCTGGAAGCCCTGTTGGCGGTGGCCGACAAGGAAACCTCGCTGATCATCAGCGGCACCGGTGATGTGATCGAGCCGGAGGACGGCATCATCGCCATCGGCTCCGGTGGCTCGTACGCGCTGTCTGCGGCGCGCGCGCTGATGGCGCACACCGCACTGGATGCGCGCACCATTGCCAGCGAAGCGATCGGCATCGCCGGCGACATCTGCATCTACACCAACCGCAACGTGGTGGTCGAAGAGCTGTGAGGGTAGCGCCGGCCGCTGGCCGGCAACCTCATGCTCCCCCGCACGCGTGCCTGGTTGCCGGCCAGCGGCCGGCACTACCGACAAAGAATCCGTGAGCACATCCATGTCGAAGATCGAAGTTTCCTCCGCCACCATGACCCCGCGCGAGATCGTGCAGGAACTGGACCGGCACATCGTCGGCCAGCACGACGCCAAGCGCGCGGTGGCCATCGCCCTGCGCAACCGCTGGCGCCGCATGCAGCTGGTGCCCGAGCTGCGCAATGAAGTGATGCCGAAGAACATCCTGATGATCGGCCCGACCGGCGTCGGCAAGACCGAGATCGCGCGCCGCCTTGCCACGCTGGCCAACGCGCCGTTCGTGAAGGTCGAAGCGACCCGCTTCACCGAAGTCGGCTATGTCGGCAAGGACGTCGAGCAGATCATCCGCGACCTGGCCGATACCGCGGTCAAGCTGTATCGCGAACAGGCCAAGGTGCGCGTGCGCACCCAGGCCGAAGAGCGCGCCGAAGACCGCATCCTCGATGCACTGCTGCCGCGCCGCAGCGGCGGCATCGGTTTCGATCCGGAAGTGGCGCGCAACGAGCCGTCGGCGCAGGACAACGAGACCCGCATCAAGTTCCGCAAGATGCTGCGCAACGGCGAGCTGGACGAGCGCGAGATCGAACTCGACCTGGCCGCCAACGTCAGCATGGACATCATGACCCCGCCAGGCATGGAGGAAATGGGCCAGCAGCTGAAGTCGATGTTCGCCAACCTGGGGGGCGGTGCGAAGGCGCACAAGCGCACGCTGACCATCAAGGCCGCGCGCCCGTTGCTGGTCGAGGAAGAGGCCGGCAAGCTGGTCAACGAGGACGACATCCGTACCGCCGCGATCGAGGCGTGCGAGCAGCATGGCATCGTGTTCATCGACGAGATCGACAAGGTCGCCAAGCGCGGTGACAACGTGGGCGGTGGTGATGTATCGCGCGAAGGCGTGCAGCGTGACCTGCTGCCGCTGGTGGAAGGCTCCAACGTGTCCACCAAGTACGGCACGATCAAGACCGACCACATCCTGTTCATCGCGTCGGGCGCGTTCCACCTGGCCAAGCCCAGCGACCTGATTCCGGAACTGCAGGGTCGTTTCCCGATCCGCGTTGAACTGGGTGCACTGAGCAAGCATGACTTCGTGCGCATCCTGACCGAACCGAAGGCCGCGCTGACCAAGCAGTACGAAGCACTGCTGGCCACCGAAGGGGTCAAGGTCAGCTTCACTGCCGATGCCATCGACCGCCTGGCCGAGATCGCCTTCCAGGTGAACGAGCGCCAGGAGAACATCGGTGCCCGCCGCCTGCACACCGTGCTGGAGCGCCTGCTGGATTCGCTCAGCTACGAGGCACCGGACCGTGACGGTGAAAGCCTGGCGATCGACAGCGCCTACGTGGACAAGCACCTGGGCGAGCTGGTGCAGGATCCGGACCTGAGCCGCTACATCCTGTAACGCCCGATGGGGTCGGATCCCTCGCTGCGGAGAGGGCTCTGGCCCCGCCCGCTGCATCAGAAAAGGCCGCCGCAAGGCGGTCTTTTTCTTGTGCGGTCAGCGCGATGGCCGGGTGCGGTAGTCCCGCAGCACCTGGTCGATCACCGCACTGGTGCGCGCAGCGCTGGCGCCGGTCGAGGGCGAACGGCCGCTACCACGCAGCTCGCCCACGAGGTGCGCGATCAACGGCTGCTGGATCGACGGCGGGTTCGGGATGTCGAAGGCCTGCACGCCCGCTTCGGTTTCCAGCACCACCGGTACGTCCTCGAAGGTCGCAAAGCGCAGCTGGCCACGGTCGCCGGTGATCTCGACCTCATCCTGGCGACGGAACGCGCAGAAGCTCCATTGCGCGATGCCATGCACGCCTGGCCCGATGCGGAAGCACATCGAGACGCTGTCCTCGGCGGCGTAAGCGCCGGTCAACGAACTGGCCAGGCCGCGCACATCGCTCAGCGGCCCCAGCAGATGGTCGAGCAGGTCCAGCGTGTGCGAGCCCAGGTCGACGAACAGCCCGCCGCCGGCGATGGCGGGGTTGGTCCGCCAGAAATCCGGCGATGCGGCAGCCGCCGAATGCGGCCGGTGCAGGGTCGCGCGCACGCTGCGCGGCGTACCGATCGCGCCGCTGTCCAGCAGCTGCTTCACCTGCGCGAAACGGGGCAGGGCACGGCGGTAATAAGCCACGAACACCGGCACGCCACGGCGCGCGCTGGCCTCCAGAACGCGTTCGCATTCGCCATGGTCCATTGCCATCGGCTTTTCGATGTAGACCGGCTTGCCTGCGGCGATCGCCTGCAATGCGTACTGCATGTGCGTGGAGGGCGGCGTGGCGACGTACACCGCGTTCACTTCCGGGTCTGCGATCAGTGCATCGGCATCCGCGTACCAGCGCGCAATCGCGTGGCGGCGCGCATAGTCTTCGGCCAATGCGGCATTGCGGCGCATGACCGCCGCCACCCGCGAGCCGGGCGTACGGGCCAGCGCCGGACCGCTCTTCCTCTCGGTGACGCTGCCGCAGCCGATGAAGCCCCACACCACGTTGTCCAGGATCATCGATCTACCCTTGCAGGGGTGCCGCAGTGATGGGAGCAGCCTCGTTCACGCCTCGGGCAGTGGCTCGGGGACGGTGCCGGGAACGAACACGCCGTCCTTCACGTAGGCAGCCAGGGTCATGTCCAGCGCGAGCATGCCATCGCGCTTGAGGTCCATCAGGTCCGGTTCGACCATCGCGCCGTGCAGCACGCCCAGCACGGTCGCGTGCAGCATGCGTGCGGCGATCTTGGGGTCGGCACCCTCGCGCAGCTGGCCCAGGTCGCGGGCGCGGCGCAGCGCGCGCTCCATCCGGTCCAGCGCATCACGGAAGCCGGCCTGCTGCATTTCGGTCAGTACCCGGGTGTCGGCCGAGGCATCACTGCGCAGCATGATCTCCATGGTCTTGCGCAGGCGCTCGTCCTCGGACAGTTCGATGAACGAGTGGATCATCACCGCGCGCAGGTCGTGCACCGGGGTATCGCGCTGGTCGGTCGAGGTGCGCTCCAGCTCCTGCATGAAAGGCAGGTGCACGCGTTCGACGATCGCGGCCAGCACCTCGCTCTTGTTCTTGAAGTGCCAGTAGACCGCGCCGCGGGTGTAACCGGCGCGGGCACCGATCATCTCCAGCGTGGTCCGGGCCACGCCGTGTTCATGGAAGCAGGCTTCGGCGGCGTCAAGGATGCCTTCCCGGGTTGCCTGGGTGTCCTCTTTGGTCTTGCGGGCCATGGATGGGTACGAGTGCGGGTGAAACGTGGCTGAATTGTACCTGTTTACAAACAAACAAGCATGTATGTATATTTCGCTCCCATCATTCCCGCCGTGTACCTGGCAGGCCGCCCGTGGCTGCCGCCGCACGCCGGAGCGCGTTGCCGGCCGGCCCCACCGGTCGATATCAGCGCTTTTTGAGATTTCTTCCCCTGAGAGCCTTTCCGTCATGTTGCTGAGCCGAATCCGACCCATTGCGTTGTCGCTGGCGATCGCTGCGACCGTGGCTGCCTGTGGCGGCCAACCCCAGGCCCCCGAGCAGGGCCCGGGCGAGGTCAGCGTGGTCACCCTGAAGTCCGAGACCGTGGGCCTGACCCGCGAACTGCCGGGCCGTACCAATGCCTTCCTGGTTGCCGAAGTGCGCCCGCAGGTCAATGGCATCGTCGCCAAGCGCCTGTTCACCGAGGGCGGCATGGTCAAGGCCGGCGAGCCGCTGTACCAGCTCGACGACGCCAGCTACCGCGCCCAGGCCAACAACGCCCGCGCCCAGCTGGCCCGTGCCGAAGCCACCGCCAATGCCGCCCGCCTGAGCGCCAAGCGCATCACCGAGCTGGCCAAGGTCGATGCGGTCAGCCAGCAGGACCTGGAAAACGCCGTGGCCGCGCAGAAGCAGGCCGAAGCGGACGTCGGTGCCGCCAAGGCCTCGCTGGACGCGGCCAACGTCACCCTGGGCTACGCCCGCATCACTGCGCCGATCAGCGGCCGCATCGGCAAGTCCAGCGTCACCCAGGGCGCGCTGGTCAGCGCCGGTCAGGCCAATGCACTGGCCACGGTGCAGCAGCTGGACCCGATCTATGTCGACCTGACCCAGTCTTCGGCCGAGCTGCTGCAGCTGCGCCGCGAACTGGCTGCCGGCCGCCTGCAGGACAACCAGACCCTCCCGGTCAGCATCCTGATGGAAGACGGCAGCACCTTCGAGCACAAGGGCACGCTGGAGTTCTCCGAAGTCAGCGTCGATCCGACCACCGGCAGCTTCGGCCTGCGCGTGAAGGTGGACAACCCGGACGGCCTGCTGATGCCGGGCATGTACGTGCGCGCGGTGATCGGCGGCGGCGTGCGCAGCGATGCGGTGCTGGTGCCGATGCAGGGCATCGCCCGCGATCCGAAGGGCGACACCACCGCGATGGTGGTCGGCAAGGACAACAAGGTCGAAGTGCGCCCGGTCAAGGTCAGCCGCACGGTCGGCGACAAGTGGCTGGTCGAGGACGGCCTGAAGGCCGGCGACAAGGTCATTGTCGAAGGCCTGCAGAAGATCGGCCCCGGCATGCCGGTCAAGGCCACCGAGAAGGGCGCAGCTCCGGCCACGCCGGCAGCGAGCGCCCAGCCTGCCGCCCCGGCCGGCGACGCGAAGTAAGCGGAGAACCCCATGGCACGCTTTTTCATCGATCGACCCATCTTTGCGTGGGTGATCGCCATCATCATCATGCTCGCCGGCGGCCTGGCCCTGTTCAAGCTGCCGGTCTCGATGTACCCCAACGTCGCACCGCCGGCGGTGGAAATCAGCGCCACCTACCCGGGTGCGTCGGCCAAGGTGGTCGAGGACTCGGTGACGCAGATCATCGAGCAGAACATGAAGGGCCTTGATGGCCTGATCTACTTCTCCTCCAACAGCTCGTCCAACGGCCAGGCCACCATCACCCTGACCTTCGAGAGCGGCACCAACCCGGACATCGCCCAGGTGCAGGTGCAGAACAAGCTGCAGCTGGCCATGCCGCTGCTGCCGCAGGAAGTGCAGCGGCAGGGCATCAACGTGGCCAAGTCCAGCTCGGGCTTCCTGAACGTCATCGCGTTCGTGTCCGAGAATGGCAGCATGGACGCCAACGACATCGCCGACTACGTCGGTTCCAATGTCGTCGACCGCCTGAGCCGCGTGCCGGGCGTGGGCAACATCCAGGTGTTCGGCGGCAAGTACGCCATGCGCATCTGGCTGGACCCGAACAAGCTGCACACCTATGGCCTGTCAGTGCCGGAAGTGACCGCTGCGATCAAGGCGCAGAATGCCCAGGTAGCGATCGGCCAGCTCGGCGGTGCGCCATCGGTGAAGGGCCAGCAGCTCAACGCCACCATCAACGCGCAGTCGCGTCTGCAGACCCCGGAACAGTTCCGCAACATCATCGTGCGCGGCGCGCAGGACGGTGCCGAGCTGCGCCTGGGAGACGTTGCCCGTGTCGAACTGGGTGCCGAATCCTATGACTTCGTCACCCGTTACAACGGACAGCCGGCCAGCGGCCTGGCGGTCACCCTGGCCACCGGCGCCAACGCGCTGGACACCGCCGCAGGCGTGAACGCTGCGCTGGAGGACATGAAGAGCTTCTTCCCGGCCGGGTTGAAGGCCGAGGTCCCGTACGACACCACCCCGTTCGTGCGAGTGTCGATCAAGGGCGTGGTGCAGACCCTGATCGAAGCGATCGTGCTGGTGTTCGTGGTGATGTACCTGTTCCTGCAGAACTTCCGCGCCACCCTGATCCCGACCATCGCGGTGCCGGTGGTGCTGCTGGGTACGTTCGGCGTGCTGGCGATGCTGGGCTTCTCGGTGAACATGCTGACCATGTTCGCGATGGTGCTGGCGATCGGCCTGCTGGTGGACGATGCCATCGTGGTGGTGGAGAACGTCGAGCGCATCATGTCCGAGGAAGGACTGTCGCCGCTTGAAGCGACCCGCAAGTCGATGGGCCAGATTACCGGTGCGCTGGTCGGCATCGGCCTGGTGCTGTCGGCGGTGTTCGTGCCGATGGCCTTCATGAGCGGCTCCACCGGCGTGATCTACCGCCAGTTCTCGGCCACGATCGTCTCGGCGATGGCGCTGTCGGTGCTGGTCGCGATCGTGCTGACCCCGGCGCTGTGCGCGACCCTGCTCAAGCCGCTGAAGAAGGGCGAGCACCACGTCGCCCACCGTGGCCTGGCCGGTCGCTTCTTCAATGGCTTCAACCGCGGCTTCGACCGCACCAGCGAACGCTACCAGCGTGGCGTGCGCGGCATCATCCACCGTCCGTGGCGCTTCATGGGCATCGTGGCGGCGCTGTTCGTGCTGATGGGCGTGCTGTTCGTGCGCCTGCCCAGCTCGTTCCTGCCCAACGAAGACCAGGGCGTGCTGATGGCGCTGGTGCAGGCGCCGGTCGGCGCCACCCAGGAGCGCACGCTGGAATCGATCGCGGCACTGGAAAACCACTTCCTGCAGAACGAGAAGGACGCGGTGGACTCGGTGTTCTCGGTGCAGGGCTTCAGCTTCGCCGGCATGGGCCAGAATGCGGGCATGGCGTTCGTCAAGCTGAAGGACTGGAGCGAGCGTGACGCCAACAATGGCGTGATGCCGATCACCGGCCGCGCGATGGCGGCACTGGGCCAGATCAAGGATGCCTTCATCTTCGCCTTCCCGCCGCCGGCCATTCCGGAACTGGGTACCGCCTCGGGCTACACCTTCTTCCTGAAGGACAACAGTGGCCAGGGCCACGAGGCCTTGGTGGCCGCGCGCAACCAGCTGCTTGGCCTTGCCGCCGGCAGCAAGAAGCTGGCCAACGTGCGCCCGAACGGCCAGGAAGACACGCCGCAGTTCCGCATCGACATCGACGCAGCCAAGGCAACCTCGCTGGGGCTGTCGATCGACCAGATCAACGGCACGCTGGCGGCCGCATGGGGCAGTTCGTACATCGATGACTTCGTCGATCGCGGCCGCGTCAAGCGCGTGTTCGTGCAGGCCGATCAGGCGTTCCGCATGGTGCCGGAGGACTTCGATCTCTGGTCCGTGAAGAACGACAAGGGCGAGATGGTGCCGTTCAGCGCCTTTGCCACCAAGCACTGGGACTACGGCTCGCCGCGCCTGGAGCGCTACAACGGCGTATCGGCAATGGAAATCCAGGGTGAACCAGCCCCGGGTGTTGCCTCCGGTGATGCCATGGCCGAAATCGAGCAGCTGGCCAAGCAGTTGCCGGCAGGCTTCGGCATCGAGTGGACGGCGATGTCCTACCAGGAGCGCCAGGCCGGCTCGCAGACGCCGCTGCTGTACACGCTGTCGCTGATGATCGTGTTCCTGTGCCTGGCCGCGATGTATGAAAGCTGGAGCGTGCCGACCGCAGTGCTGCTGGCCGCCCCGCTGGGCATCCTCGGTGCCGTGCTGGCCAACACCTTCAAGGGCCTGGAGCGCGACATCTACTTCCAGGTGGCGATGCTGACCACGGTGGGCCTGACCAGCAAGAACGCGATCCTGATCGTCGAGTTCGCCAAGGAAAACCTGGAGAAGGGCGCCAGCCTGGTCGACGCGATCATGCACGCCGTGCGCGACCGCCTGCGCCCGATCGTGATGACTTCGCTGGCCTTCGGCATGGGCGTGGTACCGCTGGCGATTTCCAGCGGTGCCGGCTCCGGCGCCAAGCAGGCGATCGGCACCGGCGTGCTGGGCGGCATGATCGTCGGCACCGTGCTCGGCGTGTTCTTCGTGCCGCTGTTCTTCGTGGTGGTGCAGCGCGTGTTCAAGCGCAAGTCCGCGACGTAAGTGAATCGGTAGTGCCGGCCGCTGGCCGGCACCTACTGCTTGCTTGATGTGAATCCAACGAGGTTGCCGGCCAGCGGCCGGCACTACCTCCTGCCATCCGGCAGTACCGATGGAAGCCATTCCCATGAAAAGTGCATCCCTGTTCCTCTCCATTGCCGCCGCGCTCGCGCTCGCCGGCTGCTCCACCCTGGCGCCGAAGGACACCGCCGTCGCGCCGGCCATCCCGGCGCAGTGGCCGGCCGAGGCCGCGCAGGGCCAGGTCGCCGATGTCGCCGCCGTCGGCTGGCGCGACTTCTTCACTGATCGGCGCCTGCAGCAGGTGATCGAGCAGTCGCTGCAGAACAACCGCGACCTGCGCGTGGCCGTGCTCAACGTCGAACGCGCGCGGGGGCAGTACCGCGTGCAGCGTGCCGACCGCGTGCCCGGCGTGGCCGTGACCGGGCAGATGCAGCGCCAGGGCACCGACGCCGGCGTCAGCGAGCAGTTCACCGCCGGGGTTGGCGTGGCCGAGTTCGAGCTGGACCTGTTCGGCCGCGTCCGCAACCTCAGCGAAGCGGCGCTGCAGCAGTACTTCGCCGTGGCCGCCAACCGCCGCAACGCGCAACTGAGCCTGGTCGCCGAGACCGCCACCGCGTGGCTGACCTATGGTGCCGATGCGCAGCAGCTGAAGATTGCCGAGGCCACGCTGAAGACCTACGAGGATTCGCTGCGCCTGGCCGAGGCACGCCACGAACGCGGTGGCAGCTCCGCCCTGGAGCTGACCCAGACCCGCACCCTGGTCGAGACCGCACGCACCGATGCCGCGCGCCTGCGCGCGCAGCTGGCCCAGGACCGCAATGCGCTGGCGCTGCTGGCCGGTGGCCAGCTGGATCCGGCATTGCTGCCGGACAGCATCGGCCCGCAGCTGCTCGCGCTGGCGCCGCCGCCGGCGGGCCTGCCCAGCGATGTGCTGCTGCAGCGCCCGGACATCATGGCCGCCGAGCACCAGCTGCTGGCCGCCAACGCCAACATCGGCGCCGCACGTGCGGCGTTCTTCCCGAGCATTTCGCTGACCGGCAGCATCGGCAGTGGCTCGACCGAACTGTCCAACCTGTTCGACAGCGGCACCCGCGTGTGGAGTTTCCTGCCGAAGATCACCCTGCCGATCTTCCAGGGCGGCAAGCTGCGCGCCAACCTCGCCATTGCCAATGCCGACCGCGATATCGCGCTGGCGCAGTACGAGAAGGCGATCCAGGTGGGCTTCCGCGAAACCGCCGACGCGCTGGCGCTGAACGTCAGCCTGGACGAGCAGGTCAGCGCGCAGCAGCGCCTGGTGGAGGCGGCCGAGCAGGCCAATCGCCTGTCGCAGGCGCGCTATGACGCCGGGTTGGACAGCTTCGTGACCCTGCTCGACGCACGGCGCACCGCCTACAACGCGCAGCAGACCCAGCTGCAGGCCCAGCTGGCGCAGCAGTCCAACCGCATCACCCTGTACAAGGTGCTGGGCGGCGGCTGGCACGAGCGCAGCTGAAGGACAGCCGGCCAGCGGCCGGCTCTACCTTGATGATCGATGGTAGTGCCGGCCGCTGCCCGGCAGTGCCACTACAGGGCTAGACCGCTTCGTCGTCACGCCGCGCGGCGTGGCAGGCGCGGACGCGCGCCAGCGCGTCGCCGGCTTCGCGTGCCATCTGCTCGTACTCGCGCCGGATTTCTTCCAGCCGCTCCTCGTCCAGTTCTTCCAGGTCCAGGAGCTCGTTGTTGGCCTCGCTGGTCGCGCGGATCAGCTCGTCCAGCTTGATCTGCATCGCGGCAGTGTCCGCGTTCTGCGTGTGCTGGATCAGGAACACCATCAGGAACGTGATGATGGTGGTGCCGGTGTTGATCACCAGCTGCCAGGTGTCGTTGAAGCCGAACACCGGACCGCTGATGCCCCAGACCACCACGATGGTCACGGCGGCCAGGAAGGTCCAGGGCGAGCCGGTGGCTGCCGCGGCCTTCTTGGCGATGGCGTTGAACAGGTTGCGTGCTTTCATCGTCGTCCGTCCCACTCAGGTGACGAGGATGATCGGTAGTGGCTCGTGCAGGGACCGTGCAGCCGCTTCGCCGCAGCTCAGGCGCGCAGGCGCGGCGCGTCCTGCAGGCGTACCGGGCTGCTCTGGTAGACGTGCTGCCAGCAACGGTCGACGAATTCGCGGGCCTGGGCTTCGCTCAGGCGGGGCATGATCTGCAGGGCGTACTGGGTCTGGAACATCTCGTCGCGCTGCGCATTGCTGGCGCGCGGCTGGGTGATCAGCGAATCACAGGCGAACTTGATCCACGGCACGTAGGAGCCGAACGAGTTGTGCGGCAGCGCGCCGTCGGCATGCTGGCGGCGCCAGTGATCAAGCTCGGCGTCAACGTTGATGACCGGGGGAATGGCGGGAACTTCAGCGTGCATGTCGATCCAATCGGTTGAGGTGGATGGGAGTGGGGGGTGATCGCAGTGTGGCGTATACGCCGGTGCATGCCGTGTCAGCGGGATGTGGAGCCGGCGTTGCGATTGCCTATGAGCTGCGCATGCTCGACGGCGCCGAGGTCTTCGGCCATGTCGGCCATGGCGTTGCACAGGCGCTCATGCTCCAGCGGATGGCTGCGCGCCAGTTCCAGCTGCAGCCCCTGGTAGGCGGTCCAGAACAATGCACCGCGCCGATGCAGCGCGAACTGTTGCTGCAGGCGGTCGCGGATCGGGGCAAGAATCGGGTCTGGCGTAGGGCGTACGGCGTGCGCGCACATGGCTGGCTCCGCCGGGGAAAGGAGCCCCGGTGAACCCCACCGTAGGCGTGTTGGCGGTGGCGAGTGTTACCGCAACGTGTGCAGGCCCGCTCTCTGACTGTGCACACGGTCACAGTGATGGCCGCAAACGCTGCCGGCACTAGAACGTGCCGGCACTGAAGCGTTCATTAAACGGGTGGAACGGCAGGCGCTGCGCTGCTCATTCACCGATGTCTTCGTTCCAGATGTCCGGGTGGCGGCTGATGAAATCACCCAGGAGGTCCACGCATTCCTGGTTGTCCAGGTCGATCACGTTGACGCCGTTCTCCCGCAGCCAGTCGATGCCGCCCTGGAACGTGCGCGATTCGCCCACCACCACGGTGCCGATGTTGAACTGGCGCACCAGTCCGGAGCAGTACCAGCACGGGGCCAGGGTGGTGACCATGATGGTGTCCTGGTAGCGACGCTGGCGGCCGGCCTTGCGGAAGGCGTCGGTCTCGCCGTGCACCGACGGGTCACCTTCCTGCACGCGGCGGTTGTGGCCGCAGCCGAGCAGGCGCCCGTCGTTGTGGTACAGCGCCGCGCCGATCGGCACCCCGCCCTCGGCCAGGCCCTGGCGGGCTTCGGCGATGGCGGTCTGCAGCAGGGCCTGGTAGTCGGGCGTGGTGATCATGTGGGGCTCCGGTAAGTCGTGGCCCGCCATGATACGGGCAGGGGGTGCCGCTGGCCCCTGGCGGTGCGATAATCGGGGGCATGAGCGAATCCCCCTACAAAGCCGGTACCACCCATTTCGGGTTCCGCGACGTCGCCGCCAAGGACAAGCAGAAGCTGGTCGGCCAGGTGTTCACCTCGGTCGCGCGCAACTACGACCTGATGAACGACCTGATGAGCCTGGGCGTGCACCGGGCGTGGAAGCGCTACTACGTGGCGACCGCGCAGGTGAAGCCGGGCGACCGCGTGCTGGACCTGGCCGGCGGCACCGGCGACATCGCCGCCCTGCTGAAGGAGCGCGTCGGCGCCGAGGGTTCGGTGGTGCTGGGCGACATCAACGCCGGCATGCTGTCGGTCGGCCGTGACCGCCTGACCAACCGCGGCCTGGTGCTGGGCCTGGACTACGTGCAGTGCAACGCCGAAGCCCTGCCGTTCCCGGACAACAGCTTCGATCTGGTCACCATTGCCTTCGGCCTGCGCAACGTGACCGACAAGGACGCCGGCCTGCGCGAGATGTACCGCGTGCTGAAGGTGGGCGGCCAGGCCCGCGTGCTGGAATTCTCCGAAGTGACGGCGGACTGGTTCAAGCCGATCTACGACTTCCACTCGTTCAAGATCCTGCCCAAGCTGGGCAAGCTGTTCGCCAACGATTCGGACAGCTACCAGTACCTGGCCGAGAGCATCCGCAAGCACCCGCCGCAGGACGAACTGAAGGCGATGATGGGGCAGGCCGGCTTCGAGCGCTGCCACTACAAGAACCTGACTGGCGGCATCGTCTCGATCCACTCCGGCTACAAGCTGTAAGCCCGGTGTCCGGGTAGTGTAGAAGCCGCTGGTGGTAACATCCCCGTGCCCGGTCATCGTCCCGTGGATGTTTACCAGCGGCCGGCACTACCGGTGCTGTGGGCCGCCATTACCCCGCACCGCGCAACGCCTGCGCGGCCGGAGGGAGGTACCATTGGGGTTTGATCCCCGTAACGGTCCCGATTCATGCGTAATCCGCTGATGCTCCTTCCGTTGGCCGTGGCCCTGGCCGCCGGCTGCTCCCAGGAGGCGGCCGCGCCCGCCGCCGCCCCGACTGCCGCAAAGGCCCCCGCCGCCCCCGTGAACGCCGAAAACCGCAGCCACGACGAAAGCTCGTACGCCGAGCCGGACAAGGTCGTCATCAAGGACATCGCGCTGGATCTGAAGCTGGACTTCGACCAGAAGCAGATCGGCGGTACCGCCACCTATACGCTGGAGTGGAAGCAGAAGGACGCCAGCCTGCTGGTGCTCGACACCCGCGAGCTGACCGTGTCCAAGGTCGAGGCCGTCGCCGCCGATGGCGCGCGCAGCCCGCTGAAGTTCGAACTGGCCCCGGCCGACAAGGTGTTCGGCAGCAAGCTGACCATCGAGGCCGCGGAGCAGCCGGCCAAGGTGGAAGTGACCTACCACACCGCACCGACCGCCTCGGGCCTGCAGTGGCTGGCGCCGTCGATGACCGAGGGCAAGAAGCTGCCCTTCATGTTCAGCCAGTCGCAGGCCATCCATGCCCGCTCCTGGGTGCCGCTGCAGGACACCCCGAGCGTGCGCTTCACCTACAGCGCGCACGTGGTCTCGCGCCCGGACGTGATGGTGCTGATGAGCGCCGACAACGATCCGAAGGCCGCGCGTGACGGTGACTACACCTTCAAGATGCCGCAGCCGATTCCGTCCTACCTGCTGGCCATCGCCGCCGGTGACCTGGTGTTCGAGCCGATCTCCGGCCGCTCCGGCGTCTGGGCCGAGCCGACCATGGTCAACAAGGCCGCCAAGGAATTCGAAGACACCGAGAAGATGATCGGTGCCGCCGAGAAGCTGTACGGTGAATACCGCTGGGGCCGCTACGACATGCTGGTGCTGCCGCCGTCGTTCCCGTTCGGCGGCATGGAAAACCCGCGCCTGACCTTCGCCACCCCGACCGTGATCGTCGGCGACAAGTCGCTGGTCTCGCTGGTCGCCCACGAACTGGCGCACAGCTGGTCGGGCAACCTGGTGACCAACGCCAGCTGGAAGGACATCTGGCTCAATGAAGGCTTCACCACCTACGTCCAGGGCCGCATCACCGAAGCCCTGTACGGCAAGGAGATGGCCGAGATGGAGAAGCAGATCGACCAGACCGACCTGCTGGCTGAAGTGAAGGACATGAGCCCGGCCGACCAGGCGCTGGCGCTGCCGCCGCTGAACGAGCGCGACCCCGACGAAGCGCTCAGCCAGGTCGCCTACGTCAAGGGTGCATGGTTCCTGGAGTTCCTGGAACAGCGCTTCGGCCGCGAGACCTTCGATCCGTTCCTGCGCGGCTGGTTCGATGACCACGCCTTCCAGAGCGCGAACACCGACCAGTTCGTCGCGTACATGAAGAAGAACCTGCTGCCGAAGAATCCGTCGGCCGTGACCGAGGCCGAACTGAAGGCGTGGCTGGACGAGCCGGGCATCCCGGCGTTTGCGGCCAAGGCGCAGTCGCGCAACTTCAGTAGCGTCGATACCGCGCGCATTGCCTTCGCCAGCGCCGGCACCGTGCCCAGCAGCCAGGTCATCGCCGACTGGAGCACGCAGGAATGGGTGCGCTTCATCGACGGCCTGGGCGCGACCCAGCCGCTGGACAAGCTGGCCACGCTGGACAAGGCGTTCCACTTCACCGGCACCCCGAATGGCGAAATCGCCATGCGCTGGTACCCGCTGGCGATCCGCAGCGGCTACGAGCAGGCCAATGAAGGCGCCGCTGCGTTCATCGAACGCGTCGGCCGTCGCAAGCTGATCCTGCCGATCTACGCCGAACTGGTGAAGACCCCGAAGGGGCTGGAGCTGGCCAAGCAGGCCTTCGAAAAGGCCAAGCCGGGCTACCACCCGATCACCACCGCCTCGGTCCAGGACATGCTGGCCAAGGCCGAAGCCAAGTAAGCGGTAGTGCCGGCCGCTGGCCGGCAACCGGTCATTGCTTCACCACCAACGGCGGGGAAACCCGCCGTTGGTGTATCCGCTTTTCGCTGCCGATAGAATCGGGATGCACTCGCATAGGACCTCCGCCATGAAACGACTGATCCTGCTCACCGCCTGCATGCTGGCCCTGGCCGCCTGCAGCAACCCCGAGGAAGAGCGCAAGGCGCAGGAAGCCGCCGCGGCCGCCGTGCAGGCGCAGAAGGAAGCCAAGGCCGAAGACGTGGCCAAGCAGTACGACATGGCCGTGGCCGCGCAGGACTGGGAACGCGCGCGCCTGCATGGCGCCTCGCTGCTGGACCAGTACAAGGACACCGCCGCCGCCGAGCGCATCGCCGCCGGCTTCGACGAGGTCAAGGCCAAGGGCGATGCCGCGCGCGACCTGCGCCGCATGCAGGCGCTGTGGCAGTACAACCAGATCCCGGTGGGCAGCAAGGGCAACCAGGTGTCGGCGCAGATCTACAGCAAGGAACGGGTGGACGTGGATGGCAGCGGCGCCAAGCCGGTGCAGCTGGTGTTCCGCGATCACCCGGAGTGGAAGCGGCACGCCTACCTGGTGCTGCAGGCCGGTGATTTCCGCTGCCCGCAGTGCACGGTGAAGGTGACCGTGGACAATGGCAAGCCGGTATCGATGGCCGCGTGGCGCCCGAAGACCGATGAAGCCATCGCCCTGTTCATCACCGACCAGAAGGCGCTGTGGAAGCTGGCGCGCAAGGGCAAGTCGATCAGCATCGAGTTCCCGGTCAAGGCCGGCGGCACCCGCACGGCGGTGTTCGAAACCGGTGGTGTCGACGCCAGCCGCATGCCGCAGTGGTGGCAGTGACGGGGGCGGCGGGCAGCGCAGTGCACGCGTTGTCCGCGATCCGGCACTGGGTGTTCGACATGGACGGCACGCTGACGGTGGCCGTGCATGATTTCGCCGCGATCCGCCGTGCGCTGCAGATCGCGGCCGAGGAGGACATCCTCGACCATATCGCGGCGCTGCCGGACGCGCCGGCGCAGGCCAAGCGCGCGTGGCTGCTGGATCACGAGCGCGCGCTGGCCGAGGACGCGCTGCCCGCGCCGGGCGCGGTGACGCTGCTGCGCGCGCTGGCGGCCGCCGGGTGCCGGCTGGGCATCCTGACCCGCAACGACCATGCGCTGGCGAAGCTGACGCTGGAGGCGATCGGGGTCGGGGAACTGTTCGATGATGCCGACATCGTCGGCCGTGATGAAGCGGTGCCCAAGCCCTCGCCGGATGGCCTGCAGCAGCACCTGCGGCGCTGGGGCATTGCAGCGACGGAGGCAGTGATGGTTGGCGACCACGCCTACGACCTGGAGTGCGGCCGTGCCGCAGGCACGCACACCGTGCTGGTCAATCTGCCGGAGAACCCATGGCCGGGCCGGGCCGACTGGCATTTCGCCGATTGCCGCGCGCTGTTGGCGGCCTGGCAGCAGAAGGGGTAGTGCCGGCCGCTGGTCGGCAGTGTCGACCAAGGTCGACACCTACCAGAACACCCATGGCCGGGCCGGGCCGACTGGCATTTCGCCGATTGCCGCGCGCTGTTGGCGGCCTGGCAGCAGAAGGGGTAGTGCCGGCCGCTGGCCGGCAGTGTCGGCCAAGGTCGACACCTACCAACAGCATTCCCAGCAGCGCATCGGGTGGAAAGCCCCCTTGTTGTTCAAGGGGGCGCGCCGAAGGCGCGGGGATAAGGTGGAATGCGCGGGCAGTTCGGTTTACGCGCCCAGCGCGTAACCGAACTGCTGCTTGAACTGCTCGTTGAACTCATCGAAGGTGAAGCGCTGGTTCTGCGTGCCCGGATGCTCGACCTTCAGTGCGCCCATCAGGTTGCCCATGCGGCCAATGGTCAGCCAGTCGTAGCCCTTCTGGATGCCGTAGATCAGGCCGGCGCGGAAGGCGTCGCCACAGCCGGTCGGGTCGACCACGCGGCGCTCGTGCGCCGGCGGGATGTCGTAGCTCTTTTCCGGGGTATGGATGACCGCGCCCTTCGGGCCGCGGGTGGTGATGTAGGCCTTGACCCGGCTGACGATCTCCTTTTCGTCCCAGCCGGTGCGCTCCTGCAGCAGGTTCGACTCGTAGTCGTTGACCACCACGTAGTCGGCCTGATCGATGAAGGCGCGCAGCTCGGGGCCGTTGAACAGCGGCATGGCCTGGCCCGGGTCGAAGATGAACGGGATGCCGTCCTCGTGGAATTCCTGTGCGTTCTGGATCATGCCTTCGCGGCCGTCCGGGCCGACCAGGCCCAGGGTCACGCCCGGCACGCCGCGCACATGGTTCTCGTAGGAACGCATCATCGCGCCCGGGTGGAAGGCGGTGATCTGGTTGTTGTCGTGGTCGGTGGTGATGAACGCCTGCGGGGTGAACAGCTCATCGATCACGCGCACGCGCGACAGGTCGATGCCCAGGCCTTCGAAGTACTCGCGGTACGGGCCGAAGTCCGAACCCACGGTGCCCATCGGGATCGGCTGGCCGCCCAGCAGGTGCAGGTTGTAGGCGATGTTGCCGGCGCAGCCGCCGAACTCGCGGCGCATGCGCGGCACCAGGAAAGACACGTTCAGGATGTGCACCTTGTCCGGCAGGATGTGATTCTTGAACTGGTCCGGGAACACCATGATGGTGTCGAAGGCAAGAGAACCACAGATCAGAGCGGACATCGATGTAAGCCTATGCGGTGAATTTTGGGGTGGGCCGGCCCGGTTCAGCGGGCAAGCAAACGGCGCCCTTGGGCGCCCGACGGCGCAAAGGTTACCCGCTGGTGCCGCTCAGGGCCAGAACCGGGTGATGCCCGATCAGGCCGAAAGCCTGTGAAGACGCGGGTTCAGCTAGTTTTTTCCTTGCTCGGCGGCAGGCGGGTTGCTAGGCTTGTCGGCCTCGATTTCTGCCCATTTTTTCGCCATCCCGCGGCGGGCACGACACCCCTCAGGACTCCTTCCTCAGATGTTCAAGAAACTCCGTGGCATGTTCTCCAACGACCTGTCCATCGACCTGGGCACGGCCAACACCCTCATCTACGTGCGCGGGCAGGGGATCGTGCTGAACGAGCCGTCGGTCGTGGCCGTGCGCCAGGACCGTGCCATCGGTGGCACCCGCTCGGTGGCAGCCGTGGGCGCCGAGGCCAAGCAGATGCTCGGCCGTACCCCGGGCCACATCACCACCATCCGCCCGATGAAGGACGGCGTCATCGCCGACTTCACCTACACCGAGGCGATGCTCAAGCACTTCATCAAGAAGGTGCACAAGTCGCGCGTGCTGCGCCCGAGCCCGCGCGTGCTGGTCTGCGTGCCGGCCGGTTCGACCCAGGTCGAGCGCCGCGCGATCAAGGAATCGGCCGAGGAAGCCGGTGCCCGTGACGTGTTCCTGATCGAAGAGCCGATGGCCGCCGCGATCGGCGCCGGCATGCCGGTCACCGAGGCCCGTGGCTCGATGGTCATCGACATCGGCGGCGGCACCACCGAAGTGGCAGTGATCTCGCTCAACGGCATCGTCTATTCGGCCTCGGTCCGCATCGGCGGCGACCGCTTCGACGAGTCGATCACCAACTACGTGCGCCGCAACCACGGCATGCTGATCGGTGAAGCCACCGCCGAGCGCATCAAGGTCGAGCTGGGCTGCGCCTACCCGCAGGCGGAAGTGATCGAGATGGAAATCTCCGGCCGCAACCTCGCCGAGGGCGTGCCGAAGATGATCAAGATCAGCTCCAACGAGGTGCTCGAGGCCCTGCACGAACCGCTGTCGGGCATCGTCAGCGCGGTCAAGCTGGCGCTGGAGCAGACCCCGCCGGAACTGTGCGCCGACGTCGCCGAGCGCGGCATCGTGCTGACCGGTGGTGGCGCCCTGCTGCGCGACCTGGATCGCCTGATTTCCGAGGAAACCGGCCTGCACGTGCAGGTGGCCGACGATCCGCTGACCTGCGTGGCCCGCGGCGGCGGTCGTGCGCTGGAGCTGGTGGACATGCACGGCAACGAGTTCTTTGCGCCGGAATAAGCCGTCCCGGCCGTTCCTGCCCGCCGCGCCCTTCCGGGGTGCGGCCCGCCGTGAAGGCGGGCCGGCACCGGCGGGGCGTCCGCGTGTTTCCCTTCCGCCTTCTGCCAGTTGAATCGTTGCCGTGCCGCCCTACGCCGGTCCTCCCGTCGCCTCCCGATCCGGTGATGCCGCCAGCCCCCTGCGGTTGCTGGCCTATCTCGCGTTGGCCATCACCCTGATCGTGCTCGATGACCAGGCCGGCTGGCTGGCGCGCCTGCGCGAGCAGGCCAACAGCCTGGTGCAGCCGGTGTGGGCCCTGGCCGGCCTGCCCGGCAAGCTCGGCAACCAGGTCAAGGATTCCGCCGCCAGCCATACCCAGCTGGTCGCCGAGAACCGCGAACTGCGCAACCAGCTGCTGCTGGCCAACGCGCGCCTGACCCGCCTGCAGACCGCCGCGCTGGACAATGCGCAGCTGCGCGAACTGCTGAACGTGGCCGAGCGCAGCGGCCTGGACGTGCAGCTGGCGCCGATCCTGGACATCGACCTGGACCCGGTGAAGCAGCGCCTGGTGCTCGACGCTGGCGCCCGCGAAGGCGTGCACGTCGGCCAGGCCGTGATCGACGCCGGCGGCCTGATGGGGCAGGTGATCAGCGTGACCGGCGGCACCTCCACCGTGCTGCTGCTGACCGATCCCGACCACGCGGTGCCGGTCACCGTGGCCCGCAACGGCGTGCGCCTGATCGTCTACGGCCGCGGCGACACGCTGGAGCTGCGCGATATTCCGCTCAGCGCCGGGGTGGAAGTGGGCGATGAGATCGTCACCTCCGGTCTTGGCGGGCGTTTCCCGGCCGGCTTCCCGGTCGGCACCATCACCGGCCTGCGCCCGGACGACACTCATGCGTTCCTGGTCGGCGAACTGAAGCCGGCGGCGCAGCTCGACCGCGGCCGCGACGTGCTGCTGCTGCGCCCGGGCGCGGCGATCCGCATTCCGCCGGAGCTGCGCCTGCAGCTGGAAGAAACCGCCCCGGGGGGCCCGGCCACCGGCGCCACCGTGCCTGTGGGGACCGCGCCAGCGGCAACGACGCCAGCTCCGGTCAGCGCCCCGGTAGTGCCGGCCGCTGGCCGGCAACCGACCGCGCCGGAGGCGCAGCGATGAGCCGCCTGCGCGACAACCCATGGGTGCTGCCGGCCAGCCTGGTGGTGGCGCTGCTGCTGGGCCTGCTGCCGTTGCCGGCGCTGCTGCAGCCGCTGCGCCCGTACTGGCTGGCGCTGGTGCTGGCGTACTGGGTCATCGAAGCGCCCGAGCGCGTCGGCCTGGGCATCGCCTTCGCCAGCGGCGTGGTCGCCGACCTGCTGTACGGCGGTGTCCTCGGCGAACAGGCGCTGCGGCTGGTGATGCTGGCCTTCATCCTGCAGCGCTTCCGCGCCCGCATCCGCTTCTTCCCGATGTCGCAGCAGATGCTGGCCATCGGTGGCCTGCTGTTCAACGACCGCATCGTCAGCGCGCTGGTGCACATCCTGGTGGGCGAACCGACCCTACCGTGGTCGTACTGGTGGGCGCCGCTGCTGGGCATGGGCCTGTGGCCGCTGGTGTTCGTGCTGCTGGACGCGGTGCGCTTCGGCAAGCGCGGGCGCTGAGCCATGATTCCGCGCCGCCAGGTCAAGAATCCGCACGCCGAAGCCGAGCAGTTCCGCCGTCGCGCGGCGCTCGGCTTCCTGGGCGTGCTGGTCTGCCTGCTGGGCCTGGGCGGCTGGTACTTCAAGCTGCAGGTGCTGGACCACGATGTCTACGCCACCCGCTCGGAAGCCAACCGCATCAAGCCGCGGCCGGTGGTGCCCGGGCGCGGCATGATCTACGACCGCAACGGCCGCCTGCTGGCCGAGAACGTGCCGGCGTTCCGCCTGGACGTCACCCCGGACAAGGTCAAGGACATGGACGCCACCTTGGAAGGGCTGGCGAAGATCATCAGCATCAGCCCGGAAGAGCTGGAAGCGTTCAACAAGTCGCGCAAGGCGCGCCGCAAGTTCCTGCCGGTCACGCTGAAGCTGCGCATGAGCGACGAGGAGATGGCGCGCTTTGCCGTCGACCGCTGGCGGTTCCCGGGGGTCGAGCTGGAACCCTACCTGACCCGGCGCTATCCGTATGGCGATCTGTTCGCGCACATCATCGGCTACGTCGGTCGCGTCGATGACAAGGATCTGGAGATCCTCGGCGAAGGCAATGCCGCGCTGACGCACATCGGCAAATCCGGGCTGGAGCGCTATTACGAGCAGCAGCTGCGTGGCCGGGTCGGCTACGAACAGGTCGAGACCAACGTGCAGGGCCGCGCGATCCGCACCATCGGCCGCGTTGCCGCGCAGTCCGGTGCCGATCTGCGGTTGTCGATCGACGCCGACCTGCAGCGCGCCATGGTCGCTGCCTTCGGCGACCAGGAAGGCTCGGCGGTGGCCATGGACCCGCGCACCGGCGAAGTGCTGGCGATGGTGAGCCTGCCGTCCTACGATCCGAACCTGTTCGTCAACGGCATTTCCCATGCCGACTTCAAGGCATTGAACGAAAACCCGTCGCGGCCGCAGTTCAACCGCCTGGTGCTCGGTGGCGTTGCCCCCGGTTCCACGCTGAAGCCGCTGATCGGCCTGGCCGGCCTGGATTCGGGCGTGCGCCGCCCGGAAGACAAGGTGCTGTCCACCGGCATGTTCTACCTGCCCGGCACTTCCCGTGGCTGGGGTGATGCGCATCGTGGCGGCCACGGCTGGACCGACCTGCGCAAGTCCATCGCCGAGTCGGTCAATACTTATTACTACAAGCTGGCGCTGGACCTGGGCATCGAGCGCTTCGACCATTACATGGAGTACTACGGCTTCGGCCAGCCGACCGGCATCGACCTCACCGGCGAAATCGGCGGCATCCTGCCGTCGCCGGCCTACAAGCGGAAGACCCGCAAGGAAGCCTGGTTCCCGGGCGACACGGTCAACATCAGCATCGGCCAGGGCGACTGGAAGGTGACCCCGCTGCAGCTGGCGCGCGGCGTCAGCGCGCTGGCCGACGGCCAGCTGCGCACCCCGCACCTGGTGATCCAGCAGCGCGAAGGATTCGACAGTGACTGGACGGCCATGCCGGCCGGCGAAAGCAAGCCGATCAGTCCCAACCCCAACAACGTGCAGGCCGTGCGCGAGGGCATGATGGCGACCATGCGGCCTGGCGGCAGTGGTTGGCGCGTGGCGGTGGGTGCGCCGTACGTGATGGCCGGCAAGACCGGCACCGCGCAGGTCATCAGCCGCAAGGGCACCGCTGCGGTGAATCCGAAGAGCCTGCCGATGCACCTGCGCCACCGCGCGTTGTTCGTGGGTTTCGCGCCGGTCGAGAACCCGGTGATCGCGATTGCGGTGGCGGTGGAAGGCGGCGGCTACGGCGGCTCGGCCGCCGCACCGATCGCACGCAAGGTGTTCGATGCCTACCTGCTGGGCAAGATGCCCGAGGGCATGCAGCCGCTGGACAGCGAGCGCGGCACCACGGCCATCGGCGCCACCGCGTTCGACAACGAGGACGCGGGCGCGCGCCAGGCAGGCGACCTTGCCGCCGCGCAGCTCGGGGACCATCCGGTGCTGATCGGCGTGCCCGCACCCGCACCCGCACCCGCACCCGCACCCGCACCCGCACCGCAACCGGATGCACCGGCGGCGGCCGCGCTGCCGGCCCCGCCACGCCCGACCCACGCGGAGCCTGCACGATGAGCGTCTTCCTGCGCTGGGCCGGCGACATGCTGCGCCGCTTCTTCAGCACCCTGGACTGGGTGCTGTGCCTGGCGCTGGGCGCGCTGATGCTGATCGGCCTGGCCACCCTGAAGAGCGCCGGTGGCGACAGCCTGGTGATGGCCCAGGGCGCGCGCTTCGCCGTGGGCATGGCCGCGCTGTGGGGCATCTCGCGGGTCTCGATCCTGCGCATCCGCTCGGCCACGCCGATGATCTACGCGATCTCGATGATCCCGTTGCTGGCGGTGTTCGTGCTGGGCACCGGCAAGTACGGCCGGCAGTGGCTGGACCTGAAGTTCTTCTACCTGCAGCCGGCCGAGCTGCTGAAGGTCAGCCTGCCGATGATGGTGGCCTGGTACCTGCACAGGATGCCGCTGCCGCCGCGCTTCAGCACGGTGCTGACCGCGCTGGTCATCATCGGCGTGCCGACCGGCCTGGTGATGCTGCAGCCGGACTTCGGTACCGGCGTGCTGATCGCCGCCAGTGGCGTGTTCGTGCTGCTGCTGGCGGGCCTGCCGTGGTGGTGGGTGGGCCTGGGCGTGGGCGGCGTGGCCGCAGTCGCGCCGGTGGCGTGGTTCTGGCTGCTGCGGCCGTACCAGAAGGACCGCATCATGATGTTCCTGGACCCGGAGATGGATGCGCTGGGCGCCGGCTGGAACATCATCCAGTCGAAGATCGCGATCGGTTCCGGTGGCTTCGACGGCAAGGGCTGGGGCGAGGGCTCGCAGTCGCACCTGAACTTCATTCCCGAGCAGACCACCGACTTCGCGTTCTCGGTGCTGAGCGAGGAGTTCGGCTGGATCGGCGTGGCCACCGTGCTGGCGCTGTACCTGGTAGTGATCGGACGTTGCCTGTGGATTGCCAGCCAATCGCGCGATTCCTATTCGCGCCTGCTGGCCGGTGCCACTGGCCTGGCGTTCTTCGTTTACGTGCTGGTCAACGGCGGGATGATTTCCGGCCTGCTGCCGGTGGTGGGCGTGCCGATGCCGCTGATCAGCTACGGCGGTACCTCGGCGGTGTCGCTGCTGGCTGGCTTCGGGCTTGTGATGGCGGTGCGCAGCCACAACCCGGTGCACGGCGGCTACGGCTGAGTCCGGGAGCGGAAACACCCTGACAGCTTCACGCAAGCGCCGGTTGCTAGCGTGCTGCGCGTGGAATGGAAACGACTGTATGGCGGCTGCCGTGAGGCAGTGCGCACGATCGATCTGCCGTTGCTGGTCGCATTGCTGATCCTGATGGGCGCGGGCCTGGCGGTGCTGCACAGTGTGTCCGGGCCGGTGGCCGGGCAGGCGGCGCGCTTTGCCGGTGGACTGCTGGCCATGTGGCTGCTGTCGCGTGTTTCGCTGCTGCGCCTGCGCGCGTGGACACCGGCGTTGTATGCGTTGTCGATGCTGCCGCTGATGGCGGTGTACGTGATCGGTACCGGCAAATACGGGCAGCGCTGGCTGAACCTCGGCGTGTTCTACCTGCAGCCGTCGGAGCTGCTCAAGCTCAGCCTGCCGCTGATGATGGCCTGGTACCTGCATCGGCAACCGCTGCCGCCGTCGCCACGCACGGTACTGACCGCCGCGGTGCTGATCGGCGCGCCGGCGCTGCTGATCCTGATGCAGCCCAACCTCGGCACCGCCACGCTGGTCACCGCCAGCGGCGTGTTCGCGTTGTTGCTGGCAGGCCTGCACTGGGGCTGGGTGGCGACCGGTGCGGCGGGGCTGGCAGTGGCCGCGCCGCTGGCGTGGTTCGGGCTGTTGCGGCAATACCAGAAGGACCGCGTGTTGACCTTCCTCGATCCGGCGGCCGACCCCCTGGGCACCGGCTGGAACATCCTGCAGTCGCGCATCGCGATCGGCTCCGGGGGATGGCAGGGACGCGGTTGGGGGCAGGGCACCCAGGCCACGCTGGATTTCCTGCCCGAATACACCACCGACTTCGCGTTTTCGGTGCTGGCCGAAGAGTTCGGCTGGATCGGCGTGGCGACGCTGTTCGCGCTGTACCTGTTCGTGGTGGGGCGTTGCCTGTGGATTGCGGTGCACGCGCGCGACACGCATGCGCGGTTGCTGGCCGGCAGCCTGGGCCTGGCGTTCTTCGTCTATGTACTGGTGAACGGTGGAATGATCTCCGGCCTGCTGCCGGTGGTGGGCATTCCGATGCCGCTGATCAGTTACGGCGGGACCTCGGCGGTTTCGCTGTTGGCCGGCATCGGGTTGGTGATGGCGGTGCGTGGGCACCGGCCCGTGCACGGGGGATAGGGCTTCCAGCCAACGGCGCAGCCCCTCGTGGGTGGAGTCTGGGTGGTCGCGGAAAGCAGAAGCCGCGGGTAGGCCGGTCGGGTTGGGTACGCGGGGGACGCCGTGAATCCGTCCCTGGAGGCTTGGCAGCCGCATCCATGCGGCTGACACCCCCGCGTACCCAACCCGACCGCCCTCTGACAGATTTTGGCGGTCTGCCACCCACGGAGAAGCAAGAGAAAATCAAAAGCGGGTCGCGGCGCTGCGCTTGCTCGTGAGCCGAGCATGGCTCGGCTCCACACAAGGCAATGAAGCGACCCGCCAAACCGCTTTTGCTTTTGATCTTCTCTTTTCTTCTCCGTGGGTGAACGCGCCCGACAACTGTCAGCGGCCGGGTGGGGGGGCAGTGCGGGGTGTCCGCGGCATGGATGCCGCGGCCAAGCCCCCATGGATGGGTTCACGGCGTCCCCGCACTGCCCACCCACCCGGCCAGCCCTCAGCAATCCGGCTTTCTGCGACCACCCAGACTCCACCCACGAGGGGCTGCGCCGTTGGCTGGAAACTCTGACGCTGCGCAGTGCCTGTTGTGGAAGCGTTCTCACAACGATGCGAAGCAATACACCCACCGACCAAAGTCCGCAAAAAACGTTAGCTGGTTCACACTTTTACACCGCGTTGATCTTGATCAATGGACTTGTCGTAATCGGCCTGCACAATGGCGGCCCGTTCGGCACGGCGCGCCGTCAATCGTTGCAGCGCGAGGGGGCGTCGGGCGGGAAGCAGTACTGATCCAACGGGTACAGGGAGCGCGGGGTACTGCCACTGGGGAGCGGCAGCCGCGCAGGTACCGACCGGATCCGGTCGCCGGTTGCGTCTGCGGGGATGGGGACGCAACCGGCAACCTCTCACTGAATGGGGAAGCCCGATCACGACGTCTTCACATTTCCCGCTGAACGCGGGCAAATCGTTGTGATTCATGGTGTTAGGGGTTTTAATTCATCCATGACCTGCTAACCTGCGACGATGATTCGACGCACTCTGGCCTGCATGCTCACCCTCGGCCTGGTCGCCTGCGCGACCCAGCCGAAGTCCCCACCGTCTTCGCCCCAGGCCAGCAGCACGCCGCGCCAGCCCGCCGCCAAGGCCCATGGCCCGGCCGAGGCCGCGCCTGAAGCCACCGCCGCCACCGTGCCGCCGGTCGATCTCACCCCGGTCCCGTTCGAGGTCGCGCGGGACCGCTTCATCGCCGATACCGCCAAGCGCTATGGCCTGAAGCCGGAGCAGATCCGCAGCGTGCTCGACCAGGCACAGGTGCGCCAACCGATCATCGCCGCGATGTCGCGCCCGGCCGAACGGGTCAAGCCGTGGAATGAATACCGGCCGATGTTCATCAGCAAGGCGCGCATCGATGGCGGCCGCGCGTTCCTGGCCGAACACCGCGCCGAACTGGATCGCGTGCAGCAGCGCACCGGCGTGCCGGCCGAAGTGATCGTGGCGATCATCGGCGTGGAAACCAGCTATGGCAGGAATGCCGGCAACCACCGCGTGCTCGATGCGCTGTACACACTGGCGTTCTATTACCCGCGCAGTGGCGACCCGGCCAAGCTGGAACGCGAAGTGCGCCGCGAGCTGTTCTTCCGCGACGAACTGGCCAAGCTGTTCGAGCTGGGCCGCGAGGAGAAGCTGGACATCACCACGCTCAAGGGCAGCTATGCCGGTGCGATGGGCATGGGCCAGTTCATGCCGTCCAGCTACCTGGATTACGCCGTGGACGGCAATGGCGATGGCCGTCGTGACCTGTTCACCAGCTATGACGATGTGTTCTCGTCCATCGCCAACTACTTCGTGAAGAAGGGCGGCTGGGTCCGGGGTGGCCAGGTGGCCGTACCGGCCACGCTGGCCCCGGGGCGCGAGGAATTCAACCCGACCGAGTGGATGCCGACCTGGTCGCTGGCCGATCTGGCGCAGCGCGGCTACCAGCCCAGCGCACCGGTGCAGCCGGGCGCCACGGCCACGCCGATCACGCTGGAAGGCAGCACGGGCAAGCAGTACTGGCTGGGCTTCCAGAACTACTACGCGATCACCCGCTACAACCTCTCGAAGATGTACGCGATGGCCGTGTTCCAGTTGTCCCAGGCCATCGCCGGACAGGAGCTGCCCCCGGCATGAACATCAGATGGCTGGTCCCGAGCTTGATCGTCTTCGCGCTGGCCGCCTGCAGCAGCGCGCCGAAGAAGCCGGCCACGGCCGGCCACGGTGGCAAGCCCAGCGGCACGGTGGTGCAGGGCCGCGGCGCGCGCCCGGCGCATTGCCCGGAGGGCTCGCCGTATGCGGCGGCCAAGGAAGACCCGAACACGCGCGGCAACTACACCGCCGGCGGCCTGTACAGACCCGGCGTGCGTGACAGCACCCCGGACTACATTCCCAACGTCGCCTGCATTCCCGAGCCGGAAGTGACCGCCGAAGAGCGTTCGGCGATCGGCAACAAATCGCCCTACGTGGTGCTGGGCAAGTCGTACAAGGTGCTCGACGACACCCGCAACTATGTCGAGCGCGGCACGGCGTCGTACTACGGCGCCAAGTTCCATGGCCGCCTGACCTCCAACCGCGAGGTCTACGACATGTACCAGTTCACCGCCGCGCACAAGACACTGCCGCTGCCCAGCTTCGCCCTCGTCACCAACCTGGACAACGGCGAATCGGTCATCGTGCGCGTCAACGACCGTGGCCCGTTCCATGACGGCCGCGTGGTCGATCTCAGTTATGCCGCCGCAGTGCGCCTGGGCATCACCCAGCGCGGCACCGGCAACGTGGAAGTGCGTGCGCTGCAGCCGGGCGAGAGCAACCTGCTGGCGCAGAAGCCGTCGCGCCGCGAGCGCCGTGCCGCGGAAACCGCGGTCGCGGTGGCCGGGGCGCGCCCGGTACCGGCCGCGCGTGCCACCGCTGACAGCGACATCGATCGCCTGGTCAAGCGCCTGCCGGCCGAGGCCACGCCTGCGCGTGGCCAGCCGGCCACCACCCAGGGCGTGGCCAGCGCGGTGCCGGACGTGGCGGTCAGCAGCCTGCCGCCGAGCGCACCGCCGGTGCGCAGCACCACAACGGCGCCGGTGGCAGTCGCCAGCGCCGCGCCGCGCACGGTCGCGCCGGCCGCAGTGCGTACGGTGCCCGCCACCGCAGTAGCCCCCAGCCTGTCGCAGCAGGTGGTCGGCGCGGTGATGGTGCAGGTCGCCAGCTTTTCCAGCCGCGACAATGCCAACCGCGCGATGGGCCAGCTCAACGCGGCCGGCATTGTCGGCGCCACCATCAGCGACATCGCCGCCGGTGGCCGTACCCTGTTCCGCCTGCGCGTTCCCGCCAGCGACCATGCCAGTGCCGCGGAACTTGTCGGCCGCATCGCCGGTCTGGGCCTGGGTTCGCCGCAGATCGTCAAGGATTGATCCGCCTGGGCTGGTGCTGCCGGCCCAGGCTCGCCCGGCCTTACAATGGCCGCTTCGTTCCACCCTCCATTCCTGGCCGTCCCCTGGAGCCTGCTGTCCAATGAATTTCCGTTCCGCCGCCACCGCCCTGGCCGCCACCCTGGTGGTGGGCCTGGCTTCCGCCCAGACGCCGCTGCCGACCCCGACCCCGGCCACGAGAGAGAGCGCCTGCCGCCGCCGCAGCTGCCCCGGCCACCGTCGCGACCCCGCCGGCCCCGGCGCCGAGCGTGTCCAAGGCCTGGGTCCTGATGGACTACGCCACCGGCCAGGTGCTGGCCGGCGAGAACATCCACGAGCAGCTGGCCCCGGCCAGCATCACCAAGGTGATGACGTCCTACGTGGTTGCCGCCGAGGTCAAGAACGGCAAGGTCCGTGCAGATGACCAGGTGATGATGAGCGAGCGCGCCTGGCGCGAGGGTGGTGCGGGTACCGACGGCAGCTACAGCGGCTTCCCGGTCAACCAGACCGCACGCCTGGAAGACATGGAGAAGGGCATGGCGATCCAGTCCGGCAATGACGCCGCGATCGCCCTGGCCGAGCATGTGGCCGGCAGCGAAGAAGCCTTCGCCTCGCTGATGAACAGCTACGCCGCCAAGATCGGCATGAAGGACTCGCACTTCGTCAACGCCCACGGCCTGACCGCCGAAGGCCATCACAGCACCGCCTACGACCTGGCACTGCTGGGCCGCGCGATGGTGCGTGATTACCCGGAAACCTACGCGTACAACAAGATCAAGGAATTCCAGGTCGGCAACATCAAGCAGCCGAACCGCAACCTGCTGCTGTGGCGCGATGGCAGCGTGGATGGCATCAAGACCGGCCACACCTCCGAAGCCGGCTACTGCCTGATGAGCTCGGCCCAGCGTGGCGACCAGCGCCTGATTGCCGTGGTGCTGGGCGGTGCGTCGGAAAAGCAGCGTGCCGATGACAGCCTGGCCCTGCTGAACTGGGGCTTCCGCTTCTTCGAGACCCATCGCCTGTACGAGCCGGGCAAGGCCGTGGCCGAGCACAAGGTCTGGAAGGGCACCACCGACAAGGTGCAGCTGGGCGTGGCCCAGCCGATGCTGGTGAGCGTGCCGCGCGGCCGCTACAACGACCTGAAGCCGAGCATCGACGTGCCCAAGACCCTGGAGGCACCGTTCACCGCGGGCCAGCAGATCGGCACCGTGAAGGTCACGCTGGATGGCAAGGTCATCGCCGAAGCGCCGCTGGTGGCTGTGGCCGCCGTCGAACAGGCCGGTTTCTTCAAGCGCCTGTGGGACAGCTTCTGGATGTGGTGGGAATCGGAATGATCCACGCCCCGGCGTGGTGAACGAAAAGGCCGGCAAATGCCGGCCTTTTCTGTTTCGGGAGGCCGCTTCCCCCCCGCATGCGGGGGGTAGGGCCGGCCGCTGGCCGGCTCCCCAGCAACCCATCCGGATCTGCCGGCAGCCGGCCAGCGGCCGGCTCTACCTGCAACCCAGCGGCCGGCACTACCGATAGCCTGCCCGCTTACAGCGCGCGGCTGATGGTGAAGCTGCCGAACACGGGTGACTGGCGCTGGCCATCGAACTCGCGGGTGCTGTGGTAACGCGCCATCGCGAATTTCCAGCGCCCGCGCATTACCGCGATGCCGTAGCCGCCCTGTGCCACCACATGGCGCTTGTCCACGCTGTGGCTGCTGCGGAACGTATTGCCGTCCAGGGTGATGTCTCGGATCATCCAGGCCGCGTCGGTGGTCACGAACAGGTGCCAGGACCAGCCACTGGGGCGGCCGCCGCGGGTCGGTGCCGTGTTCTCGCCCGCCGGGCGCAACGGCGTGCTGCCGAAATCGTCGGGCAGCTTCCAGCCGAAACGCAGCTCGCCACCGGCATTGGCCTTGGTCTCCAGATTGCCGATGGCACCGCCGTAGTGGCTGATCGCATCCCAGCCCCAGCCGCCGGCGTTGACACTGGCATCGGCCGGCCAGCGCCGCATGCGCTCGTGGGTCAGCATGAACACCGGTTCGTTGTGCAGCTGGTTGTCCCAGCCCTCGAACTTCTTGTCGCCCAGAAGGTCGTGCACCGCATCCTGCACCTGCTTGCCCTGTGCCCAGGGGCCGACCACGCCCACCGCCAGCTGGGTGGTCTGCAGGCGGTCGCCACTGCGCGCATTGAAGCCGAAGCTGGCCAGCAGCACGCCGGCATACGGCCGGTCCTCCTTGATCAGGTCGCGGCGGGCCGGGTCGGAGGGGGTGAAGATGCCCTGGCCGATGCTGAAGATCATGTTCTGCTGTTCGAACCGGCCCGGGTGCAGGCCTTCCAGGTACTGGTTCACCCAGCGCGCCATGCGCGGCAGGCAGGGGTCATCGGTGTAGTCGACCAGGTTCGGCGAGACCAGGGTCAGCTGCGCGCCGTTGGTGTAGCCCTGGTCCTGGTGGCGGCCACCGAACAGGTCGTTGTCGACGCGGAAATTGACCTGGGGCGGGTGGTCGCGCATGGCGTCCGGACCACACTGTTCAGCCGCCTGTGCGGCAAGGGGGAGGGCAGTGGCCAGCAGGCAGGCCAGCCCAAGGACTGCGACACGATGCATGGATGGAATGCTCATGGGGAAGGGGATGGTTTTCTGTCGTTTTCTGCAACGCCACGGTACTCGCGCCCGCGCGCCGGAACGAGCGCGTCCGGATCACTTGTCTGTTCCGAAAACAACATTGTCCAGCGGACACAATTTGTTACCCGCGCAGGCGCCGGGGGCCTCGCGTGAAGGCCGGCGCCAGCCGTGCGGCGCGGCGTCGCGGCCTGCGCCGGCGCAGGAATCGCAGTCAGCTGCCGTTGGGCATGGCAGCGCCGGTGTGGGTGCCACCTGCAACGCAGCAGGCCGCCGGTACCGCCTTTGATGTTGATGAATACTCTTGGGTTTGTTGCCCTGCGGCCCGATAATGGGCCCATGGAAATCAAGTCCGACAACCCCGACCACGGCTTCCAGTTCCCCGGCCAGTTCGAGCTCAGCGCCATGGGCGCGGCCAACCGCGGCCTGGAACATGAGCTCCCCCGCCTGCTGCTGGCTGCCGGCATCGATGTGGTGAACGAACGCATCAGCTGGAAGCATTCGTCCAACGGCAAGTACGTGTCCGTCCGCATCGTGTTCAAGGCAGAAAGCCGCGAACAGTACGACCTGGCCCACCAGGCGCTGCGCGACCACCCGGAAGTGAAGTGGACGCTGTAGCCGACAGCTGCCCGGCCGAGGCCGCCCCGGAACACCGCGCGCCGCGTCCGGCGGTGGTCCGTGTCCTTGGCCGCCAGGCCTATGAGCCGGTGTGGCGCGCCATGCAGCGCTTCACCGACCAGCGCAGCGACGCCGATGCCGACGAGCTGTGGGTGGTCGAGCACGATCCGGTGTTCACCCTGGGCCAGGCCGGCAAGGACGAGCATGTGCTGGCGCCGGGCGATATCCCCGTGCTGCACGTGGACCGCGGCGGCCAGGTGACCTATCACGGTCCCGGCCAGATCGTGGTCTATCCGCTGCTGCGCCTGCCGCGGCTGGGCATCGGCGTGCGCGACTACGTGTGCCGCATCGAGCAGGCCCTCATCGATACGCTGGCCGAGTGGAACATCGGTGCCGAACGCCGCGAGGGCGCCCCGGGCGTCTACGTCGGTGGCGCCAAGATCGCCGCGCTCGGCATCCGCGTGCGGCGCGGCTGCACCTTCCATGGGCTGGCGTTCAACGTGGCCATGGACCTGGAACCCTTCCACCGCATCAACCCCTGTGGCTATCAGGGGTTGCAGGTGACCTCGGTGGTAGACTTGGGCGGCCCCTCCGGCATGGAGGCCGTCAAGCCGGTGCTGCTGGACCACCTGGCCCGCCAGTTCGGCCTGCTGCTGCAGCACACGCCCGAACTGCCCGATCTTTCTGCGGCCGCCTGACCGCCCCCGGAACCGCCATGACTGAAACCACCGCCCGTTCCATTCCCCTGCAGATCGTGCAGGGCGATTCTCCGTCCGCCGCGCCGTTGCAGGCCGGGGTCAAGCAGCTGGGCGGTGACAAGATCAACCGTTCGCCGGTGCAGTTCGCCGATGCGCCCGTGCTGCGCAAGCCGTCGTGGATCCGCGTGCGCATTCCTTCGGGCAATGCGGTGCAGAACCTGAAGGCCAAGCTGCGCGAGAACCGCCTGGTGACGGTGTGCGAGGAAGCCAGCTGCCCGAACATCCATGAGTGCTTCGGCCACGGCACCGCCACCTTCATGATCCTCGGCGAGGTCTGTACCCGCCGCTGCTCGTTCTGCGACGTCGCCCACGGCCGCCCGAAGCCGCCGGATGCCAACGAACCGGCCAGCCTGGGCCAGACCGTGGCCGACATGGGCCTGAAGTACGTAGTGGTGACCAGCGTCGACCGCGATGACCTGCGTGACGGCGGTGCCCAGCACTTCGTCGACTGCATCACCGCCATCCGCGAAAAGTCGCCGGGTACCCGCATCGAAGTGCTGACCCCGGACTTCCGCGGCAAGGGCCGCATGGAACGTGCGCTGGAGATCCTGGCGCAGAATCCGCCGGATGTGTTCAACCACAACATCGAGACCGTGCCGGACCTGTACCGCAACGTGCGCCCGGGTGCGGACTACCAGTGGTCGCTGAACCTGCTGAAGAACTTCAAGGCGCAGCACCCGGACGTGCCGACCAAGAGCGGCATCATGCTGGGCCTGGGCGAAGACTTCGAACAGATCAAGGCCACGATGCGTGACCTGCGCGCGCACGATGTGGACATGATCACCATCGGCCAGTACCTGCAGCCGACCGCGCATCACCACCCGGTGCTGAAGTATTGGACCCCCGAGGACTACAAGGCGCTGGAAGACTACGGCTACGCGCTGGGCTTCAGCCATGTGGCATCCGGCCCGATGGTGCGCTCGTCGTACCATGCCGACGTCCAGGCCAAGGGCGCCGGCGTCCGGTAAGCGGTCGCCGCCGGGCCATGGCCCGGCGCTGCCAAGGGATGCCACCACCGCCCTGGTGGGCGCGCGCACGCCTTCGCCTGCATTCACAATTTGCTACACCGGCCCGGCTAGGCTGGTTTTCCACCGAGCGCGGCCGGGTGACAAACCCGGCAACTTTCGGCACTGTCGCGGTGTCTGAACACCCCGCAGTCTCTCCCTTGGCAAGGCGCCTTCGAGCACGTCAATGAAATTCAAAGCCCCCGCATTCCTGATGGCCCTGGCGCTGGTCGCGCCGCTGGCGCTGGCGGCCAAGGCCGACTCGCCTGCCTTGCCCGCCGCGGCCACCGCCGATCAGGTGACCACCTCCAAGCTGGTGTACGGCCTGTTGTCCGACAGCCGCTACGCCTATCGCCCGCGCGCGCTGGACGAGGCCACCTCCAAGGACGTGTTCAAGCGCTACCTGGAAACGCTGGACGGCGCCAAGCAGTACTTCACCCAGGCCGACGTGGCGCGCTTCGCGCCGTTCGAAGCCAACATCTCCTCGGCCATCCGTGGTGGCGAGCTGGAGCCGGCGTTCCAGGTGTTCGCGGTCTACAAGCAACGGGTCGGCGAACGCGTGGCCTATGCACGCAAGCTGCTCAAGCAGGAGCCGGACTTCACCACCGACGAACGCTTCGAGTACGACCGCAAGAAGGTGCCGTGGGCGGCCAGCAGCGCCGAGCTGGACGAGCTGTGGCGCAAGTCGGTCAAGAATGACTGGCTGCGCCTGAAACTGGCCGGCAAGAAGCCCGATGACATCCGCAAGACGCTGGACAAGCGCTATGCCACGCTGGAAAAGTCGGTCAATGAGCTGAAGGGCGAGGACGTCTTCCAGTTCTTCATGAACGCCTACACCAGCGCTGTCGATCCGCACACCGACTACTTCACCCCGCGCACCGCCGAGAACTTCAACCAGGCGATGTCGCTGTCGCTGGAAGGCATCGGTGCGCAGCTGCAGCGGCAGGACGACATGGTGGTGATCCGCGAGATCATCGCCGGAGGTCCGGCCGCAGTGGACGGCACCCTGAAACCGGGCGACCGCATCGTCGGCGTGGGCCAGGGCAAGTCCGGGCCGGTCGAGGACGTGATCGGCTGGCGCATCGATGACGTCGTGGCCAAGATCCGCGGTGCCAAGGATACCCAGGTCAAGCTGGAGTTCATCCCGGCCGCCGAGGGCGTGGACGGCAAGCACCACACGCTGGTGCTGACCCGCCAGAAGGTGCGCCTGGCCGAACAGGCCGCCAAGGGCGAGACCATGAGCATCCCGGCCGCCAACGGCGAACCGGCGCGCCGGATCGGCGTGATCAAGCTGCCGACCTTCTACCAGGACTTTGAAGGCCGTCGCCGCAATGCCGCCGACTACGCCTCGGCTACCCGCGACGTGGCCAAGCTGCTGGCCGGCTTCAAGAACGACAAGCTGGACGGCGTGGTGCTGGACCTGCGCAACAACGGGGGCGGCTCGCTGGATGAAGCGATCGAACTGACCGGCCTGTTCATTGAACAGGGCCCGGTGGTGCAGGTGCGCGAGTCCGGCGGACGCGTCACCGTCAACAGCGACCGCAACCAGGGCGTGGCGTGGGACGGCCCGCTGGCGGTGCTGATCAACCGCGGTTCGGCCTCGGCTTCGGAGATCTTCGCCGGTGCCATCCAGGACTACGGCCGTGGCCTGGTGATCGGTGAAACCAGCTTCGGCAAGGGCACCGTGCAGAACATCGTCGACCTCGATCGCTGGCCGAGCGGCGAAACCCAGCGCTTCGGCCAGGTCAAGCTGACCATCGCCCAGTTCTTCCGCATCAGCGGCAGCAGCACCCAGCACAAGGGCGTGGTGCCGGACCTGGCGTTCCCGGCCAGCGTCGATGCCACCGAGTTCGGCGAAAGCACCTACGACAACGCATTGCCGTGGACCCGTATCGCGGCCGTGCCGCATACCCAGTACGGCAACTTCGCGCCGCTGCTGCCGAAGCTGGAAACCCGTCATGACGCGCGCATCGCGACCGACAAGGAATTCCAGTGGTGGAACGAGGACGTGGAGCAGTTCCGTGCCGAGGCGGCCAAGAAGTACATCTCGCTCAACGAGGCCACCCGCCGCGCCGAGCGTGAGCGCCAGGATGCCCAGCGCAAGGAGCGCCAGGTGCAGCGCAAGGCACTGGGCCTGGCCTTGGACCCGCTGGCCGATGACAGCAGCGATGATGGCCTGACCGGCAACGAACGTGACATCGTCAAGGATGCGGCGCGCGAGAAGGCTGCCGAGAAGCGCCCGGACCCGCTGCTGCGCGAGTCGGCGTCGATCCTGGCTGACGCGGTGAACCTGCTGGCCAACGACCGCCCGCTGTCGGCACAGGTGCTGCCGCAGTCCACCGGCGCGGGTCGCTGGGCGGACTGAACCGGGCGTCCCACGCGATCCCCGAGGGGCCGGCATTGCCGGCCCCTTTCTGTCTGGGGTCCCGTCTGTTTGAGGACCCCCGTCCGTGGCGCTGCCGGCGCATGAACCGGGAGCAACATGGGCGGCGATGTCGACCTGCCGCACACGGCGGCGGGACTACCCTTGCCGCTACCGTCCTCGCAGGAGCACCCATGCGGGCCTCCCGTCTTTCCAGCGCTGCCGTCGCCTGTGCCAGCGTCCTGATCCTGTCGGCCTGTGGTGGCCGCGCCGCCGACAGCACTGTGCTGCGCGAGTCCTTCGACTCCGGCGACACCTTCTCGCGTACCGTCGAGGGACGCCCTGCGGAGGCCTGCGAGGCGGCGCGCCGCACGCTGCTCAGTCAGGGCTATGCCATCGCCCGTGCCGATGATGCCCAGGTGGAAGGCAACAAGAACTTCCAGCCGCGCGAGGACGATCATGAGCAGCTGGTGCTGCGCATCTCGTGTGCGCCGCGTGGCGGCCAGGCGCTGGTGTTTGTCAGCGCGGTGCAGGATCGTTACGCGCTGAAGAAGAGCCCGACGTCGGCCAGTGTCGGCGTGGGCGCATTGGGCTCGGTGTCGCTGCCGTTCGGCAGCAACGACGACTCGCTGGTGAAGGTGGCCAGCAGCACGGTTACCGATGCCGAGTTCTATCGCCGCTTCTTCCAGCGCCTGCAGCAGTACCTCCCCGCGGCAGCGGGCGCGCCATCGCCATCGCCATCACCGGCCGCACCGCCGGAACCTGCACCGGCGGCGACGGACCAGGGCTGAGCGTGCGCGGCAGGTGGCTGAGCGTGGCCCTGCTGCTGGTGCCATCGTGGGTCGTGGCAGCGCCGTCGCTGGACTGTGCACAGGGCCTGCTGCAACGGCTGGGCTGGCGCTTCGAGGACGCGGTCGTGAGTGCACCGCAGGTACACGGTGGCGCGGTGTGCACGCGTGCGTCGCTGGCTGCGGCGCAGGCCGCCGGCGATCTGCAGGTGCGTTGGCCAGCGGCCCTCGCCCCGACCGCACGGCAGGCGCTGCTGCAGCAGCTGCTGGATGATCCGGCCACGGTCTGCGCCTACGCGTTCGAGCTGGGCGCAGCCACGCGGCGTGCGACGCAGGCACTTGAGGGCAATCCCGGCTTCCGGTTCTCCGGCCTGCAGCTGGGCTGGATCGGCTTCGGTGTGCGCGGTGCGCCGGCACAGGGGTGGCAGCGCACGCGCAGCCTCGGCCGTGGCTTCATGCCCAGTGCGGGCAACAGCCGTGCACTGGAGGCGTTCTATAGCGGGGCCGTGCGTGCCGAATGCGGTGTCGGTCGCCAGGTTGCGCAGCTGGCCACCCAGCGCGAGCTGTACGGCGACGCTGCGTTCGACGCCGGCTTTGCGGAGGATGAACTGTCGATCGGCACCTTCCTCGCGCTGCACCGGACCGACAGCATTCTGCTTGGCGCGCACGCGGGCGAATTCTTCGCCGATGGCAAGGCAGTGCGCACCTCGGCGATGGGACGGCAGGCGTTCGTCGGCGTTCCCGGTTTCATCGAACATGTGTACGACAAAGGCACGCTGGACGACCTGAGCAACCAGGCCGAGAACTTCGTGGTGGTCGAGGTGGGCGAGGATGCTGCGCGGGCGCTGGCCACGCACGGCGGACTGGCCTGGTATGACCAGCGCAATGCCGAGGTGTGGGCACTGGCGCAGGACATACCGCGTACCGGCCAGCGCTACTTCGAGCGGCTGCTGTACGAGCGCGATCCACAGCTGCGCGCACGGCTGGCGCCGCGCTACCACGCGGCGCTGGCGCGCATGGACCAGCTGCTGGACGATCCGTTCTACCGGCAGTTCGTGATCTATGTGCATCCACGCGGTATACGTCCCATCGGCTACCACATCGCCCGGCTGCTCGACCGCAACCCGCGAACCCCGTTTTCGATCGACCTGGCGGTGCACAATCTGCACACCACGCTCTACCGGCGTTGGCGCGAGGCGCAACTGCGCCACTGCGCGGCTACCGGCAGGCCAGGCAGCCTGACCCTCGACCCCAACTGAAGGTGAAACAATGGACATTGCAATGATCGGCCTTGGCCGCATGGGGGCCAACATGGCCCAGCGCCTGCATCGCGGCGGCCACCGCGTAGTCGGCTACGACCCGGGCGAAGGCGCCCGCGAGCGCGCCGCCGAGGCGGGCCTGGAGGTGGTCGATTCGCTGGCCGCCGCCGTGGCCGCGCTGCCGGTGCCGCGCGTGGTGTGGCTGATGGTGCCGGCGGGTGAAACCGTCGACCAGACGCTGGGCCAGCTGACCCCGCACCTGGCCGAAGGTGACATCGTCATCGACGGCGGCAACTCCAACTACCAGGACTCGATCCGCCGCGCCAGGGCGCTGGCCGAGGATGATCTGGGCTACGTCGACTGCGGCACCAGCGGTGGCGTGTGGGGCCTGCAGGAAGGCTACAGCCTGATGGTCGGTGGCGAAGCGTCGGTGGTGGAGCAGATCGCACCGCTGCTGCGCACGCTGGCACCGGCCGAGGACCGGGGCTGGGGTCGTGTCGGCCCGTCCGGCGCTGGCCACTTCACCAAGATGGTCCACAACGGCATCGAGTACGGAATGATGCAGGCCTACGCCGAGGGCTTCGCGCTGATGGAGCGCAAGCAGGAAATGGAACTGGACCTGGCCCAGGTCGCCGAGGTGTGGCGCCACGGCAGCGTGGTGCGTTCGTGGCTGCTGGACCTGAGTGCCGAAGCCCTCAAGCGCAATCCGTCGCTGGATGGCATCGCACCGTACGTCGAGGATTCCGGTGAAGGCCGCTGGACCGTAGCCGAAGCAATCGCATTGGACGTGCCTGCACCGGTGATCACGCTGTCGCTGCTGGAACGCCTGCGTTCGCGCGAATCCAATTCGTTCACCGACCGCCTGCTGTCGGCGATGCGCAATGAATTCGGCGGGCACGCGATCAAGAAGTCGTAAGCACTGCGGTGGGGTCAGAGCCCTTCGGCGTTGCCGAAGGGATCCGACCCCAGGCAGATCGGGGTCGGATCCCTTTCCGCAGGAAAGGGCTCTGACCCCATGCAGCCAGTCGAGCATGGCTCGACTCTACAAGAGCCATCTCACGGATAGCCGGCTTTTGCTGTTGCTGTTGAGGTTGCCGGCCAGCGGCCGGCACTACCGTTTCTGCGGGTGCAGGGCGCAGCCCTGCCGATCACCCAACGCGATCCGCCGCCCTTTGCGCGCGCTGTCCATGCCGGCTTGCAGCAGCCGCATCAGCTGCAGGGCCTGCACCGGGCTGACCGTGGCTTCGCCCTCGCCGTGCATCGCCGAGGCGAACTGTGCATACAGGCGGCGGTAGTCGCCGGGCAGGTTGTCGAAGGTGCTGCGCTGCACGTTGTCTTCGGCATCGCAGCGCACCAGCTCGCCATGCCGCGGATCAATGCCCCAGCCCGGTGCGCCCGGCGCAACGCCGCGGCGCAGCTGCGCCTCCTGTACGTCCAGTCCGTGCTTGATCCAGCTGGCGGTGCTGCCATGCACGCTGAAGTGCGGCGTCTGCGCTGCCACCAGTGAACCGGCGTGGACGATCGCCCGATGCCGCGGGTAGTGCAGTATCGCGTGGAAGTAATCGATGCCGCCGCCACCTTCGCGCTGCACGGCCAGATCGGCATCGATGGCGTCGGGCCAGCCGAACAGCACCAGCATCTGGTCCAGCAGGTGCGGACCGAGGTCGTACCACAGGCCACTGCCGGGCCCGTCCTGTTCGCGCCAGCGGTCGCGCACCTGTGGCCGGTAGCGGTCGAAGTGCGCGTGGCACTCGGCCACGTCGCCCAAGGTGCCTTCGGCCAGCAGCGACTGCAGGGTGAGGAAGTCGGCATCGAAACGCCGGTTCTGGAACACGGTGGCGATGCGCCCGGCGTCGCGTGCCGCCGCCAGCACCGTTTCCGCCTCGGCCACGTCCAGTGCGAACGGCTTGTCGACCAACACATGCTTGCCTGCCGCCAGCGCCGCGATGGCCAGTGGCGCATGCTGTTCGTTGGGCGTGGCGATCACTACGGCATCCACGGCCGGATCATCGAATACCTGCTGCGGCGTGGCACGCACGTGCACATCGCTGAACGTCCGCAGCAGCGTGTCGCGTTGTGAACTGACGATGCTGTGCAGCGCCAGCCCGGGCGTGTGCTGGATCAGCGGCGCATGGAAGACGCGGCCGGCGAGGCCGTAACCGATCAGGGCCAGTTGCAGGTCGGGGCGCATGGCAGGGCTCCGGCAATGGGGAAGGGCAGGGTAAACGACGATGGCGGACGAGCCCAAACTGAACCATTGGCATCGCCGGGCTGCCGATTCACGGCAGCATGACCGCAACGCCACGCCTGCTCCACGTGCGCTTGTCCAGACTGGCAGCACATTCCGAAGGAGTACGACACGATGAGCAATACGACCCGCACGCTGATTGCCTCGGCCCTGACGCTGGGCCTGGCCATGTCCTCCTCGGCCGCATTCGCCAAGGATCCGGCCGCGAAGAGCCCGCCGACCAGTGCCCACCCGACCACCCATGCCGATCGCCATGACTCCAATGAGCCGGTGACCGACACCTGGATCACCACCAAGGTGAAGGCTGACCTGCTGGCCAGCAGCAACGTTCCGGGCACCGAGATCAAGGTGGAAACCGTGAACGGCGTGGTCAGCCTGAGCGGCGCCGTCGCCACGCAGGCGGAGAAGGACAAGGCAGTCAATACCGCCAAGGGCATCAAGGGCGTGACCCGCGTCGATGCCGCCGCGCTGAAGGTCAGCGCCGCCGCCAAGCGCTGAACAGCCACCACGCGTTGAACAGGGTGGGCGCCCCGCAAGGGGCGCCCACTCGCGTATGGGGCCGGCTGCGTGAGCCCGTTCAGCCTGCCGCGCTTCGGGCTCCAGAGTTGTGACCGCCTGCGCTATATTGCCGGTTCCGCCGCAGCCGGGCTCCGCCCCGGGTCCCGCTCCGCGGCCGTGCTGACGAGGAACTATGGCGCTGGTTTTCAGTGACGACATCTGGGACCGCTGGCGGTTGCCGGCCCTGGCGCTGGCGGCTGCCGCGATCATCGTGGTGCCGTGGTTGACGCTGCGCAAACTGCAGCAGGACAGCGAAGAGGCGATGGCCTGGGTCAACCATACCCAGGCCGTGGGCGTGGCACTGCAACAGTTGCAGGCCGATGTGCGCGACGTCGAATCGGCCGCCCTGACCCTGTCCAAGGGCGTGGATGCGCCCGGCCTGCGCGAGCGCATGGCCAAGGCCAACGACATTCCCGGACGACTGGCCGAGCTTGGGCGGATGACCCGCGACAACCCCGAGCAGCTGATCCGCATTGGCCGCATCGAATCGATGCTGGACGGCCGCCTGGCGGTGGCACGCGAACTGGCCCGGTCCGAACCGAACAGCGACCAGCGCGAACTGGTGCAGGACCTGAGCACGCGGTACCCGATCCGTGGCCTGGTGGAAGAACTGCAGGCCAGCGAGCAGACGCTGCTGGCACGGCGTGCCGAGCAGGCCGCGCGCCAGCGCAAGCAGACCGAACTGGTCGCGTGGAGCTCGCTGGTGATCCAGCTGGCGCTGCTGGGCCTGGTGCTGTGGCTGCTGCAGCGGCAGATCGGCCGCCGCCTGCATGCCGAACGCCAGTCGCTGCGCTCGGCCGCGCGTGCGGCGTCGGTACTGCAGACCGTGCGCGAACCCATCGTGCTGCTCGACCGCGACCTGCGCGTGCAGCTGCACAACCCGGCGTTCGCCGAACTGTACGACCTGCAGGACGAGCGTGCCGATGGCCTGCTGCTGGAAAACGTCGGCGACGGCGCCTGGGGGGATCCGGTGGTGCGCCAGCGCCTGGCCGATGTGTTGTCGCGTGGCCGCGAGCTCTGGGACTTCGAGCATGAGCAGCGTACCGCCGATGGCATGGTGCGCTACATGATGCTCAATGCGCGCCGCATGCCGCTGCCCGACACCGATGACGAGGTGGTGCTGCTGACCATCAGCGACGTCACCCTGCAGCGCGCAGTGCAGTTGCGCGTGGAAGAGCTGAACCGCCAGCTGGAAGGCAAGGTCGCGCAGGTGTCCGAGGTCAACCGCGAGCTGGAAGCCTTCAGCTATTCGGTCTCGCACGACCTGCGCGCGCCGCTGCGCCACGTGGCCGGATTCTCCGACAAGCTGTCGCGCCACCTTGGCGATGCTGCCGATGACAAGAGCCGCCACTACCTGGAGGTGATCTCCAGTTCCGCCCGTCGCATGGCGGCGCTGATCGACGACCTGCTGGTCTACTCGCGCCTGGGCCGTGCGGCGATGCGCCAGCAGGCCGTGGACATGCAGTCGCTGGTGGCCGATACCCGCGCCATGCTCGATGCCAACCTGCAGACCGAGGCCGAGAACAGCGGTCATGCGCACCGGGTGGAGTGGAGCATCGCGCCGTTGCCGATCGTGGTGGGCGACGAGAACATGATCCGCCAGGTCTGGCTGAACCTGCTTGGCAACGCAGTGAAATACTCGGGCAACCGTGAACCGGCGAAGATCCGCGTGGACTACCAGCCGCAGCCCGATGGCGGCCATCAGTTCACGGTCAGCGACAATGGTGCAGGCTTTGACATGGCTTACGCCGGCAAACTGTTTGGTGTGTTCCAGCGCCTGCACAAGGCCAGCGATTATCCGGGCACCGGCATCGGCCTGGCCAGCGTGCGCCGCGTGCTGACCCGCCATGGCGGCCGCATCTGGGCCGAGGCCGAGCCGGACGTCGGCGCCACCTTCCACTTCTACCTGCCTCCCGCGAACGACGCGGACAAACAAGGGCCTTCTGCATGACCACTCTGCGCACCATCCTTCTCGCCGAAGACAGCCCGGCCGACGCCGAAATGGCGATCGATGCCCTGGAAGAGGCGCGCCTGGCCAATCCCATCGTGCACGTCGAAGACGGCGTGGAAGTGATGGACTACCTGCTGCGTCGCGGCGCCTTTGCCGAGCGCGAGGAAGGCCTGCCGGCGGTGCTGCTGCTGGACATCAAGATGCCGCGCATGGATGGCCTAGAAGTGCTGCGGCAGATCCGCGAGCACGAGGAGCTCAAGCGCCTGCCCGTGGTGATCCTGTCGTCCTCGCGCGAGGAAAGCGATCTGGCCCGCAGCTGGGACATGGGCGTGAACGCCTACGTGGTCAAGCCGGTGGATGTGGACCAGTTCTTCGGCGCAGTGCAGACCCTGGGCAAGTTCTGGGCGTTGATCAACCAGGCACCGGAACTCGAGTGAGCCCATGCCCCTGACCGGTCCCGCCCTGGGGGCGCTGCGCATCCTGCTGGTGGAGGATTCACCGGAAGATGCCGAGCTGATGTCCGAACAGATGCTCGATGCGGGCCTGGACGCCCGTTTCGAGCGCGTCGAGAGCGAGGCTGAACTGCGCCAGGCACTGGCCGCGTTCCAGCCGGACATCGTGCTGTCCGACCTGAGCATGCCGGGGTTCTCCGGTGATGATGCGCTGCGCATCGTGCGCGAGACCTCGCCGGAAGTGCCCTTCATCTTCGTCTCCGGCACCATGGGCGAGGAGAACGCGGTGGCGGCGCTGCAGAAGGGCGCCAACGACTACATCATCAAGCACCTGCCGGCACGCCTGCCCTCGGCGGTCGCGCGTGCGATCCGCGATGCACGCAGTGCGGTCGAGCGTGCACGCGTGGAAACCGAGCTGATGCGTGCGCAGCGCTTGGAAAGCCTGTCCCTGCTTGCCGCCGGGCTCAGCCACGACCTGCGCAACATCCTGCAGCCGTTGCTGATCATGCCGGACCTGCTGAAGGCGCGTACCGACGATCCGCAGCTGCACCACCTGGCCGATGTCATCGCCGAGTGTGGCCGCCGTGGCCACGAGATGGCCGAATCGATGCTGTCGTTCGTGCGCGGATCGCGCAAGCCGAGCGAGCGCATCGAGATCAAGGGCCTGTTCGATGCGGTGGCCCTGCTGTTGCGCAGCAACGTGCCCGATGCCGTGCGCCTGGAACTGCTGGTGCAGGATGAAGGCCTGGTGGTCGACGCCAACTACACCGAACTGCAGCAGGTGATGCTGAACCTGGCGCTCAACGCGATCCAGGCGATGCCCAACGGTGGCCGCCTGAGCCTGACCGCCAGCCATGCCGGCCAGCGCGATGGCGTGGACTGGATGCGCATCTGCGTGGCCGATGAAGGCATCGGCATGGACGCGGACACGTTGTCGCACCTGTTCAATCCGTTCTTCACCACCAAGGCCGATGGCACCGGCCTGGGCCTGATTTCCTGCAAGCGCATCGTGGAAGGCGCCGGCGGCAGCATCCATGTCAGCAGCCAGCCGGGGCAAGGCACCTGCTTCGAACTGCGCTTGCCCATGCACGAAGCCAGCGACGGCAGCGAGCCGATCGAACAGCTGGTGGCGTTGGGCAGTGGGCAGTCGATCCTGGTCGTCGACGGCGAAGCCACGCGCCTGTCGCTGCTTGGCAATGCGTTGTCCAGCCAGGGCTACCAGCTGCAGCTGGCGTCCGACGGCCCGGCGGCGCTGCGCTGGATGCAGCAGGAGGCGATGCCGGCCCTGGTGATCGCCGATGCCGGTTCCAAGCTGCTGCCGGCCAGCCAGCTGCTGGGCGAGATGGCCGCGTTGGGCTATCGCGGGCCGGCGCTGGTGCTGGAGGATGCGGCGGTGGCGGTGCCCGCCGATGCGTTCCCGCCCGGCGTGGAGGTGCATGTGCTGCGCAAGCCGCTGCAGATGCAGCAGGTGTTCCGAGCGGTAGCCGAAGCGCTGGGCTGATGCCACGGTAGTGCCGGCCGCTGGCCTACATCCCGTGCGGTGGAATCAATGCGGTTGTTTACCAGCGGTGGCACTACCGGTCCGGAGGTTTCCCAGGGGGAAGCGTGGCAGCGCATCCACCGCCTGTTCCAGCCGCAGCCGATGCAGCTGGTCTTCCGCGCGGTGGCCGAAGCGCTGGGCTGATCTCGCGGTAGTGACGCCGCTGGTGGCAACATCCCTGTGTGGGGGGATCAACGCGGTTGTAGGCACCAGCGGCCTACACTACCGGTCCAGGGTTTCCCCAAGGGAATCGCGGCAAGGCATCCACTGCCTGTTCCAGCCGCTGCAGATGCAGCAGGTGTTCCGCGCGGTGGCCGAAGCGCTGGGCTGATGCCACGGTAGTGCCGCGCGCCGCCGCTGGTAAGCATCCCTGGGGTCGGGTCAATGCGGTTCCAGCGGCCGGCACTACCGGTCCAGGGATTCCCAAGGGAAGCGCGGCAAGGCATCCACTGCCTGTTCCAGCCGCAGCAGATGCAGCCGGTCTTCCGCGCGGTGGCCGAAGCGCTGGGCTGATGCCACGGTAGTGCGGCCGCTGGTACATCCCTGTGTGGTGGAATCAACGCGGTTGTAGGCCAGCGGCCGGCACTACCGGTCCAGGGTTTCCCAGGGGAAGCGCGGCAGCGCGTCCACCGCCTGTTCCAGCCGCCGCGACCAGTTCTGGTGGATGTCGGCATACAGCGTGGAATCCGCGCCCAGCCGCAGCTGCTGGCCGATGCGCAGTTCGCCGTCGCGCAGCAGCGCCAGATCGATCGGCAGGCCCACCGACAGATTGGAACGGATGGTGGAATCGAGCGACACGATCGCCGTACGCGCGGCATCCTCCAGGTGCGTGGCCGGGCTGAGGATGCGGTCGAGGATCGGCTTGCCGTACTTGGATTCGCCGATCTGCAGGTAGGGCGTCTCCGGCGAGGCGGCAATGGCGTTGCCGAGCGGGTAGATCATGTACAGCCCGGGCCGCTCGCGGCGATCTGGCCGCCGAAGATCAGCGTGGCCTGGGTGTTGACCCCGTCATGGCCGTGTTCGCTGTGGCTGCTGTGCACCTGGCTGTCCACCAGCAGCTGGCCCACATACGCGGCGGCTTCGAACAGGTGGGTCATGTCGCGCAGGTTGGGCATGCGCCGTTCTGCGGCGTCGCGGCCCAGGCGCGACACCAGCAGCTGGGTGGTGGCCAGGTTGCCAGCCGCCATCAGCACGTAGGCTGCCTGGCCGGGATACTCGAACACGTGCAGCTTCCGATGCACGCGCACATCGTCCAGCGAGGCATTGGTCCGGGTGTCGGCAGCGAAGACCAGGCCCTCGTCCACCTCGATTCCAACGCAATAGGTCATGTCGGTGCCCTATCATGTGCGTCCCGGATTGTAGGCAGGCCGCCGTGACGACGGCATGTCCACGCCCCCTAAGTGCCGTCACCTGAACCGCATGACCACCGTGCTCCTGAGCCTGGGCAGCAACGTCCAGCCCCGCCGCTACCTCCACGCCGCGGTGACGGCCCTGCGCGAGCGCTTCGGCGCGCTGCAGGTCTCGCCCGCCTACCGTACTGCCGCGGTCGGCTTCGATGGCCCGGCCTTCCTCAACAACGCGGTGGCGATCGAGACCGGCCTGCCGCTGCAGGAACTGGACGACTGGCTGCATGCGCTGGAGGATGCGCATGGCCGCGACCGCAGCGGGCCGCGCTTCTCCGACCGCACCCTGGACATCGACGTGGTGTTCTATGGCGACCTGGTGGTGGAAGGGCCGGGTCACCTGCGCATCCCGCGGCCGGAGCTGAAGCACGCGTTCGTGTTGAAGCCGCTGGCCGACATCGCGCCGGACTTCATCGATCCGGTCAGCGGACTGGACCTGGCCACGCTGTGGCGCGCGCACCCGCAGTTTGGCGAGGCGTTCGAGGTGGTTGACCTGGAATGACGGGGTTGTAGGCCAGCGGCCGGCACTACCGGTATCTTAAGCCGCTGGCCGGCTACAACCTCTCAGCTGACCGTACGCCCGCCATCCACGCGCAGGGTATGGCCGGTCACGAAGCTGGCCTCGGCCACCAGCCAGTACACCGCCTCGGCGATCTCCTCGACCGTGCCGATCCGCGCCAACGGCGTGCGTGCCAGCAGCGCCTCGCGCGCGAAATCGTCCTTGCCCTGTTCCGGCCACAGGATCGCCCCCGGCGCGACCGCATTGACCCGCACCTTCGGTGCCAGCTCCAGCGCCAGCGCGCGGGTGGCCATCTCCAGCGCGGCCTTGGCCATGGTGTAGGCGATGTGGTCGCGCATCGGGTCGGTGCCGTGCAGGTCGGTCAAATTGACGATGCAGCCCTGCTGGCGGCGCAGGTAGGGCGCCGCCGCCTGTGACAGCAGCAATGGCGCGCGTGCGTTGACCGCATACAGCGCGTCCATCGCCTCAGCGGTGACCTGGCCGAGCGGAGTGGGGAAGAAGTTGGAAGCATTGTTGACCAGCGCATCCAGGCGGCCGAAGTGGGTAACCGCCTGTTCCACCAGGTCGGGCAGGGCGTCGGCGTCACGCAGGTCGGCCTGCAGGGCCAGCACGCTGCCGGGGCGCACGTTGTCGAAATCGAACGCGGCCTGCTGCAGCTCGGCGCTGGAGGTGTGGGCGTGCAGCACCACCGACCAGCCGCAGGCATGGAACTGGCGGGCGATGGCCGCACCGATCCGGCGTGCGCTGCCGGTGATCAGGACCACGGGGTGGGTGTCGCTCATCGAGGGTCCTCCAAGGCTCGGCTATCCTGTGCACCATTGTCACCGCATTCGAAGACGCCATGCAGCCCACCTTCCCCCTGCCCGAAGCCGATGCCCTGGCCCACAGCGACCAGCTGGCGGCCGCCCTGCGCGCCGAAATCCTTGCCCATGGCGGGGCGATGCCGTTTTCCCGCTTCATGGAGCTGTGCCTGTATGCGCCCGGCTGGGGCTATTACAGCGCGGGTGCCAGCAAGTTTGGTGGCAGTGGCGATTTCACCACCGCGCCCGAGCTCGGCAGCCTGTTCGCCGGCAGCGTAGCCAATGCGCTGGCGCCGGTATTCGCACAGCTGGGCGCGCAGTCGCGCCTGCTGGAACTGGGGGGCGGCACCGGTGCATTCGCCGAGGCGGTGCTGCTGCGCCTGGCGGAACTTGATGCACTGCCGTCGCGCTACGCCATCCTCGAACCCAGCGCCGACCTGCGCGAGCGCCAGCAGCAACGGCTGCAGCAGAACCTGCCGGCGGAGCTGGCCGCGCGCGTGGACTGGGTCGACCGCCCGTTCGAAGAGGACTGGGAAGGCGTTGTGTTCGCCAACGAGGTGATTGACGCGCTGCCGACCCCGCGCTTCCTGATCCGGGACGGCGAGGTCTACGAGGAAACCGTCGAGCTGGATGCCGAAGGCAACTTCATCCGTGGCGCGCAGCCGGCCGACATCCTGCTCAACGGTGCGGTGCGCCACATCGAGCGCTACCTGGAGCGCCCCTTCGCCGAGGGCTACCGCTCCGAGGTGCTGCCGCAGCTGCCGTACTGGTTGCAGGCAGTGGCGGGTGGCCTGCAGCGCGGCGCGATGCTGTTCATCGACTACGGTTACAACCGTGGCGAGTTCTACCAGCACGACCGCGATGAGGGCACCGTGCGCGCGTTCTACCGCCACCACGTGCACAACGACGTGCACCGCTGGCCGGGCCTGCAGGACATCACCGCGTCGGTGGATTTCACCGCGATGGCCGAGGCCGGCATGCACGGCGGTTTCGAGCTGGCGGGCTACTGCAGCCAGGCCAGCTTCCTGCTCGGCAACGGCCTGGACCAGGTGCTGTCGCTGGCCGAGGAACGCACCGATGAAGTCGGCCGTATCCAGCTGCGCGACCAGGTGAAGAAGCTGACCCTGCCGACCGAGATGGGGGAGCGCTTCCAGGCGATCGGCCTGCAGCGCGGCGTCGACTTCGAGCCCGCCTTCGAGCTGGGTGACCTGAGCTGGCGCCTGTGAGCGATGCGCTGCCGCTGATCAAGCCGCTGCGGCGGCCGCGGCTGTGGATCGCGCTTTGGACATTGGCGGTGCTGCTGGTGATCGTGGTCTGCCTGATCCCGCCACCGCCGATCCCGCTGCCGGAAAACGGCGACAAGGGCGAACACGTCCTCGCTTACTTCATCCTGGCCGGCAGCGCGGTGCAGCTGTTCCGTCGCGGTCGTCCGCTGCTGTGGGTGGCCGTGGGCCTGGTGCTGATGGGCATCGGCATCGAGTTTGCGCAGGGTGCATTGACCGATGACCGCATGGCCGATCCGATGGACGCCATCGCCAACACGGTGGGCGTGCTGGCGGGCATGGGCACGGCATTGACCCCCATGCGCGACCTGCTGCTGCGCTGGCGCGGGTAACGTCGTGCCAACCCAGGTTGGCACCTAACCGTAGATCCACGCCATGCGTGGATGAAGTGCCCGAGGTGCCGACCAAGGTCGGCACCCACCCGTACAGGCCTGCCGTCATTTCCCCAGCGTGACCTCATCCAGCACCCACATCGCCGGGCGCGTGTCGCCGGTGAAGTTGATGCACAGGTCAGCGGTGCCCTGCGTCCCCTTCGGCAGCGCCGCACGCAGCGTCACGAAGCCATCGGCATCCGGCTTGGCCGGCAACGGCACTTCCGCCAGTACCTTGCCGCTGCAGTCGCCACGACGAACCAGCATCTCCCCATGCGCGCGCTTGGGCTTCTCGAAGCGACGCTTGGGCTCGTCGTGGGCCAGCTGGAAGTAGTACGGAATGCGCCCCGCGCGGACTTCCACGCTGCCGATGCCGTCCAGCTGTGCCTGCGGCCAGCGCCAGCACGGCTGGAAGATGTCGACGTTGAACACCGCACGCGTTCCCTCGCGCGGGCCATCGTCTTCCAGGCGCAGCACCAGCCCCTTCTTGCCCACGCAGCTGAGCAGCTCATCGCTGCGGCGGCTGAGCAGCGACTGCGCGGTGAACGCGGCGATGCTCGGCTTCGCCGCCAGCATCTGGCCCTGGTAGAACGCGGCGGCCTGCACGGTGGTCGGCAGCGTCGCGGTCAGCGGTTGCTGGTACAGCGGTGACTGCGCGGTCACCGGCTGGCCATCGGTGCTGTAGCGCACGTCATAGCCCAGCGGGTTGGCCAGCGACACGGTCACGGTGTTGGCCGCGCGGCTGTCGGTGTAGTCCACGCCCACTTCGAACGGGGTCTGCGCGTAGGCCAGGCCCCAGGCGCGGTAGCGCTGCAGCTGGGCCGGCAGGCGTGCGAGGAAATCGCGGAAATCGCGATGTTCCGGCGTGCTCCAGCCGGTCTCGGCCACTGCGGCCAGGCGTGGGAACAGGTTGTGCTGCAGGCGCGCGTAGGTGCGCGTGTGTTCGGTGAACATGTTGGCCTGCAGGCCCAGGATGTGCTGGCGCTTGTCGGCCGCAAGCTCGGCCGGCACCGGTTCGAAGTTGTACAGCTTGCCGAGGTTGACCTGGGTCGGGCGGCCGGGAGGTTCATTCGGCGAGGCCGTCTGCAGGTAGTCCAGGTACAGGTAGCCCACCGGCGACATGACCACGTCATGGCCCGCACTGGCCGCGGCCAGGCCACCTTCGGTGCCCTGCCAGGACATCACCGTGGCCTGCGGCGGCAGCCCGCCTTGGAGGATTTCATCCCAGCCGATCAGGCGCCGGTCGTGCTCCTCCAGGAAGGTCTCCAGACGCTTGATGATGTGGCTCTGCATGGCCATTTCATCCTTGATGCCCAGCGCACGCATGCGCTGCTGGACCTGCCTGGAGGCTTCCCACTGGTCCTTGACCGCCTCGTCGCCGCCGACGTGCACGTACCTGGCCGGGAACAGCGCAATCACCTCTTCCAGCACGTTTTCGAGGAAGGTGACAGTGCTGTCTTCGACATTGAACAGGTTCGGGAACACGCCCCATTCGCTGATCGGCTTCAGCGGGGTATTGATCGAACCCAGTTCCGGGTACGCGGCAATCGCTGCGGTCGCGTGCCCCGGCACATCGATTTCCGGAATCACCTGGATATGCAGCTTCGCGGCATAGGCGATCACTTCGCGGATCTGGTCCTGCGTGTAGAAGCCGCAATACGGATGCTCCTTGCCAGTGACCGGATCGATGCCACCGTCGCCGGCCGGCAGGCGGCAGCTGCCCACTTCGGTCAGCTTCGGGTAGCGCTTGATCTCCATGCGCCAGCCCTGGTCATCGGTCAGGTGCCAATGGAAGGTGTTCAGCTTGTGCGCGGCCATCGCATCGAGCACGCGCTTGATCTCGTCCAGGCTCTGGAAATGCCGTGCCGAGTCGAGCATGAAACCGCGCCAGCTGAAGCGTGGCGCGTCCTGGATCTGCACTGCCGGCAGCACGCCGTTGCTGCCGCCGGTGGCGAGCTGGGCGAGGGTGGTTGCGCCATAGAACAGGCCGGTTTCGTTGCCGGCCTGTACCACTACGCCCTGTGCGGTGCTTTCCAGCGTGTAGCTCTCACCGCTGTCGCGGAAGGTGGGCACGATCTGGAAGCGGATGCCACCGGTCCTGGCCGCCGTCTTGCCCTTGGCCAGCGCCAGGCGCGGGCCGCCACTGCGCGCCAGCAGGTCGGCGAACTGGCTGGCGACGCGCTGTGCGGCCTCGCCTTCGGCCAGCAGCACGGTATCGGCGCGCACGGTGATGCCGCTGCCCTGGCCGCGTTGCACAGTGGCTGGCGCGGGAATCAGCATCAGGCTGCCGGTGCGCAGCTGCGGGCCGGGGGCTTCGGTGGCGGGCGTAGGATCGGCGGCCAGCGCCGGCAGTGCCGGCAGCAGGGCGATCAGGCTGCCCAGCAGCAGCGCGCTGCGCATCCGGGCGCGGGAAGGCTTGACCATCGGAACGACTCCTTGGAACGGTGCGATGAACGCTATACATGAAAAACGCCGGGCCCGGAATGACCCAGGCCCGGCGTGCGTGCACGACTCGGCGATGTTGCTGCCGCTGGATCAGTACTTGAAGCGGAAGTTGAGGTAGTACTGGCGACCGTTGCTGTAGAACGAGGTCGGGATGGCCGCGGTCTGGTAGTACTTGTAGGTCGGGTTGTTGAGGTTCAGGCCATCCAGGCTGATGCTCAGCCAATCGGTGGCCTTGAAGCTCAGCGATGCCGACAGCGTGCCGAAGTCATCCTGGTAGTACGGATTGGTACCGGACAGGCTGATCAGGAACGAGGAACGGCGGGTGTAGCTGACGCGGGCACCGAAGCGCTCGTTCTCGAAGTAGGCACCCACGTTGTAGGTGTTCTTCGAGGTGCCCAGCAGGTTGTGCGAGCCATCCGACCAGGTATGCGAGGTGGTGCCGTTGGCATAGGTGTAGTTGGCATTGATGCCGAAGTACTCGCCGATCGGCTGCTCGTAGGCCACTTCCACGCCGGTGACCTTGCCGTCGGCATTGATCGGGGTGGAGATCTGGTAGGTCTCGAGCTGGTTGGTCAGTTCGCTGTACAGCTGGCGCGAGACCACGTCGAAGGCGATGTAGTCCTTCAGGTCCATGTGATACGCGCCCACCGACAGCAGGCCGCGCGGCATGAAGTACCACTCCAGGTTGGCGTCCAGGTTGGTGGACAGGGTCGGCTTGAGGTTCGGATTGCCGCCGCCGCCGGTGCGGTTCAGGTCCGAACCGTACGAGGAGGCACCCAGTGCCGAGTAGTCCGGCAGGGTCTGGGTCTGCGAGGCGGCGACGCGCAGCACCAGCGAGTCGTCCAGGTCGAACTTGATGTTGGCGCTGGGCAGCACACGGTTGCGCTTGTTCTGGAAGGCCAGGCGCTCCCACATGCCGAACAGGCTGCTGACATCGGCATCGGCGGCCTTGCTGACGGCGTTGTAGGTGTCGATGTCCTGCTTGATGTTGACGTAGCGCAGGCCGACGTTGCCGCTCCACCAGTCGCCGCGGAAGTTGGCCTGCACGTAGCCGGCGAAGTTCTTTTCCTTCACCTTCCATTCGGCGCCGTAGTTGTGGCGACCGGTCGGGCCATCATTGCCGGCCAGCCAGGTGGAGTTGTTGGTCACCGCGTCCTTCAGCGCGCCCGGCGTGAAGTACCAGAGGTTGCGCGGGAAGGTGCCGCCGATGTCACCGGCAAAGCCGCTGGGATAGTTGGCCGTCGCGCCGTTCTTCAGTGCGCTCCAGATGTCACCCGGCGTTGCGCCTTCCGGCGACAGTGCTTCGCGCTTGTGGTCGGCGAAACGCAGGCCGAAGTCGATCGAGCTCAGCACGCCGCCATCGTTGAAGTACTGGTTGAAGTCGAGCGTGGCCCACTTCTCCTTGTCTTCGGCGGTGACCTGCTGGTTGCCCCAGGTGCCGAAGCTGGTCACGCCGTTGGGCGAGATGTCGCCGCCGACGTTCCAGTCGATCGGCGAGCCATTGCCGTGGGTGGCCCAGCTGGCGCCGCCGCCGTTGGCCAGGGTGACTTCGGCGATGTACTGGCGCGGCGTTTCGCCGGTGCCCTTGGTGCTGCCGGCCTGGAATTTTGCCGTCAGGCTGTCGTTGATCTGCCAGTCGGCATCGAAGGTGACATAGCTCGACTTGGCCTTCGACTCACGATAGATCATGTCGTACACCGCGTAGTCGGTGCCCGGCACGCCCCGGTAGGTGGCATTGGTCAGCACGCCATCCTTGACCACATAGCCCGGATCCGGCGCCTGCGACTTGGCGAAGCTGTTGCCGAACATCATGAAGTTGCGGTTGTAGTTGTTCGCCTTCAGCTCGGAGCTGAAACCATTCAGGCCGAGGGTGAGGCTGTCACTCGGCTTGAACTGCAGCGAGACCAGGCCGCCCTTGCGCTCGCGGGTCTGTTCGAACAGGGTCGAACCCAGCAGGCCCGGAACGTTGACGCCGATCAGGTCCGGATTGGTCCTGGCGACCGGATCGTTTGCGCCGATCTTGAAGAAGCCACCCGGGATTTCCTGCGCTTCACGGCGCAGTTCGCGCTTCTGGCTGAAGCCCTGCACCATCACGCCAAAGGTGCCTTCGTCGTTCTTGTAGTTGAACAGCGCCGAATACTGTGGGTCGTTCGACTTGGCCTGGTCCGAGCGCACCAGGCCGATCGAGCCTTCCGCAGTGAAAGGCTTGGAGAACTCCAGCGGCTTGCGCGTGATGATGTTGACGGTGCCGGTGGTGCCGCCGTCCTGCAGCTTGGCCTGCGAGGACTTGTTCACTTCCACCGAGCTGACCAGTTCGGACGGCAGCAGCGAGTAGCTGACGCTGCGGCCGACGTTGTTGCCCTGGCTGAGCACGAACCAGTCGGCCGAACCGACGGTGTGGCCGTTGATCAGGGTCTGGGTCAGGCTCGGGCTGGTGCCGCGCAGGCTGACACGGTCGGCTTCATCGAAGCCGCCTTCATCGGCGCTGGACGAGCTGATGTTGACGCCCGGCAGGCGCTGCAGGGTGTCGGCAACGTTGTGCGCCGGCAGCTTGCCCACGTCTTCGGCGGTGACCACTTCCACGCGCGCATTGGCTTCGCGCTTGGTGTCCAGCGATTTTTCCATCGAGCCACGGATGCCGGTAACGGTCACGGTGTCCAGGTCGGTGGCGGTCGGGGCAGCCTGCTGCGCGTGCGCACTGAAGGCGATGCAGCTGACGATGGCGGCCGAAAGCAGGGTCTTGCGGGTGTTCATGATGTCTCTCCTCATCACTCGATTGGATGCCGGCGGCGGTGTTCGATAACGGTTGCGATGACATGCGCGGGGCGGCGGCGAAGTCCCGTGCGTTGGCGTGCCACGTACTGCGTGCTGCGATTGCGTTGAAGCCTGTTGCGGTGTCAGGCCGCGGACTGCTGCAGGTACCAGCTGGCCGCGCCGACCACGCCCAGCTGGCCGTGCTCGACGACCTTCACCGGGATGCGTGCCAGCGCTTCGCCCATCGGTCCCTTCTGCAGGTAGCGCTCGACGAACGTGCTGGCATGCAGGTATTCGCGGATCTGCGGCAGGATGCCGCCGGCCAGGTAGACGCCCCCATGCGCGCCGTAGAACAGCGCCATGTCACCGATGGTGCTGCCGAGCAGGCCGCAGAACACATCCAGCGCCTGGCGCGCGCGTGCATCGGTATCGGCCATGGCCGCAGCGGTGACCGCATCGGGGCTGGCCAGCGTCGGCGCCTGCCCCTGCAGCGCGCAGACCGCGCGGTACAGGTTCATCAGGCCCGGGCCGGAGATCGCATGCTCGATCGACACATGGGCGCGATCACGCTGCATGTGGCGGACGATGGCCATTTCCAGTTCGGTGCTGGCCGCCAGGGTCGGCTGGCCGGCTTCGGTGGGCAGCACCACCGGGCCGTGCGCGGTGGGGATCCACAGCGCGGCGCCCAGGCCGGTGCCGGGGCCGACCACCAGGGTCGGGCCACGCGCGGCGGTGTCCGGGCCGCACAGGTGCAGCACGCCGCTGGCGTCGACCTGCGCGGCAGCGTAGGCCACCGCCTCGAAGTCGTTGACGATGTAGACCCGCTGCAGGCCCACATCGGCTTCCACCTGGCGCGCCGACAACGGCCACGGCAGGTTGGCGGTGATCACGGTGCCGTCCTCGCGGGCGTAGCCGGCGCTGGCGACCACGCAGTGCGTGGGGCGCGGGCCTTCGCCCAGGAAGTCGGACAGGATCGCGCTGAGACCGGCGTGGTCGGCGTTGCGGTACTTGCGGTATTCCAGCACCTGCACCGGATGGGCGGCATCGCCGCTGGCCTGGACCCGGGCCACGCGCACATGGGTGCCACCGACGTCGGCGGCCAGGAACGAGGGCGCGACGCGGGACAGGACATGGGCCGGGGCGGGGTGGCTGGCGGTCACGCGGGCTCCTGCTGCAGGTGGGGCCGGCCCCGGGATCGGGAGCGGCGATTGGGCCGGAGTCTGTAACCGCGCTGACAACGATGTCAACGAGTTCGTGACACTTTCGTTGCTGCGCCGCAACGAATGCGCCACGTGGTAAACGTTTACATGGCGTGAATGCGGGATTCACGCGGGAACCGTTGTGCTATGGGGCTCAAGCTGCCCAGCGCATTCAGCGTGATGCACGGCCACTCCCTTGCGCAGTGCAACATGGGTAGCAGGGGGCGTCGGATGGAAGTTGACAAACCGCCGTTGTCCATCGAAAGAATGTGACAACGTTGTTCCCAGCCACTCTCCGACGCCGCGTTCTGCGGCCGTCGCCGCAGGAGCCCTCCTGATGTCCGCCGTCCCCGCTGCAAGCGCGCGCCCGAACGTGGCCACCTCCATCGCCATCGTCGGCGTGCTGTTCTTCCTGATCGGCTTCTTCACCTGGCTCAACGGTCCGCTGATCACCTTCGTCAAGCTGGCCTTCGAACTCAGTGAGGTCGGCGCCTTCCTGGTGCTGATGGTGTTCTACCTGTCCTACTTCTTCCTGGCCCTGCCAGCGTCGTGGATCCTGCGCCGTACCGGCATGAAGAAGGGCCTGAGCCTGAGCCTGCTGGTGATGGCCGGGGGGGCCGCCCTGTTCGGCGAATTCGCCACCCAGCGCTGGTACCCGGGCGCGCTCGGCGGCCTGTTCGTGATCGGCAGCGGCCTGGCCCTGCTGCAGACCGCGATCAACCCCTACATTTCCATCCTCGGCCCGATCGAGACCGCAGCGCGCCGCATCGCGCTGATGGGCATCTGCAACAAGATCGCCGGCATGCTCGCCCCGGTGCTGATCGGCACGCTGGTGCTGCATGGCATCGGCGACCTTGATGCGCAGGTGCAGGCGGCTGATGCGGTCACCAAGGCCGCGCTGCTGAACGAGTTCGCTGCCAAGATCCACACCCCGTACCTGGCGATGGCCGCGCTGCTGGTGGTGCTGGCGGTGGCCGTGCTGTTCTCGCCGCTGCCGGAAATCAAGTCGTCCGAAGCCAACGCCACACCGGTCGCCGCCGGTGCCGCCGAGCGGCGCAGCATCTTCCAGTTCCCGCACCTGTGGCTGGGCGTGTTGTGCCTGTTCGTCTACGTGGGCGTGGAGGTGATGGCCGGTGATGCGATCGGTACCTACGGCCATGGTTTCGACCTGCCGCTGGACCAGACCAAGATGTTCACCTCGCTGACCCTGGGCGCGATGCTGGTCGGCTATGTCGTCGGCCTGCTGCTGATCCCCAACGTGGTGTCGCAGTCGCGCTACCTGACCTTCTCGGCCGTGCTGGGCGTGGTGTTCTGCCTGGGCGCCTGGGCCACCCACGGCTACGTCTCGGTGGCCTTCGTGGCCCTGCTGGGCTTCGCCAACGCCATGATGTGGCCGGCGATCTTCCCGCTGGCGATCCGCGGCCTGGGCCGTTTCACCGAGACCGGCTCGGCGCTGCTGGTGATGGGCATCGCCGGCGGCGCGATCATTCCGCAGCTGTTCGCCGTGCTCAAGCAGCACATCGACTTCCAGCTGGTGTTCGTGCTGCTGATGGTGCCGTGCTACCTGTACATCCTGTTCTACTCGGTGATCGGCCACCGCGCCGGCCTGCCGCAGGACAAGGCCTGATCGGCGATGATGGACGGCAGCCAACCCCAGGGAAAACCCATGCGCAGAGCGACCATCAAGGACGTTGCGGAGAAGGCCAAGGTCTCGCTGAAGACGGTCTCGCGGGTGATCAACAACGAACCTTCGGTGATGCAGGCCACCCGTGCGCGGGTACTGCGTGCCATCGCCGAGCTCGACTACGAACCCGATCCGTCCGCGCGCAACCTGCGCAGCGGCACCACCTTCGTGATCGGGCTGGTCTACGACAACCCGAACCCGTATCACATCATCGGCGTGCAGAACGGTGTGCTGGCCGCGTGCCGCGAGACCGGCTTCGGCCTGCAGATCCATCCCTGCGATTCCAGCTCGCCGCTGCTGGCCGATGAGCTGGCCGACTGGGTACAGCGCTCGCGCCTGGCCGGGCTGGTGCTGACCGCACCGATGTCCGAGCGCCGCGACCTGGTCCAGGCGCTGACCGCGCGTGGCATCAAGCTGGTGCGCATCATCGCCGCCACCGAAGACCCCGCCGACGGTGCCTGCGTGTTCGTCGACGACCGCGAGGCCGCCTACGAGATCACCGAACACCTGATCCAGCTGGGCCACCAGCGCATCGGCTTCCTGTGGGGGGGCAGTTCGCATCGCTCTTCGGGCGAACGCTATGCCGGTTACGAAGCCGCGCTGAAGGACTACGGCATGACCGTGGACAAGCACCTGGTGGTGCAGGGCGATTACACCTTCGACGACGGCTTCCGGGGTGCGCGCCGCCTGCTGGCGCTGCGCGAGCCGCCCACCGCCATCTTCGGTTCCAACGACGAAATCGCCGCCGGCGTGCTGGCCGCTGCCAAGTCGGCCGGCATGAACGTGCCCTACGACCTGTCCATCGCCGGGTTCGAGGACAGCCCGTTCTCGCGCCAGTCGTGGCCGCCGCTGACCACCGCCAAGCAGGCCACCGAGGACATCGCCCGCCACGCCGCGCGCCTGCTGATCGCGCAGCTGCGCAGCGATGCCTACGACGATGCGCCGGCGCCGCTGCACAACCAGGGCTTCGTGCCGCAGCTGGTGGTGCGCGGCTCGACCGCGCCGATGCGCCCGGCCGGCGCACGCCCCCTTCCTTCCGATCCTGCCTGAGCCCGCCATGTCGCTGTCAGACCCCACGTCCACCCTGATGTTCGCCGAGGCCGCCGAAGCGGCCGACGTGGTTGCCCGCCAGTTCTCGCGCAACCACGCCACCCTGGAAACGCTGGCTGCCAGCCTGCGCGCCGCGCCGCCGCCGTTCGTGGTCACCTGTGCACGTGGCAGCTCCGACCACGCCGCTACCTACGGCAAATACCTGCTGGAGACCCAACTGGGCCTGGTGGTCGCGTCGGCCTCGCCGTCGGTGGGTTCGGTCTACGCCGCGCCGCTGCAGCTGCGCGGTGCGTTGTTCATCGTCATTTCGCAGTCGGGCAAGAGCCCGGACCTGCTGCGCAACGCCGAGGCGGCCAAGGCCGCCGGCGCGCGCGTGATCGCGCTGGTCAACGTCGAGGATTCGCCGCTGGCGCAGCTGGCCGACACGGTCATTCCGCTGCACGCGGGCGCCGAAAAGAGCGTGGCGGCGACCAAGAGCTACCTGGCCTCGCTGGCCGCGTTGCTGCAGCTGGCGGCGTACTGGAAGCAGGACAGCAGCCTGCGTGCAGCGCTGGACCTGCTGCCCGATGCGCTGCGTGAGGCCTGGCAGTGCGACTGGAGCGCGGTGACCGAGGGCCTGGTCGACGCCACCAACCTGTTCGTGCTCGGCCGTGGCCTGGGCCTGGGTGCAGCGCAGGAAGCCGCGCTGAAGTTCAAGGAAACCTGCAGCCTGCACGCCGAGGCCTACAGCTCGGCCGAGGTCAAGCACGGCCCGATGGCGCTGGTCGACCGCGGCTTCCCGGTGCTGGCCTTCGCCCAGCCGGACGAAACCGGCGCCGGTACCCGTGCGGTGGTCGATGAGTTCACCGCACGCGGCGCGCAGGTGTGGCTGGCCGGTGCCGGTGGCAACCTGCCGGTGGCCGCCGCACCGCATCCGCTGTGCGCACCGCTGCTGACCGTGCAGAGCTTCTACCGCGCCATCAACGCGCTGGCACTGCGCCGTGGCTTCAACCCGGACCTGCCGCCGCATCTGAACAAGGTCACGGAGACGGTGTGATGGCAACCGTGCTGCGCAACGCCCGCATCCTGGCGGGCGATGAGTTCCGCGACGACCTGGCGGTGGTGATCGAAGACGGCCGCATCAGCGCGCTGCTGCCCGATGCCGCGCCGCAGCTTGGCCACGCGGCCGAACAGGTGGACCTGGGCGGCGGCTGGCTGCTGCCCGGCTTCATCGACGTGCAGGTCAATGGTGGCGGCGGCGCGCTGTTCAACAACACGCCGGACGTGGCGGCGCTGCGCACCATCGCGCAGACCCATCGCCGTTTCGGTACCACCGCGATGCTGCCCACGCTGATCAGCGATGACGTGGCGGTGATGCGCGAAGCCATCGGTGCGATGCGCGAGGCCATCGCGCAGGGCGTGCCGGGGGTGATCGGCATCCACCTGGAAGGCCCGTACATCGCGCCGGCGCGCAAGGGCACGCACGATGCAAGCAAGTTCCGCGTGCCGGATGAAGAAGAGATCGCACTGGCCGCGTCGCTGGACAACGGCGTGACCCTGCTGACGCTGGCGCCGGAGCGCGTGCCGCTGGAGACCATCCGTGCACTGGTCGAGCGGGGCGTGATCGTCGCCGCCGGCCACACCGCAGGCACCTACGAAGAGATCCGTGCCGGCCTGGATGCGGGCGTGCGCGGTTTCACCCACCTGTACAACGCGATGTCGCCGTTGCAGGGCCGTGAGCCCGGTGCGGTGGGCGCTGCGCTGGAAGACCGCGACAGCTGGATCGGCATCATCGTCGACGGCGTGCATGTGCACCCGGCCAGCCTGCGCGTGGCACTGGCGGCCAAGCCGCGTGGTCGCCTGCTGCTGGTGACCGATGCGATGCCGCCGGTCGGTGCCGACGATCCCAGCTATGTGCTGTACGGTGAAACCATCACCGCCATCGATGGCGTGGTGCGCAATGCCGCCGGTTCGCTGGCGGGTTCGGCGTTGGACATGGCCACCGCCGTGCGCAACACCGTGCAGCTGCTCGGCCAACCGCTGGCCGAAGCCGCACGCATGGCGTCGACCTATCCGGCGCAGTTCCTCAACGTCGACGACCGCCTGGGCCATATCGCCGAGGGCTACCAGGCCGACCTGGTGCTGCTGGACGACGCCCTGCAGGTGCGCGGTACCTGGATTGCCGGACAGTACGAGGCCGCCTGATGAACAGTACGCCGCCACGCCGCCTGGGCTCGATCGATGCCCTGCGCGGCATCACCGTGGCGGCGATGCTGCTGGTCAACAACCCGGGAGACTGGAGTGCGGTGTTTGCACCGCTGCGCCATTCGGAATGGCACGGCTGCACGCCCACCGACCTGGTGTTCCCGTTCTTCCTGTTCCTAGTCGGCGTGTCGATGGCCTTCAGCGTGGCGCCGCGCGCGCAGGATACGGCGGCGCGACCGGCGTTGGCGCGCGGCGTACTGGAGCGCGCGCTGCGCATCCTGGTGGCCGGTGCGCTGCTGCACCTGCTGATCTGGTGGGCGCTGCATACCCATCACTTCCGCATCTGGGGCGTGCTGCAACGGATCGCGGTGTGCGCAGCGTTGGTGGGTGTGCTGGCGGTGTATGCACGGCCGCGCGTGCAGGTGGGCGTGCTGGTCACGCTGCTGGTGGGCTACACCGTGCTGCTGCTGGGCATCGGTGACCTGGCGCCATGGACCAACCCGGCCAGCCGCCTGGACACCACGCTGTTCGCCCCCTGGATCTACCAGTGGCAGGCCGATACCGGACTGGGCCACGACCCGGAAGGGTTGCTGAGCACGCTGGGTGCGCTGGCCAGTACCGTACTGGGTCTGTTGGCCGGTGGCCTGCTGCGCAGCGGACGTGCGGCGGCATTGGCTGGCCTGGGTGTGGCAACCGCCGTGCTGGGCCTGTTGCTGGCCGTGGTGCTGCCATTGAACAAGCAGCTGTGGACGCCCAGCTATGTGCTGTGGACCGGCGGCCTGGCCGCGCTGGCACTGTGGTTGGGCCACGTGCTGATCGACCAGAAGGGATGGCCGGCGCTGGGCCGCCGCTTCGGCGTCAATGCGATCACCGCGTATCTGGGGGCCTCGGTGATGTCGGTGGCGTTGATGGCCAGCGGTGCCTGGAGCTGGATCTGGCAGCAACTGGCCGCCGCGATGCCGCAGGCGCTTGAGCTGGCGTCGATGCTGCAGGCGCTGGCGTTCGTCGCGCTGTGGTGGGGTGTGGCGTGGTGGCTGGACCGCCGCAAGATCTATCTGAAGATCTGATGGCACGGGGTCGGATCCCTTTCCGCAGGAACGGGCTCTGACCCTACCCGGGAGGTCGCCTCATCCACGCATGGCGTGGATCTACCTGATGTATCGGCGGCTCAATCCACGCATGGCGTGGATCTACGGGGTGTATCAGTGGCTCAATCCACGCATGGCGTGGACCAACCGGGTGTGCCGGCGGCTCAATCCACGCATGGCGTGGATCTACCGGGTGTATCGGCGGCTCAATCCACGCATGGCGTGGATCTACCCGATGTATCGGCGGTTCAATCCACGCATAGCGTGGACCAACCGGGTGTGCCGGCGGCTCAATTCACGCATGGCGTGGATCTACCGGGTGCGCCAGTAGATCCACGCCATGCGTGGATGCTCTCCGCGTGGCGTGTGATTGCCGCAAAGATGAACGATTTCAGCCACGTAGAGGCCAGGTGATGCCCGATCAAGTTCGCATCTGAACTGTGATGAGCGGCACGCAAATTCACCTGACGAAACCATTCACCACGGCGCAGACTGCGCTCGCAGTACCGCATATCCGCAGTTCCTGATCCCCTGTCCCAGGAGTGCTGTATGTCCCGTGCCGTCCCGCGCGCAGTGCGTATGCGCCGCCTCACTGTTTCCGTACTGCAGGCCATGGCTGTTCCGTCGGTCATGTTGTTGACTGCCAGCGCCGCCTGGGCCGGCTGTGACAGCGTCGCCCCCGTCGCCGGCCAGACGGTCACCTGCGATGCCAACGCGCCGAACCCGCAGACCGTGCCCGTCACCGCCAATGGCGCCGCCGGCATCACCGTCACTGTCGCCAACACGGTACAACTGCAGCAGAGCGGTGGCAGCAGCGCGATTTCGCTTGTCGGCGCCGGTGGGCACCTGCTGTCCAACCTGGGCACGATCAGTTCGGTGGGCGGCGTGGCGGTCCAGCTCGGTGGCGGCAGCCGCGTCGAAAATGCGGGAAGCATCAGTACCGGCAACAACACCGCGCTGCAGTTCGTCGGCGCGGGCGACAGCGTGCTGGTCAACCGCGGAACGATCAGCGGGCGCACCGGCGTGCAGTTCGGTGCCGGCAATGACCGCCTGGACATGCAGGCCGGCAGCATCAGCGGCGGCGTCCTGCAGGGCGATGGCAACGACGTGCTGGTGCTGGGCAACGGTACGATCGACAGCGTCGACCAGGGCAGTGGCGATGACCAGATGACCGTCACCGGTGGCACCGTCACCGGCGTGGTGGCGCAGGGCAGTGGCCGCGATGATTTCGTCATGAGTGGCGGCACGATCGGCGCGCTGCAGCAGGGCGACAACATCGATACCTTCCGCATGAGCGGTGGCCGCATCATCGGTGCGTTCGAGGATGGCGACCAGGCCTGGATGACCGCAGGCCGCATCGGCCGCGTCAACATGAAGCTGGACAAGAACCTGTGGGACCAGTCCGGCGGTACCGTGGATGGCAACGTGGTGACCGGCTTCGACACCGACACCATCATCATTTCTGGCACGGCCTATATCGGCGGCAACATCAGCGTCAGCGGCGGCAACGACAGCGTGACCATCACCGACGGCACCGTGCGCGGGCAGGTGCTGCTCAGTACCGGCGATGACACCTTCAACTGGAATGGTGGTGGCATCGTCTACGGTGCGATCGACATGGGGCCGGACAACGACGTCGCCACCCTCGGCAACCTCAACCAGGGCAACCTTGGCGCGGTGCCGCTGTTCGACGGTGGCAGCGGCATCGACCAGCTCAACCTCAGCAACGTCAAGACCGCCGGCGTGGGCCGTTTCCAGAACTGGGAGACGGTGCGCCTGGCCAACAGCACCGAGCTGACCTTCGATGGCGATCTGGTGCTGGGCGACAGCAGTACCGGCACCGGCACGCTCACGGTGGATGACACGAGCACCGTCTATGCAGGCAGTGGCGGCCATGCCATCCGTCCGTTCAACAGTGGTGCACTGGTGGAGATGGTCAATGCCGGGCGCATCGACCTGACCGGCACCGGCGCAGGCGACGTGTTCACCGTGCGCGGCAATTATCGCGGCGACGGCGGTGGCCTGTACCTGCGCACCGTGCTGGGCGCAGACAATTCCACCAGCGACCGCCTGGTGATCGATGGCGGTTCCGCCACCGGCACCACCGGCATCGGCGTGCTCAATGCGGGCGGCAGCGGTGCCGCCACGCTGGCCGATGGCATCCTGGTGGTGCAGGCCTTGAATGGTGGCCGCACCGCGCCGGGCGCGTTCTCGCTGTTTGCGCCGGTCGCGGCCGGTGCCTACGAGTACTTCCTGTTCAAGGGCGGTGTCAGCGCCGGCACCAGCGAGAACTGGTACCTGCGCTCGACGCTGTTGACCGGGCCAACGCCGGCACCCAATGGTGGTGGCAGCGCCGCGCCACCGCCGCTGACGCCGCCGGTCGCACCGCCGCCGGCGATCACCCCGGCACCGCCGCCGCCACCGGAAGGCGCCACCGATCCTGACCTGACCGCCGGCGAGACCGCGCCGCCACCGCCGCCACCGGAACCGGCGCCGGTGGCGCCGCCCAGCGACCCGGCGGTGCCGGACGTGCCGATGGCCGGCGGTGCGCTGCCCGGTACCGGCACTCCGCCAACGCCGGGTGCACGCCCTGCCGAAGGCGCGGTGGTGCCGCTGTACCGCGTGGAGACCGCCGCCTACGCGGTGGTGCCACCGCTGCTGCGCGAGACCTCGCTGGCCAGTCTCGGCACGTTCCACGAGCGGCAGGGCGAGCAGCGCCTGCTGTACAACCAGGGCGCATTCCGCACCGCCTGGGGCCGGTTGGTGGGGCAGAGCAGCGAGATCCACTGGAAGGGGGATGCGCAGCCGGGCTTCGATGGCGATGTGATGGGCCTGCAGGCCGGCCTCGACGTGTGGGCTGCGGCGTCTGACAACCACCGCAACCAGATCGGCGTATTCGTTGGCCGCACCCGCGCGCAGGGCAAGACCACGGGTCTGGCACTGGGCTGGGAGAACGTGCAGGTGGGCCAGAACCGCCTGGATGACAAGCACGTGGGCCTGTACTGGACGTTCACCGACAGCAGTGGCGGCTATATCGACGCCGTGGCGATGCAGAGCCGTTACGACGGCCGCGTGCGTTCCTCGCGTGGGCTCGGCTTCGGCCTGAGCGGCGACGGTACCAGCGTGTCGGTGGAGGCGGGCAAGCCGCTGCTGCACTTCGGGCAGTCCGCATGGTGGCTGGAACCGCAGGTGCAGGTGATCTGGCAGCGCACTTCGCTGGATGACCGTCGCGATGAAGTATCGAGCGTGCGCTTCGACAACGACAACGCCTGGACCGGCCGCATCGGCCTGCGCCTGGCCGGCGATTATCAGTTGGCCGACAACGGCTGGCAGCCGTATTTCAAGCTCAATTACTGGCATAGCCGTTCCGGCGAAGACCGCATCCGTTTCGACGACGACGTGATCGTCAATTCGCAGCGCTCGCGCGCGCTGGAAGCCGGCGTGGGTGTGGTCGGTCGCTTCAACCGCACCATCAGTGCGTACGCCGTGGCCGACTACACGCGCGAGCTGGGCGGCGACCGCAACGAGAAGCGCCGCATCATCGAAGGCAACATCGGCCTGCGCGCGGACTGGTGACAACCGCAACCTTGGGTAGGTGCCGACCTTGGTCGGCACGAATCCCACCCACGCCATGACCTCTGCGCAGCCGGGCATAGGCGCAGCTCTATAGCAGCGGTGCGCACGCATCCGGTTCCACCAACGCTCCGGCATGATCGGCCAATACCACCACTGCGTGCAGCAAGCCTTCCTCCACCTGCGGCGGACACTGCGCCTGCGCATCATCCATCTCGCGTGCCGACTGCGCCGCCAGCAACACGCCCCCACACGCAGACACTGCCGCCAGGCAGCGCGTTGCCTCCGCCAGGTCCCGGCCGCGCGCCTCGCTGAGTTGCCGCTCGCGCCACGCCTGGCCGTCGGCTGCGTGGCTGTGAGCGATGCCGCGCAACCGGGCGAAGAACGCCGATGGCGGCGCCTGTTCGTTGGCTTCGGCGAGTGCATCTTCCAACGCTTCAGCGACGGCAGTGGACAGCTGCAGGCCGGGCAGTGCAGCGCCGAGCAGGGCATGCAGGCGTGGATAGGTGGGGTGGGGCGTGTTCATGGCGGCAACCTCACGAGGCGAGGCCACCTGCGGGATGCAAGGTGGCGGGCGGTGCGGGTTGGCGTGCCGGTGAAGCTCTTCACGAGGAATGACGCCGGCGGATCCGGGGATCCCCTCGCGCCGCCCGCCGCAGAACGACGGACGGTGCATTGTTCGGGCCGGCAACGAGGTTGCAAGCCTGCTCGTGAAAAACTTCATTCAGGACGCCAATCCCGACCAGCGCAGGAGGCGCCGGCAAAGCCACCTTGGCGCGTTGTACCCCGCGATGACATGGGCAAAGTTGTAATGTTGTGATCGCAGTGAGCGTGTCTGCCTGCAATCTGCGGAGGAGGCAAATACGACAGTTCGCGCGTGGCGCAAGCGATCATGCCCCGGTTATGCTGCGGTCCTGATTCAACGACAAGGAAGCGTCGCATGCAGGTTCGCAAGGGAGTGCGTCGCATCGGCGCGCTGATGCTCGTGTTGCTGGCGACCGGCGCCATGGCCGATACCCCAAGCGCGGTCGAGGTGCCCTCGCCGGAGGCCCAGGCCGAGATCCTCAACCTGCTTGAACGCCAGGCGCTGTATCGCGACCGGATGGACTGGCCCGCCACCCGCGTACGCCTGCAATCGGCGCAGGGCGACCCGGCGCGACGGCTGGCCGTTCTGCGCGAAGCCATTGCGCTCAGCACCGGCCACCATGGTGCGTGGACCACGACCCAGCGTCAGCGCAAATCCCTCGCGCGTGCGCAGCAGGCCGGTGCCGCCGCCGTGGACCGGGCCAAGGCCGCTGATGCGGTGGATGCGCGCATCGGCTGGGTGGTCATCGAGGGCTATGCCTCCTCGCCGGGCGCGACGCCGCAGGAAAAATTCCGCCAGGACATCCAGCGTGCCGCGCGGTGGCAGCAGGTCATCCGCAGCAAGGACGACGGCGCGCGCTGCGGCTGGATCGTCGACCTGCGGGACAACGGTGGCGGCTCCATGTGGCCGATGCTGCTGGGCATGGCACCGCTGCTGCGCACCTCGGTGGTGAACAACGAGGACGTCGGCTCGTTCGAAACCGCGCAAGGGCCGCAGCGCTGGACGTTGACGGCGACTGCCGTGCAGCTGGCGGGCAAGCCGCTGCTGGACTTCGGCCAGTCGGGTCACGCGCTGCGGCAGCCTGGTGCGCCGGTGGCGGTGCTGTTCGGGCCCCGCACTGCCAGTTCGGGCGAGGCCGCGGTGCTGGCGTGGCGTGGCCGGCCGCAGGCGCGGAGCTTCGGCCAGCCGACGGCGGGTGTCTCCACTGGCAATGTCGTGCACACGCTTGCCGATGGCAGTCGCCTGCTGCTGACCACCAGCGTGATGCGGGACCGCGATGATCGTGGCGATGGCTTGAAGATCGAGCCCGACCAGCGCGTGGAGGGTGACGCGGCCACCGTCGCCGCCGCCCAGGCTTGGCTGCTGGCCCAGCCCACCTGCCGGGGCAACCGGACATGATCCTGATCGGCCAACAGGAACGGGTGCTGATCGTCGGCCCCACCGAAGCGCACCACTGCCTGCGGTGCCAGACGGAAACCGAGTTCGCGCCGCAGCTGCGCTACAAGATGGCGCGCATCGACCTGCTGTTCGGGTTCACCTACCAGCGCCGCTACGAGCTGGCCTGTACCCGGTGCGAGCACGGCTGGGTGCTGGATACCGAGACCATGGACCAGCAGCTGGGCGGGGTGCCGATCCCGTGGCAGCACCGCTTCGGCCTGCCGTTGATGCTGGTGGGCGTGGCCGGGTTGGCCGCGCTGGGCTGGCTATGGCGGCACGGCTATATCGGCCGCTGATGAAGATGAAACGGTTGCTTATGTCCCATATTGGGACTAGGATGTGCGGATGAAGGTGGTTGCTTTGGCGACGCTGAAACGATTCTGGGAACGTCACCCTGATTCGGAAGCAGTGCTCAGGTCCTGGTACGACGAAGTCAGGCACGCCGTATGGGACACGCCGCACGACGTACGCCAACGTTATGCAAGCGCAAGTTTCGTGGCGAACAGTCGTGTGGTGTTCAACATAAAGGGCAACAGCTACCGGCTCATCGTCGCTGTGAGTTACAGGTTTCAGGTGGTCTACATCAAGTTCATTGGCACCCACGCCGAGTACGACCGGATCGACGCCGACACTGTGGAGCTTCTATGAACATCCAGCCCATCCGTACGGAAAACGACTACGAAAATGCGCTGCGCGAGATTTCGGCCTACGTGGACAACGAGCCGGAGCCGGGCAGCGAGGAGGGCGATCGATTCGAAATTCTCGTAACGCTGGTTGAAGCCTACGAAGCGAAGCACTACCCGATCGAACCGCCAGACCCCATCGACGCAATCCGCTTCCGCATGGAGCAGGGCGGTCTGACCGTGAAGGATCTGGTGCCGTCCATCGGCCAGCTCAACCGTGTCTATGAGGTGTTGAATCGCAAGCGCGGTCTGACTCTGGAAATGATCCGGAAGCTTCACCGCAACCTGGGCATTCCCGCGGAAAGCCTCATCGGCCGCTGAAGCCGGTGTCCCTGCCGAGGCGCTGCCGTGCCTCGTGCCCGGCCTGCTAAAGTTGCAGCCTGCAACCACGTACCGGAACCGACCATGGACCACGACACCCCGTTCGAACCCCTCAACGACCTCGAGGTGCGCCTGCTGCAGGCCCAGGACGGCACGCTGACCGCAGCGCAGTTCCTCGATGGCCTGCTGACCTCGACGGCGTTCGTGCTGCTGGACAAGGCCATTGGTGAGGATGGCGCCTGGGACGAAAGCATCTCGCCGCTGGTGCTGACCAGCGAGAGCGGCGAGCCGATGTTCGCGGTGTTCACCGCGCCCGAGCGTGCCGGCCTGTGGCACGAGCAGCTGCCGCAGTTTGCGCATGCCATGCCGATCGCGGTGCACGCGCTGCTGGCCGGTATCGGCGACGGCGTCGGCCTGGTGCTGAACCCGGGCCTGGACGTGGGCATGGAGATGATTCCCGATGCCGTGGCCCAGCTGAAGCAGCGTGCGGCGGCGATTACCCGTGGGATGGCGCACTGAAGCCAGTGATATAGGGGTGCCAGCGGCGTACACTACCCATGGGAGTCGGTGCGCGGGCGCCACGGCGGTTGCGGATCAGCGGGCGGCGGCGATGGCTTTCACCCGCGCCTTGGCCAGCGCTTCACCGATGGCCGGGCCCTTCAGGTGCGTGGTATCCAGGTCCCGCGCCTGCACTGACAGCGCCGCCTGGTGCAGGCGCTTGAGCGTTTCGCCCTGGGGGTAGTCGGCATCCTCGAAGCCGAGCTGGCCGCGCTTATCGGCCTCGCAGCACAGTGCGATGCGGGCCACGCGTTCCGGCCGGCGCAGCGCATCGCAGCGGCCCAGCAGTTCCAGCACGGTGGCATCGCGAAGTTCGTCGATGCGGTGCACGTTCAAGTGCTCGCGACACACCGCTTCAGCCAGCTGCTGGTGTTCGGCGGGAATCTTCAACCGCGCACACAGTGCCTTCAGCGGCTTGATGCCGCGCTGCTCGTGCATGATGTGGCGCGGCCATTCCTCCGGCGGGGTCAGGCCCTTGCCGAGGTCGTGGGTGAGGGCCGCGAAACCGACCAGGTCATCGCCCGGCGCCAGCCTGGCAGCCATGTCGCTGACCATTTCCTGGTGGATGCCGGTATCGACCTCGGGGTGGAATTCGGCACGTTGTGGCACGCCATACAGCGCTTCCAGCTCGGGCAGGATCGGGCCCAGTGCATGCGCATCGTGCAATGTGCGCAGGAACGCGGAGGGCCGCTCACTGACCAGCGCCTTGCGCAGCTCCTGCCAGACGCGCTCGGGCACCAGCGCGTCCAGCTCGCCACTGGCGGCGACCTCGCGCATCAGTGCCAGGGTCTCTTCGGCGACGGTGAAGCCCAGTGGCGCGAAGCGCGCCATGAAGCGCGCCGCGCGCAGCACGCGCAGCGGATCTTCCACGAACGCAGGGCCGACATGGCGCAGCACGCGTTGCTCGATATCGCGCACACCGCCGTAGGGATCGACCAGCGTGCCGGTGTCTTCGTCGCAGGCAATCGCGTTGATGGTGAAGTCGCGGCGCTGCAGGTCCTCCTCCAGCGTCACCGCCGGATCGGCATCGACCACGAAGCCGCGGTAGCCACGACCGGATTTGCGCTCGGTGCGCGCCAGCGCGTATTCCTCGCCGGTCTTCGGGTGCAGGAACACCGGGAAATCGCGGCCGACGGCGGTGTAGCCCTGCGCTTCCATCTGCGCGGGCGTGGCACCGACCACCACCCAGTCATGGTCGCCGGCAGGTCGCTGCAGCAGGCGGTCACGCACGGCGCCGCCGACAAGATAGATCTTCATGGCGGGAATCATCGCATGCCCGGTGCAGATGCACCGGTAGTGCCGGCCGCTGGCCGGCGGCACTACCGATACAGCGGCCAGCCTGATCCAGGCCAGCAGGCTCATCGTTTCACTCCCCAGGGCGTGGACACCGGGGAATGCCGGCCAGCGGCCGGCAGTACCGTGTTGCGATCAATCGCCGCCCTGCTCGGCGTCGGCCGCGCAGCTGAAGCGCTTGCGCTTGTCCACCAGGCGGCCCATCAGGCGGTCGCTCAGCGGCAGTGCATCACCATTGAGGCGCCAGTCGTAGATCACGCTGAAGGCCAGCACGCGGGCGACGTACTCGCGGGTTTCCTTGTAGCTGATGGTCTCGATCCACAGATCCGGATCGAAGCCCGGGCGCTGGCCCTGCCAGCGAGCCGTCGGCGTCGGCCCCGCGTTGTACGCGGCGATGGTCACGTACGGCAGGCCGTTGTACTTGTTCATCAGCTGGCGCAGGTAGGCGGTGCCGATCGCGATGTTGGTGTCCGGGTCGTACAGGCTGTCGGCGCCGCCGTAGCCGGTCAGGCCGATCGACTTGGCCACGATGGCACCGGTGGCCGGCAGCACCTGCATCAGGCCCATGGCGTTGGCAGGCGAGCGCGCGCGCGGGGTGAACGTGCTCTCGGCACGGATCTCCGCCGCCACCCAGGCCGGATCGATCGCGTTGCGTGCCGACTCGCGGCGGATGGTGGCGTCGTGGTGCAGCGGGAAGCGGAGGTCGTACAGGCGCTGTTCCTGCGGCTGCTTGCCGAGCGCGAACACGGCACGGTCGAACCAGCCGTTGTCCTGCGCCACGCGCACGGCGAGGCGGCGCTGGGTGTCATCGAAGCGCGACAGCGCGCTGTTCCATTCGGCGACGGCCCAACCGGCGCGGTCGATCTGGTACAGCGCCATCGCCCGCTGGATGGCCGGATCGCGCGCGATCACGGCCTGTGCCTGCGCGCTGTCGTTGGGCTTCCACGGGCACAGGGTATAACCCTGCTGCAGCTTGTCGGCGGCAAGGAAACCGTGGAAGGTCGGTGCGCGTGCGGCTTCGCGGAACAGCGGCTGCGCCTGCTGGGCCTGGCCGGTCTTCTCCAGCATGCGGCCTTCGAAGTAGCGCCAGCGCGGGTCGCTGCGCTGCTTGCTGCCCATCTTGCGGATGGCGGTCAGCGCCGCCGGCCAGCCGCCGCGCGACATCGCTTCGCGCACGCGCCACTCGTGCAGGCGTTCGTCATAGGCCGACTCCGGCACCGCGTTGAGGCGGCGTGCCGAATCGGGCAGGTAGGACGCCACCGTCCACAGCGCGATCTGGTACAGCACCTGGCCCTGCTGGTCGGCACTCAGCCCCAGTGCCTGCGCGTACTGCGGCAGCTGCTGTTCGGTGGCGGCCGGGTCGGCCTTGGCCAGCTTGGCCAGGCCATCGGTGGCGATGCGCCGGCTGCGCTCGTTGCGCGGCCAGTTCAGGGCGCTGGCGTTGGGCTTGTCGACGAACGCGGCGTAAGTGTTGGCCAGTGCCAGATCGGTGGCAGGCAGGCCGCGGGCCGCGCTGCGCATCACGGCGGGCTGCTGCGCGTCGGCGGCGGCATCGATCCGTTCCCAGCGCAGGGCGTCGCTCAGGCCGCCTTGGGCCTGCAGCACGGTGAACACCGCATCGCAGCTGTCCGGCAGCGGCTTGCCGTTCTTGCGCCACAGCTCCTGCGCTTCGCTGATCCACTGCGGATCGACTTTGCCGGTCACCTGGCGCGCGGTCAGTTGCGCACAGCGCAGGCCGGCGTTGTCGGTGGGCGCCCAGTTGGCCAGCAGGGTCGGCCAGTCCTGGCGGCGGGCGAGCGAGGGCAGCCACACGCTGCGGAACGTGCTGGCCACGGCCTGGCCCTCATAGCGCTTGAGGAAGGCCTGTGCCTGCGCGGTATCGACGGTGTCGATGTTGCGGCGCAGGTTGGCGTACTCCAGCCAGCCGTACGCCGGGTGGCGGCTGAGCGCAGCGGCCTGGCCAGGATCGAACTGGCCGCGTTCGGCGGCCGCGATCGCGGCTTTCAACTGCGCGTTCTGGGCGTCGAGGGACTGGGCATTGGCGCAGCCGATCAGCAGCGTGGTGGCCAAGGGCAGCAGGGACAGGGCGGTCGGAGATCGTCGGGTCATGGCATGCAGCATAGCGGGCGGTGGCTGAATTCAGTTTCGCATTGCGTGCACGCCGGGCGTCGGCAACGACAGCTGAATGAATCCGTAGAAGCCCCTGCCGCAGCGGGTGACAGTCGTCGTAACGTCGGCCTTGGGCGAACGGCCCGGCTGCAGGGAGCGGCACATGGCGTTCAGTAGCGCAGTAAGAAGCGGCCCGCTGGCGGACATCAATGTCACGCCATTGGTGGATGTAATGCTGGTGCTGTTGATCATCTTCATCGTGACCGCGCCGATCGTGGCCCGGCCAATCGCCGTGCAGTTGCCACAGGCCACCGATCGCGTGGTTGACCGTCCCGAACCGCCCCCGCCGATCGAGCTGCGCCTGGACGCTGGCAACCAGCTCAGCTGGAATGGCCAGCCGATGGCGATCAGTGAGCTGCAGGCGCGCCTGCAGGCACAGGTGGGCGAACATGCCGGCAACCTGCCGGAGCTGCGCATCGCCACCGACCCGGCGGCCGAGTACGAAGGCATGGCGCGGATATTGGCTGCGGCCGAGGCGACCGGCATGGAGCGGATTGCCTTCGTGCGATAGCGCGTTGTCTCACTGCCGCTCATGCGGTGATTGCTGCATGAGCGGCGCTTGCCCTGCTGACAGCGTCGCATCCAGGATCCGCAGAAAAGCCATTTCAATCTGCGCCGGAACCGGGGTCGGATGTGCTCGCCACCTTCCGGTCTCAGGGTCATGTTCAACGTCGAAAGCGGTCAACTCGGCTCTCTCGAAATCCACCACAACCGTCAATCCCTCTCCTGAGGCCGAGGCCGCATTCCTGGGAGAGGGGCAGTTGTTGCACTCGACCACGCCGCCTGCCCTCGATTCGCCGGCTAGGGGAAGAAGCAGCGTGATCACCATCATGACGCTTGGCACGGCAGTTGATGCTTTCATGATCGATCCTCCCGCGAATGGCTGGAGGTGCGAGTCTGCACCGGGTCGATCAAGCGGGCCTTCTGAATGAAGGAATTTCAGACTATTCCTGAAATGGTGCGGCAAAGGCACTTTCATGCGCGCGGCAGTTTCCGGCGCACGCTGTCGTGGCCAGCATCAAAGCGTAGGCGGCAGAACATTACCGTCCGGTTCTAAACGGCACTCATCTGACGCAAATGTCATGCAATTGCGTCAATTCCGCGTGAAAGAGTGTCGATCGTCACGCCGTGATTTTTACCGCTTGTTTACAAAGGAGACGCTGCCGCCATGCAGGGGGGAGCGCGGCAGTCCATGTCCCGACATTCCTTTGGAGAGAGAGCGAATGAATCACCTGCACCACCGCCCGTTGGCGGTTGCCGTCGCGCTGTGCGTGATGGCCCTGGCCCCGTTGGGTGCCGCTGCACAATCCACCACCAACCTGGATGCGGTGGAAGTCACCGGTACCCGCATCAAGCGCGCTGAAGTCGAGGGCCAGGTCCCGATCCAGACCCTGACCCGCGGTGACATCGAACGCACCGGCCTGAACTCGATCAGCGAGGTGCTGCAGCAACTGACCGGCTCCGGTTCGGCGCTCAATGCCAAGTTCAATTCGTCCGGCAACTTCGGCTTCCCGCCGGATGGCAGCGGCGTGGGTGCCGGCTCGGCGCAGGTCGACCTGCGCCACCTCGGTGCCAAGCGCGTGCTGGTGCTGGTCGACGGCATCCGCTGGGTCAACGAGTCGTCCGCATCGGGTGTGGGTGCCGCCACCGACCTCAACACCATCCCGCTGGCCATCGTCGAACGCATCGAGGTGCTGGAAGACGGCGCATCGTCGCTGTACGGCTCCGATGCCATCGCCGGCGTGGTCAACATCATCACCCGCCGCGACTTCGACGGCGGCCAGGTGACCCTGAACTATGGTGAGTACAGCAAGGGCGACGGCACGCAGAAGGGCGTGGATCTGGCCTGGGGCAAGAGCGGCGACCGCTTCAGCCTGTTCCTGGGCGCCAGCTGGACCAAGCAGGATCCGGTGTTTGCCAAGGACCGCGAACAGTCGCGCTTCCCGATTCCCGGCACCGGCCTGGCCTTCGGCAGCGGTGGCATCCCGCAGGGCCGCTTCATGTTCACCGATCCGAACACCGGCGCGGTGCAGAACATCGTGCCCAACAGCGGTGTCAGCAATCCACGGTACGACGGCAGCGCCGGCTGCAACCGCAGCGATGACTACCATTGCTTCACCACCGCCGACCGCTTCAACTTCGCCGAATACAACATGGTACTCACGCCGTCCGAGCGCAAAGGCCTGTTCGGCCAGTTCCGTTTCGACATCACCGACAACGTGCAGTGGTACATCAAGGCGCTGGGCAACCGCCGCGAGTCGACCAACCAGGCCGGACCGGAGCCGTTGTTCTTCGGTCCTGACGGCGCCACCGGCAACCCGCTGGCCGACAACATCGTGGTCTCGCGCCTGAACCCGTACAACCCGTTCGGTTTCGATCTGGTGTCCGGCGACAACATGAGCCTGATCGGCCGCCGTCCGGTGGAGGGCGGGGCACGCGTGTTCAAGCAGGAGGTCAACACCACCTACGTGGCCACCGGCCTGGTCGGCAACTTCCATGCCGCCGACCGCAGCTGGTACTGGGACGTCAACGGCATCTACAGCAAGAACAAGGCCGAACAGACCAACTACGGCAGCTACAACATCTACAACGTCAACCTGGCATTGGGCGATCCGGCGGTGTGTGCGGCCACGCCGGGATGCGTGCCGCTGAACATCTTCGGTGGCGCCGGCTCGATCACCCCGGACATGCTGAAGTGGATCCAGCCGGTGGTGCGCGACCGCAGCCAGAACGAGCTGAGCCTGTTCACCGCCAACCTGTCCAGCGACCTGTTCACCCTGCCGGCGGGTCCGGTATCGTTCGCCAGCGGCTACGAATATCGCAAGTACAAGGGCTGGTACCAGCCCGACCCGCTGACGGTGATCGGCCACTACAACGGTGTGCCGTCGCAGCCGACGTCCGGTTCGTATGACGTCAACGAAGCGTATCTGGAGTTGAGCGTTCCGATCTTCGCCGACTCGCCGCTGGGCAAGAAGCTGGACCTGAGCCTGGCCGGCCGCTACTCGGACTACTCCACCTTCGGTGGCGAGTTCACCCCGAAGTACGGCCTGCGCTGGCAGGTGACCGACGACTTCGTGCTGCGCACCACCTACGCCGAGGGCTTCCGGGCGCCATCGATCGGCGAGCTGTACGGCTCGGCCGCACGCGCCGACCTGCAGCTGTTCGATCCGTGCTCGGTGGGCCTGGGCGGTACCGCGCCGCGCGGCAGCGCCGCCAACTGCGCCGCGCTGGGCGTCCCGGCCGGCTTCCAGCAGGCCAACTCGCAGATCTCGGTGACCACCGGCGGCAACCGCGAGCTGGAACCGGAGCGCTCGCGCAGCTTCAGCGCCGGCTTCGTGTGGAGTCCGTGGTTCGGCAACAACGCGTCCTGGTCGGAGCGCTTCGATGTGGAAGTGACCTTCTACCGCCATGCCATCGATGGTGCGATTCAGGCCATCAACGCCCAGACCCAGCTGGACCTGTGCGTGGACACGCTTGACCCGCTGTATTGCGGTGGCATCACCCGCGCCAGCACCGGCGCGGTCAGCAGCTTCAACAACCGGCTGACCAACCTGGGCTCGATCAAGACCGATGGCTGGGACGTGGACCTGTTCTGGACCTTGCCGCAGACCTCGGTCGGCCAGTTCAAGCTGGCCTGGAAGAACACCTTCGTCGGTCGTTACGAAGCCACCGGCGCGGCCGGGCAGAAGCAGCCGCAGAAGCCGGGCGTGGAAGTGGCCGACAGCTCCATTCCAGAGTGGACCAGCAACGCCAGCATCGGCTGGACGCTGGACCGCTGGAGTGCGAACTGGACGGTGCGGCACATTTCCGAGCTGACCGAGAACTGTGGCGATGCGGTGGCATTCCCGGTCTGCAGCAACCAGGCCGCCGGTACCAACACGCTCTCGGCCACCACCTTCCACGACGTGCAGGTGGGCTACAAGATCGACTGGATGAAGGGGCTGCAGCTGACCGCGGGCCTGAACAACGTGTTCGACAAGGATCCGCCGATCTGCCTGTCGTGTTCGTTGAACGGGTATGACGCCTCGACCTACGACATCCCGCGTGGCCGTTACTGGTACCTGCGCGCGGACCTGCGGTTCTGATGTGACGGTGGCAGCGCCGGTCAGTTCCGGCGCTGCCTTGCGGGCGTAGAGCCGAGCCCGCGCTCGGCTCAACAGGCGCGGGGCGGTCGTACCCCGCGTCTGATCAGAACGCCCAGGTGAACGTCAGCGAGCCATTGCGGCCATCGCCGTAGGCACCGTAGCCGTTGACCTGCGACAGGTACTTCTTGTCCAGCAGGTTGTTGAGGTTGGCCTGCACGCTGAACTCCGGCGAGATGCGGTACCGCAGGAAGGCACTGACCAGCGCGTAGCCGCTCTGTTCGATGCGGCCGTAGGCCGGCACCGGGTAGTAGATGCGGTTCTGCCAGTTGGCGCCGCCGCCGACGGTCAGTGCCTGCAGCGACTGCGGGGTGTAGCTGGTGAACAGTTTCAGCGCGGTCTGCGGCAGGTTGGTGTTGATGTCGGCGCCGTTGATGTCCTTGGCCACATAGCGCGACGCACCGAAGGTCGCGTTCCAGCCCGGGGCGAGTTCGCCGTTCACCTCGAACTCGAAGCCGCGGCTGACGGTGCCGCGTGCAGCGCGATAGGCGAACTCGTTCTGGCTGCCCTGCACCGGCTCACCGGTGGCCTGGCCGACGTTGTCCTGTTCGATGCGGAACACGGCCAGCGAGGCATTGAGGCGGTTGTCGAACCACGCGCCCTTGACGCCCACCTCGTAGCTCTTGCCATCGACCGGATCGAGGTAGCTGCCATTGCGGTCCTTCAGCGTCTGCGGCTGGAAAATCTCGGTGTAGCTGGCGTAGGTCGAGTACGTCCCGTTGATGTCGAAGACCAGGCCAGCGTACGGCGTGGTCACCTTGTGCGCGCGGTCGGCGCCTTCACCCTCGCTCTTCCAGTCGGTGTAGCGTGCGCCGATGATCAGCTTCAGCGGATCGGCCAGCGACAGGCGCGCGGCCGCGTAACCGGCCTTCTGCGTGATGGTGCCCTCGCTGGCCAGGGCCAGCGGGTTCCAGTTCGGCTCACCGATCTTGCCCGTCCAGTTCAGATAGCTGGCGAACGGATCCCAGGTCTGGCCCGGGCCACCGACCTGATAGTCGCCGTAGTTGGCGTACTCGCGCTTGTTGTAGCTGAGGCCGGCCATCAGCTGGTGCTCGCGGCCGAACAGCTGGAACGGGCCATCCACGTAGCCGTCGACGCCAGTGACCTTGCGCTCGGTGTTGTACAGGCCTGCGGACGGCGAGATGCCCGCGCCAGTGGCCCGGTCGAAGTTCGAGGCGCCCGTGGTCCAGTCGTTGTAGGCGGGGTAGAACAGCTTGTCGTCGGCCCTGGTCTCATCGTGCGTGGCCCCCACCTTGAATTTCCAGCCGCTGCTGAAGGCGTGTTGCAGGGTGGCGAAGGCCCGCTTGCTGGTGGTGTCCCAATAGGTCCACTCCGGGCTGGCGTTGAACGATTCGTCGTAGCCGGTGCGCGAGCCATCCGAATACAGCATGGGGAAACCGCCCCAGGTCGCACCATTGGCGCGCTTCTGCTGGTAGTCGTAGCCCACGCTCAGCTGCGTGTCCGGGGTCAGGTCGGCATCGATGACCGCATAGCCCAGCGTCTTGCGCTGGTTGTAACGGTCCATCTGGCCGTCGGTGTCCAGGTAGCTGCCGATCACGCGGCCGCGCACGCTGCCGCTGGCATTGAGCGCGCTGCCCACGTCAACGGTGGTGCGGGTACGGCCCCAGCTGCCGACGTTCACCGACACGCTGCCGGCCAGCTCGGCGCTGTCGGCGTGCTTGCGGATCAGGTTCACCGACGCGGATGGATTGCCGGCACCGCTGAGCAGACCGGTGGCACCGCGCACCACTTCCACACGGTCATACAGCGCCAGGTCCAGCCCGGAGTCGCCGTAGCTCCAGTTCTGCACCATCTGCGTGGGCAGGCCATCGAACTGGTAGGCATCGATGTAGAACCCACGCGCGTAGAACTCGGTGCGCTCGCTGTCGGACTGGGTGCTGGTCACGCCGGTGGTGTTGGCCAGCACGTCGATGATGTCGTCCAGCTTCTGATCTTCGATGCGCTGGTGGCTGATGATGCTGAGCGACTGCGGGATCTCGCGCGGCGCCAGGTCGAAGCGGGTACCGGCCGAGGTGCGGCGCACCGAATAGCCTTCGGCGCGTTCGCCCTTGACCACGACCTTGTCCAGCGTGGTCGGGTCGGCGGCGGTGTCGGCGAAGGCGGCCGGGGCCACGCTGCAGAGCACGGCGAGCACGGCAACGGACAGCCGCTTCGGCTGCGGGATACGGAGGGCGGAACGGGTCATGGAGGTCCTGGGCGAGCACGCGCGCTCGGCCGGCATCCAGGAGGCGAGGCGCTACGGGTAGGGGAAGGGCGGGCAGGCCGTCCTGGCACCACCGGAAACGAAAGAAATGTTAATACGAACTATTCCTATTTACAAATCCTGAACGAGGAAGGCGCTTGGGCAGGGCCCGACGCAACAGTTGGGGTCAGCGCAGCAGTGGCAGCGGATCGCGGGCACCGTCGGTGCCGTAGACGCCCCAGTGCAGATGCGGGGGCGTGCCCTTGGCATTGCCGCTGTCGCCGACGTGGCCGAGCAGGTCGCCGGCCTGGACCACCTGGCCGCGCGCCAGGCCCTCAGCCCAGTCTTCGAGATGCGCGTAGTAGTAGCGTTCGCGACCGGGCCCGATCACCCACACCTGGCGCCCGCCGAGGCCACCCTCACGGACGTCGGCGATGACGCCAGGCGTGGCGCTGCGCACCGGGGTGCCACGCCTGGCGAAGATGTCGATGCCGGCGTGGGAGCGGTCGCGACCGCGCGGTGCGCCGAACGTATCGGCGATCTGCCCGGGTCTGACGCCGTCCACGGGCACCGGCAGTCCGGTGGCCGGCGGCATCCGCGAGAGTGTCCACAGCATCTTCGGTGCGGCCGCCCACGGGCTGTTCCACACCGCCATCACCGCAACAAGGGCCACGGCCAGCCACAGGCCGCGCAGCAGCCAGCGGCGCAGGCGGCGGGCCGCGGAAGGGGAATCAGCGGATGTCATGCCAGCGGCACCTCGAAACTGCGCTTCAACGTGCCCAGCGCCACCGATGTACGGAAGCGCTCGATGTTGTCATCTGCGCTGAACAGCCGCTCGGTGATCGCCTCGTACTCTTCCATCGACGCGGCCGAGACCAGCAGCAGGAAATCGCCATCGCCGGTGATCGAGTAGCACTGCTGCACCGCCGGGTCGTCCTGCACGCGGCGCTTGAACGGTGCCACGCGGTCGCGCTGCTCGCTGACCACGCGCACCTCGACGATGATGGTCAGCGGTCGCCCGACCCTGGCCGCGTCGACCACCGCCACGTTGGCGGCGATCACGCCGCCGTCCTGCAGGCGCTTGATGCGGCGCTGCACGGCCGGCGCGGACAGGTGCACAGCCTCGGCGATTTCGCGTTGCGGCAGGGTGTTGTCCCGCTGCAGCAGGTCGAGGATGGCGCGGTCGAAGCTGTCGAGCACGGGGGCGGTGGCCATGGCGAGCAGAAGTTGCACGAACGGGCCGTCAATTGAGCCAAGTGCTCGGCGCCGGCGCAATAGACTTTGCCCATGCAGACCCCACGACTCGCGCCGATGTTACCGGCGCTGGCGGTGCTTGGCTCGGTCACCTCGCTGGCCATCGGCACCTCCTATGCAAAAAACCTGTTCCCGCTGATCGGCGCGCAGGGCACCAGCGCGCTGCGCGTGGGCTTCTCGGCCCTGTTGCTGCTGCTGTTCTGGCGGCCGTGGCGCTGGAAGACCGGCCGCGCGGATGCGATCACCATCCTGCGCTACGGGCTCACCCTGGGCCTGATGAACCTGCTGTTCTACATGGCCCTGCGTACGATTCCCTTCGGCATCGCGGTGGCCATCGAGTTCACCGGGCCGCTGACGGTGGCGATGCTGTCGTCACGACGACCGATCGATTTCCTCTGGGTGGGCTGTGCGGCGGTGGGGTTGCTGTTGCTGCTGCCGATCGGCGGCGGCCCGGCGCTTGATCCGGCCGGCGTGCTGTATGCGATGGGTGCTGCGGCGTGCTGGGGCCTGTACATCGTGTTCGGCAAGCGTGCCGGGCACCTGCACGCCGGGCATTCGGTGTCGCTGGGGCTGCTGGCGGCGTCGCTGGTGGTGGTGCCGGTGGGCGTGGTGCACGCCGGCGCGGCGCTGCTGGACCCGAAGATCCTGGCCGCCGGCCTGCTGGTGGCGCTGGTCTCCAGCGCGATCCCGATGTCGCTGGAAATGATGGCGCTCAAGCGCCTGCCGAAGGAGACGTTCGGCATCCTGATCAGCATGGAGCCGGCGGTGGCCGCACTGTGGGCGATGCTGCTGCTGCACGAGCACCTGCATGGGCTGCAGTGGCTGGCGATCGGCTGCACGGTGCTGGCCTCGGTGGGCAGCACGATGATCGCGCGGCGCCTGAAGGCACCCGTCACCGCCTGAAAAAAGGGGACGGAGGGGATTAAGTCGTTTATGCCCTGATTTAGCGGGCGCCAGGCGGCGGCCGGCGCGAAGCGTGCGGACCAACGGTCCGCACCTACCAGGGCGGCGGTTCAGCGCAGGGCGTCGGTCGGGACGTCGATCTGCATCGCCAGGGCGAGGTGATCGGAGAACGCGGCCGGTACGGCTTCCACGGTGCGGGTCAGCAGTCCGCTGCTGACCAGGATGTGGTCGATGGCGCGATCGGGGCGCCAGCTGGGGAAGGTCGGCACGATGCAGCCGGGCGGCTGCAACCGGGTCTTCTGGTACAGCACCTGCATTTCCGGGCGTTCGGCCAGGCAGTTGAAGTCGCCCATCAGCACCGCGTTGGGGTGGTCGGACAGCAGCTCGGCGATGAAGCCCAGCTGCGACATCCGCGAGCCCGCGCCCAATGACAGATGCGCCACCGCCACCGCCAGGCCATCGGTACCGTCGCCGAACTTGGCCAGCAGCACGCCACGCCCGCCGATGCGGCCGGGCAGGGCATGGTCCTGCACTTCCACCGGTTCCAGCTTGCTCAGCAGGCCATTGGCACTGGACGCCACGCCGCCCATGCGCCGGTTCGGCTGGTGGCTCCAGTAGTTGAAGCCGGCGCGCTGGGCCAGGTAGTGGGTCTGGTTGGTGAAGCCCGAGCGCAGGCTGCCCGGGTCGGCCTCCTGCAGGCCGACGATGTCATGGTCGCGCGCCAGGGTGGCGATCGCGTCCAGGCTGCTGCGCTTGCGACCCGCCGGCAGCGCATGTGACCAGCTGCGGGTCACATAGTCGCTGTAGCGGCGGGTACTTGAGCCGGCCTGGATGTTGGCCGTCAGCAAGCGCAGGGTCCGTGTACGGGGGGAATTCACGGCCGGGAAATGCGTCTCTTGGATCAGTGAGCCTGGGCCGCACCGCGTTCGCGGGCGATCAGGTGGTCGGCGATGCGCAGCATGTCCGGGAAGCTCTTGCCCTTCACCAGGTACTTGCCGTTGACGATGATCGACGGGGTGCCGCTGATCTGGCTGCGCTGGGCGAACTGCTTGGCCGAGTTGGTCTTGGCGTTCACTGCGAAGCTGCCCATGGTGGCGGCGAACTGCTTCGGATCCACGCCATAGGCGGCGTAGAACTTGGCGATGTCTTCCACCGAATCACGGCCGCGCTCGCCCTTCAGGGTCTTCTGCGAGTGGATGGCGGCATACAGCGCTTCGTGGGTCTTTTCCTGCACGCCCAGGGTCTGCGCGGCGTAGAACGCACGGGCATAGTCATCCCAGGTGCCGCCGAACATGGCCGGCACGTAGACGAAGTTGACGTCGCTCGGCAGGCCGGCCTTCCACGGGCCGACCAGCGGCTGGAACGCGGCGCAGGCCGGGCAGACGTAGCCGAAGATCTCGGTCACTTCGATCTTGCCGGCGGCCGGCTGGAACGGCTGGCCGTTCGGGATCACCTGGTAATCGGCGCCTTCCACCGGGGCCGGGCCGGTCAGCGCGGCGGTGGTCGGGGCGCGCGGCGGCCGGAGTCGCTTCGGCCGGGGCCTTGTCGCCTTCGGCGGCAGCCGCGCGCGGCGCCTTCGCTGCCCGCCGCGGCGCAGCGGCCGGTTCGGGGGTGGCCGGGGCGGCGGCCGGTGCGGCCGGGGCCGCGGTGGTGTTGGTGCTGCCGTCATCAGCCTTGCAGGCAGCCAGGATCGGCAGCAGCGCTGCGAGGGCGAGGGCGTAACGGATCTTCATGGAAACGTCTCCAGCATCTGGAAAGGTGGGGCCGGCGCCAGGCGCCAGCCAGGGGGAAATGATGACATGCGGCGGCGACAGCGCCGTGTCGAGGGTGGGCGTTGGTTCAGCGGCCGCGGGCGGCGCGGGCCTGGGCGATCAGCGCCGAGGCGATGCGCAGCTGGTCGTCGAAGCTGTTGCCGCGCACCAGGTACTGGCCGTTGATGATGATGGCCGGGGTGCCCGGCACCTTGGTGCGCTGGGCGAACGCGCGCGCGGCCTCAACCTTCTTCTGCACGGCATCGCCGCGCAGCGCCTGGAGGTAGCGGTCCGGGGTCACGCCGTAGGCCTTGTAGAACGTGGCGAGCTCATCGGCCGAGACGTTCTGCATCGGCAGCGATCCCTGCTCGTGCAGGGCCTTGAACACGGCAGCGTGGCTGCGCTTGGCCACGCCGACTTCGTCGGCGGCGTAGTAGGCCAGTGCCCAGGCATCCCAAGCGCCACCGAAGGCCGCCGGGACCGGCGTGAAGCGCACGTCGGCCGGCAGCTTGGCCGCCCAGGCTTCCAGCTGCGGTTCGAAATGGGCGCAGTGCGGGCAGGTGTAGCCGAAGACTTCGACCACCTCGATCTTGCCGGCCAGCGGCTGGAACGGGCCCGGCTGGGCGATGCGCTCGTAGTCTTTGCCCTCGACCAGCGGGGCATTGGCGGGGGTGGCGGCGCAGGCTGCCAGCGGCAGCAGCACCAGCACGGACAACAGCAGGCGGGAAATCAACCTCATCGACACGCATCTCCGTTGAAAAAAGCAACGCCGGCGCAGCCGCCGGCGTGAAGGAAACATACCGCAGCCGTGGGCCGACGTCGCGGCCCCGGCCGACCAGTGGTGCTCAGGGGGCGGCAGCCGGTTGCGTCGGCGTGGCCGCAGCGGCCACATCGTCGGCCTTGTTGTGCAGGCCCTGCAGGTAGCTCGATAGGGCCTGCACCTCCTGCTCGCTGAGCTTCTGCGCGACCGTGGCCATGATCTGGAAGTGCGCCTTGTCGGTCTCGTTGGTCTGGCCGGCCTGGTACTCCTGCAGGCGGCGCGCGACATAGCTGGCGTGCTGCCCACCCAGGTGCGGATAGGCCGGGCCGGGATTGCCGGCACCGCTGGGGCCGTGGCAGGCCATGCAGGCCGGCAGGCCACGCTTGGCATCGCCGCCACGGTAGAGCTGCTGGCCGATCTCGTAGAACTTCATGCCCTTGTAGGGGCCGTCGGTGACCACCGTGTCATCGGCGATGCCCGCGTTGGCCTTCTGCGTGGCGAAGTAGGCGCCGATATCGCGCATGTCCTGCGGGGTGAGGTTCTGCACGAACGGCACCATCGCCACTGCTGCGCCGGAACTGCGCTGGCCATTGGCGATCAGGGCCATCTGCTGGGCCACGTAGCGTTCGCTCTGGCCGGCGATGGACGGATACATCTCCACCGTGGAATTGCCGTCGGCGCCATGGCAGGCCGCACAGGCCGTCGCCTTGGTCTGGCCGGCCTTGGCATCACCCCAGTGGGTCTTGCTGAAGTCCACCTCCAGCGACGCGGTGCGGATTGGCCCGTTGTCGGGCAGCGGAGTCAACGTGGTCTGCGCGAACGCAGCGGCGGCAACGACTACGGCAGTGGCAAGGGCGGATACGGCAAGAACGCGAGCGTGGCGCATGCTGAAGCTCCGTATGGACCGGGCCGGGCGATGGCGGCCGGCATCGCCCGGATTATCAACGCCGTTTCCGCGCACGGTCAACGCAGCAGTGCAGCAAAAATGCCGGCACGGGCCGCCGGGACGGGCGCGCGGCGCCGCAACATGCGATCCTAGGCATATGTCATTGCTCATCGAACGCGCCCGTTACCACCTCTCGGCCCACAACGTGCGGCAGCTGCCGCCCGATGAAGGGGCTGAAGTGGCCTTCGCCGGCCGCTCCAACGCCGGCAAGTCCAGTGCGCTCAACGCGCTGACCCGCCAGAACGCCCTGGCCCGTGTCTCCAAGACCCCCGGCCGCACCCAGCAGCTGGTGTTCTTCCAGATCACTCCGGACGCGCACCTGGTCGATCTGCCCGGCTATGGCTACGCCAAGGTGCCGCTGGACCTGCAGGCGCACTGGCAGGCCTTCATCGACAGGTATTTCCGCACCCGAGAGGCCCTGAAGGGGCTGGTGGTGGTGATGGACATCCGCCATCCGCTGAAGGACTACGACCGGCAGATGCTGGCTTATGCCGTGCAGCGCGGCCTGCCGGCGCACGCGCTGCTGACCAAGGCCGACAAGCTCAGCCGCAGCCAGCAGATGCAGACGCTGCAGAAGGTGCGCAAGGAGCTGCACTCGGCCTATGGCGACAGCGTCAGCGTGCAGGTGTTCTCCGGCGAAGACCGCACCGGCGTGGACGAAGCCCGCGGCGTGATCGGCGGCTGGCTGGGGCTGGAATAAGGCTCTCCGGTCGCCCGGCTGGCAGCCGGGCGCTACCCGATCGGGTGGGTGCCGACCTTGGTCGGCACACCCTCACAACGGCGAATACTCCGCCGGCACCCACGCATACGCCTGGCCTTCGCTGCGCACGTGGCCCAGGCCCGGGAACGGCAGGTGTGCACCGGCCACCCACCAGCCGCGGGCGGTGGCCTGCTGCAGCAGGCTCCGGCGGCTGGCGATGGCCGCCTTGCGGTCCGAGTCGGCCTCGAACGCCGCCTCTGGATGCGCGAACTGCACCGCGTGGAAGTGCAGCACATCGCCCCACACCAGCAGTGACTGGCCCTGGCTGTCGAACCGGTAGGAGACATGGCCGGGGGTATGGCCATGGGTATCCATCGCTACCGCGCCACCGGGCAGGGCATCGCCGGGGCTGAAGGTGCGCAGGTGGCCGCTGGCCTGATACGGCGCCACCGCGTTGCGTGCCAGCGGGAAGGCGAAGCGCACGCCCTTCGGCGCGGTGGCCTCGCTGGCCGGGTTGAGCCAGTAATCGGCATCCGCCTTGGACAGCCACACCGTGGCATTCGGGTAGGCCGGCTTGCCCTGTGCGTCGAGTACGCCGCACAGGTGGTCCGGATGGGCGTGGGTCAGCAGCACCTCATCCACCTCGGACGGGTCCACGCCGGAGGCACGCAGATTGCCCAGCACCTGGCCCAGGCCGGGGCCGAAGCACTGCGCCGTGCCGGTGTCGACCAGGGTCAGGTGGTTGCCCTGGCGCACCAGGAAGGCGTTGATCGCGGTCTGCAGGCCTTTCTTGTCTTCCGGCACGTAGCGGCCTTCCAGCAGGCGGCTGACCAGCGTCGCTGGCACATCCACCACTTCCTGACGGCCCAGCGCGACCACGCCATCGAACAGCGCGGTGACCTGCAAGGTGCCGACGCGCTGGTGGTAGACGCCGGGTACCTGCTGGGTGGGCGCGGGCGAGGTAGCTTCGGCCAGCGCAGCCAGCGGCAGGGAGGACAGGGCCAGCAGCAGGGCGCCGCGCAGCGGCAGGGGGTGCAGGGTCATGGCGGTTCTCGGTGAACGGGTGATTCCGTGGTGCCAGCGTGCCGTGACGGGCGTGTGCGCGGCGCTCAATCCGCTGCGCGGAATGCTCAGGGAGGGGGTGTTGTCTGCAGGGCTGCGCCCTGCACCCGCGGTAGTGTAGGCTTACCAGCGGCCGGCACTACCGAAGCAGGGCTGCAAGCCCTGCCGAACCCCCTCAAATGTCGGTCGGAGCCAGTCCGTACTGCTCGGCAAAGCGCTTGCTGAAACTCGCCGCAGACCGGTAACCCGCGCGTGCGGCAACGGTCTTCAGTGGCAGGTCGGTGGTGTAGAGCAGCTGCATGCCATGCGCCAACCGCGCCTCGGTGAGCAGCTGGCGCAGGCTGGTGGCTTCGGCGGCGAGGCGGCGGCGCAGGGTGGCGCCGCTCAGCGCGAACTGCGCTTCCACATCACGTGATTGCCAGTCGCGTGCCGGTTCGGCGGCGATGCGGTCGCGGATCTGTTCGCTCAGGCTCGGCGCCTGCGGCAGCAACAGGTTGCCATGACCCTGGCGGCACAGGGTCAGCACCAGCGAGGCCAGGGCCAGTCGCGCTTCGCTGTAACGCCCGTCCTGCAGTGATTGCCGCCACTGGCGCAGCACCACGGCATGTTCGATCAACGGCAGCCGCGCCATCGCCGGACCCGGCGCGGGAAGCTCTTCGTTCCAGAGCGTACGCGCCGCCGCCAGCACTTCGGCGCAGAGCGGCACGATGGCACTGAGGTAGCGGCCGCTGCAGGGATCAGGGGTGTTGACCACGTCGATGCGGCACCGCTGGGTCAGCAGCAGGATGTCGCCGGGAACGAACGTCAGCGACTGGTGTGCAGTGCGCACCTGCTTGCGGCCTTCCAGCAGGATCGCGAACTGCGGCTGCGGAACCTCTACCGAACTGGCGCCATGCTCGCGGCGCGCGGTGATGCAGGCGTAGCCCTCGGCGCGCCCGCAGCCGGCCAGACTGGCCATCTCGGCCAGCACCGCGGTGGCTGGTGGCAGCATGCCGGTCATGACACCTGGGCACCGAACAGGCGACCGACGCCGGCCGCCGCAGCCATCGCCAACGCGCCCCAGAACATCACCCGGATCGCGCCGCGCACAGGCGGTGCACCCCCGGCCCGGGCTGCCACCGCGCCGGTCAGGCACAGGCCGAGCAGGGTGCTGGCAGTGGTCATCAATGCGACCTTGTCGACCGGCGCGAGCAGGGCGGTCAGCACCGGCAGTGCTGCTCCGCAGGTGAACGCACCGGCCGAGGCCAGCGCCGCCTGCAGCGGGCGCGCGCGCAGGGTGTCGGTGATGCCCAGCTCATCGCGGGCGTGGGCACCCAGTGCATCGTGGGCGGTCAGCTGTTCGGCCACCTGCCGGGCCAATGCAGGCTCCAGGCCGCGGTGGCGATAGATCGCAGCCAGTTCCTCCAGCTCGCTGTGCGGGTCTTCGCGCAGTTCGCGCGTTTCCATGGCCAGGTCGGCCGCTTCGGTGTCGGCCTGGGTCTGCACCGAGACATACTCGCCGGCGGCCATCGACATCGCGCCGGCCACGGTGCCGGCCACGCCGGTGGCGAGGAGGGTGGCAGCGGAGGCGCCGCTGGCCGCCACGCCGACCACCAGGCCGGCCACCGAGACGATGCCATCGTTGGCGCCCAGCACGGCGGCACGCAGCCAGCCGACGCGCTCGGAGCGGTGCAGTTCGGGGTGTCGCGAATGGCGGCTCATGCGCTGAGTGTACGAGGGTCAAGAGGGCGTCGGTAGGATGCTGAAACCCGTCACCGTCGCATGACGCAACGGGGTGCCACGCTATAGTGCGCCCTTGCGATGGAAGGCCGCGAGCCCCACATCCCCCGCCACCGTCCAGCGAGCCTTCCCCTTGTCGAGCCCCAGCCACGTCGCCGATACCCCCATTACCGACCGCTCGCAGCTGGTGGAGGTGATCGCCTCCGGCGAGAAGCCCCGCGCGCAGTGGCGCATCGGCACCGAGCACGAGAAGTTCGGCTTCCGCCTGGATGACCTGCGCCCGCCGACGTTCGAGGGCGAACGTGGCATCGAAGCGTTGCTCAACGGGTTGGTCCGCTTCGGCTGGGAGCCGGTGCAGGAAAACGGCAACACGATCGCGCTGCTGCGGGACGGTGCCTCGGTGACGCTGGAACCGGCCGGACAGCTGGAACTGTCCGGCGCGGCGCTGGAGACCATCCACCAGACCTGCGTGGAGACCGGCACCCACCTCAACGAAGTCGCACAGGTGGCCGGCGAACTGCAGCTGGGTTTCCTCGGCATGGGCTTCCAGCCGAAGTGGAAGCGCGATGAAATGCCGTGGATGCCGAAGGGGCGCTACAAGATCATGCGCTCGTACATGCCCAAGGTCGGCTCGCTGGGCCTGGACATGATGACCCGCACCTGCACCGTGCAGGTGAACCTGGACTACGCCACCGAAGCGGACATGGTGAAGAAGTTCCGCGTGTCGCTGGCGCTGCAGCCGATCGCCACCGCGCTGTTCGCCGACTCGCCGTTCACCGAAGGCAAGCCGAACGGCTACCTGAGCTACCGCTCGCACATCTGGACCGACACCGACGCCGACCGCACCGGCATGCTGGACTTCGTGTTCGAGGATGGCTTCGGTTACGAGCGCTATGTCGACTACCTGCTCGACGTGCCGATGTATTTCTCCTACCGCGATGGCATCTACCACGACGCCAGCGGGCAGAGCTTCCGCGACTTCATGCAGGGCAGGCTGCCGGTGTTGCCGGGTGCGTTGCCGACCCTGCGCGACTGGTCGGACCACATGACCACCGCGTTCCCCGAAGTGCGCCTGAAGAAGTACCTGGAAATGCGTGGCGCCGATGGCGGCCCGTGGAGCCGCCTGTGTGCGCTGCCGGCGTTCTGGGTCGGCCTGCTGTACGACGACACCGCACTCGATGCTGCCTGGGACCTGGTGCATGACTTCACCCTGGCCGAGCGCCATGCGCTGCGCGATGGCGTGCCCAAGCATGCGATGAACCTGCCGTTCCGCAATGGCACGGTTCGCGACCTGGCCCGGGAAGCGGTGAAGATTTCGGTGGAAGGCCTCAAGCGCCGCGCGGCGCGCAATGCCGACGGCCAGGACGAGAGCAAGTTCCTTGACGTGCTGCAGGAGATCGTCGAGTCCGGCCTGACCCCGGCCGAGCGCAAGCTGGCGCTGTTCCATGGCCGCTGGCACGGCGACGTCGATCCGGTGTTCCGCGAATTCGCGTACTGATCGTCATGCGGGGTTGCCGGCCAGCGGCCGGCACTACCAGAAGAAAAACCCCGGCATTGCCGGGGTTTTTCATTTCCACATCTGCCTTGGATCAGGCGGCGTCCTTCATCGTCGCCATGTCGATCACGAAGCGGTAGCGCACATCGTTCTTCGCCATGCGTTCCCAGGCCTCGTTGACGTTCTTGATGTCGATGATCTCGACATCGCTGACGATGCCGTGCTCGGCGCAGAAGTCCATCATTTCCTGGGTTTCGGCCATGCCGCCGATCGCCGAGCCGGTCAGGTGCTTGCGGCCGAAGATCACGCTGCCACCGGTCAGCGGTGGGTCCAGTTCGGTCAGTACGCCGACCAGGCACATGGTGGCCTCGCGCTTGAGCAGGCCCATGTACGGGTTGGTGTCATGGCCGACCGGGATGGTGTTGAGCAGGAAGTCGAAGCTGCCCGCGTGCGCCTTCATCTGCGCGGCATCGCGCGAGACCAGTACCTCATCGGCGCCCAGGCGCTTGGCATCGGCACCCTTTTCCGGCGTGGTGGTGATCATCACCACGTGTGCGCCCAGTGCCTTGGCGAACTTCACGCCCATGTGGCCGAGGCCACCGAGACCGATCACGCCCACCTTCTGCCCCGGACCGACCTTCCAGTGGCGCAGCGGCGACCAGGTGGTGATGCCGGCGCACAGCAGCGGTGCGGCCGCCTTCAGGTCGAGGGTGTCGGACACCTTCACCACGAAGCGCTGCTCGACCACCACGTGGTCGGAATAGCCGCCGTAGGTCGGCGCGCCGGTTTCGCGTTCACGGCCGTTGTAGGTCCAGGTCGCACCCTCGGCGCAGTACTGCTCCAGGTCGTGCTGGCAGGCGTCGCAGTGGCGGCAGGAATCGACCATGCAGCCGACGCCGGCGTGGTCGCCGACCTTGAAGCGGGTGACGTTGCTGCCGACTTCGGTCACCCGGCCGATGATCTCGTGGCCCGGCACCATCGGGTAGATCGAGCCACCCCAGTCATCGCGGGCCTGGTGCAGGTCGGAATGGCAGATGCCGCTGTAGAGGATCTCGATGCGCACGTCGTTCGGGCCGACCGCGCGGCGTTCGAACGCGTAGGGCACCAGCGGGGCGGTATGTGAATGGGCGGCGTAACCACGGGCGAGGGACATGGGGAATCCTTGGCAGGGTTTATCGAAAGGCGCTTTACAATACGCCCCATGCCCAGTGGCAAGAAGCGCGGATATCGGCATGATTCATCAAGTGAAACTGCACAATGGCCACTGACAACCTGACCCATCTGGCCGCGTTCGCCGCAGTTGCCCGCCATCGCAGCTTCCGCCGCGCCGGTGCCGAACTGGCATTGTCGACCTCGGCGGTGAGCTATGCGATCCGCGCGCTGGAGGAGCGGCTGGGCGTGGGCCTGTTCCATCGCACCACCCGCAGCGTGGCCCTGACCGAAGCCGGGCAGCGCCTGCTGGAGCGCTTGCAGCCGGCGTTGGGGCAGGTGCACGACGCACTGGAAGAAATGAACCACTTCCGCGCCGCCCCGGCCGGCCTGCTGCGCATCAACGCCACCCGCGCGGCGGTGCCGACCCAGTTGGGGCCGCGGCTGGCGCGCTTCCTGCACGCCCATCCCGACGTGCGGGTGGAGCTGACCGAGAACGATGGCCTGGTCGACATCGTCGCCGAAGGCTACGACGCCGGTGTGCGCCTGCACGAGTTCGTACCCGAGGACATGGTGGCGGTGCCGATGGGCCCACCGCTGCGTGGCTTGATTGTCGGCTCGCCGGACTACCTGCGGCGGCGCCCGGCGCCACAGCATCCGCGCGACCTGGCCGCGCACGAATGCATCCGCTTCCGCTTCGCCAGCGGGCACCTGTACAAGTGGCAGTTCGAGCGCGGTGGGCAGGCGCTGGAGATCGATGTACCGGGGCGGCTGACCCTGTGCGAGCAGGGCACGATCGTGCGCGCCGTTCTGGATGGCATCGGCCTGGCGTACGTGCTGGAAGACACGGCAAGGCCGTACATCGACTCGGGGCAGATGGTGGCAGTGCTGGAAGACTGGAGCGAACCGTTCGCCGGCTTCGCGCTGTACTACCCGAAGCAGCGGCAGATGCCGGGCGCGCTGCGGGCGTTCGTGGATATGCTGCGGGCGTAGTGGCGGTAAGGGATGCAGTGCCGACCCACGGCCGGCACCCACCCCAATCGCTCATGTCACCAGCGCGTCGTAGCCTTCGCCACTGAACTGGATCAGGCAGAAGCCGTGGCCGAATGGATCGGCCAGCACGGCGATGCGTCCCCAGCGACGCTCGCGCACGGATTGCTCGAGTGTCGCCCCGGCTGCGACTGCACGTGCCAGCGCGGCGTCGATGTCATCCACCACCCAGTCCAGGTGCAGCGGGGTCCAGTGGCGCTCGTAGTCGCGCACGTCGCCGTCTTCGGTGGCGGCGCTGCCCGCCTCGTTCTGCAGCAGGTAGAGCGGTGTTGGCCCACCGAGCAATTCCACGGCCTCGGGGCCGAGACGGCGGTCGATGCGCAATCCAAACGCGGCCACGTAGAAGGTTTCGGCGGCGGCCAGGTCGGGCACGTCGAGGTTGACGATGAAGCTGTGGGCAGGGGCGTTCATGGCAGCGATGGGCGGCATCCGGTGGTCGCAGTCTAGTCCTGCCGCGTGCTGCCGCCGGTTCATCTGCTGCGCGCATTCGGGCAAGCTGGGCGGTCTCTATCGACAAGGACATCCATGAGCACGCTATCTGACATCGAACGGGCCACCGGCCAGTCCTTCCCGCCCCTGTTCAAGCAGTTGCATGCAGCGGGTCGGTTGAGCTGGGGTGCCCCACATCCGGAATGGTCCAAGGTGGTGTTCCCGACGCTGCAGGCGGAGCCGCCGGTGCTGCTGTACGCCCAAGAATACGAACCGCTGGAACACGATGAACTGCGCGAGGCGTGGCAGGAACTGACCGCCGAGGATCATTACAACCCCCTGCGCACGGACCTGCAGCTGCTGCCGTTTGCGCGGACGGGTGGCGGCGACAGCTACTGCTTCTGGAGCAACGCGCCTGGTGTTGCCGAACCGCCGGTCGTGCTGGTGTGGCATGACGATGATCGTGCCTATGTGCTGGCCGCCAACTACCAGGACTTCCTGTTCCGCAAGATGGTCGAAGCAGTTGCCGACTACCAAGCGACCTACACGCTGCTTTCGCATGGCGAGCTGGCCAGCAATCTGCAGCGCTGGCTGCACAGCCATCAACCGTTCCTGCGCGATGACCAGTACGCGGCGTTGCAGCGGCTGTTCGCCCGTGTTGACGCTATTGCCGAGGGACGTATCAGCGACGAGGATGCGCAGGCCATCGTCGCTGAAGTGATCGGCTTCGAGCGGTTGGACCAGTCGTTCGCCTACGTGCGCGAGGACGCCTGATCCAAGGGTCGGAGCCCCCCCTGTGGCGGGGATCCGACCCCGTGCGGGATCAGCCGGCGGCTGGGTAGTCGAGGTAACCCGCTTCGCCGCCGCCGTAGTAGGTGGCGCGGTCCGGCGTGGCCAGCGCGACGTTTCGCTGCAGGCGCTCGACCAGGTCCGGGTTGGCGATGAACGGTTGGCCGAACGCGGCCAGGTCGATGGTGCCCGCCTCGACCCGCTGCAGCGCGCGTTCGCGGGTCATGCCACCGGCCAGGATCAGGGTGCCGCCGTAGGCCTGCTTGAACTGCTGCAGGAAGGCCTCGCCCAGCACCGACTGGCCCGCCTGCAGGTTGTCGTTGAGATGCGCGTAGGCCAGGCCGCGTTTGCCCAGTTCCCCGGCCAGGTACAGATAAGTGGCCTCGTTGTCGGGGTAGAACGGCATGTCGAAGGTGAGGTTGTTCGGTGCCAGGCGCACGCCGATACGGTGGGCACCGATGCGCTGCGCCATCGCATCGACGGTGTCCAGGATCAGGCGCGCACGATTGGGCAGTGAACCGCCATAGCGGTCTTCGCGCTGGTTGATGAGCGGGTTGAGGAACTGTTCGAACAAGTAGCCGTTGGCAGCATGCAGCTCGATGCCGTCGAAGCCGGCCGCGATGGCGTTCTCCGCGCCGCGCACGAAGTCGTCGACGATGCCGGGGATCTCTTCGGTGGCCAGCGCACGCGCCGGAGTGGGATCGGCATGGCCGCGGCTGCCGTCGTCCAGGTAGACGAACGAGGTGTTCTTCGGTGCGCTGGCGACCGGGCGAGTGCCAGCGCTGACCGGTTGTCCGCCATCGGGCTGCAGCGAGGCATGCGACATGCGGCCCACATGCCAGAGCTGGGCGAAGATCGTGCCTTGGGCAGCATGCACGGCCTCGGTCACCTGCTTCCAGCCCGCCACCTGCTCGGCCGACCAGATGCCCGGCACGTCGATGTACCCCTGGCCCTGCGGCGAGACCGGGGTGCCTTCACTGATGATCAGCCCAGCGCTGGCGCGCTGCTGGTAGTACTGCGCGGTGAGCGCATTGGCGACCGAGCCGGGGTTGCGGGCACGGGTCATCGGGGCCATCACGATGCGGTTGCGCAGGAGGGTGCCTGACAGGTCGAAGGGGCGGAACAGGGTGGCGGTCATGTCGGTCATCTCGGTGCGGGGGGAGGAGCGCCAGCGGCGCGATGCCCACAGGATGGAGTTGACATGCGGGCGCATAAAGCGCTTCGATCTCCCTGAGCGTGGGACTATTTGTCCCCAATGTGGGGGAAAGAATGCTGCCGCTGGAATCGTTGAATGGCCTGGTGACCTTCGTTACCGCGGCCCGCTCGGGCAGCTTCACCGAAGCGGCCGATGCACTGGGCGTCTCACGCTCGGCGGTGGGCAAGGCCATCGCCCGGCTGGAAACGCGGCTGGGCGTGCGCCTGTTCCACCGCACCACGCGCCGCATCGCGCTGACCACCGACGGCGAGGCGTACTACGCGTCGTGTGCGGCGGCGCTGGAAGAAATCTCCGCCGCCGAGGCCTGCCTGGGTTCGGCCGGCCTGCCCAGCGGGCGGCTGCGCATCGACATGCCGTCCTCGTTCGGGCGGCTGGTGGTGTTGCCGGTGCTGCTGCGGTTGTGCCGGCAGTACCCGGACCTGCAGCTGACGATGACCTTCACCGATCACTTCGTTGATCCGGTCGAAGAGGGCATCGACCTGCTGATCCGTTTCGGTGGGCTGCACCACGCAGAGCACCTGGTCGCGCGCCGGCTGGGTCGCCAGCGCCTGGTCACCTGCGCATCGCCGGAGTACCTGCAGGCGCATGGTGTGCCTGCGACCGTGGAGGAACTGGCACAGCACCGCAGCATCGTCGGCTTTCGCCACGGGCAACCGGTGGCGTGGCGGATTGGCAGTGATGATGCCGAAGGAACGTTCATCCCGAATGCGGCCTACCAGCTCAACGACGGCGATGCAGTGATCGACGGCGCCATTGCTGGGCTGGGCATCTGCCAGATGCCGGAGTCACTGGTGCGCCGGCACCTGGAATCCGGCGCGCTGCACTCGGTGCTGGATGCGCACATGCAGCGGCATATCGACATCCATGCGCTGTGGCCGCCAACCCGCCACCTGCGGCCGAAGGTGCGTTATGTGGTGGATGAGCTGGCGCGGCTGGCGGCTCAGGGATTGTTTGACTGAGCCGGAGCTGCCACGTCGGGTGCGCCATCGAGCGTGTTGCGGGGCGGGAACGCCATCATCCCTGCCAACTGGCAGTACGCGGCAGCATCCAGGAAGGTGGTGGGCACATGGTCCTCAAGCTGGCGGACTTTGCGCAGTCCTTCGATCGGTTCGAGGATGGCCGGAAAATTCTTGTCCTGCTCGTCCAGGACGCGGTCAAGCCGGTCTTTCAGCGGGCTCTTGTAGAAGAAGTCCGGCAGCACGATGCACATCTGGGTGCCGGGCCGCGAGGCGATCTCGCGCATCGCCGTTTCGAATGCGTCGGCATGTTCGGCATCGTCGATGCGCAGCTGCAGGTCCTCCGCCTCGCCGACCGGGCGGTAGTACACGCTGCCCGGGCGGAACAGGAAGGTATACAGATGCGTTCCTTCCACCTTGTACGTCTTTGGTGAGCGTTGCCGCTGCAACTCGGTGGGGAGTGGCACTGAGCGCCCGTCGGCCAGCAGCAGCCTGGCGTTCATGCCGCAACTGCTGCCGTCGGTACCGAACGATACTTCGTAGTCCAGGCCGGGTTCCGGCGTCAGCAGGAGCGAGGGCGGCAGTGTAAAGCGCAGGTCGCGAACGCTTTCGCCCGCCGGAACGCAGCGACGATTGCCCTCGAAGTTGGCCATCACATTGACCAGCTGGCCCGGCACCAGTGCGAATTCGCGATAGAAGGGCTTGCGGATACCGCCCAGCGTACCGGTGGCGAATGACTCGGGCATGCCGATCGAGGTGCTTTCATTGCCGGTGGCCAGCGAGGCGAGCGTGCTGAACACACCCTTGGACGCCTTGCTCTCCACCCTGACCACCTCGGCTTCGGCGCCGCTGCGCGTGTGGTTCTTGCGCATCGCCAGATACTGGCCATTGGCGCTGAACAGGCGGATGCGCGCCGATTGCTGCAGATCCACCTGGGCCGCCGCGTCAGTGGGGGCCTGCCCGGCCAGTGCGGGGAATGCCAGGGCCATGGCCAGGCAGGCGGGCAGCAGGGAACGCACCATCATCAGAACTCCGTGTCATTGCCGGCGACTCATTCGCCATCAGGCACCGGATAGCGGCTGCGTGGCGGGGTTCTTTAGCCCGGCTCTGCCGGCGGATCGCGATGGCGGCGGGGAGCGTCGGTGGCACTGGCAGGGTGGCCGTGTATACTATCCCCCAGTATAGTTTCGAGGTGGCCCGCCATGCCGCACTCACCCGAAGAGAAGAAGAAGGTCCTGGCTCGCGTGCGCCGCATCCGCGGCCAGTGCGATGCGCTGGATCGCGCGCTCGAAGCTGGCGCCGACTGCGGGCCGGTGCTGCAGCAGATCGCCGCCATCCGTGGCGCGGTCAACGGCCTGATGTCCGAGGTGATGGAAGCCCATCTGCGCGAGGAGTTCGGCCAGCCCGCCGCCTCCGACGAACAACGCGCCGAACGCGTGCGCGACATGAGCGCGTTGATCCGCTCGTACCTGAAATAAACGACGGCGCAACAGTGCGCCGTCCATCCTGTTACTGCCTGTCCTTGGAGAAGCCACCATGAAGTCCCGTGCCGCCGTCGCCTTTGGTCCCGGCCAGCCGCTGCAGATCGTCGAGATCGACGTCGCCCCGCCGAAGAAGGGCGAAGTGCTGGTGAAGATCACCCATACCGGTGTCTGCCACACCGATGCGTTCACCCTGTCCGGCGATGATCCGGAAGGCCTGTTCCCGGTGGTGCTGGGCCATGAAGGCGCCGGCATCGTGGTGGAGGTGGGCGAGGGCGTGACCAGCGTCAAGCCGGGCGACCACGTGATTCCGCTGTACACCGCCGAGTGCGGCGAGTGCCTGTTCTGCAAGAGCGGCAAGACCAACCTGTGCGTGTCGGTGCGGGCCACCCAGGGCAAGGGCGTGATGCCCGATGGCACCAGCCGCTTCAGCTACAACGGCGAGCCGCTGTACCACTACATGGGCTGCTCGACCTTCAGCGAGTACACCGTGGTGGCCGAAGTCTCGCTGGCCAAGATCAACCCGGACGCCAACCCGGAGCACGTCTGCCTGCTCGGCTGCGGCGTCACCACCGGCATCGGCGCGGTGCATAACACCGCCAAGGTGCAGGAGGGCGACAGCGTAGCGGTGTTCGGCCTGGGGGGCATCGGCCTGGCGGTGATCCAGGGTGCGCGCCAGGCCAAGGCCGGCCGCATCATCGCGGTGGACACCAATCCGTCCAAGTTCGAACTGGCGCGCGAATTCGGCGCCACCGACTGCATCAACCCGAAGGACTTCGACACGCCGATCCAGCAGGTCATCGTTGAAATGACCACCTGGGGCGTAGACCACAGCTTCGAGTGCATCGGCAACGTCAACGTGATGCGCGCGGCGCTGGAATGCGCGCACCGTGGCTGGGGCCAGAGCGTGGTGATCGGCGTGGCCGGTGCCGGGCAGGAGATCTCCACCCGCCCGTTCCAGCTGGTGACCGGCCGCAAGTGGATGGGCACTGCCTTCGGCGGCGTGAAGGGCCGCAGCCAGCTGCCGGGCATGGTCGAAGACGCGATGAAGGGTGATATCGAACTGGCGCCGTTCGTCACCCACACCATGGAACTGGACAAGATCAACGACGCCTTCGACCTGATGCATGAAGGCAAGTCGATCCGTTCGGTGGTCCATTACTGAGCCGCGTCATGGGCTGGCTGGATGCCCTGCGCCGGCCGCGTGCGGAAGACCCGCGCGCGGCCCTGGTGGCGCCGATCGAGCAGGCGCTGCGCGCGCTGGGCTGGGTCGAGGGCGACGTGGGTCCGCCGCGCGCGGTGGATTCACCTTTCGGTATCGACGAGATGCCGTTCGAGCACTGGCTGGCACAGGTGTTCCTGCCGCGCCTGCACGAAGCCCGCGCCGACGGCCAGTGGCCACCGCGCAGCGACGTGGCGGTGGCGGCGTACCGCAACCTCGACGGCCAGCCCGGTGTCGAGCCGCTTCTGCACCTGCTTTCGCAGCTGGATGAACTGATCAATAGACGCGCCGGCTGAGGCCGGTGCGCAGGAGAGCCTGATGGAACGCATTGAACACCGCGCCTGTTTCGGTGGCTGGCAGGACGTCTACCGCCATCATTCGACCACGTTGGGCTGCGACATGCAGTTCGCCGTGTACCTGCCGCCGCAGGCGGAAACGCAGACGCTGCCGGTGCTGTACTGGCTGAGCGGGCTGACCTGCACCGAGCAGAATTTCATCACCAAGGCGGGCGCGCAGCGCTATGCGGCCGAACACGGCGTGATCATCGTCGCGCCAGATACCAGCCCGCGCGGTGATGACGTGGCCGATGCCGAAGGCTACGACCTCGGCAAGGGCGCGGGGTTCTACCTCAACGCCGCCCGCGCGCCCTGGGCGAAGCACTACCGCATGCATGACTACGTAGTGCACGAGCTGCCGGCGCTGATCGAAGCGGAGTTCCCGGCGACCGGCGCACGCGCCATCAGCGGTCATTCGATGGGCGGTCACGGTGCGTTGGTGATCGCGCTGCGCAACCCGGGGCGCTACCGCAGCGTGTCGGCGTTCTCGCCGATCGTCGCGCCCAGCCATGTCCCGTGGGGGCAGAAGGCGTTCACTGCCTATCTGGGTGACAACCCGGCCGACTGGGCGCAATGGGACGCCTGCGCACTGATTGCCGCGGCCAGCGAGCGGCTGCCGTTGTTGGTCGACCAGGGTGAGGCGGACGAATTCCTGCAGACCCAGCTGCAGCCGCAGCGCCTGCAGGAGGCCTGCGCGTCGGCCGGCCATCCGCTGACCCTGCGCCTGCAGCCGGGCTACGACCACAGCTACTACTTCATCGCCAGCTTCATCGGCGAGCACATCGCCCACCACGCCCGCGCCCTGCACGGCTGACGTCTGTCCGGTAGTGCCCGCTGGCCGGCAACCCGCCGCCGCGTGATTCCCTCGGATGCCGGCCAGCGGCCGGCACGACCGTGGCGGTGCACGCGGAGCGTCGTTTCGCCGCAGTGGATCACGCCGCTGTGGCGTACCGGTCCATCACCCCCACGCGCTGCACGCCTGAGGCCTTTCCGGTAGTGCGGCCGCTGGCGGCAACCCGCCGCCGCGTGATTCCCTCGGATGTTAGCCAGCGGCCGGCACGACCGTGGCGGTGCACGCGGAGCGTCGTTTCGCCGCAGTGGATCACGCCGCTGTGGCGTACCGGTCCATCACCCCCACGCGCTGCACGCCTGAGGCCTTTCCGGTAGTGTAGGCCGCTGGGCGGCAACCTGCCGCCGCGTGATTCCCTCGGATGCCGGCCAGCGGCCGGCACTACCGTGGCGGTGCACGCGGCGTATTGTTTTGCCGCAGTGGATCATGCCGCTGTGGCGTGCCGGCCCATCACCCCCACACGCTGCACGTCTGAGGCCTTGCCGGCACTACCGTGGCGGTGCCCGCGGCGTGTTGTTTTGCCGCAGTGGATCACGCCGCTGTGGCGTGCCGGCGCGCTATCGTGCGCCCATACGGCCTTGCGGATGGGGGAAGGCATGCCGGTAGTGCTGGCGCTGCTGTATGTGCTGTGCCATGGGCTGGTGCTGGCCCTGTGGCCCGGTCCCGCCGGGGCGGGTTCCTTCGTTTTCCTGACCGGCGCCCCGCTGCTGGCTGCGGTCGCCTGCCTGTGGCGGGCCCGCCGCGACCGCGCGGCACTGGGGTGGCGCGCCACGGCACTGGCCCTGCTGCTGTGGGCCGGCGGCATGGCGTTCAACATGATTGATGCCCTGGGCGCCGGGCGTGCCGATTTCACCCCGCGCGCAAGCCTGTTCCTTTACGTGCTTTACGGTGTGCCCCTGGTGTTCATCCTGGCCCGGGCGCGCCGGGAACGGGTCAGCATCAGCCTGATCGATGCGGCGATGGCGGCGCTGTTGGGCGTGCTGTTCTTCGTGCACGCGCAGTCGTTTGCCGCCCGCGTTGACATCGACGACCACGCGCTGGCCAACATGCAACGCATGTTCGATATCCAGAACCTGTGCATCGCCGTGTTCGCGGTGGTGCGCTGGCTGGCCGGCGACGTCCTCGAGCGGCGCACCTTTTTCCGCGCGCTGGCGATGTATGCGGTGACCTACCTGTTGGTGGCGTACTACATCAACCACTACACCTCCGGCGATGCGTTCGGTGCCTATGCCGACCTGCTGATCGATCTGCCGTTCCTGCTGCTGGCGCTGCTCGCACTCAGCCAGGCACCGGCGCGGGTCCTGGCGCCGCATCCGCGGATGGCGCGCACGGTGCAGGCGGCCGGCCCGATGATCCTGCCGCTGCTGCTGCTGGTGGTAGGCACGCTGGTGGTCGACCACGCCCGGCCCCTGGCCGTGAGCGGGTTCGTGGTGGCGACGCTGGGGTTCGGCCTGCGCAGCATCCTGTTGCAGGTGGACCTGATGGAACGGCAGGCCTCGCTGGACCAGTTGGCGCGCCAGGATGGCCTGACCGGCGTGGCCAACCGGCGCGAGTTCGACGCGCTGCTGCTGGCCGAGTGGAACCGCGCACGGCGCAGTGGCACCGAGCTGGGCCTGCTGCTGTTGGATATCGATCATTTCAAGGCCTTCAACGACCGCCACGGCCATCCCGCCGGCGACCGCTGCCTGCAGGCCGTGGCAGCGGTCCTGAAGGCGAGCGCCGGCCGCGCCGGTGACCGTGTCGCGCGCTACGGCGGCGAGGAATTCGCGGTGATCGTGCCCGGAAGTGCGCTGTCGGGCGTGCTAGCACTGGCCGAGCGCCTGCGCGAGGCGGTGGCGGCGCTGCCGCTGCCGGAAGGGTCGGTCAGCATCAGCATCGGCGTGGGCTATTTGCATCCGCCAGCGATGGCCAGCGCCGATCAGCTGCTGGCCGACGCCGATGCCGGCTTGTATGCCGCCAAGCGTGCCGGCCGCAACCAGGTGGTCCTGCATGCGCACGTGCTGGATGACGAGGGCAACGCGCACGGAACCATGGACTGTTGAGCGGACCAGCCCTTAGTGCCGGTCGCTGGCCGGTACCTCCTCGGACGCCGCGGTTGCCGGCCAGCGGCCGGCACTAGCACGGCATGGCCTCAACGCACGTCGCGCAGTTCCCAGTGGCTGCCGGCCAGCAGGCGCAGGCGCTGCTTGAACACATCGCTGTCGATGCGGGTGGTGGCCACCAGGTTGATGCGCAGGTCCTTCTGCTCACCGGTCACGGTGGCCTCGGGATCGGTTGCGCCCCACTGCGGCTCCACTGCATCCGGGTCGGGCTGCTTGGCCTTCCAGCGTTCGAACAACGTGCCGCTGCGCAGGGCATCCTGCAGCTCCTCGGCGAAGCCGGCGGCGCCCTGCGAATGGAAGGACAGGTCAGGGTCGTTGCCGCGTGCCTTGGACGGGTCGGGCAGGCTGATGTGGTACTGCGCAGGCATGGTGTTCTCCTTGAAGTGCGGCAAGGCTGGCACAACCGCGGTGGAATCGATGTGCAGAGTTCCGCCGCGGTTGGCCTTCATTCAAACCGATGCGGTCCATCGGCAAAGCCCACGGTGACCGCGCCCTTGCCGACGTTGACCATGCCGGTCAGGCTCATCACCGTTTCGTACACGGTTACGCCGTGGCCGGCGCAGACGTCCTTCATCTGGGCGTAGCCGGGCAGGGCGCGCAGCTCGTCCAGTTCACCGCCGTAGCTGATGCACACCGTCGGTGTCATCAGCCCGGCGCGCACGCGCTGGCCGACCACCGCAAACAGCTTCTGCACGGCGTTGTCGAAACCCTTGATCTTGGCCACCGGCCCGGTCTCGCCGCGGTAACCGTGCAGCACCGGCTTGATGTCCAGCGCGCTGCCCAGCGCCGCGCTGAGCAGGCCGACACTGCGGTCACCCTTGTGCCGCGCACGTGCGCGCATGTAGTACAGGTCGCGGGTGACCATGTAGCCGTGCACGTTGCCGGCCAGTTCTTCCAAGCGTTCGCGGATCTGCTGCACGCTGGCGCCACTGGCGCGCAGGCGTACCGCTTCCACCGCAGTCACCGCCTGCGCGGCGAACAGGTTCTGGGTGTCGAGCACGCGCAGCGCGAACGGCGAGTTGTGGCCGGCCGCCTGCCGCACCGGCTTGTAGTCGTTGAGGATGGCGAAGCTGGCCTGCAGCGCGTTGTCGTGGATCGGGCTGCGGGTCTTGGTGATGGTCATGCAGAACACGTGGTCGTAGTCGATCACCAGTTGCTGCAGGAACAGGTCGCGGATCTGGTTGACGCTGAAGGGAATGGTCTCCGCCTCGGCGCCGTGCTCGGCCACGTGCGCGTGCAGGAAGCTCAGGGTGGCCTGCTCATCGCGATGATCGGCCAGCACGGCTTCGCCGATCCGCACGGTGATCGGCAGCAGCACGATGTTGTGCTCGGCAATGAAGTCCTGCGGCAGGTCGCAGGCCGAGTCGACGACGATTCCGATGCGCATCCGCGGCTCCCCCTCCAGGGCGGTTGTAGGTTCGGAAACGTGAAATCTATCTCAAAATCTGGCGTGGCGCGCGCGGCAAATACGCCACGCCCTGTTCAGCGACTGCGCTGCACCGCCACCGGAAGCTCGGCCAGGCGCTGCCATTCGGGCTGCTGCAGCAGGTCCGGGTCGGCCAGCACCGCCGCCATCAGCGGGTGGGCATCGTTGCCCCAGAACAACTCGCCATCGATGGCCAGGGTGGGGACGCCGAACACGCCGGCGGCAATGGCGGCCTCGGTGTTGCGGCGCAGTTGCTCCTTGACCGCCGGCGCGGCGATGGCACTGGCGACATCCTCGATCCCCAGCCGCGCAGCCGGTTCGCGCAGGGCCTCGGCACTGTCGCCCGCGTGCCCCTCGCGCCAGATCCAGTCGAACAGCACGTCTACCGCTTGCGTGCCGGCGCCAGCAGCCAGGCACAGCCGCAGGGCGGACAGCGGGTTGAACGGATGGCCCGGCGGGAAGTGCAGCGGCGTGCCCTCGGCCTGCGCGGTCCACAGCAGCTGGCGGTACATGAAGCGGCGCTTGGCCGGAATCTCGGCCGGCCCGAGATTGCCCAGGTGGTGCAGCACGGCGCCAAAGGCGATCGGCACCGGCTGGATCCGCGGGAACTGGGGCAGCTGCTTCAGCTTTTGCCAATGCAGGTAGGAGTACGGCGAAACGAAGTCGAAATACCAGCGCAGGGTGGCCATGGTGGTGTCCTTCAATGCGGTCAGGGCTGCGCGTTGCGCTGCAGGTAGCGGTCACGCAGTTCGGTCTGGCGCGAGCGCATCGGCATCGCCCGGCCGCCCAGCCAGACCTGTTCGGCATAGTGCGCCACGTCCAGCGGGTCGCCCTCCCACAGCACCAGGTCGGCACGCTTGCCCGGCTCGATGCTGCCGATCTGGTCGGCCACGCCGAACGCCTGCGCCGGCACCCGGGTCAGCCCGGCCAGGCCGTCGGCCCAGGGCAAGCCGTTGGCCACGGCATTTCCGGCCAGCTGGCGCATCTTGCGTGCGTTGTGCGAAGCATCACCACGCTGCACGAACGACACGGCCACGCCGGCCCGTTGCAGGCGTGCCGCGTTTTCCAGCGTAGCGCCGATCTGGTCGAAGCTGGCCGGCAGGTTGGACAGCACGTCGACGAAAACCGGCACCTGCGCGGCTGCCAGCTCCGGTGCCAGCTGCCAGGCTTCGCTGCCACCGGCAATGGCGATCTTCACCTTTTCGCGGGACGCCCAACGCAGCAGCTGGCGGATGTCCGCGGCGCGGTCCACCTCCACCACGATGCGGCCCTGGCCGGCCAGGTAACGGCCCAGCGTGCGGCGCCCGGCCGGCGTCAGCAGCGCGTGCGGCGAGTCGGCGGCAACCTGGCCGCGCGCCTCGTCCACCATCTGCTGCAGCAGCATCCACTGCGCAGCGCGCGAGTGTCCGGTCAACTCCACCGCAGCCGACCCCAGCCGCAGGAACAGCGCGCGCGGGCCGAGCGGGTCGGCGCTGCCGTCCAGCCGCATCACACCGCCCTGGCCAGCAACGAAGCCGCCACCGGTGGCGGCCCCCAGCGCAGTGAAGCCGATGCCATCCAGGCGCGCCACCGGGATCAGCACCGAGGCCGGGTTGTAGGCCAGGGTGACATCGAATTCGGGGCGCAACGGTTGTTCGCCGATCTTCAGCGTGCTGTCGACCGTGCTCGCTTCGCCGGAGACTTCTTCGATGCCGATCTCGGTGATGCCCCCGAACAGCGCCGGCGTCAGCGGGCGCCCATCGGCGTCGACCACGGTTGTGCCGGCCGGGGCGGACAGGCCGCGGCCGACCGCGCGGATGATGCCGCCCTGCACCAGTACGTCCGTGCCCTGCAGGCTGCCGCGCGCGCTGGCCGTATGCACGGTCGCGTTGCGCACCAGCAGGTCCTGCGCCTGTGCGGATGCGGAAAGGCAGGCCAGCACCATGACCGTCGCGCCGAGCCATGCCCGGCGGCCCTTCGCCGCAGACTGCGCCAACTGCTTGAGCGCCACCATCAGTGCACCTCCTGGCCAAGCTGGAAATCGGAACGTGGCGTGGCCGCAGGTACGCTGCGGTCGTACAGCCGGCGGCCGTCGATGAAGACCTGCTCGGCCAGCGCGTAGGAGCTGAAGGGGTTGCCGTTCCACACCACCACGTCGGCCATCTTGCCGGCCTCCAGGGTGCCGGTCTGGCCTTCGATGCCCAGCGCCTTGGCGGCGTTGGCGGTCATCCAGGTGATGGCGTGTTCGGGGGCGATCTCCGGCATGTGCGCACGGCGCGCGGCCGCGATCACCTTGGCCGCTTCCTGGTTCAGGCGCTGGATGCCTTCGGGCGAATCGGAATGGACGATGGCGCAGCTGTTCCTCGGCCGGTCGACCAGTGCGATGTTCTCCGGGATGCCATCGAAGGCTTCCATCTTGAAGCCCCACCAGTCGGCCCACAGCGCACCGCAGACGCCGTCGGCGGCCAGCCGGTCGGCCAGCTTGTAGGCCTCCACGCCGTGGTGGAAGGCCGCCACCTTGAAGCCGAATTCCTTGGCCAGGTCGAGCATGGTGGCCATCTCGTCGGCGCGGTAGCAGTGGATGTGCACGCGGATGTCGCCTTCGATCGCGCCGGCCAGCGTGTCCAGCTTGAGATCGCGCTTGCCGCCGGCATCACCGGCGCTGTCACCCTTGTCGCTGCCGAACCAGCCCTTGCGCTTGGCCGGCTTCGGTTTGTTCTTGGCGATGTAGTCGGCGGAATCGATGAAGGCGGCACGATAGCCGGCGACGTTGCCCATCCGCGTGGCCGGGGTCACGCCCTTGCCTTCGCCGTAGACCCGCTTGGGGTTCTCGCCACAGGCCATCTTCAGTCCCCACGGTGCGCCGGGAAACTTCATCGCCTGGTAGGTGATGGCGGGGACGTTCTTCAGGGTCACGCCGCGGCCACCGACCAGGTTGGCCGAGCCCGGCAGCACCTGCATGCTGGTCACGCCGCCGGCCAGCGCGGTGGCAAAACCCGGGTCCTGCGGCCAGACCGAGTGCTCGGCCCAGACGTTGGCGGTGACCGGCGCGGTCATCTCGTTGCCGTCGCTGTGCGCGCCGACGCCCGGGCTGGGGTACACGCCCAGGTGCGAGTGCACGTCGATCAGGCCGGGGGTGACCCACTTGCCCTGCGCATCGATGCGGGTGACACCGGCGTCGGCCTGCAGCTGGCGGCCCACGGCGGCGATCCGGCCCTCGCGCAGCAGCACGTCGGAGTTGTCCAGGCGCTGGCCGGTGCCGGTCAGCACGGTGGCGTTCTGGATCAGCACCGGCGCATCGGGATGCGCCTGGTAGGTGCTGGGGTAGGGATCGGCGACGAAGCGCGAGGCGCCTGTCGCGGGTGCGGTTGCCAGTGAGAGCAGCGCCAGCCCCAGGCTGGTGCGCAACAACGGTGATGCCATGCAGTTCCCCTCGCAGCGTGATCCAGCCGCCGACGCTAGCCGGGCGATGGCGGGCTTGCCAAGTGACCTTCTTCACAGGCCTGCCGACGGTCGCTCGACGGCACCGGCCGGGTGGCTGAAACTATGCGGTCCCCCGCCGTACCGGACTGCCCATGAAGAGCAAGCAGGAAATCGTCGACAACTGGCTGCCGCGTTACACCGGCGTGCCGCTGGACCAGTTCGGCCAGCACATCCTGCTGACCAATTTCGGCGGCTACCTGCACACCTTCTCCGCGCTGACCGGGGCCCCGGTCATCGGCCTGGACCGGCCGATGGCCAGTGCCACCATCGATGGCATCACCATGATCAACTTCGGCATGGGCAGCCCCAATGCCGCGATCATCATGGACCTGCTGTCGGCGGTGATGCCCAAGGCGGTGCTGTTCCTGGGCAAGTGCGGTGGCCTGAAGCGCAAGAACCAGCTGGGTGACCTGGTGCTGCCGATCGCGGCGATCCGCGGCGAGGGTACTTCAGGTGACTACCTGCCGCCGGAAGTGCCGGCGCTGCCCGCCTTCGCGCTGCAGCGTGCGGTCTCGACCATGATCCGCGACCTTGGCCACGACTACTGGACCGGTACCGTCTACACCACCAACCGCCGGGTCTGGGAGCACGACGAGGCCTTCAAGGAGCGGCTGCGGGCGATGCGCTGCATGGCCATCGACATGGAAACCGCCACCGTGTTCGCCGCTGGCTTCGCCAACCACATTCCCAGCGGCGCACTGCTGCTGGTGTCGGACCAGCCGATGATCCCCGACGGGGTCAAGACCGAGGCCTCCGATGCCAAGGTCAGCTCCCAGTTCGTGGAAAACCATATCCAGATCGGTATCGAGGCGCTTAAGCTTATCCGGCGCAACGGCAAGTCGGTCCGCCACCTGCGCTTCGACGAATGATGATGATGGCCTGGCGCGGCGCGCCGGCCCTGGGGAGTAGGTAATGGACGTTGCCGCGCACGTGGTGGAATTCTGGAAAGAGGCGGGCCCTGCGAAGTGGTTCGCCCGCGACGACGCGTTCGACGCGCAGTTCCGCCAGTTGTTCCTGGATGAGCATTACGCTGCGGCATCGCGCGCGCGCGAGCATTGGCTGGGCAGTGCCGAGGGCGCGCTGGCGCTGATGCTGCTGCTGGACCAGTTCCCGCGCAACTGCTTCCGCGGTACCGCCCACTCCTATGCCACCGATGGCCTGGCCCGGCACTACGCCATGCGCGCCATCGAGGAAGGCCTGGACCTGCAGCTGGTGCCGAAGCTGCGCGCCTTCATCTACCTGCCGTTCGAGCATTCCGAGGACCCGCTGGACCAGGACCGCTCGGTGGCGATGTTCGACGTGCTGGGCGACAAGGAATACCTGCAGTACGCCGAACTGCACCGCGACATCATCCGCCGCTTCGGTCGCTTCCCGCACCGCAACGCCGTGCTGGGGCGCATCCCCTCGCCGGAGGAACTGGACTACCTGGCCGAGGGCGGATTCGCCGGCTGAAAAAAGGGGACGGAGGGGATTAAGTCGTTTATGCCACAAACGACTTAATCCCCTCCGTCCCCTTTTTAGGGGTCAGATCGCCTTTCCGCAGGAAAGGGCTCTGACCCCGGGCCTTCAATCAGTACTTCGGCACGCCGTTGTCGACGTCTTCCGACCAAGCGTTGATGCCACCGGTGACGTTGAACACCTTGGTGAAGCCCAGGGCGCGGAACTGCTCGGCGGCCTGCGCGCTACGGCCACCGTGGTGGCACAGGAAGGCCAGCGCGGTGTCCTTGGGCAGGGCCTCCAGCGCGGCGCGGCCGTTGCCGTCGAAGGTCTTGAACGGCACGCCCACGGCAGCGATCTCGCGCTCATCGGCCGGGCGCACGTCCACCAGGGTGATGGTGCCGGCGCGCACCAGGTCGTCGGCATCGCGCACGCTGATTTCCTGCACCGGCTTGGGCGCATTCGGGTTGTCGATGGCCAGACCCTTGCCGCGGATGTCGTCCACCCAGTCGATGGTGATGCCGTTGGCGCGACGGGCGCTGGCCAGGTCGAACTGCACGCGCAGGCCGTTGGACTCGGCGGCAATGGCGCCTTCGTCGTGCGGGGCCAGCTGGAAGTTCGGCTGGAAGCGCGCGTCGATGGTCAGCTGCAGCGCAGCGCCCGGGGCATCGGCCAGCGCGCCCTTGAGCATTTCCACGGCGGCCGGGGTGACGGTGATGCTCGGCGGGGTGCGATCCGGAGCGGCCAGGCCGAGCACGCTGCTCAGCTCGCCGCTGGCGGCCATCTGCAGCACGATGTCGCTGCCACCGACCAGTTCGCCGTCGATGTACAGCTGCGGGATGGTCGGCCAGTCGCCATAGGCCTTGATGCCTTCACGGATTTCCTGGTCGGCCAGCACGTTGACGTGGGCGAACTCGACGCCGAGGTCCTGCAGGGCGCCCACGGCCTTGGCCGAGAAACCACACTGCGGCATCGACGGCTGGCCCTTCATGAACAGCACGACGCGGTTGGCGTTGAGGATGGATTCGATGCGCGAACGCAGGGCGGGATCGAGGGACATGGACGTCGGGGTTCCGGGAATTCGAATCATCAATTCTACCCCTCATGGCATCATGGGGGATGAGCAACGCAGGAACATTGCATCGCATCCCGACCCGGCCCTGGCGCTGGCTGCCCTGGCTGGTGGCGTCGCAGCTGGCGGTGATCCTGGTCTGGGCCCTGGCCGGCTGGCGCTGGGGGCTGCCCGTGATGGTGGCCAGCCACGCACTGTTCCTGGTGCCGGTATTCCTGCCCAACAGCCGCTTCTACGCGCCGGTGCTGAGCCGGTTGCCGGAGGCCGGCAACAGCGTCTGGTTGACCATCGATGACGGTCCCGGCCCGGAAACCCGCGCCGTGCTCGACCTGCTGGACCAGCACCAGGCCCGCGCCACCTTCTTCCTGGTGGGCGAGCGCGCGCTGGCGCAGCCGGAACTGGTGCAGGAGATCCTGCGCCGCGGCCACGACCTGGGCAACCACAGCCGCAGTCATCCACAGGCGCGCTTCTGGCGGCTGGGCCCGGCAGCGATGCGTGCCGAGATCGAGGGCTGCCAGCATGCGCTGCAGGCGGTGGGCGGTCGTCCGGTGCGCTGGTACCGCTCGGTGGTCGGCATGACCAATCCGTTCGTGGCGCCGGTGCTGAAGGCGCTGGGACTGGCGCGCGTGGGCTGGAGCGCCCGTGGCTACGACGGTGTCGGCTGCACGCCGGAGGGCGTGCTGTCACGGCTGTTGCCGGACCTGCGCCCGGGCGCCATCGTACTGCTGCATGAGGGCGCCGCCCACGGCCACAACCTGGCGATCATCGCGCGCGTGCTGCAGGTGCTGGACGAGCGTGGGCTGAAGGCGCGGCTGCCGGTCCCGTAACGCCAGCCTGGTGATATGGAGCAGCCGAGCATGGGCTCGGCGCTGCAAGGGTTGGCGATCATCCTGTAGTGCAGCGCGGCCACATGCTGCGCTCGGCGCTACGACCCGGGGCGTTCGGCCACCAGCAACCAGCTGTTGAACGGCGTGCGCCCGTGCAGGGCGCGCGGTGCCGTCACCGTCAATCCGGCCTCGGCCAGTGTCGCCTGCAGCACCTGCGGGTCGGGGTAATGGCGCGGTCGCGTGCCCATCCAGCCGACCAGCCAAGCCAGCCGGTCCGCCACCCGCGTGGTGCGGTCGCGGCCATCGCCGGTGGCCAGCGGCGTGCGCAGCAGCAGGCGACCACCGCGGGCGACCCGGGCACTGGCCGCGCGCAGCAGCGCCTGCTGTGGGCCCGCATCCAGGTACTGCAGCACATCCAGCAGCAGCACGTGCCCGGCCTGCGCAGGCAGCGGAGCCTGCACGTCCAGGCAGTTGAAACGCACAGCGGGCAGGCCGGCGGCGGCACGCTGCGCACGGGCAATCTTGCCGGCGTCCACGTCCACGCCCAGGTAGGGCTGGGAGCCGCCGCGCTGGCGCAGCACGTGGGCGAACAGGCCCAGCCCGCAGCCCAGGTCCAGCACCGGTTGCCCGTCGCCAGGCAGGTGCTGCAGCACGCCGTCATACAGCGGGTCGCTGCCCAGCTTGCTGCGGGTGTAGTAGTAGTCGCGGCGGCTGGCCCAGGCGTGCGCGGGGCGGAATGCCTCGGCGATCGCACGGGCCTGCGGTGCGGCCAGGGGAGTGCAGGGCAGGGGCGAGCCGTTCCGTGGCGTGCCGTCCATCGCCTCAGTCCGTTCCGCCAAGCAGGTGCGCGGCGACCGGCAGTGCGCGAGCGCTCCACAGTGCGTACATCCGGGCCGACGGGTGCAGGCCATCGTCGGCGATCATCGCCGGATTGCCTCCCTGGTCACGGCTGATGTCGGTGATGTCGACGAAGGCCACGCCCTGCTGGGTGCAGATCACTTCGGCGGCCGCGTTGAATTCGTCGGTCTCGATCTCGATCGCGGCCAGGTCACGGCCGCTGCCGATACCGAACGGGGTTGCGCCCCAATCGGGGAAGGACAGCACCAGCACGCGCCCGGGACGGCCACCGGCCAAGCCGATCGCCCGCTGCAGCAGGGCCTGGAACTGCACGCGGTACTCGTCCAGCGGTCGGCCGCGGTACTGGTTGTTGACGCCGATCAGCAGGCTGACGAAATCGAACGGGCCCTGCGGCGCGGCCGCATCGATGCCGGCGTCCAGCTCGTCGGTGGTCCAGCCGGTGGTGGCGATGGTCTGCGGGTCGGCCAGCGCCACATCCTGCGCACGCAGGGCGGCGGCCAGCTGGTGCGGCCAGCGGCCTTCGACGGCAACCGCTTCACCGATGGTGTACGAGTCGCCCAGCGCCAGGTAGGACAGCGCCACGGCTCAGGCCACCGAGCGGCGCGGCTTCAACGGCACGACCTTGGTCGCGTCCTCGGCACGGCGGGCCAGCACGCGGTCGATGCGGGCAAACACATCGCGCATCACCGACGCTTCCGGCAGCAGGGTCACGCGGAAATGATGGCGGTACGGCACATTGAAGCTGGAACCCGGCACCACCAGCACGCCTTCGTTGTTCATCAGGTCCAGTGCGAAATTGTGGTCGTCGAAGCCCTTGGCGGCGGCACCGACCACGGCTGGGAATGCGTACAGCGCACCGGCCGGCGCGACCAGCGACAGGTGCTCGCTGGCTGCGCAGGCCTCGATCACGGCGCGGCGGGTTTCATACAGCCGCCCGCCCGGGGTGCACAGTTCGGAGATGGTGTCCGGGCCGTTCACTGCGGCCTCGATGGCGTACTGGCCCGGCACGTTGGCGCACAGGCGCAGTGCGCCCAGCAGGTCCAGTGCAGCGCGGAAATCGCCCAGGCGTGCGTCATCGCCACTGAGGTGGGCCCAGCCCACGCGCCAGCCACAGGCGCGGTGCACTTTGCTCAGGCCACTGAAGGTCAGGCACGGATGGTCGCCGGCCAGCGGCGCGACCGGCTGGAACACCGCATCGTCGTACAGGATCTGGTCGTAGATCTCATCGACCAGCAGCAGCAGGTTGTGGCGGCGCGCGATCTCGACCACGCGCTCCAGCAGTTCGCGCGGGTAGCTGGCGCCGCTGGGGTTGTTCGGGTTGATCAGCACGATGGCGCGGGTGCGCGAGGACACCAGCGTCTCGATCTCGCTCGGGTCCGGCTGGAAGCCGTTCTCGGCGGCGCAGCGGTAGTAGACCGGGCGGCCATCGTTGAGGATGGTCGAGGCCGACCACAGCGGGTAGTCGGGTGAAGGCACCAGCACTTCGTCGCCTGGGTTGAGCAGGGCGCGCAGCGACAGGTCGATCAGTTCACTGACGCCGTTGCCGACGAACACACGGTCAGGATGCGCATCCGGCGCGCCACGGCGGGCGTAGTACGCGGCGATGGCTTCGCGTGCCACCGGCAGGCCCTGCTGGTGGGTGTACGGGTCGGTGCGGCCCATGTCATCGGCGATCGCGCGCTGCAGGTGTTCGGGTGCACGGAAACCGAAGTTGCCCGGGTTGCCGATGTTGAGCTTGATCAACTTGCGGCCCTGCGCCTCCAGCTCCCGGGCTCGCCGCGCCAGTTCTCCGCGGATTTCGTAGCGCACTTCGGAAAGGCGCTCGCGGATGGCCAGGGGCTTGGGCGAGGGGGTGGACATGGGGCTGGGCCGTCAGTGGCGTGGGGTTTCCATCCTACCGGAATTGCTGCAGCGCATGGCAAGGGCTCCGGGCTTGTCATTGCTGGGCTGGCAGGGGGCTGGCACAGGTAGAATGGCGGCGATGACCCAGACCCCCGATTTCATCGCCCTGCAGACCATCGGTTGGCCCTGGCCGGGCCCGGCGCAGCAGGCCGACTGGCAGGCCGTGATGGCCACGCACCCGCAGGCCCGCCCGGCCCGGGTGATCGAACAACACCGCACCCACTACGTGGTGGCCGATGGCCCGGATGCGTCGATCAAGGCCGAATCGCTGCCGGAATGGCAGCGCCCACGCTTCCCCAGCCACGAGCGGCCTGCAGTGGGCGACTGGGTGCTGCTCGACGGCATCCGCATCGTTGCGCTGCTGCCGCGCCGTACCGCGATCAAGCGTGGCGCCGCCGGCGAGCACTACCACCAGCAGGTGATCGCGGCCAACATCGATACGGTGTTCATCGTCTGCGGCCTGGATGCCGACTTCAATCCGCGCCGCATCGAGCGCTACCTGCTGCTGGTCGGCGGTGGCGGTGCCGAACCGGTGGTGGTGCTGACCAAGGCTGACCAGACCGAGTACAGCGAGGATGCGCTGGCGGTGCTGGAAGAGCTGGAAATGCAGGGTATCGCGCTGCATGCGATCAACGGCCTGGATGCCGACAGCGTGGCGGTGCTGCAGCCATGGCTGGGCCCGGGCCGCACCGTGGTGCTGGTCGGTTCCTCCGGAGCCGGCAAATCCACGTTGACCAACACCCTGCTTGGCGAGCAGCGCATGAAGACCAATGCGGTGCGTGCCAATGATTCGCGCGGTCGCCACACCACCACGCACCGTGCGCTGATGCCGCTGCCGACCGGCGCCTGCCTGATCGATACGCCGGGCATGCGCGAGCTGAAGCCGACCGGCGAAGAGACGCTGTCCGAAGGGGGCTTCGCCGATATTGAAGCGCTGGCCGAACAGTGCCGGTTCCGCGACTGCTCGCATCACCAGGAACCGGGCTGTGCGGTACGGGCGGCGATCGAGGCCGGCGAGATCGAAGAGAGCCGGCTGCTGAACTACTTCAAGCTGAAGGAAGAAGTGGCGGCCGCTGCCGCCAAGCTGGCGGTACGCCAGGCCGAAACCGCGCAGGAGCGCGGCGGCAGGAAGGGCAAGGGCCAGCAGTTCCGCCCGGCAGGCAAACCGCGCCGGCGTTGATCGGTATCGCGGGGTCGGATCCCATTGCACCGTAATGGGTTCTGACCCCTGCAATGAATCTGCGTCTGCCTGCTTCGGCTGGGTGCCAACCACGGTTGGCACCTACCAACGCGCGGGCAGGGCGTTATAGTCCGCGCATGGAACCGACCGCGACGCTGGACCGTGAGGTGGCCCACCATGCAGCGCTCGATGCGCGCCTGGTCGAGGCCGTGGGCGGCATCCGCCTGCTGGGGCTGACCAGCTGGCCGGCCACGGTGCAGGCACCGTTCCTGGACAGCGTGGCGCGCGGCCAGCCGGTGCTGCCGAAAGTGGATTACCCCCGGCTCGACTTCAGCGAAGAGCGCCGTGCGCTGGCCGCGATCGCTGCCGACTGCGATGACAGCCACCCGCTGGGCCACTATGTGCAGCAGTCGGCGCAGAGCTGGGACCTGGCCGCGCAGCTGCTGGAAGGGCTGGGCACTGCCGCCGTCGATACCTGTTCGGTGCAGCTGTTCGGTGCCCCCGAGCAGCCGCTGCCGGGCAATGGCCCGAGTACGCGCGACGCGGCGCGCCACTTCATCCAGATCGCCGCCGAACTGGACCACGAGCTGCTGGCGCCCGAAGAGCAGGTGCCGGTCTCGGCCATTGCCCTGCAACTGCAGCTGCAGAACGATCTGGATGCGTTCTTCGAATCGCGCATCATCCAGGTGCAGCTGGACCCGGAACTCGTTTCCAAGGCCGCCGCCGGCCCGACCCGCATCCGCCTGCGCACCAGTGCGCGCTTCAGCGCCTACGACCGCGCGCAGCTGTTCCACCATGAAGCGCTGGTGCACTCGCTGACCGCATTGAATGGCCGCGGCCAGCCGGTACTGCCGAGCCTGGCGTTGTCCTCGCCACGGGTGACGGCGACCCAGGAAGGGCTGGCCACGTTCGCCGAGCAGATCACCGGCAGCATCGACATCGAGCGCCTGAAGCGGATCAGCCTGCGCACCGAAGCGATCGCGATGGCACGCGAAGGCGCCGACTTCATCGAAGTGTTCCGCTACTTCTGCGATGCCGGGCAGAACCCGGAGGAGAGTTTCGCCTCGGCACAGCGCGTGTTCCGCGGGGTGCCGCCCAGCGGCGGCCTGGCGTTCACCAAGGATACGGTGTACCTGCGCGGGCTGGTGTCGGTGCATACCTTCTTCCGCCACATGCTGGCCGAGGATCGCCTGCAGGTCTGCCGCTGGTTGTTCGCCGGCAAGATGAGCCTGGCCGATGCGATCGCGTTCGCGCCGTTGTTCGAGGCGGGGGTGTTGAAGCCGCCGCGCTGGCTGCCGCACTGGGTGAGCCGGGCGAACGGCCTGGCCGGGATGCTGGCGTTCTCGCTGTTTGCCAACCGCATACGGATGGACCAGCTGGCGCCGGAATGAAATGCGTTGGCGGGATGATGCGCTGGCGCCTCGATGGATATCGCTGGGCGGCGGTGGGGCACCCTGGCCAGGACACGCCGTAAACCCATCCATGGGGGCTCGATCGGCGCATCCATGCGCCTCACGGTCCTGGCCAGGGTGCCCCACCGCCGCCAGACAGTTTCCCGCGCGGGCGGCAGCACATCACCGTGCCGAAGGGATTGCGCTTGAAAAGCAAAGAGCCGGGCAATGCCCGGCTCTTTGCTTTTGCTCTTCTTTGCCTTCCGCACCGTGGCGCGGGAAGCCGTCGAGCAGGGTCGGATGGGCCGGCGCAGGACCGTTGGCGCCATGGATGGCGCCATCGAGCCCCCATGGATGGGTTTACGGCGTGTCCTGCGCCGGCCCATCCGGCTCTGCCCCGCGATGATAATCAAGACGCCGCGGAGCAACGCTTTCGACTTAGAACTCCGCCGCCACCGTCATGAACAGCTGCCGCGGTGCGCTCGCGTGGATCGCATAGCGCGTGCCGTTCGGGTCGGTCGGTGCGAACGAGCTCAGCTGGCCCGCGTAGCGCTTGTTGGTCAGGTTGGTCGCGTTCAACGACACCCGCACGTTGCGCAGGCCCAGCCCCGGGCCGAAGTCGTAGCCGGCACCGGCGTCGAAGGTGGTCACGCCCGGCACCGACTGGTCGTTGGTGTAGGTGTAGTAGCGCTTGCCGGTGTACTTGGCACGCAGGCTGGCGAAGAAGCCATCGCGGTTCCAGCTGATCTCGCTGGAGGCCATGCGCTGCGGCGTGTCCACGGTGATCTTGCCGGCCACCGGCACCACCGCACCGCCGGACAGATAGTCGTCCTCGTAGGTGGTCTTGTTCCAGGACAGCGCGTTGTACCACTGCAGGCCATCGATCGGCTTGAGGATGAAGGTCAGTTCCGCGCCATGGCTCTTCACCGAACCGACGTTGATGAAGCGCGTCACGCACTCCGGGCGCGTGCCGACCTCGATGCTCGAGCACGGGTTCAGCGACAGCAGGCGGTTGTCGAACGTGACGTTGTATGCGGCGATCGACGCCTGGTACTTCTCGCCGAAGGTACGGAAGCCGGCTTCCAGGCTCTTGGACTTCTCCGGCTCCAGCCCGGCGCTGGCCGCGAACGATTCGGGCGACACCTGCAGCGGGCCGCCGCTGCCACCGCCAACGAAGGCGGCGATGTTCTCGGCGTAGGAGGCGAACAGCTCATTGTTGGCGTTGAGCTTGAAGCCCGCGCCCACCTGCGGCAGCACCGATTCCTTGGCGGTCAGCGTGCCCGAGGCGATGCGGGTCTCGACACCGGGCTGCGCGGTGGCGCGCATGCGGGTGTTGGGGCTCTTGATGCCCACGTCCACGGTCAGGCGCTGGTCCAGGAAGCGCATGCGGTCCTGCACGTAGAACTGGCGCGTGCGGATGTCGAAGTCCTGGTTGAACAGCAGGCGGTCGGGGTTCTTCAGGTACAGGTCGTCCAGGAACGGGCCGCTGATGTAGTAGAAGTTGCGCGACACGTTATGGTCGTTCTGCTCGTACCACAGGCCGGCTTCCAGCTCGTGGATGCCCACCGTCCACGACAGCGCGGCCGTCAGGCCATCGCGGTTGATCGTGTAGTTGGTGCTGCGGATCGAGATCGGCAGCATCCTGTCGGTACCCGGGTAGGACGGCTGGCCCGGCGCCCACCAGTGGCCCTGGCCACGGTTGTCGTGGTGGTAGGCCAGCAGCTTCAGGCGACCCTGCTCGCCCAGGCGCAGGTCGGCATCGATCGAGTACAGGTTGTCGTCACGCAGCGCACGGCTCTGGTAGTACGCATCGTCGATGCTGTTGACGCCGCCGCTGAACTTGCAGCGCGCCTTGTTGTAGGTGCCCGGCGCGCAGTACGCGGCGGCGACGGCGCGATCCCAGTCCGGCGCGTAGATGTTCCAGTCATAGCCCAGTCCGCGTGCCAGCATGTCCTTGGACAGGTAGGCGTAGTTGGCCTGGCTGGCGCGCGAGGTCGCCACGAACGCACCGAAACGGTGGTCGCCGACATTCCACACTGCCTTGGCATTGAACTGGCGGGTGGTCTGGTTCTGGTACGGCGCGGCCCACATGTCCTGGTCCTGGTGCACGCCGGACACGTAGGCCGAGAAGCCGTTGAGGTCGCCGGTGTCCACGCGCAGGTAGCCACGGCGCTGGTTGTTGTCGCCGACGGTGACGCTGGCGCGGCCACCGAACTCGGTGGACGGGTCCATCGAGAAATACTGGATGGTGCCGCCGAGGTTGCTGGTCGAGGCCACGCCCAGCGAACCGATGCCCTGCGACAGTTCGGCGCCGGCCAGGTTCTCGGCGATGATCGCGCGGGCAATGCTCAGCCCGTTGTAGTTGCCGTAGCTGTTGTCGCCCAGCGGGATGCCGTCCAGCGTGTAGCCCAGGCGGCTCTTGTCGAAGCCGCGCAGGCTGATGGTCTGCGATTCCTCGTTGGCACCGAAGGCATCGTTGGACTGCACCGACACGCCCGGCAGGCGGTCGAGGATCTTCTGGCCACTGGTGCCCGGCGGCAGCACCTGCTTGTCCACGGCAGTGATGCGCTGCACCTGGCGGGTCTCGCCCTGGCCGATCACAGAGACGGTATCCAGCGTCTGCGCGCTCAGCGCGGCATCGGTGCTGGCGCCGGTATCGGCGGTGGTGGCGGCATGGGCGCTGGCAGCGGCGGAGAGCGCGATCGCTACGGCGATCGTCAGGTGTCGGGTCTGCATGGTGGTCCGTTGCAAGGGGAGTGATCACCGGCACGCGTGCGCGGTGCAGGGCCACTATGCGAACGGAACATGAAACCTTCTTTACGGAAAACCAACGAACGGTGCAGGCCCCCCGCGCAGGTCCGGCAGCCGGATGAAAAAGGGGCCGGATTCCCTTCGCAAGCGAAGGTTCACCGGCCCCGCGCACTCCGTGGGGGAGGCGGTCGACGCGCTGCGTGGAGGAGGGCTCACCCCATGTACAGGCCACCGTTGACCGGATAGTCGGCGCCGGTCACGTACGAGGCTTCATCCGAGGCCAGCCACGCGCACAGGCCGGCCACTTCCTCGGGGCGACCCAGGCGGCGTACCGGCACCGAGGCTGCCAGCCGGTCCAGTACATCCGGCGGGAAGCTGCTGATCGCCTGGCTGGCGATGTAGCCCGGCGACAGCGTGTTGACGGTGACGCCGCGCGAAGCCACTTCGGCGGCCAGTGCACGGCTGAAGCCATGCATCGCGGCCTTGGCGGTGGCGTAGTTCACCTGGCCGATCTGGCCCTTGTGGGCGCTGACCGAGCCGATGTTGATGATGCGGCCCCAGCCGCGCGTGGCCATGCCATCGACTACCTGCTTGGTCAGGTTGAACAGTGCGTTGAGGTTGGAGGCGATCACCGCGTTCCAGTCCTCCACCGTCATCTGCCGGAACAGCAGGTCGCGGCTGCCGCCGGAGTTGTTGACCAGTACATCGATCTCACCGACTTCGGCGCGGACCTTGGCGAACGCCGCGCTGGTCGAGGCCCAGTCGGTCGCGTTGCCTTCGGAGGCGATGAAGTCGAAGCCCTGTTCGCGCTGCTCGCGCAGCCAGTTGGCCTTGCGCGGCGAGTTCGGCGCGCAGCCGGCAACCACGGTGTGGCCGCTGCGGGCCAGGCTCTGGCAGATGGCAGTGCCGACACTGCCCATTCCACTGGTGACGTAAGCGATTCGAAGCGTCATTGCAGAAGGCTCCTTGGCAAAGGGTCAGGCGGCGAGGGGATACAGGCCGAACAGCAGGCTGCCGATCATCAGCAGCATCGAGATGGCGATGGCCCACTTCAGGGTGAACTTCTGGTGGTCGGCGAATTCGACCTTGGCCAGGCCCACCAGCAGGTAGGTGGACGGCACCAGCGGGCTGAGCAGGTGCACCGGCTGGCCGGCCAGCGAGGCGCGCGCCATTTCCACCGGGGTGATGCCGTAGTTGCCGGCGGCCTCGGACAGGATCGGCAGCACGCCGAAGTAGAACGCGTCGTTGGACATGAAGAAGGTGAACGGCATCGACGCCACCGCGGTGATCACCGCCAGGTACGGGCCCCACGATTCCGGAATCACCGCCAGGAAGCTGTGCGACATCGCTTCGACCATGCCGGTGTTGTTGAGGATGCCGGTGAAGATGCCTGCGGCGAAGATCAGCGACACCACCGACAGCACGTTGCCGGCATGGTTGACCACGCGGCGACGCTGCTCGGCCAGGTTCGGGTAGTTGATCACCAGTGCGATGGCAAAGCCGACCATGAACAGCACCGGCATCGGCAGCACGCCGATGATCAGCGCGGTCATCAGTGCCACGGTCAGCGCCAGGTTGACCCACAGCAGCTTCGGGCGCTTGATGTCTTCGGCGTCTTCCACCGTCGGCAGCGGATTGCTGTCATCGGACACGCTGTTGTCCATCCAGCTGCCGCCCTTGGGCAGGGTCACCACGCCGAGGCGACGACGTTCCTTCAGGCCCAGGTACCAGGCCAGCAGCAGTACGCCGGCACAGGCGATCACCATCGACGGGATCAGCGGCACGAAGACATCGGCCGGGTCCACGTGCAGCGCGGTGGCCGCGCGTGCGGTCGGGCCGCCCCACGGGGTCAGGTTCATCACGCCGCCGGCGAGGATGGTCACGCAGGTCATGTTCAGTGCGTTCATGCCCAACCGCTGGTACAGCGGCAGCATCGCCGAGACGGTGATCATGTAGGTGGTCGAACCGTCGCCATCGAGCGAGATCAGCATCGCCAGCACCGCGGTGCCAAGCACGATCTTCATCGGGTCGCCCTTGACGAAGCGCAGGATCACCCGCACCAGGGGATCGAACAGGCCAGCGTCGATCATCACCCCGAAGTAGAGGATGGCGAACATCAGCATCACGCCGGTCGGCGCGATCTTCTTGATGCCCTCCAGCATCATCTCGTCGATGCCGGCACCGAAGCCACCGATCAGCGCGAACAGGATGGGAATGGTGATCAGGGCGACGAGCGGCGACAGGCGCTTGCTCATGATCAAGTACATGAACGTAATGACCATGCCAAAGCCGAGGATGCTCAGCATCATCTGCGGACTCCTTGCGAAAACAGGACGTGGGGAGTGGAAGGGGCCGGGCGCCGCGCGCCCGGAATGTCAGGCCTAGAAGTCGTACTGCAGGCGGCCGGTGACCGCGCGCGTGCGGTCCACCGTGACCCCGGCCAGGCGGTCGCGGTTGCGGCTTTCGATCACGTTGAGCATGAAGCGCAGGTTGTCGCGCAGGTACCAGTTGCCACCCAGCGTCCACGCCTCAGTGCTGCCACGGCGCAGGTCCGGCGCGCCGTCGAGGTGCTGTGCGCCCCACATCTGGTCGTAGCGCAGCGCCACTTCGAAGGCCCCGGCCTTGTGGCGGATGTCCTTCACCCGCGCGAAGCGGCCGGTCTTGCGGTCGTAGGCGCGGCTTTCGCCGGTGACGAACCAGCTGAGCATGCCGTAGGCAGCCATCACGTCGCCGCGCTGGGCGCCGTCATCGAAGGTGGCGCCGCTGAACTCGCCCTGCCACGACAGCGGGCCGCGCACCTGCGCGTATTCCAGCGACCACTTGTTGACGTCGGTATCGCGGCCGGCGGAGAAGTCGACCAGGGTCAGGCGGCTCTCGTCGGACAGGTGCCCGGCCGGGCGTGGGCGGATGCGCAGGCCGGGCACGCCATTGGCGCCGGGGTTGTCATACGCCTCGCGGGCCAGCGACAGGCCCAGGTGCAGTACGTCCCCGTCGCTGGGCGAGGGCGACCAGGTGACGCGGCCACCGGCCGCACGGCCCTTCACCTGCCAGGCGTCGATGCTCTCCAGGCTGTAGACGCTGGCTGCCCAGGTGAAGTCGCCGGGGTTGGCCTGCCACGAGGCACCCAGGCGGTACAGCGGGGCCAGCGTGGTGCCGGCGTTGCCGCGCTCCAGGAAGGTGCCGTAGTTGGAACTGGTACGGTCATCCAGCGAGAAGTACTGCTTGAACTGGCCCACGGTCAGCTTGCCGGCCTTGCCGAAGCTGCGGGCCAGGTACACGTCCTTCGCCTCGACGCGGTCGCCGGAGAAGTCGGCTTCCAGCTTGTAGTCGACCACGAAGAACTTGCCCGATACATCGACCCAGGCACGGCGGATCTCGGTGTCGTCCTTGTTCGGGGTACCGCGGTTGTCGTTGTCGAAGGTGGCAAAGTCCAGGTGCAGGCGGCCACCGAGGGTGGCGGTGACCGGACGGTCGTCTTCGGCAGCGAAGGCCGGCGCCGACAGGGCAGCCAGCGCCATCATGGCGACAGGACGCCGCCAGGCAAACGTGAATTCCACAAACCCTCCCAGGTGCGCGCCAGGCGCGCGGCAATCGTGGGCACCGGACGGTGCGCGGCCGCAGTCTGGGTCGGGCAAGCTGTCATCGTCCTGTCAACGGTTTGTGCGGTGCAGCGTAAAAACCGGCCGCTGCGCTCACTGGGCCACGCCCGGCAAGCGCGATGGCGGCATGCGGTAGCATTCGTTTCCCCTCCCACACCTGTACCCATGCGCCTGCTGCTGGTCGAAGACAATCCGGACCTGGCCGATGCGATCATCCGCCGGATGCGCCGCAGTGGGCACGCGGTGGACTGGCAGGCCGACGGACTGGCCGCGGCCAGCGTGCTGCGCTACCAGAGCTTCGACCTGGTGGTGCTGGATATCGGCCTGCCCAAGCTCGACGGCCTGCGCGTGCTGGCCGGCATGCGCGAGCGTGGCGACAGCACGCCGGTGCTGATGCTGACCGCGCGTGACGGCATCGAGGATCGCGTGCAGGCGCTGGATGTCGGCGCCGACGACTACCTGGGCAAGCCCTTCGATTTCCGCGAGTTCGAAGCGCGCTGCCGCGTGCTGCTGCGGCGCGCGCGTGGCCAGGCCAGCGAAGTGGTGCAGATCGGCGGCTTCCAGTTCGACAATGCGGCGCACCGGGTCAGCCTCGACGGTGAGCCGATCGAACTGCCCAACCGCGAGTACCGCCTGCTGGAGATCCTGGTGGGGCGCCTCGGCCAGGTGGTGGGCAAGGACGAGATAGGCAACGGCCTGTTCGGCTTCGACGACGAGGCCGGACCGAATGCGATCGAGCTGTATGTGGGGCGGCTGCGCAGGAAGCTGGCAGGCGCGCCGCTGCGCATTACCACCGTGCGCGGCGTGGGGTATCTGCTGGAAGCCAGTGATGGCGTTGCCGATGCAGACGGCTGACACGCGCGCCGCCAACGTGGCGCCGGGGTCGTTGCGGCGTACCCTGCTGCTCTACCTCGGCGCGCTGCTGGCCGTGTTCGCGGTGGCGCTGCTGTTTGCCGCACGCGATTATGGCCAGCGTGCCGCCAACCGATCCTACGATCACCTGCTGGTGTCCTCGGCACTGTCCATCGCCGATTCGGTGGCCCTGGTCGATGGCCACTGGCAGGTCGACCTGCCGTACGCAGCGTTGGACCTGCTGGCAATGGCCCCGGAAGACCGCGTGTTCTATCGGGTCGCCGACAGCCGCGGCAGGCTGATCACCGGCTACGGCGACCTGCCGGCGCCGCCGCGCCGGCCCGGTACGCAGCCGCAGCTGTTCGATGCAGCTTACAGCGGTGAAACCGTGCGCTTCGTGGTGGTCGGCCGCAGCTTCGCCGCAGCCTCGGCGCAGGGCGAGGTACAGGTGCAGGTCGGCCAGACCCGGCGCGCGCGTGAAGCCGTCGCGCAGGACATGGTCAACCGCGCACTGCTGGCGATCGGCGTGCTGTCCGGGCTGCTGCTGGCACTGGTGGCGTTCGGCGTGCATCGCGCATTCCGGCCGCTGGTGCGGGTGGAGCGCGAGCTGTCGCGCCGCGAGCCCTCCGACCTGAAGCCGCTGGACGCCCGCGTGCCGCGCGAGATGGACCAGATGGTGGCCGCGTTGAACCGCTTCATGGAACGCCTGTCCAGCAGCAACGAGACACTGCGCGCCTTCATGGCCGAGGCCGCACACCAGATGCGCACGCCGCTGGCCGCGCTGCGCGCGCAGGCGCAGCTGGCGCTGGATGACGATGATCCAGAGGACATGCGGCGCAGCCTGCAGGCGATCGAGCGCAACGCCACGCACATGAGCCGCCTGCTCAACCAGCTGCTCAGCGATGCCAGCGTGATCCATCGTTCGCACCTGCAGCGCTTTGCGGCGGTGGACCTGGCCGAGACAGTGCACCAGGCGTTGCATGAAGCACTGCCGCAGGCCGGCCCGGCACCGCGCGTGCAGTTGGCGATGACCGCCGAGCCGGTGCAGGTGCACGGTGATGCGCTGCTGCTGCGCGAGGCGATCAAGAACCTGGTGGACAACGCACTGAAGTATGGCGGCGACGGCCCGTTGCAGATCGCGTTGACCGTCGAGGGCGGGCAGGCCGTGCTGACCATCGCCGACCATGGCGCTGGCATCGCCGCGGCCGATGCCGAGCGCGTGTTCGAGCGCTTCGCGCGCGGCGAGGGCGCGCCGTCCGGCGGTGCCGGGCTTGGCCTGGCCATCGTCAAGCGCGTGGTCGACAGCCATGGCGGCCGCATTGACCTCAGCAACCGCCCGCAGGGTGGACTGATCGCCACCATCCGCCTGCCCCGGAGCCGTGCATGATCCGCCTGTTCGCCATCACCGTTGCCCTGCTGCTGGCCCTGCCGGTGCTGGCCGCGCCGGGTGAGGTGCGCCGCTTCCCGGCACAGGCAAGAACCACCGCGCAGCTGCGCATCCACGGTACGACCGATATCGAAGTGTTCGCAGTGGTCATCGCCGACTACCAGCGCCTGCACCCCGGGACCGAGGTGGTGTACGAGGACATCATCACCCAGGACCTGTACGCGCGGTACCTGCACGACCGTACGGGACCGGCCTCGCCGGACCTGCTGATCTCCAGCGGCATGGACCTGCAGACCAAGCTGGTCAACGATGGCCACGCGCTGCCGCACCGCTCGGCGCAGACCGCCGCGTTGCCGGCCTGGGCGCAGTGGCGCAGCGAGGCGTTCGGGATCAGCTATGAGCCGGTGGTGATGGTGTACAACACCCGCGCGCTGCAGGCGGCGCAGGTACCGCACACGCGCCGCCAGCTGCTCGACCGGCTGCGCGCCGAGGGCGCACCGCTGCGCGGCAAGGTCGGCACCTATGACATCGAGCGCAGCAGTGTCGGCTACCTGCTGGCGACACAGGATGCGCAGCGCGGCAGCATTGCCGGTGCGCTGCTGGGCGCACTCGGCGACAACGATGTGGTGCGCGAGGAGCGCACCGGCGTGCTGCTGGACAGGGTGGCCAGCGGCCAGCTGTCGCTGGCGTACAACGTGCTTGGCTCCTACGCGCAGGCCCGCATCGACGCAGGCGCGCCCCTGGGCATCATCGAACCCGAGGACTACACGCTGGTGGTGCTGCGCACCGCGGTGATTCCGCGTACCGGCCCGCATCCGGAGGAGGCGCGGCGTTTCCTCGACTACCTGCTGTCGCCGCGTGGCCAGCAGGTGCTGTCGCGGGAAGCGCGCCTGATGCCGATCGTGACCGGCAATGCGCGTGGCGACCATGCGCCTGGGCGCAGCCGCCGCCCGATCCAGCTGGGCCCAGGCCTGCTGGTGTACCTGGATGCGCTCAAGCGCCGCCAGTTCCTCGATGCCTGGCGCAGCAGCGTCGAGCCGGCCGGGCGCTGACGCGGCGACCTGCCCGTACAATGGCGGCATGAGCGAATACACCATCCTGATCGCCGATGACCACCCGCTGCTGCGTTCGGCGGTGGTGCAGTCACTGCGGCAGAGCCTGCCGCTGGCGCAGGTGCGCGAGGTGGCCAGTGCCGATGCGTTGGCCGAGGCGCTCGACGCACAGCCGGACGTGGACCTGGTGCTGCTCGACCTGACCATGCCTGGCGCCCATGGCTTTTCCGCGCTGCTGCACGTGCGTGGCTCGCATCCTGACATCCCGGTGGTGATCCTCTCGTCCAACGACCACCCGCGGGTAATCCGCCGCGCCCAGCAGTTCGGCGCGGCCGGTTTCATCCCGAAGTCGGCCCCGGCCGAAACCATCGGCGAGGCCGTGCAGGCGGTGCTCGACGGCGGCCTGTGGTTCCCGGCGATGGCCGCCGAGCGCTCGGAGGCCGACGCGTTGCTGGCCAGCCGCCTGGCCCAGCTGACCCCGCAGCAGTTCCGCGTGCTGCTGTGCCTGGCCGATGGCCTGCTCAACAAGCAGATCGCCTACGAGCTGGGCCTGGCCGAGAACACGGTGAAGGTGCACGTCACTGCCATCCTGAAGAAACTCGAATGCCATAGCCGCACGCAGGCGGCGGTGCTGGTGAAGGCGCTGGAACCGGAAGGCGACGCGCGGGCAGGGATGGACGGCTGACCCGGGTGGGCCGCACGGCCCCGCAGTGGTGTCCGGAACCTTCGGAGTGGTTGAATCAACGGCGCCGGGGCGAAAACGGAATGTGGCGTGTCAGTTGCCGCTGATCGCGCGCAGTGCCGGATCGGTCGAAAAGATGAATCTGTTCTCGTATCCCATCCTGGAATCCTCAGACGCGTCAGCGTAGCTGTAGGTGGGGGCGGCTGCATCCGACGCAAACCTGCGGCTCCATGTTTCATGACCGGCGAGGCTTCCGCTCCGGACGAGACCGATGCAGATGCTCAGGCCGCATGAAAAACCTTCAAGTACACCTTCCTGAGCCATCGCACGTTCAAGTGCTGACCGATAGTGGCGGGTCAAGTCCTGCACCTCGGAGCTGGATGCCGCCTCCTCTGACAGGCGTTTGATGTCGGGCGCTGAAGGTCTGTCAGCGATGCACCCCGCGCAGCACGGGCAGAAGAGCAGCGCTGTGATGTGATGGCGGCCTCGGAGGAGCGCGATGGATGGGTAAGGGCAGGGCATGCGGAATCCTCGGCCGTAGGCTGTGGCTGTCTTCAGTACGGTCTGTCGATCAGCCGAATGCGGGAATCTTCCGTTCCTCGGTGGCGCTGGTCAGTCAGGAGACTGCCCTTTCTCTGCTCGGAATCTCCCCTTGCGTGCCTATCGACGCGGGGCATTCCGTTCCTTCCCACCCAGAGATGGTGTGCGAAGACGTCTGGGGTTCAGTAGGGAATCTGCGAAGGGCACCGCCTCTCGCGCCGTGGCACGGCGGCGCGCGCGATGGAGTCGTCCTATCCCCGATGCCGCAACAGCAACTGCGTCATCAGGGCCCGCAACGCAGGCGGTCGCACGGGCTTGTGCAGGAAGCCCCAGCCGTGTTCGGCGGCATGCGCCTTCAGGGCCTCATCACGCTCGGCGGTCACCAGGATCACCGGCGGCCGTGCCTTCCACAGCGTGCACAGCGCTTCATACAGGTCCGGCCCGTGCCATTGCCCCATGCGCACGTCCAGCAGCAGCAACTGCGGCACGTTCAACGCGCTGGCGATTTCCAGGGCGCCCTGCGGGCCGTCGGCGAGCTCCACCTGGCAACCCCAGCGTTCCAGCAACGCGCGGGTCGCTGCACAGACGTGGGGATCGTCGTCGATGCTCCACACCCGGCATTGGCGCAGCGGGCTGTCGTCGGCGGGTTCGCTCGCCACGACCGGCGCTGCGGTGGTTGCCACCACATCGTCGGCGCGCCCGAGTGCCACGCTCACGGCGAACACGCTGCCCCTGCCCAGGGTCGAGCGCAGGCTGATGCGGTGGCCGAGCAGGCGGCCGATGCGTTCGACGATGGCCAGGCCCAGGCCGGCGCCACGTTCCTGTTCCACGCCATCATTCAGGCGACGGAACTCTTCGAAGATCTCTCCCTGCAGGCTTTCCGGAATGCCGGGCCCTTGGTCGTGCACTTCGATGCGCAGCTGGTTGCCTGCGCGACGGCAGCCGATCAGCACGCGCCCACGTGGCGTGTAGCGCAGCGCGTTGGAGAGGAAGTTCTGCAGGATACGGCGCAGCAGCGCTTCATCGCTGACCACCACCGCGCGGGTGTCCACCCAGTCCAGTTGCAGGCCGCGGCTCTGAGCAGCGATACCGAACTCGCGTGCCAGGGTTTCCAGCAGCGGTGAAATCGCGAACGCGCGCACGCGGACCTGCAGCGATCCTGATTCCAGGCGCGAGATATCCAGCAGGCTGTTGAGGATCGCATCCTGCGCGGCCAATGCAGCGTCGATATGGTCGGCGGTCTTCTGCTGCGCCGGCTCGCCCAGCTTGCCGCGTAGTACCGAGACGAACATGCGCGCTGCATTGAGCGGCTGCAGCAGATCGTGCACGGCCGAGGCGACGAATCGCGTCTTGTAGCGGTTGGCCTGCTCGGCCTCGCGGCGAGCTTCGTCCAGGTCGCGGGTGCGCTCGGCGATGCGGTGTTCCAGCGCATCGGCCAGCGAGCGCAGTTCACGCGCGGCGTTCTTGTAGCTGGTGATGTCGGCATAGCTGGTGACGAAGCCGCCGTCGGGCAGCGGGTTGCCACGGATTTCCAGCACCGTGCCGTCGTCTTTTTCGCTCTCGCGCATGTGTGGGCGGCCGCTGCGCAGGTGATTCAGGCGGCGCTCGATGGCTTCGTCCACCGGGCCGGGGCCGAGCAGGCCGCGACGGGCGTTGAAGCGGAACAGTTCCTCGATCGGGCGGCCGACCCGCACCAGCTCCGGCGGGAACCGGAACAGTTCCAGATAGCGCGAGTTCCACGCGACCAGGCGCAGTTCCCGGTCGATCACCACCACGCCCTGCGGCAGGTGCTCGAGGCTGCGGCTGAGGCCGCTGTCGGCCTCGGTGGCCGCCTGCAGCAGGCCGTCCTGCGCGGTGCGCAGTTCCTGTGCATGTTGCTTGAGCAGGGTTTCCAGCTCGCGGCGGCTGCGCAGGCGATGCTTGGCCAGGCGCCGTCGCTGCTGCACGAACAGCGTCAGGAAGCCCAGCGCAAGCCAGGCTGCGCCGCCGGCCAGCGCGGCATCGCGTCCTGCACCGCTGGCCGCCCCTGCATCGTGCAGCAGGTGCAGGTTCCAGCCTTCGACGGGCAGCGGCAGGGTCTGCCACAGCATGGGCTGCGCCAGCGCCGGGTCCAGCAGCCGCACCATGCGTCCGCCGTCGGCCAGCAGGTCTTCGGTGCGCGCGCGCAGCGGTTGCAGTGATCGATCGGCGTACTGGCGGCTGTCGAGCATTTCGCGGCGCTCGATGTCCCCGAGCGGGCGCAGCAGCCGGTAGCGCCAGTTGTCACGGTTGGCGAGGAAGACCACGTCGTGGTCGTCGCTGGCCAGCACCACGTCCGGACTGCTCAACCATTCCTGCTCCAGTGCGGACAGTTCGACCTTGATCACCACCACCCCGAGCCGCTTGCCGCCTTCCTCGATCGCCTGGGACAGGTAGTAGCCGGGCACGCCGGTGGTCATGCCGATGCCGTAGAAGCGTCCACGGCCCTGGGCCAGGGCCAGGCGGTAATAGGGCCGGTAGCTGTAGTTCTCGCCAACGTTGCTGGTCGGCTGGTCCCAGTTGCTGGCGGCCACCGCCACGCCGTCGTGGCCGACCAGGGTCAGTGTGGACGTGCGGGTGACTTCGTTGGCGCGCTGCAGCTTGAGGTTCAGCCGCTGCCGTTCGGCGGGGGAAGGGGGCACGCGCAGCGCCTGCAGCAGGTCCGGATCCAGCGCGAGCACCTGCGGCAGGGTGCCGAAACGGTCGATGCGCTGTTGCAGGCCCTGGCCATACAGCTGCAGCTGGCGCTGCACCTGGGCGCTTTCACTGGCCAGCGCCTGGCGCCACGCATAGTGGCCGGCTGCAATCGCGCACAGCAGGGTGCCACCGACCATCACCAGCAGGGTCAGCAGCAGCATCCGGTGGCGTCTGAGCCAGTACATGGCGGCAGTCTACGCAGGGCCGGCGGGCGTGGAGTGCACGCCCGCCGGGGTCTGACGTGGAAGGGGTCAGAAGTGCATCTGCGCGCGCAGTTCGAAGATCTCCGGCGTGCTGTGCACGCCACGACGGCTGGCGTCGACCTTCACGTAGTTGGCCTGGAACTTGAAGTGGCTGGTCAGGTACCAGTTCGCGCCCAGCGTCAGGTCGTGCTGGCGGCCGCCGAGGATGCTGCCATCGTCCAGGTCGAGACGGCTGTATCGGGCCAGCAGTTCGACCGCGCCGTAGTTGTGCGCCGGCTTGATGTTGGCCACCGCGCCAGCGTTGTACGGGCGCGACTCGCCGGTCAGCACCCAGCTGGCCATCGCGTACTGGCCGCTGCCGGTGTAGTCCGGCTTGCCGTCATGGCGGGTGACCGTGGCGCGCAGCGCTTCGGCCTGCAGCGAGAACGGGCCACGGATCCAGATGCCTTCCAGGCCGGTGCGGCGGATCTGGTCGGCGGTGACCAGCGCGCCGGAGTCGACGTAGCGGATGTCGGTCAGGCCGGCTTCCGGGCGCGCACGCAGGCGCGCGCTGGCCTCATGGTGCACGTCGCGGCCATCGCTGTAGCCACGCGGGTTTTCCTGCGAGTAGGCCAGGCCCAGGTGGATCACATCACCCGGTGCCTTGACCGGCGTCCACACCGCACGCACGGCCTGGGTCGTGCCGGGATTGTCGCCCTGCAGGTCCTTGCCACCATAGGCGCCGGCCTGCAGCAGGTACTGCGGCCGTTCCAGCACCCACTCCACACCGGTACGGCGGCCTTCGTAGAAGGCCTGCACCGGCAGCGAGGTCTCCAGGAAGCTGCCGGCACGCGAGGAGGTGTTCGCATCCAGGCCAACCGGGGTCTTCATGTAGCCGAAGCGGAAGCGGCCGACGTCACGGCCGAACAAGGCCTTGCTTTCGAAGCGCACGAACACGTCCAGCCAGGTGTCGGCCTGGAAGTCGTAGTACACCATCGCGTCGTAGACGCCCTTCTTTTTCAGCGTCGCGCCGAATTCCTTGCGGCGCACGGCATCGTCGTCTTCCAGGCCACTGGCCGAGGAGAAGTCGTTGTAGTCGTAGGCGATGTTGGCGGTGGCCGCCAGCTCGGTGCCATCGCCGAAGGTGTACTTGGTCGGCCAGTTGTCGAAGTCGGCAGCGGAGGCGAAGGCGGGAAGGGCGGCCAGCGACAGGGCCAGCAGGGTGGGATTCGGGCGCATGTTGGGTGCGGCTCTCTCGGATTGCAGGTGGACAGGACATCAACGGCCGCGAGGGCCGGAACTTTCGCAAAGACATGCCCAGCGGTTCAGCCCGGGCCACCAGGCTCCCCGGGATCGGGCGGTGCGGCGCCAGTGTAGGCACCCGTGCCACCTGAACCGGGGGGCTAGTACCAATAGGTTATCTGCGCTGGCGTGCCCGGCGCGTACAAAGGCGTCCATTGGTCTCAGCGTTGCGCGTGCCGTGCAGGCGCTGCGATCAGTTTCCACGGTAACGGTTCCCGTGCAGTCCCGGGGCCGTACGTGCCTGAAAACGCCCCTTCCGGAGTCCGCCATGCACATCCCGACCGCAGCCCCGGCGCCTGCAAAGCCGTTGCCGATCTATCGCCAGCTGTACTTCCAGGTGATCGTGGCGATCGTCCTGGGCGCCATCCTCGGCCATTACGAACCGCTGATCGGCGAAAAGATGAAGCCGCTGGGCGATGCCTTCATCAACCTGGTGAAAATGATCATCGCGCCGGTGATCTTCCTCACCATCGTCACCGGCATCGCCAGCATGACCCACCTGCGCACGGTGGGCCGGGTGTTCGCCAAGGCGATGGCGTACTTCCTGTTCTTCTCCACGCTGGCGCTGATCGTCGGCATGATCGTGGCGCACGTGGTGCAGCCCGGCGCCGGCATGAACATCAACCCGGCCGAGCTGGACCAGACCGCGGTGCACAGCTACGTCGAGAAGTCGCACGACCTGACCCTGGTCGGGTTCCTGATGGACATCATCCCGAAGACGCTGCTCAGCGCCTTCGTCGACGGCAACATCCTGCAGGTGCTGTTCGTGGCCGTGCTGTTCGGCATCGCGCTGGCGATGGTGGGCGAGAAGGGCAAGCCGGTGCTCAACTTCCTGGAGGCGCTGGTCGCCCCGGTGTTCAAGCTGGTGCACATCCTGATGAAGGCGGCCCCGATCGGCGCCTTCGGTGCGATCGCCTTCACCATCGGCAAGTACGGCGTCGGTTCGCTGATCAACCTGGCCTGGCTGGTGGGCTCGTTCTACCTCACCGCGTTCCTGTTCGTGGCGGTGATCCTGGGCCTGGTCTGCCGCCTGTGCGGATTCTCGGTGTTCAAGCTGGCCCGTTACCTGAAGGCCGAATTGCTGCTGGTGCTGGGCACCTCCTCCTCGGAGTCGGCGCTGCCGTCGCTGATGGAGAAAATGGAACGCGCCGGCTGCAGCAAGTCGGTGGTGGGCCTGGTGGTGCCGACCGGTTACTCGTTCAACCTGGACGGTACCAACATCTACATGACCCTGGCGGCGCTGTTCATCGCCCAGGCCACCAATACCGAACTGACCCTGGGCCACCAGATCGCCCTGCTGCTGGTCGCCATGCTCAGCTCCAAGGGCGCGGCCGGCGTCACCGGTGCCGGCTTCATCACCCTGGCCGCCACCCTGGCGGTGGTGCCGGAAGTGCCGGTGGCCGGCATGGCGCTGATCCTGGGCGTGGACCGCTTCATGAGCGAATGCCGCTCGCTCACCAACTTCATCGGCAATGCCGTGGCCACCGTGGTGGTCTCGCGCTGGGAAGGCGCGCTGGACCGCAACCGCCTGCAGCTGGCGCTGGATGGCCGCGAAAGCGAGCTGCCGCCGCCGGTCGATGCACTGCCCGAGGCGCTGCCGGCCAAGGGCTGATCCAGGTGTGTGGTACCGCGGGGCCGGCCACGACAGTGGGGCGGCCCCGCGGCGTTTCAGGGCGTCCCATGGCTGTCATGGGCAGCGCCGATGCTGGTCTGGGCTCCGGTCGCATACGGCACGGAATTGTGCGGTCGCAGCATGGTTGCGACAGGATAGCGACAGGTCCAGACGCTCCAACGGGGGTATGATCCCCTGTCCCTTCTGCCCATTCATGTAACCCACATCGATGTCCAACGAAGATTTCAAACAGGCCGCCCTCGATTACCACCGGATGTCCCCGCCGGGAAAGATCAAGGTTTCCGCTACCAAGCCCATGCTGACCCAGCGCGACCTGTCGCTGGCGTATTCGCCGGGCGTGGCGTATGCCTGTGAAGCGATCAAGGCCGACCCGCAGCAGGCCAGCGAGCTGACCGCCCGCGGCAACCTGGTGGCGGTGATCTCCAACGGCACCGCGGTGCTGGGCCTGGGCAACATCGGCGCGCTGGCCGGCAAGCCGGTGATGGAAGGCAAGGGCGTGCTGTTCCAGAAGTTCGCCGGCATCGATGTGTTCGACATCGAAGTGGATGAAACCGACCCGGACAAGCTGGTCGACATCATCGCCTCGCTGGAGCCGACCTTCGGCGGCATCAACCTGGAAGACATCAAGGCGCCGGAGTGCTTCGTGGTCGAGCGCAAGCTGCGCGAGCGCATGAAGATCCCGGTGTTCCATGACGACCAGCACGGCACGGCGATCATCGTCGGCGCGGCGGTGCTCAACGCGATGGCGATCACCGGCAAGAAGATCGAGGAAGTGAAGCTGGCGACCACGGGCATGGGCGCGGCCGGCATTTCCTGCGTGAACATGCTGGTGCAGCTGGGCCTGAAGCCGGAGAACATCCTGGCCTTCGATCGCGAGGGCGTGATCCACACCGGCCGTACCGACCTGGACCCGGAAAAGCAGCGCTATGCGCGTGACACCGACAAGCGCACCCTGGCCGAGATCGTCGACGGCGCGGACATCTTCCTCGGCCTGTCGGCGCCGGGCATCCTGACCGCCGAGATGGTCAAGACCATGGCGCCGGACCCGGTGATCTTCGCCCTGGCCAACCCGACCCCGGAAATCATGCCGGAGGTGGCGCGCGCCGCGCGTCCGGACGCGATCATCGGCACTGGCCGTTCGGATTACCCGAACCAGGTCAACAACGTGCTGTGCTTCCCGTACCTGTTCCGTGGCGCGCTGGACGTGGGCGCCACCGCGATCAACGAGGAAATGAAGATCGCTTGCGTGCGTGCCATCGCCGCGCTGGCCCGCCGTGCCGCCACCGACATGGGCTCGGCCTACGGTGGCGAGACGCCGAGCTTCGGCCGTGAATACCTGATCCCGCGCCCGTTCGACCGCCGCCTGCTGGTGGAACTGTCGGCCGCCGTGGCCCAGGCCGCGATGGACTCGGGCGTGGCCTCGCGCCCGATCGACGACATGGGCGCCTACCGCGACAAGCTGGCCCAGTTCGTCTACCGCACCAGCCTGATGATGAAGCCGGTCTACGACCGCGCGCGCAGCGACAAGCAGCGCGTGGTGTACGCCGAAGGCGAAGAGGAAGTGGTGCTGCAGGCGGTGCAGAACGTGGTCGATGACGGCCTGGCGCATCCGATCCTGATCGGCCGCCCGGAAGTGATCGAGTCGCGCATCGAGCGCCTCGGCCTGCGCCTGAAGATCGGCGAGAACGTTGAAGTCACCAACATCAACGATGACCCGCGTTTCAACGAATACTGGCAGTACTACCACGGCCTGACCGGCCGCCGCGGCGTGACCGTGGCCGCGGCGAAGAACCTGATGCGTTCGCGCCCGACCCTGATCGCCGCAGTGATGGTCGCCCGTGGCGAAGCCGATGCGATGCTGACCGGCATCGTCGGCCGCTTCCACAAGAAGCTGGGCTACGTGCGCAGCGTGTTGCCGCTGGAGCCGAAGGTCACCTCGACCTCGGCGATGACCGGCGTGATCAACCAGCAGGGCGTGTTCTTCTTCGTCGATACCCACGTGCAGGAAGACCCCACCGCCGAGCAGCTGTGCGAAGCGACCCTGCAGGCGGCCTACCGCATGAAGCTGTTCGGCATCGAGCCGAAGGTGGCGCTGCTGTCGCACTCCAACTTCGGCAGCCATGATTCGAAGGATGCGCTGAAGATGCGCCAGGTGCGTGAGCTGCTGCTCAAGCGCAACCCGCGTCTGAACGTGGATGGCGAAATGCAGGGTGACACCGCGTGGGATGAAGCGCTGCGCCAGAAGCTGCTGCCGGGCTCGACCCTGCAGGGCCGCGCCAACCTGTTCGTGCTGCCGAACCTGGAAGCGGCCAACATCGCCTACAACCTGGTGCGCGTGTTCACCGATGGCGTGGCGATCGGCCCGATCCTGATGGGCGTGAACAAGCCGGTGCACATCCTGACCACCAGCGCGACCTCGCGCCGGATCCTGAACATGACCGCGATTGCCGCAGTCGATGCGCAGATCAGGAAGCAGCTGGAAGCGGAAAAGAAGGCATAAGCCTTCTTTCCGGTTCGATCTGCAGAAACGCGCCCTACGGGGCGCGTTTCTGTTTGCGCAAAGCGGACACGGGTAGTGCCGGCCGCTGGCCGGCAACCGCAATGATGTCCAGGCACGCGACGGCAGCCGGCCAGCGGCCGGCTCTACCCCGGTCTGTGCCACACGCGCTACGCCGCCCGGTCATTTCCCTGCAACGCCGTTGCGGCCCAATACGCCCACGCGGCCCGGCCGTGGGAAGGGACCGGACCGGCCTTCCCACCCTGGGCCCGACCAACTTCTCATGGGCGAGGGTGTCATGCGCAATCGACTGACGCGGCGGTACTTCCAGCAGCTGTTCGCGCTGTACGCCGGTTTCGTGCAGTCGCGCTGAGGCGTAGACGACGGCCCGGGGCAAGGCCCGGGTAGTGGGTGGTACGTCGGCGTCAGCGCCGCTTGCCGCGGCGTGCAGGCGCCGGCGGCGGTGGATCCGAACGCGGCTTGGCGTACTGCGCCCACAGCGCCGGCAGCGCCTTGCCGGTGTGCTTCTGCCACAGTGCCGGTGCATAGCGACCGTCGCGCAGGGCCGTGTCCAGTGCCAGCACCAGGCCCGGGTATTCGGCGTCGGCCCACTTCAGGAACGCGCCGGTGACCCGGTAGCCGCTGTCGAAGTTCTGCCCTTTCTCGACCTTGCCCGGCAGTGCCCATCCGGCAGCGGCGTTGTCCATGCCGTAGCGGTCGCGCGCGTAGTCGGCGATGCCTTCCACCAGCCAGCCCGGCACCCGCGCATCGCCATAGCCCGGGTAACCCTGCACGATGTGCATGGCTTCATGGGTGACCAGGTCGATGTCGTTGGGGTGCTGCGCCAACCAGCCGGGGTTGATGGTGATCGTCGCCGCCTGGTCCTTGTCACCGACGAAGGCGATGCCGGTGTAGGCCGGATCGATCACGATGCGCACCATCGCCGGCGCGGCCGGGTGGAAGTCCGCACGTTCGCGCAGGTAGGCGAAGTAGAACGTATCGATGATCCGCTTGCGCTGCGGCGCGACCAGGGCACCCCGGGCGTCCTGGTAGTTCAGCGTGACGCCGTCGCGGGTCAGCTGCGCGTCGAAGGCCTGGGTCTGGCCGAAGCTGGGGAAGGAAAGGGCAACAAGGGCCAGGGGCAACAGACGGTAGCGCATGGGGTTCATTGTACGGCGCTGGGTGCCAACAGTTCGATCTCCGCCAGCGGCAGCCGGCCGGGGGCGGCCAGGCGCAGCCGGTACGCATCGTAGCGGCCTGGCCGGGCGATGCGGAACGGACGGGTCTGGCGGGCAGACTCGAAGGCTTCGCCGCTGCGCTGGTCGAGCACGGTCCAGCGGCCGTTGCCGTTGCGCGCTTCCAGCGTCCATTCACCGCCCTGGATGCGGCCGTCACCGCTGGTGAGGGTGTACATCGTCGGCGTGCCGTCGCCCAGGCCGGTCAGCGTGATCGTTGCGCCGCCACCCAGGCCCACGCTGGTGGCCGCATCGTCATCGACCAGCGCCGGCAGCGCGCGGCCATCGGCCAACGCCGCCTTCGCGCCGCTGCCGAGCAGGTCGTGCAGCAGTTGCGGGCGCTGGCCGCGCGCGGTCAACGAGCGCGGCACGTCATCGGCGCCGCTGCCCCAGCGCGACGGTTGCGGGCCCATCTCGAAGTCCAGCGTTGCGCCCTTGGCGATCAGCTCGTGCGGCACCCAGGTCTTCGTCCACGGCGTGCCGTTGATCTTCAGTGACTGCACGTAGACGTTCTCGCGCGAGTTGTTGGCCGCGTTCACGGTCAGCACCGCGCCGCCCTGCAGCTCCACCCGCGCGTGGCGGAAGGCCGGCGATCCGATCACGTACTCCGGGGCGCCCATGCGCAGCGGGTACAGGCCCAGCGACGCCAGCACGTACCACGCCGAGGTCTCGCCGTTGTCCTCGTCGCCCGGGTAGCCCTGGCCGATCTCGCTGCCGACGTACAGCCGCGACAGGATCTCGCGCACGTGCTGCTGGGTCTTCCATGGCTGCCCGGCGTACAGGTACATCCACGGGATGTGGTGCGCCGGCTGGTTGCTGTGCGCGTACATGCCCATGCGCACATCGCGCGCTTCGGTCATCTCATGGATGGTGCCGCCGTAGGACCCGGCGAACGCGGGGTCGGCGGTTTCCGGCGTGGCAAAGAAGGTATCCAGCTTCGCCGCCAGCTTGTCGCGGCCACCGTACAGCGCGGCCAGGCCTTCGCCATCGTGGGCGGCGGTGAAGGCGAAGGTCCAGCCGTTGGATTCGGTGTAGTCATGGCCCCACACGCGCGGGTCGTAGTCCTTGGCGTCCACGCGCCACCGGCCATCGGCGTTGCGGCCCTGGAAGAAGCCGGCGGCCGGATCGAACATCGTCGCGTAGCTGGCGGCGCGATAGCGGAAGTACTCAGCCTCGGTGCGGTAGCGCTCGCGTGCGGCCGGCGTGGCCACGCGCCTGGCCAGCGCATCGGCCATGTTGGCGATACCGAAGTCATTGAGCGCGCCTTCCATCGTCCACGACATGCCTTCGTGCACGTCCGCGCTGGCGTAGCCACGGAAGGTCGAACGATCCATGCCCTTGCGGCCGACATGGCGATCGGGCGGGACCACGGTCGCGTTCTTCAGCGCGGCGGCGTAGGCCTCGGCCGGATCGAAGCCACCGATGCCCTTCAGCCAGGCATCGGCGAAGGCCACGTCCGAGCTGGTGCCGACCATCAGGTCGGCGTAGCCCGGCGACGACCAGCGCGCGATCCAGCCGCCGGCGCGGTACTGCTCGATGAAGCCCTGCACCATCTGCCCGGCATCGTCGGGCGTGAACAGGGCATACGCCGGCCAGGTGGTGCGGAAGGTGTCCCAGAAGCCGTTGTTGACGAACACCTTGCCATCGCGCACGCCGGTGAAGCTGCGGTTCGCGCTACCCTCGGTGTTGTCGTCGCTGGCGCTGGCCTGGTTGGCGTAACGCCAGTCCGGCGCGGCCGCGCTGCCGGCGTTCTCATGCCCGGAATTGGGATACAGGTACAGCCGGTACAGGCTGGAGTACAGCGTGGTCTTCTGGTCGTCGCTGGCATCGCCGATGTCGAAGCGGGCCAGGCGTGCGTCCCACGCATCCTGCGCGCGTCCGGCCACGCTCTCCAGCGTGTCGGTTGAAGCGATTTCCAGCGCCAGGTTGTGCCGCGCCTGCTCCACCGAGATCAGCGAGGTGGCGATGCGCATCGTCACCCGCCGGTCGCTACCGGCATCGAACTTGATGTAGCCGGTCGGGCGCCCGGTGTCGATGCGACCGCTGCTGCGCCAGGGCCTGTCGAAGCTGGCCACCACGTACATGCGGCTGGCGCCGTTGGACAGGCCGCTGCGCGTATCGGTGTAGCCGCTGAGGGTCTGCGTCGCCGGGTCCAGGCTCAGGCCACCGCGCGCATCGACATTGTCGAACAGCAGGTTGGCATCGCCACCCTCGGGAAACTCGAAACGGAACAGCGCGGCATGATCGGTCGGCGCGATGGCAGCAGCGATGCCATTGTCGAAGCGCACGTCATAGCGATACGGGCGCGCGCTTTCATGGCGGCGGTCGAACGACAGCGCGCGCTTGCGGCGGTCGGCGTCCGGCACGCCACGGCTGGCCGAAGGCATCACCTGGAAGGTCTGGCGGTCGCCCATCCACGGGCTGGGCTGGTGGCTCAGCGCAAGCGCCTGCAGCTGCGGGCGGTTCTGTGCATCGTTCTGCTCGTTCCAGCGGTACAGCCAGTTCAACGCGCCGGCGTCGGTCACCGGGGTCCAGAAGTTGAACCCGTGCGGCACCGCCGTGGCCGGGAAATTGTTGCCGCGCGAGAACGTGCCATTGGCCTGGGTGCCGCGGGTGGTCAGCACCCAGTCGGAGACGCGCTGTGGCTGCTGCCTCGGCACTGCGTCCAGGCGTACGTCGTCGATCCAGCCGGAGACCGGTGCACCTTCGGCACTGGCCACCTCCAGCTCGATCGCCACCACGCGGCGGCCTTTCAGTGCGGGCACCTCGCCCAGCCGCACCGCCCTGCGTGCCCACTGCTGCGGGTACAGCGTCTTCGACTCGCCCTGCGCACGCGCGCCGATCGCCACGCCATGCTGGTCGCGCGCTGCACCGGCCGATACGCGGCTGCCGTCGTCCAGCAGCAGGTCCAGCGAGACATACGTCGAGGCCACGCTGTCGCCGCCGACGATTTCCGGCAGCACCAGCCACGACAGCGTGGTATCGGCCTCGATCGGCAGGTCGGTCCTGAACAGTTCGCGCCGCGCGCTGCCGCCCTCGCTGCTGTAGTGCAGCGCATGCAGGCCGCTGTAGCCGGCGTTGCGCTTGGCGGTGTAGGGCGCGGCCGGCCCATTGCCGATCGCGACCTGCAGTGCGCCGGCGGCTTGTGTCGGGGCCGGTTCGCCCGGTTCGAACGAGGTCTGCAGCCCCTGTGCCAGCACCGGCATCGCAGTGGTCGCACAGGCCAGGGCCAGGGCGAGCGGAAGCAGGGCGCGGCGTGGATCGGACAGGGTCATGCAAGGGTCTCCCGGAAGGGCTGGCGGCGGGTAGCACCCGCATCGGCGGACACCACGGGCAGCATCGCTCCGCCCGCCAGGATGGCAGTGGAAGAGGCGATGCCGGTCCGGTGGGGGCGGGCCATGCGATCGGGTCGGAGTGAGCAGGTCGGTGGTGACCTGGGCCGATCCTGCAACAGCCGCCGCGCGCTGACAAGTGCCATTTAGTTCGATCCAAATGCGGGAAATATCGTCGGGACCGATTCTGGCCGGCGAACCTGCCGCAACCCCCGTGTGAATCGAGCGGGTACAGCGGCCCGGCGCGCAGGGAGCGCTGCGAAGGACCGCCCGCCGCGCGCAATGGCCCGTTGCGGCGCAATGTCGGCGCGGCCCAGATGCTAGAATCACAGGCCTCGCAACCCGTTCATCGACATCCGCCATGAGCCATACCGCCACCGCGCCCGCCAACGCCGAGAAGCGCTACACCGTGCACCGCAGCGATCTGCCGCTGAGCTGCCCGACCCCGGAAATGGCGCTGTGGAACTCGCATCCGCGGGTGTACCTGCCGATCGAAGACGAACCCAACGGCGAAGCGCAGTGCCCCTACTGCGGTTCCGTGTTCGTGCTGGCCGACTAAACGGCGGCCCTTTCGATGCGCCGATTGACCGTGGTGCAGTTGCTGCCGGCGCTGCACTCCGGCGGTGTCGAGCGCTCGACCCTGGAAATCGCTGCGGCCCTGGTCGCCGCAGGCCATCGTGCGCTGGTGGTGTCTGCCGGCGGCCGCCTGGTGCAGCCGCTGCTGGACAGCGGTGCCGAGCACCTCACCCTGGACATTGGCCGCAAGTCGCTCCTGACCCTGCGCCATCTGCCGACCCTGCGTCGGCTGTTTGCCGAGGTCGGCGCGGATATCGTGCATGCCCGATCGCGGCTGCCGGCGTGGCTGGGCCTTTATGCGATCCGTGCGCTGCCTGCCGCGCAGCGCCCGCATTGGGTGACCACCGTGCACGGGTTGAATTCGCCCAGCCGCTACAGCGCGGTGATGACCAGCGGCGAACGCGTGATCTGCGTGTCCAATACCGTGCGCGCCTACGTGCAGCGCCACTACCCGACGGTGCCGGAAGACAACCTGCAGGTCATACCGCGGGGTGTGGATGTCGGCCAGTTCCCGCGCGTGGCGCGCGCCGACCGCCGCCCGCGGCTGGCCCTGGCGGCCGATTACCCCTGGCTGGCGCAGGTGCACGGCCCGCTGCTGCTGCTGCCGGGGCGCGGCACCCGGCTGAAGGGCCACGCCCACGCGTTGCAGCTGCTGGCCGATGTGCGTGCCGCCGGCGTGCCTGCCCAGCTGTGGATGCTGGGCACCGACGAACCCGGGCGCGAGGCCTACGTGGCCGACCTGCGCCGCCAGGCTGCGGCCCTGGGCGTAACCGAGGCGCTGCACATCAGCACGCCAACCGCACGTATCGCCCAGGCCTACGCCGCCAGCGATCTGGTGCTGCAACTGTCGGACAAACCGGAAGCGTTTGGCCGCACCGTGGTCGAGGCGCTGTCTGTCGGCCGCCCGGTGCTGGGCTGGAACCACGGCGGCGTCGGCGAACTGCTGCAGCAGCTGCAGCCCAGCGGTGCGGTACCGCACGGCGACGCGCGCGCACTGGGTGAACGTGCGCTGGCCCTGCTGGCGCAGCCGCCGTCCTTGCCGACCCGTATCCCGTTTACCCTGCAGGCCATGCAGCGCGATACGCTCCGCCTCTATGCCGACCTCGCCGGCTGACCCTTCCGTCCTGGTGCGCGACGACCGCGCCGGGCGCTGGGCACCCTGGTGGGTGCTCGCGTACGTGGCGATGTGGCCGTTGCCGGGCATCGCCGAAACCGTGCTCGGACTGGGCGCGCTGTACGCTGCCGCGCGCATGGTCATGCGCCGGCTGCAGCGCCGCCCGCACCTGTTGAGCACGGCAGCCTGGGCGCTGACCTCGATCCTGTTCCTCGGCTACTGGCTGCCGCAGGCGTTCTCAGCCTTCGACGCCATTGATCCTTCCGCCTCGTGGACCAAGGCCGCCGCTGGCCTGCGCTACCTGCCCTTCATGTGGCTGGTGGCGATCGCAGTGGCCACACCGGAGCGGCGGCGGCTGACCTTTGGCGGGCTGGCGCTGATCACCGGCGCGTGGACGCTGGACGCGCTGGTGCAGGCGCTGGCCGGCACCAGCCCCTGGTTCTGGTCGCTGGAACACCTGAAGCTGGCCGTGAGTGGCCACGCGCTGTGCCCGGCCGACGAAGCCGCGCTGGCCGACCGCCTCAGTGGCGCGCTCGGGCCGTGCAACCTGAAGTTCGGCCAGGTGCTGGCCAGCCTGTCACCGTTCCTGCTGCTGCCGATGGCACGGCGGTTTGGCAATGCGGGTTGGCTGCTGGCTGCCGCCGCACTGGGGTGCGTGCTGCTGCTGGCCGGTTCGCGTGCCTCGTGGATCACCTTTGTGCTGGTGCTGGCCTACAGCGGCGTGCGCCAGTTCGGCGGGAAGCGGCTGCTGCTGCTGGCCGTGCTGGCGGCGCTGGGCGCTGCCGCGCTGGCCGCGGGCGCGCCGCAGCTGCGCGAACGGGTTGCGCGTACGGCGCAGGCCTGGAACGAAGATGGGCAGGGCGTCGACCAGGCACTCTCGGGGCGTGCCCGCATCTGGAAGGCGGCCGTGTGCATGATCGAGGAACATCCGGTCAACGGCGTCGGTGCGCGTGGCTTCCGCGATGCATATCCGGCGTGCGTCGCCGAGGATGGCCCGGCAGTGTGGGGCCATCAACCGGCATTGCACGCCCACCAGATCGTGCTGGAAATCCTTGCCGAGACCGGCGTGCTGGGCCTGCTGCTGTGGCTGGCGGCGGTGGCGCAGGCCTGGCGGGCCTGGCGGTACGCTCCGGCAGCCGCGCGCGACCGCGCCCGGCCGGCGATGCTGGCGCTGGCGGTGACGGTGTTCCCGCTCAATACGCACCTGGCGTTCTACTCCGCGTTCTGGGGGGGGCTGACCGTGCTGCTGGCTGCGTTGTTTGCCGGCAGCCTGCTGGCGCGGGACGCGGACGACACGCCGACGGTGGTGTGATCGTCTATCCACGCATGGCGTGGCGCGACTGCCCGTACCGAACGGAGCATGCTTGGGTAGATCCACGCCATGCGTGGATGGCGCTTTCCCGACGCAACTACCGGTCAACCACCACTAACGGTGTTTCCCTGCGTATCGCACGCTGGAGGCATGGCCAGCCCCAGACTTCGCTACGGTCGGTATTCCCGATCCGGCAACGTGTACTCATTGACCACAGCAACCCTCGGCCGCGAACCGTTGTTCGCCGATGCGGCAAACGTGGCGATCCTTATCGACACACTGCGCTTCGTAGAGCGCAAGAGCTTCAGCCACAGCCTGGCCTGGGTGGTCATGCCCGACCATCTGCACTGGCTGATGGAGCTGCGCGGAGGAGCCCTGGCCGAGTGCATGGCCCTGCTCAAATCACGCAGCAACCGTCTGTTGAACCGGCGATTGGAGCGACAAGGGCCGCTGTGGCAGCACGGTTACCACGACCACGCCGTACGCAGCGATGAATCCCTTCACGAGAAGGCGATGTACATCCTGGCCAATCCGGTCCGTGCGGGCCTGGCCAGCACGTTGGGTGAGTACCCGCACGCATGGTGCCGTTGGCCGTTGTAGGTGCCGGCACCCGGATGCAGAGCCTCCACGCATGGCGTGGATCAAGCTGCACATGAAACCATCCCGCCCCACCGTTATTTGTAGAAATCACTCCGGCCGCCGGGCTGGCGCTTGAAGCGGCGGTGGATCCACAGGTACTGGTCGGGAGCCTCGCGCACCATCGCTTCGATGGCCTGGTTGACCCGGGTGGTATCGGCCTCCACATCCTCGCTGGGGAAGTTCTCCAGCGGTGCGCCGATCTTCAGGAAGTACTTTCCGCCTTCGCGGCGGTGGAAGTACGGAATCACCGCACAGCCGGTCATGCGTGCCAGCTGATGGGTGGCGGTGATGGTTGAAGCGGTGTGGCCGAAGAACGGCACGAACACGGTGTCCTTGCCCCGCATGTCCTGGTCTGGCGCGTACCACAGGAAGCCGCCTTTCTTCAGGTGGCGCACGGTCGCGCGGATGTCCTCGTTGGCGAACATCGCCTTGGCATAGCGCAGGCGGCCGAACTTCACCGCCCACTCGTACACCGGGTTCTTGTGCTTGCGGTACATGCCGGAAAGATCGACGTAGTCGCACAGCAGGCGTCCGCACATCTCCAGGGTCATGAAGTGGCCGGACACCAGCAGCACGCCGCGGCCCTCGGCCTGCATCTGCCGCAGGTGTTCCAGGCCTTCGATCCGCACCTGCGGGCGGATGCGGTCGATGCTGCCCCACCAGGCACGGATGCACTCGAACACGCCCACGCCCAGCGCGTCGAAACTGTCGCGCACCAGGCGCTGGCGCCACGCTTCGTCCTTCTCGGGGAAGCACAGCTGCAGGTTGACCTCGGCGGCGCGGCGGCGGCTGCCGAGCAGGCGCCAGGTGATCCAGCCGACGCCCCGGCCCAGCGCGCGCTGCAGCAGCCACGGCAGGCGGGCGATGGCGAAGGCGCCGAACATGGCGGCGAACATCGGCCAGTTGCGCGGATCGCGCAGCGACGGGCGGACGGCGGTGGTGGCATCGGACATTGCGGCATTCTACCAAGGCCGCCGCGTGTCTTTCCCGGGGGGCTCCCGTATCCTTGCCGCATGCGCAAAGACCCTGTCGAGTGGATCCTGCGCGGCCTGTACTCGGTCGTGCTCTACATCCTGCTGCCGATCACCGTGTACCACCTGGTCTGGCGCGGCTTCCGGGTCCGTGAGTACTTCCGGCGCTGGGACGAACGCTATGCCTCCTATCCGCAGCCGACCGGCCAGCCGCGGGTGTGGCTGCACGCGGTCTCGGTGGGCGAGGTCAATGCCGCCGCACCGCTGGTCAACGCACTGCGCCAGCAGCGCCCGGACATCCGCTGGGTCATCACCACCATCACCCCGACCGGCTCCGAGCGCGTGCGCGCGCTGTGGGGCGACGCGCTGGACCACGTCTACCTGCCATACGACGTGCCGGGCAGCGTCAACCGCTTCCTCGGCCATTTCCAGCCCAGCCTGGCGCTGATCCTGGAAACCGAACTGTGGCCGAACATGCTGTTCGGCTGCCGCGACCGCGGCATTCCGGTCTACATCCTCAATGCCCGCCTGTCCGCCCGCTCGCTGCGTGGCTACCGGCTGCTGGCGGCACTGATCCGCCGTGCGCTGCGCACCGTCACCTGCGTGGCCGCGCAGTCGCAGGACGATGCCGAGCGCTTCGTGCAGCTGGGGGCCGAGCCCCGCCAGGTGCAGGCCCTGGGCAACCTGAAGTTCGACATCGCCACGCCGGACGTGCAGGGCTTCGTCGAACAGTTCCATGCGCGGGTACCGGCCGCACGCCCGGTGTGGATCGCCGCCAGTACCCACGATGGCGAGGAGCAGGCGGTGATCGACCTGCACCGCCGCCTGCGCGCGCAGCATCCGGACCTGCTGCTGCTGTGGGCGCCGCGCCATCCCGAGCGGTTCCCCAAGGTGGAAGCGCTGGCACGCGAACAGGGCTGGCGCGTGGCGACCCGCCGCGTGGACCAGTGGCCGCACGCGGCCACCGACGTGTTCGTCATCGATACGCTCGGCGAGCTGATGCCGTTCTATGCCTGCGCGCAGGTCGCCTTTGTGGGCGGCAGCCTGCAGGCCATCGGTGGCCACAACCTGCTGGAGCCCGCGGCGATGGGAACGGCGGCGGTGACGGGCCCACACCTGCACAACTTCGCGGAAATCTCCCGGCGCATGCGCGAGGCTGGCGCGCTGCTGATCGGCGAGGACGCGCAGGCGGTGGGCGATCTGCTGCAGCACCTGCTCGACGATGCGCAGGCGCGCGAAGACATGGCTCGCGCGGGCTGCACGCTGGTCAGCAATGGCCGGGGCGCGCTGCAGCGCACGCTGGCCCTGGTCGCGCCGCACCTGCCGCCGCCGCGCGGGTGATCCCGGCGCAGCGGCGTCGGCGCCGCTGCAAGCCATTGTCGTGATCAACTTCATCAATTCTGCTTAGCGACGATTTTTCTGTCGCTGCCGGACCGACCCCGCTGATGACAGCGTGCCTGCGATCACAACGCAGCGCGCACGGCACCGATTCCGATTCCGCAGGGCGACGCAGGCTGCCAGCCTGCTGTCGACCGCGCTTGGGCGGATATCAAGGGAACTTGCGATGGACGGCGACAGCGGCAGGGACGGCACCGGTGGGGCCCGGCTGGGAATGGACCATCTGGCGGTGGTGGCGCTGACGCTGCTGGTGGGGGGCAGCGTGATCGCGCTGGTGGGCCAGCACACGGCCGCACAGGCGGGCCCGGCCATCGTGCTGAGCCTGGTGCTGGCTGCATTGGGGGCAGGCCTGGTGCTGTGCTGCCTGCAGGAGCTGGTAGTGCGGTGGCCGGCGGCCGGGGGCCTGCACGGCTTGCTGGCCGCCAGCTGGGGCTCCCGCGTGGCAGGCGTGCTCGGCCTGGCCTTGCTGCTGGAACTGGTGGCGACCACGGCGGGGGTGACCCAATCGATGGTCCTCCACGCGCATGCGGCGCTGGCTGCGGCAGGCCTGCAGGCCTGCGATCCGCTGCCGACGCTGGCGGCGGCAGGCGTGGGCCTGCTGCTGGCTGCACTGGCGCTGCTGCCGCCCCGGCGCGTGGCCCTGGTGGTGTGCGCCCTGCTGACGGTGAAGATCGGCGTGGGGTTGCTGCTGCTGGCCCTGGCGGCACGCCACGTGCACTACGCGCACTGGATTCCCTGGCTGCCACCGGCAACCGCCCCGTATCGGTTCGGGCTGGGCGGGGTGCTGGCGGCTGCGGTGCCGCTGCTGGGGATATTTGCCAGCGTCGGCCTGGCCCTGGGCTTTCCTGCGCTGCGCCGGCAGGGTGCGGCCTGGCAGCCGGCGTTGCTGGCGCTGGTCTCGTTGCTGGCGATGCTGCTGTTGATCGTGCTCGCGGCACTGCAGGCCGGGCTGGTCGAATTTTCCGCATTGGCCAGCTCCCGGCCACTGTCGGTGGCGTTGCAGGTGCATCCGCAGCTGCAATGGATGCAGCCGTTGCTGCCCCTGGGCGGTGCGGCGGGACTGGCGGCGCTGCTGCTGGTGCTGCTGATGCTGGCCGTGCGGCTGGCGACGTCGTTGTGGCCACGCCTGCCGGCCGCGGCAGGACGTCCGGGCGCGGGCCCGGTCACGGTGGCGATCGGGTTGCTGGTGGTGATGCTGGCGCTGTGGCTGCCCCCGGGCAGCCTGCCGGCGCTGCCGGGCAGCGCAACCCTGCTGGTGATGGCGGCCCTGTGCCTGGCGGTACTGCGGCCACGGACCGGAGCGCGGCAGGATGCAGCCGCGCGCGGGCTGCTGATGCCGTTGCTGGCGCCGCTGGCGGTCGCGCTGTGCCTGCTTGCAGCGCTGGAACGCCTGCGGGCGTGGCCGCTCTGACCGCCGCCGGGACCCTGCCGCGGCTGGGCGCGCACGGAAGCATGCCCACAAAAAAGCCACCCTCGCGGGTGGCTTCTTCGTTGCCGGCCAGGCGAAACCTCAGTGCGTGGTCGTGGCCGGGTTGCCTGCGTCCTGGGTCAGCAGCCGGTTGACGTCCTGCAGTTCGGCCACGTCCAGCGCACCCAGCGACTGGCTCAGCAGCAGGCGGTTCTGCAGGAAGGTGTAGCGGGCCTGCGCATAGTCCAGCTGCGCCGAGAACAGGATGCGCTGGTTCTGGATCACGTCCAGCACGGTACGGGTACCGACTTCCAGGCCAACCTGCGAGGCGTCATAGGCGCTCTGTGCCGAAACCACCGCCAGGCGGCGGGCTTCCACTTCGCTGATGCCCTGCACCAGGGTCTGGTACGCATTGCGGGTGTTGCGGTCCAGGGCGCGCTTCTGCTGCTCGTAGCCGTCCTGGGCGATGTCACGCTGGGCCAGTGCCTGGCGCACGCCGGACTGGGTGGCGCCACCGGCGAAGATCGGCACGCTCAGGGTCAGGCCGATGCTGTTGGTGCGGGCATCCGGCGACAGCGAGCCGGCGCCGGTGCTGTCACCCCACGTTGCACTCTTGCCCCAGCTGCCGCCCAACGACAGGGTCGGGTAGTGGCCGCCGCGGGCGGCCTGCACGCCGGCTTCGGCGGCACTGACCTTCAGTTCCTGCGCCTTCAGCGCCGGATTCTGGGTGGTGGCCTGCTGCACCAGCTCATCGATGTTGCCGCGGTTGGCCGGCACTTCCGGGCGGAAGTCGGCCGGCAGCCCACGCAGGTTGGTCACCGGCTGGCCGGTCAGTTCGGTCAGGGCCTGGTAGTTATCGGCCAGGGTGTTCTGCGCAACGATGGTGTTGGCACGCGCCTGGTCGTACTGGGCGCGTGCTTCGTGCACGTCGGTGATCGGCGCCAGGCCCACTTCCAGGCGCTTGTCGGCGAAGTCGAACTGCTTCTTCGCGGCCGCTTCGTTGGTCTGTGCGGCGTTCAGCGATTCGATCGCCACCAGCACGTTGAAGTAGGCCGCCGAGGTGCGCACGATCAGGCTGTCGTTGGCCGAATCGAGGGTGAAATCCGCCGCCTTGCTCAGCTCACGCTGCGAGCGCAGGTTGTTGATCTGGGTCCAGTTGAACAGCGTCTGGCTGCCGTCGATCGTGTAAGTGCGGCGCTTGTTGGTGAACGAGCCGGAATTGGCGTCCGCGTTCGGCTCGCTGCGCGTGCGGTTCAGCGTGGCCTGGCCGTTGATCTGCGGCAGCAGGGCGGCACGCGCCTGCACGGCGCCTTCCTTGTCGTACAGCCGGGTCGATTCGGCGGCCGACAGCTGCGGATCGCCATTGCGGGCCATTTCGTAGACCTGCAGCAGGTCGGCGGCATGGGCGGACAACGGCAGCAGGGCAGTGGCCAGCGCAACAGCGAGGGATCGGCGGATCATTGCGGCTTCCTTGGACTCAGAGGTGGAACTGGGGGGCCGGGGCGGCACCACGCAGGTAATCGATATCGGTCTCGAACAGGGACTCGCTGCTGCCGTCGGCCTTGACCAGCAGGGCCTCCATCGCCGGCGAACGGCCGTGGATCACGAACAGCCGACCGCCCGGACGCAGCCACGAAGCGAACTGTGACGGCACCACGTCGACCGCACCAGTGACACAGATCACGTCAAAGCGGCGTTCGGTCTGCCAGGACAGGGCGTCGGCCACTTCCACACGGACATTGGTGCCCAGGCCGGAGGCGTCCAGGCGCGCGCGCGCGGCGGCGGCCAGCTCCGGGTCGATTTCCAGGCTCAGCACGTCGCGCGCCAGCGCGCCGATGCAGGCCGACAGGAAGCCGCTGCCGGTGCCGATTTCCAGCACTTCGTCACCCGGCTGCAGGTCCAGCGCCTGCAGGGTACGGCCCTCGATGACCGGCTTCATCATCTTCTGGCCATTGCCGATCGGCAGTTCGACATCGGCGTAGGCCAGTGCCCGGTGCGCGTCGGCGACGAAGGCCTCGCGCGGCAGGCGGGCCAGGACGTCGAGCACCTTGATGTCCAGCACGTCCCAGGGACGGATCTGCTGTTCCACCATCAGTTCGCGGGCGTGGGCGTAATCAATCGTCATGAGGTTCAAATCCAGCGCAGTGGGCCGGCCATTTTACCGGTGCCGGAGGCCGGCGGCGCGCCCAGAGCATCAGCTGCCGGGGGGCCGGGGTCGCAGTGCCGGAAGTCATCGCGACCTCCGGTTCATTCAGGTTTGCCGTTTCAGCCGGTTCCGGCCCCTCGCGGCGCATACGCGCGCAGGAAGAAGTCGACGCTGGCGGTGACGTGGACCAGAGGGTCGCACTCCACCGGTGACAGTGGCATGCCGCACATCATATGCATGTGCACTTCGCCCTTGACCAGGGTCAGGAACTGTTCGCCCGCCAGTGCATAGTCGGCGATCTCCAGTTCGCCACGCTCGGCGCGCGCGCGAAGGAAGTCCGCCAGGGCCTCGCAGGTACGCTCCGGGCCGGCTTTCCAGAACAGCTCGCGCAGGCGCTCGTCGGTCTCCGGCGACATCATCATGCGCTGGATCGAGATCGCCGCGTCGGAGGTGATCAGCTGGAAGAACGCCAGGCCGATGCCGATCAGCTGGTCGCGCAGCGGGCCATCCGCATCGGCCACGAACAGCGCGTCGGGCAGCATTTCAATGCACTTGGACTGCACGGCCTCGGAGAACAGGGTCTCCTTGTCGCCGAAATGGCTGTACACGGTCAGCTTCGAGACACCGGCCTGGGCGGCGATGGTGTCCATGCTCACGCCGGTATAGCCCTGTTCGATGAACAGGGCCTTGGCGGCATCCAGGATCGCTGCGCGCTTGCCGAGGTCCTTGGGACGCCCGGGTCCGGCGGCCTTGACAGCAGGCTTGGCCGACGGCTTTCGGGAAGTGGGAGAACTCATCGCGCTAATACTAGACCAAGCGGTTCGATATTTATACTATACCGGCCGGTTTATTAAATTGGGCCGGCAGTCGCGGCTCCCCCTTAGTTGCAACCCTGCGTTTTCAGGACGTTGACCGATGAAGATCGTGCGCTGGATGGGCGGTATGGTGTGGGTGGCTGCGCTGGCAGCCTGTTCTGGGCAGGAACAGGCGCCACAGGCGGCCGTGCCGGTGCTGGTGGTCCATCCCGGGGAGCAGGCCGGGCAGGCGCCGGCGGCGTTCCCTGGAACGGTACGTGCGCGGCAGGAGAGCCCCTTGTCGTTCCGCGTCGGCGGCAACCTGGTCAAGCGCCACGTCGATGCCGGGCAACGGGTGAAGAAGGGCGATGTGCTGGCCGAGCTGGACGTGGCCGACTTCGCGCTGCAGGCCCGTGCCTCGCAGGCACAGCTGACTGCGGCCGAAGCCGATCTGGTGCGTGCCCGTGATGACCTCAAGCGCTACCAGGTGCTGGCCGACCAGCAACTGGTCAGCCGCTCGCAGCTGGACCAGCAGTCGGCTGCGTTCAAGGCCGCGCAGGGCCAGGCCAACGCCGCCCGCGCCAACCTCGATGTGCTGCGCAACCAGGCCGGCTATGCGCAGCTGCGCGCCCCGGCCGACGGCGTGATCGCCAGCCGCGAGGCCGAAGCCGGGCAAGTGGTGTCGGCGGGCCAGACCATCTTCAACCTGGCCGCCGATGGTGCACGCGAAGTGCTGATCGACCTGCCCGAGGCCACTCTCCGTGACTACGCGGTCGGCCAGCCGGTCGAGGTGGAATTGTGGAACCGCCCGGGCCAGCGCCTGCCGGGCACGATCCGCGAGATCGCGGCCGCCGCCGATCCGCAGGCCCGCACCTATGCGACCCGGGTCAGCCTGGCGGCCGATGCGCTGGCCGATGTCGAACTGGGCCAGAGCGCGCGCGTGTACAGCAGCGCCGGCCGCCACGGCACCCTGCAGCTGCCGCTGGGCGCGCTGCAGCGCGGTGCCAATGGTGCTGCCAGCGTGTGGGTGGTCGATCCGGCCAACAGCACGTTGAAGGCCGCCGCGGTCACCACCGGTGCCTACGGCAGCGAGACGGTGCCGGTGCTGTCCGGCGTGGGGGCCGGTGACTGGGTGGTCGCCGCAGGCGGCCACCTGCTGCGTGCCGGCCAGCCGGTGATCGCCGTGGACCGGCAGAACCGGCCGGTGCTGAAGCCGGCCACGCCGGCCGCTGCCGCCAAGGCCAGGGAGTAAGCCGGTGCGCCGCTTCAATCTTTCCGAGTGGGCGTTGTCCAACCGCCCGCTGGTGCTGTTCGCGATGCTGGCCTTCGCGCTGATCGGCGCGTGGTCGTACAAGCATCTGGGCCAGTCCGAGGACCCGCCATTCACGTTCAAGGCGATGGTGGTGCGCACGCTGTGGCCGGGCGCCACCGCCGAACAGGTCTCGCGCCAGGTGACCGAGCCGATCGAGAAGGCGCTGATGAACACCGGCGAGTACGAGTTCATCCGCTCGTATTCGCGCCCGGGCGAATCGCAGGTCATCTTCATGGCGCGCGACAGCCTGCGTTCCAGGCAGATCCCGGACCTGTGGTACCAGGTGCGCAAGCGCGTGGGCGACATCCGCCCGACGCTGCCGCGCGAGATCGTCGGCCCGTTCTTCAACGATGAGTTCGGCGACACCTACGGCAACATCTACGCCTTGACCGGCAAGGGCTTCGACTACGCGGTGATGCGCGACTACGCCGACCGCATCCAGCTGGAACTGCAGCGCGTGCCCGACGTCGGCAAGATCGACCTGGTCGGCCTGCAGGACGAGAAGGTCTGGATCGAGCTGTCCAACACCCGCCTGGCCACGCTGGGCGTGTCGATGCAGCAGGTGCAGCAGGCACTGGCCGACCAGAACGCGGTCACCGGCACCAGCTTCTTCGAGACCGCCACCGACCGCGTGCAGCTGCGCGTGACCGGCCAGTTCAACGACATCGACGCGATCCGGCAGTTCCCGATCCGTGCTGGCGACCGCACCGTGCACCTGGGTGACATCGCCGAGGTCAAGCGCGGCTTCGCCGATCCGGCGTCGCCGAAGATGCGCTTCATGGGCGAAGAGGCGATCGGCCTGGCGGTGGCGATGAAGGATGGCGGTGACATCCTCAAGCTCGGTGCCAACCTTGATGCCGAGTTCCAACGGCTGCAGAAGACCCTGCCGGCCGGCATGCAGCTGCGCAAGGTCTCCGACCAGCCGCAATCGGTGGAAGAGTCGGTCGGCGAGTTCGTGCAGGTGCTGACCGAGGCGGTGGTCATCGTGCTGCTGGTCAGCTTCTTCTCGCTGGGCCTGCGCACCGGCCTGGTGGTGGGCGTCACCATTCCGCTGGTGCTGGCGATGACCTTCTTCGTCATGCACTACTTCGACATCGGCCTGCACAAGATCTCGCTGGGCGCGCTGGTGCTGGCGCTGGGCCTGCTGGTGGACGATGCGATCATCGCGGTGGAGATGATGGCCACCAAGATGGAGCAGGGCTTCGATCGCCTGCGTGCGGCCAGTTTCGCCTGGGAATCCACGGCGTTCCCGATGTTGACCGGCACGCTGATCACCGCAGCCGGCTTCCTGCCGATCGCCACGGCCGCATCGAGTACCGGTGAATACACCCGTTCGCTGTTCCAGGTGGTGACCATCGCGCTGGTGGTGTCGTGGATCGCAGCGGTGCTGTTCATCCCGTACCTGGGCGACAAGATGCTGCCGGACCTGTTCAACCCGCAGCCGCCGAAGCCGGGCAGCCTGTCCGCGCGCTGGCGGGCCAGGCGCCAGCAGTGGGCCGACCGCTATCCGGCGTTGGCCAACCTGATCGCACCGCCGCAGCACGGGCATGACCACGATCCCTACCAGCGCCCGTTCTACCGCAGCTTCCGTCGCTTCCTCGACGCCTGCCTGCGCCGCCGCTGGTGGGTGATCGCCGCAACCATCGCCCTGTTCGTGTTCTCGCTGATGATGTTCCGCTTCGTGCCGCAGCAGTTCTTCCCGGATTCGACCCGGCCGGAGCTGATGGTGGACATCGAGCTGGCCGAGGGCGCATCGCTGCGCTCGACCCAGGCCCAGGCCGAGAAGCTGGAGACGCTGCTGTCCGGCCGCGAGGGCATCGCCAACTACGTGTCCTACGTGGGCACCGGTTCGCCGCGCTTCTACCTGCCGCTGGACCAGCAGCTGCCGGCGACCAACTTCGCCCAGTTCGTGGTGCTGGCCAAGGACATCAAATCGCGCGAAAGCACCCGTGACTGGCTGCTGCACGAAGTGATCCCGAAGTTCCCGGATGTGCAGATGCGCGTGACCCGGCTGGAGAACGGCCCGCCGGTCGGCTACCCGGTGCAGATGCGCATCTCCGGCGAGCACATCGAGAAGGTGCAGGCGATCGCGCGCCAGGTCGAGGCCAAGGTGCGTGAGAACCCGCACGTGATGAACGTGAACCTGGACTGGAGCGAGCCGAGCAAGGTGGTGCGGCTGGTGATCGACCAGGAGCGGGCCCGCGCGCTGGGCGTGAGCAGTGCCCAGGTCAGCCAGTTCCTGGCCAGTTCGCTGGCCGGCCAGTCGGTGAGCGTGTATCGCGAAGGCAACCGCCAGATCGAGATGCTGCTGCGCGGGCCGGCCGATGAGCGCAACCAGCTGGAGCTGCTGTCCAGCCTGTCGATGCCGACTGCCAATGGCGGCAGCATCACGCTCTCGCAGGTGGCGACGATGGAGTACGGCTTCGAGGACGGGATCATCTGGCACCGCAACCGGTTGCCGACCGTGACCGTGCGCGCCGACATCAGCGATGGCATGCAGGCGCTGGACGTGGTGCACCAGATCGTGCCCACGCTGGACGGCATCCGCGCCGAGCTGCCCAGCGGCTACCTGCTGGAAACCGGCGGTACCGTGGAGGATTCGGCGCGGGGCCAGAACTCGATCAAGGCCGGCATGCCGCTGTTCCTGGTGGTGGTGGCCACGCTGCTGATGCTGCAGCTGCGCAGCTTCTCGCGAGCAGCGATGGTGCTGGTGACCGCACCGCTGGGCATCATCGGCGCGACCCTGTTCCTGCTGCTGTTCCGCGCGCCCTTCGGCTTCGTGGCGCTGCTGGGCACGATCGCCCTGGCCGGCATGATCATGCGCAACTCGGTGATCCTGATCGACCAGATCCAGCAGGACATCGATGCCGGGCACGACCGCTGGCATTCGATCATCGATGCCACGGTGCGCCGCTTCCGCCCGATCGTGCTGACCGCGCTGGCGGCGGTGCTGGCGATGATTCCGCTGTCGCGCAGTGCGTTCTACGGCTCGATGGCGATCTCGATCATGGGCGGCCTGATCGTCGGCACGGTGCTGACGCTGGTGTTCCTGCCGGCGCTGTATGCGGCATGGTTCCGGGTGAAGCCGGACGAATCCGGGGCGTAATGCCCCGGGTTCTGCGGCCGCGGCCCCGGGTAGGTGCCAACCCTGGTTGGCACATCTCCCAGTAGAGCCACCCCATGGGTGGCTGCGGATTTCCAGGCTCCGTCATCCACGCATGGCGTGGATCTACTGCAGCTGCAGGCCGGTCCGTAGCACCGGCAGCAGCCACTCGACGAACACCTGCACGCGTAGTGCGCGGTGTTGCCGGTGCGGTTGCAGCAGGGTCACCGGCAGCGGTTGTGCCACGTACTGCGGCATCACCTCCACCAAGGCGCCGGATTGCAGCTCGGCCTGCACGTCATAGCGCGGAATCTGCAGCAGCCCCAGCCCGGCCACGCAACATGCAATCGATGCCTCGGCACTGTTGACCCGCACCCAGCCGGGCATCGGCAGCGTGCGCAGCTGGGCGCCATCCTGCCATTCCCACGGTTCCACCCGTGCCGTGGTCGGCGACGCATAGTTCACCGCGCGGTGCTGCTGCAGCTCGGCAGGATGCTGCGGAACACCGTGCTCGCGCAGGTAGGCGGGCGCGGCCACGTTGACGAAGTCGAGCTGGCCCAGCGTGCGCGCCACCAGGCTGGAATCGCCCAGCTGGCCGACCCGCAGCACGGCATCGCAGCCGTCTTCGATCAGGTTCACCGCGCGATCGGTCATGCCCAGGTCCACTTCCACCTGCGGATGGCGCGCGAAGAAGTCGGGCAGGGCCGGGGCGATGATGCGGCGGCCGATGCGGCTGGGCACGTCGATCTTCAGCAAGCCCATCGGCTGCGCGTCGTCCTGGCGGAACAGCGTTTCGGCGTCCTCAACCTCGGCGATCAGGCGCAGGCAGCGCGCATGGAACACGTCGCCGTCGTGGGTGGTGGACACCCGGCGGGTCGAGCGCTGCAGCAGGCGGGTGCCGAGCCGCTGCTCCAGCTCCGCAATCGCCGCCGAAACGGTGGAGCGGGGCAGGCCGAGCTGGTCGGCGGCGCGGGTGAAGCTGGCGCACTCCACGACCCGGGTGAAGATGCGGAAGCGGTCGATCCGGTCCATTGTTCGCGGGCTCTGGAAAGTTAAGTCAATGCGGCGGGCTTTATCCGCATTTTCTGCACGATATCGTCGTCAGGGCAGGGTTGCCACCCCGGGCCACCCTCCTCCCGAGACTCACGCCATGACCGACCATTCCCTGAAGGGCAAGACCGTGCTGATCGCCGGTGGCGCCAAGAACCTGGGCGGACTGATCGCCCGCGACTTCGCCCGCCAGGGCGCCAAAGCCATCGTCATCCACTACAACAGCGCCGCCAGCCAGGCCGACGCCGAAGCGACCGTTGCCGCCGTGCAGGCTGCCGGCAGCAAAGCGGTGGCGCTGCAGGGCGACCTGACGACGGCGGCAGCGATGGAGCGCCTGTACGCCGAGGCCGTGGCAGCGGCCGGACGTCCCGACATCGCCATCAATACGGTCGGCAAGGTGCTGAAGAAGCCGCTGCTGGACATCAGCGAAGCGGAGTATGACGAGATGAGCGCGGTCAACGCCAAGGCCGCGTTCTTCTTCCTGAAGGAGGCCGGTCGTCACGTCAACGACGGCGGCCGCATCTGCACCCTGGTCACCTCGCTGCTGGGTGCGTTCACGCCGTTCTATTCCAGCTATGCCGGCACCAAGGCGCCGGTCGAGCATTTCACTCGCGCGGCGTCGAAGGAGTTCGGCGAGCGCGGCATCTCGGTGACCGCGATCGGCCCCGGTCCGATGGACACGCCGTTCTTCTATCCGGCCGAGAGTGCCGACGCGCAGGCGTATCACAAGACCGCCGCCGCGCTGTCGGCGTTCACCCGCACCGGGCTGACCGACATCGCGGACATCGTGCCGTGGATCCGCTTCCTGGTCACCGATGGCTGGTGGATGACCGGTCAGACCATCCTGGTCAATGGCGGTTACACCACCAAATAACGCAGCCACGCAGGGCGTGGCCGCGGCATATCTGTAGCGTCGAGCCATGCCCGACTGCTGTTGCATGAGTCGAGCACGGTTTGACGCTACAGGTATTTCCGGATGGGTCAGCCCAGCTTCGCCAGCACCGCATCGGTCGCGGCGGCGGTGCTCACCGCCTGGCCCTTGGCCGCCAGATCGGCGGTGAACACGCCGTCGTCCAGCACCGCGTGCACGGCGGCTTCCACTGCGGCAGCCTCGGCGTCGAGCCCCAGCGAATGGCGCAGCAGCATCGCAGCGCTGAAGATCGTCGCGTACGGGTTGGCGATGCCCTTGCCGGCGATATCCGGCGCCGAACCATGGATCGGTTCGTAGATGCCGACCGCACCCGGCTCGCCCAGCGAGGCCGACGGCAGCAGGCCCAGCGAACCGGCCAGCATCGAAGCTTCGTCGGTGAGGATGTCGCCGAACATGTTCTCGGTGACGATCACGTCGTACTCGCGCGGCTTGGCCAGCAGGTGCATGGCCATCGAATCGACCAGTTGGTGCTCCAGCGCCACGTCCGGGAACTCCTCGCGGCCGATGCGCGCGGCCACCTCACGCCACAGGCGCGAGGTTTCCAGCACGTTGGCCTTGTCCACCGAGGTGACCTTGCCGCGGCGCTGCTGGGCCAGGCGGAAGGCGCTGCGCAGCACGCGCTCGATCTCGGCCACGGTGTAGCGGCACAGGTCGCTGGCGCTGTCGGCGTCGCGGGTCTTGTCGCCGAAGTAGATGCCGCCGGTCAGTTCGCGCACCACAACGAAGTCAACGCCCTGCAGCAGCTCGGCCTTGATCGGCGAGGCGTGCAGCGCGGCGTCGTGGGTACGCACCGGGCGCAGGTTGGCGTACAGGCCCAGCGCCTTGCGGATCGCCAGCAGGCCTTGTTCCGGGCGCACCTTGGCATTGGGGTCGGACCACTTCGGGCCGCCGACCGCACCCAGCAGCACCGCATGGGCGGCCTGGCACGCAGCCAGCGTCGACGCCGGCAGCGGTTCGCCGTGGCGGTCGATGGCGATGCCACCAATGTCGTGCTCGCTGAAGGTGAAGGTGTGGTTGAAGCGCGTGGCAACCGCCTTCAGGACGGCAACGGCCGCAGCGGCCACTTCCGGGCCGATGCCATCGCCGGGCAGGACAACAATTTCAGCGTGCATGCTCACTCTCGTAACGTTCGATTTCAGGGACACGGCCCAACAGATACCCCAACTGGTCGACGCCTTCCAGCAGGCAGGTCTGCGAGAAGCCATCCAGCGGGAAGGAATAGACGCGGCCATCGGGCGTGCGCAGTTCGCGCGCGGCCACGTCGATGGTCAGCTCGTCGTCCGGGCGCTGCATCAGCGCCTGCACGTCGGCTTCGTCCAGCACGATCGGCAGCAGGCCGTTCTTCAGTGAATTGCCGCGGAAGATATCGGCGATCTCGCTGCTGACAATGACGCGCAGGCCCAGGTCGGTCAGCGCCCAGGGGGCATGCTCACGCGACGAGCCGCAGCCGAAGTTGCGCCCCGCCAGCAGGATGCTGCGGCCGGCGTTGTGCGGCTGGTTGAAGGCGAAGTCGGCCACCGGCGAACCGTCGGCCTGCCAGCGCCAGTCATTGAACGCGTTGCGGCCCAGGCCGGCGCGTTCGGTGGTGGACAGGAACCGCGCCGGGATGATCTGGTCGGTGTCGATGTTGGTCTGGCGCAGCACCACGCTGGCCGAGGTCAGGGTACGGAAACCGGCCATTACGCCACCTCCTGTGCGAACAGTTCGCGGGTATCGGCAACATGCCCGTTCACCGCGGCCCACGCCGCGCTCATCGGCGAGGCCAGCAGCGTGCGCGAACCGGGGCCCTGGCGGCCTTCGAAATTGCGGTTGCTGGTGCTCACGGCCAGCTGGCCGGGCGCCACCAGGTCGCCGTTCATGGCGATGCACATCGAGCAGCCCGGCTCGCGCCACTCGGCACCGGCGGCGCGCACGATCTCGTCGATGCCTTCGGCTTCAGCTTCGCGCTTGACGATCTCCGAGCCCGGCACCACCAGCATGCGTACCCGCTCGGCGACACGACGGCCGCGCAGCACCTGCGCGACTTCGCGCATGTCGCTCAGGCGACCGTTGGTGCAGGAACCGACGAACACCACGTCCACCGGCGTTCCGGCCAGCGCCCTGCCGGGCTGGAAGTGCATGTAGTCCAGGCCCTTCTGTGCGGCGGCATCGTTGGCTGCCGGGATCGGCGCATCGACCGCGATGGCGGTACCTGGATGGGTGCCCCAGGTCAGGGTCGGACGGATGTCGGCCGCGTCGATGTGCACTTCGCTGTCGAAGCGTGCACCCTCATCACTGCGCAGCTGCTGCCAGCGCGACACCGCGGCCTCGAAGTCGGCACCCTTGGGGCCGCGCGGCGTGTTGGCGACGAAGTCGAAGGTGACCTGGTCCGGCGCCACCATGCCGGCGCGTGCACCGGCCTCGATCGACATGTTGCACAGGGTCATGCGCTGTTCCATGTCCATCGCTTCGATGGTGCTGCCACGGAACTCGATCACATGGCCGGTGCCGCCGTTGACGCCGATCACGCCGATGATGTGCAGCACCACGTCCTTGGCGCCGACCCCCGGCGCCAGCGCACCGTCAACGGTGATTGCCAGGGTCTTGGCCTTGCGCTGCAGCAGGCACTGGGTGGCCAGCACGTGGCCGACTTCGCTGGTGCCGATGCCGAACGCCAGCGACCCGAACGCGCCGTGGGTGGAAGTGTGGCTGTCGCCGCAGACGATGGTCATGCCGGGCTGGGTGAAACCCTGTTCCGGCGCGATCACGTGGACGATGCCGCGGTTGTCAGAAGCCATGTCGAACAGTTCGATGCCGTGCTCGGCACAGTTGCGCGCCAGGGTGGCGACCTGTGCTTCGGCGGCGGCGCTGGCGTAGGGCAGCGAGCCGTCGGCGGCGGCAGGCAACGTCGGCGTGGAATGGTCCATCGTGGCCTTGGTGCGATCCGGGCGGCGCGGCGACAGGCCACGCGCGCGCAGCTCGGTGAACGCCTGCGGTGAGGTCACCTCGTGGATCAGGTGCAGGTCGATGTACAGCACGGCGGGCGCGCTGTCGGATTCGGGGACGACCACGTGGGCGTCCCACAGTTTGTCGTACAGGGTGCGGGGTGCGGAGGTCATGCGTATGCCTGGCAGAAGTACGAAGGAGCGGACATCGGGAATGTAGATGAAAGAGGCCGGTCAGCGGCGGCGTGCGAGCACGCGCAGCCGGACGTAGTCGGCCAGCGGCTGGCCGGCGGCATTGCGCGGCAGGTCGGCCAGCAGCGCGCTGGCGGCTTCGCGCACGGTCGCACGGGCCTCGGCCGGCAGATCGTCGAGCAGCGGCGCAGCGAAAACCCGCAGCCAGCCGGCCACGCCGGTTGGCAGCGCGGTCGGGCGCGGCGTGCATTCGATCAGCTGCACGTGGAAGCCATGCTGGCGCAGGCGGTCGGCGTAGGCGTCGGCCGTGGGGAAGTACCACTGGAACGTGCTGGCACCGTGGCCATGCGCTGCACGCGCGGCCTGCACTGCGGCGATGATCGTGGCCACGTTGCCATGGCCGCCGAACTCGGCGACGAAGCGCCCGCCGGGGCGCAGCGCGCGGCGCACGCCTTCCAGCACGCGGTCCGGCGTGGTCATCCAATGCAGTGCGGCATTGCTGAACACGGCATCGAATTCGCCGTCGAACGACAGCGCGTGCCCATCCATCACCTGGGCGTCGACACCGCGGGCACGGGCGGCGATGACCAGTTCCGGCGAGGCATCCACGCCGTGGATGCGGGCGCCGCTGAGGGCCAGCTCGGTGCTGAGCACGCCATCGCCACAGCCCAGGTCGAGGATGCGTTCACCGGCGCGCGGGTCGAGCAGGCGCGATACCGCGCCACCCAGCAGCGGCACGAAGCCGGCATCGATCGCATAGTCCTGGGCGTTCCACTGCTGGCCAGCGGCGCTGGCCGGGGTGGGGGTGTCGAAGGCGCTCATGGTGGGTTCCTCAGGCGGTGGCGGAAGCGGGAACGTCGGTGCCGCTGTGGGTGGCGGCCTGGCGCTGGCGCAGCAGGCGGTTGGCCACGTCCAGCCAGGCCAGTGCGGAGGCCTCGATGATGTCCTTGCTGGTACCGGTGCCGTCGTACTCCACGCCTTCGTGGCGCACGCTCAGATTGGCTTCACCGCGCGCATCGGCGCCGATGCCGACGCTGTGCACGTGGTAGCTGTCCAGCATCAGCTGCACGCCGGTGGCGGCCGACAGTGCGCCAAACAGCGCATCGACCGGGCCATCGCCCTGCGCGGTCTCAGCCACGCGATTGCCGTCCGGGTCGGACAGTTCGACCAGCGCGTTGGCGCGGCTGCCGACATCGCTGATGGTCATCGAGGCCAGCCGGTAGCCCTGTGCGTTGGAGCCACCCTGCATCAGCGCCTGCAGGTCGGCGTCGGTCACCACGCGCTGCTGTTCGCACAGGCCCTTGAACTGCTCGAACACCAGCTTCAGTTCGTCTTCGTCCAGCCAGAAGCCCAGCGCACGCAGGCGCGCTTCGACGGCGGCGCGGCCGCTGTGGCGGCCCAGCACCATCTGCGAATCCTCCCAGCCGACGTCTTCCGGACGCATGATTTCGTAGGTGCCGCGGTGGCGCAGCATGCCGTGCTGGTGGATGCCCGATTCGTGGGCGAACGCATTGGCGCCGACGATGGCCTTGTTGCGCTGCACCGGCATGCCGACCAGGCGCTGCAGCAGCTGCGAGGTGCCGACGATGCGCGGCGTGTTGATCGAACTGTCCTGTTCGTAGAAGGCCTGGCGCACCTTCAGCACCATCGCGATTTCTTCCAGCGAACAGTTGCCTGCACGTTCGCCGATGCCATTGATGGTGCACTCGACCTGGCGTGCGCCGCCTTCGATGGCAGCCAGCGAGTTGGCCACGGCCAGGCCCAGGTCATTGTGGCAGTGCGCGCTGAAGATCACATTGGCGGCGTTCGGCACGTCGGCGACGCCAGCGATGACCTGCTGGAACATCGCGCGGATCTCTTCCGGCGTGGTGAAGCCGACGGTGTCGGGCAGGTTGATGGTGGTGGCGCCGGCGGCAATGGCCACGCGCGAGACTTCGATCAGGTAGTCCAGCTCGGTGCGGGTGGCATCCTCGGCCGAGAATTCGACATCGTCGATGTACGAGCGTGCCAGCGATACATGCTTGCGTACCGACTCCAATACCTGCTCGCGGGTCATCCGCAGCTTGTGCTCGCGGTGCAGCGGGCTGGTTGACAGGAACACGTGCAGGCGCGGGTTGGCCGCAGCTTCCAGTGCACGTGCCGAGGTCTCGATGTCGGCCTGCAGGCAGCGCGACAGCACCGCCAGGCTCAGGCTCGGGCGGCGCAGTTCGCGGCCGATCAGGGCCATCGCCTCGCGGTCGGACTGCGAGCTGGCCGGGAAGCCGGTCTCGATGATGTCCACGCCCAGTTCGTCCAGCGCACGCGCCATCACCAGCTTCTGCGGCGGGCTCATGCTGCAGCCGGGGGACTGCTCGCCGTCACGCAGGGTGGTGTCGAAGATGCGGATGCGCGGGGTGGTAATTCGTTCGATGGTGGTCACAGGGAAATCTCCTCGACAGCGGGTGCGACGGCTTGCAGGGGGGAAGGGGAAGAGGCGGGGGAGGCGAGGGCGCTGGCCTTGCTGGGCGAGCGCGGTGTTTCGCTGCGCCGTCGCCGAGGCTTGCGCGGCGGGCGCGGACGGATGTCGGTGAGCAGGCCGGCCAGGACACCGGCATCGATGTTGCCGCCGGATACCACCGCGCACTTGCGGCGGCCGGCCACGCGGCGGCCTGCGGCCAGCGCCAGCGCGCCGGCGCCCTCGGCGATGATGTGTTCTTCCAGTGCCAGCCGGACCAGGGTTTCGCGCAGCTCGGCCTCGCGCACGATCACCACGTCATCCAGCAGTGAGGTGCACAGGCGGCGGGTGAGGAAACCGGGAATCTTGACCCGCACGCCGTCGGCCAGCGAGGCGACGGGGGCGATCTCGCGCACGTCGCCGCGGATCGCGCGTGCCATCGAATCAACGCCTTCCACCTGCGCGCCGACCACGCGCACGCCCTGTGATTTCAGCGCCAGTGCAACGCCGGAAGCCAGCCCGCCGCCACCGATCGGCACGATCACCACGTCCGGCGCGTGCGGGGCCAGCTCGATGCCGACGGTGCCCTGGCCGGCGATCACGTCGGCGTCGTCGAAAGCGGACAGGAAGCGGTAACCGTGGCGTTGCGCCAGTTCGACGGCGAAGGCGTAGGCCTCGTCGTAGCTGGTGCCATGCTGGCGCACGGTGGCGCCCCAATGGGCGACGCCGGCGATCTTGGTGGCCGGTGCGCCATGCGGCATCACGGTGATGGCCGGCACGTCCAGGCGGTAGGCGGCCCATGCCACGCCCTGGGCGTGGTTGCCGGCCGAGGCGCAGATCACCGGCCGGGTGTCACCGCGCTCGCGGCCGGCCAGCAGCGCGTTCAGGGCGCCGCGTACCTTGTAGGAACCGGTGCGCTGCAGGTTCTCCAGCTTCAGCCAGGTGCCGAAGCGCTCGGCATGGTGCAGCGGGGTGGGCGGCAGGAAGCGGCGCAGGCGGGCCTGCGCTGCCAGGACGTCGGCAACGCTTACGTCGCCGACATCGCTTTCCTGGTTGGTGTCAGCGGCCGGCATGGGCCACCAGCGCGGTGCGGAGGACCGCCGCATGCGGGCACGGACGACGAAGAAGACGCCTCCGTACCGGCACCGTGGTCGCTACGGTACGGGTGTTCATGGGGCTGCTCCTTCCACGGCCGTGACCTGCACGGACACGCAATCGTAGATCTTCTCGATCTGGCGGCACAGCGTTTCCGCCGGGCGCTGGCCATCCACCACCAGCTGCAGGTGCCAGCGGCCATCGTCGGCGGCCACCGGCGCACCGCTGATCGCGCGCGGCGCGAAGCCGCGGCGTTCGGCCATGCCGATCACGCGCAGCAGCGCGCCTTCGGCCGGGTGCAGCACCAGGTCAAGCCGGTAGTGCATTGGGGGTCTCCTGGCGGGCGTGGGCGGGGTTGCTTTCCAGCATCGTGCTGTTGGCGGTGTTCGGCGGCACCAGCGGCCACACGTTGGCGCGCGCATCGATGGCCACGTGCAGCAGCGCCGGGCCTGGCTCGGCCAGCAGCGCGGCCAGGCCGCCCTCGACGTCGTCGCGTGCGTCGATGCGGGTCGCGGCGATGCCGAACACCTGCGCCAGCGCGACGAAGTCGGGGTTGTCGGACAGGTCGATCTCGCTGTAGCGCTCGGCGAAGAACAGTTCCTGCCACTGCCGCACCATGCCCAGCGAACTGTTGTCCAGCAGCACGATCTTCACCGGCAGGCGGCAGCGCGCGATGGTGGCCAGCTCCTGCACGTTCATCATGAAGCTGCCATCGCCGGACACCAGCACCACGGTACGTTCCGGGCACGCAAACTGCGCGCCCATCGCCGCTGGCAGGCCAAAGCCCATGGTGCCCAGCGCGCCACTGGTCAGGTGGTTGCGCGGGTGGTTGAAGCGGCAGTGCTGCGCGACCCACATCTGGTGCTGGCCGACATCGCAGGCGATCACCGCATCGGCCGGCGCCAGTTCGCTCAGGCGCTTCAGCAGTGCGGGGGCGTAGATGTGCTGGCCCGGTGCGTCGTAGCGCGCGGCGAAGCGATCGCGGTGCTGTGCACAGCGCTTGCGCCATGCGTCCTGATGGGCCTTGGGGGAGGGGAAGGCCGCACGCAGGGCACGGATGGCATGGCCGACGTTGCCGGGCACGGCGATATCGGCGCTGCGCAGCTTGGAGATCTCGTAGGCGTCGGCATCGATATGGACGACGCGGGCGAACGGTGCGAACTCCGCCAGCTTGCCGGTCGCGCGGTCGTCGAAGCGCGCGCCCAGCACCAGCAGCAGGTCGCTTTCCTGCACCGCCATGTTGGCCGCGCGGGTACCGTGCATGCCCAGCATGCCCAGCGACTGCGGATGGCTGGCCGGCAGCGCGCCCAGCCCGCGCAGCGTCATCACGGTGGGGATGGCGCTGGCTTCGACGAAGTCGCGCAGGTCCTGCACCGCATCGCCCAGCGCGATGCCGCCCCCGGCGTAGACCACCGGCTTCTCGGCCGCGGCCAGCGCGGCAATGGCCTCGGCGATGGCGGCCTCGGCCGGTGCTGGCGGCGGTTCGACGCCGCTGGGCACATGCGCCGGCAGATGGCTGGCATCGGCCAACTGCACATCCTTGGGCAGGTCGATCAGCACCGGGCCGGGGCGACCCTCACGGGCAATGCGGAACGCATCGGCCACCACGCGCGGCAGGTCATCGACGCTGCGCACCAGCCAGCTGTGCTTGACGATCGGCATCGTCAGGCCGAACACATCCAGTTCCTGGAAGGCGTCGGTACCCAGCAGCGGCGTGCCGACCTGGCCGGTGATGCAGACCATCGGCACCGAATCCAGCATCGCATCGGCGATGCCGGTCACCAGGTTCGAGGCGCCCGGGCCGGAGGTGGCCACGCAGACGCCGACCTGGCCACTGGCGCGGGCGAAGCCATTCGCCGCCAGTGCGGCACCCTGCTCGTGGCGCACCAGGATGTGCTTCAGCGACGAATCCACCAGCGCGTCGTAGAACGGCATGATGGTGCCGCCGGGATAGCCGAACAGCGTGCGGACGCCTTCGGCTTCCAGCGCCTGGGTCAGCCAGCGCGCGCCGTTGGGCGGCGCGCTGCGGTGTGTGGAAGAGTTCATGGGGGAACCTTGCAAAGCGGGTGGGGGAGGGCCGCGCGGTTACGCGGCCTGTCCTTGCAACCAGACCATCTTGGCGCGCAGTTCCTTGCCCACCTTCTCGATCGGGTGCTCCAGGTCGGCCTGCTTGAACCGGTTGTAGTTCGGCAGGCCCGCTTCGTACTCGGCCACCCAGTTCTTGGTGAAGGTGCCGTCCTGGATGTCCTTCAGCACTTCCTTCATGCGCGCCTTGGTGCTGGCGTCGATCACCCGCGGGCCGCTGACGTAGTCGCCGTACTGCGCGGTTTCAGAGATGAATTCCAGCATGCGCGAGATGCCACCTTCGTAGAACAGGTCGACGATCAGCTTCAGTTCGTGCAGCACTTCGTAGTAGGCGATCTCCGGCTGGTAGCCCGCTTCCACCAGGGTCTCGAAACCGGCCTGCACCAGCGCCGAGGCGCCGCCGCACAGCACCGCCTGCTCGCCGAACAGGTCGGTCTCGGTCTCTTCTTTGAAGGTGGTCTGGATCAGGTTGGCGCGTGCACCGCCGAGGCCGGCCGCATAGGCCAGTGCGTACTCGGCGGCCTTGCCGCTCTTGTCCTGGTAGACCGCCCAGATGCAGGGCACGCCACGGCCGATCTCGTACTCGCGGCGCACCAGCGCGCCCGGGCCCTTGGGCGCAACCAGCACCACGTCCAGGTCTTCGCGCGGCCTGATCATGTCGAAGTGCACGTTCAGGCCGTGCGCGAACAACAGCACCGCACCCTGTTTCATGTTCGGCGCCAGCACGTCGTCGTAGAGCTTCTTCTGCACCATGTCCGGCGTCAGCACGGCGACCAGGTCGGCATCCTTCACCGCATCCGCCGGTGCTTTCACGGTGAAGCCATCGGCCTGTGCCTTGACCTCGGTCGGGCCGCCCGGACGCAGGCCTACCACCACGTCGAAGCCGGATTCGCGCAGGTTCAGTGCGTGGGCGCGGCCCTGGCTGCCGTAGCCGATGACGGCGATCTTGGTCTGGGGCAGGTCGTTGGTGCTCATGGGGGAGGTTCCTTGCGGTGGGAAGAAAAAAGAACGGCCGGTCGTCGAGGTGACGTACCGGCCGGTCAGGGGAAAGCGGCGGAGGAGGCACCATGCGCCGCACAGGCACAGCCACCGCGAGATGTCGTAGTGGTGCTGCTCCAGGTGTTGACGTTGGCGGTGTTCATGGTGGTTGCGTCTGAAACCAGGTCCTGAAATGAAAAAACCCGCACCGGGGCGGGTGCGGGTTTTGATGAGTTCCGGTGTATCTGCTGCTTACACGCTGGCTCGTCCCGCACCTGTTGGTTGGGTAATAAGTACGAGCACAAGAATCGAACGCAGCGAGGCGGCGCCGGTGGCGGCGGCTTCGATGTGGATTCGCGGTGGCGTGTTGTGATGCAACATGTGATCGAGAGAAACACAGCCGTTTTGGCGGTGTCAACCCTCGCGGCAGAATTTTTCAAGGTTTCGGCTGCATCCGGCGCAATCGCTTGTGGCGCAAGGATGGTTGCCGCTGAAAGTGTTTCGGTGAACCCGAATTCACTCCTTTCAGGGCGGTTTTTGCGCGGAATCCGGCGGCTTTCTGCCTTGGTCTGCATCCACCCCGGGATCAACGTCCATGACCTCTGCCCGATACCGCAGGGAGGTCGCAGCGGCGAAGATCAGGGGATCACCCTTCCATCGGAACCCGACCGTGTCCCGACGCCTTGCCCGATCCCTGCTGGCCGCCGCCGTGCTGGCCGCCGTGCCCGCATTGTCCCTCGCCGCCGACCGCATCACCGGCCACACCTTCGCCACCCGTTCGGAGGTGATCGCCCCGCATGCGATGGCCGCCACCTCGCAGCCGCTGGCCACCCAGATCGCGCTGGACGTGATGAAGGGGGGTGGTTCGGCGGTGGACGCGGCGATTGCCGCCAACGCGGCGCTTGGCCTGATGGAGCCGACCGGCAATGGCATCGGCGGCGACCTGTTCGCCATCGTCTGGGACCCGAAGACACAGAAGCTCTATGGCTACAACGGATCGGGCCGCTCGCCGAAGTCGCTCACCCTGGCCGAGTTCCAGCGCCGTGGCCTGAAGGACATCCCGGCCACCGGCCCGTTGCCGGTGTCGGTGCCCGGTGCCGTCGACGGCTGGTTCGCCCTGCACGGCCGCTTCGGCCGCAAGCCGATGGCCGACAACCTGGCGCCGGCCATCCGTTACGCCCGCGAAGGCCACCCGGTGGCCGAAGTGATCGCCTACTACTGGGACCGCTCGGTGCCGAAGCTGTCGCAGTACCCGGGCTTCAAGGAGCAGTTCACGATCAACGGCCACGCCCCGCGCAAGGGCGAGATGTGGAAGAACCCGAACCTGGCCAGCACGCTGCAGAAGATTGCCGACGGTGGGCGCGACGCCTTCTACAAGGGCGACATCGCCCGCACCATCGGCGATTACTTCAAGGCCAATGGCGGCTACCTGAGCTACCAGGACATGGCCGACCACCAAGGTGAATGGGTCGAGCCGGTCAGCAGCAACTACCGTGGCTACGACGTCTGGGAGCTGCCGCCGAACAGCCAGGGCATCGCTGCGCTGCAGATCCTCAACGTGCTGGAAGGCTACGATTTCTCGAAGATCCCGTTCGGCTCACCTGAGCACGTGCACCTGTTCGTTGAAGCGAAGAAGCTGGCCTTCGCCGACCGTGCGCGCTTCTATGCCGACATGGCGTTCCAGCCGGCGCCGGTGCAGAAGCTGATCTCCAAGGAATACGCCGCGCAGCGCCGCGCGCTGATCTCGATGGACAAGGCGTTGAAGGAAGTACAGCCGGGCACGCCGAAGCAGCTGGAGGAGGGCGACACGATCTACATGACCGTGGCCGACGCCGACGGCATGATGGTGTCACTGATCCAGTCCAACTACCGCGGCATGGGCAGCGGCATGGCGCCGCCGGGGCTGGGCTTCATCCTGCAGGATCGTGGCGAGATGTTCGTGCTGCAGAAGAACCATCCCAACGGCTATGCCCCGGGCAAGCGCCCGTTCCAGACCATCATCCCGGCCTTCATCACCAAGGGCGGCAAGCCGTATGCCAGCTTCGGCGTGATGGGGGGGGCGATGCAGCCGCAGGGACACGCGCAGATCGTGATGAACCTGGTCGATTTCGGCATGAACCTGCAGGAGGCCGGCGACGCACCGCGGATCCAGCATGAAGGTTCGACCGAGCCGACCGGGCAGGCCACGGCGATGACCGACGGTGGTGAAGTGAACCTGGAAACCGGCTTCCCGTATGAAACCGTGCGTGCGTTGATGCGCAAGGGGCATCGCATCGTGTTCGCCGATGGTCCGTATGGTGGGTACCAGGCGATCATGCGCGATCCCGAGACCGGGGTTTATTACGGGGCTTCGGAGAGCCGCAAGGACGGGCAGGCGGCGGGGTATTGAGGTTTCCCGGCCAACGGGCTGAGCCCCCTCTGCGGTGGGTTCAGAAGCGGAATAGCTTGTTGGGCCGGGTGGGTAGGCTGTTCGGGGGACGCCGCAAGTACGTCCTTGTAGCCTTGGCAGCCGCATCCATGCGGCTGACACCCCCGCCCAGCCCACCCACCCGGCCTCTGACAGTTTTCTGCGGCCGCCACCGCAGGAAGAAAAAAGAAGATCAAAAGCAACAGCAACAGCCGCGTGCTGATGGTTGGGGTCGGATCCGTTTTCCGCAGGAAAACGGATCCGACCCCTTCTTGTTTTCCGATACACATCTTCCACGCAAAGCGTGGAAAACCAACCGTTACCGGGAAACTATCGGGGGTGGGGCGGTGTGGGTGGGCAGGACCGTTGGCGCCATGGATGGCGCCATCGAGCCCCCATGGATGGGTTCACGGCGTGTCCAGCCCACCCACACCGCCCCACCCAACCAGCAGAAACCCGGAGCCGCTTTTGAAGTTGTTGTTGCCGTTGCTTGAGAAAAGCAGTGCAGCCGCAGGCTGCAAAACCCCCTCAATCCCGATCCTGCGCGCGCGCGGCCTCCGCCTGCGTCTCCTCCTGCGCTGCCATCTCGCGTGCGATCCACGCATCGATCATGTGTCGCTGACGCTGCGCCTGGCGTCGCTCACGCGTGTATTCCTGGTCCAGTACCCGGTACAGCGACACCATCACCAGCACCATCAGCAGCGCGAACGGCAACGCCGCGATCGTGATCATGCCCTGCAGCGCATCCAGTCCACCGGCCAGCAGCAGTGCACCGGCAATCAGCGCCACGCCCACTCCCCAGGCCAGCTTGCGCTTGGACGGTGGGTCACCGGCTTCATCGGTGGACATGCTGGCCAGCACCAGTACCGCCGAGTCGGCCGACGTCACGAAGAAGATCATCAACAGCACCAGCGCGATGCACGACAGCAGCAACGGCAGCGGCATGCTGTCGAACATCGTGAACAGCACCGTCTCGTAGCCATTGCCCAGTGCCTGCACCAGGTCGGCCTGGCCGAAGATCTGCATCCAGATTGCGGTGCCGCCGAACACCGAGAACCAGAAGAAGCCCAGCAGCGTCGGGGCCAGCACCACGCCGATCATGAACTCGCGCACGCTGCGCCCGCGCGAAATGCGCGCGATGAACGAACCGACGAACGGTGCCCAGGAAATCCACCAGGCCCAGTAGAAGATCGTCCAGTCGGCCACCCAGGTGCTGGATGAGAACGGCGACATGCGCAGGCTCATCGTCACCAGCTGGTTGAGGTAGGAGCCGAGCGTGGTGGTGAACGTGTTGAAGATCGCGCCGGTCGGGCCCAGCACCAGCACCAGCAGCAACAGCACGGCCGCCAGGGCCAGGTTGAAGTTGGACAGCCATTTGACGCCGCGGTCGACACCGCTGAGCGTGGAGGCCATGTACAGCACGAAGGCCACTGCGATGATCACCAGCTGCAGCGTGGGGCCGGCGTGCAGGCCGAATACGCGCTCCATGCCCGCGGCGATCTGGATGGTGCCGAATCCCAGCGTGGTGGCGACGCCGATCGCGGTGGCGACGACAGCGGCGATGTTGACCACGCGGCCGATCCCGCCGCGGTGGTGGCGGCCGATGATCGGCTGCAGCATGTCACTGACCAGGCCCCGACCATTGCGGTTGAACTGGAACCAGGCCATTGCCAGGCCGATCAACGCGTAGATCGCCCAGGGGTGCAGGCCCCAATGGAAGAACGCGTAGCGCATCGACGCACGCGCAGCGTCCATGCTCTCCGGCGCCAGTCCCTCCGGTGGCTTGCTGAAGTGCGAAATGGGCTCGGCGGCGCCCCAGAACACCAGGCCGATGCCCATGCCGGCGGCGAACAGCATCGACATCCAGCTGGCCCGCGAGAACTCCGGCTCGGCGTCTTCGCCGCCGATGCGCAGATTGCCGAAGCGGCCAAAGGCCAGGTACATCAGGAACACCAGGGCCAGGAACACCACCAGCAGGTAGAGCCAGCCGATGCCACGGATGAGTTCGCCGAGGATGCTCTGCACCACGGCGTTGAAGGGGCCGGGGGCGATGCCGGCGAGCAGCACCAGCAGCAGGACCAGTGCGATGGAAACGCGAAACACCATGAAGGAGCTTCTCCGATCAAGGGGATTGAGGGGAGCGAGCAGAGCTTGCAGCGAGGGGCCGGCGGCGTGCAGCACGGACCGGGCAGGGGCCGCAGGGCGGCGAGGGAAGCATCGGTCGCAGCGACACGATGGGCGTGCACGTTACTGAACGCGACGTCATGGTTCTGTTAACGAGTAGCGATCACGGGCAGATCCGCTTCCCGCAGGAAAACGGATCTGCCCCCGCAGGCAACGCCGGAGGCGGGCGGTCTATGCTCTAATGCACGCCAAGAAGCGGGGGTACCGCGGCCACAGTTGGCCACGGTTGAGACAGTCCCTTGGAACCTGATCCGGCTCATACCGGCGTAGGGAAGCTTTGCAGTGCCGCCGTGCCCGGACGCCGCCCAAGGACCGTCCGCGCGCGTGCGCAGTGCGCCGCCGCTTCGTCCCTGACCTCCCTGGACGATGCCCGATGAACGCACAGCTCTCCGCCCTGCAGCAACAGGCCCAGCAACTCTCCGAATCCGTGACCCGGCCCATTCCCGGCTCGCGCAAGATCCACGTGCCCGGTTCGCGCCCGGATCTGCAGGTGCCGATGCGCGAGATCGCGTTGACCCGCACCCCGACGCTGTTCGGTGGCGAAGAGAATGCGCCGGTCACGGTCTATGACACGTCCGGCCCGTACACCGATCCGGACGTGCGCATCGACCTGTCTTCGGGCCTGCCGGCGCTGCGCCGGAGCTGGGTGGAGGAACGCGGCGATACCGAACAGCTCGATGGCCTGAGCTCGTCGTTCGGTCGCGATCGCGAGCATGACCCCAAGCTCGATGCCGTGCGCTTCCCCGCGCGCAGCCTGCCGCGCCGTGCCCGCGCAGGCGCCAATGTCACCCAGATGCACTACGCGCGCCGCGGCATCATCACGCCGGAAATGGAATTCGTCGCCATCCGCGAGAACCAGCGGCTGGACGCCATCCGCGATGCGGGCCTGCTGCAGCAGCATCCGGGCGAGGCGTTCGGCGCGTCGATCCAGAAGATCATCACCCCCGAGTTCGTACGTGACGAGATCGCGCGCGGCCGTGCGGTGCTGCCCAACAACATCAATCATCCGGAAAGCGAGCCGATGATCATCGGTCGCAATTTCCTGACCAAGATCAATGCCAACATCGGCAACAGTGCGGTTTCCTCGGGCATTGCCGAGGAAGTGGAGAAGCTGGTGTGGGCGATCCGCTGGGGCGGTGACACGGTGATGGACCTGTCCACCGGCAAGCACATCCACGAGACCCGCGAATGGATCATCCGCAATTCGCCGGTGGCGATCGGTACCGTGCCGATCTACCAGGCGCTGGAAAAGGTCGACGGCCGCGCCGAAGCGCTTACCTGGGAGATTTTCCGCGACACGCTGATCGAGCAGGCGGAACAGGGCGTGGACTACTTCACCATCCATGCCGGCGTGCTGCTGCGCTACGTGCCGCTCACCGCCAAGCGGGTGACCGGCATCGTCAGCCGCGGTGGTTCGATCATGGCCAAGTGGTGCCTGGCACACCACAAGGAGAACTTCCTCTACACGCACTTCGAAGACATCTGCGAGATCATGAAGGCCTACGACGTGACCTTCTCGCTGGGCGACGGCCTGCGCCCGGGCTGCATCGCCGACGCCAACGATGCCGCGCAGTTCGGTGAGCTGGAAACGCTGGGCGAGCTGACGAAGATCGCCTGGAAGCACGACGTGCAGACCATGATCGAAGGCCCTGGCCACGTGCCGATGCAGCTGATCAAGGAGAACATGGACAAGCAGCTGCGCGAGTGCGGCGAAGCGCCGTTCTATACGCTGGGGCCGTTGACCACCGATATCGCGCCGGGCTACGACCACATCACCAGCGCGATCGGTGCGGCGATGATTGGTTGGTTCGGCACGGCGATGCTCTGCTACGTGACGCCGAAGGAGCACCTCGGCCTGCCCAATCGCCAGGACGTGCGTGACGGCATCATGGCCTACCGCATCGCCGCGCATGCGGCCGACCTGGCCAAGGGCCATCCGGGCGCGCAGGTGCGCGACAACGCGCTGAGCAAGGCGCGCTTCGAGTTCCGCTGGGAAGACCAGTTCCACCTGGGCCTGGATCCGGAGAAGGCCAAGGAGTTCCATGACGAGACGCTGCCGAAGGATGCGCACAAGCTGGCGCACTTCTGCTCGATGTGCGGCCCGCACTTCTGTTCGATGAAGATCACCCAGGATGTGCGCGACTACGCCGAGGCGGGCATGAAGGAGAAGTCGGAGGAGTTCCGTGCCGCCGGCGCCGAGGTGTACCACCAGGGCTGATGCGGAAACGGGGTGCCGGCCAGCGGCCGGCACTACCGCTCATCACGCCGCGCCCGGCTATTCTCCGCCCATCACCCAGGGGAATGCACGCCATGCCCGTTGCGATCACCACCCGTTGGCTGGCCATTGCCCGCCGTCATCCCTCGGCCTGGTTGCTGGGCGCGCAGTTGCTGGCGGTGCTGCTGTACCCCGCGCTGGATGACACCGCCGCCGGCCGCGCGGCACTGGGCATGTTCGGCATGGCGGTTCTCGGCCTGGCGCTGTGGGTGGTCCAGCGCAGCCCGCTGGGTACCTGGCTGGCACTGTTGCTGGCCATTCCGTCGGTGGTGTTTTCGCTGGCCGGTGCGCTGCTCGACCGCACCACGCTGCTGACCACCGCGCAGTTGCTGGAAAGCCTGCTGTATTTCTATACGGCCGGCGCACTGATCGCCTACATGCTCCAGGACCACAAGGTCACCCGTGACGAGCTGTTCGCCGCCGGCGCGACCTTTACGCTGCTGGCGTGGGCGTTCGCCTTCGCATTCGCGGTGTGCCAGCAGTGGTATCCAGGCAGTTTCCATGGCTCCAGCGGTGGCGCGCAGCGCAGTTGGATGGAGCTTCTTTATCTGAGCTTCAGCTTGCTCTCCGGCGTCGGTCTGAGTGACGTCGTTCCACTGCATCCGCAGGCACGTGCACTGGTCATGCTGGAGCAGTTTTCCGGCGTGATGTACGTCGCTTTGGTGGTTTCGCGACTGGTCGGACTGACCATGTTGCGGCGTGTATGAAAATGAACGCCAGATAAAAATTTCGCGCCCAAAAGGGCGCGAATGGTGTCGCGAATTATGTGAATGCGTCGGCGAGAGAGAGCCTGATGTCGACCACGCGATAGGCGAGGTAACCGGCATAGGCTAGTATTCGCGCGCTCGATTGTTTTTGCGGTATGCGCCGATGCTTTGTGCGGAGTCTGGCTTTTCGCTGTTCCCAGGATGGGGCGGTATCGAAGGCAAACGCTGCCCGGGACTGTCTCTACTGTGTAGCAGAAAATGAACAGCAGCGAAATCCAGCCACCTGTATCCGACCGGATACGGATAGGAGAGTGCACCGTCACTCTGTCCTCGCGTGAGGTCGAGGTCGTCGGTGCGCGTCGTGCGCGCCGGCTGACGCCGAAAGCGCTGGGTGTGCTGCGCGTGCTGCTGCGGCAGCCGGGGCGCGTGGTGACCCGCGATGAACTGTTCGCGGAAGTGTGGCCGGACACGCTGCCGACCAACGATGTGCTCACCCAGGCTGTCACCCAGTTGCGCAAGGCGTTCAGCAACGACGACGGCAACGGGCAGGCCTATATCGAAACCATCGCCAAGACCGGCTACCGGCTGCGGGTGCCGGTGCAGGTGCTGGACGATGCCGGGCCTGCGGCCGCAGTCGCGGCTGAGGACGAAGACCTGGCCGTGCAGCCGGAGACTGCTGCTGCGTTGCCCGCGCATGCAGAGGGCGCGCGCCGTCGCTGGCGCCATGTCCGCCGTCGCGTGCTGCTGGCACTGGGCCTGGTGATGCTGGCGTTGCTGCTGGTGCTCACCGCGCTGTTGCTGCGTCGGGCGCCGGCCAGCAGTTCGGCGGTAGAGGCTGCCGTGGAAAACGGCACGCGGGTGATCGGCAGCCCGCAGCGTCCGTATCGGTTGATCACCGCGACCAGCGGCTTTGAAACCTATCCCACGCTGTCACCGGACGGTTCGCTGGTGGCCTATGAAGGGGCCAACGAAGACGGCAACGGCGGTGGCGCGATCAAGGTGCAGACCTCCGGCAACGCGCCGGCGCGCCAGTTGCTGGTTCCCCCGGCCGGTGCGGTCGATCGCTTCCCGAACTGGTCGCCGGATGGTCGTGAGATCGCCTTTGCGCGGTTCTCCGCCGACGGTGGCTGCCAGGTGCTGATCGCCAGCGCCACCGGCGGCGCGCTGCGCCAGGCCACCCGCTGCGATGGCACTGAACTGCTCAGCTTCGACTGGACGCCTGATGGGCGTGGCCTGGTGTTCGGCAGCATGGTTGGGCGCTATGCACACCGTGGCATCCGCGTGCTGGACCTGGCCAGTGGCCAGTGGCGTGCGCTGGCGTACAGCGTCGACGAGGATGACTTCGACTATGCGCCGCGCTATTCGCCCGACGGGCAATGGCTGGTGTTCGTGCGCAATCCGCAGCTCGGTGATCTGTGGCGGGTGCCCGCTGCGGGTGGCACGCCGGAGCAGTTGACCAACGAAGCGGCCGAGCTGCGTGGCTGGGCCTGGCTGGACGACGGCCGCACCATCGTGTTCGGCCGTCGCGTCGACAGCGAAGCCCGGCTCTATTACCTGGATGTGGAGCGGCACACGCTGCGCGATGCCGGCCTGGATGATGCGCAATGGCCGGCCGTGTCACGACGCGGTGGCATGCTGGCCTTCGTTCACCGGCGCGCACAGTTCGGCGTGTTCAAGGTGCCCATGCAGGGCAACGGCGCGCCCGAGCGCCTGTTTGCCTCCAGCGGCCGCGATGGGCAGCCGATGGCAGCGCCCGATGGGCGCCAGCTGGTCTTTACCTCCGATCGCTCCGGCAGCTTCGGGCTGTGGTGGGCGGACATGCAGCGGCCCGATTCGCTGCGTCCCATCGAAGGCCTGCGGCCCGAAGCGCGGCAGGCACCGGACTGGTCGGCCGACAGCCGTCGGCTGCTGGTGGTCGGCCGCGATGCGCATGGGCGGACCGTGGTCTACGAGATCGCGCCACGCGATGAACGCCTGCAACCGCTGCCGGTGCCGGCCGAACAGCCGCTGCAGGCGCTGTATGGCGCGGCGCCGGAGCAGGTGTTCGTGGTCGAACGCGATGCCGACCAGCGCACCCGGTTGAGCCTGTATGACCGCAGCGCCCAGCCGTGGCGGCGGCTGGCCAGCATCGACGGGGTGTCGCAGGCGCGCTTCGACCGCAACAGCGGCCGCGTGTTGTTCACCCGCCTGGCGGCCGGGGGACTGTGGTCGGTGGACGCAGGATTGTCGCCGGCCAGCGTGCAGCAGATCAGCGATGACCGGCCCAGCCGCTGGCGATACCGGGCCTGGACGGTGGCCGGCAACAACGGCATCGGCTACCTCGGTACCTCGACCACGTGTGGCACCACCTTCGTGCGCATCCAGCCCGGCCACGAAGAGCCGGAACGCTGCCTGGACGCCGAACGGCTCAGTGCCGGCAACGGGCTCAGCGCCAGCGCGGATGGGCGTGACCTGTTCGTGGCGATGGCGGTCAGTGATGGCGCCGACATCGGCGTGATGCGGTTGCCCGAGCGCCCTCCCGCGCTGTTCCCGGCGTTCTCCAAGTTGTTGTTGTTCAAGGGAAATGGACCTTCGTAATTTCTTCGTCGCGATCTCGTGGCGATTTCGTGGCGATCTCGTCTGACTTTCCTGACGCGGTGCCGCCTCATTTGGCAAAACGGAGGCCTGTACTAGGCAAATCCGTGGTGCCCCCATGCGTCAACTCTCGCTGGCCGATCGCGGCCAATCCGTTTCCCTGGACCGGTCGATCGACGATGCCGCGCCGACCTGCCTCGGCGTAGCCCGCCTGGGCAGCCTGCAGACCGCCGGTTCGAGCTTCACCGTCTGGATGCAGGTACGTGGCAGTTCCTGGGTCGAGGCCAAGGAAGGGCGCTTCCGCCTGCGCCAGGGCGAGTGGATCGCGTTCGAGAAGGAATCGCGGCCGCTGGTGCAGGCCGGCCGCAACGGGCTGTGCGTCGGCCTGAACCTGAACGTTGAAGCGCTTCGCGTGTTGACCGAAATGGCCGACTGCGGCCTGTATGCCGGTCGCGGCCGCATGAACCGCAGTGATGCCCGCGTCGCGCTGCGCCTGTGGCGCGACGCGCTGGCCAGCGGCCAGCCGGCCCAGGCCCTGCGTCCGCTGCTGCTGCACCTGGCGGGCCTGCAGCGTGGCCTCGCCGACAACGTGCAGCGCTGTCCGGGCCGCTCGCGCAGCCGCAAGCGCCAGGTGTTCGGCCGCATGCAGCGCGCGCGCCTCTATCTGGAAGGCAACAGCCACCGGGTGGTGCGCATCGGCGAACTGGCCGAGCTGACCAATTTCTCCAGCTGGTATCTCTCCAAGACCTTCCAGAGCCTGTACGAGGAAAGCCCGCAGTCGCTTTCGGCACGGCTGCGCCTCGAACGCGCCGCTGATCTGCTGCGCGACACCGACATGATGGTGGGCGAGGTCGCCGCCGCCAGCGGTTTCGACAACTGCTGCAGCTTCGCGCGTGCGTTCCGCGCCCGCTACGGCCAGTCCGCGTCGCGCTTCAGGGAGAACGGTGGCTTGCTCCCGCCACAATCCGCAAAGTCTCCGGTTGGTTCGCGCAAATACAGCGCTGCAACGCAATCGTAACGTGCTGGGGTGTTTTAACACGCTGCTAACACGTACCTTGGAGAGATAGATGAACGTTCGTAATCCCGCAGTGCGGTTCGGCCTGCTGCCGGCCGGCATTGCGCTGGCGCTGGCGCCGGCCTTTGCTTCCGCCCAGGAAGCAAAGGGCACCACCGACCTGGACCGCATTTCGGTCACCGGCTCGCGCATCCGCGGCGCTTCGGTGGAGACCCAGCAGCCGATCCTGACGATGACCCGCGAATCCCTGGAAAAGCAGGGCTTCTCGAGCGTCGCCGACGTGCTGAACAACCTGACCTCGGCCGGCTCTCCGGCCATTTCGCGTTCGGAGTCGCTGGCTTCGGGCGAGAACGTGGGCGGCTACTACGTCGACATCCGCAATCTGGGCGCCCAGCGAACCCTGGTGCTGATGAACGGCAAGCGCCTGGGCGCAACCACCGCCGGTTACCAGGATCTGAGCCAGATCCCGATGTCGGCCGTTGAGCGCATCGAAATCCTGAAGGACGGCGCCTCGTCGATCTACGGTTCCGATGCCATCGCCGGCGTGGTCAACGTGATCACCCGCAAGAACTTCGACGGCGGCGAAGCCAACGTCTACGTCGGCCAGTACGGCAAGGGCGACGGCGACACCGAAACCTATTCGATGACCCTCGGTGCCCGCGGCGAGCGCGGCAGCCTGACCCTGTCGGCCGAGTACTCGAAGCAGGACCCGGTGTGGGCCAAGGACCGCTGGTACAGCCGTGACGGCTCGCTGGGTCCGAACTCGACCTCGGCCACCTGGAGCCCGATCAGCCAGAACGGCAGCTGGTGCAACCCGACCCAGGTCAACTGCGGCGACTCCAAGCAGGCTGTCTGGAAGACCCTGAACGCCGGCGGCAACCCGAAGAACCCGAATGACTACCACGTCATCACGGCAGACGAATTCGCCAACTCCAACGAGCAGATGACCCTGCTGACCGGTGTGAAGCGCAAGTCGGTCTACATCAACGGTACCTACGACTTCACCGATTCGATCAGCCTGAACACCGACGTGCTCTACAACGAGCGCCAGACGTTCCAGCAGATCGCCGGCTATCCGTTCCAGTCCAACTCCTTCGGCACCCCGCTGGAAGGTTCGAGCGCCTTCAACCCGGTCGGCCAGGACGTCAGCTTCCGTCGTCGCCTGTGGGAAGTGCCGCGTACCACTGACAGCCAGCTGAAGACCCTGCGCTTCGCTCCGACCCTGACCGGCTTCTTCGAGCTGGGCGGCAAGACCTTCGACTGGGATGTCGGCGCGCTGTGGAACCGCAACGAGTCGATCAAGAGCAACCGCGGCGACATGAGCCTGATCGCTGCAGGCCAGGCGCTGGGCCCGTCGTTCATCGACGCCGGCGGCATTGCCCGCTGCGGCACCTCGGCCAAGCCGATCCTGGGCGACTGCCGCCCGTGGAACCCGCTGCTGCCGTACGGTGTTGATGGCCAGGGTTCGCTGGCGAACCAGGAACTGCAGGACTTCCTGTTCCCGACCTTCACCACCCGCGGCGTCACCAAGACCACCAGCTTCACCGCTAACCTGTCGGGCGCCATCGTGACCCTGCCGGCCGGCGACCTGGGCTTCGCCCTGGGTGTCGAGCACCGCAAGGAAGAAGGCAACTACGTGCCGGACGCCTTCGCGCAGTCGGGCCAGTCCACCGGCCTGGGCCAGAAGCCGACCCGCGGCCAGTACGATCTGAACGAGGTCTACCTCGAGCTGAACGTGCCGCTGCTGGCCGACATGGCCTTCGCCAAGGAACTGACCCTGAACGTTGCCAGCCGTTACTCGGACTACAGCAACTTCGGCGGCACCACCAACAGCAAGTTCGGCCTGACCTGGCGTCCGCTGGATGAGCTGCTGGTCCGCGGCACCTACGCCGAGGGCTTCCGCGCTCCGACCATCAGCGACCTGTACGGTGGCCTGAGCTCGAGCTTCGAGTCGTACATCGATCCGTGCGGCGTGAAGGCCCCGGGCAGCGTTGCCGGCAATGCCGCATGCACCGCCGCCGGCGCTCCGGCCAACTACGTGCAGCTGGGCCAGGGCAACCTGCCGTGCTCGACCCTGCCGTGCCAGTCGGGTGACCAGTTCGTCTCGGGTGCCAACCCGAACCTGAAGCCGGAAACCTCCAAGAGCACCACCTTCGGCCTGGTGTGGAGCCCGCGTTGGGTGCAGGGCCTGGACGTCTCGCTGGATTGGTACAAGTACGAAATCAGCGACATGATCATCGCTGACAGCGTCGACCGCATCCTGCGTGACTGCTACGTGCTGGGCAACGCCGAGCGCTGCTCGAGCGTGACCCGTGCGGCTGACGGCCACGTCAGTGCGATCACCTACGGCACCGCCAACCTCGGCAAGATGAAGACCGAAGGTTACGACCTGGGCATCAAGTACCGCCTGCCGGAACTGGCCATCGGTCAGTTCAGCATCGACTGGCAGACCAGCTACACCGCCAAGTACGACGAGCAGGGCCAGAACAGCGCGGGTGACAACATCATGATCGGCCGCGTCGGCGAGCCGGGCCTGTTCCGCGTGCGTTCGAACCTGGGCGTCAACTGGCAGTACGGCGATTTCGGTGTGAACTACACCGCGCGCTACTACTCCGGCATGAAGGAAAGCTGCATCTCGCTGGCTGATGGCTGGTGCGATGCGCCGAACCACATGGCCAACGGCGAGACCGATCCGCTGCGTCACACCGGTTCCAACACCTTCCACGACCTGCAGGTCAGCTGGAAGGCACCGTGGGATGCGACGATCGCCCTGGGCGCGAACAACGTGTTCGACCACAAGGGTCCGCTCCAGTACTCGGCTCCGAACTCGGCGTTCGCCTACTACGGCGGCTTCGACGTGGGTCGCTTCCTGTACATGAAGTACACCCAGCGCTTCTGATCCATCGAAGTGCGGTAGCAACAGAAGGAGGGCGGACCGAACGGTCCGCCCTCTTTTTTTGTAGGGTTTTTCCGGAAACTGTTGGAAGGTGAGCGCAGTCACGGTCCCGTCGTGTCGTAATCAACACAGTCAGGAGGTCCAATACCGGACGCTTGCATGTGGAGAGGGATATGAAGCACACGTTGCTGCGCCAGGCATCAGCGGCTGTACTGATCTATGCGACGCTGGTGGGCGCGGTGTTCGCGCAGGGCCTCGGGGTCTGCGGTGGCGGCCTCTACTGCGAAGAGTTCCGCCAGCAATGCCTGGCCAGTGGCAAGTCACCGGTCATCTGCGAGTCGCAGTACCGTCGTTGCGTGCAGGACGCCTGCGGTACTCGCTGACGCAGCAAGGGCGCACCGCGTGGGTGCGCCCCTTGTCATTGGGCCATCGGCAACGCGCTCAGGCGTCGCTGGGCGCCAGCCCCATCAGCGCATTGGCGTGCTCGCGCCACTGCGGCAGCTTGTTGAGCACGCCTGCACGCTGCAGGTAGTCCTCATCCACCGGGTCGCCATTGACCAGCGCCAGCGCCACATGCACCGCCCCGGTCACCCAGAAGCTGCGGGTGTTGGCACGCTGCGGCTGCAGGTGGAAGGCCACCGCTTCGATGATCGGCATCGGCAGGCCCCACAGGCCCAGCAGGTAGGCACCGGCCTCGGCATGGCCCGGGCGCGCATCGCCGGCCAGCGAAGGCTCGCTGCGTTCGTTGCGTACGCCCGGCAGCAGCAGGCCGATGTCGGCCAGCAGTGCGGCGGTCGCACCCAGTTCGGCACTGGACTCGGGCAGCAGGCGCGCGGCCAGCCGCGAGGCAAGCAGTGCCCGCTGCTGCAGCGAATTGCGCTCGGCAGGCGACAGCGTCGGTGCCGAGAAGACTTCGCTGGCCAGCACCAGGTCGCGCAGCGTCGCCAGGCCCAGCCGGGTCACCGCGGTCCGCAGGTCGGCGATGGTGCGGCCCTGGCTGAAGAACGCCGAGTTCGACAGCTGCAGCACCTTGGCTGCGATCGCAGGATCGGCGGCCACCAGCTTGGCCACGTCGGCGCTGTCGGTGTCGTCGTCATGCTCGAGCGCCTGGGTCAGGCTCAGGTACAGGTGTGGCGGCGAAGGCAGTTTCTCGATGCGGCCGATGGCATCGCGCAGGCGCGGGCTGTCCAGCACTTCGCGCAGCTCTTCCAGGCTGGTCAGCGCTTCCAGCAGCACTTCCGGCGCCAGCGGCAGCGGCAGGAAACGATGGGCGACACCGATCAGGCGCGCCGGCGGTGGCCGGTTGCCGTGCTGGGCATCAACCAGCGCGATGCGGATGGTTTCCGGGCGCAAGGTGCGGATCTGGCCCAGCAACGTGGTGGCATTGAGATCGGGCAACTGCGGGCAGACGATCACCGCATCGACGCCCTGCGTGGCCACCGCGTTCATCGCGGCCTGGCCATCGGTGGCGGTCAACGGCTGCCAGTCTTCCCCAAGATCGGCAATGAATTCGGTCAGCTCGGCCGGCAGGCTGGCTGCATCCCCAACAAGCAGAATACGCACGACACATTCCCCTGGCTGTCTCGACGATGGATGTCGATGACGTGTGAAGTGACGCAATTTACCTAATACGGCACCAAGAGTGATGTGCCGTCGTCATGAAACGTGACCCGCATCGCTCCGGCGGACTGCCGCCGGAGCGATCCGGTTCAGGCTCAGGCCTTGCTGTCGAGATGGCGCTGGTGCGCCTCGATCAGGATCTGCTTGGCCTCGGCGGCGCCGCCCCAACCGTCGAGCTTGACCCACTTGCCCTTTTCCAGGTCCTTGTAGTGCTCGAAGAAGTGGCCGATGCGCTCCAGCCAGTGGCTGGACACCTGGGCGATGTCTTCGACGTGGGCGTAGCCGCTGAAGATCTTCGAGACCGGCACGGCCAGGATCTTCTCGTCGCTGCCGGCCTCATCGCTCATCTTCAGCACGCCGACCGGGCGGCAGCGCACGACCGAGCCCGGCACCAGCGGCAGCGGCAGCACCACCAGCACGTCGGCCGGATCGCCGTCGCCACACAAGGTGCTCGGCACGTAGCCGTAGTTGCACGGGTAGCGCATCGGGGTGGACAGGATGCGGTCGACGAAGATCGCGCCGGTTTCCTTGTCCACTTCGTACTTCACCGGCTCCGAGTCCTTCGGAATCTCGATGATGACGTTGATTTCTTCCGGCGGGTTCTTGCCGGGCGAGACGAGTTCCAGACCCATGGTGTGCTCCAGGTGGGGGATGTAGACGGATAGCTGGCCATTTTATGCCTTTGCCGGGCGCTGTGCAGCGGGGAAGGGGCTGACGGCGGTGCGCGGCAGGTGCCCACCTGGCGGGCCGGGGTTGGCTGATGGGGCCTGCCGGTGCGGCAGGGCAGGCTGTACGCACCTTCCCGAGGAGTCTTCATATGAGAATGTCCGCACTGCCGCTCTGCCTGTCCTGCGCGCTGCTTGTTGCGCCCGCGGCCCAGGCCGTCCCCTACGTGGATCTGATCGACTATCCGCAGCAGGAAGCCAACTGGGACCGCTTCTTTGCATTGGAGGGCAGGCTGCAGCAGGGTTTCGACACCATCTGCGGGGACACCTTCTGCGAAGGGGAATACAGCGATATTCACCCCCTGCGACTGCGCTGCTCGGTGGATGCCGCGCGGGGAACGGTTCGCGAGTGCCTGTGGGCATTTGCCGCCAGCGATCTGGCGGTGTCCGCGAACGATGGCGCGATCGAGGCCCGGCAACCGACCTGGTTGTGCCGCCTGCCGCTGGTGGCGGGTACCCCGGTGGAGTCCTTCCATGCCGCGCTGGCCGCGCGTGATCCCTTGCATGACCCGCTGCCGGGCAGCTCGCAGAGCGTCTATGACGCGCTGACCGAGTGCATCCATTGATGTAAACGTGACGTATTCGCATTTAAAGAGTAGCATGCGCGGCGCTCCCGTCTGTCGTCCTGGCCTCGCGCATGTCTTCCAATGCTGCTTCCCTCACCGAACTGCTCATCCGCGAGCGACCCGCGCTGTTGCGTCGTGTGCAACGGATACTGGGGGGCGACAACGGCGCCGAAGACGTGATCCAGGCGGTGTGGTTCAAGGCGCGTGGGGTCGATGACAGCCAGGCCATCGACAACCCGCGCGCCTATCTGTATCGGTTGGCCGCCAACCTCGCCACCGACCACGGCCGCGAGTCGACCCGGCGCAACCGCCTGCTGGCCGATCATTACCTGTGGGGGCCGGACGAGGTGATCTCGACCGAAGAACAGGCCATGGCACAGGATGAACTGCAGCGCGTGCTCGACGCGGCCGGCCATCTGCCCGAGCCGACCCGCACCATCTTCCGGCTCAACCGCCTGCAGGGCCAGACCCAGGCGGAGATCGCACGCCGCCTCGGGGTATCGGTGACCACCGTGGAAAACCATGTACGCGGCGCGCTGCAACGCCTGGCCTGGGCGCGCAGTGGCCGATGATCACGCCGGCTTGGGGTTGGCGCGCGCACAGACGTCTTGATCATTGACCGTGGATGCGGTCCAGTTCCCCCGCGCTTGAATGCGCCTGTCAGCCAGCCGATGCGCCCGCCGAACATGCCGCCTGCCGCCGATGACAATGCCCTGGCCGAACAGGCCCGGGGCTGGATCGCGTGGCTGGCCTCGGGCGACATCAGCGATGTGCGCATGCAGGCGTTTGAACGCTGGCTGCAACAGCCGGGACACCGCCGGGTCTTCGAATACGAGCGTGCGCTGTGGCGCAGTGTCGGGCCGCGCGCACCGGCCGCGGGCCCGGGCCGTCGGCGCCCGCGACGATTGCGCTGGGCCATGGCTGCGGCGGCGATGCTGGCGATGCTGGTGGCCTGGCCCGACGCCTGGCTGCGCCTGCAGTCCGATCATCGGAGCACGTATCAGGTACGGAGCGTGCTGCTACCCGACGGCAGCCATGCGGTGCTGGATGCCGACAGTGCGATTGCGGTGCACTTTGATGCGAACGCCCGCGAGGTCGAGCTGCTGCGCGGGCGCGCCTGGTTCGAGGTCGGCCCGGATCCGCAGCGGCGTTTCCGCGTGCGCGCCGGCAATGGCCTGGTCGAGGACATCTCCACCGCGTTCACCGTCGCGCGTGGCGACCACGGGGTGGAAACCCAGGTCGGGCAGGGCAGGGTGCGCGTGGCCAGCCCGGTCGACGGCGGCTGGACCTACCTGCAGCAGGGGCAACGTGCGGTCTACGCTGAGCACGGCGGCGTCATGCGGCTGGCCGACGTGACCACCGACAGCGTCGGCGCCTGGCGCCGGGGCGAGCTGCTGCTGGAACAGGCCAACGTGGCCGATGCCGTGCAGTGGGTGGGGCGCTATCGCACGGGCCCGACCTTCGTGCGCGGTGATCTGTCACGACTGCCTGCAGTCAGTGCCGCATTGCGCATCGATCGTCCGGAACAGGCGCTGGATGCGCTGGCCGCGACGGCTGGATTGCAGGTCACACGCCTGCCACTGGGCGTCGCCATCGTGCAGTAGATCCACGCCCTGCGTGGATGATCGTCCCAGTGTGCCGGCCAACGGTCGGCACCTGCCGCGACCACACATCGCTCTTGGGGCTGTCGCGCGCCCAGCCGTCTTACCCCGCGAACGTACACGCCGCCGCCACGTACGTCGCCGTGTCCGTCCGTGCTGCGGATGACGCCGCGCTCGCGGCACCGATTACCTGACAGGTTTCCCATGTACAACTTCCACCGCTCGGGCCGCGTGCTGTGCCCGTCCCGCCTGTGCATCGCGCTGCTCGCCGCCGGCCTGGCCACTGCTGCGCCGGCCGCCTTGGCCCAGAGTGCCGGCAGTGACCACGCTGTCGTGCAGCGCTTCGACATTCCCGCGCAACCACTGGATGAGGCGCTGCGCAGCTACATGCGCCAGTCCGGCGTGCAGGTGGTCTACCCCGCTGCGCTGGCACGTGGCGTAACCTCCCGCGCGGTCAGTGGCAGCCTTCCGGCGCACCAGGCGTTGCAACAGCTGCTGCAGGGCAGCGGCCTGGCGGTGCGCCGGGTCGGCGCAGAGGCCGTCACCCTGGAAGCGACGACGCTGGCGCAGGCGGACAGTGAAGTGATCGTCACCGACACACTGAGCGTGGCCGGCGACCGGGTCGACAGCGGCGCGAGCAGTGATGAAGCACGCCTGCTCGACAGCTACCGCAGCGTGGGCTCCACCACCACGCTCAGCCGCGCGCACCTGGAGCGTTTCCGTGGTACCTCCAATGGCGACATCATCAAGGGCGTGGCCGGTGTCACCGCCGGTGATCCGCGCGTGGGCAACGGCTTCGACGTCAACATCCGCGGCATCCAGGGCCAGGGCCGTGTGCCGGTGATCATCGATGGCGGTCAGTCCAGCATGGACACCTACCGCGGCTATGCGGGCCAGTCGCAGCGCACCTACCTCGACCCGGATCTGATCTCCAGCCTGACCATCAGCAAGGGCCCGAGCCTGCAGGCCAACGCCTCCGGTGGCATCGGCGGCGTGGTCGAGATGGAGACGTTGAAGATCGGCGACGTGCTGCGCGAGGGCCGCGACGTCGGCGTGCGCGTGCGCGGTGGCCTGGCCAATGGCAGTGCCAACAACCTGCCGTCCTACAGTGCGGCGCCCCGCACCGATCGCAGCGCCACCGGCAGCCAGTTCTTCAACGTGGCTGCCGCCGGTCATTGGGACCGCTTCGATCTGGTCGCTGCCTACGCTTACCGCGACAATGGCAACTACTTCTCGGGCAGGCATGGCTACGACGATTTCCCGCAGACCCGTCGCACCCTGGCGCCGTTGAATCCGCCGCGTACCGAGGTGTTCAACACCTCCTCGCGCTCGAAGTCGGCGCTGCTCAAGGGCACCTGGCACATCGACGACGCGCAGACGCTGGAGGCCGGTTACCGCCGTTATGAAGGCACCGCCGGCGAGATCATGGCCTCGCAGATCATCCGGGTGGATCGTGACCGCATTCCGCAGTGGGATCCGGGCCACGTCGACATGGACAGCTACAGCCTGCGCTACCGCTTCAACCCGGACAGTGAGCGGGTCGACCTGCGCATCAATGCCGCCTACACCGATACCGACAGCGTGATGTACAACAGCCTGACCGGCATCACGCCGTGGTACTTCGATCGCCGCACCGAGTGGTACGACGCGCCCAGCTTCAGTGGCGATCCCGGCTACAAGGATGCCTACCGGAACCCGCTGCGGCAGAAGCGCTTCAACCTGGATGCCAGCAACACCTCGACGTTCGACACCCGCGCCGGTGCGTTCACGCTCGACTACGGCCTGTCCTACAGCGACGAAGACATCGCGCCGGGCAGCTCGGGCCCGATCAAGCACGACGACCTGGTCAACAACCGCTTCCTGCGCAACGCCGAGCGCAAGGAGTACAGCGCCGTGGCCTCGCTGAAGTGGCAGCCCGATGAACATTGGGAACTGCTGGCCGGCGGCCGCTGGAACCGCGTGGAGGTGCACGACCGCAACCGCTTGGCCACGCCCGAAGCCTACGCGGTGCAGGGCCAGTACCGCTACACCGAGCTGCTCAACGGCAACCCGGCACTGCCGTCGTGGCGCGCCAAGCGCATCGCGTTGCTGAACTGGTATCCGGATGCCAACGGCAACTTCACCCAGGCCTCGCTGCTGGCCTCGCCGTACAAGAAGGGCACGGTGGCCGACATCGCCGGCTGGAACTTCTACGACGCCGGCAAGGCGCAGGACCTGGAGGTGCCGGTCAGCTGGAGCTGGTCGCAGCCGATCCGCCGCCGCGACTCCGCGTTCTCGCCCACCGCCAGCGTGGCCTACCGCTTCAGCGAAGACACCCTGGTCTACGTCAAGTACGCCGAAGGCACCAAGCTGCCGAGCCTGTTCGAGACCACGCTGGGCCTGTTCACCGCCGCCAAACCGGTGGGTGAGCTCAAGCCGGAGCGTGCGCGCAGCTGGGAAATCGGCGCCAGCACCCTCCGCTACGACCTGTTCACTGCCGGCGACCGCCTGGCGCTGAAGCTGGCGTATTTCGATACCCGCATCGACGACCTGATCACCCGCGATTACCGCACGCTGTCGGCCGGCCTGATCCGCAACGTGGACCAGTTCAAGGTCTCGGGCATGGAGTTCCAGTCCAGCTATGACAGCGGCAGGGTGTTTGCCGACCTGTCCGCCCATTATTACTTCAAGGCCAAGACCTGCGCGCCAGACATCGCCGCCGAGCGCCGGGCCTATGGCGCACAGCGCAGGAACGATGAGCTGGCCCACACGCCCGACTGCGTGGACGGCGGCTTCGAGGGGTCGTACACCAACACACAGAACCCGCCGCGCTACATGGTCAACCTGACCCTGGGCTCACGCCTGTTCGACGAGCGCCTGACCTTCGGCACCCGCGTGGTCCACAACGCCGGCCCGATCAGCGCGCTCGACAAGGACTGGAACGTCGGCCTGTCGGCGATCCAGCAGCTGTACCGGCCAACCACGCTGGTGGATCTGTTCGCCAGCTGGCGCTTCAACGACCAGCTGTCGTTCGACGCCGGCGTGGACAACCTGACCGACCGCTACTACCTGGATCCGCTGGCGTTGGGCGTGATGCCGGCCCCGGGCCGCACAGCGCGGCTGGCGCTGACCTGGAAGTACTGACCGATCATGGATGAGCGATGGGGTCGGATCCCTTTCCTGCGGAAAGGGCTCTGACCCCAACAGCGCGGGATACCCCGCTTACAGCCCCGTCGCCGCCTTCACGGCGTCCTCGTGCAGCGACTCGTTCAGCTCGTCCACCACGGTGGTCCATGCCGCATCAGCCTGCAGCGACTCGGACAGGAACTGGCGCTGGGCGTCGGTCCAGTAGGGCGCCTCGACCACGTCCACGTCGGTGGCCAGCTGGTGCTCGCGGATGAAGCGGGCGATGCCCTCGGCGCTGGCGTCCAGGCCCAGTTGGAGGAACAGGTTGGTCATGCGCGGTTCGGTGGTGATCATCAGCGGTGTCCTGCAGCAAGAAGGGATAGTCCATTATCGGTATCCACCGCCTTGGGGAAAGCCCCGTGGCAAACGTCTACAGCACGACGACTCCCTGGCATTCCCCATGAACGCATACCTCGCTCCCGAAGACAGCCGCAGCCTACGGCTCAAGGCCGCCACCCGCGACAGTCACGCTGCCCTGGACAAGCGCATCATGGCCGGCGACATCTTCGCCGACCGCAGCAACTTCGCCCGTTTCCTGCGCGTGCAGTACCGCTTCCACCGCAGCATTGATGCGCTGTACGCCAACCCTGCGCTGGACGCGCTGCTGCCCGGCCTGGGCGAGCGCCGCCGCCTGGCCCAGGTTGCCCGCGATCTGCAGGACCTGGAGCAGGCGCTCCCGGGCGCAGACATCGCCGCACTGCCCTCGGATCTGGCGCTGCCGGCAGCCCTCGGCTGGCTGTACGTGGCCGAAGGCTCCAACCTGGGCGGCACCGTGCTGTACAAGATGGCTGCCAGGCTCGGGCTAGATCGTGATTTCGGCGCCCGCCACCTGGCCGCGCATCCGGATGGCGCCGCGCGCCACTGGCGCGAGTTCACCGCTGCGCTGGACGCGGTTGCGCTGAGCGCCGAGCAGGAACAGCAGGTGATCGACGCCGCCGATGCCGCGTTCCGCAGCGTGCACGGCCATGTCGAAGCGGAATTCGACTGATGTGCCACGTCTGCGCACGGAGACCGCGCTGATGCGCTGGCTCTGGTTCGCGCTGGGCTGGGTGATGGTCGGCCTCGGGGTGATCGGCGCGTTGCTGCCGGTGATGCCCACCACCATCTTCCTGATCCTGGCCGTAGGTTGCTTCGCGCGCAGCTCGCCGAAGTTCGAGCAGCGCCTGCTCGCACATCCGCGCTATGGCCCGTCGCTGCGGCTGTGGCGCGAGCAGGGCGCGGTGTCGCGCAAGGGCAAGGCGTTCGCCAGTGCAGGGATGGCGCTGGGCTTTGTGTTGTTCTGCTGGGGCGCGCAGCCGTCATGGCGCCTGCTGCTGGGCGTGGGCCTGTTCTTTGCGGCCAGCGCTGGCTACGTGCTCAGCCGGCCAGCACCGCGTCTGGAGTCCCCTCCGGTCGTGGAAGTGGACGATGCCACGGACCCGCGCGCGGCCCGGCACCGCGCCGCGCCCCCGGGCGATGAGGGAACCCGGAACGATGCTGCCTGCTGACCTGGCCCCTGTGGCCACGCCCGCATTGACGCCGTGGGGCATGTACCTGGCCGCCGACGTAGTGGTGAAGTCGGTGATGATCGCGCTGGCCCTGGCCTCGCTGGCGACCTGGGCCGTGCTGCTGGCCAAGGGCTGCGAACTGGCCCGCGCCGAGCCTGCCCGGCGAGCGCGCCGCATCTTCATGGTGGCCGCACCGCTGGCCCGTGCCGGTTTCGTTCTTCCTGCGTGGCCGCTGACCGCCGTCGGGGTCGGATCCCTTTCCGCAGGAAAGGGCTCTGACCCCGTCAAGCCTGCCATCCACGCATCGCGTGGACCTACAACAACGGCACCAGCAGCAGCGCCACGATGTTGATGATCTTGATCAGCGGATTGATCGCCGGGCCGGCGGTGTCCTTGTACGGGTCACCGACGGTATCGCCGGTCACCGCAGCCTTGTGCGCTTCGCTGCCCTTGCCGCCGAAGTGGCCGTCCTCGATGTACTTCTTGGCGTTGTCCCAGGCGCCGCCGCCGGTGGTCATCGAAATGGCTACGAACAGGCCGGTCACGATCGTGCCGATCAGCAGGCCGCCCAGCGCGCGGGGCCCCAGCAGCAGGCCGACCACCACCGGCACCGCCACCGGCAGCAATGACGGCACGATCATTTCGCGGATCGCCGACCGGGTCAGCATGTCCACCGCCTTGTCGTACTGCGGCTTGCCGGTGCCCTGGATGATGCCGGGGATCTCGCGGAACTGGCGGCGCACTTCTTCCACCACTGCGCCCGCCGCGCGGCCGACCGCTTCCATCGCCATCGCACCGAACAGGTACGGAATCAGGCCGCCGATCAGCAGGCCGATGATCACCGTGTGGTCGCTGAGGTCGAAGCGGAATTCCTGTCCGGGATGCGCGGCCTGCAGGTTGTGCGTGTAGTCGGCGAACAGCACGAGCGCGGCCAGTGCCGCCGAGCCGATCGCATAGCCCTTGGTCACCGCCTTGGTGGTGTTGCCCACCGCATCCAGCGGATCGGTGATGTCGCGGATCTCGGAAGGCAGCTCGGCCATTTCAGCGATGCCGCCGGCGTTGTCGGTGATCGGACCGTAGGCGTCGAGGGCGACGATCATGCCGGCCATCGACAGCATCGCGGTGGCGGCGATGGCGATGCCGTACAGGCCCCCCAGCGCGAACGCGCCCCAGATTGCCGCACACACCGCCACCACCGGCAGCGCGGTGGACTTCATCGAGATGCCGAGGCCGGCGATGATGTTGGTGCCGTGGCCGGTGGTCGAGGCCTGTGCCACGTGCTGCACCGGCTTGTACTGGGTGCCGGTGTAGTACTCGGTGATCCACACGATCAGGCCGGTCAGGAGCAGCCCGATCAGCGCGCAGCCGTACAGCGCCATCGGCCCATGTACGTTGTCCGACATCAGGCCGGTGGTGATCGGGTAGAAGGCAATCGCGGCCAGCACGCCGGAGACGATCACGCCCTTGTACAGCGCGCCCATGATCGAGCCGCCCGGCTTCACCTTGACGAACAGCGCACCGATGATCGAGGCGATGATCGACACGCCGCCCAGCACCAGTGGGTAGAGCACGGCATTGGCACCGGCTTCGGCCAGCATCAGGCTGCCCAGCAGCATGGTGGCGATGACGGTGACCGCATAGGTTTCGAACAGGTCGGCGGCCATGCCGGCGCAATCGCCGACGTTGTCACCGACGTTGTCGGCGATCACCGCCGGGTTGCGCGGGTCGTCCTCGGGAATGCCGGCTTCAACCTTGCCGACCAGATCGGCGCCGACATCGGCGCCCTTGGTGAAGATGCCACCCCCCAGCCGCGCGAAGATCGAGATCAGCGAGGAACCGAAGGCCAGGCCGACCAGCGCATGCAGCGCCTGCTCCCTCGGCAGACCCAGGCGCAGCAGCAACGCGTAGTAGCCGGCCACGCCCAGCAGGCCCAGCCCGACCACCAGCATGCCGGTGATCGCGCCACCGCGGAAGGCGACGTCCATCGCCGCGCTGATGCCATGGCGTGCAGCTTCGGCCGTGCGCACGTTGGCGCGTACCGACACGTTCATGCCGATGTAGCCGGCTGCGCCGGACAGCACTGCGCCCACCGCAAAACCAATCGCGGTGTACCAGCTGAGGAAGATGCCGACCAGCACGAACAGCACCACGCCGGCGATGCCGATGGTCAGGTACTGGCGGTTGAGGTAGGCGCGCGCGCCCTCCTGGATCGCGGTGGCGATCGCGACCATGCGCTCATTGCCGGTGGGTTGGCGCAGGATCCAGCGCGCCGAGACGATTCCGAACAGGATCGCGAGAATGGCGCAGCCCAGCGCCAATGACAGCCCGTGACGTTCCAGCATTAGACCCCTCCGCAGAATGGATGTAGGCATCCAGTGGCGATGAACGGCACCACGAGGGGGACGACGGGCTGCAGCCTGGAACCAACCCGTACCGACCTTGGCGGTCGTCCGACGTATGGCGGTGTTCAGCATTCCCTGGTGCCCGCAGTATGCGTGCCGCCACTTGTAGAGTCGAGCCATGCTCGACTGGCCTCTACGAGCGCGCGGGCCCTGCCGCCGGGCCGTGGGCACGATCCGAGAGCCATCCGGCCTTTGCGCCCCGTTAAGCCAGTCTCTGCAAGCCTGCGCACAGTCCCGTAGGAGATCCCACATGCGCCTGTCCCTGTTGATGCTTGCCGCCCTGGTCCCGGCCGTGCCGGCATTCGCTGCGGAAACCCCGGAACTGCAGCGTGCCGTGGGCGCGCCCCAGGCGGTGGGTGCGGTGCATACGTTGCGCCAGATCCCCGAGGCCTGCGCGCGGCTGGAAGGTGCGTTCACCGGCGATGCCGCCGCGCCGTACCGCTTCTCTGCCGTGCGTACCAGCGAACAGTGCCAGCCACGCGCGCGCTTCGTCGATTACACCAAGGCGCAGCCAAGTGCGGACAAGGGCTGGAAACTCAACGATGTGATCCGCGTGCCGAACGCGGCGTGCCCGGCCCAGCAGGCCGTGGTGCGGGTGTGGCGCCTGCCGTCGAGCAACAAGGTCGAGCTGGACGGCCAGGGCCAGTCGCGCATCTACCTGGAGGAGGCGAAGAAGCAGGCCGCGGCCGGGCAGATTCCGCAGGTGACGATGTTCGCCGCGCAGTTGCAGATGGAAGGCAAGGCCTGCAATTGAGGCCGTCCAGCAGCGCGAATCCACGCAGGGCGTGGATCTACTGGAAGGGAGACCTGGGTAGTGCCGGCCGCTGGCCGGCATCCCGTCATCTTCACTCCGCCAGCGTCGCCCCGCGCGCCACCAGCAGCTCGCGCAGCGCCTTGCGGTGGCAGTGCGCCTCATCCTCGCAATAGCACCCCACGCTGATGTCGCTGTGCTGCGACATCGCGGCGAGCAGGTTCAGCGCGTGGGCCGCATCCGGGGCCTTCATCTCGGTCGTGTAGTGGCGGAAGAACGCGTTCCAGTCGGCGGCCGTTTTCGCCTCATGCGCCTGCTTCACCAGCGCCGCGCTGGGTGAAAGGGTCGGGAACCAGACGTCGTACCAGTCCTGTCGGGCGAACTCGCTGCGTGGCACGCCCCGCGGCGGCCGCCGCACCGTGCCGATGCGCAGCCCCTCGCCGGGTTGGCGCGGCGTACCCAGTCGAACAACACGCAGTGCCATGCCATCTCTCCAAAAAGGGGACGGAGGGGATTAAGTCGTATCCGGCCCGTTGCTGACGCCGAGGGGCACGGAGGGGCCTATGCGACTTAATCCCCTCCGTCCCCTTTTTAGGGGTCAGCCCTCGAAGGCCGGCAGCTTCTGCTTCACCGCCACATTCTTCAGTGTCACGTACTTGGGCAGGCCATCGGTGCCATACGGCAGCGGTGCTTCGCCCTTGATCAGCGGTGACAGGTAGGCGCGCGCCTTGGCCGTGATGCCGAAGCCATCGCGGCGGATGAAACCGGCCGGCATCTTCTTCTCGTGGTTGGCGATCTTCGACAACGGCGCGGCTTCGATCTTCCAGCGATACGGTGCATCGCTGCTGCGCACGATCACCGGCATCACGCCATTCTGGCCCTTCAGTGCCAGCTGCACCGCGGCCTTGCCCACCGCCTGCGCCTGCTCCCAGTCGGTCCTGCTGGCCAGGTGGCGGGCCGAGCGTTGCAGGTAGTCGGGCAGTGCCCAGTGCACCTTCAGGCCCAGCTGATCCTTGACCCGGCCGGCCAGGTGCGCGGCCACGCCGCCCAGCTGCGCATGCCCGAACGAGTCCTTGCCACCGCCGGCATCGGCAACGAAGCGGCCATCGGCGGTGGCAATGCCCTCCGAGGCCACCACCACGCAGTAGCCGACGCGCTCGACCACCGCCTTCACCTTGGCCAGGAATGCGGCCTCGTCGTAGGCGCGCTCGGGCAGCAGGATGATGTGCGGCGCTTCGTCATCACCGTCGCCAGCCAGGCCGGCGGCCGCGGCCAGCCAGCCGGCGTGTCGGCCCATCGCTTCGTAGATGAAGACACGGGTCGACGTTTCGGCCATCGCCGCGACGTCCAGTGCTGCTTCGCGCACCGACACGGCGGTGTACTTGGCGGCGGAGCCGAAGCCAGGGCAGGTGTCGGTCACCGCCAGATCGTTGTCGATGGTCTTGGGCACGCCGATGCAGGTCAGGTCGTAGCCGGAGGCCTTGGCCAGCTGCGAGACCTTCAGCGCGGTATCGGCCGAGTCGTTGCCACCGTTGTAGAGGAACCAGCGCACGTCATGCGCGCGCAGCACCTCCAGCAGGCGGTCATAGCGGGCGCGGTCGGCGTCCAGCGACTTCAGCTTGACCCGGCACGAACCGAAGGCCCCGCCCGGGGTATGGGCGAGCGCACGGATCGCGGCGGCGCTCTCCTTGCTGGTGTCGATCAGCTCCTCGCGCAGCGCGCCGAGGATGCCGTTGCGGGCGGCCAGGACCTTGATGCCCTTGGCCCGGGCCTGCTCGATCACCGCCGCCGCCGTCGCATTGATGACGGCGGTGACACCGCCGGACTGGGCATAAAGGAGGGTACCGTTGCGCATGCTTCTACCTGTTCGGGGGAAGGGACATTGCAGGGACATTACCCGGATGCGGTAAAGTGGCGCTATTGCGGTGCAGCGATACCGGACCGTCCGGGACGCGAACCTTCTTTGTTTTCAACACGTTGGAGTCAGGTCAATGCGATTGGTTCTGTTGGGACCGCCCGGTTCGGGCAAGGGGACACAGGCGACGCGCCTGAAGGAAAAGCTGGGGATCGCCCACATTTCGACCGGTGACATGCTGCGCGCGGAAATCGCCGCCGGCACCGAGCTGGGCAAGCAGGCCAAGACGGTGATGGATGCCGGCAACCTGGTGTCGGACGACATCCTGCTGGGCATGCTGGAGTCGCGCCTGACCCAGGCCGATGTCGCCAAGGGCTTCATCCTCGATGGTTATCCGCGCAACGTGGCCCAGGCCAATGCGATGGACGGCCTGCTGGCCAAGATCGGCCAGCCGCTGGACGCGGTGGTGCAGCTGGATGTGCCCACCGAGCTGCTGGTGGACCGCATTGCCGGTCGTGCCAAGGAGCAGGGCCGCGCCGATGACAACCCGGAAGCAGTGCGCCAGCGCCTGCAGGTCTACAACGACCAGACCGCCCCGGTGGTCGACTTCTACGCCGGCCGTGGCACCCTGGCCCGCGTCGATGGCGTCGGCGAGCTGGACGAGATCGAAGCCCGCATCCTGGCAGCGATCAAGGCCTGATCTGGCAGGGCCGCGTGCTGCTGGCCCTGCGGGCGCAAAAAACACAGGCCTGGTCCGCGAGGATCAGGCCTGTGTCGTTTGATAGGCGCCAGCGAAGGGCTTGCTCAGGGCCCCGCAGCATGAGCTCCCTTGGGGATGGCCTCTTGGGGAGTAGGACCGGTTCGGGTACTGCGGCTGGCAGTTCGAATTGTGTCCGGGTTCACAGAACATCGCTATCGGGAATTCCCTGACAGCTGATTGGAGTTTTCTCACATCCCGTGTAGGGGTTGTCTTACCCGATAGCGGACATTGGCCCTATACAGCCGTCATCGGTCACAATCCTCGGTCATGAGCAGCGTACATATCCTTGCAATCGCCGGCACCTTCATGGGCGGCGTGGCCGCCCTGGCGCGTGAACTCGGGCATGCCGTCAGCGGCAGCGACCAGGCCATCTATCCGCCGATGTCGACCCAGCTCGAACAGTTGGGCATCGCCCTGGACCAGGGCTACCGCGCCGACAGCGTGCCGGCCGGCACCGACGAGGTGGTGATCGGCAATGCGCTGTCGCGCGGCAATGCGGCCGTCGAAGCCGTGCTCGATGCCGGCCAGCGCTATATCTCCGGTGCGCAGTGGCTGTCCGAGCAGGTGTTGCCGGGCCGCGACACCCTGGCCGTGGCCGGCACCCATGGCAAGACCACCACCACCACCATCCTCACCTGGCTGCTGGAAAGCGCCGGGCGCTCGCCGGGCTTCCTGATCGGGGGCGTCGCCGAGGATTTCGGCGTCTCCGCGCGGCTGGGCCAGGGACGCGAGTTCGTGGTCGAAGCCGATGAGTACGACACGGCCTTCTTCGACAAGCGCAGCAAGTTCGTGCACTACCGGCCGCTGGTGGCCATCCTCAATAATCTTGAATACGACCACGCCGACATCTTCCCGGACGTGGCAGCGATCCAGCGCCAGTTCCACCACCTGGTGCGTACCGTACCCGCACGTGGGCGGCTGATCGTCAACGGCGAAGATCAGCACCTGGCCGAAGTGCTCGCGATGGGCTGCTGGACCCCGGTCGAGCGGTTTGGTTTCGATCCGTCCCTGGAGTGGCATGCCGAGCTGCTGGCCGCCGATGGCAGCGCGTTCCGCGTGCACCATCGTGGGCAGGCGCTGGGCGACGTGCAGTGGTCGCTGCTGGGCCGCCACAACGTGCTCAACGGGTTGGCTGCGCTGGCCGCCGCGCATGCAGTGGGCGTGGCGCCGGCCGAGGTGATCCCGGCGCTGGCGCGCTTCCGCAGCGTCAAGCGCCGCATGGAAGTGATCGGCAGCCATGACGGCATCACCGTCTACGACGATTTCGCCCACCACCCGACCGCAATCGCCACCACGCTGGAAGGCCTGCGTGCCAAGGTGGGCGATGCGCGCATCGTGGTTGCGATGGAACCGCGCAGCAACTCGATGCGGCTGGGCGCACATGCACAGGCGCTGGCACCGTCGCTGGCGCTGGCCGATGAAGTGGTGTTCCTGCATCGCCCGGAACTGGCGTGGGATGCCGCTGCGGTGATCGCTGCGGTACGTGGTGACGCCCACGCGGTGCCGGATACCGACGCATTGCTGGCGCAGCTGCAGTCCAGCGTGCGCAGTGGCGACCACGTGGTGTTCATGTCCAACGGTGGCTTCGACGGCGCGCCGCGCCGCTTCCTCGCCGCGCTGCAGGCCCGATGAGCGGCGATGGCTCGCTGCCGCTGTTCCCGCTGCACACCACGCTGGTGCCGGGTGCAGCGGTGGGCCTGCGCGTGTTCGAGCGCCGCTATCTGGACCTGGTCCGCGACAGCGGCCGCAGCGGTGAGGGATTTGGTGTCTGCCTGATCCTCGACGGCCAGGAAGTGGGCGCTCCGGCGACGCCGGCCGCCTTTGGCGTGCAGGTGCGCATCGAAGACTTCGATGTCGGCGCCGACGGCGTGCTGCAGCTGCGCCTGCGCGGCACCCGCCGTTTCCATGTCGAGCGTACCCGCGTGCGCGACAACGGCCTGGTGGTGGCCGACGTGCGTTGGTGCGATGAGGACCCCGACGACGAACTGCGGCCGCAGCACGCGCTGCTGGCCACGGTGCTGGGGCACATCATCGAACAGGCTGGCGAGGCCTATGCGCCGTCCAACCCGGCGTTGCTGGACCAAGCGAGCTGGGTCGGCTGGCGGTTGGCCGAGCTGTTGCCGCTGAGCGAGCAGCAGCGCCTGCAGCTGCTGCAGATGGACGACCCGCACCAGCGATTGCAGCAGTTGCTGGGCTGGATGCCGTAGCAGCCATCCACGCATGGCGTGGATCTACTGTAGCGCCGAGCCCATGCTCGGCGTGTTGGATCGTGCGAAGCGCAGCCGGGCATGGGCCCGGCGCTACAGTGGGTGATCGCGCACCGGCCCCGTCAGGGCGTGGGAGTCTTCAACCGCAGCACCGGCAACCCGGTTTCGCTGTGCACATCCTCGCGCTGCGGCAGCTCCTGCACGGCCTCCTTCACCGCATTCAAGGCCGGGTCGACGCCGCGCAGCGGATGCCACATGCCGATCCATTCGAAGTGGCGCTCGTAGCGCAGGGTCTGCGCACTGCCCAGCCATAGCGGCGTATTGCCCGGTTGCAACTGCGCAGGGGCCGGCCACAGGCGCAGTACGTAGCGCTCATCGCGGTGTGTACCCGGGCGCACCATCAGCAGCGCCTCCACGCGCGTGTCCAGCGTGGCGGGCAGCACCGGCAGCGCATCGGCGCCGGTGTTCTTGTCCAGCATCAGCAGCGCTTCCTGCCAGCCGGCCTGTTCCTGCCGCTTCCAGCCGCGTGCTTCCAGCTGCGCCTGCAGCGGGGTCAACGGGCCCGCCACCTGCACGTCCAGCGGCCAGCGCTGGTCGTCGTCGAACTCGTTGCGGCGCGCCGGCAGTGTCGCCCAGTCGTGCTGCCACCAGGCCTGCATGTCCATCGCCTGCGCGGCCGGCAGGGTCGGCTCGAAGCGTTCCAGCTTCACCGGGATGTTGCGCGGCGCGTACCACATCGCCGCCACGGCAAAGACACCGTAGAACAGCCACGCCACCGGCTTCACCCAGAACGAGCGGTTGAAGCGGCGGCGGTAGGCGATGCCCAGCACCAGCAGCCAGAACGTGCCGAACAGCATGCCGCCGATCACATCGCTCAGCCAATGCGCGCCCAGGTACAGGCGCGAGAAGCCGATCAGGCTGACCACGATGCCCGACACCAGGTACGGCCAGACGCGGGTGCGGCCGGGCATCTCGCGGGCGATCAGCACTGCGAAGAAGCCGAAGGTGATGGTGGCCATCGTCACCGACACCGACGGGAAGCCGAAGCCACTGCTGGCGTCGACCGGGCGCACCACATCGACGGTGGCACCGAGCAGCATGGTCAATGCGAGGCCGAAGGCAAGCGCGGCCAGCCAGTGCGCGGCCGCCATCCAGCGCCGGCGCCAGATCAGGTAGCCCATCGCCGCCGCAGTGGCCGGCAGCAGTACCTGCCAGGCGCCCAGCGAGGCCAGCGCGGCCATCGGGTAATCGGCCAGCGGGTTGCGCAGGGCCAGCATGGCCTGGTGCACCAGCAGGTCGATCGCCAGCGGTTCCCCGTGCGCGACCACCACGGTCAGCAGTGCGAACCAGCCCCAGCCCAGCACCAGCAGCATCAACGCCAGCATCGCCAGCGGCACCGACTCGCGCCGCTTCGGGTCCAGCACACCGACGGTATAGCGGCCCAGTGTCGGGTGGCGGTTGGACCAGTCCAGCAGCCGCGCCAGCCAGTTGTCCATGCGCGCGGCCGACCAGCGGTAGCCATACAGCACGATGGCCCAGACCAGGCCGAGGATCACTGCCAGCAGGCCGACCACCACCACCAGTCGCCCGGCCACTGCGGCCACCGCGTCGTAGGCCTCGCCGAGCACCCAGCCCGGTGCCAGGAACAACACCGCCCACGAAATGCTGGCGATGCCACTGGCCTGCACGTAGCGGCTGGCCGGCATTTTCATCATGCCCGCGATGGCCGGCACGAACGGCCGGATCGCGCCCACGTAGCGTGCCACCAGGATGCTCTTGAAGGCATTGCGGCGGAACAGGTTTTCGCCGCGGTCGAGCAGCTGCGGGTAACGGCTGAAGGGCCACACGCCACGCAGGCGGTCACCCCAGCGGCGCCCGATCCAGTAACTGATGCCATCACCGGCGAATGCGCCCAGTGCGGCGGCGGCCACCGCGTACGGCCCGGAGATCTGGCCCAGGCCGATGAACACGCCCACCGCGAACAGCAGCGGCAGGGCCGGTACGATGGCACCGAGAATGATCACCGCGTCGCAGAAGGCGATGAGGAAGATAACGGCACCCGCCAGCACGGGGTGAGCGGCAATCCACGCGAGCGTGGCGTCGATCCATGAAGAGTCCATTGCCCGATTATAGGGGCGTGAAGGTGACTGGTTCCCAGCCGCTTGGTGACCGTTTGCAACCATCGCCATCGCCTAGAATGGGGTCATGCCGCATACGCCAGACACTCCACCGCATGCTTTGAAGGCCGACAGCTTCGGTCGCATCCTCCTTGTGGAAGGGCCGGCCGGTCCCTTCGTGCGCCGTGATCTGGGCGCCACACCACTGTGGTTGCGGCTGCCGGCCTGGTGGCTGGCCCGCCGCGAAGCACGCGCGCTGCGCCATATCCATGGCATGGCCGATGTGCCACAGCTGCTGGCGTGGGATGGCCGTCATCTCGACCGCAGCTTCATGGCCGGCGACGCCATGTACCAGCGTCCGCCCCGCGGCGACCTGGCCTGGTTCCGCGCCGCGCGTCGCTTGCTGCAGCAGCTGCATCGCAATGGCGTGGCCCACAACGATCTGGCCAAGGAAGCCAACTGGCTGGTGACCGAGGACGGCCGTCCGGCATTGATCGACTTCCAGCTGGCGGTGATCGGCAACCCGCGCTCGCGCTGGATGCGCCTGCTGGCCCGCGAGGACCTGCGGCACCTGCTCAAGCACAAGCGCATGTACTGCCGCGAGTCGCTCACCCCGGTGGAAAAGCGCGTGCTCAAGCGCACCTCGTGGGTGCGCGAACTGTGGTTCGCCACCGGCAAGCCGGTCTACCGCTTCGTCACCCGCCGCATCCTGCATTGGGAAGACAACGAGGGGCAGGGGCCGAAGCCGTGAGCTCTGCGCAGGTGGTGACCGGCCCGCCGAGCGCGGGCAGTGTCCTGCGCCCACATCTGGCCGGCGCCGACTTCGTGCATGCCTGCCAGGCAACGACCCATCGTGATGGACGCTCGGCCTTGCGGGCCTATCGCGATATGGCCGCGACCATTCCCGGCTGGTTCGACGGATTGATGGCGCTACGCAACCACGGCATGCGCCTGCTCGGCATGAAGGACCTGGGCTCGTTGCGTGCGGTGCAGGGTGTTGCGGATCCTCAACCCGGGCAGCGGCTGGGCATCTTCACCCTGCAGTCGCTGGATGACGATGCCATCGTGCTGGAAGACGACGATCGCCACCTGCGTGTGCAGCTGGCCCTGCAGTGGCACGGCGACGTGCTGGAAGTGGCAACGGTGGTGCATACGCACAACGCGTTCGGGCGCATGTACATGCTGCCGGTTGCACCCGTGCATCGGCAGATCGTGCCGCATCTGCTGAGGAAGCAGGTGCAGGGGTACCGGTAGATCCACGCCATGCGTGGATGCGCCCGCTGTCGGCCTTGATGTAGCGCCGAGCCATGCTCGGCTGCATTCAATGAGCCGAGCATGGCCCGGCTCTACAGGCGCCGGTGACCTTACGGCGTCGCCGGCACCACCTGCTGGCCAATGAAGTTGCGCTTGGCATCGAAGTCGTAGGCGATCTGCAACTGGCCCACATCCGGGCAGGCGTGGCAGTCGCGCAGCGGCGTGCGGTACAGCAGGCGGATGCCGCCGTTCTCCAGCGGCGTGGCCCCGGCCGACTGCGCCGGTGCGAACGGCGTGGCCTGCGGGTGGTCCTTAAGCAGGGCCTGCACGGTGGGATCGGCACGCAGGGTGTCGTCCAGCTGCACGGCATCCACATCGATGCGCTTGCCGGTGGCGTCGACCAGGCGGGTGCCCTCGTTGGTGTTGGCGCGGAACGGATACTCGACCGTGGCAATGCCCAGGCCTTCGTTCTCGTGCCAGGCCGTCACGTAGGCCAGCTCGCCGCCGGTGGACAGCTGTTCGGCGGCGGTGATCGCATCGGCGCTGGCGCCGCCGGCGCGCATCGCATCGCGCAGGCAATCACGCGTGGCCGCGTTCTCGCCTTGGCGGCAGGCGTTGAGGTCGCCATCCCACACCACTGCCTCGCTCCAGCGCAGCTTGCCGTCGGCGGCGGCCTTCTCTGCGCTGGGGGTGTCACCGGCAGGCGGCTCCTTGCCGGGTTCCGGCGAACGGCCCTGGCAGGCAGTCAGCAGGGCAAGCCCCAGGGCAGGCAGCAACAGGCGGGAACGGCGCATGGCGTGGACCTCGTGCGTTGACTGGAGGCCCGAGTATCGTCAAGGCCGGGTGAACTCCACGTCGGCGCGGCATACTAGCGGCTCATTGCATACGCTGGAGTGTGGAACGTGGGCAGTCTGCAGGGCAAAACGCTTTTCATCACCGGTGCCTCGCGCGGCATCGGCCTGGCCATCGCACTGCGCGCTGCGCGCGACGGCGCCAATGTGGCCATTGCGGCCAAGTCATCGGTGCCGAATCCGAAGTTGCCAGGCACCATCCATACCGCAGCCGAAGCCGTTACGGCGGCCGGCGGCCAGGGGCTGGCGCTGAAGTGCGATATCCGCGAGGAAGAGCAGGTACAGGCGGCTGTTGCCGCCACGGTCGACACCTTCGGTGGCATCGACATCCTGGTCAACAATGCCAGCGCGATCTGGCTGCGTGGCACGCTGGATACGCCGATGAAACGCTTCGACCTGATGCAGCAGGTCAATTCGCGCGGCAGTTTCCTGTGCGCGCAGGCCTGCCTGCCGTACCTGCTGCAGGCGCCGAATCCGCACATCCTGACCCTGGCGCCGCCGCCGAGCCTGGAACCGAAGTGGTGGGGCGCGCACACCGGCTACACGCTGGCGAAGATGGGCATGAGCTTCGTCACGCTCGGCCTGGCCGCGGAATTCGGCCCGCAGGGTGTGGCGGTGAACGCGCTGTGGCCGCGCACGGTGATCGCCACCGATGCGATCAACATGATTCCGGGCGTCGATGCGGCCGGCTGCCGCACGCCGCAGATCATGGCCGATGCTGCGCACGCGGTGCTGGTGCGCGAGGCGGCGGGTTTCCACGGCCAGTTCCTGATCGACGATGACGTGCTGGTGCAGGCGGGTATCACCGATCTGTCCAGCTATGCGGTGGATCCATCGCGTCCGTTGTTGCCGGATCTGTTCCTGGACTGATCGCGCGTCGCCGGCAGAGGCCGAGGGCTGCGACCTTCGGCCTGCTGCGCTAGAATGCGCGGCTGTAATCGTTTTCAACAGGGACGTGAACCCATGTCACGCACTCTTTCCATCGCGGCGCTGGCCGCTTCGCTGTCGATTGTCCTGGCTGCCTGCGGCAGCAAGGCGCCTGCAACCGCTGGCGACGCCGGCCCTTCCAGCACGCCCGACGCCAGCGCGGCGCCGTCGGACACACAGCAGCAGTTGACCGCCAAGCTCAACGCCTACATCGGCTGCTTCAACACGCTTGATTCGAAGACCCACGGCAGCATCGAGTCCTATACGCGCTGGATCAAGGACGTCGAGGCCGGCCCGACCGGGCGCGAGACCCAGGTGTACGGTCCGTTCGAGATCAGCGACTACGACATGAAGCAGTGCGATGGCCCCGTGACCGAGGCGATGGCTGCCAAGCCGGCGCTGGCCGAGCTCGATGCCGCTGCTGGCCATTACCAGCAGGCGCTGAAGGCATTGGTGCCGATCAGCAAGGAGGCGCACGACTACTACGATCGCCAGGACTACGAAGATGACCGGTTCGCCAAGGGCAAGCAGCTGCATGCGCCCTTGATGGCCGCCTTCAAGGAGTTCGTGGCTGCCAGCGCAACGTTCAACGCCGAGCTGGAGCGCCAGAACGACGCCGCCCAGCGCGAGCAGCTCAAGGCGCTGGAACAGGCCGAGGGGCGCACGCGCGAGTACTACCGTCTGGCGATGATGCTGGAAGCCAAGGCCATCATGGATCTGATGAGCGAGGACGATTTCGACCAGGCCAAGGCGCGCGAGCGTCTGGATGCGTTCAACCGCATTTCCGACGAAGCGCATGCGAAGGTGGCTGATCAGGAGCCGGGCAAGCTGGACTGGAACAGCTTCGAGCGTGAGGCCGAGAACTTCCGGCGCGAAGGCAAGGAGCGGCTGAAGCGCGTCAGCGAGAACACGCCCTATACCGATTTCGAGCGGCGCATGCTGGATTCGCCCTCGATGGCGCCGAGCGGCTCTGCCAGCAAGCTGATGCAGGAGTACAACTCGCTGGTTTTCCAGAGCAACCGCCAGTAGGCGAGAAGCTCAACGCGCTATTTTTGTCGCGATCGAGCAGGTTGATCGCGACATGACACGCCCCGCAGCCCCGAATGCCAGCACCTTCCCGAGGTGCTGGAGCGCGCGCTCGCGCCATGCAGGACGATGGCTGCAGTTTTCACTGGTGCAAGGAACTGATTTGAACGCATCCACACGCCTGATTCCCGTTCTCCTGCTCGGCGCGCTGGCCGGCTGCAACAGCCCGGCGGGGCTGGCGGTCGCCGACCCCGGGCTGGAGAAGGTGAACGCCTACATCGAGTGCTACAACGGCGTCGAACAGCCCATCCACGAAGGCTTCCAGACTTACACGGGCTGGATGAAGGACCCCAAAGCGGGGCCGACCGGCAAGGAAGCGCAGCCACGCTCACCGGGCAAGCTGTTGTCGCACCGCGTCGAGTACTGCGGCCAGCCGCTGACCGATGCGCTGGCAAAGACCCCTGCCACGCCGCTGGATGCACCCGCGCGACAGTACCAGCAGGCATTCCAGGCACTGAACACCCTGATCGAGCGTGCCGATGGGTACTTCACCCGCGAGGACTATCGTCGCGATGGTGGCGAAGGGATGCGCAGCCAGCATGCCCCGCTGATGCAGGCCTATGCTGATTTCTTCAAGGCCAGCGAAGCAATGGATGCGGCGCTGGAAAAGAACGAGAACGATCGCCGCGCCGCCCAGCTGAAGCAGATCGAGGAAAGCGAAGGCCGCTCGCTGGCCTATTACCACCTGCGCCTTGTCGGCGATGGCAAGCAGCTGGCGATGGCGTTCCAGAGCGACGCGCCGGATGTTGCGGCGTTGCGCGGCCAGCTGGCCGACTATCAGGCGCTGGTGACGGAAATCCAGAACAGTGGTGTCGGCAAGGACGACCCGATGTGGGGCCATGTGCAGCGTTCGGCCGACAAGCTGGTGCGTACCGCCGGGCGCGGTGTCGAGCGTCTGGAGCAGGGCAAGCCGATCACCGCCGATGCGTTGGCCGCCGAGCGCAAGGCGTCGGGCAGCTGGCTCACCACCGATCCTGAAGGGGCACAGTCGACGATCCTGGACGCCTACAACGACCTGGTGACCACCAGCAACCGCATGCGCTGAGGGCGATCCACACAGGGCGTGGCCCCGTCCACGGTGGCACCGGGCCATGCCCGGCGCACACCCTGCGGGGTTGGCAGTGCCGGCCGCTGGCCGGCATGTGCCTCAATGGCTGAATGCGTCCGGCAGTTCACCGCCACACTTGCGGCAGTGGCGCGCATCCGGTTCATGCCCCTCCAGCCCGCAGTGCGGGCAGCCGCGCGCATCCCGGCGCGCCGCCAGTTCGGCTTCGCGCATGGTGCTGGCCAGTTCGGCGGTGTAGATGCCGGTCGGCACGGCGATGATGCTGTAGCCGATCAGGATCAGCACCGAGGTGACGAAGCGGCCAAGCACGGTCTGCGGCACGATGTCGCCGAAGCCGACCGTGGCCATGGTCACCACCGCCCAGTACATGCTGGCCGGGATGTTGGTGAAGCCGTGTTCGGGGCCCTCGATCACGTACATCAGCGCCCCGGCGATGATGGTGATGGTGATCACCGTGAACAGGAACACCAGCACCTTGCGCCGGCTGCGCCACAGCGACGTCATCAGGACGCCGCTTTCCTCGATGTAGCGGGTCAGCTTGAGGATGCGGAACACGCGCAGGATGCGCAGCGCACGCACCACCAGCAGGCTCTGTGCGCCGGGGATGAACATCGACAGGTAGGCGGGCAGGATCGACAGCAGGTCGATGATGCCCCAGATGCTCACCGCGTAACGCAGCGGGCGCTTGACCACCGCCAGGCGCAGCAGGTACTCGGCGGTGAAGATGATCGTGAAGCCCCATTCCAGGATGTACAGGCCGGTGGACCATTCGGCATGCAGGTGCTGCACGCTGTCGATCATCACCACCAGGATGCTGGCAACGATCGCCACCACCAGGATCAGGTCGAAATTGCGCGAGGGCCGCGAGTCATGGCGGTAGATGATGTCGAACCACCGACGGCGCCAGCCGGTCTCGGTGGCGGGGTTGAGCTGGGGGGCGGAAAACGGTCGCATGGGCGCATTGTGCCGCAGGGGTTCCGGCGCGAGAATGGGCATTCCTGAACCCTGCCGACTGCCATGACCGCCGCGACCGATCCGCTGATTTCCCTTTCGCACTACTACCTGCCGGTCTACAAGCCCCGCCAGGTGGTGCTGGAGCGAGGGCAGGGCGCCCGCGTGTGGGACAGCCAGGGGCGTGAGTTCATCGACCTGGCCGCCGGCATCGCCGTGTGCGGCCTGGGCCACAACGATCCGGACCTGGTGGCCGCGCTGGTCGAGCAGGCCGGCAAGCTCTGGCACACCAGCAACGTGTTCTACAGTGCGCCGCCGCTGCACCTGGCCGAGGAGCTGGTGAAGGCCAGCCGCTTCGCCGAGCGCGTGTTCCTGTGCAATTCCGGCGCCGAAGCCAACGAAGTGGCGATCAAGATGGTCCGCAAGTGGGCCTCCAGCCAGGGCCGCCCGGCCGACAAGCGGGTGATCATCACCTTCCGTGGCAGCTTCCACGGCCGCACCCTGGGCGCGGTGACCGCCACGGCCCAGCCGAAGTACCAGGAAGGCTACGAACCGCTGCCCGGTGGCTTCCGCTACATCGATTTCAACGATGAAGTGCAGCTGGAAACCGCGATGGCCGCCGGCGACGTGGCAGCGGTGATGCTGGAGCCGATCCAGGGCGAGGGCGGCGTGATGCCGGCCAAGTCCGGCTTCCTCAAGCGCGTGCGCGAACTGTGCGACCAGCACAACGCACTGCTGGTGCTGGACGAGATCCAGGCCGGCATGGGCCGCACCGGCACGCTGTTAGCGCACTGGCAGGACGATGTAGTGCCGGACATGGTCACCCTGGCCAAGGCACTCGGCGGCGGCTTCCCGATCGGCGCGATGCTGGCCGGCCCGAAGGTGGCCGAGACCATGCAGTTCGGCGCGCACGGCACCACCTTCGGCGGCAATCCGCTGGCCGCTGCGGTGGCCCGCGTGGCACTGCGCAAGCTGGGCTCGGCGGAGATCGCCGCCAACGTCAGCCGCCAGTCCAAGGCGCTGCGCGATGGCTTCGCCCGCATCAACGACGAGTTCGGTGTGTTCAGCGACGTGCGTGGCCGCGGCCTGATGCTGGGCGCGGTGCTGGGCAAGGACTTCGCCGGCCAGGCCGGTGCGATCCTCGACCATGCCGCCGAGCACGGCCTGCTGACCCTGCAGGCCGGCCCGGACGTGCTGCGCTTCGTGCCGTCGCTGAACATCACCGACGAAGAAGTGGCCGAAGGCCTGAAGCGCCTGCGCGCAGCGATTGCGGCGTTCATCGCCGCGCGCTGAGGCCATCGTGCCGGGGTCGGATTCCTTTCCTGCGGAGAGGGCTCTGACCCCGATCAGCTCACCGCGTAGCGCTTCAACACCTTGCCCAATCCCCGGCCATCGCGCACGGTCTCCGCGTGCAGGCCGGCAGCGCGCGCGCCACGCACGTTGGCGAACAGGTCATCGACGAACAGCGTGCGCGAAGGCGCCACGCCCAGCGCGTCCAGCGTGCGCAGGAACACCGCCGGTGCGGGCTTGCGCAGGCCGAAATCCGCGCTGCAGAACACGCGGCCCTGCAGCGCAGGGAACAGTTCCGGCAGCAGGGTGGGCAGCGCCTGTACCATCAGCGCGCCGTTGTTGGTGAGTACGGCCATCGGCAGCTGCAGGCCCTGCAGCCGCTGCAGCACGGCCGCCTGCGGATGGCTGGCGGCCTGGCGTGCCGCAATCCATGTCGCGACATCGACGGTCCTGCCCAGGCGCTCCCCCAGCCGCGCCAGATAGGCCGGGCCCTCCAGCGTGCCGTCGTCATGCGCCGCCTCCAGTCCGCTGTCATACAGCGCGGCCTGCACGGCCTGGGTCGGAACCTGCAGTGCGTTCGCCAGCTGCAGCACGCGTTGTGCGCGCTGGTACTGCACCAGCACGCCATCCACATCCAGCAGCAACAGGTCGATCCGCATCGGCCGAGCATGCCATCGCGGTGGATGCGCGGAAACCCTGGAGTGGACGTGCGACAGACGGTCGCAGCCGGGGGCGCAGGCGGATGCCTAGAATGGCGCTTGAATCCGCAGGAGAGGCAACGATGAAGGCTTGGCTGGTGGCAATGGGACTGGGCGCGGTGATGCTGGCGCCGTCGGCGATGGCGCGGGTGTGTGCGGTAAGCATCGACAGCACCGACCAGATGAGCTTCAGCAGCCGCGAGATCAAGGTCGCCGCTGATTGCACCGCCGTGGACCTGACCCTGCGTCATACCGGCAAGCTGGCCGCTACCGCGATGGGCCACAACTGGGTGCTGACCCGCACGGCCGATTACCAGCCGGTGGCGATGGCGGGCATGCGCATGACCCTGGCCGACAGCTACCTGCCGAAGGCCGACAAGCGCGTGTTGGCGCATACCAAAGTGATCGGTGGAGGCGAGACCACCCGTGTGCGTTTCTCCACCCAGGGCCTGCAGAAGGGCGCTGACTACACCTTCTTCTGCTCGTTCCCCGGCCACTTCGCGATGATGAAGGGCACCTTCGTCTTCGGCTAGAAAAAAGGGGACGGAGGGGATTAAGTCGTTTGTGCACAAACGACTTAATCCCCTCCGTCCCCTTTTTGCGATCAGCCCTTGGCGGCCCGGAACGCTACGCGTGCGGCGGCGAGGGTGGCCTCGATCACCGCGTCATCGTGGGCGCTGGACAGGAAGCCGGCCTCGTACGCCGACGGTGCCAGGAACACGCCCTGGTCGAGCATCGCGTGGAAGAAGCGGTTGAACGCCGGGATGTCACAGGCGGTGGCCTGCGCATAGGTCTCGACCTTCTCGCTGGTGAAGAACAGCCCGAACATCGCGCCCACGCGGGTGGTGGTCACCGCCACGCCGGCTTCGGCGGCGGCCGCTTCCAGGCCGGCACACAGGCGTGCGGTGCGCTCGGCCAGGTCGGCGTGGAAGCCCGGCTGCTGGATCAGCTCCAGCATCGCCAGCCCGGCGGCCATCGCCACCGGATTGCCGCTGAGCGTGCCGGCCTGGTAGATCGGGCCGGCCGGGGCGATCTGCTGCATCAGTTCGCGGCGACCGCCGTAGGCACCCACCGGCATGCCGCCGCCGATGATCTTGCCGAAGGTGGTCAGGTCAGGGGTGATGCCGTAGTGCGCCTGTGCACCGCCGAGGGCGACGCGGAAACCGGTCATCACTTCGTCGAAGATCAGCAGCGCGCCATGCTGCGTACACAGTGCGCGCAGGTGCTGCAGGTAGCCTTCGCGCGGCGGGATGCAGTTGGCATTGCCGACCACCGGTTCGATGATCAGCCCGGCGATGTCGTCGCCCTGCTGCGCGAACAGCGCGGTGGCCGCTTCGAAGTCGTTGTAGGGCAGGGTCAGGGTCAGTTCGCTCAGCCCGGCCGGGACGCCCGGCGAGGTTGGCACGCCCAGGGTCAGCATGCCGCTGCCGGCCTTCACCAGGAACGAGTCGCCGTGACCGTGGTAGCAGCCTTCGAACTTGACGATGCGGTTGCGGCCGGTGGCGCCACGCGCCAGGCGGATCGCCGACAGCGTGGCCTCGGTGCCGGAGTTGACCATGCGCACCATCTCGCACGATGGCACCAGGCGGGTGATGGTCTCGGCCATGGTGACTTCGGCCGCGCACGGCGCACCGAAGGACAGGCCATTGTCGATCGCCTTCTTCACCGCCTGGCGCACGGCCGGGTGGTTGTGGCCGACGATCATCGGGCCCCAGGAACCGACATAGTCGATGTAGCGGTTGCCGTCGACGTCGTACAGGTAGGCACCGTCGGCGCGTTCAACGAAGAACGGCTCGCCGCCGACCGACTTGAACGCGCGCACCGGCGAATTGACGCCGCCCGGCAACAGCTGCTGGGCGCGGGAGAACAGGGCGTGGGACTGGTCGTGGTTCATGGGGAATATCCTGGGCGTTACGCGAACTGGGCGAGGAAGGCGCGCTGGGTCGCGACCGGGTCTTCGGCGGCGAACACGCTGCTGACCACGGCGACCAGATCGGCACCGGCGTCGATGATGGGCCCGACATTGTCCGGCGTCAGCCCGCCGATCGCCACCCGCGGCACGCCCAGTGCGGCGCTTTGCCGCAGCAGGTCGGTATGCGCGCGGCTGGTGGTGATCTTGGTGGTGGTCGGGAAAAACGCGCCGAAGGCCACGTAGCTGGCGCCGGCGGCCACGGCCCTCTCGGCATTGGCCAGCTGGTCATAGCAGGAGGCGCCGATGATGGCCTCGGGGCCGAGCAGGGCGCGCGCGCTGGGGATGTCGCCGTCGGTGCCGCCCAGATGCACCCCCGCTGCGCCAACGGCCTTGGCCAGCGCCGGGTCGTCGTTGACGATCAGCGGCACGCCGTATTCCGCGCACAGCGCCTGCAGGGCGATGGCCTGCTCCCGCCGCAGCGCGCCGCTGGTGGTCTTGTTGCGGTATTGCAGCCAGGTAGCGCCCGCGGCCAGCAGCGGCGCGGTACGGGCCAGCAGGCGCGCGGTATCGGGCTCGTCCGGGGTGATCAGGTAGACGCCGCGGGGCGCCGGGGAAGCAGAAGTCATCGATGGCTACCGGTGAGTGGACCGCGATGGGACAATGGCGGCCCGTGAATCCAGCCCCGATTATCCGATGAGCGATGCCACCCCCACCACCTTGCGCACCTGGATGTGCGTGGTCTGCGGCTTCCTGTACAGCGAAGCGGAGGGCCTGCCGGAGGAGGGCATCGCGCCGGGGACGCGCTGGGAGGACATTCCAGAGACCTGGACCTGCCCGGACTGCGGGGTCACCAAGGCCGATTTCGAGATGGTCGAGGTCGATTGACCGGACCCTGGGTGTGGGCCGTTGGTCCACACGGCGGCACCCTCAATGCAGCCGCGGCATCGGTCCGCCCAGGTCGATCAGCTTCTCCCGCAGCCACTGCGCGTCGCTGGCCTCCGGGTTGCGCTTCAGGTACTGCCCCAGATCGTGGCGGGCGCCGGCCAGGTACTCCAGCTGCAGGTAGGCCAGGCCCCGGTCACGCAGCGCGTCGTCCTGCTCCGGGGCCAGCTTCAGCAGGCGGTCGGCACTGCGTGCCGCGCGGTCCCATTCGCCGGCCTCGGCGTACACACCATGCAGGTTGCGCAGCATGCGCATCAGGATTGCGCGCGCCGGCGCCGGGTCGAGGATCTGCGCCAGCACCTGGTCGTCGGGCATCTGCCCGCCAAGGTGTGACTTGGCCCGTTCCCGCAGTTCGTCCACGTCCAGCGGACGGCCGCCGTTGAACGGGTCCATCACCAGCACGCCGTCGTCCACCGGCAGGCGCACCAGGAAGTGGCCGGGGAAGGACACGCCATCGAGCGGAATGCCCAGCCGGCGCGCGACTTCCATCTGCACCAGCGCCAGCGAGATCGGGTTGCCCAGTCGGCGCTCGAACACCTGGTTGAGGTAGCTATTGCGCGGATCGTAGTACTTGTCGTGGTCGCCGCTGTAGCCCAGCTCGTCGAACAGGTGGCGATTGATCGCCGCCATCTTCAGCGGGCTGTTGTCGATGCTCTCCACTTCCGAGCGCAGGTGCTCGACATGGCTCTGGATCAGCGCGTCGTAGGTCGACGGCTGCAGATCGGGGTATTCATCGCGCGCGATCAGCAGCGCGGTCGGCAACAGTGGCAGTGCCTCGTCTTCGAGGTCGGCCAGTGCATCCCAGTCGGGGAGTGTGATCCGGTCCTGCATGGCCACAGACTGGCGTCATTCGCGTGCGGTTTCAAGCGGTGCCGCGTGAAAGATGCAGGGGCCGGATCCCTTCCGCGTGCGAAAGGGATCTGACCCCGATCGGGACCCCAGCCGGGTTGCCGGCCGTATCGTTTACTTTTCGATGCCCGGGCCGAATTTCAGCTCCGTGCCGTCCTTGAGCTGCAGCTTCTCGGCCTGGCCGGCGTTGAGCTCCAGCACATAACGCGCCGGGCCGCCGCTGGGGTAGGGCGGGCACATATCGCCGGCCGAGCACGGCGGCACGTCGCGCTGCTGGCTGACCAGCCTGCGCTGGTTGTCGAAGTACAGGATGTCCAGCGCGATCTTGGTGTTCTTCATCCAGTACGCCTGCATCTCCTCGCGGTCGTGGATGAACAGCATGCCGTGGTCGGCCGCCATCTGGTCGCGGAACATCAATCCGCGGGCGCGGGTCTCATCGTTGGTGGCCAGCTCGACCTGGTAGCGGGCGCCCTCCAGTTCGACCCAATGGCGGGCCGCGTCGGTGGCACAACCGGCCAGGGCCAGCAGCGGAAGCATCAGCAGCGAACGCAACAGCGACATCATCAGGATCCTTCTGAAGGGTCAGAGCACGACCGGCGGTTCGCCGCCGACGATCACCACATCGGCGCGACGCCGCGCGAACAGGCCCACACAGACCACGCCCGGCAGCTGGTTGAGCTCGCGCTCCAGCTTTTCCGGATCGGTGATCTGCAGGTTGTGGATGTCCAGGATCTGGTTGCCGTTGTCGGTGACCACGCCTTCGCGCCAGGTCGGCTGGCCGCCGGTCATGTCGCGGATCTGGCGGGCGACCAGGCTGCGCGCCATCGGGATGACTTCCACCGGCAGCGGAAACCTGCCCAGCACCGGCACCTGCTTGCTCGGGTCGACGATGCAGATGAAGCGCTCGCTGGCCTCGGCGATGATCTTCTCGCGGGTCAGTGCGGCGCCGCCGCCCTTGATCAGGCACTTGTTCGGATCGCACTCATCGGCGCCGTCCACGTACAGCGACAGGTTGCCGCTGTGGTTCAGCTCGATCACCTCGATGCCGTGCTGCTTCAGGCGCGCGGTGCTCTGCTCGGAGCTGGACACGGCGCCCTTGATGCGGTGCTGGATGCGGGCCAGGGCATCGATGAAATAGGCCACGGTGGAACCGGTGCCGACACCGACGATCATGCCGTCTTCGACGTATTCGATGGCTTTCTCGGCGGCCAGGCGCTTGGCTTCGGACATGGGAGAACTCTCAGGCAGGGAATCAGGATTTCTTTTCCAGCGACAGCAGCAGCTTCCACTGCGCGGCGGTCACCGGGAACACCGACAGGCGGTTGCCCTTGGCAACCAGCGGGAAGCCTTCGCCCAGTTCCTCGGCGTGCAGCTTGATCTCGTCCAGCGCGATCACCTGCTTCAGCTTGCGGTCGAAGGCAACGTCCACCAGCATCCAGCGCGGGTTCTCGCGCGTGCTCTTGGGGTCGTAGTAGTCGGATGTTGGATCGAACTGGGTGTCGTCCGGATAGGCCGTGCTGGCCACCGTGGCCAGGCCGACGATGCCCGGCACCTTGGTATTGGAGTGGTAGAACAGGATGCCGTCGCCGACCTGCATGCCATCGCGCATGAAGTTGCGCGCCTGGTAGTTGCGCACCCCGTTCCAGGGTTCGACCTTGACCTTGGCCAGGTCATCGATGGAGAAGGCGTCCGGTTCGGACTTCATCAGCCAGTAGCGCTTGCGGGCGGTCATGCGTTCACGGGGGCAGCGGAGGGGAACAGGGTGCCGTCTTCGGTGCAGATCGCATCCACCGGCACGTCCCACGACGCCACCGGCAAGGACTCGACCTGCTGCACCGCGAACGCAGCACCGACCAGCCAGGGCGGCGCCGGCCGGTCATGGCGGAAGGCGAAGCTGCGATCATACCAGCCGCCCCCCATGCCCAGCCGCCGGCACTGGGCGTCGAAGCCCACCAGCGGGGCCACCACCAGCGCCATCTGCGCCGGTTCCAGCGTGTCGTCCAGCGCCACGTCCGGTTCGGGAATGCCGTAGCGGTTGCTGGTCAGCGCCTGCCCCGGCCGCCACGGCGCGAAGCGCAGCACGTCGCCGGCCAGCACCGGCAGGCAGTAGGTGAGGCCTTCGGGCAGTTGCAGCTGCCAGCGGTGCAGGGCGATTTCGCCATCCAGCGCCCAGTAGCCGGCCACGGCACCGGTGCGCGGGGCGAACGGCAGGGCCAGCAGGGCATCGGCCAGCGATTCGGCGGCAGCGATGCGCTCACCGGCGGAAAGGTCGCGGCGGCGTTGCCGCAGGTCGTGGCGCAGGGCCTGGCGCGGGTCGGTCATGGCAGTGTGCGGCAAGGATCAGCCGTCATTGTGCCGGAAAGAACAAGGGCGACGCCCGAAGACGCCGCCCTTGCTGGAATATTGCATTCTCCGCAATGTCGATGCATGCGAAACGACCTTGAACCCGGGGGCTCAAGTGGGAACGCTGGAGAACCATCGGGCTTCCCGCTACAAGGCGGACCTGCACTCCCGGCGCTGTCGCGCTCCCGGTGTCGTTCTTAAGGGACAAGGCGAATGTTTGCACATGCCGTCGAGTACCGCAGAGAACGCGTGGTCATTATAGCCAGCACGCAGGATCTGGATAGGCCGTTCGTCGGCAACAGTCCGTGCCAATTCAGATATGCGAAAAGGGGACGGAGGGGATTAAGACGTTTCCGGCACGGATGGGGCGAATGCGCCTTAATCCCCTCCGTCCCCTTTTTCTAGGGGGTGCCGTCGATCGCGCGGTCCAGGCGCCGGTTCAGGTCGGCCAGGGTCTGTTGCAGGGCCACCGCCTGGCGGGCGTTCTCGTCGCGCAGCAGCTGCAGTTCGTGAGCCAGGTTGAGCGCGGCCAGCACGGCGACGCGGTCGACGGCGGCCATGCGGTTGCTGCCGCGGATCTCGCGCATGCGCGCGTCCAGCAGGCGCGCGGCTGCCATCAGGCTGTCGCGTTCATCTCCGCCGACCCCCACGGTGTATTCACGATCGAGGATGCGGACACTGACCGGTTCGGCGCTCATGTGTGCTGCTCCAGGGATTTGAGCCGGCTGATCATCGCTTCCACCCGCGAGCGCGCCTGTTCGTTCTTGGCCAGCAGCGTCGAACGCTCCGCCACCAGCTGCTCCTGCTGGTGGCGCAGGCTGCGGTTCTCCTCGGCCAGGCGCTGGTTGCGTTCAAGCAACGCTTCCACGCGGGCGGCGAAGTCCTGCAGCTGGGCAAGGGGATCGGCGGGTTCCATGCAGGCACGATAGGCAAGCCGGGCAAGGGCGGTCAAGCGCTGTCGCAGCAAGGCCGGAGGGCTACCGGGAGGATGCCGCCGGGTTGCTACACTACGGGGTCTCACGGGCGCGCGCGTGCGCGCCCCGGGTTTCCTTTCCGAACGAGCCGCACGATGACCGAACTTCCCTCCGTCGACGACGTTACCCGCGCCAGCCAGGCGTTGGGCCTGGGCGCCACCGCTGCCGAACTGCATGGCGCGCTGTGCGGCTGGCTGGCCGCCGGCGGTGCCCCCGGCAACGATTGGCCGGCACGCGTGCTGGCCGACGACAACCTGCCGCCCGTCGCTGCCGACAGCGTGCTGGGGCAGCTGCTGCAGGCCACCATCAAGCAGCTGGAAGACCGCGACTTCGCCTTCGAGCTGTTGCTGGCGGACACCGATGAGGTCTCCGCGCAGGCCGATGCCATGTTCAGCTGGACCCGCTCCTTCCTGGGCGGCTTCGGCCTGGGCAGCGGCGGCCGTCGCCCGGCCTTGTCCGAAGAGGGTGAAGAAGCGCTGACCGACATGGCCAGCCTGGCGCGCGCCTCCAGCGAGGATTTCGAGGCCGGCGGCGATGATGACGACGAAGCCCTGTCGGAGATCGAGGAGTTCATCCGCGTGGCGGTGCTGCTGCTGCACGGTGACGTGGTGCTGGCTTCGCGCCATCGTCAGCGCCTGAACTGATGGACATCAAGCAGCGCACCGGCATTGCGGCCGGCGAGTACAAGCGTCGCCGCCGCCAGCTGATGGACATGGCCGGCGAGGACGCGATCCTGGTGTTGCCGGCTGCGGCCGAAAAGGTGCGCAGCCTCGATACCCATTATCCGTTCCGGCAGGATTCGGATTTCCAGTACCTGAGCGGCTTCCCGGAACCGGAAGCAGTGCTGGTGCTGATCCCGGGCCGCCGCCACGGCGAGGCCATCCTGTTCTGCCGCGAACGTGATGCCGAGCGCGAAGCCTGGGATGGCAGCCGCGCTGGCCAGGAAGGCGCGGTGGCGCAGTACGGCATGGACGATGCCTACCCGATCGACGATCTGGACGACATCCTGCCGGGCCTGCTGGAAGGCCGTTCGCGCGTCTACTATCACTTCGGCCGCGACGCCGACTTCGACCTGAAGCTGATCGGCTGGGTCAACCGCGTGCGCTCGCAGGTACGCCATGGCGCGCAGCCGCCGCACGAGTTCCTGGAACTGGGCCACCTGCTGCACGAGCAGCGCCTGTTCAAGTCCGGCGCCGAAGTGGCGTTGATGCACCACGCGGCGCAGATCAGCGTTCGCGCCCATCTGGCGGCGATGAAGGCTGCCAGGCCGGGCATCCACGAGTACGAACTGCAGGCCGAGCTGGAACGCGTGTTCCGCGCCAGCGATGCGGTGCCGGCGTATTGCAGCATCGTCGGTGCGGGCCGCAACGGTTGCATCCTGCATTACCGGGACAACAGCGCGCGTTCGCGCGACGGCGAGCTGGTGCTGATCGACGCCGGTGCCGAGTACCGTGGCTACGCCAGCGACATCACCCGGACCTTCCCGGTGAACGGCCGCTTCAGCGCCGAGCAGCGCGCGCTGCACGACCTGGTCGGCGAGGCGCAGGCGGCGGCGTTGGCCCAGGCCAGGCCGGGCGTGCCGTACGAGGCCGGTCACCTGGCCGCGGTGCAGACCCTGACCGAGGGCCTGCTGCGGCTGGGCCTGCTGAAGGGGACGCTGGAAAAGAACCTGTCCGAAGGCCTGTACCAGCGCTTCTACCGGCACAAGACCGGGCACTGGATCGGGCTGGACGTGCACGACGTGGGCGATTACCGCCTGGCCGGGGACTCGCGCCTGCTGGAGCCGGGCATGGCGTTCACCATCGAGCCGGGGTTGTACATCGGCGTGGACGATACGACGGTGGAGCCGCGCTGGCGCGGCATCGGCATCCGCACCGAAGACGATGTGCTGATCACCGATGACGGTCATCGCGTGCTGACCGAAGGCCTGGCGCGCAGCGCCGACGAGATTGAAGCGGTGATGGCGGGGTAAGGGGTTGTTCTGCAGGGCTTGCAGCCCTGCACCCGCTGCAAGCCAGAGCAACAGCAACAGCAGCAGCAGCGGGCTACCCGTGGGATGGCGGGGCACTGTGGGTGTGCGGGGACGCCGTGAACCCGTCCATGGGGGCTTGGTCGCGGCATCCATGCCGCTCACACCCCGCAAACCCACAGTGCCTCGCCTTCGACAGGTTCACGCGGCTGTTGGTGGGTGCCGACCGTTGGTCGGCACATCTGTCAGATATCGAATGAATCATCCACGCATGGCGTGGATCTACCGGCAACTGCGGTTGTTGGCACGCGTGGCTGTGGGTAGGTGTCGACCTTGGTCGACACAGAGCGAGCGCAGCAAGCGACCCGCTTTTGCTTTTCTTTTTTCTTTTCCGTGATTGGACGCGCGCAGGAAACTGTCAAAGGTGGGGCGGGTGGGCCATGCAGGGGCGTTGGCGCCATGGATGGCGCCATCGAGCTTACAGGGACGTACTTGCAGCGTCCCCTGCATGGCCCACCCGCCCCGCCAAGCGCGGCTTTTGCTCCAAGCGCCCAACCACCAGGGGCTCAGCCGTTCGCCGCCGCAAACGCCGGCCGCGTCAGGTTGTCCGCTTCGCCCTCGGTGCACAGCACTTCGTCTTCGATGCGGATGCCACCATACGGACGGAAGAAGTCCACCCGGTCCCAGTTGATCGCATCACCATGACCGGCGTCCTTCACTTCGTTCAACAGCATGTCGATGAAGTACAGGCCCGGTTCGATGGTCACCACCATGCCCGGTTCCAGCACGCGGGTCAGGCGCAGGTACGGATGGCCCGCCGGACGCTCGATGCGGCCACCTTCGTCGCTGGCAGCGAAGCCGGCCACGTCGTGCACCTGCAGGCCGATCAGGTGGCCGATGCCGTGTGGGAAGAATGCGGCGCTGACGCCGGTCTCCAGCGCGGTCTGCGGCGACACCTTGATCACGCCGAAGTCCTTCAGCACCGCCATCAGCGAAAGATGCGCGTCCACGTGCAGCTGCTTGTAGTCGAAGCCCGGCCGCACCGCCGCGCACATCTGCTGTTGGGCAGCGTCGACGGCGGCGATCATCGCCGCAAACTCGTCGTGGCCCCGCGCTGCGTAGGTACGGGTGATGTCGCTGGCGTAGCCGTGCGCGCTGGCACCGGCATCGATCAGGAAGCTGCGCAGCGGCTGCGGTGCCTTGCGGCCCAGCTCGGTGTAATGCAGCACGGCGGCGTGCTCGTTCAACGCTACGATGTTGCCGTAGGGCAGCTCGTTGGCATCCTGGCCGACTGCCTGGCAGTACGCCATGTGGATGCTGAACTCGTCGGCGCCGTTGCGGAACGCGGCTTCGGCCGCGCGATGGCCGCGCACGCCCAGCACCTGCGCCTGCCGCATCAATGCGATCTCATACGGCGTCTTGCGGCCGCGGTGCCATTCCAGGTAGTTCACCACCGGTGCCGGGTTGTTCGGCACGTAGCTGCCCAGCGCGCTCTGCGGCTCGCCGAGGATCGCGCAGCGCGACGGGTCGGCCGGCAGCAGGGCCAGCGCCTCTTCCGGCGTGCGGATGATGTGGATATCGAAATGGTCCACCCACCAGCCGCTGGGAGCGTCGGGCACCACGTGCCAGTAGTCGAAGGGCTGGTGGAAGATCACCGCCGGGCGCTTGCCGGGGCTGAACACGATCCAGCTGTTGGGCACGCGGGTGAGCGGCAGCCAGGCCTTGAACTGCGGATTGACCGCATACGGGTAATCACGATCGTCGAACACCTGGTAGTGCAGGGTGCCGCTGGGCACCACCAGGTGGTCGAAGCCGCCGCGCGCCAGCGCCTGCTCGGCACGTCGGCACAGCACGGCCAGGTGGTCAGGATACAGGGCGCCGGGGTCTTGCTGGTTCATTGCGATGGCTCGACACGGAAAACGGCCCTAGATTCTGCCGCATACCGCAAAAAACCGCTGTGCTGGAACCGGCACTCAGGCCGTCGAAACCGGCCCCTCGTCGCTGTCTTCGCCGATCCACTGGCGCAGCAGCTGCCGATGTTCGCGGGACAGGGTGAGGAAGCGGAAGCCTGTCCAGCTCTGGCCGGGCACATGCGCCGGCTCGCTCCACAGCAGGTGCACGCCGACGTCAATGGCCTCGTGGCGGCCGTCACCGATCGGCAGCGGGAAGCGGAACTGGTACAGCGCGTCCTCGCGCAGCGGGGTGCTGGCCAGCATCAACATGCCGGTTTCGGAGACATTGCCGAGCCGGCCCACCACGCATTCGCGCATCTGGTCGGTGACTGGCACCAGATCGGAGACCTGGCGACGCGGCGCGCGGCGGGTGTCCTGCGGCGGTTGCACGTTCAAACGGACGCCTCCTTGTAATGGCCGCCAGCCAGCGCACGCAGTGCGCCGAGGCTGGCCTGCCATGCGCGATCGACCAGCCGGCCCTTGTCTTCGGTGACCAGCTGCGCGCGTCCGGCGCTGATCTGCCGGGCCAGCGTATCGAGGTCGGTATCGGCGATCTTCTGCCCGCGCGGATTGACGAACAGGGCGTGGCCGGTCAGCAGGCTGTACCAGGACAGGCGTTGGCGGCGCAGGGTGCCGTCACCGCTGTCGATGTCGAACCAGCTGCCAAAGGGCAGGGTCACCAGCTGCTGGTAGGCCGCCTCTTCGGCGCTGCTGCGCGGCGTGCGCGGGGCGTCGGCGCTGCCGCTGGCAGCATGTTCGCCCAGTCGTGCACGTGCCTTCAGGCGCGCACTGAGTTCGGTGCGCGAGGTGCTTTCATCCTCGCCTCCTGGCGTGGCCAGGCGGCGCGCAACGGCGGCGGCTTCCTCGGCGTGATAGCCGACCTGCACGAGCGCCGATTCCACCTCGCTGGCCAGCACTGCATCGGTGCCACCGTTGGCATCGACGGCCTGCGCGGTCACCGCGGCGATGCGCTCGGTCTGCAGCAGGCGTTCCTGCCACTGCGGTGAATCGTCGCCATGGCGCAGGCGGGTGAGGGTCAGTGCATCGGCCCACGCCTGGCGCAGCAGGGTCTGCACGAAGCGCGGCGGCGCCTGCAGGTCACAGCACTGGTCGATCTGCGCATTGGCCTGGCGACGCGCCAGTTCCAGCCGTTCCTTGCCGCGTGCGGCCTCGACGTGGCGGCGCTCGGCCAGCTCGGCGCGATGGGCCGCCGCGCGCTGGTGCTGCTGCACGTCCTCATTGGCGCTGGCGAAGGCTTCGGGCGAACGCGCGTCCTGGCCAAGCAGGCCCTGCACGCTCTGCGCCATGCGCTGCAGCAGCTGGGGGTCCACATCATCGTCGCCCAGCCAGTGGGCGCCGACTTCGGCGATCTGGTTGAGCAGTTCGCGTGCGGGATGCTCGTCGCGCACGAAGAAGCCGGGATCGGCCATCGCCGCACGCGCCAGCGGCACCTGCAGGCGCGCCAGCAGGGCCGCCGGCACCGGATCGGGGCGCTGCTGCTGCTGTACCTGCTGCATCAGCAGGCGCAGCAGCTCGAGATTGTCGCGGTCGTGGCTGCCCAGTTGGGCCTGTGCGCCGTGCTCGCTGCGCAACTGGGCGACCACCGCAGCCTCCAGGTCGGCGACCCCGGTGGCCGCGCTGGACTGGGCCTGCAGGCGCGCGAGGACCGCATCGACGGCCGCGCTGGGCACCGCAGCGTGATCGGCAGCGGGCGCCGAGGCATGGCGGGCCTGCTGCAGCAGTTCATGCAGCACGCTGCCGGTGGCCGTGGTCACGCCAGCGGTGGCTGCGCCCGGCGTACCCGCATCGTTGAAGGCATCCTGCACCAGGTTCGACCATGAACCGGCGGGCGCGGAGCCGTTCCAACCGGTCAGTGGCGCGGCGGCACGCTTGGCAGGCTGGGTTGCGCGGCCGCCACCCACCGACTGGGTAATGATCCGACGGGTGCTTGCTGAGCGAGCCAGGTACGGGGTGTAGACCAGCCCCGGCAGCACGCCGTGCTGGGCCAGCAGCGCATTGGCCCGGTCCAGCACTTCGCCCAGGCGCTCCAGCACCTGCCGCTCGAAGCTGCGGTACAACGCAAGCTGCACCTCCACGCCCAGGGCGTCCTGTTCGGCGATCCGGCGCACCATCGCGCACAGGGCCTGCGGTGCCAGTGGCAGGGTGTCGGCCTCGAAGGCGGGCGCCGCTGCAAGCACGCCCAGGCGTTGGCCCAGCAGGTTCAGCGAATTGGTCGAGCGCAGGGTTTCGCGCCGGACCATCTCGGTCAGCAGCAGGTCGCGGTCCACCTCGTGCTCATCGACCAGCGACAGCCCGAGCATGCCTGGCAGGGGCGGCGGGGTGGCGTGCGCTGCCGAAGCGGTGGACGGCTCGCGCAGGCCCGCCAGTGCCTCGGCGACGGCATCAAGCATGCGGTCGGCGAAATGGCCGGCGAAGGCGTGCAGCTGGCCGCGCTGCGCCATCAGGTCCGCCTGCTGCATGGGATTGCGTGCACGGTCGGCGTCGTGCAGCAGCGTCTGCTCCAACGCTTCGACGGTCAGGATCAGCGGCGCGGCCAACGTTTGCCGGCACAGGCCGATCAATGCGCCCAACAGCTCGCGCACCCGCGGTGGCAGGTCACTGGCGGCCAGGCGGGCCTTGTCGGCAGGGGTGATGGAAAAGACAGCTGACATCGGCGAGCGGTACCCGGATTCCCGCGGATCGATCGAGTGAATCTACCGTGTCGGCCGCAGTCAGCGCTACTTTAGGGTGAATGCGCGTGCGGGTCGCGGCCATGCCCGACGCATGAACGGTAGTGTAGGCCGCTGGTAAGCAGAACCGTCTTTACCGGGTTGCCTGCCAGCGGGCACTACCCGGTATGGCGCAGGGCTTATTCCTCCAGGAACAGGCTCACCACGTCGTTGGTGAACCGGCGGCCCAGCTCGGTCGGCTGCACGTGGCCCTCCGCCACGTCCAGCCAGCCGCGCTGGACGGCCTCGGCCAGCGGAGCGTCCAGCACGCTGCGCGGCAGCCCGGTGCGCGACTCGAAATCGCGCAGGCTGAAACCTTCGTGCAGGCGCAGCAGGTTGAGCATGTACTCGAACGGCAGGCGCGCGGCTGCGATCACATCGTCGCCACCGAACGAGGCCGGCGTGCCGGCGCTGTCCAGGTAGGCCTGCGGGTGCTTCAGTTTCCAGCGGCGCAGCACGTGTTCTTCGGCGCCCGAGCTGATCTTGCCATGCGCACCGGCACCGATGCCCAGGTAATCGCCGAAGCGCCAGTAGTTCAGGTTGTGCGCGCTCTGCCGGCCAGGGCGCGCGTAGGCGCTGACCTCGTACTGGCCGAAGCCGGCCTGCGCCAGCAGCGCCTGGCAGTGTTCCTGCATGTCCCAGGCGTGGTCTTCATCGGGAATGCCCTGCGGCGGCCGCGCGAAGAACACCGTGTTCGGTTCCAGGGTCAGCTGGTAGTGCGAGATATGCGCCGGCTGCAGCGCGAACGCACGCTCCAGATCGGCCTCGGCGCCGGCCAGGGTCTGTTCCGGCAGCGCGTACATCAGGTCGATGTTGAAATTGTCGTAGCCCGCGTCCTGCGCCATCTTCACTGCGCGCTCGGCTTCGCCACTGTCGTGGATGCGGCCCAGGCGCTTGAGCATCGCGTCGTCGAAACTCTGGATGCCGAAGCTGAGGCGGTTCACGCCGGCCGCGCGGTAGCGGTCGAAGCGGCCATGCTCGGCGGTGCCCGGGTTGGTCTCCAGGGTGATCTCGGCATTGGGTGCGAAGCGCAGGCGCGCGCTGGCCTGCTGCAGGAAGCGGTCGATGGCGTCGGGCGGGAACAGGCTGGGCGTGCCGCCACCGAAGAATACGCTGTGCACCACCCGGCCCCAGACCAGCGGCAGGTCCTGGTCGAGGTCGCGCAGCAGTGCATCGATGTAGGCCTCGAACGGCAGGTCGCCCTTGGCCTGGTGCGAATTGAAATCGCAGTAGGGGCACTTGCGCACGCACCACGGCAGGTGCACGTACAGCGACAGCGGTGGCGGCACCAGTCGCGGTGCGCTGTCGTGGTCAGCGGAACAGGCTTCGCCGGGCAGGTGGGTGCAGTGGTCGTGGGCGTGCGGCATGGGCTTCATCGGTAGTGCCGGCCGTTGGCCGGCTTCCCTGGTTCGATCAGGTCGGGCGTCAGTACAGCGTCGCCAGCTGCTGCTTGAGCTGCTGCAGGGCAATGGCACGGTGGCTGATGGCGTTCTTCAGGGCCGGCTCCATTTCCGCGGCGGTCAGGCCGTGGGTGGTGTCCAGGAACACCGGGTTGTAGCCGAAACCATTGGTGCCACGCAGCTCGCGGATGATCTGCCCTTCCCAGCGGCCTTCGCAGATCAGCGGCTGCGGGTCGGTGGCGTGGCGCAGCAGCACGATTACCGCGTAGAAGCGGGCGCTGCGCTGGCCGTCGGGCACTGCGGCCATCGCGTCCAGCAGCTTGGCGTTGTTGGCCGCGGCGTTGGTCGGGTGGCCGGCATAGCGCGCGCTGTACAGTCCCGGTGCACCGCCCAGGGCATCGACGATCAGGCCCGAATCATCGGCCAGCGCCGGCAGGCCGGTCGCTTCGCAGGCGGCGCGTGCCTTCAGCAGTGCGTTCTCGACGAAGGTCAGGCCGGTCTCCTCGACGTCGCCCAGGCCCAGCCCGGCGGCCGAGGTGATCTGCAGCGGCAGGTCGGCGAGGATCTCCTGCATCTCCACCAGCTTGCCGGCATTGTGGCTGGCCAGTACCAGTTTGTTCATTGACGGGGCTCCAACAGGTCCCAGGTGTTGCCATACAGGTCGCGGAATACCGCGACCGTTGCATAGGGTTCTTCGCGCGGTGCTTCCAGGAACTCGACGCCGGCGGCCAGCATCGCGGCGTGGTCGCGGTGGAAGTCGTCGGTGTGGAGGAAGAAGGCAACGCGGCCACCGGTCTGGTTGCCGATGCGGCTGCGCTGTTCCTCGTCGCTGGCGCGTGCCAGCAGCAGGGCGGCGGCGCTGCCGTCGGTCGGGCCGACCACCACCCAGCGCTTGTGCCCCTGGTCGATGTCTTCGAGCAATGCGAAGCCGAGCTTGCCGGTGTACCACGCAATGGCTTCGTCATAGTCGGCCACCACCAGGGTGGTCAGGGCAAGGCGCCGGTTCATGCCGACAGCGCCGCCTGCTGCGCGGCCAGCAGCTCGGCCACGCCCTTCTCGGCCAGGCCCAGCAGCGCGTCCAGTTCATCGCGACGGAAGGCATGGCCTTCGGCGGTGCCCTGCAGCTCGATGAAGCCGCCGCCGTCGTTCATCACCACGTTCATGTCGGTGTCGCAGTCGCTGTCTTCGGCGTAGTCCAGGTCCAGCACCGGGGTGCCGCGGTACAAGCCCACCGACACCGCCGCCACTGCGCCCAGGACCGGGTTGCGCTTGATGTCGCCGCGCTTGATCAGCACGTTCACTGCATCGACCAGGGCCACGTAGGCGCCGGTGATGGCGGCGGTGCGGGTGCCACCGTCGGCCTGCAGCACGTCGCAGTCGAGGGTGATGGTGCGCTCGCCCAGCGCGTTGCGGTCCACGCAGGCGCGCAGGCTGCGGCCGATCAGGCGCTGGATCTCCAGCGTGCGGCCGCCCTGCTTGCCACGCGCTGCTTCGCGGTCGCTGCGGGTGTGGGTGGCGCGCGGCAGCATGCCGTACTCGGCCGTCACCCAGCCTTCGCCCTTGCCGCGCAGGAAGCCCGGCACGCGGTTCTCGACGCTGGCGGTGCACAGCACGCGGGTTTCACCGAAGCACACCAGCACCGAACCTTCGGCGTGGCGGGTGAAGCCGCGTTGGATGACGACCGGGCGGAGCTGGTCGGGCTGGCGGCCGCTGGGGCGGGAATCGGACATGGTGCGGGTTCCGTAATGGCGAGGGAGTACGCCGCCACGCCCGCGGCCTTCACGGGGCGGGCGAGGGGGCTCTGGTGAGGGCGCTAGGGTACCATTCCCCCTTTGCACGCACCGGACACATTCCATGATTCGAAGCATGACCGCCTATGCCGGCGGCGAGCGGGTCACCCCGTGGGGCACGCTGGGCTGCGAGCTGCGCTCGGTCAACCATCGTTTCCTGGAGGTCGGCACCCGCCTGCCCGAGGAACTGCGGGCGCTCGAACCGCAGCTGCGCGAGCGCATCGCCGCCCGCCTGAGCCGCGGCAAGCTGGATCTGGTGATGCGCCTGCGCGCGCCGGAAGCGGCCGCCAACCTGCAGGTGGACGAGGCCCTGCTGGGCCAGTTGGGGCGCCTGGCGCATCGCCTGACCTCCGATTTTCCCAACCTGCAGGTCAGCTTCACCGACCTGCTGCAGCTGCCGGGCGTGACCCGCGGCGAGGCCACCGATGCGGCCGCCCTGCAGGTCGAGGCGCTGGCCCTGCTGGACCAGGTGCTGGACGGCTTCGTCGAGGCCCGCGAGCGCGAAGGTGGCAAGCTGGCCGCGGCCATCAGCGAACGCGTGGACGGTATTGAACGCATCGCCGCCGACGTCCGCACGCTGATTCCGGCCATTCGCGACGGCCAGCGCGCCAAGCTGGCCGCACGCCTGGCCGATCTGCCGCACCCGGTCGACCCGGGCCGCGCCGAGCAGGAGCTGGTGCTGTGGCTGCAGAAGCTGGATGTGGATGAAGAGCTGGACCGGCTCGGCAGCCATATCGTCGAGATCCGCCGCGTGCTCAAGCAGCGCGAGCCGGTCGGCCGCCGCCTGGACTTCCTGCTGCAGGAGTTCAACCGCGAAGCCAACACGCTGGGCTCGAAGTCGGTGGACAGCCGTACCTCCAATGCGGCGGTGGAGCTGAAGGTGCTGATCGACCAGATCCGCGAGCAGGTGCAGAACATCGAGTGAGGTTGCATCCGGCAACAGCGCAGGGGCGCCTTCGGGCGCCCTTGTCGTTTCAACACATCAGCGCACGCTGACGCCCGGCGCGCCTTCGGCCAGCCGCCCCACCACGGCCGCCTGGCCGAACCCGGCGTCGTGGAAACAGGCCAGCACCGCATCCACCGCATCCGGGGCACAGGACACCAACAGGCCGCCACTGGTCTGCGGGTCGGTCAGCAGTGGCTGCCAGTGGGCGGCCAAGCCTTCGGCGAAGCGCACCCCGGTGCCATACGAGGCCCAGTTGCGATTGGAGGCGCCGGTCACGCAGCCACGCTGCAGCAGATGCAACGTCTGCGGCAGCAACGGGATCTGCGCGCTGTCCACTTCGGCGCCGACGCCGCTGGCGCGGCACACTTCCAGCAGATGGCCGAGCAGGCCGAAGCCGGTGACGTCGGTCATGGCATGCACACCGTCCAGCGCGGCCAGTGGTACGCCCACGCTGTTCAGGCGGGTGGTCGACGCGATCATCTGCCGGTAGCCGTCGGCATCCAGCACTTCCTTCTTCAGTGCTGACGAATACACGCCCACGCCCAACGGCTTACCCAGCACCAGCACATCGCCGGCGCGGGCATCGGCATTGCGCTTGAGCCGTTGCGGATCGAGCACGCCGATCGCGGCAAGGCCATAGATCGGTTCCACCGAATCGATGCTGTGGCCGCCGGCCACCACGATGCCGGCGTCGGCGCAGGCACGCTCGCCGCCCTGCAGGATGGCGCGGATGGTGTCCTGTGGCAGCGTGTTGATCGGCATGCCGACGATGGCCAGCGCGAACAAGGGTCGTGCGCCCATCGCGTACAGGTCCGACAACGCGTTGGTGGCGGCGATGCGGCCGAAGTCGAACGGGTCGTCGACGATCGGCATGAAGAAATCAGTGGTGGCGACAATCGCCTGGCGGTCATCGAGGCGATACACCGCCGCGTCGTCGCTGGTCTCGCGGCCGACCAGCAGTTCAGCCGGTGCGGGAAGTGCCGGAACGCCGCGCAGAAGCTCGGTCAGCACGCCCGGCGCGATCTTGCAGCCGCAACCGCCACCGTGGGCCAGCGAGGTCAGTCGTTGCGGGGCATCGGCCGTGGAAGGGGCGGGGGACTGCGCGTGCGTGGCCATGCCGACATCTCCTGCGGAAACACGAATGGCGGAAGACAGCAGGAGTCGAACCTACCAGGGAGCGATCGACGCCCCCTACTGGGTTTGAAGCCCAGCCGCATGCCCGGATGCGCATGCCTTCCGAAGTACTGCGGTGCCGGTGCGCTCAGTCGCGGGCCGCGTTCCACTGCAGGTCGCCGCGAGGCCGATGCTGGTCACCGACGCGTCGAGTGTAGCCAACGCGATTGAAGAACTCCAAGATCTGGATGCTGCGTTTGCGGCCCAGGCCGATGGCATCGCGGAAGGCGGCCGCATCCACCGTACCGCTGGCCTGCGACAGCCGTGCGACGATCGCGGCCAGCTCGGCGATGCGGGCCGGCGCATAGAACAGGTCCGGTACCACCTGGAACAGTTCGCCGCGCGCGGCGGCACGCCGCAGGATGGCGCGGACCTCGTCCTCGGGCAGGCCGAAGTCGGTGGCCAGGGTACGCACCCACGGCGGATCGAAACCCCCGGCGTGCAGGTGCGGGAGCACGCGTTCCAGCAGCAGGCGTTCACGCTCCGGCGGCGCATGGTCGTGACCGGGCAGGCGCCACCACGCGCCCACGCGCTGCAGCGTGCCGTCGGCCAGCAGGTCCTGCAGCAGCGCATTCCAGAGCCCCGTCGCAAGCGCGGGCAGGGTGCTGCGTTGCAGGCGCCCGCTGTCGACACCGGGTTCGTCCGGGCGTCGCTCGTGCCAGCTGCGCAGTGAGGCAATTACCTGCTCGCGCAGCACTTGCCAGTGCGAGGCGAGGATGACCACCGTGTCTTCGCGGGTGACGATGCGTCGTGTGTCTGCAGGAAGATCGATGCGGTCGGCCGCGCGCCGGCAGTAGCGTTGCAGCGCGGCCATGGCAATGCCGAAGGGCGCCTGCTGCAACAGCGGACCGAGCCCGGCACCTGCGGCCAGTTGCTCCAGTGCGCGCAGCCAGGCGAGCCGTCCCGGGCTGCGCCGGCGCCGCTGCGGAGGCTCCGGATCGAGCACGATGCCGCCGCCCAGCGTGTGGGTGGCCGCCGAATCACGGGCGATGAAGCGATCACCGCACATCGCACAGACCGGCGAATCGAATACCAGCTGCACGAGCTGCCCATCGCCGGAGGGAGCGTCCTCCAGCAACACAAGATGGGCCTGCCGGTGCATCGTGCCCCAGTGGATATGCAGCGGTGCCCAGTCGCGCAACGGTGCGGTCTGCGCGGAAATCCGCAGCCGAACGTCGACACGGAGGGTGGCCAGCAGGGCGCGTGGATCGGCGATCCAGTCGCCACGGTGGATGTCTTCGCGCGCGATGGCAGCCAGGTTCAACGCGCAGCGCTGCCCGGCCATCGCACGTTCGCTGGCCTGGTTCTGCGCGTGGATGCTGCGCACGCGCACATCGGTGGCCGCCGGCATCAGCTGCAGATGTTCGCCAACCGAGGCGACGCCGCCATGCACCGCGCCGGTCACCAGCGTGCCGTGGCCGGCCAATGAGAACACGCGGTCCACCGGCATGCGGAACAGTTCATGGTGCAGCGCGGCCCGGCGCGCGTTGAACTCGCCTGTGGCGCATGCATGCAGGTGGGCGCGCAAGGCGTTGATGCCCACATCATCGGGGGAATTGCTGTTGCAGGCGAACACCGGCGCATCCTGCAGCGGCGTGCCGGCCAGCAGTGCAGCGATCTCGGTCTGGACCTGGGCCATGCGCGCGGCGTCCACCCGGTCGATCTTGGTGAGCGCCACTGCGCCGCGATCCACGCCCAGCAACTGCAGGATCGCCAGGTGCTCGCGGGTCTGTGGCATCACACCGTCGTCGGCGGCAATCACCAGCAGCGCCATGTCGATGCCGGTAGCACCGGCCACCATCGTATGCACGAAGCGTTCATGGCCTGGCACGTCGACGAAACCCAGCGTCGCCGACGCGTCTCCCACTGAGCCCTCCACCGGGACATAGGCATAGCCCAGTTCAATGGAGATGCCGCGCGTGCGCTCTTCCTGCAGGCGATCGGTTTCGATGCCGGTCAGTGCCCGCACCAGGCGCGTCTTGCCATGGTCGATATGCCCGGCGGTACCGACGATCATGGTTGCAGCGCGCCCCACTGGGCGAGGAAGTCTGCTTCGTCGGCCGGTTCCAGGCAACGCAGGTCCAGCCACAATGCGTCCTCGCCGATGCGGCCCAGCACCGGTCGCGGCAGCTGGCGCAGGCGCTTGGCCAGGCGGTCCAGGCCGCCACGCTGCGCAGTGGTGATGCGCAGGCCGGCACTGCCGAGCTGCGTCTGTGGCTGCGCGCCACTGCCGATCTGGCTGTGCATCCGTGCTTGTTCAAGCATGTAGCCGGCCGGCAGCGCCGAGCGCATCGGCGGCAGCAGGCGCTGGGCCTGCGCATCCATGTCATCCTGTGTCCGCGAGAGCGTACGCAGCGTCGGCAGCCGTTGGGCCAGCAGTTCCGGCTCGCGGTACAGGGCCAGCACCGCCGCCAGCGCGGCCAGGCCCATCTTGTCCATGCGCAGCGCGCGCTTGAGCGGGTTGCGGTTGATCCGCGCGATCAGGTCGGCGCGGCCGGCGATGATGCCGGCCTGCGGCCCGCCCAGCAGCTTGTCGCCACTGAACGAGACCAGATCGGCGCCCGCCGCCAGCGTTTCCTGCACGGTCGGCTCGTGCGGCAGGCCGAAGGCCGCCAGGTCGCACAGGCTGCCACTGCCCAGGTCCACCACCAGCGGCAGGCCATGGTCGTGCGCGATGGCTGCCATCGTCGTGGTGTTGACCTTGGCGGTGAAGCCGGTGATCGCGTAGTTGCTGGCATGCACCTCCATCAACAGCGCGGTGCGCGCGCCGATGGCATGGGTGAAATCGGCGGGATGGGTGCGGTTGGTGGTGCCCACTTCGAGCAACCGTGCGCCGGCGCTGCGCATCACATCGGGAATGCGGAAGGCGCCACCGATCTCCACCAGTTCGCCGCGCGACACCACCACCTCGCGGCGGTTGGCCAGGCTGTTGAGCAGCAGCAGGACCGCCGCCGCATTGTTGTTGACCACGGTGGCCGCTTCGGCGCCGGTCAGCTCGCAGACCAGCGCCTGCACCCGCGCATCGCGGTCGCCGCGGCGGCCGCGGGCGATGTCGAATTCCAGGTCAACCGACGCGGTCATCGCGCGGGTGACCGCCTGCACGGCGGCATCGGGCAACAGCGCGCGGCCCAGGTTGGTGTGCAGCACGGTGCCGGTCAGGTTGAACATCGGCTGCAGGTCCAGCCGTGCATCGGCGGCAAGGGCGGCGTCGAGCGCCGCGACCAGTGCCGGGCCTTCAATGGCCTGCCGCAGCTGCCCGGCCGAGATTTGTGCGGCACCGATGCGCTCACGCAGCGCCTGCAGATGCACGCGCAGCAGCTGGGTGATGCGGCTGCGACCGTGATCTTCGATCAGTGCCGACAGCGCCGGCAGGCGCAGCAGCTTGTCCAGCGAGGGCAGGGCGGCGGCCGATGCCGGGGCGGCGGAGGTGCGTGGCATCGGTCAGTCGTCGTCGGATTGCCACAGCAGCGGATTCTGGCTGGCTCGCGCGTAGCCTTCCTCGCCCAGCAGCAGGTCCAGCGCCAGCGTGCCGAGGTCGTCGGCCACCGGTTCCAGCGCCGGGTCCTTTTCCAGGTACAGGATCTTGCGGTAGCTGTGGCAGTGGTCGCAGGTCTCGGCGCGCACCGCGCTCTCGCGCACGGCCTGGGCGGCATCGCCGTCGGCATCGGCCAGGGCGCGGTAGGCGATGTCCTTGCCAGCGGCGCCACACTGGCTGCATTGCACGCGCACGTAGTGCCACTGGCAGGCGCACAGCGAGCACGACAGATAGCGGTATGAAGCATAGGGCGGGCGGGCCTGCACCACGCTGGCCACCGGCAGGGTGCCGCACAACGGGCACACGCCAGGCGCATCGGCCAGCGGCCTGAGGTCGCTGGCGCGGAAACTGGCCGTGAGCACGGCCCAGTACACCTGCAACGCGTTCATCACCAGCAGCGCCGCCACCGCATCCACCGACGGGGCGTCTTCGCGCTCCAGCACGGCGTGCGCCTGCGCATCCAGCCAGGCGTCATCGGCGGCGGCGACGCGCAGAAGTTCGCGCCGGGTTTCCGCCGGCAGCCCGGCTTCGTCGGCACAGTGCCGGCACAGCGTGCGCAGCCAGTCGCGCCAGCGGCCGTCCAGTTGCAGTGTGTTGGCGGGCCGCAAGGGCATGCCGGCACCGGCGGCCGCGCTCGACTGTTGTGCACGCGCCTGAACCTGCAGCGCCTCGCGCTGTTGCGGCGTCAGCTCGTCCAGCAGCGCCTGCTGCGCATCGGCCAGCGCCGCCAGCAGCTGCAGATAGCCACCGATGGCACTGTGCGTGGCGAGGCTGCGCAGTCGCGCCGCGCGTGCAGCGAACAGCGATTCGGTACCGGGCAGGATGATGCGCGGCACGTCGCGCGAGGCGAGCGTCTCGATCTCACCGGGTTCAAGGATGCGTTGCGCCATGCAGGGCCAGCCAGAAGAACCAGCCTCCATCGTCGCTGTTGTCGGTGCTGGCGTCCAGCGCGTTGCCGGCCATTTGAAAGATTGGGGTCAGATCCGTTTTCCACAGGAAAACGGATCTGACCCCATCGGTTGTTACCGTGTTCATCGTGTCGACCAAGGTCGACACCTACCAAAAGCACCGGTGAACTGTCGAAGGCGGGGTGGGTCCGGTTGCGGGGGCGTGAGCCGCATGGATGCGGCGACCGAGCTTACATGGACGTACTTGCAGCGTCCCCCGCAACCGGACCCACCCCGCAACTCCTCAGGAAGCCAGCTTTTGACGTTGACGTTGCCTCTGCGGGTGCAGGGCCGCAGGCCCTGCCGCTAACCCTGTTCCCGACGCCCGCGCAGGATGTCCCGGAACCATTGCCGGTGATGCTTGTAGGCCCACCCATAGGTCACCTTGCCCTGGGTCATCGCCCGCACCGAGCCCTTGATCCAGAGCGCCGCATAGATGTGCACCACGATCGCACACACCAGTACCCAGCCGAACAACGCATGCGCAAGCACCGAGAAGCGGATCAGCCCGATCGGGAAGAAGTGGCTGAAATACTGCCGCCAGATCACGAAGCCGGTCAGCAGCAGCGCCGACAGGCAGCCGATGATGGCCCAGAACAGCAGCTTCTGGCCGGCATTGAAGCGGCCCACCGGCGGCAGCCTTTCGTCTTCGTTGCGCAGCACGTCGCGCATGCCGCGCATCCACGCACGGTCGTCGGCGGTCGGCAGGTTGTCACGCCACATGCGGATCGCCAGCAATGTGAAGCCCACCACCATGGCCAGGCCGATGAACGGATGCAGGATGCGTGTCCACGGGCCGCCACCGAACAGCTGGGTCAACGGGAACAGGGCAGGGTGGAACAGCGCGAGCCCGGACAGCGCGGTCAGCACGAAGCAGATCGCCACGATCCAGTGATTGATGCGGGTCGGCGCGCGGTAGCGGATGATCTGCCGCGGGTGCGGGGCGTACTTCATGGCCGCTGCTCCTCTTCGATCTTCTTCGCTTCGTGTTCGGCGGCCTCTTCTTCCTCGTCATTGACCGTGTTGCGGCCGATGCCGATGTAATGCAGGAACCCAGCAAAGGCCGTGGCGGCGATCGCCAGCACGCCCAGCGGCTTGGCCACGCCCTTCCAGACTTCCACCATCGGGCTGATCCGCGGGTCCTTGGGCAGGTCGGCGTACAGCTCCGGCTTGTCCACGTGCTGCAGCACGTACATCACGTGGGTGCCGCCCACGCCCTGCGGGTCGTACAGGCCCGCGTTCCCGTAGCCGCGCGATTTCAGGTCTTCCACGCGTCCGGCGGCGTGCTCGGTCATCGCCTGCTTGCTGCCAAAGGTGATCGCCCCGGTCGGGCAGGTCTTCACGCAGGCCGGTTCCTGGCCCACCGCCACCCGGTCCGAACACAGCGTGCACTTGTAGGCCTTGTGGTCCTTCTTGGAGATGCGCGGCACATCGAACGGGCAGCCGGTCACGCAGTAGCCACAGCCGATGCAGTTCTCTTCCTGGAAGTCGACGATGCCGTTGGCGTACTGGATGATCGCGCCCGGCGACGGGCAGGCCTTCAGGCAGCCCGGGTCGCTGCAGTGCATGCAGCCTTCCTTGCGGATCAGCCACTCCAGCTTGCCCTTCTCGTCCTCGTACTCGCGGAATTTCATCACCGTCCACGACTGGTCACTCAGATCGGGCGGGTTGTCATAGCTGCCGACACAGCTGCCGACCTCGTCGCGCAGGTCGTTCCATTCCATGCAGGCGACCTGGCAGGCCTTGCAGCCGATGCACTTGCTCACATCGATCAGCTTGGCGACCTGGCCGGTGTGCGCCCCCCGCGCCTCCGGCGAGGGCGTGGTGGTGGCCGAGCGGCGGATGATGTCCAGCGATTGCAGTGACATGGCGTGTCTCCTACACCTTCTCGACCTTGACCAGGATGCACTTCGATTCGGGCGTCTGCGAGTTGCCGTCACCGATGGCGTTGGTCAGCGTATTGGCGATGTAGCCGGGCTTGGCCGCACCGAGGAAGCCCCAATGGATCGGCACGCCCACCTGGTGCACGGTCCGGCCATCGATCTGCAGGGCCTTGATGCGCTTGGTCACCATGGCCACCGCTTCGATGTGCCCGCGCTTGGAACTGACCCGCACCCGGCTGCCGTTGTTGATGCCCAGCTCGTCGGCCAAGGCAGCGCCGATCTCGACGAACTGCTCGGGCTGGATGATGGCGTTGAGCTTGCCGTGCTTGGTCCAGAAGTGGAAATGCTCGGTCAGGCGGTAGGTGGTGGCCACGTGCGGGAACTCATCCGGCGAACCGATCTGGGCACGGTCACTGGCGAACACGCGTGCGGCCGGGTTGTTCAGCGTCAATGCCTGGCCGGGGCTGAGCGGATTGCTGCGCAGCGGGGTATCGAACGGCTCGTAATGCTCGGGGAACGGTCCTTCGGCCATGCCGGCCTTGGCGAAGAAGCGGGCGATGCCCTCCGGGTTCATGATGAACGGGCCCATGCCACCAGCGGGATCTTCGTCGGCCTTGAAGTCCGGCACATCCACGTTGCCCCAGTTCTTCCCGTTCCAGGCCAGCAGCGTGCGGCGCGGATCGAATGGCCGGCCGGCGACATCGCACGAGGCGCGGTTGTACATCACGCGGCGGTTGGCCGGCCACGCCCACGCCCAGCCCAGCGTATTGCCGATGCCGGTCGGGTCACTGTTGTCACGGCGCGCCATCATGTTGCCGGTCGGGCCCCAGGCACCGATGTAGATCCAGCACCCCGACGCGGTGCTGCCGTCGTCGCGTAGGTCGCCGAACGTCGCCAGCTGCTCGCCGGCCTTGCGCACCAGCCTGGTCGGATCCTTCGGATCGAACACGTCCGTCAGCGCCTTGCCGTTGTACTCCATCGCCAGCTCTTCGGGCGTGGGCACCTCTGGGTTGGCATAGTTCCAGGCCAGGTCGCGCACCGGCTCCCACCACGCACCACCGTCCTTCTCGTACATCGCCTTGATGCGATGGAACAGCTCGGACATGATCTCGATGTCGCTGCGCGCTTCGCCTGGCGGATTGGCGCCCTTCCAGTGCCACTGCAGCCAGCGCGAGGAATTCACCACCGCACCGTTCTCCTCGGCGAAGGACGTGGTCGGCAGGCGGAACACCTCGGTCTGGATCGTGCTGGGATCGACGTCGTTCAGCGCGCCGTGGTTCTGCCAGAAGGCGATGGTCTCGGTTTCCAGCGGGTCCATGCTGACCATGAACTTCAGCTTGGAGAACGCGCTGATCAGCTTGCCCTTGTTCGGTGCCGAGGCCAGCGGATTGAAGCCCTGGCAGATGTAGCCGTGGATCTTGCCTTCGTTCATCAGCTCGTACGCCTGCAGCATGTCGTACGGCTTGTCGAGCTTGGGCAGGTGATCGAAGCACCAGTTGTTGTCGGCGGTGGCAGCGTCGCCCCACCACGATTTCATCAGGCTGACGTGGAACTTCGGGTAGTTCTGCCAGAACGACATCTGGTTGGCGCGCAGCGGCTTCTGCGTGCGCTTGGCGATGTAGGCGTCGTAGTCCTGCTCGTCCTGCCTCGGCAGCGTCAGGTAGCCGGGCAACAGGTCGGACATCAGGCCGATGTCGGTCAGGCCCTGGATGTTGGAATGCCCGCGGAGCGCGTTCATGCCGCCGCCGGCCACGCCGATGTTGCCCAGAAGCAGCTGCACCATGGTGCCGGCACGCACGTTCTGCGCACCGATCGAGTGCTGCGTCCAGCCGAGGGCGTACAGGATGGTCATCGCCTTGTCCCTGCCGGCGGTGGACGCGATCATGTCCCAGATCTGGCGGATGCTGTCGGCCGGCGTGCCGCAGATGCGCTCGACCATCTCCACGGTATAGCGCGCGTAATGCTGCTTGAGCAGGTTGTAGACGCAGCGCGGGTCCTTCAGCGTCGGGTCGCTGCGTACGTAGCCGTCGTCACCGTAGGCGTAGTCCCAGCTGGAACGGTCGTAGCTGCGCTTTTCTGCGTTGTAGCCCGAATACAGGCCGTCCTTGAAGGCGAATTCGTCCTTCACCAGGAACGACATGTCGGTGTAGTTCAGCACGTACTCGTGCTGGATGCGGTCCTCGGTCAGCAGGTAGTTGATCAGGCCGCCCAGGAACACGATGTCGGTACCGGTGCGGATCGGCGCGTACACGTCGGCCACCGCCGCCGAGCGGTTGAAGCGCGGATCGACCACGATCAGCCGGGCCTTGTTGTGTGCCTTGGCCTCGGTCACCCACTTGAACCCGCACGGGTGCGCCTCGGCGGCATTGCCACCCATGATCAGGATCAGGTCGGCATTCTTGATGTCGACCCAGTGGTTCGTCATCGCACCACGGCCTAGCGTCGGGGCAAGACCTGCCACCGTCGGGCCGTGTCAGACACGTGCCTGGTTGTCGAATGCCAGCATGCCGAGGGAGCGGACGACCTTGTGGGTCAGCACCGCGGTTTCATTGCTGGTGGCCGAGGCCGCCAGCATGCCGGTGGTCAGCCAGCGGTTGACCGTCTGCCCGGCTTCGTTCTTCTGCACGAAGTTGGCATCGCGGTCTTCCTTCATCAGCCGCGCGATGCGGTCCAGCGCATCGTCCCAGCTCAGCCACTTCCACTCGTTGGAGCCCGGCGCGCGGTACTCGGGGTAGAGCAGGCGCGACTTGCTGTGGATGATGTCGGCCAGGCCGGCACCCTTCGGGCACAGCGTGCCGCGGTTGACCGGGTGGTCCGGGTCGCCTTCGATATGGAAGATGCTCGGTTCGGCGTTCTTGGCGCCATCGCCGAGGCTGTACATCAGGATGCCGCAGGCCACCGAACAGTACGTACAGGTGTTGCGGGTCTCGGTCGCGCGGGTCAGCTTGTATTGCCGGACCTCCGCGAGCGCGATGCCGGGCGCGAAGCCCATCAGTGCCAGGCTGGAGCCGACCAGGGTTGTCCCGGTCACTTTCAGGAACTGGCGGCGGCTCATCGATGGCATGCCGTTCTCCTGGATGGCGGGGAGGCGCAGGCCTCCGGGCTGTCGTTGGGTACGGCCGGTTATAGCACAGGCCCCCGGATGCCCATGTGGCACAAGGCGCGGCGCCCGCCGGACGGGCCCGGAAAGGGCCTGCTCTGGTAAAGTTGCGTGCCCGCCCCCCGGGGAAGCGTCTGCCGGGCCTGGTTCCAGGATGTTCCGCGCAGCCCCCGCCGTCCTGCCGCGATCCGCCGCGCCGGACCTGGAACATCGAGGAAAAATTTTGCGAAATCAACCAGTTGGGAGCCGTGCATGAGCGCCCCGTCGAAGCCGTCGGACGCCGTTGCGCGCGGCACGCTGTACATCGTGGCCGCCCCGTCCGGCGCCGGCAAGAGCAGCATCGTCAACGCCACCCTGGCGCGTGACCCGCAGATCGCCCTGTCGATTTCCTTCACCTCGCGCGCGATGCGCCCCGGTGAGGTGAACGGCCAGCACTACCACTTCGTCAGTGCCGAGAAGTTCGAGCAGATGATCGCCGCCGGCGACTTCTTCGAACACGCCTGGGTGCACGGCGACTGGAAGGGCACTGCCCGGCAATCGGTGGAGCCGCAGCTGGCCGCCGGCCAGGACGTGCTGCTGGAGATCGATTGGCAGGGCGCCCAGCAGGTGCGGCAGCTGGTGCCGGGCACGGTCACCGTGTTCATCCTGCCGCCGTCCAAGCAGGCGTTGCAGGACCGCATGCGCAAGCGCGGCCAGGACAGCGAGGCGGTCATCGCCCAGCGGCTGGGCGCAGCCCGCGATGAAATGCTGCACTTCAACGAGTTCGACTACGTCATCGTCAACGAGGTGTTCGACACTGCCGTGGACGAGCTGTGCGCCATCTTCACCGCCAGCCGCCTGCGCCGGGAGGCCCAGAAGGTGCGCCACGCCGCCCTGATCCAGGCCCTGCTGACCCCGGATCCGGGTGCAACTGACTGATTCCAAAAGAATCGATGGGGGGTTGGCTTGATTTTGTCCAGCCCCTGCCAGTACACTCCGTCCCCTTTCCCTCATTCGACTGAGCGGCCGACCGGTCGCCGGGAGCCCGTATGGCCCGCATCACCGTAGAAGATTGCCTGGAAGTCGTTAACAACCGTTTCGAACTGGTCATGATGGCATCCAAGCGTGCCCGCCAGCTCGCCAACGGCGTGCAGGCCACGCTGGACAACAGCGAGACCGAGGACAAGCCGACCGTGCTGGCGCTGCGCGAAATCGCCGCCCGCAAGATCGACAACGCGCTGATCGACGAAGTCGAGAAGGCCGAGCGTGAGCGCGCCGAGCGCGAAGCGCTGGAGTGGGCCGCCGCCGAAGTGGTGGCCGACGAAGACATGTCCAAGAACGACGATTGATCGCATCGATCAACGTAATCGTTGGATACACCGAACAGCCCGCCCCGTGCGGGCTGTTTCGCATTCAGGATTTGCCGTAAACGTCGCGCTGGAATAGGCTGCGGGCATGAACCCAGGCCCCACTGCCAAGGTCGCCGCAGCCCCCACTGCCGCCGTACCCGACTACGTCCTCCAGCTCGAACGCGCCGCCCACTACCTGCCGCCGGAACAGCTGCCGCTGTTGCGCCGTGCCTGGGAAGTCGGAGCCTCCGCGCACGCTGGGCAGACGCGCAAGTCGGGCGAGCCCTACATCACCCACCCGGTGGCCGTGGCCCAGGTGCTGGCCGAGCTCGGCCTGGACGTGGAAGCGCTGATCGCTGCGATCCTGCACGACACCATCGAAGACACCCCGCTGACGCGCGAGGCGCTGGCCGCCGAGTTCGGCGAAGCCGTGGCCGAACTGGTCGACGGTGTCACCAAGCTGGACAAGCTGAAGTTCCGCGACCGCCAGGAAGCGGCCGCCGAGAGCTTCCGCAAGATGCTGCTGGCGATGTCGCGCGACCTGCGCGTGATCATGATCAAGCTGGCCGACCGCCTGCACAACATGCGTACGCTGGGTGCGCAGAGCCGCGAAGCGCGCGGCCGCATCGCCCGCGAGACGCTGGAGATCTACGCGCCGATCGCCCAGCGCCTGGGCATGAGCCTGGTCAAGAGCGAGCTGCAGAACCTGGGGTTCAAGGCGCTCTACCCGTGGCGCCACGCCATCATCGAAAAACACATCCGCAGCCAGCCGGTGGTGCGTCGCGAAGCGATGGCACAGGTGGAAGTGCAGCTGTCGCAGCGCCTGGCCAAGGAGGGGATCGAGCATCGGCTGATCAGCCGCATCAAGACCCCGTGGAGCATCTACAACAAGATGCGCGACGAGAACAAATCCTTCGACCAGGTGATGGATGTGTTCGGCTTCCGCCTGGTCGTGCGCAGCGTGCCCAGCTGTTACCACGCGCTGGGCTCGGTGCACGCCACCTTCAAGCCGCTGGATGGGCGCTTCCGCGATTTCATCGCCATTCCCAAGGCCAACGGTTACCAGTCGCTGCACACCGTGCTGTTCGGGCCGTATGGCTCGCCGATCGAAGTGCAGATCCGTACCGAGGAAATGGACCTGATCGCCGAGCGCGGCGTGGCCGCGCACTGGACCTACAAGTTCGGTGGTGATTCGCCCAACAGCGCGCAGAGCCGCGCCCACGCCTGGATCGTCGAGCTGATCGACTCGCAGCGCGCCGCCGGATCCTCGCTGGAGTTCCTCGACAACGTCAAGGTCGACCTGTTCCCGGACGAGGTCTACCTGTTCACCCCGAAGGGCAAGATCCTGGCCCTGCCGCGTAATTCCACCGCGCTCGATTTCGCCTACGCGGTGCACACCGACGTCGGCAACATGGCGGTGGCCTCGCGCGTGGACAAGAAACTGGTGCCACTGCGCACCAAGCTGGTGTCGGGCCAGTCGGTGGAGATCATCACCGCACGCTCGGCCACGCCGAAACCGCAGTGGCTGGAATTCGTGGTCACCAGCAAGGCACGCACCGCCATCCGCCACCAGCTCAAGCAGCTGGAACACGAAGATGCCGTGCAGCTCGGCCACCGCATGCTCGACCGTGCGCTGGAAGCGATGGATTCGTCGCTGGAGCGGCTGCCGAAGGGTCGCCTGGATGCGTTCCTGGCCGAGCACCGTTTCCCGCGCCTGGAGGCGCTGCTGGCCGAGGTCGCGCTGGGCAACTGGATGCCGACCCAGGCCGCGCAGGCGCTGATGGCCTACGCCGAACTGCGTGGCGGCCCGCATTCGCGCCACCATTCGCAGGAGAAGATCCTGATCAACGGCAGCGAGCGCGGCGTGGTCACCTTCGCCGGCTGCTGCCAGCCGATTCCCGGCGACGAGATCATGGGCTACCACACCGCCGGCAAGGGCATCGTGGTGCACCGGATGGACTGCCCGAACCTGGCCGAGCTGCGCAAGTCGCCCGAGCGCTGGGTGCCGATCGGCTGGGACACCACCGTCTCCGGCGACTACGACACCTCGCTGGTGGTGGAAGTGGAGAACGGCACCGGCGTGCTGGCGCAGCTGGCCGCCGCCATCGCGCAGAGCCACTCCAACATCGAGCGCGTGGACTACCTGGACCGCGATTTCAACGCCGCCGTGCTGGCGTTCAACATCCAGGTGCGCGACCGCAACCACCTGGCCGAAGTGATGCGCCGCCTGCGCCGCCTGTCGGTCGTGCAGTCGGTACGCCGCCAGTAGGCCCTGTGCGGACCGGTAGTGCGCCGGCCGCTGGTAACACCCATGGATCCTCGACGGCGTCGCGATTGCTACCAGTGGTGGCACTACCGAAGCGGCGCGGTGGATCCGCGCCATGCGTGGATGCACCCCCAGCCGGTACAATCACCGCTCTGTTTTCCCCCAAAGCACCGGAGCGACCCATGTCCCGCCAGATCATCAACACCGAAAAGGCCCCCGCCGCCATCGGCCCGTACTCGCAGGCCGTGCGCGCCGGCAACACCGTGTATTTCTCCGGCCAGATCCCGCTCGACCCGGCCACCGGCGACATCGTCGGCGCCGGTGACGTCGAAGCGCAGGCCCGTCGCGCCTTCGACAACCTCAAGGCCGTGGCCGAGGCCGCTGGCGGCTCGCTCGACAAGGTCGTGCGCCTGGGCCTGTACCTGACCGACCTGGGCGAGTTCGCCAAGGTCAACGCGGTCATGCAGGACTACTTCCAGGCCCCGTACCCGGCCCGTTCCACCATCGAAGTGTCCGGCCTGCCGAAGGGCGCCAGCTTCGAGGTCGATGCGGTGATGATCATCGACTGACCGCCACGTGGCACGCAAGGCGGCGGTCACTCCGGTCCTGTCACCGTCCGGCGAAGCATCCCTGGCGATGCTCGCCGGCGTCGGTCCGGCCGTGGCCGCCAAACTGCAGGCGCGTGGCCTGGCCACCCTGCAGGATCTCTGGCTTCACCTGCCCCTGCGCTATGAAGACCGGACCCGGCTGACCCGCATCGAAGACCTGCGCAACGGCGTGCCGGCCCAGGTGGAAGGGCGGGTGGTCGCGGTAGAGCGCGGCATGCGCTACCGGCCGATGCTGAAAGTGGCGGTGGAAGACGAAGGGCAGGGCACCCTGGTGCTGCGCTTCTTCCATTTCCGCCAACAGCAGGTCGGCCAGTTCGCGGTCGGCAACCGGCTGCGCTGCTTCGGCACGCCCAAGCCCGGCCACCTCGGCCTGGAAATCGTCCATCCCAGTTACCAGGTGCTGGGGCGCAACGACGATCCTGAACTCGGCGACCGCCTCGACCCGGTGTACCCCACCGTCGAAGGCGTCGGCCCGATGACCATGCGCAAGCTGATCGGCCAGGCGCTGGACCGCCTGCCCGAGGAAAGTGCGCTGGAACTGTTGCCCGGCGGCTGGCTCGATGGCCTCGGCCTGCCGTCGCTGCGCAGCGCGCTGCTGACCGTGCACCGGCCACCACCGGATGCCGACCTGGCCGCGCTGGCCGCCGGCACGCACCCGGCGCAGCGCCGCCTGGCGATGGAAGAACTGCTGGCCCACCACCTCAGCCTGCGCCGCCAGCGCATTGCATTGCAGGCACACCACGCGCCGCCGCTGGCGGGCCCCGGGAAGCTGGCCAAGGCACTGCTGAAGCAGCTGCCGTTCGCCCTGACCGGTGCGCAGGCGCGCGTGTTCAAGCAGATCCGCGAAGACCTCGCGCGCCCCAGCCCGATGCTGCGCCTGGTGCAGGGCGATGTGGGTTCCGGCAAGACCGTGGTCGCTGCGCTGGCCGCGATGCTGGCGGTGGAGCAGGGCAAGCAGGTTGCGTTGGCCGCACCCACCGAACTGCTGGCCGAGCAGCACCTCAACAACCTGCGCGGCTGGCTGGAACCGCTGGGCGTGCGCATCGCCTGGTTGGCCGGCAAGGTCACCGGCAAGGCGCGCGCCAAGGTGATGGCGCAGGTCGCCAGCGGCGAAGCGCAGGTGGTGGTGGGTACCCACGCGCTGATGCAGGAGGCGGTGGTGTTCCAGGATCTGGCTCTGGCCATCGTCGACGAGCAGCACCGTTTCGGCGTGCACCAGCGCTTGGCGCTGCGCGACAAGGGCGCGGGAGGCAACAGCGTGCCGCACCAGCTGGTGATGACCGCCACGCCGATTCCGCGCACGCTGGCGATGTCCGAATACGCGGACCTGGATGTGTCGGCCATCGACGAGCTGCCGCCGGGCCGCACGCCGGTACAGACCGTCGCCCTCAACAATGACCGCCGCCCGGAGCTGATCGAGCGCATCGCGCTGGCCTGCGAGGAAGGGCGGCAGGTCTACTGGGTGTGCACGCTGATCGAGGAAAGCGAAGAGCTGGATGCCACTCCGGCGCAGGCCACCTATGAATCGCTGCAGGCACTGCTGCCCGGCGTGCGCGTGGGGCTGGTGCACGGGCGGCTGAAAGCGGCCGAGAAGCTGGCGACGATGGTGGCATTCAAGGCCGGCGAGATCGACCTGCTGGTCGCGACCACGGTCATCGAAGTGGGTGTGGACGTACCGAATGCCTCGCTGATGGTGATCGAGAACGCCGAGCGCCTCGGCCTGGCCCAGCTGCACCAGCTGCGCGGGCGCGTCGGCCGTGGTTCGGCGGTGTCGCGCTGCGTGCTGCTGTACCAGGCTCCGCTTTCGCAGATGGCGCGCGAGCGCCTGCAGACCATGCGCGAAACCAACGATGGATTCGTCATCGCCGAGAAGGATCTGGAACTGCGCGGCCCCGGCGAACTGCTGGGCACCCGCCAGACCGGCCTGGCCGGTTTCCGCATCGCCGACCTGGCCCGCGACGCCGGGCTGCTGCCCGGCGTGCACGCACTGGCCGAGCGCCTGCTGGAGCAGCAGCCTGCACTGGCCGATCGGGTGGTGCAGCGATGGATCGGCACCGCCGTGCGCTACGCCTCGGCGTAAGCCCCCCGGGGTCAGAGCCCTTTGCGCAGCAATGGCCTCTGACCCCATTTCCGGCACGCTCATCCACGCACGGCGTGGATCTACTGTAGAGCCGAGCCAATGCTCGGCTGCTGTGCGCGCTGCGCGCGGGAGTCGAGCATGGCTCGACTCTACAGAGAGCTCTTCCCCGCCATCCGCGGGAAACCCGTTTTTGACGTTGCTGTTGAAGTTGCCGGCCAGCGGCCGGACTACCGCGGGTGCAGGGCGCAGCCCTGCCGCCCCCCATACTTGCAACGGTCATCATCCCGGTCCACACTTCGTTGCCGATCTGAAGACGGCAACGATGACCCACAAGATCCCCCTGTTGATCGACACCGATCCCGGTGTGGACGACGCCCTGGCCCTGCTGATGGCCTTTGCCGATGAACGGCATGACGTGGTCGCCCTGACCATCGCCGCCGGCAATGTCGGCCTGCAGTACACGGTCCGCAACGCCCTCAAGCTCTGCGACATCGTCGGCCGCACCGACGTGCCGGTGTTTGCCGGCAGCCCGGATCCGCTGCTGCATCCTTCCGTTGATGCTGCCCACGTGCATGGCCGTGATGGCTATGGCGACGTGGACCTGCCGCCGCCCAGCCGCCAGGCCGAAGCCGAGCACGCTGCACTGGCGATCCTGCGCCTGTCACACGTGCATGCCGGCGAACTGATGCTGGTGATGCTGGGCCCGCTGACCAACCTGGCACTGGCGCTGAAGCTGGACCCGACCCTGCCCCAGCGCATCAAGCGCATCGTGGTGATGGGCGGTGCGGTCACCTGCCACGGCAACATCACTCCTGCGGCCGAATTCAACATCGCCTTCGATCCGGAAGCTGCGCACGTGGTGTTCACCGCGTTCAAGCACCTGCTGGTGTCGGACTGGGAGGCCACTGTTGCCCACGGCCTGCCGCTGGAAGAAGCCGAGAAATGGCTGCAGGCCGATTCCGATCGCGCCCGCTTCTACGAGCTGATCTCGCGCAAGACCCGTGGCCTGTCCGAGGACAGCAAGGGCGGGCGCTGGTACACCGCCGACGCGGTGGCCATGGCCTGGGCACTGAACCCGGAAGGGCAGCTGCGGGTCGAGTCGCGTCCGCTGAACGTGGAGCTGAATGGCACGTTCAGCCGCGGCGCCACCATCGTCGACTGGAACCGCCAGACCGGCCAGCCGGACAACTGCGATCTGCTGATGGCCTACGACCAGGGGCGTTTCGAGGCCCTGGTGCGCCAGGCCCTGGGCGCGGACTGACGTCCGTTGCCCGGCACCGGTTGCCCCGAGCGGCAACCGGTGCTTATAATGCCGCTCTTGACCACCAGCCCATTTACGGTGTGAGCCCATGAAGGCCGATATCCATCCGAACTACCGCGACGTCGTCTTCCATGACGTCACCTCCGATTTCAAGATCCTGACCCGCTCCACCATGGCGACGAAGGAAACCATCCAGTGGGAAGACGGCAACGAATACCCGCTGGTCAAGGTTGAAATTTCCTCGGCTTCGCACCCGTTCTACACGGGCAAGCACAAGGTCATCGACACCTCGGGCCGTATCGACAAGTTCCAGAAGCGCTACGCGCGCTGATCTGTCGATCCAGCTCCGAACCGACGGCCGCGCTCTGCGCGGCCGTTTGTTTTTCCCCAACGCCAACCCAACGGGCGTTTGGATGGACAGAACACTGCGTTCGTGTGACAACGCTTTTGCCGATCCGGGCCGCTTGCTGGCCGGGTTCTGGCCGCCTGCCGTCTACGACTTCTGTCTAGCGCCGGGCAAATGCTGCTGTGCGATAATGGCACGATCCCCGGCACAGGCCGAGGACGTCATTCACGTGCCTGACCAATGCGCTTGGGCAGGCGCCTTCCCATGAAGGAGCGCACACAGTGTCCGATCTTGATCAGGTCACGCTCAACGCCGGCGATAAGTCCGTCGTTCTGCCCGTCATCAAACCCACCCTTGGCAACGACTGCGTCGACATCGCGAAGCTGACCAAGGAAACGGGGTTCTTCACCTACGATTCCGGCTTCACCGCGACGGCCAGCTGCAAGTCCGCCATCACTTACATCGACGGCGACAAGGGCGTGCTGCTGTATCGCGGCTACCCGATCGAGCAGCTGTCGGAAAAGTCGAGCTACGTCGAAGTGGCCTACCTGCTGATCAACGGCGAGCGCCCGAGCGCCGAGCAGCTGAAGGCCTTCACCGATGAGCTGACTGCCGAAGCCAATGTCGACGACTCGATCAACACCCTGATCGGCAGCTTCGCCAAGGACGCTCACCCGATGGCCATCCTGGCTGCTGCGATCGCGCAGCTGTCGGCCATCTACCACGACTCGCTGGACCTGTCCGACGCCGAACAGCGCCGCCAGGCCGCCGTGCGCCTGATCGCCAAGGTGCCGACCCTGTCGGCGCTGATCTACCGCCATGGCAAGGGCCTGCCGGCCAACAAGCCGGACACCTCGCTGGACTACGTCAGCCGCTTCCTGAAGCAGACCTTCGAGTCGGCTGATGGCCAGTACGATCTGAACCCGGACGTGGTCAAGGCGCTGGACCTGCTGTTCATCCTGCACGCCGACCACGAGCAGAACGCCTCGACCTCGACCGTGCGCCTGGTCGGTTCGACCGGTGCCAACCCGTACGCGTCGGTTGCCGCGGGTGTCACCGCGCTGTGGGGTCCGGCCCACGGTGGTGCCAACGAAGCCGTGCTGAAGATGCTGGAAGAGATCGGCACCGCCGACAACGTCGAGTCCGCCGTGGTCAAGGCCAAGGACAAGACCTCCGGCTTCCGCCTGATGGGCTTCGGCCACCGCGTCTACAAGAACTTTGATCCGCGCGCCAAGGTCATCGGCGAGATGACCAGCAAGGTGCTCAAGCAGCTGGGCGTGCAGGATCCGCTGCTGGACGTGGCCGTGAAGCTGGAACAGGCTGCGCTGCAGGACGAGTACTTCGTCGCGCGCAAGCTCTACCCGAACGTCGATTTCTACAGCGGCATCATCTACAAGGCGCTGCAGATCCCGACCGAAATGTTCACCGTCATGTTCGCCCTGGGCCGTACCTCCGGCTGGGTGTCGCATTGGCTGGAACAGCAGGTCGATCCGGAAATGAAGATCGGCCGTCCGCGCCAGGTCTACACCGGCAGCGACGTGCGCGACTACCAGGGCTGATCGCCCCGGGTAGGTTGTGCCGGAAGCGCCCCGCATCTGCGGGGCGTTTTTTTTTGCCGCCGCGCGGGTGGGTGCCAACCTGGGCTGGCACGCTCTCCACTGCGACAAGAGCGCGTGATTCAAGGGTCTCGCCAGCTTCACAAGCGCTCGCGCAGCCTCAGGGCGCCCGCTGCATCCGCAGCCCCTGATCCGGAGCATCCACTGCATGAGTACCCGATTCGATCCACCCGAGCGCGGCCCGCTCGGCCCCGAGGTGACCACCTTCGTCGCCGCCCCCATTGTTCCGCCCGCCAGCGAAAGTGCGGTGTCGTGGGGGGCAATCTTCGCTGGCGCCGCCGCCGCCGCCGCACTTTCCCTCATCCTGTTGATCCTCGGCGTGGGCCTGGGGCTGTCGTCTGTGTCGCCCTGGTCGTTCGAAGGCGTCAGCAAGGAAACCTTCGGCTGGTCCAGCATCGCCTGGCTCACCTTCACTGCACTGGCCGCCTCCGGCCTGGGGGGGTATCTGGCGGGTCGCCTGCGTACCAAATGGACGCAGATCCACGGCGACGAAACCTACTTCCGCGACACCGCGCACGGCTTCGTGTCGTGGGCGGTGGCCACGCTGCTGACCGCGGGCCTGCTGACGTCGGCCATCGGTGGCGTGCTGGGTGCGGGGGCAAAGGTGGCCGGCGCCACCGCCGGGGCCGCTGCGTCCACGGTCGGCGTGGCTGCAGCCGGTGCCAGCGGCGCTGCGACGGCTGCACCGGAAGGTGACCTCGACTATTGGGTGGATTCGCTGTTCCGCAGCACGACCCACGCAGGGCCGGCCGATCCTGCAGCGCCGCCGCCGGGCGCGCCGATGGACCCGAATGCCGCGCCGCCGCCGGCACCGGGCGCCGGTCCACGCGACGCGCGCATCGCCCCGCCGCCGCGACCGCTGCCGGGCAACGGTCCGATCGGCGACCGCCGCGAAGTGCGCGCCGAAGTGAACCGCATCATCGTCAACAGCCTGCACGGGGAGGGCCTGGATCCGGCCGATACCCAGTACCTGTCACAGCTGATCGCGCGCGAGACCGGGATGAGCCCGGCTGAAGCGCAGGCCCGCGTGACCGATGTGCAGACGCGCATGCGTGCAGCGCTGGAGAAGGCCAAGAACACCGCCAAGCAGGCTGCCGACGATGCGCGGAAGGCGACCGCCTACGCCGCGTTGTGGCTGTTCATCACCCTGCTGATCGGCGCGTTCTTCGCCAGCCTCAGCGCCACCTGGGGCGGCCGCCGCCGCGACCTGTAATCCACCTTTCCATGCAAGGAGACCTGCCATGAAGATGATTCTGCTCTGGTTGCTGGGCGTGCCGATTCCGCTGCTGATCCTGTACGCGATCTTCTTCTGATCGCGCACCACCGCGCCGTGTCATCAGGCCGCCGACAGGCGGCCTGATGCCATCCAGCGGATGCACGCCCCGCGTGGATGCCCGCGGTAGAGTCGAGCCATGCTCGACTCTACAAATGCGACGCAATGAGGTTTCTTGCATTCAATCGGTGAGGAAAGTTGCATAACTCTCAAACGTTGAGCACTTTCAAGAATTCTCCTTAACGTTCAACGTTTTAGGAATGCTTGAATGGCCTGCATGGCAATGGATTCCTAACATTCTCTCCGTCGCCCGCACCCATCCCCGCGGGCGGCGCTTCCCTCCCTTTTCTCCTTGGGGAGGGGAGCTTTCATATTCCCCCTTGTCCGAGAGAGACAACCATGCACGCCATTATCAAGAAGGCCGCGCTCGCTGCAGCGCTGGCTACTGCTTCGCTGTCCGCGCACGCGCTGGAAACCAAGATCACCGTCTACGCCGACGTCGACCCGACGCTGGCGCTGCTGCGCGATGACGGCACCCCGCTGCCGGACACCGTGCAGCTGACCCACGATCCGCTGCGCGGCCTGCTGCCGTCGACGCAGCAGGTGCGCATCCATTCCAATGACGAAACCGCGGACATCGAGGTGCGCCTTGGCCACGATCCGGTCCTGATCAATGGCGCCACGCGCGTGCCGCTGGCCGTCAGCCTGAATACCGATGCGCTGACCACTGCGGTCACCGAATTCAAGGCGGCTGACCTGTTCAACGGCGCCAGCTCGACCCCGGGTGCGTCCATCTCGATGCCGCTGACCATCGCCCAGGCCGGTACCGGCGGCCCGCTTACGGTCAACGGCCGTTACGAAGGCATGGTCTACATCGTCATGAACCAGAAGCCCTGATCCACGGCTTCCCGCGCCGGCCCGCACTCCGGGCCGGCCGCTACTGCAGCGGTACCCCCAATGACCCCACACGCCCCCGCCGTTACCCGGCTGGCGGTCGCGCTCGCCCTGGCACTGGCTGCTCCCCTGGCCGCAGCCCGCGGCGTCCCCGCCGGCTTTGAGGATCTGGTCGAAGGCCAGACCGAACAACTCGACATCCAGCTGTTCGGTCGCTCGGCCGGGCTGTCGCCGGTGCGCGTGACTTTGGAGCACGTGCAGCTGGAAGAGCCGGCGCGCGTGCTGCAGGCCCTGGACCTGCCGGCCGAAGCACAGGCGGCGCTGCTGCCGGCGTTGTCGCAGCCGCTGCCGCGCAACAGCCACTTGGCGTGCCGCTTTGGCGGCGCCACGGCGGGTTGTGGCTACCTCGATCCACCCGAAGACCCCACTGCGGCGCGCGCGCTGTACGACGAAGGCGAGGGCGCGGTGCGCCTGTTCGTGGCGCGGCAGTGGATTCCCGGAGAGCCGGCCGCCGAGCGTTACCACACGGTCACGGCCAACGCCGAAAACGCCTTCCTGCACCAGCAGACGCTCAACGTCAGCGGCGGCCGCGACCATCAGGCGCTGTCCGCGCGCGGCGTAGGCACGCTGGGACTTTTTGATCGCGCTCACCTGTCCGCCGACTGGTACTACACCCAGCAGCGCTACCGCAGCCGAAGCGACGACGACTTCCAGTTCGACAACGTCTATTACCGCCATGACCTGGGCCAGGCGCACTACCTGCAGGCCGGGCGCATGGACCGCCGCAACCTGTCCAGCCCGCAGGGCGGCACCTTCAGTTTCAGCATGCTGCCGCTGGACCGTTTCCAGGGCGCGCGCGTGGGCACCACCCAGGCCTATGTGGACACCGATGCCGCCGTGCAGGCCACGCCGCTGACGGTGCTGCTGGCGCGCGACGCACGCGTCGATGTGTTCGATGGCGAACGGCTGCTGCAGACGTTCTACCTGCAGGCGGGCATCAACCAGATCGACACCCGCAATTTCCCGTTCGGCAACTACCTGGTGCGCATGCGCATCTACGAGGACGGTGTGCTGGTGCGCACCGAGGAGGCGCCGTTCGACAAGGGCGGCGACTGGACCAACAGCCAGTGGCAGTGGTTCGTGCAGGGCGGCCGCCGCAACGAGCGCCGCAGCGACCGCTTCGATGGCGAACGCGTGGCGATGGCCGGCCTGCGCGTGCCGCTGGGCCGCGACGCCGCGCTTACCGCCGGTGTCGCCAACCTCGGCGGACACAGCTACGGTGAGCTGCGCCTGGACCTGCGCCACGTGCTGGCCACCCATGAGATGCGCGCCACGCTCAGCGGCATGCGGGGCAGCGACGGCAGCAACGGGCAGCAGCACCAGCTGTCGTACCGGCGCAAGGCGTCGTGGAATCTCTACCAGCAGCGCATGCGCGGCAAAGCCTGCCAGTTCGAGGCCGATGCACGCGACCAGCTGGGCTGCACCAACTCACTCAGCGGCTCGATGTCGCTGCCGGCGGCCGGTGGCAATGTCTACGTGGGCTATACGCGGCGCCAGACCTGGCGCACCGGCTGGCATCAGCCCGGATTCGAGCAGGACCCGTTCTTCGGCCTGGAGCCATTGCTGCCGCCGGGCCCGCTGGAGCCGCGCCGCGAGCCGGTGCTGAGCCGCACCTGGCAGGCCAGCTTCAGTCGCAGCCATCGCTGGCAGGACTTCAGCGTGTCCACGCGCGTGGGCCTGTGGCAGCAACGCAGTGCCGACAGCGTGCGCGGCAGCAACGAGCGTGACCGTGGCATCTACTTCAACCTCAGCCTGACCCGCCTGCAGCGCAACCATGACAGCAGTGGCCAGCGCCGCTACGCCGTGGATGTACGCCAGCCCCAGCATCAGCGCCCGGCCATCGATTACAGCGTGGGCCAGAGCCTGCGCCAGGAGCGGGATACGCACTATCGCGAGCTGAATACCGAACTGCGTGCCAACAACAATGACCGCTACAGCGCCTCGCTGAGTGGCCAGCTGCAGAACGCCATCGGTAACACCACCGCCAGCATCGCGCGTTATCAGCAGGGCGGGCGTGGCGAGACCGGCTACAGCGGCAGCCACAGCTCGGGCTTCGCACTGGGCCGCCGTGGCTTCTACTGGAGCGGTGCCAACGGCGCCGAGGCCGGCCTGGCCGTGCAGGTGGACGGTTTCGACGATGCCGACCTGCATGGCGTGGCCGCAGAACTGCAGGTGGGCGGGTTGCGCCGACAGCGTCTGCAGATCGGCGAGCGCCGGCTGCTGCCGCTGTCGTCGTACCAGTCGCATCGCGCCGAAGTACAGGACGCCAGCACGCTGGACAGCATTGCCGCGATCCGCGTGACCGGTGTGGGCGGTGCACGGCCGATGTTCCTCACGCCCGGCAAGCTGATGCGCTTGCCGGTGCCGATCGAAGTGACCTACACCTTCATCGGCAATGCCAAGGACCTGGCGGGGTCGCCGCTGGGCGGCGCCCGCATCCTCAACGCGCCGGTGCCCGGCACCAGCGCCAACGGCAGCTTCGTTGCCGACTTCCCGCGTCGCGAAACAACGCTGTACCTGCTGCAGGACGACCGCCTGCTGCATTGCCCGTTGCAGGTGCGCGAGCGCCGCCAGGTGGTGCTGCTGGTCGGCGCCGTGCACTGCGAGCCGCTGGCCGTGGCCCAGCTGCCGCCTGAGATCCGCCAGCAGGCTCGCGTCACCCGCCTGCTGCAGGAACGCGCGTTGATCGCCGCCACGTCCCAGACCGCTGCTGCAGGAGGTACGCGATGAGCCGGCGTTGGTTGTTTGTGTTGATGCTGGTATGTGCGTTGGTGCTGGTGATGCCACGGGCGTGGGCGCAGTGGCCGCCGGAGACGCATCCGACGGACCAGAACAGGGACATCGTGATGAGCTGGGATCGCTCGGCGGTGCCGGGTGATGTGGAGCTGTGGGCGCCGCGGACGGTGCTGGGGTTCAGTCACGATCTGGCGTTCAAGTATGGGCAGATCCATGTGGTTTGTGGATCTGCTTCAGATAGTGAGTTTGGGCGGTGCCCGACGGAAAGTGACCTGAGCTCGTCTGGGGGAACAGGAACAACAGAGATAGCATTGCGTCTCGTCGAACTGAGGACTGGCCTGCGTACCGAGATTCGTGCAGTTGGAAACCTACAGCGAGCTATGTCGGGGTATCGCTGCACCTTAGATTACTGGGACTCAGTACCGCGTGTTCTGAATTCAGCATTCTGGTACACATGCGGCATAGGGAGCGGGGCAGATCAGCCGCTCGGAACGGGCATCGAGATGATCCTGCCTCAACGCGAGATCTCGCGACTTGTGGCAGGCCACTGGAAGGCCACGATGCGCCTGAACATCAAGGCCGATCCCACCGCAGCACCGGTCGCCACGGCCACCTTCAACTTCGATTTCACCGTCACCGATTACGACGCGATCTCGATCTACTTCCCCGGCTTCGACGGCATCGCACCGCTGGTCAACATGGACCTGCGCTACGACCCCATCCGCAAGGTGGTCGGCGGCTACAAGGAAGTGGACATGTGCCTGTACGACGGCGTGGGCTCGCAGAGCGAGTTCCTCGGTGTCACCGTGCGCGACAGCGGTCCACGACCACCACCAGGCCGTGACTACGCGGTCTGGCACGGGGACGGTGGCAGCGATGACACCCAGCGCCTCGACTACCAGGTCGGCCTGAAGTACGGCGGAAACCTGCTGGCCATGAAACACGGCGAGGAACAGCTGCTGCGCGGCATCGACAGCGCGCAGCTGCGGCTGGTGATGCTGCCAGGCATCAATCAACCCGTGTACTGCGTGCCCACGCCGCTGGTACTGGAAACGCCGCCTACGCCCATCGCCAGCAAGCGGCCCGGTCTCTACGACGGCGAGCTGACGGTAGAGCTGCGCGTGCCGACCGCCAAACCCTGATACCCACGGAGCCTCATCATGAAGAAGCTGCTGTTCTGTCTGTTGCCGTTGAGCGCGCTGCTGGCCCCGCCGGCGGCACATGCCAACCTCTCCATCCATCCGATGCGCGCGGCCGTGGATACAAAACGCGGTACGCAGATCCGCGTCTACTCGCACTCCACCCAGCCACAGTACGTGCAGGCGCGCCTGCTGCGCATCACGAATCCGGCGCAGGCTGGTGAGGAAGAGATCGAAGTCGAGGCGGCCGATGCCGCGGTTGCCATCACGCCTGGAAAGTTCGCTCTCAGTGGTGGTGGCAATCGCCTGATCCGGGTCATCCCGCTGCAGTCGGTCGAGAAAGAAGTGGCCTACCGCGTCTACTTCGAGAGCGTCAGGGGCCCGGACGGAACGCTTCTCGAAGACGACGAGCCGGCGGCGCAGGCCAACGTTGGCGTCAGCCTGGTCTGGGGCGCGTTGGTGAACGTGTTGCCCACCAACGGCAGTGTGGATCTACAACTGCAGGGCGACACCCTGCGCAACGTGGGGACCCTGCGGGTCGGCATTACAGGTTTGGCTGAGTGCAACGCCAACGGTGCCTGTACGTCCCACGACTTTGCCAAGAGCCTGTACCCCGATGCGGAGCTGAAGCTGCCGTTCCAGCCTCAACCGGACAGCACCGTGCAGCTGCACTACCGCCTGTCCAAGGACGGCTACCGCGAACACACAACCACTCTGGCGCCGAGCGCCTGAACGTTCTGGCCCTGCGTCATGTGCAGGGCCTCACTTTCGATGTCCTGTTAAGGAGAGACAGCATGAACCACATCTATCGTCGTGTCTGGAGTGCCGCCAAGCGTTGCTGGGTGGTGGGCAGTGAGTTGACCCGCCGCACCAAGGGACGTGCGCGCTCGGTTGCACGCAGCTCCTCAGGGGCGCTCGCATTGCTTTGCCTGTCGACGGCGAGCGCCGCGGCCACTGAACACGGCGCGGCGCTGGAGGCAAATGAACTGCGGCGCTGGGCAGATTCCGAGCTGTTCTACAACGCCTGGCAACGGATGCTGCCGATGGGAAGCCCTGCCCGCTCCAATGTCGCGTGGTCTGGCGGAATGGCGCTCCAGCGTATCGTCTATCAGCTCGCCACGGTGAGCGACAACGTGTACAGCGACCTGCGCTTGACGGGAGATCGGACCATTGGCCTGGGCTCCCGGACCATCGTCGAAGGCAACCAGTCGGCAGCCTATGGCAACGGCATCCGCCTGTATGGCAACAACAGCGTCGCGATGGGGGACGCTGTAACCGTGGACGTTTCACACGGCACTGCTGTTGGCGCGCTCTCGCGCGCGTCAGGCGGTTATGGCGCCACGGCGTTTGGCAACGATGCACACGCCAATGGTGGCAACAACATCGCGGTCGGCAGTGGTTCGCGCGCGAATACCGGCAGTGGCAAGGGCGCGATTGCGGTGGGGGCCGATGCCTTCGCCGGAACATCGGGCTATTCAGGTGCCATCGCGATGGGCAACCAGGCGCGTGCGTCCTACAACGCATTGGCCCTTGGTTATCAGGCCAGTGCGACCAGTTCAGGCGCGGTGGCGATCGGTGCAGGTTCGGTTGGCAATGAGTCCAACGCTGTCTCGGTGGGCAGCAGCAGCATCAAACGACGCGTGGTGAACGTGCAGGATGCTCGATTGACCGGCTCCAGTTCCGATGCCGTCACCGGCAGTCAGCTGTACTGGGCCAAGCAGGACACCAGCAGGGCGCAGACTGCGGCAGACACGGCCAAGGCAAACGCAAGCACGGCGCAGAGCACGGCGAACACGGCCAAGAGCACGGCTGAGAACGCGATGTCCGCAGCCAACGCGGCAGGCTACCTGACTGCCAGCGGCTCGACCGTGACGTCCTCGCAGCGTGCCCACGCATCGGGAACGGGTGCGCTTGCCTCAGGCCTGAACGCGCTTGCCAGTGGCTCGGGCGCGAGTGCGCATGGATACAACGCCAAGGCCAATGCAGTCGGCTCGATTGCCATCGGCTCCGGCGCCAAGATCGAGGCGAGCTCCTCCAACTACGGCATCGCCATCGGCGCCTCGGCGAGCACCGGCCCGACTGCGTACCAGGTTGCGATCGGCTACCAGGCATCTGCTGCAGGGGGTGCGAGCTCCATGGCGCTGGGTGCATCCACCAAGGCCAATCATTCGCGTTCGGTGGCTCTGGGTGTGCTTTCGGTTACGACCGCCAATGATCAGGTATCGATCGGCAGTGACTCGGTGAAGCGGACGATCAGCGGGATGAAGGATGGGTTGCTGAGCGCCACCAGTACCGAGGGTATCACTGGCAAGCAACTGTTTGAAACCAATGCCCAGGTGGGCGAGGTGGAGCGCACGGCGAAGGCGGCGCAGACGGCGGCCTCTACGGCAAAGGATGAAGCCGGCAAGGCGTTGACCGCAACGACGGTGCTGGGTGGCCTTGTCGGGCAGGTGTCTGCCACAGGCAATGTCCGCCTGGGTGAGAAGAACAGCGGCACGCTGCTGGACGTGCGCAACAGCGCGAATGCGAACCGGACGATCAGGGGCCTGAAGGATGGGCTGTTGAGCGCCACCAGCACCGAGGGCGTCACCGGCAAGCAGCTGTTTGAAACCAATGCCCAGGTGGGCGAGGTGGACCGCACGGCGAAGGCGGCGCAGACGGCGGCCGATACTGCAATGGACGATGCTGGCACGGCGTTGACCGCCGCGACGACGCTGGGTGGTCTTGTAGGGCAGGTTTCCACCACGGGCAACGTCCGCCTGGGTGAGAAGAACAGCGGCACAGTGCTGGATGTGCGTAACAGCGCTGGCGCCAATCGCAAGGTCAGCGGGGTTGCGGATGCGGTCTTGAGCACCAGTAGCGCTGAAGCAGTGTCTGGGAAGCAGCTGTATTCAACCAATTCACGCGTCTCAGAACTTGAGGAAGTCGCGCAGTTTGTGGGTATCGGTTCAGCTCCCTTCAGTGAACGTGCCGAAGCGGGTGTGGCAGGCGTGGCGCTTGGAAATTCAGCAAAGACGGGGCTGGAGGGAGGAACTGCGGTAGGCACATTTGCGGAGGCGATGGGAAAGAACTCCACCGCAATTGGTAGAGCGGCGACTGTCTCTGTGGATTCCGAAAATGGATTCGCAATGGGAGTCGGTGCACAGGTCGGCGGAGACACTGGCGGTGCACGTGGAGGTGTAGCGATCGGTGCTGGCGCTAGCGTTGAAGGTGGAGCTCTCAACTCGCTAGCACTTGGAATGGGTTCCCAAGCTGATGAGATTGGGGTTGCGTCATTCGGGAGTGTCGGCATCCAGCGCCGCCTTGTAAACATCGCCCGAGGCATCGCCGACCACAACGCCACCACTGTCTCTCAGCTCAAGGATTCCCTCGCCACCCTCGGCGGCGGCGCAGGCATGGATGCCAGCGGCAACATCATCGCCCCGACCTACGCGGTGCAGGGTGGAACGCAGAACACCGTCGAGGATGCACTGATGGCACTCGATGGCGCTGTCATCACCGCAGGCCGTCGCGCGGGCAAGGTGGAAGGCCAGCTGAGTTCGATCTTCCAGGATTCGCCTTCCGCCCGTGCAGATGGCATGAACCAGATCGCGCTGAATGGCGTGAATGGCATGGTGCTGACCAACCTGGCTGACGGCCGAGTAGCCCCAGGAAGCCGTGATGCCGTAACCGGCAGTCAGTTGTACGCCGCAGAGCAGAAGATTTCGCAGAATCGGAATGATCTGGAGACGATGCGCAAGGAGCGGGAGATGGGCGAGCAGGCCATGCGTGGATTGGATACGAGCGGCCCGATCGATTTCGGCGGTGCGCGTTTGACTGGTGTAGCGGAGGCGATGCTGTCGGCTGACAGCTCGGATGTTGTGCGGGGCAGCCAGCTCTATGAGACCAACAGCCGTGTTTCGGCTATGGAAGGCATCAGCCAGTACGTCAGTGTGGGTGCCGCTCCAGGCTATGGTCCTGCTCAGGCTGGACCGGTTGGTCTTGCAATTGGGAACTTCGCTAAGACCGGCAACGATGGAGGAACTGCAGTGGGAACCCATGCGAAGGCACTGGGCAGAAATTCCATAGCCCTTGGTCGCGCTTCGGTCGTGCATGAGGATTCCGATAGCGGATTTGCGCTAGGTACTGGAGCGGAGGTAGGCATTGCCGGAGGTGGTGCACGAGGAGGCATTGCTATCGGTGCCGGAGCAAAAGTGGGTAAAGGAGCGAATGGTTCGCTGGCAATAGGCGAAGGCTCTCAGGCGAATGAGGCCGGAGTGGTTTCATTTGGAAGTGCAACTACTTATCGCCGCCTCGTAAACATCGCCAACGGCACCGCCAACCACAACGCCGCCACCGTCGGCCAGCTGCGCGGCGCACTCTCCGCCCTCGGCGGCGAAGTCGATGCCAACGGCAACATCGTCGGTCCCAGCTTCAACGTGCAGGGCCAGTCCCAATCCACCCTCAATGGTGCATTGGAAGCGCTCGACGGCGCAGTCGTCAGCACCACCTCGCGGGTGAATCAGGTCGAATCCCAGCTCCGCTCCGTGTTCCAGGAAACCCCCTCGGTGCGCGCAGACGGTACCCACCAGCTCACCCTGGCCGGCGCCAACGGCATGGTCATCTCCAACGTGGCCAACGGCCTGATCGCGGCTGGCAGCCGCGATGCCGTCAACGGTGGCCAGCTGCACTCGATGCAGCAGCAGCTCAATGGCCGCATGGATGGGCTGGAGCAGCGCATTGAGGATCAGCCGCAGGCCCGCGCCATCGCGGCAGCGTCCACGCCGTCGCCATCCACCGAAGAGACCGCGCCGACGCCGGAAACCGGCGGTTCGCCGCAGGTCGCCTCGGCCGGCGAAGGCGACAAGCCGGCCCCGCAGCCAAAGTCGAAGCAGGACGACACGCCCAAGCCACAGGTCGACACCGCCGAGCTGGAAAAGATGCTGGCCCGTGCCAACGAGTACACCGACGGTGCGATCAGCACTTTCGAGCGTCGCCTGGACAAGATGGACAAGCGCTTCAATCGCATGGCGGCGATGAGCAGCGCGCAGAGCGCGATGGCGATGAACACCGCCGGTCTGGCCACGTACAACCGTCTGGGTGCGGGCGTGGGTTACAGCGAGGGCGAGTCGGCGATGGCCGTGGGCTACCAGCGTGTGCTGAACGAAAAGGGTTCGGCCACCTTCAGCCTCAATGGTGCGTTCACCAACAGTGGCGAACGCAGCATGGGCGTCGGCGTGGGCATCGGCTGGTAAGCGATGACGCTCCGGCGTGACGCGCGTATTCCGCCCCGCCGCGCCGGGGCCCTTGCCGAGGAAATGGCCATGTACCGATGGGTAAGCCGATTCATCAGCTATCGCACGTTCTATCTGTGGCGGGCGCGGTATTACTACTACACCCGCAACCTGGATCGCTGGGTGCTGTTCACCCTGCTGTGCCTGTCAGGCATCGCGCTGGTGCTCTGGTACCACTGGCGGTTGACGAGCGTGCCGCCACCGCGCGTGCATCCAGAGGCGGCCGCGCTGCGCGTGGAGAACATCACCCAGGAAGCGATCCATCGCATCGTGCTGGTCCGCCATGGTGGCCCGACGCCGGGCGAGCCGTTCACCACGCCGGAAGACGTCCGCGCCGGTACGCTGCGCACGCTGCGGGTGCGGCAGTTGCTGGACAGTGCGATGGTGTGGCAGCTGAAAGCCCACATGCTGGCCGACATGGCGGCGTACATCGATGCCACGGACAGCTGCTTCCCCTTTCCGTGCTGGCTGGTCAGCCATCGGCTGGAGCTCATGCGTGCGGCGGAGGCGGAGAACGCGGCCATCAACCGGGCGCTCGAGCCGGTGCTGGAGATCCCGTTGGACAGGATGCCCAACCTCGACGGCGGCGAGCGTGCGCGGCTGCAGACGGCATGGTCGGATCCGTTCGGCGATGTCTACAATCAGACCTGGCTGCTGGGGGACCTGCAGAACATGCACGCGCGGATGATGGTGGCGTACCCGCAGCGCGCGGGTGCGCCGTGGCTGGCGCGGCTGCTGTCCGGCGACGCGGAGGAACCGTACCGGGGCTGGTAGACCGGGAGGGCGTGTGCAGCGCCGGGCCATGCCCGGCCGCGCTTGGGTCAGGCATGCGGAGGGCTGAGGCACCGTGCGGGCCAACGGTCCGCACCCACCAGAACCGGCGCAGCCGTTACCCGCCGATGTACGCGGTGATCTCCGCCTCGGCCAGCATCTGCCGCAGCTGCGATACCGACGCACGCCGCATCGGCTTCTCGTCCACCGGCGACAGCGGCGCCTGTCGCAGCGCGTCGTAGGGCAGCACCGCCAGGTCAAAGGTCAGCTCCTCGGCACTGAACACCCACACCGGCACGTCCAGGCTCCGTTCGCGGTCCATCCGCAGCCGGCGCGTCCGCGATTCGGCGGGGATGCCGTGCTCGTCGAGGAAGCGGTGCACGGCTTCCGGGTCGTCGCTGTGCAGGTGCAGCTGCACGGGACTGTTGGCGTCGGCGGTGCCATCCAGCACCGGGCCAGCCAGGCGCGGCGCGAACCCGTGCAGGAACTCCAGCGCCCGCATCGCGGCCTCGCGGCGGCGCTGCAGTTCGTTGCCGTGCTGGGGGCCGGCGAACAGCCGCTGGTATTCGCGCAGGGCGTCTTCGATCTCGGTGTTGCGGGGCAGGGAGGCATCGTCGTGGATGCCGAGCCGGCTGGCGGCCTTCAACTTGGCCTGGTGGTAGTCGCGGATGCCGCCTTCGGCCATCAGGCGGGCGGCTTCGTGGGCGAGGCGATGGCGCCGCTCGCGGGTCTGGCTGGCAGCATGCTGACGGGCGCGATGCATGCGATGACTCCTGTTGCGACCTGACGACAGACTAGCGCACGGATGTGACATCCGCGTGGGTATGGCGGATGCAACCGCTCTGGTAGGTGCCGACCGTTGGTCGGCACGAGGCGCCAACCAAGGTTGGCCTCTACCAGAGCCGCATCGGTGCCAACCCATGGTTGGCACCCACCAAACCGTTCCTCAGAAGATATCGAACGCGGCGGCGTCGGCCTGCGGCGTATTGAGGTTCAGGTCGTAGTCGGTCAGACGGTCCATGTCTTCCACCTTCACCCACTCGGTCGCGCCGTTGAGGGTAGCCTGGACCATGCCGCTGGGCGGCTCGTTCTGCGCGATCGGGGTGTCCTTCAGCGCGGTGCGCATGTAGTCGATCCAGATCGGCAGCGCCGCCTTGCCACCGTACTCGCGGTAGCCCAGCGAGCGGAAGTCGTCGCGGCCCACCCACACGGTGGTCACGTACGGGCCGCCGAAGCCGGAGAACCAGGCGTCGCGGTGGTCGTTGGTGGAGCCGGTCTTGCCGCCCACGTCCTCGCGGCCGAGCACCTTGGCCTGCACGCCGGTGCCGCGCTGGACCACGTCGCGCATCATCGACACCAGCTGGTAGGCGGTACGGGCGTCGATCGCGCGCGGGGCGGTACGGGCGTCGGGGTTGGCCGGCGCGGCCGGGGTTTCGGTCTTGGCTTCGGCCTTGGCTGCAGCGGCCGGGTCCACCTTCGGGGCCGGGGCGCCGAAGTTGAAGCCGTCCACCACCTGGTTGACCGGCTGGTCGCTGCTGCCGGCGCAGTCGCGGCAGGCCAGCGCCGGGTTTTCCTTGAACACCAGGTTGCCGTCGCGGTCATTGACCTGGTCGATCAGCCAGGTATCCACGCGCGAGCCGCCATTGGCGAACACGGCGTAGCCACGGGCCACCGACAGCGGGGTCAACGAGGCGGTACCCAGCGACATCGACAGGTTCGGCGGCAGCTCCGATTCGGCAAAGCCAAACTCGCTGATGTACTTGCGCGCGTAGTCCACGCCCATGCCGTCGAGCAGGCGCACCGAGACCAGGTTGCGCGACTGCACCAGCGCCTCACGCAGGCGCATCGGGCCGCGGAAGCCGCCGCCGTCGTTCTGCGGGGCCCAGGTCTTGCCGCGGCGGTCGCGGAACACGACGGGGGCGTCGAGCACGATCGAGGCCGGGTTGTAGCCCTTGTCGAAGGCGGCCGCATACACGAACGGCTTGAAGCTCGAACCCGGCTGGCGGCGCGCCTGGGTAGCGCGGTTGAACTTGTTGCCGGAGAAGCTGAAACCGCCCACCAGCGCTTTCAGCGCACCGCTGTGGGCATCCAGCGAGACCAGCGCGGACTGGCCGCGCGGGATCTGGTCCAGCAGCCACTCGCCCTCCTTGGCCCCGGCGCGCACGCGCACGATGTCACCGCGCTGCACCAGCTTGCCCGGGGTCTTGTTGGTCCACTTGGCGGCACCGGCCGGCAGCACGATCTCGGTGCGGTTGGCCAGCACCACCGTAGCGCTGCCATCGGCGCCAGTACTGGCGACGATCGCCGGCAACAGGCCGGCCTGGCCGTACATGCCGCGCAGGTGCTCGGCCAGGGCGGCGGCATCGTCGCCGGCGCCCAGCTGCACCTGCTTTTCCACGCCGTGCCAGCCGTGGCGGTGGTCATACAGCAGCAGGCCGTCGCGCACGGCCAGGTTGGCCGCGGTCTGCAGGGTGGAATCGATCGTGGTGGTGACGTGGTAACCCTTGTTGACCACGTCGCCGCCGAAGCGGGCGATCATTTCCTGGCGCACCAGCTCGGCCACGTACGGGGCATCGACCTGCACCGGCGGCTCATGCGCGGTGGCGTGCATCGGCACGGCCTTGGCCGCATCGGCCTCGGCCTGGCTGACGAACTTCAGGTCGGCCATGCGCTGCAGCACGTAGTTGTCACGGCGCTGGCGGGCACGTTCCGGGTTGGAGATCGGATTGCCCGACGAGGGGAACTTGGGGATGCCGGCCAGCGAGGCCATCTCGTCCAGGTCCAGCTCGTTCAGCTTCTTGCCGTAGTAGAACTCGGCGGCGGCGGCCACGCCGTAGGCGCGGTTGCCGAAGAAACTCTTGTTCAGGTACAGCTCGAAGATCTCGTCCTTGCTCAGCTCGGACTCGATCTTGCGCGCCAGCAGGATCTCGGCCAGCTTGCGGGTGTAGCTGTACTCGGAACTGAGGAAGAACTGGCGGGCAACCTGCTGGGTGATGGTGGACCCGCCCGGCACGCGCTTGTCGTTGGTGGTGGCCAGCAGCCACACCGCGCGGCCGATGCCCATGTAGTCCACGCCGCCGTGCTCGTAGAAGCGGGCGTCCTCGGTGGCCAGGAAGGCCTGCTTCAGCTTCTCCGGCACGTCCTTCATGGTGATCGGGGTACGCCGGGTCTCGCCGAACACCGCCATCAGCTTGCCGTCGGCAGCATAGACGTACATCGGCTCCTGCATTTCCACGTCGCGCAGGGTCTGCACGTCGGGAAGCTTGGAGGAAACGGCATAGTACAGACCGCCCACGGCGGCCGCGCCGATCAGCGCCAGGACCAGGACAATCAGGAAGATCCAGCGCAGCCAGCGGCGGAGTCGAGTCATCGGGTTCAGATTCCGATTGCGAATTTCGTGGTCGCAGAGTATAGATTACGCAAGGTGGCGGCTGGGGTCGGCACCGGGGAGCGCAAGGGGAACAGTCAGGGGCTGCATGGTGAATCCGTGAAGGAATTCACAGCAGGGCCGTTGCCATTTGCTAAGAATACGTTATTAATGCTTGGGCGCAGGTCTTGCGTCCAAGTGCCCGTCGGCAGGGGAGAAACCGTGGGGCTCATCCCAAAAAGTCAGTCGCCGCTCGTAGGCGTCGACATCAGTTCGACTGCGGTAAAGCTTTTGCAGCTGTCCCGCAGCGGCAATCGTTTCCGCGTGGAACATTACGCTGTGGAACCTCTTCCGCCGAATGCGGTGGTGGAGAAGAACATCGTCGAGGTGGAGGCCGTGGGTGAGGCCATCCGCCGGGCGATGAACCGTTCAGGCAGCAAGGCCAAGCTGGCCGCTGCCGCCGTCGCGGGGTCGGCGGTGATCACCAAGGTGATCCCGATGCCGGCCGACCTCGACGAAAACGACATGGAAGCCCAGATCGAGCTGGAAGCGGTCAACTACATTCCCTATCCGATCGAGGAAGTGAACCTGGACTTCGAGGTGATCGGGTCGATCCCGAACAACCCGGAGATGGTCCAAGTGCTGCTGGCGGCCTCGCGTTCGGAGAATGTCGAGCTGCGCCAGTCCGCGCTGGAACTGGGCGGACTGCAGGCCAAGGTGATGGACGTGGAGGCCTTCGCGGTCGAGAACGCCTACGCCCTGGTCGCCAGCGAACTGCCGGTGTCCATCGACGGCGTGGTCGCGCTGATCGACATCGGCGCCACCATGACCACCCTCAATGTCCTGCGCGGCGGCCGTAGCCTCTACAGCCGCGAGCAGGTGTTCGGTGGCAAGCAGCTGACCGACGAGATCATGCGCCGCTACGGGCTGAGCTACGAGGAAGCCGGGCTGGCCAAGCGCCAGGGCGGCCTGCCGGAAAGCTACGAGATGGAAGTGCTGGAGCCGTTCAAGGAAGCCACGGTCCAGCAGATCAGCCGCCTGCTGCAGTTCTTCTATGCAGGCAGCGAATTCAACCGCGTCGATCACATCGTGCTGGCCGGCGGCTGCGCCGTGCTCGGTGGCCTGCCGGAGATGGTCGAGGAACAGCTGGGCGTGCCGACCGTGGTCGCCAACCCGCTGGCGCAGATGACCCTGGGGCCGAAGGTGAACGCCCATGCGTTGGCCCAGGATGCCCCCGCGCTGATGATCGCGACCGGTCTGGCGCTGAGGAGCTTCGACTGATGGCACGCATCAATCTATTGCCCTGGCGCGCCGAGCGGCGCAAGCAACGCCAGCGCGAGTTCTACGCAATGCTGGGCATGGCCGCCGTCGGTGGGCTGCTGCTGTCGCTGATGATCTGGTTCTACTACGACCGTCAGGTGAGCGGCCAGATGGACCGCAATGCCTATCTGGAAGCCGAGATCGAGAAGGTCAAGGAACAGAACAAGGAGATCGACCGCCTCGACGCGCAGAAGGAACGCCTGCTGGCGCGCAAGAAGGTGATCGAGGAGCTGCAGGCCAAGCGCTCGCAGATGGTCCACCTGTTCGACGCGCTGGTGCGCACCATTCCCGATGGCGTGGTGCTGACCGCGCTGAAGCAGGAAGGTGACGTGCTGACGCTGGAAGGCCGCACCCAGTCCAACGCCCGCGTTTCGGCCTACATGCGCAACCTGGAGACCTCCGGCTGGATGACCAATCCGGAGCTGTCGATCATCGAAGCGCGTGACCCGGAGAAGGACAAGGACGGCAAGGCCGGCCCGCTGGCCGACATCAAGGCGCTGCCCTACGTGTTCGTGGTCAAGGTGAAACTGCCGGCTCAGAGCGAAGAGGTGTCGGCGACGCCGGGCCTGAACGCCGATGGCTCGGTGGCGACGGCGGCCCCGGCACCGGTGGCACCGCTGGCTGCAGGCCCGGATGCCGCAACGCCTGCGGCACCGGCGGCGGGACAGCCGGCAGCACCTGCTGCGCCCGCTGCACCGGCTGCCGCACCGTCGGCCGCTCCGGCCAAGCCGAACCCGCCGGCCGCTCCGGCCCCGGCACCTGCCCCGAAGCCTGAGGGCAGCCGCCTGGCGCAGCCGCCGCAGGCCTTCAATGCGCTGCTGCAGGGGGATCGCGCATGAGCCAGAAGATCGACATCAAGAACCTGGATTTCAACGACATCGGCAACTGGCCGCAGAAGGCCAAGATCGTCTTCTGCTCGTTGCTGGCGCTGGTCATCATGTTCGTGGCGTGGATGCTGCTGATCAGCGGCAAGCGTGAGGAGCTGGCCGGCCTGGAATCGAAGGAAGTCGAGCTGCGCGCCGAATTCACCAAGCAGCAGGAGCGCGCGGTGAACCTGGGGCCGCTGAAGCAGCAGCTGGCGCAGATGGAGCAGGTCCTGCAGCAGATGCTGCGGCAGCTGCCGAGCAAGACCGAAATGCCCGACCTGATCATCGACATCTCGCAGACCGCGCTGTCCAGCGGCCTGACCAACGAGCTGTTCGAGCCGGAACAGGAGCAGATCAAGGAGTTCTACGCCGAGAAGCCGATCAAGCTGCGCATGGTGGGCAGTTACCACCAGTTCGGCGCGTTCGTCAGCGGCGTGGCCTCGCTGCCGCGGGTGGTGATCCTGACCATGCACGACATCAACCTCAAGCCCAAGGAAAAGACCGGCGGCAACGTCCGCAGCGGTGCACTGGAACTGTCCGGTACGGTCAAGACCTATCGCTACCTGGACGAAACCGAAGTGCAGGCGCAGCAGGCGGCCGACGCTGGCAAGGAGGGCAAGAAGTGATGCGCGCGCAGACCGTACGTGGTGCGATGGTGCTGGCCGTGCTGCTGCTGGCCGGTTGTGGCCGTGGCGTGACCAGCACGCCCGGCGACGCACCGAACCTTGAAAAGTGGGTGGAAGGCGAGCGTGCGCGACCGGCGCAACCGCTGGAGCCGCTGCCGGTGATGCAGCAGTTCGAGACCTTCGAATACTCCGCGCAGGGCATGCGCGATCCGTTCACCGATGCCTGGACCAATCCGCAGCAGGGGAATGGCGGATTGCGGCCGGACCCGAACCGACGCAAGGAGCCGCTGGAAGGCTTCCCGCTGGATGCGCTGGACATGGTCGGTACCATCGGTACCGGCGCAGGTACCGTGGCGCTGGTGATGGGGCCGGACAAGGTCACCTACCGGGTTCGCCCGGGCGGTTACCTGGGGCAGAGCGACGGGCGGGTCACGGCGGTCTTCGAAGACCGCGTGGAGCTGATCGAACTGGTGCCGGATGGCGCGGGTGGCTGGCTGGAACGGCCGGCAACGCTCTCGCTCGAAGATCAATGATCGTTTACTGGGGATAGCACGATGACCTTTCACCAAGCCAAGGGGCTGCGTCCCATCCGGCGCTCTACCTTGAACCGTGTCAGCGCGCTGGGAGTCGCGCTGATGCTGGCCTGCGCTCCGGCGCTGGCCGCCGCACCGGCGGAAAAGCCGGCCGGCACCACCGTGGCACCGGCCGCTGCGCCGGCCGGCCTGTCGGTGGCCAAGATCGATTTCAAGCGTGGCGATGATGGCGCCGGGCGCCTGATCGTGCAGTTCGACGGGCAGGGCGCGGTCCCTGACCTGCGCACGCAGGGCAACAGCGTGGTGGTCGACGTCGGCAATGCCCGGCTGCCGGCCAACCTGCAGAAGCCGATGAACGTCACCGACTTCGCCACGCCGGTGCAGCGCATCGACGCCAAGCCGTCGGGCGCCGGCACCCAGCTGGTGCTGAGCACCGGTGGCGCGGTGGAGTCGCTGGCCTACCAGAGCGGCAACGAATACGTGGTCGAGATCAGCCCGCGCCAGGCCCAGGCCGCCGTGGGTGCGGTCACCGCCGGCAGCGTCACCCAGGCGGCCAAGGCCGTCGGCCAGCGCGGCTTCACCGGCAAGCCGGTGACCTTCAACTTCCAGGACGTGCCGGTGCGCACCGTGCTGCAGTTGATCGCCGAGGAGTCTAACCTGAACGTGGTGGCATCCGACTCGGTGCAGGGCAACGTGACCCTGCGCCTGGTCAATGTGCCGTGGGACCAGGCGCTGGACATTGTCCTGCGCGCCAAGGGCCTGGACAAGCGTCGCGACGGCAGCGTGATCTGGGTGGCGCCGCAGGCCGAACTGGCCAAGTTCGAGCAGGAAAAGGAAGACGCGCGCATCGCCATCGAGAACCGCGAAGACCTGCAGACCGACTACATCCAGATCAACTACCACAGCGCCACGCAGATCTTCAAAGCGCTGACCGAGGCCAAGGGCATCGGTGGCAACGGCGGAGGTGGCAGTGGCGGTGGTGCGGGCAGCACGTCGCAGGAAGACAGTGGCTTCCTGTCCTCGCGTGGTCGCATCGTGGCCGACGAGCGCACCAACACGCTGATGATCAGCGACATCCCGAAGAAGATCGCGCGCATGCGCGAGCTGATCAACGTGATCGACCGCCCGGTTGACCAGGTGCTGATCGAAAGCCGCATCGTCATCGCGACCGACACCTTCGCCCGCGAGCTGGGCGCCAAGTTCGGTGTCAGCGGCAGCCGGGACAATGTCTATTTCAGCGGCAATCTCGAAGCCAACCGCTTGACCCGGGAATCGCAGGTCAAGTCCGCGCAGGACAACGCCAAGGCCGAGCGCGACTGGATTGCCGGTGGCCGCGTGGGCCCGGCTCCTGTCCCGGTCGGCTCGACCATCACCCGTGGCCTGAACTGGAACCTGCCGGTGGCGGCCGCCAGCAACCCGGGCTCGCTGGCGCTGTCGATCCTCAATGCCGGTTACCTGCTGGACGTGGAGCTGTCGGCCATGCAGCAGGAGTCGCGAGGCGAGGTGATCTCCAACCCGCGCGTGGTCACCACCAACCAGCGCGAAGCGATGATCAAGCAGGGCAAGGAAATCGGCTACGTCACCATCAGCGGTGGTGGCGCTGGCGGCGTCGCAACCCCGAACGTGCAGTTCAAGGAAGTGGTGCTGGAGCTGAAGGTCACCCCGACCATCACCAATGACAACCGCGTGTTCCTCAACATGCAGGTGAAGAAGGACGAAGTCGACCAGCTGATCCAGCTGGAAGGCTACGGCACCGTGCCGTCGATCAACCGCCGCGAAGTCAACACCGCGGTACTGGTCGAGGATGGGCAGACCGTGGTGATCGGTGGCGTCTACGAGTTCACCGATCGCAACAGCATCAGCAAGGTGCCGTTCCTGGGCGACGTGCCGTTCCTGGGCAACCTGTTCAAGAAGCGCGGCCGCAACAAGGACAAGGCCGAACTGCTGGTGTTCGTCACCCCGAAGGTGCTGCGCGTGGCCAAGCAGAACTGAGCCCGCGCCTCCCGCGAAACGAAGAAGGGCCGCCATGCGCGGCCCTTCTTCGTTTCCACAAGTAGATCCACGCCATGCGTGGATGGGCCGTTCAGCCGTTCTTGATGCCAATCGCAAGGCACCCTGCGATGATGTCGGGAACCCGTGCCGTCCTGCGCCGGTCAAAGGCCCCCATGAACCTGCCACCGCCGATGCCCGAAACCGTCCTGCCGCCGCCCGCGCCGTCCATCTCCCGCCTGCATGCGGCATTCACCCGGTTGCGCGATGCGCTGTCGGCCGAGATCGTCGGCCAGGCGGCTTTGGTGGAACGCCTGCTGATTGCGCTGCTGGCCGACGGCCACCTGCTGGTGGAGGGCGCGCCCGGCCTGGCCAAGACCACGGCGATCCGTGCGCTGGCCTCGCGCCTGGACGCGGATTTCGCCCGCGTGCAGTTCACGCCCGACCTGCTGCCGGCCGACCTCACCGGCACCGAGATCTGGCGCCCGCAGGAAGGCCGTTTCGAGTTCGTGCCCGGCCCGATCTTCCACCCGGTCCTGCTGGCCGATGAAATCAACCGCGCGCCAGCCAAGGTGCAGTCGGCGCTGCTGGAAGCCATGGGCGAGCGCCAGGTCACCGTCGGTCGCCACACCTATGCGCTGCCGCCCCTGTTCCTGGTGATGGCCACGCAGAACCCGATCGAGCAGGAAGGCACCTTCCCGTTGCCGGAGGCGCAGCTGGATCGCTTCCTGATGCACGTGCGCATCGGCTACCCGGACCAGGCGGCCGAATCGGAAATCCTGCGGCTGGCCCGAGAGCGTGCGCGTGGCGCATTGGGCGAGGCCGCGCCGGCGCCGGACAAGATGCCGATGCAGGACGTATTCGATGCCCGCCGTGAAGTGCTGGACCTGCACATGGCGCCGGCGCTGGAGCGTTACCTAGTCGAACTGGTGCTGGCCTCGCGCGATCCGTCGCGCTACGACGCCGGCCTGGGCCGCCGCATCGCCTGGGGCGCAAGCCCGCGCGGTTCCATCGCGCTGGAGCGCTGTGCCCGTGCACGTGCCTGGCTGGCCGGTCGCGACTTCGTCACCCCCGATGATGTGCGTGCGGTCGCGGCCGACGTGCTGCGCCATCGCGTGCTGCCCAGCTATGAAGCCACCGCCGAAGGCTGGGACGGCGAGCGCCTGGTGCAGGAGCTGCTGGCCCGGGTGCCGGCACCCTGAGCCTGCGCATGACCGATCGATCCCCGGAACAGGTGCCGTCGTCCGTCGAAGGTGACGGCCTGCGCCCGCAGCTGGCCGAGCTGGTCGCACTGCGGCGCCTGGCCCAGCGCCCGCCACCGCCGCGCCGCGGCCGCACCGGCAACGCCTACCAGGCGCCATCGCCGCTGCGCGGACGTGGCATGGAATACGCCGAGTCGCGCGAGTACGTGGCCGGTGACGACGCGCGTCACATCGACTGGCGGGTGACCGCGCGTACTGGCCGCGCCCACACCAAGCTGTTCCAGGCCGAGCGCGAGCGGGTCAGCCTGATCGTGGCCGACACCTCGCCTGCGCTGTACTTCGGTACCCGCGTGCGTTTCAAGTCGGTGCAGGCCGCCCGCGCCGGTGCCGTCGCGGCGTGGTCGGCGCAGCGCCGTGGCGACCGAGTGGGTGCGCTGCGCGGCAGCGATCGCGAAGCGCCGATCGCCCCCGCAGGCGGGCCACGCGGCGTGCTGCGCGTGCTCGATGCGCTCAGCCGCTGGTATGCACAGCCGCCGTCGGACGATCTGGGCCTGGAGCGCGCGCTGGACCATGCCGCCCGCGTGCTGCGCCCGGGGGCCCGCATGCTGGTGCTGGCCGACCCGCAGCAGGCCATCCGCATTGCGCCGGCGCGCTGGAGCGCGCTGGCCCAGCATCACGATCTCAGCCTGGTGCTGCTGGTCGATCCGTTGGAACTGCAACCACCCTCGGCGGCGCTGCAGTTCCAGACCGCACAGCAGCGCATCGGCCTCGACCTGCGTCGCAGTGAAGTGCAGGCGCATTGGCAGGCGCATTTCGTTGAGCCGCTGCAGGAACTGCGCCGCCAGCTCGGCGCGCGCCGGGTCGACGTGCAGGTGCTGTCCACCGATGCGCCCAGCGACGCTTGGCTTGCGCCGTCACCGACCGAGGTGCCGGCATGAGTGCCAGCCTGCCGCTGCGTGATGTGCAGCTGCCACCGGCGCCTTCCTGGTGGCCGCCCGCCCCCGGTTACCTGATGATCGGCGCGGCGGTCGTGCTGGTGCTGCTGGTGATCGCCGTGCTGGTGTGGCGGCGTCGCCGCCGTCGCCAGCGCTGGCTGCAGCTGTTCGACCAGGAACTGGCCACCGCCCCGGATGCCACCGCCGAACTGGCGGCGATCGCAGGACTGCTGCGCCGTGCCGCCCGCCATGCTCGGCCAGGCAGCGAATCGCTGCGCGATGACGCCTGGTGGCAACGCCTGGATCCGCAGCGCACGTTGCCTGAAGACCGCCGCAGCCTGTTGGCTGAAGGCGCTTATCGTCCGCGGGTCGACAGCAACGACGTGGCGGCCGTACGCAGCTGGGCGCGCGAGCGCTATCTGGCGATGCTGCTGGAGCGCCGCCGATGAACCTGTGGGTGAGCTACTGGCCATGGCCGGACCTGCAGCTGGCGTGGCCGCTGGCGCTGTTGGCGCTGCCGTTGCCGCTGCTGATGCGCGGGTGGAAGCGCCGTGCAGCGCCGGGCGCCGCACTGCGCGTGCCCTATGCCGCCGCCGAGCTGGAAGCGCTGTCGGCGGGTGGCCGCGTCGACGCGTCGTGGTTGCGCACGCTGCTGCTGTGGCTGTGGTGGTGCGCTCTGTGCATCGCGCTGGCACGACCGCAACAGCTCGGCGAAGCCATCACGCCCCCGCAGCAGGGGCGACAGATGATGCTGGCGATGGACGTGTCCGGCAGCATGGGCGAGGGCGACATGGTGCTGGGCGGCCAGGCGGTCGATCGCCTTACCGCAGCCAAAGCGGTGCTTGCCGACTTCCTTGATCGTCGCGCGGGTGACCGCGTCGGCCTGCTGATCTTCGGTGATCGCGCCTACACGCTCACGCCGCTTACTGCCGACCTGGCCAGCGTGCGTGACCAGCTGCGCGACAGCGTGGTCGGCCTGGCCGGGCGCGAGACCGCCATCGGCGATGCCATCGGCCTTGCGGTCAAGCGCCTGCGCAGCCAGCCGGAGGGGCAGCGCGTGCTGATCCTGTTGACCGATGGTGTCAGCAATGCCGGTGTGCTGGAGCCGCTGCGCGCGGCGGAAGTCGCGCGCGCCGAGGGCGTGCGCATCCACACGGTCGCGTTTGGCGGCGATGGCAGCATGCGTCTGTTCGGCATTCCCATTTCCACCGACCGGGATCCGGTCGACGAGGCCACCCTGAAGAAGATCGCCAGCATGACCGGCGGCCAGTTCTTCCGCGCGCGTGATACCGCACAGCTGGCCGGGATCTACGCCGAGCTTGATCGCCTGGAGCCGGTCGCCGCGAAGGGGCCGAGCCTGCGCCCGCGCGAAGAACGCTATGCCTGGCCGTTGGGGCTGGCGTTGCTGCTGGGCGCACTGGCCTGGCTGTGGCCGGAGCGTCGCCGATGATCGCGTTTGCTTCGAATCTCCCCGATTGGAACGCGCTGCACTTCCTGCGGCCCGAGTGGCTGTGGGCGCTGCTGGCGCTGCCGCTGATCCTTGCGCTGGCGCTGTACCGGCAACGGCGCAGTGATGCGTGGCGGCAGGCCGTGGACGCACACCTGCTGCCACATCTGCTGGCCGCGGGTGCCAAGCGTCGAGTGCGCCTGCCCTGGGCGCTGCTGCTGGGCTGGACACTGGCATCGCTGGCGATGGCCGGGCCGAGCTGGCGGCAGCAGGCGCAGCCGATGTTCCAGGCCAGTGCGCCGCTGCTGGTGGTGCTGGACTTGTCCAGCCGGATCAGCGCAACCGATCTGCCACCGTCGCGCCTGCTGCAGGTGCGGGCGAAACTGGGCGAGCTGCTGCGCGCGCGCCAGGGCGGGCAGGTGGGCCTGGTGGTCTATGCCGATGACGCTTATACCGTCGCACCGCTGACCGACGACGGCAGCAATGTTGCGCTGTATCTGGATGCGTTGTCGCCGGACGTGATGCCACGCGACGGCCAGCGTGCCGACCGCGGCATCGACTGGGCAACACGCTTGATGCGGCAGATCGGTGCCTTGCAGGGGCAGATCCTGCTGGTCAGCGATCAGGCCGATAGTGAAGCGGCACTGGCCGCAGCGCAGGCGCGCAGCCTGGGGTTGCAGGTGTCGGTGCTGGGCCTGGGCACGCCGGCTGGTGCGGCCTACCGCGATGGCAGCGGGCAGATTCGCCAGGCCGCCTTGGACGAGGGCAGCCTGCGCGCAGTGGCCACTGCCGGTGGTGGCCGCTATGCACGCATCGCCGCCGATGACAGCGACCTGCGCGCGCTCGGCGTGCTTGACGCGCGCGACGGCACGGCGGCGCAGCGGCCAGGCGAAGGCAAGCAGTGGCGCGACGAGGGCTTCTGGCTGCTGCCGCCGGTGATGCTGCTGGCATTGCTGGCCTTCCGTCGTCGCGCGGTGCTGGCCGCGGTGCTCGCGGTCGGTCTGCTGCCATGGATGAACGGCGCGCAGGCGCGGGCCCCTGCGACGCCTGTCTCGCAGCCGGCGCAGGGCACGCTGTGGAAGCGCAGCGACCAGCTGCAGCATCAACGCCTGGCCGAGGGGGTTCAGGCCTACCGCAAAGGCGACTTCGCCACGGCACGCAAACAGTTCGAAGGCATCGACAGCGATGCCGGTTGGTACAACCTGGCCAACACGCTGGCACGCGAAGGCAACTACGACGAAGCGATCGCCGCCTACGACCGCGCACTGGCGCTGCATCCGGGCATGGCCGATGCGGTGGCCAACCGCGCCGTGGTCGATGCTGCACGCAAGCGCCGGCAATCCGGTGGCGGCCAGGGCCAGGATCAGCAGACGCCGCCGCAGAAACAACAGGACCGTTCCCAGGGCAAGCAGAATCCGCAGGGACAGCAGCCGCAGCAGGGGCAGAAGGACCCGGGGCAGGGCCAGCCACAGCCAGGGCAGCAGGGCCAGCCCGGGCAGGAATCTGACAAGGCGCAGTCGAGCCCGCAGCCCGGCCAGCGGAGCCGCGAGGGCCAGCAGGCACCGCCGCAGGTGGAAGATGCCAGGGCACAGGCGCAGGCCGATGAACAGCAGCGCCAGCGCATGCAGCAGGCGATGCAGCAGGCACGCGAGGGTGAGGTCGGCAAGGACGGCAAACCGGTACCGGGCAGTGAGGGCCGCACGCCACGCCAGCGCGAGGAGCAACAGGCGGTGGAAGCGTGGATGCGGCGCGTGCCGGATGACCCGGGCGCCCTGCTGCGGGCCAAGTTCCAGCTGGAAAACGAACGCAGGAAGAGGGAAGGGCGATGACGCGGTCGACGAACATGCACCGGCGCTGGCCGAGTTCGCTGTTGGCGGTGCTGCTGCTGTGGCTGCCGCTGCTGGCGTGGGCGCAGCCGCGTGCCTGGCTCGACCGCGACCGCATCGCGATGGGTGACACGGTCACCCTCAATGTCGAGAGCGACCAGGGGACGCCTGACTTCACTCCGTTGCGCACCGACTTCGACCTGAGCGGGCAGACCAGCAGCCGCCAGGTGGAGTGGAGCAATGGCAGCATGCAGCAGCGCAACCTGTATGGCGTGGCACTGACGCCACGGCGCAGCGGTGCGCTGGTGGTGCCGGGCCTGCAGGTGGGGAGCACGCAGACTGCGCCGTTGACCCTGCAGGTGGATGCGGCTGCCGTGGCCGGTCCGGACAGCAATGCGATGGCCTTCATCGAAACCGTGGTCGACGACCCGACGCCGTACGTGCAGCAGAGCGTGGGTGTCGTGGTACGGCTGTATTTCGCCTCGCAGCTGGCCTCCGGCGAGCTGGTGCTGGACACCCCGGCGGGCGCGTCATTGCAGCGCGTGGGCGATGACCGCACCGATGTGCGCCAGGTCAATGGCCGCCGCTACAACGTGGTCGAACGGCGTTTCCTGCTGATCCCCGAGCGCAGTGGCGCCTTGCGGCTGGCCGGTGCGCGCTTCAGTGGGCGCAGCGCCGGTGGCTTCTTCGATGACTTCTTCGGCGGCGGCGACGGGCGCATGAATGCTACCGGCGCCGACCGCACCCTGCAGGTGCAGGCCCAGCCGGCACAGGCGCCGCAGCCGTGGCTGCCGCTGCAGAGCCTGCAGCTGCGCTACACCAGTGCGCCGACCCAGGCCCGCACCGGCGAAGCGGCCAACGTGGTCGTCGAGGCGGTGGCCGAAGGCGCGACCCGTGCACAGTTCACCGACCTGCCGGTGCCCGATGTCGGCAACGCCGCGCAGGTGTTCGCCGAACCCGCGCAGTACGAAGAGACCTTCAACGGCAGTACGCCGCGGCTGAAGATCACCCGCCGCTATTCGATCGTGCCGCGCCAGCCGGGATCGCTGGTAGTACCGGGGCCGCGCCTGCCGTGGTGGGATGTGCGCGCGGGGAAGGCACAGGAAGCGACGTTGCCGGACCTGACGCTGGCCGTTGCGGCCGGCAATGGCGGTGGCAGCGCTTCACCTGCACCGCTGCCGCCGATCGACACCGATGCCGCGCTGCCCGGTAGCGATGGACAGGACGCGCGTATCGCGGCAACCGATCCACGTGCCAGTGGCCTGACCGAGCGCCCGTGGCCATGGATGGCGGCGGCCATCGGCCTGGCGCTGCTGTGGCTGCTGACCCTGTTGTGGGGCTGGCAGCGAGGTCGCCGCCCGCGTTCCGCAGCACCGGCAGCCGGTACGCCCGCTGCGCCGGCCGTGGCGACCGGACGTGCCGGCGTGGCCGAACTGCGCCGCGCGCTGGATGGCGAAGATTTCCACGAGGTGGAAGCACGGCTGTGTGCAATGGCCGGGGTCGAGCGCATTGAACAGGTCATCGCGCGGCTGGATGACCCGGTGCAACGCCAGGTGCTGCAGGATCTGCAGCAGGCGCGCTGGGGCGGGCAGGGCGATCCGGGTGCGCTGCGGGCCCGCCTGCGCGGCGCCTTCCGTGACGGACCGCACTGGTCGGCGGCGGCGGGTGCCGCCGACACTGGCCTGGCGCCGCTGTATCCGCCGCGGCGAACCTGAACCGGCGCCGCTTGCGCGCTTTGTTAGAGTGCATTCATTTTTCGAGGAAACCCGCGTATGACAGCAGCTGCTGCCGACAAGAAGAAGTTGCCCCTGCATTGGAAGATGGGCATCGGCTTTGCGATCGGCCTGGTCCTGGGACTGACCGTGCATGCCCTGGGCGGCAGCGTCGGGGGTCTGCAGGCCGGTGCCAAGTGGGTCATGGACTACGTCACCACCCCGGCGTCGGGCCTGTTCCTCAACCTGATCTTCATGCTGATCGTGCCGCTGATCTTCTCGGCGCTGATCATGGGCGTGTCGGAGATGGGCGACATCCGCGCCCTTGGCCGCATCGGCTGGAAAACCCTGGCCTACACCGTGCTGCTGTCGGGCATCGCGGTCGGCATCGGCCTGGTGCTGGTCAACGTGCTCAAGCCGGGCGCGGGCGTGGATCCGCAGACCGCAGCACTGATGCTGTCGGAGAACGCCGAGCGCAGCAAGGAAATCGTCGCCGGCATCCATGGCACGCCGAAGGGCATGGACATGCTGCTGTCGATCGTGCCGAGCAACGTGCTGCAGGCCGCTTCGGACAACGGCGCGATCCTGTCGCTGATGTTCTTCGCGCTGATGTTCGGCATCGGCATGGTTCTGACCGATGATGAGAAGGTCGCACCACTGCGCCGCGCCATCGAAGGCGTGTTCGAGATTTCGATGACCCTGATCAACCTGGTCATCCGCCTGGCCCCGTACGCCGTGGCCTGCTTCATGTTCAACCTGGCCGCGCTGTTCGGCTTTGAGCTGATCATCCGCCTGGGTGCGTATGTGGGCGTGGTGGTGCTGGCGCTGGGCCTGCACATGATCGTGACCTACGGTACTGCGGTGTGGCTGTCGGGCCGCTCGCCGCTGTCGTTCTTCCGCGATACCCAGGAAGCGACGGTGATGGCGTTCTCCACCGCCTCCAGCAATGCCACCCTGCCCACCGCACTTCGCGTGGCCGACCAGATGGGCCTGCCGCAGCGCGTATCGCGCTTCGTGCTGACCGTGGGCGCCACCGCCAACCAGAACGGCACCGCACTGTTCGAGGGCGTGACGGTGATCTTCCTGGCCCAGTTCTTCGGCGTGGACCTGAGCATCGGCCAGCAGTTCATGGTGATGGCGGTCTGCATCCTCGGCGGCATCGGCACCGCCGGCGTTCCGTCGGGTTCGCTGCCGGTGGTGGCGATGATCTGCGCGATGGTCGGCGTGAACCCGCTGGGCATCGGCCTGATCCTGGGCGTGAATCACTTCCTGGACATGTGCCGTACCGCGCTGAACGTGACCGGCGACCTGGCCCTGACCACGCTGGTGGCCAAGGGCGAGTCCCACGATGGCCCGGCCCTGGCGCCGCACCAGGACTGAGTCCAACGCCCCGCCCCCGGACTCCGGGGGCGGGTAGTGCCGGCCGCTGGCCGGGTACGCGTCATCGCATGCGCGCTGCCGCTCCCACGTTTCGCGATGCGAATCGTGGGCCCCCTTATCGGCCTCCACACCCCCGCGCCTTTGGCGCAGCCCCCGGACTCCGGGGGCGGGTAGTGCCGGCCGCTGGCCGGCAACTTCATGATCTTCATCGAATTCTGCGCAACTGCCGGCCAGCGGCCGGCACGACCGGGCAAGGTGAACTGCCCCCCCGCCCGGTGACTATGGGACAATAGGCCGCCCGCACGTCCGCGGCCGCCTCCCGATTCCGACAGAACCATGACGCAGCCTACCCGTCGCCAGTTGGCTAACGCCATCCGCTTCCTTGCCGCCGATGCGGTTGAAACCGCAAAGTCCGGCCACCCCGGCATGCCCATGGGCATGGCCGACATCGCCGAAGTCCTCTGGAACGACTACCTCCGCCACAACCCGAGCAACCCGCACTGGTTCAACCGCGACCGTTTCGTGCTGTCCAACGGCCACGGTTCGATGCTGCAGTACGCGCTGCTGCACCTGAGCGGTTATGACCTGCCGATCGAGCAGCTGAAGCTGTTCCGCCAGCTGGGCAGCCACACCGCCGGCCACCCGGAGCGTCATGAGACCCCGGGCGTGGAAACCACCACCGGTCCGCTGGGCCAGGGTTTCGCCAATGCCGTGGGCTTCGCCCTGGCCGAGAAGCTGCTGGCTCAGCGCTTCAACCGCCCGGAGCTGGAAGTGGTCGACCACCGCACCTGGGTGTTCATGGGCGATGGCTGCCTGATGGAAGGCGTGTCGCACGAAGCCGCGTCGCTGGCCGGTACCTGGGGCCTGCACAAGCTGGTCTGCTTCTGGGACAACAACCACATCTCCATCGACGGCAACGTCGAGGGCTGGTTCACCGACAATACCCCGGAGCGTTTCGAGGCCTATGGCTGGAACGTGGTCCGCGACGTCGATGGCCACGACCCGGAGAGCATCAAGGCCGGCATCGAGGCCGCGCTGTCGCAGAGCGACAAGCCGACCCTGATCTGCTGCCGCACCACCATCGGGTTTGGTTCGCCGAACAAGGCGGGCAAGGAATCCAGTCACGGTGCACCGCTGGGCAAGGACGAGCTGGAAGCCACCCGCAAGCAGCTGGGCTGGGAATACGGCCCGTTCGAGATCCCGCAGGCGATCTACGACGGCTGGCGTGGCAACGGCGCCGGCACCCTGCGCCAGGCCGAGTGGGAGCAGCTGTTCGACAAGTACGCCAGCCAGTATCCGGCGGAAGCGGCCGAGCTGACCCGTCGCTCGCACGGCGAACTGCCGGCCGACTTCGTTGCCAAGGCCGATGCCTACATCGCCCAGGTGGCCGCTGAAGGCCCGACGATCGCTTCGCGCAAGGCCTCGCAGCTGGCCATCGAAGCCTTCGCCCCGCTGCTGCCGGAAATCGTCGGCGGCTCGGCCGACCTGGCGCACTCCAACCTGACCCTGTGGAAGGGCAGCAAATCGGTTGCCAGCGACGACGCCAACGCCAACTACGTGTATTACGGCGTGCGCGAGTTCGGCATGACCGCCATCGCCAACGGCCTGGCCCTGCACGGCGGTTTCATTCCGTTCGACGCTACCTTCCTGGTGTTCAGCGACTACGCCCGCAACGGCGTGCGCATGAGCGCGCTGATCCCGGCCCACGCCATCCACGTCTACACCCACGACTCGATCGGCCTGGGCGAAGACGGCCCGACCCACCAGCCGGTGGAGCACCTGGCTTCGCTGCGCTACATCCCGAACAACGACGTGTGGCGTCCGTGCGATGCGGTCGAGTCGGCGGTGAGCTGGAAGGCCGCGATCACCCGCCAGGACGGCCCGAGCTGCCTGGTGTTCAGCCGCCAGAACCTGCCGCACCAGCCGCGCAGCGCCGAGCAGATCAAGCAGATCGAGCGCGGCGGCTACGTGCTGGCTGATGCCGCCGGTACCCCGGACGTGATCCTGATCGCCACCGGTTCGGAAGTCTCGCTGGCCTCCGAAGCCAAGGCCCAGCTGGATGCGGCCGGTATCAAGACCCGCGTGGTCTCGATGCCGTCTACCGATGTGTTCCTGCGCCAGGATGCGGCCTACCGTGAAGCGGTGCTGCCGAATGCAGTGCGCAAGCGCGTGGCGGTGGAAGCCGGCGTCACCGGTTTCTGGCGCCAGTTCGTCGGCCTGGACGGTGCGGTGATCGGTATCGACACCTTCGGTGCCTCGGCTCCGGCAGACCAGCTGTACAAGCACTTCGGCATCACCACCGCCCACGTGGTGGAAGCGGCCAAGTCGCTGTAAGCCGCTTCGCGGTGCAATGAAGGAAAGGCCGGCGCACGCCGGCCTTTCCCGTTCTCCAGACCAAAAAAAGGGGACGGAGGGGATCAAGTCGTATGTGCACACACGACTTGATCCCCTCCGTCCCCTTTTCCTCTGCTCGGCCCGTTCCGCCCGGCGGTGCTGCTGTCGCGTTGGCCTCTTCATCTGATCTGCGTTCTCTGCGAAAAGGAGGGCCGGCCGAGGCACCCCTCAGAAGTAGTCATGGACAAGACGCGCGGCGCAGAAAACCACGGTGGATTTGCGGGGTGTAAGGTGATGCCTTACACTGTCGTCGCATGATCGTCAGCTTCAGGCATAAAGGCCTGAAGGCGCTCTATGAGCGGGGCGACATTTCCGGAGTCCGTGCCGATCATGTGGCTCGATTGCGGCGTTTGCTTCTGCAGCTGGATCAGGCCCGTCTGCCTGGGGACATGGGGCTGCCCGGAAATCGCCTGCACCCCCTGCGCGGGAGCTATAGCGGCTACTGGGCGGTAAGTGTCTCGGCGAGTTGGCGATTGGTGTTCCGCTTTCGTGGGCTCGACGTCGAACTGGTCGATTACCTTGATTACCACTAGGAGTCTGCTCGATGCCGTTGCATGATCCGCCGCATCCCGGGGAATCGCTGCGCGAAGATGTCCTGCCGGCGATCAGTATGTCGATCAGTGCGCTGGCACAGCATCTCGGCTATTCGCGCGGCCAGCTGTCGACGATCATCAACGGGCACGCCGGCATTTCCGCAGAACTCGCATTCCGCCTTGAGCTTGCAGGTCTGGGCAATGCTCGCATGTGGCTCGCGATGCAGGCGGCATACGATCTGTGGCAGGTCGAGCATCGAGCGCATCCACCGATTGCCCGCCTGTATCTGGAGGATTCAGTGAGGAGCGGACAGTAGCTCCACGTCATGCGTGGATGAAAAAAGGGGGACGGAGGGGATTAAGTCGCATGTGCACATACGACTTAATCCCCTCCGTCCCCTTTTTTCAGGCAGTGCGCGCCAGTGCCAGGCGCAGCAGTCGCGCGTCCAGACGCTCTGCGAAATCGTTCGGCGCCTGCAGGCCCATGCGCTGCAGGTACACCGCATCGCCGTCGCCTGCCGGTTGGCGCAGCGCTGCCCAGACGGTACGCAGCTTGCCGGCGCGGGTCTGCGTACTGGCCTTCAGCCAGGCCAGCGCCTTCACCAGCACCTGCTCGATCTCGTTGAAATCGCTGCCCAGCGGATAGTCGGGCAGGCTGCCATCGGCGCGGAACGAGGCCAACGCCGCTGCCAGCGCCTGCGGCGTGTTGCGCTGCTGGCGCGCCGGGTCCGGTTGCGCGGCCGCCAGCAGCTTGCGCGAGGCCTGCGCCTGCTGCAGCAGCTCATCCTGGAACGGCGCCTCGGTGATCGCGGTCATTGCGTGCACGCAGTCCTCGTCGGTCAGCCCGCGCAGGTCGGCGATGCCGTATTCGTTGAGGTAGATGTCACGCAGGTGGCGCGGGATGGTGGTGTGCCCGTAGTTCCAGCGCACGTTGGATGCGCGCTGGCCCTTGTCATCGCGCGCGGCGCGGAACATCAGCACGCTGCGCGCTTCCGGCAGCGCATGTGCCATCGCCACGAAGTTGTACTGGCCGCCCACACCGGATACCACGCGTCCATCGTCCAGCGCGTCCGACACCGCCGCGCCCAGCGCGGTGGCCATCATGCAGGAGTTGAAGAAGCGCGCATGGCGGCGCTGCAGGCGTTCCAGCGTCTCGTTGCCACCGTACAGCTGGTTGATCTCGCTGATGCGGCGCATGCCGATCGCGCGGCATTCGTCTTCCGGCAGCGTGCGCAGCCACTCGTAGAATTCCGGCGAGCCCAGGTAGAACGCGCCGTGCAGGTACTCACCCTCGGCGGCCAGGGTGGCGTGGTCGATCGACAACGTGCTGCCGTTCTCGATGCGCTGCATCAGCGCCAGGTCGTCGTGCACCTTGCGCTTGATCACCCCGGTCTGCACCAGCCGCCGGAAGCCTTCGTTGAGCATCTCGCTGCAGCCGTACAGGCCCACCTCGAACGGATCCAGCCCGCCGATTTCCTGCACCAGCGGGTGGCTGGCCAGCTGCGGATCCAGCGCATGCAGCACGCGGCGGTAGCGCGCGTTGTCGGTGTGGCGCAGCACCAGTGCATGGCTGAGTGCATCAGCCAGCGTGCCGATGCCGATCTGCAGGGTGCCGCCGTCGCGCACCAGCGTGCTGGCGTACAGGCCGATGGCGTAGTCGGCATCGCCGACGGGCTGCCGCGGCAGCCCGAACAGCGCCGGATACGGCGGCGGCGGGGTGATCACCAGATCGAAGAACGACACATCGACTGTGGCCGAGCCGCCCAGGTAGGGCAACTGGGGATCGATCTCGGCGATCAGCAGCGGACGCGGCAGGCCACGGGCGGTCATTGCATCCAGCGTGTCCTGGGTGATGTCGTTGTTGCACGACAGGGAAAGCCGGCGGTCGTTCGGGCGCATCGCCACCTTCTGCACGATCACCTGCGGTGCGCGCTGCGCGACCGCGTCTGCGGCATGGGTGTAGTTCAGGCTGGTATAGCTGGACTGCGCCTGCCGTGAGCCAAGCAGGGCACCGGACTGCATGTAGAACTCTTCCACCTGCACATGGGCTGGCAGCGCATCGCGCGCGATCGCATCGGCATAGGCCAGGCGCGGGAAATCACCGCCGAAATGGCGCTGCGCGAACGGCGCCAGGAAGCGCGCTTCCAGGCCGTTGCCCCGCGCCTTCGGCGGATTCAGCGACAGCGCGGTATACAGCTGCAGCGGCCGCGAAGGATCATGTTCGACGCGTGCGTAGAGGGCATTGAGCAGCCGATGCGGCTTGCCCAGTGCCAGCGGTGCCCCGATCCGCAGCGGCCCGTCCACGCGCGCGAACAACCAATCGACGGCGGCGTCCAGGTCGGTGAGGTGTTCGGTCATGCGCGGCGGTCCTGCGTGTGGGGGAGTGCGGGCATTACAGCATGTCGGGCTTGAACCGCCGTCGACGCGAGACTTCCGCGCCGGACACCATGAACTGCCCATCGCCGCGGTAATGCACCGTGCGCGGCAGTTTCGGCCGGGGCGCAACATGGGCGCGCACGATTTCCCAGACAAACAGATTGCTCGACGCCACCTGGCTGTCGTCGTACAACCGGCATTCGAAGCACGAATGGCATTGGCCAACCAGCGGCGCGCCGACCTCGCGCGCGGGCAGCGCATCGAGCTCGAAACGGGCGAACTTGTCGACCTCGCGGCCACTGCAGTTGCCGATATCCACCACGGTATCGAGCAGTTCCACCCCGGGCACGTTGATCACGCACTCGCCGCTGCCACGCGCCAGCGCATGGCTGTGGTTCGCGTCCCACAGGTAGGTGGCGACCAGCGAAGGCGAGAAGCCCATCACCATGTGCCAGCCCATCGTCATCAGGTTGCGCTGGCCGCGCCAGGCGGTACTGACCAGCACGATCGGGCCGGGTTCGAGGAAGCGGCGGGCCTGCTCGACCGGGAAATCCTTCTTGGGCAGCGCTTTCATCGGGGGCCCTGGGCGGGAGGAATCGATGCTGGCGCAGCCGGGATGAACCTGGAGTCGAGGGGCTTGACATGTGATTCGATTACGCGCGTAATCGGATCATCGATTACGGATGTAAACCATGACCCCGATCAGCGAAGCCGAAGCCGTTGTGATGGAGGTGCTGTGGCAGCAGGCACCGCGTAGTGCCGACGAAGTGGTCGCCGCGCTGGCCCACCGCGATTGGGCCGAGCCGACCATCAAGACCCTGCTCAACCGCCTGCTGACCAAGGGCGCGATCGCCGCCGAGCGCGATGGCCGGCGCTACCTGTACCGGCCGCTGCTGCAGCGCCAGGCGTGGGTGGAGGCGCAGAGCCAGGACTTCATCGGCCGTGTCTTCGAAGGGCGCGTGGCGCCGCTGGTGGCGCACTTCAGCGAGCGCGGCCAGCTGAGCGCACAGGACATCGCCGAACTGAAGAAGCTGATCCAGGAGCTGGACCATGACTGAGCTGCTCGACGGACTGTGGCAGGCCAGCCTTTGGCTGGCAGCGGGCGTAGCCGTGCTGACGCTGATGCGGCCATTGCTGGTGCGATTGGGCGGCGCTGGGCTGGCCTACCGCAGCTGGTGGCTGCTGCCGCTGCTGCTGGTGGCCCTGCTGCTGCCGTTGCCGCGGGCTGCGTTGTTGCAGCAGGTACCCACGCTGCCGCTGAAAGTGATGCCCGGTGCCATCGATGCCCTGAACGCGTCGTCGTTGCCATGGGCCGGGCTGTTGTTCGCGCTGTGGGCAATGGGCATGGGCCTCTGCCTGCTGCGCGACCTGCGCGCGCAGCGTCGTTTCCAACGGCGGATGGGCCCACTGACGTCGCGCACCGACGGCAGCTGGCAGGCCAGTGGTGACCCAGGCCTGCCAGCGCTGGTTGGCCTGTGGCGGCCGCGCATCGTGGTGGGCCCGGACTTCGATCAGCAGTTCAGCGCACAGGAGCAGGGACTGATCCTGCAGCACGAGCGCAGCCACCGTCGCAATGGTGATCACTGGGCCAACGGCGCGTTGCTGCTGGCGCGAGCGGTGTTCTGGTTTCACCCGCTGCTGCCATGGGCCGCACGCCGCTTCCTGCGCGACCAGGAGCTGGCCTGTGATGCCCGCACCATCGCCCCGCAGCCTGCGCTGCGCGGCCTCTACGCCAGCACGCTGCTGAAGGCGCAGCTGGTTCACCCGGTTGCGCCCGCGGTCTGCCATTGGCGCAGCCAACCCGTGTTGAAGGAGCGTATCGCCATGTTGAAGCAGTCCAAGCGGAAGGCATTGCCGTGGGTGTCCGGTCAGGTGCTGGTGGTCGGGTTGTGCGTGGGAATGGGAGCGGTGGCGTGGGCCAGCCAGGGCAGTGCGGTAGGAAGCCCAAGGATCGGTGTCGAGCCGTTCGAGCACGCGGAAGCGGATGCGGCCAAGGCGGGGCTGGACCGTCCGATCCAGATCGACAGGATGCCACCGCCGTCCTATCCGAAATCCGCGTTCGAGCAGCGCCAGGTCGGCGTGGTGAACCTGCGCGTGGAGGTGGATGCGCAGGGGCGTCCCAGCGATGTCCGCGTGCTCAGTGCCACCAATCCGGGCGTGTTCGATGCGGTGTCGATCGCTGCGGCACGCAGCTGGACCTATCGGCCGGCGATGAAGAATGGCAAGCCGGTAGCCGCTGCCGTACGCATTCCGATCACCTATGCCATGGACGATACCGGGGAAACCCAGTGAAGTCCGCGCCGCTGATCATGGCGGCAGCGTTGCTGGTGGGGTGTGCGAGCCAGGACCGCCTGACCACCGTCGATACGCGCAGTGAGAATGTCGGCCACCAACGCCTGCAGCCGCAGGCGGGCGGCGGCAGTGGGCAGCTGCAGGTGTACTCGCTGGGTGCGACCGAAGGCTACCGGATGCCGCAGCTGTACGCGGCACCGGACCCGGAGGTCGGCGATCGTGACCCGCGTGCGGCACTGGCGCCGACCACCATCTGCCTGCAGGTGGTGGTGGATGCGCAGGGCAGCGTTGAGCGCAGCATCCCTTTGACCGACCGCAGCGAATGCAGTGCGGGTGAGACACCAGACAATGCGCCCCTGCTGCAGGCCGCGCAGGAGGCCGTGGCGATGTGGAAGTACTCGCCCGCTGCGGTCTGCCACTTCGCGGCGGGCAGGGGGCCTGCCGATCGCGGTGACTGCCGCAGCGCCGAGCGCGTCGAACCGGTGGCGGTCACCCTGCAGTACGCCTTCACCTTCGAGATCGTGAAGGGCCGCCACGTAGTGCGCACGCAGGGGAAGTGACCGCTCGCGATGACCGGGGGAGCGCCGGGCCATGCCCGGCGGGCACAGCGATGGCGATCAGGCCCCGCCCTGGATGTTGGCCTTTACTGCGGGCTGCATCAGCGCTGGCTCGTCCAGCGTGGCATCGCGGGCCTGGCGCACGCTGACGAACTCCGCCTCGGCCACGCCCTCGTGCACGTGGATATTGTGCGCGCGCTGTTCGCCGATGGTGGTTTCATTGGCGAACCCGCGGCCACCCGGACCGTAGTCGTGGCAGACGAACACGCGGGTGGCGTCGGGCAGTGCGAGCAGGCGCTGGATCGAGCGGTACAGCTGCGCGGCGTCGCCGCCGGGGAAATCGCAGCGGGCGGTGCCGCCATCGGGCATGAACAGCGAGTCGCCGGTGAACAGCGCATCGCCGATCAGGTAGGCGATGCTGTCGCTGGTATGGCCGGGTACGGCGATCACCTGGCAGCGCTGTTCGCCCAGAGCGAAGATTTCGCCATCGCTGAACAGGTGATCGAAGATCTCATCTGCCGCAGGAAGCTGCAGGCCGTAGCGCGGCGCAAAGGTGGCCTGCACCGCGCGGATGCCTTCGCCGATGGCCAGCGTGGCCTGCGGGAAACGTTGCTTCAGGCGGCGCCCGGCCGACACATGGTCGGCATGGGCATGGGTCTCCAGCAGCCAGCGCAGCTGCAGGCCGTGCTGTTCGATGGCCTGCAACGCGGCATGCAGCGGCGCTTCACTGCTGGCGTCGGTGTCCGGGTCGTAGTCCAGCACCGGGTCGATCAGCGCTGCCTCGCCACTGGCCGGGTCGCTGACCAGATAGCTGAAGGTGTTGCTGTCACGGTGGAAGAACGACTGCACCTGGACCGACATCGGAATGCTCCTCAGCGCGTGCCGAGCACGCGGTTCAGCAACTGCGCCAGGTTCTCACCGGCCAGTCGCAGCTGCGCTTCGGCCAGCGGCCGGTAGCGCTCGGTGTATTCGTCACCGATTTTACGCGTGGCCGGATAAACGCCAGCTTGCATGGAGATGCGGCAGCTGGCCTCGGCCCACGTCTGCGGGTCGCGCTGCGGGTTGGACTGGCGCGCCAGCTTCGGCGCGCGCTGGCTCCGCAGCAGCGGCAGGTAGCCGGCATCGTCCAGCTTGCGGGTGTTGAGCATGCCACTGTCCCACAGCGAGTGCAGGTTGGTACCGCGGTTGCCGAACTGCAGCTGGAAATCGTTGCCGCCCTTGTCGTGGGCATAACCGGCGTGCATCGGCTGGTGGATGTCGCCGACCAGGTGCACGACGAACTTCAGTGCCTGCAGGCGCTCGCCGTCGGTCAGGCTGCGGTCGCCGAGGATGGCGCTCTGTGCCTTCAGGGCCTCGACGATGCAGTTGCCGTTCTTGCAGTGTTTCGGTGCTTCGTAGTGGCAGTCGTCTTCGGCGATGTTGACGTAGTGCCAGCCCGCCGAGCGACGGCCCAGGCCCGGGTCCTTGGCGCGCAGCTGGTCGGCCCAGGGCGCGATGCTGGCCAGGGTGGCGTCCGGTTCGGTGGCCAGCAGGCGGTCCACTTCGGCGCGGGCGGCGGGGTTGAGGCGGGCGTCGGCGACTTCGGCAACCAGGCGGTGGCCTTGCGCGCCCCAGGCGTGGGCAGGGGCGGCGACGGACAGCAGGCCCGGCGCCAGGGCGGCGGCGAGGAACAGGGAGTGCAGGGCTTTCATGCGCCCATTCTAGCGGGGTAGGTGGATTGAAGAGCGGCGCGTTCCTGTTCCGAAGTGGGAGCGCAGCGGAAGGGGCGGCGCTCCCCGCCTCGCCCCAGCACCGGAAATGCTTCCGTCCCAGGAACAAAAAAGCCCCGGCAATCACCGGGGCAACATGCTGCGAGGGTTTTGCGTGTAGCGGGGGAGCGGGGGCGAAGCCCCCGCGTTCAACACTCCGCTTAGAACTTGAAGACGTACGAAGCGCCGTAGACCAGCGGATCGATGTTGACCGTGCCGATCTTCTCGCCGTTCAACTTCACCTTGCTGTCGATGTCGATCCAGCGCATGTCCACGCGCAGGGCACCCTTCTCGCCGATCGCGAAGTCCACGCCGGCGTGTGCCGCCAGGCCCCACGAATCCTGCAGCTTCAGCTTGCTGCCGGCCAGCGCGCCAGTGGTGTCTTCGCTGAAGAAGGTGGTGTAGTTCACGCCCGCACCGATGAACGGCGACACCTTGCCCTTGCTGTTGAAGTGGTACTGCAGGGTCACCACCGGCGGCAGCTGCTTGGTGCTGCCGACGCGGCCCAGGCCGTTGATGTTGATGTCGTGCTTGAACGGCAGTGCGGCCAGCACTTCGATGCCCAGGTTGTCAGCGATGAAGTACTCGCCGGTGATGGTCGGCTTGACGTCGTTGTCGACGTCGACCTTCAGGGTGCCGCCGGCCAGCCAGCCGTTGTTCGACTTCGGTGCCACCTGGTGCACGCCGGCCGAAACGGTCCAGTCGCCCTTGGACTGGGCCATGGCCGGGGCGGCGGCGAGGGACAGGGCGGCGGCCAGGCTGGCCACGATCAGGGGGGAGGTCTTGCGCATGGGGGTGTTCTCGTTGCTGGGTGGATGGCGACAGTCTCGGCCTCACGCCGCGCTAACGCTTTGATCCGGATCAAATCCTGTCCGTGGGCCGGCCGGCGGTCCCGGCTGGCCCACGGTGGCCAGCGGCGGTTTGCTAGACTTGTGGGCCCTATCCATCCCGCCGCACCTGTCGCGGCCGCAGGAGCTTGAGAAATGGCAATCAAGGTTGGTATCAACGGTTTCGGTCGCATCGGGCGTAACGTCCTGCGCTCGGCGGTGCTGAACTTCGGCGACGACATCGAAATCGTGGCCATCAACGATCTGCTGGAGCCGGACTACCTGGCGTACATGCTCAAGTACGACTCCGTGCACGGCCGCTTCAAGGCCGACGTGGCGGTGCAGGGCAACGACCTGCTGGTCAACGGCAAGAAGATCCGCCTGACCCAGGAACGCGACCCGGCCAACCTGAAGTGGGATGAAGTCGGCGCCGACGTGGTGCTGGAAGCCACCGGCCTGTTCCTGACCAAGGAAACCGCGCAGAAGCACATCGATGCCGGCGCCAAGAAGGTCATCATGTCCGCCCCGTCGAAGGACGACACGCCGATGTTCGTGTTCGGCGTGAACGACAAGACCTACGCCGGCCAGGCGATCATCTCCAATGCGTCGTGCACCACCAACTGCCTGGCCCCGCTGGCCAAGGTGATCAACGACAAGTGGGGCATCAAGCGCGGCCTGATGACCACCGTGCATGCGGCCACTGCCACCCAGAAGACCGTTGACGGCCCGTCCAACAAGGACTGGCGCGGCGGCCGTGGCATCCTGGAGAACATCATTCCCTCGTCCACCGGTGCGGCCAAGGCCGTCGGCGTGGTCATCCCGGAACTGAACAAGAAGCTGACCGGCATGAGCTTCCGCGTACCGACCTCGGACGTGTCGGTGGTCGACCTGACCGTCGAGCTGGAAAAGGAAGCCACCTACGCCGAGATCTGCGCCGAAGTGAAGGCACAGAGCGAAGGCCCGCTGAAGGGCATCCTGGGCTACACCGAAGACAAGGTCGTGGCTACCGATTTCCGCGGTGAAACCTGCACCTCGGTGTTCGACGCCGATGCCGGCATCGCCCTGGACGGCACCTTCGTCAAGCTGGTGACCTGGTACGACAACGAGTGGGGCTACTCCAACAAGTGCCTGGAGATGGCCAAGGTCATCGCCGCCAAGTAAGGCTGGCACAGATCGCAGACGGACCCCGGCCTGGCCGGGGTTCGTCGTTCAGGGGGGGGCCGCCCTGTCGTAGCATGGAGCCGTCGACCGCCGCCGCTGGGGCGCGGGATCGCATTGGAAGCACGCAATGGAAGCACTGATAGCCCTAGTCGTACTGGTTCTTCTGGCCATCCCGCTGCTGCTGGTGGTGGCACTGGTGATGATTGCCGGCCTGCGCCGCCGCGTTGCCGCCCTGGAAGGCGCGCTGGCCGCGGGGCCTGCCACCGCCACGCCCGCCGCCGCGCCTGAACGGCCTGTGGCCACGCCCACCGCCAGTGCCGACCCCCCGTTCCTGCGGCCGGTCGCCGCTGCGGCGTCGCAACCCCCTCGGCCCCCGGTGCGCGAAGCAGCACCCGCCGACGCACCTGCACCACGCCCGGCTGCACCACCGCCGGTGCCGCCGGTGCCGGTGCAGCCGCCATTGCCTTCCGAACCGGCCCTGCCCAACGTCATCGAGCGCGGCATCGGTGCGGTCAAGCGCTGGTTCACCGAGGGCAACGTGCCGGTCAAGATCGGCATGCTGGTGCTGCTGGCCGGTGTCGCGGCGCTGCTGAAGTACGTCAGCGACCAGGGCTGGCTGGTGCTGCCGATCGAACTGCGCCTGGCCGGCATCACCGTGGCTGCGCTGGGCCTGCTGGCATTCGGCTGGCACCAGCGCGAACGCCGGCGCCTGTTTGCGCTGGCGCTGCAGGGCGGTGCCATCGGCGTGCTGCTGCTGACCATCTTTGCGGCCTTCAAGCGCTTCGACCTGATTCCGCCGGCCTTTGCCTTTGCCAGTTCGATCGCACTGGTCGCCGGGCTGTGCGTGCTGGCGGTGGTGCAGAACTCGCGCACGCTGGCCGTACTGGGCATCCTGGCCGGCTTCATGGCACCGCTGTGGCTGTCCACCGGCAGTGGCAACCACGTGGGGCTGTTCAGCTACTACGCCGTGCTCAACGCGGGCATCTTCGCCATTGCGTGGTTCCGCCCATGGCGCGCACTGAACCTGCTGGGCTTCGCCTTCACCTTCGGCATCGGCACCTTCTGGGGCGTGCTGCAGTACGTACCGGACAAGTTCAGCAGCACTGAGCCGTTCCTGCTGTTGTTCTTCGTGTTCTACCTGCTGATTCCGCTGCTGTACGCGCGCCGCCAGCCAGCCGGCCGGCGTGACCTGGTCGATGGCAGCCTGGTGTTCGGCACGCCGCTGGTCGCGTTCTCGCTGCAGGCGGGCATGCTGCACGCGCAACCGATGACGCTGGCCCTGTGCGCGCTGGGCCTGGCCGCGATCTACGCGGTATTGGCCCGGGCGCTGATCGCACGCGCCTCCTATACCGTGCTGGCGCAGTCGCATGCCGTGCTTGCGGTGGGTTTCGCCACGCTGGCGGTACCGCTGGCCTTGTCGGCGCGCGCCACCGGCGCGGTGTTCGCGTTGGAAGGTGCCGGTCTGGCATGGCTGGGGCTGCGCCAGAAGCGCTGGCTGCCGCAGGTGTCCGGCGCCCTGTTGCAGATCGGCGCCGCGTTCGCTTTCGTTGCCGGCGGCGACCATTGGCATGAGGACCTGCGCTTCCTGATCAATCCGACCGCCATCGGCGCGCTGTTGCTGGCCCTGGCCGGTTTTGCGTCGGCGTGGAGCTACCAGCGCCGGCCGCGTCATGAGGTCGCACTGGTGTACTACCTGTGGGGCCTGCTGTGGTGGCTGGGCGGCCTGGCCCATGAGATCACCCGCTTCTTCCCGTACCGCACTGAAGTGGACGCGTTGCTGGTGCTGGCCGCGGTCACTGCCTGGCTGGCGGCCGAAGTGCAGCGTCGACAACCGGCGCGTGCGCTGGGCGTGACGGCGCTGGCCATGCTCGCGCTGGGCTTCCCGCTGGCCCTGATGCAGAGCGATGCACACCACCAGCCGTTCGCCGGCTATGGCGCGCTGGCCTGGGCGGCGTTCGCGGTCCTGGGCGTGCGCACCCTGCTGTGCCTGCGCCAGGGCGGCGATACCGTGGCCCGCATCGCGCAGTTCCTGTGGTGGCTGCTGTGGCCGTCGCTGCTTTCGCTGCTGGCCCTCTGGGGCGGCGGCGAAGCCGATCTGGCACAGGGCTGGACGACCCTGCTGGTGACCGTGCCGTGGTTGCTGATGGCGGCGCTGTCGCTGTGGCGCTGGAACGCACTGCGCTGGCCGCTGGGCGAGGCATTCGACCGCGTGCGTGTGCCCCTGCAATGCGTGCTGTTCGGCCTGCTGTCGGTCGGTTGGTTGTTCGGCCAGCTGCTGCCGGGCGACGCCGCACCGCTGCTGTGGCTGCCGGTGCTGAATCCGGCCGAGATCGGCCAGTGGCTGAGCCTGTTGCTGCTGGCGCGCTGGCTGTACGGCGACCAGGCACCGCAGGGGCTGCTGAAGATGCGCCTGCCGCTGCTGGCACTGGCGGCCTTCGTCGCGCTGACCAGCCTGGTGCTGCATGGCGTGCACCAGTGGGGTGGCCTGGCGTGGAGCGCGTCGATGATGCGCTTCAGCCTGGCCCAGACCAGCCTGACCGTGCTGTGGAGCGTGCTCGGCGTGATCGCGTGGGTGTGGGGCTCGCGGCGTGGCCAGCGCGTGCTGTGGATGGTCGGTGCGGTGCTGATGGGCGTGGTACTGGCCAAGCTGGTCCTTGTCGATCGCCAGCACCTGGGCAACCTGCTGGGTATTGCATCGTTCATTGCCTACGGCCTGCTGTGCACGGTCGTGGGTTATCTGGCACCGGCGCCGCCCAGTGCCGCGCCGTCCGTGGAGGAAAAACAATGAGGAAGTGGAGCAGGGCGCTGCTGCCGGCGATGTTCGGCATGCTGGCCGCCGTCGTGGTGCAGGCGGCCGACTACCGGACCCAGTATGCCGAGCAGTGGCCGTTGACGCTGTCCAGCGCGCAGTCCGGTGCTTACCGCATCGTGCTGGAGCCGGCGATCTACCGCCGCGCCGTGAGCGCCGACCTCAGCGACCTGCAGGTGTTCAACGCGGCCAGCCAGTTGCTGCCGTCGGCACTGCTGGCGCCGGACCAGCCGCTGGCGCAGCCGCCGGTGCAGCGCGAGCTGCCGTGGTTTGCGTTGCCGCCGCTGGCCGATGCCCAGCGCAATGACCTGCAGCTGCTGACCGAGCGCGATACCGATGGCCGCGTGCGCCGGGTCGAAGCGCGGGTGGGGGGCGCGGCGGCAGCGAAGGGGCAGGGCGGCTGGCTGATTGACGCCAGCATGCTCGACCAGCAGCCGCTGGCGGCGCTGGTGCTGGACTGGGCCGACAGCGGCCAGCCGTTGCAGGCGCAGGTGCAGGTGGATGCCAGCGACGATCTGCAGCACTGGCGGCCGATCGGCCGCGACGTGCCGCTGGTGGACCTGCAGCGCGCCGGCAAGCGCCTGCTGCAGCGCCGCCTGCAGGTGGATGGGACCGCGCGCTACCTGCGTGTTCTGGCGCAGGGTGATTCGCAGCTGCCGACCCTGCGCGGCGTGCTGGCGGAGCTGCCGCCAGCGCCGGCGACGCTGCCGTGGGAATGGCTGTCGCTGGAGCCGACCACGAACGGCAAGGGCGAGTACACCTTCGAGATGGATGGCCGGTTCCCGGTGGCACGTGCCGATGTGGCCAGCACCGATAACAGCCTTGTGCAGTGGACGCTGTTCAGTCGCGATGACGAGGGTGCCGAGTGGCAGCGCCGCAGCGCGCCGTGGATCGCCTACCAGGTGCAGCAGGGCACGCAGGGCCAGCGCCAGCAGTCGGCGGCACAGCCGCTGGGCGGGGTGCACCGCGACCGCTACTGGAAGCTCGTGGCGAATCCGGCGGAAACCGCCACCGCCCCGACACTGCGGCTGGGCTACCAGCCGGAAGTGCTGGTGTTCCTGAGCCAGGGCGCGGCGCCTTACGCGCTGGCGGTGGGCAGCGCGACGGCGCGCCGCACCGACGCACCGATCGGCGTGCTGATCGAGGAACTGCGGCAGCGCAACGATCCATCGTGGCAGCCGACCCTGGCGCGACTGGAAGGCAGTCCGGAGCCGCTGGCGGGTGATGCGGCGCTGAAGCCGCAACGCGACTGGAAGTCGTGGTTGCTGTGGGCGTTGCTGGGTCTGGGCGTGCTGGTGGTGGGTGGCCTGGCGCTCAGCCTGCTTCGGCAGAAGCCGACGCCTTCGGCGTAGGTTGCGGCGACGGCGCAGCCCCTCGTGGATGGGGGGCGTGTAAAGCAACAGCCGCGCTTGGCCGGGCGGGGGGGGTTTACGGCGTCCCCTGCCAGCCCACACCACCCCGGCCATCCAAAGCAACACGAAGCGCCAGCGCTTTGCTGTCGCTGTCGCTCTGCGCTTCTGCGTGCCGCAGGCATCGGCCCTGCCACCACCCGCAGCCGATACAATGGTCGTCTGCCGTAGCCCGGCATCCCGTCCCCGAGCCAAAGAGTTGCCCATGTCCATCGTCCGCATGACCGACCTCGACCTCTCCGGCAAGCGCGTGCTGATCCGCCAGGATCTGAACGTGCCGATCGAGAATGGCCGCATCACCTCCGAACAGCGCATCACCGCTTCGCTGCCGACGCTCAAGCGCGCGCTGGAGCAGGGCGCGGCGGTGATGGTCACCTCGCACCTGGGGCGCCCGAAGGAAGGCGTGTGGAGCGAGGCCGACTCGCTGGCGCCGGTCGCGCAGCGGCTGTCCGCGCTGCTTGGCCGGGAGGTTCCGCTGGTGCGTGACTGGATCGACGGTGTCGACGTGCAGCCGGGCCAGCTGGTGCTGCTGGAAAACTGCCGCATGAACGTCGGCGAGGGCAAGGACGATGAAGCCCTTTCGAAGAAGTATGCCGCCCTGTGCGATGTGTTCGTGATGGATGCCTTCGGCACCGCGCACCGCGCACAGGCATCTACCCACGGCGTCATCCGCTTCGCCCCGGTCGCTGCCGGCGGCCCACTGCTGATGGCCGAGCTGGACGCGCTGGCGCAGGCGCTGGACGCACCGGCCAAGCCGCTGCTGGCCATCGTCGCCGGCAGCAAGGTCAGCACCAAGCTGGAGCTGCTGGCCAACTTGGTCGGCAAGGTCGACCAGCTGATCGTCGGTGGTGGCATTGCCAACACCTTCATTGCTGCGGCGGGCTACAACGTCGGCAAGTCGCTGTACGAGCCGGACCTGCTGGACACCGCGAAGAAGATCGTGGCCGACGCCAAGGCGCGTGGCGCCGACATCCCGCTGCCGGTCGACGTGGTCACCGCCAAGCAGTTCATGCCGGATGCCGTTGCCGAAGTGAAGGCGGTCGACGCCGTCGCCGAAGACGACCTGATCCTCGACATCGGCCCGCAGACTGCCGCGCAGTACGCGCAGCTGATCGACAAGGCCGGCACCGTGGTCTGGAACGGTCCGGTCGGTGTGTTCGAATTCGACGCCTTCAGCAAGGGCACCGAAGCGCTGGCCCGCGCCATCGCCGGCTCGAAGGCGTTCTCGATCGCCGGCGGCGGCGACACCCTGGCCGCAGTCGACAAGTTCGATATCGCCGGGCAGGTCAGCTACATCTCCACCGGCGGTGGCGCATTCCTGGAATTCCTGGAAGGCAAGACCCTGCCGGCGGTCGCCGCCCTCGACGCGCGCGGCGCATGAGTGCCGACCGCAACAGGGATGTGCTGTTCTTCGACCTCGACGGCACGCTGATCGATTCGCAGGTCGGCATCACCGCCTGCATCGCCTATGCGCTGCAGAAGATGGACCATCCGGTGCCGCCGCAGGAAACCCTGCTGGGCTGGATCGGTCCGTCGCTGCGCACCACCTTCACGCCGCTGTTCATCGAACCGGCGCGGGTGGAACAGGCGGTGGGCTACTACCGCGAGCGGTTCGACGTCGAAGGCTGGCGCGAACACACGGTGTACCCGCAGGTGGAAGACACGCTGCGCACGCTGCATGGCCGTGGCCACCGCCTGGCGGTGGTCACCGCCAAGAACGAGCCGCATGCGCGTCGCATCCTTGAGCACCTGCCGTTTGGCGGGCTGTTCGAGGAGATCATCGGTTCGACCCTGGATGGCTCGCGCAGCCACAAGCCGGAGCTGGTCGGGGAAGCTCTGCGCCGGTTGCAGGTGCAGCCCGCACAGTGCTGGATGATCGGCGACCGCCGCATGGACATCGAAGGCGCGCGTCACCACGGCCTGCGCAGCGTGGGTGTGCTGTGGGGCTTTGGCGGTGAGGCGGAACTCACTGCGGCCGGCGCTGGCCAGCTGGCACGCGAACCGGCGCAGCTGGAAACGCTGCTGGCCTAGCTAGCTGCAGCGCCGAGCCGAGGCCCGGCTGCTCCGGCGCATGCCCGGCCGGGCATGGGCTCGGCGCTGCAGAACGCCCTGCGCCACCGTATGTCCGCATGATGTCCGTTCGATGACCCGCGGAGTCAGGCGGCACAAGGCTGTAACCGTATACATGCGGCGTGAAGGATGTGCTAATTTCCGTTCTTTAATGGGAGAGGCCCATCCACCATGTTCGAGCGTCAGCGTCGCACCAAGATCCTTGCCACCCTCGGTCCGGCCACTGACCCGCCGGGCGTGCTGGAGGATCTGTTCCGCGCCGGCGTCAACGTGGTGCGCCTCAATTTCAGCCATGGCGATCCGTCCGGCCAGGCCAAGCGCGCCGCCGAAGTGCGCGCCGCGTCGGCCCGGGTGGGCGTTGAAGTGGGCATCCTGGCCGACCTGCCGGGCCCGAAGATCCGCATCGAGCGCTTCGCCGAAGGCAAGGTGCAGCTGAAGGCGGGTGACCGCTTCGACCTGATCGCCAGCGAGAACGCGGGGCCCGGCAACGCCAGCCAGGTGGGCGTCAGCTACCTCGGCCTGCCGCAGGACGTGGGCCCGGGTGATGTGCTGCTGCTCGACGACGGCCTGATGCAGCTGCAGGTGGTGGAAGTGCAGGGCGACCGCATCGTCAACACCGTGCTCAACGACGGCGTGCTGTCCGACCGCAAGGGCCTGAACAAGCAGGGCGGCGGCCTTTCGCTGGGTGCGCTGACCGAGCGTGACAAGGAACTGATCGGCATCGTCGCCAAGATCGGCGTCGACTTCATCGCCGTGTCGTTCTGCCGCAACGCACAGGACATGAACGACGCACGCGACATCGCGCGCTCGCACGGCTGTGACGCGGCGCTGGTGTCGAAGATCGAGCGCACCGAGGCGATCGAGAACCTGGAAGAAATCGTCGAGGCCAGCGATGTGGTGATGGTCGCCCGTGGCGACCTCGGTGTGGAAATCGGCGATGCCGAGCTGCCGGGCCTGCAGAAGAAGATCATCAAGGCCTCGCTGGCGCAGAACAAGGTGGTGATCACCGCCACGCAGATGCTGCAGTCGATGGTGGAAAGCCCGATCCCGACCCGCGCCGAAGTGCTGGACGTGGCCAACTCGGTCATCGACGGTACCGACGCGGTGATGCTGTCGGCCGAAACCGCCGCGGGTGCCTATCCGGTGAAGGCCGTGGAAGCGATGGCGCGCATCTGCCTGGGGGCCGAGCGCCAGTTCCAGACCGAGACCGACTTCAATGCCTCGCCGCGCAACCTGGAACGTGCCGACCAGGCCATCGCCATGGCCACCATGTTCCTGTCGCAGCACGTGGGCGTGCGCGCGATCGTGGCGATGACCGAATCCGGCGGCACCGCGCGTTACCTGTCGCGTTTCCGCGCCAAGGCACCGGTGTTCGCGGTGACCCGCCACGATGGTGCGCGTCGCCAGATGGCGCTGATGCGCGATGTGTTCCCGATCAACTTCGACAGCCGCGGCCTGACCCCGCGCGAAGCGGCGCGCGGCAGCATCCGCCTGCTGGTCGAATCGGAACTGCTGCAGGCCGGTGACCGCGTCGTGTTCACCAGCGGCGAGCACATGGAAACCCACGGTGCCACCAATACCCTGCGCCTGCTGGAAGTGGGCGAGGACGGCCGCGCCATCGGCCTGGGCGACCTGTAAGCCCTGACGGTCGGGCCGGCGCTGCCGATCCGGGGTCAGAGCCCCTGCGGGGATCTGACCCCGCACTGGCCAGGGGTCAGATCCCGAAGGGGCTCTGACCCATGTCGCAGGACATCCATTGTCCTGCGTAGACGTGGAAGCGTTTCCATCCTGTCCTCCACGGCGAGGCAACGGGCAGCAGGGCTATACTTACGTTTTTCCCGCACCCGCCACAGGAAATACATGAGCATCGAACAGCTGGCTGAAACCGCCCAGGCCATGGTCGCCCCGGGCAAGGGCATCATCGCGATCGACGAATCCACCGCTACCATCGCCAAGCGTTTCGCCGGCGTCGGTATCGAGAACACCGAGGAGAACCGTCGCGCCTACCGCGAGCTGCTGCTGACCACGCCGAAGCTCAACGAGCACATTTCCGGCGCCATCCTGTACGACGAAACCATCCGCCAGTCGACCAAGGACGGCGTGCCGTTCGCCAAGTACATGGCCGACCACGGCATGATTCCGGGCATCAAGGTGGACAAGGGTGCGCACCCGCTGGCCGGCTGCCCGGGCGAGCTGGTGACCGAAGGCCTGGACGGCCTGCGCGAGCGCCTGCAGGAGTACTACAAGCTGGGCGCGCGCTTTGCCAAGTGGCGTGCGGTGATCAACATCGGCGAGAGCATTCCGTCGGGTACCTGCATCGAGTCCAATGCCCATGCGCTGGCCCGTTATGCGGCCCTGTGCCAGGAATGCGGCCTGGTGCCGATGGTCGAGCCGGAAGTGATCATGGATGGCGACCATGACATCGAAACCTGCTACGAAGTGACCGAAGCCACCCTGCGTTCGCTGTTCGACGCCCTGTACCAGCAGAACGTGCTGCTGGAAGGCACCATCCTGAAGGCATCGATGGTCATCTCGGGCAAGGACTGCGAAGAGCAGGCCGATGTCGAGGAAGTGGCCGAGTCGACCGTGATGTGCCTGAAGAGCACCGTGCCGGCGATCCTGCCGGGCGTGGTGTTCCTGTCCGGCGGCCAGACCGACGAGCAGTCCACCGAACACCTGAACGCGATGAACCAGCTGGGCAACCTGCCGTGGCCGCTGAGCTTCTCCTACGGCCGCGCCATGCAGCAGGCCGCGCTGAAGCTGTGGGCCAAGGACATGAAGGGCAACTACGCCGCCGCCCAGAAGACCGTGTACGAGCGCGCCAAGGATAATGGCCTGGCCGCGCTGGGCAAGTGGAACGGTTGATCCGCCCGATCGCTGGATGAACAGGGCAACGCCGGCATCGCGCCGGCGTTTGCTTTTGCGGGTATCTTTTCCGCCCCCGTGTGCCCGGCCGGTACGCGGGAACCACATGGAAGGCCAAGGAGAAACAACATGCGTCTGGCAGCAATGACTCTGGCCGTTGCCACGGCCCTCGTCGCCGGCGGTTGCAACCGCATCGGCGGCGGCGCGGATGCGGGCAAGGCCGCGTCCCTCGATTTCGACAAACCGGTGTCCGGCGAGATCACCTCGCGCAGCGGCATCAACTACAACGATGGCAGCCACCACCAGCTTTACCAGATCAAGCTGGAAGACCGGCAGCTGGTTGGACTGAAGCTGACCGGTTCGCTGAGTGGCTCGATCGCGGTATTCAGCAACGGCAGCCTGGTGGCCAGCAGTGCCACCGGTTACGAGCGCGCGGACGACGTCTCGCTGGCGTTCCGTGCCAACGGTGCCGGCACCTACCAGGTGGCGGTCAACGCCAACGGCTCGACCGATTACGGTCCGTACCGTCTGCGTGCCGAGAAGCTGGTGCCGTACGACGGCAAGCCGATCGCCGGCGCTGGCGAAATCGTCGACATGCTGGCCGGCGAAGCCCAGGAATACACCCTGCAGGTGGACAAGGCCGGCCTGTACGACATCCGCCTGGAGTCGGATGCGTTCGATCCGGTGCTGAAGCTGGAAGGGCCGGACGTGGATGCCGAGAACGATGATGGTGACGGCATCAACTCGCGCCTGAGCCTGTCGTTGAAGCCGGGCAAGTACACCCTGACGGCACGTGGCCTTGGCAGCGGCGTCAGCGGCATGTTCAAGCTGTCTGCCAAGCGCATCGAGCTGCCGGGCAACCTGGTTGAACGTGATGGCACGGCGCTGCCGAAGTCGGGCAGCGTGTACACGATGCTCGACAACGATGGCCGCCGCCGCTTCCTGCTGTCCCTGGACCGTCCGGCCGATGTCCGCCTGGATGCGATCTCCAGCCAGGTCGATACCGTGCTGCGCGTCGTTGGCGGCGACGTCGAGCTGACCGACGATGACGGCGGCAACGATACCAATGCGCGCCTGGAAGAAACCCTGCCGGCCGGTCACTACACCGTGGATGTGTCCAGCCTGAGCAATGGCGCGGGCCTGGTGGAAGTGCGCGTGCAGGTGGAGGGTGCCAGCGCGGATGGAGCTGCGGCTTCGGCGGCGCGTGCAGCGGCCGATGCTGCGGCCAGCGCCGATGATGCTGCAGCCGTGGAAGCCGCCAGCCGTTGACGGTGATCCGCGCTACGCGTGGATCAGCGCAACGCTGCCAAGGAAAAGGCCGGGCATTGCCCGGCCTTTTCTTCATGCGTCGCGTACCGGCGGTCAGTGCGCGGCGGCAAAGCCCGCATCGCCCAAGGGCGGCAGCATCGACCCGCGCGGTTCGCTGTCCGCGCCTTGCCCGGCGGCGTTCAGCGCCTGCTGGTAGGCCTTGGCGGTGGCGGTGTTGAACGCCACCAGCACGATCCGCATCGGTTGCGCGTGGCTGCGCTGCCAGGCCAGTGTTTCGGTCACTGCGATCTGCGCCGCCTGGTACAGCGGATAGCCATAGACACCGCAGCTGATCGCCGGGAACGCGATCGACTGCACGCCCAGCGACTCGGCCAGCTGCAGCGACTTCCAGTAGCAGTTGGCAAGCAACGCCGGTTCGTCGCGCTGGCCGTCATGCCAGACCGGGCCGACCGTGTGCAGTACATGGCGCGCCGGCAGCGCATGGGCACTGGTGGCGCGCACTTCGCCCGTCGGGCAACGCACGCCCGGGCGCAACTCCGGCAACTGTGCGCACTCGGCCAGCAATGCCGGGCCGGCCGCGCGATGGATCGCGCCGTCGACACCGCCGCCACCGAGCAGTGTTTCGTTGGCCGCGTTGACGATCGCATCCACCGCCAGGGTCGTGATGTCACCCTGCCAAACCTCGATCTTCATGCGTCCGTCTCCTGCCTGTGAGGTGATCCGCGCAGCAGCTGCGCCGGCTGTTCCCACGGTAGGGGACAGGGCATCGATGCTGCGTCATGACCGTCTCACGCGCTGCGATCCGACGGCCTTCACGCACGATGGCGGGCGACGCCTTCACGCAGGCTGAAGCAGAACGGGGTCGGAGCCCTTTCCCTTCGGAAAAGGGATCCGACCCCCGGTGTCACGGCAGGCCGGCCAGCCAGTCGTCGTCGGAGCCTTCGTTGACATCGGCGAACAGCGGCGTGGAGAAGTAGCGTTCACCGGTATCCGGCAGCATCGCCAGGATCACCGCGCCCGGTTCTGCGCGGGCCGCCACGTCCAGCGCGCTGGCCACAGTGGCACCGGCAGAGATGCCGACGAAGATGCCTTCCTCGGCAGCCAGGCGGCGCGCGGTGGCGATCGCGCGGTCATCTTCGACCGACAGCAGTTCATCCACCACATCGCGATTGAGCACGTCCGGCACGAAGTCCGGGGTCCAGCCCTGGATCTTGTGCGGTTTCCAGTCATCGCCCTTGAGCAGGGCAGCGCCGGCCGGCTCGGTGGCGATGATGCGGGTCTGCGGGCGCGCCACCTTCAGGACCTCGCCCACGCCGGTGAGCGTACCGCCGGTGCCCCAGCCGCTGACGAAGTAGTCCAGCCGCTTGCCGGCGAAGTCGCGCAGGATTTCCGCAGCGGTGGTGTTGCGGTGATAGGCCGGGTTGGCCGGGTTGGCGAACTGGCTGGCCAGGAACCAGCCGTGCTGCTCGGCAAGCTCGCGCGCCTTGCGCACCATGCCGCTGCCGCGTTCGGCGGCCGGGGTCAGGATGACCTTGGCACCGTACGCGCGCATCAGCTTGCGGCGCTCCACCGAGAACGTCTCGACCATGGTGGCCACGAACTTATAGCCGCGCGCGGCGGCGACCATCGCCAGCGCCACGCCGGTGTTGCCCGAGGTGGCCTCCACGATCGTGTCGCCCGGCTTGAGCAGGCCACGTGCTTCGGCATCGAGGATGATCGCCAGCGCCAGGCGGTCCTTGACCGAGCCGCCCGGATTGAACGATTCAACCTTGACGTAGACGCTGACCTGCGGCGGTGCCAGGCGCTGCAGCTTGACGATGGGGGTGTTGCCGACGGTATCGAGGATGGAGTCGTACAGGGCCATGGAAGCGCTCCGGAAACGGGGGCCACGCCGGGCTTCGGCGGGCGAAGGGGGAGGGCTGGCTGTTCAGGCCAGCGGCTGCCGGCTGACCGTAGCGCCGGCATATGACGCCCGGAAATGACCAGATACCTTTCTTAAACAACCTTTGGTTATAAGCTGGTGACGGCAATTGACCCTAGAGTGGACCTCCGCCCCACGCCGCCTGCCTCCCATGACGCTGACCCAGCTGCGCTACCTGGTTGCCATCGCCGACGCCGAGCTGAACATCACGCTGGCCGCTTCGCGCGTGCACGCCACCCAGCCTGGCCTGTCCAAGCAGCTCAAGCAGCTGGAGGATGAGCTCGGGTTCCTGTTGTTCGTGCGCAAGGGCCGCAGCCTGGAGTCGGTCACCCCAGCCGGCAGCGAGGTGATCGCCCGTGCCCGAGCGGTGCTGGCCGAGGCCAACAATATCCGCACCTACGCCGCCAACCAGCGCCGCGAGAGCCAGGGCCAGCTGATCCTGACCACCACCCACACCCAGGCGCGCTTCGTGCTGCCACCGGCGGTGGCGGCGATCAAGCAGGCCTACCCGCAGGTCAGCGTGCACCTGCAGCAGGCCGGTGAAGCCGACGCGCTGGACCGCTTGAACCAGGGGGATGCCGATATCGCGATCATCAGCACCGCTGGCGGTGAACCGACCGATGGCATCGCGGTTCCCCTGTTCCGCTGGCGGCGGCTGGTGGTGGTGCCCAAGGGCCACCCGCTGGACCGCGCCGGTCGCGCACCGGACCTGGCCGCGCTGGCGCGGCAGCCGTTGATCAGCTACGAATCCTCGACCCGCCCGAATTCGTCGCTGCAGCGCGCCTTCGCCGCCCATGGGCTGGTGCCCGACCTGGCACTGACCGCGCTCGATGCCGACCTGATCAAGACCTACGTGCGTACGGGCCTGGGCGTGGGCCTGCTGGCCGAGATGGCGGTCAGTTCCAACGATGAAGACCTGAAGGCCTGGCCGGCGCCGGCGCCGATTGCCGAGTGCATCGCCTGGGCAGTGCTGCCACGCGACCGCGTGCTGCGTGATTACGCGTTGGAGCTGGTGCACGTGCTGGCCCCGCAGATCGATCCGCGCGACCTGCGCAGGGTGCTGGACGGCAACCAGGCGGCCGCGTGGCCGCTGCCACCAACCTGGGAGTCGCTGACCCAGACCATCACGGTGTGAGGTGGGTCGAGCAGGGCTTGCAGCCCTGCACCTGCGGTAGTGCCGGCCGCTGGCCGGCAACCTCAGAAGCAACATCAACATCAAATGCGGGTTTCCTGTGGGATGGCGGGGCGGTGTGGGCAGGCAGGACACGCCGTAAACCCCGCTCCGCGGTCCGGCCCAGCCGCCGGCGGCTGCGCGTTCGGGCGCTTGCGAAGCAGTGCTTCGCAAGCAAAGCGCCCTCACCCATGGGGGCTCGATGGCGCCATCCATGGCGCCAACGGTCCTGCCTGCCCACACCGCCCCACCTCTGACAGGTTCCGACGGCTGTTGGTAGGTGTCGACCTTGGTCGACACGGTAGAGCCACGCCATGCGTGGACGCATTTCAATTCCAATTCGAAATATTCGATTCCGATGGAGACTCATCCACGCATGGCGTGGATCTTATCTCTTGCCGATCTGGCACCTTGGGTGCCGAGAGCCCGGCGTGGGCGACCGTGTGGATCCAGGTCTTGCGACCGAGAAGTAGCTTGGGTCCCCACGCCGGATTCTCCCTGAACCGCCCGAACAGTTGGTTGAGTTGGCGCTCGAACTGATAAGACTGGGCAAGCGGGGAGAGCTCTCGACCCTGTCAGCCTAGCGGAGTTCTGCCATGTTTGGGATCGGGATTGATGTGAGCAAAGCCACGCTGGATGTGGCCGTCCATGGAGAGCAGTTTCGCCAATTCAGCAACGACAAGCGCGGCTTTGTACGCTTGATTCGGTGGCTGAAGACGTGGCCGATCAAGCAGGTCGTTCTTGAGGCAAGCGGGGGTTACGAGCGTGCTGCTCTGGATGCATTGCACGCCGCCGGCCTGCCGATGGTGCGAATCAATCCGGCGCGTGCACGGCGATTTGCCCAAGGCACGGGCCGTGCCGCAAAGACCGATCGGCTCGATGCGACAGTGCTGGCGCAGATGGCCCATTTGTTACCGCTGACCCGCTACGTACCGCCTGCCCCTTGGCAGCAGCGTCTGGCTGAATTTGCGCAATGCCGCAGGCATCTGGTGCAGATGCGGGTCAGTGAGATGCAGCGCTTGCGGCGATTGGTCGATCCGGATCTGATTGCGATGAAGCAACGCTATATAGCTCAGCTATCTGACGACCTGAAGCAACTGGACAAAGCTATTGCCGAGCAGCTTGAGGGACAGCCTGGCTGGAAGAACATCGGCGCGCTCAAAGGCGTCGGCCCCATCCTGATCAGCACACTGGCCTGCGAGTTGCCCGAACTGGGCAGCTTGGGAAGCAAAGCCATAGCGTCGCTGGTGGGGCTGGCCCCGATGAACCGCGAAAGTGGCACCTGGCAGGGCCAACGGCGGATCAGTGGTGGGCGCGCGGTGGTACGCGAAGCCCTTTACATGGCGGCCCTGACGGCCATCCGGTACGAGCCAAGACTGCGCGCGTTTTACGCTGGCCTGAAGGCCAAGGGCAAAGCGAGCAAGGTGGCGCTCGTGGCGGTCATGCGCAAAATGCTGGTGATCCTAAACGCCCGTAAGCGGGACGCCGAGGTGGCCCTCGGCTGCCCCTGACAAGACAGTTGCTACTGCAGATCGCAGAGATCTGTCGAAGGCGGGGTGGGTCCGGTTGCGGGAGTGTCCGCGGCATGGATGCCGCGGCCAAGCCCCCAGGGACGGGTTTACGGCGTCTCCCGCAACCGGACCCGCCCCGCCATCCCACAGGAAACCCGCTTTTGCTTCGGCTGTTGCTGTTGCTGTTGCTCCAGCTCGCAGCGGGTGCAGGGCGCAGCCCTGCCGATAAACCCCGTCCTGCGACGGTTCGTCGCACGGGCAACCCTGGACCCGCCTCTACACTAGCGCGGTGACCCGCCTGTCCCGCCCGCAGCGTCTCCTGCTCCAGCTCGCCGTCCTGGCGACGCTGCTGATGGTGCTTGCGCCGCTGGTCAGCCGCGCGCTGCAGGCGCCATCGGTGGGCCACGCAGCGATGGCGGGCATGGACCACGCGCACATGCATCACGACGGCGCCGGATTGGGTCAGAGCCCTCTGCATGGGCAGAAGGATCCGACCCCACCGGCCGATCCCCACGCCATGCACGGCGACGCCTGCGAATACTGCGTGCTGGCCATGCGCCTGCTGCCCTGGCTGGCGGTGCTGGTGCTGCTCTTGCCGCTGCTGTGGCGGCCACGGCTGACGTTCGCGTGGACGCAACAGGTGCTGCCGGCGCTGCGCTGGCCGGCACACGCCGCGCGTGGGCCACCGCGCCGCTCCATCGTCCGCTGATGTCCCCATGAATCTGCCGCACGACGCCTGACCGGGCGCCGTGCGCGCGTGCGTACCTTGGAGCTGTTCCGATGAAAATGACTTCCCGCCCTGCGGGCGCCTGCGCGCGCCTGCCGGTTGCCCTTGGCCTGGCCGTGGCTGCAACGCTGGCTCATGCTGCGCCCGCCGAAGAGGCGCGCACCCTCGACACGCTGGTGGTCACCGCCGCCGCACCGTCCTCGCCGTTGCACTGGGTGACCGACCCGCGCCTGCCACGGCAACCGGTGCCCGCCAGCGACGGCGCCGATTACCTGAAGACCGTTCCGGGCTTCTCCGCCATCCGCAACGGTGGCACCAACGGTGACCCGGTGCTGCGAGGCATGTTCGGTTCGCGCCTGAACATCCTCAGCAATGATGGCAACCTGATCGGTGCCTGCCCATCGCGGATGGACAATCCGCTGTCCTACATCGCGCCGGAGAGCTTCGACCGGCTCACCATCATCAAGGGCCCGCAGAGCGTGCGCTGGGGCGCGGGTGCGTCGGCGGGCACCGTGCGTTTCGAGCGCGATACGCCGCGCTTCGAGGAGCCCGGCCTGCGCGCCGATGCCAGTGCATTGGTCGGTTCGCGCAACCGCAACGACCAGGTGCTGGACCTGACCCTGGGCAACCCGACCGGCTATGTGCGCGCCAGCGGCAACCGATCCGAAGCCGATGACTACACGGACGGCCACGGTGAGGTGGTGCCGTCGAAGTGGCGCAAGTGGAATGGTGACGTGGCCATCGGCTGGACGCCGGATGCCGACACGCTGCTGGAAGTCTCCGCCGGTGCCGGCGACGCCATCGCGCGGTACGCCGGGCGCGGCATGGACGGTGCCTCATTCGAACGCACCAGCTACGCCGCGCGCTTCGAGAAGCGCAACCTGCCGGGGGCGTGGGACACGGTGCAGGCCAACGTGTACTACAACGAGGCCGACCACGTGATGGACAACTACACGCTGCGCACCCCGAATCCGCACAGCATGATGCCGATGCCGATGGCGTCGAACGTGGATCGACGCACCCAGGGCGGCCGGGTCAGTTCCGAGTGGCGCTGGCAGGACGTGCAGCTGGTCGCCGGCGTGGATGGCGAAGACAGCCGGCACCGTGGTCGCATGGGCATGGGCCGCGGCACCTACCGCCAGGCAGCGTGGGAGACCGATGCCAGTTCTAGCCGCTATGGCGCATTCACCGAGTTGACGCTCGGCGCCGGTACCGGCCAGCGCTGGATCGGCGGCCTGCGCGTCGACCGTGCCAGCGTGCGCGGCGCGCGGCAATCGATCGGCGGGATGATGGGGAACATGCCCAATCCGACCGCGGGCGAGCGTCGCAAGGCATGGCTTGGCAGCGGCTTCCTGCGCTCCGAGCAGGACCTGGCCGATGGCCTGACCGCGTATGCCGGGCTCGGCCACAGTGAACGCATGCCCGACTACTGGGAGCTGTTCTCGCCCGACCGCGGCCCGGCCGGTGCGGTGAACGCGTTTGCCGGCATCCAGCCCGAGCGCACCACCCAGCTCGACGTCGGCCTGCAGTACAAGGGACCACGCGTGCAGGCCTGGGTCTCGGCCTACGCCGGGCAGATCCAGGACTACATCCTGTTCACCTACCACGGCAGCGGCATGATGGGCATGAGCCAGGCCAGCAATGTCGACACGCGTATCGCCGGTGCCGAGGCTGGCCTGGAAGTGAGCCTGGCCCAGCAGTGGACACTGGGCGGCACGCTGGCCTATGCGTGGGGCGAGAACCGCGATCAGCAGCGTCCGCTGCCGCAGATGCCGCCGCTGGAAGCGCGCCTGAGTGCGAACTGGGAGGGCCAGCGCTGGAGCGCCGGTGCGCTGCTGCGTGCGGTGACCCACCAGCATCGTGTCGCAGTTGGCCAAGGCAACGTCGTCGCGCAGGACCTTGGACCGAGCGCGGGTTTCGCCACCTTCGCGCTCAATGCAGCCTATCGTTTCAGCTCGCAGCTGCAGCTCAGTGCAGGCATCGACAACCTGTTCGACCGCGCCTACAGCGAACACCTGAACCTGGCCGGCAGTGCCGACTTCGGCTTCCCCGCCGACCCGGTACGCATCAATGAGCCGGGGCGCAGCCTGTGGATGAAGCTGAACTACCGGTACTGATGCTCCGGGCATGGCCCGCCGCCAGCGGTGCGTAAGCGGCAAAAAAAAGGGGCCGGATCCCCGCCAGGATCCGTCCCCACCCGACGCCCTCCGTCGGGCTGGTTCGACTCTACGACGGCCGCCGCCTCGATGGGGCGCGGGATACACCTCGACACACGCCGACATCGCAGCCGGCAGCCTTGCATGGAACGGGTTCAAGGCGCTATCGCAGCTGCGGTTCCACGCCGGTAAACGCTTGGCACATACCGCTTTCGCAGGCCCTTGCCTACACTCGGCGGCCGTGGATCAATCTGGACCGTTCATGTTGGCTCGTATCGCTTCGACCCTGGCCCTTGGCCTCAGCCTGGCCCTGGTGGCCGGGTGCGCAGGCAAACAGGAGGCCGCCGCACGTCGGCAGGGCGAAGCGGTGCCGGTCACGGCACAGGTCGTGCAGTCCCGGCAGTGGAACGACACCCTGCAGGCACTAGGCACGGCCAGGGCGCGTGAATCGATCAGCGTTACCGCCAAGGTCAGCGAAATCGTCGAGAAAGTGCATTTTGAAAGCGGCCAGCACGTGGCGGCCGGTGCGCCGATCGTCACCCTGCGCGGCCAAGCCCAGGAGGCCGCACTGGTGCAGGCGCAGGCCACCTTCCACGAGGCCGACCAGCTGTACAGGCGCCAGCGCGAGCTGGCCACCCAGCGGCTGGTGTCCAGCGCTACGCTGGATACCCAGAAGTCGATCCGCGATGCCGCCGAAGCGCGCGTGGCGCAGATGCAGTCGGACATCGCCGACCGTCGCGTGCGTGCGCCGTTCGCCGGCGTGCTCGGCATCCGCCAGGTCAGCCCGGGCACGCTGCTGACGCCGACCACGGTGATCGCCACGCTCGATGACATCGAGCACATGCACGTTGATTTCCAAGTGCCGGAAGTGGAACTGGCCGCGCTCGGCGTCGGTGACAAGGTCAGCGCCACCAGCGTGGCATGGCCGGGTCGCACCTTCGAGGGCGAGGTCAGCACCATCGATGCGCGCATTGATCCGGCCACCCGCGCGGTGACCGTGCGTGCCGATTTCGCCAACGGCGACCATGCGCTGCGCCCGGGCATGCTGCTGGACGTGCGCCTGTTCCGCCCCGAGCGCCCGGCATTGGTGGTTCCGGAAATTGCGGTGGTGCAGGTCGGCCGCGATACCTTCGTGTACCGCATCAGGAGCGACAACAGCGTCGAGCGCGTGGATGTGGTCACTGGCGCGCGCCGTGCGGGCGTCGTCGAGATCAAGCAGGGCCTGGAGGCCGGCCAGCGCATCGTGGTCGACGGCACCGGCAAGCTGCGCCCGGGTCTGAAGGTCGCGGCCAAGGACGTCGCGCCAGCCCATGGCGGCGAGCCGGCTGATGCGCCGGCGCCGGTCGCGGCCGAGGGCCACGGCGGATGAAGCTGTCCGACATTTCCATCCAGCGCCCGGTGTTCGCCGTGGTGATGAGCCTGCTGCTGCTGGTGCTGGGCGTGATGTCCTTCACCCGCCTGACCCTGCGCGAACTGCCGGCCATCGACCCGCCGATCGTCTCGGTCTCGGTGGACTACACCGGCGCCTCGGCGGCGGTCATTGAAAGCCGCATCACCCAGGTGCTGGAAGATGCGCTGGCTGGCATCGAGGGCATCGATACGATCAACGCACGCAGCACCAACGGCCGCTCGCAGGTCAGCATCGAGTTCACCTCCAACCGCGATATCGAAGCGGCGGCCAACGATGTGCGCGACGCGGTCAGCCGCGTGGCCGACCGCATGCCGGAAGAAGCGCGGCCGCCGGAAATCGCCAAGGTCGAGAGCGATGCCGACCCGATCATCTGGTTCAACATGGTCTCTTCGACCATGGACACGCTGGAACTGAGCGATTACGCCGACCGCTACGTGGTCGATCGCTTCTCCAGCCTGGATGGCGTGGCCCAGGTCCGCATCGGCGGCCGCCAGCGCTATGCGATGCGCATCTGGCTGGACCGCGACCAGCTGGCCGCACGCGGCCTGACCACCGGTGACGTGGAAACCGCGCTGCGCAACGAGAACGTGGAGCTGCCGGCCGGCCGCATCGAGTCGACCGACCGCGATTTCACCCTGCGCGTGGAGCGCAACTACATCAAGCCCGAGGACTTCGCGACCATCCCGCTGGGCAAGGGCCGCGACGGCTACGTGGTGCGCATGGGCGACGTGGCGAAGATCGAGCTGGCCTCGGCCGAGCGCCGCGCGTACTACCGCAGCAACGGCGAGCCGGGCATCGGCCTGGGCATCGTCAAGACCTCCACCGCCAACGCGCTGGACGTGGCGCGCACCGCGCGCGCTGAAGCCGAGCGGGTGGCGCTGACCCTGCCCAAGGGCACGCAGATCTTCGTCGCCTTCGACAACACCACCTTCATCGAAGCGGCCGTGGACCGCGTCTACGCCACGCTGGTGGAAGCGATGATCCTGGTGCTGGCGGTGATCTGGCTGTTCCTCGGCAGTTTCCGCGCCGCGTTGATCCCGGCGGTGACGGTGCCGGTGTGCCTGGTCGCGGCGTTCATCGCGCTGTACGCGTTCGACTTCTCGATCAATCTGCTGACCCTGCTGGCGCTGGTGCTGTGCATCGGCCTGGTGGTGGACGATGCGATCGTGGTGGTGGAGAACGTGCAACGCCGCATCGACCTGGGCGAGCCACCGCTGGTGGCCTCCAAGCGCGGCACCGCGCAGGTCGCCTTCGCGGTGATCGCCACCACCGCGGTGCTGGTGGCGGTGTTCCTGCCGGTCGGCTTCCTGGAAGGCAACACCGGGCGCCTGTTCCGCGAGCTGGCGGTGGCACTGGCGGCGGCGGTCGCGTTGTCCGCGTTCGTGGCACTGACGCTGACGCCGATGATGGCCTCCAAGCTGCTCAAGCCGCACACCGGGCAGGCTCCACGCGGGCTGCACGGCTTCATCAACCGCAACCTGGAACGCCTTGCCGGTGCCTATGGGCGGGTGCTCGATCACCACGTCGACCGCACCTGGATCTACCTGCTGGTGATGGTCGCCGCGCTGGCCGCCAGCTGGGGCCTGCTGAAGCTGCTGCCGTCGGAGCTGGCGCCGGCCGAAGACCGCGGCTCGTTCCAGATCATGATCGACGGCCCGGAAGGCGCCGGCTACGACTACACCGTGCAGCAGGTGCAGCAGGTGGAAGCGTTGCTGGCGCCGCATGTGGGCCCGGACAAGCCGATCGTGCGCGCCAATCCGCGCGTGCCCGGCGGCTTCGGGGCCAGCGAAGAGATGCACACCGGCCGCGTCAGCATCTTCCTGCAGCCGTGGCGCCAGCGCAGCGAGGCCACGCCGGACGTGGCCAACGAACTGCAGAAGGAACTGGACACCATCCGCGGCGTGCGCGTGCGTACGCAGGTCGGCGGCGGCCTGGTGCGCAGCGGCGGGCAGCCGTTCCAGATCGTGCTGGGCGGTCCGGAATATGCCGAGATCGCGCAGTGGCGCGATCGCATCCTGCTGCGCATGGCCGACAATCCCGGGCTGGTCGGCCCGGACTCGGACTACAAGGAAACCCGGCCGCAGATGCGGGTGAACATCGATCGCCAGCGTGCGGCCGACCTTGGGGTGCCGGTGACCGCGATCGGTTCGGCGCTGGAAACCATGATGGGCTCGCGTCGCGTCACCACCTTCGTCGACAACGGCGAGGAGTACGACGTGCTGGTGCAGGCCGGCCGCGATGGCCGTGCCAGCCCGGCCGACCTGGCCGCGATCCGCGTGCGCGCCACCTCCGGTGAGCTGGTGCCGCTGTCCAACCTGGTCACGCTGAGTGAAGTGGCCGAGGCCGGCACGCTGAACCGCTTCAACCGCCTGCGCTCGATCACCATCAGTGCCGGCCTGGCGCCGGGCTATCCGCTGGGCGAGGCCATTGCCTGGGCACAGAACGTGGCCCAGGAAGAACTGCCGCAGTACGCGCAGGTGAACTGGAAGGGCGAATCGCGTGAGTACCAGAGCGCCGGCGGCGCTGTGCTGCTCACCTTCGCCATGGCGCTGCTGGTGGTCTACCTGGTGCTGGCCGCGCAGTTCGAGAGCTTCATCCATCCGCTGACCATCATGCTGACGGTGCCGCTGGGCGTGCTCGGCGCGCTGGTCGGGTTGTGGGTGAGTGGCGGCACGGTGAACCTGTTCAGCCAGATCGGCATCGTCATGCTGGTCGGCCTGGCTGCGAAGAACGGCATCCTCATCGTCGAATTCGCCAACCAGCTGCGCGACGATGGCCGCAGCGTACGCGAGGCGATCATCGAATCGGCGATGGTGCGCCTGCGCCCGATCCTGATGACCTCGATCGCGACCGTGGTCGGCGCCATCCCGCTGGTGGTGGCCGGTGGCCCCGGTTCGGCCAGCCGTGGCACGATCGGCATCGTGATCATCTTCGGCGTGACCCTCTCGACGTTCCTGTCGCTGTTCGTGGTGCCGGCGTTCTACGCGCGGCTGGCCCCGTACACCCGTTCGCCGGAAGCGGTGAAGCGCGAGCTGGAGACGCAGGAAGCAGCGTCGCCGTCGGTGGGCGGCCATGCCTGACCGGCGCGCCGGCGGGGTTGGGCCAGGGGTCGGATCCCTTTCCGGAACGGAAAGGGCTCTGACCCCGCCACTCCAGGGTGAAGGTTTCCGACTGCGTCCCTGGCGCAATGAAGACCTGGAATCCCTGCTGCGCCACGCCAACGACGCCGAGGTGTCTCGCGGCCTGCGCGACCGCTTCCCGTACCCGTACACGCGCGCCGATGGCGAGGCCTTCCTTGAGGGCCGCGTATTGGCCCCCGGCACCCTGAACCTGGCCATCGAGATCGACGGCCAGGCCTGCGGCAGCGTCGGCGCCCAGCAGGGCGTGGCCGAGCGGGGGCATACCGCCGAACTGGGCTACTGGCTGGGCCAGGCGCATTGGGGCAAGGGCGTGATGACCCGTGTGGTCGGCCTGTTCGCACCGTGGGTGATGGACCAGCTGCGCCTGTTCAGGCTGCAGGCCACGGTGGTGGACTTCAACCTCGGCTCGGCGCGGGTGCTGGAAAAGAACGGCTTCCAGGAGGAGGGCGTGGAGCGCTGCGCCGTCTACAAGCGTGGCGTGCTGCACGACCTGCGCCGCTTCGCCCGGGTACGCACGCAGCTGCCGTGAACCCCCGGGGTCAGATCCCTTTCGCCAGAAAAGGGCGCTGACCCCAACCCCTCAAACGGGCGAACCGGGGTCGGAGCCCTCGCGCGCTGCGCAAGGGATCCGACCCCTTGTCTTCTGGCGCTACCGCAGCGGCCTGCGATCAGGGAGAATCGACCGGTCCCCTCCAGCCGACGGGACGTCCTTACAACCCGCCGACTGGAGAGAGCGCGCGTGGAAGCAACCGTACACTTCATCAACAGCATCATCTGGAGCAAGGCACTGATCTTCGTGTGCCTGGGCGCCGGCCTGTTCTTCAGCCTGCGCACGCGCTTCATGCAGATCCGCGGCTTCTTCGAGATGTGCCGCCTCACCGTCAAGGGTGAGAAATCCGACGCCGGTGTGTCCTCGTTCCAGGCCCTGGCCATGTCGATGGCCGGCCGCATGGGTATCGGCAACATCGCCGGCGTGGCCACCGCTATCGCCTTCGGCGGCCCCGGTGCGATCTTCTGGATGTGGGTGATGGGCTTCCTCGGCGCGTCCACGTCGTATGTGGAATGCACCCTGGCGCAGATCTACAAGACCAAGGACGCCGAAGGCCGCTACCGCGGTGGCCCGGCGTACTACATCGAAAAGGCCATGGGCCTGAAGTGGTACGCGCTGGCCTTCGCCATCGCCACGATCATCGCCGCCGGCTTCCTGATGCCGGGCGTGCAGGCCAACGCCATCGCCGACAGCATCATCAACGCCTGCCGTGGCACCGCGCTGTGCGGTCCGCTCGATGGCCAGGCCTTCGGCATGGAATCGGTGCAGGCGCTGAAGCTGGGCATCGGCATCGTGGTGGCGCTGCTGCTGGGCGTGGTGATCTTCGGCGGCGTCAAGCGCATCGCCAACTTCGCCGAAGTGGTGGTGCCGTTCATGGCCGCCGGCTTCATCCTGATGGCCATCGTCATCATGATCATCAACTACGACCGCGTGCCGGAGATGTTCAACATCATCTTCAGCAGCGCCTTCGGCACCCACGCCGCGTTCGGCGCGATGATGGGCCTGGCGGTGGAGTGGGGCATCAAGCGCGGCATCTACGCCAACGAAGCCGGCCAGGGTTCGGGCCCGCATGCAGCGGCTGCCTCGGAAGTCTCGCACCCGGCCAAGCAGGGTTACGTGCAGGCCTTCGCCATCTACTTCGACACCATGATGGTGTGCACCGCTACCGCGTTCCTGATCCTGGCCAGCGGCACCTACAACGTCTACTCGCCTGCAGGCGCCAGCGCCCCGCCGATCTTCCAGGGCCTGGCCGGCATTCCCGAAGGCGCCGGTTACGCCCAGGCCGGCGTGGAAGCCGTGCTGCCGGGCTGGGGTTCGGCGTTCGTGTCCATCGCCATCTTCTTCTTCGCCTTCACCACCATCATGGCGTACTACTACATGGCCGAGACCAACCTCAGCTATGTGAACCACAACAAGAAGCGCCCGCTGACGGTGCTGGTGCTGCGCCTGGGCATCATCGGCATGGTGGTGTTCGGCGCGTTCCACAATGCAACCCTGGCCTGGGCGCTGGGTGACATCGGCGTGGGCCTGATGGCCTGGCTGAACATCATTGCCATCCTCATCATCCAGAAGCCGGCGATGCTGGCCCTGCGTGACTACGAACGACAGAAGAAGCTCGGCCTGGATCCGGTGTTCGACCCTGATGCCCTGGGCATCAAGAACGCCGATTTCTGGCGCCAGCGCAAGCAGGAGAGTGTGTAAGTGAACAACCCTTGGAACAACCGCCGCCCGTCCGCCCGTCCGCCGCGCGCAACGCCGTTGCCGCGTCCGGAGGTGCCGGCCACGGGCGGTGGTGGGCGCGGTGGCAGCGACGAGCTGCGCCTGTACGGCCTCAATGCCGTGCTGGCCGCGTTCGAAGCGCGGCCGCAGGCGCTGCGCAAGCTGTACCTGCTGGAGGCGCGCATTCCGCGCCTGCAGCCGCTGCTGAAGTGGTGCGTGGCCAACCGCGTGGGGTATCGCGTGGTTGAAGACGGCGATCTGAACAAGCTTGCCGGCACCACTCATCATGAAGGTGTGGTGGCCGATGTGCTGCGCGCACCGGCGCTGCCGCTGTCGCAGTGGCTGGAGCAGGTCGGTGACGGTCCGGCGCTGGCATTGTGGCTGGATGGCGTGGGCAACCCGCACAACCTCGGCGCGATCCTGCGCTCGGCCGCGCACTTCGGTGCCAAGGCGCTGCTGCTGCCGGCCGGCAGCACGCTGGCGCTGTCCGGTGCCGCCGCGCGCGTGGCCGAGGGCGGTGCCGAGGCGGTGCCGCTGGTGCAGCTGCCGGAGACCGCTCAGGCGATGGCACAGTTGCGTGCCGCCGGTTTCGGCCTGGCCGCGACCCTGGTGGAGGGCGGTGACGACGTGTTCCGCACCGCGCTGCCGCAACGCCTGGTGTATGTGATGGGCGCCGAAGGCGAGGGCATGGACCGTGGCCTGGCGGGTGCGTGCGACCTGCAGGTCTCGATTCCCGGCAGCGGCGCAGTGGAGAGCCTGAACGTGGCCTCGGCCACGGCGGTGCTGCTGGCGCAGTGGGCCAGCCGCCGCGGCTGATCCGGTATCCCGGGTCGGATCCCTTGCCGCAGGCGAGGGCTCTGACCCCTTCCAGGCTCCGTCATTGCGTCAAGCGCGCATGACGTTTTGAAAGTTTCCTTATTGGTCAGCCGCTTCCGGCAACGCAGGGTGGAACTCCATCCCACGTTGTCCAGAAGAGGCTGCCATGCATCACCCACGCTGTATCCTCATCGCATTGTTGGTCCTGACCAGCGTCCTTGCCAACGGCCGTGCCGCAGCCGGCGAACGCAGCCTGGACGGGGTCAACTTCACCGGTCCGCTGATCACCCCCAATCCGGCCGGCCTGCCGCAGGGCAACTGGTACATCGAACCCTACCTGGTGCGGGTCGACAGCCGCGATCAGTATGACGATGGCGGCCATCGCCGCGGCAGCGCGCAGCACAGCGGTGCGTGGGCCACGGTAGTGCCGATCATCTACGGCTTCAGCGACCGGGTGATGGGCCAGGTCAATCTCAGTGCATCGCGTGCCGAACAGGGCAGCGCGCGCAGCAGTGGTTTCCGCGCCGGCGATACCACCGCGCGCCTGCAGTACCTGCTGCAGGCGCCCAATGCCGATGGCACGCGTCCGGCCATCTCGGTCGCGCTGGTGCAGCGCTTCAGTACCGGCAGCCATGACCGCATCACCGGCAATCCGCTTGATGCGCAGGGCGACGGTGTGCAGCGCACCACTGCCGCATTGGGCGTGCAGCAGGTGGTCTGGCTGGGCAACGACCGCCCGCTGCGCTGGCGCGCCCAGCTCAGCGCGGGGCCGGCGCCGTCGCGCACGGCGATCTCCGGGGCCAGCGTCTACGGCACCGATGACAGCTTCCAGGGACACATCTCCCGCGGTTCGGTGCTGGGCCTGTCGGTGGGGGCCGAGTACAGCTTCAATCCGCGCTGGGTCGGCGTGATGGAAGTGGCCGCCAGCCGCGAGACCGGCCAGCGCCTGAGTGGTTTCGCGCGTAACGCCAGCGGCCACGTCGAGCGCATCGAGGAACATCGCCCGGCCAGCCGCAGCGTCACCCTGGCGCCGGCCGTGGAGTACCACTTCAGCCCGACGCTGGGCCTGATCGCCGGCGTGGAATTCAGCGTGGCGGGTCGCAACACCCGCCATATCGTCAGCCCCCAGATTGCCTTGGGCATGTTCTTCTAGGAGGTCGCCGATGAACATCGAATCCATCGTCAACACGATCCTCGGCGTCGTCTGGAGCCCCTACCTGGTGGTGCTGTGCCTGCTCACCGGCCTGTACTTCAGTGTGCGCACGCGCTTCATCCAGCTGCGTGCATTGCCGGACATGCTGCGCCTGATGTTCCGCCATGAGCGCTCCGATGCCGGGGTGTCGCCGTTCCAGGCGTTGTCCCTTTCGCTGTCCAGCCGGGTGGGCGTCGGCAACATCGCCGGCGTCGCCATGGCCATCGCCTTCGGCGGCCCCGGCGCGATCTTCTGGATGTGGATCGTCGCCTTCCTCGGCGCGTCCAGTGCTTTCATCGAATCCACGCTCGCGCAGATCTACAAGGATCGCGACGGCAAGGGGCAGTACCGGGGCGGCCCGGCGTACTACATCGAGAAAGGCCTCGGCCAACGCTGGTATGCCGTGCTGTTCGCACTGGTGACGGTGCTGGCGGGCGCGATGCTGGCCGGCACCCAGTCCAATGCGATCACCAGTGCGGTGAACGAAGCCTGGGACGTACCGGTGATGACCACCACCGCGGTTCTGCTGGTGGTGCTGGGCGCCATCCTCATCGGCGGTGTGCGGCGCATTGCGCGCGTGGCCGAATGGGTGGTGCCACTGATGGCCGTGGCCTACCTGCTGGTCACGGCGCTGGTGATGGTGCTCAACGCGGAGAAGCTGCCGGAGGTGATCATGCTGGTGCTGCGCAGTGCATTCGGCGTGGATGCAGCGTTCGGCGCGATGATCGGTACTGCCATCCAGTGGGGCGTGCGTCGCGGCGTGCTGTCCAACGAGGCCGGCATGGGCAGTGGGGCGCACCCGGCCGCCGCCGCGGAAGTTTCGCATCCGGTCAAGCAGGGCCTGGTGCAGTCGTTCTCGGTCTACATCGACACGATGGTGGTGTGCAGTGCGACTGCCTTCCTGATCCTGTCCACCGGCCTGTACAACGTCTACGACCCGGCGGTGAACGGCATTCCCGATGAGGCGCGCCTGCTGCTGGGCAATCTGCCCGGCGTCGAGGCCGGGCCACGCTTCGTGCAGCATGCGGTGGAATCGGCGCTGCCGGGCTTCGGCCGTTCGTTCGTGGCGCTGGCGATCCTGCCGTTCGCGTTTACCACCATCCTCGCGCTGTACTACATGGCCGAGACCAACGTCAGCTATCTGTGCCGCGATCGGCCGACGGCGTGGCTGATGGGCGTCTTCCAGCTGCTGTTCCTGGCAGCGACCGGTTACTCGGCGGTGAACAGTGCCACAGTGGCCTGGTCGCTGGGCGACATCGGCGTTGGCTTGATGAGCTGGCTGAACATCATCGCCATGCTGCTGCTGCAAAGGCCTGCCCTGGCCGCACTGCGCGACTACGAGCAGCATCGCCAGGCCGGCAAGGATCCGCTGTTCAACCCGAAACAGTTGGGCGTGCGCAACACCAGCGTGTGGGAAGGCTGACAGGATCGGGGTCAGATGCCTCGCCAGGGCGAGGGCTCTGACCCACGCCATTGCCCGGTGGGTGCGAACCTCGGTTCGCACCGCTCTTCCCGCTGCACTCGCCGGGCATGGCCCGGCGCCAGCGCATCACTCGTTCGGCGGCGTGGTCGCCTTGGCCTCGCTGCCGAAGCTGCCATCGGCTTCTGCCGCCAGGTAGGCAAACACGGTGTAGGCGGCCACGTTCTGCGCCAGTGCCTTCGGGTCGATCTTGTCCAGCGTGTCGTCGGCGGTGTGGTGCAGGTGGAAGTAGTCCGAGCCGTCCTGCGCCAGCCACGCCCACGCACCGCCCTTGGCGGCCAGCGGGCCGACGTCCGGGCCCGGGCCCCCCTTGTCGGCCTGGTACTCGATGCCCAGCGGCTTCATCACTTCGGCAATCTGTTTCGTCGCTTCGCGTGAGCCTTCCGGGTTCGGCGAACCGGTATTGAAGGCGTAGATGCGGCCGGCGCCGAAGTCGCTCTCGGCGGCCAGCTGGTGCAGGGCCACGTCCTTGGCGTGTGCCTCGGCATAGGCCTTGCCGCCGTACAGGCCCTGTTCCTCGTTGGCGAAGGCGATCACGCGGATGGTGCGCTTCGGTGCCTGCTTGAGCTGGCCGATCAGGTGGCCTGCAGCCATGGTGATGCCCACGCCTGCGCCGTCATCGACAGCGCCGGTGCCCAGGTCCCACGAATCCAGGTGACCGCCGATCACCACCACTTCCTTCGGCAGGCTGCGGCCGGTGATCTCGCCGATCACGTTGTACGAAGTGGCCGTGCCATCCCAACCGCAGTCCAGCGCCACCTTCACCGTGGTGCTGCCACGCGCCAGCAGGCGCGCCAGCTGGTCGGCATCGGGCACCGACAGCGCGGCCGACGGCACCGGGGTCAGGCCGTCATCGAAACGGGTGATGCCGGTGTGCGGCACGCGGTGCGAGTCGGTACCGGCCGAGCGCATCAGGAAACCGACCGCGCCCTTGCGGATCGCCTCGGACGGGCCCTTGCTGCGGATCGCGCCGCCACGGCCGTAGTCGCGGCCATCGCGGAACGGCAGCATCTGGTAATCGACGAAGGCGATCTTGCCCTTCAGCGAACCCGCCGGTGCGGCCTGCAGCGCGGCCAGGTCGGCGAAGCGCACCACTTCGGCTTCCACGGTGCCGCCCGGGCTGCCGCCCAGTGCGGTGATCTGCAGCGGCTGTGGGTTCCTGCCGGTCACGGCGGCGTGTTCACTGCGGCGCTCCCACTTCGGGAACGTCACCGGCTCCTTCCAGACCTTGTCGAAGCCCAGGGCCTTGAACTTGGCTTCGGCCCAGGCGACGGCGCGGGCGTCGGCTTCGCTGCCGGCAATGCGCGGACCAATCTCGGTGGTGAGCGATTCGACCACCTTCCAGCCGGTGTCATCGGCCAGCGCCTGGTCGCGCAGTTGTGCGGCGGTGGCCAGCGACGCCGGGGGCAGGGTGGTGGTGCGCGGCGCCGCGAAGGCCGGGGCGGCCAGCAGGGCGAGGGAGGATGCGATGGCAAGGACGCGGCGACGCATGGACAACTCCGGGAAGGGACCTAAGCCTTGGAGCTTAACAGTCGTTCAGCCCGGCGCATGGGCGGGAGGTCATGGCTGGCGCGGATGCTGTTTTCCGCCAGATGCAGCAAAGCGAAAGCCCCGCCGGAGCGGGGCTTTCGTGCAGTCGCGGTCGTGCCGGCCGCTGGCCGTCTCCCGCATGTCCCGATGTTGCCGGCCAGCGGCCGGCACTACCGCTCTGCGGCCTTATTTCTTCAGGCTGTCGCGGATCTCGCGCAGCAGCACCACTTCTTCGGCCGGTGCGGCCGGTGCCGCTTCCTTCTTGCGCGACAGGCGGTTGATCGCCTTGACCACCAGGAAAATGGCGAAGGCCACGATCACGAACTGGATCAGCGTGTTGATGAAGTCACCGTAGCCGATCACTACCGCCGGAATTTCCTTGCCATCGGGGCCGAGCCGGGCCGGTGACAACGTCCAGGCCAGTTGCGAGAAGTCCACCTTGCCGATCAGCAGGCCCAGCGGCGGCATGATGATCTTCTCGACCAGCGCCGTCACGATCTTGCCGAAGGCCGCGCCGATCACCACGCCGACGGCGAGGTCGATGACGTTGCCGCGCATCGCGAATTCCTTGAACTCGGTGAGCATTCCCATTGTTGTTTTTCTCCGGTGGGGAAGTGGACAGCGCGCAGGGTAGCGCAGGTGATGTCAGCCGGCGATCACGCCGTGGCGCTCGGCCACGTTTTCCAGGCGGGCACTGAAACGGTCGCCGGGCTTCAGCGCAGCCACCCCGGACGGGGTACCCATGAACACCAGGTCGCCGGCACGAAGCTGCCACAGCTTGGAAAGCTCGTGCAGGATTTCCGGCACGTTCCAGATCATCTGGTCGAGCAGCGCCTGCTGGCGCACCTCGCCGTTGACCTCCAGCGACAGGTTCAGCGCAGCCAGGTCGCCCACTTCTTCGGCGTGGACGATCTCGCTGATCGGCGCGGAGGCATCGAAGCCTTTGGCCGCGTCCCACGGGTGGCCCTTGTCCTTGGCCGCGGCCTGCAGGTCGCGGCGGGTCAGGTCCAGGCCGACGGCATAGCCGTAGACCAGAGCGTCGGCGTCGGCCACGGCCAGCTCGCCGGCGGGCGCATCCCGGCCGATCGCCACCACCAGTTCCACTTCGTGGTGCAGGTTGGCGGTTGCCGGCGGATAGGGGATGGCATCGTCGTGGCCGACCACGATCGCATCGGCCGGCTTGCTGAAGAACATCGGGCGGCCACGGTCATCGGCCGCCGGCACTGCTGCACCCATTTCGCGGGCGTGGTCGGCGAAATTGCGGCCGACGCAGTAGATGCGGTGCACGGGGAAACTGCCACCACCGGCTACCGGCACACGCGGCAGGGCTACGGCAGGGATCACATCGGAGACATCGGACATGCGGGCATCCAGGAAGGGCGTGCCCGCAGTCTAGAACGCATGGCGCCCGCCGTCAGCGGGCGCGCAGGAGGTGGATCAGCGCGAGGCCGGCAACACCGGCTTGCGTACCACGCGGTACTCGCCTTCGACCACGGTCGGGTCGACCGGGCGTGCAGTCCCCGGCTTGCGCGAGGCCAGCAGCTTCCACGCCAGGCCCACCAGGATCATCGCGGCACCGACGAACACGCCGATGAACACCATCGCGGCCAGGATCGCCAGGCCAAGCAGGCCCACGGCAACGCGCACCAGCGGGTGACGCGGCTTGCGCGGCGCGAACAGGGTGCGGAACTGGTTGAAGGCGGATGCGCGATTGAACATGGCGGCTCGATAGGCTGGGATCAGCGAAAGCAGAGTATCGGGACGCGCCACTGTCATTGAGTGAAAAACTCGTTAAATATAGCCTGTGCTTATTACAGATCAATGACTTGTGTTCATGTCGCAGCCAGTGACCTGAGTGGGCATGCGACAATGCGGGTTTACCGTACGAGCCTTCGCCATGACTGCCGCTGCCGCCCTGATCGCCCTGGATGCCCTCGCCGATGGCGCGTTTGCCGAGGTCGAAGCGCTGGTCGATGGAGATGCCGAATCGCTGGTGCTGTATCGCGACGGTGCGCAGGTGCGCGCGTTCCTGAACATCTGCCCGCATGCCGGCCGCCGTTTGGACTGGGCACCGGGCCAGTTCCTGAAGAGCCGCGAGGGCCATCTGGTGTGCGCCGCGCATGGCGCCTCGTTCGCGCTGGACAGTGGCGACTGCATCGCCGGCCCGTGCAAGGGCGACCGCCTGCGCGCGGTGCCGGTGGACGTGCGCGACGGGCAGGTTTACCTGGCTTGAAGCCAGCTGGGGGTCGGATCCGTTTTCCGCAGGAAAACGGCTCTGACCCCATCAGGCCAGGAGCAGTCGAGCATGGCTCGACGCTACAAAAGCCGTGTCGACCGAGGTCGGCAGCTACCAGAACGAGATCGGTGCCGTTACCAGCGGCCGGCACTACCGGGGTGCAGGGCGCAGCCCTGCCAACAAACCCCAACCCTCAGAACATCAGGTTGATCATCAGCACAACCACGCAGGTGTAGATCAGCGACAACGGGCCGCCGACCCGCCACATCTCGCGCGGGGTGTAGTTGGCCGGGCCGGTGATCATCGAGATCACCGGGTTGGAGGCCGTCATCAGGTTGTTGGACGCCGACAGCGCCACGATCAGTGCGAACGCGGTCGGGTTGCCGCCTGCCGCCAGCGCCAGGTTCACCGCGATCGGCACCATCACGATGGTCGCGCCCACGTGGCTGATCACCAGCGAGAATGCTGTGGTCAGCAGTGCCAGTGCCACCTCCAGTACCCACACCGGAATGCCGGTCGGCAGCTTGTCGATGGTGTGGCCGGCCACCCACGCCGCCGCACCACTGGAATCCATCGCCCAGCCAAGCGGAATCAGCCCGGCCATCATGAATACCGTCTTCCAGTTGATCGAGGCATACGCCTCGTCCATGCGCAGCACGCCGGTTAGCAGCATGCCCGCCACGCCGGTCATCAGCGTCAGCGCCACCGGCAGCTTGCTGGTCAGCGCGATCAGGATGGTCAGCGCGAAGATCGCCATGGCGATCTTGAACTTGTGCGGTCGCTGCTCGCCGGTGGGGTAATCGGTGACCACCACGAAGTCGCGGCTCTTGGCGGCCTGCGCCAGGTCGGTCCAGATGCTGTGGAACACCAGCATGTCACCGGCGCGCAGCTGCACGTCGCGCACGTCCTCGCGGATCACCTGCTTGTCGCGGTTGATCGCCAGCAGGCTGATGCCGCGCTCCTTGCGCAGGCGCAGGTCGGCCGCGCTCTTGCCGATCACATTCGAGGTCGGCGGCACCACCGCCTCGGAAATACCGGCGCGGCTGGGGTTGAACAGGTCGCCCAGGTGCTTCAGGCGCGAGGACATGCGCAGGAACTGGTTCTGCGCGAAGTCGCTGATCTGCTGGCGCGGGCCCATCGCACCGAGCACGCTGCCGACCCAGATGCGCATCTCTGCCGGCGGCGCCAGGCGGGTGTCGTTGCCGGTCTTCAGCGCCAGCAGCAACGGCGCGTCGTGCAGGTTCTCGGCCTCGCCCAGGGTCATGCCCACCAGCGGGCTTTCCGCGCTCACCACCAGCTCGAACACGTCGCCTTCGATGCCGTAGGTCTTGGCGAAGTAGCTTTCGGTGCGCGCCGGGGTGACCCCGTCGTTGACCAGGTTCTCTTCCTCGATCAGCTTGCGGTCGCCGTAGTAGCGGAAATACAGCAGCGAGGCGACCAGCAGCGCCACGCCGATCGGCAGCGGCGCGAACATGCGCAGTGGCTCGATGGTGGCCAGGCCCGAGGGCAGGTTGTTGTTGGCCGAGGCCAGCAGGTCGTTCAGCAGGATCAGCGGCGAGTTGCCGACCATGGTCAGCGCGCCGCCCATCACGATCGCCGCCGAGATCGGCAACAGCAGGCGCTGCATCGTCAGGCCCGTGCGCGCCGCCAGCCGCGAGGCGACCGGCAGGTACAGCGCCATCACCGATGGGTTCTGCATGAAGGACGAGTTCAGGCCGGCAATGGCCGTGGTCATCATCAGCAGCCGCTGCTCAACGCCATGGCCACGCCGCAGCAGCCACGCGGCCAGCCGGTTCAGTGCCCCGGTGCGGTCCAGGCCCGCACCGAGGATGGTGGTGGCGATGATGCTCATCACCGCGTTACCGGAGAAACCGCCGAAGATCTCCTCCGGCGCGATCAGCCCGGTGACACCGAGCACCACCAGCACCACCAGCGCGACCACGTCGGCGCGGATGCGCTCGAACAGGAACATCGCCATCGTGAAGCCGACCAGCCCGAGCACGAGCTTCATGTCGTTGGTCAGCGTCAGCGCGGTATCCATGTGGGGCGCGGCGTCCTCAGGCGATCGTCAGGTGCGGTCGTACAACAGGTCCCAGACGCCATGGCCGAGTTTCTGGCCGCGGGTCTCGAAGTGGGTCTGCGGGCGCCAGTCCGGGCGCGGCACGCTGCCACGCGGGCCGGCGCGGTTGACCAGGCCGGCGGTGGCATCGAGCACGTCCCACATCTGCTCGGCGTAGTCTTCCCAGTCGGTGGCGCAGTGCAGGCGGCCACCCGGGCGCAGCTTGCGCACCAGCAGTTCGGCGAACGCCGGCTGCAGCAGGCGGCGCTTGTTGTGGCGCTTCTTGTGCCACGGGTCCGGGAAATAGATGCGCACTTCATCGAGGGCGCCGTCGGCGATCTCGTTCTGCAGCACTTCCACCGCGTCGTGGTGGTACAGGCGCACGTGGTCGGCGTTGTCGTCGGCCAGCGCGTTGAGCAGCCGGCCCACGCCCGGGGCGTGCACTTCGATGCCGATGTAGTCGCGCGACGGATCGTGCTGCGCAGCGAAGCGCAGCGCGGCGCCGTTGCCGAAGCCGATTTCCAGCACCTTGTGCGCCGGGCGGCCGAAGGTGGCGTCCAGGTCACGCGGCTGGCCGGTGTAGTCGAGGCCGAAGCGCGGCCAGCGTTCGTCGAACGCGCGCTGCTGGGCCGGGGTGAAACGACCCTGGCGCAACACGAAGCTGCGCACCTCGCGGCGGCCTTCGCTCACGGTGAAGGGCTTGGGCGGGGCCTTGGAACCGGCGCTGTCGAAAGGATTGGTCATCAGCCGATCAGCCCGTCCACTGGCGAAGAAGCGCTGGCGTAGCGCTTGCGCGGAATGCGTCCGGCCAGGAACGCCTCGCGGCCGGCCTCGACCGCCTTGCGCATCGCACTGGCCATCAGCACCGGGTTGCGCGCACCGGCAATGGCGGTATTCATCAGCACGCCGTCGCAACCCAGCTCCATCGCGATCGCGGCATCGGAGGCGGTACCCACGCCGGCATCAACGATGATCGGCACCTTGGCGTCTTCGATGATCTGCAGCAGGTTGTACTTGTTCTGGATGCCCAGGCCCGAACCGATCGGCGCGGCCAGCGGCATTACCGCAGCGCAGCCGATCTCTTCCAGGCGCTTGGCCAGGATCGGGTCGTCGGAGGTATAGACCATCACCTCGAAGCCGTCCTTGACCAGCTGTTCGGCAGCCTTGAGGGTCTGCATCACGTCCGGGTACAGGGTCTTCTGGTCGCCCAGCACTTCCAGCTTGGTCAGGTTGTGGCCGTCCAGCAGTTCACGGGCCAGGCGGCAGGTGCGCACGGCATCCTCGGCGGTGTAGCAGCCGGCCGTGTTGGGCAGGATGGTGAAACGCTCCGGCGGCAGCACGTCGAGCAGGTTCGGCTCGCCCGGGTTCTGCCCGATGTTGGTGCGGCGGATGGCCACAGTGACGATCTGGGCGCCGGCAGCCTCGGTGGCCAGGCGGGTTTCTTCCAGATCCTTGAACTTGCCGGTGCCGGTCAGCAGCCGCGAGCCATAGGTCTTGCCGGCGATCACCAGCGAATCGGGGGAGACATGAACGTTCATGGCGCGATTATCGCTTATCCGCCTGAAGATGGGGTCATGCAAGGCGGTGCTGTCCGCAGGAGGGCGAGGGTAGTGCCGGCCGCTGGCCGGCAAATGCAGGGTGCCTGACAGCGTCGGATTGCCGGCCAGCGGCCGGCACTACCCGCGCAGCCTCATCCGCCGCCCAGCGCGTGCACGATCTCCACCACGTCGCCTTCGGCCAGGACGTGCTCGCCATGGCGGCTGCGGCTGACGATCTCGCCGTTGACCTCGACCGCGACCCGGCGCTGCAGCAGCTGCTCGGCCTGCAGCAGATCGTGGAGGGTCGCCGAGGCGGGCAGGGTACGGGGTTCGCCGTTGAGCTGGATGTTCATCACCGCATTGTCGCCGATGGCCTGCGCGGATCGGAACCCTTGCAAATGTCGCTGATCGCCAGCCCCGGCACAGCGGGGTCCAGCGCCCTCGGGCGACAATCCATGCGGCGGCGCAGCGTGAGCAAAACGCGGCGCAGTGAAACCATTCACCGTGCGCCGGCGTACGTCCGCCGGGTCCTCAACGATATCCCCACAGGAGTTTTTTACATGCTGCTCAGCAAACGCCCGATCCGCTCCCTGATGGCGGCCGCGATCGCGCTGGCCGCGCTTCCGGCCATGGCAGGCGAATCCCCGTATTCCAAGGCCGTGTTCTTCGGCGACAGCCTGACCGATGCCGGCTATTTCCGCCCGCTGCTGCCGGCCGATGTGCGTCCGGTGACCGGCCAGTTCACCACCAACCCCGGTTGGGTGTGGGCGCAGCAGGTCGCCAACTACTACGGCCTCAACGGCGCCGCCAACGACAACGGCCAGAGCGGCGACAACTACGCGGTCGGCGGTGCCCGCGTCGGCGTGGACGTGGCAAGCCCGATGGGAACCATCCCGTCGCTGAAGTCGCAGGCGGCGCGTTATCTGGCTGCCAATGGCGGCAAGGCTGACGCCAATGTCCTGTACACGGTGTGGGGTGGTGCCAATGACCTGTTCGCGGCCGCCGCTGCGCCGGCGCAGGCACAGGCCATCATCGGCGCCGCCGTCACCGATCAGATCGCCCTGGTCGGCGCGCTGAAGCAGGCCGGCGCCGAGTACGTGCTGGTGCCTAACCTGCCCAACGTCGGCCTGACCCCGGCCTTCCGCGGTCCGAATGCCGCCGCCGCCACCGCGCTGTCGGCCGGCTACAACAAGGCGCTGTACGGCGGCCTGAAGCAGGCCGGCATCGCGTTCATCCCGCTCGATACCTTCACCGTGCTGGGCGAAGTCGCCGCCAACCCGGGCATGTACGGCTTCACCAACGTCACCAGCACCGGTTGCAGGATCGACCCGGCCAACTCGACGCAGAGCATCCTGACCTGCAACCCGACCAGCTACGTCAGTCCGGATGCGGCCAACACCTACCTGTTCGCCGACGGCGTGCACCCGACCACCGCCGGCCACCAGCTGCTGGGCCAGTACGCGGTGTCGGTGCTGGAAGCCCCGCGCCTGCAGCAGGTGCTGAGCCACTCGGCGCAGACCATCGGTCGTTCGCGTGCCGACCAGGTCAGCATGCACCTCGGCGGTCGTCCGGCCGACGGCCTGTCCTGGTGGGGTGGCGTGCGTGGCGACCTGCAGCGCTACGACCACGCCGACCTGTACGACGGCCTGGCCCCGGCCGGCCTGTTCGGTATCGACTGGGCCCGCGACGGCATGGTGTTCGGTGGCTTCGCCGGCTTCGGTCGCCTCAACGCCGACTTCGGCAACAGCCGTGGCGACTTCACCCAGAAGGACACCACCGCCGGTCTGTTCGCAGGCTGGTATGGCGACCGCATCTGGGTGAATGGCCAGGTCAGCTACACCTGGCTGTCCTATGACGTGAACCGCAAGGTCCAGCTGGGCCCGGCCACCCGTGAGCATGGTGGTTCGCCGGACGGCAGCAACCTGACCGCCGCGCTGAACGCCGGTTACGAGTTCGGCACCGAAGGTGGCTTCCGCCACGGCCCGATCGCCTCGGTGATCTGGCAGAAGGTGAAGATCGACGGTTACACCGAAAGCGCTGCGGCCGGCACCCTGGCCACCGCACTGGGCTACGACCGCCAGAACGTCGATTCGACCGTGGGTCGCATCGGCTGGCAGGCCCGCTTCGATGGCGGCACCCTCAAGCCGTACGCCCAGGTGACCTACGATCACGAGTTCGAGGACACCAAGCAGGCCAGCGCCTGGCTGCAGACCCTGCCGGAACTGGGCAGCTACCGCGTGCCGGGCCTGAAGTTCGACAAGAACTACGCCACCGTCGTGCTGGGTGCCCGCACCGAACTGTTCGGCCTGCAGAGCAACTTCGGCCTGAGCGCGTCGACCGGCCAGAAGCGCGCGCAGGACGCCACCCTGTTCGCCAACTTCAGCGGCACGTTCTAAGCAGCAACCGCCGGGGTCAGAGCCCTTTCCGCAGGGAAAGGGCTCTGACCTGTTGCGCCAGGGGGCGGATCCGTTTCCGCCAGGAAACGGCTCTGCCCCCTTTGCGGCATGGTGCCATTGCGCAACACTGGCCCAACCGCATAGACTTTCACCGCGCACTGCGGGCGTAGCTCAATGGTAGAGCTGTAGCTTCCCAAGCTACTGACGTGGGTTCGATTCCCATCGCCCGCTCCATCCTTCATGACCGCGCCGCATTCCGCCGCGCGGGTTCCTCCAGACTGCCTCAGTACGCCGCGAACACCGCGGCCAACGCGTCCGCGTCCAGCACGCGTCCCTGGGCGCGATCATGCGTGTGCAGGTACCAGACCTCGTCCGGCTCCAAGTGCCGTGTCAGGTGCCACTGGTTTTCCCGGGCCAGAATATCCACCCGTCCCTGGCAGCCAAAGCAGAAGCGGGCCAGAGGCTTGATCGCGGCGGCCTTGCCATTGACGTTCAGGGTCAGTGCGGGGGCCGCGTAGGTTTTCAGTTCCCCGGATGACGGATTCTCGGTGATGGTGACCGTGTCCCGGCGCAGCGTGGCCACCTGTGCCTGCACCAACGGTTGCAGCCACAGCTCGATGGTGTCGAACAGCACATGCAGCGACTGGATCCAGTCCTGGTACTGTTTTTCGACCGCGATGGCCCGGGCCTGTTCCGCGTGTGCGGACTGCTGCAGCTTCTGTGCGAGTTGCTCCATTTTCGACATCGGAATTTCCGTTTTGGGGCGGGCTTCCATGGTGATCGGCACGCTTGCTCGCTTCCAGCCGAAAGCGACATTTTCGTAGAACTCCTAGAAGTGCTGCGGCGGTAGCGCGTAACGCTTCAAACTTTTCCCATGGGCAGGCCGGCACTGACCGACTAGCGTGCGCGGATATTGATCAGGAGCTGCCTTCCATGAACTGCCGGGACGACGTCGTCGAGCGCATCCACAGAATCTTTCTTTCCGCCGGCGTCGGCTCGAACAAGCAGCTTGAGGCGGTGCGCGCGCTCGGGCGTGCAGGCGGCCCCAAGGCCGCGCAACTGATCGAGCAGATCTACCAGCAGGCGTTCAGTAATTCCGCCCTGCAGATGGCCTGCGTGGCGGCATTGGGCGAAGCGGCCCACGGCTTCCAGGCCAGCGCTGGACGGGACAGCTGACGCTTCATCCACAACGTTGGTGATCGTCGGCGACGGGCATCATCCGCCCGCCACACGCCCGCGCTATGCTGCGCGCCTGCCGACCGATCCCACTGCGATGAAGCTCGCCATCCTGTCCCGCAACAGCTCTCTGTATTCCACCCGTCGGCTGGTCGAGGCGGCACGCGCGCGGGGCCACACTGTGCGCATCCTGGATCCGTTGCGCTGCTACATGCGCATCGCCGCCGATGGCTTTTCCATGCACTACAAGGGCCGGCCGATGACCGGCGTGGACATGGTCATCCCGCGCATCGGTGCCTCCATCACCCGCTACGGCACCGCCGTGCTGCGCCAGTTCGAACTGATGGGCGCGCGCACGCCCAACCCGTCCGACGCCATCCTGCGTTCGCGCGACAAGCTGCGCGCGCACCAGCTGCTGGCGGCCAAGGGCATCGACATGCCGGTCACCGTGTTCGGCGACAACCCTGATGACACCGTCGACCTGCTGTCCATGCTCGGTCCGCCACCCCATGTGGTGAAGCTCAATGAAGGCACCCAAGGGCGCGGCGTGATCCTGACCGAAAAGGCCAGTGCCTCGCGCGGCATCGTCGAGGCCCTGCGCGGTCTGTACGCCAACTTCCTGATGCAGGAATTCATCGGCGAGGCCAAGGGGGCCGACCTGCGCTGCTTCGTGGTCGGCGACCAGGTGGTGGCGTCGATGCAGCGGCAGGCACCGGAGGGCGACTTCCGCTCCAATCTGCACGCCGGCGGCACCGCCGTGGCGGCCAAGGCCAGCCGTGCCGAGCAGCAGGTGGCGGTGCGCTCGGCCAAGGCACTGGGCCTGTCGGTCTGCGGCGTGGACCTGATCCGCTCCGCGCGCGGCCCGCTGGTGCTGGAGGTCAACTCCACGCCCGGGCTGGAGGGCATCGAAGCGGCCTGCGGGGTCGACGTGGCCGCGCGGATCATCGAGCACGTAGAGAAGATCAAAAAGCCCTGATTATTCATGGGGTTGTGATTCTCATGGGTAAATGATCCGGGGCTTTAACGAGGCTTTAATCGACCCCGGCGTAGGCTTCAGCGAACCGCAGCTCTGCCTCTCAGCAGGATCGGTATCGGGATACGACTTCAGGCCCAGGCGGGTGCACCGCCTGGGCCTTTTTTATGGCGGTCGGCCCCGTGCCCAAGGTCTCTTGTGGAGGCCGCGTGACGGTCGTAGAGTTGGCCCTTCGTTCCGGGATGGATCGGGAGGTTGGCGATGTACCGCATCATGACGATCGCGTTGCTGCTGGGCCTGTCTGGCGCTGTTGCCGCCAAGCCGGAGAAAGCCGCTGTACAGATGGACCGGCACGGCTCGGTCGCCGAACAGATGCGGCAGGTGGAAACCGCCCTGGCTGCCCCCGACTATGCCGAACTGTCTGCCGAGGATCGCGGCCAGGTGCAGCAGTCGCTGTCGCGCATCCGCCAGCACTTGGGCGAGCGCCAGACCGTGCAGGAACTGCCGCCGCAGCTGCAGGCCGAGGTCTTCAACGAGCAGGAGCGCATCAACACCCTGTTGGCGCGCGGCCACGAAGACAGTCGGCAGATCTGCAAGTACGAACGCACCACCGGCAGCGACATGCCCAGGAGCCGCTGCCTGACGGTGGCCGAACGGCGCCGGATCGAGGAGAAGGGCAAGGCGCTGATCAACGACCAGCGCAGCTACAACATGCTCAGCCCACCGCCCGCCGGGCGTTGAGCGCGCACGGGCCTGTGGTCTCGCCGACCGTGCCGTGACGGCGCATCGGCGATAGCGCAGGATCGATTTCCACTCATGGAAGAACCTGGAGGTAACGATGCAGCGCATGATTCCCGTCGCCCTGATGCTGGGCCTGGCACTGGCCACCACCGCCCACGCCAAGCCCGAGAAGGCACAGGTGAAGTTCGACGCCAATGCACCGGTGGCCGAACAGATCCGCAGCGTTGAGGCGGCCATCAACAGCGAGGACTACAGCGAGATCGGGCTGGAAGACAAGAGCCGCGTGCAGCAGGCGCTGGGCCGCATCAAGATCAAGATGGGCGACCACGAACGCATCGAACAGGTCAGCCCGCAGGACCGCACCCAGATCTTCAACGACCAGGAAGTGATCAACACGATCATGACCCGCGCCCACGCCGACAGCCGCATGGTCTGCCGTCGCGAGCGCACCACCGGCAGCAACATGCCGCAGAGCGTCTGCCTGACCGTGGCCCAGCGCCGCAAGGCGGAGGAAGACAGCCGCAAGGCGCTCAACGACGGCCAGCGCTTCAACAACTACAAGCCCTGAGCACTGTCGCGCGGGCCGCGCGCGGCCATCGGTCACCCTGCCGTGCGTCCCTTGTGGACGCATCGGCGGAACCGTAAAGTCGAGACCCTATTCATGGACGAACATGGAGCTCGTCATGTACCGCAACACTACGCTCGCCCTGATGCTGTCGCTCGGCCTGGTGGCCACCGTGCAGGCCAAGGCGCAGAAGGACACCGTGCAGATGGATTCCTTCACCCCGGTGTCCGAGCAGATCCGCCGCGTCGAAACGGCCATGGGCAGCGAGGACTACAGTGAAATCGGGCTGGAGGACAAGAGTCGCGTGCAGCAGGCGCTGAACCGGATCCGGATCAAGATGAATGGCCGCGAGAAGGTGGATGAGCTGGCGGCGCAGGAGCGCAACGACCTGTTCAACGAGCAGGAGATCGTCAATACCATCATGACCCGTGCCCAGGCCGACAGCCGCATGATCTGCCGTCGCGAGCGCCTCACCGGCAGCAACATGCCGACCAGTGTCTGCCTGACCGTGGCCCAGCGTCGCAAGGCCCAGGAAGACAGCCGCCAGGCGTTGACCGACCAGCAGCGCATCAGCCGCTGACCCGCCGCCGCAGGGGCCTTGCCCGGTGTCGCCCCGTCGGTACGAAATGTTAAGAATGGAACCTGTATCGTTCAGCAGGTAGACGTCGCGTCCACCCGCACAGGGGCATCCTGAGCGGGTGGGCCTGGCCCCCCGACGACCCTTCAAGAACCAGAGGTCCCAGTGCGCATTCTCGTAATCGAAGACAACAGCGACATCGCCGCCAACCTTGGCGACTACCTTGAGGATCGTGGTCATACCGTGGACTTCGCCGCCGACGGCGTGACCGGCCTGCATCTGGCCGTGGTCCACGAGTTCGACGCCATCGTGCTGGACCTGAACCTGCCGGGCATGGATGGCATCGAAGTGTGCCGCAAGCTGCGCAACGAAGCGCGCAAGCAGACCCCGGTACTGATGCTGACCGCCCGCGACTCCCTGGACAACAAGCTGGCCGGTTTCGATTCCGGTGCCGATGACTACCTGATCAAGCCGTTCGCGCTGCAGGAAGTGGAAGTGCGCTTGAACGCGCTGTCGCGCCGCGGCAAGGGCGTGCAGACCCGCGTGCTGGAAACCGGCGACCTGGAATACAACCTGGACACGCTGGAGGTGCGTCGCCAGGGCAAGCTGCTGCAGCTCAACCCGACCGCGCTGAAGATCCTGCAGGCCCTGATGGAAGCCGCGCCGGCCGTGGTCACCCGCCAGGAGCTGGAGACCCGCGTCTGGGGCGAAGAGCTGCCCGACTCGGATTCGCTGCGCGTCCATATCCACGGCCTGCGTGCAGTGGTCGACAAGCCGTTTGAAGTGCCGCTGATCCAGACCCGCCATGGCATCGGATACCGCATCGCCACCCCGGAAGCCTGATTCCGTGGCAACCAAGGGGGAGCGCCGGCGTTCGCCGTACCGGCGGCGCCTGCGCAGCCGCATCATCGTCTCGTTCGTGTTGTTGGGCTTCTGCCTGACGACACTGTTCGCGTTCGCCACCAACTGGGCCCGCATGCGTGTGGAAAACCAGCTGGTCGAAGACGTGATGAACCGCAACATCAACGAGTACGTGCGGCGGTTCTACGAGAGCCCCGACCGCAACCCCGACCTGCCCGTGCAGCAGATGCGTGCGCGCCTGGTCAAGCCTGACAAGTTCGAGGCGTTGCGCGAAGAAGAGCCGGATTGGGCCGCGCTGCCCGATGGCAATCACAACATCTCTGGCGTGGACGAGCGCGGGCAACCTTATGCGTACAAGCTGGCCGTGCGCAAAACACCCGACGCCTGGGCGTTCCTGGCCTACGACATGACCGACAGCGTGCGCGGTGGGCAGCAGCTCAACCGCGCGCTGGTGCTGTCGGTGCTGGTGTTCAGCCTGCTGTCGCTGGTGCTGGGCTGGTGGTCAGCATCGAAGGTGATGAAGCCGGTCTCGGACCTGGCCGCGCGGTTGCGCGCCTATCGCGGCGGCACCAGCGAGCCCGAGCCGCTGGCGCCGCGTTTCCCCGATGACGAAGTGGGGCAGCTGGCGCAGGCGCTGGATGACTATTCGTCGCGGCTGACCGAAGTGGTGCAGCGCGACCGTGAATTCAATGCCGACGTCAGCCACGAGCTGCGCACGCCGCTGGCGGTGATCCGTGGCGCCACCGAGCTGCTGCTGACCCGGCCCGGCCTGGATGAGAAGGTGCTGCAGCGTCTGCAGCGCATCCAGCGTGCCGAACAGCAGTGCAGTGACCTGATCGGCGCGCTGCTGCTGCTGTCGCGCAACGAACGCGGGCAGGGCACCAGCAACGTCGCCCGCGTGGCCGAACAACTGCTGGATGCGCACCGCGCACAGCTGGGCGGCAAGCCGCTGGAGCTGGTACTGGAAGGCGAGCGCAACCTGGTGATCGATGCGCCGGAGGCGGCGTTGTCGGTGGCGCTCGGCAACCTGATCGGCAACGCGGTGAAATACTCGCAGGATGGCGAGGTGCGCGTCTTTGTCGGCAGCAATTCGGTGTCGGTGACCGACAGCGGCCCGGGCCTGAGCGAAGAGGACGCCGCCAAGCTTTTCCAGCGCGGCTATCGCGGTACGCACGCCGGTCATTCGCAGGGCGGTGGCATCGGCCTGTCGATCGTCAGCCGCCTGTGCGATCTGTATGGCTGGCAGGTCAGCGTGCGCCCCGGTGGCGAGCGTGGCGTGATCGCCACGCTGACGTTCTCGCCGAAGCCGTTGTAAGGGCCCTTACATTGGTGGGGGCTCCACTTGTAGAACCGAGCCTGCGCTCGGCTGCCGTGGCTTCCCGGAGCCGAGCATGGGCTCAGTTCTGCAGCGGGTTCGTGTCGCGTCCTGTGTCGCTTGTGCCATCGAATTAACTTCGTAGACGTGATGGGCCAGAAGCCCAACGCGACATCACCGTGATCGCCGCCACGCCGCGCGCGTGTCCGCATGCACGTATTCGTGCCCTCAGCGGCGGCTTGAGAATTTCCTTACAGATCACAGCGCTACGTGATGGCCAGATGGGGCGGCCGGGGCAGGTGCCCTGGCCGGGATTGGCGTCCTGAAAAAAACCTTCAACTCAAGCGCTCCGGGTGGGCTGCGGCTCATCATGGAAAATGCACCGCCTGCCTTGTTTCGGCGGATGGTGCGTGGGGATTCATCAGAATCCGCTGGAGTCTTTTTCCTCGCGCTTGAGTTGTTGGGTCTCCGGTACGCCAACCCGCACCGTCCGCCACCTCGCATCCGCAGGTGGCTCGTCGTCTGCGAGGAGATTCACCATGTCCGCACGCCCCTTGTTCCCCCAACTGCATGCCCTGATCGGCGAAGCCGCTGACCTGCTGCCGGCCGACGTCGCCGAGCGCATCGAAACCCTGCTCGACGATCCGAAGGACCTGCTGCCCGCGCTGTTGGCCCGCATGGATGGCCGCGACGCAGCCGACGGGCGGCGATTGGAAGCAGAGGGCCTCAGCCCTGCCCAGGCGGCCACCATGGCCGGCCTCAGCCGCACCCTGGCCGGCTTGAATGCACTCATGCAGGTGCTGCACGCCGCCGAAGCCGCCCGCGAACAGGGCGGCGCCCACCAGCGACTCAGCCCGGATGTGGTCGACGGATTGCTGCTTGGCGCCCGGGAACTGGCCCGTTATGCCCGCCTGCAGCTGGAGTAGGTCCACGCAATGCGTGGATGCGCGAGCTGCTGCCGCAACTGCCTTGGGTCGCGCGTACGCTATTTGTAGTCCGCTTGCGGCGCGCTTCGCGCGCTGCTTGGGGGGCGCAAACTGCTGTTATGTCGTGCTACCCCTGACGATGCGCAGATGCGATGAACTCGCTTGCCACGATGAGGCGGGAGGAGATTGCAGCTCAATTGCCACAATCCAATGCTCTGCGTCTGGATGCGGCACCCAGCTTTCACAGGAAGCGTCTCCTGTGTAGAGTCTGAAGGAAGCTGTGTACAGACCATCAGAGGGCTGCTTGGACTTGCGCGCGCTCTTACAGCGTTGCTTTCTTTCGCTTTTTTCCACAGGGAGGTGGTTGTGGCGGTTCTGTGTTTAGATTCGACCGGATGCGCGCTAGCCGCAACGACGCGACAGACCTCCGCGGGCGCCTCATTGAAAGATCGGGTTGCGCATCCATGCCGGACTGCAACGGCTTTCGGATTTCCTGACTTGATCCCGATGCTAGGTGGGATCTTCTCACTCAATGCAGACGCTCAGGAGCGGGTAACGAGAGACTGCTACGAAAGGTATTTCTCAAGGCCTTATGAGGCGGATGCCGAGCTTCGGTGGGGGCTCTCCCATTCAACTATGAAATTGGTGCGGTCTCGTCAGCGAGAATCGGTGGACAAAGGAGATGGGATGCCAAGGCGAGTTACGTCATAGGGCAAAGCAGTCTCTTGGCAACTTGCGTCAGATGGAGTAGCTGCGGATGCCCTTAGAGTCCATATTCGAATTGCTTTGTGTATTGGCGGTCGTGATGCTAGTAATCGCGATCGCTTCAAGGCTTATTCTTGTTTGTGAGTTAAAAAGAAATTCCCCGGAGCTGTGGATCTCACTTGGGAGGCCTGCGATTCTGGAGCGGGATCACTTGATGCGGAAGTATCCATTTTGTGGGTGGCAGCGGGTGTTCAGGGTGGCTTCTGCTGGCCGAAGGTTGCTTCTTGCGGTGTTCTGGTTGTCATTCTCGACTTATTTCGTCGTGCTGATTCCGTTGGTCTGCATTTGGGTCACTCGGTGACGGTGCTGGTCTCTGGCTGGATTCTTAATTGAGTGTTGATTCAGGCCCGCCCTGTTGAATGCCGAGCTGAAGGGCAACATCATGGTCATCGTTGTTCGCCGCACCATTTCCCCGGTGCCGACTACCGTGCGCGGCGGGCCTGAGTGATGGTGATCTGGTAGATATAGGGCGTTCGTATGATTTGCTGCTCTGTTCGTGGAAGTCACCAATCATCGGTGGAAGTGATGAATCCTGAGACTGAAGTGAAATTGACGGCTTTGGTAGCTGGTTGTACGAGCTGTGGGTTGATGGTGCATCTGTCGCGCGAAGTGAGCTGGATGCTGCGGATGGTCTGATCAGGAAAGTCATTGATTGTCGAGGTGCGGTAAGCCTGACAGAGTCGACCCATCAGTCTCTTGAGATCGATGTGCGAGTTCGGATTGGCGAGGGGGCGAGGGCGTGTCTAAACCTCTCTTCCGCAGCCTTTGAAAAGATGGCATCTATATCTGCCTCATTGAATTTTGATCCCGAGTTGACTGGAGACGGCGGCGCGGATGAATTGGAATTGGAGGAGGAAAGTGCTCCATCGACGCGACCTGAGCTGGTTGTCGTTCTCGTTGGTGAATCTCCTGTAAGTGGTGAAGAAGTCATCCTTTCCAGAGTCGAGCGCCAGCAGTACAGAGCTGGCGACATCCAGGGGGGAGTTCATGAAGCGTTGCAGCGTGGCCTTGAGAGGGTGGAGGGTGAGGCGAAGGTGTGGGCGCTGGAGGTGGGAGTACGCCTATCGAGTCAGCGCGGGGTGTGGCCGGGTTTCAATCTTTCTTGTGACGTGATCAGACTGATGGCGTCTAGTGGAGTCTCATTGGATTTCGATCCGTATGTCTAGCTCGATCCTGTTGGTGGCCGACAATGGAGATCCGAATCGGCCGCCCCGTATGGCGCTATCCGAAGGCATGCTTGAGCTCGAAGCCCGCTCTGATCTCGTCGACATTCATGGACTTTCCTGAGTGCTTCCTATGAACTACCCACATGGGGAAAAGGTGTTACTTGGCGACACCGTTGATCTTGGTGGCGGAACGCGCGGGATCGTGGTTGCCGTGATCGATGATGAGTCTTATGCAGTTGGCTTTTCCGCGGAAGAGTGGCGGTACCTCGGACGAGGTGCGTTGTTGCGAGCGCCTGGATTCGGTCTACTGCACTGTGCAGACGCTGAGTACGACTTCACTTTGATCGAGCGAGGGCGATCAGGAATTCTTGAGCCGTAGAGCTGAGGAGCTTGATTCATCCCCCAAGAGATTGGGGTTCTTCGCGCCCATGGCAGAGTCTTTGGTGCGCACACAGGAAGATGGATGGTTGCCGTGCGTCTTTTCGGATGTCTCGTGGGTGTGCTGATGGTCGTCTATGGCATTGCAGTCATGGACGATGCACTGATTGGGACGGGTCCTTGCCGGGCCAACTGCGGTCTTTATAGCGCCTTGATTCGTTTGTTCGGGCAGTCGGCTTATAATAAGTTGATGGGATTTTCCTGGATTGTCGCGGGAGTGATGTTCACTTTTGCTTCCGTTGTGGTTTGGCATGGAAAAGGATCTGCGGAAAGGCGTAGACGGAAAAAGGGTCGCCCGGGCCGATCCAGATGAGTGGGTGAAATATCTCAGGAGATCCAAGTTGTGCGTGAAAACGGTTCCGCGCAATGCGGACCGCTCAACCCCCAGCCAACCCCAGATACCGCTCATGCAGCGCTTCCACCTGCGCCTGCAGGTCCTCGGGGTGGTCATCGTTGACCACCACATCATCGGCCAGTGCCAACCGCTGCGTGCGGCTGGCCTGGGCGGCGATCATCTTGTCGGCCAGCGCGGCGTCGATGCCGTCGCGCTGCATCAGCCGCGCGTGCTGCACCGCTTCGGGCGCATCCACGAGCAATACCCGGTCCAACCACGGGTAGGCCTGCCGCCCACCGACCTCGGTCAGCAGCGGGATGGCGGCAATCGCATAGGCACTGATGGCCTGCGCGCACTGCTGTTGCATCAGCAGGCGGATGGCCGGGTGGGTGATCGCTTCCAGCGCGGCCCGTTCGGTCGGGTCGGTGAAGACATGGGCCCGCAGGCGCGCCCGGTCCAGGCTGCCGTCCGCCAACAGCATGCCGGCGCCGAAGCGCTCGGCGATGCGGCCCAGAGCGGGGCTGCCGGCAGCGACCACTGCTCGGGCGGCAAGGTCGGCGTCGGCCACCACGATGCCGAGCGCCTCGAAGCGCCGGGTCACCTCGCTCTTGCCGGCGGCAATGCCGCCGGTCAGGCCAACCACATAGCGGCTCATGGGGATTCCCCTCAGCGCAGTCCGCTCATCACCAGGTACTGCTCCACCACGGGTGCGCCCCACATGAAGTACAGCCAGCCCGCGATGGCCAGATAGGGGCCGAACGGGATCGGCGTGGCGCGGTCACGGCCCCGGGTGTACAGCCAGATCGAACCGATGATGGCGCCCAGCACCGACGACAGCAGGATGATCGGCAGGATGCCCTTCAGCCCGCACCAAGCGCCGAGGGCGGCCAGCAGCTTGAAATCGCCGTGGCCCATGCCTTCCTTGCCGGTCAACTGCTTGAACAGCCACCAGACCATCCACAGCGACAGATAGCCCACTGCCGCGCCGACCAAGGCAGGCTTGGCCGGCATGTACAGGTTGTCGATGTTGCCTATCAGGCCCAGCCACATCAGTGGCAGGGTCAACTGGTCGGGCAGCAGCTGGGTGCGCAGGTCGATGCCGGACAAGGCGATCAGGAAGCAGGTCAGCACGATGGCGCCGAAGCCCTGCCAGCCGAAGCCGAACCGCCAGACGCAGGCCAGTACCAGCACCGAGGTCAGGGCCTCGACCAGCGGGTATTGCAGCGAGATCGGCGCCTTGCAGTGGCGGCACTTGCCCCCCTGGATGATCCAGCTGAACAGCGGGATGTTCTCGTACCAGCTCAGCTTGTGCTTGCAGTGCGGGCAGTGCGAGGGCTCGACCACGATCCCCGGTGGTGGGGGCTCGTAGAAGTCCGGTTCTTCCAGGACCTCGCGCGCATCGCGCTTCCACTGCCACTCCAGCCGCTTGGGCAGGCGCAGGATGACGACGTTGAGGAAACTGCCCAGCAGCAGCCCCAGGGCGGCCGCGGCGGGGTAGCCGAGGCCGGGATGCTGGTCGAGAAATGCCATTGATTATCCTACCGCTCCTGCGAGCTTGAAGATCGGCAGGTACATGCCGATCACGATGCTGCCGACGATTCCGCCAATGATGACCATGATGAAAGGTTCAAGCAGACTGCTCAATGCGTCCACGGCATTGTTGACTTCTTGCTCATAGTACTCGGCGACCTTGAACAGCATCGCGTCCAGAGCACCGGCCTCCTCGCCGATGCCGGTCATCTGGATGACCATATGAGGAAATAGGTTCAGCTGCTTCATGGCCATGTTCACGGGGTAGCCGACCGACACGTCGTCACGCATCCGCAGTACGGACTCTTCGTAGACCTTGTTGCCGGTCGCGCCGGCGACAATGCCCAACGCCTCCACCAAGGGCACGCCGGCCTTGAAGGTCACTGCAGTGGTACGTGCAAAGCGGGCAATTGAGCTGTTGTGCATGATCTGGCCGATCACTGGCACCCTCAGGATCAATCGGTCCATCGTGTGTTGCAGCTTCGGAGAGCGCTTGTAGGCTGCGATGAAGCCAATTATCGCCCCCACAAAAGTGAACAGGATCAGCCACCACCAAGACACCAAGAAGCGAGAAACGCCAACAATCAGCTGGGTGAAAGCGGGCAATTCGGCTCCGAAGCCTTTGAAGACATCTTCGAATTGAGGGACCACCCAGACAAGTAGGATGCCACTGACCAGGATGGCGACTGCCATGACCATGATCGGATAGAACAGCGCCTTCTTGATCTTGCCCTTGAGTGTTTCGATGTTCTCCTTGTAGTTGGCCACCGTGTCAAGCACGGTCTCCAATACGCCAGCGCCTTCGCCCGCGCGGACCAGGTTGCGATACAGTTCGTCGAACTGCACTGGATGTCTGCTGATCGCCTCATATAAGGATGAGCCGCCCTCGATATCGGCGCGGATCGTTCCGATCATCCTCTTCATCCGGAGGTTCTTGTGCCCTTCGCCAATGATCTCGAGTGAAGAGACGATAGGCACGCCCGACTTCATCATGGTTGCCATCTGGCGACTGAAGAAGGCAATGTCCTTCGGCGTAATCCTGCTGCCTGTGCTGCCGAAAATAGGCTTTGGCTTCGCCTTCACCGCTTTGGGTGTGATGCCCTGGCGTCTCAATTCTGCGCGCAACAGATTGGCGTTCTTTGCCATCTGCTCGCCTTTCATCTTCACACCCCGCTTGTCGGTCCCCTCCCATACAAACGGCTGCAGTTCCGTGGTGCTGCGCGCCACGGGTTCCTTCTTCATTGCACTGCCACTGACAGACATATCGGCTCCCCAAGACCCGCCATCCCCAGGCGGGTGTCTAGCTCAAGATGGTAGCCGGTTCAGGGCCGTCTGGGCAGCGGGAGAATGGTGGGCTGTGCGATTTCGTGCCGGTCGCTGACCAAAGGTGACGCACTGCGTCACATTGCCGCCTCCATCGCAGATTGGAGCACGGGGGGTTCCCATCCGCGAAATTGCTGCCATCATTGGTGCGGGGAAATCCAGGGGGAGGCGTGCCGGGGTTGGCACGCAACCTGCGTTGAACCACCCGCAGGGGCCAGGGCCCGCTCAACCGGCCATGGGCCGGGTCGAACCTGTCCGCTGACATCAACCACCACCATCTTGGGGATGTACCAAATGAAGAACCAGAAGGGCTTCACCCTTATCGAACTGATGATCGTCGTTGCGATCATCGCCATTTTGGCTGCGATTGCGATCCCGGCCTATCAGGACTACGTCGTTCGTTCGCAGGCGGCTTCCGCCCTGGCTGAGATTACCCCCGGCAAGGTCGGCTTCGAACAGGCGACCAACGAAGGCAAGACTCCGTCGACCACCGCAACCGATGCGGGCTTCATCGGCGTTGCTGCCAGCACCTCCTACTGCAATGTGGCCGTGACTGCCACGACCATTGCCTGCACCACTAAGAACGGCAACGCTACCAAGTTCAACACCAAGAACATTACGTGGACCCGCGATGCCAACAGCGGCCTGTGGTCCTGCTCCACCAGCCTCGACGCGAAGTATCGTCCGGGCCAGTGTGGTGCCGCCGCCGCTCCGGCGCCGTAATCGGTTGCCGCGCTGACTGAGACAACAAGAGCCCCGCACTGCGGGGCTCTTGCTTTGTAGGGGAGCCGTTAGGGGGGGGGCAATCGCTGCTGGGAATTGATGTCGTTGGCCGCGCAGATTCCGATGTCCTCGACTCAAGGTGGCTTCCGAGTAGTGTCACAACAGGGGAGGGCTGTCGAATGATCGGTCCGGGGTTGAACTTCGACGTTGCCGCACAGTTCCAGAGCGCTATATCCGGGCTCCTTCCGGAGATAGGAGCATTCCTGCTATTGGCCGCGATCGTCAATCGCAACGATCTTGTGGGCGTTGTGCGCCGTTTACTGCCTGCCGGGTGCCATGTCAACGTCTTTTCTTTTCTGCTAGACGCGCTGCTGGTTGCGCCGCTTCTGGGGATGGCTATGGTGTTGATGCAACGTTCAGTCGCATGGACCTGGACCGGGGCACTGGACGCGATGTGGGCTGAATTTCCAAAGTGGCTGCTGCTCCTAGTGGTGCTCTTTGTTGGGGATGCAATCGGCTACTTCCGACACAGGCTCGAGCACTGTAAGTGGCTATGGCTGTTTCACGAGATGCACCACAGTGATCGAAGGATGACTTGGTTCTCTCTCTACCGTTTTCATCCCATCAACCGTTTGACAACGGTATTCATCGATATGGGAGCGCTTCTGCTCTTCGGTTTCCCGCTGTGGGTCATCTTTATGAACGCGCTCCTGCGTCATTACTATGGCTTGTTCATTCACGCGAACCTGCCATGGACCTATGGCGCCTTGGGTCGCTTATTCGTGTCGCCCGCGATGCATAGATGGCATCACGTGCGCACCGGGGAAGGGGTGGGTAGCAATTTCGCCACAGTGTTCTCGGTGTTTGACCAGTGGTTTGGTACTTGGTATGTGCCCTCTTCGTGCGGCGCACCTCTGGGTGTGACCGGTGGCGGTCACGATTCCTTCTTGCATCAGATCTTCAGTCCCTTCGCTCGCTTGTTTAGATTGAGGCGTCCCTCCGGTGTCGGGAGCGATGCGGTTCCGTAGGCAACCGGGGAGGTTGGGGCGAAGGCTCGTCATAGTGCGCTCTCTGGCTGCACCAGCAATGGACTATCCTCTTCAAGGTGGGGCGTGCCGGGAAGCATGATTCACGGGTGCAAGGTACAAAATTCGATATCACAGGCGTTGATAGGCAAGAGACCAGTAGATGAACACCGTAACCACCGCCAATCTCGTCGGCATCACCGGCCTGGCCCGTCGCCTGGTCCAGGATGGCGCCCTGGACGAGGCTTCTGCCCGTGACGCCATGGCCAAGGCCGCTGCGGCCCGCCAGCCGCTGCCGACCTGGTTCGCGCAGAACAAGGTGGTCGGGGCGGCCCAGTTGGCGGCCGCCAACGCGGTCGAGTTCGGCATGCCGCTGTTCGACGTGTCCACGTTCGACGCCAGCCAGAACGCAATGAGCCTGGTCAGCGAGGAACTGCTGCGCAAGCACAACGTGCTGCCGCTGTTCAAACGCGGCGGCAAGCTGTTCGTGGGCACCAGCAATCCGACCCATTCGCTGGACGAGATCAAGTTCCACACCAACCTGGTGGTGGAGCCGATCCTGGTGGATGAAGACCAGATCCGCCGCACGCTCGAGCAGTGGCATGCCAGCCATGACACGCTGGGCGACGCGCTGGGCGGTGACGACGATGGCATTGGCAACCTGGATGTGTCCGGCGGTGACGAGGACATTTCCGGGGGCGGTGACTCCGGCATCGACGCCAAGGGCGACGACACCCCGGTGGTGAAGTTCGTCAACAAGGTGCTGGTGGACGCGATCCGCAAGGGCGCCTCGGACATCCACTTCGAGCCCTATGAAGACGACTACCGCGTGCGCCTGCGCATTGATGGCCTGCTGAAGATGGTCGCGCGCGCGCCGGTGAAGCTGAACCAGCGTATCGCCGCACGCCTGAAGGTGATGGCGCAGCTGGACATCGCCGAGAAGCGCGTGCCGCAGGACGGACGCATCAAGCTCAACCTGTCCAAGACCAAGCAGATCGACTTCCGCGTGAGCACCCTGCCGACCCTGTTCGGCGAGAAGGTGGTGCTGCGTATCCTGGACGGCAGCGCGGCCAAGCTGGGCATCGACAAGCTGGGGTACGAGCCGGACCAGCAGAAGCTGTTCCTGGACGCCATCCACAAGCCCTACGGCATGGTGCTGGTGACCGGCCCGACCGGTTCGGGCAAGACGGTGTCGCTGTACACCGCGCTGGGCATCCTCAACGACGAGACGCGTAACATCTCCACCGCCGAAGACCCGGTGGAAATCCGCTTGCCCGGCGTCAACCAGGTGCAGCAGAACAACAAGCGCGGCATGACCTTCGCCGCGGCACTGCGCTCGTTCCTGCGACAGGACCCGGACATCATCATGGTCGGCGAAATCCGCGACCTGGAGACGGCCGAGATCGCGATCAAGGCGGCCCAGACCGGCCACATGGTGCTGTCCACGCTGCATACCAACGATGCGCCGCAGACCATCGCGCGCCTGATGAACATGGGCATTGCGCCGTACAACATCACCAGTTCGGTGACGCTGGTGATTGCCCAGCGCCTGGCGCGCCGGTTGTGCAACAACTGCAAGCGCCCGGCCAACCTGCCGGAGCACGCGCTGCTGGCTGAAGGCTTCACCCAGGCGCAGCTGGATGCGGGTATCGAACTGTACGAGGCGGTCGGCTGTGACGAATGCACCGAGGGCTACAAGGGCCGTACCGGTATCTACCAGGTGATGCCGATGACCGACGAGATCGCCACGATCGTGCTGGCCGGTGGCAATGCGTTGCAGATTGCCGAGGCCGCGCAGCAGATCGGGGTGAACGACCTGCGCCAGTCGGCGTTGAAGAAGGCGGCGGCCGGGATCACCAGCCTGGCCGAGATCAACCGCGTTACCAAGGATTGAGGTCGATCCACGCCATGCGTGGATGCCGCGATGCATGAGGTTGCCGGCCAGCGGCCGGCACTACCCGTTGGTGGGCCCGCGTCGGGCCCTGTCCTTACTCCATCCCCAGCTTCTTCAGCTTGTAGCGCAGCGCGCGGAAGGTGATGCCCAGCTGCGCGGCGGTGCGGGTCTTGTTCCAGCGGTTTTCTTCCAGCGCGCGCTGGATGGCGCTGCGCTCGAGTTGTTCGATGTACGAGGGCAGGGCGGCGCTGCCGGGTTGCAGGTCCACCACGGCTTCGGCGGGCGCTGCGCTGCCGGGCGTGCGCGGGGCATGCTGCGGCAGGCGCAGGTCGTCGGCGCCGATGCAATCTTCCTCGGCCAGTGCCAGCGCGCGTTCCAGGATGTTCTCCAGTTCGCGCACGTTGCCGGGGAAGGCGTACTGGGCCAGCGCGTCCAACGCCGACGGCGCCAGCAGCGGCGTCGGGCGGCCATGGCTGCGGGCCAGCCGAGCTAGCACCGATGCGGCCAGTTCCGGCAGGTCCTGGCGACGCTCGCGCAGCGGCGGCACCCTCAGTTCGATCACGTTGATGCGGTAGTAGAGGTCGTGGCGGAAGCGCCCGTCCTCGACCAGTTCGGCCAGGTCCTTGTGGGTGGCCGAGAGGATGCGCACGTCCACCGGTTCTTCGGTGGCAGCGCCCACCGCGCGCACCGACTTCTCCTGGATCGCGCGCAGCAGCTTCACCTGCATCTGCAGGGGCAGCTCGGCAACTTCGTCGAGGAACAGGGTGCCGCCGTGCGCGGCCTGGAACAGCCCGGGCTTGTCGGCGTGGGCGCCGCTGAAGCTGCCCTTGCGGTGGCCGAAGAACTCACTCTCCATCAGCTCGCCGGGAATGGCGCCGCAGTTGACCGGCACGAACGGGCCGGCCGCGCGGGCGCCCTGGGCGTGGATGGTGCGTGCGACCAGCTCCTTGCCCACGCCGGATTCGCCGAGGATGTAGACCGGCGCCTGGCTGCGCGCGACCTTGCCGATGGTGGTACGCAGCACGTCCATGGCCGGCGAATCGCCGAGCAGGCGTGCGCCCTGTTCGGCGGCGGGGCCGGGCGCGGGGCGCTCGGTGTTGTTCAGTTCCAGCGCGTGCTTGACCAGGCCGCGCAGCACGGCGATGTCCACCGGCTTGCTGACGAAGTCGAAGGCGCCGGCTTTCAGCGCTTCCACGGCCAGGTCCATGCTGCCGAAGGCGGTGATCATCGCCACCGGCGTGCGCGGGTAGTGGTGGGCGATCTCGCTGACCAGCTCGATGCCGTTGCCGTCCGGCAGGCGCATGTCGGTGATGCACAGGTCGTACGGATTGCTGGCCAGCAGTTCGCGCGCTTCGGCAAGGTTGGCTGCCGTACTGATGCGCAGCCCCATGCGGCCGAGCGTCAGTACCAGCAGTTCGCGGATGTCGCGTTCGTCGTCGACGACGAGGGCGCTGCGGGTTTCGTTCATGGGCGGAGAAGATAAACGAGGGGGCTGGAAGCGACAAATGTTTGACGCACGGAATCAGCTCGGCAGCAGGGTATGCGGGCCGGGAAGCACCAGGCGGAAGCAGGAGCCACCGGCCGGAACCGGGATGTAGTCAAGCCGCGCCTGGTTGGCCCGGCACAGCTCGCGGGCGATGTACAGGCCCAGCCCGGTGCCGTGCTCGGAGGTGGTGAAGAAGGGCCGGAACAACTGTGCGGCCACACTCTCGGGAATGCCGGGGCCACGGTCCATCACGTCGATGACCGCACTGCGCTCGTGCTGCGCCACGCGCAGGCGCACCCGTGCCGGCTGCTGGCCGATGCGGCCATATTTGAGCGCGTTGTGCACCAGCACGGTCAGCACCTGGTAGAGGTGCTTGGTGTCGACCTGGGCCAGCACCGAGGTGTCACTGATGATCGGCTCGATGCTGTCGGTCTCCAGCGTCTGACCCTGCTTGTACTCCAGCACGAAGCGGCGCACGAAGGCGGCCAGGTCGACGTTCTCGGGCGTGGCGCGCTCGCGCCGGGCCAGGCCCAGCACGCTTTCGACGATGCCGTTGGTGCGCTGGCACTGCTGGCGGATGATCTGCAGCAGGCGGCGGTCGCTTTCGTTGAAGCCGGTGCCTTCTTCCAGCAGTTGCACCGCGTAGTTGATCGCGGCCAGTGGGTTGCGGATCTCGTGGGCAAGGCTGGCCGAGAAGCGACCCATCGCCGACAGGGTGAGCGATTCGGCGCGGCGCGAGACCACGCTGGAGTCGTCCAGGAACACCAGGGCCAGGTCGCTGCCGGCCAGCAGGCGGGCAAAGCGCGGCTGCACTTCGGGCTGGTCGGGGTTGAGTTGCAGCGGCAGTTCGTCCTGCGCCCAGCCGTTGCGCCAGCGCTGCAGCCGGCGGGCGAGTTCCGGGGCGGCGCTGGCCAGGTCCAGGCGGCCGCTTTCGCCGCTGCCGTCGCTGTCACCGAGCAGCATCGAGGCGGCCTCGTTGGCCAGGGTGACGCGGTTGTCGGCGTCGACCACCAGCACGCCGGTGCGCATGCGGCGGATGATCAGCTCGTTGATCTGGAACAGGTTGGCCACTTCGTCGCCGCGCTGGTTGGCCAGTTGCTGGTTGCGGCGCGCGCGGCTGCCGACCTGGTAGCTGATGAAGGCCAGGGCCAGGTAGCTGGTCGCGAACATGGCCAGTTCGGCCAGGGTACGGGTGGGGTCGCCGCCTTCCAGCAGCTTCCAGGTGTATTCGACGCCGGTGGCGAGGCTGGCGGCCAGCGCCAGGCCCAGCCCCAGGCTGAGCGGGAGCAGGGTGGCGGCGGCGGCGATGTTGAACAGCAGCGACATCGAGATGCCGGCGCTGGCACCGGGCAGGGCATGTGACAGCAGGGTGGCGGCGACGATGTCCACCAGCACGCCGCTGACCACGATCGGGCGCAGCCAGCGTTCGTTGCGGCCGATCACCAGCGCCAGCAGCGACAATCCCAGGTAGATCGCCGCGACGGTGTCGGCCAGCCGCGGGTGGTGCGCTTCGCCGACCATGGCCGACAGCGGGCTGTAGAGCAGGGCGGCGATGACCGAGGCGATCAGCACCCGGTACAGCGCGAAGAAATACAGCTCACGCCGCGGAATCGATTCGATGCGGTCGATCAATGAAGCACTGGGTGACACGCCGGAACTCCCCTTCTGGCTGCCTGGGTCTGGAATCTGCGGCGGGCCTGCCCGGCGTCCCCTGAGGCCGGACGGGCACGTCGCTTCGATGTGGCCCGGGGTAAACGCGGCCGAGCAACCCCGACGCGACACACCCTGGCTGACCAGTATAGGGCCCCCGGCAGGACGCCGCCGGCGCGGTTCGGATCGCGCATTTGGCCCGGGATGGATACCGGTAGCCAGCGTGCGCCCGGGCGCAACTGCCTGAATGACGGCGGAAATCTGGCCGGGTGTGGCGTTTTGTACAGACTTCTTTGCGCCCCGGCGCCGGCTCGGCCACAATAGTGGGCCCGCCGCGGTCCGTGCCGGTGCCTCTTCCAGGGGCCCTGAGGAATTGCGTGCGGTCGTTCCTATTCCCACGGTGACGCATGAATTTCCACGAATACCAGGCAAAACAACTGCTTGCCGAATACGGCATCCCGGTCCCGGCCGGCAAGGTCGCGGCGACCCCGGACGAGGCGGTTGAAGTCGCCCAGTCGCTGGGCCAGGGCCCCTGGATGGTCAAGGCGCAGATCCACGCTGGCGGCCGCGGCAAGGCTGGCGGCGTCAAGTTCTGCAAGACCGTCGACGACGTGAAGGCCGCAGCCGCCAAGATGCTCGGCACCAAGATGGCCACCTACCAGACCGCCGGCGTCGAGCTGCCGATCAACCTGGTGCTGGTGACCACCGCCGGTGAGATCGTCAAGGAGCTGTACCTGTCGGTCCTGGTGGATCGCGGCACCCGCACCATCAGCTACATCGCCTCTTCCGAAGGCGGCATGGAAATCGAGCAGGTCGCTGCCGAGACCCCGGACAAGATCCACACCCTGAACGTGGACTTCGTCGAGGGCGTGCAGGGTTACCACGGCCGTGACATCGGCTTCAAGATGGGCCTGACCGCCAAGCAGGCCGGCCAGTTCGCCAACATCATGGTGAACCTGTACCGCATCTTCAACGAAAAGGACCTGGCGCTGGTTGAGATCAACCCGCTGGCGATCCTGGACGATGGCAACCTGTACGCGCTGGACGGCAAGTTCAACAGCGACGACAACGCCAACTTCCGCCACAAGGAACTGGTCGCCATGCGCGACAAGTCCCAGGAAGATGAAACCGAAGTGACCGCTTCGGAGCTGGACATCAACTACGTCACCATGGACGGCAACATCGGCTGCATGGTGAACGGCGCCGGCCTGGCCATGGCCACCATGGACGTCATCAAGCTCAACGGCGGCGAGCCGGCGAACTTCCTGGACGTGGGCGGCGGTGCCAACAAGCAGCGCGTCATCGAAGCGTTCAAGCTGATCCTGTCCTCCGACAAGGTCGAAGGCATCTTCGTCAACATCTTCGGCGGCATCGTCCGCTGCGACATGATCGCCGAAGGCATCATCGCCGCCGTGAAGGAAGTGGGCGTCAAGGTTCCGGTCGTGGTGCGCCTGGAAGGCACCAACGTGGAAGAAGGCAAGCAGCTGCTGCGTGACAGCGGCATGGCCATCATCCCGGCTGACAACATCAACGACGGCGCCAAGAAGGTCGTTGAAGCGGTCAAGAACGCCGCCTGATCCACGACACCGAAGGAAATTCCCATGTCTGTTTTGATTAACAAGAACACCAAGGTGATCGTGCAGGGCTTCACCGGCCAGCAGGGCACCTTCCACGCCACTCAGATGATCGAGTACGGCACCCAGGTTGTTGGCGGCGTGACCCCGGGCAAGGGTGGCACCACCCACATCGACCTGCCGGTCTTCAACACCGTTGCCGACGCCGTGCAGAGCACCGGCGCCAACGCGTCGGTCATCTACGTGCCGCCGCCGTTCGCGGCCGACGCGATCCTGGAAGCCGCGGCTGCCGGCATCAAGGTCATCGTCTGCATCACCGAAGGCATCCCGGTGCTGGACATGCTGCGCGTCAAGAACGTGCTGACCCGCTCCTACCCGGACACCGTGCTGATCGGGCCGAACTGCCCGGGCGTCATCACTCCGGGCGAGTGCAAGATCGGCATCATGCCGGGCCACATCCACAAGCCGGGCAAGATCGGCATCGTGTCGCGCTCGGGCACCCTGACCTATGAAGCGGTCAAGCAGACCACCGAAGTCGGCCTGGGCCAGTCCACCTGCATCGGCATCGGCGGTGACCCGATCAACGGCTTGAACTTCGTCGACTGCCTGAAGCTGTTCAACGAAGATCCGCAGACCGAAGGCATCATCATGGTCGGCGAAATCGGCGGTGACGCCGAAGAGGCCGGCGCCGAGTACATCAAGAACCACGTGAAGAAGCCGGTCGTCGGTTTCATCGCGGGTGCGTCGGCTCCGGCCGGCAAGCGCATGGGCCACGCGGGTGCGATCGCCTCGGGCGGCAAGGGCACTGCGGAAGGCAAGTTCGCCGCGATGGAAGCCGCGGGCGTTGTCACCGTCCGTTCGCCGGGCGACCTGGGCGCTGCCATCGCCAAGCTGGTGAAATAAGATCGACTGCCTCCGGCAGACGACGCTGTAGCGCCGGCCGCTGGCCGGCTGCTTGAAACAGAAAGGCCGCCTCCGGGCGGCCTTTCTGCGTCTGGCGTGGGGTCAGATCCCTTTTGCTGTGCAAAAGGGATCTGACCCCGGCGTTACAATGGCGGCATTGCAACCACAGGCTGGAATCCCATGGCTTCGATCCGTATCGCGATGGCGCAGTTCGACTTCCCGGTTGGCGATGTCGCCGGCAACACCGAGCGCATCATCGAGATGATCGGCCAGGCGCGCGACGAGTACGGCGCCGAGCTGGTGATGTTCCCCGAGCTGGCGGTGAGCGGTTATCCGCCGGAAGACCTGCTGCTGCGCCCGGGCTTCCTGTACGAGTGCGAGCAGGCAATGACCCGCATCGCCGCCGCCTGCCGTGGCATCACCGCCGTGGTTGGCTGGCCACAGGCGGCTGGCGCGGTGGTCTACAACGCCGCCAGCGTGCTGCGTGATGGCCTGGTGGAGCAGACCTATCGCAAGCGCGAACTCCCCAACTACGCCGTGTTCGACGAACGCCGCTACTTCGACGTCGATCCGGATGGCGGCAGCTGCGTGTTCGAGGTCAACGGTATTCCGGTCGGGCTGCTGATCTGCGAGGACCTGTGGTTTGCCGAACCGCTGGCCGACACCGTGCGCGCCGGTGCGCAGCTGGTCGTGGTGCCCAATGCTTCGCCGTACGAGCGTGGCAAGCACGCCCAGCGTGATGCTGTGCTGGCCGCACGAACCCGCGAGAGCGGGGCGGCGATCGCCTATCTCAACGTGGTCGGTGGCCAGGACGCGCTGGTGTTCGATGGCGCCTCGGTGGTGGCCGACGGTGATGGCACGGTGCACCCGGCCGCCGCCGCTTTCGTCGACCAGTGGCTGGTGGTGGAGTACGACGGCGACAGCCGCCGCTTCATGCCGCACGTGTGGATGGACGACGGCGACGAAAGCATGGACGCGCTGGCCTGGCGCGCGGTGACGCGCGGCATCCAGGATTACTGCCGCAAGAACGGCTTCAAGAAGGTGTGGCTGGGCCTGTCCGGTGGCATCGACTCGGCCCTGGTGCTGGCATTGGCCGTGGATGCGATGGGCGCGGAGAACGTGACCGCCGTGCGCCTGCCGTCGCGCTACACCGCCGGCCTGTCCAACGACCTGGCCGCCGAGCAGTGCCGGGCGCTGGGGGTGAAGCTTGAGGCCGTGTCGATCGAGCCGGCGTTCAAGGGCCTGATGGAATCGCTGGCGCCGATGTTCGAAGGCAGCGCGCCGGACGTGACTGAAGAGAACCTGCAATCGCGCAGCCGCGGCGTGATCCTGATGGCGCTGGCCAACAAGTTCGGCGGCCTGCTGCTGACCACCGGCAACAAGAGTGAGTACGCGGTCGGCTACGCCACCATCTACGGTGACATGTGCGGTGGCTATGCGCCGCTGAAGGACCTGTACAAGACCGAAGTGTTCGGCCTGTCCAAGTGGCGCAATACCGTGGGCGGCGCACCGGTGATTCCACCGGCGGTGATCAGCCGCCCGCCATCGGCCGAGCTGCGCGAGAACCAGCTGGACCAGGACTCGCTGCCGGCCTACGACGTGCTGGACGGCATCCTGTACCGCTACATCGACCAGGAGCAGTCGCGCACGGAGATCGTGGGCGCCGGCTACGACGCGGCCGTGGTCGATCGCGTGCTGCGCCTGGTGCGCATCAGCGAGTGGAAGCGGCACCAGGCCGCGCCGGGGCCGAAGGTCTCGCGCCGGGCGTTCGGCCGCGAGCGTCGCTACCCGATCAGCAACGGCTACAAGGGCTGAGGTAGCCGTCGACAGGTAGTGCCGGCCGCTGGCCGGCAGCTCGTATCGCGCGCATCCACGCATGGCGTGGATCTACCGTGTTCGGTAGTGCCGGCCGCTGGCCGGCAGCCCGTATCCCGCGCATCCACGCATGGCGTGGATCTACCGCGCTCGGTAGTGCCGGCCGCTGGCCGGCAGCCCGTATCGCGCGCATCCACGCATGGCGTGGATCTACCGCGGTCGGTAGTGCCGGCCGCTGGCCGGCAGCCCGTATCGCGCGCATCCACGCATGGCGTGGATCTACCGCGGTCGGTAGTGCCGGCCGCTGGCCGGCAGCCCGTATCGCGCGCATCCACGCATGGCGTGGATCTACCGTGCTCGGTAGTGCCGGCCGCTGGCCGGCAACCTGTATCCCGCGCATCCACGCATGGCGTGGATCTACCGCGGTCGGTAGTGCCGGCCGCTGGCCGGCAACGTCCTGGATCGCGTATCCGGCATGGCGTGAATCTACCGGGCTTCGTCGAGCATCTGTTCGAGGCCTGCGATCTCCGCAGCGTCGTTGAAGGCGTCGTCCTCCAGTCGCGCACGCACGAACGCCAGGCCATCGGCCGCCGCTGCGTCCAGCGTGCCGCGGTGGTCGACCGGATAGCGCCGGAACGCGACCGGCTCGCCGCGCAGGGCCAGGCCTGCGGCATACAGCAGGGTCGTCAGATAGGGGACATCGCGGTCCTCGCTGCCATGGGCCAGCATCAGCGGCTGGCTGAAGCCGCGGCGCGGCACGCCCAGGTAGTCATGCAGCATCGTCCAGATGCCCGGCACGCCGGTCAGCGGTGCAGTGAACATGCTGCCGGTATCCATGCCGTCGAGCGTGCTGGCCAGATCACCCAGGCACTGCTCGCGTGCCAGTGCAATGCGGGCGCGCCCGGCATCGCTCAGTACCCGGTCGACCTGCGGCGCAACCTGCAGCAGGCCGTCGAGCAGGTACGCGTGATACGCGTTGAGCGCGCCGGGATTGGCAGTGCGGTTGTCGGGTTTCATCACCAGCGCGGTCAGTTCGACGGCGGTCGGCGTTCCGGCGGTGAAACTGCCGCGGTACCGCAGTGAGGGCCCGCCATGGGAAGCCGCCAGGTGCCCGGCGACCAGCGCGGCTGCGCCCCCCTGCGAATAGCCTACCGAGACCCAGCGCGGCGACAACGCTGCTGCGCCCAGGTACTGCCGGCTCGCCTTGACCATGTCGATGGTGTTGCGCGCCGCGGTACGCACGTGCAGGTAGGCATGGCGGCCTGGACTGCCCAGGCCCTGGTAGTCGGCGGCGGCGACGGCATAGCCCCGGGCCAGGAACACGTCCAGGAAGCGCCCGTCGCGTTCGGCATGGGTGGGGCCGGAGACCGAGGGCGCACAACGGTCCGCAATGCCCTGGGTGCCATGCGCCCACGACACCACCGGCCAACCGCCGATGGGCGGCGTGCCGGCGGGCAGGTACAGCAGGCCGGTGCCTTCGGCCAGCGCGCCGTGGTGATCCGGGGTGCGGTAGTGCAGCTTGTACGCCTGGGCGGCCCTGGACGGCACCCAGGGCGCGCGATAGGGCGCGGCAGACAGCAGATCGCCCGGTGCGCCCCGCGCGAAGGCCGCGGGCGCCAGGGTCAGCGCCAGCAGGGCGCTGGCGAGAAGACAGGACAGGAAACGGAAACTACAGGGCCGTGTCGGCATGGGGCGCTCCGTGATGGCCGGTGTGGCCGCAGCGCCGCAGTGTGGACACCCACGCCCGGGCAGGATGCGACCGCCGTCGCAACCGCCGGGGATTCGTAGCATTCCGAGTGTCGTGGTCCACGCATGGCGTGGATCGACCGACAAAGAAAAGGCCCCTTCCGGGGCCCTCTCTTACTTCTTTTCCAGTCGCGCGTTGCGCTGGCCGGTGCTGGCGGACTTCTCGCCGGCGAACGGGTTCAGCTTGCGGATCATCCACGGGTACTTCGGCCACTTGCCTTCCAGCCACGGGTGGTCCGGCTGGTTCAGCTGCAGGACGCGGCGGGCGTCGTCGGCCAGGGTCTTGTTGCCCAGGTGGGTGTAGGAATCGGCCAGCACGGCCACGGCGTCGTACTGGAAGGCGCTCTGCGGGTAGGTTTCCAGCAGGTAGTTGGCGCGGCCCACGGCCGAGACCCAGGCGCCGCGGCGCATGTAGTACAGGGCGTTGTCCAGCTCGTGCTGGGCAAACACGTCACGCAGCTCCAGCATGCGCTGGCGCGCATCGGCGGCATAGCGGCTGTTCGGGTAGCGATCAACCACGATGTTGAAGTCCGAGTACGCCTGGTGCGGCGTGGACAGGTCGCGGCGGCTGGCATCCAGTGACCATACGCGGCGCAGGAAAACCGTACTGCGATTGGAGTTGGCCAGGCCGCGCAGGTAGTACAGGTACGCAATGTTGCGGTGCGTCGGGTAGGTCCGGATGAAGCGGTCGATGCTGGACACGGCGTCATCGTGCTTGCCGGCCTTGTACTGGGCGTAGGCGGTTTCGATCATCGCCTGCTCGGTGTACGGGCCGTAGGGATACTGGGCCACCAGGCGACGGAAGCTGGCTTCGGCGCCGCTCCAGTTGCCGCCCTGCATCAGCTTGTGGCTTTTCTCGTACAGCTGTTCGACCGGCACGCCTTCGTCGGGGCGATCACCCTTCTTGGCGCCGCGGTGGCAGCCGGTTGCGGCGATGACCAGCACCAGCAGCAGGGCGGTGAGGCGGACGGGCGCGGAGAGCATGGCGGAGCGTCGGATCATGGGGTCGAGGCGGGACGCGGCTGGAATACGAAGGGTCGATGATAGCCTAGTGTCCTGTCCAGCGACTGAAACCGGCCGCCGGGACCCCAAAATTTCAAAGAATGCCCCCTGCCATGTCTGAACAACCCTCTGAATCGGCCCGCCAGGCCATCGTCCCCGACACCGCCGCCGGCCGCCGTTTCGACGCGGTCGTGGCCGAACTGTTCCCCGAATACTCGCGTTCGCGGCTGACCGAGTGGATCAAGGCCGGTGAGGTCCTGCTGGACGGTGCCCAGGTGCGCCCGCGCGATCCGCTGCGCGGCGGCGAGGTCGTGACCCTCAATGTGGTGCTGGAAACCCAGACCGACGCGCTGCCGGAGGACATCCCGCTGGACGTGCTGTTCGAGGACGAGCACGTGCTGGTGATCAACAAGCCGGTCGGCCTGGTGGTCCATCCGGGTGCCGGCAACCACAGCGGCACCCTGGTCAACGCGCTGCTGTTCCGCGACCCGTCGGTGGCGGTGCTGCCGCGCGCCGGCATCGTGCACCGCCTGGACAAGGACACCAGCGGCGTGATGGTGGTGGCCAAGACCCTGGAAGCGCAGACCGCGCTGGTCGAGCAGCTGGCGGCACGTGACGTGCACCGCCAGTACCTGGCCATCGTGATGGGCGCGCTGGTGGCCGGTGGTACTGCCGATGCCCCGATCGACCGCCACCCGCGTGATCGCTTGAAGATGGCGGTGCGCGAGGACGGCAAGGAAGCGGTGACCCATTACCGCCTGCGCGAGCGCTTCCGGGCACACACCGCGCTGGAGTGTCGCCTGGAAACCGGCCGTACCCACCAGATCCGCGTGCACATGGCACACGTGCGCCATCCGATCATCGGCGACCCGCTGTACGGCGGCGCGCTGAAGCTGCCCAAGGGCGCCAGCGACGAACTGGTCGCCGCGCTGCGCGGCTTCAAGCGCCAGGCACTGCACGCCGAGACCCTGGAGTTCACGCACCCGATCACCGGTGAGCCGGTGCGCAATACCGCGCCGGTGCCGGAGGACATGCTGCACCTGATGAAGGTGCTGCGCGAAGACAGCGAAGCCTTCGCCGCCCGCGAGCGGGACCGCTGGTGATGGCAGCCGCGCTGCCGTTGCTGCAGGCCGACTGGCCGGCGCCCGCAGGCGTCCATGCGCTGACCACGCGCCGGCACGGCGCGGGCATCTCGCCGGCGCCGTTCGCGCAGTTCAACCTGGGCAACCGGCACGCGGCCGATGGGGATACCCCGGCCAACGTGGAGCACAACCGCCAGCTGCTGCAACAGGGACTGGCACTGCCGTCGGCACCGCACTGGCTGCGCCAGGTGCACAGCAGCACCGTGCTGCGCTTCGATGCACCGCCGGTGCCCGGCGCGAGCGAGCCGGTGGCCGACGCGGCGGTAACCTCGGTGCCGGGCGTGGTGCTGGCGATCCTGACCGCCGACTGCCTGCCGGTGGTGTTTGCCGCCGCCGATGGCAGCGAGGTGGGCGCGGCCCATGCCGGCTGGCGGGGGCTGGCCGACGGCATGCTGGAGGCCACGGTGGCCGCCCTGCAGACGCCGCCGGCGCAGCTGCGGGCCTGGCTGGGCCCGGCCGCCGGGCCGGCCGACTATGAGATCGGCGAGGAGGTCTATCACGCCTTCGTCGGCCATGATCCGGCCGCCGAGGCGGCGTTCGTGGCCACCCGCGCAGGCCACTGGAAGGTGGACCTGTTCGCGCTGGCGCGGCAGCGCCTGCAGTCTGCGGGGATGGACCCGGCACAGGTGTATGGCGGCACGGTGTCGACCATGGCCGATCCGGACCTGTATTCGCACCGGCGCGACCGTCGTACCGGGCGCATGGCGACCCTGGCCTGGATCGCGCCCTGACCACGCCGCTGTTCGCGCGCGTGCTGGGGCCGGCCTTCGCCACCCTGGCAGGGCCGGTGCAGGCGCTGCATGCCGCGCCGTTGCCCTGCCGCTACGTGGGACAGGCGCGCATCGTGAGGGGGCGGCACTGGCTGGTGCCGCTGCTGGCTGCGTTGGCGCGGTTGCCACAGGACGGTGACGCGCTGCCCACCGAGGTGGCGTTCAACCACTACCGGCAGGGCGAGCAGTGGGCGCGACGGTTCGGCCGCTGGCCGATGGTGTCGCGGCTGTGGGCGCATGAGGGGCATCTGCGCGAGCAGCTGGGCGCGGTGCGTTTCGAGTTCGCGCTGCAGGCCCGCGAAGGTGGCATCGACTGGTCGGTGCGGCGGGTCTGGGCGTTCGGGCTGCTGCCGCTGCCGGCACGGTGGTTTGCGGGCGTGCAGTGTCGGGAGGCCGGGGAGGGCGAGCGTTACACTTTCCGGGTTGATGTCACGTTGCCCTGGGTGGGAGCCCTGATCCGTTATGAAGGCTGGCTCGAACCGCAGTGAGGCCGCCGCCGGGGCAGGCAACCCGGTGATCGTGTTTGATGGCGTATGCGCCCTGTGCAATCGCTGGGTGCGCTTCCTGCTGCGTTTCGACCGCAAGCAACGTTATCGCTTTGCAGCGATGCAGGGCGAGCGGGGCAGTGCGCTGCTGCGCGCGCACGGGCTGGACCCGCAGGACCCGGCGTCGTTCCTGCTGCTGGACGCGCAGGGCGCGTGGACCGATACCGATGCGATCCTGCGTGTACTGGCCGGGCTGGGCGGTGCATGGCGCCTGAGCGGCGTAATGCGGATGGTGCCGCGTCGCTGGCGCGATGCAGCCTATCGCGCGCTCGCACGGAACCGCTATCGCTGGTTCGGCCGGCATGACGCCTGCCACCTGCCTGCACCGGAGCAGGCCGCGCGATTCCTGGATTGAAGAAAAGGGGACGGAGGGGATTAAGTCGTTTGTGCATAAACGACTTAATCCCCTCCGTCCCCTTTTTTCCTTCAGCCTTCCAGCGCGTCCAGGTAGCTGCGGCGCCAGTGGTTGATGTCGTAGGTGCGCAGGTGTTCCATCATGGCGTGCCAGCGCTCCTTGCGCTTGCGCAGCGACATCGTCGCCGCGGTGGCGATGGCGTCGGCAACGCCATCCAGGTCGTGCGGGTTCACCAGCAGTGCCTGCTTGAGTTCGTCGGCGGCGCCGGCCAGCAGCGACAGCACCAGCACGCCGGGATCCTCCGGGTCCTGCGAGGCGACGTATTCCTTGGCCACCAGGTTCATGCCATCGCGCAACGGCGTAACCAGGCCGACCGCCGCCGCCCGGTAGAAGCCGGTGAGGGTGGCATGGGTGAAGTTCTGGTTGACGTAGCGCAGCGGTGTCCAGTCAGGTTCGGCGTGGCCACCGTTGATGTGCCCGGCGATCTGTTCCAGCTGGCTGCGCAGCTGCCGGTACTCGGTGACATCGCCGCGCGAGACCGGGGCGATCTGCAGGTAGGTCAGCGAGCCGCGCTGGTCCGGATGGCGCTCAAGATACCGTTCGAAGCCGAGGAAGCGCTCGGGCAGGCCCTTGGAATAATCCAGGCGGTCGACGCCGATCGCCAGCTGGCGGTCACGCAGGCTGTTGCGCAGGTTCTTCACCGCGGTCTTGGTCGCGGCGGTGCCGGCCTGGCGCGCGATCAGCTCGGTGTCGATGCCGATCGGGAACGCCGCTGCGCGGAAACGGCGCCCGCCCGGCGCTTCCAGCGTGCCGTTGTCGAGCACGCGACCGCCGCCGAACAGGCGCAGGTAGGTCTGGAAGCGATCGGCATCGCGCTGGGTCTGGAAGCCCACCAGGTCATACGCGTAGAGCGCGGAGAACAACCGCAGGTGATCGGGCATCGCCTGCAGCAGGTCGGCCGAGGGCATCGGGATATGCAGGAAAAAGCCGATGCGGCAGCCGATGCCGCGCTCGCGCAGCAGTGCACCGAGCGGGATCAGGTGGTAGTCGTGGATCCAGACGATGTCGTCCTCGCGCAGCAAGGGCGCGAGCTTGTCGGCGAACAGCGCATTGACCTTGTGGTAGGTCTCGCGGGTGGCACGGTCGTAGTCGACCAGATCCAGGCGGAAGTGCAGCAGCGGCCACAGCGTGCGGTTGGCAAAGCCGTTGTAGTAGCCGTCCACCTCGCGCTTGCTCAGGTCCATGGTGACGTAGTCGATGTCACCGTCCTTCTGCCGGTGCAGCGTACCGCTGCCATCCTTTACCGTCTTGCCGCTCCAGCCGAACCACAGGCCGCCGCGTTCCTTCAGGGCGGCCAGCAGGCCGACAGCTAGGCCGCCGGCGCGGTTCTCGCCGGGTACGGCCACACGATTTGAAACCACGACCAGACGACTCACGATGCCTCCTGCCAGGACCGCGACAGGCGCATCGCGGCGGTGATCAGGCCGACGTGCGAATAGGTCTGCGGGAAATTGCCCCAGGCCTCGCCGCTGTCGAAGGCCAGATCCTCCGACAGCAGGCCCAGGTGGTTGCGCTGCTTCAGCAGCAGCTCGAACATCTCGCGCGCCTCGTCCATGCGCCCGATCGCCGCCAGCGCATCGATGTACCAGAACGTGCAGATGGTGAAGCTGGTCTCCGGCTCGCCGAAGTCATCCGGCGCGACATAGCGGTACAGCGAATTGCCATGCTTGAGGTCGCGGCCGATCGCATCGACGGTGGCGATGAAGCGGGCGTCCATCGCGTCGATGAAGCCGATGTCGGCCAGCAGCAGGAGCGAGGCGTCCAAGCGATGGCCGCCGAAGGTATCGGTGAAGTGGCCCAGTTCCTCATTCCAGGACTCAGCCATGATGCGCGCATGGATGGTGTCGGCGCGCTCGCGCCAATAGTGCGCACGGTCATCGCGCTTGAGGCGCACGGCGATCTTGCACAGGCGGTCGCAGGCGGCCCAGCACATCGCGCTGGTGTAGGTGTGCACCTCGGTGCGGCCACGGAACTCCCACAGGCCCGCATCGGGCACGTCATGCAGGGCGAAGGCCTGTTCGCCCAGCGGTTCGAGGCGGGCGAAGGTGTGTGCGTCGCCGGGATCCTGCAGGCGGCGGTCGAAGAACAGCTGCGTGGAGGCCAGCACCACGCTGCCGTAGACATCGTGCTGGCGCTGTACCCAGGCCAGGTTGCCACGGCGCACCGGGCCCATGCCGCGGTAGCCGGACAGGCTGGGAACCTCATCTTCGTCCAGCTTCGCTTCGAAGCCGATGCCATACAGCGGCTGCAGCGTGCCGTCGGTGGTGGCCAGGTTGAAGATGTAGCCGAGGAACTGTTCCATCGTGCGCGTCGCGCCGAGACGGTTCAACGCCCGCACCACGAAGGCCGCGTCGCGCAGCCAGCAGTAGCGGTAGTCCCAGTTGCGCACGCTGCCCGGCGCTTCCGGAATGGAGGTGGTCATCGCCGCGATGATCGCGCCGCTGTCTTCGTACTGGCACAGCTTCAGGGTGATCGCGCTGCGGATCACCGCGTCCTGCCATTCCAGCGGGATGGACAGGTAGCGCACCCATTCGCGCCAGTAGTCGCGGGTGCGCTGGAAGGCTTCCTGCACATAACCGCTGATCGAGCGGTTGAGCGACTCATCCACGCCCAGGATCAGGTGGATGGGATGGTTGAGCACGAACGGCAGGCCATCGCGCACGAAGCGCACCGGCACATCGGTGGTCAGCCGCAGCACGTGCTCGGGCAGGATCCAGCGCACATGGTTGCTGCCCCAGGTCGACTCCGGCACGCGTGCGCCCCAGTCAGCCAGCGGGCGCGCACGCACGGTGATGCGTGGGCTGCCGGCCAGCGGGCGCACCTGGCGGATCAGGCTGACCGGCCGGTAGAAGCGGTCGTTCTGCCGCCAGCGTGGGGCGAAGTCGAGGATTTCCAGCTCGCCGCCGTGCGCGTCGCGCAGGACGGTACGCAGGATCGCCGTGTTGGTGAGGTACTCCTGCTCGCTGCCGGCGAAGTCTTCCAGTTCGATGGCGAAGTCGCCGCCGGTCTGCTGGTTGGGGCCGAGCAGGGCGCAGAAGGTGGGGTCGCCGTCGAAGGTGGGCAGGCAGCTCCAGACGACGCGGGCATGTTTGTCGACCAAGGCGCCGAAGCTGCCGTTGCCGACCACGCCCAGATCAAGATCGGGTTGGGTCATCACGCGGTACATCTCGGTTGCGGCCGTGGGGGTTGGCCGGGTCAATAGGCATTCTCACGCAGCCAGGCGTGCACGCTGCGTATGTCGGGCAGCGCAAACACCGCCGCGCTGGGTTCACGTTCACCCACCAGCACGCTCCAGCCGTGCTGGACGTTGGCGGCGTCGAAGCCGAATTCATCGGTGAGGTCATCGCCGAGGAAGACCGGAAGACGGCCGCGGAAGGGCAGGTACTGCATCATCCGGCGCACGGCGCGCCCCTTGTCGCTGCCTACCGGAACGAATTCGACCACGTGGTCGCCCGGCTGCAGGCGGTAACCGGGCCGGCCGCGCACGTGGCGGTTGGCAAAGGTGCGCACGTCACTGGCCGCGTGCGGCGCGCCGCGCCAGTGCAGGGCCAGGCCGACGCCCTTGTCCTCCACCAGCACGCCGGGATGGCCGTGGGCGAAGCGCATCGCCTGCTGGTGCAGTGCGTGCAGCCATTCGGCGGTGTCGTCATCGTGTTCGTCGCGCAGCACGCGACCATCGTGGCCGCGCAACTCATGCCCATGCAGGCCGGCGGCAGGCAGCTGGAGGGGAGCGAACAGCTGGTCCAGCTGTTCAAGCGGTCGGCCACTGACCAGTGCCACGGCGCCTTCCAGGCGGTCACTGATGCGGCCGATGGCTTCACGCACATCCGGCAGGAGCTGCACGGCATCCGGTCGTGCAGCGAATTCGACGAGGGTGCCATCGACATCGAGAAACAACGCACAGGCGTCGTCCAGCAATGGCGGTGGCGGACGCAGGGGGAGCGATTCAGCCATGACGCCCAGCCTGCCAGCGCCGGCGTGTACGTGGGGTCGAGGACAGGCTACTGATCGGGGTAGTGCCGGCCGCTGGCCGGCACCCTGAGGTTGCCGGCCAGCGGCCGGCACTACCTACCAGACTGGCGAGTCAGAACGTATAGCGGACGCGGCCGTAGTAATACGCACCGTTGCTGCCGATCGGCGACAGCACGTCGTACGGCAGGTTGCCGAAGTAGTAGATGTCGTTGTTGGATCGATCCGGGTAGTTGTCGGTCAGGTTCTGGCCGCCGATGGCCACGCTCCAGCGCGGGGTGATGCGGTACTCCACTTCCGCATCCAGCTGCCACTCGGCCTGGTAGGTCTGGCGCGGGATGTAGCCATCGCCGAAATTGAACACGCGGGTGGCGCTGCCGTAGCGGTTCACGCGGGTGCTCAGCGACCAGTGGTCGTTGTTCCAGGCGGCCGAGAAGCTGCCACGCGTGCGCGGGGTGGCATCGGTCAGGGTGTTGGTTTCCTCGATGCCGAACAGTACGTAGTCCGGGTTCAGGGCGCGCAGCTGCGCCGGCGTGGCCAGTACATTCTTCAGCGTGGTCTTGGTGTAGGCGTAGGTGCCGGTCAGCAGCAGCTGGCCATCGCCCAGCGACTGCCGCCAGTTGCTTACCAGCTCGGCGCCACGGGTGCGGGTATCGGCGGCATTGACGAAGAAGCTGGCGCTCTGCAGTCCGCTGACGCCGTAGTTGGCGGCCACGTAATCAGTCAGTGCGTCACCGGTGATGCTCTCCGACAGCGCGATGCGGTCATCGATGTCGATCTGGAAGAAGTCCAGTGACAGGTCGAAGTGCTCGCCGATGCGGCTGGTGAAGCCCAGCGAGGTGTTGATCGACTTCTCCGGCTTCAGGTTCTGCGCACCCAAGCCACGCGCGATCGGATTGTTGACCGACAGCAGGCGGCCCTGCACCAGCTGGCCGCCGGCGTTGTAACCGGTGGAGGTGGATTCGTAGCCGATCTGCGCCAGCGACGGCGCGCGGAAGTTGTTGGAGATGGCACCGCGCAATGCGAACGCCGGGGTGAATTCGTAGCGCAGGCCGAGCTTGCCGGTCAGTTCGCCGCCAAAGTCGTCGTTGTGCTCGTAGCGGGCGGCCAGATCGCTGGAGAAGTGATCGCCGAACTGGCTGGACAGGCTGGCATAGGCGCTGGCCACGTCGCGCGCCAGGGTGGCGGCGTCCTGTGGGGTCAGGCCGCCACCGGCCTGCGAACCGGTCGGGCGGTCGGTGTACGGGCCGGCCGCATAGCTGGCCGGGTCGCCGGGGCGGGTCTGGTAGCGCTCATGGCGCGCTTCCACGCCCAGGCCCAGGGTGTGGCTGATGCTGTCGCTCTGGGTGAACACGCGGCTCAGATCGAGATTGCCCACCGTCTGTGCGTACTGGTAATCGGCAGTCTTGAAGCGGGTCGGGCTGGTCGGGCCCAGCGAGGCGTTGAGCGAATCGCGCAGGCGGTAGGTGAAGTCGTTCTGGCCGTAATCCAGGCTGCCGTCGTAGCTCCATTCGCCCCACTGCCCGCGCACGCCGGCCACGGCCTGCACGTCGCGGTTCTCGCCTTCGGAAATGGGCCGGTAACCGTTCGGATAGACCTGCTTCCAGTTGGCCTCGCCATCGGGATAGCGGAAGTAGTTGGCGCCTTCGGTGTCACGCTGGTTGAAGGTACCGAACGCGTAGAACGTCGAGGTCTGTCCCACCGGGACCTCGGTGTTCAGCCACAGGTTGATGTCCTTGCTCTTGCCATCGCCCAGCACGTAGTTGCGCTTGCCCTGCAGCGCCAGGTTGTCCGGCGTCTGGTCCCACGGCGGAATCTGGTCGAAGCCGGCGCGGTTGGTGCCGTTGCGGTGCTTGTATTCCAGGCCGACGCGCAGGAAGCCGCCGTCCTCGCCCAGCGAGGTGCCGACCTTGGCGTTGATGTTGCCGGTCTGGCCGTCGGTGAGGGTGCGGCCGATCGGCTTGAGGTCGGTGTGGTTGGCACCGTAGCTGGCCTCGATCTCGCCACCGTCGCCGCCGTTGTCGAGGATCACATTGATCACGCCGGCCACGGCGTCCGATCCGTACAGCGCACCGGCACCATCGCGCAGCACTTCAATGCGCTTGATCGCGCTGACCGGGATCGAATTGAAATCGACCGGGGTGGTGCCCTTGCCGATCTTGCTGTCAGTGTTGACCAGTGCGGTGTGGTGGCGGCGCTTGCCGTTGACCAGCACCAGCACCTGGTCCGGCGACAGACCACGCAACTGCGCCGCGCGCACGTGGTCGGCGCCACCGGAGTTGGACTGGCGCGGGAAGTTGAACGACGGGAGCAGCGCCTGCAGCGCGCTGCCCAGTTCGCCGTTGACCACGCCGGCCTTGCGGATGTCCTCGGCGGTGAGCACATCCACCGGCGAGGTGGATTCGAGCACGGTGCGGTCTGCGGCACGGGTGCCGGTGACGATCACGGTGTCCAGGTTGGTGGCGTCCTGGGCCAGGGCCGGGGCGGCAGCGGAGGAAAGCGCGAGGGCGATGGCGAGGCCGAGCGGCGACGCGGGCAGGCGGGCGGACATGGGGGGCTCCAGCAACAACGACGACGGGGAAGGGGGAGATAGTTTCACTTAAATCCATCCGGATGAAGCGATATATTATCTTCGCGTGATGGCCGGTGCCGATGCAAGTCCCTGCCGGTCCGGCATGAGCTGAAGCCCGGTTGGCATCAGCACGCCGGGCCGGTGGCGCTGTACGCTGCCGGCTCGCCCTGTCCCCCTTCCCCGGAGCTGTACCGATGAAACACCTTGGCCTCGTCTTCGCCGTGCTGCTGGCCACCAGTGGCTGCGCCAGCCTGTCTTCGCAGGCGCCCAGCGCCTATGCCACGGCCACCACCGCCGAACTGAAGGGCGATGCTGCCCGCCCTTCCGCCGGCCATGGCTGGGTGCGCAGCGAGCTGTACTTCGGGGTGGGCGAGGAGCAGGGGGCCGGCAACCGCCCGCAGGCCGACACCATCAGCGACGCGCAGTGGCGCGCCTTCCTGGACAAGGAAGTAACGCCGCGCTTCCCGGACGGCCTGACCGTGTTTGATGCCTACGGCCAGTGGCTGTTCCGCGGCGATGCCGCGCCCAACCGCCTGCGCACCAAGGTGCTGGTGGTGCTGCACGAGGACACCCCGCAGCGCCGCGCCGACATCGAGGCGATCCGCCTGGCGTGGAAGCAGCAGACCCGGCATCAGTCGGTGCTGTGGTCGCGGCAGGCGGTCGAGGTATCGTTCTGAGTTGAAGGTGCCGCCGCGGTGCCGCAGGGAGCAATGATGAACTACAGGAAATGCCTGCTGGGCCTGGCATTGGCAGGCGTACTGGCACCGACGGCGCAGGCGGGTGGGGACGACGGAGAAACGCTGCGCTTCCAGGTGGCCGCGCATGTGCAGGCGCATGCCGATCCGCAGCAGGACGGCAGCATCGCGGTGCAGCTGTCACCCTCGGGCAAGCGCCAGACGCTGGCCGGCGCGGCCGATGCCGACGGCAATTCGCGCTGGTCGCTCGAAGATGTCGATTTCGATGGTTACCCGGAACTGGTCGCACGCGCTCCGGTAGGCATGGTCAACGAAGCGGTGGCGGTGTACCGGTTCGATCCGGCCGTTGAGGCATTCCGCGTGCTGCAGGCCGAGACCCACGGCAAGGACAGCTGCGGTGAGCTGATGGGGCTGACGGTCGACCGTCCGAGCCGCACGCTGACCAGCAGCTGCCGCAGCGGCCCGATGTGGTACACCGACCAGTATCGCTTCGCAGGCGCGACACTCCATCTGTACCGCGCCGAGCGCGTGCTGATGCTGGGCGATACGTTGAACGCCGCGCTGCAGTGGAACCAGACCGACGAGCAGGGCCCGTTGGCAGTCTGGCGCACCTATGATGCCGCCGGCCGCGTGCTGGAAAGTGCCATCGCCGATGGCCTGGGTGCTCCGCCGGATGGACCGTTGCGTGGTCGGCAGGCCGCGGTGGTGCCCGCGCGCCTGTTCCTGTTCGACCAACCCGGCGCATCCAGCACCAGGCGTTACCTGGTCCAGGGCGACCGCGTGGAGCTGCTGGATGAACGGGACGGCTGGGTGAAGCTGCGCTACCGCAACCCCAGACAGGGTGAGGTGGTGGGCTGGATCAACGTCAACGATTGACTCGATCTCCGCCGGTAGTTTGCCTATCGAGGTGATGTGCGCCTTGCCCACGGAGGCATCACTTCTTCGGGTCTAGCCTCGGATGTTCTCCCCTCGAGGATGTCTCCGATGAGCAAGCGCGTTGCCGAGATCGTTGTCGATACCCTGCAGCAGGCGGGCGTCCGCCGCTGTTATGGCATCGTCGGCGATACCTTGAATCACGTCACCGATGCCCTGCACCGCAGTGAAATCGACTGGGTACATGTACGCCACGAAGAAGTGGCCGCCTTCGCTGCCGGCGCCGATTCGCTGGTGAGCGGCGAGTTGACCGCCTGTGCGGGTTCCTGTGGTCCCGGTGGCCTGCACTTCATCAACGGCATCTTCGAGAGCAATCGCAACCGTGCACCGATGGTGCTGATCGCCAGCCAGGTGGTGACCAGTGAGCTGGGCACGGAATTTCCGCAGGAAGTGGATTTCAAGGCGGTCTATGGCAGCTGTACGGTGTTCTGCGAACAGGTGCACAGCCCGGAGCAGGCGCGGCGCGTCGTGGCCCTGGCCTGCCAGGCGGCGATCAGCCGCCGCGGCGTGGCGGTAGTGATCCTGCCGGCCGACATCAGCCAGGCTGAGGTGAAGCACGATGTGCCGTTCTCGGTGCACTACACCCAGCCGGTGTTGCGTCCGGCGGATGCCGAACTGCAGCGCATCGCCGAACTGCTGGGGCAGGGCAAGCGCATTGGCATCTACGCCGGTGCCGGTTGCCAGGGCGCACACGCGCAGCTGCTGGAACTGGCCCGGCGCCTGCAGGCGCCGGTTGCGCATACTTCGCGCGCCAAGGATTTCGTCGAGCCGGACAATCCGTACAACATGGGCATGACCGGCATCTTCGGCATCGAATCCGGCTTCCATACGCTGATGGCGTGCGACACGCTGCTGCTGCTCGGCGCCGACTTCGCCTGGGGCCAGTTCTATCCGGACAAGGCCACGATCATCCAGGTCGACCGTGATGGCAGCCACCTCGGCCGCCGCCACCCGGTGAACCTCGGCGTGGTCGGTGACATCGCACCGACCCTGGACGCGCTGCTGCCGATGCTGCCGCCGCGCGAGGACAGCAGCTTCCTGGACGAATGCATCGAGCGTCGCGACAAGGCACTGAAGACGCGCGAGCAGGAAGAACAACCGGGCGAGGGTGAACTGATCCACCCGCAGCACCTGACCGCCTTGCTGTCCAGGCACGCCAGCGATGATGCGCTGTTCACTGCTGACGGCGGCTCGCCGATGGTGTGGGTGCTGCGCCACATCCGCGTCAACGGCCGTCGCCGCACGCTGACCAGCCTGCTGCACGGCACGATGGCCAACGCGATGCCGCAGGCGCTGGGCCTGCAGAAGGCCTTCCCCGGGCGGCAGGTGATCTCGTTGTCCGGTGATGGTGGCCTGGCGATGCTGCTGGGTGACCTGCTCACGGCAGTGCAGGAGAACCTGCCGATCAAGGTGGTGGTGTTCAACAACGGCTCGCTGAACTTCGTCGAGCTGGAGCAGAAGGTGGAAGGCCTGCTGGACAACTACACCGACCTGAAGAACCCGGACTTCGGCCGCCTGGCCGAGGTGATCGGCTTCCACGGCCGCACGGTGACCCGCAGCGAGGATCTGGAAGAAGCGGTGCTGGATTTCCTGTCCCAGCGCGGCCCGGCGCTGCTGGACGTGCATACCAGCCGCGCCGAACTGGTGATGCCGCCGCAGATCGAGGCCAAGCAGGTGGCCGGTACGGCGCTGTATGCCGCCAAGGCGGTGTTGAATGGCCGCTTCGACGACGTGAAGCATCTGCTGGTGGACAACTTCCTGAAGAAGTAGGGCGAGGATGCAGGGCTGCGCCCTGCACCCGCGGTAGTGCCGGCCGTTGGCCGGCCACCTCGGAAGCAACGGCGGCCATTCTTGGGTAGGCGCCAACCTTGGTCGACACGGTAGATCCACGCCATGCGTGGATAGCGTGGAAATGATCGAATTGTTCTTGTACTGCCGGGCCATGCTCGGCTCAGAGGCGTCGCGTACAGCAGCCGAGCATGGGCCCGGCACTGCAGCGAGAGCCTGGCTTGGCTTTGGATCTTTTGATGTTCTTCCGTGGCTGGCACGCGCAGGAAACTGTCAGGGGCCGGTCGGGATGGGCTGCGCAGGACCGTTGGCGCCATGGATGGCGCCATCGAGCCCCCCAAGGACGGGTTTACGGCGCGTCCTGCGCTGCCCACCCCGACCGGCCCAACGCGCAATGCCAGTCGACTGACAGTCGACTCTACCCGCGACCAGCCACGCGGGGCCCGCCGTCCGCTGGAACCCATCATTCCACCGCGGAATTGGCGCCCGGGCCCTGCTGGGCCTACCATCGGCGCTCCCCACCCCCTCCGCCCCTTCCATGTCCGCTCCCGCTTCCGCCGCACCGCGTCGCTGGTTCGTCGCCGGCGACTTCAATGGCTTCTTCGGCCTGGTCGTCGACAACCTCTCCATCCTCGGCTTCATCGCCATGGCCCTGGTCGGGATCTTCCAGTTCCCCGCCGACGTGGTATTCGGCCGCATGTTCCCCGGCACGGCCTTCGGCGTGCTGGTCGGCAACCTGCTGTACACGCTGATGGCGCGTCGGCTGGCTGCGCGTACCGGCCGCGACGATGTCACCGCCATGCCGCTCGGCCTGGATGCCCCCACCAGCATCGGCATGGCCCTGCTGGTGCTCGGCCCGGCCTTCATCGCCTTCAAGCAGCAGGGCATGGATCCGCATGCCGCAGGCATCGCCACCTGGCAGCTGGGCATGGCCGCGCTGGTCATCATGGGCGTGCTCAAGTTCGTGCTGTCGTTCTTCGGCGAAGCAGTCACCCGCGCGCTGCCGCGTGCGGCGCTGCTGGGCTCCATTGCCGGCATTGCGCTGGTGCTGATGGGCCTGCTGCCGCTGCTGGAAACGCTGCGCTCGCCGCTGGTCGGCTTCACCACGCTGGGCCTGCTGCTGTATGTGCTGATCGCCAAGGGCAAGTTGCCGGTGCGTGGTCCGGGCGTGCTGCTGGCCTTCGTGTTCGGCACCGTGCTGTATTACGGCCTCGGCCTGGCCGGGCTGGGCGCGCCCGGCTTCCATGTGCCGGAGTGGGTGCCGCCGCAGGTGGTGCTGCCGCTGCCGACGCTGGGCTTCCTCGACGGCCTGCCCACCGCGATGACCTACCTGCCGCTGCTGCTGCCGTTCGGCCTGCTGATGGTGGTCGGTGGCATCAACGTCTCTGAAAGCGCGCGTGCGGCCGGTGATGACTATCGCACCCGCGACATTCTGCTGGTGGAAGCGGTGGCCACGCTGGTGGCCGGCATCTGCGGCGGCGTCGCGCAGACCACGCCGTACATCGGCCAGCCGGCGTACAAGCACATGGGCGCGCGCAGCGGCTACACGCTGCTGACCGGCCTGTTCGTCGGTATCGGCGGCATGCTCGGCGTCATCTCCGGGCTGGTGCAATGGCTGCCGCTGGCGGTGCTGGCGCCGATCATCGTGTACGTGGCCATCGACATCACCACCCAGGCCTTCCAGGCGACGCCGCGCCACCACACCGGCGCGATGGTGTTCGGTTTCCTGCCGTCGGTGGCTTACCTGCTGGCGATCAAGGCGCCCGGCTGGATCGCACCGGACCAGCTGCCGCAGCTGCTGACCAAGCTCGACGGCCACGGCCTGCCGGAACTGGCGGTGATCTTCACCCTGGGCAATGGCTTCATCATCACCTCGATGCTGTGGATCTCGGCCGTGGCGGCGATGGTCGATGGCCGCCTGCGCCGTGCCTGTGGCGTCCTGCTGGTGGCCGCCGGGCTGACCCTGTTCGGCCTGATCCACTCGGTGGATCCGCGCGGTGGCATCTACCTGCCATGGGACCTGGACGGCCTGGCGCGCATCATCAGCTGGCAGTTTGCCGGTGCCTATGTGGCGTTGGCACTGCTGCTGGGGTTGTTGTCGCTGCAGAAACAGCCGGTGCAGCCGCTGGGTGGGAACAGCTGACCCCCCGGTAGTGCCGGCCGCTGGCCGGCACCGTCGTGGGCTTCGGGCGAATGGTGCAGCTGCCGGCCAGCGGCCGGCACTACCTGTGGGCTTCGGGCGGAGGGTGCAGCTGCCGGCCAGCGGCCGGCACTACCGTTCGGCGTCCAGTTCGGGGTAATGGCGGAAGATGCCGTTGGTGTTGAACGGCAACCGCCGCTCCGACGCCAGATAGGCGGCGATGTTCGGTCGCTTCGCCACCCGCTCCTGCAACGCCCGCAGCAGGGGCACGGTAGGGCCGAGCGCCTGCATGCGCTGCGGGAACATGTAGTCCAGCCCGCTCAGCAGCTGGAACAGCGACAGATCGACATACGAATGCTCGCGCAGGGCATGGCGGCCACCGTTGGCGGCCAGCACCTGTTCGAAGTAGCCGAGGAACTTCGGCAGGCGCTCGCTGCGCAGTGACGCGGCACGTGCCTTGGCTTCGGTCTTCTGCTCTTCGTAGTACTTCGACGCGGCAATCGGATGGTGGGTGTCATGCACCTCGGCCACCAGATCCGCGATGGTCAGCTGCAGTTGCAGCGCCTGCATCCGCCGCGATGCGGCCTGCGGCACCAGGTCCAGCGTCGGGCCGAGGAAATCCAGGATCGCGGCGACCTGCGCGATGACCTGGCGACCGGCCTTCAGGAACGGCGGCGCGAAGGGCTGTGCGCCTTCGCTGCGGCCCTCCAGGAACGGCTGCATCACTGCATCGCCGTGCACCCGCGCCATGTCGATGTAGTCGGCGCCGGCGTCTTCCAGCGCCAGCCGCACGAACTCGCCACGGCCCTGGATGCCGGTCCAGTAATACAGCGCGTACTGCATGGCGGTGCCTCCACAGTGCAAGGCGTACAGCCTCGCGCGAAGCATGCAAAGCAGGCGTGAGCGCGACACGGGTGCAGGCGAACCCCAACGGCAGCGGAACAGGCGGGGAACCCGTTGCAACCCTGGGGGTCACACCCTTTCCATGCGTGTGATACGAGGTGCTGCATCATGCAGAGCGGAAAGGCGGTCTGGCCCTGGGTGTTGGGTGTGGTGGTGATCGGTGGCGCGGGCGGCTGGTTGTTCCGCGATCAGCTGAAGCACATGGCAGACGGTGTTGCGGTACCCGTGCAATCAACCCCCGCCAGTACCGACGCGCCGCCACAACCGCAGGCGGCCGCGCAGCCCGCGCCGGCACCACCGCCGATCAGGCATCCGCTGGATACCGAGGCTGCGGCTGACCCGGCGCTGCCGACGTTGGCCGACAGCGATGCGGCGGCCTGGGGCGCATTGAGCCAGCTGTTCCAGGGCGAGGGGCCACTGACCCTGCTGCTGCGCGACCACCTGATCCAGCGCCTGGTTACCCAGCTCGACAACCTGGACAAGCCCAGCGTGCCGCCGACCGCGCTGGCCGCGCGACCGCTGCCGGGCAGCCTGCAGGTCGAGCCCGCCGAGGGCGGCGAACGCATCGCCGCCAGCAACGCGGCGCGCTACGCGCCCTACGTGCAGGCCTTCACCGCGCTCGACCCGGCGGCAACGGCCACCGCCTACAAACGCTTCTATCCGCTGATCCAGCAGGCCTACGTCGACCTGGGCCGGCCCGAGGGTTACTTCAACGACCGTCTGGTAGCAGTCATCGACCACCTGCTGGAGACCCCGGAACTGGCGCAGCCCCCGGCGGTGCAGCGCGATGCGCGCGGCCGCTACCGCTTTGTCGATGCCACCCTGCAGTCGCGCTCGGTCGGCCAGAAGGCGCTGCTTCGCATGGACGCAGCCCAGGTGCATGCGGTCAAGCAGCAGCTGCGGGCGATCCGCACCGCGATCACCCGCTGAGCCGGTCCGCCGCCCCGGACTGATCGGGATCAACGCGCCGACCACACCCGCTCCGGCATGCTGGCCGCAGGCTGACTGGCCCCGGGGTGCAGTCGCAGCCACCCTTGAAACCGGGTGGGGCAACCGCATCTTTCCAGCATTGCCGGCCCAGGCCGGCCCTGATGACCGATGAGGATTCGCAATGCGGATGGACAAGCTCACCTCGCGTTTCCAGCAGGCGCTGGCAGACGCACAGTCGTTGGCCGTGGGCCGCGACAACAGCATCATCGAACCGGTCCACCTGTTCAGCGCGCTGCTGGACCAGCAGGGTGGCAGCACGCGCCCACTGCTGGCCCAGGCCGGGGTGAACGTGCCGGTGCTGCGCGAGCGCCTGACCGAGGCGCTGGACGCACTGCCCAAGGTGTCCGGCCAGGCCGGCAACGTCTCGATGGGCAACGATCTGGGGCGCCTGCTGAACCAGACCGACAAGCTGGCGCAGCAGCACGGCGACGCCTTCATTGCCAGCGAGTGGTTCGTGCTGGCGGCGCTGGACGACGGCGGCACGCTGGGCATGGCGCTGCGCGCCGCCGGTGCCGACAAGACCCGCCTGCAGGCGGCGATCGACAAGCTGCGTGGCGGCGAGAACGTGCAGTCGGAGAATGCCGAGGAACAGCGGCAGGCGCTGGAGAAGTACACCATCGACCTGACTGCGCGTGCCGAGAGCGGCAAGCTCGACCCGGTGATCGGCCGTGACGAGGAAATCCGCCGCACCATCCAGGTGCTGCAGCGCCGGACCAAGAACAACCCGGTGCTGATCGGCGAGCCCGGCGTGGGCAAGACCGCGATCGTGGAAGGGCTGGCCCAGCGCATCATCAACGACGAAGTACCCGAAGGCCTGCGCGGCAAGCGCGTGCTGTCGCTGGACATGGGCGCGCTGATTGCCGGGGCCAAGTTCCGCGGCGAATTCGAGGAGCGCCTGAAGGGTGTGCTCAACGACCTGGCCAAGAACGAAGGCCAGATCATCCTGTTCATCGATGAGCTGCACACCATGGTCGGCGCGGGCAAGGCCGACGGCGCGATGGATGCCGGCAACATGCTGAAGCCGGCGCTGGCACGCGGCGAGCTGCACTGCATCGGTGCGACCACGCTGGACGAATACCGCAAGTACATCGAGAGGGACGCTGCGCTGGAGCGCCGCTTCCAGAAGGTCTTCGTCGGTGAGCCGTCGGTGGAGGACACCATCGCGATCCTGCGCGGGCTGAAGGAAAAGTACGCCGTGCACCACGGGGTGGAGATCACCGACCCGGCCATCGTGGCCGCCGCCACGCTGTCCAACCGCTACATCACCGACCGCCAGCTGCCGGACAAGGCCATCGACCTGATGGACGAGGCTGCCTCGCGCCTGCGCATGGAGATCGACTCCAAGCCGGAGGAGCTGGATCGGCTGGAACGCCGGGTGATCCAGCTGAAGATCCAGCGCGAGATGCTGAAGAAGGAGAAGGACGAGGCCTCGCGGCAGCGCCTGGCCGACCTGGAAAACGACATCGACGGGCTGGAGCGCGAGTTCTCCGACCTCAATGAAATCTGGAAGTCGGAGAAGGCCGCGCTGCAGGGCGCCACCAAGATCAAGGAACAGGTCGAGCAGGCCAAGCTGGAGCTGGAAGCCGCGCAGCGCCGCCAGGATTTCGCCAAGATGAGCGAGATCCAGTACGGCCTGTTGCCGCAGCTGGAAAAGCAGCTGGCCGCGGCCCAGGAAGCCGAGCACAAGGACTTCAAGCTGGTGCAGGATCGCGTGACCGACGAGGAGATCGCCGAGGTCGTATCGCGCTGGACCGGCATTCCGGTCAACAAGATGCTCGAAGGCGAGCGCGACAAGCTGCTGCGCATGGAAGAGGTGCTGCACAATCGCGTGGTCGGCCAAGAGGAAGCGATCAAGGTCGTCTCCGATGCGGTGCGCCGCTCGCGAGCGGGCCTGTCCGATCCGAATCGCCCGGCCGGTTCCTTCCTGTTCCTTGGCCCGACCGGCGTCGGCAAGACCGAGCTGTGCAAGTCGCTGGCCGAATTCCTGTTCGACAGCGCCGACGCGATGATCCGCATCGACATGAGTGAGTTCATGGAGAAGCACAGCGTCGCCCGCCTGATCGGTGCGCCCCCGGGCTATGTCGGCTACGAGGAAGGCGGCTACCTGACCGAGGCGGTGCGTCGTCGCCCGTATTCGCTGATCCTGCTGGACGAAGTGGAGAAGGCGCATCCGGATGTGTTCAACATCCTGCTGCAGGTGCTGGACGATGGCCGCCTGACCGATGGCCAGGGCCGCACCGTGGACTTCCGCAACACCGTCATCGTGATGACCTCCAACCTGGGCTCGCACCAGATCCAGGACATGAGCGCCGACGACAGTCCGGAGGCCTACACGCAGATGAAGGCAGCGGTGATGGGCGTGGTGCAGGCGCACTTCCGTCCGGAGTTCATCAACCGCCTGGACGACATCGTGGTGTTCCACCCGCTGGACAAGCAGCAGATCAAGCAGATCGCGCGCATCCAGATGCGCGGGCTGGAGAAGCGCCTGGCCGAGCGCGGGCTGAAGCTGGCGGTCTCCGATGCGGCGTTCGACCTGCTTGGCAACGTCGGCTTCGATCCGGTGTACGGCGCGCGCCCGTTGAAGCGTGCGATCCAGTCGCAGCTGGAAAACCCGCTGGCGCAGCAGATCCTGTCCGGCGCCTTCGTCAACGGCGATACCATCGAAGTCGGCAACGACGGTGGTCGCCTGGTCTTCGCCAAGGCTTGAACCGGTTGCGCCCCGGCCATGGCTGGGGCGCCATCCGAGCCTTGGCAGCGCACGATGGTCCTGTTTCACTTTCGCAAGGATGAGGAGAACCGCATGGACGTTGCCCGCAGGGCTTCACTCTGCATGACGCTGGCGTTGGCTGCTGTTTGTGGACACGCTGCGGCCGCCGAACAGGTCCAGCTGCCGCCGATGAAGGGCTACCAGCAGGCCCACCAGAGCACCGACGCGCAAGGCAACCGCATCACCGAGTACGTGCCACAGGGCCAGACCGTGCACGACTGGACCGACATGGTCACCGTCAACGATGCGCCGAACAGTGGCCATGTGAGTCCGCGTGAGTTCCTCGGCATCATCGAGGCGGGGTGGCGCATCGCCTGTCCGGCGGCGCAGAGCCACTGGATCCGCGAAGGTGAAGAAGGGGGACGGCCCTTCGCCCTGCTGATGCTCGGCTGCCCGCAGAATCCGGGGACAGGCAAGCCCGAGTTCACCTGGATCAAGGGCATGCAGGGCAGGCAGGGCTTCCACACGGTGCAGAAGTCGTTCCGCTCCGAGCCGGAGAAGGAGGACGTCGTGCAGTGGATTGGCTGGCTGCGCGAGGTCGGGCTGTGCGGCAGCGGCGACGCGCCGGCCTGCCGCTGACCGCAGAAGGAAAGGGCGCCCAGCGGCGCCCTTCATGCATCAGAAGCGGTGGGTGTAACCGCTCATCAGCCCGAACTGGTTTGCCTTCTGCACGATCGGGCTGTCGGCGGCATCGCCGAGCAGGCGCGTGCCTTCGGCCGAGATGTACCAGTTGCCATTGCGGCCGACGCGGTGGCTCCACTTCAGGCCGACACCGGCGCTGACCAGGCCGGCCTTCGGCGTGTGTTCGGCAAAGCCGGTGCGCGCCGCCTGTGCCGGACTGACGCCGTACCAGGTCTGCAGGTAACCGCGGTTGCCGTAGTCGGTGGAGACGCTGCCGCTGACCACGCCGCCGGCCAGGTCGAACAGCGGCAGGGTCAGGTTCAGATGGATCTGCTGGGTGGCCAGGCCATTCTCGGCCTTGTCCTCATCCTTGCGGGTGAACTGCCAGGAGCCGCTCAGCACGGCTTCGCCCAGCGTATAACCCGCCGAGACGCCGACCAGGGGACGGGCATCGATATCACCCATGCCGCGCAGGAAGTCGGAACCGCCAAGCAGCGAGTCCTTGTCCTTGCGGATACCACTGGCACCCACATAGGCCCGCACGCGGGTGTGCTCGCCGAGGGAGGTGCCCCAGCCGATGCCACTGGTGCCCAGAAACCAGCCCCCCGGCGCGGTGGCATCGAACGACAGCGAGGGCGTTGCACGATACTCCTCACTGCCGCTGTAGCGTGGTGCCACGCCGCCCCCGGCGGCGAGCTCGAAGGTCCAGTGGTCATCCTTGGCGTAAGCGATCGGGGCGGCGAACACCGGCAGCAGGGCCAGGCAGAGCAGGGCAGGGGAACGGCGAAGCGGGGACATGGAAACTCTCGACGATGGGAGGAAAGCAGCACGCGCATCCGGCGCGCGCTGCAGGGTTGCCAGCGTGGCGATACGCCGGCGACCGATCCGTCCGCAGTTGTGCGGGAGTTGTAACCAACTGTAAGCGCGCCCGTGGGCGTTCAGCTGGCAGCCAGCGGCCAGTGCATTTCCAGGCGTGCGCCGCCAAGGGTGGCGCGGCCGATGCGCAGCTCGCCGTGGTGGCGCGCGGCGATGCGGCCGACGATTGCCAGGCCCAGGCCGAAGCCGCCGGTGTCGCGGCTGCGGCTGTCATCCAGTCGGGTGAACGGGCGGACCACCTTCTCACGGTCGGCCTCGGCGATGCCGGGGCCATCGTCGTCCACGCGCAGGCAGGCGCGTCCGCCCACACCGACCAGCGACACTTCCACCTGCGAGCGCGCGTGGCGCAGCGCATTGCCGACCAGGTTGCTCAGCGCCAGCTGCAGCAGGCGTGGCTCGGCATCCACCCGTGGCAACGCACTGGGCTGCACGCGCAGCACCAGGCCGGCGCGTTCGGCATCACGGCGCGCATCGGCCAGGCAGGCCTGCAGCCAGTCATTGGCTTCGATACGCTGCATCGGCTCGCCTTCGCTGGGATGCTCCAGCCGTTCGTAGGCCAGCAGTTCGCTGACCAGCCGGTTGAGTTCGGCCAGGTCGCCATGCAGCCCCTCCGCCAGTCGCGCGCGGCGTTCGCGATCATCGCTGTCCTGCATCAGGTCCAGGCCGAAGGCCACGCGCGCGATGGGCGTGCGCAGTTCGTGCGAAATGGCATGCGTGAGATCGCGCTGGCGCTGCACCAGTTCGGCCACGCGCGCGGCCATGCGGTTGGAATGGTCGACGATGACGCGGATCTGCGAGCGCGGCGAGACCTGTGCGCGTGCCTGCAGATCACCGGCGCCGATGCGGTCGGCATGCAGGCGCAACGCTTCGAGATCGCGCCAGAGCAGGCGCACCCAGGCGTACAGGCTGGCACCCACCAGCAGCAGGATGCTGAGGTAGGCGGCGAGGGTCATGTACGTGGTCATCTGCACGGCCCCAGGCAGGCGCAGGTGCAGCCAGCGACCGTCGATCCCCTCGATGGGAAGCAGGACCTGCTGGTACTGATCGCGCACGATGAAGCCATCGGCCTGCACGGCCGCCTGTTCCTGCCGATCGAGCGCGGGAGGACCGTCGAGCAGGGTCAAGGCAATGCCGTAGTGGGGTTGCCACTGCCGCAGGCGCTCACGCTGCTGACCCGCGTCCAGGCCCGCAAGGCCGCTGCGCAGGGCGTACACCTGCCCGCGCACCTGCTGGACGAAAACGCGATCCTGCACGGGCGTGTAGATGCCATCCAAGATGTGGTTGAGGAAGAACACCGAGGCCAGGAAGCAGGCACCGGTGACGAACCACAGCCACAGGAACAGCCGCTTCATTCCGACCAGGCCGCAGGATTGAACTGGTAGCCGCGTCCCCACACGGTCTTGATACGCCGCGGTTCGCGTGCGTCGTCACCGAGTTTGCGGCGCAGCTTGCCGATGCAGACGTCCACGCTGCGGTCCAGGCCGTCGAAGCCTATCCCGCGCACCGCCTGCAGGATCTGGTCACGCGACAGGATCTGTCCGGGCTGGCTGGCCAGCAGCCACAGGATCTCGAATTCGGTGGTGCCCACGTCCACCACCGCGCCGTGCAGGTGCACTTCGCGCTGCATGCGATCGATCAGCAGTTGCCCGTGCATCAGCCGGCTGGGCGTGCCGGTAGTGCTGCTGCCATGGCGGCGGCGCAGCAGGGCGCGCAGGCGGGCCAGCAGCAGGCGCGGCTCGATCGGCTTGTGCACATAGTCATCGGCACCCGACTCCAGGCCCAGCACCTGTTCGATGTCGTCCTCGCAGGCGGTCAGCATCAGGATCGGCACATCGGAAAAGCTGCGGATCTGCCGGCACACATCGATGCCGCCCAGGCCGGGCAGCATCAGGTCCAGCACCACCAGCTCCGGCACGTGCTGGCGGCAGGCCGCGCCCGCAAGGTCACCGCGGGCCACATGCCGCACGGCAAAGCCATGCTCGTGGAGGTAATCGCTGACCAGTTCGGCCAGGCGGCGGTCGTCCTCCACCAGCAGCACCGAGGTGGGTGAGTGGCTGGGCGCAGGGGTCCAGGAAGATGGCTGCATGCGAGGGGCCTCCGTGCCCGGGCAGGAGCGCCCGGCGGCGAAGCCTAGCAACGGCTCATGACGGCTGCCTGAATCGCGACCAACCTGATAACCGTGGGTACGGCCGTCATCGCCAGTGGCTTTCAGCGGCGGCCCGCGGCTGGCCTATGGTGGCCGTTTCCCCGGATGGAGCCTGGCCCGATGAGCGACCCGCAGTGGCAACTGGAAACCCTGGCCGTGCACGGCGGCTACCGTCCCGACCCGACCACCCGCGCGGTGGCCGTGCCGATCTACCAGACCGTGGCGTATGCGTTCGACGACACCCAGCACGGCGCCGACCTGTTCGACCTGAAGGTGCCCGGCAACATCTACACCCGCATCATGAACCCCACCACCGACGTGCTGGAACAGCGCCTGGCCGCGTTGGAAGGCGGCATCGGCGCGCTGGCGCTGGCCTCGGGGCAGGCCGCGATCACCTACGCCATCCAGACCATCGCCGAAGCCGGTGACACCATCGTCGCCTCCAGTGCGCTCTACGGTGGCAGCCTCAATCTGCTGGCGCACACGCTGCCGCAGTACGGCATCCAGGCGCGCTTCGCCGACCCGGCCGACCCGGCCGCGTTCGCCGCGCTGATCGACGAACGCACCAAGGCGGTGTTCGTCGAATCCATCGGCAACCCGCGCGGCAATGTCACCGACATCGCCGCCATCGCCGAGGTCGCGCATGCCGCCGGGGTGCCGCTGATCGTCGACAACACGGTGGCCACGCCCTTCCTGCTGCGCCCGTTCGAGCACGGCGCCGACATCGTGGTGCACTCGCTGACCAAGTACCTGGGCGGGCACGGCAACAGCCTGGGCGGCGCGATCATCGATTCGGGCCGCTTCGATTGGGCGGCGCAACCCACGCGCTTCGCGCGGCTCAACCAGCCCGACCCCAGTTACCACGGCGTGGTCTATACCGAAGCGTTGGGGCCGGCGGCCTACATCGGCCGCGCGCGGGTGGTGCCATTGCGCAATACCGGCGCAGCGCTGTCGCCGTTCAATGCGTTCCTGATCCTGCAGGGCATCGAAACCCTGGCCCTGCGCATGGAACGCATCAACGCCAATGCGCTGGCTGTGGCGCAGTTCCTCAAGGCGCACGCCAAGGTGGCCTGGGTGCGCTATGCGGGATTACCTGACGATCCCGAGCATGCCGCCGCGCAGCGCTACCTGCGCGGGCATGGGTCGGGCGTGCTGACCTTCGGCCTGCCCGGTGGCCGTGAAGCCGGCGCACGCTTCCTTGATGCGCTGAAGCTGTTCACCCGCCTGGTCAACCTGGGGGATGCGAAGTCGCTGGCGACCCACCCGGCCTCTACCACGCATCGCCAACTGGATGCCGCCGAACTGGCCAAGGCCGGGGTCAGCGAGGACACCGTGCGCCTGTCGATCGGCATCGAGCACATCGGCGACCTGCGCGCCGACCTGGAACAGGCCCTGGCCGGCGCCTGATAGCCACGTGCTTGGTCGTCATCGCCACAGGCGATCACCACGGGCCGAGCGATGCGTTACGGTGGAACTGCCTCTCCAAGGCAGTGGCAACGTGGCAATCCAGATCCCCGGTCGATGCGGGTCGACCGGGGATCTTTTTGTTTCCGGGGTCAGATCCGTTTTCCTGCGGAAAACGGATCTGACCCCAGGAATATTTCCGATAGATCGCGGAAAACCGTCGAAGGCGGGGTGGGTCCGGTTGCGGGAGTGTCCGCGGCATGGATGCCGCGGCCAAGCCCCCATGGAAGGGTTTACGGCGTCTCCCGCAACTGGCCCCATCCCGCCATTCCACGGGATGCCAGCTTTTGCTTCTGCCGTTGCCGTTGAAGTTGATTCAGCCGGTGCAGGGCTGCAAGCCCTGCCGCACATCCCTCACACCACCGGGATGCTGTGCTGCCCCAGGTTCCGGTACGGCGGCGTCGACATGATCATCTCCGCCAGCGAATAGGCCAGCTCGCGCTCGGCCATCACCGTGCCATCGGCACCGTGTTCCAGCAGATGCTTCACCTCGGCATCGCTGTGCGCACGCGCCAGCAGCGTCAGGTCCGGATTGATCGCACGCAGCTTGGCCAGCGCTTCACCGGCTTCCAGCGGCTGCGGAATCGCCAGCACCGCGATCTTGGCCCGCTCCGGATGCGCCTCGGCCAGCACCCGGTCGGCCGCCGCACTGCCGCGGATCGCCGCCAGGCCCTTGGCGTGGGCTTCCTCGACGTGTTCCTTGTTGTCATCGATCACCAGCACCGGCACGCCACGGTCGCGCAGCACCTGCGCCAGTTCGCTGCCGACCCGGCCATAGCCGATCACGATGGCGTGGTCATGCAGGTCGCGCGACGGGCCGATCGCTTCGGGCGGCTCGGGTGCCTGAGGGGACTGCTCCTGCTTGGCCTGCCAACGGTCCAGCAGGCCGAACACCAGCGGGTTGAGCATGATCGACACCAGCGCACCGGCCAGCACCAGCGACTGGCCTTCCTTCGGCAGGATCTGCAGGGCCACGCCGAGGCCGGCGATGATGAAGGCGAACTCGCCGATCTGCGCCAGGCTGGCCGAGATGGTCAGCGCGGTGCTGGTCGGGTGGCCGAAGGCACGCACGATGAAGAATGCCGCCGCCGACTTGCCGAACATGATGATGGCGACGGTGGCCAGCACCTGCCACGGATGCTGGACAAGGATGTTGGGGTCGAACAGCATCCCGACCGAGACAAAGAAAAGCACCGCGAACGCGTCGCGCAGTGGCAGCGAATCATGCGCGGCCTTGTGGCTCAGCTCCGATTCGTTGAGCAGCATGCCGGCGAAGAACGCGCCCAGCGCGAACGAGACGCCGAACAGCATCGCCGAGCCGAACGCCACCCCCAGCGCGATCGCCAGCACGGACAGGGTGAACAGCTCACGCGAACCGGTGCCGGCGATGCGCTCGAGGATCCACGGGATGACCCGCCGGCCGACCACCAGCATCACTGCCACGAACAGGCCCAGCTGCACGAAGGTCCAGCCGATGTCGGCCAGCACGCTGCCCAGCGAGTGCGATTCCTTGGACGCGTCCGGACCGAACACGCCGGCCATTACCGGCATCATCACCAGCGCCAGCACGCAGGCCAGGTCTTCCACGATCAGCCAGCCGACCGCGATCTTGCCGCGCATGGTTTCCAGCAGGCGGCGTTCCTCCATTGCCCGCAGCAGCACCACGGTACTGGCGGTGGCCAGCGAGAAACCAAAGATGACGCCATGGATGGCCGGCCAGCCCATCAGCGAGGCCACGCCCCAGCCGAGCAGGGTGGCGACCGCGATCTGGCCGATGGCGCCGGGGATGGCGATCGCCTTGACCGCCATCAGGTCCTTCAACGAGAAGTGCAGGCCGACGCCGAACATCAGCAGCATCACGCCCAGTTCGGCCAGCTGGTTGGCCAGTGCCTGGTCGGCGACGAAGCCGGGGGTGAACGGGCCTACGCAGATGCCAGCAACCAGGTAACCGACCAGGGGAGACAAGCGGAGCTTGTTGGCCAGCGCGCCGAAGATGAAGGCGAGCCCCAGGCCAACGGCAACGATGTTGATCAGGTCGGTGTCATGGTGCATCGGCACTCGCAGGCAATCGGGGGTATCCCGATTTTCACCGATGAGGCCAGATACGGCAAATCCGCCGGCCACGTGCCGTGGCCGGCGGATTTGCCCACGCATTCCTCCTCAACCCCGCCTTCGGCGCGCCCCTTCAACAAGAAGGGGCTCTCCTCCAGGCGCGGCCCGGGTATGCCGGCCAGCGGCCGGCAGTACCGCTTACCAGGTGTACTTGATCCGACCGTACACATACGCGCCGTTGAAGCCGAACGGCGAGTAGTTGCTGTACGGCAGCATGCCGAAGGTGGAGTTCTGCAGGTCTTCGGTGCGGTCCGGGTACTTGTCGAGCAGGTTGTCGGCGCCCACGGTGAGGGTCCAGTTGCTGCTCGGCTTGTAGCTGGCCGAGGCATCCACCACCCAGGCGTCGCCGTAGGTCTGGTCACGCAGCGCGGTGGCCGAGTTGCGCACGGTGAATTTGCCGTAGCGGGTGGCGGCCAGGCCCAGCTCCCAGTGGTCCGAACGCCAGGTGCCGCTCAGGATCGCCTTGTCGCGCGGGTAGCTGTCCTCGATGCGACCGATCTCATCACGGCCGATCAGCGACTGGGTCAGGCCCAGCGTACCGAATACCGCCGGGGTGCCGCCGACGCGGCGCACTTCGGTGTCGTTGTAGCTGTAGGCCGCGGTCAGCTCCAGGCTGCTGGCGGTGAACGGTACGGTGTAGCTGGAGACGAAGTCGACGCCACGGGTGCGCGTATCCAGGCCGTTGGTGAAGTAGGAGAACGCGGTCACCTGCGGCAGGCCCAGGGTGCCCAGCAGCGCGCTGGTGGCCGCGTTGGTGGTGATGCTGGACGACAACGCGATGCGGTCGTCAATGTCGATCTGGTAGGCATCGACGGTGATGTACAGGCGATCGACCGGCTGCAGCACCAGGCCCAGGCTGTACGAGGTGGAGGTCTCGGCCTTCAGCGGCGAGGCGCCCAGCGCCTGCGCGGCCTGGCTGGTGGTCGGGAAGGTGCCGCGCTCGACGAATACGCCATTGAGGAACTGGCTGGTCACCGCCTGGTAGCCCTGCTGGGCCAGCGAGGGCGCGCGGAAGCCACTGGAGGCGGTGGCCCGCAGCGCCACCTTGTCGGTGAACGCGTAGCGCGCCGACAGCTTGCCCGAGAAGCGGTCGCCGAAGTCCGAGTAGTCCTCGTAGCGGCCGGTGATGCCGGCCGAGAACTTCTCGGTCAGGTCCGCTTCCAGGCCTGCGTAGACCGCGTAGTTGTGGCGGTCGGCATGCACTTCATTGGTCGGGGTGAAGCCCGCGAAGCCCTGCGCGCCGCTGCCGGTGTACGAGTTCAGTTCGCCCGGGTTCTGGTCCCACTTCTCCTTGCGGTACTCGCCGCCGAAGGACAGCGTGACCGGGTAGGCCAGGCCCCAGTCCAGCGACTTGGTCAGATCGGCATTGAAGATGTCCTGCTGGTACTTCAGCGTGCCGTCGTAGAACGAGCGCGGGCTGGTCGTACCGAGGCTGTAGTTGATGCTGTTGCGGGTGTGGAAGTCCAGGGTGTTCTCGCCGTGGTTCAGGCTCAGGTCCCAGGTCCAGCCGTTGTCGGTGTTGCCCTTGACCCCGGCCACCAGCGAGCGGTCCTTGGAATACTGGTTGATCTCCGGCACGTAGCCGTCCGGGTAGGTCTGCGCCAGCAGCGCGCTCTGCCCGCTGTGGTTGCGCGAACGGTAGAAGGCGAACGAGGTGATGTCGCGGTTGCTGAGCAGCGCGCTGGCGTAGCCGGTCACGTGGTCGCTGAAGTCGAAGCTGGCGTTGGCCGAGGCCGCGGTGGCATCCACGCGCGGGTCGCCGACGATGAAGGTCTTCTGGCCGATGCTGGGGAAGTTGCCGGTGTTCGGCGTGGTGCCGCGGTACGGGCCGGCGCGGTTGCTCTCGTCCTGCTGGCTGATCTGGCCGGCCACGTGCACGCGGCCGCGGCCGTTGCCGAACTCGACGCCGGTGTCGCCGGACAGCTGGTACTTGTTGCCGTCGCCGGCCGAGTACTGGCCGTAGTCCACTGCCAGGCTGCCGCCACTGCCGCTGCCCTTGAGCACGATGTTGATGACGCCGGCGATGGCGTCCGAGCCGTACTGCGCCGAGGCACCGTCGCGCAGCACTTCCACGCGCTCGATCGCGGCGATCGGGATCGCGTTGATGTCCACCGCCGACGAGCCACGGCCGATGCTGCCGTTGACGTTGATCAGCGCCGAGGTGTGGCGGCGCTTGCCGTTGACCAGCACCAGCACCTGGTCCGGCGACAGGCCGCGCAGCTGCGCCGGGCGCACGCCGCTGGTGCCGTCGGTCAGCGCCGGGCGCGGGAAGTTCAGCGAGGGCAGGGCGCGCGACAGTGCGGTGGCCAGTTCACTGGTACCGGTGGACTGCAGCACCTCGGGGGTGATGATGTCGATCGGCGACTGCGATTCGGCGACCGTACGGTCGGCCACGCGGGTGCCGGTGACGATCACCGTGTCCAGGGTGTTGGCGGCAGTGCCGGCCTGCTGTGCAGCGGCGACGAACGGAGAGCCACCGAGTGCGACAGCGACGGCGGCGGCGATCAGGCGGGTCTTGCGGGTCATCGGGATGGGCTCCGGTTGGCGGGGGCGGCACCGGAATCGACATCACGAGCGTGAGGCGGACGGCGGTTGTTGCGGTGCGCAATACAGCAATTAACGGGATATTCAGTGCCTGTCAAATGCCAGGCGTCAGAAAAAACGTTGCAGCAGCAACCATTTAGCCCGGATCAGCGCTGGCAGGAAGGGACCCCGGGACGCGCGCGGCGGGGACGTGGGAGAGAGGAACGTCGGCCACTGCGCATCCCGGGACGCGTCAAGTATTCGTTAACGCTAGAATTGCGTCGCAGGAACAGTGCTCACCAGCACATTCCATTCGGTTATATGGACCCCTCCCCCGATGATCTCCCTTCGTAATTTCGCCTTGCGCCGCGGCGAGCGGCTGCTGTTGTCCAATGTCGACCTGACCCTGCACGCCGGTTACCGGGTAGGTGTGGTCGGCCGCAACGGTGCTGGCAAGTCCAGCCTGTTCGCGGCGGTGAAGGGCGAGCTGGAGGCCGACAAGGGTGACGTCGACCTGCCCGGCAAGGTGCGCATCGCCAGCGTGGCCCAGGAAACCCCGTCGCTGCCGGATCCGGCGCTGAGCTTCGTGCTGGGCGGCGATACCGAGGTGGCCGCGGTGCTGGCCGAAGAGGCCGAGGCGACTGCCCGCGAAGACTGGGAGGCGGTGGCCAACGCGCACACCAAGATGGCCGAGATGGGGGCCTACGACGCCGAAGCGCGTGCCGGCAAGCTGCTGCACGGCCTCGGCTTCCCTGCCGAGACGCACCACCGTGCGGTGTCCTCGTTCTCCGGCGGCTGGCGCGTGCGCCTGAACCTGGCCCGCGCGCTGATGATGCCCAGCGACCTGCTGCTGCTCGACGAACCGACCAACCACCTGGATCTGGACGCGGTGTACTGGCTGGAACAGTGGCTGCTGAAGTACCCGGGCACCCTGCTGCTGATCTCGCATGACCGCGAGTTCCTCGACAACGTGGCCACCCACACCCTGCACCTGCACGGCGGCGGCGCCAAGCTCTACCCGGGCGGCTACACCGATTTCGAGCGCCAGCGCGCCGAACAGCTGCGCCAGCAGCAGATCGCGCACGAGAAGGAACAGGCCGAGCGCGCCCACCTGCAGAGCTTCATCGACCGCTTCAAGGCGCAGGCCAGCAAGGCCGCGCAGGCGCAGAGCCGCATGAAGCGCCTGGCCAAGCTGGCCGGCACCGAAGCGGTGCGCGCCGAGCGCGAGTTCCGCATCGAGTTCGCGCCGCCGGCCAAGCTGCCGTTCTCGCTGATCCGCCTGAACCACGTCGAGGCCGGTTACGGCAAGGACGCGGTGATCCTGCACAACGTCGGCTTCGGCCTGGAAGCGGGACAGCGCATCGGCCTGCTCGGCCCGAACGGTGCGGGCAAGACCACCCTGGTGAAGACCCTGGTGGGCGAACTCGCACCGATCGTCGGCGAGCGCATGGCGCACCCGGACCTGAAGATCGGCTACTTCGCCCAGCACACGGTGGAATCGCTGCACGAAGGCCAATCGCCGATGGAGCACTTCCGCGAGATCGCCCCGGACGCACCGAACCAGTCCTTCCGCGATTTTCTCGGCAAGTGGAACTTCCCGGGCGATCGTGCATTCGAGCCGGTTGATGGCTTCTCCGGTGGCGAGCGCGCGCGCCTGGCGCTGGCGCTGATCGCCTGGCAGCAGCCGAACGTGCTGCTGCTGGACGAACCGACCAACCACCTTGACCTGGAAATGCGCGAAGCACTGGCCGAAGCGCTGGCCACCTTCGAAGGCGCGATCGTGATGGTCTCGCATGACCGCCACCTGATCGGCCTGGTCTGCGATACCTACTGGCGCGTGGCCGATGGCGTGGTCGAACCGTTCGATGGCGACCTGGACGCGTACGCCGCGTGGCTGCGCACCCGCCCGCAGGCGCAGGGCACCAAGGCGCGCATGGAGCAGGTGGAAGAGCCCGTGGTGGTCAAGACCGCACCGGTGGCGCAGGTGGTGCAGAAGAAGCCGGTGAACCCACACAAGCTGGCGGCTGCCGAGGCCAAGGTGGCCGAACTGGAGAGCGCGCTGGCCGAGCTCGACCGCCAGCTGGCCGATCCGGCCAACTACGCCGATGCGACCCGCATGGCGGTGATCGGACGTGACCGCGAAACCACCGCGGCGCAGCTGGAAAAAGCTGAGGCAACGTGGATGGAACTGCTGGAGTCCTGATCACGCAAAAAAGGGGACGGAGGGGATTAAGTCGTTTGTGCCACAAACGACTTAATCCCCTCCGTCCCCGTTTCTTTCTGATCGGTAGTGTGCTGGCCTCTACAGCGCGATGCGCTCACAAGGATCCAGGGGTTGTACCAGCGGTACACTACCTACGCGCCCTGCGCCTGCAGCCACTCGCGGAAGCGCTTGGCCGGCTCGCGCTCGGCGCGCGAACGCAATCGCGTCAGCCAGTAGCGGCCCAGCTCCAGCGTGGTGCCGAACGGCTGCAGCAGGCGGCCTTCGGCCAGTTCCTGCTCGAACATGCGCAGGGGCAGCAGCGCCACGCCGGCTCCCCCTGCGGCGGCCATCGCCACGGTCAGCGAGGAATCGAACACCGGCCCGCGCGCTTCCACACCGCTGACGCCGGCCGCCTGCAGCCAGCGTGGCCATTCGTCGCTGCGGTAGGAGCGCAACAACGGCAGTGTGGCCAGGTCGCGCGGCTGCTTCAGCCGCCGCGCCAATGCCGGTGCGCACAGCGGCGCGAACGGGGCATCCAGGATCGCCGTGCAGGCCTGTCCCTGCCAGTCGCCATCACCGAAGCGGATCGCCAGGTCCAGCCCTTCGCCGGCCAGGTCGATGCGGTTGTTGTGGGTCTGCAGGCGCAGCTCGATGTCCGGGTGCGCCGCCTCGAACGCGGCCAGCCGTGGCAGCAGCCAGCCGGTCGCAAAGGTACCGACCACGCCCAGCGTGAGTACTTCCCGGGCCGGCCCGCCGGTGTAGCGCGCAATGCTGGCGGAGATGCGTTCAAACGATTCGTTGAGCACCGGATACAGCGCCGCGCCCTCGTCGGTCAGCGCCACGCCGCGCGGCAGGCGATGGAACAGGCGGATGCCGAGCCGGTCTTCCAGGCCCCGGATCTGGTGGCTCAGTGCGGCCTGGCTGACGCACAGCTCCAGCGCGGCTCGGGTGAAGTTCTGGTGGCGGGCGGCCGCCTCGAACGCACGCAGCGCGTTCAGTGGCAGGGTGGGGTGCAGCATCGGAGAGCCGTGAGCCAGGGTGATGGCTGATCCTACCCGTTCAATGAGGAATTTCGTAAATCTCAAACAGTTGATCGCGCCAGGCATGAATTCAACTTATGGGTTGCCCTGATTTTTCGCGCTGGTCGGTCGCAGGGGAGGCGCCAATAATCGAGCGGTCACCAGGAGAACCCCTATGCTCGCCCGTCGCCGATTCCTGCAGTTCAGTGGTGCTGCCGTTGCTTCCTCGCTGCTTGCCCCGGCGCTGGCGCGAGCTGTTTCCCCAGCGTCCGGCATACCCGCCGCCATTGCCGGCGCCGCCGATTTCGCCGCGCTGGAGAAAGCCAGCGGTGGCCGCCTGGGCGTCACCGTGCTGAATACCGGTAACGGCCGTCGCATCGGCGGGCATCGGCAGGATGAGCGCTTCCCGATGTGCAGCACCTTCAAGTCGCTGCTGGTTGCCCATGTGCTGAGCCTTGCCGATGCAGGCCGCGTTTCGCTCGACACCCGTGTGCCCATCGCCGGGAAGGATCTGCTGTCCTACGCCCCGGTGGCGCGCCGCCATGTGGGCAAGGACCTGACTGTCCGCGACCTGTGCCGGGGCACGCTGACCACCAGCGACAACACGGCGGCCAACCTGCTGCTGGAGGTGGTGGGCGGGCCGTCGGCGCTGACGGCATTCCTGCGCGGGCAGGGCGACAGCATTACCCGCAATGACCGCAACGAGCCGGACGTGAATCTGTTCGTGAAGGGAGACCCGCGCGATACCACCAGCCCGGCCGCGATGGCCACCAGCCTGGCCCGCTTCGCGGTGGGCAATGGCCTGCAGCCTGCATCACGCCAGCAGTTCGCCGATTGGCTCATCGACAACCAGACCGGCGATGCCTGCCTGCGCGCCGGGCTGGGCACGCGCTGGCGGGTGGGGGACAAGACCGGCAGCAACGGTGATGACACGCGCAACGACATCGCCGTGCTGTGGCCGCATGCGGGCGGCGCGGCGTGGGTGGTCACCGCCTATCTGCAGGGCGCGTCGGTCGATGACGACCAGCGCGCAGCGGTGCTTGCACGGGTGGGCGCGCTGGCCGATGCAATGATTGGATGAGGTAACCGGGGTCATTCGAAATGGCTTGCCGGATCGGTCGGGCACGCGCATCCTGCGCGCGTTCGAACCCCACGGAAGACCCCGATGAGCCATGAGTTGATCTACCTGCTGCTGATCTTCGCGCTGCTGGTGATCCCGCGCGCGCTGCAGCGCTTCAGCCTGCCCGCACCGCTGACCTGCCTGCTGTTCGGCATCATCGGCATGCTGTGGCTGGGCGACCAGGCGCATGACGCGGTGATCGGCCTGCTGGCCACGCTGGGGATTTCCTCGCTGTTCCTGTTCGCAGGCCTGGAGGTGGATCTGCAGGCGCTGCGGCGCGGCATGTGGCCGTTGCTGGCGCATCTGGTGATCCGCAGTGCCACGCTGTTCGGGGTCGGCTGGTTGGCCTGGCGCTACGCGGGCCTGCCGTGGCAGGCGGCCGGACTGCTGGCGCTGGCACTGCTGACACCGTCCACCGGCTTCATCATGGACTCGCTCTCGCGGCTGGGCCTGAGCGAAGACGAGCGGTTCTGGGTCACCAGCAAGGCCATCGCCGGCGAACTGCTGGCGCTGGCGGCATTGTTCATCGTGCTGCAGGCCGGCGACCCGGGCCACATGGCGCTGTCCAGCCTGGCCCTGCTGGCGATGATGGTGGGCCTGCCGCTGCTGTTCATCGCGCTGGGCCGCTGGGTGGCGCCGCACGCGCCGGGCTCGGAGTTCTCGCTGCTGGTGATGGTGGGCATGGTGGCGGCGTACATCACCTATCTGCTGGGCGTGTATTACCTGGTGGGCGCGTTCATCGCCGGCCTGGTCGCGCGCCTGCTGCACCAGCGCATGCCGCTGCTGGCCTCGCACGAGAACCTGCACGCGCTGCGCCTGTTCGCCTCGTTCTTCGTGCCGTTCTACTTCTTCAACGCTGGCACCAAGGTGCCCAGCGAAGCCCTCAGTTTCGAGGCGCTGGGGCTGGGCATCGTGATCACCCTGGTGGTACTGCCGCTGCGCATCGGCGTGGTCTGGCTGCAGCGCCGGGTGATGTTCGGCGAGAGCTTCCGCAGCAGCCTGCGCGTCTCGCTGGCGCTGGCACCGACCCTGATCTTCACTCTGGTGCTGGCGGCGATCATGCGCGAGCGCTTCCAGATTCCGGCGGTGCTGTTCGGCGCGCTGCTGCTGTACGCCGCACTGACTACGCTGCTGCCGTCGCTGGTGTTCCGCACGCCGTTCGACGTCGATCCGGTCGAGCAGGAACCTGCGGGCGAGGGCGAAATCGCACCGGTCGCGGCCACCGACGGCGGCCATGCCGAGCCGCTGAAGGCACCACTGCCACCGCCGGGCTGAGCCGCAGCCGCGTGCAGCGGCTTGCACTCCGGTGCGCCAACGCAGACACTGCGCGCCCGTGAAGCGCGCCCTGCCGTGGGCGGCCACTGTCAGGAGCAACAGGCGTGACCCAGGAAAGCAACCCAGACCGCAGCCTGTTGCCGGGCAAGATCCTGTTGTGGTTTTCGGCGGCCGCGCTGCTGATCCTGCTGTCCTGCAGCTGGTCGATGCCCCCGGTCGATGCCTCCGGTTTCCGGCAGACGCAGACTGCACTGTCGATCGACTGGTTGCTGCGCGGCGGCCCCTGGCTGGACTACGTGACCCCGGTGCTGGGCGCGCCCTGGTCGATTCCCTTCGAATTCCCGTTCTACCAGTGGTTGGCGGCGTTGCTGTCCAGCCTCACCGGCATGAGCGCCGACAACAGCGGGCGCCTGGTGTCTGCGCTCTTCCATGTCGGCTGCGTGTGGCTGGTCTACCGCACGCTGCTGGCGTGGCGCCCCGACCGCACGCTGGCGCTGTGCGTGGCCGGCGCGTTTGCCGTCTCGCCGTACGCGCAGTTCTGGGGGCGCTCGGTGATGATGGAGTCCAGCGCCGTGTTTTTCGGCCTGCTCTTTGTCTGGGCGATGGCGCGCCTGCGCAGCCAGCCGCGCGCGTGGGTGGGCGTGGTTGCCATCGTCGCCGCGGTGCTGTCGGCGGCCATCAAGGTCACCTCGTTCTTCGGCTTTGCCGCGTTCGTTGCGCTGGCCTTCCTGTGGCTGGCGCTGCGTGAACATGGCTCGCGCCCGCAGTGGCTGCGGCAGCATTGGCGCCTGCTGTTCTGGGGTGGCCTGTCCGCACTTGCCGTGCTGGCCACGCTCACCCTGTGGCTGCAGCATGCCGACGCGCTGAAGGCGCAGTCGGCGCTGGGCCGGCAGATCACCTCCGATGCGTTGTCCACCTGGAACTACGGCACCCTGCAGCAGCGCCTGGATCCGGCCACCTGGTGGGGCACGGTGTTCAAGAAGCGCTTCTCCGGTGCGATCGGCTCCAACTGGATCTTCCTCATCTTCGTCATCGCCGGGCTGTGGCAGAAGCGCACGCGCGCAGCGGTGGGGATCCTGCTGCTGGCCTACCTGGCGCCGTTCCTGGTCTTCACCAACCTGCACATCGCCCATCCCTACTACCAGGCGGCCAACATCGTGTTCGCCACCTCGATCATCGGCCTGGTGCTGTGGTCGACGGTGCTGGCGGCCGAAGCGGCAGGCAAGCCGCGCCGCGGCGTCGCGCTGGCGATCGTCCTGTGCGTGCTGTCGGTGGGCTTCGGCCTGGTGAAGTCGCTGAAGGACATCAGGGAAGCGCGCGAGCCGACAGCGGTTTCGCAGATCGCCGAGGTCATCCGTACCGGCACGACGGCGCAGGGCGTGGTGGTCGCGTTCGGGCAGGACTGGTCCTCCGAACTGCCGTACTTCTCCGGCCGCCGCGCGGTGATGATTCCAGACTGGGCGTCGGACGAGGTGCTCGCGTCGCTGGCCGCCGACGACGCCGCGCTGGGTGGGCTGCCGCTGGCCGCACTGGTCAACTGCCCCAGCCAGGTGGGAAGCAGCCCCGAACGCATGCAGTGGCAGGCGGAGATCATCCGCCGCTATGCCGCCGGTGGCCAGAAGCAGGAGATCGGCGGTTGCGAGGTCTGGCTGCACCGATGAGGTGACGTGGCCGGTGCGCAGGGTTTGCGCGCACCGGCCCGGGTCGTTAGGGTTGGGGGCATGAAACTGCCTGCCGTTGCTGCTGCTTCCGCCCTCCTGCTCACCCTTGCTGCCTGCTCGCAGCGTTCCGATTCGGTCGCCCATGATCTGGCGACCGCACCGGCCGATGCCTTCATGGCGGCCATCGCCGCGCATTGCGGCCAGGCCTTCGAGGGCCGGGTGGTGGAGGACACGCCGGCACCCACCGGCAAGGACCCGTTCGCCGGCCAGCGCCTGGTCATGCATGTGCGCGGCTGTGCCGACCCGGCCCATGAGCTGCGGATCCCCTTCCATGTTGGTGATGACCATTCGCGCACGTGGGTGCTGACCCGTACCGAAAATGGCTTGCGCCTGAAGCACGATCATCGCCACCCGGATGGCAGCGCCGATGCGATCACCCTCTATGGCGGCGACAGCACGCCGCCGGGCACCGCCGAGCGGCAGCAGTTCCCGGCCGACACCGATTCCGTGGCGATGTTCCGTCGTGCCGACATGCGGGCCTCCACCTTCAACACCTGGGCGATGGAAATCGATCCGGACCAGACCTTCGTCTACGAACTGACGCGACCGGAAGGCCGGCGCTTCCGCGTGAAGTTCGACCTGAGCAGGCCGGTCGACCTGCCGCCGCCACCGTGGGGCGACGACAAGGCACCCGCACCCTGACCCCGGAAAGATCCCCGGTAGATCCACGCCATGCGGGCATGCGGGATACCTGACCGGGGTCAGAGCCCTGGCCGTCGGCCAGGGATCCGACCGCGGGGCTCAGCGCGCGCCGAAGCGCGCCCGGCAGCCGTTGCTCACCCACACCTGGCCGCGCGAATAGCCCCAGCTGCGGCCTTCCTGGCAGGCACTGCCGGACAGCTGCTGCTGCAGCACCGGCCGGCCCTGGCGCTCATCCCAGTCGCAGTTCTGCGTGCGGTTGTTGTTGCTGCTGCAGGTGATCGAATAATTGCTGTTGCCGCCGCCCCAGCCACCGCCGCCGCCGCCCCAGCCGCGGGCCTCGGCGAACTCGGCGCGGCAGCCGTTGCTGACCCAGACCGCGCCGTTGCGCACGCCCCAGGTGCGGCCTTCGTCGCAGGGGCTGCCGGACAGCTGGCGGACCAGGCGGGCGTTGCGCCAGCCGACCGGGCAGCTGCGCTCACGGTTGCTCTGGCTCTCGCAGCGGATGGTTTCGCCGGGACGGCCGTTGTTGCCGCCCCAGCCACCGCCATTGCCGCCGCCCCAGCCGCCGCGGGCTTCAACGAACTCGGCGCGGCAGCCGTTGCTGACCCAGATGCTGCCATTGCGGCTGCCCCAGGTGCGACCCTCGTCGCAGGCGCTGCCGGACAGCTGGCGGACCAGCTGCGCATTGCGCCAGCCGGTGCTGCAGACACGTTCACGGTTGTTCTGGCTTTCGCAGCGGATCACCCCGTCCTGCGCAGCGGCCGGAGCAGAGGGCAGGGCGAGCACGGCCAGCGTGCTCAGGGTCACGGCCAGGCTGGCCAGGGACAACGATTTCATGGCGGCATCCCATACGGTGGCAGGTGCCCGACTATAGGGACCGGGGCGATCAAGCCGGTGTGACTGCCCGGATTTGCCCCGGCCGGGGCCTCGGCCGCAGAATACGAGGCTTTCCGGCCCCCATCCGGTGCCGGCGTTCTCCAGCGGAGCTTCCCCCCATGCGTACCCACTTCTGCGGCCTGGTCGACGAGACCCTGATTGGCCAGACTGTCACCCTCGCCGGCTGGACCGACGTGGCCCGTAACCAGGGCGGCGTCTGCTTCATCGATCTCCGGGATCATGAAGGCATCGTGCAGGTGACCGTGGAGGCTGACAACGCCGAAGTGTTCGCCGTGGCCGCGTCGCTGGGCTACGAGGACGTACTGCAGGTGGAAGGCGTCGTGCGCGCCCGCCACGCGGTGAACGACAAGATGCGCACCGGCAAGGTGGAAGTGATCGCCACGGCCATCACCGTGCTGAACAAGGCCGCGCCGCTGCCGTTCCACGCCCACGAGAACCCGGGCGAGGAAACCCGCCTGAAGTACCGCTACCTGGACCTGCGCCGCCCGGAAATGCAGCGCATGCAGCGCACCCGCATCAAGCTGGTGCAGGCCCTGCGCCGCCACCTGGACGAAAAGGGCTTCCAGGACATCGAGACCCCGATCCTGACCAAGGCCACCCCGGAAGGCGCACGCGACTTCCTGGTGCCGGCGCGCATGCACCCGGGCGAGTTCTACGCCCTGCCGCAGAGCCCGCAGCTGTTCAAGCAGATCCTGATGGTGGCCGGGTTCGACCGCTACTACCAGATCGCGCGCTGCTTCCGCGACGAAGCGCTGCGCGCCGACCGCCAGCTGGAATTCACCCAGCTGGACATGGAGTTCGCCTTCGTCCGCGAGCGCGACGTGCAGGACTTCGTCGAGGACATGATCCGCGCCATCTTCAAGGAGGTGGTCGATGTCGAGCTGGATGCCAGCTTCCCGCGCATGACCTGGGCCGAGGCGATGCGTCGCTATGGTTCGGACAAGCCGGACCTGCGCATCGCGCTGGAACTGGTCGATGTGGCTGAACTGGTCAAGGACAGCGAGTTCCCGGTGTTCACCGGCCCGGCCAACGATGCCGAAGGCCGCGTCGCCGCGCTGCGCATCCCGGGCGGCGCGTCGCTGAGCCGCAAGCAGATCGACGAGTACGCCGCGCATGCCGCCAAGTACGGCGCCAAGGGCCTGGCTTACATCAAGATCGCCGACAACGGCGAAGTCAGCTCGCCGATCCAGAAGTTCTTCAGCGAAGAGCGCTTCGCCGCGCTGGTGGCCCATGTCGGTGCCGGCAACGGCGACATCGTGTTCTTCGGTGCCGGTGGCTACAACAAGGTCTCCGACTTCATGGGCGCGCTGCGCCTGAAGGCCGGCAAGGACTTCGGCCTGGTCGCCGACGGCTGGGCGCCGCTGTGGGTCACCGACTTCCCGATGTTCGAGTGGGACGAGGAAGAACAGCGCTACGTCGCCCTGCATCACCCCTTCACCGCACCGGCCGTGGACGATATCGCCGACCTGCGCGCCAACGCCCGTACCGCTGTCTCGCGCGGTTACGACATGGTGCTCAACGGCAATGAAATCGGCGGCGGTTCGATCCGTATCCACCGTCCGGACATGCAGAGTGCGGTCTTCGAACTGCTGGGCATCGGTGCCGAAGAGGCCCGCGCCAAGTTCGGCTTCCTGCTCGACGCGCTGAACTACGGCGCGCCGCCGCACGGTGGCATCGCCTTCGGCATCGACCGCATCGCCGCCCTGATGGCCGGCACGGAGTCGATCCGCGACGTCATCCCGTTCCCGAAGACCACCGGTGCACAGGATCTGATGACCGACGCGCCGTCGCCGATCGTCGACGCGCAGCTGGCCGAAGTTCACATCCAGGTTCGCCCCAAGACCAACTGATCAGGAGATCCAGGCAATGACCGAGTTTGCGTTTTCGCTGGAGTGGGAAAAGCTGGGCAATGAAGGCTCCGAGGCCACCCTGGTCACCGAGCGTGCACGCGTGTTCGGTGGTTGGCTGGTCCGTGTCGGTACCAACCCGGCGGCGATGGCGCTGACCTTCGTCGCCGACGGCGAAGGCCGTTGGGACGGTGAGGACTTCGGCGTCGAGGATTACGAGGACGACGAAGAGGAAGAGTACGACGAGGACGAGGACGGCGAGGAAGAAGAGGACGAAGAGGAATACGAGGAAGAGGACGAGGACGAAGACGCGGAATCGCCTGAAAAGGCTTGACCCGCGCTTCGCCCTGGCGTCAACTTCCTGCATGTATTCGATCCGCCGCGCCACCGTGGACGACGCGCCGACCCTGTCGGCGCTGGCCGCCCGCACGTTCACCGAAACCTTCGGCCATCTGTACCCGCCGCAGGACCTGCAGGCCTTCCTCGAAGAGGCCTACTCGATCGAGCGCCAGCGCGTGATCCTGGCCCACCCCGATTACGCGGTGTGGCTGCTGGAACTGGACGGGGAGGCGGTCGGCCATGCCGCCGCCGGCCCCTGCGGCCTGCCGCACCCGGAGGTGAAACCCGGTGACGGCGAACTCAAGCGCCTGTACCTGATCAAGACCCAGCAGAGCTGCGGCTGGGGCAGCCGCCTGCTGGAAACCGCGCTGGCCTGGCTGGAGCACGAAGGCCCGCGCACGCTCTGGCTGGGGGTGTGGTCGGAGAACTTCGGCGCGCAGCGCTTCTATGCACGCTACGGTTTCGAGAAGGCCGGCGAGTACCTGTTCCCGGTTGGCGATACCAACGATCTTGAATTCATCCTGCGCCGCGCACCGCGCGCGTCCTGACGTTCACCGCGGCTTGCTGCGCGCGCGTGTTCAATCACCCCACGTTCCTGCCCCGCTGACCGCCAGGCTGTTTGCATGACTCCCCCCGTACTGCTGCTGCATGGCATCTGGAATGCCCGCGCCTGGGTCGGGCCGCTGGCCTGGCGCCTGCGCGCGCGCGGCTTCCAGGTGCATGCGTTTGGCTACTCCTCGGTGTTCGGCGGCCCCGACGTGGCCGTGCCGCAGCTGCTGGAGCGGCTGGCCGACGCCGGCCCGTTGTCGCTGGTCGGCCACAGCCTGGGCGGACTGCTGGCGCTGGAGGCGCTGAGGCGCAACCCGGAACTGCCGGTGCAGCGCGTGGTCTGCCTCGGTTCGCCGCTGCGCGGCAGTGGGACCGCGCGCTCGTTGTCCGAGCACGGCTGGGGCCTGGCGCTGGGGCGCAGCAGCGAATTGTTGCTTGATGGCCTGCCGGACTGGCAGGGCAATGCCGAAGTCGGGCTGATCGCCGGATCGGTGCCGCATGGGCTGGGCAGCCTGCTGGGCGCGATCGACGATGCGTCCGACGGCACCGTGGCACTGGCCGAGACGCGGCTGCCGGGCCTGGCCGACCATTGCGTGGTCCGCACCAGCCACAGCGGCCTGGTGGTGTCGCCTGATGCCGCGCGGCAGACCGCGCATTTCCTGCGCCACGGCCACTTCGACCACAGCCGCGACGCGGCGGCGGCCTAGCGGCAGGGGAGGCAGGGCCCTACAACAATAGCGGGCCTAGACACGGTTGCCGCCCCCGATCAGGTAGAATCCGCGCCTTGATCCTGAAGCAGCCAGACGGTAGCACCCATGGGTAGAGGCCCCTCCATCGAAGCCCGCAAGAACGCGTCCGACGCGAAGCGCGGCAAGATTTTCACCAAGATCATCCGCGAGATCGGCGTTGCCGCGCGCGGCGGTGGAGGCGACCCCAACAACAACCCGCGCCTGCGCGTGGCGGTGGACAAGGGCCTGGCCGTGAACATGTCCAAGGACGTGATCGAGCGCGCCATCAAGAAGGCCACCGGTGAACTGGAAGGCGTCGATTACGAGGAAATCCGCTACGAGGGCTATGCCCCGGGTGGCGTGGCCGTGATCGTCGACTGCCTGACCGACAACCGCGTGCGCACCGTGGCCGACGTCCGCCATGCGTTCAGCAAGTGCGGCGGCAACATGGGCACCGAAGGCTCGGTGGCCTTCATGTTCAAGCGCCTGGGCGTGCTCAGCTTCGCCCCCGGCGCCGACGAGGAAACGATCACCGAAGCGGCCATCGAGGCCGGCGCCGACGACATCGTGGTCTATCCCGACGACGGTTCGATCGACGTGGTCACCAGCCCTGACGCGTTCAACGCGGTCAAGGACGCGATGGCCGCTGCCGGGCATGTCGCCGACCACGCCGAGATCACCTTCCGCGCCGACAACGACATCAAGGTCGAGGGCGAGGTCGCCCTGCAGGTCAAGAAGCTGCTGGACATGCTCGAAGACCTGGACGACGTGCAGAACGTGTATTCCAACGCCGAACTCGGCGCCGACGCCTACGCCTGAGCCGTCCCCGACGGCCTGGGCGCGGGCCGTTGAACGGTCACCGCGGACAGTCATGAGCCCATACGCCTGCCAGCGCACTCCGTTCCGCCCCGCCAGGAGCGCGGCATGACCCGCATTCTCGGCATCGATCCCGGTTCGCAGCGGACCGGGGTCGGCATCATCGATGTCGATGCTGCCGGCCGCGTCAGTTACGTGCACCACCAGCCGCTGGTGCTGCTGGGCGCCGACGACTTCCCGCAGCGCATGAAACTGCTGGTGCTGGGCCTGGCCGACCTGTGCCGCGAGTACCAGCCGCACGAAGTGGCCATCGAAAAGGTGTTCATGGCGCGCAATCCCGATTCGGCGCTTAAGCTGGGCCAGGCCCGCGGCGCGGCGATCTCGGCGGTGGTGCTGCGCGACCTGCCGGTGCACGAATACGCTGCCAGCGAGATCAAGCTCGCCGTGGTGGGCCGTGGTGGCGCCGAAAAGCAACAGGTTCAACACATGGTCGGGCTCATGCTCAACCTGAAAACCAAGCTGCAGGCCGACGCGGCCGACGCGTTGGCGGTGGCGATCACCCATGCCCACGTAAGGGCAACGGCCAACCGCCTGGGGCTCAGTGCCCGCCAGGCGTGGGGCCGCAAATGAGGAGCTGCACGCAATGATCGGTCGACTGCGCGGCATCGTCGCCTACAAGGCGCCGCCGTGGCTGGTGGTGGACGTGAACGGAGTGGGCTACGAACTGGAGGCGCCGATGAGCACCTTCTACGACCTGCCCGAGCTCGGCCGCGAGGTCACCCTGTACACCCACTACGCGCAGAAGGAGGACAGCGTCTCGCTGTACGGCTTCCTGCGCGAGGGCGAGCGGCGCCTGTTCCGCGACGTGCAGAAGGTCAGCGGCATCGGCGCGAAGATCGCGCTGGCCGTGCTGTCCGGCGTCAGCGTCGAGGAATTCGCGCGGATGGTCCAGGCCGGCGACATCACCGCATTGACCCGCATCCCGGGTATCGGCAAGAAGACTGCCGAGCGCATGGTGCTGGAACTGCGTGACCGTGCCGCCCAGTTCGGTGCCGGCGGCGCGCTGCCCACCGGCAGCGGCCCGGCGCCGGCCGATCCGCTGTCCGATGCCACCGTGGCCCTGCAGCAGCTGGGCTACAAGCCGGCCGAAGCGGCCCGCATGGCCCGCGATGCCTTCAATGAAGGCGACGAAGTGGCCACCGTGATCCGCAAGGCGCTGCAGTCGGCGCTGCGCTGAACGGCCTTCCTTTCCCTCAACGAACCGCCTGAGCTTCGCCAGGAGTCCCATGTCCAGCAGTCAAACCCCGCACGCAGCCGCGCCCGGCGGCCACGGCCACGCTCCCTCCGCTGGAGGGCTGGCGCTGGTCATCGGTGCGATCGGCGTGGTCTTCGGCGATATCGGCACCAGCCCGCTGTACACCCTGAAGGAGGCGTTCTCGCCGCATTACGGGCTCAACAGCGACCACGACACCGTGCTGGGCGTGCTGTCGCTGGCGTTCTGGGCGCTGAACCTGGTGGTGACGCTGAAGTACGTCACCATCATCATGCGCGCCGACAATGACGGCGAAGGCGGCATCATGGCGCTGATGGCACTGACCCAGCGCACGCTGCGCAACGGCTCGCGCTCGGCGTACGTGGTGGGCATCCTGGGCATCTTCGGCGCCTCGCTGTTCTTCGGCGACGGCGTGATCACCCCGGCGATGTCCGTGCTCAGCGCGGTGGAAGGCCTGGAGGTGGCCGCGCCGGGCCTGCATGTCTTCATCGTGCCGGTCACCCTGGTGGTGCTGCTGGCGGTGTTCGCCGCGCAGCGCTTCGGCACCGAGAAGATCGGCAAGGCGTTCGGGCCGATCATGGCGATCTGGTTCCTGTCGCTGGCGGCGATCGGCATCTACAACATCGTCGACGCACCGGAGGTGCTGAAGGCGTTCAATCCGTGGTGGGGCATCCGCTTCTTCATGGAGCATGGCTGGCACGGCATCTTCATCCTTGGCGCGGTGGTGCTGGCGGTGACCGGCGGTGAGGCGTTGTACGCCGACATGGGCCACTTCGGCCTGCGTCCGATCCGCCATGCCTGGTACTTCTTCGTGCTGCCGTGCCTGGTGCTGAACTACCTGGGGCAGGGCGCGCTGGTGCTCAACCACCCCGAGGCGCTGAAGAATCCGTTCTTCGAGGCCGTGCCCTCGTGGGCGCTGTACCCGATGATCATCCTGGCCACCATGGCGGCGGTGATCGCGTCGCAGTCGGTCATCACCGGCGCATTCTCGGTCTCGCGCCAGGCCATGCAGCTGGGCTACATCCCGCGCATGCGCATCAAGCACACCTCGCACGACACCATCGGCCAGATCTACATCCCGGGCATCAACTGGGGCATCGCGGTGATGGTATTCGGCCTGGTGCTGGCCTTCCGCAGCTCGTCCAACCTGGCCGTGGCGTACGGCATTTCGGTGTCGGCCACGATGCTGATCGACACCCTGCTGCTGGCCGTGGTGGCGCGCACCTTGTGGCCGAAGTCGCGTGGCTGGCTGCTGCCGCTGTGCGTGGTGTTCTTCATCATCGACCTCGGCTTCGTCATCGCCAACGGCGCCAAGCTGCTGCAGGGCGCCTGGTTCCCGGTGGTGCTGGGCATCTTCCTGTTCACCATGATGCGCACCTGGCGCCGTGGCCGCGAGCTGCTGCGCGACGAGATCCGCAAGGACGGCATCCGCCTGGATACCTTCCTGCCGGGCCTGATGCTGGCCCCGCCGGTACGCGTGCCGGGCACCGCGGTGTTCCTCACCGCCGACCCGACCGTGGCGCCGCATGCGCTGATGCACAACCTCAAGCACAACAAGGTGCTGCACGAGCGCAACGTGTTCCTGCACGTGGAAACCCTGCCGATCCCCTATGCGATGGAAGGGCAGCGGCTGAAGATCGAATCGGTGGGCGACGAGTTCTACCGGGTCTACGTGCGCTTCGGTTTCATGGAGACCCCGGACGTGCCGCTGGCGCTGATGCGTTCGTGTGACCACGGCGGCATCTACTTCGACCCGATGGACACCACCTTCTTCGCCAGCCGCGAGACCATCGTGGCCACCGCCAACCGCGGCATGCCGATCTGGCGCGACAAGCTGTTCGCGCTGATGCATCGCAACGCCGCCCCGGCCACCGGCTTCTTCCGGATTCCGGGCAACCGCCTGGTGGAACTCGGGGCCCAGGTCGAGATCTGAGGTCTGGTAGTGCCGGCCGCCGGCCGGCATCCGCCGCACCACTGGTGTTCATGGGGTTGCCGGTCAGCGGCCGGCACTACCGTGCTTCCGGCCCCGGAATGCAACCATTTACCGCATAATCACGGTATGACCGACGACCGCATCATCGGCGCCGGCGCCACCCGCGAGGATGACGCCGCCGACGCCAGCATCCGCCCCAAGCGCCTGGCCGACTACCTCGGCCAGGCCCCGGTGCGCGAGCAGCTGGAGATCTACATCGAAGCGGCCAAGGCCCGCGGCGACGCGCTCGACCACGTGCTGATCTTCGGGCCGCCCGGCCTCGGCAAGACCACCCTCAGCCACGTCATCGCCAACGAGCTGGGCGTGGCCCTGCGGGTGACCTCCGGCCCGGTGATCGAGAAGGCCGGCGACCTCGCAGCGCTGCTGACCAACCTCCAGCCGCACGACGTGCTGTTCGTGGACGAGATCCACCGCCTGTCGCCGGTGGTCGAGGAAGTGCTGTACCCGGCGATGGAAGACTTCCAGATCGACATCATGATCGGCGAGGGCCCTGCCGCCCGCTCGATCAAGATCGACCTGCCGCCGTTCACCCTGATCGGTGCCACCACCCGCGCCGGCCTGCTGACCGCACCGCTGCGCGACCGCTTCGGCATCGTCCAGCGCCTGGAGTTCTACAGCGTCGAAGAACTGACCCGGATCGTGCGCCGCTCGGCCACCATCCTCGGCATCGACTGCACCGCCGATGGCGCCGGCGAGATCGCGCGCCGCGCGCGCGGCACCCCGCGTATCGCCAATCGCCTGCTGCGCCGCGTGCGTGACTACGCCCAGGTGAAGGCCGGCGGCCATATCGACGAGGCGGTGGCACAGGCCGCGATGAAGATGCTGAAGGTCGACCCGGAGGGCTTCGACGAGCTGGACCGGCGCCTGCTCAAGACGATGGTCGACTACTTCGACGGCGGCCCGGTCGGCATCGAATCGCTGGCCGCGGCGCTGTCCGAAGAGCGTGGCACGCTGGAAGACGTGGTCGAGCCGTACCTGATCCAGCAGGGCTTCCTGGTGCGTACCGCGCGCGGCCGCATGGCCACCCACAAGGCTTACCGGCACATGGGCCTGAAGCCGAAGAATCCGCCGCAGGACCTGTTCGCGGAGGTTCCCGATGTCGGTTGAGCCGCGATTCAGTTGGCCGACACGCATTTACTGGGAAGATACCGACGCGGGTGGCGTGGTCTACCACGCCCGCTACGTGGCCTTCATGGAACGGGCCCGGACCGAATGGATGCGCGCGCTCGGCTACGGCCAGGAGCGCATGCGCGCCGAGCACGGGATGGTCTTCGCGGTGCGCTCGATGCAGATGGATTTCATCAGGCCGGCACGGCTGGATGACACCCTGCAGGTGACTGCCCGCCTGGTCCAGCTGAAGAAGGCCAGCATGGTCTTCGACCAGCAGATCCTGCGCGACGGCGAGCTGCTGCTGTCGGCCCAGGTCCGCATCGCCGCACTGGAAGCGGCCAGTTTCCGCCCGCGTGGCATGGACGAGGCCGTCCTTGCCGTGCTGCAACCCCACCTCCACCCCGAATCCGAACACTGAGGAACAACGGATGATCGCAACGCTCCTGGCCCTGCAGGCCACGGTCACCGAGGCACTGCCGGCCGACGTCAGCAACGCCGCGACACAGACCCTTGCCCAGGCCACCACCGGCGGCGGCATCAACTACCTCGAACTGATGGCCAAGGCCAGCCTGCCGGTGAAGATCATCGTGCTGCTGCTGCTGGTCGGCTCGTTCGTCAGCTGGGTGATCATTTTCCGCAAGGCCCGCGTGTTCAAGCAGGCCACCCGCGAAGCCGACGAGTTCGAGAACCGCTTCTGGTCCGGTGCCGACCTGGGCAAGCTGTACAGCGCGGCCACCGACCGCAGCCGCAGCGTGACCGGCCTGGAAGCCATCTTCGAAGCCGGCTTCCGCGAGTACACCCGCCTGCGCGACAAGCGCCGCCTGGATGGCCGTGCGCAGCTGGAAGGCGCCCAGCGCGCCATGCGCACCACCTATACCCGTGAAGTGGACCAGCTCGAGCGCAACCTGGAGCTGCTGGCCAACATCGGCTCCACCGCGCCGTACGTGGGCCTGGTCGGTACCGTGTTCGGCATCATGGTGACCATGCACGACATGATCAGCAGCGGTGCGCAGGCCGGCATCGCCGCCGTCGCGCCGGGCATTTCCGAAGCCCTGTTCGCCACCGCCATCGGCCTGTTCGTGGCGATCCCGGCGGTGTGGGCGTACAACCGCTTCACCACCCGCGTCGAGCGCATGTCGGTGCGGTTCGAGACCTTCGCCGAAGAGTTCAGCTCCATCCTGCAGCGCCAGAGCGCTGGCGACGAGTAAGCGCCTGACCCGGGAGTCCAAGCCATGTCCGCTGCCATCGGTCGCCGCAAGCGCCGCAAGCTGAAATCGGAAATCAACGTCGTTCCCTACATCGACGTCATGCTGGTGTTGCTGATCATCTTCATGGTCACCGCGCCGCTGCTCACCCTGAGCTTCGACGTCGACCTGCCGCAGTCCAATGCCAAGGCGCTGGAGAGCAAGCAGGACCCGGTGATCGTCTCGGTGCGCCAGGACGGCCAGCTCAGCCTGAAGCTGCCCGACGCCAAGGAACCGACCGCCGTGTCGGCCGAGGAACTGGAAGGCCGCCTGGCCGGCATCGCCGCCCAGGACAAGGGCGTGCGCGTGATCGTCGCCGCCGACCGCGCCGTGGCCTATGAGAAGGTCATTGCCGCGATGGACGTGATCAAGCGCGCCAAGGTAGACAAGGTAGGCCTGGCCACCGATGCACGCTGACGCCCTGCCACCCCCGCATCAGCGCGAACCCGGCTGGGGCCTGCCCCTGGCGCTGGCGTTGCTGGTGCACCTGCTGGTCGCGCTGGTCTTCATCGTGGCCTGGCTGTGGTCGCCCCAGCGCAATACCGACGCCGCCGCAGGCGATCCCTCGGTCGAGGCCAGCCTGGCGCTGTCCGCGTCCGAGGCCTCCGCCGCGCGCCAGGCGCTGCGCCAGTCGGAGAAGCTGGAGGACCTGCCGCCGCCGGTCGCCGAACCGATCCCGGTGCCGGAAGACACCATTCCGCCGCCGCAGCCGATTCCCGAACCGCGCCCGCAGGACGCCCCCACGCCGCAGCAGCAACAGGCGCAGGAGCGCGTCGCGCAGCCGGATACCAAGGACCAGGAGGCGGTCAGCGCGCTGGCCATCTCGCAGGAGAAGGCCAAGCAGGAGCAGGAAGCCAAGCGCCGCCAGGAGCAGATCGACCTGACCGAGCGCAAGCGCCAGGAAGAAGCGGAGCAGAAGCTGCGCCTGGCCAAGCAGCAGGAAGCGGACGAGAAGAAGAAGCAGGCCGAGCAGGAACGCGTGGCCGCCGACAAGGCCGAGGCCGAGAAGCAGAAGAAGATCGCCGAGATCCGGGCCCGCCGCGAGCAGGCCGAGAAGGAAGCCAAGCTGGCCGAGCAGAAGCTGCGCCAGGTCGCCGCCGCGCGCAATGCCGCCGGCAGTGCGGCCGCCGGTGCCAGTGGCGCGTCCCAGCCGGCCGCCGGTGGTGGCGGCAGCAGCGACGATCTTTCAGCCAAGTACGCCGCAGCGATCCAGGCCAAGGTGCTGTCGCAGTGGGTGCGCCCGGATACGGTGCCGCTGGGCCAGCGTTGCCAGATCACCATTACCCAGATTCCGGGCGGCACGGTGATGCAGGCCAAGGTCAGCCCGAACTGCCCCTACGACGAGGCCGGCAAGCGTTCGATCGAGGCCGCCGTGCTCAACGCGCAGCCGTTGCCGTACCGCGGCTTCGAGTCGGTGTTCGCACGCACGCTCAACTTTACCTTTACCGCCCAGGATCGCTGAGGCGGGGAGGGCAGGGCGGCTCTCGGGCCGCCCGCGCCGACTGATATCGCGATTGCCGCTGGCGGACCGGGTCTCGACCCGACAGGCTGTGGGCGGTCGTCGGGCACCGTATCGCAGGGCGGTGTCCGGCGGCAGGCGGCGCGATGTTAGCCACGACGTTAACGGTGTGTGAGAGGACGGGCTGGAACTGACCCGGAATTCACGTACCCTTGGTTCATGATTGCGAAGCGGTTCACTGCCGCTTTGTTATCCCTCGTTCCGGTTTCCCCCTATTGAGCGCTCCATGAAAAAGATGCCTCGCTGGCTTGCCGTGTTTGCGGCCCTGTTGCTGCCCTTTGCTGCCGTCGCGCAGCAGAAGGGGCTGGATATCGACATCATCGGCGGCAATGCCTCCGCCCTGCCGATCACCATCGTGCCGATGCCCTACCAGGGTTCGTCGGCCGCTCCGCAGACCGACGTCGCCGGCGTGGTCCGCGCCGACCTGGAGCGCTCGGGCCAGTTCCGCACGCTGCCGGAAGCGCAGATCGTCGAAAAGCCGGTGCGCGGCGGCGACATCCAGTTCGCCACCTGGCGCGCGCTGAAGCAGAACTACATCGTGGTCGGCCGCGTGCTCGATGCCGGTGCCGGCGCCTACCGCGTCGAGTACGAACTGTTCGACGTGCCCAAGGGCGAGCGCCTGCTCGGCCTGGCAATGACCGCCCGTGGCAATGCCATGCGCGACGTTGCCCACCAGATGGCCGACGCCATCTACGAGAAGATCACCGGCATCCGCGGCGCCTTCTGGACCCGCATCGCCTATGTGACCGCCAGCGGCAAGGGCGACGCCATGCGCTATGCGCTGATGGTGGCCGACTCGGATGGCTACAACCCGCAGACCATCGTGCGTTCGGCCGAGCCGCTGCTGTCGCCGTCGTGGAGCCCGGATGGCAGCAAGCTGGCCTACGTCAGCTTCGAGCGTGGCAATTCGGCGATCTACATCCAGAACATCGGCACCGGTGCACGCGAGCTGGTGACCAGCTTCCGTGGCATCAACAGCGCCCCGGCATTCTCGCCGGACGGCCGCAAGCTGGCCCTGACCCTGTCGCGCTCGGGCAACCCGGAGATCTACGTGATGGACCTGGGCAGCAAGCAGCTGACCCAGCTGACCAACCACTTCGCCATCGATACCGAGCCGACCTGGGCCCCGGATGGCAGCGCCGTCTACTTCACCTCCGACCGCGGCGGCCGTCCGCAGGTCTACAAGGTCGGTGCCGGTGGCGGCAGCGCCGAGCGCGTGACCTTCCAGGGCAACTACAATGCCAAGCCCTCGGTGTCCTACGATGGCAAGAAGATCGCCGTCGCCCAGGGCTCGGGCAACAGCTACAAGATCGCGATGATGGACAGCTCGCTGGGCTCGCCCCGCTGGAGCACGCTGTCCCCGGGTTCGCTGGATGAATCTCCGAGCTTTGCGCCCAACGCAAGCATGGTGTTGTACGCCGCCCGCGAGGGTGGCCGTGGTGTGCTGTATGCCGTTTCCGCCGATGCGCGCGTGCGCCAGCGGTTGGTTCTGGCTGACGGAGATGTGCGCGAACCGGCATGGTCCCCATACCGTACCCAGCGCTAAAAGAGTGTTAATATTTTCGCTGTCTTGAACCCCTCATCGGCTTAGGAGCCACAAAGGTATCGCCATGAACAAGTCCACCCGCGTTCTGCTTGTTTCCCTGCTGTCTGTGGCCGTCCTGGCCGGTTGCTCGAAGAAGGTCAAGGAAGAAGTGCCGGCTTCGGTCGACACCGGCACCTCGACCACCACCCCGACCGGCCCGTCGACCTCCGGCCTGTACGGCCCGGGCGACCTGGACACCGATGCTTGCCTGCGCCAGCGCGTTGTCTACTTCGACCTGGACAAGGAAGACGTGAAGCCGGAATTCCAGGCCATCATGGCGTGCCACGCCAAGTACCTGCGTGACCGTCCGTCCTCGCGCATCACCCTGCAGGGCCACACCGACGAGCGCGGTTCGCGTGCGTACAACCAGGCCCTGGGTGAGCGTCGTGGCAACGGCGTCAGCTCGGCCCTGCAGGCCAACGGTGGCTCGGCTTCGCAGCTGACCGTCGTGTCCTACGGTGAAGAGCGTCCGGTCTGCACCGAGTCGAACGAGTCCTGCTGGTCGCAGAACCGTCGCGTCGAAATCGTCTACACCGCGCAGTAATCCATGCGCATCGGCATCAAACTGATGCTGGTCGTTGCGGCAGCCCTCGTGGCTGCCGCACCGGCGCACGCACAGCGACAGAGCCTGGCCGACCGTGTCGGCGCGCTCGAGCAGCAGATGTACAACAACAGTGCCAACCAGGACCTGTTGAACCAGATCAATCAGCTGCGGCAGCAGGTCACCAGCCTGCAGGCCTCGATCGAGCAGTTGCAGCACGACAATGCCCAGCTCAAGCAGTCCGCCCAGGATCAGTACCTGGATCTGGACAGCCGCCTGAACCGGTTGGAAGGGGGCAATGCCGCCCCGGCCCTGCCGCCCGTTCCGGCGAGCGCGCCGAAGGCCGCCCCGGCCCCGGCAACACCCGCAGCGGCGGCCACTTCCGAGCGGCCGCCTTCCGTCCACGGTGATGCGGGCAGCCTTGCCGCCACCGGCGACGAGCGCACCTCCTACAACGTCGCCTTCGATTCACTGAAGGCCGGCAAGTACGATGATTCGGCGCAGCTGTTCCTGAGTTTCCTGCAGCTGTACCCGAACGGCGTCTACGCGCCGAACGCGCTGTACTGGCTGGGCGAGAGCTACTACGCCACCCGCAACTTCCCGATGGCCGAGACCCAGTTCCGTGAACTGCTCTCGCGCTATCCGACCCACGACAAGGCCGCTGGCGGCCTGCTCAAGGTTGGCCTCTCGCAATACGGCGAGGGCAAGGTCGACCAGGCCCAGCAGACGCTGGAAGCCGTCGTGGCGCAGTACCCCGGCTCGGACGCCGCGCGCACCGCGCAGGACCGCCTGCAGTCGATCCGGCTGGGCAAGCAGATCCGCTGACCTGCCTGACGGGCGTACACTGCGCACCCCGTAGAGCCGAGCCCATGCTCGGCTGCTTTCGTTTCCGGCGCCGATACACCGGTCGCCCGCCCCTGAAGAATTGCCTGCCATGACCGCCGTTACCCCGTCCAACGCCGTCGCCACGCCCAGCGACATCGTGCAATCGCCCCTGCCGCGCCTGAAGATCACCGAGATCTTCACCTCGCTGCAGGGCGAAGCCGATACCGCCGGCTGGCCGACCGTGTTCGTGCGCCTGACCGGCTGCCCGCTGCGCTGCCAGTACTGCGACACCGCCTATGCCTTCCACGGCGGCACCTGGTGGGATATCGACGATATCGTGGCCGAGGTGCTGGCCCAGGGCGTGCGCCACGTCTGCGTGACCGGCGGCGAGCCGCTGGCGCAGAAGCGCTGCCTGGTGCTGCTGCAGAAGCTCTGCGATGCCGGCATGGACGTCTCGCTGGAAACCTCCGGCGCATTGGACGTCAGCGCGGTGGACCCGCGCGTGTCGCGGGTAGTGGACATCAAGACCCCGGGTTCGGCCGAAGTGGCGCGCAACCGCTGGGAAAACCTGCCGCTGCTGACCGCGCGCGACCAGATCAAGTTCGTCATCTGCAGCCGCGAAGACTACGACTGGGCCAAGGCCCTGCTGGCCGAGCACGATCTGGTAAAGCGCTGCACCGTGTTCTTCTCGCCCAGCAAGAGCGAGATCACCGCACGGCAGTTGGCCGACTGGATCGTCGAAGACCGGCTGCCGGTGCGCTTCCAGATGCAGTTGCATAAAATCCTGTGGAACGACGAGCCCGGCCGATGAGCCGGTGTAGCGTTCCCTGATGTAGCTCCGGCGCGGGACAGCGTGCTGGCTTTCCCCTCCCAACCGGAAGATTTCCCATGAAGAAGGCAGTCGTGCTTCTCTCCGGCGGCATGGATTCAGCCGCCGTCATCGCCCTGGCCCAGGAACAGGGCTTCGCCGTCCACGCCCTGAGCGTGCGCTACGGCCAGCGCCACACCTCCGAACTGGACGCCGCCGCCCGCGTGGCCAAGGCCCAGGGCGTGGTCGCGCACAAGACCGTGGACGTGGACCTGCGCAGCATTGGCGGCTCGGCGCTGACCGACGACATCGACGTGCCCGAGGCCGGCGGTGCCGGCATCCCGGTCACCTACGTGCCGGCGCGCAACACCATCATGCTGTCGCTGGCCCTGGGCTGGGCCGAAGTGCTCGGCGCCAACGACATCTTCTGCGGCGTCAACGCAGTGGACTACTCCGGCTACCCGGACTGCCGCCCCGAGTTCGTGGCTGCGTTCGAGGCACTGGCCAACCTGGCCACCAAGTCCGGCGTGGAGGGGGCGGGCATCAAGGTGCATGCCCCGCTGCAGTTCCTCAGCAAGGGCCAGATCGTCAGCGAAGGCGTGCGCCTGGGCGTGGACTTCGGCCTGACCGTGTCCTGCTACAACGCCGACGCCAACGGCGCCGCCTGCGGCCACTGCGACGCCTGCCGCCTGCGCGCGCAGGGCTTCGCCGAAGCCGGCGTGCCCGACCCCACGCTGTACGCCTGACCGCGTCTGGCAGAGCCGGCCGCTGGCCGGCTTCACTGTAGGTGCGGACCGTGGGTTCGCACTCCTTGTCCTACCGGGCCTGCAACCATCCCGATGCCTCGATGAAGTCGGCCACCGCCTTCGGATCGGCATAGTCCAGCTCGATCATCCGCGCGATACCGGCCTTCTCATCGGCCTGCCGGCGCATGTACTCCTGCGCGATGCGGTAGCCGGCGTAGTAGCCCAGATCGCTTACCCCGAACGGATTGCGCGCACTGTTGTACAGCCAGTTGTCGAGGTTGTCCCCGTGCATCTCGGCAAGGAAGCGCGCGCGGATTTCTGCCTCGTGCGCGGGCCCATAGGTGTACAGCGGCAGTGCCGGACGACGCCCGCTGATGCGCTCCGCCACGTATTCGGCCACGCCCTCACGCACTGTGTACTGGGCCAGGCTGCCGGTGGTCTCGCGCTGCTGGGTATGCACGTACTCGTGCAGGTTGTTCTGCGCGTTGTTCGCACCCGGACGGCTGTCGTAGAAGATCCGCAGCCGGCTGCGCATCGGCGCGGGCAGCTCGCTTACGTCCACGCGCTCATCGCCCAGCGCCATCTCCGCACCGATCAATACCTTGTCGCCCAGCGTGGTGCCGCCTGTGCGCAGCACGCCCACTGCATACGTGATGGTGGCCGGGCGCAGTGCCGGATAAAGCGCCCGGAAGGCGGCCAGATCGCGCTCCAGCGTGGCGCTGGCCTGCTGTGCATTCGCAGTCAACGGCCGTACCGAGGTCCAGAAGCGTGGCCATGACTGCATGGCCTCGGCGTATTCGCGGGCCGTGTAGTGGCGCACCTGCATCAGCGCATGCAGGCCGGGACTACCCGGATCGATGTAGCGCTGCTGGACCAGCGCCACCCGGCGTTCGGCATCGGGTTCGGCGCGCACCGCGTCATAGGTGGCCCAGAAGCGGGCGATGTCGTCAGTGACGACCTGGGATGGGGCGGCCAGGGCTGCGCAGGGCAGCAGGGCGGCAAGCAGGCTGACGATCAGACGCATCCATGGCTCCAGACAGGACCACAGATGGGATGCGCCAGTGGCGCCAAAGGTTTAATCCCGCTGGTAGTGCCGGCCGCTGGCCGGCAACCCCGACACACCGGAGTTTCGCGCGACCCGGCAAAGTAGGGTAGAATGCCCACCCCGCCGAAAGGCCGGGGCGATGCATCGGGCCGTTAGCTCAGTCGGTAGAGCAGAAGACTTTTAATCTTTTGGTCGAAGGTTCGAATCCTTCACGGCCCACCATTGCATTCAATGACTTAGGCGCCCACTGGGCGCCTTTTTCATGCCATCGGGAAAATTGGCGGGAAAATTACGTGGTTCCACGCTCAAGTGCATTGCGCTTCCGGGGTGGCTGAACCACGGGTACTTCATGGTCGTAGCGCTGTTGCATCGAGGCCGATGTGTGTCCGCCGGCAGCCTTGTTGTCGCCGTCGGTGATGCCGCGATGCTTGAGGCCGTGGAGCGCGAATCGATTCTCCTTGGCGATGACGCCACGCGGATGGCCTCGGTGATGAAGCGCTGCCATGAGCTGGACAGCGCGCTGCGGGTGAGCGGCTCTGCCATTCACTTGGATGGCAGGGGAGTAGGCTGCCTCCCGGCCCGGCCGGGTGCGGGCGATGCGAAGGAGCCTTCGGTACTTCCGGTGCTACCGCGCGTGACGCAGACGAAGGAAGGCGCGCTTTGCCCAGTAGAGAAGCGTGCCCCCCAGGCCAGAGTCCTGGGCGTTGCGTAGGGCGGCATTCTCGGAATAGAGCTGCCGGATATGCGCATCGCGTTGCGCGATCACGTCCTTGGCCCATGCGACGTCGTACGCACTCAGCACGTAGCCCGTGGTGAAGTAGTCTGGTAGCTGGCGCTTGACATAGTGAACCGTGTGCCGCTCCACTGTTTCTGCGTCAGGTCGAACCTCGGTGTAGAAGAAGAGCGCAATCGATCGCCGGGTGCGCTGAGCCTGTGCTGCCGGTAGACGAACCTGGCTGAAGCCATGCCAGGAGTGTTCGGATGTGGCGAAGATCGCGCACCGATTGAACGTTGGGGGCACTTGCCTCTCGGCGTTTGACGTGGTCCAGGGATCACGGAACAGCTCAAACAAGCCACCCCATTCCGCTTCCCAGGACGGATTCAGATAGAGGACGACGTTGAGACGGCGGTGCCAGGGTTCGACGGGGTGGAAATTGGCATCGATGTGCGGGTCGAGGCTGGTCCCATCTCTGCTTTCATGGGTTCCGCCGCCGAGGTACCACGGGTCGTAGATCAGCCCGTCAATTCCGGTCAACCTCGATAGCAGCGACAGAAACTCGGGGCTCCTGACGCAATCGTCGAGTTGACGATAGGCGGTGCCCAGAGAGCGCACGGCCTCGACGGTGGACTTCCCGCCGGGTGTTCCGTCGTCTCCCATGGAGTTGCCGCAATCAAAGGGCGGGAATTGCTCGGAGAGGAGTTCCGCGAAGTCCAGGTCGAGGAAGTCATCGATGACCAGGTGGGGAAACGGCACTCCACATCGAAACTCTGACTGCAGCTTCTCCGCGTTGGCAACAACGCTGGGATTCAATATGGAGGTACCTGTCTGCATCGACCTGGCCTCTACGCCACCTTTGGGAAGCGAAGTCTAGGTGGTGCAGGTCAGCGATTCCTGCAGTGTAGTGGGGTGTTTCAAACTATTCCTAACGCTTCAATGACTTGGTGGGGATTCGCAGTCCCTGTCCTCGTTCTGATGCATGCTGGAAGCGACGGTCGCAGGCGCGGACAAAGACCACGAGGGCGCTAGCGGAGTGGTTACCAGATCTTCTTCCTTGCCACTGATCCTCATATGCTGAAAGCATGCCGGGTGTAGGCTCCCGTCCCTCCCCAGCGACTCTGGAGGTCCGATGCGACCTTCCAGAGCTCCGAGTAAGGCACGTGATGCACTTGGATGATTGCTGACTCCGGGAAGTAGGGGGTGTCGTAGAGATCCACACTGATCTCTTGCTCCCATGGAACTCGAATGTCGTTCTGCGCGTAGGCTATTCCAAGTTCCCGAAGCGCTTCGAGGGTCGTCTCGACAACAACTCCATGATCTGAACCTGACTCGTCCAGCTCATTCAGCGCGAAGAACGCAGCGACGGACTTATCTTTGGTGAAGCTCAGCCAACTGTGCCTGTAGCCGGAAGAGTCCATCGCAGTGAAGGTCAGAGCGTTCTGAACGCACCTGCCGACGTAGATGTCAGTGTCTCCTGCAGAGACCCGAGTGTCTCCTGCATGAAACTGTGCCTCGCGTTCCTCGCCCTTTCGCGCAACACCTTGCCCAGTCTTCCACTGATGCGAGGTCATGCCGCGATAGATCTTCATCGAGGTAGTGTCATCTTGATCAGCAGAAAAATAGATCATGAAGATTAGCTCCAGGTTGGGGGGGCGAGTGTCGGCCAGATTAGCGAGATCCGGGGCGGGAGAATTCAGTCGGACCATAAAGAACGGCAGGCGTTTCACGGAAAGCGGCCGGGAAAGAACGCGTATGTAGGCCACTGATCCTAAAGGATGGTCTGGTGAGTTCAACCCGTCGACGCAACGGCTTGGCTCAGCTTAGCGGCTGGCGTCTGGAAGCCCAAGGTCTTACGAGGTCTTTCGTTGAGACGTCTGGCGATCTTGTTCAAGAATGCCTGCGAATGGCGGGATAGATCCGTGCCGTCGGGGAAGTACTGCCGCAGAAGGCCATTGGTGTTTTCGTTCGAACCGCGCTGCCAAGGGCTTTGCGGATCGCAGAAGTAGACCTGCGTGTCGGTCGCCACGGTGAAGTTCTTGTGGCTGGCCATCTCACCGCCTCGATCCCACGTCAGCGATTTTCGCAGCGCGGTTGGCAGTGTTTTCACTTGCCGGCTCAGCGCCGAGACGACGCTGCTGGTGTCCTTACCCTTCACTTTCACCAGCATCACGAAGCGCGAGTGCCGTTCCACAAGCGTCGCGATGTGGGAATTGTTGCTGCCCGTGATCAGATCACCCTCCCAATGCCCTGGCACGGCGCGATCTTCGACTTCCGCCGGACGCTCCCGAATCGATACCGCGTCGATGATCCCGCCGCGAGGCATCGCGGTGGCCAGCTTTGAGTGGCGCATACGGCGACGCGTGCGCAGGTGCGCCAGGAGTTCCTTCTTGAGCAGGCCGCGCGCCTGGATGAACAAGCTCCGGTAGATCGTTTCGTGCGACACCTGCAGTGCCTGGTTGAGCGGGAACCTCAGCTTAAGCCAGCCGGCGATCTGTTCCGGCGACCACTGCTGGCCCAGCTTGCAAGCCACCAACCAGCGCAGACGAGGGTTATCGGCCAACCGGCAAGACTGTGGCCTCCGGGCTGCCTCCCAAGCGGCCTCATCGGCATGTGCGGCCCGATATCGGTCACGGCCACCATGCCGTGCCACTTCCCGGCTAATCGTCGAGGTAGGCCGCCCTAGGCTGAGCGCAATCTGGCGAAACGACTGGCCAGAAGCTAGGCATCGAGATATCTCTTCGCGATCCATTAAGCTCAGCGACCGGGCGGATCGGCGACGTTCCCTCGGCGCGATCCCGCCTTGCGCGGCCAGAACCCCGAAAATCGAACCCGGATTCTTGTCAAAGAAGCGGGCAATGTCGCTGAGCGACTGGCCGCCCTTCCATCGTCGCCATAGATCTCGCTTCTGGGCTCGAGACATGCCGGGCCGCCCCATCCTTGCCATATCGTTCGCTCCTATCAGTGCAACTGTTGATCATGTTGCATTGACGGGTTGAACTCACCCTAGCCATCTTTTAATCTTTTGGTCGAAGGTTCGAATCCTTCACGGCCCACCATTGCATCCGGTATTCCAGATCATTCCGAAAGGCACCGCTTGGCGGTGCTTTTTTTGTGGGACTGATTCAGGGCATCTACTTCGTCCGCGCACCCTTCGCCTTCGCGGCCGCCGCGTCGGCAGCTTCCTGAGCAGCCGTCGCTGCCGCATTCGCAGAACGCGCCGCCTCCGCTTGAGCCGCCTCGAAATCGGCCCGGCGCTGCGCGCTGATCCGGCGTTCCAGTTCTGAATATGCGATGTAGCTCTCCGGATGCTTCGCGACGCAGGCCTGCTGCAGCAGCGGTATCGCGTGGTCGGACAATCCCGGTTGGAGGTGGGAGAGCAGGCAGTCCGCGTACGCTGCGGATGCTGGTGGAGTGGTGCTGGCCTGCGCTGAGGTGGCGGCAAGGCTTGTGGCGATCAGTACAGTCAACATGGGGACCTCCTTGTGGACATGAGCGTGGCGGTGACCAGTCCGTGAGCCACGACGGTGCGCGTTGCATGACCATCACCGACTCCATGGTGCTCCAGTTTCGGCAGATCGGCAAAGCGCCGCGAGCGACAGCGCCTCCGGCGGTCTATGCTCAGCACTTTCCTGGAATGGACCGCCCCATGCGCCTGATCGTGCTGTCACTGTTGTTGTCGGTTGTCTCCACAGCACCTCTGAAGGCGGCAGAACCCGCGCCATCCGCACAGGCTGCCGCAACCCCGCTGGTGATCGGCGAAACCTTCACCATCGAATCGAAGGCGCTGGGCGAGACCCGCCGCATCAATGTCTACCGCCCGCAGCCGTGGGGCCTGGACCCGAAGGCGCCGTTGCCGGTGCTGTACATGCCCGACGGTGGCATCGGCGAGGACTTCCTGCATGTGGCCGGGCTGGTGCAGGTGCTGAGCGGCAACGGCAGCATGCGCCCGTTCCTGCTGGTCGGCATCGAGAACACCGAGCGCCGCCGCGACATGACCGGCCCCAGCAAGGACCCGCAGGACCAGAAGATCGCGCCACGCATTGGTGGATCGGCGGCTTACCGCAGCTTCCTGCGCGATGAACTGATGCCGCAGGTACGGCAGCGTTACCCGACCACCGAAGAGCGCGCGCTGATCGGCGAGTCGCTGGCCGGACTGTTCGTGGTCGAGACGCTGCTGCAGGAGCCGGCGCTGTTCAACAGCTACATCGCGCTGGACCCCAGCCTGTGGTGGAACCGTGGTGCAATGCTGGCCGGGGCGGCCAAGCAGCTGCCGGCGGTGACGCGTGCGCAGCCGCGCGTATTCCTGGCCAGCAGTGGGCAGCCGGAGCTGGCCGCATCCACTGCACGACTGGCCGAGTTGCTGCAGCAGGCTTCGCCGTCGCCGCTGGTGAAGTACCTGCCGTTGCCGGAAGAAACCCACGCTACGATCTATCATCCGGCTGCATTGCAGGCGCTGCGCACGCTGTTCCCGGCGCCGCCGTCGGCCTCGCCCTGATCCGAAGGATTGGCGTGCAGCGGCATGCCATGCAAGGATGCGGCAGCGGCGCCATCCGGTGCGCCGCCCGCAATGGGAGCGTATGGATGCAGCGTGTGCGTGGATGGAGTGTGGCGGCCTGCCTGGCCGTGAGCGGCTGTGCGATGTCGATGGCGCCGCCAGCAACCCAGCCTGGAGCGAAGGAGGTCGCAGCCACGGTCGCCACGGGCGTGGTGCTGCCGGAGACCGAAGCGCTGCGCGTGCATGACCCGGTGGGGCGCGATTACCCGATCTGGGTCGCACTGCCGGCCGACTACGCCGCACATCCGGAGAAGCACTATCCGGTGCTGTACGTGACCGATGCACTGTACAGTTTTCCGCTGGTGCGCAGCGTGCGCAACCTGGTGGGGCAGCAGGGCGTCAACATCGAGAACTTCATCCTGGTCGGGCTGCCGCCGCAGGAGGGGCTGACCTCCAAGCAGAGCCGCTCACGCGACTACACGCCCAGCAGCCCGGCGCGTACGGTCGATGGCTACTACAGCGACGACGTCACCTACGGCGGGGCCGCGCACTACCGCGATTTCCTGGCGGCGCAGGTGCTGCCGATGGTCGATGCGCGCTACCGCACCGATCCCACCCGCCGCATGTTCGCCGGCCACTCCTATGGCGCGCTGTTCGGCGCCTATGTGCTGACCACCCAGCCGGACTTGTTCAGCACCTACATCCTGTCCAGTCCGTCGCTGTGGTTCGACCAGCTGCTGCTGCCACGCATGCAGGACGCCGCCGTCATCCCGGCGCAGCCCACGCGCGTGCTGTTGTCGGTGGGCAGCTATGAAACGGACAAGCCCGGGCCGCGCTATTCAACCGGCAACGACATGCTGCGCCAGACCGCCGACTTCACCGCCCAGCTTCAGCGCAGTGGCCGCAAGCTGAAGGTGGACAACGTGGTGATCGACGGTGAGGACCACCTGACCGTCTACCCGCGGGCGATCACCCGTGCGCTGCTGGAAGTGATGCCGGGCGAGGGGCCGTATACCGGCGGTTGATGGCCGGGCATCCACGCATGGCATGGATACGGGGGTGTGGTGTGGATGAATGCCTCAGGCGGCCTGTGCATCCGGTCCGGTCAATACGCCCACATCGGCGTGCCGGAAGCAGAGCCGGATCGCATCGAGCAGTTCGCTCATGTTGTAGGGCTTGGGCAGGAAATGAATGCCGTCGCGCAACTGGGGCAGCACCGCGTGCTGGTCCATGCCCGACGTCACCAGGATCGGCAGCTGGGGGTGGAGGTTGCGGACCCGGTTGGCGGCCTCGATGCCGCTGATCGGGCCCAGGTTGACATCGGTGAACAGCAGGTCGAAACGTTCGCCGGCTGCCAGCAGGCCCAGTGCCGCTTCGGCAGAGCTCACGCCCACCACATGGCACGCCTGGCTTTCCAGCGCCAAGCGGCTCAGTTCACGGGTTTCTTCTGCGTCCTCGATCAACAGGACGCGGGGCTCAACGTGGCGCTTGGACAGCAACATGACGCGGCAACTCCGGACAACAGGGGGAGCGAAAGGCGCGCAAGTATGCGCAAGCCGGGGGTGATACCGGCGTGCACGGCAAGCTAAGTGGGCGTTACAGGTGCGTCTGGCGCCGGCGGCGCACCTGCCAGGCCAGGACCGCGACCGCCAGCAGGGCGGTGCCGATGCGCAGGCTGGTGGCCTGCCAGCCCAGCGCGACGGCGTCGTCGAGGCTGAACACATTCCAGGCAAGGTTCATCGAAACGTGCAGGATCAGGCCGCACCACAGGGTGTCGCCGTCGAAGTGGTCGAGCCAGGCGAAGATGAAGCCACCGAGGGCGATCACCGCACCGACGAACAGTGCGGTGCCGCCACCATCAAGCCCGCCGAATCCGAGCCAGTGCACCATGCCGAACAACAGCGCCTGCGGCAGCGCGAGCCATGGCCAGGGGGCGCGCACGATCTTCACCAGCAGCACGAAGCCGAGGCCGCGGAACAGCACTTCCTCGGCCAGTGGGAACAGTACCGCCAGCATCGTGGCGTCCAACGCGGTCAGCGCGGTGTTCGGCGTGCCGACCAGCGCCAGGCCCAGCCAGCAGGTCAGGCTGGCCAGCAGCACCCACAACGGTCCGCCCCAGCCGTTTCCGCGCAGCCCGAGGCTGGCCAGCAGGCCCATGCCGCGGGGGCGCAGCAGCAGGGCCAACAGCACTGCCATCAGCACCGCCAGTGCGTTGTCGAGCAGGCTGCCGCCATAGGGGATCGGCAGCGCCGGGATCGGTGTGCCGATGGCCGCGGCGATATCGCGCAGGTTCAGGCCCAGGCCGACGCCGAGCAGGACCAGCAGCACGCGTACGGCGGCGGGCTGGCGGGACAGCACAGTCATGCACGCACCTCCGGCGGAACGAGACCGCAGTGTGCTGCGCGGCAGGTGGGCTGGCACGCGCCGGAAGTCCTTGTGCCATCGGTCATGTGTTGCCGCAGAGTCATCGCCGCGCAGGTAGAGTCGTTACCACACCGACAGGAGTGACGCCCATGCTGTGCCCCGTGTGCAAGACCCAGACCCTGCAGATGGCCGAACGCCATGGCATCGAGATTGACTACTGCCCGAGCTGCCGGGGGGTATGGCTGGATCGTGGCGAGCTGGACAAGATCATCGAGCGTGCGGGTGCGGGTGCTGCAGTACCTCCGCCAGCGCCCGTGCAGGCTCCGCCGGCGTCCGCGCCGCCACCGGTGATGCACCGTGATACCCGCCATCTCGGCCAGCGCTACGAGGACAACCGGGGCCAGGGCTACCGCAAAAAGAAGAAGGACAGCTTCCTGTCGGAGCTGTTCGATTTCTAGCTTGTAGCGTCGAGCCATGCTCGACTGGATGTCGCCGCCGATAGTCGAGCATGGCGCGACTCTACAGAGACGCGATCACGGCCGCCGCAGGATGAACTCGCGGTCGTGCGTGTCACCGACGATGAAGTCGTACTCGCCGACCTTGCTGCAGCCGTATCGCGCGTAGAAGCGCTGAGCGCCGAAGTTCTCTTCCCATACGCCCACCCACAGGGTGCGGCGGTGCGGCTGATCCAGCCAGGCCATGAACGCGTCCATCAGGCGTGCACCATGGCCGCCGTTCTGGTGTGCGGCCAGGATGTAGAACCGCTTCAGTTCGATGTCGCCCTCGCATGCATCGGCATGGGGCAGGGTGTTGGCGCCGGCAGCCAGATAGCCGACCACGGCGTCACCGTCCATCAGCAGCCAGATCGCGCTGCGCGGGTCGGACAGTTCGGTGCGCTGCGGTTCGCTGCTGTAGTGCGTCTGCAGGAAATCATGCAGCTCCTGCGGCGGATAGGAATCGCCCCAGGTTTCGTTGTAGGTGGCGATCGCGATGGCCGACAGGGCGTCGACATCGGCCAGGGTGGCGCGGCGGATCTGCAATGACATGGGGGGGGCTGCAATGGAGCGTGGCGCAGTGTAGCCGGCCCCGGCGGCTGCCGGGGCTGGCCACTGCCTACGAACCGCTGCTCAGAACCACATGCGCACGCCGGCGACCCAGCGCGTGTCGCGCGCGTGGTCACCGGCATAGTCGGCGGTGTCGCCAAACGTGCGCTCGTGGCTGATGCCGATGTACGGCGCAAAGCGGCGGCTGAACTCATAGCGCAGGCGCAGCCCAGCTTCGACCTTGTTCAGGCCGCGACCAATGCCGTACTCCGGTTCATCCTTGGCCGCCACGGTGGCTTCCAGCAGCGGTTGCAGGATCAGGCGGTTGGTCAGCAGCACGTCGTACTCGACCTCGGCCTTGGCCAGCACCTGGCCACCGGAGCCCATGTACAGCGTGGCCGAGCTCTCGAACTTGTACGGCGCCAGGCCCTGGATGCCGAGCGCTGCCCAGGTGCGTGAGTCGGCCGGCCGGAAGTCCTGGCGCACGCCCACCAGCACGTCCCACCACGGCGACACACTGCGGCCATACAGGGCTTCAACCGCCGATGACTCGGTGCGGCCTTTGCTGCGTTCGCCGTCGGTGCGCAGCCACAGGCGGTTGATGTTGCCACCGACCCAGCCGGTGGCCTCCCAGGCCTGGCCCGTGCTGTCCTTGCCGTCCCAGTGTTCGAGGCGGTCGATCAGCAGCAGGCTGTTGATCTCCGGCGCGTGCTCCATCGCGCCATGGGCGATCGGCGGGAAGGCCGCAGCGCGGTCAGCATCGGTGGGCACCGGGATGGGTTCGCGCGGTTCGGTGGATGCGGGCGAGGCGGGCGAGGCGTGACCCATTGCTGCGTGGTCCATCATGGAGTGATCCATCGTCGAATGGTCCATCTTCGAATGATCCATCGTCGAATGGTCCATTTTCGAATGATCGACCGGATCGACCGGATCGACCGGATCGACCTGTTCGGCCGGCGTTCCCGCGGTCTTCGCCGGTGGCTCCATCGCGCCCATGTCATGCCCGGCATGCGATTGCGCGAACGCCGGCAACGCGGCAGCCAGGCCCAGGGCCAGCAGGCTGGGGGAAAGCAGTGAGCAGCTCATTCTTCGATCCTCACTTCGCGCATCATGCCCGCTTCCATGTGGTAGAGCAGATGGCAGTGGTAGGCCCAGCGGCCGAGCGCATCGGCGCGCACGCGGTAGCTGCGGCGGGTGCCGGGCGGCATGTCGATGGTGTGCTTGCGCACCTGGAATTCCTCCTGCGCGTTCTCCAGATCGCTCCACACGCCGTGCAGATGGATCGGGTGCTGCATCATGGTGTCGTTGACCAGCACGATGCGCATGCGCTCGCCGTAGTTCAGCCGCAGTGGTTCGGCGCTGGCGAACGGGATGCCGTCGAACGACCAGGAGAATTTCTCCATGTGCCCGGTCAGGTGCAGCTCGATCTCGCGGCCCGGCTCGCGGCCATCCGGATCCTCGAACAGGCTGCGCATCGCGCCGTAGGTCAGCACCTTGCGGCCGTTGTCGCGCAGGCCGATGCCAGGGTCGTCCAGCTTCGGTTCGGTCGCCGAGCTCTGCATGTCCACCAGCGGGTTGTTGCGCTCGCTGGCCGGGTGCTTTGGCGCCTTGCTGGCGGCATCACCGCCGCCATGCGCACCGTGGCCCATGCTGGCGCCGCAGCCGCCTTCCATGCCCTTCATCGCGGCCATGTCGTGCCCGCCATGACCGCCACCGCCCATGTCATGCCCCATGTCGCTCATGGTCAGCAACGGGCGCGGGTCGCGTGCGGGGATCGGCGCCTGCAGGCCATGGCGTACCGCCAGCGTGCCGGTGGCGAAGCCGGTGCGGCCCATGTCCTGGCAGAAGATGGTAAACGCGTCCTGGCCGGTGGGCTCGACCAGCACATCGTAGGTTTCGGCGGGAGCGATGCGGAACTCATCGATGCTGACCGGATGGATGTACTGGCCATCGGCGGCGACCACGGTCATCTTCAGGCCGGGAATGCGCACATCGAAGTAGGTCATCGAGGCGCCATTGATGAAGCGCAGCAGTACCTTTTCCCCGCTGCGGAACAGCCCGGTCCAGTTGCCGGCGGGCGCCGTACCGTTCATCAGGTAGGTGTAGGTGTGCGCGTTGATGTCGGAGATGTCGGTGGGCGTCATCCGCATCTGGCCCCACATGCCGCGGTCGGACAGCGCGGCCGACCAGCCGTCACGCTTCGCATCGCGCAGGAAATCGGGCAGGGTGCGCTTGTAGTAGTTGTCGTGCTCGGCGAGCTTCTTCATGCGCCGGAACAACGCACCCGGGTCCATGTCGGTCCAGTCGGACAGCAGGATCACGTGCTCGCGGTCGTGGTGGTACGGCGCTGGCTCGGCCGGATCGATGATCAGTGCACCGTACAGGCCGGCCTGCTCCTGGAACATCGAATGACTGTGGTACCAGTAGGTGCCCGACTGCTTCAGCTGGAAGTGGTAGTGGTAGGTCTCGCCGGGGCCGATGCCGTTGAAGCTCAGGCCGGGCACGCCGTCCATGTTGGCCGGCAGCAGGATGCCGTGCCAGTGGATCGAGGTCGGGTGGCGCTCCAGCGTGTTGCGCACGAACAGGTCCACGGTCTGGCCTTCGCGCCAGCGCAGGATCGGTGCCGGCAGCGATCCGTTGACGGTGATCGCCGGACGGGTGCGCCCGGTGAAGTTGGCCAGCGATTCGCCGATGGCCAGTTCGATGCGGGTGTCGCTGAGGACAGCGGGGGCGCCGGCCAGGCGAGGCGTGGCGCGGGCGGCGGCAAGCGCGCGCTGCGGCACGCCGACGGCGGCGATGCCAGCGACCACGCCGCCAGCAGCCAGGCCTTGCACGAACAGGCGGCGCGACGGCATGGGCACAGCGCCCGGACCGGGGGGAATGCGGGTATTCATGGTGGTGACTCCAGACACGTAAAGACGCCGGCAGGCGGCCGGCTGCGGTGCGCAGGGCGCACGATGCGTGTGGAATCAGCCGATGGGAGGGCGCGAGATCGGCGGCAGCGGCGGCGCCGGACGCCCGCTGGCCGGGATCGGCTGCGGGGCCAGCGACAACGCGGGACCAGCCATGAACGGCAACGGCTGCACGACCAGCAGCGGGTGCTGGGCGCAGCTGCGCACGCAGTCCTTGATCTGGCAGTGGGCGTCGTGGGCGGGGGCCTTGGCCTGCGGGGCCGGGTCGGCCTGCATGCCGGCGTGGTGATGGCAGTCGGCCCCGCTGTCCACCGCAGCGGCGGCCATGGCGTGCGCCATCCGCCCCATGTCCTCGTGGCCACTGGCCATGGCCGTGTTCAGCCCGTTGAGCAACAGGCTGAGCATGAGCACGACACGCAGCAGGGTCGAGGCAAGGGACATGCCGTCAATTTAGCCGCAAGCGGGCGCGGATGCACTTGTTGCTGAATGTCGTGTTCAAGATTGGACCTGCACCAATGTAGCGCCAAGCCCGCGCTAGGCGGCTTCTGCGGCAACGGCAGCCGAGCGTGGGCTCGGCCCTGCACGGCGCCCGGCGTTACCCTTCCTCGCGCACGATCTCGACCAGGCGCGGGCCGTAACGGCTCAGCTTGGTGCCGCCGATGCCGCCGACCCGGGCCAGCGCATCCAGGCTGGTCGGGCGCTGCTCGGCGATGTTGCGCAGGGTGCTGTCGTGGAAGATCACGAAGGCCGGCACGTTCTGTTCGCGTGCCAGTTCGGCGCGCAGGCCGCGCAGCGCGTTGAACAGGGCCAGGTCCTGCGGCAGCACCGACAAGCCGGTGCGCTGCGCACTGCGCTCGCGACCGATGCTGCTGGCCGGGTCGCGGCGCATGCTGATCTGGCGCCGGCCGGTCAGCACGTCGCGGCTGGCGTCGGTCAGGCGCAGGCCACCGTGGCCCTCGCTGTCCACTTCCAGCAGGCTGGCCGCCACCAGCTGGCGGAACACGCTGCGCCAGGTGCGTGCATCCAGGTCGCGGCCGATGCCATAGGTGCTGAGCTTGTCGTGGCCCTGCTGTTTCACCTTCTCGTTCTCGCTGCCACGCAGGATGTCGATCAGGTGGCCGACGCCGAAGCGCTGGCCACTGCGGTAGACGCAGCTCAGCGCCTTCTGCGCCGGGATGGTCGCATCCCACGAAGCTGGCGGGGTCAGGCAGTTGTCGCAGTTGCCGCAGGGCTGGGGATAGGTCTCACCGAAGCCGGCCAGCAGCACCTGGCGACGGCACTGCATCGATTCGCAGTAGCCCAGCAGGTGGTCGAGCTTGGCCCGCTCCAGCTGCTTGCGTTCTTCACCGGCCTCGGATTGCTCGATCATCTGCTTGAGCAGCACCACGTCGCCCAGGCCGTAGCACAGCCATGCTTCGGCGGATTCACCATCGCGGCCGGCGCGGCCGGTCTCCTGGTAGTAGCCCTCCATCGACTTGGGCAGGTCGGTGTGCGCGACAAAGCGCACGTCCGGCTTGTCGATGCCCATGCCGAAGGCGATGGTGGCGCACATTACGATGCCGTCCTCTCGCAGGAAGCGGCGCTGGTTGTTGGCGCGCACCTCCGGCGGCAGTCCGGCGTGGTAGGGCAGGGCGTTGAAGCCCTGGCCGCAGAGGAATTCGGCGGTCTCCTCGACCTTACGCCGCGACATGCAGTAGACGATGCCGGCCTCGCCACGATGGCCATGCAGGAAATCGGTCAGCTGCTTGCGGGCATTGTCCTTCTGCACCACGGTGTAGCGGATGTTGGGGCGGTCGAAGGAACTGACGAAGTGGCGCGCTTCCTGCAGGTCGAGGCGCTCGGCGATCTCGCGCTGGGTCGGCGGATCGGCGGTGGCGGTCAGTGCGATCCGCGGGATCTGCGGCCAACGCTCGTGCAGCACGGTCAGCTGGCGGTACTCGGGGCGGAAATCATGGCCCCACTGCGACACGCAGTGCGCTTCGTCGATGGCGAACAGGGCGATGCGGCTGCGCGACAGCAGCGACAGGAAGCGGCCGGTCAGCAGCCGCTCGGGGGCGACATAGAGCATGTCCAGCTCGCGGCGAGCAGTTCGCGCTCGACGCGGTAGAAGCGGTCTCGGCATCCAGGGTTGAATTCAGGTACTCGGCGCGCACGCCCAGCTGGCGCAGGGCTTCGACCTGGTCCTGCATCAGCGCGATCAGCGGCGAGATGACGATGCCGCAACCGTCACGCAGCAGGGCCGGCACCTGGTAGCACAGTGACTTGCCGCCGCCGGTGGGCATCAGCACCAGGGCATCGTGACCGGCAGCGACGTGCTCCACGATGTCCTGCTGGGGACCACGGAAATCGTCGTAACCAAAGACGCGTTGGAGCAGGTCGTGCGCGGGACGGGAAGGCATCCGGCTAGTTTACCTCCCGGAGGCGGCGGCAGGGCTGCGCCCTGGGAACGCGCCATCGCATGCGCGCTGCCGCTCCCACGCTTCGCTGCGCGAAACGCGGGCCCCACTTACCAGCTCCCAGACCCCCGCCGCTTCGCGTCCGCCCCCTGACTCAGGGGCTCTCCCCCAGACCTGGCCCGGTGGCGGGTAGATCCACGCCATGCGTGGATGAAATCTGTCAGATCTCGACAATCAAAATGGGGTCGGATCCGTTTTCCGTCGGAAAACGGATCCGACCCCAATGGCTTTGCTGGCAGATCACGGAAACCTGTCGAAGGCGGGGTGGGTCCGGTGGCAGGGGTGTCCGCGGCATGGATGCCGCGGCCAAGCCCCCAAGGACGGGTTTACGGCGTCCCCCTGCCACCGGGCCCACCCCGCCATCCCTCAGGAAACCCGCTTCTGCTGTTGCTGTTGCCGGCCAGCGGCCGGCACTACCACGGGTGCAGGGCGCAGCCCTGCCGAACCGCCCCCAACCCTTACTGCAGCAGCGAGCGCAGCATCCAGGCATACTTCTCGTGGGTCTGCAGCCGCTGGGTCATCAGATCCTCGGTCGGGGCGTCGTCACCCTTGGCCGCCACCTCCAGCACTTCACGTGCCGTACGGCAGACCGCTTCGTTGGCGACCACCAACTGGCGTACCATTTCCCGCCAGTCCGCGCTGTCGGTCAGGCCCGGTTCCTCGGCGATCGAGGTCAGCGCAGCGAATTCCCGGTAGGAGCCCGGGGCATTGAAGCCCAGCGCGCGGATGCGCTCGGCCACATCGTCCAGTGCCGCCCACTGCTCGGTGTACTGCGTCTCGAACATGGTGTGCAGCGAGTTGAACATCGACCCGGTCACATTCCAGTGGAAGTTGTGCGTCTTCAGGTAGAGCGTGAACGCGTCAGCCTGGAAGCGCGACAGACCGTCGGCGATCTTCTTGCGGTCGCTCTGGGTGATCCCGATATCGATGTTCGGCGCCGACGGTGCCGCCGCTGCAAGCTTCTGCTTGCCGGTCTTGGCCTTGGTCGTGCTCTTGGTCTTCGCCATGGGGTTCCTCCTTGTGGAATCGTTGGCCTTCACAATAAACCGGTCGTGATGACTGGTCGCTTTCAAAGTTTTGAACGAACCGATTGATGAACTCTATCGATAAAAATCCGTCGCCCCGCCTGCGCCAACAGCGTGCCGCCATCGACGGTGCCATGAGCCGCGACCGGGGCCGTTTGCTGGGGATGCTCTCGCGTTGCCAGGCCAAGCCACAGGATGCGGCGCTGGCCGCCACCTTCGAGCAGGCCTTGCAGGCGTCGGTGCAGCGCCGGCAGGTGCGGGCGCAGCAGCAGCCGTCCATCACTCTGGACCCGCAGCTGCCGATTGCGCGTGAAGCCGATGCCATCGTCGGGCTGATCCGCGACCACCAGGTCGTGGTGATCGCCGGTGAAACCGGCTCGGGCAAGACCACCCAGCTGCCGAAACTGTGCCTGGCCGCAGGCCGTGGCCAGGCCGGCATGATCGGCTGCACCCAGCCGCGACGGATTGCCGCACGTGCGGTGGCCAGCCGCGTGGCGCAGGAACTGCAGAGCGAACTGGGCCAGCTGGTCGGCTACCAGGTGCGCTTCAACGACAAGGTCAGCGAAGACAGCCGCATCAAGTTCATGACCGACGGCATCCTGCTGGCGGAGATCGCCAGCGACCGCTGGCTGTCGAACTACGACACGATCATCGTCGACGAGGCGCACGAACGCAGCCTCAACATCGACTTCCTGCTGGGCTACCTGAAGCAGCTGCTGCGCAAGCGCCCGGACCTGAAACTGATCGTCACCTCGGCCACCATCGATACCGAACGCTTCGCCCAGCATTTCGACAATGCGCCGGTGATCAGCGTGGAAGGCCGTACCTACCCGGTGGAAGTGCGCTACCGCGCGCTGGAGGGCGAGGGCGAAGACCAGGGCGAACGCACCGTCAACGACGCCATCGTGTCGGCCATCGACGAGATCACCCGCCTGGACGCGCGCGGCGACGTACTGATCTTCCTGCCCGGCGAGCGCGAGATCCGCGACGCGCACCAGTCGCTGGAACGGCGCAAGTACCGCAATACCGAGGTGCTGCCGCTGTACGCGCGCCTGCCCAACCAGGACCAGGACCGGGTGTTCAATCCCGGACCGAACCGGCGCATCGTGCTGGCCACCAACGTGGCGGAAACCTCGCTGACGGTGCCGCGCATCCGTTACGTGGTCGATCCGGGCTTTGCCCGCGTCAAGCGCTACAGCCCGCGCAACAAGCTGGATCGCCTGCACATCGAACCGATCTCGCAGGCCAGCGCCAACCAGCGCAAGGGCCGCTGCGGTCGTATCGCCGAGGGGATCTGCTACCGCCTGTACGCCGAAGCCGATTTCCAGGCGCGGCCGGAGTTCACCGATCCGGAAATCCGCCGCTCCAGCCTGGCCGGGGTGATCCTGCGCATGCTGCAGCTCGGCCTGGGCCGCATCGAGGACTTCCCGTTCCTGGAAGCGCCGGACGAGCGCGCGGTAGCCGATGGCTGGCAGCAGCTGACCGAACTGGGCGCGATCGACGCCGAGCGACGCATGACCACCATCGGCAAGCAGATGGCACGCCTGCCGGTGGACGTGAAGCTGGCGCGCATGCTGGTCGCCGCGCAGGCCGCCGGCTGCCTGCGGCCGATGCTGGTGATCGCCTCGTTCCTGGGCATCCAGGACCCGCGCGAACGTCCGCCCGAAGCACGCGGCGCGGCCGACAGCGCGCATGCGCAGTTCGCCGATGGCCGTTCCGAGTTTGTTGGCGTGCTGCGCCTGTGGGATGCCTATCGGCAGGCCCATGAAGACCTGACCCAGTCCAAGCTGCGCGACTGGTGCGGCCGTCATTTCCTCGGCTTCCTGCGCATGCGCGAGTGGCGTGAGCTGCATCGCCAGCTGCGCCTGCTGTGCGAGGAACTGGGCTGGAAGGAAGAGGCCAGCGAGGCGTCGATGGCGCCGCTGCTGGCTGGCAGCAGTGCACCGGCCCCGGCGCGCGATGACGCGGCGGCGGTGAAGGCGACCCGTGGCCAGCTGCACCGCGCCGCACGCCTGGCCCGCGAAGGCAAGGCCGAGGCCGCACCGGCCCCGGTGGCCGTGCGTGCGCAGAAGGAGCAGGCACCGGCGGGAGGGGGTTTCAGCGAACGTGTGCGTGCCGCTGCCTACCAGACCCTGCACCGCGCGCTGGTGGCGGGCCTGCCGACGCAGATCGGCCACCGCACCGAGAAGGGCGATTTCCAGGCGCCGCGCCAGCGTCGCTTCCTGCCGTTCCCGGGTTCGGCGCTGTCCAAGCGGCCGCCGCCGTGGCTGCTGGTGGCCAACCTGTTGGATACGCAGAAGGTGTGGGGCATGACCCTGGCCGCGATCGAGCCGGACTGGGTGATTGCAGAGCTGCCACACCTGCTGCTGCGCAAGCACTTCGACCCGCACTGGTCGCGCGCGCAGGGCCAGGTGCTGGCGTCCGAGCAGATCAGCCTGTTCGGCCTGGTGCTGGCGCCGAAAAAACCGGTGCACTATGGCCGCATCGCACCGGGCGAAGCGCATGACATCTTCGTGCGCCAGGCGCTGGTCACCGGCGAGATCAATACCCGCGCCAGTTTCGTGGCCGACAACCAGAAAGTGCTGGAGATCGCCCGCGAGGAAGAGGCCAAGCTGCGCCGCGCCGGCATTGTTGCCGACGAGGACTGGCAGGCGCGCTGGTACCTGGACCGGGTACCCGCGCAGATCCATTCGGCCGCCGGCCTGGATGCCTGGTGGAAGGGGCTGGCGCCGGAACAGCGCAAGTCCCTGCACTGGTCGCTGGTTGATCTGTTGCCAGGCGAGGGCAGCGAACAGGAGCGCTATCCGAAGTACCTGGCGCTGGGCCAGGCGCGGCTGCCGCTGCATTACCGCTTCGAGCCGGGCGCCGACGATGATGGCGTGACCCTGGACGTACCGCTGCACCTGCTCAACGCGCTGGACCCGGTGCAGCTGGGCTGGTTGGCGCCGGGCTTCGTCGCCGACAAGGCCTCGGCACTGATCCGCAGCCTGCCCAAGGCGCTGCGCCGCAACTACGTGCCGGCGCCGGATTTTGGCCGCGCGTTCTACGAAGCGTTCCCGCAGCCCAGCGCGGATGCCATCACCGGTGAGCTGGCGCGCTTCCTGTCACGCGCCACTGGTGCCACGGTGACTGCGCTCGATTTCGAGCCTGGTGCGATCGAGCCGCACCTGCACATGAACCTGCGCCTGCGCGACGAGCAGGGCAAGGTGCTGGCAACCTCGCGGGATCTGGATGCGTTGCGCGCGAAATTCGGTGGCCGTGCCGGCGATGCCTTCGCTGCACGCGCTGGGCGCGAGATGGCAGCCGATGGCCTGCGTACGTTCCCGGCCACGCCGATCCCGCTGCAGGTGCCTGGCGAAGCCGGCGTGCCGGCCTATCCGGCGCTGCTCGATGAAGGCGACAGCGTGGCGCTGCGCATCTTCGCCGACCGCCAGCAGGCGCAGGAAGCGCACCCGCTGGGTGTGCGCCGGTTGCTCGAGATTGCCCTGGCCGACAAGGTGAAGCAGGCCCGCAAGCAGTTGCCGGTCGGTGCCAAGACCGGTCTTCTCTACGCGGCGATCGAATCGCAGGAGCGGCTGCGCGGCGACCTGGTCGATGCGGCGATGAATGCCGTGCTGGCCGAGGGCCTGGGGGAAATCCGCGATGCGACGGCGTTCGAGCAGCGTCGCGAACACGCTGCCAAGGCCCTGTTTGGTGAGGCGATGTCGCGGCTGAAGCTGGCCGAGACCATCCTGGCGCTGGTGGCCGAACTGAAGCCGATGCTGGAGGCGCCGCTGATGGGCTGGGCGCGTGGCAACCTGGACGACATGGAAGCGCAGCTGGCCGGGCTGATCCACCCCGGCTTCCTGCGCGACACGCCGGCCGACGCGCTGGCGCAGTACCCGCGCTACCTGAAGGCGATGATCCTGCGCACCGAACGCGCCAAACGCGATCCGCCGCGTGACCAGGCGCGCATGCTGGAACTGCATCCGTTCCTGGAAGCGCTGGAGGCGGGCGAGCAGCAGGGCCTGCGTGATCGCCCGCAATGGCAGGCGCTGCGCTGGGATCTGGAAGAGCTGCGGGTGTCGCTGTTCGCGCAGGAGTTGGGCGCGCGCACCGGCATCTCGGCGAAGAAGCTGGCGCAGCGGGTGGCCGCGCTGCGCCAGGCCTGATCGGGCGCCAGGGTCGCCCCATCCGGCGACCCTGGCGGCCAGGCATGAATCCGGCGCGGCCGGAATGCCCGGGCGCTATTTGGTCCGACGTACCTTCGGCTGCACGTTCACGCCGTCCACCTTCATGTACCAGGCGCCCATCACGCCCGGGCGCATGCTGACCTTCGGGGCATCCTTGCGGCCGCCGGAGTACTGCGTGGCATCGATCTGCTCCCATTCCTGGCCGTTCTGCAACACGTAGCGGCGGCCCTGGCCGAAGCCACGGAACTCGCCCTGCAGGTGGCTTTCGATCGGCTCGCTGCTGCCGAAGTCGAGGAAGCCGCGGTTCTTCTTGATCACTTCCTGGCGGCCTTCTTCGCGCGCGGCGGCGACGGCCTGGGTGGTGGCCGCCTCGACCTTGCCCTGCAGCCAGCGGTTGAGCGTGGCCAGTTCACCGGCACTGAGCTTGTCCAGGCCGGCGGCCTTGAACTCGGCGGGCGACATCTGCTGCTGCAGATCGCCCTCCACCACGCGCTGGGCCAGCGCAGGCGCGGACAGGGACAGCAGCACGGCGGCACAGGCCAGCAGCCGTGGACGGACGCGCGGGGCAATCGAAGGCATGGCGGGTCTCTCCTGGGTATGTTCGCGAGTGTAGCGGCATGTCCTCATGCCGGGTGGTGGTGGCCGCAGTGATTGTCCCTGAACGGTACCGGCGCTAGTGTAGGACCCTCTGTCTTGCCTGCTCGATGCTGTGAACCGCGCTTCCGTCCCCGGCCTGGATGCCTTGTTGAACCGTCCTTCGGCAGCGGTGCTGCCTGCTCCGCTGCGCCAGGCCCTGCGCGAGCACTGGGAAGCGCCAGCGTGCGACCACCAGATGCGTGCCACCTGGTCGGTGCTGGGCGACACCCTCGACGCGCTGGCGATGCTCTCGGCCGACGAAGGCGCGGTGGTTGCCGCCTTGCTGTTTGATCTGCCGGGCCTGCGTGCCAGCCTGGACCAGCTGCCGCTGGGCAACCACAAGGCGGCGGTGATCGGCCTGCTCGACGGCCAGGATGCCGCCGATCCGGTGTGGGCACTGCATGCCGGCCGCGAGGCCGGGCGCAACAGTGAAGGCCTGCGCCGGTTGCTGCTGGCGATCATCCGTGACCTGCGCGTGGTGCCGATCCTGCTGGCACGCCAGCTGGCGCGGATGCGTGCAGCGGACAAGCTGGACGACGGGCAGCGCCGCGCACTGGCGCAGCTGACCCGTGACATCCACGCTCCCCTGGCCAACCGCCTGGGCATCTGGCAGCTGAAATGGGAGCTTGAGGATCTGGCGTTCCGCCACCTGGAACCGGAGACCTACCGCCGCATCGCCCGCGAGGTGGACGAAACCCGCATCGCGCGCGAGCGTTACGTCGAGAACGTCAAGAAGGTGCTGTCGCGCGAACTGGTCGCGCAGGGCATCAAGGCCGAAGTCAGTGGCCGGCCGAAGCACATCTACAGCATCTGGCGGAAGATGCAGAAGAAGCGGTTGGCCTTCGACCAGCTCTATGACATCCGCGCAGTGCGGGTGATGGTCGACGATGTCGCTGCCTGCTATGCCGCGCTGGGCGTGGTGCACGCGCTGTGGGCACCGGTACCGAGTGAGTTCGACGACTACATCGCACGGCCCAAGGCCAACGACTACCGCTCGCTGCACACTGCGGTGGTCGGTCCGGAAGGGCGCACCATCGAAGTGCAGATCCGGACCCATGAAATGCACTCGCAGGCCGAGCTGGGCGTCGCCGCGCACTGGAAGTACAAGGAAGGCGGCAAGGGCGCCGAGAAGGCCTTCGATCGCAAGATCACCTGGATGCGCCAGCTGCTGGAGCAGGCCCAGGACGGGCAGGGCAATGAACTGGCCGGGGCGCTCGATGCCGAGCTGACCGAGGACCGGGTCTATGCACTGAGCCCGAAGGACGAGGTGCTGGACCTGCCGCAGGGCGCCACCCCGCTTGATTTCGCCTACCAGGTGCACACCATGGTCGGCCACCGCTGCCGCGGTGCCAAGGTCAACGGCCGCATCGTGCCGCTGACCTATCGCCTGCGCAGTGGCGACCGGGTCGAGATCCTGACCGGCAAGGAGGCCGACCCCCGTCGCGACTGGCTGATGCCGGCCAACGGCTTCCTGGCCAGCAACCGGTCGCGCGAAAAGGTGCGCAGCTGGTTCCACAAGCTGGACCGTGCGCGCAACGTACAGGCCGGCCGCGAGCTGCTCGAGCGCGAACTGAAGCGGCTGGGTCTGCAGCACTCGGACCTCGCCATCGCGGCAAAGAAATTCCATGCCGACAGCGTCGATGACCTGTACATCCAGGTGGCGCTGGGCGATACCGGCCCGAACCAGGTCAGCCGCGCGCTGCTGGAGGCGGAGCGCGCCGCAAGCCAGCCGCCGCCGGCGCCGACCCTGCCGCGGCCGACCGCGCGTCGCGAGAATCTGGGCAAATCGAAGTTCACGGTGCAGGGCGTGGGCAACCTGCTGGTGCAGCTGGCACGCTGCTGCCAACCGGTGGCCGGCGAGCCGATCGTCGGCTACCTGACCCGTAGCCGGGGTGTCACCGTGCATCGGGCAGACTGTGCAGCGCTGGCCCGGTTGGCGGCCACCAGCCCGCAGCGCATCCTGCCGGTGGAATGGGGCCAGGCCGGCGGTGGCTATGAAGTGGACGTGGTGGTCGACGCCGTCGACCGCCGCTGGCTGCTGAAGGACATCACCAACCTGATCGCCCAGGAGGACGCTTACGTGCTCGACATCCACAGCGACAACGTGCGCAACAGCGGCCGCGCGCACCTGCGGCTGCGGCTGAAGGTGAGCGATTACGGCCAGCTGTCGACCCTGCTGGGCAAGCTCGATGCGCTGCCGGGCGTGAGCGAGGCACGTCGCCTCGGCTGAGCTTCACGCTGCCCCGGCTACCCTTGCACGCATGGAACGCGAGCCCCCGCATCGCCCGCATGGCGCTGAACATCCGGCGCTGGACCGCGTCCGCCGCGAGGGGCGTTGGTGGTGGCTGCAGGCGCGCCATGCGCGCCGGATCTGGCGCTGGGCGCTGCTGGCAGCGCTGGCGGTGTTCGTGCTGCTGGTCCTGCTGCGCAAGCCGCTGGCCGATTGGTTCTGGGATGAGCCGCAGATCGAACAGCTGCTGGCCGAAGGGGATCGGGCGCTGGCCGCCGGGCGCCTGAGCGATGCTGATGGCAGCGGTGCACGCGAGCGCTACCAGGCGGTGCTGGCACTGGATGGCGATCGGCCGCAGGCGCGCCAGGGCCTGGCCAATACCGGCGCGGCAGCGCTGCAACAGGCCCGCGACCGCCTGCTGGCCGATGACCTGGAGGGCAGTGCACGGGCACTGGCACTGGCCCGCGAACTGCAGGTGCCGCAGGCTGAAGCCGAAGCGGTTGCCCGTCAGTTGCAGGCGCGACGCAGTGCCGGTGCGGGAATCGGGGCATTGCTGGCACAGGCGCGCAATGCGTTCGCGGCCGGGCGCCTGGATGACGGCGAGAGCAGTGCATTGCCCCTGTTCCAACGCATCCTGGCCCTGCAGCCGGACAACCTGCCCGCACTGGAAGGGCGCGAAGACGCATTGAGCGACCTGCTGCAGCAGGCGCGCATGCGGGCCGGGCGAGGGGAGCTTGCCGACGCAGCGACGATCCTGCGCCGCGCCCGTCAGTTCGATGCCGGGCATGCCGATCTGCCAGCCAGCGAGGAAGCCCTGGCGCGCGCGGTCGACCAGCGCCTTCGGCAGGCGCAGCGTTCGTTGCAACGGCAGCAGCTGGACGCAGCGGCCAGGGGCTTCCTGGCGGTGCTGGCGGTGGCCGCCGATGATCCCAACGCCCAGCGCGGGCGTGAGCAGGCCTTGCAGGCGGTGGTGGCGCGCAGCCAGAAGCTCGCCGACGATTTCCAGTTCGACGCGGCGCAACGTGATGCGGCATTGGCCGTGGAGCTGGGGGCGTCGCAGGCAGTGCAGCAGCAGCTGACGCAACGCCTGCAGCGCGCGCGGCAGGCGCAACAGGCCCTGCAGCAGCCTGCGGTCAGCAGTGCGCAGCGCGAACGCCAGCTGCGCGACCACCTGCGGAAGATCGAGCGCGCCGAGCGTGCAGGACAGTGGATCAGCCCGCCGGGACACAGCGCGTTCGACGCGCTGCGCGAAGCCCAGTCACTGGCGCCCCGCGACGCGCGGGTGAAGGCCGCTGCCGCGCGCCTGCTGCCCGCCAGTCGCCGCTGCTTCGACGACAATCTGCGGCAGAACCGCGTACAGGCCGCAGGCGCCTGCCTGCAGGCCTGGCAGACCCTGTCACCGACTGCGTCGGGGTTGCCCTCGGCGCGGCTGCGCCTGGCCCAGCGCTGGCTGGCAATCGGTAGCGAACGGCTCGGAAGCGGCGACCTGGCCTTTGCCGAACATGCCGCCGAACAGGCGCGGTTGCTGCAACCGGATCTGGCCGAACTGCCGGCGTTTGAAGATCGCCTGCGCCGCGCCGGTGGACGGGTGGACTAGTCGAAGAACACGCGCTGCACGGTTGCGCGGGCGGCTTCGAGCGAGAAATGCTCGGCGACATTGGCCAGACCGGCGTCGGACAACTGTTGCCACAACTGCGGATCCTGGTACAGGCGGATCACCGCATCGGCGAATCCTTCGGCGTCGTCGGCCACCAGCACATCCTTGCCCGCGTGCAGGTGCATGCCTTCCACGGCGCACGTGGTACCGACCACCGGCTGGCCATGGGCCATGCTCAGGTTGATCTTGCCCTTCACTCCGGCGCCGAACCGCAGGGGTGCGATGGCGATGCGCGCGCCGTCCATGTAGGGCGTGATGTCTTCGACGAAGCCGTGCATCTGCACGCCGGGTTGGCGCGCGGCCAGTGCCAGCAGCGATTCCGGGGCCGCCGCGCCGATGCAGTGCAGGCGTACCTCCGGCAGGCGGGCACGGATGCGCGCGAAGACCTCGCCGATGAACCATTGCATGCCATCCAGGTTCGGCGGATGGCGGAAGCCACCGACAAACACCAGGTCGTGGCGCTGCTCGAACGCCGCGCCGGCACCGGCAACCTCGTGCAGGTTGGAGATCAGCTCCACCCGCACCCGTGGCGCATCGGCCTGCAGCTGCTCGCGCTCTGCGGCACTGACCAGCACCGTGATGTCGCACTGTTCCATCACGGCCAGTTCGCTGCTGCGGGTGCGTTCTGCGGCGCGCAGCAGGGCCGCATCGCCGGCCACTTCGGCACCGCGGCGTTCACGCAGGTAGTGCAGGTCGACGGTGTCGAACACCGTGCGTGCCTGCGGCGCATAGCGCTTGAGCAGGGGCAGGCACTCGTGGGCGACGTGGTGGCGCACCAGCATCGCCACGTCGAACCGCGAGCCGTGGCTGCGCAACCAGCCGGCCACGCCGTCAAGGAACGGGGCGTACCAGACTTCCACGCCCATCCGCTGCAGCGCTTCGGTCGCCGCCCCGGCATGCTCGCGCCGGGTCGGCACGAACACCACATGCGCACCGCCCTGCAGCAGCAGGCGGATCAGATTGACCTGGCGCAGCGATCCGGAATCACGATCCGGCTGCGGCACTTCCTCGTCCAGGATCAGCACCTGGCGCCGGCCGCGCAGCAGCAACGCCGGCGACGGCACGTCGCCGACCGCCGGGTGGCGGGCCAGTTCGGCGGCCCAGCGGGCGGCGAAGATGGCCTGGTTGCGCACCTGGTAGGCCTTCACCCCGCTGCCGGTGTCGGTGCCGTTGCTGGTGCCTTCGTCGTGGACCACCCGGCTGGCCGGCTGCACCAGCACGCGCAGGCCGTGTGCACGCACGCGGAAGGCCAGGTCGGTGTCCTCGTAGTACGCCGGCCTGTAGCGGGTGTCGAAGCCATCCAGCTGCTGCCACAGCGCGCGCGGCAGCATCAGCGCCGCACCGGAGCAGTAGTCGACGTCGCGCAGGCTGGCAAAGCGCGGATCGTCAGCCGCTCCGAAGCGGCCATAGCTCCAGCCACTGCCATCGGTGAAGATCACGCCGCCCGACTCCTGCAGGCGGCCATCCGGGTACAGCAGCTGGCTGCCGACCAGGCCGGCGCCGGGCACGCTGCCGAAGGTGTCCAGCAGGGCATCAAGCCAGCCGGGTTGCGGCACGGTATCGTTGTTGAGCAGCACCACGTAGCGGCCGCGTGCGCGCGACACGCCATCGTTGCAGGCGTCGATGAAGCCGCCGTTGTGCTCGCGTACTTCATAGCGCAGCCCGGCCACCTGCGGCATCCACTGCACGGTGGCATCGCTGCTGCCGTCATCCACCACCAGGATCTCGCAGGCGGCCGCCGGCGGGTGCGCCGCCAGCGCGCGCAGACAGGCCAGGGTGTGGTCGACATGGTTGTAGACCGGAATGATGATGCTCACCTCCGGCGACGCGCTGAACGGCACCGCGAAGGGGGCGAACTCCTGGGCCGGCGGCAGGAACAGCGGCGTGCGCGGCGCGGGAACGGCGCGCTGGGTGTGCACGCGGATGCGTTGCCAGGTGGCCCGCCAGCCACGGGTGCGCAGGCTTGCCAGGCTCCGGCGGGCCAGGCCCGACAGGCGGTTGATCAGGTATCGGATCTCGGCCAGGGACATCGCCATCCGGTTGCAACTCCAGCTTAAGCAGGGGAACCCGGGAGAACCCGCCAGCCGCAGCGGCTGGGGTAGACTCGCCAGACCCTACATTCTCGCATTCCCGTGCCCCGACGCTACGATTCCGACGACATCGACGATTTCGACGACGACCAGCAGGACAGCGGTCCGCTGTGGCGGCGCCGGCTGATCACCTGGAGCATGGCTGCGGTCGCGTTGGGGCTGGGGTTCCTCATTCCCTATACGCTGTACCTGAACCAGCAGGTGACCCAGCGTTTCGGCGAGCTGCGCTGGCAGATCCCGACGCGCGTGTACGCGCGCCCGCTGGTACTGACCCCCGGCAAGGCGATGGATGCGTCCACGCTGAAGACCGAGCTGGCCGCCTCGGCCTACCGCGATGACGGCCAGGGCAAGGAGCCGGCCACCTACGCGGTGAACGGCGGGCGCTTCGTGATCGCCAGCCGCGGCTACAACGACGTTGACGGCCGGGTGGCCCCGCGCCGGGTGGAACTGACGCTGGCCGATGGCGGCGTGGCCTCGCTGCGTGACGCCGACAGCCGCAAGGCGTTGAAGGCGGCGCGGCTGGATCCGGCGCGTATCGCCACCCTCTATGGGCAGAAGCAGGAAGAACGCCGGCTGATCCGCATGGACGAGGCGCCGGACCTGCTGGTGACCGGCCTGCAGGCGGTGGAGGACAAGGACTTCAACCGCCACCACGGCATCGACCTGTCCGGCATCGCGCGCGCCGTGTGGGTGACGATCCGCTCCGGTGGCCAGAGCCGCCAGGGCGCTTCGACGCTGACCCAGCAGCTGGCCCGCAGCGGCCTGCTCGGCATCGGCAAGGAACAGACGATCACCCGCAAGTTCAACGAAGTGCTGTACGCGCTGATCATGGAAGCGCGCTACGACAAGCGCACCATCTTCGAGGCCTATCTCAACCAGGTGTACCTGGGCCAGCGCGGCAGCCAGGCGATCCATGGCATGTCCTCCGGTGCCGAGTTCTGGTTCGGCCGCGACCTGCAGTCGCTGGAGACCGAGCAGATCGCCCTGCTGATCGGCCTGGTCAAGGGACCGTCCTTCTACGACCCGCGGCGCAACCCGGAGCGCGCGCTGGATCGCCGCAACTTCGTGCTGGGCAAGCTGCACGAGGCCACGCTGATCGACGACGCCGAGTACCAGCGCGCACTGAAGGCACCGTTGGGCGTTCCCAAGACGCCGGGCCTGGTCGCGGCCAACCGCTTCCCGGCCTACGTTGACCTGGTCCGTCGCCAGCTCGGCCATGACTACCCGGAATCGGCGCTGCAGGGTGCGGGCCTGAGCGTGATGACCGGCATGTCGCCGTCCGCGCAGGCCTACGCCGAAGGCGCGGTGACCCGCACCATCAAGTCGCTGGAAAGCAAGCGCCGCCCCGAGCTGCAGGCCGGCATGGTGCTGACCGACGTGCACAACGGCGACGTGCTGGCGGTGATCGGCAGCCGCGAGGTGTCCGAGGTCGGCTTCAACCGCGCGATCGAGGCGCAGCGTCCGGTCGGTTCGCTGCTCAAGCCGTTCGTCTACCTGCTGGCCCTGGCGCAGCCGGACCGTTACTCGCTGGCCAGCTGGGTCGATGACTCGCCGGTGACGGTGCAGCTCGGCCGCGGCCGCAACTGGAGTCCCGGCAACGCGGACAACCGCAGCCACGGCACGGTGCGCCTGATCGACGCACTGGCGCATTCCTACAACCAGGCCACGGTGCGCGTGGGCATGCAGGTCGGCCCGGAGCGCGTGACCCAGCTGATCCATGTCCTGGCCGGCATCAAGGCCGACGCCAACCCGGCGGTGATCCTCGGCTCGACCGACCAGAGCCCGTACGCGATGGCGCAGCTGTACCAGTTCCTGGCGTCCGGCGGCGAGATCCAGCCGCTGCACGCGGTGCGTGGCGTGCTCGATCCGCAGGGCAAGCTGCTCAAGCGTTACGACAAGACGCCGGCACCGGCACAGGAAGGCGACTCGATTGCCGCCAACCTGATCAGTGTCGGCCTGCAGCAGGTGGTCGCCAGCGGCACCGCACAGCGGCTCAATGCCGACGGCCTTGGCCGCCTGCAGCCGGCCGGCAAGACCGGTACCACCAACGACGGGCGCGACAGCTGGTACGCCGGCTACACCGGCGATCACCTGGCGGTGATCTGGATCGGCAACGACCAGAACGAGCAGGCCGGCCTGTATGGCGCCACCGGTGCGATGCGGGTCTGGTCGGGCATCTTCCAGCGCCTGCCGAGCGCGCCGCTACGGGTCAGCAACAAGGGCCTGGACTGGCAGTCGGTGGCCCCGACCGGCCTCAACAGCACCGATGAAGGCTGCCCCGGCGCGCGCCGTTTCCCGTTCGTGGTGGGCTATGCCCCGGCCTACGCTCCGTGTGCACCGGCCGCGCCGCCGGACGGGCAGGGCGAGGCTGAAGGCGAGGGCGGTGGCTGGCGCAGCTGGTTCGGCCTGGACCGCAAGCCGGATGCCCCTGCCGAGCCTGCCGCCGCCTCTCCTCCGCCAAGCCGATGATGCCGATGAACATGCGAATCCTGCTGCAGCCCCTTGCCCTGACCGGCCTCAGCCTGGCCCTGGCCGCCTGCGTCAGTACTGCACCGCCGGTGGTCAAGCCGGTGGATACCACGACGCCGGCGCAGCGGCTGGCCGCGGTGGACGCGGCCGCGGGCCCGGATGACAAGGAATTGTCGGTGCAGCCGCTGCGTGATTCGCAGGTGGAAGACCTGCGGCTGACCGCACAGGCGCAGCGCCAGGCCAACGACCTGTCCGGTGCCGCCAGCAGCCTGGACCATGCGCTGGACATCGTGGCCGGGGACCCGGCCGTGCTGCAGGAGCGGGCTGAACTGGCGCTGCTGCAGGGCCAGTGGGCGCAGGCGGAGACGTTCGCACGCAAGGCGGTGGATCTGGGTTCGAAGACCGGGCCGCTGTGCCGCCGGCACTGGGCGACGATCGAACAGTCGCGCCTGGCGCGGGGCGAGAAGGAGAATGCGGTGTCGGCGCACGCGCAGATTGAAGGCTGCACGGTGCCGGGGATCAAGCGGTACTGAATTTCCAGCCAACGGCGCAGCCCCTCGTGGCTGTGGGTTGGTCGCTGAAGCCAGAAGCAAAAGCCGCGCTTGGCCGGGCGGGGTGGGTTCGCGGGGGACGCCGTGAACCCGTCCCTGGGGGCTTGGCCGCGGCATCCATGCCGCGGACACCCGCGAACCCACCCCGCCCGGCCTCTGACAGTTTCCGTGTGCGTCCAGCCACGGAAAAAGAAAAAGAAAATCAAAAGCGGGTCGCGCGCTGCGCGCGCGCGGTAATTCATCCTCTTTCCCCGTTCCCTCCACCGCTTCTGACATCCCAGCCGAGCAAGCTCGACTCTACGAAGCGCGTGCCTCCGTCACCGGGACCCGCCTGCCCTCAGTGCAACCCAGAGCCATGACTGTCGTTGCCGTTGCTGTTGCCCTGGCTTGAAACGGGTGCCGGGCAGCGCCCGGCCGGGTATCCTCTCCCTCTGATGTCCGACCTTGTCCATGCCAGCCGCGAAGCCCTCAGCGACGGCGGCGCGCTCGCCTCGCACCTGGATGCCTTTGTCCCGCGTCCAGCACAGCTGCACCTGACCGAAGCCATCGCCGACGCGCTGCAGCAGCGTGACCTGCTGCTGGCCGAGGCCGGTACCGGCACCGGCAAGACCTTCGCCTACCTGGTGCCGGTGCTGCTTTCCGGGCTGCGCACCATCATCTCCACCGGTACCCGCGCGCTGCAGGACCAGCTCTACCATCGCGACCTGCCGCGCGTGCGCCAGGCGCTCGGCGTCGGCCTGCGCAGTGCACTGCTGAAGGGGCGCGCGAATTACCTGTGCCGCTACCGCCTGCAGCAGGCCCGCGGCGAACCGCGGTTCTCCAGCCCCGAACAGGCCGCGCAGTTCCAGCGCATCCTGGCTTGGTCCGGTCGCTCGGAGTTCGGCGACATCGCTGAGCTCGACGGCCTGGCCGATGATTCGCCGCTGCTGCCGATGGTCACCTCCACCGTCGACAACTGCCTGGGTACCGATTGCCCGTTCTGGGATGACTGCTTCGTGGTGCGTGCGCGGCAACGTGCGCAGGCCGCCGATGTGGTGGTGGTCAACCATCACCTGCTGCTGGCCGATCTGGCCCTGAAGCAGGACGGTTTCGGCGAACTGCTGCCGGGGGCGCAGGCCTTTGTCATCGACGAGGCACACCAGTTGCCCGAACTGGCTGCGCAGTTCTTCGGCGAGGGGTTCGGCATGCGCCCATGGCAGGAACTGGGCCGCGACTGCCTGGCCGAGGCGCGCGGTGTAGGGGGCGCGCAGTCGGCCCTGCAGGAACCGGTGGATCAGCTGCAGCAGGCATTGCTGGCGCTGCGTTCGGCGATGGAAGGGCTGCCACTGCGGGGTACGCAGTGGCGTGCGCTGGCCATGCCGCAGGTCCGCGACGGATTCGATACGGTGATGGTAGGCCTGGTGACGCTCGAGCAGGCATTGCAGCCGCTGCGCGAAGCGGCGGCGGGCCTGGATGCCTGCCATGCACGGGCGCGCGAGGCGGTCTCGCGGCTCGGTCGCTGGCTGGGCGATGATGCGCCAGCGCTCGATTTCGATACCGACCCGGCCGACGCTGCCAGTCCCGCCGATGTGCTGTGGTACGAACTCACGTCGCGCGGGTTCCGCTGCCAGCGCACGCCGATGGATGTGTCCGGCCCATTGCGCGAGCATCGCGAACGCAGCCGTGCGGCGTGGATCTTCACCTCGGCCACGCTGACCGTGGGCGGTGGTTTCGACCATATCGCCACGCGCCTAGGCCTGGACGATCCCCACACGCTGGTCCAGCCAAGCCCGTTCAACTGGCCCGAGCAGGCGTTGTGCTACCTGCCCGAAGGCCTGCCCGATCCGGCGGCGCGCGGATTCGGCACCGCGCTGATCCAGGCCCTGCGGCCGGTGTTGCAGGCCTCGCAGGGCAGGGCGTTCCTGCTGTTCGCCTCGCACCGCGCCTTGCGCGAGGCCGCCGAGGCACTGCGGGATGGGCCGTGGCCGTTGTTCGTGCAGGGCGAGGCGCCGCGCGCAACACTGCTGCAGCGCTTCCGCGAGTCGGGCAACGGCGTGCTGCTCGGTTCGGCCAGTTTCCGCGAAGGCGTGGACGTCGTCGGCGAAGCGCTGAGCGTGGTGGTGATCGACAAGCTGCCGTTTGCGGCACCGGACGATCCGGTCTACGAAGCGCGGCTGGAGGCGATCCGCAGCCAGGGCGGCAATCCGTTCCGCGACGAACAGCTGCCGCAGGCGGTGATCGCCCTGAAGCAGGGCGTCGGCCGCTTGATCCGCAGCGAAAGCGATCGTGGTGTGCTGGTGTTGTGCGATCCGCGCCTGCTCAACCGGGGGTATGGCCGGGTCTTCCTGGATTCACTGCCGCCGTTCCGCCGTACCCGCAGCCTGGCCGATGTGCAGGCCTTCTTTGCGCCACAATGGGCGCCCGTGGCCGACGATGCGGCTGCTCCGGCGGCCACCGTGGCGGGCCCGAAGCCCGCTCACGGTGCCACGTTCCCCCTGTTCTGACCCGATCCGATGAAACTGCTCGCCTTTGAAACCGCCACCGAAGCCTGTTCCGTTGCCCTGCATGTCGATGGGCAGGTGATGGAACGGTTCGAGATCGCCCCGCGCCGGCGGCATGCCGAGCTGAGCCTGCCATGGGCCGAGGCGTTGCTGGCCGACGCCGGCATCAGCCGTCGCCAGCTCGATGGCATCGCGCTCAGTCGCGGCCCGGGCGCATTCACGGGCGTGCGCCTGGCGATTGCCATCGCCCAGGGCATCGCCCTCGCGCTGGACCGCCCGCTGCTGCCGGTCTCGACGCTGCAGGTGCTGGCGCTGCGCGCACCGGCCGGGGAAACGCAGCTCCTGTCGGCGATCGATGCGCGGATGGGCGAACTGTATGTCGCCCGCTTCGAGCGCGTGGACGGCCTGCCGGTGGCGCGCGATGCCGAGCGCGTCTGCGCGCCGGCGGCGGTGGCGTTGCCGGAAGGGCTGTCCGTCTACGGTGTGGGTACCGGTTTCGCCGCAGCCGAGGGTGCGCTGGTCGCGCAGCTCGGTACAGGCCTGCGCGGTTTCGACGCCACGGCATTGCCGCGTGCGTCGGACGTGCTCGCACTGGCGGTGCCGGCGTTCGCGCGCGGCGAAGCCATTGCACCGGAGAAGGTCGAGTAGGCCTACCTGCGCGACAACGTGGCACTGACCCTGGTCGAGCAGCAGGCGGCGCGAGAAGCGAAGGCGAAGGCCAACGGCTGAGCCCCTCGTGACGGAGGGCGAAAGCACGAGCCGCGCTTGGCCGGGCGGGGTGGGTTCGCGGGGGACGCCGTGAACCCCGCTCCGCGGTCCGGCCCAGCCGCTGGCGGCTGTGCGTTCGGGCGCTTGCGAAGCAGTGCTTCGCAAGCAAAGCGCCCTCACCCCTGGGGGCTTGGCCGCGGCATCCATGCCGCGGCCCCCCCCGCGAACCCACCCCGCCCGACCTCTGACAGTTTCCGTGTGCGTCCGCCACGGAAAATCAAAAGAAAATCAAAGTCAAAAGCGGATCGCTTCGCTCGCATCCACGCATAGCGTGGATGCGTGTCGACCAAGGTCGACACCTACCAACAGCAATGATGCGTCGGGATCTGTCAGAGGCGGGGCGGTGTGGGCTTGCAGGACCGTTGGCGCCATGGGCCCGAGGCACGCCTCGAGCGGGTTGGGCAGGACGCCCAACCCCGGTCTTGCCGTGTGCGCAGGACAGCGCACACGAGCAAGGCGTCATCGAGCCCCCATGGATGGGTTTACGGCGTGTCCTGCAAGCCCATACCGCCCCGCCAAACCCGAAGCCCAGCCGCAGCTCTTGTTCCTGCTGTTGCAGTTGCCTGGGCTTGCAGCGGGTCCCGGGCCGCAGGCCCGGGCAACAAAACCTTACCGGTCGTCGTGCAGGGTGCCACCCGGCAGGAACACCCACGTGCGGGTGACCTGCAGGATGTCGATCTCGTCCTCGGTCTTCGGCAACGGCGGGAACGGCTGGGCCAGCTGCACCACCCGCAACGCCGCCTCATCCAGCAACGGCGTCCCGCTCGAACGCAGGATCCGGCTGCTCTCCACGCTGCCATCGCGGCGCACGCCGACGCTGATCACCACCTGGCCGCCGAGCCGGCGCTGCCGGGCCTCGTCCGGGTAATTCAGGTTGCCGACGCGCTCGGCGCGGTCGACCCAGGCGCGCAGGTAATTGGCGTAGGCATATTCGCGCGTGCTGGCCGACACGAACTTGCGGTTCGGGCGCTTGGCGTACTGCGCCGAGCGCAGATGCACCTCGGCCGCCAGCCGCGCCATTTCGGCATCACGCTGCTCACGTGCCGTCAGCGGTGCATCCGGTTCCGGCTGCTCCGGTGTCGGGCGCGACTGTGCCTGGGCCACCGCCTCTTCGCCGTTGCGGCTGCTGACCACCCGCGCCTGCGGCGGGGGCGCCGGGGCGGCCGACTGCTGCTGTTGCGGTACCGGGCTCAGTCCGGCCTGGGCCTGCGGCACGATGCCGGCCTGGTTGTCGCGTGGGCGCTGCGCACGGTCGTGCTCGCCACCGCCCTCCTGGCTGGCTGCGGCAAGGAAGTCGGCCTGCTTGGGCGTCAGCGCAGTGCGGGTCTGGCTGAAGATCACCTCCAGCGTCGGCACCAGGGGTGCATCGCCCTTCACCGCAAAGCCCACGCCCAGGATCAGCAGGGCGTGGACCACGACCGACAACGCAACGGTGGCGCCCAGCCGTTGCGCTTCGCGCCGCGGCGGCGGCAGGACGGCGGGTGCGGCCTCCATCAGCGCAGGCCGGCCTCGAGCGCGTCGAACAGGGTGCCAGCGATGTTCAGGCCGTACTGCGCGTCCAGCTCGCGCACGCAGGTCGGGCTGGTCACGTTGACTTCGGTCAGGTAATCGCCGATCACGTCCAGGCCGACGAAGCGCATGCCACGGCGCTTCATCTCCGGCCCGACCTGGGCGGCGATCCAGCGGTCACGCTCGCTCAGCGGGCGGCCTTCGCCGCGGCCGCCGGCCGCGAGGTTGCCGCGGAACTCGTCACCCTGCGGGATGCGCGCCAGGCAGTAGTCGACCGGTTCGCCGTCGACCAGCAGGATGCGCTTGTCGCCGGCCGTGATGTCGGGAATGAACTTCTGGGCCAGCGCCAGCCTGCGGCCGCCGTCGGTCAGGGTCTCCAGGATCACGTTCAGGTTCGGATCGCCCTGGCCGCTGCGGAAGATCGAGCGGCCGCCCATGCCGTCCAGCGGCTTCAGCACGGCCTGGCCGTGTTCCAGGGCGAAGGCCTTTAGCGCCTTGGCATCGCGGCTGACCAGGGTCGGCGGGCAGCACTGCGGGAACAGCAGGGCGGCCAGCTTCTCGTTGTAGTCGCGCAGCCCCTGCGGGTTGTTGACCACGCAGGCGCCGGCGGCGGCGGCCACGTCCAGCACCTGGGTGTCATAGACGTACTCGGCGTTGACCGGCGGGTCCTTGCGCATCAGCACGATCTGGCCGGGACCGAACGCGGTACGGCTGAACGCGCCCAGCTCATACCAGCCGGCCGGGTCGTCGCGCACCCGCAGCGGCGCGGTCTGGGCGACCGCCACGCCACCTTCCAGCGCCAGGCCGCCTGGTCGCACGTAGTGCAGGGCATGGCCGCGGCGCTGGGCTTCCAGCAGCATGGCGAAGGTGGTGTCCTTGGCGATCTTGATGTGGGCGATGGGATCCATCACCACGATGACGTTCAACGGCATGGGCGCACCTGTCAGGCAAGGCGTTGATGGTAGCGGCAACGCTGGCCGCGCGCCTCCCCGGCGGACTGCAACGCAGCGTCCGCCTGCCGGCGGCGCAGTCATTGCGAACCCGGTCACGTTCAGCCCGGTGCTACCCCCTGCGCGGCAGGTCGGCCTTGAAGCGGGCGCGGAAAGTGCGATATAGATACGCTTTCGCAGCGGCTCCCGCCAGAGATTGGGCCGTGCGCTTGGGGATAGGCAATGACTGAAAACACGACTGCGGGCGGGGAACTCGCAGGACTCCGGGTGATGGTCATCGATGATTCGAAGACCATCCGCAGGACTGCGGAAACGCTGCTCAAGCGCGAAGGCTGCGAGGTGGTCACCGCCACCGACGGCTTCGAAGCGCTTGCCAAGATCGCAGACCAGCAACCGCAGATCATCTTCGTCGACATCATGATGCCGCGCCTGGATGGGTACCAGACCTGTGCGCTGATCAAGGGCAACCAGCTGTTCAAGGCGACCCCGGTGATCATGCTGTCATCCAAGGATGGTCTGTTCGACAAGGCGCGGGGGCGCATCGTCGGCTCGGAGCAATACCTGACCAAGCCTTTCACGCGCGAAGAACTGCTGGGTGCCATCCGCACATACGTCAACGCCTGACCAGGGGGGAAAGGCACAATGGCTCGTATCGTCCTGATCGAGGATTCACCGACCGACCGCGCGGTGTTCACCCAGTGGCTGCGCCGTGCCGGCCACGAGGTGCTGGAAGCGGACAACGCCGAGGATGGCCTGCAGCTGGTCCGCGACCAGGTGCCGCAGCTGGTGCTGATGGACGTGGTCCTGCCCGGCATGAGTGGTTTCCAGGCCACCCGGGCGATGGCCCGCGATGCGGCGATCAAGCACATCCCGGTGATCATCGTCAGCACCAAGGCGATGGAAACCGACAAGGCCTGGGGCCTGCGCCAGGGCGCGGCCGATTACATCGTCAAGCCGCCGCGCGAGGATGAACTGATCGCGCGGATCAACGAACTGGTGGCCTGATGCGCTCGCCCTTCGACATTCTTGAAGCCTACGAACGACGCAGCCTGGCCCATGCAGTGCAGCTGCCCGGGCGGCAGTTCGCCCAGGACCTGTGGCGTGGCGTGGGTTACCGCGTCGGCCAGCGCCGGCTGGTGTCGGATTTCCGCGAAGTGGTGGAAATCGTGCCGATGCCGCCGGTGACCCCGGTACCCTGCGCGCAGCCCTGGCTGCTGGGCGTGGGCAACCTGCGCGGCAACCTGTTCCCGGTGGTCGACCTGAAGTACTTCCTGGAAGGCACGCGCACCGTGCAGCAGGAAGGCCAGCGCGTGCTGATCATGCGCCAGGCCGGCGGCGACGTCGCACTGACCATCGATGAACTGTTCGGCCAGCGCAGCTTCGAGCTCGACCAGCAGATCGAAGCGGGCACGCTGGCCGAAGGTCGCTACGGCCATTTCGTTGACCGTGCCTTCCATGCCGACGGCCACGACTGGGGCGTGTTCTCGCTCTCGCTGCTGTCGCGCACCCCTGAATTCCGGCAAGCCGCGGCCTGAGGCCGGGCATCGCCCCCTGCATTGAAGATCGAGGTTGAACGATGAGTACTGCTTCGGACGCCACCAAGACCGGCAAGCTGCGGCTGGGCGGCAGCAACCTCTGGCTGTTCCTGCTGCTGGCATCGATGATCCTGTTCGGCGTCAATACCGGCGTCGCCACCTGGCAGGGCAGTCGCCTCGCCGACGCCGGTTCCAAGGCCGCCGACCTGCAGGTGCTGTCGCAGCAGCTGGCCAACCAGGGACGTGACGCGGTCGGCGGCAATGCCCAGGCCTTCACCGCCTTCAAGGCCACCCGCAACGCGATCGAACAGAACGTGTCGACGCTGCAGGGCCGCTATGGCAAGGAGCCGGGCGTGTCCGGCGCCATCGCCACCCTGGGCGAAACCTGGGCGCCGCTGGGCAAGCAGGCCGGGCAGCTGGTGGCCAGCGAGCCGGCGGTGCTGGCGCTGGCCGGCAATGCCAACAACTTCACCGGCGCGGTACCGGGCCTGCAGGCCCAGCTCAACGAGCTGGTGCGCGCGATGTCCGCCTCCGGCGCCCCCTCGTCGCAGGTGTACAGCGCACTGCAGCAGGTGGTGGTGGCCGGTTCGATGGCGCGCCGCGTGACCGAAATGCGTGCCGGTGGCAGCGCTGCGGCGACCTCCGGTGATGCGCTGGCGCGTGACATCACCGTGTTCTCGCAGGTGCTCGACGGCCTGCGCAACGGCAACGAGGAACTGGGCATCACCGCCGTGCGCGGCGGCGCCGCCGTGGCCGCACTGGAGCAGTCGCAGCAGAAGTGGGAAGCGATGAAGCAGGACGCCGACGCGATCCTGGCCAGCTCGCGCCAGCTGTTCGCGGCGCAGTCCGCCGCCACCGCGCTGGGCCAGGGCTCGGCCCACATGCTGGACGACAGCCGCAAGCTGTTCGATGCGTTCTCCTCGTTCGGCTCGGTCTCCGACACCCGCCTGTTCCCGAACTTCTGGATCGGCGTGGTGTCCGGCGCGCTGTCGCTGATCGCGATCATCGGCTTCGTCTCCACCAACGTGCGCAGCCGCTCGCGCGAACAGGAACTGCGCTACCAGACCCAGGTGGAATTCAACAGCCGCAACCAGCAGGCGATCATGCGGCTGCTGGACGAAATCTCCTCGCTCGGTGAGGGTGACCTGACGGTGAAGGCGTCGGTGACCGAGGACATGACCGGCGCGATCGCCGACGCGATCAACTATGCGGTGGACGAACTGCGCCACCTGGTGACCACCATCAACGACACCTCGGCCAAGGTCGCGATGTCCACCCAGGAAACACAGGCCACCGCGATGCAGCTGGCAGAGGCGGCGGGCCACCAGGCCAACCAGATCACCTCCGCCTCGGACCGCATCGGTGAAATCGCAGCGAGCATCGAGCAGGTGTCGCGCAACTCGGCCGAGTCGGCCGACGTGGCACAGCGCTCGGTGGTGATCGCCGCCGAAGGTGCCGGCGTGGTGCGCGAGACCATCCAGGGCATGGACCAGATCCGCGACCAGATCCAGGAAACCTCCAAGCGCATCAAGCGCCTGGGCGAGTCGTCGCAGGAAATCGGTTCGATCGTGGAACTGATCAATGACATTTCCGAGCAGACCAACATCCTGGCGCTGAACGCGGCGGTGCAGGCTGCGTCGGCGGGTGAAGCCGGCCGGGGCTTCGCGGTCGTGGCCGACGAAGTGCAGCGCCTGGCAGAACGTACCTCGGGTGCGACCCGACGCATCGAAAACCTGGTCCAGGCCATTCAGGCCGATACCAATGAAGCGGTCACCTCGATGGAGCAGACCACGGCCGAAGTGGTATCCGGTGCGCGCCTGGCCGAGGACGCCGGTACCGCGCTGACCGAGATCGAGCGCGTGTCCAACGCCCTCAATACCCTCATCAAGAACATCTCCATCGCCGCCCAGCAGCAGTCGGCCGCGGCCTCGGACATCACCCGCACCATGGGCGTGATCCGGCAGATCACCGGCCAGACCTCGCAGGGTGCCGGGCAGACCGCAGAGTCGATCGGCCACCTCGCGCAGCTGGCGGCGGACCTGCGCCGTTCGGTCGCCGACTTCAAGCTGCCGGCGTGACGCGGGCAGGGCGGCGAGCAAGGAACCAGTCGATGAAGCATTTCCATTCCCCACGCCAGAATCCGCGCGGCCACCGCGCGGCGGCGAACGGAGCGCGTCCATGAGCAGTCTGCGCGATGCGATGAGCCACGCAGCACTGGGCTGGGTCAAGCCCGAGCTGGACGAGACCCTGCGCCAGGTGCGCAACGAGGTCGAGTACTACGCGGAAGACCCGAGCGATGCCAGCCGCATGCGCATCTGCGCCGGCTACCTGCACCAGGTGCAGGGCACCCTGCGCATGGTCGAGCTGTATGCCCCGGCGATGGTGGCCGAAGAGCTGGAGCAGCTGGCCAATGCCATCGGCGCCGGCCAGGTGGCCGACCGGGACGAAGCCTGCGCGACCCTGATGCGTGGCAGCGTGCTGCTGCCTGACTATCTGGAGCGCCTGCAGAACGGCCATCGCGACATTCCGATCGTGCTGATGCCGCTGCTCAACGAGATCCGTGCGTCGCGCGGCGAAGAAGGCGTCAATGACAGCGTGCTGCTGGCCTTTGCGCCGGACAGCGTCACCGCCACCGAGGCCGAGCTGGACCATGCCCGGGGCAGCCTGAGCGGGCGCAACCGCGAACTGCTCGACACGGTCGGCAGCGCGGTGAAGGAAGAACTGCTGCGCATCAAGGATGCGCTGGACCTGCACCTGCGCACCGGCGGTGCGCCGGAACAGCTGCAGACCCAGGCCAACGAGCTCGGCGCCGTGGCCGACACGCTGGGCATGATGGGCCTGGGCGTGGCCCGCGGCGTGGTCGTGCAGCAGCGCGACGCGCTGCGTGGCGTGGTCGAAGGCCGCCAGCAGATCGACGAGAACCTGCTGCTGGATATCGCCGGTGCGCTGCTGTACGTCGATGCGTCGCTGGACGATCAGGTCGCCCATCTGGGCGCCGGCGGCAGTGGCGAGGACGACCCGAGCGCGGTCGAGAACCGGCGCACGGTGGAGGTGCTGGCGCATGAAGCCATCGCCAACTTCGCCGCCGCGCGCGAGCATTTCGTCGCCTTCATCGAAACCAGCTGGAACCATGCCGAGCTGCAGGATGTCCCACGCCTGCTGGGCGATGTGTCCGGCGCGCTGCGCATGCTTGACCTGGGTACTGCCGCCGACTACCTGCGCGGCGTGCAGCAGTACATCGAGGCCGAGCTGATCGGCCGCCAGCGCGTACCCAGCGGCCGCCAGCTGGACACCCTGGCCGATGCCATGGCCAGCCTGGAGTACTACCTGGAAGCCCTGCGCGACCGCCGCCCGGGCCGCGAGGATATTCTCGAAATCACTCGCAGCAGCCTCGAGGCACTGCGCTACTGGCCGCTGCCCGAACGCAACGCCGCCGCACCGGAAGCGCCGGCACTGCTGCCGGTTGAACGCGAGCCGGTTGCGTTGCAGGCCGAGCCGCTGCGGCCCGAGCGCATCGAGGTGCCGGTGCAGCCTGCTGCGCCCGCGGCCGGCGACGTGCCGGTACCGCTGCCGGACTTCACCTTCGATCCGCCGCCGGCCACGCCGGCACCGAGGGTGCCCGACAACAGCCTGATGTTCGGCGCGCTGCGCACCGCAGGCGTCGTGGCCGCCAGCCCGTTGGATGCTGGTGCCTCGCCGCTGCCAACGCAGGAAGATGCCGAGGCAGCACTGGTCTTTGCCGCGTCCAGCGCACCTGCGCCGGATGTCCCGCAGTGGGAGCTGGCGCCGTTCTACCCCGAAGCCGAAGCGCTCGCGATCGCCGACGAACGCGCGCCGACGTTCGCCAGTTTCGATCCCGTCAGCTTCGAACTGGCCGACAGCGATCACGCCGGTGCACCGCAGTGGTCGCTGTCCGAGGCGCCACAGGTGCTTGAGGATGTCGATGCGCCTGCCAGCGACGAGTCGACCGACGCAGTGCTGGCCTCCGTAGCCGAGTTCGATGCTGCACCGGTGTTCGATCCGGTCGCCGCGGAACAGGATGCAGTTGCGGTGGCCGATGACGTGGTGTTCCGCTTCGACGCCGATGCACTGGACAACGCTGACGATGTCCTGTCGCTGCATGCGATGGAGACGCTGTCGCTGGATGACGACGCCGGGTTGCCGGCTTCGCTGGAGTTTGCCGATGCGGTGATGCCGCCGCAGGCCGATGCCGTGCCGGCGACGGAGCCCGGGATGGATGCGGCCGCGGATGAGCCGCCGGCACCATCCATTGCGCTGCCGACGCCCGAAGAGGCGGCTGCGACTTCAGAAGCGTCCGCTCCGGCCGTGTCGGTGATCGATATCGACACCATCGCGCCGATCGATTTCAGCGAAGCCGATGCCCAGTTCTTCGCCGAGCTGAGTGCGGCGGCTGCCGATTTCAATCCGCAGGCGATGGCCGCGGCTGCAACCCCGGAAACGGCGGTTGCGAATGCGGCCGACGCCGACGCCGACGCAAATGCGGGCTTCGACGCCGGCTTTGACGACGATGCCGAGAACATCGACGAGGACATCCGCGAGGTGTTCCTGGAAGAGTTCGACGATGAATTGGCCAACCTCGGCACGTTGCTGCCGGCGTGGCGCATGCAGCCGGACAACATGGACCGGCTGCGTCCGATCCGCCGCATCTTCCACACCCTCAAGGGCAGCGGCCGCCTGGTCGGCGCGCGTACCCTGGGCGAGTTCGCCTGGAAGATCGAAGGCATGCTCAACCGCGTGCTGGATGGCAGCCGCGTCGCGTCGCCGGCGGTGCTGGCCATGGTCGACAACGCCCATGCGGCGCTGCCACAGCTGAACGCGGCGCTGCGCCACGGCCAGCGCATCAGCGTCGACCTGCAGGCCATGCAGGCCATCGCCGATCGCGTCGGTGCAGGCGAGGAAACCTACTACGTACCGCTGCCGGGCGCTGCCGCATCGGTGGCGGCGGAGAGCAATGCCGACGCCGAAGACGAGATCAGCCGCATTCTCGAGGCCGAGGCTGCAGGTCCGGAAGCGGGCGAAACCGCCGAGGCCGAGGCCATCGGCACGCCGGCCAACATCGACAGCGTGCTGCGCGAGATTCTCGAGGCCGAGGTGGAAGTCCACCAGGCCACGTTGCAGGACTGGCTGCGTTCGGCGCAGCAGGCGCCGCTGCCGGTCAGCGATGCACTGCTGCGCGCGGTGCACACCATGAACGGCGCCTTCGCGATGACCGAAGTGCCCGAGATTACCGCCGTGACCGGCGGGGCCGAGTCCTACATCAAGCGCGCCCTGGCGGCCGAGGTGGTGCCGGGCGAAGACGCCGTGGCCGCCCTGGATGCGACCGCGCAGGCGATCACCGCCACCATGGAAGCGCTGCAGGCCGAACAGCCGCGCATCGCGCCGCAGCAGGTGTTGGCGCAGCGCCTGCAGGCGCTGGCCGGCGAGCTACCGGAAGCGCGCTGGCCGATGGTCGGCCTGGAAGCCGACGACGACGAGCTGGCGCTGGAGGACGGACCGGCGGCGGAATCGGAGGCGGACGCATCGGCGCCCGCCGACGTCGAAACCGATGCCCTGTCGCTGTCGCCTGCCGAACCGGCACCGGAGCGCGACGCGCCTACCGATGCTGGGGCTACCGCAGTTGCCGACGCGGCGGTCGAGGCCGGGCTGGAGGTGGGCGAGTTGACTGCCAGCGACGACCTGTCGCGCTATTTCGATGCGGAATGGCCGTCCGCGCCGGGCGAGGGCGAGCTGGGCCTGCCGGAGGGTGAATCGATCCAGGTCGCGGAGGTGGCACAGGAAGCCGAGGCGGATAAGGTCGAGGCGGAGGCCGAGCGCGTGTCGCCGTTGTCCGACGAGGCGGGGCTGACCGTCGTCGACGATCTGTCGCCCTACCTGGACGCCAGTGCGCTGCCGGTCGACGACCGCGATGCGGAAGAAGATCCGACGACTGTCGAATCCGTCGCCCCTGACCTGAATGGGGCAGCGCCGGAGCGTGCAGACCTCGCCGACGCGGTGGAGTTCGAGACGCCTGTTGCACTGCCACTCGACAGCGAGCTGTCGAGCCTGCAGGATGAAATGGCTGCGCCGGGGTTTGCAGAACCGGTCTCGCTGGAAGCCGCGCTCGAGGCCGGCCTGCACGTGATCGACGAAGAGCAGCCCCTGGCCGACGACGGGCAATGGCCCGTGCTCGGCCTGCAGGCCAGCGAACTCGCGCCGGGCGAGGCGGAAGCCTTTGCCGAGGATGCGGACGTCGGCGGGGAGGCGGCGATCGGTGAAGGAGAGAGCGCCGATCAGCCGTCCCCGGCGACGGTGAACCAGCAGGCGGCCGCGGACGCAGCGCCGGGCACCGCCGAACCGGTGCGCTTCTTCGAAATGGAAGACGCGCCGGGCCAGGCCGAAGGCCACGCCGACATCGGCAACGCAGGGGCGGTCACCGCGTTGGATGACGTGGAAGCCGATGCGGCCGAAGGCGTTGCATCTGAACCCGAGGCAGCCGAGGCTGCTGCCGCGACGGTGGCGGAAGAGAGTGCCGATGCACTTGACTTCAGCGTCTATGATCGCGAACTGGTCGACATCTTCGTCGAGGAAGGCAAGGACCTGCTCGACCATTGCGACGGCCTGATCAGCGAACTGCGCGATGCGCCGCAGGACCGCGAGGTGCTGGCCGGCCTGCAGCGTGACCTGCACACCCTGAAGGGTGGTGCACGCATGGCCGGCATCAACGCCATCGGCGATCTGGGCCACAGCATCGAATCGTTGCTGGAAGCCGTTGCTGCCGGTCGCACCGACATCGAACGCCGCGATGTGCAGTTGCTGGAGCGCGGGTTCGATCGCCTGCACCAGCTGCTGACCCGCACCGGCGACCACCGCGTGGTGGAACCGGCGCAGGACCTGGTGGACGCGTTCGAAGTGCGCACCACCACCGACATCGCCGCCGCTGCGGCGGCGTCCGCAGCCGCAGCGGCAGCCGCGAACGAAGCCACTGTTGCCGAAACGGCGCAGGCGCCGGACGCGGTCCCGGCACCGGCCCTGCTCGATGCGCCATTGTCGGCGCCGCTGCCGGCCGAAGGCGGGGTCGATGAAGATCCGCTGGCACGCCCGCAGCAGGAACAGGTGCGCGTGCGCGCGGATCTGCTCGACCGCCTGGTCAACCATGCCGGTGAAGTGGCGATCTACCGTTCGCGGCTGGAACAGCAGCTGGGTGCCTTCCGTGGTGCCATGGGCGAACTGGAGCGCACCAACGCGCGTCTGCGCGACCAGCTTCGCCGCCTGGATCTGGAAACCGAAGCGCAGATCGTCGCCCGCTACCAGCGTGAGCAGGACCAGGCCGACCAGAAGTTCGATCCGCTGGAACTGGACCGCTTCTCCACCCTGCAGCAGCTGAGCCGGGCGCTGAACGAATCGGCGGCCGACCTCGGGGGCCTGCAGGGCGTGCTCGACGATCTGTCGCGCCAGTACGACTCGCTGCTGCAACAGCAGTCGCGTGTCAGTTCCGAACTGCAGGATGGCCTGATGCGCGCGCGCATGGTGCCGTTCGACGGCCTGGTGCCGCGCCTGCGTCGCGTGGTCCGCCAGTCCGGCATGGACACCGGCAAGCAGGTGCACCTGACCCTGGAAGGCACCCACGGCGAACTGGACCGCAACGTGCTGGATCGCATGGTCGCGCCGCTGGAGCACATGCTGCGCAACTCCGTGGCCCACGGCCTGGAAGCGCCCGAGCAGCGTCGCGCCGCCGGCAAGCCGGAAGAGGGCGAGGTCGCCATCCGCCTGCATCGCGAAGGCTCGGAAATCGTGCTGGAAGTGGCCGATGACGGCGCGGGCCTGGATCGCGAAGCGATCCGCCGGCGCGCCATCGATCGCGGGCTGCTGGCAGCCGATGCGCAGCCCAGCGAGCAGGACCTGGACAACCTGATCTTCGCCTCCGGCTTCTCCACCGCCGACCAGGTCAGCCAGCTGGCCGGCCGCGGCGTGGGCATGGACGTGGTGCGCAATGAAGTGCGCCAGCTCGGCGGCTCGGTCGACATCCAGTCGGTGCGCGGCCAGGGCGTGCGTTTCACCCTGCGCCTGCCGCAGACCCTGGCTGTCACCCAAGCGGTGTTCGTGCAGATCGGCGACACCACCTTTGCCGTGCCGGTGGCCTCGGTCAGTGGCATCGGTCGCCTGTCACGCGAGCGTTTCGAGGCCGCCGACAGCAGCTACCGCTACAGCGGCGAAGACTATCCGCTGTATGACCTGGGCAGCCTGGTCGGGCAGGCCCCGGCGCGGGCGGATGGGCAGGACCAGGTGCCGCTGTTGCTGGTCCGTGCCGGTGACCTGCGCGCGGCCGTAGCGATCGACCAGGTGCTGGGCAACCGCGAAATCGTGGTCAAGCCGGTCGGCCTGCAGATCGCCTCGGTACCGGGCATCTACGGTGCCACCATCACCGGCGATGGCCGCGTGGTGGTGATCCTGGACGTCGCGCCGCTGGTGCGCCGCTTCCTGGCCAATCCGACCGCACCGGTGCTGGCCAATGCGCCGCGTGACGAACGCCAGGTGCCGCTGGTGATGGTGGTCGATGATTCGCTGACCATGCGCAAGGTGACCGGTCGCATCCTCGAACGGCACAACTTCGAAGTCAGCGTCGCCCGCGATGGCGTGGAAGCACTGGAGCGGCTGGAAGAGCGCGTGCCGGACCTGATGCTGCTGGATATCGAGATGCCGCGCATGGACGGCTACGAGCTGGCCACCGCGATGCGTGCCGACCCGCGCTACAAGGATGTGCCGATCGTGATGATCACCTCGCGCAGCGGCGACAAGCACCGCCAGCGCGCCTTCGAGATCGGTGTCCAGCGTTACCTGGGCAAGCCGTACCAGGAACTGGACCTGATGCGTAACGTGTACGACCTGCTGGGGATCGCCCGTGTCCGTGAGTGAAGCCCATCCGGCCCCGGCCGTTGCCCTGCTGGCGCGCCCCGGCGCGGCGCGTGAGCGCCTGCGCGAAGCGCTGTCGCATGCGGATGTGCAGCTGGTCCTGGAAGATGATCCGAACGGCCTGGAGCCACAGGTCCTGCAGGCTGCGGACCCGCAGTTCGTGGTGATCGCGCTGGAAGCGGCGATCGAGGACGCGCTGGAACGCCTGGAAGCCGTCCTCTCCGCCCCCGGGCTGACCCTGGTGTTCGATGAAGCCGAGCTGGCCGCACGCCGCGATGGCTGGGAAGCCCAGCGTTGGGGCCGGCATCTGGCCGCCAAGCTGCACGGCCACCAGCAGGTGTTGCCGCCGGGTGCCGAGGACGAACCGGGCCTGCAGCTGGAGCCCGGCCATCCGGCGCCCGCGCCGGCGCCACAGGAAGAAGCCCTGCAGCCGCACCTCGAACAGGCGCTGAGCTGGGCCGATGACGTCCCGGCCGACGGCCTGTATTCGCCGCCGACGCAGCTGCACGAGCCGATCGCGCTCGAACAGGCCCTGGCGGCGCTGCAGCCGGTCGTGCCGGCCCCGCTGGATCCGCCGCCGCTGGCCGAGCCGGCGGCGCCCGCGGCACCACCGGTTTCGTTCGATCACACGGCCTGGTCGCTGGTCGACGAATCCAGCGAGTCCCCGGCACCCGCCGCCGTGGCGGCGCCCGTGGCCGCGACGCAGCCGGCCTTTGATACCGATCATTTGAGCCTGGTCGACCTGGACGCCGCGGCACCGGTCGGTGCGCGGGCCGCCTCGCTGCTGGTGTTGGCCGGCATTGGCGGGCCGGATGCACTGCGTCGCCTGCTCGGCGCGCTGCCTGCATCGCTGAGCGTCCCGGTACTGGTGCACATGCGCCTGGACGGTGGCCGCTACGGCAACCTGGTCAAGCAGATGTCGCGCGTTTCGCCTCTGCCGGTGCAGCTGGCCGAGGCTGGCCAGCGCGCCGTACCGGGCGAGGTGCACGTGCTGGCCGATGACATCGGCGTACGCGCGGCCGGTGATGGCCTGCATTTCCAGAGCGATGCGCAGGGCATTTCGCTCGCTTCGCTGCCGGCAGGTCACACCGCGCTGGTGCTGCTCAGTGGTGCCGACCTGGCCCACGTCGGTCCGGCACTGGATCTGGCGGCCGCCGGTGCATGGGTGGCCGGGCAGGTGGGCGAGGGCTGCTATGACCCGGCTGCGGCCACCGCAGTGGTCGCTGCCGGCATGGTGGCCGGCGAGCCGCAGGAACTGGCGCAGGCGATTGCCGCGCGCTGGGGCGAACAGCATGAGAACGGAGAGGCACCATGAGCTACGCCAGCAATGACGAAATCCGCGGCGTCCTGATCCAGGCCGGCAACGAGCGCGTGCTGCTGCCCAATGCCACCGTGGCCGAAATGATGTCGCGGGTGCCGGTGCAGCCGGTTTCCGAGGCGCCGCGCTGGCTGGTCGGCGAGATCGGCTGGCATGGCTGGCAGGTGCCGCTGGTGTCGTTCGCGCGGCTTTCGGGGCTGGGCGAAGAGGTGGTGGCCGGCCACAACAAGGTGGTGGTGCTGAAGTCCCTCAGCGGCAACGCGCAGCGCCCGTACTATGCGCTGCTGACGCAGAACTTCCCGCAGCTGATCTCGGTGCCACGCGATGGCCTGCTGGCCGACGCCTCCGAGGAAACCCTGCCGCAGACCGTGCACATGCGCGTGCTGCTGGGTGAGCAGAGCGCCCTGCTGCCGAACCTGGATGCTCTGGAAGCGGCGCTGGATTCGCTGGCGGCCTGATCGGGAACCCGCCGGTCGGGTTCCCGGTAGTGCCGCCTGGCTGGTACAACGTCATGTTCCCATGGATCTTGAAGCCAGCGGTCGGCACCACCACGAATCTGCCTTACCCCAGGTCGCCCAACCGCGCCTGCAATGCGGCAATCGCGGCCAGCCCGGCCGTTTCCGTGCGCAGGATCCGCGGGCCTAGCTGCAGCCCCTGGAAGCCGGCCGCTTGCAATCACGATGCCGCCAGCGGGAGCGGCTTCCAGCGTCGACATTCGCTGGCGGCCTGATCGGCAATCCGCCCCTCGGGTTCCCGGTAGTGCCGGCCGCTGGCCTACAACCCCATGATCCCGTGGATGTACCAGCGGCCGGCACTACCACGAAGCCTTAGCCCAGATCGCCCAACCGCGCCTGCAACGCCGCGATCGCGGCCAGTCCGGCTGTTTCCGTGCGCAGGATCCGCGGCCCCAGGTGCAGCCCCTGGAACCCTGCCGCTTGCAATCACGATGCCGCCAGCGGGAGCGGCTTCCTGCGTCGACATTCGCTGGCGGCCTGATCGGTAATCCGCCGGTCGGGTAGCTGGTAGTGCCGGCCGCTGGCCGGCAACGTCATGTTCCCATGGATGCCGGCCAGCGGTCGGCACCACCACGAATCTGCCTTACCCCAGGTCGCCCAACCGCGCCTGCAATGCGGCAATCGCGGCCAGCCCGGCCGTTTCCGTGCGCAGGATCCGCGGGCCCAGCTGCAGCCCCTGGAAGCCGGCCGCAGCCAGTTGATCGCGATCACGGGGTGACCAGCCGCCCTCCGGGCCGATCGCGATCACGATGCCGCCTGCCGGCGCAGCCTGCAGCGTCGACAGCCGATGCGCGCCCAGTGGGTCCAGGGTCAGGCGCAGCGTATCGGCCGGCAGCGCAGCGGCGGCCTGGGCCAGCGACAGCGGCGAACCCACCTGCGGGATGCGTGCACGCCCGGACTGGCCACAGGCCGACGTCACCACGTTGTTCCAGTGCGCCACGCGCTTCTCGGCCCGTGCCGCATCCAGCTTCACCTCGGTCCGCTCGGCGTTGACCGGAATGATCGCCGCCACGCCCAGTTCGGTGGCCTTCTGCAGGATCAGGTCCATCTTCTCGCCGCGGGCGATGCCCTGCAGCAGGGTGATGGCCAGCGGCGATTCGTTGTCGACGGCCTGCACCGCGTCGATACGGGCCTGGACCTCGCGCTTGCCGGCCACGGTCAGCGTCGCGCTGTAGTCATGGCCGTCGCCATTGAACAGTACGCAGGTATCTCCCTCGCGCAGGCGCATCACCCGCACCAGGTGGTTGGCCGTCTCTTCCGGCAGGGTCACGGTCTGGCCGCTGTGCAGCGCCAGGTCGATGGGGCAGCGGGTCACGCGCATGCAATCGCCTCGTCGATGGCTGCCAGCGTCGCATGCGCCAGCAGCTCCAGTTGTTCGTCGTCCACGCAATAGGGTGGCATCCAGTACAGCACGTCGCCCAGCGGGCGCAGCACCACGCCACGTTTCAGCGCGGCCTTGTACGCGTGCAGGCCCAGCCGCAGGGCCGGGTCGAACGGCGTGCGCCGGTTGCCGTCACGCGACAGTTCGAAGGCGACCACCATCCCCGCCTGGCGCACGTCGGCCACGTGCGGATGGTCGCTGAAAGGAGCCGCCAGGGTGCCCATCACCGAAGCGATGCCGCGGTTGCGGGCGATCACATCGTCGTCGCGGAAGATGTCCAGCGTCGCCAGTGCGGCTGCGCAGGCCAACGGGTTGCCGGTGTAGCTGTGCGAATGCAGGAACGCACGCTCGCGCGTGTCGTCAAGGAAGGCGTCGTACAGCGCCTGGGTGGCCAGCACTGCGGCCAGCGGCAGGAAGCCGCCGGTCAGGCCCTTGGACAGGCACATCAGGTCCGGCATCACCCCGGCCTGCTCACAGGCGAACAGGGTGCCGGTGCGGCCGAAGCCGGTGGCGATCTCGTCGGCGATCATGAACGCGCCGTGCGCGTCGCACAGTTCGCGCACGCGCTGCAGGTAGACCGGATCATGCATGCGCATGCCACCGGCACACTGCAGCCGTGGCTCCAGCACCACCGCGCAGACTTCTCCCGGGTGCTGGTCGAACAGCGTGGCCAGGCCATCGGCCGCCTGCCGCGCACGATCGGCCGCGCTCTGGCCCGGTTCGGCCAGGTAGGCATCGGGCGAGGGGGCGAACAGGCCTTCGGCCAGCAGCGGCGCATAGACCCGGCGATACAGCGGAATGTCACCCAGCGCCAACGCGCCCAGGGTTTCGCCGTGGTAGCCGTTCTCGAGCGCGATGAAGCGGGTGCGCCGGGACTCTCCGCGATTCTGGAAGTACTGGAAGGCCATCTTCAGCGCCACTTCCACGCCGGCCGAACCGTTGTCGGCGTAGAACACCTTGGCCAGCGGTGCACGGCCGGCCTGGCGTGGCGCGAGTGCCAGCAGGCGTTCGGCCAGGGTAATGGCCGGCTCGTGGCCGAAGCCTGCCAGCATCACCTGTTCCAGTTGCCCGGCCTGGGCGGCGATGGCGCCCCCGATGCGCGGCTCGGCGTGGCCGAACAGGTTGGTCCACCAGCTGCTGACCGCGTCCAGGTAGCGATTGCCATCGTGGTCGATCAGCCAGGCCCCTTCGCCACGGGCGATCGGCACCAGGGGCAGGGTATCGGGATGCTCACGCATCTGCGTGCACGGGTGCCACAGCACCTGCAGGTCGCGCTGCCGCCAATGGCTGGCCAGCGGGGAAGGGGTTGGGTCTGCTAGCATTTCGGGCTCATGAACATGTTGCTGCCTGCACATTCTATCGGCCCCGGCACAGCCGCCGGTCGCCGCGGAGATCCCGCATGAACGATGACCGTGCCGGCCGTCGCTTGCCGATCATCCATCGGATCACCGATGAGGAGAACGGCCCCTTCCAGCGCCAGCATCTGGACCTGGAGTTCTCCAACGGCGAACGCCGCCGCTTCGAGCGGCTGGTCAGCCGCGGGCATGGTGCGGTGGTGGTGGTGCCGATGCTCGACGACGAAACCGTGCTGCTGGTACGTGAATACGCCGCTGGCATGCACCGCTACGAGCTGGGGCTGGTCAAGGGCCGGATCGACGCCGGCGAGACCCCCGAGCAGGCCGCCGACCGCGAACTGAAGGAAGAGGCCGGTTATGGTGCGCGCCGGGTCGACGTGCTGCGCGCGATGACCCTGGCCCCGACCTACATGAGCCACCAGTCGTGGCTGGTGGTGGCGCGCGACCTGTACCCGGAAAAGCTGGCCGGCGACGAGCCGGAAGAACTGGAAGTGGTGCCGTGGAAGCTGGCCGATCTGGACCGGCTGATGCTGCGCGAGGACTTCTCCGAGGGACGCTCGCTGGCGGCGCTGTTCATCGCCCGACAGTGGCTGCAGGGAACGCGATGATCAAGCTGACCACGGACCTGCGCGAGACCGCCATCGCCATCGCCCAGGAAGCCGGACAGGCCATCATGCAGGTGTACGCCGATGGCTTCGAGGTGCAGATCAAGGACGACGATAGCCCGGTCACCGCTGCCGACCTGGCCGCCAACCAGGTCATCGAACTGGGCCTGCGCCAGCTGACCCCGGACCTGCCGATCCTGTCCGAGGAATCGGCACAGGTGGGGTGGGAACAACGGCGCCACTGGGGCGCGTACTGGCTGGTGGACCCGCTTGACGGCACCCGTGAATTCGTCAAGCGCAATGGCGAGTTCAGCGTCAACATCGCGCTGATCTACCAGGGCGCGCCGGCCTTCGGCGTGGTGCTGGCGCCGGTTACCGGCATCGTCTGGCATGCCATGCGTGGCGAGCTGGCCTACCGGCGGCAGGGCCTGCACGACACCGTGCTGCGTACCCGCACGCCGGCCACCGCCCCGCTGCGCGTTGCCGCCAGCCGCTCGCACCGTTCGCCGGAAACCGAGGCGCTGCTGGCGCGCATGGGCCGCATCGAGACCATCGCGCAGGGCTCGTCGCTGAAGTTCTGCCGGATCGCCGAAGGCGGCCTGGATGTCTACCCGCGGCTCGGCCCGACCTCTGAGTGGGATACCGCGGCCGGCCAGTGCGTGCTGCACGCCGCTGGTGGTGCGGTGCTGTCGGCGGCGACCGGCAAGCCGTTCCGCTACAACCGCCGCGAAACCCTGTTGAACGGCGATTTCATCGCCCTTGGTGATACCAGCCTGCCGTGGCGGGACTGGTTGTCCGACTGATTCCTGGAGGCCGCATGAGCGCGCACGACACCCCTGCCGCCGGCAGCGAGGCAAGCCATCAACTGCAACGCCTGCTGGTCATCATGGCGCGCCTGCGCGACCCGCAGGGAGGTTGCCCATGGGACCTGGAGCAGGACTTCTCGACCATCGCCCCGTACACCATCGAGGAAGCCTACGAGGTGGCCGATGCGATCGACCGCGGCGACCTCGACGATCTCTGCGACGAGCTCGGCGACCTGCTGCTGCAGGTGGTGTTCCATGCGCGCATGGCCGAGGAGCAGGGCGCGTTCGGCTTCGCCGACGTCGCCCGCGCGATCAGCGACAAGATGCAGCGCCGCCACCCGCACGTGTTCGCCGATGTCAGCGTCGACGATGCCGATGGGGTGATGCGCAACTGGGAGGCGATCAAGCGCGCCGAGCGTGCCGCCAAGGGCGAGCAGGACACCTCCGCACTGGCCGGCATCTCGCGCGGCCTGCCGGAGTGGCAACGTGCGGTGAAGCTGCAGTCGCGCGCGGCCAAGGTCGGTTTCGACTGGCCAGGTCCGCTGCCGGTGCTGGACAAGGCGGCCGAGGAGCTGCAGGAGCTGCGCGAGGAGTTCGAGCGCGGCGATATCGCGGGCAACAAGGCGCGGCTGCAGGAAGAGCTCGGCGACCTGCTGTTCGTCTGCGCGAACCTGGCACGCCATGCCGATGTCGACCTGGGCGCCGCCCTGCGCGGCGCCAACCACAAGTTCGAGCGCCGTTTCCGTGCGATGGAGGCGCAGGCCGAAGCACAGGGCAGCGCATTGCCCGCGCTGGACCTGGATGCGCAGGAAGCGCTGTGGCAGCAGGCCAAGGCGGCGGAGAAGGCGTGAAGACGCTGGGCCTGTTCCTGCTGACCGCGCTGGCCGAGATCGTCGGCTGCTACCTGCCCTGGGTATGGCTGCGCAAGGGCGGCAGCGTCTGGTTGTTGTTGCCGGCCACGGCCAGCCTGGCCCTGTTCGCGTGGCTGTTGACCCTGCACCCGACCGCCAGTGGGCGGGTCTATGCGGCCTACGGTGGCGTGTACATCGGCACCGCGCTGTTCTGGTTGTGGCTGGTCGACGGCATCCGCCCCAGCCGCTGGGACCTGCTGGGCGCTGCGCTGTGCCTGGCCGGCATGGCGGTGATCATGTTCGGGCCGCGCACCTCATCAGGGTAGCGCCGGGCCATGCGTGGCGGCGCTTCCTGCCGACCGCGCTGGCGCGCGCAAGCCGGGCATGGCTCGGCGCCACAAGGTCGGCGATGGTGCATGATGGCGACGACCCTGGTTCCCGGAGCACGCGCATGTCCCGCTTCGCCAGCTTCCGCGAGTTCTATCCGTTCTACCTCAGCGAGCATCGCCACCCGGTGTCGCGCCGCCTGCACTTCATCGGCAGCTGCGGGGTGCTGCTGCTGGTTGCGGCGGCAATCCTGCGCGGGCAAGCCATCCTCGTGCTGGCCGCCCTGTTCTGCGGTTACGGCTTCGCCTGGGTCGGTCACTTCTTTTTCGAGAAGAACCGCCCGGCGACATTCCAGCACCCGCTGTACTCGTTCATGGGCGACTGGATGATGTTCGCCGACATCCTGCGCGGGCGCGTGCCCTGGTAGTTCCCCTGTGAATGGGGCCTTCACGCGCTATGCTGGGGCCTGGACGTCACAGATAAGGAAAGCGAGATGTTCCCGACCATGTTTTTTACCGCGGTACTGGCTTTCGTGGCCGTGGTCATCCTGTTCAAGGCGGTACGGATGGTACCGCAGGGCTACGAATGGACCGTCGAGCGCTTCGGGCGGTACACGCACACCATGAGCCCCGGCCTGCACTTCCTGATCCCGATCGTGTACGGCGTGGGACGCAAGGTGAACATGATGGAGCAGGTGCTGGATGTGCCCAGCCAGGAAGTGATCACCAAGGACAACGCCGCCGTGCGCGTGGACGGCGTGGTGTTCTTCCAGGTCCTGGATGCGGCCAAGGCCGCCTACGAGGTGGCCAACCTGGAAGTGGCGATGATCGCCTTGGTGCAGACCAACATCCGTACCGTGATCGGTTCGATGGACCTGGATGAATCGCTCAGCCAGCGCGAGGTCATCAATGCCCAGCTGCTGAGCGTGGTCGACCATGCCACCAATCCCTGGGGCGTGAAGGTCAACCGCATCGAGATCCGCGACATCCAGCCGCCGCGCGATCTGCTGGACGCGATGGCGCGGCAGATGAAGGCCGAGCGCGAAAAGCGCGCGCAGATCCTCGAGGCAGAGGGTTCACGCCAGTCGGAGATCCTGCGCGCCGATGGCGAAAAGCAGGCCACCGTCCTGGAGGCCGAGGGCCGTCGCGAAGCCGCGTTCCGCGATGCCGAGGCGCGCGAACGCCTGGCCGAGGCCGAAGCGATGGCCACCAAGGTGGTGTCGGCGGCGATCGCCGAGGGTGACGTGCAGGCGATCAACTACTTTGTCGCGCAGAAGTACGTGGAAGCGTTCAAGGAACTGGCCAGTTCGCCGAACCAGAAGCTGGTGCTGATGCCGATGGAGGCCAGCGGGGTAATCGGATCGATCGCAGGCGTGGCCGAACTGGCAAAGCAGGCGCTGGCCAGCCAGGACAACAAGGCCGCGGGCAAGCGGCCGCCGCCGCTCGGAGGCTGACATGCGCTGGGAAGTCGTCGGTTGGGGCGCGTTGGCGCTGCTGCTGTTCGCGGCCGAAGCGCTGGCGCCGGGTGCGTTCATGCTGTGGATCGGCATTGGCGCGGCCGCCGTGTTCGTGCTGGTTGCGGTATTCAGCGACATTCCGCTGTTGTGGCAGGTGATCGCCTTCGTCCTGCTGAGCGTGGTGTCGATCCAGTGCTACCGGCGCTGGGGACGGCCGCGGGCACGGCCCAGCGATGCGCCGTTGCTCAACCGCCGCGCCGAGCAGCTGGTCGGCCGGGAGGTGGTACTGCAGCAGGGCATCGTCGATGGCCAGGGACGGGTCAGCATCGACGATGCGTCCTGGCCGGTGAGCGGCCCGGAGCTGCCGGCGGGTACCTGGGTGCGGGTGGTGGCGGTGCAGGGCAGCACGCTGCAGGTCGAGGCTGCGGGCCGCTCCTTGTAGAGCCGGGCCGCTTCGTGCGGGCGCCGGGCGTGGGCTCGGCGCTTCCGCTCCGGCGCTGCGCTGCGGCACGCCTGCGGGCGACCGATCTGGGATAATGGGATTCTTGTTTCCTCTGCTGCCGGACCCGGTCATGACCCAGAAGACGCTGCTCAACGATACCCACCGCGCCCTCGGCGCCAAGATGGTCGATTTCGGGGGTTGGGACATGCCCATCCACTACGGCTCGCAGCTGGACGAGCATCATCTGGTGCGTCGCGACGCCGGCGTGTTCGACGTCAGCCACATGACCGTGGTCGACCTGCGCGGTGACCAGGTCAAGCCGTTCCTGCGTCGCCTGCTGGCCAACTCGATCGACAAGCTGAAGGTGACCGGCAAGGCGCTGTACTCGTGCATGCTGAATCCGCGCGGCGGTGTCATCGACGATCTGATCGTCTATTACCTGGACGAAGATTTCTTCCGCATGGTGGTCAACGCATCCACCCGCGAGAAGGATCTGGCGTGGCTGCGCGAGCAGGCCGCGCCGTTCGGCGTTTCGGTCGAGCAGCGTCCGGACCTGGCGATCCTCGCCGTGCAGGGCCCGAAGGCGCGCGACATCGTGATCGGCCTGGCCCGCGAAGCCGACCGTGCCGCGTTGACCAAGCTGGGGCGTTTCGCCGCCCTGCAGGCGCAGTCCGATGATGGCGTCGAGCTGTTCGTCGCGCGCACCGGCTACACCGGTGAAGATGGTTTCGAGATCCTGTTGCCGCAGGATGCCGTGGTCGCGTTCTGGAACCGCCTGCTGGCGGCAGGGGTGAAGCCGGCTGGCCTCGGCGCGCGCGACACCCTTCGCCTGGAAGCCGGCATGAACCTGTACGGCCAGGACATGGATGAAGAGATCAGCCCGTATGAAGCGGCGCTGGCCTGGACCGTGTCGCTGGACGAAGGCCGCGACTTCATCGGCCGCGACGTGCTGGAGGCGCAGAAGGCCGCCGGCACCGCGCGCCAGATGATCGGTCTGGTGATGGACGAGAAGGGCGTGCTGCGCCACGGCCAGGCGGTGACCACGGCCAGTGGCCAGGGCGAGATCCTGTCCGGCACCTTCTCGCCGACCCTGGCCAAGGGCATCGCCTTCGCCCGTGTGCCGGCCGGTGAGCTCGGCGAGGTCACCGTCGATATCCGCGGTCGGCAGGTGCCGGTGCGCGTGGTCAAGTTCCCGTTCGTGCGCGAAGGCCAGGCCCAGCCCGGCGTGCTCGCCGACGCCTGATCCGGACATGCCGGTCGTCACTGACAGCAGTGGCGGCCGGTTGGTTACACTAGCCCCGTTTTTTCCACCCCCTGCATATCTCTGGAGCAGTCCCATGAGCGAGATCCCCGGCGACCTCAAGTTCCTCAAGTCCCATGAGTGGGCCCGTGTCGAAGGCAATGGCCGCGTCACCGTCGGTATTTCCGACCACGCCCAGGGCCTGCTGGGTGACCTGGTCTACGTCGAACTGCCGGAAGTCGGCGCCGACGCCAAGGCCGGCGAGCAGATCGCCGTCGTCGAGTCGGTGAAGGCCGCCTCGGACGTCTACAGCCCGGTCAGCGGCAAGGTCGTCGAGGTCAACGCGGCGCTGTCCGACAAGCCGGAAACCATCAACGAAGATGCCTACGGCGAAGGCTGGATGTTCGTGGTCGAACTGACCAACGCCGAAGAGATCAACGACCTGCTCGATCCGGACGCGTACGCCGAAGCCCTGGAGAACGACGACCACTGAGTCGTCGCCTCCGGGTTCTGGAACGGCCACCTTCGGGTGGCCGTTTTTGTTTTGACGACCGCATCGGACTCATGCCGGCCGGTTCGCTGCGCGCCCTCGGCGCGGCATCAGCAGACAGACGAACGGTGCCGACAGGCGTGCGCAGTTTTGCGCAAATCCACGTTTCCGCCCCGCTCCGACGCAGTCGGATGTGAAAACTTTTCGCCCCCCGTTGCGGCCCCGTTGTGCTGGCGGTGGCGGCGGTGCCAGCAACCATCGGCGAAGCACGCGCACGCGCGCGGCGGCACTGCGCATGATTGCGCGGAGTGCTTATTTCAAGTGGTTTTTGTTCAACGTGTGCATTGGCGTTGGTCGCTGCGGCGCACGTGGTCAGCGCGTCAACCGCCATTGCAGGCCGTGCGTGCCGGCGGCGCAGGCGGTGTCCGGGATGGCGCGGATGTGAAAATTTTTCGCGGGGGTTGTTGACAGTAAAAAAAACCGTGATTAGGTTTCGCCTCAGCAGACCTTGCCTGCCCAACCGAGTGCGCAGAATCAATCGTCCGATGCGAAGCAGCCCCCTCAAGACCACCGCGACCCTGATGACGGTGGACACGGCCCCGCTTCCCCCGGAGAAATGCAAGGCACCTTCCGTTCCAGTGCCCGCTCCGCCGATCGAGGCGGGCATTGCCGCATCCGTAACGGCGCGCCTGACGCGCCGGCGGTCCCCGCACGCAGCATCCGCGGGTTTGATCCACCTGGGCGTTTCAACTCCCTATCACTGACGAGGAGCCATCCCATGGCAACCAAGAAAGCTGCGAAGAAAAAGCCCGCCGCCAAGAAGGCGGTGAAGAAGGTCGCGAAGAAGGCCGCTGCCAAGAAGGCAGTGAAGAAGGTCGCGAAGAAGGCGACCGCCAAGAAGGCAGTGAAGAAGGCGGCGAAGAAGGTCGCCAAGAAGGCCACTGCGAAGAAGGCAGTGAAGAAGGCGGCAAAGAAGGTCGCCAAGAAGTCCACTGCCAAGAAGGCCGCGAAGAAGGTAGCCAAGAAGGCCACCAAGAAGACCGCCAAGAAGGCAACGGCCCGCAAGCCTGCCAAGAAGGTCGCGAAGAAGGCCACTGCCAAGAAGGCCGTCAAGAAGACCGCCAAGAAGGCAGTGAAGAAGACCGCGAAGAAGGCCACCAAGAAGGCTGCCCCGAAGAAGGCGGCGAAGAAGGTTGCCAAGCGCAAGCCGGCCGCCCGCAAGAAGAAGGCCGCTCCGGTCGCTCTGCCGGCAACCCCGGCGCCGCTGATCTAAGTACTTCCCGATAGCCACATCCTGAAACCCCTTCCCTGGCTGCCCAGCGGGGAGGGGGTTTTTTTATGGGGCCGCCTGTAGCGTCAAGCCATGCCCGACGGCTTATCAGATGGTCGACGTTATCGGTGCGGCGTCGGTGGAAAGCGCTCCACCAGGAAATCCAGGAAGCTGCGCAGGCGGGTCGAACGGTAACGGTCGTGGGCGTAGACCACGTGCATCGGCCGACCGGCCTGGCCGTGTTCGGGGAACAGCTGCACCAGGCGTCCGGCGTCGACATCGGCGCCCAGCAGCAGCGTCGATTGCAGTACGATGCCCAGGCCATGCAGCGCCGCCGAACGCAGCGCTTCGCCATTGTTGATCTGCAGCCGCCCGTCGGGAACGCGGTCGAGCCCGCCAGCATCGCCCTGCAGCCACTGTGCCAGCGCGCTCGGTTCGAACGACAGGCACTGGTGCCGGGCAAGCGCCTGCACGCTGTGTGGCGTGCCATGCCGGGCCAGGTACGCGGGCGAGGCGCACATCATCAGGCGATAGGGCGCCAGCGCACGCGCAACCAGCACGCTGCTGTCGGCCAGCGTTCCAATGCGCAGCGCCGCCTCGAAGCCCTCTTCGGCCAGGTCGACCACACGATCGGTCAGCGTGGCTTCGACGCGGACATCCGGATGACGCGCCATATACTCGGCCAGCGCCGGTACCAGCGCGTGTGTACCGAAGATCACCGGTGCACTGATGCGCAGCGTGCCCGCCGGTGAGAGCTGCTGGTGCTGCGCCTGCGCGTCGGTCTCCTCCACCAGGCGCAGGATCTCCCTGCAGCGCGTGTAGTAGTCCTCGCCGAACGGTGTCATGTGCTGGCGCCGGGTGGTACGGCTCAACAGCTGCATCCCCAGCCGGGCTTCCAGCGCACGCAGGTGCTTGCCCGCCATCGTTGCGGAGATCTCCATCGCCGCCGCGGCCGCACTGAGGCTGCCCTTGTCCACGATCAGCACGTAGACCTGCATGCTTTCCAGCAGGTTCATCTGACACCCCGGGTGTTGAATGCTGAAACCTGCGCGGAGTTTATCAATCAGGGGTGATCGTACAGCCTGTCCTGCACCGGCCGGATGCACCGGCCGCACTGACAGGAGACCCCCATGGACTTGAATCTTGCAGGCCGTACCGCACTGGTGACGGGCGCGGCCAGCGGCATCGGTGCCGCCGTCGCCAGGCAGCTGGCGGCGCAGGGCGTGCACGTCGCCTTCACGTCGCGGCGCCAGGAACCGCTGCTGGCATTGGCCGCACGGATCGAAGCCGACGGCGGCGCAGCACCGGTCGTCGTGGCCGGCGATCTCACCGTTGCCGATGATGTCCTGCATGTCGCACAGGCATCGCGGGCCGCGTTGCAGCGCATCGACATCCTGGTCAATGCGGCGGGAGGCTCGCGTCCGACCACGGTGGACGCCGCTGACGAGGTATGGGACGAGGCGATCGCCCTGAACTTCTCCGCTGCGCGACGGCTGACCCAGGCACTGTTGCCGGACATGCAGGCGCGCCGATGGGGGCGGGTGATCAACTTCAGCGGTTCGATGGAGCCACGCGCGGTCAATGCCGCTACCGCGGCGAAGGCGGCACTGCATCTGTGGAGCAAGGGGCTGGCATCGGAGCTGGCCGGGCAGGGCATCACGGTGAATGCGATCGCGCCGGGGCGTATCAACAGCGCGCAGATCCTCGATCGCCTGCATCCCACCGAAGCCAGCCGGCGCGAGTTCATTGCGCGCAACATCCCCATCGGACGCTTCGGAGAGCCGGAGGAAGTGGCGCCGCTGGTGGCGTTCCTGGCCTCGCCGCTGGCTGGCTACATCACCGGTGCGGTGATCCCGGTGGACGGTGGCATGCACTACTTTGCGCACTAGCGCTGCGGAGCTGTAGCGCCGAACCCATGCTCGGCTGTTTTTCGCCACGATGCCGCTCGGCCAAGCGTGGCTCGGCTCAACACAACAACAAAAAGGGCGGCCCGCAGGCCGCCCTTCAGGCTCACGGTCGAGCCCGCCCGATCAGCGCGGCGAGGCAACCGCGCGATTGCCGGATGCGCCCTTGCCCTTGCGCTTGTCCTGCTGCGCCGGGCTCGCACCCTCGGCCATCAGGTTGTCGCTGCCAAAGTCGGTGTCCACATCCAGCCAGCGCTGCGCCGGCAGGCCCAGCGCGGAGTCGAGCACGGTCGGCAGCAGGCCGCTGGGCAGGCCGCTTTCGCCATTCCAGAGGATGGCGATGCCAAGGTCGCGTTCCGGCACCAGCGCGACCAGGCCGCGATAGCCCTGCACGGCGCCGGCATGGAATACCACGTCGTGGCCGGCGTAGTCGAACGTGCGCCATCCCAGGGCGTAGCCCGCCGAGTGCAGGCGCTCGCGACGCCACCCCGAACGCATTTCGCCCGGGGTGTTGATCAGGCTCGAATGCAGCGTGGCCAGCAGCGGGGCCGGCAGCACGTCGGGGCGATGGCCGGTATGGGCCAGCAGCCACTGCGCCATGTCACTGGCGCTGGCATTGACGCCGGCCGCCGGCGCCACGCGGTAATAGGTCGGCTTCGGCGTCAGCGAGACCCAGCCATTGCGGCTGCGCACGTGCGGACGCGCCCAGCGCGAGCTGGCCTGGATGCCGGCCAGGCCCAGGCTGGCATCGTTCATGCCCAGCGGCTTGAAGATGCGGCGCTCCACCGACTGCTCGTAAAAGCTGCCGGACGCGGCATAGACGACGTCGCCGATCAGGCTGAAGGCCACGTTCTGGTAGGCGTAGCAGTCGCCCGGCAGGCACTTGAGGCTGGTGTTGGCCAGCTTCTGGGTCAGCGCGTAGTACTCGGCGTTGCCTTCGATATCGCGGTCATAGGCGTTGTAGGGCAGGCCGACGCGGTGGCTGAGCACATCGGCCACGGTCAGCCGATCGGTTGCTTCCGGCGAGCTCAGGCGGAAGCCCGGCACGTAGTCGGTGACCTTGCTGTCCCAGCGCAGCGTACCGTCGTTGACCAGCAGGCCGGCCATGGTGCCGGCGAACGCCTTCGACAGCGAGGCCAGGCGGAACACGGTGTGCGCATCGACCGGCTGCGGATTGTTGACGTCGGTAACGCCATAGCCGCGCGCGCTGAGGATGCGGCCGCCCTGCACGATCGCCACCGCCATGCCCGGCACGCGCTCGCCATAGGTGAGCTGCTGCGCCATCGACTCAATGTTGGCGACGTTGAAGCCGGGGGCCGGCGCCTGCACATGCGGCACCAGCCCGGTGCGGTAGGCCGCTGGCTGGGTGTGCGGCACGGCGCTGGTGGCGGCCGATTCAATGTTGGCCGGCATCGGTGGCAACGCCGGCGGGGTCTGCGCGGTGGTGGACAAGGCAACGGGCATCAACATGCCCAGCAAACCGGTGGCCGCCGAACGGATCGGACGACGCAGGCTGTTCTTTTTCATCGGTTGGACCCGTGCGCGACTGCTGATGGCGATTCTAGCGCCGCTTTTCCTCTGTGCACAAACAAAGCGAAGATGAATGCGCATCTCGTTGAAAAAGTTGGAATTTTGACGCCCCGAAAGTGTGTCGGAACGTGTCGCCGCCGGGCTGCGTCCTGCGCCGTCGCAGGCGGCAGGACGGGGCACGCTGGCGCTGTTGCGGTGCATTGGCTAACGTACGCGCTTCACTGCCCCCCGGAGCCTGCCATGCCGCTGTCCAACCGCCGTCTGCGGGCGAGGGCCGCTGTGTGAGCGCGGCACCGGACAAGGGGGCACTGCGCGGACTGACGATGGCGCTGCGCGAGTCGCCGGCGCTGTGGTGGTCGTTCTTGTACTTCTTCTGCCTGCTCAGCGGCTACTACGTACTGCGCCCGGTGCGCGAGGCGATGGCCGCTTCCGCCGACCTGGAAACGGTGTTTCCGCCCGTGCTGATTGCCTGGTTCGAGAGCCATGGCATCGCATTGAAGGATTTCGTCCTGCAGTTCCTGTTCTCCTGCGTGTTCGTGATCATGCTGGTGCTGCAGCCGGTGTACGGCTGGCTGGTCAGCCGCTTCCCGCGGCGCGTGTTCCTGCCCGCGGTGTATGGCTTCTTCATCGTTACCCTGCTGGGCTTCTATGTCATGTTCGACAGCGGCGTGCCGGGCCGCGGCATGGCGTTCTTCTTCTGGATCACGGTCTTCAACCTGTTTGCGGTTGCGGTGTTCTGGAGCTTCATGGCCGACGTGTTCTCCAACGCGCAGGCACGCGCCTTCTACGGCTACATCGGCGCGGCAGGCACCCTCGGGGCCTTCCTCGGCCCGATCATCACCAGTGCGCTGGTGCAACGCGTGGGCATCGCCAACCTGATGCTGGTCTCGGCCGGTTTCCTCGCCATCTGTCTGTTGAGCATCTGGCGGCTGCGGCACTGGGCGGTGCTGCGCGAACGCGAGCAGCAACTGGTGTCCGGCGAGCAGCCGATGGGTGGCAGCGTACTGGATGGCCTGAAACTGATCGTGCGCGAGCCGCTGCTGCGCTGGCTGGCGGTGATGGTGGTGTTCGGCGTGGGCGTCGGCACGCTGCTGTACAACCAGCAGGCCAGCATCGTGCGTGCGGCCTTCACCGACCCGGCGGCCAGTACCGCGTTCTTCTCGCGCATCGACCTGGCGGTGAACGCGCTGGCGCTGCTGATGCAGCTGGGCCTGACCCGCTGGCTGCTGTCGCGCCATGGCATCGCGCCGGCGCTGCTGGTTCCCGGGTTCGCGATCCTGATCGGCTTCTCGGTGCTGGCGGCCTCGCCGATGCCGCTGATGGTCGCGGTGGTGCAGGTGATGACCCGCGCCAGCGAGTTCGCGCTGGCCAAGCCGGCGCGCGAGACCATCTACACGCGCGTGGACCGGCAGTGGCGCTACAAGGCCGGTGCGGCGATTGACACGGTGGTCTACCGCGGCGCGGACCTGAGCTTCGCGTGGCTGCACAAGGGCCTGTCCCTGTTCGGATCGCACGTCGTGTTCATCGGTGGCGTGGTGGTGGCCGCGTGCATGACCGCTGCCGCATTCGGCGTGCTGCGCGAAGAAAAGAAACTGCCGCGCGACCGCTGATTTGCCGGGGTCAGAGCCCTTTCCCGCGGGGAAAAGGCTCTGACCCCATTCTCCTTCCCTGTCCAAGGAACCGCCCATGTACTGGATCGCACTCGCCCTGACCCTGCTGGTCGTACTGCTGCACGTCTATTTCCTGGTGCTGGAGATGTTCCTGTGGACCCGCCCGCTGGGCCTGAAGACGTTCCGCAACACGCCGGAGAAGGCGGAGACCACGCGCGTGCTGGCGGCCAACCAGGGCCTGTACAACGGCTTCCTGGCAGCAGGCATCGTGGTGGGGCTGGTGATCGGGCAGCCGGTGCTGGTGACGTTCTCGCTGGCCTGTGTGGTGGTGGCGGGGGGCTATGGCGCATACAGCGTGAGCCGGCGCATTTTCATGATCCAGGCGGTGCCGGCGATCCTGGCGCTGGTGTTTCGCGCGCTGGCGTAGTTTCCAGCCAACGGCGCAGCCCCTCGTGGGTGGTCGCGTGGAGCGGGTCATGTGTTGGGTGTGGCGGGTGGGCCGTGCAGGGGACGCTGCAAGTACGTCCATGTAAGCTCGATGGCGCCATCCATGGCGCCAACGCCCCTTCACGGCCCACCCGCCACACCCCTGACAGTTTCAGGGCGCGGCCAGCCCACGGAGAAGAAAAAGAAGATCAACAGCAACAGCAACAGCAACAGCAACAGCAACAGCAACAGCAACAGCAACAGCAAGAAGCGGCCGGTGGGCCGCTTTTGCTGTTGCTTCTGCTCTTCTTTTTTCTCTTGCGTGGGTGGACGCCGCAGAGATCCGTCCGAGGCTGGGGGCGGTGGGTTCGCGGGGGTGTTCGCGGCATGGATGCCGCGGCCAAGCCCCCAGGGATGGGTTCACGGCGTCCCCCGCGAACTCACCGTCCCCAGCCCAGCCAGGGCTTTCCGCGATCAACCGTCTACCCACGAGGGGCTGCGCCGTTCGCGGGAACACTACTTCGCCGGCGACATCCACATGTCGATGACCGCGCTGAACACCTCCGTCCCTGCGCGGTCGCGCACGCTGACCGTCACCGGCAGCGCATACCCCTCGGCCGCAACGACAATCGGCTGCGCCGGCAACGCCACCGCCTGCAGCGTGCCCCGTGCCTTGGCCAGGTACTGCACCTGCATTCCCTTCGGAATCCAGCGCATCCCCTTCGGCAGCGATGCATCGACCATCAACCCGGCGGTCAGTTCGGCCAGGTTGCACATCGCGATCGCGTGCACCGTGCCGATGTGGTTGCGCACCCTGCGGCGGTCGGCCAGCGTGCCTTCGCAGCGGCCGTGTTCCAGGCGGGTGATGCGTGGCGCGATGCTGGCGAAGTAGGGCGCCTTGAAACACACCGCGCGCGAGAACAGCCAGTTGCCGGCAGGCCAGCGCTGCAGGCGGTTGTAGAGCGAGAGCAGGGGCGTGGACATGGTGGGATACCGTTTGGCGGATAAAGCGACGGCGGGCCGAGGCCCGCCGTCGAGGCAACGCGTATCGCGGGCGATCAGGCGGCCTGCGAATGCGGATCCTTGCGCTGGCGGTCGTAGTAGCTGGCCGCGCGCAGTTCGTGGGTGTCGAAGTCGTCCACGGTGATGGTGTCCAGGGTCAGCGTGCGCAGCTCTTCCAGCAAGCTGCGCTCGTCCTGGGTGATCACGCCCTCGGCCACGGCCTCGTCCAGCTGTGCCTTGAAGTCCAGCGCCTCGATGCCCTTGCTCTTCAGCGCCTTCAGGAACTTGCGCTCCACCGGCTCGGCCATGATGGCCTTGCTCAGGTAGCTGTTGATGCGGCCACCCGGGTTGTTCTCGCAGGGGGTCAGGAACACGCCACTGGCCAGGCGGTCGCGGGCTTCGTTCGGCGCCATCAGCAGGGCGGCGACGCGGCGGCTCAGGCGGTCGCCCGGAGCCTCGGCACGACGGCCCAGCGGGAAGATCAGCGCCCACATCAGCCAGCCGATCGGACGGATCGGGAAGTTGCGCAGCGCGGCCGACAGCGACTCTTCGATCTTGTGCACGCTGTCATGGAAGGACCAGGCCAGCAGCGGCTGGTCGGCCTGCGGCGCGCCTTCGTCGTGGTAGCGCTTGAGCATGGCGCTGGTCATGTAGACGTGGCTCAGCACATCGCCCAGGCGGCCGGACAGCGATTCCTTGAACTTCAGCTTGCCGCCCAGGGTCATCATCGAGATGTCGGCCATCAGCGCCAGGTTGGCCGAGTAGCGGTCCAGCTTGCGGAAGTAGCGGCGGGTGTAGGCGTCGCCCGGGGCGGCACCGAAGCGCGCGCCGGTCAGGCCGAACCAGAACGAACGCACGGCATTGGAGATGCCGAAGCGGATGTGGCCGAACAGGCTGCGGTCGAACTCCTGCAGGCCGGCGCGGGTATCCGGATCCTGCGCGGCCTTCATTTCCTTCAGCACCCACGGGTGGCAGAGGATCGCACCCTGGCCGAAGATCAGCAGGCTGCGGGTCATGATGTTGGCGCCTTCCACGGTGATCGCGATCGGCGCGGCCTGCCAGCTGCGGCCGGCGAAGTTGCGCGGCCCCAGGATGATGCCCTTGCCGCCGATCACGTCCATCATGTCCGAGATCACTTCGCGGCTCATGGTGGTGCAGTGGTACTTGGCGATCGCCGACGGCACCGACGGCACGTCGCCACGGTCGACCGCGGCAGCGGTGGCCTGCGACAGTGCGCTGATCTTGTAGGCCTTGCCGCCGATGCGGGCCAGTGCTTCCTCAACGCCCTCGAAGCGGCCGACCGACAGGCCGAACTGCTTGCGGATGCGGGCATAGGCGCCGGTGACCGCAGCACCGGCCTTGGCACCACCACTGGCGGTGGACGGCAGGGTGATCGAGCGGCCCACGGCCAGGCACTCGTTGAGCATGTTCCAGCCCTTGCCGGCCATGGCCGCGCCACCGATCAGCTGGGTCAGCGGAATGAACACGTCCTTGCCGCGGATCGGGCCGTTCTGGAACGTCGAGTTCAGCGGGAAGTGGCGACGGCCGATCTCGACGCCGGCGGTGTCGCGCGGCAGCAGGCCCAGGGTGATGCCGATGTCGCGGGTGTCGCCGATCAGGCCATCCGGGTCATACATGCGGAAGGCCAGGCCGATCAGCGAAGCGACCGGAGCCAGGGTGATGTAGCGCTTGTCGAAGGTCAGCTTGACGCCGAGCACCTGCTCGCCGTTCCACTCGCCCCTGCAGACAATGCCGTAGTCCGGAATCGAGGTGGCATCGGAGCCGGCGAACGGACCGGTCAGGCCGAAGCAGGGCACTTCACGGCCATCGGCCAGGCGCGGCAGGTACTGGTCCTTCTGTTCCTGGGTGCCGTAATGCACCAGCAGTTCACCCGGGCCCAGCGAGTTGGGCACGCCGACGGTGGAGCTGACCACCGAGGACACCGAGGCCAGCTTCTGGATCACCTTGTGGTGGGCCAGCGCGGAGAAGCCCAGGCCACCGTATTCCTTCGGGATGATCATGCCGAAGAACTTGTTCTTCTTGATGAAGGCCCACAGCTCCGGCGGCAGGTCGGCATGGACGTGGGTGATTTCCCAGTCGTTGACCATCGCGCACAGCTCTTCCACCGGGCCATCGAGGAAAGCCTGCTCTTCGGCGGTCAGCTGCGGCTTGGGGTAGTTGAGCAGGATGTTCCAGTCCGGATCACCGGTGAACAGTTCGCCCTCGAAACCGACCGAACCGGTTTCCAGCGCGATGCGCTCGGTCTGCGACAGCGGCGGCAGCACCTTGCGGAACACCTTCATCATCGGGCCGGTCAACAGCGGCTTGCGGATGAACGGCAGCAGCAGCGGCACGGCGATGACGGCCAGCACCGCTGCGGCGACGATCGTGGCGGTCTGGTTGACGTAGGGAATGAACCAGCAGGCGACCAGCAGGGCCACGCTGATCAGCGTCCAGGTAACCAGCCGCATGCGGTGGTAGGCGACGAACGCGCCTGCCAGCAGCAGGGCGAGGAAGGGAAGAACGATGCTCATGAGCGTGCTCCGGTGACGTGCTCGTTTGTGGCGGACGAAGCCGCAGCGTCCGCTGCGGGCAACACGTCCAGATAGTCCAACACAGTAGCGGTAAAGGCGTCGTTGTCATCGCCGGCGACCATGTGCGTGGCCTGCGGCAGCTGTACATGGCGAGCGTGCGGCGCCAACGCCAGGAATTCGGCCACGGTCTGTGGCGTGACCAGGTCGCTGCGGCCGCCACTGACCAGCAGCAGCGGGCACTTCACCTGGCGCGCTGCGTCGGCCAGCGCATCCTGATGCTGCTCGCTGTCGCGGGCCAGTTCGGCCACCAGGCGCGGATCCCAATGCCAGCGCCAACGCCCGTGGCCGTCCTCGCGCAGCAGCGCACGCAGCGACTGCTCGGATTTGCGCGGACGGTGGGGCATGTAGGCCGAAATCACGTCGGCGGCCTGGGTCAGCGAGGCGAAGCCGTCGGGATGGGCGGTCATGAAGGCGAGGATGCGCTCGACACCGGCGGTATCCCAGCGCGGGGTGATGTCGACCAGCACCATCGCCGAGAACAGCCCCGGCCAGCGCGACTCGGCCAGCAGCCCGAACAGCCCGCCCATCGAGGCGGCAACCAGTACCGGCGGGCGCGGCTGTTCACCGGCCAGCACGATCAGGTCGTCGGCGAACTGTTCGCCGTGATAGGGCAGGTCGGCGCCATTCCAGTCGGAATCGCCATGGCCGCGCGCGTCGTAGGCCAGCGTCTGCAGGCCGGCCGCGTTCAGTGCGCGGGCGGTGGCATTCCAGGCGTGGCGGGTCTGGCCGAAGCCATGCGCGAACAGCACCCGGCCGCGCCGGCCATGGTTGCTTACGGTCGCCGCCAGGCGAGCGCCATGGGCGGCGTCCAGGCGCAGGTCATGAAACGCAGCGGGAGTTGGGGACGTAACCATACTTGCTAGTATGGATCGCTTCCGAGGGATGTCAATACTGCAGGGTATGGTGCGCTGCGGAAGGTGCCTGGAGAGGGGCTCACGGGACCCTGTGACGGTTTCGACCGCAACCGCGTACTGCAACGAACCCCGGCGTATGGTTAAATCAGTCCATGAATCAACCTGACGCTTCCGCCGGCGAACCGCGCGCCGGCCGCAACAGCCGCCTGAGTGCCGAAGACTGGGCCCAGGCGGCCCTCGATTTGATTGCTGAACAAGGTGTCGGCGCCGTCGCGGTGGAGCCCCTGGCTCGGCGACTGGGTGTCACCAAGGGCAGTTTCTACTGGCATTTCCCCTCGCGCGACGCATTGCTGCAGGCGGCACTGGAACGCTGGGAACTGTTTGAGCAGGAACAGGTATTCGGCAGCCTGGAAGACGTGCCGGACCCGCGCGTGCGCCTGCGCCAGCTGTTCCAGATGGTGGCGCATGAAGTGCAGCCGCACATCATCTACAGCGAATTGCTGAAGGCGCTGGACCATCCGATGGTGCGGCCGGTGATCGACCGGGTCTCGCAGCGTCGCCTCGACTATCTGGTCGCCTCGTTCCGACAGGCCGGCCTCAGCTCGACCGATGCACGCCATCGCGCGCGCCTGGCCTATGCCGCCTACGTCGGCTTCCTGCAGTTGTCGCTGCAGCTGCAGCAGCCCAAGCAGGCGCGCGAGGACTTCGAAGCGTACGTCGAGCATCTGATCGAGACGCTGATTCCGAACGGATGAGCGCCCCGGGATCAGGGTGAACAAGGACCGCGGCGATGCCGCGGTTTTTTTTCAGGTGGCGCAGCCCCTTTCCAGGCGGCATAACGAACAACGGCCCCTTGCGGGGCCGTTGCGGCATCAGCTGATCGGAGTACCGATCAGAACTTCTGCTTGTACTGCATGTACATGTAGCGGCCCGGCAGGTCGTACTGCGGGTCGAACATGTTGTACGAGGTCGAGTAGGAAACCGGCGGATCCTTGTCCCACACGTTGTTCAGGCCCACCATGATGATGCCGTTCCACGGAGTGTTGTAGCGGAACTGGACGTCGTGGTAGGTCGTCGCACCCATATGGTTCTTGCCATTTGCACCGTCGGAGCAGTAACCCACCAGATCGGCATCGCCAACCGGATCGAACGGGCAGGCCTCGGTCATGCCGGACTTGTAACGCAGACCGTAGTTGACACCGAAATCACCGTACGACCAGTCAACGTAGACGTTGGAGCGAATGCGCCAGTACGGATCCTGGTCCAGATAGCGGCCGGCTCGGCCGTCAACCGGTGCGTCGTCGGTCGATTGAGTGTCCCACTTGGAAAGATAGGTGCCATCCAGGCTGATGGTGAACTGGCCGATCGAAGTCTCCGGCAGCTTGTACTGGATGCCCAGATCCCAACCTTCCACCTTGTAGGACGAGAGGTTCTGCAGCGGCATGTCGACATTGGTGATCGTGTAGCGCTGGGTCGAGGTGCCGTAGTTCGGATCACGCGTGATCAGGCCGCAGTAAGCTGCCTGTTCCTGCGGCGAACCGCCGTAGCAGCGATCCATGATGTCCTGGATTGCAGGACGGGTAATGGCGTCTTCGATCTTGATCTGCCACCAGTCCAAGGTCACGTTCAGGCCACTGACGAAGCTCGGGCTCCACACCAGACCCAGCGTCTTGCTGGTCGACGTTTCCGGCTTCAGATTCGGATTCGACTTCCAGGTAAACGCTTCTGGGGTCTGCTTGTTGGCACCGCTGCCGGCACCGGGCTGCTGGAAGTTCGCCGGGACGCCTTCGGCGGCGCACTGGGCGGCAACCGCACCGGTGCGACGACCGCTGGAAGCGGAGCAGGGATCGGCGTAGGTTTCAAACGAATCGGTGTTGCCGCGATACAGATTGTTGATGCTCGGAGCGCGGAAGCCCTCTGAGTAGTTGCCGCGGACCATCAGTTCATCAATCGGCTTCCAGCGGAAACCGAATTTGTTGTTCGTGGTGTTGCCGAAGTTGCTGTAGTCAGAGAAGCGCGAGGCGACGCTGAAGTCGAGCAGCTTGGCACCCGGCAGATCGGCCAGCACAGGGATCGAGAGTTCCAGGAAGAACTCGTCCAGGTCGTAAGCGCCCTTGGTGGGTGCCGCACCGTTGCCAGTGCTAAGGCCTGCGGCGATGAAGGCATCTGGATCGAACTGGCCACTTTCTTTACGACCCTCATAGCCGGCCGCAAAGCCCAGCGGACCCGCCGGGAGCTGCACGATTTCACCGGAGATGTTGGCGTAATAGCTCTTGGAAACCAGGCTGGCAGAGTCATGCGCCGTGAATGAAGCGTAGTCCAGCGCAGCCTGCGAGATGGAACCCAGGCCACCCAGCGGGTTGATCGGTACGCAGCCAGTGATGACCGCACCGGCAGAGGTCAGGCAGACCGGCTGACCGTCGCGGATCGCTGACGGACCGTAGGCTTCTGCCAGGCGCTGGCGATTGAACAGGCCGTAGGTCAGGTCATTCTGATCGGTCTTGTCGTAGCGGTAGCCGACATCCCAGTCGAAGTTCCTGTCAGCGATTTCGAAGAAGCCTTCGAAGCCCCCGTAGAAGTGCCAGTTCTTGACGTTCTGATTGAACGAGCGACCGCCGGTTTCATTGAAACGACGCGATACGCTGGTCAGATCCACACCGTAGGGGTTGTAGATGCTTGAGGCGCTCAGACGCTGGCCGGTCACGGGCATGGCCGCCAACAGCTGCTCGGACTTGCGCTCGTTGTACATCGCCTCGGTGCGGAAAATCACATTGTCGGTGATGTTGTACGAGCCAATCGCGAAGAGCGAGGTGCGCTCGTTCGGGGTCAGCAAGTAGTTGTCCGGAGAAGTGTTGTAGCCGTGGACATTGGCGTTGAACGGAGTTTCAACGCCATTGATGATGACGTAGCGCTGGTCATTGCGGATGTACGAGCCCGGCAGGCCGGTGCTGCTCTGGCCGCCAAAGAACGGCGGGCCGCCGGCGGAGATCTTGCGATCGCCAGCCATCACTTCCTTTTCGTTCACGTAGGACGCACCGAGCACGAGTGACGCGCGATCAGTGGTGGTACCAATGGTGAAATCGGCCGCTTCGCGTTCGCCATCACCGGCGCTGTACTGGCCCTTGTAGAAGTTCGCCTCCGCACCGTCGAAGTTTCGCTTGGTGATGATGTTCACTACGCCGGCAATCGCATCCGAGCCGTAGATGGTCGATGCACCGTCCTTGAGGACATCGATGCGCTCAATCATCGCGGTTGGGATGGTGTTCAGGTCGACGCTGCCGTCCAGGCCGGTGGTCCAGCGGCGGCCATTGACCAGCACGAGGGTCCGCTCAGCGCCCAGGTTGCGCAGACTGACGCCGGCCGAGCCGTCACCACCATTGTTGAAGGTGCGGTTCAGCGCGGCACCGTTGGCGGAAACTCGCTGGAGGATGTCGGCGACCGAGGTCACGCCCTGCTTTTCAATGTCGGCGCGAGTCAGGCTCAGAACCGGTTGCGATGTTTCAATGTCAGTGCTCTTGATCCGCGAACCGGTGACCGAGATACGGTCCAGGTTGGTGGCTTCCTGGGCATGGGCCGTCGCGACAGTGGCACCGGCGACAAGCGCGATCACGACTGCGTCGCGCAGTCGGCTGGACTTGAGTTTCATTGGCTCTCTCTCTCTCCAAGAAATCTTGGCTGGGGTTAGTGCCCGGCGGGGGAGCGAAAATGCGCTCCCAAATCGCGAGGCTGACCCGATAGTAGCGGGCGTTCGCCAAGAATTAAAGCTGTGTTAATCAAGCCTGTATTTCTGGCCAAGATCCGCTTTATCCATGCCAATCAATGTGTTGCTGAAAGGAGGGGGCCGTCATGCCTCGTTTGTTAACAAGGAATGATGAAAAAATTTCCGTTGTTATGTATCCGAGTATTTCGGCGCGTTGTGTTTCATTTCCCAGCGACCATTGCGAACGCGTCGTTGTGCGTCCGGCACGCACATGCAAAGGGCGCCTTTCGGCGCCCTCGGGTCTGTCGCTGCACAGCGTGACTGCCGGGATCAGAGATCCTGTTCGTAACGGACATACGGCACGGTGCCGTCGTCGTTGCTTTCATTGCGCGGGGAGAACGGGTTCTTGCCGCGGCTGATCACGTTCTCGGCGCCGACGGTGAGCTGGCCCGACCACGGGGTCCGCCAGGTCAGGCCGATGCCCAGGCCTTCCCACTTGCCGGGCTTGCCCGGGACGTCGACCACGCGGCCGATGATGCTGCCGGTGAAGTTGCCGTAACCGGCACCGAGGCTCAGGCTCTTGCTGTCCCAGCGATCGACGAGGGCCGGCGAGGCGTCGGCCAGCGGGACCAGGCGGGCCTTGGCATAGGTGCCGGCGATGGACACGAAGCCTTCGCGACCGATGTTCTTCTGCGCGAACACGGTCAGATCGTTCTGCTCGGCACGCAGGGAGGGCGTCTTGTTCGGGCCCGACAACCAGGCCGGCAGGGTTTCACGGCCGGTGCCGGCGGTGATGCCCAGGCGGCTGTTGCCTCGGTTCAGTGCCGCGGTGCCGGTGAAGCGGCGGCTGTTGAGGTCATCGTCGTCGCCCAGGCTGGCCAGCATGCAGTGGCTGGCCAGTCCGCTGATGCTGGTGCCGCTGCTGCTGTTGCAGAGCAGGCCCAGCGAATCGCCGGACGACAGGCCAAAGGCCGCGTCCAGGGAATTGCGGCCGAAATGCCAGCGGGCGCCGGCCGCCTGTTCGCCGGTCGGCTCCAGGTACAGCAGCGCCTCCACCTTGCCGCTGCCCTTGTTCCATACCGGCAGCACGGTGCGGGTGTCCTTGCTCTGCGCATGCGCGCCCGTGATCGCGCCAAGGGCGATCAGCAGGGCCAGCGGTAGACGCAGGAAGGTACGCATCGGACCAGTTCAGACAGGGACAGACAACGGAAGTTCCCGTGGGGACGGGAACTTGATCCTAGGGTGTTTATGAATTCTTAACAAGCCTTGATCCTCCCCAGGTACAAGACTGCCGTTCATTGAAGCCGTTCAGGCGCCGGTACAGCCCCCTGGGCGCCGTGGAACAGTATGCCGAACTCCGTCAATGGAAAGTGATACTCACGCCCGCAGAATTCGCAACGCACCTCGACCGCGCCGGTGTCCTCGGCGGCCGCACGGGCTTCTTCCTCGCCCAGTGACTGCAGCATGCCGGCCACCCGCTCGCGCGAGCAGGAGCAGGCGAAGGACAGGGGCTTGCTGCCCAGCAGTTCCGGCCGCTCTTCGTGGAACAGGCGGTGCAGCAGCGCTTCGGCCGGGGTGGCCAGCAGTTCCGCCTTGCCCAGGGTTTCGAACAGGGCGCTGGCACGCGCCCAGCCGTCCTCGTCGCCTTCGTCGCCCGGCAGCTTCTGCAGCAGCAGGCCGGCGGCGCCGTTGCGGTCGGCGGCCAGCAGCAGGCGGGTCGGCAGCTGTTCGGACTGGCGGAAATAGTCTTCGAAGGCCTCGTCCAGTTCCGGCGCGGCCAGCGCAACCAGGCTCTGGTAACGCTGCGGCTCACGCGGATCCAGGCCGGGGTTTTCGATGGTGATGGCGAGGATCGCGTCATCGCCGAGGCTGGACAGGTCACGCGGCGCGTCGGCGCCCTCGCTGAGCTGGGCGATACCGCGCAGCGTGCCGGCGGCGGTGCATTCGGCGAACAGGGTGCGCAGCGCGGTGCTGCTGCGCAGCTGCACCGACAGGCGGCCGTCGATCTTGGTGTGGCCGGTGAACAGTGCCGAAGCGACGCAGGCTTCGCCGAGCAGTTCGGCAGCGGCGTCCGGGTACGCCGCGTGGGACAGGATTTCCTGCCAGGTGGCCTGCAAATGCACATGCACGCCGCGGACGCCGGCGGCGGGGAGCAGGAAGCGGATCAGGGAATCGGGGTTGGCGGTCATCGGCTCACATCGCGCGTAAACGGGGGCGGTTGCCGGATAATGCGCCGACAACCAGACAGAAGAAGGATGCACCAGTAATGGGGGCAGCGGGAGAGCAGCACAAGGTAGAGGCGGCGGCCACCGCGCCGCGCCGGCGGCGCTGGCGCTGGAGGCGGCTGCTGTGGCTGCCGGTGCTCCTGGCTGCTTTCAGCTGCCTGCAGGTGCTGGTGCTGCGCTTCATCGACCCGCCGGTGTCCACGGTGATGCTGTGGCGCTACGGCGAAGCGCTGGGCGAGGCGGACTGGTCCTATCGGCTGCATTACCAGTGGCGCGACCTCGACCAGATGGCGCCGAGCCTGCCGATCTCGCTGGTGGCCGCCGAGGACCAGCGCTTCCCCGACCACAACGGCTTCGACCTGCAGGCCATCGAGAAAGCCCGCGACCACAATGCCAGGGGCGGGCGCCTGCGCGGCGCCAGCACGATCAGCCAGCAGGTGGCCAAGAACCTGTTCCTGTGGCAGGGCCGCAGCTGGATACGCAAGGGCCTGGAAGTCTGGTACACGGTGCTGATCGAGGCGCTGTGGCCGAAGGAGCGGATCCTGGAGATGTACGCCAACATCGCCGAGTTCGGTGATGGCGTGTACGGGGCACAGGCGGCGGCGCAGAAATTCTGGGGCAAGGACGCGGCCCGGCTGAGCCCGGCCGAGAGTGCGCGCCTGGCTGCGGTACTGCCGGCACCGCGGCGCTACAACGCGGCCGCGCCCGGGCCTTACGTGCAGCGGCGTGCCGCCTGGATCCAGCGCCAGGCGCGCCAGCTGGGGGGCGCGTCCTACCTGTCGGAGGACTGAGGCGCATACGGCGTGATCGTCATGCGACCGGCCGCGTGCGTGCCGGCAACGTACAATCCGGGCATGACCCGCGAACGGCTCACCTTCGTCATCGCCGCCTACAACGAGGCCCTGGCACTGCCGCTGCTGCATCCGCGGCTGTGCGCGGTGCTCGACGGCATGCCCGACATCGAGGGTCACATCCTCTATGTGGACGACGGCAGCCACGACGGCACCTGGGAGGTGATTGCCGGGCTTGCGCAGGCCGATGCGCGCGTATCGGCGCTGAAGCTGTCGCGCAACTTCGGCAAGGAAGCGGCGCTGACGGCGGGACTGGACCTGGTGCACGAAGGCGCGGCGATGATCCTGGATGCCGATGGCCAGGACCCGCCGGAGCTGGTGCCGCAGTTCGTCGCCCGCTGGCGCGAGGGCCATGACAACGTCTACGGCACGCGCATGGCCCGCGATGGCGAGGCCTGGATCAAGCGCGCCACGGCAGCCATGTTCTATCGGGTGATGGGCCGCCTGTCGCGTACACCGATTCCGGCCGACACCGGGGACTTCCGCCTGCTGTCGCCGCGCGCGCTGAGCGCCCTGCGTGGCATGCGTGAGCGCCACCGCTTCATGAAAGGGCTTTTCAGCTGGGTCGGATTCAAGCGGATCGCCGTGCCCTATCACCGCCACGCGCGCGTGGCCGGCACCAGCAAATTCAGCCTGTGGCGGCTGTGGAATTTCGCGCTGGAGGGCATCACTGGATTCTCCACCGTGCCGCTGCGGGCGGCCACCTACCTGGGGCTGGCAACGGCAGCGGTCGCCTTCCTGTTCGGCCTGTGGGTGATCGTCAAAGCGGCGTTGTATGGCGACCGGGTGGCGGGCTGGCCGACGATGATGGCGGTGATCCTGTTCCTGGGTGGGGTGCAGCTGATCGCGCTGGGCCTGATCGGCGAGTACCTGGGGCGGCTGTACGAAGAGTCCAAGCAGCGGCCGCTGTACCTGGTTGACGCCTGGCTAGCATCCGCCGTGGCAGACTCGGCCCTGCAACCCACCCTCGGAGGGCAGGCAGATGACCACGGTACGGCAACTGTTGGACGGCAAGTCTCCTGAAGTACATGCGGTCGCGCCGGAAGCGGCGGTGATCGATGCGATCCGATTGATGGCGGAAAAAGGCATCGGTGCGGTGCTGGTGATGGACGGGCCGAAACTGGTCGGGATCCTGTCCGAGCGTGATTACGCGCGCAAGATCGTGCTGCGCGATCGTTCGTCGCGGGATACCGCGGTGGCGGAGATCATGACGGCACAGGTGGTGACGGTGTCGCCGGGCGAGCAGGTGGAGCACTGCCTGCAGCTGGTGACCGACTACCGCATCCGCCACCTGCCGGTGGTGGAGGGCGCGCAGGTGCTGGGGGTGATCTCCATCGGCGACCTGGTGAAGTCGGTGATCGATGCGCAGCGGCGGGAGCTGGACCAGCTGCAGCAGTACATCGTGGCGGGGTGAGTTTTCGCTGGCGGGCCTGCGGCCCGCCGGCCCGCCAACAGCAAATGCAGAAGCAGAAGCAGCGCCTTCCTGATACGTCGGAGAGGCGGAGGGCATGGGCGTGCAGGACACGCCGCAAGTACGTCCCTGTAGGCTCGATGGCGCCATCCATGGCGCCAACGGTCCTGCACGCCCATGCCCTCCGCCTCTGGAAACATTTCCGCGAGCGCGGTGCGTACATGCGCTGTGCCTCGCCTTTGGTAGCCGCCAACCTTGGTTGGCAACAGCTTTTGACTTTGCTTTTTTTTTTTTGACTTTGAATTTCGCTCTCGTTCCGCGCGCGCAGGAAACTGTCCGGAGCCGGAGCAAGGCGGCAGGCAGGACCGTGAGGCGCATGGATGCGCCGACCGAGCCTACAGGGACGTATTTACGGCGTGTCCTGCCTGTCGCCTTGCTCCGGCTCTACGCGCGGGAAAGGAGGCGCCGCGAACAACGCTGTAATCCTACTTCGCATACTGCCCACCACAGTCGGCGTCCTTGCCCGGCCCCAGTTCGATGGTTGCCAGCAACGCCGCCGGCGGGGCGATGCTGCCCAATGCCAGGGCCACCGCGCCGCGGATGCCCAGCGCCTTGAAGTCCGGGCGGAACGACGGGTCCTTGAACGTACCGGCGATGTGCAGCGGCGAGCGCAGCACCAGGATGCTCTTGTCCTTCGGGCGCGGTTTCAACAGCAGGTCCAGGGTCTCGTCGCGCAGGCTCACCGTGCCTTCGCCGATGAGGATCGTGTCGGTGGTGTCCACCGCCAGTGCCTGGCTGGTCATCAGGCCGTCGCGCACGCCGAAGTCGGCGAAGGCACACCGCAGGGGAATCTGCTTGTCGCCGGTCACCAGGAATTTCAGCGACTCGGTGATGTCCAGGCCGGCCAGCTCCATCACGAGGTTGCCGACATGGCCGCGGCCCATCGCCAGGCCGACCTTGCCGCTGCTGCTGCCGAGCATTGCCGCGATCGAATTGCCACGGCCGCTCAGGTCCACTTCGCCACCGATGCCACCCTTGGCCTGCTCGGCCAGCTTGGCATCGGGGAACAACTGGCCCAGCTGCACGCCGCGCACGCTGGCCTTCAGTGCGGTGCTGATCTGCGGTTGCCGCGCGTCCATGCGGACCGTGCTGCGGATATCGCCGCCGGCGACGCCGAAGTTCAGCGGGTCCAGCCGCAGCAGGCCGTCATCCAGCAGCAGGTGCGCATCCATGTCATCCAGCGGCAGCGACGGAGCGTTGATGCGATGGGCTTTCCAGCGCACGTCGGCGTCCATCGCCCGCAGCTTGCCGAGGTTGTAGGGCGTATCGGGCAGCACGCGCGCACGGGCAGCTACCCGCGCCGCCTCGGCCTTCTGCTCCGCGTTGGCGGTTTCGCCACCGCCGGTCTTTGGCGGGGCGCCAACGAAGCCGGCCAGGTCATCGAAGTCCAGGCGCCTGGATTCCAGCGTGGCGGTCAATCGCGGGCGAGCGCCGCCCACGTCGAACTGCAGATTGCCACCCAGGTCGCTGTCGCCGACCTTGCCGGAGAACCGCTCGTAGCGCCAAGTGTCGTGGTCACGCTTGAGGCGGCCGTTCAACGCATACGGCGGGGAGGGCGGGATGGCGATGCCGAGCAGCGGGTAGAGGTCGGCAAGATCCTGCCCGCTCAGCGCGAACTGCAGGTCGAACACGCGCAGCTGGAATGGATTGGTGAGCGTGCCGGTGGCGACGGCGTGGGTAGCGCCGGCGCGGCCGTCAAGGTGGATGCGGAACGGGTGGTCGCTGTCGGTCAGCTCCAGCGGGGATTCGGTGCCACCGCGCAGGGTGAACGGGTTGCCCTGCCAGCGTCCCTTGCCCTGCACCAGCAGCGGCGGCGCGCCGTCGGTCTGCTTCGGTTGGCCGCTGCGCACCTCCATGCGGATATCCGTGCGGCCGAGCGCGTCGAGGAACTGCAGACGACCGTCGTCGATGCGCAGTCGCTTCAGCTGGGGACGTGTCCCGCCGGCGCTGTCACCGAGAAAATCCCAGTTGCCGGGCTCACCCTTGCGCGGGGCAGTCTCCAGCAGCAGGTCCGGCCGGGTCAGGCGTACTTCGGGCAGTTCCACGCGGCCGCGCAGCAGTGGCCAGAGCCGCACGTCGATCTCGACGCGGTCGGCCGTGGCCATGTTCGGCTGCTTTGCCCAGCGGGCATTGGCGAAGGTGATTGCATCGGCGCGAAGGGTGCTGGTGCGGCCGAGGTCGACGTCGAGATTCCCGATCTGCAGCGCACGGCCGGTGCGGGCCTGCACCGCGCGTTCAACCGGGCCCTTGAACCAGTTCCAGTCCCAGAGCGCGATCAACACCAGCACCGCCGCGAGCAGGAAGACCAGCACGGTCAGCCAGCGGCGGCCCCGGGGACCGGGGCGGCGGAGGCGCCAGCGGGGCGAGCGCCGTGCAGCAGGGGAGGCGGCAGCATTCACGCTGGCATGGTTGCCCCCTCATCGTGGACGGGGCGCGAAGCGTCCATGTGCGTGGCGTGCACAAGCGGCGCGGACGCCGGTCTACAGCACCTGCATGGTCACTGCGACGAAGTGGCAGACGCTGCCACCGATCACGAACAGGTGCCAGATCGCGTGCGAATAGGGAATCGATTCGCGATGGTAGAAATAGGTGCCCAGTGTGTACGACAGGCCGCCGGCCAGCAGCCAGCCCAGCGTCCAGCCGTCGATCGAAGCCAGCATCGGCTTGACCGCCACGATCACCAGCCAGCCCATGGCGACGTAGATGGCCGTGGACAGGCGCTTGAAGCGGCCGGTGTAGAACAGCTTGAACACCACACCGGCCAGGGCCAGGGTCCAGATTGCGGCGAACAGGCCCCAGCCCCACGGGCCGCGGAGACCGATCAGGGTGAACGGGGTGTAGGTGCCTGCAATCAGCACGTAGATCGCGCAGTGGTCGAACACCTTGAGTCGCCCCTTGGCGACCGGGTGCTGGATGGCGTGGTACAGGGTCGAGGCGGTGTACAGCAGCAGCAGCGCAATGCCGAACACGATGGCACCGGCCAGCTGCCAGCCATCGCCGTAGATCGCGGCCAGGGTGATCAGGACCGCGCCGGCACCCAGCGCGAACACGGCACCCAGGCCGTGGGTCAAGGCACTTGCGATTTCTTCGCGGATCGAAGCAACGGAAGTCGTGGACATGGCGTAGGCATCGTTCGCGGGGAGGTGGGGACCCGCGCCCCCCTATCATCGCCGCGATGGGCGGGATGTGCACGCCCGTCACCGTATGGTCGATGAACTACCGGCCTGCGCCGGTGGGGGGAGCGCCCTTTCTTTGCGGAAAGGGACCTGACCCCGTTGTTCAGCCCGCCGACACGGTATGGGCGGCTTCGCGCGTGGCCGAGAAGCGGACATCCGGCGAGCGCTCCTGCGCCAGCTGCAGGTTGACCCGGGTCGGCGCCAGGTAGACCAGGTGCCCGGCGGCATCCAGGGCCAGGTTCAGCGCGTTCTTCTCGCGGAACTCTTCCAGCTTCTTCTCGTTGCTGCAGTGGACCCAGCGCGCGGTGGTCACGCTGACCGGCTCGAAGGTGGCTTCCACGCCGTACTCGTCCTTCAGGCGGTAGGCGGCTACGTCGAACTGCAGCACACCGACCGCACCCAGGATCAGGTCGTTGCTGGTGAGCGGGCGGAAGAACTGGGTCGCGCCTTCCTCGGACAGCTGGGCCAGGCCCTTCTGCAGCTGCTTGAGCTTGAGCGGGTCGCGCAGGCGGGCGCGGCGGAACAGTTCCGGCGCGAAGTTGGGGATGCCGGTGAAGGTCACCGCTTCGCCTTCGGTGAAGGTATCGCCGATGGAGATGGTGCCGTGGTTGTGGATGCCGATCACATCGCCCGGCCAGGCCTCGGCCGCGATCTCGCGGTCGCTGGCCATGAAGGTCAGCGCGTTGGCCAGCTTCATTTCCTTGCCGGTGCGCACGTGGAAGGTCTTCATGCCGGCGCTGAAACGGCCGGAGCAGACGCGCATGAAGGCCACGCGGTCACGGTGCTGCGGGTCCATGTTGGCCTGGATCTTGAACACGAAGCCGGTCAGCTTGTTCTCTTCCGGGGCGATCTCGCGGCCGGTGGTCGAACGCGCCTGCGGCGACGGTGCATGCTCGACGAAGAAGTCCAGCAGCGGCTGCACGCCGAAGTTGTTCACGCCGGAGCCGAAGAACACCGGGGTCTGCTTGCCGGCGCGGTAGGCGTCCAGGTCGAACGGGTGGCTGGCGCCCTGCACCAGTTCCAGCTCGTCGCGCAGGTCGGCCAGCATCTGTGCACCGATCTTCTCGGCCAGGCCGGGGGCATCGATGGACGGGAAGATGGTCGAGTCCTGGCGGGTGAAGTTGCGGCCGGGCTCGTACAGGTGCACTTCACCGGTCAGCAGATGGACCACGCCCTTCAGGCGCTGGCCCATGCCGATCGGCCAGGTCACCGGCGCGCACTGGATGCCGAGCACGGTTTCCACCTCATCCAGCAGCTCGATCGGGTCCTTGCCCTCGCGGTCGAGCTTGTTGATGAAGGTCATGATCGGGGTATCGCGCAGGCGGCACACTTCCATCAGCTTGATGGTGCGCTCTTCCACGCCCTTGGCCACGTCGATCACCATCAGCGCCGAGTCCACCGCGGTCAGCACGCGGTAGGTGTCCTCGCCGAAGTCGGCGTGGCCGGGGGTGTCGAGCAGGTTGACGATCTTGCCCTCGTACGGGAACTGCATCACCGAGGAGGTCACGGAGATGCCGCGCTCCTTTTCCAGTGCCATCCAGTCGGAGGTGGCATGGCGGGCGGCCTTGCGGCCCTTCACCGAACCGGCCATCTGGATCGCGCCTCCGAACAGCAGCAGCTTTTCGGTCAGCGTGGTCTTGCCGGCGTCAGGGTGGGAAATGATGGCGAAGGTGCGGCGACGCGACGCTTCGTTGGCGACTTCGGACATGGCAGTGGCGCCCGCCCGGGGCGCTTTTCAAAGAGATAAGCGCCCGATTATACCGGCCGGGGCCGGTCAGCGCCCGGTCCCGCCGTCGGCTTCGCCGTGGCGGGCGAACTGCAGCTGGCCCTGTTCGGCGAAGATGCGCACCGGCACCGAGCGCAGGCCCATGCCGCGGTTGACCTGCACCACGAAGTGCAGGTGCGGCGCGCTGCTGTAGCCGCTGTTGCCGGACAGGCCGATCGGCTGCCCGGCCCCCACGGCCTGGCCGCGACGCACGCGCATGCCGCCGGCCTGCAGATGGCCGTACAGGGCCATGCTGCCGTCACTGTGCAGCACGCGGATGAAGTTGGCGCGGGCGCCATCGCGCTCGCGGTCCTGGCCGTTGCCACGGAAGCCATCCTGGATCTGCATCACCGTGCCCTCGCGGGCGGCCAGCACCAGGGTGCCCTCCGGCAGTGCGAAGTCGATTGCATCGTGGTTCTCCTCGTCGCCATGGCTGAACCGTCCCTGCGGCGCCTGGTCCACGCGCAGGCGGGCTGCATCGAAGGGCAGGCGATAGGCAACATCCTCGGCCTGCGCGGCCGGGTTGCCCGGCACCGACTGCAGGCGCAGGTCCAGCGTGCGCCCATCGATCGGGGCGGGCAGGTGGCCGACCACCAGGCTGCTGTCGCCCTGGATCAGTGACTGCACCGGCAGGCCGTCGACCGGGTGACCGGGGGCCGCGCGCAGTTCGATCTGCAGCGGGCCGGCCAGGGCGTTGTCGATGCGTGCCTGCCATTGCCCGCCGACCGGCTGCAGGCGCAGCTGGGCCATGGTGGCGGCGCCCGCGGACCCGCCTGCGGGCGTCGCCTGGCCAGGCGGGGGAACCAGTCCCCAGCCCTGGCGCCAGTTGTCGGCGTGCACGCTCGCGCTCGCCAGCAGGGACAACAGCAGGCAGGACAGGGGCAGGCGCGACATCGGCGTTTCCAGCGGAATGGACCGCCGGGACTGTACCCGATCCTGAACGGGGCGACCGGAACGGACTGCGCAGTGTCGACCTGAAAATATTCATCGCTTTATCCGCATGAAGGGATTGACAGTGCCGGAAAGGGCTGGCATCGTGGCTCCACCATCGAGACCGGCAGAGGGACAGGCCCTTTGAAGCCGGGGCAGCCCGCAGGCGCGCAAGCGTCTGCGTAGGTGCCAAATCCTGCGGGGACCGTGGCGTCCACCGAAAGATGGTTCGAACCATGCACCCCACGTGCATCTCGAACGCGGGCCCCGCGAAGGCTCGATGGCCGATTCCCCAACCGGATCCCGCCATGAGCTTCGCCGCCAGTACCGCCATTCGCTCCGAGTCCTTTGTCCCCGTCAGCGTGCCGGTCGAAGACCGCGTGCATGCCGAGCGCGGCGAGTTCGCCGCGGTGCTGTCGATGCGCCACGCCGGCCCCAGCCCGGTGCGCCTGCGCTATGAGTGGGTCGGCCCGGCCGATGCACCGGTGGTGGTGCTGGCCGGTGGCATCTCCGCGCACCGCCACGTGGCGTCCAATGCACAGTTCGGCGAGAAGGGCTGGGCCGAAGACCTGGTGGGCAGCGGGCGCGCGCTGGATCCGCAGCAACTGCGCGTGCTGGCCTTCGACTTCATCGGTGCCGACGGTGCGCTGGATGTGCCGATCGATACCGCCGACCAGGCCGATGCGCTGGCGCTGCTGCTGGACCACCTCGGCATCCGTGCGCTGAAGGCGTTCGTGGGCTATTCGTATGGTGCGCTGGTCGGCCAGCAGTTCGCGATCCGGCACCGGGCCCGCGTGCGCCAGCTGGTACTGGCCAGCGGCGCGCATCGCCCGCATCCGTATGCCGCCGCCTGGCGCGCGCTGCAGCGCCGTGCGGTCGCGCTCGGCCAGCTGCAGTGCGGCGAAGACCACGGCCTGGCCCTGGCGCGGCAGTTCGCCATGCTCAGCTACCGCACGCCGGAAGAATTCGGCGAGCGCTTCGATGCCGCGCCGGAAGTGATCAACGGCCGCGTGCGCGTGGCCGCCGAAGACTACCTCGACGCGGCCGGTGCGCAGTACGTCGCGCGCACGCCGGTGACCGCCTACCTGCGCCTGTCCGAATCGATCGACCTGCATCGTGTGGACCCCACCGCGATCCTGCCGCCGACCGTGGTGGTGGCCGTGGAGGGTGACCGCCTGGTGCCGCTGGCCGACCTGGTCGGCCTGGTCGAAGGGCTGGGCCCGCGCGGCAGCCTGCGCGTGCTGCGCTCGCCTTACGGCCATGACGCCTTCCTCAAAGAAACCGATCGCATCGACGCGATCCTCGCCACCGCCTTCCGCACTTCTGGAGAGTCCGCATGAGCCTGCACGCAAACGAGCCGTCCTGTAGTCGCACCACTGCCGCCGTCCGTGCCGGCATCGATCGGGACACCGCGCATGGCGCGGTCACGCCGCCGATCGTGCTGTCGTCGAACTTCAGCTTCGAAGGCTTCGGCAACAAGCGCCAGTACGACTACACGCGCAGCGGCAACCCGACCCGCGACCTGCTGGGTGAGGCGCTTGCGGAACTGGAGGGTGGCGCCGGTGGCGTCATCACCGCCACCGGCATGGGCGCGATCAACCTGGTGCTGAACGCGCTGCTGCAGCCGGGCGATACGCTGGTGGTGCCGCACGATGCATACGGTGGCAGCTGGCGCCTGTTCAATGCGCTGGCCCGGAAGGGGCACTTCGAACTGGTCACTGCCGACCTGACTGACCCGCGTGCGCTCGCCCAGGCACTGGCGACCCAGCCGAAGCTGGTGCTGGTGGAAACCCCGTCCAACCCGCTGCTGCGCATCACCGACCTGCGCTTCGTCATCGACGCCGCGCACAAGGCCGGTGCCCTCGTCGTGGTCGACAACACCTTCCTGTCGCCGGCCCTGCAGCAGCCGCTGTCGTTCGGTGCGGACCTGGTGCTGCATTCGACCACCAAGTACATCAATGGTCACAGTGACGTGGTCGGCGGCGCCGTGGTCGCGCGCGATCCGGCGCTGCACGAACAGCTGGTGTGGTGGGGCAATGCCCTAGGCCTGACCGGTTCGCCGTTCGATGCCTTCCTGACCCTGCGCGGCCTGCGCACGCTGGACGCGCGCCTGCGCGTGCACCAGGAGAACACCGCATCGGTCGTTGCCCTGCTGGACCAGCACCCGGCCGTCGGCAGGGTGTACTACCCGGGCCTGGCCGATCATCCGGGCCACGCCATCGCGGCGCGCCAGCAAAGCGGCTTCGGCGCGATGCTATCGTTCGAACTGGCGCACTGCGCCGGTGACGATCCGCATGCGGCGGTGCGCGCGTTCGTCGATGGCCTGCGCTGCTTCACCCTGGCCGAATCGCTGGGCGGCGTCGAAAGCCTGATCGCCCATCCGGCGACCATGACCCATGCGGCGATGAGCGCAGAAGCGCGTGCGGCGGCCGGCATCAGTGAAGGACTGCTGCGCCTGTCGATCGGCATCGAGGCTGAGCGTGACCTGCTCGCCGATCTCGGCGCCGCGCTGCAGCGCGCCGAAGCGGTGATCGACGCGGCCGCACGCCGCAAACAGGTGGTGGACGCATGAGCGCGCTCGCCGCTGAAATTCCCGCGCTGGGCACAGGGCGGCTGGCGCTGCTCGGCACCGGCACGGTCGGGTCGGCCTTCGTGCAGCGTTACCAGGCGTTGCAGGCACGCGGGCTGGAACTGCCCAGCGTGCAGTGGCTGGCCAACTCGCGCACCGCACTGGCGATCGACCGCGATCTGGCGTTGCCGCTGGAGCTGGCGCGCCGCGCACCGCGCGACGGCCTCAGTTCGCCGCCTTGGGCCAGCGCCGAAGGCCTGGAACGGGGTGATGTGGTGGTTGATGCCACCGCCAGCGAAGAGGTGGCCGCGCGCCACGTGCAGTGGCTGGCGCGGGGCGTGCATGTGGTCACCGCCAACAAGCTCGGCCGCGGCGCGCAGCTGGCACGCGCCACGGCCATCGCCGAGAGCTGCGCCGACAGTGGTGCGCGTTATGGCGACAGCGCTACCGTCGGTGCCGGCCTGCCATTGTTGAGCAGCCTGCGCGCGCTGGTCGCCGGTGGCGACCGTATCCATGCCATCGAGGGCGTGCTGTCCGGTTCGCTGGCGTGGCTGTTCCACCGCTACAACGGGCAGTCGCCGTTCTCGGCGGCGGTGCGCGAGGCGCTGGCGGCCGGCTACACCGAACCCGATCCGCGCCTGGACCTGTCCGGCGAGGACGTGCGTCGCAAGCTGCTGATCCTGGCGCGCAGCAGCGGGCTGGCCCTGGATGCCGCGCAGGTGCAGGTGGATTCACTGGTCCCGGACGCGCTGGCAGCGCTGCCGCTGGAGGATGCAGTGGCTGCACTGGAGCTGCTGGATGCACCGCTGCAGGCGCGTTGGCAACAGGCACGGGACAACGGCCGCGTGCTGCGTTTCGTGGGCCGTGTTGACGGCCAGGGTGCGCAGGTCGGCCTGCGCGAACTGCCGTCCGATCACCCGTTGGCGCAGGGCGCAGGCACCGACAACCGCGTGGCCATCCACAGTGATCGCTATCAGCGCCAGCCGCTGTTGATCCAGGGACCGGGTGCCGGTGCGGAAGTCACCGCTGCCGCGCTGCTGGATGACGTGCTGCGGATCGTGGGTTGATCGCAGGGTGCCTGTAGAGCCGAGCCGATCCTCGGCTCTACAGGAGCACATCCATCGGTCAGCGTGACTTCAAGGACTTCAGCAACGCGCTGTTGAACTGCTTGGGGTCCTGCACCTGCGGCGAATGGCCCAGTTCGGCGAACTCGACCAGGGTCGCCCCGGGAATTGCCGCGGCCGCCGCCTTGCCGAGCGCCGGATAGTTGCCCAGCGTCGCCTTCACCGCCGGCGGCGCCAGGTCGCGCCCGATCGCGGTGCGGTCCTTCTGGCCGATGAACAGCGTGGTCGGCACCTGCAGGTGCTTCAGCTCGTAAACCACCGGTTGGTTGAACACCATGTCCGAGGCCAGCGCCTGGCTCCATGCAACAGCCTGCTTGCCCGGCCCTTCGTACATGCCCGACTGCATCCGCGCCCACGGTTCGTAGGCCGGCTTCCACTTGCCGTCGTAGTACACCTCCAGCTGGTAGCGGCGGATGCTGTCATAGCTGATGTTCATTTCGCCGGCGTACCACGCGTCCACGCTGCGCCACGGAACGCCCAGCGCCTTCCAGTCCTCCAGCCCGATCGGGTTGACCAGCGACAGGCTGCGCAGGTCCTGCGGGAACATCAGCGCGTAGCGTACCGCCAGCATGCCGCCCATCGAGTGGCCCACCAGATGCACCGGTACCTCGCCCAGCTGCAGCTGCTGCAGCAGGGCATGGGTGTTGGCGGCCAGTTGCGCGAACGAATACTGGTAGCGCTCGGGCTTGCTGGATTTGCAGAAGCCCACCTGGTCCGGGGCGATCACCCGGTAGCCGGCGGCGACCAGCGGCTTGATCGATTCTTTCCAGGTGGCCGCGCAGAAATTCTTGCCGTGCAGCAGCACCACCACGCCGATCGGTGCCTTCTTCGGCGCGATGTCGAGGTAGGCCATCTCCAGTGGCTGGCGCTGCGATTCCAGCGCGAAGGTCTTTACCGGATAGCCATAGTCGAAGCCCTCCAGCCGCGGCCCGTAGGTGGGCGCGGCCAGGGCAGGCAGCGGAAGGCAGGCAAGCAGGGCGGCGGCGATCACGCGCATGGGGCAATCCGGGGCGGGGGAACCCCGAGCCTAACCGCAACGCGGTGACGATGTCGCCCGTGCGGGCCAGGGTGGGCGGGGTAGCGTCGACTGTTAGTCGACTACTCTTCCCTCAGGCCGTGAAAATCCCGCGCTGCGCGCGATAGTCGACTAACAGTCGACTCTACCTGTGGCCCGTCGCCATCGCGCCGGAGCCGGCCGCCCTCAACACTCGATGACGTTCACCGCCAGGCCACCGCGGCTGGTTTCCTTGTATTTGTCCTGCATGTCGCGGCCGGTATCGCGCATGGTCTTGATGACCTTGTCCAGCGATACCTTGTGCTTGCCATCACCGCGCATCGCCATGCGCGAGGCGTTGATCGCCTTCACCGCACCCATCGCGTTGCGCTCGATGCAGGGGATCTGCACCAGGCCACCGATCGGATCGCAGGTCAGGCCGAGATTGTGTTCCATGCCGATCTCCGCGGCGTTCTCGATCTGGCTCGGGTTGCCACCCAGGGCCGCGACCAGGCCGCCGGCGGCCATCGAGCAGGCCACGCCGACCTCGCCCTGGCAGCCCACTTCGGCCCCGGAGATCGAAGCGTTTTCCTTGTACAGGATGCCGATCGCCGCCGAGGTCAGCAGGAAGTCGAACACGCGCTGCTCATTGGCGCCGGGGCAGAAACGATCGAAGTAATGCAGCACCGCCGGCAGCACGCCGGCGGCGCCATTGGTCGGCGCGGTCACTACACGGCCGCCGGCCGCGTTCTCTTCATTCACCGCCAGCGCATACAGGTTGACCCAGTCCAGCGTGGTCAGCGGGTCGCGCATCGCCGCTTCCGGCTTCGACGACAGCTCGCGGTACAGCGCCGGTGCACGACGGCCGACCTTCAGGCCACCGGGCAGCACGCCTTCCTCGCGGATGCCGCGCGCCACGCAGGACTGCATCGCGCTCCAGATCTCGCGCAGGTTTGCACGGATCTCGTCTTCGCTGCGCCAGCACTTCTCGTTCTCGAACATCAGCTGGGCGATGCTCAGTCCGCTGCGCGCGGTCTGCGCCAGCAGTTCGTCGCCACTCTTGAACGGGTAGGGCAGCGGGGTCTCATCGGGCACGATGCGGTCATCGGCCGCATCGTCCTGGTTGACCACGAAGCCACCCCCGACGGAGTAGTAATCGCGGGTGGCGATCACTTCGTCCTCGGCGTTGTACGCGGTGAAGCGCATGCCGTTGGTGTGGTAGGGCAGCTTCTGGCGCTTGTTCATGCCGAGGTCGCGCTTCTCGTCGAAGGCGATCTCGTGCTGGCCCATCAGCTGGATGCGCTTGCTGCTGCGGATGCGCTCCAGCGTGGCCGGAATGATGTCCGGGTCGATCAGGTTCGGCCGCTGGCCTTCCAGGCCGAGCAGGATCGCCTTGTCGGTGCCGTGGCCGCGGCCGGTCAGCGCCAGCGAGCCGTAGACATCGGCGCGGATGCGCGCGACCTCGTGCAGGCGGCCCGGGTCGAGCAGCCAGCGATGGATGAATCGCTCGGCGGCCTTCATCGGCCCGACGGTGTGCGAGGAACTCGGGCCAATGCCGATCTTGAAAACGTCGAACGTGCTGACAGCCATGGTTGCCGTACTGCGGGTACCGGAAGAGACCGCTATTCTAGCGGTTCACGCCGCAGTTCCATGGCTGCGGCGCAGCATTTCCGCCACGGGAGCCCGGCCGGTGTTGATCCTTATCCAGCGTGACGATTGCCACCTGTGCGATATGGCCCTGGCCGAGCTGGCCAGGGCGCGGGCGCCGGAGTTCGAATCGGTGTTCCTGGATGACCAGCCCGCGCTGGAGGCCCGCTACGGCGCGCGGGTGCCGGTACTGCGTGACGAGCGCGGCGACCGCGAGCTGGATTGGCCGTTCGACGCGGCCACGGTGCAGGCGTGGTTGGCCGCCGACCGGTAGTGCCGCGGCCGCTGGTAACCCCTCTGTTCCCGGTGATGCTAGGCCAGCGGCCGGCACTACCCAATGCGTAGCAATGCCCGGTCCAGACGCGATTTACTTCGCGTCGAACTTCACGATCGTGCTGATCGCGGTTTCATCCGGGATGGTCTTGGTGTCGGCCCAGTCACCGCCGCCGACGCCGAAGTCCAGTCGCTTGACCGTGGCCTTGCCGGTCAGCACCGGCTGGGTGCCCGGCTTCCAGGTGAAGGTCAGCGTGACCGGCTTGCTGACGCCGCGCAGTTCCAGCGTGCCATCGGCGGCGAACTGGTCGTTGCCCACCGCGCGGAAACCCTTGGCGGTGTAGCGCGCCGTGGCGAACTTGCCGACATTGAAGAAGTCGGCGCCCTGCAGGGTCGAATCACGGTCACTGTTGCCGCTCTTGGCCCCGGCCAGCGGAATCACCACGTCCAGCGAACCGGCGGCCGGATTGGCCGGGTCGAAGCTGAGCTTGGTGGCGAAGCCGGGGAAGCTGCCGGTGAACACTTCACCGTCGTACTTGGTGGCAAACACCAGGATCGAGCCGGCACCCGGGGCCTGCGCATAGTCGGCGGCGAGCGCCGGGGCAGTGGCCAGCATGCCGGCCAGGGCGGCGGCCACAGCGGCCGGGGTGGTCAGTTTCAGGTTCATCGGTCAGTCCTTCTGAGGGGAGGCGAGCCAACCGCGTGGCAACATGCGGGACAGTGTTGCATCGCGCTGGAACAGGTGGTGGTAGAAGGCAGCGCCGGCATGTGCCAGCACCACCGCGATCAGCAGCCAGAAGCCATATTCGTGCAGGGCATGGGACACCGCGACGACCTGCGGATCCGGAGCGCTCAGCTTGGGCACGTCAACCAGGCCGAACCAGCGGAACGGCCGCAGGCCACTGGCCGAATCGTACAACCAGCCCGACAGCGGAATGGCGAACATCAGCACGTACAGCAGCACGTGGGTGGCACTGGCGATGCGCTCCTGCCAGCTGGGCACGCCCGGCACCGGCTTCGGCGCACCGGCATACAGGCGCCAGCCGAGACGGAACAGCACCAGGGCCAGTACCGTGATGCCGATCGACTTGTGCGCGGTGTACACCCAGAAGTACTTGGGCGTCTTGGGCAGTTCGCCCATGGTCAGGCCGACCACGCCGAGGGCGAGGATCAGCAGTGCGATCAACCAATGCAGGATCTGGCTGACACTTCCCCACGCGGCGGGGGTGTTCTTGGCGGTCATGAAGGGTCCTTGGGGGCCGTCGTGTGGTCGGAGTGGGAAACAGGAGCCGGAGTTCCCGGGGCGTCGTTGCGGTCGAGGGTGGCTTCGGCCTCGATCCGCACCTGCACCGCATCACCGATGACGCCCGGCCAGGCGGTGATGCCGAACGCGCGCCGGCTCAGCGTGGTGCTGGCGGAAAACCCGGCGGTGCGCCGGAACGGCGGGAGCGGATAGCGCTTGAGCGCGTTGAAGGTCACTTCCAGAGTGACCTCCTGGCTGACCCCGCGCAGGGTCAGCGTGCCGATCACGCGCGCGTGTCGGGCGTCGATCGGTTCCACCCGATGGGAGACGAAGCGTGCCGTGGGATGGCGCTCGCCGTCGAGCAGGCTGCGCGCCAGCGTGGCCTGGTTCCACTTGGCGTCACCAAGGTCCAGTCGCGACACCGGAATGTCCACTTCCACGGTCGCATCGCGCCAGTTGTCGGGATCGAACAGCACGCGGCCCTCGCTGCCGGACACCGTGCCCATGGCCTGCGAGTAGCCGGCATGGTCGATCGAGAACAGCACCCGCGTATGCACCGGATCGAGGCGGTAGGTATCAGCGGCCGCCCAGGCAGGAGCGGTGGCGAGCAGCATCGGCAGCAGGGCCAGGCAGGGACGCATCGATGGCGGGCTCCGGAAGGGGACGCTGCGATCATACGCACAGCCCCCCGACAACGTTGCGTACATGGCTGCAACAGTTCGTGGTGGCGCCATCGCTGGAAACAGGCTGTTGCAGCCATGAACCCGGCCCTGTGTGACAATCGGGCCAGGACAGGGGGTTCAGGATGACGAGCGGCTGGCGCCGGTGGTGCCGTGGCATCGCGGGTATGGGACTGCTGCTGATGGCGTTGGCCACGGCGGCTGCGACCCTGGATATCGCAGAAACACCGCGCCTGCGCCGCTTCGGTGCCGCCGAAGGCTTGCCGTCGCGCATGGTGGTGGCGTTGGCCGAGGACCGGCAGGGCCATATCTGGGTCGCCACCGATGGCGGGCTCGCCCGCTACGACGGCAACAGCCTGCGGGTCTGGGAGCACGACCCGGAACAGCCGGGCGCGCTGCCGGGAAACGAAATCGAGACCCTGCTGATCGATCCGCTGGACCGCGTCTGGGTGGGCATCAACGGCAAGGGCGTGGCCCGCCTGGATGCCGACCGCGAGCGCTTCCGGACCTTCGACAAGGTCAATGCCACCTGCCAGGGGCAGTTCTGGGCACTGGCCTATGTCGACGATGCACTGTGGATCGGCACCAACAACCACGGCGTCTGCCGCCTGGGCGAAGACGGCAGCGTGCGCCTCTACACGCATGATCCAGCGCACCCGGATGGGCTGCCCAGCAACAGCATTTTCACCAGCCTGGTCGATGCGCAGGGGCGCCTGTGGGTAGGCACCGAAGCCGGTGTGGCGCGATGGAATGGCAGCGGATTCGAGCCGGTGGCCGCGTCGCAGCTGGGAACGCTGAGCGTGCTGCGGTTGAGCCGTGATGCGGACGGTTCGATCTGGGTCGGCAGCCAGAACGACGGGCTGTACCGTATCGATGCGCAGGATCGGGTCAGTCGCCCGCGATGGGCCGACAGTGCCCAGCTGCGCTCGGCGCTGGTGCTGGCCGATCGCCAGGGGGGCTACTGGGCCGGCACCTCCGATGGCCTGTTGCGGGGCGACGCGGCCGCGCTGCGCCGGCTGGAGGGCGACCGCGGCAGTGGCTTCCTGACCGCGCACAGCGGTGTGCTGGATCTGCTGCAGGATCACGAGGGTGGGTTGTGGGTGGCCCTGCTGACCCAGGGCCTGGCCTATCTGCCACCGGACTGGCGGCGCTTCTCGATCTGGAACCAGCTCGACGGCAAGCCGTTGGACAGCCAGTACCTGTTGAGTGCGGCCAGCGACGGGAAGAATTACTACGTCGGCTCGGCGCGCGGGGTTTACCAGCTGGATGCGCAGGGCACGCTGCGCCTGCTGGCCACCGATCGGCAGCTGGGCAACGGCGTGGTGTGGTCGGTGCTGCCGCGCCCGGACGGTCGCCTGTGGCTCGGGCGCGGCGGCCGCATCACCCTCTACGATCCGGCCTCCGGTGCATTGCGTGACCTGCGGATCGACGGCAGTGCCGACCTGCGCCAGCGCATCGATCTGATGCGCGAGGCCCCTGACGGTACGGTGTGGGTGTCGGTGATGGGCCTGGAACTGCAGCAGCGTAGTGCAGAGGGCCGGCTGCTGCACCGCTATCCGCTGGAGTATTTCCGCGGTACCGCCGATGCGCCGATCGAGCAGATCCGCTTCGACGCCCACGGCCGGCCGTGGGTGATGGGTGACATGGGCATCTGGCGTGAGCAGGCCGGACGCTTCGAGGCGGTGCCGGGCGTATCGCGGGGGCCGATCTACGACCTGGTGTGGATCGATCCGCAGCAGTTGTGGCTGGCGCGCCAAGGCGCTTTCGAGCGCTACCAGTGGGACGGCATGAGCCTGCGCCTGATCCAGCGCATCGACGGCGGCGCCGGCGTGCCACCGCTGACCATGGGGGGGCTGGCCCTGGCCGCCAACGGCCAGTTGTGGGCGACCACGCCGCGCGGCCTGCTGCGCTGGGATCCGAAGACGCGGCGCCTGCAGCAGTTCAACGAGCGCGACGGCCTGTCCGACGCGGAGTTCACGGGCCGGCCACCGGCGGTGAACGCCGATGGTCGCGTGCTGGCGGTGACCCAGACCGGTTTGGTTGCCTTCGATGTGAACGCCGACGACACCGTGCTGCCGGCGTCATCGCTGGTGATCGCCGAAGTGCGGGTGCGCCGCGACGACGCCCGCGGCTGGCAGCCGTTGCCGCTCACCGGCACCCTGCTGCTGGGGCCGGATGACCGCGACCTGCAGATCGATGCGCGGCTGCTGTCCTACGCCAGCCCGCAGGGCAACCGCTACCGGTTCCGCGTGCAGGGCTACGACCAGGACTGGGTGGAGCAGGGCGGTGATGGCCAGCGCACCCTGTCGCGGCTGCCGACCGGCAGCTACCTCATCGAGGTACAGGCCGCGACTGCCCGGGGCGCGTGGACGCCTTCGCAGCAGTTGCAGGTGAAGGTGCTGCCGCCGTGGTGGCGAAGCGGCATGGCGATCTTCGGCTACATCCTGCTGGGGTCGTTGCTGCTGGTGATCCTGGTCTGGTCGATCCGGGCGCGGCTGCGGCGTCGCCAGCAGTGGCAGTTGACGGTGCACAAGCAACAGCTGGCCGAACAGGCCTCGCAGGCCAAGAGCCGTTTCCTGGCCACGCTTGGCCACGAAGTGCGCACGCCGATGACCGGCGTGCTGGGCATGAGCGAACTGCTGCTGGCCACCCCGCTGGACCCGGTACAGCGCAGCTATGCCGGCTCGATCCAGCAGGCCGGCAGCCACCTGCTGCGGCTGGTCAATGATGCGCTGGACCTGGCCCGCATCGAAGCCGGGCGGCTGGAACTGGACCTGCGCCCGTTCGACCTCGGCGAACTGCTCGACCAGGTGCAGGGCCTGATGCAGCCGATGGCGCAGCAGCGCCAGTTGGAATTCCGGCGCGGCGAGGACCCGCCCGGGCCGATCACGGTCAGTGGCGACGAGATGCGGGTGCGCCAGATCCTGCTGAACCTGCTCGGCAACGCCATCAAGTTCACCGAACGTGGCCACGTCGGCCTGGCCGTCCGCCTGGAAGAAAAGGGCGGGCTGTGCTTTGAAGTGCATGACAGCGGCCCGGGCATCAATGCCGAGCAGCAGCAGCGCCTGTTCCATCGCTTCGAGCAGGCTGACGGCCCGCGCACTGCCTCGCGCTACGGGGGCAGTGGGTTGGGGCTGGCGATCTGCCAGGAGCTGGCGGTGGCGATGGGCGGGCGTATCGATGTGGTCAGCCAGCCCGGCAGGGGCGCGCGCTTCCGCGTTCGCCTGCCATTGCCCTGGACGCGGCAGGCCGTCAGCCCGGCGGGCGAGGCGGCAGTGCTGCCGGTACTGCCACCGTTGCGCATCCTGCTGGTGGAGGACGATGCCACGGTGGCCGAGGTCATCGCCGGCCTGTTGCGCGTGCGCGGGCACACGGTGGTGCACGTGCTGCACGGCCTGGGCGCGTTGTCAGAGATCGCCACCGACGGCTTCGACGTGGGCCTGCTCGATCTCGATCTGCCCGCGCTGGATGGTACGGCCATCGCCCGCCAGCTGCGCACGATGGGCTATGACCTGCCCCTTGTGGCGGTGACCGCCCGTTCCGATGCCTATGCCGAAACCCAGGTGCTGGCGGCTGGCTTCGATGGCTTCCTGCGCAAGCCGGTGACCGGCGACCTGCTGGTGGCGGCCATCGCCCAGGCGCGTGCGAAGCGACAGGCGACTGCGTGACCGCGCCGGCGCCGGGCGTGAACGGTGCGACTTTCGGTTTACCATGCCGACGCCCGCGGCGCGGGAATCATCAGGACCAGCGTGAGGAGGCAATCGGTGGTGTATCTGCGGGCGGCGATGCTGCTGCTGGTCCTGCTGTGCTGCGCGTTGCCCGTTGCGGCACAGCCGGTGCCGCCCAGCCCACGGCAGGTGACGGTGTTCGACGGCCTGCCGTCCAATACCGTCAACCGCATGGCCGAGGATCGCTACGGTTACCTGTGGATCGCCACCAACGATGGCCTGGCCCGCTACGACGGGCGTACCTACCGGGTGTGGCGTTCCGAGGATGGACTGCGTGACAACCGCATCTGGACGGTGCTGGTCGATGCCCGCAACCAGTTGTGGATAGGCACCGAGAACGCAGGCCTGGTACGCATGTCGGCCGACCGCAGGCAGCTGCACTTCTACGACCGCAGCAGCCAGCCGCTGATGGGCACCAACACGGTCTGGAGCTTGGCCAGCACGCCCGACGGCTCGATCTGGTTCGGCACCCACGAGGGCGGCCTGTACCGCCTGGACAGCCAGGACCGCCTGCAGCGCTTCCTGCCCGAGCCGAACAATCCGCGCAGCCTGCCGTCGTCGTCGGTGCCCTATCTGGCCACGCTGCCTGATGGCAGCCTGTGGATCGGCACCAAGCATGGCGTGGCGCGCTGGACCGGGACCGACTTCGAGCGCGTCGGTACGGACATCATTCCCAGCCTGCTGATCAACGGCCTGACCACCGAGCCGGACGGCAGCCTGTGGATCAGCACGATGGCCGGGGCCACCGTGCGCCGCCCGGACGGCCGCTTCGAGGCACCGCCGTGGAAGCTGCCACCGGGCGAGCAGGTGCTGGGCATGATGCTGCGCGACGAGCAGGGTGGGCACTGGCTGGACAATCGCACCGGGTTGGGACGTGCGGTGGATGGCCAGTACCAGACCGTGCCGCTGTACAGCGTCATCGCACGCGGCCCGGTACGGCCGAACTGGACCGGTGCCTATGAGGATCGGGAAGGCGGCATCTGGCTGGCCAGCACCAACGCCGGCCTGTGGCACCTGTTGCCGCGCTGGTGGCAGTTCTCGGTGCTGTCGCGCCTGGAGGACGACCCCGCCTCGCTGCGCAATGCACTGGTGCTGGGCACCAGCCCGTCCAGCAACGGCGGCGTCTGGACGGTGGGCAGCCACGGTGCGCTGGATCGCTTCGATCCGAAGACGGGCCGGATCGAGCAGCACCGCACCTGGGTCAACGGCATGCACTGGCTGACCTCGGTGAGGGAGGACCGGCGCGGGCAGGTGTGGATTGGATCGAACGACGCACTGGTGCGCTATGACCCGCAGCGTCGCGAGCTGCGTCGCTGGGGTCGTGATGCCGGTGCTGATGCGGCGATGGAAGGGGTCATCGAATCGATGATGACCTGTGACGGCGACAGCCTCTGGCTGATGCTGCCCGCCGGCCTGCAGCAGCGCGACCTTGACGGACACCTGCGGCGCCAGCTGGACAATGGCCAGCGCGGGCTGCAGCAGGGCCAGCTCAACCTCGACGTGGAATGCGGACCGCAGGACCACATCTGGCTGGCCAGCAGTCGCGGCCTGTTGCAGTGGCTGCCGGAAAGCGAACGCTTCCAGCCGGTGCCGGGTGCGCCGGCAACCGCCATCCACGCGCTGCACGTGGGCCGGGATGGCCAGGTCTGGCTGTCCGAGGATGGCCGACTGTCGCGTTACCGCTGGAGCCAGGGGCGCCTGGAACGACAGGCGGTGGTGGGGGCCGAGCAGGGCTATCCGGCAATCTCCGCGACCGGCCTGGTGGTCGATGCACAGGGCGTGGCGTGGGCGACCAGCGCACGCGGCCTGGTGCGTGTCAGTGCGGATGGGCAGAGCGTGCGCCTGTATGGCGTGCACGACGGCCTGCCGAGCCAGGAATTCCGCGACCACACCTTGATTGCGGCGGGCGACGGCCATCTGGTGGCCGGAACGGCGGCAGGTGCGGTGGTGTTCGACCCGGAGCAGGTGCGGCCCTCGGTGCGTCGGGCCCCGCTGGTGATCGAGCGGGTGGAGGTGCGCCGCAACGAGCAGGTGCTGGACATGACCCACGATGCGCCGTTGCAGATCGCCGACGGCGACCGCGACCTGCGCATCGTCGCGCGGCTGCTGTCCTTCGCCGACTCGGCGTCCAATACCTACCGCTACCGCTTGGCCGGTTACGACCCCGATTGGGTCGAAGTCGGCCCGGCCGGCGAGCGCCTGTTCTCGCGCCTGGCGCCGGGCAGCTACCGGCTGGAAGTGCAGGCCCGGTCGGCCGACCACGTGTGGTCGCGGGTGCAGAGCCTGGAATTCCGCGTGCAGCCGCCATGGTGGCGCAGCCTGTCCGGCCTGCTGGTGCTGGCGTCGGTCGGGCTGCTGCTGACCAGCTGGTTCGCCTGGTTGTACCGGCGCCGCCTGCAGCGGCGCCACGCCTACCAGCTGGCGCTGCACAAGCAGGAACTCGCCGAGCAGGCTTCAGCGGCCAAGACCCGTTTCCTGGCCAATCTGGGCCATGAGATCCGTACGCCGATGACCGGTGTGCTGGGCATGAGCGAGCTGCTGCTGGCGTCGCCACTGGACCCGCAACAGCGCGGCTACACACAGTCGATCCGGCATGCCGGCGAGCACCTGCTGCACCTGGTCAACGATGCGCTGGACCTGGCGCGGATCGAGTCCGGTCGCCTGGAGCTGCAGTCGAAGACCTTTGCGTTGAACGGCCTGCTGCACGACCTGGCGGCCCTGATGGGCCCGCTGGCCGCGCAGAAGGGCCTGCGCTTCACCCTCGACAACCAGCTGCCGCCGGGGCTGCAGGCCACCGGCGATGCCATGCGCGTGCGGCAGATCCTGCTCAACCTGCTGTCGAACGCGGTGAAGTTCACCAGCCGTGGCACCATCACCCTGCACGCGCGCTGCGATGGCGAACTGCGCGCACTGCACTTCGAAGTGCGTGACACCGGCCCCGGCATCAGCCAGGAACAGCAGCAGCGCCTGTTCCGCCGCTTCGAGCAGGCCGACGGTGCACGTACCGCCGCGCAGTACGGCGGCAGCGGCCTCGGCCTGGCCATCTGCCGCGAGCTGGCGCACGCGATGCAGGGGCGCATCCAGGTGGAGAGCCAGCTGGGCCGGGGCACCTGTTTCGGCGTGACCCTGCCATTGCCGCTGGTGGTGGACAGTGATGCCGAGGGCGCCGCCGACGGGCATCGCGACGAGGCGGCCAACGTGCCGCCACTGCGGGTGCTGCTGGTCGAAGACGATGCCACCGTGGCCGATGTGGTGCGCGGACTGCTGAGCGCGCGTGGCCACGAGGTGGTGCACGCCGGCCATGCGCTGGCGGCGCTGCGCGAGATCAGTGCGGGCGATTTCGACGTCGGCCTGCTGGACCTGGACCTGCCGGGCCTGAGCGGTTTCGAGCTGGCCCAGCACCTGCGCAACCAGGGCTACATGCTGCCGTTGCTGGCGGTGACCGCACGGACCGACCCGGACCTGCAGCAGCAGGTGGAAGCGGTCGGCATCGGTGGCTTCCTGCGCAAGCCGGTGACCGGCGAGCTGCTGGTGGAAGCGATTGCCAGGGTGATGGGCAGGTAGGGAGTTCGGCAGGGCCTGCGGCCCTGCACCTGCTGCAAGCCGGAGGAACAGCAACAGCAACAGCAACAGCAGAAGCAAAAGCTGGCTTCCTGTGGGATGGCGGGGTGGATCCGGTTGCGGGAGACGCCGTGAACCCATCCATGGGGGCTTGGCCGCGGCATCCATGCCGCGGACACTCCCGCAACCGGACCCACCCCGCCTTCGACAGTTTTCCGCGATCTGTCGGAGCACGGGGTCGGATCCCGTTGCTGCGCAACGGGCTCTGACCCCAATCTGGAATTCGAGATCTGACAGATGTGTCGACCAAGGTCGACACCTACCAACAACCGCGCGTTCCAACAGTCGCTGTTACCCACAGCCGCGTGAATCTGTCAGAGGTGGGGCGGTGTGGGCTTGCAGGACCGTTGGCGCCATGGATGGCGCCATCGAGCCCCCAGGGGGGAGGGCGCTTTGCTTGCGAAGCACTGCTTCGCGAGCACCCGAACGCCCAGCCGCCAGCGGCTGGGCCGGACCGCGGAGCGGGGTTTACGGCGTGTGCTGCAAGCCCACACCGCCCCGCCAACCCACGGAATGCTCGCTGTTGTTGTTGCCGGCCAGCGGCCGGCACTACCGCGGGTGCAGGGCCGCAGGCCCTGCCGAACGCCTTCACTCCGCGACGTGCTCGACCTGCCGCGGTTCGGGCTTGGTGTCGGGCAGCTGCCAGAAGATCATCGTCGAGGTCAGGGTGATCGCGCCGACGCACAGGAATGTCGCGTGCAGTGCTGCGGTGGCGCTGTTGCTGTCCAGGTGATTGCCGAACGCGGCCAGCAGGCTGCCGGCGGCTGCGGCACCGAAACCGGCGGCCAGCATCATCACCATCGACAGCAGGCTGTTGCCGGAGCTGGCGAATTCGCGGTCCAGGTCGCGCAGGGTCACGGTGTTCATCACGGTGAACTGCAGCGAATTGACCGCACCGAAGAAGGCCAGTTGCAGCAGGCGCCAGGCCAGGTGCTGGCCCGGTGTCATCAGGATGAAGCTGGCCATCGCCAGGCCCACCAGCACGGTGTTGACCATCAGCACGCGGCGGTAGCCATAGCGCTCGACCAGCTTCACCGCCAGCTTCTTCGACACCATGCCGGCCGCCGCCACCGGCACCATCATCAGGCCGGCGTTCATCGGGCCCAGGCCGAGGCCGACCTGCAGCAGCAACGGGATCAACATCGGCATGGCACTGCTGCCGATGCGCGAGAACAGGTTGCCCAGGATGCCGATGCGGTAGCTGGGCACGCGGAACAGGGCCAGCGAAAACAGCGGCGCGGTGGAGTTGGCGGCGTGCAGCCAGTAACCCACCAGCGCAGCCAGGCCGGCCACGGTCATCAGCATCACCAGCGCATGTGGCGTACCCAGGCCGGAGATGCCGTCCAGCGCCAGCGACAGCACCACCATCGCGAAGGCCAGCATGATGTAGCCACGCAGGTCGAAGCGGGTGCGATGGCTGGCGTAGTGGTCGGGCATGATCTTCATCGCGGCGATGAAACCGATCACGCCGATCGGCAGGTTGATCAGGAACACCCAGTGCCATGAGGCGATCTCGACCAGCCAGCCGCCCAGCGTGGGGCCGATCAGCGGGCCAACCAGCGCGGGGATGGCGATGAAGCTCATCGCGCGCAGGAAATCCTCGCGTGGCACCGAACGCATCACTGCCAGGCGGCCCACGGGAAGCAGCATTGCGCCGCCGATGCCCTGCAGCACGCGCGCCCCGACCAGCTGGTGCAGGTGCTGGGCCAGCGCGCACGCAAGCGAGCCGAGGGTGAACAGGATGATCGCCACCAGGAAGGTGCGGCGGGTGCCGTAGCGGTCGGCAATCCAGCCGGAGGCGGGAATGAAGGTGGCCACCGCCAGCGCGTAGCTGAACACCACCGACTGCATCTGCAGCGGGCTCTCGCCCAGGCTGGCCGCCATCGCCGGCAGCGCCGTGTTGACGATGGTCGAGTCCAGCATCTGCATGAAGATCGCCAGGGACACCAGCCACAGCAGGGGGCGGTGGCGGTTGTAGGTCGATGACGATGTGGGCATGGCGTGCGGCCGGTGCAGCATGGGGGCCGCCATGATCGCGCACTGCGGGTCACGGCGCGATCAAGGTCGCGCCGTGATGGCCTGCGGAATGCTCAGCGCTGGCTGTGCGCGTGCACCGCGTCGACCAGCACCTGTACGTGTGCCGGGTCCATGTCCGGCGACATGCCGTGGCCAAGGTTGAACACATGGCCCTCGCGCGAGCCGCCGTTGCCGGCGGCATAGGTGTCGAGCACGCGTGCGGCGGCCGCGGCGATCGCATCCGGCGAGGCGTACAGCGTGGTCGGGTCGAGGTTGCCCTGCAGGGCGACGCGGCCACCGGTGCGGCGCAGTGCCTCGTCCAGGTCCAGCGTCCAGTCCAGGCCCAGCGCATCGGCACCGGTGTGCGACAGCGCTTCCAGGTGCAGGCCGGTGCCTTTGCCGAACAGGATCAGCGGCGTGCGCTCGCTGCCTTCGCCGCGCTCCAGCCCCTCGGCGATGCGCTGCAGGTAGCGCAGCGAGAACTCGCGGTACATCGACGGCGACAGCACGCCACCCCAGGTGTCGAACACCTGCAGCGCCTGTGCACCGGCCGCGCGCTGCGCGCCGAGGTAGGCGATCACGGCGTCGGTGGTGACCTCCAGCAGGCGGTGCAGGGCCTGCGGGTGGTTCAGTGCCATGGCCTTGATGCGCGCAAAGTCCTTGCTGCCACCGCCTTCCACCATGTAGCAGGCCAGTGTCCACGGGCTGCCGGAGAAGCCGATCAGCGGCACCTGGCCGTCCAGTTCGCGGCGGATCAGGCGCACCGCATCCATCACGTAGCCCAGGTCCTGTTCCATGTCCGGCACCGCCAGCCGGGCGATGGCGGCTTCGTCACGCACCGGGTGCCGGAACTTCGGGCCTTCGCCTTCGACGAAGTACAGCTCCAGGCCCATCGCATCGGGAATGGTGAGGATGTCCGAGAACAGGATGGCTGCATCCAGCGGGAAGCGGCGCAGCGGCTGCAGGGTGACTTCGCAGGCAATCTCCGGAGTCTTGGCCATGGCCAGGAAGCTGCCGGCCTTGGCCCGGGTCGCGCGGTATTCCGGCAGGTAGCGGCCAGCCTGGCGCATCAGCCAGACAGGGGTGCAGTCCACCGGTTCGCGGCGCAGGGCGCGCAGCAGGCGATCGTTGCGGAGAGGGCTGGTCACGATGGGCATTCCTTGGGCGAAAGTTGGCAGCGGCGTCAGTCGCCGTGCGAGAGAATCTGGAAACCGCGATGCAGTTCGGCATCGCGGGCCTTCTCGAAGGCGTGGAGGGCTTCGTCAGCGTGCAGGAACAGCTCGCGCCGCAACTGCGAGCGGCTGCCGACGCGACCGCTCTCGCGCAGCAGCTCCCAGCCGCCGAACAGGTCCGGCTGCAGGCTCAGGCGCAGGAAGCGTGGTGCCTGCGCACCGGCGTCGGGATGTTGCAGGTAGACGTGCATGGGCCGATTGTAGCGGGGCCAGGGTGACCCCGGCCGCAACGCGGTCGTGCCGGCCGCTGGCTGGCAATCCTGCCGCGCAGCCCGGCTCTACCGGGCCGACAGCACCTTCAGCACCGCCGCCTCATCCACGTCCGGCACCACTTCGGCACGCCCCATGCCGCGCCACAGCACCAGGCGCAGGCGGCCGGCCACGTTCTTCTTGTCCAGGCGCATGCGGCCGAGCAGGGCCTGCGGGTCGAGCCCGGCCGGGATCGCCACGGGCAGGCCCAGGCGTTCCAGCAACGCCTGCAGGCGCACGCGGTCGGCATCGTCGGCCAGGCCCAGGTCGGTGGACAGCTTCGCCGCCAGCACCATGCCCACCGCTACTGCCTCGCCATGGTTCAGCGCATCGCGGCCGGGCGCGGAGTAGCCCTGCTCGGTTTCGATGGCATGGCCGAAAGTGTGGCCGAGGTTGAGCAGGGCACGTTCGCCCTTCTCGAACGGATCGCGCTCGACGATGGCGGCCTTGTGCCGGCAGCTGCGCGCGATGGCTTCGGCCAACGTGGCATCCTCGCCGGCCAGCAGCGCATCGGCATGCTGCTGCAGCCATTCGAAGAACACGGCATCACCCAGCGCGCCGTACTTGACCACTTCGGCCAGGCCCGCACGCAGCTCGCGCGGCGGCAGGGTGGCCAGCACGCGGGTATCGGCGATGACCGCGCGAGGCGGATGGAACGCACCGACCAGGTTCTTGCCGGCCGGAATGTCGACCGCGGTCTTGCCACCGACTGACGAATCGACCATCGCCAGCAGGGTGGTGGGCAGCTGCACGCAGTCGACGCCGCGCATCCAGCAGGCCGCGGCAAACCCGGCGAGATCACCGACCACGCCGCCGCCGAGCGCGAACACGCAGGCATCGCGGGTGGCGCCGAGCGCAGCCAGCGCTTCGATCGCGCGGCCGAATTCGGCCAGGGTCTTGGACGCTTCGCCCGCGGCGAGGACATGCTCGCCGACGATCAGGTCGGGGCGCGCGGCCAGCAGCGCCTGCTTCACCGGCGCCAGATAACGCGGGGCCACTTCGCTGTCGCTGAGCAGCAGCACATGGCGGCCGCGCACATGCGCGGCCAGCGCGGCGCCGTCGGCCAGCGCGCCTGCGCCGATGGTGATGGAGTAGGGCCGGTCGCCGCCAACGGCGACCTGCAACAGGGCGGGAGAAGTCATGCGTTCAGGTCCTGGCGCTGCCATTGCGTGGCCAGCTTGACCACCAGCTGGGCGGTCGCGTCGGCAGCGGTGTACGGGTCGGTATCGAGGGTGAGGTCGGCCAGTTCGCGGTACAGCGGGTCGCGGTGCGCGGCCAGATCGTGCAGCACCTGCTCGCGGTCCGGGCGCTGCAGCAGCGGCCGGCCCTTGTCGCGGGCCAGGCGTTCCAGCTGCGCGGCCACGCTGACCCGCAGGTAGACCACGAAGCCACGCTGGGCGATCAGTGCACGGTTGTCCGGATCCAGCACCGCGCCACCGCCGGTGGAGACCAGCTGGCCGCGGCCTTCCAGCACGCGGGCCAGGGCCTGGCGTTCATGGTGGCGGAAACCGGCTTCGCCGGCATGCTCGAAAATGGTCGGGATGCCGGCGCCGGCAGCCTCGACGATGGCCTGGTCGACATCGACGAAGTCCAGCGTGAAGCGCTCGGCCAGGCGGCGGCCGATGCAGGTTTTGCCGGCGCCCATCGGGCCGATCAGGATCAGGTTCGGAGCAGGATTCATGCCCTCTGATGCTAACACCTCCGTGCCCTGCCCTTTACGTTCTTCACGTCAGGGTGGGCATTCCTGCGGGGGTTCCCGCGCCAACCGGAGCACAGGTCATGACGGTCGCCAAGGTCATCGAGATCACCGCCTCCTCGCCGAAGAGCGTGGAGGATGCGGTGCGCAGCGGACTGAAGAAGGTTTCCGAGACGGTCAAGGGCATCCAGGGCGCCTGGGTGAACGAGACCAAGGTGGTCACCAACGGCAGCGGCGAGATCACCGAATGGCGGGTCAACCTGCGGGTGACCTTCCTGGTGGAATAGCCGCGCTCAGCGCACGGCCTGCACCTGCCGCTGGCCGTCCAGGACCACGACGTGGTCGGCGAGCGTGGGAAGCGTGCGCAGTGCCTGCCGGCTGACCCGCTCGTAGTACTGCACGAAACGCTCCAGCTGCGGCCGGCTCATGCCGTGCCGGCCCGGCTGCGCGGCCTGCAGGTTCTGCTCCTGCTGCCAGCGCCAGCGCGGTACCACCGCGAAATCCGGCGGTTGCAGGAACCACAGGCGGTCGCAGCGCTGCCACAGCGCGGGGTAGTCGCGGGCCAGCGCCTGGTTGCACCAGTGGCGCCAGCGGCCGTCGCTGTCGGCTTCGCGTTCCAGCGCGTTCAACGGGGCGTCCAGCGCAGCGTCATCCTGCGCGGGCGTACCGAGGAACCATCCCTCGAACACCAGCAGGTCCAGTGGCGTGTCCAGGTGCGGCCATTGCGCCTCGGCCAAGCGTTCATCGGCCAGCTTGTCAAAGCGCGGCATCGCCAGGGGGCGGCGCGCTGCTACGGCGTCCAGCACGCTGTGCGCCAGCGTCAGGTCATGGGTACCGGGTGGGCCGCGGGTCATCAGCAGCGGATGCACCTGGCGCGCCAGGCGCTGGCGCTGCGCACGGGTCAGGTAGACATCGTCGATCGACAGGCTGGCCGCGCACAGGCCGCGAGCCCGGGCGCGTGCGACCACCTGTGCGGCCAGCGTCGATTTGCCGCTCCCCTGCAGGCCGCTGATCGCCAATACTGGAACCGCTGCACCGCTGGACAGTGCATCGTCCAGCGCCTGTTCGGCCAATGTTTCGGGGAATCCTTTCACCTGGGGCATATACGCAGCAGCGGCCATGCAGCCACAATAGCCCAAACCGTGTGAGAACAACGCCATCATGAGCGACCTGTACGCCGAAGCCCTGTCCACGTTTGCCCGCCTGTTCGAGGAGGCCAAACAGAGCCGCGAGGTCGAGCCCAACGCGATGACCGTGGCGACTGCAGATGCGCAGGGACGCCCGTCGGCGCGCACCGTGCTGCTGAAGGCCTTCGACGAGCGCGGCTTCGTCTTCTACACGCACCTGGACAGCCACAAGGGCCGTGAGCTGCGGTCCAATCCGCAGGCCGCGCTGCTGTTCCTGTGGCGCAGCCTGCGCGAGGCCGGCATCCAGGTGCGCATCGAGGGTCGTGTCGAGCAGGTCGCCGACGCCGAGGCCGACGCCTATTTCGCCAGCCGCCCGCGCATGAGCCAGATCGGCGCCTGGGCCTCGCAGCAGTCGAAGACGCTGGCAACCCGCGAGGAGTTCGACGCGCGCGTGGCCGAGGTCGAAGCGCGCTTCGAAGGCAAGGACGTGCCGCGCCCGGAAGGCTGGAGCGGCCTGCGCGTGGTGCCCGACCGCATCGAGTTCTGGTACGGCGCGCAGTTCCGCCTGCACGAGCGCTGGTGCTATGAAGGCGGTGCGGAAGGGCGCTGGAGCAAGCGCCTGCTGTACCCGTGACCGGCAGCGCGGCCACGATCCGCCCGGCCAAGGCGGCCGATGCGGTCGCGTGGGCGCAGCTGCGTCTGGGCCTGTGGCCCGATGCCGATGATCCGCTGGAGACGCTGGTGGCGGCGCTGGCCGAGGACGCAGGTGCGGTTTTCCTGGCGTGTGCAGCGGGTGGCCAGGCGATCGGCTTCGCCGAAGTGCGCCTGCGCCATGACTACGTGAACGGCACCGATTCCTCGCCGGTGGGCTTCCTGGAGGGCTGGTACGTGCAGCCGCAGTGGCAAGGCTGCGGCGTGGGCCGCGCCCTGCTGGCGGCGGTGCGGGCATGGACGCGCGACGCGGGCTGCCGCGAACTGGCTTCGGACAGTCGCGTGGAGGACGTGCAGGCTCACGCCGCGCATCGGGCCTGCGGCTTCGAAGAGACCGAACGGGTGGTCTATTTCCGCATGCCGCTGGAGCCATCGGCGTGAATCGCGTGGCGCTGTACCGCGTGGTGGTGTTGGTTCCATCGGCCGCGCTGGACGCAGTGAAGCAGGGCATCCTCGCGGTGGATGCGCTCGCGGCCGGCGACTACGAGCATGGCATGTGGTGGTCGGCGCCCGGATTCGAGCAGTTCCGCCCACGCATGGGGGCGTCGCCCGTGCAGGGTGAAGCGGGTCGCACCGAAGTGGTCGACAGCGTGCGCCTGGAGTTCTGCCTGCCGCGCGATCCGCAGCGGCTGCGGCGCATCTTCGAGCAGGGCATCGTGCCGCATCATCCGTGGCAGGTACCGGTGGTGCAGGTGGAGGACATCGAGCTGCTGCTCGCTGACAGGCGGCGGTTGTAGCGCCAAGCCATGCCCGGCTGCTTTCGCGCGAACATCAGCCGAGCATGGGCTCGGCTTTACAGGCCTTCAGCGCGCAACCAGCGCCACAGCGTGGTGCGGGATACGCCCAGCGCCTGCGCCATGCCCTCACGATCATGCCGGTGTTCCCGAAGCAGTGCTTCCAGCTGCGCACGCGGTGGCCGCTTGCCGTTGCTTTCCACCGGCAACGTCGCGACACCTTCATGCACCAGCTCGGGTGCCAGCTGCAGCAGCCGCGCCGCATCGATCAGCCCTTCACCGGGCTGCCAGTGGATGCGCAGCCGATCGACCAGATTGCGCAGTTCGCGCACGTTTCCCGGCCACTCGGCCGCGCTCAGTACCGCCAGTGCCTCCTCATCCAACGGCGCGTCGATGCCACGCAGCTGGCGGAAGAAGTGCTGTGCCAGCAACGGGATGTCACCACGTCGCGCGCGGAGCGCGGGCAGGGTGATGCGCAGCGCGGCCAGCCGGTAGTACAGGTCGCGACGGAAGCTGCCGGTCGCCGCGCGCTGCTCCAGTGACTGCAGAGTGGCGGCCACCACGCGCAGGTCGACCGGGGTCGGTTCGGTGGCGCCGACGCGCAGCACCTCCCGTTCCTCCAGCACCCGCAGCAGGCGGGTCTGCAGCGGTAGCGGCAGCTCGCCGATTTCATCCAGGAACAGGGTGCCGCCGTCGGCCGCTTCGACCAGGCCGACGCGGCCGCCGCGGCGCGCGCCGGTGAAGGCGCCATCACTGTAGCCAAACAGTTCGGCTTCCAGCAGCGACTCACTGATCGCGCCGCAGTTCAGCGCCACGAAGCGTCCACGACGGCCACTGGCCGCATGCAGCTGGCGCGCCACCAGTTCCTTGCCGGTGCCGGTTTCGCCGCTGACCAGCACGGTGCTGTCATGCGGCGCGTAGAGCGCGATCTGCGCACGCACCTGCGCCATCGCGTCGCTGTCGCCAAGCAGTTCATGCGCGTCGCTGCGCACTGCCGGGCGCCGGCGCAGGGGCGGCCGGCTGCCCGTGGAGCGAGCCAGGGCCTGGGTCAGTTCGAGGGCGTGTTCGAACGCCTGCCGTACCGAATCGGCCGAGTACAGCAGCACGCCGGGCAGGCCGGCCTGCTCGGCATGGTCGATGGCCATGCCGGTGCCGACGATCACTTCGATGCCGTTGGCACGCAGGTCGGCAATGCAATCGCGTGCGTCCTCGCGGGTGACGAAGCGACGGTGCTCGATCTCCAGGCCAAAACTCTGCTGGAAGTTGCTGAACACCGGTACGTCGCTGGCGTGGGTGACCAGGCCGATGCGGCTGGCGATCCGTCGCGCGCGCGCCAGCGCTTCCATCAGGTCGAAGCCGTTGGCCTGGATCGGCACCAGCGGCAGCTCCAGCCGACCACGCAGCCACGCCGCATTGGAGCCGCCGGCGATGACCACGTCGCAGTGTTCCCGGCGCAGGCGTTGGCCGATCACGGCCACCGCTTCCTCGAAGCCGAGGTTGATCTGCTCGATGCGCGCGCGACGGTCGAACTCAGGAATGACGTCGCCGAGCAGGCCGGTCAGGCGCGAAACGCTGACGGTCCAGATGACCGGGCGGCCGGGGTCGGCATCGGCGTGGCGCAGGGGCGAGCGGGGCAGGTACATGGCGGCAGCCATCGGTCGGAATGTTTCATGATACATCCGTTTCAATGTTTCATATGTTTCACTTTGGTCGACCCGTCACGCCCGTGAAATCAAGAGCTTGCAGCTTGGCACGGTGCTTGCGCCCTCGTTTCCGGACTTCAACCTGGATTGCCGCATGACCGCTTCCGCCCCTTTCTCTGCCGGTGCCCGCTTCCGTGAGGCGCTGGCTGCCGAATCGCCGCTGCAGGTGATCGGCGCCATCAACGCCAACCATGCCCTGCTGGCCAAGCGCGCCGGATTCCGCGCCATCTACCTGTCCGGTGGCGGGGTTGCGGCAGGCTCGCTGGGCCTGCCGGACCTCGGCATCAATACGCTGGAAGACGTGCTGGTGGACGTGCGCCGCATCACCGATGTCTGCGACCTGCCGTTGATGGTCGACATCGATACCGGCTTTGGCCCGAGCGCGTTCAACATCGCGCGCACCGTGAAGTCGCTGATCAAGGCCGGTGCGGCCGCCTGCCACATCGAGGACCAGGTCGGTGCCAAGCGTTGCGGCCACCGTCCGGGCAAGGAGATCGTCTCGCAGGGTGAAATGGTCGACCGTGTGAAGGCCGCTGCCGATGCCAAGACCGATCCGGACTTCTTCCTGATCGCGCGTACCGATGCCATCCAGGTGGACGGCGTGGACAAGGCGATCGAGCGCGCCATCGCCTGCGTCGAGGCCGGTGCCGACGGCATCTTCGCCGAGGCCGCCTACGATCTGGACACCTACCGCCGCTTCGTGGACGCGGTGAAGGTGCCGGTGCTGGCCAACATCACCGAATTCGGTGCCACCCCGCTGTTCAGCCGCGATGAACTGGCCTCGGCCGGCGTCGCCATCCAGCTGTTCCCGCTGTCGGCGTTCCGCGCGGCCAACAAGGCGGCCGAGAACGTCTACCAGGCAGTGCGCCGCGATGGCCACCAGCGCAACGTGGTGGAGACCATGCAGACCCGCGAAGAGCTGTACGACCGCATCGGCTACCACGCCTTCGAGCAGCAGCTCGATGCGCTGTTCGCCGCCAAGAAATAAGCAGTACCCTGCACCATCAAGTTTCGGAGGGAAACATGAACGATACGACCGCAACCCCGACCTTCAAGCCGAAGAAGTCCGTCGCCCTGTCCGGCACCGCGGCCGGCAACACCGCGCTGTGCAGCGTGGGCCGCAGCGGCAACGACCTGCACTACCGCGGCTATGACATTCTGGACCTGGCCAACACCAGCGAGTTCGAGGAAATCGCCTACCTGCTGGTGCACGGCAAGCTGCCGACCCGCGCCGAGCTGGTTTCGTACAAGGCCAAGCTGAAGTCGCTGCGTGGCATCCCCGCCGCGGTGAAGGCCGCGCTGGAAGAGCTGCCGCCGTCGGCGCATCCGATGGACGTGATGCGCACCGGCGTGTCCGTGCTCGGCTGCGTGGCACCGGAGAAGGACGACCACAACCACCCGGGCGCGCGTGACATCGCCGACAAGCTGATGGCCTGCCTCGGTTCGATGCTGCTGTACTGGTACCACTGGAGCCACAACGGCCGCGCCATCGACGTGGAAACCGACGATGATTCGATCGGCGGCCACTTCCTGCACCTGCTGCATGGCGAAAAGCCGCAGGATTCGTGGGTGAAGGCGATGCACACCTCGCTGATCCTGTATGCCGAGCACGAGTTCAACGCCTCGACGTTCACCTGCCGTGTCATCGCCGGTACCGGCAGCGACATGTACAGCGCGATCTGCGGTGGCATCGGGGCGCTGCGTGGCCCGAAGCATGGCGGCGCCAACGAAGTGGCGTTCGAAGTGCAGAAGCGCTACGACAACCCGGATGAGGCCGAGGAAGACATCAAGGCGCGCGTCGAGCGCAAGGAAGTGGTGATCGGTTTCGGCCACCCGGTCTATACCGTCTCCGATCCGCGCAACAAGGTGATCAAGGACGTGGCCCGCGAGCTGTCCGAAGAACAGTCGAGCATGAAGATGTACGACATCGCCGAGCGCCTGGAATCGGTGATGTGGGACATCAAGAAGATGTTCCCGAACCTGGACTGGTTCAGTGCGGTCAGCTACCACATGATGGGCGTGCCGACCGCGATGTTCACCCCGCTGTTCGTGATCGCGCGCACCGCCGGCTGGAGCGCGCACATCATCGAGCAGCGCATCGACGGCAAGATCATCCGCCCGAGCGCCAACTACATCGGCCCGGAAGACCGCGACTTCGTCGCCATCGACAAGCGCGTCTGATCCCCCTGCTGTCCCCATCCGGCCGGCCGCGTGCCGGCCGGATGCTCTCGCCGCCGCTCCGCCGGCACCCGGCCCGCCCCAAGTACTCCGCCAGCCCATGAATACCGATTACCGCAAGAACCTCCCCGGCAGCGCGCTGGATTATTTCGACGCGCGCGCCGCGGTCGATGCGATCCAGCCCGGCGCCTACGCCACCCTGCCGTACACCACGCGCGTGCTGGCCGAGAACCTGGTGCGCCGCTGCGATCCGGCCACGCTCGGCGATTCGCTGAAGCAGCTGATCGAGCGCCGTCGCGACCTCGACTTCCCGTGGTTCCCGGCACGCGTGGTGTGCCACGACATCCTCGGCCAGACCGCGCTGGTGGACCTGGCCGGCCTGCGTGATGCAATCGCCGACAAGGGCGGCGACCCGGCCAAGGTCAATCCGGTGGTGCCGGTGCAGTTGATCGTCGATCACTCGCTGGCGGTGGAGTGCGGTGGCTACGATCCGCAGGCGTTCGAGAAGAACCGCGCCATCGAGGATCGCCGCAACGAAGACCGTTTCCACTTCATCGACTGGACCAAGCAGGCGTTCCAGAACGTGGACGTCATTCCGCCGGGCAACGGCATCATGCACCAGATCAACCTGGAGAAGATGTCGCCGGTGATCTACGTGCAGGATGGCGTGGCCTTCCCGGATACCTGCGTGGGCACCGACAGCCACACCCCGCACGTGGACGCGCTGGGCGTGATCGCGATCGGTGTTGGCGGCCTGGAAGCGGAGAACGTAATGCTGGGCCGCGCGTCGTGGATGCGCCTGCCGGATATCGTCGGCGTCGAGCTGACCGGCAGGCCGCAGCCGGGCATCACCGCCACCGACGTGGTGCTGGCACTGACCGAATTCCTGCGCAAGCAACGCGTGGTCGGTGCGTATCTTGAGTTCTTCGGCGAGGGAGCGTCGGCACTGACCATCGGTGACCGCGCCACCATCTCCAACATGTGCCCCGAATACGGCGCCACCGCCGCGATGTTCTATATCGACGGGCAGACTATCGACTACCTGCGCTTGACCGGCCGCGAGGAGTCGCAGGTGGCGCTGGTCGAGAATTACGCGCGCACCACCGGCCTGTGGGCCGACGCGCTGGCCACCGCGCAGTACGAGCGCGTGCTGCGCTTCGACCTGTCCAGCGTGGTGCGCAACATGGCCGGCCCCTCGAATCCGCACAAGCGCGTGGCCACCGCCGAGCTGGCCGAGCGCGGCATCGCCGACGAAGCCAAGCTGGCAGCGGGCAAGGCCGAGCAGGCCCAGGGCCTGATGCCGGATGGCGCGGTGATCATCGCCGCCATCACCAGCTGCACCAACACCTCCAACCCGCGCAACGTGATCGCCGCCGGCCTGCTGGCACGCAAGGCCAATGAACGTGGCCTGCTGCGCAAGCCGTGGGTGAAGTCGTCGCTGGCGCCGGGCTCGAAGGCGGTGCAACTGTACCTGGAGGAAGCCGGCCTGTTGCCCGACCTGGAGAAGCTCGGCTTCGGCATCGTGGCGTTCGCCTGCACCACCTGCAACGGCATGAGTGGCGCGCTGGATCCAGCGATCCAGCAGGAGATCATCGACCGTGACCTGTATTCCACGGCCGTGCTGTCGGGCAACCGTAATTTCGACGGCCGCATCCACCCTTATGCGAAGCAGGCCTTCCTGGCGTCGCCGCCGCTGGTGATCGCCTATGCCATCGCCGGCACCGTGCGTTTCGACATCGAGAAGGACGTGCTGGGCGTGGACGCCGACGGCAATGAGGTGCGCCTGAAGGACATCTGGCCGAGCGATGCCGAGATCGACGCGGTGGTGAAGGCCGCGGTGAAGCCGGAGCAGTTCCGCAAGGTGTACAACCCGATGTTCAACGTGCGCGTGGAGCACGGTGCGGCGGTCAGCCCGCTGTACGACTGGCGCCCGCAGAGCACCTACATCCGCCGCCCGCCCTACTGGGAAGGCGCGCTGGCCGGGGAGCGCACGCTGTCGGGCATGCGCGCGCTGGCAGTGCTGCCGGACAACATCACCACCGACCACCTGTCGCCGTCCAACGCGATCCTGGCATCCAGTGCGGCCGGCGAATACCTGGCGAAAATGGGCCTGCCGGAAGAGGACTTCAATTCCTACGCGACCCACCGTGGCGACCACCTGACCGCGCAGCGCGCCACCTTCGCCAACCCGAAGCTGTTCAACGAGATGGTGCGCAACGACGACGGCAGCGTGAAACAGGGCTCGCTGGCGCGGGTGGAGCCGGAAGGCAAGGTAATGCGCATGTGGGAAGCGATCGAGACCTACATGGACCGCAAGCAGCCGCTGATCATCATCGCCGGTGCCGACTACGGCCAGGGCAGCTCGCGTGACTGGGCCGCCAAGGGCGTGCGCCTGGCCGGTGTGGAAGCGATCGTGGCCGAAGGCTTCGAACGCATCCACCGCACCAACCTGATCGGCATGGGCGTGCTGCCGCTGGAGTTCAAGCCGGGCACCACCCGCCTGACCCTGGGCATCGACGGTACCGAGACCTTCGACGTGATCGGCGAGCGCACCCCGCGCGCCGACCTGACCCTGGTCATCCACCGCCGAGACGGCCAGGACGTGATCGTGCCAGTGACCTGCCGCCTGGACAGCGACGAGGAAGTGGCGATCTACGAAGCCGGTGGCGTGCTGCAGCGCTTCGCCCAGGACTTCCTGGAAGGCGCCAAGGTGGCGTGATACCGGCCTGAATGCCTGCCCCCGGAGGCCGGGGGCGGGCTTGTCCGACACCCGGGCAGGGCGCACACTGGCTTGGCAAAAACTGCCAATGGAGAGTCTCATGGCCACCATGAACATTTCGCTGACCGACCCGCTCAAGCAGTTCGTGGACGAGGAAGTGCGTGAAGGCGGCTACTCCAGTACGTCGGACTACGTGCGTGACCTGATCCGCCAGCGCCAGCGCAGCAAGGCGGAAGAGCTGCTCAAGCAGTTGATAGCCGAGGGGCTGGCTTCTGGGCCTGGCGTCCCGGTGACGGCCGACACATTCGAGCGCATGCGTCGCGAACTGACCGAAAGGATGGAGCGTGAAGGCGATTGAATGGCGGCCCAAGGCCGAAGCCGACGCAGCCGATGCCGCGCTGTGGTTCGCACGGCAGGGTGGGCTGGTACTGGGTCGGCGCTTTCTCGCCGAGTTGGAAGCCACGCTTCAACGCATCGCGGTGTTTCCTGGCTCGGGTTCCACCCGGCACGCCGACCTCGCAGCACAGCTGCCGGTGCCGTTGCGCTTCATGCTGGTTCCGGGCTTCGAACGCTACCTCGTTTATTACCTCGATCGACCGGACCGTGTGGACATCATGCGTGTGTGGTGCGTTGATCGTGGTCTTGACGCGCTGACGCAAGACATTTCCTGAAATTCAAACGCGTGGATTCGACGATGACCTTCCTCCCGCAACTCCGTATTCCCGCCACCTACATGCGCGGTGGCACCAGCAAGGGCGTGTTCTTCCGCCTGCAGGACCTGCCCGAGGCCGCGCAGGTGCCGGGCGCCGCACGCGATGCGCTGCTGATGCGCGTGATCGGTTCGCCCGATCCGTATGGCAAGCAGACCGACGGCATGGGCGGTGCAACGTCCAGCACCAGCAAGTGCGTGATCCTCTCCGCCGCTTCGGTGCCCGACCACGACGTCGACTACCTGTACGGCCAGGTCTCGATCGACACCGCCTTCGTCGACTGGAGCGGCAACTGCGGCAACCTCAGCACGGCAGTGGGGCCGTTCGCGATCGCCAACGGGCTGATCGATCCGGCCCGCGTGCCGCGCGATGGCCTGTGCACCGTGCGCATCTGGCAGGCCAACATCGGCAAGACCATCATCGCCCACGTGCCGATGCGCGACGGCGAAGTGCAGGAGATCGGCGATTTCGAGCTGGATGGCGTGACCTTCCCGGCCGCTGAGATCCAGCTGGAATTCATCGATCCGTCCGATGACGGCGATGCGGGCGCGATGTTCCCGACCGGCAACCTGGTCGACACCCTGGACGTGCCGGGCGTGGGTCGTTTCGAGGTGACCATGATCACCGCCGGCATCCCGACCATCTTCCTCAATGCGGCCGACCTGGGCTACACCGGCACCGAGCTGCAGCCTGCCATCAACGAAGACAAGGCGGCGCTGCAGAAATTCGAGGCCATTCGTGCTTGCGGTGCGCTGCGCATGGGCCTCATCCCGAAACTGGAAGACGCCGCGACCCGCCAGCACACGCCGAAGGTGGCCTTCGTGGCGCCGGCACAGGACTACGTGTCGTCCAGTGGCAAGGCCATCCCGGCCTCGGCCATCGACCTGCACGCGCGGGCGCTGTCGATGGGCAAGCTGCACCACGCGATGATGGGCACTGCCGCGGTTGCAATCGGTACCGCAGCGGCGATCCCGGGCACGCTGGTCAATCGCGCGGCCGGTGGTGGACAACGCGAAGCGGTGACCTTCGGCCATCCCTCCGGCACGTTGCGCGTGGGTGCGCAGGCCGGTCTCGTTGACGGCCAGTGGACAGTGACCAAGGCCATCATGAGCCGCAGCGCCCGCGTGCTGATGGAGGGCAAGGTGCGGGTGCCGGCCGAGTGATGCTCGGGTAACCGCCAACCGGGGTTGGCATGGTGCACGGGCAACCGTGCACTCCCACGAGGAGGGCCACGATGTCCGACAGCCACACCCGATCCAACGAGCGTGCAGCGTGGGACGCGCTGCTGGTGGACATCGTCGATTACGTACGCGACGCGCGCATCGACTCGCCGCTGGCGTTCCAGACCGCGCACCACTGCCTGCTCGACACGCTCGGCTGCGGCCTGGAAGCACTGTCCTTCCCGGCCTGCAGCAAGCTGCTCGGCCCCCTGGTGCCGGGCATCAGCGTGGTCAACGGTGCGCGCGTGCCGGGTACGCATTACGTGCTGGACCCCGTGCAGGCGGCTTTCAACCTTGGCGCGATGGTGCGCTGGCTGGATTTCAACGACACCTGGCTGGCCGCGGAATGGGGTCACCCCTCGGACAACCTGGGCGGCATCCTCGCCGTCTGCGACTGGCTGGGGCGCAACGCGCAGGCCCTGCGCCGCCCGGTGCCCACGGTGCACGACGTGCTGTTGGCGATGATCAAGGCGCACGAGATCCAGGGCGTGCTGGCCCTACAGAACTCCTTCAACCGCGTCGGGCTGGACCATGTGGTGCTGGTCAAGGTCGCCACCACCGCGGTGGTCGCGCAGTTGCTTGGGCTCGACCGCGAACACATGCTCAATGCACTGTCGCTGGCCTGGGTAGATGGCCAGGCGCTGCGCACCTACCGGCATGCGCCCAACACCGGCTCGCGCAAGAGCTGGGCGGCCGGCGATGCGACCAGTCGTGGCGTGCGACTGGCGCTGATGGCGGCCAGCGGCGAGATGGGTTACCCCAGCGTGCTGAGTGCGCCGACCTGGGGCTTTGAAGCGGTATCGATGCACGGCAGGGCCCTGATGCTGGGGCGACCGCTGGGCAGCTATGTGATGGAGAACGTGCTGTTCAAGATCAGCTTCCCGGCCGAGTTCCACGGCCAGACGGCGGTGGAGGCGGCGATCACGCTGCACCAGCAGCTGCGCGCGATGGGGCGACGGGTCGAGGACATCGCGCATATCGCCATCCGGACCCAGGAAGCCTGCATCCGCATCATCGACAAGCAGGGACCGCTGCATAATCCGGCCGACCGCGACCACTGCGTGCAGTACATGGTCGCCATCGCACTGCTGCACGGGCGGCTTGTGGCCGAGGACTACGAGGATGACGTCGCGGCCGACCCGCGCATCGACGCGCTGCGCGCGAAGATGGCCTGCCATGAGGACCCGCAGCTCAGCGCCGATTACCTGGACCCGGGCAAGCGCAGCATCGCCAACGGCCTGACAGTGCGCTTCATCGATGGCACCGAGCTGCCCGAGGTACTGGTGGAATACCCGCTGGGCCACGCGCGCCGACGTGAGGAGGGCATTCCACTGCTGATGGACAAATTCCGCCGGCACTTGGCCCACCGCTTCCCGACCAGCCAGCAGCAGCGCATCCTGGCCGCATCGCTGGACCCGGTGGCCCTGGCGGCAATGCCGGTGACCGACTACGTGGACCTGTACCTGCCGGGGTAGGGCGATCGGTAGTGCCGGCCGCTGGCCGGCAATTCCATCCAACCTGCCATGCCGGCCAGCGCCGGCACTGCCCGCACTGGGGCGATTGCCGAATTCGCGTCAACACCTTGACGTGGCCTGCCTATAATGGCCGCCTCGATCAAGGAGTGACGACATGAGCGGTCCGGCACGGCGGAAGCGGTGGGGATGGGCGGCGGCCGTACTGGCAGGAGGCCTGTTGCTGGGCCTGGCCGGCTGTCGCAATGACAGCGGGCAGCTGCCCAAGGCCAGTGGCGAGGCCATCACCACCAAGGCCGAGCAGGTGAAGGAGTTCACCCTGCTGCGCGCCTACCCGGACCAGAAGAATGACGGCCTGTCGCTGGCGCTGGAGTTCTCGCGCCCCCTGGTCGGCACCCAGGATTTCGACACGCTGGTGCGCTTCGAGGAGAAGGTCGGCACCGACGACAGCAGCTGGACCCTGTCCGATGACGGCCTGACCCTGCGCTACCCGTTCGTCGAGGCCGGCAAGGAGTTCAGCCTGGTGGTGTCGCCGGACCTGCTGGCCGCCGACGGCAGCCGGCTGGGCAAGGAACTGAAGCAGAAGGTCTTCAGCGGCGAGCTGAAGCCGGTGGTCGGCTTCGCCTCGCAGGGCAGCGTGCTGCCGGCCAAGGATAGCCGTGGCCTGCCGGTGGTTTCGGTGAACGTGCCGGAGGTCGACGTCGAGTTCCTGCGCGTGCGCGAGAAGGACCTGCCGACCTTCTTCAGCCAGTACCAGCGCGGCGGTCGCCGCGGCAGCTGGGAGCTGAGCAGCGACTACGAGCGCAGCCCGATCAACAAGCTGGCCGAGCCGGTCTACGTCAACCGCTTCATCCTGGGCGGCAAGAAGAACGAGCGGGTGCTGACCTACCTGCCGACCCAGGACATCAAGGAACTGCAGGAGCCGGGCCTGTACTTCGCCCTGCTCAAGCGCACCGGTGACTACGAAGGCGAGTTCGATACCGCGTTCTTCTCGGTCAGCGACATCGGCCTGCATACCCGTGCCTACAAGGACAAGCTGTTCGTGCACACCGCCGGCCTGAAGGACGGCGCGCCGCTGAAGGGCATCGACCTGCGCGTGCTCGACGCCAAGGGCGAGGTGGTGCTGAAGGGCAGCACCGACGGCAATGGCAATGCGCTGCTGAACTACACCCTGGATGCCACCCACGTGCTGGTCGCCAGCAGCGGCAAGGACACCAGCTTCCTGCCGTTCAACCAGCCGGCGCTGGACCTGAGCGAATTCGCCGTGGCCGGTCGTGACAACGCCTGGTTCGACGTCTACGCCTGGTCCGGCCGCGACCTGTACCGCCCGGGCGAGACCGTGCGCCTGTCCGCGCTGCTGCGTGACAACGATGGCAAGCCGGTCAAGGCGCAGCCGGTGTTCCTGCGCCTGAAACAGCCCGACGGCAAGACCTTCCGTGAGACCCGCCTGCAGCCGGGCGAGCAGGGCTACATCAGTTTCGAGCAGGTCATCCCGGCCGAGGCGCCGACCGGGCGCTGGCAGGTCGAGTTCCGCACCGACCCGGCCAGCAAGGAAGCGATCCAGGGCATGACCCTGCGCATCGAGGAGTTCCTGCCCGAGCGCATGAAGCTGGATCTGGACAGCGCGCAGAAGACGCTGAAGCCGGGCGAGGACCTGCGCCTGCAGGCCAACGGCGCCTATCTGTACGGTGCGCCGGCCGACGGCAACCGCTTTACCGCGCGCATGGCGGTGGCCGCCGAACAGCAGCCGGTGGAGGGCCTGCCGGGCTATTTCTTCGGTGACCCGACCCTGCAGCTGCCTCGCGAGGCCAAGGACGTGATCGATGCCACGCTGCCGGCCAACGGCCAGCTGCGTGAGGACGTGGCGCTGCCGGAAGAGGCGGCCAAGGCCAAGGCACCGATCGCCGTGGTGCTGTCCGGCAGCCTGTATGAAACAGGCGGGCGCACGGTCACCCGTACCCTGAAGCGGGTGATGTGGCCGGCCAACGCGCTGGTCGGCGTGCGGCCGCTGTTCAACCCCGACGATGGTGCTGATTCCAACGGCAACGCACGCTTCGAACTGATGCGCGTGGATGCCGCCGGCACACCGCAGCCAGCCAAGGGCCTGAAGATCACCCTGGTGCGGGAACTGCGCGACTACCACTGGACCTTCAACGACAACCGCTGGGATTACGATTTCACCCGCCGTTTCGAGAACAAGGAAACGCGCACCGTCGATGCTGGAAGCAGTGCGGTCGCCTTCGATTTCCCGGTGGAGTGGGGCGAGTACCGGGTGGACGTGTTCGATCCGTCCACCGGCCTGACCAGCCGCTACCCGTTCCGCGCCGGCTGGAGCTGGGGCGATGACAACCGTGGCCTGGACGCGCGCCCGGACAAGATCAAGCTGGGCCTGGACAAGACCGGCTACAAGGCCGGGGACACCCTGGAAGTGACGGTGACCCCGCCGCATGCCGGCAAGGGCATCCTGATGGTCGAGACCGACCGCATGCTGTACGTGCAGGACATCGACGCCAAGCCGGGTTCGACCTTCAAGATCCCGGTCACCGCCGACTGGGAGCGGCACGACGTCTACATCACCGCGCTGGTGTTCCGTGGCGGCAGTGCGCCGAGCAAGATCACCCCGGCCCGTGCCGTGGCCGTGGTGCACGTGCCGATGGACCGCAAGGGCCGCACCGTGGCCGTCGGCCTGGTCGCGCCCAAGCAGATGCGCCCGGAGCAGGACCTGCCGGTGACGGTCAGCGCGCCGCAGCTGGCCGGCAAGACGGCGCATGTCACCGTCTCGGCGGTGGACGTGGGCATCCTCAACATCACCCGCTTCCCGGTGCCCGATGCCGGCGCGCACTTCTTCGCCCAGCGCCGTCTCGGCATCGACGCCTATGACATCTACAGCCGGGTGATCGAGAGCTTCGACGGCGGCAGTGGCAAGCTCAAGTTCGGCGGCGACATGGCCTTGCAGGCGCTGCCGCAGGCCAAGCGCCCGACCGCGCGCGTACAGACCGTGGACCTGTTCTCCGGCCCAGTGCAGCTGGATGCCAAGGGCAATGCCCGCATCCGCCTGAAGGTGCCGGACTTCAACGGCACCCTGCGCGTGTCGGCACTGGTCTACAGCGATGACCAGTACGGCAAGCGTGACGTGGAGACCGTGGTGCGCGCGCCGATCCTGGCCGAGGCCAGCATGCCGCGGGTGCTCGCCCCGGGTGACCGCAGCACCGTGACCCTGGATGTGCAGAACTTCACCGGCAAGCCGGGCCAGTTCAACGTGAAGGTGGATACCGAAGGTCCGCTGAACCTGGGCGAGGGCAGCCGCAGCGTGCAGTTGAATGCCGATGCCAAGACCACGCTGAGCTTCCCGCTGTCGGCACGCGAGGGCCACAGCGTGGCCAAGGTGCGGGTGCGGGTGGACGGCAACGGCTTCAAGGCCGATCGCCGTTATGACCTGCCGGTGCGTGCGGCCTGGCCGCAGGTGCTGCGTTCGCAGGTGCGTACGCTGGATCCGCTGGCCGCGGTCAGCCTCGACAACAGCCTGACCGATGGCCTGATGGCCGAATCGGTGAATGCGCGCCTGCTGGTCAGCCCGCTGCCACCGATCCCGTTCGCCAGTGCGCTGCAGGGCGCGCTGAACTATCCGTATGGCTGTGCCGAGCAGACCACCAGCAAGGGCTATGCCGCGCTGATCCTGGACCAGGCCACCTCGTCGATGCTCGGCGCCGACGGGCTGGATGCCAAGACCCGCCGCGAGCGCATGGAGGGTGCGTTCGGTCGCCTGGCGTCGATGCAGGTGGCCAATGGCAACTTCTCGATGTGGGGTGACGACGGCTACGTGAACCCGTGGCTGACCCCGTACATCACCGAGTTCCTGCTCGACGCCAAGGATGCCGGTTTCGCGGTGCCCGACAACGTGCTGCAGAAGGCGCTGAACCGGCTCAGCGAGGATCTGCTGTCCGGTGGCAACCAGTTCTATGGCCAGGACGACCGAGAGAAGCTGAAGTTCGCCAACCAGGCGTATTCGGGCTACGTGCTGGCCCGGGTCAACCGTGCGCCGCTGGGTACCCTGCGCACGCTGTACGACAACGAGCGCAGCAAGGCGGTCGGCGGCCTGTCGCTGGTCCACCTGGGCGTGGCGCTGTCGCTGCAGGGTGATGCCAAGCGTGGCCAGGTCGCGCTGGCGGCGGCCTTTGCCAAGTCCAGCAGCGAGCGGCCGTCGTACTTCGGCGACTATGGCAGCGCCATCCGCGATGACGCGCTGATGATCGCGCTGACCCACGAGAACAAGCTGGCCAAGCCGGCCTGGGATGCGCGTGCGGTCGATCTCGGCCGTGGCCTGGATGCGCGCCGCAACGCCGGCTGGATGTGGCTGAGCACGCAGGAACAGGTGGCGATTGCACGTCTCGGCAAGGCGCTCGCTGCCAACCAGAAGGCGCTGGTGGCCGGTGAGCTGGTGATCGGTGGCAACACCGAAGCCATCGGCGAGCGCAAGCTGTTCGGCCGCAACTTCAGCGCCAGCGAACTGGCCAGCGGCGTGCGCTTCACCCCGCAGGGCCAGCCGCCGATGTTCGCCAGCATCGATGTGGCCGGCATTCCGCGCAGCGCACCCGCACCGGACAACAGCGTGCTTGGCGTCGAGCGCAGCTACTACGGCACCGATGGCAAGCCGTGGTCGCCGCGGCCGCTGAAGGAAGGCGAAGCGCTGATCGTGCGCGTCACGGTGACTGCCGACACCACGATGCCCGATGCGCTGCTGACCGACCTGCTGCCGGCGGGCCTGGAAATCGAGAACTTCAACCTGGGCGACGCCAAGCAGTGGGCCGACGTGGTGGTCGATGGCATCACCATCAGCGACCGTGGTGAGGCCGCCGACACCAAGCACGAGGAGTTCCGCGATGACCGCTATGTGGCCGCGCTGAAGCTCTCGCGTGGCAGCAAGGCCAACGTGTTCTACCTGGTACGCGCGGTGACGCCGGGAACCTACTCGGTGCCTCCGCCGCTGGTGGAGGACATGTACCGGCCGCAGCTGCGTGGGGTGGGCCGCAGCAACCCGACCACGATCACGGTGGTACAGCCGTGACCGCGCGGACGGGCCGCGGCGGCGCGGCCCGTCCTGCTGGCAACCTGCAATGAAGAACACGATGACGACCCGGCTGGCGGCGCTGCGCCGCCGGTTGCGGCCGCTGTGGCCATGGCTGCGCTGGGGCACGGCCGCCACGCTGGCGCTGCTGCTGGTGCTGGATTTCGCCTTCCCACCGCCGCTGCCGAAACAGCGCGATACCAGCACCCTGGTGGTGGCTGCCGACGGCACGCCACTGCGTGCATTCGCCGATGCCGAGGGCGTGTGGCGCTATCCGGCCTCGATCGACAGCGTTTCGCCGCTGTACCTGCAGGCGTTGCTGACCTACGAAGACCGCTGGTTCTGGCGCCATCCGGGCATCAACCCGGTGGCGATCGTGCGTGCCGGCGGCCAGCTGCTGCGTGGGGGCCGCATCGTTTCCGGTGGCTCGACCCTGACCATGCAGGTGGCACGCATCCTCGACCCGCACTCACGCACGCCGTGGGGCAAGCTCAAGCAGATGCTGCGCGCGATGCAGCTGGAAGTGCACCTGAGCAAGCCGCAGATCCTGGCCCTGTATCTGGAGCGCGCGCCCTACGGCGGCACCATCGAGGGTGTGGAGGCCGCCAGCTGGGCCTACCTGGGCAAGCCGGCGGCGCAGCTGTCACATGCCGAGGCCGCGTTGCTGGCAGTGCTGCCGCAGGCGCCGAGCCGGCTGCGCCCGGACCGCCATCCGGAAGCAGCGCAGAAGGCGCGCGACAAGGTGCTGTCCCGCATGGCCGAACTGGGCGCGTGGACGGCGGAAGACGTGGAAGATGCGCGCATCGAGAACGTGGTCGCACGCTCGCTGCGGCCGCCGCTGCATGCCGCGTTGCTGGCACAGCGCATGCACTCGGCCCATCCAGGCCAGGCACGCATCCAGAGCAGCATCGACGTCGGCTTGCAGCGCACGCTGGAAGAGCGCGTGGCCAGCTATTTCTCGACGCTGCCAGAGCGTACCTCGGCGGCCCTGCTGGTGGTCGACAACCAGACCCTGCAGGCGCGTGCCTATGTCGGCACGCTGGCGTTCGGTGACCGCCAGCGGCTGGGCCACGTGGACATGGTGCAGGCCTGGCGGTCGCCGGGCTCGACGCTCAAGCCGTTCCTGTATGCCATGGCGCTGGACGATGGCCTGATCCATTCGGAAAGCCTGCTGGTCGACGCGCCGCAGAGTTTCGGCAGCTATCGCCCCGGCAACTTCGACATGGCCTTCAATGGGCCGATCGGCGCGTCCAGCGCGTTGCGGTTGTCACTGAACGTGCCCTCGGTTGACCTGCTGCAGCGGGTCGGCGCCGCGCGCTTCGCCGCACGCCTGTCGCACGCGGGCATCCAGCTGCGCTTCCCGCCAGGCAGTACGCCCAATCTGTCGCTGATCCTGGGCGGAACCGGCGCACGCCTGGAAGACCTGGTCGGCGCGTTCGCCGCGCTCAACCGCAACGGCATTGCCGGCCGCGTGCGTTACACCGACGACGAGCCGATGATCGAGCGGCGCCTGGCCTCGCCGGGTGCCAGCTGGATCGTGCGCGAGATGCTGGAATCGAACCCGCGCCCGGGATACAGCGCAGGGACGTTCGATGTTGGAGGCCGCCCGCGCGTGGCCTGGAAGACCGGTACCAGCTATGGCTATCGCGATGCGTGGGCGATCGGCAGTACCCGCCACTACACCGTGGGCGTGTGGGTGGGCCGGCCGGACGGCACACCCTTGCCGGGCCAGTACGGCGCGGTCACCGCGCTGCCGCTGATGTTCGAAGTGGTGGACAGCCTGCCGCGCCAGCGGGGTGACTCGGCGGCCGCGCCGATGCCGGCCAGCGTCAGCCAGGAGGATGTCTGCTGGCCCACCGGCGAACGTGCCGAGGGCCTGCCGGCGGCACTCTGCCAGCGGCGGATGTCGGCCTATCTGCTGGAAGGCGCAGCACCGCCGACCTTCCCCGAGCGCGAGGCGCGGCGGTGGCAACCGGGCCGGCAGCGCTACCTGGCCGATGCGCGGACCGGCCTGCGCGTGTCCGCTGACTGCCGTCTTCCGCATGAGGAAGTGGCGCGCGAGATTGCACGCTGGCCGGCGCTGCTCTCGCCGTGGTTGTCCAGGGCCACGCGCGAGGCGTCACAGCTGCCAGCGCTGTCACCGGACTGCCGCGACGACGGCCGCGAGGCCAGCGTGGCACTGCACGTGGACGGGCTCAATGATGGCGCGACGCTGGCGCGCGCGCCGAATGCCGAACACGGTGTGCGCCTGCAGCTGCGCGCGCTGGGCAGCGAGCAGGCCGTGGACTGGTTGCTGGATGGCCGCTGGATCGCGCAGACCCACGGCGCGCAGTTGATGCAGCGCGAGTTCGCCGAGCCGGGCGCACATACCCTGACCGCGCTGGCGGCCGACGGCGCGTGGACGCAGGTCAGGTTCAACGTCCTCCGGTAGGTGCCGGCCCTGGTCGGGGCCGGCCACGCCATTGTGCAGCCGGGCATGGGCTCGGCTCTACAGGGAGCGCCGCGCCGCTATTCCCCGATCCACCCTTCCAGCAGGTCGGCGAACTCGTCGGCGTGTTCTTCCTCCTGCGCCAGGATCTCTTCAAGGATGCGCTTGGTGGTGGTATCGCGGTCGCCGATGAAGTTGATCATCTCGCGGTAGCTGTCGATGGCGATCCGCTCGGCGACCAGGTTCTCGCGCACCATGTCGCGCAGGTCGCTGCCTTCCTTGTACTCGGCGTGCGAGCGCGCGGTCAGCGTGTCCGGGTTGAAGTCCGGCTCGCCGCCAAGCTGCACGATGCGCTCGGCCAGCTTGCCGGCGTGCGCCTGCTCCTGCTGCGCATGCTCCAGGAACTCGGCCTTGACCGCGTCGGCCAGCATGCCCTTGGCCATGAAATAGTGCCGGTAGTAGCGCAGCACGCACACGTACTCGGTGGCCAGGGCATCGTTGAGCAGCTTGATCACGACCTTGCGGTCGGCGCTGTAGCTGTCGGTGATCGCGCCGTCTTCGATGTTGTGCCGGGCACGCTCGCGCAGGGTCTGGCGGTCACTGATGCCGGGAATCCCGGCGGCGGGCTTGCTGGCTTTGGCTGGCTTGCTGGACATGGCTGGCCGTTTCCTTTTGCAATGGGGGGTCAGGTGGGCAGGTGTTCAAGTACGTATTCGGCGGACGACACCTCGAACTGGCCGGGCTGTTCGATCCAGGCGGCGCGCACCACGCCATCGACCACGTACAGCGCGAAGCGCCGCGCGCGGATGCCCATGCCCGAGGCGCTGGCATCGAGCTCCAGGCCCAATGCGCGGGTCAGCTCGGCATTGCCGTCGGACAGCATCAGCAGGCCGTCGGGCACCTTCTGGTCGGCTGCCCAGGCTTTCATCACGAACGGGTCGTTGACCGCCATGCAGTAGACATCGATGCCGCGCTGGCGGAAGGCATCGAATTTTTCGACGTAGCCGGGCAGGTGGCGGGCCGAGCAGGTGGGCGTGAACGCGCCGGGCACCGCAAACAGCACGACCTTGCGGGCGTCGAACAGCGAATGCGTATCAAGCGTTTCGATGCCCTCGCGGATGCGCTTGAGGGTCACTTCCGGAATGCGGTCGCCGACATGGATGGTCATGGTGAACTCCTTGCTGGGGGCAGGCTAGTGGGCCGGATGGGACAGGGGCGTCAAGACATTGGAAACCCGGTGTGCAGGCCCCATCTTCAGGCCTCGTGGCGGGGGCTTCCAGCCCTAGCGTGGTGCATCGGCAGGGCAGCGGCATTGCGCAGGATCAGTCGGCCTCACCGGGGCCGCACGAGGGGCGGCGTAGCATCGCCGGCGCGTAGAATGAACCCGGGGCGGCGCCACCGGCGCGGCCGAAGCGAATCGAGGTAGCTGGATGGAATTCAAGGATTACTACGCCACCCTGGGGGTGGAACCGAGCGCGGGCGAGGCGGAGATCAAGACCGCCTACCGCCGGCTGGCACGCAAGTACCACCCGGACGTCAGCAAGGAGGCCGGGGCCGAGGACAAGTTCAAGGCGGTCAACGAAGCCTATGAGGCACTGCGCGATCCGGAAAAGCGCGCCGCCTACGACCAGCTGCGCGCACAGGGCTATCGCCCGGGCGAGGAGTTCAACGTGCCGCCGAACTACGGCGGTGCCGGAGGCTTCAATTTCGAGGAAGTGTTCGGTGGCGGTGGCGCCAACGGCGGCTTCAGCGACTTCTTCGAAAGCCTGTTCGCGCGCCAGCGCGGCGGTGCCGGCCCGGGCCCGGGCTTCAGCAGCCAGGGCCACGCGCCCAACCGCGACACCCGCGCCAAGCTGTCGGTGCCGCTGGAAGCGGCCTACAACGGCGACAGCCTGCGCATCACCGTCAACGGCAAGCAGCTGGACGTTCGCGTGCCCAAGGGCATCCGCCCGGGCCAGGTGATCCGCCTGGCCGGGCAGGGCAACCATGGCGGCAACCTTCTGCTGGAGGTGGAGTACGCCGCGCACCCGCAGTTCGAAGTCGATGGCCGCAACATCCTCTATACGCTGCCGCTCACGCCGTGGCAGGCCGCGCTGGGCACCAGCATCAGCGTGCCGACCCTGGGCGGCGCGGTGGAACTGAAGATCCCGGCCGATTCGGATGCCGGCCGCAAGCTGCGCCTGCGCGGGCGTGGCCTGCCGGGCAACCCGGAGGGCGACCAGATCGTCGAAATCGAGATCGTGGCGCCGGCGGCGACCGACGAGGCGCAGAAGAAGGCCTACCGCAATCTGGCCAAGGCCTTCGGCGAGGCCATTTGAAGGTAGTGCCGGCCGCTGGCCGGCAACTTCATTGCCCTGGACGGTGATGCGTGGTTGCCGGCCAGCGGCCGGCACCACCGCGCGTTCAGCCCTGCCCGGCGAACACGCGCTCCAGCACCTCGGACAGCTCGTCTTCCGAGAACGGCTTGGTGATGTAGGCCTTGGCGCCCTGGCGCATGCCCCACATGCGATCGGTGTCCTGGTCCTTGGTGGTCACCAGGATCACCGGGATATGCCGGGTCGCCTCGTCGCGGGCGAGGGTGCGGGTGGCCTGGAAACCATTGAGGTTGGGCATCACCACGTCCATCAGGACCAGGTCGGGCAGTTCGGCCTTGGCGGTTTCGACCCCTGCGGCGCCATCGGTGGCGGTCAGGATCTGGTGCCCGAGCTTCTCGACGATGCGCTGTATCCCCAACAGCTGCGACGGTGAGTCGTCGACGATCAGAATGCGTGCCATGTTGTTCCCCATGTAATGCCCGCAGTGTAGTGCGGGCACCTTACCGGCGGGAGGGGCGCGATTGCCGTCCGTCGCCTGCCTGCGACGTTCAGTCGATCCGCACTACGGTGCGCCCCAGCGAACCACCGGACAGCATCCGCTCGAACACCGCCGGCAGGCCATCCAGGCCCACCTCGGCGGTGCAGATGCGGTCCAGGTGCTGCGGTTTCCACTCGTCTCCCAGCCGTGCCCACACGTCCTCGCGCAGGTTGCGCGGTGCATTGGCCGAGGACACGCCCAGCAGCGATACGCCGCGCAGGATGAACGGCATCACCGTCATGTCCAGCGCCGGGCTGGCCGCCAGGCCCGCACTGACCACGCTGCCATAGGGCACCGTCTGCGCCAGCAGGCCGGCCAGCATCGCACCGCCCGCATTGTCCAGGCCCCCGCCGAAGCGCGCCGATTGCAGCGCAGCGGTATCGGCCAGCGCTTCGCGCGGCAGTACCTCGGTGGCGCCGATGCTGCGCAGGAAGTCGGCCTGGTCCGGTTTGCCGCTGACCGCATGCACCGTGTAACCGGCACGGCTGAAGATCGACAGGGCCAGCGCACCGACACCGCCGCTGGCGCCGGTGACCGCCAGCGGACCAAGCGCCGGGGTCTGCCGGTTGTCCTGCATGCGCAGCAGGGCCAGCGCCGCAGTGAATCCAGCGGTGCCCAGTACCATCGCCTCGCGCGCGCTCAGCCCGGCCGGCTGCGCGATCACTGCACGCGACTCCAGCCGCACATACTGGCTGTAGCCGCCGTCGCGGGTCTCGCTGAGGCCGCAGCCGGTGGCCAGCACGGCATCGCCTTCACGCCAGTCCGGATCGGTGCTGGCAACCACCGTGCCGGCCACATCGATCCCCCCCACCAGCGGGAAGCGGCGCAGGATCTTCCCTTTGCCGGTGCCGGCCAGGGCATCCTTGTAGTTGACCGAAGACCACTGGGCGCGGATCAGCACCTGCCCGGGATTGAGGTCGTCGATCCCGAGCTGGGCCAGGCCGCTGCGGTAGCCGGCGTCGTCGTTTTCGATGCGGAAGGCGGTGAACGGGGTGGTGGGGGCCATCGGCGTTGCCTGACTTCGAGGAAAACGCCACCTTACCCCGTCGGCCCCCTTTCGATCCTGCCGATCCGCCCCATCTTGTATGATCGGTGATGGTTTCACGGCTGGCGCCGCGGGAAGGGCCCGCGCCGCAGCCCACATCTTGATGGAGCGTGCATGGCCTGGAATACACCCGGCGGCAACAAGGGCGGACAAGGCCCCGAGGACAATCGACGCGGGCCGTTCGGGTCGCGCGGCGGTGGCAATGGTGGTGGCTGGGGCGGACTGCCCGGGCCGCTGAAGGACCTGTTCGACGGCGGCATCGTGCGTTGGGTGGTGGCCGCCGTGGTGCTGCTGGTGCTGTTCTCCAGCTTCCAGCTGATCGGCGAACAGCAGCGCGGCGTGGTGCTGCGCTTCGGCCAGTTCTCGCGCATCCTGCAGCCCGGCCCGAACTTCAAGCTGCCGTGGCCGATCGAATCGGTCACCAAGGTCAACGCCACCGAGATCAAGACGTTCTCGATCCAGGTGCCGGTGCTGACCCGCGACGAGAACATCGTCAACGTGTCGCTGAACGTCCAGTACCGCATCGACGATCCGCAGCAGTACCTGTTCGGCACCGTCGATGCCAACCAGGTACTGGAGCAGTCGGCGCAGAGCGCAGTACGCGAGGAAGTCGGCCGCGCCGACCTCAATGCCGTCCTGAACAACCGCGGCCCGCTGGCCGTGGCCGCCGAGGAGCGCCTGCAGGCGCTGCTGAAGGCATTCAAGACCGGCCTCACCGTGACCGGCCTGACCCTGCAGGACGCCCGTCCGCCGGAAGAAGTGAAGCCGGCCTTCGACGAGGTCAACGGTGCCCAGCAGGTCAAGGAGCGCCTGATCAACGAAGCCCAGGCGTACGCCGCCAAGGTCGTGCCGGAGGCCCGTGGCCAGGCCTCGCGCGCCCGTACCACCGCCGAAGGCTACAAGCAGGCCGTGGTTTCCAAGGCCGAGGGTGACGCGCAGCGCTTCAGCCTGTTGCAGGCCCAGTACAAGGACGCGCCGGAAGTGACCCGCAAGCGCCTGTGGCTGGAGACCGTGCAGCAGGTGCTGAGCGAGAACCGCAAGGTGATCGGTGGTGATGGACGCCAGCTGATCTACGTGCCGATGACCGGCGATACCCGTCCGAGCACGTCGGCTCCGGCCGCCGTGGCCAACCCGGACGTGGTCATGCCGTCGCTGCCGGGTGCAGCGGTGGAAGCTTCCCGTGATCCGGGCCGGCCGGTGGGCCGCCCGACCGGGCGACCGAGCGGCCGTGAGGAGGGCAGCCGATGAAGAGTCCAATCTGGATCGCCGTGATCGTGGCGGTGGTGCTGGGCCTGCTCGGCTCGGTGTACGTGGTCCGCGAGGACCAGACCGCCATGGTGCTGAACCTGGGCAAGGTGGTGCGTTCGGACATCAAGCCGGGCCTGCACTTCAAGGTGCCGGTGGTGGAAACGGTGAAGGTCTTCGACCGCCGCTTCCAGGTGCTCGACACCGCGCCGGCACGCTACTTCACCGCCGAGCAGAAGGACGTCAGCGTCGACTTCTTCGCCATCGGCTACATCTCCAACGTAGGTGACTACTTCCGCGCCACTGGCGGCGACCCGCGCGTGGCCAACGCCCGCCTGGCGCCGATCATCACCGATTCGCTGCGCAACCAGATCAACTCGCGCACCTTGCAGCAGCTGGTGTCCGGCGACCGCAGCGAGCTGATCGCCGAGCAGTTGAAGGGGATCAACGAGGCCGTGGCGGGCCTGGGCATGCAGATGATCGACCTGCGCATCAAGCAGGTGGACCTGCCGACCGACAGCCAGGTCATCAACGATGTGTACGAGCGCATGCGTGCCCAGCGCAAGCAGGAAGCGGCCAAGCTGCGCGCGGAAGGCGAGGAGCAGTCGCTGACCATCCGCGCCCAGGCCGACCGTGACAGCACCGTGCTGATCGCCGAGGCCGAGCGCGATGCACAGCGCCTGCGCGGTGAAGGTGACGCGGAAGCCACCCGCATCTACGGCAAGGCCGGTTCGGCTGATCCGTCGTTCTACGCGTTCTACCGCAGCCTGGAGGCGTACCGCGGCTCCATGACCGACGGCAACGGCGTGATCGTGCTCGACAAGAACGACCCGTTCCTGCAGTACCTGAAGAACGACCGCTGAGGTCGCAGGGCATTACCCCACGGGGCCCGGCCAAACGCCGGGCCCCGTGCTTTTTCCGGAGTTCCCCCATGAAAGATCTGTTCGCCGCCGTCTGCCTGGTGGCGGTGCTGGAAGGCCTGTTCCTGTTCGTTGCGCCGTTTGCCTGGAAGCGCATGGCCGAACGCCTGCTGGACCTGCCCAGCCCGGCCCTGCGCAGCTTCGGGGGGCTGGTGCTGCTGGCCGGCCTGAGCCTGCTGTGGTGGGCGCGCCACTAGCAGGGTGGTGCCGGCCGCTGGCCGGCATCCCGGGATTGCCGGCCAGCGGCCGGCACTACCGGTCGGGGCCTGACCGGCCGGCACGACCGGGCGGGGCGGCTGACCGGCCGGTGAAGCCGTCCGTCGGAAAGGTGGCAGCGGACCCCGGAAACCCGGATAATGCACAAAAGCCGGACGGGCCTCCCCGTTCGGCTTTTTCCGTGTCTGGGCCTTCCATCGCCGGCCGCTCCCCGTTTGGAGCCGCCCTCCAGGTGCTGGCCAGCCCCGCCACGGTTTACCCGTCCGCGGCCCCGATGGCCGCAACAAATCGAGGAGCCCGTCATGGGTCAGTCTGTCGTAGTGTTGGGTGCCCAGTGGGGCGATGAAGGCAAGGGCAAGATCGTCGATCTGCTCACTGAGGAAATCGGCGCCGTCGTGCGCTTCCAGGGCGGCCACAACGCCGGCCACACCCTGGTCATCAACGGCAAGAAGACCGTCCTGCACCTGATCCCGTCGGGCATCCTGCGTGACGACGCGCTGTGCCTGATCGGCAACGGCGTGGTGATCTCGCCGGCTGCGCTGCAGAAGGAAATCGCCGAGCTGGAAGCCTCCGGCGTGGAAGTGCGTTCGCGCCTGAAGATCTCCCCGGCCGCGCCGCTGATCATGCCGTACCACATCGCCCTGGACCAGGCGCGCGAGCGCGCCGCCGGTGGCAAGGCGATCGGCACCACCGGGCGCGGCATCGGCCCGGCCTACGAAGACAAGGTGGCACGTCGCGGCATCCGCATCGCCGACCTGCATTACCCCAAGCAGCTGGAAGAACTGCTGCGCACCGCGCTGGATTACCACAACTTCGTGTTGACCAAGTATCTGAATACCGATGCGGTCGATTTCCAGAAGACCTTCGACGAAGCACTGGCCTTCGGCGAATACGTGCAGCCGATGAAGTCCGACGTGGCCGGCATCCTGCACGACCTGCGCAAGCAGGGTAAGCGCGTGCTGTTCGAAGGTGCGCAGGGTGCGCTGCTGGACATCGACCACGGCACCTACCCGTACGTCACCAGCTCCAACACCACCGTCGGTGGTGCGCTGGCCGGTTCCGGCGTCGGTGCTGATTCGATCGACTACGTGCTGGGCATCGCCAAGGCCTACGCCACCCGCGTCGGCGGCGGCCCGTTCCCGACCGAACTGGACGACGAAATCGGCCAGGGCATCCGTGACCGCGGCGCCGAGTACGGTGCGTCGACCGGCCGTCCGCGTCGTTGCGGCTGGATGGATATCGTCGCGCTGAAGCGTGCGGTGGCTATCAACGGCATCAGCGGCCTGTGCATCACCAAGCTGGACGTGCTGGACGGCATGGAAAAGCTGAAGGTCTGCATCGCCTACGAATACAACGGCAAGCGCACCGAGTACGCGCCGCTGGACGCACAGGGCTGGGAAGAATGCACTCCGGTGTACCTGGAGTTCCCGGGCTGGAGCGAGAACACCCACGGCATCACCCAGTGGGACGACCTGCCGCCGGCCGCACGCGCCTACCTGCGTTCGCTGGAAGAGCTGGCCGGCTGCCCGATCAGCATCGTCTCCACCGGCCCGGACCGCGACCACACCATGGTGCTGCAGGATCCGTTCGCCTGAGGTAATGCCGGGGCTGCCCGGCATAGGTGACAGGAAAAGCCCCGCCCAAGCGGGGCTTTTTCGTCATTGGGGGGCAGGGCCAGCGGGAAAGCGACGCGATGACCAGGACGTCAGCTTGAAGGGCGCGATGGCTATACGGGTCACCCTGTGGGTGCTGTGGAGCCTGTGGGGCATCGCCTGCCTGGTACTGCTGCTGGGTGCGGCTGCCAATAGCCTGGCTTCGCGCACGCAGACGGTGCCGTTGGTGCTGAGCCCTGGCGCAACCGCCCAGTTCACCGTCTATCGCCTCATCGGTGATCAACTTCGGCTGCGCCTGCGCTATGCCGCGGACGGTACAGAGGCTGACCCCGAGGTGCTGCTGCGCATCGAAACTCCGACCGATCATGGAGACTTCCGCGCAGGGGAGCGTTCGGGAGTGGCCGGGCAAGGCATCAATCGCGCGCTGGCTTCGGTTGAGTCCAGCGGCCTCATGGCGCCCTACTACGGCTATGGCCGCGGCGACGCATTGCCACGCGGCCGCTCATGGTTGCGGGTAACGGTGCTGGAGGTGGACCCGGCGCTGGCGGGGCACTCGGCAGACATCGAACTGCAGCCACCGCTGGACCTGCTGAAGCTGACCGACCTGGATTACCTCTGGCTGTGGCCGTTCTTCTTCTGGAAAATGGCGGCGCTGTTCCTGCTGATTCCAGGGGCCGCGCTGGCTGTCTTCACTCTGGCGTTGCGGCGCTGGCAGCGCCGCACCACCTGTGTTCAATCGTGACAATGTCAAGATTGGAGGCTCACCGAGTAAGTGGAGCTGGTCGGCCGAATTCATCTGCCTACGTAGAGTCCTACGTAGAGTCGAAAATTGACTCGAAGACCTGTCTCAACTCTATTCGTAAGTAATAGATGGATCCCAACGGCTGCTGTCGCAGAAGTGATTCGCTCTGGCTCCCACCATGAAGAATATACCGTCGCCGGGCACGACATGCCGAACGATGTTCAATGACTTGCCGACAGTGTCTCCGTTGTCGATGGCCGTTGAATAGATCTGCTCGCCATTGTGTACGACCGATGCGTTGATCCCATCCCCGCAGGTGATGTCCGCGTCGCGCAATGTGCCTTCGATTCTCACGGTTCCCGCCTTGGGCGCGACCCATTTCAGTACGGGAATCTCCACCGGAGCCGGGTGCATGCTATCCCGCCAGATGCGCGGCCAGTCCGTGCTGCTTCCCCAATACGAACTGATCCAGTTCAGATCGAATATGCCTGCATCGCTTCCCTTCTGGTACCACCAGTACGGCCCCTGCGATGATGAGAAGTCGGTCGATTGCCGAAAAGTATCCGTGGATACGCCAAGATTGACTTTCCAGCGGTAGATGGCGAAGTTCCGAGGCACAACGCCTGGGTCCTTGAGGCAGTAAATGTATATGTGTTGGCCGGAAATGGCGTTGGTGCGCCCTGCCGCGTCCGCAATCGAGCAGTATTGGTAGCCGCTGACCGGGTGAGAATTGGATGCGGTTTCGTCGGCGATGCTGAGTGAGGGGCTCCAGTTGATTGCATCATCCGATTCGTAGAGATCAACGTTGGTGTTTCGGCCCCCCCAGGTCATGAACGTCAACGCCATGTAGTACTTCCCCGTGTGGGTGCTGTAGGTTGCTTGCGAATGCGTGATGCCCCACGGCGCAATCCTGCTTGAGTTCCCACCCAGCCCAGGTTCGGTGAATGCGCCTGCATAGTACTTTTTCCACAGCTGCGCACCTGCGTTGCCCTGTCGTGCCTCTGCAATGACGTCGGCGATTGGCGCGCGTGCGATGGCTATGCCTGACGTATCGGTGAAGTAGACGTAGATGTAACCATCGCGCGTGACGTATGGAAGTCCCTGGATGTTGTGCGGTTGCGGCTCGCCATGGGCGCTGAGTATTCGCCCCAGATAGGCCCAGCTCTCTCCACCATTACTGGACCATGCGAGTCCTATTCTGGTCTTCCCCTCCTGGTTTCCTGCCACACCGCCGGATCCGCCTACGCGCTCCTCATGTACGAACGCAAGGATTTCTCCCTGCTCGTTTGCTTGATAGGTGTTCACAAACCACACATCGATGGTGTCGCTGGTTTTGAATGCAGTGAATGCAGTGCCAGGGCCATTGACGCAGAAGTTGTTTGTTCCTCTGTTACAACTGTTCTTCGACCATTTCAGTGAAGTATAGGGCGCATCCAGGGAGCCTTGATGAAGTGAATGCTTGATTCCCCCAGCTTGGTAGTTCCATTCGGACTTTATCCATAGCCGCTGGCCATTGACGGTAAATGTGGACATTGGGGCATCCATCTGGGTTCCCGCCAGTGACCCATTGGTCATGCTGGAGAAGTCTGCAACGATGATTGGGGAAGAAGATTTGGCACTCGTCTGGATCTGCGCCTGGGCACAGATAGGAGCTATCAATAGGGTAAGAGCAAGCCAGAAGTTCGAGAGGCGTTTGGGCCCTTGTTGGCAGGCATGCGAGTCCATGACTTTCATCTCCATAGTGCTGGTTATCCAGCCGTGCAAACATGCCAGAATATTTTTTTCGCTGCATCCTGGGCTGTCCAGTCCACGTAAGACTGGTGATTACTGAACCCGACTTCTGTGGGAAACAGGCCCTCCAGGCATGAGGCAACGTCGCAGCTAGTCTCCCGCGTACCGTGGATGCAGCAAGGGATAGGGATTGATCGACTCTCCCTTCCACCACTGTTTTTCCGGCCCCAGCACATGCACCTCGAAGTGCAGGTGCGGGGCCTCGGCGCTGGCATTGCCGGTGCTGCCGACGTAGCCGATCACCTCCCCGCGTTTGATCACCTGCTTTTCCGCCAAGCCGTCGGCATAGCGCTGCAGATGCGCGTAGTAGTAGCACCAGCGTCCGCTGGGCTCGAACTGGTAGATCGTCAAGCCGCCGCGTTTGCTGTCGAACAGTTTTTCCACCGTGCCATCAGCCACCGCGAGTACCGGCGTACCGGCATCGGCCAGGATGTCGATGGCATCGTGCACGCGGCCTTCGCTGCGCGCATCGGTGAAGGTGTCGCGCAGCTGCGAGGCCGCGACGCCCTGGACCGGCAGCAGCAGGCCGGACGGCGCATCCGCAGCCCGCGCGGCTGACGGTGCGGTTGGGGCGGGGACAGGGGCCGTGGCGAGCGGCGCGACGGATTCCTTCGCCGGCGCCACAGCGGCTGCCGGTTGTGCTTCCGGCAGCGAGGCGGCTACCGGCTCGCCTGCATCGCGGTGCAGCCACCAGCCGGCCCCCAGTCCCAGCAGCACGCCCAGTACGATCAGCTGAGAAAGGCGCATCGGCTCACTCCTGCATCAGCACGGGTACCGAGGTGTCTACTGCGTCGGCCACGCGCAGTGCATCCCAGTTGGTCATGCGCACGCAGCCATGTGACTCGGTCTTGCCGACATGCCCGGGCTCGGGCGTGCCATGCAGGCCGTAGTGTGGCTTGGACAGGTCGATCCAGACCCGGCCGACCGGATTGTTCGGACCCGGCGGCAGCGTCGCCTTCTTTTCGCCCTTGCGCGCATCCCAGAACAGCTTGGGGTTGTAGTGGAATGGCGGGTCGCGGTAAACGCCCAGGATCTTCCATTCGCCGATCGGCAGCGGATCATGCTGGCTGCCGGATGAGACAGGCACCTGCGCGATCACCTTGCCCTGGGCATCCAGCAGTTGCAGGGTCGAGTCGGATTTGTCGACGACCACCTTGGCTGCCTTCGGCAGTGCCGATGGTGCGATGTTGGGCACCTGGATGCGGTTGCCGGCCTTGCTCAGATCCACGCCCGGATTGAGCAGCTTCAACAGCTCAGGGGATGCGTGGAAGCGTTCGCCCAGCGACTCTTCGACGTTGTTGAAGCCCAGCGATTTCAGTTTGGCCTGTGCGGCGGGGCCCTTCGGCACCGCTTGGAACGGCCCGGCGACATCCTCGCTGGTCAGCGTGTAGCTGGCCAGGGGGGTGACCGTATCAGCCTGCAGGGCCTTCCAGGTCGCGTCGTCCAGTTCACCGGTGACGGTCAGGCCGTGCGCCGCCTGGAAACCCGACACCGCGCGCCGCTGGTTGCTGCCGACTTCGCCGTCGATCTGGCCCGGCGAGAAATTCGCGCGATCCAGCAGCACCTGGGCGTGCAGGGCGGAGCGTGCTGCGGTGTCCGGCCCGGCTTTTTCAGCGATCGGGGCGGGAAGGCCAAGAGGCGCAGCCTGCGCAAAGACAGAAGGTGCCAGCAAGGTGAGGGACAGCAAAGCGACGCGGGCTGAAAGCATGGGCGGCTCCAAGGGGATGCCCGTCCACCATGCCAGCGGAGCACGAGCAGCCCGCGTGAAAAGCCTGACCCACACCTGAGCAGTCTGTCTTCACGCAGCTTTGGCAACTGCATGCGCGTGGTTGCCGCGCATGCTGAAGGCATGTCGCTCTCCGTAGCGCCTGATCATGTCCGGCAGAGGAAGAGTCACTACCTCTAGTGGTGGGTTCCAGGCAGGCGAGCTGCGGATGTGAATCCGCTGCGCTTCGCCTCCGGGGAGCCAGAACTCCAGGGTGATCGTTGCCGATACCTGCTCCACCGCAGCAAGGTGACGGTGCAGCAGAAGTCCATACAACTCAATGTTGTCCAGATCCTTCTGCGCTTTCTCCTTCAAGGAGGGCGCCTTCTCGTCTTCGTCGCGACGGCTTCGCTGATGCCAGTCGGGTGCGATGGGGTAGTACTTGAAATCGACCACGGTGTACGCGGAGCCGCGTTGCAGCAACAGGTCGGGACGGCGACAGAGTCCGTTATGGGCGAACATTGAATGCTGTCGCTGTCCCCAGGTGTCCCGTTGCTCGATGGCGATGGGGTGGGATGGGAGATAAGTACTGTCACAGGTGACGACGGATGTGCCGTGCGTGTCGCTCGCCTGTTGCAGGGCATCATGCAGGCACATGGATTCCCAGACAGGCCAGAAATCCCGCATGCCCCAGACCTGGCCCTGCTGCACACTACCTGCGAGCGCGGGATGAAGGTAGCGTTCCAGTGCTGCATGCAGCGAAAGAAACTCCGCGCTGCGCAGCGTTGCCTGCCGGTAGCACGTTCTCAGGAGTTGCTGGAGTCGCCGCAGCAGCAGCTCCTGTGCCCAGGCATCACCTTCATGCAGCGAGTCACCCTCGCGCAGATGGCGATGGCGGAAGTCCGTTGCGCGCTGTACGGCATCCATGGTGAAGCGTCCCCAGATGATGCCGGGATCGATCTGCAGCAGGTTGCGATAGAAGTCGTCAGCGAGAAAAAAATACAGGCCGACGATGTCGGCGGTTCCGCGTTCGCATACGCTTCGCCGGGTGGGAAGCTTCGGAAAGAAGGGGGCGTCGTCGTCGTTGAACAATGCATGGTGAAGCTGGCGGTCAGCGTACTTCAGATTGCCATCCTGCCGCCGCGCCATCTGTGAGCGAAGTGACAGCAGTCGAAGTGGATTGGAATGGTTGAACAGCGAGTCGATGGCAATGGCGTCGACGAACGAAGCGGGGGCCGCTGCAAGTCCACGTCCATGCGTGTCTGCCTCAACGCCGTCTTGCTGCGGTGCATGTCCGAGATCTGATTGGACATTCCTGAAAGCGGCGAAAGCCAGGTAGAGCAGACGGAATGCGTCGCGGGGCGCGGTGGAGGTCGGCATGCCATGCGGCACGCGCAGCTCGGTGCGTCCATCTTCCACGAACAGGCCCACAGCGCTGGACCCAGCCGCGACGACGCTGACGTCATGCAGCTGCATGCAGATCTTCCGAAACAGTGCAGCTGCGGATGAAGTCATCGCGTCGGGCGGAAAACTGTCCGAAGGTCCTCAGTGATTCCGGGGGAATACGCAGCCATTCTGCAAGTGGGGACTTGTCCCTTTCGAAGACGTTGTCCCACAGGTAGAGGAATAGCTTTCCCTCGATATCACTGGCGGCGATATGGTGGGCAATGGGATGGACTTCCTGTGTCACGGCAAGCGCTTCGACGAAATCCTCAATGAGCATCCCGTCCTTGGTCTTCTGGAAGTTTATCTTTGACTTGTAGTAGGGGGATGAGCCACTGATGGCAAAGGCAATAGTCTTCAATTTGCGCTTGGCGGACTCGTCAAAGCCCGAGAGTGTGTCGATTGCCTTCAAGGTCTCGGCATTGCAGGATTTCCGGAGCTTGCAGAATGCATCGTCGAACCTCTGGCTGTAGTCCGCGCCCTGCATGTACTCCGCAGCCCCTGGGGCAAGCTTGCGCAGTTCGGCAATCGATGCAGCGTGCGTCTGTTCCAGCGTCGCGGGTGGTGTTGTTGCAGCGATGGCCCGCGCCTTGATGAACCAGGGGCCGATCAGTTTGTCGTCGAGATTCGGAGAGGTGCATTTCTCGACGATCATCGCATTGAGAGCATCCACCAGCATCTTCCAGGTAACCGATGGGTGGCCTTCGATCGTTGCATTGGCCTGCGCAGCGGGAACTGCATTGAACTCGGCTGGACTGAACTGGAAATTCCAGCGGCGCTTGAATGCAGAGTCCATGAAGAAGATCGATTCGTCGCCAGTGTTCATGGTCCCGATCAGGTAGAGATTCGCCGGAAGCCTCAGCATGCGCTCATCTTCGATACGACCGATCAGCGTGGAGGAGTCTCTGTCATCGCGAGCTTCAAGTTCGCGGATCTCGTTGATCAGCGCCTGCACCGTCAGTTTCGAGGCACAGACGGAATAGCTGGATTGTCCGTCATCGTCCCGGTCCAGCAGCTGGAAAATGTCGCCGAAGATTTCCGCACAGTTGCCGCGGTTGATTTCGTCAATGAGCAGGACAACGTTGCGAGGCGGCGAATCGGCCGTGCCATGCTCTGAACGGTGAAGGGCAAGTGCCAATGCGCGGATGAAGGGGCCGGCATGCACTTGGTAATGGACCTTGTTGCCCTCGGACAGTGGCAACAGGCGGGAGACGAAATCGCCGTAACCAAACTCGGCGTGGAACGTCACAGGGATGACCTCGTCCGGGCGAATGCCGAGCATCGGCGTCTTCTCATGCCGGGCCTTGTAACTCTTGCTGGTTCCCGGTGGGCCGAAAATAATCAACTGGTGGGGAAAATCGTGGCTCATCAGATGTATCCATTCATCTTCAAGGATCGATTCGATTCTAAGGGGCCACGATGTAGGCGGGCACCCTTGGCAGCATGGAAGGGAACTTTAGGGTCGCTAGCGCCAGGAATCGACGCCATCACCTCTCTGAACCGCACCCGGACGAGCGTGGCAGCTCCCATCAAGGCGCTTCGGGCCACGCCGATAAGGGCGCATCCCCCCGTTTTGGATGTACCGATGAACTACTTGAGGAATGTCAGGGTTGCCTGGCGTCTTGGGCTGGGCTTTGGCCTGTTGCTGCTGCTGGTTGCCGCCGTGGTCGCTACCGGGGCCACCGCCAGCGTCGTGCAGAAGCGCGCGATGCAGCAGGTGGTCGATATCAGCGTGGCCAAGGTGCGCCTGCTGTCGCAGATGCTCGATGCCAACAATCAGATGATGGTGGTGCGCCGCGAGATGCTGATCCGCCAAGGTGACGACCGCAGCAGCGACGAGAAGCGCATTGCCGATCTGGTCAAGCGCTACGAGGCCAGCTGGTCCGCCTACCAGGCGCTTCCGGGTGATGCCGAAGGCAAAGCCATTGCGGAAACCATCGCCGCCAAGCGAGCCATCGCACGCCCGCTCAACAAGCAGACCAGCGAGCTGATGGAGCAGGGCGACTATCCGGGTGCCGTGGCGCTGACCCTGGGCCCGGTGCAGGACGCGGCCAACGGCTGGAACAAGGCGCTGTCGGACGGCGTGGACTTCGAGGAAAAGGAAAGCCGCAAGGCTGCTGCCGAAGCGATCCGCCTGGGCGAGCGCAGCCTGTTGCAGCTGCTGGTGCTGGGCGGCGTCGCGCTGCTGGCGGGCATCACTGCCTCGGTGATGATCGGCCGCAGCCTGACCGGCCCGCTGGCGCGCGCGGTGAACCTGGCCGAGCGGCTGTCAAAGGGGCAGCTGGACCAGGAGTTCCGCCTCGGTGGCCGCGACGAACTGACCCAGCTGGGCGAGGCCATGGCCAGCGTCCGCCAGAGCGTGCATGCGGCGATCGGCGCGCAGCTGCAGATGGCCGAGCAGCACGAGGCCGGTGCGATCCGCTATCGCATGGACGCCAGCGCCTTCCCCGGCGATTTCGGCCGCATGGTGCAGGCCACCAACAGCCTGGTCGAATCGCACGTGGAGGTGGAACTGCTGATGGCCGAGGTGATGCAGCGCTACGCCATCGGTGACCTCAGCCGTGATCTGCCTGACTACCCCGGCGAGAAGTCCACGCTGACCCGTACCCTGGCTGCAGTGAAGCAGAGCCTGATGGCGATTAACGCGCAGATTGATGAACTGGCCCGCGCCGCTCGCGCCGGTGACTTCAGCATGCGTGGTGATGCCGCTGCGTTCCAGTTCCAGTTCAAGGCAATGGTCGAGCACCTCAACGGCATGATGGCCAGTTCGCAGGCCAGCATCGCCGATGTCTCCGACGTGCTGCGCGCGATTTCGCACGGCGACCTGACCGCGCGCATGGACGGCGAGTACGACGGCGTGTTCGCCCGCATGCGTGACGACGCCAATACCACCACCGCGCAGCTGACCGGCATCGTGCAGGGCATCCAGGCCGCCGCCGACAGCATCAACAATGCCGCGCAGGAACTGGCGGCCGGTAACAACGACCTCTCGCGCCGCACCGAACAGCAGGCGGCCAACCTGGAGGAGGCCGCCGCGTCGATGGAGGAACTGACCTCGACCGTACGCCAGAACGCCGAACTGGCGCGGCAGGCCGACAGTGAAGCGCATGCCGCCGGTGCCGCCGTGCGCGAGACCGAGCAGGCGATGGCACAGATGGCCTCGGTGATGGGCGAGATCGATCAGTCTTCGGCACGCATTTCGGAAATCTCGACGGTGATCGACGGCATCGCGTTCCAGACCAACATCCTGGCACTGAACGCTGCAGTGGAAGCCGCCCGCGCGGGCGAGCAGGGGCGTGGCTTTGCGGTGGTCGCCAGCGAGGTGCGTACGCTCGCGCAGCGTGCCGGTGTCGCCGCCAAGGAAATCAAGGAACTGATCGAAGACGCCGCTGCCAAGGTGAAGAGTGGCCTGGCGGTGACCGTTGAATCCGAAGCTGCAATCGCGCGCGTGGCCCAAGCCAGTTCGCGTACCACCCAGCTGATGAGCGACATCGCAGCGGCCAGCAAGGAGCAGGCCGCCGGTATCGAGCAGGTCAACCAGGTGGTGGTGCAGATGGACCAGGTGACCCAGCAGAACGCGGCCCTGGTGGAAGAAGCCACTGCCGCGAGCCGCGCGCTGGAAGAACAGGCGCATGCGCTGACCACGTCGGTGGCGGTATTCAAGGTGGAAGGCGCGGTGGTCTCTGCTGTGCCCCGTCACGCAGCCTGAGCGGGCTGCCAGTGCAGTGACAGGAATACGGCCGCCTTGAGCGGCCGTATTCCCATCTCCCGCTCAGGCAGCAGGGAGGATCGCCCTCATTGCTCCAGGACGCTGCCGAGCATGGCCCCAAGCAGGTACAGCACGCCAAGCGTGGGGGGAATCACCAGGAGGTAGACGGTCATCCAAGTCATTCCGGAAAGCCAGCTTCCTACGCCGATGGCGTTGAGTGCTGCGGTCTGCAGCATCACCGGCAGCTGCATGAGGATGTAGACGCTCTTGGGGTCGCTGTTGGACCGGGCATCGAACACCAGCCAGGCGGTCAGCGCGAGATAGAGCGCGCATAGGGCGATGCCGGTCAAGCTGAGCCAGCGGGGCTTGCGCATGCCACCTTCTCTGTTCCGTCGGGGGGCCATCAGGGTAGCGCCGCGATCAGCGGCGTGCACTTCCCTGGGTCGAGCCGATAAGCGAAGCTGCGGGGCAGGGAATCGTGCGAAGGGGCCTGGAAGGTGAGCAATGTGATGAGCGCCGTGATGCTCCCGATCGTGATGCTGCCCGGGCTGGATGGCAGCGGCCTGCTGTCGACATGCTTCGTGGAGGCGATGCAGGGCCAGGGAGTTACCGTGCAGGTGCTGCCGCTACCCATGCACGGGCCGCAGGACTACGTTACGTTGGCGTCGATCCTGCGTCCACAGCTTCCCGTGTCTCTCTTTGTGCTGCTGGCTGAATCGTTTGCCGGGCCACTGGCCATCGAACTGGCGGCGGCTTCACCGCCGGGATTGCGCGGATTGATACTGAGTACGACCTTCGCGCGGCGACCGGTGCCGCTGCCAGCGGCGAGCGCACGCTTGCTTGCCCCTGCATGGCCACGGCCACCGCTGGCGTTGCTGGCCCGGCTTCTGCTGGGGCATTGGCGGACACGCATGAACCTTCGCGAGCTGCGACATGCGATCGCTGCGGCGCCGGCCGCGATACTGCGGCAGCGCGCTGCGGCGACACTGCAGATCGATGTCCGCGCGCAGTTGCCGAAGCTCACGCTGCCGACGTTATGCCTGCATGCACGACAGGACCACCTGTTGTGGCCGCCCAGCGTGGCCGAGCTGCAGCTCTTGTTGCCCGACGCCCGGCACGTATCGCTGGAAGGGCCCCATCTGCTGCTGCAGGCCCGTGCTGACGCAGCCGCAGCCGAAGTTGCCGCATGGATGAGGACGCTCCCCTCCTGACCGACGCTTCAGCCGCGCGCACGCGTACGCGCAGCTTTCTTCGCCGCCGCCTTGCGCACGGTCTTCTTCGCGGCCCGCGTTTTGGCCGCCTTCTTTGCGGCGGCGCTCCGCGAGGCGGCCGTACCCGCCTTCTTGGCCGCAGCCTTCTTCGCCGTCTTCTTTGTGGCCTTCTTTGTCGCGGTCTTGCGAGCCGGTGCCTTCTTCGCCACCGCCTTCTTCGCAGGCGCCTTCTTGGCAGCCTTCTTGCTGGTCGCCTTCTTCGCGCCCTTGCGGGCACTGCCGGCGCGCTTGCCGCCGCCGTCCTGCTTGTTCACGGTGGCCCAGGCAATGCGCTCGGCGGTGCCTTCACTCGCGCCGCGATCACGTTCGCTTTCCCCGATGTGCTCGGCCTGGCGCTTCTGCTTTTCGGTGTATGCGGATTTGTCACCACGGGGCATGACGATTCTCCTGTCGTTGTGGTCAGGCCAGCAGGCGCAGCTTGGGCTCACGCGCCCACTGGCGGGTGGCGGCCGCCGCCAGGAATGCCTTGGCGTCTTCTGCTTCGACGATGCCGGGGTCGTTGCCGACCCGCGCCGCCTTCAGCAGCGCCTGGCCGCCCGCGTCGCTGGCGATGGCCTTCAGGTGTGCCCACGCCTGGCTGACGAACTCAAGGGCGGCGCTCTCTTTCGACAACGCCTTTGATGCCTCTACGCTCAGCACCACGGCCACCGCATCGAACACGGCCGATGGCGTGCCGGCCAGTTGCCCATCAGCGGCCTGTACGCTGCCGTCACTGAGCGTGGCGCCTCCCACTTTTGGTGCAACCAGCTTCACGTCTGCACCTGCCTTCCGGGCCGCCTTGCTCAGGCTGGCAATCACGCGCGCGTCGGAGCCTTCGTCGAACAGGATGCCGATGCAGCGACCCTGCAGGGTGGGCTTGTTACGCCCGATCACGCGCACTTCCGGGGCCGGCGGCATGTCTCGCACCGGGGTAGCGGTTGGCGCGGGGTCGGGCAGTGCAGGCAGGGCCAGGCCATTGGCCACGCGCTGCGCCAGCGTGTCATCGATGTTGCGCAGGTGGCTGACCGTGCGCACCCGCACCTTCAGCGTTTCCACCTTGGACAACTCGAAGACCAGCGCCGATGCCAGGTGCGCCTGCTCCGGCTTTTCCAGGCTGCGGAAGAACATGCGGGCCTGGCTGTAGTGGTCGGCGAAACTCTCTGCGCGGGTGCGGCCCTTGCGGCCATCGTCGGCGCTGGCGTGGCTGCGGAAGCCGGTGGGCGTCTCGCGCGGGGTGTCGTCCTGCAGCGAGCTGGGGTCGTAGGCCACCCGGCCCTTGGGCACCTGCATCTGCATGCGGCCATCGCGCTGATGATTGGCAAACGGGCACTTCGGCGCGTTCACCGGGATCTGGTGGAAGTTCGGGCCGCCCAAGCGCAGCAGCTGGGTGTCCAGGTAGGAGAACAGGCGGCCCTGCAGCAGCGGGTCGTTGCTGAAGTCGATGCCGGGCGGCACGTTGGCCGGGCAGAACGCCACCTGCTCGGTCTCGGCGAAGAAGTTGTCCGGCCAGCGGTCCAGCACCATGCGCCCGATCACCTGCAACGGCACCAGCGATTCGGGAATGATCTTGGTCGGATCCAGGTGATCGAACGGGAAGGCGTCGGCTTCTTCTTCGGTGAACAGCTGCACCGCCAGCTCCCATTCGGGAAAGTCGCCGCGCTGGATGGCCTCGAACAGGTCACGGCGATGGAAGTCATTGTCGGCCGATTGCAGTTTCAACGCTTCGTCCCAGACCGTGGACTGGATGCCCAGCTTGGGCCGCCAGTGGAACTTGACGAACGTCGACTCGCCGGCCTCGTTCAGCAGGCGGAAGCTGTGCACACCGAAGCCTTCGATCATCCGCAGCGAACGCGGGATGGCGCGGTCGCTCATCGCCCACATGATCATGTGCATCGATTCGGGCATCAGCGAAATGAAGTCCCAGAAAGTGTCATGGGCCGAAGCGGCCTGCGGGAAGGCGCGGTCCGGCTCCATCTTCACTGCGTGCACCAGGTCCGGGAACTTCATCGCGTCCTGGATGAAAAACACCGGGATGTTGTTGCCGACCAGATCCCAGTTGCCCTCCTTGGTATAGAACTTGACCGCAAAGCCGCGCACGTCGCGTGGGGTATCCACCGAGCCTGCGCCACCGGCCACGGTCGAGAAGCGGGTGAACACCGGCGTCTTCACTCCCACCTCGGTGAGGATGCGCGCGCGGGTATGGCGCGACAGCGAACGGGTCAACTCGAAGTAGCCGTGCGCGGCGCTGCCGCGGGCATGCACGATGCGCTCGGGGATGCGTTCGTGATCGAAGTGGGTGATCTTCTCGCGGAGGATGAAGTCCTCCAGCAGCGTAGGACCCCTCGGCCCCTGCCGCAGCGAGTTCTGGTTGTCTGCCACCGGAATGCCCTGGTCGGTGGTCATTGCCGGGTGGCTGCCGCCGGCCTGGAGGTGCAGCTCGCCGCCTTGGCCGCGATGCAGGTCTTCGGGGTGGGCAGTTGCGCGCTTGCCGGTGGGCTTGCTGGCGGCCATGGACGGTGGCTCCGGATCGTCAAGGAGCCACCACACTGGGACCGGTCCCGTTAAACCACGGTCCGGCAAAGGTGAACGTACGGGCAAAAGCAGGCTCGGGTATGCTTGCCGCATGCGAGTCGAGCCCGCCGACATCGAAGCCCTGTTCGACGCCATCCCGGACGTGCTGTTCTTCATCAAGGACCGCCAGGGGCGTTACACCCACGTCAACCAGACCATGCTGCGGCGGCTGGGCCTGCGCGCGCGCAAGGACGTGATCGGGCGTACCGCAGCCGAGATCTACCCGACCGGCCTCAGCGCCGACTACGTCGACCAGGACGCCCGCGTCCTGTCCGGCGAGGTGATCGAGAACCTGATGGAGCTGCACCTGTTCGCCAACCGCGAACCGGGCTGGTGCCTGACCTGCAAGCGTCCGCTGGTGGTTGATGGCGCCATCGCGGGCCTGATCGGCATTTCCCGCGACCTGGGCCAGAAGGACAGCCTGGGCACCCAGTACGAACAGCTGCGGCTGGCGCTGGCCCATCTCAACGCGCACTACGCCGAGAACGTGCGCATGCAGACGCTGCTGGACATCACCGGCTTCTCGCTGTCCAAGCTGGAGCGCAGCTTCCGCAAGGTGTTCCAGATGACCCCGCAGCAAGTGCTGACCCGGCTTCGGATCCAGATGGCCATGCACCTGCTGCATGGCGACGACAGCATTGCCTGCATCGGCCAGGCCTGCGGTTTCAGCGACCAGAGCGCGTTCACCCGCAAGTTCAAGGCTGAAACCGGTTTCTCGCCGCGTGCCTATCGCGCCCGTATCGGCGGTGGTATCGGCGAGCCGGCGCTGGCCTGAGCCGGCTGCTGCGCTGTGCCTATCCGGGCAGGCACGGGACAGGGTAAGGTGTCGCCCCTGTAGCCCGCCGCCAGCCCCGCCGATGCCCAACTCGATTCCGACCGCTTCGCCGTCCCGCCTCGGACATTCGCTCAAGCCCCGCCAGCTGATCATGATGGGCCTGGGCAGCGCCATCGGCGCCGGCCTGTTCCTCGGCTCGGGCGTGGGAGTGCAGGCCGCCGGGCCGGCGGTGCTGGTGTCCTATCTGGTGGCCGGCGCGCTGGTGATCATCGTCATGAACGCGCTGGGCGAGATGGCGGCGGCCAAGCCGACCAGTGGCGCGTTCTCGGTCTATGCCGCCGATGCCATGGGCGCCACCGCGGGCGCCACGGTGGGCTGGCTGTGGTGGGTGCAGCTGGTGATCGTGATCGCCGCCGAAGCGGTGGGCGCGGCCGGGCTGCTGGCGACGGTCTGGCCGGCCGTACCGGTGCCGATGGCGGCGTTGGCCTTCATGCTGTTCTTCACCGCGATCAACCTGCTGGGGGTGAAGAACTTCGGCGAGTTCGAATTCTGGTTTGCCATCCTCAAGGTCGCGGCGATCCTGGCGTTCATCGCCATTGGCGTGGCGCTGCTGATGGGATGGCTGCCGCAGGTGACCTCCCCGGGCCTGAGCAACTTCACCGAACACGGTGGTTTTGCGCCGAAGGGCCTGGCCGGGATCGGCGCGGCGCTGCTGGTGGTGGTGTTCGCCTTCGGCGGCACCGAAATCGTGGCCGTTGCCGCAGCCGAGACCGAAGACCCGGAGCGCAGCATCGCCCGGGCCATCCGCACCGTGGCCTGGCGCATCCTGGTGTTCTACATCGGCTCGCTGAGCGTGATCATCGCGGTTGTCCCGTGGACCAGCGAGGCGCTGAAGTCGCCCTTCGCCGCTGTGCTGGACATTGCCCGTATTCCGGGCGCGGGCACCGCCATCACCCTGATCGCGGTGATCGCGCTGCTGTCGGCGCTCAATGCCAACCTCTACGGCGCCTCGCGCATGATGTACTCGCTGGCGCAGCGCCGCGAAGCCCCGGCCGTGCTGGGCTGGACCGATCCGCGCCAGGTGCCGGTGATTGCCGTGCTGGCCAGCGTGCTGTTCGGTTTCGCCGCCACGGTGATGGAACTGCTGTTCCCCGACCGGGTGCTGCCGGTGCTGCTGAACATCGTCGGTTCCACCTGCCTGCTGGTGTGGACGCTGTCGCTGGTGTCGCAGCTGGTGCTGCGCCGCCGCGCGGATCGGCGTGGCACCCGGCTGCCGTTCCGCATGGCCGGCTTCCCGTGGCTGACCTGCTGTGCACTGGCGATTCTGGCGCTGATCTTCGGCCTGCTGCTGAGTGAATCGCACACGCGCCTGCAGTTCCTGTCGATGGTGGCGCTGACGGCCACGATCGCCGCCGGCAGCGCCATCGCCCGGCGCATGCGCGAGGCTTGATGGGGGGTGCCGGCCGGCGGCCGGCACTACCACGGGGGCTGCACATCCGCCGTGCCATCCTGATCGTGTAGGCCGTCAACGGCCTGTCGACCAGGAGTACCGCATGCTGCGCAGCCGTCCCTTCCTGATGTTCACCGGCCAGGCCGAGGCCGCGCTGGCCCTGTATGCCGAAGCCTTTGCCGATTTCCGCCTGCTGGCCCTGCAGCGCCATCCTGACGGTGCCGGCGCTGGCGTGTCCGGCCAGGTCCGCCAGGCCATCTTCCTGCTCGGCGGCACCCACTACCTGTGCTTCGACAGCCTGGACGTGCACGATTTCACCTTCTCGCCGTCGATCTCGCTGTTCGTCGAGTGTTCCGGTGCCGAACAGTTCGAGCGCGCGGCACGCGTGCTGGGCGAGGGCGGGCACTGGCTGATGCCGGTGGGCGAGTACGATTTCAGCAACCGCTACGGCTGGGTGCAGGACCGCTTCGGCGTATCGTGGCAGTTGAGCCTGGGGCAGATGCCGGACCCGTGATTATTGTGGGTGTGGACCTTGGTCCACGCGCCCTTATGAGAACGGCCCGCTTTCGCGGGCCGTTTTGTCATCCGATGCAGCGAGGAATCACGCCTCGACTTCATCATCCTTGTAGGCACCGACCGGGATGCAGGCGCACATCACGTTCTTGTCGCCGTATACGTTGTCCACGCGCGCCACCGGCGGCCAGTACTTGCTCTGCTTCAGGCTGGCCAGCGGGAAGGCGGCCAGCTCGCGCGGATAGGCGTGGGTCCACTCGCTGGCGGTCACCGCGGTGGCAGTGTGCGGCGCGTTCTTCAGCGGATTGTCCTCGCGGTCCAGGCGGCCGTCTTCGATCGCGGTGATTTCCTCGCGGATCTGGATCATCGCGTCGACGAAACGATCCAGTTCGTGCAGCGACTCGCTCTCGGTCGGTTCGACCATCAGCGTGCCCGCCACCGGGAAGCTCAGGGTGGGGGCGTGGAAGCCGAAGTCGATCAGGCGCTTGGCCACGTCCTCGGCGCCGATGCCGCTGGTCTTCTCCAGCGGGCGCACGTCGAGGATGCACTCGTGCGCCACCAGGCCGTTGCGGCCGGTGTACAGCGTCTTGAAGTGCGGCGCCAGGCGCTTGGCGATGTAGTTGGCGTTGAGCTGCGCGACCTGGGTGGCCTTGCGCAGGCCTTCGCGGCCCATCATCGCAATGTACATCCAGCTGATCGGCAGGATCGAGGCGCTGCCGAAGCTGGCCGCGCTGACCATGCCGACCGGACCGTTGTCACCCAGCTTGCCCGGCAGGAACGGCGCCAGGTGCTCCTTGACCGCGCACGGGCCGACGCCCGGGCCGCCACCGCCGTGCGGGATGCAGAAGGTCTTGTGCAGGTTCAGGTGCGATACGTCCGAACCCCACTTGCCCGGCTTGGCCACGCCGACCAGCGCGTTCATGTTGGCGCCGTCGGTGTACACCTGGCCGCCGTGCTTGTGGATGATCTCGCAGATCTCGACCACCTCTTCCTCGAACACGCCGTGCGTGGACGGGTAGGTCATCATGATCGCCGCCAGGCGGTCGCTGTACTTCTCGGCGTTGAGGCGGATGTCTTCGACATCGACGTTGCCGTTGGCATCGGTCTTGGTCACCACGACCTTCATGCCGCACATCTGCGCCGAGGCGGGGTTGGTGCCGTGCGCCGAGTCCGGGATCAGGCAGATGTCGCGATGGCCTTCGCCGCGCGAGCGGTGGTAGGCGCGGATCGCCAACAGGCCGGCGTACTCACCCTGTGCACCCGAGTTCGGCTGCAGGCTGACCGCATCGTAGCCGGTGCATTCGACCAGCATCGCTTCCAGCGAGTCGATCAGTTCCTTGTAGCCCAGCGCCTGGTCGGCCGGCACCAGCGGATGGATCTGCGAGAACTCCGGCCAGGTCACCGGGATCATCTCGGCGGTGGCGTTGAGCTTCATCGTGCACGAGCCCAGCGGGATCATCGTGCGGTCCATCGCCAGGTCCTTGTCGGCCAGCGAACGCAGGTAGCGCAGCAGTTCGTGCTCGCTGTGGTGGGTGTTGAACACCGGATGGGTCAGGAACGCGGACTGGCGCAGCAGGCCGGCCGGCAGTGCGTCGGCGGTGCTGGCATCCAGCGCATCAATGTCGGCCTGCGCGCCGAACACGGCGGCCAGCGCGACCACGTCGGCGCGGGTGGCGGTCTCGTCCAGGCTGATGCCGACCGAGTCGCTGTCGATCGCGCGCAGGTTGTAACCGGCGGCGCGTGCCTTGGCGTGGATCTCATCGGCATGCACGCCGGTGATGTGCAGGGTATCGAAGAAGTCGCCACCGACCTGCACGCCGGCCTTGCGCAGCGCCGCGGCCAGGATCGAGGCCAGGCGGTGGGTGCGGCGGGCGATGCGGGTCAGGCCTTCCGGGCCGTGGTAGACGGCATACATCGAGGCCATCACCGCCAACAGGACCTGTGCGGTACAGATGTTGGAGGTGGCCTTCTCGCGGCGGATGTGCTGCTCGCGGGTCTGCAGGGTCAGGCGGTAGGCCGGGTTGCCCTGGGCATCGATGGAGACACCGATCAGGCGGCCCGGCATCGAGCGCTTGTAGGCGTCACGGCAGGCCATGAACGCGGCGTGCGGGCCGCCGAAGCCGAACGGCACGCCGAAACGCTGGCTGTTGCCGACCACGATGTCCGCGCCCCATTCGCCCGGTGCGGCCAGCAGGGTCAGCGCCAGCAGGTCGGTGGCCACGGCCACCAGGCCGCCGCGTGCGTGCACGGCCTCGACCAGGGCCTTGTAATCGCCGATCTGGCCGAAGGTGTCCGGGTACTGCAGCAGCAGGCCGAAGGCTTCTGCTTCCAGTGCCTCGGCCGGGGTGCCGACGCGCAGCACGATGCCCATGGGCTCGGCGCGGGTGCGCAGCAGTTCCAGGGTCTGCGGGTGCACGGCATCGTGCACGAAGAAGGTGTCCGACTTCGACTTGGCCGAACGCTTGGCCAGGGTCATCGCTTCGGCCGCTGCGGTCGCTTCGTCCAGCAGCGAAGCGTTGGCGATTTCCATGCCGGTGAGGTCGGCGCACAGGGTCTGGAAGTTGATCAGCGCTTCCATGCGGCCCTGCGAGATTTCCGCCTGGTACGGGGTGTAGGCCGTGTACCAGGCCGGGTTTTCCAGGATGTTGCGCAGGATCACGTTCGGCGTGTGGGTACCGTAGTAGCCCTGGCCGATGAAGCTGCGCAGCACGGTGTTCTTGTCGGCGATCGCACGGATCTTCGCCAGTGCCTGCACTTCGGTCATCGATTCGGGCAGTGCCAGCGGTGCCGGCGACTTGATCTTGGCCGGCACGATGGCATCGGTCATCGCATCCAGCGACGCGTGGCCGACGACGTCGAGCATCTGCGCGATCTCGGCATCGTTGGGGCCGATGTGGCGCTCGACGAACGCATTGTGGTGCTCGAGCTCACGCAGGGAAGGGGTGTTCTGGGACATGGCGAAGGATCCGTCAGGAAAGGGCACACGCACGGGCACAAGCCGCCGGTCGGCGGTCTGCGGGGCGCCCCTCTGTCCTTTTGCCTGAGAGTTTGGAAGCGCGGAAAACTGCGGCTTCGTGCCCCTTCGGCGCCGGATCGAACCGGTCTCTCCAGAGTTCTGTTACGGGTGGTATCGGGCCTGAGCGATTACGGGCGTTGCGCCTTCGGCAGCGGTGTTCCGCTTCTCCCACCGTGTTGCCCGCCGATTATAGCCCGTTGCGGGCCCGCCGGCCGCCTCTGGGGCCGGCCGCCGCGCCTGAATGGCCGATGGCCCGGCCATGCGTTTTGTGCACCGCTGCATGGCATCGGGCGCAATCCCCACCTATCATGGCCGCATACCCGAATTCATCTGGCGCCGTCCCTGCAGAAGGGGGACCGGCGCCCGCCGTGCGTGCCACGCATGGCCCTGCCGGACGCCTTCATCATGACCGCCGCTGCTGCTCCCTCCACCCGCCGCATGGCCCTGCTGCTTGCCGGCCTGGCCATGTTCGGCCCGTTCTCGATCGACACCATCTTCCCGGCCTTCCCGCAGCTGGCGCAGCGCCTGGCGGTGGACGAGGTGGCGGTGCAGCAGACCATCAGCGTGTACCTGCTGTTCTACGGCCTGATGAGCCTGGCGCACGGCCCGCTGTCCGATGCGTGGGGCCGCAAGCGGGTGATCCTCGGCGGCCTGGTGGTCTTCGCCGGCGCCTCGGTGGGCTGCGCGCTGTCCACCGACCTGACCACGCTGCTGGCGTTCCGCGCGCTGCAGGGCCTGTCCGCGGGCGTCGGTATGATCGTCGGCCGCGCGGTAATCCGCGATCTCTACCATGGCCACGATGCGCAACGGTTGATGAGCCAGGTATCGATGCTGTTCGGCATCGCACCGGCGATCGCGCCGATCATCGGCGGCTGGATCCTGCTCAGTGGCGCGGGCTGGCCGCTGATTTTCTGGTTCCTGGTGGTGTTCTCGCTGGTCCTGCTGGTCGCCACCGCACGCTACCTGCCGGAGACCCATCCGCTTGCAGCACGCGTGCCGCTGTCGCCGCGCGTGCTGCTGCGCGACTACGTGCGCATCGGCTTCAACCCACGCTTCCTGCGCCTGGCGCTGGCTGGCAGCATCGGCTTCGGCGGCATCTTCCTCTACATCTCCTCGGCGCCGGTGTTCGTGATGCAGCACCTGCACCTGGGCGAGGGCGGCTTCGCCTGGCTGTTCATTCCCACCATCGGCGGCATGACCACCGGCTCGTTCCTGTCCGGGCGCATGGCCGGGCACACCACGCCCACACGGCAGGTGTCCATCGGCTTCGGCCTGTGCGCGCTGTCGGTGCTGCTGAACGTCGGCTACGTGGCGCTGTCGCCGCAGTTCGTGCTGCCGTGGGCGGTGCTGCCGATCTTCCTCGGTGGCATGGGCATGGCGCTGATCTTCCCGATCCTGGCGCTGGCGGTGCTGGACATGTACCCGCACCAGCGCGGCCTGGCCTCGTCGCTGCAGGCGTTCGTGCAGCTGATGATCAGCACCGTGGTGGCCGGCGTGGTGTCGCCGCTGCTGAGTGCCAGCCCGCTGCATCTGGCGTTGGGCCAGGCCGGGTTCTTCGGCGCCGGCTTCGTGTTCTGGTACTGGGAACACCAGCGCGAACGCGCGGCGCAGGCGGCCTGCACGGGCCATTGAGCAGCACGCAGGGGTAGGGGCGGTCGCAGCGCCCGCAGCCCTTGCGGCGGGACACCACCGGGCTAGGCTGGGCACTCCAGCCAGCCGGTGCGCGGATGCACCACAGCCAGCCGATCCGATGCCGTTGCATGAGGTTTCCCGATGGCTGCGCAGCAGACCTACCGCCTGTTCGAGGTGGCGCTGAAGGAGCGCCGCGTTCTTTCCCCTTCCCTGGATCGCATGGTGTTCACCGGTGCCGACGTGGCGCGGATGAAGACCGAAGGCCCGGACCAGCGCATCAAGGTGTTCTTCCCCTTGCCTGGCCAGCGGGTGCCGCAGGTCCCCAGCGGTGCGGACTGGTACCGGCGCTACCGGGCGCTGCCGGATGATCAGCGCCCACCGATGCGCACCTACACACTGCGCCAGTTGCGCGCCGAGCAGGGCGAGGTCGACGTCGATTTCGTCCTCCACGGCGAGACCGGGCCAGCGTCGCGCTGGGCGATCCACGCACGCCCGGGCGACCGGGTGCTGCTGCTGGCCCCGGACGCCGACTGCGCCGACAGCAGCGAGGGCTGGGAATGGAAACCGCCGGTCGGCGTCGGCCAGGTGCTGCTGGTGGCCGATGAAACCGCGCTACCGGCGGTGGCCGGCATCCTCGAGGAACTGGCGGCCAGGGTGGATCCGCCGCGCACGCTGGCGCTGCTGGAAGTGGCCCAGGCCGGCGACGCGGTGCGCCTGAAGGCACCGGCCACGGCCGAGCTGGTCTGGCTGCCGCGCGGGCGGGCCAGCTACGGACAGCCGCTGCTGCAGGCGGTCCAGGCGCGCCTGGCCGCCGCTCCCGGCGGGGTAGCGGGGGAGGCGCTGGAGGAGATCGCCGTCGATACGCAGATCCTCTGGGAACAGGCCGATTCCCGCGTGGCCGGTCCGCTGTATGCCTGGGTAGCGGGCGAGGCGTGGGCGGTGATGGCGATCCGGCGCCACCTGCTGCGCGCGTGCGGGCTGGATCGCCGCGCGATCACCTTCATGGGCTACTGGCGGCAGGGCAGGGTGCTGGATTGACCGTGTCGAACCGGGGCCGCGTGAAGCGGCCTGGCCGGCGGGGTGGGTTATCCTTGCGCCCCCCTCGCCGCGGTACCGCACCATGTCCACCACCTCCAAGATCCGCCGCGACCAGCGCCGTCGCCAGGAAAAGCAGGCCGCCAACAAGGCCGCCGCCCAGGCGTCGCCGGTGGAGCCGCATGCCGAACTGCGCGACGCGCAGCGCACCCTGCTGGCCGGTGTCGTGCGCCGCGACGGCGAATGGGTGCTGGGCATGGATGGCCGTATCGCCGGCCACAGTGACTCCGCCGCGCAGGTCCTGGCGCTGATCATGCAGGCCGGTGAGCTGCACGAACGCAATGGCACGCCGGTGCGCCTGATGTACTCCGACGCGCTGCGTGATGCCGCGCAGGCCGAAGCGAAGGAGAAGGGCCAGACGTTCGAGGAGTTCAAGGCGGAGCTGGCTGCGGCGATGGCCGCGAAGAAGGACAGCTGATCGCTGTCGGGGTAGAGTACCGCCGCTGGTAGCTGCCAGACGGATTTCCACCGTGCAGTTGCTTACCAGCGGCCGGCGACGACCAGAATGGGGCGGATCCTCGCGGATCCGCCCCTTTTCTCATTTCGCCGCCGGGGCCGCGTTGGCCTGCCAGCCGCACATCTGGCCTTTGCTTGATCGCTGTTCCGGTAGTAGCTACCGCTGGCGGCTGCCAGACGGATTTCCACCGTGCAGTTGCTTACCAGCGGCCGGCGACGACCAGGAAGGGGCGGATCCTCGCGGACCCGCCCCTTTTCTCATTTCGCCGCCGGGGCCGCGCTGGCCTGCCAGCCGCACATCTGGCCTTTGCTTGATCGCTGTTCCGGTAGAGTAGCCGCTGGCGGCTGCCAGACGGATTTCCACCGTGCAGTTGCCGTACCAGCCGTAAGCGACGACCAGAAACGGACGGATCCTCGCGGACCCGCCCCTTTTCTCATTTCGCCGCCGGGGCCGCGTTGGCCTGCCAGCCGCACACCTGGCCTTGGCTTGATCGCTGTTCCGGTAGAGCCGGCCCGCTGGCGGCTGTTGCCGCTTAGGCCAGCGGCAGTTGGCACGACCAGGAAGGGGCGGATCCTCGCAGACCCGCCCCTTTTCTCATTTCGCTGCCGGGGCCGCGTTGGCCTGCCAGCCGCACACCTTCCCTTTGCTTGATCGCTGTTCCGGTAGAGCCGTCCGCTGGTAAGCTGCCCGCGGGATCTTCATCGCGTAATTGCGCTTACCAGCGGCCGGCACGACCAGGAAGGGGCGGATCCTCGCGGACCCGCCCCTTTTTTCATTTCGCCGCTGGGGCCGCGTTTGCCTGCCAGCCGCACACCTGGCCTTGGCTTGATCGCTGTTCCGGTAGAGCTTACCGCCGGCCGCTGGTGCCAGACGGATTTCCACCGTGCAGTTGTACCAGCGGCTTTACACGACCAGGAAGGGGCGGATCCTCGCGGACCCGCCCCTTTTCTCATTTCGCCGCCGGGGCCGCGTTGGCCTGCCAGCCGCACATCTGGCCTTCGTTCTGCTGCTTCAGCCACTCGTTGACCGGGGTGAAGTACTCGATCATCGGGTAAGCATCGAGCTTGTCGGTGCCGGTCAGTTCCTTCAGCGTGGCCTGCCACGGCTGGCTGGCACCCTTGCTCAGCATCGCCCAGTACTTCTGGTAGGCTTCCTTGTTGCCGTAGAAGGTGCACTCATGCAGCGGGCCCTTGTAGTAAGCCGCATCGCACAGGCCCTTGTAGAACTGGAACTGCAGGATGCGCGCCAGGAAGTAGCGGGTGTAGGGAGTGTTGCCCGGCACGTGGTACTTCGCGCCCGGGTCGAAGAATTCTTCGCCACGGGTGCTGGCCGGGGCCACGCCCTGGTACTTGGCCTTCAGGTCCCACCACGCCTTGTTGTAGTTGTCGGCGGTGATCGAGCCATCGAACACGCCCCAGCGCCAGCGGTCGATCATCAGCCCGAACGGCAGGAACGACACGCCCGAGAGCGCCATCCGCATCTGGTTGTTGATGACTGCCTCGCGGCTTTCGGTCGGCGCATCGACCAGGCCGATCGAGCTGAGGTACTTGGGCGTCATCGCCAGCACGATGGTATCGCCGATCGCTTCGTGGAAACCATCGTTGGCACCGCCCTGGAACAGCGGCGGCAGCGGGTTGTAGGCCAGGTCGTAATAGATGTGGCCCAGCTCGTGGTAGATGGTGGTGAAGTTCTCTTCGTTCGGCTTGATGCACATCTTGGTGCGCACGTCGCCTTCCATGTTCATGTCCCAGGCGCTGGCGTGGCAGACCACGTCGCGGTCATCGGGCTTGATGAACTGGGTGCGCTCCCAGTACGACTGCGGCAGCGACGGCATGCCCAGCGACACGTAGAAGTCCTGCGCGCGTTCGGTCATCTGCTTGGCGGTTCGCAGTTCGGCCTCGCGCTGCGCCTTGTACTGCGCGGCGACGTTGGCGTCCTTGCCGGCCTTGGCCAGCGCCGCGCTCAGGTTGGTCTGGTACTGCTTTTCCAGTGCCGCGGTGATGTCCAGGCTGCCGGCGCCGGGGTACGGTTCCAGCTGGTCCCACAGGTTTGACCAGTCCTGCTGCCACATGTTGCCCAGCAGGTGCGCGGCGATCAGGCCGTTGCCCACGGCCTTGTCCTTGCCATAGGTCTTGTCCAGCTTGCCGCGTGCGTAGCAGTGCAGCTGCTCGTACATCGGCTTGACCTGTTCCCACAGGCGATCGGTTTCCGGGCCGATCTGCTCCGGCGGCATGTCATAGCCACTGCGCCACATCTGGCCGGCATCGGTGAAGCCCATGCCCTTGGCGCCTTCGTTCACCAGGCCGACGAACTTCTGGTAGTCGCCGCGCATGCCCTTGGTGGTGCTGTGCCAGCCCTGCCAGGCGTCGAGCTGCTTGTCGTAGTCGCGGCTGCGCGCCAGCACCTGCTCCAGCTCGCCCAGCTGGCGGCAGGAGTTGGGATCGTTGGCGTCGGTGCAGTACTTGCCCGCACCGTAGCTGCCTTCCATGCGGGTGGCGATCTGGGTCAGCTCGGCCAGCTTGGCCGGATCGCGCGGCGCCGGCATCGAGGACATCAGCTTCAGCAGGTGGATCGCGCGCTTGCTGTCCTCGCTCATCGGCTGGCCGTCGAACTTCGCAGCCTGTTCGATCCAGCTGTTGAGCTGGGTCAGCGAGCGCTCGTTGGCCTTGGCCGCGATGCGCTCGGAATCACTGTTGATGTAGGTGGAGGACAACCACTGCGCCGAGGTCATCTCCGGGTAGGCGGCCTTGAACTCGGCATTGATGCGGGCCACGAACTGGTCGGCGGTTTCGTTGCCGGGGCGCTGCTGCCGGCGGTATCGGTGCCTGGGGCAGCTTCCTTCTTGCAGGCAGCCAGGGCCAGCGTGGCAACGGCGATTGCCGAGGCCAGCAGGAGATGACGGTGTTTCACGGGCGATCCTTGGGTGGTGAACGACGGCCGAAGGCTAGTGGGCAGCCGCTGTCACCGCAAGTGGCGGAAGTCTGCCGGGCGGCGCCCGGCACCCGCAGAGGCCTTCAAGCAAGGGCAAAGGCAGAAGCAACAGCAACAGCGGACTATTCTTGGTTTGGCGGGGCGGTGTCGGAGTGCGGGGACGCCGCAAGTACGTCCGTGTAGGCTTGGCAGCCGCTTGCTCGTGTGCGCTTTCCTGCGCACACGGCAAGACCGGGGTTGGGCGTCCTGCCCAACCCGCCCGAGGCATGCCTCGGGCCCATGCGGCTGACACCCCGCACTCCGACACCGCCCCGCCTCTGACAGATTCCGTGTGCTGTTGGTAGGTGTCGACCTTGGTCGACACATCTGTCAGATATCGACAATCAAAATCGGGTCGGATCCGTTTTCCTACGGAAAACGGATCCGACCCCATCGGCATGTCCAACAGATCGCGGAAAACTGTCGAAGGCGGGGTGGGTCCGGTGGCGGGAGTGTCCGCGGCATGGATGCCGCGGCCAAGCCCCCAGGGATGGGTTTACGGCGTCTCCCGCCACCGGACCCACCCCGCCATCCCTCAGGAAACCCGCTTCTGCTGTTGCTGTCGAGGCTGCCGGCCAGCGGCCGGCACTACCGCGGGTGCAGGGCTGCAAGCCCTGCCGGACACCCCTCAACCTTCACAGTTGGCGAACACGTCGCGGTCGCGCTCGTACAGCGCCGTCTTCACCTGCATCAGGCCCAGCACCGACGGGAACAGGTTGTCGTGGTCGGTATAGGCCGCCGAGCGCTTGCGCACGCATTGCAGGTCCAACCCGCGGCTGCTGGCAAAACCCGGGGAGAACCACATCGTCATCGGTACCCGGGTCTGTTCGGCCGGGGCGATGGCGTAGGGCACGCCGTGCAGGAACAGGCCCTTCTCGCCCAGCGACTCGCCATGGTCGGACAGGTAGATCATCGCCGTGTCGTAGTCCTGCATGCCCTGCAGCGTGCCGATGGTCTTGGTCAGGAAGTGATCGGTGTACAGCACGGCATTGTCGTAGCTGTTGGTGATCTCTTCGCGCGAGCAGCGGCCGATGTCACGGGTATCGCAGGTCGGGGTGAAGCGACGGAATGCAGGCGGATAGCGCTCGAAGTAGGCCGGTCCGTGGTTGCCCAGCTGGTGCAGCACCACCACCCGGTCGCCGGGCCTGGCCCGCACCTGGGTGGCCAGGTCCTGCAGCAGGATCTCGTCCATGCAGCGGCCATCGGCGCACAGGCCCGGCGTGGTGGCATCGGACAGCGACTGGAAGTCCAGGCCCTCGCACACGCCCTTGCAGCCGGACTGGTTGTCACGCCACAACGGCGCGATGCCGGCGCGGTTCAACACGTGCAGCAGCGACTGGTGTGCGCGGATCTTCTTCTCGTCGTAATCGTGGCGCCCCCACGGCGAGAACAGGCACGGCAGCGAAACCTCGGTGCTGGTGCCACACGAATGCATGTCCGGGAAATTGATCACGCTGGCCTGCGCCAGTTCCGGGGTGGTGTTGCGGCCGCCATTGAGTCCCCAGTTCTGCGCGCGCACGGTTTCGCCCATGACGATCACCAGCAGGCGCGGCTTGCTGGCCGGCGCCCGCGGCGTGGCCTTGGCATCGGTTCCGATCGGCAACTTCGGTGCGCGCTGCACCGGGTTGTCGCCACGCAGTGCACGCGGCATGCCCAGCAGCACATTGGCGGGCGTGGCGAGGTAACGCACTTCGCGCTGGTTGCGCATCAGCGCCGAGACATCCTGGAACGAGATCAACGCGCCGCCGACGGCGGTGACCGCGGCTACTGCCAGGAAGCCCAGCCGCCACAGCAGGCTGCGGCCCCAGCTGCGCCGGCGCAGCTGCACGCGCCACAGCACCAGCATCGGCAGCACCGCCAGCAGCAGTACCGGCCATATCAGCGACACGGTCATCAGCTCGCGGCTTTCCTTGGGGTCGGTCGCCAGCACGTTGCGCAGCATGTCCGCATCCAGGTAGATGTGGTAGCGGCCCATGTAGTGCGCGGCGAACGCGGTCACCAGCAGCAGAAGGCTGATCACCACCTTGGCATTCCAGCGCCAGACCAGGATGCCGAGCAGCACGCCGTGCGCACCCAGCAGCAACAGCAGCAGCGACAGCGCGTAGCGCAGGCTGCCCGGATGGCTGGCCATCGCGCTGTGCCAGAACAGGCCGTTGCCGGCCACCGCGAAGAACAGGCTGGTGAACGCGATCAGTGCTTCGGTGGACAGCTGTGGCCGCCAGTGGCGAAGACCCGCCAGCGCAGACGGGCGGGCGGGGCGTTGGACCGATGCACTCATGCGTTTGCCTCCTGGCGGTTGGGACGGTCCAGCGGATGGCGGATCAGGATGCCTTTGACGATCAGGTACAGGCCGAGTGACAGCAGCCAACATATCAACGCGGTGGCAACATCATGCGAAAGGAAATGCGCGCCGCGCAGCTGCTGGCTGATGCCGAACACCAGGCCGGTGCCGAGGCCGATCCACAACCCAGCCCAGCGCCACGACGGGCGCCACAGCAGGGCGAAATAGTACAGGCACAGCCACGCATAGCCCGCGCTGGCGTGGCCGGCAGGGAAGCACGCCTGGGCGGGCATTCCGGCCGGGCGCTGCGTGAAAAGGCCGATATAGGGCTGATGGCCACCGAAGCGCAGCAGGTCCCAGGGACATTCCATCGGCACCAGGGCCTTCAGCAGGGAGATCACGCCCGTCCCCAGCGCCATGGCAATTACGACATAAAGCAGCGCCCATCGCAGGGTGCGATCGCCTCCCTTGCGCCAGTGGTGCACGCACAACAGGATCGCGACCAGCGCCGCCGACGTGCTCAGCCATTTGCCGGCCTTGTGCACCACCGTGCGGGTGACCCAGGCGTCCTGTAACGACCAGTGGCCACCTTCAAGGCGGAACAGGTGATCGGCCACCCATTGATCGCCGCCGAAACCCATCAGCAGCGTAAACACGGGCAGACCGATTGCGACAGGCAGCCAGAAGTGAGTTACGGCGAATCTTGACGCCAGTGGCGATGTCGCAGGCGGCGCAACCGCATCAATGGGACGAACGGGCATGCTGGGAAGGGGCGGTTCGGGAATCCGCGCTCATGCTCGTCACCTTGATGTCGGAGAAGGGTCGGACGCCCGTTCGCGCCGGGTTAATGACTCCCCGGCGCACGTCAACGTTCAGTCTTCGTCTGCGGTCGATCCTGTCCGCTCGGCATGGCATTCCGGGTTCCATGCGGAGCCGGGAAGCAGTTGCCAACGATTCCTGTTGGCGATGCCGATATCGATCACCTTGGCCGGGTCCACGCAGGGACTCATTGCCTCGTCCAGCACCAGCAACCAGCGCGTGTCCGGCGCCTCGGCCAGCCAGGGGCCGGCATCGTGCCACTGCTCGGCCCAGGGCCGCTTGAAGCCGAACTCGCGCACCGGGCGGTCGGCCTGCAGCAGGTTCTGTTCGCGCCAGGCGACCAGCGCCAGCTCTGCGTCGGGGCCGATCCTCGCGCCCACCCGGCGCATCACCGCGGACGCCGACGCGTACGGGTCCAGCGCCGGGATCAGCACCAGGCCGTAGAGCATCCACAGCATGCCGTGGGCCAACAGCACCAGGGTTGCCGCACGGCGCACCCGCAGCCACACGATCAGCGTGGCCAGGGCGATGGCGAAGGTCAGCAGGCCATCGCCGAGCACCGGCAGCAGCGTATCGGGCATTGCCCGGCGCTCAAGCTGCGCAAGGGCCCAGGGGTGTTCGGTCAGCAGCAGCACGCCGAGCACGCCGGTGGCCAGCATCAGCACGACGCTGTAGCCGAACAGGTAGCGCCGCACGCACAACCGGCGCAGCAGCCCCGGCAGCAACGGGGCCACCGCCAGCGCCATTGCCGGCAGCATCGGCAGTACATAGACCTCGCGCTTGCCCGGGCTGGCGCTGAAGAACACCAGGACCAGAACGGCCCAGCCCAGCAGCAGCCACTGGCGACGGTCGCCACGGCGGATGCGGCGCCACCACGGCTTGAACAGCATCGGCAGCAGCAGGCTGCCCGGCAGCCACAGCGTGAGGATCACCTGCAGGTAATACCAGACCGGTTGGCGGTGGTGCCAGGCGTTGGCATAGCGGGTGCCGGTCTGCTTGAACAACAGTTCGTGGGCATACGACTGCAGGGCCGCACTGGGCTCATGCAACAGGGCCCAGCCCAGCGGGGCGAGCCATACCGCCACGCCGAGCAGGAAGGCCGGGATCAGCCACAGCAGCGTTGCCGGGTGCGGACCGTCCACCCGGTGGCCGCGGCGACGCTGGTACAGCCACCAGCCGAACCACGGCAGCACCATCAGCAGCGGCAGGAAACCCACACCCTTGGTCACCGTGCCCAGGCCCGCCGCGAAGCCGGCCAGCCACAGTGCGGGCAGGTTGCGGCGCTCGCACAGGTGGCGCATCAGGCCCCACAGGGCCACCGTGGTCATGCCCACCAGCACCATGTCGATCTGCGCGCGCTTGGCCATCAGGCCAAACTGCAGGGTGCAGAACAGCGCCGCCAGGGCATACAGGGAATGCCGGGGTGACCACAGCCGCCGTGCCAGGTCCGAAACCAGCCACAGGCTGAGCAGGGCGCCCAGCAGCGACGGCAGCAGGAACGACCACTGCCAGCTGCCGACCAGTTCGTAGGCGGCCGCCTGCAGCCACATGAAGACCGGCGGCTTCTCCGCGTACAGCTCCACGCCCCGGTGCGGCAGCAGCCATTCCCCGCTTTCGACCATGGCGCGGGCCGCCAGCACGAAGCGCGGCTCGTCCGGCGGCTGCGGCTGGCGCAGGCCGATGCCGGCGGCCAACGCAGCGATGATCAGCAGCCACAACAGGGGCAGGCGCCAATGGCGGGGCAGGGCTACGGGCACGGCAGGCTCCGGGAGCAAAACGGCCACTCTGACGTGGCAGGGGTAGGAAAGGCGTCGGAGCGGGCGCACGGCGACCGCATTCCGACATGGTCAGCGCTACCATGGTACGAACTTCCGTGGATCTTTCGTGCATGCGTCTGTTGGTGATCGAGGACAACCGCCAGCTGGTGGCCAACCTGTTCGACTACTTCGAGTCGCGCGGGCACGTGCTCGACGTGGCCCCGGACGGCATCACCGGCCTGCACCTGGCCGGCAGCCACCCCTACGACGCGGTGATCCTGGACTGGATGCTGCCGCGCATGGAGGGGCCGGAGGTGCTGCGCCGCCTGCGCGCCGAGCATGCTTCAGAGGTGCCGGTGATCATGCTGACCGCGCGCGACGAGCTGCCGGACAAGATCACCGGCTTCCGCGCGGGGGCCGACGATTACCTCACCAAGCCGTTCGCCCTCCCCGAACTGGAGGTGCGGCTGGAGGCACTGCTGACGCGTGCGCAGGGCCGCAATCCGCGCAAGCGCCTGCAGGTCGGCGACCTGGTGCTGGACCTGGCGACCCTGGAGGCCCAGCGTGGCGGCCAGGTGCTGCATCTGTACCCGGCCTGCCGCAAGCTGCTGGAGGTGCTGATGCGGGCCAGCCCGGGCGCGGTGACCCGCCAGCAGCTGGAGTTCGCCCTGTGGGGCGACGAGCCACCCGATGGCGATCTGCTGCGCTCACATGTCTACGAGCTGCGGCGCAGCGTCGACGGCCCGTTCGCCGACAAGCTGATCCACACCCTGCCGCGGGTCGGTTATCGCCTGGCGGTGACCGCCGCCAGTGATGCAGGCAAGGATGATGATGAAGGCGCGTAAGCCGGGCCCGCTGTACCGGCGCGTGGTGTGGTGGTTGCTGGGCTACCTGGCCCTGCTGTCGATCGCCGTGTTCAGCGTTGGCAACTACGTGCACGAGCACGCCGAGCATGCGGCCTGGCGCGCACTGCTCAATTCCGAACTGGACAGCATTGTCGACCACACCGAGCACGAGCCCCATTACCGCTGGCAGGACTCGGACACGCTCAGCCTGTTCCGCTTCGACGAGGGCAACATGCCCGAGAGCGTGCGCACGCTGCACCCGGGGCTGCACGACGGCGTGCCGATCAAGGACCGGCAGACCGCAGTGATGGTGCGCGACACCGGCTCGATGGGGCGGGTGGCGCTGGCGCTGGACATCTCCGACTTCCACGACCTGGAGCAGTTCGCCACGCGCTGGGTGATGCTGGCCGGGGTGATCATGATCTTCGTCACCGTGTTGATGGCGTCGTTCGGCATGGAGCGCATGGTGCGCCCGCTGAGCCTGCTGGCCCAGCACATCGGCGCCCTGCGCCCAGGGGTGCAGGGCCAGCGTATCGAGGTCGACCCGCGCGGCAGTTCCGAGCTGCACACCATCGCCGATGCGTTGAACGATTACCTTGACCGCAACGAGCAGTTCGTCGAGCGCGAGCGGGTCTTCATCAGCACCACCAGCCACGAACTGCGCACGCCGATCGCGGTGATGACCGGTGCCGCCGAACTGGCACTGGAGCAACCGGGCCTGCCCGAGCGCGCCCGCCAGCAGATGCAGCGGGTGCTGCGCACCGCGCAGAGCGTGGAGCAGCTGATCGAGCTGCTGCTGGTGTTGGCACGTGACCCGGCGCGCCTGGCCGCGCGTGCCGAGCGTATCGCGCTGGACCAGCTGCTGCCGGAAATCGTCGACGACCATCGCCACCTGCTCGGCGACAAGGACCTGAGCATCGGCATCCAGGCCGCACCGGTGGATATCGTCGCGCCGATGGCGGTGGTGCAGGCGGCGATCGGCAACCTGCTGCGCAATGCCATCGAGAACAGCGGTCGCGGCCATATCGAACTGCAGCTGAGCCCGTCGGCGGTGCTGACCCTGCAGGACCCGGGCCATGGCATGAGCCCGGAGGAGATCGCTGCCATCCACGCGCGCATGGCCCGTGGCGGACGCGCCGATCGTGGCGGCGGTATCGGGCTGGACCTGATTGCGCGCTTGTGCGAACACCTGGGCTGGACCCTGCAGCTGCACCCCTGCGAACCGCGCGGGACGCGCGTCACCCTGGACTTCGGCGCTTCGCGCCCCGCCTGACCGGCTCCCGCCCGCTGCGCACTGCCGCATGACCCGGCGTGAAGACAATGTTAATCTCAACCTGCGCCGCTTTATGCGGCGCTTTTTTTTCCGCTCTTTCGATCGACAGAGGATCCCATGCCGACCGAACCCGCTCCTGCCCTGATCAGCAACGACATCGTTGGACTGGGCCTGATTGCCGCCACCCTGGCCCTGATCTTCTGGGCCGCCAGTGGTCCGACGCCGCTGCTGAAGAAGATCTTCGCCTGGGTGCCGGCCCTGCTGCTGTGCTACTTCATCCCCGCCATCTACAACACCGCCGGTGTCATCGATGGCCACAACACCTCGCTGTACAACCCGGTCGCGCGTGACGTGCTGCTGCCGGCCGCGCTGGTCCTGCTGACGCTGTCGATCGACCTGAAAGGCATCGCCAAGCTCGGCCCGAAGCTGCTGATCGTGTTCTGCGCCGGTACGGCCGGCATCATGCTCGGTGCGATCGTCTCGTTCCAGCTGATGAAGCTGATCCACCCGGAAACCGTGGCCGGTGATACCTGGGCCGGCATGGCCGCGCTGGCCGGCAGCTGGATCGGGGGCGGCGCCAACATGGTGGCCATGCGCGAGGTGTTCGGCACCGACGCCACCACCTTCGGCCAGTTCGCCGTGGTCGACGTGGCCTGTGCCAGCCTGTGGATGGCGATCCTGCTGTTCCTGGCCAACCGCGCGCAGCAGATCGACACCCGCAACGGGGCCGATACCCGCGCCATCGACGAGATGAAGGCACGGATCAGCGCCTACGAGGCACAGAACGCGCGCATTCCCAGCATGACCGACCTGATGGTGATCGTCGGCGTGGCACTGGGGGGCGTCGGCCTGGCCCACGCCATCGCCGCACCGCTGTCGGGCTGGTTCAAGGCCAACGTCAGCTGGGCCAGCCAGTTCAGCCTGGACAGCCAGTTCGTGTGGGTGATCCTGCTGTCCACGGCGATGGGCCTGGGCTTGAGCTTCACCCGTGCACGCCGGCTGGAAGCGGCAGGCGCTTCACGGCTGGGCACGGTGTTCCTGTACTTCCTGATCGCCTGCATCGGCATGCAGATGAACCTGCTGTCGCTGCTGGATCGGCCGTGGCTGTTCCTGCTCGGCGCGATCTGGATGGCCACGCACGTGCTGGTGCTGTGGGGGGTAGCCAAGCTGCTGCGCGCGCCGCTGTTCTTCTTTGCGATCGGTTCGCAGGGCAACATCGGCGCGGCGGCGTCGGCACCGGTGGTGGCCGCGGCGTTCCACCCGACGCTGGCGCCGGTGGGCGTGCTGCTGGGTACCGTGGGCTATGCCACCGGTACCGGGCTGGCCTATGTCACCGGCCTGATCCTGAAGTGGATGGCCAACGGCTGAGTGGGGCGCCCTGGCTGCGCTTTCCCGCGATCGGCGGTCGATCCACGCCATGCGTGGATGCACTTCATCGAGACCCATGAACAAAGAAGGGGTCAGATCCGTTTCCCGGAGGAAACGGATCTGACCCCTGATGCTTCTCGCCGTCACCGGAAATCTGTCGAAGGTGGGGGCCGGGCTGCAAGCCCGGCACCCACCTCACTCCTCAACAGCAGCGGCCACCGTTGCGTCCGCCGTAGCGCGCTTCCTGGCGCTCGCGGAAGAACGTCTTGTAGTCCATCGGCTCCTGGTCCGGGTGCTTTTCCAGCATGTGCCGGACGTAGTTGTCGTAATCGGGAATGCCACAGCACAGCCGTGCGGTCTGCACCAGGCGCCGCCAGATGCGGCGGTGCGCCTGGTACTGCCCCACGGGAACCAGTTGCGTGCTCATCACAGGTCCACCATTTCATGCGGCTTCAATGCCACGTAAGGGGTCTCGCGGTCGCTGCGCTGCGGATTGCGGCGTGCCGCCAGGATGGTCTTGATCGAATACACCAGCACCGCACCCACCACCAGCAGGAACAGCGCGGTCAGGCCGGTGTTGACGTAGGCGTTGACCACGATCTGCTTCATCTGCGCCACCGACTTGGCCGGTGCCGTGATGGTGTCGCTGGCGAGCGCCGCCTGGAACTTGTGTGCCTGCGCCAGGAAGCCCTGCGCCGGGTTGCTGTCGAAGATCTTGATGAAGCCGGCGTAGGTGGTGCAGATCAGCAGCCACACCGCCGGTACCGCGGTGACCCACGCATAGCGGTCACGCTTCATCTTGAACAGCACCACCGTGCCCAGCATCAGCGCGATGCCGGCCAGCATCTGGTTGGAGATGCCGAACAGCGGCCACAGGGTCTGGATGCCGCCGAACGGGTCGACCACGCCGGTGTAGAGCAGGTAGCCCCACAGCGCCACGCAGCCGGCGGTACCGATGATATTGGCGGTCCACGACTCGGTCTTCTTCAGGGCCGGCACGAAGTTGCCCAGCAGGTCCTGCAGCATGAAGCGCCCGGCGCGGGTGCCGGCGTCCACTGCGGTCAGGATGAACAGTGCTTCGAACAGGATCGCGAAGTGGTACCAGAACGCCATCATCGCGTCGCTGCCACTGGGTATCGCTTCGTGCAGGATCTGCGCGATGCCCACCGCCAGGGTCGGCGCACCACCTGCACGATGCAGGATGGTCGGTTCACCGATCGCCGCCGCGGTCGCGGTCAATTGCTCGGGCGTGATGGTGAAGCCCCAGGTGTTGGTGATGTAGTGCGCCGCCGAGGCCACATCGGCACCGATCACCGCCGCCGGGCTGTTCATCGCGAAGTAGATGCCCGGATCGATGATCGAGGCCGCCACCAGTGCCATCACCGCCACGAACGATTCCATCAGCATGCCGCCGTAGCCGATGTAGCGCATGTGCGCTTCATTGGCCAGCAGCTTCGGCGTGGTGCCGGAGGAAATCAGCGCGTGGAAACCGGATACCGCGCCGCAGGCGATGGTGATGAACAGGAACGGGAACATGCCGCCTTTCCACACCGGGCCATCACCGCTGGCGGCGAACTGGGTCAGCGCCGGCATCTTCAGTTCCGGCATGACCACCAGGATGCCGATGGCCAGCGCGATGATGGTGCCGATCTTGAGGAAGGTCGACAGGTAATCACGCGGGGCCAGCAGCAGCCACACCGGCAGCACCGAAGCGACGAAGCCGTAGCCGATCAGCATCCAGGTGATCTGGGTGCCGGTGAAGGTGAACGCCGGGCCCCACACCGGGTCGGCGGCGACCTTGCCGCCGTACCAGATCGCGGCCAGCAGCAGGATCAGGCCGACCACCGAGATCTCGCCGATCCTGCCGGGGCGGATGTAGCGCATGTACACGCCCATCAGGATCGCGATGGGCATCGTCGCGATCACCGTGAACATGCCCCACGGGCTTTCGGCCAGCGCCTTGACCACCACCATCGCCAGCACCGCCAGGATGATGATCATGATCAGGAACGCGCCGAACAGCGCGATGGTCCCGGGCACCTGGCCCATCTCTTCGCGCACCAGGTCGCCCAGCGAACGGCCGTTGCGACGGCTGGACAGGAACAGCACCATGAAGTCCTGCACTGCGCCGGCCAGCACCACGCCCACCACCAGCCACAGCAGGCCGGGCAGGTAGCCCATCTGCGCGGCCAGCACCGGGCCGACCAGCGGGCCGGCACCGGCAATGGCGGCGAAGTGGTGGCCGAACAGGACGTGCTTGTTGGTCGGCACGTAGTCCAGGCCATCGTTGTTGATCACCGCCGGGGTGGCCCGGGTCGGATCCAGCTGCATCACCTTGTTGGCGATGAACAGGCTGTAGAAACGGTAGGCGACCAGGTACAGCGAGACCGCGGCCACCACGATCCACAGTGCGTTGATGTGCTCGCCGCGGCGCAGGGCCACGGTGCCCAGACAGAATGCGCCGAGCAGGGCGAGTACCGCCCAGCCCAGTTTGGAAAACCCTTTCATGAGGTGCTCTCTCCCGGAAAGACAGTCAAAGAGTCCCGCGTGCCCTCGACAGGGTCAATTGGCACAGGACGAATCGGCGGTAGTACTTTGGTCGTACGACGGTGGTGCTGACGTGCAGCGAACATCAGGGATGGAACAATCGGTTGCGGTGCCATCCATTGGCGTAAGGCCGCGTGGCGTCCATCTTGACCGGCATCCATCCAACAGGAGTCGCCATGAGCCTTCCCGAACCGGTCCGCGTGCTGCGGACCATCCGTGGCATGCCCACGTCCGACGGTGCCGGCGTGCGCCTGACCCGCGTCATCGGCGGCCCGACGCTGCCGGACCTGGACCCGTTCCTGCTGCTCGATGAATTCGGCACCGACCGGGCCGAGGACTACATCGCCGGCTTCCCGGAACACCCGCATCGCGGTTTCGAGACCGTCACCTACATGCTCGATGGACGCATGCGGCATCGCGACAACCACGGCAACGAGGGCCTGCTGACCCCGGGCAGCGTGCAGTGGATGACCGCCGGCCGCGGCCTGGTGCACTCGGAGATGCCCGAGCAGGAAAGCGGGCAGATGCGCGGCTTCCAGCTGTGGGTGAACCTGCCGGCGAAGGAGAAGATGACCGCGCCGAAGTACCAGGAGTTCGCGCCCGAGCGCATTCCCGTGGTGCAGCCGGCCGCCGGCGTGGAAGTGAAGGTGATCGCCGGCACGGTCGATGGCACCCGCGGCCCGATCGTGCAGCCGGCCACCGAGCCGCTCTACCTCGACATCACGCTGGCGCCCGACCGCGCCTGGACCTACACGCTGCCGGAGGGCCACAACGCTTTTGCCTACGTGTTCGAAGGTGCGCTGACGGTGGGCGAGCAGGATGCCGCCCGCGATGTCGCGCGCCAGGAACTGGCGGTGCTGGGCGGTGGCGAACAGCTGCACGTGTCGGCCGGCAGCGAAGGCGCGCGGCTGATCCTGGTGGCCGGCCGTCCGTTGCGCGAGCCGGTGATGCGGCACGGCCCGTTCGTGATGAACACGCGGCAGGAACTGATGCAGGCCTTCGTCGATTTCCAGGAAGGCAGGTTCTGAGGGAGTGCCGGCCACTGGCCGGCAACTGCTTTTGATCAGGATCGAAGGGTTTGCCGGCCAGCGGCCGGCACTACCTGCGGATCGAGGTGTATTGCGGGGATGCTGCCAGGCAGTCATCCCCGTCACCTTCAGCGCCCGGCGGCCACGGCCGACGGCGTCAGGCTCATGCCCTGCGCCAGCTGTTGCAGTGAGCCCAGCTCCTGCGCGCTGTCCGGATACAGCGCAATCTGCGCGTAACGCCCTTTGTCGATCTTGACCACGCTGATGCGCCGTTCGGCGTAACCCGGCGGTTGCTGGCCGCCCAGGTCGGGCTGGTACCAGTACAGCGATTCACCGCCGAAGCTGCCTTTTTCCTGGCGCAGCGAGCGGTTCAACGGAATGGCGGGATCACGCGCGCTGAGCATCAGGCTCAGCACTTCGCGACCGTCAGCGGTGCTGGCGCGGCAGACCAGGAAATCGGCCTGCACCTGCTGCTGCCACTGCAGGCCACTGCTGGCCGGCAGCGAAGGACATTCGGACGGTGCCTGCGCGGCGGCCTGGGCCGCGGCGAACAACAGGCTCGACAAGATGACAGGCACGAACTTCATGCATCCCCCAAGGTGATGAGTTGTTTGGCTCCGCCAGCAGGCCCGGCGGCATGGCATCCCATCCCCGGATGCCGCCCCTTCCGGCATGTGCACGGATGGTCAACTCAACCTTAACGGAACGTGAGCAATCGCACAATTCGCGGTTACAGACGTAACCATTGCGGCCGCAGGGCGGTCGCAATGGGTGCCTCATGGATCAGCGGTCGTTGCCGATCCACTTGTAGATCAGGCCGCCGATCGCGCCGCCCAGCAGGGGGGCGACCCAGAACAGCCACAGCTGGCTGACCGCGCCGCTGCCGGCAAAGAAGGCCACGGCGGTGGAGCGGGCCGGGTTCACCGAGGTGTTGGTGACCGGAATGCTGATCAGGTGGATCAGGGTCAGCGACAGGCCGATGGCCAGCGGGGCGAAACCGGCCGGTGCCTTGCCGTGGGTGGAACCCATGATCACGATCAGGAACACCGCCGTCAGCACCACTTCGCACAGGAAGGCGGCTGCCACGCTGTATCCACCGGGCGACAGCGCGCCATAGCCATTGCTGGCGAACGCACCCGCCTGGCTGCCATCGATGGCGAAGCCACTGGCGCCGGAGGCGATCTGCAGCAGGATGAAGCCGGCCAGCAGGCCGCCGGCAACCTGGGCGATGATGTACGGCACCAGATCCCTGGTGGGGAAGCGACCACCGGCCCACAGCCCGACGCTGACTGCCGGGTTGAAGTGCGCGCCGGAGATATGGCCGAACGCATAGGCGCCGGTCACCACGGTCAGGCCGAAGGCCAGCGCCACGCCCAGGAAGCCGATCCCCAGCGGATTGCCGTCGCCACCGAACTTGGCGGCCAGCACCGCACTGCCACAGCCCCCCAGAACCAGCCAGAACGTGCCGAGGAATTCGGCGGACAAGCGTTTACCCATGCTCATGTGTTGCAATCGTTTGACGGTCTAAAGTGTGATTTATGTCACATTTCAGTGATCAGCGGGTGACTGTAGCGTCAACGCCGGGTGCAGGGATACACCTTCGGATGTGTGCAACACGCGATGTTCAGTACTGCGGCAGCGGGATGAATTCCTTGTCGTCGCCGGGGATGGTGCCGAAGCGACCGGCCTCCCAGTCCTGCTTGGCCTGCTCGATGCGCTCCTTCGAGCTGGACACGAAGTTCCACCACAGGTGGCGTGGGCCATCCAGCGGCTCACCGCCAAACAGCATCGCCTTCACCGGCGTCTTCGCGCGCAGGCGGCCGCGTGCGCCGGCCTCGGGAATCACCAGGTGCTGCGCAGGAATGTCCACGCCATCCAGCTGCGCCTCGCCTTCGAGGATGTACAGCGCGCGCTCGCGGTGGCCGTCGTCGATATCGATTTCGGCATCGGGGTCGAGATCGATGGCCACGTTGAGGGTGTCGGCGAACACCTTCACCGGCGATTCCTCGCCGTAGGCGCGGCCGGCGATCACACGCAGCCAGGCGCCGTTGCGGCGCTGCTCGGGCAGGGTGGCAGCGGCATGGTGGTAGAACGCCGGCTCGATTTCCTCGTGCGACTTCGGCAGCGCGACCCAGGTCTGCATGCCGTGGATCGGATTGTCATGGTCGCGGTCCGGTTGCGGCGTCCGCTCGGAATGGGCGATGCCGCGGCCGGCGGTCATCCAGTTGACGTCACCGGGGCGGATCACCTGATCCGAGCCCAGCGTGTCGCGGTGCCCGATCGCGCCCGACCACAGGTAGGTGACGGTGGCCAGGCCGATGTGCGGGTGCGGACGCACGTCGATGGCGGTGCCCGGGTGCATCAGTGCCGGACCCATCTGGTCGACGAACACGAACGAACCGATGCTGCGCGCCTGCAGGGTGGGGACGGCGCGACGGACTTCCAGGCCGCCGATGTCATGCACGCGCGGGGCGATGATGGTGGTCATGCGGGCGTTCTCGCTGGCAGGGATCAAGGGTGCCAGCATGGCATGTGGTCGTGATGGGTACATGCCCCATGCGGGTAACAGGGTGTTCCAGCCAACGGCGCAGCCCCTCGTGGCTGTGGGGGTGGTCGCTGAAGGCGGAAGCAAGATCAAAAGCCGCGCTTGGCCGGGCGGGTGGGTTGCGCAGGACACGCCGTAAACCCCGCTCCGCGGTCCGGCCCAGCCGCTGGCGGCTGTGCGTTCGGGCGCTTGCGAAGCAGTGCTTCGCAAGCAAAGCGCCCTCACCCATGGGGGCTCGATGGCGCCATCCATGGCGCCAACGGTCCTGCGCAACCCACCCGCCCGACCTCTGACAGTTTCCGTGTGCGTCCAGCCACGGAGAAGAAAAAAGAAAATCAAAATCAAACGCGGGTCGCTTCGCTCCTGGTGTCGACCAAGGTCGACACCCACCAGTTCGTAATGATCCGTGCCGAACAAGGTCGACACCTACAGCCATCGCAGTTCACCCACCGTCACCGGGAAACTGTCAGGGGTGGGGCGGTGTCGGGTTGCGGGGTGTCCGCGGCATGGATGCTGCGGCCAAGCCCCCAAGGACGGGTTTACGGCGTCCCCGCAACCCGACACCGCCCCGCCCAACAAACAGAAAAGCCAGAGCCGCTTTGGCTCTGGCTTCTGCTGTGGAACTTGACGTTGCCTCTGCGGGTGCCGGGCCGCAGGCCCGGCCGATGAACTCAGACCACCGGTTCGCGCAGGGCGGGGTTGTCCCAGCCCGGGCGCGGGGCGAAGCGGTCGCCGTGGCGCTGCTGCAGCGCCTTCAGCCGCTCGACGATCGCATCGGCACCGACCGCGCGGATGTGCTGGATCGGACCGCCGCGGAACGGCGCGAAACCAGTACCGAAGATCACGCCAGCATCCAGCAGGTCCGCGTCGGCCACCACGCCCTCGTGCAGGCAGGCCACCGCTTCGTTCAACAGCGGCAGGATCAGGCGGTCCTCCAGATCGGCAGGGGCCTGGTAGTCACTGGCCACGTCCGGCTTCTTCGGCTTGCCGTTCTCCCAGGTGTAGATGCCCTGGCCATCCTTCTTGCCGCGCTTGTCCGGTTCCACCGTCTGCAGGGCGGCCGGGATCTGCAGGCCCAGGAACGGCGCCAGTTCGCGGCCGACGCCGGCGGCCACGTCCAGGCCAACCGTGTCGATCAGCTCGATCGGGCCCATCGGCATGCCGAACTTCACCGCAGCCCTGTCGATCACCGGGCCCGGAATGCCCTCGGCATAGGCGGTGGCCGCTTCCAGCATGTACGGGAACAGCACGCGGTTGACCAGGAAGCCCGGGCTGCCGGCCACCGGCACCGGGAACTTGCCCAGCGCCTTGCAGAACGCGGCCAGGCGGCGCTCGGTTTCCGGCGCCATGCCGTCGTGGTGGATGATCTCCACCAGCGGCATCTGCGCGACCGGGTTGAAGTAGTGCAGGCCAGCGAACTGCGCCGGGCGCTGGATGTGGTCGCGCAGTTCCACCAACGGAATCGAGGAGGTGTTGGTGGTCAGCAGCGCGTCCAGCTTCATCTTCGGTTCCAGCGTCTGGTACAGCGCACGCTTGGCCTCAGGGTTCTCGATGATCGCTTCGATCACCAGGTCGGCCTCGGCCACACCGTGGCCTTCCAGGTCGGCGCGCAGGCGCGCGGCCACGGCAGGGCGCTTGCTTTCATCGCGCACCTTCTTGGCGAACAGCGCCTGCGCGCGCTCCATGGCCGGGTCGATGAAGCGCTGCTCGCGGTCCTGCAGGGTCACCTCGAAGCCCTTGTAGGCGGCCCATGCGGCGATGTCACCGCCCATCACGCCGGCACCGACCACGTGCACGTGGCGGATGCCGGAATCACCGCCGCCCAGGCCCTTCAGGCGTTCGGTCAGGAAGAAGATGCGGATCAGGTTGCGCGCGGTCGGCGTGCTCGCCAGCTTCACCACCGCACGGCGTTCGGCGTCCAGGCGGGCCTGGATCGGCTTGCCGCCGCTGCGCTGCCAGGTGCTGATCAGCGCATACGGCGCCGGATACTGGTCCTTCTTCGCCTTGCGCGCGACCTGCTTGACCATCTGCGGGGCCAGCAGCGTGCGCGCCAGCCAGGTGTTGGTGGCCCACGCGGTGGCGCGCTGCTTGAACGGGCGGGTGGTGCCGGACAGGGCCAGCGCCACGGCGGTGTCGAGCACCACTGCCGGTGCCACCACCTTGTCGACCAGGCCGATGCCACGCGCGGCCGAGGCCGACAGGGTACGGCCGGTCAACATCATGTCCATCGCTGCGGGAGCGCCCACCAGCTGCGGCAGGCGGGCGCTGCCGCCCCAGCCGGGGAAGATGCCCAGCTGGGTTTCCGGCAGGCCGATGCGGGTGCTGCTGTCATTGGACGCCACACGGTAGCGGCAGGCCAGCGCCAGCTCGGTGCCGCCGCCCAGGCAGTGGCCGTGGATGGCCGCCACCGTAGGGCAGGGCAGCTCGGCCAGCTTCTGGTACGTGGCCTGGCCGCGACGGATCGCGTCGTTGACGGTGCCGCGCCGATCGAATTCCTGGAACTCCTTCAGGTCGGCACCGGCAATGAAGCCGGCCTTCTTCAACGACTGGATGACCACGCCCTTGGGCGGGTCCAGGGCAATGCGCTCAAGCAGGTCGCCCAGTTCCAGCAGCACGTCCTGCGACATCGCATTGACGCTGCTGTCCTGGCGATCCAGGGAGAGAACCACCACGCCGTCGTCGCGGATCTCGGGGTGCCAGTGGCTGAAGCGGAGACCATCGAAGCCTGAGAGCATGGACGTTCCATCCGGTTGTGTATGGAGAAGCGGCTATGATCCAGAGGTTGTTTCCCCCGCGTCAAATCCCAATAGCAGGGGTGTGGCGTCCCCGGATCCATGGCCGTGGACCGGAACGCTAACGGAACGGTGGTTAAAAGCTGGTGCGGCGCCAGGTGATCGGCGACTGAACTTTTCCCGGGATTGGCAGTCTCATTGCCCGACGTCGGTTGGGCTGACAGGAGTGCGGCCCCTCATGGCCGATGTTGATACACCTCAGGAGCTGGATCTGGAGCTGGTCCGGCGCGTGCAGCACGGCGAGAGTGCCGCGTTCGATGTCCTGGTGCGCAAGTACCAGCATCGGGTCGTGGCCCTGGTCGGTCGCTACATCGCCGACTGGAGCGAATGTCAGGACGTCGCCCAGGACACTTTCATCCGTGCCTACCGCGCGATCGGGAGTTTCCGTGGCGATGCCCAGTTCTCAACCTGGTTGCATCGAATCGCCGTGAATACCGCCAAAAACTACCTGGCTTCACACAATCGACGGCCGCCGACCGATGACATCGACATCGGCGATGCCGAACAGTTCGACAGCGGTACCCGCCTGCGCGACACCGATACGCCCGAACGCGAGTTGATGCGCCAGGAACTGGAACAGACGGTCATGAAGGCCGTCAACGCGCTGCCGGAAGAACTCCGGTCGGCGATCACCCTGCGCGAGGTGGAAGGCCTGAGCTACGAGGATATCGCGCAGAAGATGGGGTGCCCGATCGGCACCGTGCGTTCACGGATCTTCCGGGCGCGCGAGGCGATCGACACCGAACTCCGGCCGCTGTTGGACATCGGCAGCGCCACCCGTGAGAAGAGCCGCGTATGACCAGTAACCCGTTCAACGAATCGCAGAACCATCAATCGCCCGCCGGACAGCGCCTGGACCAGCGCCATCGCGAGCAGCTGTCGGCGCTGGTCGATGGCGAGCTCGGTGCCGATGAAGCGCGCTTCCTGCTACGCCGCATGGAGCACGACCCCGAACTGGCCGGCTGCCAGGAGCGCTGGCAGCTGCTGGGCGACGTGATGCGCGGGCAGGCCCCGGCGCTGGCGCCGGCCGGCTTCAGCGCCGCCGTGGCCGCTGCCATCGCCGCCGAGCCGGTGCCACCGTCCGAGCCGCGTCGCCAGGTGCGCCGCGGTGGCTGGCGGGCCTGGGGCGGCGGCGCCGCCCTGGCCGCGTCGGTGGCCGCCGTCGCGCTGTTCATCGGCGGTGAGAAACTCAAGGAGGCGACGCCGGGTGAGCCGCTGGCGCCGCAGGTGATCGCCAGCCAGGCGGAACTGGCGCGGCGCCGACCGCACCGGCCGCGGTGACCGAGGCGTCGGTGGATACGGCCGCGATGGCCGTGGCTGCTGCGCCGGCCGTGGCGATGGCCGCCTCCAGCCGCCGCCAGGACGCCCGCCGTGCCAGCGCCACGCGTACCCAGCAGTCCGGGCGTGCCGCGCAGCGCGATGAGGCCCCGCAACGGGCCATCGCCGCAGCGCCGGCGCCGTTGACCCCGACCGTGCCGGCCAACGCCAACCGCAACCTGCCGTTCGGCGAGGTGGGCGGATTGCAGGCCCGGCCGTGGCCGCGCTCCAGCCTGGCGCCCGCTGCCGGTGGCGCACTCAATGCCAGCTTCCCGGCCCATGCCGGCGGCGCGGCGTTCTACCCGTTCGAGCCGCGCCTGCAGGACGAGCTGCCGGTGCCGCCGCGCCCGCGCGACTGAGCCGGGCCTTCACGCCCCGCCGTCGGCGGGGCCCGTATTCCTCTTTCCATCCGACCCGGAGGTTGCCGTCCGATGATTCCCCGACTTCGCACGCAGGCCATTGGCCTGCTGGCCCTGACCCTTCCCCTGGCGGCCTGCGCGCAGGCGCGGCGCCCGTCGCGCAGACCCAGCCCGCGCCAGCCGCGGCCGCGCGGGCACCGGCGCAGCCGCTGGTCAGTGGCCTGCCCGACTTCACCAACCTGGTCGAACAGGTCGGCCCGGGCGTGGTCAACGTCGATACCACCATCGTCCGCAACAATCGCCAGGCCGCGCGCGGCCCGATGGGCGACGATGACATGCCGGAGTTCTTCCGCCGCTTCTTTGGTCCCGACTTCCCGATGCCGGGGCAGGGGCCGGGTGGGCCGGACGGTGGCCCCAGCATCAAGGGCCGTGGCATGGGCTCGGGCTTCATCATCTCGCCCGATGGCTATGTGCTGACCAACTACCATGTGGTGGCCGACGCCAGCGACGTGAAGGTCAAGCTGGGCGACAGCCGTGAGTTCACCGCCAAGGTGGTGGGCAGCGACCAGCAGTACGACGTCGCGCTGCTGAAGATCGATGGCAAGAACCTGCCGACCGTGCGCGTGGGGGATTCCAACACCCTGAAGCCGGGCCAATGGGTCGTCGCGATCGGCTCGCCGTTCGGCCTCGACCATTCCGTTACCGCGGGCGTGGTCAGCGCCGTCGGCCGCAGCACGGGGGGCCCCGACCAGCGCTACGTGCCGTTCATCCAGACCGACGTGGCGATCAACCAGGGCAATTCCGGTGGCCCGCTGCTGAATACCCGCGGCGAGGTGGTCGGCATCAACTCGCAGATCTTCTCCGCCTCCGGCGGCTACATGGGCATCAGCTTCGCGATCCCGATCGATCTGGCGATGAGTGCGGTCGAGCAGATCAAGAAGAGCGGCAAGGTCACCCGGGGCCAGCTCGGCGCGGTGGTCGAGCCGATCGATTCGCTGAAGGCGCAGGGCCTGGGCCTGCCGGACAGCCGTGGCGCCCTGGTCAACCAGATCGTGGCCGGCAGTGCGGCCGCCAAGGCGGGCGTGCAGGTGGGCGATGTCATCCGCTCGGTCAACGGCAGCCCGGTCAACAGCTGGTCCGATCTGCCGCCGCTGATCGGTGCAATGGCGCCGGGCAGCAAGGTCAACCTGGTGGTGTACCGCGACGGCAAGCCGCATGACCTCAGCGCGACCCTGACCGCACTGAGTGAAGACGGCCAGGCCACTGCCCGCGGGCCGGCGGCCGGCGGGGCCGAGGCGGCGCCGCAGACCGGCGTCAATGCCCTGCTGGGGCTGGACGTGAGCGACCTGAGCGCGGCCCAGCGCAAGCAGTTCGGGCTCAACAGCAACGAAGGCGTGCGTATCACCGCGGTCAAGGGCCAGGCCGCTCGTGATGCCGGGCTGTCGCCGGGCATGGTGATCCTGCAGGTTGGCCGGGTCGCGGTCGGCAGCGTGGATGCCCTGAACCGGGCGCTGTCCAGCTTCAAGAAGGACGACGTGGTGATGCTGCTGGTCCGCACGGCCAACGGCAACAGCGCCTTCGTGGCGGTCAAGGCCGGCCAGTAAGGCCCGCCGGGGCCGCTCCGGCGGCCTGCGTCTCCCCCCGAAGCCCCGCCCTGGCGGGGCTTCGGCCGTTCCAGGGCGGGCACGATGCGGCCGTTTTCGCGGCGGGGCGCCGGGCATGCGATAATCGACCGTTACCCTGACGACGCCGCGCGCCGCCGCCACCTATGTCTTCTGATTCGATGCGGAACATCCGCAACTTCTCCATCATCGCCCATGTCGACCACGGCAAGTCCACGCTGGCCGACCGCATCATCCAGCTCTGTGGTGGCCTGCAGGCCCGCGAGATGGAAGCGCAGGTGCTCGACTCCAATCCGATCGAGCGCGAGCGTGGCATCACGATCAAGGCACAGTCGGTGTCGCTGCCCTACCTGGCCAAGGACGGGCAGACCTACCACCTGAACTTCATCGACACCCCCGGGCATGTCGACTTCTCCTATGAAGTCAGCCGCTCGCTGGCCGCCTGCGAAGGCGCGCTGCTGGTGGTCGATGCGGCGCAGGGCGTGGAAGCCCAGTCGGTGGCCAACTGCTACACCGCCGTGGAGCAGGGCCTGGAAGTGGTGCCGGTGATCAACAAGATCGACCTGCCCACCGCCGACATCGAGCGCGCCAAGGCCGAGATCGAGGCCGTGATCGGCATCGATGCCTCCGACGCCGTGCCGGTCAGTGCCAAGACCGGCCTGAACGTGCAGGACGTGCTGGAAGCGATCGTGCACCGCATTCCGCCGCCGGCGCCGCGCGACACCGACAAGCTGCAGGCGCTGATCATCGACTCGTGGTTCGACAACTACCTCGGCGTGGTGTCGCTGGTGCGCGTGATGCAGGGCGAGATCAAGGCCGGTGACAAGCTGCAGGTGATGTCGACCGGCCGCAACCACCAGGTCGACAACGTCGGCGTGTTCACGCCGAAGCGGAAAGTGCTGCCGGCGCTGCGTGCCGGTGAAGTGGGTTGGGTCACCGCCAGCATCAAGGACGTGCATGGTGCGCCGGTCGGCGACACCCTCACCCTGGCTGGCGACCCGGCGCCCAAGCCGCTGCCGGGCTTCCAGGAAATGCAGCCGCGCGTGTTCGCCGGCCTGTTCCCGGTCGATGCCGAGGACTACCCGGACCTGCGCGAAGCGCTGGACAAGCTGCGCCTGAACGATGCCGCGCTGCGCTTCGAGCCGGAAAGCTCCGAAGCGATGGGCTTCGGCTTCCGCTGCGGCTTCCTGGGCATGCTGCACATGGAAATCGTGCAGGAACGCCTGGAACGCGAATACAACCTGGACCTGATCAGCACCGCGCCGACGGTGGTGTACGAGGTCCTGAAGACCGATGGCTCGATCATCAACATGGACAACCCGGCCAAGCTGCCGCCGGTGAACCAGGTCGAGGAGATCCGCGAGCCGATCATCCGCGCCAACGTGCTCACCCCCGAGGAGTACATCGGCAACATCATCAAGCTGTGCGAAGAAAAGCGCGGCAGCCAGATCGGCATCAACTACCTGGGCAGCCAGGTGCAGATCAGCTACGAGCTGCCGATGGCCGAGGTGGTGCTGGACTTCTTCGACAAGCTGAAGTCGGTCAGCCGCGGCTATGCCTCGCTCGATTACCACTTCGTGCGCTTCGACGCAGGCCCGTTCGTGCGCGTGGACGTGCTGATCAACGGTGACAAGGTCGATGCGCTGTCGCTGATCGTGCACCGCAGCCACGCCGACCGCCGTGGCCGCGAACTGTGCGAGAAGATGAAGGACCTGATCCCGCGCCAGATGTTCGACGTGGCCATCCAGGCTGCCGTCGGCTCGCAGATCATCGCCCGCACCACGGTCAAGGCCATGCGCAAGAACGTGCTGGCCAAGTGCTATGGTGGCGACGTTTCGCGCAAGAAGAAGCTTCTGGAAAAGCAGAAGGAAGGCAAGAAGCGCATGAAGCAGGTCGGACGCGTGGAGATTCCGCAGGAAGCGTTCCTGGCCGTCCTGCAGATGGACAACAAGTAAGGCCCGCACCGGCCCTGCGGGGCCGGTCGTTTGGTGACGTTGCAAAGGACCCTGAATGAAACTGTTTGAGATCCTCCTGGTCGTGCTGACCCTGGCCTCGGGCCTGATCCTGCTCGCGGACAAGCTGTACCTCGCCAAGCGTCGCGCCCAGCGCGCGGGCCTGCTCGACTCCGAGCCGGTGCTGGTGGATTACTCGCGTGCGTTCTTCCCGGTGCTGGCGATCGTGCTGATCGTGCGCAGTTTCATCGCCGAGCCGTACAAGATCCCGTCCAGCTCGATGATGCCGAACCTGCTGATCGGCGATTTCATCCTGGTCAACAAGTTCTCCTACGGCCTGCGCCTGCCGATCAGCAACACCAAGATCGTGCCGTTTGGCGAGCCGTCGCGCGGTGACGTGGTGGTGTTCCACTTCCCCGGCCACAGCGACAACGATCCGGCCAAGGGCGAGAACTTCATCAAGCGCGTGATCGGCGTCCCGGGTGACACCGTGGTCTTCGAAGGCGACGGCGTGATCCTCAACGGCGAGCCGCTGAAGTACGACAACAAGGGCATCTATGCCGGGCACAAGGGCCAGGGCGAGGGTGCCAACCTGCTGGTCGAGCACCTGCCGGGCCGCACCCACACCGTGCTGGAGACCGACTACCCGCGTGGCCAGGGCCAGTGGACCGTGCCGGCCGGCAAGTACCTGGTGATGGGCGACAACCGTGACAACAGCGATGATGGCCGTTTCTGGGGGCTGCTGCCGGAAGAAAACCTGCGCGGCAAGGCCTTCCTGATCTGGCTGAACTGCCAGGGCTGGTTCTGCAAGGATGGCTTCGAGCCGTCGCGGATCGGCTCGGGCATCAACTGAGTACCTTCACATCCAACGCGTATCTGGGGAGAACGCAATGAAGACGATGAACACGCAGCGTGGCATGACCCTGACCTCGTTCCTGACGGTCCTGATCGTGGTCGGTTTCTTCCTGTACATCGGCATGAAGCTGTTCCCGATGTACCAGGAGTATTACGCGGTGCGCTCGGCGATGAAGAGCCTGGCCAACGAGCCGGGCGTGGGCAGCATGGAGCCGGCCCGGATCCAGGATCTGTTCTTCAAGCGCCTGTACATCAACTACTCGGAAAACGTGAAGCCGGCCAACGTGAAGTTCGACCGTCGCGACAATGGCTGGACCCTCAAGGTCAACTACGAAGTGCGCCGTCCGCTGGTCGGCAACCTGGATGTGGTTGGCAAATTCGATTCATCCCAGGACCTGACCCGAAGCGGTGCCGAATAAACCTTTCCAACGTGGCGACCTGATCGGTCATCCCTTCCGCGACCCGGCGCTGCTCACGCAGGCGCTGACCCATCGCAGTGCCGGCGCGCCGCACAACGAGCGCCTGGAATTCCTGGGCGACAGCATCGTCAACATGATGGTGGCCGAAGCGCTGTACCAGCGCTGGCCCAAGACCGACGAGGGCGCGCTGACCCGCGCCCGCGCCGAGCTGGTGCGCGAGGGGGCGCTGGCGCTGATCGCCCGCACGCTGCAGCTGGGCGAACGCCTGACGCTGGGGCCGGGCGAGATGAAGTCCGGCGGCCACCGCCGCGATTCGATCCTGGCCGATGCGCTGGAAGCCGTGGTGGCTGCGATCTACCTGGATGCCGGTTTCGAGGCCTGCCGGGCGGTGGTACTGCCCTGGTTCAGCGCTTCGATCGAGGCACTGCCGGCCTCCGGCCGGCCCGAGAAGGACCCCAAGACCCGCCTGCAGGAATGGCTGCAGGCCCGACAGAAGGCGTTGCCGCAGTACGAACTGGTGTCAGAATCCGGTGACGACCACGCCAAACATTTCCGGGTACGCTGCAACGTAGCTGACCCGGCCGCCAGCACCGAGGGCGAAGGCCCCTCGCGGCGGCTTGCCGAACAACAGGCGGCTGCGGCCGTCCTAGAACAACTGGATTCCAAGTGAGCGAACAAACTCCCCATCATTGCGGCAGCGTGGCCGTCATCGGCCGCCCGAACGTGGGCAAGTCGACCCTGACCAATGCCCTGGTCGGCGCCAAGGTCAGCATCGTCTCCAACCGCCCGCAGACCACGCGCCATCGCCTGCTGGGCATCGCCACCTATCCGGAAGGCCAGCTGGTGCTGGTCGATACCCCCGGCCTGCACAAGGTGCAGAAGCGGGCGATGAACCGGGTGATGAACCGCGCTGCGCGCGGCTCGCTGGAAGGCGTCGACGCCGGCCTGCTGGTGATCGAAGCCGGCCGCTGGGACGAAGAGGACAGCCTGGCCTTCAACGTGCTGCGCGACGCCGGCATCCCGGTGGTGCTGGTGGTCAACAAGATCGATCGCCTGAAGGAAAAGGGCGCGCTGCTGCCGTTCCTGCAGCAGGTGACCGAAGGCCGCGACTTCGCCGCGGTGCACCCGATCTCGGCGCAGAAGCGCAACGGCCTGGAAGCGTTGGTGCGCGACGTGCTGAAGCTGCTGCCCGAAGCCCCGCCGATGTTCGGCGAGGACGAGATCACCGACCGCAGCCAGCGCTTCCTGGCCGGTGAACTGGTGCGCGAGCAGCTGATGCGCCAGCTCGGCGAGGAACTGCCTTACGCCACCACGGTCGAGATCGAGCGCTTCACCGAAGACGGCAATCTGCTGCGCATCGGTGCGGTGATCTGGGTCGAGCGCGAGGGCCAGAAGGCCATCGTGATCGGCAAGGGCGGCGCCCGCCTGAAGGAGATCGGCGCCAAGTCGCGCCTGCAGATGGAACGCCTGTTCGGAGCCAAGGTGTTCCTGGAAACCTGGGTGCGCGTGCGTGAAGGCTGGTCCGACGACGAGGCCGCACTGAAGGCCTTCGGCTACGAGTAAGCGGTCGCGGTCGCTTCGATGATGATCGAGGACGACACCGGCTTCGTGCTGCACGCACGGGCCTACCGCGAGACCAGCCTGCTGGTCGAAGTGTTGAGCGCGCAGCACGGCCGTATCGGACTGCTCGCGCGCGGCGTGTCCACCGCAAAGGGCCAGGTGCTGCGCGCGGCCCTGCAGCCGTTGCAGTGGATCCGCTTCAGTGCCCAGCAGCGCGGTGAACTGGCCCAGCTGCGGGGTGCCGAAGCGCTGGATGCGGCGCCACGCCTGGTCGGCCAGGCGATGCTGGCCGGCTTCTACCTGAGTGAACTGACCCTGCGCCTGGCCCCGCGCCAGGACCCGCTGCCGGAGCTGTACCTGGCTTACGGCGAAGCACGCGCACGGCTGGCGATAGGTGCCGGGCTGGCCTGGACCCTGCGCCGCTACGAACGCGAGCTGCTGGCCGCGCTGGGCCTTGGCTTTGCGCTGGACAGTGCCAGCGACGGCCAGCCCATCGACCCGGCGGCGCGCTACGAACTGGACCCGCAGGAGGGGGCGCAGCGCCTGCTGAGCGAGCGTGGCGGGGAGCGTCGGGCGGCGGCCACTGGCTCGGCGCTGCTGGCCCTGGCGGCCGACGAAGAGCCGGATGCCGCCGATCTGGCCAGCCTGCGCCTGCCGATGCGGCGGGTCCTGGCCCATCATCTGGGCGCGCGCGGGCTGAAGTCCTGGGAAATGCTCGAGCAGCTTGCGCCCCGCAGGTAGGGGAGGGCTTTGGCAGGGCTTGCAGCCCTGCACCTGCCGAAGCCGAATCAACGGCAACGTCAACGGCAAAAGCTGGCTGTCCGTGGGTAGGCGGGGTGGGTCCGGTTGAGGGGGCGCTGCAAGTACGTCCATGTAAGCTCGGTCGCCGCATCCATGCGGCTCACGCCCCCTCAACCGGACCCACCCCGCCTTCGACAGATTCGTGCGAGCTGTCGGAATGGCATGGGGTCGGATCCGTTTTCCGCAGGAAAACGGATCCGACCCCAGATTGATTTCGATATCTGATAGAGATTCATCCACGCATGGCGTGGATCTACCCGATCGCGGAAAACTGTCAGAGGTGGGGCGGTGTCGGAGGGCGGGGTGTCAGCCGCATGGATGCGGCTGCCAAGCCCCCATGGATGGGTTCACGGCGTCCCCGCCCTCCGACACCGCCCCGCCAACCCACGGAATGCCAGCTTTTGCTTTTGCTGTTGCTTTTGCCTTGGTTTGAAGCCTCTGCGGGTGCAGGGCGCAGCCCTGCCGAACACCCCTCAATGCAGCAGGGCAGCTACCGCGTCGCGGAACCCCGCCTGGGCCTGCCCGGAGTCGGGTGCGTAATGCAGCTGGCGCACGGCCCGGCCCAACCGGGCCGCCCCCACGAAGCCACAGCTCGCCTGCAGCCGATGCAACTGGCTGCGCAGCTGGCGCTCGTCGTGCTGGTCCACCGCCTGCTCGACCGCGTCGCGCACACCGGGCAACTCGGCCAGGAACAGCTCGCGCAGGGCGATCAGATGGTTGCGCTGGCCATTGAGCGCGGCCAACGCCGCAGTCTCGTCCCAGTCCTGCACCTGCAGTTCGACGGCGGCCGGGGCCTGCGCCACGAAAATTCCCGCCGGGCTGTTGACCAGGGCGCGGCGCACTGCTTTCAGCAGCTGGTCGCGTCCGAGGGGCTTGACCAGCGTGTCACTGAAGCCGGCTTCGCGCAGGCGGGCGTGGATGGTGGCATCGCCGTCGGCGGTATGCGCCAGCGCCGGCGTGTCAGGATGGGATCGGCGCAGTTCGCGCAGCAGCTGCGCGCCATTGCCGTCCGGCAGGTTGACGTCGATCAGCCACAGATCATGCGCGCCGGGTTCGGCACTGGCCAGCGCACTGGCCAGCGAATCTGCGGTGTCCACATCCGCCGGTAACGTTTCCAACGCCGCCTTGAAAAAACCGCGGCTGATGATGTCGTCCTCGACAAGCAGGAAGCGGGGCCGTGCGGCCCGCGGGGTCATCTGCATCAGGGCTGCCTCCATGTCAGCTGGCCCAATCATCAAGCACGACGGCCACCGGCGCAAGCGGGTCCGGACCCCATCAGTCAGGATCTGCGACAATACGCCCCCATTTTTGCCCGCAGCCTGTTGCCACGTGGCCCGATCCCGCTCCCGCACCGACCGTACCCCGTTCCAGACCGAGATCCTCGACCTCAGCCATGATGGTCGCGGCGTCGCCCGCCGTGAAGGCGAGGGCGGCAAGGTCACCTTCGTCAGCGGCGCCCTGCCCGGTGAGGTGGTGAAGGCTGAACAGACCGCCCGCAGCCGCCATTTCGACGAGGCACGCACGCTGGAGGTGCTGCAGGCCTCGCCGCAGCGGGTGACGCCGAAGTGCCCCCATTTCGGCACCTGTGCCGGTTGCGTGCTGCAGCACCTGGACGAGGCCCAGCAGATCGTCGCCAAGCAGCGCGTGCTGATGGACAACCTGGAGCGGATCGGCCATGTGAAGCCGGGCACCGTGCTGCCGCCGCTGGTCGGCGAGAGCTGGGGTTACCGCCGCAAGGGCCGCTTCTCGGTGCGCCGGGTCGAGAAGAAGGACAAGACCCTGGTCGGCTTCCGTGAACAGGATCCGCGTTTTGTCGCCGACCTCAGCCAATGCCTGACGGTGATTCCGGAAATCGGCACCAAGGTCGAGGCGCTGTCCACCTTCATCGAATCGCTCGATGGCAAGCGCGACATCCCGCAGATCGAGTTCATCGCCGGTGACCAGGCGGTGGTGCTGACCGTGCGCCACCTGCAACCGCTCAGCGATGCGGACCGCGCGGCCTGGGCGGCCTTCGGCCAGCAGCATGGGTTCGTGATCTACCTGCAGTCCGGCGGCGTGGACACCGTGCAGCCGCTGGACGGGCAGGGCGTGCCGCTGTCGTTCCGGCTGGCGCCGTGGGACGTTGAACTGGCGTTCCGCCCGCTGGATTTCATCCAGGTCAATGCCAAGCTCAACGAGAAGATGATCGCCCATGCCCTGGACCTGCTGCAGCCGGGCGAGGACGAGCGCGTGCTGGACCTGTTCTGTGGCCTGGGCAACTTCACCCTGCCGCTGGCCCGCCGTGTGCGCGAGGTGGTGGGCGTGGAGGGCGATGCCGGCCTCGTCGCGCGTGCGCGTGAGAACGCCGGGCGCAACGGCCTGGCCAACGCACAGTTCTTCAGCGCCGACCTGACCCAGGACCAGCGCAGCACCCCGTGGATGCGCCAGGGCTTCGACAAGCTGCTGCTGGATCCGCCGCGCTCGGGCGCGATCGAAGTGCTGCAGCAGCTGCCGCTGAAGCAGTTCAAGCGCATCGTCTACGTCAGCTGCCACCCGGGCTCGCTGGCACGCGATGCCGGCTATCTGGTCAACGAACAGGGCTTCACCCTGGTCAGTGCCGGTGCGATGGACATGTTCCCGCACACCGCGCACGTGGAAAGCATCGCGGTATTCGAGAAGCGCTGAGCGGCGGTCATCACCCGTGGCGCATAATTGCGCCATGGGCATCGAAATCGAACGCAAATTCCTCGTCAGCAGTGAGGGCTGGCGCACCGCCGCGCATCGGGTGATCCCGATGGCGCAGGGCTACATCAACGATATGGGCGCGCTCGACCGCGGCACCCAGAACGCCTCGGTGCGCGTGCGCATCGAAGGCGACCACGCCGCGCTGAACCTGAAGTCGCGCACGATCGGCCATACCCGCCAGGAGTTCGACTATCCGATTCCGGTGGAGGATGCGCGCGCCCTGCTGGCGCTGTGCGTCGGTGGCCTGATCGACAAGCGCCGCCATCTGGTCGAACACGCCGGCCTGACCTGGGAAGTGGACGAGTTCCTCGGTGACAACGCTGGCCTGGTGGTGGCGGAGGTCGAGCTGGACAGCGCCGACCAGGCGATCGACCTGCCGGACTGGGTCGGCGCCGAAGTGACCGACGACGCCCGCTACTACAACGTAGCGCTGGCCAATCATCCCTATTCACAGTGGTGAAATCTCCAAAAAAGGGGACGGAGGGGATTAAGTCGTCTTTACCCCACCTGTGCGGGAAACGACTTAATCCCCTCCGTCCCCTTTTTTCGAGGGCGACGGGCCCCATGTGGTGGGGATGAGAATCGACATCTACTCCGACGTGGTCTGCCCCTGGTGCTGGATCGGCAAGCATCGTTTCCAGCAGGGCGTGCAGTTGCTGGGCGAGAACGCGCCTGACCTCGATATCCACTGGCAGCCGTTCCAGCTGGACCCGGATGCGGACGCTACCCCGGTGCCGCTGCGCGAGGCATACGTGCGCAAGTTCGGTGGCGTCGAGCGCACCGAGCAGATCCTCGGCCAGACCCAGACCACCGCGCGGGCCGAGGGCCTGCCGATGGACTTCAGCCGTGGCCAGGTGCGGGTGACCACGCTGCCGGCCCACCGGTTGCTGTGGTTGGCGGGCGAGCATGGCGTGCAGGACGCGGTCGGCGAGGCGCTGTTCCGCGCCCACTTCGAGCATGGCCAGAACCTGGCGGACCCCTCGGTGCTGATCAAGGCCGGCGTGGCAGGTGGCCTCGACGCTGGCGAAATCGCGCAGATGCTGGCCTCTGACCGCGGCCTGGCCGAGGTCGAAGCCAAGCTCGGCCAGGCCCATGCACTGGGCGTTTCCTCGGTGCCGACCTTCGTCATTGATGGAAAGTGGGCCATTTCCGGGGCACAGCCGCCCGAGGCCTTCGCCAACGCGCTGCGCCAGATCGCCGCCGAGCAGGGGGCTGCGGCCAGCCCGGCTGACGGGGACGAGGCCTGCGGCCCGGACGGCTGCAAGGTCTGAGCAGATCGGGGGCAGCGCCCTGCGGGGATCCGGCCCCGGGGTCAGGTGCCCGCAGGGGCTCTGACCCCACACGCTTCCCCCTTGTTGTGACCCCTGCGCCTGTCGGCCGGTTCTGCGACAATGCGGCACTGCGCCATGCGGGCGCGTGTTGTGGAGATCGACCATGCTGCTGATCGGCGTTGCCGGCACCGAACTGACCGCCCAGGAACGTGACTGGCTGCAGCACGATGCCGTGGCCGGAGTGGTGCTGTTCAAGCGCAACTTCGCCTCGCGCCAGCAGGTGACCGATCTGAGTGCGGCGATCCGTGCCGCTGCCCCGCGCCCACAGCTGATCTGCGTGGACCAGGAAGGAGGCCGCGTGCAGCGTTTCCGCGAGGGCTACAGTGCGCTGCCGCCGCTGCAGGACATCGGGGCGCTGTACGCCACCGATCCGCAGCAGGCGCTGGCGCTGGCCGAGCAGCACGCCTGGCTGATGGCCAGCGAAGTGCGCGCCAGCGGCGTGGACCTGAGCTTCGCGCCGGTGGTCGACCTGGGCCGTGGCAACCGCGCCATCGGCAACCGTGCCTTCAGTGAAGACCCGCAGGTGGTGGCCGCGTTCACCGCCGCCTATGTGCGCGGCATGCACGCGGTCGGCATGGCCGCCACGCTCAAGCATTTCCCCGGCCACGGCACCGTGCTGGAAGACACCCACGTCGATACCGCGATCGATCCGCGCGCGCTGGACGAACTGCGCGGCCAGGACCTGGTGCCGTTCCAGGCCGGCATCGCCGCCGGTGCCGACGCGGTGATGATGGCGCACGTGATCTATCCGCAGGTGGCACCGGAGCCCGCCGGCTACTCACCGCGCTGGATCCAGGACATCCTGCGTGGCGAGCTCGGTTTCCGTGGCGTGGTGTTCTCCGATGACATCGGCATGGCCGCCTCGCACAGCGCCGGTGGCGTGCCGGCACGCGTGCACGCGCATCTGGATGCGGGCTGCGACGTGGTGCTGGTCTGCCACCCGGAACTGGTCGACGAAGCCCTGCACGCCGTGCAGGGACGCGCTCTGAACACTGCTGCGCTGCTGGGCCTGCTGGGCCGCGGCGCGCTCGGCTGGGACGGCCTGCTGGCCGATGCCCGCCATGGCGACACCCAATCCCGTCTGCTTGAAACCCTTGGAAGAACCGTCTGATGCCCAACCTCACCATTTCCCAGGCCCTGGCCCAGGCTGACCTGCTGGTCGACCGCCCCACCATCGACAAGGCCATCGCAGCGATCGCCGACGCCATCGCGCGCGATTACAAGGGCGAGGTGCCGCTGTTCCTGTCGATCATGCACGGTGCGCTGCCGTTCGCCGGCCAGCTGGCGCTGGAACTGGGCGCGCGTGGCCAGGACGTGCAGTTCGATTACCTGCATGCCACCCGTTACCGCGGCGAAACCACCGGCGGCGACCTGGTCTGGAAGCACAAGCCGGCCACGTCGTTGTTCGGCCGCCGCGTGCTGCTGGTCGATGACATCCTCGACGAGGGCTACACCCTGCAGGGCGTGCGCACCTGGTGCCTGGAACAGGGCGCGACCGACGTGCGCATCGCGGCGATGACGGTGAAGAAGCACGACCGCGCGCTGCCGGACGTGACCGCCGACTACGCCGGCATCGAACTGCCGGACCGTTACGTCTTCGGCTTCGGCATGGACGTCAACGAGACCCTGCGCTGCGTGCCGGCGATCTACGCAATGAAGGAGTAACGGCGCAGCTGCCTGCGACGCGTCTTCTTCCACCGCCGGCATCCTCGGGTGCCGGCGTTCGTCTTTCCATGGAGTGCTTTGAATGCAACAGATCGCCCTGGCCGTGATCGGCGGTACCGGTGTCTACAACCTGGCCAAGCTCGACGACGTGCAGACCCACGAGGTCGACACCCGCTTTGGCCGCCCGTCCGGCCCGGTGCGCGTGGGCACGCTGCTCGGCCATCGCGTGGCGTTCCTGGCGCGGCATGGCGAGGGCCATTCACTGCCGCCGCACAAGGTCAACTACCGCGCCAATCTGGCCGCGCTGCAGCAGCTGGGCGCGCAGCGGGTGCTGGCATTGAACACGGTGGGTGGCATCACCGAGAACTTTGGTCCGCGCGTGCTGGCCTGCCCGGACCAGATCATCGACTACACCTGGGGCCGCATCAGCACGATCTGTGAAGAAGAGGGCACCGACGTGGTCCACGTCGATTTCGGCCATCCGTACACGCCGATGCTGCGCAGCAAGATCCTAGCCGCGGCCAGAGTGACCGGCGTCACGGTCCATGACGGTGGCTGCTACGGCGCGACGCAGGGCCCGCGCCTGGAAACCATCGCCGAGATCGCCCGCATGCGCCGCGACGGCTGCGACCTGGTGGGCATGACCGGCATGCCGGAGGCCGCGCTGGCACGGGAGCTGGGGCTGGATTACGCCTGCCTGGCGATCGTCGCCAACTGGGCCGCCGGCTGCGGTGATGGCGAGGAAATCACGATGGCCGAAGTGCTGGCCAACGTCCAGGCGGCCAGCAACGGACTTCCGGAACTGGTGGGCGAATTGGCACGGGGGTGATTGTCTTCGCCGAGCAAGCTTTGCATACTCAGCTTGTGCGCGGGTTCAGCGTACACCACCCATTCATTGCATAAGGTCTCGCATCACCATGCCGAACGGTACCGTCAAGTGGTTCAACGACGCCAAGGGATTTGGCTTCATCTCGCCGGAGGATGGCAGCGCCGACGTGTTCGCGCACTTCTCCGCCATCAACTCCAAGGGCTTCCGCAGCCTGCAGGAAGGCCAGCGTGTCACCTATGACGTGACCCAGGGCCCGAAGGGCGCCCAGGCTTCGAACATCACGCCGGCCGAGTGACCCACTCGACAGTGCGTTGAAAACCCCGCTCCGGCGGGGTTTTTTTTTGCCGGGTGCACGCAGTCCGTTCGCGATCCATCCGCCTCGGGCACAATGCAGCCATGAAGGAACGACTGCGCATCGCCGTGATCGGCTACGGCACCGCTGGACAGGCTGTGTCCATCCTGCTCACCCGTGACGGCCACGAGGTGGAGATCTTTGAACGCGTGCCCGCGCCCGGGCCGGTCGGGGCCGGCTTCCTGCTGCAGCCGAGCGGCCTGCAGGTGCTGTGGCAGATGGGCCTGCTGGATGCGGTGCGTGCGCATGCCGCGCCGGTGCACCGCTTGTACGGCGATACGCCGTGCGAACGCGCCGTGATGGACATGCGCTATGAGGGCCTGGACGTGCGCCTGCACGGGCTCGGCATGCAGCGCGGTGCGCTGTTCTCGCTGCTGGACGAAGCACGTGCGGGCGCGGGCCAGCTGCATGCCGGGACCACCATCGCCACGGTGGATGCCGGGCAGGGCCGCCTGCGCGACAGCGAGGGGCGCGTGCACGGCCCGTTCGACCTGGTGGTGGCCGCCGACGGCGCGGCCTCGACGCTGCGCGGCACGATCGAAGGCGGTACCGGCCTGGATCGCGTGTATCCGTGGGGGGCGTTGTGGTGCCTGCTGCCGGCCGAGGACTGGCCGCACCTGCAGGAACTGCGGCAGCGCTACGTGGCCGCGCGCAAGATGATCGGGCTGCTGCCGGTAGGCACCCGGCCCGGTGACGATACGCCGCGCCTGAGCTTCTTCTGGAGCCTGCCGCGCGCCGACTTCGAGCGTTGGCAGGCCGATGGCATGGCGCCCTGGCTGGGCGAGCTGCACGCGCTGTGGCCACAGGCCAGTGCGCGCTTCGCTCATCTGCGGGATGCCAGCCAGCTGGCGCGGGCGGTCTACCGGGATGCAGTGATGACACGCTGGCACCAGGGCCGCATGGTGCTGGCCGGCGATGCCGCCCATTCGATGAGCCCGCAGCTGGGGCAGGGCGTGAACATGGCGCTGCTCGATGCAGTGGCGCTGCGCGATGCCGTGCGCACCCATGGCGCAGCGGGCGAAGCGTTGCAGGCGTACCAGGCGCAACGGCGGGCGCACGTGGCGGTCTACCAGCGCTGGAGCCGTTGGCTGACGCCGTTGTTCCAGTCCGATCGCGATGCGTGGGCGAAAGCGCGCGACGTCCTGCTGGGCCCGATGGGGCGCCTGCCCGGCGGCCGCGGCCACATGCTGCGCGTGCTGAGCGGAACACAGCACGGCTGGTTCGGTTCACTCGCACTGGATCCGGCCTTCATCGACGCACTGGCCACCGCAGCGGACGCGCCTCCCATCAGTGCGGTCACCGCCAATGCGTGAACTGCTCCGTCACGTGAATTAACGGTTATCTCACCGCGGATATGCGAGAAGTGGGTGGCACGCGATTGCGCGTCGCCCGTTTTCCTTTCCGTGATCAACATCGCGCATGGCCCCGGGCGGCGCTGCCGTTGCAGCCCGCTGCGGCCCGGATGCGCCGCTGATGTTGACGAGGAGGATGCCATGTTGTTCGCGGTCGAGGAGCTGGAATCGGAAATCTGCAAGCTGCGCGGACTGCTGCAGATGCTGCACGAGGACCAGCCCGACGTATTGGAGGATGTCTTCGAGTTCCACGTCGGCAGCCTGATCAGCCATGCATCGCCGGAACACCACCCGCGCATCCGCGCCTGCGCCCAGGAGATGCTGGCAGCCATCCGGGCCCTGCCGCGGCGACGCGGCGATGACACACCCGTGTTCCGCGTGATGCCGCAGCTGGACATCCGCCCGGCCTGATTCACGCCACTGGCAAGGTCACCACGCCGTTGTCCACGCAGGCGATCATCTGTTCGCCGCGGACGGGCACTGGCACGATGCCTGCCGTGAACGCGGAAAAGGCCGGCAGGATCGTCATTCGTTCGCGCAGCCAGAAGGCCGGGAAGCGGCGGCGCAATGCGGGCAGTGCGACCTGCGGATGCAGGTGGCCGGCGATCACGTGCCACGCCGGGTCTGCGCACGGTTCATGGCGCAGCAGGAACGGTGCCAGCCGCACCTCCTCGTGGATCTGCACCTGCAGCTGGGCATGCGGCAGCTGGCGGTCGTGGTTGCCGCGCAGCACATGCACCTCCAGTGCGGCATTGCGTTCGCGCCAGCCCAGCCATTGCTGGTACCACGCTGCGCGATGGGCCGGTCCATGCAGGATGTCGCCGAGGATCCAGAGTTCGCGGCAGGCGTACCTGTCCAGGAGTGACTGCAGTCGCTGCAGGTCTTCGCCGGTACCGCCGCGGGGCAGCGCAATGCCGGCGCGGCGGAACACATCGGCCTTGCCCAGGTGCAGATCCGCGATCAGCAGCGCCTGCCGCGCCGGCCAGTAGAGTGCGCGCGCGCCCGCCAGGGTCACCGGTTCGCCGGCAAGCAGCAGCGGTAGTTCATCGGCCATGGCGGCGCTCGAGCTGCTGCGCCGCGCGTTGCACGCGGGTGCGCCAGTCTTCGTTGCTGAACTGCCCGCGCAGGCGTTCGGCCCACAGTGGAAAGCCCAGGGGCGTGAGCGATGCAGGGCGCTGCATCGACATGCGTCGCGCGCCGATCCGGACCAGCACCTGGCGTAGCCCCGGCAGGTCAAGGCTGTCATGCAGCACTTCGCGTTCGGCCAGCGCCAGCAGCAGGTGCTCGGGGTCATGCTCGCGCAATACGTCGTACAGCAGCCCCGCTGAGGCCTGCAGCTGGCGCAGCGATCGTGGCATGCCCCCGGGCAGGCTGGGTACCAGCAGGCCTGCGACGCGCGCGATGCCACGGAACTGGCGCCGCGCCAGCTCGCCCAGGTTCACCGCCGCACGCAGATCGTCCAGCAGCTGATCGGGGCTGAACAGCGCATGCCATTGCGCCGCGTCCAGGTCGATCGCCTGCGCCGGCGCCAGCACCAGGCCGTGATCATTCACGGCATAGCCGATGCTGTTGCGCTGCTGGCGGGTGCACCGCAGTGCCAACAGGGCGGCCAGCGCCTCGTGCACGTGGCGTCCGGCAAAGGGATAGACGAACAGGAACTGGCCTTCGCGGCGGCGTACGTCTTCCAGCAGCACGTGGTCCGGGCCGGGAAGCGCCGACACCTGCTGCTGAAGTGCCAGCAGCGGTGCCAGCCAGCGCGCTTCGGCACTGTCGTCGGCGCCTGACAGCACCGACTCCAGTTCGCTGCCGAGTGCCATCGACAGCGGCAGCTGGCCTCCCTGCCAGCGGGGCACGACACCGTCACCGCGCCCGTGTGCCAATCGCACGAAAGCGGTCATGTCGCGCAGCTGCACCAGTTCCAGCAGGCGCCCGGCGAACTGGAAGCGGTCTCCGCGGCGCAGGCGGCTGGCGAACTGTTCCTCCACGGCGCCGAGGCTGGCCCCGCGCAGGAACTGCACGCGCACGCTGCCATCGCTGCTGATGGTGCCGATCGACAGCCGGTGGCGCAGTGCCTGGCGCCGGTCGTGCATCCGGTAACGGCCATCGGCGTCCTGCACGACCTTGTGGAAGTCAGGGTACTGGGCCAGGGCCTGGCCCCCCTGCACGATGAAGGTCAGCACGGCCTGCCACTGGTCCTCGGCCAGGGATGCGAATGCATGGGTGCGCCGGACCTGAGCCAGCAGCGCATCACCGTGGAAGCCACCGGCCAGGGCGCGGCTGACCGCATGCTGGGCCAGGACGTCCAGCGACAGCGTCGGCGGCCTGCGTGCTTCGACCACGCCTTCGGCCAGTGCACGACGCACGGCTGCGTACTCGGCCAATTCCAGCGCATGGCTCGGCACGCACAGGATCGCGCCGCTGGCACCGGGACGATGGCGCGCACGTCCGGCGCGCTGGCGCAGGCGGGCGACGCCCTTCGGGCTGCCCAGCTGCAGCACCTGTTCGACCTCGGGAAAGTCCACGCCGAGGTCGAGGCTGGAGGTGGCGACCACGCAGCGCAGCGTGCCTGCACGCAGCCCGTCCTCCACCTGCTGGCGCAGCACCGGATCCAGCGAACCGTGGTGCAGCGCGAGCGTGTCCTGTTGCTCGGGCCAGACCGACGCCAGCGCCTGATGCCACAGTTCTGCCTGTGCACGGGTGTTGGTGAACAGCAGGCTGCTGCGTGCCTGCATCAATGCGTCCAGCACCCGCGGCAGTTGGGCCAGGCCCAGGTGCCCGGCCCAGGGAAAGCGTTCACCGGGTTCGGGCAGCAGGCTGCGCACCGTGGTCGCACGCGGGCGTACACCCTGCACGATCGGTGCGTCGGGTTGCCCGGGCAGCAGCACGTCACGGGCTTCATCCAGGTTGCCCAGCGTGGCCGAGAGCCCCCACAGCTGCAGCGCGGGGGCGGTGTCGCGCAGCAGCGCCAGGTTCAGCTGCAGCAGCACACCCCGCTTGTTGCCCAGCAGTTCATGCCACTCGTCCACCACCACGCAGCGCAGCTGGCGCATGCGTGCGAGCGTATCGGGATAGCTCAGCAGCAGCGCCAGCGATTCGGGCGTGGTCACCAGGACGTCGATGCGGCCCTCGCGTGCCTGCCGCCGTTCGCGGTTGCTGGCGTCACCGCTGCGAAGTCCCACGCGCCATCCCAGTCCCAGCCCGTCGACGACCGCCTGTAGCGCGCGTGCGGTGTCACTGGCCAACGCGCGCAGGGGCGTTACCCACAGCACCTGCAGCGGGCGCACCGCGCTTGCGCGCCGGGGCAGCGGCGGTGGATCGATCATCGCCTGCAGCAGGGGACCGCCGAACATCGCCAGCGTCTTGCCGCTGCCGGTGGGCGTATGCAGCAATCCGGATTCGCCGGCAAGGTAGTGCCGCCACATTGCGCGCTGGAACGGCAGCGAACGCCAGCCTTGGGCCGCGAACCAGTCTTCCAGCCGGCGCAGCGCCTGGCTGCGCTTCATCGGGCCAGCGCCTGCAGCGTGGCCAGCTGATCGGCCTCGCTGGCCGGCTTGTCCTGGCGCCAGCGCAGGATGCGCGGAAAACGCACGGCGATGCCCGACTTGTGGCGGCTGCTGCGGTTGACTGCCTCGAAGCCCAGTTCGAACACCTGTTCGGCGCGCACGCTTCGCACCGGTCCGAAGCGCTCGCGCGTGTTGGCGCGGATCCAGCGATCGAGCGCGAGAATCTCCTTGTCGTCCAGCCCCGAGTACGCCTTGGCCACCGGCACCAGCGTCTCGCCGTCCCACACGCCGAAGGTGTAGTCGGTATACAGCGTGCTGCGCCGCCCGTGCCCGGCCTGGGCGTACAGCAGCACCGCATCGATCGTGAGTGGATCGACCTTCCACTTCCACCAGTCGCCGCGTCGGCGGCCGGCCTGGTAAGCGGACAGCCGCCGCTTCAGCATCAGTCCTTCCACCCCGCGTTCGCGCGCGACGTCGCGCAGTGCGGCGGCATGCGGCCAGTCGTCAGCGGCAACCTCGGGCGACAGCTGGATCCGCGCATCCGCCAGCGCACCGAGGACGCTGGCGAGCCGGGTGCGCCGCTCCTGCAGGGGCAGCTCACGCAGGTCAACGCCATCCTGCTCCAGCAGGTCATAGGCCAGCACGCGCACCGGCGTGTTGCGCAGGGTCGCTGCACCGGGCTTGCGACGCTGGATGCGGGTCTGCAATGCGGTGAATGCGCGCGGCAGGTTGGCGGCCTCGTCCCAGGCCAGCAGCTCACCGTCCAGCACGCAGCCGTCGGGCAGCGCCATCGCGGCCTGCTCGATCTCGGGAAAGCGGCCATCCAGCCGCTCCTCACCGCGTGACCAGAGCGCGACCTCACCACGCCGGCGCAGCAGCTGCAGACGGATGCCGTCCCATTTCCATTCCAGCAGCCAATCGCCGATCGGCCCGAGGCGCTCCGCAGGTTCGCTTTCCAGTGGCGAGGCGAGGAAGAACGGGTAGGGCTGTTGCCGGTCCAGCGGCAGCTCGTCCGGTGACAGCAACTGAGCCAGCAGTCCGGGCGAGGGCACCCACTCGCCGAGCATGCGCTGGGCGATGCGTGCGATGTCCAGGCCGGACCACTCGGCCAGCGCCTGCTGCACCAGTCTCTGCGAAACGCCTACGCGCAGGGCGCCGGTCAGCAGCTTGTTGAACACCAGGCGTTCGCTGCTGCAGAGCTGCGTCCAGCCTGCGACGACCGCCGCACGGCGGACCGGTTCGGGCTGGTTGGCCACCGCCAGCAGGTGCTGTTCGATCCATTCGGACAGGGGGCGGTCGGGCGCCGGCTGTTTCGGATCATCCAGCAGCAGGGTCAGCGTTTCGGCCAGGTCGCCCACCTGCGCATAGCTGTCTTCCACCAGCCACGGGGGCAGCCCCGATGCGTCGGCGATCCAGGCGCGCAGTTCGCCGCTGGCGGCGATCTTGCGGCGTGCGCCACCTACCTTGCCACCGCTGAGCAGGTACAGCGCCCATGCCGCGTCATGCGCCCCTGCCTGGCGGAAGTAATCGACCAGCGCCGCACGCTTGTCCAGCGTGGCGGTACTGCGGTCCAGCCGTTGGTAAAGCGCAGCGAAGGCCTTCATTCCTCGCTCCCGAAATCCGTGCGGAAGGCTTCGGCGGCCACGCCGCGCTCGCGCAGGAAGGGAATCAACGCATCGGTGTTGCCGTGCGTGGCGATCACCCGGCGCGCGCCGGTCTGTTCAATGGTCTGCAGCAGCGCCGGCCAGTCGGCGTGATCGGAAATGACGAAGCCGCGATCGACATTGCGACGCCGCCGGTTGCCGCGAAGCTGCATCCAGCCGGAGGCAAAGCCGAGCTGGTGGCGGCCGAAACGACGCATCCACGGCGTGCCTGCCGCCGACGGCGGCGCCAGGATCAGCTGGCCGGCCGCATCCGGCTGGCGTCCCTGTTCGGCGACCGTGTGCGTCTCCAGCAGGGGCACGCCCGCCTGCCGGTAGACCGCCACGCCGTTGGCGATGGCACCGTGCAGCCAGGCCGGGCGGTCGTCCAGCGGCAGCAGCTCGGCAAGCACGCGCTGTGCCTTGCCGAGCGCGTAGCACAGCAGGATCGCAGCCTCGCCGCGTTGTTCGCATTCGCGGCGCCACGCCACGATCTCGGCCGCCACCGCCGGCGTGTCCGGCCAGCGGTAGATGGGCAGGGCGAAGGTGGCTTCGGTGATGAAGGTATCGCAGGGCACCACCTCGAACGGCGCGCAGGTCGGGTCGGGCTGGCGCTTGTAGTCGCCCGAGGCCACCCAGACCTGCCGGCCGTCGTCGATGCGCACCTGCGAGGAGCCGAGCACGTGTCCGGCCGGATGCAGCGATACCTGCACCCGGCCCAGGCCGAATGGCACGCCTTCGGCATGCGCCTGCACCTGCACGTCGCCCAGGCGCCAGCGCAGGATCGGCAGGCTGCCTTCGCTGCAGTGGTATTCACCCATGCCGGGGCGTGCGTGATCGCCGTGGCCATGGGTGATCACCGCACGCGGCACCGGTCGCCAGGGATCGATATGGAAATCGCCGGCGGCGCAGTACAGCCCCTCCGGGCGCAGCACCACCAGATCGTCATTGCCTGCCATGGGCCCACTGTGGCCTGCGCCTCGTGCACGCAGTGAGAACCGGCCTGAACACGGGCTTGGCGGATCATGCGGCACAATCGGGCCGCAGACTTCTTGGCGCCAGGATGGACCGGATGAGTGGACCCCGCTTCGACAGCAACGCGCCGTTTGAAACGCATGTGGTGCTGAACCAGCCACCGCCGTTCGCGGGGCGCCAGTTGTGGACCGACGACGTGGCGCTGATGGAAGCCGTGCAGCGCGAGGGCGCTGGCAGCTTCGCACCGCGACTGGATGTTTATGGCGGGTTGGCCGGTGACGAGCTGTACCGGCTCGGCTTCGATGCCAACCGCGATCGCCCGCGCCTGCGTACGCATGATGCGCAGGGCCATCGCATCGACACGGTGGAGTTCCATCCGGCCTATCACCAGTTGATGGGCACGGCCAAATCGCACGGCGTGGCCGGACTGTCCTGGCACGAGCCGCAGCCTGGCGCGCACGTCGCGCGTGCGGTGCTGAGCTACCTGCATCACCAGGCCGAGGCCGGCACCAGCTGCCCGCTGACGATGACCCACGCGGCAGTGGCGGTGCTGTGCACGCAGCCGCACCTGGCCGAGTGGGCACGCAAGGCCGCGGCGCCGGTCTATGACCCGCGCGACGTGCCGGTGGCCGACAAGGGCGGCATCACCCTGGGCATGGGCATGACCGAGAAGCAGGGCGGCTCGGATGTGCGCGCCAACAGCACGCGCGCCGAACCGATCGATGGCGAGCGCTATCGCCTGGTCGGCCACAAGTGGTTCTTTTCCGCACCGATGTGCGATGGCTTCCTGGTGCTGGCGCAGGCGCCGGGCGGGCTGACCTGCCTGTTGATGCCGCGCCGGTTGGCCGACGGTGACCGCAACGCATTCCGGTTGATGCGGTTGAAGGACAAGCTCGGCGACTGGGCCAATGCCTCCAGCGAAGTCGAGTTCTGCGGTGCGCAGGCCTGGCGTGTGGGCGACGAAGGGCGCGGCGTCGCCACCATCATCGGCATGGTGATGATGACCCGCCTGGATTGCATGCTGGGCGCCGCAGCGGAAATGCGCATGGCGCTGGCCCAGGCGCTGCACCACGCACGCCATCGCCGCACCTTCGGCAAGCTGCTGGTCGAGCACCCGTTGATGACCAACGTGCTGGCCGACCTGGCGCTGGAATCGGAAGCAGCCACGGTGCTGTCGATGCGCATCGCACGTGCGGTGGACCGCGCCGCCGTGGATGCCAACGAGGCCGCGCTGGCGCGGCTGGGAACGGCCCTGGGCAAGTACTGGCTGTGCAAGCGCGCACCGGCCTTCGTCAACGAAGCGCAGGAATGCCTGGGCGGAGCGGGCTATGTGGAGGAATCAATGCTGCCGCGGTTGTACCGGCAGGCACCGTTGAATTCGATCTGGGAAGGCAGCGGCAACATCCAGTGCCTGGACGTGCTGCGCGCGCTGGCACGCGAACCGGAGACGCTGGCGGCGCTGCGCGCTGAGCTGGCGGCGGTGGCCGATCGTGATGCGCGCTACGCGGCAGCGCTGCAGCGTTGGGCAGCGGCGCCGGCGCCCGACGAGTCGCAGGCACGGACGTTCTGCGAGCGCACTGCGCTGCTGCTGCAGGCGGCGCTGCTGCTGCGTGCGCGCAGCCCGATGGCCGAGGCGTTCGTGCGCAGCCGGCTGCAGTGGGAGCATGGCCTGGCGTTCGGGACGCTGCCGGCGGGCGTGGATCTGTCGGCAATGCTGGCGCGTGCGCTGCCGTAAGGGGGCGCCGTGCATACGTCCGTGCAGGCCCGGGCGCGCCATCCATGCCGCTTGCGCCCCTGCGCCACCTGCCCGCGGGCAGAGAGCGAAAAGCAGAAAAGCCGCGGCGGCGCCGCGGCTTTCCTGTAGCGCCGGGCCCATGCCCGGCTGATACGACGTCGCTAAGCGCCTCAGTGCTTGGCTTCTTCCTTGGCGGCGTTCGCCTTCGCGTCATTGGCGACATCGCGTGCCTTGTCGGCGACCTTCTGCGCGGCATCGGCAGTTGCGTCACTGGCGTGGGCAGCGGCATCGGTCGCCGCGTCCTTGGCCTTGTCGGCGGCGTTGGCGGTGGCGTCTGCGGCCTTGTCCAGGGCCTGCTGGGTGTCGGCCGCGGCCTGCTCGGAGGCGGCGGCCGTCTTGTCGGCGGCTTCGCGGGTCGCGGCGGCGGCCTTGTCCACGGCGTCGCGGGCGGCAGCGCCGGCACTGTCGGCGGCCTGCTGCGCGTCCTGCTTGGCCTGTTCGGCTTCCGGGCCCTTGCAGGCAGCCAGCGCCAGCAGCAGGGAAGCAGCCAGCAGAGGCGTGGTGATCGGGCGAATCTTCATGGCGGTCTCCGGTGCTGCAATGGATGGGGACGCCAGCCTATTCATGCCGTTGTGAAGACGGGGTCGCGATGCAGCGGCGTGGTCGCCGGCATCGCTACAAAGAAAAAGCCGCTGGCGAACCAGCGGCTTTTCCAGAACAGCGTGAAGAAAGAAGTTATTACTTCTTGGCTTCTTCAGCAGCGTCCTTGGCCTTTTCAGCGGTAGCTTCGGCAGCCTTGGCGGCGTCCTTGGCTTCGCCAGCAGCGGCGTCGGTGGCAGCAGCGGCGGTCTGGGCAGCGGCGTCGACCGAAGCGTCAGCAGCGGTGGCGGCGGTGTCAGCGGCCTGCTGGGCAGCAGCGGCGGTCTGGGCGCCGGCAGCGGCGGCCTGGTCGGCAGCAGCCTGGGCTTCGGTGGCGGCTTCGTTGGCCGAAGCAGCGGCGTCCTGGGCAGCTTCCTGCTTCGAGCAGGCGGCCAGGGCCAGAGCCAGGGACATCGCGACCAGCAGCTTGTTGATGCTCATTGTGTGAATCCTCGTCGTTAGATTAGGCAACGCGCAACTGCGCGCCGACAACATGATGACAAGCCAAGATTGGGTGTCAAGCGATCCCGCATTCATTTTTGCGAAATCATCGTTAAATCTTTTTAAATCAATTCGATGGCAATTGCCGTTGCTTCGCCGCCACCAATGCACAGGGTGGCAATGCCGCGCTTGCCACCGCGCGTGCGCAGGGCGTTGACCAGCGTCACCACCAGGCGCGCACCGGAGGCACCGATGGGATGGCCGAGTGCGCAGGCGCCGCCATTCACGTTGAGCTTGTCGTGCGGGATACCCAGTTCGCGCATCGGCGCCATCGCCACCACGGCAAAGGCTTCGTTGATTTCGAACAGGTCGATCTGGTCCAGCGACCAGCCGGTCTTGGCCAGCAGCGCGTGGATCGCGCCGATCGGGGCGGTGGTGAACCACTCCGGTTCCTGCGAATGGGTGGCGTGGCCGACGATGCGCGCCAGCGGCGTGATACCACGCGCGGCAGCATCTTCCTCGGTCAGCAGGACCACCGCAGCGGCGCCGTCGGAGATGCTGGAGGAACTGGCCGCAGTCACGCTGCCATCCTTCTTGAAGGCCGGGCGCAGGGTCGGGATCTTGGCGATGTCGGAGCGGCCCGGCTGTTCGTCGGTGGCGACCTCCACGTCACCCTTGCGGGTGGCGACCTTGACCGCGACGATCTCGTCGGCGAACGCGCCGCTGGCCTGCGCGGCCTGCGCGCGCTTGACCGATTCGATCGCGTAGGCGTCCTGCTCCTCGCGGCTGAACTGGTACTTGTCCACGGCGCACTCGGCGAATTCACCCATGGCCTTGCCGTCGTAGGCATTGACCAGGCCGTCGTGGGCCATGTGGTCGACCGCCTGGAAGTTGCCGAAGCGGTTGCCGGTGCGCGAGTTCGGCAGCAGGTGCGGGGCGTTGGACATCGATTCCATGCCGCCGGCGACCACGATGCTGGCCGAGCCGGCCTTGATCAGGTCATGGCCGAGCATGATCGTCTTCATGCCCGAGCCGCACACCTTGTTGAGGGTGGTGGCGCCGGTCGACAGCGGAATGCCGGCGGCGATCGCGGCCTGGCGGGCGGGCGCCTGGCCGAGGTTGGCCGGCAGCACGCAGCCCATCAGGACCTCGGAGACGTCGCTGGCCGGGACACCCGACTGTTCCAGGGCGGCAGCGATGGCGGCCGCGCCGAGGGTGGGGGTCGGCACGCCGTTGAACTGGCCGAGGAAGGAGCCGATGGCAGTGCGCTTGGCGGCGGCGATGACGATGTTGGACATGGCAATCTCGTTGATGCGTAAGCAATGTTCGGAAAGGAGACCGTGGACGTTGGAAGCGCCCCGGTTTCCCGGCAGACTGCGTGGGGGTCGGCCCAAGTATAGAGGGTCGGGAAGGGCTGCCGCTGGGCAGCGCCGCACGCCTGCCGGGATGTAGGCAGGCCAACGTTCATGGGAAGGAATCGATGGAACGCACGATGAGGGTGAAATCCGCGCTGGCAACGGCGATGGCGATGGCGTTGACGGCATGCGGGGGAGGCGGGGGCGGCGGCAACGTCCGCATTGATCCTCCTCCGACCACGCCGACACCCCCGACCACGCCTCCGCCGACGACACCGCCGCCGGCCAAGCCGCAGGAGCCGACGTTCGACGCGCACCTGTCGGTGACCAACGCGCGGGCCGCACAGGCTGCCGGCCTGACCGGGCAGGGGGTGCGCATCGGCATCGTCGATTCGGGCGTGCAGCGCAACGCGGCGGCGCTGAACGGGCGCGTCGTCGCCAACCTCAACTACATCGATCCCGCCCGCAACAACCTGCAGGTCGACGACGTGGTGGGGCATGGCACGGCGGTGGCCAGCCTGGCCGCCGGTGCCGCGGTGGGCTCCTGGCCGGGCGGCATTGCCCCCGGCGCACAGATCGTTTCGGCGCGGATCATCGCCGACAAGCCGCCGGTCGATGACGGCAGCGGCAAGGGCAATTCCTTCAGCGGTCCGCTGGGTGTGGCGCAGGTCCACCAGGACCTGATCAGCTACAACGTCAAGGTGATGAACAACTCCTGGGGCGGCCTGTACTGGACCGACCTGCCGACCACGGCCCAGGTGGCGGCCGAGTACCGTCCGTTCGTCATCAACCATGGCGGCCTGGTGGTGTTCGCCGCCGGCAATGATGCGCGCGCCGAACCGAGCAGCCTGGCCGCACTGCCCAGCCAGCAGGGCGTCGGCGGCTCGCTGCCGGCGGCCGACCTGGAGCGCGGCTGGCTGGTGGCGACCGCGGTCGACCCCTACACGCCCGGTACGCTGGCCAGCTATGCCAACGCGTGCGGCCAGGCCGCGCGCTACTGCCTGGCCGCGCCGGGCAGCGCGGTCTATCCCGACGCCAATGGCAGCACCTATTACTGGAACTACGGTACGTCCTTTGCCGCGCCGCTGGTTTCCGGCGCCGCCGCACTGGTCTGGCAGCGCTATCCGTATTTCGACAACAACCTGGTCCGGCAGACCCTGCTGGGGACCGCCAAGGACATCGGTGCGCCCGGCGTGGATGCGGTGTTCGGCTACGGCCTGCTCGACATCTCGCGGGCGATCAAGGGGCCAGGGCGCTTCGACTGGGGCGATGTGGTGGCCAATGTCGATGCGCCGTCGAGTGGCTCGCTGTGGAGCAACGACATCGTCGGCAGCGGCGGCCTGGTCAAGCAGGGTGGGGGCACCCTGGTGCTGGGTGGCAACAACAGCTACAGCGGCGCCACCCGCATCGAGCGCGGCATCCTGTCGCTGCAGAACGGCAGCGTGATCCGTTCCAACGTAACGATCCTGGCGCAGCCCGATCCGGATTCGACCGGCCTGCAGTTCAATGGGGGGACGCCGCGCGTGATCGGCAACGTGGTCAACGGCAGCAGCGTGTTCCTGACCACCGGCAACACCACCGGCACCATCGAGGGCAACTACACCCAGCAGGCGGGCGCACAGCTGATGATCGCGCTCGGTGCCAATGCGCTGCAGGTCACCGGCAACGCCACGCTCAATGGCGGCGTGCGCGTGCATGGCTTCGTTTCCGGCTATGTGCCGCAGAACGGCAGCCGCCAGGACCTGATCCACGCCGCCGGTGGCCTGAGCGGCACCTTCAGCAGCCCGGCCACCTCCAGCGGCCTGCAGGGCCTGTCGTTGCTGCAGAGCAGCTATGGCTATGACAGCAACACGGCCTGGTTGAACCTGACCCAGGTCAGCGTCACCGCAGCGGCGGCTGGGCTCACGGCCTCGGCGCAGTCCGCCGCGCAACGCGTGGAAAGCGCATTCGGCGCGCTCGATGGCAGTCCCGCCCTGCAGGGCTCGGCCTTCGGCACGGCGGCCGGTGCGCTGCAGTGGACCGGCGGCGGCAGCGAAGGCCTGGCGGCCAGCCTGCAGAGCCTGTCCGGGCAGGCCCATGCACGCGCCGAGTCGGCCACCTTCGACAGCATCGACATGTCACGCCGTGCGATCGCCGAGCGCTTCGATCGCGTGCAGGCGGCGCCACGCCTGCGCGGGGCCTGGCAGAGTGCGCTCGGCGAGGCCGGGCAGGGCAGTTTCGCCGGCAACGCGGCCGACAGCCGTGGCTGGATGGCCGGCCAGGACCTGCCGCTGGGCAGCGCTGGGCTGATGGGCGTCGCCTTTGGCGAAACCCGCAGCAACGGTGGCAACAGCTTCGGCGGTGATCGTGGCCGTGATCGCCAGGCGCAGGCGCAGCTGTACGCCGGCTGGAACCTGGGCCGGGGCTATGCGCTGGCCCAGGTCGGCAGCGGCCAGTTCACCCGTGCGCTGGATCGCCAGCTGCTGCTGGGCGCGGGCGCGTACGGTGTTTCCGCGCGTTATGGCGGACGCTTCAGCAGCGCCAGCGTTGAAGGCGGCTACCGCTTCGGCCACGCGGGCGCGTCGTTGACGCCGTACCTGGGCGCCAGCACCACGCGCGTGGATACCGATGCCTTCAACGAGCGGGGCGGTTTCGGCTTTGGCCTGCGCGGTGAGGCCAACCGCGTGCAGCGCAGCCAGATGCTGGCCGGTATCCGTGGCGAACGCGGCTGGGGCCGCTGGACCCTGCGCGGGCACGCCGAGTGGCAGCAGCGGCTCGACGGTGCCGATGCGGACTGGCAGGCCAGCTTCGTGGGTGTCGATGCCTGGGCGCCGCTGGCGGGATGGAACACGCCGCGCGGCAGTGCGCTGTTCGGCGTGGCGCTGGAGTCGTGGTGGGGCCGCACTGGCCGCCTGATCCTGGGCTTCGACCAGCGCGTCGGTGGCGAGGGCGCGCGCCAGGCGGCGTTGCGCTACAGCACCGGGTTCTGAACGGGCGGTCGCGCCGGGTCGAAAGCCCCGGCGCGACATCGCAGGCTCAGCCGCCGCGCAGGTTGCCCAGGCGCGGGGTGCTGCGGCCGAGCGGCATCTTCAGCTTGCCGATCGACAGGATGCGGCTTTCGGCGATGCGGTCGGCCGCACGCTGCGGCGCGATGTTCTCGCGCTGCGACAGTTCGAAGATGCGGGTGAGGTTGTGGTAGATGCTGCGGATCAGGCGCATCGCGCGTTCGCGGTTGTAGCCGTCGATCTCCAGCGACACGTTCATCACGCCGCCGGCGTTGACCGCATAGTCCGGTGCGTAGAGGATGCCGCGTGCGTGCAGCTCATCGCCGATCTCCAGGCTCGACAGCTGGTTGTTGGCGGTACCGCAGATGATCCTGGCCTTGATGCGCGGCAGGGTGTCGGCGTTGATCGCGCTTTCCAGCGCGCACGGTGCGAACACATCGGCGTTCACTTCGTGGATCTCGTCCGGCTTGACGGCTTCGGCGCCGAAATCGCTGACTGCACGGTCGACCAGCGCGCTGTCCAGGTCGGTGACATACAGCTTGGCGCCGCGATCGCGCAGCAGCTTCACCAGTTCCATGCCGATGTGGCCCAGGCCCTGCACCGCGATGCTGGTCTTGCCCACTTCCTCATGACCGAACTTGAAGCGCATCGCCGCCATCAGCGCCTGCAGTGCACCGTAGGCGGTGAACGGCGCCGGGTCGCCGGAGCCGCCATGGACCTGGTGCACGCCGGTCACGAACTGGCTCTCCAGGTAGATGTTCTCCATGTCGTTGACGTCGGTGCCGACGTCCTCGGCAGTGATGTAGCGCCCGCCCAGCGAGTCGACATACCGGCCGAACGCGCGGAACAGGACCTCGGTCTTGTCCACTTTCGGGTCGCCGATGATCACCGCCTTGCCGCCACCAACGTTGAGGCCGGCCAGCGCGTTCTTGTAGGTCATCGTCCGGCTCAGGCGCAGCACATCGGCCAGCGCCTCGTCGGTGCTGGCGTAGGGACGCATGCGCACGCCGCCCAGGGCCGGGCCCAGGGTGGTGTTGTGGATGGCGATGATCGCCCGCAGGCCGGCATCGTGGTTGTGGCAGAACACCACTTGTTCGTGGCCGGTGGTGGCGAGGGTTTCGAATAGCATGGCGTCTCCGATGGCGCGAACAGCGGCGAACTGCAGCGAACGGCCAGTGAACGGTAGGGTCCCAAAACAAAAAAAGCGACGTCGTCATGGCAGGGGGACGGGTCGCGCGGCGCCATTCTAGTCCATTCCCCCGGCCGATGCCGTCGAGGTTGGCGGGCTTTCGGTTAAAGAAGATGAAAGTGCGGCCGATGCTGCGACGACGGCGGGTGGCCGGACGGGCGTGAAGAGGCAGGCGGTCAGTGACGGCAAAGGCACTACAACGACAGGTCGGGCGGCGATGACACGGGCCTGGTGGCGATCGCTACGCAGCTGGTTGTCGCGTTCCACCGGGACGGCGCCGTCGCGGCTGGTCGCTGCGTCCCGCCAGGCCGTGGCTGCCGCAGCGGCCAGCCTGCAGGGCGAGCCGCTGCCGTCGGCGGAAATCGCCGGCCACCTGCAACGCGGGCTGCATGCGCTTGCCCTGTACCCGCGGCTGGCCGGCGAGCCGACGCCAGTGCACGACCCGGGCCTGGGCGAGGCGGTGGCGCGCGCGCTGCACGACCGCGACTGGGCGGCCAGGCAGCTGCCGCGCCGGCCGCAGCTGCTGCCGCAGCTGATCCAGACCGTCAACGACGATGCCGCCTCGGCACGGGTGATGGCCGCGATCATCGGCCAAGACCCGGTGCTGACCGGCAACCTGCTGCGCATCGCCAACAGCCCGGCCTACAAGGTCCACGAGCGCCCGGTCGAGAGCCTGCAGCGGGCGGTGACGCTGGTCGGCACCGAAGGCGTGCGGCAGATCATCAGCGCGGTGCTGGTACAGCCGGTGATGCAGGTGCAATGCGAGGTGTTCCCGCAGTTCAGCACGATCATCTGGGAGCACGCGCTGCTGGCATCACGCGCCGCGGCCGACCATGCGCGCACGGTGACCTTCGGCGATGCCTTCGCCGCGCAGTGGCTGGGCCTGGTACAGGGGCTGGGGGCTGCCCTGGTGATGCGCCAGTTGCTGCAGGAGGCACAGGCCCGCGGCGAGGCCGTGGAGCCGGCGCTGGCCCTGCAGCTGCTGCAGCAGTGGTCGTTGCCGTTGGCGCAGCGCGTCGCCGCAGCGTGGGAATTGCCTGAGCCGGTGCACCAGGCCCTGGCGGTGGATGCGCAGGGACCGCTGGCCGACAGCCTGCGCCTGGCCAGCGCCGCCGCAGCGGCCAGCCTGTTGTGCCGCCATGGGCATGCCAGCCAGAGCCGCATGCTGGCCCTGCTGGAACAGCTGCCGACCGCGCCGCCGCACGCCTTGCGCTGGATCTGGCGACGCCTGCATGGGCGCAGCGTGGAGACGCTGGATGACGCCGGACACGCGCCGACCGGCACGGCGCGCTGAGCGCTACAGCTGCGATTCGACCGGCAGCCAGCTGATCACGCGCGACAACCAGCGCTTGCGCGCTGTTGACCCGGGCTCGGCCTCGACCCAGTGCGGCGGCGGTTCGCGCTCCAGCCAGCGCAACCGGCGGCGGTCGTCCAGTGCCAGCCACCAGCTGTGCCTGGGGTCAGCCAGGCGAAGGTATTCGTCCCGCAGCTGTGCACCCAGCACCGGATCGTCGAACAGCACACCCATTTCAGTGTTCAGGTAGGCCGAGCGCGGGTCCAGGTTGAAGGAGCCGACGAAGCCGCGGCGGTCATCGATCAGGAATGCCTTGGTGTGCAGGCTCGCGCCGCTGCTGCCGAACACGCCGGCATCGCCGGACTGTCCCTGTGCCTTCAGCTCGTACAGGTGGACGCCGGCTTCCAGCAGCGGCACGCGGTAGCCCATGTAGCCCCCGTGCACGGCGGCGACGTCGTTGGCGGCCAGCGAATTGGTGACCACGCCCACCTGCACGCCCCGCCCGGCCATCGCCGAAAAGCCATCCAGGCCCTCGTTGCCAGGCACGAAGTAGGGCGAGATCAACAGGGCCTTGTGTCGGGCGGCCTGCAGCTCGCTGATCAGGGTCGACACCAGCCAGGCGGCGCGATCATCCCTGCGGTGCTTCATCGGCGGGTCCGACACGATGCGCACTGCACCGCTCCAGTGCAACGGCTCGGGGCTCGGGCGCTGCCGCTGGCGTGATTCGGCCACGCGCGCAAGGTACGGGCGGGCCACGTCCCGCTGCGCCTCATGGTCCGATTCGCGCACCAGCAGGCGCAGTTGTGCGTCGGTATGGAAGGCAAGCGCGGATACCGGAATGGCGGTTTCGCTGTTCCAGTAGTCGTCGAAGATCCGGTTGGCCTGCTCCACCGCGGGGCCGGCGACCAGCAGGTCCAGATCCTGGAAGTTCACATCGGTGCGCGCGCTGAAATACTCCTCGCCGATGTTGCGGCCACCGACGATCGCGACGCGGCCATCGGCGATCCAGCTCTTGTTGTGCATGCGGTGGTTCACGCTGAAGAAGCGCTGCACCATCTCCACCATGCGCAGGATGCCGGTCCGGTTGCGGAACGGGTTGTACAGGCGGATCTCGATGTTCGGATGGGCATCGAGCGCCATCATCAGCGCGTCCTTGTCCTTGGCATTCATGTCATCGAGCAGGATGCGCACGCGCACGCCGCGCTCGGCGGCGTCATACAGCGCCTTGGCCATCAGGTGGCCGATCAGGTCGTCGTGCCAGATGTAGTACTGCAGGTCCAGGCTGCGCCCGGCCTGGGTGGTGATCATCGCGCGCGCGGCGAAGGCATCCATGCCATCGCTGAGGAAGGCCACGCCCGACTGGCCGGGATGGGCCGCCTGCAGCGGCACGATCTGCTGGTCGATGCGGGTCTGTGCCGGCTGCAGCGGCAGCACGTGCGAAGGCGCGCCATGCGCCTGCGGCGTGAGATGGTCGGCCAGCAGCAGTCCGGACAGGACCAGCAGCACCAGCGCGGCGAGGATGATCGCAGCAACACGCAGCAGGCGTCGCCACAGCGGCTTGGGCAGGCTCATGCCCCGATGGTAGAGCTACGCCATGCGTGAAGGAATGCCTGCAGGATCGATAGGGGGTCAGGGCCCTTGCCTGCGGCAAGGGACCCAACCCGAGGGAGCGTCACCGATGGGTCGGATCACTTGCCACAGGCAAGGGCCCTGACCCGCATACCTCAGAACCGCTCGTCGCTGCCCAGGTAGCGCCACTGCCCCGGCGGCAGCGGCCCCAGCGCCACGCGGCCGATGCGCAGGCGGCGCACCGCCGTCACCTGCACGCCGGCAGCCGTCACCGCCACGCGCAGGCCCTTGGCGGTCAGCCCCTTGCCGGCGAAACGCAGGCGCTGTTCGCTCTGCCAGCTCACCTTCGCGCCACCGGATTCCTGCTGCAGCCGCGCCAGCAGCCACGGGCCGCGCTCGGGGCCGCCGTCGGCCACCTCGATCAGGTATTCCTGTTCGGTGCGCCCCAGGTTGCGCTGCAGATGGGCCAGCGTGGCCGGGTCCTGGCTGACCACGACCAGGCCGCTGTCGCTGGCCGGAAGCGAAGCGCCCAGCTGCAGGCCATGGAAATGCCGCTGCAGCGGACGGATGTCGCTGGCGTCGAGTTCGCTGCGGCTGTCACTGCTGACCAGGCTGCACAGGGTTTCGGCGGCGACGCCGGCCGGCTTGTGCAGCAGCATGCTGACCCGTTCGGCCTTTTCATCGCTGGCCTGTTCGGCCACCACGATCACCGCGCTGTCGTCGACCGGCCGCTGCGGCTGTTCCACCACCTCCCCATTGACCGTGACCCAGCCGCCCTCGATGTAGCGCCGGGCTTCGCCACGCGGGATGCCGAGCAGGGCGGACAGGCGTTTGTCGAGACGGATCGGTTCCATGACAGGCAGGTCGGGCAGGGGGCGCGCAGTGTAGCTGCTGCGGCCGGTCAGCGCTGGCCGCGATTGGCCAGCTCGGTCAGGTACAGGCGGGTGTCGAACTCCAGTTGCAGGTAGTCCGGCTCCATGTGCTGGCACAACTGGTAGAACGCCTTGTTGTGGTCGGCTTCCTTCAGGTGGGCCAGCTCATGCACCACGATCATGCGCAGGAACGCCGCGGGTGCCTGGCGGAATACGGTGGCGATTCGGATCTCGCGGCTGGCCTTGAGGCGGCCACCGTGCACGCGGGAGATGGCGGTGTGGGTGCCCAGCGCGTGCTTGATCACTTCCAGCGTGTTGTCGTAGCAGACCTTGTTCAGCGGCACCGACTTGCGCAGGTAACGGTCCTTCAGCTCCTGGGTGTAGTCGTACAGCTGCCGATCGCTGCGCACCTCGTGCGGGTCGGGATAGCGCTGCTGCAGCCAGGGGCCGAGCTTGCCCTGCGCCAGCAGCTCGCTGACCTGGGCGACCAGGGGTTCGGGATAACCGGTGAGGTACTTCAGGACTGCCATGCAGGGCCGGCGGGGCGTCGGTAGAATGGGGCATCCAAGATTACACGCGGTACGCACCGACCATGGCAAAGCCCAACGCGCTGCAGGAACAATTGCTCAAGGCCGGCCTGGCCAAGAAGTCGCAGGCCAGCGCCGCCGCACGCGAGCAGGCCAAGGCCCGCCAGGGCAAGGCCGAATCGACCTCAGCCGAGGTCCAGCGCGAGGCTGAACGCGCCCGTGCCGAAAAGGTCGAGCGCGACCGCGCGCTGGCCGCCGAGCGCAACGCCCAGGCCAGGCAGGCGGAACAGAAGGCCCAGGCCCGGCAGATCATCACGGCCCACGCGGTGCCGTACAAGGGCGACGATGAGTACCGCTTCAGCGATGGCGCCGCAATCCGTACGTTGCTGATCGATCCCAAGCTGCGCAAGGCGCTGTCGGTGGGCGTGCTGGTCATCGTCGCCCACGGCGACGGCTATGCGTTGCTGCCCCGCGCCGCCGCCGAAAAGGTGCGTGAGCGCGCACCCGAAGCCATCATCGTCGACCACGGCCAGCCGGGCTCGACCGCCGAAATCTCCACCGGCAACGCCGAAGACGACGCCTACTACGCGCAGTTCCAGGTGCCCGACGACCTGGTCTGGTAAGCAAAAAGGGGACGGAGGGGATTAAGTCGCAATCGGCCTGATCGGATCCGTCCGCGTTCTGTTTGGCATCCTGAAGCGCAGCCGAGCATGGCTCGGCTCTACATGAAGGCCTTCCTTTTTGCCGGGGTGTATCGTCCCCATATCGGGCGACACACCTGCGGAGGATAGCCATGGCCACCGGTTGGGCAGGAGATGGCGCGGTCCAGGACCAGATCGACGCCACTGTCGATGATGCGATTGCCCGCGCGCGGCGCCAGCTGCGCGACGGCCCCGGTCTGGAACACTGTGAGGAATGCGACGCGCCGATCCCGTTGGCGCGGCGCCGCGCCGTGCCCGGCGTACGGCTGTGCGTGGCGTGCCAGCAGGCGCATGACGACGAAGCGCAGGCGCATGCCGGCTACAACCGGCGCGGCAGCAAGGACAGCCAGTTGAGGTAAGGGGTGCTCGGCAGGGCTGCGCCCTGCACCCGCGGTAGTGCCGGCCGCTGGCCGGCAACAGCAACAGCTGGCATTCCGTGGGTTGGCAGGGCGGTGTCGCAGTGCGGGGACGCCGTAAACCCGTCCATGGGGGCTTGGCCGCGGCATCCATGCCGCGGACACCCCGCTCCGACACCGCCCCGCCTCTGACAGATTTCCGCGATCGGGAGATCCCGCCGTGCGTGGATAAATCTCCATCGAAATCGAAAATTTCGATATCGGAACGATTTGAGCCGAGCATGGCTCGGCTCTACAGAAGAACGGACAGATCGCGGAAATCTGTCGAAGGCGGGGTGGGGCCGGTTGAGGGGGCGTGAGCCGCATGGATGCGGCGACCGAGCTTACATGGACGTACTTGCAGCGTCCCCCTCAACCGGCCCCACCCCGCCAGCCCACGAAATGCTGGCTTTTGCTGTTGCACTGGCGGTTGATGTTGATTCGGCAGGTGCAGGGCGCAGCCCTGCAAAGCCACCCTCAGCCGTCGCCCTGGATGCCGCCGGGCGCCTGTGCCGGGTCGCGCCAACGGCGCACCGTGCGCTGGAAGAACAGGTTGTTCGGCAACTGCAGCACCGTGCCTTCGTGGCCGTCGCCGGTCTCCTGCAGCGTGGTGTAGATCAGGTTCACGTCGATCACCCGGCCCTTCAGACCGGGCTTCTCGCCGTTCTCCAGCACCTCGATGTAGTCGTGCAGGCGGAACGGGCGGGTGGTGAAGATCAGCAGCGTGCAGAAGATGTTGGACAGCACGCTCCACGCCGCGAAGAAGGCCACGGCACCGACTGCGGCAAAGCCGGTGAACGCCGTCCACAGCACCGAAGGCGACGCGCCAAGCAGGCTGAGGATGTACAGCAGGGCGCTGAAATAGACCACGAAACTGCTGATCCGCCGGGCGCCCATCGCCATCTCGGGCGGCAGCGTGTAGTGCTCGGCGAAACGACGGATCAGGCGCCGCGCCAGCACCCGCAGCAGCCACGCGGCGAGCAGGGTCAGCAGGATCTTCACGGCGATGCCCACGTCATGCAGCCAGGGGTGGGTCCAGGGGGGCAGGTGATCCTTCAGCGACAACATCATGGGGTGACGACAGAGCGAGAAACGGCCCCCGATGTTACCCGGCGCGTGCAGGGGATTCGACCGCCGGGGTCCAGGCCAGGCAGACCAGCGCCTGGCGATGCTGCTGCAGGCAGGCGCGGCCGTGGTCCGGGCGCAGCTGCACTGACAGCCCCAATGCCTGGAGTACGGCGCAGGTGGCGATCACCAGCAGGGCGGCGCAGGCAGGGCTGGACATGGCAGGACTCCCGGACGACGTTTTCGCGAAGGACCTTCCATGGATGCAGCCGCCGCCGAAAAGGTTGCATCGCCCGCCGCGACGATCGGCTCTAAACCTTTTCCCGGGCCGCCGCATCCAAGCGATATGCTCGACACCACCATGCCAGCACCGCCTGCCGCCCACGACGCCATCGACGAACCCGCCCTGGTGCGGGCGGCGGCCGCCGGCGATACCGCAGCGTACGAAAATCTGTACCGGCGCCATGCACCACGCGTGTTCGCCGTGCTGTGGCGGCTGTGTGGCGGCCAGCAGGCACGTGCCGAAGATGCCCTGCAGGAAGCGTTCCTGCAGGCATGGAAGGCGCTGCCGGGGTTCCGGTTCGAAAGCAGCCTGTCGACCTGGCTGCACCGTCTGGGCGTCAACGCCGCACTGATGGAACTGCGCGGGCGCGCTGCCGGGCAGGACCACGACAGCCTGGACGAAGTCGACGGCGGCCTGCAGGAGTTGGCGGTGCACGACCGTTGTGCCGGTACCGAGCGCGACCTGGAGCGCGCCCTCGCGACGTTGCCGCCGAGGGCCCGTGCGGTACTGGTACTGCACGACATCGAAGGCTGGAAACACCAGGAAATCGCCGAGCAGCTGCAGATGGCCGTCGGCAGTTCGAAGGCACAGTTGCATCGTGCGCGCGGCCTGTTGCGCGCACGGCTGGGAGACATGACATGAGTACACACGAACACGATTCCGACCACGACCTTGTGGCACGCTTGCGCGCGCTGCCCAGCGAGCGCGATGTCCCCACCGATGGCTGGGCACGCCTGTCGGCCCGGCTGCCGCCGCGTGAACCGCAGGCAGCACCTGCGCCAACGGACAACGTGGTGGCCCTGCCAACGCGCTCGCGGCGCCGCTGGTGGCTGCCGGTCGGCGCTGCCCTGGCGGCCAGCCTGGCGGTCTACGCCGTGGCACCCTGGCGCCATGCGCAGCCAGACGCGCCGGTGCCATCCACTTTGCAGCTGCAGGCGGCGGCCATGACCGAGCAGTACCAGCAGGCCGTCGCCTCGCTGCCCGATGGCCGCGCGCCGGAATGGCAGCCGGCGTTGCACGAACTGGATGAAAGCGCGGCGCAGATCCGTGCCGCGCTGGCGCAGGACCCGCGAGCGCCGCACCTGCTTGGACAGCTCAGGCGCACTTACGCGCTGCGGCTGGAACTGACCCGGCAGGCGGCCTATGCCGCCGAGTCCGGCCTGACGACCTGAGGAGACCCCCATGACCCGAACCCTGATGACCTGCTGTGCGGCACTGTTGCTGGTGCCCGTAGTGGCCCTGGCTGACACCCGGATCGACGAGCGTCACAACCTGGCTGCGGGCGGCCGCATCGAACTGAGCAACGTGGCCGGCAAGGTGACCGTGCGTGGCTGGGACCGCAACGACGTGCAGCTCACCGGCACGCTCAGCGACGGCCTGCAGCTGCGCCAGGAGAAGAGTGCCAACCGCGTGCGCTGGGAGATCGAGTATCCGCGCCGCAGCAACAATGGCGGCGCGACGCTGGTGCTGAACGTGCCGCGCTCGGTGGAGCTGCTGCTGAGCACGGTCAGTGCCAGCCAGGACATCAGTGGCATCGACGTGCGTCGGCTGCAGGCCGACACCGTCAGCGGCAGCCTGAGCGCGGCGGGCCGCAGTGGCGACAGCAAGCTCAACACGGTCAGCGGCAGCGTGAGCGCCCGCCTGCAGACGCCGAAGCTGGATGTGAACACGGTCAGTGGCCGTATCGACGCAGGCGGCGGCGTGTCCGGCGACATCGGCGCACAGACCGTGTCCGGACGGGTCGAGGTCGATGCCGGCCGGGTGCAGCGGCTGGCGGTGGAAACCGTATCGGGCAGCATCGACCTGTCGGCGGCCGGGTTGGCGCCGGGCGGTCGCATCAATGTTGAATCGGTGAGTGCGTCGGTCAACCTGCGGCTGCCACGCACGGTCTCGGCGCAGCTGTCGGTGAACAGCTTCAGTGGCTCGATCAACAGCGATGCCGGCCAGGTGGAGCGCCCGCGCTACGGGCCGGGCAGCCATCTGGACACGCGCCTGGGCAGCGGCGATGGTGACATCCGCATCCAGTCGCATTCGGGCAGTGTGCAGGTGCGCCTGGATCGCTGAGCGCGGTCCGGCAGGCCGCGGCGGCAGCGCCGCCGCGGTCGGAGCGGGGTCAGCTGGCTTTTTTCAGCGCCCAGGTGGTGCCGAGGACTTCGATCTTGCCACCGGCCTTGCGGAACGCTGCCAGGTCCGAAGCGATCGAATCGCTGCTGACCACGGTGCTGGCGGCCGCGCCCTTGCGTTCGCTGCGGATGCTGTTGCTGGCCTTCGCGGGGGTCTTTGCCTTGCGGGGCATGGTTGCTCCTGTCAGGTGGAAGGGGAGGAAAGCGCCCAGGCGTCGGCCTGGCGCAGGTAGTCCTGCCGCTCGCGGCGGCAGTCATCGCCGCCCATCGAAAACTGGCGGCAGATCGCCGGGCGCTGCGAATAGATCGTGCAGCGCAGGTGATAGGGATCGATCGCCGCGCACCAGCCTTCCTCGTTGCGCGCCATCACGGCACGGCCGTGGGTGTCGCGTGACAGGAACTGGCCGGGCACGTGGTCGCCGGGCTGCAGCAGTACCGGCAACCGGCAACAGACCGCGTCACAACGGCGGCAGTCGATGGGTGCAGGTGCTGCGTCAGGTTGTAAGGCCACGGGGGCCTGGCGGGTGCCCAAAGCGGGTCTCGATGGCGGCTCCGGTAGTACGCGGACCATGAACGAGCCAGGAAGGCATGGCCGCTAGGCCCGCAGGACGGGCCAGGCTGCACTGTGGACACACACCGGCGTGGCCAGTGGAAGGTGCAGCGGTGGTTCTAGCCGACCAAGGGTAACTTAGACCCCGTAACGTTTTGTTAATCCCGGCTGGCTGCCGCCAGAGCAAGGCCCTGGACCACGCCCAACGAGGGCTCCCCATGGACCATGCGGGCCCCCGGGAAGGCCTGCGCCACCGCCTGGCGCAGGTACCCGGCGCGGGACATGCCGCCGGTCAGGAACACCGCGTCCGGGTCGCCGCCGATGTCGCTGCGGACCTGGGCGAGCAGCTCGCGGATCTGCTCCAGGTAGCCATGCGCGGCGGCGGCCAGGCCGTCGGCGCTGCTGTCGGCATGCAGGTCGCGGGCGATGTAGTCCAGCGTGCTGCGGTGCTCGCTGGCGGTGCTGAGCGCGATCTTGGCGCGCTCGACGTCGCGGTACAGGCGGGCGGTGTTGCCGGTGTCCTGCAGGGCCTGCAGGCGCGCGCCCCACGGGGCGTCGACGTGATCGTACTTGTGCAGGCGGAACTCGCGCTGGCGGGTCATGTCCTGCACGGTGGCCGCTTCGACGTAGTGGTGGGCGGGCACGCGGGTGACGCCGCGGCCGAACAGTGGCATGTAGCTGGACAGGCTCAGCGCCAGGTCGATATCGGTACCGCCGCAGGCGATACCCCAGGCGCGGTGGATGCGCGGCGCGTCATCGCCGCCGACTTCGGCATGGGCGATGTCGGTGGTACCGCCACCGATGTCGACGATCACCGCCTGGTGTCGCTCGCGGCTTTCGGCGTGGTAATGCATGGCGGCCGCAGCCGGTTCCTCGAGGAAATCGATCTGGTCGAAACCGGCCTGGGTGGCGGCGTCGCGCAGGATGTCCAGCGCCTGGTCGTTGCCGGCTGCGCCGATCGAACTGCGGAACTGCACCGGGCGGCCGAGCAGGGCGGCGCGCAGCGGCTGGCCGAGCTGGGCGCTGGCGGTCAGGCGGATGTGTTCGAGGATGTGCGCGGCGATACCGGTGATGGTCTGCTTCGCGCGCGGGTGCAGGTTGTAGCCCAGCATCGATTTCGGGCTCTGCACCAGGTTGCCTTCGTGTTCCTCGAAATAGGCGTCCAGCGCGTCGTCGCCATAGACCGCGTTCTGCAGCAGGTCGCTGGCGCTGCGTTCCTTGCCGGCGCGGGCTTCCATCCATTCGCGGCGCAGGGCGCGCAGGGCTTCGCGGCGCAGCGCCTGCGGCGTGCGTTGCTGGCCGGCGGCACGGGCGGCGCGCGTGGCGCTGTCGATCATCTGCTGCAGCTGGTGTTCCTGGCCGTCATCGAGCTGGAAATCGTCCGGGTCGGGTACCACGCCGGGGAAATACACGCTGGTACGGAACTGCTCGGCGTCGCCGAAGCGGATCGGCAGCAGTTTCCCCTCATGCACGATGGCGGCGGCGGAGTTGCTGGTACCGAAGTCGATGCCGAGGCGCATGGGGAGTTCCGGGGGCGATCAGGGGCCGCGCACTCTGCTGCAGTTCGCCGCCGACTGCAAGTTTCCACAGCCTCTAGTGCCGGCGCAGGCAGGGCCGCCGGCCGCCGCGCGCAAAGGCAAAGGCCCGGGGAGCCGGGCGGTTACAATGGCGGCTGTTGATTCACTTTGAGGTACTTGCTGATGTCTTCTGCCCCCGCCTGCCCGCAGTGCACGCTGGAAAACACCTACGCCGATGGCGCGCTGTGGATCTGCGCCGACTGCGGTTTCGAATGGACCGCCGAGGAAAGCGCCGGTTCCACCCTGGTCGTGCGCGACAGCAACGGCAACACCCTGCAGGCCGGCGACACCGTCACCGTGATCAAGGACCTGAAGGTGAAGGGCTCCTCGATTCCGCTCAAGCAGGGCACCGTGATCCGCAACATCCGCCTGGTCGAGGATGATGCCGAGCACATCGAAGGCAACTCGGACAAGATCAAGGGCCTGGTCCTGAAGACCTGTTTCCTCAAGAAGGCCTGACCGGCCTTCAGCGCCTGGCCTGCTGCTGCGCGCGCCAGCGGGCCAGGCTGTCCAGCTTGGCCTGGTAGCGCGCCTGCTGCGGCGCCCCACCCAGTTCCTGCGCGCGCAGCAGCTCACGATCGGCGCGCTTGAGCTGGCCGGCCAGGAAATAGGCCCGCGCCAGCCCGAAGTGGAACTGATGCGCGGTGTCGTACAGGCGCACGGCCTGCCGGTAATGGCGGATCGCCTGGTCCAGTTGGCCGGCTCGCTCGGCTTCGGCGCCCAGCATGTACTGCGCGAACGGGTCCTCGCGCTGCACCGACTGCAACCGCTGCTCCAGCGCCTGCGCCTGCACGTTCATGCCCAGCCTGCGGTACAGCGCGCTGGCGTTGGTCAGTGCCGCATCCTGGCGACCGTCCAGGCGCAGCGCCGTTTCCAGTGCCCGGCGCGCAGCGGCTGTATTGCCGGTCCGGTTCTCCAGCACGCCCAGGTTGTTCCAGGTGGCGGCAAAGCCGGCGTCCTGCGCCAGCGCCGTGTTGAAGAAGGCACGTGCGCCGGTCAGATCGCCGCTGGCCATGCGTTCGGCGCCACGGTTGTTGTAGAAGTGAGCCAAGGCCCGTGCCTGGCTGATCGGCAGCGGCCCGCGGCGGTCGTACAGCACGTTGCGGTCCAGGTCGACCGTGGCGAAGCGGTCGGCGAAGCCGACCCCGGCATTGACGTGGCCCACGCTGTAGACCAGCCCCTGTGCCTGGTCCTGGTACCACGACACCACCTGGCCGACTTCCTGCACGCGCGCTTGGATGCCGGCCTCGCGGGCCAGCGCGACGAACATCAGGGTGAACGCCAGGCAGTTGGCGCGTCGCTGCTGCCAGATTTCGCTGACGGTGAGGGTCGCGTCGGCGTCGTACTGCAGGTCGAGGCCATGGCGGTCGAAGATCATCTCCACCAGGGCCTGCAGGCGTTGCTCGCGCGAGTAGCTGCGATTGATCACCTGCGTGCGCAGCATGTCGTGCATCGCCGGTGGGATCGCGAACACCTGCGGCGGCGTCGGAATCGTCGGCGCGACAGGGCTGGCCGCGACCACGGGGGCTGCGGTCGCCGCACGCTCCTGCGCGACTGCAGGGGATGCGGCCAAGGCGGCCAATGCGAGCAGTACGGATCGGGCGGCAGGACGGCACATGACGGTTCCCGGCAGCGGCGGGCGCTTCCGCCTGAGGGCGAGTGTAGACCTGTGCACGCACCGTTGCGGTGACCGCTGGTCGGGCCGGATGTTCATCCACAACCGGTGTGGACCAGTGCTCGACAAAGCTGTGGACAACCGCGTCCAGGCCTGGCCGGGCAAGCATTGTGAGCGGCTGGTGAAAAAATCGCCCGCTTGCCCGCCGCCGACGCAGGCGGGATGATCGGGGCATGGATTTTTCCCCGCTGACGCTTGCTCCGGCACAGTGGCAGGCGCTGCAGGACCGTTATGCAACGCCACCACGCGCCTACCATCACTTCGGCCACGTGCGCGCGGTGCTGCAGCACTGCCAGGAGGTCGCCGACGGCCCCGGTTGGCAGCACCCGGCCGAGGTCTACCTGGCCGTGCTCTACCACGACGCGATCTACGTGGCGGGACGCAAGGACAACGAGGCGCGTTCGGCGCAACTGGCGCTGCAGGTGATCGCGCAGGCGCCGGAACTGGCGACCGTCGATGCCGCCCGGGTCGAGCAGTTGATCCTGCTGACCGCCCGCCATGGCGAGCTCGGTCCGGATGATGTCGATGCCGAGGCGGCGCTGTTCCTGGACTGCGACATGGCGATCCTGGCAGCGCCCGAGCCGGTGTTCGCCGCCTATGACCGTGGCGTGGCCGAGGAGTACAAGGGCGTGGTGCCAGGCTTCCTGTACCGGGCCGGCCGCCGTCGTTTCCTGCAGGGGCTGCTGCGTGCACCCCGCATTTTCCTCAGTGATTTCTTCCATCAACGCCTGGATGCGGCTGCCCGCGACAACCTGCGCCGCCAGCTGGATCGCTGAGTCCGCCCGCTACACTGGCGCCCGTTTCCACCGATTGCCTTCCCACCGTGTCCGTCCCTGATCCCGATCCCCGTCCGCAGCCACCCGAAGAGCCCGGTCCCAACGAATGCTGCGGCAGCGGCTGCCCGCTGTGCGTGCTGGATCTGTATGCCGACGAGCTGCAGCGTTATCGAAAGGCGTTGGCCGAGTGGCAGGCACGGCACCCGGAGGCGTCCCCATGAGCCGCGCGCGTCCGGCGGCGCTGCTGGCGACGGCGGCGCTGCTGCTGTTCCTGGCGACCGCGCTGTGGACCCAGTTCGTCCGCACCGACCTGGACTGGGTGCGGGCCACGCTGAGCCTCTACCTGCACGGGCCCTGGGGGCTGGCGTTGCGCGCGGCCTACTGCGTGCTGGCAGTGGCGATCGCCCTGCTCGGCATCGCCCTGTATCGCGACAGCATCGGCCCGCGGCGCAGCGCGGCGGCACCGCTGCTGTTCACCGTCTCGGCGCTGGGCCTGGCCACGGTCGCCATCGGTGACAGCTGGCTGCCCGACGCCACGCCACTGCTGGCGCCGTTCATCCATGGGCTGGCGGCCAACACCGCATTCCTCTGCGCCAGCGTCGGCATGCTGCTGCAGGCCTGGTACCTGCGCCGCGAACCGGGCTGGCAGTCTGCCGCCGGCCTGCTCTGGGGCTGGGCCTGGCTGGCCTTCGTGCTGTTGTGGCTGCACGTACTGTGGCGCGGCGGTCCGCCCCGTGGGCTGGGGCAGAAGGCCGTGATCGTGGTGATCGTGGGCTGGCTGCTGTACCTGGCGCTGGCCCTGTACCGTCGCAGCCGGCGCACCGCTGCCTGCTGAAACCCCCAACGGCCTGCACCGGTACGTGCCGTGCACGTGGAGGCAGCGTATCGTGTGCGCATTCCATCGGGGATGCGACATGAAGCGTGCAGGGCTGGGCAGGGCAATGGGTGTGGTGCTGGCGCTGGCGGCGCTGCCGGCAACAGCGGCAGCGGCCGTGCAGCAGTTCAGCCATGGGCGGTTCGAGCAGATTCCGGTGCACCTGCCGGCCGGTACCCCGCAGCGGGTGGTGATCTGGTTCCACGAACCGACTCCCGGTGGCGATACCAGTCGTCTGCCGATCGAGGCCCTGCGTGCCGACGGCGCGATGGTCGCCGCCGTGGACATCGCGCACCTGCGCGGCGTGCTCAAGCGCGAAGGCAACCCGACCTGTTCGTTCGGTTCCGGCGATGTCGAGAATTTCTCGCGCTGGCTGCAGGCTTCGTTGCATCTGCCCGGGTACCACCTGCCGCTGGTTGGCGGCGATGGCGAAGGCGCTGAAATGGCCTATGCGCTGGCTGCGCAGGCCGATACGCAGGTGTTCGCCGGCCTGCTGACCACCGGCTTCTGCCCGGACCACGCCCACGAGCGCATGGTCTGCGGCGATGGCGTGAAGCACAACCGGCTGCAGCCGGCCGAACTGAACTTCCCGTGGTTGAGTGCAGCCGGTGACCACGGCTGCAAGGTGGGCGAGGCCAGCAGGTTCGTGCAGCAGGTGGCGATGGCGCGCGAATTCAAGCGCACCGCGCGCGGTGATGCATCGCCGGGCCTGGTCGCCGCGGCCCGCGTGATCGGTGCGCAGGCGGGTGTCAGCCTGGCACCGCCACCGGCCGCGCTGAAGGGCCTGCCGATAGTGGAAGTGCCGGCGAGTGGCAACGGTGACACGCTGGCCGTGTTCGTGTCCGGCGACGGCGGCTGGGCCGGGTTGGACAAGGACGTGGCGTCGTCGCTCAACGAGCACGGCGTGGCCGTGGTCGGCATCGACTCGCTGCGCTACTTCTGGAGTGAACGCACGCCGAAGGGCTTTGCCGCCGACCTGCAGAAGATCATCGACCACTACCGCCAGCAGTGGCACCGCGACAAGGTCATGTTGATCGGTTTCTCGCAGGGCGCCGACGTGCTGCCGGCCACCATCAACCAGCTTGACGCCGGCACCCGTGAAGCGCTGGAGCGTATCGTGCTGCTGTCGGTGGGCAAGAAGGCCGACTTCGAGTTCCATGTCAGCAACTGGCTGGGCGGCGGCGGCGATGGCCTGCCGATCGCGCCGGAAGTGGCCAGGCTGCCGGCGGAAAAAACGCTGTGCGTGTACGGCGACAAGGATGAGGACGCATTGTGCCCGGACCTGCCGGCCAATGACGGCGTGAAGAAGGTGAAGCTGCCGGGTGACCACCATTTCGGTGGTGACTACGATCGCCTGGCCGAAGTGATCCTCAAGGGCGGCACGTAGCGTCAAGCCATGCCGACGGCTGTCGCCGACGTGTCGACCAAGGTCGACACCCACCGGGCGGCAGGTGGTGCCGGGCATGCCCGGCGGTATGCGGCGTCAGTTGCGCCGCGGGTCCAGCGAGATCAGGCGCGTGGCGTCCAGCAGCGCCGCCGGCAGGTGCATGCCGCCGGGTGCCGCGAGATAGCGTGGCCGCCACTGCGGGTCGAACTTCGACTTGAAGCGGCGCAGGCCACTGAACCCATAGAAGCGTTCGCCATGCCGCGCCAGCAGGCCGGCCAGGCGGTTCCAACGGCCGGCCAGCCGATGCTGTGCCAGCCCGGACAGCGGCGCCATGCCCAGCGAGAAACGCGCATAGCCCTGCGCCCGGCCCCACAGGAACAGCTCGATGAACAGGAAGTCCATCGTGCCCTTCGGTGCTTCGTTGACGTGGCGCATCAGGTCCACCGACAGCTCGGCACCGGCCGGCGCCTGCCACAGGTTGGCGAATGCCACGATCTGGCCTTCGGCCTCCACCAGCGCCACCGGGAAGCGCACCAGGTAATCCGGGTCGTAGCTGCCGAGCGAGAAGCCTTTTTCGTCGCCGGCCTTGTCTTCCAGCCAGGCGTTGGAGATGGCGTGCAGGCGTGGCAGCAGGCTGGGGATTTCCTCCACCGGCGCGACGCGGAACGACAGGCCGCTGCGCTTGCCGCGGTTCCAGGCCTGGCGCAGGTCGGCGCGTTCGCGGCCTTCCAGGCCGAAGTCGTGCAGCGGCACCATCGCTTCTTCGCCCAGCTTGACCAGGCCCAGGCCCAGGTCGAGATAGGTCTGCCAGTAGGTCTCGCCCACCTGATAGAACACCGGGCGCAGGCCAAGCCGGTCGGCTTCCTCGCGGAAGCGCCAGATCAGCGCGCGCGCCACGTCGGGGGGACCGACCGGATCGCCCATCGCGATCAGCGAGCCGCCGTAGCGTTGCATCATCACGAAGCCCTGCCTGGCATCATCGCGCAGCACCGCCTTGTCAGCGGTCAGCACCAGGCAGGCCTGGGTGTCGGTGGCACCGGCCAGGACTGGCGCCAGCGATTGCAGCGTTGCTTCATCGGCGGCTGGCAGCGGGCTGCGCGTGCTGTGCAGCAGCCGTGCCAGGCCGAACATCACCAGCGCGATGGCCACCACCAGCAAGGCACGCAGCGCACGCGGCGCGTTGCCGGACAGCGCGAACTGCCACCACAGCTCGTTCTGGTATTCGACATGGCTGTAGGTGAAGAACAGCAGCCAGGTGACCGCCACCAGCACCAGGCCGAGGTTGCGCAGCCATGGCCATGACCAGGCTTCATCCAGCAGTGCCCCCTGGCGGTAGAACTCGCGCCGTGCAGCCCACAGCGCCATCGCCACCAGTACGGCCGAGACGGCGATCAGCGGTTGGCCACCGCGCAGCCACAGCGGCAGCGGGGTGACCACGCACACCGCCATCGCCAGCATCCAGGCCGCATGGCTGCGCCGGGCCAGGCCCTGGCCGATGAGCAGCAGCGCCACGCCACTGAGGCTGCCGATCAGGTGCGAGGTTTCCAGGATCGGCAGCGAGGCGTTCACCAGGTGACGGCGCGGCGTCGGCAGTGTGCCGTCGATGACCAGCGCCGCGCCGATGCTGAACACCGCCAGTGCGATGATCTGCGGCAGCCACGGGCGCAGTGCGTTCCAGCCGGCACGGGTCGCGCCGGCACTGGCCTGCAGCGGCTGCCGCAGCGCGGGTGCGAGCGCAAGCAGCGTGGCCAGCACCAGCGGCAGCACGTAGTAGGTGACGCGGTAGATCAGCGCCGCCGCCAGGACCGCCGCCGGCGCCACCTGCGGCAACAATTTCAGCAGGCTCCACTCGAACACCCCCAGGCCGGCCGGCACGGTCGAGACCAGGCCGGCCAGCACCGCGACCAGGTACAGGCCGACGAAGCCGGGCAGGCCGGTTGGCGTGGAGTCCGGCAGCAGTACGTAGAACGCGGCACTGGCCAGCACCAGTTCGATCACGCTGAGCACGGTGACGCCGAGCATGGTGCGGCGGTCGGGCAGCCACAATGCATGGCCGAACACACTGAACTGCCGTCCATTGCGGCCGACCAGCAGCACCGTGCCGGCATAGGCGAGCAGGGCGACGATGCCGACGATGCGCACGGCATCGGGATCCAGTGGCAATGCCAGCGCCGCCGCCGCCGGTTCCATGCACAGCGCCACACTGATCAGCAGCCACGCACCGAACACGAAGCCGAGCGTGCTCATCAGCACCACCTGGCCGATCTGCGCCAGATCGAGGCCGGCCGTGCGATAGCCGCGCAGGCGCACCGCGCCACCGGTCAGCGCGGCAAAGCCCACGGTCTGGCCAAGGGTGTGGGCCAGGAAAGCGGTGATGCCGATGCGGGCCGGATGCACGCGGATGCCGCTGCGGCGCAGGCCGATGGCATCAAAGCCGATCAGGCAGGCGTAGCTGGCCAGCCCCAGCACCACGGTCAGTGCGATCTGGGTGCCGCTGAGCTGGCGGAAGGCGTGGCGGATGGCGCGGTAGCCGTTCTCATCGAACTCGCTGGCCAGGCCGTGCAGCGCCAGGGCGAGGATCAGCAACGGGATGACGATGGTGGCGACCCGCTTCCAGGTGGGCGTGGAAGGAGCAGCGGGGGATTCGGTGGGGGCGGTCATCGGCGCAAGGGTGCGTCAGGGAGGGCGAGTGCGGTGTCAACGCGGGGCGTGGCGCATCCTGCGCCTGTTGCCGCCATTTGACCAGCGGCCGTGTCGGAGCGCGGTAGTGCGGCTGCGTGGCCGCTCGCCCCTGCACCCATCGTTGACCGGTTTGGAGGACAATGCAGGCCTGATCACCCGCAGGAGCCACGCCCATGATGGAGCGTTACGACGTCGGACCGCGCATGTCCGAAATGACCGTGTACAACAAGGTCGCCTACCTCTCCGGCCAGATCCCGGAAGACACCAGCCAGGACATCACCGGGCAGACCCGTCAGGTGCTGGCAGAGATCGACAAGTTGTTGGCGTTGGTCGCCAGCGACCGCCAGCACGTGCTGCGCGCGGAAGTGTTCCTGGCCGACATCGCCGATTTCGAGGGCATGAACAAGGCGTGGGACGAGTGGGTGGTCGAGGGTGCGACTCCCGCCCGCGCAACCTTCGAGGCCAAGCTGGCCCATGCCGAGTGGAAGGTCGAGATCGTCGTGACGGCAGCGGTGCCGTAACTGCGGGATGGGGTCAGATCCCTTTCCTGCGGAAAGGGATCTGACCCCTGTCATAGGGGCAGTAACTCGATGCAGTCCACCGGGCACGGCGGAATGCACAGTTCGCAGCCCGTGCACAGCTCGGCAATCACCGTGTGCATGTACTTGGCGCCGCCGACGATGGCATCCACCGGGCAGGCCTGGATGCACTTGGTGCAGCCGATGCAGTCGGCTTCCACGATCAACGCCACCTGCGGCGCCTTGTGCTCGCCGCGCGAACGGTCGAAGGGCAGCGCCGGGACACCCAGCACCTGGGCCAGCGCGCGTGCACCGGCGTCGCCGCCCGGCGGACAGCGGTCCACGCCGGCTTCACCGCGCGCCATCGCCTGCGCGTAGGGGCGGCAGCCGTCATAGCCGCATTGCCCGCATTGGGTCTGCGGCAGCAGCCGGTCGAGGCGTTCGGTGAGGGGCGGGATCAGGCTCATGCGTGGCGAAAGGCTGCGCGTCAGGGTCACTTCAGGGGTTTGCCACGGAACCAGCGCTCATGCGCCAGCGCCAGCATCGGCTTGTCTTCGGAACTGTCGCCGTAGGCATGGATGCGCACATAACGCGACAGATCGTACTGGCGTCGGATGTGCTCGACCTTGCGCGGGCCACAGTCGCCACCGGCGTAACGGCCGGTCAGGCGCCCCCCCTGGCTTTCCAGCCGGTTGCAGATCAGCTGCAGGCCCAGCGGCTCGCACCACGGCCGCAGGTACAGGTCCAGCGAGCCGGACACGATCACCACGGTGTGCTGCTGTTCCTTGTGCCAGCGGATCTGCTCGAGCATCTCCGGCCGCACCACCTCGGGCAGGACCTCGCGCGAGAAGCCGGTCGCGAGCGTGGCGATGTCATCGCTGTGGCGGTCGCTGAAGGTCAGGCGGGTGACGCGTGCGCGGATGCGTTCGGCCGAGATCAGGTTCAGCTTGTACGCCGCCAGCCACGGACCGACCTTCCACCACGCCTGCGCCAGCTGTTCGGCGGTGGCCACACGGCGCAGGAAACGGCCATAGGTATCGCAGGTGGTCACGGTGTGGTCGAAGTCGAACAGCGCCAGTTCCATTCCGTCGCCTTCCATCACGTTGCCTCCGCTGGCCATGGGCACCGGCGGGCGCGGCCCTGGCCACGCCCGCTGCAGGCATCAACGCACCGGCATGCCCGGCTGCGCGCCGCTGTCGGCGTCCAGCAGCGCCAGCGCGCCACCGTCGAAACCGGCCGACAGGATCATGCCTTCGCTCAGGCCGAAGCGCATCTTGCGCGGGGCCAGGTTGGCGATGAACACCACGCTGCGGCCGACCAGCTTTTCCGGCTCGCCGTAGCTGCCACGGATGCCGGAGAAGATCTGGCGCTTGCCCAGTTCGCCGGCATCCAGTTCGAAGCGCAGCAGCTTGTCCGAACCGTCCACGAACTCGCACACCAGCACCTTGCCGATGCGCAGGTCGAGCTTGGCGAAATCGTCGATGCCGATGTAGGCCGGGGCGTCGGCGCCCTTGGCTTCGTCCTTGGCAGGTGCCGGTGCGGCCGGCTTGACCGCTTCGGTCCTGGCGGCGGGAGCGGCCGCGGCGGCCGGCTGCAGGGTGTCCTTGGAGGCGTCGATCATGGCGTCAATCTTCTTCGGGTCGATACGGGTGAACAGCGGGGTGTAGTCGGTGATGCGGTGGCCCAGCAGCGGCTGTGCCAGTTCGGTCCAGTCATTGACCGGCGCGGCCAGGAAGGCCTCGGCCTGCGCGGCGGTGGCCGGCAGCACCGGCTTCAATGCGGTGACCAGCACGCGGAACAGGTTCAGGCCCTGGCTGCACACGGCCTGCAGCTGCGCGTCGGCGCCTTCCTGCTTGGCGATGACCCACGGCTTGACGTCGTCGATGTAGCGGTTGGCTTCGTCGGCCAGGGTCATGGTCAGGCGGATCGCCGCGGCCGGGTCGTTGCGCTCGTAGGCTTCACGGATCGGCGCCAGGCCGTCGACGAAGCGCTGGTACTGCGCCGCGTCGGGCAGCTGCGCGGCCAGCTGGCCGTCGAAGCGCTTGCTGATGAAGCCGGCGCAGCGGCTGGCCAGGTTGACGAACTTGCCGACCAGGTCGGCGTTGACGCGGGCAATGAAGTCACCCAGGTTCAGGTCAAGATCGTCGACGCCACCGCCGGACTTGGCGGCGTAGTAGTAGCGCAGCGCCTCCGGTTCCAGGCCGGCGTCGAGGAAGGTGCGGGCCATCACGAAGGTGCCGCGCGACTTGCTCATCTTGGCGCCGTCCACGGTCAGGTAGCCGTTCACGTGCAGGCGCGTCGGCGCGCGATGGCCGGTCCCGTGCAGCACCGCCGGCCAGAACAGGCCGTGGAAATTGACGATGTCCTTGCCGATGAAGTGGTGCAGCTCGGTGGCGGTGCCGGCGCGCAGGTGCGCGTCGAAGTCCTCGCCGAGCTTGCCGCACAGGGTCTGGAAGCTGGACAGGTAGCCGATCGGCGCATCCAGCCAGACGTAGAAGTACTTGCCCGGCTGGCCGGGGATCTGGAAACCGAAGTACGGCGCATCGCGCGAGATGTCCCATGCGCGCAGGCCACCTTCGGCGTTGAGCCACTCGCCCAGCTTGGCCTTCACCCCCGGCAGGGCGACATCGCCGGCCAGCCATTCGCGCAGGAACGCATCGAAGTGGCCCACCTCGAAGAAGAAGTGTTCCGAATCGCGCATTTCCGGCGTGGCGCCGGAAATGACCGAACGCGGCTCCTTCAGGTCGGTCGGCGCATAGGTCGCGCCGCACACTTCGCAGTTGTCACCGTACTGGTCGGGGCTGCCGCAGTTCGGGCAGATGCCCTTGACGTAGCGGTCGGGCAGGAACATGCCCTTGGCCGGGTCATAGAACTGCGCCACCGACCGGCGGCTGATGTGGCCGGCCGCTTCCAGCTTCAGGTAGAACTGCTCGGTCAGCGCCTTGTTGGCCGCCGAGTTGGTCGAGTCGTAGTGGTCGAAGGCCACGCCGAAGGCAGCGAAGTCACGTTCGTGGCTGGCCTGGATGTTGGCGATGAAGGTTTCGGGGGTGACCCCGGCCTTTTCCGCGGCCAGCATGATCGGCGTGCCGTGGGTGTCGTCGGCGCAGACGAACCAGGTCTTGCCGCCGCTCATTCGCCGCGCACGCACCCAGATGTCGGCCTGGATGTAGCCGACCAAGTGGCCCAGATGCAGCGGGCCGTTGGCGTAGGGCAGGGCGGTGGTGACGAGCGCGGTACGGGTCATGGTCGCGGGGTGGATCCAAGGGGAACCGCAGATTATCGCACGCCCGCAACGGCGTGACCCGGCCGGGGCCGGGTCACGGGAATGAAGCGCGGGCGGGTGCTTACTCGCGCTGCCAGGTCTGCGCGCGGCAGATGAAGGCGATGCAGCCGGACACGTCCAGCCGGGTGCCGCCAGGCTGCAGTTCCATCTTCGACTTGTAGGTCTTGCCGTTGGCCGGGTCGAGGATGGTGCCGCCGGACCACTTGTTGGCACCGTCGGGCTTCAGGTTCCAGAGAATGGTCATGCCCTTCACCGGCTTGTTCTTGTTGGCGCCTTCACAGCCGTCACAGACCGGGTTCGGGCCCTTGTCCGAGTGCAGGATGTCGACCACCTTGCCGCTCAGCGTGCCGTTGGCGGCCTGGGTGATCTCGACGATCGACTTCACCTTGCCGGTCTTGTCGTCGATGGTCTTCCAGCGGCCGGCGGCGCCGTCGGCGGCCTGCGCCGACAGGGCGGCCAGGCACAGCGGCAGTGCCAGCAGCAGGGTCTTGAAGGTGTTGCGCATGGTCCCCTCCCAGGGTTCATTCCGGCACGGTGCCGGTACGGGTCGACTGTATACCCATTCGGCGGGGTATGGGGAAGAGGGTCTTTGCAGGGCTGCGCCCTGCACCTGCGGTAGTGCCGGCCGCTGGCCGGCAACCTCAAAAGCAAAGGCGGCTATCCGTGGGAGGGCGGGGCGGGTCCGGTTGCGGGGGGCGCTGCAAGTACGTCCATGTAAGCTCGGTCGCCGCATCCATGCGGCTCACGCCCCCGCAACCGGACCCACCCCGCCTTCGACAGGTCTCCGCAATCTGTCGGAATGGCACGGCCTGCTCTGGGTGGGTGTCGATGGGGTCAGATCCCTTTTCCGTCGGAAAAGGGATCTGACCCCCAGGGACGTCAACCGACTTCGTACAGCTCCAGCGGCAGGCCGTCGGGGTCGGCGAAGAAGGTGAAGCGGCGGCCGGTGTATTCGTCCACGCGGATCGGTTCGCACGCCACGCCATGCGCTGACAGGCGCTGGATGAACGGCTCCAGCGTGGCGACCCGGAACGCAAGGTGGCGTAGCCCCTGCGCTTCGGGGCGGCTGGGACGGGGCGGCGGCGAGGGGAAGGAGAACAGCTCCAGCTGGCCACCGTCGGGCAGGGCCAGGTCCAGCTTCCAGGAATCGCGCGCGGCGCGATGGTTCTCGGCCAGCACGCGCAGGCCGAGGATGCGCACGTAGAAGTCCTTCGAGCGCGCGTAGTCGCTGCAGATCAGTGCGGCGTGGTGGATGCCCAGCAGGGCGTCGGATTCGATGTCCATTGCAGCGGTCATTGCAGCACGTCCAGCCAGCGCTGGGCGATCTTCTGCGCCAGCGGATAGGGCTCGGGGGAATTGCGGTTGGTCAGCACGATCACGGTCAGGTGCTTTTCCGGATGGCGCACGATCACGTTGCGGAAGCCAATGCTCTCGCCGCTGTGCCATTGCACCGGGCCATTCAGGCGCCAGCCGAAGCCGTAGTGCGGCACATCCGGTTCGGGCGTCGACGTGGCCGGGCTGAACATCGCGCGGCGCGAGGCCTTCGACAGCAGGCGGTCGTCGTACAGCGCCGCATCCCAGCGGGCCAGGTCGTCCAGCGAGGAATGGATGCCGCCATCACCGAGCACGGCACTGGTGGTGCTCTGGTCGGTGCGCTGCCAGCGGCCCTCGAGCCAGCTGTAGCCGTAGGCCCGCGCGGCAACGGTGTCGATGCCGTCCTGGTGGGCCACGGTGTGGGCCATGCCCAGTGGGCGGAAGATGCGCTGCTGCAGGAAGGCGGCGAAATCCTGGCCGGAGGCGCGGCCGACGATCAGTGCCAGCAGCGCATAGCCGCTGTTGCTGTAGTGGTACTGCGTGCCGGGCGCGAAATTCAGGCGGTCCTGGTGCGACAGCAGGGCCAGTACATCGGCGTCATGCACCTGCCGAGGGTCAGCCGGATCCATCAGGTCTTCGTAGTCGAGCAGGCCGCTGGTGTGCGAGAGCAGCTGGCGGATCGTGATGGCGGCGGCAGCCGGCGGCAGTTCGGGCAGCCAGCGCCGGGCCGGCTGGTCCAGCCCGAGCCGACCGTCTTCCACCAGCAGCAGCACCGCCGCAGCGGTGAACTGCTTGCTGACCGAGGCCAGCCGGAAGTTGCTTGCGGGGGTGACGGCGGTGCCGTCCTCCACCACCGCCAGGCCGTAGCCACGGCTGAACACCGGTTGCCCGTCGTGCAGCACCAGGACTGCGGCGCCGGGCACCTGGCCATAGTAGGCCTGCATCAGGCCGTCGACGCCGGCTGTCCGGTGGGGTCAGCACCGGCGCGGCGGTACCGGCCAGAGGCAGCAGTCCCAGCACGGCGGCGAACAGAGCGACGGCAGGGCGCATGGTGGCTCCGTAGGGGTCAGGGTGAAGGGGCAGGCGTGGCGGTGGTAGGCTGTGCCATCCAGCGTTCCATCTTGCGGTCCAGCACGTCCAGCGGCATCGAGCCGTCCTTCAGCAGTTCGGCGTGGAAGCGGCGCAGGTCAAAGGCTGCACCCTGCCGTGCCCTGGCCTTGTCGCGCAGGGCGACGATGGTGGTCAGACCGGCGACGTTGGACAGCGCCTGGCCGGGCTGGGCCATGATCCGCTCCACCTCGGCGTTGGCGTCGTCACTGCTCATGTCCACGGTCTTCTGCAGGTAGCTGACGGCCTGCTGCTTGCTCCAGCCCTGTGCGTGCACGCCGGTATCGGCCACCACGCGGGCGGCACGCAGCAGGCGCGAGTACAGGTAGCCGATGCGGTCGTAGGGATCGGTGTAGATGCCCAGGTCTTCGCCCAGCGTTTCGGCGTACAGGCCCCAGCCTTCGACGAAGGCGAGATCGCCACCGAGGCGGCGGAAGCGCGGCAGCTTGGCCAGCTCCTGCTGCAGGCCCAGTTGCACGTGGTGGCCGGGAATCGCTTCGTGCAGGTACTGCACCGGCACGTTCCAGCGCTTGCGGCTGGGCAGGTCGCGGGTGTTCACGTACAGCACGCCCGGTTGCCCGGCCGCAGACGGCTGATAGGCCGCCGCGGCGGCGGTCAGCGCACGCTCCGGTTCCACCGCGCGCACGTCCAGTGTCGACTTGGGCAGCGTATCGAGCACCTGTGGCAGGCGTGCGTTGACCTGCTGCTGCACCTGGCGGTAGCGGTTGATCAGCGCGTTGGCATCGCCGTACTGGAACTGGCGGTCGTTGCGCATGCTGCGCAGCAGCTTGGTCGGTGTGCCGCGCAGCCTGGCGTCCTTCATCACCGTGGCGATCTGCGCCTGCAGCTCCTGCACGCGTTGTTCGCCCAGCGCGTGCAGCTGCGTTGCGGTCTGTTCGCTGGCCGTGGTCTGCACGATCAGGTTGGCATACCAGGCCTGGCCATCGGGCAGTGCACCCAGCCCGCTGCTGGCGCGCGTGGCGGGCAGGTATTCGGTGGCGATGAAGCCGCGCAGGGCGCGGTAGGCATGATGCGCAGCTCGATCATGCGCTTGTACTCGGCGCTGATGCGCGCCTTGTCCTCGGCCGTGATGGTGTTCGGCATGGTACGGATCGGCGACCAGAAGATGCTCTCTTCGGCGGTCGGCTTGATCACCGCATCCAGCTGCGGCAGCACCTTTTCCATCAGGTCGCGCGGCTGCACCACGCCGGCCTTCATGCCCTGGCGCATGTTGTCGATGGCCTGGTCGAACAGCTCGGGAATGCCGAGCGATCGGCGCGACCACGTGTCGTAGTCCTGCACGGTGTTGAACGGCTGCGCGCCGGCACCGGAACCGAGGATCGCCATGATGCTGCCGATGTTGTAGTACTGGCTGATCGGCATCATCCAGCTCGGGTAGCGTTCGGCGGCCAGCGAGGCGCGCGCGTCGCGCACGAAGATCTCGTAGCTGAGCAGGTCCTGGCCCTGCAGGCCGTCACTGCCGAGTTTTTCGACCTTGCCCAGCCACTGCGTGGTGAAGTCGTGCGACTGCTGGCGCCAGGCGGCGGACAGGATGTTGGGCAGCTGGTCGTTGTAGCGCGATTCCCCCTGGAACGTGGCCTGCAGCGGGTTCAACCGCATCGAGGCATCCCAGTATTCATCGTACAGGCGCTCCAGCTGCACCTGCTTGGGCACGGCACGGGCCGGTGCAACCGGACGCGGCGCGGCGCGGCGCGCCGAACTGCCGCGGGCCGGCGCGGTGGCGCGCGCGGGCCTGGCCTTGGGCTTGGCGGCCTGGCGGGTCTGCGCGGCGGCAGGGCGGCTGGCCTTCTTCTTCGCTGCCTCGGCCGACGGCACGGCACTGAACAGGAACAACGCGGCGATGGCGGCGGCCAGGACGCGGGTGGGATGCGGCATCAGGAGCTTCCGTGGAACACAGACCGTGGAGCTTGCACGATCCGGCCGCGTACGGCCAGCGTGAAGGCGCAGTCAGCTTTTCGCCGCTGGGGCTTCAGTCAGCCGCGGCCGCGGCGCGCAGCGCGGCGGCCCGGTCGGCGCCCAGATAGCGGGTGATCGCCCGCCGCATCAGGTACAGCAGCGGAATCAGCGCGATCGCAAAACCCATCTTGTAGATGTAGTTGACGCTGCTGACGGCCAGGAACAGCGAGGTTGGCCAGTGCTGCGGGCCGAGCACGAAGGCGATCCAGATCACCACGAAACTGTCCACCACCTGCGAGATCGCGGTCGATCCGGTCGCACGCAGCCATACGTGGCGCTCGCCCGTGGCCTGGCGGATGCGATGGAACACCGCCACGTCGATCAGCTGGCCGAGCAGGAAGGCCACCAGTGAACCGGCGATGGTCCACATGCCCTGGCCGAACACCGCCGCGAATGCGGCCTGGTAATCCGGCACGCCGTGGCCGTCCATCGAGGTGACCCACCAGCTGGCCGGCGCCAGCGAGATCGCTGCGAAGGCGAACAGGAAGCCGTAGGCGATCAGGACCACGGCCAGCCACGAGATGAAGCGCACGCCGCGCTTGCCGAAAAACTCGTTGATGGTGTCGGTCATGATGAACACCACCGGCCACAGCAGGGTGCCGGCGGTGAAGCTGAGCGAGCCGGTCTGGCCGAACAGGTTCCAGTTCAGCGGGGCGATGCCGAGCGTGTCTTCCAGCGCGAAGATCTTCACCCCGATCAGCTCGGCCAGCACCGCATTGCCGCAGAAGAACGCGGCCAGCACGATGAACAGCAGCACCGCACGGTCCTGCAGCGGGCGCTCGATCGGCGCGGTGGTCATTCGGCGCGTTCGCCGGCGCGGGTGAACGGTACGCTGGACGGCGCGACCGCGCCGCCGGAAATGATGAAGCTCATGGCCTGGTCGACGGTCCAGTCGGTTGGCGTCAGCAGCTCGACCGGCACGATTTCCAGGTAGCCCGAGGTCGGGTTCGGCGTGGTTGGCACGTACACCGCGGCCAGCTCACGGTCGGTGCCGTGTTCCTTGATCACGCGGGTGACCAGCCCGACCGACTTCATGTCCCGGTGCGGAAAGTCGATCAGCACCACGCGCTGGGTACTGCCCGGCTCGGTCTGCAGCATGTCCAGCAGCTTCTTGGCGCTGTCGTAGATGATGCTGGCCAGCGGAATGCGCTTGATGACCGCACCGACCCAGCGCAGCAGGCGCTGGCCGAGCACGCGGCGGCTGGCCACGCCCACCGCCAGGATCACCAGCAGGGTGGCCAGCAGGGCGATGGTGTCCTGGATCCACTCGGCACGCACCCAGCCCAGGTAATGCGGGAAGCTCGTCGCGATCTGCTCGGAAAGCGGCACCACCAGCGGGCTGGAAATGCCTGACAGCAGCACGAACACGAACTTGACCACGACCCAGGTCAGCCAGATCGGCAGCAGGGTCAGCAGGCCGGTCAGGAACAGGCGCTGCAGGGAAGGGCGGGGGACCAGGGCGGGGGCTTCGAGCGACATGCGCGCATTGTAGCGGCCACGGCCGGTCGATTACGCTGGGGAATCGACTGCGGCAACGACACATGGAAGGGAAGCTGTGTTGAAGATTCTGCGCGGACTGGGCTGGACCGTGGCCGGCCTGCTGGTGCTGGCCATCGTGGTGTGGGGCGCCTCGCGCATGTGGCCGGTGCCGGAATCGCGGCTGCAGGCCCAGCAGCGCCTGCAGGCGCGCCTGCCAACCCCGGGCCACAACGGCTTCGCGCTGCTGTGGACGCTCGCGTTCGATGATCTCGACACGCGCCAGCGCGAACAGGCGCTGGCGGGGGATGTGCGACGCTGGGAGGCGGATGAGCGCGGCGAAAACGTCGCCCGTCCGCGGCTGGCAGAGGATCACCACGCGCTGCAATCGCGGCCGGCGGCCAGCTGCGGACCGACCGCCAGCGACTGCCTGCGTCAGGTGCGCGCGGATCCGCAACGCTTCATCGATGCCCACGCGGGCCACCAGCAGTTGCATGCGCGCCTGGACCAGCTGGCCGATGCGGACCATTTCGCATCGCCGTTCCTGCCCCGGGGCGAGGCCATCCTGGTGCCGTTGCCGACCTATGGCCTGATGATCGATGCCACCAGCGCACGCGCGCTGGCGTTCGTGCAGGGTGATACCGACGGCGCCCTGCGCGGCAGTTGCCGCGGCCTGCAGCTGGGGCGCCGGCTGCTGACCGGCGGCAGCTACCTGGTGGACAGCATCGTCGGCGCCAGCTTGGTGCAGGCCAATGCCCAGCTGCTGGCCGACATGCTGGTCGAACTGCCGGCCGACCACCCGCTGCCGGCCGAATGCGAGCAGGCGATGCGGCCGATGCTGGCCCCCGAACAGAGCCTGTGCCGGGCGATGCAGGGCGAGTACGCGATGACCCGGGCGGCGATCGAAACCTCGGCGCAGGCATTCGGCGGTGTGCTGGTACTGGATCGCAACAGCACCCTGGCACGCGCCGCCGGCAACATGGGCTGGGCCTGTGGAGCCGCGGCCACGGCCGCGCTGGAAGCGGACCGCCCACTGCCGGTGCCTGCGCCGCCGCAGCACGACTTCGGCTGCCTGTCGAATCTCATGGGGTGCGTGCTGACCGATATCGCCGGCCCGGTCTATCCCGCGTACGCGTCCCGGCCCCAGGATGCCGCGGCGATGGTGCGGCTGATCGGCGCGCAGCGCTGGTTGCGGCAGCAGGCCGAAGACCCGGTGGATGCGTTGCAGCACCTGCCGGACCGGTTCCGCTCACCGGTGCGGGCACCGCAGCTGTCGGCCGATGGCCGCCGCCTGCAGGTGCCGCGGCGTTCACCGGCGCGCAGCAGCGACGAGAGCCCGTGGCTGTCGGTGCCGCTGGTGATGGAGAACGCCCCGGGCGCTGCTGTGCGCGACTGACCAGTGGCTCAGTCGCTGCCCGCCAGCGGATCGAACGCCCAGCCATCACCGACGGTCTGCAGCGTCCAGTGGCGGCGGCTGCGCAGCGGCTCCCAGCGCACGCTGTCCTTGTCGTCCTCGATGCTGCCTTCGCTCCGTTTTACCCTGCGGGTGGAGAAGTTCACGCTCACCGATTCGGTCTGCCCGGAATTGCGCATCACCGAATTCTGGTCGTAGCCGATCAGCGCAAAGGCATCGTCCTGCCAGCGGAAGGTAAAAACGGTCGTGCCCATTGACCAGCTTCCCGCGCTGGCGAATGAAAACAGTGCGACCTTCAGGGTGCCGCGCTGGATGCTGACGCCGCCGTCTTCGAGCGGGTCGCTCATCACCGGATTGTCGGGACGCGGTATCAGCTGGTGGTCCTGCACCGCCAGCACGTAGCCGGACGGGCGCGACCACGCCACGGCGAGGATGCGCGGGTTGCTGTCGTACGGCGAGGGGCCGAAGCCATCGTGCTCGATGATGTTGTGCGGCTCCTGCTGGCGCAGCACTAGTACCAGGTCCGCGCGGCCATCCTGGTCGAGATCGCCTTCGACACTCGATTCAAGTGTCCAGCCCTGGGGGACGAACCCAGCGGCATGGGCCGCCTGGGCCGGCAGCGTCGGATACTGCACCGGTGGCAGGTCAAGTGCGTGGGCGGTGAAGGACAGGGGGATCAGCAGTGTGGCAAGCGCATACGGGCGCATCGTAGCCTCCATGGCAGGGAGGCAGAGGATAGCGCCGGCGCTCTGGATCAGCGTACGTGTGGCTTCAAGCGCAGGTAGACCTGCTTGCGTACCTGGGCGACCACCTCGCCGCTTTCGTCGATGACATCGTTGCTGAACCAGCGCAGCACCTTCTCGCCGCCAGCGGCTTCGGCACGCAGTTCCGCCAGCAGTGCGTCGTCGATGCGGAACGAGGTGCGCACCGTGCCCCGGCCCGGCTTGAGGAAATCGATCGCACCGGCCCGGTCCCACACGTAGTAGTCACGGCCGAGGATGTGCAGCAGGCCCAGCATCCAGAACGGATCGGTCATCGCAAACAGGCTGCCGCCGAAATGCGTCCCCACGTAATTGCGGTTCCAGGGCCGCAGCCGGAGTTCCACGTCGATCTGCCGGTAGTCGGGCGTGATCCGGGTGACGTGGATGCCGGTGAACAGGAACGGTGGCCAGAGGTTGATGCCGACGCGGAACAGGCGGGCGTTCATGCAGATCCGGGAGCGCAGGGCGGGGCGTCCAGTCTAACCATTCGCAGGCGTATGTTGCACCCGGGGCCGGGATGTCATGCCCCGCCGTCGATCGTGTATCCGTCGCGGCCGTTGGCCTTGGCCTGGTACAGGGCGGTGTCGGCGCCTTCGACGAAATGGTGCGGTTGCAGTTCGCCATCGGGGATACGGGTGAACACGCCGATGGTAAGCGTCACGGCGTCGTTGCCGTCATCGCCCGGCGCCGGCAGGGCACGCACGCAGGCAATCAGGTCCTCGACCACCTGGCGTGCGCCTTCGGCCGGCGTATCCGGCAACACCAGCGCGAACTCGTCGCCCCCGTAGCGCGCCGCCATGTCGCGCGGGCGGCGCGCATGCGCGCCGATCAGGCGGGCGACATCGCGCAGCACGCGGTCGCCCACCTGGTGGCCGTGGCGGTCGTTGTGACGCTTGAAGTGATCGACGTCGATCAGGGCCAGGCTCAGAGGCTTGCCAGTGCGCCGCGCCGCATCGCATTCCTGCTGCAGCGACTGCTCGAAGCGCAGGCGGTTGCCAAGCCCGGTGAGGGCATCGCGGTTGGCCTGGCGGTGCCAGGCCGAGATCCGCCACACCGCCCAGACCAGCAGTGCCAGCGCCACGCCCAGCATCGCGCTGGCCGGTGCCCACCACAGGTCGCCGGTGCGCAGCAGCAGCCAGCTCAGCAGGGGCGGCATCGGCAGCGAACACAGAGCGACCAGCCACGGCAGGCGCAGGCCGAGCAGGATCACGCACAGCGCCACCAGCACGCCGCTGATGGCGTGCTGCCAGGCGTGCGGCAGCACGTCGATCTGCTTGTGCTGCAGCAGCATCGAGGCGATGTTGGCCTGGTATTCGCTGCCGCTCATCCAGAACTCGCGGGTGGTCGGGGTCAGCAGGCGAGGCGCGATGCCGCTGGCCGTCATGCCGACCACGATGCGGCGGCCATGCAGCATCGCGGCGTCCACGTGCCCATCGAGCACGTCCGCATAGGACACCTGTGGCAGCCGCTCGGGCGGGCCGGCGTAGCGCACGCGCACGTAATCGTCGCGACGCCACTGGTAGGGCGAGCCCACGTCCGGGTCGGGATCGGGCAGGCCACGTACCGCGCCTGCAGGCAGATCGGCCAGTGCCAGGCCCAGCGCCGGCCAGTGCGGCCGTCCGATACCGGCGCGCAGATAGACGCCGCGGGCGACGCCGTCGCCATCCACCTCGACATCGGTATGGCCGATGGCGGCGGCACTGGCGGCGATCTGGGGAATCGGCAGCATCTCCTCGGCCATGCGGTCGCCGGCCGCAGGTGCGGCCAGCACCGGCAGCACCACCCGGCCGTTGCGTCGGATCGCGGCCGCCAGCGCATCGTCCTGGCGGCTGTCGCGCCGGTCCGGTTCGGACAGCATCAGGTCCAGCGCGACGCGTTCGGCACCGGCATCGGTCAGCCGGTCCAGCAGGCGCGCGTGCACCGAGCGCGGCCAGGGCCATTGGCCGATGCGCTGCAGGCTGCCTTCGTCGATGGCCACGATCAGCACGCTGGGGTCGGGGCGGTAATCCCAGGTGCCGACCAGCGTGTCATAGGCGGCTTCGTCCTGCCGCCACAGCCACTGTCCCTGGCTGGCGACGAGGGTCAGCACGCCGGCCAGCAGGGCCAGCAGGATTCGCTTCGACCACGGCAGCGGCGAACGCCTCACAACAACAACCAGAGCAGCAGGGCACCGCCGCCGGCACCGTAGCAGAGGCGGCAGGGCAGCGGGATCTGCTGGGCAGGGGAAAACGCGCCCGCGTGACCGTCATCGTCGATGTACTGCACGCGCACGTGCAGGGTGCCGCTCCACGGGCGCCTGAAGCTGACCTGTGGCTCGGACACCGTTTCGTCGACCAGCGGCGCCTTGAAGTCCGCGCCGCGCGCCACCTGCACCCGATAGCGCTGGCCTGCGCTGCCCGGTTGCCAGCGCAGGGTCAGTTCGCCATGCGCGGCTTCGGGCGGCTGCAGTGCCGGGTCCACCGGCTCATCGCTCAGGTGCAGTGGCAGCGCCTGGCCGTAGCGACCCTGGTGGCCGTTGGCATCGCGCGAGGCCACCCGCCAGTAGTACTGGCCCGGTGGCAGCGGCTGTGCCAGGCGCAGGTCGGTGCCGGTGCTGGTCTGTTCCTGCAGGGGCTGCACGAAGCTGGCGTCGGCGGCGATCTGCAGCACGCTGCTGCGCGCCCCGGGGGCCTGGCTCCAGCGGAAACGCGGGCGGTCGCTGTTGATCGTCTGCCCATGCAGCGGCGACACGGTCAGCGGCGGCGGTGGCTGGTCGCTGAGCTCGAAATCGGCGCTGGCGTCCAGGCCTTCGACGCCCTGCGCATCGACCGCGCGCAGCAGGATGCGCAGCTGGCCCGGTGGCAGGTCGCCGATCGCCAGCCGGGTGTCGGCGGTGGTGGCAGCGAACAGCAGGATCTCCGGCATTGCCGCCTGCACCACTTCCACCCGGTAGTGGGCGGCGCCACTGACCGGCTCCCAGGCCAGCAGGGTCGGCAGTGGTGCCAGGCGCAGCTCGCCGGTGCGCAGCTGCGGTGCCGGCAGCAAGGCGACGGCGGCGGTGGGGGCCGCGTCGACACTGCTGCTGCGGGTGGCCTGGCCTGGCTGGACCAGGCGCTGGCCACGGAGGTTGCCGACCTGCACCTTGCCCTGCAGCACCTCGGTGGCGCCGACGTGGCCGGCATCGCCGGCGCTGACCCGGAACACCGTGCCGCGCACGCTGCTGGTCGCGGTGGGCGCATCGATGATGTATCGCGAGGCGGGGCCGCGCGCCGGCGTTACCCGGTTGCTGGCCCGCCCCTGTTGCAGGCGCAGGCGGGTATCGACCATGCCGGTGTGGCCGTAGCGGCTCAACTGGTCCAGCCGCAGCCGCGAGTATTCGCGCAGCTGCAGGCGCGAGGCGTCGGCGAACTCCAGGGTGATGCTGGAATCGCCTTCGGTTTCCACCGTGTCGCCGATGTGCAGCTGCTCGCCGGCCCGGAGCGCGCGGGTCGCGCTGCCATCGGCGCCGGACAGTTCGACCTTGCCGCGCACCGACAGCACCCGTGCCGGCGCCGGCTCCGTGCGCAGCCAGCTGATCGGGAAGCGCAGGAGCTGGCCCGGCGGCAACTGGTAGGGATTGTCGATGCGGTTGTGCTGCTGCAGCTGCTGCCAGCGTACCGAAGGCTTCAGGTACAGCCCGCCCAGGTCCCACAGGGTATCGCCGGGGCGGACCCGGTAGTTCCAGTCCTGGGCGCCGGCCAGGGCGGGCAGCGCGAAGAGGGCGCACAGCAGGGCGCCCGTGAAACGCTTGGCGAACGACAGAGAGCGGACGACGGTCACAGTTTGCAATCCCGGCAATGCGGGGGTGCAGCTGCAAGACCCCATGGCCCCGACCTCATCCCCCCCGAACGGATCGTGGCGGCCGCATGGCCGCCAGCGCGCGCATTATTGCCCGCGTTCAGTGCAGGGATTCTGAACGGAGCGGGCTCCTGTTCAGAACAGCAGCGACGCCATGCGGCGGCGGTACTGGCCAACCAGGTCCTCGTCGGCAATCACATTGAAGGCGTCGATCAGGGCCTTGCGCGGCAGGCCGTCCTCGAATCCGCGGTCGATCCGCAGCATTTCCAGGAACTGGGCCAGCGCGGCCTCGTCATGGCCGCCCAGCAGCAGCTGCACGCCGCGCAGGTGGCGGGCCTGGAGATCCTTGCCATCAGCGGCGATGCGCGCGTCGAGCACCTCGGCCGGCGGGGCGTCCTTCAGCGCGGCGGCGAAGGCCAGACGCGCGCGCGCGCGCACGGCACGGTCGTCGGTGGCCAGATTGGCCGGCAGGCCGTCGATCAGGGTGCCAGCCTCGTCGACGCCGCCGATCTGCAGCAGGGCCAGGGCGAGGTCGAGCTTCAGCTCATCCTTGTCCGGTTCGGCGGCGATCTGCGCGCGCAGCACGTCGACCTGCGCCTGCGGGTCCAGCGGCGTGTCGTCTTCGGGGGCGGCATCGCCGAGATCGGCCGGCACGACGCCATGCTGGGCCAGGAACTCACGCAGCTGGCCTTCCGGAATCGCGCCGGGGAATCCATCCACCAGCTGGCCGCCCTTGACCAGGAACACGGTGGGCACCGACCGGATCTGGAAGGCCGCCGCGATCTGCTGTTCCTTGTCGACGTCGACCTTGGCCAGCTCGAAGGCGCCGTTGTATTCGGCGGCCAGCTTTTCCAGCATCGGGCCCAGGGTCTTGCACGGCCCGCACCAGGTGGCCCAGAAGTCGACCAGCACTGGCGTCTGCAGCGACTTCTGCAGGACTTCGGCCTCGAAGGTCGCAGTGGTGGCGTCGAATACGTAGGTCGTCTCGGTCATGGGGGAGGCATCGCTTGGTCTCTGGAGACCGATTCTATGGTGACGATCGATGTCGGTCTCAACCCTGCCATCACATCCCGCGCACCCGCGCGGCGGGCCCACAGGCCCGCGGTGACGGCCCCAGGGGCGCGGCACGCAGTACCGCGTGTGGCTCACCCACCTGCCGATGCTGAAACGCACGACCGCTTGGCGCTTCGTGCCGCTGCCGCGACAATGCGGCGGTCCATTCCTGTTCCGGGTGTTTGCGCGCGATGTCTGTGGTCCGGCTTGATCGTTGGTTGGGGCTGCTTGCTGCAGTCGCGTTCGTCCTTGCCGTGGCCGGCTTTGGTGCTGGCCTGGACGGCTATGCCCAGGGACGCCACCCGGTGGCGCTGCTGGGCGCGCGCGGGGTGCCGCATGCGTTGGCCTTCAATCTCGTCGGCTTCGTGCTGCCCGGGCTGTTGGCGGCGGGGGTGGCTGAACGCCTGCGGCGCACCCTACCGACCGGGGCCGGCTGGGCGCCGCGGGTCGGCAGCCAGATGCTGCTGCTGGCCGGCCTGGCGTTTGCCGCGATGGGCGCGCTGCCGCTGGACGTGGACGACCTGCATGGGCCGGCCAGCCAGCTGCATGCCAGTGCCTGGATGATCTGGGTACTGGGCTTCGTCGCCGGCAGCGTGCTGCTGGCCGTGTCCGGTCTGCGCCAGGCGCATGGCCGCGCTCTGGGCGTCCTGGCGCTGGGCTGCGGCGTGCTGGCCGCGCTGGCGGCGTTTGCCTTGCAGGGCGTACTGCCGGCGCCGCTGGCCCAACGGCTGGCGTTTGCCTGCTGGGCGGTCTGGCTGGCCGCGGCCCTGCCGCTGTCGCGCCTGCGCTGAGACGGCCCCGGCAGCGCGGCGGCGCTGCTGTCCGGCGGGCAGGATTGGAGACGTTTGCCGCACTGCGGTACGCTGTACCGCTTTGCCGCCGCATCCGCGTGTTCCATGACCAGCGCTGAAACCAACGCCTACGACCCGCAGCAGGTTGAATCCGCCGCCCAGCAGTACTGGGACGCCACCCGTGCCTTCGAGGTCGACGAGACTTCGGACAAGCCGAAGTACTACTGCCTGTCGATGCTTCCGTACCCGTCCGGTGCGCTGCACATGGGCCACGTGCGCAATTACACGATTGGCGACGTGATCAGCCGCTACAAGCGCATGACCGGCCACAACGTGCTGCAGCCGATGGGCTGGGACGCGTTCGGCCTGCCGGCGGAAAACGCCGCGATCAAGAACAAGACCGCGCCGGCGGCGTGGACCTACAAGAACATCGACCACATGCGCAGCCAGCTGAAGTCGCTGGGCTATGCCATCGACTGGTCGCGCGAGTTCGCCACCTGCCGTCCGGACTATTACGTCCACGAGCAGCGCATGTTCACCCGCCTGATGCGCAAGGGCCTGGCCTATCGTCGCAATGCCGTGGTGAACTGGGACCCGGTCGACCAGACCGTGCTGGCCAACGAGCAGGTCATCGACGGCCGTGGCTGGCGCTCGGGCGCCCTGGTCGAGAAGCGCGAGATCCCGCAGTGGTTCCTGCGCATCACCGACTACGCCCAGGAGCTGCTGGATGGCCTGGACGAGCTGGACGGCTGGCCGGAATCGGTCAAGACCATGCAGCGCAACTGGATCGGCCGTTCCGAAGGCCTGGAAATCCAGTTCGACGTGCGCGATGTCGACGGCAGCGCGCTGGACCCGCTGCGCGTGTTCACCACCCGCCCGGACACGGTGATGGGCGTGACCTTCGTGTCGATCGCCGCCGAACACCCGCTGGCGCTGCACGCGGCGAAGAACAATCCGGAACTGGCCGCGCTGCTGGCCGACCTGAAGCAGGGCGGTGTGTCCGAGGCCGAGCTGGAGACCCAGGAAAAGCGCGGCATGGACACCGGCCTGCGCGCGCTGCACCCGGTCACCGGCGAGCCGGTCCCGGTGTGGGTCGCCAATTTCGTGCTGATGGGCTACGGCACCGGCGCGGTCATGGCGGTGCCGGGCCATGACCAGCGCGACAATGAAGTGGCCAACAAGTACGGCCTGCCGATCAAGCAGGTCATCGCGCTGAAGGACCCGCGCACTGAAGAAGAGCGCAACTGGGACGGCAGCCGCTGGCAGGACTGGTACAGCGACAAGAGCCGTGCCTTCGAACTGGTCAACTCGGCCGAATTCGACGGCCTGGACTTCCAGGGCGCCTTCGAAGCGCTGGCCGAACGTTTCGAGCGCAAGGCCCAGGGCCAGCGCCGCGTCAACTACCGCCTGCGCGACTGGGGCGTGAGCCGCCAGCGCTACTGGGGCTGCCCGATTCCGGTGATCTACTGCGCCAAGTGCGGCGCAGTGCCGGTGCCGGAAGAACAGCTGCCGGTGGTGCTGCCGGAGGACGTGGCGTTCTCCGGCACCGGTTCGCCGATCAAGACCGACCCGGAATGGCGCAAGACCACCTGCCCGGACTGCGGCGCCGCCGCTGAGCGCGAGACCGATACCTTCGATACCTTCATGGAGTCGAGCTGGTACTACGCCCGCTACACCTCGCCGGGTGCCCGTGATGCGGTCGACAAGCGCGGCAACTACTGGCTGCCGGTCGACCAGTACATCGGCGGCATCGAGCACGCGATCCTGCACCTGATGTATTTCCGCTTCTACCACAAGCTGCTGCGCGACGCGCGGATGGTGGACAGCAACGAACCGGCACGCAACCTGCTGTGCCAGGGCATGGTGATCGCCGAAACCTATTACCGCCCGAACCCGGACGGTTCGAAGGACTGGATCAACCCGGCCGATGTGGAAGTGCAGCGCGACGAGCGCGGCCGCATCACCGGTGCCACCCTGATCGCCGATGGCCAGCCGGTGGTGGTGGGCGGTACCGAGAAGATGTCCAAGTCGAAGAACAACGGCGTGGACCCGCAGGCGATGGTCGGCAAGTACGGCGCCGACACCGTGCGCCTGTTCTCGATGTTCGCCGCGCCGCCGGAGCAGTCGCTGGAGTGGAACGAGGCCGGCGTGGACGGCATGGCGCGCTTCCTGCGCCGCCTCTGGGCCCAGGTGCAGAAGCATGCCGCCGACGGCGCCGCCCCGGCGCTGGACGTTGCTGCGCTGGACGCCAACCAGAAGGCGCTGCGCCGCAAGACCCACGAAACCATCGGCAAGGTCGGTGACGACTACGGCCGCCGCCACAGCTTCAACACCGCGATCGCTGCGGTGATGGAGCTGATGAACGCACTGGCCAAGTTCGAGGACGCCAGCGAGCAGGGCCGCGCGGTGCGCCAGGAAGCGCTGCAGGCCATCGTGCTGCTGCTGAACCCGATCACCCCGCATGCCAGCCACGCCCTGTGGCAGGTACTGGGCCACGGCGAGACGCTGCTGGAAGACCAGCCGTTCCCGCAGGCCGACAGCAGCGCGCTGGTGCGCGATGCGCTGACCCTGGCGGTGCAGGTCAACGGCAAGCTGCGTGGCACCATCGAGGTCGCGGCCGACGCCGCGCGCGAGCAGGTGGAGGCACTGGCCCTGGCCGAGCCCAACGCGGCCAAGTTCATGGAAGGCCTGACGGTGCGCAAGATCATCATCGTGCCGGGCAAGATCGTGAACATCGTCGCCGCCTGATGTACCCCGCACCGTCCGCCCGCGTGGCGGACGGTGCCTTTCCGGTGCAGGGCCAGGCGGTTGATGGCCCTGCATTCACGCGGCTTCGGGCAGGCTGTGTGTTGCCGTGATCGCCCGGCTCCGCCAGACTGTCTCCATGACCCGAATCCTGCTTGCCCTCGTTCTTGTCCTCGGCCTTGCCGGCTGCGGCTTCCATCTGCGCAACAAGCTGATGTTGCCGACCGACACCGCCCCGGTGAAGGTGGTATCCACCGCTCCGTACAGCGAACTGGTCAAGCTGCTCAACCGCAGCCTGCTGGCCTCCGGCGCCAGGCTCGCCGACGAAGACAGCAAGGAGCCCAGTGCCCAGCTGCAGGTGCTGTCCGAGCGCTGGGGTGACCTGCCGATCGCCATCGACTCGCAGGGCCGCGCACAGGAATACAGCCTGCGCTACGCGGTGATCTTCATCTTCCGCCGCGAGGATGGCAGCGAGCTGGTGCCGCAGCAGGTGATTGAGCTGTCGCGCGATTACGTGTCGCCGCCGACCGACGCTACCGGTACCACCACCGAACGCGAAATCCTGGCCACGGAGCTGCGCCGGGAAATGTCCGCCTCGATCATCCGCCGCATCGACAGCGTGGTCCGCGCCGAGCTCGACAAGGGGGGCAGCCTGTCCGCGCCGAAGCCGAAGCCGATCGAGGGTGCGGTGCCGGCCGTGCCGGCCGCCGACGCCAAGCACTGAGCGGCAGCGACGATGGAACTGCGTCCGGAGCAGCTGGCCAGCCAGGGCGCTGACACCCCCTTGGCGCCGGTGTACCTGATCGCAGGCCCGGAGACCCTGCGCGTGCTGGAGGCGGCCGATGCCATCCGCGCGCGCGCGCGCGCCTCGGGCATCGGCGAACGCGAGGTGTTCGACGCCGACGGCCGTGACTTCGACTGGAACCAGCTCGACGCCAGCTTCAACGCGCCCAGCCTGTTCAGTGCCCGCCGCCTGGTCGAGGTGCGCCTGCCCAGCGGCAAGCCGGGCAAGGACGGTGCCGAGGTGATCAGCCAGTTCTGCGCCAACCCGGCGCCGGACGTGGTGCTGATGATCACTGCCAATGAATGGAGCAAGGCCCATCAGGGCAAGTGGGCCGAGGCGGTCAGCCGCATCGGCGTGCTGTCGGTGGCCTGGGCGATCAAGCCGCACGAACTGCCGGACTGGATCGAACGCCGCCTGCGCGGCAAGGGCCTGCGTGCCGATCCCGCCGCCGTGCAGCGCCTGGCCGAGCGGGTGGAAGGCAACCTGCTGGCCGCGGCCCAGGAAATCGACAAGCTGGCGCTGCTGGCCGACGGCCAGCCGCTGGATGTGGAACGGATGGAGTCGCTGGTGGCTGACGCCGCCCGCTACGACGTGTTCCGGCTGGTGGAGGCGACGTTCTCCGGCCAGCCACCGGCCGTGCTGCGCATGCTGGCCGGCCTGCGCGGTGAAGGCGAGGCGGTGGCTGCATTGATGCCGATGGTGATCCGCGAACTGCTGGCGGGTGCCGGCCTCGCGCGCGTGCAGGCGCGTGGCGGCAACCTGGCCGCCGAGATGAAATCGCGTGGCATCTGGGAATCGCGGCAGGCGCCCTACAAGCGCGCGCTGCAACGTCACCCGGAAGGCAAGCGCTGGGAGCGCTTCGTGGCCGAAGCAGGGCTGGTCGATCGCATCGCCAAGGGGCGGGCTGACGGCGATGCCTGGCTGGCGCTGGAGCGCCTGCTGGTGGCGGTGGCCGAGCCGCGTGCCGTGCGCCTGCTGGCACGGGCCTGAGCGATGAGCCTGCGGATCTATTACGGGGGCACCTTCGATCCGGTGCACCTGGGGCACCTGGCGATCGCGCGGGCCGCCCGCGACGAACTGCAGGTGGCAGTGCGCATGCTGCCGGCGGCCGATCCGCCGCATCGCGAGGTGCCGGGCGCAACCGCTGAACAGCGTTTTGCCATGCTTTCTCTGGCCATCGGCGATGAACCCGGCCTTCTGCTGGACCATCGCGAGCTGGACCGTGCCAGCCGCTTTCCCGGTCGCCCGTCCTATACCGTCGACACGCTGCGCGAACTGCGTGCCGAGCTGGGCCCGAGCCGGCCACTGGCCTGGCTGGTCGGCGCCGACAGCCTGCTGGGCCTGTCGGCCTGGCACGAGTGGGAGGCCTTGTTCGGGCTGGCCCACTTCGTCGTGGCCGAACGGCCGGGCAGCCCCCTGCAGGGGGCGGTCGACGGCGCGCTGGGGCGTGCCCTGCAAGGGCGCTGGGCCGACAACGAGCAGGCCCTGTTCGCCAGCCCGGCCGGGCGCATCCTGCGCCTGCACCACCCGCTGCGCGAAGAATCGGCCAGCACCGTGCGTTCGCAGATCGCCACCGGTGGCCCCTGGCGCGCGCTGCTGCCGCCGGCCGTGGCCGACTATGTCGCTGCACACGGCCTGTACCGCCCGGCCACAGCGTGAATGGCGCGGCCGCGCCATCCCCGTATAATCGCCCCCACGTTTACCGAGTCGATCCACTTTGAGCAACCAGACCCAGCCCCAGACCATCAAGGTCGATCTGCCCAGCCCGCCGCCGTCCGTGCCGGAACTGCTGGCCAGCGTCCGCCAAGCCACCGAAGACCTGAAGGCCAAGGACCTGGTCGAGATCGATGTGCGCGGCCGGTCCAGCGTTGCCGATTACATGATCGTCGTCTCGGGTACTTCGACCCGCCACGTCAAGTCGATCGCCGATGAAGTCGTGCGCTTCGCCAAGAACCTCGACGTGATGCCGCTGGGTGTTGAAGGCGAGCGCGAAGCCGAATGGGTGCTGGTCGATCTGGGCGACGTGATCGTCCACGTGATGCTGCCGCGCGTGCGTGAGTTCTACGCGCTCGAGCGCCTGTGGACCGTCGGCGACCAGCCGCCGTCCAGCGACGACGAAGTGGCCTGAGCCGCACGTTGATGCATCCCTTCGACGGCGCCGATGGCGCCGTCGACGTTTTGGAGGACCGTTGATGAAAGCCCGCCTGATCGCCACCGGTGAACGCGCGCCCAGCTGGGTCGCGCAGGGCTTCGCCGAATACCAGAAGCGGTTGTCGCACTGGCTGCCGTTCGAGCTGGTGGAGATCGAGCCCGGCCTGCGCGGCAAGGGGCGTGATCCGCGTCGCGCCACCGAAGAGGAAGGCAAGCGTGTGATCGCCGCGCTGCCGAAGAACGCCTATGTGGTGGCGCTGGATGTGCCAGGGCGGCAACTGAGCTCCGAACAGCTGGCGCAGCGCCTGGAACACTGGCGCGGGCAGGGCAGGGACCTGGCGTTCCTGATCGGTGGCCCGGAAGGGCATTCGCCGGAGGTGTCCGCGCTGGCCGATGAGAAGTGGTCGATCGGGCCGCTGACGCTGCCGCACATGCTGGTGCGCCTGGTGGTGGCCGAGCAGCTTTATCGCGCCGCCGCAATGATTGCCAATCACCCCTACCATCGCGCGTGAAGAGGGGTTATACTAGTCGTCTGCCCGAATAGCTCAGCCGGTTAGAGCACTTGACTGTTAATCAGGGGGTCGTTGGTTCGAGTCCAACTTCGGGCGCCACCTTGAGAAACCTGCATCGCGAGATGCAGGTTTTTTTTTGTCGTGTTGCAGCGCCGAGTCCACGCGCGACTGCCTTCTCGAAGCCGAGCATGGGCCCGGGCGCTACACTCTTGTGCTGCAACCATGGATGCCGATCATGCGTGCGCTCCTGTCCTCGAGCTTCCTGCTGCTGGCGATGGTGCCGTTCGCCACAACGAAGGCCGCCCCTTCCACCTGGCATCCGCCACAGGGCACCACCGAGCTTCCGTTGTGGCTGCAGGGCACGGTGAGCGCGCCGCCGAAGTTGAAGGGGCCCGAGCAGATCAGCGAAGTGACCTCCGAAGCCAGTGGCGAACACTGGATGATGCTGCAGAACGTCGCTGCGCCGACCCTCACCGTGTTTCCACCGAAGGGGCCGGCCACCGGCACCGCGGTGATGGTGGTGCCTGGCGGAGGCTATCGGGTGCTGGCGATGGACCTGGAAGGCAGCGAGATCTGCGACTGGCTGGCCGCACAGGGCATCACCTGTGCACTGCTGAAGTACCGCGTGCCCGCATCCGGGCCGAACTGGGACCCGGAGTGCAACTGCCGCGACATTCCGAAGGTGCCGATGGCCCTGCAGGATGCACAGCGTGCAATGGGCCTGCTGCGCGCACAGGCCGAGCGCTGGTCAATCAATCCGAAGCGGATCGGGGTGATCGGTTTTTCCGCCGGTGGTCACGTGGTGGCTGGACTGAGCACGCACGCGCTGCGCAGCTACGCGCCGGTGGATGCTGCAGATGAGCAGCCGAGCCGTCCCGATTTCGCGATGGTGATGTATTCCGGGCACCTGTGGGCGGGGCACGGGAGCGGATTGTCGCTGGTCAGCGACATCACCGTGGATGACAACGTGCCGCCGACGTTCATCGCGCAAGCCACCGACGATCGCACCGATGACGTGCGCGAATCGCTGGCCTATTACCGTGCCCTGGTGGACGCGGGCGTTCCGGTGGAAATGCACCTGTTCGCACGCGGCGGCCATGCGTTCGGGCTGCGCATGAAGGATGCACCGGTCGCGGCGTGGCCGCAGCTGGCCGAGCGCTGGATGCAGGATATCGGCATGCTGGCGGAACGCCAGTTGTAGAGCCAAGCCATGCTCGGATGCCTGTGTGAAGCCGAGCGTGGGCTCGGTTCTACAGTGCCAGCTGGCCCCTGCAGAACGCGACCAGCGTGGCGATCGCCACCGCCAGGATCGCGCCGAACAGCACCCATTCCCAACGGGTGAATACCGGCTCGCCGCGCTGGCGCCGGGCCAGTGCGAACAGCACCACGCCGGGCACGTACAGCAGCACCGACAAGAGCAGGTTGTCGAGGCCGCCGGCATACACCAGCCACAGCGCGTAGGCGCTGGCCAGCAATGCGACCGCGAAGTCACGCCAGCGCACACCGGGCTCATCGGCGTAGGCCTGCCCGCGCCAGGCCAGCTGTACGCCGAATGCCGTGGACAGGAAGTAGGGCACCAGGCTCATCGACGCAGCGAGCAGCACCAGCCCGGTGTAGCTGCCCGAACTGACCAGCACCAGCAGCAGGAACAACTGGATCAGGCCATTGCTCAGCCACAGTGCATTGGCCGGCACGCCACGCGCGTTCTCGCGGCCGAGGAAGGCCGGCATGGTGCCATCACCGGCGGCGGCATACAGCACTTCGGCGCACAGCAGCACCCAGGCCAGCAATGCGCCGAGCACGGAGATGATCGAACCGATGATGATCACCGTCGCGCCCCATTCGCCGACAATGGCGCGCAGCACGTAGGCCATCGATGGGTTGGGCAGCCCGGCCAGTTCCGCCTGCGACAGCACGCCCATCGACAGCAGGCTGACCAGCACCAGTAGCAGCCAGACCCCGAGGAAACCGATCACGGTGGCACGGCCGACATCGGCGCGCCGTGCCGCGCGCCGCGAGTAGATGCTGGCGCCTTCGATGCCGATGAACACCCACACGGTGACCAGCATCATGCCGCGCAGTTGCTGGCCGAGATCGCCGAGGGCGGGCGTGCCGAGGAAATCGGCCCGGAACACGTCCATGCGGAACGCGCCTGCGGCCAGGACCAGGAACAGTGCGATGGGCAGCAGCTTGGCCACCGTCACCAGGCCGTTGACGATGGCGGCCGTGCGCAGGCCGCGCAGCACCAGCAGGTGCACGGTCCACAGCAGCACGGACGATGCCGCCACGGCGGCCGGGGTGTTGCCTTCACCGAACACCGGCATGAAGTGGCCCAGGCCACTGAAGATCAGCACGAAGAAGCTGGCATTGCCGAGTACCGAGGCCACCCAGTAGCCCCACGCCGCGGAGAAGCCGATGTAGTTGCCGAAGCCTTCGCGCGCGTAGGCGTAGATGCCGGTATCAAGATCCGGCCGACGGTTGGCCAGGGCCTGGAACACGAAGGCCAGCATCAGCATGCCGGCGCCACTGACCGCCCAGCCGATCAGCGCGGCGGCCGGACCGGCACTGCGCGCGACGTTCTGCGGCAGCGAAAAGATGCCGGCGCCGACCATCGAGCCGACCACCAGTGCGGTCAGCGCGGGCAGGCCCAGCCGTTGCGATGTTGCGGCCATGGAGATCCCCTGCGGCGGCGATGCCGCAGGGACACGGTAGCCGTGTACCTGTGAACAGGCCTGCAAGAAAGGCCTGGCCCGCTGGCGCCCGTCCGTGCCGGAACGACGAAGGCCCGGGCAATGGCCCGGGCCTTCGAGGTGACACTGCAACCGGACTTACTTGAACGTGTACTTGAAGCCGACGGTGTAGTAACGGCCCAGCGCACCGGAGAAGTGCATCGGGTTGTAGTTCACTGCGCCGTAGGTGGTCGGGTCGAGCGGGGCGATGCGGTCGAACACGTTGGCCACCGAGGCGTTGAGTTCGAACGAGTCGTTGATGCTCCAGCGACCGGACAGGTCCATCGTGGTGAACGAGGAGATCTTCGTCACCGGCGTGCCGTCAGCGTAGAAGGCCAGGTAGCTGCCACCGCGGCTGTCGGTGTTGTCCATCTTGCTGATGTAGTTGACGATGCCGCTGACGCTCCACGGGCCCTGCTTCCAGGTGGTGCCGAAGTTGACCTTGTCCTTCGGCGTACCGATGCAGTTGGTGACGTCGCAGTTGCCGTGGGTACCCACGTAATCAACCGTGTCGCCGCCTTCGGTGCGCTCGAACTTCAGGATGTGGCTCCACTGCAGGTCCAGCTCGAGCTGGCCCGGGCCGATCTCGAAGGTCTGGCGGATATCGGTATCGATACCGCGGACACGCGACGAGCTGGCATTCACGTAGCCGGTGTTGACTGCCAGGATCGTGCCGCTGTTGGCCACGCCATTGAGATTGTTGCTGTCGCGCAGCACGTTGCCGGCGAGGATCGCCGCCGAGGTGCTGCCCTGCACGATCTCGTTGGTGCGCTTGATCTGCCAGGCATCGACGGTCATCGACGTGGTCGAGGTCGGCTGCAGCACGATGCCGACCGAGTAGCTCTTGGACTCTTCCGGCTTCAGCAGCTTGTTCGGCTTGGTGATGATCGCCACCGAATTGGCGCCACACTCGCTGGCCGCACCACCGCTGATCTGGCAACGCACCGGGTCGACCGCGGTGGAGAAGGCGGCCAGGCCACCGTCACCGTTCTCGGCCGGGTTCGGCGCGCGGAAACCTTCGGCGTAGCTGGCGCGCAGGGCGATCCAGTCGGCCGGGGTCCACTTCACGCCCAGCTTCGGCGTGGCCTTGCCTTCACCGCTTTCGTACTTGTCATAGCGCACAGCACCGGACAGTTCCAGCTGTTCCAGCACCGGTGCCGACAGTTCGACGTAGCCGGCATACACGTTCTGGGTACCGTCATAGGCCGAGTAGCCCAGGCCGATGATGTCGCCCTGGTCGGTGTAGGTCTGCGGGGTCAGGCTGTTGCTGGTCTTGCGCCATTCGGTACCGATCGCCAGGCCCAGCGGGCCACCCTTCAGGTCCGCCAGGCTGCGCGAGACGGTGAAGTCGAACATGTCCAGGCTGGACTTGGCGCGGGCACTGATCGTGGGCGAGATGTAGTCGTACAGGGCCTGCGAGTTCTTGCCCGCATCGTCACCGATGCGCCACACGCCACCGGCGCAGTTGGCATTGCCCAGCGCACAGCGAACGGCGCTGTAGCGCAGGAAGCCGGTGCGCTTGTTGGTCAGGTCGGTGCCCGAGTGCAGGTAGGCGGTGTCGTAGGTCCAGTCACCCCAGTTGCCCTTGACGCCGACCAGGAAGCGGTTGAACTCATTGGTGTTGTCGGTGACGCGCGGGCCGACATCCCAGGCGGAGTAGCGCACGCGGCGCGCGGTGCCGGGGGTCGGGTTGTCCGGGTGGTTCGGGCCGAGCACGGTCGCGCCGTCGCCGCTGTTGGCGTTGACCGGGCCGCCCGGGTAGCCCCAGCCGCCCGACACGCCGGACGGGGTGTTGCTGAAGATGGTTTCCTTCTTCGAGTAGCCGATCTCGGTGTAGATCTCGCCGCCTTCACCGAAGGCGAAGCTGGCGCGGCCGAACACGTTGACGTACTTCTCTTCCGGAATCAGGTCGCGGTACTGCTGCGCCGGATCCCACAGGCAGCCATCGGCGGCGATGCTGGCCGGGGTCTGTCCACCGATGGTGGTCAGGCCGGTACAGCCCGGCAGCGGCACCAGGTGGCCGGTGGCGTCGAGGTAGGAACCGTTCGGGCCGGAACCGCCGGAGGTGCCGCCACGGGTATATGCACCGCCCAGGAACTGGGCGGTCTTGTCATAGCCCCACGGGCGCGTGTCGCCGGTGCCGATCCACTTGCGGTTCTTGCGGTCGCTGATCTTGATCGCGTCGGTCTTGCCGACGTCCAGGCTGAAGAACGCGTTCCAGCCGTCGGTGGCCAGATCGCCGGTACCGGCGGTCAGGGTCGCCTTCTTCGCGTCGCCATCGCTGTCACCGGACAGGCCGTAGGAGCCACGCAGGATGGCACCCTGGAAGTCGCTGCGCAGGATGATGTTGACCACGCCGGCGATCGCGTCGGAGCCATAGATGGCCGAGGCGCCGTCCTTGAGCACTTCCACGCGCTCGACGGCATCGAGCGGAATGGTGCTGAGGTCGGTGAAGACCTTCTGGCCGTCATCGGCCAGGCCATAGGTGGCCATGCGGCGGCCGTTCAACAGCACCAGCGTCGAGCCGGCACCGAGGCCACGCAGCGAGATGCCGGCGCCACCGCCGGCGAAACCGTTGCCGAAGGTCTTGGGAATCGAGCCGGCGCCATCGGCGGTGATGGTCTGCAGGTACTCGGCCAGCGAGGTCTTGCCGGTGCGGTCGATTTCCTGGCGGGTCACCACCTGCACCGGCGACGGTGTCTCGGTGTTGGTGCGCGGAATGTTGGAGCCGGTGACCGTGATGCGGTCGAGGTTGGTGGCCTTTTCCTGCGCGAAGGCGGAGGAGGAAGCGACGGCGCCGGCCAGCAGCAGGGCGCCGCCGGTGAGGATGTGGGTGATGGACGATGCCAGGGTGCTGCGGCGGCGGCTGGCGGGCCGTTGGATCGGGTGTTTCACAGCTTCTCTCCTAACTGGAAAACCGTAGCGTTGAGGGCTGTCGCCGGATCGATGCCGGGACGCGCCAATCTAGGTTTCCTGCAGGTGACGAAGTCGTGAAATTTTGCTTAATCAGTAACGCTTGGTCCCGCCCCGTCCGCATTCCGGGCGCAGGCCCCGGAGGAGGGCGGCCCGGCGCGAGGCCGGGCCGGTGGTGGGGCTCAGTCGGGCAGCGAGAACTGCACCGGTACCAGGCCGATGGCCGGAACGGCCATGCCGTCACGCTGGGCGGGCTCGAAGCGCCAGTGCCGGAGCACCTGCTGGCGGGCGGCCTGGTCCAGGTTGCGCGAGCCACTGCTGCGCTCGACGCTGACCGCGACCGGTTGGCCATGGCTGTCCACTTCCACCCGCAACAGCACCGTGCCCTGTTCGTGGTTGCGCAGGGACTGGATCGGGTAGGCCGGCGGAGGGGCGCTGCGATACTGCAGCTGGGCGCCGGCCAATGGGGTGGACGCGTCGATGCTGGGCGCCAGCTGCGGCGGAGCCGGTTCGGCGGCCGGCAGCGCGATGCCCTGGGTCTCCTCCACGGTCGCGGTGGGCGCGGGCAGTGGCGGTACCACCGGCTGCGTTCGCGGTTTCGGCACCACCTGGACGATCTCCTTGGGCGGTACCGGCACCGGCGGCGTCGGCGGGGGCGGGATCTTCTCGATCAGCCGGACCGGCGTCTTTTCACGCGGGACCTGCACGGCCTGGTAGGTCGCAGGGATGAGCAGCAACAGGAAGGCCAGCAGGTGCAGGGCGATCGCCGCGCTCCAGGCGGCCACCCGGGCGGGGTCGAAATGCAGGGATGCAACGGGGTACGTACGAACCATGATCCACCTCCATGCCAGTGACGAAGTCCTCAACGCACCAGGGTCCGTGGCGGGGTTGCCGCACGCGGCTGGCACTGCATCAGTAGCGCGGCCGGGCCGCCACTGCATAGAGGCAGGGGCAGGGGTGTTGGGCTGGCCTTCAGCCAGCGCCGTCGGAACGCATGAAAAAGGCGGGCCCCAGCGGGACCCGCCTCTGTCGGCCAGGGCAGACGCGGTCAGCGGCCCAGTTCGAACACCACGTCCAGGTTGACCGAGACGGTGGATTCACCCGGCGCGACCGGGGTGGCCTTGTCCATCGCCGCACCGGCCGCCATGGTGCGCATCATCGGCATCGGGCGGAAACCGCCGTTGCTGTTCTCGGAGATGCTGACGATGCGGCGTACCTGCAGGCCCAGCGACCTGGCGTAGGTCTGGGCGCGGGCCTGGGCCTTCTTCAGGGCGGCCAGGCGGGCTTCGTCATAGACCGGCTCGGGCTGGTCGATCTCGAAGCTGGGCCCGTTGATCTGGTTGGCGCCCTGCGCGGCCAGCGCGTCCAGCACCTTGCCGAGCTTGGCGATGTCGCGCACCTTGAGGCTGACCGTGTTGCTGGCCTGGTAGCCGGTGATCTTCGGCGCTTCGTTGTCGGCGTAGCGGTACTGCGGATTGAGGCTGACGCCGCTGGTCTGCACGTCGCGCTCGGCAATGCCGGCGGCCTTGATCGCGGCCAGCACCTTGTCCATCTGCTGGGCGTTCTGGCGCATGGCGCTGTTGCCGTCGGCGGCCTGGGTGACCACGCCGGCGGACAGCGTGGCCACGTCCGGTACACGGGTGGCCTCGGCGTTGGCCGAGATGTTCAGCAGGGTGCCTTCGGCCGGGGCGGCGATCGGCGGCGACGGCGGAGCGGCATGGGCGGTCATCGAGGTTCCAAGGGCGAGGGACAGGGCGAGCAGCAGCGGGGTGGCGGTCAGGCGCATGGGATCTCCTTGTTGTGGCGGTGAGGGTGGTGTCGTAGCGATGAACGCGCTGTGAGCCTGATCGGGGTTGCAGCGGTTCCGTAACGGGTTGCCGACGATTCAGGCGGTGGCCTCAGGTTATGCTGTGCCGATGCTCTATCTTGCTTCCCGCTCCCCCCGACGCAACCAGCTGCTGGCCCGACTCGGACGCCCCTTCCAGGCCCTTGACCTGGAGGTCGTCGAGCAGCGCGCGGCCACTGAAAGCGCCGAACAGTATGTGTGCCGGGTTGCCGCCGACAAGGCGCGCGCCGGGCTGGCCCAGGTGCTGGCCGATGACCCGCAGGCGCGGGTGCTCGGTTCGGATACCGAGGTCGTGCTGGACGGCGAGGTCTTCGGCAAGCCGGTCGATGCCGCCGACGCGCGGGCGATGCTGGCGCGACTGGCCGGGCGCACCCACCAGGTGATGACCGCGGTGGTGGTGGTCGGCGCGGGCGGCCTGGACAGTGAGCTGGTCATTTCCGAGGTGACCTTCGCCCCGATCGACGCCGCCAGCATCGCCGCCTATGTCGCCAGCGGCGAGCCACTGGACAAGGCCGGCGCCTACGCCATCCAGGGTGGGGCCGAGCGCTGGATCGAACATCTTTCCGGCAGCTACTCCGGCGTGATGGGGTTGCCGCTGCTGCACACCGATCGTCTGCTGGCGCGTTGTGGCGTGCCAGCCCCCATTGCCGATGCCGCCAGGGAGGCTGCCGATGTCTGAGGAAATCCTGGTCAATGTGACCCCGCGCGAGACCCGGGTCGCGGTGATCGAAAACGGCATGCTGCAGGAACTGCACATCGAGCGCGGCTGGCGCCGGGGCGTGGTCGGCAACATCTACAAGGGCAAGGTGCAGCGGGTCATGCCCGGCATGCAGGCCGCCTTCGTCGAGGTCGGGCTGGAGCGCGCCGCGTTCCTGCACGCCAACGACGTGGTGCGGCCGGCGCCGGTGGCCAGTGCCGACACCGAGAACACCACGCTGCCGCCGCCGGCCAGCGTGCCGATCGTCGAGCTGCTGCGCGACGGCCAGGACATCGTGGTGCAGGTGGTGAAGGACCCGATCGGCACCAAGGGCGCCCGCCTGACCACGCAGATCAGCATTCCTTCGCGCTACATGGTGCTGCTGCCGCAGTCCAAGGTGGTGGGCGTGTCGGCGCGCATCGAGGACGAAGCCGAGCGCGCCCGCCTGAAGGCGCTGGTGACCGAGCTGTCGGCGCAGCACGGCGGCTACGGCTACATCGTGCGCACCAACGCCGAAGGCCAGCCGGCCGAGGCCATCGCCGAGGACATCGCCTACCTGTCGCGCGTGTGGAACGTGGTCGAGCGCCGTGGCCGCGAAGCGCCCTCGTGCAGCATCATCTATGAAGACCTGAGCCTGCCGCTGCGTTCGGTGCGCGACCTGATCCGCAAGGACGTGGACAAGGTGAAGGTGGACTCGAAGGAGACCTTCGGCCAGCTGCAGGCCTTCGTCGCCAAGTACATGCCGGTGCTGGCCGAGAAGCTGGAGCTGTATTCCGGCGATCGCCCGATCTTCGACATGTTCGGGGTGGAGGACGAGATCGGCCGCGCGCTGGACAAGCAGGTGCCGTTGAAATCCGGTGGCTACCTGGTGATCGACCAGACCGAGGCGATGACCACCATCGACGTCAATACCGGTTCGTTCCTCGGCCAGCGCAACCTGGAAGAAACGGTGTTCCGCACCAACCTGGAGGCTGCGCAGGCGGTGGCGCGGCAGCTGCGGCTGCGCAACCTGGGCGGCATCATCATCATCGACTTCATCGACATGGATGATGCCGAGCATCGCCGGCAGGTGCTGCGCACGCTGGAAAAGGCGCTGGCGCGCGACCACGCCAAGACCACGGTCTATGATTTCTCGCCGCTGGGCCTGGTGGAGATGACCCGCAAGCGCACGGTGGAAAGCCTGGAGCGCCAGCTGTCGGAAACCTGCCCGCAGTGCAGTGGCCGCGGCAGCATCAAGACCACCGAGACGGTGACCTACGAGATCTTCCGCGAGATCACCCGCGCGGTGCGACAGTTCGATGCCGCGCGCCTGCTGGTGATCGCGTCGACCAAGGTGGTCGCGCGCATTACCGACGAGGAGTCCGCGGCGGTGGCCGAACTGGAGGAATTCCTCGGCAAGAGCATCCGCTTCCAGGCGGACGAGCAGTACCTGCAGGAGCAATTCGATGTCGTTCTGCTCTGATCGTCGCCGGCCGCAGGCCGGCGGTGGCCGATGAGCGCGCCGCCGCGCCTGCGACTGCGAAGGATCCGCCGTCATTTCATTGCCGCCTGTGCGGTGGGCCTGGTCGGGCTTGCACTGCTGGTGGGCACGCTCAGCCAGCTGCTGCCGCTGGCCGAGCGCCATCCGGAGAAGATTGCCGCCTGGCTGAGCGAGCGTGCCGGCCAGCCGGTGCGTTTCGACCAGCTGCAGACCGCCTGGACCCGGCGTGGCCCGCTGCTGCAGCTGAAGGGCCTGCGCATCGGCGCCGGGCAGGGCCTGCCGATCGGCGAGGCCGAAGTCCTGGTGTCGATGTACAGCGGGCTGCTGCCCGGGCATTCGTTGACCGAGCTGCGCCTGCGCGGCCTGGCGCTGGACCTGCAGCAGGATGAACACGGCCGCTGGTCGGTGCGCGGGCTGCCGCAGTCCGACAACGGCGGTGATCCGCTCGATGCACTGCGCCGGCTGGGCGAGCTGCAGGTGATCGGTGGTCGCCTGAGCGTGCACGCGCCGGCGCTGGGCATCGACAGCACGCTGCCGCGCATCGATCTGCGCCTGCGGGTCAATGGGGATCGGCTGCGCGTGGGCGTGCGCGCCTGGGCGCAGCCCGAAGCGCTGCCGCTGACCGCGGTGCTGGACGTGGACCGCGCGCGCGGCAACGGCGAGGCCTGGCTGGGCGCCGACCCGGTCGATTTCCACGCCTGGGCGCCCTTGCTGGCGGCTGGCGGCGTGCGCCTGCGCGAGGGCAAGGGCGAGTTGAACCTGTGGTTGACCCTGCGCGATTTCGCGCCGGTGGCGCTGACCACGGATTCGGACCTGCGCGACGTGCGCATCGATGGCGCACCGATACCCGGCATGGCGGCGCCGCAGCTGCAGCTGCAGCGACTGCAGGCCCGCCTGCGCTGGCAGCGCCAGGCCGAGGGCTGGGCGCTGCAGGTACCGCGGCTGCGGCTGAAGAATGAAGACGGCGAGCAGCGCCTCGATGGCCTGCAGCTGCAGGTCGGCAAACAGCTGCGGGTCCGCTCCGGCGACGTGCAGGCCGGCATCGCACTGCGTGCGCTGGCCCTGAGTGATCGCCTTGAGCCGGGTCTGCGCCGCTGGCTGTTCCTGTCCAGGCCGCAGCTGGACGTGCGCGCGTTGCAGCTGTCGGGCGAACGCGATGGCCCCCTGTGGGCGCAGGGTGAACTGCAGTCGCTGGGTTTCGCCAGCGTGGGCAACTCGCCCGGCCTGCGCGGCCTGGGCGGGCGCTTTGAAGGCGACGCCGACGGCTTCAGCCTGCAGCTGCAACCGCAACGGCAGCTGCAGTTCGATTGGCCGACCGGCTTCGGCGTGCGCCATGACCTGCACCTGGCCGGCCAGATCGTGGGCTGGCGCGACGAGGGCGGTGGTTGGCGGATCGGAACGCCGACGATGCGTGTGGAAGGTACCGACTACGCGGCCGACGTGCGCGGCGGGGTCTGGTTCCAGGGCGATGGCACGCGGCCGTGGCTGCAGCTGGCCGCGAAGCTGGACGACGTGCCGATGACGGCGGCCAAGCGCTTCTGGATCCATTCCAAGATGAGCAAGGGCGCCACCGACTGGCTGGACATGGCGCTGGCCGGTGGCCAGGTGCGCAATGGCGTCGGCCTGGTCACCGGCGACCTGGACGACTGGCCGTTCGACAACAATGATGGCCGCTTCGAGGCCACCGGCCACATCACCAATGGCGACATCCGCTTCCAGCACGACTGGCCGCTGATGAGCCAGGTCGACGCCGACATCGCCTTCATCGGCCCTGGCTTCGACATGCGTGGACGGGGTGATCTTGCCGGCGTGGCGGTGCAGAAATTCGAAGCGGGCATTCCGGACTTCGGGCACCAGCCGTTGTACGTGCGTGCCGATGCGCCGAGCGAGGCCGGCAAGCTGCTGGCGATGCTGCGCCAGAGCCCGTTGCACAAGGACTACGGCGATACGCTGGACAATCTGGTCGCCAGCGGTCCGGCCCATGTGACCTTCGACCTGCTGCAGCCGCTGCATCAGGATGAAGGCGAGGGCCACCTGCAGGGCACGGTCGATCTGGCCGGGGTGAAGCTGGTCGACAAGCGCTTCCAGCTGACCTTTGACAACATGCACGGGCAGGCGCGCTACAGCAACGGCGGTTTCGGCGCCGAAGAACTGGCGGTGCGCCACCTCGGCCAGGAGGGACGGCTGAGCCTGCGTGCCGGCGGTTACGTGCATGACAGCACGCGCGCCTTCGAGTCACAGCTGACCGCCCGCCTCGATGCCGGCGTGCTGATTGACCGTGCCCCCGAGATGGCCTGGCTCAAGCCTTACATCACCGGCAATTCGGCCTGGACCATCGGCGTCAACCTGCCCAAGGTGGCGCCAGGCGCCCCTGCGCCGCCGAGCGAGCTGCGACTGAGCTCGGACCTGGTCGGCACCCGGCTCGACCTGCCGGCGCCGCTGGACAAGCCGGCCTCCGAGCCGCTGGCGACCACGGTGGCCGCGCAGCTGCCGATGGGCGCCGGCCGCATCGACGTGGCCTTCGGCCAGCGCCTGGCCCTGGCCGCGCGCAGCCACAACAACCAGACCGGTGTGCAGGTCACGCTGGGCAGCGACCATGTCGACCGCGAGCCGCCGGCGAGCGGACTGACGGTCAATGGCCGCAGCCCGACCCTGGATGCGCTGGAGTGGATCAGCCTGGCGCGCGGTGGCAGTGACGACGACGCGATGCCGCTGCGCGCGGTCGACGTGCAGGTCGGCCAGCTCAAGCTGATCGGCGGAGTGTTCGAGCAGACCCGGCTGCAGCTGCACCCGGGGCCGCAGGCACTGGACGTGCGCCTGGACGGGCCGTCGCTGGCCGGCCGCCTGACCGTGCCCAACGCCGACGGTGGCACCATCAGCGGCCAGCTTGACCGCGTGCACTGGCAGTCACTGCCGGCGGCACCGGGTGCGGCGGCCGCGCCGGCGCGGGTACAGGCCGGCGCCAATGACATGGACCCGGCCAAGCTGCCGCCGTTCGCGCTGGACATCGCCGACCTGAAGTTCGGCAAGGTGGTGCTGGGCCAGGCGGTGCTGCGCACGCGGCCGCTGGCCAACGGCCTGAACGTGGACGCGTTGCGTTTCCGCGCGCCGGACCAGGAAATCGACATCACCGGCCGCTGGCTCGGCCGCACGGGCGGCGCCCGTACCGAACTGACCGCGCAGGTGCGCAGCGAGGACCTGGGCGGGCTGATGCAGAACCTCGATTACGGCGGCCAGCTGCGCGGCGGTTCCGGCCAGGCGCAGCTGCAGGCGGCCTGGAGCGGGGGACCGTCGGACTTCCAGCTGGGCAACCTGCAGGGCAGCCTCGACCTGCAGGCGCGCAATGGCCAGCTGCTGGAGCTGGAGCCGGGCGCCGGGCGCGTGCTGGGCCTGCTCAGCGTCGCGCAGCTGCCGCGGCGCCTGATGTTCGATTTCCGCGACTTCTTCTCCAAGGGTTTCGCATTCAACCAGATCGACGGCAGCATGCAGTTCGGGCAGGGCATGGCGCGCACCGACAAGGTGCTGATCGAAGGCCCGGCGGCCAACATCACCATCCGTGGCCAGGCCGACCTGCGCAACCAGCAGTTCGACCAGACCATCGACGTCAACCCGCGCGCGGGCAACCTGCTCACCGTGGTCGGTGCGGTGGCCGGTGGCCCGGTGGGGGCCGCGCTGGGTGCAGCCACCAATGCGGTGTTGTCCAAGCCGCTGGGCGAGATCGGTGCCCGTACCTACAAGGTGACCGGCCCGTGGAAGGAACCGAAGGTGGAGGTGATCGAGCGCAGCCGCGACAAGACCCCGCCGCCGCCGCCCAGCCCGGCGCCAGCCATCCCGCCGACCGTCACCGACCTGCCGCGCTCGCGCTGAGCGCGGCTTCCTGTCCACGGGGCTTGCCTGAGCGCCCCCGCACCCCCAGATCGAGACCATGACTGACATCGCCCTGACGCTTGCCCAAGACCGCCTGCTGCGCCCCGGCGGCCTGGATACCGCCGGCCTGGAGCGCACCTTCGGGCAGTTGCTCGGCCCCGGTGTCGACTTCGGTGACCTTTACTTCCAGCACGCCCGCCGCGAGAGCTGGAGCGTGGAAGATGGCATCGTCAAGGACGGTGCCCATTCCATCGAACAGGGCGTGGGCGTGCGGGCGATTTCCGGGGAGAAGACCGGCTTCGCCTATTCCGATGACATCCATGCCGATGCGCTGCTGGCGGCGGCGCAGTCGGCGCGCGCGATCTCGCGCGAGGGCGGTGCGCAGACCGGACGTTCGCTGCTGCGCGGCAATGCGCGCGCGCTGTATCCGGCGCTGGACCCGATCGACGGCATCGGCAACGAGGCCAAGGTGGAGGTGCTCAAGCGCCTGGATGGCTACCTGCGTGCCGCCGACCCGCGCGTGAAGCAGGTGATGGTGAGCCTGTCCGGCGGCGTCGATACGGTGCTGATCGCCCGCAGCGACGGCGTGCTGGCCGCCGATGTGCGTCCGCTGGTACGCCTGAACGTGCAGGTCATCGTCGAGCACAACGGCCGTCGCGAGTCCGGCTACGCCGGTGGCGGTGGCCGTTATGGCTATGAAGATCTGTTTGCCAGCGGTCGCCCCGAAGCCCTGGCCCAGGAAGCACTGCGCCAGGCGCTGGTGAACCTGGACGCGGTGCCGGCGCCGGCCGGCATGATGCCGGTGGTGCTGGGCCCGGGTTGGCCGGGCGTGCTGCTGCACGAGGCGGTCGGCCACGGCCTGGAAGGCGATTTCAACCGCAAGGGCACCAGTGTCTACGCCGGCCGCATCGGCGAGCGCGTCGCCGCGCCCGGTGTGACCATCGTCGACGATGGCACCCTGGACGGTCGCCGCGGTTCGTTGAACATCGACGACGAAGGCCACCCGAGCCAGTGCACCCCGCTGATCGAGGACGGCATCCTGGTCGGCTACATGCAGGACAGCCTCAACGCGCGGCTGATGGGCATGGCCCCGACCGGCAACGGGCGCCGCGAATCGTTCGCGCACCTGACCATGCCACGCATGACCAACACCTACATGCGCGCCGGCGAGCACGACCCGCAGGAGATGATCCGTTCGGTGAAGAAGGGCCTGTACGCGGTCAACTTCGGCGGTGGCCAGGTCGACATCACCAGCGGCAAGTACGTGTTCTCGGCCACCGAGGCCTACCTGATCGAGGATGGCCGCATCACCACCCCGGTGAAGGGCGCGACCCTGATCGGCAACGGCCCGGAAACCATGCAGAAGGTGCGCATGGTCGGCAACGATCTGGCCCTGGACGAGGGCGTGGGCATCTGCGGCAAGGACGGGCAGAGTGTGCCCGTGGGTGTCGGCCAGCCCTCGCTGTTGATCGAGGGCATCACCGTCGGCGGTACGCAGGCCTGAGCGTGGCGATGGCCGCGGCCACCGCCCGGGCCGGCGCGGACTCAGTCCTCGTCGGCCTCGTCGACCGGATCGCCGGCGTGTTCGTCGCCCGTCGTCTTCAGGCCCAGCGCCGCCGGCAGCATCAGCGCGCGCAGCACCTGGAAGATCTCGCGGTAGGCGCGCGGCGGCTTGTTCTTCGCCTTTTCGGTCTGCGCGTTGCGTACCAGGGTGCGCAGCTGCTGCCGGTCGGCCTGCGGGTAGTCGTCAAGCAGGGCGGCCAGCGCCTTGTCGCCGTCGGCCAACAGGCGGTCGCGCCAGTCCTCCACGCGGTGCATCATCGCCACTTCGCGGCGGCCGGTCTCGCTGTTGGCGTCCAGCGCATCGCGGATCGCGTCCAGCGTTGCCTCGTCCTCGCGGCGCATGTGCTTGGCCAGGAACGCCAGCTGGCGCTTGTGGGCGATGTGGGCGGTGATGCGCTTGCACTCGGCGATATGCGGCAGCAGGTCTTCCGGGATCGGCAGGCGCGCCAGCTGGGCCGGAGTCAACGACACCAGCTTCTCGCCCAGGGCCAGGACGTCGAGCGCTTCGCGCCGGTTCTGGCTGCGGCTCTTGTCGTGGAATTCACCGGTTTCTTCGTCGCGTCCGCGCATCGTCCCTACCTGATCTCAAAAAAAGTCGCCCGGCGTGATGCCGGGCCCAACCCGTACAGGATAAAGCATTGAACGTGATCGCCCCTGAAGTGGCCGTCGGCGACGACAGCCCGGCCCGGCTGGAACGGCTGGCCGACCTCTCCCAGCAGCTGCTCGACCGTGCCCGCGCGCTGGGCGCCAGCCAGGCCGAGGTCAGCTGCAGCGAGGATCGTGGCCTGGAGGTCAATGTCCGCCTTGGCGAAGTGGAGACCGTGCAGTCCACCCGCGACCGTGGCATCGCGGTGACCGTCTATTTCGGCCAGCGCAAGGGCAGCGCCAGCACCGGTGACCTGAACGAGGCCAGCCTGGCCGCCACGGTCGAGCAGGCCTGCGCGATCGCCCGGCACACCGAGGACGACCCCGCCGCCGGCCTGGCCGAGGCCGCGCTGATGGCCACCGACTTCCCCGACCTGGACGGCTGGCACCCGTGGGCGCTGCAGGCCGATGAGGCGGTGGACCTGGCGCTGGCCTGCGAGAACGCGGGGCGCGAGGCCGACGCGCAGATCCGCAATTCCGATGGCGCTTCGGTGTCGAGCATGCAGAGCCTGTCGGTCTACGCCAATTCGCATGGCTTTATCGGCCGCGAGCGCGGCACCCACCATTCGATCGGTTGTGCACTGATTGCCGGGCAGGGCGACGGCATGCAGCGTGATGGCTGGTACACCAGCGCACTGGCCCGCGAGGACCTGGAGGAAGTGGGCCGGGTCGGGCGTCGTGCCGCCGAGCGCACCATCGCCCGCCTGCAGCCGCGTTCGTTGGCCACCGGCAGCATGCCGGTGCTGTTCGCCCCGGAAGTGGCGCGCAGCCTGGTCGGCCACCTGCTGTCGGCGGTGTCCGGCGGCGCGCTGTACCGCCAGGCCAGTTTCCTGCTGGACAGCGTGGGGCAGCGCCTGTTCCCGGAATGGATGCAGATCGACGAACTGCCGCACCTGCGGCGTGGCCTGCGTTCGGCCGCTTTCGACGGCGATGGCGTGGCGACCCGTGCCTCGGCACTGGTGCGCGACGGCGTCCTGCAGCGCTACGTGCTGGGCAGCTATTCGGCACGCAAGCTGGGCCTGCAGACCACCGCCAATGCCGGCGGCGTGCACAACCTGCAGCTGGCGGCCAATGCCGGCTCGCTGGAAGAGATCGCCCGGCAGATGGGCGATGGCCTGCTGGTGACCGAACTGATGGGGCAGGGCGTCAATGGGGTGACCGGCGACTACTCGCGGGGCGCCGGCGGTTTCCGCGTCGAGAACGGCGAGATCCAGTACCCGGTGGACGGCGTCACCATTGCCGGCAACCTGCGCGAGATGTTCAGCAGCATCGAGGCGGTCGGCAGCGACGTCGACCCGCGTTCGCACATCCGGACCGGCTCGATCCTGCTGGGGCGGATGACCATCGCGGGTAATGATTGATGGCGTTGATGGCGTAAGCTATGCCCGCCTGACGCGACCAGCTTGGTGCTGGTGGGTCAAGACCACCCAATGAAAAGGAGTTTTGTCGTGAGCGAATTCGATAACGTCCCGCCGCCGCCGGCAACCACGGATGCCCCGGCCGACCAGCGCACCATGGCGCTGGCTGCGCACCTGCTGGGCATCTTCACCTGGTTCATCGGCGCCCTGATCATCTGGCTGATCAACAAGGATGACGCCAGCAAGGCTTTCGTGACCGACCAGGCCAAGGAAGCGCTGAACTTCCAGATCACCGTGACCATCGCGATGGTCATCAGCATCATCCTGATGGTGGTGATCATCGGCGGCATCCTGGCGCCGATCGTGGGCCTCGTCAACCTGGTGTTCTGCATCATTGCCGCAGTCAAGGCCAACAACGGCGAAGCCTATCGCTACCCGTTCACCCTGCGCCTGATCAAGTAAGACCGAGGCTGCATGCGGAACTGAAAACGCCCGGCATTGCCGGGCGTTTTCATGTGCGGGGAGCGACGGGGGGCCGACGAGCGAGCAGCGATCAATGATCGCGTTCGACCGCCAGCGTGGCCAGCGCACGCAGTGCATCGGCCTCTTCGCCGTATCCGGCGAGGATCGCCTGCATGCGCGCTGCGAGCTCGTGCAGCTGGGCCTTCGCACCTTCCATGCCAAGCAGCGCGGGGAAGGTGCTTTTGTCCTGCGCCTGGTCCTTGCCGGCGGTCTTGCCCAGCTGTTCGGAACTGGCTTCGACATCGAGGATGTCATCGCGGACCTGGAAGGCCAGGCCGAGTGCATCGGCGAAACTGTCGAGCTGGGCCAGCTGCGGTTCGTGGGCCTGGCCGCACAGCGCACCCATGCGCACCGCCGCGCGGATCAGTGCGCCGGTCTTCAGTGCATGCATGCGGGTCAGTGCCGCCAGGGTCTGTTGCTGGCCGGTAGCATCGATGTCCAGCGCCTGGCCGCCGCACATGCCGGAGGCACCGGACGCGTGGGCCAGGGTCTGCAGGCAGGCCACGCGCAGCGTGGCCGGCAGCGGCGCATCGGCCAGCAGGCCAAAGGCACGGGTCTGCAGGGCGTCACCGGCGAGGATCGCGGTGGCTTCGTCGAAGGCGATGTGGGTGGTCGGCTTGCCGCGGCGCAGCGCGTCATCGTCCATCGCCGGCAGGTCGTCATGCACCAGGGAATAGGCGTGGATGAGCTCGACGGCCATCGCCGCCGCGTCCAGGTGTTCCGGTTGCGCGCCGAACAGGTGGCCACTGGCGTACACCAGCAGCGGGCGCATGCGTTTGCCGCCGCCCAGCACCGAATAGCGCATCGCCTGGTGCAAGCGCTGCGGTGCTTCGGCAGGCGAGGGCAGGGCGGCGTCGAGCTGGCTTTCGATACGGTCGCGCCAGCGCGCGAACAGAACCTCAGCCGTCATGGCTGGGCGGATCGAAAGGCTCGGATGCTTCCGGCTGCGCCGGATCGCTGAGCAGGCGCACGCGCAGTTCGGCCTGTTCCAGCGCCTGCTGGCACTGGCGGTACAGACCGACACCGCGTTCGTAAGCACTGAGCGAAGCTTCCAGGCTCAGCTCGCCGGTTTCCATCTGCTCCACCAGCTGTTCCAGCGATTCGAGCGACTGCTCGAACTGGGCGACCGGGGAGGCGTTTTCGGGGGACTTCTTGACCATGCGGCAAGTGTGGACGGGCCGCGCGCGGGGGTCAATTCACAGCCGCCGGGACGCCACAGCAGCTGCGCGCCATGGGCCTGCAACCAGGCCTGCAGCGGCGCGCCGATGACCACATCGGCGGCGGCCAGCAGCTGTGGTCCATCGAAGAGCAGCGGCAGCTGGGCGCGCCGCCAGGGGGCAAGGTGTTCGCGTTGCAGGCAGTCCTTCAGCGCATGCGAATGCGGGCGACCGGGCAGCAGGATGCGCTCACCGCCCACGCGTGCCCGGACCTGCAGTGGCCGTTCGAAGCTGGCGGCGCCCTGCAGGCGCAGTTGGCCGCCGTCAGGCAACGCCAGGGGGGCATGCCCATCCCAGTCGGCCTGCCACTGGCGGGGCAGCGCCGGCAGCTGCGCGGGCAGCAGATAGGCATGGTCGCGCCATTGCCGGATGGCATGATCGCGCCAGCGCAGCCGGGCCTGGCGATCGTTGCCGGCCGGCAGCAGTTCGTCCAGTCCCTGCTGCAGCACCTTCGCCGGCAGTGGGGCGGCGCCGTGGCCGACCACCCAGGCACGCAGCACCCGCGCGGCGCGCCCGGGCGAGACCTGGCGCAGCAATGGCAGCGACAGCACGCGCGGTGCCACTTCCAGGTGCGCGATCAGCTCGGCGTCCTCCTCATCGAGCAGCTGGCGGGTCTGCCCGCAGTGCGCCGCGCTGCCCGCCAGCGCCGCAGCGGCATGCGGCCAGCGCTGGCGCAGCAGCGGCAGCATTTGCAGGCGCAGGAAGTTGCGATCGGCGTGGTCGTCGCCATTGCTGGGGTCTTCGATCCACGGCAGCGCGTGCTGGCGCGCGTAGTCGAGCAGTGCACTGCGCGGGACCGCCAGCAGCGGCCGCCATAGCGGATGCTGGCCGAGGTGGCTGTGCGCCGACATCGCGGCCAGGCCATCGACGCCGGACCCCCGCAGCGCACGCAGCAGGAAGGTCTCGGCCTGGTCGTCCTGGTGCTGTGCCAGTGCCAGCGTTTCGCCGTCGCGCAACTCGGCCGCGAACGCCGCACGCCGGGCCTGCCGCGCTGCGCCCTCAAGGCCGAGGCCTGCGCGGTTGTCGACCTGCACGCGATGCACGGCCAGTTCGATGCCCAGTGCTGCGCATTGCTGCTCGCAATGCAGGACCCAGTCATCGGCGGCCGGTTGCAGGCCATGGTGCACGTGCACCGCACGCAGTGCCGTGCCGGAAAGCTGTGCGCAGCGCCACAGCCAGTGCAGCAGCACGGTCGAGTCGACACCGCCGCTGTAGCCCACCAGCAGCGGCGCATCCAGCGCAACAGGGGCGGGGAAGGCAGTCACGGCGGCAAGTATAGGGTGAGGTTTACTTGGCAGGGCTGCGCCCTGCACCCGCTACGAGCCAGAGAAACAGCAACAGCAACGGCAGAAGCTGGTTTCCTGAAGGTTGGCGGGGTGGGTCCGGTTGCGGGAGACGCCGTAAACCCATCCATGGGGGCTTGGCCGCGGCATCCATGCCGCGGACACTCCCGCAACCGGACCCACCCCGCCTTCGACAGTTTCCTGCGAACTGTCGGGTTGCTTATGGGGTCAGATCCATTTTCCTGCGGAAAACGGATCTGACCCCGGATTCAATTCGATATCTGACAGATTCGATCCACGCAAAGCGTGGATGGTCCAACCGTCACCGGAAATCTGTCGGGGGTGGGGCGGTGTGGGTGGGCAGGACCGTTGGCGCCATGGATGGCGCCATCGAGCCCCCATGGACGGGTTTACGGCGTGTCCTGACCACCCACACCGCTCCGCCCAACTCACAGAAAACCAGAGCCGCTTTTGATCTTGATTTGGCTTCGGCTTCGGCAGGTGCAGGGCGCAGCCCTGCCGAAAAAACTACTTCACCCGGCGGCCCGAGCGGTCGATGCGGAACCACTCTCCGCCTTCCATCGGCGTGTGGCCATCGGCATCCGGCGTGCCACGACGGCAGCCGTTGCAGACCTCGGCCACGCCCTCCTGGAACGGCCAACCGAAATCGAACGTGCCGGGTACCACCTGGCGGAACGTCAGGTCGAAGTAGCCGATGCGCTTGCCGATGCGCCCGCGCAGCAGTCCTTCCTGCGGTGTTTCCGGGCCGTTGTCCCAGGTCAGCACCGGCAGGCTGCGGCCCTTGCGGTCGACGTAGTGGAAGCCCTGGTCGGCGTACACCACGGCCAGGCCGTGGTCGTCGTAGTTCAGGTCTTTCAACGTGCCGGCGCTGATCTTCGGCCGATGATCGACCACCTCGCAGCCGGGCAGCGGCCACAACCCGTGTTCGTCGGTCAGCAGCTGGCATGCCGGTGCCTGTGCCGCTGCATTGGTACTGACCAGCACGCCAAGCAGGGCCAACGACCGCGCGAAGCGGTCGCTGGCAGGGGCAGGGCGGGCCTGCCGCACGATCACTTGGCCTCGGCCTTGCGTTCGAACGCCGTCGGCACCGGCAGCTGTACCGGCACGCCCTTGTCGTCGCAGGTGCCGGCCTGGCACAGGCGCTCGCGCAGGGCCGGGGTGGCCTGCACGATCATGTGGTAGATCGCGTTCTGTTCCAGCGTGCCGCGGATCGCCTTGCTGCCCGGGCCGCGCGCCCAGATGCCGACGTCCTCGCCGCCGTGCGACTCGGACTTCATCGGCACCAGCGCCTCCTGCATGTAGTCCGGATGCTCGGTGTCGACCTCGCGCAGGTTCGGGCGGCCGTTGGCCGGTTCGAAGCTGCTCGGGTTGTGCGGGTAGCGCTTCGGACCGGCCGGCTGCTGGTTGCTGCTGCCGGTGTGGCCCGGGCCATTGGCGTAGCTCAGCGTGGTGTACGGCTGGCCGGTGCCATCCAGTGCGTAGTCCAGCTTGCCGGCGCCATCTTCGCCGCCCTTGTCCTTCACCTTGCCCAGGATCGGGTTGCCGCGCGCCGGGTAGCCGACGAAGTTCAGCGTGTGCGAGTGGTCGGCGGTAACGATGATCAGGGTGTCGTCGGCCGAGGTCAGCTCGTTGGCCACGCGCACCGCGTCGGACAGCGCCACGGTCTCGGTCAGTGCACGGTAGGCGTTGCCGCTGTGGTTGGCGTGGTCGATGCGCGCGCCTTCGATCATCAGCACGTAGCCTTCCGGGTGCTTCGACAGATTCCTGATCGCTGCCGCCGTCAGTTCGGCCAGGCTCGGCTCGCCGCCCGGATCCTGCGGGCGCTCGTATTCGTAGCGCATGTGGTCCGGCTCGAACAGGCCGAGGATGGCCGGTGCATTGGCGGCGGCGGCCAGCTGCTTGCTGTTCCACACGTAGGCGCCCTGCGGGTGCGCCTGCTGCCATTCCTGGACCAGGCTGCGACCATCCAGGCGCTGGCCGACCTTGTCGTCGTACTCCGGATCGCGCTCTTCGACGGTGGTGAATTCACCGCGACCGCCCCCCAGGGCAACCAGCGGGCCCCGGCCGTAGCGCGAGGTCGACAGCAGCTGCTGGGCGATGTCCTTGCAGCCCGCGGCCTTGGCCGCCTCGGTCAGGTCGGTGTCGTTTTCCCAGTTGCGCTCCGGCGAGTGCGCGTAGGTGGCGGCCGGGGTCGCATGGGTCAGCCGCGCGGTGGATACCACGCCGGTGGCCAGGCCAGCGCTGTCGGCCAGCTGCAGCCAGGTCAGCAGGCCCTTGGACAGGCTGTCGGCGCAGTCGGTACGGCTGCCGGCGCTGACACCGATCGCGCCCATGTGGGTCTTCACGCCGGTCGTGATGGCGGTCATGGTGCCGGCCGAATCCGGGGTCTGCGAATCGGTGTTGTAGGTCTTGCTGAACGCCGTGGCCGGGAAGCGCTCCCACGACAGCAGGTTCTCTTCGCCCGAGCCGCCCTTCTGCTGGCCCTCGTAGATGCGCGAGGCGGCCACGGTGGTCAGGCTCATGCCGTCGCCGAGGAACAGGATGACGTTCCTGGCCTTGCCGGACATCGCGCCGTTGGCGGCGGCCTGGGCGGCGCCGCTGCGGTACCACCACTGCGGGGTTTCGCCGGCCGGGTGGGCGACCGGGTCGACGGCGATCTTCAGGCCGGCCGGGGCGGAGGCAGGGGAGGTGCTGGCGCAGGCGCCGAGCAGCAGGGTGGTGGCGCAGGCGGCCAACAGGGAGACAGAACGGCGCATGGACGCTGGGATCTCACAAACTGTAACGGGACATTCATTATGCCCGCCCTCGCAAGGCACGCCGATGACACACTGATTTGCCGGTCGGGCGGTCGTTCCGCAGGCCGCGTTGGGCTATCGTGCCAGCATCCCTTCCTTCCCTCTGGATTGCCTATGAAGCTGGTCTCTGCCTGGCTGCGGATTCCATTCTGGCAGCGCGTGGTCGGTGGCTTCGTGCTCGGTGCGCTGGCCGGCTGGGCGCTCGGCCCCGCTGCGGAAACGTGGTTCGGCCCGCTCGGCGAGCTGTACGTCACCCTGATCAAGATGATCGCCGTGCCGCTGGTGTTCTTCGCGGTCATCAACGCGATCTCGTCGCTGCACGGGCAGAAGTCGGTAGCCGCGCTCAGTGGCCGTACCTTCCTGTGGTTCGTGATCACCGCCGCATTGGCGGTGTGCGTCGGGCTGGGCGTGGGCACCGTGCTGCAGCCCGGCGCCGGTGGCCTGCAGCTGACGATGGCCAGCAACTACGTGCCGCGTGAAGTGCCCAGCGTGGTGCAGGTGCTGCTGGACGTGGTGCCGGCCAATGTCTTCTACGCGCTGTCCGGCATCGGCACCAAGGTCAACGCGGCCGGTGAGACCGTGCTGGCGGCCGGTCGTGGCTCGATCCTGCCGGTGATCTTCTTCGCCGGGCTGGTCGGCTTTGCCATCGTCAAGCTCGGCGAGAAGGTGACCGAGGCGCGCAAGCTGGTCGGGCAGATGAGCGACATCATGATCCAGGTGACCCGCTTCGTGCTGGAAGTCACCCCGATCGGCACCTTCGGCCTGATCGCCGGCCTGGTCGGCAGCTATGGCTTCGAGAAGCTGCTGCCGCTGGGCCATTTCGTGCTGGCCCTGTACGTGGCCTGCGCCCTGCACATCGTGGTGGTCTACAGCGCGCTGCTGCTGGCGCACGGCCTGAACCCACTGAAGTTCTTCCGCGGCGCGGCGCCGGGCATGCAGGTGGCCTTCGTCAGCTCGTCCAGCTTCGCCGCGATGCCGGTGGCACTGCGTTCGATCACCCACAACCTGGGCGTGAACAAGGACTACGGTTCGTTCGCGGTGCCGCTGGGCGCCAGCATCAAGATGGACGGCTGCGGCGCGATCTATCCGGCGCTGTGCGCGGTGTTCATCGCGCAGTACAGCGGTGTGCCGCTGACCCCGGAACAGTACGTGGTGGTGCTGATCGCTTCGGTGCTGGGCAGCTTCGGTACGGCCGGCGTGCCGGGGACCGCGGTGATCATGGCCACGGTGGTGCTGAGCGCGGCGAACCTGCCGCTGGAGACCATCGGCTACCTGTACGCCATCGACCGCATCCTGGACATGATGCGCACGATGACGAACGTGACGGGCCAGATGCTGGTGCCGGTGATCGTGGCCAAGGAGACCGGGCTGCTGGACCAGGCGGTGTATGACAACCCGTCCAGCAACGTGGGCGTGGACGACCCCGACCCGACACCACCACGCGGCTGAGGTTGAGTGGAGATGAAAGGCCCGCCGTAAACCGGCGGGCTTCTTGTCTGGGAGCTGGCTGGCGCGGTGGCGGTCAAGCCGGGCCTGGTAGATCCACGCCATGCGTGGATGGAGGCGGTGCCGACCCAGGTCGGCACCCACCAAAGGTCACCAGAGGTCAGTAGCAACTGTCTTGTCAGGGGCAGCCGAGGGCCACCTCGGCGTCCCGCTTACGGGCGTTGAGGATCACCAGCATTTTGCGCATGACCGCCACGAGCGCCACCTTGCTCGCTTTGCCCTTGGCCTTCAGGCCAGCGTAAAACGCGCGCAGTCTTGGCTCGTACCGGATGGCCGTCAGGGCCGCCATGTAAAGGGCTTCGCGTACCACCGCGCGCCCACCACTGATCCGCCGTTGGCCCTGCCAGGTGCCACTTTCCCGGTTCATCGGGGCCAACCCCACCAGCGACGCTATGGCTTTGCTTCCCAAGCTGCCCAGTTCGGGCAACTCGCAGGCCAGTGTGCTGATCAGGATGGGGCCGACGCCTTTGAGCGCGCCGATGTTCTTCCAGCCAGGCTGTCCCTCAAGCTGCTCGGCAATAGCTTTGTCCAGTTGCTTCAGGTCGTCAGATAGCTGAGCTATATAGCGTTGCTTCATCGCAATCAGATCCGGATCGACCAATCGCCGCAAGCGCTGCATCTCACTGACGCGCATCTGCACCAGATGCCTGCGGCATTGCGCAAATTCAGCCAGACGCTGCTGCCAAGGGGCAGGCGGTACGTAGCGGGTCAGCGGTAACAAATGGGCCATCTGCGCCAGCACTGTCGCATCGAGCCGATCGGTCTTGGCGGCACGGCCCGTGCCTTGGGCAAATCGCCGTGCACGCGCCGGATTGATTCGCACCATCGGCAGGCCGGCGGCGTGCAGTGCATCCAGAGCAGCACGCTCGTAACCCCCGCTTGCCTCAAGAACAACCTGCTTGATCGGCCACGTCTTCAGCCACCGAATTAAGCGTAAAAAGCCACGCTTGTCGTTGCTGAATTGGCGAAACTGCTCTCCATGGACGGCCACATCCAGCGTGGCTTTGCTCACATCAATCCCGATCCCAAACATGGCAGAACTCCGCTAGGCTGACAGGGTCGAGAGCTCTCCCCGCTTGCCCAGTCTTATCAGTTCGAGCGCCAACTCAACCAACTGTTCGGGCGGTTCAGGGAGAATCCGGCGTGGGGACCCAAGCTACTTCTCGGTCGCAAGACCTGGATCCACACGGTCGCCCACGCCGGGCTCTCGGCACCCAAGGTGCCAGATCGGCAAGAGATAAGATCCACGCCATGCGTGGATGAGGGCGGTGCCGACCCAGGTCGGCAGCGACCCACCATTACGCGGGCCCAACAAAAAAGCCGCTGCAGGGCAGCGGCTGTGCTTTGCGTATCAGGCGGCGCCGTGGCGCCAGCCGGTCAGAGGTCGACCCGGCGGGCCTGCATGAACTTGTTGCCCCAGTAGCCACTGAGCAGGGTGTCCACGCGCACGTCCTTGCCCGAGCTCGGTGCGTGCAGGAAGCGGCCGTCCCCCACGTAGATGCCGACGTGGTCGACGCGGCCCTTGCGGCCGAAGAAGACCAGGTCACCGGCCGCCAGCGCGGTGCGGTCGTTGATCAGCTCGGCGTTGTCATCGTGCGCCATCTCGCGCGAGACACGCGGCAGCTCGATGCCCAGGGCCGAGCGGAACACATAGCCGACCAGGCCGCTGCAGTCGAAGCCGCTGTCCGGATTGCTGCCACCCCACCGGTAGGGGGTACCCAGCAGGGTCATCGCGCGGCGCAGCAGCGACTGCACCTTGCCGTTGTCCGCGGCGGTGCCGACGACGCTGCCATTGGCGGCGCTGCTGGTGTCGTAATTGGCGAGCAGGCGGCTGAGGTCACCGGCCACCACGGCCGAGCGGTCCATCAGCGGAATGGTGTCGTTGGCGGCCAGGTGCGGCAGCAGCGCGGCCAGCGTGGCGCTGGCGGCGGCATCGACGCGGCTGCGCTGGGGAGCGGCAGCCTCGGCCTTGGCGGCCGGTCGGGCGGTGCTCTCGGCCACCGGGGCCGCGGGTGCATCGGAACGGTTCGGAACCGTCTGCGACCAGGCCGGAAGGCTGGTCAGGCACAGTGCCAGGCCAAGCAGCAGCGGGCGGGCACCACGTGAAGATACGGAAGTCTGGCCTTCGCTTTTCAGGTCGTCAGTCGTCACGCGTCGGTCACAGGAAAAAAACGATGGGGCATCATGCCCTGTAAAAGCGCGGATAAGTTAAAAATTCCGTTAGTAATTCGTTAGTTGCATGGTGATTCTCGTCACAGTTTTGAACATATCGCCTGTTCATTTTAGCGAAGGACGCGTTTCGCCCCTGTGTAGTGGTCCTTCCAGTAAGGACCACTGAGCGAGTCCAGGCGCACCGTGCCGCCGGTGCTCGGCGCGTGCACGAAGCGTCCTTCACCTACATAGATGCCGACGTGGGTGACGCTGCCGCGGCTGCCGAAGAACACCAGGTCGCCGGTGGCCAGGCGCTGCGGATCGATCTTCGGGCCCTGTACCGCAGCGAGGTCGCGCGAGGTGCGCGGCAGCCGCAGGTCCAGCATCTCACGGTAGACATAGGCGACCAGGCCGCTGCAGTCGAAGCCCGAGTCCGGGGTATTGCCGCCATAGCGGTAGGGCGTGCCGACCAGGCTGATGGCGCGCATCAGCACCGAGTTGGCGGCCTCGGGGTTGTCCGGCACGGTCTTTGGCCAGTTCGCCGTCGGCGGCGGCGGGGCCGGACGGGTGGCCTTGCCGCCGCCGCAGGCGGTCATCAGCAGGGGCAGGGCCAGCAGCAGGGCCGGGGCAAGGAACCGGCGCGGGCCGGACGAAACTGGCGTGATGTGCATGATCTCCGGATAATGCGCCACCTTGGAATGGCCGTCATGATGGCGGCGTCCCCGTCGGGCGACAACCCGCCCCAACCCGCCTGCCTCCGGCAGATCCAGACAGAGTTGCGCATGAAGATCGAAAAAGACCGCGTTGTCCGCTTCCACTACACCGTTTCCGAAGTCGGCCAGGAGCCGATCGAATCGTCCAAGGACCGCGGCGAGCCGCTGGCGATCCTGATCGGCCACGGCAACATCATCCCGGGCCTGGAAAACGCCATGATGGACAAGGAAGCCGGCGCGACGTTCAACGTCGACGTCAAGGCGGCCGACGCCTACGGCGAGCGCCGTGAGGGCCTGTCCCAGCGCGTGCCGAAGAAGCACTTCGGCAACACCAAGCTGGCTCCGGGCCAGCAGGTGGTGCTGCAGACCAACTTCGGCCCGCGTGCGGTGACCGTGCAGAAGGTCGGCATGAGCGTCGTCGACGTCGACCTGAACCACCCGATGGCCGGCAAGGACCTGCACTTCGACGTCGAAATCGTCGACGTGCGCGAAGCCGGCAAGGAAGAACTGGACCACGGCCACGTCCATGGCGACGGTGGTCACCAGCACTGATCGCAGCGCGATCGTGATGGCAGCGACGGCCCGCTTCGGCGGGCCGTTGTGTTTCCGGGCCACGACGCGGGCGTCCATGCCGCGCGGGCCGGCGGCATAATGGCGGACCTGCCCGACGGACGCCCCGTGAACGCTGTTTCTCCTTCCCTGCAGCCGATGGCCTCCGGCGAACGCATCGCGGTGCTGGACGTACTGCGCGGCGCGGCACTGCTGGGCATCCTGCTGATGAACATCGAGGCCTTCAGCGGCCCGCTGGACCTGGCCTTCACCGGCATCGACACGCACTGGCAGGGCATCGACTCCTGGGCCGATGCGTTGGTCTACGTGTTCGTACAGGGCAAGTTCTTCACCCTGTTCTCGCTGCTGTTCGGCGCCGGCTTCGCAGTGATGGCGCAGCGCGCCGAGGTGGCCGGGCGCGCGTTCGCGCCGTTCTACCTGCGCCGCAGCGCTGGCCTGCTGCTGATCGGCCTGTGCCACGCGCTGCTGGTCTGGTCCGGCGACATCCTGGTGATGTACGCGTTGGTCTCGTTGCCGCTGCTGGCCTGCCGCGAGGCGCCGCGCAGCTGGCTGCCGTGGATGGGCGTGACGGTCTACCTGGGCGGCGTGGCGATGATGCTGCTGGTGGGCGCGATGGTGTCGATGGCTTCGACGGAGGATGTGCAGAAGATGCTCGCCGAAGCCCAGCAGGCCATCGCGCAGCAGCGCCTGGTCTACGGCCACGGCAGCTGGATGCAGGCCACCGCGCAGCGCCTGCACGAGTTCGGATCGTCGATGGGCGCGCTGCTGATCACCGGTCCGGAAGTGCTGGGCATGTTCCTGATCGGCAGCTGGTTCACCGCCAGCGGCGCACTGGCTTCACCCGAGCGCTTCCCACGGCTGTACGCGCTGCTGCGTTGGGTGGCACTGCCGCTGGGCCTGGCGGTCACGCTGCTCGGCGTTGCCTGGAAGCCGTATCTGGCACCGGGCGCCTACGACCTGCCGGTGACCGCAGCGATGGCACTGGTGACGATCGGCGGGCTGCCGATGTGCCTGGGTTACCTGGCGTGGATCGTGCATTGGCGCGCGCGGCTGGGATGGCTGGCGCCGGTGGGGCGCATGGCATTGACCCACTACCTGGCCCAGTCGCTGCTGTGTACCTGGCTGTTCTACCACTATGGCCTGGGTGGGTTCGAGCGGATGCCGCGCAGCGTGCAGTTGCTGTTCGCGCTGCTGGTGTTCGCAGCGCAGGTGGCTGTTTCGCACGCGTGGCTGGCGCGCTTCCGCTTTGGTCCGATGGAATGGCTGTGGCGTGCGATGACCTACCGGCAGTGGCCACCGATGCGGCGCAGCGCGGAGCAGGGCTGAGCGATGGGCGCGCATGCGCTGTGCTGATCGGTCGCGGCCCCGTGCGTCCTCACGCCAGGCTTGCCGCGAGGCATGGCATGCTCGGCATCAGCATGAGCACCGGTGGTGGCCAGCGGATCGCCGATCACGTCCTGCGGCCGCGCGCTGGTGATCGATCCTGCCCCTACCGACCGAGCGATTCCGATGAGCACTGCACCCTATGATTACGACCTGATCGTCCTTGGCGGCGGCTCCGCCGGCCTGGCCGGTGCGATCCGCGCGGCCCAGCATGGCCGGCGCGTGGCGCTGCTGGAGCCGGGTGAACTGGGCGGCACCTGCGTCAACGTCGGCTGCGTGCCGAAGAAGGCGATGTGGCTGGCGGCCGACCTGCACGAGCGCATCGGCCTGGCCAACGCGATGGGCTTCGATGTGGAAGCACGCCCGGCGCTGTCGTGGAAGGAACTGGTGATCCATCGGCAGGCCTACATCAGCAACATCCACACCAGCTACCACAAGCGCCTGGATGAAACCGGCGTGGTACGGATTCCGGCGCGCGGCCATCTGCTCGACGCGCATACCGTGGCCTGCAGCGACGGCGTGCGCTACAGCGCCGAGCACATCCTGATCGCCACCGGCGCGCACCCGCTGCGCCCGGATATTCCCGGCGCGGAACTGGGCCTGGTCTCCGATGATTTCTTCGATCTGCGCGCGGCACCGGCCGAGGTCGCGATCATCGGTGGCGGTTACATCGCGGTGGAACTGGCCGGGCTGCTGCAGGCACTGGGCAGCCGGGTAAGCCTGCTGGTACGGGGGCAGCGCCTGCTGGAGCGCTTCGATTACGAGCTGACCGATCAGCTGGCCGAGAACCTGAAACAGCAGGGCGTGCGGATCCACTTCGGCTATCGCCTGCGCGAACTGCAGCGCGATGGCGAGCGCGTGCGTGCGTTCGGCCATGACGGCCCGATGGACAGTGTGTTCGATGCGGTGTTCTTCGCTGCCGGCCGCCGCGGCAACAGCCGGGGCCTGGGTCTGGAAGCGCTCGGCATCGGCATTGGCGAGCATGAGCAGGTGCAGGTGGACGAGTGGCAGACCACCGGTGTGCCGAGCGTGCACGCGGTCGGCGACATCGCCGGCAAGGTCGGCCTGACCCCGGTGGCGGTGGCCGCGTCGCGGCGGCTGATGGACCGGCTGTTCGGGGGCCGCCCGCAGTCGAAGATGGATTACGAGAACGTGGCCAGCGTGGTGTTCTCGCATCCGCCGCTGGGCGCGGTGGGCATGAGCGAGGAAGAAGCGCGCCGGCGTTTCGACCAGGTGAGCGTCTACCACAGCCGCTTCCGCCCGATGCTGCAGGCGCTGGCCAACGGCACCCAGCGCAGCCTGTTCAAGATGGTCTGTGCCGGCCCGGAAGAACGCGTGGTGGGCATCCACCTGCTGGGCGAAGCGGCCGACGAGATCCTGCAGGGCTTTGCCGTGGCGGTGAAGATGGGCGCGACCAAGGCCCAGTTCGACGACACCGTGGCGATCCACCCGACCTCGGCCGAGGAAGTGGTGCTGATGCGCTGAGCCGGGCCGTTGTGGCTTTACAGGGCATCGGGCGCCCCCATGCGACAATGGGCGTCCCCACGCCTTACCGGGCCGCCCTGCGCGGCCCGCCGTCGTCCTGATGTCCACTCCCGCTTCCCGCATCGCCACTGCTTCCCCGCGCATTGCGCTGGGCGGCATCGGCCTCGCCGCGATCGGCGCCATTGCCGCGTCGGGCAAGGCGATCATCGTCAAGCTCGGCCTGCGCCATGGCGTCGATGCCACCACGCTGCTCGCGCTGCGCATGCTGATGGCGCTGCCGCTGTTCGTGCTGATGGCCCTGTGGGCCGCGCGCCGGGCCGAGCCGCTGTCCTGGGCTGATCGCGCCCGCGTGCTGTGGCTGGGCTTTACCGGCTACTACCTGTCCAGCCTGCTCGACTTCCAGGGACTGCAGTACATCAGCGTGACCCTGGAGCGGCTGATCCTGTACTTGAACCCGACCCTGGTACTGCTGATCAACGTACTGCTGGCGCGCCAGCGGCCGGGCCGCTGGCAGATCGGTGCGCTGGTGCTGAGTTACCTCGGCGTGCTGCTGGCCTTCGGGCACGACCTGCAGCGCGAAGGCGGCCAGATCATCGTCGGCAGCCTGCTGGTGCTGGGCAGTGCGCTCAGCTATGCGCTGTACCTGTTCGGCAGCGGACAGGTGGTCGCGCGCATCGGTGCGGTGCGGCTGACCGCCTATGCCAGCTGCGTGGCCAGCGTGCTGGTGCTGCTGCATTTCGCAGTGACCCATCCGCTGCCGTTGCTGTGGCAGGCACCGGCGCCGGTACAGTGGCTGTCGCTGGTCAACGCCACGGTGTGCACGGTGCTGCCGGTGCTGGCGATCATGCTGGCGGTGCAGCGCGTGGGTTCGTCGCTGGCCGCACAGGTCGGTATGCTGGGCCCTGTTTCCACCATCGTGATGAGCCTATGGCTGCTCGACGAACCGATGGGGCCGGCGCAGATCGCCGGCACCGTGCTGGTGCTGATCGGCGTGCTGCTGGTGACCCGGCTGCGGCGCTGACCCCGGAGCAGGCGCGTGCGCGCATCCTGGCGGTGATCCGCGCGATCCCGGCGGGGCAGGTGATGGGCTATGGCCAGGTCGCGATGCGCGCTGGCCTGCCCGGGCGTGCGCGCCTGGCCGCGCGCGTCCTGGGCCAGAACGACGATCCCGACCTGCCCTGGCACCGTGTACTGCGCTCGGATGGGCGCATCGCCATGGCGGAAGGGTCGGCCGGCTGGCGCGAGCAGTCGCAGCGCTTGCGTGCCGAGGGCGTGCAGGTGGAAAACGGCCGGGTGCGGATGCCGGCAGCCGATCCGGCGGCGGCGCTGGATGCTGCTGTGTGGGGGCCTGGCTGAGCATCGCTGGCGACTGAACAGGGCATCCCGGGGGCGCGCCAACATCACACGGTGCTGCGGCTATGATGGAGGCCGTTCGATGCCGGTGCTCCCATGTTCCCGCGACTGCCAACCGTCACCAAGGCCCTGCTGATCGCCAACGCGATCCTGTTCCTGCTGCAGCAGCCGTTCCTGCTCGGCATGCAGACCTTCGAGCCGTTCATGCTGCAACCGCTGCAGCAGGGCTTCGACGCGTTCTCCCCCGGCGGCAACTTCCAGCCGTGGCAGCTGCTGACCTATGGCTTCCTGCATGGCAGCTTCGGCCACCTGTTCTTCAACATGCTGGCGGTCTTCATGTTCGGCGCGCCGCTGGAGCAGACGTGGGGCGAGAAGCGCTTCCTGCTGTACTACCTGGTCTGCGTGGCCGGTGCCGGTGTCTGCCAGCTGCTGGTGGGTACGCTGCTGGAAAACCCTGCCACGGTGCTGGGCGCTTCCGGCGGCGTGTTCGGCCTGCTGCTCGCTTACGGCATGCTGTTCCCGAACCAGCGGGTGATGCTGCTGTTCCCGCCGATCCCGATGAAGGCGCGCACCTTCGTGATCCTGTTTGGCGTGGGCGAACTGGTGCTGGGCATGACCGGCTGGCAGCCGGGCGTGGCCCACTTCGCGCACCTGGGCGGCATGCTGTTCGGCTGGTTGCTGATCCGCTACTGGCGCGGGCAGCCGCCGTTCAAGCGCCGCCCGCCCGGCCCACCGAAGCGCCCCAACCATCTGCGCAGCGTCAAATGATCGGAAGGATCATTTGACGTTGTAGGCGCCGACCCGTGGTCGGCACGCCTTCTCCCACGCGGGTAGGTGCCGACCGTCGGTCGGCACGCCTCTACAGATCCTGCAGCACCACCTGCGCCGCGTTGTGTCCCGGCGCACCGGTGACGCCACCGCCGGGGTGTGTGCCCGAACCGCACAGGTACAGCCCGGGCAGGGCGCCGCGATAGCCGGCCTGGCCGACCATCGGCCGTGCCGAGAACAGCTGGTTGGCGCTCAGTGCGCCGTGGAAGATGTCACCGCCGACCAGGCCGAAGGTGCGTTCCAGGTCCAGCGGCGACAGCACCTGTCGGCCAAGCACGCTGTCGGCGAAGCCCGGTGCATACCGGTCGACGGTCGCGATCATCAGATCGGCCACCGTGTCACGGTGATCATCCCAGTGACGTCCATCGGGCAGCACCGGTGCCACGTGCTGGCAGAACAGACTGGCCACATGCCGGCCGGGCGGCGCCAGCGAAGCGTCCAGCGTGCTGGGAATCAGCATCTCCACGATCGGTTCGCGCGACCAGCCGTCGCGGCGCGCATCCAGCCAGGCGCGGTCCATGTAGTCCAGGCTGGGTGCCATGATGATGCCGCGCTGAGGTGATCGCCGGGGCCGGGCAGGGCGCGGAAGTCCGGCAGCCGCGACAGCGCCACGTTCATCCGGAACGTGCCGGAACCGCAGCGCCAGTTCGCCATGCGTTCGCGGGTCGCGTCCGGTACCTGTGCCGGGGCCAGCATCTGCTCGTACAACAGCTTCGGATTGACGTTGGCGATCACCGCGCGTGCACGCAGGATTTCACCGTTGGCCAGTTCCACTCCCACGGCACTGCCGTGTTCAACCAGTACGCGTCGCACGCCGGCGTCCACCTGCAGTTCCGCGCCAGCAGCGCGTGCAGCGGCGGCGATGGCCTGGCTGATTGCGCCCATGCCGCCGATCGCATGGCCCCACGCACCCTTCACGCCATTGCACTGGCCGAACACATGATGCAGCAGGACATAGGCGCTGCCCGGTGTGTACGGGCTTGCATAGTTGCCGACAATGCCATCGAAGCCGAACAGGGCCTTGATCGGCTCGCTCTCGAACCAGCGGTCCAGGTACTCGGCCGCCGACAGCGTGAACAGGTCCAGCAGTTCCTGCCGCAGCGATGGATCCAGCACCGCCAGTTCGCGGCCGAGGCGGCCCATCTGCCACAGCGCGGGCAGGGCACGCCAACCGCCGGCCACGCCCAGATCGGGCGGTGCACGCAGGGCCCATGCGCGGAGCACGTCGGCGAACATCTCCAGGCGCGCTTCGTAGGCGGGCAGGCGCTGCGCATCCCGCTCGGAAAATCTGGCGACTTCGGCCTGGGTGCGGCCCGGTGCCGACAGCAGGTAGCGGTCGTCGGGCAATGGCAGGAAGTTGTTGGCCGGGCGATTGATGATGCGCAGCCCATGCGCATGCAACTGCAGGTCGTCGATCACCTTCGGTTGCAGCAGCGACACGGTGTATGACGCCACCGAGTTGCGGAAGCCTGGATGAAACTCCTCGGTGACCGCAGCACCGCCGAGAACGCCACGACGCTCCAGCACCCGCACCTTCTTTCCGGCGCGTGCCAGGTAGGCCGCGCAGACCAGGCCATTGTGGCCACCGCCGATGATGATCGCATCCCAGGACATCAGCACCTCGAAAAAGGGGACGGAGGGGATTAAGTCGCAATTCGCACGGGGTCAGCAGCGGTGGGGAGAAACGACTTAATCCCCTCCGTCCCCTTTTTGGATGGCGGCCTGGAGCGTGGCGATGTCGATCTTCTTCATCGGCATCATCGCGTTGAAGGCGCGCTTGGCCAGCGCCTTGTCCGGGCTGGTCACCGCTTCGATCAGGATGCGTGGGCTGATCTGCCACGAGATACCCCAGCGGTCCTTGCACCATCCGCATTGGCTCTCCTGTCCGCCATTGCCGACGATCGCATCCCAGAGGCGGTCGGTCTCGGCCTGGTCGTCGGTCTGGATCTGGAACGAGAACGCTTCGCTGTGCTTGAACGCAGGTCCGCCGTTGAGCCCGACGCAGGGAATGCCGCAGACCGTGAATTCAACGGTCAGCACGTCGCCTTCCTTGCCGTCCGGATAGTCGCCCGGGGCATGATGCACGGCCGTCACCGCACTGTCGGGCAGGTTGCCGGCATAGAAGGTGGCGGCCTCGAGCGCGTCGTTGTCGTACCAGAGGCAGATCGTGTTCTTGTGTGCCATGTCGGGGCTCCGCGATGGACGAAGCCGCAGCGATAGCATGCCCGGTGTTAACCCGGGATCGTGCTGCACCCGCAAAAAAAAAGGGCGCCCGAAGGCGCCCTTTGCGTTACCACGGCCGCTGAAGGCTCAACGCCAGACCTTGATCTGCTCGGCTTCGCTGCGCTGCATCGGCTGGCCGGCCTTGCAGCTGAAGGTGGCGCCGAACGCCGGCAGGTTGGCCAGCGTGCCATTGCTGCGCCACAGGCCCGGCGCGCGGATGTCGGCGGTCAAGCGGCGCGCGGCCTCGTTCGGCGACAGCTGCTGCGCCCACAACGCCGACCAGGCGCGGAAGAAGCCCTGCTGCTGTGCCGGCTTGGCCTTCGGCTCCTGCGCGGTGTATGCGGCCCAGGCCAGTTCCAGCCCGGCGATGTCGGCCAGGTTCTCTTCCTGGGTGAGCGTGCCGTTGACCTTGGCACCCTTCACGCCCGGGAAATCGTAGGCGCTGTACTGCGCGGCGACGCGGTTGCCGAGCAGGGTCCAGGCGGTCTTGTCTGCCGGCGTCCACCAGCTGCGCAGTTCGCCCTTGGCATCGACCAGTGCGCCCTTGGCATCGATCGCACGGGTCAGCTCATGGCCGACCAGGCCACCGAAACTGCCGAACTTGTCGGCGGCATCGGCCTTGGCGTTGAACACCGGGCCCTGCAGGATCGCCGCGGTGACGATCAGGCGGTTCTGCGCCAGATCGTAGGCCAGCGACGGCTGCTGCGGCAGCACGTCCCAGCGGCGGTCGGCGTTGCCCTTGCCGATGCGCTTCATTTCCTCGCGGTGGCGCCAGGTCGACGCGATCAGCATGTTGCCGCCGAACGAACCGCGGCCCATCGGCTGCACGCTGTAGTCGAGATCACGCAGCGGGGTGCCGATCTCGATCTTCAGCGCGGCCAGCTTGGCCTGCGCTTCGGTCTTGGCTTCGGCACTCATCCAGCTGCTGTTCTTGACCGCCTCGATCTGCACTTCGCGCACCTTGTCGACGATCCATGCAGCCTGGCGACGGTCTTCGGCCGACAGGTAACGGGCGGCGTATTCGCGGCCGAGCATCGGGCCGGCGGCCACGTTGATCGCCTCCAGCACATCTTCCCAACGCGGTGGCGGCAGCGTTTCGCCACGCAGCACGCGGCCACGGAACTCAAACTCCGCGTCGCGGTAGGCCTTGGACAGGTAGGGCGCCATCGAGTCGCCCACGCGCCAGCGCAGGTAGGCCTTCCACTGGTCCGGCTTGAGCTTGGTGACCATGCCATCGAGCTGCTTGAACAGGCCCGGGTCGGCCAGCGAAACCAGGTCGTCGTCCACGCCCTGGGCCTTCAGGAACGCGTCCAGCTGCAGGTTGCGGTAGCGGCTGTTGAGCTCCTTGGTGGAGATCGGCGCGTAGTTGTTGAACGGGTTGTTGATCCCGGCCAGCGACTGCGCGTTGCGCGCCAGCTCGGTCTCCAGTGCGATCACCGACTGCGACTCGGCATCGAGCTTGGCCGCCGGCGTGCCGGTCAGTGCCAGGATCTGCTTCACGTAGGTGCGGTAGCGGCCCATCAGGGCCACGGTGTCGGCGTCGGTGCGGGTGTAGAACGCCGGATCCGGCAGGCCCATGCCACCCTGCATGAAGTAGCCGATGTGACGATCAAGCGCCTTCAGATCGACGTCCGGGCCAAAGTTGAAGGCCACCGGGATGCCGACCTGGTGCAGCGCGGCGATCGACGCCGGCACATCCTTGGCCTTCTTGATGGCATTGATGCGGGTCAGCAGCGGCGCGATCGGGTTGGAGCCGTCCGCTTCCACTGCTGCCTCGTCCAGGCCGCTGGCCCAGAAGTCGCCCAGCAGCTTCTGCACGTTGCCCTGCGGCGACTTCATCGCGGCGTCGAGCAGTTCACGCTGCTGCTGGCGGCTGCGCTCGACCAGCTGGCCGAGCGCGGTGGTGGCGCCGGTCTGCGGCACCGGGTTGGCCTTCAGCCAGCCTGCATTGGTGGCGTCGTAGAAGTCGCTGCACTGGGCGCTGACGGCCGGGGCGCGAGCGGCCTTCTTCTTGGCGGCAGCAAACGCATCGTGGGTCGGGACCAGGGTCGCCAGGCTGATGCCCAGGGCGATGGCAAGCGGACGGAAATTGGGCATGTGGAACGAATCCGTGATGGATTGAGGGCGCGCGCACTATAGCAAGCCGGGCATGGGCGCGGCATGCACACATCACGCGCCGTCTGCCGGGCATCGCGCGGCGCTGCCACCGGGCGCGGGGAGGCGCGCGACATGCACGCGTCACGGCGTGGTCGGCAGGGGTGCCACGCCTTGCGTGGACGGCGGGCATCGCAAAAAAAAGCAAAGGCCCGGGAAGTCCCGGGCCCTTGCAGGTCTGCCGCAGCGTCAGCCGTGGCTTACCAGATCACCACCTGCTGCTCGCCGGTGCGGGCCATCGGCGAACCGGCCTTGCACTGGAACGCGGCAGCGAAGGTCGGCAGGTTCGACGGCGCACCCATGGCGCGGAACTGCGCCGGGGCGTGCGGGTCGGTGGCCAGGCGGACCTTGGCGTTTTCCGGGGTGTACTTGGTGCGCCACACGGTGGCCCAGTTGAAGAAGAAGCGCTGGTCGCGGGTGAAGCCGTCGACCTTGGCATCTTCCTTGCCGGCGGTGGCCTTCTGCAGGGCGTCGTAGGCGGTGGCCAGGCCGCCCAGGTCGGCGATGTTCTCGCCCAGGGTCAGGTGGCCGTTCACCGCCTGGCCGTCGACCTTGTACTGGTCGAACTGCTTGACCAGCTTGCCGGTCAGGCCTTCGAAGTTCTTCTTGTCGGCCGGGGTCCACCAGTCTTCCATGTTGCCGGTCGGCCCGAAGCGCGCACCCTGGTCGTCGTAACCGTGGGTCATCTCATGGCCGATCACCGCACCGATGCCGCCGTAGTTCAGCGCGTCGTCGGCCTTGGGGTCGAAGAACGGCGGCTGCAGGATGGCGGCCGGGAACACGATCTCGTTCTGCAGCGGGTTGTAGTAGGCGTTGACGGTCTGCGGGGTCATGCCCCACTCGGTCTTGTCCACCGGCTTGCCGATCTTGGACAGGTTGAACTTGTAGTTGAACTCGTTGGCCGCGCGCACGTTGCCCAGGAAGCTGTCGCGCTGGGTCTGCAGGCCCGACCAGTCACGCCACTTGTCCGGGTAACCGATCTTCGGGGTGAAGGTTTCCCACTTGGCGATGGCCTTGGCCTTGGTTTCCTCGCTCATCCAGCTCAGACCCTGGATGCGGTCCTTCAGCGAGGCAGCCAGGTTCTTCACCAGCTCTTCCATCTTCGCCTTGGCTTCCGGCGAGAAGGCCACCTTCACGTACAGCTGGCCGAAGGCTTCGCCGGCGTCATTCTCGATGGTGCCCAGCACGCGCTTCCAGCGCGGCTTCTGTTCCTTCTGGCCGTTGAGGGTCTTGCCGTAGAACTCGTAGTTCTCCTGCACGAACGCGTCGGCCAGGTACGGCGAGGCGCTGTCCACGGTGTGGAAGCGCAGGTAGGCGCGCCACACCGACGGATCGGTGTCGCCCAGCGCCTTGCTCACTTCCTCATGGAAGGCCGGCATGGCCAGCGAGAACTTCTCCGGTGCGGCCACGCCCTGCGACTTGAAGAATTCGGTCCAGCTGAAGTTCGGGGTCAGCTTGTCGGCGTCGGCCAGGGTGACCGGGTTGTAGTACAGCTCGACATTGCGCGACAGCTCGACGCGCGACTTGGAGGCCTTGGCCAGGCGGGTCTCGAACTTGACGACCTCTTCCGCCTGCTTGGCGGCATCGGCAGCGGCGACGCCGGACAGTTCCAGCACCTTGGCCACGTGTGCCTGGTAGGCCTTCAGCTTGTCGGCGTTCTTGGCGTCGGTGTAATAGGTGGAATCCGGCAGGCCCAGGCCGCCCTGGCTGGCGTAGGCCATGTTCACGGCCGAATTCTTGAAGTCGGCTTCGGCACCGAAGCCGAACAGGAGGTTGTCGCCCTTGGCGGCACTGGTGCGCAGGTAGTCGGCGATGGCCGCCTTGTCCTGCAGGCCGTCGATCGCGGTCAGGTCGGCCTTCAGCGGCGCGATGCCCTGTGCGTTGATCTTGGCTTCGTCCATGCCGGTGGCCCACAGGTCGCCGACGATCTTCTCGATGTGGTTCGGGTTCTTGACCTGCGCGACCTGTTCGGCCAGCTGGTGCTGCACGGCCACCGAGCGCTCGTCGAGGATGGTGAACGCGCCCCAGCTGGTGCGGTCGCCCGGGATTTCATTGGCGGCCAGCCACTTGCTGTTGACGTAGTCGCCGAAGGCGGTGCAAGCGTCCTTGGTGGTGTCGAGGTCGCTCGGCTGGAAGGCGTTGTAGGCCGGCAGCTTGCTCTCGTCCAGCTTATAGGTGGTGGCTTCGGCCGTGGCCGGGGCGGAGGCGGCGGCGTCCTTGGCCGGGGCTTCAGTCTTGCCGCAGCCGACCAGCGCGGCCGAAACGGCCAGGGTCAGCAGCACGATCTTGGGAGTACGGGTCACTTGAATGGCCTCCGGGCCGAGTGAGTCAGGGAGTGGCCGCAGGTGCGACCGTGGCCGAACGATACGCCGCCGGCCAGACCTGCAAGGGTGTCGAAGGTCATGGTCAATGGCAAGCCGGCCTGCCCTGGCGGTGGTCGGTCGCCAGCAGGCAGGATCGGCATGGTCCGTTGGGGGCGGCGGTGCGCCCTCAGCGCAGGCCAGGGGTCGGCTGGGGCGGTTCGTCCCCGGTCACCGGCTCGGGGGCGTCAACCTGTGGAGCAACATCGGGGATTCGGCTACGCGCCTGGTTTTCGGTGGAAACCGGGGCCACGTTGCCAATTTCCACGCGTCCCACCCGCGGTGTCGACCAGATGCTGTCCTGCCATTGCCGGTACAGCTGCGGGTCCCAGTAACGGGTGTCGTAGAACTTGCTGCCATCAATCTGTTCAGTGGTGCCATTCGGGCCCGGCACGAGAATCTTGACGTTGCCCGCAAAGCCGGTGCGGCTGCCGGTCATGCGCTTCTGTTCACGCCGCATTGCCAATGCGAGGCGTGGCTCGGCAGCAGCGTCACCAAACCGTGCATACACCGCTTCGCCCTGGCCGATGGCCTGGTTGCGTTGGTGTTCATCCAGCGCGGCCCAGTAGCGTTCGCGCAGTTCGACGAAGCCCTTGTAGCCACGCTCGGCAGCCAGGTCCATCCAGACGTAGGCCAGCGGGCGGTCGACCGCCGTGCCAGTGCCGTTCCACAGCATTTCAGCGACCCTTGCCTGCGAGACCTTGTCCCCGTAGAAGCCGGCGCGCTGGAAGAACGCAAATGCAGCGGACAGGTCGTTGGCGCGCTGTTTTTCCATGCCCAGCATGCGGAAGCGCAGGTCGGGATGACCGTTCAGGAAGCCCGCGCTGATCATCAGCGGATCATCGGTTGGATCGCTGGGCAGCGGGGCCCTGGAAGGCGCTGGAGGCGCCGCCGCCAGCATGGCCGGCGAGGCCAACGCGACCAGGAGAGGGAGTGGCGAAAGCCAATGCAGTTTCATGTTCATCAATCCGTGATGGCAGCAAGGGGGCCGCGTGCCCCCAATCATCGGCCGGAGCGCGCTTCGGGACATGCGGCGTAGGTCATTGTGCCAAAGGAAACACGGGGCAGGCGTGCTGCCCCGGTTCGTTCAGCGTGCGGGCGTGCCGATATGCCGGCCGAAGAAGTCGAGCATCTTCGAGTACAGATTTACCCGGGCCGGAACGTCGTAGAAGCCATGCATTTCACCGGACTGGATGATCACGCCTTCCGGAGGGTTGCCGGCGTCGGTGAGTGCCTTGGCCATCAGCTCGGTCTGTTCGGGCACGGCGCGCATGTCGCGGGCACCTGCGGCCAGGAATACCGGAATCCTGACCTCACCGGCCCGGCGGGCGGGCGAGACCTTGTTCCATTCGGCCACGTCGGTGCCATGGGTGCGGCGCAGATAGCGCTGACCGGACTCGCGCTGCGGGATATCGCCCTTCTTGAACAGCATGTCCACGTCGTATACCCCGACGTAGCCGAAAGCACACTTGAACAGGCCTGGCTCGCGGATGGGCGCCATCAGTGCAGAGTAGCCACCGAAGCTGCCGCCATAGATGCACAGGCGGTCCTTGTCAGCCACCCCCTGGTCGATGGCCCAATGCGTGGCATCGAGGATGTCGTTCTGGATGCCGTCGGCCCATTGCCGGTGACCCGCGTTCTCGAAGGCCTTGCCATAGCCACCAGAGCCACGGAAGTTGACCTGCAGGACGGCATAGCCACGGCTCGCCAGCAGCTGCGCCTCGGGATTGAAGCCCCAGTTGTCGCGCGGGCCGATCGGGCCGCCGTGCGGGTTGACGATCATTGGCAGGCGCTTGCCCTGCGCTCCCTGCGGAACGGTCAGGTAACCATGCAGCAGCTGGCCGTCCCGTGCCTTGACGGTGAACGGGGTGACGCTGGCCATGCGCTTGGGATCAAGCCAGTCGCGGCCCTGCAGCAGGAAACGGGCCTGGCCGGTCTTGCGGTCGAACAGGTACAGCTCCCCTGGATTGGTGTCGCTGTAAACCGACACCAGGATGCGGTTGCCATCTTCGGTGGAACTGGAGAACTGCACCATCTGCCCGGGAAATGCCTGGGCCAGCGACTGGTACAGCGCGGCATCGGGGTGATCCTCATCCAGCAGGGTGACCTTGGGGCTGCCGGCCTGGTTGACCACGCCGATCAGGCGCTTGTCATCAGTGCTCCACATCATCTGCGAGACTTCGCTGACAGGATCCTGGAACAGCTTCTGGAACTGGCCACTGCCGGTGTCCAGCGTGCCGATTGCCGATGGGACCTTGCCATCATCCTGTTCGGCGTAGACGGTACCGTCGGCGCTGGTGCGCAGCACGCGCAGATGCTGGCCGTCGGACTTGGAGGCGTTGATCAACGTCCAGGTGGTGCCGTCGCGGCGGTACAGCTCGCTGCGCTCATCATATTCGCCGCTCTCATCGCGGCTGGAACTGCAGACCGCGAAGCGCGGTTCCTTGGCGCCATCCAGTGCGATGTCGCAGTTCTCTTTGGGTGCGCGCGCCAAGGGCGTGCGCCTGCCGCTGATGGTGTCCACGCTCACCACCTGGGTGCCTGCGCCTTCGGAAGAGCGCGGGTAGCGGACCTGCATGATCACGTTCTGGTCATCGCCGCGCAGCGTGTCCAGCAACGAATAGGATTCGTTGCCCACGCTCTTGCTGCGCTGGGTGGCATCGCGGGTGCCGTAGAAGATCACCGGGCGGGCCTGGCTGCCGTCGGCGTTGACCGCGAACCATTCCCCGGTGGGGAAGGGCTGGGCGTAGCCGCCCTGCTTTTTCACCGCGTTGAACATCAGCCGTTCCGGCGATATCCAGTGGAAGCTGCCCACGCTCTTCTTGTCCGGCAGCTGGTTGACCTTGAGTACCTTCAGGTCACTGGTGCGCAGGATGGTCAGCACGTCCTGGTCGCCCAGATCGACACTGATAGCCAGGTAGGCGCCGCTCGGTGAGATTCTGGCCGAGCTGTAGCTGGCGTGCCTGGCGAAGTCTTCGATCGAATAGGGCGTCGCCGCGCCCGCAGCGGCGGCCGGCAAGGCAGCGGGGAGGGCGGCGGCGAGCGCCAGGGCCAACGGCGTCAACAGCGAGGTCTTCTTCATGATCAGGGGTCCTTGTCCTGGCCAGCGGTAGCTACGGCCGGTTCAAAAAAGGAAAGCCCGGTTCAGACCCGGGCTTTCCCATGCGTTCCTACCTCATGCAGCGAGGATCAGAACTTGTACTGCAGGCTCACGTAGAAGCGACGGCCCAGTGGGTCTGCGCCGATGAACGGGTTGTAGAACGGGTACGTCGTGTTGCTGTTGTCCTTGCGATACTGGTTGTCGAACACATTGACGACCTGGAAGGTGGCCAGCACGTTCTCGCCGAACTTCTTGCCCACGCTCAGGTTCCACAGGAAGTACGGCGCCAGGCGACGCGAGTAGGCACCGCCCGCGCTGTTGGTGCCATCAGCTTCGGCATAGCTGAAGGCCGAGCCGTAGCGGGTGCCGAACACGGTGGTGGCCCAGTCGCCCTTGGTCCAGGTCAGGCTGCCGCGGGCGCGGCTGCGCTCGGGATTGAAGTACTCCGGCGGCAGGTCGCGGTAATCGATCAGGTCGTCGTCGGCGGTCTGCTTGTACTTGTTGGTCAGCGTCAGCGAGTAACCCAGGTCGACGTTGAAACGGCCCCAGCGGTCGGTGTCCAGCGCGTACTTGTAGGTTGCATCGATACCGCTGGTGTCCTGCAGTGCGGTGTTGATGTAGGCGTTGTTGATGCGCTGGATACGGCCATCGTCCGGCGAGCCGGGCAGGTTGGTGCGCGTGATCAGGCCCAGCACGTTCTGGCAGACCGAAGCACTGGGGACCGCGCGACCGTCGCTGGCGGTGCCCAGGCGGCAGGCCGCCTCAGCGCGCAGCAGGTAGTCGTTGCTCAGCTGGGCGGCGGCGTCCTCCAGGCGGATGCGGTAGTAGTCGACCGTCAGCGACATGCCATCCGTAACGTCCCACACAAAGCCTGCGCCCCACGACTTGCCCTTTTCCTCGGTCAGGTTCGGGTTGCCGGCCACCAGGGTCTGCACCGAGTACTTGGTCGGGTCACTCGTCGGCGTGTTGCACTGGGTGCGGGTACGCGGGCCTTGGGCAGCGCCCGGACCGGTACCGGAGCGGCAGGAGTATTCGTCCAGTTCGGTCGTGTAGGACGCGGCACCGCCGGCGTAGATCAGCTGCATGTCTGGCGCGCGGAAGCTGGTGGCATAGCTGCCGCGGAGCAGCAGGTTGCTGAACGGGCGGAATTCCAGGCCGAGGTTGTAAGTGGTGGATGCATCAACCGACGAGATGTCGTCGTACTTGTCATAGCGCGCCGCAGCGTTGACGCTCAGATTGCTGAAGATCGGCACGCGGAACTCGGCGCCGACGGCGTAGCGGTCGCGGGTGCCGTGGGTCTCACCGGAGCTGGTGAGGTTGTAGATGGTCTGGCCGTCGATCGGACGCAGCTGGTCGGTGCGTGGGTCGCTCACCATGTCCATCTTCTGGCGGTTCCATTCCAGCACGCTGGCGAAGCCAACGGCGCCGGCCGGCAGTTCGAACAGGTCGCCGCTGACGTTGAAGGCGGCATTCGCCACGCTGGTTTCGGAGCGGTTGATCACGCGGGTCGCGAAGGACTGGTAGATCTCCGGGGTGATCGGCGAGGACCAGCGATCCAGGTTCAGGCGGTGGATCGGGTAGACACCTGCACCGGTGCCGGTGGCGTTGCTGTAGCCCAGCACCGGTCCCAGGAAGTAGTCATGCACCGACTTCGCGAGCAGGCGCGGGCGGTCCATCTTGTAGTTGTAGTAGCCGTAGCCACCGGTGGCTTCCCAGTCGAAGCGGTCGGCGAAGGTGCCACGCACGCCGGCAGCGAAGTCGTAGGTGTATTCGTCGTACTTGGTGCTGGCCGCTTCATTGCCACCCAGTTCGGCGGCGGTGAAGACACGCTGCAACTGCACGATGTCGCGCAGGCCGGCATCGTAGTAGTACGCGCTGGTGGTGCCATTGGACAGGATGTTGAACTTGTCGCCCGAGGTGCCCCAGAACTCCGTGCCGGCGCTGGCCTTGGCGCTGGTGGTGTAATAGTTGACGCTGGCCCAGCCCTGGGTGGTGTCGGTGAAGTCGAAGGTGCCGTAGCCGTAGGCCGAGTAGAACTGGCGCTGGTTGGAGATCGAGCGCGCCGCGTTGCTGTCGTACGAACCGCAGTAGGTGCCACGGGCGGCGGTGGTCACCGTGGTGAAGCCCAGTGCATCGCACTTGGCCTGGCCCGGATAGTAGGCGTTCTGGTTGACCCGGCCATTGGCCGAGGCCAGGCCGCGGATCGCGATCAGCGACAGGCCCGGGGTTGCGGTCGAACCCAGCGGGCCCTCACGCAGATCCGACAGGAACTTGCGCTGGTTGGCGTAGACAGCCTCGCGATCGCTGTACTGCAGGGCCCAAACCGCGCTCCAGCGATCGCCGGTACGGCCGCCGGTCAGTTCCAGGTTGACCGTGTCGCCGCCGCCTTCTGCGGTGGTGCCGGTGGTCAGGCGGACCAGGTTGCCGTCGTAATGCTCGCGCAGCACGATGTTGACCACGCCGGCCACGGCGTCAGAGCCGTAAATGGCCGAGGCGCCGCCGGTCAGGACTTCCACGCGCTCGACGATGCTGCTCGGGATCGAGTTGATGTTGGCGACATTGTTGTCGCGGTTGTACGGCTGCGGGTACTGCGCCGGGCGACGGCCGTTCACCAGGGTCAGCGTGTAGCCGGGGCCCAGGTTGCGGAGGTTGACCACCTGTGCGTTCGGAGTGAAGCCGGTCACCGCCAGGTCGCCGGTGAAGGACGAGGTGGTGTTCTGGGTCAACGTCTGCAGCATGTCGCCAACGGTCTGGAAACCTTCACGGTCGATATCCGTGCGGGTGATCACCGTGACCGGTGCCGGGCCCTCGACGTCGGCGCGCTTGATGCGCGAGCCAACGACCGAGACGCGATCAAGATTGGTGGCACTGCTGTTCTTGCCGCCTGCCTCGTTGCCGGCTTCCTGGGCGAACGCGGGGGCGATGCCGGTTGCCAGGAGGGCCGTGGTGAGCGCAAAGCTCAGCGGGTGGCGGATGAGTGCCTTGCGGATGGTCATATGTGGATCCCCTGATGAATCAAACCTCGGTCGGCGCCTGTCGCAGCCGCCGCCGTCCCTGGTGGGCATTGCCCACGTTTCACCGGCTTCACAAGCCGACGATCCAACGTTAACACAGACTTAACTTGGCCTGTCAACCATTCATGCTCTCGTCATAATGGCGGATTCGGCAAACCCGGGTTGAGTATCAGCCTTTTGCCATGTCATTGATTTCTTATGTTTTTTTCTCATATGGGACGGTGAGGTCCGTCCCCGGCGCTCCGGGAGGTGCATTAGCCATGCATTCAGGCTGGGGTGGTCGGCGACGGGCGGTGCTCCGCTGCATCGCGCGCGACCGGCCAAAAAAAAAGGCCCCGCCGAAGCGGGGCCTGGTCCAGACACGCAGTCCGGAATACGACGGGATCAGAAGTCGTACTTGACCTGGGCCGAGATCTGACGGCCGTAGACGCTGTAGAAGCCGTCGTTGAACGGGGTCGATTCGTTGCCCGGGTAGTTGTAGCGCTGGCCTTCCGGCAGCTTGTTGAACACGTTGTTGACCATCAGCGACAGGGTCAGATCGTCCTGCGCCTGGTAGTTCAGGCTCATGTTGTAGGTGGTGTACGAGCCCCACTTGCCGGCCTTGGCGCCGGAGGCGTGGACGTAGTCATAGCTGCGGCCGGTGTAGGCCAGGTAGTTCGGGGTGCTGCCGACGTAGTTGGCGTACACGGTGGTGGTGAACTTGGAGATGGCCCAGCCCACCGACACATCGCCGCGCACCTTGGCGAAGTTGTCGTAGTACCACATGTTGTACGGATCGCTCAGCAGATCCAGCTTCTGCGCGCCCGGCAGCGGCACCACTTCACGCTTCAGCATGTTGGTGTAGTTGCCCGAGAACATCAGCGAACCGAAGCGGCCCAGGTCCTGCTGGTACTTGGCACCGACGGTCACCGCTTCCAGGTTCTGGCTGGCCACGTTGAGCTTCGGGGTGTACACGCGGGTCAGGTTGCCACCGGCGTCGCGGGACACCCAGTCGGTCACGTTCTGGCAGCTGGCCGAGGTGTTGTTCGGCAGGCCGTTGCGGCACTGGTACTCGGCCAGCAGCAGCTGGTCGGTGCTCAGCGTCTTGACCTCGTTCTTGATCTTCCAGTTGTAGTAGTCGACCGACAGCGAGAAGTTGCTCACCGGGGCCCACACCACGCCCGCGCTCCACACGTCGGCGGTGATCGGCTTCAGGTCCGGGTTGCCGGACTTTTCGCTGTACACCGAGGTGGTCTTGTAGAACGAGCAGGCTTCGTCACGCAGCGCGTAACCCATCTGGCTGCAGCGGTAGTAGTCGTTCTGGCCGGAGGCGAACGAGCCGCTCATGCCCTGGAAGGCATCGGACAGGGTCGGCGCGCGGAATGCGGTGCCGTACTTGCCGCGCAGCAGCAGGCTTTCAACCGGGCGGTATTCCAGGCCGATGCTGTAGGTGGCCTTGTCGACGGTCTTGTCGGCGATCTTGAAGGCGTCGTAGCGGCCCGAGGCGCTGATGGTCAGCGATTCGAACACCGGCATGCGCAGTTCGCTGGTCACCGCGTAGTTGCTGCGGTGGCCGGCACCGGCCACGGCGGTGGCGCCCCAGGCGTTGCCATCGACGAAGGCCTGGTCGGGCGAGTAGTCCCAACCTTCGCTGCCGCCTTCCAGCACCACGGCCAGGCCGGCGTCGCCGCCCGGCAGGGAGAACAGCGAACCGTTGGTCACCTGCACGCGACCCAGGTTCTGCCAGGTCTTGCTGCGATGGGTGCCATAGCCGGTGAAGCTGGCGAACTGGTCCGGGGTGATCGGCGAGTAGAACGCGGTGTAGTCCGGGTTGTAGATGCCGAAGCCATCAGCGGTGGTGCCCAGGCGCGGGCCCAGCACGGTGTCGCCGAAGAAGCCTTCGATCTTGTCCTTCCAGCGTGCGAAGCGGTTCTGGTCCAGGCGGTATTCGCCGCGGGTGAAGCTGGCGCTGTAGTCCCAATCGCCGACCATGCCCTTGCCGCCCAGGGTGACCTGGTAGGAACGGCTCTCATCGGAGTTCAGGATGTTGTTGTAGTGGCCCGGGCCGATTTCTTCCGGCGCGAAGGCGCGCTGCAGGTTCACGACCTTGCCCAGGCCCTGGTCGTAGAAGCCGCCCATCACCGACTTGGTGCCCCACCACAGGGCGCTGGAGCCGGAGGTGAACTCGGTCTTCTCCTTGCTGTACAGCACATCGGCGAACAGCTGGAAGTTGTCGTTCACGTCGAAGGTCATCGACGAGTAGAACTGGCCGCTGTTCTTGCCGTTCTTCAGGGTCTTGTAGCCGGCGCTGTACACCGAGCCGCACGATTCGCCCGATGCACGCTTGCCGACGGTGGTGGTGCCGTCGTACAGGCCTGCGACGTTGCCGCAGCGGGTCGGGTCCATCATGTACAGCTTGTTGTCGGCGTTGCCGATGACGGCAAAGTCGTTCGACGGCAGCTGCGCGGTGTAGCCGACCGGGTTGTTCTGCTTGGTGATGTCACGCTGGTAGCCCCAGATCGGGCTGCCGTTTTCGATCTGCACGTTGACCAGCGCGTGGAAGCGGTCGTCGAATGCGTTGAAGCCCTTGGCGGCGCTGAAGCGGATGTTGCTGCCACCACCTTCGGTGTAGGTGCCGCCACGGATCGACATCGTGCCGCCGTCCATGCGTTCCTTCAGGATGATGTTGACCACGCCGGCGATCGCGTCCGAGCCGTACAGCGACGACTGGCCGCCCGGCAGGACCTCGATGCGCTCGACGATGTCGATCGGAATGCCGCTGATGTTGTTGAACGACTCGCTGCCGTTGTACAGCGCCGGATACGAAAGCATCGGGCGGCCGTTGATCAGGTACTTGGTGTAGCCCGGGTTCAGGCCGAACATGCCGGCCGCTTCGGCGCCCTGGGTGAACGCACCCGAGGTCTGGCCACCCTGCAGGCCGCCCGTGGTCAGCGACGACTGCTGCAGCACTTCAGCAACACTGCTGAAGCCGCGGGTCTGGATGTCTTCGGCGGTGATGGACATCACCGGGGTCTGGGTTTCGATCTGCGTCTGCGGGATCAGCGAGCCGGTGACGGTGATCTTGTCCAGGTTGGTCGCCTTGTCCTGGGCCATTGCCGGGGCGGCGGCCATCAGAGCGGAAATCAGGGCGACGGCGAGCGTGTTGCGACGTGCGGTATTGCTGACGTGTTTCATGAAGTTCCAATGGAGAGCAAAAACAAAAACGGCACTGCGCATGCGCCATCGCGCGGGCCGGAACAGCGGGCTCCGCAGCTCAAAAACAGTGCTCATCGAACGTAACATGAACTTAACAATCTGTGCACGAATCCGTCGCAATCCTGAATTTCAGTCAGGTTGCGTCCAGCTTGTATGATGTTGGGTTATCCCCTTGACCCTGCCGGTGCTCGTTGTGAACAGTTCCCCCCGCCGTCCCCATGCCAGCCAGGTCCAGAAGGGACTTACGCCGCATGCCCGCATCCGCAATGTCATCGCGGTCGGTTCGGGCAAGGGCGGCGTCGGCAAGTCCACCACCGCGGTGAACCTGGCCGTGGCGCTGCAGCAGCTTGGCGCGCGCGTGGGCGTGCTCGACGCAGACATCTACGGCCCCAGCGTGCCGGCCATGCTGGGCCTGTCCGGTCGCCCGGAAAGCCCGGACAACAAGAGCATCGAGCCGCTGCGCGCGTTCGGCGTGGACACCATGTCGATCGGCTACCTGATCGAAGAGGACACGCCGATGATCTGGCGTGGGCCAATGGCCACCTCGGCGATGACCCAGCTGTTCAATGACACCCTGTGGGATGACCTGGATTTCCTGCTGATCGACCTGCCGCCGGGCACCGGTGACATCCAGCTGACCCTGACCCAGAAGATTCCGCTGGCCGGAGCGGTGATCGTCACCACGCCGCAGGACATCGCCACGCTGGACGCCAGGAAGGCGCTGAAGATGTTCGAGAAGGTCGAGGTGCCGGTGCTGGGCATCGTCGAGAACATGGCCGTGCACACCTGCAGCAACTGCGGGCACATCGAGCACCTGTTCGGCGAAGGCGGTGGCGAGCGCATGGCCGCGCAGTACGGCGTGCCGCTGCTGGGGTCGCTGCCGCTGCAGATCGGCATCCGCGAACAGGGCGACGCAGGCACCCCGATCACGGTGGCCCAGCCGGATTCGGCGCCGGCCCAGGCCTACCGCCACGCCGCGCAGCGCCTGATCGAGGAGGTCGGCAAGCGTCCGCGGGCCTCGATCCCGATCCTGTCGTCGCTGCTGTAAGCGCCGGGGCAGGGGCCGCCGGCCGAGGCCGGGCCCCTGCTAGAATCCTCGCGCCCCCTCGTACCCCAGGACAAAGCATGAGCATCAAGAGTGACCGTTGGATCCGCCGCATGTCCGAGCAGCACGGCATGATCGAGCCGTTCGAGGCCGGGCAGGTCAAGCAGGCCAACGGCCAGCGCATCGTCAGCTATGGCACGTCCAGCTATGGCTACGACGTGCGCTGCTCGCGCGAGTTCAAGGTGTTCACCAACATCAACTCGACGATTGTCGACCCCAAGCATTTCGACTCGGGCAGCTTCGTCGACATCACCGCCGACGAGTGCATCATCCCGCCGAACAGCTTCGCGCTGGCGCGCACGGTGGAGTACTTCCGCATCCCGCGCGACACCCTGGTGGTGTGCCTGGGCAAAAGCACCTACGCGCGCTGCGGCATCATCGTCAACGTGACCCCGCTGGAACCGGAATGGGAAGGCCACGTCACCCTGGAATTCAGCAACACCACGCCGCTGCCGGCGCGCATCTATGCCAATGAAGGCGTGGCGCAGATGCTGTTCTTCCAGGCGGCCGCCGATGACGTCTGCGAGACCTCGTACCGCGATCGTGGCGGCAAGTACCAGGGCCAGACCGGCGTGACCCTGCCGCGGACCTGATCGGTTATGGAGCCGAGCCATGCTCGGCTTCCTGGCAGGGCAGAGGGCGGCGCTTGCGCCGCCTTTACTTATTTGCCGCGACCGAACAGCATCGCGATGCCGACGCCCACCAGTGCCACCGGCCACCAGGTCAGCAGCAGCTTGGACAGGTTCAGGTGCGTCCAGCCGAGGTTGCTGGCGAGCATGAACAGGCCGATCAGGATCAGCAGGACGGCGGCAACGAGGTTGAATCGCATCGGGTCGGCAAACGCTCAGGACTGGGCCGGATATCCTAGCCGTTCCTTCCAGTAGGCGACATGCTGGTCCAGCGCCGCCGGCTCGTAGCGATGCGCCGGGCCGCTGCCCCAGACCGGGCCCGGCCACGCCGGATCGCCGTCATGGCGGCCGATCACATGGAAGTGCAGCTGGCGCACGATGTTGCCCAGCGCCCCGATGTTGATCTTTTCCACGCCGTCGGAGCCTTTCAGGGCCTTGCAGGCGCGGTTGAGCTCGGTGCGCAGCTTGTCCTGCTGCTCGCCATCCAGCTCGATCCACTCGGTCACCCCGGCCAGGCGCGGTACCAGCACCAGCCAGGGGAATCGTTCGTCGTTCATCAGCCGCACTTGCGACAACGGTCCTTCCGCCACCAGTACGCTATCGGTGGCCAGGCGTGAATCGAGTTCGAATTCGCTCATCCAAGATGCTCCGAGAAGAAGTCCAGGGTGCGTTGCAGCGCCAGGGCGGCGCTGTCTGGATCATACGCATGTCCGACCTCCCGGTTGAAGGCGTGGTCGGCCGGATAGACGTAGGTGGCCATCTGCGGCAGTTTCTCACGGTGGGCCTGGACCGCTTCCGGCGGGATGCTGCGGTCCTGCGCACCGAAGTGGAAGATCACCGGGGCCTTGGGCGCTTCGTCGAGGAACTGCACGTTGCGCCCACCGTAATAGCTGACCGACGGCAACCCCAGGCGCAGTGCCGACAGCAACGCCACCGTGCCGCCCCAGCAGTAGCCGACCGTGCCGACCTTGCCATGAGGGGCCAGCCGGGTTGCGGCGGCCCGGACCACTTCCAGCGCCCGCTCCATGCCCAGTGCGCCGACCCGCTCCAGGCCCTGCTTCACGCCCTCGGCGTCGTAGGGCAGGGCGTCCGGATCGGCGTCGGTGCCGTCCAGCAGGTCGAAGAACGCAGGCGCCAGCACCGCATAGCCTTCGGCCGCGAAGCGCTCGGCCACGCTGCGGATGTGCGGATTGGCGCCGAAGATTTCCTGCACCACCACCAGGCCGCCACGCGCGGTGCCGTCCGGCAGGGCCTGCCAGGCCCGTACCGGTCCGTGATGCGTATCCAGGGTGATCCACTCGGCCATCGTCATCTTCCTCGTTGCTGGGAACAGAGCTGCATTGTCAGTGCTGTGCCGGTTAGCACGATGTCAGCGGCTGTGCGTGATCGGGCGGCTGGCCGTTCAGAGCATGGCCGCCAACCCCGGTATACTGGCGCCCTTTCAGGCCCCGGCCCCCAGGAACCCCTGCCACGCCGGCAGGGGCCCAGGCCCCCAGAGTCCCGCGATTCCATGTCCCAGCTGAACCCCAAAGTCGGCTTCGTCAGCCTTGGCTGCCCGAAGGCCCTCGTCGATTCCGAGCGCATCCTCACCCAGCTGCGCTCGGAAGGTTACGACATCGTCCCGTCCTACGACTCGGCCGACGTGGTGGTGGTCAACACCTGCGGCTTCATCGATTCGGCGGTGACCGAGTCGCTGGATGCCATTGGCGAGGCGATGAACCAGAACGGCAAGGTCATCGTCACCGGTTGCCTGGGCAAGCGCCCGGAGCAGATCCGCGAGGCGTACCCCAACGTGCTGGCGGTGTCCGGCCCGCAGGATTACCAGAGCGTGATGGAGGCGGTGCATGAAGCACTGCCGCCCAAGCACGATCCGTTCGTGGACCTGGTGCCCGACTACGGCATCAAGCTGACCCCGCGCCACTATGCCTACCTGAAGATTTCCGAAGGCTGCAACCACACGTGCAGCTTCTGCATCATTCCGTCGATGCGCGGCAAGCTGGTCTCGCGCCCGGTGGATGAGGTCCTGCGTGAAGCCGAGCGCCTGGTGCGTGGCGGGGTGCGCGAGCTGCTGGTGGTGTCGCAGGACACCTCGGCCTACGGCGTGGACGTGAAGTACGCCGAGAAGATGTGGCGCAACAAGGCCTACCAGACCCGCCTGAAGGCGCTGTGCGAAGGCCTGTCCGAACTCGATGCATGGGTGCGCATGCACTACGTCTACCCGTACCCGCACGTGGACGAGATCGTGCCGCTGATGGCCGAGAACCGGATCCTGCCGTACCTGGACATCCCGTTCCAGCATGCCAGCCCGCGCATCCTGCGCCTGATGAAGCGCCCCGGCGCGGTCGAGAAGACCCTGGAGCGCGTGCAGAACTGGCGCCGTATCGCGCCGGACATCACCGTGCGTTCGACCTTCATCGTCGGCTTCCCGGGCGAGACCGAGGCCGAGTTCGAAGAACTGCTGTCGTTCCTCGACGCAGCGCAGCTGGATCGCGTCGGCGCGTTCGCCTATTCGCCGGTCGAGGGGGCCACCGCCAACGATCTGCCCGATGCGGTGCCGGAGGAAGTGAAGCAGGAGCGTCTGGCCCGCTTCATGGAGAAGCAGGCGCAGATCTCCGCCGCACGCCTGGAGGCCAGGATCGGCACCGTGCAGCAGTGCCTGGTCGACGCCATCGAAGGCGATATCGCCGTGGCCCGTTCCAGGGCCGATGCGCCGGAGATCGATGGCCTGGTGCACATCCAGAACGCCGACCAGGTGCCGCTGCGCGTGGGCGAATTCGTCGACGTGGAAATCACCGAGAGCGACGAACACGACCTGTACGGTGACGCGCTGCCCGCCGCTACCCGCCCGGCATTCGACCTCAAGGTGCTGTGACCCTTGCGCCGACCGCCACCGGTGACGGCGGCGGTTCACGGCGCTTCGTCCCGCCGCCACGTGCGGCGGTGGCTGCGCGGCGTTTCGAGCATCCGCTGTTCGCCGGCTTGCAGGGCTTCCGTGACCTGCTGGACGCCACTGCATGGCCACCCGTCGCGGCGCTGGATGCACGCCTGGCCGTGCCGGGCAAGCGCCTGGTCGAACAGGATGCCGCGCTGCTGGCCGATGGGCTGCACTACGAAACCCGCATCGCGCGGGGGCGCATCGCCACCCGCGCCGACAACTGGCACGACCTGTTCAATGCGCTGGTGTGGGCCGCCTACCCGCAGCTGAAACGTGCGCTCAACGTGCAGCAGTGCCGGCATATCGAGGCCATGCCACCCGGCCAGCGCAACCGTGCGCAGGCCGCCCTGACCCAGTTCGACGAGACCGGCGTGATCGTGCGTGTGCGCGATGGCACGATGCTGCGCGCATGGGATGGGCATGACTGGCCTGCAGTGTTCGAGCCGATGCGCTGGCACAGCGGCGACATCGCCATCGTGGCGGTGTTCGGGCATGCGCTGATGGAGCAGGCACTGCTGCCGGGGCGGTTGCTGGTGGGCAAGTGCGTGGTGGTGCAAAGCGATGCCGATGCGGCCTGTGTTGACGCGGTGACCGCGGCCATCGCCGAGGGCAGGGCAGTGACCGATCCCTTGCAGCTGCGTCCGCTGCCGTTGGCTGGAATCCCGGGTTGGCACGACGTGCAGGATTCCGCCTTCTATCGCGATGCCGACTACTTCCGCCCGCTGCGTGCAGGGCGCACGTACCCGCCACCATTGCACGGGGCCATCTAGAGTCGACTGTCAGTCGACTGCGCTTCGTTCCGAGGCCGTGGACGCCTGACAGATGGCTCCGGCGAGTCATCAGCGGCGATGAGGATCGCGGTGCGTTTGCCGTCCGGCTGCGGAGGTCTGTGCCGCGCTTCGCGCGCTAGTCGACCGACAGTCGACTCTACAACGGCGCGTACTCCACCCCGATCACTGCAAAGGTGAACTGCCCGCCGGGCAGCTCCACCGAGAACTCATCATCCAGCCGCTTCTTCAGCAGCGCACGCGCCAGGGGGGAATCGATGCTGATCCAGCCCAGGCCCGCATCGGTCTCATCCGGCCCGACAATGCGGTAGCGGCTGGTGTCGCCGCTGTCCACGTTCTCCAGTTCCACCCATGCGCCGAAGAACACCGCCAACGGGTCGGTCGGCGTGGTGTCGACCACGCGCAGCGATTCCAGCCGCTTGGTCAGGTAGCGCACGCGGCGGTCGATCTCGCCCAGTTGCTTCTTGCGGTAGGTGTACTCGGCGTTCTCGGAACGGTCGCCTTCTGCGGCAGCGGCGGCGAGTGCTTTCACCACCTCCGGACGGCGCACGCGCCACAGCTCGTCCAGTTCGGCCTTCAGCCGCGCATGCCCGGAGGCGGTGATCAGGGCGGTGCTCTTTTCTGCGGGGGGGCGCCAACGCGACATGCAATACGACTTCTTTTCTGGATGACGAACGGGGAGCGGGATCAGAACCCTTTCCAGCGGAAAGGGCTCTGACCCCGGCCGTGGCAGATCAGCGCTTGCCGCCGAAGATGCCGCCGAGGATGCCGCGCACGATCTGGTTGCCCAGCTTGGTACCGACGGTGCGCGTGGTCTGTTTGGCCATGGTTTCGATCATGCCCTGGCGGCGCTTGGTGCCGAAGATCGCGTCCTTGATCGCCTGGCCGAACCCGCCTTCCTGTGCGTCGTCCTGCTCGCGGCTGCGCGCGGCCGGCGCCTGGGCCTGCTCGACGCTCTTCTGCGCGCGCTGGGCCAGCAGCTCGGCGGCCGATTCGCGGTTGACCGCAGTGTCGTAGCGGCTGCCGACCGGGCTGCCGGCACGCACCTGGGCGCGCTCGGCCTCGGTGATCGGGCCCATCCTGCAGCGCGGCGGCGCGATCAGGGTCTGCTGCACCGGCATCGGGATGCCCTTGTCCTGCAGCGTGGAGACCAGTGCCTCACCGGTGCCGAGCTGGCTCAGCACCTTGGCCACGTCAAGCTTCGGGTTCGGCACGAACGTCTCGGCCGCGGTCTTCACCGCCTTCTGGTCACGCGGGGTGAACGCACGCAGCGCGTGCTGCACGCGGTTGCCGAGCTGGCCAAGGATGTTGCCCGGGACGTCGTCGGGGAACTGCGAGCAGAAGTACACGCCCACGCCCTTGGAACGGATCAGCCGCACCACCTGCTCGATGCGCTGCACCAGCGACGGCGGTGCATCATCGAACAGCAGGTGCGCCTCATCGAAGATGAAGACCAGCTTCGGCTTGTCCAGGTCGCCCACTTCCGGCAGCTGCTCGAACAGCTCCGACAGCAGCCACAGCAGGAAGGTGGAGTACAGCTTGGGCTTGAGTACCAGCTGGTCGGCGGCGAGGATGCCGATCACGCCGCGGCCGTCGTGGTTGACCCGCATGATGTCGGCCAGCTCCAGCGCCGGTTCGCCGAAGAAATGCTCGCCACCGTCCTGCGCCAGGCGCAGCACCGAACGCTGGATCGCGGCGATCGACTGCGCGCTGACCAGGCCGTACTCGGTGGAGATGTCCTTGCGCTTCTCGGCGACCAGGCCGAGCAGGGCGCGCAGGTCGTCCATGTCCAGCAGCAGCAGGCCGCGGTCGTCGGCCAGCTTGAACACGATATCGAGCACGCCGGCCTGGGTGTCGTTCAATTCGAGGATGCGCGCCAGCAGAGTCGGGCCCATCTCGCTGACCGTGGTGCGCACCGGATGGCCGAGCTTGCCGTACAAGTCCCAGAAGATGGCGGGGCTGGCGGCTGGCGCGTAGTCGGCCACGCCGATCTCGGCGGCACGCTGCAGCAGGTTCTCGGCGCCGCTGCCGGGCACCGCCAGGCCGGACACATCACCCTTCACATCGGCCAGGACCACCGGCACGCCCAGTCGCGAAAACCCCTCGGCCAGCGTCATCAGGGTCACCGTCTTGCCGGTGCCGGTGGCGCCGGCCACCAGGCCGTGGCGGTTGCCGAGTTTCGGCAGCAGGGTGACGGCAATATCGTCGGTAATGCCTTTGCCGAGCAGAATCGGATCCATGGTCCAGCCCTTGTGATGAATAGCCCAATGTTAACCGCCGGCAGTGACGGTCCGAAGGTCGGCTTGCCCGGACCTTGGCGGCGCCGCTACTCTGCCTGCCTGTTTCGCACACAGTGCCATCAATGCCCGTTCCTGTCCTGATTTCCCGCGGTTGGCCGCTGCTGGCCCTGGCCGGCCTGGTTTCCCTGGCGCCCGACGCCCACGCACAGCGGGTTTCGGCCCGGGACAAGGTGAAGGTGGATGCGCTGCAGCAGCGCATGACCGCCGCCGAGAAGCGCTACAGCGACGCCCTGCTGCTGGTCTCCAACGCCGATCCCAAGGGCAGCAACGAGGCCGATGCCGCGCTGGAGGACATGGAAGATGTCCTCAACGACTGCGTGAAGCAGAAGGGCTGCCAGATGGGCACCCTGCTGGCCAGCTACAAGCGCCTGCTCAAGCACGACGCCGATGCGGCCGCCAGCGATGAGGTGGCCGACGAGGGCGGTGACCGCCTGGAAGCCGACCCTGACCACATCGGCCCGCTCACCGCGGACGTGCCCGAGGCCGCGCGCGCTGCCGCGCTGCTGAACGACAAGCGGCACGCCTTCGACAGCATGGTCGAATACAACCCGGCGGTGCAGGCCGGCATCCGCCGCTGGCTGACCGACATGCGCCCGGCGCTGCTGACCAGCTACGAGAACTACCAGAACCTGCGCGCGGTGATGTGGCCGGAGTGGGAAAAGCGCGGCCTGCCCGAAGCACTGCTGTTCGGCATCATGGCCAAGGAATCCAACGGCCGCGTGCATGCGTCCTCGCGCGCCGGCGCCGCCGGCCTGATGCAGTTCATGCCGGCCACCGGCCGCCGCTTCGGCCTCGGCCCGGACGGCACCGGGTTCGACACCCGCTTCGATGCACGCAGTGCCGCCGAAGCCAGCGCCAGCTACCTCAACGAACGCCTGCGCGAACTGAACAACAACGTGGAAATGTCGGTGGCCGCCTACAACGGTGGTGAAGGCCGTGCCGCACGCGTGTTCAAGCAGAGCGCCGGCCAGAGCTTCTGGACCGACAGCGTCTACAACCAGTTCCCGGGCGAAACCAAGGACTATGTGCCGATGGTGATTGCCGCGGCCTGGATCTTCCTGCACCCGCAGCAGTATGGCGTGGAGTTCCCGAAGATCAGCGCGCAGCCGGCCACGCTGCGCCTGGCCAAGTCCACCACCATCTACGAATTGACCATCTGCCTGGGCAGCCACGGCACCCGCGACGGCTACATGCGCGCGCTGCGCAACCTCAACCCGCGCTATGAAGCCGATGGCTGGATCCCGGCCGGCACCCTGATCAACGCCACCACCCGCATCGCTGGCCTGTACCAGCGCAACTGCATCAGTGGCCCGCGTGCCGACCTGGCCCGCACCCTGATCACCGCCGATCTGAATGCTGCGATCAAGCGCCCGACGGCTGCCAGCTACACCGGCAGCGTGGCGGTGGGGGGCGTGGTGCCGGTGGCCGATGCGGCGGCCTCCACCAGCGTGCCGACCGCGCCGGTGGCGCCGGTGTCGACGCCACGCCCGGCACCGGCTGCGCGGCCAAAGCCGGTGCGCAGCCATAAGGTGGGCCGCGGTGAAACCCTGGGTGCCATCGCGGCGAAGTTCCAGTGCGACGTGCCGACGCTGGCCCGCGCCAACGGCCTGAAGGCCCCGGCCTACAGCCTGCGCCATGGCCAGACGCTGAAGCTGCAGGGCTGCGACAAGTAATCCCCCCGACCCCTGGAACCCACATGGATCTCGAAGACACCCGCAACCTGTTCGCCAATCTCCGCGAAAACACCGACTGGGACATCAACGGCCCGTTGCTGTGGGGGTACTTCTTCGTGCACTCCACCGCTGAGCCGTTGCAGGCACTGGCCGGGCACCTGCAGGCGCAGGGCTACACCTTCGTGGAACTGTTCGAGCAGGAGCCGGAAGAGGGTGACGCGCCGTTCCACGTGCTGCACGTGGAGCGCGTGGAGATCAACGACGAAGCGTCGCTGGATCGCCGCAACCAGGAATTCGCAGCGCTGGCCAAGGAAAAGGGCGTGGAGGACTACGACGGCATGGACGTCGGCCCGGCCCCGGCCCTGCAGTAACGCGCGCACCGGTAGTGCCGGCCGCTGGCCGGCAATGCCCGCCGCGTTGGATCAACGGGGATGCCGGCCAGCGGCCGGCACTCCCGAAGCCTCAGCGCAGCTTCGCCAGCGCCTGGCCCAGCTGCACCGGGCTTTCGGCGTCCAGGTGAGGGGCGAACTCGGCCACGCCCGGCGGCAGCAGCACGATCACGGTCGAGCCGTAGTTGAAGCGCGCCATCTCGGCGAAACGCTCCAGCCGGATGCCCTGGCCGCGGTAGTCCTTGCGGGTGATGCGATCGCCGTAGTGCGGAATCTCCTCGCCGCTCCAGACGGTTTCCACGCCGGACACCAGCAGCGCACCCACCATCACACTGGCCATCGGCCCGAAGCTGGTGTCGAAATGGCAGACCAGGCGCTCGTTGCGTGCGAACAGGCGAGGCACGCCGTTGACCGCCGCCGGGCCGACGCTGAACAGGCGCCCCGGCACGTGCACGGTCTCGCGCAGGATGCCGGTCCACGGCATGTGCACCCGGTGGTAGTCGCGCGGGGACAGGTACACGGTGGCGTACAGGCCATCGTTGTAAGGCTTGGCATCCTCGGCGCTGCCCAGCAGTTCGGCGGCAGTGAACGACTGGCCCTTGGCCTGGAAGATGCGGCCGGCCTCGATCCTGCCGAGCTGGCTGATCCTGCCGTCGGCCGGCATCACCAGGCTGCGCGGATCGGCGTCGGCCACGCGGGCGCCCGGCTTCAACGCGCGGGTGAAGAACTGGTTGAAGGTCGCATAGCTGCGCGGGTCCGGGTTGGCCGCTTCGTCCAGGTTCACGTTGAACTTGCGGGTGACCGTGTCGATCAGCCAGCGCGACACGCGCGGATCGTCCGAGTACGCCAGCGAACGCGCCATCGAAGACAGCAGTCGGTGGGGCAGGGCGTACGTCAGGGCGGTGGTGAGGCTCATGGGGCGGTTTTCTCGGTCAGCTTCTGCAGGTCGCGGGCGATCGCCGGCGCGTTGAACGGGGGGCGTACCAGGCCGGCAAGGCGGCCCTGCGGGTCGAGCACGGCCAGGCTGGCCGAATGCTCGACGGTGTAATCCTCGGGGTTCTCGTCGAAATGCTTGCCCGGCACCTTCTGGAACACGAAGCCCAGCGAGGTGGCGAAGCGCTCCAGCGAGGGGATGTCAGCAGTGGCGGCCAGGGTGTCCTTGTGGAAGCCGTGCACGTATTCGCCGAGGCGGGTGGCGCTGTCGCGGTCCGGGTCGACCGAGATGAACAGCACGCGCGGGCGCAGGCTGTCGGGCAGGGCTTCCCACTGGTTCTGCGCGCCGGCCAGCTCGGCCAGCGTGGTCGGGCAGACGTCGGGGCAGAAGGTGAAGCCGAGGAACACCAGAGTCCAGTGGCCCTTCAGCTCGCCCGGGATCAGGCGGGTGCCGTCGGACTGGGCCAGGTTGAAGTCGGGCAGCTCACGCGGCGTGGGGTACAGGGTGATGGCTTCGGTGGCCGGGGCGTTGGCCGGCGGCTTCGGCGCGAACACCTGTTGGGCGGCCAGCAGGCCCAGCCCCGCCGCCAGGGCGATCAGCAGGATGATGCCGGCGTTGCGATTGAACATGGGGGCTCCCGCGCGAAATGGGCTCCATCATACCGGGTGAGGCCGGATCGTTTCCGCCGCAACGGATGCCGCCGCCGGCGCCAGCCCCTATAATCGGGGGCCACTTTGCCCGCAGTACCGCCATGACCGCTGAAACGGCCGCCGAACTCCACACGATCATCGATCTGATCCGCTACGGCACCAGCCGTTTCAACGAAGCCGGGCTGACCTTCGGGCACAGCTATGACAACGCGCTGGACGAGGCGACCCAGCTGGTGCTGCACAGCCTGCACCTGCCGCACGATCTGGGCCCGGCCTACGGCCAGGCGCGCCTGCTGCAGGCCGAAAAGCTGCGCGTGCTGGAGCTGTTCCAGCGCCGCATCGATGAACGCATCCCGGCCGCCTACCTGACCGGTGAGGCCTGGTTTGCAGGATTGAGCTTCAAGAGCGACAAGCGCGCCCTGGTACCGCGCTCGCCGATCGCCGAACTGATCGAATGCGGCTTCGAGCCGTGGCTGGCCGGCCGCGATGTCAGCCGTGCGCTGGACCTGTGCACCGGTTCGGGCTGCATCGCCATCGCCATGGGCCACTACTACCCGAACTGGGAAGTGGACGGCGTCGACCTGAGCGACGATGCACTGTCGCTGGCCGAAGAAAACAAGGAGCGCCTGCAGGCGCACAACGTCACCCTGATCAAGTCGGACCTGTTCAACGGCCTGACCGGCCGCCACTACGACCTGATCGTCACCAATCCGCCGTACGTCACCAACGACGAGACCGATGCCCTGCCGCAGGAGTACTCCTACGAGCCGGAAATGGGCCTGCGTGCCGGCGACGATGGCCTGGACCTGGTGCTGAAGATCCTGCGTGACGCGCCGCTGCACCTGAGCGAAGACGGCCTGCTGATCTGCGAAGTGGGCGAATCCGAACAGCATCTGGTCAAGCTGCTGCCGGAAGTCGATTTCGCCTGGATCGAATTCAAGGTCGGCCAGATGGGCATCTTCGCGGTCGAATGCCGCGAGCTGATCGCCCACAGCGCACGCATCACCGAACTGGCGGCGCAGCGCCCGTGAGCTCCAATTCGTTCGGCAAGCTGTTCACCGTCACCACGTTCGGCGAGTCGCACGGGCCGGCCATCGGCTGCGTGGTCGATGGCTGCCCGCCGGGGCTGGCGCTGGACGCGGCCGAATTCGCCCACGACCTGCAGCGCCGCGCCACCGGCAAGAGCCGGCACACCTCGGCGCGGCGCGAGGCCGACGAGGTCGAGATCCTGTCGGGCGTGTACGAGGGCCTGACCACCGGCACCCCGATCGCGCTGCTGATCCGCAACACCGACCAGCGCAGCAAGGATTACGCCAGCATCGGCCAGCAGTTCCGCCCGGGCCATGCCGACTACAGCTACTGGCACAAGTACGGCATCCGCGACCCGCGCGGTGGTGGCCGTTCCTCGGCGCGCGAGACCACCATGCGCGTGGCCGCCGGCGTGATCGCCAAGAAGTGGCTGGCCGAGCGCTTCGGCGTCATCGTGCGTGGCTACCTGTCACAGCTGGGCGACATCACCCCGGCCGGTTTCGACTGGTCGGCCGTGGAAGACAATCCGTTCTTCTGGCCGCACGCCGAACAGGTGCCCGCGCTGGAGGCGTACATGGATGCGCTGCGCAAGTCCGGTGATTCGGTCGGTGCGCGCGTGGACGTGGTGGCCGACAATGTGCCGCCGGGCTGGGGTGAACCCATCTACGGCAAGCTTGACGGTGAGCTGGCTGCCGCGCTGATGAGCATCAACGCGGTGAAGGGCGTGGAGATCGGCGACGGTTTCGCCAGCGCCGCGCAGAAGGGCACCGAACACCGCGACCTGCTGACCCCGCAGGGCTTCGCCAGCAACCATGCCGGCGGCATCCTCGGTGGCATCTCCACCGGCCAGCCAGTGGTCGCCTCAATCGCGTTGAAGCCGACCTCCAGCCTGCGCCTGCCGGGCCCGTCGCTGGATACGTCTGGCAACGTGGTCGAGGTGGTCACCACCGGCCGCCACGACCCCTGCGTCGGCATCCGCGCCACCCCGATCGCCGAGGCCATGGTGGCGATGGTGCTGATGGACCAGGCATTGCGCCACCGCGCGCAATGCGGCGATGTCGGCACGATCACCCCGCGCATTCCCGGGCAGATCGATGGCTGACACGCGGCCGACCGTGTGGGTGAGCCAGCCGCTGATCGACGCGGCCATCGCGCCGCTGCGCGATCGCGTGCAGCTGCGCGTCACCGACACCGTCACCGCCTGGTCGCCGGACCAGATCGCCGGACAGCTGGCCCGCGCCGACGGCGCGATCATCACCCTCAACGAGCGCATCGGTGCGGCCCAGGTGGCCGACGCCGCGCAGTTGCAGGTGATCGCCAATGTCGGCGTCGGCTACAACAACCTGGATGTCGACGCGCTCAGCGCGGCCGGCATCCTGGCCAGCAACACGCCGGACGTCCTGACCGAAACCACCGCCGATCTCGGCTTCGCGCTGCTGATGGCCACCGCGCGCCGCATCACTGAATCCGAGCGCTGGCTGCGCGACGGCCAGTGGCAGCAGTGGTCGTTCCAGACCATGCTCGGTGCCGATATCCACGGCAGCACGCTGGGCATCCTTGGCATGGGCCGCATCGGCCAGGGCATCGCCCGCCGCGGCGCGCACGGTTTCGGCATGAAGGTGCTGTACCACAATCGTTCGCAGCTGCCGGCGGCGACCGAAGCGGAAGTGGGCGCGACCTATGTGGACCTGGACACGCTGCTGGCACAGTCCGACCACCTGCTGCTGGTGCTGCCGTATACCCCGGCCTCGCACCACCTGATCGATGCCGCCGCGCTGGCGAAGATGAAGCCGTCGGCAACGCTGGTGAACATCGCCCGCGGTGGCCTGGTCGATGAGATCGCGCTGGCCGACGCGCTGGCCAACGGACGCCTGGCTGCCGCTGGCCTGGACGTGTACGAGGGCGAGCCGAAGGTGCGCCCGGAACTGCTGGCGCTGCGCAACGTGGTGCTGACCCCGCACATCGGCAGTGCCTCGCTGGCCACGCGCACGGCGATGGTACAGCTGGCCGTGGATAATCTGCTTGCCGGGCTCGGCCTGGACGGCGGCCCGTCGCGGATGCCGAGCGCGATCAACGCTGACGCGGCGATGGCCGCGCGCGTGACGCTGGGCAAAAAAACCGGGAAACGATAGGGAACCTCCGCGCGCCCCGCTTGAGGAGGTTCCCCGAACCCAGCTGTCGTGCGTGTTTTTCCCCATTCCCGTTTTCGTGAGAGTTCCCCCATGAGCAATGCACAGCGCAGTTTCCACGTCGCCGTCGTCGGTGCCACCGGCGCCGTTGGCGAGACCATGTTGTCGATCCTGGCCGAGCGTGATTTCCCGGTCGGTACCCTGAGCGTCCTGGCCTCCGAGCGTTCGGCCGGCGGCGAGATCGAGTTCAACGGCCAGAAGGTCAAGGTCCAGGACCTGGCTACCTTCGATCCGACCGGCGTCGAGATCGCGCTGTTCTCGGCCGGTGGCAGCGTGTCCAAGGAATACGCACCGAAGTTCGCCGCCGCCGGCGCGGTGGTGATCGACAACTCCTCGGCCTTCCGTTACGACGATGACGTGCCGCTGGTGGTGTCCGAGGTCAATCCGGAGCAGGTCGCCAACCGTCCGCGCGGCATCATCGCCAATCCGAACTGCTCGACCATGCAGATGCTGGTGGCGCTGGCGCCGCTGCACCGCAAGTACGGCATCGAGCGCATCAACGTCTCCACCTACCAGTCGGTGTCCGGCGGTGGTCGTTCGGCCACCGAGGAACTGGGCAAGCAGACCGGCCAGCTGCTGAGCTTCCAGGAGATCGATCCGCAGCGCTTCCCGGTGCAGATCGCCTTCAACCTGATCCCGCACATCGATGACTTCCAGGACAACGGCTTCACCAAGGAAGAAATGAAGCTGATCTGGGAGACCCGCAAGATCCTCGGCGATGACAGCATCCTGGTGAACCCGACCGCAGTGCGCGTGCCGGTGTTCTACGGCCACTCCGAGTCGGTGGCGATCGAGACCCGCGACAAGGTCACCGTGGCCGAAGCGCGCGCGCTGCTGGAGCAGTCGCCGGGCGTCGAAGTGGTGGATCGCCACGAGGCCGGTGGCTACCCGACCCCGGTCACCCATGCCTCGGGCACCGACGCGGTGTACGTCGGCCGCATCCGCGAGGACCTGTCGCACCCGCGCGGCCTCAACCTCTGGATCGTGTCGGACAACGTGCGCAAGGGCGCTGCCCTGAACGCGGTGCAGCTGGCCGAACTGGTCGCCGCCGAACAGCGTTGATCACAGCGGTTGCCTCACCGGTAGTGCCGGCCGCTGGCCGGCATTGCCGTGATGGGGGCGTGCGTGTCTGCCGGCCAGCGGCCGGCACTACCGAAGGTCCCTCTCGATGGATGCGGACCGCGGTCCGCACGCTTTATAGTGTCGCCCATGAATAAACGGGCCAGGGGCGCAAAGCGCCCGCTCCTCTATCTATCCACTGCGCTGCTGGCCCTGGCCAGCAGTTCGGCGCTGGCCCTGGGCCTGGGCGACATCCGTGTCCTGTCCAAGCCGGGCCAGCCCCTGCTGGCCGAAATCCCGGTGGTCTCGGCCGATCCGTCCGAGCTGGAGAACCTGCGTGTCGCGCTGGCCTCTCCGGTCACCTTCGAACGCGTTGGCCTGCAGCGCCCGACCGGGCTGGTCAGCGAACTGCAGTTCGAGCTGACCCGCAACGCGCAGGGCAGGGCAGTGGTGCGGGTGACCTCGCAGACGCCGGTCGAGACGCCGTCGCTGAGCTTCCTGATCGAGGCCGACTGGGGCCAGGGCCGGCTGGTCCGCGAGTACTCGGCGCTGGTCGATGCACCCTCCAGTGCACTGGCGGTGGCCGAACCGGAAATCGTCGCGCCGGCCGGCAGCCTGTCCAACACCATCGCGCGCGAGCCGACCGCGGCGCCTGCCCCTGCGGACGACGCCCGCGCGCCTGCACCGTCCACCGCCGCTGCGCCGGTGCCCGCGCCGCGCCCCCGTGCAGCGGCTGCGCCGGTCACGGCGCCGGCGGCCGATGGCAGCGTCACCGTCCAGCGCGGGCAGACCCTGTCGCAGATCGCCAGCGCGGTGGCCCGCGGCAACCAGGTCAGCCGCGACCGCGCGATGATCGCCCTGCTGCGGGCCAACCCGGAAGCCTTCATCCGCGGCAACGTCAACCTGCTCAAACAGGGCGCCGTGCTGCGCATGCCCGGTAGCGATGCACTGGCGGCCGTTGATGCCGCCGAGGCCGCCGCGCTGGTGCGTGAGCATGCCGCACAGTGGCGGCAGGCGCGCACCGTGCCGCAACCGGCGGGCAGCGTCGCCCCGGCCGCCACGGCGGCGACCGCGAACGCTTCTTCCCCGGCTGCGGCCAATGGGGCACGACTTGAAATCGCTCCGGCGCTGGCCTCCGACGCCGCGCATGCGGGCACAACCACCGGCACTGCAGCCGGCAGCGAGGGTGACATGCTGGGCAACGAACAACTGCGCCAGGCACGCGAGGACATCGCGACCCGCGATGCCGAGATCGGCGAGCTCAAGCAGCGCGTGGCCGACCTGGAAAAACTCAAGGAACAGCAGCGGTCGCTGATCGCGATGAAGGACAACGACCTGGCCGCCGCGCAGCAGCGCCTGGCGCAGGCACCGGGTGCCCGCGATGCGGCAACACCGTGGTACTGGCTGGGGCTGCCGGTGCTGCTGCTGGCAGCCGGCGCGGCCTGGCTGCTGCGTCGACGCAAGCCGTCGCCGCTGCCGCCGCTGCGCGAAGAAGACGATGCCGCCGGCCTGGCCGCTGCGGTTCCGGCGGGCGCTGCGCTGGATACACTGGCCGAGCAGTCCTCATGGTCCTCGGTGGCGACCGAGGGGGGGCGCCAGGAGCCGGCGATGCCGGCCTGGGCGACCGAGCGCGCGGCGCAGGATGAAGTGGCTGCCGCCTCCGCTGCCGACCTGGATGCACAGGCGGACTGGCAGGCGCAGACGCTGCGCGATGACGAGGTGGTGGCGCTGCCCGAGGCCGTGACCGACCTGCCTCGCTGGGACGAGCCGGCGGCCACGCAGGACGATTCCGTGCCGGCCGACGCCGTGCAGGATGAGCCGGTCGCGCACGTGGCCGCTGACGAGGTGGCCGTGCCGGACTACGCGCTGCACGCCGAGCAGCAGCCGCAGTTCCGCGGCGTGTTCGACCTGCCGGCCGAGCATCCTGGCAGCGAGGATGCGCCGGCGGTGCCGGAGGACGCGCCGGCCGCACCGGTGCATGAACAAGGCACTGCTGCATCGGCCGCTGATGCCGGCTGGGCACCGCGGGCCGGGCAGGAGCGCCTGGAACTGGCCATCGCCTATCTCGACCTGGGCGATGCCCAGACCGCGCGTACGCTGCTGCAGGAAGTCGCCGACGGCGGTGACCTGCACTGCCAGGCCCAGGCCCGCGAACTGCTGGCCCGGCTGCCGTGACCGATTCCGCCCACAAGGACCCTGCCATGAGCCGCGAGCGCCGCATCGACTATGTTGAATTCGCCTCGACGGATCCTGCGGCCAGTCGCGCCTTTTTCGAGAAGGCGTTCGGCTGGTCGTTCGTCGACTACGGCAGCGACTACACCGCCTTCGACGACGGCCGCCTGCAGGGCGGCTTTTTCCGCGGCCAGTCACAGCGTGCCAGCGATAGCGGTGCGCCGCTGCTGGTGCTGTACGCCGACCAGCTTGCGCCGATCGAAGCGGCGGTGCGCGATGCTGGCGGTGAGATCGTGCGGCCGGTGTTTTCCTTCCCCGGGGGCAGCCGTTTCCAGTTCGTCGAGCCTGGTGGCAACGAACTGGCGGTCTGGTCCGAACGCGACCCGGCCTGAGCGCCGCCCCACCCGCAACATCGAGGTAGCACATGCGTTACGCGCTTGGCGTCGAGTACGACGGCAGCGATTTCAGGGGCTGGCAGAACCTGGGCGAGGGTGGCCCCAGCGTGCAGGCCAGCCTTGAGCAGGCGCTGTCGTCGGTCGCAGACGCGCCGCTGCAGGTGGTCTGTGCCGGCCGCACCGACGCCGGCGTGCACGGCCAGTGCCAGGTCGTGCATTTCGATACGGACGTGGCGCGTGATCCGCGCGCCTGGATGCTGGGCACCACCACCCGCCTGCCACGCTCAGTCGCGGTGCGCTGGTGCGTGCCGGTGGCCGACGACTTCCATGCCCGTTTCTCGGCGCGTGCGCGCCGCTACCGCTACCGCCTGCTCAACCGCGAGGTGCGGCCGGCGCTGCAGCGGCAGACGCTCAGCTGGGAGCGCCGCGCGCTGGACGAGACGCTGATGCACACTGCCGGCCAGGCCCTGCTCGGCGAGAACGACTTCAGCGCGTTCCGCTCGGTGCAGTGCCAGGCGTTGCATGCGCGGCGCGAACTGCAGTCACTGCAGGTCACCCGCCAGGGCGAGGTGATCGAGGTCGCCGTGCAGGGCAATGCATTCCTTCATCACATGGTCCGCAATATCGTCGGATCGCTGATCCTGGTGGGCAGTGGCGAGAAGCCGGTGGAATGGATCGCCGAACTGCTGGCCGGGCGCGATCGCACCGTAGCCGGTCCCACCGCACCGCCGCAGGGCCTGGTGTTCCTTGGGCCCCTGTACCCCGACAACTGGCATCTGCCCGCCGAGGTCACGCTATGAGCCGCTCCTACTACCGCACGCGCATCAAGTTCTGTGGCATGACCCGGGCCGGCGACGTCCGCCTGGCCGGCGAACTGGGCGTGGACGCGGTGGGTTTCATCTTCGCCCGTGAAAGCAGCCGCCGGGTCGCCCCGGCCGAGGCACGCGCGATGCGCCAGGCGATCGCACCGATGGTCGACGTGGTGGCGCTGTTCCGCAACAACAGCAAGGAAGAGGTGCGCGAGGTGCTGCGCACGGTGCGCCCGACCCTGCTGCAGTTCCATGGCGAAGAAGACGAGAGCTTCTGCCGCAGCTTCAACATGCCCTACCTGAAGGCGATCGCCATGGGCGGGCGTGAAGAGATCAACGCCCGCACCCTGCAGCTGCGCTACCCCAGCGCCGCGGGCTTCCTGTTCGACAGCCACGCGCCGGGCGGCGGTGGCGGCACCGGCGTGGCGTTCGACTGGGGACGGATCCCGACCGGCCTGCATCGGCCGTTCCTGCTTGCCGGCGGCCTGAACCCGGAAAACGTCTACGACGCGGTGCTGGCCACCCTGCCGTGGGGCGTGGATGTCTCCAGTGGCATCGAGCTGGAGCCGGGGATCAAGGACGGCTACAGGATGCGCACCTTTGTCGAAGAAGTGCGTCGGGCCGATTGCGCGGTTCTGGAGTGATTGGCGTCACTATCTGTCGTGATTTGGACCTGGATTTGAGCCTGCACGCACTCTTCACATAGGATGGTCCCAAGCGCGCCTGCCATGAGGGCTGGCGCGGGGATCGACGGGACGCGCTCGGCGCGCCCCGAACGGGCGGCCGCCGCCCACAGCCCAGGAAGGCAAGCGATGCAGGAGTTTCTCACCGTCGTACTCGGTTACCCGACGCTGCCGTACAGCATTCTGCTGTTGGTGTCGGTGATGTATTGGGCGGTTGCGGCGTTCGGCCTGGTCGATGACGGTTTTGGCAATCTCGGCGCCGACGGCGCGCTCGAGGCGGGGACCGACCTCAGTGGCCTGTCGGCCATGCTGGCGCGTTGGGGCCTGGGTGGCGTCCCGATCATGGTGGTGGTCACCCTGCTGGGCCTGTTCGGCTGGCTCCTCACCTATTTCATCCATCTGTCCGTACTGCTGCCGCTGCCGGACCTGCTGCGCTGGGGCCTGGGTACGCTCGTGGCGGTGCTGGCACCGCTGCCAGCGGTACCGCTCACCGCGCTGATCCTGCGCCCGGTCCGGCGCTTCCTGCTGCGCCTGCGGCCGGTGCCGCAGGCATCGCTGCTGGGCCGGGCCGGCGTGGTCGCATCGCCGAAGGTGGACGCACGCAGCGGTCATGCCACGGTCGATGATGGCGGCGCCGGGCTGGTGCTGCAGATCCGCAGCGACCTCGAACTGCAGCGTGGCGAGCGCATCGTGCTGGTCGAGCACGTGGCCGAACAACACTATTACCGGGTGGTCCGCGCCGATGCGATCGCCCTCGATTTCCAGGACAACCTGCTTCCGGGCAACAAGGAGACTCATCAATGACGTTGGCATCCCTCTTACCGTTCCTGGCCGTCGCCGGCGGCCTGCTCGTCCTGCTGCTGGGCGTGGCCGGGCTGTTCAAGGCCTTCTACCGCAAGGTCGACCAGGGCGTGGCCCTGATCGTCAACGACATGAGCTCCACGCCCAAGGTGCACTTCACCGGTGCGCTGATCATCCCGGTGCTGTACCGCGCCGAGCTGATGCGGATCAGCCTGATCACCCTGCAGATCGACCGCCGTGGCAAGGAAGGCCTGATCTGCCGCGACAACATGCGTGCCGACATCGCCGTGGCGTTCTACCTGCGGGTGAACGAGACCCAGGCCGACGTGCTGCGCGTGGCCAAGGCCATCGGTGCCGACCGTGCGTCGGACAAGCATGCTGTCGATGAGCTGTTCAACGCCAAGTTCTCCGAAGCGTTGAAGACGGTCGGCAAGAAGTTCGACTTCACCGAACTGTTCGAGAAGCGCCAGGAGTTCCGCGACGAGATCATCGCGGTGATCGGCAACGACCTCAACGGCTATGTGCTGGAAGACGTGGCGATCGATTACCTGGAGCAGACCCCGAAGGCGCTGCTGGACCAGTTCAACATCCTTGACGCGCAGGGTATCCGCAAGATCACCGAGCTGACCGCCGCGCAGAACGTGGTGACCAACGAGCTGGAGCAGAACGAGAAGCTCGCCATCACCAAGAAGAACGTGGAAGCGCGTGAAGCGCTGCTGGCGCTGGAACGCCAGCAGGCCGAAGCCGAAGCACGCCAGAAGCGCGAGATCGAGACCATCCGCGCGCGCGAGGAGGCCGAGACCGCCAAGGTGCAGGAAGAGCAGCGCCAGCTGTCCGAGAACGCCCGCATCGAAGCACAGCAGCTGATCGAGATCCGCGACCAGAACCGCCTGCGCGAAGTGGAAGTGGCCGAGCAGAACCGCCAGCGTGCCGTGGCCATCGAGGCCGAGCGCGTGGAGCGCGCACGCCAGCTTGAGCAGGTCACCACCGACCGCGAAGTGCAGCTGCAGGGCGTGGAGCGCGACAAGGTGGTCGAGCAGGGCAAGATGGACGTGGCCAACATCACCCGCGAACGCATCTCCATCGACAAGACCGTGGCGCAGGAGGAAGAGCGCATCAAGGAAGTGCGCGAGGTCTCCGAGGCCGACCGCCAGAAGCAGGTGCTGATCCTGGAAGCCGAGGCCAAGGCACAGGAATCGCTGGTGCGCGAAGTGAAGGAAGCGCAGGCGCGCGAAACCGCCTCCAAGCACCGCGCAGTGGAACTGACCACGCTGGCCCAGGCCGAACACGAAGCGGCCGGCAAGCAGGCCGAAGCCAAGCGCCTGCTGGCCGACGCGCTGCGCGCCGAGCAGGCTGCGCCGGGCCTGGCCGAAGCGCAGGTGCGTGAAGCTTCGGCACTGGCCATCGAGAAGGTCGGCATCGCCGAGGCCCGCGTGATCGAAGCCAAGGCCGAAGCCAGCCTGAAGCAGGGCAGCAACGAAGCCCGCGTGCTGGCCGAGACCCTGCAGGCGCAGGCGCAGGGTGAGGAGAAGATGGGCCTGGCCCGTGCCACCGCCACCGAATCGCTGGGCAACGCCGAGGCCGGCGTGGTGCAGAAGAAGCTGCTGGCCGAGGCCGAAGGCCTGGTGCGCAAGTTCGAAGCCATCGCTTCGCTGAGCGACCAGGCACGTGGCCACGAAGAGTTCCGCATGATGCTGGACAACAGCCTGAAGCAGGCGCTGGCCTCGATCGAAGCCGGCAAGGAAGTCTCGCGCGAGAACGCCAACGTCATCGCCAGCGCGCTGCGCAACGCCGATATCGATCTGGTCGGTGGCGACGGCGGCATGTTCGAGAACCTGGTCAAGGCGGTGTCGCTGGGCAAGTCGATCGAAGGCTTTGCCGGCAAGAGCCCGATCGTGCAGGAGCTGATGCAGCGCTACCTGGGCGTGGCCGTGGCCGAACCGGCACCGCGCCAGATCGCCGAGGATGCCGACGCGGTGCCGACCGTGTCGGCCACCGTGGTCGACAGCGCCCGTTGATGCATCGGGCGGTGGCCGCTGCGGCCACCGCCCGCCCGCGCCGGCCGCAACCGCGGCCGTCCGCCCGTGAGCCGGAAGCCTGCTGATGTCTGAAACCCATCCGTCCGCCGAATCCACCGCGCCGGAGGCCGGCGGCAACACCGTCGACCAGGCCGTTGCCCAGGGTGGCGCCTATGAAGTCCTGCGGCGTCGCCTGGCCGAGCAGGGCCAGCGCCTGCAGGGCCTGGCCGAGACGCTCAACCGCCAGCGCCTGGCCGAGTTCGGCGACAGCCGCCTGGAAGTGGTCGGGCGTTTCCGTATCCGCAGCGAGAACAACTGCGTCGGCCGTGACATCGTGCAGGTGGGCCCGGACCGCCTGCTGTTCGGCTACAACGTATTCATCGGGCTGAAGACCCAGACCCGCATCGAAGATGTGTTCGGCCTGTACCGGCTGGTGCAGGGCAGCGACGGCTACGACGTCGCTGCGCTGGAGCTGAAGGGCAGCTTCCTCGACCAGCCGGGCTTCGTGCACGATTTCAACGAGCTGTATGCCTACTACAAGCACGCACGCCTGCTGCAGCTGATCGTGGTGGGCGACAAGCTGCTGGCCTCGTTCCAGATCGGCGAGCGCAGCAGCGACGTGCGCGTGTTCCGCTGGGCGCTGTCGCGCGATGGCGAACTGACCTATCTGGATGCGCGCGGCGAGCGGGATATCGCACTGCCGCCGCCGTTCGACTTCGAATGGACCCGGGCGACCCGCGACCTGGCGGTCAACGGCCGCCATTCGCACCTGAACATCCTCGACACCCTGTTCGTGGAGACCACCGGCGGCGACCTCACCATCAAGGTCGAGAACAATACCGAGACCGGGCAGGGCATCTACAGCGAACCGGTCGAGGACAGCACGCAGTCGCTGGACGACGCCCAGTTCGAGTTCGCCCGGGTCGGTTCGCTGGTGCTGTTGAAGGTGCTGCCATACCGCGAGACAGAGTGGCGCGGCCTGATCTACAACACGCTGACCGGCGGCATCGTGCGCAACGATGCGATCGTGCAGGCCTGCGTGCAGCTGCCCGAAGACCACGGCGTGATCTTCCCGGGTGGCTATTACCTGCAGGGCGGCGAGCACAAGGCATTCGACGCCTCGATGGCCGGGATGCAGTTCAAGCGCAGCATCCGTTCACCGAATGGCGAGGACGTGCTGTACATCTTCTATGAGCGCGAAGGTGGGCGCTCGGCGCTGTTCGTCTACAACACCATCCAGCGCGTGCTGCAGAACCCGGTGTTCGGCCATGGCTACGCCTTGATGCAGGACGGGCGCATGGTGCTGTTCCATGCCGAAGGCAGCGAACCGACCCGCATCCATCCGATGCAGGTCTGGCAGACCCCGTTCAGCAGTGATGAGTTTGCCGCCAGCCGACCGCCCGGCAACACCTTCATGGGCCGCATCGGCAACGCCGAACTGGTGCGCGGCATTTCCAACCTGTTCAACCTGGCGCGCGAGATTGATGGCCAGGACGTGTCGGTGCAGCGCTACCAGCGCCTGGTGGCCGACACCCGGCGCCTGTTCGATGCCCACCACTGGTTGGGTGACGCGGCCTGCGATGGCGCCGAGGCGCTGCTGCGGCAGATCAGCGCCACCGGCGAATCGGTGCTGGACGAGTACGAGAAGGTGCAGTCGATCCGCCAGCAGTCGGCGCAGGCGATGGTCGAGGCAGAGGCCGCGCACAAGGCGCTGCTGGGCCGGCTGCAGCCGCAGAACTGGAACGAGGTGCAGGCCTTCGTCGAGGCCCTCAATGCGATCACCGCATTGCGCGGACGGCTGCTGACCATCCGCGAGCTGCGCTACATCGACACCGCGCGTATCGAGACGATGACGGCCGAGCTGGTGGAGGCGCAGGATCATGTCGGCGCCGCCACGGGTGACTTCCTCGCCGGCGATGCCGCGCTGATGCCGCTGACCACGCGCCTGCAGGCCCTGGATGAAGCTGCGCAGCAGGCGCAGAGTGCCTGCCAGCTGGATGAGCAGCTGGAAGGGCTGCGCGGGATGGCGGCCGATCTGGATATGCTGTCCGAACTGATGGCCGGCCTGAAGGTGGACGATGCCACCGCCCGCACCCGCGTGGTCGAGTCCATTTCGGTGCTGTACGGTCGCCTCAACCAGGCCCGCGCGCGTGCCGATCAGCGCCGCAGGTCGCTCGGTTCAGCCGAGGCCGTGGCGCAGTTCGCCGCGCAGTTCGCGCTGTTCTCGCAGTCGATCACCAGCGCGCTGGCGCTGGCCACGGATCCGGAGCGTGCCGACGAGCAGCTGTCTCGCCTGCTGGTGCAGCTGGAGGAGCTGGAGAGCCAGTTCGGCGAACACGAGCAGTTCCTCGGCGACATCCTGAGCAAGCGCGAAGAGCTGGTTGAAGCCTTCGAAACGCACAAGCAGGCACTGCTGGATGACCGCCAGCGCAAGGCACGTTCGGTGCTGGATGCAGCCAGCCGCATCCTCGATGGCCTGGCCAAGCGCACCGAGCGCTTCGCCACCGCCGATGAGCTCAATGCGTTCTTTGCCGGCGATCCGCTGATCCTCAAGCTGCGTGAGCTGGCCGAACGCCTGCGCGCGTTGCATGACAACGTCAAGGCCGACGACATCGAAGCACGCCTGAAGGGTGTGCGTGACCAGGCGGTGCGTCAGCTGCGTGACCGCAGTGATCTGTACGAAGCAGGCGGCAACGTGGTGCGGCTGGGGCCGCGTCATCGCTTCAGCGTCAACACCCAGGCACTGGACCTGACCCTGCTGCCGCGTGGTGACACGCTGGCGATCCATCTGACCGGCACCGACTTCCTGGAGACCCTGCACGATCCGGAGCTGGATGCGCTGAAGCCGTTCTGGCCGGTCACCCTGGACTCCGAATCACCTGCACTGTATCGCGGCGAGTATCTGGCCGGCAGCCTGTTGATGGCCGCGCAGGAGGGGAGCGACGGCCTTGATCTGGCCACGCTGCAGCACGACGTCGCCACGCCCGAAGCACTGGACCAGCGCGTGCGTGCGTTCGCCGCACCGCGCCACCGCGAAGGCTACGAGCGCGGCATCCATGACCATGATGCCGCGCTGATCCTGCGTGCGTTGCTGCCGTTGCAGCAGGCGGCCGGCAGCCTGCGCCATGCACCGCGGGTGCGTGCGCTGGCGGTACTGTTCTGGGCTGCCGAGCAGCGGCACGAAGCGGTGGCGCAATGGCCGGCCCGCCAGATGGGGGCTGAAGCGCTGGCACGGCTGCTGGGGTCCGACGAAGGGCGCCTGGCGTTGCGTGCGGAAATGGCCGAGGCACTGCTGGCGTATGCGCAATCCCACGCGTTGCCGTTCGATGCCGATGCCGCAGAGGCCGCGGCCGCCTATCTGGGCGAGGAACTGGCGGCCGGCGAGCCGGTGTTCAGCAGCAGCCGCCATGCGGTAGCGCTGCTGGAGGCACTGGCTCGGCAGCTGGAACAGGCCGGGCAACGCGAGGCGGTCGAACGCGCCCTGCAGCGCAGCCAGGATCCGCTGGCCACGCGCTGGGCGCTGGCCGGGCAGTGGCTGCGGGCGCTGGCGCGGATGCCGGCGCATGCCCCGCATGCCGGCTATGTCGACGAGGCTGCAGCACTGCTGCTGGTGCAGCGTCAACTGCGCACCCGTGCCAGCGACGCCGCGCTGCAGGCGGAGGTCAGTGGCCTGCTGGGTGAACACGCCCGCATCAGCAACGGCACGCTGGTGGTATCGCTGGATGATTTCCTGGCGCGCCTGAAGCAGCACCTGCGTCATTTCGTGCCAGCGTTCCATGCCTATCAGGCGCTGCGCCAGGGCATCATCGGCCGCGAGCGCGAGACCCTGCGGCTTTCCGAGTTCAAGGCGCGGCCGCTGTCCTCGTTCGTACGCAACAAGCTGATCAACGATGTCTACCTGGGCGTGATCGGTGACAACCTGGCCAAGCAGATGGGTACGGTCGGCGAGAACAAGCGCAGCGACCTGATGGGCCTGCTGATGATGATTTCGCCGCCCGGCTACGGCAAGACCACGCTGATGGAATACGTGGCGCACCGCCTGGGCCTGGTCTTCATGAAGATCAACGGCCCGGCGCTGGGTCACGAGGTGCGCTCGCTGGACCCGGCCCAGGCACCGGATGCGACCTCGCGGCAGGAGCTGGAGAAACTCAACCTGGCGCTGGAAATGGGCAACAACACCATGCTGTATGTGGACGACATCCAGCACACCCATCCCGAGTTCCTGCAGAAGTTCATCTCGCTGTGCGATGGCACCCGCCGTATCGAGGGTGTGTGGCGCGGTCGCACCCGTACGTACGACATGCGTGGCAAGAAGTTCTGCGTGGTGATGGCCGGCAACCCGTACACCGAGTCCGGCGAGGTGTTCAAGATCCCGGACATGCTGGCCAACCGTGCCGACATCTACAACCTGGGTGATGTGCTCGGTGGCATGGAGGCGGCCTTTACCCTCAGCTACATCGAGAACAGCCTGACCTCCAACCCGGTGCTGGCGCCGCTGGCTACGCGCGACATGGCTGACCTGTACACGCTGGTCGACCGGGCGATGGGCAAGGAGGTCTCGACCAACGGCCTCAGCCACGCCTACAGCAGCGCGGAGATCAACGAAATCACCGCCACCCTGCAGCGCATGCTGCGCGTGCGCGACGTGGTCTACCGCGTCAACCAGCAGTACATCGCCAGTGCCGCGCAGGACGACCGCTACCGCACCGAGCCGCCGTTCCGGCTGCAGGGTAGCTACCGCAACATGAACAAGCTGGCCGAGAAGATCTCGCCGGTGATGAACGAGGACGAGCTGCAGCAGTTGATCTCCGACCACTACCTGGGCGAGGCACAGCTGCTGACTACCGGCGCCGAAGAAAACCTGTTGAAGCTGGCCGAATTGCGCGGCGTGCTGGACGACACGCAGGCGCAACGCTGGGCGCAGATCAAGCGCGACTTCCTGCGCAACAAGGCCATGGGGGCCGACGACAGCGATGTCGGCGGGCGCGTGGTCGCGCAGCTGGCCGACATCGCCACCGCCCTGCAGCTTCCACCGTCGGCGCCGGAAGCGATTGCCGTTGCCGACCCGGCACCGTGGCCGGCGTTGCTGGAGGCCCTGCATCGTCTTTCTGAAACACGTCCGGCCGCCGCGCCGGTGCCGGTCGCGGCAGCCGCCAGTGTGCCGACGACGGTCCTGGCCGACGACCTGCAGGCTGGCCTGGCACCGTTGGTGGAACTGTTGGCGGCATCGCAGGCGCAGCAGGCACAGGTGTCGCAGACCCTGGCCGCGTTCGCCGGCTGGGCGCGGCAGCAGGTCGAGCGTGGGGTGCCGAACAGTGCGGTGGCGCAGCGTGCGCGTGTGCGCCGTGCCACGACGCCGGAGGAGCGCGCGCTGGATGAGGCCCTGATGCGTCACTTCTACGGCGAGTCGTTGCCGCCGGACGACAGTGAGGAGATTCCAGCAACGACACCGCAGCCGCCGCCGCTGCCGTGACCATGCAGGCGCCACTGCCGCCACCGAGCTTGCCGGACACGGCCGATGTCGCCGTGCTGGCCGGCTATGGTGCGCCGTTGCTGCAGGCGCTGGCGCGGCGCGAAACACCGTTGCCGCCGGGCGCGGGTGCAGGCCTGGTGGCCGCACTGGCACGCATCGCGCTGGCCCTGCAGGCCGATAACCCGGCGCAGATCCGGCGGCAGGCGGGCTGGTGGGGCCGCCTGCTGGGGCGCGATGTCGATCGCGAGGCGGAAGCACGTGCGCTGCAGTCGCAACTGGGCGTGCTGGCCCTGCAGGCGCGCGAGCAGGCCCAGCAGCTGCAGCGGCAGCTGCAGCTGCGGGCCATGGCCATTGCCGGACATTCAGCGGCGGCCGCAGCGCTGGACGCCTGGGTCGAGCTGGCAGCGGTGCGGCTGGCGTCGCTGGATATCGCCGGCCAGGCCGCGCTGTCGCAACGGCTCGATCATCTGCGCCGGCTGGCCACGCTGCGCCGTCTCGAGGCCGGCCAGTGGCAGCTCCTGCAGGACCAGGACAACGTGCTGCTGCAACGCTTCGCGCGCATCCATGACGTCCTGTTGCCAGCCTGGCGGCAGGCCGCTGCGGCGGGCCAGGCTGCGGCCGGCGCCACATTGGCGGCGAAGGCCGCCACGCTGCACGCACAAATCGATGACGAGGTCGCGGCGGCTCAGGCTAGACTGCCTTGAGCCGGCCGCCGCTGCCGCTTACCCAACTGCAAGGAGACTGCCCGATGACCCAGGACAGCCAGACCCCCGGTGCCCTCGTGCCCGGCACGACCACCGTCGCTCCGCTCGATGAAGGCGTATTGCAGGCGCTTGGCCTGGTCCGCGAGGATCTGCCGCGCATCGCCGAGATCCGTCTGGAGCTGGATGACCTGCGCCCGGGCAACCTGCAGGTCTTCGGTCGCGAAGCGGCCACGCGCACCGCAGCGTTTTCCAGCCAGTTGCTGGACCAGGTGCGCAATCGTGACCTCGATGCCAGCGGCGAGAAACTGGGCGAAGTGGTGCGCATCGCGCGCAGCCTGAAGCTGGACGGCTTCGCGCAGCGGTCGAAGGTGCCGGTGATCGGTGCCCTGATCGACCGCCTGCGCGTATCCAAGGGCGAGCTGGTGCAGAAGTTCAGCGACACCAATGCGCAGATCGAGCAGCTGCTGGGTGATGTCGGTGTGCAGCAGGCGTTGATGGGCAAGCGCGTGGGCGAGTTCGACCGCATGCACGACATCGTCCGCGAAGAACGCCATGCGCTGGGCCTGTATGCTGCGGCCGGCAAGCAGCGCCTGGCCGAACTGCAGGCCGAGCAGCAGGCCGGGCAGGGCAGTGAGGATCCGCAGCAGCGCATCCGCCAGGGCGAAGTCGACAACGCGATCCGCCTCCTCGAAAAGCGCGTGTCCGACCTGCAGCTGATGCAGCATGCGGCCGACCAGTCGCTGCCGATGATCCGCCTGATCCAGGCCAACGCGCTGCAGCTGATCGAGAAATTCAACACGGTGCGCGAGATCACCATCCCGTCGTGGAAGCGCCAGTTCGCCATCCAGCTTTCGCTGGGTGAGCAGAAGGCCGCGGTCGAGCTGTCCACCGCCATCGACGATGCCACCAACGAGCTGATGCGCCGCAACGCCGACCTGCTGCGCCAGGCCTCGGTCGATACCGCACGCAGCAACCAGCGCGGCGTGATCGACGTGGCCACGCTGCGCCACGTGCACGACCAGTTGATCGCCACGGTCGAGGAAGTGCGCAGCATCCATCGCGAAGGAATGCAGCAGCGGCAGCAGGCCGAAGTCGAGCTGTCGCGCCTGCGCGAAGACCTGCAGCAGCGACTGGCCACCCCGACTGCCAGCTGAAAAAAAATGGGACGGAGGGAGTTAAGTCGTTTGTGCCACTTGCGACTTAATCCCCTCCGTCCCCTTTTTGTTGTCAGCGCAGTTGCGCGGCCACCCAGTCGGCCAGCGCGTCCACGCGCGCATCTGCCGGTCCATCCGGCCGTGCCAGCACCCAGAAGCCACCGGTGGCGGAAAATCCCCACGGGGCAATCAGTCGGCCCGCCGCCAGGTCCTCGGCCACCAGCGGCTCTGGCGCGATCGCCGGGCCCAGCCCGGCCACGGCCGCCTCCAGAAGGTAGTACAGGTGCTCGAAGGCAGTACCCAGCTGCAGCTTCGACACGTCCAGACCCTGTGCCTGCGCCCACGCTGGCCACGCCTGCGGTCGTGAGCTGGTGTGCAGCAGCGTCTCCTGCAGCAGTGCCGAGGGCGGTACATGTCGCAGGCGCTGCGCGGCCGGATGCGATGGCGCCACCACCACGCCAACCCGTTCCGGCGCCAGCTCACGCACCTGCCAACCGCGCGGCCACGGCCCCTGGGCCAGCAGCAGCACCGCATCCAGCGCTGCCTGCGCCTCGGTGAAGCTGCCATCCAGTGCCGACCACTGCAGGCGCACGCCGGGCAGGGCGGCCTGCAGCGCGGGCAGGCGCGGGATCATCCAGCGGGCCAGCACGCTGCCACTGCAGCCCAGCACCAGCGCCGGGGCCGCCGCCGGTCGCCGCAGTTCCCGCACGCAGTCTTCGATGCCGCCGAACGCGTCGCTGCATGCTGCCTGCAGGCGCGTGCCCGCAGCGGTCAGGCGCAGGCCACGACCGGCGCGCTGGAACAGTGCCAGGCCGAGGTGGTCTTCCAGCAGTTTCAGCTGCCGGCTGACCGCGCCGTGGGTGACATGCAGGTCCTGCGCGGCGCGGCCAACGCCGCCCAGGCGGGCGGTGGCCTCGAACGCGCGCAGCGCATTGAGCGGTGGCAGCAGGGAACGGCTCATGTGAGATTTCCTGACGATATTCGCCAGATAATATCCATTTTCCGGTCATGACCCGTGCGCTAGAGTATCAACCTGTCTCGAACCTGCGGTCGCTTCCATGTCTGCCTCCCCCATTGCCGACTACCACGCCTTCCCGGATGCCCACGGCCATTTCGGCCGCTACGGCGGCAGCTTCGTCGCCGAAACCCTGGTCGGCCCGCTGCAGGAACTGGCCCAGGCCTATGACCAGGCCCGCCAGGACCCGGCGTTCCAGGCGGCCTACGACCGCGACCTGGCCCACTACGTGGGCCGGCCGAGCCCGATCTACCACGCCCAGCGCCTGAGCGACCATGTGGGCGGTGCGCAGATCCTGCTCAAGCGCGAAGACCTGAACCACACCGGCGCGCACAAGATCAACAACACCATCGGCCAGGCGCTGCTGGCGGCGCGGATGGGCAAGAAGCGCATCATCGCCGAGACCGGTGCCGGCCAGCACGGCGTGGCCAGCGCCACCGTTGCCGCGCGGCTGGGCCTGGAATGCGTGGTGTACATGGGCGCCACCGACATCGAGCGGCAGAAGATCAACGTCTACCGCATGAAGCTGCTCGGCGCGACGGTGGTGCCGGTCACTTCCGGTTCGGCCACGTTGAAGGATGCGCTCAACGAAGCGATGCGCGACTGGGTGACCAACGTGCAGGACACCTTCTACATCATCGGTACGGTCGCCGGCCCGGATCCCTATCCGCGCATGGTGCGCGACTTCAATGCCATCGTCGGCCGCGAGGCACGCGAGCAGATGCTGGCCGAGTATGGACGCCTGCCCGATGCGATCACCGCCTGCGTCGGCGGCGGCAGCAATGCCATCGGCCTGTTCCATGCCTTCCTCAACGACCGCCAGGTCGAGATCGTCGGTGCCGAGGCCGCCGGTGACGGCATCAGCACCGGGCGCCACGCCGCATCGATCGCTGCCGGTCGCCCGGGCGTGCTGCATGGCAACCGCACCTATGTGCTGTGCGACGACGACGGCCAGATCATCGAGACCCATTCGGTGTCGGCCGGCCTGGACTATCCGGGCGTTGGCCCGGAGCACGCGTTCCTGGCCGACACCGGCCGCGCCCGCTATCTCGGCATCACCGATGACGAAGCGCTGCAGGCGTTCCACCTGCTGGCGCATACCGAGGGCATCCTGCCGGCACTGGAGTCCAGCCATGCGCTGGCGCAGGCGATCAAGCTGGCGCGCGAGCGTCCGCGTGACCAGATCGTGCTGTGCAATCTGTCCGGCCGTGGCGACAAGGACGTGCACACCATCGCCGCGCGCGAAGGGCTTGTGCTGTGAGCGCGTTGCTGCGCAACAGTGGCGTGCTGCTGCTGGCGCTGGGGTTGGCCGCGTGCCAGCCGCCGGAGCCGCCGGTGCTGGCGCCGGCCGCCAGGGCCACCACGCAGCCGGCACAGCAGCCGGCCGCCAACGACGACCTCGACCCGATCGCACGCACGCCGATTGTCGATCCGCCACCGGTGGAAGGCACGGACGGCGATGATGCGCCCGCGGTGGCCTCAGTGGCGCTGGACCATGCCGGCGAGGTGCTGATCGGCCAGCACATGAGCGATCTGCAGGCCCTCGGGCCGTGGACGGCACAGGGCGCCGTCGAAGCCATGGGCGGCAGTTGCGAGTATTACGACGGCAAGGGGCTGCCGCCCGGCGTGTCGATGATGACCGATGAAGATCGCGTCGTCCGTTTCGACCTCGGACGGGATCCGGAGAGCGGCGCGCCCACGCCGCAGCCCGGTCCGTTCGGCCTGCGCGTCGGCATGACCCGCGCCCAGGCCATGGCCCAGTTCCCGAAGCCGCCGGTATCCAGCCCGCATGCCTACGACGGTGACCAGGGCGAGTACCTCACCTGGCAGGACCCCGGTTCGGACCTGGGTATCCGCGTGGAACTGTTTGAAGGGCGGGTCACCCGGATGTACTGGGGAACCAGCGATGCGATTGAACTGATTGAAGGATGTGCCTGAAATGTCCGTATCCCGACTCGATGCCTGTTTCAAGCGACTGCGCGATCAGCAGCGCAAGGCGCTGATTCCCTTCGTCACGGCCGGTGATCCGTCGCTGGAGGCCACCGTGCCGGTCATGCACGCGCTGGTCGAGGCCGGTGCCGACGTGATCGAACTGGGCGTGCCGTTCTCCGACCCGATGGCCGACGGCCCGACCATCCAGCGCAGCTCCGAGCGCGCGCTGGCCCGCGGTGCAGGCAGCCGCTACGTACTGCAGGCCGTGGCGCAGTTCCGCGAGCGCGATGCGCAGACCCCGGTGGTGCTGATGGGCTACCTGAACCCGGTGGAGATCCACGGCTACGCGGCCTTCGCCAAGGCCGCCGTCGACGCCGGCGTGGACGGCGTGCTGCTGGTCGACCTGCCGCCGGAAGAGGCGGGCGAGGCCCAGCAGGCGTTCGACGCCGCCGGCCTTGCGCTGGTCCTGCTGGCATCGCCGACCACCAGCGAAGCACGTGCCGACAAGCTGCTGGCGCTGGCCCGTGGCTATCTCTATTACGTCAGCTTTGCCGGTGTCACCGGCGCGTCCGAGCGCCTGGACAGCGATGCCGCCAGTGCCCGCCTGCAGGCGTTGCGCGCGCGCGCGTCGGTGCCGGTGGTGGCGGGCTTCGGCATCAAGGATGCCGCCAGTGCCGCAGCCATGGCCCGCCAGGCGGACGGCGTGGTGGTGGGCAGCGCGCTGGTGGCGGCGCTGGCCGAAGCGGGCTCGGCTGAAGAGGCCGCGCAGCGTGCCCGCGCTTTCCTGGCCCCGCTGCGGCAGGCGCTGGACGCGTAATGGTCGTGCCGGCCGCCGGCCGGCATCCTCCTGAGGGCGCGCGTGCAAAGGCTGCCGGCCAGCGGCCGGCACTACCCATCGGTCTGCACGCAAGGGCTGCCGGCCAGCGGCGGGCACCGCCCAGCACCTAAACGTACGTCCCAGCATGGTTTTTTCCGGCTGCCCCGCCGCTGGCAAGGGGGTGCACGGGCGGGGAAAGCGGAGCTAGACTGTCCGCCTTTGCGGCCCCTGGGCCGCCCTGAACGGAAGTGTCCTCCCGCATGAGTTGGCTCAGCAAGTTGATGCCGTCCGGCATCCGCACCGACAACACCCCCAGCAAGAAGCGCAGCGTCCCCGAGGGCCTGTGGGAAAAGTGCAGCAACTGCGGCAGCGCGTTGTACCGTCCGGAACTGGAAGAGAACCTGGAAGTCTGCCCGAAGTGCGGCCATCACATGGCGATCCGCGCGCGCGCGCGCCTGGCCGCCCTGTTCGACGCCGACAGCACCACCGAGATCGGTGCGCGCCTGGGGCCGACCGACCTGCTCAAGTTCAAGGACCAGAAGAAGTACAGCGAGCGCATCAAGATCGCGCAGAAGAACACCGGCGAGTACGACGCGCTGATCGCCATGCGCGGCCTGCTCAAGGGCCGCGCGCTGGTGGCATCGTCCTTCGACTTCGCCTTCATGGGCGGCTCGATGGGCTCGGTGGTCGGCGAGCGCTTCGCACTGGCTGCCGAAACCGCAGTCGAGATCGGTGCGCCCTACGTGTGCTTCTCGCAGAGCGGCGGCGCCCGCATGCAGGAAGGCCTGTTCTCGCTGATGCAGATGGCCAAGACCTCGGCCGCGCTGGGCAAGCTGCGTGAAGCCGGCCTGCCGTACATTTCGGTGCTGACCCATCCGACCACCGGTGGCGTCTCGGCCTCCTTCGCGATGCTGGGCGACATCAACATCGCCGAGCCGCAGGCGCTGATCGGCTTCGCCGGCCCGCGCGTGATCGAGCAGACCGTGCGCGAGAAGCTGCCGGAGGGCTTCCAGCGCTCGGAGTTCCTGCTCGAGCACGGTGCCATCGACCAGATCTGCGACCGCCGCGAAATGCGCGACCGCCTGTCCGACCTGCTGGCGATGCTGGGTCGCCAGCCGGCGCCGGAGGTGGCTTGATGGGAGGCCGCAAGTACTTCGGTACTGATGGCATCCGAGGCCGCGTCGGCCAGGGCGTGATCTCGGCCGACTTCGTGCTGCGCCTGGGCAACGCCCTGGGTCGCGTCCTGGTCGCCCAGCGCGGCCAGGATGGGCGGCGGCCGATCGTGGTGATCGGCAAGGACACCCGCATTTCCGGTTACATGTTCGAGGCGGCGCTGGAAGCCGGCCTGGTCGCCGCCGGTGCCGACGTGCAGCTGCTGGGACCGATGCCGACCCCGGCGGTGGCATTCCTGACCCGTACGCTGGGCGTGGATGCCGGCATCGTCATCAGCGCCTCGCACAACCCGCATTACGACAACGGCATCAAGTTCTTTTCCGCCCAGGGCGAGAAGCTCGACGATGCCACCGAGCTGGCCCTGGAAGCGGCGCTGGACGTTCCGTTCACCACCGCCGAATCGGAAAAGCTGGGCAAGGCCGCGCGCGCGCGCGAGGCGGTCGGCCGCTACATCGAGTTCTGCAAGGCCAGCGTACCGCGCGCGTTCGACCTGCGTGGCGTGCGCCTGGTGCTGGATTGCGCGCACGGTGCCACTTACCAGATCGCACCGCTGCTGTTCCGCGAACTGGGCGCCGAAGTGATCGGCATCGGTGCCGAGCCCAATGGCGTCAACATCAATGCCGGCGTGGGCTCGACCCATATCGACAACCTCGCGGCCAAGGTCCGCGAGACCCGCGCGGATCTCGGCATCGCCTTTGATGGCGACGGCGACCGCGTGCTGATGGCCGACGACCAGGGCAATCCGGTCGACGGCGATGACCTGCTGTACATCCTGGCCCGTGCCTGGAAGGACGAAGGCCGCCTGCGCGGCCCGGTGGTCGGCACGCTGATGAGCAACTATGGCATCGAGAAGGCGTTCGCCGACCTGCAGATTCCGTTCGTGCGCAGCAATGTCGGTGATCGCTACGTGCACCAGGCGCTGATCGAAGGCGGTGGCGTGCTCGGCGGGGAGGCCTCCGGCCACCTGCTGTGCCTGGACCGCGCCACCACCGGTGACGGTATCGTCAGCGCGCTGCAGGTGCTGGTGGCGCTGCGCAACAGCGGCCAGACCCTGCGCCAGGCGCTGAAGGGGCTGGTTCGGGTGCCGCAGAAGACGGTCAACGTGCGGCTGGGCAATGTCTCGGCCAAGGCCACGGTGCAGGCCGACAGCGTGCAGGCCGCACTGGCCGTCGCGCAGCAGTCGGTGGCCGGTCGCGGCCGTGCGTTCCTGCGCCCGTCCGGCACCGAGCCGGTGGTGCGGGTCACGGTCGAGGCCGATGACGCAGCGCTGATGCAGGACACGCTGGATCGCCTGTCCGCAGCGGTGCGTGAAGCCGCTGCCTGAGGCGGCTGCACCTTCAGCCAACGGAAAACGCTCCGCAAAGCCGGGGCGTTTTTCGTTCAAGCGACAGGGCAGCGTGACGCTTACGGGCCCGGCACCATCTTCTTCTGGCGTGCCTTGAAGCCATTGAACAGCGGCGCGATCAGAGGGTTGTAGCTCTGCGCGATGCGCTTGCGCAGCCAGCTGGCCGGGCGGTTGCGGATCGCGAAGCGGTAGATGCGTTCCGGGTCGCCGCCCACCACGTTGCGACCGAACGGGTGGGTGGTGTGCAGGTAGCGGAAGCCCTGCTCGCGGGCCACCTCGATGTGATCCTGGTCGAAATCGCCGTAGGGCCAGCACAGCGTGTCCGACACCTCGCCCAGCTTTTCCTTCAGGACCTCGCGCGAGACTGCTAGGTCCCGGCTCAGGCCGGCACGGCGCTGCGCGCGGTCCAGGTCGTCGCGGCGCAGCCAGCGGGTGTGGGTATGGGTGTGGCAATGCACTTCGAAAGTGCCAGCGGCAATGGCTGCGCGCGCTTCGCTCCAGCGCATCATCACGTCGTCGCTGCGGTTCTGCTCGTAGATCGCCGCTTCGCAGCCGCGGTGGTCGGGCGTGGTGGGCAGCGTTGCGCCGGCCATCCCCGCATGCGGCCGCTGCGGGCCTTCGCCCATCCAGCCGGTGACCACGAACACCACCGCGTGCATCCCGTACTTCTGCAGGATCGGGTGCGCATACACCCAGTTGTCCAGGTAGCCATCGTCGAAGGTGATCACGATCGACTTGCGCGGCACCGGCCGGCCGGCCAGGAAACCGGCGTACTGGTCCAGTGTCAGCGAAGTCCAGCCGTTGCCGGCCAGCCAGGCGATCTGGCTTTCGAAATTCTCCGGCGACACGGTGATCATGCCCGGCGACGGGCTGACGTGGTGGTGCATCAGCACCGGTACGGTTCGGGCATCAGCCATGTCCCAGCTCCTTCAGCCACTGGTGGTAATAGTGTTCGGTGGTCTCGCCGTGGCCGTCGGGGGTGAAGCGGTGCGCGCTGCGCATCCAGTCCCACCCGGCGCGGCCCATCTGCCGGCGCCGTTCCGGATCGTCCACCAACAGGCGCAGGGCACCGGTCAGGGCTGCATTGTCGCCCAGCCGGGTGAGGATCGCATTGCTGCCATCGACCACCATCTCCGGCACGCCTCCAACGCGGGTGGCCACGATCGGCACGCCGACATAGGCCGCTTCCAGGAACACGGTACCGGCCGCTTCCTTGTGCGACGCCAGCGCGAAGATGTCGAAACCGGCCATCAGCCGGCAGGCGCCATCGCGGTAGCCCAGCAGATGCACCTGTTGCTGCAGCCCGTGCTCGTCGCGCAGCGCCTGCAGCCGATCCATGACCGGCTGGCCATCGCCGATCACCACCAGGTGCAGGTTCGGATGCGTCCTGCACAGCGGCACCATCGCCTGCAGCAGGTCGGCGTGGCCCTTGGGCTCGCGCAGCACCGCCACGCAGCCGACCACGATGTCCTGTGCGCCGAAGCCGAGTTCGGCACGCACGTCCGCGCGCACCTCCTGCAGGCACTGCCAGGGATCGGCCTTGCGGATCTCGCTCCAGCGCGGCGGCACGGCGATGGGCGGCACGATACCGATGCGCTCGGCCGGAATGCCGCGCTCGGTCAGCAGCTGCTTGACGAAGCTGCTGACGGTCAGCACCCGGTGCGGCAGGCCGGTATAGGTCAGCAGTGAATTGACCGGGCTCATCAGGTGGCGCGAGCGCACCACCAGCGGCGTGCCGCCCAGGCGGGCGCCGGCGGCAGCGATCAGCGCGTCACGACGGCTGGTGGTGTTGACCACGTCGTAGCGCTCGCGGCGCACCAGCCGCGAGACCGACCAGATGCCACGCAGCAGGCGCAGCAGGCCGCCCATGCGCAGGGTGTGGACAGTGAAGCCATCATCGCGGGCCAGCGTGGCCAGGCGGGCTTCGGGCTGGCACAGCAGGGCCACCTGGTGGCCGCGCGCGCGCATCACCTGCATGTGGCGGAAGATGTAGATCTCCTGCCCGCCCATTCCCTTGGCGGCTTCGGTGTGCAGGATGCGCAACGGACGGTTCATGCGGGATCGATCCTTGAAGGTCAACGATTGCGGAAGCGGGTCAGCGCTTCCCATGCGGTACGTACGGCGGCGGCATCGGGCACCTGCTGCGGCAGCGGGCGATAGTGCAGGTCCAGGGCGGTGGCGTTGCCGAACTTGTCGAACACATAGATCGCATCGCCATGGCGTACCGCGCGCTGCGACCAGCTTTCGACCACCAGCGCACGCTGGCCCTGTGGCTCGGCCAGCAGGTCCTGTCCGGTGCTGTAGTCGGCCAGTGCGTTCTCGCAGCCCAGCGCGTGGCGCATCAGTGTTGGCACCCAGTCTTCGTGCGAGCTGGTGCGTGCGTCGTGGCCAGCGGCCTTGCCCGGCCAATGCAGCACGAACGGCACCTGCAGCTGGTAGTCGGAGAAGTTGCCGTTGTGGCCCCAGTAGTTCAGCCCGAGGTCGTTGAACTCTTCGGCATGGTCACCGGTGACCAGCACGATGGTGTCCTCGGCCAGGCCCTGCGCGCGCAGGTCGTCCAGCAGCGATCCGATCAGGCTGTCGGCATAGTGCACGGCGGTGCGGTAGCGGTTGAGCTCCGGCGTCGGGTCATGCTCCGGGCCGAACTTGAGGAAGTCGATGTCGGCGGCCATCGGTGTGGCCACCGGCGGATAGCCCTCGGGCATGTGGTAGGGCGCGTGGGTGGAGTCGAGGAACACGAACCCGAACCACGGGTGGTCTGCCGCCTGGCTGGCGCGGATGTCCTGCTGCAGCGCGCCGACGATCGCGCGGTCGCGACCGTCGGACTTCAGCGCCGATGGTCCCTGGTGCAGCTGGTCGCGCACATCGGCAAACGCGGTGCGATCGAATTCCGGGCTGTACATCGGCGCGCTGCCGTACAGGTGCAGGTCGTAGCCCTGCTGGCCCAGCACCTGGAACAGCTGCGAACCACGCTGCTCGTCCAGCATGCTCGGCCAGTAGCCGCCGGGCAGGCCGTAGAGCAGCCCGAACAGGCCGTAGCGGGTGGCATTGCCGGTACTGAAGTGGTGGTCGAACACGCGCGCGTCCTGCGCCAGCGCCGACGTATGGGGCATCAGCTGTGGTGTCAGCGCATCGTGGCGCAGCGATTCCAGGACCACCATCAGCACGTTCGGGCGATGTGGGCTCTGGCAGCGCAGCGGATGCAGCGGGTACAGCAGCTGCGCGTGGCGCGGGTCGGGCAGGCCGGCCTGCTGCTGGCTGACCACGCCCAGGCGCCGCATGAAACTCTTGGCCGTGATCGGCTGTGCCCACGGCAGGTAGTTCCACTGTGCGATCACATCGCGGTCGCCGCGCGCGTCGTAGTAGGCCGTGGCCAGCTGGCCACCGCCCATCAGCAGCGCGACCGCCGCCCAGGCCTGCAGCACCCGGCGCCGATGCGATGCCGCCGGCAGCAGCTTCCAGCATGCCCAGGCCAGCAGGCCTTCGGCGGTGAAGACCGCGGCGACCAGCAGCGCGACCTGCAGCCAGGTCTTCCAGGACAGGGCGACCTGGTCCTGCAGGGCGCCGCCGAACACCATGTTCACGACCATGGCATTGAGGTGGAAGCGGTACAGGGTGAAGACCTTGGCGTCGACCAGCAGCAGGCACAGCCACAGCCCCTGCAGCAGTACGGCGCTGACGCTCAACGTGCGCGCCCGGCGCGGCCACAGGCCCAGCAGCAGTGGCAGCAGGCCGGCCAGCGCGCCGAACGCGAGCAGGTGGCCGGGCAGGGCGATCGCCAGATAGGCCAGGCCCGTGGCACCGCCCGGATTGTCACGCAGTGGTACGTTGCCCAGCGCGATCGCCGCCGCCAGGACGGCGTTGCCGGCGATGAACAGCGACCACCAGGCCAGCCGGCGCCAGCGCTGGGCGGGACCTTCGACGGCAGGGGCGGCGGAGACAGCGGCGGGCATGGCGGGGCGGGTTCGGGGAGCGCGGGAACGGGGAGCGGCGGCAACGTGATGGCCGCGTTGCGCCACGCGCGGGTCGCGCATTGTATCGGTTTGTTTCTTCGTATCGAGTGGCGTCCTCCGGGCGATCTGTCACAATGTTCAGGCGGGCCATGAATGCGCTGGCCCCCCAGACCCAACGACAAGCCAGGAACCGCTGTGAGCCAGATCCCCACCCTCGACATCACCCGTTTTGACAGCGACCGCGAGGCCTTCGTGGCCGAGCTGGGCGCGGCCTACCGCCAATGGGGATTCGCGGGCATCCGCAACCACGGCATTCCGCAGGCCGACATCGACGCGGCCTACGATGCCTTCAAGGCCTTCTTCGCCCTGCCGGAAGAGGTCAAGCGCAAGTACCACGTCGCTGGCAGCGGTGGCGCCCGCGGCTACACCCCGTTCGGCGTGGAAACCGCCAAGGGCTCCAAGCATTTCGACCTGAAGGAGTTCTGGCACATCGGTCGCGAGATCGCCGACGACTCCAAGTACCGTGACGTGATGGCGCCGAACCTGTGGCCGACCGAGGTCGAGGGGTTCCGTGAGCGCGGTTACGGCCTGTACCAGGCGCTGGACAACCTGGGTTCGCGCGTGCTGTCGGCGCTGGCCCTGCACATCGGCCTGCCGGAGAACTTCTTCGCCGACAAGACCAACTTCGGCAATTCGATCCTGCGCCCGATCCACTACCCGCCGATCACCACCGACGACATTCCGAACGTGCGCGCCGGCGCCCATGGCGACATCAATTTCATCACCCTGCTGGTCGGCGCCAGTGCCGCCGGCCTGGAGGTGCAGTCGCATGATGGCGAGTGGGTGCCGTTCACCTCGGACGCGGACACCATCGTGGTCAACATCGGCGACATGCTGCAGCGCCTGACCAACCACGTGTATCCGTCGACCATCCACCGCGTGGTCAACCCCCCGGGCGAACTGGCGCGCCAGCCGCGCTACTCGGTGCCGTTCTTCCTGCACCCGAACCCGGACTTCCTGATCGACGTGCTGCCCTCGTGCATCACCCCGGAGAACCCGAGCCGGTATCCGGAGCCGATCACCGCCCACGGCTTCCTCGAGGAACGCCTGCGCGAGATCAAGCTGAAGTAACGAGAAGCGAGGCCGCCGAAAGGCGGCCTTTTTCTTTGCAGGGTTGCACCCTGCAGCTGCGGTAGTGCCAGCCGCTGGCCGGCAAGTCCACGGCCAGAACGGACGGGTTACGGCGTCCCCCGCCATCCCCACCCGCCCGGCCAAGCCCACCCATCCAACCGGGCCTTCCGCGACCAACCCAACCAGACCCCCGCCACGAGGGGCTGCGCCGTTGGCTGAAACTCCATGTAACCGCTTACACGGAAACGGATTTTTGCCGTAACGGGTATCATGATCGGCTGACTTCACACAGGAGCCACCCGCTCATGCGCCGCAAGATCGTCGCCGGAAACTGGAAGCTGCATGGCAGCCGTCAATTCGCCAATGAACTGCTGGGGCAGGTGGCTGCCGGGCTGCCGGTGGATGGGGTGGATGTGGTGATCCTGCCGCCGCTGCCGTACCTGGGCGAGCTGGTCGAGGACTTCGGCCAGACCGGCCTGGCCTTTGGCGCGCAGGACGTGAGCAGCAACGAGAAGGGCGCCTACACCGGTGAGGTCTGCGCCGCCATGCTGGTCGAGGTGGGGGCCCGCTATGGCCTGGTCGGTCATTCCGAACGCCGCCAGTACCATCATGAGAGCAGCGAACTGGTCGCGCGCAAGTTCGCCGCGGCCCTGCACGCTGGGCTGGTGCCGGTGCTGTGCGTGGGGGAAACCCTCGAGCAGCGCGAGGCCGGGCAGACCGAAGCGGTCATCGCCAGCCAGCTGGCGCCGGTGCTGGAACTGACCGGCGCGGCCGGCTTCGCCCAGGCCGTGGTCGCCTATGAGCCGGTGTGGGCCATCGGCACCGGGCGTACCGCCAGCAAGGAGCAGGCGCAGCAGGTGCACGCTTTCATCCGTGGCGAAGTCGCGCGCATCGATGCTAGAATTGCTGATTCACTGCCCATTGTTTACGGCGGTAGCGTGAAGCCCGACAATGCCGGGGAACTGTTCGCGCAGCCGGATGTCGATGGTGGGCTGGTCGGCGGTGCCTCCTTGGTGGCCGCGGACTTCCTGGCCATCGCACGGGCGGCGGCCGCGAACTAATCCTAGAAGTATTGTCCGAGGGCGGTTTCCAATGCTGATGTTGATCCTCAATGTCGTCTACGTGCTGGTCGCTGTGGCCATGATCGCGCTGATCCTGATGCAGCGTGGCTCGGGTGCGGCGGCGGGTTCGGGCTTTGGTGCCGGCGCCTCGGGCACGGTGTTCGGTGCGCGTGGCGCCTCGAACTTCCTGTCCAAGTCGACCAAGTGGCTGGCAGTCGTGTTCTTCGGCATCAGTCTCTTCATGGCCTGGTATGCCGGTCACGGCACCCGTCCGGCGGCCGACCAGGACCTGGGCCTGATGTCCGCCCCGGCGGCCAGCGCGCCGGCGGCTCCGGCGGGCGAACTGCCGGCCGTTCCGAAGGCCGATCCGGTCCCGGCCGCCCCGGTTCCGGCGGCAAATGTGCCGGCTCAGGCGGAATCTTCGGTTTCTGGTGAAGAAAAGCCTTCGGAAGGCTCCCAGAAACACTGAAGCCGGTTACAATACGCGGCGCATCGGGAAGATAGTCTGATGTGATCGTTTGCCCAGGTGGCGGAATTGGTAGACGCACTACCTTGAGGTGGTAGCGACGCAAGTCGTAGGGGTTCGAGTCCCCTCTTGGGCACCATTTGTAAGTAAAGCGGGTTCGTCTGGCGCGCAAGGCGCCAGGCAGGTTCCCGTCCACTCCCCCATGCCAAAGCGCCTGCAGGCGCGGCGGCAGAGGCAAGAGAGAATCGCTGTGCTGGCCGAATATTTGCCTTCTCTGCTGTTTCTGATCGTTGCCACCGGTATCGGCGTTACGCTGATGCTGGTTGGTCGATTCCTCGGTCCCCGCCGCCCCGATCTGGAAAAGCTCTCGCCGTACGAGTGCGGCTTCGAGGCCTTCGAAGACGCGCGCATGAAGTTCGATGTGCGCTACTACCTGATCGCGATCCAGTTCATCGTCTTCGACCTGGAAATCATCTTCATCGTGCCGTGGACCCAGGTCTTCATGGAGCTGGGCGCCCGTTCGCTGGTCACCATGGGCCTGTTCGTCGGCATGCTGTTCCTCGGTTTCATTTACGTCTGGAAGAAGGGAGCGCTGGAATGGGAGTGATTCAGACTCTCGATGGCCTCATGAACAACCCGTCGCCGGAAGGCCGGGTTGATGACATCCTGCGGCCGGAAGGCGACAACCCGCTGCTGGAAAAGGGCTTTGTCACCACCAGCGTCGACGCACTGCTGAACTGGGCGCGCACCGGCTCGATGTGGCCGATGACCTTCGGCCTGGCCTGCTGCGCGGTCGAGATGATGCACGCCGGCGCCGCGCGCCTGGACCTTGACCGCTACGGCGTGGTGTTCCGCCCGTCGCCGCGCCAGTCCGACGTGATGATCGTGGCCGGTACCCTGGTCAACAAGATGGCCCCGGCGCTGCGCAAGGTCTACGACCAGATGCCGGACCCGAAGTGGGTCATCTCGATGGGCAGCTGCGCCAACGGCGGTGGCTACTACCACTACTCCTATTCTGTCGTGCGCGGCTGTGATCGCGTGGTGCCGGTGGACGTCTACGTCCCGGGCTGCCCGCCGACCGCCGAGGCGCTGGTGTACGGGATCCTGCAGCTGCAGAAGAAGATCTGGCGTACACAGACCATCGCCCGCTGACCCCTTCACCTGACAAGAGCGCGCCAAGCCCCCATGGCAGAGCAAGCATCCTTCATCGACCGACTCTCCGCACGTTTCGCTGGTGCGAAGGTCATCGTGGTCGAACCCCGCGGCGAAGTGACGCTGGAAGTGCCTGCCGCCGAGTGGCACGCCACCGCCCTGGCGCTGCGTGACGAGTTTGGTTTCGAGCAGGCCGTGGATCTGTGCGGCGTCGACTACCTCGGTTATGGCTCCGACGAATGGGACACCGCCGACGTGTCCTCGCAGGGCTTCAGCCGTGGCGTCGAAGGCAAGGCCCAGGGCCGCTTCGCGTGGGGCGAGTTCCCCACCGAGGAAAACGGTGCCGACGGTGCCCGCCCGCAGCACATGCCGACCCAGCGTTTCGCCGTGGTCGCCCAGCTGCGTTCGTACCAGCACAACCTGATGATGCACCTGCGCTGCTTCGCCCCTGACGAAGCGCTGCCGGTGGTGTCCTCGCTGACCAGCGTGTGGCCGGGCCTGAACTGGTTCGAGCGCGAAGCGTTCGACCTGTACGGCGTGATCTTCGAAGGCCACCCGGACCTGCGCCGGATCCTGACCGACTACGGTTTCGTCGGCCATCCGTTCCGCAAGGACTTCCCGCTGATCGGCAATGTCGAAGTCCGCTACGACGAAGAAAAGAAGCGCGTGATCTACGAACCGGTCACCTCGGTGGAGCCGCGTGTCGGCGTGCCGCGCGTGATCCGTGACGACGCTCGTCTGCAGACCGCAGCCGGTGAGCGCGCGCAGGAGGCAGTGAAGTGAGCCACGTACACCAGGCCGGCGAAGCGTTCGCCAGCAACGCCGCCGAAAGCCGGCAGGAAATCCGCAACTACACCATGAACTTCGGCCCGCAGCACCCGGCCGCTCACGGTGTGCTGCGCCTGATCCTGGAAATGGACGGCGAAACCATCATGCGTGCCGACCCGCACGTGGGTCTGCTGCACCGTGGCACCGAAAAGCTGGCCGAGTCCAAGCCGTTCAATCAGTCGATCGGCTACATGGATCGCCTCGACTACGTGTCGATGATGTGCAACGAGCACGCCTACGTGCGCGCGATCGAGACCCTGATGGGCATCGAAGCGCCGGAGCGTGCGCAGTACATCCGCACCATGTATGACGAAATCACCCGCATCCTCAACCACCTGATGTGGCTGGGCTCCAACGCGCTCGACCTGGGTGCGATGGCGGTGATGCTGTATGCCTTCCGCGAGCGCGAAGAACTGATGGACTGCTATGAAGCGGTCTCCGGCGCGCGCATGCACGCGGCGTACTACCGTCCGGGCGGCGTCTACCGCGACCTGCCGGACCACATGCCGAAGTACAAGGAATCACGCTGGCACAAGGGCAAGGCGCTGAAGCAGCTGAATGCTTCGCGCGAAGGCTCGCTGCTCGACTTCCTGGAAAACTTCACCGTCGAGTTCCCCAAGCGCGTCGACGAATACGAAACCCTGCTGACCGACAACCGCATCTGGAAGCAGCGTACCGTCGGCATCGGCGTGGTCACTCCGGAACTGGCCCACCAGTGGGGCATGACCGGCGTGATGCTGCGTGGCTCGGGCATCGCCTGGGACCTGCGCAAGAAGCGCCCGTATGCCAAGTACGATGCCGTCGATTTCGACATCCCGCTGGGCAAGGAAGGCGACTGCTACGACCGCTACCTGGTCCGCGTCGCCGAAATGCGCGAATCCAACCGCATCATCAAGCAGTGCGTGGCGTGGCTGAAGGCCAACCCCGGCCCGGTCATGGTCAAGAACTTCAAGGTCGCTCCGCCCAAGCGCGAGGACATGAAGGACGACATGGAAGCGCTGATCCACCACTTCAAGCTGTTCAGCGAAGGCTATTGCGTGCCGGCGGGTGAAACCTATGCGGCCGTGGAAGCGCCCAAGGGCGAATTCGGCTGCTACCTGGTCTCCGATGGCGCCAACAAGCCGTTCCGCGTGCACCTGCGCGCACCTGGCTTCGCCCACCTGTCCTCGATCGATTCGATCGTACGCGGCCACATGCTGGCCGACGTGGTGGCGATGATCGGTACCTACGACCTGGTGTTCGGCGAGGTTGACCGGTAATGCCGTCCGCCACGCCAACGCCCGCTGCAGGCAGCCGGCGCAAGCCGGCGCCGCAGTTTCTGGAATTTCACGTTATGCATTTCGCTGAGGTCGGCCGATGAAGGCGACAGGTAATTTCGAGGCGGCGCGCGACGTCGACCCGATGGTGGTGCTGAGCGACAAGACCCGCGCTCACATCGATCACTGGCTGTCCAAGTTCCCGCCGGACCGCAAGCGCTCTGCCGTGCTGCAGGGCCTGCATGCGGCCCAGGAGCAGAACCAGGGCTGGCTGACCGACGAGCTGATCGCCGCCGTCGCCAAGTACCTCGACCTGCCGCCGGTGTGGGCCTACGAGGTCGCCAGCTTCTACTCGATGTTCGAGACCGAGAAGGTGGGCCGCAACAACGTGGCCATCTGCACCAACATCAGCTGCTGGCTCAATGGCGCCGAGGACATCGTCCGCCATTGCGAGAAGAAGCTGGGCATCAAGCACGGTGAATCGACCCCGGACGGCCGCGTCTACCTCAAGCGCGAGGAAGAGTGCCTGGCCGGTTGTGGCGGCGCACCGATGATGGTCATCAACGGTCACTACCATGAGCGTCTGACCCTGGAAAAGGTCGACGAGCTGCTGGACGGGCTGGAGTAAGGGCATGGCACATCACCACGAATCCAAGGGTCCGGTCGGCCCGGCGCCGCTGCCGCACCAGGTGGTCTACACCACCCTGCATTACGACACCCCGTGGTCGTACGAAAGCTACCTGAAGACCGGTGGCTACGCCGCCCTGCGCAAGATCCTCGAAGAGAAGATCCCGCCGGAGCAGGTCATCGAGATGGTCAAGGCCTCGGGCCTGCGCGGCCGCGGTGGCGCAGGCTTCCCGACGGGCTTGAAGTGGTCCTTCATGCCCAAGGGCAACATGCAGAAGTACATCCTCTGCAACTCGGACGAATCCGAGCCGGGCACCTGCAAGGACCGCGACATCCTGCGCTACAACCCGCACTCGGTGGTGGAGGGCATGGCGATCGCCTGCTACGCCACCGGTTCGACCGTGGGGTACAACTACCTGCGCGGTGAATTCCACCACGAGCCGTTCGAGCACTTCGAGCAGGCCCTGGCCGACGCCTATGCGAACGGCTGGCTGGGCAAGAACATCCTCGGCAGTGGCGTGGACATTGACATCTACGGCGCGCTGGGCGCCGGCGCCTACATCTGCGGCGAAGAAACCGCGCTGATGGAATCGCTGGAAGGCAAGAAGGGCCAGCCGCGCTACAAGCCGCCGTTCCCGGCCAACTTCGGCCTGTACGGCAAGCCGTCGACGATCAACAACACCGAAACCTACGGTTCGGTGCCGGCGATCATCCGCAACGGCCCGGAGTGGTTCAAGGGCCTGAGCCTGACCGCCAATGGCGGCCCGAAGTGCTTCTCGGTGTCCGGCTGCGTGCAGAACGGCGGCAACTTCGAAGTGCCGCTGGGCACCACCTTCGACGACCTGCTGGAAATGGCCGGTGGCCTGCGTCCGGGCCGCAAGCTCAAGGGCGCGATCCCGGGCGGCGTGTCGATGCCGGTGCTGACCGCGGCCGAGCTGAAGGGCCTGCCGATGGACTACGACACCATCCGTGCGCTGGGCTCCGGCCTGGGCTCGGGTGCGATCGTAGTGCTCGACGACAGCGTGTGCTGCGTCAAGTTCGCCTGCCGCATCAGCCAGTTCTTTCACAAGGAATCCTGTGGCCAGTGCACCCCGTGCCGTGAAGGCACCGGCTGGATGCACCGCGTGCTGGAGCGCATCGTCGCCGGCAAGGCCACGATGGAGGACCTGCACCAGCTGAAGGCGGTGGCCGGGCAGATCGAAGGTCACACCATCTGTGCGTTCGGTGAAGCGGCTGCATGGCCCATCCAGGGCTTCCTGCGCCAGTTCTGGGACGAATTCGAGTACTACATCGTCAACGGTCATTCGATGGTTGACGGCAAGAAGGTGGAGGCAGCCGCCGCATGAGCGCGCAACCCGTAAACCCGAACGTGCCACCGGATCACGTGACCATCGAGATCGATGGCAAGTCGCTGGTCGTGCCCAAGGGTTCGATGATCATCCAGGCGGCCGACAAGGCCGGCATTCCGATTCCGCGCTTCTGCTACCACGAGAAGCTGCCGATCGCCGCCAACTGCCGCATGTGCCTGGTGGACGTGGAAAAGTCGCCGAAGCCGGCGCCGGCCTGCGCCACCCCGGTGATGGACGGCATGAAGGTCGCCACCCGCAGCGAGAAGGCACTGAAGTTCCAGCGCTCGGTGATGGAGTTCCTGCTCATCAACCATCCGCTGGACTGCCCGATCTGCGATCAGGGCGGCGAGTGCGAGCTGCAGGACGTTTCGCTGGGCTATGGCCGTTCGGTCAGCCGCTTCAACGAGCGCAAGCGCGTGGTGCCGGACGAGGACATGGGCCCGCTGGTCGCCACCGAGATGACCCGCTGCATCCAGTGCACCCGCTGCGTCCGCTTCACCGCCGACGTTGCCGGTACCTATGAACTGGGTGGCATGTACCGCGGCGAGAACCTGCAGATCGGTACCTTCGACGGCAAGCCGCTGACCACCGAGCTGTCCGGCAACGTCGTCGACGTCTGCCCGGTCGGCGCGCTGACCAACAAGGTGTTCCAGTTCCGCGCCCGCCCGTGGGAACTGACCGCGCGCGAATCGCTGGGTTACCACGATGCGATGGGGTCGAACCTGTTCCTGCACGTGCGTCGCGGCGAGGTGCTGCGCACCGTGCCGCGCGACAACGAAGCGGTGAACGAGTGCTGGCTGTCCGACCGTGACCGCTACTCGCACCAGGGCCTGTACAGCGAAGACCGTGCGGTCAAGCCGCTGCGCAAGGTCAATGGCGAGTGGAAGGAAGTGAGCTGGGCCGAAGGCCTGGCCGCGGCCGCCGAGATCCTCAAGGCGAACCAGGGCGACAACCTGGGCGTGCTGGTGCATCCGTCGACCTCGAACGAGGAGGGTGCGCTGCTGGCCCGCCTGGCCAAGGGCCTGGGCTCGAGCAACATCGACCACCGCATCAACAACCGCGATTTCTCCGACGCCGCAACCGCCGAAGTGTTCGGCCTGCCGCTGGCCGAGATCGAAGGCGCCGACCGCATCGTCGTTCTGGGCAGCAACATCCGCCACGAACTGCCGCTGCTGCACGCCCGCCTGCGCAAGGCGCAGACCACCAACGGCGCGAAGATCCACGTCGTCAACCCGGTGGACTTCGACTTCGCCTTCAGCATCGCCGGCAAGCAGATCGTTGCGCCGTCGAAGTTCGTCGACGCGCTGGCCAACGCCGAGCTGCGTTCGGCAGTGCAGGGCGGCAACAACACCGTGCTGATCGTCGGTGGCATCGCCGAAAACCACCCGCAGGCTGCCGCGATCCGCGCTGCCGCGCGTGAGTTCGCCGCCGCCACCGGTGCCAAGCTGTGCCGCATCCCGCAGGGCGCCAACGCCGTTGGCCTGACCCGCGCCGGCGTGCTGCCGGCCGGCAAGGACGTCGCCGCGATGCTGGCGCAGCCGCGCCAGGCCTACGTGGTGTACGGCCTGGAGCCGGGCCTGGACTTCGCCGATGCCCCTGCCGCGCGCAAGGCGCTGGTCGGCGCCCAGGTGGTGGCCTTCAGCCAGTTCGCCTGTGCCTCGACCCGCGACGTCGCTGACGTGATCCTGCCGATCGGTGCGCTGCCGGAAATCGACGCCACCCTGACCAACCTCGATGGTCGCGAGCAGTCGGCCCGTGCCGGCGGCAAGCTGCCGGGCGAGGCCCGTGAGGGCTGGCGCGTGCTGCGTGCCCTGGGCGGCGACATGGCGCTGGCCGGTTTCGACTTCACCGACCTGACCGGCCTGCGTGCCAGCCTGGCCCCGGTGTCGGTCACCGTTGCCGCTTCGGCGCAGCCGGTGGTTGCCGGCGAAGGCCTGGAAGTGGCTTCGACCGCCGCGATCTACCGCACCGATGCGGTGGTCCGTCGCGCCCCGGCACTGCAGTCGCATCCGCTCAACAACGCCCCGCGCATCGTGCTGAACGCAGAAGATGCCGCTCGCCTGCAGCTGCAGGAAGGGCAGATGGCCAAGGTCGGCACCGATGCCGGCAAGGCCACCCTGCCGGTGGTGGTCGACGCCCGCGTCGCTGCGGGTTCGGTCTGGATTGAATCGGGCCACGGCGCGACCGCGCCGCTGGGTGCCGCTCGCGTATCGGTGGTGGCTGCATGAACGAATTGCTGTTGAACGCGGTCGACCCGCTGCACCAGTGGCTGCTGGGCCTCGGTGACATCGGCGCGCTGATCTGGATCATCCTGAAGATCCTGGTGATCGCCGTTCCGGTGATCATCTCGGTGGCCTTCTACGTGGTCTGGGAACGCAAGCTGATCGGCTGGATGCACGTCCGCCACGGCCCGATGTACGTGGGCATGGGCATCTTCCAGGCCTTCGCCGACGTCTTCAAGCTGCTGTTCAAGGAAGTGGTCCAGCCGAGCAGCGCCAACAAGGCGATCTATCTGCTGGCCCCGCTGATCACCCTGGCCCCGGCCTTCGCGGCCTGGTCGGTGGTGCCCTTCGATTCGCAGATCGTGCTGTCCAACGCTAACGCCGGCCTGCTGTACCTGCTGGCGATGACCTCGCTGGGCATCTACGGCATCATCCTGGCCGGTTGGGCATCCAACTCGAAGTATGCGTTCCTGGGTGCGATGCGCGCCTCGGCGCAGATGATCAGCTACGAAATCGCCATGGGCTTCGCCCTGGTCGGCGTGATGATCGCCTCGGGCAGCCTGAACCTGAGCAACATCGTGATGGCGCAGGCCGGCAGTTCCGGCTTCTTCGACTGGTTCCTGCTGCCGCTGTTCCCGCTGTTCGTCATCTACTGGGTGTCGGGCGTGGCTGAAACCAACCGCGCGCCGTTCGACGTGGTGGAAGGCGAGTCGGAAATCGTCGCCGGCCACATGGTCGAGTACTCCGGCGGTGCCTTCGCCCTGTTCTTCCTGGCCGAATACGCGAACATGATCCTGATCAGCTTCCTGATCTCGATCTTCTTCCTCGGCGGCTGGCTGAGCCCGGTCCAGGGCTGGGTCAACTTCGGCGATGTCTCGCCGCTGGTCGACTGGATCTGGAAGGGGGGCGCGCCGTGGCTGTTCGTCAAGGTGTTCTTCTTCGCCAGTGCCTACATCTGGTTCCGTGCCAGCTTCCCGCGCTTCCGCTACGACCAGATCATGCGCCTGGGCTGGAAGGTCTTCATCCCGCTGGCCATTCTGTGGATCGCGGTTACCGCCGTCATGGTGTTCTTCGGCGTGATTCAAAAGGGCGTCTAAAGTGATGAACAGGATTACCCATTACTTCAAGAGCCTGCTGCTGCTCGAACTGCTGGCGGGCCTCTGGCTGACGCTGAAGTACAGCTTCAAGCCGAAGTACACGATGATGTACCCGATGGAGAAGTTCCCGCAGTCGCCGCGCTTCCGTGGCCTGCACGCGCTGCGCCGTTATCCCAACGGCGAAGAGCGCTGCATTGCGTGCAAGCTGTGCGAAGCGGTGTGCCCGGCGCTGGCCATCACCATCGACTCGGCCAAGCGCGAGGACGGCACCCGCCGCACCACGCGCTATGACATCGACCTGTTCAAGTGCATCTTCTGCGGCTTCTGTGAAGAAAGCTGCCCGGTGGACTCGATCGTCGAAACCCACATCCTCGAGTACCACTTCGAGAATCGTGGCGAAAACATCGTTACCAAGCCGCAGCTGCTGGCGCTGGGCGACCGTCTCGAATCCGAGATCGCCGAGCGTCGCGCCGCCGATGCCGCTTACCGCTGAGGTCGAGAGATGGATTGGGTAAATATCGCTTTCTGGGTGTTCGCCATCGCGGCAACGGTTTCGGCCGGTGCGGTGATCAGCGTGCGCAACCCGGTTCACGCCGTGCTCTGCCTGGTGCTGACCTTCTTCTCCATCGCCTGCGTGTGGCTGCTGGTGGGCGCCGAGTTCCTCGGTGTGGCGCTGGTGCTGGTCTACGTCGGCGCGGTGATGGTGCTGTTCCTGTTCGTGGTGATGATGCTGGACATCGACCCCACCAAGCTGCGTGAGGGCTGGGTGCGCTATCTGCCGGTCGGCCTGATTGTCGCGGTCGCGATGCTGGCGCAGATGCTGATCCTGATCGGGGTCAAGGCGCGTTCGATCACGCCGTTCCCGGCCGACAACGCCGCTGCGGTCGCCGCCGACAGCTCCAACATCACCTGGCTGGCACGCACGCTGTTCACCGAGTACCTGCTGCCGTTCGAGTTCGCCGCCGTCATCCTGACCGTGGCCGTGGTTGCCGCCGTGATGCTGACCCTGCGTCGCCGTACCGGCGTGAAGAGCCAGAACCCGGGCGAGCAGACCATGGTCAAGGCCGGCCAGCGCCTGCGCATGGTCAAGATGGGTGCCGAAGCGCCGGTCGTGCACAGCAACAGCAAGCCGGTCGCCGGCGAGGAGACCCAGCCGTGATCACCCTTGGCCATATCCTCGCGCTGGGCGCGGTGCTGTTCGCCATCAGCCTGGCCGGCATCTTCCTCAACCGGAAGAACGTCATCGTCCTGCTGATGTCGATCGAACTGATGCTGCTGTCGGTGAACATCAATTTCGTCGGCTTCTCGCGTCAGCTGGGCGATCCGTCCGGCCAGCTGTTCGTGTTCTTCATCCTGACCGTCGCCGCCGCGGAAGCCGCCATCGGCCTGGCGATCCTGGTGACCCTGTTCCGTACACGCCGCACGATCAATGTCGGCGAAGTCGATTCGTTGAAGGGCTGATCCACAGATGGAAATCACTCTCTCCAAGAGTCTGTTGATCGCAGTGGTGCTCGCACCGCTGTTCGGCAGCATCATCGCCGGCCTGTTCGGTCGCCAGGTCAAGCGCTTCGGCGCGCAGACCATCACCATCCTCGGCGTCGCGGTGGCCTGCGGCCTGTCGATGTACACGCTCTACCAGCTGCTGTGGGGCGGTGCGCAGCCGTTCAACCAGAACATCTACACGTTCTTCGAAGTGGGCCAGTATTCGGCGCACGTCGGCTTCATGGTCGACAAGCTGACCGCGATGATGATGGTGGTGGTGACCTTCGTGTCGCTGCTGGTCCACATCTACACGATCGGCTACATGCAGGACGATCCGGGCTACCAGCGGTTCTTCAGCTACATCTCGCTGTTCACCTTCTCGATGCTCACCCTGGTGATGAGCAACAACTTCCTGCAGCTGTTCTTCGGCTGGGAAGCGGTGGGCCTGGTGTCGTACCTGCTGATCGGCTTCTGGTTCAAGCGCCCGACCGCGATCTTCGCCAACATGAAGGCGTTCCTGGTCAACCGCGTCGGTGACTTCGGCTTCCTGCTGGGCATCGCCGGCGTGCTGTGGGTGTTCGGCACCCTGGACTACTCGCAGGTGTTCTCGCAGGCCGGCATGCTGGCCGACCCGCGCGCCCAGCTGCAGATCTGGGACGGCACGATCCTGGGCATGCAGCTGCTGAACGAGCCGGTGATCTGGTCGATCGCCACCGTCATCTGCATCTGCCTGTTCATCGGTGCCATGGGCAAGTCGGCCCAGGTCCCGCTGCATGTGTGGCTGCCGGACTCGATGGAAGGCCCGACCCCGATCTCGGCACTGATCCACGCCGCGACGATGGTGACCGCCGGTATCTTCATGGTCACCCGCATGTCGCCGCTGTTCGAGCTGTCGCAGACCGCGCTGAACTTCGTGCTGTTCATCGGCGCCACCACCGCGTTCTTCACCGGCCTGATCGGCATCGTGCAGAACGACATCAAGCGCGTGGTCGCGTACTCGACCCTGTCGCAGCTGGGCTACATGACGGTTGCGCTGGGCGTGTCGGCCTATTCGGCTGCCGTGTTCCACCTGATGACCCACGCCTTCTTCAAGGCCCTGCTGTTCCTGGGCGCCGGCTCGGTCATCATCGCGATGCACCACGAGCAGGACATGCGCAAGATGGGCGGCCTGCGCAAGTACATGCCGATCACCTTCATCACCATGTGGATCGGTACCCTGGCGCTGGTCGGCACGCCGTTCTTCTCCGGCTTCTACTCGAAGGACACCATCATCGAGGCGGCCGAGCTGCACGCGCACCTGTCCAACAGCTGGGTGGCCACCTATGGCTACTGGGCCGTGCTGGGTGGCGTGATCGTCACCAGCTTCTACAGTTTCCGCCTGCTGTTCCTGACCTTCCACGGCAAGGAGCGTTTCCGCGACGCGCATGATGACCACGCCCATGGCCACGGCCATGACGATCACCACGCTGCCGACGCCCACCACGGCGATGCGCATCATGACGACCACGGCCATGGCCACGGTCCGCACGAGCCGCACGAAACCCAGTGGGTGGTGACCCTGCCGCTGATCCTGCTGGCCATCCCGTCGATCGCCATCGGTTTCTTCAGCATCGGCCCGATGCTGTACGGCACCGACTGGGCCGGCAACCACGCGCACGATGCCATCAAGGGCCAGGCGCACACGTTCTTCACCGGCATCGTCGACTTCTACGATCCGGCCAAGAACACCGTCGGCTTCCTGGGCGAGGAGTTCCATGGCCCGGTCGCCTTCGCGCTGCACGGCATGATGGCTCCGGCGTTCATGCTGACCGTTGCGGGCTTCCTGCTGGCCGCACTGTTCTACCTGTGGAAGCCGGACCTGTCGGGCAAGGCCCGCAAGACCTTCGCTCCGCTGGTGTCGGTACTGGAAAACAAGTACGGCTTCGACAAGCTGTGGATCGATGGCTTTGCCGGTGGCAGCGTCAAGCTGGGCAAGGTCTCGCGCTGGATCGACAGCAACATCGTCGACGGCGTGGTCAATCTCTCGGCACGTGTTGTGGACGTCGCAGCCGGCGTGCTGCGTCGTACCCAATCCGGTTTCCTCTATCACTACGCCTTCGCGATGATCATCGGCCTGATTGCCCTGCTGGGCGTGCTGATGCATTACCTGCGTTGATGACCTGTACGGAATAAGAAGACGTGTCGAACTGGCCTCTACTCAGTGTCCTCATCTGGCTGCCGATCATCGGTGGTGCCCTGATCCTTGCGATCCGTGATGCGCAGACCGCCCGCTGGGCGTCGCTGGGCGTAGCGGTGCTGACGTTCGTGGCGAGCCTCTCGCTGCTGAGCGGCTACAACGCAGGCGTCGATGGTCTGCAGTTCGTCGAGACCCATGCCTGGATCCCGGCGTACAAGATCGGCTACAACCTGGGCGTGGACGGCATTGCCGTGGCGCTGATCCTGCTGACCACCCTGGTCAGCGTGCTTGCCCTGATCGGCGCCTGGAGCGCCATCGACAAGCGCGTCAACCAGTACGTGGCGGCCTTCCTGATCCTGGAAGGCGTCACCGTCGGCATCTTCGCCGCGACGGACGCGATGCTGTTCTACGTGTTCTTCGAAGCGATGCTGATCCCGATGTTCCTGATCATCGGTGTCTGGGGCGGTCCGCGCCGCATCTACGCCGCGCTGAAGTTCTTCCTGTACACCTTCCTCGGCTCGGTGCTGATGCTGGTGGCGCTGATCTACCTGTACATGAAGGGCGGCAGCTTCCAGCTGGCCGACCTGTACGCGCTGCCGCTGTCGGCCAAGGAGCAGACCTGGATCTTCTTCGCCTTCCTGATCGCCTTCGCGGTCAAGGTGCCGATGTTCCCGGTCCACACCTGGCTGCCGGACGCCCACGTGGAAGCGCCGACCGCCGGTTCGGTGATCCTGGCCGCGATCGCCCTGAAGATCGGTGGCTACGGCTTCCTGCGCTTCAACCTGCCGATCGTCCCGGACGCGTCGCAGGAGTGGGCCTGGCTGGTGATTGCACTGTCGCTGATCGCGGTGATCTACGTCGGCCTGGTCGCCCTGGTGCAGGACGACATGAAGAAGCTGATCGCCTATTCGTCGATCGCGCACATGGGCTTTGTCACCCTGGGCACCTTCATCGCGCTGTGGCTGGTGCGTGAAGCCGGCAACGCCGATGCCGCGCGCCTGGGCCTGCAGGGCGCCATGGTGCAGATGATCTCGCACGGCTTCGTGTCCGGCGCGATGTTCTCCTGCGTCGGCGTGCTGTACGACCGCATGCACAGCCGCCGCATCGCCGACTACGGCGGCGTGGTCAACGTGATGCCGTGGTTCGCCACCTTCGCGATGCTGTTCTTCATGGCCAACGCGGGCCTGCCGGGTACCAGCGGCTTCGTTGGCGAGTTCATGGTCATCCTGTCGGCCTTCCAGCGTAATCCGTGGATCGCCCTGGGCGCGGCCACCACCCTGATCATCGGCGCCGCCTACACCCTGTGGCTGTACAAGCGCATCTTCTTCGGTGAAGTGGCCAACAGCCATGTTGCCGAACTGAAGGACATCAACGGCCGCGAATGGCTGGTGCTGGGCGTGTTCGCCATCGGCGTGCTGGCCCTGGGCATCTACCCCAAGCCGCTGACCGACCTGATGGAGCCCTCGATCGCGAAGCTGGCGATGCAGATCGCATCCAGCAAGCTGCTGTAATTCCAGGATTTGATGATGACCACCTCGCCGCTGCTGCCATTGACCGCCGCTGACCTGCCACCGCTCGCTCCCGAGCTGGTGCTGATCGGCAGCGCCTTCGCCCTGATGATCCTCGACCTGTTCGTCAGCAACCGGAACAAGATCGTCACCCACCTGTTCTCGCTCGCTGCGCTGGCCGTGGTGCTGTTCATGCTGGCCACCGGCGTGGGCGGGCAGGGCGAGGTCTTCCATGGCATGTTCGTGCGCGATACCGCCGCGGACGTGATGAAGACCGGGATCGTGCTGCTCAGCGGCCTGACCCTGGTCTACGGCTGGCGCTACCTGCGTGACCGCGACCTGTTCCAGGGCGAGATCCCGGTGCTGATCCTGTTCGGCACCGCCGGCATGATGATCCTGGTCTCGGCCGGCAGCCTGCTGATGGTCTACCTGGGCCTGGAACTGCTGGCGCTGTGCTCCTACGCCCTGGTCGCCAGCAACCGCGAAAGCGGCCTGGCCTCGGAAGCGGCGATGAAGTACATCGTGCTGGGTTCGCTGGCCTCGGGCCTGCTGCTGTACGGCATGTCGCTGATCTACGGCGCCACCGGCAGCCTGCACCTGGATGTGATCCGTGAGGCCATCCCGCACTCGGAAGAGCGCGTGCTGCTGATCACCGGTGCGGTGTTCATGATCGCCGGCGTCGCCTTCAAGCTGGGTGCCGCGCCGTTCCACATGTGGCTGCCGGACGTGTACCAGGGTGCCCCGGCACCGATCGCACTGTTCATCAGCTCGGCGCCGAAGCTGGCCGCGTTCGGCATGGCCTACCGCCTGCTGGAAATGGGCGTGGGTCCGCTGTCGACCGAACTGCAGCTGCTGATCGCCGGCCTGGCCGCGGTATCGCTGGTCATCGGCAACCTGATGGCCATCGCGCAGAGCAACCTCAAGCGCATGCTGGCGTTCTCCACCGTCTCGCACATCGGCTTCCTGCTGATGGGCATCGCCGGTGGCGGTTCGCAGGGCTACGCCGCCGCGCTGTTCTACGCACTGGCCTACGCGATCATGTCCACCGCGGCCTTCGGCGCGATCATCGCGCTGTCGCGTGCCGGCTTTGAAGCCGAGAACATCGAGGACTTCAAGGGCCTGAACGCCCGCAACCCGTGGATGGCCGGCCTGGTGCTGTGCATCATGGCGTCGCTGGCCGGTATCCCGCCGTTCCTGGGCTTCTGGACCAAGCTGGCGGTGCTGGGCGCGGCCGTCAACGGCGGCCTGCTGTGGCTGGCCATCCTCGGCGTGCTGTGCGCCGTGGTCGGCTGCTTCTACTACCTGCGCGTCATCAAGGTCATGTACTTCGATGAGCCGGTGGGCGAGGCCATGCCGCGCAGCAATGACCGCGTGCTGGGCGTGGTGCTGGGCGTGAATGCCCTGGCGCTGCTCGCGCTGGGCCTGGCCTGGAACCCGATCATGGTCTGGTGCCAGCAGGCATTTGCGCATCTTGCATAAAAGTTGACACAAAGCTGCGCGATTCGTGTAATATGCGCAGCCTGAGTTGTCACTGCAGCGGTTCAGCCAGAACATCGTTGCGGCAGCCTCCCTCGAAAGGGCGGGGCAGCAGTTCAAGTACTTCCGGTGCGGGGTGGAGCAGTCTGGCAGCTCGTCGGGCTCATAACCCGAAGGTCGCAGGTTCAAATCCTGCCCCCGCTACCAACGTCGGATCGGCGCCAACCGGTTTGATGAATGAGGGATCGCTTGCATGTTTCGAAGCAATCGCTCATAATTCCGCTTCTGATGCGGGGTGGAGCAGTCTGGCAGCTCGTCGGGCTCATAACCCGAAGGTCGCAGGTTCAAATCCTGCCCCCGCTACCAAGTAAAGGAATCGCCTTCGAAGCCCTGCTTCGGAGGCGTTTTTCTTTGGGGTCTGCGTCGTGTCCGCGTGATCGGGGTCAGATCCCTCTTCCACGGCAAAAGGGATCTGACCCCGGGTCCGCACCTTGCACCAGCGCGGTGCAGCCGCTATCATCAGCGGCCTAGCAGTACCCCTGAAGGCGGCCTCCCGGCGGGAGTCCAGATCCGGAAGGAGGGCCGCAACCAGCAGGCCATGCGGGTTGCAACCGGAATCCAGTCACCGGAGTCTTTCCGGAAAAGGGGCCCAGCGGGCCCTTTGTCGTTTCCGGGGCGTCATGTTTCCACGCCGGCCAAGGCCGGCACCCAACCATAGAGATCAAGGCAGGCTGTGAGCGACAAGGCAACCGACATCGCGAATCTGCTCGCCCCGACCGTTGTGTCGCTGGGCCTGGAGCTGCTGGGCGTTGAGTATCTGCCGGCCCCCGGCGGTGCGACCCTGCGCCTTTACATCGACGTGCCGCTGGCTGAACAGCCCGAGCGCATCATCAATGTCGACGACTGCGAGCGGGTCAGCCGCGAAGTGTCGGCGCAGCTGGACGTCGAGGACCCGATCAGCGGCAATTACACGCTGGAAGTGTCCTCGCCGGGCGTGGACCGGCCGCTGTTCAACCTGGAGCAGTTTGCCCGCCACCAGGGCGAATCGGCCAAGGTCACGCTTAAGCTGCCGCAGGACAACCGTCGTCGCCTGCAGGGTCGTATCGAAGCGACCGACGAGGCGGCGGGGACCATCACGTTCATCGTCGACAAGGCCGAAGTGGTCGTGTCGGCCGACAACATCGACAAGGCACGGATCATGCCCGACTGGGTGGCGCTGGGGCTGGCCCCGAGCAAGCCGACCGGTCCGGCACCGAAGCGTCCGAAGCCGAACACGAATTCTTCTTCCAACGAGCCGGCGGCAAAGAAGCCGCGCGCGGAGTGAGCCAATGAGCAAGGAACTGTTGCTGGTAGTCGACGCAGTCGCCAACGAGAAGGGCGTGCCGCGTGAAGTGATCTTCGATGCCATCGAGGCCGCCCTGGCCTCGGCAGCGAAGAAGCGCTATCCCGACGAGGAAGTGCTGACCCGCGTGGTCATCGACCACAAGGATGGCAGCTACGAAACCTTCCGCCGCTGGGAAGTGGTGGCCGATGACGTGGTCATGGAATCGCCCGACCGCCAGATCCGCCTGATGGACGCCGTCGACGAAGCCGAGGGCGTCGAGGTCGGCGACTACATCGAAGAGCAGATCGAGAACCCGGATTTCGGCCGCATCGCTGCCCAGGCGGCCAAGCAGGTCATCGTCCAGCGCGTGCGCGAAGCCGAGCGCCAGCAGGTCGTGGATGCGTGGAAGGACCGCGTGGGTGAACTGATCACCGGCGTGGTCAAGCGCGCCGAGCGCGGCAACATCTATGTCGACCTGGGTGGCAACGCCGAAGGCTTCATCCCGAAGGACAAGGGCATCCCGCGCGACGTGCTGCGCGCCGGTGACCGCGTGCGTGGTTACCTGGCCGAAGTGCGTTCCGAGCCGCGTGGCCCGCAGCTGTTCATCAGCCGCGCCGCGCCGGAATTCATGATCGAGCTGTTCAAGCTGGAAGTGCCGGAAGTCGGCCAGGGCCTGGTGGAAATCAAGGCCTGTGCACGTGACCCGGGCGACCGCGCCAAGATCGCCGTGCTGGCCCACGACCAGCGCACCGATCCGATCGGTGCCTGCATCGGCATGCGCGGTTCGCGCGTGCAGGCCGTGTCCAACGAGCTCAATGGCGAGCGCGTGGACATCGTGCTGTGGAACGACAACCCGGCCAACTTCGTCATCAACGCGATGGCACCGGCCGAAGTGCAGTCGATCATCGTCGATGAAGACAAGCACTCGATGGACCTGGCCGTTGCCGAAGACCGCCTGGCCCAGGCGATCGGCAAGGGTGGCCAGAACGTACGGCTGGCCAGCCGCCTGACCGGCTGGCAGCTCAACGTGATGACCCAGGACCAGGTCACCGCCAAGTCGGAGGCCGAGCAGGCTGCCGCCCGCCAGCTGTTCATGGACAAGCTGGAAGTGGACGAGGAAATTGCCGGCATCCTGGTCAGCGAAGGCTTCGGCACCGTCGAGGAAATCGCATATGTCCCGGTCGGCGAACTGCTGGCCGTGGAAGGTTTCGACGAGGACATCGTCGAAGAGCTGCGCGCTCGTGCCCGCGATGCGCTGCTCAATGAGGCCCTGGCAGTCGAAGAAGGCCTTGAAGACGGCCAGCCGGCGCAGGACCTGCTGTCCCTGAAGGGCATGGACGAAGCCACCGCATACGCGCTGGCCGGCCACGGCGTGCGTACCAGCGAGGATCTGTCCGACCTGGCCGCCGACGAGGTCATGGACTTCGGCATCGAAGGACTGGATCAGGCGCGCGCCGCTGCGCTGATCCTGGCCGCCCGTGCCGAGGAGATCGCCCGACTGGAACGCGGCGAATGAGCCGGCAATGAACAGGGCCCTGAGCCGCTCAGGGCGTAGAATCCGCGCCACCTCCAGATGCGGGGGGGCGCCCACAAGATCATAGGATCCGAATGTCGCAGCAAACCACCATCCGCAAGCTTGCCGAACTGGTCAACACGCCGGTCGAAAAACTGCTGGAACAGCTGGCCGGTGCCGGCATGAAGTTCAGCGGTCCCGACCAGGTCGTGACCAGCTCCGAGAAGGTGAAGCTCCTGGGCTTCCTTCGTCGTTCGCACGGCAAGCCCGAGCAGGCCCCGGAAGAGACCGATCAGTCTGCAAAGAAGATCACGCTCAACCGCCGGAAGCAGCAGGAAGTGACGGTCAATTCCGGTCGCAGCAAGACGACCGTGAATGTCGAGGTGCGCCAGAAGCGGACCTACGTCAAGGATGGTGCTCGCGCCATGACGCCGGACGAAGAGCGCGCCGACATCCTGCGCAAGCTGGAAGAGTCGCGCGCGCGCAACCTCGCCGAACAGCAGGCCCTGGCCGAAAAGGATCGTCTGCGCGACGAAGCCATCGTCCGTGCCCGTGAGGAAGAGGCCGCCGCCAAGGAACGCGCCGAGGCCGAGAAGAAGGCCGCCGAGGAAGCTGCGGCTGCCGCCAAGGCGGCCGAGACGCTGGCTGCCAGCAAGCCCAAGCGTGCTCCGATCGACGAAACCGCGCCGCGCCCGCCGCGTACCCCGGCCGCAGCCCCGGCTGCGCCGCGTGGTGCACCGCCGCCGCCGCGCAACGACGACCGCAACAACCGCAGCGCGCCGCGCAACGAGCGTGGCCCGGGTGACCGTTTCGCCGGCCAGATGCACCTGTCGGCCGCCGATCGTGCGCGTCGTGGCAACAGCAACAACAGCAACACCCGGGGTCGTCCGGGCGGCCGCAACCAGGCCGGTGGCCGTCGCGACATGTCGCGCGGTGGCAACAATGCCGGTCCGCACGCCTTCGAGCGTCCGACCGCACCGGTGGTGCGTGAAGTGGCGATCGGCGACACCATCACCGTGGCCGACCTGGCGCAGAAGCTGGCGCTGAAGGGCGGCGAGGTGGTCAAGGCGCTGTTCAAGATGGGCGTGATGGCGACCATCACCCAGTCCATCGACCACGACACCGCCGCACTGGTGACCGAAGAACTCGGCCACAAGGCGATCCGTGCCAACGACAACGACGCCGAAGACGCACTGCTGGCCTCCGCCGGTGAAAACCAGGGCGAGGCCACCCAGCGTCCGCCGGTGGTCACCATCATGGGCCACGTCGACCACGGCAAGACCTCGCTGCTGGATTACATCCGCCGCACCAAGGTCGCCACCGGCGAAGCGGGCGGCATCACCCAGCACATCGGTGCCTACCACGTGGACACGCCCAAGGGCGTGATCAGCTTCCTGGACACCCCGGGCCACGCCGCCTTCACCTCGATGCGTGCGCGCGGCGCCAAGCTGACCGACATCGTGGTGCTGGTCGTGGCCGCCGATGACGGCGTCATGCCGCAGACCAAGGAAGCGATCCAGCACGCCCGTTCGGCGGGTGTGCCGCTGATCGTGGCGATCAACAAGATCGACAAGTCCGACGCCGATCCGATGCGGGTCAAGAACGAACTGCTGTCCGAGCAGGTCGTGGCCGAAGACTTCGGTGGTGACACCCAGATGGTGGAGATCTCGGCCAAGACCGGCCTGGGCATCGACGACCTGCTGGACGCCATCTCGATCCAGGCCGAACTGCTGGAACTGAAGGCGGTCGATGAAGGCCGCGCCTCGGGCGTGGTGATCGAATCGTCGCTGGACAAGGGCCGCGGCCCGGTCGCGACGGTGCTGGTGCAGCAGGGCCGCCTGAAGAAGGGCGACTACCTGGTGTGCGGCATCCAGTACGGCCGCGTGCGTGCGCTGTTCGACGAGACCGGCAAGCAGCCGGAGTTCGCCGGCCCGTCCATTCCGGTGCAGGTCCTGGGCCTGTCCGGCGTGCCCGAAGCGGGTGACGACTTCGTGGTGGTCGAGGACGAGCGCCTGGCCAAGGACGTGGCCCAGCAGCGTGAGACCAAGCGCCGTGAATCGCGCCTGGTCGCTACTGCCGGCAGCCGCATGGAAGACATCATGGCGACCCTGGGCAAGGGCGAGGGCCAGCAGGTCCTCAACCTGGTCATCAAGGCCGACGTGCAGGGTTCGGTGCAGGCCCTGAGCCAGGCACTGGTCGCGCTGTCCAACGACGACATCCGCATCAACGTGATCCACTCCGGCGTGGGCGGCATCACCGAGTCGGATGCCAACTCGGCAGCCGCGTCGAAGGCCACCGTCATCGGCTTCAACGTGCGTGCGGACGCTTCGGCGCGTCGCATCATCGAATCCAACGGAGTCGACCTGCGTTACTTCTCGATCATCTATGACGTGATCGACCAGGTGAAGCAGGTGGCTTCCGGTCTGCTGGGCGTGGAAATCCGCGAAGAGATCATCGGTATCGCCGAGGTCCGCGACGTCTTCCGCAGCTCGAAGCTGGGTGCCGTCGCCGGCTGCATGGTCATCGAGGGCGTGGTCAAGCGCAACAAGCCGATCCGCGTCCTGCGCGACAGCGTGGTGATCTTCGAGGGCGAACTGGAATCGCTGCGCCGCTTCAAGGAGAACGTCGAGGAAGTCCGCAACGGTACCGAATGCGGTATCGCGGTGAAGGCCTACAACGACGTCAAGCCGGGCGACCAGATCGAGTGCTTCGAGCGCATCGAAGTGCCGCGCACCCTGTAATGCTGCACGGTGGCCCGACCAGCGGTCGGGCCCTGCCCTGGTAGAGCCCGGTCGGGCCCTGCCATGCTGTAGAACCCGACCCACGGTCGGGTACCATGTAGATGTAGCGCCCGACCGTTGGTCGGGCGACAACTGAACCAAGAGCTCCTCGTGCCCAAGACTTTCCATCGAACCGACCGTGTCTCCGCCCAGCTGCGCCGTGAACTCGGCACCCTGGTGCACAACGCCGTGCGCGAGCATGGGTTGCCCTCGGTGAGCGTGTCCGACGTGGAAATCACCCGTGACATGGCCCATGCCAAGGTGTTCGTCACCGCGCTGATGCCCGAGCGCTCCGCCGAGGCCGTGGCCGGGCTGAAGGAGCTGGGCTACCGACTGCGCATGGACCTGGCGCGTGCGATGAAGCTGCGCCACGTGCCGGAACTGCACTTCCACTACGACGACTCGGTCGACCGTGGTGAGCACATCGACAACATCCTGCGCGACCTGCCCGATACGCTGGCCGCCGAGAAGCGTCGCGAGAGCGACGACGAATAATGTCCCTGTAGCGCCGGGCCATGCTCGGCTGCTTTCGATCTCGCGCATCGCTGCGGAAGCCGAGCATGGCTCGGCGCTACACAATCCTGTCATGACCCGAATTCAGTTCCGCCGCCTGGATGGCATCCTGCTGCTCGACAAGTCGACCGGCATGAGCTCCAACGCCGCCCTGCAGGTGGCGCGCCGCCTGTTCCGTGCCGAGAAGGGCGGCCACACCGGCAGCCTCGACCCGCTCGCCACCGGCCTGCTGCCGCTGTGCTTCGGCGAGGCGACCAAGATCGCTGGCCTGCTGCTGGGGTCGGCCAAGGCCTACGATGCCGAGATCGTGCTCGGCCAGACCACCGATACCGACGATGCCGAAGGCCAGGTGCTGCTGCAGCGCCCGGTGCCGGCAATCAGCGCCGAAGCCCTGCAGGCGGCGCTGGCGCCTTTGACCGGCAACATCCGCCAGCGTGCCCCGATCTATTCGGCGCTGAAGCAGGGCGGTGAACCGCTGTATGTGAAGGCCCGCCGCGGTGATGTCATCGAGGCGCCCGAACGCGAGGTGCAGGTGCACGCCATCGACGTACTCGAGCAGCAGCCGGAACGACTGCGGCTGCGCGTGACCTGTGGCTCCGGCACCTACATCCGCAGCCTGGCCCGCGACCTCGGCGAACGCCTGGGCTGTGGCGCCCATATCAGTGCGCTGCGCCGGCTGTGGGTCGAGCCGTTCCGCGAGCCGGCCATGGTCACCCTGGACCAGCTGCGGGCGATGGCCGAGGCCGGGGACGAGGCGGGCATGGACGCGCTGCTGCTGCCGCTGGCGGCCGGCCTGGCGGAATACCCCCGGGTCGACCTCGATGCCGAGCAGGCCCACCGGTTCTGCGTCGGCCAGCGCCAGCGCGACCTGTCCTGGCCCCGTGGCCTGGTGGCCGTGTTTGGACCGGACGATGCTGTCCAGGGCCTGGGCCAGGTCGATGAGAGTGGCCTGCTGGCCCCGCAGCGTCGTTTCAACCTCTGACCCGGGCCTCCCGGTTCAGCCCCGGTCCTTGTCCCGGAAGCCCCCGGCCGTTACAATTTCGCGGCCGTTTTCCGGCAGCCTGCCCCGCGCAGGTTTCATCCTCGTAGTCCACGGCGAGCCTGGCGGTGCGCGAAGCGCGTTCCTGCCGGCCACGCATCACAGAGAAAAAAGAAAATGTCGATCGACACCCAGAAGGTCATTGAAGACAACAAGCGCAGCGCCGCTGACACCGGCTCCCCGGAAGTCCAGGTGGCCCTGCTGACCGCCCGCATCGAACTGCTGACCGGCCACTTCAAGACCCACAAGAAGGACCACCACAGCCGCCGCGGCCTGCTGCAGATGGTCAACCGCCGTCGCAGCCTGCTCGACTACCTGAAGAAGAAGGACGTCGAGCGCTACAAGGCCCTGATCGAGAAGCTTGGCCTGCGTCGCTAAGCAACGAATCCCCCGCGGCGCAGCGATGCGCCGCGGTTTTGTTTTGTAGTACCGCAATCCCCGATTCAGGCCGGAACGATCCGGTCACCCGCTGGCGGCAAGGGTCGCCGACGGTCCAAATTCGCAGACAGCATCCCCAAGGACACCCTCCGTGGCAAAAATCACCAAAACCTTCCAGTACGGCAAGCACACCGTCACGCTTGAGACCGGCGAAGTCGCCCGTCAGGCCAGCGGCGCCGTCATCGTCAAGATGGATGACACCGTACTGCTGGTCACCGCCGTCGCCGCCAAGAGCGCGCGCGAAGGCCAGGACTTCTTCCCGCTGACCGTCGATTATCAGGAAAAGTTCTACGCCGGCGGCCGTATCCCGGGTGGTTTCTTCAAGCGTGAAGGCCGTGCGACCGAGAAGGAAACCCTGATCTCGCGTCTGATCGACCGTCCGATCCGCCCGCTGTTCCCGGAAGACTACAAGAACGAAGTGCAGATCATCGCCACGGTGATGTCGCTGAACCCGGACGTGGACGGTGACATTCCGGCCCTGATCGGTGCCTCGGCTGCCCTGGCCCTGGCCGGCACCCCGTTCATGGGTCCGATCGGCGCTGCCAAGGTCGGTTACAAGAACGGCGAGTACATCCTCAACCCGACCGTCAGCGAACTGGCTGACTCGCAGCTGGAACTGGTCGTCGCCGGTACCTCCAACGCCGTGCTGATGGTTGAATCCGAAGCCGCGCTGCTGTCCGAAGAAGTGATGCTGGGCGCCGTGACCTTCGGTCACCGCGAAATGCAGAAGGTCATCAACGCGATCAACGAACTGACCGTCGAAGCCGGCACCAAGCCGTCGACCTGGGAAGCCCCGGCCAAGAACGACGCGCTGATCTCCGCCCTGAAGGAAGCCATCGGCCCGCGCCTGGGCGAAGCCTTCCAGGTGCGTGACAAGCTGCAGCGCCGTGACGCCATCTCGGCGATCAAGAAGGACGTGTTCGAAGCCCTGGCCGGCCGCGTGGCCGCCGAAGGCTGGAACCCGGCCGAGCTGTCGAAGGAATTCGGCGAACTGGAATACCGCACCATGCGTGACTCGGTGCTGGACACCAAGGTCCGCATCGACGGCCGTGCGCTGGACACCGTCCGCCCGATCACCGTGAAGACCGGCGTGCTGCCGCGTACCCACGGTTCCTCGCTGTTCACCCGTGGCGAAACCCAGGCCATCGTGACCATCACGCTGGGCACCGCCCGTGACGGCCAGGTCATCGACGCCGTTGCTGGTGAGTACAAGGAAAACTTCCTGTTCCACTACAACTTCCCTCCGTTCTCGGTGGGTGAGTGCGGCCGCATGATGGGCCCGAAGCGCCGCGAAATCGGCCACGGTCGCCTGGCCAAGCGTGGCGTGCTGGCTGTCATGCCGTCGCTGGAATCGTTCCCGTACACCATCCGCGTCGTCTCGGAAATCACCGAGTCGAACGGTTCTTCGTCGATGGCGTCGGTCTGCGGCTCGTCGCTGGCCCTGATGGACGCCGGCGTGCCGGTGAAGGCACCGGTGGCCGGTATTGCCATGGGCCTGGTCAAGGAAGGCGAGCGCTTCGTCGTCCTGTCCGACATCCTGGGTGACGAAGATCACCTGGGCGACATGGACTTCAAGGTGGCCGGTACTGCTGAGGGCATCTCCGCCCTGCAGATGGACATCAAGATCGAAGGCATCACCGAAGAGATCATGAAGCAGGCCCTGCAGCAGGCCAAGGCTGGCCGCCTGCACATCCTGGGCGAAATGGCCCACGGCCTGACCGCGCCGCGTGAAGAGCTGTCGGACTACGCGCCGCGCCTGCTGACCATCAAGATCCACCCGGACAAGATCCGCGAAGTGATCGGCAAGGGCGGTTCGACCATCCAGGCCATCACCAAGGAAACCGGCACCCAGATCGACATCCAGGATGACGGCACCATCGTCATCGCTTCGGTCAACGCCATCGCTGCCCAGGCCGCCAAGGCCCGCATCGAGCAGATCACCTCGGACGTCGAGCCGGGCCGCATCTACGAAGGCAAGGTCGCCAAGATCATGGACTTCGGTGCGTTCGTCACGATCCTGCCGGGCAAGGACGGCCTGGTCCACGTGTCGCAGATCTCCAGCGATCGCGTCGAGAAGGTCGGCGACGTGCTGAAGGAAGGCGATGTGGTCAAGGTCAAGGTGCTGGAAGTCGACAAGCAGGGCCGTATCCGCCTGTCGATGAAGGCCGTGGAAGAAGGCGACGCCGTCAGCGCCGAGTAATCGACCTCAGGTCGATTACGGTAGCTGTCAACCTTGGTTGACACGCTTCTGGAATTGCTGAAATGAAAAAGCGGGCTTCGGCCCGCTTTTTCTTTGCCTTGATGTCATGAAGTGCCGCTCATCCAGGTCGCTGCATGTCCTGCTGCAGTGCATGGAAGCCGCGACGTGGCCATCGTTCTGTCATGGTTGTACGGATCGCGCCTGTCCATGGGACGACATGCCGCGACATGCGTCCCGCCGCCCCATCCGTTTGCTAACGTGGCTGCGCCTTCGAACCGGGAGATCCCATGTTCCGCCAGACCGTGGCCGTCCTTGCCGTGCTGATTGCCGGTGCCTTGCCCATCGCCGCGCATGCGCGGCCCGCACAGCCGCCGATCTTCGGCGCTTACTACCCGGGCGGTTCGGCCGAGCGCTATCCGGTCTCGAACATTCCGGCCGAGCGCCTGACGCACCTGTTCTATGCGTTCTCCACCCTCGAGGACGGGCGCTGCACGGTCGGCGCGGAAGCGCCGAAGAACTTCGCCGCGTTGGCCGAGCTCAAGAGGGCGCATCCGCACCTGCGCACGCTGATCTCGATTGGGGGCTGGGGCGCAGGCGGGTTCTCCGATGCGGCACTGACCGAGGCCAGCCGCAGGCGCATGGTCGACTCGTGCATGGCGCTGTTCTTCGATCGCCACGCGGGCAGTTTCGACGGCGTCGACATCGACTGGGAATTTCCGGTCAGTGGCGGGCCGAAGGAGCTGGCGCACCGCCCGCAGGATCGCGCCAACCTGACCCTGCTCGCGCAGGCGTTCCGCCAGGCACTCGACGCGCGCGGCCGCAAGGCGGGACAGCCGATGCTGCTGACTGCCGCGCTGGCCGCTGGACGCCTGCAGACCGACGGTCCTTACGATCCGGCCGCGAGTTACGACCTGCCGGCGCTGGCCAAGGTGTTGGATTTCATCAACCTGATGAGCTACGACATGGGCACCGGCTTCTCTTCGGTGTCGACCTTCAATGCGCCCTTGCATGAAGTGCCGGCCGATCCGCTGGCGCCGGAACTGCGGCGCTGGAACAACGTGGCCGGTGCGGTGCAGTACTACCGCGAGCACGGCGTGCCGGCCGACAAGCTGGTGCTGGGCGTGCCTTTCTACGGGCGCGGCTTCAAGGTTACCGGTGATGCGCCGGATGGCCTGTATCAGCCCTACAGCGCACCCGCCGATGCCGGCGACTGGCGGGTGATCAAAGCGCGTTATCTCGACCAGCCGGGTTGGACCAAGCACTGGCAACCGCAGGCGCAGAGCCCGTGGCTGTACAACGCCGGGCAGAAGATCTTCATCAGCTATGAAGACCCGCGCTCGATCGGCCTGCGTGCCCAGTTCGCCCGCGAGCAGGGCCTGGCCGGGGTGTTCATGTGGGAACTGACCGGCGACGACGGGCAGGCCAGCCTGCTCAACGCCATGCTCGGCCCGTGGCAGAAAGCGCGCATCGGCGATTGAGTCGGCGGCGCCGGGTCACGCCCGGCGCCGTGCGGCAACGCCACCGGCCCGACACCGCACACTGCGACGACGCCGGCGGCGCTACGCTTTGCGCATGATCCATCTCGAACGCCTGGACCACCTGGTCCTCACCGTCGCCGACATCGAACGCAGCTGTGATTTCTACCAGCGCGTGCTCGGCATGCAGATCGTGCGCTTCGGTGCCGGTCGCACCGCGCTGCAGTTCGGCCAGCAGAAAATCAACCTGCATCCGGCCAGCGCACCGCTGCAACCGCACGCGCTGCGGCCGACGCCGGGCAGTGCCGACCTGTGCCTGGTCACGCGCACAGCGACGGCCGATGTGCTGGCACACCTGCGGGCGCATGCCGTGGCGGTGGAGCAGGGGCCGGTCGCACGCACCGGTGCGCTGGGGCCGATCGAATCGGTGTACGTCCGCGACCCGGATGGCAACCTGATCGAAATAAGTCGTTACCCGGGCGAAGAACACCCGCAGCGGTAGCGCCGGGCCATGCCCGGCGAAAGCTTAGTTGGCCCAGACGCTGTTGGGGTCGCCGCTGCGGGCGCGCCGCTGGCTGGCCACGGCCAGGCGGGCGAAGCCGAAGGCCATCGCCAGCGCGATGGCATCGACCCAGAACAGGGGCCAGTGCCCCCGCGCGGCCGCGCGCCACAGCCAATCTCCATTGAGCGCGCCGTGCAGCACCGGCACCAGCGCGGTGCTGATCGCCGCGGCCCACAGCAGTTCGCGTGCGGCCTGCGCCGGGCGACGCAGCGCGGCCCACAGCGCACAGGCCGCCCAGCTGCCGAAGCAGGCCCAGCGGATGCCGTGGTCGACGGCCGACGGTGCCAGCCGCTCCAGCACCAGTGCAGTGATGAACGCGACCGAGATCGCCACGCACAGGCCGATGCAGACGCCGACCGTGGCCCGCGCCATGTTCACACCGGCACGCGGCTGGTGCGGCTGGCGACGCTTGCGCCGCGACTCGATCCACAGCAGGTTGCCGGAGTAGAACAGGAACGCACCGCCGAGGCCGAGCAGGAAGTACAGCCAGACCACCACGCCGTTGCCGAACTCACCGAAGTGCAGTGCATAGGCGGCACTGAGGGTGGCGTGGTTGGCATCGCGCTGGCCCGGCAGCTGGGAGGCCAGCAGGTCGCCGCTGGCCACATCCAACGCCACGGCGCCAAGCGGGCCGAGGGTGCCACTGGCCTCGCCGGTGATCTCGATGGTGGCGTTGGCGTCGCCGGCGTTGGCCAGCTTCAGGTAGGCCGGCTCGAAGTTGGCCACGCCCTGTGCGCGGGCGACTTCAAGTGCGCGCGCATGCAGCACGCGCAGGCTGCCCGGCGGCGCCGGAATGCCACTGGCCTCGCGCACCGGTGCGGTGTCCATCGCCGTCGGTACCGCCTGCAGTGCCTTGCCGTCGTAGATCAGCGGATTGAGCAGGGCCATCTGCACGAACACCAGGCAGAGCAGGGCGCCCGTGACCGCGAACATCAGGTGGAAGGGCAGGCTGAGCACGCCGATCACATTGTGCGCGTCCTGCCACAACTGCTTCAGGTTGCGGCCCGGCCGCAGCGCGAACAGGTCGCCGAACAGCTTCGGCAGATGGATCACCAGCCCGCTCAGCAGCGCCATGCCATACAGCAGGCTGACGATACCCATCACGTAGACGCCGGCCACCGGCAGGCCGAGGCTGTAGTGCAGTTCGTTGACCAGTTCGGCCAGTCCGGTCTGCGGCGGGGCTGGGCTGCCGGCGATCTGGCCCGGCCAGGCATAGCGCCAGCTGCCGTCGTCGGCCTGCCAGTACGCCAGTGGCTGCGGGTGCTCGGCGCCGGGGAACGTCATGCCCACGTGGCGGCGCGCTTCCGGATGGGCCGCCAGCACGTCTTCCAGCAGGTACTGCGCGTCATCCAGGCCGGCCGGCAACGCCGTGGCTGCGCCCGGGGTCTGCCACAGCGGCAGGTCGTGATGGAACAGGGTCAGCGCACCTGCGTAGAAGGCCGCGAACAGGCCGAAGCCGGCGACCAGGCCGACCCAGGTGTGCAGGGTGGTGAACGTGCGCAGGGTCTGCGAACTGAACTTCATGGCAGGGATCTCATTGCACCGCGCCGGTCAGGCGCAGCAGCGCGAGCACGGCGAAGCCAACGGCGGCGCTGCCGCCCAGCACCAGCCAGGCGCGCAGTGCGCTGCGGAAGCTGAACGCCCACAGGGCGGCCAGCATCCACAGCGGGATGAAGGCAATCAGGGTCGGCACCAGCGCACGCTGCCACGGGCCCGGTGGCAGCCAGGCCAGCAGGCCGGTGACGGCGGCTGCGAGCAGGAAGCCGGCGATGATGCCGGCAAAGGCGCGCGGCCACATCAGGGTGACTCCGTGCCCGGGCGATGCCAGGCGGCCAGCGCCGGCAGCAGCATCGCGGCCAGCATCCAGGTGCACAGCATCGCCACCAGGCCCGCGGCTACGCCGAGCTCGGCCATCCACAACCACAATGCGGCCGCAGCGGCGACCACGCCGATCTGGCGGCCGAGACGGCCGGCGCGGCGCAGGCGGGGCCAGCGGCAGTGCGGCGAGGCGGCATAGAAGGCCAGTGCCGAGAACATCGCCGCCAGCATGCCCAGGCTGCAGAAGCCCAGCGTGGAGAGGCCGACGGTGATCATCGCGGGCGGCCGCCGTGGCAGCGGGCCGGCGAACGCGGGGCACGGGCGGGGCCGGCGGGGGCCGGTCGGAGCGGGTGGCGCATCACGAGGTCCTGGGGAAAGCGGGCAGGCTGGCACGGGGCGGGCTGCGCGGACATGGTAATCATTGCGTTTTCACGCCGCCAGCACTCGCCATTCAGCGGACCGTACGGCAGCCCTTGGGCTTTCCCGTGCGCTGGTTTAAGATCACCGCAGAACCCTGACTGGAACAAGGTGGCCCGCGCCCAGCGCCGGCCGAGCGTGCGACATGAGCACTACCTCCGCCCACTGTTGACCTGCCCCCGAAGGCCCTGTGTTGCAGGCGCCCTCGCGGCGCTTTTTTATTGCCCGGGCAACGGCCCGGGAACGCTTTCCAGCCCGCCCCGCGGGCCCCGCACGAAGCCACTGCGATGATCAACATTACCCTTCCCGACGGCAGCCGCCGCGAGTTCGAAAACCCCGTCAGCGTCATGGACGTCGCCCAGTCGATCGGCGCCGGCCTGGCCAAGGCCACCATCGCCGGTTCGGTCGATGGCGTGCTGGTCGATGCCAGCGACGTCATCGATCACGATGCCAGCCTGCGCATCATCACCGCCAAGGACGAGGAGGGCGTGGAGATCATCCGACACTCCTGCGCCCACCTGGTCGGCCATGCCGTCAAGCAGCTGTACCCGGATGTGAAGATGGTCATCGGCCCGGTGATCGCCGAAGGCTTCTACTACGACATCTACTCCGAGCGCCCGTTCACCCCGGACGACATGGCCGCGATCGAGAAGCGCATGGGTGAACTGATCGCCCAGGATTACGACGTCATCAAGAAGATGACCCCGCGCGCCGAAGTGATCGAGATCTTCAAGGCCCGTGGCGAGGACTACAAGCTGCGCCTGATCGAGGACATGTCCGATGACATCCAGGCGATGGGCATGTACTACCACCAGGAATACGTGGACATGTGCCGCGGCCCGCACGTACCGAATACCCGCTTCCTGAAGGCCTTCAAGCTGACCCGCATTTCCGGTGCCTACTGGCGCGGCGATGCGCAGAACGAACAGCTGCAGCGCATCTACGGCACTGCCTGGGCCGACAAGAAGCAGCTCGAGGCGTACATCAAGCGCATCGAGGAAGCCGAGATGCGCGACCACCGCCGCATCGGCAAGCAGCAGGACCTGTTCCACCTGCAGGAAGAGGCGCCGGGCCTGGTGTTCTGGCACCCGAAGGGCTGGGCACTGTGGCAGGTGGTCGAGCAGTACATGCGCAAGGTCTACCGCAGCAGCGGCTACGGCGAAGTGCGTTGCCCGCAGATCCTGGACGTGAGCCTGTGGAAGAAGTCCGGCCACTGGGACAACTACCAGGACAACATGTTCTTCACCGAGTCGGAGAAGCGCACCTACGCGGTCAAGCCGATGAACTGCCCTGGCCATGTGCAGGTGTTCAACCAGGGCTTGCACAGCTACCGCGACCTGCCGATCCGTTACGGCGAGTTCGGTTCCTGCCACCGCAACGAGCCGTCCGGCGCGCTGCACGGCATCCTGCGCGTGCGCGGCTTCACCCAGGACGACGGCCATGTGTTCTGCACCGAGAGCCAGATCGAGTCGGAAGTGACCGCGTTCCACCAGCAGGCGCTGGCGGTCTACAAGCACTTCGGCTTTGACGAGATCCAGATCAAGATCGCGCTGCGCCCGGAATCGCGCCTTGGCGATGACGCCACCTGGGACAAGGCCGAAGGCGCCCTGCGCTCGGCGCTGTCCAGCTGTGGCGTGGAATGGCAGGAGCTGCCGGGCGAGGGCGCCTTCTACGGCCCGAAGATCGAGTACCACCTGAAGGACGCCATCGGCCGCACCTGGCAGCTGGGCACCATGCAGGTCGACTTCATGATGCCGGGCCGCCTGGGCGCCGAGTACGTGGACGAGAACAGCCAGAAGAAGCATCCGGTCATGCTGCACCGCGCCATCGTCGGCTCGATGGAGCGCTTCCTGGGCATCTTGATCGAGCACCATGCCGGCCAGTTCCCGACCTGGCTGGCGCCGACCCAGGTGGTGGTGGCCAACATCACCGACGCCCAGGCCGATTACGTCTCGGGCGTGACCAAAACCCTTGCGGAGCAAGGCTTCCGCGTCAGCTCGGATTTGCGTAACGAGAAGATCGGCTATAAAATCCGCGAGCATACGTTGCAGCGCGTGCCCTACCTGCTGGTCATCGGTGACCGCGAGAAGGAGAATGGGGCTGTGGCGGTGCGTACGCGTTCTGGCGAAGACCTGGGCAGCATGAGCCTGCAGGCCTTCATCGAGCGGCTCCACGCCGAGGGCGCGTAAGCAAAGGTCCGGTCCGGGGGCACAGGCACCCGGGCCGGTTCGATACCCTTGGGAGAACGTAATATCAGCACCCCTGACAACAAACAGAACCGCAAGAATCAGGAAATCCGTGTGCCGCGCGTCCGCGTGATCGGCAGTGACGGAGAAATGATCGGCGTGTTGTCGCGCGACGAAGCGCTGTCCATGGCCGAAGATGAAGGCCTGGACCTGGTCGAGATCCAGCCGCAGGCCGACCCGCCGGTCTGCAAGATCATGGACTTCGGCAAGTTCAAGTTCGAAGCGCAGAAGAAGGCCAGCGAGGCCAAGAAGAAGACCAAGCAGGTCGAGATCAAGGAAGTGAAGTTCCGTCCGGTCACGGACGAGGGCGACTACCAGATCAAGCTGCGCAAGATGCGTGGGTTCCTCGAGGATGGTGACAAGATCAAGGTCAACATCCGCTTCCGTGGCCGCGAAATGAGCCACCAGGAACTGGGCCGTGAAATGGCCAACCGGATCGAGACCGATCTGGGCGAGGACATCGTCATTGAATCCCGTCCGCGCCTGGAAGGGCGTCAGATGGTCATGATGATCGCGCCGAAGAAGAAGACCTGAGGCCTGACGGGCCGCCTTCCGGGGCGCCTGGCTGAATGGTTCAGGGTAAGGGGACGCCGCTGGCGTCCCTTTGCTTTTCCGACAGGCCGCGGGTTGCCGGTGAAAGCGGGGCAGGGGCTGGCAGCAGGGCGGTTTTGCCTGTATCATGCCCGGCTCGACCCACCCAGGACGGGTCGTACGCCGATCATGGCAGGACGGAAAGAGCGGCCCAGGCCGCCGCCAGATCAGTCAGAAACCAGGGTCAAATCCCATCAAGGACATTGCAATGCCCAAGATCAAGACCAACCGGGCAGCGGCCAAGCGTTTCCGCAAGACCGCCTCGGGCAAGTACAAGTGCGGCCACGCCAACCGTAGCCACATCCTCACGAAGAAAGCGACCAAGCGTAAGCGTAATCTGCGTCAGACGGGCCATGTCCGTGCAGAAGACGCAGGCCGTCTGGACCGCATGCTCCCTTACCTCTGAGGAACTGAAAAATGGCACGAGTTAAGCGTGGCGTACAGGCGCGTCGCCGCCACAAGAAGATTCTGGATCTCGCCAAGGGCTATTACAACGCCCGTCGCAAGGTCTTCCGCGTTGCCAAGCAGGCGGTCATCAAGGCACAGCAGTACGCCTACATCGGCCGTAAGCAGAAGAAGCGCAACTTCCGTTCGCTGTGGATCACCCGCATCAATGCGGCTGCCCGCATCAACGGCCTGAGCTACAGCCGCTTCATGAACGGCCTGCTGAAGGCCGGCATCACCCTGGATCGCAAGGTCCTGGCTGACATCGCCGTGCACGACGCAGCCGGTTTTGCCGCGCTGGCCGAAAAGGCCAAGGGCGCGCTGGCGGCATAAGTCCTTCCCGATGCCGTAACCGTTCACTCGGAACGGTGTCAGGTCAAGGCAATGCATGGGGAAGGGCGCAAGTCCTTCCCCATTCTTTTTTGGGTCCCGGCGCGGCCACAGCGGCAGCGCGGGGACGGCGGTGGCGACAGGGGTCGGCCCTTCGCGCATCGCGATGGCAGATCGACTGGAGTTCCGGCCCCCCATGAGCGACATCCAATCCCTCACCACCCAGGCGCTGGCCGATGTGGCCGCCGCACAGAGCCCCGATGCGCTGGAACAGCTGCGCGTGGCCCTGCTTGGCAAGAGCGGCAGCATCACCTCGCAGCTCAAGCAGCTCGGCGCCCTGCCGGCCGACGAGCGCAAGGCCGCCGGTGAAGCGATCAACCAGGCCCGCGACGCGCTGACCCGCGCGCTGGGCGAGCGCAAGGCGCTGCTGGAAGACGCGGCCCTGGATGCGCGCCTGGCGGCCGAAGCCATCGACATCACCCTGCCGGGCCGCAACGGCGAGCGCGCCGGCCTGCACCCGATCACCCGCACCCTGGAGCGCATCACCGGCATCTTCGGCCGGCTGGGCTACGAGCTGTCGGAAGGGCCGGAGATCGAGGACGACTGGCACAACTTCGAGGCGCTGAACTTCCCGCCGCACCATCCGGCGCGCGCCATGCACGACACTTTCTACTTCGGCGATGGCCGCCTGCTGCGCACGCATACCTCCGGCGTGCAGGTGCGCTACATGGGCGACCACGCGCCGCCGCTGCGCATGATCGCCGCCGGCAAGGTGTACCGCAGCGACAGCGACCAGACCCACTCGCCGATGTTCCACCAGGTCGAAGGCCTGCTGGTGGACGAGCATTCGACCTTCGCCGACCTGAAGGGCACGCTGGCCGAGTTCGTGCGTGCCTTCTTCGAGCGCGATTTCGAGATGCGCTTCCGCCCCAGCTATTTCCCGTTCGTTGAACCGGGCGCGGAAGTGGACATCGCCTGGCAGCAGCCCGATGGCAGCACCCGCTGGCTGGAAGTGCTGGGCTGCGGCATGGTGCATCCGAACGTGCTGCGCAACGTTGGCATCGATCCGGAGCGCTATACCGGCTTCGCCTTCGGCATGGGCGTGGAGCGCTTTGCAATGCTGCGCTACGGCGTCAACGACCTGCGCGCGTTCTTCGAGAACGATGTGCGGTTCCTGAAACAGTTCGCGTAAGCCGCAACCCTGTAGAGCCGGGCCATGCCCGGCTGCTCCTGAAACGACTGCTCCCAAATTCGCAGGCCCGGGCGCATGCGCCGGGCCCACCAGGATGACACCATGAAATTCTCCGAAAACTGGCTGCGCAGCCACGTCCCGACCCGCGCTTCGCGTGATGAGCTGAGTGCGGTGCTGACCGCCATCGGCCTGGAAGTGGAAGACGTGACCGCGCTGGGCGAAGGCCTCGATCACGTGGTCGTGGCACGCATCGTCGAGGCCGTGCGCCATCCGGAAGCCGACCGCCTGCAGGTGTGCAGGGTCGATGCCGGGCAGGGCGAGCTGCTGCAGATCGTCTGTGGTGCGCCGAACGCCCGCCCGGGCCTGGTCGCGCCACTGGCGATGGTCGGTGCGCAGATCGGCGAGTTGAAGATCAAGCCGGCCAAGCTGCGCGGCGTCGAGTCCAACGGCATGCTGTGCTCGGCCAAGGAACTGGGCCTGGACAACGATGCCTCCGGCCTGCTGGAGCTACCCGATGACGCCCCGGTCGGCCAGGCCCTGGTCGCCTACCTCGGCCTGCCGGACGCCAGCATCGAGATCAAGCTGACCCCGAACCGCGCCGACTGCTTCAGCCTGCGCGGCATTGCCTACGATGTCGCCGCCGCTACCCGCAGTGAAGTGCTGGACTTCGCCGCCGATGCCATTCCGGCGGTCGGCAGCCGCGAGCTGAGCATCCAGCTCGACGCGGGCGCCGAGGCGCCGCGTTACCTGGGGCGCGTCATCGAAGGCGTCAACGCCGCGGCCAGGACCCCGTTGTGGATGGCCGAACGCCTGCGCCGCAGCGGCGTGCGCCCGGTCTCGCTGCTGGTCGACATCACCCAGTACGTGATGCTCGAACTCGGCCAGCCGATGCATGCCTACGACCTGGGCACCCTGCAGGGCAGCATCGCCGTGCGCCGTTCGCGCGCGGGCGAGAGCCTGAAGCTGCTCGATGGCCGCGATGCCGCGCTGGACGACAGCTTCCTGGTGGTCACCGACGCCGATCGTGCGGTTGGCCTGGCCGGCCTGATGGGCGGCTTCGACACGCGCGTCACCGACGCCACCACGGCCGTGTTCCTGGAAGCCGCGCACTTCGCCCCGGCCGCGATCATGGGCCGTGGACGCAAGCTCGGCCTGCACACCGACGCGGGTCACCGTTTCGAGCGTGGCGTCGATCCGGCACTGCCGCGTACCGCGATCGAGTACGCCACCCGCCTGGTGCTGGACCTGGCCGGGGGCATTCCGGCACCGGTCACCGAGGCGGTGCGCGAGGGCGATCTGCCGCAGCCGGCGACGATCCTGCTGCGCCGCGCGCGGATCACCCGCGTGCTCGGCATCACCATCGAGGATGCCGAAGTCGAACGCATCCTGCGCGCGCTGGGCATGGACGTGGTCGCCAGCGCCGACGGCTGGCAGGTCACCGCGCCGAGCCGTCGCTTCGATATCGCCATCGAAGAGGACCTGATCGAGGAACTGGCCCGCATCCACGGTTACGAGCAGATCCCGACCACGCTGCCGGGCGGTGCCTCGCGCGTGGCGATGCCCAGTGAAACCCAGCTGGACGCGTTGAGCGTGCGCCGCCAGCTGATCGCCCGTGACCAGCAGGAAACCGTCAATTTCGCCTTCGTCGACGACGCCCTGCTGGCCCAGTGGCAGCTGCGCGACGGCCTGGTGCCGCTGGCCAACCCGCTGTCGGCCGAACTGGCGGTGATGCGCCCGTCGCTGCTGCCGGGCCTGGTCGCCACGCTGGGCCGCAATGCAGCGCGGCAGCTCGGTCGCGTGCGCCTGTTCGAGATCGGCCGGGTGTTCGCCCAGCAGGCTGGCGGGGCGTCGACTGGCGAAAGCCGGCCGGCACCGCTGGAAACCCTGCGCGTGGCCGCTGCGGTCTGCGGCGAGGCGCAGGCGGTGCAGTGGGGCCTGCCGACCCGCAAGGTCGATTTCCATGACCTGAAGGGCGACCTGGAATCGCTGGCGGCCGCCAGTGGCGCGCAGCTGGAGTTCCGTCCGTCGGACCGTGCCTACGGCCATCCGGCGCGTTCGGCCGAGGTGTTCCGCGAGGGCGTGGCGATCGGCTGGATCGGCCAGATCCACCCGCGTCTGGCCAAGGCGATGGACATCGAGGCCGATGTCTATGCCTTCGAGCTCGATCTGGAGCCGCTGGCTGCGCGTCGCCTGCCGCGTGCCGGCGAGCTGTCGCGCTTCCCGGCGGTGCGCCGCGACCTGGCCTTCCTGGTGCCTGAACAGGTGGCGTGGACGGACCTGGCGGCCACCGTCCGCCAGGCCGCCGGCCCGCTGCTGCGCGACCTCAACCTGTTCGACCGTTACGTCGGCCAGGGCGTCGAGCCGGGATTCAAGAGTCTCGCTATGGGCTTGATTTTGCAGGACAAGTCGCGCACTCTGACGGACCGCGACGTGGATGCGGTGGTGGCCGAGGCGGTCACTGCCATCGAGCGTGAACACCACGCCCGGATCCGCGGCTGAGCGGGCAGCACTCGGGGGTAGCAGGCAATGGCATTGACCAAGGCGGAGATGGCGGAAAAGCTGTTCGACGAAGTCGGTCTGAACAAGCGGGAAGCCAAGGAATTCGTCGACGCGTTTTTTGATGTGCTGCGTGAAGCATTGGAACAGGGACGTCAGGTGAAGCTGTCGGGCTTCGGTAATTTCGATCTGCGGCGCAAGAACCAGCGCCCGGGTCGCAACCCCAAGACCGGCGAGGAAATTCCGATTTCCGCCCGTACGGTGGTCACCTTCCGTCCGGGCCAGAAGCTCAAGGAGAGGGTGGAAGCTTATGCTGGATCCGGGCAGTAACCGCGAACTACCGCCGATCCCGGCCAAGCGCTACTTCACCATTGGTGAGGTCAGCGAGCTGTGCGACGTCAAGCCGCACGTCCTGCGCTACTGGGAGACCGAGTTTCCCAGCCTTGAGCCGGCCAAGCGCCGAGGCAACCGCCGCTACTACCAGCGCCATGACGTGCTGATGGTGCGACAGATCCGCAGCCTGCTGTACGAACAGGGCTACACCATCGGTGGTGCCCGCCTGCGCCTGGATGGCCCCGATGCCCGCGAGGAATCGGCGCTGAGCAACCAGATCATCAAGCAGGTGCGCATGGAGCTGGAAGAAGTGCTGCAGTTGCTGCGCCGCTGACCCCATTTCCCTCGTAATCCGCTATACTTCACGGCCCGCCGCACTGGCGGGCACATCGCAGCATCAGTCGGGGCGTAGCGCAGCCTGGTAGCGCATCTGCCTGGGGGGCAGAGGGTCGTCGGTTCGAATCCGGCCGTCCCGACCACTGTGATGAATCAAGAAGCCCGCGCAGCGATGCGTGGGCTTTTTTGTGCGTGCGGCCGATGCCGATGATCAGTCCTCAGCGAATCGATAGACCAGTTCCGGATCGCCCTCGTCCAGTCCATGCACGATGCCGCTGTCGATGAAACCCGAGGCGGCGAGCAGGCGTTGCATGCCGGTATTGGAAGCATTCGTCGAAGTAAACAGCTTGCCTTGCCCCTGCAGCGCGATGGCATGGCGCAGCAGGGCGGCGCCGACGCCCTGGTTGCGTTGTCCGCGCGCCACCATCAGCATCTCGACGAAGGCTTCGCCGAAGAAGTGATGGTGGATGACCAGATAACCGGCCAGCTGGCCGGCCCGTTCGGCCACGTGCATGCCACCGCTGGCCTGCCAGTCGCTGATCTGCCGTGCGCGCCGCGGATCGTGGGCCGCAACGCTGTCGAGCGCGATCAACGCGGGAACGTCGGCGGGCATTGCTTCGCGGATACGCAGCGTCGTCAAGGAAGGATCGGGCGGTGCCATCGAAGGCTCCTGGGCTGGGTGCGCCCAGTCTATCGATCACCTCGGCCGTATCTGCGTATCCGCCACTGCCAGCGTGTGGTCGGCCGTCAATACACACGGAACTCGGCACGGCAGCCGTCGCTGACCCACACGCCGCGGCGGTCCCAGCCCCAGTTGCGATCCTCGACGCACGGCGTCACCGACTTCTGCTTGACCAGGCGCACCTCGCGGCGCACACGGATGCGGCATTCCCTGTCCTTCTGCTCGTAGGACTCGCAGACCAGGCGCTCGCCATCGTCATCCCGGTCACGGCCCCGGCCGCGCTCCGGCCAGCGCCCGCGTCCCTGCCCATCGGCGACGAACTCGGCACGGCAGCCAGCGGTGACCCAGAGCATGCGACGGCTCTGTCCCCAGTTCTGGTCCTCCACGCAGCGGGTGACCGACAGCTGCCTGGCCAGGCGCATGCGGCCCTCGATCGGGCACTGTTCGGTCTTGTTGAACTGCGACTCGCAGCGCAGCGGCGGGATGTGATCGCTGTCGTCATCCTGGGCGGCCACTGTGGTGGCGGCCAGCAGCAGGGCCATCGTGACGGTGGTGATCGGGAGCAGCAGGCGATGGGTCATGGGAACCTCGGCGGGGGAACGGGCCGCAAGGATGGACCAGCCCGAGGCCTCCGGAACGGATCGTTCCGACGTCGGCTCAGTAGGGATTTAGTAGTGCGCACGAACCCATTCAGGGCCTTACATCCCTTATCATCGCTGCACATCCGATCGCATCGGCTTACACCTTCTTACATGTTTCCCACGTGTGTCGGCACAGCCTGTGGCTGCCGTCACTGGCGTGCGGCCGGCGTGTGGAGGAGGGATGCGCGGACCACGACGACCACAGGGGGTTGCGTTGATCAGCAGTACCGTCATTCATCGCTCGGCTGGCGCAGAGGCCGGGCAGGTGCGTGTCCTGGACACCACGTTCAAGGGCAAGCACGTGTTCATTGCGTGGGGCCTGCGCGGGCCGGAACTGGCCCGCAGCGCAGACCCGGCCGCAACCGTGGCCGCGCGCAAGGCACTGCATGCCGTCGCGGGGCACAGCGAAGGGCCGCGCAGCCCGGAGGTGTTCATCGCCAACCAGTCGGCGGTGGCGATCACGGTCTATCGGCTGCTGACCGAAGCGCGGTCGGGCGATGCCATTTTCTTCCTGTGTGATTCACAGGCGGTGGTCGACTGGCTCATCACCGCGCTGGAAGTGCAGGGCGAAGGCTGAGCGCGCGGCTCAGGCCAGTGCCGCATCCACCGCTGCCCGGGCGTGCAGGGTGGTGGTGTCGAACAGCGGCACCGGGCTGTCCTCGGCGCGGACCAGCAACATGATTTCGGTACAGCCGAGGATGATCGCTTCGGCACCGCGTGCGACCAGGCGCGCGATCACGCCTGCGTAGACCTGCCGCGAGTGTGCGCTGACCACCCCGGCGATCAGTTCCTGGTAGATGATGTCGTGCACGATGCGGCGGTCATCGGCTTCCGGAACCAGCACCTGCAGGCCGAAGCGGTCCTGCAGGCGGTCGCGGTAGAAGGCCTGCTCCATGGTGAACGCGGTACCCAGCAGGCCTACCCTGCGGAGGCCTGCCTGGCGGATCGCAGCGGCAGTGGGGTCGGCGATGTGCAGCAGTGGCAACGGGCACTGCGCTTCGATCCGCGCCGCCAGTGTGTGCATGGTGTTGGTGCAGATCACCAGCAGCTCGGCGCCACCGGCCTGCAGCCGCCGTGCGGCGTCCAGCATGTGGTCGCCCAGCACGTCCCAGCGGCCGTCGTGCTGCAGCTGCTTGATGCCGGCGAAATCCACCGACCACAGCAGCAGTTGCGCCGAATGCGCGCCACCGAGGCGATGACGCACCGCCTCGTTGATGAGCCGGTAGTACTGTGCCGAGCTTTCCCAGCTCATGCCGCCGATCAGGCCGAGGGTCTTCATGCACTGCTCCATGCCGGAAGGGGCCATTGCAGCACAGATGGCGGTGGCGTTGCCGTGCAGGGGCGCCGGTATCTGTAACCGCCACATCCGCCGAATGCTGTATGTGCCGCATCGCGGGCGAGCGCCGTATGCTGGCACCGTCTTCTGAAGTGGAAACCGGCATGGCCCTGCATACCTGGTGGTGGTTCCTGGTCACGGTCTTCGTGCTGTGCGGGACGCCCGGGCCGAACATGCTGCACATCCTGGGACGCAGCGTCGGGCTGGGCTTCCGCGGCAGCGTGCCGGCCATGGCCGGCTGCCTGCTGGCGATGCTGCTGGTGCTGGCCGCCTCCGCTGCAGGCCTGAGCGCGGTGCTGCACTCCTCACCGAGGCTGTTCGAGGTGCTGCGCTATCTCGGCGTGGCCTACCTGGCCTGGCTTGGCATCAAGGCGTGGCGTGACAGCGGCCGGCCAGCGCCCGCAGGGGCCGACGATGCAGAAGTCACGCTGGCGCCGGTACATGGCGCGGGGACGGTGTTCCGTGGCGGCCTGTGGGTTGGCCTGAGCAACCCCAAGCTGCTGTTGTTCGCCGCGGCGTTCCTTCCGCAGTTCGTCGACCCGTCACGTGGCCAGGCCGTGCAGTACAGCGTGCTGGTGGCGACCTTCGCGGCCTGCGAACTGTTCTGGTACGTGATGTACGCGGCCGGCGGGCACGGCCTGCGTCGCTGGCTCGCAACGCCGTTCGCGCGGCGCTGGTTCGAGCGGCTGGTGGGGAGTGTGTTCCTGGCTTTTGCGGTGGCATTGCTGCGTTTCCGCCCGCGTTGATTCACGCCGCGCACGCGGCCTGTTCACGACTGCCGCATCGGCTGCGGCCTAGCCTGATCACACCGTTTGCATTCCCTGTGGGGAAAGGACTGACATGATCAAGTGGGCCATCATCTTCGCCGTCATCGGCATCATCGCCGGCGTGCTCGGCTTCGGCGGCATTGCCGGTGCCGCTGTCGGCATCGCCAAGTTCCTGTTCTGGGCCGGCATCATCATCGCCGTGGTGCTGTTCCTGATCGGCATGAGCGTGGCCAGGAAGGTCAGCTAGTGCGTGTTGCGCGGCAGCGTGCACTCAGTGCGCGCTGCTGCGCGAGAACAGGTTGATCACCAGCACGCCGGCGCAGATCAGCGCGATGCCGGCCAGCGCCGGTGCATCCAGGCGCTGCTTGAACACCACAAGTCCAATCAGCGAGATCAGCACGATGCCGACGCCGGACCAGATCGCGTAGGCAATGCCGGTCGGCACCGACTTCATGGTGACCGACAGCAGGTAGAAGCACAGCCCATAGCCGGCCAGCGCGCCGACGGTTGGCCACAGCCGGCTCATGCCGTCGGAGGCTTTCAGCAGCGACGTGGCCATCACTTCCAGCACGATGGCAGCGGCAAGATAGACATAGGGATTCATCGGGCACTCCAGGTCACCGCGGCTTGCACCGGATCAGTCGTCGATGCGGGCAAAGCGCGGTTGCGTACCGTGTTCGCCGGCCACCTGCTCGATGAACATCGTGTAGGGGCGTACCCACAGGCCACCGTCGCCGTACAGGGCGCGATACAGCACCATGGGCTGCAGCGTCTCGCTGCTGCGCACGATGTCGATCACCTCGTATTCGCCGCCCTTGAAGTGGCGGTAGCGGCCGCGGGCCAGGTCGGGCAGGGGACTCAATTCAGCCATGACCGATCGTGCTCACTTGCGTGCCGGCGTCGCCGGCGTGGCGCAATAGGCGTCGATCGCCTCGGCCGTGTTGGCCAGGCCTTGCGCCTGTGCCAGCTCCCATGGGCGCTCGCAGCGCTGGGTGTGCTCGCACCACTGGTAGCCCGCGGAACCAATGCAGCCGTGGGCGTCGCGATCACCGCCTACGGTCGGCATCGAGGTCGATGCCGCACCGTCGTCGGCACGCGGGGGTGCCTTGTCCGGGCTGGCGCATGCGGCCAGGACCAGCAGGGCGGGGATCAGAAACAGCGCTTTCATCCGGCGGGCTCCGTGCCTAAAGCCGCAGTGTGCTTGCCGGCTGCCGGGCCAGCAAGCGCTCAATGCACGGCGGCGCGGATCAGCTCTTCGATCAGGACGAGATAGCTGGCCACGAAATAGAACTTCAGCAACGTCGAACGCTGGTGCGAGAAGAAGGTGCGCATGTGGAAGGGGCCCCTGTTGATGACGGTAGTGTGAAGCCAGGCTGACTCCGTGACAAGGATCACGGAATGAACCGGCTAAACGGGCTCAGGGATGTGAGGGTGTGAAGGGACGACCCGAGGGCGCGGCATTTTCGTACAAATCTGATAGGCCGACTCCGAGGCGATCGCTAGCCTGATGGTGTACCGGCGGGCCCCCCATCGGCCTGCCACGCCCCCTTCCAGCCACAGGAGCTTCCCCATGGTCATCACCGTCCAATGCTCGGCCCAGCGATGGTCCGTGCTGCATCCCCAGCTGCGCGATGCCACCGCCTATGCCCGGGGTGCCGACGCCTTTGACGCCGCCGCCGCGCTTGCCCTGGAACATCACCGCCGAACCGGCCAGCGCAGCACGGTGCGGGTCGAGGCGCTCGGCAACACGGTGGACGCGCTTCACGTCGGAGAGTGACAGCAGCGGCCGTGGCACAGTCAGCCACGGTTGAGTTGTTTGAATGGGGAAAAACTGCCGGCGTCGGCCCTACTGTGCGCCGGGCCGGGAATCCCCGATGCTTGCGCCATCGTATTCATCTGGAGATTTCGATGGGCAAGGCACTCACCTGGCGCACCCTGGCCTGCACCCTGTTGCCGATGTTGGCGGCGGCCGGCGGCGCCCAGGCGCAGAGCTACGGCTACGGCTATGACGACGACCGCTACGGCGGCCGCGACGGCAGTGGCATCGTGCGCTGCGAGTCGGTCAAGAACCGCAGCAACGAGTGCCGCCTGGACGGTCGCGCGCGGTTGATCCGGCAGTTGTCCGGCTCACCGTGCGTGGAAGGCGAGACCTGGGGCCAGTCGCGCAATGGCGTGTGGGTCACGCAGGGCTGCCGGGCCGAATTCGTGGGTGAGTACCGCCGCGGTGGCGGCTGGGGCGGCAATGGCGGCGGCTGGGGCAATGGCAATGGCAACGGATGGGGCGGCGGTGACGTGGTCACCTGCCATTCCAACGGCCATCGCCAGGAATATTGCGATGCGCGTATCCGCCGCGGTGTGCGCCTGATCCGCCAGGATTCGCGCAGCGCCTGCATCGAAGGCCAGACCTGGGGCTGGGACCGCCGCGGCATCTGGGTCAGTGACGGTTGCCGGGCACAGTTCCAGGTGAACTGATCCAGGTGAACTGAGCTTTACGGATTCAGCCCGTAAAAATCAGAATAATCTGATACAGCTCACATTTTGAACGCCGTATTGTCCGCGATCAGGGCATCCCATATGCCCTGATTCCCTGCGTGCCTCGCGCCGTTACCGGCAGGGGCATCGCCGCCATCGATACGCTGCCTCAAGGAGTGAGCTGCATGTTGATCCGCCTGCAATGCGAACAGCGCCAGTGGCGCGTGCTGCATCCGGATAGGCCGGAGCCGATCGAGTTCCGCGATGGCGCCCGTGCCTATGACTTCGCCGAGACCCTGGCCCGACTGCACTTCGTCGACACCGGGCAGCGTGCGGCCGTGCGCGTGGAAGCCAGCGGCGCATTCGTCGAAGCGGTCAGCTACGGCTGAGCGTGCGGTGCCTGCCGAGGCAGGCCTGCGGAGTGCCGCCTTCCACGCGTGGCGTGGAACTACCTGCTTCCACCGTAGAAGGTGCAGGCCCTCGGCCGCACCTTCACCGTCATGCGTGGGTTCCTGACCGGCCTCAGCCTGCCGCGCTGAGCGGCGGCGTGCCAACGGCCAGCTGTGGCCAACGCTTGAGCACGGCGGCGCGAATGCCTGCCGCGTCGATGCCGGCCTCGGCCAGCAGATCTTCGCGACTGGCGTGGTGCTGGTAACTGTCGGGCAGGCCCAGGTGCAGGATCGGGCGCAGCACGCCTTCGGCATTCAGCAGTTCGCCTACGCCGGAGCCGGCGCCGCCGGCCACCACGTTGTCCTCGATCGTGACCAGGCCCTCGTGCTGGGCAGCGATGGACAGCACCAGTTCCCGATCCAATGGCTTGATGAAGCGCATGTTGACCACGCTCAGGCCCAGTTCGCGGCCGACCTGCTCAGCGGCGGCCACGGTGCTGCCGAAGGCGAGCAGGGCGATGCGGCTGCCCTGCAGGCGCAGCTCACCCTTGCCGATCGGCAGGGTGGACAGGTCGTTGCCAGCGGCAACGCCGGTGCCGGTGCCACGCGGATAGCGCACGGCGGCCGGGCCGGGATGCTGCAGGCCAGTACTGAGCATCTGCCGGCACTCGGCTTCGTTGGATGGTGCCATCACCACCAGGTTCGGCACGCAGCGCAGGAAGCTCAGGTCGAGGTTGCCGGCATGGGTTGCACCGTCCGGGCCGACCACGCCGGCGCGGTCGATCGCGAACAGTACGTCCAGGTCCTGGATCGCCACGTCGTGCACCAGCTGGTCGTACGCGCGCTGCAGGAACGTCGAGTAGATCGCCACCACCGGCTTGCCCCCCTGGGTGGCCATGCCGGCGGCCAGGGTGACCGCATGCTGCTCGGCGATCGCCACGTCGAAATAGCGCTGCGGGTACTCCTTGCTGAAACGCACCAGGCCGGAGCCCTCGCGCATCGCCGGGGTGATGCCGTACAGGCGCGGCTCGGCGGCGGCCGCATCGCACAGCCAGTCGCTGAATACATCGGTGTAGGTCGGCTTCTTGGCACCGGCCTTGGCCACCAGGCCCTTGTCCGGGTCGAACGGGCCGACGGCGTGGTAGCCGATCTGATCGCCTTCGGCCGGCTCGTAGCCCTTGCCCTTGGTGGTCATGACATGCAGCAGCTTCGGGCCCTTGGAGGCACGCAGCGTTTTCAGCGTGGACAGCAGGGCCGGCATGTCATGGCCGTCGATCGGGCCGGTGTAGTGGAAGCCCATTTCCTCGAACATCGTGGAGGGGACGAACATGCCCTTCCAGTGTTCTTCCCAGCGCTTCACGAAGCGCGCCGGGTTGTTCTTCTTGTCACCGAGGATCTTCTTGCCGCCTTCGCGCAGTGCGTTGAGGGTGCGGCTGCCGGTGGCGCGGCCCAGCATCTTGGTCAGGCCACCGACCGCCTCGGAGATCGACATGTTGTTGTCGTTGAGGATCACCAGCAGGTTCGGTTCCGGCTCCATGCCGCCGGCATGCATCAGTGCTTCGAACGCCATGCCCGCGGTCATCGCACCGTCACCGATCACCGCCACGATCTTGCGGTCGTCGCCTTCGGACTGGCGTGCGATGGCCATGCCCAGTGCGGCCGAGATCGAGGTCGAGGAGTGGCCGACACCGAACGTGTCGTACTCGCTTTCCTCGCGCTTCGGGAACGGCGCGATGCCGTCCTTCTGCTTGACGGTGTGGATCTCGTCGCGACGACCGGTCAGGATCTTGTGCGGGTACGTCTGGTGACCGACGTCCCAGACCAGTTGATCGACCGGGGTCTGGTACAGGTAGTGCAGGGCCACGGTCAGTTCGATCACGCCCAGGCCGGCGGCGAAGTGGCCGCCGCTCTTGCCCACCGATTCGATGAGGTAGGCGCGCAGTTCGTCGGCGACCGCCCTCAATTCGGATTCGTCGAACGTGCGCAGGTCATCCGGTGTCTGGATGCGCGCGAGGCGGGGATAGCGGGCAGAGTCGATCATCATGTTCGCACTTTTTCTGAATGCCCATTTTCGCCCTCAAACGGGGGTGGGGCAAGCAAACGCCGCCGCCCGTGACAGGACGGTGAGGGTTGCATTTTCAGGCGTTCAGGTGCTCAGTTTCGACCGCTTGGGCAATTGTGCCTTCAGGAAGGCCATCTGGTCGGCCAGGATGTTGCGGTTGGACAGGATCAGGTGCTCGATCCAGCTGGGCCGGTAGGGCACCGCCAGCAGGGGCATGCCGGCCTGCTGCGGGGTGCGGTCGCTCTTGCGCGAGTTGCAGTGGAAGCAGGCGGTGACCACGTTTTCCCAGCAGTCCAGGCCGCCCTTGGACAGCGGCATGACATGGTCGCGGGTGAGCGTGGGGCGGCTGAACTGCTGGCCGCAGTACATGCACAGATGGGCGTCGCGGGCGAACAGGGCCTGGTTGGTCAGGTTCGGCGTCGGGTCAATCGCGCGCGAGCGGGCGTGGCCGCGGGCGGCGATGATCGGGTGCAGGTCCATGCCGCTCTGCAGGCCGCTGAAGCGGTTGGTGCCGCCGTGGATGTGCAGGCAGGGATCGCCGAGCGTCCAGGCCACCGCTTCGCGGGCGTAGAGGCAGGCCGCATCCTGCCAGGTGATCCAGTCCAGTACGCGTCCGTGGGCATCCAGCGAGAGCAGCCGGACCGAGCCGGGGCGATGCAGCGTCGTGGCGTTGGGCGATGCTTCGGCGCCCGGAGCAGAAAACGGAGCTCCGGCTTCGATCAGACCCAAGCGTGTAGTGTCTGTCTCCATCGGGAGAACAGCTTATACCTGAATGTTGACGATTTGTGTATCGCCTGTCGGCGATACGCAAATCGTCAACATTCAGGTCCACGCATTCCTCCTAATCCCCGCGCCTGTCGGCGCGCCCCCTTTAACAAAAGGGGGCTCTTCTCCAGAAGGATTTCAGGGGTTCTCATCCACGCGTGGCGTGGAGCTACAGCAGCGGAAATCTGTCGAAGGCGGGGTGGGTCCGGTTGCGTGCGCCGTCCCCCGCAATTGGACCCACCTCGCCATCCCGCAGGAAGCCGGCTGTTGCGGTTGCCGGCCAGCGGCCGGCACCACCGGTGCCGGGCGAAGCCCGGCTCAGGCGCCGAAGCGCTCGTCGTCCATCGCCATCAGCGGGGCGGCGCCAGCCTGGATCGCTGCGGCGTGGCTGAGCGTGCGCGGCAGCACGCGGGCGAAGTAGAAGCGGGCGGTTTCGCGCTTGCCCTGGGCGAACGCGGCGCCGTGTGCGCTGGCATCGGCGGCGGCCACGCTGCGGGCCCACCAGTAGGCCAGCACCACGTAGCCCGAATAGAACAGGTAGTCGTAGCTGGCGGCGCCCAGTTCGTCCGGGTTGGCGGCCGCGCGCTGCAGCACGTCGCGGGTCAGCGTGCCCCATTCGGCGGCCTTGGCGCGCAGCGGGCCGATGAACTCGGCCAGCGCTTCGTTGCCCTCCTGTTCCTTGGCGAACGCTTCGATCTCGGCCAGCATCAGCTTCAGGCCGGCGCCCTGGCTGGACGCGGTCTTGCGGCCGATCAGGTCCAGCGCCTGGATGCCGGTGGTGCCTTCATACAGTGTGGTGATGCGGGCATCGCGGGCGAGCTGTTCCATGCCGTGTTCGCGGATGTAGCCATGGCCACCGAAGCACTGCAGGGCGTTGTAGGTGTTCTCGATGCCCCATTCGGTCTGGCAGGCCTTGGAGATCGGGGTCAGGAAGCTCACCAGGGTGTCGGCGCGCTCGCGCTCGGCGGCATCCTCGGCGTGGTGGGCGACGTCGATCAGGGTGGCCGCGTGCAGGGCCAGCAGGCGGCTGCCTTCGACCAGCGACTTCACGGTCAGCAGCATGCGGCGCACGTCCGGGTGCACCAGGATCGGGTCGGCTGCCTTGTCCGGGAACTTCGCCCCGCTCAGGGCGCGCGACTGCAGGCGCTCACGGCTGTACTTCAGCGCGTTCTGGTAGGCGCGCTCGGACAGGCCGATGCCCTGGAGGCCGACGCCCAGGCGCGCGGTGTTCATCATGGTGAACATTGCCTGCAGGCCCTTGTGCGGCTGGCCGACCAGGTAGCCCTGTGCCCCATCGAAGTTCATCACGCAGGTGACCGACCCCTTGATGCCCATCTTGTGTTCGATCGAACCGCAGCGCAGTGCGTTGCGCTCGCCGACGTTGCCTTCGCGGTCGACCTTGAACTTGGGGGTGACGAACAGCGAGATGCCCTTGGCGCCCGCAGGGGCGTCAGGCAGCTTGGCCAGCACCAGGTGCACGATGTTGTCGGTCAGGTCGTGCTCGCCAGCGGTGATGAAGATCTTGGTGCCGGTGATCGCATAGCTGCCATCGGCGTTCGGCTCGGCCTTGGTCTTGAGCAGGCCCAGGTCGGTGCCGCAATGCGGCTCGGTCAGGCACATGGTGCCGGTCCAGCGGCCCTCGATCAGCGGCTTGAGGAACGCGTCGTGCTGCCAGGCTTCGCCGTGCTGCTTCAGCGCTTCGATGGCGCCGTGCGACAGCAGCGGGAAGTTGCCCCACGCCAGATTGGCAGCATTGATCATTTCGTTCAGCGGCACGCCCAGGGTGTGCGGCAGGCCCTGGCCACCCAGCTCCGGCGAAGCAGTCAGGCCGGTCCAGCCGCCATCGACGAACTGGTCGTAGGCCTGCTTGAAGCCGGGCGGGGTGGTCACTTCACCGGTGGCCTGGTCGAGCACGCAGCCAATCTCGTCGCCCACGCTGTTGAGCGGGGCCAGCACGGTGGCGCTGAAGCGGCCGGCTTCTTCCAGCACGGCGTCGACCACGTCGGCGGTGGCGTCGGTGAAGCCCAGCCGGGCGAACAGGGGTTCGACCTTGAGCACGTCGTGCAGGGCGAAACGAAGGTCGGAAAGCGGGGCGGTGTAGCTGCTCATCGGTACGTCTCGATTTGATCAGGGCGGGGGCGCGGCGCGGGGGCGCCGCAACGGAAGGCGAACGTCAGCGCAGCACGCCCGGCAGGCCCGGGGCCTGGTTGAGGGTGCTGCGGCTGCTGATGTCGAAGCTGCGCTGCTTCTTTTCCTGCGGGGTGGCTGCCACCGTTCCCTTCAGGCCATAGGCCAGGGTGCGGTTGCCGGCCAGCGCGTCGGCCACCACCAGGCGCGCGGCCGAACTGGGCACGAGGTCGACATTGATGACGTCGGCGGAGGTGCCGCCGATGGAAATGCCGGGCTTGACCTGCAGGGTGCCGGCTGCGCTGTCGCCCACGGTCAGTGCCAGTGCGACGTCATCGAAGGTCATCGGCATCGAACTGTAGTTCTGCAGGCGCAGGGCCACGGTCCAGCTGCCGTCGGCGCGCACGGTCAACTGCTGCAGGCTGGCCGCCGGTTCCGAGACACGCTTGACGATGCCGTTGCTGCAGGCAGCAAGGGCGAGGGTGAACAGGACGATCAAGACGGTACGGACACGGTGGAGCATGGGCGCAAGTCCTCTGCAGGGGGTGCGTTGGGGTAAGCATACTACGGCGTATGGTTTTGTGGATCGCCCAAGGCGACCCGTCGCAGAGGGTAGCGCGTGAAGATGGCGGCCGGGCGTGCGAAACGCCGGATCGGCCGCGTGCGATGCGCCCGATGCAGGGCGGTTCAGTCAGCCGCGGAATCGCGCAGCGGGGCCATCAGGCGCAGCGGCGCGAGGTCGTACCCCATCGATTCGGCCGTGGCTTTGAGCTGTTCAAACCGGCCGCGCTCCATTTCCGGCAGGCGCGAGAGGATCCACAGGTACTTGCGGCCGGGTTCGCCGACCAGTGCCCACTGATAGTCCGGGTCCAGCGCGAGCACCCAGTAGTCCGCCCAGACCAGCGGCACCCAGCTCAGCCAGTCCGGGACGAAGCGGACCTGCAGTTGCCCGGGATGACCGGCCACCGGCCGAGCCACCCCTTCGGCGACCACCCGTTCGCCGTCGCCCTTGCGGCACGCATTGGTGACGCTGATGCGGCCGTCGCTGCGCAGCCCGTAATTGGCGGTGATGTCACCGACGCACTGCTTCTGGAACGAGACCGGCAGGTGGGCAATCTCGTGCCACTGGCCGGCATAGCGGTCGATGTCCAGATGGTCGACCGCGCGCACCGGTTCGGCGGCGAGGGCCGGGCAGGCGGCCAGCAGCAGGAATGCGAGCAGGGCAGGGCGCGTCAGCATCGATGGACTCCAGGCAGGAGCCCTGAGCGTAGGTGTCGCGGCGTAGGCCGGTGTAAATGTTCCGTCAACCGGGCGCACGCCACGGGCAAAAAAAAGACCCGCATTTCTGCAGGTCTCGAAAGATGGTGGCCGAAGACGGAATCGAACCGCCGACACGGGGATTTTCAATCCCCTGCTCTACCAACTGAGCTACTCGGCCAAATTGTGCGGCAACCGCCATTGCGATTTCCGGAAAAAAAGACCTGCATTTCTGCAGGTCCTCAAACATGGTGGCCGAGGACGGAATCGAACCGCCGACACGGGGATTTTCAATCCCCTGCTCTACCAACTGAGCTACTCGGCCACGTGTTTCGTTGCAGCGAGGTCGCTGCCAAGGACGCGCATATTACGGAGGTCGGCCGCCTACGGCAAGCATTTTGGCAAAAAACCTTCACATTGCCGTCTGCGCAGGTGCAAGTGCTTGATCCTCCGTCGCGGCACGGAGGGCAGGGCCCTGCAGGCCGATTCACCCGGCGCAGGGGCGTGGTGATCGTCACCTGCGGCAGAAATCAGCGGGCCATGTTGATCGGCAAAGCTGCACTGGCAAGGCCTGCACGCGGCGATGGCCACGCCGGTCGATGGAACGCTGTTTTCGTGGCCGCCATGGGGCGACGCTGCGGCGTAGTGTCGGCTTTCCTTTCCCGATGCTGCCCACAGCAGAGACGTTCGCCATGTCCGACTCATCGACCACCTCCCGTATCGTGCTGGCCTCGCGTCCGCAGGGCGCACCGCGTGCGGCCAACTTCCGCCTGGAGCAGGCCGCGTTGCCGCCACTGGCCGAGGGTGAAGTGCTGCTGCGCAACCGCTACCTGTCGCTGGACCCGTACATGCGCGGACGCATGGACGAGGGCCCCTCGTATGCCGCGCCGGTGGCGGTGGGCGCGGTGATGGAGGGGCAGACGGTGTCCGAGGTGCTGCAGTCCCGTGCCGAGGGCGTGGCAGTGGGCGAGCGGGTGCTGGCGCCCGGTGGCTGGCAGACCCATGCAGTGTTGCCGGCCACGGCACTGGGGCGCCGGCTGGATCCGGCCGGCCTGCCGCTGAGCACAGCCCTGGGCGTGTACGGCATGCCGGGCTTCACCGCGTATTCCAGCCTGCATGAAATCGCCCGCCTGCAGCCGGGCGAGACGCTGGTGGTGGCCGCCGCGACCGGGCCGGTGGGTGCCACCGTGGCCCAGCTGGCCAAGCTGCAGGGCGCGCGGGTGGTGGCGATCGCGGGTGGCGAGGCCAAGCGCAGCTACCTGCAGACGCTGGGCGTGGATGTAGCGCTGGATCATCGCGCCGCTGATTTCGCCCAGCAGCTGCGTGACGCGGTGCCAGCGGGCATCGATGTGTACTTCGAGAATGTCGGCGGCCATGTGCTGGATGCGGTGCTGCCGCTGCTCAACAACTTCGCCCGCATTCCCGTGTGCGGCACCATCGCCACCTACAACGAGCGCGGCGTCGCGCAGCCCGGCCCCGACCGCCTGCCGGCGCTGTTCAGCCAGATCCTGCGCCAGCGCCTGACCGTGCGCGGCTTCATCGTGCACGACTTCAACCATCTGTGGCCGGAGTTCGAACGCGAGATGCTGCAGTGGCTGCGCGAAGGCCGCATCCAGTACCGCGAGGACGTGGTGGACGGACTGGAGAATGCGCCGGAGGCGTTCTTCGGGCTGCTGCAGGGGCGCAACTTCGGGAAGCTGGTGGTGAAGCTGGACTGAGGGCCTTGCGGCTGTGCCGAGCAAGGGGAGGGCGGCCGGGTCGTGTCAGCCGTGTGCCGCGTTTTCCCGGCGCAGCAGTTCGCGCTTGCGTGCCACACCCCAGGCGTAGCCGGACAGGTCGCCGTCGCGCCGGACCACGCGGTGGCAGGGCACCGCCACCGCCAATGGATTGCTCGCGCATGCGCGGGCCACGGCGCGGCTCGAGCGGGGCGCGCCGATGCGCGCGGCGATATCGGCATACGAGGCGGTCTGTCCTCGCGGAATCTGCTGCAGTGCCTGCCATACCCGTTGCTGGAAGGCGGTGCCGCGGATATCCAGCGGCAGTGTGGCGCCTCGCGAGGGATCCTCGACCAGGCCTACCACCTGTGCCACCAGCTGCTCATAGCCCCGGTCGGCGCCGACCAGTTCGGCCTGGCGGAAGCGTTGCTGCAGCGACTGCAGCAGCGTCTCCGGATCGTCGCCGAGCAGGATCGCGACCACGCCGGTGGCACTGCTGGCCACCAGCACGCTGCCCAGCGAACTCTCGGCAAGCGCGAAGTGAATGACTTCGCCGCGACCACCGGCACGCCATTGCTTCGGTGTCATGCCCAGCAGCCGCGGCGCGTTTTCGTAGAAGCGCCCGCTGGAACCGAAGCCGGCATCGTGGAAGGCATCGGTGATGCGTTCATGCTGCTCAAGCCCGCTGCGCAGGCGATCGGCGCGCAACGCGGCGGCGTACTGCTTCGGGGTCAGCCCGGTGGCCTGCTTGAACAGGCGATGCAGCCGGGTCGGGCTGCAGCCGGCGATGTCGGCCAGTTCCTGCAGCGAGGGCTCGTCAAGGCTGGCCTGCAGGTGGCGGCAGACCCGTTCGACACGGGCATCCAGGGCGGGGGTGGAGGTACTGTCCATGGCCGGATTCTGGCACGTGCCGGTTCCGCGGAAACTCCGTTTCCTGCACCCCTCTGCCTGGCCCTGAAACGGAGTGTTGGCCGGCCACAGGCGCGGCATCGTGGTGGCCACTTCACACCCGCTACCACGACCATGCGCCTGAACAACAAGATCGCCCTCATCACCGGTGCCAGCGCCGGCATTGGCCGCGCCAGTGCGCTGCGCTTCGCTGCCGAAGGCGCGAAACTGGTGCTCAACTCGCGGCGGCTGCAACCGCTGCAGCAACTGGCCGAGCAGATCCGTGCCGCCGGCGGCGAGGTCGTGGTGCATGCCGCCGACGTGGCAGAGCCGGGCACGGCGCAGGCGCTGGTCGATCTGGCCCAGCAGTCATTCGGAGGCCTGGACATCGCGCTCAACAATGCCGGCATGCTCGGTCCCGGCGCACCGGCGGCGGAGTTCCCGGTAGAGGCCTGGCGCGAAGTGATGGCGACCAATCTCGATGCCGCTTTCCACGCGGCACGCGCGCAGTTGCCGGCATTGCTGGCAGGTGGCGGCGGCTCGCTGGTGTTTGTCGGCACCTTTGTTGGCCATACCGTGGGCTTCCCGGGCATGGCGGCCTATGCGTCGAGCAAGGCCGGGCTGATCGGCCTGAGCCAGGTGATCGCGGCCGAATACGGGCCGCAGGGCGTGCGCAGCAACGTGCTGCTGCCCGGCGGTACCGATACCGAAATGGGCCGGCAGGCCGCACCCACCGGCGATGCCCGCGACTTCGTGCGCTCGCTGCACGCACTGAAGCGCATGGCCGAGCCGGAGGAGATCGCCAACGCGGCGCTGTTCCTGGCCGGTGATGAAAGCAGTTTCGTTACCGGTACGGCGATGCGCGTGGAGGGCGGGGTGTCGATCACCCGTACCTGAGCGGCGTCACGAGCGTGGCGCGTAGCGGATTCCGCTGCTGGCCATGAAGCCCTTCGGATCGAAACGGGCCCAGGCTTCGCCCCAGTCGAACCGGGCGCGGCCACCTGCCAGTTTGCGCCCCAGTGCCGTGGCCAAGGTGCGACGCATGAAAGCGACTTCGGCATCGATCGCGGCCTGGGTCGGCCAGCCGTCTTCCCGTGTCGCACCCGGCAGATCGACGCCGATCGCCACCATGTCGAGCTGTTGCCCGCGGAAGCACAGACTGATGCCAGCGGGTGCACCGCCCAGGCTGAGCCGGTGCAGGCTGAGCCAGACGTAGCCGGTGCCGACATCGCGCTCCCCTCGCACCAGCGCGGCGAAGGCGACGCTCGCTTCATCCCGGGACAGGGTGGGGCCGATCAGCGTCGGCAGATTGCCGAGCTGGATGCTGCCGTCGGTTGCATCAAGGCGCATCGGCAACGCGTGGGCTGCGTGCTGGGCGGGGGAGGGCATGGCATACCGGTGAGCGTGGTGCCCCGGATTCTGGCCGCGCGGGGCGGTGGCGGCAAGCCGCTCCTCCACACGATGTTGGCACGGGACTGACCTGCGGCTCACCCGGCAACCTCTAGCGTGGTGGCAACGTTGGCCTGCTGCCGGCGAGGGAGTTTTCGATGAACGAGCAACGCAAGGATCAGGACCCGAAGCAGGGCATCCAGGAAAGCCGCCAGGACAGGAAGCAGGACGATGTGGCCAAGCAGCGGCCGGGGCAGCGCGATCAACAGGTGCGCGACGCGCACTCGCGCGGCCCGCAACGCAAGGATGGAAACCAGGAGCCGGCCTGAGCCGGAGGCGCTGAAAAGAAAAAACCCGCAGATCGCGACGATCTGCGGGTTTTCTTATGAGTGGTGGAGCCAAGGAGGATCGAACTCCTGACCTCGTCATTGCGAACGACGCGCTCTCCCAGCTGAGCTATGGCCCCACGGCAGGGCTTCAGTGTAGCCAACTGGCTGCGCCTTGCCAAGCCGACCCGGGATGTGCCGGGCGACGTGGCGTGAGCACGCGCAACTGTGCCGAAACCGTCCGGTTTGCCGGGCTCGGATGCCGCGCAACGAAATCGTAACAATTTGGGGGATAATGGCCGCTTGCGCAGTTTTCCTCCTCTTTGCCGCCCGGCTCGCGCAGGCCGCACGGACGCCTCCTCAGAGCATTCCATGCCCTCCCATTCCGATTCCCGCCGCCCGTCGGGTCTGTCGTCTTCCTTCGTTTCCTTCCGCCGCCATCCGCTGGCGCTGGCCTGTGCCGGCCTGGCCCTGGTCGGCAGCTTCGGTGCCGCCGCGCAGGACAGTGCACCGACCCCGACCGGCCTGGACACGATCACCGTGACCGCCGAACACCGCGAGCAGAACCTGCAGGAAGTGCCGGTATCGGTGGGCGTGGTGCAGGGCGAGCGCATGCGCGACTTCACCGCTGGCGGCGACGACACCCTGCTGGCGCTGTCCGGCCGCGTGCCGAGCCTGTATGCGGAAACCACCACCGGCCGCATCTTCCCGCGCTTCTACATCCGTGGCCTGGGCAACATCGACTTCTACCTGGGTGCCTCGCAGCCGGTGTCGATCATCCAGGACGATGTGGTGCTGGAGCACGTGGTGCTGAAGTCCAACCCGGTCTATGACGTGGACCAGGTGGAAGTGCTGCGCGGCCCGCAGGGCTCGCTGTTCGGCCGCAACACCACCGCCGGCATCGTCAAGTTCGACACGCTGAAGCCGACCCAGGACTACACCGGCCGCGTCAGCGCCAGCTACGCGACCTACAACAGCGTGTCGATCGACGGCGGCTTCGGCGGCCCGATCAACGACATCGCCTCGTTCCGCGTGTCGGCGCTGTACCAGCACCGCGACGACTACGTCGACAACACCTACAAGGGCCCGAGCGCCGACGGCACCGTCAGCCCGAAGAAGAACGCCATGGGCGGCTTCGATGATCGCAACGTGCGTGCGCAGCTGCTGCTGACCCCGAGCGACCAGTTCTCGATCCTGGCCTCGGCCCATGCCCGTGACTACGAAGGCACCTCGACCCTGTTCCTGCGCGGCGCGCTGACCAAGGGCTCGAACAAGACCGACGTGCCGCGCGACCAGGTCGCCTACGACGAAGCTGACAACAACCCGCAGGCCTACAAGACCTACGGCGGTTCGGTGAAGGCACGCTACGACTTCGGTGCGATCGACTTCACCTCGATCACCGCCTATGAGACCACCTCCGGCTACAGCCGTGGCGACACCGACGGCGGCGCTGCGGTGAACTTCCCGGTCAACGGCGTGCCGAACGGCTACGGCCAGTCGATGGGCCGCATCCGCGACCTGGACCAGTGGACCCAGGAATTCCGCCTGGCCAGCCATGACGACAGCGCGCTGCAGTGGCAGGCCGGTGCGTTCTACTTCAACGGCAGCGACACCACCGACTTCTATCAGCGCGCCTGGTTCCTGAAGGGTGCCGCGCGCAATCCGAACAACTGGGTGCGCCTGCGCAACAAGAACACCTCCTGGGCCGGTTTTGGCCAGCTGAGTTACGCCTTCACCGACAAGTTCACCGTTACCGCCGGCCTGCGCCAGACCAGGGACGAGAAGCACACCCGCCTGCTGAAGACAGCTGACACTGCCGCCGGCGTGGTCACCTACAAGGGCCGCACCGACGTCAGGATGTCCGACACCACCCCGAGCTGGGATCTGAGCGCGATGTATCAGATCACCCCGGACGTGAGCGTCTATGCGAAGGTCGCGCGCGGCTTCCGTGGCCCGACCATCCAGGGCCGTTCGGCGGTGTTCAATGCCGACTTCACCACCGCCGATTCCGAGACCATCCTGTCCTGGGAAGCGGGCGTGAAGAGCAGCCTGTGGGACAACCGCCTGCGCCTGAACGCGACCGCGTTCACCTACACCGTCAATGACATCCAGCTCAACGGCAACGATTCGGACGGCAATGGCGTGCTGTTCAACGCCGACAAGGCCAAGGCCTACGGTTTCGAAGCGGACATGGAACTGCGCCCGATCCCGAACCTGACCCTGAGCGCCGGCCTGAGCCTGCTGCACAGCGAGATCAAGGACAAGCGCGTCTACGCGCAGGTCTGCGGCCTCAACGGCCAGGTGGTGTGCACGGTGAATGACCCGACCATCAAGGTCGGTGCCAACACCTTCGCGCAGATCGACGGCAACCCGCTGCCGAATGCGCCGAAGTACAACGTCAACCTGGCCGCCCGCTATGACGTCCCGGTCAGCGACGCGGGCACCCTGTTCGTGTCCACCGACTGGAACAAGCAGGGCTACACCAGCTTCGTGCTGTACGACAGCAAGGAGTTCAACTCCAAGGGTGACTTCGAGGGTGGCCTGAAGATCGGCTATTCGGGCAACTATGGTGCCTACGAAGTGGCGCTGTTCGCGCGCAACATCACCAATGAGAAGAACCTCAAGGGTGTGATCGAGAACTACATGGCCGCGGTCTACAACGAACCGCGCACCGTCGGTGTCTCGTTGAACATGAACTGGTAAGGCGTTGCCGCGAGGGTGGGTGGTCCCACCCTCGCACTGCTGGAGTGCGCAGGGCGGCCCGGTGATCCGGGCCGCCCTTTTTGTTGCGTTCGACGGCGGCGGGAATGCAATCCGGCGCCGCGCCCGCTGCTTCAGCGTGCCGGTAGCAGCGCCTGCAGCTGCGCTTCCAGCTCCTGCTGGCGCCAGCCGGCCAACGCGGCCGGCCATTGGCGGCGCTCCAGGTAGCTTTCCAGATGCTTGCGCGAGGCCAGCACGCCATCCGGCAGGCCCAGCTCGCGGCTGCGCTCGGCAACGGCGTCCTGCAGCTTCTTCAATGCCTGCTTGTTGCTGTCGTTGGCCGGCAGCGCCAGCGGAGCCTCGGCCTCATCGGCCAGCGGCGTGTCCAGCGCCTGCCACACGGCGCCCGCCAGCTTGCGCGGCGCTTTCGGGAACTGTTCGAACAGCGCGGCCAGCGCAGCGGCATCGGCCGGTGGCGTGCGTGCCAGCGTGGCGGCCAGTTCGTTGTCCAGGATCCAGCTGCGCGGTCGGTCGCTGCTGCGTGCCTGCACGTCACGCCAGCGCAGCAGGCGCAGCAGGCGGCGCTGCGCAGCGGCATCGAGGAACTGCGCTGAGCGCATCGCCAGGTGTGGCCAGCGGTCCTCGTCGTTGGCGACGCTGGCCAGCAGGCGCTCTCCGTCGTCGTACAGCCACTGCTGGCGGCCCAGCGCCTGCAGCTTGGCATCGATGGCGTCGTGCAGCGCGAACAGGTGCTCGACATCGTCGGCGGCGTACTGCAACTGCGATTCCGAGAGCGGACGGCGCATCCAGTCCGAGCGGGTTTCGCCCTTGGCCAGCGCCACGCCGGTGATTTCCGCCACCAGCTTCTGGTAGCCCATGCCGCCCCCGATGCCGGCCAGCGCGGCACCGATCTGGGTGTCGAACAACGGTCGCGGCAACACGCCGCACGCCCACTTGAAGGCGACCAGGTCTTCGCTGGCGCTGTGCATCACCTTGACGATCGATTCATCGGCCAGCCAGGGCGCCAGCGCCTCGGTCATGCCGGGAATCAGCGGGTCGATCAGCAGGATGTCCTGCCCGACCGCCATCTGCACCAGTGCCAACTGCGGCCAGAAGGTACGTTCACGGATGAATTCGGTATCCAGGCCGATGCGGGCCGGGCGCTGCTGGAAATACGCATCCAGCTCGGCGGGGGTGGTGATCCAGGTTGCCACGGGTCAGGGCCTACTACTCGGGTTTGCTCAGGCAGGGGAGAATAGCCTAACGTCGGTGCGCATCCGTGCCGAAGGAGACCCTGCTTGCGTTTTCCGCTGTCGTCCGTGCTGTGCACCGCCCTGGCCGTGGTCCTGGCCGGCTGCACGCCATCGCCCTCGGCGACCCCGGAGCCGGGGCCGGTGGCTGGCAAAGACGCGCGGCAGCAGGAAGCTTCGCAGGCGGACGCGACCCCGGGGAACGGGCAGGGCAGCGTCACCATTGCCGGTGAGGATGCCGCCGAGGATGTGCAGCAGTGGACGCCTCCCCGGGTGGACCGGCAGGGCCGCAGTCTTTCCCAGCTGCGGCGTGCGGCCGAACAGGCGTTTGCCAAGGACCACCTTTACGAGGACGCCGATGCCGCCATTCCGTTGTGGCTGGCGGTCCAGCAGGAAGATCCGGACGACCGCCAGGCCCGGCTGGGCCTGCAACGTGCCCGCCAGCGGCTGCAGAAGCAGGCCGATGCGTTGCTGGTGCGGCCGCTGAAGCAGCGTGAAGCGCTGGCCGAGGCCAGCCGCCAGGCGCTGGTGCTGCTGACCCTGGCGCCGAAGGACGAACAGGTGCGTGCGCTGCAGGCCCGGGTTGAGCGCGCACAGCGCGTGGTCGCCTACAACCGCGCCGGCGAGGAGGACCTGCGTTCGGGGCGCATCGGCGAGGACGGTGACGGTGCGATCGGCAACTTCCGCGAGGCGTTGGCGCTGGATGAACACAACAGCCGGGCACGGCAGGGCCTGGCGGCGGCCGAGAGTGGCCTGATCCGCCGTGCCGAGGAGGCGGCGCGCGTGCGCGATTTCGCCAGCGCGGGGACGTGGTTGGCCGAGGCCAGCAAGGTCCGCGATTCTTCACCGACCATCGCCGACGCGTTCGAGCGCGTCGAACAGATCCGCGCGGCGGCGCTGCTGCAGCTGCGCGACGATGGCCTGCGCGACCTGGCGACGCCGCAGGGCCTGAAGCCGGCGCGCGAGAAGCTGGCCGAGGCCCTGCGCATCGCCCTGCCGGGTGATGCGGTGGTGGCCCAGCTGCGCGAACGCATCGACCTGGCCACCCATTACGGCAGCTTCCGCCCCGGGCAGGTGTTCAGCGACGCCATGCGCGATGGCGGGCGCGGGCCGCAGATGGTGGTGGTGCCGCACGGTGGCTTCCAGATGGGCGCGGGCGATACCGAGCCGGGCGCGAGCGATGCCGAGCGGCCCTCGCATTACGTGCGCTTCGATCGTGGCTTTGCGATGGCGATCACCGAGATCACGGTCAGTGATTTCGAGCGCTACGTGAAGGCGTCCAATGCGCGCCCGCGCGCGACCCGGCGCGGCCATTCGGTGGTCTATGACGAACGCAGCGGCAACTTCATCCGTCGCAGCGGGGTGGACTGGCGTTCGGACTATGACGGTGGCCGCGCATTGGGAAACTCGCCTGTGATGCATGTGAGCGTACGTGATGCCGAAAACTACGCGGCGTGGCTGTCCGAGCAGACTGGCCGCAGCTACCGGCTGCCCAGCGAGGCCGAATTCGAGTATGCGCTGCGCGCCGGCAGCAGTGGCCGCTATCCATGGGGCGACGCCGGCACGCCGCCGCCCGGCGCTGGCAACTTCACCGGCAGCAAGGATGTCTCGCCCTCGGGGCGGCACTGGCACAACGCCTTCGTCGGCTATGGCGACGGCTGGTGGGGGCCCGCGCCGGTGGCCAGTTTCCAGGCCAATGCCTTCGGCCTGCACGACATGGCCGGCAATCTCAGCGAGTGGGTGGCCGACTGCTGGCATGCCAGCTACCGGCGTGCGCCGTCCGATGGTGTCGCCTGGTTCAACCCGGGCTGCCGGTCGCGGGTGATCCGGGGCGGCAACTGGGCCAACGCGCCCGAGCAGACCCGTGCGGCGTGGCGGCAGTCCCAGGATTCGGACACCACCAGCGCGCGTATCGGTTTCCGCCTGGTGCGGGGCATCTGAGCGGCACCGGGCTTCACCCGCTGCTGGCGCCCGCGCACTAAGATTGCGCCGTGCCCGCCGGCCGGCGGGGCCTGCTGGACGGACCCCTGATGCGCAATGATCCCTTTTCCCGCTCGCCGCAAGGCCCGCAGCGTCGCGGCCTGTTCGGCAACATCCGCTGGTGGGTGCTGCTGCTGGCGGCCGGCTATGCGGTGTTCTACTGGTTCTCCAATCGCACGGTCGATCCCTACACCGGCGAGAAGGTGATGATCGACAGCAGCCTGGACGCCCGCCAGGAGACTGCGCTGGGCTTGCAGGCGTACCAGCAGATCCTCTCGGAGGAGCCGCCGATGGACCCCAACGCGCCGATCGCGCGCGATGTGCGCGACATCGCCCAGCGCCTGATTGCCAAGGTCGATGTGGTGGAGACCGCGCTGGCGCAGGAGCACGGCGTCGAGCCGGCGCATTTCGCACGTGACTTCCAGTGGGAGGTCAACGTGATTCCATCCGAACAGGCCAATGCGTTCTGCCTGCCCGGCGGCAAGATGGCGGTCTATACCGGCCTGGTGCCGGTGGCGCGCACGCGCGACGCGATGGCGGTGGTGATGGGCCACGAGATCGCCCACGCGCTGCTGCGTCACGGTGCGCAGCGCATGGCGCAGCAGAAGCTGACCCAGATCGGCCAGGTGGCCGGCGCCGCCAGCGGCATGGATGCGCAGCAGCAACAGATGATGATGTCGGCGATGGGCTACGGCTACCTGCTGCCCTATGCGCGCAGCCACGAGACGCAGGCCGACGAAGTGGGGCTGATGCTGGCCGCAGCGGCGTGCTTCGATCCCCGCGAGGCGGTGCCGCTGTGGCAGCGCATGGGCCAGGCCAGTGGTGGCCAGTCGCCGCCGGAGTTCGCCTCCACCCATCCCAATCCGGGCACCCGCATCCAGAACCTGCAGGCGCTGATGCCGAAGGCGCTCGAGTACCGGCAGAAGTTCTGCGAGCAGGCAAAGTAGGGTGTGTTGTCCCCGCGCTAGGTAGTGCCGGCCGCTGGCCGGCAACAGCAACAGCAACAGCAACAGCAGAAGCGGGTTTCGACAGTGTGCTGCGGTCTGTCGGAAATGCTCCTGGGGTCAGAGCCGTTTTCCCTGGGAAAGCGGATCTGAGCCCGAATTGATTCGCCATCTGGCAGATTTCATCCACGCATGGCGTGGATCTACCGACCGTCCCGCCAAGCCATCAGCAATCCAGAGCCGCTTTGGCTGTTGCTGTTGAGGCTGCCGGCCAGCGGCCGGCACCACCGCGGGTGCAGGGCGCAGCCCTGCCGAACACCCCTCTACTTGACCTGCACGTCGATCACGCCGTCGCCGACCCGGGCCTGCAGCGCGTCACCGGGCCGCACCTGATCGACCTGGCGTACCAGCGTGCCATCGTCGCTGCGGGTCAGGATGCTGTAGCCGCGGGCCACGGTGGCCAGCGGGCTGACCGCTTCCAGCGAGCGGGCCAGCCCGCGCAGGCGCAGCGCGTCACGTTCCAGCCGCCGCTGCAGGGCCGCCTGCGGCCGCCCACGCAGGGCGGCCAGGCGACGCTGCATCGCGTCCAGCTGGCGCTGCGGATGATGCCCACGCAGTACCGCAGACGCGTGACGCAGGCGCGCGGCACGGCGCTCCTGCTGCTGGTTGAACGCGGCATGCAGGCGCCGGCCCAGATCCAGCTGGCGGCGGCGCAGCAGATCCAGCCGCGCCTGCGGGCTCTGGGCATTCAGGCGCAGCAGGGCGCGATCGGCGCGCTGCATGGCCTGCTGCATCGCATGCCGTTGCAGCTGAACCATGCGCGCGGCCGTGCGGCGCAGGCGCAGCGCCAGTTCGCGCTGGTCCGGGACCAGCAGCTCGGCCGCCACCGATGGCGTCGGTGCGCGCAGGTCGGCGGCGAAGTCGCTGAGGCTGAAGTCGGTTTCGTGGCCCACCGCCGATACCACCGGCGTGCGGCTGGCGGCGATCGCACGGGCCAGGGCTTCGTCATTGAACGCCCACAGGTCTTCCAGCGAACCGCCGCCGCGGGTCAACAGGATCACGTCATAGCGGCCACTGGCGTCGGCAGCCTGCAACAGCCGGGTGATCTGCGCCGCGGCGCTGCTGCCCTGCACCAGGGTCGGCAGCAGGTCGACCTCCAACAGCGGGAAACGGCGGCCGAGCACGCTCAGCACGTCGCGCACGGCGGCGCCGGTGGGCGAGGTGATCACGGCCAGGCGCTGCACGTGCGCCGGCAGCGGGCGCTTGCGTGCCGGGTCGAACAGGCCTTCGGCTTCCAGGCGTGCCTTCAGCTCTTCGAACGCGCGGCGCAGCGCACCTTCGCCGGCTTCCTCCATGTGGTCCAGCACCATCTGGTACTCGCCACGCGCGTCGTACAGGGTCACCTTGCCGCGCACCAGCACGCGCATGCCTTCGCGCGGCACGAACTTCAGGTACTGCGCCTTCATCCGGAACATTGCCGCGCGCAGCTGCGCACGCGCGTCCTTCAGGGTGAAATACAGATGCCCGGAGGCAGGACGCGCCACGCTGCCCAGTTCGGCCTCGACCCAGATCGCCGGGAAGCTGCCTTCCAGCAGGTCGCGTGCCAGGGTGTTGAGCTGGCTGGGGGTGAAGATGTCGTTGTTGCGTGGCTGCATGGGAACGGCGTGCTGCAGGTGGACCGGGGCTTCAGGATCGCACGTCAGCGCACCGTGTGCTGGTCCAGCGCCCATTGCACGTGTTCGCGCACCAGCGGCGAGGGATCATCGACGCGGGTGTGCAATGCGGCCAGCGCTTCGGCCGAGGACGGTGCATTGCCCAGCGCCACGGCGATGTTGCGCAGCCAGCGCTCATGACCGCTGCGCCGGATCGGGCTGCCTTCGGTGCGGCGCAGGAACTCGCCTTCGTCCCAGGCGAACAGCTGGTCCAGCCGCGCGGTATCGAGGTTGTTGCGCGCGCGGAAATCGGCTTCGTCGGTGCGCTTGGCGAACTTGTTCCAGGGGCACACCAGCTGGCAGTCGTCGCAGCCGTAGATGCGGTTGCCGATCAACGGCCGCATGTGTTCGGGAATGGCGCCGTCGTGTTCGATGGTCAGGTAGGAAATGCAGCGCCGCGCGTCCAGCCGCTGCGGGCCGGTGATGGCCTGGGTGGGGCAGACATCGATGCAGCGCGTGCAGGTGCCGCAGTGCGCGGTGGCCGGCGTGTCGATCGGCAACGGAATGTCGATGTAGATCTCGCCGATGAAGAACCAGGAACCGCCATGGCGGTCGATCAGGCAGGTGTGTTTGCCGATCCAGCCGAGACCGGCGTTGCGGGCCAGTGCGCGCTCCAGCACGGGGGCCGAATCGACGAACACGCGGTAGCCCAGTGGCGCCACTTCGTCGTTGATCTGCGTCGCCAGCTTCTGCAGGCGGTTGCGCATCAGCTTGTGGTAGTCGCGGCCCAGCGCGTAACGCGCCACGTACGCGCGGCCCGGGTCGGCCAGCGTCGCCCAGGCCTCGGTGTCGTCCTTGTGGCTGTAGTCCATGCCGACCGAGATCACCCGCACGGTGCCGGGCAACAGTTCGGCGGGGCGTGCGCGCAGGATGCCGTGGCGCGCCATCCAGTCCATCGTGCCGTACAGGCCCTGGCCCAGCCAGTCGGCCAGGTGCGCTTCATCCTCGCCCAGCTCGATGCCGGCGATGCCGCAGCGCTGGAAACCATGCGCGCGGGCCAGTGCGCGGATGCGCTGCACGGCCTGGGCCGGATCGACGGGGGCGGGGGCGGGGGACATGTGCACCAGTATAAAATCCCTGCATGGCCAACCTTGCCGATCTGTTCGATTCCGCTGCCGCGCGTGCGCTTGATGCGCAGGCCTCGGCGCTGGCCGCCGAAGGCGGCTGGGACCTGATGTCACAGGCCGGCCAGGCCGCCTGGCAGTGCCTGTTGCAGCACTGGCCGCAGGCGCAGCGGATCGGCGTGGTGGTCGGTGCGGGCAACAATGGCGGCGACGGCCTTGTGCTGGCCCGCCACGCGCTGCAGGCCGGGCGCGAGGTGAGGGTGGTCGCCATGCCGGGCAGGCCGCCATCGACTGCGCTGGCACAGCGTGCAGCCTCGGACTTCAGCGCCGCAGGCGGCTCGGTCATCGATTTTGACGGTGCGCTGCCGCAGGCTGATATCTGGGTCGATGCCCTGTTCGGGCTGGGCTTCGATCGCGCGCCAGAGGGTTCGGCGCAAGCGCTGATTGTCGCGCTCACTACGCAGGCGGCGCCGGTGCTGGCGCTGGATGTCCCCAGCGGCGTCGACGCCGACCGGGGGGCGGTGCCGGGCGTGGCGGTACGTGCGGCGCTGACCCTGCAGTTCATCGTGGCGCATCGCGGGCTGTACACCGGTGACGCGCTGGATCATTGCGGGCAGAAGCATCTGGCGCCATTGCAGGTGCCTGCAGCCGCCTGGCAGGGCGTGGCACCCGCTGCAGAGCACTGGACGCAGGCGCGCCTGCCGGCCTTGTTGCCGCCGCGCCGTGCCAATACCCACAAGGGCGAATCCGGGCACGTGCTGTGCGTGGGCGGCAACCATGGCAGCGGCGGCGCCATCGCGATGGCGGCCGAAGCCGCGTTGCGCGCAGGTGCGGGGCTGTTGAGCCTGGGGACCCGCCGCGACCACGTGGGGCCGCTGCTGGCGCGGCTGCCCGAAGCGATGACCCATGCGCTGGAAGACAGCGATGCACTGCCGGCCTTGCTGGACAAGGCGAAGGTGGTGGCGATCGGACCCGGGCTGGGCCAGGACGAATGGGCACGCGCCCTGTTTGCGCGCGTGCTGGCCAGCCCCCGCCCCCTGGTGCTCGATGCCGACGCCCTGAACCTGCTGGCACAGGACCCGCGCGCCTTGCCCGCTGCCATTCTCACGCCGCACCCGGGGGAGGCCGCGCGGCTGCTCGGTTGCAGCACCGCCGATGTCCAGTCCGACCGCTATACCGCAGCGCAGGCGCTCGTCGAGCGCTTCCACGCGGTGGTCGTGCTGAAGGGGGCCGGCAGCATCGTGGCGGCGCCTGGCCAGAGGCCACGGTTGATTGCCGCCGGCAACCCGGGCATGGCCGTCGGTGGCATGGGCGACCTGCTCACCGGCATCATCGCCAGCCTGCGCGCGCAGGGCCTGCCAGCGTTCGACGCGGCTGCTGCGGGTGCCTTGCTGCACGCACTGGCCGGCGACAGGGCTGCCGCTGACGGTGCGCGTGGCCTGCTTCCTACTGACCTGCTGGCGCCGCTGCGGCGACTGGCCAACCCGGAACTCTCGCCATGACCGATTTCTTCCTTGCCGACAGCGATGCCACCGAACTGCTCGGGCAGTGGCTGGCGGCGACCCGCCCGCCGCAGGCGCTGGTCGAACTGCGCGGCGACCTGGGGGCCGGCAAGTCCACCACGGCCCGCGCGCTGCTGCGCGCGCTGGGCGTGCAGGGCGCCATCCGCAGCCCCACCTACACCCTGGTCGAGCGCTATCCGCTGGCCACCGGTGGTGAGGCCTGGCACCTGGACCTGTACCGCATCGGCCAGGCCGGTGAGCTGGATTTCCTCGGCCTGGACGAAGGCAGCGCGGTGCTGTGGCTGGTCGAATGGCCCGAGCGGGGCGCCGGTGCGCTGCCGCCAACCGACCTGGTGGTGGCGCTGGAGATCGAAGGAACGGGGCGTCGCGTCCGTCTCACTGGAGCCAGCGACGTGGGTCGTGAATGGCTCACGCGGCTGCCCAGCGGTGGTGACTTGCAGGCCATTTCTGTCGGCTGACGAGAACAAACATCGGCAGGTTACGGATTATTAAGGAAAAAGGTGTTGCATTCCGTTCAGCGCGGTGATTGAATCCTGAGCCATGCGCCCGGGGAACCGTCTCATCGCCATCTGTGCCGCCGTCGGACTGGGTCTGGCGAGCGTCAGTGCGTGGGCGGGCGAAGTCCGCCAGGTGCTGCTGAATACCGGCGCCACCGGCACCCGCGCGGAGATCTCGCTGGTGGGCAGTGGCGGCTACAAGACCCTGTCGCTGGCCAGCCCGAACCGCCTGGTGGTCGATTTCCCCGACTCCAGCGCGATACGCAACCTGAAGATGCCGGCCGCGCAAGGCGTGGTCACGGCGGTGCGTACCGGGCAGCCGGTTCCGGGGACGTTCCGTGTCGTCTTCGACCTCGCCGAATCGGTGGCCCCGTTCCGCCCGCAGATGCAGCGCGAGGGCAATGAATCCAAGCTGGTGATCGAATGGCCGGGTGATGGCCCGGCCGTGGCCGCCAGCCGCCCGGCGGCAACGCCGGCCGTGCACTCGCAGGCGCCTGCTGCGGGGGCTGCGCCCGCACCCGCTCCGGCCGCGTCCAGCCCGGTCGCCAACGCTTCGTCGCGTACCGATGCCGCGCGTGCCACCGCCCTGCTGACCGCGCAGGTCCAGCAGCAGGCCAGCGCCACGGCCGCCGCACCGGCCACGCCGACGCCGGCACCGTCCACCGCGCCGGCCCAGGTCGCTGCGGCCGGGGTCACGGCCAGCAGCAGCCCTTCGTCGTCCCCGGCCGCGATCCTCGCCGGCCAGCGCACCGCTGCGGTGGTAACCACGCCGCCGTCCACGGTTCCGGCACCGGCGCCGACGCCGGTCGAGCCGCCGCGTCCGGTCATGCCCAGCGATGCCTCGCGCATCCGCATGCAGCCGGGCATGCGCCACCTGGTGGTGGCGATCGATCCCGGTCACGGTGGCCAGGACCCGGGCGCGATCGGCCCGACCGGCAAGCGTGAGAAAGACGTCACCCTGGCGGTGGCACGTGAACTGGCCCGGCAGGTCAACGCCACGCCGGGCCTGAAGGCCTACCTGACGCGCGACAGCGACGTGTTCATTCCGCTGCCGATGCGTGCGCAGAAGGCGCGCGCCAACAAGGCCGACATCTTCATCTCGATCCACGCCGATGCGGCCGAGAACCGATCCGCCACCGGCTCGTCGGTCTACGTGCTGTCGACCAAGGGTGCGTCTTCGCAGCGCGCCCGCTGGCTGGCGGACAAGGAAAACGCGGCCGACCTGGTCGGCGGCGTGCGCCTGCAGCAGACCGAGGGCACCCTGGCCAACGTGCTGCTGGATCTGGCGCAGAGCGGCTACATGAAGGCGTCGGAAGACGCGGCCGGTCATGTGCTGGGTGGCCTGAAGCGGATCGGCAACAACCACAAGCCGAACATCGAGCGCGCCAACTTCGCCGTGCTGCGCACGTCGGACATGCCGGCGATGCTGGTGGAAACCGCGTTCATCTCCAATCCGGATGAAGAGCGCCGCCTGATGGATCCGGCCTACCAGCGCAAGGTCGCGGGCGCGGTGCTGGATGGCGTGCACACCTTCTTCAGCCGCCAGCCGCCGCCGGGTACGCTGTATGCCGCCCGCGCCCAGGCCGAGATCGACGCGGCCGGCACCATGGCCGGCGGCAGCAAGTAACCCGCCGACGGCGGGTTACTGCTTTCTGTAGCGTCGACTGTCACTCGACGACGCGCGCAGCGCGGGGGCGGTGCCCGGCGAAGAGCAGTCGACTCTACGTGCGCAGCCTCCGCTATCATCGACCCATGAAGTCTGCTGCCCATCACCACCCATGAGTGCGCCCGGTCCGCGTCCGATCCGGCCGTTGCCGGACATCCTGATCAACCAGATCGCCGCTGGCGAAGTGGTCGAACGGCCCGCGTCGGTGGTTAAGGAGCTGGTCGAGAACGCGATCGACGCGGGCGCCAGCCGCGTTGATATCGATCTTGAAGAGGGCGGCGTGCGCCTGATCCGCATCCGTGACAACGGCAGCGGCATCGCGCCGGAACAACTGCCGCTGGCGGTGTCGCGGCATGCCACCAGCAAAATCGCCGACCTGGACGATCTCGAATCGGTGGCCACGCTCGGCTTCCGGGGTGAAGCGCTGCCGTCGATCGCGTCGGTCAGCCGCTTCACCCTGTGCTCGCGCCGCGCGCACGACGAGCACGGCTCGGCGCTGCAGATCGAAGGCGGCAAGATCGGCGAGGTGACGCCCCGCGCGCATGCGCCGGGCACCACCGTCGAAGTGCGCGAACTGTTCTACAACGTGCCGGCGCGGCGCAAGTTCCTGCGCGCCGAGCGCACCGAACTGGGCCATATCGAAGAATGGCTGCGGTCGCTGGCGCTGGCGCGGCCGGATGTCGAACTGCGCGTGTCGCACAACGGCAAGGCCTCGCGCCGCTACAAGCCGGGCGATCTGTATTCCGACGCGCGCCTTGCCGAAACGCTGGGCGAGGATTTCGCCAACCAAGCGGTGCGCGTGGACCACAGCGGCGCCGGCCTGCGCCTGCACGGCTGGATCGCGCAGCCGCACTATTCGCGCGCCAGCGCCGACCAGCAGTACCTGTATGTCAACGGCCGTTCGGTGCGTGACCGCAGCGTGGCCCACGCGGTGAAGATGGCCTACGGCGACGTGCTGTACCACGGCCGCCAGCCGGCCTATGTGCTGTTCCTCGAGCTGGACCCGACCCGCGTCGATGTCAACGTGCATCCGGCCAAGCACGAGGTGCGCTTCCGCGATTCGCGGCTGGTCCATGACTTCGTCTATCGCACGTTGAAGGATGCACTGGCCGATACCCGCGCTGGCATGTCGGCGCAGGAGATCGGTGCCGGTGCTGCGCAGCCGGTGGATGCCACGGCCGTGCCCACCGCATCGGGCGCCTCCGCTTTCGGGCTGGTGCGCGGCCCGGCACCCGGGGCTGGCTCCGGTGGAGGCGGTGGTGGCTTTTCCGGATGGCGACCGCAGCAGCCGCTGGGCCTGCAGGTGGCCGACGCGCCGGCTGCCTATGCGGCGCTGTATGCCACGCCGGCAGGCGCCGAACGTGCAGTGGCACTGCCGCCGATGCCGAGCGAGAACGGGTTGCCGGTGACCAGCGCCGACGCGGGCGTGCCGCCGCTGGGCTATGCGATCGCGCAGCTGCACGGCATCTACATCCTGGCCGAGAACGCCGAAGGCCTGATCGTGGTCGACATGCATGCGGCTCACGAACGCATCGGCTACGAGCGCCTGAAGAACGCGCACGATGGCATCGGCCTGCAGTCGCAACCGCTGCTGGTGCCGATCACCCTGGCGGTGGGCGAGCGCGAGGCGGATACCGCCGAAAGCGAAGCCGAAACCCTGGCGGCGCTCGGCTTCGAGGTGACCCGTGCCGGCCCCGGTTCGCTGCATGTGCGCAGCATTCCGGCGCTGCTGGCGCATGCCGAACCGGAAGGGCTGCTGCGCGACGTGCTGACCGACCTGCGAGAGCATGGGCAGAGCCGCCGCGTGGCCAGTGCCCGCGACGAACTGCTGTCGACCATGGCCTGCCATGGCGCGGTGCGCGCCAACCGGCGCCTGACCGTGCCGGAAATGAACGCGCTGCTGCGCGACATGGAGATCACCGAGCGGTCCGGCCAGTGCAACCACGGCCGGCCCACCTGGGCCCGTTTTTCGCTGGCGGAGATCGACCGCTGGTTCCTGCGCGGACGTTGAGGGGAGCATCGATGCGTTATCGGGGAATGGCGGGCCTGCTGGCCGCCTGGATGTTGGCCGCCTGCAGCCCGGCGCCGCCGGCGGCGCCAGCGGTCACTGAAGATCCGGCCTACGCGGCCGCGCAGCAGCAATGGCGCGTGGCGCGCTACCAGGACCTGACCCGGCCCGATGGCTGGACGGCGCTGGTGGGCATGCACTGGCTGCAGAACACGTCGCACTTCGTCGGCAGTGGCGCGACCAATGGCATCCGCCTGGCGGTCGGACCGGACAAGCTGGGCCTGCTGCGCCGCGAGGGCACGCAGTGGTGGTTCACCCCAGAGACCGGCGTCGACGTCAGCCATGAGGGCCAGCCAGTGCGCGGCCGCATCCGCGTCGACACCGACAAGGACGCGCAGCCGACACTGCTGGCGTTCGATGGCGGCAAGGGCCAGCTCAGCATCATCCGTCGCGGGCCGCGTGATGCGCTGCGGGTCAAGCACGCCGATGCGGCGGCGCGCCGTGATTTTGCCGGCCTGCAGTATTGGCCGGGCGGGGCGGACTGGCAGGTGCAGGCGCGCTTCATCGCGCATCCGCCGGGCAAGACGATCCCCATCGTCGACATCACCGGCTTGACCACCGAGATGCCCAACGCTGGCGCGGTCGAGTTCGAGCGCGACGGTCGCAGCTGGCGCCTGGAAGCCATCGGTGCGCCCGGGCAGCCGCTGTTCCTGATCTTCGCCGACCGCACCAGCGGCCACGGCAGTTATCCGGCCGGTCGCTACCTGGATACCGATGCACCCGCCGCCGACGGCACGCTGCGCATCGATTTCAACCATGCCTACAACCCGCCGTGCGCGTTCACCGCCTACGCCACCTGTCCGCTGGCACCGCCGGAAAACCGGCTGGACCTGCGCGTGGAAGCGGGCGAAAAGGCGTACCACCTGCCTGAAGGAGAAGGCTGACGATGCCGATCAACCACCTGTTCCGTGCCGCGCTGCTGCTGGCGGCCTGCGCGGTCGCCCCCTGGCCGCCGCCCGCGATGCCCAGGCCGCCCCCGCGGCGGCCGCGACCGCAACGGCGGCCAAGCCGCCCGTGCCGCTGTTGTGGAAAGTCACCGGCCCGGGCGATGCCCGCGTGTACCTGCTGGGGTCGTTCCACCTGCTGAAACCGCAGGACTACCCGCTGTCGCCCGATGTCGAACAGGCGTTCGAGGCCTCGCAGCGGGTCGTGTTCGAGCTGTCGCCGGAAGACATGCAGTCGCCACAGCTGGCCAGCCGCATGGTGCAGGCCGCGACCCGCACCGATGGCAGCGAGCTCAAGCGTGATCTGGATGCGGCGACCTGGCAGAAGCTGCAGGCCTTCGCTGCGCAGAACCAGTTGCCGCTGGCGCAGATGCAGGGCATGAAGCCCTGGTTCGTCGGCCTGAGCATTTCGGTCGGGCAGATGCAGAAGCTGGGCCTGGACCCGGCGCTGGGCCTGGACCGCCACTTCATGGAGCGTGCGCAGAAGACGGGCCGCAAGACGGCGGGCCTGGAGGACATCGATACCCAGATCGGCATGCTCGACGGGATGACCGTGCAGGAGCAGCGGCAGATGCTGGCCGAAGCGCTGGACCAGGCCGGCAAGGCCGATGAGCAGGCGCGGCTGCTGCATGATGCATGGCGCCGCGGCGACGAGCGCCTGCTGTGGACCAAGATGGCCGCCGAAATGCGCCAGCAGTATCCGCAGCTGTACCAGCGCATCAACACCGGGCGCAATGATGCCTGGATACCCAAGCTGCAGCCGTACCTGCAGGCCGGGCAGGGCGGTACGCTGGTGGTGGTCGGCACGCTGCACCTGCTGGGCAGTGATGGCGTGGTCGAGAAGCTGAAGGCGAAGGGCTACAAGGTCGAGCGGGTGTGTACCGCGTGCAGGGCGAAACGCTGACGCATCGTTGGCGTGGTTCCAAGCAAAACGGCGCGCCAGGGGCGCGCCGTTTTCGTTCCCGCCGGTGCTGCAGCTCAGCGGCGGGTCTTGCCGCCGGTGCCGGTGCCCGGTTCGCCGGGCTTGTTGCCGGTGCCGGTTCCGGTGCCGCCCGGGCGCGGGCCACCGAAGCCGCTGCCCATGCTGCGCTGGAATTCCTGCCACAGCTCCAGGTTGCGCTCGGTCAGCTGGTTCATCATCGCCCACGGGGTCTGGCCCAGCAGGTTGCCCATCTGCTGGCGGAACTGCTGCTGCTGGTCGAGGAAGACCTGCATGCTGCGCTCCAGGTAGTTGCCCATGAAGCCCTGCAGGGAATCGCCATAGAAGCGGATCAGCTGGCTCAGCAGCTGGGTGGACAGCATCGGTTCGCCGTCCTGCTCCTGGTCGGCGATGATCTGCAGCAGGACCGAACGGGTGAGGTCGTCGCCGCTCTTGGCGTCGCGGACTTCGAAGTCCTCGCCGTCCAGGATCAGCTGGCGCACGTCCTCGATGGTGATGTAGCTGGAGATCTCGGTGTCGTAGAGACGGCGGTTCGGATACTTCTTGATGATGCGGGTCGCAGCCATTGAAGCGGTCACTCGTCACAGTAGGTGCGCAGCATGGCGCAGTGCAGCAGCCGTTGCAACCGCCCCAGCCCCCGCCAGGCTTGGCTTTCAGGCTCGATCATGTTGCGCAGCAAGGGTTTGCGTGCTGCGCAGCATGGCCTGTGGCAGGGGCCGGCAGCAGTGGCCGCCAGGCCCCCTGCGCGGCTTACCAGCCCATGTGGTGGCCGCCGTTGATGTCCAGGTTGCTGCCGGTGATCCACGAGGCTTCGTCGGCCACCAGGAAGGACACCCCATAGGCGATTTCCTCGGGCTTGCCGAGGCGCCCGGTCGGGATGTCGGCGATGATCTTGGCGCGCACGTCCTCCGGAACCGCCATCACCATGTCGGTGGCCACGTAGCCGGGCGAAATGGTGTTGACGGTGATGCCGAAGCCGGCGTTCTCGCGGGCAAGCGAGATGGTGAAGCCGTGCATGCCGGCCTTGGCCGCCGCGTAGTTGGCCTGGCCGTACTGGCCTTTCAGGCCGTTGATCGAGCTGATCTGGATGACCCGGCCCCAGCCGCGGCGGCGCATGCCCTCGATGACCGGACGGGTGACGTTGAACACCGAGTTGAGGTTGGTGTTGATCACATCGTGCCACTGATCCGCGCGCATGCGGTGGAACGTGGTATCGCGGGTGATGCCGGCGTTGTTGACCAGGATCTCGACCGGGCCCAGCTCGGCCTCGACCGCGCGCACCAGCGCTTCGGCACTGTCCGGATCGGAGACATCGCCCGGGAAGATCGCCACGTGGTAGCCGCGCTCGGTCATTGCCTGCTGCCAGGCGCGGGCCTTGGCCTCGTCGCGGTAGTTGGTGGCGACCCGGTGGCCCTGGTCGGCCAGGCGTTGGCAGATGGCGGTACCGATGCCGCCGGTTCCGCCGGTGACCAGTGCGACGCGAGATGTCATGGAGTGCTGTCCGGGTATCAGGTGGGGGAAGGGGGATTCTGCAACATCGGCGCGGAAAGTGCGCCGGCCGGCGGCAGGCCCGTTCCCATCAGGATGTCGGTGCGCGGCAGCCGCGCCGGGTCGAAACGCCGTCGGGCCGTGGCCAGCAGCGTGTCCAGGTCGTGCGCATGCTGCAGGGCGTCCGGTGCCTGTCCCAGCAGCTGCCAGAGCGCGCGCAGTACCGGCACCGGCTGTGTGCTGTCCACCGGCAGCGATGCCAGCGACTTGGACAGTTTGTGGCCGGTGGCATCGAGCAGCAGCGGCAGGTGCCAGTAGCGCGGCACCGCCAGCCCCAATGCCTGCTGCAACAGGATCTGCCGCGCGGTGGAGTCGAGCAGGTCGGCGCCGCGCACCACTTCGTTCACGCCCTGCGCGGCGTCATCGACCACCACGGCCAACTGGTAGGCCCAGCAACCGTCGGCGCGGCGCAGCACGAAATCGCCGACTTCGGCATGCACGTCCTGTCGCTGCGGGCCACGCAGGCCATCATCGAAGTGCACGACGCTGCCCGGGGGCACGCGGAAGCGGACGGCAGGGTCCGGTCGCGGTTGCCGCGCAATGCAGCGGTGATGGATGCCGCCGTTGGCGGCCAGCTCGCTGCGGCTGCAGTGGCAGATGAAGGCCAGATCGCTGGCCAGCAGTATGTCCAGCGCAGCCTGGTAGGCCTCGCCACGCGCGCTCTGCCACAGGACCGGGCCGTCGTGGGCGAGGCCGAACGCGGCGAGCGCCTGCAGTTGTGACGCGGCGGCCCCGGGCACGGTGCGCGGCGGATCGACGTCTTCGATGCGCAGCCGCCACAGGCCGCCATGATGGCGCGCGAGCAGCCAGCTGCCGAAGGCGGCGAGCAGGGATCCGGGGTGGAGCAGGCCGGTCGGCGAGGGCGCGAAACGACCGCAGGGAATGGGGGAGGTCATGCTGGCTGAATCGTCGGTCAGGTTGGCGCTTGAATTCAAGCTGACCACGCCGCAAATTGACCGGTATCGACCCCTTCCGAGCCGGATTTTCCCATGTTTACCCGCATTGCCCTGTTCCTGGCGACCAACTTCGCGGTCCTGATTCTCGCCAGCATCGTGATGTCGTTGCTCGGGGTCAATCCAAGCCAGATGAGCGGCCTGTTGGTGATGGCCGCGATCTTCGGCTTCGGTGGCTCCTTCATCTCGCTGCTCCTGTCCAAGTGGATGGCCAAGCGCTCCACCGGTGCGGTGGTGATCACCGAACCGCGCAACCCGACCGAACGCTGGCTGCTGGCCACCGTCGAGCGCCAGGCCAAGGCGGCCGGCATCGGCATGCCGGAAGTGGCGGTCTATGACGGCCCGGAGATCAACGCCTTCGCCACCGGTGCCAACCGCAACAACGCGCTGGTGGCGGTGTCCACCGGCCTGCTGCACAACATGAGCGAGGACGAGGCCGAAGCGGTGCTGGGCCACGAGATCGCCCACGTCGCCAACGGCGACATGATCACCATGGCGCTGCTGCAGGGCGTGTTGAACACCTTTGTGATCGTGCTGGCCCGCGTGGTCGGCGGCATCATCGACAGCGCGCTGTCGGGCAACCGCGAAGGCGGCGGCCGTGGCTTCGCCTACTACATCATCGTGTTCGTGCTGGAGATGGTGTTCGGCCTGTTCGCCACCATGATCTCGATGTGGTTCTCGCGCCACCGCGAGTTCCGCGCCGATGCTGGCGGTGCCTCGCTGGCCGGCCGCCAGAAGATGATCGCCGCGCTGGAGCGCCTGCAGCTCAACCACGGCCAGAGCACGCTGCCGACCCAGATCGCCGCCTTCGGCATTTCCGGTTCGACGGCCAAGAAGCTGTTCATGAGCCATCCGCCGCTGGAAGAGCGCATTGCCGCGCTGCGGGCGTCGACGGTGGCGTAAGCCTCGGCTTGCAGAGGAGTGAGAGACGCCCGGCTCCGTGCCGGGCGTTCTTGTTTGCGCGCCGACGCATGGGTGGCGCCGGGTACGACCCGGCAAGAGTCGTTTCCGCGACCGCGGAGGGGTGTCACTTTCTTTGCTCGTGCAAAGAAAGTAACCAAAGAAACACGCCGCCGGGGCGCGAGCCGACGTGCTGCGCACGCCGGTACCCTGCGCTCCTCGGTCCGTCGAGGGACGGTGCGGGAACTCGCTGCGCTCAGACACCCGCACCTCTTCGCCCTCGCCGGACCTGCGGTGCTCGGCTCGCTCAAGGCGGACCCAACGTCAAAGGCAAAAGCTGCCCCCAGTAGATCCGCGCCATGCGTGGATGCTCTTGCTGTTGATCTTGACCTTCCAGTCCGCCTTGAGCGAGCCGAGCATCGCAGGGGAATCAGGGGCGAAGAGGCGCCGGTGTTTGAGCGCAGCGAGTTCGGCGCCGTCCCCTGATTCTCCGAGAAGCACAGGGAACCGTCGCGTAGCGACGGCTCGCGGCTGGCGGAGCGTTTCTTTGGTTACTTTCTTTGCGCGCAAAGAAAGTGACACCCCTCCGCAGTCGCGGAAATGACTCTCCGTCCGCGCAAACGAAAACGGCACCCTCGCAGGTGCCGTCTCCATGAACCGCTTTACACGGAATCTCAGAACTTCGCGTCGAACTCCGCCGCGTAGCCAGTGTTCACCAGCACCTTCTGCAGCGACTCGGCCACCTTCAGGTTGCCGGCCACGATCTGGTGGGTCTCCGGACCACGGTTGTCCATGCGGCCCAGCGTCGCGCCCTTGAAGTCGCAGACCTTGCCGCCCGCCTCGCGGACCAGCAGCAGGCCGGCAGCGATGTCCCAGGCCTTCACGCCGGCTTCGAAGTAGGCGTCGGCGCGGCCGCAGGCCACGTAGGCCAGGTCCAGCGCCGCCGAGCCGGTGCGGCGGATGTCCTCGCCGTGCACCAGCAGGGCGTCGACCGCCTTCAGCTGGGCACTGGCGCGGCTGCGCTCGCGCGGGGCGAAGCCGGTGTGGATCATGGTGCCTTCCAGGTCCTTGCGCTCGGCCACGCGGATGCGGCGGTCGTTGAGCACGGCACCGGCGCCGCGGCTGGCAGTGAACAGTTCATTGCGCAGCGGGTCGAAGATGACCGCGTCGGTCGGCTCGCCGTTCTCGACCAGCGCGATCGACACGCAGTAGTGCGGCACGCCGCGCAGGTAGTTGCTGGTGCCGTCCAGCGGGTCGATGACCCACATCTGGCGGCGCTCGCCCTGCACGCCACCTTCCTCACCGAAGATGCCGTAGTCCGGGTAGGCGCGCTTGAGTTCCTTGACGATCACCTTTTCCGCGTCCGCATCCACTTCGCTGGCGTAGTCCATCCGGCCCTTCTGCACCACGTTCAGTGCCTCGAGCTTGTTGATGTTGCGCAACAGGACGTTGCCGGCGAGGCGGGCGGCCTTGACCATGACGGTGACGGCGGGTTTCTGCATGGCGTGGGCTCCCGGAAAGGCAGAAGAGATGGACTGGCGGGGGAAAAGAGCGGGTCCGGCGCAGTGGCCGGCCGCACAGTTTACCATTGGTCATCGTCCAGCTCGACCTTTTCCCTGTTCATGTCCCAGTTTCCCGCCGCCACCCGCCTCCGATTCGTCCTGGTCGGTACCCAGCACCCCGGCAACATGGGCGCCGCCGCCCGTGCGCTGAAGACCATGGGCCTGGCCCGCCTGGTCCTGGTTGCCCCCGAAAAACCGCTGGACGAGGAGGCCTTCCGCCGCTCGGCCGGTGCCGAGGACGTGCTCGGCGACGCCACGGTGGTGGCCACCCTGGCCGAGGCCGTGGCCGATTGCCGCCTGGTGCTGGGCTGTACCGCCCGTGCCCGCCGCGTGCAGCTGGAGGAGTACCTGCCGGCCGATGCCGCCGCCCGGGCGGTGGCCAAGGCAGGCGAGGGGGCCGAGGTGGCGCTGGTGTTCGGCCGCGAGCGCACCGGGCTGACCAACGAAGAGCTGCAGCTCTGCCACGCGGCGGTGCATATCCCCTCCGACCCGGCGTTCAGCTCGCTCAATCTGGCGGCCGCGGTGCAGGTGCTGGCCTACGAAACGCGCATGCAGCTGCTGGGCGCGCAGCCGGTGGCCGGGGCCGAACCGGGCTTCCGCGAACAGGCGGCCAGCCACGAGCAGATGGAGAGTTTCTTCGCCCAGCTTGGCGACACACTGGACGAGATCGATTTCCACAAGGGCCGGGCCCCGGAATCGGCGATGCGCAAGCTGCGCCGGCTGTTCCTGCGCAGCGAGCCGAGCGAGCAGGAAGTGCGCCTGTTGCGCGGCATCCTCGCCGACACCCAGCGCATGGCGCGACTGGCGCAGGCGGGCAACAAGGACAGCTGACGACGTTCTCATTTTTTCGGGTAGTCTGTCCGGATACCCAGGGGGGATGAAGCCTGTGTCGGGTCTGCGAAGGGCAGTGCAGAGGGGACTGCTGAGCCTGGTGATGATCCTGCTGGCCGGGACGGTGCATGCAGCACCGGATCCGGTGCTGGTGCTGGGCCGGATCAGTGATGATCCGCAGGCGCATTACGAGCAGCTGCAGCCCTTGCTGGACTATGTGGTGGCACGCATGCATGACGTCGGCATCACCGAAGGGCGGATCCTGATGGCACGCGATCCACAGCAGATGGCCAGCTATCTGCGGCGGGGCAGGGTCGACTGGGTCACGGAAACGTCGGGCACGGCAGTGGCGCTGGGCCAGCGCAGTGGCGCACGGCCGCTGCTGCTGACCGAGCGCAATGGCGTGCGCCAGTACCAGACGGTGTTCTTCGTGCGCCGCGACAGTCCGATCCAGCAGCTCCAGGGGCTGCGCGGGCATCGCCTGGCGTTGCAGAACACCGCGTCGACCAGCGCCTACCTGGTGCCGGTGATGACGCTGCTGCAGCAGGGGCTGGCGCCGCAGATCCTGGCCGGCGTGTGGGACGTGCCGGGACGGGACAGTGTGGGGTACGTGTTCGCGCGGAGCGAGTTGAACATCGCCACGTTCGTGCACAAGGGCATGGTCGAGGCAGGGGCGGTGAGCAGCGTGGACTGGAACGACGAGCGACGGGTGCCAGCGGCATTCCGGCGCGACTTCCGCGAGCTGCTGCGCACCGAACCCTACCCGCGGGCGGTGGAGATGGTCCGCGCCGACCTCGATCCGGCGGTGCGTGAGCGGCTGCGGGATGTCCTGCTGCAGGCGGCCAGCGACCCGCAGGCGCAGGGGGCGTTGCATCGGTTTTTCGGCACTTCGGGTTTCCACCGCGTCGATGCGCATGCGCAGCAGCGGCTGGATGAATTGAAACAAGGATTGACGCGCGTGCGGATGGAAGTGGAATGAAGTGGCTCGGCTCGGGAATGCAGGCCCGGTTCCTGCTCGCGATGGGCGGGGCGATGGTCGTGGTGGTGGCGATCCTGGCGGTGCTGCTGGGGCGGCAGGCGGCGATGCAGGGCGAGGTGCGCAACCTCAGCGGCGGCGTCATCCATGAACTGTTCGACCGCAGCGTGCGCAGCCGTGGCGAGGCAATGGCGCGCGAGCTGTCCGATGCGCTGGCCAATCCGCTGTACTACCGCGACCTGGACCAGGTCGGTGCGCTGGTGCGCGGCACGGCACGGCAGCCGGTCGTGCGCTATGTGCTGGTGTTTGACGAGCGTGGGCGGCTGGTGCATGACGGCTCGATCGAAGTCTCCGGCTTCGGCCAGCCGATGACCGACCCGCTGGCCCCGAAGGCCGCAGGGGCGCAGGCGCTGGTGGTGCAGGAGTCGCCCAAGGTGCTGGACAACACCATGCCGATCATGGTCGGCAACCAGCGCATCGGTGGCGTGCGGGTCGGCATGGCGCTGGACGAGGTGCAGCAGCGCGAGCAGGCGGCCAATGCCACCCTCGGCGAGCGCCTGCAGCAGGTCGGCAGCCGCCACCTGGGCTGGCTGCTGCTGATGCTGGGCCTGCTGGTGGTGATCGGGGTGGCGGTGATCGTGTACGTGCAGCGCACCCTGGTCGCGCCGATCCGGGACCTGGCCGCGGCGGCGCGCCGCATCGAGGCGGGCGACTACCAGGCGCCGCTGGCCGAGAACACCCGCAATGACGAGGTCGGCGAGCTGGTGCGTGGTTTTGCCCGCATGCGCGACGCCATCGCCCGGCATGACCGCGAGGTGCGGCGCATGGCCTATACCGACGCGCTGACCGGGCTGACCAACCGGTTGGCCTTCCGCGAGGCGCTGGACCATCGCCTGATGGCGGCGCGCGCGTCCAATCATCGGCTGGGCCTGCTGTTTGCCGATATCGATGATTTCAAGCGCGTCAATGACACCCTCGGCCATGAGGCCGGTGACGAAGCCCTGCTGCAGTTCGCGCAGCGCATCGGTCGCGCGGTGACCGAAGCCGGTGGCGACGAGGCACTGCTGGCCCGCTTCGGCGGCGACGAGTTCGTGATCCTGGTCGGCGAGGGCGACGTGGCCGCGAACGCGCGCCTGCTGGCCGAGGTGCTGGTGCGCGAGCTGGGCAAACCGCTGGTGGTGCAGGGCAGGGAGCTGTTCCTGGGGACCTCGATCGGCGTGACCCTGTTCCCGGACGACGCGGCCGATGCCACCACGCTGCTGAAGAACGGCGACATCGCCATGTACCAGGCGAAGATGGCCGGCAAGAACTGCTATCGCTACTACAGCCGGGCGATGGACCATGCGGTCGAGCGCCGCGTGCACATGGAGCAGGAGCTGCGCGGGGCCTGGGAGCGCGGCGAGCTGCGCCTGGCCTACCAGCCGATCTTCCGCATGCGCGACCGGCGGATGGTCGGTGTGGAGGTGCTGCTGCGCTGGCAGCATCCGACCCTGGGCACGATTCCGCCGTCGGTGTTCATCGAAGTGGCCGAGCAGAGCGGCTTGATCGAGATCATCGGCCCGAAGGTGCTGCGCGCGGCGTGCATGGAGGCCGCGCAGTGGCCGCGTGGCGCGGCCGGCGACGACCTGTTCGTCTCGGTGAACGTGTCGCCACGCCAGCTGCGCGGCGGTGAACTGCCGGCACTGGTCGCGCAATGCCTGCATGAGTCCGGGCTGCCGGCGTCGCGCCTGCATCTGGAGCTGACCGAAACCGCGGTGATCGGTGACGAGATGGTCGCCGCGCAGCTGCTGGACAAGCTGCACCGCACCGGCGTGAAGGTCTGGCTGGACGATTTCGGCACCGGCTTCTCCGGGCTCAGTCACCTGCGCAAGGTTCCCGTTGACGGCGTGAAGATCGACAAGAGTTTCGTGGCCGACATGCAGCGCGATCCCGACGACCTGGCCCTGACCACGGCCATCATCGCCATGGCCCACGCGCTGGGCATCACCGTGGTGGCCGAGGGCATCGAGCAGCAGGCGCAGTACGAACTGCTGGCGCAGCGCGGTTGCGACCTCGGCCAGGGCTACTGGCTCAGCCACCCGGTGACCGCCACCGAAGTGGTGCGGATGATCGAATCGGGCCTCTGACCGACGGTTGTTGTGTCGGGGTCAGAACCCTTTTCCGCAGGAAAAGGGATCTGACCCCCTGCGGAATTACACCGGGCGCTTGCTCGGATCGCCGGGCAGTTCGCGCACCAGCTTGGGAATCAGGTAACCGGACAGGCGTGCGGTCAGGCCGGCAATCAGCGCCTTGGCCCGGGCATCGTCCACTTCGAAGTGGGCCACGCCTTCGACCCGGTCCAGCTGGTGCAGGTAGTACGGCAGCACGCCGGCGGCGAAGCTGCGCTCGCTCAGGTCCTGCAGGGCCTGCACGCTGTCATTGACCCCGCGCAGCAACACCGCCTGGTTCAGCAGCTGGGCACCCAGGCCGCGCAGGCGGGCCATCGCCGCGTCCACGCTGGCATCGAACTCATTGGCGTGGTTGGCATGCACCACGATCGCCAGCGGCCACGGCAGGCTGCCCAGCCAGGAGACCAGTTCATCGTCCACGCGTTCCGGCAGCACGATCGGCAGCCGGGTGTGGATGCGCAGGCGACGGATATGCGGGATGGCGCGCAGGGCGTCGGTCAGCTCGACCAGCTTGTGCGTGGCCAGCGACAGCGGGTCGCCGCCAGACAGGATCACCTCGTCGATGTCCGGATCGCCTGCGATGGCGGCCACCGCTTCCTGCCAGCCGCCCTTGGCGGCGTTCTCCGCGGCATAGTCGAAGTGGCGGCGGAAGCAGTAGCGGCAGTTGATCGCGCAGCTGCCGGTGGCGACCAGCAGGGCACGGCCGCGGTACTTCTGGATGACGCCGGTGGCCTTCCTGGCTGCACCATCGCCCACCGCATCGAAGCTGAATCCGGGCGCGGGACGCATTTCCTCATCGATCGGCAGCACCTGGCGCAGCAGCGGATCGGCCGCGTCGCCGGGGCGCATGCGGGCCACGAAGCCTTCCGGAACGCGCAGCGCGAACTGGGCCATGGCCGCTTCGGAGACGCCCAGTGCCGCCGGGTCCAGCTGCAGCCGGGCCAGCAGGGCGTGCGGGTCGCGCAGCGCCTGGCGCCAGAGCTGCTGCCAGCGCGCGGGCGCACCGGGCGACTGGGGCCGGGGGAAGGCGGAAAGCTGCATGGAGAGGGGGCCTGCGGTTATCATGGGGGCAGAAAAACAGTCGCCCACCGGCATCCGGTGGGCTTTCCATTCTAACGGCTCGCCGCACCCGCGGCGTTTTTGCCACACAGGAGTTTACGCATGGCCAGCTACGGCATGAACGACGTCAAGAACGGGATGAAGATCCTGGTCAACAACCAACCGGCCGTCATCATCGACACCGAATACGTCAAGCCGGGCAAGGGCCAGGCCTTCACCCGCGTGAAGTACCGCCTGATCAAGGACGGCCGTACCCAGGAAGTCACCATGAAGTCGACCGACTCGCTGGATGCAGCCGACGTCGTCGATACCGACATGAACTTCATGTACAGCGACGGCGAATACTGGCACTTCATGGACCCGGAATCCTTCGAGCAGGTCCAGGCCACCAAGGCCGGCATGGGCGGCGCCGAGAAGTGGCTGAAGGGCGAAGAGTCCTGCGTGGTCACCCTGTGGAATGGCGAGCCGATCTTCGTGCAGCCGCCGAACTTCGTCGAGCTGAAGATCACCGAAACCGATCCGGGCGTCCGTGGCGACACCTCGGGCGGCGGCGGCAAGCCGGCGACCCTGGAAACCGGCGCCGTGGTGCGCGTGCCGCTGTTCGTCAACCAGGACGAAGTGATCCGCGTCGATACCCGTTCGGGCGAATACTCCGCACGCGTCAAGTAAGGTTCCGGCCATAGGCCGACCTTACGGTAGTGCCGGCCGCTGGCCGGGTACGCGCCATCGCATTCGCGCTGGCGCTCCCGTGATCTGCTTCGGCAGATCATGGGCCCCGCTTCACGAGTCTCCAGACCCCGCCGCTTCGCGGCAGCCCCTGACTCAGGGGCGTGTCCCCAGAAGTACCTCGCCGCCCCCCAGCCAGTGAGCCCGCATGAGCGATAGCCCGCACCTCCCCAAAGCCTGCGACCTGCTCATCGAAGCCGGTTATGTCGTTCCGATCGAGCCGCATGCGGTGGTGCTGGAAGACCACGCCGTTGCCGTGCGTGGCAGCGAGATCGTCGCCATCCTGCCGCGTGCGGAAGCACGCGCACGCTTCCGCGCTGCGCAGGTGGTCAGCCGCCCCGAGGCCGCGCTGATGCCGGGCCTGGTCAACGCGCACACGCACAACCCGATGACCCTGCTGCGCGGCGTCGCCGACGACCTGCCGCTGATGACCTGGCTGCAGCAGCACATCTGGCCGGTGGAAGCGGCCGTGATCGGTCCTGAGTTCGTCGCCGACGGCACCACGCTGGCCATCGCCGAGATGCTGCGCGGTGGCACCACCTGCGCCAACGAGAACTACTTCTTCGGCGACGTGCAGGCCGCGGTCTACAAGAAGCACGGGTTCCGCGCGCTGGTCGGTGCGGTCATCATCGACTTCCCCACCGCCTGGGCCAAGACCGACGACGAGTACTTCGCCAAGGCCGGCGAACTGCACGACCAGTGGCGCACCGATCCGCTGATCGGCACCGCGTTCGCGCCGCATGCGCCGTACACGGTCAACGATGCCAACTTCGAGCGGGTGCGGATGCTGTCCGACCAGCTTGACATGCAGGTGCACCTGCACACCCACGAGACCGCGCAGGAAATCAACGATTCGATCAAGCTGCACGGCCAGCGCCCGCTGGCGCGGCTGGATCGGCTCGGCCTGGTCAACGACCGCCTGATCGCGGTGCACATGACCCAGCTGACCGAAGCGGAAATCCACCTGTGTGCCGAGCGTGGCGTCAGCGTGGTGCATTGCCCGGAATCGAACCTGAAGCTGGCGTCCGGTTTCTGCCCGGCCTGTGCCCTGCAGCGCGCCGGCGTGAACCTGGCGATCGGCACCGATGGCTGCGCCAGCAACAACGACCTGGACATGTTCAGCGAGAACCGTACTGCGGCGATCCTGGCCAAGGCCGTGGCCGACGACGCCACCGCTCTGGACGCGGCGACCACGCTGCGCGCGTCCACGCTGGGCGGTGCCCGTGCGCTGGGCTTCGGTGATCGCATCGGTTCGATCGAAGTCGGCAAGCAGGCCGACATGGTCTGCGTCGACCTGTCTGCGCTGGAAACCCAGCCGCTGCACAACGTGCTGTCGCAGCTGGTGTACGCCACGGGCCGCCAGCAGGTCAGCGACGTCTGGATCGCCGGCAAGCCGAAGCTGGTGCAGCGCGAACTGGTCGGCATGGACCTGCCGGGCATCATCGCCAACGCGCGCCAGTGGCGCGAGCGCATCCGCCACATCCGCGCCTGATCCCTGGCGCCGCAAGGACATCCCATGACTGCCCCCCACGCTTCCTCCAATTTCGATCAGGCCGAGCTGGACAAGTTCGCCGCACTGGCCAACCGCTGGTGGGATGCTGACGGCCCGCAGAAGCCGCTGCATGCGTTGAACCCGGTGCGCCTGCAGTACGTGGCCGACCGCGTGCCGCTGCGTGGCGCGCGCGTGCTCGACATCGGCTGCGGTGGTGGCCTGCTGAGTGAAGCGCTGGCCCAGGCCGGTGCCGACGTCACGGCCATCGACCTGGCCCCGGAACTGGTCAAGGTCGCGCGACTGCATGCGCTGGAAAGCGGCGCCCAGGTCGATTACCGCGTGCAGGCGGCCGAGGATCTGGCCGCCGAGCAGCCCGCCAGCTTCGACGTGGTGACCTGCATGGAAATGCTCGAGCACGTGCCCGATCCCGGCGCGATCATCGAGGCCTGCAAGCGCCTGCTGAAGCCGGGCGGGCATCTGTTCCTGTCGACCATCAACCGCACCGCCGCCGCGTTCGCGGTGGCGATCGTCGGCGCCGAGTACGTGGCCCGGCTGCTGCCCAAGGGCACCCACCACTACCAGGAATTCATCAAGCCGGCCGAGCTGGCGCGCTGGCTGCGCGAAGCCGACCTGCAGCTGGTGGACGTCAGCGGCATGGCCTACGAGCCGTGGCGCAACCATGCCCGCCTGAGCAGCCGCACCGACATCAACTACCTGGCCTACGCGGTCAAGCCGGCATGACCGCCGCCGGCTTTCCGCGCGCGGTGCTGTTCGACCTGGACGGCACCCTGCTGGACAGCGCACCGGATTTCGTCGCCACCTGCAACGCGATGCTGGCCGAACGCGGCCGTGCACCGGTCGATCCGGCGGTGCTGCGCCCGGTGGTCTCCAAGGGCTCGCGTGCGATGGTCGGGGCCGCCTTCCCGGACCTGGATGCCGCCGAGCGCGATGCGCTGATCCCCGAATTCCTGCAGCGCTACGAAGCGCTGATCGGCCAGCACGCGGTGCTGTTCGATGGCGTGGCCGGCATGCTCGCCGCGCTGGATGACGCCGGCACGGTGTGGGGCATCGTCACCAACAAGCCCGAGTACCTGGCACGCCTGATCCTGCCGCAGCACGGCTGGCAGCAGCGTTGCGCCGTGCTGGTGGGCGGTGACAGCCTGTCCGAGCGCAAGCCGCATCCGCTGCCGCTGCTGCACGCCGCGCAGGCGATTGCCGTTGCCGCCGAGGACTGCGTCTACGTGGGGGACGACGAGCGTGACATCATCGCCGCACGCGCGGCCGCGATGCCGTCGGTGGCGGCGCTGTGGGGCTACCGCCTGCACAGTGACGACCCGCTGGCCTGGCAGGCCGACGTGCTGGTCGAGAACGCCGAACTTCTGCAACTGGCCAGTCTCTGGCCGACCCGGCCGGCAGCCCCGGCCCATCCGTAAGGAACCCCGTAGTGAGCAGTACCGCGCTGGACAGTTTCCTCGACAAGTGGCGCAGCCGCTGGCCGGAATGGTCGGTGGCCGCCCGGTTCGTGGCCGAATCACAACGCGAGCTGGCAGTGGCGTGGTTTGCGCTGCTGCAGGAGTTCGACGACATGCTCAACACCAGCGGCGATCCGCTGCCGGCCGACGCCAAGCTGGCGTGGTGGGGCGAGGAACTGCGCAGCTGGGCGGCACACCGTTCGCGCCACCCGCTGGGCCGCCTGCTGGAGCCGGTGCGTGCGCCGTGGGCGCAGCTGGCCGAGGCGCTGCCGGACCTGGTCGAGGCGCGCACCGTTGCGTTGGACGTGGCCGGTGCCGAGCGCGCGCTGGCCCATTACGCTGACGCCGTGGCTGCGGTGGAAGTGGCGCTGTTCGCGGACAAGCCGCGCACCGGTGCCGGTCGTGCGGTGCAGCTGCAGACCCTGGCCCAGCGCCTGCAGGATGCCGGCGTGGCCGGTGTGCCGCGCAGCCTGCTGGATGAAGATTCCAGTACGGCCGCGCAGCGCTGGGCGCAGCACCTGTTGAAGGGGTGGGGCACCCGCGTGCCCGGCCCGCGCGCGCGCCGCGTGTGGTCCAGCCTGGCGCGTGCGCGCCTGGCGGCGCAGGCCGCGGGCAAGCCGATCGAAGCCACCCCGGTGCGCACCCTGCTGCGCGTGTGGTGGGCGGCGCGCGGTTGATCCAACGTAACGGGTAATGCCGGCCGCTGGCCGGCATCCAGCAGGGCGCCGAAGAGGATGAGGTTGCCGGCCAGCGGCCGGCAGTACCGCTATTTGCGTTCCAGCACCAGCAACGGGTCGATACGGGTATCGAACCAGTTCATGCCCCAGTGCAGGTGCGGCCCGGTGGCGCGTCCGGTGGCGCCGACCGCGGCGATCACCTGGCCCTGTTCCACGCGGTCGCCGACCTTCACGTCGATGCGCGACAGGTGCAGGAAGTTGGAACTGACCCCGAAGCCGTGATCAAGCAGCAGCGTGCCACCGGTCAGGTACAGGTCCGGGCCGGCGAAGGTGACGATGCCGGCAGCCGGCGCCTTCACCGGGGTGCCGGTCGGCACCGCGATGTCCATGCCGGAGTGACCGGCGCCGGGCTGGCCGTTGTACACCCGCGCATTGCCGAAGCGGCCGCTGATGCGGCCCTGTACCGGCCAGATGAAGGTCTGGGTGAAGTCGGTGCGGTCGTCGTCGCGCGAACGTGCGGCGGTCACCTGCGCCTGTTCGCGCTTGATCCGCTCGGCGATCGCCGGCGGCGGATTGACCGTCTTCGGTGGTACGCCGTTGACCCGCTCGGTCGGCCAGTCGCGCGGCGTCACCGCGATGGTCGCGGTCTCGCTGCCACCGTCGGGCCGTTGCACCTGCACGCGCAGCGGACCCTTCTCGTCGCGGCCGATGCCGAACACCACGCTGCCATAACCGCTCACCCGCAGCTGTCGGCCGGCGTACTGCACGCGGCTGCCGGCGGGAACCTTGCCGATCACCAGCGCGCCCTGCGACGCACTGGCCGGGAACACCACGCGGCTGTCGATCAGGCGGCCGATGCCATCCTGCGCGTGCAGCGTGGGTACGGAAAACAGGGGCGTGGCCAGCAGCGCCCCGATCAGAAGTGCCGAACGCATCAGCGGTCGTAGGTCATGCGCTGGCCGGCCGGTTCGCCCACCAGTTTGTTGCCGTCCCACACCAGCTGGCCGTTGACCCAGGTGGAGGCGATGCGCGAACGGAAGGTGGTGCCTTCAAACGGCGACCAGCCGCACTTGGACAGCACGTCCTCGCGCTTGACCGTGAACGGCACGTCCTCGACCAGCACCAGGTCGGCGAAGTAGCCCTCGCGCAGGAAACCGCGCTCCTCCACATCGAACAGCTGCGCCGGGGCATGCGCGAACTTCTGCACCACCTGCTCGCGGGTCAGCTTGCCTTCGTGCACGCGCTCCAGCGCGGCCACCAGCGCATATTGCACCAGCGGCAGGCCGGAGGGCGCCTGCGCGTAGGGCTTCTGCTTCTCTTCCCAGGTGTGCGGCGCATGGTCGGTGGCCAGCACGTCCAGCACGTCGTCGGCCAGCGCAGCGGTGATCGCCTCGCGGTCGGACACTTCCTTGATCGCCGGGTTGCACTTGATCAGGTTGCCCTTGGTCGCATAGTCCGGGCGCGCGAAATGCAGGAAGTGCACGCAGGTTTCGGCGGTGATCTGCTTGCGGCTGCCGTCGGCACGGATCAGCGGGCCCTTCTCGAACAGCGCCAGCTCGTCGGCGGTGGAAATGTGCAGCACGTGCAGGCGGGTGCCGTGCTTGCGTGCCAGCGACATCGCCAGCCGGGTCGACTTGATACAGGCCTCGCGCGAGCGGATGTCCGGGTGCATGTCCGGGGTGAGCGCGTCGCCGTACTTCTCCTGGAAGGCCTTCAGGTTGGCATCGATCATCGGCGTGTCTTCGCAGTGCGTGATGATCGGGGTCGGGCATTCGCGGAAGATCGCGTCCAGCGTTTCCGGATTGTCGACCAGCATGTTGCCGGTGGACGCGCCCATGAACACCTTGACGCCCGGGGCCTTCTTCGGGTCCAGGGCGCGGATCGCCTCCAGGTTGTCATTGCTGGCGCCGTGGTAGAAGCCATAGTTGGCCCAGGCACGGCCGCGCGCGAGTTCGTACTTGGCTTCCAGGATGGTCGAATCCAGCGTCGGCGGGTTGGTGTTGGGCATGTCCATGAAGCTGGTCAGGCCACCGGCCACGGCCGCCGCCGACTCGCTGGCGATGTCGCCCTTGTGGGTCAGGCCCGGTTCGCGGAAGTGCACCTGGTCATCGATCATGCCGGGCAGCAGCCAGCGCCCGGCCGCGTCCACCACCTGCTCGCCGTCGCGCGGCGCGAGCCCGCTGCCGATCTGCGCGATGCGGCCGTTCTCGATGCGCAGGTCACCATCGAAGGTGCGGCCTTCGTTGACCATGCGGGCGTTGGTGATGAGGGTGGAGGACATGTCAGTGTTTTCCTGTGCAACGGCAAGAGGGGGCGTTGGGGGACTCGGGCACGGGATCGAAGCCGCCGGGATGGAACGGATGGCAGCGGCCCAGCCGGCGCGCAGCCAGCCAACTGCCGCGCAGCGGGCCGTGCCGCGAGATGGCGTCCATCGCGTATTCAGAACAGCTCGGCACGAAACGGCAGCGCGGCCCCAGCATGGGGCTGATGAAGCGCTTGTAGAAGCGCAGCAGGGCGATGAGCAGGCGCGAGATCACCCAGTCATCTTATGCCAGTTGGCATGAAGGCCGCATTTGTGCAGGATGGGCCGTTGGTCGCATGTCGCCGATGGCCTGCGACCGGTACCAGCACCGTCGGGTGCTGGCCAGGTTCCGTACCGCGCAAGGCGGTCCGTGTTCGTCGGACTGCCCTCCAGGGCGCCTTGGCTCCAGGACTGAATGGAGCAGGGTGCCAAGGTTGCTGCTGCGGGTCGGGTAGGCTATAAAGGCCCGCTTTCCCGGGCCCCGGGAAATCCAAGGAAGAGCGTTTCGTGGCTGCTAAAAAAACTGCAAAGAAGGCCGCAACGGCCGCCAAGAAAACCGCCAAGCCTGTTGTGAAGAAGTTGGCGGCAAAGCCCGTTGCCAAGAAGCCGGCCAGCAAGCCGGTCAGCAAGGCAGCGTCCTCGCAACCGGCGGCCAGGAAGGCCACCGCAAAGAAAGCGCCGGCCAAGGCAACCAAGCCGGTGGCAAAGAAGGCCGCTGCCGCGCCCGCCAAGGCCAAGCCTGCTGCTGGCAAGAAGGCGCCAGTGGTGAAGAAGGCCACCAGCAAGGCCGCGCCGGCAAAGAAGGCCGCCGCCAAGCCGGTGGCCAGCAAAGCAGCCGCCAAGCCGGCGCCGAAGGCGACGGTGAAGAAGGCGCCAGCGGCCAAGCCGGTCGCCACGCCCGCTGCTGCAAAGAAGGTTGCCAAGAATGTCGCCGCGCCGGCCGCAAAGCCGACGCCGGCCCCTGTAGTGAAGTCCGCACCGAAGCCTGCCGCCAAGGCGGCTCCGGCCAAGCCTGTCCCGGCCAAGACCGTGGCAGTGGCAGCAGCCCAACCGGCTTCCAAGCCGGCCCCGGCCGCCGCCCCTGCCGCTGCGAAGGCCCCGCAATCCAAGAATCCCGTGCCCGTTTCGAAATCGCCTGCCAAATCCGCCGTGAAATCCGATTCCGCCCCGAAGACCGTGTCGCGCCCTGTCGGCAAGGTTGCCGTGGCCGTCGCCGCCCGCTCGGCAGCACCGGCCCCGCGCAGCAAGTACAAGGTGGTCGAATACAAGACCGACGAGGCCACCGGCCGCCCGATCCTCCCGGCTGGCTACAAGCCGTCCTCGGAAGAGGAATACATGAGCCCGCTGCAGCAGGAATACTTCCGCCAGCGCCTGCAGAACTGGCGCGCGGACCTGGTGGAGGAGTCCAAGCAGACCATCGAGAACCTGCGCGAGGAAGTGCGTGACATCGGTGACGAAGCCGAGCGCGCGACGCGCGAGACCGAGAACTCGCTGGAACTGCGTACCCGCGACCGCTACCGCAAGCTGATCGGCAAGATCGACAGCACCCTGAAGCGCCTGGAAGCCGGCGACTACGGTTACTGCGTCGACACCGGCGAAGAGATTGGCCTGGAGCGCCTGGAAGCGCGCCTGACCGCCGAGCGCACCATCGACGCCCAGGAGCGTTGGGAGCACCTGCAGAAGCAGCAGGGCGACTGATTCCTGATCGTTGTCTGGTCATGCAGAAAACCCGGCCTTGACCGGGTTTTTTGTTGGCGGATCGTTGGTGCGCGATCGTGGCTGGCACGGGCAGTGGTGAACCTTGTTGGGTCCGCCTTGTAGCGAGCCGAGCACCGCAGGGGAATCAGGGGCGAAGAGGCCGCTCTATCCCGTAGAGCCGACTGCTAGTCGGCTCGCTCTCCGCGCCGTCCCCTGATTCACCGAGGAGCACAGGACACCGGTGCGCAGCACCGGCTCGCGGATGGCGGCGCGCTTCTTTGGTTACTTTCTTTTCGCGAAAAGAAGGTGACAAGCCCAATCATCGACGGAGAGCAACGGCCCCAGCCAAACGCCCGGCGCCGCCGAATCCGCTGTTCGCAGCGTCACTGCAGGTCGCGAAGATTCAGTTTCCGCAGCGTCGGGTTCTTCCACGCGGTGATCCCGGCCACGCTCAGCACGGCGAACCCACCCAGCACCACGGCCGGCACCAGGCCGAGCAGTTTTGCCATCGTGCCGGCATAGAACGCGCCCAGCTCGTTGGACGAACTGATGAAGATGCCGTTGATCGACGATACGCGACCGCGCATCTCTTCCGGCGTGGCCAGCTGCAGGATGGTCGAGCGGATCACCACCGAAACGCCATCGAAGGCGCCGTAGAACAGCAGGATCAGCGCCGACAGCCAGAAGTGCTGCGACAGCCCGAAGCCGATCACGCACAGGCCGAACCCGGCCACCGCGAACAACAGCACGCGGCCGGCATTGCGGTGCAGCGGGTGGCGCGCCAGCCACAGGCCGACGCACACCGAGCCCAGCGCCGGCATGGCGCGCAGGATGCCCAGGCCTTCCGGGCCGTGGTGCAGGATCTCGTGCAGGAACGCCGGCAGCATCGCCACCACGCCCCCCAGCAGCACCGAGAACATGTCCAGCGCCATCGCGCCGACCATGATCCGGTTGCCGACCACGAAGCGCGCGCCTTCGGCGATGCTCTTGAAGATCGGGGCGGCCGGGCCGGCATGCACCGGTTCTTCCACTTTCAGCGTGGCCAGGCAGGCCATCGCCACCAGCGCGAAGGCGGTGGCCACCGCGTAGGACAGCCCCTTGCCACCGAAGCCGACCAGCACGCCGCCCAGTGCCGGGCCGGCGATCATGCCGGCCTGGAACACCACCGCGCCCAGGCCGGCGCCACGGGCGAACTGGTCACGGGCCAGAACGCGGGCGAACAGGGCGTTGTAGATCGGCGACAGGAAGGCGCGGACCATGCCGGTCAGTGCGATGGCCGCATAGATCGGCCACACGCCGGCAATCGGCAGCCCGCCCATGGCCACGCTGGTCAGCACCAGGGCGGTGGCGATCAATCCGCAGCAGGCGACCATGCCGAGACGGCGGCGCGGCAGGTGGTCCACCAGGTAACCGGCGAACGGCGCCACGCAGAAGAACGGCACGACCTCGGCCAGGCCGATCAGGCCCAGCGAGAACGGATTGCGGGTGACTTCGTAGATGTGCCAGCCAACGGTGACCGCGACCACCTGGTAGGACAGCATCGCAAAGATGCGGTACGCCAGCAGCCTGGCGAAGCCGGGCCGGGACAGCAGGCCCAGCGCGGTGTCTTCGGCCGTGGCAGGCTCGCTCACGACGGGTCGCGCTGCAGCTGGGCCTGCGCGGTCTCGCGGATGAAGGCCAGCATCGCCGCCACGCCGTTGCTGCGGGTGGGCGAGAGGTGGCGGGCCAGGCCGATGTCCTGGATGTAGCTCGGCTCGGTGTCCAGGATCTCCTGCGCCGAGCGCCCGGAGTACACGCGCAGGGCCAGGAAGATCAGGCCGGAGACAATCGCCGAATCACTGATGGCATGGAAGCGCAGCGACTGCGCGTTGCCTTCGGGCACGATCCAGACCATCGACTGGCAGCCGAGCAGGCGATGCTGTTCGGTCTTCCAGTCTTCAGGGAAGGGCGGCAGCTTGCGGCCGAGGTCGATCAGGTACTGGTAGCGCTCGGACCAGTCGCCGAAGAAGCCGAATTCCTCGGCGATGGCGGCCTGGGCCTCGGCGGCGGTGGGTTCAAGCGGGAACGGGGAGTCGGTCACAACAGTCTCTACGGTGGGGCGTGGCCGGCGGACCGGCCACGGGGCAGGGCGGGTCGTCAGCCGCGCTTGCGCGACCAGCGCACGCCCTGCGGGGTGTCTTCCAGCACGATGCCTTCGGCGGCCAGCTGGTCGCGGATGGCGTCGGAACGGGCGAAGTCGCGCGCCTTCTTGGCGGCGGCACGCGCATCGATCAGGCCCTGGATGCGGGCATCGTCGCCGTCATCGCTGGCGGTGGTGCCGAACCACTGTTCCGGATCGGCCTGCAGCAGTCCGAGCACCAGGCCGGCACCGAGCAGCTCACCCTTCAGGCGTGCCTGCTCTGCCGGGTCGGTGGCCCGGCGCGCATCGGCGGCGATGCGGGCCACTTCGGCCAGCGCCTGCGGCGTGTTGAGGTCATCATCCAGGGTGGCCTCGACCGTGGCCGGGATCGCCACGACCGCCTCGACCGATGCCAGTTCGCGCAGGGTGCCGTACAGGCGGTCCAGGGTGCGCACCGACTGCTCGATCAGTGCATCGGACCAGTCCAGCGGCTGCCGGTAGTGGGCCGACAGCAGGGCCAGGCGCAGCGCTTCCGGCGGATGCTGGCGCACCAGGTCGTGCACGCGCTCGATGTTGCCCAGCGACTTGCTCATCTTGGCGCCGCCGAAGTTGAGCATGCCGTTGTGCAGCCAGAAGCGGGCGAAGATCCTGCCGCCGTGGGCGCATTCGCTCTGCGCGATCTCGTTCTCATGGTGCGGGAACTGCAGGTCGACGCCGCCGGCGTGGATGTCGATGGTCTCGCCCAGGTGGGCGGCGGCCATCGCCGAGCATTCGATATGCCAGCCCGGACGGCCCCGGCCCCACGGCGATTCCCAACCGGGCAGGTCGTCGCTGGACGGCTTCCACAGCACGAAATCGCCCGGGTCACGCTTGTACGGTGCCACGTCGACGCGGGCACCGGCCAGCATTTCGTCCGGGTCGCGGCGCGAAAGCTTGCCGTAGCCGTCGAAGCTGGCCACCGCGAACAGCACGTGGCCCTCGGCGGCATAGGCATGCCCATTGGCGATGAGCTGCTCGATCATCGCGATGATCTGCGGCATGTGCGCGGTCACTTCCGGCTCGATATCCGGCGGCACCACGCCCAGCGCGGCCATGTCTTCACGGTAGGCGGCGGCGAAGCGGTCGGTGATGGTGCTGATCGGCACCCCCTGCTCGCGCGCGGCGGTGTTGATCTTGTCGTCCACATCGGTGATGTTGCGGGCGTAGCGCAGTGCGCCGAAACGGCGCCGCAGCAGGTCGGCCAGCACCCCGAACACCACCGGGCCACGGGCGTTGCCGATGTGCACGTAGTTGTAGACCGTCGGGCCGCACACATACAGGGTCGGACAGGCCGGGTCGAGCGGGGTGAACGGTTCGAGCTGGCGAGTCAGGTTGTTGTGCAGGCGCAGGGTCATGGGGCTGTGGCTGGGGGACAAGCCTGTGATTTTAGAACGTGTCGCGCCCCTTTGGGGGCACCGGTTGCCACCGGTGGACGCCGGTTGTTCCAGGGTGGGGTGGGCAGGAGCGGCGTGGACGGGTAATGTTCAGCCCCTTGCGCTCGCCACTGCCTACACTATTGCCGTGTCCTTGCTCCCGTCGCCAATGAAACCCACCGCGTTGCTGACCCTGGCCTGCCTGTCGGCGCTGCCCGCCGTGGTGCTGGCGCAGGAGGCCGAGCCCCGCAACCGGGTGGTGATCGTGGAGAACGTGAAGTTCGACTACGCCCAGGTGCTGAATGTCGAACCGGTGTTCCAGACCCTGCGCGCAACCCGCACCGAGGAGCATTGCGAGCCGGTGTCGACCCGTACTCTGGCCCCGGTCAACGTGACCGGCGAGGAACCGGTCGAGGACAAGGGCCGGATCAGCCGCTTCTGGGACTCGGTGCGCTCGATGTTCAAGCGCAGCGATGACGAGGTTTCCGAGGACCCCGCTGCCGAGACGCCCGCCCCCGCCCCGGCCAGCAACGGGCCGATGCTGACCCGCGACTGCCGCATCGTGCCGGTGGGGCGTGAATTCCGCCGCCCCATCGCCTATGACGTGGATTACGTCTACAAGGGCACCAAGTACCGCTCGCGGCTGCCGGAAGACCCCGGCAACCGGCTCAAGATCCGGGTGTCGATCACCCCGTGGGTCGGCCCTGAGCAGGGCACGGCCAGCAATCCCTGATTCTGCGACCCCGGCCCCTTGCGCCGGCCCCGGTCGCATGCAAAGATATCCGGCCATGAAGCTCACCGACTTCCAGCACGACAGCAGCGCAGCCCGACAGGCGTCGGGCATGACCTCGCGTGCGCGTCGACCGGAACCCCACATTCTCGCTGGGTAACCGGAGCTTTTTGCTGTTCGTCCGAAAAAAACCCAGCCCGCCGGCTGGGTTTTTTCGTTTCCGCGTTCTGAAAGCTGCAACTGCAATCTTTTCGCTTCACCTTTGCTTCCTGTTTTCCCTTCCACCGCGTCGAACCCGGCGCCGCCACGCAAGGAAAGATGATGTCCCCCAAGCACTTCCTGAACACCCAGGACTGGAGCCGCAGCGATCTTGATGCGCTGTTGACCCAGGCGGCGCTGTTCAAGCGCAACAAGCTCGGCGACCAGCTCAAGGGCAAGTCGATCGCGCTGGTGTTCTTCAACCCGTCCATGCGCACCCGCACCAGTTTCGAACTGGGCGCGTTCCAGCTCGGCGCCCATGCGGTGGTGCTGCAGCCGGGCAAGGATGCGTGGCCGATCGAGTTCAACCTCGGCACGGTGATGGACGGCGATACCGAGGAGCACATTGCGGAAGTGGCCAAGGTGCTGGGCCGTTACTGCGACATCATCGCCGTGCGTGCGTTCCCGAAATTCCAGGACTGGGCGTACGACCGCCAAGACATCGTCCTCAACAGCTTCGCCAGGTATTCGCCGGTGCCGGTCATCAACATGGAGACCATCACCCACCCGTGCCAGGAGCTGGCCCACATCATGGCGCTGCAGGAGCATTTCGGCACCCAGGACCTGCGTGGCAAGAAGTACGTGCTGACCTGGACCTACCACCCCAAGCCGCTCAACACCGCCGTGGCCAACTCGGCGCTGACCATCGCCACCCGCATGGGCATGGACGTGACCCTGCTGTGCCCGACGGCCGACTACATCCTCGACGAGCGCTACATGGGCTGGGCCGAGCAGAACGTGGCCGAGAGCGGCGGTTCGCTGAAGATCAGCCATGACATCGACAGCGCCTACGCCGGCGCCGACGTGGTCTACGCCAAGAGCTGGGGCGCGCTGCCGTTCTTCGGCAACTGGGAACCGGAGAAGCCGATCCGTGACCAGTTCAAGCACTTCATCGTCGACGAACGGAAGATGGCGCTGACCAACAACGGTGTGTTCAGCCACTGCCTGCCGCTGCGCCGCAACGTGAAGGCCACCGACGCGGTGATGGATTCGCCGCAGTGCATCGCCATCAACGAAGCCGAGAACCGCCTGCACGTGCAGAAGGCGATCATGGCGGCAGTTGCCGGGCGCTAGATCGCACAAGGGGTAGGGCCGACCGCTGGTCGGCTGCTCCCGCAGCGGCGCACCCAACATTTCGGCCGACCAATGGTCGGCTCTACCGAATTCTCATCCCCCAAGTGGACCTGACCCCCATGAGCAACAAAGACGTCGTTCTCGCCTTCTCCGGCGGCCTGGATACCAGCTTCTGCGTGCCGTACCTGCAGGAGCGTGGCTACAACGTGCACACCGTGTTCGCCGACACCGGCGGCGTGGATGATGAGGAGCGCGACTTCATCGAAAAGCGCGCCGCCGAACTGGGCGTGGCCAGCCACGTCACCGTCAACGGTGGCCCGGCCATCTGGGAAGGCTTCGTCAAGCCGTTCGTATGGGCCGGCGAAGGCTACCAGGGCCAGTACCCGCTGCTGGTCTCGGACCGCTACCTGATCGTCGATGCCGCGCTGAAGCGTGCCGCCGAACTGGGTACCCACATCATCGCCCACGGCTGCACCGGCATGGGCAACGACCAGGTCCGCTTCGACCTGGCCGTGAAGGCACTGGGCGATTACCAGATCATCGCGCCGATCCGCGAGATCCAGAAGGAACACACCCAGACCCGCGCCTACGAGCAGAAGTACCTGGAAGAGCGTGGCTTCGGCGTGCGCGCCAAGCAGCAGGCCTACACCATCAACGAGAACCTGCTGGGCCTGACCATGTCCGGCGGCGAGATCGACCGGTGGGAAGCCCCGGGCGAGGGCGCGCGCGGCTGGTGCGCACCGCGCAGCGAGTGGCCGGAACAGGCGCTGACCGTCACCCTGAAGTTCGTTGAGGGCGAAGCCGTCGAACTGGATGGCAAGGCGCTGCCGGGCGACCAGATCCTGGCCCAGCTCAACAAGCTGTTCGCTCCGTACGGCGTGGGTCGCGGCGTCTACACCGGCGACACCGTGATCGGCCTGAAGGGCCGCATCGTGTTCGAGGCCCCGGGCCTGGTCTCGCTGCTGGCCGCACACCGCGCGCTGGAAGATGCGGTGCTGACCAAGCAGCAGAACCGCTTCAAGCCGGACGTGGCGCGCAAGTGGGTGGAGCTGGTGTACGAAGGCTTCTACCACGACCCGCTGAAGACCGACATCGAAGCCTTCCTGAAGTCCTCGCAGGCCAAGGTCAACGGTGAAGTGGTGCTGGAAACCCGTGGTGGCCGCGTCGATGCGGTGGCCGTGAAGTCGCCGCACCTGCTCAACACCAAGGGCGCCACCTACGCGCAGTCGGCCGACTGGGGCGTGGAGGAGGCCGAAGGTTTCATCAAGCTGTTCGGGATGAGCTCCACTGTCTATGCGCAGGTCAATCGCGGTTGACCTGTGACGGGGGGCCGGCCGCTGGCCGGCGCCTCGCAACGTCAATGGAAGGTAGTGCCGGCCGCTGGCCGGCTCGTGGCACGGCTGGATCATTGCGGAGCCGGCCAGCGGCCGGCACTACCGATTTCGAACCCTACGGATATTCAGACACATGCTTGACCAGACGCTCGATCACCTGCAGGCCCTGGTGTCCTTCGACACCCGCAACCCGCCGCGTGCGATCACCACCGGTGGCATCTTCGATTACCTGCGCGCGAACCTGCCCGGCTTCAATGTCGAGGTGATCGACCATGGCGCCGGTGCGGTCAGCCTGTATGCCGTGCGTGGTACGCCGAAGTACCTGTTCAACGTGCATCTGGATACCGTGCCCGATTCGCCGCACTGGAGTGCCGACCCGCACGTGATGCGCCGGCTGGATGACCGCGTGGTCGGCCTCGGCGTGTGCGACATCAAGGGCGCGGCCGCGGCGCTGGTGGCCGCGGCCAATGCCAGCGACGGTGATGCCGCGTTCCTGTTCTCCAGCGACGAGGAAGCCAACGATCCGCGCTGCATCGCCGCCTTCCTGGCCCGTGGCCTGCCGTATGAAGCGGTACTGGTGGCCGAACCGACGATGAGCGAAGCGGTGCTCGCGCACCGTGGCATCAGTTCGGTGCTGATGCAGTTCGCCGGCCGTGCCGGGCACGCCTCGGGCAAGCAGGATGCGGCCGCCAGCGCGCTGCACCAGGCCATGCGCTGGGGCAACCGCGCGCTGGACCATGTGGAATCGCTGGCCTCGGCGCGCTTTGGTGGGCTGACCGGCCTGCGTTTCAACATCGGCCGCGTCGAAGGTGGGATCAAGGCCAACATGATCGCACCGGCTGCCGAAGTACGGTTCGGGTTCCGCCCGCTGCCGTCGATGGACATCGACGGCCTGCTGGCGACCTTCGCCGGATTCGCCGAACCGGACGCTGCCGTGTTCACCGAGACCTTCCGTGGCCCGAGCCTGCCGGCCGGTGACATCGCCGAAGCCGAGAACCGCCGCCTGCTGGCGCGTGACGTGGCCGATGCGCTGGAGCTGCCGATCGGCAATGCCGTGGATTTCTGGACCGAGGCGTCGCTGTTCTCGGCCGCTGGCTACACCACGCTGGTGTTCGGCCCGGGCGACATCGCCCAGGCCCACACCGCCGACGAGTTCGTGACGCTGGACCAGCTGCAGCGCTATACCCACGCCGTGCACCGGATCATCGCCGCCGGCGCCTGATCGACCCTACAACGCCGCCCGGCCCCGGCCGGGTGGACCTGCAACGCGGCGACCGCCGCCTGTGACGAAACCGAAATGTCTCCTGCCCTCCAGCCTCACCGCCAGACCCGCCAGACCATCGTGCGCCTGCTCTCCAGCATGGCCAGCGCGAAGGAGATCAGCCAGTACCTCAAGCGCTTCTCGCAGCTGGATGCCAAGCGCTTCGCCGTGGTCAAGGTCGGCGGCGCAGTGCTGCGCGACGACCTCGACGCGCTGACCTCCTCACTGTCGTTCCTGCAGGAAGTCGGGCTGACCCCGATCGTGCTGCACGGCGCCGGTCCGCAGCTGGACGCCGAGCTGTCGGCCGCCGGCATCGAGAAGCAGACGGTCAACGGCCTGCGCGTGACCTCGCCGGAAGCGCTGGCGATCGTGCGCCGGGTGTTCCAGCAGTCCAACCTGCGCCTGGTCGAAGCGCTGCAGCAGAACGGTGCGCGTGCCACCTCGATCACCGGTGGCGTGTTCGAGGCCGAGTACCTGGACGTGGACACCTACGGCCTGGTCGGCGAGGTGAAGAAGGTCAACCTGGCCCCGATCGAGGCCAGCCTGCGCGCCGGCTCGATCCCGGTCATCACCAGCCTGGGCGAAACCGCGGGCGGGCAGATCCTCAACGTCAACGCCGACTTTGCCGCCAATGAACTGGTGCAGGAACTGCAGCCGTACAAGATCATCTTCCTGACCGGCACCGGTGGCCTGCTGGACGAGCAGGGCAACGTGATCGATTCGATCAACCTGTCCACCGAGTACGACCACCTGATCGCGCAGCCATGGATTCATGGCGGCATGAAGGTGAAGATCGAGCAGATCAAGGATCTGCTTGATCGCCTGCCGCTGGAATCGTCGGTATCGATCACCCGGCCGGCCGACCTGGCCAAGGAACTGTTCACCCACAAGGGCTCGGGCACGCTGGTGCGCAAGGGCGAGAAGGTGCTGCGCGCCACCGCCTGGGACGAACTGGACCTGCCGCGCCTGAAGGGCCTGATCGAGTCCAGCTTCGGCCGCACCCTGGTGCCGGACTACTTCGAGAAGACCCGGCTGCTGCGTGCCTATGTCAGCGAGAACTACCGCACCGCCGTGATCCTCACCGACGAGGCCGAGGGCGTGTACCTGGACAAGTTCGCCGTGCTCGACGATGCGCAGGGCGAAGGCCTGGGCCGTGCGGTCTGGAACGTGATGCTGGAGGAAACCCCGCAGCTGTTCTGGCGTTCGCGCCATGGCAATCCGATCAATCATTTCTACTACGCCGAATCCGATGGCTGCTACAAGCAGGATCACTGGAAGGTGTTCTGGTTCGGTGCCGATGGCATCGACCGCATCAAGACCTATGTCGACCACTGCGCCCAGCGCGCGCCGAGCCTGCTGGGGTGAGCGATGAGCCCTCCTGACGCCTGGAACGCGGTTCCCACCCTGCGCGGCCAGCACGTGACGCTGCAGCCGCTGCAGCCTGCACACGTGCCGGGCCTGCGCGATGCGCTCGAAGGCAGTGGCCGTGACCAGCTCTGGTACACCCAGGTGCCGTCGCCGCAGCAGGTCGAGCCCTATGTGCAGGCGGCGCTGCAGGCACAGAGCGAAGGCAAGGTACTGCCGTTCGTGATCCGCGATGCGGCCGGCGCCATCATCGGCAGCACGCGCTTCTACGACATGGATGCCAGCGTGCCCAGGCTCAGCCTCGGCTACACGTGGTACACGCCGCGCGTGCAGCGCACCGGTGCCAACACCGAAGCCAAGCTGTTGCTGCTGCAGCATGCGTTCGAGGTGATGGGCTGCATCAGTGTGGTGCTGGAAACCAGCTGGTTCAATCTCACCTCGCGCACCGCCATCGCCCGCCTCGGCGCCAAGCAGGATGGCGTGCTGCGCAACCACAAGCGGCACGCCGACGGCACGCCGCGCGACACCGTCATCTTCTCCATCATCGACGCGGAATGGCAGGGCGTGAAGCGCCACCTGCAGTACCGCCTGGACAGCCACGCATGAACGATTCGACCTTTACCCTTGGCATCGTCGGTGCCCGCGGCCATACCGGCGCCGAGCTGATCAAGCTGGTGGCCGCCCACCCGCGGCTGCAACTTGCCTTCGTCTCTTCGCGCGAGCGCGCCGGACAGCGCCTGTCCGACCACCATCCGGAATTCCAGGGGCACCTGCAGTACGAGAACCTGGACGCCGACGCGGTGGCGGCCAAGGGTGTGGACGCGGTGATCCTGGCCCTGCCCAACGGCCTGGCCGCGCCGTTCGTGGCCGCGCTGGACGCAGCGAAGCCGGATACCGTCATCGTCGATCTCTCGGCCGACTACCGTTTCGACAACGGCTGGTACTACGGCCTGCCGGAGCTGACCCGCGGCCGCTACACCGGCCAGAAGCACATCAGCAACCCGGGCTGCTATGCCACGGCGATGCAGCTGGCGGTGCATCCGCTGCTGGACCTGCTGGCCGGCCCGCCGCAGTGCTTCGGTGTGTCCGGCTACTCCGGCGCCGGCACCACGCCGTCGGACAAGAACAACGTCGAACTGCTGGCCGACAACCTGATGCCGTATGCGCTGACCAACCACGTGCACGAGCGCGAGGTGTCGGTGCAGCTGGGCGTGGCCGTGGAATTCATGCCGCACGTCGCGCCGCACTTCCGGGGCATCACGCTGACCGCCAACCTGTGGCTGAACCGCGTGCAGACCCGCGAACAGATCGTCGAGCGCTTCCAGCAGGCCTATGCCGGTGAACCCCTGATCGACGTGGTGGATGAAGCGCCGTGGGTCAGGCGCATCGCCGGCCGCCACGGTGCCCAGGTCGGTGGCTTCACCCTCGCCCCGGGCGGCAAGCGGGTGGTGGTGGTGGCGACCCTGGACAACCTGCTCAAGGGCGCGGCCACCCAGGCCATGCAGAACCTCAACCTCGCGCTGGGCATCGACGAACTGACGTCGATCCCGCACTGAACCCGCCTTCCGGAGCCCCCATGGCAGACCTTCTTTGGCAGAAGCCCGGCGTCGCCGTCGACGCCCAGATCCAGACCTTCCTCGCCGGCGACGACGTGATCCTCGACCGCGAGTTCTTCCTGCACGACATTGCCGCCAGCGCCGCGCACGCGCAGGGCCTGCAGCACATCGGCATCCTCAGCGCCGATGAGCGGGCCGGCCTGCTGCGCGAACTGGAGGTGCTGGCGCAGGACTTCCGTGAGGGCCGCTTCATACTGGATACGCAGTACGAAGATGGCCACTCGGCGATCGAAGCACGGCTGACCGAGCGTCTCGGCGATGCCGGCCGCAAGATCCACACCGGTCGCAGCCGCAACGACCAGATCCTGGTGGCCACGCGCCTGTGGCTGAAGGAGAAGCTGCAGCGCGTGGCGCAGCTCAGCGCGGAAGTGGCCAAGGTCGCGCTCGACCGTGCGCAGGCCGAGAAGGCCCTGCCGATTCCCGGTTACACCCACATCCAGCGCGCCGTGGTGTCCTCGGCGGGCATGTGGTGGGCCGGCTGGGCCGAGGCCTTCATCGACAACGCCATCCGCGCCCGCGACACCCATGCGCTGGTCGACGCCAATCCGTTGGGTACCGCTGCCGGCTACGGCGTGAACCTGCCGCTGGACCGCGAGCACACCACGGCGGCGCTCGGCTTCGCGCGCATGCAGATCTCGCCGATCTATGCGCAGCTGTCGCGCGGCAAGTTCGAGCTGGCAGCGCTGGAAGCCCTCGGTGGCGCCACGCTGGACCTGCGCCGCATCGCCTGGGACCTGTCGCTGTTCACCAGTGCCGAGTTCGGCTTCGTCGCGCTGCCGGCGCAGTACACCACCGGCAGTTCGATCATGCCCAACAAGCGCAATCCGGACGTGATCGAGCTGATGCGCGCCACCCACGCCAGCGTTGCTGCCGCGCGCACCGAGATCGAGCAGCTGCTGTCGCTGCCCTCGGGTTATCACCGCGACCTGCAATCGTCCAAGGGCGCCATCTTCCATGGCTTCGGCCGCGGCCTGGCCGCGCTGGAGCTGCTGCCGGCATTGCTGGCCAACCTGGAATGGCGCGACGACAGGCTGCGCGCAGCGATCGACTCGGGCATGTACGCCACCGACGTGGCGGTGGAAGCGGCCGTGGCCGGTGTGCCGTTCCGCGAGGCCTACAAGGCGGCAGCGGCAGGTGCCGACAGTGCAGGGCAGGGGCGCACGCCGGAAGGCAGCCTGGCTGCGCGCGTGTCGCCCGGCTCGGCGGCCGACCTGCGCCTGGAGCAACTGCACGCACGCTGGCAGGCGCTGTCCTGATGGCGGGCACCGTCTACCTGGTGCTGGCGATGCGCCGTCCGGACTTCAATGCTGCGGCGGTGCAACCACACCGCGATTTCCTCGATGCGTTGCAGGCACAGGGCAAGCTGCAGCTGACCGGCGGCTTCGCCGATGGCAGCGGTGGCGCCTACGTGCTGTGCAACGTGGACAGCCTGGCGCAGGCGCAGGCCATCGTCGCCACCGACCCGCTGGTGACGATGCAGGCCTCCGACCTGACCTTGCACGAATGGAACATCCGCTGAGAGCCTGACCAATGACCCTGCACGCTGCCAACGTCGCTTCGCCGTTCCCGCAACAGGCGCTGCCGCCGTGGCGGCGCGCGGTGCTGAAGGTCGGCAGCAGCCTGCTGGCGGCCGATGGTGGCGGCCTGTCGCCGCGCCATGCGCTGGGCCTGGCGCAGTTCGTCTCGGCCAATGTAGCGGCCGGGCGCGAGGTGGTGATCGTGTCGTCCGGTGCGGTCGCCGCAGGGCGCGCGATCCTGCCACGGGCCGATGAACCGGGTGCGGCGATGGCGGCGCGTCAGGCCCTGGCCGCGCTCGGCCAGGCCCAGCTGATCGGGCTCTGGCAGCGCTTCTTCGAGCGCCCCGTGGCGCAGGTGCTGCTGACCCACGACGACCTGCGCAACCGCCGCCGCTACCTCAATGCGCGCGCCACGCTGAGCGAACTGCTGCGGCTGGGGGCGTTGCCGGTGGTCAACGAGAACGACACCGTGTCGGTGGACGAGCTCAAGCTCGGCGACAACGACAACCTGGCGGCCACCGTGGCGGCGCTGGTCGATGCCGATGCGCTGTTCATCGCCACCGACATCGATGGCCTGTACAGCGCCGATCCGCGCACGGTGCCCGACGCACGGCCGCTGCATGATGTGCCGGAACTGAGCGACCCGGTGCTGGCGATGGCCGGCGGTGCCGGTTCGCGGGCTGGCACCGGCGGCATGCGCACCAAGCTGGAGGCAGCGGCGAAGGCGGGCCGCCTCGGCATCGAGACCTATCTGTTCAACGGCCGCAGCGCTGATGTGGTGCGCGCGCTGGCACAGGACCGCCTGTTCGGTACCCGCATCCATGCCGCACGCAGCCGTGAGGCCGCCCGCAAGCACTGGCTGCGGCACGCGCCGTTGGCTGAAGGCGCGATCGTCGTCGATGCCGGTGCGGCACAGGCGATGCGCGAGAAGGGGGCCTCGCTGCTGCCCGGTGGCATCACCGCTGCGGAGGGGGCATTCCGGCGCGGCGACATGGTGCAGGTCTGCTGGAACGCGCCGCAGGGCCGCGTCTGCGTGGCCCGCGGGGTCAGCCAGTACGCGGCCGACGACGTGCGCCGCATCGCCGGCCATCATTCGCGCGACATCCAGGCCGTGCTCGGCTACAACTACGGTGGGAGCGTCGTCCATCGTGACGACCTGGTGCTGCCATGACCGGTTTGAAGGACACCCCGATGAGCGAAATCGAAGCCCAGGCGCGCGCCTGCCGTGATGCAGCGCAGATCGTTGCCGGCCTGGACAGTGCGGCGCGACGCACGCTGCTGCTGGCGATGGCGCAGGCCCTGGAGGTGAATGCCGGACTGATCCTGGCCGGCAACGCACGCGACCTCGCCGCCGCGCGCGACAAGGGCGTTGGCAGTGCCATGCTCGACCGCCTCGCACTGGACCCGCCGCGGCTGTTCGCGATGGCCGAGGCGGTGCGCGAGGTGGCCGCGCTGCCTGACCCGGTCGGCCAGGTGACCCGCGATGACGTACGTCCCAACGGCATCCGCGTGCAGAAGGTGCGCGTGCCGCTGGGCGTGATCGCGATGATCTACGAGGCTCGCCCGAACGTCACCGCCGAAGCCGCGGCGTTGTGCCTGAAGGCGGGCAACGGCGTGATCCTGCGCGGGGGCTCCGAGGCGATCCATTCCAACACCGCCATCGCCCAGGCGCTGGCCGGTGCCCTGAACGCCAACGGTGTGCCGGCGGCGGCAGTGACCGTGCTGACCGATCTGCGCCGCGAAGCGATGCTGGAACTGCTGCAGTTGCACGAGTTGATCGACCTGGCGATCCCGCGCGGCGGCGAAGGCCTGATCCGCTTTGTTGCCGAGCATGCACGGGTGCCGGTGATCAAGCACTACAAGGGCGTCTGCCATCTGTTCGTGGACGCCAGTGCCGACCTCGGCAAAGCCATCGACCTGCTGGTGGACGGCAAGTGCAGCCGGCCGGCGGCGTGCAATTCCCTGGAAACGCTGCTGGTGCACCGCGAGGTCGCCGGAACGTTCCTGCCGCGCGTAGCGCAGGCGCTGGGCGAGCGCGGCGTGCAGCTGCGCGCCGATGCGCAGGCACAGCCGCTGCTACCTGGCAGCACGGCGGCCACCGAAGAGGACTATGCCGCCGAATTCCTCGATCTGGTGCTGGCGGTGCGCGTGGTCGATGATCTCGAGGCGGCCATCGCCCACATCCGCACCTATACCTCCGACCACACCGAAGTGATCGCGACCGAAGACGCCGGCCATGCCGAGCGCTTCGTCAACGCGCTGCGCTCGGCGGTGGTGATGGTCAACGCTTCGTCGCGCTTCTCCGATGGTGGCCAGCTGGGCCTGGGCAGCGAGATCGGCATCTCCACCACGCGCCTGCATGCGTATGGCCCGATGGGCCTGGAAGCACTCACCGTCGAACGATTTGTCGTGCGCGGTGAAGGGCAGACGCGCAAGTAGATCCACGCCATGCGTGGATGCTCTTCGCGGTAGACCCCGGTGCCGACCAAGGTCGGCACCCACCAGGCCCAAGCGCCGACCGAGGTCGGCATCCACCAGGTCGTCGGGCTACACCACCTCGCGGCGGATGCCGACCGGCCGTGCGTGGTCATCCATGTGCAGGGTGGCGGCCTTGCAGCCCATCAGCCGTTCGGCCAGTCCTGCGCTGGCCCCCAGATCGGCCGCGACTTCGTTGAGGCTGGCCAGTGGCCTTGGCTGGCGACGTTCGCGGCCACGGAAGCGGGCGCGGTTGTACTCGGCCCAGGTGATCAGCAGTACGCTGGCGCACAGCAGCAGCAATGGCAGCGCGACCAGCACGTACGGGTCGAACTGGCCCTGTCGTTCGTACAGCTGCCGCCAGGCCAGCTGGCCGCCGATCAACCACGACAGCAGAGTCACCAGTGGTGCCCACAGGTAGAAGTAGAAGCCCCAGAACGCCAGGGTGACAAATCCCCAGGCGGTGCGCTGGAAGCGTGGCTGGCGATGCGGCTTGCGGATCATCCGCGAGTCGAAGCGGTTGGACGGGTGGTGCGCGTTCATCGGATCCCCCGGTCAGGGCTGGTCCAGGTGGCGCGCCTGCTGCGACGGCGCAGCAGCGTCTTCGGCAGCGCCACCAGGGTGGTGGAAAGGCTGATCAGCCAGTACGCCATCGGGTACCAGATGACCCAGAAGTAGTTGCGTCCAATCTGTGTCTCGTAGCGCCGGTCGATGATCAGGCTGCTGGCGAACTGCAGCAGGCAGACCATTGCCAGGATCACGCCATGCCACTCCGGCAGCAGGGTGGCGATGTGCAGCTGCGGTGGCAGCTCGAAGAACTTGCCCAGCGCCCACAGCAGCACGATGAACAGCATGGTGTAGGCCCAGATCACGCTCAGCACGTACTCCAGCAGCACGCCCCACATGCGCCGCTCTTTCCAGTGCAGCAGCGAGCGCGCGTGGCGCAGCATCACCTCCACGCCGCCCTGCGCCCAGCGCAGCCGCTGCCGCCACAGGCCTTTGAGTGTCTCCGGCATCAGGATGAAGCACAGCGCATTGGGCTCGTAGCGGATGTCCCAGTGCGCGCGCTGCAGGCGCCAGCTGATGTCGATGTCCTCGGTCACCATGTCATCCGACCACCAGCCCACCTGGTGCAGGGCGGTACGGCGGAAGCCGGCGATCACCCCGGAGAGGGTGAAGATGCGGCCATAGACGCGTTGTGCGCGCTTGATCATGCCGATGATGGAGGAGAACTCGGCGACCTGCAGGCGGCCAAGCAGGGTGGAGCGGTTGCGGATGCGCGGGTTGCCGGTGACTGCACCGACCCGGTTGCCGCTGACCAGATGCCAGACCATCCAGTGCAGCGCATGTTCCTCCAGCATGGCATCGCCATCGATGCAGACCAGGTATTCCGAGCGCGCGGCCAGCGCGCCCATGCGCAGCGCATTGGCCTTGCCCAGGTTGCGGTCCAGGTGCAGCACGCGCAGCCGCGGGTGCTTCGCTGCCAGGGCGTCCAGCCGCGCGCCGGTGTCATCGCTGCTGCCATCGTCGATGGCGATCACCTCATAGTCGGCGGGGTAGCGCTGCGCCAGCGCCGCGGCAAGCGTGTCGTCCAGGTTCTCCGCTTCGTTGTGGCAGGGCACCAGCAGGGTGGCGAAGGGGGGAGCGATCATCAACGGGGGATCGTTGCGCGGGCGCGAGTGGCGTTCACGCCGGAAGTAGTAGTACAGGCCGCCGGACATCCAGAAGAACGCCATCACCATCGGGTAGTAGAAGGCGAACTGGAACAGAACCTGCAGCAGCGGATGCATGTCCACGTCACTTCTCCGGGTACGGGAAGTTGCCGGCGGACATCGCCGCGCGGGCATCGTGGGTGGAAGGCTGGTCACCGATGAAGTCGTCCGGGTACCAGGCGAAGTGGTGCACGCCCTGCGCCTGCAGCTGGCGGATCTGCGCACGCAGGCGTTCGGCGGGAATCGGCTGCCCGCTGCGCCAATCGACGGTCTGCAGTTCGAACAGCGTGTGCTGCAGCTGCGGGTCGTGCGCGCGTACCGCAGCCAGCAGCTGGTCGAGCCAGCGTTCCGGCTGCTTGCTGCCTTCCATCCAGGGCATCGCCATCAGCGCGGTCTGGTCGTAGGCCCGGTTGAACAGGTCCAGGCGCTGCGCGAACCAGGCTTCGCTCTGCGGACGAAGTACCGGTTCGGCATACAGGTTGCGCACCGTTGCCAGTTTCGGCCGCCAGCGCTGCGCGCTGTTGCGCAGGGCCAGGGTGAAGTCGATCAGGGCCTGGGTACGCGCGCTGCCGTCGGCACCGGCGGCCAGCGCGGGCAGCTCGGTGTCGCGCAGGTAGCCATCGTCATGGAACAGCAGCCCCTCGAAATAGGAATTGACCGCCAGATCTTCGTAGATGTCGAGCATGATCTGGCGTGCCTTCGGGTTGGTGAAGTCCAGCCGATACATGCCGTCGGCATCGCCGTTGCGGATCGCCAGCGTCTTGCGCTGCGCCGGGTGGGGCAGTTCGAAGCCGAGCACCGGCAGCCATGCGTAGACCTTCACGCCCGCGCGCGATTTGAGCTGCCAGGCAACACGGCTGAACAGGTCCGCGCGCATCGGCATGTGCCGGTTGGGAAAGTACAGTGCGTCGGCCGTGTTGTTGCCGTCCGGGTCGGCGAAGGCCTGCAGGTAGACGTGGGTGGGCGCGATGCGCTTGACCCGCTCGACCAGCGCGTCGAGGTTGCGTGCCTGCTGCGCCGGATCCGCGTCGTAGACATCATCCAGGTCGATCTGCAGGGCGCGGATGCCGTCGAGCGCGACGTCACGGCGCAGTTCGTAGGCCAGGCCCTCCACGGTCGGGTTGTTGCTCACCAGCAACCGTGCCAGCCCGTGCAGGTCGCTGGCCACCGGCGTGCTGCGGCCTTCCAGGTCGAACGAGACCGGCATGCCCAGCTGCTCGGCAATGTCGTTGCTCAACTGGTTGTACGCGGCATATGGCCAGACGATGGCGCGCGGGCGCACGCCCAGGTGCTGCTGGATGCGCTGCACGCTGCGCGAAAGATCAGTGCGCAGGCGCTGCTCATACTGCGTCTCGCTCTCGTAGCTGCGCGTGGCCGGGGTGTAGATGCGGGTGACCACGGCGGGCGTGGAGTTTCCCTGCGGATTGGCAAGCACGCCGTGGTGCAGGTCATCGGTGTGGCTGGCCACTTCGATCAGGCCACTGTCGTGCATCTGCTTCAGCTGCGCCCAGGTCACGAAGTCATCGTGGCCGAACCGGCGGTAGCCGTAGTCGATGGTGCGGCCCGGTGCCATGTCCACATAGTCGGTGATCACCGCCACCAGCGCCGGGTAGCGGTAGGCCTGCAGCAGCGGGAAGGCCTTGTCGTAGACGCTGCGCAGGCCATCGTCGAAGGTCAGCAGCACCGGCTTGGGAGGCAGCGTGGCGCGGCCCTGCGAGGCCTCGATCAGCTGCGACAGCGAAACCGGGTGGTAGCCGTGTGCGCCCAGCCAGTCCAGGTGCGCGGCGAAGTTCTGCGTGCTCACCGCGTAGCTGTCGGCATCGCCCTTGGCGGCGACCTGGTCGCGGATGTCGTGGTAGCTGAGGATCAGCAGGCCGTTGTCGATCGCATCGAGATCCAGGGCCTGCTGCGCCGGGGCCGATGGCGCAATGGCCAGCAGCAGGAGCACGATCAGTCGCAGGATGCGGGCCATGTCAGTCTCCCCAGCGCAATGCGGCTTCGAAGCCGATGTGGCGCTCGCGGTGGCCGTCGTAGACCGGCCGTGACCAGCGCACGCCATACTCGAACACGCGGCCGGGACCCAGCTGCCACTCGTGCATGTAGGACACCGTCGGTACCAGTGCACTGCCGAAACCGTCCTGCCAGTAGTCGCCCAGCGAGACGGTCAGGCGATGCCGGAAGTGGCGCTCGTAGTGCCGCCACAGCTGCTGGTCGATGCGCAGCCCTATCTCGACCATGCGGTCGCGCTTCGGGTTGAAGTAGGGCGCATCGTCGCGGCTGCCGCGACTGGTGTAGGCGCTGGCCAGGCCATCGATCAGCCAGCGCGGGCGGGTCAGCAGGCGCTGTTGGACACTGGTGCCGAACAGCTCGCGGTGGTTGCCGTCGTCATAGCGGAAGCGGCTCGCGCCGAACGTCCAGTGGGTCAGCTCGCTGCGCCGGTAGTCCACCTGTGCGCTCACGCTGTCGGCGGTGATGCCGGCCGCACGCGCCTGCATCGAGGCCTCCGGGTCATTGCGTGCGACCACCAGGCCGGCGTGCCAGGAATCGTTGAACTGCCAGCCGACGCCGAAGCGCAGGCCGGTGTCGCCGATGTGGTCGTTGGCGCGCAGCACCGCCGCTTCCGCATCCAGCCGCCCGAAGCGGTAACGCACGCCCGCACCCAGCCACAGCGGATCGATGCGCTGGTCCTGGAAGTCGGTCGAGCGCCGGTCGGCCAGGGCGAACAACCGCCAGCGGTCATCAAGGAGCGGTGTCTCCACTTCCACGCCGTAGTGGCGGTCGTTGTTGCCCAGTGGCGAGGTGCCACCGCCCCCGGAGCTGCGGCCGATGTCGGTCCAGGCCTTCAGCTGCCAGCCGCGATGCGCGCGCCAGGCCTGGTCCATGCGTTCGACCGCCGGTTGGGTGGGGTAGCGCGCGACCAGGTCATCGTGCAGCGGCCGCGCCAGGTCGTCGCGCTGCAGGGCGACATAGGCCTCTTCCATGCCCAGCCGCGGTTCGATGTCTCGCGGGTCGAGCGCGTGTGCCATCTGCTGCCGCTGCAGCGCCCGGCGTGGCCAGCCGCGCATCATGTAGACGCTGCCCAGCGCACTCTGCAGGCCGCCGTTGCCCGGTGCGATGTCGACCATCGATTCCAGGTCGTGCTGCGCGGTGCGCAGGTCACCGCTGTAGGCGCGCACCATCGCCAGGTTGAGATCGGCCTCGTAGCGCGACCAGTTCGCGTACGGTGCCTTGCCGTTGCTCCAGCGCCACGCCGGTTCCTTGTCGCGCCATGCCTGCAACAGGTCGATGGCCTTTTCCTGCTGTTCGCTTTCCAGATAGGCATAGGCCAGCTCCGAATGCGAGGCATCGCGCGTCGGGTCGCCTGCCACCGCCGCCTGCAGTACCGGAATGGCTTCCTCCGGGTGCAGGGTGCCCATCAGCGAATCGCCGACGGCGGGCAGCACGTAGTCGGGCAGGGTGTGGCCTTCGGCCTGCAGCGCCCGTGCTTCCTCGCGCACCTGCGCATGGCGGCCCAGCCGGTTGAGCAGGATCAGCCGGTCCATGCGGATGCGTAGTGGTGCCTGCGAGGGTGGGGTGCCTTCGCCGCCGAGGTAGCGCTGCATGCGGGCCAGGGTCGATTCGGCCTCTTGCAGGCGGCTGTCCTCGCTGCTGCTGTAGGCCAGGCTCCAGACCACCAGCTTGGCCAGGTAGTCACCTTCCAGGCGCTGCTTCTGGGCGGCATCGAACAGTTGCGGGCGCTGCTGGTACAGCTCCCACGCGCGCCAGGCGTTGCCGATGTCGCCCAGCGTCAATACGCGCAGCTTGAACAGCAGGTCGTCATCGGGCTGTTGCTGGCTGGCGCGCTCGATCGCGCCCAGGGCATCCAGCCAGCGGGCCTGGTCGCGGTAGTGGCCGATCTCGGCCAGGGCCGCCTCGCGGCCGCTCGGTGGAGCAGCGCTGCTGGCCCAGGCCAGCGCGGTACAGGCAAGGCCGACGCAGAGCGCCAGCCGACGGTGGACAACCATTGGGGACCCCCTTGGCTTCCAAACCAGACAACCTGAAAAATGTGACGCACATCACATGCCAGCTTTTGGCGTGGCCGTGGCCCGCGTCACTCCCTTCGTGCATTCCCGCCCAGCGAAGACGGATACAACCCGGACAGCGACCTGCAATGTCTTGTCTGAAACGAGAGTCCCCCGCACACCGAGTGGTGGCCTGGGCGGCGGTGCCGCCCCCATGCCCGATGCCGGCACGCGGCAAGGATGGGCATTCGTGGGCACTATCCGCCCGGAATTGTCAGCCCGGCGTCAAAATTCCCCGGGTGGCTGACGAGCGGTAGCTGGGGCTGTCTGGCGGCCCCGGCCGGTTACCAGAGATCTTCCAGTTTGCGCGGCTTGCAGGCCACCCACGAGGCGCACAGCATCAGCGTGGCGCAGCCGAACAGGAAGCTGAACGGGAGGGTCCAGCCCGTGCTGACGGTGTGCAGCCAGCCGACCAGGAACGGGCCCAGGCAGCTGAAGCTGTAGCCCACGCCCTGCATGAAGCCGGACAGCGCGGCCGAACCGGTCGGGGTGCGGGTGCGCAGGTTGATCAGGGTCAGCGCCAGCGGGAAGGTGGACGGGCCCACGCCGAGCAGGCAGGCCCACAGCAGCGGTGCCTTCAGCGGTGCCAGCAGCAGGCCGGCGAACGCGATCACGAACGAGGAATAGCCGATCAGCACCAGCGGGAACGGGTTCTGCATGCGCACCGCCATCGACGGGATGACCAGCGACGGCAGCAGCCCCAACGCGGAGAACACCGCCACCATCACGCCACCGAACGCGGGCGTGCCGCCGGCTTCGACCACGATGCGCGGCAGCCAAGTGAACATCGAATAGGTCATCAGCGAGGTCATGCCGAACATCAGCGTCATGCTCCAGCCCAGTGACGTGCGCCAGACCCTGCCGTGTGGCTGCGCGGCCGGATCGGTGGCGTCGGCCTGCGGCGCCGGTGCGCGCCTGGCCAGCAGCAGCCATGGCAGTGCAGCGGCGAGCGCCAGCAGCGCCCACATGCCCAGCGAGACCCGCCAGCCGGCCGCATTGGCCACCGGCACCGCCAGCAATGCCGGCAGCATCGTGCCCAGCTGCAGCACGCTGATGTACAGGGTGCTCATGGTGCCGACCTTGTTGGCGAAGTAGCGCTTCACCAGCGGCGGGACCACCACGTTGCCGATGCCCATGCCGGCCAGCGCCACGACCGAACCGAGCAGCAGCGTGCCGACGTTGCCGGCGCTGGAGCGCAGCAGCAGGCCGGCCATCGCCATCACCATCGCCAGCAGCGTGGTGCGTTCCAGGCCCAGGCGCCGCGCCAGCGCCGGCGTGGCCACGCCGAACAGCGCGAACGAGGCGGTCGGCAGCATGCCCAGCACGCCGGTCATGGTGGTGCCGAAGCCGAACTGCTGGCCGAGCACGTCCAGCAGTGGCGTGATCGAGGTGACTGCCGTGCGCAGGTTGATCGCGGCCAGCAGGATGGCCGCGAAAGCCAGCACGCGTCCGTGCAGCAGCGACGGCGAATCGGAAGGGGAGGAACTCATCGGTGGTCCTTGCAGGTGTCGCATGCCCGGGCAATGGCATGCAGCGCCGGCATCGGTCTACGCCGAAGCGGCAGGTGGGGGAGTGGCTGCAGGCAAGCCGGCAGCGCGGCCATTGTACGTGCGCGCTCCGGCAAGGTCCCGTCATGCGGGCGGCCTGGCGGCTGATACAAAAAAACCCGGAGGACAGTGACGTCTTCCAGGCTTCTTGGTGACCACCGAAGTGGTCGGGGAGACAGGATTCGAACCTGCGACCTCTACGTCCCGAACGTAGCGCTCTACCAGACTGAGCTACACCCCGAAGGGAGCCGCCTATTCTAGCGATTCACCCCGGTGGCGGCAAGGGGTAAATGCTGTTCCTTCACACTGCCGAAGCGGTGTCACTTCAGGGAACAAAAAAGCCTGGATGACTTCACCAGGCTTCAATGCGACCACCGAAGTGGTCGGGGAGACAGGATTCGAACCTGCGACCTCTACGTCCCGAACGTAGCGCTCTACCAGACTGAGCTACACCCCGAAGGAGCCGCCTAAGATACCGTGTGAAGGCCAGGGCGGCAAGGTTTTTTTACAGCTCAGCGACGATTTTCATTCTCGATGCGGTTCTGCTCGCGGGCTTCGAACCACATGCCGTTGAGGATGGCCACCGTCGAGGCGAGACCGGCACCGAGAATCCAGGCGAAGTACCACATGGTCAATCTCCTTAGTTCAAGGGTGTGCCGGCGGTCGGCCGGCACACCGGCAATCAATAGGCGTTCGGGTTGTTGCCCATCTCTTCGGTGGTGGTCTTGCCCTTCAGCACGCGGTACACCCAGGTGGTGTAGGCGAGGATGATCGGCAGGAACACCGCCGTGGCCAGCAGCATGATCCACAGGGTCAGGTGACTGGACGAGGCATCCCACACGGTCAGGCTGGAGGTGGGCTGGCTCGAGGACGGCAGCAGGAACGGGAAGATGGCGAAACCGACGGTCAGGATGATGCCGGCGATGGCCGCACCCGAAGCGATGAACGCCAGTCCGCCGCGACGGGCCCGCAGCAGCGCCGCACTGGCCAGCAGGCCGGCCAGGCCGAGCAGCGGGGCCAGGATCGTGGCCGGCATCGCGCTGTAGTTGCGCATCCAGCCACCGGCGGCGCCGAGTTCGGCGGTCTTCAGCAACGGATTGGTGGCGCCATCGGTAACCACCTGCGAGGTGATCTGGTAACCCGGCAGGCCGAAGGCCACCCAGGCGCCGCCCACCGCGAACAGCACGAAGGCGATGATCGCCGCGATGCTGCCGAAGCGGGCGGCACGCTCGGCCACCGGGCCATCGGTCTTCAGCACCAGCATGGCGGCACCGTGGGCGACCAGCATCGACACGCTGAGCAGGCCGGCCAGCAGCGCGAAGGGCATCAACAGGCCGAAGAACGAGCCGGTGTAGAAGATGCGCATGCTGTCATCGAAGTGGAACGGCACGCCCAGCACCACGTTGCCCACCGCCACGCCCATGATCAGCGCCGGGATGAAGCCGCCGATGAACAGCGCCCAGTCCCAGGTGTTGCGCCAGCGCTCGCTCGGCATCTTGCTGCGGAACTTGAAGCCGACCGGGCGCAGGATCAGCGCGAACAGGATCACGAACATCGCCAGGTAGAAGCCCGAGAAGCTGACCGCATACAGCGGCGGCCAGGCGGCGAAGATCGCACCGCCGCCCAGGATCAGCCACACCTGGTTGCCTTCCCAGACCGGGCCGATGGTGTTGATCACCCGGCGGCGTTCGGCATCGTTGCGGGCGACGAAGGGCAGCAGGGTGCCCACGCCCAGGTCGAAGCCGTCCATCACGGCAAAACCGATCAGCAGGATGCCGAGCAGCAGCCACCAGATCACGCGCAGCGTGGTGTAGTCCAGAAGAATGAAGTCCATCTTGGTTCTCCTGCCTCAGGCCTGGCCGGCGGCGGGCGCCGAGGCATTGTGGGAAGCATGCGGCTGGGGCGACTGCAGCGACGGCAGCAGTTCGTCCGGACCCTTGCGGATCGCCTTGAGCATCAGCTTGATCTCGACCACGATCAGTGCGGTGTAGATCGCGGTGAAGCCGGCCAGGGTCAGCACGATTTCATGCAGGGCCAGGCCCGATGCCGCATAGAAGGTCGGCAGCACGCCATCGACCGCCCACGGCTGGCGGCCGTACTCGGCGACGAACCAGCCGCACTCGATCGCGATCCACGGTGCCGGCAGCGTCCACAGGGCCAGCTTGAGGAACCAGCGCTTGTCCTGGAAGTTGTTGCGGCACGAGTAGTAGAACGCCAGCGCGAAGAAGGCGATCAGGTAGAAGCCCAGGCCGGCCATCACGCGGAAGGTCCAGAACAGCGGCATCACGCGCGGCACGGTGTCCATCGCCGCCTGCGAGATCTCCTGCGGGGTGGCGTTGAGGATGTCATCGCGGTAGCGCTTGAGCAGCAGGCCGTGGCCCAGGTCCTGCCAGTGGCGGTCGAACATCTCGCGTGCTTCGAGGTCGTTCTTGTTGGCACGCAGGCGTTCCAGCGCACCGTAGGCCAGCTGGCCACCACGCACGCGGTGTTCGGCGCGCTCGACCAGCTCCAGGATGCCCGGGATCGGCTGGTTCAACGAACGGGTGGCGATCAGGCCCATCAGGTAGGGGATCTTCACCGCGTAATCGTTCTGGTGAGTGGTCTGGTTGGGAATGCCGAAGGCGGTGAAGTCGGCCGGCGCACGCTCGGTCTCCCACATCGCTTCGATCGCGGCCAGCTTCATCTTCTGGTGTTCGCTGGCGGCGTAGCCGCTCTCGTCACCCAGCACCACCACCGACAGCGACGACAGCAGTCCGAACGCTGCGGCCACCGCGAACGAACGACGGGCCAGGTCCTTGTGCTTGTTGCGCAGCAGGAACAGGGCGCTGATCGCCATCACGAACACCGCACCGGTCACGTAGCCGGCGCTGACGGTGTGCACGAACTTGGCCTGCGCCACCGGGTTGAACACCACCGCCATGAAGTCGACCACTTCCATGCGCATGGTTTCCGGGTTGAACACCGCACCGGTCGGGTTCTGCATCCAGCCGTTGGCGACCAGGATCCAGATCGCCGACAGGTTGGTACCCAGCGCCATCAGCCAGGTCACCATCAGGTGCTTGACCTTGGTCAGGCGGTTCCAGCCGAAGAAGAACAGGCCGACGAAGGTGGCTTCCAGGAAGAAGGCCATCAGGCCTTCGATGGCCAGCGGCGCACCGAAGATGTCACCCACGTAGTGGCTGTAGTACGACCAGTTCATGCCGAACTGGAATTCCATGACGATGCCGGTGGCGACGCCCATGGCGAAGTTGATGCCGAACAGGACGCCCCAGAACAGGGTCATCCTGCGCCAGATCTCCTTGCCGGTCATCACGTACACGCTCTCCATGATGGCCACCATGAAGGACAGGCCGAGAGTGAGCGGTACGAATAGGAAGTGGTACATCGCGGTCAGCGCGAATTGCAGCCGCGACAGTTCTACGACTGTCTGATCAATCATGGCCTGGCTACCTCGTTGGATAGTGCCGTTGCAGGTGGCGGGAAGGGTGGTCTACGACGTGAATGATGTGACCGACTACTTCAAACAGCCTTGATCCAGATCAATGTATGAACAGGTGCCCCGGTTGATCGTATGCCAACCTGATGAAGACTGCGACCGCCGGCCGCAGGGGTGGGCGGTTGCCTGCGCCTACAATGCCGTGTCTCCCCTGTTTGCCGTGAAGACCCCTTGAGCGCCGCCGAACCGACCCCTGACGGCCTGTCCCAGGACGCCGAAACGACCCGCCAGCGGCGCGCCCGCAGTGCATGGCTGGCCGATCTGGCACGGCCCGCGCGCGGCCGCCAGCGCCTGGCGGCGATGTGCATCAGCCTGTCCGGCGCCCTGTTGATCGGCCAGGCGGCTGCCATCGCCTGGCTGGTGCAGCAGGTACTGGTGGAGCGCGTGCCGCTGGCCTCGGGGCTGCCTGTGCTGGCAGGGCTGGCGGTGATCCTGGTGCTGCGCACGCTGCTGGGCAGCGCCACCCAGGCGGCCGCCGGCGATGTGGCCGATGCCGCGCGGCTGGCCCTGCGTGAACGCGTGTTCGCGCGCCTGCTCGGCCATGGCCCGCTGTGGCTGCGCCAGCGCCGCACCGGCGAACTGGGCGAACTGATGCTGCATCACGGTGATGCGATCGAGAGCTATTACAGCGGGTTCCTGCCGGTGCGCACCGAAGTGGTGGTGGTGCCGCTGCTGATCCTGGCCGCAGTCGCCTGGGTTGACTGGGTGGTGGCGCTGATCCTGCTGTTCACCGCGCCGCTGGTGCCGTTCTTCATGATGCTGGTGGGGTGGGGCGCCGAAGCCGCTGGCCGCGCCCAGTTGGGGGAGCTGGCGCGGATGAGTGGCCATTTCGCCGATCGCATCAAAGGCCTGGGCCTGCTGCGGCTGTATGGCCGCGGTGACGCCGAACTGGCCGGCGTGGAGGCCGCCGCCGAAGGCGTGCGCGTGCGCACCCTGAAGGTGCTGCGCATCGCCTTCCTGTCGTCCACGGTGCTGGAGTTCTTCGCCTCGGTGAGCGTGGCGATGGTGGCGCTGTACCTGGGCCTGAGCTACCTGGGCATGATGTCGCTGCACGCAGTGGTGCCGACACTGGGCGCGGGCCTGTTCTGCCTGTTGCTGGCGCCGGAGTTCTACGCGCCGCTGCGCCGGCTGGCCGCGCACTACCACGACCGCGCCAATGCACTGGCCGCCGCCGCCGAAGTGGAACGCCTGCTGCAGTCGCTGCCGGACGAGCAGGGCCTGATCGAAAGCGAGGCTGTGCCGCTCGCGGTGGAGCCGGCCGAGGCCGCGTTGCCGCCGCTGCGCGCGGAAGGCCTGGCGCTGCGCCCGCTGGGGGCGCCGCATGATGTGCTGCAGGATCTGGACGTGCTGCTGGAACCGGGCCAGCGCCTGGCGCTGGTCGGTCCCAGCGGTTCCGGCAAGAGCACGTTGCTGGAGGCGCTGGCCGGGTGGTTGCCACCCCGTGCCGGCAAGCTGCAGGTGCGGCCGGGCGTACAGGTGGCCTATGCCAGCCAGCGGCCGTACCTGTTCCACGGCAGCATCGCCGACAACCTGCGCCTGGCCGATCCCGGTGCCAGCGAGGCGCGCCTGCGCGCGGTCGCCGAGGCCGCGCAGGTAGTGCAGTTTGCCCAGCGCCTGCCGCAGGGGCTGGACACGGTGATCGGCGAGCGCGGCTTCGGCCTGTCCGGTGGCGAGGCGCGCCGTATCGGCCTGGCCCGGCTGTTGCTGCGGGACCCGCAGGTGCTGCTGCTGGACGAGCCCACCGCGTTCCTGGATGCCGACACCGAAGCCGCGTTGCTGCGCAGCCTGGCGGCCTATGCGCGTGGCCGCAGCGTGGTGGTCGCCACCCACAGCCCGGCCGTGATCGCCTGGGCCGACCGCTGCCTGCTGTTGCCGGAAGGGCGTCTGCTGGAACCAGCACAGGCGGTGCGCGCATGAGCCGTTCACCCGATACGCTGCGCGCGGTGTTCCTGCGCCATCGCCCGCGCCTGCTGCTGACCGTCCTGCTGCTGTGGACCACGATGCTGGCCGGCACCGCTCTGCTGGGCCTGTCCGGTGGGTTCCTCACTGCGGCCGCGCTGGCCGGTGCGGCCGGCCTCGGCCAGGGCTTCAATTTCTTCTCGCCGTCGGCGGGCATCCGCGGCCTGACCATGGCGCGCATCGTGTCGCGCTACTTCGAAAAGCTGATCGGCCACGATGCCACGCTGCGCATCGCCCGCGATCTGCGCGTGTGGTTCTTCCGCCGCGCGCTGCCACTGGCACCGGCGCGGCTGGGTGCTACCCGCACCGGCGAGCTGCTGGCCCGGCTGCTGGGCGACATCGGCGAAGTGGACGGCCTGCTGGTGCGTGCCATCGGGCCACTGCTGGCATTGGCCGCGCTGTCGCTGGTCGCGGTGGCATCGGCGGCGCTGATCCTGCCGTCGGCGGCGCTGCTGCTGGCGGTGCTGGCGGTGCTGATCGCCTTCGGCGTGCCATGGCTGGGCGTGCGGGGGCGTGACGATGAAGAGGCCGACCGCGCCGCGCATCGCGCCGCATTGCGGACCGCGGCCTTTGAAGGGCTGGAAGGCGCCGGCGACCTGGCCGCGCTGCACGCCAATGCAGCGTGGCAATTGAAGGTGCGCGTGGCGGCCAAGCAGCTGGCCTCGCGTGATCGCCGCCGCCGCTGGCGCCTGATCGCGGCCTCGACCCTGCACGGCCTGGTTGCCGGACTGGGCCTGGTGGCGATGCTGGCGCTGACCCTGCACGCAGCCGAACAGCAGCGCATTGCAGCGGAGATGGCTGCGGGCCTCATGTTCCTGACGGTGGCGCTGATTGAATTGTGGGCCGGCATGGGCCTGGCCTGGCAGTCGCTGCAGTCCGGGCGCATCGCCGCTGATCGCCTGCAGGCCATCGTCGGGCAGCCCCCGGCGGTGGAGGATCCCCAGGTACCGCAGCCGGTGCCGCAGGCGGCGCGCGTGCACTGGGATGACGTGCATTTCCAGTGGCCGGGTGCCGCGCGGCCGGTGTTGTCCGGCCTGCAGTTGACCCTGGCACCGGGGGAACGCATCGCCATCCGCGGCGACAGCGGCAGCGGCAAGACCACGCTGTCCAGCCTGCTGCTGCGGCTGTGGGACCCGCAGCACGGGCGAATCACCTATGGTGGCCGCGACCTGCGCGACGTGGCCCAGGCCGAGTGGCACCGACAGCTTGCGTGGCTGCCACAGAACGCGCCGGTGTTTGCCGGCAGCGTGGCCGAGAACCTGCGGCTGGGTGATCCCGAGGCCAGTGACGCCGCATTGTGGGCAGTGCTGCGCCGCGTGCGCCTGGGGGAATGGGCCGAGCGCAACGGTGGCCTGCAGGCGTGGGTGGGCGAGAACGGCGCGACGATGTCGGCCGGCCAGGCACGGCGGCTGGCGCTGGCGCGCGCGCTGCTGCGCGCTGCGCCGATCCTGCTGCTGGACGAACCGACCGAGGGCCTCGACGTGGATACGGCGCGCGCGCTGCTGCAGGACCTTTCCGGCCTGCTGGACGGGCGCAGCCTGCTGATGATCACCCACGACGATCTGCCCGACGGCGTGGTCGACGCGCAGTACAGGTTGCGTGATGGGGTCCTGGTGCGCGAAGCGTGAACGGTCGTGCCGGCCGCTGGCCGGCAACCTCGTGGCACTTGATACGGATACGGAATTGCCGGCCAGCGGCCGGCACTACCTCAGCGGGTGGTTACCGCGACAGCTCGCGCAGCATCACCGCGATCGAGGCCACGTTGGCCAGCACGCAGAGCCAGAACACCCACTGGAACGCAGCCTTGCGGTGCTTGTGGCGGAACAGCGCCTGGCCAAGCAGCGCCCCCGGCCAACCGCCGGCAAAGGCCAGCAGCTGCAGGGTGCGCTCGGGAATCCGCCACTGCTTGCGCTGCGCGGCGCGCTTGTCGTGGCCATACAGGCCGAACGACACCGCACTGGCCAACAGGCACCAGCCACCCAGCCACAGCGGCAGCACACCGCTGACCATCAATGCGGCCAGCGCGCCGAACGCGGCCAGCGCGAGGTTGCGCCGCCAGGCCACTTACAGCGCGTCGAGGAAGCCGCGCACGGCCGGGCCGAAACGTTCGAAGTCGACGAGGAAGGCGTCGTGGCCCTGCGGCGATTCCAGGCCGATGAAGTGCGCATCGGCACCGCCGGCCCGCAGGCCATCGGCAACCTGTTGCTGCTGCTGTACCGGGAACAGGATGTCGGTGTTGGCGCCGATCGCCAGCGCCTTCTCCACACGGATCTTCGCCAGCCCGGCCAGCACGTCGCCGTCGGCATACTCGGCCAGGTCGAACCAGTCCATCGAGCGGCTCAGGTACAGGTAGCAGTTGGGGTCGAAGAAACGCACGAAGCGTCGTGCATGGCCTTCCAGGTAGCTTTCCACCTGGAACTCCAGGCCGAACGGATCATCATCGGTCTGGTCCGAATCCAGCCGCACGCGGCCGAAGCGGCCATCCCACTCCAGCGCCGAGCGGTAGGTGATCACGCCCAGCTTGCGCGCCATGCGCATGCCGGACTCCGGGTACTCGGCATCGTCGTAGTGGCCGCCGTTCCAGCGTGGATCCAGGCGGATCGCCTCGCGCTGCAGCGAACGGATCGCGATCGAGAATGGCAGCGCCTGCGCACTGCCGGAAATGTTGATGTGGCTGCGCGCGATGCCCGGATGCAGCATCAGGATGGCCAGCGCGGTCATGCCGCCCATCGAATTGCCGATCACGCACGCCAGTTGCGTGATGCCCAGTGCCCGCACCACCTCGATGGCGGCGCGCGCGCCGTCTTCGATCGACAGCTCGGGGAAGTCCAGGCGATAGGGCTCACCGCTGGCCGGATCCAGCGAGGCGGGGCCGGTCGAGCCCTTGCAGCTGCCCAGCGAATTCACGCACACCACGAACCAGCGATGGGTGTCGATCGGTTTGCCGGGGCCTACCATCGCTTCCCACCAGCCGGGTGCGGGGTTGGCCTCGTTGGCCGCCGCATGCGCGTCCGGCGACAGGCCGGTCACGATCAGGATCGCATTGCTGGCGTCGGCCGCCAGGGTGCCCCAGGTTTCGTAGGCCACGCGTGCGCCGTGCAGGGTGCCGCCGCGCTTGAACGGAAAGGGTGAGGGCAGGGCGTGGAAGCGGGTGCCGGGCGGGATGAATTCGGTCATGCAGGCATTCTAGCGGGGCGGCATGTGGAGCTGGCGACACGCTGGTTTCCATCGGCGATGCAGGTAGTGCCGGCCGCTGGCCGGCAACCTCATGAATCCTGATGCGCCTGCGTGGTTGCCGGCCAGCGGCCGGCACTACCGCGGCGCGTTATGGGAAGCGCAGCTCTACAACACCGTCGTGGGGCAGGCTCACCTTCACCGGCACGCTCTGCAGGTCGCCCTCGCTGCGGTTGGCGCTGCCGGAGCGCGAGATGCGCGCCAGCACTTCCACTTCGCGATGGGCCGACAGCGGCGCGGTCGGCATCGGACTGTCGGCATCACTCAGACCGACCGGGTCCGGAAAACCGGCCAGCGGCAGCTTGCGTGCGGCCACCGGCATCGGCGGTCCACCCACGGCGCGGGCCATGACGAACACCCGGGTACTGGCGGGCCACTCAGTGCTTTTCAGCGCAGGCAGCTGCACGCGCACCTGCAGCAGCGCCGGCGGCGCCGCGCCGGTATCGGGCGCCTGGCCGGCGGCCTCGCGGGCGATGGCGATCTGCGCCTGCAACGCCTGCGCGGCGCCCGGTTCGAGCCGGGGCAGCAGGTCGCTCCACACGTCAGCGGCCTCGGCGTTCTTTCCGCGCTGGCGCAGGGCGATGCCGAGCAGCCAGCTGGCACGTTCGGCATCGGGTGCCTGTGCACGCGCCTGCTGCAGCCAGGCCATCGCGGTGTCATCGAACTGCTTGCCGGCATCGGCCTGCGCACGCGCCTGTGCGGCTTCCACCAGCACGCCGGGATCTTCCGGGGCGAGTGCGGCGGCGCGTGCGAAGGCATCCGCTGCGGCGGCCACGTTGCCGAGTTCGGCCTGCGAACGGCCCAGCAGGGCCCAGCCATCGGCCCGCTGCGGGTCATCCTTCAGCGCATCCTGCAGGGCCTGCACGCCATCGCGCAGCGTCGCCACCGAGGCCGTCGGCGGCACCTGCGCGGCACGCGGGTCACCGACCAGCAGGTACAGGCAGGCGCCGGCCACGCCCAGTGCGAGTACGCCCAGCGCGAAACCACGGCGACCCTGGCCGCGCAGTGGCAACAGCACCAGCGCGGCCGTCAGCGCTGCCACCAGACCGGCCACGAGCGGTAGCCCGGCACTCACCATCCGTCTCCTTCATCGGTGCTGCCGGCCGGTGCGGCCGTGACGTCCCGGCCACGGCGGCGGACGATGCGCAGCACCACCAGCGCGCCGGCGCCGAGCACCAGCAAGGGGCCGCCCCACAGCAGCCAGGTACCCGGCTGCAGGGGCGGTTGATAGAGCACGAAGTCGCCATAGCGGGCGACCAGGAACTGCTTGATCTGTGCGTCGTCGTGGCCCTGCTGCATCAACTGCAGCACCTCCCGGCGCAGGTCCTGGGCGATCTGCGCGTTGGAGTCGGCCAGCGACTGGTTCTGGCACTGCACGCAGCGCAGCTGCGCGGCCAGGTCGTGGAAGCGGCGTTCTTCGGCGCCGTCGCGGAACTGCAGCGGCTGCGGGTCGTGCAGTGGCTGCTGGGCCAGCGCGGCCAGCGCGGCCAGCGGCAGCATCAGAAGCAGCAACGCCAGCAGCCAGCGCATGGGTTCAGGGCGCCGTATGCAGGGTGTTGCCGGCACTGCCCTGCGCTTTCTCGATCTTCTGCAGTGCCGGGATCAGCTTCTCGTCGACCACGCGCTGGGTCATCGCACCACTGTATTTCCAGCGCACGATGCCGCTGCCGTCGACCAGGAAGGTTTCCGGTGCGGCGGTCACGCCCCAGTCGATCGCGGTGCGGCCTTCCACGTCGCTGAGCACGACCATGAACGGGTTGCCGAGCTGTTCCAGCCAGTGCAGCGCGTCCTTCGGATCATCCTTCCAGTTGTAGCCGATCACGCGCACGCGCTTGCTCTCGGCAAAGCGGGTCAGCACCGGGTGTTCCTCGCGGCAGGCCGCGCACCAGCTGCCCCACACATTCAGCAGGTACGGCGCACCGCGCAGGTCGTCGCTGTGCACGATCATCTCCGGATCGTGCAGCACCGGCAGCGCGAACGCCGGTGCCGGCTTGTCGATCAGCGGCGACGGCAGTATGTCGCGCTGCGGGTCGCCCGATTTCATCACCCCATAGATCATCAGCCCGAGCAGGCCGAAGAAGAACAGCACGCCGATCACGATGGCTACCGGCGGCAGCGGGCGGGAGGGGCGAGGGGCGGGGGACTCGGACATGGAAACTCCTACGGACGACGGAAACGGCGGTCGGCGGCGGTGATGAATCCGCCCAGGGCCATCAACAGCGCGCCCAGCCAGATCCAGCGCACGAACGGCTTGATGTGGACCCGGACCGCCCATGCATTGTTGCCCAGCGGCTCGCCCAATGCCACGTAGACATCGCCGTCGAAGCGTGCATCGATGCCGGCCTCGGTCATCACCTGGCCGCCGCTGGCGTACTGGCGCTTCTCCGGGTGCAGCAGGGCCAGCTCGCGGCCGTCGCGGTAGACGCGCAGATGGCCACGGTCGGCGATGAAGTTCGGGCCTTCGCGATGGTCCACGCCTTCGAAGCGGACTTCGTGGCGGCCGACCACCAGCTGCTGGCCCGGTGCCAATGCAACTTCGCGCTGCACGTTCAGTGCCTCCACCAGCAGCGCGCCAGCCAGGAACACGGCGATGCCGGCGTGGGCGACGATCATGCCGAGCATTTCGGCGGTGAAGCGGCCATTGCCGCGCAGTCGCTGCCAGACGAAGCGTGCGGTGCCGAGTGCAACCCAGGCCGCTGCAGCCACGCCGATGCCGGCCTTCCAGCCGTTCTGTGGCGCCCGCCACCAGGCCAGCGCGCCCAGCAGCAGTGCCAGGCCCAGCCACGGTGCCAGCAGCGCAAAGGCGCGCGAGGGCTGGTCACGCTGCCATTTCACCAGCGGGCCGAACGGCAGCAGCAGGATCATCGGCGCCATCAGCAGCAGGAACAGGCTGCCGAAGTAGGGCGGGCCGACCGAGATCTTGCCCAGCGACAGCGCGTCGGCCAGCAGCGGGTACAGCGTGCCGAGCAGCACCATCGCGCAGGCGGTGGCCAGCAGCAGGTTGTTGGCCAGCAGCAGGGTCTCGCGCGAGGCAGCGGTGAAGCCGCGGCGTGGGTCATCGGCATCCACGCTCAGCTGGCTGGCACGCAGCGCGTACAGCAACAGGCTGCCGCCGACCAGCACCGACAGGAACACCAGGATGAACAGGCCGCGCGACGGATCGGCGGCGAACGAATGCACGCTGGTCAGCACGCCCGAGCGCACCAGGAAGGTGCCCAGCAGTGACAGTGCGAAGGCGGCGATCGCCAGCAGCAGGGTCCAGCTGCCGAAAGTGCCGCGCTTTTCGGTGACGGCCTGTGAGTGGATCAGTGCCGCACCGACCAGCCACGGCATGAAGCTGGCATTTTCCACCGGATCCCAGAACCACCAGCCGCCCCAGCCCAGCTCGTAGTAGGCCCACCAGCTGCCCAGTGCGATGCCCAGGGTCAGGAAGCCCCACGCAACGTTCGTCCACGGCCGCGTCCAGCGCAGCCAGCGTGCGTCGACACGGCCTTCCAGCAGTGCCGCCACCGCGAATGCAAACGGCACCGCGAAGCCCACGTAGCCGATGTACAGCATCGGCGGGTGGATGATCAGCCCCGGGTCCTGCAGCAGCGGGTTGAGATCGCGGCCTTCCAGCGGTGCCGGGTTCAGGCGCAGGAACGGATTGGAGGTGAAGATCAGGAAGGCAAGGAAACCGACGCTGACCACGCCCATCACCGCCAGCACGCGCGCCAGCACCGGCGTGGGCAGCTGGCGCGAGAACAGCGCCACCGCGCCGGTCCACAGCGCCAGCACCAGCGCCCACATCAGCAGCGAGCCTTCGTGCGCGCCCCAGACCGCCGAATAGCGGTACATCATCGGCAGCAGCGAATTGGAGTTCTCGGCCACGTAGCGCACCGAGAAATCCTGCTGCACGAACGCGGCGGTCAGTACCGCGAACGCGCCGGCGAGCAGCAGCAGCTGCGCGACGGCGGCCGGCCGTGCCACCGCCATCCAGGCCGCATTGTTGCGATGCGCACCGGCCAGCGGCAGGCCGGCCTGCAGCAGCGAGGCCAGCAATGCGCACAACAGCAGGATCTGACCCAGTTCGGGCAGCACTCAGCGCACCTCGGGTGCCGTCACCGGCACGTCGTGCTTGCGATGGGCGTCGCCCATCTTGTCGGCCACTTCCTTCGGCACGTACTTCTCATCGTGCTTGGCCAGCACTTCGTCGGCAACGAAGGTGCCGTCCTGCAGGCGGCCGCTGGCGACCACCGCCGTGCCTTCGGCGAACATGTCCGGCAGGATCCGCGACGTGGTCACTGCCAGCTGCGCGTCGCCGTCGGTCACCTCGAAGCGTGCCTCCAGCGAGCCGACCGGTCGGTTGAAGGAACCTTTCACCACCATGCCACCGAGGCGGAAGCGCGACTGTGCATCGACATCGCCGCGCAGCACTTCCGAAGGCGTGTACAGGTAGGCGATGTTGCGCTCCAGTGCCATCGCCACCAGTGCGGTGGCCAGGCCGGAGGCGAGCAGGGCCAGCAGCACCCACACCAGGCGGCGACGCTGTACCGGGGTCATCGTTCCAGCTCCGTCGACAGCGGCGTCGCTGCGTCCGGCCTCCCGGCGCGGGTCTGCTGGCGCTGCTGGCGGGCCAGTGCCAGCCGGCGCGCAACGCGCAGGCGCAGCCACGAACCGATGGCATCGGCGCCGAGCACCAGTACGAACACGGCGTAGGCCCCGATCACATAGGGCAGGTGGGTCATGGCTGTGCCTCCCCGGCCGGGCGTTGGGCATCGACGCGGCCACCGACCCAGGCCTTGCCGGCCTCGCGGTCGAGATTGTCGGCGCGGGCCTTGGCCAGCACCGAACCGGCGAACCAGAACTTGGTGCCGATCACCATCCACCACAGCGGCGCGATCATCGCGCTGCTGATGGCCGATTCACCGAACACGCTGATCGACTGGCGCTGGTGCAGGCCGCCCCACCAGTCCACCGAGTAGCGGATCACCGGCAGCAGGCTGACACCGACGATGGCCAGCAGGCCGGCCGCGCGCGCGGCGCTGCGGCGGTCCTCGATGGCGTGGTACAGGCCGATCACGCCCAGGTACAGGAACAGCAGCACCAGCTCGCTGGTCATGCGCGGGTCCCAGTCCCACCAGGTGCCCCAGGTGCCCTCGCCCCAGATGCTGCCGGTCAACAGGGTGATCAGGGTGAAGCCGGCGCCCATCGGCGCGCAGGCCATGGCCAGGATCTCGCAGACCTTGATCCGCCAGATCAGCGCGATGGCCGCATACAGCGCCATCAGCGCGAACACGAACAGGCTCATCCAGGCGCTGGGCACGTGGATGTAGAGGATGCGGAAGCTGTCCAGCTGCTTGGCTTCCGGTGGCACCACCAGCAGCGCCTGCCACATGCCGACCAGCAGCACCGGTACCGCAACCAGGTAGAACACCCGCGACCAGCGGGCAGCGAAACGATCGAACGTGGGAGGCGAACCGAGTTGGTGGAACCAGCGGACAATCGGATTCATGCGTGGCGGCTATCCAGCAGGGGTGGATTGGCTCTCAGCTCGGTCAACTCAGAGAAATGCGTATTGCAGCGGCAGTGGCCAGCGGCGCCAGCACCAGCGCGACCAGCAGGCCAGCGCCCAGCATCAGCAGCGCACCGACCGGATCCTGCCCGCGCCCGGCTGCCGCCAGGCTGCCCGCGCCGAACACCAGCACCGGCACGTACAACGGCAACGACAGCAGCGCCACGAGAATACCAGAGCGTCGGATGCCGACGGTCAGCGCGGCGACCACGCCCCCGATCAGGCTCAGCAACGGCGTTCCCAGCAGCAACGATGCCAGCAACATCGGCAGCTGGTCATGCGGCAGATGCAGCATTTCGGCCAGCAGCGGGCTGACCACGATCAGCGGCAGCGCGGTGGTGGCCCAATGCAGCAGCACGCGCACCAGCACCAGCCAGGCCAGCGGCACCGGCGCCAGCAGCCATTGTTCCAGCGAGCCGTCTTCGGCGTCGGAACGGAACAGCGAATCCAGCGACAGCTGTCCGGCCAGCAACACGGCCAGCCACAGCACTGCACCGGCGGTGGCGGCCAGCAGCTGTGGTTCGCGGCCTTGGGCCAGGGCGAACAGCACCACTACCAGCACCGCGAACAGCAGCGGTTGCAGCGCGTCGCCGCGGCGGCGCCAGAGCAGGCGCAGGTCGCGCTTGAGCAGGGCGCTTGCGGTCTGCCACAGGCCCGGTTCGGTGCCCGGCGCGATCATGCGGCACCGCCGAGGTCGAGCTGGCGGGTGCGCACCGGCGGTGCGGCATAGGCGCCGTGGGTGGTGACCAGCGCAGCGCCACCGGCGCGCAGGTGCGCCGAAATCATCCGGTTGACCAGGGTGATGCCCTCCAGGTCGAGGTTGGCATAGGGCTCGTCGAGCAGCCACAGCGGCGCTGGAGACAGCCAGATGCGCGCCAGTGCCAGCCGCCGCTTCTGCCCGGCCGACAGGTGCCGCACCAGGGTGTCCTCGTAGCCGGCCAGGCCGACGATCGCCAGTGCGTTGCCGGGCATCTGCCGGGCACGCCGGCCATGCAGGCCGCACAGGAAGTGCAGGTTCTCCAGCGTCCCGAGGTCGGGCTTCAGCGCCGGCAGATGGCTGAGGTAGGCCACGTAGCGCGCACGCTCGGCATTGCTGGCCGGCTTGCCGTCGATCCGTACCTGGCCGGCACCGGGCCGGGCCAGGCCGGCCAGCACGCGCAGCAGGGTGGTCTTGCCGGCGCCATTGCCGCCCTGCACCAGCAGGGCCTCGCCGGCGTCCACATGGAACTCCAGCGGGCCGAACACCGGCTCGTCATTGCGGGAGAAGCTCAGGCCGCTGGCGGCCAGCAATGCAGGGGTGTTCAAGGGGCAGGGGTCTTCATGCCGGAGTGCGGCGGCAATTGTAGCGGTGAATGCCGATGGTAGTGCCGGCCGCTGGCCGGCAATTTCCCGGGGTGCCAGCCGCGTGTGCCGAGGCGCCGGCCAGCGGCCGGCACTACCGGCGCGCGGATTGCGTAAACTCGGATCCCTTGTTCCCCCACAGTCCAGGCCGATGCAACCCACCACCAAGCTGCCCAAGGTCGGTACCACGATCTTCACCGTGATGTCCCAGCTCGCCGCCGAACACGGCGCGGTCAACCTGGGCCAGGGGTTCCCGGACTTTTCCGCGCCGCAGCGCCTGATCGACGAGACCGCCAAGGCGATGGCGGCCGGCCTCAACCAGTATCCGCCGATGACCGGCGTCGCGCCGCTGCGCCAGGCCATCGCGCAGAAGTCGCTGGACCTGTACGGCGCCACCATCGACCCGGACACCGAAATCACCGTCACCAGCGGCGCCACCGAGGCTATCTTCAATGCCATCCACGCCGTGGTGCGTGCCGGTGAGGAAGTCATCGTGCTCGATCCGGCCTATGACTGCTACGAGCCGGCGATCGAGCTGGCCGGGGCCACCGCCGTGCACGTGCCGCTGGACCCGCAGACCTTCGCCGTGGACTGGGACCGCGTGCGCGCGGCGATCACCCCGCGCACCCGCATGCTGATGGTCAATACCCCGCACAACCCGTCCGGTGCGATGCTGGACGAGGCTGACATGCAGGCGCTGGCCGCGCTGCTGCGCGGCACGCAGATCTACCTGATCTCCGATGAGGTGTACGAGCACATCATCTACGACGGTCGCCGCCATGAGTCGGCGCTGCGCTATCCGGAACTGCGCGAGCGCACCTTCGTCATCTCCAGCTTCGGCAAGACCTACCACTGCACTGGCTGGAAGATCGGCTACGCCGTGGCGCCGCCGTTGCTGACCGCTGAATTCCGCAAGGTGCACCAGTACAACACGTTCACCAGCTTCGGCCCGGCCCAGTACGGCTTCGCCGCGATCATCCGCGACGAACCCGAACACCACCTGGAACTGGGCGCGTTCTACCAGGCCAAGCGCGACCGTTTCCGCGAGCAGCTCGCCGGTACCCGCCTGAAGGCGCTGCCGGTGCCGGGTGGCTACTTCCAACTGGTGGACTACTCGGCCATCAGCGACCTGCCCGACCATGAGTTCGTGAAGTGGTTGACCATCGAGAAGGGCGTCACCGCCATTCCGCTGTCGCCGTTCTACGAGACTCCGCCGGCCGGCCAGCGCCTGGTGCGCCTGTGCTTTGCCAAGAACGAAGCGACCATGGACGCGGCGATCGAACGCCTGCGGCTGCTGTGAGCGGAGGCGTGGACATGAATGACCTGCGCATTTCCCTCGTCCAGGGTGACACCCGCTGGCACGATCCGGCCGGCAACCGCGCCTACTACGGCGCGCTGCTCGCACCGCTGGCCGGCACCACCGACCTGGTGATCCTGCCGGAGACCTTCACCAGTGGCTTCTCCAATGACGCCATCGCCCAGGCCGAAGGCATGGATGGCCCGACCGTGGCCTGGGTGCACGAACAAGCGAAGGCGCTGGACGCGGCGGTGATCGGCAGCATGCAGCTGCGTGATGGCGCGGGCGTGTACAACCGCCTGCTGTTTGCCACGCCGGAGGGCGAGCTGCAGTACTACGACAAGCGCCACCTGTTCCGCTACGGCGGCGAGCACGAACGCTATGCTGCTGGCCGCGAACGCCTGAGCGTGGAATGGAAGGGTTGGCGGATCAATCCGCAGGTCTGCTACGACCTGCGTTTCCCGGTGTTCTGCCGCAACCGCTACAACGTCGAACGCCCGCAGCAGCTGGATTTCGACCTGCAGATCTTCGTCGCCAACTGGCCGTCGGCGCGCGCCTATGCGTGGAAGACCCTGCTGCGTGCGCGGGCAATCGAGAACCTGTGCTTCGTGGCGGCGGTGAACCGCATCGGCGTCGATGGCAACCAGCTGCACTACGCCGGCGACAGCGCAGTGCTGGATTTCCTCGGCCAGCCGCAGGTGGAGATCCGCGAGCGCGAACAGGTGGTCACCACCACCATCTCGGCCGAGGCGCTGGCCGCCCACCGCGCGCGTTTCCCGGCGATGCTCGATGCCGATGCCTTCCACCTGGACGGGCAGGCCTGATACAGCACGACGGCGGCTGAATGCCTGCCACGCAGCGCGCGCGCCTGCATCCAACGTGCACGTGCGCGCTGCTAGATTCGCCGGCAGTCGATCGAACTGGAAGTCCCGCCATGAACAAGCCCTTCGCCCTGCTGCTGGCCCTGTCCGCTGCCACGCTGGCCCCGGCCGCGCACGCCGCCGGCAACCTCGATTGCCAGCTGCGCTACAACCTGTCCGGCTGGTCGTTGATCTACAAGACCGCGTCGGGCAACGGCACCGTCAGCTGCAGCAACGGCGCCAGCCTGCCGGTGCGCATTGAAGTGAAGGGCGGCGGCCTGACCGTGGGCAAGTCGAAGATCACCAATGGCCGTGGCAGCTTCACCGGCGCCGTGAGCGTCAACGAGCTGCTGGGCACCTACGCCTCGGTCGGTGCGCATGCCGGCGCGGTGAAATCCAGCAATGCGCAGGTGATGACCAAGGGCGACATCTCGCTGGCCCTGTCCGGCACCGGCAAGGGCTGGGACCTGGGCGTGGACGGCGCCGCCTTCACCATCAGCCGGCGCTGACAACAAAAAAGGGGACGGAGGGGATTAAGTCGCTTTTGCCTCAAAGGGGCGAAAGCGACTTAATCCCCTCCGTCCCCTTTTTCTTGCCGAAGGTGCTGTCAGGTGCCTTCGGTGTTGGTGCGTACGTTGAGCTTCCAACGGATCGGGCCTTGTTGCGGGGTATGCACGTGCTTGGGTTGGGGCGGGAAGGGATCGTTCCTGTTGCAGGTGACCTCGCGCTTGCAGCCCAGGCATCGATAGATGCCTGAAACCTCAACCTTGTCGGCAGGCCCATAAATGGTGTTCCACCACCGGTTGGTGGCAGTGCCCAGCCCCAGGACGGATTCGGAGGTGTGCCAAGCCATTGCGGCTCCTGTGTGTAGTGTGGATGACACAGGCACGATAGTTAGGCCTCGCGCGTCATGCAGCGACGCGTGACACAAACAGCTCGTTTTCAAAGAATTCCTAGTTCTCGCTTTGCGTCCGCCCATGGCGTGGATCCACCCGGGGGGCGACCTGCCAGGTAAAGAAAAACCCCGGCCGGAGCCGGGGTTTTTCATGTCAGCGTGGCCAACGATCAGCCGCCGCGCGGGCCGCTGCGGCGCGGGCCGCCGGGACCGCGGTTACCACCGGGGCCGCCCGGGCCACGGTTGCCACCCGGACCGCCGGGGCCGCGATTGCCGCCCGGCCCACGGTTGCCACCACCCGGACCACGACCGCCCGGACGGGCGCCCTGCGCCGGCTTCGGGCTGCCGTACGGGTTGAAGCCCGGCGTGGCGTGGTCGGACGGGAAGCTCGGAGCATTGCCCGGATGGCCATACGGATGCTTGTTGCCCTGGCCCTGCGAGCGGTTGCCCGCACCGGCCGGCCGGCCCTGGCCGCCTGCGCCACCACGGCCTTCGCCACCGAAACCGCCACGGCCCTGGCCGCCCCCGGCGCCAGCGCCCGGGCCCTTCGGCTTGCCGTACGGACGGCCCTGGCCGCCAGCACCCGGACCACGGGCACCCGGGCCACGCGCGCCCGGACCGGCGTTGCGATGGCCGCTCGGGCCGGTGCTCACGCCATCCGGCACGTACCAGGTGCGGAACGCGGCCGGGTTGCCTTCCGGCAGCGAGCGATCGTTCTTCGGGGCGCGCTGCTTGAACGGCTTCTGCGACTGCTTGGCCGCCGCTTCACCGCTGACCGTCAGGCCACCCTTGAAGCCACCGCCCTTGCCACCGCGGCCACGGCCGCGATCTTCGCGGACGTTGTCGAAACGGCGCAGCTCGCGACCTTCGTCAGCGGTGTTGTGGCCGTTGACGTAGGCGTTGCCGCGGCCCCCTTCGCGCACGCGCACGGTGGTCTTGGCGGCGCGGCGCTGGCCGATCACCGGCTGCAGCGTCAGCGCCGACGGTGCGCCTTCTTCCAGCTTCAGCTGCGCGCGCAGGGCTTCAACCTGCGGGGTGCTCAATTCCACCGAATGGCCACGGGCCAGTTCGCGCGGCAGGCTGACCTTGCCGTAGCGGGTGCGCTTCAGGCGGCTGACCTGGCAGCCCTGCGATTCCCACAGGCGGCGCACTTCGCGGTTGCGGCCTTCCTTCACCACGACGCGGAACCAGTCGTGCGAATCGGTGCCGCCGATGCGTTCGATCTCGTCGAACTTGGCCGGGCCGTCCTCCAGCGCGACGCCACGGCTGAGGCGGTCGACGATGGCGTCGGAGACCTTTTCCTCGCCTTCCGGTGCACGCACGCGCACCACGTACTCGCGCTCGACCTCGAACGACGGGTGCATCATGGCGTTGGCCAGCTCACCGTCGGTGGTGGCCAGCAGCAGGCCGGTGGTGTTGATGTCCAGGCGGCCGATCGCGATCCAGCGCGCGCCCTTCAGCGGCGGCAGCGATTCGAACACGGTCGGGCGGCCTTCGGGATCTTCGCGGGTGGTCACTTCGCCTTCGGGCTTGTTGTAGACCAGTACGCGCGACGGTTCGGCCAGCGCGGTGGCGACGAAGCCGCGACCGTCCAGTTCGATCCTGTCGCCGCTCTTGACCGACATGCCGGTCTGCGCGACTTCACCGTTGACCTTGACCAGGCCTTCGGCGATGCGCTGTTCCAGCGCGCGGCGCGAGCCAAGGCCGGCCTGGGCCAGCACCTTGTGCAGGCGCTCTTCCAGCTTGAACTGTTCGGAGGTGGCTTCGCGCTTCAGCGAGAGCTTGTTACGGGGGGTGTCACTCATCAGTTTTGCTCCGGCCGACGGTTTCGAGGTCGGCCTCTGGTTCGGAATCGGCTTGGTCAACAGCCACGGTCGTCATCGCGACGGCGTTGTCTTCGCGTTCGTTCAGGGGCACCGCGCGCTCGCCCGGCGCGGAATCGGGGTGCCCATCATCGAGGGGCGAAGGTGCTTGCTCATCGGTGGCCGACGCAGGCGCTGCATCGGCGGAATCGGGGGTGTCACTGCCGGCCAGGCCGGCGTCGTCGTTGGCGGCAGCGCCGTCGGCCGAGACGTCCGGACCGTCGGCGCCGGCAACGGCCGGAGCATCGCGGTCCAGCGCCAGTTGCGGTTCCAGCTCGCCCAGGTCCTTCAGTTCCGACAGCGGCGGCAGTTCGTCCAGCCGCTTCAGCCCGAAGTAGTCCAGGAAGCCCTTGGTGGTGCCGAACAGTGCCGGCTTGCCGGGCACGTCGCGGTGGCCGACCACGCGGATCCATTCGCGTTCTTCCAGTGCCTGGATGATGTTGCTGCTGACCGCCACGCCGCGCACCTGTTCGATCTCGCCGCGGGTGATCGGCTGCCGGTAGGCGATCAGCGCCAGGGTTTCCAGGGTGGCGCGGGTGTAGCGGGTCTTGCGTTCGGTCCACAGCCGGCTGATCCAGCCATGCACTTCGCTGGTGACCTGGTAGCGGAAGCCCGAAGCGACCTCGACCAGTTCCACGCCGCGTCCTTCGCAGGCCTCGCGCAGCCGTTCCAGCGCACGTTCGATGCTACCCGGCGGCGCCGGCTCCTCCTCCGGGAACAGGTCCTTCAGCTGGGCCAGGGTGAGCGGCTGGCTGGAAGCCAGCAGGGCACCCTCGACAATGCGGTCGATCAGCGATTGATCCATCGGCAGTCAGCGCTCACTCATTGGCATTGGCGGCGTCGTTGTCGTCGAACTCGCTGCTGAACTGCAGCGGGGCGTTGGTGTTGCCGGCCGCCAGCGACTTGACGTAGATCGGCGCCAGCGGTTCTTCCTGGACGATGTCCAGCAGCTGTTCCTTGGCCAGCTCCAGCACCGCCAGGAACGTGACCAGCACGCCCAGCTTGCCTTCTTCTGCCGTGAACAGCCCTTCAAAGCGATAGAACTTGCCGTCTTCCAGGCGGCCGAGTACCTCGCCCATGCGTTGCCGCACGCTCAGTGCCTCGCGCTTGATGGCGTGGCCGCTGAACAGCTCGGCGCGCTTGAGCACGTCGTGCAGGGCCAGCAGCATTTCCTTCAGGTCCACCGGCGGCGGCAGCTTCACCGTGGCGCGCTCGGGCATGAAGGCGTGCGCCACCGTGGTGTCGCGGTCCTGGCGGGGCAGGGCGTCGATGTCCTCGGCGGCCTGCTTGAAGCGTTCGTACTCCTGCAGCCGGCGCACCAGCTCGGCGCGCGGGTCGGCTTCATCGCCTTCCTCGCTGACCGGGCGCGGCAGCAGCATGCGCGACTTCACCTCGGCCAGGATCGCGGCCATCACCAGGTACTCGGCAGCCAGCTCGAAGCGCAGCTCGCGCATCACGGTGATGTATTCCACGTACTGCCGGGTGATTTCGGCGACGGGAATGTCCAGCACATCCAGGTTCTGGCGGCGGATCAGGTACAGCAGCAGGTCCAGCGGGCCTTCGAAGGCGTCCAGGATGACTTCCAGCGCGTCCGGCGGGATGTACAGGTCCTGCGGGATCTGCAGGACCGGTTGCCCATGCACCACGGCCAGCGGCATTTCCTGCTGCTGGGGGGCGGGCGGCCGGGTTGGCGGGTTCGCGTCGAGCGCGAGTTCGGAAGTCATCTAATGGACATCAGGATTGCAACGGACCAGTCGCGGCACCGGGTTCGCCGGGCCAACGCCACGGAGCCCCAGGGCACCAGACACGCCGGGATCGGCGCGATTCCACACATATCAAACAGCAGGACGCGCCGCAGGAGACGGCAGCGACGGAACTACGGGGAGGTCGTCTACGTGGCCCGGCCGGGTGGTCCGGTTTGAAGCAGCGGGACGATCGTCGGGGGCTGCGTTGGCCGCAAAAACCGACGGGCTGCTGCATCCAGCCACGTGCAATGGACACTAGGGTAAGCCTTTGCCGCGCCAGTGTCCAGCCGGGGCCGGGAGCGGGCCGGCATTGGCTAGAATCGGCGCACCGACAACGCACGCGAGGAAATGCCGGTGTGGTATGTGATCGAAGGGTATGACGGCCAGGATGTGCTGGCACAGCGGCTGCAGGCGCGGCCGGAACACCTGGCGCGGCTGCACGCGCTGCGCGACGAGGGACGCCTGCTGCTGGCCGGGCCGTGCCCGGCGGTGGACAGTGAAGACCCGGGCCCGGCCGGGTTCAGTGGTTCGGTGGTGATTGCGCAGTTCGAGTCGCTGCCACAGGCACAGGCCTGGGCCGATGCCGACCCGTACGTCGCCGCAGGCGTCTACACCCACGTGCAGGTGCGGCCGTTCCGCAAGGTCCTGCCGTGAGCACGGAACGGATCGAGCGGATCCGTGACGCGCTGCAGCAGGCACTGGCTCCCACCATTCTTGAGATCGAGGACGACAGCCATCGCCACGCCGGCCATGCCGGTGCCCGCGACGGGCGCGGCCACTTCAACGTCCATGTGGTGAGTGAGCGGTTCGCCGGACTGGGGCCGCTGGCCCGGCATCGCGCGGTCTATGCCGCGCTGGGGTCGATGATGGACACCGATATCCACGCGCTGTCCATCCGCGCACAGACCCCGTCAGAACAGGGCTGAGCCCTTGTCCCGCACTGTCATGGCCGGTCCCTGCGGGCCGCGCCACGGACAGATTTTCATGTCCATTTCAGGACATTCGCCTAACGGACTGTTTACAAGCCCAGATGGAAACGCTTACATTCCGCGCCAATGCTGGTAGGTCCAAGCCGTGGAGGGCGGCTTCGTGAACAAGGCAGCTATCACAATCAAAGACGTCGCACGCGAAGCTCGGGTCTCCGTGGCCACGGTTTCCCGCGCGCTGAACGGGCATGAAAATGTCGCCGAACCGGTCCGCCAGCTTGTGCTGGAGGTCGCCGCACGGCTGCGTTACACCCCGCACGCCGCCGCCCGCAGCCTGAGCAGCCGCCGCACCAATACGGTGGGCGTGGTGCTGCCGGACCTGTACGGCGAATTCTTCTCCGAGCTGATGCGCGGCATCGACGGCGTGGCCCGCAACCGCCGCCAGCACCTGCTGGTGTCCAGCTACCACGGCGACCAGGAACAGCAGGGCGCTGCCCTGCGCGCCATGCGCGGCCGCGTGGACGGCCTGCTGGTGCTCTCGCCCTATGCCGAGAGCCCGGGCTTCCTGACCGACAACCTGCCGCAGTCGTTGCCCACGGTGCTGATCAACACCTACCTGCCCGGGCAGGACCACCCGGTGCTGAGCATCGACGACCACGCTGGCGCCATGGCGATGACCCGCCACCTGCTGGATGCCGGCCACCGCCGCATTGCCTTCATTTCTGGTCCGGACCTCAACTTCGACGCGCGCGAGCGCCTGCGCGGCTTCCGTGACGCGCTGGTGGCATTCGGCAGTGGCGCCGAGGGCATCGAGCTGCCCGGTGATTTCGACGAAGCTTCCGGCCATCGCGCCGGTCAGGAGTTGCTGGCAGCCGGAGCGCTGCCCGATGCCGTGTTCGCTGCCAACGACATGATGGCCCTGGGCTGCCTGTATGCGTTCACGCAGGCAGGGGTCCGTGTGCCGGCCGATGTTGCCCTGGCAGGTTTCGATGACATTCCACTGGCGCGTTTCGTCCACCCGTCGCTGACCACCATGCAGGTCAGCATCGCCGAGCTCGGCGACCGGGCCATGACGCGTCTGATGCAGTTGATGGACGGCACCTCCACGGATGGGACAGGGGACAAGCAGACCCTGGTTCCCCGCTTGATAGTTCGCGATTCCACCACTCCGCCATCCGGCCGTTGAAGCCAGAGGCGTTCCTTCTTTTTTTTGACTGATCGCAGGGACCGCGCAAGCGGTTACCGCCACCCGGAGATTGAGTTGATGATGCATACCACCTTCCGCATGCCGGCGCGCCGGCTGCTGAGCACCGCACTGGTCAGCTGCCTGATGCTGGCTGCCGCCCCCAACGTCATGGCGCAGTCGGCCAACGCCAGCCTGCGCGGCCAGGTTGCCGGCGCCCAGGCAGGCACCGAAGTGACCGCCACCAACGTGGCCACCGGTACCGTCCGCCGTGGCACCATCCGCGCCGACGGCAGCTACTCGCTGATGGGCCTGGATCCGGGCACCTACAACGTGGTCGCCAACGGCCAGACCCAGAAGGTCACCGTCACCGTGGCCTCGACCGCGACGCTGAACTTTGCCGGTGCCGCCAGCAGCACCCCGGGTTCGACCGCAGCCACCAACCTGGACACCGTCAACGTTGTTGCGCCGACCCTGCTGCAGGAAGTGCGCACCTCCGAAGTCGGCAAGACCGTCAGCCTGCAGCAGATCCAGACCACCCCGCAGGTGTCGCGCAACTTCCTGGAGTTCGCCGACGCGGTGCCGGGCCTGATCTTCACCCGCGACGCCAAGGGCAACACCTCGCTGCGCGGCGGCGCTACCAATGCCGATGGCACCAACGTGTACATCGACGGCGTGGGCCAGAAGAGCTACGTCAAGGGCGGCGGCGTGGCCGGCCAGTCCGGCAGCGCCGGCAACCCGTTCCCGCAGTTGGCCATCGGCGAATACAAGGTCATCAGCGGCAACTACAAGGCCGAGTACGGCCAGGTGTCGAGCGCCGCGGTGACGGCTGCAACCAAGTCCGGCACCAATGAGTTCAAGGGTGAGGCGTTCTACCGCTACACCGATGAAGACATGCGTGCCAAGACCCCGGCCGAGCGCCAGGGTGGCAAGGAGAAGATGGTCTCGGCCGAGAAGGAATACGGCTTCGCCCTGGGCGGCCCGATCATCCAGGACAAGGCGCACTTCTTCGTGACCTACGAAGCGAAGCGCTTCGACCTGCCGGTCACCATCGCGCCGGATGGCGCGGTCACCGGCGCTGCCGGCCTGCTGCCGCCGGCTGGCGCCGCCGGCCTTGGCCCGGCCAGCCAGCCGTTCCAGCAGGACCTGATCTTCGGCAAGATTGACTTCGAGCCGACCGACAACGATCGCATCGAGCTGACCTTCCAGGACCGCGACGAAACCCAGTCGCAGTTCAGTGGCCAGACCTCGCCGGAAGCCGGCCGTGAAGTGGTCAACACCGACCGTCGTTACGCCCTGCGCTGGAACCACAGCGGTGAGCGCTACTACAACGAGTTGATGGTCACCCACGAAGACTCGTTCAACAACCCGACCCCGCTGACGCTGGCCAACGGCATCACCTACACCGCACCGGACGGCCCCGAAGACCGCACCATCGTGAAGATCGGTGGCGCCTCGGCACTGGATTCGCAGGTGAAGGGCCAGAAGGGCTGGTCGATCGAAGACAACCTGACCCTGGATGGCATCCAGTGGGCGGGCGACCACACCATCAAGATGGGCGTGAAGTACAAGCAGATCGACCTGTACGCTTCCGATGCGGCGCAGATCAACCCGACCTTCACCTACTCGCTGGGCGATCCGGACTTCCCCGATTCCATTCCGTACAAGGCGCAGTTCGTCAAGCCGGTCACCGGCGTGACCGGCGTGTCCGGCGAAGTGCGTTCGAAGTCCAAGCAGTACGGCGTGTTCATCCAAGACGACTGGCAGGTCAACGACCACCTGCAGCTGAACATCGGCCTGCGCTGGGACTACGAAAAGACCCCGTCCTACCTGGACTTCGTGACCCCGCAGCAGGTGGTCGACGCCATCTATTCGCAGGATCCGCGCGCCCCCGCCGGCCAGACCTATGCCGATTCGCTGGCACTGGGCGGCCTGGACATTAGCGACTACATCAGCAACGGTCACAACCGCAAGGCATTCAAGGATGCCTGGCAGCCGCGCCTGGGCTTCTCGTATGACATCAATGCCGACGAGCAGCACGTGATCCACGGTGGTGCCGGCCGTTCCTACGACCGTGACCTGTTCGACAACCTGCAGCTGGAAACCACCAAGCTGGCCCTGCCGCAGCCGACCATCTACTTCCGCAACCCGGCCACCGGCGCCTGCATCAACGGCCAGGCCGCCTGCTATGACTGGAACCCGAATCTGCTCAACGGCATCGGCAACCTGCAGGCACTGGTCGGCGCGACCAGCAATGCCGGCCTGGAAGTGGACCTGCTCAACAACAAGCTGAAGGCGCCGTACTCGGACCAGTTCAGCCTGGGCATGAGCAACCAGATCGGCGACTGGCTGACCGACGCCACCATCGCTCGTACCCTGAGCTACGACGGCTTCGCCTTCACCCTGGGCAACCGCTATCCGACCGGCCAGTTCTTCGATGATCCGCGCCTGTGCGGTGGCACCTCCCCGGGCCTGAGCCAGGCCTGGAGCTGTAACGTACCGGGCTTCGGCAGCCTGATCATCGGCCAGCAGGGCATCAAGACCCGTGCCACCCAGGTCCTGCTGTCGGCGCAGAAGCCGTTCACCAAGGAAAGCGGCTGGGGCACCTCGATCGCCTATACCTGGACGACCGCGCGCCACAACCGCGACATCAACGAGAAGTACGCCTTTGATCGCGGCCTGATCGGTGATTACCCGACCATCCGTTCCAACGGTGCACCGCGCCACCGCCTGGTGGTGACCGGTTCGTACGCGGGCTTCTGGGGCATCACCTTCGGCGGCAAGATCACCCTGGCCACCCCGACCGCCGTCAACGACTGGTACCCGGTGATGCAGGCCAGCGGCTACACCCTGCCGACTCCGCAGGCGGCCGTGCCCAACGCCACCGGCAAGTTCCTGGTGGGTGGCAAGATCTTCGGCTACCGCTCGGTCGACCTGCAGGCGACGAAGACGTTCAAGCTGGCGGGCAACACCGAGCTGTACGCCCGCCTGGACATCATCAACGTGTTCAACTTCGACAACTTCTCCACCTACAACTACGTCAAGACCAACGGCAAGCTGCAGGCCAGCTACAACGAGACCGGCGACATCATCGGTACGCCGCGCCAGGTCAAGGCCGAAGTGGGCTTCCGCTTCTAAGCCCGGGCGGTGATGCATGACCCGATGCCGCTGGCTTGCTGGCGGCATCGGTGAAAACGGCAATGGCCGGCCCCGTGCCGGTCCATTGCCCACGCCGCTGCCGGCCAGGGGGCAGCGGCGTGGGCAATGATCGCGGTGTCAGGCCACGTTTTTCGTGGTTTTTTAAGCACACACCTTGTAAACGATTTCAGATCATTGGACGGTATGCTTTCCCATCGATCAGACCACCGGAGGAACCGCGCCATGCAGGCACGCCATCTGTTGTCCGCCGCAGCGCTGAGCCTGGCCGTGGCCGCCTGCCAGCCGGCCCAGCAGGAACCTGCCAAGCCCCGCCCGCCGGTGATCCTGATCGAGGCCGACGCACCGCCGCGGCCGATGAAGCCGGAGCTGCCGCCGCTGTTCGATGACATCGAGCGCCGCACCTTCCAGTTCTTCTGGGACACCACCAACGAGGTCAACGGGCTGACCCCGGACCGCTACCCATCGCGGCCGTTCGCCAGCATCGCCTCGGTCGGCTTCGCGCTGACCGCCTATCCGATCGGCATCGAGAACGGCTGGGTCAGCCGCAACCAGGCGATCGACCGCACGCTGACCACCCTGAAATTCTTCCGCGACGTGCCGATGGGCCCGCAGCGCACCGGCAAGGCCGGTTACAAGGGCTTCTACTACCACTTCCTGGACATGCAGGAAGGCCGTCGCTACGACAGCTGGGTCGAACTGTCCTCGGTGGATACCGCACTGCTGATGATGGGCGTGCTGTTCGCGCAGTCGTACTACGACGGTGACGATCCGCGCGAGAAGGAAATCCGCCAGATCGCCGATACCTTGTACAAGAAGGTCGACTGGCCGTGGCTGCAGCAGCGTTCGCCGCTGATCTCGATGGGCTGGTTCCCGGAGAGCGGTTTCATCGACCACGACTGGATGGGCTACAACGAGGCGATGATGGTCTACATCCTCGCCCTGGGTTCGCCCACGCATCCGGTCAGCCCGGACGCGTGGACGGTCTGGACGCGCACCTACGACAACGACTGGGGTGTCTACCAGGGTCAGGAATACCTGTCCTTCGGCCCGCTGTTCGGCCACCAGTACAGCCACGTCTGGATCGACTTCCGCGACATCCAGGACGCGTACATGCGCGAGCGCGGCAGCACCTATTTCCTCAACAGCCGCTCGGCCGCGCTGGCCCAGCGCGAATACGCCATCGCCAACCCGATGCAGTGGAAGGACTATGGCGAGAACGTCTGGGGCCTGACCGCCAGTGATGGCCCGCAGAACACCACGCAGGAGTACCGCGGCGAGCAGCGCCAGTTCCGCCATTACTCCTCGCGCGGCGCCGGCCTGCGCGAGAACTTCGATGACGGCACCATCGCCCCCACTGCCGCGATCGCATCGGTGGTGTTCGCACCCGAGCAGGTGATTCCGGCGACGCTGGAGATGCACAAGCGCTACGGCGACTACATCTATTCCAGCTACGGCTTCCTGGATTCGTTCAACCCCAGTTTCAACTACGACATCCCGATCAAGACCGGCCGCGTCATCCCGGATCGTGGCTGGGTCGCCAGCGATTACATCGCCATCGACCAGGGCCCGATCCTGACCATGATCGCCAACTACCGCGATGATTTCGTGTGGGAAGTGATGAAGAAGAACCCGTACATCCGCAAGGGCCTGGAGCGGGCCGGGTTCAGTGGCGGCTGGCTGGCGCCGGAAGGGTCGTTCCAGCCCCTGGAACTGCAGAAGGATGAGAAGGCCGCGGCAGCACGCGCGGTGGGTATCGCCGAATCACGCGCGGCTGCCGCGCAGGAACAGAAGAACAATGCCAACCGCACCACAGGCCAGGGCAAGTAACCTGATGCCGAACTGGACCGACCGCCTGCGCCGCTGGGCGCTGCCTGCCCTGGCCGCGCTGGCGGTGGCCGGCTGCGCCCGTCCCGAGACGGGCACCACCGCCGTACGCTTCTGGGCGATGGGTCGCGAAGCGGAGGTGGTCAGCGAGCTGATCCACGAATTCGAGGCTGAAAACCCCGGCATCAAGGTGGATGTGCAGAACATCCCATGGACGGCCGCGCACGAGAAACTGCTGACCGCATTCGCGGCCGATGGCCTGCCGGATGTATGCCAGCTCGGCAACACCTGGGTGCCGGAGTTCGCCGAGCTGGATGCACTGACCCCGCTGCAGCCGTTCGTGCAGCACTCGGCCGTGGTCGACCCGAAGGACTACTTCCAGGGCATCTGGGACACCAACGTGATCCACGGCGAGCTGGTGGGCGTGCCGTGGTATGTCGATACGCGCCTGATCTACTACCGCAAGGACCTGCTGGCCAAGGCCGGCTACGACCACCCGCCGCGCACGTGGGCGGAGTGGGAGGAGCAGATGGCAGCGATCAAGCGCATGCAGGGGCCCAACCGCTATGCGGTGCTGATGCCGATCAACGAGTTCGAGCAGCAGCTGTCGCTGGCCCTGCAGCAGCCGGATCCACTGCTGCGCGACGACGATACCCGCGGCAATTTCGCCAGCCCGGGATTCCGCCGCACGCTGGCCTTCTACGCCAACATGTTCGAGCAGGGCTGGGCGCCGAAGATGTCCGAGACGCAGATCTCCAACGTCTGGGATGAGTTCTTCCGCGGCTTCAACGTGTTCTACATTTCCGGCCCCTGGAACATCCGCGAGTTCAAGAAGCTGCAGCCGAAGGAACTGGAAGGGCAGTGGGGCACTGCCGCGCTGCCGGGGCCGGACGGTCCGGGCGCGGGCATCGCCGGCGGCACCAGCCTGGTGATCTTCCGCAAATCGCAGCAGAAGGAAGCGTCCTGGAAGCTGATCGAATTCCTGTCGCGCCCGCAGATCCAGGCGCGCTTCCATTCAATCATCGGTGACCTGCCGCCGCGTCGCAGTGCCTGGAACGCGCCGTCGCTGGCCAGCGATCCGCTGGCTGCCGCGTTCCGTGATCAGCTGGAGCGGGTCAAGCCGACGCCGAAGGTGCTCGAATGGGAGCGCATCGTGCAGGAAATGCGCATCGTCACCGAGAAGGTGGTGCGCGGTGGCCTGCCGCAGGACAAGGCCGTCGAAGAACTCGACCAGCGCGTGGACAAGGTGCTGGCCAAGCGCCGCTGGATGCATGAACAACAACGCCTGCAGGAGCGCGCGCCGCCGCCGCACTCGAGCAGCGCCGTGGCCGCCGGGAGCCCGCAATGAAACGTACTTCGCTGGCCGGCTGGATCTTCGCCGGCCCCTCGCTGATCGTGCTGGGCGTGTTCTTCGGCCTGCCGGTGGCCTCGGCGCTCGCGCTGAGCGTGACCGACTTCGACCTGTACGCGCTGGCCGACAGCAGCAACCTGCGCTTCGTCGGCCTGGGCAACTACATCGACCTGCTGCAGACGCCGATGTTCTGGAAGTCGCTGTGGAACACCACCTACTTCGTGCTGATCGGGGTGCCATTGTCGATCGGCGTGTCGCTAGGCGCGGCGATGCTGCTCAATGCGCCGGCCGCCCGCTTCAAGGCCCTGTTCCGCACGGCCCTGTTCGCGCCGGTGGTGACCACGCTGGTGGCGGTGGCGGTGATCTGGCGCTACCTGTTCCACACCAGCTACGGCCTGGTGAACTACGGCCTGGGCCACCTGGGCATCAGTCCGATCGACTGGCTGGGTGATCCCAACTGGGCCATGCCGACCATCATGCTGTTCGCGGTGTGGAAGAACTTCGGCTACAACATGGTGATCTTCCTGGCCGGCCTGCAGGCGATCCCGCATGACCTGTACGAGGCCGCGCGCATCGACGGCGCCTCGCGCTGGAAGCAGTTCCTGCACATCACCCTGCCGATGCTCGGCCCGGTGCTGCTGGTGGTCGGGGTGATCACCGTGTCGGGCTACTTCCAGCTGTTCGCCGAGCCGTATGTCATGACCCGCGGCGACCCGCTGCAGAGCACCGTCAGCGTGCTGTATTTCATGTTCGAGGAAGGCTTCAAGTGGTGGAATCTGGGACGCGCCTCCGCGGTGGCGTTCCTGCTGTTCCTGATCATCCTGGCGGTGACCACCGTGATGCTGCGTTTCGGCCGCAAGAGGCAGTTGGTATGAGTCGTGAAATCGGCCAGTCGCGCTGGTACCCGTGGGTGATCAATGGTGCGTTGCTGGTGCTGGCCCTGGTCAGCCTGGCACCGCTGCTGTGGATGGTCTCGGTCTCGTTCATGCCGCAGGGCGAGGCCAGCCATTTCCCGCCGCCACTGCTGCCTTCGAGCATCACCACGCACAACTACCATGAGCTGTTCGCGCGCACCGGCATGGGGGGCAACTTCGCCAACAGCCTGCTGGTGTCGCTGGGCATCACCGTGGGTTCGCTGCTGCTCAACACCATGGCGGGCTATGCCTTCGCCAAGCTCAACTTCGTCGGTCGCGAGCGCCTGTTCCAGGTGCTGATGGCGGCGCTGGTGATTCCGGCGCAGGTGGCGATGCTGCCTCTGTTCCTGCTGATGAAGCAGCTCGGCCTGGTCAACAGCTTCGGCGGCGTGATCGTGCCGGCGCTGGCCAGCGTGTTCGGCATTTTCCTGGTGCGCCAGTACGCGCGTTCGATTCCGGACGAGCTGCTTGAAGCGGCGCGCATCGACGGGGCAGGGGAGCTGCGCATCTTCTTCCAGATCGTGCTGCCGATGCTCAAGCCGGTGCTGGTGACGCTGGCCATCTTCACCTTCATGGGCGCATGGAACGATTTCATGTGGCCGCTGATCGTGTTGACCGACCAGGAGCACTACACTTTGCCGGTGGCGCTGGCCACCCTCTCGCGCGAGCACATCATGGACGTGGAAATGATGATGGCGGGCGCGGTGGTTACCGTGGTTCCGGTGCTGGCGCTGTTCCTGGTGCTGCAGCGGTACTACATCCAAGGTCTGTTGCTGGGGAGCGTCAAGGGATGAAGCGCGTGATCGCCGTTGGACTGGGCCTGTTGTGGACCTCCCTGGCGATGGCCGCACCTCCGGTGCTGCCGGCACCGAAGGTGCTGGACGACTTCGACGACATCGGCGCCTGGAAACTGGTGCTGTCCGACCAGGTCAGTGGATCGCTGCGGCCGGTCAGTGGTGCCGGTGGCGGCCGTGCCCTGTGCCTGGACTACGATTTCCACAACGTCTCCGGCTACGTCGGCATCCGCCGTGCGCTGAACATCGAGTACCCGGTCAACTACCGCTTCGGCTTCCAGCTGCGCGGTGACTCGCCGGCCAACGACCTGCAGTTCAAGCTGATCGACGCCAGCGGCGACAATGTCTGGTGGGTCAACCGCCCGGGCTACCGTTTCCCCAAGGCATGGTCGCCAGTCGAATACCGCCGTCGCCAGATCGACAAGGCGTGGGGGCCCTCGCCCGAAAAGGAGATGGCGCGCAGCGCTGCGGTCGAGTTCACGATCTACAGCAAGGTCGGCGGGCGCGGCACGGTGTGCTTCGACAGGCTGACCCTGCAGGGCCTGCCAGCGCAGGATGATTCGGCGCTGGCGCCGTCGGTGATCGCCGATACTGCCACCGCGTTGCAGGACCGCATGATCGACGGCAAGAGCGATACGTTCTGGATCAGCGGCGGGGTCAAGCAGCAGACCATCAGCCTGGACCTGCACAAGAGCCGCGAGATCGGCGGTGCAGTGATCGACTGGCTGCCGAATCTGGAAGCCAGCCGCTATACCGTGCGGACCTCCGAGGATGGCCGCGACTGGCGCACCGTGCGCGAGGTGACCGGCGCTGCCGGTGGCCGCGACTGGCTGGCATTGCCGGACACCGATGCGCGGTACGTGCGCTTCGATCTGCTCGATGGCCCGAACTGGCGTTACGGCATCCGTGACATCACGCTCAAGCCGCTGGCCTTTGCCGCCACGCCGAACGCGTTCCTGTCCTCGGTGGCGGCCGACCTGCCACGCGGTTCGTTGCCGCGCGCCTACGTGGGCGAACAGCCGTACTGGACCCTGCTGGGCCTGGACGGTGGACAGGAACAGGCGCTGATCAGCGAGGACGGGGCCCTGGAACCGGCCAAGGGCAGCTTCAGCATCGAGCCGTTCATCCGCCTCGACGGCAAGCTGCTGGACTGGTCCAAGGTTGCCATCACCCAGTCGCTGCAGGACCACTATCTTCCGATCGCCAACGTCGATTGGGTGCACGAGAAGGCCGGCCTGGCGGTGACCAGCTTCGTGCAGGGCACGCCGGAGCGCGCGCAGTTGATCGGCCGCTACCGCTTGAGCAATCCGGACAAGGTCGCCCACGAATACACGCTCGCGCTGGCGATCCGCCCCTGGCAGGTCAACCCGCCGACCCAGTTCCTCAACACGGTGGGCGGCTTCAGCCGCATCGACGCGCTGGACGTGGGCGAGCAGCTGGTGCGCATCAACGGCGAGCCGCGCATCTATCCACTGCAGGTGCCCGATGCCCGCTTCGCCAGCACGTTCGATGGCAAGCTCGACGCGATGCACCTGGCCTCCGGGAAATACCCGGCCAGCACGGCGGTGAAGGACAGTACCGGCATGGCGTCCGGTGCGCTGCTGTATACGATCAAGCTGGAACCCGGCCAGAGCCGCGAAGTGGCAGTGGTACTGCCGCAGACCGGGAGCTGGGCGCCGCAGTCGCTGGACGTGGCCAAGGCCCAGGCGCAGGTGGCCGAACAGTGGCGGCAGAAGCTGGGCGTGGTCTCGCTGCAGGTGCCGGCGGCCGACCAGGCCCTGGTCGACACCCTGCGCACCGCCGTGGCGCACATGCTGATCTCGCGGGTTGGCCCGCGCCTGCAGCCGGGCACGCGCTCGTACGCGCGCAGCTGGATCCGCGACGGCGCGATGATTTCCGAAGGCCTGCTGCGCATGGGCCGCAGCGACGCAGTACGTGACTACATCAACTGGTATGCGCCGTTCCAGTTCGAGAACGGCAAGGTGCCGTGCTGTGTCGATGCGCGCGGCAGCGACCCGGTGCCGGAGAATGACAGCCACGGTGAGCTGATCTACAGCATCGCCGAATATGGGCGCTATACCGGCGACAGCACCTTCGCCGAGCTGATGTGGCCGCACGTGCAGGGCGCCTACACCTACATGGAGCAGCTGCGTGCCAGCGAGCGTACCGAAGAGAACCGTGCGCGCAATCCGGCGTTCTACGGGATGATGCCGGCCTCGATCAGCCACGAAGGCTATTCGGCCAAGCCGATGCATTCGTACTGGGACAACTTCTGGGCCCTGCGCGGCTACAAGGACGCGGCAACGCTGGCGGCCCAGCTGGGCAAGGTCGAAGCGATGCAGATCGCCGAGTCGCGTGACCAGTTCCGTGATGACCTGCAGGCGTCACTGCTGTCGGCGATGCAGCAGCACAACATCGACTACCTGCCGGGTTCGGCCGAGCTGGGCGATTTCGACGCGACCTCGACCACCATCGCGCTGGCGCCGGGCGGCGAGCAGGGCCGCCTGCCGCAGCAGGCGTTGGAGGCGACCTTCGAGCGTTACTGGAAGGAATTCGTAGCCCGCCGCGATGGCAAGCGCGAGTGGAAGGACTACACGCCGTACGAATGGCGCAACGTGGCCGCCTTCGTTCGCCTGGGCTGGCGCGATCGCGCCTGGCAGGCGACCGAGTTCTTCTTCAGGGACCGTGCGCCGCAAGCCTGGAACCAGTGGGCCGAAGTGGTTTCGCGCACGCCGCGCAAGCCGTTCTTCGTCGGTGACCTGCCACATGCCTGGGTCGCCTCGGACTTCGTGCGTTCGGCACTGGACATGTTTGCCTACAGCCGCGACATGGATGATGCGCTGGTACTGGCCGCAGGCGTCCCGACCGCCTGGCTGCAGGGCGACGGTGTTGCCGTGCAGGGCCTGCGCACGCCGCAGGGCCAGCTGAACTACCGCCTGCAACGCAGTGACAAGCAGCTGGTGCTGGAGGTGCAGCCGGGCCTGGTGCCACCGGTCGGCGGCGTGGTGCTGCCATGGCCGTATGCCGGTGAGCCGGGCGAGGCGACCATCAACGGCGAAACGGCCGAGTGGGTCAACAACGAGCTGCACGTGCACCAGCTGCCGGCGCGGGTCGAGATCGAGGTGCCGGGCGCGGTGCGCCGCGCCGAGCGCAAGGGGCAGTAATCATGAAGCAGCAGGGAACAAGGTCGCGCACGACGATGCGCGCCCTGGGGCTGGCGGTTGCATTGGCGCTGCCGGGACTGGTCCTGGCGGCCGGGCCGCAGGCGGCCACGGCGGCCGAGGCCGCCAACGCGCCCGGCATGAGCATGGTGACCTTCAACCTGCATCATGACCGTGAGGACTGGCCGAGCCGCCGCCGCACGATCCTGGCCGAACTCAAGCGCCTGCAGCCCGATGCCATCGCCCTGCAGGAGGTGATCCAGCGCCGCAACGTGCGCAACCAGGCGCAGTGGCTGGCCAGCCAGCTCGGCTACAGGTACATCTTCGTCTCCACCGATACGGTGGGTGCACCGAAGCGCTATGGCAATGCGTTGCTGAGCCGGCGCCCGGTCCTGGCCCAGGGCGAGCACCTGCTGCAGCCGCGGGAAGACTACCGCACCGTTGCCCATCTGCGCATCGATGTGGACGGCAAGGCGGTCAACGTCTATGCCACCCATCTCAACGAACGCAATGACGAAAGCGGCCAACGCATCCGCCGCGCACAGGTCGAGGATCTGCTGCGCTTCATCACCGCCACGTCAGCCGGGGCACCGGTAGTGATTGCAGGCGACTTCAACGCGCTGGTGGATGCCGGCGACCTGAGCGAGCTGCGCAGCCACTACGGTGACAGCTACGGCAGCGTGCACGTCAACACCGACCTGGCCGGGGTCAGTACCTTGAACCGGCACTATTACCAGGCGCCGTCGCGGATCGACCACATCTTCTTCCAGCAGGACCGGATGGTCGCGCGCGAAGCGAAGCTCCTGTTCGACCAGCCTGATGACAGCGGTCGCTGGGCCTCGGACCATTACGGCGTGTGGACGCGCCTGCAGTTCGCGCCGAAGCCCTGACGCAGGGTGCTGTGGTCGGTGCCAACCCGGGTGGGTGGGATACGACCAGGGCCACAAACGGAAACGGCGGGGATCATCGATCCCCGCCGTTTCGTTTTACGCGATCAAACCGCGATCAGTTCGCCGGCGGCGTGCGCTTGGCGGCTTCTTCGTCTTCTTCGTCGGCCTTGGCCTCGGCCGCCTGGGCGGCGGCATCGGCGTGACCATCGGCGACCGGATCGACCGACGGCGTCACCACCGCATCGGCGACCGGCGCCGCAGCGTCCACCGGCGCGGCTTCAACTGCCACCGGAGCCACCGGCTGTTCGGCGACCCCGACCGGCTCGACAACCGGCTTGGCCTCGACCGCCGGCGCAGCCGCAACGGCCACCGGCGGCGCTTCGACCGCCGGAGCGGCTTCAGCGATCTGCGGCTTCGATTCCACGACCGGCGCAGCCTCGACCGCTGCCGGCGTCGCTTCGATGACCGGCGCGGCTTCAGCCACTGGCGCGGTTTCAACCACGACCGGCTTGGCTTCGATCACCGGCGCCGCAGCGGCCAACGGCTGGGCCGGAGTCGCAGCGTCGATGGCATCGAGCATGCTGGTCTGCACCGGCGATGCCGGTTCGGCCTTGGCGGCGCTGTCGACCGGGGCCTGCACCTCGGCCACGGCCTGTGCAGCGGTTTCCACCACCGCGCTGCTCACCACCGCGACCGGCGCAGCGGCAACGGCGGCAGCGGCGCGGACCGGCTTCCCGGCGTCGGAGGCGGTCGGCTCGACGTCGTCATCGAAGTCGAATTCCGGCTGCGAGCGGGTCGGCTGTGCAGACGCGGCCGAAGCAGCACCCGCACCGTTGTCGAGGTTCGGTTCGGCACCCTCGGCGTCATCACCGTCGTCAGCGTCGTCCTGGTCATCGCCCAGGCTATCGCTGCCGGCCGTGTTCTCAGCACCACCACGGCGACGGCGACGGCCACCACGACGGCCGCGGCGGCGGCGGGTCGCGCCTTCACCGTTCTGTTCGCCATGGGTGTCAGCCACCGTCTCGTCACCGGTCACCGCAACGGCTTCGGCCTCGCTGCCGGCGTTGGCAGCGGTGTCGGCCAATGCGGCGGCGTCCGCCGGAGCGGCCGCTGCCGGAGCCACCGGCGCCACCGGCGCGGTCGCTTCCTGCGCGGTCACCGCATTGGTGGCGATGGTCGTCGCGGCCACGGCTGCCGCCGCGGTCACGCTCTCCGCCGGTGCCTCGACGCCGCCGCGCTGCGGCTTCTCGGCCGGCTTGTCACCTTCCTGCTGCTGGCGCGGCTGCTTGGGCTGCTTCAGCTTCGGCTGCTGGTTCTGGTTCTGGTTCTGGCCCTGCTGGTCGTTGCGCGGCTTGTTCTGCTGCTGCGGCTCCTTCTGCTTGCCCTGCTGCTGCGGCTGCTGGGTATTGCCGTTACGGCCGTCCTTGCGCTGCTCACCGCGGTCCTTGCGGTTGCCGCCGTCCTTCTGCGGCTGCGCGTTGCCGTTGCCGCCATTGCCACGCGTGTCGTCGCGACGGTCCTTGCGGTCCTTGTTGCGATCCTTGTGGCGGTCCTTGCGGCCGCCGTCCTGCTGCTGGCGGGCGGCCGGAGCCACCGGTGCCGGCGCCGGGGCCGGCTCGCCACCGAACACGCGCTTGAGCCAACCAATCACGCCGCCGCTGGGGGCGGGTGCCGCCGGTGCGGCGACGACCGGAGCCGGAGCTGCCTTGGCCGGTTCAACCTCCTCGCGCACCGGGGCGGGCGAGGTGTGCTTGACCTGGGTCACCGCCGGCGGCGGGATGTTCAGCTGGCCCTTGGTCAGGGCGTGCACCGGCAGCTTGCGCGGGGTGCCGCGCTGGTAGCTGGGCTTGCTGCTCTCTTCACCCAGCTCGTTCTCGCGCAGGCGGGTGACGGTGTAGTGCGGGGTATGCAGCTGCTCGTCGGCGACGATCACGATCGGCGCCTCGTGGCGCTGCTCGATCTCGCGCAGCGCGCTGCGCTTCTCGTTCAGCAGGTAATTGGCGATCTCCACCGGGGCCTGGACCAGCACCTGCCCAGTGTTCTCCTTCATCGCATGCTCTTCGGCGACGCGGATGATCGACAGCGACAGCGACTCGACACTGCGCATGCGGCCGTGGCCGTCGCAGCGCGGGCAGACGATCTGGCTGGATTCACCCAGGCTCGGGCGCAGGCGCTGGCGGCTCATTTCCAGCAGGCCGAAGCGCGAGATGCGGCCGACCTGGACGCGGGCCCGGTCGTACTTCAGCGCGTTGGCCAGGCGGTTCTCGACCTCGCGCTGGTGCTTGTTGGAGGCCATGTCGATGAAGTCGATCACCACCAGGCCGCCCAGGTCGCGCAGGCGCAGCTGGCGGGCCACTTCCTCGGCCGCTTCCAGGTTGGTCTGGAAGGCGGTGTCCTCGATGTCGCTGCCCTTGGTGGCGCGCGAGGAGTTCACGTCGACTGCGGTCAGCGCTTCGGTCTGGTCGACCACGATCGAGCCGCCCGACGGCAGGCGCACGTTGCGCTCGTAGGCGCCTTCGATCTGCGATTCGATCTGGAAGCGGTTGAACAGCGGGATGTCGTCCTTGTAGTGCTTGAGCTTGCGCAGGGTCTGCGGCATCACCTGCTGCATGAACTCGCGGGCGTGCTCGTACATCTCCTCGGTGTCCACCAGGATCTCGCCGATGTCGGCGCGCAGGTAGTCACGCAGGGCGCGCACGATCAGGCGCGATTCCTGGTAGATCAGGAACGGGGCCGGCTTGCTCAGTGCGGCTTCGGCGATGGCACGCCAGACATTGAGCAGGTAGTCCAGGTCCCACTGCAGTTCTTCCGCATCGCGGCCGACGCCGGCGGTACGGATGATCACGCCCATGTCGTCAGGGATGTTCAGCTTGTCCAGGGCGTCCTTCAGCGCGGCCCGGTCTTCGCCCTCGATGCGGCGCGACACGCCGCCGGCGCTGGGCGAGTTCGGCATCAGCACCATGTAGCGGCCGGCCAGCGAAATGAACGTGGTCAGGGCGGCGCCCTTGTTGCCACGCTCTTCCTTGTCGACCTGGACGACGATCTCCTGGCCTTCCTTCAGCAGCTCGCGGATGCCGGCCTTGTTGTGGTCGACACCGGCCTGGAAGTAGTCGCGGGAGATTTCCTTCAGCGGCAGGAAGCCATGGCGGCCACCGCCGTACTCGACGAAGGCCGCTTCCAGCGAGGGCTCGATGCGGAAGATCCGGCCCTTGTAGATGTTGGACTTCTTCTGTTCCTTCGACGGCTGTTCGATGTCGATGTCATACAACGACTGGCCATCCACGATGGCAACACGCAGCTCTTCAGCCTGCGTGGCGTTGATCAGCATTCGCTTCATTGTTGCGTTCCTCGCAAGCGGCTACCGCGCGGAACGCCATGGGGTTTCGCCTCTGGACACGGCTCGCCGCCCATTCGCGCAAGCGCGGGGAGGGCGGCTTGGGTTTCCAGCGCTACGACACCACGGCAGGCCGCGGGAGCGCTTCACTCTTATGGTTTTTGGGTGTTGCAGGGCCGCAGGCAGCTGTCAGCCAGGCTGGAGCGCCACGCGGGACATGTTCAGCACGGTTGCGTGTCAGGCATCCGGCGATGGCCGGGAAGGCCGGTGAGCCGCTAACATGGCCGCCCCGCGGGCGGTGGTCGCGCACTGTGCCGGATTCGTCGGAAGCTGGGCTTCTGGCCCTGAGTAACTTCCAACGAAATCAATCCCTTATCTCGCCCCCCGAGTGTAACAGAATAAACAGCCTGATGACCGCCCAAGACCCCACCAAGCCCGCTGGCGACAAGCCTTCCGTGCGCATGATCACCGTTCCCGCCGACCGCGCCGGCCAGCGCCTGGACAACTTCCTGCTCGGCCAGCTGAAGGGCGCCCCGCGCAGCCTGGTGTACAAGCTGGTGCGCAGTGGTCAGGTGCGGGTCAACGGCGGCCGCGCCAAGGCCGAGCGCAAGCTGGAGGCCGGTGACGAGGTGCGCGTGCCGCCGGTCCGTCTCAGTGAGGAGGGAGACAAGGCCGGTCCGCCCGAGGCGTTCATGCGCCGCCTGGAGCAGGCCATCGTGTTCGAGGACGCGCGCCTGCTGGCCCTGAACAAGCCCTCGGGGGTGGCCAGCCATGGTGGCAGTGGCATCAGCTTCGGCGCGATCGAGACCCTGCGCGCGTTGCGTCCCGGGCAGACCCTGGAACTGGTCCACCGGCTGGATCGCGACACTTCGGGCCTGCTGATCGTGGCCAAGAAGCGCTCGGCGCTGAGCGAACTGCAGGCGCTGCTGCGTGAAGACCACGGCGCCGGCATCCGCAAGCGCTACCTGACCCTGCTGGCCGGGCGCATGCCCGACGGGGTGATGACCGTCGACGCGCCGCTGCACGTGGGCCTGCGCCAGGGCGGCGAACGCCATGTGCAGGTCAACGCCATCGGCAAGGAATCGATCAGTCACTTCCGGGTGCTGGAGCGCCGCGGCGGCCATTCGTACTGCGAGGTGCGCATCGAGACCGGCCGGACCCACCAGATCCGCGTGCATGCCCAGCATCTGGGGCATCCGGTGGCCGGCGATGACAAGTACGGCGATCCTGCAGTCAACAAGCGGCTTCGCGAGCAGATCGGGCTGAAGCGCCTGTTCCTGCACGCGGCATCGCTGGAGTTCGCGCTGGATGACGGCAAGAGCCCGTATGTGCTGAACGCGCCGCTGGCGGATGAGCTGGTCGAGGCGCTGGACCGCCTGCGCTGACAATGACCGGGTAGCGCCGGGGCAGGCCCGGCCGCTACCTTGTTTGGGTAGATCCACGCCATGCGTGGATGCGCCCCTCTGGGTCGTTCACCACTTGAACAGCACCAGGCTGATTGCCAGGGTGCCCATGCCGGCCACCAGGCCGTATACGGTTTCGTGGCCCTTGGCATAGCGCTTGGCCGCCGGCAGCAGCTCGTCCAGCGCCAGGAACACCATCACGCCGGCGATCAGGCCGAACACCCAGCCGAACGTGGCGTGCGACAGCGATCCGGACAGCAGCAGGTAGCCGATCGCTGCGCCGATCGGCTCGGCCAGGCCCGACAGCAGGCTGGCGGTGAACGCATAGGCCTTGTTCTGGGTGGCGAAATACACCGGCACCGCGATCGCGATGCCCTCGGGAATGTTGTGGATGGCGATGGCGAAGGCCAGCGGCATGCCCACCGACGGGCTTTCCAGCGTCGCAAAGAACGTCGCCAGGCCCTCCGGGAAATTGTGCGCGGTGATCGCGATCGAGGTCAGCAGGGCAACGCGCTTGAGGTACTCGCGGCTGTTCTCGCGGAACGCGGGATCCTGCTTGTCCAGGCTGTCATGCGGGTTGGGGATGAAGTGGTCGATCAGCACGATCACGATCACGCCCAGCAGGAAGGCCAGGGTGCCGTAGGTGAAGCCGGTACGCTCGCCATAGGCCAGGGCGAACGAGGCAATGGACTTGTTGAGGATTTCCGACAGCGACACATAGACCATCGCGCCACCGGCAAAGGCCAGGCCGAACGCCAGCAGGCGCGGGCTGGGGCGGCGCGAGAACAGCACCAGCAGGCTGCCGATCGCGGTGGCCAGGCCTGCGGCCAGCGTGACCGCCAGTGCGATCCAGATGTTTTCGGGGGGGATCTGCAGCATCTACCGACGCGGTCCTGGTCAACAGACAACCGCCCCGGACAGGGCCGGGGCGGCGGGGGCGAGGCGGGCGTCGGCGGGCCTCGTCGGGTGCGCGCGATCAGCCGCCGCGGCGCAGGCGCTCTTCGATGGCGAAGCACTGGTCCGGCTTCGGCTGCGGCGGGTTGAAGCTGACCGGCACCTGGATGGTGGCCGGTACCGGCTGGCCGTTGCGGGTCGCGGCCTTGAACTGCCAGCCCTGCACCGCGGTCCTGGCCAGTTCGTCCAGCTGCGGGTTGCCGGCGCCGGTGAGCAGGGCGACCTCGCTCGGCTTGCCGTCGGTACCGATGGTCACCTTGAAGGTGCTGGTGCCACCCACGCCCATGCAGGCCAGTTCCAGCGGGTACTGCGGCGGCGGCGTCTTCACCGCTGCGACTTCGGTCGGCGCGGGCGGTGGCGGTGCCGGCGGTTCGGACGCGCCACAGCCGGCCAGGCCGGTCGCAGCGATCAGGGACAGGCTCAGCAAACGTACGTTCATGGCAGTTGCTCCGTCAGGGCCGAAGTCTTGGCCGCGCAGATGAAGTCGTTCTCGCTCAGCCCGCCCACATCGTGGGTGGAGAAGCGCACGACCGCGCGGTCGTAGTGCACGCCCAGGTCCGGGTGGTGGTCCTCGCGGTGGGCGATCCAGGCCAGCGCGTTCACGAAGGCCATGGTGGCGTAGTAGTCCTTGAAGCGGAAGGTACGCGACAGGGCCTGGCCACCCTCGCTCAGCTCCCAGCCGGGAACCTGCGGCAGCAGTTCGGCCAGGCGGGCTTCGCCGAGCTTGTGGTCGCTGCCTTTGCGCGGCACGCAACGGGCCTGGGCCAGTGGAATCAGGTCGGCCATGGGAATCTCCACCTCGTGTTGACTGAACAATGCGCCGGACGGTGTATAAACCGAATGAGCGGCTGACGCTTACTTGGCTAGAATAGCCTGATGATCCAGATCTCCGACACTGCCCAGACCCACTTCCGCAAGTTGATCGAACGCGAGGGCGTGCCCGGCATGGGCGTGCGCCTGAGCGCGGTCGACCCCGGCACGCCGCGCGCCGACGCCCGGCTCGAATTCGCCGAACCGACCGACCTTCTGGGTGACGAGTGGGCGGTGGACTGCGATGGGTTCACCCTGTATGTCGATGCCGGCAGCGTAGGCTGGCTTGATGGCGCCGAGATCGACATCGTCGCCGGCACCGCCGGCACCCAGCAGCTGACCATCAAGGCGCCGCGCATCAAGGGTGAAGCACCCGGCGATGCGGCATCGCTGGTCGAGCGCGTGCACTGGGTGGTGGAGAACGAGGTCAATCCGCAGCTGGCCTCGCATGGCGGCAAGGTCGCCGTGCAGGAAGTCTCGGCCGATGGCGTGGTGCTGCTGCGCTTCGGCGGTGGCTGCCAGGGCTGTGGCATGGCCGATGTGACGCTGAAGCAGGGCATCGAAAAGACGCTGATGGGCCGCGTGCCCGGCGTGACCGCCGTGCGCGACGCGACCGACCACGACAGCGGCCACGCGCCGTACATCCCGCGCGACAACGTCGCCTGATCGCCGACGCGTGCCTCTGACCCGGGCCGAGCAACTCATCGATCTGCTGCTGGCGCGCCAGCAGCCCCGCGCCGTCCTCGAGAAGACCACGCGCCTGCCGTATGGCTGGGCGCTGTGGCTGCGCTCGCTGGGGCCGCTGCCGCGGCCGTACCACGCGCGCGACGTGATCGCGGTATTGCTGCCCCGGCCGTTGCCGGGGCCACCCGGTCAATCGCCGCAGCTGTCGCCGTGGCAGGCGCTGCGTCGCTTGTTCTGGCAGGACTGGGACGCCGCGCCGCGCGACCAGCGCTGGATGCGCTGGCTCTCGGCAGTGGCCAGTGCGCTGCTGCACCTGCTGTTCTTCATGCTGTTGCTGTGGGTGGCGGTGATCCGTACCAGCGCGCCGCAGGACGAGGGCACCGAAGGCGAGCGCGTGCAGGTGGAATTCGTCGGCCGCGCCACGCAGGAGGGCGGCGGCGACCAGCCGGGCGCCGAGGCCGCCGAGGCCGCACCGGCCGGTCAGGTTGCGGCGGGGCAGGAGGCGGGCGCTGCGACGGCGCCTGCGCCGCGCCCGCTGGCGGCCGAAGCCGCCAGCGCGTCCCCCGCGTCGGCACCTGCCGCGAGTGTTCCGCCGCCGGCGAGAAGCCGAGCCGGCGCCGGTTGCCGCGCCGCCGCCTTCTCCGATCCAGGCCACCGAAGTGGCGCAGGCCAGCACGGATTTCGTGGTGCCGCCGGTCAGCGTGCCCCGCACCGAGGTCAGCGTCGTGCCGCGCGACAGCACGCCCAGCGTGCGCGAGCGCAGCATTCAACCGGTGCAGGCGCCTCCGGCACCGACCGCAGTGCGCACCCCGGAGCTGGCCGTGCGCGCACCGCAGGTGCGTGACATCCAGGTGCGCGAACGCGAAGTCAGCACGGTTGACGCGCCCGTCGCGCTCCAACCGCTGCGCAACGCTGAAGTGCAGGTGCGCGTGCCGCAGCGGGACGTGCAGGTGCGCGAACGCGAAGTGCAGGCCGTGGCCGATCCGCAGGTGCGGATGGCGGCGGTGGCCGGGCGTGAGCCGGCCGTACGCGCGCCCAGCGGACGCGACGTGCAGGTACGGGAACGTCAGGTGCCCTCGGCACCGGCCGTGGCGCCCGCCGTCTCCAGCGGCAGCGCCACGTCGACACCCGCCGCTGCGGCCGAGGGCAGCACGGCGCAGGCGAGCCGCAGCACGCGACCGGTGGCCTCCAGCAGTACGCCGGCAAGCGCAGGCGCGCGTCCTGCCCCCGATCCCGGCAACTGGGCGACACCTGCCAAGGGCGATGACTGGGGGGCATCCAGCCGCAACCGCGAGGGCAGCAGCGACGGTGCCCGCCAGGCAAGCGCCGCCGGCCGGGGCAATGGCCTGTTCAATGCCGATGGCAGCGTGCGTGTACCCGGCCAGGAGGGCGACGGCCATGCAGAGCGCGGCGCGCCCGGTGGTGCCAACGATGGCTGGAGCAAGGAGCGCATCGCGCAGTCCGGCACCTGGCTGAAGCGCCCGCCGTACGACTACACGCCGACCTCGTTCGACAAGTACTGGGTACCGCAGGAATCGTTGCTGGCCGAGTGGGTGCGCAAGGGGGTCAAGGCCATGGAGATTCCATTGCCGGGCACCAACACCAGGATCTCCTGCGTCATTTCGATCCTGCAGGCCGGTGGCGGCTGTGGCCTGACCAACCCCAACATGCAGGACCAGCCGGCCGTGGCACGACCGCCGCCGGACATCCCGTTCAAGAAGGAACTGCAGGAAGACAACGGCAGCCGCTAGGACGGCGCATCCACGCATGGGGGGGGCACGCCCATGCCGACCAGGGTCGGCCTCCATCAGGGCGTTGCCCTTACGCGCTCTGCGACAGGAACACCCAGAACGGCACGTCGCGGCCGAGCCAGTCGCGGCTGGTCTCGTCCATCACGTCCAGCAGGGTGTCGAAGTCCTTCGCTGCGCCGGCGCGCAGTGCATCCACGTCGGCCAGGAACAGCGCATAGCCGGCGGCCGGCAGCCATTGCAGGTCGCGCAGATTGTCCGACAGTGCATCCCAGTTGCCGCCGAAACCGGCGGGGAAATCCAGCTGCGCTGCCAACCGGGCGAGCAGCGTGCGCTTGTCGGCGACGTTTTCCAGATCGATGCGGATCACCTTCAGGCCGGCATCGCGCATCGCGGCGGCCAGTGCGCCGATGTCGTCGCTGTCGATGGCATACACGCCGGCATTGTTGATGTCATGCAGGCCGAGGCCGAAATCATCATGGCTCATCACTGCGCTCCCTGGGCCGGTACGGTGAAGCTGCGGAATGACGCGTAATGGTCGTCGGTGTAGTACCACGCTTCCGGCGGATCGCCGCCGGTGACGATGCGGCGCGTGCCACGGGTGCGTGCGCCGGGGGTGTCGACGGTGTATTCGCGGTAGTAGCCGCGTGCCCGCTGCGGCAACTGCTGCTCGCGGTTGCCGAAGGTGCTGCCGTCCTGGCGGTGGGGGAAGGGGCCGCCACGCTGGATTAGGGCGATGGTCGCGCGTGCTTCGGCAGGCAGGAACGCGGGCAGGCCGCTGGCCCCGCCGGTCGAGGCGGGCGCGGGCGCGCGCGCGGTGGGCGTGCCCTGCAGGTCAGGCGCAAACTGCGGCGCCGGTGGCCGTTGCAGGAAATGGTTGGCGACCAGGCCGAGCAGCAGCAGGGCGATGGCGGTGATCAGCAGCCGGGGGTTGCGCATGGGCTGGGGCGGGCGAGGGTGGTGCATGCACTGTAGCGCCTGCGCGCTGCATGGTGCATGAGGAGGTGCCGCGTCACTGCTGCGTAACAATTGCCGTCGTACTCACTGGCAGGACGCAATTTCCTTTACATCCCCCTTGGTAATCTTGCGGTCTGTCCCCATCATTCACCGCGCACCGCCCGACAACGTCGGGTGCCCTCGCAATCAGGAGATGCATCATGGCCTACACCCTGCCCAAGCTGTCCTACGCCTACGACGCGCTGGAGCCGCATATCGACGCGGCGACGATGGAAATCCATCACACCAAGCATCACCAGACCTACATCAACAACGTCAACGCGGCGCTGGAAGGCACCGAGTACGCTGACCTGCCGGTCGAAGAGCTGGTGAAGAAGCTCAAGTCGCTGCCGGAGAACCTGCAGGGCCCGGTGCGCAACAACGGTGGTGGCCACGCCAACCACTCGCTGTTCTGGACCGTGATGGCGCCCAATGCCGGCGGCAACCCGGTGGGCGACGTGGCCAAGGCCATCGACAAGGACCTGGGCGGTTTCGACAAGTTCAAGGATGCCTTCACCAAGGCCGCGCTGACCCGTTTCGGCAGCGGCTGGGCGTGGCTGAGCGTGACCCCGGACAAGAAGGTCGTGGTCGAGAGCACCGGCAACCAGGACAGCCCGCTGATGGAAGGCAACACCCCCATCCTCGGCCTGGACGTGTGGGAACACGCGTACTACCTGAAGTACCAGAACCGCCGCCCGGAGTACATCGGCGCGTTCTTCAACGTCATCGACTGGAACGAAGTCGAGCGCCGTTACCAGGAAGCGATCGCCTGATCGCGGTGACGGGATGAACGGAAAAGGCCGGGGGAGACCCCGGCCTTTTCTGTTGCAGCAGTCGTTCGGTAGTGCCGGCCGCTGGCCGGCAACCGTGCGGTACCGGGGGAGCCGGCCCGCGGCCGGCACTACCTATTCCGCGGTGGCCGTATCGCCCTGCAGGCGCAGGGTCGCCATCACGCCCAGGCGCAGCCCGGGCAGGTCGCCGTCGGCCGGCAGCAGGATCGGCTGCTGGCGGATCCCGTCGAAATGCTTGACCTGGAACAGCACATCCAGTCCGTGGCCGGTGCTGCCCCCGCCATTGGCCGCGGCCACCTCGGGCCGGCCGCCAGGATTGCGCCGGGCCGGTTGAAATCCCGGTGTGCTGCGCACCAGTTCCACGGTCGCTGCAGAGAAGTCGCCGGCGATCAGGCTGGGCATGCCTTCGGCGGTGGCGCCGATCCAGGTCATCAGGTCGCTGGTCTGGTGCTGGCGGGCGGTGGCCCCGTCCGGCTCCGGACGCAGCCGCGCCACATAGACATTGACCAGCGCCTCGCCCAGCTTGAGCCGCATCATGCCGGCCGCGCTGAAGGTGCCAGGAGGATGCAGCAGGGTCACCCCGTCTTCGCTGACCGGTAGCCGGGTCAGCATTGCGTTGCCATGCCGCAGCGGCTGGCTGGGCGGATCGGCGGTGACGAAGTCGCAGCTGTAGCGCAGCCGGCTGGCCAGCCAGCAGGCCGGATTGCGGCCCTGCTGCTGCAGCACCTGCTGCACCGAGATCACGTCCGGCTGCAGTTCGGTCAGCAGTTGTGCGACCTGCTCACGGCGCTGCTTCCACTGCGCATCGTCACGGCTGGGCAGTTCCAGTGCGGCCACGGTCAGTTGCCGTGCGCCGTTGCCGCTGGCGGCGGTGGCCGCGGCCTGCGGGCGTGCCTGTGCCTGCAACGCCAGCAGCAGCGCGAAACAGCTGAGCAGGAGGCGGGCGTGGGCGAGGGGGCGCATAACGATAAGTTTACGCTTTTGCCGTGCAGGTGCCGTGACTTCCGGCAGGGCCGGGATCGCCTGCCACGGATTGGCACCGTTGTCATGCAGCCCTGCAGCGTGCCTGGCGCGCCCCGGTTCCGGTAACCTTGCGCCTTTCGCTTTGCAGGAATGCCCTACAGGATGAGCCACGACGCAGTCGCCCCCATCGCCGGCCAAGGAAAGATGCCGCGCCAGATTCCGTACATCATCGGCAATGAGGCCTGCGAGCGGTTCAGTTTCTACGGGATGCGCAACATCCTGGTGCAGTTCCTGATCACCTCGCTGCTGCTGCAGGAAATCACTGCGGAAGGCCGTGCCGGTGAAGCCAAGGACATCATGCACAGCTTCATGATCGGCGTGTATTTCTTCCCGCTGCTCGGTGGCTGGCTGGCCGACCGGTTCTTCGGCAAGTACCACACCATCCTCTGGTTCAGCCTGGTCTACTGCGCCGGCCACCTGTGCCTGGCGCTATTCGAGAACAGCCGCGAGGGCTTCTTCCTCGGCCTGGGCCTGATCGCGCTCGGTGCCGGCGGCATCAAGCCGCTGGTGGCTTCGTTCATGGGTGACCAGTTCGACCAGAGCAACAAGCACCTGGCCAAGATCGTCTTCGACGCCTTCTACTGGATCATCAACTTCGGCTCGCTGTTCGCCTCGCTGCTGATCCCGCTGGTGCTGAAGAACTGGGGCCCGCAGTGGGCGTTCGGCATCCCCGGCATCCTGATGTTCATCGCCACCTTCGTGTTCTGGCTGGGCCGCAAGCGTTACGTGCTGGTGCCGCTGCCGCCGAAGGATCCGCATTCGTTCGCCAACGTGGTGCGCACGGCGCTGACCGCACGCGTGGCCGGCCAGGGCCGCCCGGGCCTGGTGATCGCCGTGCTTGGCCTGGTGCTGGCGGCGGCCTCGTTCGCCCTGGTCGGCTCGCTGGGCATCGTGATCTGCCTGTGCCTGGCGCTGGTGGCCATCCTCGCCGGCATCGGCGGCGGCACCTGGCTGCAGCTGGACCGTGCCCGTGGCCAGCATCCGGCCGAAGCCGTGGAGGGCGTGCGCTCGGTGCTGCGGGTGCTGGTGATCTTCGCGCTGACCACGCCGTTCTTCTCGCTGTTCGACCAGAAGGCTTCGACCTGGGTGCTGCAGGGCCAGCAGATGCAGATGCCGAGCTGGTTCACCGCCTCGCAGATGCAGGCACTGAACCCGCTGCTGGTGATGATCCTGATTCCGTTCAACAACCTGGTGCTGTATCCGGCGCTGCGCCGCTTCGGCTTCGAGCCGACCGCACTGCGCCGCATGACCGCCGGCATCGCCTTCAGCGGCCTGGCCTGGATCGTGGTCGGCGGCATCCAGGTGGTGATGGACGGCGGCAACGCCATGTCGATCTTCTGGCAGATGCTGCCGTACGCGCTGCTGACCTTCGGCGAGGTGCTGGTCTCGGCCACCGGCCTGGAATTCGCCTACAGCCAGGCGCCGCAGGCCATGAAGGGCGTGGTGATGAGCTTCTGGAACCTGACCACCACCATCGGCAACCTGTGGGTGCTGCTGTCCAACGCCGCCGTGCGCAACGACACCGTGACCCACCAGATCGCCGGTACAGGGCTGAGCGAGGCGGCCTTCCTGATGTTCTTCTTCGCCGGCTTCGCCTTCGTCGCGGCGTTGGCCTTCGGTTGGTACGCGAAACGCTATCGTATGGTCGACAACTACCGCAGCGCCTGAGCCTGACATGACCCCCGTCAATCTGCTGTTGATCGCCATCACCGCCATCCTGTCGTGGATGGCGTTCAACAACCGCAAGCTGGCCGACCGCCTGATCCTGTGGCCGCCCGCCATCGACCGTCACCGCCAGTACGACCGGCTGGTGACCTATGGCTTCATCCACGCCGACTGGTCGCACCTGATCTTCAACATGATCACCCTGTTCTTCTTCGGGGGATTCATCGAGAGCGTGATGGTGCAGCTGACCGGCAGCTACCTGACCTACCCGGCGTTCTACATCGGTGCGCTGCTGGTCTCGATCCTGCCCAGCTACCTGAAGAACCAGAAGAACCCGAACTACCTCAGCCTCGGAGCGTCCGGGGCGGTGTCGGCGGTGCTGTTCGCCTTCATCCTGATCAAGCCGTGGTCGATCATCCTGGTGTTCTTCATCCCGGCACCGGCGATCATCTATGCCGCGTTCTACGTCGGCTACAGCATCTGGATGGACAAGCGCGGCGGCGACCGCATCAACCACAGCGCGCACCTGGCGGGCGCGGCGTTCGGCGTGATCTTCATGCTGGCCATGCAGCCGAGCATCTTCAACCACTTCCTGCGCGAACTCTCCAACCCGACCTTCCGCCTCGGCGGCGGTTGAGGAAGCCGGGGTCGGATCCATCGATCCGACCCCGCGCAAGGCGGCAGCCCGCCCGGGCTCAGACCGCCGTCTGCTGGCCGTAGGTATCCAGCAGGCGGGCGAACACTTCCTCGCCGATACGCTGGAAATCCTGATCCTCGGTCTGCCCTTCCACCGCCAGTTGCAGCAGGCCCTCCAGCAGGGCGCGGTCGGTATCGGTATGGGAATTGCTGGCGTGCATGGGAAGCTCCACGGTGGTGCGCAGGGTCAAGGATCGCAAGGGTCGTGCCAGCCCGGCCGTACCCCTCCACAGGCGATAGCGGCCGGCGGCCCTCCAGCTTGAGGGTCGAAAACTGACGTGAATGGACTGGACTTGCCCCTGTTCAGGCTTCACGCGATCATGGCGCCCGGCTGCGCACCATCCACGCAGTCGCCGCAGGAGACAGTTCCATGGCTTCGGTCACGCCCCCCGGTCTGGCCTACGAGGTCGAACATGACCTGGCCAACCACCGCTTCACCGCCCGTGTGCGAGGACAGCTGGCGGTGCTGGACTACCAGATCAAGCGCAAGCGCATGGTCATCACCCACACCGAAGTGCCCGAGCCGATCGCTGGCCGCGGCATCGCCGGTGAGCTGACCCGTGTGGCACTGCGTTTCGCCCGTGAGCAGAAGTACAAGGTGGTGCCGGCATGTTCCTATGCCGAGGCCTTCCTGCAGCGGCACGAGGAGTACCACGACCTGCTCGCTGGCTGAATGCCAGCGGATCACGCTTCAGCCAGGGCAGGCGATGATGTACAAACATGAACAGGGGATCCCGATGAAGATTGGAAACAACCGGCCATTGCACGGCAGCGTGCTGGCCGGCGTGGTGGGCGTGCTGTTGCTGGCCGGTTGCCAGCGTGAAAGCGAGCCGGCACCGGCGACCGACGCGGCTCCTGCCGCCGAGGCGACGGCCGCGGGCGAAACGCCGGCCACGGAAGCAGCGCTGGACCTGCGCGACGTGATCGAGAACAACGAGCGCGAAGTGGTGGGTATCAGTTACCCGGCGGGCATCGACCGTTATCCGGGCCTGGCCCGCGCGCTGCAGAGCTATGCGACCAGTGCGCGCAGTGACCTGCAGCAGGCGCTGGACGGGCTGGGCAACGACAAGCCGACCATGCCCTACGAACTGTCGCTGAGTTTCGAGAAGCTGCTGGAAACCCCGCAGCTGGTGGTGGTCAGTGCCGATGGCAGCCGTTATACCGGTGGCGCCCACGGCGAGCCGCTGGTGGCGCGCTTTGTGTGGTTGCCGCAGCAGCAGCAGATGCTCAGTGCCGAAAAGCTGGTGGCCGACGCCAAGGGCTGGAAGGCGATCAGCGATTTTGTCGCCGACCAGCTGCGCGAACGCGTGGCCACCCGCCTCAGCGGCGAGGACATGGATCCGGCCCAGCTGCAGGAATCGCTGCGCAACGCGTCACGCATGATCGCCGACGGTACCGGGCCGCAGGCCGACAATTTCAGCCAGTTCCAGCCGTTGACCAACGACAAGGGGCAGATCACCGCGCTGCGCTTTGTGTTCCCGCCGTACCAGGTGGGGCCATACTCGGATGGCACCCAGACCGCCGACGTACCGGCGGCGGTGCTGTTGCCGCACGTGGCCAAGGACTACGTGGAGCTGTTCGCACGCGGTTGACCGCAGTCGAGGAGGTGGCGTGGATACAGGGTTGCAGGAGCGGGTCGCCGGCCTGCTCCACGAAGCCGGGGTCCGCATCGGCGGCACCCAGCCACAGGACATCCAGGTGCATGACCCACGCTTCTTCGCGCGGGTCATGGGCCAGGGCTCGCTCGGCCTCGGCGAGAGCTACATGGACGGCTGGTGGGATGCCAACGTCCTGGATGAATTCCTGGTCCACCTGATGCAGGCGCACCTGGACGAACGGGTGCACGGCTGGCGCGAAGTGGCCGATGCGCTGAAGGCGCGCCTGTTCAACCTGCAGGCCGGGCAGGGCAGCTACGAGGTCGGCCGCCGCCACTACGACCTCGGCAACGATCTCTACCAGGCCATGCTGGGCCAGCGGCTGGTCTACAGCTGCGGCTACTGGCGCCATGCCGGTGACCTGGATGCCGCGCAGGAAGCAAAGCTTGATCTGGTCTGCCGCAAGCTGGGGCTGCGCCCGGGCCAGCGCGTGCTGGACATCGGCTGCGGTTGGGGCGAAGCCCTGAAGTTCGCGGCCGAGCGCTACGGTGTCAGCGGCGTGGGCGTGACGATTTCGCAGGAGCAGGCCGAGTTCGCGCGGCAGTTGTGCGCGGGCCTGCCGATCGAGATCCGCCTGCAGGACTACCGTGAACTGGATGAGCCGTTCGATGCGATCTTCTCGATCGGCATGTTCGAGCACGTCGGGGACAAGAATTACGCAAGCTTCTTCGAGGTGGCCAGACGCTGCCTGTCGCCGCGCGGGTTGCTGCTGCTGCATACCATCGGCACCAACATCTCGCGGCATCGCACCGATCCGTGGATCGCGCGCTACATCTTCCCCAATTCGATGCTGCCGTCGGCGGTGCAGATCACCCGGGCGTTCGAAGGCCGTTTCGTGCTGGAGGACTGGCACAACTTCGGCACCGACTACGACCTGACCCTGCAGGCCTGGCGGCGCAACGTGGAAGCGGCGTGGCCGCAGCTGGATGCGCGCTACGACGAGCACTTCCGGCGCATGTGGCGTTTCTACCTGGCCGGGTCGATGGCCACCTTCCGCTGCCGCCATGCGCAGTTGTGGCAGCTGGTGCTGTCGCCGGAAGGCGTGCCGGGTGGGTACGTGGCGCCGCGCTGAAGCCAGCGCGGGGGCGGAGACCCCGGGGTCAGATCCCTTTTCGCAGAAAAGGGCTCCGACCCCAGCCACAACAAAAAAAACCGCCCGGTCTCCCGGGCGGTTTCCGTTTCAGGCCGGTACGCGGGCGATCAGTTGCCAGCGCCGGTCAGGCCACGCTTTTCCAGCAGCGGTTCGATCTGCGGCTCGTGGCCGGCGAAATCGCGGAACAGCTGCATCGCATCGACGCTGCCGCCCTTGGACAGCAGCGTGGCGCGGAAGTGGTCGCCGTTCTTGCGGCTCAGGCCGCCATTGTCCTTGAACCACTTCTGGGTGTTGGCGTCGAGCACTTCCGACCAGATGTAGGCGTAGTAGCCGGCCGAGTAGCCGCCCATGATGTGGCTGAAGTACGGCGTCTTGTAGCGCGGCGGCACCGGCGCGTAGTAGATGCCGTCCTTCTCCAGCGCGGCGCGCTCGAAGGCCATCACGTCCTTGGCGGCCGGCACCTGGTCCGGGCCGATCTGGTGCCAGTTCTGGTCCAGCATCGCCGCGCCCAGGTATTCGGTGGTGGCAAAGCCCTGGTTGAATTTCGAGGCGGCAATCACCTTGTCCAGCAGGGCCTGTGGCATCGCGCTGCCGTTCTGGTAGTGCTTGGCATAGTTCTTCAGGATGACCGGGTTGTCCGCCCACATTTCGTTGACCTGCGAGGGGAACTCGACGAAGTCACGCGGCACCGAGGTGCCGGAGAAGTAGGGGTACTTCACGTTGGAGAACATGCCATGCAGTGCGTGGCCGAACTCATGGAACGTGGTGCTCACTTCATCCCAGGTCAGCAGGGTCGGCTGGCCGGCCGGCGGCTTCGGGATGTTCAGGTGGTTGGCCACCACCGGCTTGAAGCCGGTCAGCTTCGACTGCGAGACGTACGAGTTCATCCACGCACCGCCACGCTTGGACGCACGTGCATACGGGTCGAAGATGAAGATCGCCAGCTGGCTGCCATCGGCGTCGAACACATCGTAGACGGTGACGTCGTCGTGGTAGACCGGCAGGTCGGTGCGCTGCTTGAAGGTCAGGCCGAATTCCTGGCCGGCCGCGTAGAACACGCCGTTCTCCAGCACGTTCTTCAGTTCGAAGTACGGCTTCAGCTGCGACTCGTCGAAGTTGTATTTGGCCTGGCGCACCTTCTCGCTGTAGAAGGCCCAGTCCCACGGTTCCAGCTTGAACGTCGGCTTGCCGGCCGCCTTCTGTTCCTGGTCGATCATCGCCTGCAGGTCGGCGGCCTCACGCTTGGCGTTGGCCACTGCGGCCGGGGCCAGCTTGCCCAGCATCGCGTTGACCGCTTCGGGGGTCTTGGCGGTCTGGTTGGTCAGGTTGTAGGCGGCGAAGTTCGGGAAGCCCATCAGCTTGGCCTTGTCCGCGCGCAGCTGCATGATGCGCGATACCAGCGCGGTGTTGTCGAACTCGCCACCGCGGCTGCCACGGCTGACCGAGGCTTCATAGATCTTCTGGCGCAGGGCGCGGTTGGCCAGGTTGGTCAGCGGCGGCTGGCCGGTGGTGTTGAGCAGGGTGATCACGTACTTGCCGTCCTGGCCACGGGCCTTGGCGGCTTCGGCGGCGGCGGCGATCTGCTCCTTGGACAGGCCGGCCAGTTCCTTGACGTCGTCGACGGTGATCGCCGAAGCGTTCACTTCCGACTGCACGTTCTGGCTGAACTTGGTGCCCAGGTTGGCCAGTTCGGCATTCATGTCCTTCAGCTTGGCCTTGTCGGCCTCGGACAGCTTGGCGCCGGCGCGCACGTAGTTGTCGTAGTACTTCTCGACCAGGCGCACGCCTTCGGCGTCCAGGCCCAGGGTGGAGCGGCTGTCGTACAGCGCCTGGATGCGGGCGAACAGCTTGCCGTTCAGCGCGATCGCATCGCTGTGCGCAGCGAACCTGGCCGAGTAGTCGGCCTGCAGCTTCTTGCGGGTGTCGTTGGTGTCGGCGCCGACCAGGCTGAAGAACACGGTGGTCGCGCGGTCGAGCACATCACCGCTCTTTTCCAGGGCGATGATGGTGTTGTCGAAGGTCGGCTTGGCCTTGTTGTTGGCGATCGCCTCCACTTCCTTCAGCTGCTGTGCCATGCCGGCATCGAAGGCCGGGGCGAAGTCGCTGTCCTTGATCTTGTCGAACTGCGGGAAGTGCAGCGGCAGCGGGCTTTCGGCGAAGAACGGGTTGGCCTGCTGGGCGGCGGTGCTGGCAGCCGGGGTGGCGGCGCCGGCCGAGAAGGCGGGCAGGGCAAGGCCGAGGGACATGGCCACGGCAAGGGCAAGGCGGGTGGTCAAGGCAGGAACTCCGGTAAGGCAAACAAGGGCCCGAGGGTAACCCGGCCGGCGCCGCCCGCACTTGTGTCAAAAGGCATGTTGCCGGGGCCGGGCGCGGGTACCATGCATTCTCCGCCCACGGCCTGCTGCCATGACCACTGCCTACGATTTCAGCTTCCGCGACCTCGACGGCCAGCCGCACGCCCTGGCCCGCTACCAGGGCCATCCGTTGCTGCTGGTCAACGTCGCCAGCCGCTGTGGCTTCACCCCGCAATACACCGGGCTGGAGCAGCTGTGGCAGGAGTATCGCGAGCGTGGCCTGGTGGTGATCGGTTTCCCGTGCAACCAGTTCGGCGCGCAGGAGCCCGGTGACGCCGCGCAGATCCGCCAGTTCTGTTCGCTGGACTATCCGGTCAGCTTCCCGCTGTCGGAGAAGATCGAGGTCAACGGTGAAGGCGCCGATCCGCTGTGGGCATGGCTGTCACGCGAGAAACGCGGCCTGCTCGGCAGTGCCCGCATCAAGTGGAATTTCAGCAAGTTCCTGGTCGACCGCCAGGGGCAGGTGGTGTCGCGGCATGCGCCCACCACCCGGCCGGAGCAGCTGCGCGGCGAGATTGAAGCGCTGCTGTGAGGTAGTGCCGGCCGCTGGCCGGCAACCCCGTTGGCCAGGAAGCGCCGGCCACTGGCCGGCACTCCCGTTGCAGCATCATTTCTCGACGAACGCGCGCTCGAACACGTAGTGGCCCGGCTGGCCGATGCGCGGCGAAACCTGGAAGCCCCGGGCGTCGAGCACGGTACGCAGGTCGGCGAGCATCTGCGGGCTGCCGCAGATCATCGCGCGGTCGTTTTCCGGGCTCAGTTCCGGCAGGCCGAGGGTGCGCTGCATCTGGCCGCTTTCCATCAGCGAGGTCAGGCGGCCCTGGTTGGCGAACGGCTCGCGGGTGACGGCCGGGTAGTACAGCAGCTTGTCGCCGATCATGTCGCCGAGGAACTCGTGCTCCCGCAGTTCTTTCTCGAAGTAATCGCGATAGGCCAGGTCCTTTTCGTAGCGCACGCCGTGGCAGAGGATCACCTTCTCGAAGCGCTCATAGGTTTCCGGGTCCTTGATCACCGACAGCCACGGCGCCAGGCCGGTGCCGGTGCCCAGCAGGTACAGATTCCTGCCGGGGTGCAGGTCGCTGATCAGCAGGGTGCCGGTGGGCTTCTTGCCGACCAGCACCTTGTCACCCGGCTTGATGTGCTGCAGGCGCGAGGTCAGCGGGCCGTCCTGCACCTTGATGCTGAAGAATTCCAGCTGCTCTTCCCAGTTGGCACTGGCGATGGAGTACGCACGCAGCAACGGGCGCGCGTCGGTTTCCAGGCCGATCATCACGAACTGGCCGTTCTCGAAGCGGAAGCCGCTGTCGCGGGTGGTGGTGAAACTGAAGTAGGCGTCGGTCCAGTGGCGGACCTCAAGCACCGTTTCGGCGCCAAAAGCGGAGGACATGGGCGTATCTATCGAAAGTCGTCGGAGGTGATTCTATCTCAAATGAGACAGGTTCTCATTGGGCGGAACGAGAGGCGTTCTCAGCGGTAACCGGCCGCCTGCAGCTCGAACAGTTCGGCGTAGCGGCCGCCCTGCGCCATCAGCTGCTCATGGGTGCCGCTGGCCTCGATGCGGCCATCGGCCAGCACCAGGATGCGGTCGGCCATGCGTACCGAGGAAAAACGGTGGGAGATCAGCACTGCGGTGCGATTATCCGCCAGTTCCCTGAACCGCTGGAACACGTCGAACTCACTGCGCGCATCCAGCGCGGCGGTGGGCTCGTCGAGGATCATCACCTGCGCGTTGCGCATCCAGGCGCGGGCGATGGCGATCTTCTGCCATTGGCCGCCGGACAGGTCCACGCCCTGCTTGAAGCGACGGCCGATTTGCTGGTCGTAGCCGCCGGGCAGGTCGTCGATCACTTCCTCGGCCATGCCACGCCGTGCCGCGTCGGCGATGCGCGCCTGGTCGTCCATCGCCTCGACCTGGCCGACGCCGATGTTCTCACCCGCGCTGAGGTTGTAGCGCACGAAGTCCTGGAAGATCACCCCGAGGTTGGCACGCAGGTCGTCCAGGTCGTAGTCGCGCAGGTCGCGGCCATCGAGCAGGATGCGGCCCTCGTCCGGTTCGTACAGGCGTGCCAGCAGCTTGACCAGGGTGGTCTTGCCGGCGCCGTTCTCTCCCACCAGGGCCAGCACTTCGCCGGCGTGCAGCTGGAAATCCAGATGGCGCACCGCCCACTGTTCGGCATCGGGATAGCGGAAGCCGACGTCCTCGAACACGAAGCCCTGGCGGATCGGCTGCGGCACGCGCACCGCCCCTTCGCGCGAGTGGATCTCCGGCTGGATCTGGAAGAACGAGAACAGGTCATCCAGGTACAGCGCCTGGCTGGCCACCTGCGAGAATCCGATCAGCAGGCCCTCCAGCAGCTGGCGCAGGCGCAGGAAGCTGCCAGCGAGGAAGGTCAGGTCGCCGATCGTGAAATCGCCGCGCACCGTGCGCCAGGCGATGTAGGCGTAGGCGGTGTAATAGCCCAGCGTGCCGAGCGCGGCCAGCAGCGTGCCCCAGAACGCGCGGCGCCGGGCCAGTGCGCGGTTGGCCAGGAACAGCGCCACCGACAGGCGCCGGTAGCGCTCCACCAGGAAGCGGTGCAGGTTGTAGATCTTCACTTCCTTGGCCGTTTCCACGCTGGCACCCAACTGGCGCAGGTAGTCGAGCTGGCGGCGCTCGGGCGTCCACTGGAAGTTGAGGCTGTAGCCGGCCGCATTGAAGTGCGATTCGCCGATGAAGGCCGGCACCAGTGCCAGCGCCAGCAGCAGGATCAGCCACGGCGCATAGACCAGCAGGCCGATGGCGAGGCTGGCCACGGTGATCGCATCCTGCACCTGGCCGAACAGCTGGCTCATCAGGTTCATCCGGCCCATGGTCTGGCGCCGTGCACGGTCCAGCTTGTCCTGCAGGTCCGGGTCCTCGAAGTCCTCCAGATCCAGCGTCGCGGCGTGTTCCATCAGGCGGATGCTGGTGGCGTTGGCGAACAGTTCCGAGAGCAGCGCATCGGCATAGCTGACCAGCCGGCCGAGCAGGTCCGAGGCGATGGCCAGGCCGAATTCCAGCGCCAGCAGGCCCAGCAGTGGATTGAGCAGTCCGCTGGACAGCGCCTCGCCCAGTGGAGGGAAGCCGGCACCGTGCTGGCTCAGCTGCAGGGCGCTGTCGATGATCAGCTTGCCGACGTACAGCATCGCCACCGGCAGCAGCGCCCGGATCAGCCGCAGGCCAAGGCTGGCCAGGGTGAGCGCGGGGCTGGTCTGCCACACCATGCGCAGGAATGGCGGCAGGTTGCGCATCGCCTTGAAGCGCTGGCGCAGGCTGGGTTTCTTCGCGGCGGCGGCGCCAGCGGTGGGGGAAGCAGGCATGCGCGTATTGTGCGCGCCTGCTACGTGCAGAGGGGGTCAGTGCAGCCGTGTGGCCGGCACCGGGGTCAGATCCCTTTGCCACGCAAAGGGATCGACCCTCCCGCATCCACGCGTGGCGTGGACCCACCCCGCCAACCCACAGTAGCGCCGGCTTTTGATGTTGCTCTGGGTGTTGCCTCTGCGGGTGCCGGGCGGCAGCCCGGCCAGCCCCCCGTTACGGCAGCGGCGGCAGCAACCCCGCACCGAGGCGGTTCCAGGCATTGATCACCGCGATGCCCATGCTCAGGTCACTGATGCCCTTCTCATCGAAGTGCGGTGCCAGTGCATCGAACGCCGCCTGCGACGGTGCGCCGTCGGTCAGCCGGGTCAGCGCCTCGGCCCAGCCCAGTGCCGCGCGCTCTCGCGCATCGAAGAAGCGGCTTTCGTGCCAGGCCAGCAGGGTGTCCAGCTTGCGCGGCTCGATGCCGCCCTTGCGCAGGGCCGTGCCGTGCATGTCCATGCAGTAGCCGCAGCCGTTGAGCTGCGACACGCGCAGGAACACCAGTTCCATCAGGGCCGGATCGATCGAGCTGTCATGCACGGCCTGGCTGGTGGCCAGCAGGCCCTTGAAGGCCTCGGCGGCCAGGCGGATGTAGGGAACGCGGGGAGAGGTGTGGTTGGACATCGTGGGCTCCAGGGCGGCCACGATGGCCGCCTTTCACTCCCAGGACGCCGCAGCACCATCGCGCGTGACAACCCTCGGCAGCTTTTCCGGATTCAGCACGCTGTAGACATTGGCGATGCGGCCGTCGACCACTTCGATGGTGGTGACCGAGTGCAGGCGCTCGCCGTGGAAGCGCAGGATCGCCGGTTCGCCATTGACATAGCCCAGCTGCGCCGGATGCGCCGCGCCGCGGCGGGCGATGGCCCAGAACAGGCGGCCGATGCGCTCGGCGCCCCGCAGCGGGCGGATCGCGGCGGTGACCACGCCGCCACCGTCGGAGACCAGCAGCGCGTTGGCGTGCAGCAGGGCCTGGATCGCTTCGCTGTCGCCGCGCTGCGAGGCGTCCATGAAGCGCGCCAGCAGCTGCCGGTGCTGGCTGGCATCGGCGTTGAAGCGCGGCCGTCCGGCGTGCAGGCGCTGCCGGGCACGGTGTACCAGCTGCCGGCAGTTGGCTTCGCTGTGGCCGATCAGGTCGGCGATTTCGCGGTAGTCGTGATCGAAGGCCTCCTTCAGCAGGAACGCGGCGCGTTCCTCGGGGCCGAGCTGTTCGAGCAGGGTCAGGAAGGCGACCGAGACGTCGTCGGCCAGCGCATGCAGCTGCGCCGGTCCGGGTGCCGGGTCGGGCTCCAGCGTGACCGCCAGCGGCTCGGCCAGCCACGGGCCGACGTAGTGCACGCGCTCGCGCCTGGCCGCGCGCAGCCGGTCCAGACCCAGCCGGGTGGTGGTGGTGACCAGCCACGCCTCGGGGTCGCGGACGCTGGCCGGATCGGCGCCGGACCAGCGCAACCAGGCGTCCTGGACCACGTCTTCGGCGTCGGCGCGACTGCCGAGCAGGCGGTAGGCCAGGGCCATCAGGCGCGGGCGGTGGGTCTGGAAGGCGGTTTCGGCGTTCATGGGGGCAAGGACGCCGCAGCGGCGCGTGGCGTGACAGAGCGTCGGGGGAATCTTGCCGGCCAGCGGCCGGCACTACCACCCCGGGGCCGGGGGAGGGGGTAAAATGGGCGGATTACCCCCGCCAGCCTCGAGCAAGCGAGCAAGCCGTGACATCGATCAAGCAGGAAGACCTCATCCAGTCCATCGCCGACGCGCTGCAGTACATCTCGTACTACCACCCGGTCGACTACATCAAGAACCTTGCCGCCGCCTACGAGCGCGAGGAGTCGCCGGCCGCGAAGGAAGCGATGGCGCAGATCCTGATCAATTCGCGGATGTGCGCGGAAGGCCACCGCCCGATCTGCCAGGACACCGGCATCGTCACCGTGTTCCTGGAAATCGGCATGGACGTGCGCTGGGATGACGCCACCATGGGCGTGGAAGACATGGCCAATGAAGGCGTGCGCCGCGCCTACATGCACCCGGACAACAAGCTGCGCGCCTCGGTGCTGGCCGATCCGGCCGGCAAGCGCATCAACACCAAGGACAACACCCCGGGCGTGGTCAACGTCAAGGTGGTGCCGGGCAACACGGTCGACGTGATCGTCGCCGCCAAGGGCGGTGGTTCGGAAGCGAAGACCAAGTTCGCGATGCTCAACCCGTCCGACTCCATCGTCGACTGGGTGCTGAAGACCGTGCCGACCATGGGCGCCGGCTGGTGCCCGCCGGGCATGCTCGGCATCGGCATCGGTGGCACCGCCGAAAAGGCGATGCTGCTGGCCAAGGAAGCGCTGATGGAACCGATCGACATCACCGAGCTGCAGGCCCGTGGCGCGTCCAACCGCATCGAAGAGCTGCGCCTGGAGCTGTACGAGAAGGTCAACGCGCTGGGCATTGGTGCGCAGGGCCTGGGTGGCCTGACCACCGTGCTCGACATCAAGATCAAGGATTACCCGACCCACGCGGCCAACCTGCCGGTGGCGATGATCCCGAACTGCGCGGCCACCCGCCATGCGCACTTCACCCTGGATGGCAGCGGCCCGGTGATGCTGGATCCGCCGTCGCTGGAAGACTGGCCGAAGCTGACCTATGACGCGTCCAAGGGCACCCGGGTGGACCTGGACACGATCACCCCGGAGGACGTGGCCAGCTGGAAGCCGGGCCAGACCCTGCTGCTCAACGGCAAGCTGCTGACCGGCCGCGACGCCGCGCACAAGCGCATGGTCGACATGCTCAACAAGGGCGAGGAACTGCCGGTCGACCTGAAGGGGCGTTTCATCTACTACGTGGGCCCGGTCGATCCGGTGCGCGACGAGGTGGTGGGTCCGGCCGGCCCGACCACGGCGACCCGCATGGACAAGTTCACCGAGCAGGTACTGGCACAGACCGGCCTGCTGGGCATGGTCGGCAAGGCCGAGCGCGGCCCGGCCGCGATCGAGGCGATCAAGAAGCACAAGTCGGCCTACCTGATGGCCGTCGGTGGTTCGGCCTACCTGGTGTCGAAGGCGATCAAGGCGGCCAAGGTCGTTGGCTTCGCCGACCTGGGCATGGAAGCGATCTACGAGTTCACCGTGCAGGACATGCCGGTGACCGTGGCGGTCGATTCCACCGGTGAATCGGTGCACAAGACCGGCCCGCGCGAATGGCAGGCCCGCATCGGCAAGATTCCGGTGGTGGTGGAGTAAGTCCGCCCGCTTCGATCCAGACGACGGCGCCCGTGTGGCGCCGTTGTTGTATCTGGAGGCAGGATTAACGCGCCTGTAGCCCGGGCTCTGCTACGGTCGGCACACCCTCACACAGGACGTGTCCATGGCCCTGCATCGATTCATCGTCGCCGGCGTGCTGCTGGCCCTGGCCGGCTGCAGCACCCCGGCGTCGTACGAAGGCGCGGATTTCCCTGCATCGGCACAATGCCGCATGCAGTGCCAGGCCAGCTACCGCAGCTGCATGGCGCAGAATGACTCCCTCGGCAGCCGCCAGAGCAATTGCGAGCAACAGGTGGTGCCGGCGCCGGACAAGCGCTGCAAGGACGTGGACAACCCGGACCTGCGCCGTGCCTGCGAACTGAAGACGCATGAGTGCACGCTGCGCGCGCCGATGATGTCCTGTGGCGAGCGCCGCGATAGCTGCATGAGCAGCTGCGGCTGAGCAGCGCTCATCGGCGAGGCGCATAATTGGCCGGTCCACCCGCACAGGATCCGCCGCATGAGCACCACGCTGTATGGTTCGACAAGCACCGCCGCCCTGGTGGTGCACTGGCTGCTGATCGAACTCGGCATCGAGCACGAACTGGTGCTGCTGGATTTCGACGCACGCGAGCACAAGTCGGCCGAGTACCTGGCACTGAACCCTGCTGGCGTGGTGCCGACGCTGCTGATCGATGGCCGGGTCCTGACCGAAGCGGCGGCGATCGCGCTGTACCTGGCCGACCGTCATCCCGAGGCCGGCCTGTTGCCGGCGCTGGGCACAGCCGAGCGCGGTGATGCCTACCGCTGGATGTTCTGGTGCGCCAATACGCTGCAGCCGGCCTACCGGGCCTGGTTCTATCCGCACGAAGTGGCCGGAGAAGCGAACATCGACGCCAGCCGCGAGAGGGCGCGCCAGCGCCTGGAACATGCATGGCAGCACGTGGCCACGCACCTGCAGGCGCACGGCCCGTACCTGCTGGGCGCCGCGCCCTGCGCGGCTGACTACATGCTGGTGATGCTGATGCGCTGGTCACGCAACATGCCCCGGCCCAGCGACACCTGGCCGGCGCTCAAGACGCATGCCACGGCGATGAAGGCGCGCCCGGCGTTCGCCGAGGTGTACCGCCGCGAAGGCATCACCGACTGGCGGTAACCAGAAAAGGGGACGGAGGGGATTAAGTCGTTTGTGCACAAACGACTTAATCCCCTCCGTCCCCTTTCCGTTACAGGATCTCCAGCACCGTTTCCGGTGGGCGGCACAGGCGGGTGCCCTTGGGCGTGCGCACCACCGGGCGGTTGATCAGCCGCGGGTGTGCGGCCATCGCTGCCAGCAGGGTGTTTTCATCGGCACCGTCCAGGCCCAGTTCGGCGAACTGGGCTTCCTTGCTGCGCACCAGCGCCTGCGCGTCCAGCCCGGATTCGGCCAGTACCTGGCGCAGCATGGCCACGTCGGGAGGACTGTCCAGGTAGTCGATCACCACCGGGTCGAAGCCTGCGTCGCGGATCAGCTTCAGTGCCCCGCGCGAGTTGCTGCAGGCGGGGTTGTGCCAGATCGTCACGGTCATCAGAACCATTCCAGCAGCGATACGCCCACGCCCACATAGGTGGCCTTGTGGTTGTAGTCGATCAGGCTCTCGCCGTAGCCATCGAAGATCTGCACGTGGCCACGCAGCAGGTTGCTGATCGGGAAGCCGTAGTCCAGCTGCAGCGCGCCGTGCGAGCGGTTGCCGGTGCGCAGCGAATGACGCGCCATGAGCGAGACTTCATGCCCGTTGCGGTTCCAGGTCAGGGTCGCGTCACCACGGCCCATGTAATCCTCGATGTCCGGATTGTTGTCTTCGCTGCGGGTCTCCGGAATGCGGTACCACGGGCGCAGCACCAGTGCCCAGTTCTCGCGGTCCAGGCCGACGTTGAGCATGACCCGGTTCCAGCTGCGCGAGAGCGGATCGGCCCGCCCGTTGGACTGGTGGTTGAGGCTGATGCCGGTCATCCGTCCGCGCCAGCCACCGATCGAGTAGCCGTTGCGGAACACCATCATCACTTCCGGCTCGTAATTGGTCTCGCGGAACGGACGCGAATCCTCGCTGTTGTAGGCCTGCCAGCGCGAACTCTGGGTGTAGCCGGCCCAGATGTCGCCGTTGTCGCCGAACAGGTTCTCGGCGATCTTGGTCTTGAAGCTGATCTGGAACTTCAGCTCGGCACTGTCGAGTACCTGCGGCGTGGTCACGCTGTTGGCCGGGTTCGGCGAGTGCGGCATGGTGTTGCGGTCGCTGGTCCAGAACGCGGGCAGCAGGTACACCGGCTTGTAGGCACGCAGCTGGAACGGCCCCAGCTTGGAGTCCTCGGCCAGTTCCCAGCGGCTGTCCAGCAGCGAACCGCGGCCGGCGTTGGCCAGTGCGCTGTCCGGCGTCGCCGGGCGGAACAGGTCGCTGACCCGCTCGCGCAGCTTCTCCTCGCCCTGGCTCACGGCGGCGGTCTGCCGCTCTTCGCGGCGTGCCTGCGCCGCCGCTTCGGCGGCCGCATCGGCGGCGGCGGTGGCCTCCGGGGTACGCCCGAACAGGCGGTCATAGCAGGCCAGGCGGGCCGCATCGGTGGTGATCGCCGCGCAAGCGGCCGGCGAGGTGTCTGTGCTGGGCGCGAACTCCTGCGCAGCCAGCGGGGCACTGGCCAGGGCAAGCGCCAGCGGCGCCAGACGGGGAAGCAGCGTGGGGAGGGTCATTGCAGCAGGCCCTTCGGTGAATTCGGGAATCGCACAGTGTGGCGGCTGCACCGGGGCACGGCCAGCCCCACGGTTTATGCACGGTCACCGCGTGCGTGTGGCGTGAAGGCGGTCCGCCTCAGAAGAACCAGGCGAATGCGAACAGGCCCAGCATCGCGATCACCACCGCCAGTTTCAGCGCCAGCCCCAGCAGGATGCCGAGCCAGGTGGCCAGGCCGACCTTGGTCGAGCGGCCGAGTTCGCGGGTGTGCCAGTACTCGCCGAGCAGGGCGCCGATCAGCGGTCCGGCGAACAGGCCGATCGGCATGAAGAACAGGCCGACGATGCTGCCGGCAAAGGTTCCCCAGAGCGCCTTGCGGCTGGCGCCGACGCGCTGTGCGCCGACCACCGTGGCCAGCACGTCGGCCAGCAGCGAAAACACGGTCAGCACGCCCAACGCGACCAGGGTAGGCCAGCCGACATGGGCAAAGTCGTCGGCCCACGCGGCCAGCAGCAGACCGATGAAGACCAGCGGGATGCCCGGGAGCGCCGGCAGGACGATGCCGGCGATGCCGATCAGGACAAAAATGACCGCTAGCAGATACAAGATGAATGAGAGTCCCATGCTGTCCCGTATGGTGGTCGTTTTGGGGTTGACAGTGAAGGATTTTGCCAGTTGCTTTTTCGTTTTGGGCGGGTTAAGTTGCAGTCGCTGAGCTTGGCAAGGTCACCGTGGATCGTGGCCTGATGAAGCAAGATCTTCCCGATCCGCTGCATCGATGCACCTCGCTTCCCCCTTGCTTGTCAGCCGCCCACCAGGCGTTTCCAACAACAAGAGAGAGTCAAAGGGAGTAGTGAGATGGCTGAGCGCGAGACCGGTACCGTAAAGTGGTTCAATGATGCGAAGGGCTTCGGCTTCATCAGCCGGCAGAATGGCGAGGACGTGTTCGTGCACTTCCGCGCCATCGAGACCCAGGGCTTCAAGAGCCTCAAGGAAGGCCAGACTGTGAGCTTTGAAGTCGTGCAGGGCCAGAAGGGCCTGCAGGCTGACAAGGTGCAGCCGGTGTAATACCCGCCGCCCGTCGGCACGAAAAAGGCCCGCGCAAGCGGGCCTTTTTCGTTGCCGGTCGCCCGCAGCAGGTCAGCGCAGGATGACCTTGCCGTTGACCACGCGCACGTAGGTGTTCTCGCGGATGCCACCCAGATCGCGCTGGTTGACCACGATGGTGCGGCCATCATCCATGCGCACGCTGATGTCGTAGGTATCGCTGGTGACGTTCTTCTGGATCTGGTTGCCGGCCAGGGCGCCACCGACCGCGCCTGCGGCGGCGGCGATGTTCTTGTTGCCACGGCTGCCACCGGTGTGGTCGGAGATTTCATGGCCGGCCACGGCGCCGACGATGCCGCCGAGGATCGCGCCGGTCGCGCTGGGCGCGGTGCGGCCCGAGGGCACGGTGTTGATGCGGGTGACGATGCCACAGTCAGCGCAACGGCCCTGGTTGTAACCGCCATTGTTGCCGTAGCCGCCGTTGTTGTAGCCGTTGTTGTAACCACCGCCGCTGTAACCGGGCGAGGTGGCACAGCCAGCCAGCGCGAGGGTAGCGATGGCGCTGGCGGCGATGAGCTGGATCTTCATGGGGCGTCTCCTGGCCGTGAAGGCGGGTGGGTTGGGTGGTACTGCGTCGTGCAGCAGGGTGGACGAATCCTCTCCTTTCGAACGTGAACAACGCGCCAACCGTGCGCGTGCTGCCCGGCTGCAGGATGAATGCGGCTCAGCGGAAATCCTGATGGCAGGCGCGGCAGTCCGCCTGCAGGGTTTCGACCACCTGGGCCAGCGCCTTGCAGTCGCGTGGCGGCGAGGCCAGGGCCGTGTTGAGGTTGCCGCGCAGCTGGCTGGCGTGCTGCTGGAACTGCGCACTGTCCTTCAGCCCCGGAAAGGCCAGGTCCAGGTCGTTGGACAGCAGGCGCAGCGCCTGCAGCCGCGGCACGCTGTCGGCCAGGGTGCAGCGGTTCTGCTGCTGGGCCTGCTGCAGCAACTGCGTCTGCCGCTGCATGACCTGCATCAGGCTGCCCGGGAACGGATCGCGGCGGGCCTGCAGGGCCCGGCTCACCATCACCGTGGCTATCAGGCCGATCAGCAGGCCCAGGCAGAGCACGAACAGGTAGCGGTGGGCGGCGGACAGGCGCGTGGCGGGCTGGCGTTCATGCGGGCTCTCCGGACATGCAACGGTGGGTTCGATGCCGGCACGCGCAGGCGCCGGCGCCTGCACGTTAAAATAGCTTGATGAACGAACAGGTAAAACAGCGCTTTGCCGGCATCGAACGGCTGTATGGCGTCGGCGCACTCGAGCGCCTGCAGGGCAGCCGCGTGGCGGTGGTGGGCATGGGGGGCGTCGGCTCGTGGGTGGTGGAGGCGCTGGCCCGTTCGGCGGTCGGCCACCTGACCCTGATCGATGCCGATGACATCTGCGTCTCCAACACCAACCGGCAGCTGCCGGCGATGGAAGGCAACTACGGTCGCAACAAGGCCGAGGCGATGGCCGAGCGCTGCCGTGCGATCAACCCGGACATCGGGGTCGACGCGGTGCAGGCATTCCTGACCGTGTCCAACATGGCCGAGCTGCTGGACCGTGGTTTCGATCTGGTGATCGACGCCTGCGACAGCTTCCGGGTCAAGGTCGAGACGATTGCCTGGTGCCGCCGCCGCAAGCTGCCGCTGCTGACCGTCGGCGCTGCTGGCGGGCGCACCGACCCGACCCTGGTGCGCATCCGCGATGTGTCGCGCACCGAGCACGATGCCATGCTGGCGCTGATCCGCAAGAAGCTGCGCAGCGAGTTCAATTTCCCGAAGAACGCCAAGCGTTATTTCGGCGTGCCGGCGGTGTATTCGCTGGAGAACGTGAAGTATCCGCAGGCCGATGGCAGTGTCTGCGGCATCCGGCCGAACCTGGGCGCCGATGCGGCGTTGAAGCTGGATTGCGGTGCTGGCCTGGGCGCGGCGACCCACATCACCGGTGCGTTCGCCTTCGCCGCAGTCGGCAAGGCGCTGGAAATGCTGCTGGAGCCGAAGAAGGTGAAGGCTGAAGTGGTCGAGGATGACGCCGAGGCGTGATGGTAGTGCCGGCCGCTGGCCGGCAACTCCGGAATGATCGAATCAGCGCTGGTGCCGGCCGGGGGCCGGCAGTACCGTTAGAGCGCCGGCAGCGCGAACAGCCGCCGTGCGTTTTCCGTGGTGATCCGGGCCACTGCCTCCAGCTCCATCCCGCGCAGTGCAGCCACGTGACGGGCGATGGTTGCCAAGCGCGCCGGTTCATTGCGCTGGCCACGGATGCCCGCGTCGGGCTGGTCGGGTGCGTCGGTTTCCAGCAGCAGCTGTTCCAGTGGCATGTCGCGCACCAGCCGCTGCAGGCGCTGGGCACGCTCATAGGTCAGCGGACCGCCAAGACCCAGCAGGAAGCCTTGTTTGTGCAGTTGCGCGGCCTGTTCGGGGCTGCCGGAAAAACTGTGCACCACGCCGCGCAGGCCGCCGATGCGGCGGATCGCGGCGATCACCGCGTCCACCGCGCGTCGCGCGTGGACGATCACCGGCAGGTCGAATTCACGGGCCAGTTCCAGCTGGCCGATGAAATACGCCTGCTGGGCCTCGGCATCCAGTCCTTCGACGAAGAAGTCGAGGCCGCATTCACCGATCGCGCAGGGGCGTTCGCGCGCGATCCACTCGCGCAGCAGCGGCAGGTGCCCAGGCTGGTGCTCGGCCAGGAACATCGGGTGCAGGCCATAGGCCGGGTGCAGTCCCGGTGCCTGCCGGCAGACCTCGCGCAGCTTCGGCCAGCTGGCAGCGGTCACCGCGGGCACGACCTGCAGGCGCACGCCTGCGGCCTGCGCGCGTGCGATCACGGCGGCGCGGTCACTGTCGAACTCGCCGGCATCGAGATGGCAGTGGCTGTCGACCAGCAGGTTCAACGCTGCTCCAGCGGGGGCGGCGTGGCCGTGTTGCGATTCTTCCAGTTGGCCAGCAGCAGCGTGCCGAAGCCGAGCACCAGCTCATCGACGAACGGGATCGGGTCCGGGATGAACAAGGTCAGCACGAACAGGCCGGCGGTGAGCTTGAACAGGGTGGGGTAGCGCAGCCGGCGCGCCCATTGCAGTACCGGCAGCAGCATCGGGTTGGCCATGGCGGGAATCCTCGTGGGGAATATGCAAACGCTACCACGGGCCCAGCATTTCCCGATGCTGAATGGGTTACAGGAATGAGCAGGAAATGTGGAGATTCCGTTCAGGCAGCGCGTGCTGCAATCTGCTTCGAGAACGTTGCGGATGGTCCGCAAGGAGCAGGTCATGAAAAGCACAACTACAACTGTCCTGGTCGCAGCGGGCGCGCTGCTGGTCGGTGGCATCGCCACCGCCGCCTTCATGAAGAGTGGCGACCGCTCGCCCGATTCCATCAGCGCCGCAACCCCCAATGGCGAGTCGCGCCTGGTCGATGGCAACGCCACCGACGATGGCGCACGTGGTGACACGCTGGCCCCGTCCGCGCCGCGCGGGCTGGAGTACGCCGACGTGCTGAAGGTCGACCCGATCACCGAGAAGCAGAAGGCCTATGCCACCGTGATCGGAACCGATCCGGTGCGCGAGACCTCCACCACCCAGACCCCGCACGAGGTCTGCCAGGACGTGACGGTGCAGGAACGCCTGCCGGAACGTGATGGCAACGTCGGCGGCACCGTGGTTGGCGCGGTGGTCGGTGGCCTGCTCGGCAACCAGGTCGGTGGCGGCAACGGCAAGAAGGCCGCGACCGCAGCCGGTGCGGTGGCCGGTGGCTTCATCGGCAACCAGATCGACAAGCGCCACGTGGGCGGTCGCGTGGTCAATCGCACCGAGCGCCAGTGCCACACCGAGACCGCAACCTCCGAGTCGAGCCGCGTCACCGGTTACAACGTGACCTATCGCAACGAGGACGGCACCACCGGCACCATGCGCATGGCCAGCAAGCCGGGCAGCCGCATCGCCATGGGCACCAATGATGTGGTGAAGGGCTACAACGTGACCTATCGCTACGACGGCGCCGAGAAGACCGTGCGCATGGACAACAAGCCGGCCAGCGATCGCCTGCCGGTGGTCGATGGTCAGCTGGTCACGCAGACCGCCGCAGCCGGTGCCACCGCCGCAGCGACGCGCCAGTAATCCCAGGCAACCGCAGTACCCGACGGGCCGGCACATGCCGGCCCGTTCTGTTGCAGCCGGTGGTGTTCATCCGCACGGCGGGGCAATCCACCATCATGGACGTTCCCTTCGACATGGAGTCGGCATGAGCATCTTCGACCTGCGCATCGAAACCGAGCGGCTGATCCTGCGCCCGCTGCTGCGCGAAGACTACGAGCCGTATCTGGCGTTCTGCGCCGACGAGGCCACGATGCGTACCCTGGGCGGCGTGCAGCCCCCCTCGGTGGCCTGGCGCGGTTTCTGCAGCCTGGCTGGTGCCTGGCAGCTGTTCGGCTTCTCGATGTTCAGCGTGATCGAGAAAGCCAGTGGCGAATGGATCGGGCGGATGGGACCGTGGCAGCCGCAGGACTGGCCAGGTACCGAAGTCGGCTGGGGCATCCGCCATGCCAGCTGGGGCAGGGGCTACGCGCCGGAGGCGGCGGTCGCGGCGATCGACTGGGCGTTCGACACGCTCGGGTGGGATGAGGTGATCCACACCATCGCCGAGAACAACGACAACTCGCGGGCCGTGGCGCGAAAGCTGGGCAGCACCCTGCTGCGCATGGGGGAGCTGCCCGCGCCCTACAACGACAAGCCGATGCAGATCTGGGGGCAGTCGCGCGAGCAGTGGCGGCAACGCGCGCGCTGAGCGTGGCCAGGTAGTGCCGGCCGCTGGTAGGCAATCGCTTGGATCCAGCCGCATCGAGGTTGCTTACCAGCGGCCGGCACTACCGACTGCATCGAGGTTGTGAAGCCAGCGGTAACGACCGCGTTGCCATGCTGCACCCGCGCTTGGCATTCATCGGCGTGCTTGCCAGACTGCACGCAGCCGGCCGCCGGCCGGATACGAGGGAGCAGGCAATGGTGGAAGAGCGGGTCCCGTTGACGGTGCACGGCATGTCGGTGTCAGGCAATTGCCACAAGGTCCGCCTGCTGCTGGAGCAGCTCGGCAGCCGCTACCGCTGGGTGGAGGTGGACAGTGCCCATGGGCAGACCCATACCCCCGAGTTCCTTGCGCTGAACCCCAATGCCAAGGTGCCGCTGATCGTCCGCGACGATGGACGTGTGTTGACCGAGTCCAATGCGATCCTGTTCTGGCTGGCCGAAGGCACGCCGTACCTGCCCAGCGATGGATGGGAGCGCGCGCAGGCGCTGAGCTGGATGTTCTTCGAGCAGTACACGCACGAGCCGTGCGTCGCAGTAGCGCGTTTCATCCGTGGCTGGACCTCGGCGGATTCACCGCGCCGCGCCGAACTGCCACGGTTGCACGAACGTGCCGCCAGCGCGCTGGCGGTGATGGAACAGCACCTGCGCCAGGCACGCTGGTTCACCGGCAGCGGCTACGGCATTGCCGATATCGCGCTGTTCGCCTACACCGATGTGGCAGGCGAGGGCGGCATCAGCCTGGAGCCTTTCCCCGAGGTGCGCGCCTGGCTGCAGCGGGTGCGTGGGCAACCCCGCTTCCTGCCGATGCCGGCGGTGACCGCCGAGGTACGCGCGCGATTCGAGGCCGCGTGATGCCCGCAGCGTAGCGCCGGGCACGCCCGGTGGAATGCAACAACGACACGGAGGGTGTTCGATGTTTGCTGTGGTCCCGGATCCGATCCCCGCGCGCATGCGCGTGCTCAACCGCGCCGAGGTGTGCGACGCCAATTTCCTCGAGGCGGTGCGTGGTTGGCGGGGTACCGCGCGCGCGCGCCCTGCGCCGGACGCGCCGATCCTGCCGGGCAGCACGCTCAGCGCCGCGGCGTTCGGCGAACTGTTCGATTCGCAGCTGGCCAGCCGCCAGCTGGACCTGATGGCCCGCGTCCTGCGCGTGCAGAACAAGGTCTTCTACACCATCGGTTCGTCCGGCCATGAAGGCAACGCGCTGCTGGCGCGGGCCTGCCGGCATACCGACCCGGCGTTCCTGCACTATCGCTCCGGTGCCTTCATGGCCGAGCGTTCGCGCCAGGTGCCGGGCATCGATCCGTTGCGCGATGCCGCGCTTTCGTTCGCCGCCAGCGCCGACGATCCGGCCAGCGGGGGCCGGCACAAGGTGTGGGGCAGCAAGCCACTGTGGGTGCTGCCGCAGACCTCGACCATCGCTTCGCACCTGCCCAAGGCACTGGGCACCGCACTGGCCATCGAGAGTGGCAAGCGACTGGGCCACGCGCTTCCCATTCCGGCCGACAGCATCGTGCTGTGCTCGTTCGGCGATGCCTCAGCCAACCATGCCACCGCACAGACCGCATTCAACACCGCGATGTGGTCGGCTTACCAGAAGCTGCCGGCGCCGGTCCTGTTCGTCTGCGAGGACAACGGCCTGGGCATTTCGGTGAAGACGCCGGAGGGCTGGATCGCCGAGCGTTTCGGCCGGCAGCCGGGGCTGGACTACTTCTTCGCCGATGGCCTTGACCTGGCCGTGGGGCATGCCCAGGTGCAGGCCGCGGTGGACCATTGCCGGCGCACCCGGCGGCCGACTTTCCTGCATCTGCGCACCACGCGCCTGATGGGCCACGCCGGCACCGACTTCGAAGTGGAATGGCGCCCGTTGCCGGAGCTGTGCGCGGCCGAGGCGCAGGATCCGCTGCTGCGCTCGGCGCAGATCGCGCTGGAATCGGGCTGGATGGATGCGGCAGCCGTCGAGACCGCCTACGAGACGATGCGTGCGCGCTGCATGGCCGCCGCCGCCGAGGCCGAAGGACGGCCGAAGCTGCAGTCGCTGCAGGCGGTGATGGCGCCGCTTGCGCCGTACACGCCGGCTGCGGTGCAGGCCGAAGCGCGGCGCGAGGTGCCCGCTGCGACGCGCGAAGCGCTGTATGGCGGTGCGCAGGCCCTGCCCGAACGGCAGCCGCCACGCCACCTCGCGATCCAGATCAACCACGTCCTGCAGGAACTGCTGGCGAAGTATCCGCAGAGCCTGCTGTTCGGCGAGGATGTCGCGCAGAAGGGCGGTGTCTACACCGTCACCAAGGATCTGCTGCGCCGCTTCGGCCCACGCCGGGTGTTCAACACCCTGCTGGACGAGACCATGATCCTGGGCATGGCGCAGGGCCTGGCCAACCTGGGCATGCTGCCGATTCCGGAGATCCAGTACCTGGCCTATCTGCACAACGCCATCGACCAGGTGCGTGGCGAAGCGTGTTCGCTGCAGTTCTTCTCCAACGACCAGTTCCGCAACCCGATGCTGGTGCGGGTGGCCGGGCTGGGCTACCAGAAGGGCTTCGGTGGCCACTTCCACAATGACAACTCGGTCACCGCGCTGCGCGACATTCCCGGCCTGGTGGTGGGCTGCCCCTCGCGCGGCGACGACGCGGTGATGATGCTGCGCACGCTGGCCGCACTGGCGCGGGTGGATGGGCGCGTGGCGGTATTCCTGGAGCCGATCGCGTTGTACATGAGCAAGGACCTGCACGAAGCGGGGGATGGCCAGTGGTTGTTCGACTACCCGGCACAGGGCCAGGCGCTGGTGCCGGGCGAGGGCCGGGTCTACGCACCGGAGGCCGGAGACCTGGTGATCTACACCTATGGCAATGGCGTGCCGATGGCGTTGCGCGCGGCGCGGGCCATCGAGCAGCAGCTGGGCTGGCAGGTGCGGGTGGTCGACCTGCGCTGGCTGGTACCGCTGGATGCCGGCTTCATCGCCGCCCAGGCCGCCAGCGCGCGGCGGGTGCTGGTGCTGGACGAAGGCCGCCACAGCGGCGGAGTGGGTGAGGGCGTGGTCACGGCGCTGGTCGAGGCCGGATTCGGCCACCTGCCGCTGCGCCGGGTCTGTGGCGCCGACACCTACACGCCGCTGGCGGGGGCAGCAATGTTCGGGCTTCCAAGCGACAATGCGGTGATTGGCGCCGCCCTCGACCTGGCGCAGGAACCCTGATGCATGTGTGGATTGGCGGGAATGTTGTTGCCGGCGCCGCTGGCGTCGGCCGAGGCACTGCAGGCGCAGGCCCTGGCCATGGGCCAGGCGCTGCACCACCGCGGGCCGGATGATGGCGGCAGCTGGGTCGATGCCGAGGCCGGCATCGCGCTGGCGCATCGCCGGCTGAGCATCCTCGACCTGTCCCCGCTGGGCCACCAGCCGATGGCCTCGGCCGACGGCCGCTACGTGATGGCGTACAACGGCGAGGTCTACAACTTCGCCGCCCTGCGTGAACAGCTGGAGCCGCTGGGGCACACCTTCCGCGGCCACTCCGATACCGAAGTGCTGCTGGCGGCGATCCTGCAGTGGGGCGTGGAAGACACGCTGCAGCGCTGCAACGGCATGTTCGCCATCGCGCTGTGGGACCGCCAGCAGCATTGCCTGTGGCTGGCGCGCGACCGTGTCGGCAAGAAGCCGCTGTACTACGGCTGGGCCGGCGACACGCTGGTGTTCGGTTCGGAACTGAAGGCGTTGTGGCAGCACCCGGCGTTCGACAACGACATCGATCGCGATGCATTGACCCTGCTGCTGCGGCTGGACTACATCCCGGCGCCGCACAGCATCCACCAGCGCTGCTACAAGCTGATGCCGGGCCGCGTGCTGCGCCTGGACGCGGCCGCTGTCGCTGCAGGGGCCGCCGCACATCGCCCGGAGCAGGCGCAGCGCCCGTACTGGGACGCGCGTGCGCGCATGCAGGCCGCGCTGGCCGCACCGTTCCAGGGCCGCATCGAGGAGGCCGAGGAACAGCTGGACGCATTGCTGCGCGACGCGGTGGCGCTGCGCATGGTGGCCGACGTGCCGGTCGGCGTGTTCCTGTCCGGCGGCACCGACTCATCGCTGGTGGCGGCGCTGATGCAGGCGCAGAGCGGGCAGCCGGTGCACAGCTTCAGCATCGGCTTCACCGGTTCGGGGCACGATGAGGCACCGCTTGCCCGCGAACTGGCCACCCACCTGGGCTGCGATCACACCGAGCTGTACGTCAGCGGCGCCGACGCCCTGGCGGTGGTGCCGCAGTTGCCATCGATGTTCGATGAACCTTTCGCCGACGCTTCGCAGGTGCCGACTGCGCTGGTCGCCCGGCTGGCGCGGCAGGGGGTGACCGTGGCGCTGTCCGGCGACGGTGGCGATGAGCTGTTCTTCGGCTACACCCGCTATGTACGCGCGCTGCGCAACTGGCAGATGCTCTGCCGCGTGCCGGGGCCGCTGCGGCGCTGGATGGGGGCACGCGCGCAGCAGCAGGGCGAGGCCTCGCGGACCGGCGGCCTGGCCGCGCTGCTGGCCGAGACCGGCGCGCGTGGCATCGGCGACGTCTACCGCAACCGCATTTCGCGCTGGCGCGACCCGGCGGCGGCGGTACCCGGTGCGCAGGCGGCCGGCAGCTTCTACGACCTGGCCGATCCGCTGCACGGCGCGGGTACGCCGGCCGATGCAATGATGCTGGCCGATTTCGTGACCTACCTGCCGGACGACCTGTTGTGCAAGGTCGACCGTACCTCGATGGCGGTCAGCCTGGAGGCGCGCGCGCCACTGCTGGACTGGCGCGTGGCCGAGTTCGCCTGGTCGCTGCCACTGGGCTTCAAGCGCAGCGAGACCACCAGCAAGGTGCTGCTCAAGCGCGTGCTGGGGCGCTATGTGCCGCATTCGATGGTGCACCGCCCCAAGCGTGGCTTCGGCGCACCGGTCAGCGACTGGCTGAAGGGCGACCTGCGCCCGTGGGCCGAGGACCTGCTGCAGCCGTCGCGGCTGGAGCGCGAGGGCGTGTTGTCGGCGTCGGCGGTGCAGCCACTGTGGCAGCAGTTCCTGGCGGGGCAGCGCAAGTGGCATACCCATCTGTGGAACGTGCTGATGTTCCAGGCCTGGCAGGCGCATTGGCGCGACGTGCGCGCAGGAATTGCGGGGCGCTGATCTTCACCGGCCCGCACGTGCCCGGGGGCTAGGCTGGGCGTTCCGCACCGTGAGGAGAATGTCCCGATGTCCACCCCCACCATCGCCGTGTTCGTCGGCAGCCTGCGCAAGGACTCCTGCAACCGCAAGCTGGCCCATGCGCTGGAAAAGCTCGCCGGTGACCGCGCGCGCTTCCAGTACGTGCAGATCGGCGACCTGCCGTTGTACGACCAGGATTTCGACGCCGATTATCCGCCGCAGGGCACCCGGCTCAAGGACCAGGTGCGTGCTGCCGACGCGGTGCTGTTCGTGACGCCCGAGTACAACCGGTCGGTGCCCGGCGTGCTCAAGAACGCCATCGATATCGGATCGCGCCCCTATGGCGACAGTGCGTTTGCCGGCAAGCCGGCGGCGGTGATCGGTGCATCCATCGGCCAGATCGGCACCGCCGTGGCCCAGCAGCACCTGCGCAACAGCCTGGCCTTCCTGGACATGCACGTGCTTGGCCAGCCCGAGGCCTTCATCCACTTCAAGGACGGCCTGATCGATGCCGACGGCACGATCCACAACGAAGGCACGCAGAAGTTCCTGCAGGGCTATGTTGACCGCTTCCTGGCGCTGATCGCAGTGCACGCCAAGGGCGATTGACGCCTGCGGACGACCCGGCCGCGCCTGGGGGTCGGATCCTGACGCGCAGCGACGGGCTCCGACCCCGGGACGTTGATCTGCGATAATGTCCCGCTCGGGTGCCGCAAGGGCGCCCGTCGCAGGCAGTGCGACGCCCCCACGCCAGTCTGGCCAGGCGCCGGCGGATATCCCCCGTTTCTCCACGGCTTATCCACAGGCTTGTCCATGGTCGCCGGGGTCGGCGCATGCCTACACTCGTCTGGCCCACTTTTGCAGGAAACACCGCAGCATGTCCGCTCGTCCCGGCTTCCGTTCCAACCGCAGAGAGCGCGGTGATGGCTTCGATCGCGATCGCGACGAGTCGCGCATCGACCAGTTGCGGGTACCGCCGCATTCGGTGGAAGCCGAGCAGGCGGTGCTGGGCGGCCTGATGCTGGCGCCCGAGGCCTACGACCGGGTCAATGACCAGCTGACCGAGGGCGATTTCTACCGCCGCGACCACCAGATGATCTATCGCGCGATCCGCGAGCTGTCCGAGCGCGAGCGTCCGTTCGATGCGGTGACGCTGGGCGAGTGGTTCGAGTCGCAGGGCAAGATGGAACTGGTGGGTGATGGTGCCTACCTGATCGAGCTGGCCAGTACCACGCCGTCGGCTGCCAACATCGTGGCCTATGCCGAGATCGTGCGTGACAAGGCGGTGCTGCGGCAGCTGATCCAGGTCGGCACCGATATCGTCAACGATGGCTTCCAGCCCGAAGGCCGCGACAGCAGCGAGCTGCTGGCCTCGGCGGAAAAGAGCGTGTTTGCCATTGCCGAACAGGGCGCGCGTGGCCGTACCGATTTCGTGGCCATGCCCGGTGCGCTGAAGGATGCGTTCGAGGAACTGCGCAACCGCTTCGAGAACGGCGGCAACATCACCGGCCTGCCGACCGGCTACACCGATTTCGATGCGATGACCGCCGGCCTGCAGCCGACCGACCTGATCATCCTCGCGGCACGCCCGGCCATGGGCAAGACCACTTTCGCACTGAACATCGCCGAGTACGCGGCGATCAAGTCGAAGAAGGGCGTGGCGGTGTTCTCGATGGAAATGTCGGCATCGCAGCTGGCGATGCGCCTGATTTCCTCCAACGGCCGCATCAACGCGCAGCGCCTGCGTACCGGCCAGCTGGAAGACGAGGACTGGAGTCGCGTCACCAGCGCGATCAAGATGCTGAAGGAAACCAAGATCTTCATCGACGATACGCCGGGCGTGTCGCCGGAAGTGCTGCGCTCCAAGTGCCGCCGGCTGAAGCGCGAGCATGATCTCGGCCTGATCGTGATCGACTACCTGCAGCTGATGAGCGTGCCGGGCAACAGCGAAAACCGCGCCACCGAGATCTCGGAAATCTCGCGTTCGTTGAAGGGCCTGGCCAAGGAACTGAACGTACCGGTGATCGCGCTGTCACAGCTGAACCGCTCGCTGGAAACGCGTACCGACAAGCGCCCGGTGATGGCCGACCTTCGCGAGTCGGGCGCAATCGAGCAGGACGCGGACATGATCGTGTTCATCTACCGCGACGACTACTACAACAAGGAAAACTCGCCGGACAAGGGCCTGGCCGAGATCATCATCGGCAAGCACCGTGGTGGCCCGACCGGTTCGTGCAAGCTGAAGTTCTTCGGCGAATACACCCGCTTTGACAACCTGGCCCACGATTCGGTCGGTTCGTTCGAGTAACGGTCGTGCCGGGCGCTGGCCGGCAACCACCCGCCGGCCGGCAGACCATTCGAAACGCCGAGCGCCCGTCTGTGGCGTGTAAATGACATGTAACGCGACGCTTCTACGATTCCGCCGCTGCTGCCCTTCGACGCCGCCCTTCGGCGTCCAGCGTGCCCAAGGAATCCGCCCCCATGCCGTCCCACGCTCCGCTTCGCCGCAATCTGCTGGCCCTGCTGGTCTGCGCCTGGCTGCCGTCGCTGGCTGCCGCTGAAACTGCTCCCGCTGCCGACGCAGCGTCGGCCACCACCCTCGATTCAATCTCGGTGATCGGCCGCGGCGAAGCCCGCCAGGTGCAGCGTGTGACCGCCGAGGACATGAAGATCCTGCCGCCCGGTGCCAACCCGCTGAAGCTGCTGGCCAGCAAGCCCGGTGTGCACTTCGAGTCGGCCGATGCCACCGGCGCCTACGAATGGTCCACCACCATCAGCCTGCGTGGCTTCAACCAGAACCGCCTGGGCTACACGCTCGATGGCATCCCGCTGGGCAACATGGCCTATGGCAACAGCAACGGCCTGCACATCAGCCGTGCCGTGATCAGCGAGAACCTGGGCGGAGCCGAAGTGTCCACCGGCATCGGTGCGCTTGGCACGCCGTCCACCAGCAACCTCGGTGGCGTGTTCCAGTTCTATTCGATCGATCCGTCCACCGAGCACGGCGTGGTGCTGGCGCAGGGCTTCGGCAGCGACAGCGCGCGGCGCAGCTATGCGCGCCTGGAGACCGGCGAGCACCAGGGCTTTGCCGCCTATCTGTCCGGCGTGTATTCGGAAGGTGACAAGTGGAAGGGCAAGGGCTCGCAGGAGCTGAAGCAGTTCAACGGCAAGGCCACCTACAACTTCGGAACGGACAGCAGGATTACCGCGTTGTTCAACGCCTCGCGCCGCGTCGAGGCCGATTACCAGGACCTGTCGCTGGAGATGATCGATCGCCTCGGCTGGGACTGGGACAACTACGCGCCGGACTGGGATCGCGCCGTCGCCGCGGCACGCGGGACATTCAGCGGTGGCGTCAACAGTCCGTGGGATGCGTACTACTCCGGCCACGGCCTGCGCAACGATGACCTGTCCAGCATTGCCGGCGATTTCGGCCTGAACGAGTCGATGCGGCTGAAGGTCAACGTCTACAACCACAGCAACCGTGGCCAGGGCCACTGGTTCAGCCCGTCCAATCCGTCCAACCCGGGTACCCTCCGCGAGATCCCGATCTCGATCCGCACCACCGAGTACGCGATCGACCGTACCGGCGTGACCTCGGCGTTCACCTGGAACGTCGGTGGCCACGAACTGGAGGCCGGCCTCTGGTACGAGGACAACGGCCACAGCGTTCAGCGCAACTTCTACTACATCGACGGCCCGGTCACCGACGACTTCTTCCTGCGCAACCCGGACCAGCGCGTGTGGCACCAGCGCTACACCACCATCACCCGCCAGTTCTACGTGCAGGACCGCTTGCGCCTGTTCGACGACCGCCTGACCATCGACATCGGCGCGAAGTCGCCGCACACCCGCACCCGCGTGCGCACGCCGCTGGGCAACTATGCCAACAACAGCAGCCTGACCTCGAAGAAGGGCTTCCTGCCGCAGGCCGGCTTCAACTTCAAGCTCAACGAAGGCAACGAGATCTTCGGTTCGTTCGCAAAGAACGTCGCCGCCTATGCGCTGGGCGTGGGCAGCCCGTTCAACGTGCCACAGGCCGCGTTCGATGCCAGCGCGCAGAACCTGAAGCCGGAACAGTCGCGCACCCTGGAACTGGGCTGGCGCGGCTACGGGCAGGGCTATGAAGCCTCGGTTGCGGTGTACGACGTCAAGTTCGACAACCGCCTGCTGGCGATCGCCCAGTGCGTCGGCATCCTGGGTTGCCCGGCGCTGTTCTCCAACGTTGGTTCGGTGACCAGCCGCGGCGCCGAGGCGACCCTGCAGCTGAAGCCGATGCAGGACCTGGCCTGGTCCAACGCGCTGTCCTGGAATGACAGCACCTACGACAACGACTATGTGAACAACGGCGTGGTGCCGACCCGCGGCAAGAAGACCGTCGACACCCCCGAATGGATGTTCGCCAGCACCCTGGCCTGGACCCCGGGCCCGTGGGACATGCGCCTGTCGGCCAACCACGTCGGCAAGCGCTACGTGACCTACACCAACGACGTGTCGGTGCCGAGCTACTGGCTGGTCAACGCGTCGGTGGCCTATGACTTCGGCGCGCTCGGCCCGGCGCAGAACCTGACCGTGGCGCTGAACCTGACCAACCTGACCGACAAGCGCTACCTGTCGTCGATCAACACCAACGGCACCTACGCCGCCGACCCGACCCGCAGCCTGGCGACCATGCAGGTCGGCGCGCCGCGGCAGGTGATGGCCACCGCCACCGTGCGCTTCTGATGCGCGGGCCGGTGGATCCGGAAAGCCGTCGTCGCCTGCTGCGCATGGCGTGGCAGGGCACGGGGGCGGCGATCGCGCTGGCGGCGATGCCGGGGCTGGCCACGGCGGGCCCACGGCCGCGGCTGGGGCGTGACCCGTTCACCCTCGGTGTCGCCGCTGGCGATCCGGATCCACAGGGTGCAGTGCTGTGGACGCGGCTGGCGCCGGACCCGCTCAACGGCGGTGGCATGCCGTCGCGGGCGGTGCCGGTGCGCTGGTTCGTGGCCGAAGACGCGCGGATGCGCCGGTTGGTGCAGCGTGGTGTTGCCGCGGCGGTGCCCGAGCTCGCGCATTCGGTGCATGTGGAGGTCAACGGCCTGCGCCCGGGCCGCGACTACTACTACCGCTTCGCCTGCGACGGTGATGAGGAAAGTCCGGTTGGCCACTTCCGTACCGCACCGCTGCTGGAAACCCAGCTGCAGCAGCTGCGGCTGGCGTTGTGCACCTGCCAGGCCTGGAACAGCGGCTATTACCCGGTACTGCGGGATATCGCGCAGAGCGATGTCGACCTGGTGCTGCATGCGGGCGATTACCTGTACGAGTACAGCCCGCTGCAGAATGCGCGCGGCGAAACACTGGATGCGGCGCGCTTCAGCGGTGAAACCATCAGCCTGCAGCGCTACCGTGACCAGTACGCGCTGTACAAGCTCGATCCGGATCTTCAGGCGGCCCATGCCGCGCATGCCTTCGCGGTGATCTGGGACGACCACGAAGTGCAGAACGATTACTCTGGTATCCATCCGGAGACGCCCGGCGTCTCGACGGAGGATTTCATCGTGCGCCGCGCGGCAGCCTACCGTGCGTTCTACGAACACCTGCCGATGCGCAGCACGCCTGCGGGCAACGGCGGCCTGCGCGTGCATCGGCGCCTGCGCTATGGCGACCTGGCACAGCTGACGTTGCTGGACTGCCGTCAGTTCCGCCCGGCCAATCCCTGTGGTGTGGGCGAGTCACCACGCTGCGAGGCGGCGCTCGATCCACGCATGAGCATGCTCGGCATCGGCCAGGAAGCGTGGTTCACGCAGTCGATGGCCGCCGCACAGGGCACGCGCTGGAACGTGGTGGTGCAGCAGCTGCTGATGGCGCAGCTTCGGCTGGACGGCGGCACGCCGCGCGAGCGCTTCTGGAACGACGCCTGGGATGGCTATCCCGCCGCACGCAGGCGTCTGCTGCAGGCGATGCAGGTGGGCGGGCAGGGCAATGCCATCGTGCTTGGCGGCGACTGGCATTCCACCTTCGTCAACGACCTCAAGCTGGATTTCGATGCCACCGGTGCGCCGGTCGTCGCCACCGAATTCATCGCCCCGGCGATCAGCAGCGGCGGTGACGATACGCCGTATGGGCCGTACTACGGTCCGTCGATAGGGCAGAACCCGCACATCCGCTACTTCGACGGCGACCGCCGCGGCTGGTGGAAGCTGCAGTTGAACCGGCAGACGCTGGACGCCGAACTGCGCTTCGCCGACAGCGTGCTGCGCCCGGATGCCGCGGTGCGCACCGCGGCGCGCTTCCAGGTGACCCACGGCAGTCCGGGGGCAGTGCCGGCGTGACTCGGTTCGGTAGTGCCGGCCGCTGGCCGGCAACCTGATCAATCTCCGGTTTCCCCACCACCGGTTTCATCGCCGCCAGCCCGGTTTCGTCGCAAACCGTTTGCCGGCGGCGCAGGCAGGGCGCCAAGGTGTGCGCAGGCGGCAGGGTGCCGCCCCAAGGAGACCGTGATGAAGACCCTGTTCGCGCTCGGTGTGTGGTGCCTGCTGTTCGTGCTGTGCTGGCCGCTGGCGATCCTCGCCCTGATCGCCTGGCCGTTCGTGTGGCTGCTGAGCCTGCCGTTCCGCCTGGTCGGCATCACCTTCTCGGCGCTGTTCGCCTTCTTGCGCGCGCTGTTCATGCTGCCGGCGCGCCTGCTCGGTGGCCGGGCGGTTCCCGCATGAGGAGGGCGCTGCTGGCCGGTCTGGTCCTGTTGCCAGGCCCGGTGCTGGCCGCGCCCCCGGCACCCCCGGCACCCCCGTCGGCGTGGCTGGAGCGCGAGCAGAGCGCTGCGGCTGACGAAGCCAATGCCGCGGCGGCCCCTGCGCCGAAAGCCGAGGCGCGCTGCCGGGTGGTCAAGCAATGGAAGGCCGGCGATACGGTGGTGCAGCACAGGGTCTGTGAGGATCCACCGAAGAAGCCTGCTGGAAAGGCGTAGCGCCGAGCCTGTGCTCGGCGCTACAGGGAAACGGGCAACAAAAAACCCCGCCGAGGCGGGGTTCTTCATATCCGGGTGATGCCGGCCAGCGGCCGGCACTACCGGCCGATCAGTTCGCCTTGTGGATGGCGCGCTTGCTGACCGCCATCGCCGCGTCGTGGACCACTTCCGACAGCGACGGGTGGGCGTGGCAGATGCGGGCCAGGTCATCGGCCGAACCGCTGAACTCCATGGTCAGCACGCCTTCGTGCACCAGCTCGGAAACGTTGGCGCCGACCAGGTGCATGCCCAGGATGCGGTCGGTTTCGGCATGGGCCAGGATCTTCACGAAGCCTGCCGGTTCGATCATCGCCACGGCACGGCCGTTGGCGGCGAACGGGAAGCTGCCGGCCTTGTACGGAATGCCTTCGGCCTTCAGCTGGGCTTCGGTCTTGCCGACCCAGGCCAGTTCCGGCTCGGTGTAGATGACCCACGGAATGGTGTCGAAGTTGACGTGGCCCGGCAGGCCGGCGATCAGCTCAGCCACCGCGATGCCTTCCTCGAAGCCCTTGTGTGCCAGCATCGGGCCGCGCACGCAGTCGCCGACCGCCCACACGCCGTTGACGCCGGTGTGGCAGTGCGCATCGACTTCGATCTGGCCGCGCTCGTTGACCTTGACGCCGGTGCCTTCGGCCAGCAGGCCCTTGGTCGCCGCGCGACGGCCCACGGCCACCAGCAGCTTGTCCACGGTCAGGGTCTTTTCGCCTTCCGCGTCGGTGTAGGTGACGATGACTTCCTTCTTCTTGCCCTTGCCGGTGATCTCGGTCTTGGAGACCTTGGCATTGAGCTTGATGTCCAGGCCCTGCTTCTTGAATTCCTTGGCAGCCGCCTTGGCCACTTCGGCATCGGCAGCCGCCAGGAACTCCGGCATGGCTTCCAGGATGGTGACTTCAGCGCCCAGGCGCTTCCACACGCTGCCCAGTTCCAGGCCGATCACGCCGGCGCCGATCACCGCCAGGCGGTTCGGCACTTCGGTGAAGTCCAGGCCGCCGACGTTGTCGACGATGGTCTCGCCGTCGAACTTGGCGAACGGCAGCTCGATCGAATCCGAGCCGGCGGCGATGATGACGTTGGTGCCCTTCAGCTCGACTTCCGAACCGTCGTGCTGCTTCACCTTGACCACGTTGCCCGGCTGCAGCTGGCCGAAGCCGTAGTAGGTGGCGACCTTGTTGGCCTTGAACAGCATGGCGATGCCGCCGGTGAACTGCTTGACGATCTTGTCCTTGCGGCCAACCATCGCCTCGACGTCGATCTTGGCATCCTTGAAGCTGATGCCGTGGTCGCCAAAGATGTGGCCCATGTTCCAGTACTGGCGCGAGGAATCCAGCAGCGCCTTGGATGGGATGCAGCCCACGCGCAGGCAGGTGCCGCCGAGGGCCGGCTTGCCGTCCTTGCCCAGCGCTGCGTCGATGCAGGCGGTCTTCAGGCCCAGCTGGGCCGCGCGGATGGCAGCGTGGTAACCGGCCGGGCCAGCACCGATGACGACGACGTCGAATTGTTCAGCCATTGAATTATTCCTTGATGCATTACCAGAACCCCTCCGCGCAGGCGCGGAGGGGCGGGAGGTTTCTTACAGGCCGAACAGCATGCGGCCCGGGTTTTCCAGCTGGTTCTTGATGTCCACCAGGAACTGCACCGAGTCCTTGCCGTCGATGATGCGGTGGTCGTAGGACAGCGCCAGGTACATCATCGGCGCGATCACGACCTGGCCGTTCTGGGCGATCGGACGCTCCTTGATGGCGTGCATGCCCAGGATGGCGCTCTGCGGCGGGTTGATGATCGGGGTCGACAGCAGCGAACCGAAGGTGCCGCCGTTGGTCACGGTGAAGGTGCCGCCCTGCAGTTCTTCCAGGCCCAGCTTGCCGTCACGGGCCTTCTTGGCGTAGTCGGCGATGGTCTTCTCGATGTCGGCGAACGACATGCGCTCGACGTTGCGCAGCACCGGCGTGACCAGGCCCTTCTCGGTCGAGACGGCGATCGAGATGTCCGAGTAGCCGTGATAGATGATGTCGTCGCCGTCGATCGAGGCGTTGACCAGCGGGAAGCGCTGCAGCGCGTTGGCGGCGGCCTTCACGAAGAAGCTCATGAAGCCCAGCTTGATGCCGTGGGCCTTGACGAACTCGTCCTGCAGTTCCTTGCGCGCCGCCGACACCTTCGACAGGTCGACTTCGTTGAAGGTGGTCAGCATGGCGGTCGAATTCTTCGACTCCATCAGGCGCTCGGCAATGCGCTTGCGGATGCGGGTCATCGGCACGCGCTCTTCCGGGCGTGCGCCACCGGCCTTGCCGGCGCCGCCGTTGCGGGCGAAGTTGACGATGTCTTCCTTGGTGACCGCGCCGCGACGGCCGGTGCCGTCGACATCGGCCGGGTTCACGCCTTCAGTGATGGCGGTGAAGCGGGCGCCCGGCGGCAGCGCATCGGCGGCCGACTTGGCGGCCGGGGTAGCGCAGCGGCAGCGGCCGGAGCCGGAGCGGCGGCGGCGGCCGGAGCAGCGGCTGGAGCGGCCTCGGCGGCCGGGGCCGGAGCAGCCGCAACGGCGCCTTCCTCGATGATCGCCACGACCTGGCTGGAGGTCACGGTCGAGCCTTCGGCGAACTTGATTTCCTTCAGCACGCCGTCGACCGGCGACGGCACTTCCAGGACGACCTTGTCGGTTTCCAGGTCAAGCAGGTTTTCGTCGCGCTTGACGGCGTCGCCCACCTTCTTGTGCCAGGTGGCGATGGTGCCGTCGGCGACGGATTCGGGCAGTACCGGGGCTTTGACTTCGGTGGCCATGCGGGAGCTTCCTGGTTTGTCTTCTAAATAGGGGGGAGAGTTATTCAGCGACCTGGTCGTTGAACGGGTTGACCAGTGCGTCGGCGATCAGCTGCTGCTGCTCGCGGACGTGGTCAGCCATGTGACCGGCAGCCGGCGAGGCCGAACGTGCGCGACCGGCGTAGTGCAGGTTCTGGCCATCGGCCAGGCAGAACTGCAGGTGGTGGCGGATCTGGTACCACGCGCCCTGGTTCTGCGGTTCTTCCTGCGTCCACACCACGTCGGTGGCCTTGCCGTACTTCTTCAGTTCGGCCGCCAGCAGCGCACGCGGGAACGGATACAGCTGCTCCACGCGGATGATCGCCACGTCGTCCTGGCTACGCTTGATCTGGTCCTCCAGCAGGTCGTAATAGACCTTGCCCGAGCACAGCACCACGCGCTTGACCTTCTTGGCGTCTGCGTTGGCGTCGCCGATCAGGTGCTGGAACTCGCCGTTGGCCAGCTCGTCCAGGGTCGACACGGCCAGCTTGTGGCGCAGCAGCGACTTCGGCGACATCACCACCAGCGGCTTGCGGGTGGTCATGTGCAGCTGGCGACGCAGCATGTGGAAGGCCTGGGCCGGGGTCGACGGCACCACCACCAGCATGTTCTCCAGCGCGCACAGCTGCAGGAAGCGCTCCAGGCGCGCCGAGCTGTGTTCCGGGCCTTGCCCTTCATAGCCATGCGGCAGCAGCAGGGTCAGGCCGGAAATGCGGCCCCACTTGGCTTCACCGGCGGCGATGAACTGGTCGATCACCACCTGGGCACCGTTGGCGAAGTCGCCGAACTGGCCTTCCCAGATGCACAGCGTGTTCGGATCGGTGGTGGAGAAGCCGTACTCGTAGGCCATCACCGCTTCTTCGCTCAGCAGCGAATCGATGACGGTGGCCTTCTCCGGCGAATCCACCAGCTGCCGCAGCGGCATGTAGTAGTTGTCGGTCTTCTGGTCGTGCAGGATCGCGTGGCGGTGCGTGAAGGTACCGCGGCCGACGTCCTGGCCGACCAGGCGCAGCGCATGGCCTTCGTCGAGCAGGGTGGCGTAGGCCAGGTTCTCGGCAAAGCCCCAGTCGCCCGGAATCTCGCCGGCGGCCATCTTGCGGCGGTCGTCATAGACCTTGGCCACGCGCGAGTGCAGCTGCACTTCATCGGGAATGGTGTTGATCAGCTTGGCCAGCTCGACCAGCTTGTCCTTCTCGACCTTGGTCGAGACCGGGTCGGACAGCTTGCCTTCCAGCAGCTTCGGCCAATCGACGAACAGCGGGCTGCTCGGCGGGGTCTTCTCGACCTTGGCCAGCTCGGTGGTCACTTCACCGGCGTCCAGCTTCTCGCGGTAGGCATCGACCATCGCCTTGCCGGCGCCGGCGGCGATCACGCCCGCCTTTTCCAGCTGCTCGGCGTACATCTCGCGGGTGGTCGGGTGCTTGCGGATCACCTGGTACATCAGCGGCTGGGTGATCGCCGGTTCGTCGGCCTCGTTGTGGCCCCAGCGGCGGTAGCACATCAGGTCGATGACCACGTCCTTGGCGAACGTCTGGCGGAACTCGAAGGCCAGCTGTGCGGCGAACACCACCGCTTCCGGGTCATCGCCGTTCACGTGCAGCACCGGGGCGGCAATCATCTTCGCCACGTCGGTGGCATAGCGCGTGGAACGCGTATCCAGCGGGTTGGAGGTGGTGAAGCCGACCTGGTTGTTGACCACGATGTGCACGGTGCCGCCGACGGCGAAGCCGCGGGCCTGCGACATCTGGAACAGTTCCATGACCACGCCCTGGCCGGAGAAGGCCGCGTCGCCGTGGATCAGGATCGGCATCACCTGCTTGCGCGCGGTGTCCTTGCGGCGCTCCTGGCGCGAACGCACGGAACCGGCCACGACCGGGTCGGCGATTTCCAGGTGCGACGGGTTGAACGCCAGCGCCAGGTGCACCGGGCCGCCATCGGTGGCGACGTCGGCGGAGAAGCCCATGTGGTACTTCACGTCGCCGGCCGAGGCGTGCTCGTCGTGCTCGAACTTGCCTTCGAACTCGTCGAACAGCTTGCGCGGGTTCTTGCCCAGGGTGTTGACCAGCACGTTCAGGCGGCCACGGTGGGCCATGCCGATCACCACATCCTTGACGCCATCCTTGCCGGCATTGCGGATGATGGTGTCCATCATCGGGATCAGCGAATCGCCGCCTTCCAGCGAGAAGCGCTTCTGGCCGACGTACTTGGTGTGCAGGTAGCGCTCCAGGCCTTCGGCCGCAGTCAGGCGCTCCAGGGTGCGGCGCTGGGTGTCAGCGTCCAGCTGGTAGTTGCCACCGGCGGCTTCCAGCTTCTTGTAGATCCACTGGCGCTGCTCGACCTCGGAGATGTGCATGAACTCCGCACCGATCGAGCCGGTGTAGGTCGCCTTCAGGCGTGCCAGCAGGTCGCGCAGCTTCATGCGCGGCTGGCCGCCGACGCCGCCGGTGCTGAACTCGCTGTTGAGGTCGGCATCGGACAGGCTGTGGAACGCCAGGCCCAGGTCGGGCGTGTTGACCGGCGCGGCCAGGCCCAGCGGATCGAGGCGGGCGTCCAGGTGGCCGCGCGAGCGGTAGGCGGTGATCAGACGACCGACATTGCGCTCGCGCTCGTCGCCCGCACCGGTGCCGGTGCCAGCTTTCAGCGCATCCTTGGCCGCGTCCGCGATGTGGGAGATGACGGCCGAGTGCGGAATGTCACCTGCTTCGCGGCCCTTGAAGCCGTCAAAGTAGGTTTTCCATTTGGGATCGACACTATCCGGGGAGACCAGGTACTGCTCGTACAGGTCCTCGACATAGGAGGCGTTGCCGCCGGCGAGTTGCGAAGATTGCGCAAACTGCTTCAGTTGATTGTCCACGATGGAGGGTGTTGATTCGCTTTGTGGGGTATGGCTTCAGAAGGACCCGGCAGGAAGATGAATAGCCCTGCGCGGGCGCGTTCAAACAGCCAAATTGTACCCCCAACGGGACACGAAGGGGCACCACCGCGGGCATCCCACGTCCGCCGGTGCCGGTTCCAGACAGGTTGGGTCAGCAGCGCCGGCTCAGATGCCGAGCGCGCGCAGTTCGCTGCAATCGCGCGAACGGTCCCAGACACGCTGCAATTGCTGCTCGAACGGCTGCGAACGTGCCGGCAGCGCGATGCCGGCCTCGCCGTCGAGGCGATGGCCGATCAGACGAAAGTAGAAGTCGCCCGCATCGTTGAGCAGGCAGGCCGAGGCCAGGGCGCGGTCGACCGGATCGCTGACCTCGCGGAACTGGATCACGCTGGGCAGGCGCTGGGCCAGCGCCAGCAGTGGCGCGCCCGCAGAGGCGATCGCGGCGGCGTCATGCACGATCACCCGCAGCTGCTTGTCGTGACGGGCGGTGACGAAGCGGCGCAGGGCGGCCTGCACCGGCGGCGCGTCGAGCAGCCCCGGGTCCAGCTGGCGGCTGTGCAGCCACAGCTGGCGGCGGGCGCGGTGGACGATGGCGGTGGTGATGGCCACTGCTTCGGCGCGGCTGTCGATCGCGCTGGCCGCGCCCAGCCGGCGGCGCATCTGCTGGTGGCCGATGCCGGCCTCTTCGAACACCTCGCCTTCCGGCAGGAAGCCCTGGCGGGCATAGAAATCGCGGGCCGGCAGCTGGGCGTGCAGGTGCAGCTCAGCCAGGCCGAGCCGGCGCCCGGCTTCAACCAGGGCCTCCAGCAGGGCCTGGCCGACCCCCTGGCTGCGATGACTGGCCAATACCGCCATGCGGCCGATGCGGCCATCCGGGGCCAGCCGGCCGGTGCCCACCGGCTGGCCATCAGCGTCCAGCGCCAGCACATGGGCGCTGACCGGGTCCAGCGCATCGCGTTCCAGCGCCGCTGCGATGCCCTGTTCCTGCACGAACACGCGCTGGCGCACGTCGTGGATGGCGGCGTGGGCATCGGCGTGGCTGACCTGCTGGATCCGGATCATGGCGAGGGCTCAGGCACGGCCCGTGTCGCTGTCGTCTTCCTCGTCATCCTCGAAGTTGACGATGACTTCGATGCCGTCGTCGTGCACGGTCACGGTGTGGACATCGTCGGACACCGCGTCGGCGTCGATCGCATCCACGCGGTCACGGCCTTCGACGACCTCGCCGAGCACCACGGCATCCTCGCCGTCGTCCTCGTCTTCGGCGTCATGCATTTCGCTGGGATCGATCAGCTGGAACACGCCGCCCACCAGCAGCTGCTGGAGCACGGCACGGCCCTTGTCGGACAGGCCGCGATAGGCGGCGGCATCGAGCTGTTCGGCGCCGGCCAGGCGCTGGGCGTCCTTCACCGGCAGCGCGAAGTCCTGGCCGCTGACGTACAGGCTGGCACCGCGCTTGGCCCGACGCCAGGCCAGGCGTGCCCACGGGTGACGCTGCAGCAGCAGGCCCGAGGCCAGCGCCTGGACCACTTCCTCCGGTGCCGGCGCGGCCTGGTGGGCCATCACTTCGCCGGCGGCGCGGTAGGTGGTGATGAAGCGGCCGAACCAGTCGCCCAGCTTGTCCGGGTCGTTCATGCGGATGGCGTTGAGGGCGGTGATCACCCGTGCCATCGCCACCGTGTCGATTTCGTTCGGGTCGGCCGGTACCTTCAGATCGGCATCCTGGTAGCGGATGTTTTCGTCGGCATCGGCGATCAGGGTGTCCAGGTAGTCGCTGATCAGCTCGGCCGACGACGGTGCACGCATGCCGAACGAGAAGGTCAGGCAGGGGTCTTCGGCGACGCCGTGGTGCGGCACGTTCGGCGGCAGGTACAGCATGTCGCCCGGCGCCAGCACCCAGTCGTGGGTGGGCTTGAACACCTTCAGCAGCTTCAGCTCCACGTCCGGGCGGAAGCCCAGCGGCGGCTGCCTGCCCTTGATCGATTCGCTGGCATCGATCTGCCAGCGGCGATGGCCGTGGGCCTGCAGCAGGAACACGTCGTACTGGTCGACGTGGGCGCCGACCGAACCGCCGGTGGCGGCGAAGCTGATCATCACGTCATCCATGCGCCAGCGCGGCAGGAAGCTGAAATGCTCGATCAGGGCGCGTACGTCGGGGTCCCACTTGTCCACGTCCTGCACCAGCAGGGTCCAGTCGTGGTCGGGCAGGGCGGGGAACACGTCTTCCTGGAACGGGCCGGTGCGCACGCGCCAGCCGTCCTGGGTCTTGTCATGCTCGATCAGGCGCGCCAGCACGCCTTCCTCGCAGGCCAGCCCGGCCAGGTCTTCCGGCTGCACCGGGGTCTGGAAATCGGGGAAGGCCTTGCGGATCAGCAGCGGGCGCTTCTGCCAGAAGTCGCGCAGGAAGGTGGCCGGCGCCATGCCCAGCGGCTGGCCGGGGCGGGCGGTGACTTCGATCAGGGGGGCGGAGGACTTGCGGGCGGCCATGGGGGATTCCTTGCAGCGGAAAGCGGGAGGGGCGGCGTGGCGGGCCGCCAAGGGTTCCATTGTCCGCCGTTCGTCGGGATTGCGCACGTGCGGTGGTTTGTCGCGGGGTGTCCGGCCAACGGCGGAGCCCCTCGTGGCGGGGTGGTTGGTCGCGCAAAGCGCTGGCTTCATGGGCTGGGCCGGGCGGGGTGGGTTCGCGGGACACGCCGTAAACCCATCCATGGGGGCTCGATGGCGCCATCCATGGCGCCAACGGTCCCGCGAACCCACCCCGCCCGGCCCCTGGCAGTTTCCTGCGTGGCCCGCCACGGAATGGAAGAAGAAGATCAAAGGCAACAGCGGGTCGCGCGCTGCGCTTGCTCATGCCAAAGCAAAAGAGGGACGCGGCGAAGCCGCGTCCCTCTTTCAAATTCCGCCCCGACAACCCCACGCTCTTCGATCCGTCACCGGAAATCTGTCAGAGTGGGGCGGGAGGGGCCAGCGGTCCCCATGGATGGGTTTACGGCGTGTCCCGCTGGCCCCTCCCGGCCCGCCCAGCTAGCAGCAATCCAGATCCGCTCTTGACGTTGCTATTGCTGTTGCCGTTGCCGTTGCCTGCCGCAGGCAGCGCCTGCGGCCGCCGCCGCAAAGGAAACCCCTTAGATCTTCTTCGCCAGCGACTCGGCCAGGCCGGTGTAGCTGCCCGGGGTCATCTCCAGCAGGCGCTGCTTCGCATCCGCCGGCAACTCAAGCCCCTGCACGAACGCACGCATCGACTCGGCCGTGATGCCCTGGCCGCGGGTCAGCGCCTTCAGCTGCTCATACGGGTTCGGCAGGCCGTGGCGGCGCATCACCGTCTGCACGGCCTCGGCCAGCACTTCCCAGGCTGCGTCCAGATCGGCGTCCAGGCGCTGCGGGTTCACTTCCAGCTTGCCCAGGCCCTTGGCCAGCGAATCCAGCGCCACCTGGCTGTGGCCGAACGCGGTGCCCAGTGCACGCAGCACGGTGGAATCGGTCAGGTCACGCTGCCAGCGGCTGATCGGCAGCTTCGCGCTGAAGTGCTCGAACAGCGCGTTGGCGATGCCGAAGTTGCCTTCGGCATTCTCGAAATCGATCGGGTTGACCTTGTGCGGCATCGTCGACGAACCGACTTCGCCTTCCTTCAGGCGCTGCTTGAAGTAGCCCAGCGAAATGTAGCCCCAGATGTCACGGGCCAGGTCGATCAGGATGATGTTGGCACGGCGTGCGGCATCGCCGATCTCGGCGACGTTGTCGTGCGGTTCGATCTGCGTGGTGTACGGGTTGAACACCAGGCCCAGGCCGGTCACGAAGCGCTCGGCGAAGGCCGGCCAGTCCACGTCCGGGTAGCTGGCCACGTGGGCGTTGTAGTTGCCGACCGCGCCGTTGATCTTGCCGGTCAGCTCGACCGCAGCGATCTGCCGGCGCTGGCGCTCCAGGCGGGCGACCACGTTGGCCAGTTCCTTGCCCAGGGTGGTCGGCGAGGCGGTCTGGCCGTGGGTGCGCGACAGCATCGGCTGGCCGGCCTGGGCGTGGGCCAGGGTACGCAGGGTGCTGGCGATGCCGTCCAGGGTCGGCAGCAGCACCTCGCGGCGGGCCTGTTCCAGCATCAGGCCGTAGCTGAGGTTGTTGATGTCTTCGCTGGTGCAGGCGAAATGCACGAATTCCAGCGCCGGCGCCAGCTCGGCGTCGTCCTTCAGCTGTTCCTTGATGAAGTACTCCACCGCCTTGACGTCATGGTTGGTGGTGCGCTCGATCTCCTTCACGCGCGCGGCCTGGGCCGGGCTGAAGCGGGCGGCCAGCGCGCGCAGGCGGGCGATGGCAGCGTCGGAGAACGGCGCCAGCTCGACGATGCCCGGCTCGGCGGCCAGGGCCAGCAGCCACTCCACTTCCACCGTGATGCGGGCCTTGATCAGGCCGTACTCGGAGAAGATCGGGCGCAGGGCGTCGACCTTGCCGGCATAGCGGCCATCGAGCGGGGACAGGGCGAGCAGGGCGGAATCGGACATGTCGGCAGGGCTGGGGCGAGCGGCGGGGCCGATATTCTACGACGTGCCGGTGAGGTAGTGCCCGCCGCCGGCCGGCAACCACGCCCGGCCACGCCCTGCATGGATTGCCGGCCAGCGGCCGGCAGTGCCCTTGCGCACGCAGAACGGCCGTGCAGACGGAACGTTCTGGCCCGTCCTCGTCATCCCACGCTACGGGCAACGGAGTATTGTTGGCGCAGCCGCCAGCCCGGGAAGCGACACCCTGCCAGCCGCCGCTTCCCTTTCCCCAACTGAAGTAGTGCGGAGTTGATGCAATGAGCAAAGCTGCAAGCAAGGGTGCCACCCCGGGATTCCGGATCGAACATGACAGCATGGGTGAGCTGCAGGTGCCTGCCGATGCCCTGTGGGGCGCGCAGACCCAGCGTGCCGTGCAGAATTTCCCGGTGTCGGGCCAGCGCATGCCGCGCGGTTTCATCCGTGCGCTGGGCCTGGTCAAGGGCGCCGCTGCCGGCGTCAACGCCGAGCTGGGCCATCTGCCGAAGACCGTGGCCAAGGCCATCCAGGCCGCTGCCGCCGAGGTGGCTGCCGGCGACTGGGACGCGCACTTCCCGATCGACGTCTACCAGACCGGTTCGGGTACATCCTCGAACATGAATGCCAACGAGGTCATTGCCACCCTGGCCAACCGTGCCGGCAAGGCCGGCAAGGCCACAGTGCATCCCAATGACCACGTCAACCAGGGGCAGAGCTCCAATGACGTCATTCCGACCGCGCTGCGCGTGTCGGCGGTGCTGGCCGCGCACGAGCAGCTGCTGCCGGCGCTGGTGCACCTGCGCAAGATCCTGGACAAGAAGGGCCGCAGCCTGCGCAAGGTGGTCAAGACCGGCCGTACCCACCTGATGGATGCGATGCCGCTGACCTTCGAGCAGGAGTTCGGCGCGTGGTCGGCACAGCTGGCTTCGGCGCAGGAGCGCATTGAGGACAGCCTCAAGCGCGTGCGTCGCCTGCCGCTGGGCGGCACCGCCATCGGCACCGGCATCAACGCCGACCCGCGTTTCGGCGCGCAGGTGGCCAAGGCACTGAAGCAGCAGACCGGGTTCAAGTTCGACAGCGCCGAGAACAAGTTCGAAGGCCTGGCCGCGCAGGACGATGCGGTGGAACTGTCGGGCCAGCTCAATGCGCTGGCCGTGGCGCTGATCAAGATCGCCAATGATCTTCGCTGGATGAACGCCGGTCCGCTGGCCGGGCTGGGCGAGATCGAACTGCCGGCACTGCAGCCGGGCAGCTCGATCATGCCGGGCAAGGTCAACCCGGTGATTCCGGAAGCAACCGTGATGGCCTGCGCGCAGGTGATCGGCCACCACACCGCGATCACCGTGGCCGGGCAGACCGGCAACTTCCAGCTCAACGTCACGCTGCCGCTGATCGCGGTGAACCTGCTGGATGGCATCGGCCTGCTGGCCAATGTGTCGCGGCTGCTGGCCGACAGCGCGATTGCCGGGCTGAAGGTGCGCGAAGACCGTGTTGCCGAGGCGCTGTCGCGCAATCCCATCCTGGTCACGGCGCTGAACCCGATCATCGGCTACGAGAAGGCAGCGGCCATTGCCAAGCGTGCCTACAAGGAACAGCGCCCGGTGCTGGACGTAGCGCTGGAAGACAGCGGCCTGCAGGAAGCGGAACTGCGCCGCCTGCTGGACCCCACCGCGCTGACTGCCGGTGGCATCCACGCGGGGGGCGGTGGCGGCGGCGGTTGATGCGCCGGTCGTAGGGCCGAGCCCATGCTCGGCTCTACAAGAGGAAACGCCGCCCCGGGGGCGGCGTTTTTTCAGCGACGGTCGGCGACGATGTTGCCGAAGGTGTCGGTGTAGTCCTTGAACTCGGGGATGCGCTGGACCAGGTCGGCCGGGATCACTTCCATGCCTTCCGGCGGCTGGATCTTCACCGGTTGCATGTTGGGATCGGCCGGGGCGGCGACCAGGGTGTTCTGGCGCAGCACCTGCAGCCTGCCGAACATCGTCTGCAGCATCTGCTTCTGCCCGTCGTCGAGCGGGATCTGGATCTCGTCCACCTTCATGGTGCCATCGCCGAGGATGATGATGTTCGGTGCCGGCGGGCGACGCACGGTCACCATCCCTTCGCTGACGGAAATCTTGGGCTTGCCGCGCTCGGCGCGGTGGTTGCGGTAATCCTTGTCACAGCCGACCAGGCCCAGGCAGAGCAGGGCGGCCAGCAGCAGGAACAACTTCTTCATGGCATTCGGTTCGGGGGCGTCCGGGGCCGACATTGTAAGCCGGTCGGCACGCTACGGCCGGCAGCGGGGCGCCGCTGCCGGCCGGGTGCGCTGATCTGTCACAGGCCTAGCGCTGGACCACGGTGTCCTTGCCGCAGTCGTCGACATCACTCTGGTCCATCGTGGCGTACGGCTTGAACGCGGGCAGCGATGCGGCCAGCGCCTGCTGGCTGGCCAGCATCGCCGGCATGCGGTTGCAGATGCGCTTGGCCTGGGCTTCGATCTTCTCCGCCTCGGCATTGATCCGCTTCTCGATGCCCTCGCTGTCGCCGCTGAAGATGCCCTTCAGGGCCTCTCCGGCAGCACTGGCGCCGAGCTTGGCACCGGCCAGGCCGACATCCATGCCGTCCATTGCAATGGCAACGACGTGGCCGCGGTATTCCAGCAGCTGCCGGCGCTGGGACTCATCGGCCGGCACTTCCTTGCCGCCGATCAGCAGCCGCCCGTCCGGCGTGATCTCCGCACGCGGCTGCTTGTCGGCGGAAATCTTGATGTTGCCCTGGGTGATGTCCTTGCGGGCATCGTCCATGGCCTCCTTGACCGTCTGGCCGACCCCGCTGGTCGCCTCGGCCACGCTTTTGCCGACGGTGGTATCCGGCGTGGAGGACGTGCCGCCGCAGGCGATCAGCGGCAGGCACAGCAGGGTGGCAGGCAGCACGCGCAGCAGATTCATGGCAGTGTCCTCGATCGGTCCGGTGGCGGTTACTTTTTGCGGGGCAGGGTGACGGTGCCGCTGACGTTGCGGTGGCCCACGTCGCCGCTGCCGCTGTGGTCGACGGTCAGGCTGCCGCGCACGCCATCGACCTGGATGTCACCCGAGCCGTGGCTGCGCACATGCACGCTGCCGCCGATGTCGGACAGGTCGACATCGCCGGAGCCGACCACGCCGACCTCGACGTTGCCCTGCACGCGCTTGAACCCGACGTCGCCGGACCCGACGGTGTCCAGCCGGGCGTTGCCGCGGACATCGCTGAGCTTCAGGTCACCCGAACCCACCGTGCCGGTGACCGCATCGCCGCCGATGTTGCGTGCCTTGACGTCGCCAGAGCCCAGCGACAGCAGGTTCAGCGAGCTGCCGCCGTCGATGTCCAGGTCACCCGAGCCCACCGCTGCGTGGATGCTGCCACGGGTGCCACGGATGATGGCATCACCGGAGCCGACATCCACGCTCAGCGACTGCGCGTTGTCCACGCTGGCATCGCCGGAACCGACCTTCAGCTGCAGCGGCAGGTTGTCCGGCACGCTGCCACGGATGTCCAGCCAGGCATAGCTGCTGCCCAGGCTGATGCCGCTGTCGCGGCCTTCGCGGCGCAGGCTGACCACCAGCTTGTCGCCTTCCTTCCGCTGGTCCAGCACCAGCTGGTCCAACCATTCCTGGCTGGAGGCGCAGGCGCGGCCATCCAGCTGGCCACCGCCCTTGCTGGCGACCACCTTCAGGTCATGCTGGTTCACCTCGAACACCACCGCCTTGGCGCCGGATGTTTCCAGCTTCAACGTACGGGCAGCGGTGAACTTGCAGTTCGGAGCATCGGCGGCCAGCGCCGACAGCGGCAACAGCAACAACGCAGAACAGGCGAGCAGGGAACGCATGGTGATGCCTCCAGGTGGATGGGATCAGATCTCGCCGGCGCGCTTGCGCAGGCGGATGGCAAGGATGATGAACACGGCACCGACAGCGGCACCGATCCACAGCTCCGGCATCGTCAGCGACTTCAGCTGCGAGGCCGGCGACATCAGGCTGACCACCGATTCGAGATCGCGGCGCGCGCCTTCACCGGCGCTGAGGCGATACATCAGGTCCATGCCCGGCACGCCGCCCAGCAGCAGGCGGCCGACGATGTTCTGCCAGAACCAGCCGGTGGTCAGCCCGATCAGCGGCATCACCTTGGTGGTGCTGACGATGACCCCGGCGAACAGCGGCAGCATCACCGCCCACAGGAACGGCTTGCTGCGGGCCCAGGCCGAGCACAGCAGCAGCCAGCCGGCGGTGGGCAGGGCCCACAGCGCGTAGACCGGAATCCAGGCCAGGTGGCCGGCGGCCAGGGTCAGCGGACTGGACGGGCCCCAGATCAGCGTCATCGGGCTACCGCCATGCATCAGCGCGACGACGCTGATCACCAGCAGGAAGCCGAGCATGGTGATGATGCCGGCGATCACCGCGATCAGCGGGGCCACGATCAGTGCGCTGATCACCTTGGAAAGGACGGTCTGGGTGTCCGACAGCGGCAGCGATTTCCAGAACAGGATGCTGCGGTCGCGGCGGTCGTCGTACAGTGCGCCCAGGCAGTAGAAGAACACCACGAAGGCCAGCACCAGGAACGGCCAGGCCGAGCTGAGCACCAGGGTCAGGTCGAGGCCGTTGCCGAGGTCGGCCAGGTCTTTTGCGCTGATGTCGCGGGTCAGCAGCGCGAGGTCCAGGCCGTTGATGTTCACGTTCTCGCCATCGACGTGCAGGTTGCCATCACGCGCGGCGCGGTGCAGCGCGAACAGGCCGAAGGCGATGCCGATGGTGCTCATCACCAGCGAAATCAACCCGGCGATCAGCGGCGCGTACAGGAAACCGCCACGGTTCTCCCAGTATTCGCGCTTGAGCATCCAGCGCAGGGTGCCCATCGGGCTGACGGGGTGGTTGACGGCATTCATGCGTAGGTCCCCTTCATGATGGCGACGAACAGGTCGGCCAGGCCCGGGCTGCGGGTCTCGCCAAGCGTGGAAAGCTGGGCGCGCGGCACGCCGTCGAACAGCATCACGGTCTTGCCGAACGCCAGGCTGCGCTCGTCGATCGGCTTCAGCGCACGCGCGGTGTCCAGCTGGTCGGCATTGACCAGCAGTTCGGTGTAGCGCTGGCCGACGTCGTCCATTTCCGCATCCAGCACGATGCGGCCGTCGCGGATGAACATGACATCGCTGAGGATGTGCTCGATTTCCTCGACCTGGTGGGTGGTGACGATGATGGTCTTCTGTTCGTCGAAGTAATCTTCCAGCAGGCGCTGGTAGAACTCCTTGCGGTACAGGATGTCCAGGCCCAGGGTGGGCTCGTCCAGCACCAGGATGCGTGCGTCGATGGCCATCACCAGGGCCAGGTGCAGCTGCACGATCATGCCCTTGGACAGTTCGCGCACGCGCTGCTTCGGCTGCAGCTTGGTGTTGGCCAGGAAGCGTTCGCAGCGGGCGCGATCGAAACGCGGGTGCACACCGGCCACGAAATCGATCGCTTCGCGCACCTTCAGCCAGCGTGGCAGCACGGCGACGTCGGCGATGAAGCAGATGTCGTTCATCAGCTCGTCGCGGTGCAGCCGCGGGTCGCGACCGAGCACGCTGAGTTCACCGTCCACCGAGGTCAGGCCGAGAATGGCCTTCAGCGCGGTGGTCTTGCCGGCGCCGTTGGGCCCGATCAGGCCGACGATGCGCCCGCTTGGAATGCTGAAGCTGGCGTTGTCGAGCGCCACCGTGGTCTTGTAGGCCTTGCGCAGGCCTCGGGCGGTGATGACCGCTTCACTTGCAGTGCTATTCATCAGACTTTCCCCTGGGGCAGCAATTCGTCGAGGCTCAGGCCCAGGCGCTGGATGCGTTCCAGCACCGCCGGCCATTCTTCATTGAGGAAGCGATCGCGCTCGCTGCTGCGCAGCTGCGTGGCCGCCTGTTCGGTCATGAACATGCCCAGGCCGCGGCGCTTCTCGACCAGGCCCTCATCGGCCAGTTCCTGGTAGGCGCGCGAAACGGTGATGGGGTTGAGTTGATAGTCGGCGGCCACCTGGCGCACCGAAGGCAGGGCATCGCCCGGCTTGAGGATTCCGTCGAGCATCATGGCGATCACGCGCTCCTTCAACTGACGGTAGATGGGAGCGCCGTCGCTCCACTGGATGTCGCTCATATTCAGCTCCGTGGGGTCAGCGGCTGGGCGAACGAGAAATACGGCATGGACAGGGAGCTGTGCAGCCGACGCGGGGGAGGGGGGGAGGGAACGGCATTCCCTGCCGGTGAAACGGTCGCGTCCTGCGGACTGTCGGGGGAGGCGGGGGGCGTTGGCGCGGCCAGCCAGGCCAGCACGATCAGGGTCGAAACAGCGGCGGCCGCAGGTGCGGTGAGGTTGCGACGGATCCGAGTGTTCATGGCTTCCCCCTGTCTCAGGTGACTGGTGTTGTATGCAACTATAACACCGGCACGCCTGCGTGCAACCCCTTGCCGTGCCCAACTGATGGCAGGGGTGGTCAAATCGCTGAAATATCGCCCTATCCATTTGATTGGAAAGGGAAATAAATTCTCCGAAGGGGCTGATTCGGCGCTGCCTTCCATTCAGCCTTGTACATGCTATGTCATCACTGCGCGGTTGCTGCCGCACTGGACGGGCAAACGCCACGCCGCGCAAAGCCAGCGGCGCCCACCGCAGCAAGGGGCGCCGGGGCCCGGTGCTATAGTTCGGCCGATTCCCGGCCGCTACCGGCCGGCCCTGTGAATGGCTACCGCGGACTGTCTCCATGACCCTGCCGACCGTTACCCCGCGCCGCCTGCGCGGTCTGTCCCTGCTGACCCTGCTGGTGGCCGGGCTGGCCAGCTCCAGCCAGGTGCTGGCGGCCGACCTTCTCGACCTCGACTACCGCCCGCTGGCCAGCAAGCAGCAGGTCAACCTGCAGCAGCGCTACCACGGGCAGGTGCTGCTGGTGGTCAATACCGCCAGCAAGTGCGGCTATACCCCTCAGTACGAAGGCCTGGAGGCGCTGCAGAAGCGCTATGCCGGCCGTGGCTTCGCCGTGCTCGGTTTCCCGTCCAACGATTTCAAGGGCCAGGAGCCGGGTGACGAGAAGCAGATCCAGGATTTCTGCACGCTCACCTACGGCGTCAAGTTCCCGATGTTCGAGAAGGTGCACGTCGTCGGCGCAGAGGCCACGCCGCTGTACCAGCGGCTGACCGCGGCCACCGGCGTGGCGCCGGGCTGGAACTTCCACAAGTACCTGGTGGGCCGCGATGGCAAGGTCATCGCCCAGTTCGCCAGCAAGGTGACGCCGGACGATCCGCAGCTGACCGCCGCCATCGACAAGGCGCTGGCCGCAGCCGCCACGCATTGATATGCGGCACGGATGCCTCGACATCGACGGCATGCGTGCGACAATGCTTCTTTTCGCGCCGACGTCGGCGCCCAGACACTTCCAGGAATGCAGCGAATGAAGATGGGAATGCGCGGCGCCGCGGCGTCGGTTCTGATTCTGGCGATGGGCACTTCGGGTGTCGCTCTGTCGCAACAACCGGCTGCCCCCGCAGCCGCCAAGGAGACCGCAACCTTGAATTCCCCCAAGCAGAAGCTGGGCTACGCCATCGGCCTAGACGTCGCCAAGTCGTTCACCCCGATCGCCGATGAGATCGATGTGGCCGCGCTGCGCACCGCCGTGGAACGTTCGTTCGAAGGCCTGCAGCCGCAGATCACCCAGGAACAGGCCAAGGCCACCGATGCCGCACTGCGCCAGGTCGTGATGGCCCGCAGCGGGCAGCAGGTGCCGGGCATGGCGCCGGGTTCGCAGCCGCCGAAGGTCGACCGCGTCAAGGTGTCGCAGATGATCGGTTCCTACTCGGTCGGTCCGTCGCTGGCACAGCTGAAGGATGACATCGACGTCGCCTCGCTGTTTGACGCGATCAGCACTGGCCTGAGCAAGGGTCAGCCGAAGATGACGGAAGCTGACGCGACCGCCACCATCCAGGCGTTCATGGGCAGCAAGCAGGCCGAAATGCAGGCCAAGGCCGCCGCCGCTGCGCAGACCAATCGCGAGGAAGGCAACGCGTTCCTGGCCAAGAACAAGACCCAGCCGGGCGTGGTGACCACCCCGTCGGGCCTGCAGTACCAGGTCATCCGCCCGGGCAGCGGCGAGCGTCCGCTGCCGAGCAGCAAGGTGCGCGTGAACTACGAAGGCAAGCTGCTCAACGGCACCGTGTTCGACAGCTCCTATGGTCGCCAGCCGGCCGAGTTCGGCCTGGACCAGGTGATCAAGGGCTGGACCGAAGGTGTCGCGCTGATGCCGGTCGGTTCGAAGTACCGCTTCTGGATCCCGGGCGAGCTCGCCTACGGTGAGAACGGCACCCCGGGTGGCCCGATCGGCCCGAACGCGACTCTGACGTTCGACGTCGAGCTGCTGGGCGTCCTGCCGTAAGCGACCACGGAGCCAGCACGGACATGCGCGTTGCGATTTTCGGTACCGGTTATGTAGGGCTGGTGACCGGTACCTGCCTGGCCGATGTCGGCCACCAGGTGGTCTGCGTCGATATCGACCAGGCCAAGGTCGATGGCCTCAACCAGGGCATCATCCCGATCTATGAGCCGGGCCTGGAACCGATGGTGAAGGCCAACCACGCCGCGTCGCGGCTGACGTTCACCACCGATGCCGCAGCCGCGATCGGCCACGGCCAGGTCGTGTTCATCGCCGTCGGCACGCCGCCGGACGAGGATGGCAGCGCTGATCTGCAGTACGTGCTGGCCGTGGCCCGCACCATCGGCCAGCACATGAGCGTGCCGACCGTGGTGGTCAACAAGTCGACGGTGCCGGTGGGCACCGCCGACAAGGTACGCGCGGCCATCGCCGCCGAGCTCGCCGCACGGGGGGCCGACATCGCCTTCGACGTGGTCTCCAATCCGGAATTCCTGAAGGAAGGCGATGCCGTTGCCGACTGCATGCGCCCGGACCGCATCATCATCGGTGCGACCAGCGCCGAGTCGGTGGCGGTGATGCGGCGCCTGTACGCGCCGTTCAACCGCAACCACGACCGCGTGGTGGAAATGGACGTGCGCTCGGCCGAGCTGACCAAGTACGCCGCCAACGCGATGCTGGCGACCAAGATTTCGTTCATGAACGAAATCGCCAACATCGCCGAGCGTGTCGGCGCCGATGTGGAACAGGTTCGCCAGGGCATCGGCTCGGATCCGCGCATCGGCTGGCACTTCATCTACCCGGGCGCCGGTTATGGCGGCTCGTGTTTCCCCAAGGATGTGCAGGCACTGGCCCGCACTGCGCAGCAGGCTGGCCTGGAGCCGAAGCTGCTGAACGCCGTCGAAGCGGTCAACGATGCGCAGAAGGGACATCTGTTCGCGCTGATCCAGCGTCATTACGACAAGGGCGAGGATGAGGGCGTGCGTGGCAAGACCTTTGCCGTGTGGGGCCTGGCCTTCAAGCCGAACACCGATGACATGCGCGAAGCCTCCAGCCGCCGACTGCTGGCGCAGCTGTGGGAAGGCGGTGCAACGGTGCGTGCCTACGATCCGGAAGCGATGCACGAATCGCAGCGCATCTTCGGCGAACGCGATGACCTGGTGTTCTGCAGCAGTGCCGACGAAGCGCTGCAGGGCGCGGATGCACTGGTCGTGGTGACCGAGTGGAAGCAGTTCCGCAGCCCCGATTTCCAGAAGCTGCGCGAGCAGCTGAAGGACGCGGTGGTGTTCGACGGGCGCAACCTGTACGAGCCGGCGGATGTGGAAGCGGCGGGCCTGGCGTACTACGGCATCGGCCGGGGGCGCTCGCTGCATGTCTGACCTGCTGCCAACCGAACGCGAGCAGGCGCTGGAAGCGCGCCTGGTCGAGCTGGAGATGCGCGTGTCCTTCCAGGAGCAGGCGCTGGCCGAACTGAGCGATGCGCTGGCCGATGCCCGCATGCAGGGCATGCGCAACGCCGATGTGCTGCGCGTGCTGCTGGAAGACCTGGGCAAGGTCCGCAACGCATTGAATTCTTCCGATCCGGCGAGCGAACCGCCGCCGCCGCACTACTGATCCGACCTCTATGAGCGATACCCTCCGCGACCAGCTGCTGGGCCTGGGCTTCAAGCCTGCGCCCAAGCCCGAGCGCAAGAATGATGCCCCCCGTCGTGACGGCCGCCCGCAGGGCAAGGGTGGCAACGGCAATGGAAAGCCGCAGGGCGCTGGCAAGGGCGAGCACACGCCCGGTGAGCGTCGTGGGCATGGCCGTGGCGGCCCGGGCAAGCCTGCTGGGCAGGCCCGCAGCCAGGGCCCGCGCAAGCCGCGCAGCGCCGAAGAGATGGATCTGGCCAAGGCCTATGCCATTCGCGCGCAGCGGGAAAAGGAAGAGCGCATCGAAGCCGAGCGCCTGAAGCAGGAAGAAGCACGCGTCCGCCGCGAGGCGAAGGCCAAGCTGGAAGAACTGCTGAAGGACAAGAGCCTGAATGCCGAGGCGGCCGACATTGCCCGCCACTTCCCGTACGGCGGCAAGATCAAGCGCATCTACGTGACCGCCGAACAGCTGACCGCGCTCAATGCCGGTGAGCTGGGCGTGGTCCAGCTCAATGGCCGTTACCTGCTGGTGACCGCCGAAGTGCTGGCCGAGTGCGAGGCGGTGTTTGCCGCATCGGTGGCGCTGAAGGTCGATCCGAATGCGCCGGCCGAAGAAGATCCATACGCCGATCCGCAGTACCAGGTACCGGACGACCTGGTCTGGTAAACGCGTGACCGCCGCGGGCGCGCTGCCGTCGCGGCCGTGGGGGAAGGGATGACCGCTGATCCAAGCCGCGGCTATGTGCCGCACATTGACGGCCTGCGTGCGATCGCCGTGCTGGCCGTCATTCTGTTCCACCTGGACCCGGCCTGGCTGCCGGGCGGGTTCACCGGCGTGGACGTGTTCTTCGTCATCTCCGGTTTCGTGGTCAGTGCGTCGGTACATCGGCTGCCGCCGCTGTCGCTGGGGCAGTCGATGCTGCGCTTCTATGCGCGCCGCATCCGTCGCATCGCGCCGGCGTTGCTGGCCTGCCTGTTGCTGACCGCCGTGGCGAGCGTGCTGTTCATTCCCGAGTCGTGGCTCAGCGAAGCCAGCGACAAGACCGGGCTGATGGCGTTCTTCGGCTTCAGCAACTGGGTGCTGGCGGCGATCGGCAACGATTACTTCGCGCCCAAGGCCGAGTTCAATCCCTACACCCATACCTGGTCGCTGGGTGTGGAAGAGCAGTTCTACCTGTTGTTCCCGTTGCTGTTCCTGGCGTGGGCACGCGGCGTACGCGGGCGTTGGATCAGTCTGGGTCTGTTCGCCCTGGTTAGCGCGGCATCGCTGCTGCACGCTGCGGTGCTGGGTCTGCGCGAGGCGCCGCCGTCGTGGGCGTTCTATGCCACCAGCACCCGCCTCTGGCAACTGGGCGTGGGCGTGCTGCTGTTCCAACTGCTGCACGTGCGCGAATCGCTGGACCCGGCAGCCGGGCAGGCGCTGAAGCGCGCTGCGCCGGTGTTCTCCCTGCTGGCTCTGATGGCGCTGGCCCTGCTGGGGTGGGCGCTGTGGTCCGCGCGTGCCGGGCGTTCGCCGTGGCCTGACGGCCTGCTGCCGGCCTTCGCCACCGCGGGCCTGCTGTGGGCGCTGCATCATCATCCGCAGGCATGGGTGGCGCGGCTGCTGGCCAGCGCCCCGATGCGCCGCATCGGCCTGCTGTCGTACTCGCTGTATCTGTGGCACTGGCCGGTGTTCGTGCTGATGCGCTGGACCGTGGGCCTGCAGACACCGGTGCAGATGACCGTTGCGATGGCGCTGGTGCTGCTGCTGTCATGGGTATCGTGGCGCTGGGTCGAGCAACCCTTCCGCGGCCCGTTGTCGCAGCGTCTGCGTCCAGGCCGGTGGGTGCTGAGCGGCGCGGTCGTACTGCTGTGTGCTGCCGGCATCCAGTCATTGCTCTACCTGCAGGCGCCGCGGCTGTCGCTGAGTACCGTCAGCCGGCATCCGGCCGATTGGTACCCCAACGGCAAGAGCGTGGCGGGTGATTATCCTGATTGTGCTCTGATGGTCGCGAAGCATCGATTCGAAGGCGGCAGTGCGCGGACCTTTGCTCGTGGAAACTGCGACCGCCCGCTGCCGGCCGGTGCGCCGAAGCGCGTGTTTGTTGCCGGTGATTCGCATGCGATGGCCTACATCGAGCTGCTGCAGCGGCTGGCGCTGGAAACCGGCTCTGAGGTCTCCCTCTATGGCCGCGGCGGATGCCCGCAGGTGAGCCTGCAGAAGTGGCGCGGTGCCGGGGCCGGTTGCGCCGATTTCGACGCAGCGGTGTTCGCCGACATCGCGCAGCGCGCGCAGCCGGGGGACGCCGTGGTGCTGGTATCGCTGCGGGTGCCGCGCCTGTCGGATCAATTCGTGCTGTTCGACGCCGACGCGCAGTTGGCGGGCGAACTGACGGCAGAGGCCGCGGCAGGACGCGACGCCGAAGTGGCCGAGGCGGTCGCGCAGTGGCGGCCCCTGGCCGAGCGTGGCGTACGCATCGTGCTGGAGGCGCCCAAACCGGTGCTGCCGGCGCCGCCCTATCGCTGCTCGGACCGCTTCAATGCGCGCAACGAGGTCTGCCGCAACGGCCTGGACAGCACGCGCGTCGCGATGGAAACGTTGCGGGCACCCATGCTGGGCAGCCTGCGGCAGGTGGTCGATGGACTGCCGGGCGGCGTGCTGTGGGACCCGATGCCGGTGCTGTGCGACGACGCGTTATGTCCAGCCCAGCGCGATGGACGGCCGCTGTTCTTCGATGGCGATCATCTCAGTGCGCACGGCAATCGCGTGCTGCTGCCGTCGCTGCAGCAGGTGGTGCTGCAGCGCTGAACCGGAGCGTTGTCAGTGTGCGTTGCGGGGCCGGCGCGCACGTATCAGCGGCAGGCTGAGCGCGAAGAAGCAGAGCAGGGCGCCGACCAGCGCGAAGCCGCTGCCGGCCAGGAAGGCCGTGCGGCCGTCGTCGATCTTCCACAGCTGACCGGCGATCAGTGCGCCCAGCACGCCGCCCACGCCGGACGAGAAGCCGTACAGCAGGCCCTGGCCGTGACCGTTGAGCCGGCCCGGGAAGTAGGTGGCCAGCATCTGCATCGCAGCCGCGAAGAAGGCGGCAAAGCCCAGCGCATGCGCGGTCTGCGCCAGCAGCATCACCGGCAGGTTTTCGGGGAACAGGGCGGTCACCGCCCAGCGCAGGCAGGAACTGACCAGCGCGATCAACAGCATCCAACTGGCGTCATAGCGGCGGAAGAAACGGCCGATGGTGAAGAACACGCCGACTTCGAAGACGACGCCGATGGTCCACAGCAGGCCGAGCGTGGAGGTGCGGTAACCGTGATGGTCCATGTAGACCGAAAAGAACGTGTAGTACGGGCCGAATGACAGCTGCTCCATGAACGCGGCCAGGAAGAAGGCCAGCACCGGCGGGCGGCGCACGATCTGCCAGAAGCCGCTCGCATCGCCCTGGGTCCTGCCGATGTCGCGCGCATAGTGGTTGCTGAAGGCCGAGGCCACCAGCAAGGCGAACAGCGGCAGCATCATCCAGGGCAGCAGCCCGGCGCGGCTGGCCGTGCCGTCACCTTCGATCAGCCAGCCGAACAGGGTCACGACGGCGATGAAGCCGAGCGAGCCCCAGACCCGGATCAACCCGTAGCGATGGCTGTCGTTGCCCAGATGGGTGAGGGTGATCGACTCGAACTGCGGCATCACCGCGTTGTAGAAGAAGCAGAACACCACCATCGCCGGGTACATCCACGGCTGCGGCAGCGGCAGCAGGAAGGCGGCGAAGCTGAGCAGGGTCAGCACGCAGCCCGCGCGGAGCAGGCGGATCGGTCGCGGTGATGCGGCCGCCAGCGAGGTCCAGGTGCTGGGTGCGATCACGCGGGTGGCATACCACAGGCCCATCATCACGCTGATCGCGGTCACGCTCATGCCGCGCGCGGTCAGGAACAGGCTCCAGTACGGAGTGAACGCGCCCAGCGCCGCGTAGTAGAACAGGTAAAAGCTGGAGAGGCGGGCAACGGGAACGGTCATTGCGGAATGATGAGGCAAAAAGGGGACGGAGGGGATTAAGTCGCGAATGCATAAACGACTTAATCCCCTCCGTCCCCTTTTTGTGTCATTCGGGGTCGTAGTCGAGGTTGGAGGCGAGCCAGCGTTCGGCTTGGGCGCGGTCAACGCCCTTGCGGCGGGCGTAGTCGCTGACCTGTTCGCGGCTGAGCCGGCCGACCACGAAGTACTGGCTCTGCGGGTGGCTGAAGTAGTAGCCCGAAACGGCGGCCGTGGGCAGCATCGCGAAGCTCTCGGTCAGTTCCATGCCGGCGTTTGCTTCGGCCTGCAGCAGGTCGAACAGGCGCCGTTTCTCGCTGTGCTCCGGGCAGGCGGGATAGCCGGGCGCCGGCCGGATGCCGCGGTACTGCTCGTCGATCAGGGCGTCGTTGTCCAGCGCCTCGGCGCGGTCATAGCCCCAGAATTCAGTGCGCACGCGCTGGTGCAGGCGCTCGGCCAGCGCTTCGGCGAAGCGGTCGGCCAGTGCCTTCAGCAGGATCGCGTTGTAATCGTCATGGTCCGCCTCGAAGCGCGCGACGTGGGCATCGATGCCGATGCCCGCGGTGACCGCGAACGCACCGATCCAGTCCTGGCGGCCGCTGTCGGCGGGAGCGATGAAATCGGCCAGGCAGAAGTCCGGCCGCTCGGCCGGCTTGTCGACCTGCTGGCGCAGGAAGTACAACGTAGTCTCGCCCTGGGGGTGCTGCACGCGCACGTCGTCGCCGACGCTGTTGGCCGGCCACAGGCCGAACACGGCCTTGGCGGTCAGCCACTTTTCTTCGACGATGCGGTCGAGCATCGCGCGGGCATCCTTGTACAGATCGCTGGCCTGGGTGCCGACAATCTCGTCGGTGAGGATGGCCGGGAACTTGCCGGCCAGTTCCCAGGCCTGGAAGAACGGCGTCCAGTCGATGTAGTCGACCAGTTCGGCCAACGGGTAGTCGTCGAACACATGCAGGCCGGGCTGGCGCGGTGCCGGTGGCGTGTAACTGTCCCAGCCGCCCTGGAACTTCTGCGCGCGTGCATGCTCCAGCGTGACCAGGCGCTTGGCGTCGCCACGGTTGCGATGGCGCGCGCGGATTTCGGCATAGTCGGCCTCGTTGGCGGCGACGAAGGCCTCGCGCAGGTCGCGCGAGATCAGCGACTGGGCCACGCCCACCGCGCGCGAGGCGTCCTTCACCCACACCGTCGGCGCCTTGTAATGCGGGTCGATCTTCAGCGCGGTGTGCGCGCGCGAGGTGGTGGCGCCGCCGATCAGCAGCGGCAGGTCGAAACCCTGGCGCTCCATCTCGCGGGCGACGTGGCTCATCTCCTCCAGCGACGGCGTGATCAGTCCGGACAGGCCGATCAGGTCGGCATGGTGCTCGCGGGCGGCATCCAGGATCTTCTGCGCCGGCACCATGACGCCCAGGTCGACCACGTCGAAGTTGTTGCAGGCCAGGACCACGCCGACGATGTTCTTGCCGATGTCATGCACGTCGCCCTTCACCGTGGCCATGATGATCTTGCCGTTGCTCTTGGCGGTGTCACCGCTGCGCGCCTTCTCGGCCTCGATGTAGGGCAGCAGGTAGGCCACCGCCTTCTTCATCACGCGCGCGGACTTGACCACCTGCGGCAGGAACATCTTGCCCGCACCGAACAGGTCGCCGACGATGTTCATGCCATCCATCAGCGGGCCTTCGATCACGTCCAGCGGTCGGCTGGCGGCCTGCCGGGCCAGCTCGGTGTCTTCCTCGACATAAGCGTCCAGGCCGTGCACCAGGGCATGGGCGAGGCGCTGCGCGACAGGCTTCTCGCGCCAGGCCAGGTCCTCCGCCTTCGCTGCGCCCTTCCTGCCCTTGTAACGCTCGGCGATCTCCAGCAGACGCTCGGTGGCATCGCTGCGGCGGTTGAGGATCACGTCCTCGACGCGTTCGCGCAGCTCCGGCTCCAGCTCGTCATAGATCGGCATGGCACCGGCGTTGACGATGCCCATGTCCATCCCGGCCGCGATCGCGTGGTACAGGAACACCGAGTGGATCGCCTGGCGCACCGTTTCATTGCCGCGGAAGGAGAACGAAACGTTGGAGACCCCGCCGGAGACATGGCAGTGCGGCAGCGTCTGCTTGATGATGCGGGTGGCTTCGATGAAGTCCACCGCGTAGTTGTCGTGCTCTTCGATACCGGTGGCGACGGCGAAGATGTTCGGGTCGAAGATGATGTCCTGCGGCGGGAAGCCGATCTCGTCGACCAGGATGCGATAGGCGCGGGTGCAGATCTCGACCTTGCGCGCGCAGGTGTCGGCCTGCCCGTTTTCGTCGAAGGCCATCACCACCGCAGCGGCACCGTAGCGCAGCACCTTGCGTGCATGTTCGCGGAACAGCGCCTCGCCTTCCTTCAGCGAGATCGAATTGACCACGCTCTTGCCCTGCAGGCACTTCAGCCCGGCCTCGATCACGCTCCACTTGGAGGAATCGACCATCACCGGGATGCGGGCGATGTCCGGCTCGGACATGATCAGGTTGAGGTAGCGGGTCATTGCCGCTTCCGAATCGATCAGGCCCTCGTCCATGTTGACGTCGAGGATCTGCGCTCCGCTGGCGACCTGCTGGCGGGCCACGTCCACCGCCTCTTCGTAGCGGCCTTCCTTGATGAGCTTGCGGAACTGCGCGCTGCCGGTGACGTTGGTGCGCTCGCCGACGTTGATGAACAGCAGGTCCGGTGTGATGACCAGCGGCTCCAGGCCGGACAGGCGGGTATAGGGCGGGGTGCTCATGCGGCCTGCTGCTCCCGGGAAGCGGGCAGGGCGCGCGGCGGCAATCCGGCGACGGCCTGGGCGATGGCGCGGATGTGCGCGGGCGTGGAGCCACAGCAGCCGCCGACCAGGTTCAGCAGGCCATCCTCGGCGAAGCCGCGCAGGGTGGCGGCCATCTCTTCCGGCGTTTCGTCATATTCGCCGAAGGCGTTGGGCAGGCCCGCATTGGGGTGGGCGCTGACGTGGCAGTCGGCGACCTGCGAAAGGGTTTCCACGTGTGGTCGCATCGCCTCTGCACCCAGTGCGCAGTTCAAGCCGATCGACAACGGCCGCGCGTGTGCCAGCGAGGCGTGGAACGCTTCGGCGGTCTGCCCGGACAGCGTGCGCCCGGAGGCGTCGGTGATGGTGCCGGAGATCATCACCGGCAGGCGTGCGCCGCGCGCGTCGAACGCTTCTTCCAGCGCATACAGCGCCGCCTTGGCATTGAGCGTGTCGAAGATGGTCTCGACCATGAGGGTGTCGGCGCCCCCGTCGATCAGCCCTTCGATGGCTTCCCGGTAGGTGTCGCGCAGCTCGTCGAAGCTGGTGTTGCGGAAGCCCGGATCATTCACGTCGGGGCTGATCGAGGCGGTGCGGCTGGTCGGGCCGATCACACCGATGACGAAGCGTGGCTTGCCGGGCGTGGTTGCAGCCACCGCATCGCAGCAGGCGCGTGCAACCGCCGCCCCGGCCTTGTTCAACTCGTACACCAGGTGCTCGAGGTGGTAGTCGGCCTGGCTGACCGAGGTGGCGTTGAAGGTGTTGGTCTCGACCAGATCCGCGCCTGCTTCCAGGTAGGCGGTGTGGATGTCGGCGATGATCTGCGGACGGGTCAGCAGCAGCAGATCGTTGTTGCCCTTCAGATCATGGCCCTCGGGGGCGCCGTGGTCGCAGCCGGGGCCATGTGCATGGTCATAGCCACCGGCGAAGCGCTCGCCCCGATAGTCGTCTTCCTGCAGGCCATGGCGCTGGATCATCGTGCCCATCGCGCCGTCGATGATCAGGATCCGCTCGCGCAGGGCGTCGAGCAGGGCGTTGGCACGATCAGGATGCAACCAGGGCAGGGCAGGCATGGCAGTCTCGGGCTCAGGGCTTGTTGGCGATCAGCGAAATCACTTCGAAGTGCGGCGGACGCTTTTCGCGGGTGACCGTCTCCAGGCTGGACACCTGCAGGCCGGCCTTGTCGACGAACCTGCGCAGTTCCTTGTCGCTGAAGCCAAGGTTGACGTGGCCGTAGGCTTCCACCGCGGCCTTGTGTTCGTGGCGGGCCAGGCTGCACAGCAGCAGGCGGCCACCCGGGCGCAGCACGCGCGCGGCTTCGGTCACCGCCTGCGCCGGCTTGCTGGCGTAGGTCAACGCGTGCATCAGCACCACCAGGTCGAAACTGCTGTCCTTGAACGGCAGCGCGTGCATGTCGCCTTCGCGCACTTCCACATTGGGCAGGCGGCGCAGGCGCTCGCTGGCGGCGGCGACCACGCGCGCGCTGGTATCGATGCAGATGTAGCGCTTGGCATGCGGGGCGACGAGTTCGGCCAGCACGCCGTCACCGGAGGCGATGTCCAGCACGTCGCCGGTTTCCAGCAGCGGCAACGCGGTACGCGCCAGGGCCTCCCAGGTGCGGCCCGGCGAGTAGTGGCGCTCCATGTCGCCGGCCACGCTGTCGGCCCAGTTCTGGTCCGAGGCGCGGTGGGCCAGCACGGCGGCAACGCGCTCGGCGTCCTGCCGCAGCAACGGGTCGTCGCTTCCGTTGCTCAGGGCATGCCACAATGCGCGCTGCGCCGGGTCCAGCTGGGCCTCGTCGAAACGGTAGTAGGCCGACACGCCGGCACGGCGGTCGCGGACCAGGCCGGCTTCCTTCAGGCGCGCCAGGTGGGTGGACACGCGCGGCTGCGCGAGCCGGGTGATCGCCGACAGTTCGGCCACGGTGAGTTCCTCCTGCTCCAGCAGCGCCAGCAGGCGCACGCGGGTCGCATCGGCGAACACCTTCAGGCGGGTCGACCAGTCTTCCAGATCCATAAATATCTACCTATCGCGATATAGAGATATATTCGCCGAGAAGGCCTCCCGCGGTCAAGTCGCCAGCGTACGGAAACAGCCGGGCCCCGGTACAATCGGGGCACCTGGGCGCGCCGTATGCGGCCCATAACTTCATGTACCCGGGAGGGTGTTGTGGATTTCAGCTTTACCGAAGAGCAGTTGATGCTGCAGGACGTGGCGCGGCGCATCGCGCAGGAGAAGATCGCCCCCAGCGCGGAGCATCACGACCGCACCGGCGAGTTCCCGCTGGACAACATCCGCCTGCTGGGCGAGAACGGCCTGATGGGCATCGAAGTGCCGACCGAATACGGCGGTGCGGGCATGGACCCGGTTGCGTACGTGCTGGCGATGGTGGAGGTCGCCGCCGCCGACGCCGCCCACTCGACCATCATGTCGGTCAACAACTCGCTGTTCTGCAACGGCATTCTCACCCATGGCAGCGAACAGCAGAAGCAGACCTATGTGCGTGCGATCGCCGAAGGCACGGCCATCGGCGCGTTCGCGCTGACCGAGCCGCAGTCCGGCTCCGATGCCACCGCCATGCGCTGCCGCGCGGTGAAGCAGGCCGACGGCACCTTCGTCATCAACGGCAAGAAGAGCTGGATCACTTCCGGCCCGGTGGCGAAGTACATCGTGCTGTTCGCGATGAGCGAGCCGGACAAGGGAGCGCGTGGCATCACCGCCTTCCTCATCGATACCGACAAGGCCGGCTTCGGTCGCGGCAAGACCGAGCCGAAGCTGGGCATCCGCGCCTCGGCCACCTGCGAGATCGAGTTCAACGATTACGTGGCGCAGCCCGAAGACGTGCTGGGCCAGGAAGGCGAGGGCTTCAAGATCGCGATGGGCGTGCTCGATGCCGGCCGCATCGGTATCGCTTCGCAGGCCATCGGCATCGCCCGTGCCGCCTATGAAGCGACCCTGGACTACGTGAAGGAGCGCAAGGCGTTCGGGGCGCCGATCGGTACCTTCCAGATGACCCAGGCCAAGATTGCCGACATGAAGTGCAAGCTGGATGCAGCGCTGCTGCTGACCCTGCGTGCGGCATGGGTGAAGGGCCAGGGCAAGCGCTTCAGCACGGAAGCGGCCGTGGCCAAGCTGACCGCCTCGGAGGCGGCGATGTGGATCACCCACCAGGCGGTGCAGATCCACGGCGGCATGGGGTACTCGAAGGAGATGCCGCTGGAGCGTTACTTCCGTGATGCCAAGATCACCGAGATCTACGAAGGCACCTCGGAAATCCAGCGACTGGTCATCGCCCGCAACGAAACCGGGCTGCGCTGAGACGCAACGGCCGCGCCGCTGCAATGGCGGCGCGGCCAGTAGATCGGCGCCATGCGTGGATGCGCCGTGCTCTTGGCCGAACGATGCCGGATCTGTTCCAATGCAGGCCGTTTCCACACGGTCTGCACAGATGATCTATCGTGGTTGGGGAATCCTGACACTGGTCACGCCGATCGCAGCGATCCTGCTGCTGGCGTATTTCTTCCCGCACGCAGGCCCCAAGGGCAACATCCCGCTCCCGCAGGTGTTGCTGGGTGCCGGAATTGGCGCGGCAGTGAACGTGCTGCTGGGCCTGTGGCTCAACCGTGCACCCCGGCAGAAGGGTGAAGTCGCGCCCCATCATTTCTTCTTCGTGCCGATGCAGTGGGCCGCGCTGGTTCTGGTGGCAGTGTGCGCGGTGGTCGCGCTGCTGCGCTGAGGCGTTGCCCGAAGCGCGCCAACCAAGGTTGGCATGCATTCGAGAGCAGCGACAAAAAAAAAGGCCCCGGATCGCTCCGGGGCCTTTTCGTTTCAGCGCACCGCCGGATCAACGATCCGGGCGGTGGGCGGACTCGGCGTCCCGCTGGCGTTCCATGAACTCCTTCGACGGTTCATCCAGCTTGTCGCCCAGCATGCGGCGCACAACCACGAAGAACACCGGGATCATCAGCAGGCCGAGCAGGGTGGCGAACAGCATGCCGCCGATCACGCCGGTACCGATGGCGTGGCGGGAGTTGGCGCCGGCGCCGGTGGAGATCGCCATCGGGATCACGCCCATGATGAACGCGAACGAGGTCATCAGGATCGGGCGGAAACGCAGGCGGGCCGCCTCGATGGTGGCATCGCGCAGGTTCTTGCCTGCTGCGCGCTGCTCCACCGCGAACTCCACGATCAGGATCGCGTTCTTTGCCGCCAGGCCGATCACGGTGATCAGGCCGATCTTGAAGAACAGATCGTTGGGCAGGCCGCGCAGCATCGACAGGCCGAGGGCACCCAGCACGCCCAGCGGCACGACCAGCAGCACCGCCACCGGGATCGACCAGCTTTCATACAGGGCGGCCAGGCACAGGAACACCACCACGATCGACAGCACCAGCAGCAGCGTGGCGGCATTGCCGGCCAGGATTTCCTGGTAGGACATGCCGGACCAGTCGTAGCCGAAGCCGGCCGGCAGGTCGTCGTTGACGATGCTCTCCATGGTCTGCATCGCTTCGCCCGAGCTGGTGCCCGGGGCCTGCGAGCCGACGATGTTGATCGCCGAGTAGCCGTTGTAGCGGCTCAGCGACGGCGGTGCCGACACCCATTCGGACTTGACCACCGTGTTGAGCGGGATCATCGCATTGGTGCCATCGGCGTTCTGGGTCAGGGTGGAGGGGCTGTAGAAGCTCTTCAGCGACTCCTGGCCGGTGCGGTACGGGCCATCGGCCTGCATGGTCACGCGCTTGATGCGGCCTTCGTAGAAGAAGTCATTGACGTACACCGGAGCCAGCATCAGCTGGATGGTGCTGTACACGTCCGACACCGACATGCCCATCGACTGCGCCTGCACACGGTCCACGTGCAGCTGCAGCTGCGGGGCGTTCTCCAGCCCGTTCGGACGCACGCCGACCAGGGCTTCAGGCTTCTGCGCGGCCTTGCCCAGCAGGATGTTGCGCGCCTGGGTCAGCTGCTCGTAGCCGGCACCGCTGCGGTCCTGCAGCCACATGTCGAAGCCGCCGAACTGGCCAAGGCCCTGCACGGTAGGCAGGTTGACCACGAAGATCTGCGCTTCCTTGATACCGTAGAACGCGCCGTTCATGTTCTGGATGAACTCCGGCGCGGTGAACTTGCGTTCCTCCCACGGCTTCAGGCGGATGAAGCCCATGCCCACGTTCTCGCCGGAACCGACGAAGCTGAAGCCGGCCACCTGCAGCATGCCTTCATAGCCATCCTGCTTTTCCAGGATGCCGCGCATCTGCGCGAACACTTCGTTGGTCTGGCCCTTGGTCGAGCCCGGGGGCAGCTGCACGATCGCCAGCGCATAGCCCTGGTCTTCTTCCGGCAGGAAGCTGCCCGGCATGCGGGTGAACAGGAAGCCGCACAGCGCGGTCAGCACCACGAACAGGATCATCCAGCGCGGGGCATGGCGCACCGCCGAGGTGATGTGCCCCACGTAGGTGTGGCTGATCTTGTCGTAGTACTTGTTGAAGGTGCGGTAGACGATGTTCGGGTTGTCGTTGTGCGTCGGCTTGAGGAAGGTCGCGCACAGCGCCGGGGTGAAGCCCAGCGCCAGGAACGCCGAGAACGCCATCGAGATGGCGATGGTCAGCGCGAACTGCTTGTAGATCTCACCGGCGGCACCGCCCTGCAGGGCGGACGGGATGAACACCGCGGCCAGCACGACGGTGATTGCCACCACCGCGCCGGTGATCTGGGTCATCGCCTTCTGCGTGGCCGGCTTCGGCGCAAGGCCTTCCTCGCTCATGATGCGTTCGACGTTCTCGATCACCACGATCGCGTCGTCGACCACGATGCCGATCGCCAGCACCATCGCGAACAGGGTCAGCTGATTGATCGTGAAGCCGATCATCCACATGCCCAGGAAGGTACCGAGCAGGGCGACGGGGATGACCAGGGTCGGGATCAGGGTGGCGCGGAAGTTCTGCAGGAAGATCAGCATCACCAGGAACACCAGCAAGACCGCTTCAAACAGGGTCTTGACCACTTCCTGGATCGAGATCTTGACGAACGTGGTGCTGTCGTACGGCGAGAACCAGGTCACCCCGGACGGGAAGCTGGGCTGCAGCTCGTCCATCTTGGCGCGCACCGCTTCGGCCACGTTCAGGGCGTTGGCGCCCGGCAGCAGCTGGATGGCGAAGGCGCCGGTCGGCTTGCCGTTGTACTGGGTGTCGAAGCCGTAGTTGTTGGCACCGAAGGCGACGCGGGCGATGTCCTTCAACAGCACGCGCGAGCCGTCAGCGTTGGCGCGCAGGATGATGTTCTCGAATTCCTGCGGCGAGCTGAAGCGGCCTTCGGCCGAGACCGTGGCGGTGAAGTGCTGGCCTTCCGGCGACGGGTCCGAACCCAGCGCACCGGCGGCGAACTGCACGTTCTGCGCACGTACCGCGGCCAGTACCTGGCTGGCCGACAGGCCATAGCCCTGCATCTTCTCCGGGTTCAGCCAGATGTTCATGGCGTACTCGGAACCGAACTGCTGGGTGCTGCCGACGCCGGGGATACGCGAGACCTGGTCGAGCACGCGCGAGCCGACGATGTCGTTCAGCGCGTCACGGTTGATGGTCGGGGTATCGGACTGCAGCGCCACCACCATCAGGAAGCCGGCGTTGGCCTTGGCCACCACCACGCCCTGCTGGGTGACTTCCGAAGGCAGGCGTGGCGTGGCCAGCGAGACCTTGTTCTGCACCTGCACCTGGGCGATGTCCGGATCGGTACCGGTCTCGAAGGTCAGGGTGATCTGCGCACGTCCGTTGGAGGCGGACGAGGAGCTGAAGTACAGCAGATGATCGATGCCGGTCAGCTGCTGCTCGATCACCTGGGTGACCGACTTTTCCGTGGTATCGGCGCTGGCGCCCGGGTAGGTCGCCGAGACGGTGACCTGCGGCGGGGCGATGTTGGGATAGGACTCCACGCCCAGGTTGAGGATCGCGATCACGCCGCTGAGCGAGATCAGGATCGCTACCACCCAGGCGAAGACTGGATGCTCGATGAAAAATTTAGGCATGACGGAAGGTTCCCGTTACTGCTTGTTCGAATCGGTGGCGGCCGGCTTGGCCGCATCGGCCTGCTCGGGCTTGGCCGCGTCGGCCGGTGCCTGGCCCGCGGCCGGCGCTGCCGCAGCCGCGGCCGGTGCAGCGCCGCCTGCGGCCGGCTTGCCGCTGGCGTCCTGCCCCGGGGTCCACGGCTTGGCCACGGCCGGTGCACCTTCCTTGACCTTCTGCACGCCGGCCACGATCACCTTGTCACCGGCGGCCAGGCCGTCGCTGACCAGCCAGTTGCCGTTCTGCGCGCCATCGGTCTTCACGTTCTTGCGCACGACCTTGCCGTCGGCGCCGACCACCATCACGTAGCCGCCGTTGGTATCACGCAGCAGGGCCTGCTGCGGCACCAGATAGGCGTTGTTGCGCTCGCCCAGGTTGGCCTGGAAGCTGACGAAGGCACCCGGCAGCAGGATCTGCTGCGGGTTCGGCAGCAGCGCACGCAGCGACACCGCGCCGGTGGCCGGATCGACCGTGGTCGAAGAGAAGTCCAGCGTGCCCGGCTCGCTGTAGGTGCTGCCATCGGCCAGCTTCACGGCCACCGTGGCCTTGCCGTCGCCGGACAGCGCCAGCGCGCCCTTGGCCTGCTGCGCACGCAGCTGGGTCAGCTCATCCACGCTGAGCGAGAAGTTCACATACAGCGGGTCGAGCTGGTCGACGGTGGTCAGCAGGGTCACATCGCCCTGGCCGACCAGCGCGCCCTCGGTGACCTGCTGCTTGTTGGCCACGCCACTGATCGGCGCGGTCACTTCGGCGTAGCCCAGGTTGATCCGCGAGGAGGTCACTGCCGCTTCGGCCTGCTTGACGGCGGCCAGGGCGGTGCGCTCGGCCGATTCGGCGTTGTCCAGGTCGGACTTGGAGACGAACTGCTGCGGGGCCAGCGAGCGCGCGCGATCGGCGGCGACCTTGGCGTTGGCGTAGGTGGCGCGGGCCGAGGCCAGCTGGGCCTCGGAGGCGTTGAGCGAAGCACGCAGCGGCGCCGGGTCGATCAGGAACAGGGTCTGGCCCTGCTTTACCTGCGAGCCTTCCTGGTAGACGCGCTTGAGCAGCACGCCCGGCACGCGCGCGCGCACGTCGGCGCTGCGGAACGGCGACAGGCGGCCGACCAGCTCACGCTGCAGGGGCAGGGTCTGCGGCTTGGCGTCGATCACGCCCACCTCCGGCGGCGGGGGCGTCTGCTGTTCCGGCTTCTTGCAGGCAGCCAGCGCGACAGCAACGGCGCACGTCAGGGCAAGGGTGCGGAGTGGGGCGGTCATCAGGAGGAACTCCGGGGTTGGTTTGTAGACGGGGCCGGCGACGGCTGTGGCGCGAACGCGCGCAGGAAGCTGTCGACGGAGAACTCTGCCCAGCGCCGACGCAGCAGTGCGTCATCACGATGGGGCGTATGGAAGCGCTGTTTGTCGAAATCCTGACCGGCGATCATGCTCAGCAGCAGTTCGGCCATGAAGTGCGGGTCGTCATGCCGGAGCTGGCCTTGCATGCAAACGGTTTCAATCCATTCAGCAAGATGAAGCGTCAGCGCGCCGGCACCATGCCGGTAAAGCGTACGCGCCTCTTCGGGAAACTGGGACGCCTCGGCGGCGATCAGCCGGCAGGCCTGGCCCACGTGCGGTTGGTTGAAATGCTCCAGGAAGTCGGTGGCGAACTGGAGCAGGCTGGCACGCAGGTCGTCACCGCGGAGTGCACGAAGCATGGCCCCGGTCGCGTGGCCGACATGGCGCTGCATCACCCGGCGCAGCAGTTCCTGTTTGCTGCCATAGCGTGAATACAGGGTCTGCTTGGAACAGCCGGCCTGCTGGGCGACCGCCTCCATGCTCATCTGCATGCCCTGCCGGGCGAGCAGGTCGCGCACGGCATCGAACACGCGCTGGTCACGCGCGTCGAGGGCAACGGGGAGGTAGGCCGGGTTCACGCGGTGGACTATACCGTCCAGTTCAGGATTGTGGAATGCAATCCGCGTCGCCGCGTGTGTCTTCCGGTAACACGTTTTGCCGATCCTGCCGGCAGTGCCGAAATGGTCGCCACGCCCATACCGGTGCGAACTGAATAGGCGTCTAAACCGCAGCAAACCCGAATCTGCTTATTCCGTCCTGCAGCAAGGCCTTTTCGCGCCGTAGGGCTACAATTTCATTTTCCCAACTGAGCAAGCGCATCGCTCTGCCATGAAACCGCAAAAAACCGCAGCCAAGACCGTGAAAAACAAGACGAAACCAGCAGAGTCGGAGGTCGCAGTGACCGCTGGTTTCTCCCTGGAGCCGGTGTACACGGCCTTGCGCAAGCGCTACCCCGCGGCCGCACAGGCCGAAGCAGTGGCCTTTGCCACTGACTTCTACAAGCGCATGGAGTCGGACGAGTTCCCGCACCACAGCGCTGAAGAGTGGGCCGCTCTCGCGGCTGAGACGCTGGAATTCGCCCGTGCCCGCAAGGCCGGCAAGGCCAACGTCCGCGTGTTCAATCCGACCGCGAAGGCCAACGGTTGGGAATCGCCGCACACCGTGCTGCAGATCGTCAACGATGACATGCCGTTCCTCGTCGATACGGTCACCATGTCGCTGGCCGAGCAGGGCGTGGGCGTCCACGTGCTGGGCCACCCGGTGCTGCGCTTCACCCGCGACAAGGCCGGCAAGCTGGTCAAGGTCGGCGAGGGCGATGCCGAGTCGGTGATGCTGCTGGAGATCGACCGCCAGCCGGCTGACGCCATGGCCGCCATCGAACAGGCCATCAACAAGGCGCTGGACGAAGTACGTGCGATCGTGCGCGACTGGCAGCCGATGAAGGACAAGGCGCTGGCGCTGGCCGACGACCTGGGCAGCCGCCAGCTGCCGGTCGACGCGGCGTCGCGCAAGGAGGCGCAGGAGTTCCTGCGCTGGGCTGCCGACAACCACTTCACCTTCTTCGGCTACCGCGAGTACCGCGTCGAGAAGCAGGGCAAGGAAGAGGTGCTGGCGCCGCTGAACGACACCGGCCTGGGCCTGATGCGCGGCAAGGACAAGTCCGCCGCCCGTCCGGTCAAGACTCTGGCCGCGCAGGGTCTGAACACCACGTCCGGGTTGAAGGACGCGCTGATCCTGACCAAGACCAACGCCCGTTCGCGCGTGCATCGCGCCGGTTACATGGACTACATCGGCGTGCTGGAATTCGACGCCAAGGGCAAGATCATCGGCGAGCAGCGCTTCCTCGGCCTGTTCACCTCCAGCGCCTACAACCGCCGCCCGTGGGAAATCCCGCTGGTGCGCCAGCGCCACGAGCACGTGATGAAGCAGTCGGGCCTGGCCCCGGCCAGCCACAGCGGCAAGGCCCTGCGCCACATCCTGGAAACCCTGCCGCGCGAAGAGTTGTTCCAGTCCAGCGAGGACGAACTGTTCCGCACCGCGATGGGCGTGCTGGGCCTGCAGGAGCGCGTGCGCAGCCGCCTGTTCCTGCGCCGCGACAAGTACAGCCGTTTCATCTCCGCGCTGGTCTACCTGCCGCGCGAGCGCTTCAACACCGACGTGCGCCTGCGCATCGAAGCGATGCTGAAGGACGCACTGCACGGTGAGTACGTCGACAGCTCGGTGGTGCTGGGCGAATCGCCGCTGGCGCAGGTGCACCTGATTGTGCGCCCGAAGCCGGGTGAGATGCTCGACGTCGATACCGCCGACCTGGAGCAGAAGCTGGCCCAGGTGCTGCGCAACTGGCAGGACGACCTGCGCGAAGCGCTGGTGGCCCGCCACGGCGAGACCGAAGGCCTGCGCATCGCCGCCCGCATCGGCAAGGCACTGCCGGCCGGCTACATCGAAGACAACAGCACCGCGGTTGCCGCCAACGATGTCAGCCAGCTCGATGCGCTGACCGGCCCGGACGACCTGCGCCTGAGCCTGCAGGCCGTGCCGCGCGAAGGCGGGGATGGCCTGCGCCTGAAGCTGTACCGCCAGCTGGACGACATTCCGCTGTCGGACGCGCTGCCGATGATGGAGAACATGGGCCTGCGCGTGATCGCCGAGCGCCCGTACCGCCTGACGGTCGACAACGCCCCGGTGTACGTGCAGGACTTCGAGGTCGAGTCGACCGCCGGCGCGATCGATGCCGCCAGCGTCGACGAGGCTTTCGGCGAGACCTTCGCCCGCGTCTGGCATGGCGACGCCGAGAACGACGGTTTCAACCGGCTGGTGCTGGCTGCCGGCCTGCACTGGCGCCAGGTCGCCATGCTGCGTGGCTACTGCAAGTACCTGCTGCAGACCGGCGTGCCGTTCTCGCAGGCGTACGTGGAAGGCACCTTCGCGCGCTACCCGCTGCTGGCACGCCTGCTGGTGGAACTGTTCGAAGCCCGCTTCGATCCGGCCACCGGCCACGAGAGCAAGGATGACATCGCCGCCGGCCAGGCCCAGCTGAAGGCCCACTTCGACGTGCTGGCCGCTGGCGACGACGCCACGCTGAAGGTGCTCAAGAGCGTGGTCGATGCCCGCAAGGGTGACCGCGACGCGCAGATGCAGGCCGCGCGCGATGCGCTGCTGAAGCTGATGGACCGCGTGTCCAGCCTGGACGAGGACCGCATCCTGCGCTCGTTCATGGGCGTGATCGACGCGACCCTGCGTACCAGCTACTACCAGACCGATGCCAACGGCCAGCACGGCCATGTCATCAGCTTCAAGTTCGATTCGGCGCTGGTGCCGGACCTGCCGAAGCCGCGCCCGTACCGCGAGATCTTCGTCTACGGCCCGCGCGTGGAAGGTACCCACCTGCGCTTCGGCGCGGTCGCCCGTGGCGGCCTGCGCTGGTCGGACCGTCGTGAGGACTTCCGTACCGAAGTGCTGGGCCTGGTCAAGGCACAGATGGTCAAGAACACCGTCATCGTGCCGGTCGGCGCGAAGGGCGGCTTCTTCGCCAAGACCCCGCCGGTGAACGGCGACCGTGATGCGATCTTCGCCAACGGCGTGGCCTGCTACAAGCTGTTCATCCAGGGCCTGCTGGACATCACCGACAACATCGTCAACAACAAGATCGTGCCGCCGGTGGATGTCGTGCGCCACGACATGGACGATCCGTACCTGGTGGTGGCGGCCGACAAGGGCACCGCGACCTTCTCCGACATCGCCAACGGCCTGGCCATCGCGCACGGCTTCTGGATGGGCGATGCGTTCGCCTCGGGTGGCTCGGTGGGCTACGACCACAAGGGCATGGGCATCACCGCGCGCGGCGCGTGGGAATCGGTCAAGCGCCACTTCCGCGCCCTGGGCCGTGACAGCCAGAGCCAGGACTTCACCGCAGTCGGCGTCGGCGACATGTCGGGCGACGTGTTCGGCAACGGCATGCTGCTGTCGCGCCACATCCGCCTGGTGGCTGCATTCGACCACCGCCATATCTTCCTGGACCCGAACCCGGACGCGGCCACGTCGTTCGTCGAGCGCGAACGCCTGTTCACCCTGCCGCGTTCCAGCTGGGCTGATTACGACACCAAGCTGATCAGCAAGGGCGGCGGCGTGTACCCGCGCAGCCTGAAGTCGATCGAGATCACCCCGCAGGTGCGCGAAGCGCTGGGCCTGGACGAGAACGTCAAGGCGCTGTCGCCGAACGATCTGATGAGCGCGATCCTGAAGGCTCCGGTCGACCTGTTGTGGAATGGCGGCATCGGTACCTACGTCAAGGCCGCCAGCGAGCAGCACAGCGATGTCGGCGACCGCGCCAACAACGCGCTGCGCGTGAACGGTGGCGAGCTGCGCTGCAAGGTGGTGGGCGAGGGCGGCAACCTGGGCATGACCCAGTTGGGCCGCATCGAGGCTGCCCAGGCCGGCGTGCTGCTCAACACCGACTTCATCGACAACTCGGCCGGCGTCGATACCTCCGACCACGAAGTCAACATCAAGATCCTGCTCAACGATGTGGTGCGGGCCAAGAAGCTGACCGTCGAGCAGCGCAACAAGCTGCTGGCGTCGATGACCGACGAGGTCGCCGAGCTGGTGCTCAACGACAACTACCGCCAGAACCAGGCGCTGAGCCTGATGGAGCGGATGGCGGTCAAGCGCCTGGGGTCCAAGCAGCACTTCATCCGCACCCTGGAACAGCAGGGCCTGCTCGACCGCCAGATCGAGTTCCTGCCGTCCGATGCCGAGCTGTCGCAGCGCAAGGCACGCGGCCAGGGCCTGACCCGTCCGGAGCTGTCGGTGCTGCTGTCCTACTCCAAGCTGGTGGCGTTCAACCAGCTGCTGGATTCGGACATTCCGGAAGATCCGTACCTGTCCAAGGAGCTGCAGCGCTACTTCCCGACCCCGCTGCAGAAGAAGTACGCCGACGCGATGGAGCGTCACCGCCTGAAGCGCGAAATCATCGCCACGGCCGTGACCAACCAGACCATCAACCGCATGGGCGCCACCTTCCTGATGCGCATGCAGGAAGACACCGGCCGTTCCATCGCCGAGGTTGCCAAGGCCTACACCATCAGCCGTGAAACGCTGGATGCACGTGCACTGTGGGCGCAGATCGACGCGCTCGACGGCAAGGTGCCGGAGTCGGTGCAGATCGACGCACTGGAAGTGATCTGGAAGCTGCAGCGTTCGTTCGTGCGCTGGCTGCTGTCGCGGCCGGGCGCGATGCCGGGCATCACCGAGGCGGTCAACCGCTACCAGGGCCCGTTCAACGACATCCGCGTTGCTTCGGGCGTGCTGCCGGATTCGCAGCGTCCGACCTACGAAGCCCTGGTGGCCGAGTGGAAGGAAAAGGGCCTGCCGTCCGCGCTGGCGCAGCAGCTGGCCGAACTGCACTTCCTGGAGCCGGCGTTCGACATCATCGAGCTGGCCCGTACCCGCAAGCTGAAGCCGGTTGACGTGTCCAAGGTCCACTTCCGCCTGGGCGATGCCCTGCAGCTGCCGTGGTTGTTCGAGCAGGTCGACGCGCTGGAGGTCAACGGCCGTTGGCATGCGGTGGCACGTGGCGTGCTGCGTGACGAACTGGCGGCCAACCACCGCAACCTGGCAGGCCAGGTGCTGGGCACCAAGGGTGGCAGCGCCGAAGCCAAGGTGGCGGCCTGGATGGGTCGCGATGACAACAGCCTGCGCTTCACCCTGGCGATGCTGGCCGAACTGGCCGAGCAGAAGACCCTGGACTACCCGACCGTCTCGGTCGCGGTGCAGCGCCTGGGCCAGCTGGCCGCGCATGGTGCGTAAGTGAAGTAGTGCCAGGCCATGCCTGGCATGCGTGAACCGGAACGGCCCCGCGAAAGCGGGGCCGTTCTGCATTGCCGGGTAGTGCCGGCCGCTGGCCGGCAACCGCATGAACCGCAACCGGCTGCTGTTGCCGGCCAGCGGCCGGCACTACCGGGTATGCTCTTGCTGGCACACCCCACCCGGATCCACCGATGAGCGACACCCCCCGCATCGCTTTCCTGGCCAGCACCACCGAACCTGCGCAGATGGCCCGCGCGGCGATGATTTCGCGTTATGGCGATCACACGCCGGAGCAGGCCGACGTGCTGTGCCCGCTGGGCGGCGACGGCTTCATGCTGCAGACCCTGCATCGGCACGGGCACCTCGGCAAGCCGGTGTTCGGCATGAAGCTGGGTACCGTCGGCTTCCTGATGAACCAGTACCGTGGCGACGACGACGTGCAGGCCCGCATTGCGCGCGCCGAACCGGCCAACCTGCGCCCGCTGGAAATGGTGGCGCTGACCGAATCGGGCACCAGCACCGGTTCACTGGCCTACAACGATGTCTCGCTGCTGCGCCAGACGCGCCAGGCCGCGCATATCGGTATCGACCTCAATGGCCAGGAGCGCGTCGCCGAACTGATCGGCGATGGCGTGCTGGTGGCCACCCCGGCCGGCAGCACCGCGTACAACTACTCCGCGCATGGCCCGGTACTGCCACTGGGCTCGCATACCATCGCCCTGACGCCGTTGGCGCCCTATCGCCCGCGGCGTTGGCGCGGGGCGATCCTGAAGGCGGATACCGAGGTGCGCTTCCGCGTGCTCGATCCCTACAAGCGTCCGGTCAGTGTCACCGCTGATTCGCACGAGACCCGCGACGTGGTGGAGGTGACCATCCGCGAGTCCAGGGACCGCCGCGTGACCCTGCTGTTCGACCCGGAGCACAACCTGGAAGACCGGATCCTGAGCGAACAGTTCGTTTTTTGAGGACAATAGGCGGCCGGCCGTGCCGACCGCTTGAAGGACCCCCACCGATGGGCGACAACTCCCCCCGTTTGCTGACCGTCGCGGTGACCTCGCGCGCGCTGTTCGACCTCGAAGAAAGCCACGCACTGTTCGAGAGCGATGGCGTGGCGGCCTACGCCGAGTTCCAGCGCCAGCACGAGGACGACATCCTCGGCCCCGGCGTGGCCTTCCCGGTGGTGCGCAAGCTGCTGGCGCTGAACCAGGGCGCCAGCCCGGAGAACCCCCGGGTCGAGGTGATCCTGCTGTCGCGCAACTCGGCCGACACCGGCCTGCGCATCTTCAACTCGATCCAGCACTACGGCCTGGGCATCATCCGCGCGACCTTCACCGCCGGCGAGCCGACCTGGCCCTACGTGAAGCCGTTCGGCACCGATCTGTTCCTGTCGGCCAACCCGGAATCGGTGCGCAGCGCGCTGCGCCATGGCATCGCAGCGGCGACCATCCTGCCCAAGCCGCCGGGCGAGACCGCGGCCGCAGCAGCCGACCAGATCGACATCGGTCGCCCGGCCGGCCAGCTGCGCATCGCCTTCGACGGCGATGCGGTGATCTTCGGCGACGAGAGTGAGCGCATTTCGCGCGAGCAGGGCGTTGAAGCGTTCGGCCGGCATGAGCGCGAACGGGCCCGCGAACCGCTCAGCGGGGGCCCGTTCCGGGGCTTCCTGTCGGCCCTGCATACGCTGCAGGAAGTCTTCCCGGCCGGCGAGAGCGCGCCGATCCGCACCGCGCTGGTGACCGCGCGTTCGGCGCCGGCGCATGAACGGGTGATCCGCACGCTGCGCGAGTGGGGCGTGCGGCTGGACGAAGCGCTGTTCCTCGGCGGCCGCCACAAGGGGCCGTTCCTGCAGGCGTTCGGTGCCGACATCTTCTTCGATGATTCGCAGCACAACATCGACAGCGCCCGCGAGCATGTGGCCGCCGGCCACGTGCCGCACGGCGTCGCCAACGAGGGCTAGGGGCTGTCGTTGCCGCCCCTGGTCGGCATTGCCGTCAGGCCACGGGTCCGGTCACGGGCTGGCGGACAGCCCCAGCTGCAGGTCCACCACCTTCCAGCGCAGGCCCTGCGGCTCCAGCACCACCTTCAACGGCGGCTGGCCGGGGCCGCGATCGACATCGATCACGAAGCGGTCGAATGACTCGAAATGGTGTTCGGCCTGCTTCAGGGGCTGCGCCGGCTCGGTCGGGCCGAACGCATCGCCGCCCTGCAGTTCATTGCGGCCGCGCTTCCACAACACGTGGCCCTGCAGCATCGCGCCGATCCCGGTCGGGGTCACCAGGGTGTCCACCGCAGCGCCACCGAGCTGATCACCCAGGCCGTAGAGCAGGGCGCCGAACGGGCTGGCCGCCACCTCGGGGCCGGCCTGGCTCACCAGGTAGTCATTGAGCTGCGCGCGCAGGCTGCTGCGCACGCGCGGGAAGTCGACGTAACGTTCCAGGCGCGCGGTGTCGCGCTGCTCGATGGCCTTGGACAGGCCGTTGACCGTCAGGTACGGGCCGCCGAACCACCAGGCCGCCAAGGCCAGGACCAGCAGCACCACAAGCGCGGAGAGTTTCTTCATGGCGACCAGACTGCCGCAACCGCGGCAGTACCGGGTGAAGACTTACTGACTGGGCGAACGCTGTCCGTCGCCGAAGGCCTCCACCAGCTGTTGCCGCTCGGTCGGGCCCAGCGCCTCCACGCGTGTTGCCAGCACCTCGTCCAGGCTGCCGATGCGGGTGGTGCCGAGGATGCCGCTGGCCACGCCGGGATGCCCCAATGCATAGGCGAAGGCGGTCTGCGCCGGACGCTGGCTGCGGATCGCGGCCACTGCCCGGCGCATCTGGCGGGCACTGCGCATCAGCTGGCGGCTGCTGGGCTTCAGCCAGGCGCGCGCCAAGTACCAGCCATCGGCCAGCCGTGGCAGGCGCGGGCGCGCGGGCAGCAGGTGGCCCTGCGCCAGCACGGTCCCGGCCAGCACGCCGATGCCCACCGCCTGCAACTGGTCGATCAGCGGTTCGCGGTCCTGCTGCAGGGCGTTGTAGTCCAGCAGCACCACATCGAAGGCGCCGGGATGGGCGATCATCCAGCGCAGGGTCGAGGCCGAGTGGGTGTTGATGCCGGTGTGCCGGATCAACCCGCGCTCGCGCAGGCGCTGCAGCGCGGCCAGCAGATCGTCGTTGATGTCGTGCTCGCTGGCGCCATGCAACTGGTAGATGTCCAGGTGATCCAGGCCGAGGTTGCGCAGCGACGCCTCGCAGCTGGCGGTGATGGCCGCGGGCGAGAAGTTGCGCTGCTCGGCACCGCTGATGCCGGCCTGGCCGGTCAGCGTGCCGCCCTTGCTGGAGATCACCAGCGCGTCGCGCGGGTACTGCTTCAGCAACGGGCGCAGGATGCGGCCCAGGCGCGGCTCGGCATGGAAGCCGGAATAGTTGTGACCCGTATCGAGCAGATTCACGCCGTGGGCGAGCGCATGTTCGACCACGGCGGCCGCCTCATGCTCCGGGAAGCGGCGATGGCCCCAGAAGCCGGAGCAGCCCAGGCCGATCGGTGAAACGGCCAGGCCGGTGCGGCCGAGCACGCGCCGCTGGCGGGCCAGCGGAAGATCCTGCGACATCAGAACTCCAGATCCAGCGCGGCGCACAGGTAATCGACGAACGGACCGAGCGCGGCCAGGTCCTTGCCCAGCGTGGACAGCAGGCGTGGGCCGGTCATGGTGGCGTCGTCCAGCGAGCGCCACATCACCCAGTTGCGGTGCTTGAGGTCGTCGATGAACTCGAAGTCGGCGGGGAAACCACGCGGCGGACGCACCAGCTTCTCGCTCTCCTCGAAATCGAAGCGCTTGCGCAGGGCCGGGGCATGCGCGGCGGCCTTCCAGCTGCCCGGGTTGTCGAGGATGAAGTGGCGCACGCGACGCTGCGTTTCCGGCTCTGGATGCCACAGGCCGGCACCGACGAAGCTCTCGCCCGGCTGCAAGTGCACGTAGAACGACGGCGCGGCCACCTCGCGGCGGCGCTCATGGAACAGGCGCGCCCCCTGCCAGGTCTTGTACGGCGACTTGTCGTTGGAGAAGCGCGCGTCGCGATGGATGCGGAACAGCGAGCCGCCGACGCCGCGGGTATCGGCACGGAAGTGTTCGCTGACCTCGGCCAGGGCCGGCTGCAGGTCGCCCAGCAGGCGCAGGAACGGCTGCCGTACGTGGTCTTCATACTGCTGGCGGTGGTCGTTGAACCAGGCCTTGTCGTTGTGCCGTGCCAGGCTGCGCAGGAACCTGAAACTGGCGTCCGAGAAGTAGGTGCTCACAGTGTCTCCTGCAGGTGCTGGCCCCAGTCGCGCAGCGATTGCAGCAGGGCCTGGCGCCGCGCATCGTCGGGCGCTTCGGCGGCCAATGCATCGAGCTGCTGCCGGTACTGGGGCAGGTTGAGTTCGCCCAGCCCGCCGTCGCCGAGCAGGCGCTGGCGGCGGTAATCCTGCCAGCGCTGGCGTTCAGCCGGCGCGAGGCTGCCGGGATGGTTGCGCGCGCGGTAGCGGAACAGCAGTTCCGGCAGGCGTGGGTCGCGGAAGCGGCCCTCCAGCGCGGCCAGCTGCTCCGGCGCGGTGGTGCGGGCGAGGGCAAGCAGCGGCTTGTCGCCGTTGCCGAGGAAACCGTCGTACAGCGAGGCGTCAACGTCGGCCACGGTGGCGGCGCGCGGCTGGTTGTAGACCTGGCGGGCCTTCTCGGCCAGTTGCGGCGCAAACGCGCGCAGCCGTTCCACCTTGGCTTCGATCGCGGCCACGTCCAGGCCGAGGCGCGCGTGGTCATCGGCGCGCAGGTGGTTCCAGGCGATCAGCGCCGGCACCTTGTTCAGATGCACCTCCTTCAGCGGCACCCGTGCCACGCCCTCGGGCAGCTCGCTGGCGCGCAGGTACAGGCGCTGCGCGATCACCTCGGCCGGCAGTGCCAGCAGATCGTCGATGTCACCGTCCAGGTCGAACACGATTACCCGGTTGTTGATGGTCGGGTGCACGGCCAGCGGCAGCACCGGCGCCGCGCACAGGCGGCTGGCGGGATAGCGCATGGAAACATGCAGCACCGGCTTCATCGCGGCCACGTCCAGCAGGCCGCCGACGAAGCGCTTGTCGCGCAGCTTCAGTGCGTAGTCCCACAACCGTGGCTGCGACTGCTTGAACAGCCGCGCCATGCCGATGGTCGCGCGCACGTCCGACAGCGCCTCGTGCGCATCGCCTTCGCGCACGTTGTTGGCTTCGGCCAGGTGTTCGAGCTTGAACGACGTCGCGCCGTCCTCGCGCAGCGGCCACTGGATGCCCTCGGGCCGCATCGCCCGCATCAGCCGCAGCATGTCCAGCAGGTCCCAGCGCGAATTGCCATTGCGCCACTCGCGTTCGTACGGATCATGGAAATTGCGGAACAGGCCGTAGCGGACGAACTCATCGTCGAACCGCAGCGTGTTGTAACCCAGTGCGCAGGTGCCGGGGCGCGACAGCTGTTCGTTGATGCGGTCGAAGGCCTCGGCCTCGCTGATGCCCTCGGCCAGCGCCTGTTGCGGGGTGATGCCGGTGACCAGGGTGGCCATCGGCGAGGGCAGCAGGTCATCGGCCGGCCGCACGAAGAAGCTGACCGGCGTGTCGATCTCGTTGAGATCGGCATCGGTGCGGATGGCGGCGTACTGCGAGATGCGCGTGCGCCGCGGATCCTGGCCGAAGGTTTCCAGGTCGTAGAACAGGAAGCTGTCGGCCATCAGTGCGCGCCCTCCAGGACCGGCAGCTGCGCGTGGATCTGCGCTTCCAGCGCGGCCCAGTCGATGTTGTCCAGTGAATCATGGCCGGTGGTGGCGGCCACCAGCATGTCGCGTTGCAGTTCGGTGCGGCGCAGCGCCTCGGCGTACGGCGTGTGCAGGAAGGTGACCATCGTGTAGTGCGGCACGAAGCGGGTCGGCCAGCGCCGCTGCAGTTCCTGCTCCAGTTCGCGCTGCAGCAGGAATGCGGGATCGGCGACGCGGTCGCGCATCTCCAGGTAGTTTTCCAGCGCCATCTGCTGGATGGCACGTGCATTCGGCTTGCGCTCGGCTTCGAACGCGGCGAACGCACCTTGCAGGTCATCCGCGTCCATCAGGTGGCGGGCCAGTGCGACGCAGTCCTCGAACGCGCAGTTCATGCCCTGGCCGTGGAACGGCACCATCGCGTGGGCGGCATCGCCGATCAGCACGGCGCGCCCCTGCTGGTGCCAGCGCTCCAGGGTGAGCGTGCCAAGCAGGCCCGGCGGGTGTTGCTCCCAGTCGGCGCGCAGGTTGGGGATCAGCGGCAGCGCATCGGCGAATTCGCGCGCGAACAACGCCTCGGCCTGCGCACCGGTATTGACCGTCGCGAAGCTGGGATCGCCCTGGTTGGGCAGGAACAGAGTGACGGTGAAGGTGCCTTCGTGGTTGGGCAGGGCGATGCACATGTAGTGGCCACGGGGCCAGATATGCAGTGCGTTGCGCTCGATGCGGAAGCCACCGTCGGCGGCCGGCGGGATCTCCAGCTCCTTGTAGGAGTGGTCGAGGAAGGCGATGTCCTCGCCCAGCGGCGCGCGCCGGTTCATCGCCGCGCGCAGCGCCGACCCTGCGCCGTCGGCACCGATCAGGGTATCGAAGTGGATGTCGTGCGGACTGTCGTCGCGATCATCGATGAAGCGCGCATGACCAGCATCGAAATCAACGGTGTGCAGGCGGCGGTGGAAGTGCACGGTGGCGCCGGCCCGTTCGGCCAGCTCCAGCAGCGTGGTGTTCAGGTCACGGCGGTGGATCGACCAGATCACCTCGCTGTCGTCGCGGCCGTAGCGTTGCAGCTGCGGCGCGCCGTCGCGCGGGTGCACCATGCGACCGCGCATCATCACCGCGCGCGCCATCACTTCGTCTTCCACGCCGGCCTGGCGCAGTGCATTGCGCCCGCGCTCGGCCAACGCCAGGTTGATCGAGCGGCCGCTCTCGTAGTCGGCCACGCGCGGATCACCGCGGCGTTCGTACAGGGTGATGCGCCAGCCCTGCCGTGACAGCAGGATGGCCAGCAGGGACCCGGCGAGGCCGGCACCGATAATGCTCAACGAGCGGGAAGCGTGTGCGATCAACGAACTGTCCAGCAGCAGGAAAGGGGCCGACTCAAAGGCCTGCCCAGGCTTCCACTTCCTCGACGAAGTGGTGCACGTCCAGGTAGCGGTTGTAGAGCGGGGTGGGCGAGATGCGGATCACGTCGGGTTCGCGCCAGTCGCCCAGTACGCCGATGCCGCGCAGGTGTTCGAACAGCGCACGCCCCCGTTCGCGGCCGCCGATCACGCGCAGCGACAACTGGCAGCCGCGGCGCTGCGGGTCGGCCGGGGTGATGATGTCCAGCACCTGGGGCAGGCGCGCGCGCACCAGTGCTTCGAGCATGCCGGTCAGCGCCAGCGACTTGCTGCGCAGTGCGTCCATGCCCGCGCGCTCGAACAGGTCCAGCGAGGCCCGCAAGGGCGCCAGGCCGAGGATCGGCGGATTGCTCAGCTGCCAGCCTTCGGCACCGGTCGCCGGGGTGAACTGCGGCGCCATCTGGAAGCGGGTGGCTTCCTCATGCCCCCACCAGCCGGCAAAGCGCGGCAGGGTGGTGTCGCGATGGTGGCGCTCGTGCACGAACGCCCCGGCCACCGCCCCCGGGCCACTGTTGAGGTACTTGTAGTGGCACCACACGGCAAAATCCGGGGCCACGTCATGCAGGCGCAGCGGCAGGTTGCCCACCGAATGCGCCAGGTCGAAGCCGATGCGCGCGCCCTGCAGGCGGGCGGCGCGGGTGATCGCATCGAGGTCGAAGGCCTGGCCGGTGCGGTACTGCACACCGGGCCACAGCACCAGCGCCAGGCGCGGGCCGTGCTCGGCGATGGCACGTTCGATCGCGTTCAGCGAGATCGTGCCGTTGGCTTCGTCCGGTTGCACTTCCACCAGGCACTCGGCCGGGTCGAAGCCATGGAAGCGGATCTGTGCTTCCACCGCGTGGCGGTCGGTGGGGAATGCGCCGGCTTCCATCAGGATCACCGGGCGCTGCGTGCTCGGCCGGTAGAAGCTGACCATCATCAGGTGCAGGTTCACGCTGAGCGTGTTCATCGCCACCACTTCGCTGGGCAACGCGCCGACCACGCGGGCCAGCTGCGCGCTGACCAGGCGGTGGTACGACAACCACTGCGTCGGCCCGGTGAAGTGGCCTTCCACGGCCAGCTCGCCCCACTGCTTCATCACTTCCTGCACCGCCGCCTGCGCGCCGCGCGGCTGCAGGCCCAGCGAATTGCCGACGAAGTAGGTCTGCTCCCCGCCGCCATGGCGCGGAATCAGGAATTCACTGCGCAGTGGGCGCAGTGGATCGGCGGCGTCCAGGGCAATGGCATGGGTGCGGCTGAGCAGGTCGGGCATGGTCGGGCAACAGGCTGCAACGGGACCGCCAGTGTAGCGCCTGGGGCATGGCCCGGTAGCAGCCGACCGGGCACCAGCGCCGCGTGATCCGGTAGTCGCCAACGTTGGTTGGCGCACGTACAAGAAAGCGCCCACCAAGGCGGGCAACTACCGTTCGCTGTCTCAGCCCGCCGCTGGCGCCGGCAGCGGATCCACGTGCCCGCACTGGCCGCAGGTGCGCAGCTCCAGGCTGGCGTGATAGCGCGCAAACACCTGGGGCAGGTCGGTCTCGATGTTCTGCAGCGCGAAGAACTCTTCGTGCAGCTTGTGGTTGCAGCGTTCGCAGTGCCAGATCACGCCGTCCTTCTCGTGCGGCAGGCGCTTGCGCTCGACCACCAGGCCGATGCCGCCGGGCGGGCGCCGCGGCGAGTGCGGCACCCTGGCCGGCAGCAGGAAGATCTCGCCGGCGCGGATCGGGATGTCGCGCACCGCGCCGTCCTCCTGCACCTTCAGCACCATCTCGCCTTCGAGCTGGTAGAACCACTCCGGGCCTTCATCGTAGTGGTAGTCGGTGCGCGAATTCGGCCCACCGACCACCATCACGATGAAATCGCCGTTGTCGATCATCTTGTTGCCCACCGGCGGCTTCAGCAGGTGGCGGTTCTCTTCGATCCAGGCGTGCAGGTTGATCGGCGAAGCGAGCATGGTCGTGGTCCGTGGGGGTTCAGTCGCGCCGGCCCTGGCGGGGCACGAAGGACAGCGCCTTTTCATAGGCCGGTTTCAACTCTTCCGGTGCACCGACGTCGATGCCCATCTCGCTGACCCGGCCGTTCTTCAGGCTGTAGACCCAGCCGTGCACCATCAGCTTCTGGCCGCGGGCCCAGGCGTCCTCCACGATGGTTGAACGGCACAGGTTGGCGACCTGCTCGATCACGTTCAGTTCGCACAGGCGCGCGTGCTTCAGCTCGTCATCCTCGATCGCGTCGAGGATGCCCTGGTGCTTCTGCACCACGTCGCCGACATGACGCAGCCAGTTGTCGGCCAGGCCGACGCGGGTATTGTGCAGGCAGGCGTGCACGCCGCCGCAACCGTAGTGGCCGACGATCAGGATGTGCTTCACCTTCAGCTGGTCCACCGCGTACTGCACCACGCTCAGGCAGTTCAGGTCGCTGTGTGCCACCACGTTGGCGACGTTGCGATGCACGAAGACCTCACCCGGCGCCATGCCGATGATCTGGTTGGCTGGCACCCTCGAGTCGGAGCAGCCGATCCACAGGTATTCCGGATGCTGCTGCTTGGACAGGTGCTGGAAGAACTCAGGGTCCTCCTTGGCGATGCGGTCGGCCCAGTCGCGGTTGTTCTGCAGCAGGCGGTGGATGTCTTTCATGTGCGGTATCCCTGGCGTCGGGTGGGGGCAAGGCGCGGCCGTTCTGGTCGCGCTGTCGCGGGAAGCTGAGGTGATCAGCCGCTGGAGGCGGACTGTTCACGGTGCCAGCGCATCCACTGCGCCAGCTCATGGGAGGACGGGGAGGCGAGCGCGTCCAGTGCGGCGATCACGGCCTGCTGGTTGGCGTCGGGATGGTTCTGGCTGAGTTTCAGCTTCAGCTGTACGTGTTCAACCTGGAAGCGGAAGCCGACGATGGCGCGCAGCTCCGGGCCGTGTTCGGCGCGCGCGGCATCGAACCGCCAGGCCTGGCCGACGCTGGCTTCGAAACGATCGCTGATCGCGCCGACCAGTTCAGCCAGCGCACCGGCATCGTCGAACGTGTGCAGCTGGCCGCGCAGCTCGGCAGCCGCATAGTTCCAGGTCGGCACCCGCGCAGCAGGCTCCTTGTCCGGGTACCAGCTGGCCGAAACATAGCCGTGCGGTCCATCGACCAGCACCTTGGCGGTGCCGCGGTGGCGCGACTGCGGGTTGGCGCGGGCCCAATGCCCGCACAGTTCGATGCGATCGCCGTCACGCCGGTACAGCACCGGCATCCGGGTCAGCTCTGGCAGGCCATCGCCGCCGGTCGTGAGCACGGTGACGAACGGGTCGCGTGCCAGCAGGCGGTCCAGCCAGAGCAGGTCGGTCTCGGCGAAGGCGCGCGGGGTGAACATGCCAGGGTCAGGCGCGCCCGCCGAGCGACTGGATCATGCGGCCACGCAGGCCTTCGTCGCTGTCGGCCTGCGGCGGCTGCACTTCGTGCAGGCTGAAGCCGCGCACCAGCGCGTCTTCCTCGTCCAGGCCGTCGTACTCGACGAATTCGGCGTCGAACAACTGCGAACGCGCGGTGTCTTCGCTGTCATAACTCAGCGTATTGCCATCGCTGTCGAGCACTTCGGCGGTGCCGGCCGGGCGCACGCGCAGGCGCGCCCAGATCAGGGTGTTGCCGAGGCTGGCCAGCCACCAGCTGTCGCGCGAGACGGAGATGTCATTCATGGATGCGTTACCAGAGCGAGGCCAGCCAGAGCAGGGCGGCCATGCCCAGTCCGGCCAGCAGGGTCAGCAGCGATACCCAGGCCGGCGTCGCCAGCCCGGACAGCGAGCGGTCCGGTTGCTGGCGATAATCACGGCGCAGCAGCCAGGCCAGGGCATCGGGCTTGAGGAAGGCGCCGCTGCCAAAGCGCTCGGCGAGCGCCGGATGGCGGTCGCGCACGTGCACCAGGGTCAGCGGCCAGAAGATCACGAAGGCACTGAACCCGGCCACTGCAACGCCGACGAAACAGAGGGCGAAGAACAGGGTCATGGGGGCAGCACCTCCGTGGTCGTGTGGGGCTTAGAAGTCCGCGCTGCCCGGGGCGCGCGGGTAGGGGATCGCATCGCGGATGTTGGACAGGCCGCAGACGTACACCACCAGGCGCTCAAAGCCCAGGCCGAAGCCCGCGTGCGGCACCGAACCGTAGCGGCGGAAATCGCGGTACCAGCTGTAGTGCTCGCGGTCCAGGCCGAACTGGGCCATGCGCGCGTCCAGCACGTCCAGGCGCTCTTCGCGCTGGCTGCCGCCGATGATCTCGCCGATGCCCGGGGCCAGCACGTCCATCGCGGCGACGGTCTTGCCGTCGTCGTTCAGGCGCATGTAGAAGGCCTTGATGTGCTCCGGGTAGTTGGTCACCACCACCGGGCGCCCGACATGTTCCTCGGTCAGCCAGCGCTCGTGCTCGGTCTGCAGGTCCAGGCCCCATTCGACCGGGAAGTCGAACTTCCTGCCGGACTTCTGCAGCAGGCTGACCGCATCGGTGTAGTCGATGCGCTCGAACGGCGCATTGATGAAGTCTTCCAGCTTGGTGATCGCGTTCTTGTCCACGCGCTCGGCGATGAAGGCCAGGTCGTCGCTGCGTTCGTTCAGCACCGCGCGGAACAGGTACTTCAGGAACTCTTCGGCCAGGCGCGCGTCTTCGGCCAGGTCGGCGAAGGCGATTTCCGGCTCGATCATCCAGAACTCCGCCAGGTGGCGGGTGGTGTGGCTGTTCTCGGCGCGGAAGGTCGGACCGAAGGTATACACCTTGCTCAGCGCCAGGCAGTAGGCCTCGACGTTGAGCTGGCCGGACACGGTCAGGAAGGTTTCCTTGCCGAAGAAGTCGCGGCTGAAATCGATCGCGCCCTTCTCGTCACGCGGCAGGTTCACCATGTCCAGGGTGGACACGCGGAACATCTGGCCGGCGCCTTCGGCGTCGGAGGTGGTGATGATCGGGGTGCTGATCCAGTTGAAGCCGTTCTCGTGGAAGAAGCGGTGCACGGCCTGGGCCAGGCAGTTGCGGATGCGGGTGACCGCCCCGAACAGGTTGGTGCGCGGGCGCAGGTGGGCCACTTCGCGCAGGAATTCCGGCGACATCGGCTTGGGCTGGATCGGATAGGTCAGCGGGTCCTCGACCCAGCCGACCACCTCCAGCGTGCTGGCCTGGATCTCGAACGACTGGCCCTTGCCCTGCGACTTCACCAGGGTGCCGGTGGCGATGACCGAACAGCCGCTGGTCAGGCGCTTGATCTCGTCGAAGTTGCCCAGGCTGTCGTTGGCCACCACCTGGATCGGGGCGAAGCAGGAGCCGTCGCTCACATTCACGAAGGCCAGATTCGCTGAACCGCGCACCGTGCGCACCCATCCGCGTACCGTGACTTCGCCGCCTTCCGGGATCTTCCCGGCAAGCGCATGTTCAACGCTGACCACCGTCATGACTTGAATCCTCTGCTGATCGACTCGATCTGTGAACACGGGAGTTTACCGGTTGCAGCGTTCCGCTTGCGAGGCATTTTTCGCGGCAACGGCTCCTTATAATGTCCCTGTATCTCTGGAGTAGTCCCCATGGCCGTCAGCCTGACCCCCATTGCCTTCGAGCGCGTGCAGCGCTTCGTCGCCCAGACCCCCGGCGCGCTGGGCCTGCGTTTCGGCGTGACCAAGACCGGCTGTTCCGGCTGGGGCCACGTGACCGACCTGGCCCGCGATGAGCGCGAGGGCGATACCGTGTTCGAGCAGGACGGCGTGAAGATCTACGTCGACGCCAAGAGCCTGGCGCTGGTGGACGGCACGGTGATCGACTTCGGCAAGCACGGCCTGAGCGAGACCTTCACGTTCAGCAACCCGAACGCCACCGCCGAGTGTGGCTGCGGCGAGAGCTTCACCACCGACGCCGACAAGGCCTGAGGGCCCGGCGGGACCTGATCGTTCTGGTGGCGCCCCACCCGGCTTGGCTGGGCGCCCGCCCCCGGTTCAGGGCGCCAGGTGACCCACCGGTTGCCCGGCAACCCCATCTGCGCCATAATGCGCGGCTTCCTGCCTCCCTGGCGGGAACCCTTGCCCCACCGCGGTCTCAACGGCGGGGGGCTGTCCGGCCGCAAGGCCACATCCGAAAGGTAGAAAAAACATGAGTCGTCATTACGAAATCGTGTTCATGGTCCACCCGGACCAGAGCGAGCAGGTCCCGGCCATGATCGAGCGCTACAAGTCGCTGGTCGAGAACGGCAACGGCACCATCCACCGTCTGGAAGACTGGGGCCGCCGCCAGCTGGCGTACCCGATCCAGAACCTGGTGAAGGCCCACTACGTGCTGATGAACATCGAAGCCGACCAGGCCGTTCTGAACGAACTGACCGAAAGCTTCCGCTTCAACGACGCCGTGCTGCGCAACCTGGTCATCAAGCGTGACGAGGCTGACACCGAGCAGTCGCTGATCATGAAGAGCAAGGACGAGAAGGGTGACAAGCCGGAGCGCGGTGAGCGCCGTCGTCGTGACGACGAAGAAGGCGAGTCCACCACCACCGCTGACAACGAAGCCGGCGACGACGCCGCTTCCGCCGCCTAAGGAGCCTTCCCATGTCCAAGTTCTTCCGTCGCCGCAAGTTCTGCAAGTTCACGGCTGAAGGTGTGAAGGAGATCGACTACAAGGATCTCAACACCCTGCGCCAGTACCTGACCGAGAACGGCAAGATCGTGCCGAGCCGCGTCACCGGTACCAAGTCGAAGTACCAGCGCCAGCTGGCGACCGCCGTCAAGCGCGCTCGCTTCCTGGCCCTGATCCCGTACACCGACAACCACGACGTCTGATGCCCGGCGGGGCGGCCCGGTGCCGCCCCCGCTGTGCCAGCTATTCGGACAGCCTTTGTTGCGGGGCATCGCCTCGCTAACGAATAACTTATCTGGAGCAATACCATGCAGCTGATCCTCCTGCAGAAAGTCACCAACCTCGGCAACCTGGGCGACCTGGTCGACGTGAAGCCGGGCTACGGCCGTAACTTCCTCGTGCCGCAGGGCAAGGCCGTGCCGGCCACCGAGAGCAACAAGGCCGAGTTCGAAGCCAAGCGCGCCGAATACGAAGCCAAGGCCCAAGCCATCCACGCCGAAGCTGACGCCCGCAAGGCCAAGCTGGACGGCGCGAGCGTGACCATCCCGGCCAACGCTTCGACCGAAGGCAAGCTGTACGGCTCGGTCGGCGCCCGCGAAATCGCCGATGCCTTCACCGCTGCCGGCCTGCCGGTCAGCAAGAGCGAAGTCATCCTGGGCGAAGGCGCCTTCCGCAACATCGGCGAGTACGACGTGCTGATCCACCTGCACGCCGACGTCGAGACCACCGTCAAGGTCGTCGTCGTCGCCGAAGCCTGATCCCACGCCGCAAGGCCTGGCATCACCGCAGAACGGGCGCCCGCAAGGGTGCCCGTTTTGTTTTATGGCTCCGTTTCGTGGCGTCGGGCCACGTCCGGCCGGCGGGGTGGGGCTGGACAATGTTCCACGCCCATTCGTAGAACACGGCCACATCGGTATACTCAGGGCGTCACACCCGATCCACGGGCATCGATCCCAGCAGGATCAATGACTTGGAGGGTAAACGCAGGCCGCTTGCCGGCCCCAGTCCGGAACCCCTATGCGTCTTTCCACGATCAAGCTGTCCGGCTTCAAGTCGTTCGTCGATCCGACCACCCTGCACCTGCCGACCAACATGACCGGCGTGGTGGGGCCCAATGGCTGCGGCAAGTCGAACATCATCGACGCCGTGCGCTGGGTCATGGGCGAGAGCTCGGCCAGCCGCCTGCGCGGCGACTCGCTGACCGACGTGATCTTTTCCGGTTCCAATGCCCGCAAGCCGGTGTCGCAGGCCACGGTCGAGCTGATCTTCGACAACTCCGACCACACGATCTCCGGCGAGTACGCCTCGTTCAACGAAATCTCGGTCAAGCGCACGGTCAGCCGCGACGGTACCAGCAACTACTACCTCAACGGCACCAAGTGCCGTCGCCGCGACATCACCGACCTGTTCCTCGGCACCGGCCTGGGCCCGCGCAGCTACTCGATCATCGAGCAGGGCATGATCAGCCAGATCATCGAGGCGCGCCCGGAAGACCTGCGTGTGTACCTGGAAGAGGCAGCCGGCATCTCCAAGTACAAGGAACGCCGCAAGGAAACCGAGACCCGCATCCGTCACACCCGCGAGAACCTGGACCGGCTGGGCGACCTGCGCGACGAGATCAGCAAGCAGCTGGAGCACCTCAAGCGCCAGGCCAAGCAGGCCGAGCAGTACCAGACCCTGCAGGAAGAGCGCCGGGTCAAGGACGCCGAGTGGAAGGCGCTGGAATTCCGCGGCCTCGACGGACGCCTGTCCAAGCTGCGCGAAGGGTTGTCGCAGGAAGAAACGCGGCTGCAGCAGCTGATTGCCGACCAGCGTGATGCCGAAGCCCGCATCGAAACCTCGCGCGCACGGCGCGAAGAGGCTGCCGACGCGCTCAACACCGCGCAGGCGGCGGTCTACCAGGTCGGCAGTACGCTGGCGCGCCTGGAACAGCAGATCCAGCACCAGCGCGAGCTGTCGCAGCGCCTGCACAAGGCGCGCGATGAAACGCAGCAGGCGCTGGCCGAACTGGGCCAGCACATCAGCGGCGACGAGGCCAGGCTGAGCGTGCTGCGCGAGGCGGTGGAGGCCGCCGCCCCGCAGCTGGAAGCGCTGCAGGAAGAGAACGAGATCAAGCAGGAAAGCCTGCGCGAGGCTGAAGAACGGCTGGCCAGCTGGCAGCAGCGCTGGGAACAGCACACCTCGCAGAGTTCGGAAGCCTCGCGCGCCGGCGATGTCGAGCGCACGCGCGTGGACTACCTGGACAAGCAGATCCTCGATGCCGACCGGCGTCGTGAAGCCCTGGCCGCCGAGCGCGCCGGGCTGGACGTGGACGCGCTGGAGGAAGCCTTCGAGCAGCTGCACCTGCAGCACGACACGCAGAAGGCCGCGCTGGATGAACTGAGCGAAGACGTCGAGCTGCGCAAGCAGGGCGTGGCGGCCGTGCAGGAACAGCAGCGCAATGGCCAGAACGAACTGGCCGAACTGCGCAAGCAGGCCAACGGCCTGCGCGGCCGCCTGGCCTCGCTGGAAACCCTGCAGCAGGCCGCGCTGGGCCAGGAGCAGGGCGCGGCCGTCGCCTGGCTGAAGGCGCGCGGGCTGGATTCGGCGGCGCGCGTCGGCGAGCGCCTGGACGTGGATGCCGGCTGGGAAAACGCGGTGGAGAGCGCGCTCGGCCAGTTGATCGAAGGCGTGCTGGTCGATGACCCGGCCAGCCTGGTCGACGCGCTTGGCGAGCTGGGCGACGGTCACCTCGCGCTGGTCGCCAACGACGATGCCGAACTGAAGGTTGCACCCACCTCGCTGGCCGCACGCGTGCGTGGCCCGGTGGCGATCCGTCGGCTGCTGGCACACCTGCATGCGGCCCGCGACCTGTCCGAGGCGAAGGCGCTGCAGGCCAACCTGCCCGAAGGCGATTCGATCATCACCCAGAGCGGCGAGCGCCTGGGCCGGGGCTGGCTGCGCGTGTCGCGCTCCGGTGCCGCCGAGCAGGGCGCGCTGCTGCGCGAACGTGAGATCCAGGAACTGCGCGAGCAGATCGAACAGCTGCAGGACCACGAGGCCGAACTGGAAGACCAGCTGGCCGGTTTCCGCGAGCAGCTGCAGGCGGCCGAACAGCAGCGCGAGGACGCGCAGCGCGCGCTCTACCAGGCCCATCGCGCGGTGTCCGAACTGGCCGGCCAGTTGCAGGGCCAGCAGGGCAAGGTGGAGGCTGCACGCACGCGCATTGACCGCATCGAAGGCGAGCTGAAGCAGCTGCAGGAAACGATTGAAGCCAACAACGAGCAGGCGCGCGAAGCGCGCTCGCGGTTGGAGAACGCGGTCAGCAGCATGGGTGACCTGGAGTCGACCCGGCAGCGGCTGGAGGGCGAGCGCCGCCAGCTGACCGAGGCCCGCGACCTGGCCCGCGATGCCGCCCGTGCGGTGCGCGAGCGCTCGCATGCGCTGGCACTGACCCTGGAATCACAGCGCGCGCAGCTGGCCTCGTTGAGCCAGGCGCTGGAGCGCATGGGCACCCAGCGTGGGCAGTTGGATTCGCGACTGGGCGAGCTGCACTCGCAGCTGGACGAAGGTGACTCGCCGGTCGAAGCGCTGCAGGCCGAACACCAGAACGCGCTGGAAGAGCGCGTGCGCGCCGACCGCGTGCTGACCGAGGCGCGGACGCTGCTGGACGGCATCGACGCCGAGCTGCGCAACTACGAGCAGACCCGCCACCAGCGCGACGAACAGGCGCTGGCCCAGCGCGAGCGGATTTCGCAGCGCAAGCTGGACCAGCAGGCACTGGTGCTCAGCGCCGACACCCTGCAGGCGGCGGTGGAAAAGGCCGGCTTCGTGCTGCAGGACGTGCTCAACGCACTCCCCGAGGATGCGCGCCTGGGCGACTGGGAGCAGGCCGTGCATCAGATCGACGCACGCATGCGCCGGCTGGAGCCGGTCAACCTTGCGGCCATCCACGAGTACGGCGAGGCTTCGCAGCGTTCGGATTACCTGGATTCGCAGCACGCGGACCTGACCACCGCGCTGGAAACCCTGGAAGACGCGATCCGCAAGATCGATCGCGAGACCCGCGGCCGCTTCAAGGACACCTTCGACCGCGTCAACGCCGGCGTGCAGGCGCTGTACCCGCGCCTGTTCGGTGGCGGCCATGCTTACCTGGAGCTGACCGGTGAAGACCTGCTCGATACCGGCGTGACCATCATGGCGCGCCCGCCGGGCAAGCGCGTGTCCAGCATCTCGCTGCTGTCCGGCGGCGAGAAGGCGATGACCGCCGTGGCGCTGGTGTTTGCCATCTTCCAGCTGAATCCGGCGCCGTTCTGCCTGCTGGACGAGGTGGACGCACCGCTGGACGAAGCCAACGTCGGTCGCCTGGCCAACATGGTCAAGGAAATGAGCGAGAAGGTGCAGTTCCTGTTCGTCAGCCACAACAAGGCGACGATGGAGGCGGCGCACCAGCTCTCGGGCGTGACCATGCGCGAGCCGGGCGTCAGCCGCCTGGTGAGCGTGGACCTGGAAGAAGCCGCGCGATTGGCGGGCGCGGCCTGACGTGCCATCCTAGTTACCTGAATGAACTAGCCGGAGAACCTATCGAATGTCCGACACGGCACTGTTGCGCATCGGCATCCTGGCCGCCGGCCTGCTGTTGATCGCCGCGATCTTCCTGTTTGGCCGTCCGAAGAAGAAGCCCCAGGGGCGCCGCGTGGAAAGCGCGGAGCCGACCAGCGGCGAGCGCCGTGAGCCGGTGCTGGGCGACGATGGCGTCGTCGTGGCCGATGGCCGCGTCGAGCCGGGCATGGCCGGGGAGGGGGAGCAGGCCGAGCTTGGCCTGGCCGACACCGACCCGGCCGCGGCCAGCGACCTTGGCAAGCGCGCCACCCAGGACTTCGACAAGATCGTCTCGCTGTTCGTGGCCGCCCGGGCCGGCGAGCAGCTGCGCGGTGAAGACATCGTGGTGGCGGCGGAAAAGACCGGCCTGGTGTTCGGCCACATGAACGTGTTCCACCGCCTGGTGGAAGGCCACCCCGAACGCGGCCCGATCTTCTCGATGGCCAGCATCATGAAGCCGGGCAGCTTCGACATGGCCAACATCCGCGCCATGGAAACCCCGGCCATTGCCTTCTTCCTGACGCTCCCAGCGCCGCTGACTGCGCTGGACGCCTGGGAGAAGATGCTGCCCACCGTGCAGCGCATGGCCGAGCTGCTCGATGGCGTGGTGCTGGACGACAGCCGCAATGCCCTGGGGCGCCAGCGCATCGCACACATCCGTGACGAGCTGCGCGCCTACGATCGCCAGCACCAGGCACCGCCGCTGACCAAGACCCCGCGCTGGTAAGGGCATTTCTTCGGTGTGCCGACCACAACGGTCGGCACTCACAACGGTCGATCCACGCCATGCGTGGATAGGGCGAACCAAGGTTCGCCCCCACCATCAGGGTCACGCCGGTACGCCGGCCACCTTGGCGAACGCCCGGCGGAAGGCGGCCATCTCGCCTTCGGTGCCGACCGTCACGCGCACGCGCTGCGGCCAGATCGGCCAGCTGCGTCCAATCACCACGCCGTTGTCGGCCATGGCCTTGGCGAACGCGCTGCCATCGCGCTGCACATCGACCACGAAGCAGTTCGCTTCCGAGGGCACGCAGCTGAAGCCACGCTTGCCGAGCCAGGCGATGGTGGCCTGCCGCACCCTTGCATTCTGCAGGCGTCGCTGCGGGATCAGCTGCGGGTCGCGCAGGCTGGCCAGTGCAGCGGCCAGGGCCGGCACCGGCAGCGGATTGTCGCCCAGCCCGGCCAGCTCGCGCAGGCGGTCGGGATGGGCCGCTGCCACGCCCAGGCGCAGGCCGGCCATGCCGTACAGCTTGGAGAACGTGCGCAGCACGATCAGGTCGTCGCGCTGTGCCACCTGCGCGATCAGGCTGGGCTGCTCGCTGTACTGCAGGTAGGCCTCGTCGACCAGCACGCGGGTGGAGGCGGGCTTGTGGGCCATCAGCCAGGCGAGCTCATCCGGTGCGCTGATCGAACCGGTCGGGTTGTTCGGATTGCACACATACAGCAGCCCGGTCGGCCGGGCATGTGCGGCGGCGACCATCGCGCGCAGGTCATGTGCACCGTCGTCGCGCAGCGGCACCTTCTGCACGTGCGCGCCTCGTGCGGCGGCCACCTCGCCCAGCGTCTCGAAGGTCGGGTCGGCCACCACCAGTCCCGACTGCGGGCCGGTCCACAGCACGGCGGCACGGTTCAGCGGTTCGCTGGAGCCCGGATAGAGGCGCACGTGATCAGCGGGGATGCGCGCCTGTTCGATGAAGGCATCGCGTACCTGGCCGGCCAGCGCGAAGCGGTAGCGACCGCACCCGGCGATGCTGTCGCGTGCCGCCTGTTGGGCCGCGGGGGAGGGCCCGTAGGGGCACTCGTTGAAATTCAGCAGCACCGCACCTTCGGCAGCAGCGGTGCGGGCGGCTGTCGCGGGTTGGGCATGGCCGGGCTGCGCCAGCCCGGTACCGGCGACGGCGAGGCCGGCGCCGGCCAGTTGCAGGAAGCGTCGACGGGAAGCAGGCAGGGTCACGGGCAGGATTCCGAGGGGCGACCGTCGCACGCTAGCGCCGGCAGGGGTGGGGCGGCAAGCTGCAGAAGCGGCGGCATTACAGGGCCTGACGGCCGGGCGCGGTAGAATCCCCGGCCATCCCAGAACCACCGGATCCCGATGAGCCCCAGCCCCGCCGAACGCGCCGACGTCCTCCGCCGGCAGATCGCCCAGGCCAACCGCGCCTACCACGAGCTGGACGCGCCGGAGATCCCCGACATCGACTACGACCGGATGGTGCGCGAGCTGGAAGCGCTGGAGCGCGAACACCCGGAACTGGCCCGTGCCGACAGCCCGACCCAGCAGGTCGGTGCACGCCCCTCCGGCCGCTTCCCCGAAGTGCGCCACGCGGTGCCGATGCTGTCGCTCTCCAATGCCTTCAGCGACGAAGAGGTGGCTGATTTCGTGCGCCGCATCGACGAGCGCCTGGGCCGTCGCAGCCTGCGGTTCTCGGCCGAGCCGAAGATGGATGGCCTGGCGATCAGCCTGCGTTACGAGGATGGGCACTTCGTGCTCGGGGCGACCCGCGGCGATGGCACGACCGGCGAGGACGTGACCGCCAACCTGCGCGAGATCGGCGATATTCCCAAGCGCCTGCACGGCAAGGACTGGCCGGACGTGCTGGAGGTGCGTGGCGAGGTCTACATGGCCCGCGCCGACTTCGAGGCCTACAACGAACGTGCGCGCCAGCAGGGCGGCAAGGTGCTGGCCAATCCACGCAACGCGGCGGCCGGTTCGCTGCGCCAGCTCGACCCGAAGATCAGCGCGCAGCGCAGGCTGAGCTTCTTCGCCTACGGCACCGGTGAAGTACAGGGCGGCGAACTGCCGGACACCCATTCGGGCACGCTGGCCCAGCTCGGCGCCTGGGGTTTTCCGGTCAGCGCGCTGTGCCAGGTAGTGGAAGGCACCGACGGCCTGCTCGGTTATTACCGCATGATCGGCGAACAGCGTGACGGCCTGCCGTTCGACATCGACGGCGTGGTCTACAAGCTCGATGACCGCGCTGGCCAGCAGGCGATGGGCTTCGTTTCGCGTGCGCCACGCTGGGCCATCGCGCACAAGTTCCCGGCGCAGGAGCAGAGCACCACCGTCGAAGCGATCGAGATCCAGATCGGCCGCACCGGCGCTGCCACACCGGTCGCGCGGCTGGCCCCGGTGGCGGTCGCCGGCGTGATCGTATCCAACGCCACCCTGCACAACGCCGACCAGATCGCGCGCCTGGATGTGCGCGTCGGCGACAGCGTGATCGTGCGCCGCGCCGGCGATGTGATCCCGGAAGTGGTCAGCGTCATCCTCGACCGCCGCCCGCAGGCCACCACGCCCTGGCAGATGCCGACGCGCTGCCCGGTGTGCGGCTCGGAGATCGTGCGCGAGGAGGGTGCCGCGGCGTGGCGCTGCTCCGGTGAGTTGTCCTGCCCGGCGCAGCGCAAGGAAGCCATCGCCCATTTCGCGTCGCGGCGCGCGATGGACATCGATGGCCTCGGTGACAAGTACATCGAAACCCTGGTCGACGCCGGCATCGTCACCAGCGTGGCAGATCTGTACCGCCTCAATCGCGACCAGCTGCTGCACCTGAAGCTGGTGCTGGATGCTGAAGACCCATCCGCGCTCGCGGCCGCGCTGAAGCCGCACCTGCCTGCCGAGGGCAGTGGTGCAGTGCTCACGGCGGTGCTCAGGCTGGACGGCAACGATCCGGGCTGGCGCGCACAGGCGTTGGCGCAGCCGGCCAGCTTCGAATGGAACACCAGGAAGATCGCCACCAAGTGGGCCGACAACCTGATCGCTGCAATCGACGCCAGCCGCGCCGCCACGCTTGAGCGCCTGCTGTTCGCACTGGGCATCGAGCACGTCGGCGAGAGCACGGCCAAGGCGCTGGCGCAGTGGTTCGGTGACCTGGAACTGATCCGCCACCTGCCGTGGCCGTTGTTCAAGCGCGTGCCGGACATCGGTGGCGAAGTGGCCCGTTCGCTCGGCCATTTCTTCGAGCAGCCGGGCAACCAGCAGGCCATCGACGACCTGCTGCAGGTCGGCCAGGTGCGCATCAGTGACGTTCATGCGCCCAGCGCCCGGCTGCGCGAGGGGCTGGATCTGGCGCAGCTGCTGGTCGAGGCAGAGATCCCCGGCATCACCCGCCTGCGTGCGGAGAAGCTGGCAGCGGCGCTTCCCAGCGCGCAGTCCGTGCTCGATGCGGAGCACGGCCAGTTCGTCAACGCCGGCCTGCCGGACGACACCGCGCGCGGCCTGGCCGCCTGGCTGGACGCCGAGGGCCACGGTGCGATGCTGCTGGCCGCCGAGAAGGCGATGCAGGAGATCCTGGCCAAGGCGCCGGCGCTGGCGGAGATCGTGGCGGGTCCGCTGGATGGGCAGACCGTGGTGCTGACCGGCACGCTGGCCCAGCTCACCCGCGATGTGGCCAAGGAGCGCCTGGAGGCACTGGGCGCCAAGGTCTCCGGCAGCGTGTCGAAGAAGACCAGCTTCGTGGTTGCAGGCACCGAGGCCGGCTCCAAGCTGGACAAGGCGCAAGCACTGGGCGTGCCGGTCTGGGATGAGGATCGCCTGCTGGCCTACCTTGCCGAACACGAATGACGATTCCGCCGGGCGCCCGTGCACCCGACATGAAATACAAAGGAGTACCCATGCAGACCGCCCCGCTCGATTTCCGCCTGGCCACCCGTGCCGACGAGGAACGGCTGATCGCGTTGATGCGCGAGTTCTACGCCGAAGACCGGATCGACTTCGACGACGCGCGCGTGCGCCGCGGCGTGGATGCGTTGCTGGCCGACCCGCGCAACGGTGAAGTGCTGCTGTGGCTGGACGAGGCGGCTGAAGTGGTCGGCTATGCGGTGATCGCGATGGGCTTCAGCCTGGAGCAGGGCGGGCATTTCATGCTGCTGGACGAGCTGTACCTGAGCCATCGCGCACGTGGGCGTGGACGTGGCAAGCAGGCGCTGGCGATCTGCGAGCAGCGGGCACGTGGGCGTGGGGTCAGCCGCCTGCGCCTGGAGGTGAACCACCATAACGAACTGGCCCGCCGCCTGTACCTGGCCAGCGGCTACATCGACGACACCCGTGACCTGCTGACCCTGCCACTGGACCATCCGCGCCCGGAGGGCATCCTGTGAGCGAAGCCCTGCTGCGTGCACTGCGGCAGCGTGCCGCGCTCAATGCGCTGGTGCGCCGCTTCTTCGCCGAGCGTGATGTGCTGGAAGTGGAAACGCCGATCCTGTCGGTCGCGGGCAACACTGAGCCTAACATCGACAGTTTCCATACCGACTTCAGCGGCCACGTCGACGCCGGTGGCCGCCGTCGCTGGTTGCGCACGTCCCCGGAGTATCCGCTCAAGCGCCTGCTCGCCGCTGGCGTTGGCGACTGCTATGAACTGGGCCGCGTGTTCCGCAACGGCGAAGCGGGTGGCCGCCATAATCCGGAATTCACCATGCTGGAGTGGTATCGGGTCGGCTGGGACCACCACCGGTTGGTGCAGGAAACCGCCGAGCTGGTCGGCCAGGCGCTGGCCCTGGTCGGGCACCGTGCAACCCTGCGCGTGCTGAGCTACCGCGAGCTGTTCCAGCAGCATGTCGGCGTGGACCCGTTCGAGGCCGACGAGGCTGCGTTGCGCGCCGCGCTCGGCGACGTGCATATCGACCCGGTCGGGTTGACCCGCGATGACTGGCTGGACCTGCTGATGACCCACCGCATCCAGCCGCAGTTCGATGACGCGGTGATGACCGTGGTGCATGACTGGCCGGCCAGCCAGGCGGCACTGGCACGCATCCGCGAGGGCACGCCGCCGCTGGCTGAACGCTTCGAGCTGTACCTGGGCGCCGTGGAGCTGGCCAACGGCTATCACGAACTGAACGATGCCGACGAGCAGCGCAGCCGTTTCCTGCGCGACCAGCAGCGACGCCATGCGCGCGGGCAGGTGCAGCCGGCGCTGGATGAGGCGCTGCTGGCGGCGTTGCCGTCGATGCCCGCCTGTGCCGGCGTGGCGGTGGGTGTTGATCGCCTGCTGATGGCGATGAACCGCACGCCGCGCATTGCCGACGTGCTGGCATTCGACTTCGCCCACGCGTGACCGTCGCGCCTTTCTGAACACCGGAGGCTGAACGGATCGACGCTCCTGCGCGCTTGCGTCGGTAAGCAGGATGATGCTCTTATCACGGCCAATGCCGGACACTGGCATGCAGTTCATCCATTCCTGGTGGGGAAGGCTTTGGTCAAGTGGTTCGCGGTTGTTGCGGCACCGGTGTACTCCATTGCGCTCTGGGGTGCCTGGCTGCCGTCGCCGGCGTCGGCCCAGCAGGTGGGCTACGACGGCGAAGTGGTGACCTGCGAATCGCGCGACATGGGCTGGGTGCACTGCGATATCGAGGTCGCCAACGGCGTCGACCTGGTGCGCCAGCTGTCCAGCAACAGCTGCATCCGTGGCAGCGAGTGGGGCACTGACCGCAGTGGCGTCTGGGTCACCCTGGGCTGCCGGGCCGAGTTCCGCGCCCGGCGCGCAGCGGGCGCGGCCCCGCCTGCGGACAGCGCCGGCAAGCGGCTGGTGCGCCGCGTGGTGCGCTGCGAATCCAATGGCCGTCCGCAGAGCTGCCCGGTGCGCCTGGATGGCGCCCCCGTGCGCCTGCTGCGCCAGCTGTCGGTGCTGCCATGCCGCGAGGGGCAGGGGTGGGGCTACAAGCGCAATGAGATCTGGACCAGCCGCGGTTGCCAGGGCGATTTCGAAGTGGCCGACGATGATGGCCGCTTCGTCGACATGCCGCGTCGCCTGACCTGCGAATCGAAATCGAAGAAGCGGCGTTTCTGCGGCGCCAGCATCTCCGTTGGCGCGGTCGTGTCCGAGCAGCTGTCGAGCACGCCGTGCGAGGAAGGCAGTACCTGGGGCTGGAGCCGCAACGGCATCTGGGTGGACGGCGGCTGCCGCGCCGAATTCTCGGTGAATTGAGCCCGGGCGGGCTCCAACGCTGCCGGGCGTGGCCCTACAATGGGCCCATGAACACTGCCTCCGACATCGACTACGCCCGTTATGACCACATCCGCCCGATCCTGTGGACCGGCGATGCCCTGCAACTGCTGGACCAGCGCAAGCTGCCGTTCGTGGTCGAGCATGTGGTCTGCCATGACAGCGACGAGGTCGCCAGCGCCATCCATGCGTTGACCGTGCGCGGCGCGCCGGCCATCGGCATCGCCGCCGCTTGGGGCGTGGTGCTGGCCGCCCGCGGGGTGCAGACCGCCGACGGTGCGCACGCCCTGCAGCAGCTGGAACCGGCGTTGCAGCGGCTCAATGCCTCGCGCCCGACCGCAGTCAACCTGGCGTGGGCGCTGGCGCGCATGCGCCGTTGCCTGCACGCCGCCGGCGCCGACTGGAAGGCACTGCTGGAGGCCGAAGCGCAGGCCATCGCCGAGGAAGACCTGGCCGCCAACCGCCACATGGGCGCGCTGGGCGCCGGCCTGATCGAGGCCGGCAGCGGCGTGCTGACCCATTGCAACACCGGCTCGCTGGCCACCGCAGGCTTCGGCACCGCGCTGGGCGTGATCCGTGCCGGCATGGCCCAGCACCGCATCGCCCGCGTCTTCGCCGGCGAGACCCGGCCGTGGCTGCAGGGCGCGCGCCTGACGGTGTGGGAGCTGCAGCAGGATGGAATCGACGCCACCCTGATCGCCGATTCGGCCGCCTCGCACCTGATGAAGACCGGCGCCGTGCAGTGGGTGATCGTGGGCGCGGACCGCATCTGCGCCAATGGTGACACCGCCAACAAGATCGGCACCTACCAGCTGGCCATCGCCGCCCGCCACCACGGGGTCAAGTTCATGGTGGTCGCTCCGTCCTCGACCGTGGACATGGAGACCGTGGACGGCAGCCAGATCGAGATCGAGCAGCGTGATCCGGGCGAGCTGTACGGCGTGGGCGGCACCCGCACCGTCGCCGAGGGCATTGCCGCCTGGAACCCGGTGTTCGACGTCACCCCGGGCGAGCTGATCGACGCCATCGTGACCGAGCGTGGGGTGATCCTGAACCCGACCGCCGAGAACATGCGCACCGCCTTCGGCAGCTGAGGCGCAGGGGAGGGCGGCGCGACCGCCGCCCCGGTAGTGCCGGCCGCTGGCCGGCAACCCCCTAAGTTCCTGATTTGTGCCGGTAAAATCCCCGTAAAGGCAGGCGGAAAACAGCCCGTTGTGGTAGTATCCACAGGTTGAATCGAGGTTCCGGCGCGACCCCCTCCCGCAGAGGGCTGCGCCGGACTGGACCGCTACCAGACAACGGAACCCGAATGGCAGAAACCGCCAAGGAAATCATCCAGGTCAACCTGGAAGACGAGATGCGCAAGAGCTACCTCGATTACGCGATGAGCGTGATCGTGGGGCGCGCGCTGCCGGATGCGCGCGACGGCCTCAAGCCGGTGCATCGTCGCGTGCTGTACGCGATGAACGAACTCAACGCGCACAGCAACAAGCCCTACTTCAAGTCGGCGCGTATCGTCGGTGACGTCATCGGTAAGTACCACCCGCATGGCGATCAGTCGGTGTACGACACGCTGGTGCGCCTGGCACAGCCGTTCTCGCTGCGCTACATGCTGGTCGACGGCCAGGGTAACTTTGGTTCGATCGACGGCGACTCCGCTGCGGCGATGCGATACACCGAGGCGCGCATGTCGCGCCTGGCGCATGAGCTGATGGCCGACATCGACAAGGAAACCGTCGATTTCCAGCCCAACTACGATGAAAAGGAACTGGAGCCGACGGTCATGCCGACCCGGTTCCCGAACCTGCTGGTCAATGGTTCGGCCGGTATCGCGGTGGGCATGGCGACCAACATCCCGCCGCACAACCTGAGCGAGTCGATCAATGCCTGCATCGCGTTGATCGACAACCCGGACATCGATGTCGATGGCCTGATGGAGTACATCCCGGGCCCGGATTTCCCGACTGCCGGCATCATCAACGGCACCGCCGGCATCGTCGCCGGCTACCGCACCGGCCGTGGCCGCGTGCGTATCCGTGCCAAGGCCGACATCGAAGTGGCCGACAACGGCCGCGAGTCGATCATCGTCACTGAAATTCCTTACCAGGTGAACAAGGCGCGTCTGATCGAGAAGATCGCCGAGCTGGTCAAGGAAAAGAAGATCGAAGGCATCAGCGAGCTGCGCGATGAGTCCGACAAGGACGGCATGCGCATCTACATCGAGATCAAGCGCGGTGAATCTGCCGAGGTTGTGCTGAACAACCTGTACCAGCAGACGCAGATGGAATCGGTGTTCGGCATCAACATGGTGGCGCTGGTCGATGGCCGCCCGCAGTTGATGAACCTCAAGCAGATGCTGGAGGCGTTCGTCCGCCACCGCCGCGAAGTGGTCACCCGCCGCACCGTGTTCGAGCTGCGCAAGGCGCGCGCCCGTGCCCACGTGCTGGAAGGCCTGACCGTCGCGCTGGCCAACATCGACGAGATGATCGAACTGATCAAGACCTCGCCGAACCCGAACGAAGCGCGCGAGCGCATGCTGGCACGCGTGTGGGAGCCCGGCCTGGTCGGTGCGATGCTGGGTGCCGCCGGTGCCGAAGCCTCGCGTCCGGAAGACCTGCCCAAGGGCGTGGGCCTGATCGAGGGCGGCTACCAGCTGACCGAGATCCAGGCCACCCAGATCCTGGAAATGCGCCTGCACCGCCTGACCGGGCTGGAGCAGGACCGCCTGACCGACGAGTACAAGCAGCTGCTGGAAGTGATCGCCGGGCTGATCCACATCCTGGAAGATCCCGACCGCCTGCTGCAGGTGATCCGCGAGGAACTGGTCAACGTCAAGGCCGAGTTCGGCGACGAGCGCCGCACCGAGATCCGCCACAGCGAAGAGGACCTGGACATCCTCGACCTGATCGCGCCGGAAGACGTGGTGGTCACGCTGTCGCACGCCGGCTACGTCAAGCGCCAGCCGGTCAGTGCCTACCGCGCACAGCGCCGCGGCGGGCGTGGCCGCAGCGCGGCGGCGACCAAGGAAGAGGACTTCATCGAACAGCTGTGGCTGGTCAACACGCATGACACGCTGCTGACCTTCACCAGTTCGGGCAAGGTGTTCTGGCTGCCGGTCTACCAGCTGCCCGAAGCCGGTTCCAACGCCCGCGGCCGTCCGATCATCAACTGGATCCCGCTGGAGCCGGGCGAACGCGTGCAGGCCGTGCTGCCGGTGCGCGAATACGCCGATGGCCAGTTCGTGTTCTTCGCCACCCGGAACGGCACGGTCAAGAAGACCCCGCTGGGCGAGTTCGCCTTCCGCCTGGCCCGCGGCAAGATCGCGATCAACCTCGACGAGGGCGATGCCCTGGTTGGCGTCGGCCTGACCGACGGCGAGCGCGACATCCTGCTGTTCGCCTCCAACGGCAAGACCGTGCGCTTCGGTGAGGACAAGGTCCGCTCGATGGGCCGTACCGCCACCGGCGTGCGCGGCATCAAGATGCCGCCGGGCGAGGAAGTGGTCAGCCTGATCGTGGCCGAGAGTGCCGGTGGCATCGAGGACGAGAACGAGGACGACAATGGTGTCGAGGACGCCGCGGCCAGCGCTGATGCGGTGATCGACGGCGCCGATGACAGCAGCGTGCAGTACATCCTCACCGCCACCGAGAACGGCTATGGCAAGCGCACCCCGTTGCCGGATTACCCGCGCAAGGGGCGTGGCACGCAGGGTGTGATCGGCATCCAGACCACCGAGCGCAACGGCAAGCTGGTCGCCGCGGTGCTGATGGGCTCCAGCGACGAAGTCCTGCTGATCTCCGATGGCGGGACCCTGGTGCGTACGCGTGGTTCGGAAATCAGCCGCGTCGGCCGCAACACCCAGGGCGTCACCCTGATCCGCCTGTCCAAGGACGAGAAGCTGCAGGCGGTGGAGCGCATGGACGCCTCGATCGACGAGGACGAGGACGAGGTGGCCGTGGCGGCGCCGGCCACGACCGACGGCGCCCCGGCCGCTGCCAGCAGCGAGGACGCCGCGCAGGACTGATCCTGCCGCGAGCCTGAGGTACCCGACGACGCCGGCCAAGTGCCGGCGTCGTCGTATCCGGATGCCGCCCGTGCGCGCGCGCTTCACGTTGGCGGTGGGATAACGGCGCATGCTGCCCCCGGAGATCGACGATGTCCGCCACGCCGCAGTCCGCTCCCGCTCCCGTCCGTGCCTCCCGGCATCCCCTGGTCACCGTGCTGTCGCTGCTGCTGGTCCTGCTCGGCCTGGTCATCGGCGGGCTCGGCGCGTGGCTGCTCAGCCTTGGCGGCTCGGCGTACTACGCCATCGCCGGACTCGGCCTCCTGGCCAGTGGCCTCCTGCTGTTTGGCAACCGTCGCAGCGGAGCGCTGCTGTATGCGCTGGTGTTCATCGGAACACTGCTGTGGACCTGGTGGGAATCGGGCAGTGACTACTGGCGCTGGGTGCCGCGGCTGGGCCTGGTGACGGTGCTCGGCATCGTGCTGGCACTGCTGGCGCCGACCCTGCGCGAACCGGTCTCCAGGCGCCTGTCGCGCAGCGTGGCCGGCGTGCTGATGCTGGTGTTCGTGTGCGCCTTTGGCCTGGCCTTCGCGCCGCACGGCGAAGTGGACGGGCAGCAGCCGTTCCCCGAAGGCGCGGCCAGCGCCGGACTGGAACCCACGCGCGATACCACCGGCCTGCAGCCGGCCGACCAACCTGCCGCGGGCGATTGGCCGGCGTGGGGCCGCAGCAATGCGGCCACCCGTTATTCGCCGCTGCAGCAGATCACTCCGGCCAACGTGGCTACGCTGCAGCCGGCCTGGCAGTTCCGCACCGGTGACCTGCCGAAGAAGCGCTGGGGCGCGGAAACCACGCCGCTGAAGATCGGTGACCGCCTCTATCTGTGCACCGCGCGCAATCGCCTGATCGCGCTCGATGCCGCCACCGGCGAGGAACTGTGGCGGTTCGACCCGAAGGTGCGGGATGCTTCGATTCCGTACACCGCCGCCTGTCGCGGCGTGAGCTATTACGAGCAACCCGCCACACCGACCTTCGCCGATGCGGTGCTGGCCGACGTCGCTGCCGATCTGGCCCTGCCCGAGCCGCCGCCCAGCGGCAGCCGCAGCGCCGCACCGGGCAGTCGTCCGGCCTGTTCGGCCCGCATCATCGAAGGCACGCTGGATGGCCGCATCATCGCGGTGGATGCCGACAGTGGCCGCCCCTGCGCGAATTTCGGCAACAACGGCCAGGTCGACATCACCCTGGGCATGGGCGAGGTGCCACCTGGCTATGTGTCGATCACCTCGCCGCCGGCCATCGTGCGCGGCGTGATCGTCACCGGCCACCAGGTGCTGGATGGACAGCGCCGGGATGCACCTTCGGGCGTGATCCAGGCCTACGACGCGATCACCGGCAAGCTGCGCTGGACATGGGACATGGACCGGCCAGAGCGCAGCGGGCTGCCGCCGCGCGAGCAGACCTACACGCGCGGCACGCCGGACATGTGGACCACCGCCACCGGTGATGAAGCACTGGGGCTGGTCTATCTGCCGCTGGGCAATTCCGCAGGCGACTACTGGAGCGGCTCGCGTACCGAAAGCCAGAATCGCTATTCGACCTCGCTGGTGGCGCTCGATGTGGCCACCGGCAAGCCGGTCTGGCATTTCCAGGCCGTGCGCAAGGACGTGTGGGACTACGACCTGGGCTCGCAGGCCAGCCTGATCGATTACCCGACGGCGGCAGGCAAGGTGCCGGCGCTCCTGCTGCCGACCAAGCAGGGGGACCTGTACATCCTCGACCGCCGCAACGGCCAGCTGCTGACCGCCGCCGAAGAGCGCAAGGTACCGGTGGGCGGCGTCGAACCCGGACAGCGTTCTCCCACGCAGCTGTTCTCGCTGTACCACACGCTGCGTCGGGAGCAAAACCTGACCGAGCGTGACATGTGGGGCATCACTCCGATCGACCAGGTGGTCTGCCGCATCCAGTTCCGCAAGGCGTACTACGAAGGCATCTACACGCCGCCGAGCAGTGATCGCCATTCCATCGAATACCCCGGCTACAACGGCGGTTCGGACTGGGGCAGCGTGTCCATCGACACGCGTCGCGGTGTGATCGTGGCCAACTACAACGACATGCCCAACTACAACCGGCTGGTGCCACGTGCTGAAGCCGACCGGCTGGGCTGGTTGCCGCGCGAGAAGATCCGTGCCGACAGGGGCGGTGGCGAGGGTGCCGGCGATCCGCAGGTGGGCACGCCGTACGGCATCCAGGTCAACGCTGGCTGGCGGCTGCCGTTCACCGGCCTGCCGTGCAAGCAGCCGCCCTATGGCGGCATCCGTGCCATCGATCTGCGTACCGGCAAGCTGCTGTGGGACCGTCCGTTCGGCAGTGCACGCGGCAATGGACCGTTCGGCATTCGTTCCGGCCTGCCGATCGAGATCGGCACGCCGAACAATGGCGGCTCGGTGGTGACCGCCAGCGGACTGATCTTCATCGCCGCCGCTACCGATGACCTGCTGCGCGCCATCGACCTGAAGACGGGCAAGGAGCTCTGGCACGCCACGCTGCCTGCCGGCGGGCAGGCCACGCCGATGGTGTACGAGCAGGGTGGGCGCCAGTACGTGGTGATCATGGCCGGCGGCCATCACTTCATGGAAACCCCGAACGGCGATTACGTGATGGCCTTCGCCCTGCCGAACTAGCGATCGCCGGCCTGAACACGCATGCGGGGCTGTGACCGCTGTCGCTCAAGTTGCGCTGGCGACCGGGCAGCATCCATCATCGGAACAGGACGGGGCCGGCCAACGCCCCCCAGGGAAGGAAACGCATGCTGAACTCCGAACGCCTGCCGGGGCGTGCCACCCGGTTGCTGGCAGGACTGCTTCTGCTTGGCCCGTGCCTGTGGGCAAGCGCGCAGGCGTCGCCGCAGCCCGCCGCACGCAAGGTGCCCAGTGGTGCCGAACTGATCGCGGGCGATGCGCGCTATCTGAGCCCCGCCCATGCGCCCTGCATGGCGGCCGCAGGCACCGCGCTGGACGCCCGTCGTCGTTGTGCCGACGCTGAATTCAAGGTGCACGACGATGCACTCAATGCCGCTTACAGCGCGGCGCGCGCCACACTGACCGCCAGTGATCAGCAGGTGCTGCGCGATCTGCAGCGGCAATGGCTGCGCCAGCGCGACAGTCGGTGCCCGGAAGGCGGCACGGCCGCTGCCCAGCTGGATTCACAGCAATGCCGCACGCACATGACCCTGCTGCGTGCCCGCCAGCTGCAGGGCGGCGGTGCGGCGGCGCTGGTGGCGGAAGCCAAGGCAGCCCCGGCGCCGGCGCAGGTCGCTGTGCATACCGCCGATGTCGCGCCCGACACACAGGGCAGGATCGTCCTGCGGCCCGGCGAGGGCAGGATCACGCCTGCACTGCAGGTGGTCTTCCAGGTGACCGATTGCAGCGGCACCGACAACGTGACGACCTGCCAGGTGCGGAGCATGGGCGTGACCCGTGGTGGGCGCAACGTGGCGGTCACGGACGTGCAGCCGCGCCTGACCCGCGCCGGCACCGGTGCCCAGGGTGCGACCGCCGGGCTGCTGGCCGTTTCGGATTTCGATGGCGATGGCGTGCCGGACCTGCAGGTCTGGCAGGACAACAACGGTGTCTACAACGTTCCGGTGCATGCGTTCTATCTGTTCGATGCCAAGCGCAACCGCTATGTGCGTGCCAAGGCATTGGAAGCGGCCATCGGTGGACGCGACATCGACCATATCGACAATGGGCGGTTCGTGCTGCGCGCGAAGGTCAGCCCGTGCGAGCGCGAGGACAAGGTCATTCAGCTGCGCGGAACGGAGCCGCGCACGCTGCTGCAGCGCCGCTATGACACCTGCAAGGGCGAAGCCCCGACCGAATCGGACCTGCTGAAGTAGGTCTTCCCCCGACGAACGGATGCGTTCCGGAACTGGAGAGCTGAAGGATGAGCGAAGGCTATGGAAAAGGTGGGTCAGGCTTCGGCCTGACCCGGGACCAGTCGGTCGAGATGATCGTGCGTACCTGCATCGACAACGGCATTACCGACCATCGGCAGATTGCCTACGTGCTGGCCACGGCGCAGCACGAATCGCGTGATTTCGCCGCGCCCGAGGAAGACTGGGGCAGGAAGCAGGCGGTGGATCTGCGCTACTTCGGCGGCGAAGAGTATTTCGGCCGGGGCTTTGCGCACCTCACCCACGTCAACAACTACGAGCGGCTGGGCGAGGCGCTGGGAATGGGCCGCGAGCTGGTCGAGCATCCAGAACGGGCCGCGCAGGCGGAGATCGCCACCAAGGTGCTGGTAGTGGGGATGCGCGATGGCATGTTCGGTGCGCGGCTGTCCGACCACGTCAACGCCAACCATGCCGACTACCGGCAGGCGCGGGCCTCGGTCAATGGCGGTGAGCTGAACAACGGCAGTCCCTATCCAGACGCCATCGCCGCACGGGCCACTGAATGGGAATCGCAGGTCGCCGGCCTGGTCCAGCGTGTGCAGCAACCAGACTTCCAGATGCCGGTGCCGACCCTCCAGGCGCCCGCCGGGGCGATGGACCTGCACCGCGGCGACGCCAACCAGCAGGTGCTGGAGGCACAGCAGTACCTGCAGCGGCTGGACATCCGCAACAACGCCAATGCCGCGATCAAGCCCGACGGTGATTTCGGCGCCTCCACCGAGCAGGCCGTGCGCCGCTTCCAGACCGAGCGCGGCATCGATCCGGCCGATGGCCGCATCGATGATGCGTTGCTGGAACGCATGCGCAGCGACACGCTGGCGGTCGATCCGGACTTCAAGCGCCGGACGGTGACCGACCTGACCGGGCCGCTGGCCGACGGCAACCTGGGCCCTGGTGAGAAGGGCGAGCCGGTGTTCGAGATGCGCCGCCAGCTGGAAGCGTTGGGGTACCTGACCGAACCGAACCCGCGTGCCGAGCGCGATGCGCGCACGTTTGATGCCGGCATGCAGGCGGCCATGCGCAACTTCCAGCAGGACTATGGCCTGCCGCTGCGCCCCGGCGGCGTCATCGACGCGGACGCGCGCCGGCAGTTGAACGATGCCGCCGTCGCTCGCGAGCATGCGCCGACCACCGAGTTCGACCGCGCGGAGAACTGGCCGCCGCAGCGTCCGCCCTATACGCGGGCGGAGTTCCAGCCGGAGCAGGTGCGGGCGCGGCAGCAGGCAGCGGCGAATCCACCGGTCGCTGGTCCGGCCGCGCCGGAGCCCGCACCGCAGCCCAATGGCGTGGAATCGCTGTCGCCCAGGGACGCAGCGCTGTTCGAGCGCATCCGCCAGGGGGTACCTGGCACCATCGGCGACGAGCACGTCATGCAGGCAGTGCTGGAGTCCAAGCGCAACGGCATCGATGATGCCGCGCGCGTCGACCGGGTGATGATGGCCGGAGATCGCCTGTGGGTTGCCGGGTTGATTCCCGGTGAGCGCGCCAGTGTGGATACGGCACAACCCGCGCGCTCGATGGAGGAATCGGTGAATGATCTGGCCGGTGACAATCGGCAGCGCGAGCACCAGCTCGCCCTCGAAAGCCGCCAGCATGAGAACCGCGGGCCTTCAATGGCCTGAGCCTGCGGCAGCGACGTGCCCGCTGTGGGTCCGTCGCTGCCGGAAGGGTGTTTACAGGGTCACCACCACTTTGCCGATCTGTTCGTTCGATTCCAGGTAGCGGTGGGCGTCCTGGATCTGTGCGAAGGGGAACACCTTCGCGATCTTCGGCGCCAGCATGCCCTTGTCCAGGCCATCGACGATGAACGCCTTGGCGCGTGCCAGCGCGGCATCGTCGGAGACGATTTCCGAGTACAGGTAGCCCTTCAGCGTCAGCGACTTGCCCAGCACGTTGAACAACGGGAACGGGGTGGGTTCGCTGCTCAGCGCGCCGTATTCCAGCAGGATGCCGCCACGGGCCATCGCCTCGGTCAGCGGCACGAACTGCGGGCCACCGATCGGGTCGAACACCACGCGGGCGCCGGCATCGCCGGTGATGCGCGCCACCTCGGCTGCCAGATCCTGCTCCTGGGTGGCGATGACATGGGCGGCACCGGCATCGAGCAACGCCTGGCGCTTGCCCGGGCCACGGGTGACCGCAATCGGCGTGGCACCTACCGCATTGGCGATCTGGATCGCGGCCAGGCCGACGCTGCTGCTGGCAGCGGTGATGATGACGAAATCCCCGGCGGTCAGCTGCGCCTGTTCCAGCAGTGCGCCCCAGGCGGTGACGTACTGCATCCACACTGCGGCGGCCGTTTCGAAGCCCAGCGCCTGCGGGTGCCTGACTACCAGTCGTGCCGGCACGTTGGCCAGCTCGCCATAGGTGCCCCAGCGGGCGATATCCAGCGGCGGCACCACGCTCACCGCATCGCCAGCAGCGAACCCGCTCACCGCACTGCCGGCCGCCTCGACCACACCGGCCGCTTCATAGCCCAGCCGGCTGGGGAACTGCGCCTCCTGCAGATAGGCGCCGTTGCGGAACATCACCTCGGCACGGTTCAGGCCGATGGCCTTGACCCGGATCTGGACCTCGTCGGCGGCGGGGGCGGGAACATCGATGTCGTCAATGCGCAGCACATCGGCGCTGCCATATTCATGGATGCGGACAACCTGGCTCATGGGGGCTCCTCGGCAAGGCCGGCGCTGGGGCCGGCAGAAAGGTGGACGCTACTGTGCGCGTGGCCTGCCTCCAGAATAAGGGGTAATCTGGTGTTTCATTAAAAAACAATTGTTTGCAATGGACCTGATCGCTCCCCTGCGGACCTTCGTCAAAGTGGCCGAGGTCGGTTCCTTCGCTGCTGCCGCCGAGGCGCTGGACCTGTCGCCGCAGCTGGTCGGCAAACACGTGCAGTCGCTGGAACAACACCTGGGCGTGCGCCTGCTCAACCGCACCACGCGCAAGCAGAGCCTGACCGACTTCGGCCAGGCCTATCTGGCGCGGGCACGGGTGATCCTGGAGGAAGTGGAGGGCGCCGAGCAATTGGCAGAAGTGGCGCGTGGACGGCCGATGGGGCGCCTGCGCATCAGCGCGCCGGTCACCTTCGGCGTGCACGCACTGGGCCCGGCGGTGGTGGCCTACATGCAGCAGTACCCGGACGTGCAGGTTGATCTGAACCTGTCCAACAGCCTGGTGGACATCGTCGAGGACGGCTACGACCTGGTGTTCCGTACCGGTGATCTGGCCGACAGCGGGCTGGTGGCACGGCGGCTTGGGCCCTATCCGCTGGTCCTGTGTGCCTCGCCGGACTATCTGGCTTCGCGCCCGGCCATCACCCATCCCAATGACCTGAGCCGGCACGAGTGCCTGGGCTTCGCGCATTCGATCATCCGCACGCGCTGGAGTTTCCGCGATGCCGATGGCAGCGTGCTGACCGTCCCGGTGTCCAGCCGATTCATGGTCAACCAGGCCGAGCCGCTGCTGACAGCGGCCGTGGGTGGTCTGGGGTTGATCCTGCAGCCCTACGAAATGCTTGCCGCTGCGCTGGTGCGTGGTGAACTGGTGGAAGTGCTGCCAGACCATGTGCCGGTATCAACGTGGATCAACCTGGTGTACCCGCGCGACCGCCAGCTGACGCCCAAGCTGCGCAGCTTCCTGGACTTCTGCGTGGCGCGATTCACTGAGCAGACGATGGCAAGGCGATAGCGTGGCATCGATCAGTATTCCCGTGTTCCCATGCGTCACCGTCGAGGTGTTGCGGCAGAGTCCCTAGCGAGGATGCGGCGGGCCGATCCATCGTCTAGGATGCGCCCAGGGATACCCGCAAAGGAACTGCCATGAGGGTTGTTGGAAGCCTGTTTCTCTGCAATGCGCTGGCCTGTTTGGTCCTGGTTGCCACATCGGCGTTTCCGGCAGTTGGCGCAGCGTCTTCCGAGCGCCAACAACCACGTGCGCAGGAGGCCATCGATGACTGGCTTGCGGCCTTCAATGCAGGCAGCCTCGAGGCATTGCAAGCCTTCGCCGACAGGTATGCGAAGAAGGATGGCAGCGGTCCTGGGGACTATCTCGAATTCCGCGGGAGCACAGGCGCGCTGCGCGTGCTGGAAGCAATCGAGAGCGCCCCCGGCCAAGCGAAGCTGCTGGTGATGGGCGAGCTGAGCGAACGAGCGATGTGGGTGACGGCTGTCATGGACCCGGCCAATCCGTCGCTCCTGAAGCAGTTCCAGATCGAGGGAACTGAAACGCCGGACAAGTACAAGCCGGCACGGGTTGCAGTGCCTGCCCTGATGGCCGATGCCGCGACGAGGCTGGAGGCGCTGCGGGCGCAGGACGCGCTGTCGGGGGCATTGCGGGTCGCACAGAACGGCAGGGTCCTTCTGGACTGGCGCGGTGGTGATGCCGATCGTGCCGCTGGAATTCCAGTGGGCGTGGATACGCAATTCCGCCTCGCGTCCTCCAACAAGATGTTTACCGCCGTAGCCATCCTGCAGCTGATGCAGACCGGCAGGCTCAGTCTCGATGAAACGATCGGCAAGTACCTGTCGGACTATCCGAACAAGGCCGTCGCCAACACCGTGACCGTGCGTCAACTGCTGTCGCACACCAGTGGCCTGGGCGATTTCTTCGGCGATGACTTCGAACATTCTTCCGCGTCGCTGAAGACGCTAGATGACTACGTGCAGCGCTTCGCCAAGGATGCACCGCAGTTCACGCCGGGCAGCCAGGACAGCTATTCCAACTATGGCTACATCGTACTGGGACGCATCATCGAGGTGGTTTCGGGGCAGTCGTACTACGCTTATGTGGAGGAGCACATCCTGCGCCCGGCGGGCATGACCGGCACCGGCTTCGAACCGGAAACAGCGAGCGTTCCAAAGCGTGCCATCGCCTACACGAAGCACGATGGGCAATGGGTCCGTGAAACGAAGTCGCTGCCCTGGCGCGGCATGTCGGCCGGTGGTGGGTACAGCACGGTGGCCGATATGATGAAGTTTGCCGAGGCGCTGCAAAGCGGGAAGCTGGTCTCACCTGCATTGCTGCAGCAGGCTACGACGGCGCAGAACCACAAGGGCTGGTATGGCTTTGGTTTCGTGGTGCAGGGCGAGGGTAGAGAACATCAGTACGGCCACGAAGGCGGTGCGCCTGGATCGAACAGCGCCATCGTGGTGCTGCCCGCGCAGGGCTATGTGGTCGTCGGCCTGGCCAATGTCGATCCGGATGCGATCGGCAATGTGGTCAACTACATCGTTCGACGGCTGCCACTGTAGCGAAGGTGCATGGCTCGAAAGCGGCTTGGTAGAGTCGACTCTCAGTCGGCCATCTCGCGGAACGCAGGCTCTTCGATCTTCCTGCGAACGGCAGTCGACCAGCGGTCGACTCTACCCGATCGACGTCACTCGGATGGTGCCGGGACCCGCACCATCTTCGTCATCAGGTGTTCCACCACACCCGCCGGGTTCGCAGTGCGCCCCACATGCGTGCTCGACATCTGCACGACCGAGCTGCGCTTGGCGGTGAGGAAGTGGAACCGTGCGCGCGCCGGCAGCTGCGCGATCGGCCCAGCGCTGGCATCGCCGCGGCAGATCGCCACGATCGCATCCAGCCACGGCTGCAATGCCTCTTGGTCCAACGTTGGGGCGAAGGCGCGCAGGCGCCCGGGATCGATCTCGATGGCCGCTTCCAGATGGCGCGCGACGGGGCAGGAGACGATCACTCCGACGTTGATGAACTCCTCGCGTTCCACCCGCGGTACCACGCGGATGACCGCATAGTCATACGTGTGCAGCGTGGGCACGGATGGCCTCCTGCACGAACACTGCACGCACTTTCAATCGGTGCCTGAGATAGGAGATGTAGCCCTGGCGATAGTCCTGCGGGCTGTCGAACGCTGGTTCGTCCACCAGCCAGCTGTCCGGCACCAGGCCGACGATGCGCTCGATTTCGGCATCGGTCAGGCGCGCAGCCAGTTCTGCATCCACCTCGGCAATACGGCTGGCGAACGACAGCAGCACATGGTCGCGGATCAACACGAACGGCTTCTCGCAGGCGTCACCGGCATTGGCCCAGTCGTGGTGGAAGTACATCGCCGCGCCGTGGTCGATCAGGTACAGCTTGCGGTGCCATACCATCAGGTTGGGGTTGCGCGTGGTGCGATCCACGTTGCTGGTGAACGCATCGAACCAGACGATGCGCGAGGCCAGGTCGGCGTCCACCGGCATCGCCGCCGGATCGTAGTTGATCGCACCCGGCAGGTAGTCCAGGCCCAGGTTCAGGCCTTCGCTGGCACGGATCAGTTCCTGGATCTCCGGGTCAGGCTCGGTGCGAGCGAACTCGCGGTCCAGCTCGACGAACAGGATTTCCGGAATCGGCAGGCCCAGCGTGCGTGCCATTTCGCCGGCGATCAGTTCGGCAATCAGTGCTTTCGGGCCCTGGCCGGCGCCGCGGAACTTCAGCACGGCCATGCCGTCGTCGTCGGTCTCGACCACGGCGGGCAGGGAGCCGCCTTCGCGTAGCGGGGTGATATAGCGGAGGGCATGTACGGTGCGCATGCCCGCATTCTAGCGTGGGTGCAGGGGCAACCCGGCGGCCCGATCGAGCGGGCTCGGCCTTCACCTGTCCGTTCCGTCCGTGGTGGCAGCATCGGTGTCACGAACCCTCGGGTTCAGGGCGTGCTGGCGCTCCCCATGCGGGTAGTCCAGGCAGGGCAGTTGCCCCGCCGCCAGCGATGCCCGCACTGCGAAGCGGAAACCTCATCCACGATGTCCAGCAGGCTACGGAGGTGCACCGATGAGCGATGAATTCACTCCCATGCTGCCGCCCTTGGACGATGCCAAGGTCGAGGAAATGATCGGCAAGGTGGTGCTGGTGGGCGTCACCCGCTATGGCGGTGACGGCCAGGTGCAGGGGCTGGAGCAGTACGCCGGTACCGTGCTGCGCATCAGCGCCGACGAAGGCGTGGTGCTGGCGGACGAGAATGACGGCCATGAGCGCTATCTGCCGCCGATGCTCGACCACTACCTCCCCGCCGAACCGGGCGAGTACTGCATGCGCAGCAGCGGCATGATCGTGGTCGACCCGGACTACCTGGCCACCTGGGACCTGCATGCCCAGCAGTAGTGCCGGGCCATGCCTGGCAGGCGCCTGCGGCCGGCGCCTGCCGGTGTGGCGCTTTGCCCCATCCGGCCACTAGCCCTTCCGGCCCATTCACCACAACCCCTGCGGTGCTAGATTCGGGTTCATGCCCGATTCCGGGTACCCATTCACACCCAGGGGATAATGATGCTGATCCGTCGAACCTCTCTGGCGGCGGCCGTTGCCGTTGCCACCGTCGGCCTGCTGGCCGCTGGCCCGGCGCTTGCCGACTACGCGAAGCCGCCGGAGCACCTGCTCAAGGTGCTGAAGGCACCACCGCCGCCGACGCCGAACGTGGCTCCGGGCGGCCAGCGCCTGTTGCTGACCACCGCGCAGACCTACCCATCGATCAGCCGCGTTGCCCAGCCGTACCTGAAGCTGGCGGGCGTGCGCTTGGAGCCCAAGAACCGCAGCCGCCATGACACCCCCGGCGGCTATGGCATTCCGGCCTGCGTGGCCGACTTCACCCTGGTCGACATCGGCACTGGCAAGGAGACCAAGGTCAACCTGCCGCAGGGCTGCGCCACCGGTGCGCTGTGGTCGGCCGATGGCAGCCAGTTCGCGTTCCAGAACGCGGTCGATACCAGCGTGCAGTTGTGGGTGGGCGATGCGGCGACCGGGCAGGTGAAGCAGGTGCCGAACGTGCAGCTGAACCCGATCTTCGGTTCCACCGTGCAGTGGCTGGGCGGCACCCGCAACCTGCTGGTGAAGCTGGTGCCGGCCAACCAGGGCCCGGCGCCCTCCAATGGCGGCGTGCCGACCGGCCCGGACGCGCAGGAGTCGCTGGGCAGCAGCGGCGAAAGCAGTACCTACGAAGCCCGCGACACGCTGACCAGCGTGCACGACGAAAAGCTGTTCGCCTACTACGCTGCGTCGCAGCTGGCCGTGGTCGATACCACCGCCAACAGCGTGCGTCCGGTCGGCCAGCCGGCACTGTTCAACGAGGTCAGTGCCGCACCCGATGGCGTGCACGTGCTGACCGAATCGATCAAGGCACCGTATTCGCACGCGGTGACCTACCAGCGTTTTGCCAATGACGTGGCCGTGCTGGATATCAGCAATGGCCGCAGCGCGCCGATTGCCAGCCTGCCGCTGGCCGACCGCGTGCCGGTGCATGGGGTGCCGGAAGGTCCGCGTGGTTTCGACTGGCGTGCCACTGATCCGGCCACCCTGGTCTATGCCGAAGCGCTGGACAAGGGCGACTGGAAGGTCAACGTGCCGCATCGCGATCGCGTGCTGATGCTGAAGGCGCCGTTCAACGGCAAGCCGGTCGAGATCACCCGTACCGCACAGCGCTTCGAAGGCTACGCGTGGACCGCCGATCCGGCCGTGGCGTTCCAGTACGAAAACGACGAGAACCGCCACTGGATGCAGACCCGCATCGTCGATGTGGACCAGCCGAAGCAGGAAGGCCGCCTGCTGTGGGACATGTCCAGCGACGAGCTGTACGCCAACCCCGGCAACCTGGTGTTCACCCGCCTGCCGAATGGCGCGCAGGTCGTGCGCCGCGAGGGCAACCATGTGTTCCTCAGTGGCCGCGGTGCGTCGCCACAGGGCGACCGCCCGTTCCTCGACCGTCTGGACCTGGGCACGCTGAAGAGCGAGCGCCTGTTCCGCAGCAGTGCCGACGCCTACGAGCAGTTTCTCGGCTTCAGCAACACGCCGGGCCGCTACCTGACCTGGCACCAGTCGGTGATCGATCCGCCGAATGCCTTCATCCGCCAGCAGGGTGAGGCGGTGGCCGACGCGAAGGCCGGCGAGGCGCAGTTCGCGTCCACCGCCACCGCGCTGACCAAACTGATCGACCCGACCCCGGAAGTGCGCCAGATCAAGAAGCAGCTGGTGACCTACAAGCGCGCCGACGGCGTGGACCTGTCGTTCACGTTGTACACGCCGCCGGGCTACAAGGAAGGCCAGCGCGTGCCGGCCATCCTGTACGCCTATCCGGCCGACTTCGCCAACGCCGCGCAGGCGGGGCAGGTGTCCGGTTCGCAGCAGACCTTTACCCGTCTGCAGTCGTACCGGCTGATGCTGCTGGCCGGCTACGCGATCATCGACAATGCCTCGTTCCCGATCGTGGGTGATCCGAAGAACGCCTACGACACCTACCTGGAGCAGCTGGAAGCCGATGCCAAGGCGGCGGTCGACAAGGCGGTGGACATGGGCGTGGTCGACCGCAACCGCATCGGCGTGACCGGCCACAGCCACGGCGGCCTGATGACCGCCAACCTGATCGCGCACACCACGCTGTTCAAGGCGGGCGTGGCGACCAGCGGTTCGTACAACAAGACCTTTACCCCGTTCGGCTTCCAGAACGAGCGTCGCTCGGTGTGGCAGGCGCAGGATGTCTACCTGAAGGCCTCGCCGTTCTTCTATGCCGACAAGATCAAGCTACCGCTGCTGCTGGTCCACGGCGAGGACGACGCCAACCCGGGCACCGAGCCGTTCCAGTCGCGCAAGCTGTACCAGGCGATCCGTGGCAATGGCGGTACCACCCGTCTGGTGATGCTGCCGAATGAGCCGCACTGGTACACCGCGCTGGAATCGAACGAACAGCTGGTTGCGGAAATGCTGAACTGGTTCGATACCTACGTGAAGAACGCCAAGTGAAGAACGCCAAGGCCGCCTCCGGGCGGCCTTGTTGTATCGGTATGTGAGTGGACAGACGGGCTCGATCCGGAAGCGCAATCGGGAATCGGGAAGCCACGTGCCAAGCGGCATCCGAGTCCACCCGGGCTGTTAAGCTGGGAGAGGAAACCGATCAGGAGACAGCGATGCATCGCAATGGGACGCGCGTCATCACTTTCGTCATCGCGACGCTGTTGGCCGGGATGACACACGGAATGGAAGCGCAGGCCCTGCGGGCAGATGACCACAGCTACTTTGGCAGCGACTCTGTTGAACGTGCGGCATGGCAGAACCTCGAGCGCAGGACCCATGCCCTCAAGGCCCTTCAGGCGCCGCCAGACGTGCGGTTCCAGCAGGCCGAGCAGCTGTATGGCAAGTGCCTCCGGCACCATGGCTACCTGCATCTTCAGGCAGCGCGCAATGCCGATGATGCCCGGCTGGCCAACACCCAGGGCGAAGTCGCCAGCACATGTGGACGCATCGCGGCCATTGCCAAGCAGGCATTGCGTGATGCGCCCGCGCACGCTGCCTGGATCGGGCCGCATGCCGACCTGCGTGAACGGGCGTTGCGGGAGGATGTGCAGCCGGCCAATGCAGCGCTGGCGGATGCAGTTGACACGTTGGCCGACCCGGCGCTGGACAGCTTCGGGCGACTGCATCGGCAGCTGCTGCAGTCGGCGCCCTTTGCGCGCTTCGAGCATGAAGGCCGCACGCTCGACAGTCGCACCGACGCGCGAGCCCTTTCCCGCCTGCCGGATCGTTCAGTGCGCGAAGCGGCATGGCGTGCCTACTGGCAGGGAATGGCGTCGCGGCGCAGCGAAATGGCAACGGTGCTGCTGGGCCTGGCCCGCCTCAACGAGCAAGCGTCTAAACTGCAGGGCGATGGAACTGCGCCTGACCGCAGCTACCGGCACATGGGCCTGGATCAGGCCGCCGTCGACGCGACACTGGCAGCGGTAGCGCGCCACGCGCCGCTGCGACGGAACTATCAGCAGATGCAGTTGACCCATCTTGAGCACATGGGCCAGGCCTCTCCGCAGATCTGGGACATGGACCTGCCTGACGCGGGCTATATCCCTCCGCCGCTTGACCTGGCGCAGTTGCGTGATGCGGCGGCGGCATCGATGCAGGTGCTGGGGCCGGACTACGTGACAGGGCTGCGCGGGCTGCTCGATCCTGCGGGTGGACGCATGGATCTGGGCGGATCGGCAGGGCGGCGCGCGATGGATGCGTTTTCGATCAGCGCCCCCGGCGTGCCTTCGTTGCTGTTCGTCGGCCATCGCCAGGGCGATCTGGAGGGGGATGTCCAGATCGCTCACGAAGCCGGCCATGCCATGCATGGCCAGTGGATGCAGCGCGGCGGCGCATCATCATTCCAGCGCAACGGCAACAAGTGGTTGACCGAGGCCTTCGCCATCTACAACGAGCTGAAGTTCCGCGATCAGCTCTACCGGCAGGCCAGTGATCCACGTGCCAAGGCGTATTACCTGAAGTCGTTGCTCGATGACATCATCCTGCAGCTGTTCGTATCGTCTGAAGAGGCCGATCTGGAACAGTCCATCTATCAGGAAGTGGCCGCCGATGAGGTTGGCAACGCAGACGCGCTTGATGCGCTGACGATGAAGGTACTGGGCAGGTACGGGGGCGCATCGGAGCAGTATCCCGAGCTGCGCAGCACCTGGGTATCCAAGCGGCTGATGTATGAGGATCCGCTTTACCTGGCCAATTACCTGTATGCCGGACTGATTGCGGTGCAGCTCTTCGCACAAGACCAGCAGGATCCGGAGGGATTCAGGGAGCGCTACCTGGCAGTCCTGGGCGAGGGGTTTGATCGCCCGCCGCAGCAGCAGGTCGAGCAGTTGCTGAATGCGAAGCCCGACTGGTCACGCCTGGTCGAGGAGGATCTGGGCGTTTTCCAGCGGTACTTGGCGCAGCTGCAGGGACTGCACGCGGAAATCGAGCGCCAGCGCGGTCGCTGAACAGGCGACGGACGGATGCAGTGTTCACAGAATGCGTCGCATCTGCGTTGACTCGCTCTGGATCATGTTTGACACTCGGGGTTCCTGCCCGTCCTTGGACTTCATGGGTAGATCAGGGAGTTTCGCCGCCCCATGGATGTCAGCACGATCTCTTCACGAATCAGATTGGCCCGTGCCAACTGTGGTTTGTCACAGACCGAAATGGCACGCCGCCTCGGCGTGAACCGTGCCACTGTCGCGCATTGGGAGCGTGAGGAAGGATTTACGCCCACGCTCGACCACCTGCACATGATGAGCGGGGCGCTGGGTGTGGACTTTGCCTGGCTGGCCCAGGGGGAAACCCCTCCCGCCGAACCCGTGGTGCGCGGGTCCAGGGCAAGACTGGAGGAGAAGATGCTCGAGCTCTCCAAGCACCTGCCGGTATCGTTCCTTGCGAGCGTTGTCGCGCTGATGGAAAACGCCGAAACCTATCTCTGATCCAGCACCGGCAGTGTCGTGCTGCCAGGCGGTCGCGCGGTGCGACAGGCCTGCACCTTCGCCGCTGCTGTGCAGCGCACAGCAGCGCGTTTGCTCCCCTTCTCCGACACTGGCATTAATCGATCGCGGTCCGACGTTCGTGCACGACGGACGGAGCGCGACTCGTAGTTGCCTGAAAGTCCATCACTCTGGAGAAAGGTTAGTTATGAGCAATCGCATCAAAACCACCGCGCTTTCCTCGCTTACTCTGATCATTGCCGGCGCTGCGGGCACCGCAGGCGCAGCAGCACTTCCGGCACCGGCCGAGCAGGGCCTGCAGTCAGCCACCGCGATCAACGCCGATCTGGATGCGCTGCGTATGTCCGAGTTCGCAGAACTGCAGGGCATCGCGCTCGCCGGCGGGCACCACTCCGATTCCATCGGTTCCCATCATCATCACGACGCCGTGCCCGAGGAACAGGCCCAGGGCCTGTCCAACGCGCGATTCGACGTCTGAACCAGTCAAAGGGAGCAACATCATGAAGGACAACCGCAACATGCCCAAGGCGCTGTCGGCGCTGACGCTGCTGGTGATCGGAAGCGCTTCAGCCGGTGCCGTGATGGCAAGCGAGGCTCCGGTGGCATCCAGCGCACTGGACCAGGCCACCGCAATCGTGAGCCTGGACGACCTGGCCATGGCCGAGTTCCAGGCCAACGCGCGCGCCAACAACCTGGAAGCGCTGGCCACCGGCCACCACGACGATTCGATTGGTTCGCACCATCATCACGATATCGTCAAGGAGCCGGAGTTGAACGTGGAAGCCACGCGCTTCAACGTCTGACCTGTCGGCCTGCGGGGGACGGTGTCCCCCGCAGCTCTTTGATGCGGGATGCAGGGAGAGCAACGATGAATGCGCAGTTGAAACCGCTGGAAGCCGATGTGGCACGCCCGGCGTGCCTGATGGAGATCACCCGCACAGGTGCCCGGATGGATGCCGTGATGGAAGGCATCATGTGGGCCCGCCTGCGACGCATGCGGACGCGCCTGCAGGAAGCACTGGGGAACGCGGAGCATGGCGTCATCGCTCGCTCCATCCATGCCATCTATGAAGCGCTGCCGGCCGACCGCCAGGCGCGCGTACTGCTCAGTTCCGAGTTCTGCGAGAGCTACATGGCGCTTGACGCCGCTCGCAAGCAGCGGCCGGAAGCCGGCCCCGATGCAATGGCATGGGATGCTGAGAGCGCACGCAATCTGTGTGCCATCCATGATCTCGTGCAGAGAGAAAAGGCGCTGCTGGACCTGGCCTCTGGCTCCACTTCGCGCTACCTGCTTGAGAGCCGCGATTGGGTGGTCGACAGCCCGGTGGGCGATCAGCTCGCCCGCAAGGATGTGCAGGGGCGCTGGACGCTGGAAACACCGCCAATGCTGGGTGATTGCGTTGCCGTCGATCTGCACAGCAAGGTCGCCAGGCACCATGAGCCCCGTTCCGGCGTGCTCAGTCAACCCTGCCTTGCGCTGGATGAGGCGGAGCAGGCGGTCGTGCTCGACAAGCTGGCGCGCGCGCTGGCAGGCATTGATCGTGCGGAGCCACTGTATGGCCTGGTGATCCGCAACTTCGTCCGCCGCATCGTGGTTCGAAAATCCGAGGAATCGACGCCCGATGTTGCGCGCCGTTTCGGATCGGAACATGTGCCGCGCCAGCCTGGTTCCCTGCGCCTACTCAATATCCATCACCCCGAGCTGAGCGTGGAAGCCTGCATGGAAAGCATCATGCATGAGAGCACCCACAACTTCCTTGCCGCGTGGGAGCTAGCCAATGGCTTCTTCGTTGCCAACGACTATCAGCACCGGGTCGTGTCGCCGTGGTCGGGCAATCCGATTCCCAACTCGTCCTACATCCACGCCGTTTTCGTCTACTACGTCTGTCATCGGTTGCTGAAGAGCCACCTTACGGTGGCTGACAACATCGACGCTGCAGCCCGTGCGCATGTCCATCGTCGCCTCGCGGTATGCGCTGCTGGATTCCTCATCGAGCAGGATCTCAGCAGCCGGCTGATGAGTACCCAGCCGCTCAATGCCGACATCGGAAGAATGATGGATGACATGCAGGCGGACATGAAGCGTGAATATGACTATGGGAGGCAGCAATGAAGGCCCGGACCATCGTGTTGTACACCGATCATGCTGATCCAGTCGCGCGCCGGGCGGCGCAGTCGGGGGCAGAGCTGCTGCACCTCGACGAGCTGCTGCCGATGGTTCGCGCTGGAGGCTGGCCAGCGGTTCTGGATTTCGAGCCCAGCGCGGCGATGCGCGAGCAGTTCATCGGCGCACGGGTGGTCAATCGCGTGTTCTCATTGGCCAACACCCACATGGATGGATTCCTGAGGGACAGTGGAATCGATGCACGTTGGCTGCACATCCGCCTGCAGTCATTGCTCGAATCGGCGGCCAGCGTCTGCCACGACACTGGCGTGCGTGGCGTCTCGCGCACACTGATGCCGCTGAACGTACAGTGGTTCGAGCTCAAGCGGATACTTGCCGACATCCAGACGCCCGACTTCGTCTATTCGATCGGGTATGAGGCGCCGGATCTGCGCGGCCTGGTCGATCCTCTGCAGAAGTCGGTGTGGTCACTGTTCGATTGGAAGCAGGAGCGCAACCTGCTGCCGGAAGAGAAACGGCGACACCAGTTCTTCGTTTCGCGGCCGCAGGGTGTCCCGCTGGTGTCCTATTTCTGCGGTGAGTCGGCGCATGGCATCTTCTTCCCCAGGGGCGAGGCGGTGCCGATCGATCTCCAGCGCGTGCATGTCATCAACCAGGCCGCGCGTCGCGCCTTCCGCTCTGAGACGGGGGAGTTGCTGCTCTTCGTAGAGGGCGGACAGCTGCGGTTCCATGCATTCTCGCCCTATCTTCTTTCCGTTGCGGATGAGCCGGCCATGGTGGAGATGCTGGGCAGGTGGCTGGCGGCGGATGATTCCAGTGCGAGGAGCGATGATGCCCGACATGCACACGTGCATTGAGCGTCTTTCCGAGATCCGCGAGCGCATGGGTTGGCTGTACGGCAGCGAGGATCTCTGCGTGCTGCTGTACAGCCTGGTCAAGCGTGCCCGGCCACAAAGAGTGGTGGAACTCGGTACGGGCTTCGGCGTATCTACGGCCTGGATCGCCGCCGCACTGAAGGAGAACGAGACCGGTGTCCTGCACAGCTACGACAATGGATCGCACTATGCCAGCGATCCCGCGCGGCGCTTCCTGGCCGAGCTGGAAGGGCCCTTGCGCACGCTCATCGAACCGGGGCAGGACTATCCTTCGTTTATGTGTGCGCTGTTGGCCTGGGCGGGTGTCGCGGACTTCGCGCAGGTGCATGTCGAGGACATCGACTTCGCCACCATCGCCACCGCCCCGGCTCTAGACGGCGGCATCGACATGCTGTTCTCGGACTTCAACCATTCCCCTGACAGCATCCAGGCCCTTCTGGGTCATTTCCTGCCTCACCTGTCCGCCACTGCGTCGGTGTTCATCGACAGCGCTTCGACCCAGCGCCTGAGCTACCTGACGCTGGAGCGGATCGTCGACGACCTGAACTGCAATAAGATTCCGGTGGGTCTGGCGCGCTGCTGGGCGCCGCAGGAGGCAAGCGCTGCGATCGAACGGGTGCAGCGCTCGCGGTTCCGCCTGATGCATCTCATCGAGGGCCGGGCACGCGCGCAGAACAGCACGGCGTGGTTGAGCATCGAACCGGTGGATGTCGTTCCCACCGTCGCCAAGTTCTTCCATTGAGCTGTCGAGCATGATGATGATGATGACGTACTACCTAGGGCTTGCACGAACCCGCTTGCTGGAAACCAAAGGCATGACGCTGGCACTGGTGCTGGCGTTGGGGCTGGGCATCGGCGCCAGCGTCACCATGCTCACCGTTGTTCGGGCAATGTCCTGGGACCCGCTGCCGGAACGCAGCGGGCGACTGTTCCACCCCTTCCTGGACCCGCTGCCGGCCGGGTACCAGATCAAGGGAGGGCTGGACCCGCGGGTGGCCATGACCTGGCCCGATGCCAGCGAATTGCTGCGCAATGCACCTGCGCAGCGGCAGACGGTACTGGCCGCATGCCGGCTGCTGGTGGATCCGCAACCGGGCGCACCGACGGCATTCTTCGTTGATGGCCAGTACACCAATGCGGACGCAGCGGCGATGTTCGACATGGAGGTGCTGCAGGGACGCTGGTGGTCTGCGGACGATGACCTGCAGCGTTCCCGGGTCGTGGTGGTCAGCCGCACGCTGGCGCAGCGGCTCGGCCATGGAAGCTCCCTGGTTGGACGGACCCTGCAGCTGGATGGGCAGCCCTTCAGGGTGGTTGGCGTGATCGCTGACTGGGTGCCCCGGCCGCGCTTCCACACCGACCTGCAGCAGGAACCCTTCAAGGGGCGCGACGATGTGTTCATTCCGCTGCAGACCGCGGTGGAACTCCAGCTTCGGGTTGCCAACAGCATGTACGGCTGGTCGGGCAACACGCCGACGAACCGCATGCTCGACGCCAGTACGGCGTGGGTCCAACTCTGGGCCGAGATCCCGGACCCGGCCGGCCAGCAGGCGTACCTGCACTTCCTGCAGAACTACGTGCAGGACCAGCATGCGCGCGGGCGCTTCGATCGGCAGACGCCCCCGCACCTGGACGGCCTGCGCAGTTATCTGGTCGAGCGCCGGATCATCCCGGATGAAGTGCGGTTGCAGCTGGCGTTGTGCTTGGCATTCCTGGCCGTCTGCCTGGTCAACATGGGGGCACTGATCTTCGCCCGTTTCGTCCGCCGGACGCATGAGATCGCAGTCCGCCGTGCGTTAGGGGCCCGCCGCATGGACATCATCCTGCAGCTGTGCACCGAAGCGCTGATGATCGGGTTGCTGGGAGGAGGCGTGGGTCTACTGGTCGCACAGGGTGGCCTGTTACTGGTGCGGATGCAGCCGGAAGACTATGCCAGCCTCGCAGTCATCGACCCGACCATGGTGATCGCAACGCCGGTGTTAGCCTGCATCGCAAGCCTGTTCGCCGCCGTCCTGCCCGCGCTGCGTGCGGCATCCACCCGTGTCGCCATGCAGATCAAGGCCGCCGAATGAGCGTTTCACAGATTCCGCTGATTGCCCGTGCGATGAAGAAGAACGGGCTGGTGGCCGGCATCCTGTTGCTGCAGGTGATCATCGCCACCGCCTGCGTCACCAATATCGCCTTCCTGCTTGCGCAGCGCGTGGAAACACTCGCCTACCACACCGGGCTGCGGGAGCAGGGGCTTGGCATCATCGAAACCGAGTTCGTCGGCAGCGCCGCTGCCAATGCCGCTGCCGCGGTCAAGGCAGACATGCAGGTGCTGCGTAACGTGGCCGGGGTCCAGGCTGTGGTGGCGGCGGAGTCGCTGCCGTTGAGCCAGCACAACTGGACCGTCGGTTTCACCAACGTGCCGGTGCAGGGCCAGGACACGGCAGGCATCGTCGAAGCGGAGCCCGCAGTGTATGGGATGTCTGCCGGCGCAGTGCAGGCACTGGGCACGCATCTTGTCGCCGGCCGTGATTTCTCCGCCGCATCATTCGTGCAGACCGAGGCAGCGCAGGACTACGCCGGTCTCTACAAGGCCAGTGAAGCCATCGTCTCGGCAGCGCTGGCACGTCATCTGTTTGGCTCGGCCAACGCGGTGGGCCGCGACCTGTATACGGACGGTATCCATCCATTGCGCATCGTCGGGGTCGTCGACACCCTGTCCAGGCCGGTGCTGCGGACCGATGGAGACAACGACATGAGCCTGCTGCTGCCACTGATTCCCGATGGCACCCGGGTGATGTATGCAGTGCGCAGCGAGCCGGACGCGCTTTCTGCGGTCCTCGACTCGGCCAGCACTGCGCTGGCCGCGCGTGAAGCAAACCGGATGCTGCCCCGGGTCCAGCGCTTCAGCGAACTGCGTGCGGAATACTTCCGGCGTGACCAGACCATGGCGATCATCTTCCTGTGCGCCGGCATCTCGCTGTTGATCGTGACCGGCACCGGCGTGTATGGGCTGGCCAGCTTTTGGGTCCGCAAGCGCTATCCGCAGATCGGCATACGACGTGCGTTGGGTGCCCGCAGGCGCGATGTGATCAGCTTCTTCATGATCGAGAACCTGATACTGACCTTCGTCGGCGCGCTCGCTGGCAGTGTGCTGGCATTGGCGTTGAATGTCTGGGTTTCGCGCTACTACGAGGTACCTCGCATCGATCCCGGGTTCCTGGTGCTGGGGGTCGGGCTGGTATTCGTCCTGGGGCAGCTGGCTGTCTGGGTACCGGCGCGGCGGGCGGCGCGCGAGGCCCCCGTGGCGGTTCTCAACAGCACCTGACTGATCCGAAGAGTGACCTCGTGTCATTGGCCGTTGCGATTGCGTAACCGTATGTGATGCGGGTGCCATGGCGTGCGGAAGCTGCGATACGCTGCAGGCCTTCGTTGTCTGCCATGGGTTTCACCAATGAAGTCCAAACGTGTTGCCGCGGTGTTGGCGCTGGTGATGACGCCGAGCCTGCATTCTCAGTCGCTCCCCTCCGAACTGGCGCAACTGGGCATCGTCGCCGGCATGCCCTACGCCAAGGCCAAGCGCCTGATGGATGCGGCAGGGTGGCAGGCGGGTCCGGTTCAGGACGCGCCTGAGTCGCTCGAAGGCTTTCCGGAAGTCGGATGCCAGAAGGGCGGAAAGCAGTGTGCGACGACCTTCAGAAAGGACGGTCAAGAGGTCGCGGTGCGGCTGGGCACCACCCTGGCCGGGCAGCCGTTCGTGCAGGGCGCGGACTGAGCGCGCCCGTTGCGCTCAGGCAAGCGGTAACCGGTCCTGCGCGCGTGACAGCCGATCATGCAGGTCACGCACATGCTCGGCCTTGGCATGCACGCGGGCAGTGTCGCCGAAGCTGCGCAGGTAGGTGCACGCGGCAAAGCCGGCACTCTTCCTTTCATAGTCGGCAATCCAGGCCAACCGGTCCGGGTTGTTGGCCTGTTCGGCTGACCACGCGGCCACTGGCGGCCGGATGCGATAACGCAGGCCGACGCGCCACGGCTTCGGTGTCAGTCGCGCACGGAAGCAATGCTGCAGCCGGCACATGCGCGCGTACAGGGTGTCGGTGCCCAGTGCCTTGAAGAATGACTGGAGCTGCTCGTCTTCGGGTGAGAACGTGGCATGCATCGCCAGCACGCGCAGCCCGGCCGGCGTGCGGTAGGCACGCAGGTGCCAATCGGGGTGCTGTGCGCTGAAGGCCTCCACGCGCTTCAACGCAAGTCCTTCAACGCCGCCGGCGGCGGCCAGGCGTTGCTTCCGCCGCATCAGCACTGCCGCGTTGACCAGCAGCACTGCCGCCACGCCCAGGACCAAGCCCACCAGCCAGTGCCAGAGCAGGGTGCCGATGACCGCACCGGCAAGCAGCACGACCGCAGCGACGATCGCCGGTATCACGCAACCGGCCGGTGGCTGCGCATGATCGATATCGGCGAACAGCACGTCGGGGCTGTTGAGGCACAGTGCGCCGTAGCTGTTGCGGGTGATGATGACATCGCCATCGCGCTGCACGATCTGCTCGCGGATCGGTACGCCCTCCACGCCGTAGTTGCTGCGGATTTCGCGCCGCGGCAGCGCCTGGCCAGCGAGGATCGCGTTGAGTGCCTCGTTGGCGCGGCGGTCGGCATGCGCCTGCGCCTCTGCAGGGCCCTCGTCGGACCAGCCGAAGCGGCGCACGACCACCGGCCGGCCACGGAAACGGGCCTGCAGGCGGGCTTCGGCCCAGTACGCGGGAACGATCATCATCGTGCGGTGCTCCATCATCCATGGCAGGTGCCAGAGTCAGTCTGGCACAGCCCCGCAGGGCCTGCATGTGCCCGCTGCGGAGGCGCGGGCGGAGTGGTAGATTGCGCGCTTCGCATGCACTCCACCAAGGACGGAGCGATGTCCAGTTTCCTGCGTTGCCTGCTTGCCCTGGCCTGTGCCGGGACGGTCGGCATGGCACAGGCGGATACCCCGTCGGGGCCGCAGATCCTCACCACCGATGCCAGCCGCTTCTACGCGCTCTACGACAGCACTAGCGGCAGGCCCAGTGTCGCCCAGCTGGCCGGCTACCCGGCCGACGGCAGTACGGGCCTGGATGAACTGGCAAAGGCGCGGCGGGTGACGCCCGAGCGTATTGCCGAAGCCATGGCCAGCCAGCCCGAGGTGTATGCGCACGGCCGCAGTTGCCTGGCGGAGCTGCCAGCGGTGAAGCAGCGCCTGGTGCAGGTGTTTGGCAACCTGCAGGCCATCTATCCGCAGGCCGCGTTTCCGCCCGTGACCATCGCGGTCGGCCGTGGCCGGCCGGTCGGGTTGACCTCGAAGAGCGGGGTGATCATCGGCCTGGAAGCGCTGTGCGCGGCGGATTTCATGAATCCCGATGTGCAGGATCGGTTCGTGCACGTGATCGCGCACGAGTACGTCCATATCCAGCAGACCGGCCTCACCGACTTCGAGCCGGGCGACCCGCGCGCGACGGTGCTGCGGGTGTCGCTGGGCGAAGGCATCGCCGAGTTCATCGCCGAGCTGATTTCCGGCAACGTCGGCAACAGTCGCCATGCCGCGTGGACGCGCGGCCGCGAGGTCCATGTTGAAAGCGCCTTTGCGCTGGATGTGGACAGCACCGATCTGTCGCCGTGGCTGTACAACTACAAGCCGGGTTCGCAGGAGCCCTATGACCTGGGCTATTGGGTGGGCTACCGCATTGCCAAGGCCTATTACCTGCAGGCCAAGGACAAGCGCGATGCGGTGCGTGCGCTGATCCAGCAGGACAATCCAAAGGCGATCCTGGCCGCCAGCGGCTGGACGCCCGGCATGTGGATGCCGGCCAAGGTGACCGGCGTGGCGGCACGTTCAGCGGCCCGTTGATCGCAGGTCGAAGCGCTAGACTATCAGCGTGAATAGGGAGAGTCTGCATGCGTAATCCTGTCGTGCTTGCCAGAACGTTCGCCCTTGCCCTGGGGGTCGGCCTGACCGGTCCGGCCGTGGCCGCTGAAGCGAGCGCGGTCAATCCGTTGCTGCTCAAGCCGGTAGTGCAGCTGCAACCTGACGAGATTCGTTTCATGCAGCAGCGCCTGGCTGATTGGCCGCAGCTGCAGCGGTATCGCGACGCCAACGCACGCGTGCCCCCCGCTGTGCCGGGGCAACCGCGTGTAGTGTTCTTCGGTGACTCGATCACCGAAGGCTGGGGCAGGGAAGGCAGCGCCGCGTTCTTCCCCGGCAAGGGATGGCTCAACCGCGGCATCAGCGGGCAGACCACGGCGCAGATGCTGGTGCGTTTCCCACAGGACGTGCTGGCCCTGAAGCCGCAGGTGGTGGTGATCCTGGCCGGTACCAACGACATTGCCGGCAACACTGGTCCGGCCACGCAGGCGATGATCGAAGACAACCTGCACGCGATGGTGGACCTGGCACGCGCGCACGGCATTCGCGTGGTGCTGGCGTCGGTGCTGCCGGTCAGCGAGTACCCTTGGATGCCGGGGATCACGCCTGCGCCCAAGGTGCGTGCATTGAACTCCGCGTTGAAGCGCTATGCCGATGCACAGCATCTGGTCTATCTGGACTACTACGCGCCGATGGCCAACGTGGCCGGTGGCCTCGATCCGCCGCTGGCCGCGGATGGCGTGCATCCCACTGCGAAGGGCTATGCAGTGATGGCGCCGCTGGCGGAGGCGGCAATCAGGCGCGCAATGGCGCTGGAGTAGGCACCGCACCCGCACTGCACAGGATCCAGCCCGCCAAGGTACAGTGGTGCCGAAGCCGGCCACGCAGCGTGGTCGCCAGGGACGATGGGGTGGGTGATGCGGAAGGAATTCCAGGGGTGGCTGCGCCGCAGCGGCGCAACGATGGCCTTGCTGCTGGCCGCCGTGCCGGCGTTCAGTGCAGACACGGCGGCGCCTTCGCCGCTGACGCGTGAACCCGTGGCCGGTGTTTCATTGGCCGAATGGACTGCCCGCTGGTGGCGGTGGGCCGACGGCCAGGGTGGCGCGCCTTACCTCGACCCGGATGGCCGTGTGTGTGACCTGGGCCAGGAAGGACCGGTCTGGAACCTGCCCGGCACCAATGGCCGTTTCCGTCCACACCGCGAATGCGTGGTGCCGGCGGGCAAGTACCTGTTGCTGCCGATCATCAACATGGCGCACTACCAGATGGATGAGGGTGTGTCCTGCAAGGAGCTGCAGGCCGGGGCGGCGGTCAACAACGATTACCTGATCAGCGCGGTGGTGCTGCTGGATGGCCAGCCATTGGGCGACATGCGCAGGCATCGGGTCCGCAGCGAAGGCTGCTTCCGCATGGATGCCGATGACGAACACTCACGGCTGGCCGCCGCTGACGGCTACTGGGTGATGCTCAAGCCGTTGCCGCCGGGCCGGCATACCCTCAGCGTGGGCGCCAACTACGGCGTACCGGAGGGTGGCGCGTACAGCCGCATGCGGCAGTCCTTCGAATACGTGCTGCACGTGGGAGGGCGCACCCAGGTGGTATCGCGCGGACAGCGCACGATGCCAGTGGCGGCTCCCTGAGGCTCAGGCGTCGTCCTGCTTCAACGCCGCATCGGCGGCCAGCAGTGCCTCGGCGGCCGCACTGAGCGGCGGCGACGGCGGCGCGACCACGCCGATCGCTTCCATCATCTTCGGCATGCCCAGGAACTGGCGAGCGCGACGGTCGTAGATGCCGGTGACCAGCAGTGCACGGGTGGCGATCTTCTGCTCGGCGCCGATCAGCACGCGCTGCTCCATGATGCCGCGCGAGCCGACCCAGCCCACCAGGCGGGTTTCCAGAGTGAAGCGCTGGAACGGTTTGAGCTCGCGGCGGAACTGGATGGTGCCGGCACCGACGATCGGTGCCCACTTCTCGCGCAGCGCCACCCGGCCCAGGCCCATGCGCAGGATCAGGTCCAGCCGGCCCAGGTCGAAGATGTTCCAGTAGCGGCCGTTGGTCATGTGCAGGTTGCTGTCCAGATCGTTGGGCAGTACCCGGAACTGCAGCCGCGAGACTCCGAACGGAGCCTCCAGCTTCGGCCGGAACAGGCTGCACAGCAGCAGATGGAGTAGGCGGAACCAGAGATTCATGGCTATGACGACTGTTATAGAACGGCCGGTACGCTAGTCTATGACGACTGTCTTAGCAAGGAGCCCGCCGTGAGCCCGCGACCCTCTGATGCGCCCCAACGCGTGATGGATGCTGCGGCACAGATGCTGGCACGGGTGGGTCTCAATGCCACCAGCATCCGTGAAGTGACCAAGCTGGCCGACGCGCCGCTGGGCTCCACCTACCACCACTTTCCCGGCGGCAAGCAGGAGCTGCTGGCGCGCGCCACCCACATGGCCGGCGACAAGGTCGAGGCGCTGCTGGTGGCGTTGCTGGAGGGTGGGGCGGCGCAGGGCCTGCAGCAATTCCTGGCGATGTGGCGCGAGCGTCTGCTGCGCTCAGAATTCCGCGCCGGCTGCCCGGTGCTGGCCGCTGCCGTGGAAGAGCCGGTGGAGTCCACGGCCAGCCAACCGCGTGCCGCGGCCGCCGAGGTGTTCGCGCGCTGGCACGGCCACCTCGCCTCGGCGTTCGTCGCCGAAGGCCATGCCCCGGCAGCGGCGGGTGAGCTGGCCAGCCTGGTGATCGCCAGCGTGGAGGGGGCGGTGGCGATGTGCCGTGCAGTGCAGGACGTCGGCCCGTTCGACCAGGTGGCCGCGCAGCTGCTGAAGGCGGCCGCGCGTCCTTGATCCGGCTATCCGCGTGCGGGAGACGCGCAGCAGGTCATCGGAAGATCATCACCATCGCGCCAGACGCCGCCTATCACCACCTACGCGTGCCCGGCAAGGATGTCCGCATGCAGTATCAGGTTCCCGACGTTCCTGGCCGCCATGCCTCCCGCCCCCTGGCGGCTGCATGAAGCGCTGGCGCCGCTTTTCACCCAGCCCACTGGCATTGCCGATGAACCGCGGCAGCGAAGCCGTGCGTGCGCGCCGGCACCTGCAGCGGCGCAGGTGGCCACGCCTGCAGATGGCGCTGATCGTGGCTCTGGCCGGTTCGGAAAACGCCCATGGCCCTCTTCGCGGTTTTCGTTCCTCCCCGGCCCTGCGCTATGATCGGCGCAGGGGCCCCGGAACGTGGCCCGGTTTCAACCAACCCTGACAAGGACAAGCGCATGGATGTCGCTGCACGCAGGAACAGGACGTTGTTTCGTTGGATCATGGTGACGTTGCTCGCGGTGTTGTTGCCGTTTGCTGCACTGGCACAGCCCGCAGCCGGGCAGGCCGACGGCGCCGAAGCCGCCACTGCCGCGGAAGAGGCGCGATGCCGCGCCTGCACCTACGATCGTATCGGGCACAAGGTCGATATCGGCCTGGTGGCCCTGGTGTCGCTGCTGGTGGTGGGCCTGCTGGTCGCGGCGTCGCGGGAATGGGGTACCACCTCGCAGCGCTGGACCTGTCGCACCCTGGCCCTGCTGCTGCTCGGTATCAGCGGAGCGTTGCTGTGGTGGGCCGGCAGCATCCTCTACCTGGGCTACAACCCGTGGCAGGAAGTGGCCGCCCCCGTCGATGGCTCGCTCACCTCGACCGTGCTCAATACCTCACCGAAGTGGTTGGCGGCACTGGTATTGATCGGCGTTGCGCCTGCCATCTGGAAGCGCAGCGAGCGCCTGCCGGTCTGGCGAATCGGCTGACCCCGGGGAGCGACGGCGCCGGATTACACCCGGCGCCGCCTGCGGGAATCAGTCAAATCGCCAGCGCACACCTGCATAGACGCCACGGCCTTCGCCGGGTGTCGAACGGGCCACATCCCTGCCGGCATCGTCATAGCCCGGCGTGACCGTGGCGGCATAGTGGCGATTGCCGAGGTTGCGCATCTCCGCCCAGGCCTGCCAGCGGCCACCGGGTGCGTCGAAGCCGATGCGGCTGCCGAAGATCACATGGCTGTCAGCCCAGTAACTGTTGGCGTAGTCCACGGCAATGCGCGAGGCGTATTCGGTATTGAGCGCCGCGTACAGGCCCGAGGCGTGATCGAAGCGCAGCTCGGCCTGATACGCGTGGCGGGGCAGGCCGGGCAGGCGGTTGCTGCCGAAGCGTGCATCGTGGCGGTAGCGGAAGTCGCTGAAGGTGTAGGCCTGGCGCAGCGACAGACGGCCCGATGCTGCCTGCCACAGCGTGCTGTCCAATCCGGCTTCAATGCCGCGGTGAACCGTGGGGCTGGCATTGTTCTCGGCGATGAACAGGTTCGGCACCGGTTGCAGTTCGACGCTCAGCAGTTCGTGGTTCACGTGAGCGTAGTAGCCGGTCAGTTCCCAGCGACCCAGCGCCGCATCACCGCGCGCACCCATTTCCAGCGTGGTGGCGGTCTGGTTCTGCATCGGCACCGGCGCGCGCTGGCGGCCGGTAGACGGGCCATTGCCTGGCCCGAAGTACTGGTTCGAGCCCCAGATCATCGACCACGGGTGCGGCGCCTCCACCGAGCGGCTCAGGTTGCCGAACCACTGGGTCTGGGCGCTGTGTTGCCAGGTGAAGCCCAGTCGCGGTGCGTAGTCCCAGTCGTGGTCGCGCAGGCGGCCGCCGCTGCTTGGCCAGGTCACCTGAACATCGCGGCGGGTGTTGATCAGTGCCAGCGCGGTCTGCATGCGCAGGCGGTCGTTGAAGGCGAGGGTGTTACCGACGTGCAGCGTGCTGTCGGTGCCATGGTGGCGGAAGTCACGCGTGCGCGTGCCGGCGGCATAGCCGTTGCTGGCAAAGCGCAGCGACTCGCGCACATCGGCATCCAGGTCATGGGTGACGCGCAGGCCGACCGTGGTTTCGCTGTCCAGGCCGAACAGCTGGTGGCGATGGCGGTAGTCCAGCGTGGCGTTGAGGTTGGCGTAGTCCAGCTGCTGCCGGTACAGGCTCTCGTTCAAGTCCATCGGGTACGTGTGGTAGACCAGCCCGGCCTGCAGCGAGGAGTCCTCATCGAGCTGCAGCGTGGTGACATTGCCCACCCAGGTGCTGCCCGGCTGCGGGCGGCGCGCATCAATGGCCAGGTTGGCGGCATTCGCGGCATGTGGATCGTTGCGGATCTGATCGCGGGTCAAGCGACCAGGCGTTTCGTGATTGGTTTCGCGGTAGCGCACGAAGAAGCGCGTCTGCAGGTCGGGCGTGATCTGCCAGCCGAGGTTCGCCATCGCACCCTTCCCATCACCACGCGCATGACGCTGATAACCATCGAACTCGGTATCGGTGTAGGCCACGAAGTAATCAACATCGCCGCTCACGCCGCCCCAGCTGACGCCGCGCTTCTGGTAGCCACGGCTACCGGCTTCGTAATGCAGCTGCACGCCCGCCGAATCGCGACCGCTGCGGCTGACGTAGTCGATGGCACCGCCCAGCGCGAGCGCGCCACGCTCGAAACCGTTGGCGCCGCGCAGGACTTCCACGCGCGACAGCCACAGCGGTTCCAGCAGCTCGTAGGGCGTGCCGCCCGGGCCGGTCAGTGGTAGGCCATCGATCGACACCGCAATGCCCGAGGCATGCGCGCCCGGACCCCGGTTGATGCCCGAGCCACGGATCGAGATCTTGGTGCCCTCGTTGCCCGGCGACTGCGCGCTGATGCCCGGTTGATAGGCCAGCACATCCGCACTGGTGGACAGTCGGCTGTCGGCCTTGGCCATGTCGATGACGTTGCTGGCGCCGGGCACCCGCTTCAACGCCTCGCGCGCCTGCGCGCTGGCATCGGCAGCGGTGACCTGCACGGCATCCAGCGTGGTGGCCTGCGGCGCGGCCGCGGCGGTGGAAGCGAGGCCGAGGCAGACGGCCAGGAACAGCGGCGACGGGGTGGGGCGGTACGGCGAGAGCGACATGCGGGAGTGCTGTAAACCACGAAAGTGGCGCGCAAGTTAACGGGTCGGCGGCGCCACGTCACCCACCGACGGCGTATGACCGCCCGCCGTGTTCATGTAGAGCCGAGCCCACGCTCGGCTATCGCGCGTAGCGCGGGTTGTCTGCCATCGCGACGAAGAGCAGCCGAGCATGGGCGCGGCTCTACAGAACGGGCTATCGCGAAGGCTTCGCAAGCGTCTTCGACTTCGCATACAGCCGCTCGGCGGTTTCCTTCTGACCCAATGCCGCATGGCATTCGGCCAGGCTGTCCCACGCGTTGGCCGAATCCGGATACAGCTCGGTGTTGAGCGTGAACACCTTCAGCGCCCTGCCGGCCCCCAGACTCTCGCGGATGGCATAACCACCGGCGTTGATCGCACGTTCCAACCCGTCGCCCGTCACCCCGCTGTCGTCGCGCAACCAGGCGCGCATCGCCTGCGCAGCGGCTGCGTCATCATCCAGCGCGTAAGCGATCAAACGTTCGGACAGCACCGCATGCGGAAACGTCTTCGGCGCAGCCACAGCCATCGTGCTCTCCACCAGCGTGCTGTACCATACGTTGCGGGCACTGCCGTTGGTCAGGTACACGAACACCCAATAACCGCTGGCCAGCGTGTCCTTGTAGGCCAGCCGCGCCCTGACGCGGGTGCCCCCATCGTGGCCGACCTGGGTGTAGCCGTCGCTGCGGGTGGTGTCCCAGCCAGTGGAGAAAAAATTGTTGCCGCCACCGCTCAGTTTCTGCGGCTGCCAGAGTTTTTCCAGGGTCGCCGTGCGCAGCAGCCTGCCGGTCGCCAGCGCCTGCAGGAAACGGTTCATGTCGCCCACGGTGGTCTGCAGATCGGCATGGCCCCAGCCGTAGTTGGGCCAGGGATCTTCATTGGCCGGTTGCAGCGCGCCATCCTTGCCGATGTACGGCACTGCCGCGCGCTGGGCTGGCACGTTGGCGATGCCCCATGACGTGCTGGTCATCTTCAGGGGTTGCAGGATGCGTTCGCGTGCGATGGCCGGGTAGGGCCTGCGGTAATGCGCCTCCAGCAAGGCGGTCAGCACCAGGTAGTTGGCCTGGGTGTACTGCACGCGGCTGCCGGTGGCGAACTGCAACGGTGCCGCGGCGGCTACCTTCAACGCAGTGGCAAGATCCGGCGCCACACCGGTGTAGCCCCTGCTCACCCAGCGGTTGTCCACCCGCTCGTAGTACTCGGCGATACCGGAGCTGTGGTTGAGGAAATCGCGCACACGGATCGCCCGCCATGCGGTTGGCAGGTCCGGCACATAGCGGCTGGCGGGTGCATCCAGATTCAGTTTGCCCTGATCGACCAATTGCATCACCAGCGTGCTGGTCAGCAGCTTGGCCATCGACTGCGCGGCGAAGATGGAATCGATGGTGGCGGGCGCATGGGTGGCGGGATCACGTTCACCGCTGGCGCCCTGGTACAGCACCTGGCCGTTGTGTGCGACCAGTACCGCTTGGCCGGCGATGCCGTAGCGTTCGCGGTTGGCCTGCAGCTGGGCGTCGAGCTGAGTGGAGAGGTCAGGGGTGAGGCCACGCGCCGAAGCGATCGGAACGACGAAGAGGGCGCAGAGCAATGCAGCAACAAAGGTGCGGTACATCGCGGCGATCCATCAGCGGTGATGGCGCATGTTGGTCAGCGTCGGAGGCTGGGTCAAGCATGTGCAGTCGCGCCCATGCTCGGCTGCACGGGCAACGCAGCGTGCGGTGCCGGCCAGCGGCCGGCACTACCACACGTTCCCGGTAGCGCCGGCCGCCCTGAGATCAGCCGAGGATTCCGGGCAGATCCAGTCCCTTTTCCTTCGCGCAGTTGATCGCGATTTCATAGCCCGCATCTGCATGGCGCATCACGCCGGTGGCCGGGTCGTTCCACAGCACGCGGCCAATCCGCTTGGCCGCCGCCTCGGTGCCGTCGCAGACGATCACCATGCCGGCGTGCTGCGAGAAGCCCATGCCCACGCCGCCGCCATGGTGCAGCGACACCCAGGTCGCGCCGCTGGCGGTGTTGAGCAGGGCGTTCAGCAGCGGCCAGTCGGACACCGCATCGGAACCGTCGGCCATCGCTTCGGTTTCGCGGTTCGGCGACGCCACGCTGCCGCTGTCCAGGTGGTCACGGCCGATCACCACCGGCGCCTTCAGTTCGCCGTTGGCCACCATCTCGTTGAAGGCCAGGCCCAGGCGGTCGCGGTCACCCAGGCCGACCCAGCAGATGCGCGCCGGCAGGCCCTGGAACTTGATCTTCTCGGCCGCCATGTCCAGCCAGCGGTGCAGGTGCGGGTTGTCCGGAATCAGTTCCTTCACCTTGGCATCGGTCTTGGCGATGTCTTCCGGGTCGCCGCTCAGCGCCGCCCAGCGGAACGGGCCGATGCCGCGGCAGAACAACGGGCGGATATAGGCCGGCACGAAACCGGGGAAGTCGAAGGCATTGGCCACGCCTTCCTCCAGCGCCATCTGCCGCAGGTTGTTGCCGTAGTCCACGGTCGGCACGCCCAGCGCGTGGAAGCCGAGCATGGCGCGGATGTGGTTGGCCATCGAAGCACGCGCTGCCTTTTCCACTTCCTTCGGTGCACTCACACGCTTCTCATCCCACTGCTCGACCGTCCAGCCCTGCGGCAGGTAGCCGTTCACCGGGTCATGCGCGGAGGTCTGGTCGGTCAGCAGGTCCGGCTTCACGCCGCGCTTGAGCAGTTCCGCCAGCACGTCGGCGACGTTGCCGAGCAGGCCCACCGATTTCGGCGTGCCGGCCTTGCACGACTCGTCGATCAGGCGCAGCGCTTCGTCCAGAGTGTCGGTCCAGGTGTCCAGATAACCGGTGCGCAGGCGCATGTCGATGCTGCTCTTGCGGCACTCGACGGCCAGGCAGGAGGCGCCGGCCATCACCGCGGCCAGCGGCTGTGCGCCACCCATGCCGCCGAGGCCGCCAGTGAACAGCCACTTGCCCGTCAGGTCGCCACCGAAGTGCTGGCGCCCCATTTCCACGAAGGTCTCGTAGGTGCCCTGCACGATGCCCTGCGCGCCAATGTAGATCCAGCTGCCGGCGGTCATCTGGCCGTACATGGCCAGGCCCTTCTTATCCAGTTCGTTGAAGTGGTCCCAGTTGGCCCAGCGCGGCACCAGGTTGGAATTGGCGATCAGCACGCGCGGTGCATCGGCGTGGGTGCGGAACACGCCCACCGGCTTGCCGGACTGCACCAGCAGGGTCTGGTCGTCGTCCAGGCGCTTGAGCGTTTCGACGATGGCATCGAAGCTCTCCCAGTCGCGCGCTGCACGGCCGATACCGCCGTACACCACCAGCTCCTGCGGGCGCTCGGCCACGTCCGGGTGCAGGTTGTTCATCAGCATGCGCAGCGGTGCCTCGGTCAGCCAGCTCTTGGCATTGAGCGTGGTGCCGGTCGGCGCGGCGAGGGTGCGGGACGGGTCGTTGCGGGTCATGCGGCGCTCCGGTTCGTAGCGAATTCAAGGCAGGCGTTGAGCACCTGCGCCAGGGTGTGGCGCAGCGGTGCGGCGTGGTCGGGGTCGAGCGGGGTGGGCCAGCTGTGTTCGTCCACCTGGTCCGGCAGCGGTTCGTGCATGTAGCCACGGCAGGCCAGCTCCATCTGCAGGCTGTGCACGCCGCCGGCGATGTTGCTGTAGTGGCGGGTGATCCAGCCGCCCTTGAAGCGGCCGTTGCGCACCTGGCTCATGCCGCTGATTTTCAGCAGGTTCTCCACCACGTCGCTCAAGGTGTTGTCGCAGGACGTGTCCGGCGCACCCGAGGGGCCGGCGGTGCCCAGGTTGAACTGCGGCAGCTCACCGTCGAACAGGTGCGGGATGTGCGAGCGGATCGAGTGCGCGTCGTACACCACCACGGTGCCGTGGCGCGCACGCAGGCGCGCGATCTGCGCAGCCAGGGCGTCGTGGTAGGGCAGGAAGTACGTATCGCGGCGGCGCGCGATTTCGGCCTCGTCCGGCTCGCGCCCGGCGTGGTACAGCGGCTGGTTGTCGAAGGTGGTCAGCGGGCACAGGCCGGTGGTGTTCTGGCCCGGATACAGCGACACGCCGCTGGGATCGCGGTTGAGGTCGATCACCGAACGCGAGATCGCCGAGCGCACCGTGGTCGCGCCCATGCCACGCACGAAGTCGTACAGCTCATGCACCCACCAGTCGGCGTCGCGGCGCGCCAGCCACGGCGAGTGGTAGTCGCCGATCAGGTCGTGCGGCAGCTCGCTGCCGGTATGCGGGAAGCTGACGATCAACGGCGCATCGCCCTCGTGCACCGTCAGCCAGTCGGGATGGGCGTTCATGCCTGCGGTTCCACGGTCGGCAGGAGCTCGGCCAGGCCCTGTGCCAGTGCGCCACTGCGCACCAGGTTCGTAGCGGTCACCATGTCCGGATGGAAGTAGCGGTCTTCCTCCAGCGTCGGCACCTGTGCACGCAGGATGGCGCGCACGGCTTCCAGCGCGGCACTGGAGCGCAGCGGGCCGTGGAAGTCGCAGCCCTGTGCGGCGGCCAGCAGCTCGATGCCGATCACGTTGGCGGCGTTCTCGGCCATCTGCATCAGGCGGCGTGCACCGTGCGCGGCCATCGAGACGTGGTCTTCCTGGTTGGCCGATGTCGGGATCGAATCAACGCTGGCCGGGTAGGCCCGCTGCTTGTTTTCCGAGACCAGCGCTGCGGCAGTCACCTGCGGAATCATGAAGCCGGAATTCAGGCCCGGGCGCGGGGTCAGGAACGCCGGCAGGCCGGACAGCGCCGGGTCGACCAGCATCGCCAGGCGGCGCTCGCTGATCGAACCGATCTCGCACACCGCCATCGCCAGCATGTCGGCCGCGAAGGCCACCGGCTCGGCATGGAAGTTGCCGCCGGACAGCGCTTCACCGGTATCGGTGAACACCAGCGGATTGTCGGAGACGCCGTTGGCTTCGATTTCCAGCGTGGTCGCGGCCTGGCGCAGGATGTCCAGCGCCGCGCCCATCACCTGCGGCTGGCAGCGCAGGCAGTACGGGTCCTGCACGCGCACATCGTTGTCGCGGTGCGATTCGCGGATCTCCGAGCCCTGCATCAGCGCGCGCAGCGTCGCGGCGGTAGCGATCTGCCCGCGCTGGCCGCGGATGGCGTGGATGCGGGGGTCGAACGGCGTGTCGGAGCCCTTGGCTGCTTCCACCGACAGCGCGCCGGTGATCAGCGCGGCCTGGAACGCGGTCTCGATCTCGAACAGGCCGGCCAACGCATACGCGGTGGAGAACTGGGTGCCGTTGAGCAGCGCCAGGCCTTCCTTCGCGCCCAGTTCGATCGGCTGCAGGCCGGCACGTGCCAGCGCATCGGCCGCCGGCACGCGCTCGTCACCGATGAAGGCTTCACCTACGCCCAGCATCACGCTGGCCAGGTGCGAGAGCGGCGCCAGGTCGCCCGAGGCACCCACCGAGCCCTGCGCGGGTACCACCGGCAGCACGCCCTTGACCAGCATCGCTTCCAGCAGCAGCAGCGTTTCCTCGCGGATGCCCGACGCACCCTGCGCCAGGCTGACCAGCTTCAGCGCCATCATCAGGCGCACCACGCTGGCCGGCATCGGCTCGCCCACGCCGGCGGCATGCGAGAGCACGATGTTCCGCTGCAGGGTAGCCAGGTCCTCGCGCTCGATGCGCACGCTGGCCAGCTTGCCGAAGCCGGTGTTGATGCCATACACCGGCGCGCCCTTGGCAACGATGGCGGCGACGGCCGCCGCGCTGGCGCGCACCACCGGCAGCGCGGCCGGGTCGAGCGCGAGCGGCGCACCGCGATAGACCTGCCGCCACTGGGCAAGCGTGACATGGCCGGGGCGAAGAACCAGGGTGTTGCTCATGTGTTGCTCCAGGAGGCAGGCAGGTCGGGCTGGCCGCGCACCACGCGCGCGTGCAGCGGGTTGAATCCAATGCGATAGACCAGGTCGGCGGGCGCGTCGATGTCCCAGATCGCCAGGTCGCAGTCCAGGCCCACGGCCAGGCGGCCGATGCGCTCGCCATGGCCCAGTGCGCGCGCCGCTTCACGGGTGAAGCCGGCAATGCACTCATCCACGGTCAGGCGGAACAGGGTGGCGCCCATGTTCATCGCCAGCAGCGGGCTGGTCAGCGGCGAGGTGCCCGGGTTGCTGTCCGTGGCCAGCGCCAGCGGCACGCCGGCCGCACGCAGCGCGGCGATCGGCGGCAGGGTGGTATCGCGGGTGAAATAGAAGGCACCGGGCAACAGCACGGCGACAGTGCCGGCCGCCGCCATCGCGGCGATGCCGGCATCGTCCAGATGTTCGATATGGTCGGCCGACAGTGCGCCGACGCTGGCCGCCAGTTCGGCGCCGTGCTGGTTGCTCAGCTGCTCTGCGTGGATCTTCACCGCCAGCCCGTTGGCGCGCGCTGCTTCGAAGACCTGCCGCGCCTGCGCCGGCGAGAAGGCGATGTTCTCGCAGAACACGTCCACCGCTTCGGCCAGGCCTTCGGCGGCGATGGCCGGGATCATCACGTTGCAGACCTCGTCGGTGTATTCCTGCGCCTCGCGGCGTGGCGGAACCGCGTGTGCGCCGAGGAAGGTGGTCACCACGTTGACCCGGCATTCCTCGCCCAGCGCACGCGCCACCTGCAGCTGCTTGCGCTCGTCGGGCAGGGTGAGGCCGTAGCCGGACTTGATTTCGATCGTGGTCACGCCCTCGGCGCGCATCGCCAGCAGGCGCGGCCGGCTTTCGGCGGCCAGCTGTTCCGGGGTGGCAGCGCGGGTGGCGCGCACGGTGGAGACGATGCCGCCGCCGGCACGGGCGATCTCGGCATAGCTGACGCCCTGCAGGCGCTGCTCGAATTCGTTGGCGCGGTTGCCGGCGTAGACCAGGTGGGTGTGGCAGTCGATCAGGCCCGGCGAGATCCAGCGGCCTTCACCGTCGATGCGGGTGGTCGGTTGCAGATGGCCACCGCTACCTGCCGGGCCGACGTGGACGATGCGGCCGTCGGCGCAGGCCAGCACGCCATCGCGGATGACACCCAGCCCTTCCCCCTCGAGGGTGATCAGGTGGACGTTGGACCAGAGGGTATCGACGTGCATGGCATCCACAACGCGGCTGTGCTTATATGTCTATACAATATAGGCGTCCATTTCGGGTTGTCCAGCCATGTCCGATTCGCGTTCCACGCACTGCTTCCATGCCGCCCATGCCCTGTTGGCCGACGGCTGGGCCCGTGATGTCCGCCTGCAGGTGCAGGATGGCCGCATCGCGGCGATCAGCGCGGGGCAGGGCGCCCAGTACGGCGACACCCGGGTCGGCATCCTGGTGCCGGGCCTGCCCAACCTGCACAGCCACGCGTTTCAGCGTGGCATGGCCGGCCTGACCGAGATCGGCGGCGGTGACGGTGACAGCTTCTGGAGCTGGCGCGAGCTGATGTACCGCTTCCTCGCCCATCTGCGCCCGGACGCGGTGCAGGCCATCGCCGCCCAGGCCTATATGGAAATGCTGGAAAGTGGCTTCACCCGCGTCGGCGAATTCCATTACCTGCACCACGACGCCGAGGGCCACGCCTATGCCAACCGCGCCGAAATGAGTGCACGGATCGCGGCGGCAGCCGAGCAGACCGGCATCGGCCTGACCCTGTTGCCGGTGTTCTACGCGCATGCCGATTTCGGCGGCGCGGCACCGAATCCCGCACAGCGTCGCCTGATTCACGACGTGGAGGGCTTCGCACGGCTGCTGGACGCCGCGAAGCCGGCATTGGCCGTGCTTCCCGACGCGGTGCTTGGCATCGCACCGCACAGCCTGCGCGCGGTCACCGGCGAGGAACTGAGCGCGCTGCTGCCGCTGGCTGACGGCCCGGTGCACATCCATATTGCCGAGCAGGTGCGTGAAGTCGAGGCCTGCCTGGCCTGGAGCGGCCAGCGCCCGGTGCAGTGGCTGTACGACCATGCGCCGGTCGATGCACGGTGGTGCCTGGTGCATGCCACCCACATCACCGATGACGAGCGCGCGGCCATCGTGGCCAGCCAGGCCGTGGCCGGTCTCTGCCCGATCACCGAGGCCAACCTGGGCGACGGCCTGTTCCCGATGCAGGCGTTCGCACGCGAGGGCGGGCGCTTCGGTGTCGGCTCCGATTCCAATGTGCTGGTCGATGCGGCTGAAGAACTGCGTCTGCTCGAGTACGGCCAGCGCCTGGCCCTGCGCGGGCGCAATGTACTGGCGCCGGATGCCACCCGCAGCAGCGGCCGCTTCCTGTTCGAAGGTGCATTGCACGGTGGCGCACAGGCGCTGGGCGTGGCCGCTGGCCTGCAGGTCGGCGCCAGCGCCGATCTGGTCGAACTGGATGCCGCGCACCCGGCGCTGCAGGCGCGACAGGATGACGCATGGCTTGACAGCTGGGTGTTCGCCGCACGTAATGGCGCGCTGCGATCAGTCTGGCGCCATGGCCGTCAATGCGTGGCCGAAGGCCGCCACCTGCAGCGCGAGGCGATCACCAGCGCCTTCGCCGCCGCCCTGCGTGGCGTGCTGGGCTGATCGCCTCCCGACGCCGAGACCCCATCACGTGAAGGCCAGCAAGTCCGCCACGCTCAACCAGCGCATCCGCAGCGATCTGGAAAGCCGCATCCTCAGCGGAGAGTGGGCGCCGGGCTTCCGCATACCGTACGAGCACGAGCTGATGGAGCAGTACGGTTGCTCACGGATGACGGTGAACAAGGTGCTGACCGCACTGGCCGAGAGCGGCATGATCGAGCGCCGTCGTCGTGCGGGTTCCTTCGTGGCGCGTCAGCCGCCGCACCTGGAACAGGTGGCGCTGGAGATTCCCGACATTGCGATGGAGGTCGGTTCGCGCGGCCATCAGTACGCCTATCGCCTGCTGCAACGGGAACTGCGCCTGGCCGATCCCGGCAATGCCGGCGAGGTAGAGCTGGCGGGCCGCGAGAAACTGCTGGCGATGCGCTGCCTGCATCTGGCCGACGGCCGCCCGCTGGCGCTGGAGCATCGGCTGATCAGCCCGGTGGGGGTGCCCGAGGTGCTGGAGGTCGATTTCACTACCACCGCGCCGGGCAGCTGGCTGCTGCAGAACGTATCGTGGACCCGCGCCCAGCACCGCATCAGCGCCTGGGGTGCGGACACTGCTACCGCCAGGCTGCTGGACGTGAAGCCCGGTACCGCCTGCCTGGTGATCGAACGCCTGACCTGGCGTGGCGAACAGCCGATCACCCGCGTGCGCCAGATGTTCCTCGGCGACGCCTGGGACCTGGTCGCGCGCTTCGCGCCGGGGGCTCGGTAGGGGCGTATCCACGCATGGCGTGGAACGACCAAATCCCGGTTGGGATTACGTGATGGGTGAGAACCTTCGGTCGATCCACGCCATGCGTGGATGCTGCCCCATCAATACGTAGCGCACTGCCGCCAGCGCACCGGCTCGTCCACACCGGGGCGGGCATTGAGCTGGATGCGCACGTTGCGCAGGGCGGGGTAGTGCAGCACTTCCTCGCAGACCAGCGGCCACACCGCGTCCAGTTCGCCGGTGCGGTTGATCGCCAGCGTCTGCCGGGTCAGCCAGACGCCGCTGGCGATGCCGGGCTTGCCAGCCAGGGCGCGGGCCAGATCGGCCTGGTAGCGATCCAGGGTGGCCGCATCCGGGTTGGGATTGCTGCGTGGGTCGGCCGCCGGCGGGGCCACATCCTGCGGCGACGAGGTCGCGGTGGCGGGCGTGCTCGGGGATGCTACGGGCGCAGGTGCAGCGGTAGCGGCCGGAGCAGGGGCCGGCGCTGGCACTGGCGCTGACACCATCGATGCGTCGGCCGTGGGTGCGGCGTCGTCCACGCGCAGGCCCTGCAGGCCCAGGCCGACCAGCAGCCCCAGCGTGACTGATCCCAGGCCGGCGATGGCGATGCGGCGCAGGGCTTCATGCCGGGCAGTGGCGCGCACACGCATTTCTATGTCACCCGGCAGGTAGGGCTGCAGCAGCGGCCACAGGCGCGGGCCGTCCAGTACCTCGACCGCCTGCTTCTCGGCAGCTGCCCGGCCATCGCGCTCGATCCGGCCTTCCGTGAGCAGTACGCCACCTTTCGCACCGGCCAGGCGCGCGGCCGCCCCCAGTTCGTTCACTGCGGCAGTGCCGATACGGTAGGCCAGGCCGTGCTTGCATGACACCAGCCACTGGTTGGGACCGTCGCTGAGCAGGAAGTCGCTGCTCGGCTCGCGGGCATCTTCGGCCGGATCGACCAGCTCGCGCAGGCCACGCTGCTCGCGCAGCATGCGCTTGACGAGTACCGAAAATTCGCGCCAGTGCATCCCCGCCAGGGCCTGCAGGCCAAGTTGCATCTCCTTCTGCCGCCGCTTGATCCACCACAGATAGACCACGGCCAGGGAACAGGTAAGCAGGGCCGACAACAGGGCCAGGATCCAGGGGAGCATGCAGGAGTAGGGCGGAAGGGGCGAAAGCGGAGAACGACAGTGTAAAGGCCGCAGTGCCCGGCTGGGTCAGGATGTTCCTGACAGGAAGCGTGATGGAGCACGCAGAACTGTATACGGCGGGCACGAAAAACCCGCCAATCCTGAAGCCGTGAGGGGAGGGAACAAACGGCAGCCGAAGCGATTGGCGGGTTGCTCGCGATTGTCAATCAAAATTTATTGCATTGCAACAATTGCGCTCAGGGAATGCTGTCCGGCGACTGATGGCTGCCCGGTGCAGGGGCGTCGGTACCCGACGCTGCCCGGTTTTCCAGCCTGGCCAGGCGCGCGTGCAGGGCATCGATGCGGGCTTCGAGCGCGGTGACTTCGTCGGCCGTGGGCACATGCAGCCGCTTGAGCACGCCCTGCACCTGGTCATCGAAGGCCTTCTCGACCTTGTTCCAGGTGCCCGAGGCCTTTTCGCGGGCTTCATCCAGGGACGATTCCACGTTGTCGCGCCAGCCAGGGTCCTGTTCGCTGCTGCGTTCACGGCGGCGGGCTTCCCAGGCTTCGCCTTCCTTCACCAGGCCATCAAAGAAGCGGCTGCCTTCGGCCTGGGCGCGGCCGAGGGCGCCCAGCCCGGCCAGCCAGACCTGCTGCGCCGAGTCGCTGAGCTTGCGCGAGAAGCGCTCGGCCTGGTCACCGAAAGAGGCGTCGTCGTTGCGGCGGTCGTCGTTCTCGTAGTGGTTCATCGCACTTCCCGTGGGAGTTGGGCCTGCCCCGAGAGTAGCGCGCGGTGGCGTTGCACGGCCGTGATGGCCGCCGCCAGGATTCAGCCCAGCTTTTCCTTCAGCACGCGCTGGATCTCGCCTTCGACCATGCCCTTCATTGCCGACAGCAGGAAGCCCAGCTTGGCGGTCACGCGCACAGCGCCCGGCTGCAGTTCGATCGCGCCGTCCACGCCGCTGCCGGAGAAGTTCAGCACATCGGCGGTCCAGGACGACTTCAGGCCGAAGCGCTCGGACAGCTTGGCGGCGACCTGTTCGATCGCGGCGCGCGCCTGTGCGTCGGGCAGGGCGTGGGCGTGGCGGACATCGATGGTGGACATGCAGGCTCCTGGCGCTGGGCGGGGATGATCAGAGAGGGGCGAGCATTGTGCGCATCGGGGGCGTCCGCGCCAAGCACTCATCGCAGGTTCTTCTTCGTTGGCGGCCAACCTGCTAGGCTGCGCCGCGTGCAGAACCTGCTTGTTCACTTCAGTCAACAACAACAGCCCGACCAGCCGCTGCGGCCCGGGGTGCAGCGCATCGTGCGCCAGGCCAACGGCAGCGTGCGGCTGGGCGATGCCGGTCACGGCGCGCTGTTGCTGGCGCAGTTCTGCATGGACGATCGCGGCCTCTGGCTGCAGGTCGGCAACGGTATCCGCGGCATCCACGTGAACGGTCGGCCGGTGCGCCGGATGGCGCTGTTGCGTGCAGGCGATGCGGTATACGTGGATGGTGTGGAGATGGTCCTGCAGGGCGAGGTCGAGAGCCTGCTGCAGGCGCCTGCGCCGAACAACGATGACGGCAGCGACGAGCAGCAGCGGCTGCTGCGCGGCGTCGGTGGACTCCACCATGGCCGCAGTTTCACCCTGTCGCGGGCCCGCCTGATCGGCCGCGGCAACGACGCCGACATCGCCATCGACGATCCGGCTTTCGCCGAACAGCATGCGCGGGTGGAAGTGCACGGCGAGCGCGTACTGCTGCGCGACCTCGGCAGTGCCGACGGCACCCGCGTCAATGGCGTGGCCGTGCGCCATTGCTGGCTGCAGGCCGGCGACCAGGTGGTGTTCGATGGCCAGCACCGTTTCGTGCTGGAAGTGCCGCACGACCCGCGGCGGCGGTCGCAGCCGGTCGAGGACGACGCCAGCCACGAGGCCGAGCAGGCGCCAGTGATGCCGGCTGCGCCACGCAAGGTCCGGCGCTGGCCGTGGCTGCTGGTCAGTGCGCTGCTGCTGGCCGCACTGCTCAGCCTGCTGCTCTGGTTCGGCGCGCGCTGATCTGAACCGACCGGGCATGGCCTGTGCGCCACCGGGACGGCGTTCATTTCCCCGCTCTTGGTGGGTGCCGACCTTGGTCGGCACGCTCCTCCGGTGACCATGACGCCTGACAGCGTACGCCGACCAGGGTCGGCGGCTACCGGCGTCATGCTGGCGGGCGATGGATTCCAATGAAACCAAATTTCCCTTGCCACACAAGGCCGCAAGGCTGGTGCACTGCGGCATACTAGGGGTCTTGCCCCACAGGTGTGACATGACGCGCGCGTTCAACTTCAGTGCCGGCCCTGCAACCTTGCCGGAATCGGTCCTGCGCCAGGCGCAGGCGGAAATGCTGGACTGGCACGGTAGTGGTGCCTCGATCGTGGAAATGAGCCATCGCGGCGCGGAATTCATGTCCGTGGCCGCCGAGGCCGAGGCCGACCTGCGCCGCCTGCTCGATATCCCCGACGACTACGCGGTGCTGTTCCTGTCCGGTGGTGCCACCACCCAGCAGGCGCTGATCCCGCTCAACTTCGCCCGCCCCGGCCAGCGCGCCGACTACGTGGTCAGTGGCCATTGGGGAAAGACTGCGGTCAAGCAGGCCGGCATCTACGTCGACGTCAACATTGCCGCCAGCAGCGAGCCCGACGGCTACCGCATGCTGCCGCCCCGCGCCGACTGGCAGCTCTCGCCCGACGCCGCCTATGTGCACATCACCGCCAACGAGACCATCCACGGCGTCGAGTTCCGTGATGCGCCGGATACCGGCGATGTGCCGCTGGTGGCGGACTTCAGCTCGTCCATCGCCAGCGAGCCGCTGGATGTACGCCGCTACGGTGTGATTTATGCCGGCGCGCAGAAGAACCTGGGCCCGGTCGGCATCGCAGTGATGATCGTCCGCCGCGATCTGCTCGAGCGCACTGGCCAGCCGCGCGCGGACATCTTCGATTACCGCTCGCACGTCGCCCGCGATTCGATGCTCAACACCCCGCCGACCTGGAACTGGTACCTGGCCGGCCTGGTGTTCAAGTGGATGCTGGCCGAAGGCGGCGTGGCCGAATTCGCCAGGCGCAATGCCGCCAAGGCGGCACTGGTGTACGGCGCCATCGACGGCTCTGGCGGCTTCTACCGCAACGAGGTCGCGCATGCGGCACGCTCGCGGATGAACATCCCGTTCTTCCTGCCCTATGCCGAACTGGATGCCCGTTTCGTCGCCGAAGCCAAGGCCGCCGGCCTGCTGGCGCTGAAGGGGCACAAGGTGGTCGGGGGCATCCGTGCCTCGCTGTACAACGCCATGCCGCTGGCCGGGGCCGAGGCGCTGGTCGCTTTCATGGCCGATTTCCAGCAGCGTCACGGTTGAGCAATGAACGGCGCGCACCGTCGGGTGCGTGCCCCGCAACAAGGAATTCCGATGGCAAGCAGCAAATCGAGCAAGAAGGCGCCGAAGAAGGCCGAACCGGCCAAGGACAGCGCGCCCACCAAGGCGAAGGGCAAGGCCAAGGCCGCCTCGAACCCGGCGCCGACCCTGGCGCCGCTGGCGCTGGCCGATGTGCGCTCGAAGATCGACCAGATCGACCGCGACATCCAGAGCCTGATCGCCGAGCGCGCGCGTTTCGCCCACCAGGTCGGCAAGGCCAAGGGCAAGCTCGCCGCCGCTGTCGACTACTATCGCCCCGAGCGCGAAGCGCAGGTGCTGCGCATGGTGGTGGACCGCAATGAAGGCCCGCTCAGCGACGAGCTGCTGGTGCATGTCTATCGCGAGATCATGTCGGCCTGCCTGGCCCAGCAGGAGCCGCTGAAGATCGGCTACCTCGGCCCGGAAGGCACCTTCAGCCAGCAGGCCGTGCTCAAGCACTTCGGCCGCTCGGCGCTGGGCCTGCCGATGGCCAGCATCGAAGAGGTGTTCCAGGAAGTGGAAGCGGGCAACGCCGATTTCGGCGTGGTGCCGGTGGAAAATTCCGGGCAGGGCACCATCCAGATCACCCTGGACATGTTCCTGACCTCCAACCTGAAGATCTGTGGCGAAGTGGAACTGCGCGTGCAGCAGTTCCTGATGTCGCGCAGCGGCCGCATCGAGGACATCGAGCGCATCTACGCACATCCGCAGTCGTTCATGCAGACCTCGGCCTGGCTGCGCGCCAACCTGCCGAAGGCCGAAAAGATCCCGGTGTCGAGCAACGCCGAGGGTGCGCGTCGCGCGCGCAACGCCGACGACGCGGCTGCCATCGGCGGCGAGAGCGCCGGCCACGTGTATGGCCTGAAGAAGGTGGTCACCAAGCCGATCCAGAACGATGCCGACAACACCACCCGCTTCCTGGTGGTGGGCCGCAACATCTTCCCGACCTCCGGCCACGACCGTACGTCCGTGCTGGTGTTCATCCATGACAAGCCCGGTGCGCTGTTCGACGTGCTCAGCCCGTTCGCCCGCCATGGCATCAGCATGAACCGCATCGAGTCACGGCCGTCGCACCACGGCAAGTGGGAGTACGGCTTCTTCATCGACCTGGCCGGCCATATCGATGACGCGCCGATGCAGGCGGCACTGGCCGAACTGGAAGCGCACTCGGCACAGATCAAGGTGCTGGGCTCCTATCCGGTGGCCGTGCCCTGAGTGCTGCTGCGGTGGTCCTGGCCGCCGCTCCCTGATGCATCGCCGGCGTTGCCGGCGTTTACGGAATGATCGAACGATGAGCAACGCGCAACACTGGATCGCCCGCAAGGGCCAGCCGCTGCAGGGCAGCCTGACCATTCCCGGCGACAAGTCGGTCTCGCACCGCTCGGTGATGTTCGCCGCACTGGCCGATGGCACTTCGCATATCGAGGGCTTCCTGGAAGGCGAGGACACCCGCGCGACGGCGCGCATCTTCAGCCAGCTGGGGGTGCGCATCGAAACCCCCAGCCCGTCGCAGCGCATCGTGCATGGCGTCGGCATCGACGGCCTGAAGGCGCCGGATGCACCGCTGGATTGCGGCAATGCCGGCACCGGCATGCGGCTGCTGGCTGGCCTGCTGGCCGGGCAGGCGTTCGACTGCACGCTGATCGGCGACGAGTCGCTGTCCGGCCGCCCGATGCGTCGCGTCACTGGCCCGCTGTCGCAGATGGGCGCAAGGATCGATACCCAGGACGACGGCACACCGCCGCTGCACGTGCATGGTGGCCAGACGCTGCACGGCATCGACTTCGCCTCGCCGGTGGCCAGCGCACAGATCAAGTCGGCCGTGCTGCTGGCCGGCCTGTACGCGCAGGGCGAAACCCGCGTGGTGGAACCACACCCGACCCGCGACTACACCGAGCGCATGCTGTCCGCGTTCGGCGTGGACATCGAGTTCTCGCCGGGCAAGGCCCGCCTGCGGGGCGGCCAGCGCCTGCGCGCCACCGACATCGTGGTGCCGGCCGATTTTTCCTCGGCCGCGTTCTACCTGGTCGCCGCCAGCATCATTCCCGGTTCCGAGCTGCGCCTGAAGCAGGTCGGCCTGAACCCGCGTCGCACCGGCCTGCTGCACGCGCTGCGCCTGATGGGGGCGGACATCTCCGAAGAGAATCTGGCCGAGCAGGGCGGTGAGCCGGTGGCCGATCTGGTGGTGCGCTACGCCCCCCTGAAGGGCGCGCGTATTCCCGAAGCACTGGTGCCCGACATGATCGACGAGTTCCCGGCGTTGTTCGTGGCCGCCGCCGCTGCCGAGGGCCAGACCGTGGTCAGCGGCGCGGCCGAACTGCGGGTGAAGGAATCCGATCGTCTTGCCGCGATGGCCACTGGCCTGCGCGCGCTGGGCATGCAGGTGGACGAGACCGAAGACGGCGCCACCCTGCACGGCGGCGTGCGCCTGGGCAGCGGCACCATTGAAAGCCACGGTGATCATCGCATCGCCATGGCGTTTGCCATTGCTGGACAGATCAGTGAGGGCGAAGTGCGCATCAACGACATCGCCAACGTCGCCACCTCCTTCCCGGACTTCGACGGCCTGGCCCGCAGCGCCGGGTTCAACCTGGCCTGAGCGGCATCGCGGCCGCCGGGCCATGCCCGGCGGATCGCATTGCCCGGTAGGTGCCAACCTGGGTTGGCACGCTCACATCGCCCGGTAGGTGCCAACCTTGGTTGGCACGCCTCTCCAGCTAAAAGGACGGAGGCCGAAGCCTCCGTCTAAACATCACGAACCCCTCGTCCGCGATCAACGCTGCTCGGTACGGAAATCCACCGGGACCCGCACCACACTGGCCACTGCACGGCCCTCATGCATCGCCGGCTGGAACTTCCAGTTCTGCACGGCGCTCAACACAGCGCGATCCAGGTCACGGCTGCGCTCGCCGGTGCGCGAAACGATCGCTGCACGGGTGACCTGGCCGCGGGTATCGACATTCAGGCTGGCGATCACGCTGCCCTGGACGCCATTGCGCAGTGCGGCGGCGGGGTAGGTCGGCTTGATGTTGCCCGCCAGCGGACGTGCCTCGCGATTGCGCACGGCAGGAGCGGGCTGGCGCGGGTCGCTGGCCGGCGCGGCCTGGCGGGCGGCGGGCGCCTGCGTGTCGGCCACCGGCGCCTGTTCGGGCGTGGGCAGCATGCGCTCGCCGACCGGTGCAGGTGCTACGTCTTCCGGGTTCGCGTGACGCAGCCAGAGCAGGGCGGCGGCAAACATCGCCACGATCAGCGCGATCCACATCCAGGGCGACGTGGTCCTGTGCTGCGGGCCGGATTCCTGCTGCAGCTGCGGCGAGTGAAGGTCTTCGTGGGTGGTGGCGGTCATCGCAAACTCCTTCCGTCAATGGACGACGGGCAGAGTGTTGCGCGGGGCGGCGGCGACAAGTGTCAGCGTTGCGTCAACGTCACCGGCAGGGTTCAGTTTGCCTGCCGGGAAACGTTCAGTTACTGGGTCTTGAAGTCGAACGGCACTTCAATGCTGCCCGGTACGGGCTGGCCGTTGCTCTGCGCCGGGGTGAAGCGCCAGCGCCGCACGGCATCGGTCGCGGCGCGGTCGAGCTCGCGTGAGCCGCTGCGCTGGATCACGGTGGCATTGTTCGGATAGCCGGTGGCATCCACGTCCACGCGTACCACCACGCTGCCCGTCTCGCCCGCGCGCAGGGCGGCGGCCGGATAGGTCGGCGGCGGCGACTGGCCGGCAATCGGCATCGGCTGGCTGTTGCCGGTGGTGGCTGGCGCAGGGGTCGGCGCGGCCGGGGCCGGTTCAGCGATGGGCGCCGGCGGCGGCGGGGCGGTTTCGACCAGCTTCGGGGCGTCTTCCTCGACCGGGGCCGGCTTGGCATCGGGCATGTCGCTGGAACCGGCAGCCGCCGCCAGCGGTTCGGGCAGCGGCTGGACCTGCGCGGTCTCCTGCGGGGTCTGCGCGGCCGGGTCGGCGCGGAAGAACTCCTTGTCGCGACCGGTCAACCACACCAGTACGAACAGCAGCACGCCCACGCCGAAGGCGATGCCGGCGATCTTCAGGGCGTTGCGCGGGATATGCACAGTGAACGACTTGGAGGACGACGAGCGGGGTGCAGACATGGACCGGACCAGTACGGAATGGCTCGATTCTGCCACGGCGGGAATGAACCGGGCGGCAGAAATCCGTATAACAGGCGATAATCCCGTTCCTGACACCCACCACGACACCTGCCATGCTTGATCCAGCCCTGCTCCGCCACCAGCCCGCCGACCTCGCTGAACGCCTGCGCACCAGCCGCGGCTTCGAGCTCGACGTGTCTGCCCTGGAGGCCCTGGAGGCGGATCGCAAGCGCATCCAGGTGCGGACCCAGGAACTGCAGAGCCTGCGCAACAGCCGCTCCAAGGCCATCGGCCAGGCCAAGGCCAAGGGCGAGGACGTCTCGGCGATCATGGCCGAGGTCGCTGCCTTCGCCGACGAGTTGAAGGCCTCGGAAGTGGCGCTGGACGAGCTGCGCGAGAAGATCGAAGCGATCTCGATGGGCATTCCGAACCTGCCGGCCGATGACGTGCCGGCCGGTGCCGACGAGAACGACAACGTCGAGCAGGCGCGCTGGGGTACCCCGCGCCAGTTCGATTTCAAGGTGCTCGACCACGTCGAACTGGGCGCCCGCAACGGCTGGCTGGACGGCGAGACCGCGGCCAAGCTGTCCGGTTCGCGCTTCACCGTCCTGCGCGGCCCGATCGCGCGCCTGCACCGCGCTCTGGCCCAGTTCATGGTCGACCTGCACACCGGCGAGCACGGCTACGAGGAAACCAACGTGCCGCTGCTGGTCAACGCCGATTCGCTGCGCGGCACCAGCCAGCTGCCGAAATTCGAGGACGACCTGTTCAAGACCGCCGTGGGCGACTCCACGCGGTACCTGATCCCGACCTCGGAAGTGCCGCTGACCAACATCGTGCGCGACGAGATCGTGGACGCCGAGCGCCTGCCGCTGCGCATGACCGCCCACTCGATGTGCTTCCGTGCCGAGGCTGGCAGCGGTGGCCGCGACGTGCGCGGCATGATCCGCCAGCACCAGTTCGAGAAGGTCGAGCTGGTCTCGATCAGCCGCCCGGAAGACAGCGACGCCGAACACCAGCGCATGACCCGGTGCGCCGAAGTGGTGCTGGAAAAGCTGGGCCTGCCGTACCGCAAGGTGCTGCTGTGCACCGGTGACATGGGCTTCTCGGCAGTGAAGACCTACGACCTGGAAGTCTGGCTGCCGTCGCAGGAAACCTACCGCGAGATTTCCTCGTGCTCGAACTGTGGTGACTTCCAGGCCCGCCGCATGCAGGCGCGCTGGCGCAACCCGGCCACCGGCAAGCCGGAGCTGGTGCACACGCTGAACGGCTCGGGCGTGGCCGTCGGCCGCGCGATGATCGCAGTGATGGAGAACTACCAGAACGCCGACGGCAGCATCACCGTGCCGGAAGCCCTGCGCCCGTACATGGGTGGCCTGGAAACCATCGCCTGATTCCCTGACCGGGTAGGTGCCATGCTTGCGTGGCACCGCATCCACGCATGGCGTGGATCTACTGGAGGATGTTGCACGCGCCCGGCATGAATTCGCCGATGCCACAGTAGATCCACGCCATGCGTGGATGAACCACCGTGATCATTCCACAGCGCGCAGCTTCTCCAGCGGCACCCATCCCGGTTCGCCGGTCTCCGGCACGCACCATGCCCAGCCATTGAGCGTGCGCATCCCGCGCAGCACCTGCCCTGGATCCACATCCAGCTCCCGCGCGCAGTAATCCTGCGTGGCAAACGCGCCACCCTGCGCATCGCGGCCGATCACCGGCGCCGGCACGAATCCGGGTTGCTGCCCCTCGGCCTCGCACAGGAACCAGTCGTCCCAGCCCTCCGGGCCTTCATGGCGTTCGCCCACTACCAGTGCCTGGCCGCGGCTAAGTGTGATCGGTTCCGGAAATTCGCTGCGGTGCGCAGCCGTCACGATGTAATCCATCGCCCCAGCCTACCGTTCTGGTGAGCGCCGCGCATGGCACGGATTCCACGCACGCGTGCAGCAGATCCACGCCATGCGTGGATGGCGCAGACCCCAGGCCGGACGCCACAAAAAAACGGCCCCGCAAAGCGGGGCCGCCAGGGTGGGCCAGGAGGGGGAGGGGATCCAGGCCCGCGTTCAGCGCCCAGACGAGGAGAGAGGGGCGCCGAACGTTGGAACGCGTTACGCAGCGACGGCTTCGGCCGCTTCGTGCGACGGCAGTGCTGCCAGTGCACCGGCGATGGCGTCCTCGCGGTGCTGCGGCGAGTAGGCGATGCCCTCGGCGCGCACGAACTCGACCTCGTTGATGCCCATGAAGGCGAACACCTGGCGCAGGAACGGCTCCTGGAAGTCGGCCGGCGAGTCGGTGTAGATGCCGCCTCGACTGCTGGCGATGATCACCCGCTTGCCACCGGCCAGGCCCACCGGGCCGTTCTCGGTGTACTTGAAGGTGCGGCCGGCCACGGCCACGCGGTCGATCCAGGCCTTCAGCGTGGACGGGATGCTGAAGTTGTACATCGGCGCGCCGATCACCACGATGTCGGCCTCCAGGAACTGCTGCATCACCTGTTCAGCATCGGTCGCCTCGGCGGCGTCGGTCTTGGCCAGCGAGCTGCTGCGCAGGTGCGGTACCGGATTGGCGTCAAGATCGCGATAATCGACCTGCAGGCCATCGATCTGGCCGGTGAAACGGGCGACCACGGCGGCCGACAGCTGCCGCGAGACGGAGTTGTCGCCAAGCACGCTGGCGTCGAGATGCAGAAGCTTCATGGCAGTCACCTATGTTCTGGGAGGAAGGGGCGGGGGTGCCCCGCCGACGGAGAGAACGATAGGTTGTTGCAAAGGCGGAATAAAGGTGGTTGAATGCCACGTATTGTTCTAGATATGGAACTCGGGCATGCATGACCTGAATGATCTGTACTACTTCGCGATGGTGGTCGACCACGGCGGGTTCGCCGCTGCCGAGCGCGCGCTGGGTATTCCCAAGTCGCGACTGAGCCGCCGCATCAGCCAGCTGGAAACCGACCTGGGCGTGCGCCTGCTGCAGCGCTCCACGCGCCGTTTCGCGGTCACCGACGTCGGCACCAGCGTGCACCGCCATGCGCAGACGATGCTGGCCGAGGCCCAGGCCGCGCGCGAAGTGGTGGACCGCCTCAGTGCGGAACCGCGCGGCGTGGTGCGCGCCAGCGTGCCGGTGTCACTGGCGCAGATGCAGCTGCCCAAGCTGCTGCCCAAGTTCCTGGAGCAGTACCCGAAGGTGCGGCTGCAGCTGAACATCAGCAACCGCCGCGTGGACATCATCAATGAAGGCTACGACGTGGCCCTGCGCGTGCGTTCGCGCCTGGACGATGACGGCAGCCTGGTGATGCGCAGCTTCGGCCAGGTGCAGGAACTTCTGGTGGCCAGCCCGAAGTACCTGGACCGCGCCGGCCGCCCCAAGGACCCGGAAGAGCTGACCCAGCACGTCACCCTCAGCATCAGCGAAGACGAAGCCCGCCAGCGCTGGGAGCTGCATGGCCCGGAAGGCGAAGTGCGCCGGGTCGACCTGCAGCCGCGCGTGGCCGGCTTCGACTTCCCCCTGCTGCAGAGCATGGTGAAGGACGGTTTCGGCATCACCATGCTGCCGGAAACCGTGTGCGCCGACGCCGTGCGCAACGGCGAGCTGGAAGTGGTGCTGCCGGACTGGTCGCTGCCGCAGGGCGTATGCCACGCCGTGTTCGCCTCGCGCCGCGGCCTGCTGCCGGCGGTGCGCGTGTTCATCGACTTCCTGGCCGAGCACCTGCCGCCGCAGCTGGAGGCCTCGCGCCTGGATTGCGGTGGCGCCTGTGAAAAGGCCAAGGAGCGGATCAAGGCCAGTGCACTGGGTGCGCTGGCGGTGGATGCCGGCTGAGAGAGCTGAACGGTAGCGCCGGGCCATGCCCGGCGTTGCTGTTTTCCAGCTGATCAGTTCCGGCCGAACAGCCGGTCCCAGAAACTGCGGCGTCGCGCTGCGGCCGGTGGCGGTTCGGCCGCAACGACCGGCGCTTCCAGCACCGCCATCAACTCTGCGCTGCGTGGCTTCTTCAGGAACCGCGCGTAGTCCAGATAGCCGGTCACCTTGCTCATGTGCAGGCGCTCGGGCATCGCCGGCAATGCGCCGCCCTGTAGCAGCACCCGCAATGCCTGCGGGCGGTCCAGGCGGATCGCCTCGTACAGGGCGGTGCCGCCGCAGCCCGGTTCGATCTGGTTGGCGCGCTGCGGCGCATCCTTCAGCAGGTCCTGCAATGCCTCCGTGTCGTCTCGTTCGACGGCGGCCACCAGTCGTGCCAGCGCCTCGGCTTTTGCAGCTGGCAGGTTGTCGCGATAGGCCTGGTCGGCAATCTCGCGCTCGTCGCGCCCATCGCCACCCTCGATGCACAGGAAATCGGTGACCAGGGCGACCGGAATGCCGGACGTATCCAGCGCCCAGTAGCTGGGATAGACGCCGTCGCCCCAGCCGCTGGTGAACACCACCAGGCCGTGCGGCGAGTCCTCCCCCCAGGGGCGGTACTCGGCGCCTTCGTCCAGGCCATCGTGGTCGATCAGTGCATCCGACCATTCACTCTCTTCGTCGCCATCGGCCTGTTCGATCAGGGCCAGCAGCGCCTGCTGGGTGTCGGTATCCATGAAACAACCGATGCCGGCGTCGACCGGGTAGCCGATGAAGCTGTCCTCATCCAGGCCGGTCAGGTCCTGCGTGGTCCAGCGCGCCATCTGCCAGTGCAGGGCGGTCGCGGCAAGAGCTTCGCGGGGCTTGAACCAGACCACGGCCAACGCCGGGCGGCCGCTGTGCACGATGATTTCGACCGGGTGCCGGCCCAGCGGGGCGGTGTAGTCGGCCAGCGCAGGCGCCTCGGCCTGGACCAGCGGATCGCAGACCACCAGCTGCCCGCTGCTGACCGGCAGGTGCCCGGCGAAGGTGCGGTGCAGGGCCAAAGCGGCCAGCTGGGTATCGTCCAGCAGGCAGGTGCGCAGGTTGGCCAGATCGAGATGGGCCATGGCGGCTCCGGGTGCGGTGAAGGCCCCCACCGTGCCGGATGCGAAGGGCAGGGGCAAGGTGGTCTTGGGCAAACGCCCTTCACGTGCGAGAATACGCCGCTGCCCGGGCGACCGGGACCCGATTGGAGAGATGGCCGAGCGGTTTAAGGCACCGGTCTTGAAAACCGGCGAAGGGTTAAACCTTCCGTGGGTTCGAATCCCACTCTCTCCGCCAATTTCAAAAAGCTCCTGGGGATAGGAGCTTTTTCGTTTCTGCGCAATCTGCTGCCGAATCCAGCCTTGCAGCTCGGATTGCATTCACAGTGCCCGCGACCAATGCGAATGGAGCGCGGAAAGCGGCTGGCCCTGATCTTGCCGTGTTGGGTGCACAAGCGGGCGCCGCGCGTTTCAATCGCTCGTAGATCGAAGAAATTTCTCTGGCTGGCGCGTTCGAATGACCCGTTCGCCTGGCCGAAGAACGAGGGCTGCCGGCTGTCTCCCGGAATGTCGGCCGCGCTTGCGACGCTTGGGTCTGCATGCGGTGGTTCGAGTTGGGCGATCCGACTGACTACAACCAATGGCACGGGCACTGCCTGTTGGCGTTTCGTAGCGTGAAAGCGCTTTCGCCATTGGATCTATTGAATGAATGCATGGGTGCTGCGCACTGTTCTTCTTTGTTTTCCACTGCAAGCCATTGCTGGCAGTGGTACTGAAAAGCCCGATCCGTCACGAGTGATAATATTGGGCGTCGACCATGCAGCTCAATTGGTTTCATCCAATGACAGTCCGGCAATGCTGGCGGCCTTCTTGGATCGTGCGCAACCCGACGCGATCTGTATCGAGCGGTCTCCGGAGGCCTTTGCTCGGAACGACTACTACGAATTCACCTATGAAGTTCAGGATGTGATCGTGCCCTTCGCCCGCGCCAGGGGCGTGGATCTGTGCCCAATAGACTGGGCGCCTCCGTCAGAAGACGCCAAGCTTGGCTTTGGCACCGATCTGGAAGCAATTCCGCAGGTGCGCCCTGATCAGGGTTTTCAGGGCTTCCTGTCATTCCCACGCCCGGCACAGCTGAACAGAGATATTTTCCACGCGGATACCGAGGTTAACCTTGCCAAGGTTACCCAGTGGGCTGTGACCCCCTCAAAGCGAGCAAAAGATGACCTGCCACGTCGCTTATACCTCTATCGAACCTACTTGCAGGCGAAGAGAGTGGCCGCAGCTGCGAAGGCGCGGCCTGGTGGCACCATCGTTGTAGTTGTCGGCGAGTTCCACAAGCGTGATATAGAAGCCGTTCTTTCTGATGACGACAGCATTCTTCTGGTACAGCCCACTGCCATCGGTAGACCGAGCGATGCCCAACGGGCTGCGGCGAATCGCGATGCGTACCGGTATGCAATCGCCAGCTTCAATCTACTGGGCGTTCAGGCCGGCACCGGGAATATCAACTATGCGTTTGTTGATGAAGCGGTAGCAGCGCTGGCGCAGAGCACGCCAAGCGCCGAGGTTGATCTGTATCGCACCAGGCTGGATCTGCTCCGTAAACGCATAACCTCAGAGCAAGCCGTCGAGCGATACAGAACGATCGCAACGGCTGCTGGAGATGCGCGTTTCAGCTGGACAGGCGTAAGTGACAACCAGCGTGTCGATTCCTATTTCGACCCCTTCGGTAATCTGAGTGTGAGGCAAAGAGCACTTCTTGAAGCTGCTCGAGAGCTTGGCGGCAGCACGCGCATGGTTGAGGCCGAGGCGATCGCTGGCACGATTGCCAACGAGCTTGACCCAGCTAAGTCGCGCCAATTCCAAGCGTACTTCGAGCGTTACATCAGATCTGGACGCTAGAAGCGCGGATGCTCGAGAACGACCTCTGGAGGCGTCTTCCAAAACACCACAACTGCCAGAACGACTGAACGCATCGTGGTCTCCTTACGCTGACCAACGCCCCGATCCACTCAGGGCGTGAATTACTGGGCGGCGAGGAAACCTGCAGCCTCACCCACGCCGCCCACCCTTCGGCTTGTTATGGCACAACGGATAACTCGAGCACGACCGGAAGGCCCCGTGCGGCCCATTGCGGTCCACGAACACGCCCACCTTGCACACCGGGCAGCGCTCTTCGTGGATGGCCGCGCCTGAAATCGCGGTCACTTCCACTGCTCCGTCCTTCACCAGCTCATCCAGGAACGGCGAGTGCCTGCCCTGCAGGGTGAACATCGCAACCGACCGTCGCGCCCGCGTCAGCGCGACATAGAACAATCGCCGTTCTTCGCTCAGTGGATAGGTATCCCCGTCCGGCATTGCCAGCGAAAGCACCGGGTCATCCGCACGCAGGCTCGGGAAGCTGCGGTTGATCATTCCCAGCAGGATCACGTAGTCCGCCTCGCGCCCCTTCGATCGATGGACAGTCAGGAACTCGACGTCCATCGTGCTGCCGAAGGCGGTCTTCCAATCCAAAGGCATCGCGCTGCGGTCCGCGCGATACCGCCCCAGAACGAATACAGTCACGCGCCCGTTGCGGCCCTGCGGCACTGCACCTGACAGCAGTTGCTGGTGCAGCGTCGCAAGGTACTGGCGAACGCCATCCTGCACCTCCTCACGCCGGTTCACCTGGAACGCCTGCAGCACCAGACCCATTGCCGGCGCAGCAGAACGGACCTTCTTGCCGATCTGCGCAGGGTTGCGGCTGATGAAGCGGCTGGAAACATCGCACAGTGCCTGCGGGCAGCGGAACGTCTGCTCCAGTTTCAGCACCTGGCCATGCCCCATCCACTCGCGGAATCCGGTCATCACCGAAACGTCGGCACCAGCGAAGCGATTGATCGACTGCCAGTCATCGCCCACCGCAAACAGATGGCGGCCCGGTTGGCTGACCAGCGCACGGCAGAGGCGCGCACGGGCGCGCGAGGCATCCTGGAATTCGTCGGCCATCACCAGATCGTAGGATGATTCATAGTGGCCCTGTTCCAGCAGCCCGGCGGCCATGTTGAGCATGTCTTCGAAATCGAGGCTGCGCTCGTCAGCCAGTGCATCGTCCCAGGCCTGGAAAACCGGACCGGCGATCTCCAGGAAACGCCGGTAGCGTTCCTTGAACTGATCCTCAGGCATCTGCCGCAGGCGTGCGGCCATGTCATCCAGCGTCAGGCAGTTGCTCTTGGCATGCGCAATGAAGGTGCGCATCAGGCCAATCAGGTCTGCATCCGGCATCGGCTTGGCGTCCTGGTCAGGCAGCTCGCGGTCCGGGTTCGGGTCGAGTTCGACACCAGACGCACCCAGCCGCTCCGCAAGATCCTGCAGCGCATGTCCACTGCGCAGGCCAAACGAGGTCGTCTCGACCAGGGCAGTGCCGCGCGCCATATGCTGCTGGTGCTTCCAGTGCATCCCTTCGCTGTAATCGGCAAAGTGCGGCGGCGGCTGGCCATCGGCATCCAGCGCGAAGTGCTCGTGATACAGCCGGGCGTCCGGGTAGTAGAAGTCCGGACGATACTGGCGGTGGGTGTCTGTCGCGGTATCGAACTCGTAGCGGCGCTCGTAGTCATACGCCACGCCGTTGTAGAACAGCCAGTCGGCGATGACGCACTCTTCCAGGCTCTTCACCCGCTCGCCCTGCAGGGTACGCATGTAGGGCGCACCATCGCGGTCGTAGCCATCGGCCATCATGTCGGCACCCAACGGCGGCAGATCGCGTCCGAACACCAGGCGGAACATGTCCCACTGGGTGCGGAAGTGGGTCGAGCGGTCCTTCAGGTCGTCCACCAGTTCAGCCAGCTTGTTGAAGCCCAGCGTCGCGTCGATCGCCCATTCCGGGATATCAGGCTTGCGTCCCGTGGCTTTGGCGATGATGGCCAGACCGAGGGCGTGGAAGGTCCGCGCCTCGACCACGATGTCGCCCATGCCGAGCCGATCGAAGCATCGTCGCGCGCGCTCCTCCAGTTCGTTCGCGGCGTCCTTGTTGAAAGCGAGCATCACGATCCGTTCGGGCTCCACGAAGCCGCGATCGATGGCATAGGCGGCCTTGGCGACCATCGTAGAGGTCTTGCCAGAGCCGGCTGCGGCCACGACCTGCACCCGGTTGTCGAAGCAGATGACGGCGCGGGCCTGTTCCTCGGTCAGTGGCCTGCTCTCGACCCGGTCCAGGAAGGGCTTGGCCAGCCCCAGTTCGCGGGTCGCCATTGCCTCATTCGCGTCCGCCCACAGGGCGGGCCAATCCAGCTGCCAGTCGTGCAGCGCGTCGAGCGCCATGCGGTGGCCGGGCGCGTGCAGGTCGTCGTGCACCTCCTCGTCGAGGAACAGCTGCTCCAGCTCGGCGGGCGGCAGGGGCAGGGTGGGGCGGTCGGCCAGCAACGCCTGCTGCTGTTCGTGGGTGATCCAGCGGCGTCCGGTGGTGCCTCGGTCGGTAAGCGTGTCTGCCTCGGCCAGCCACGCCTGGATCTGCGCCAGAACGCGCTCAAACAGTGCCTTGCGCCCCCTCCTGGAGCGCGCGAAAAGCACATGCTGCACGGCAGCCGCAAGCCGGGAGCCCTGGCTGTTGGGCAGCCCATCCACGGACAGTGCTTCACCGCGCTCGGTCGTCAGTTCGACCCGGGACCAGAGCACGCCGCGAACGACCCGCACGCTGTGTTCGTTCGCCACATGCAGGTGGTAGTGCCTGCCGTCGATCAAAAGCGCGAGCTGTTCGCCATCCAGCCGCAACTGCCAGTCCGGCGAGCGGGTCACACGCTGGCCCCAGCCCGAGGGGCGCCATTCCATAGACATCCAGATACTGCCCTGCGTACGTCACCGGGCGTAAAGTGCCCTTGCCGCCCCATGATAAGGCGGCTTGGCATGGCGCGCTGGGTCTCCGGTCACTCGCGCACGCGCGCCAGCGATGGCATTGCACCCCCGCCGGCGCGGCAGGCGTCAGGCGTTCACATCCACGACAATGCGGCCGCGCACCTTGCCGGGGATGATCTGCTCATAGACATCCAGCACCTCGGCGAGGCCGATCTGCTGCACGGTGCTTTCCAGCTTCTGCGGGTCCAGGTCGGTTGCGAGCCGATCCCAGGCGCGCTGGCGAACCTCTTGTGGGGCATTCACCGAATCCACGCCCGCAAGGGTCACATTGCGCAGGATGAAGGGCAGCACCGAGCCGTGCAGTGCATCGCTCTGGGCCAGGCCACAGGCGGCCACGGCACCCCGGTACTTCGTTTCGGCGATGGCATTGACCAGCGTTGGGCCGCCGGCCACATCCACCACGCCGGCCCATCGCTCGGCACTCACCGGCCGCTCGCGCGGCTCCGAAAGCTGCGCACGATCGATGATCTCGGCCGCACCCAGGTTGTGCAGATACTCGGCATGCTCCGGCCGCCCGGTGGCGGCCACCACGCGGTAACCCAGCTTCGACAGGATCGCCACCGCGATCGAGCCGACGCCACCGTTGGCACCGGTGACCAGCACATCGCCCTGTGCAGGCGTCACCCCGGCATGTTCCAGGGCCAGCACGCACAGCATCGCGGTGTAGCCAGCGGTGCCGATGGCCATTGCATCGCGGGTGCTCAGGTTGTCGGGAATCCGGTTGAGCCATTCGCCGCGCACCCGGGCGCGCTGGGCCAGGCCGCCGTGGTGGCCCATGCTCAGGTCCCAGCCATTGAGCACGACGCGGTCGCCTGGCTTGAAGTCGGCCCTGCTGGATTCCAGCACCACGCCTGCCAGATCGATGCCGGGAATGAGCGGGAACGTCCGGATGACCGGACTCTTGCCGGTGAGGGCAAGCGCATCCTTGTAGTTGAGCGTGGAGTACTCGACCTGTACCAGGACGTCGCCGTCCATCAGGTCGGCCTCGTCGAAATCGACCAGCTCGGTCGAGAGCTGGTTGTTCGTCTTGCGGGTGAGCAGTGCTTTGAACGTCATGGATGGCCTCACATTCATGGGATGGGGCCATGCTAGGCTCGCGCTTCTATCGCAACAAGAACGACGATTTTCCGTAGGTACTATGGTTTTCCGGAGTATGCATGCGTAGCAAACGGTGGGACGGCAAGAGCGGTTGCGCGGTGGAAGTCACGCTGTCGGTGATCGGCGGCGTGTGGAAGCCGATCATTCTTTTTCACCTGATGACCGGGAAGCGGCGTTTCATGGAACTGACGCGGCGGGTGCCCAATGCCACCCAGTCCATGCTCACCAGCCAGCTGCGTGAACTGGAAGCCGATGGCGTGGTGATCCGCCACGTGTACCCGGAAGTGCCGCCGAAAGTGGAATACGAGCTGTCCGAGTTTGGCCGCACGCTGGCGCCGGTGCTGCTGGCGATGCGCGAGTGGGGCGAGACCTACCGCGGCTATCAGAGCACCCAAGGCGATAGCTGAAGGCTGCGCGGCGTTGCGCTTGCCGCATGTGGGTTTCGCGAATGCTCACCGCTACCGGCGGGTCTTTGGCACCGGGAGCGCGCGTGTCGCTTACGGCTGGCCAGGGCGTCCGGCAAGTGCGCGTCGACCGGAGTCATCGTTTGGCGAAGAACGCCAGTCAATGGACAACTCGACATCCACTGACGCAACCAACGTAGCAACGTGATCGATCAGGATTTTCCTGCTTTCCACCGTCGGTTCAGGGCGGTAACCATGGCCGCGCCACGGCATTCGCCGCGGCCGGGATTGGCGTCCTGAACTTACGAGATACGCGGCGTCGGGCTTGCAAGCGAACCTGCATCTCCGACAATGCACCGCCTGCCAGTTCATGGTGGACGGTGCGTGGGGATCTAGCGATCCGCCGGCTTTCGTATCTCGTATCCGGCACGCCAACCCGCACCGTCCGCCACCTTGCATCTGCAGGTGGCCACATCGTGAGGTTGCCGTCATGCCCGAACGTCTTCCCGACCATCCCCGCCTGCATGCGCTGCTGGGCGCCGCCGTGCGCGATCTTCCCGCTGCGTTGGCCGAAACGCTGGAGGACGCGCTCCGCGAGTCCGCCGAGTTCGTCACGCCATCGGCTTTCTTTGCACACCTGGCAGGCCACGGCAGGAACCTGCGCGCTGATGGCGAGGCCTGGAGTGAAATGCACTTGAGCCCTGGCCGCGCCTTCGACATGGCCCTGGCGACCCGCAGCATTTCGGGCATTACGGCGTTGACTGCGGTGCTGCACGCTGCGCATGTGGCGCGGGAGAGCGACGATCCCGCCTGCTGTCCCTCCGCAGCCGTGGTCGAGGGCCTGTTCAACGCCTGCCAGGTGCTGTCACTGCAGGTGGAGCGCTGCCTGGTTCCATGAAGGGCTGCGATGCGGTTCCTGTTCCGTTGACGCCCGGTTCCCTATAGTGGCGCTGGAACCCTGCAATGGAATGCCCATGCACGTGATGTCCCACGGCCGTTGCCTGACGCTTGCACTTGCCGTCGCGGTGAGTGCCGGCGCGTGTGCGCGGCCGCCGTCCACCGAACACGAAAGGAATCCCGCCATGTCCGGCGCCCCACAGACCGGCCGCACGATCAACGGCCACACCTATACCGATGCGCCCGTAGACGTGAAGCTCGGGCCGAACACTTTCCGCATTCCGGCCAACTACCTGGACAGCCAGATCGCACCGTGGCCGGGCGAGGGCGTGACGCTGGTCATCGAGTGGCCGGACATGACGCCGACACCGCCGGGTGCGCGGGCCAATCCGCGTACGAATGATTTCCGGAAGGAGATTGCTGTGGCGATCGACTACATCGATCGTGCGCCAATCGAAACATCATTAGAGCGATTGTCCTCCAACCAGGCATCCACCGAGGAAGGATCGGTAGAGCGAGGGGATCCTCGGGATCGGCTCGATCTGCGTATTGCGCGGCCCGCCGTCATGGGACTGACGCCTTACGCCATCGATGAAACGAGGATGGGGGTTTTCTCGAAGGAATACGAGGCACGCTATGGAAAACCGCCCACGCGTAATCCTGCCTATGAAGATGATTGGTACATCGCGCGCGCTCCAAACGGCAGTCTGACCACATTCATCAAATGCGAAAGCACGGCGTTTCGGGGGGATGGCGTTCGCCTGCAGGGCGATCAGGTCATCAGTGAGCAAGGGCAAGCCGCTGCGGGGTGCTTCCACTATTTCTCGGATGTGGAGAACAAGCTTTCCATCTCGCTGAACTACAAGCGGGCCTTCCTGGCGGACTGGAAGCGGATGGAAGATGCGGTGCGGGATATTCTCGCGCGCTCCCGAGTCCGGGAGTGAGTGCATTGAGGAGCAGGCGATGGGCGGATTGACGCAAGAAAATCTCAAGATTCTGGCCAGCTATGCCAAGGCCGGAAACCGCGAGTTGTACTGGAACTATCTGTCGCAGCTGCCAGATGCGGATGGCTATGGCACGCTTGCGCTGGGCGTCGTTCGCAACGACAGCTTGCCAGGACGCGTTGCGAACAGCTACGCACAAGAATATGCCCGGAATCAGGAAGGCAAGGGCTCCGGCCTTCCCGACGCGCAGCTGAGCGAGCGCCAATGGGAGATGTTTGGGCAGACGCTTTTGCGCCAGGACCTGGAGCGACGCCTGTTCTGGATGGAGCAGGGGCGTCCCGAATTTGCACTGAATCTCCCCGGCAAGGACGTGATGCTGGCTCACGACCGTGCATTTGAACGGCATGAACTCGATCCCAACTGCTGGACGCCGCGCGTGTTGCTGCAGGCGGCTGAGCAGAAGAGCGGCCCCGAGAAGCTGGAACAGATCTGGACCAACATGCTCAACAACGACTACGCCGGAGGCCCGCGCGTAGGCAACACCAGCGTCGATGCCATCAGCCAGATGGGATGGGCGAAGGGCGGGCAGTACCTGACCCGGTTGAGCGTGCTGGAAGCCATCCAGGCACTGGAAGGGCGCTCAGCAGTCGATCCGAACGTCATCGGTGGCAGCAGCTACTACGCGATGTACTTCGAAGCGGACAGGAAGTGGGCCAGTGTCAGCGCGGGTGGTGGCCACATGTCGATGCGTGAGATCACCGATCCGGCCCGCATCGCCGAGCTCAACGACGCGCGCGAGGTTCGTCTGGAGCGCCAGGAAAAACGCACCCAGTTCCACCCGGACGACCCGTACCGGACCATCACCCGCAGCCCGCTGACCGCAGCCGTGGACGACGTGCCGGATCCCTCGCAGGCACCGACCCGCCTGGCCGACATTGGTCCGGGCCACCGCGACTACGCACTGATGCAGCAGGTGCGCGAAGGCGTGGCCGCGATCGATGCCCGCGCCGGGCGTACCCACGATGAGAACAGCGAGCGCTTGGTGGCGAGCGTGATGGCATTGGCCCGTCGCAACCAGCTTGAACGTGCCGACCATGTGCTGCTGAGCACGCAGACCGCCGAACATCCGGCCGGCCGCAACGTGTTCGTGGTGCAGGGCGAGATGAGCGATCCCGCGCATCTGCGAGCGGTCATGCCTACGGACACGGCAGTGCAGACGCCGGTCGAACACTCGCTGCGGCAGATCGAGGCCGCCAGCCTGGAGCGACAGCAGGCGACCATGCAGCGCCAGCAGGACAACGACGTCCACGCGCGTGACAACCCTGCGATGCGGATGGGCTGAGGTTACGCAGCAGAGCCGCGCGGGCGCCCGGCTCTGCTGGAAGGCCTTCTCAGAAGCGGTAGGCCGCCTGCACATACACCCGCCGCGGCTCGCCCGGGAAGTGCCCGTTGCGTTCGATGAAGCCACTGGCTGCGTACACCTTGTCGAACAGGTTCTTGACGTTGGCCTGGAACTGCCACTGCCTCCACGTGGTCTTCCAGCTGATGTCGAACACCGTGTATGCCTTCACCGTCTGCCCATCCAGGCTGACACGCTCGCCCACATGGTCGGCGCCGAAGCCGATGGCCGAGTTGATCGAAGGCAGGTCGTAGCGTGTCCACAGGCCGAGCTTGTTGCGTGGCGCATTCGCGAAGCGGTCGCCGGAGGCATTGGTGATGCCGTTCGGTCCGGCATCCTTCACCCGTGCGTCGTTGTAGGCGTAGGTCAGATTCACCACCCAGCGCTCGGTCACGTCGGCCAGCAGGTCCAGTTCCATGCCCGTGCTGCGTACCAGGCCCAGCGCGGCCAGCTGGTTCACGCCGTCCCGTACTTCACCGGTGGCCTGCACGATGTTGCTGCGGTCGATGCGGTAGGCCGCCATGTTCAAGGTGACGCGGTCTGCCAGCAGGGACTTCAGCCCGACTTCCCACTGCCTGCTGCGCTCGGCGTCGAACGGTCCGCCGGCCGCTGGGTTCTGGTTGGCGGCACTCTGCGGCACGAAGCCGCTGGCGACGTTGGCGTACAGGTTCACGCCGTCCCGGGCGGTAAAGGTGCTGCCCAGGCGCCAGCTGAGCGCGTTGCCATCCACGCTGCTGCCACCCATGCGGTCTTCATCCTTGAAACCATCCCAGCGCAGTCCGGCCAGCACGTGCCAGCGCGTGCCCAGGGCCAGCTCATCCTGCAGGTAGCCGCCGTAGCGCTTGCTGCGGGTGGCGGTGCTGCGCCATGGCAGGGCGGCCAGGTTGTAGTCGTGCCAGGTGCTCGCGCCATAGACCGGGTTGAACAGATCGATGCCGCGCACCGGGCCGGCGCCGCGTGCCAGGTCGGCACTGTTGGCGGTCTGCGCGGTGAAGTCGGCGTCGAGCTGGTACACGTCGGCGCCGAACAGCACCTTGTGTTCGATACGGCCGGTGTTGATCCGCCAGACGGCATTGCCGCTGGCGGTGAAGGCCTCGTTGTCGCGGATCTGGTTGCGCAGCTGGCGCGTCATCCATTCGGCTACGCCGTCGCGGTCACGATCGATCAGGCCCATCGGTTCGTGGTACATCTGGTGCTCGTTGTTGCTGAACCAGCGCGCAGCAATGTCCACGTCCAGCGTATCGAGCGGTGCGAAGCGATACTGCGCCAGTGCGACCCTGGCGCGCATGTCGAGGAAATCACTGGCCTCGTTGTGGTTCCATCGCCGGTCGGTCAGGAAGCTGCCGGCATCGTTCACTGGCACACCGCGCAGCCGGTTGCCGCCCAGGTTCTGGGTGATGTCGGTGAACTGCAGCACCAGCTCGCCGGTCTGGCCAACGTCGAAGGCCAGTGATGCATCGCCGATCACGCTTTCGCTGTCGGCGTTCCAGCGCACGCCCTGCTCGGTGTCGGCATACAGGCCGGCGCGATAGCGGATGCTGCCGCTGGCATTCAAGGGGCCGGTGCCTTCGATCGATCCGGCGCGGAAGTCCTCGTCGCCTGCCTGCAGTTCGATGCGGCGTTCGGCGGTGGCCTTGGGCTTGCGCGTCACGTAGTTGATGACACCGCCCGCATCACCACCGCCGTACAGCGCACCGGCCGGGCCCTTCAGCACTTCCACGCGTTCGATGTTGAACAGTTGCGGCACCGAGAAGCCTGCATAGGGATCACCGCGCAGGCCGTCGTAGAGCACGTTTTCCTGGCGGAACCCGCGCAGGGTGACGCCGGCATAGCTGAAGAAGCTGATCCCGCTGATGCTGCGGTAGAGGTCGGTGACCTGGCGCGCAGCCTGGTCGTCGATCAGCTCACGCGGCACGACCTGGATCGACTGCGGTACCTGCTCCAGCGGAGTATCGGTGCGGGTGCCGACAGCGGCATCGTCGGCGCGGTACAGGGTCTGTGCGCGGCCGCGAACTTCCACTTTGCCCAGATCCTTCGGTGCATCAGCGGAGGCCTCGGAGGCCAGTGCAGGTGTAGCCAGGGAAAGGGGCAGCGCCAGGCAGAGGGCGTGCTTGAGCGGGGTTGGAAGCGGCATGAGGGGGTCGGGGCGGGCTGCAAATGAGAAAGATTAGCATTTGCAACGCTTCGGGGCCTATCCCCCAAGTGCGCTATGGACGCAGGCCCGGGTCGGTATAGGGGGTGCCGGCCAGGGCCACCAGCACGCCGGTGCCACTGCGCACGATCAGCTGCAGCATCGCTTGGCGCGGATCCTCGCCCCTCTGCTGGCTGGCCAGTCCACTCTGATAGGCGGCCACCATCGACGCCAGCAGCATGGCTGCGCCCAGGCGTGCCTCGGCGTCATCCGCCGGCCGCCCGACGGCGCTGGCCATCAACTGCGCGAGGTCGTCGGCCAGCTGCGCCTGCAGCCGTCGTGCATGTGCCACCAAGGCCGGGCTGCCGGCCACCGTGGCCCAGAAGGTCGCTGCACCGGGATTGATCCGCAACAGGGGATGGCCGCTGTCGAGCAGCTCCCGCACCAGCGCCTGGAAGGCGGCCAGCGGGGCCATGCCGCGGCGCGCCGTCATGCCCTCGCGCAGCAACGCGCGCGCCTCCTCGTCGCGGTCGAATACCAGGTCCTCCTTGCTGGCGAAATAGTTGAAGACCGTCTTGCGCGAGACTCCGGCGGCCTCGGCGATCTCGGACATCGACACCGCCTCGAAGCCACGCCGGATGATCAGTTCGGTGGCAACATCGGAAATTGCCTGTCGGGTCTGTGCCTTGCGTTGCTCGCGACGGCCTTGGGGCGGGGTCATGGCGGTTGACTTGTGTAAACGTACACCGAGTGTAACATTGGCGACACCAGAGCGCCGGTCCGGCGCTCACAGGGAATTCCCATGTTGTACGACGTCGTCATCGCCGGGGCCGGCCCGGTCGGCCTGTTCCTGTCCTGCGAGCTGGCCCAGGCCGGCTGTTCGGTCCTGCTGCTGGAGCAGGCCGAGTCGCCCGATTCAGCCCTGAAGCGCCTGCCCTTTGGCCTGCGCGGCTTGAACGCGCCCACGCTGGAAGCGCTGGATCGGCGCGGCCTACTGGACGCGGTCGCGGCCCGCCAGGTGCTGAAGCCGGACAAGGGCGCACCGCCGCCCGGCACCGCCCATTGGCTGGCGCAACCGCGGCCGTTGGGAGGCCACTTCGCCGGCATTCCTTTCGCCCTGGATGACGTGGACAGCGGGCGCTGGCGTGATCGCCTGCCGACCCCGGTACCCACCCAGATGGCGGTGGAGCTGCAGTCGCTGGAGGCGGTGCTGGCCGAGCGCGCAGCGTCACTGGGTGTGCAGATCGAGCGGGGCTGCACGGTGCAGGCGGTGCACGCACGCGAAGCACAGATGGAGGTGCAGACCGCTCGCGGGCTGATGCGGGGGCGATGGCTGGTCGGTTGCGACGGCGCCCGCAGCACGGTACGCAAGCAATCGGGGTTCGTGTTCGCAGGGACGGCGCCGGAGTTCACCGGGCACACGCTGCAGGTCGAACTGGAGGACCCGTCGGTGCTCACCCCGGGGCGTCAGTTCACCGAACATGGCATGTGCAATTTCAACCCGCCGGGCATGCTGGCCCTGGCCGATTTCGACGGTGGCGCAGGCCACCGCCTGCCATTGGACCTGCACGCCGCCCAGGCGCTGGTACGGCGGGTGTCCGGTCGCCAGGCAACGATCACCGCGGTGCATCTGGCCACCACATGGACCGATGCCGCGCGCCAGGCCACGGCCTATCGCAGCGGCCGCGTGCTGTTGGCCGGTGATGCGGCGCACATGCATTCGCCGTTGGGCGGGCAGGGGCTGAACCTTGGCATCGGCGATGCGATGAACCTGGGGTGGAAGCTGGCGGCCGTGCTGCGAGGCGACGTGGCGGAGGGGCTGTTGGACAGCTATCAGGCTGAGCGCCATCCGATCGGCGCCCGGGTGCTCGACTGGTCGCGTGCGCAGGTGGCGTTGATGCGGCCAGGCCCCGGGTCGCGCGCGCTGGCGACGGTCATCGCCGACCTGGCCGCGACCGGCGACGGTGCCACCTATCTCGCCGAGCGGTTGTGGGGCATGGCGCAGCCACCGGTGTTCGACGGCGGGCACCCGTGGGTTGGCCGAAGCGTGCCTGACGTCCATCTGGCCGATGGCCGCCGCATGGGAGAGCTGCTGCGTGCAGGGCAGGGCGTGCTGCTGGGGCTCGATACCGGCGATTCGCTCGGCCCGATCAGTGAGCGCTGGCAGCGGTCGGTCACCTGCGTGATGTCCACGGCGCGCGACACGCTGGGACTGGGCGCCGTGCTGGTCCGCCCCGACGGTATCGTTGCCTGGGCCTGCGATGCCGGCGGCGATGCGTCGGGGCTGGCGTCCTCGCTGGAACGCTGGTTCGGTCCGCCGCGGCGAGCGACCGGCTAGGGCGAGGCCACCACAGCCGGCGCGCGGCGCGCGGCCTCGGTCATCACCGAGGCCAGCTGCTTCAATGAGTAAGGCTTGCGTAGCAGGGTGAAGCCATGGCCAGGATCCCGCGCCAGCAACTCGCTGTAGCCGCTGGTGAGGATCACTGGGAGCTCTGGCAGGCGGTCGCGGATGGTACGGGCCAGATCCAGGCCGTTCATGCCCGGCATCACGACGTCGCTGAACACCACATGGAAGCGCGAGGCATCCCGTTCCAGCTCGGCCAGGGCCTCGTCCGCATTGCGCGCAAGGACCACGCTGTACTCGAGCTCGCGCAGGGCGCCGACCGCAAATTCGGCCACGTCGACGTTGTCTTCCACCACCAGCACGCAGACGCCATGACCATGCTGGAGGCCCGGCTGCGCCGCCGGCCGTTCCGTCGTTTTTCGTGCCTGCGCCAACGGCAGGTACAGCGTGAAGCGGGTCCCGGCGCCGGCCTGGCTCTGCACGTCCACTTCGCCTTCTGACTGCTTGACGAAGCCGAACACCTGGCTGAGCCCGAGCCCGGTCCCGGCGCCGACGCTCTTGGTGGTGAAGAAGGGCTCGAAAATACGGTCGACCACGTCAGGGTCGATGCCCGTTCCGGTATCGGTCACGCTGATCGCAGCAAAGTCACCCTTCATCGGCGCGGCGAAGCGCACCGAGGGCACCGCGGTGACCTGTTCCACTTCGATGGTCACCCGGCCGTGTCCCTCGATCGCATCGCGGGCATTGACCGCGATGTTGATCAATGCGGTGTCCAGCTGGGTGCGGTCCAGCAGCACCGGCAGCGGCGTACCGGGCAACGTCAACGACACCTGGATGCGCGCGCCCAGAACCGTGGTGATGATGTCCGAGAGCGCGTGCACGCTCTCGCAGAGATCGAAGACCTCCGGCGACAGGCTCTGGCGACGCGAGAAGGCCAGCAGCTGCGCGGTCAGCTTGGTGGCGCGGTCCGACGCTGTTGCAATGGCCTGGATGTACCGGCGCCGGGAGTCGTCTGCCGGCCACGTATGCAGGAGCATGTCCACCGAACCGGTGATGACCTGCAGCAGGTTGTTGAAGTCGTGGGCCACCCCGCCGGTGAGCTGGCCGATCGCTTCCAGCTTCTGCGATTGCCGCAGCTGCTCGCGGGCGCGGACCAGTTCCAGGTGGGCCTCCCGCGCCTGCTCGGTGATCGCCGCGACCTGGCGGCTGTGCAGGTCGCGCTCGATCACCCGTTCGGTCTGCTCGCTGACCACGCACAGGATGCCCGCCACACTGCCGCAGCCGACGCGCAGCGGTGAATAGGAGAACGTCCAGAACGTTTCGCGCAGCGTGCCGTCGCGATCCATCATCAGGGGCAGGTTCTTGAAGCTGCGGCTGGTGCCGGCAAAGGCATCGTTGACCGCCTGCACCACGTCCGGCCATACGTCGGCCCAGACATCCTCCAGGCGATTGCCCATCGCGCCGTGCAGCTTTTCCCCCAGCATCGGCAGGTAGGCATCATTGAAGAAGAAGGCCTTGTCTTCCTTGCCCCAGGCGAGCCACAGGGGTTCGGGCGAATCCAGGATCATCGCCAGCAACGTGCGAAGCTCGGCGGGGGCGCTGGCAGCAATGGCCGAGCGGGCCCAGTCGCTGTCCTGCAGCAGTCGGTAGGCGAGCTGATCGGGTGCAGAGACAGGCAGGGGAAAAGGATGCATGGCCGCCGATGGCGCAGGAAGGTGGCGCAGCATAGCCGAGCGCGTGTCATGGCGCCCTGCACACCGCCGGCATGAAGGGCATCGCCACTTTGCGGTCGATGGGGCAGCGTTGCGCCTGTGTCCAGCAGGTTGCCGCTATCGCGGCGCCGCGCGCTGCTCACTACGCCCGCGGACTGCGCCGCGCGGAGGGCGCGAAGGCGGCCTGATCGGCGCGTCTAGTCCTTGCGTCCGGCCCGCGCGGCCAGGGCGTCGCGGCCGGCGTCGCTGAGATCGATATCTCCATCTTCCGCCTGTACCGCCAATCCCGCGTTGACCGCCCATGTCGCCGCATCGCCGCGCACCGGCTGCGCGGCGGCGATTGCTTCAAGGATTTCCCGCTGGTGCGCCGTCATGCCCATGCACTGGCCCTCAGATGCCCAGCAACGATGCCGGTTGCCAATCCGACAGCGGGGCGTGGCTGACCGGTTGGTGGCAGCCGCACCCGTCGCAACGGAACAGTGCCCCGCCGGGCAGGTGCACCAGATTGTCTTCGTTGGCCGAACTCGTCGACGAGCAGTGCCGGCAGGTGACGGTGAGCGCGGTGATGCGCTGCACGCTGCCTGACAGATCGAACACGGCCTCGAACGCGCGAATGACAGGGTGGGCGGTGTCCGGCATCTGAATCTCGACAGGGTGGGGAAACCCGATCCTCGCGCGTCTGCCGTGATGGAGCAGTCAGCCGGATGCATGGGCCTGATCAAGAACGGCGCGACAACGCGGGCGCGGCAACCGGCAGTGCCTCTTCTTCAGGGTTCCTTTTTCTTTCCGCTCAGGTCCAGCGGCCTGTCGCTGCCCTTGCGCTCGCTCGACCACACCTCCAGGCCCTTGTTGCAACGGCTCTCGCGGGCGGCGACCTCGCGGGGCAGGTCCTTCAGCAGGGGCGAGTCCTGGCAGGCCGGATGCATGGCGCTGTCGTCATAGGTGGCACAGGCGCTGAGCGTTGCCAGAGCGGCGGCAATGACGGAAGCGTAAAGGACGGGGTGCGGGCTCATGGGGGGGTCTAGGTTGATGCCGGGCTGGCCATGGGATTCAAATCCGTGACACCCGGCACGCACAATCGGACCGATCACACTTGTTATTTTGTAACAGATGCGTGATAGTCCGGCCCCTGCTGGGTCAGGCAATGCAGATCATCAGTACCGTGCACAGCACCAGCATCAGCACGAACACCCGCCGGCTCAGCGCCAGGCAGGCCAGATAAGCCGCCAGCGCCCACGCTGCCAGCAGCGTGCAGGCCACCACCCAGAGTCCGATGCCCATCATCGAGCCGGTCGCCAATGCAGACAGCGCGATGGCCTTGAACAGCGCCACGCCCAGTACGCTGCCCAGCATGCCGGCCTGCAGGGCGATGGCATCATGGCGGGCAGGTGCGCGGGCGTGGTGCATTGCGGGTCCGTTGCAGGCCGGGAACGCGGCGTCGGCTGCACTGTGCCCAAATGCACATCCACAAAATGTGTTCATTGCGCGCCGACAGCGCGGTGGAGCGCGTTCAGTCGAACTCAGCCCCGGCTGATTCCAGGCGCTGCCGGTATGCCGCGCGGTGCTGGTACAGGCGCTGGCATTCGGCTGACCTGTGGATGCGGCTGGCCGGTTCGCTGGCCACCGAATCGCACATCCGCGCGATGTGGTTGCTGGCGGCCAGCTCGGTCACGAAGAACACGGCAGTGATGCCGGTACCGAGCAGCACCACGTACAGCAGGCGGCTGAGCCAGCGCGACCGCCGGCGCTCGACATGCTGCTGGAGGGTCAGGTCGAAACGGATGATGCTGAGCACGATCCAGATGACCGCGACCAGGAAGCAGAGCGTGGGCAGCAGGCCGCGCCAGAGGCCTGCCTCGTACACCGATTCACTGTAGTGGACGGCGGCACCCGCACCGGCGATGGCGATCGCCAGCGCCCAGTTGCGGCCCAGCGAGAGCAGGTCGTCAAGCAGTTTTTCACGGCTCCTGGTCGGGCCAGCCACATCCAGTCCTTGTGCGTCCGTCGATGGGCTGCGGCGCAGCCCATCCATGGATGGTGGCGCATCACTGCAGCGATGAGAAGCCTGCACGACTCAACAGGCGCCGGCCCGGTCAGCGACCCAGCGACGGTAGCGGCGGGTCCGGCATTTGGCGGCCGCTTGTGCCAGCAGCAGCGCCCAGACGGGCGAGACGCCGGGTGCGGTGGGCCGACGCTTGCTCAGCCGCCCCAGCTGGTACTTCACCGCAGCCATGTGTGCGCTGGCGGCCAACGGCTTGCTGCGCCAGTCGATGGTGCGCAGTGTGGGCGCCGGATCGCGGCCCTGCTGCCAGTGCTGCGGCAGATCCGGCTCGATCGCCAGTGCGGTGGCGATGCCGACCATGGCCACGCCACTGCCCAGCACCTGTTCGGCCACGGAGTATCGGCGGATGCCGCCGGTGACCATCAGCGGCAGGGTCGCCACCGTGGCGATCTCGCGCGCGAATTCGAGGAAGTAGGCTTCGCGGGCCAGGCTGCGCTGGTCGCGCGCAGCGCCGGTCATGGCGGGTGCTTCGTAGCTGCCGCCGGATAGTTCGACCAGGTCTACGCCGAGCGGCGCCAGCATTTCCACCACGGCGCGCGCATCATCGGGAGAGAAGCCGCCGCGCTGGAAATCGGCGGAGTTGAGCTTCACCGCCACGGCGAAGGCGGGTGACACGGCAGCGCGCACGCCCTGCACGATCTCCAGCAACAGCCGCGCACGATTGTGCAGGCTGCCGCCCCAGCGGTCGTCGCGGCGGTTGGACAGTGGCGACAGGAACTGGCTGAGCAGGTAGCCATGCGCGGCATGGATCTGCACGCCAGTGAATCCCGCGCGCTCGGCCAGCTCGGCACTGCGGATGAAGCGTGCGATCACCGACGCGATGTCGTCCTCGGTCATCGCCTTGGGCGGGGCGAACTGCTTGGACAGCGCACCCATCTGCAATGGGACGGCGGACGGGGCGAGTGCGGGTTGGCCGAGTGCAGCCGGCATCTGCCGCCCGGGATGATTGATCTGCATCCACATCTGCGCGCCCCGCGAGCGCGCCGTGTCCGCCCAGGCGATGAAGCGATCAAGATGGCGATCATCTTCCAGCACCACGCCGCCGGGGCCGGTCATGGCGCGGCCATCGACCATTACGTTGCCGGTGATGATCAGTCCGGCGCCGCCATCGGCCCAGCGCTGGTAGAGCTGCAACAGCGCCGCAGAGGGCGCGTGATCGGCGTCGGCCATGTTTTCCTCCATCGCCGCCTTGGCGATGCGGTTGCGGACGACGGCACCGGAGGGCAACACCAGTGGGGAGAACAGCGACATCGGACAGCTCCAGGACAGGGGAATGACGCTACGCTAACCTTCAAGCTTGATTGAAGGTCAACAGGCCTGGGTGCCGAGGATTCATACAGATGAAGATTGGTGAGCTGGCCCGCCGCACGGGTCTGGCGGCCTCGCGCATCCGCTTCTATGAAGAAGCTGGGCTGCTGGTGGTGCCGCGACAGGCCAACGGCTACCGCGACTACCCGGAGCAGGCGGTGCTGCTGCTGGAGCTGATCACCGGCGCGCAGCGCGCCGGCTTCAGCCTGGAAGAGATCCGTGCCCTGCTGCCGCCGCACCTGGGCCAGTGGCAGCACGATGCGCTGATCTCGAGTCTGCAGCAGAAGGTGGCCGATATCGAGGCGCTGCAGGTACGGTTGGCGCACAGCCGGGCGCACCTGCTGGCGCTGATCCAGGACATCCAGGCGCGGCCGGACAGCATTGACTGCGCGGCCAATTCGCGGCGGGTGCTCGAGCGCGTAAAGCGTGGGGAACTGGCGAGGCCGACCTTGGCGGCCGGCGATACGGCGTTGCTGCGACCGGATCGCCGTCACCGCAGAGGCAGCGACTGACGATCCGGCGCAATGTTCAGTGGCTGCCGGCGACGGCGGTCCTGCGCTTCTTGTCCAGCATCACCGCCACGCACCAGAGCAGCAGGCCGCCGATGGCAGTGGCCGCACCCACATAGCCGGTACTGGCCGGGCTGAAGCCGGCGCTGATCGCCATGCCGCCCAGCCACGGGCCAAGCGCATTGGCAGTATTGAACGCAGCATGGTTGGAGGCCGCCGCCAGCGTCTGCGCTTCACCGGCCACGTCCATCAGACGGGTCTGCAGTACCGCCGCCAGCGCGCCCATGGTGCCGACGGTGATGATCATCGGGCCGATGGTCCACACCGATTGTGCGGCCAGCGGATACAGCAGCAGCATCACGATCGACCATACCAGCACCACGGCGGCGGCCTTGAAGTGGAACCTGTCCACCAGCCAGCCACCGGCGATGTTGCCGATGATCGCGCCGATGCCGAACACGCCCACCGCCAGCGGCATCCACGATTCGGCCACACCGGTGACCTGCACCAGGGTGGGGGCCAGGTAGGTGAACACACAGAACATGCCGGCAAAGCCGACCGCGCCGATCGCCAGCGCCAGCCACACCTGGGACGTGTTGAAGGCGCGCAGCTCGCGCATCGGCGAGGTGCGCACTTCGTCCGGATCCGGCAGCAGGAAGCGGGCGATCATCGCCACGGTGGCGATGGCCAGCACGCTGACCAGGGCAAAGGCGGTGCGCCAGCTCAGCTGCTGGCCCAGCCAGGTGGTCAGCGGGTTGCCGACCAGGATCGCGATCGACAGGCCCAGCAGAACCCGGGACATGGCTTGGCCACGCTGGCCAGCGGGGCTGATCGCGGCGGCCACCAGCATCGCCACGCCGAAATACGCACCGTGCGGCAGCCCGGCAACGAAGCGTGCCGCCAGCATGGTGCCGTAGTTCGGTGCCAGCGCGCTGGCGAGGTTGCCCACTGCGTAGAACCCCATCAACGCCAGCAGCAGCTTGCGGCGCGGGAAGCTGGCACCGACGAAGGCGAGGATCGGCGCGCCGACCACCACGCCGATGGCATAGGCGCTGATCAGGTGGCCGACCTGGGTCTCGGAGATCGACAGGCCGCGGCTGATCTCCAGCATCAGGCCCATGCTGGCGAACTCGCTGGTGCCGATGGCGAAGCCACCCAGTGAAAGGGCAAGGATGATCAGAGTGCGCTGACGGGGCGTCAGCCGCGCAGCCAGGGAAGAGGTGGGGCTCATGCGGGGGCGCGATGGGGCGGGGAGCCCTCCATTGTACTGCTGCACCGCAACAAGGGCAGCCACACTCAGGGTAAATCAGCGTTTGATCGGTGACACGCCGGCCCACCGCGTCGCCGCCCGGCCCGCTCAGATGCCCAGCGCTGCCCGGGCGTGCGCGTACTTTCCGTGCAGGCGCGCGGCCGTCGCCGCGTCGAGCATCGCCAGCCGCTGCGGATCGGCGTTGTCCTCCAGATCGGCCTGCTTCACCTTCAGTGCCAGCGGGTGGGCGGCAATGCGCGCGTAGTAGCTGTCCGCGTCGGGGGCCGCGTCGCGGTTGAGCAGGTGCACCGCCTCCCGCAGCGGGGCGGGAAAGACCTCGATCCGCGCGGCAAACGCCGGGCAGTCTTCGGCCACGTCATGCAGCCAGGCCACCACTTCGGCGTCATCGTCGCCGCGCACCGCGGCTGCCACCCGCGCCACGTGGCCGATGTAAGGCTGGCCGGCTTTGTCGACCTGGTCCGCGTGGGCATCGGTGGCCAGCGTGCGTGCAAGTGCTACCCAGTCCATTGCAGTCTCCTTGGATATCCGCGGACAGTTTCGCGCAAAACCGCAGCGCTTGTGCATACGCCGATGACACTGCGACGGGCATGATGGTGGGGCAGGGGGGACAGTGCTGCCCCGACAAGGAGGAATGCGATGCAGGAATTCAGGCACGTGCTGGAAACCCGTGGCCGCTATCAGCTGGTAGCGGTGTCCTACGAGCCGGTGTACGCTCCGGGCGATGTGGTCGGCCATGCGGTCGTCGCCGACGATGGGGATCGTCTGACCGACCTGATATCACTGGCCGAAGCGCGCCAACGCTTGCTGCAACTGGTGCGTGAAGAGGGCGAGGAGCCCGGGCTGGAAAACGAGAACCACCTGCGGAAGAAGGCGTCGCGCTGGCGCCACCGCTAGCCGTCGCGCCGCGTGCGCATCATGGAGGATTCGGGTGTTGCCCAGTAAGAAGTATCTGCTCATCGCCATCATCACGCTGGCGACCCTGCTGCTTGGTTTCGTGTTTTCCGGCTACTTGACCTTGCTGTTCCTCGGGCTGGACACCCAGCTGTTCACCTGGAACACCTACTACCAGTACGTCCACGCCATCGGCCAACCGCAGGTCGCGCCTTTCGTGGGCAAGATCAAATGGGCCGGCTACGTGGGCTTCGGCCTGCCGCTGCTGGTGCTGCTGGTGGCCGGCCTGGTGCTGCTGCTGAAGAAGGACAAGCGCTCGCTGCACGGCGACGCGCGCTTCGCCACCGGCGCCGACCTGGCCAAGCACGGCATGTTCAAGAAGACCGGCCAGAGCATCGTGGTCGGCAGCCATGGCGGCAAGCTGGTGCGCCTGGACGGACAGCAGTTCGTGATCCTGGCCGCGCCGACCCGCTCGGGCAAGGGCGTAGGCGTGGTCATCCCGAACCTGCTGGAATACGGCGAATCGCTGGTGGTGCTGGACATCAAGCAGGAGAACTTCGACCTGACCAGCGGCTGGCGCGCCAGCCAGGGCCAGGAGATCTACCTGTTCAATCCCTTTGCCGAGGACCGGCGCACGCACCGCTGGAACCCGCTCAGCTACGTCTCCGACGATCCGGCCTTCCGGGTGTCGGACCTGATGAGCATCGCCGCGATGCTGTATCCGGACGGGGCCGAGGACCAGAAGTTCTGGGTCAGCCAGGCACGCAACGCGTTCATGGCCTTCACCCTGTACCTGTTCGAGAACTGGGACGACGAACGCAGCAGCGGTTTCCCGGGCGGCGCCGGCACGCCCACGCTCGGCGCGGTATACCGGTTGTCCTCGGGTGATGGCACCGACCTGAAGAAGTACCTCAAGACCCTGTCGGAGCGGCCGTTCCTCAGTGCCAACGCACGGTCGGCATTCGCAAACATGCTGTCGCAGGCCGATGAGACCTTCGCCTCGATCCTGGGCACCTTCAAGGAGCCGCTCAATCCCTGGATCAACCCGGTGCTGGACAAGGCCACCAGCAGCAATGACTTCCTGCTGACCGACGTCCGCAAGAAGAAGATGACCATCTACATCGGCATCCAGCCGAACAAGCTGGCCGAGAGCCGGCTGATCATCAACCTGTTCTTCAGCCAGCTGATCAACCTCAACACCAAGGAGCTGCCCAAGTCCAACCCGGACCTGAAGTACCAGTGCCTGCTGTTGATGGACGAGTTCACCTCGATCGGCAAGGTCGAGATCATCGCCTCGGCGGTGTCCTACATGGCCGGCTACAACATCCGCCTGTTGCCGATCATCCAGAGCATGTCCCAGCTCGATGCCACCTATGGCCGGGAGGTCTCGCGCACGATCATCACCAACCACGCCCTGCAGATCCTGTACGCGCCGCGTGAACAGCAGGATGCCAACGACTACTCGGACATGCTGGGCTACACCACGGTGCGCAAGAAGAACGTTACCCATGCCCGCGAGAAGACCCACAACTTCACCGAGGAGCGGCGCGCGCTGATGCTGCCGCAGGAGCTGAAGGCGATGGGGCCGGACATGGAAGTGTTCCTGTACGAAGGGATTCCGCATCCGGTGAAATGCGACAAGATCCGCTACTACAAGGATCGCTACTTCACCGCCCGGTTGCTACCAAAGGTGGATGTTCCAATGCTGAACGTCTAATTCACGACGCTTAATTTGTGAACTTGATTCGCAGTTATGAAGGTGAATTCGTGATTTCGGTCAAGAATTTGGCATTTGTTCATGGATTTTCAGACTTGTCTGACATGGAATTGACGCGTGGTTGTGCGACCCTGTGCATGTCGTTCAGAAATGTGTGATGGATGGCAGATGTTGTAGAGAGGGTGGCCAGGAGTTTGTGCCATGAAACAAGGATGGTTTCGACGTTGGTGAGGTATGCGGGTGTGTCGTCGGCAGTGTCTGGCGGCCCCGCGACTTGGTTGGCAGCCGTTGGCTGCAGGGGAGCCGGAGCAGGTGTGCTGCCAGTCAGTGCGTCGCTCCGATTCCGGCGTGCGCGACGCAGCGCCGGACGACCAGGGGACCAATGCTCGGGACTGCTTTTTCGTACGTCAAAGTGAAGCCCGTATGAATCAGGCGTTTATCGCGAAAATGTCCATCGCCGCAGTGGCGGCGTTGATGGTGGCCGGTTGCGCCACCAAGTCCGCTCCCGATTTCGGAGGCCGCTGGAAGCCGGTGAACCGCTTTGCTGCGGCAACCACCGAGATCCCGCTGTACTCCAGTTACGTCTACCAGGCCTCGCCGATGGATGGCACGCTCAAAGCCATGCTCGAGCGCTGGGCCAAGGATTCCGGACGCACGCTGGATTACCGCCTGAGCTCGGACTTCACCCTGTACGGCGCGGTCTCCAACATCGACACCACCAACGCTCAGCAGGCCGTGATCGATCTGACGGCGGCCTACGCAGCGCAGGGCATCTCCGTCTCCATCGTTGGCAACCAGATCGTTGTGCAGAGCGCTGGCTCGACGCCGACCGCGTCGGCACAGGGCGCTGATTCCAACAGCGGCACCTGAGTCCACCTCGAAATCATCGAACGTGCCGCTCCCCGCGCCTGTCGCAGGGGTGCCACGCCCATTGATGTTTCAGCAGTACGGAAGAATCCATGTTCCGCAAGAAGGATCCCGGCAATAGTCCCAAGGTCGAGCAGTCGGTCGCCAAGGCGGTCAGCTACGAGATCACCGTGGCCGACATGGCACGCCGCAGCGAGCGGCGCGCATGGTGGGTCGCCACAGGCTCGTTGCTGATGTCGCTCGCACTGGCGGGCGGCTACTACTACATGCTGCCGCTGAAGGAGAAGGTGCCGTTCCTGGTGATGGCCGATGCCTACACGGGTACGGCGACCGTCGCGCGGTTGAGTGGCACCTTCCAGGGCGAGACGATCACCACCAACGAAGCGATCAATCGCAGCAACGTCGCCCAGTACGTGCTCGCGCGCGAATCGTATGACTCGGCGGTGATGGGCCTGCGTGACTGGGAACTGGTGTTCGTGATGTCCACCGATCCGGTGGCGCAGTCCATGCGCGTCCGCTATGCCGGCAACAATCCGCAGAACCCGTTCGTGATGTACGGTCGCGAGCGCGCCATCCGGGTCAAGATCCTCAGTATCACGCCACTGGGGGCCGAGCCGAACGGCAGCTTCCGCGGCGCTTCGGTGCGCATCCAGCGCAGCCTGCTGGACAAGCGCACCGGCGTCTCTACCTACCTGGACAACCAGCTGGTGACGATGCGCTTCGAGTACAACCAGAACCTGGCTTTGTCCGAACAGGATCGCATCCTCAATCCGCTGGCCTTCCAGGTCACCGAGTACCGCGTCGACAACGACTATTCGCGTGGCGTGCCGGTGCCGGATGACGGCGCCATGCAGGCGCAGGCGCAGCAGGCCGCACAGGCGGCTCAGCAGGCACAGGGTGTCTACGATCCCAACAATCCGGCCGCGGCCACCATGATCGACCCGGCCACCGGCCAGCCGGTCGCGGTGCCAGCCAACGGCCAGGTACCGGGCCAGGCAATGCCGGGACAGCCTGTACAGGGCCAACCGATGCCGGGTCAGCCGGTGCAGGGGCAAGTAATGCCGGGGCAGGCCATGCCCGGACAGCCGGCCATGAGGCCGGCGCAGAACAATTCCACCGGAACTGCTGATGGAGCAAGCAACCGATGAGTAGTCGAAATATCAGGGGAAGCGCGCTGGCGCTGCTGTCGATGTTGTCGTTGCTGTTCTCAGCAGCGGCGATGGCGCAGGCGGTTGACCACTACGAGTACGAGAAGGACCGTATCTATCCGGTTCGCACCGGCCTGGGCCTGACCACCCAGATCGAGTTGAGCCCGAACGAGAAGATCCTCGACTACAGCACCGGCTTCAGCAGCGGCTGGGAACTGACCCGTCGCGAGAATGTGTTCTACCTCAAGCCGAAGAACGTCGACGTCGACACCAACATGATGGTGCGCACCGAGACCCATTCCTACATCTTCGAACTGAAGGTGGTGGCCACCGACTGGCGCCAGCTGGAGCAGGCCCGTCGCGCAGGCGTGCAGTACAAGATCGCCTTCGTCTATCCCAACGACACCGTGTTCGGTGTCGCCCAGGAAGCGGTGGAGGAAGAGGCCAAACCGCTGTTGAGCTCGGAACTGGCCAAGGACCGCCAGTACAACTTCAACTACTCCTATTCGACCAGCAAGGCGAAGAAGATGGGGTGGCTGATCCCGGTCAACGCCTATGACGATGGCCGTTTCACCTACCTGAAACTGCCGAACTCGCCGGAGTACAAGACCGGCATCTTCCCGGCCGTGTTTGGTCGCGAAACGGAATACGGTGAAGACTTTGTGGTCAACACCACGGTTGAAGGCAATACGCTGATCGTGCACGGGACGCACCCGTACCTGGTCATCCGCCACGGCGACTTCGTCGTCGGCCTGCGAAGGAACGTGAAGAAATGAGCCAGCAGAACACTCCCGGAAACGACCCGAACAACGGACGCGACGAGAGCCAGAGCCCGTACGGCGCACAGGGTGCCGCGGACGCGCCGTCGAATCCCTACTTCGGCACGGCGCAGGCCGAGCCGGCGCCGGATCTGGACGCGGCCGCGCCGCAGCTGCGCTCGGCCGAAGAGCAGCGGCTGAACCGAAAGGCGCTGCTGTTCCTCGGTGGCATCGTGCTGCTGTTGGTGGCCATGGGCTTCCTGTTGTTCCGCAAGGGCCAGGATGACAAGGACGCTGCACAGAAGGTGCCGGAAGTCGCGCGTGTGTCCACGCCGACGCTGCCGGACGCTGTGCAGACGGATCCGGTTCCGTCCCAGGCGATGCAGCCCGTTGACCCGATTCCGATGCTGCCGCCGCTGCCGCCGCAGGAAAGCAACGCCATTTCGCCGGGGATGCTGGGCTCGCGTCAGGAACGTGAAATCGAGCGTGGCCCGTCGCTGCTCGATCGCCGCATTGCCGGCTCTGGTGGCGGCGTGGGCGGCATGAGTGAAGGGCAGGGCCAGGCTGGGGGGGCTCCTTCATCCTACGAGCAGGCCATGATCGCCACGCTGCAGGCGCAGAACGGCAACACCGCACCCGCAAAGGTTCGCCGCGGCCCGGACGTCGAAGATGTCTCTAGCGCCAGCTACATCCGTAGCCCTGATGCCCTGCTGGTGCGCGGCACCTACCTGCGCTGCGTGCTGGAAACCCGCATCATCACCGACCTCGCCGGCTACACCTCGTGCCTGCTGACCGAGCCGGTGTACTCGATCAATGGCCGCAGCCTGCTGCTTCCGAAGGGCTCCAAGATCTACGGTGCCTATGGCGGTGGACCTACTGGCAAGCGTGTGGAAGTGATCTGGGATCGCATCACCACTCCGAATGGCATCGACGTTGCGATGTCCAGCCCGGGCGTGGATCAGCTGGGTGGCGCCGGTCATCCGGGCCAATACAGCGCACACTGGGGCAGCCGTATCGCCTCGGCGCTGATGATCAGCCTGATTTCCGATGCATTCAAGTACGCTGCCGCAGAGCACGGCCCGGAGACCACCACCATCGCCAACAATGGCATGACGGTGCAGTCGCCCTATGAAAGCGCCACCGCCCGCACGATGGAGCGCTTGGCCAACGAGGCACTCAGCAGCACCCGTCGTCCGCCGACCGTCACCATCAACCAGGGCACGATCGTGAACGTCTACGTTGCAAAGGACGTTGACTTCACCAATGTGCTGAATCCCCGCCGGTAACCCAACGAACGATCATGGACGCCGAAGTGTCACCCCTCGCCCTCGTCTCCAGCGATTTCCTGCGCTATCAGTACGAAGTGCTGGGCATCGCCGAGTACATGACTTCTCCGGAAGTGACGGAAATCTGCATCAACCGTCCCGGCGAGCTGTACCTGGAAACCCGGGCGGGGTGGCAGCGGGTGGACGTGCCGAGCCTGACGTTCGAGCGGGCCCGGCAGTTCTGCACGGCAGTGGTGAACGAGAGCAACACCGGCCAGCGCATCACCGATGCCGATCCGGTGGTGTCGCTCACGTTCCCCACCGGCCAGCGTGCGCAGTTCGTGATTCCGCCGGCCTGTGACGCGGGGAAAGTGTCGATCACGATCCGTTTGCCGTCCAAGCACACCAAGTCGCTCAGCCAGTATCACGAAGATGGTTTCTTCAACCAGATCCTGGAAAGCGATGGCAGCATCAGCGAGCAGGATCGTGAGCTGCTGGAGCTGCGCCATTCGCGCGAATACGCCGAGTTCTTCCGGCGTGCGGTGATGTACCGCAAGAACATCGTGGTATCCGGTGCGACCGGTAGCGGCAAGACCACCTTCATGAAAGCGTTGGTCAATCATATCCCGGACAACGAGCGCCTGGTCACGATCGAGGACGCGCGCGAACTGTTTCTGACCCAACCCAATGTCGTGCACCTGCTGTATTCCAAGGGTGGACAAAGCACCAGCAATGTCAGCGCCAAGAGCTGCATGGAAGCCTGCCTGCGAATGAAGCCCGAACGCATCATCCTCGCCGAGCTGCGCGGTGACGAGGCGTTCTACTTCATTCGCAACTGCGCGTCCGGCCACCCAGGGTCGATCACCAGCTGCCACGCCGGCAGTCCGGAACAGACCTGGGACCAGCTGGCGCTGATGGTGAAGGCTTCGGCCGAGGGTTCGGGCCTGGAGTTCAACGTGATCAAGCGGCTGTTGATGATGACCATCGACATCGTCGTGCATATCAAGGCGCATGCCGGTTCGCGCTACATCACCGGCATCGACTTCAATCCTGGGCGTGCCCAGGGGCAGGAGGGCTGAAGGATGCTGCCAGGACTGGAAATGATGGCGTGCCCGGAGATGGCCGTATCGATGGAGGTGATGCAGCACGTCATCAACGTCGAGTCATCGCGCAATCCCTACGCCATCGGTGTGGTGGGCGGTGCATTGGTGCGCCAGCCCAAGGCGCTGGACGAAGCGCTTGCGACGGTACGGATGCTGGAAGAGAAGGGCTACAACTTCTCGATCGGGCTGGCCCAGGTCAATCGCTACAACCTGGGCAAATACGGGCTGGATTCCTACGAGAAAGCCTTCCAGCAGTGCCCGAACCTGCAGGCCGGTTCGCGCATCCTCGCCGACTGCTACAAGCGCTCCGGTGGTGACTGGGGCAAGTCGTTCAGCTGTTACTACTCGGGCAATTTCGAGACCGGCTTCCGTCACGGCTACGTGCAGAAGATCTACGACTCGATCCGCCGCGGCCAGCAGGTCGCCAGTAATGGTGTCGCACCGATCGACGTGGTCAGTCGCGGTGAGCGCCGTACAGTGAAGGTCGAGCATCATCCGCAGCTCGCTTCGCCGGCGCAGGCGCGCATCGTTGCACAGTCCAATGGTCCGGTGTACGTGCCGTCGGAAGATCCCGCACGCGCCTATGTCGTGTACCCGTCCACCGGTGCGATGGCGCGGGGCAGTCTGTTGAATCTCGCCGACCAGGCGCTGTCCAAGGTGGTGCTGGGTTCAGTGGACAGGATGATGCAGCCCCAGGCGCAGCCCAGCCAAGGGCCCGCCTATCACCAGCAACAGGCCGGTGGTATGCCGCAGCAGCTGCCTCAGCAGGGGGCTGCGCAGGCGATGGCCATGCCGCAGCAGTTGCCGGGCGCTGCCGGCGCCGGCAATGACGGGCCCGTGATGCTGCGGCCCTGGAGCGAGCGCAACCAGCCCGTGGCGGGTGCCGACAATTCGTACAACGCGCCGGTGCAGGCCGCACCGGTGCAGCAGATTCCCGCAGGGGATGCGGCCTTCGTGTTCTGACGAAGTCGTGGTGCGGCCAGTCCCCCGGCTGGCCGATTCAGTTGTGTTAGTCCATCAACAAGGAAATCAATCCATGAAGCGATCCAATCTCGACCTCGTCCAGGCCCAGCGCACGCTGAAGACCCTGCTGATGGCCACGATCTTCGTCGGCGCCATGTTCGCCCCGCAGGTCTTCGCCAACGGTGCCGTCGACTTCGGCGGCACCGACAAGAAGGTGTGCGGCTTCTTCAACAACATCAACGGCCTGCTGAACATCGCCTCGATCGCCGTGGTCACCATCGCGGTGATCTTCGCCGGTTATCAGATCGCCTTCGCGCACAAGCGCATCGCCGACGTTGCACCGATCCTGATCGGCGGCGTGCTGATCGGCGCTGCGGGCCAGATCGCGCGCATGCTGCTGGGTGACGGCAGCGACGGCAAGTGCGGTGGCGGCAGCAGCACCTACTACCTGATCAACAACGCGATCCAGTACTACAGTGCATAAGAACGTCGTGTTCCGCGGCTGCACGCGCCCAGCAATGTTCCTGGGCGTGCCCTACCTGCCATTCTTCATGGTGGCAGGCGGGTTGCTGCTGCTCAGCATGTACACGAACTTCTGGTTCCTGCTCACCATTCCGGTGGCGGTCTTCATCATGCGGCAGATGGCCAAGCGTGACGAAATGATCTTCCGCCTGTTGGGCCTGCGTCTGCTGTTCAAGCTGAAAGTCCGCAACGTGCAGGAACACGATGGTATGTGGGTGTTCAACCCCAACCATTACCGCGGCAAACCGGCCCGAATGGATTGAGGTCCGGATCCGGCCTGGCGGGCGTCCGCGCCCGCCGGGTCTTTTGTAACTCCTTGGCACTACCTCTTTGGAAGCAGTCGTATGTTCAGCCCTGACACCTCCATCAGTGAGTTCATCCCGTTGTCGTCGCATGTCTCCCCGAACGTGGTCAAGACCACGGGCGGCGACTACCTGCTGACCTGGCATCTGGAAGGGCTGCCGTTCGTCGGCCGCGAGGAGTGGGAGCTGGAGCATCGCCACAACACGTTTAACCGCCTGCTGCAGACGCTGCGCGCACCCGATTTCGTGAACGTGGCGTTCTGGGTGCATGACATCCGTCGTCGCCGCACCCTGAAGGGCAAGAGCAACTACAAGCAGCGCTTCAACCAGGATGTGTCCGATCAGTACATGGGCATGTTGTCCTCACAGCGCATCATGCAGAACGAGCTGTACCTGACCATGATCTACCGCCCCGTGGTGGCGGGTAAGCGCTTCGTCGAGAAGTCGGCGAACGTGGACAAGCTGCGCGCCGAGCAGGAGCAGGCAGTAGAAAAGTTGATGGAGCTGGCCGGCAACGTCGAGGCCGTCATCCGCGACTACGCGCCGTACCGCCTCGGAATGTACGAGGCCAAGAACGGCGTGGTGTTCTCTGAAACGCTGGAGCTGTTCGGCTACCTGATCAATCGCATTGACGAGCCGGTCCCGGTGCTGTCGGCACCCATCAAGGACTACCTGCCGGTCAGCCGGCACATGTTCTCGTCCAAGACCGGTGACTTCGTCATCAATACCCCCAATGGTGCCAACCACTTCGGCGCCATCCTGAACATCAAGGAGTATGCCGAGGGGACTTACCCGGGCATCCTCAACGGCCTGAAGTACCTGGACTACGAGTACGTCATCACCCATTCGTTCAGCCCGATGGGGCGTCAGGACGCGCTCAAGGTGCTCGACCGCACCAAGGGCATGATGATCTCCTCCGGTGACAAGGCAGTCAGCCAGATTGTCGAGCTGGACCAGGCGATGGACCAGCTGTCGTCGGGCAATTTCGTGCTGGGCGAGTACCACTTCATCATGGCAGTCTACGGCGACAGCCAGGCCAAGCTGTCACAGAACGTGGCCACGACGCGCGCCGAGCTGTCCAATGCAGGTTTCGTGTCGACCAAGGAAGACTTGGCGGTCACCTCGTCCTTCTATTCGCAGCTGCCGGCCAACTGGCGCTACCGCACCCGCCTGGCCAATGTCAGCTCGCTGAACTTCCTGGGCCTGTCGCCGCTGCACAACTTCGCGACCGGCAAGCAGCACAACAACCCGTGGGGCGACTGCGTCACCACGCTGCAGACCACCAACGGCCAGCCGTACTACTTCAATTTCCACGCGACCCATCCGTCGGAGAATTCGCTGGGCGAGAAGGCGATCGCCAATACCATGGTGATCGGCAAGTCCGGTACCGGTAAGACTGCGCTGATCAACTTCCTGCTCAGCCAGGTTCAGAAGTACGAGCCGTCACCGACCATCTTCTTCTTCGACAAGGACCGTGGTGCTGAGATTTTCGTCCGCGCCTGCGGTGGTAACTATCTGGCCCTGGAGAACGGCGCGCCGACCGGGTTCAACCCGTTCCAGTGCGAGAACAATGAATCCAACGTGCAGTTCCTGGCCGACCTGATCAAGGTACTGGCCGGCAAGCGTGAGTACAGTGCGCGCGAGGAAGAGGACATCTACCGCGCAGTGGAAAGCATGCTCGATACGCCGATGCACCTGCGCAGCATGACCAACTTCCAGAAGAGCCTGCCCAACATGGGCGACGATGGGCTCTATGCGCGCATGCGCCGCTGGACCTCGGGCAACTCGCTGGGCTGGGTCTTCGACAATCCGGTCGACACCGTTGATCTGAGCAAGGCCAACATCATCGGCTTCGACTACACCGACATCATCGACAATCCCGAAGTGCGCGTGCCGGTCATCAATTACCTGCTGCACCGCCTGGAGTCGTTGATCGATGGTCGTCCGCTGATCTACGTGATGGACGAGTTCTGGAAGATCCTGGACGGCGAGGGTGGCCTGAAGGAATTCGCGAAGAACAAGCAGAAGACCATCCGTAAGCAGAATGGTCTCGGCATCTTCGCAACGCAGAGCCCGGAGGACGCGCTGAAGAGTGATATCTCCGCCGCGCTGATCGAACAGACCGCCACGCTGATCCTGCTGCCGAACCCGAATGCCAGCAAGAGCGACTACATGGATGGCCTGAAGCTGACCGAGGCCGAGTTCAGGGTGGTTACCGCCCTGGACGAGCGCTCGCGCTGCTTCCTGGTCAAGCAGGGCCATGCGTCCAGCGTATGCCAGCTCAACCTGCGTGGGATGGACGACATCCTGTCGGTGATCTCGGCCTCGACCGACAACATCGACATCATGCATCGGGTGTTGCAGACGGCTGCAGTTCGCAACCGGATCACCGTGGACGAGCTCACGCCGGAACAGTGGTTGGAAGATTTCTACAAGAATCGAAAGGGTTCGGGAAAGACGGCGAGTACTGAAGCCGTGGCATGAGTCGGGTGTCCCGACGCTCTTGAACGAACGACTATGGAGACGATGATGAACAGTCTGAGCAAGAACAGGAAGAAGGCCGGTATGCCGCGCAGCACTCGACTGAGCGCGTTGGCATTGGGCGCCGTTATGTCGTTGGCAACCACGACGGCGAACGCAGGCTGGCCGGTGTTCGATTACTCGAACCTGCTGCAGGCCATCTATGAGTACAAGAACTCGATCACCAGTTACGCGGCCGACGCCGCCGAGTATGCCGAGCAGGCAGAGCGCTGGAAAAGGACGCTGGACCAGTACGCTCAGGCACTGGTAAAGGTGCAGGCACAGATGCGGAAGATTGGCCTGCCGGAGGGACAGCCATTGGTACCCGTGCCTGCGGACTATCTGGTGGCGGAAACCTGTGGCAGCAAGAGCAGTTTCTCGCCCGGCGATCTTTTCAAGAGTCTTGTGTTCAATCCGACCGGTGACATGAAGGAGCAGCAGACCCAGATCTGCGTGAACATCCGCATGATGCAGAATCGCAAGTACAACGATTCGGTCATGTTCCTCGCGCAGTCCATTCCCCAGATGGAGTCGGGCCTGAAGGAAATTTTCGATCTGCGCATCCTCAGCAATGATCAGGGCAACGTCCAGGGTTCGGACAGCGAAGCGACCCGCATGGCCAACAACCTGGAAGTGGCAGCGCAAAGCTGGGAAGGACGCATGCGTTCTTACGATGCCTACATTGAAGTAATGGAAGCCAACCAGAAGATCGTGGCACAGGCGGCGCTCAAGGGTGATCCCACCAAGACCCTTGCGAGCGATCTGGTGAAGACCGTCGCGCTGAAGACGGCACTGTCCATCGATTAAGGCAGGCGGTGGGGTGGGCGGAGCAAGTGCATGGGCGTCGCCACCGGTGCAAAAGCAGTATTACCAAGGGATTGCAGGAATGACGATCAGGTCGATTGCCAACTTTGATTTTTCGGGCGGGTTCCAGGATCTGATGGAGCACGCTGTGCGTATCCAGTCGATCGGCGACTTCGTGTTCTTCAAGCTGATTCTTGACTACCTGCGCGACAGGATTGGCAAGTTCGGCTTCCATTTGATGGAGAACATGATGACGTGGGTCGGCGGCATCGCGCTGACCCTGATGACCCTGTGGGTGCTGGTACAGGGTTATCGGATCGTCACCGGCCGCAGTCGGGATTCGATGATGATCCTGGTGACCAACATGGCGCGCGCCGCCCTGATCGTGGCGGTGGCGACGAGCATGGGCATGTTCGGTCGCGACCTCCATGAATTCCTGACGGAAGACGTGAAGGGCCTGATCACGCACGTTGTGACCGGCAAGGACGAGAAGCCCGAGGCGCAGATCGACAAGAGCCTTGCCTGGATGCAGGTGGCGCTGTCCAGCATCGATGGCATCAAGATTCTCAATGATCCCGAGCTGCAGGCTGACAAGACCCGCGCGATGTGGTTCATCGGCCTGGGCACGGGTGGCCCTGCGGTGACGGCAGGTTCAATGTTGCTGCTGTATGAGGTCGCCATGGCCCTGTTCATCGGCTTGGGACCACTGTTCATTCTTTGCCTTCTGTTCGATCAGACCAAGCAGCTGTTCCAACGATGGCTGTTCTACGGCATTGGAACCATGTTCTCCATGGCGGTGCTGGCGGCGATGGTCTCGATCGCGCTGGACATGGTGATCCGCGTGTCGGCTTCGTTCTGGATGACGGCGCTTGTGAACAAGTTCCCGCTCATGGGCGCGTCCAGTGACGGTATGACCAGTCAGGCGATGCAGCAGGGCGGCATGGGATTGATCCTGACGACCTTGATTCTGACTGCGCCCCCAATGGCGGCCATGTTCTTCCAGGGCACCTTGGGCAGCTTCATGGCATATTCGCAGATAGGTGGCAGCCCGGTGGCACAGGCGCCGGGGCCGAGTGGGCAGCCGCCGGGTAGCTACTACACGCCTCCGGCTCCAGAGAAGGGCGGGACGCATAGTGCCACTACCGAGCAGGTTGTTGGTTCGCGAGTGACTGGCGGTAGTTCATCTCCGGGTTCGGCGGCGGTGGACTCAGGGCGTCTTGGTCTTGCAAAGAACAACGGCTGACGGGAAGTTTGAGGGTCTAACGATATGGTCTCGATATTTGGCCGCAGATGTGCGCTTATCTTCGGCGCTGCAACTTGCCTGCTATTTTTTGGCTTCGCGCCCGTTGCTGGTGCTGAAGGACGTTGCCCGCCAGGCCAGTATCCAATCGGAGGTCAGGGTGTTGGTGGATGTGCGCCGATCCCGGGAGGGGATGCGGGAGCGGGTCAGACGGGTCCTGTCCAAACAGGACGTTGGAATAAGACATGGGGCGCGATTGCCATGGCTTCCAATGGTGACGTCGGTGTGTCAGTCGGAAAAGTGAGAAAGGCTGACGCCTCAAATGAGGCCTTGGCCAATTGTAGTCAACACGGAGCATCGGATTGCAAGGTTACTCAGACTTACAAGAATCAGTGCGTCGCCCTGGTCTCTCCCCGAACTAGCGCATTCGGCGGTTCCACGTTTGGACGCGCTGAATCTGTCTCCGCCGCGACTTCATTGGCGATGGGGCTTTGCACTAAGCGCGGCAGTGAAGGTTGCAAGGTGATCTACTCGGCATGCAGTGAACCGGAATTCGAGTCGTTCTGAGTGGTAGTCAATGAGGCTCCGCAGGTTGGAATGGCTGGAAGAGTTTAGGTTTACCTGCTCTCATGCTTCGCTTGCCAACTCAATTTCCTACAATCATTGCTGCCGTCTTTACGAATGAGCCGATGAGCGAATTCCCGCTTATGGCCGCGTCCATCGGCAACATGACCAATCGGCGATCTGGCAGGGCGGCATAGGCCCGATCTTAACGACGCGTATTCCGACTGCTCCCCCAATGTCAGCAAGACAGAGCAGGAATTCGTGCGGACGTGGGGCCCACCGGATCGTGTGGAGAATGGGACCGATGGTTCGCGCACGTTGTACCTGCATCGAGGCGAGCGTGTGCAGGGATTGAATGCTTATGGGCACGTCGTCAGTGACGTGAACAATCGATGCGATATCACGGTGCTGACGACGGACGGCTACGTCCGCGACTACGCCACACAGGGGGCCGCATGCGCCCAGCAGTTACGCTGAGCGCGATTGCCGGCCACGACGCGAGGAAGCATTGCTTGTGCCGGGCCCCGCACCCATCGACTTAAGCGGCGTAGGCTTTCCGTGCAACATCGCCCCGGCCGGACTAGACCGTATGTGGGAGTGCGAGCCATACATGCGGTGCCATCCCACCACGTGTCTGATTGTCGGATAAGCCACCATTCACGTTAGCCGCGCTTTTTCTGTGATCAAGTGCGCTTTTCATCCCAAGCCCCCTTCGACGAGCGCTGCCTCCTCGAAGTAAGCTGCGTGCGCGTCAAAATCCCGACGCGCCGGTGCCATCGAACGCAGGAGCTTTTCCGTCCATGAGGACTGTGTCCCCCCGCAGTGCGGGTGACGCTTGCCACCATCGCGGTTGCCGTGGGCTCGGGGCTATCATCCGCCATGGCGGCCGCCGGGCACGTGCGGGGCATCGCCCCGTTTCCGGCCTCCGCTCGGGAACTGGCAAGACGGGATTGAAGGAGTTGCAGGGGATGGAGAAGGGGAGTGGCACGCACATGGACAATGCCCTGGCGTTCGTTCCGTCCGGCGCGAACCTGCTGGAAGCTGTACGCGGCGATCTGACCGGCAATGGTTTCCAGGACCAGCTCCTGGTGATCGACCAACCTCCTCCGGAGGGCTTGTTGCCCGGCGAGCACGGACCGAACCGGGTCCTGCTGTTGCTGCTGGGCGATGCCACGGGCCGCTGGCAGCTGGCGGCACGCAACGACAAGCTGGTGCCGTGCTCAACGCGCGGTGGCATTGCCGGTGACCCATTCGCCTACGTGACGATTGAAGACGGCGCGTTCAGCGTGATCACCAACGGCGGCAGCCGCGAACGCTGGAGCAGCGTCTACACCTTCCGGTATGCACCTGCCGAGCAGGCGTGCTGGGTGCATGGCGTGCAGCGCAAGGTGGTGGACACCGAAACCGAAGCGACCCACACGCGCGATTTCTCCGCGGCCGAGCTTGGCCGGGTGCGATTCGAGGATTTCGACCCTTCCGTCGTCGCCGACGTGAGCTTGCCCTGAGTGCCATGCCTGTGAGGAGGCGGGAGTATCCAACGATGATCGAGCAGGAGTTTCACCGTGTCGCAGGATAGGGAGTCGTTGCTGTTGCGGCAGGCCACGGAGGCCGGCATGACTTCGTCCCGGGAACTGGCCAACTTCATGGCGCAGGCCGGGCATGAATCCCGGGGCTTGAGCCGTCTCAACGAGAGTTTCAATTTCACCCGGGGTATCTCGCAGATCCCGGTGGAAGCGGCGTGGCGCAATGGCAACGCTGCGCTGGAGAGCGCCCGTCAGGACGCGCTGCGTGGCCGCCCGGAAAACCTGGCTGAGCTGATGTACGGCGGGCGCATGGGCAACGACGCGCCTGGCGACGCGCTGAAGTATCACGGCCGCGGCTATCTGCCGCTGGTCGGCAAGGAGAACTATGAGCGTGCCGGCAAGGCGCTGGAACTGGACCTGGTGAATCACCCGGAACTGGCCGCGCAGCCCGAGCACGCAGGTCGCATTGCCGTGTGGCAGTGGCAGACGCGGGTGCCGGAGGCGGCACGCGAGGATGTGCGCGAAGCCACGCGTGCCCTGAATGGCGCGCTCAACGGCATCGAAGCCCGCCAGCAGCGTTTTGACGTGTGGCAACAGAAGCTGACCCCCGATGTGATGGCGCGCCTGGAGCGCGGCGAAGTGGGGGCGCCTGCCCAGCAGGCAACGGGACGCGACATGTCGCAACCGGGCGAGCCGGGATACACGCTGTTCTCGGGAGCGCGCCAGCACCTGCAGCAGATGGGGCCGCAAAGCGGTCTGCGCAGCGTGCAGGAACTGGACAATGCTGCCGGCGCACTGGCGCTGAGCGCGCAGAAGGCGGGGATGTCGCGCATCGATCATCTACTGGCTGGCAACGACGGCCGCACGTTGTTTGCCGTGCAGGGCGCGCTGGGCGATCCGGCCATGCTGCGCGCATCGGTTGATCGCGAACAAGCGGCGCAGCAGCCGCTGACGCAGAGCAGCCAGCAGTTGGCTGCCAATGTCGCCCAGCAGGACCCGGCGGCCGCGCTCGCCCGCGAGCAGGAGCAGCGTTTTCGATCCCTGTAACACCGATGCCGGCGGGCAGGGTGCCCGCTGGCGCTTTACGTACGACGCGTGGCGCCCTGTGGCGCCGACATGGAAACCCACCCGTAAGGACACCACATGCGAATCGTTCCCCCGAATGCCCGGCACGCCGCGGCCCGCTGCAATGCATCCGTGCGCCGCCTGCCGCCGCTCTGGCTGCTGTCACTTGGACTTGCCGCAGCGTCGGCACAGGCTCAGGAGGCAGCGGCGCTCGTCGTGGAGACGCACCCCGCTGCAGAGGCAACTGTTGACGCGCCTGCAGGGGCGGCGCCCGTTACAGCGCCCGCGGCGGCCGACGCCGTTGTCGTGGCGCCGGCTTCCGAAGTACCGGCTGCCGTGATACCCCCTGCGACACCCGTGGTGGACACGCAGCCGGCGCCGGCTTCGGACCCGGCGCCTGCGCCCGTTGCGCCCGCAGCGGCGGCGCCTGTGGCTGCACCACCTGCCGCCGTCGAGCCAACCGTTCCGGCGGTAGCACCCGCTCCGCCCGCATTGGCCATCGTGCCGTTGCCGCCCGAGCAGGCGACCGAGCGGGGGCTCGGTGCCCGTTGCCCGGTGGATCTGGCCGGGCGGCTGGCGACCCAGGGCGACCTGCTGATCGGCGCCTGCCAGGGCACGATGCCGGCGCATCTGGCCGCGCTGCTGGTCGCGCTGCCCGAGCAGGACATCCACTTGCCGCGCGCCTGGCGCGAGCGCGAGGTGCGGCAGAAGGCCTGGTTCAAGGCGGTGCCGGGCTACGGCCAACGCCCGGATTTCATCGCGCGGACGGGTGATATCTGGGTGCGCTCGCTGGAAGGACGCGATGCCGACAGCACGTTCTATCTGGTGTCGGCGCCGTTCACCTGCAGCGACCAGGTCGCCAACCGCGGTGAGTACGGCGCGGAGCCGGTCCGCGTGCCAGCGGGTGATTGCCGCGAGGCCTATGTGGCACAGCGCGTGTACCAGGTCCGCGGGGACGCGGCGCCGCGGGATGTGACTGCCGATGCGTTGCCGGCCATGCCGCCGGTGACGGACGCCGACCGTGCGCGACAGCTGTCGCGTGAGGGCCGGCTCAATCTGGACCACAGCAAGTTGCAGTACGGCCCGGCCTTGCGTTGGTTCGTGCAGTACCCGGAAACGGCGCAGAAGGGCGGTCCGCGCGCCTACAGCGACTGGAACCGCGAGCACATCGCGTTCGTGGTCTGGACCGGCGATCGCTTCGAGCTGCGCGAGAAGGTCGCACGCGCGCAGTGGCCCTGTGATCCGGTGGCACCCGGCGATCGTGCCTGCGGTGCATTCCCGGATTCCGGCCCGGATCCGTTCGTGACTGCCGGAGGAGCCGTGCCAATTGCGGCCTCCAGTCCCTGAGCCGGCGTGCCGAAGGGTGCGGGAGCCGGGGTGAGTGGCTCCCGCGCCGCCATCAGGCCTGCAGGCTGCGGGTCTGATGCTGCTGCTGTTCCAGCTGTTGGTCGCGCTCCAGCGCAAGCCGCTGGCCTGCGGCCTGCTGGTCGATGCGCTGGCTGCTCTGTTCCAGTGGGGTGTTCATCGCCACTGCCGTATCCACCGACACGCGAAGGTGGGCGGGGTCGCCACCTTGGCCCTGCACGGCGAAGCTGCGCGAGGCATCGGCATTCATGACCACTTCGTCGATGCGCTTGCCGCCCGCTGCGTGCATTTCGGCGGCCAGGCTGCCGGCCAGCTGCGTGCTCATTACGTCCGGTACCCGGCCGACGCGGACGTCCTGCGCGTGCACGCCACGGATCGCGTCGTTGAACAGTGGGTTGCCCACATGGTTGGGATCGTCCATGCGCAGCATGCTGGTGTGATGGCCGTTCTTCTCGGCTTCACGACGTGCCGGCTCACCGGGCTGCAGCGGGCCGCGGATGTGGTCGTACAGATCGACGGCGCCGCCCGGAATGCCCCGCGCCGCGCGGGTAACACCACGGCGCAGTGATTCAACGTCGTCGCGGTACTCCTCGATCATCCTGGCGTTGTCTTTTGCCAGCTTCTGCGTTTCCGGGTGTTGCAGCACCGAGCCGTCACCGAGGAAGTTGCCCAGCTTGTGCGCACCGAACGAGCTGCCTGCGGCGATGATCGGCCGATCAGGAATCAGGGCGCGCAACGAGTGATTGCTGAAGCCGTTCGCGGCAAGCGTGCTGATTTCATTCTGCCGGGCGTAGATGCGCACCTGGCCGAAGTGCGGCGACGCCGCGCTGACCGGATCGGAGGCCATGACATGGTTGATCATGGTGTTGCCGCCTTCCGGGATGCGGTAGCTGAGGCTGACCGCGCCATAGGCGTTGAAGGTTTCGCCCTTGACGTTGAAATGGTGCGAGGTGATCTGGGCCAGCGCGCCGCCGAGGGAGTGACCGGTGACGGTGACCTGGGGGGCATGTCCGCCATTCAAGCGTCCCTGCAATGCGGCAGTTTCGAGTGTTCTCTGTGTCAACGCGATCGCGTCCGGCGCCTGCACATTGGTGCGCGCAACCACCATGCCGCCATCGGTCAGAATCGCGTCGCGAGCTATCTGCTCGGTGCCACGATGCGCAATGACGATCTCTTTGCTGTCTACGCGCTGATAGACGGTCCCTTGATAGCCGTTGAGACGATTATTGACATGCTCAAGAATCTTGTACTCATGGCCGTTTAAGGTGACTTTCTCTTCTTGGCCGGGTTCACGTCGGCCGACGGCCCGATCCTTGTAGGCGTCATCAGATAACGCAGCGTAATCCTGGGAGGTGATGGTCACGGCGCCACCTCACTTGCGGAGAGGGTGATCGTAAACAGCTTGTCCTGAAGATCAGGGGCGTAATTGCTGCGATCGGGCTCGCCACTGGCGGGAAAATTGGGAACGCGATCTGCCTTCGGATAGACCAGATCCGGATAGTAGAGCGTATGCGCGTCACCTTCGGTCAGTGGCTTGGCGTCAACGAAGGTTAGGAAGCGGGTCTCTTCTTCAGCGCCCGTCGCCTTCAACATCGCCCCAGCACCAGTGAACTCCCAGTGGCACACGCCGCGGCCGTAGTAGTCTTCATCCAGCATGCGGTCCACATACAGCGTGCCCCGGTACTCGCCATCGGCGACCTTGCGCAGCTCCACCGGCTCCTGGCTGGTGATGCGTGCGGCCGTGCCGGTGGCCGGCTCGATGTGGCCGCACTGGTCTTCGTTGGTGACGTCGTACTGTGCGACGCCTTCGACCACCGCAAAATCGCCGGGGGCGTCCTTCAGGCGCAGTACCAGCTCATAGGCCTTGCGCGGGCTGGGGTTGAGCTTGGCGAGGCCGCGCCCACCCTGGGCGACATCGGCTTCAGCAGCGGCACGTTCCTGGTTCATGGCGGTCTCCGGATGGCAGGCGGTCAACAGAAGCAGAGCAAGGCACGGAATCATCTTGTGGCGCAATGTCGGCCTCCTGGTGTGTAGGGGGAAATGTGGCACTGGCAGCTCATGGCGCGAGCGTCCGCACAGTGGTTGTGGTCGAGAACAGCGCGTCGCGCAGTTCCTCCTTGTAGGCCGACGGATCTTCTTTGCCGCTGGCAGGGAAGTTGGCAGCGAGCTCGGCGCGGGGATAAGCAGTCTTCGGATAGTAGAGAGTCAACGGCGATCCCGCGTCCATGCGCTTCCTGTCGATGAACGTCAGGAATCGCGTATCAGCTTCGCCGGTCGTGGCACGCAACATCGCGCCAACGCCGGTCAGCGTCCAGTGGCACGTACCGCGATCGTAATAGTCCTGGTCCTGCATGCGGTCGAGGTAGAACGTACCGCGGTATTCGTTCTCGCCCGTCCTGCGCAGTTCCACCGGTTCCTGGCTGGTGATGCGGCTGGCCGTACCGGTGGACCATATGACCCTCCCGCAGTCTTCGTAGTTGCTGACGTCATACTGGGCCACGCCCTCAACAACCGCGAATGGGCCCGGTGCATCCTTCACTGTCAGCACCAGTTCGTAGGCCTGCTTCGGCGCCGGGTTGAGCTTGGCCAGGCCGCGTCCACCCGCAGCAACGTCGCGCTCGGCATCGGCATAAGGTGAGCACGCGGCCAGCGGCAATAGCGCGATCAACGCCAACAACGGCCGTCCCCTGTGTTCGCGCTGTGCTACATCCATGGCCCGGTCCTGCATGGCGCGTCCATGTCCATATATCCTTCCTGGGTGACAGGTTTTCCGATTATGGAGCGTGCCGGCAAGCCATTGCCACCCGGCGCGCCATGTTTTTGACGCGCCGGCGGGTGCTACCTCGGGCGTATCGCTTGTGCCGTGGGCGATCCGGTGTTTCCGCTGGCGCTGCGTGCGACTCAGGCTCTTCTGCAGATGTGTGATTCAAATCAATAATTCACATTTCCATCACGGAGACGGGCGCCATGCATTACACGATTCGGCCTGAGTCCAATAAAGACCGTGCAGGTATCCACGCACTCACTGAGGCGGCCTTCCGTGATGCGCCGCACAGCAGCCACACCGAGCAGTTCATTGTCGATGCGCTGCGTTCGCGTGGAGAGCTGAGTCTTTCGCTGGTCGCCGAGAAGGACGGGCAGGTCGTCGGGCACATCGCCCTGTCGCCGGTGACGATCAGCGATGGCAGCACCGGCTGGTTTGGCGTGGGGCCCATCTCGGTGCTGCCCGGATGCCAGGGGCAGGGCATTGGCGCAGCGCTGATGCACGCGGCGCTCGACGCATTGCGTGGGCAGGGCGCGCAGGGCTGCGTCGTGCTGGGGGAGCCGTCCTACTACGGGCGGTTCGGGTTCCATGCCGAACCGGGACTGGTACTGCGGGGTGTTCCAGCAACGTACTTCCAGGCCCTCTCCCTGGTGCCGCCGATCGCGCAGGGCGAAGTGCGCTACTCAGCGGCATTCGAGGCAAACGCCCCGCCCGTGGATTGACCCCCGCCGCCGGGGCTGATCTCAGCCCTCGTACCGGAGATGGATCAGCGGATACGGGCGGCCCTGCGAATCCAGCGGTGAACGTCCGGTTTCGACGAAACCCATGCGCTGGTAGAAGCCGACGGCCTGCGCGTTCTGTTCGTTGACGTCGGTACTGAGCTGCGGATGCAGGGCCAGCGCATGCTGCAGCAGTCGCCGGCCGATACCGGTACCGCGCACGTCAGGATCGATGAACAGCGCTTCCACGTGCGTGCCATCGATCAGCATGAAGCCAAGGGGGCGGTCCTGAGCGTCGACGGCCACGGTCATCGGCGCCAGCGGCAGGAAACCGGCGACTTCGGCGTCGATGGCCTGGCGGTCTTCTGCGCTGAGGAAGTCGTGGGTGGCGTCGACGGCGCGGCGCCAGAGGTCGACGAGGGCGGCGCCGTCGTCGGCGCGCGAGGCGCGAAGGGTGGTCATGGGTTCACCAAGGTGCTTTCAATGGGCACGTAGTATCGCGCGTCCCGATCCAGCGTGCAGACCTGGATTCATCCGGCGTTGCGATGGCGGATGAAGGGGCTGTAGGTGGTGGCCTCCGCGCGCAGCACCACGCCGTCCTCGAAATCCGCGCTGTCGTTGAAGGACACGGTGGGCCAGTGCGTCCAGTGCGCCAGGCGTTCGCGGTAGTAGTGCGTTGCTGCAGCCAGTGCCTCGTCGTGTGCCTGCGCGCTCTCCGGTGCCAGCCCGGAACGCACGCCGTGCACCACATGCGGTTCCATCACATCGAAGCCGACGTAGCGCAGGCTGTACATCAACGGCCACAGCAACAGGCGGGTATCACCCTCCGGCCATCCACCGCGCAGGCCCGCGCCGAAGCGCCGGTGGTGACGCTGAGCAGGGCACGCTTGCCGCGCATCGCGCCGTGTTCGTGGCGCAGGCGGCTGTTGTACATCGGCCCGTAGACCAGTACGCGGTCCAGCCAGCCCTTGAGGATTGCCGGTGCCGAAAACCACCACAGCGGGAACTGCAGGATCACCCGATCGGCAGCGCGCAGCAACTGCAGATGGCGCTGCACATCGGCGGGTAGCCGGCCCTGTTCGGCGCCATGACGCTGTTCGCGCTGGGCATCGAAGCGGTCGGGCTGCAGGCGCCTTGCATGATGATGGGCCGCTTCCAGCGGATCGAAGCCTTCCGCATACAGGTCGACCACGTCCACCTGCAGGGCGTCATGGCGCAGCTGTTCGGCGGCCTGCGCGGCCAGGTAGGCGTTGAACGAGCGGGGTTCGGGATGGGCAAGCAGGATCAGGGCGCGCATGGGGCGAGGTGTTGGTGGAGTGTGCGACCATCCTCGCGATGCCGGAGTGCCCCGGCAATTATGCACCTTGAGGTAACCATGGCCTGTCCGGGCGATGTCTATGCCGCCGATTGTTCGGCACGCGATGCGCTGGCGCTGATCTCCGGCAAGTGGGTGATGCTGCTGTTGCCGGCGCTGTCGCAGGGGCCGCTGCGCAATGGCGCGCTGCTGCGGAAGATCGAAGGCATCTCGCAGAAGGTGTTGACCCAGACCCTGCGGCAGCTGGAGCGCAATGGCCTGGTCGAGCGGTGTGAGCTGGGCAAAAAGCCACTGCATGTGGAGTACCGGCTGACCGAAGTCGCGCGTGGCCTGGTTGACACGCTGTCCGCTCTGGACCGTTGGGCCGAGCACAACTTCCCGGCACTGGACGCCGCCCGCGAGCGCTTCGACGCACGCTAGCGGCGCCTGCACGGCCGCGGGCGTACAATGCGGCCCCGGCGGCCATCCTGGCCCTGCAGACACGCGAGAACCGCCATGACCGATGCCCTGGGTGTACCGGTGCACGACGCCGATGAACGCTGGATGCGCCACGCGCTGGCCCTGGCCGAGCGCGCGCAACGCGAGTTCGATGAGATTCCGGTCGGTGCGGTACTGGTGGGCGCCGATGGCCAGCTGCTGGGCGAGGGCTGGAACCTCAACATCGCCTCGCACGATCCCAGCGCGCATGCCGAGATCGTGGCGATGCGGGCCGGTGGCACGCGGCTGGCCAACCATCGGCTGCTGGGCAGCACTCTGTACGTGACCCTGGAACCCTGCGCGATGTGCGCGATGGCGATCGTGCATGCACGCGTTGCCCGCCTGGTCTACGGCGCCAGCGACCCCAAGACCGGTGCCTGCGGCAGCGTCTTCGACCTGCTGGGTGATGCGCGCCACAACCACCGGGTGGAGATCCACGGCGGCGTGCTGGCCAAGGAGGCGAGCACGCGCCTGACTAATTATTTTCGCGCCAAGCGCGGCAAGCCGCCGCTGTTGCTGGAAGACCACGCCGGCGAGGGCTGAGGGGTGACAGGGTATGATGGGTGCCCCTTTCCTTCACCGGTAGGCCGTGCGCCTGCCCAGCAACGAGGCGACACATGGCGGACAACGGCGCGGCCAACGAGCGGCTGATCTGGATCGACCTGGAAATGACCGGGTTGGATACCGACAACGATTCGATCATCGAGATCGCCACCGTGGTCACCGACGCGCAGCTCAACGTGCTGGCCGAGGGTCCGGAATTCGCCATCCACCACCCGCTGGAAACGCTGGAAGCGATGGACGAGTGGAACCGCAACCAGCACCGCCGTTCCGGCCTGTGGCAGCGCGTGCTGGACAGCACCACCACGCTGGGCCAGGCCGAAGCGCAGACGGTGAACTTCCTGGCGCAGTGGATCCCGGCAGGCCTTTCGCCGATGTGCGGCAACTCGATCTGCCAGGATCGCCGCTTCCTGCACCGCCAAATGCCGAGGCTGGAGAAGTACTTCCACTACCGCAACCTGGACGTGTCCACGGTGAAGGAACTGGCCAAGCGCTGGGCGCCGAGCGTGGCTGCCGGCGTCGGCAAGAACAGCAACCACACCGCGCTGAGCGACGTGCACGACTCGATCGCCGAACTGCGCCACTACCGCCAGTTCATGGGCGCGCTGTCGGGGTTGCCTGCTGCCTGAACGACGCCACCGGGTGACACGCCAAGGGGTAGTTGCCGGCCGCTGGCCGGCAAGGCACCGGATCCGCCCCTTCTGGTGTGACCCACGACGAACCGTTCAACTACCGGGCGCTAAGATCGGCGCCATGAACGAGCCGATCCTGCTTCCCCGCGACATTGCCCACGACGCCCGCGACTGGTCCGACCTGCAGCGGGCGGTGGCGCTGCTGGAAGCGCCGACCCTGACCGCGCGCATGGCGAACCTGGTCGGCACGCCACTGGAGTTCGCGGTGAAGGCGCTGCCTAACGCGGTCTCCGGTCGCATCCACGGCGCGGTGCAGGCGGCGCTGTCCAAGTCCGCACAGGCGGCCCTGTGGAGCATGGACAACACCCCTGGCAAGGGCGCATCCACGCGCTGGCACAAGGTGGCGGCCGCGACGTCAGGCGCGGTCGGAGGCGCCTTTGGCTTCGCGGCACTTTTCATCGAACTGCCGGTATCGACCACGATCATGATGCGGGCGGTGGCCGAAGTGGCCCGCAGCGAGGGCTTTGACCTGTCCGAGTTCAGCACCCGCCAGGCGTGCCTTGAGGTATTCGCGCTGGGCGGCAACTCGCCGCGTGATGACGCCAGCGAGACGGGCTATTACCTGGCCCGCGGCTTCACGACCGATGTGATGCGCCATCTCTCGGCCGAGCTGGCCGGGCGGGTGGTGACCGGCCGCGACCTGACCCTGGGCGTGGCGCCGAAGGAAGCCGGCAAGCTGCTGGCGAAGCTGGTGGAGAAGGTGGCGGCGCGCTTTGGCGTGGTTGTTACCGAGAAGTTCGCCGCGCAGGCGGTGCCGATCGTCGGTGCCGCTGCCGGCGCAACACTGAACACCATGTTCACTGACTACTACCAGGACATGGCGCGCGGCCACTTCATCGTGCGCCGGCTGGAGCGCAAGTACGGCGAGGACGTGGTACGCACCTGCTATGACCGCGTGGCGCATGGTGGCGTGCTGATCGAACCCACGCTGTAACCGGCTTCGGGGTCGGAGCCCTTTGCGCTGCAAAGGGATTCGACCCCGGTTGCGCGCGGGGTTGGATCCCGTTCCGCAGGAAGGGGCTCTGACCCCCGGCCGGCCATCCTTGCCTTGAGGGAACAACTGTTTTGCCAGTGCGTGCCTGTTGCGTGGCCGCCGCCATCCCCATCCTTGCCGGCAGTCCCCTGCAAGAGATTGCCGCCATGCTGTTCACTCCCCACCGCCTGGGCGCGCTGACGTTGCCCAACCGCATCGTGATGCCGCCGATGACCCGCTCGCGCTCGTCGGCCGGCAACGTGCCCACTGCCGAAATGGCCACGTACTACGCGCAGCGTGCCGGCGCCGGCCTCATTGTCAGCGAGGGTACCCAGATCAGCGCGCAGGGCCAGGGCTACGCCTGGACTCCGGGCATCCACAGCCCGGAACAGGCGCAGGGCTGGCGCCAGGTGACTGACGCCGTGCACGCCGCCGGTGGTCGCATCTACGCCCAGCTGTGGCATGTCGGCCGGGTCTCGCACGTGGCGCTGCAGCCGGGCGGCGCCGCGCCGGTGTCGTCGTCGGCGTTGTTGGCTGATGGCGTGAAGGTATTCGTCGACCCGACCGGGGCAGGTCCCGAAGCCGGGGTGGGCGAAATGATCCAGCATTCGATGCCGCGTGAGCTGCGCGAAGATGAGATTCCGGGCGTCGTCGTCGATTTCGCGCAGGCCGCGCGCAATGCGCTGGACGCAGGCTTCGATGGCGTGGAGTTGCACGGTGCCAATGGCTACCTGATCAACCAGTTCATCGACTCGCAGGCCAACCAGCGCACCGACGGCTATGGCGGCGCGTTGCAGAACCGCCTGCGGTTCCTGCGCGAGGTCGTGCAGGCGGTGGTCGCGGTGGCCGGCGGTGACCGCGTCGGCGTGCGCTTGGCGCCGCTGACCACGCTGCAGGGCGCGGTGGACGATACGCCGCAGGCGACCTATCTGGCGGCCGCGCATCTGCTGGGTGAGCTGGGCGTGGGTTACCTGCACATTGCCGAAGCGGATTGGGACGATGCACCGTTGATGCCGGTGGCGTTCAAGCAGGCGCTGCGCATGGTCTACCCAGGCACGCTGATCTACGCCGGCAAGTACACCGCCGAGCGTGCCGAGCAGGCACTGGCGGAAGGCTGGGCTGACCTGATCGGCTTCGGCCGGCCGTTCATCGCCAACCCGGACCTGCCGGAGCGACTGCGTGCCGGTGCGGCGCTGAATCCGCCGGATCGCGCGACGTTCTTTGGCGGTGGCGCGGTCGGCTTCACCGATTACCCGACGCTGGAAGAGAGCGTCGCGGCCTGATCCTGGCCGGCATTTCAGTCAGGCGGCGAGGGGGTGGTGCCGGCCGCTGGCCGGCATTTCAGTCAGGCGGCGAGGGGGTAGTGCCGGCCGCTGGCCGGCATTCCAGTCAGGCGGCGAGGGGGTAGTGCCGGCCGCTGGCCGGCATTCCACTGCCGGATCACGGCTTGTCGCGCACCAGCGCGTCGGCCTCAACCACGCCGCCATCCTTGCCGTGCAGGTACAGATGCATGTCCTGCTGCGGGTAGGGGATGTTGATGCCGGCCTTGTCATAGCCCAGCTTCAGCTGCTCCAGCAGCGTGACCTTGGTACCAAACCAGTCGGCCGACTTCACGTAGCAGCGGATGCCGAGGTTGATGGCGTGCGCGCCCAGCTCGTAGACCACCACGTCCGGTGCGGGGGTCTGCAGCACGCGCGGGTCGGCCTTCATCAACGCCAGCGCGGTATCGCGTGCCAGCTGGATGTTGTCCTCATAGCCGATGCCGATCACCAGCTCGACGCGGCGCGTCGGTTCGGCGGTGAGGTTGATGATCGGTGCGGCGGTGATCAGCGTGTTCGGAATGGTGGTGTGCTGGTTGTCGGCACCGGTAAGCACGGTCTGGAAGATGCGCACTTCGCGCACCGTGCCGGTCTGCCCTGCCACGGTCACCACATCGCCCACGCGGAACGGTCGCAGCGTCACCAGCATCACGCCCGAGGCGATGTTGGACAGCGAATCCTTCAATGCAAGACCGACCGCCAGGCCAGCGGTGCCGAGCACGGCGAGCAGCGGAGTGATCTGCACGCCCAGCGTGCCGATGGCGAGCACCACCACGATCACCAGCGACGCTGCGTAGACCACATTGCGCAGGAAGCTGCCCAGCATCGGGTCCACGCCCATGCGCGCGGTGGCGCGCGGCATGGCATTGGACAGGCGACGTGCCACCCACAGGCCCACCAGCAGTACCACGATGGCGGCCAGCAACGGCACACCGTAGGTTTCCAGCAGGCGCTCCCAGTTGAGCGAGTGGAACCAGGGCGTTGCGGCGGGGGCGGGAGGTGCGGCGGCGATCATGCGAAAGTCCTTTGCTGCGTAGCGATGTCTGCGTGGGGCTGGGCGTGCGTGGACGCCAGAAACAGCAAGCCCCGCAAAGGCGGGGCTTGCGTGCAGCAGCAGTATGGGCGGACGTCGATGAAAGCGACGTCAGCCCCTCGTGGCATCAGCCGTTGGCCTTCAGCTTGGCCAGGCGCAGCCAGGTGTCGACCACGGTGTCCGGGTTCAGCGACACCGACTCGATGCCTTCCTGCATCAGCCATTCGGCCAGATCCGGGTGATCGGACGGGCCCTGGCCGCAGATGCCGACGTACTTGCCCTTGGCGCGTGCAGCCTTGATCGCCATCGACAGCAGCTTCTTCACTGCCGGGTTCCGTTCGTCGAACAGGTGCGCGACGATCGACGAGTCGCGGTCCAGGCCCAGGCTCAGCTGGGTCAGGTCGTTGGAGCCGATCGAGAAGCCGTCGAAGATCTCCAGGAACTCATCGGCGAGCAGTGCGTTGGACGGCACTTCGCACATCATGATGATCTTCAGGCCGTTCTCGCCCTGCTTCAGGCCGTTCTGCTCCAGCACCTCGACGACCTTGCGGCCTTCTTCCAGGGTGCGCACGAACGGAATCATGACCCACAGGTTGTCCAGGCCCATTTCGTTGCGCACGCGCAGCACGGCCTTGCACTCCAGCGCGAAGGCGGCCGAGAAGCTCGGATCGACGTAACGGCTGGCGCCGCGGAAGCCGATCATCGGGTTCTCTTCGTGCGGCTCGTAGTTGCTGCCGCCGATCAGGTTGGCGTACTCGTTGGACTTGAAGTCCGACAGGCGCACGATCACTGGGTTCGGTGCAACCGACGCGGTGAGGGTGGCGATGCCTTCGGCCAGGCGGTCCACGTAGAAGCTGACCGGATCACCGTAGCCGGCGATCTTCTCGTCGATCTTCTTCTTCGTTGCCGCGTCCTGGCGGTCGTATTCCAGCAGCGCGTTCGGGTGGATGCCGATGTGGCTGGCGATGATCATTTCCAGGCGGGCCAGGCCGATGCCGGCGTTCGGCAGCTGGCCGAAGTCGAAGGCACGTTCCGGGTTGGCCACGTTCATCATGATCTTCAGCGGTGCCGGCGGCATGTTGCCCAGATCGGTGGTGGTGCGCTCGAAGCCCAGCTTGCCTTCGTAGATGAAGCCGGTATCGCCTTCAGCGCAGCTGACGGTGACCAGCTGGCCATCTTCAATGACCTTGGTGGCGTTGCCCGAGCCGACCACGGCCGGCACGCCCAGCTCGCGCGCGATGATCGCGGCGTGGCAGGTGCGGCCACCACGGTTGGTGACGATGGCCGAAGCGCGCTTCATCACCGGTTCCCAGTCGGGATCGGTCATGTCGGCGATCAGTACGTCGCCCGGCTGCACGCGGTTCATGTCGTCCAGCGTCTTCACCACGCGGGCCACGCCCGAACCGATCTTGGCACCGACGGCGCGGCCTTCGGCCAGCACGTTGCCGCCCTTTTCGGTCAGCGCGAAGCGCTCGATCTGGGTGGCGTGGCTGCGCGACTTCACCGTTTCCGGGCGCGCCTGCACGATGAACAGCTTGCCGCTGACACCGTCCTTGGCCCACTCGATGTCCATCGGGCGGCCGTAGTGCTTTTCGATCACCAGCGCCTGCTTGGCCAGTTCCTGCACATCCTCGTCGCTGATCGAGAAGGTGTTGCGCAGTTCGGCCGGGGTATCTTCGATCCTGACGCGCTCACCCGGAACATCCGAATACACCATGCGGATCGCCTTGCTGCCGAGCGAGCGGCGCAGGATCGCCGGCTTGCCGGCCTGCAGGGTGGGCTTGTAGACGTAGTATTCGTCCGGGTTGACCGCGCCCTGCACGACCATTTCGCCCAGGCCGAACGAGGAGGTGACGAACACCACGTCGCGGAAGCCGGACTCGGTATCCAGGGTGAACAGCACGCCGGAGGAGCCGACCCCCGAGCGCACCATCAGCTGCACGCCGGCGGACAGGAACACGTCCTCATGCTTGAAGCCGTGGTGCACGCGGTAGGCGATGGCACGGTCGTTGTACAGCGAGGCGAACACTTCCTTGACCTTGTGCACGACGTCGTCGGCACCGGTGACGTTGAGGAAGGTTTCCTGCTGGCCGGCGAAGGAGGCATCCGGCAGATCCTCGGCGGTGGCCGACGAACGCACGGCCACGGCCACGTCGCCGCCGCCGTTGTCGGCGCTCAGCTTGGCGTAGGCGGTGCGGATGTCCTGGTCCAGCTGCGGCTGCAGCGGTGCATCGATCACCCAGCTGCGGATTTCCTTGCCGGCGGCGGTCAGCGCAGTGACGTCCTCGACGTCCAGCGTGGCCAGCTTGTCGAAGATGCGCTTGGACAGGTCGTTGTGCGCGATGAAGTCCTTGAAGGCTTCAGCGGTGGTGGCATAACCGCCCGGCACCGAAACGCCCAGACCGGCCAGGTTGCCGATCATCTCGCCCAGGGACGAATTCTTGCCGCCTACGCGGGCCAGATCGGCCAGACGCAGTTCGTGCAACCACAGGATGTTCTCGTTCAAGCGCGATGCTCCGTTTGGCCATCGCCCGAGGCGGGCTGAGTGGCCGCGTCCGTAGGAAGAAGCCGATATGATGCCGGGCAGAGCACCGTCGGCACAAGCTTGTGCTGGCGGCCTTTTTAAGCTTCGTAGGGGGTAAAAGCGCGCATGTCGACCATCCGTCCGGTGTTCTACGTTTCCGATGGAACCGGTATCACCGCTGAAACCATTGGGCATAGCCTGCTGACCCAGTTCTCCGGGTTCAGCTTCATTACCGACCGGATGTCGTTTGTCGACGACCCTGAAAAAGCGCGTGAAGCCTGTGCCCGGATCCAGGCGGCGGGGGAGCGCTACCAGGTCCGGCCGATCGTGGTGAACTCCTGCGTGGACCAGAGCCTGAGCCTGATCCTGGCTGACAGCGGTGCCCTGATGCTGGATGTGTTCGCGCCGTTCATCGAGCCGCTGGAGCGCGAACTGGCCAGCCCGCGCCTGGCCCGGGTCGGCCAGGCCCATGGCATGGTCGATTTCGATACCTACCATCGCCGCATCAACGCAATGAACTTCGCCCTGACCCATGACGATGGCATTGCGGTGAACTACGACGATGCAGACGTGATCCTGGTGGCGGTGTCGCGCGCCGGCAAGACGCCGACCTGCATCTACCTGGCCCTGCACTACGGGGTGCGCGCAGCCAACTACCCGCTGACCGACGAGGACCTGGAAAGCGACCGCCTGCCGCCACGCCTGCGCAACTACCGGCGCAAGCTGTTCGGCCTGACCATCGACCCGGACCGGCTGCAGCAGATCCGCCAGGAGCGCCGTCCGAACTCGCGCTACGCCAACCTGGAGACCTGCAAGCGCGAGGTGGCTGCGGCCGAGACCATGTTCCAGATGGAGCGGATCCCGACCCTGAGCACCACCCATACCTCGATCGAGGAGATTTCCAGCAAGGTGCTGGCCACGCTGGGGCTGCAGCGCGAGCTGTATTGATCGTTCCCCGCGCTGCGGGGCTGCCGGCCAGCGGCCGGCACTACCACGGTGGCAGCGACTCTCGCGCTGCGAGGCTGCCGGCCAGCGGCCGGCACTACCGAGGTGGCAGCGACTCCCGCGCTGCGGGGCTGCCGGCCAGCGGCCGGCACTACCGCGATGAAAGCGACCGACGGGTTGGCTGTGGCTTGAGGCGCCCCCACGTTGAAGCACCAACGTGTAGGATCGACCCATGGCCCGAGCCTTGCCCCGTACCGAACGCATTCCCCGCCTGAGCCGGCTGAGCTGGCTCATGGGCCTGTACGCGGAAAACTACCGTCATCTGGTACGCCTGTTCGAGCCGGCGGGACTGGTCGCGGGCAGCTACATCTCCTCGATCGGTGACGGTCTGGATGTGCGCCTGGACGTGATCGAATGCCACCGCTACACGGTGGAACTGCGCCTGACCTACGACCTGGCCGACCCGGTCACCGGTGAGCCGGACCCGTCAGCCTACGTCCGCCTGTACCGTGATGCGCGCCAGGCCGAGACCACCCATTGCTACGTCGGCCGCCGCTGGCAGGACACCATGGGCCTGTATCCGCCACCGGCGGAGTTGATCAGCCATCGCATGCGGATGAACACCTTCCTCGGCAAGTGGCTGGAATACCTGGCCGAGCGCGGCCATGGCGTCGCCACGCTGCGCCGTGACCCCGATGGCGCCGGTGCGCCTGCCGAGCGCCGCCTGTCGCTGGTGCGCTGATCGGCCATAATCCAGGGCTGACCTGCCGCTGGATGCCGCCCCATGCCGTACACCCCGATCGTCGCCACCCTGGGCTACGTGTTGTCGCCTGATCGTCGCCAGGTGCTGATGATCCACCGCAACACCCGTCCGGGTGACCACCATCTGGGCAAGTACAACGGGCTGGGCGGCAAGATCGAAGCGGACGAGGACGTGGCCGCCAGCATGCGTCGCGAGATCGCCGAGGAAGCCGGCATCGACTGCACCGGCATGCGCCTGCGCGGCACCCTCAGCTGGCCGGGTTTCGGCAAGCACGGTGAAGACTGGCTGGGCTTCGTGTTCGTCATCGACACCTTCGAAGGCACCCCGCACGGCGGCAACCATGAAGGCACGCTGGAATGGGTGGACCTGGACAAGCTGGACACGCTGCCGATGTGGGAGGGCGACCGCAACTTCCTGCCGCTGGTGTTCGACACCGACCCGCGCCCGTTCCATGGCGTGATGCCGTACAAGGACGGCCGCATGGTCAGTTGGTCCTACAGCCGGCTGTGATCCGGCGAATCGGGGAGGTGCCCACCCGAGGTTGGCACGCTCTTCCGGCCAATTAATACCCGGGCAATATTGACGTCCGCAAATTACCCGGGCAATATTTGTGCATCGCCTCTGATGCCCTTGCCATGCCTGCGTCCCGTCTTCCTCCTTTCAGTTGTTTCGACGGCCATCGCCTGGTCGCTTCCGGCACCCCGGAAGTGGCTGCGCTTGCCCTCAAGCAACTGCGCGCCAGCAACGCGGCCGGGCCGTTGCTGGTGTTCGACAACGCCACCGGCCATACCCGTGATTTCGATACGCGCGGCAGTGATGCAGAACTGCTGTCGCGGGTAAGTGCAGCGTTTCCCGCCGTGGAGACGGATGCCGAGGTCATTGCCGAAGACGCACCCGCGGCCCCGCGTGGCCGTGGCCGCCCGAAGCTGGGCGTGGTAGCGCGCGAAGTGACGTTGCTGCCGCGCCACTGGGCATGGCTGGCAGAGCAGCCGGGTGGTGCCTCGGTGGCACTGCGAAAACTGGTGGAGGCGGCCAGCCGCGCCGGTGCGGACAAGGACCGCCGGCGTCGCGATGCCGAGCGCGCCTATCAGTTCCTGCAGACCATCGCCGGTGACCTGCCGGGCTTCGAGGAGGCCATCCGCATGCTGTTCGCGCATGACCGCGCGGGCCTGGAAGCGGTGCTGCATTCCTGGCCCAGGGATGTGCGCGACCACGCCCTGCGCCTGGCGTTCGACAGCGCCGACGGCTGAACCATCGCGCCGTCGTCGCGCGGCGGCGCCACCTGATCGCGGGCCACGGCCCGCTCCCCTGTGCTTGCTTTGCTGGCGGAAACGCCGGGCAGGGCAGCGCCTTGCCCAGAGAACCCCATGAACGCCCCTGTACATCCCACGCCCCCGCCCGCGCCGCCTCTGTGGCGCACCTACCTGGCCCTGCTGCTGCCGATGCTGCTGACCAACGCGCTGCAGCTGGCCGCAGGCACGCTGGACAACATCTACCTCGGTCATCTGCTCGGGACGCAGGCGGTGGCCGCCGCGGCAGCATTCTTCCCGGTCTTCTTCCTGCTGCTGGCCCTGGTGATGGGCCTGGCGACCGGCGCGATGGTGCTGATCGGCCAGGCCTGGGGCGCGCACCGGCCGCAACAGGCGCGGGCGGTGGCCGGCAGCGCGGTGGCGCTGATCCTGCTGCTGTCGGTGCTGGTGATGGCTGTGGGCGGCGGTGTTGCGCCACACCTGCTGACCGCGCTGGGCACCCCGGCACCGATCCTCGGCGAGTCCATCGTCTACGCGCGCGTGCTGTTGCTGGCTGCACCTGCGTTCTTCCTGCTGTGGCTGGCCACCGCCGTGAGTCGCGCGGTGGGCGATGCGAAGACGCCCCTGCAGGCGCTGCTGTTGGCCACCCTGATCGACCTGCTGTGCACGCCGCTGCTGATTCTGGGATGGGCCGGTCTGCCACGGCAGGGCGCAGCCAGTGCGGCCGTATCGGCGGCGCTGGCCTCCCTGCTGGCCCTGGGCTGGCTGCTGTGGCGCTGGCGCCGGATAGGGCATCCGCTGGCACCGGGCCGTGAGCTGCTGCGTGCGATTCGTTTCGATGGCGTACTCATCCGTTCGATGCTGCGCATCGGCCTGCCGTCTTCGCTGCAGATGCTCAGCCTGGCCATCGCCGAAATCGTGTTGCTGGCCTGGATCAACCGCTACGGCTACACCGCTACGGCCGCCTACGGTGCGGTCAACCAGCTGATGAGCTGGGTGCAGCTGCCGGCGATGTCGCTGGGGATCACCGCCACCATTCTCGCGGCGCATGCGGTGGGTGCTGGGCGGACGGCACGGCTGCCGGCCATCGCCCACACCGGGGTGCTGCTTGGACTGGCGACGCTGGGCATGGTGGTGGTGCTGGTTGTGGTGCTGGCGCCCGGGCTGACCGGGCTGATCCTGGCGGCGACCGAAGTGCGCGAGCTGGCTGCGTTGCAGCTGCGCACTGTGGTGTGGGGCGTGCTGGCGATGGGAGTCAGCGCGGTGCTGGTGGGAGTGATGCGCGGCAGCGGCACGGTATGGCGGCCAGCGTTGCTGGGCATGATGGCGGTCGTGCTGGTGGAGCTGCCGCTGGCGATGTGGCTGCAGGCGCGGCACGGCCTGGCGGGCCTGTGGTGGGCGTGGCCGCTGGGATTGGCGGCGATGCTGGTGATGCAGGTGATGTGTTTCGCCCGGTGGCGGCGGGTGCACGCTGGGTAGTGCCGGCGGCCGGCATTCCGGAAGGGCAGGGGCAGCCGGCCAGCGGCCGGCTCTACCGCTTCAGGGCCGCTGCGCCAGCGGCGGGTGCAAGCACCCGGCATCATCACCGCCGGTCACCAGGAATCGGACGTGGCGGCGGGTCCGCCGGTGACCATAGCGCCGACCTCGCGGCTTGGGAAGTAGGGAAACCCCGCAGTGGGGTGATGAGGAAATGTCCACGGTCGCAGTCGGTGAGATCCGGTTGTCCACAAGGGGTGTGGATTACGCGTGGGCAACTTTGTGGATAAGCCGCAACAGGCGCCACCCCCCTAGGCTGTCAAGATGGGTGGCGAAAAATTCACCGCCGGTGAGGGCGGGTGAGGGGGCGGTGAAGGGTGGGCCCCGTCAGCGCTGTCGCCAGCGGCGGCGCTCGCGGTAACCTGTGGGCCTTGATGCTCCGTGAGACCCCATGAAACGTCACTTCTCGATGCTGCGCGAATTCCAGCTGGCCGACTGGTTCACCCTGGCCAATGCCTTCTGCGGCACCGGTGCGGTGTTTGCCGCCATGCGCTTCCTGCAGGACGGCGAGCGTGGCTACCTGCTGTTCGGCATGGCGCTGATCCCGTTGGCCTTCATCTTCGACGCCCTCGACGGCCGCATCGCGCGCTGGCGCAAGTCCAGCTCGACCCTGGGGCGCGAGCTGGATTCCCTGTCCGACGTGATCTCCTTCGGCGTGGCGCCGGCGGCGCTGGCCTATGCCTGCGGCATGCAGGGCGGCTGGGACTGGCTGGTGCTGAGCTACTTCGTCTGCTGCGGCGTCAGCCGCCTGGCGCGCTACAACGTCACCGCCGAGGCGTTGAGCGGCGACGAGGGCAAGGTCACGTACTTCGAGGGCACCCCGATCCCAACCAGCCTGGTGCTGGTGATCGTGCTGGCCATCGCTGCCGGCACCGATGCCATCGGCGACCACATCTGGTTCGGCCAGTGGCAGATCGGCCCTTGGCAGCTGCATCCGATGGTGCTGTTGTTCGCGCTGTCCGGGTCGCTGATGATCAGCAAGACCCTGCGCATCCCCAAGCCATGAGCCAGCCCAGCGGAGGCCTGCGATGACCAGCTCGGCCCACGACGCCGGCAGCAGCGATTTCGAAACCCTGGCCCGGCAGTACTTCGGCGCCTGGGGCGATGCCCTGCGCCATGCGAGCACGCCCGGCGCACCTGCCGGTGACGATCCCGGCAGTTGGCAGCGGTTGTTCGACTGGTGGGGCCAGCTGTTGCCCGAGCAGGCGCAGGGCGCGCCGGACGATGCCGTGCGGCGCTTCCGCGAACAGGCGGGCAACTGGTACGGCACCATGCAGGACGTCGCCGCACGTTTCGCAGGCCGCGACGCCAGCAGCGCTGAAGTGGCCCAAGCCTGGCGCGAGGCGGTGCAGGCGCAGGGCGACGGCATGCTGCAGTGGATGCTGCAGGGTGCCCGTGGCAGCACCCATGCCGGTGCCGCGGTGCCCGAATTCGCCGCGTGGCTGCAGCAGTTCCAGCTGCAGGCCGGTCCGTGGCTGCAGAGCCCGGCGTTCGGCCCCGGGCGCGAGCACCAGGCACGCTGGCAGGCCCTGCTGCGGGCGCAGGAGGAATACCAGCAGCATTCGCGGGCCTACGTCGATCAGATCAGGCAGGCGCTGGACGAGGCCTTCGCGCTGTTCGAGCAGCGCTTGGCCGAGCACGAACAGCCGGGCAGCCAGCTGACCAGTGCGCGTGCGATGTTCGACCTGTGGATCGATGCGGCCGAGGAGGCCTACGCCAAGGTCGCCATGTCCGAACCGTTCCAGCAGGTGTACGCCTCGCTGGGCAACGCGCAGATGCGCCTGCGCGCTGGGCTGCAGCGCGAGGTGGAACAGATGAGCGAGCGCATCGGCCTGCCGACCCGCAGCGAGATGGACGCCGCCCACCGCCGCATCGCCGAGCTGGAGCGCTGCCTGCGTCGCCTGCAGGCGCAGGTGGCGGTGCTGGCCGGGACCGCCGAGGTGGATCCCGTGGCACAGCCGGCGCCAGCGAAGGTGAAGCCGGTCGCACGCAAGGCCGCGAAGAAGGCGGCACCGGTGAAGAAGGCGGCTGCAGAAAAGACGTCTGCAAGGAAGGCCGCGCCTCGCACTTCCGCACGGGCGCGTGACCGATGAAAGGACCCCTGGGCTTCAATGCCGATGACCTGCTGCAGGAAACCCTGGCCATGCAGCGCAAGCTGATGGAAGGGCTGAAGCTGCTGCCGCAGGTGGAAGACGTGGACTATGGCGCGACCGCGCGCGAGGAAGTCTGGCGCGACGGCAAGGTGGTGCTGTACCGCTTTGTCGGCGAACAGGCGCCGACCCGGCGCACGCCGCTGCTGATCGTCTACGCGCTGGTCAACCGGCCGTACATGGTCGACCTGCAGGCCGACCGTTCGCTGGTGCAGAAGCTGCTGGCGCTGGGCCAGGACGTGTACGTGCTGGACTGGGGCTACCCGGATCGTTCCGAACGCTTCCAGACCCTGGAGGACTACCTGCTGCGCTACATCGACGGCGCGGTCGACGCGCTGCGTGCGCGCAGTGGTGGCCCGGTCGACCTGCTCGGCATCTGCCAGGGCGGCGTGTTCGCACTCTGCTACGCAGCGTTGCGCCAGCAGAAGCTGGGCAAGCTGATCACCATGGTCACCCCGGTCGATTTCCAGACCGCCGACAACATGCTCTCGCACTGGGCGCGGCAGGTGGACGTGGACCTGCTGGTCGACACGCTGGGCAACATCCCGGCCGACCTGATGAACGCCAGCTACCTGATGCTCAAGCCGTTCCGCCTGAACGTGCAGAAGTACGTCGGCCTGCTCGACATCCTCGATGACAAGGCGGCGCTGGAGGACTTCCTGCGCATGGAGAAGTGGATCTTCGATTCGCCGGACCTGGCGGGCGAGGCGTTCCGCGATTTCATCAAGCAGTTCTACCAGGCCAATGGCCTGATGAAGGGCACGGTGCGGATCGGCGAGGAAGCGGTGGATCTGTCGCAGGTGACGCTGCCGGTCCTGAACATCTACGCCGAGCAGGATCACCTCGTGCCGCCGGACGCTTCGCGCGCGATGCGTGGACGTTTGGGCACTGAGGACTACACCGAGTCCAGTTTCCGCGGCGGGCATATCGGTATCTACGTGTCCGGTCGCGCGCAGCGTGAAGTCCCCGCTACGATCGATGGGTGGCTGAAGGCACGCGACGCGTAGCGCCTGCTTCGTTTTTGCAGCGTCGAGCCATGCTCGACGGCAGGGAGAATGATGATGTCGCACAGGATTTCAATGCTGCTGGCTGCGCTGCTGCTGGCCACCCCGGTCGCCCAGGCGGCACCCGGTGCAGACGCGCGGCGGGAGATCGCCCAGTTGATCTCCAGCCTGGACGGCTCGCAGTGCCGGTTCCAGCGCAATGGCCGCTGGTACGACGGCAGCGATGCGCGCGCGCACCTGCAGCGCAAGTACGACTATCTGCTGAAGAAGGACATGGTGGACAGCGCCGAGCAGTTCATCGAGCGCGCCGCCAGCCAGAGCAGCATGAGCGGCAAGGCCTATCGCATCCAGTGCCCGGGGCAGCCTGAACAGACCGCTGCCGCCTGGTTCGGTGCGCGCCTGCAGGCGCTGCGCCACCGCACGCCGTAGACAGGGGGGCGGTGTAGAGTCGAGCCATGCCCGACTGCTTTCCCCGTAGCCCAGGAGAACCGCCATGAGCACCACGCCGCGCACGCTGTCACGTTCATTGAACGACCGCATGATTGCCGGCGTGATGGGCGGCATTGCCCATCGCTTCGGCTGGAATGCGACCCTGCTGCGGGTGATCTACGTCCTGGTTTCGCTGGCCTCCGCCGCCTTCCCTGGCATCCTGGTCTACCTGATCCTGTGGCTCCTGATTCCCAACGAGGCCGATTGAAGACTGGAGCAACGCCCTGGCCGACTTGGCTGCGCGCGCTGCAGGTGCTGGGCGCGGCGTGGACATCGCCCAATACCCTGCTGGGCCTGATCGGAGGGCTGGCCGGCATGCTCGGTGGCGCGATGCTGCGCTGGAGCGCGCGTGACTGCGCGCTGGTGTTCGACCGCTGGCCTTGGGGTCCCGGCGGGGCGATCACCCTGGGCAACGTGATCCTGCACACCGGGCATGACCTGGGCATTTCCTGCCGCACCTATGCGCATCAGGCGGGGTGGGGCGTGGAACCGCTGATCCGGCTGGATGATCACGAACGTGCGCACGTGTACCAGTACATGGTGCTGGGGCCGTTGTACCTGCCGGTGTACCTGTTGTGCGGCGGGGTGAGTGCGCGCAATCCGTTCGAACGCGCGGCCGATCATTTCGCCCGGTTCGGGCACGGCTGGTGGCCGTAGTTTCCAGCCAACGGCGCAGCCCCTCGTGGCGTGGTCGCGGAATGCGTTTCATGCGATTGGGCCGGGCAGGATGGGTTCGCGGGACACGCCGTAAACCCGTCCATGGGGGCTCGATGGCGCCATCCATGGCGCCAACGGTCCCGCGAACCCATCCCGCCCGGCCCCTGACAGTTTCGGTGCGCGTCCAGCCACGGAGAAGAAATAGAACAGCAGAAGCGGGTCGCGCGCTGCGCTTGCTCGCAGCCGAGCATGGCCCTCTCTACAGGTAGCAACAAAGCAGTTACCAGGCTGCTTTTGCTTTTGATCTTTTTTCTTCTCCGTGGGTGGAGGCAGCCACCAGGAATCTGTCAGCGGCCGGGAGGGTGGGTAGGCGGGGTGTCCGCGGCATGGATGCCGCGGCCAAGCCCCCATGGATGGGTTCACGGCGTCCCCGGCCTACCCACCCTCCCGGCCAGCCCACAGCAAACCGGCTTTCCGCGACCAACCAAACCACCCACGAAGGGCTGCGCCGTTGGCGGGAACACTCTTGGATTCGTTAGCCGGAAGTTAAAGATCCGTAAGCATTCTGCTGCGATCCCGCAGTCATCTGCATGCAACCGATCGTCATTAGCCTTCGTGACGTTCCAGTCAGGTTCGACGCGGTAAGCTCCTCCTTGATGAGCTCGCAGCATCGCTCGTCAAGTGCAGTAGGCAGTAGCAATTTGGAGGAATACATCACATGGCAATCGTTCTTTATGTCGGTGGTAGCAAGGATGGCGAGAAGGGCGTGGTGCCCTACGGCTTCAGCAAATCCCGCGCCGACACCACGCTGGGGCCGGAGTTCTACACGGAGCGGTTCATGGAACTGCAGGGTGTCGGCAAGGTCCGCCTGATGGCCCTGGAAGGCATGCGTGACGACATCGTCATGCAGCGTGCCGCCCGCCACTACCGCTGACCTTCGCAACACGCGGCAGGGCGCGCCCACCATCGCGCGCCCGCGCCGGCATCCCAGCCCCGGGCCAGTCCGAGCCCGCTCCTTGCCAGGATGCCGGCGTCCACTCCGGCGACGCCGCTGAACCTCGCGCCCTGTGAATGCCTTGTCCGGCTCCGTCGTGGATTGCCAGAATGGGGTCTTCCCGTAACGCGGTTCAGACCTGAAGCAATGCACGACGCCAAGAACGCCCAGAGCGCGCTCGCCCAGCAGATCGCCCAGACCATCGCCGACGAGATCGGTGCCCAGTCCGCCCAGGTGCGCGCCGCCGTCGGCCTGCTCGACGAGGGCGCCAGCGTTCCGTTCATCGCGCGCTACCGCAAGGAAGTGACCGGCGGCCTGGACGACACCCAGCTGCGCAACCTGGAGGTGCGCCTGACCTACCTGCGCGACCTGGAGGACCGCCGCGCGGCCGTGCTGGCCAGCATCGGCGAACAGGGCAAGCTCAGCGATGAACTGCGCAACGACATCCTGGCGGCCGATACCAAGAGCCGGCTGGAAGATCTGTACCTGCCGTACAAGCCCAAGCGCCGCACCCGTGCACAGATCGCCCGCGAGGCAGGGCTGGAGCCGCTGGCCGATGGCCTGCTGGCCGACCCGACGCAGGACCCGCAGACGTTCGCGGCCACCTTCGTCGATACCGACAAGGGTGTGGCCGACACCAAGGCCGCGCTGGAAGGCGCGCGTGCGATCCTGATGGAGCGCTGGGGCGAGGATGCCGCGCTGGTCGGTGAACTGCGCACCTGGCTGGGCGAGACCGGGGTGATCCGCGCCCGCGTGGCCGAGGGCAAGGAGACCGAAGGCGCCAAGTACCGCGACTATTTCGATCATGCCGAGTCGCTGGCCAGGATTCCCTCGCACCGCTTGCTGGCACTGTTCCGCGCGCGCCGCGAAGAGATCCTGTTCCTGGAACTGGACCCGGGCAGCGATGCCGAGGCCGGCCACCAGTACGCCGAGGGTCGGGTGGCACGCAAGGCCGGCATCGCCGACCAGGGGCGCGCGGCCGACCGCTGGCTGCTGGATGCCTGTCGCCTGACCTGGCGCGCCAAGCTGCACACCCATCTGCTGCTGGACCTGTTCAACCAGGCCCGCGAGAAGGCCGAGGCCGAGGCCATTGCGGTGTTCGGCGACAACCTGAAGGATCTGCTGCTGGCCGCGCCGGCCGGTCCAAAGACCGTGCTCGGCCTGGACCCGGGCATCCGCACCGGCTGCAAGATCGCCGTGGTCGATGCCACCGGCAAGCTGGTCGCCACCGACACCATCTATCCGCATGAACCGCGCCGGCAGTGGGAGCAGTCACTGCAGACGATCAAGCAGCTGTGCGTGAAGCACAACGTTGAACTGATCGCGATCGGCAACGGTACCGCCAGCCGCGAAACCGACAAGCTGGCCGGTGAAGCGATCAAGGCCTGCGCCAACCCGAAGCTGCAGAAGGTGGTGGTCAGCGAGGCCGGGGCGTCGGTGTACTCGGCGTCCGAGTTCGCGGCCAGGGAGTTCCCGGGGCTGGACGTGTCGCTGCGGGGCGCGGTATCGATCGCGCGCCGCCTGCAGGACCCGCTGGCCGAACTGGTGAAGATCGATCCCAAGGCGATCGGTGTCGGCCAGTACCAGCACGATGTGGACCAGTACCGTTTGGCGCGGGCGCTGGATGCACGGGTCGAGGACTGCGTGAATGCCGTGGGCGTGTACGTGAATACCGCCTCGGCTGCACTGTTGTCGCGGGTGTCCGGGCTGTCGGCCACGGTGGCCGAGAACATCGTGCGCCATCGTGACGAGAACGGGCCGTTCAAGCGTCGCAAGGAGCTGCTGAAGGTCGCGCGCCTGGGCGAGAAGACCTTTGAACAGTGCGCCGGCTTCCTGCGCATTGCCGACGGGGATGAACCGCTGGACGCCTCGGCGGTGCATCCAGAAGCCTACCCGGTGGTCGAGCGCATCGTGGCCAGCACCGCGCGCCCGATCAAGGCGCTGATCGGTGATGGCAGCTTCCTGCGCGGCCTGAAGGCCGAGCAGTTCACCGATGCCACCTTCGGCGTGCCGACCGTGCGTGACATCCTCAGGGAACTGGAGAAGCCGGGCCGCGACCCGCGCCCGGAGTTCAAGGCGGCGCGTTTCGCCGAGGGGGTCGAGGACATCAAGGACCTGCGCGAAGGCATGGTGCTGGAAGGCGTGGTCAGCAACGTGGCCGCTTTCGGTGCCTTCGTCGATATCGGCGTCCACCAGGACGGCCTGATCCACATTTCGGCGCTCTCCGATACGTTCGTGAAGGACCCGCGCGATGTGGTCAAGGCCGGTGACATCGTCAAAGTGAAGGTGCTGGAGGTCGACGTGGCGCGCAAGCGCATTGCCCTGACCCGTCGCCTGGACGACACCCCCGGCCAGGCCACCAGCCGTCCGGGCCAGCGTGATGAACGCGGCCAGGCGCCGGGGCCACGCCGCGACGCAGGCGGCCAGAACCGCGGTCCGAACCGGGGCCAGGGGGCGGGCGGTCGTCCCGCCCAGTCTGCTCCGCCGGCCAACAACGCCCTGGCCGAGGCCTTCGCCCGCGCCAAGCGCAGTTGAGGATCGTGCCCCCCGTCACGCTTGGCTCGTGGCGGGGGACTTGTCGGTTTTCCCCGTGATTGCGCACACTTGCGCCTGAGGGGGGGCGTTCGGCCACCCCGCTGTCGCTGGGGAGGGCCATGACGCCAGCACCACCCGTCGCCTGTACCGGCGGCCGCAGCACCCTGCTGCGGTCGGCGCCTGCCTGTGCCGGCAGGGGACCGGATTGATGGCGGGCCAGGGCACCCACGGCAATGGACTGCTGGAGCGCCGCCTGCATGAGCTGGCGGAAGAGCGTCGCCGCCTGGCGATGATCATCGACGGTACCGCTGCGGGAACCTGGGAGTGGAACGTGCAGACCGGCGAGATGCGGGTCAACGCGCGCTGGGCCGAGATCGTCGGCTACCGCCTGGAAGAGCTGGAACCGATCTGCCAGAAGACCTTCCTGAAACTGGTCCATCCCGATGACATCGCGCTGTCGGATGCGGCGCTGGACGACCATTTCGAAGGGCGCAGCGACAACTACGCCTGCCTGCTGCGCATGCGCCACAAGAACGGCCAGTGGATCTGGATCCAGGACCGTGGCCGGGTGTTCGAGTGGGACGGGCAGGGCAGGCCGTTGTGGATGGCCGGTGCCCACGCCGACGTGACCGAGCTGCAGCAGGCGCGGCAGGACGCGGCCGAGACCCGGCAACGCCTGCAGGCGGTGGTCGATGCGTCCGATGAGGTGGCGGTGATCGCCACCGATACCGATGGCACCATCACTCTGTTCAACACGGGGGCGGAGCGGCTGCTGGGCTACAGCGCGGTGGACGTGGTCGGCCAGCGCCGGCTCGATGCTTTCCACGATCCGGGCGAGCTGGCGGCCTGGATGCAACCGCTGGTCGATGCCGGCGGCAACCGTCCCGATGTGTTCGAAGCACTCAGTGCGCGTGCCGATGGACAGACCTATTCGCGGCAGTGGACGTTGCTGCGCAAGGATGGCCAGCCCCGCCAGGTGCGCCTGTCGATCAGCCGCATGGACGGTGCCGGGGGCGCGCGGATCGGCTATGTCGGCATGGCCATCGACATCACCGAGATCCTGCAGGCGCGCGCGGAGGCACGATTGTCGGCGGAGAAGTTCGCCGGCGCGTTCACCTCTGCCGCGCTGGGCATGGCGCTGGTCTCGCTGGAGGGGCGCTGGCTGGACGTCAACGACGCGCTGTGCAGGATCCTGGGCTATCCGCGCGAGGAACTGCTGCAGGTCGATTTCCAGCGCCTGACCCATCCCGATGATCTGCAGACCGATCTGGCCCTGGTGCAGGACCTGCTGGCGGGACGGCGCAGTCACTACCATCTGGAAAAGCGCTATCTCGACCGCGACGGCCGCATCATCTGGGCGCGTCTGTCGGTGTCGCTGGTGCGCAACGAGCACGGCGAGCCGCTGCATTTCGTGTCGCAGATCCAGGACATCACCGCCCAGCGCAGCAGCGAGCAGCGCCTGTTCGAAAGTGAACAGCGCAGCCGCATCACCCTGGACGCAGTGGCCGACCTGGTGATCAGCGTCAGCCTGGACGGGCGCATCGATTACGCCAATGCGGCTGCGGTGCGCACCCTGGCCGGTGATGGCGCATTGTCGCTGGCCGGGCACAAGGTGCAGGACGTGCTGGCGCTGACCACCGAGTACGCACCCGGCTCGGTGCTGGACGTGTCGGTGCTGCTGGACCCGGAGAGCAATGCGGTGGACCTGCACGCCGACCTGCTGCTGCGGCTGGGGACGGCCACGGTGCCGGTGGACCTGACCCGTGCCTGGCTGCGCGATGACGAAGGCCACGTGCGCGGCGCGGTGTGGGTGCTGCGCGACGACACCCAGCAGCGCGCGCGCCAGCGCGAAGCGCGCCACCTGGCCGAGATCGACCCGCTGACCGAACTGAGCAACCGCCGCGGCTTCGAGGTGCACCTGCAGCAGGCGATCACCCGCGTCGAGCGCACCGGCCAGGCGGCCTCGTTGATGTACATCGATCTCGATCGCTTCAAGCCGGTCAATGACACCTGGGGCCACCTGGCCGGTGATGCCGTGCTGTGGGCGGTGGCCAGCGTGCTGCGCCACGGCGTGCGCGATTCGGACGTGGTGGCGCGGTTGGGCGGTGACGAATTCGCGGTCATCCTGTCCGGTTGCACGCCGCGGCGTGCGGCGCGCATCGGCGGCGAGCTGCTGCAGACCCTGGCCGCGCTGTCCATTCCCTGGGACCAGCACCGGTTGCGGGTCGGAGCCAGCATCGGCATTGCGCCCCTGGCGGGCGGGATGAGCGTGGACCAGGCGGTCGCCGCGGCCGATGCCCAGTGCTACCGGGCCAAGGCGATGGGGCGCAACAACGTGCAGGTGCAGGGCGAGTTGTCCGAGCGTCCGGGTGACGATCCCGACGCCGCCGAGGACTGATCTCAGCCTGTGAGAGGACGCGCGCGAATACTGCGCGCATCTCCACTCACGCAGGTGACCCCATGAATGCCTGGAACCCGGCTGCGGTACGCATGTTCATCCCGGCCCTGATTGGCTGGTGCCTGGCGCTGGCCGCTTGCCTGCGTACCGAACAGCTGCACGGCGACCAGCACGCACAGGCGTTGTTGCCCGTGTTGCAGCGGGGAGCGTTCGCGCTGCTGCTGCTCAGTCTGGCCTGCACGTTTGCGGCCTGCCTGTTGCTGTGGCGGCATGGCCGCTGTGATCGTGGGCGTATCGCCTCCGGCACGATGCCAGCGCGGCATCCATCAGCACGCGCCGGCATGGCGCGCGCTGGAAGGCAGTGATCTGCGGCAGCGGCCGCTGGAGATGCCCGCTGGCGCAGTGGATGTCCGGGGCGGCGCGGCCCGGCCATGCGCCGGCACCCCGGCCGTCAGCGCAATACGGCGTCCGTACTGACCAGCTGCACATCATGCATCTGGTTGAGGTAGGCCTCGTAGTAGCCCTTGTGCGAGGCACCGACAATGGTGAGCATGCGGGTGCCCGGATGCTGGCCGAGCACGTCGCGCATGTTGGCGACCATGCGCAGGTTGCGTGTTTCCCAATAGCCCAGGTAATTGCGCCCGAAGGCCTCGGGTGACGGCTCGCCCAGGGCCGCGCCGAAGTCGCTGTGGTAGACGGTCATCGCCGTGTCCGCAGCGTTGTAGTTGCGGTAGAGCGCAAGCAGGCCGTCGGGCTTGGACAGGTGGGCGTGCAGCGCTTCGTCGGCGACGAACCGCGCCGTGGTCGCCGGGTTGTCCCAGGCCGCCTGGAGCGCCGCGCCATAGGCCTTCTCCCGGTCCTTCGGGACAGGCGTGTCGGCGGTGTGGTCATCCACCGACCACAGCCGTTCCAGGCCCAGGCGTGCCGCGAGGACGCCGGCGATCATGCCGGCCTCGTCGCGCCTGGCCAAGCGCCTGTCGAGGAACTGCACCAGCTCCGGCGTCAGGCTGTCTGCGGCGCGACGTTCATCGCTGGGCAGGCGCAGCCATTGCACCACGGCCGAACCGTTCTCGCCTGCGGCGAGGAACACGGCCGCGAGGCGGCGGCGCTGGGCCGGTGTCGGGGCTTTCGGCCAATCCGCGAGCAGGCGCTCCATCTCGGCATTGGCGCTGGGAACGTCCAGGCCGGTCGCGGCGTGGGCCGGTGCCGGGTCGATGCAGTAGGTCTCGACACTGTCAGCGTAGCGCGCGGGGTTGCGTCGCATGAAGTCGCATTGCATGCCGGACAGGTTCTCCACCGCGACGGCCGTCGGTTGCCATGCCTGAAGGCGCGCCAGCAGCGGCTCCAGCAGCGGCTCGAGATGCTCCCGCGTGAAGGTCTTCGGCAGGCCGGAGAGATGCGGGCTGCCCAGCACCATCACCTGGTTCGGGGGGCCGGGCGGTGGTCCTTTCAGCAGGTCCGGCTGGAAGGACGGGCGATAGGTGCCGTCGGCGGCAAGCGCGCCGGCGCTGCACAGGCCCAGGATCAGGAGGCTGGCCAAGCGTGGGAACATGCGATCTCCGTGTCAGGTGACGTCCTGCAGTCCGCTGCATGCTGGCCATTCCCCGTGGGCCGGGAATCTCCCGTTGGTCATGTAAACCTTCCTTGCTTGAACGGCATCCCCGCTTTCCGCGTGCGTGAGCGGAATGTGATGAAGATCGCGATTGTCTATCGCATCCCTGCCGTTGCATCTGAAGTTGCGACGGACGTCGCGTAATCCGGCTAAAGCCAACGATCACGTCGCCGATACTCCCTCTGGATCCCGCTCCCGTCGCCCGCTGCAGGACCCCAGGCTGCCCCTGACGGGTGGCCCGCGCTGTGTGTTCCGCCGCCCCCGGATGCAGGCCGCGCCCGCAGCAGGCGTGCTTGCCAGCCGCTCGCGGGGTGCCTGCAGGCACCTGTAGTCCCAAGCAACTGAAGTTGCCGCCGGGCATCCCGCCCGTCGGGTCGCAACCGCTTACCGGACACCGAGGATCAGACAATGCTCATTCCAGGCTTCACGGCAGGCGCGCAGGCGCCGGCCGAGCTGCATACCCGCTGGTCGCCGTGGCGTGCCCTGCTGGGCGCGCTGGCCCCCCATCCCCGCGCCGGCGTCGATGCGGCGGCCGATGCCCGTTCCGAACTCGAGGCGCAGGTCGCGGCGCTGCACCGGGTCCAGGCGGTCATCGAGTTCGCCCTCGATGGCACCATCCTGCAGGCCAACGACAACTTCCTGCAGGCGATGGGCTACCGGCTGGAGGAGATCCAGGGCAGGCATCATTCCCTGTTCGTCGACCCGGAGCACGCGCGCAGCGCCGAGTACCGCGACTTCTGGGCGCGGCTGGGCCGCGGCGAATATGACGCGGGCCAGTACCGGCGTTTCGGCAAGGGCCAGCGCGAGATCTGGATCCAGGCCTCGTACAACCCGGTGCTGGACCGGCAGGGGCGCCCGTACAAGGTGGTCAAGTTCGCCACCGACATCACGGCGCAGAAGCTGCAGGCGGCCGACTCGGCCGGGCAGCTGGCGGCGATCGACAAGTCGCAGGCAGTGATTGAATTCAGCATGGATGGGCACATCCTGTCGGCCAACGACAACTTCCTGGCCGCCACCGGTTACCGCCTGGACGAGGTGCGCGGGCAGCACCACGCGCTGTTCATCGAGCCCGACCATCGCGACAGTGCCGAGTATCGCCAGTTCTGGGAAAAGCTCGGCCGTGGCGAATACGATGCCGGCCAATACCGGCGGCTCGGCAATGGCGGGCGCGAGGTCTGGATCCAGGCGTCCTACAACCCGATCCTGGACCTCAACGGAAAGCCGTTCAAGGTGGTCAAGTACGCCACCGACATCACCGCGCAGGTGCATGAGAACCAGGCCATGCAGCGCGCCGTGGCGCAGACCCGCGAGGTGGTGGCGGCTGCCAAGCAGGGCGACCTGACCCGGCGCGTGGCCACCGCCGACAAGAACGGCCCGATCGCCGAGTTGTGCGAGGGCGTGAATGCGCTGGTCGAGGCGATGGGCGCGATCATCGGCCAGATCAAATTCGCCGCCGACACCATTGCCGTCGGCGCCACCGAGATCGCGCAGGGCAACGGCGACCTGTCACAGCGCACCGAGCAGCAGGCCGCGTCACTGGAGGAGACCGCAGTGTCGATGAAGGGCCTGGCCGAGACCGTCCAGCGCACTGCGACCAACGCGCGCCAGGCCAGCCAGCTGGCCGGTGGCGCCGCCGATGTCGCCGCGCGAGGCGGCAGCGTCGTGCACGAGGTGGTCGAGACCATGGCGGTGATCAACGCGTCCTCGCGGCGCATCGTCGACATCATCGGCGTGATCGACGGTATCGCCTTCCAGACCAACATCCTTGCGTTGAACGCGGCGGTGGAAGCAGCGCGGGCAGGGGAACACGGCCGTGGCTTCGCCGTGGTCGCCACCGAGATTCGCGAACTGTCGCAGCGCTCGGCCAGCGCGGCCAAGGAGATCAAGCAGCTGATCGATGCGTCGGTGGCCAACGTCGGCGCCGGTACCGCTCAGGTCGAAAGCGCTGGACGCACCATGGACGAGATCGTCACCAACGTGCGCCGGGTCAGCGAGCTGATGTCCGAGATCAGCACGGCCGCGCAGCAGCAGAGCGACGACATCCAGCAGATGAACCAGGCCGTCGATCTGATCGACCAGGGCACCCAGCAGAACGCCGCGCTGGTCGAGGAAGCCTCGGCGGCGGCGCGCAGCATGGAAGAGCAGTCGGCACAGCTGCTGCAGACCGTGGCCAGCTTCCGCGTCCATGGCGTTGCCGGCCAGCCGCATGCGGCGGTGCTGCGCGCGGTCTAGGCGCGGCGGTCGACCTGTTGTTCCCCGGCCTCGACGGCCGGGGCGGCGTGCACGCAGTTGCGGCCGGCATGCTTGGCCCGGTACAGGGCCTGGTCTGCGCGCTCGACCAGGCTGCGCGGGTCACCCTGGTCATGCGCGGCCTGCCAGGCCACGCCGATGCTGATGGTGACCCGGGCCTCGGCGGCGGGCAGGGCAGCGGCTTCCACGGCGGTGCGCAGGCGCTCGGCCAGGCCAATGGCGTGGTCCAGGCCGTGCGTGGGCAGCGCCGCGATGAACTCCTCGCCGCCGTAGCGGGCCAACAGGTCATCACCGCGTTGCAGGCAGGCGTCGAGGATGGCCGCGACCGCCTGCAGGCGGCGGTCGCCCACCGGGTGGCCGTACGTATCGTTGAGCCGCTTGAAGTGGTCGATGTCGATCATCAGCACCGCCAGTCCCATGCCATGGCGGCGCGCACGGCCATGTGCGCTGCCGAGCGATTCATCGAAGCTGCGGCGGTTGCCCAGTCCAGTCAGCGGATCGCGGCGGGCCAGCAACGCCAGTTCGTCGCGCTCGCGCTGGATCTGGACCTGGGTCAGCACGCTGCGCAGGGCATAGCCGAGCATCGCGCCGATGAAACCCACGGTGGCCAGCGTCGGCTGCAGGCGTGCAACCAGCAGCGCCACCATCATCAACAGCAACGGCAGCATCAGCGGCCCGGCGGCGTCGACAATGCGCCGCAGGTTGCGGGGTACGCCAGGCGCCGGTCGGCGTCGTGTGCTGCCAGCCATCACCGCCAGCGATACGAACAGTGCGCTGATCAGCAGGTCCCCCCAGCCGCCGTCGGGCACCTGCGGCTGCCAGGTGGTGATGTAGAGCGCCAGCAGGAAGTAGCCCAGCGCGTAGATCGACAGCGCGCGGAAGAAATCGCGACGATCGGCGTCATCCTCGGCCAGGAAGCGGATCAGCGCGAAGCAGAACACCAGGCTGTTCTGCACGCTGCTCATCGTCTGCAGGCAGTGTGTCCACAACGCGCTGTTCAACGGCGCCATCGCGCGTGCATGCACGAAGTACAGCAACCACAGCAGCGTGATGATCAACAGGTCCACCGCACGGATCCAGCGGTTGCCGCCACCCGGGCTGGCAGCGACGTAGGTCAGTGGAATCCGGTAGAACACGTACAGGATCAGCGACGAAGCGGTCATCTGCGCAGGGGTGAGGCCGGCCACGTTGCGATACAGCAGGGCCAGCAGGGCGAGCGCGAACAGGCTGACGGCAGCGCCCAGCGTCCGCCATTTGCACGCTGCCCGGCGGCTGCCCCGAGCCCGCCGCACGCAGGCCAGCGCGGCCAGCAGCGGCGCGGTGATCAGCATCAGGTACGAGCCCACCGGGTCCTGCGGGCCGATCAGGGCAATGACGAGCGCATGCGCGACCATGAAAAACAGTGCCGCACGCAACGTCATGCATTCCCCCGCCCCCAGATCCAGCTGGGATCACGATAGGCAGAAGTACGTGAGGCTGGCAAGAAAAGTGTGCGCTACGTCTATCTACAACCTTGTCGAAGGTCGCAGTTGTGTGGCATCGGGGGGCGCAACGCTGTCCGCGTGGGCTGCCTGCGTGCCCGGCACCCGGCCCTGCCAAGGCTGATCGAGGTCATGGACGGGTTCACCGCGGCGATGCGGCAGGTCGATTCCAGGGGCAGGGCGCGCAGCCGCGCGGGCAGGGCCGCGGCGAGCGTGGGTGGGGCTGGCGTTGGCATCCTCGTCGGTGCCGGGCGTTCCGGCCCGCAACATGCAAAAGGCCAGGTCGGGGACCTGGCCTTTGATGCAGTGGTGCCGGTGAAAGGACTCGAACCTTCATGGGGTCACCCCCGGCTGATTTTGAGTCAGCTGCGTATACCATTCCGCCACACCGGCAGGCAGCGTGCGAGTGTAACCGAGGTGGGCGGGAGATGCCTAGGGGGATGGCCTATCAGGCCGGTTCCTGTCGGTATCGGCCCCTTGGTGGCTATACTCCCTGTGCAATTGCCACCAGGAGCGGTAGCCGATGACAGTGTTGCAGGACCTGAGGGTGCTGGTGGTCGAGAACGACGAGATGAGCGCGGCCCTCCTGCAGATGCAGCTGGTGCATGCCGGTGCGACCGTGGTCGGGCTCGCAGCGAGTGTGTCCGAAGCCCTGCGGCTGCTGGAACAGAGTGCCCCGGACGTGGCCCTGCTGGACTACCGGCTGGCCCGCAACGAAACCAGCGAGCCTGTCGCCGCGGCGCTTTCGGCGCGTGGCATTCCCTTCGTGCTGGCCACCGGGATGCTGGCCGAACAGCTGCCAGCGCCGATGTTGGCCGGCCTGCTGCTGGTCAAGCCGTACCTGTCGGCCGATCTGTCACGTGCACTGGCGCGTGCAGTGGGCCGCACCAGCGTCAAGGCCTGAGCCCCCACTGCTGACCGCCAGGGCGTGGCACTCAACCCGCTTCCTCGTACACGTAGCGGATCTCCTCGCGGTCATCCAGGATGCGGTACTGGCGCGCGAGGTCTTCCGGGTCGGGATTGAGCCAGGCGTCCAGGTGTTCCCTGCGGATCGGTACCACGCCACGGTCATGCCCGGCAGCGGCGACATCGCTGGGAGGAGCGTCGGTGATCGTAGCGAATGACAGCAGGTGGCCTTCCGGCCCCTCCCACTCCGCCCAGAGGCAGGCCAGCAGCAGGTCGCGGGGCGGATCGGGACGGAATTCGAGCACCACGTCCTGTTCCTTCTCGCCGGCCTCCAGGCTGCGGCCAGCCATCGCGTGGCGCGGCACGTGCTCGTAGAACGCCTGCACCACGACCACCCCGTGGCGCAGTCCGAACGCACCGCGCCAGTAGCCTTCCAGGCTGTCACGCCTCGCGTTGTAGGTGCCGGGGTATAGCACGTCGTTGCGCGCCGGCTTGTCCGGGAGCCGGCATTGGTAGCGCATCGGGCGGATCACGCGCTGGCCGTGCTCGCTGACCATCACCGGCGCGTAGGTGCCGGGGAAAATGCGGTTGTCGCGCGGCAGCAGCTGTACCCGGTGGAGGTCTTCCAGCCGGGCCTGCGCGCGCTCGATGCGGTTGCCGGCCACGCGCAGGTCGTTGCGCGCCTTCTGGGTGGGACGGGTGGCCAGGGCAGCATGGGCGATGTCGCGCCGCTCGCGCTGGCGGGCCAGTTCGGCCTCCAGTGCCTGTTGCTCCTGCGCGTGCCATTGCTGGATCTTCGCCACGATGTCGCGGCCCTGTTCGGTACGTGCCCCGGCGAACCCGTCATCCATCGCCTTCGGGGTCTTGGGCCGTTTCTTGCCCGGATCGTGCGCATACAGTTCGGCGAACTCTTCCAGCGACAGGATGGCGCCGAACTCGCGCACCAGCTTGGCGTAGTCGGCGCGGATCAGGGCGGAATAGCACATGGGGACTCTGCGGGCGAGGGTCGCAGCGGTTGCGACGTGGATGCGGCAGGATAGCCCGACCCACAGGAGATACCGCATGAACGATTCCGTCACCTGCCTGTTCCGCGAAGCGGTGCCCACGGTCGAGGACTACTGCCGGTTGCGTGTGCTTGCAGGCCTCAGTGCCAAGAGCCGGGAAGCGGCAACGCGCGCGCTGCCGAACACGCTGTTCGGCGTGTGCGCGTACCAAGGGTCCGAGCTGGTGGCGATGGGGCGCATCGTGGGAGATGGCGGCTGCCATCTGCAGGTCTGCGACATCGCGGTGCTGCCGCGGTTGCAGGGGCAGGGACTGGGCAAGGAGGTGATGCGGCGCCTGGATGGCTGGATGCAGGCCAACCTGCCGCCATCGGCGTATGTCAGCCTGCTGGCCGACGGCGAGGCACATCGGTTGTATGCACAGTTCGGGTTTGCGCCGACGGCACCGGCGTCGATCGGGATGTACCGGCGGTTCTGAGCCATGAGCGGGGTGAAGCCATCCACGCATGGCGTGGATAGGGCCTTCCCAGGAATCACAGGCAAAGAAAAACCCCGACCAGGGTCGGGGTTTTCAAGAATTGGCGTCCCCACGGGGATTCGAACCCCGGTCGCCACCGTGAAAGGGTGATGTCCTAGGCCTCTAGACGATGGGGACGCACGAAAACTTCAAGTTGTAGATGCTTCGACGGCCTAATGTCGAAGTGGTGGAGCCAAGCGGGATCGAACCGCTGACCTCCTGCATGCCATGCAGGCGCTCTCCCAGCTGAGCTATGGCCCCAGTGAAACTCCGGATGATCTGCCGGGAGCAGAGTCCGTTTTGAAACTGGCGTCCCCACGGGGATTCGAACCCCGGTCGCCACCGTGAAAGGGTGATGTCCTAGGCCTCTAGACGATGGGGACGCACGAAAAACTTCATGTTGTAGAACCTTCGACGGCCTAATGTCGAAAGTGGTGGAGCCAAGCGGGATCGAACCGCTGACCTCCTGCATGCCATGCAGGCGCTCTCCCAGCTGAGCTATGGCCCCGTGTTACCGAGCCACCTATCATACCTGCGTGTTCACGTTTGTGGAAGTTTTTTTTGAACTTTTTTCGTTCCGGCTCAACCACGGCCACGAGGGCAGGGGAACCGCAACGCCACAACCTGAATGCCGGTAGGCGGTGAACAAAAAAGACCCGGTTATCGGCCGGGTCCTCGTTGTTCGTGATGAGTGGCGTCCCCACGGGGATTCGAACCCCGGTCGCCACCGTGAAAGGGTGATGTCCTAGGCCTCTAGACGATGGGGACGCAATTCTCATCAATGTTCTTTAGCGACCTTTCGACGGCCTAATGCCGAAAGATTGGTGGAGCCAAGCGGGATCGAACCGCTGACCTCCTGCATGCCATGCAGGCGCTCTCCCAGCTGAGCTATGGCCCCACGTCGCTGAGGAGCGAAATAATAGCCTTGCCCCAGGGGGTTGGCAAGCATTTGTTGCACTTTTCTTCACGCGCGGGACGTGGTGGTGGATGGCCGTCTGCGCTCACGGGGTGTCGTCGCTCAGCGCCGCCAGGATCGGGCATTCATCCAGCGTGCCATGGCCGGGGCAGGCGGCGACCAGCTGCGAGAGCGCAGTGTGCATGCGCTGCAGTTCGGCCATGCGGTGCGCGATGTCCTGCAGCCGGGCCTGTGCCGTGTTGCGCACGCCGCCCATGTCGTGCGGGTGGCCGTCGCTGAGCGCCAGCAGGTCGGCGATTTCTTCCAGGGTGAATCCCAGCGTCTTGGCGCGGCGGATGAAGCGCAGCCTGCGCAGGTCCTGCTCGGTGAAGATGCGGTAGCCCCCGGCCGAGCGGGCCGCCGTGGGCAGCAACTGCTGGCGCTCGTAGTAGCGCACCGTATCGATCGGCACGCCGGCCTGGCGTGCCAGTTGACCAATGTTCATGGCGGATTCCTGCGGATGCTGCCGGTCATTCTGAAGCCTTGAGTCTGGTCCAGGGTCAACGCTGCCGACGCTGGCGGCGCATTCAGCGCACTTTGCAACTTTCTTCATAGCCCCGCCGTTGCGGCAGTTCCTACCCTGCGCCTGAACCGGCCGCTGGATGGCCTGCAACGAACCGAGGAGATGGTCTGTGGAAGGATTCAGAAACGAAGGATTCGTCGAGGTCGCGGTGGTCGAGTATCCCGGAGGCGACCCGTCGGCCGCGTCCGTGTTGACTGAAATGGCACATGTTGCCAACCGGCTTGCGCAGCAGCAGCGCCGACCGTTCAAGCGTGTCCTGGTGACCCGCTGGATCGTGCCCGCCAGCCAGACCGGCGTGCACCGGATTGCCGGAGCGGAGATGCTCGAGGCGGACATTCCCGCCGTGATCGCCGTCCCCGGCCAGATCAGCCAAGGGGTCTGCCTGCGTGCCGATGAGGTCCTGCTGGACTGGCTGCGCGCGCACTACGACGGTGGCAGTCTGCTGGCGGCGGCCAGCGATGGGGTCAGCATGCTTGCACGCGCGGGCCTGCTGGCCGGGCGCACGGTCAGTGGTCCGGACCTTGGCCAGCATCCGGGCCTGCAGGGGCAGTCGGCAAGCTGGGTGCCCAGCGAGCGTGCGCTCGTTGACGACGGCGACCTGCTGACAGTGGCCGGTCCGCAGGCCTGGCGCTTCCTCGGCCTGCGCCTGCTGTACCGGCTGCATGGCCAGGGCGTGGCGAGCGCGGTCGCGCAGCAGCTGGGGATTATCGTGCCCGCGCCCATCCAGCAGGATCTTGAGCGCTTCAGCGCCAACTTCGCCCACGGGGATCGTGACGTATTGAAGGCGCAGCGCTGGCTGCATACCACTGCCGCGCGGGGGGCGACGCTCGGCGCGATCTGCGAGGTGTCCGGACTGGAACCGCGGACGCTGCAACGACGCTTCCTGAAGGCAACGGGCCTGCGTCCGATCGAGTATTGCCAGCGTCTGCGCATCGCCAAGGCGCAGACGCTGCTGCAGCAGGGCGCGGGTATCGATGAAGTGGCGTGGGGCGTGGGCTATGCCGACCAGAGCGCATTCCGCCGCCTGTTCCTGCGCATTGTTGGCATGACGCCGGCCAACTATCGCCGGCTGGTCAGCAACAAGCGGCGTGAACGGCCGCTGCTGTCATCGGTGGCCGGCAGCCTGCGCGGACTGCAACCGGCGTCCGCCATGCAGATGCCACGCAGTGTTGCCTGAAGCCCGCTGCGGGCGTCGCACTTGCAACCCGGGCGCGACGCTTCGACCATGCAGGCAGTGGCGGATTGGACAGGTGGTCTGATGTCGAGTGTTGGGCCGGTGCCGATGCCGGTGGTGTTGATCCTGATATGCGCGCTGCTGGCCATGGCCGTGGCACACCTGTGGCCGCGACGGAAGAACGGCATGGCAGTGCCATCTGCCGCAAGCATGGTCCTGGACATGTTGCTGGTCGGCCTGCTGTGCGGACGTATCAGCTTCGTGGCCCTGAACTTCGCGCTCTATCGTCAGGCCCCCTGGAGCATCCTGCAGATCGCCGATGGTGGGTATCACCTCCCGGTCGTTCTGGTTGCCGCGCTGGCATGGGGAGCCTGGCGTCTGAAGCCCTGGCGCCCGTTGTGGGTCCCGGTGTTGGCGGGCGCGCTGGCGGGTGGGGTGCTGTGGGCGACGGGCAGCCACCTGCTGTCAGCGTGGCAGGAACGGCAGATGCCGCTGCCGGCCGTGCAGGTGGCTGATCTGCAGGGACGTACGGTCGACCTGCAGCAGTTCCGCGGCAAGCCGGTGGTGCTCAATCTCTGGGCCAGCTGGTGTGGCCCGTGCCGGCGCGAGATGCCGGTGCTGGCCTCGGCACAGCAGACCCACACCGACGTGCAGTTCGTGTTCCTCAACCAGGGGGAAAGCCTGGACGAGGTACAGGGTTTCCTTGCCACCGAACGGCTGCGGCTGGACAGCGTGCTGCTGGACGATAGCGCCTCCGCATCAACGGTACTGGGTGTACAGGCCTATCCCTCGACGCTGTTCTTCGACGCCGAGGGACGCCTGCGTGAACTGCACCTTGGCGAACTGACCGCGGCGGGCCTTGAACACAAACTGCGCCGGCTGCGGTAGCCTGCGCGGGCATCTCATTACGGAGTTCCCATGTTGTCGACTTCCCTGCGCATCGCTCCAGCGGTGCTGTTGCTGCCGGTCATGCTGGCATTGGCCGCCTGCAGCCAGGCCCAGACCCCGCCCGGCAAGGCAGCGGCGACACCGGCAACGAGTGCTCCGGCCGCCGCGGCCAAGGGGGACCGGCCCGCAGTGCTGAAAGGCATCGAGAAGCACGGTTTTGAGGTTGTCGCCGAGTTCGATGCGCCGGCTGGCCTGCGTGGCTTCGCCGGAGTGTTGGGTGGACAGCAGCCCGCCGCCGCGTACGTGACTGCCGACGGCAAGCATGTGCTGGTAGGCAGCCTGTTCGATGCCGAGGGCAACGACGTGGCGGCCGAGGCGGTGGAGAAGCTGGTCGCCGCGCCGATGTCGGCCAAGATGTGGGCCAAGCTGGACGCCAGTGCCTGGGTGCGCGACGGCAAGGCCGATGCACCGCGCGTGGTCTATACCTTCAGTGATGCGAACTGTCCGTACTGCCACAAGTTCTGGGAAGCGGCACGGCCGTGGGTCGATGCTGGCAAGGTGCAGCTGCGCCACATCATGGTCGGCGTGATCCGTGAGGACAGTCCGGCCAAGGCTGCTGCCATCCTGTCGGCGCGTGACCCGAGTGCAGCGCTGCTGGAGAACGAGCACCAGTTCGACCGCGGCGGTATCAAGGCGCTGCCGAGCATCAGCCGCGAGATCGCGGGCAAGCTCGATGCCAACCAGGTGCTGATGATCGAAATGGGCTTCCAGGGCACGCCGGGCATCCTGTTCCAGGACGCGCAGGGTCAGGTGCAGCGTCGCGCCGGCCTGCCCCAGGGCACTGACCTGCAGACGGTACTGGGTCCGCGCTGACCCGTGCGCAAAGCGTGATGTAACGCACAGGCCCGTATGGCAGCATGCGGGCCTGTTGTTTTCCTGGCGCATGCGCGCTGCCGCTGCGCACTACCTGTTCGTCGTCACGTCTGAATCGTGACTGACATCAAGCATCGCGCCTTGATTCCAATCAAGGCCAAAAACGACAGTCGGATTAGCCTGTGACGCATGCAATACAGCGTCTACGCGCGAGGGATGCCGCGCCTCTCACGCCCTTATCCGGGATCGGCGGCAGAGCCATTCACGACGTTCTCACTCCCTGCTTGTTACCCAGACCGCTGCGGTCGCCACCTCTCTGGCAGCGCGGCCTTGATGGACTCGGCATCGATGCGGGCAGGGCAGTGTCATCGTCCTGTTGCCTGCGACAGGCAGGCTGATCGATGTCGTGGACGCAGTATCCGCATTTCCAGCAACGGCAACGCGTGGTCAGGGTGCTGTGTGCCTGTGCCCCGTCAGCGCATTGCCCGTGTTTGTCCAGGGAGGATGCAATGCGTTTTGCGGTACTGAGTCTGGCCTGCCTGACCGCGTTGGCGATCACGCCCGCCCATGCGCAGCAGGACGCCCGTGAGGATGCGCAGGCGCTGCGCCAGGAAATTGCGGCCATGCGCCAGGCACTGGAAGGCATGCAGCAGCGCCTGGAGCGGCTTGAGCAGCGCGAGGGCTCAGCGCCTGCCGCCGTGGCGCAGGCCCCGACCCCGGCAGCAACGGCGGGCGGCAGCGCCAGCATGCTGCACCCGACCCAGGTGCCGGGGGTGGCGCAACCGGTGCTGCCGCAGCGCGAATCGGTAGCCGATCCCTCAACGGCGGCGTCGCGCCCCGACAGTGCAGCCGGTCCGACCGACCCCGAGCTGAAAGGCTTCTTCGCCATTCCTGGCACTGACACGGTGATCCGCATCGGCGGCTACGCCAAGCTCGATGCGATTGCCGATTCGCGCGCCGCCGGTGACGAGGATCAGTTCATTCCTTCGTCGATGCCGGTCGGCGGCAGCCATCGCGATGTGTCCAACTTCAACATCCACGCCAAGCAGACCCGCTTCAGCTTCGAGGCGCGGCGCCCGACCACGCACGGCAACCTGCGCTTCTACCTGGAAAACGACTTCTTCGGCAGCAGCGAGGGATACCAGTTCCGCCTGCGCCATGCCTATGGCCAGCTGGGCAACACCTACGCCGGCTATGGCTATTCCAGCTTCATGGACCCGGACAGCCTGCCCGATACGCTGGACTTCGCCGGCCCCGGCGGCGCCGGCTACCTGCTGGTGGCGGGCATCCACCACAGTTTCACGATGGGCAAGGGCAACACCCTGACTGTGGCAGCCGAAGACCCGCAAACCGAACTTGCCGGTGCCAGTGATTCACGGGTGGCAGTGAACCGGTTGCCCGACGTGACGGTAACCGCGCGCATGGAGCGCGACTGGGGCCACCTGCAGTTCGGTGCGGTGGCGCGCAGCCTGGCCTATGACGGAGAGGGCGAGCGCGACCGGCGCACGGCCGGTGGCCTGCAGTTGAGCGGCTCGGCATCGGTGGGCGAACGCGACCTGCTGCTGTTCGGTGCGCTGGGCGGGCGCGGCCTCAGCCGCTATACCGCCGACCTGACCGGCTCGGGACTGGATGCGGTGGTCGGCGCCGACGGCCGGCTCGACGCGCTCGACCTGCACGGTGGCTTCGTCGGCTACACCCATTACTGGTCCGAGCTGTGGCGCTCCAACCTGATCTTTGGCCAGCTGACCCTGGAGCGCAACGCCGCACTCGCCGCTGATGCATTCCGGCAGAGCCGCTACGGCGTGTTCAACCTGATCTGGAGCCCGGCGCCGTCCTGGACGATGGGCATGGAGCTGCTGTACGGCCGGCTGGAACAGCAGGGCGGCGCACGCGGCGACACGGTCCGGGTGCAGGGCAGCCTGCAATACAACTTCATCAAATAGACGCCAGCGGTCGTACGCCAGCGTAACCGTCCCCACGCCCGGTGCTGCCGGGCTCATGCCAGTACCGGAGATCGTCATGGCAGAAGCAAAGAAAATCGGGGTGGTCGGAGCCACCTTCCTCGTCGCCGGCAACATGATGGGCTCAGGCGTGTTCCTGTTGCCGTCCAGCCTCGCCAAGATCGGTACCGCCTCGATCTGGGGCTGGTTGATCACCACCGCCGGCGCGCTGCTGCTGGCCTTCGTGTTCGCCAAGCTGGGCAAGCTTGCGCCCAAGGCGGGCGGCCCTTACGCCTATGCGCGCGACTGGTTCGGGCCGTACATGGGCTTCCAGACCAATACCATCTACTGGTTCGCCAACTGGATCGGCAACGTCGCCATTCCGATCGCGGCGGTGGGCTATTTCAGCTATTTCTTCCCGATCCTGTCCGAGCCGCTGGTGCGCTGCGTTGCGGTGCTGGTGCTGGTCTGGGCGCTGAGCTTTGCCAACGTGATCGGCCCGGCCTTCGTCAGCCGCGTGCAGACGGTCACCACCAGCTTTGCGTTGGTGCCGATCCTGGGCATCGCCATTTTCGGCTGGTTCTTCTTCGATGCCGACATCTTCAAGGGCGCCTACAACGTGTCTGGCGAGTCGAACTTCGGTGCGATCTCGAGCGCCGCGGCACTGACCCTGTGGGCCTTCATCGGCGTCGAGTCTGCATCGGTGACGGCCGGTGTGGTCGAAAATCCGGAGAAGAACGTCGCCCGCGCGACGCTGGCCGGCGTGTTCCTGGCTGCCATTGCCTACATCGCCAGTTCGTCGGTGATCATGGGCATGGTGCCGAACGCGGAACTGCAGGTGTCCGACGCACCGTTCGCGCTGGCGGCGGCCAAGGCGGTCGGTGGCTGGGGCGGCGCGCTGGTCAGCCTGTGCGCCTTCATCGGCGCCGCCGGCTCGCTGGGTGGCTGGATCCTGCTGACCGCGCAGAGTGCCAAGGCAGCGTCGGATGACGGCCTGTTCCCGAGCATCTTCAGCAAGACCAACAAGGACGACGTGCCGGTCAAGGGCGTGCTGATCGTGGCAGTGCTGATGACCCTGGCGGTGCTGGTGACCTCCACCTCGGAAACCGCGTCGGCCCAGTTCGACGTGATCACGTCGGCGGCCGTGGTGCTGACCCTGCTGCCCTACATCTACTCGTGCGTGGCGTGCTACTTCGTGGTCGAGCGTTCGCACACCCTGGTCCACACCGGTGCGTTCTGGACCCTGACCAGCCTGACCGTGGTGTACTGCCTGTGGGCGATCTACGGCTCGTCGGGAACCATCGTGCAGTACGCCTTCCTGTTCGTGCTGTTCATCACCGTGTTCTATCCCTTCTTCAGCGAGGAGCGCCGCCAGCAGCGGCAGCGCGCCCGCGAGGCCTCGGCCATCAGCGCCGGCGCCCGGCATTCCTGAGTTCGACAAGGAGAATCAACGTGTACTTCAAGTCCCTGGACTACCCGGTCATTGTCATCGACAACGACTACGACTCGCCGCGCATCGGTGGCATCCTGATCCGTGCGCTGGTGGAGGAGCTGCGCAGCAACGACCAGCGCGTGCTGTGCGGGCTGAACCTGGATGACGCCCGGGCCGGTGCTCGTACCTACGTGGCGGCCTCGGCGGTGCTGATCTCGATCGATGGCAGCGAAGAGGTGGATGGCGAGTTCCAGCGCCTGACTGCCTTTCTGCGCGAGCAGAGCGCGCGCCGTGCCAATCTGCCGGTGTTCCTGTACGGCGAGCGCCGCACCATCGAGAAGGTGCCGAGCAAGCTGCTCAAGTACATCCACGGTTTCATCTTCCTGTTCGAAGACACCAAGAGCTTCATCTCGCGGCAGGTGATGCGCGCGGCCGAAGACTACATGAAGAACCTGCTGCCGCCGTTCTTCAAGGCGCTGATCCACCATGCAGCCGAGTCGAACTACTCCTGGCACACGCCGGGCCACGCAGGTGGCGTGGCGTTCACCAAGTCACCGGTCGGCCGTGCATTCCATCAGTTCTACGGGGAAAACACCCTGCGCAGCGATCTGTCGATCTCGGTGCCCGAGCTCGGCTCGCTGCTGGATCATACCGGCCCGATCAAGGACGCCGAGGAAGAGGCGGCGCGCAACTTCGGCGCCGACCACACCTTCTTCGTCACCAACGGCACCTCCACCGCCAACAAGATCGTCTGGCATGGCACGGTGGCGCGCGGCGATGTGGTGTTCGTCGATCGCAACTGCCACAAGTCGCTGCTGCATGCGCTGATCATGACCGGCGCAGTACCGGTGTACTTCACCCCCAGCCGCAATGCGCACGGCATCATCGGGCCGATCAGCCTGGACCAGTTCACGCCGGAATCGCTGCAGCAGCGCATCGCCGCCAATCCGCTGGCCAGCAAGGCCTATCAGGCCGGCTCCAAGCCGCGCATCGCGGTGGTGACCAATTCGACCTACGACGGCCTGTGCTACAACGCCGAGAAGATCGCTGACGAGATCGGCAGCGCGGTCGATTTCCTGCACTTCGACGAAGCGTGGTACGCCTACGCTGCGTTCCACCCGTTCTACGAGAACCACTACGGCATGGCCAAGGGCAAGCCGCGTGAGCAGGATGCCATCATCTTCACCACGCATTCGACCCACAAGCTGCTGGCGGCGTTCTCGCAGGCGTCGATGATCCACGTGCGCAATTCCGCCCAGCGCAACCTGGATGCCGAACGCTTCAAAGAGTCGTTCATGATGCACACCTCGACCAGCCCGCACTACGGGGTGATCGCCGCCTGTGACGTGGCATCGAAGATGATGGAAGGCGATGCCGGCCGTTCGCTGGTGCAGGAGATGCATGACGAGGCGATCGCCTTCCGCCGCGCGATGCTGCACGTCCGCGACGACCTGGGCCGCGACGACTGGTGGTTCAGCGTGTGGCAGCCGACCCAGGTCGAGCGCAGCCTGGACAAGGGCGACACGCCGGCGCCGCTGGTGGCCAAGCGCGAGGAGTGGTACCTGCAGCCGGACGCGCACTGGCACGGTTTCCAGAACCTGGTCGACGACTATGTGCTGATCGATCCGATCAAGGTGACCCTGCTGACCCCGGGCCTGGGAATGGACGGCAGCATGGGCAAGCTGGGTATTCCGGCGGCGGTGCTGAGCAAGTTCCTGTGGGGCCGCGGCATCACCGTGGAAAAGACCAACCTGTACTCGGTGCTGTTCCTCTTCTCGATGGGCATCACCAAGGGCAAGTGGAGCACCCTGGTGACGGAGCTGATGGCATTCAAGGAACTCTATGACCGCAATGCACCGCTGAGCCAGGCGCTGCCGACGCTGGCGGCTGATTATCCGGTTGCCTACGCCGGCTGGGGCCTGCGCGATCTGTGTGACGCGCTCCATGCGTTCAACCAGGAATTCGCCGTGGCCAAGGTCATGCGTGAGATGTACGTGGACCTGCCGACCCCGGTGATGACCCCGGCCGATGCCTACAACCACCTGGTGAAGGGCGAGATCGAGCGGGTCGACATCGAGCAGCTCAGTGGCCGCATCGCGGCGACGATGCTGGTGCCGTACCCGCCGGGCATTCCGACCATCATGCCGGGCGAGCGCTTCGGCGACAGCGACGAGCCGATCATCCAGTCGCTGCGCATCGCCCGTGAGCAGAACGCGCGCTTCCCGGGCTTCGAGTCGGACGTGCACGGGCTCATCATCGAGCATGACGGCGATGTGGCCTCGTACAGGGTGGAGGTGCTGAAGGCCTGACCCGCGACGGTCGGCCCTTCGGAGAGCGATGGATACCGCGCGCGAGCAACGCATCCTGAAGTTCTCGATCGGGGTCACCATCGCGGTGAGCGCGATCGGCTTCAGTGGTGGCCTGCTGGTGGGCTCGCAGGCCATCCTGTTCGATGGCGTCTACAGCCTGGTCGATGTTGCCCTGACCCTGGTGTCGCTGTCGGTACTGCGGCTGGTGGCGCGGGAACAAAGCCCGCGCTTCCAGTACGGCTACTGGCACCTGGAGCCGATGGTCGAGGCACTGGGTGGGGTGATCCTGTCGCTGGCCTGCGTGTATGCGCTGGCCAACGCGGTGATCGGCTTGACCACCGGCGGGCACGAAGTGAAGTTCGGGCCCGCGCTGTGGTGGGCGGCACTGTTGAGTGCCAGCAACCTGGCGATGGCGGCATTCGTCGCGCAGCGCGCGCGTCGGCTGCGCTCGGCGCTGTTGTGGTTGGATGTGCGCGGCTGGCTGCTGGGCGGCCTGATGAGCCTGGCGGTCGTGCTGGCCTTCGTGCTTGCGCTGGCCTTGCATGGGGGCGACTGGCACCACTGGGTGCCGTACCTGGACTCGATGGTACTGGCGTTGATCAGCCTGGCGGTGCTGCCGGTCCCTGCGCGCAGCGCGTGGAAGGCCATGCGCGAGGTACTGCAGGTGGCGCCGGATGACCTGGACCGGCGCGTGCAGCAGGTGATGCAGGCGTTCGTCGCCGAGCGGGGCTATGCCGGCTTCACCAGCCATGTGGCGAAGATAGGGCGGATGCGCTTTGTCGAGATCCACGTATTGGCGGACCCGGCGACGCCATTGGGCGCGGTGGGCGAGGTCGATGCGATGCGCGATGAGATCGCGGTGCGGCTGGACGCGCGTGGCGGTACGTTCTGGCTGACCATCGATTTCACCGCGGACCCGGCGTGGACCTGAACCTGCTTCTGCGGGGCCGGGTCCCTGCGCGGCTGCTTTCCGTGTGCAGCAGCCGAGCACGGGCTCGGCTCTAGGCCCTGCCGGGATCGGTGCGCGCGGCGGGCCGCTGTGATGTGGCGCATCTACGTGACGCCAACCGCGGTTGAGGTCGCAGACGGCCGCGCCGTTCCGCGACGCCTAGCGCAGGTAGTACTCCACCGGCACCACCCGTTCCTGCGGTGCCTTCAGTTCATCGGGAATGGGCGGCAGCGGCTGGGCGCGGCGGAACGTCTGCAGCGCGGCCGCGTCGAGCTCCGGCTGGCCACTGGACTGCTCCAGCCGCAATGACAGCAGGCGGCCGGTGCGGCCGATGCTGGCCCTGACCCAGGCCGTTCCCTGCTGGCGGCGCGCGCGTGCGGCGGCAGGGTAGTAGCGGTAGCGCTCCAGCCGCGCCATCAGGCGGGCGTCCCACTGGTCGCTGGCGGCGCCGGCCTGGACGTCCGCCGGTGGTGCGTCCGGAGTGGGCGGCGCGGCCGTGATCGATGCCGGCACGGGAGGTGTATCGGTCACGGTCGCCGCCGGGGCGGGGGGCAGGGCGTGCTCGCCGGAACCGCCGCGTGCGCTGGCGGTCAACTCTCCCTCGCGCGCGGTGGTGGGCTTCGGTGGCGGGGGCGACCTGGTTGGCCGCGACGCGCGCGCCTGCTGCGCCTGGCTGGGGGTGTCGGCCTGGCGCTCTTCCACCGGCTGGGGCGGCGTAGCCGGTGCCAGCAGGCGCAGGCTGATGCGCACGTCCTGCTCAGCTGGCGGCGGCAGCGGCGGCGTTGCCACCCAGTGCATCAACAGCAGCAAGGGCAACAGGTGCAGGCCGATGCTGATGGCAATCGCCTGCCAGTGTTGGCGCCGTTCACTCATCGCCCAGCACCCACAGCAGGTCGGCGTCGGCCGCATCGACGGTTTCACCGGGTGACGCAAGCGCGATCACCAGTGCCGGTGCGTCCGGTGGCAGGTAGCCCGGCACGCCGGTACCGCGCAGTACATGCCAGCGGCCGGCCACCAGCAGCGCGGGTGCAGGGGCTGCGGCCATTACCTGTGCCATGCGGATGTCGCGGGCCTGTTGCACGGCCAGCATTCCTTCCAGCATCGGTGCTGCGCCTGCGTGCTGGGCCAGCACCACGACCGACAGGCGTTGCCGGGCGGTGGGCATCGGGAACCGCACCGAGGCGTTGGAGGCGAGCAACGCATTGACCTCGGCACGCGACAGGTTGCCGCCGAACAGGGGGATGCCGGCCGCGGTGGCGTCCTGTACCAGCCCGCCATAGGCAGCCCACGGCCAGCGTGCATCCCAGTCCAGAAGTTCCTGCAGGCGCGTGCCGTCGGCACGATTGCCCTTGGCCAGCCAGCGTTGCACGCGGTCCAGGCGCGGCTGGCGCTCGCTGGCGATCATCTCCAGCACCAGCGCGCCGTGTGGACGCTGCTGTTGCAGCGCCTGCAGCAGCCAGCGCTGGGCAGCGTGGTCAGCGGCCTGGTCGTGGCGTTCGCCCAGCAGCAGTCGCGGTGCATTCGCTGCGCGCTTCACGAACGCGGCTTCGTCCAGGCGCTGGCCACTGGCCAGATCGATCACCGTGCCGGGCAGTGGCTGCGCGCGCACCAGTGCGGCAAGCGCGAGCAGGCACAGCGGCAGCCAGCGGCGGCTAGAACGCCACGTTGAGGCCCATCGAGACGGTGCGGCCGCGACCGTTGCCGCGGTCCAGGATCGGGCTGAAGATGCTGTCGATCGAGGCATTGTTGTCATAGGACTTGTTCTGCAGGTTTTCGATGTTCAGCCACAGCGTGGTGTTGGGCTGGGGCTTGAAGCTGGCGTAGAAGTCGAGCAGCACGCCGGTGCCGCCGGTCTTGCGGGTCTGGAAGAAGTCATGGCCTTCCTCGGTGGGCCCGGAGTATTCGGCGCGCAGGCCGGCCTGCACGCGCTGCTGCCACCAGCGGCCGCCCACGTCCAGCGTCCAGTAGCGGTCGGGCAGGGCGGTGATGTCTTCCAGGTTGACGAATTCGATGGCGGGCGCGCGGGTGTGCGAACGGGTCCAGCTCAGCGTGGCGTGGTAGTGCGCGCTGGCGTAGTGCGCTTCCAGCTCGATACCGCGCATGCGCACCACGCCCGGGTGGTTCATCCAGCGCGTGGTGGTGCTGAAGTCGTCCACGTCCAGCGCATCGGTCCAGGCAGCGAGCTGCGGATCGCTGTCGATCGGCACCACGAATGGCTCCACCTCCGGCGGGTGCACGATCAGCAGGTACTGCGGCTTGATGTAGTCACGGATGCGGTTGTCGAAGCGGGTGACGCGCAGCTGCGCCAGGTCACCGTCGGTCAGCAGCGAGGAGGCGCTGAGGTTGGCGCCGAACTGCAGGTTGCGCGAGCGCTCACGGCGCAGGAACGGGTTGGCGCCGACGCCATCGGCATCGCTCATGCCTTCCAGAGGAATCTTCTCGAAGAACATCTCCTGCACCCGCGGCGGGCGGGAAGTGCGCGAGACTTCAGCGAACAGTTGCAGCCAGTCGGTGGCCTGCCACGCTGCCGCCAGGCTGGGGCTGAGTGCGCGCTGGGTGCGGCGCACATCGATGCCGCCGCCGTTGATCTCGGCGCACTGGCCGGGCACATCCGAGCACAAGGGAACATGACCACGGATGCCATAGCGATCCTGGCGCAGGCCTGCGGTCAGCGCGTAGACCTCGTACTGCAGCTCCAGCGTGCTGAACACACTGTCCAGCTGGCTGCGGCCCTCGGGGTTGGCCCCGCGCAGGGTGGGGGTGTCGGCCACATAGATATCCGACTGGTGCTTGATGCCGGTGTTCCAGCGCGCCTGCAGTGCGCCGACATCGAAGCGACTGGTGTTGTCCAGGGTCCAGCTGCTCAGGCTGCTGTGGGTGCGGCGACCGATGTAGCTGGAATCCTCCACGGGGGGATAGAACAGCCGGGTCTTGTTGCCGGCGAAGGTCGCGCGCAGGTCGATCCAAGGCGAATAGGGCGTGTAGTGGTAGCGGGCGCGCTGGTTGCGTGCGGAAATCTGCCACGGGTAGTTGTGGTAGAAGTCGTTTTCGTAACGCATGTGGCTCAGGTCGAGCCGGTGCTGGTCGCTCGGCTGCAGGCGGGCCTTGAGCAGCCAGCTGCCGGGCTGCTGGCTGCCCGGGTCGGCGGTGTTCTTCTGCCCGCGCGCGGTGGCGTATTCGCTGCTGCGGCTGCTGCTGGCAGCGGCCAGCAGGCCGAACTGGCGGTCGCCGCCATCCTCGCTGTGGCGCCAGGCACCGGCAAAGGTACGGCCATTGCCGTAGCCGTTGTTGCCATGGCGGTAGCCCGCGCGCAGGCCCCAGTCACGACCTTCGCCCAGCAGATCGTCGATGTCGAGCGTGCGGAAATTGGCACTGCCGGCCAGCGTGCCGGCGCCATCACCACCGGCGACTGCGCCGCGCTGCACGTCCACGCCGGCCAGCAGGAACGGATCGACATAGGCGAACGGCCCGCCCGAGCCGTGGCCCGCATTGTTGCGGAAGGTCTGGGTGACGCCATCGATCATGGTGTTGACCCGCCCCGCACCGGTCATGCCGCGGATGTTGACCTGCAGGCCGGGCTGGCTGCGCGAGTGGAAGCTGTGGGTGCCGGGCATCGAGCGCAGCAGGCTGTTGCCGTCCTGGCGGTCGGCCATCGCCACGCGCTCGCTGCCGACCGCTGGCGCAAAGCCATCGCGGGTGGCCGGCACATACTGGCTGGCCCCTGCACCGGGAGAATGACCCTGCGCGGCATCACCCTGAACGCGGAGCGGGCCGGTTCGACGGCTGCCATCGGCGGGGGGGGCCGGCGCCGGTTCCAGGGTGGCGCGGCGTGCGTTGATGAAGCGCGGGCGCAGGCCGCTGCCGGCCAGCAGGCGCGACAGGGCCTGCGTATCGTCGAACCGTCCGCGCAGCGCCGGCGCCATCTGGCCGCCCGGCAATGCCGCGCCGATCACCAGATCGACACCGGTCAGCCGGCTGTAGGCATCCAGCGCGCTGGCCAGCGGTTGTGCAGGAAGATCGAAGTGGCGCGTGGCCGCCTGCGCGCAGGCGCTGGCAGGCAACAACGGAAGCGGACTGGCGCAGGCCAGTGACAGGGCGAGGACAAGGGGGCGGTGAAACGGCATCGGGGGCTCCAGGGGCTGACGCAGCGCGTCGTCATCCTGGGGAGACGCAGTGGCGGGGCCGATGTCAGGGTGCATCGCGATGTCCCTTGCGTGGCGGCAGCCATACCTGCACGCCCGCGCCCAGGCGGAGCACGCGCACCTGCAGCTGCGTGGCCAGCTGGTCGCGGCTGCGCGCTGCACCGTCGGCGCTGCCGAGCAGGGTGACCGGCTGCTGGCGCAGGTGTGCGCCGAGGATCCAAGTGTGGCCACCATGCCAGCGATCCAGGTCCTCGGTGACCTCGGCCAAGGGCGTGGAGACCCAGTGCAGGCGGCGTTCGCGCCAGTCCAGGGCACTGGAGCGGGCCGCCAGGGTCCGGATGGGAGCCCGGCCATCGAAGCGCAGCTGCTGCCCTTCGGTGGCCTGCTCGCTGTGGATGCCGCTGTCCACGCGGACGCGATGCTCGGTGACGGTGACCACGCTGTCATTGTCGTGCACGGCAAGGTCGAAGGCCGTGCCGAGCGCCGTGACCGTGCCGTGCGTCGTGTGCACCTGGAACGGGTGCTGCGCATCGGCGGCCACCTTGAACCACGCCTGGCCGTGCTGCAGCTGCAGCTGGCGCCGCTGCGCATCGATGCGCATACGCACTTCACTGCCGGGCGAGAGCAGCACATGTGAACCGTCGGGCAGCACTTCTTCGCGGACCTCGCCCGCGGCCGTGCGCATCACCTGCGCGGCCGGCGGTGCGGCCTGGCGGGTATACAGGCCCAGTGCACAGAGCAGCAGCACCGCGGTGCCGGCCTCGCGCAGGCGCCGGCGCTGCCGCCTGTGCTGGTGCCGCTGCAGGCTGGGCGTCGCATCACCGGCCTGCCAGAGCGCCTGCAGGTGCTGGTACTGCGCGGCGTGGCGCACGTCGGCGTGGTACCACTGATTGAACGCACGCTCGTCGCGGCCGCCTTCATGCCCGTCCAGCCACCAACGCGCGGCCTCGCGCGCGATCGCCTCCTGGCTCATGCGCCGGGGACCTGCTGCAGTGCGACCAGCGCACGCAGCAGATGGCCATGCGCGGTCTGCCGGCTGATACCCAGCTGGCGGCCGATCTCGGCCAGTGCCATCTGCTCCACCCGTGCCAGCAGGAACACCTGGCGTGAACGAGGGGGAAGGGCGGCAATGACTGCGTCGAGGTGGCGCAGCTGTTCGGTATTGAGCAGGCGCTGTACCGGCAATGGCGCAGGGTCGGCGATCGCGTGCAGTTGCGCCTCATCCATCGCTTCTTCGCGCCGGCGCTTGCGCTGGCGGTAATGATCGGCGATCAGATTGTGGGCGACGCGGTACAGGTAGGCGCGGCCGTTGCCCAGCAGGCCACTGGCGGCGACGCTGACAACGCGCAGCCAGGTTTCCTGCACGACGTCATCGGCGTCGCAGCGTTGCGGGAGTTTACGGCGGACATGGGCGTGCAGCGGCCGGTAATGGGCCGCGCACAGCTGCGCGACATCCGTCGGTTCGACAGGCGTGGACACGGGGCGGGCGACAACTGGGAAAGGGAACAGCCCGCGGCGGCAAGGGCAGCGGCTGCACCTTACAGCAAAAGAGAATCATTTGCATCAAGAGGTGGTATTTCGCCCGCATCCGCTTGCGGTGCAGAGAGGTGCCGGCCAGTGGCCGGTGCCCCATCGGATCGTCAGAGGTCGCGGTACTGAACCTGCGCCGCCAGCACGCGCAGGCCGTCGGCATTGCTGGACAGGATGCGTTCTTCGCCGACACCTTTCTGCCGTTTCAGCTGGAAGCCCTGGCCGGCAGGCAGCTGCGCGGCGATGGCGTCCATGCGTTGCAGGGCATCGGGGCCGGCGCAGTCGAAGTGGCCCCAGTAGGCGCCATCGCGGTGGATCTGCAATCGGTAGTTCATCGCGGTTGCTCCGGCAGGTCCTGCAGCCAATGGTCGAACATCGCGGTGGCGGCCGCCGCCAGTGGCGCACCATAGCGACGCGACTGCGCACGCAGGTCGTTGGGACTGATGCCGGCCTGGGCCAGTTCCAGGGTGTGGCCGATCAGCCAGCGTTCGAACTGGCGTGCGTCCAGCTCGGGATGGCATTGCAGTGCCAGCGCATGGTTGCCGATGGCGAACGCCTGGTGGCGGCAGGCCGGCGTGCTGGCCAGGCGACGTGCACCGGCCGGGAGTTCGAACGCCTCGCCATGCCAATGCAGCACCGGGATACCCTGCAGGGCCTGCAGCGGCGAGCGCTGGCCGTCATCGGTGAGCAGCAGCGGCGCAAAGCCGATCTCCTTGCCGCCCGTGGCGGTGACGTCGGCACCGAGCGCACGTGCCATCAGCTGCGCGCCGAGGCAGATGCCCAGCGTGGGTCGCTGCTGCTGCAGCCGGCGTTGCAACAGCGCGATGCTGTCGTTGAGAAAGGGATAGAGATCAACGTCGTTGACGCTGATCGGTCCCCCCAGCACCACCAGCAGGTCGGCGGCCTCGGCCGCGTCGAGCGTGTCGATACCGGCCTGCAGCACCTGCAGCTGCCAGCCCTGCGCCAGAAGCAGAGGCTGCAAGGTACCGAGGTCTTCAAAGGCAACGTGTTGCAGGACGACCGCATGCTTCATGCCGGGGCTCCATTGCTGGGCCAATAGAAACTGTCCGGGGTGGCGCGCGCGCCAAAGATGGCCTGGCCGACACGGACCACGGTGGCACCTTCCTCGATGGCGACTTCGAAGTCGCCGGACATGCCCATCGACAGCTGAGACAGGTCGATGCCGGCAGGCGCAGTGCCCTGCAGCTGGTCGCGCAGCTGGCGCAGGCGCACGAAGCAGGCACGCACGCGCTCGACCTCCGGGGTGAAGATGGCCAGCGTCATCAGGCCGCGTACGCGCAGGCGATCGAACGCGGGCAGTTGGTGCACGAAGGCCTCGACCGCGTCGGGCTCCAGTCCGTACTTGCTGGGTTCAGCCGAGGTGTTGACCTGCACGAATACATCCAGCGTACGGTCTTCCAGCTGCAGGCGCTGCTGCAGGGCCTCGGCCACGCGCAGGCTGTCGAGCGCCTGGAACTCGCTGGCGAAGCGCGCCACGTAGCGCGCCTTGTTGGTCTGCAGGTGGCCGATCACCGACCAGTGCACGTCCAGGTCGGCCATCGCCTCGGCCTTGCGCTGTGCTTCCTGCACCTTGTTCTCGCCCAGCATGTGGCAACCGACGGCCACCGCCATGCGGATGCGTGCCTCATCGACGGTCTTGCTGACCGGCAGCAGGCGCACGCTGGCCGGGTCGCGGCCAACGCGGGCGCAGGCGCTGGCAATGCGCTGGCGCACCGTGACCAGGTTGGCGGCGATCTGTTCAACGGACTGGGCGACGGGCCAGTCGGCAGCGGCAAGGGGCATGCGGGCACCTCCAATGCAGGATGGCCAGGGTCGGATACACTGGCACAGGACAAGAGATAGTTTGGCATAGGACAAAATGAAAATCACCGGGCATAGCGCCGAGTCGATCTTCGACAGCATCCGCGATGGCATCGGCAAGGGCGGCCTGCCGGCCGGCAGTGTGCTGCCGCCGGTGCGCGAGCTGGCCGAACAGTTGGGGGTGAACCGCAACACCGTGGCTGCTGCGTACAAGCGATTGGATGCGGCGGGCCTGGCCAGCACGGCGGGCCGCCGTGGCACCGTGGTGCGCGGACTGCCGCCGGCGATGCCGCGCGAAGGCAGCACGCCGGGGCTGGCGCTGCAGGACCTGGCCGGTGGCAATCCGGATCCGCGCCTGCTGCCGAACCTGCGGCTGGCGTCGACGGCGCCACGGCTGTACGGCGTGGGCACGGTCGACCCGAGGTTGCAGGCGTTGGCACGCGCCTCGCTGGATGCAGACTGCCCCGAGGGGTATGCGCTGGAGCTGACCCATGGCGCGGTCGATGGCATTGAACGCCTGCTGGCGGCGTGGCTGCTGCCGGGAGATCGCATCGCGGTGGAGGATCCATGCTTCCTCGGCAGCCTCAACGTGCTCAACACTTCGGGCCACGCGCCGTTGCCGGTGGCGGTGGATGCCCATGGCATGCAGGTCGAATCGCTGCGGCAGGCATTGCAGGCCGGCGCACGTGCGGTGCTGCTGACGCCGCGTGCGCACAACCCGACCGGGGCGTGCCTGGATGCGAAGCGGGCACGGGCACTGCGCCAGTTGCTGGCGGCCTACCCGCAGGTGGCGGTGCTGATCGACGATCATTACGCGCTGCTCTCGCAGCAGGCCTACCACTCGGTGCTGCCGCCGGACGGCAGGCGCTGGGCGCTGCTGCGTTCGCTGTCCAAGCCGCTCGGCCCCGACCTGCGGCTGGCCTGGCTGGCCTGTGATGAAGAGACCGCGACGCGGTTGCGGTTGCGGTTGGCGCCAGGCACCGGCTGGGTCAGTCATCTGTTGCAGGATGCGGCCATCACGGTGCTGGCCTCGGCGGCGCAGCGGGCGAAGATCGCCGCCGCCGGAGCGCGTTACCAGCAGCGCCTGCAGTCACTGCAGGAACTGCTGCGCGCGCGGGGCATGCCGACGCCGCTGCCGATGGAGGGATTGAACCTGTGGCTGCCATTGCCGGCCGACAGCCATCCGCAGGTACTGGCGCTGGCCGCGCGCGGATGGCATGTGCGCCCGGGTGAAGTGTTCGCGGTGGCTGCGCCGGGGCATGGCCTGCGCATCACCTGCGCGGCGCTGGGCGCGGCGCAGCTGCGGCAGCTGGCCGATGATCTGGCGGCAGTGTGCGGTGTGTAGCGTCGAGCATGGCTCGACGCCAGAAGCAGATCAGGGCGCGGCGTTGGCGCTGGGGCGCACGTAGTAGGACTGGCCGCTGTCATCGATGAACATCAGCTCCGGCGTGCCCTGCCAGGAGGTGAGCATGGCGCCGGTGTTGTTCTGGTGCTTGACCATCAGGCTGGCACCCCGGTCCGGGTTGGCCACCACCTTGAATACCTCGGTGGTGCCGTTGGCATCGTCCAGGGTCAGCACGGCTTCGCCGCCGCGATCGCTGGTGCCATAGCCGCCGCGCTCGGAGCCGTCCGGGCCGAGCAGGATCAGGCCGGACAGGGCCGTGGCGCGCGGCCCCTGGGTCCGGCCGTGGCTGACCGGGTCGGGCACCGGCGCGCCGAGGATCACCCGGGGTTGGCCCGTGCCGTCGTGGATGATCAGCCCGCGTGCTTCGAGGATGCGCTGTGGCGATTGGCTGCGATGCAGGTTCCAGGCGGTCCAGCCGGAAACAAGCAGGGCGAGGGTGGAGACCACCAGTGTGGTCAGCAGCAGCGCACGGGGCATCGGGTGGTCCTTCCTTGGATGTGCCGACGATAGCGGATGCAAAAGGCGATGGGTAGAGTCGACTGTCAGTCGACTGCTGTTCGATCAGATCACGGAGATTCCCGCGCTGGCGCGCGCAAGTCGACTGACAGTCGACTCTACCTCTACCTGCTCGACATCACCCAGTGGCCGTTACGCGGTGATTCCCGGCGTCAATGGAAGTCGCGGCTGTGGCTGCGCAGCCCCTGCAGCAGTTCATCCAGGCAATGCATGCGCTGCACGATGACATGCTGCACGCCATCGACGCGTTCCAGGCGGCCGTCGATCTGCATCAGCTGGGTATCGACCAGTACCCGGTGCTGGCGATCGGCCAGGTGCCGCCAGACCACGGCATTGACCATGCCGGTCTCGTCTTCAAGGGTGAGGAAGGTAACGCCACTGGCGGTCTGCGGGCGCTGGCGCATGCGGACCAGGCCGGCGATGCGCACGCGGCGGCCATGGCCGTGGCCCGCCAGCTGCGCGGCATCCAGGCAGCCGCGGCTGCGCAGCTGCGCGCGCAGGAACGAGATCGGATGGCGGCCGAGGGTGGTGCCGGTGCTGCGGTAATCGGCCTGCATGTCGTCCCAGGCGCTGGGCAGCGGCAGCGGCACGCGCGCTTCAGCAGTGGCGCGGGCCTGGTCGAACAGCGGCAGGCGGTTTTCCACGCCGGAGATGTCCCACCGCGCACGATGGCGATGGCCACTGAGCCCACGCAGCGCACCGGCATCGGCCAGCAGGCCCTGCTGGCGGCGATCCAGTGCGGTGCGCTGGCACAGGTCGCCGACATCCTCGAACGGGCGCCGCGCACGTTCGCGCATGATGGCCTGTACAGCCGCTTCATTGCAGCCGTCGACCAGGCGCAGGCCGAGCCGGATCGCGGCCGTGCCCCTGCTGAAATCCAGCGTGCAGTCCCAGTCGCTGTAGCGCACGTCCACCGGCAGCACGCTGATGCCATGCCGGCGCGCATCCTGCAGCAGCTGGTCGGGACTGTAGAAACCCAGTGGCTGGCTGTTGATCAGGCTGGCGGTGAACGCGGCCGGGTGGTGGCATTTCAGCCAGCAGCTGTTATAGGTCAGCAGGGCGAAGCTGGCGGCGTGGCTTTCCGGGAAGCCGTAATCGCCGAAGCCCTTGATCTGCTCGAACAGGTGCTCACCGTATTCCAGGCTGAAGCCGTTCTCCAACATGCCGGCCAGCAGCTTCTCGCGATGCGGTTCCAGCCCGCCACGGCGTTTCCAGGCCGCCATCGAGCGGCGCAGGGCATCGGCCTGGCCAGGCGTGTAACCGGCTGCTTCGACCGCCAGCTGCATCACCTGTTCCTGGAACAATGGCACGCCCAGCGTGCGTGCGAACACGCGTTCCAGCTGCGGCGGGTAGAGCGGGTTGTCCGGGTCGTTCAATGCGCCCGGTCCCTGTTCGCGCAGGATCCGCCGCCGCTCCAGGTAAGGATGGACCATGTCACCCTGGATCGGGCCGGGGCGCACGATCGCGACTTCGATCACCAGGTCATAGAACGTGCGCGGCTGCATGCGCGGCAGCATCGCCATCTGCGCGCGCGATTCGATCTGGAACACGCCGATGGTATCGGCGGCGCAGATCATGTCGAAGGTCTTTGCATCCTTGGGCGGGATCGCATCCATGCGTCCTTCATGCAGGCCATGCTGTTTCAGCATCGCCAGGCACTTGCGGATGGCGGTGAGCATGCCAAGGGCCAGGCAGTCGACCTTCATCAGGCCGGTGGCATCCAGGTCATCCTTGTCCCACTGGATGACGGTGCGGTCGGCCATCGCCGCGTTTTCCACCGGCACCAGGGTCGACAGCGGATGCTCGGAGATCACGAAACCACCTGGGTGCTGCGACAGGTGGCGTGGAAAATCGATCAGCTCGGCGGTCAACGCCAGCAGGCGCCGCATCAACGGCGTGTCCGGATCGAAGCCACGCTCGCGCAGGGTTTCCGGCAGCGGGATGTTGCCGCCCCAGTGGTCCATCGCCGCGCCCAGTTCGTTGACCTGGTCCATCGGCAGGCCAAGTGCACGGGCGACGTCGCGGATCGCGCTGCGGCCACGGTAGCTGATGGCCACCGCGGTCAGTGCGGCGCGCTCGCGGCCATAGCGCTTGAACACGTACTGCAGCACTTCCTCGCGCCGCTCGTGCTCGAAATCGATGTCGATATCCGGTGGCTCGTCGCGCTCGGCGGAGATGAAGCGCTCGAACAGCAGGTTGCTGCGCGCCGGGTCGATCTCGGTCACGCCCAGCACGAAGCACACCGCCGAGTTGGCCGCCGAGCCGCGGCCCTGGCAGAGGATGTCCTGGCTGCGCGCGAAGCGCACGATGTCCTGCACGGTGAGGAAGTAGGAGGCGTAGTTCTTCTGCTTGATCAACGCCAGTTCGTGTTCGATCTGCTCGCGTTGTTTCGGTTTGATGCCGTCTTTCCAGCGCCACCCGATGCCACGCTCGACCAGCACGCGCAGCCAGCTGTCCGGATCGTGGCCCTCGGGCACCAGCTCGCGCGGGTAGGTGTACTGCAGCTGTTCCAGGGTGAAGTGGCAGCGCTCGGCGATGCGCAGGGTCTCGGCCAGCAGTTCGGGCGGATACAGCTGGGCCAGCGCGGTGCGCGGGCGCAGGTGGCGCTCGCCGTTGGGGAACAGGCGCCAGCCAGCCTCGGCCACGCTGCAGCGGTGGCGGATCGCGGTCAGCGTGTCCTGCAGGGCGCGGCGGCGGCGCACGTGCATGTGCACGTCGCCACTGGCGACCAGCGGCAGGTGGTGGCGTTCGCCGAAGGCCTGCAGCTGCTGCAGGCGGCGTGCGTCGTCGTGTTCGTGGTGCAGCTCCACCGCCAACCACAGCCGATCATTGAAGCCGGCGCGCAGCAGTTCCAGGTCGGTGGCGGCGGGTTGCCGGTCCAGCCACAGGCACAGCAGGCCGTCGGGCAGCCCGAGCAGGTCCTCGCGCAGGCAGCGGTACTCGCCCTTGGCTGCGCGCCGCCGGCAGGTGGTGATCAACTGGCAGAGCCCGGCATAGGCGGCCTGGTCGGTGCACAGCAGGGCCAGCTTCGGCCCGTCCTCGACCTGGAATTCGGCACCGACGATCAGCGCCACGCCATGCGTCTTCGCTGCCTGCCAGGCGCGCACGATGCCGGCCAGCGAGCATTCATCGGTGATCGCCAGCGCGCGATAGCCCTGGCCGGCGGCACGCGCGAACAGCTCTTCGGCGATCGAAGCACCGCGCTGGAAACTGAAGGCCGAAAGGCAGTGCAGTTCGGCGTAGCCGGGCAGTTCGCTGTGCATGGCGGCTCAGCCGAACCAGCCGTGCAGCATCCACGGCGCATGCGGATCGTTGCGCTCACGGAAGGCCCAGCCGCGCTGGCCGTGTGCGGTTTCCACCACGTAGTAGTCGCGGCGTGCGTCGGCCTGGTCCCACCAGCCCGATTCGATCCGCTCCGGCCCGGCGACGATGCGCAGGCGCGGGTCACGCAACGGTTGTGGGGTGTCCAGCAACCAGCCGGGGCGCAGCGGCCAGTACGACGGAGGCTTGGCCGCGGGCTGGGTGCCACTGGCGCGTTCGGGGCGATGGTCGGCCTGCACCGCCAGCGGCTGCACGGCGTCATCGCCCAGCCGCGCACGCAGGCGCTCGCGCAGCTGGTTCCAGGGCATCGCCTGCGCCGGCCGGGTATCGAACAGGTCGCGCGCGGCCGGTACGAATGGCGGCAACTGCTCGGCCTGCAGGCGCAGTGCGCGGCTGCCGGCCGGCAGGGCGAAAGCCTCCATGCGGTTGCGTGCGATCTCGAACAGCAGCGCGGGATCGCGCTCGGGCGCCAGCAGGCCGATGGTCAGCACGCTGGCCGGCAGCAGGTCGTGCTCGAACTGCAGGTCGAAGCGCTGCACGCCGCCATCGCGCGAACACAGGAACGCGGCCAGGTCCAGCAGCAGGCGGCGCAGCGGGAACAACAGGGCCTGGCTGGATTCGATTTCGTACTCGAATTCGATGCGTGCATCGAAACGGTCCGGTGGCTGGTAGTAGCGCAGGGGCGCGGTGGGTCGCCCACGCAATGCATCCAGCTGCTGCAGCACGTCCGGTGCGAAGCGCCGGGCCAGGCTGTCGCGCGGCAGTTCAAGTGCCGCGCCCAGCGTGCGCAGGCCGGAACGGCCAAGCACGGTGACCGCTTCGCTGGGCAGGCCGCAGCGCGGCAAGGGCAGCTGCGCCAGTGCCGCCGGCAGCTGCTGCGCATCGATGCCGAGGCCATCGTGGACGTTGGCCAGCACGCGCGCGGCATGCGGAGTAGGCGCCGCCACCAGCCGGTGGCGGAAACCAAGTTCGTGCAGTTCGCCGCGCAGCCGCTGCTGGATCGTCAACCAGTCACCGAACAGGGCGCGGCTGGCACCGATCTCCATGACCAGCGCGTGCGGGAAATCGAGGCTGACCTGCGAACTGTAGGCGTAGGCCCAGCTGGCCAGCAGCTGGCGGGTGTGCTGTTCGGCGTTGGGATCGTAATCGTGCAGGTGCATGTCCTGCACCAGCACCTGCGCGGCCGACAGCAGCATGCCCGGGCGCAGCCCTGCTGCGCGCGCGGCCGGGCTGACCGCACGCAGCACGCGGCGCTGCGCTGGGCCCTGCAGCAGCACCAGTGGCCGCTGCGGGTCCGGCTGCAGGCGCAGCACGCTGTCCAGCGCCAGCTGCGGCAACAACACGCAGGCCCAGTGCATGGCGCGGCCTCAGTGGGCGATGGCCAGTGGCAACGGCTGCGCGGGTGGCAGGCCGCCACGGCACTTCAGCACCCGTACCTGGCCGTGGTCGAGCTGCAGGCGCAGGCTGGCCGGGGAGGGATTGCGCGCCGCCTGTGCCTCGCGGAACACGAAGCCCAGGCACTGGCCGCTGTCGGCGGCCACCTGCAGCCGGCGCAGGGCACGGTCGTCGGCCTGGTGTGGCCAGCACAGCACCGCCGCGCAGGCGGCAGAGCGCAGGCATTGTTCGGCCGCCCACAGCGCCTGCTTCGGCGCAGCGTGGATGACCTGCAGCTGGGCCAGGTCCAGCCCGGCCGCAGCCCAGGCCGGGGCATGCGGGCGATGGGGGGGCGCGACCAGCACGATCGGGCGGTCGCGCTGGCTCAGCCTGGCCAGCGCCGGCCAGACCAGTGCCAGTTCGCCAACGCCCGGCGCCGCCTGCAGCACCTCGCACAGCCCGCTCGCTTCTACCAGCCGCCGCCGGGCAGGCGTGCGTCCAGCGCCGGGTGGCCGCTGGCCAGGTGGTCGCTGGCCGGCCCCTGGCGGGCCGGGCCGCGCCACAACTGGCGGCCGTCCAGCAGCCGGTCGAGGGCGACGACGGCGCCCATCAGCCGATCCTCCAGGGAAGGGCGCCGGGCAGGCTGGGAGCGACGGGAGCGGGCGGAAACGGCGGGCATGGCGCGAGTATCGACGGGCCGGTATCAGGGGCTGAGACCGGACATGCTACTCGCCCTGTGAGTAGAATTACTAATGAAATCGGAGGGGCGGGTTTCAGGTTGCTGAAGGGGTAAAGCATCCACGCATGGTGGGGTCTGCTGTGCTGTGGCGCCCCCTCAGCGCCCCTGCGGGTCCGGCCGGTGATGCACGTATTCGACCACGGTGCCATCGGGATGCACGGCGTTGAACGCCGCCCCGGTCGGGACCACCTGCAACGGGAAGATGATCTCGGCGCCGGCGGCGACCAGCTTGTCGTGATAGGGCCGAACGTCATCGACCAACAGTGTCCCCGTGGTCGAGGTGAACGGGGCCAGCGCCGCCTGGCTGCCTTCGATCAGCAGGAAGGCGCCGACCATGGCCAGGCGCAGCCCGGCTTCCGGGAACGGGAAGCCCGCATCGGCCACCACGCCCTGCAACTGCTCGTAGAACGCCACGCTGCGCTCCAGCTCGCCCGGAGCCACGAACACCCGGATCAGCACGCGCGGTGCGCGCTGGCTGGAGGTGTCACAGCGGTCGCGCCAGAGATGGTCGAAGTCGCGATGTACGTTCATGGGCTCGATTCGTGGCCAGGGACCTGCATTATCGGCAGCCCTGCGCGGCCCGCTGATGACCGCCAGTGATGGCCTGATAACTGCGGGCCAGGTTGCCCCTGTGACTTAGGTCCTGTTGACAGGTGTGAACGCCCTCGCACAATCTTCACAGGATTGGGTCGCCCTGCGCGGCCCGGGCAGGCAGGTTGTCACGCCGGGAGGAGGGTCCCGCGCGCAGACCGGCCCGTCCTCCGGCCTGTGGGGCGTTGCCTGGCAACCCCTGCGCGGCATGAACGCTGCACCCTTCGGCGGCACTTTCCCTGGACCGATTGCCTTGGCAACGGAATTACGCCTGCCGATGAAAACGTTTACAAAGCCGCTCGCACTGTCTCTGGCCCTGTCTGCCGCACTGGCCGCCCCGGCCTGGGCCGACCCTGCGGCGTTTACCGTACTGACCCTGGAACAGGCACCGGATGCGACGGCGATGCCGGCCCTGGCCGCGCAGTTGAAGACCCTGCAGGTGGACGCGGTGAGCGTGCGCCAGGTACAGCGCGGCATCGGCCAGGTCGATCCGCTGCAGGTGCTGGCCGATGGCCTGGGCTATGAATACCGCTTCATCGCCGCCGGCAAGGACGATGGCCAGACCCAGCGCGGCCAGGCCGTGCTGACCCGGCTGCCGATCGCCGCCGAGTCCGGCCCCGACCAGCCGGGCCTGAACTACCTGCGCCTGGACGATGGCCGCCACACCGTGGCGGTCTACACCGATGCTGGCGCAGGTGCGGCGCAGCTGCCGGCGCTGGTCACGCGTTCGCGGCTGGGCGCCCCGGCGGTGCTGCTCGGCGCGGTGGCCGGTGAATCGGCCAAGGCCGCAGGTTTCGATCCGGCGCGTGTCGCGCTGGAGGCCGATGCCAGCTATTTCAGCGACGGTTTCCAGGCCGCCAGCAGCGCACCGTTCAAGGTGGCAGGCAGCACCCTGCGCGCCACCCTGCTGACCCTGGCCTATGCCGCCGACAAGCACGGTGAAAAGCCATGGATGGACACCACCCTCAACGCCGATGCGCGCGCTGCGCTGCTGCTGAAGGCGATGACCGAGGATGAGAAGTTCCAGATGCTGCACAGCTACTTCGGGCTGGGCAAGGACGGTGGCCCGCTGCCGGAAGGTGCGGTCGGTTCGGCCGGCTTCGTGCCGGGCGTCCCGCGGTTGGGCATTCCGTCGCAGCAGTCGGCCGATGCCGGTGTCGGCGTGACCAATCCGGGGGGCATCCGCCCGGGCGACTTCGCCACGGCAATGCCATCGGGCCCGTCCACCGCATCGAGCTGGAACCGCGAAGTTGCCTTCGCCGGTGGCGCGACCATGGGCCGCGAGGCGTGGCAGCAGCGTTTCAACATCCTGCTGTCGGGCAGCGTCAACCTGCAGCGCGACCCGCGCAACGGCCGCAACTTCGAATATGCCGGTGAGGATCCGCTGCTGGCCGGCTCGATGGTCGGCGCGCTGATCCAGGGCGTGCAGAGCCAGCACGTGATCTCCTCGATGAAGCACTTCGCGCTGAACGACATGGAGACCCGGCGCAACTTCCACGACGTGCGCATCGGCGAACAGGCCATGCACGAGTCGGACCTGCTGGCGTTCGAGATCGCGCTGGACGCCGGCCGCCCTGGCGTGGCGATGTGCTCGTACAACAAGATCAACGGCACCTACGGCTGCGAGAACGGCTACCTGATGAACCAGGTGCTGAAGCAGGAATGGAAGTTCCCCGGTTTCGTGATGTCCGACTGGGGCGGCGTGCACAGTGGCTCGAAGGCAGCGCTGGCCGGCCTGGACCAGCAGTCGGCCGGTGAAGTGTTCGACGCGGCGGTGTTCTTCGATGAGCCGCTGCGCCTGGCCGTGCATGGCGGCGTGGTGCCGCAGGCGCGCCTGAACGACATGGTGGCGCGCATCCTGCGCACGATGTTCCTGCATGGCAACTTCGACAACCCGCCGCAGCACCAGAAGGTGGATGCCGAGGCCGGCTTCGCCGTTGCGCAGCGCACGGTGGAAGAGGGCAGCGTGCTGCTGCGCAATGAGGGCAACGTGTTGCCGCTGGCCGACAGCGTGAAGCGCATCGTCATCATCGGCGGCCATGCCGACAAGGGCGTGATCGGTGGTGGTGGTTCGTCGATGGTGGGCGTGACTGCCAAGGGCACCAACGCGGTGCCGGGCGTGATGCCGACCACCTGGCCGGGCCCGGTGATCTTCCATCCGTCCTCGCCGCTGGAATCGCTGCGTGCGGCGCGCCCGGACGCGACCGTTGAATATGTGGACGGGACCGATGCCGCGGCCGCGGCCAAGGCCGCCGCGCAGGCCGACGTGGCCATCGTGTTCGCGACCCAGTGGGCGGCCGAATCGGTGGACCTGCCGGACATGCAGCTGCCGGACAACCAGGACGCACTGATCTCGGCGGTGGCCAAGGCCAACCCGAAGACGGTGCTGGTGCTGGAAACCAACGGCCCGGTGCGCACGCCGTGGCTGGCGCAGGTGCCGGCGATGCTGCAGGCCTGGTACCCGGGCATCCGCGGTGGCGAAGGCATCGCCGCGCTGCTGACCGGCCAGGTCAATCCGTCGGGTCGCCTGCCGGTGACCTGGGTGACGGACGAGTCGCAGCTGCCGCGCCCGCATATCGATGGCCTGGGCTTCAAGCCGGCCAAGCCGTTCGGTGATGTGTTCGATTTCGATATCGAAGGTGCCAACGTCGGCTACAAGTGGATGGCGGCGAAGGGCCTGACCCCGACCTTCGCCTTTGGCCATGGCCTGTCCTACACCTCGTTCGCCTATGACAACCTGAAGGTGAGCGTGGAAGGTTCGCGCCTGGTCGCCAGCGTCGACATCCGCAACACCGGCAAGCGCGCCGGTGCCGACGTGGCCCAGCTGTACCTGAAGCTGCCGGCCGGCAGCACCACGCCGATCCGCCTGATCGGCTACGACAAGGTGACCCTGCAGCCGGGCGAACAGCGCCGCATCCGCATCGAAGCCGAGCCGAAGACGCTGGCCCACTACGATGCACAGGCGCGCCAGTGGAAGATCGACGGTGGCACCTACCAGGTACAGCTGTCGCGCAACGCCGCCGAACCGCTGCAGACGGTGGACGTGCAGTTGGTGGAGCAGGTGCTGCGCTGATGCATGAAGGCACGGCCCGCACAGGGCCGTGCCTGAAAAAGGGGACGGAGGGGATTAAGTCGTTTATGCATAAACGACTTAATCCCCTCCGTCCCCTTTTCATATGGCGAACCACCCGCGCAGGAAATCGATCAGCTGCCGCACCTTCGGTGAGGGCTGCGTGCTGTGCGGGTAGACCGCATACACGCTCTGCTGCGGGAAGCGGTGCTGGCGCAGCACCGGGCGCAGGCGGTCCTGGGCCAGGTCGTCCTCGATCAGCCAACGTGGCAGCACGGTGACCCCGGCGCCGGCCACGGCGAAGGCGCGCAGGCTGCTGGCGCCATCCACGCGCACCACGGCATTGCCTGGATGAGTGGCGAACAGCGCGTCGCTGCCATCGGGGGCAACCACCGGCACGTCGGCCAGGCGTGGGTAGCCCAGGCGGGGCAGGGTACCCAGCTGCACGGGGTCATCGGCCGCATCGGCCGAGGGCAGGCGTGCCAGCAGGGACGGAGCCGCCACCGCACACAGTGGATGGCGCTCCAGTTCGCTGGCGTGCAGCCCTGAATCCGGCAGGCGGCCAAGACGGATCGCCAGGTCGAAACGCTCGGGAATGAGGTCCGCCGGCGCCGGTGAGGTCGACAGATGCAACTGCAGGGCCGGATGCCGCGCACGGAACGCCTCCAACGCAGGAATCAAGCGCAGCTGGGCGTACTCCGGCGTGGTGGTCAGGCGCAGCACACCCTGCAGCTGGTGCTGGTCGCGGCGTGCGGCATCGATCGCTGCTTGCGCGGCATCCAGCGCCTGCACGCAGTGCTGCAGGAACTGCTCGCCGGCCTCGGTCAGGGCCAGGTGGCGGGTACTGCGCAGCAGCAGGGTCACGCCCAACTCCTGTTCCAGCCGCTTCAGGTTGAAGCTGACCACCGCGCGGCTGAGGCCGAGGCGATCGGCCGCAGCGGTCAGGCTGCCGGCCTCGACCACAGCGCGGAAGATATCGAAGCGGTCGAGGCTGACCATTGCGGCTCACTGTCAAAATGGTTTTGACAGTGTTGCAGCTGCCGTCGTGTTTTTCCAACAAGACCCACACGGCATGCTGGTCGCTTCCCCGCTGGAGCGCCGCCGATGCCGTCCCCCCGCCTGCGCCACGAGGCGATCTTCCTGCTGGTGTTCGCCCTGGATCTGGCCAACATGTTCATCGCCACGGTGGCCTATCCGGCATTGGCAGCGGAACTGCACGCCGAGGTCAGCACCCTGGCCTGGGTCGGCACCGCCTATATGCTGGGCCTGAGCGTGGTGATTCCGCTGGCGCCCTGGCTGGCTGCGCGCTGCGGCGAGCGTCGCTTGCTGCTGGTGGCGTTGCTGTTGTTCGCGGTTGCCGCTGCGCTGGCTGGCGCAGCGCCAGGGATCGGCTGGCTGCTCGGCTGGCGCCTGCTGCAGGGATTGGCCGGTGGCCTGCTGATTCCCGTGGCGCAGGCGGCAGCGTACCGGCACTGCACGCCCGGCCAGCGTGGCGCGCTGACCCGGCGCATCCTGCTGGTGGCGCTGCTGGTGCCGGCATTGGCGCCCGCGCTGGGCGGGTTGCTGGTGCAGTGGCTGTCCTGGCGCGGCGTGCTCTGGGCCAGCCTGCCGTTGGCGGTGGTGGCGATCGGGCTGGTGCTGGCGTGGATGCCGGCCGACGGCATGCGCAGTGCACCGCGCCTGCAGGCCTGTGCGCTGTCCACCGCGATGCTGGCGCTGGGCGCGCAGCTGCTGGCGCTGACCTGGCTGGGGGAGTCCGGACATCGCGGCGCAGGTGCCGTGTTGCTGCTGGTCGCACTGCTGCTGGCGGCGGCCCACCTGCAGCATGCACGCCGGCAGGCACAACCGCTGCTGCGCTGGTCACTGCTGTCCCATCGCGGGCTGCGCCTGGCGATGCTGGTGTATCTGGCCGTGCCCGGCGTGTTCATCGGCAGCCAGCTGGTCAGTACCCTGCAGCTGCACCAGGCCGGTTACAGCGCCGCACGCATCGGCGCGCTGATGCTGCCGTGGGCGCTGGCCTCGGCCGTGGCGATCACGGCCAGCAAACGGCTGCTGGCCCGCCTCGGCCCGGCCACGGTACTGCGCGTGGGCATGCTGCTGCAGGCCAGTGGGCTGCTGTTGATGGCGCTGCTGCCGCCGCCCGCCTTCGCATCGGCCGCGCTGTTGTTCGCGCTGATGGGCGCTGGCGGCAGCCTGTGCAGCAGTACCGCGCAGACGCTGGCCTTCCAGGGCGTGGAGGGCGAGGCGCTGGGTGATGCCAGCGCTCTCTGGAATCTCAATCGCCAGCTCAGCTTCTGCCTGGGCACCGCGGCCATCGCGCTGCTGCTGGCACTGGCCATGCAATGGCTGCCGGCCCACGCCACCCGCGTGGCGTTGGGGCTGGCCGCCCTGCTGACCCTGCTGCCGATGGCATTGCTGCGCAGGTCGCAGAGGATCACCTTTTCGCAACCGGAGAACACCTGATGGAAACCACCGCAGAACATGAAATCCACCACCTGCATGACAAGCTGCAGGCCTGGTTCCGTGCCGACGTCGGCACCGACGCGCTGGGTGATCTGATGGCGCATTTCTGCGCGGACTTCAGCATGGCCGGCATCGCCGGGCGCCGATTGGATCGGCAGGCCGTGCAGGCGTTGTTCGCCAGTGGTCACGGCGCGCGCCCCGGGCTGCGGATTTCCATCGACGCCGTGCAGGCGGTGGATGCGCCGTTGCCGCTGGCGGTGCTGCGCTATCGCGAAGGGCATTCGATCGATGACGGCCAGCCCGCGTGGCGCGAATCGCTGGCGGTGCTGAGGCAGGAAGAGGGTCGCTGGCGCTGGCTGGCGCTGCACGAGGTGGTGGTGGCCTGACCGGGTAGTGTCGGCCGCTGGTACAACTTCATGCGTCCCGGGGCGCGTTGCGCGGTTGTTTACCAGCGGGTAGCACTACCGGTCATGCGGCGAGCGCAGCGGCACCGCAGACACATGTGCCATCAGTCCTGCCTGCATCCACCGCAGAATGCAAAGCCTGCACACACTTCACGGCGCAGGGCAGGAGTAGGCTTGGAGCTTTCCTGCCGGGAGGGGTTGTCCATGCGTGTGCGTGCCGTCGCTGTAGCCATTGCCCTTTGCCTGTCCAGCACTGTGCTGGCCGCCGATACCCCGCCGATGACCCCGGACATCAGCGGAAAGCCCTTCGTTGCCCCCGATGTCGGTCGTGACTACGACAAGCGCGTGGTGATGGTGCCGATGCGTGATGGCACCAAGCTGTATACGGTGATCGTGGTGCCCAAGGGCGCCCACAATGCGCCGATCCTGCTGACCCGCACCCCCTACGATGCCGCCGGCCGCGCCAGCCGCAGCGATTCGCCGCGCATGCGCGACCTGCTGCCGCAGGGCGACGAGGTGTTCGTCGACGGCGGTTACATCCGCGTGTTCCAGGACATCCGCGGCAAGTACGGCTCCGAAGGCGATTACGTGATGACCCGGCCGCTGCGCGGGCCGTTGAACAACACCAAGGTGGACCACGCCACCGACGCCTGGGACACCATCGACTGGCTGGTGAAGAACGTGCCGGAGAGCAATGGCAAGGTCGGCATGCTCGGCTCGTCGTACGAGGGCTTCACCGTGGTGATGGCGCTGACCGACCCGCACCCGGCACTGAAGGTAGCCGCACCGCAGAGCCCGATGGTCGATGGCTGGATGGGTGACGACTGGCTCAACTACGGTGCGTTCCGGCAGGTCAATTTCAACTATTTCGCAATGCAGACCGAGAAGCGCGGCAAGGGCACGCCGCTGCCCAGCCTGGGCTACGACGACTACAGCACTTTCCTGCGCCTCGGTTCGGCCGGCGACTACGCGCGTTTCACCGGCGTGGACCAGCTGACCTGGTGGAAGAAGCTGGTTGAGCATCCGGCCTATGACGGCTTCTGGCAGGGCCAGGCGCTGGACGCGGTGATGGCGAAGACGCCGCTGAAGGTACCGACCCTGTGGCTGCAGGGCCTGTGGGACCAGGAGGACATGTGGGGCGCCAACCACGCCTACCAGGCGATGGAAGGGCGCGACAGCGGCAACAACCGCAATTACCTGGTGATGGGCCCGTGGCGGCACAGCCAGGTGAACTACAGCGGCAGCGAACTGGGCGCGCTGAAGTTCGATGGCGATACCGCGCTGCAGTTCCGTCGCGATGTGCTCAAGCCTTTCTTCGACCAGTACCTGGTGGACGGTGCACCGAAGGCCGACACGCCGCCGGTGCTGATCTACAACACCGGCGAAAACCACTGGGACCGCCTGAAAGGGTGGCCGCGCAGCTGCGACAAGGGCTGTGCCGCCAGCAGCAAGCCGCTCTATCTGCGTGCCGGCGGCAAGCTGGCGTTCCAGGCGCCAGCGGCGGGCGAGGGCGACTTCGAGGAGTACGTGTCCGACCCGGCCAAGCCGGTGCCGTTCGTGCCGCGCCCGATCCGCTTCGGCGACCGCGACATGTGGACCACCTGGCTGGTCAAGGACCAGCGCTTTGTCGATGGTCGCCCGGACGTGTTGACCTTCATCACCGAACCGCTGACGGCGCCGCTGCGCATCGGCGGCGCACCGGTGGTTCACCTGCAGGCCTCGACCAGTGGCACCGACAGCGACTGGGTGGTGAAGCTGATCGATGTGTACCCGGACCAGGAAGCGTCGACGCCGGAGATGGGGGGCTACGAGCTGCCCGTGTCGCTGGCGATCTTCCGTGGCCGCTACCGCGAGAGCTTCAGCGAACCCAAGCCGCTGGCGGCGAACCAGGTGCTGCCGTACCGCTTCGATCTGCCCAACGCCAACCACACCTTCCAGAAGGGGCACCGGGTGATGGTGCAGGTGCAGTCCAGCCTGTTCCCGCTGTATGACCGCAATCCGCAGACCTACGTGCCCAACCTCTACCTGGCCAAGCCAGGCGATTACCAGAAGGCCACGCAGCGGGTGTGGCACAGCGCGGCGCAGGCCAGCTACATCGATCTGCCGGTGTATTGAGCTTGCTGAGGTCCTCCGGGTTCGCCATGCCCGGAGTTGGTGGTAGTGCCGGCCGCTGGCCGGCATCCACGACGGTGCCGGAGCGTGTCGACCCAGGTCGGCACCTGCCGGCGACAGGCTCTCACCCCACCTTCGAGGGACCGGTGCGCCATCGGCTGGGCACCAGGCCGAAGCGCTTGCGGAACGCGGCGGCGAAGTTGCTGGGGTGGCGGTAGCCGCTGGCGGCGGCGGCCTGTTCGACGGTCCATCCGTTTTCGCGCAGGCCCTGTTCGGCGTGGCGCATGCGCTGCTCGTGCAGATAATCGAACACCGAGCTTCCATACTGCTGGGCAAAATGGCGGCGCAGTGAGCTGGGGCTCATGCAGGCCAGCCGGGCCAGCTCGACCAGGCTGTGGGCATGGCTGGGGTCGTCATGCAGGTAGCTGCGCACGCGTTCCAGGCGCTCGCGCTGGCCGGCGCGCAGCGTGCGCACCGGGTCGGCCTGCAGGTCCTCCGCCTGCAGGCCGAGCGCCAGCAGCTGCAGTGCCACGCCCTCGCGCCACAAGGCATCGATGCCGTCCTGCCACGGGCGGTCGAACAACTGGCCCAGCACCGGCAACATCGCGTGTGGAATGGCCCAGTGGCGGCATTCCAGGTGCGTGTCGAGCGCCTTTTCCAGCAGTGGCATCCGGAAAACTTCCGCATCGACTCCCGCCGGCACGATCACGCTGACCCCGCGCATGCGCGTCTGGCCGGGGTGCGCGCCGGTCATCTCGATCTGGTCGCGATGCTGGGCGGTCATCGCGGTACCGGCACGCAGGGTAAATGCACCGCGTCGCGGGATACGCACGTCGACCTGCCCCTGCAGCATCACGCGGATGGCAAGCCCGGGACGCTGCTGCGCGGTAGCCACATAGGGGAACCGGTTATGCACGTCAGAGGCGATCAGGCTCATGCCACCGCGCATGAACTGTTCGTTGACCTCGCCGCGACCGGCCCACTGGTCCTCGCGCAGGTGTTCCGGATCAGCGCGGTAATCGAAGCCATGGCGCTGGCCGAAACGGCGGTAATCGGCAAAGGTGAAATATCGGGACATCGCTCGGCGCTCGGCAAGGAAAACGGGGCGTCGGTGCACGCTCGCCCTTCGCGTGACATCGCGTTATTTTCGCTGCTGCTGCCGCCTCGATGAGGGGCGGGGTGGCCAAAAACAGGGATCCAAACGGCCAAACTGCCGGCTCCGGTGCCTGCCCGGAACCGGGCAGGCACCGCATTGAACTCAGCGGTCCAACGGTGGGTAATCGGTATAGCCGTGTTCGCCGCCGCCGTACAGCGTGTCCGCATCCAGCTCGGCCAACGGCGCACCGGTACGCAGGCGCGCGACCAGATCCGGATTGGCGATGAAGGGTCGGCCGAAGGCGACCATGTCGGCGTAGCCGCTGGCTACGGCCTGGCCGGCGCGTGCGGCATCGTAGCCGTTGTTGGCGATCCACCGGCCGCAGAAGCGAGCGCGCAGGCCCGCATAGTCGAACGCGATATTGTCACGGTCGCCTCCGGTGGCGCCTTCGATGACATGGATGAAGGCCAGCCCGTCAATCGCATCCAGGCGTTCCACCGCACGATTGAACAGCGGCTGCGGGTCGCTGTCGTGCGCGTCGTTGACCGGCGTGACCGGCGACAGGCGCACGCCGGTACGGCCCGGGCCGATGGCATCGGCTACTGCACTGACCACTTCGAACAGCAGGCGCGTGCGGTTCTCGATGCTGCCGCCGTAGGCATCGTCACGATGGTTGCTGCCGTCGCGCAGGAACTGGTCGATCAGGTAGCCATTGGCCGCATGCACTTCCACGCCATCGAAACCGGCGTCGATCGCATTGCGGGCGGCAGTCCGGAAGTCCTCGATGAGCGCCGGGATCTCTTCGATGCCCAGCGCGCGGGGCTCGGATACATCTTCGAAACCGTTGGCGGTGAAGGTCTTGCCCTGGGCACGGATCGCGCTGGGCGCCACCGGCACTTCGCCTTCCGGCAGCAGGCTGGTGTGGGAAATGCGGCCCACGTGCCAGAGCTGCAGCACGATGCGTCCGCCCTCGGCGTGCACTGCATCGGTGACCGTTTTCCAAGCGGCGACCTGGTCACGGCTGTAGATGCCCGGGGTGTCCAGATAGCCCTGGCCGAGCGGGCTGATCTGCGTGGCCTCGGCGATGATCAGGCCGGCGCTGGCACGCTGCCGGTAGTAGGTGACCGCCAGCGGTGAGGGCACGCGGTCGGGCAGGGCACGGTTGCGCGTCAGGGGCGCCATCGCGATGCGGTTGGCTACGGCGATATCACCGAGGCGGGTGGGCGTGAACAGCAGATCGGCGGCAGGGGTCGTCATCGGGAATTCCATGGGGAGGAGATGCGTGACCTGAGCATAGGCGCGAACGCGTTGCAGCGATGGGAAGGATCGTTGCAGGCCCTGTATATGCCACGGTCGTAACACGTCGGGGCGTAGCGTGCTGGCCAGGCGGGTGCATTCCGCTTCGATTGACAACACGTGGAGAACACAGATGATCGATTACCAGCTCACCGGCAAGACCGCGATCGTGACCGGCGGCGTCTCCGGCATCGGCCTTGCGGTGGCGCAGACACTGGCGGCGTCCGGTGCCCGGATCTCGGTCTGGGATCTCAAGCAGGATGCGGTGGATGCCACTGTCGCGCAGTTGCAGGTGCACGGCGGACAGGCGATCGGTGTGGCGCTGGACGTCAGCGATGATGCGGCGGTGGAGGCCGCAGTGCAGCGCACGGTGAAGGAGCTCGGCGGGGTGCATATCGCGGTCAACAACGCCGGCATCAGCGGGCCTGCAGCCAGCAGTGGCGACTATCCGGTCGATGGCTGGCAGCGCGTGATCGACGTGAACCTGACCAGTGTCTTCCTGTGCCAGCGTGCGCAGATCCAGGCCATGCGTGCGGCCGGCAGCGGCGGCAGCATCATCAACATGGCTTCGATCCTGGGCCAGGTGGGCTATGCCGGCTCCACTGCCTATGTGGCCGCCAAGCACGGCGTGGTCGGGCTGACCCAGACCGCTGCCTGGGAACATGCCGCAGACGGCATCCGTGTCAACGCGGTGGGCCCGGGGTTCATCAGCACGCCGCTGCTGGAGAAGATGGACCCGAAGGTGCGCGCCACCCTGGAGGGTCGCCACGCATTGAAGCGGCTGGGCACGGCGGAGGAAGTGGCGGCGCTGGTGGCCTGGCTGGCCAGCGACGATGCGTCGTTCGCGACCGGCACGTACTACGCCATCGATGGCGGCTACCTGGCGCAATGAGCGCGTGCGGTCAGCAGATCCACGCAGGGCGTGGATGAGGACGTGCGGTGAAGAGGGCGTGCCATCGTCTTCACTCCCGCCCTACGACCGCCGAGCAAGGCTCCGGGAAAAACACCCGGAGCCTGACCCATGGAACTTACCCAGGATGTCTCGATCCTGCTGCGCGTCGCGACCGCGATGCTGTTCGGCGGCGTGCTTGGCGTCGAGCGCGAGATGGGCAAGCACGCCGCTGGCCTGCGCACGCACATGCTGATCGCGGGGGCCGCCGCGTTGATCGTCGGCCTCGGTGATTCGGTGGCCGAGCATTTCCAGCAGGAGCGCTATCGCGACCTGCTGCAGGTTGATCCGGTGCGTCTGATCGAGGCGGTGGTGGCCTGTGTTGGTTTCGTGGCCGCCGGCACCATCCTGCGTGGCTCACGCGAGGACCAGGTCAGCGGTCTGACGACGGCCAGCTCGCTGATCATGGCCGCGGCCATCGGGATTGCGGTGGGGATCAGCAAGTACGTGATCGCCATCGGCGTGAGCGTGCTGTGCGTGCTGGTGCTGGCGGTGATGCGGCGGTTGGAGAAGCGGATTTCATAAGGAATCTCGAGTTGCCAGCCAGCGGCCGGCACCTCCAGGGTCTCGCTAATGGTAGTACCACTATAATGTGTAACCCTATGGTCTAATAGGCTCTTCATCGGAGTGGCGGTTAAATCCGTCGCACGTGGTCTGATCGGATTCGTTATTGGTAGTACCAATAATCGCCAGCCACGGCCATCCACCGCCTGCGGTGGGTACATTCCGCCTCCAGTCGAGAGTCTTCATGCAGCCCTGGCAACACCTGTACGACCCCGCCGGCAACCTGTGGTTGTCCAGCCTGATCGCGCTGCTGCCGATCGCGTTCTTCTTCGTTGCCCTGGCCGTGCTGCGCATGAAGGGCTGGCTGGCCGGCACGATCACCGTGGCCATCGCGCTTGGCGTGGCCCTGCTGTTCTACCGCATGCCGTTGCCCCAGGCGCTGGGTGCGGCCGGCTTCGGCTTCGTCTACGGCCTGTGGCCGATCGCCTGGATCATCATCGGCGCGGTGTTCCTCTACAAGGTCTCGGTCAAGACCGGGCAGTTCGACATCATCCGCGCTTCGATCCTGTCGGTGACCGAAGACCAGCGCTTGCAGATGCTGATGGTCGGCTTCGCGTTCGGTGCCTTCCTGGAAGGGGCGGCCGGTTTCGGTGCGCCGGTGGCGATCACCGCAGCATTGCTGGTCGGGCTGGGTTTCAAGCCGCTGTACGCCGCTGGCCTGTGCCTGATCGTCAACACCGCGCCGGTGGCGTTCGGCGCGATGGGCATCCCGATCATCGTGGCCGGGCAGGTGACCGGCCTGGACGCATTCGAGATCGGCCAGATGGCCGGCCGCCAGCTGCCGTTCCTGACCGTCATCGTGCTGTTCTGGATCATGGCGATCATGGATGGCTGGCGTGGCATCAAGGAAACCTGGCCGGCGGTGCTGGTGGCCGGCGGCTCGTTCGCCCTCGCGCAGTACCTGACCTCGAACTTCATCGGCCCGGAGCTGCCGGACATCACCGCGTCGCTGGCGTCACTGGTGTGCCTGACCCTGTTCCTGCGCCGCTGGAAGCCGGTACGGATCTTCCGCTTCGATACCGAAACCAGCGCCGAGGCGGCTGCACAGGCACTGGAGGCACCGCGCTACAGCGTCGGCCAGATCGCCAAGGCGTGGTCGCCGTTCCTGATCCTCACCGCGATGGTCACGTTGTGGAGCATCAAGCCGTTCAAGTCGCTGTTCGCGGCGGGCGGCCCGCTGGAAAGCTGGGTGCTGAAGCTCCCGGTGCCGGGCCTGGACCAGAGGGTGCAGAAGATGCCGCCGATCGTGGACGCGCCGCTCAGCTATGAGGCGGTCTATAAATTCGACTGGTTCTCGGCCACCGGGACCTCGATCCTCCTTGCGGCGGTGATCGCGATCATCGCGCTGCGCATGCCGGCCCGATCGGCGCTGAAGACCTTCGGTGAAACCGTACGTGAGCTGCGCATGCCGATCTACTCCATCGGCATGGTGCTGGCCTTCGCCTTCATCGCCAACTATTCGGGCCTGTCGGCGACGCTGGCACTGGCATTGGCGCACACCGGCGACGCCTTCCCGTTCTTCTCGCCGTTCCTGGGCTGGCTGGGCGTGTTCCTGACCGGTTCGGACACCTCGTCCAATGCGCTGTTCTCGGCACTGCAGGCCACCACCGCGCAGCAGATCGGCGTGTCCGACGTGCTGCTGGTGGCGGCCAATACCACCGGCGGGGTCACCGGCAAGATGATCTCGCCGCAGTCGATCGCCATCGCCTGTGCGGCGGTCGGCCTGGCCGGCAAGGAGTCGGACCTGTTCCGCTTCACCGTCAGGCACAGCCTGGTCTTCACCACGATGGTCGGCCTGATCACCCTGGCCCAGGCCTACTGGCTGACCTGGATGATTCCCTGAGCCATGCCGTGCGCTCTGACCCCCTGCTGCACGCTTCGGGCCACAATGGCGCCATGAGCACGCAACGTATTTCGGACAGGGTGGCCGCGCAGCTGCGCGGCCTGGTGCAGGAGCAGGGGCTGCGGCCGGGCGACCGGTTGCCGGCCGAGCGCACCCTGGCGGTGCAGCTGGGGGTCTCGCGCACCGCGCTGCGCGAGGCCATCGCGCAGCTGGCCAGCCAGGGCCTGTTGACCGCACGGGTCGGTGGCGGCACCTACGTGGCCGAACCGGCGGCGCGCGCGCGGCAGGCGCTGGATGAACCACTGGCGCCCTACCTGCCGCTGTTCCAGGGCGATCCGGAATACCGCTTCGACGTGCTGGAGATCCGCCACGCGCTGGAAGGTGCCACCGCCTGGCATGCGGCGCTGCGGGCGACCGACGAGGACCGTGCGCGCATCGCGCAGGCCTTCCAGACCATGATGGACGCGCACGGCAAGGACGACCCCGCCGGCGAAGCGGAGGCAGACGCGGCCTTCCACCTGTCCATCGCCGAGGCGTCGCACAACCTGGTGCTGCTGCAGGTGATGCGCGGGCTGTTCGAGCTGCTGCAGACCAACATCTCGCAGAGCCGCGAGAAGCTCTATACCTCGGCACGGACCTTCTCGCCATTGTCCGACCAGCACCGCGAAATGATGGACGCGGTGCTGGCCGGCGATCCCGAACGCGCGCGCGCCGCCGCGCATGCCCACCTCGAGTTCGTGCACACCACGCTGCGCACCCTCGATGACAACGAAGCCCGGCGTGCGCGGGCCTCGCGCCTGCCTTCCCCACACGGTTGACCCCATGATCATCTCCGCCTCCACCGATTACCGTGCTGCGGCCGAACGCCGGCTGCCGCCGTTCCTGTTCCACTACATCGATGGCGGCGCGTATGCCGAGCACACGCTGAAGCGCAACGTTTCCGACCTGTCCGACATCGCGCTGCGCCAGCGCATCCTGCGCAACATGTCCGACCTGAGCCTGGAAACCGAGCTGTTCGGCGAGAAACTGGCGATGCCGGTGGCGCTGGCGCCGGTCGGCCTGACCGGCATGTACGCCCGGCGCGGCGAAGTGCAGGCGGCGCGCGCGGCCGACAGCCGCGGCATCCCGTTCACCCTGTCCACGGTGTCGGTGTGCCCGATCGAGGAGGTGGCACCGGCGATCCAGCGGCCGATGTGGTTCCAGCTGTACGTGCTGCGCGATCGCGGCTTCATGCGCAATGCGCTGGAGCGGGCAAAGGCTGCGGGCGTGACCACGCTGGTGTTCACCGTGGACATGCCGGTGCCGGGCGCGCGCTACCGCGATGCCCATTCGGGCATGAGCGGCCCGAACGCCTCGCTGCGCCGCATCGGCCAGGCCATCACCCATCCGCACTGGGCGTGGGACGTCGGCCTGTTCGGCCGCCCGCATGATCTGGGCAACATCTCCACCTACCGTGGCAACCCGACCGGGCTGGAGGACTACATCGGCTGGCTGGGCAGCAACTTCGACCCGTCCATTTCGTGGAAGGACCTGGAGTGGATCCGCGAGTTCTGGAACGGCCCGATGGTGATCAAGGGCATCCTCGACCCGGATGATGCGCGCGATGCGGTCAGGTTCGGTGCCGATGGCATCGTGGTGTCCAACCACGGTGGCCGCCAGCTGGATGGGGTGCTGTCCACCGCACGTGCATTGCCGGCCATTGCCGATGCGGTGCAGGGCGACCTGAAGATCCTTGCCGATTCGGGCATCCGCACCGGCCTGGACGTGGTGCGCATGCTGGCGCTGGGGGCCGATACCGTGCTGCTGGGTCGTGCCTTCGTCTATGCACTGGCCGCCCAGGGCGAGGCCGGCGTGGCCAACCTGCTGGACCTGATCGCCAAGGAGATGCGCGTGGCGATGACACTGACCGGCGCGCGCCGCATCGCCGACATCGGCCGCGATCTGCTGGTCAGCCTGCCATGAGTGGCCACGATGCCGTGCTGGCGCAGTTGCGCGACGCGGTCGGTAGCCGCCATGTGCTGACCGGTGAGAGGGCCACTCGCCGCTTCCGCCGTGGCTACCGCTTCGGCGACGGCCCGGTACTGGCGGTGGTGCGCCCGGGCACGCTGCTGGAACTGTGGCGTGTGCTGCAGGCGGCGGTGCAGGGCGGCGCGGCGATCATCCTGCAGGCAGCCAACACCGGCCTGACCGGTGGCTCGACCCCGGACGGCGATGACTATGGCCGGCCGATCGTGCTGGTCAGCACGCTGCGCCTGACCGGCATCCAGCTGTTGAACGAAGGCCGCCAGGTGCTGTGCCTGCCCGGTGCGACACTCGACCGCCTGGAGCAGACCCTGGCGCCGCTGGGCCGCGAACCGCATTCGGTGATCGGCTCGTCCTGCATCGGCGCCTCGGTGTTGGGTGGCATCTGCAACAACTCCGGTGGCGCGCTGGTGCGACGTGGCCCGGCCTACACGGAGCTGGCGCTGTATGCGCAGGTCGATGCGCAGGGCCAGCTGCAACTGGTCAACCATCTGGGCATCGCGCTGGGTGAGACGCCCGAGCAGATCCTGCAGCGCCTGCAGGCCGGTGACTACTCGGCTGCCGACGTGGGCGACGGCGATGGCCGCGCCGCCTCCGATCCCCACTACGCCGAGGACGTGCGCCGGATTGATGCCGATACCCCGGCGCGTTTCAATGCGGATCCCCGCCGCCACTTCGAGGCCGCCGGGTCCGCCGGCAAGCTGGCGGTGTTCGCAGTGCGCCTGGATACCTTCGAAAAGGAGGCCGCCGAGGTCTTCTACATCGGTAGCAACCGCACCGACAGCCTCACGGCGATCCGGCGCCAGCTGCTGACCGGCTTCGAGCGGCTGCCGATTGCCGGTGAGTACATCCACCGCGATGCGTATGACATCGGCGAGCGCTACGGCAAGGACAGCTTCCTGCTGATCGACCGCCTGGGCACTGCGCGCGTGCCGGCCGCGTTCGCACTGAAGAGCCGGGTCGATGGCTGGTTCGAACGGTTGGGCCTGCGCGGGGTCACCGACCGGGTGATGCAGGGGCTGACCGGCCTGCTGCCCTCGCACCTGCCCACGCGCATGGGTGAGTTCCGCCAGCGCTATGAGCACCACTTGTTGCTGAAGGTCTCTGCGCAGGACGCAGCACAGACCGAAGCGTGGTTGCGCGACTTCTTCGCCGCGCACGAGGGAGGCTATTTCCACTGCACGGCGGAGGAGGGGCGCAAGGCTTTCCTGCACCGCTTCGCCGTGGCCGGTGCGGCGGTACGCTACCGCGAAGTGCATCGCGCGCAGGTGCAGGACATCGTGGCGCTGGACATCGCGCTGCGCCGCGATGACGCCGACTGGTTCGAGCAGTTGCCGGCCGATCTCGACGGCCGCCTGCTGCACAAGCTCTACTACGGCCACTTCCTGTGCCACGTGTTCCACCAGGACTACATCGCGCGCAAGGGCGAGGACCCGATGGCGATCGAGCATGCGATGTGGGCGCTGCTGGACCAGCGTGGCGCCGAATATCCGGCCGAACACAATGTAGGCCACCTGTACCCGGCCAAGCCGGCGCTGTCGGGGTTCTACCGGCAGCTGGACCCGAGCAACACGTTCAACCCCGGTATCGGCCAGACCTCGAAAGCGAAGGGCTGGGGTGGCTGCGACTGCGGATGATGTAGAGCCGAGCCCATGCTCGGCTGCTCGTCCGGACAGACAGCAGTCGAGCATGGCTCGACTCCACACAGGTGATGGCGGGCAGCGGTTACCATCGCAATCCCAGCCTGTTCCGCTTCAGCAGCGGGGCATTCCACCCCGACCAGGCGCTGCCGGACTGCGGGGTATACCGAGCCATGAGCTGTAGCGCCGAGCCTGCGCTCGGCTGTCACGGAAGCGCAGCCGAGCATGGGCTCGGCTCTACAGGGCCTACTCGCAGCGGGTGGCGGTGATGATGTTGTCCTTGTCCACGTACACGCGCAGGCGATCGTGGCGGATGTCCTTGGTGGTGATGGTGTTGGGGCCGATCGGGTTGACCAGGCCGGCACCGCTTTCGCTGGACAGGCGGCGGATGTTGGGTTCATTGGCAGGCTGGCCGATTGCCCAGCCCAGCTGGCTGGCGTCGCAGTGGCCGGTACCCTTGACCTGCGGACCGGGGGTGCTGACGCAGGCCGACAGCAGCAGGGCCGACGCGGGCAGCAACAGGGACAGACGGAAGGCGGACATGCAGCGCTCCTGCGCAGGGAAGATGGGCGGAACGATAGCACCCAGCGTGCGAAAGGCGTCAGCGTCCCGGTCATTGCCGGCACAGCGTGATCACTGCATAGTGAGCGGAATGACTGGCAGCACGCCAGCGGGCAGGCCGGGCCATTCCGGTGCGGGTGCTGGAGAGGTATGTCGGCAGGCAGTTTCCGTGACAAATGCAGGGCAATTTTACTGGCGTTGTCGGCATGGGGCCTGACGTTCGCCGCGTCGGCGGCTCAACCGACGCCGGCCGCTGCTGCGGAAACGCCGGTGTTCGGTGCCTGGCGCAACCTGCAGACCGAAGCCGGCCACGTGCCGGCCCAGCGCGATCTGGCCTTTGCGATGCTGCCGCAGGCCGCCACCCGCGGCGATCGGTTCGCCATTGTCGACCGTGAAGGCAAGCGCACGGTGTGCTGCCTGCAGGTAGCCAGCCCGTCGCTGGGCGTGGCCGCGCTGCGCGAGGAGTACCACCTGCCGCAGGCCTGGGTGACCGACCTGAGCAATGGCCGCAGCCCGGCACGCCCCTATCTGCCGCACGTCTATGCGATGCAGCGGGTGGACGAACTGGCCGACTATGGCTTCGCCGATGTGCCGGGCGCCTACAGTGACCTGGGCGGCCTGCTGATTCCCGAGGGCGCCGCGCTGGAGCCCGACGGCAATGCCATACGGCTGGGCGACACCCGCTATCTGCTGCACTTCCAGCGGCAGCCGCATGCCGATGACGATGGCGCGCTGGACCGCTACACCCTGCAGGCCGGCGAGGGCGCTGCCCCGATCGTGGTTGAAGTGCCGTTCGGCACCTACTGACTGCAGTACGGCACTGGCTAGAATGCAGCACGGCGCTGTCCGCCGTGCCTGTTCCGTGAGCTGCTGCCGTGTCCCTGCGCCCCTTGTTGCTGCCCTCCCTGCTGGTGCTGTCCGCCTGTGCCAGTGCGCCGCCCCCACCGCCTGCGCATTCCGACGCGCTGTGGCGCCTGATCGAGCGCGACTGCCGGGCGGCGGAAGGCCCGCGGGGCAGCTGCCTGCGGGTGGAGACGGCGCCGGACCGGCGCGACGTGCTGGTCAAGGACGCGCATGGTGACTACCAGTTCCTGCTGATGCCGCTGGACAAGGTCACCGGCATCGAAAGCCACGGCCTGTACCGGCGTGGAGCGCCCAACTATTTTGCCGCGGCCTGGCAGGCCCGCGCGCATACCGAACGCGCCCTGGGCCGGCCGTTGCCGCGCAGCGTGGCCAGCCTGGCGCTGAATTCACCGCATGGCCGCTCGCAGCACCAGCTGCACATCCATGTCGACTGCCTGCGCGCGGACGTGCTGCAGGCGCTGGACGCGCACGCCGGCACCCTGGGCCCGCACTGGTCCCCGTTGCCGGTACCGCTGCGCGGGCATCAGTACCAGGCCTACCTGCTGCCCGGCGCGGAGTTGACCGCCAATCCGCTCAACCTGCTGGCCTATGGCCTGAGCGGGGTGGGCGATGTCGGCCAGTGGAGCCTGGTGGTGGCCGGCCGCGACGACGTGCAGGGGGACCCTGGCTTCATCCTGCTGGCGACCCGGGTGGACGCGGCCAACGGCAACGACGCCAGTGGCGAAGAGCTGCAGGACCATGCCTGCACGCTGTTGACCGGTGCCGGAGCGGCACTGGAGCGGGTGCGTTAGCCGGTTCGCTACCGGCCGTTGCGCCATGTGGTTGCGGTGAGCGCCAGCAGCTGGCGGTCATGCCATCCGGCCGCATCCAGGTGGTGGTCGCGCAGGATGCCTTCGCAGCTGAAACCCTGGGCCTGCAGCGCCTGGGCGAACGGGGAGGTGCAGCCCGGTGGCAGCAGCACGAAGAGGCGGTGCAGGCCGACGTCGTCGAACAGAAAGGGGCACAGCGCCCGCAACGCGGCCTGCGGATGGGCCTGGCCGTGCTGCAGCGAGTGCAGCTCGGCGCAGCGCGAGTGCAGGGAGTGCAGGCGTACATGCAGCTGGTCGAGCAGGGCGCCCTCGGCGTCATCGAATACGCCGAGCACCAGCAGATCGTTGTCCTGCTGAAGGCGCGAACGATAGACGCTGGCAAGGAAGCGTGCTTCTTCGTCGACGCCGGGCGCATGTCGCTGCACGCGCTGGCGGCGGTCATCGAAGACGCGCCAGCGCGGCAGGTCGGTGCGCTGGAACGAACGCAGGGTGACAGGCGCGGCCTGCAGGTGCAGCAGATGGCGGCGCAGCACGGGCCTTAGCGGGTCAAGAGGGAGGAAAGGGGCGCTGTGGGTCATTCGCCCACCATGGAAGCATCGCCCCTGCCATGCCATGCAAATCCTTGCAAAAACGCGGTACTGCCGCGAACCGCTCTGATTCGGTTCAGGCATAAGCCCATCAGGGCTGGTCATTTCCGTTGAAACCGTCCATTCAGGACACTTTCGTTACGGGATCGTTATGCGCCGCACAGGCACGGCTCCCCGTCCACCACCCACTCCCCCAGGAAGCCCATGTCCGCCTCCCCCAAGGCGTTGCGCCCGCGTCCGCTGGTGCTCGCGCTGTCGTCCCTGATGCTGGCCTCGCTGCCGGCCTTCGCGCAGGAAAGCGCACCCACCACATTGCAGGAAGTGAAGGTCACCGGCTCGCGCATTCCACGTGCCAGTGTCGAGGGGCCCTCGCCGGTGACGGTGATCAGCCGCGAGCAGATCGACGCGCAGGGCTACCGCAATGCCTTCGACGCCCTCAGTGCGCTGACCGAGAATACCGGCAACGTGCAGGGCGAGGACTTCGGCAATACGTTCACCCCGGCCGCCAACACGATCAATCTGCGTGGCCTGGGGCCCAACCGCACGCTGGTGCTGGTCAACGGCCGTCGCCAGGCCGACTACCCGCTGGCCTACGAAGGCTCGGTGAACGTGGTCAACCTGGCCAACATCCCCAGTGCGCTGATCGAGCGCATCGAAGTGCTGGCTGCCGGTGCGTCGGCGGTGTACGGCTCCGACGCCATTGCCGGTGTGGTCAACATCATCCTCAAGGACCGTTTTGAAGGCGTGGACGTCAACGTGCGCGCCGGCGGCACCCAGCAGGGCGGCGGTGACAACCAGCGCGTGCAGGTGGTGGGCGGCAGTTCCGGTGAGCGATGGGATGCGCTGTTCGGCTTCGAATTCGACGTGCGCAAGGCGATCCACGCGCGCCAGCGCGACTTCATGGATTCGCTGGATGATGATCCAGCCGGCAAGGCGCCGCAGGCAACGGCGATCGCCTACCGTCGCAACGCCGCCACCGGCCGCAACATCGATCCAGGCCTCAACGGCTGCGATGCTGCGTCCGGCATCTACGGTGGCAGCGTGTTCCGCGCCAGCAACCCGCGCCTGGGCTGGTACTGCGGCAGCAACGAGGCCGCGGCCAGCTACTGGACGGTGCAGACCGAGAAGCGCAACCTCAACGGCTATGGCCTGGCGACCTTCCACCTCAACGAGACCACCGACCTGTTCGCCGATCTGGCGGTAGGCAGCGCACGCATCAGCAACAACACCCGCGCACCGGCCTGGACCTCCTCGCGCAACTACTTCTACAACCAGAACACCGGCACCCTGGAGAGCTGGTACCGCCGGTTCGCGCCGGAAGAAATCGGTGGCCTGCCGCGCAATGCCAACCGATTCCTGGAGAATTCGTGGTCGTTCAATATTGGTGCGCGTGGCCAGCTTGGCGACAGCGGCTGGGACTACGAAGCGGTCTACAGCCGTTCGCGCTATGAGAACCGCACCCGCCGCCCGGTACTGCTGGCCGGCATCAACGAATACCTGCTCGGCCCGCAGCTGGGCGTGCGCAATGGCGTGGAGGTCTATGCACCGGACCCGTCGCGCCTGTTCCAGCCGCTGACGCCGGAGGAGTACGGCCGCCTGTCCGGCTACCAGGAAAGCCGCAACGCGGCGTGGTTGCAGACCTTCAGCGCCAGCGTCAACGGCCGCCTGTTCGCGCTGCCGGGCGGTGATGCCGCGCTTGCAGCGGTGGTCGAGGCCGGCAGCCAGGGCTACCGCAACCGCCCGGACCCGCGGCTGGGCACCGGCGAGTTCTGGAACACCAGCGCCGGTATCGGTGCCGGCGGTGACCGTGACCGTTATGCGGCCGGCGTGGAGCTGCAGTTGCCGCTGCTGCAATCGCTGACCACCACGCTGGCCGGTCGTTATGACCAGTACCGTGCGGGCGGCGAGCACATCGGCAAGGCAACCTGGAGCTTCGGCGTCGAGTTCCGCCCGATCGAGAGCCTGTTGATCCGCAGCTCTGCGGCGACCAGTTTCCGTGCGCCGGACATGAACTACGTGTTCGCCACCGAGACCCGGGGCTACAACCCGGGCATGACCGATTACTGGCGCTGCCGCACCGCAGGCCAGTCGTACGACAACTGCGACTACAACGGCCTGTCGATCGACTACAGCAACCGCGCCAATGCGCAGCTGCAGCCGGAAACGGCCAAGTCCTATGGGTTCGGCGTGGTCTGGTCGCCGTTGGCCGGGCTGGACTTCAGTGCCGACTACTACGACATCCGCATCGACAACGAGGTGACCAGCCTTGATACCAGCCGCATCCTGCGTGACGAGGCCGATTGCCGCCTGGGCCGCACGCTGGGTGGCGAAGCGCGCGATATCGGTTCGCCGCTGTGCCAGGACGCGCTGTCGCGGGTGATCCGCAACCCGTCCAATGCCACGGTGCAGCCGGACCAGGTCACCCGTGTGCTGATCAACCCGATCAACGCGGCCTCCGAATCGGTGCGTGGCCTGGACCTGAAGGGCAACTGGCGCTTCGACGCCGGCCGCTATGGCCGCTTCACCACGCGCCTGGCCTATACCGTGGTGCTGGAACACACGTACCGGCAGTTCGCCGATGATCCGGAGCGCGACATCCGCAATTCGCTGGATGACTACCAGTGGCGCAGCAAGGCCAATGGCAGCATCACCTGGAACCAGGGAGACTGGACCACCACCCTGTATGGCAACCGCTTCGGCTCGCTGCCGAAGACCGATGGCAGTGGCCGCATCGCGCCGTACATGACCTACAACGCCAGCGTGTTCCGCCAGCTCGGTGAGAACCTGTCGGTGGGCGTGATCGTCAACAACCTGCGTGACAGCCGCCCGCCGGCGGACAAGAACGGAGGCGGCTGGCCGTTCTACCCGGTCGGCAACTACGACCCGTACGGGCGCCAGTACTGGCTGCAGCTGGACTACCGGTTCCGCTGATCCGGCTGGCAAACAGAAGGCCCGGCAATGCCGGGCCTTCTGCTGTGTCGATATCCGCTGTGATGGCGCGCGCCGGTGGCCTAGGGCAGCGCCTGCTGCAGGTACGATTCGATGACGTAGCTGAAGGGCTGCTGCTGGCGGTCGCGCAGCAGGGCGCGCACCTCCAGGATCACGCCGTGGTCGCCTTCGCCGCGCGGCGGCCAGAAGGTCTGGTCGGCCAGGGTCTGGCGCTGGAAGCCGAGCGGGCCGACCACACGGCCGAAGGGTTCGTCGGTACTGTCCAGCACCTGGTTCATGGCAGGGCTGAGATGCTCCGGCAGGTACCAGTTGTCGGCCTCGGAGAGCACACGGCTGCCACAGACCAGCTGCACGCGGCGGTAGCGCAGTGGGGTGCCCGGTCGCGTGGCGCCCAGCGCCTGCAGCACGTCGGCGGGTGCAGGCTTGTCCTGGCCATGCACGCGCACCGCGCGTACCCGGGCCTGCTCGGCCAGGCCATGCTCGGCGCACCAGTGTTCCAGGGTGGCGGTGGCACTCTGCCCGGACAGTACCCGCTGGTGCAGCCGCTCGACCAGCGCCGCCGGCGCGATGCGTTGCTGGCCGGGCGGCGCCTGCAGCGGCGCGCTGGCGGCGGCATCGGTGGCGGACAGGCTGGCGATCGGTGCAGCCGCAAGCAGTGACGCGGCCTGCCAGCGGCGGAGACGGTCGTGGCGGTCGGACGGGCCCATGCGGCATCACAGCGGAAACAGGCGCCTATGTTACCCGTTCAGGCGTCTGTACGGCGTGGCCGTCGCGCGCCGTCGCCACCGCGTTCATCGGATTGGTGAATATGTGGCATCCAGATATTTCGTTGGCCGATGGCGGTCGCTGCGCGCAGGATGGCGCCCTGACTTGGCTTTCCCGGAGTTCCCGATGACCCTCCAGTTCGTCCATGGCGGTGTCGACCGCGACGGTGCGCCGCTGCAGTTCCATATCCAGGACGGGCGCATCCGCGGCCTCGGCAGCGATGCAGTGCCGGCCGAAGGGGCCGAACACATCGACCTGCACGGTTTTGCGCTGCTGCCCGGGCTGGTCGACGGCCACATCCATCTGGACAAGAGCTTCGTCGGGGACCGCTGGCATCCGCACCAGCCGGTGAACAGCCTGCGTGAGCGGCTGGCGGTGGAGAAGGCCGCGATGGCCGGCGCCGCGCCGATGGTGGACCGCGCCGAGGCATTGATCCGCCAATGCAGCCGCTTCGGCACCGTGGCGATGCGCTGCCACGTGGATGTGGATGGCAGCACCGGCCTGCGCCATCTCGAGGCGGTCCGCGAAGCGGCGCGGCGCTGTGCCGACATCATGCGCGTCCAGCTGGTGGCGTTCCCGCAGGCCGGGGTAATGTCCTGCCCGGGTACCGCCGCCGTACTGGAGCAGGCGCTTTCCGCGGGCGTGGAAGTGCTCGGCGGCATCGACCCGACCACGCTCGACGGTGATGCCGAAGGCCAGCTGGCGCTGCTGTTCGGGCTGGCCGAGCGCCATGGCGTGCGGCTGGACATCCATCTGCACGAGCCCGCTGAAACCGGACTGGCGCAGCTGCTGCGCATTGCCGCGCGCACGCGTGCTGCCGGCCTGCAGGGGCGCGTGGCGGTCAGCCATGCCTATTCGCTGGGCGATGTGCCGCTGGCGCGCGCACTGCAGGTGGGTGAGGCGCTGGCCACCGCCGGTGTCGCCATCATGAGCAACGCGCCGGGCGATCATCCGTTCCCGCCACTGCGTGCACTGCACGATGCCGGCGTGCGCGTGTTCGCGGGCAATGACAACATCCGTGACTGCTGGTGGCCCTACGGCAACGGCGACCTGCTGCAGCGTGCGATGTTGCTGGGCTACCGCTCGGGCTTCTACACCGATGCCGACCTGATGCTGGCGCTGGACATGGTCACCACGCATGCCGCGCAGGTGATCGGCCTGCCGCAGCATGGCATCGCCGAAGGCCTGCCGGCGACCTTCGTCGCCGTACGTGCGGACCACGGCCCGGCTGCGGTGGCCGCGGTACCGGTGGAGCGCCGGGTGGTGGTCGACGGCCGCTGGCTGTAGCGCCGCGCCGTGCCAACCGCTGCAGTGCCGGCCATGCTCGCCGGCTTTCCCGCTTGCCGCCGCAAGGGACGACGTCGAGCGGGATGCATCCACGCATGGCGTGGATCCACTGTGGTCACTCCGGTTCGCGCTGTACCTGCCGCCACAGCTCGCTGGCCAGCGCACGCACGGCGTCATCAGCGTCCGCGCGGTGCAACAGGCCGATCTCGTAATTGTCGATCACCGGCAGCGCGCGATCGCCATCGATGATGCGGTGATCGCGGGCGACCGCCCGACGCGGCAACAGGCTGATGCCGATGCCATCGGCCACCGCGCCCTGGATGCCACTCAGCGACGAGCTGGTGAACGCGATGCGCCAGCGCAGGCCCAGTGCTTCCACGGCGTGGATCATCTCGTCGCGGTACAGCCCGCGCGGCGGGAAGGTGACCAGCGGCAGCGGATCCTGCTGCAGGCAGCTGCTGCGCAGGCTGTCGATCCAGTGCATCGGCTCGCGGCGGCAGTGCACCGCCTGGCGGCTGTTGCGGCGCTGCTTGACCAGCACCAGGTCCAGCTCGCCGTGGTCGAAACCCTGTGCCAGGTCGCGGCTGAGGCCGCTGCTGATCTCCAGCTTCACCTGCGGGTGGCGACGGCTGAAGGCGGCCAGCATGCGCGTGGTCTGCGCATTGACGAAGTCCTCGGGAACGCCGATGCGCACCGCGGTCTCCACCGTGGCGCCGGCCAGTGCCTGCGCCATTTCCTCGTTCAGGTCGAGCATGCGCCGGGCGTAGCCGAGCAGGGTGTGGCCGGCATCGGTGGGATGGACATCGCGGTGGCCGCGTTCAAGCAGGCGATGCCCCGCCAACGCTTCCAGCCGGCGCACCTTCTGGCTGACCGTGGACTGGGTCGAATGCAGGCGCGTGGCTGCCGTAGTGAAGCTGCCGCAGTCGGCCACCATCACCAGCGCCCGCAGCAGGTCCAGTTCGAACAGCGTTCTATTCGATTTGGCACTGTCAGCCATTTGAACATTTCACTTCTGGATACCCCGGCCGACTTCTACCATGCAGGCCACGGCCCGGCAATGCCCGGCTGCTGCCACCGCCGCCCGGCATTCCGTGCGACGGACACGAGGAGACACGTCATGCGCTTCCATTGTTCTGCTGCCAGGCCTGCGCCCTTCGCGCGCGTGCTGCTGTTGTGCCTGCTGGCCCTGGCCACGCCCGCCTGCACCGCAACGTCCAAAGCCGACGTCGATGGCCGCCTGCGTGATGCCGCCAGTCGCGGCGACGACGATGCGGTGCGACAGGCGATCGAGGAGGGCGCCACGCTGGAGGCGCGCGATGGCCAGGGCCGCACGGCGCTGCTGCTGGCCACGCACGGCAACAACGTGGAGGCCGCGCGCGCGCTGATCGAAGCCGGCGCCGACGTCAACGCCAAGGATGCGTTGCAGGACAGCGCCTACCTGTATGCCGGTGCGCGTGGGCTGGACGAGATCCTGGCGATGACGCTGGCGCACGGCGCCGATCTGCACAGCACCAACCGCTATGGCGGCACCGCGCTGATTCCCGCCGCCGAGCGTGGCCACGTGGCCACCGTGCGCACGCTGCTGCGCGCCGGCGTCGCGGTGGATCATGTCAACCGCCTGCACTGGACCGCGCTGCTGGAAGCGATCCTGCTTGGCGATGGCGGCGCGCGCCACGTGCAGATCGTGCAGCTGCTGCTCGATGCCGGTGCCGATCCCGAGCTGGCTGACGGTGATGGCGTGACGCCGCTGGCACACGCGCGCCAGCGCGGCTATGCCGGCATTGAAACCCTGTTGCGCCAGCACGGCGCGACGCGCTGAATGCAAACCCCTTCCACCCGCACGCTGGGCGTGCCCACCAGGATGCTGTCCATGTTCCGTTCCCGTCCGTTGTCCCTTGCCATCCTCCTTGCGGTGGCGCCGCTGTCGGCGTCTGCTGCCGAGCGCGCCGACCTGCTGATCCGCAACGCCACCGTGGTCGACGTGGAACATGCCAGCACCCGGGCCGGGCAGAGCGTGGTGATCCGTGGCGAGGACATCGTTGCGGTCGGCCCGGACGCCCAGCTGCGCGGCCAGTGGAGCGCAGCCCGCCAGATCGATGCCAAGGGCAAGTACCTGATCCCGGGCCTGTGGGACATGCACGTGCACTTCGGCGGTGGCCCGGCGCTGATCGAAGAGAACAAGGCGCTGCTGCCGCTGTACATCGCGCACGGCATCACCACCGTGCGTGACTGTTCCGGCGACCTGCCCGGGCAGGTGCTGCAGTGGCGCGGTGAAATTGCCAAGGGCACGCTGTTCGGCCCGCGCCTGCTCAGCTCGGGTGCGAAGATCGAAGGCATCAAGCCGGTGTGGAAGGGGACGATCGAAGTCGGCAGCCAAGCCGACGTCGACCAGGCGATCACCCGCCTGCAGCATGACAAGGTCGATTTCGTGAAGATCACCGACAGCACGCTGACGCCGGAGCTGTTCCTGTACGCGGCCGGTGCCGCGCGCAAGGCCGGCTTCAAGGCCTCGGGCCACATTCCCATGGCGCTGACCGTGGAGCAGGCGGTCGATGCCGGCCTGGTCTCGATCGAGCATCTGGACTACGCATTCAAGGCCGGCAGCAAGGACGAAGCGCAGATCGCCGCCGACTTCGGCGCAGGCCGCATCGACCGCGCCGAAGCCAACCGCCGCCTCGATGCAAGCTTCGACCGTGACACGGCGATGCATGCCTACCGTGATTTCGCCAAGCGTGGCGTGTTCGTGACCCCGACCCTCAACGGCGGCCGCATCCTCGATTTCCTCGACCAGGATGACCATGCCAACGACCCGTACCTGGCCTACATCGGCCCCGGCCTGCGCGCGACCTACCAATGGCGCGTGGACCGTGCGGCAAAGGCCACGCCGGCACAGATCGAGGCGCGCCACGCGCAGTATCATCAGGTGGCTGCCGTGCTGCCGATGCTGCAGGAAGCGGGGGTCACGATCATCGCCGGCACTGATGCGGGCTTCCTCAATTCGTTCAATTTCCCGGGCATCGCCCTGCACCAGGAGTTGCAGTTGTTCGTGAAGGAGGGCCTGAGCGCGCCGCAGGCGCTGTCGGCCGCCACCCGTTCCGGCCCGGCCTGGTTCGGCCAGATGGACCGCTACGGTGGTGTCGCGCAGGGCAAGGCCGCCGATCTGGTGCTGCTGACCGCCAACCCGCTGCAGGACATCGCCGCCACCGAAAAGATCGACAGCGTGGTGCTGCGTGGCAACGTGTATGACCGTGCCGCGCTGGACAAGATGCTGGCCGACACCAGGGCCAAGGTCGCGGCGTGGAATGCCGAGGCTGCCAAGGCGCAATGATCGACAGGGTCCGATCCCCTCCCGCCGGGAAGCGCTCTGACCCTGTGGCCTCGAACGGAATCCACGCATGGAGTGGATCTATCCGTATGGTCAGTAGCAACTGTCTTGTCAGGGGCAGCCGAGGGCCACCTCGGCGTCCCGCTTACGGGCGTTTAGGATCACCAGCATTTTGCGCATGACCGCCACGAGCGCCACCTTGCTCGCTTTGCCCTTGGCCTTCAGGCCAGCGTAAAACGCGCGCAGTCTTGGCTCGTACCGGATGGCCGTCAGGGCCGCCATGTAAAGGGCTTCGCGTACCACCGCGCGCCCACCACTGATCCGCCGTTGGCCCTGCCAGGTGCCACTTTCCCGGTTCATCGGGGCCAACCCCACCAGCGACGCTATGGCTTTGCTTCCCAAGCTGCCCAGTTCGGGCAACTCGCAGGCCAGTGTGCTGATCAGGATGGGGCCGACGCCTTTGAGCGCGCCGATGTTCTTCCAGCCAGGCTGTCCCTCAAGCTGCTCGGCAATAGCTTTGTCCAGTTGCTTCAGGTCGTCAGATAGCTGAGCTATATAGCGTTGCTTCATCGCAATCAGATCCGGATCGACCAATCGCCGCAAGCGCTGCATCTCACTGACGCGCATCTGCACCAGATGCCTGCGGCATTGCGCAAATTCAGCCAGACGCTGCTGCCAAGGGGCAGGCGGTACGTAGCGGGTCAGCGGTAACAAATGGGCCATCTGCGCCAGCACTGTCGCATCGAGCCGATCGGTCTTGGCGGCACGGCCCGTGCCTTGGGCAAATCGCCGTGCACGCGCCGGATTGATTCGCACCATCGGCAGGCCGGCGGCGTGCAGTGCATCCAGAGCAGCACGCTCGTAACCCCCGCTTGCCTCAAGAACAACCTGCTTGATCGGCCACGTCTTCAGCCACCGAATTAAGCGTAAAAAGCCACGCTTGTCGTTGCTGAATTGGCGAAACTGCTCTCCATGGACGGCCACATCCAGCGTGGCTTTGCTCACATCAATCCCGATCCCAAACATGGCAGAACTCCGCTAGGCTGACAGGGTCGAGAGCTCTCCCCGCTTGCCCAGTCTTATCAGTTCGAGCGCCAACTCAACCAACTGTTCGGGCGGTTCAGGGAGAATCCGGCGTGGGGACCCAAGCTACTTCTCGGTCGCAAGACCTGGATCCACACGGTCGCCCACGCCGGGCTCTCGGCACCCAAGGTGCCAGATCGGCAAGAGATAAGATCCACGCCATGCGTGGATGATGTGAGCGGGCGCTAGCGCGGTGCCGGCCGCATTCCGTGCAGCTGCGGCAGCGCGGCCTTCATCGCGTCGATGAAGGCGCGCAGCCGGGGCGGCTGCTGGCGCGCGGCAGGAAACACCACGTGCACCGGGAGCGCCGGTGCCTGCCAGTCCGGCAGCAGCTGCACCAGGCGCCCTTGTGCCAGGTCCTCTGCGACCAGCCAGGCCGAGACCACCGCCACGCCCAACCCCGCGCGCGCGGCTTGCTGCACCACGAACAGGTTGTCGGTCAGCAGGCGTGGGCTGATCGACAGCGTGTGCGCGCGCCCCTGCGCGTCATGCAGCAGCAGGCGCTCGCGGTAATAGGTGACCAGCGAGATCCACGGCAGTGACTGCGCCTGTTCCGGCGTGCGCACCACCGCGGCCTGCACCAGCGAGGGCGCTGCCACGACGATGCGCGGCACTTCGGCCAGCGGCAGCGCGACCATGCGCGGCTCGTCCACCGGGCCGACCCGCACCGCGCAGTCGATGCCTTCGGCGACGAAGTCGGGGCGGCGATCTTCCAGGATCCACTCCAGGCTCAGCTGCGGATGCTGGGCGAGGAAGGCCAGCATGGTCGGCAGCAGCTGGGCCTGGCCGAAGGCGTGCGGCACCATCACCCGCAGGCGTCCACGCAGCGTTTCCGGTGCGCCCTGCAGCTCGGCCTGCAGCGACTCCCATTCGTCGACCACGCGTTGCGCATGACGCTGGCAGCGCAGCCCGTCCTCGGTCAGCTGCAGGCCGTGGGTGGAGCGCTGCAGCAGGCGCAGGCCGAGCTGACGCTCCAGCGCCTGCAGGCGCCGGCTGACCGTCGGCTGGGTGGTGCCCAGCTGCACGGCTGCGGCAGACAGGCTGCCGGCATCGACGATGCGCAGGAAGGTGCGCAGCAGATCCAGGCGATCGGCCCCGGTGGCAAGGTCATTCATGCGTGGCACGTATGAAGTGTATGTGCAGGAGCCTACTACAGACGCCAAGCGAATACAGGCAGGATACGCCCACCTCCTCCACCGGACTTCCCCATGTCTACCCCCTCGCTGTCCGTCGCCGCCGCACCCGCGACCGCACCGTCCATGCCGTTGGTGCTGGCGATGGCGGCGGGCGCCGGCTTCTCGGTCGCCTCGCTGTACTACAGCCAGCCGATGCTGGGCCTGATCGCCCAGGACCTCGGCGCAGGTGAACGCGCCGCCGGCCTGGTGCCGACCTTGACCCAGCTCGGCTATGCGCTGGGCATCCTGCTGCTGGCACCGCTGGGCGACCGCTTCGACCGCCGCAACCTGATCCTGTTGAAGTCCGCGCTGCTGGCGCTGGCACTGGGCGCCGCAGCGATGGCCGGGCACCTGCCGGGGCTGCTGATGGCCAGCTTGCTGGTCGGGCTGATGGCCACGCTGGCGCAGGACATCGTGCCCGCCGCGGCGGTGCTGGCACCGGACGCGCAGCGGGGCCAGATCGTCGGCCGGGTGATGACTGGCCTGCTGCTCGGCATCCTGTTGTCGCGCGTGGTCAGTGGCGTGGTGGCTGAAGCATGGGGTTGGCGCACGCAGTTCGTACTGGCTGCGGTATCAGTGGCCGCGATGGGCGCGGTGATGGCGCGCGCGCTGCCGCGCTTTGCACCGACCAGCACCTTGCGCTATCCGGCGCTGCTGGGTTCGTTGCTGGCGTTGTGGCGCGAGCAGCCACAACTGCGCCGCGCCGTGGCCAGCCAGTCGCTGCTGGCCGTGGGCTTCAGCGCGTTCTGGTCGACGCTGGCGTTGATGCTGCACGCACGCCTGGGCCTGGGCAGTGCTGCGGCCGGTGCGTTTGGTATCGCCGGTGCGGCCGGTGCCCTGGCCGCGCCGTTCGCCGGCCGCTTCGCCGATCGGTTGGGCAGCCATGCGGTGGCGCGGCTGGCGATCGCAGTGGCACTGCTGGGCTTCGGCCTGCTGCTGGCCGAAGCCTGGCTGCCGGTCGCTGCGCTGCTGCCGCTGCTGGTGGTGAGTGCATTGCTGTTCGACTTCGGTTTCCAGTCGGCGCTGGTGGCGCACCAGACGCTGGTCTACGGCCTGGTGCCACCGGCGCGCAGTCGCCTCAATGCGCTCCTGTTCACGGGCATGTTCATCGGCATGGCGGCCGGTGGCGCGCTGGGCAGCCTGGCGCTGGCGCAATGGGGATGGCACGGCGTGGCCTGGTTGGCGGTGGTGTGTGCGGGCAGCAGCCTGCTGCTGCGTTTGAAGTAGGGGTGATTGGCAGGGCCTGCAGCCCTGCACCTGCGGTCTGTTGGAACCGCTCTCGGGGTCAGATCCGTTTTCCGGAGGAAAACGGATCTGACCCCAGATGTATTTCGATATCTGCCAGAGATTCATCCACGCATGGCGTGGATCTACCGTGTCGACCAAGGTCGACACCTACCACCCGCCATCCCACGGAGAGCCCGCTTTTGATTTTGCTGTTGAGGTTGCCGGCCAGCGGCCGGCACTACCGCGGGTGCAGGGCTGCAGGCCCTGCCGAACACTCGCTAATCGTGCCCGCTGTCGTCCAGGCTGATGATGCCGCGCCGCAGTGCCTGGGTGACCGCATGGGTGCGATCACCCACACCTAGCTTGTCCATCAGGCTCTTCATGTGTGCCTTCACCGTCTGCTCGGAAATCTGCATGCGCTCGCCGATGCGCTTGTTCGACAGGCCACCGGCCACATGCCGCAGCACCTCGGTCTCGCGCGGCGACAACCGGTCTTCCACCACGTGCGCGGCAATGCTGGCCGCCACCGCCGGCGGAATCGGCGCGCGGCGGCCACCGGCGACCATGCGGATGGTATCGACCAGTTCGTGGCGCAGCATGTCCTTCAGCAGGTAGGCGCTGGCGCCGGCCTGCAGTGCCCGTACCGCGCGTACGTCACCACGGTAGGTGGTCAGCACGATGATGCGCGCGCGCGGGTCCATCGCGCGGATCCGCACGATGGCCTCGACGCCATCCAGGCGTGGCATCTGCAGGTCCATCAGCACTACGTCCGGCCGTAGTTGCTGGTAGCAGGCGATGGCTTCCTCGCCGTCGGCTGCTTCGCCCAGCAGGCGCAGGTCGGGCTGGGCGCCCAGCAGCGCGGCCAGTCCGTCACGCAGCAGCGGGTGGTCGTCGACCACCAGCACGCCGATCGGGGCAGGGGACTCACTCATGGGATGTTCTTCTCCAGGGCCACCGCCAGCGTGAGGGGCGGCGGTGATACAGGCGCCGGGCGGGAACCGCCAGCGCGACTTCAGTGCCCAGCCCGGGGCGGGTCCACAGCTGCAGCTCCGCGCCGAGGCGCTGCGCGCGCTCACGCATGCCCTGCAGGCCCCAATGGCCATGGCCTGCATTTTCGTCGGCGATGCCCACGCCATCATCGCGCACGTGCAGCAGGAAGCACCGCGCGCCGTAGGACAGCTCTACTTCGATGGCGCTGGCACTGGCGTGGCGCAGTGCATTGCGGATGGCCTCCCGGCCGATCAGGAACACCTCTTCGGCCGCGTCGGCCTGCAGCGATGGCGCCGTGCCTTCGACGGTCAAGCGCAGTGGGTTGGTGCCGTGCCCGGCGTACTCGGCGTGCACATCGGCCAGCGCCGAGGCAAGGTCGCGGCCGGCGAAGGGGCCCTCGCGCAGGGCATTGACCCGCTCGCGGCCCTCGGCCAGGTTGCGTTCGGCCAGCTGCATCGCCGATTCCAGCTGGCTGCGCACCGGCTCGGGCGTCTGCGCTGACTGGCTGATCGCATGCAGGCGCAGGATCAGGCCCTGGCTGCCCTGCAACAGGGTGTCATGCAGGTCGCGTGCGATGCGTTCGCGTTCGCCATTGCGTTCCTGCAGGCGCGCGCGGAACAGTGCGGCCAGCTGCCCGCTGCGGATGCGCACCGCCATCACCAGCAGCGCAAGTATCGCGGCGGCGCACAGCAGCTTGAACCACACCGTCTGCACGAAGGTGGGTGCGATGCGGAAGCTGCGGCTGGCCGGTGCGGAGCTCCAGATGCCGTCTTCGTTGGCCGCTTCGACCTCGAACCGGTATTTGCCCGGGGCCAGATTGGTGTAGTACGCGCGGGTGCTGCTGCCGGCATCCTGCCAGCCGTCATCGACGCCGGACAGTCGGTAGCGGTAGCGGTTGCGTTCCGGGCGCGCCAGCGACAGCGCCACGTAGTCGATCTGCAACTGGCTGGTGCCGGCTGGAAGGCGCAGGCCGTCGCGCAATGGCGCATGCATGCTGCCATAGAGCACTTCGCCGATGCGGACGCTGGGCGCCATCGCATTGACGTGGGAACGGGTCGTGTCGAGCCAGGCCAGGCCCTGGTTGGTGGCCAGCCACAGCAGGCCGTCATCGGCCAGGACGGCAGTGGCGATCGGCCCGCTCTGCAGGGCGATGCCGGGCATGCCATCGATCGCATCGAACAGGCGCGGCGTGACCGGCTGGCCGCTGCGAAGGGCCGCACGCAACGGGCCGCTTTCCAGCCTGACCAGGCCGCGGCTGCCGTTGAGCCAGAGGTGCCCGTTCGGATCTGCAACCATGCCGGTGATGCCTTCCAGCACACCGGCCATGTCGGTGCGCACCGGAACGAAACGGCCCTCGCCCAGACGTGCGGCCAGGCCGGCCTCGCCGGCCACCAGCAGCAGCTCCTGATGCTGCAGTATCGCAGTGACCGGCCCGACGGACAGGCCCTGGCGGGCGTCGAGGGTGTCGATGCGGGTGGCTCCCATCCGGCGCAGACGGCCATCGGCATAGCCGAGCAGCAGCTGGCCACGGGCATCGAGCGCCAGCGATGAGCAGGCCTGTTCGGGCAGACGGCCTTCCTGCCGCCATTGGCCGTGCAGGTACTGCAGGACGCCACGCTCCCCCGTGCAGACCCAGGCCTGGGTGTCGTCGGGGAACAGCAGGGCGTGCAGGGGCTGCCCGGTGAACGGGGCCGGCAGCGGAATCAACGTCGTGTGGCCGGCCACCGTGCGCGCAAGGTTGACCCAGTCGAACTGCCAGATCGGCGTGGGCGCCTGGCGCGCGGCGGCCTGCAGCTGCGGCGCGCTGCCATCCAGCAGGTGGCGTTGCAGGTCATAGGGCCTGAGGTCTTCGCCGTAGCCATACACGCGACCATCACTGGCCCGTACCAGCGAGCGATAGGGATCGCTCGGGCCGACCACCAGGGTGTGCACGCTGCGCGCGCGGAAGCGGTTGAGGCCGAGATTGGTGCCGACCCAGAGATTGCCTTCGCGATCGACGATGATCGGCACCGCCGAGGTGGCGGTCAGCCCGTGCGGCGAATCGAAGCGCTCCATGCGCACGGCCTGGGTGCCGGCGAAGGTGACGCGGGCGACGCCGCCGTGTGGGCTCATCGTGGCCCACAACGCACCGTCGGCGGTGAATTGCAGGCGCGCGGCGACCAGCGCCGGCAGCCGCCGCGCTTCACGCTCGGTGTCCGGTAGCAGGCCCTGCGCATTGGCCAGCGGCGACGTGCCGCGCACGCGGTCAGCCAGCCACACTTCGCCCTGCGGGCTTTCGGCCAGCGTCGCCATCTGCGAGACGGCGATGCCGGTGTCCTTGAACGTGGCCTGGCCGGCGGCACGCATCCAGATCCTCAGGTCGGCCACTACCCAGAACGTTCCCCGGCTGTCGTGCAGCACCCACTGCACACGGCGCTCGGGCAGCCCGGCGCTGGCCGGCATGGGCTGCCAGCGTTGTCCATCGAACCGGCGCAGCCCGCCATTGATCGCCGCCCACAGCTGGCCCTCGCGATCCTGGCTGAAGTGCGGCACCACGCCGACCGGCACGCCTTGCTGGCGGCCATAGCTGTGCAGCTGACCCTGCGCGAAGCGGCTGATGCCGGCCTGGAAGTAGCCGATCCACAGGGCGCCGTCGTGGCCATGGGCCAGGGTGACCATGTTGGTGGACGGGAAGTGGCTGCCGGCCGGGGCCGGCTGCCGTTCGAAACGGCGGCCATCGAAGCGGTACAGGCCCGAGCCGGTGGCCAGCCACAACAGGCCGTCCCGGTCCTGGGTGATGTCCCAGATGTCGCCGGGCGCGCCTTGGCCGACCCGCCAGGCCGTGTGTTCGTAATCGGGCAGGCCACCGCTCACCGGCGGGCGCTGCACGGCAAGGGCGGGCAGGGCGGTCAACAGCAGCAGGCACGTCAGCAGCGCCGGCAGGCGACGCAGGAACGGGAAGGGGCGGCCACGCATGGCGCGCATTCTGGCAGGTGTGGGGCAGCCCGGGGTGACCCGAACGGGGTAGGCAACGGGCGTCGCCGTCGGCTATCACGCCGGCATGACTCCCGGAGCGCATCCATGCAGCGCCTGTTCGTGATGTTCCCCGACCGCGGTCCGGGCATTGGCCTGCTGTGGCTGCGGCTGTGCCTGGCTTCGGCGTTGTGCACGCCCGGCGTGCACGCCGGCTGGTGGCTGCTGTGCCTGCTGGCGGCGGCCATGCTCGCGCTGGGGGTGTTGACCCCCCTGGCGGCGATGATGGCGGTCGCGGGCATGTTCGCGCAGCAGGCGCCTTGGCCGCTGGTGGTGTTGCCGCCGGCGCTGTTGATGGTCGGGCCGGGCGCCTATTCGCTGGACGCGCGTTGGTTCGGGCGCCGCCTGCTCGGCCGTCGGCCTCCCCCATTCGGGTAGGCGCCGGCCTCGACCGACGGGGGTAGGGCATCGCACGCCGGCCGCGCACCATGGGCCACCCCCTCGCGGCGCCCCGCATGGCCACCGTCAGTCCGCCCGATCCGTCCGCCATCCCGCTTGCCCCGCAGCAGGCCGCCGCACTGCAGCGAGCCCTGCGCTATGTCGATGAGCACCTGTCGCAGCCGCTGCGCGTCACCGAGCTGGCGGCCGCCGCCTGCGTCAGCCGCTTCCATCTGGTGCGCCTGTTCCGTAGCGGCACCGGCGCCAGCCCGTTGCGCTATGTGCGCCGCCGCCGCATCCAGCGCGCCTGCCAGTTGCTGCCGGGTGCGCAGCTGCCGATGGCGTGCCTGGCCCAGCAGCTGGGCTTCTTCGACCAGAGCCATTTCGTCCGCAGCTTCCGCGCGGAGACCGGGTGCAGCCCCGGCCAGTATCGGGCCGGCGACGCCGCCCTGTTGCTTCCCCATGATCGTGTTTCCCACGGAGTCCATCCATGAGCCTTGCCACCGCCACGCCCGCCCCGGCCCTGCTGTCGCCGACCGACCACGCCCTGGTGCTGATCGACTTCCAGTCGCAGATGGCGTTCGCCACCCACACCATCGACATCTCCGCGCTGCGCAACAACGTGTCGCTGATCAGCAAGGGGGCCAAGGGGTTCAACGTGCCGGTCGTGTTGACCACGGTGGCCGAGACGTCATTCTCCGGCCCGATGTTCCCGGAGCTGCCGCAGATCTTCCCGGGCCAGCCGGTGTTCGACCGGACTTCGATGAACACCTGGGAAGACCAGCCGGTGATCGATGAGATCAACCGCATCGGCAAGCGCCGGCTGGTTCTTGCCGGCCTGTGGACCAGCGTCTGCATCGTTGGGCCGGCGCTGTCGGCGCTGGCGCAGGGCTTCGAGGTCCATGTGATCACCGATGCCTGCGGCGACGTCAGCGAAGAAGCGCACGAGCGTGCGATCACCCGCATGGTGCAGGCCGGCGCGGTGCCGATGACCAGCGTGCAGTACCTGCTCGAACTGCAGCGCGACTGGGCACGGGGTGAAACCTACGACCTGACCACCGGCATCGCCCGCGACCACGCCGGCGGCTATGGCATCGGCATCCAGTACGCCAAGCGCATGTTCGGCGCGCAGGAAGGCGGGCACTGAGCATGCTGGCTGGCCATGGCCTCGATCTGGCCCTGCTGATGCTGCGCGTGGCGGCAGGCGGCTTCCTGATGCCGCACGCGCTGGGCAAGCTGTTCGGCTGGTTCGGTGGACCCGGGCTGCATGGCTTTGCTGCAGAGCTGCGCGGTTTCGGGCTGCCGGCAGTGGCGCCGTTGCCGCTGCTGTTGTCCCTGCTACAGGTACTGTCCGGGCTGGCCGTGCTGCTCGGCTGGCAGACCCGCATCGCCGCGCTTGCCGCCGCTGCCTTCATCGGCTTCACCGTCCTGTTGGCCCTGCCCAAGGGCTGGTTCTGGATGCGCGGCGGCAGTGAGTACCCGCTGATGTGGACCACGGTGCTGCTGGCCCTCGCGCTGGCCGGGCCGGGGGCCTGGGCGCTGGATGGCCTACGACTTCCGGGAGCTTTCGCATGAGTCACGATCCCCTCGACCACGGCCGCCGCACCGTGATGCTGGCCAGCGGCGCCGCGGTTGCGCTCGGCCTGGCCGGTCGCGCCGCTGCCGCACTCGATTCCACTTCCAAGGAGCGTCGCATGAGCACCCTGGTCATCCGCAATGCCCGCATCACCACCCTCGACCCGCAGCAGCCGCATGCCCAGGCACTGGCCGTGCAGGAGGGCCGCATCGTCGCCGTCGGCAGCGACGCGGAGATCATGCGCGGCTGGGGCAATGAAGCGACGCTGATCGACGCGCAGGGCAGGCGCCTGCTGCCTGGCCTCAACGACAGCCATACCCACCTGATCCGTGGTGGCCTGAACTACAACCTTGAACTGCGCTGGGACGGCCTGCGTTCGCTGGGCGACGCCCTGGACATGTTGAAGGCCCAGGTCGACCGCACCCCTGCACCGCAGTGGGTGCGCGTGGTCGGTGGCTTCACCGCCGCACAGTTCAACGAGAAGCGCCTGCCGACGCTGCAGGAGCTCAACGACATCGCGCCGGATACGCCGGTGTTCCTGCTGCACCTGTACGACCGCGCGCTGCTCAACCGCGCCGCGCTGCGTGCGTGCGGCTACAGCAAGGACACGCCGGATCCGCCGGGCGGGCAGATCGTGCGCGATTCGCTGGGCAATCCGACCGGGCTGCTGCTGGCCAAGCCGAATGCGCTGATCCTGTATGCGACGCTGGCCAAGGGGCCACGCCTGCCGATCGAGTACCAGGCCAATTCGACGCGCCACTTCATGCGCGAACTGAACCGGCTGGGCGTCACCTCGGTGATCGACGCTGGCGGCGGCTTCCAGAACTACCCCGAGGATTACCAGGTCATCGAGCAGCTGCACCGCGATGACCAGCTGACAGTGCGCATCGCCTACAACCTGTTCACCCAGAACAAGGGCAAGGAAGTGGATGACTTCCGTGGCTGGAGTGAAATCCTGCAGCCGCGCCAGGGCGACGACCTGCTGCGCCACAATGGTGCCGGCGAGATGCTGGTGTTCTCGGCGGCCGACTTCGAGCTGTTCAACGAGCCGCGCCCGGAACTGCCGCCGGAGCTTGAGCCCGAACTGCATGACGTGGTGAAGCTGCTGGTCGAGAAACGCTGGCCGTTCCGTATCCACGCCACCTACGACGAGAGCATCACCCGCATCCTCGATGTGTACGAACAGGTCAACCGCGAGGTGCCGTTCGATGGCCTGCACTGGTTCATCGACCACGCAGAGACCATCACCCCGCGCAACATCGAACGCATCCGTGCGCTGGGCGGCGGTATCGCCGTGCAGCACCGCATGGCCTACCAGGGCGAAGCTTTCGTGGAGCGCTACGGTGTGCAGGCTGCGCGGCACACGCCGCCGGTCAGGCGCATGCTGGCCGAAGGCGTGCCGGTCGGTGCCGGTACCGATGCCACCCGCGTGGCCAGCTACAACCCGTGGGTGGCGTTGTCCTGGCTGGTGACCGGGCGCACCGTGGGCGGCCTGGCCCTGTATGGCGAGGAGAACCTGCTCGAACGCGAGCAGGCGTTGCGCCTGTGGACGCAGGGCAGTGCCTGGTTCTCCGGCGACGAAGCGGTGAAGGGCACGCTGAAAGCTGGCCAGCTGGCTGATTTCATTCTGCTTTCGGCCGACTTCTTCCGCGTTGATGACGCGCAGATCGCCGACATCACCAGCCTGCTGACCGTGGTCGGCGGCCGCATCGTGCACGCCGACGGCGATTACGCCGGCCTGGCGCCGCAGCTGCCGCCGGCGATGCCGGACTGGTCGCCGGTCAACCGCTTCGGTGGCTACCACGTTGGCGGCGCCGCCAACGGGTTGGCCGCCGCGCATCGCCACCATCACGGTGTGGCCTGCAGTACGCATGGTGCTCACGGCCATGCCGCGCAGCATGCGGCGCCCACCGACGACCTGAGCGCCTTCTGGGGTGCGATGGGATGCTCGTGCTTCGCGTTCTGAGCCTGGCGCTGCTGGCCATGCCATGGATGGCGCTGGCCTGTGACGCCCCCCGCTGCACCGACGTGGGCGACGGCCAACTGCAATGGGACGCCTCGCTGCGCCTCAGGGGGATGTACTACGACCCGGCCCGATTCGGTATCGGCGGCAGTGAAGACGGCTACGGCCTGCTGCGTGCACTGGCGTCGGCCACGTATGCCGAGGACAACTGGCAGGCACGGCTGCAGCTGGGCGTGCATGCCGAGAATGGCAAGGCAGGCGGCCCGGGCCGTACCGACCGTGGCGCCTTGGACGTGCAGCAGGCCTACTGGCGCTGGCAGCGCGGTGGGTTCCACCTGCAACTCGGCCGGCAGGAAGCCGGCTATGGCAGTTCGCGGCTGTTGTCGGTGCGCGATGGGCCGAACATCCGGCTGGCATTCGATGGTGCCCGTGCAGGCTGGAAAGGCCGCCTCGGCACGCTGGACCTGATGGCGCTGCGACCGCTGGAGAACCGACCCGGCGCCTTCGATGACCGCGGCGAACGCGGTGCCCACCTGTGGGGCGCGTATGCGACCACCGCGCGGGGTCGTGGCCCAGGGCAATGGGATCTGTACCTGCTGGACTACCGTCGTGAAGGCGCGCGCTTTGCGGCGGGCTCCGGTACCGAGCGGCGGCAGACCCTCGGTGCGCGTTGGTTCGGCCAGGCCGGTGCGCTGGACTGGAACACCGAGCTGGTGGCGCAGGGCGGTGAACTGCAGACGGTCGCCGGCACGCTGGATGTCCGCGCCTGGACGCTGGCCACCGACACCGGCTGGCGCTGGACCGAGCGGCCGCTGCAACCACGGCTGGGGCTGAAGGCGGATATCGCCAGTGGCGACGGCAACCTTCGCGATGGTCGCGTGGGCACCTTCAATGCACTGTTCCCGAAATCGGCCTACTTCAGCGAGGCCAGCCTGCTGGCCCCCGCCAATCTGATGGACGTGCAGCCGACCCTGACCCTGCGCCTGCGCGACGCGGTGACGACGGAGCTGGGCGTACAGATGGCGTGGAAGCATCGCCGGGCCGATGCGGTCTACACCACGCCGGCGCCGCTGCTGGCGTTGCCGGGCAGTGCCGGTGGCGCGCGCCGCATCGGCACGCAGTACAAATCCGAAACCCGCTGGCAGGCCAGCGAACACTGGCAATGGCAGCTGCAGCTGGCCTGGGTCGACGCCGGTCCTGCGCTGAAGCAGGCCGGTGGCCAGGACACGTTGTTCGCCTCGATCGTTGGAGCATGGCAATGGTGAACGCAAACGCGTCGCAACCCGTACCGGCCGAAGGCGCCTGGTCCCCCCTGAAGATCCAGATGTTCCGATCGATCTGGCTGGCAATCCTGGCCAGCAACATCGGGACCTGGGTCAATGACGTGGCCGCCGCCTGGGTGATGGCCGAGCGTACCGGCTCGCCGTTGATGGTGGCGCTGGTGCAGTCGGCCACCACGGTGCCGATCGTGCTGCTGGCACTGGCCGCCGGCACGCTGGCCGACATCGTTGACCGCCGCAGATACCTGCTGGCGACACAGGGCTGGATGCTGATGGTCGCCGCGGCCATGGCAGCGTTGACCGCGATGGACCTGCTGACACCGCAGCTGCTGGTGCTGCTGACGTTCTGCATGGGCTGCGGTGCAGCCATGGCGATGCCGGCGCAGGCCGCGATCGTGTCCGAGCTGGTCCCGCAGCCGATGCTGGCCTCGGCAGTGGCGCTGAACTCGATCGGCATCAACATCGCGCGCTCGATCGGCCCGGCCGTCGGCGGCGTGATCGTCGCCCAGCTGGGAGCGGTCTGGGCGTTCGGCTTCAATGCGATCACCTTCGCCGCGATGCTGTTCGTGGTGTGGGGCTGGAAACGCGACCCGAAGCAGTCCAGCCTGCCGCCGGAAGGCTTTGGCGCGGGCCTGAAGGCGGGCCTGCGCTACGCCAGCCGCGCCGGGCGGTTGCAGGCGGTGCTGATCAAGTCGGTCGGCTTCTTCTTCTTCGCTGCAGCGATGAACGCCCTGCTGCCGGTGGTGGTGCGCGGGCAGATGCACGGCGGGGCGGGGCAGTACGGCATGCTGCTGGGCTGCATCGGGATCGGTGCGGTGGGCGGTGCGCTGCTGCTGCCGAAGCTGCGCGCGCAGCTGGATCGCGACCTGCTGGTGCTGCTGGCGACGTTGTCGCTGGCGCTGAGCCTGGTCGGGCTGGCGCTGACCCGCAGCTGGTACGTGCTGCCGCTGGTGATGCTGGTGAACGGGTTTGCCTGGATCACCGTGCTGTCGTCGCTGCAGATCGCCGCGCAGACGGCGGTACCGGCGTGGGTGCGTGCACGCGCACTGGCGCTGTACATCATGGTGTTTTCCGCCGGCATGGCCGCCGGCGGCCTGAGCTGGGGCGCGCTGGCGCAACGCACTTCGCCGGAGCTGGCATTGCTGGTGGCGGCCGCCGGCGCGGTGATCGGAGGACTGCTGGTGTGGCGGGTGCGCATTGCAGGCACCGAGGACCTGAATCTGCGCCCTGCCGGACACTGGCCGGCGCCGGAACTGTCGGTGCCGGTATCAAATGATCGGGGCCCGGTGCTGGTGACCCTCGAGTACCGCATCGACGATGCCGATCGTGCGGCATTCCAGGCGCAGATGCGCGCGCTGGGCACGATCCGTCGCCGCGATGGCGCGGTGGTCTGGGGCGTGGTCGAGGACGTGGCAACCCCGGGGATTCACCTGGAGTATTTCGTGACCCCATCGTGGCTGGAGCACCTGCGCCAGCATGAGCGCATCACCGCCGATGACAGGGCGATCCAGGAAGCCCTGCGGGCACTGCATCGCGGTGAGCGTGCGCCAGTGGTGCGTCACTTCGTGGGTGGGCACGATCCGTTGCCGGCCACCGTACCGCATCACCACACCGACATCTGACCCGCCACGGGTAGAGCCGGCCGCTGGCCGGCTGTGCGTGATTACGACGGATGATCGGGTTGTACCAGCGGTACACTACCGAAGGAGCGGCGGCGCCCTGGGGCGCCGTCGCGGGACATCACTTGCGTGCGAACGCCAACAGGTCAGCGTTGAACTGCTCGGCGTGGGTGATGGTCAGGCCGTGCGGGGCACCGGCATACACCTTCAGCTCGGCATCCCTGATGATCTGCGAGGACAGCTTGGCCGAGGCGTCGAACGGCACGATCTGGTCGTCATCGCCATGCACGACCAGCGCCGGCAGACGTCGATCATCTGACCCGCCACGGGTAGAGCCTACCGCTGGCCTACTGTGCGTGATTACGACGGATGATCGGGTTGTACCAGCGCCAGCGGCACTACCCAAGGAGCGGCGGCGCCCTGGGGCGCCGTCGCGGGACATCACTTGCGTGCGAACGCCAACAGGTCAGCGTTGAACTGCTCGGCGTGGGTGATGGTCAGGCCGTGCGGGGCACCGGCATACACCTTCAGCTCGGCATCCCTGATGATCTGCGAGGACAGCTTGGCCGAGGCGTCGAACGGCACGATCTGGTCGTCATCGCCGTGCACCACCAGTGCCGGCACGTCGATTTTCTTCAGGTCTTCGGTGTAATCGACTTCCGAGAATTCGTGCACGCAGTCGTACTGGCCCTTGACGCCACCGAGCATGCCCTGCAGCCAGAACGCATCACGCATGCCCTGGGTGACGTTGTTGCCATCACGGTTGGCGCCGAAGAACGGGGTGGTCAGGTCCTTGAAGAACTGCGAGCGGTCGCCGCCGGTGCCCTTGCGGATGCCGTCGAAGACGTCCAGCGGCGTGCCGGCCGGGTTGGCATCGGTCTTCAGCATCAGCGGCGGCACCGCGCCGACCAGGACCACCTTGGCCACGCGCTTGCTGCCGTGGCGGCCGATGTAATGGGCCACTTCACCGCCACCGGTGGAATGGCCGACCAGGATCGCGTCCTTCAGGTCCAGCGCCTCGATCACCGCCGCCAGGTCGTCGGCGTAGGTGTCCATGTTGTTGCCATCCCAGGTCTGGCTGGAGCGACCGTGGCTGCGACGGTCGTGGGCGATCACGCGGAAGCCGTTCTGGCCCATGAACAGCATCTGCGGGTCCCAGGCATCGGCAGACAGCGGCCAGCCGTGGGCGAACACGATCGGCTGGCCGGTACCCCAATCCTTGTAGAAGATGCGGGCGCCGTCGGCGACGGTGACGAAGTTGCTCATTGAAGGTTCCTTGGCGGAAGGGAGGGAAGGCATCGGCGGGCTGCCGGTGCCTCCGGCAGTACAGCGCAGACGCGGGCGAGGGACTTGCACCGCTGTGGCGGATTGCAGCGGATGTGACGCGTATCGCTCTGGCGGGACCGGTGCCACGTGCCGAGGATGAGCGCAACCCGTCACAGGAACGCAGGATGCCTGCCATGCGATGGTCGCTGATGCTGTGCCTGCTGCTGCCCATGGCGGCACCGGCCCAGACCCTTGTCTACAAATGCGTGGACGGACCGCATCCGGTCTACCAGCAGACGCCCTGCCAGGGGCGTGCGGCGTGGCGCTGGGACGTGCCGGCAGAGCAGTCACTGTCCCGCGGCGCTGCGGCTCCCGTGGTTCCGGCACCGAAGGCGTCCGCCCGGCCGCGGCGTGCGACACGGGCCCGGGGCGCGTTGATCACGATCAGTTCGGACGCGGTGGCCTGCCAGCGCGCGCGGCGCCACCGCGAGCAGGCGCTGCTCAAGCGCCGACGCACCGACTTCGTGCAGCGCCGGCAATGGGACGACGCGGTGCATGACGCCTGCCGATGAGGCGGCGGCGCGAACATGCCGGAAACAACAACGGCGCCCTGGGGCGCCGTCGTGTGCAATGCCGTGAGCGCAGGTCTCAGCGACCGTCGCTGGCCGCGGCCGGTGCGGGCAGGCTGTCCGGCTTGGGCAGGCTCAGCTCCGGGTTGCCCTGTTCGGCCTGCAGGATCTGGATGCGGCGCTGCAGGGCGTCCAGCTGGCTGTTGGTGCTCTGCACGTCGGTGCTGAGGCTGACCGCCTGCTGCTGGGCCTGCTGCAGGGCGGCACTGACCTGTGCCGACTGCGCCTGCTGCTGTTCCATTTCCTGCTGCAGGGTGCGCAGGCGTTCCTCGTTGTACGCCACCAGGCGCTCGGTGTAGCGCTTGCCCGCTTCAAGGCGGGTGGTGTCGATGTAGACCTGGGCCAGCTGTTCGGACTGCTGCGCGAAGGTGCGATAGACACGCTCGGCGTTGTCCACCGCGTCGGTCTTGATCACGCGCCAGAAGTTCTTCTCCTGGAACAGGGCGACGTAGTAGGTCAGGGTGTTGGCATTGAACAGCAGGCTGGCGCCGTAGTTGCCGTTGTAGGTGGTGCGCAGCTCGGTCAGCTGGCGCGAATCCATCAACTGCTTGAGCTCGTCCACGGTGTTGCGCACCACCGGCGCGCTGCGCGCCGGTTCGGCGGCCGCCTCACGGTCGCCACGGGCCGCCATCGCCGCCGGTGCCACCAGCATCATCGCCACGGCCAGCACTGCCGCGCTGCGCGCGGACCGGGCGAAGACCGCGCCCCCTGAAGTTTCTCGCATGTCTAGACCATCCACGGATGAGTGTGGGTTGAGTTGAAGGTGGTTCCCCGCCGGGAGTCTAGCATGGGCGCGGGCGCCGCCAAGGGCGCCCGTCACGGCTCGATTTCAGTAGACCAGCTGTGCGGCGCTGCACTGGATCGACTGCACGTTGACGTCGGTCCGGCCCAGTTCCAGGCCAAGCACGCTGGCCAGCAGGTTGGTCAGCAGGGTGCCGACGCTGTTGAGCACCGGCCGCAGTGCGGCCAGGATCGGCTTCAGCAGCGTGCACAGCAGCCCGCTGCAACTGACACTGCCGTCGGGGTTGGCGACGCCACTGCCGCCGGCGCCATCGAGGAAGCCGGCCGGTGCGGTCTGGATGTACGACGCCAGGTTGTTGCGCACGCAGCCGTTGTAGTCGATCAGGTTGCCGAGCAGGCTGTCGCAGCGGTTGATCAGCAGGCCGCCGACCAGCGAGCCCAGCAGCCCGTCGAGGACGCCGAGGCCCTGGCCGGTCACCGTCACCTTCAGCGCATCCCAGACCGGGCCGTCCTTGTGGCAGGTGGTCAGGTTCAGCAGCCCGCACGCATACGGCAGTCCCCCCGGCACGGTCCAGCTGTTGAGCGGCGCCAGCTGCTTGCTGGGATCGCCATCGCGCAGCAGGGGAATCAGTTTGTCGACGTCGTAGCGGGTGTTGGGCGGGAACGCCGCTTGCAGGTAGCGGTCGGCCAGCGCCTTGGCGGTGTCATTGGCGCTCATGCCCTGCTTGGGCGAGCTGAGCATGCCCGACAGCACGCGCAGCAGTTCATTGACCAGGCCGGAGACCGCGTCACCGACCGCGAGCGGATTGATCCGGGTGGATCCGGTTTCGCCAGCGGCCAGGGTCAGGTTCTGCGAACTGGTCAGGGCGGGCAGGGTGATCCTGTCGTTGATCAATGGCTGGCCCAGCAGCTTCAGCAACTGTTCGTTCTGCAGGGTGGCGTCGCAGACATTGGCCTTGGAAAAGCGCTGCGCAGGGTCGACATTGCCGACGCAGGCGCGCAGTACCGACGCGTCCACCTGGATCGTCGCCCTGGGGGGACTTGCGCCGCACTGGATGCCGGTCAGCGTGCCCATGCCGTTGGCGATATCGACGTGCAGCGGCAGATGCAGGCGGGTGCCGAGCAGATTCAGCAGCGGCCCCAGCGCGAACAGGTTGTTGCTGTCCACGTCCGCCAGCAGCCGGACCTGCGCGTTGTAGGCACGGCTGCCGACGCCGCCGATGGCGATCGACGGCGGTTCGACCACGCCGGCCTGGATCTTGATGCCCAGCAGGTCCAGTCCCTTGACTGCCACGCCGTTGCCGTCGTTGGCGATGGAGATCGCGGTGTTGATCAGGTTGAGCACGTTGATCTGTGATTCCAGTGCGCTGCCGACGGTGCCGTCAGGCGAGACGACCTCGGCGAACAGGCCACCGCCGCCGGACTGGCTGCCAAGCACGATGTTGAGCTTGTTGATGTCCAGCTGGGTGGCGACCAGGTCGGACAGGGCGCGCAGCTGCGCGCCCACCGTGGAGTCGCGGCCGACCACCGTGGCGGTGGCATCGACCAGCTGCGCCAGCGAAACCTTGTTGACCGACAGCAGGCGGTTGAAGTCAGCCACGCTGAGGTTGGCGCTCACCGGGATGTTGAGGGCCTTCAACAGGCCCGAAGGGGTGACGTTGGCCTGCGCCAGGCCGTCATAGGACAGCACGGTGGCATTGGTGACGTCCAGGCCGACCAGGCGCAGGGTGGACAGCAGCACCGAATCGCCATTGGTGCGCAGCAGCTGCGAACCGACCGCGAACACCGCCGTGGGCTCGGCGCGGCGAGCCACCGCCTGCACGCTTACGGTGGGCAGGCTGGCATTCTGGCCGAAGAACGGCAGCACGCTGCGCTCGGCGATCACCTGGACCGCATTGCGCGGGTTGCTGGCATCGACGCTGGCAACGAAGCGGTTGCCGGTGCTCCGGCTGGCGCTCCAGTTGCCGCAGCGGATCTGCAGGGTGCCGGCGAACCTGTTCTGGGCCAGTGCGTTCTGCCGGGCCGCGCTGTTGTCGCTGTTGTCCGCGGTGCACAGCTCCAGCCGCTGTGCGCCGGCCAGCGCCGCTAGGTCGGCCACCTTCTGCGCATCACGCTTGGCCCAGAACAGGTAGCCGATCTCGACCAGGCCCAGCATGGCCAGCAGCGCCAGCATGACCAGCATCATCGTGACCGACATGCCGCCGCGCGGGCGGCTGAAGCTGAACTGGCGTGCGCGTCTCATGACCGACCTCAGCGTCCGGAGGAAGCGGCGTCCTTGGACCGGGCAACATCGGTCTCAAAGAAGTCCGGGATCTCGTGCTCAAAACTCTTCAGGTACCGCGCATAGCTCAACGTGGCCTGGTCACCCAGGATCGGCAGGCGCTGGCCAGCGTGCTGCCCGGATGCCTGCAGGCGGAACAGGTTGCGGGTGGCCTCGCCGCTCTGCAGGCGCGTGCGCGGCGCCGGCGGCAGGGGGGCGACGTCGGTTGCGACGGTTGCCGGTGGCGCCACCCTCCTGCCGGCCGGCGCGGGCAGCTCCACGGTGGGCAGCGGCTCGGCCTGCATCGGCGCGGTGGCCGCTGCCGACGGCGATGGGCCACCGAGCGTCTGTCCGGTCAAGGGCGGCTGCTGTGCCTGCACGGCACCGGCAACAAGCACGCAGGACAGCACAGGCAACAGGCGTCGGAACGGGCGCATCGCGGTCATGGGGTGCTTCCGGTCGGGTGGTCGGTGGTGCTGAAGCGTTCCAGCATCGACGCTGGCAGCCGCTGCGGATTGCGCGGGTCAGGTGGGTCGCGTTGCGGTTCTGCCGCCAGCCGCGTGCTGGCGGGCGCGCGTCCGCTGCCTTCGCTGGCAGTGCGCGCCGCCCCGTGGGCGTTGACGCTGGCAGCGGCCTGGCGCTGCTGCAGGCGTGTGCGGATCTGCTGGGCCTGCTGCTGGATGCTACGCCGCGTTTCTTCGGTGAGGTTGGCCTGCACCGACAAGCGCTCTGCGGTGGCGGCGTCGCCACGCAGTACCGCCCAGAGCGCGAGGTTGGCAGTGGCCTTGGCGTTACCGGGCGAGAGTTCCAGCGCCTTGGCCAGCGGCTCGCGGGCCTGGTCGAACTGGCCGGCACGCAGCCGTGCATAGCCCAGGTCACCCAGGTAGTCGGTGTTCAAGGGCTGCAACTCGGTCGCGCGCGCCAAGTCCCGTTCGGCGCCGCCGTCGTCATCGCGGCGTGCGGCGATCAGGCCCAGCCCATGCGCGGCGGCGGCTGCCTGCGGTCCGCTGGACAGCTCGCGGTACAGCGCGGCTGCGGCGTCGGACTGGCCGGTCTCGCGCAGCGCGTCGGCCTGCAGCAGGCGCAGGGCCGGGCGATCGCCGTAGCGTTGGCGGAATGCCTCCACATGGGCCAGCGAGGCGTACCAGGCGCCCTGCTGCTGCATGCGCTCGATCAGTTCCAGATACGCATTGCGGCTGTCCTGCGGGTCCGGCTCCGGTGGCGCAAGGCTGGGCGCCCGCACGTACTTCGGGGTGGTCGAGGCGCAGCCGCTGGCCAGGGCGGCGAGGGCGATGGCAAGCAACAGGGCGGTGGTGCGCAGGGCAGGCATCAGGGCGATCCCATCTTGGACAGGGTGGTGGCCAGCGCGACCAGCGCTGGACCGGCAAGCACCAGCATCAACGCCGGCAACAGGGTCAGCATCATCACCACGGTCATCTTCACCGACAGCTTGCCGACCTTCTCCTTCAACGCGTTGCGGCGCTGTTCGCGCAGGCGGAGGCTGAACTGGCGCAGCGGTTCCTGCACCGCGCCGCCATGCGCATGCACCTGCAGGATCAGCTGCATCAGGCTGGCCAGATCGTCATCGGCGTAGACCTCGCTCAACCGCCGCAGTGACTGTGCGCGGGTACGGCCGTGGGTATAGGCCACATTGGCCTCCTGCAGTTCGCCGCCCAGCACCGGCAGCGCATCGCGCAGCTTGTCGCCCAGCGTCTGCAGGCTCTGGTCCATGCTGAAGCCCACGCCCTGCAGCAGGCGCAGCAGGTCGATCAGCAGGGGCAGCTCGTTCTCGACTGCGCGGCGGCGGCGCTTGACCCACGACGACAGCACGAACTTGGGCAGCAGCAGCCCGGCCGCCAGCGCCCCGATCACCACCATTACCCGGGCCAGTCCGTGCGCGCTGCTGAACGCCAGTGCCAGGGCCAGCACCAGCAGCGCAAGCAGCAGGCGCAGGCCGAGATAGATGGCGGTGCCACGGCGCGTGTTCCAGCCGGCCAGGTCCAGCAGCAGCTTGTCCTCGTTGGCCAGCAGCGCCGCCTCCAGGCGGCCGCCACTGAGCGAGCGGCCGAAGCGCTCGATCCAGCCCAGCGAGTCGCGGCGCGTGGCTTCGGTGTCGCGCGCGTCGTCGCGCGGCTGCAGGGCGGTCTTCAATGTGGCCGAGGTGCGATGCTCGCGATGGCTGCGCACCCAGCCGGCAATGCCGAGCAGGCCTACACCGGCCGCCAGCACCAGCAGCGACAGGGCAAACCAGGCGCTGGCACTCATCGGGCACCTCCGGGGTGGCTGCGGGCGGTCATAGCGATTTGGCCAGGCGATACAGCAGGAACGCCCCGAGCAGCTCCAGTCCGAGCGCGATCAGCAGGATCCGGTGCCCCAGCGGGTCGTGCAGCACCGGCTGGAAGAATGCGGGGCTGGAGATCGCCATCAGCACGGCACTGGCCGGTGGCAGCAGGCCCAGCACCCAGGCCGACATGCGCGTTTCCGAGGTGGTGGCTGCCAGTTCCTGCTGGGCCTGTTCCAGGTCGCGCATGAAATCACCCATGCGCTGCAGGATCTGGTCGGCCCGGCCGCCGATGCGCACACTCACTCCGATCACCACCGCCAGCACTTTCAGCACGTCCATGCGATAGGGCTGTGCGGCCAGGCTCAATGCACGGTCCAGGTCCATGCCGCTGCGTGCGTAGCGCACCGTGGTGTCCAGCAGGCTGCGCAGCGGCGCGCTGGTCTGCATCGAGGACACCTGGAACGCCGCCTGCAGGCTGTTGCCCAGCGCGGTCAGGCGGACCAGGTTGTCGAGGAAGTCCGGCATCTGGTGCAGCAGCTGCGCGCGCAGTCTGGTGATCCGGCGCATCACCCACAACCAGCAGCCCAGCAGGTACAGCAGCAGGGTCAGCGGGAACATCCAGGCCGTGCCCAGGCGCATCGCCGCAATGATCGCAAGCGCCAGTCCCGGCACCAGCAGCGTCAGGGGCAGCTTCCAGCCCGGCTGCAGCCCAGCGCGCTGCAGCACGCCGTCCCAGGGCAGCACCCGGTTGCCGCTGCTGGCCGGACGGGCCGGGTCGTTGGCCGCGGCAACGGAAGGGCCGGCCGGGACCGCGCCGGTCGCGCTGCCGCGCGCCAGCTGCTGTTCGGCATGCCGCAGCGAGGCCTGGCGCTGCTCGCGGCTGCTGGCAGCGCCCCACAGCCAGACCGCCAGCGCCAGCAGCACCGAGATGATGCTCAACACGCCCAGCAGCAGGCCGGTGCCCATTCTCAGAAGTCCCCGTAGAGCGATTCACGCAGTTGCTGGCGGAACGGCTCCAGCTTGTGCGAATGCGGATGGAAGCCCAGGCCGATCCAGCGGTCGGTCTCGCGGCCGGCGGCGTCGATCTGCACTTCGTGGCGGAACATTTCCTGGGTGGTGATCAGGTTGTCGCTGACCCCGGTGATCTCGGTGATCGAGACCAGTACCCGGCGCCCGCTGCCCAGCCGCGAGATCTGCACGATGAAATCGATGGCGCTGGCAATCTGCCGGCGCAGGCTGTCCTCGCTGCCCTGGAAGCCGGCAAAGCCGGCCAGCATCTCGATGCGGTACAGGCAGTCGCGCGGCGTGTTGGCGTGGATGGTGGCCATCGATCCGTCATGGCCGGTGTTCATCGCCTGCAGCATTTCCAGCACTTCGGCGCCACGCACTTCGCCGACCACGATGCGGTCAGGGCGCATGCGCAGGCTGTTGCGCACCAGATCGCGGATGCTGTCCGCGCCCTGGCCCTCGGCGCCGCCGATGCGGCTTTCCAGGCGCACCACGTGCGGGTGGTTCAGCGAAAGCTCGGCCGTGTCCTCCACGGTGATGACGCGCTCGCTGGGTGGTACGTAGCTGGCCAGGGCATTGAGCAGCGAGGTCTTGCCCGAACTGGTGCCGCCGGAGACCAGGATGTTGCAGCGGCCCAGCACCATCGCCTTCAGCAGGGCCTGCATCGGCGCGTCGAAGGTGCCCTTGGCGAGCAGTTCGTCGGGGGTGAACGGGTCCTTGCGGAACTTGCGGATGGACACCATCGGGCCATCCACCGCCAGCGGCGAGATGATCGCGTTGAGGCGGCCGCCGTTGGGCAGGCGCGCGTCGACCATCGGGTTGGAATCATCCAGCCGGCGGCCCAGCGGGGCAAGGATGCGGCGCAGGATGCGCAGCAGGTGGGTGTCATCGGTGAAGCGCTGGGTGGCGCGCTTGAGCTGCCCCCCCTGTGAAACGTGCACATCCTTGAAGCCGTTGATCAGGATGTCCTCGATGGAGGGATCATGCAGCAGGTCGTCCAGCGGGCCGAAACCGGTCAGCTCCTTGACCAGCCCCTCGGCGACCACCTGCATTTCTTCCTCGTTGATCGGGATGCGCCATTCCTGGATGAAGCCCACGGTCTGCACCTGCACCCAGCGGGCGATGGTGTCGGGGGCCCAGGAATCGATGTCGATGCGCTCGTCCTCGATGCTGTTGAGCAGATGCTCGTGCGCGGCCGACAGCACTTTCTGGTACTGCTCGGTCTGCGCGAACGGCAGGTGGCCCGGCGGACTCTCGGGCAGCACCGGGCGGGCAACGGCATGCGGGAAAGGAGTTACCTTGTCTTCCATTGCGATCCACCCAGGGCAAGGGAGAGTCTTTCCCGCAGGCCATGCGGCTGGACCGGGCAGGCAGCCGGATCCAGCCGTGGCACGAGCGGGGCGAGGGCACGCAGGTAGGGATCGCGCGGCGCATCCTGCAGCAGCAGGTGGCCCTGGCTGGCAGCCAGGCGCACACGCGGTCGTTCAGGCAGTGTCGCCAGCAACGGCACTTCGAAGCGGCGTGCGATCTGCTCCGGGCTCATGCCGCTGCTGTCGTCGTGGCGGTTGATCACCAGCTGCAGGCGCTTCTCGCGCTCGCGCTGGCCGGCCAGGTGCTTCAGCGCTTGGTCCAGCGAGACCAGCGTGGCGATCGACGCATCGGTGACCAGCCAGATCTCGTCTGCCTGGTCCAGCAACAGCGGCGGCAGCTGCCGCAGCGGGCAGCCGCCGGCATCACACAGCACGCTGGCGAACACCCCGCGCAGGCGCTGCAGCAGCGCGCCAGGGTCGGACGGCGGCACGGCGTCACTGCCGCCGGCACGGTCCAGCAGCACCAGCCCGGAGTCATGGCGCGCCATCGCGGTGCGGGCGAGGGTGGCGTCGATGCGGCTGGCGTTGCGGAGCGCATCCTCATAGTGGAAGCGGCTGTCGAGATTGAGGTACAGCGCAAGGTCACCGGACGGCTGTGCCAGTTCCATCAGCAGGCCGTCCTGCTGCACTGCATCGCCCTGGGCCAGGGCCCGCGTATGCTGCGCCAACACCGAAAGATGCGCGGCCAGGGTACTGGTGCCGACGCCGGCGCGCACGCCCAGCAGCACGATCAGGCGCGCCTTGTGCGCGTTCTGCGCAACCGCGGCCGGGCGTGGTGACAGCGCACGGCGCAGGGCGGCCTCGATGCCGGCGTTGTCGCTGTCCAGGTCCAGCACATCGCGCAGGCCGGCGCGCAGGGCAATCACCACGCCTTCGACCTGGCCGGCGCTGGTGGCGCCGACCGCGACCAGCGCCAGGTCCGGTTGGGTCTGCTGCAGCTGCTGTGCCAGCACGCTCGAGGCGGCCGCGTGCTCGGGCCGGAAGTCCAGCAGCACCAGGCTCTGCGGGCCGCGTTGCAGGTCCTGCGCCGAGGTCGGCGCACTGCTGTCCTGCCAGTGCAGGGTGGTGGTCGGCGGCAGCTTGGCGGCCAGCCGGGGCAGCAGTTCGCGGTCGATGCCGTACAGGACCAGGTTCATCGGCGGTCCTTGCGGATGCAGCGGCTGGGCGGTGGCGTAGGGCATGGGCGTGGTTCCGCAGGCGTCATGGAGGTCAGCGCGAGAAGCCTGGCACGGGGTCCTGGCTGACCGGCCCCAGCAGCCAGGAACCCCATTCGGGAAGATGCGGCTTGGCTTCGCGCTCGCCGGGCAGCGGCAGTTCGGTGTTGCGTGCCAGCGGCTGCACCAGGCGCGGGGTGACGATGATCACCAGTTCCTTGTCCTGGCGCTTGTAGTCGAAGTTGCGGAAGAACGAACCAATGATCGGCAGGTCGCCCAGCAGTGGAATCTTGTTGACGTTGGAGACGATGTTGGAGCTGACCAGGCCGCCGATGACGAAGCTCTCGCCATCGCCCAGCTCGACCGTGGTGTCGGCGCGGCGGGTGGTGATCGAAGGGATCTGCACGTTGTTGAGCACGATCGCGTTGCTGTAGTCCAGATCGCTGGCCTCCGGTGCCACCTTCAGCGCGATCCGGTTCGCGGCCAGCACGGTCGGGGTCACGGTCAGGCCGATGCCGAAAGGCTTGTAGGTGATGGTGGTGGTGCCCAGTCCCTGCGGTTCGAGGATCGGCAGTTCGCCACCGGCCAGGAAACTGGCGCTTTGGCCGGACAGTGCCACCAGCGTCGGCTCGGCCAGCACGCGCGCCATGCCATTGCTCTGCAGCAGTTCGACATCGGCATTCCACAGCCCCTTGGTCGAGCCGAACACCAGCCGGAACGCCGAGGAAATGGGCGACGCCGCTTCGTTGCTGCTGTTGCCTTCCTTCATGCCGGGCAGCAGGCCGGTATTGCCGGGCAGGCCGGTGCCGGGCCGTGCGAAGCCATAGGCGAAGCCGCCGTTGCGGTTCTGGAAGTTGATGCCGATCTGCTTCATCGCGGTCTTGTTGAACTCGACCACCTTGACCTCGACCTGGACCACGCCACCGCTGCTGATGGTGGATGTATCGGCAAGGACCCCATCCTTGCCCAGCGCCATCGCTGCGGTGCGCTGCGCCTGCATGTGCGAGAGCACGCTGTCGGTGCTTCCCTGCAGCAGGCCCTGCTGGTCCTGCTGGGTGAACACCAGGTCGTTGCCGCCGGTACGCGCGGCGCCCTGCACGGCGCTCTCCACCCTTACCGTCAACCGCTGTGGCTCGGCCTGCCTGCGGTGCCACAGCAACAGGGTGGTGGTGCCGGGGGTCTTGCCGACCAGCAGCGCCTGGCGCTGGCCGCGCAGCATCACGAGGTCGGCCACGCCGGGGTCGGCGATGGCCACGCGTTCCAGGTCGGCCGGCAGGGTCCACGGCCGCTGCTCGCGCGCCTGCAGCACCAGATCGTCGGCGGCCACGCTCGTTGCCGGTGCCAGCAGCACCAGCAGCAGGGCCAGCCAGCGCTGGCGGGGGGAGATGCGTGGACGGCAGCGGCGTTCGGTCATGGATGCACTCGATGCAGGTCAGAGGGAGCCGCGAGGCGCGGAGCTGTCGCCGCGGATGATCTCGATGCCGGACGCGCGCGGCGCGCTGCGGCGTGGCGCCGGCGCCGTGCCACGGCCGGCCAGCGCATCGCTGTCGATGCCGGCGAAGGCATGGTTTTCCGGGCGCTGAAGCGCCAGCTGCTGTTCCGCATCCAGCCCGCGCAGGGGATCGATCACGCCGCGCGACTGCGGAAACAGCGCCAGGTCGGGCTGGCCGGTGTCGGCGGGATTGCGCAGTGCCAGGAACAGCTTGCCTTGCTGCGCGCCCAGCAGCAGGCGATTGGCATCGGCCACGGGCACGGCCAGCACCGCACTGCGCGCGGGCTGCGCCGGCTCAGTGTTGTTGGCGTGGCTGCTGCCGCTTCCGGTGATGTCGGCTGCGCGTGGATCGTTGCGGGTGTCGACGTCGCTGCCGGTGGAGACCTCCGTGGCGACCGGCGCAATGTCCTGCTGGCCGTAGCTCAGCACGCGCAGGCGCGACAGCAGCAGGCGCGTCTGTCCGGCTTCGCCGGGGCCGTTGACGCTGGGCTGGGCGTTGCGCAGGTTGAGGAAGACGTCGACGAAGTCGCCAGGAAGGATGCGGTTGCCGGCACCGACCAGTTCGTCCACGGGCACGGCCAATGCGCGCTCGCCCGGCCGCAGTTGCAGCGAGAAACCCTGTGCCAACGCGCTGCTGCTGATCGGGCTGCCTTCGGCGATGTCCTGCACCGGCACTTTGCCGACCACGGCGGCGATGCTGGTGGCGGCGCCGGCGACCGGCGTGGTGCGCTGGGCCAGGCGCAGGCCGTTGGCGCTGATCGGCTCGCCCGCGGGCAGGCGTGCCACGGCTTCCACGACAGTGATTGCCTGCGCCTCGCTGTGGGCCACCGGCGCGACTGTGGTGGGTGCGGCCGGCTTGCGTCCGATCATGAAGGCGACCAGCGCCAGCAGCACGGCCAGGCCTATCAGGGCAATGGCAGCGATGCGGGTCAACTTGAGCATGGAATCGTCTCCAAAATACCGAGCATCAATTGCCGCTGCCGAGATCGAGCTGGGCGACCGCGACGCTGCGGATGGGGGCCTGCATCACCCACCGGTACAGCGTGGCGGTGCCGGGCAGGAAGGGATGGCTGGCGTAGTCGTAGCTGACCGTGACGGTCATGCACTGTGCCGTGGCCAGGCCGGCGCACGGTGCCTGCGCCGACACCACGATGGCATTGCTGCCGCCTGCGCTGCAGTCGACGTTCTGCTTGGAAAACTGCAGCAGCCACTGCATCGATGTGCGCGCGGCGACGCAGGCGGCGGTGCGACGTTCGCCGGCTGTGCCGTAGCGCAGCGAGGCACGCGCACCTTCGGCCGAGGCGGTGGCCAGGGTCTGCTGCGCCGCCATGATCATCACGCCGGAAAACGTGAAAAGCAGCAATGGCAGCAGGCCCAGCATCAGCATCAGGGCGAACTCGATGCTGGCGGCGCCACGTTGCAGGCGAGGGCCGTGGACGTTCATGGTGCACCTCCGTAGATGCGGACCAGCACCCAGCCGATGGCCGCCAGTGCCAGATACGCCGCATAGGGAATGCCGCGTCGCCCCTGGCGGGCGGCCTGCATGTCGCGCAGCGCCGGATGGGATTGCCATTGCGTGCTGGTGCGGCTGACCTGCATCTGCAGGTGCCCGGGCAACAGCACGCCCAAGCGGCGGCCCGCCAGCACCACCGCCGCGTGCACTCCGGCGGCGAGGCTGGCCACCAGCCAGACCGGCAGCAGCGCCTGCCAGCCCAGCATCAGCCCCAGCACTGCGAAGAACTTCACGTCGCCGGCGCCCATCCAGCGCAGGGCGTAGAACGGCAGCAGGGCCAGCAGGCCGAGCACCGCGCCAGCGACGTGGGGCAGCCAGGGCAGGCGAGGTGCGCTGAACTGGCCGGCGATGATCGCGAGCGCAGCGATGACGCCCGCAGCCACCAGCCAGGTATTGGGCACCCTGCGGGCGTACAGATCACTGATCGCGATCCGCAGGCACACGCCGATGGCCAACAATCCCAGCAGTGTCATCGCACACTCCGTCGTCCGTCACTGGACGGTCTTCACCTGGTTCCCTGCCCCCCGTGGCCGCGGGCCTCAAGGCGGCCCGCGGTCGCCGCCTAGGTCGTCGAGCCGGACGCCTTGGTGGCCAGTGCGGAGAGGTTCTTGAACAGCGTTTCGAAGAACCCCTTGATCTGGTCGTTGCCGACCGCGATCAGGACGCCAGCGATGACGGCAGCCAGCAGCCCGTACTCGAGCGCGGTGACACCGTCTTCTTCCTTCAGGAATTTGCGGACCGATGCGTTCATGACCAATGTCTCCCTCTACCTGTCTGCGGATGCAGTACACCTGCGTTGGGCGGTGGCCCGGCTCCGCCGGGATCGTCCGTGGCCCCCGCACGTCCTGGCGGGGGAGGCACGGCGGGACGGGCCCGCCGTGCTCAAGCAGGGTGATCGTTTCCCGGCGGGACACGGGCCGCGCGGTCGCGACCGCACGGCGCAGGGCCGTTGGTCGAGGCATCCGATGATGCGTGCTTGGTCATGCTGTCCCCTGGGTGCGGCCGGATCAGATGGCCGGATCACCGTGGTATCGACTTTGCCTGAATGGAAGTTGGCTGCAACAGGAACCTATATGCAAATTCGGCAGAAACCCCGCTGCCCTGAAACTTTCAGATTGTTTCTGTGACGCAAATCCATTCCCAGGCAAAACGATTCATCGTCGTGTAGATAATGTGATTCCGCATGCGAAAACCATGCCAGCGATTCCGACATTTTCTTCACCTGTGTATCTACTTTCTTCATGCCGGTCCATGGCTTTACCGCTGCGGATTATCGGGCATACTCGCATTCAAGCTCTTGCATTGATTTGTACGATCGCATCGACCCCGGCGCGGCTGGCGTGGCAACGGAAATGGATTCTGGATCGTTGTGCGCCCTGTCAGGCAGTGGGGGCCGCAGCGGATGGCGGATCAACGGGGGGACAACACTGTCATGGTCGATGGTGGGGTAGGAGACAGCGACGACAGCGGCCTGCGGTCGATAGACCTGGCGACGCTGGGCGGGGTGCTTCGTGTCTGTGATGTCGAACTGCTGCTGCTGGATGGCAACGGGCCACGTGCGGCGTTTGCTTCGCGCGTGCACGAGGAAGCCCTGTTCTGCAGCATCAGCTGCGGTTTCCATTGCCGTGGCCGCTTCATGCTGCCACCGGACTGGGCGATGCTCGGTTACCTGCACGCCACGGATGAAACGCAGAGCTGGTGCCACGGCGTACCGCTGACGGCGGGCATGGCGTTGACGATCATGCCGGAGGGCATCAGTGAGTTCACCCTGAGCCCGGGCACGCACATGACCCTGATGCTGGTGCCGGTGGCGCGGGTGCAGCGCAAGCTGACCGAGCTGAGCCTGCGCAGCACGCCACCGGCCGGCCAGGCCCTGTCACTGTTCACCCTGGGCAGCGAAGCCACGCCGCTGGCGCGCCATTACCAGCAGCTGCACCTGCAACTGGGGCAGGGCGCCGGCCTGCAGCCGGAAGAAACCGAGCATCTTCTGCACGAGCATGTGCAGGCCCTGCTCGGCGCAGGTGCGGCGGATCGCCCGGGGTGCAGCCGCGCGCGGCGCACGCATTATCTGATCGCGCAGCGGGCAGAAAACTTCATGCGGCTCAACCTGCGCCGCAACATCTACATGAATGAAATATGCGATGCCGCCGGTGTCAGCGAACGCGGCCTGCGCTACGCGTTCGAGGATCTGTTCGGCACTTCGCCCAATCGTTATCTCTCCATGCTGCGCCTGTGCGCGGCGTGCCGCAGCCTGTCGATGGCCGATTCCAGCCGTCGCTCGGTGAAGGCCATCGCGCTCAGCTGCGGCCTGTGGGACCCTGTCGCGCTTCGCTGACAATTACCGCAAGGTATTCGGCGAGCTGCCGCGCGACACCCTGATGCGCGCCCCCGCGCAGATCGGCCAGCCGGCCTGAGCCAAGCCCTGCAAGGGTTTACCCGGCATTCGTGCCGGAATTGCGCATCCGCTTGCCGATCATGTTGCCGCTTCTGCATAACCGGCTGCCGATTCCGGCCGTGGATTTGCCGGAATGCGCGATTGCCGTGCCGGATTGAAGTGCGCCAGCTCCGTTGCAACCGCTGAAATGTCAGTCACCTGCCTCGCGGCAAGTCCACTGACATTCCAGTTGTTCGTCTACGGGGGAAATGCTCATGAACCGCATCTACCGGCGTGTATGGAACCGCCAGCTCAATGCTCTGGTGGTGGCCTCGGAACTGGCCACCGGCGACAGCGGTGGCAGTGCCGCACGCGATCCGCGCACATCCCTGCTGATGCCCACCGCGCTGGCTCTGGCACTGTTGTGCGTGCTGGCCAGCGGCCACGCAGGGGCATCGGAGACCAATCAATCGCTGCGTGACCTGCAGGCGCTGGCTGCCAAGTATGCGCAGCCGATGCCGGTCAAGGTCGACGCGGAAGTCGCCCTGGCCGCTGCCGCACGACAGGCGCAGAGCAGCCCGGCACTCAGCGCGGACGCCCGCGTGGGCCTGCAGCTGAACACCACGTCGCTGCCGCTGGTGCGCGACGTGCTGCCGGCCACGGTGCAGGTGAAGCTGGCAGCGAACACCGCACCGAAGCAGATTGCCGTGCCGGCGCTGGCGGCCGATGTCCGCGCCAATGTGGGCCTGGGCAACGCCGCGGCCAACGCGGCACAGGTGGATGCGTCGCTGGCCGCGCACGTTGCGCCGGGCGCGCAGTCAACCGGGGTTGTCGCTGCTGGGGCGCGCGCCAAGGCCAAGGTCGGCGTCGCCGGCCGTCAGATCGCTTCGCTTGATGCGGGTACGCACGCCTCGGCCGGCCTGCGGGGCGCAACCGCTGGGTCGCTGCCCGGGCTGGACGCCACGATCGACAGCCGGACCGACGCGCGCCTGGCGGTAGCCGGCCATCACATCGACGGGCAAGGCCAGGCCAGAGCGACGGCGGCCGTCCGCTTGCCGGCCAAGGAAGAGTTGCCGGGTGAAACCCACGATCGTGCCATCAGCGCCGCGTTCGACACCGGCGCCGCCGGTGAGGTTCGCGTGCAGGCGCCGGACGGCCAGGAAGTCGTCGCCGACCGCAACCTGAAGCTGGCTGGGCAGACGGCCGTAGCCGCGCAGCACAGCGCGCTCGGGGTTGGCAATCTGGTGGGCGGCGCCGTGGGCGCCGTGGGCGGCACGCTGCAGGGCGCTGCCGCTGCGGTCGGGAGCACGGTGGGTGGCGCGCTGAGCGGCACGGTCGGCCAGGTCGGCAGTGCAGTGGGTGGCACGCTCAACAACACGGTCGGTGCTGTCGGTGGCGCAGTGGGCGGTGCACTCAGCGGCACGGTTGGCTCTGTCGGGAGCACCGTGGGTGGCGCACTGAACGGCACCGTCGGCTCTGTCGGCGGAGCGGTGGGCGGTGCCCTCAATGGCACAGTTGGCACGGTAGGAAGCGCAGTGGGTGGTGCACTCAACGGCGCCGTCGGCACGGTCGGCAGTGCAGTGGGTGGCGCGCTCAACAACACGGTCGGTGCTGCCGGTGGCGTAGTTGGCGGTGCACTCAACGGCGCCGTCGGCACGGTTAGCAGTGCAGTGGGCGGCACGCTCAACAACACCGTCGGTGCTGTCGGTGGCGCAGTGGGTGGCGCACTGAACGGCACCGTCGGCACGGTCGGCAGTGCAGTGGGTGGCACGCTCAACAACACGGTCGGCGCGGTCGGTGGCGCAGTGGGCGGTGCCCTCAATGGCACGGTTGGCTCTGTCGGGAGCACCGTGGGTGGCGCACTGAACGGTACCGTCGGCTCTGTCGGCGGCGCGGTGGGCGGCACGCTCAACAACACGGTCGGCGCGGTCGGTGGAGCAGTGGGCGGTGCCCTCAATGGCGCGGTTGGCTCGGTAGGAAGCGCAGTGGGTGGCGCACTCAACGGCACCGTCGGCACGGTCGGCAGCGCAGTAGGTGGCGCACTCAACGGCACCGTCGGGACGGTCGGCAGTGCAGTGGGCGGCACGCTCAACAACACGGTCGGCACCGTCGGTGGTGCAGTCGGCGGCATTCTCAACGGCACCACGGGCAGCCCCGGCACTGGCCTGGGCGGCGTGCTGGGTAGCACGCTGGGCAACGTCGGCAGCGCGGTGGGCAACCTGCTCAACGGCAATCTCAATGGCACTGTCGGCAACCTGGGCAGCGCCGTGGGTGGCCTGGTGGGTGGCACGCTCGGCAGTCTCGGCCTGACCCAGCCGTCGGCGATCCCGCCGACCAGTCCGAAGGCGCCGGCGCCGGCCGACCCGAATGCCGGCCTGATCATCGGCACCGGTGGCCTGGTCGGCAATGTCGGCCAGCTCATCGGGCCGACCACCACCAGCCTGTTCGGCGGCGATGGCTACGTCAGCAACGGAAATCTCAAGCTGAGCAACGCCAACGTCATGCAGACCTATTCGGCGGTCAACGTGCTGGGTCTGCCGGTGGTCAACCTGTCGCCGGTCGGCAGCACCCTCAATGGCCTGGGTGGCGCGGCCACGGGCGGCAGCTCGCACCTGACCCTGATCGGTGGCGTGACCTCCGACAGCTACATCTACAACATCAACAACGGCAATCCCGGTGGCCTGCTCGGCCTCCTTCTGCCGACCGATTCGCCGGCGTGGGCGGCCAAGTGCCTGGACATCGCGCTGGCCGACATCTCCTGCTGGGCCGTCAACGCCGCGCAGGACTACCAGGTGCTGATGGGTGACGGCGCCTTCGCCAACGGCTCCAAGGAAGTGGTGATCGGTGCCAACGCACGGCATGAGCTGCCGAAGGTCGATGCCAACGTCGCCTTCCCCGGTGATGGCGTGAACGATCCCAGCAACCCGACGGGCGTGCCGACGGCCGACTATGCCGCGCGCATGGGCCATTCGGTGATCGTCGGCGACAGTGCCGTCGGCACCGCCAACGGGCAGACCCTGCTGGGTGCCGAGTCCACCTCCAACCAGGCCAATTCGGTCGCGCTGGGCTACCGCTCGGCCGCACTGCGTGGTGCGCAGGCCAGCTACAGTGCCTACGGCCTCACGGCGCCGCAGGTGTCGGCCGGTGAAGTGTCGGTGGGCACCGCCGGCGGGGGCGAGCGCCAGATCACCAACGTGGCTGCGGGCAGCGGCAACACCGACGCGGTCAACGTCGCGCAGTTGAAGGGGGCCATCAGCCTGATCAATGGCGTGGCGGATGCGGCAGTGACCTACGATCTGGACGCCGGCGGCAATCCGAACTATCGCCGCGTCACCCTCGGTGCAGGCACGGGCACCACCACCATCGGCAACCTCGCCGCCGGTGCGGTCACCGCGGGCAGCCTCGAGGCCGTCAACGGTGGCCAGCTGGCGGCAACCAACAGCGCCATCGCCAGCTTCTTCGGTGGTCGTGCAGCCTTTGACCCGGCCAGTGGCATCTTCACCGCACCGCTGTTCGAGATCAGCACGATCTCCGCCACCGGCGCCATCGCCCAGGGCCTGTACACCAACGCCACCGATGCGTTCGCGGCGGTGGATGGTTCACTGGTCAACCTCAACACGCAGATCACCGATATCCGCAACGGCGGTACCAAGTACCTGCGGGTGAACTCGACCGGTACCGAGGCTGTGGCCAGCGGCGCCGATTCGATTGCGGTCGGCACCAATGCGCGGGCGACGGCGGCCAACAGCATCGCGGTGGGTGCGGGAAGCCTTGCAGATCGTGCCAACACGGTTTCCATCGGTGCTGCTGGCGCAGAGCGTCAGGTCGTCAACGTGGCGGCCGGTACCGCGGCCACCGATGCGGTCAACGTAGGACAGTTGCAGGCATCGGAGCAGGGCGCGCTGCGCTACGACCTCAACGCCGATGGCAGCGTCAACTATGCCAGCGCCACGCTGGGCCAGACTGGCACCGCCACCACGCTGCGCAACCTCGGCCCGGGCCAGGTCAGCGCCACCAGCAGTGAGGCCATCAACGGGGCCCAGCTGTTCGCCGCCAACCAGGCGGTGGCCACCCACCTGGGGGGTGGCGCCACAGTCGATGCCAACGGCGTGCTGACCGCACCGACCTACTCGATCAACAACGTGGCCGCCAACGGCACCATCACCCGGGGCAGCTACAACGATGTCGGCACTGCCTTCGATGCGGTCAGCAACTCGCTGGCCAACGTTGCCGACCAGACCGGCGAGATCGACAAGCTGGCCGTGAAGTACGACGTCGATGGCGCTGGCAACGTGCTCAACAGCGTGACGCTGACGGGTACCGGCAGCGGCGCGGTGAAGATCACCAACGTGGCCGCCGGCAGCATCCTGGCCGGCAGCACTGATGCCATCACCGGCGACCAGCTGTTCAACACGAACAGCACCCTCGCCAACTACTTTGGTGGCAGCACCGCCTACAACGGCAGCACCAATGTGTGGACCGCGCCGACGTTCAGCATCTCCAGCATCGCCACCGATGGAACCTTCACCAGTGGCGATTACAACAACGTCACCGCGGCCTTCACTGCCGTGGACGGTTCGCTGAGGATCCTCAACCAGCGCATCAGCAACGGCGGCGGTGGCAGTGCCTACCTGGCGGTGAACTCGACCGCGGCGGCGGCAAGCGCGGCCGGTGCCGAAGCGGTGGCCGTGGGCCCGCAGGCCAGTGCAGCCGGCGCCAACAGCGTGGCGGTCGGCAACGGGGCCAGCAGCAGCGCCGGCAACAGCGTGGCGCTGGGTGCAGGTTCGGTGGCCAGCGTCGGTGCGCAGAGTGGCTATACCGGGGCCTACGGGCAGACCGGCGCCAGCAGTTCCGCTGGCGAGGTGTCGATCGGCAGCAGTGGCAGCGAACGCAAGATCACGCATGTCGCCGACGGTTCCGATGACCATGATGCGACCAACGTCGGCCAGCTGAAGAACGGCGTGAACTACGCCATCGACCAGTCCAAGGCCTACACCGACCAGAAGATCCAGAACATCACCAACGTCGCCGGCAGCTTCCGTGCCAACAACACCAACAACCTGGCCGACCCCTCCGCCAGCGGTGCCAACTCGGCCGCCGGTGGTGCAGGCTCCAGCGCGGCCGGGGCCAACGCGACCGCGCTTGGCAATGGTTCACAGGCGCAGGCCGACAACTCGGTGGCGCTGGGTGCGGGCTCGGTGGCCAACCGTGCCAACACGGTCTCGGTGGGTGCCAGCGGTGCCGAACGCCAGGTGGTCAACGTGGCCGACGGTTCGCAGGCCACCGACGCGGTCAACGTGCGCCAGCTGCAGGCCTCGCAGCAGGGCACGATCCGCTACGACACCACGGTCAATGGCGCCACCAACTACAACAGCGTCACCCTTGGCAGCACCAGCAGCGGGCCGACCACGGTACGCAACGTCGCTGCCGGTACCGCCGGTACCGACGCGGTCAACGTGGACCAGCTGAAGTCGGGCATGGCGCAGACCCTGGACTGGTCCAAGGCCTATACCGATGAGCGCATGGGCGGCTTCGAGCGCGACCTGCGCAAGACCGACAACCGCGCCTCGGCCGGTATCGCTTCGGCGATGGCCACCGCCGCCCTGCCGCAGCCCAGTGAAGCGGGCCGCAGCATGGCCTCGATCGCGGCCGGCAGCTACAACGGCGAATCGGGCGTGGCGGTGGGCATCTCCGGTGTCTCCGAAGGCGGTCGCTGGATCTACAAGTTCAGCGGTTCGACCAACAGCCGAGGCGAGGCCGGCGTGGCCGTCGGTGCCGGCATCCAGTGGTGATCCCCGCGGCCGGGCCGCACGCGCGGCCCGGCATCGCGGAAACGTCTACAGGGGGAATGACATGAAACCGCATCGTATCGCCCGCGCCGGCCGGTTCGCCGCAACGCTGGGCCTGGCCTTGGGAATGGGCCTGCTGGCCGCGTGCCGCAGCCATGCGCCGGCCGCCGAGGGTCCGGCCGACGCCACCACCGTGCACTTCCCGGAGGTCTCCAAGGCCTCGCTGAAGGAAGGCATCTATCCCGACGTTGCCGACCTGCGCCGGTTCGCACCGGGCATGAGCAAGCGGCAGCTGTACACACTGCTGGGTACGCCGCATTTCAACGAAGGCATGTGGGGCGTACGCGAGTGGAATTACCTGTTCAATTTCCGCACCGCACAGGGCGCGGAGTACTTCACCTGCCAGTTCCAGGTCCGCTTCGACAGCAAGGGCACTGCGCAGGCGGGCTACTGGAAGCCGGAATCATGCGCGGCCGTACTCGAGCCGCCGCGGCCACCGGCACCACCGGCACTGGCGCCGGCGCCACTGCCGGAACAACCGCTGCGGCTGTCGGCCGACGCGCTGTTCGGCTTCGACAGCGCAGTGCTCAGTGCCGAAGGGCAGCGCGCGGTGCAGGGCATCCTGGCGCAGGTACGCGAGGCCGCACAGGTGCAGTCGATCCGGGTGACCGGCTACACCGACCGCATCGGCAGCGCCAACTACAACCAGGCGCTGTCGCAGCGGCGTGCCGAGGCGGTGCGCGCCGCGCTGGTGCAGGGGGGCGTGCCGGACACCAGCATCAGTGCCGAAGGACGTGGTGCCGCCGAGCCGATCGTGCAGTGCGCGCAGCGCAACCGGCGTGAGCTGATTGCGTGCCTGGCACCGAACCGGCGCGTGCAGATCGCCGGCATGGCGCAGCCGCGTTGAATTTCCTGCGCCGGGGCAATGCCCCGGCATCCCGAGTCCCCCCTGACTGCCGGCAGGCGTGGCAACGTCTCCCCCGTCGTCCACGCCTGCCGGCGGCTCAGGTCTGCAAACGGTGCACGTGATGAATGCCCAATTCCTGCCCCTCTCCATGAAGACGGAAGCCACTCTCAGCGTGTACGGGCAGCTCGGCAACCACGCCGTGGTGCGCATCCCCGGGCGGCGACTGCCAGGCCTGATCCTGCAGGCCGATACGGTGGCCGGTTTCCTGGCCCAGCTGCAGGAAGCGCAGGCGTGCCTGCGCAGCGGCCGGGCCCAGCGCACCGATGCCGAGCTGGACATGCTGATCGACGTGCTGCAGCAGTGGTACGCGCTGATCGAATCGCGCCTGGCCGACGCCGGCGAGGCACTCTAGAAGAAAAAGGGGACGGAGGGGATTAAGTCGTTCTTGCCCCAGCTGTGCCGGAAACGACTTAATCCCCTCCGTCCCCTTTTCCTGTATCAGGCGCGGGCGCGCACCTGCCAGCATGCGGCGTCCACGCGCACGCGGTCGCCCTCGATGAACGGTGCGAATGCCGCCAAGGCCCTGGCCAGCAGCGGTTGGGCGCGTTCGTCCGGCAACGTCCGCAATGCCATGCCCAACGGGCCCAGTTGGCCGACATAGGTGGGCAGGTCGTCGCGGGCGAGCGAGCAGGGCAGGTCCACGGCGGTCACCTCCACATCGTTCCAGCCGGCCGCCTGCAGCAGGCGCTGCACGCGTTCGCCATCGGCGAAGGCGAACTGTCCCGGCGCGCCGGGCACGCGGGGCGGCAGATCCAGCGCATCGCCGATGGCGCGCTCGGCGGTGGTCATGAAGGGGTTCTCCTCGGCACTGCGCCAGGCAATGAAGTGCAGGCCGGCGCGGGGTCGTGCCGCGCGGCGCAGGTTGGCGAAGGCTGCCTCGGTATTGTCGAAGAACATCACCCCCAGCCGCGACTGGATCCAGTCGAAGTGCGCGGAAGGCAGCGGATGCCGCTGTGCATCGGCAAGGATGAAGTCTGCCGCCCGTCCGGCGGCCTCGGCGCGTCGGCGGGCCAGCGCCAGCATCGGCGCGGAAATGTCCAGCCCCGTGCAGTGCGCCACCGGGCGCGCTGCCGCTGCGGCCAGAAGGCTGGCGCCGGTGCCGCAGCCGATGTCCAGCAGTTGCGTGACGGCCTGCGGCAGTTCGGCGGCCAGCAGGTTGGCCATCGGCTGGAACAGGCCATCGAGGATGGCCTGCTGTTCGACCCATATCTGGCCGCCGGGACCGTTCCACAGGGTGTTCTGATCAACAGGGGATGTACTGGCCATGGCCTTGCCTCGCCGGGAAATTGGCCCTAGGTTGACGCTTGAAGGTGACTTGAGGTCAAGCCCATGCGTGAACTGGATATCGGCGAGGTGGTCAAGCGCAGCGGCGTGCCGGCCTCGACCCTGCGCTACTACGAACAGCTGGGGCTGTTGCAGGCGCTGGGCCGCCGCGGCCTGCGCCGGCAGTACGACGCGCAGGTGCTGGAACGGCTCGCGCTGATCGGCCTGGGCCAGGCGGCCGGGCTGTCGTTGCAGCAGATCGGTGCATCACTGCCGTCGCCGCAGGGATGCATCTCACTCGACCGCGAGGCACTGCTGGCACAGGCCGAGGTGCTGCAGCGGCAGATCATCCGGTTGCAGCGGGTGCGCCGGCACCTGCAGCGCGCGGCGGCCTGCCCGCAGGCGGAGGATGCCCGCAAGTGCGGTTCGTTCCGGAAACTGTTGCGCGCGCAGCAGCGGATGGGCGGTTGAATCAATCGCGGGTACTGACTTCCCAGGTGGCATGCAGCACGCCCGGCACGTGCTCCATCCGCGCCAGGACCAGGTCCAGCTCGTCGGCGCTGACCGCCGTACTGACCAGCACTGCGATCACGTCGGTGGGCGCGTCGGCATGCTCGACCAGCTGTACGTCGCCCACCGGATACTGCGCCGCCTCCAGCGCGTCGACCAGGCGCTCGCGCACCCGCGGCACCGCTTCGGCGTCCACGCTCAGGCGCACCTCGTAGGTGGCCTCGGTCGCCGCCTCGTTGATCGGGATGCGGTTGATCGCATTGACCAGGGGCCGAAGCAGGGTGTTGCCGGCGATGATCAGCACGGTCAGCAGCACGCCCTCGGCCAGCATGTCCGCGCCGGTGCAGCTGCCAACGGCCGCCGAGCACCACAGGGTGGCGGCCGTGTTCAGGCCGCGCACGTTCATGCCTTCCTTCATGATCACGCCGGCACCCAGGAAGCCAACGCCGGAAACCACGTAGGAGATCACCCGTACCGCCTCGGCACTGCCGGCGATGCGCATGCCGAGGTCGACGAAGGCGGCGGCGCCGACCGCGACCAGCACATTGGTGCGCAGGCCAGCCGTGCGCTGCCGGTATTGGCGCTCGGCACCGATCAGGGTACCCAGCACGAAGGCGGCCAGCAGGCTGACGACGGTGTCGGCGAAGGGGCCCGCCTGGAAGGTCTCGATGAAGCGCATGGCCGGAGTCTATCGCGTCGAAGTGACAGTAGCTCCACGCCATGCGTGGATATCCGGGATGTCGATCGCCAAGGTGCCGGAAACGACTTAATCCCCTCCGTCCCCTTTTTGCGGGTCAGTCGGTGTCCTCGACGCGCTCGCCCATCAGTTCGCGCTGGCGCTTGTCCAGCTCCTCGGCGTAGCGCTTGCGCACGAAGGCTTCGGAGACGACACCCAGTACCTGGCCGTCGGCGGCGACCACGGCCAGTTCGTCGGCCTGGGTCTGGTCGAAGCGCTGCATCACGCTCACGACGTCCGCAGCCGGCGACAGCGACACCTCCCGGTTCTCGGCCAGCTCGCCGATCGCGGTTTCCGGCTTCACGCCATCGCCGTAGACGCGCGGGATCTGCACGATGCCAGCGTAGTGGCCCTCGCTGTCGATCAGGACCACGCGGCTGCCTGAGCCAAGCGGGAAGCGCTGGCGGAACGCGGCGGCATCGAGATCGGCCGGAGCGGTGGCCACGCCCTTGCGCATCAGCCGGCCGGCGCTGAGGTTCTGCACCCACCCCACGTCGCGGGCGCTCTTGATGGTCTCCCCGCGCAGGTGCATGCGCCAGGTCGAGAACGAATAGCCGAACCACTGCCGGACCAGTGTGCTGGACACCAGCACCGCGCTCATCACCACGCTGGTCAGCAGGAAGTCGTGGGTGCCTTCCAGTACCAGCATGGCCATGGTCATCGGCGCACCGACCACGGCCGCCGCCAGCGCGGCCATGCCGGCGAGCGCGGCGGAGGTGGCGTCGATCACCGGCACGCCGGTGGCCAGCGCCAGCAGGCCGGCGAACAGCGCGCCGACCAGGGTGCCCATGAACAGCGAGGCGAAGAACAGGCCGCCACGGAAGCCGAAGCCCAGCGAGATGCCCGAGGCCAGGCATTTCAGGGCCAGCAGCCCGCCGATCCAGATCAGCGGCAGCTGCGTGGTCAGGTCCAGGTGCAGCGCGCCATGGCCGGACGACAGCACCTGCGGGCTGGCCAGGGCCAGCGGGATCAGCAGCAGGCCGCCGACCACCGGCCGTCCCCACAGCGGCAGCGGGCTGCGCTTGACCGTGCCTTCGATCGAGGCGATCAGGCGCATCACCAGGATGCCGACCATCGCGCAGCAGCAGCCGAGCAGGCCGTAGATGGCGTAGTCCGCTGCACGCACGTCGATGGTCGAGGCGGCTGGCAGCAGGTAGGCCTCGATGCCCGCCTGGTCGGCCACGAACGCACCGGCCAGTGCGGCAACCGCCACCGGCGCCAGTGCGGCCGGGGTGTAGGCGCCGATGACGATCTCGAAGGCGTAGAACGCACCGGCCAGGGGGGCACCGAAGGCGGCGGCGATCGCACCGGCGGCACCGGCGCCGACCAGGATGCGCACGTCGTTGCGGCGCAGGCGCATCACCCGGCCCAGCTGCGAGCCGCTGCCGGCGCCCATCTGCGTATACGACGCCTCCAGCCCGACCGATGCGCCACAGCCGTTGGAGAGCAGGGTCTGGGTCAGCACGATCAGGTTGTCGCGCATCGACATGCGGCCGCCGTGCAGGGCATTGGCTTCCACCGCGTCGAGCAGCGGGCGCTTGAGCCGTGCCGCCGCCAGGCTGACCAGGCCGACCAGCAGGCCACCCAGTGGCAGCACCAGCAGCGCGGTCCAGGTCAGCGCGGGCAGGGAGCTCAGGCGCATGCCGTCGTCCAGCCCGTACAGGGTGCCCTGCAGCCAGCGCGCAATGCCGGACTGCAGCAGGGTCAGGTAGCCGGCGATCAGTCCGACCACCAGGGCCAGCGCGATGAACCACAGGTCGCTGCCGCGCAGCCGCAGCCGCAGGCCCTGGAAGGCCAGGTGCAGGCGCGATGGCGAAACAGGCAGCGACATGGTGGCGGCATCATACGCCGCCACCGTGATCGCCACCGTCACTGCATCGGGCGGTTACCGCGTCAGAAGCGGTAGCGGCCCTGCACGTAGAAGGTGCGCGGCGCAGCCACCATGCGGCCGGCGTTGCCATCGACGTTGCGGGTGTACCAGCGCGTGTCGGCCAGGTTGTTCACGCCCAGTGCGATCTCGCTGTCACCCAGGCCCGGCACCTGCCAGGTCACCTGCGCGTTCCACAGGCGCACGCCCGGCACACGGCCCACGCGCGCATCGGCGCTTTCGTCCCAGGTGTTGGCCGCATCGGAGAACTGGCCGCTCTGGTGGGTGCTGGAGACATTGAAGGTCCATCCGGCCAGCGCGTAGCGGGCGCCGACGCTGTCGGTGTCGCGCGCGTAGAACGGCACGTCCAGGCCACGGTTGTCACCGGACTGCTGGATCGCCTGGGTCCAGGTGTAGTTGGCGTACAGCTCCAGCCCGGCCAGCGCACTGTCCTCGGCGAAGTGGTACTCCAGCGCGCTCTCCACGCCCTTGTGGTCGGTGGCGCCGATGTTCTGGAAGGTCGGTGGGGTGATGCCCGGCACCTGCAGGATCTGGTTGTCGAAGCGCATCTTGAACACGGTCACCTCCGCGCGCAGTGCGCCGTCCTGCCAGCGCGCACCCAGCTCGGCGGTCTTTGCCACTTCCGGGTTCAGCGGATTGCGGGCGGTCTGCGAGTTGAGCTGGATGTTCTGCACCGGCCCGAACGAGGTGGTGTAGTTGCCGAACAAGGTCAGCTGCGGGGTCAGCAGGTAGGCGATGCTGAGCGAGGGCAGGGCCTTGTCGTTGCGGCTGCTGAAGGTGGCGCCGCCGCCGGCCTGGCGACGGTCCATGTCGATCCATTCCATGCGCACGCCCGGGGTGATCCGCCACGGGCCGATCGCGATGCGGTCGTCGATGTAGAACGCATGGGCATCGGTGGCGTTGTCGAAGCGGGTGGTGGCACTGGCCACGCCGGTGCGGCGGGTGACGGTGTAGCTGCGGTCGTTGCCACGTTCGCGCAGGAAGCGGTAGCCGGCGGTGATGTCGTGCACGCTGGCACCCCAGTGCAGGCGCTGGGTGTAGCGCGGCTCGATGCCGAGCACGCGGTAGTCACGCGGCTGCACGGTCAGCTGGGTGTTGGCGGCGTTGATCAGCGAGCTGGCGCGGCTGCTTTCGTTGTAATAGGCCAGCACCTCGAACTCGCTGTTGGCCGACAGCGTGTTGGTGTAGCCCAGGTCGATGCCGGTGCGGTGGCCCTTCCAGAAATCGGTGGGGCGGGTGTTCTGGAACGGGTCGGCCTCGTACTGCGCACGGGTCAGGCCGCCCGGGGTCAGTGAACGCACGTCGTAGTAGGAGAGCTTGGCGCGCAGCTCCTGCTGTTCGTCGATCGCGTAAGCGAACTTCAGTGCGAGATCGTTGAAGCGGTCATCGCTGCCCTGGCGCCAGCCACGCCCATCCTGGCCGGAGTACAGCAGGGCCGCACCCAGGCCGTTGTCACCGGTGCCGCCGAGGAAGACGTTGTACTGGGTGCTGTCACCGCCGCCATGGTCATGGGCGGTGTAGCGCGCGCCGGCTTCGCCGTGCAGGCCCGCGTCGGTCGGAATGGCGCGGGTGCTGAAGTTGATGATGCCGCCCACGTTCTGCGGGCCGTAGCGCACGGCACCGCCGCCACGCACCACGTCGATCGAGTCGATGTTGGACAGGCTGGTCGGTGCGAACGACAGCTGTGGTTGGCCATAGGGCGCCACCGCCAGCGGTACGCCATCCAGCAGCACGGTCGAGCGCGGCGAGTAGCGCCCGGTCAGGCCGCGCACGCCGATGTTCAGCGACACCGAACTGCCGGCCGTGCCGGAGTTGTCGGTGACCTGCACGCCGGGGATGCGTCGCATGGCGTCGCCGATGCTGGCCGCGCCGCTGGCCTCGATGCGCTGGCGGTCGACCACCGTGCGTGCGCCAGCGAAGCGCTTGACGCTGTCGTGCAGGCCGGTGCCCAGCCAGCTGCCGGAGACCTGGATGCTGTCCAGCGTGGTGGCGCCGTCCTGGGCGAAGGCGCGGGTGGCCGGAAGCAGGCACAGGGCGAGGGCGGCGGCCAGCGGCAGGCGGGCCGGTTGCAGGGCGTGGAAGGGCATTGGTTCGGGTTGCGCAAGGTCGTAAATGAGAATTATTGCCGATTCCGTTGTGCAAGGGAATGCGCTGCCGGGTCATGCCGATGCCCCGGTGGTAAAGTGCGCGACTGCTTTCCTGACCGCCGAGATCTGCCATGTCCCAAGCCGCCTTCTACCCCGTCGGAACCCCTGGCCAGCCGTGGGGCGCAGCGGAACGGGAGGCGTGGCGGGGCCGCCAGCAGCGCCTGCGTCGCTATGACGAGGAGGTGCTGCCGCGCATCGAGGTGCTGGCCTCGCGCTTCGACAAGGTGGCCTACGGCCAGCTCGACTACGCTGGCGAGACCTATACGTTGTTCGCCCTGCTCAGCCGCGACTGGAACCCGGCGCTGCCGGCCGCCCTGGTCACCGGTGGCGTGCACGGCTATGAGACCAGTGGCGTGATGGGCGCGCTGGAGTTCCTCGAAAAGCACGCTGCCGACTATGCCGGCAAGGCCAACCTGCTGGTGGCGCCGTGCGTGAATCCGTGGGGCTTTGAGCGCATCAACCGCTGGAACTTCGATGCGATCGACCCGAACCGCAACTTCCGTAACGATGGCCCGGCGCGCGAATCAACTGCGGTCATCGACCTGATCGCGCCGTACGAGGGCCAGTTCGTGCTGCACATCGACCTGCACGAGACCACCGACAGCGACGAGAGCGAGTTCCGCCCGGCGCTGGCCGCCCGTGACGGGAAGCCGTTCGAGCCGGGCCTGATCCCCGATGGCTTCTACCTGGTGGATGACAGCGAGAACCCGCAGCCGGCCTTCCAGCAGGCGGTCATCGCCGCCGTGGAGAAGGTCACCCATATCGCCCCGGCCGATGACAAAGGCGAGATCATCGGTTCGCCGGTGATCGCCCACGGCGTGATCGAGTATCCGCTGGTGAAGCTCGGACTGTGCGCGGGCATCACCGGTGCGAAGTTCACCACCACCACCGAGGTCTACCCGGACAGCCCACGCGCGACCCCGCAGTAGTGCAACGACGCACAGGTGGCGGCGGTGTGCGCGGCGCTGGATTACGCGCTCGCCCATCGCTGACCGGGATTGCCGGCCAGCGGCCGGCACTACCTCACCCCAATGCGTCGGCCCGCCCTGGGGCGGCCGGTCCCCGCGGTGTGCGCGGCGGTGGGTCACGCGATCACCCATCTTTGGCCGGAATTGCCGGCCAGCGGCCGGCACTACCTCACCCCAGTGCGTCGGCCCACCCTCGGGCGGCCGGTCCCGGCGGTGTGCGCGGCGGTGGAAGAGGCGCTCGCCCACCGTTGACCGTTGGCCGGCCGCTGGTACAACCACGCGAGACCGGATTGCCACCAGCGGCTACACTACCTCACCCCAATTCGTCGGCCCGCCCTGGGGCGGCCGGTTCCGGCGGCCTGCCGCGGCGCTGGAAGATGCGCTCGCCCATCGTTGACCGGTAGTGCCGGCCGCTGGTACAACCACGCGAGACCGGATTGTACCAGCGGCCTACACTACCTCACCCCAATGCGTCGGCCCACCATAGGGCAGCCGGTCCCGGCGGCGTGTCGCGGCGCCACAGCAGGTCGCTGTGGATGCGCCGCGGCCAGCCGGGCAGCACCAGTTCCACCAGGCGCCCGCGGTCATAGCGCTGCACCAGCGCCCGCGGCAGTTCGGCCCAGCCGATGCCGTCCTCGGCCATCTCCATCACCATCAGGTAGTCGGTGGCGGTCCAGGCCAGGCCGGTGACCACGCGGGAAGGATCGACTTCCGCGCTCAGGCGCACCTGCCGATGCCGCGCCAGCTGTGCGGCGGCGCGACGCCCGGCGCTGGCCAGCGGATGGTCGCGCGCCACGTACACCGACAGTTCGCTGTGGTGGGCCAGCGGTCGTGCCACCAGTCCATCGGGATAGCGCTCCTGCCTGGGCAGCAGGCCCAGCCCGGCGCGACTACTGCCGACCAGTTCCAGCACGTCCTCCCCCTCGGCATCCAGCCATTCCAGTTCGATCTCCGGGAACGCCTCGGCGAAGCGCTGCAGGATCCGCTGCTCTGGATCGAGCTGGTAGACATCGGAAAACACCACGGTCAGGCGCGACTCGACCGGTGCGGCCAGGCGCACGCTCAGCTGCTGCAGGCGCGCATCGGCAGCCAGGATTTCCTGCGCATGACCCAGCACCTGGCGGCCGGCTTCGGTCAGCTGCGGGTAGCGCCCGCTGCGGTCGAACAGGCTCACGCCCAGGTCGGCCTCCAGGTGGGCGATGGCGGTGCTGACCGTGGACTGGGTCTTGCGCAGCCGTCGCGCCGCAGCCGAGAACGAGCCCAGCGCGGCGGCTTCCACGAAGGCCTGCAGGGATTCTGGGGAGTAGGGCATTGATCCATCGCTCCAGTCGATGGAATCTATTTTGATACCACCGTAAAAGACGATGATACTGATCTCCATCAGCGGTGTCTGCACCGCGCTCGAGATCATCCACGCACGGCGTGGATCTACCGAAGGCGGTGCGCGATGCCGCCCCGCAAGGAGTTTCACATGTCCCGTACCGTTTCTGCCCGTGGCGCACTGGTCGCCTGGGCCTGCCTGACCGTGGCGATCGTTGCCGAGGTGGTCGGCACCTCGTTCATGGCCCACGCCGCCCGCGATGGCGGCTGGGCCGGTTATCTGATCATGGCCGGCGCGCTGGCGCTGTCCTATTTCTTCCTGGCGCAGTCGGTGCGCCGCATCGCGGTGGGCGTGGCCTACGCGGTGTGGGAAGGCCTCGGCCTGACCCTGCTGACCGTGGTCGGCCTCACCGTCTTCGGCGAGAGCCTGTCGCTGCAGCAGCTGGCCGGCCTGGTGCTGGCGGTGGTCGGCATCGTCTGCGTCACCCTTGGGGAGGCGCACTGATGAATACCCTGGCCCTGTTTTTCGTGATCTGTTCGGCGCTGATCGACGTCGCCGCCAACATGATGGTGGCCAAGTCGGAGGGCTTCCGCCGCTGGCGCTGGGGCGTCGCTGCGATCGTCCTGGTCTGGATCGCCTTCGCCCTGCTCGGCCAGGCCGTGCGCTACATGGACCTGGCCACTGCGTATGCGCTGTGGGGCGCGATCGGCGTGATCGGTACGGCCAGCTGCGGCCGCCTGTTGTTCGGCAACCGCCTGCGCCCGATCGGCTGGGTTGGCATCGCCCTGGTCACTGCGGCGGTGCTGCTGCTCAGCACCGCCAAGTAGCACCGGGTCTTTTCGCGCGTGGCGGCTCGCGAGCATGGCGGCACCGGTGCGCGATTTGCGAAGTCACCTGCGCTCATCGACACTGCGGTTTTCCACATGGAGTGCCCGCATGTTCAGCCACATCACCGTCGGAACGAACGACATGGATGCCGCGCGCCGCTTCTACGACGCCCTGTTCGCCGCGATGGGGGCACGCCCGGGCGTGTTCGACGAGAAGGGCCGGCTGCTGTACTTCAAGGATGGGCGGATGTTCGGCGTGACCGCGCCGATCGACGGGCAACCGGCGTGTCGTGCCAACGGTGGCACCATCGGCTTCAGCCTTGGCAGTGCCGAGGCCGTGCGTGGTTGGCAGGATGCGGGCATGGCCCACGGCGGCACCGCCATTGAAGACCCGGCCGGCGTCCGCACCATGGCCGGTCGCCAGCTGTTCCTGGCCTACCTGCGCGATCCGGATGGCAACAAGCTGTGTGCAGTGCACGCCCTGTCGTGATGGGATGGCGCGCGCGGTCCGGGTCTGTTCCGGCGCGTGCGTTCAAACCCGAAACAAGCGTGCCGGCGCGCGCGTGATAGCACGGAAATGCGGGGCTGGCTGATGCAGGCAGCCCGCGACTTCATGCGCCGTCCACTGCGGTTCAGCCAGAATTGGTCGGCTAACCCTTTGATCTACCGGAGAACGCCGCCCCATGGATGTACTGGAGCCGCAACAATCCCCGGTGCGCACCCTTCGGCCTGTGTTCGCCTTCGCGGCGATCGTTGTCGTGGCGTTCGCGCTGTTTGTCAGCCTGTATCCGCTCGGTGCGGGCCGCCTGCTGCTGCAGGCCCAGGACTGGGCCGCCCTGAATGTCGGCTGGTACTACCTGCTCGCGATGACCCTGTACCTGGTGTTCGTGGTCGGCGTGGCGCTGTCCAAGTACGGTGGCATCAAGCTCGGCGCCGACCATGACGAGCCGGAGTTCAGCTACCTCTCGTGGGCCGGCATGCTGTTCGCCGCTGGCATCAGCATCACCCTGTTCTTCTTCTGCGTATCCGAACCGCTGACCCATTACCTGCAGCCACCGCAGGGCGACCCGGCGGCGGGCGAGGCCGGCGCGCGCCAGGCCATGCAGCTGCTGTTCCTGCACTGGGGCCTGCACGGCTGGGGCGTGTTCGCGCTCGCGGCAATGGCGATGGCCTACTTCGCCTACCGCCACAACCTGCCGCTGGCACTGCGCTCAGCGCTCTATCCGCTGATCGGCAAGCGCATCAACGGCCCGATCGGCTACACCGTGGACGCGCTGGGCATCGTCGCCACCGTGTTCGGCATCGGCGCCGACATGGGCTTCGGCGTGCTGCACCTCAATGCGGGCCTGTCACACCTGTTCAACATCCCGCACTCCAACCTGGTGCAGATCATCCTGGTGGTCAGCATGATGGGCGCGGCGGTGGCCGTGGCGGTATCAGGCGTGGAGAAGGGCGTGCGCTGGATGGCCAACATCAACATGCTGCTGGCGATCGCGCTGGTGCTGTTCATGCTGTGCGCCGGGCCTACCCAGTACCTGCTGAGTACGCTGATGCAGAACCTGGGCGACTATCTGGGCAGCGTGGTCGGCAAGAGCTTCGACGTGTACGCCTACGGTGGCCGGCCGGAATGGCTGGGCGGCTGGACAGTGTTCTACTGGGCCTGGTGGATCGGCTGGGCGCCGTTCGTGGGCCTGTTCATCGCGCGCATCTCGCGTGGCCGCACCATCCGCGAATTCGTGTTCGGCGTGCTGCTCATCCCGCTGGGCTTCACCCTGGCCTGGCTGTCGGTCTTCGGCAACAGCGCGCTGGACCAGGTCCTGCACCACGGCCAGCAGCAGCTGGCACAGCTGGCGGTGGATGATCCGCCGACGGTGCTGTATGCACTGCTGGACAGCTACCCGTGGAGCCGCACGGTGATCGCGGTGACGGTGCTGGTCAGCTTCATCTTCTTCGTGACCTCGGCCGACTCGGGGGCGGTGGTGTTGTCCACGCTGTCCTCGCACGGCGGCGCACCGGAGGACGATGGCCCGCGTTGGCTGCGCGTGTTCTGGGGCACGGTGATCGCCGTGCTGACCGCCGGGCTGCTGCTGGCCGGCAGCATCGATGCGCTCAAATCCGCGGTGGTGCTGGCGTCGCTGCCGTTCTCGGCAGTGCTGCTGCTGATGATGTGGGGCCTGACCCGCGCCTTCAGTGACGAATCGCACCGCAAGCGCGCGCTGCAGTACCGGCCCTCGCCGCTGATCGGCGACGACCGCCACCACCAGGGCTGGCGCCAGCGCCTGAGCCAGGCCATGCACTTCCCGGTGCGCGACCAGGTCTACCGCTTCATGGACGACACGGTGAAGCCGGCGATGGAGGCGGTGGCCGAACAGCTGCGCGGGCAGGGCTGGGACGTGGCCACCCGCTTCGAGGCCGGCGACATGGAGCTGACGGTGAACCACGGCGAGCAGCAGGACTTCCTGTACCGGGTGATCCTGAGCGGCTACCTGACCCCGTCGTTCGCCGCCCAGCAGCTACGCAACCAGCGCTACTACCGCGCTGAAGTGCACCTGTTCGAAGGCAGCCAGGACTATGACCTGGTCGGCTACAGCCGCAAGCAGATCATCAACGACATCATCAGCCAGTACGAACGGCACCTGCAGTTCCTGCACCTGAGCCGGTGATGCACGTTGATGGTAGTGCCGGCCGCTGGCCGGCAACGCGGACGGGGCGGCGCATCACCGCCGCCCCGTTGGTGCATCAGAACCGGTAGCGCGCCCCCAGCGAAACGAACTGCCCGCGCAGGTTGTACTGGCTGATGTCGAAACCGTTGGAGCCACCGGCCGGGTCGAACGGCGGGTCCTTGTCGGTCAGGTTCAGCACCGACAGCGACAGCGTGGTGTTGGCGATGCCTTCATACGCCACGTGCAGGTCCAGCTGGTGGTACGGCTTGACGCGGTCGCGCAGGCCCGGATTGCTGGTGGCCGTCGCCACGCGCTGGTCGTAGCCGCTCACGTACTGCAGGCTCAGCGTGCTGCTCCAGTCGCCCACCGCCCAGTTCAGCGACGTGGTGCCGCGGGTGCGTGGCAGCGCGCCGTGGCGGTTGTTGCCGGCCCCGTCATAGGGCGCCTGGCCGGCCACCAGCGGCTGCTTGAAACTGAGCAGGTGGGTCCAGCTGCCGGCGACGGTGAAGGTGCCCCAGCCCTCGGTGCGGAAGCTGCGGTTGGCCTCCAGGTCCAGTCCGGAGGTGGTCAGCTCGCCCTGGTTGGCGTACTGGTTGGTGATGAACTGGATGCGCCCCTGTGCATCACGCTGCACGCGGCCGGGGAACAGCGCCGGATTGTCGACGATGAACTGCGCGCTGTCCGGCTTGACCAGGTTATCCTGCTCGATGCGGTACCAGTCCAGGCCGATGCTGGTATCGCCGTCCGGCGACCACACCGCGCCCACGTTGAAGTTGCGCGAGCGCTCGGCCTTCAGGTCCGGGTTGCCGGTGCGGATGTTGGTCACGCCACGGCTGCCGCCGGGCTGCAGCGGGTCCAGCGGGTCGATCACCGAGCCGTAGCTGATGGTCTGGCCCGGTGCGATTTCCGGCAGCGACGGTGCGCGGAAGCCGCGCGAGAACGAGCCGCGCAGCAGCAGGCTGTCCAGCGGCTGCCAGCGCAGCGCCACCTTCGGCGAGAACGCGTTGCCGAAATCGTCGTAGTGGTCGCCGCGGCCGGCCACCTGCAGTTCCAGCGTGCGGTGCAGCGGCACGCTCAGTTCGGCATAGGCGGCGCTGACCTGGCGTTCGCCGTTGACCACGTTGATCGCCGGGCGCAGTTCGGTGCCCGACAACACCTGTGCACTGGTACGCGCGTCCAGCGACTCCTTGCGGAACTCGGCGCCCCAGGCGAAGCCGACCGCACCGGCCGGCAGTTCCCACAGCGAGGTCGAGGCCTTCACGTTCAAGGAGTGCAGCCTGTACCAGCCCGGGCGCTTGGTCTGCAGGCGCAGCGCATCCAGCGCACCCGGCGTGCTGGACGGGTTGAGGAAGTTGTAGCTGCCATCGCGCAGGATCTGTTCGAACGCGTAGCGGTTGACGAAATTGTCGACGTACTCGCGCTGCGCGCTCTGCGAGGTCAGCGCTGCCACTTCCCAGTCCCAGCGTTCGCCACTGCCGCGCACGCCGGCCAGGGCGCGGTAGAACACCTGCGTGTTGTCCTTCAGGCGCGGGCCCAGATCGAAGAAGGTGTACTCGAACGGCAGCGGCGTGCTGCCGGGGTTGTTCGGGTGGCCGACCGGCAGCACCGCCGGCACGTCGATCAGCGTGCCGGTAGCCGGGTTGTACGCGCGCAGGCCCGGGCCCACGGTCAGCGGCGCGCTGAAGATCTGGTCGGCCTTGTTGTGGCTGTACAGCACATCGGCGAAGGCTTCGACGCTGTCGTTGAAGCGGTAGGTCGCGCTCAACGACGCCTGCAGGCGCTCGGCGCCGGGCTGCAGGGTCTTGAACGGCTGCGCGTTGAATGCGCAGGCCTGGCCGGGCAGGGTGCTGCCGAAATCGCTGTAGGGGCGCAACTGGCTGCCGTCCGGGCAGCTGGCGAACGGCTGCGGTGCGCGCGGGTTGGACAGCCAGTTGCCACCGGCGGTGGACCAGCCGGCCAGGCGGCCACCGGGCCTGTCGCGGAAATCGCCGCTGCGGGTATAGGCGCGCTGGTCTGCATCAAGCCGATCACGCTTGAGCAGGTCCAGCCCGAACAACACGTTCCAACCCTGCTGTTCAAGATCACCGAAGCCGGCCAGCAGATTGGCCTTGCGTTCGTCCAGGCCGCCCTGGGTGGCGGTACCGAAACCACCGCCGACTTCCACGCCCTGGAAGTTCCTGCGCAGGATGATGTTGATGACGCCGGCAATGGCATCGGAACCGTACACCGCCGAGGCACCATCCTTCAGCACTTCGATGCGTTCAACCGCACTGATCGGCAGCGCGTTGAGGTCGACGAAGGTGTCCTGCGTGTTGAGCGCGAAGCCGAAGTTGGACACGCGATAGCCGTTGACCAGCACCAGCGTGTTCTTCGGCGACAGGCCACGCAGGCCGATCGAAGCCGAGCCGGCGGCGAAGCTGCCGGTGTACTGCTCGTCGAAGCTGTTGCCGGCATTGGCCGACAGGTTGCGCAGCACGTCGGTGAGGGTGGAGCGACCGGTCTGCTCGATCTGTTCGCGGCTGACGATCTGCACCGGATTCGGCCCGGCGGTGTCGCTGCGCTTGATGTTGGAGCCGGTCACCAGCACGGTGCCCAGGGTGGTGCTGTCCTTGCCGGAGTCGGCGGTTTCAGCGGCGCCGGCAGCGCCGGCGGTGAGGCCCAGCGCGATCGCGCCGGCAAGCAGGTTCAGGGTGGTGCGGTACATGGAAGCGACAACGCCGAACGGGGGAGGAGCCGTCAGTACCGCATGCAGGCAAGTACGCCTTCCAATGACGAAAGCGCATTCAGTTATACATCACAGGTTCTTAACGAACGGTGCGAGGGACGCGGAGCTCTGGCGCGCACCCGCTCGCGCGGGTCAGATCCCTTTGCGACGAAAAGGGATCTGACCCCGGTTGTCCGATCCTCAAGGCCGCAGCAGCACCTTGCCGTTGCGGCCCGAACCGGCGCCGGCCTTCGCCGCCTGGGCGATGTCGTCCAGCGCGAAGATCTTCTCCACCGGCAAGGTCAGTTCGCCGCTGGCTGCACGCTTGAGCAGCTCACCCACCAGCCGGCGCTTGTCTTGCACCGCCATCGCCTGGCTGACCTTGCTGCCCCAGAAACCCTTCACCGTGGCCTCCTTGTAGATCAGGCCGCCGGCCGGGATGCGCATCGGTTCGCCGCTCATCACACCGAACGAGACCAGCGTGCCGTGGTGGCCGAGCAGGTCGACCAGGTCACCGCTGGCGTCGCCACCGATGGAATCCACCGCGGCCGCCGCCTGCGCTTCGCCGGTCGCTGCACGCACACGATCCTTCCAGCCGTCCACCGAGGTGTCGAACACATGGTCGATGCCCAGTGCCTGCAGCTGCGCGACCGCATCGGCATTGCGCACCAGGTTGGCCACGTGCACGCCACGCGCCCGCGCCAGCATCGCCAGCGACTTGCCCACCGCGCCGTTGGCAGTGTTCTGCACGATCCACTGGCCCGGCTCGACGTGCAGGAATTCCAGCAGCATCAATGCGCTCAGCGGCATGGCGATCAGCTGTGCAGCGGTTTCGTCCGGGATCGCTTCCGGCATCGGGATCACCATGCGGGCCGGTGCGACGAACGCCTCGGCCCAGGTGCCGTGCACCGATGCGGCGGCGACGCGTTGGCCGATCTGCAGGCCGTCGACGCCGTCCCCCAGTGCGTCGACCACGCCCAGTGCTTCGCTGCCGCCAATCGCCGGCAGCGTCGGCTTGTAGCCGTACAGCCCGCGCACGGTCAGCAGGTCATGGTTGTGGATCGAGGCCAGCACAGTGCGGATGCGCACCTCGCCGGGGCCGGGCTCGGGCAGGGCGGCATCGGCGATGGCAAGGACGTCGGCCGGATCGCCGAACGAGGGGTACTGGGCAGCGCGCATGAGCGAGGTTCCGGAGAAAGTGATGTTGTACCGAACTGGGGACGTGCGCCGCGTCGACAAGGTGCTGCGGGTGCAACACGGCATCCTGCGACGGATCGTCGCGGCATGTCGTGATTACCGCATCTTGTGTTGACGGTTGGAAGTATCCCCACTATGTTGTGGCCGTCACTCCCGGTCAGCCGCCGCCGCCGGACATGCAGCAAACGTCCCGCGGCCCGCCCCTGAAGGCTTGCCGTGTCGACGCGGCCGCCATCGCGCGGACACAGGTCGCCCCCACGGCCCGGATACCGGCCGCAGGCGCAGGCACTTGCCGACGACCTGGTGTTCCCGCGCTTTGGCATCCCACCCCGATCGCCCCGAGCGCCGGTATCGCGTGCAGGGCTGCCACGGCATCGACGCCGCAGTGCGTGCGAGCCTGGAGACGCAGGACCATGACCGACAACACCTACCGCGCGGCCGATCTGGCCGGCGCCGGCGACGCCATGCGCGCTGGCGGCGAGCGCGTGCCGACCTGGATCACCAAGGAGGCCGGCAATCGCCGCCTGCCGTTCGACGCCGCGCGCCTGCAGCGCAGCATCGATGCCGTGCATGCCGAGTTCCCGCAGCTGGATGTGAGCGACTACCGCCGCGTGGTGCAGGCGATGGTCGAGCGCAAGCCGAGCATCACTGCCGATGATCTGGTCGATCTGTTGATCCGTGAGGCTGAATCGCGGGTGGACCTGGTCGCGCCGGAGTGGGAGCAGTTCGCCGCGCGCATCTACCTGCGCCGCCTGTACAAGCGTGCCAGCCGCAATCGCTTCTACGATGTCAGCCTGAAGTACGGCTCCTACGTGGGCCTGCAGGAAAGCCTGGCTGACCGCGGCATCTACAGCAACGACATCCTGCGCTGCTATTCGAAGGAAGAGCTGCAGCAGGCCGGCGAGATGATCGACCCGGAGCGCGACCGCCTGTTCGCCTACAACGGCCTGTACCTGTTGGCCACGCGCTACCTGGCCAGCGACCGCAGCCGCGAAGTCTACGAACTGCCGCAGGAGCGCTGGCTGACCATCGCGCTGTATCTCATGCAGGAAGAGAAGCCGCGCGAGCGGCGCATGCAGCTGGTCGGCGAGGCGTACTGGGCATTGTCCAACCTGTACATGACGGTGGCCACGCCGACCCTGGCCAACGCCGGCAAGGTGGGCGGCCAGCTGTCCAGCTGCTTCATCGATACGGTGGACGACAGCCTGCAGGGCATCTATGACTCCAACACCGATATCGCCCGCGTGTCCAAGCACGGCGGCGGCGTGGGTGCCTACCTGGGCTACGTGCGCAGCAGCGGCGCACCGATCCGCGGCGTGCCCAACTCCTCCGGCGGCGTGGTGCCGTGGATCAAGCAGCTCAACAACACCGCGGTGTCGGTTGATCAGCTCGGCCAGCGCAAGGGCGCGGTGGCGGTGTACCTGGACATCTGGCACCGCGACATCGAAGCGTTCCTGGACCTGCGACTGAACAACGGTGACCAACGCCTGCGCGCGCACGATGTGTTCACCTCGGTGTGCGTGCCCGACCTGTTCATGGAGGCGGTCGAGCGCCGTGCCGACTGGTACCTGTTCGACCCGCACGAAGTGAAGCAGGCCAAGGGTTGGTACCTGCAGGACGTCTATGACGAAAAGCGCGGTTCGGGCAGCTTCCGCGACCGCTACGCCGAGCTGGTGGCCGATGAGCGCATCAGCCGCCGCACGGTGAAGGCCATCGATCTGTTCAAGCGGATCATGCTCAGCCAGCTGGAGACCGGCAACCCGTTCCTGTTCTACCGCGACGAGGTCAACCGCCGCAACCCGAACAAGCACGCGGGCATGATCTATTCCAGCAACCTGTGCACCGAGATCCTGCAGAACATGAGCCCGACGCGGATGATCCAGGAGATTGTCAGCGGCGACCAGATCGTCACGACCCGGCGTGCCGGCGACTTCGTGGTCTGCAACCTGTCCTCGATCAACCTCGGCCGCGCGATCCGTGCGCCGGATGACCTGCTGGCCACCGATGTGCTGGAGCGCCTGATCCCGATCCAGGTACGCATGCTCGACAACGTGATCGACCTCAATGCGCTGCCGGTGCCCCAGGCCACGATCACCAACCGCAAGTACCGCGCGATCGGACTGGGCACCTTCGGTTGGCACCACCTGCTGGCGCAGCAGGCGATCCAGTGGGATTCACCGGAGGCCGAACAACTGGCCGACCGCCTGTATGAGCGCATCAACTTCCTGACCATCCAGGCCAGTGCGCAACTGGCGAAGGAGAAGGGCAGCTACCCGATGTTCGCCGGCAGCGACTGGCACAACGGCCGCTACTTCCGCGACCGCGACTACAGCGGCGCCGCGTGGGACAGCCTGGCCCACCAGGTGGCCACGCACGGCCTGCGCAACGGCTGGCTCCTGGCGGTGGCGCCGAACATGAGCACCGCGCAGATCGCCGGTTCCACCGCCTCGATCGACCCGATCTACAGCGCGTTCTACTACGAGGAGAAGAAGGACTTCCGGCGGCCGGTGGCGGCGCCGGGGCTGTCGTTGGAGACCTGGCCGTACTACGAGAAGGGCGCCTACAAGGTCGACCAGTTCGCCAGCGTGCGCCAGAACGCGCGCCGCCAACGCCATGTCGACCAGTCGATCAGCTTCAACCTGTACGTGCCCAGCACGATCCGCGCCAGCACGCTGCTGGAGCTGCACCTCAGCGCCTGGCGCCAAGGCCTGAAAACCACCTATTACGTGCGCTCCAACGACATCGACATCAGCGAATGCGAGTGGTGCGCCAGCTGACCGCCGGAAACCCACGGTAGTGCCGGCCGCCGGCCGGCAAACCCGTAACTCATGGTAGTGCCGGCCGCTGGCCGGCAACACGATGGAAAGAGAACGAAGGCAGAAACCCATGGCAACCCCCCTCGACCGCATCAAGATCCTCGAACCGCGCCATCCCAACCGCAGCACCGGCATCATCAACGGCCGCACCAGCGGCATCCTGAACTGGAATGACATCCCGTACCCGTCGTTCTATCGGGCCTACAAGGAGCTGTCGACCAACTTCTGGATCCCCGACGAAGTCGACATGAAGGCCGACGCGCGCCAGTACGGCGAGCTGTCCGGCCGCGAGAAGAATGCCTACGACGCGATCATCGGCCTGCTGGCCACGCTCGATTCACCGCAGACGCGCTTCATCTACAACGTGGCCGAGTACATCACCGATCCGGCCGCGCATGCCAACGCCGCGATCATCGGCCAGCAGGAAGTGATCCACAACGAGAGCTACAGCTACGTGCTGGCCTCGATCACCGACCTGCCGAACCAGAACCGCATTTTCGAGATCGCCCGTACCCACCCGACCATCATCAAGCGCAACGCGCCGATCATGGGGGCGTATGACGATTTCATGCGCGAGAAGACTGCCGAGACGCTGCTCAGGTCGTTGATCCAGTCCTCGATCCTGGAAGGCATCAACTTCTATTCCGGCTTCGCCTACTTCTACAACCTGGTGCGGCAGAACCGCATGACCGGCACCGGCAAGATCATCAGCTTCATCAACCGCGACGAGCTGGCCCATACCAAGTTCATCAGCGAGCTGATCCGCGCCATCATCGGCGAGAACCCGGCGCTGCAGACCCACGAGCTGACCGACTATGTGCACCAGGCGTTCGAACACGCCATCGAACTGGAAACCCAGTGGTCGTCGGAAGTACTGGACGGCATCGACGGCATCGACGTGGAGGAAATGACGCGCTACGTGAAGTACCGCGCCAACAAGATGGCTGGCATGCTCGGCATCGAACGGCTGTACAGCGAGACCACCGACAACGTGATGCCGTGGATCAAGGCCTACGCCGACAACTTCACCGAGACCAAGACCGACTTCTTCGAGATGCGCAATGCAAGTTACAAGAAGACCAACGTCGACAACGGCTTCGACGACCTCTGAGTCCGGCGCGGCACTCAGCATCCTGATGGTGGTCGCCTCGTTGAGCGGCAACACCCGCGAGCTGGGCCGGCAGATTGCCGAGCGCTGCCGCGCCGCCGGGCATGCAGTGCACTGGCACGAGGCCGACGACCTGCGGCAGGCACCGCCACTGGCTGCCGACGAGGCCGATCTGGTGCTGCTCGGCTGCTGGACCGACAACGCCGGCCGCACGCCGGCGGAGATGAAGGCGTGGGTGGCTGGCATTGCCGAGCGTGGCGAACGACCTCGGCAGCTGGCGGTGTTCGGTACCGGCGAAACCCAGTGGGGGCAGGAGTACTACTGCGGCGCCGTGCATCGCCTGATCCGCTATTTCCGCAGCGACTACCCGCCGCTGGAGATCGAACAGATGCCGCATGGCGCGCGCCATGCCGCAGCCATCGATGCCTGGACCGATGCGGTCCTGGACCATTACCGGAGCAACAACGATGCAGATCATCGACGCCACCACGCCTGAGCAGTTCCAGCAGTTGCTGGCCGAGCACCCGCGGGTGCTCGTGGACTTCCACAAGGACCAGTGCCCGGGCTGCCGGATGCTGGAAATGTCGTTGCACCGGGTGGCCAACAGCACAGCGGGGCAGGGCACGACCCTGCTGCGCGTACAGCTGGAAGTGCTGGGCGAGGCGTTTTTCAGGGAGTTGGGGCTGCGGCAGACGCCGACGCTGTCGCTGTTCCGTGATGGCGACGAACGCACGCGCCTGGCCGGGTTCCAGTCGCCGCAGCAGATCGAGGCCGCGATCGCGTTGCATCTGTAGCGCGGACCGGGCGGGGGCGGATCCCTTGCCAGAGGCAAGGGCTCTGACCCCCACACCGTGTAAAGGCATCCATACTGGGGCAGGACTGACCCCGGCAATTGGCTTCACCCGCCGTTGAAGGTATCCACCAGCAGCTTCACGTTCAACGCCACGATCACCAGCGCGATCACCCAGGCGACCGCACCCAGCCAGCGTGGCGCCACCAGCGCCCCCATCGTCACCTTGTCGGTCACGAGCCGTACCAGCGGGATGATCGCGAAGGGCAGCTGCATCGACAGCACCACCTGGCTCAGCACCAGCAGCTTCACCGCGCCCTGGTCGCCGAACAGCACGATCACCACCACCACCGGGATGATCGCCAGTGCGCGCGTGATCAGCCGACGCAGCCACGGCGGCATTCGCAGGTGCAGGAAGCCTTCCATCACGATCTGGCCGGCCAGCGTCGCGGTGACTGTCGAATTCAGGCCCGACGCCAGCAGCGCCACCGCGAACAAGGTCGCCGCGGCGCCCACGCCCAGCATCGGTGCCAGCAGCTGGTGCGCCTGCTCGATGTCTTCCACGTCGAAACGGCCATTGGCATGGAACACGGCCGCGGCCAGGATCAGGATGCTGGCGTTGATGAACAACGCCAGGGTCAGCGCAATCGTGCTGTCGGTCACCGCCCAGCGCAGCGCGCTGCGGCGACCTTCATCCGTACGCGGGTAGGCGCGGGTCTGCACGATGGACGAATGCAGGTACAGGTTGTGCGGCATCACCGTGGCACCGATGATGCCGATGGCGATGTACAGCGCGTGCGGATCGGTCACCACCTGCGCGCGCGGAATGAAGCCGCCCAGTACCGCCATCACCGGTGGCGCGGCCATCGCGATCTGCACCACGAAGCAGGCGAAGATCACCATCAGCAGCGCGATCACGAACGCTTCCAGCGCACGGAAGCCGCGGTTCATCAGCAGCAGCACCAGCAGCGTATCGAGCGCAGTGATCACCGCGCCCCACAGCAGTGGCAGATCGAACAGCAGCTTCAACGCGATCGCGGTGCCGATCACCTCGGCCAGGTCGCAGGCGATGATCGCCGCCTCGCACAGCGCCCACAGCGCCAGGTTCACCGGCTTGGGGTAGCGGGCGCGGCAGGCCTGCGCCAGGTCCATGCCGGTGGCGATGCCGAGCCGCGCCGACAGCGCCTGCAGGATCACCGCCATCAGGTTGGAGATCAGGATGACCGACAGCAGCAGGTAGCCGAAGCGCGAACCGCCGGCGAGGTCGGTGGCCCAGTTGCCCGGGTCCATGTAGCCGACCGAGATCATGTAGCCCGGGCCAAGGAAGGCCAGCAGGCGGAACCACCAGTGGCCCTTGTCGGGCACTGCGACCGAGGCGTTGAGCGCACCCAGGCTGGCCGGGATGGTGGCCGAAGGGTCGCGGGGCGCCAGGGTATCCATGAGCTTAATATAGCTCCGGCTATAGTCATTAGCAATGTGAAACAATCGTCTTTAAGGTGTGACTGGTCCAGAATTCAGCTTCAACCCTGGATCACACCGGAAGGACAGGCGCACGCGTGGGCAAGACCGATGATTCGACATCGCTGAAGAGCACCCCCTTGATCGAGGCCGAGCGCCAGGTCGAGAGCTTCCGGCAAGTACGCGAGGCGCACCGGATGGAGCTGGTGGAGGACTATGTCGAGCTGATTTCGGACCTGCTGGCCGACGGCGGCGAGGCCCGCCAGGTCGACATCGCCACCCGCCTGGGGGTGGCCCAGCCCACTGTGGCGAAGATGCTGCGGCGGCTGGCCCGCGACGGCTGGGTGGTGCAGCGGCCGTACCGTGGCGTGTTCCTGACCCCGGAAGGCGAGGCGCTGGCCCATGCCAGCCGCCAGCGCCACCAGACCGTGGAGCGTTTCCTGCTGGCGCTGGGCGTGGACGCCGATACCGCACGCCGCGATGCCGAGGGCATCGAGCATCACGTGAGCGAGCAGACGCTGGCGTTGTTCGAGGCGTTCGTACGCAAGGCCGAGGGCGGCTGAGCAGACCCCTGACGCCGCGCCACGCACGGCCGGCGGTTGGAAGTGCGGTGTGGGCAGGGAGGTCGGGCTCAGGGCTCTTTCCTGTGGAAAGGGATCCGGCCCCGGCGGCCGATTGTCAGCCGCGGCGGAATGCGGCGGGGGTGCGGGCGCCGACGATGATCATGCGGATCATCGTGGAGATCTGTTCGATCAGCTCCGGGTCCTTCTCCGGCGGCAGGTCCATGGCGGTGGCCCCCATCGCAAACACCAGCCGGGTGATGGCCTTGGCCACCAGTTCGGGGGCATGCAGCACGGCACCGTCCAGCGCGGCAAGGCGCACCAGATCGTGCTGCAGTTCTTCCTCGAAATAGTGCAGCTCGCGTTCGACCGCGTGCTTGAAGTCGTCCGAGCCGACCGCGCCTTCGCGCAGCAGCACGTGCAGCAGCTTGTCGTCGGCGCGCAGCTGCTCCATGAACGTCTCCACCGAGACCCGCACCACGCTGGTGGCGGTGGAGGTGGCGCGCTGGCGGGCCTCGCCGATGATGGTGCGCAGCGAGCGGCCAGCGGCGTCGATCAGCGCCACGGCCAGTTCGTCCATGTCGCGGAACTGCCGGTAGAAGCTGTTCGGCGCGATGCCGGCCTCACGTGCCACTTCGCGCAGGCTGAGCGTGGACAGGCTGCGGTGCGGGCCGATCAGTTTCAGGGCGGCGGCCAGCAGGTCTTCGCGGCTCACCGTACGGCGGGCCGGGCTGTTGGCATCTTCATGCGTCGACAAGGCGGTGGCGGCGGCCATGGGGGTTCCGGTGGGGCGAGGCTGAATCATACCCAATCCGGTTCAATATACACGTGTATACACAGGTGTATGTGCGCCCGTATAGTTCGCCCATGAGCGCTGTCGTCCGTCCGTCCCTGTTCTCTCCATACCGCTGGGTCTCGCCGTCGCTGTTCGATTTCTGGGCGGGCCAGCTCAATCCCCTGTGGACCCTGCGCGAGCCAGTGGCCCGCCTGGTGCGGCGCGAGCCGGCCGGTGAGGGCGCGGCGACGCTGGTCCTGCGCACCAACCGGCACTGGGCCGGCATGCGCGCCGGCCAGCACGTCACCCTGGGCGTGGAGCTTGACGGGCGCCAGTGGCAGCGCAGCTACAGTCCCACCGTCCTGGGGCCGCGCGAGCTGGCGATCACCGTCAAGGCCGTCGATGGCGGTCGGGTCAGCCAGCATCTGGTCAAGCATGCGCAACCGGGCGAGCTGTTCCGGCTGGAGGCTGCGTTCGGTGAATTCCAGTTGCCGACGGCGGCGCCGGTGCTGCTGCTGGCTGCCGGCAGTGGCATCACGCCGATGCGCAGCCTGCTGCGCGAGGCCTGCCAGCGCCCGCTGGCCGCGCCCGTGGACCTGTTCTATTGGGAGCGCCGTGCCGCCCACCTGCAGTTCCGTGATGAGCTGCAGGCACTGGCCGCGCGCCAGCCGAACCTGCGCGTGCACCTGCTGACCACCCGCGAAGGCGATGTACCTGCCGCGCGCATTGATCGCCACGACCTGCAGGTGGCCGGCGATGACACGCCGCTGGCGCAGCGCCATGTGCTGGCGTGCGGTCCGGACGGCTTCGTCGCCGCCGCGCGCCAACGCCTGGCGCACCAGGTGGCCGGTTTCCAGGCCGAGGCCTTTACCCCGCCAGCGCCGCTGCGTGACGCCAGCAGCGAGGGCGAGGTGTCGCTGACGCTGGCGCGCAGCGGCCGCCAGCTGAGTGTGCCGCGTGGCCGTTCGCTGCTGGAAAGCCTGGAAGCCCATGGCATCAAGCCCAGGCATGGCTGCCGCATGGGCATCTGCAATACCTGCAGTTGTGACCGCGTCAGTGGCGCCACCCGCCACCTGCGCACCGGCGACCTGCAGTCCGAATCGGCACAGCCGGTGCGGATCTGCGTGAGCGCACCGACCACCGACCTGACCCTGGATCTCTGAGGACGCCTGCCATGACCCGCGCTACCGACCGTGCCCTGAGTACTGCCGAGATGCATGCCTTCGGCGAGGAACTCGACGCGATCCGCGACCGTGTGATCGGCAGCCTCGGCGCCTCCGATACCCGCTACATCCGCCGCGTGGCCGCCGCCGTGCGCTGGTTCGGCGTGGGTGGCCGTGGCCTGCTGTTCCTGGCGGCGTTCTCGCCGCTGTTCTGGATGCCGCTGCTGTGGCCGGCCGCGATCACCGGCACGCTGCTGCTGGCGCTGTCGAAGATCCTGGAGAACATGGAGCTGGGCCATAACGTGATGCACGGCCAGTTCGACTGGACCGGCGACCCCAAGCTCAACGGCAATACCTATGAGTGGGACATCGTGGCCACCGCCGACAACTGGCGCAAGACCCACAATTTCCGCCACCACACCTACACCAACGTGCGTGGCATGGACGATGACATCGGTTATGGCCTGCTGCGCATCTTCCCGGAGCAGCGCTGGAAGCCGTTCTACCTGCTGCAGCCGATCATCGCGCCGATCTTCGCACTGCTGTTCCAGTGGGGCGTGGCCGCGCAGGACCTGCGCCTGGGCCGCTGGTTCAAGGGCCGCATGAGCGCCCGTGCGATGTGGCTGCAGACGCGACCGGTGGCGCGCAAGATGCTGCGCCAGGTGCTGAAGGACTACGTGTTCTTCCCGCTGCTGGCCGGCCCGTTCTTCCTCACCGTGATGCTGGGCAACCTGGTGGCCAACGGCCTGCGCAACATCTGGACCTACGTGATCATCTTCTGCGGCCACTTCACCGCCGAATCGGAGACCTTCCCGAAGGAATGCCTGCGCAATGAGTCGCGCGGGCACTGGTATCTGCGCCAGCTGCGTGGTTCGTCCAACATCAGCGGCGGCTTCCTGATCAACGTGCTGTCGGGCAACCTCAGCCACCAGATCGAGCACCACTTCTACCCGGACCTGCCAGCCAACCGCTACGCGGCCATCGCCAAGGAAGTGAAGGACATCTGCCGCCGCTACGGCCAGCACTACAACAACGGCTCGCTGCCGCGCCAGTTCGGCCAGGTGGTCTGGCGCATCCTGCGCCACGCGTTCCCGAGCAAGCCGCGCCGCCTGCCGATGGCCGACATCATGTCGGCACCGGCACCGGCATCGGCCAACGCGGGCTGATCGGCTCAGCCCGCGTTCGCCAGGTCCGCCTGCTCGCGGTCCAGGCGTCGCAGGAACACCTGCATTTCCCTGCGTGCCTGCTGGTCGCCCTTGCTGCCGGCCACGCTCAGCCCCCGTTGCCACGCTTCGCGCGCCGCCTGCGGCTGGCCACTGGCCAGCCACGCCTTGCCGAGCAGCTTCCACGCCGCCGAGTACTGCGAATCAAGCACCACGCAGCGACCCAGATGGGTGGCCGCGCGCACCGGGTTGCCGGCATCCAGCCAGCCCTTGCCCAGGCCGAAGCGCAGCAGCGCGCCGTCCTTGCCGGCGGCGAGCATGCATTCCAATGCTTCGATGTCCATCAGCGGACCTCCACCATCAGTTCGGTCGGTCCCGGCTGGAAGCGGCCACGATGGAACAGCAGTGGAGCACCGCCGTTCTCGTGCACGTCAATGATGCGGCCGGCCAGCAGCAGGTGATCGCCCACCGGCCACTGTGCGTGGCGGGTACAGGTCAGATGCGCCACCGCACCGGCGATGCGGGGTGGGGCGTCGTCGTCGTCATCCAGCAATGCCAGGCCGTCGAAGCGATTGCGGACCTGCGGATCGGCAAAGCGCCGGGCCAGCGCTTCCTGGTCGGCCGCCAGCACGCTGATCGCAAAGCGGCGGGCACGCTGGAAGGTGGACAGGCTCTGTGCATGCAACGCCAGGTTCCACAGCACCAGGGGCGGTTGCAGCGAGACCGGTACGAACGAATTGATGGTCAGGCCGATGGGTTTGCCCTGCGCATCGCGCGTGCAGACGATGGCCACGCCGGTCGGAAAGTGACCGAGCAGCCGCCGCAGGGCGCGCGGCGGCATCTCGACCGACGGCACCGGGGCCGGGGCGGGGAACACCCCCGCCCACGGCCCGGCGTACGGCAATGTCTCGCCGCTCATGAGGCCCTGGCCTGGCGGTAGCGCCGGCCGGCCTCGGCCCAGTTGATGATGTTGAAGAACGCGCCGATGTAGTCCGGGCGACGGTTCTGGTAGTGCAGGTAATAGGCGTGTTCCCAGACGTCCAGTGCGAGGATCGGGGTGTTGCCGGACATGCCGACGGCTGCACCCATCAGCGGGCTGTCCTGGTTGGCGCTGCTTTCGACCTGCAGGCGGCCATCGCGATCGCTGGTCAGCCAGGCCCAGCCGCTGCCGAAGCGGGTCTGCGCGGCCTTGCTGAAGGCGTCCTTGAAGGCAGCGAAGCCACCAAGATCACGGTCGATGGCCGCGGCCAGTTCCTCATCGGGTGCACCACCGTGGGTGCTGAGGACCGTCCAGAACAGGCTGTGGTTGGCGTGGCCACCGCCGTTGTTGCGGACCGCGCCACGCTGCGGCTCGGGCACGGCGTCGAGGTTCGCGATCAGCACGTCGACCGGCTGCTCGGCGATGCCGGCCTGCTCGATGGCGGCATTGAGGTTGTTGACGTAGGTCTGGTGGTGCTTGCCGTGGTGGATCTCCATCGTGCGCGCATCGAAATGCGGCTCAAGGGCGTCGTAGGCGTAGGGGAGCGGGGGAAGCGAGTACGACATCGAAACAATCTCCATGGGAAAGGCCAGGGGCTGGCCGCGCGGAGATCGTTATCGCACCTCAACAATGGTTGAGGTCAAGAGCAGAAGCGATGGACATCGAGGCGTGGTAGTGCCGGCCGCTGGCCGGCAACCCGACTCGCCCCGATTGCCGGCCAGCGGCCGGCACTACCTTTCAGTACCTCAACTCAGCCAATCCCTGCACCCACTGTCGGCCTGATCGCCGCATGCCTGCTGCATCCGCTGCTGCAACCGTGCCAGCGTCTCCGTGCCCTGGTGCTTGCCGCTCCAGGCCTTCAACTGCCCGGCCAGGCGCTCGAAGCGCTGGCGGGTGCGCTGGTGATAGCCCGATGGCTGCGCCTCCAGTTCGGCGATCAGCGAGGCGGTGGCCTGCTCGATGCGCAGTGCGTCGTCCGGTGCCAGCTTCAGCAACCCTTCCACGTACAGCACGCCCCACTGCACGCGGGTGGCCGGGCCCTGTGCACCGTCGTAGGCGCGCTTCAACCACTCCAGCGCACCGGCGGTATCGCCGCGCTGTTCGGCCAGCTCGGCCAGTTCGGGCATGTAGTAGTACGGCTGCTCGCTGCGCTTCAGCTCGGCCAGCAACAGCGCCTCGGCGCCCGCGTCGTCGCCGACCTGGCGCAATGCGTACGCCGCGCTGCTGATCGTCGCCTGGCGTGCGTGCGCATCGGTGGCGGCCGCATCGGCAGCGGCCACCCGCTGCTTGACCCGCTCAACCAGCGCCGCGGGCAGTGCGCCCTTCGGCTGCTGCTGGCGGGCCAGCGATACTTCCGTCAGTGCGCGCGACAATGCGTCGTCGGCGCGGTCGCCGCGTTCGGCATCAGCGCGCTCCAGCGCGACCAGCAGCTGCTGCCCCAGCGTGTTGCTGGTGGCCGGGCCGGCGCTGGCCTGCTTGACCAGCGTCGCGCCCGCGTAGCCCAGCAGTTCGCGGTTACGACGGACTTCGGCAGGTTGCGCCAGCAGGGCCTGCAGCAGCTCACGCACCTCGGTGGGCGAGCTGGCGGGCGTGTCGGCGGTGGCCAGGGCCAGCAGGGCGAAGCGGCGTTGCAGCGCCGCGTCGGGTGCGGCCTTGGACAGCTGGCGCAGCACGTCCTGGCTCTTGCGCTCGCCGGCCAGGCGGTTGGCGTCGACTTCCCAGCCGTAGTCGCCCAGCACCTGCCAGTCTTCGGCGGCCAGCTTGTCCGGCGTGGCCAGTGCCGTTGCCAGGGTGGCGGCGATGGCGCTGCGGCGCCCGGCCGCGACGGTCAGCGCACGGGTCAGTTCGGCCGCGTCGTTGCCGCCGGCCACGCGGGTCAGTTCATTGCGCTGTGGGTCCAGCACGATCAGGGTCGGATAGCCGCGCACCCCGAAGCGTTCGCCCCAGGCCTGCGCACCTTCCTCATCGCCATCCAGGTAAACCGGCACGAATTTGCCGGTCAGCGCGATGAAGGCCGGGTCCTTGAACAGGCCGGCCTTGAGCTGGTTGCACGGTGGGCACCAGACCGCGCCCCAGTACAGCAGCACCGGCTTGCCGCTGTCGGCGGCTTCGGCGAAGGCATCGTCCACATCGCCCTGGCGCCAGGCGATGGCGGACGCCGGCGCGGGCGCGGGCGCCTCGGCGGAGCTGGCGGTGGACACCGGGGCCGGGGTGCAGGCGCTCAGCGCCGAAGCCAGCAGCAACACGGAAAGCGCGACGCGCATCGGCGGCATCTCGAAGGGGGGACAGGCCATTGTAGGAATGGCCGGGGAGTGTGCTGATTCAGTTTGCTTATATCGGCCGTGCAGCGGGGCATGACACCCGCTGCCCTCAGGCGGCTGCCCGCACCATCTGCTGGTACACCAACCCGTTGAACTCGCCGACATCACCGTCCAGCTCGAAGCCATAGCGCAGGTAGGTAGGCACTGCGTTGAGCGAGGCGCGCACGGTCAGCACCGGGGTGCGCAGGTGCGGCAGCACGGCTTCGAACAGGGCATGGCCGATGCCCTGGCCCTGGCAGCCGGGATCGACGAACAGCATCGCCAGGTGGCGGCCTTCCTTCAGCTCGACCACGCCGACGATGCGGTCGTCCTGCTCGGCCATCAGGATGTGGTTGTCGCCCTGCAGGCGTGCAGCGAACGCGTCGGCGGCGGCGACACTGCCGAAGGTGGCGATGCCGGCCGCGCTGAGCGAGGGCGCGACCGCCGCAGTGAATGCGGCCAGGCATACCGCGCTGATCGCGGGCAGGTCATCAATGTGGGCGGGGCGGATCCTCGGCATGCAGCGTTCTTCCTGTGGTGCGTGGCGTGTCATCGTCGCCCGGTGCCTGCACGCTAAGCTGGTCGCATGAGTGAATTCAATGCCGCCTACGCTTCGTTGTTTCCGCAACAGGGATTGAGCCTGGGCCTGATGACGCCCGTTGCGGCGCACGGGCTGGCCGATCCGGGCGCGGCGCGGCGCATTGCGCGGCTGGCCGACGATCTTGGTTTTGCCGCGTTGTGGGCGCGCGATGTGCCGTTGATGGTGCCTCAGGGACCAGACGCGACAGCAAGTGCGCTGGACGATCCCTTCCTGTGGCTGGGCATGCTGGCCGCCGCGACCGGGCGCATCGTGGTCGGTACCGCCGCCATCGTGCTGCCGTTGCGCCAGCCGTTGCAGGTGGCGAAGTCGGCACTGAGTCTGGACCGGATCAGTGACGGGCGGTTCGTGCTGGGCCTGGGTTCGGGCGACCGCCCGGAAGAGTTCGCCGCCTTCGGTGAGGACCTGGAGGGCAGGGCGGCGACGTTCCGTGATCGTTGGACCTTGTTGCGCGCGGCGCTGTCACCGGAGGCCGATGAGCGGACCGCCGTACTGCAGGCCACGGGTGGCTTCGACGTGCTGCCGGCGCCGGCCACGCGCATTCCGATGCTGGTGGTGGGCACGGCGCGGCAGAGCCTGCAGTGGATCGCGCGTGAGGCCGAGGGCTGGGCCACCTATCATCGCGAGGAAGCCGCGCAGGAAGGGCGCATCGGTCTGTGGCAGCAGGCGCTGATGCAGCGCGGTGGGCCAGGCAAGCCGTTCGTGCAGTCGATGCTGCTGGATCTGCAGGCCGATCCGCAGGCGCCCGCCGAGTCGCTGCCGCTGGGCCTGAAGGTCGGCCGCGATGGCCTGCGTGACTATCTGTTGCGCGTGCATGCGCAGGGCGTGGCGCATGTGATGTTCAACCTGGTCGACAACGGGCGGCCGATGGATGCAGTGCTGCGCGAGATCGGTGAGCACGTTCTGCCATACACGCTTCGGTAGGTGTCCACCTTGCTGGACACGCTCCAGCAGTCGAGCACGGCTCGACTCCATATGCGGTTCGCATCTGCGTATCATTTGCATTTGATGCCCCGCTGCCGGAGCCCCGTGTGACCCCACGTTCCCCCCTACACCCTACCGGACGCCTGTTCGCGGCGGTCGCCTTCATCGAGGCCGTGACCTGGGCCGGCCTGCTCATCGGCATGTGGATGAAATACGGCCCGATCGCCAACATGGCGCTGGTGAAGCTGTTCGGCCCGCTGCACGGCGTGGCCTTCCTGGTCTATGTGGCGGTGACGCTGTTCGCGGCGGTGCGCCTGCGCTGGCCGTGGTGGGCCAGTGCCCTGGCGCTGCTGGCGGCCATCCCGCCGCTGGTGACGCTGCCGCTGGAGTGGTGGTTCAAGCGCCGTGGCCTGCTGGGCCTGCGTGCCGTGCGCTGAAGTCGCTGTTGCGTGCCCGTTCAAGAGAATGGGTATCAAATGCAAATACGAGCCGTTATCATTTGAGGACGGCGTCCGGTCCTGAGCAGGGCCGGCGCCGGGCGGGGCGCAGGTGCGCCCGGCGATCCCTTCCTGTTACGGCTGGTGTTCCATGCACGCACGTCCCGTCGTTCCCGGCTTGCCGGCGCTGGTGTTGGCCGCCCTGATCGGCACCATGGCGATGATGTCCTTTGTCGCCGTGATTGGCCCGGTGGTCCGCATGCTCGGCCTGTCCGAGTGGCATGCCGGACTGTCGGTCACCGCCGCGGGCGTGTTGTGGATGCTGGCCGCGCGCCCCTGGGGCCAGCTCAGCGACCGCATCGGCCGCAAGCGCGTGCTGACACTGGCGATGAGCGCCTACACCGTGGTCTACATCGCGCTGGCGGTGTTCATCGATGTTGCCCTGCAGGCGGTGCCGCCGGTACTGGTATCGGTGCTGGTGCTGGTCGGTGCGCGAGGCCTGATCGGCCTGTTCTACGCGGCGGTGCCGCCTACCGCAGCGGCACTGATTGCCGACAAGGCACCGACCGGCCAACGTGCGAAATTCCTCGCCCGCCTGGGCAGCGCCAATGCGCTGGGCATGGTGCTCGGCCCGGCCACTGCCGGCTGGCTTGCCTATACCAACCTTTCGCTGGCGCTGTACGTGGCCGCGTTGCTGCCGTTGCTGGCACTGGCATTGCTGGCCTGGCGGCTGCCAGCGACGCCGCCGGTGGTAGGTGCTTCCCTGCAGCGCCGCGCGCCGATGAGCCGCCTCGACCCGCGCCTGCGCCTGCCGCAGCTGGCGGCGTTCATCGCCATGGTCTCGGTCACCATCGCGCAGGTCACGGTCGGCTTCTTCGCGATTGATCGGCTGGGCCTGGATGCCGCCGCTGGTGCACGCATGGCAGGCATTGCACTTACCGCCGTCGGCGTCGGCCTGATCCTGGCGCAGGCGCTGGTGATGAAGCTGGAGGTCCATCCACGCCGCTGGATCGTCCTCGGCGCGCTGATTTCCGGCATGGGCTTTGCTTCGGTGGCGGGCGTGCAGCAGGGCTGGCAGTTGCCGGCGGCCTATGCGCTGGCCGCGTTCGGCATGGGCTTCGTGTTCCCCTCGTTCCAGGCGCTGGCCGCCGACGCGGTGGAAGCGCATGAGCAGGGCGCTGCGGCAGGCACGGTCGCTGCCGCGCAGGGGCTGGGCATGGTGGCCGGGCCGATGCTCGGCACGCTGTTGTATCGCGGCGGGCCCAGCCTGCCATATCTGCTGGTCGGCGCGTTGCTGCTGTTGCTGTGCGCGCTGGCTGCAGTGCATCGGATGAAGGAGACCCCATGAACGATTCCCTGATCCAGGGCACGTGGCCGGAGGCTGCGCCCGCGCCGCAGGAAGGCACCGACGACGCGTCGCTGTTCCTGCTGCAGCACGCCGGCCAGCACGTGCACGCACGCGGTTGCCGCGCCACGCTGCCGGCCGGTGCACTGGCGACGCTCGGAGAGCGCGTTTCGGCCTTCTTCGCGCATCAGCGTGGCGGCCCGGGCCTGCTGGTCGGTGCGGTGCCATTCGAACCGCGTGCCGACGACGCGCTGTACCAGCCCGAGCGCCTGCTGCCAGCCCTGCCGTTGCCGCCGCAGGCCGCGCCGGCGCTGGAGGGTGCCCTGCAGGCCGAGCCCGCGCCCGAGGCATACGCGGCGTCGGTGGCGGCTGCGGTGCAGGTACTGCGCGCGCCCGGACTGGACCTGCAGAAGGTGGTGCTGGCGCGCAGCCTGCTGGCACGCACGCGGCAGTCACTTTCCCCCGAGGTGCTGCTGGCACGCCTGGGCGCGGATCCTTCGGTGGCGACCTACGCGGTGCCGTTGCCGGTGGCGCCGGGGCAGGCGCCCGCCTGGCTGGTGGGCGCGACGCCGGAACTGCTGCTGCGCAAGCGTGGCGCCGAGCTGTTGTCGCACCCGCTGGCGGGCTCCGCGCGGCGCAGCATCGATGCCGCCGAGGACGAGCGGGCCGCGCAGGCGTTGCTGGCCTCGACCAAGGACCACGACGAGCACCGCCATGTGGTCGAGGCCATCGTCGACGGCCTGGCGCCGTACTGCAGCCACATCGATGCGCAGCCGCGCCCAGCGCTGCATGCCACCGCCAGCATGTGGCATCTGGGTACCCGCATCCATGCCACCCTGAAGGATCCGCAGGCATCGGCGGCCGCGCTGCTGGCGCAGCTGCATCCCACGCCGGCCGTCTGCGGTACGCCGCGGTTGGCGGCACTGCAGCGCATCGGCGAACTGGAACCGGTACCGCGCGGCTTCTATGCCGGCGCCGTGGGCTGGTTGGACGCGCAGGGTGACGGCGACTGGTACGTGGCGATCCGCTGCGCGCGCCTGCAGGGCACGCAGCTGCGCCTGTTTGCCGGCGCCGGCATCGTCGCCGAGTCGCAACCCGAGGCCGAGGTGGCCGAAACCGCAGCGAAGTTCGCTGCCCTGTTGAACGCGCTGGGTGTCCATGCATTCGCGTCCACCAACGAGCCTGCCGCATGAGTACCTCCGCTGACTTTTCCCGCCTGCCACTGCAGCAGGTGTGGCCCGACGCGCTGGTGGCGCGTTATCGCGAAGCCGGTCACTGGCGTGGCGAGACGTTCCCGGCGTTCCTGCGCGAACGTGCAGAACGCTATGCCGACGACATCGCAGTGGTCGCCGGTGATGTTCGCCTGAGCTACGCGCAGCTATGGCACGAGGCCGGGCGCATCGGTGCCGGCCTGCTGGCCCTCGGCCTGCAGCCTGGCGAACGGGTGCTGGTGCAGCTGGGCAACACCGCAGGCTTCATCACCACGGTCTGCGGCCTGTTCCGGGCCGGCCTGGTGCCGGTGTACGCGCTGCCGGCGCACCGCATCACCGAGCTGGCGCACTTCGCCAACAAGGCCGAAGCCAGTGCCTACATCACCACGGCACTGCACGATGGCTTCGATCATCGCGGGCTGGCGCGGGCACTACAGGCCGAGGTCCCGGCAGTGCGCCATGTGGTGATCGACGGCGATGCGGCGGAGTTCTTCGCGCTGGAGGCGCTGCAGGGTGACCGCAGCCAGCTGCCGCCCGATCCGGACCCGCAGTCGGTGGCGTTCCTGCAGATTTCCGGTGGTAGTACCGGGCTGTCCAAGCTGATTCCGCGTACCCACGACGACTACATCTACTCGTTCCGTGCCAGCAATGACCTCTGCGGCATCAACCGCGACAGCGTCTATCTGGTCGCGCTGCCGGCCGCGCACAATTTCCCGATGAGCTCGCCCGGCTTCTTCGGCGCGCTGTATGCCGGCGCCCGCGTGGTGCTCAGTCCCGGCCCCGGTCCGGATGCGGCCTTCCCGTTGATCGCCCGCGAGAAGGTGACCTGCTGTGGGCTGGTGCCGCCCCTGGCGCTGCTGTGGGCACAGGCCGCCGCCAGCAGCAGGCATGACCTGTCCAGCCTGCAGGTACTGCAGGTAGGCGGGGCCAAACTGGTCCCGGAAGCCGCACGCCGGGTGATCGAAGGCCTTGGCTGCACGCTGCAGCAGGTGTTCGGCATGGCCGAAGGCCTGGTCAACTACACGCGGCTGGATGATCCGGAAGAATTGATCGTGGCCTGCCAGGGCCGGCCGATCAGCCCGGATGACGAAGTGCGCGTGGTCGATGACCATGACCAGCCGGTGGCCGAAGGCGAGGTGGGGCATCTGCTCACCCGTGGCCCGTACACGATCCGTGGCTACCACAACGATGCGGTGGCCAATGCCCGCTCGTTCACCGACGACGGCTTCTATCGCACCGGCGACCGCGTGCAGGAGCTGCCCGGGGGCTACCTGGTGGTGCAGGGCCGCGCCGGTGACCACATCAACCGCGCGGGCGAGAAGATCTCCGCCGAAGAGATCGAAGACCACCTGTTGGCCCACCCCGGCGTGTTCGACGCCGCCGTGGTCTCCATTCCCGATGAGTACCTGGGCGAGCGCAGCTGTGCCTTCGTGATTCCGCAGGGCGAGCCATTCAAGGCGCCGGCGCTGAAGGCGTGGATGCGCGGGCGCGGTCTGGCTGCGTTCAAGGTGCCCGACCAGATCGTGTTCGTCGACAGTTTCAATACCACGGCGGTCGGCAAGATCAGCCGCCGCGAACTGCGCGCGCAACTGCGTGCGCGTCATCTGCAACAGACAGGAGGAACGCGCTGATGGCGCTGCCCCGTATCACCGACTATCCCTTGCCGACCGCCGCCGAACTACCGCAGGCGCGTGGCCCGTGGCGCCCGCAGCGCGATCGTGTGGCTTTGCTGGTGCACGACATGCAACGCTTCTTCCTGGCGGCATTCGACGCCGGCAGCACGCCCTTGCGGCCGGCGGTGGACAACATCGTGCGCCTGCTGGCGCACTGCCGCGCGCAGGGCATTCCGGTGTTCTACACCGCCCAGCATGGCGACCAGGACCGGCGTGACCGTGGCCTGCAGGCCGACCTGTGGGGACCGGGCATGCGTCGCAGCGCCGACCATGAGCCGATCATCGAGGCGCTGGCGCCGCAGCCGGGCGAGCATGTGCTGGTCAAGCATCGCTATAGCGCCTTCCAGCGCAGCAACCTGGAGACGCTGATGCGGGTACGTGGGCGTGACCAGCTGCTGGTGACCGGCGTGTACGCCCATATCGGCTGTACCGCGACCGTGGTCGAGGCCTTCCAGCGTGACATCGAGGCCTTCATCGCCGCCGATGCGGTGGCGGACTTCTCGCGCGCCGACCACGATCAGGCGCTGCACTGGATCGCGCGCACCTGCGGTGTGCCGATGACCACCGATCAGCTGCTGGAGGTGCTGTGATGACGGCCACCGGTGAGGTGCTGGATCTGGAGCGGATGCGCGCCGACGTCGCGCGCGTGCTGGAGTGCACGCCGGCCGAGATCGGTGACGACGACAACCTGATCGACCTGGACCTCGACTCGATGCGCATGCTCGGCCTGGTTCTGGCCTGGGGCAACACCGGCCTGCCGCTGGAATTCTGGCAGTTGGCCGAGCACACCACGCTGCGCCAGTGGTGGGGCGTGGTGCAGCACCTGCAGGCCGCGCAGCACGCATGAACGCCGTCGCGCTGGCCACGCCGGTGGCGCTGACCGAGGCCCAGGCCGGACTGTGGTTCGCACAGCGGCTGGCGCCGGGCAATCCGTCGTTCAATACCGCGCACGCGGTGTGGATCGACGGCCCGCTCGACGTGGCCGCATTCGTTGCAGCGGCAGACCAGGCTGCCGTCGAGGCCCAGGCCTTCGCGCTGCGCTTTGCCGAGGGCGCCGATGGCCAGCCGCTGCAGTGGCATGATCCGGCACACGTGCCGTTGCTTTCGGTGCGCGATGTGTCCACCGAGGCGGATCCCGCCGCTGCGGCACGCAACCTGATGCACGCCGACCGGCTGAGCCCGGTCGATCCCACCCGGGACCGGATCAGCCAGCAGGTACTGTTCGATCTGGGGGGCCTGCGCTGGGTCTGGTACCTGCGCGTGCATCATCTGGCGGCCGATGGTTACGGCATGGCGCTGTTTACTGATCGGGTGTGCGCGCTGTATGCCGGTCGTACCGGTGAGTCACTGCCGGGGCTGGCGGGCGTGCTGGCCGATGATGCCGCGTATCGCGCCGACCCGCGCCGCGCGCAGGCCGGACAGTGGTGGCGTGCGCACATGCAGGGCGCACCGGCAGGCGTAGGCCTGGCCGGCACGCTCGCGGCCAGTGACGACGCGCTGCGCTGGGTGCAGCCGCTCGATGCGGCCTTCCGTGAGCCGTTGCTGCAGGCGTCGGCACGTTGGCTGCAGCCCTGGCCGGATGTGCTGGCCGCGCTGGCGGCCGAGTACCTGCGGCGGATGAGCGCTGCCGATGAAGTGGTACTGGGCGTGCCCTACATGGGGCGGCTCGGCAACGCGTCGGCGCGGGTGCCGGCGATGGTGATGAACGTGTTGCCGCTGCGCGTAGCGGCCGGCGAGGGCAGCGTCGAGGCCTTCACCCTCGGCCTGGGCCGGCAGCTCAGCCAGGGTCGCAAGCACGGCCGTTACCGCGGTGAGCAGCTGCGCCGGGACCTGGGCCTGGTCGGCGCGCAGCAGCGCCTGCACGGTCCGTTGGTGAATGTGCAGCCGTTCTACAAGCCGCTGGCGCTGACCGGCGTGCAGGCGACGCTGGAGGTGCTGTGCACCGGGCCGGTGGATGATCTGACACTTGGGTTCCGTGGCGATGGCCAGCACCTTCTCGATCTGGAGATCGAGGCCAATCCCGCGCTGTACAGCCGTGAGGAGGTCGAGGCGCACGCGGCGCGGCTGCTGCATTTCGTGTCGGCGGCATTGCAGGCTGACGATATCGCCGCCGTGCCCCTGGCGACGCCCGCGGAGGCGCTGCAGCTGCTGCAGGGTTTCAATGCCACTGCGCACGCGCTGCCGGAGACCACCCTGGTCGAGCTGCTGCAACAGGGCATGGACCGCGACCCGCACGCGCCGGCGCTGGTGTTCGGCGATACGACGCTGGATTACGCGACGCTGGAAGCGCGCAGTTTCGCGCTGGCGGCACAGCTGCGGGCAATGGATGTCGGCCCGGACAGCGTGGTGGCGGTGGCATTGCCGCGCTCGCTGGAGCTGGTGATCGCGCTGGTCGCGGTGCTGCGTGCAGGCGCGGCCTATCTTCCGCTGGACCTTGCCCATCCCGACGAGCGGCTGGGGCGTATTCTTGCGTCGGCACAGCCGGTGTGTGTACTGGCTGCGGCGGACGTAGCGACGCGCGTGGCCGGCGTGCCAGTGCTGGCGCCGGAGCAGTGGACCGCGCTGAGCTTCGCCGCGCCGTGGGCCGATCCGGCGCCCAGCGATGCGGCCTATGTGATCTACACCTCCGGTTCGACCGGCGAGCCCAAGGGCGTGGTCGTCGAACACCGCGCGATCGTCAACCGCCTGCTGTGGATGCGCGAGCACTACGGCATCGGCGCCGATGACCGCGTGCTGCAGAAGACCCCGGCGACCTTCGATGTCTCGGTCTGGGAGTTCTTCCTGCCGCTGCTGTGCGGGGCCACCCTGGTGGTCGCTGGGCCGGACGCGCACCGCGATCCCACTGAACTGGCATGCTTGATCCGTGGCCATGGCATCACCACGGCGCATTTCGTGCCGTCGATGCTCGACGCTTTCCTCGCGGCACCCGCCTCTGAAGGCCTGGCGCTGCGCCGGGTATTCACCAGTGGCGAGGCGCTGGACGCTGCGTTGCGCGACCGCCTCCATGCGCGCGTGCACGCTGAACTGCACAACCTGTATGGCCCGACCGAGGCCGCAGTGGATGTCAGCTACTGGCCGGCGTCGGCGCAGGATCGCTCGCGGCCGGTGCCGATCGGGTTCCCGGTCTGGAACACCCGCCTGTACGTGCTGGATGCCCGGATGCAGCCGGTGCCGGTCGGTGTGGCCGGTGACCTTTACCTGGGCGGCGTGCAGTTGGCACGCGGCTATCTTGGTCGCGACGATCTGACCGCCGAGCGCTTCCTTGAAGATCCTTTCCTGGCGGGCGAGCGCATCTACCGCACCGGCGACCTCGCGCGCTGGCGCCACGATGGCGCGGTCGAGTACCTGGGCCGCAGCGACCACCAGGTGAAGCTGCGTGGCCTGCGCATCGAGCTGGGCGAGATCGAGGCGGCACTGCGCGAACTGCCGGGCATGGAGCGCGTGGAAGTGCTGCTGCGCCAGGATGCGCCCGGCGATGCTCGCCTGGTGGCCTATGTGCCCGTGGCGCTTGCCGACGCGGTAGTGCTGCGCAGCCACTTGGCCACGCGCGTGCCGGATTACATGGTGCCCTCGGCGTTTGTGGGCGTGGAACACTGGCCGGTGACCGCCAACGGCAAGCTCGACCGCAACGCATTGCCGAAGCCCCCGCAGCATGAAGTCGCTGGACTGGCACCACGCACACCGTTGGAACAGGAACTGGCGTTGCTGTTTGCCCAGGCACTGGGGCGTGAAGCGCCGGTGGCGGTGGATGCGGATTTCTTCAGTCTCGGCGGTGACTCGCTGTCGGCGGTGCACCTGCTGCTGGCCATCGAGCAGCGCTGGCGCTGCGATCTGGGCCTGGGCGCCTTGTTCGCGCAGCCCACCGTGGCCGCGTTGGCGGTTCGCATTGCCGAGCCGCCCGCGCTGGCCGATCACGCACTGGGGCCGGTGATCGCGCTGGCCGCGACCGACGCTGCCGGACCCACGCCGCTGTTCGTGCTGCACCCGGCCGGTGGCATCGCCTGGAACTACCGCAGCCTGGCCCGGGCACTGCAACCCGCCCGCCCGGTGTATGGCCTGCAGTCGCCGGCACTGGACGCGCGGCTGCCACTGCCGAGCAGCATCGAGGCGATGGCCAACGACTACGTACAGCGCGTGGTCGCACTGCAGCCGAAGGGGCCGGTGCATCTACTGGGCTGGTCGGTGGGCGGCATCCTCGCCCAGGCGATGGCGGTGCGCCTGCATGAGATCGGCCGCGACGTCGGCGAACTGGTGCTGCTGGATGCCTATCCCAGCGAGTGCTGGCGGGCCGAGCCGGAACCGGATGCCATCGCCGCACTGCGGGCACTGCTCGCGATCGCCGGCCACGATCCGGATGCGCATCCGGAACTGGACAGCCGTGAACGCATTCTCGCGTTCCTGCGTCGCGGCGGTAGTGCACTGGGCAGCCTGCCGGATGTGGTGCTCGACGGCGTGGTGCGCGCGGTGACCGGTACCAATCGGCTGATCCGCGAACACATCCACCAACCGTTCGACGGCACCCTGGTGCACGTCCGCGCGGGCCGGGATCACCAGGCGCGGCCACAGCTGCAGTCGGCGCTGTGGCGGACGCACGCACGCAAGGTGCAGGCGCTGGAACTGCCGTTCCTGCATGCCGAGCTGACCGGCCGCGACGCGGTGGCGCAGCTGGCACCGTGGTTGTCGACGCGGTTGCGCCACTGGGACGAGCAACAGGAGACCGCAACATGCAATTGACCGGTTTTGAAGGTCGCGTGGCACTGGTGACCGGTGCCGCCGGAGGCATCGGCGAGGCACTGGTACGGCTGTTGGTCGAGGCCGGTTGCATCGTGGTGGCGACTGATCGCGAGGCGCCGCGCGTGGCCGATAGCCGGGTGACGTCGCTCGCACTTGATGTAGCCAACAGCGCCGCAGTGGACGCCTTGGTGGATCAGGTCGAGTCCAGCATCGGGCCGATCATGCTGGCCGCCAGCGTGGCCGGCGTGCTGCACGTGGGCCGCGTCGCCGAGACCGGCGACGCCGACTGGCGCCGGGTGTTCGCGGTCAACGCCGATGGCGTGTTCCACGTAGGGCGTGCCTTGGCGCGGGTGATGTCGCCGCGCCGGCGGGGCGCGATCGTTACCGTCAGCTCGAATGCAGCCGGCGTGCCGCGGCACGGCATGGCCACCTATGCGGCATCCAAGGCCGCCGCCACCATGTTCACCCGCTGCCTCGGGCTGGAACTGGCGCCGCTGGGCATCCGCTGCAACATCGTCGCCCCGGGCTCGACGTTGACCCCGATGCAGACCGGCATGTGGCAGGACGAGCACGGTGCCGAGCGGGTGATCGCCGGCAGCCCGGAGATCTACAAGGCCGGCATCCCACTGCGCAAACTCGCCACCCCGGAGGATATCGCCCATTCGGTGATGTTCCTGCTCTCCGACCAGGCCGGGCATGTGGCGATGAGCGATCTGTACGTGGACGGCGGCGCCACCCTGCGCGGCTGAGGTCCGTTAGTGCCGGCCGCTGGCCGGCAACCACAGCCCCGGTAGTGCCGGCCGCTGGCCGGCAACCTCATTCAACTTCAGACATCTCCCAACCCCCATCGAGGCTTGGCCTGACAGCCAACGCCCAATGATCAACCCACCATGGCGCATGAGCAGCCATCGCCTCCGCCTGGGCCGTCACTCGATCATCGGCCAGGCCTATGTCCTGACAACCACGACCCACCAGCGCCGCCGGCTCTTTGAAAGCGAAGCTGCAGCAGCATGTGTGATCGACCAGTTCCATTACATCGAACGGCGCGGGCTCGTACGGTCACACACATGGGTCGTCATGCCGGATCACGTCCACTGGATGTTCGAGCTGCGTGCAGCTCACCTTCCAGACGTCGCGCGCCGGATGAAATCGTCGAGTGCACTTGCCCTGAATCGCCTGGCGGGCCATCGAAGTACGGTGTGGTAGCCCGGCTACTTCGATCATGCAGTTAGGACCGAAGAGTCGCTGGCGCGGCAGGCGCTGTACATTCTGGGGAATCCGGTGCGCGCCGGTATTGCCGGGCAGATTGGCGAGTATCCGTATGCGTGGTCGGCCTGGATGTGATGCCGGCCAGCGGCCGGCACTACCACAGCAGAACCGAAGCGCCGCGCAGATCGCGTTCCGGCGCACAGAGCACCCGCGATGGTAGTGCCGGCCGGTAACAACCACATGACCCGCGCAGAGATGCGTGGCTGTAAGCCACCAGCGGCACTACCAATCAATGTTCAGCGCGGCTTGCGTGTCCGTTTCGGCTTTGCGGTATCACCGCCGCTGGCGGCGCCATCCTGCAGTGCCTGCAGCCAGGACAACGTGTCCACGTAGTCGATGAAGTGGCGCAGGTAGCCGGGGCTGGTGGCCTGCATCGTGTCCAGCATGCGCTGCACCAGCACCGCCGAGTTCAGCGGGCCGCCGTCGGCGGGGGCTTCGGTGCGCAGCGAGCGGCGCACCTGCAGTTCGCTGCGCAGCTCCGACCACTCGCGCTGCACCTGCTGCAGCATCGGCACCTGCGGGTAATGCGGCAGCGAGCGCGACCCCGCATCGAGATCACGCACCAGTGCGCGCAGGCCCTCCAGTGCTGGCGGCTTACTTGGCATCCGCGACCTTGGGCTTGGGAATCGGCGCGATCTCGACGCGACGGTTGCGCGCTCGGCCTTCCTCATTGGCATTGGAACTGACCGGCTGCTCGCTGCCGAATGCGGCGGCGAACACGGCGTCGGCCGGCACGCCATCGGCGATGAGCGTACGCGTCACGGTCAGCGATCGCTGCGCGGACAGCTCCCAGTTGTCGGCGAAACGACGATTGCCTTCGCGCACCGGCGCGTCATCGGTGAAGCCGCTGACCATCAGGATTTCCTCGCGGCTGCCCAGGTAGGCGGCCAGCGGCGCGGCCAGGCTGCGCAGCAGCTCCTGGCCTTCGGGTTGCAGCTGGTCGGAGTTCAGCGCGAACAGTACGCTGCCGCTGATGCCGATGCGGCCATCCACCAGCGTCACGCGGCCGGCGGCCAGCGGTCCAGCCAGCGCCTGTTCCAGCGTCTGCAGGCGCTTGGCTTCGGCCTGGCGCTGTTTCACTTCCTGGTCCAGCCGCTGCGACAGCTCCAGCTGCACCGCGACCACGCCGACCAGGATCAGCACGAACGCGCCCAGCAGTACCGACATCAGGTCGCCGAAGGCGGCCCAGATCGGGGCGTGCGAACCGCCGTCGACCTCCAGCTCGTCGCTCATGCGCTGCCGGCCTTGCCGCGGCGCGCGGCCAGCTGCTGCAGTTCTTCCATCACCTGTTTCTGCGACAGCAGGCTGAGGTCGACCACTTCGCGCGCCTGCGCCACGTAGTAGGCCAGCTGTTCATCGCTGCGGGCCAGCGAGGCATCCAGGGCGCCACCGATCTCTTCCAGGCGGCCGGACAACGCGGTGGCGGCGGCGCCGAACTGCGCGACGGCTTCGCCGAAGGTGCCGGCCAGCTGGCCCACTTCGGCAGCGCTGCCGTTGAGCGCGGCAGCGATGCCGTCCAGCTTGCCGGTCTCGGCAGCGATATGGTCGGTGAAGCGGTTGCCGACGCGTTCCAGCAACTCGGCCGAGCCACCGACCAGCGCGTCCACGGCGGTGCGCTGTTCGTGCGAAGCATGGTTGACCGCATCGAGCAGCGTCTGCACGGTGGCCAGCAGGCGGCCGCGTTCTTCCAGCATTGCGTTGTCGCGCACCAGGCTCTCGGACAGCGTGCTGCGCAGCTCGTTGATGACATCGGCGGCAGCCTTCGGCGCGGCCGCGGCGGTCTGCAGGAGGGTAGACACCTCGGCCAGCGTGGCACTGGCCTGCGCGCGACCGTTCTCGCCGATCTGCTGTGCGGTGGCGGCCAGCGTGTCGCAGACCTGCAGCTGCTGCGCGGCCAGGCGTTCGCCGTTGGCCTGCAGGCGTGCGGCCAGCTCGGTGGAAACTTGCTGCAAGGTATCGCTCCAGCGCTGCAGGCGCTGTTCGTCGCCGGCCTGCAGTTGCGCCTGCAGGGTGGCGTGGGCCTGCTGCAGTTCGGCACTGACCGCATCCCAGCGCGCCTGGCGCTGCTGCTCGCGGCTGTCCAGGCTGGCCTGCAGCTCGGCGTGCGCGGTGGCGACGGCGGCCTGCGCGGCCTGCCACTCCTGCGAGCGCTGCTGCTCGTGGTCCTGCAGCAGGGACTGGCTGGCGCTGTGGTGCTGGGCCAGTGCCTGCAGCAACGCCTGCGCGTGCTCGTCCAGCTGCTGGCCGGCTGCGAGCAGCGCCTGCTGCTGGCGCTCGACCAGCGCGGCGTTCAGGGCCCGCTGCTGCTCGGCGGCGGCGCGCAAGGCCTCTGCATTGCCCTGTGCATCGGCCTGCAGGCGCTCGCCGATGCGCGCCACCAGCGCTTCGGCGTGCGTGCCCTGGCTATCGTTGAAGGATTGCAGGTGCTGGCGCAGTTCGCTGACCAGCGACTGCTGTGCCTGTGTCTGCTCGCCCAGGACCTTGGCCCAGCTGGACTCGGTTGCGACGCGGCTGCGCTCGAAACCCTCGCTCAAGCCGGCCAGCTGCTGCTGCACGGCCCGCTCGACACGGGCGTGCAGTGCTTCGCCGTGCTCGGCCAGGCCGGCCAGCGTGGTTTCGGCCATCGGCTGCAGTGCGCCACCGATGGCAGCGGCACTGGCTTCAGCACCCTCGCGCAGCGACTGCTGCAGCGACAGGGCCAGGCGTTCCTGCAGGGCCTGGCTCTGGGCCAGGAATTCTGCCTGGCCGGCCAGCAGACGCTCATTGGCGGCCGCGCTGTGCTGTTCAAAGGTGCTGGTCATCGCCTGCAGGCGGTCGACCAGCGCCGGCAGCGCCGCGGACTGTGCCTGCAGCAGGCGCAGCGATTCGGCGCGCTGCCAGGCCTGCGAATACGGGTGCAGGTCGCCAGCAATGGCGCGGTCCAGCTGCTGCACGGCCTGCAGGCGGTCGCGGCGCAGCAGGGCGGCCAACAGGCCGAGCATGGCCGAGCTGGCCACGCCCGCGATCGAGGTACCGAATGCCACCGCCAGGCCCTGCACCGGCGAGGCCAGCGAGCCGCGGATGGCGGCCATGTCGGTGGCGCTCTGCAGGGCCAGGCCGGTGCCACGTAGCGTGTCCATCATGCCCAGCAGGGTGCCGAGCATGCCCAGCAGCACCAGCAGGCCGACCAGGTAGGGGGTCAGCACGGGTGCGGGCAGAGCAGTGCGCTCGCCCTCCACGCGCAGGCGCACGGCGTTGCGCAGGCCCAGCGGCACGCGTTCCAGCCAGGCGGCAAGGCTCTCCTTCGCGCTGGACAGGTCGCTCAGTGCGCTGCGCAGGCCGTTGCTGGCCTGGCGGTAGCGGTACAGCTCCACGCCGCCGGCGATGTAGCAGGCCGCGATGATCGCCGCCACCGCTGCACCCAGCGGATGCACCGAAACGTAGCCGATGCCGATCCAGCACACGGCCAGCAGGCCGACAAGGAAAACAACGACATGGAAAGCAGTTCTGGACATGGTGTTCCGGTCAGTGGGAGCGCAGGGCGGCTTGCAGCCCTTCGATCGGGTGGAAGCGCAGCTGCAGCTCGGCAAGCAGCAGCGTGCGCATGTCATGGCGGAAGGCCGCGCGCCAGCCGGGCTGGCCGTGAACGCGGTCAAAACGGGCGCCGAGCACGGCCGGCGCCGTGGCCAGCAGGCTGTGCTCGCGCGGGGTGAGGGTCTGTTCCATCACCGCATCGACCTCGGCCAGCCGCGCCAGCTCCGGCGAAACCTGCACGAGCTGGTCGCGCAGGCGGCCGCGCAGGCGCCCGGTGGCGGTCTGGATGGCCTGCTGCAGCACCCGGTAGCGCTGGCGCAGCGAGGCAAAGTTGGGTGCAGCGGCGGCTTCGGCCAGGTCCAGCAGGCGCTCGGCCTCGGCATCCTCGCTGATCGAGGCCCGCAGGCTGGCGTGGGCGTGGGCGCAGTCGGCCAGCACATCGTCGACCGCTTCGCTGGCCTCGCCCGGCTCGGGCAGGCGTCCGCCCAGCGCCCCGGACAGGGCCACGGCACGGCTCCAGTCCACCCACTGGCCGAGGCGATCGGTCAGGGCGGGACTGGTGGCCGGCATCGCGCCGTCGCTGAGACGGGCGAGCAGGCGGAGGAACTCCGGTCCACCCAGGACCGGCTGCGCTGCGTTCGCCATCAAGGGGTGAGGGGCCAAAAACCGTTGATTTTACAACCAGATGAACCCGGCTGGATGAAGGCGCGGCCGGGGCAGGGCACCCGCAGGCGCGACAGGGCTTAGAATGTCCGGCTGCACCCATCCCGTTCGACCCCTGGAGTACCCCATGACTGTTGCGCAGTTCTACCCGATCGGCACCCCCGGACAGCCCTGGGGCGACGCGGAACGCGCACAGTGGCGGGCGCGCCAGCAGCGCCAGCGCAGCTACCAGGAGGATGTGGTGGCGGCCCTTGAGCGGCTGGACGACAGCGTCTTCGACGTGATCCAGTACGGCCAGCTGGACTATGCGCCGGACCACTACCCGCTGTTCGCGGTGGTCAACCATGACTGGAACCCGGCGCTGCCGACCGCGCTGATCACCGGCGGCGTGCACGGCTATGAGACCAGCGGCGTGCACGGTGCCCTGCAGTTCCTGGAACAGCAGGCCGAGCGCTATCTGGGCCGGCTGAACCTGATCGTGGCGCCGTGCGTCAGCCCTTGGGGCTACGAGCGAATCCAGCGCTGGAACCCGGATGCGATCGATCCCAACCGCAGCTTCCGTGATGGCGGCCAGATCGAGGAAGCGGCGGCGCTGATGCGCTGGGTGGCCGAGCGCAAGCCGAACCTGCTGGTGCACCTGGACCTGCACGAGACCACCGACAGCGACCTGCACGAGTTCGATCCGGCCCGCTGCGCCCGCGACGGCAAGCCGTTCGAGCGTGACACCATTCCGGACGGCTTCTACGTGATCGGCAACAGCGAGGATCCGCAGGCCGAGTTCCAGAAGGCCCTGATCGCCGCGGTCGCGCCCATCACCCATATCGCTCCGGCCGACGCCGAGGGCAACCTGGTCGGCCTGCCGTTGCAGTCGCCGGGCGTGGTCTGGGGTGAGTCGCGTTCGATCGGTGCCTGCGCCGGCTTCACCGATGCGCGCTTTGCCACCACCACCGAGGTCTACCCGGACAGCCCGCGCACCAACCCGCAGGAATGCAACGACGCCCAGGTGGCGGCGGTGTGCGCCGGCCTGGATTTCGCCCTGGCCGCACAGTAACGCGCCACGTTCCGGGCGGTGACCGGCATCAGCCGGTGCCGCTCTGCCGGCGCAGTGGCAAGTGGCGCGTCGGTCGTCGCCCGGCAGCCGGCGAACACATCGCGTTCGCGCTGGTATACGGCGCTGCTGACACCGAACAGGCCCAGCAGGGAATGGAACACGTTGTCATGGCTGTACGCGCGGTGCAGCGCATTCCCGCGCAGGCAGCCCATGTCCAGGCCCGCGTTGCGGCTGAATTCCGTTGAGAACCACATCACCATCGGCACCTGGGTCTGTTCGCGCGGGGCGATGAAGTAAGGCGTGCCATGCAGGTACATGCCGCGTTCGCCGAGTGACTCACCATGGTCGGAGACATAGATCAGCGCAACGTCGCGGTGGTCCGAATAGCCCCGCAGCAGGTCGATGGTCTCCGCCAGCACCCGGTCGGTATGCACCAGGGTGTTGTCATACGTGTTGACCAGTGCCTCGTTGCTGCAGTGCTGGATCTGGTTGCTGTCGCAGGTCGGGCTGAAGGCCCGCGACGCTGCGGGATACCGTTCAAAGTAGGTCGGCCCATGGCTGCCGAGTTGATGCAGCACGACCAGGGCATCGCCGTGGATGCCGTCGATGCGTGCGCCTAGCTGATGCAGCAGCACGTCGTCGTAGCAGGTGCCGTCGGTGTTGACGCACTGGCCGGCCACCTTGAGTGCAGGCATGTCCTCGGTCGGTACGCGCTCGCACACGCCCTTGCAGCCGCCATTGTTGTTGTTGCGCCAGAGCACGCCGACGCCGGTACGCTGCAGGATGTCGAGCACGTTCTCCTCGGTCGCCGCGCGGACGTCGTCGTATTGCTGGCGGGTCATCTGCGAGAACATGCACGGCACCGAGATGGCCGTTGCGGTGCCACACGAGGAGACATCATTGAAGCTGATGACGCCGTCGCTGCGCGACAGCCGCGGGTTGGTCGCGCGCGGGTAGCCGTTCAGCTGGAAGTTCTGTGACCGTGCGGTTTCACCGACCACCATGACCACCAGCCTGGGCCGTGGTCCCGCGGTGCGCCGTGCGTCCGTGGCGATCCAGCGCAGCGGTTGCTCGCGGGTGCTGTAGAGGCTTTTCAGGTAGCCGTGGGTATGGCGCAGCACGTTCAACGGCAGCACCTGGTCACGGATGTAGCGGTTGTTGCGCAGCAGTGAGGAATAGTCCTTGTAGAACGCAAAGCCGATCACCAGCAGCACCACCAACGACGCCAGGACATTGGCCGGCCACACCAGCAGGGAACGCAGCGAGGCCGCTCGGCGCGTGGTGCGCAGCAGGACCAGCGCGGTGGCCGGCAGCACGCCCAGCGCCAGCAGCGTGAGCAGCAGCGGCAGCGAGAGATAGGCGTTCAGTTCGGCCTGATTGGTTTCGAACACGTTCTGCACCATGCTGCGGTCGATCAGCACGTTGTAGTGCAGCATGAAGTAGCTGCACGCGGCGCTGACGACGACCAGCACCACCAGCAGCGGCTTGTGCACGAAGGGGAGTGCCAGCAACGGCGTCAGCAGCAGGTTGAACAGGCAGAACAGCAGCGGCGGCAGGCTGGCCAGGAACAGCACGCTGCGCAGGCTGTTGAGGTCGATCAGCCCCCATAGCGTCTTCCAGAGGGCGATGTTTCCAATCGTGGCGAAGAACAGTGCGGCGGCCCAGACCAGAACGATCGGATGGGGCCGTGGGAAACGGAGGCATTGACGCACGAGCAGGTTCCGCGGAACAGGAGTGCGCGCAGTATCGAAACGGCTTTATCAGGAAGTTGTCAGGATTGCCGGGCTAGCCAAGCAGGATCACGCCCCACACCGCACCGACCATCAACAACGCGGTGGTCTGCGCGGCGCTGCCCATGTCCTTGGCGTTCTTGGACAGCGGATGCTGCTCCAGCGAGATGCGATCAACCACGGCCTCAATCGCGGAATTCAGCAGTTCCACCAGAAGGCTGATGAAACAGACCGCCAGCACCAGCGCCCGCTCGACCGTGCTGATGTCCAGCACGAACGCGGCCGCCATCAGCAGTGCGTGCAGCAGCAACAACTGGCGGAATGCCGCCTCGCCGCGAAAGGTGGCGATGAAGCCATCGCGCGAATGGATGAGGGTGTGGAAGACGCGGCTCAGTCCGGTCTTGCCGTGCGGGTACTTGCCGCTGTCCTTGGGGTGCTGCATGCCGTATCCAGAGCGGGGGAGCAACCCCGAGCATGTGCAGCCGGATGTCAGGAATCCGTCAGATGCGGGGGCAGGGCCAGCGCAGGGTGAACCGGCACCCCTGCCCGGTGGATTCCACGGTCATCGTCCAGCCCAGATGCTCGACGATCCGCTGCACGATCGACAGCCCCAGCCCTTCGCCACTGTGCACGCCACTGGGCACGAAGCGCTGGAACTGCCGTGGATCGATGCTGGAGGGCAGGCCGGGCCCGGTGTCAGCGACGATGAGCGCGTTGCCGTGGAGGGTGATCCGCACTTCGCCGTTTTCGGTGTACTGGCAGGCGTTGCGCAGCAGATTCCACAGGATGCTGTGCGCCAGATCCGCGTTGGTGACCAGCACGGCGTCATGCCGGGCATCAAACGCAACGATCACGGGCTTGCCAGAAAGCCAAGGCTGGCAGCGCTCCATGCAGGCTTCGATCAACGGGCGCAGGGCCACTTCATTGTGTGGCACGGTGCCGGGGGCGCGCGAGAGCAGCAGCAGGCAGGACAGCTGGCGCTGCATCTCCTGGGTGGTGCGCAGGATGCGCTCGGCGCTGGGAACCACGTGGCTGTCGGGCGGCAACTGGCAGGCCAGCGTCTCGGCAGCACCACCGATGATGGCCAAGGGCGTGCGCAGCTCGTGGCTGGCGTCGCCGCTGAAGCACTGTTCGCGCTGCAGGAACCGTTCGAGCTCGTCACTATGGCGGGCAAAGGCGCGCGCGAGCACGCCGATCTCATCGCGTGCGTCCTGGTAGGGAAAGGGCTTGTGGCCGTCCTGCACCGCATCGGCCAATCTGGTGATGGGCGCGATGACGTGGGTCGCGACCTTGCGGCCGATCAGGAAGGCACCGAGCACGCAGATCGAAATGACCAGCGCGGCGAAGGCATTGATCAGATGTTCCAGATAGGCATAGTGCGCTGCGTCCTGCAGCAGGTAGTAGCGCTGGCCGCCGCTGTCGAAGACGCTCAGGTGCCACTCGTTGGGCGCCTCTTCGCCGTGATGGCCCGGGCCGTACTGGCGCAGCACAGCGGGCACGTCATCGGCATCGTACAACCGGGTCCCCGCTGGCAGGGCGGGGCGTTGGCCCCGGGCCAGCGCGGCCTGCAGCCGCTGCACTTCGCTGTGCTGGGTCCGCGCAACGACGGCGGCCCGGACCTGGTCGTAGTCGACCTGCTCGGCCAGCACGATGAACCCCATGGCACCGGCCATCAACAGCACGAACGAGATCGTGATGCGAGTGCGCAGGCTCAGGCGGCGGTAGAGGGACGCAGGGCTCACGCCTGCATGCGCCAGCCGACGCTGTGTACCGTGGTGATCAGCGCGGTGTCGAAGCTGCGGTCCACCAGCAGGCGCAGCTCATGGATGTGGGTTCGCAGCGCGCCGCTGTCCGGTGGTTCGTCGCCCCAGACCAGATACTCCATCTCCTGCTTGCGGACCACCGCGGGCGCCGCACGCATCAGGCACATCAGCAGCTTGTGCGACGTGGGCGTCAGCGCGATGCAACGGCCTTGCCGCCAGGCCTGTGGTGAGCGCGTGTCCACCTGCAGGTCCTTCCACGCCAGCACGCTGTCGACCTGGCGGCCCTGCGCGCGTCGTACCAGGGCCTTGATCCGCGCGTCCAGTTCCTTCAGCGAGCACGGCTTGACCAGGTAGTCATCCGCGCCCAGGGCGAGGCCCTGCACCCGGTCATCCACCGGGTCGCGCGCGGTCAGCATCAGGATCGGCACCGGGTTCTGGAACTCCTGGCGCAGCTTATGGCACAGCGTCATGCCGTCCAGGCGCGGCAGCATCAGGTCCAGCAGGATGGCGTCGTAGTCGTGCTGCGTGGCCCGGCGCAGTCCGCTGGCGCCGTCGCGGGCGTCGTCCAGCACGTAGCCCAGCGGTTCAAAGAAGGCATACAGGTTGGCAACCAGCTCGGGGTTGTCTTCGATGATCAGCAGGCGGGTCATGGCATGCGTCCTTGCGCGTGGCCGAACTCTGCCCGATCACTGGCTGATTGCCAATGCGCTGGCTGAATGGATCGCAATCGGCGCTCGGCGCCATCCAGCGGCGTTCACTCGGCCGGGCTGCGTGAATCGCGGATCGAATAGACCACCGAAAAGATCTTCCAGCCTTGTTCGGTGCGGATCAGCTGCCACATTTCCTTGCCCCAGTTAGTCTTCACCCCATCGTCGTGGAAGCTGTAGTCGAACGACACCGAGGCCACATCGCCATCCGTCTCGATCTTCGTGTTGGAGAATGTCTCTTCTTTCGGCTTCGGCGAGGCCACCGCCCCGTCGATCAGTGCGATGAAGTTGTTGGCCGGAATCTGCCGTGCCTTGATCGCATCGGGCTTGGCCCTGCGGATGTCCTGCAGGCGCACATCCTCGGAAACGTACTGCCAGCCGATGTCTTCCGGTTTATCAGAGAAGAACAGGCTCATGTAGGTCGGCTTGTCCTTGTTGATCAGCGAGGTGCGGAAGGATTCGACCACCTGTTTGATCGCCGCTACATCAGCCGGTGATGGGCGCTGGCTTGCCTGGGCGGGCAGGCCTGCGACGAGGCCAACAATGAGAAACGCGCTCTGGAATCCGCTGGTTCGGATCATTCATGTCGGCCGCAGTGTGGAGGGAGCGCGCCGTGGCCACAACAACAGGGCCCCGGCGCGCTCCGTATTCAACGATGCAGGGCGTCGACGATCAAGCCGGTGGCGATCTCCACCAACAGGTACTCGTTGTCGGACTGGCGCACCCAGCGCCGGTCGCGGCCCGGCTCCCGCAGGTGATAGCGCGCGTAATCGTCTACCCAGTAGCGGCGGTCCACTTCGGCCCACGGCAGGCGCTCGCCACGACGCCAGGCCTTCTTCTGCCAACCCGGCGGCGGCGCATCGCGGTGGTGCGGGCCGCCTGCGTGCGGCGGCGGGCCGTTGCCGCGGGCATGGTGCGGCGGATCGGCGAAGGCGGGCGCTACGGCGAGTGCTGCGGCCGAGCCCACGGCAATGGCAAGAAGACGTATGGATGTCATCGGGATGCCTCCGTCATGGCCGCGATATGCGGCGCTGTGAGCGCGAATATAGGGCAGGCCGTGTGAATGAATACGGGTGTGGACAGGGCTTTCATGAACAGATCGGGGAGCGGCTGCGGCTGCGAAGACGATCTCAGCGGGCCGCACCAACGGCGACGGCACCTGCAGCCCAACCGCCCCCCAGTGACAGGAACACATCCATCTGACGGTCGACCCGCTGCGCGCGCGAGGCGGCCAGTGCGGACTCCGCATCTGCCAGCGCGGCCTGGGCCGAAAGCACATCGAGGAAATCGATCCTGCCGTAACGGTACAGTTGCTGTGCCTGCCCGGCGGCCCGCTCTGCATCCCCACGCGCCTGCGCCAGGCTGCGCTCGCGTTCAAGCTCCTGCGTGCAGGCAGAAAGCGCGGTCTCGGTCTGGCGCAGGGCCTGCAGCACCACGCCGTCGAAAGAAGCAAGAGTGGCCTCTGCATTGGCGCCGGCCGCCGCGATGCGGGCCTTGGCCACGCGGCGGTTGGGCCAGTGCCATGAGAGCAGTGGCCCGACGCTCACCCCGAAACCGTCGGCCGAAAGCAGCTGACGCCGCGTGCCCGCTGTACCGAGAGACCCGCCGAAGGTGACCCGCGGATAAAGGTCTGCGGTCTCTACGCCGATCATCGCCGTGGCCGCCGCAAGGCTGCGCTCGGCGGCACGTATGTCGGGGCGCCGCTGGAGCAGCTGCCAGCCGTCACCGACCGGCAGCGCCTGCTCCAGCTCAGGGGGCTGGGGGCAGGCTTCCGCCCCCCTGGGATAGTCTGCCGGAACCCTGCCCATCAGTGCGGCCAGCTCGAACAGTGCGGCCTGGCGCTCCGCCAGCAGGTGCGGTACCGCCGCCGCGCTGCGGTTGACCGCGGCGCCGGCACGGCTGACATCGAAGTCCGTTCCACGCCCGCCTGCAGCCAGGCGACGGGTTGCCTCCAGCGTGGCGTGCTGTATCGCCAGCACCTGTCGGGTTGCAGTGAGCGTGTGATTGCGGGTGCACACCTGGAGATAGGCCCGGGTGACGGCCGCAGCGACGACCACGCGGACCTGGTCCCGTGCCGCAGCGACGGCCTCCGCGTCCGCGTTGGCGGCTTCGATACCGCGGCGGATGCCACCTGCAAGGTCCAGTGGATAGGAGAGGTGAAGGCCCAGCACATACGACTGCGGCGCGGCCGACGCCTGGGTGTAGCCACCGGCATGGGTGAGCGTGCCCGATGCATCCATGTCGGCTTGCACGGCCCCGCGCGCGCGGTACTCCAGCACGGTGGCGCTGGCGCGCCGGAGGTTGGCATCGGCGGCGCGCAGATCGGTATTGGCTACCAGTGCTTCGCCTACATAGGCGTCAAGCTGCGGGTCGCCATACAGCTGCCACCACCGATCCGGAGGCACGTCGCGGCTGAACGATGCGTCCTGGCCCGAGATGAACGGCCGCGCCGCCTGGGGAGAGGCCGCGACGGCATTCGCAGGCAGGTGATAGTCGGGGCCGGAGACGCAGGCCGTCATCGGCAGCAGCAGGGCAAGCAGCCCACCACGCACTGTTCGCACGCTCACTTGCAGGCTCCCTGTACCGAGGGCGTGATGGTGACACTCGCGGTGCGACCCACGGTCAGGCGGGTATCCGCCGGCGCATCGTCGATACGGATGCGTACCGGGATGCGCTGGGCCAGCCTGACCCAGGTGTAGGTCGGTGCCACGGCAGGCAGCAGGTTGTGCGTGCTTGAGCGCTGATCGTCGGCGATGCCGGCGGCGATGGTCTCCACGTGTCCGCGGACATCGCGGCTGTCGCCCATCAGCCGCGCCACCGCGGCATCGCCCTCGGTGATGCAGCCCAGCTTGGTTTCCTCGAAGTAGCCCTCGATACGCAGGCTGCCGGTGTCGATCAGCGCCAGCGCCTGCGCGCCCGGTTGCAGGTAATCGCCCGCATGCAGGTCCAGGTTGGTGACGATGCCGTCGGTGCTCGCGCGCACCTCGGTGCGTTGCACGTTGAGCTGGGCAACGCGCTGTTCGGCCCGTGCCTGCGCCAGGGCGGCCAGCTCGGTGTCGACCTTGGCCGCATTGCGTTCGCGTGTTTCCGAGGCGACCAGGTTGCCCAGTGCGTTGTCCCGCGTCGATTCACGGCGGGCCAGCGCCAGCGTGGCGCGTGCGCTGCTGACCGCTGCGTCGGCCTTCTCAAGTGCTGCAGCGAAGCGCGGTTGATCCAGCACCAGCAGCAGTTGTCCGGCGCTGACCCGCTGGTTGTCGTGCACCCGCACCTGGGTCACCAGCCCCCCCAGGTCTGATGCAACGCGCACCACATCGGCGCGCACCCGCCCGTCCCGCGTCCACGGGCGCATTTCGTAACGACTCCAGAGGGAAAGCGCGGCGACGGCAGCAAGTGCGCACACGCCCAGTGTGGCGCTCCAGCGCCCGATGACAGCAAGCAGGTGTTTCATTTCATTTCTCGAGCAGGGGCGCGAGCCGGATCATCAGCTCCGCCAGGATCACGAACAGGGACAGGCCCACCAGAGGCCGCGCGGCGAACCACCGGTACAGGCCCAGGCTGGCGAGCAGACGTGAGGTCAGCACCGACAGCACCAGCGCGGCCACCGCCACGGCGAGCAGTGCTGGAATGAGCACCCCATCAATGGAAAGATCAGAAAGCATGAGGTCAGTGCCGATGGGTGAGCGCGGGTACCAGCAGGTCGCGGCGCAGGCTGCAGAGCAGATGCAACAGGTGATCCCGATCAGCCCCGCTGCGGGCCGTCGCGGCCTCGTGCATGCGGTCCAGCAGTTCCAGAAGATGGATGTCGACACTGCGTGCCGAGTGGGCGCGTACCCTGAAATGTGCAGCGATGCGTTCGACCAGTGCCGCATGAAGCGCCCGGACCTGCGGGTTGTCCTGGCACTTGTCCAGTGCGCGGAGTTGGTTGGATGCACGTACCGCGCGCACGTCCGCAAACAATGCCCGCAGGTCGTCTGCGGCACTGGAACCGCCCCGCAACCGGGGAGCGAGCTGCCCGATTCGATCCAGCATGCGGCTGAGCCAGGCCCGGGCCACGCCGCCTTGTCCGGCGGCGTGTCGTGCGATGTCCCGACGGATCGAACGCTCCAGCCGAGCGCGGTTGCGGCCCGCATCGGCGGTCTGGAACAACTGCATGCTGCACAATGCCACCGTCGTACCGATGAACAACGCAACGCTGTTGTTGAGTGCGCCGACGACTTTGACCGTATTGGTCGCACCCAGGCCGGCGATGAGCGGAAACGTCAGCACCACGCCCAAGGCGGCCATGATGAAGGGTGGTCGGCCCAGGAACGATCCGCACAGCAGCAGCACCGGCGCGAGCGCGGCAATCAGGCCGGTGATATCGGACAACGCGGGGAAGATCAGCAGACCGTAGAGCAGGCCGACGGCAACGCCGATCGACGACCCCACCAGATAGCGCATGACATGCGGCGCAGGCGCTTCGATCGTGCCGAACAGCACGCACGCCGTGCCGATGATGGACACCGCCGTGGCGCCCTCCGACCAGCCGGTAACGATCCACAGCACGCAGCTCAGCAGGATGCCGACGAACGCGCCCAGCGCGCTGCGCAGGGCAAGCCGATGATCCCGGTGAAGTACCGCACCCTGCGCATGTCGGGCAAGGCGGGCAGGTACATGCCGGCGCCAGTCGGGGCGGGCAGCGCATAGTTGTGCCTGCAGCACGCGGCAGTCGGCGTGGGCGAGGTCGAGCTCGGCCTGTTGCGCGGCGAGGCCGGTCTGCATCAGCTCGCGCCAGCCAGGCGAATCCATCGCGCTGGCCTGTGATGAGCGCAGCCGTGCGAGGGAATCTTCCACCGCGCTGGAGAGCATCAGTACATCCAGCATCCGGTCATGCAGGGCACGCAGGATCTGCACCTGGGCCACGCCGTGGGCGCTGTCGAAGGGCAGGTGGATCGACAGCACATGCAGCTCGAGCAGGTCGGCGGCCACTTTCGAGCGGTCCGTCGCCAGCACCGTGTCCGATGCACCGGCGCGCATGTCGCGTGTCCATCGTTCGGCATCATCCAGCACGGCAGCAACCCGCGCGTGCACGCGCATCGAGACCCGGCGCGGCAGCACCAACGCATGTACCAGCGTGGCGGCGATGATGCCGATGGAGATTTCCTGCACCCGCGTGATGGCAATGGTGAACACGTCTGCCGGCACCATCACCGCAGGAAACCCGATCAGGCTGGTGGTATAGCCGGCCAGCAGGAACGCGTACGCACGTGGCGTGCGGTCGAGCATCGCCAGGTACAGGCACAGCGCCATCCAGGTCGCAAGCGCGGCGCTCAGCACCAGGGGTTCATTGGCGAAGCGTGGCACCAGCACGACGGTGGCGACGGCCCCGCCCACGGTACCGAGCAGGCGGAACAGGCCGCGGCTCAGTGTTGCCCCGGAAAGGGGCTGCGACACCAGATAGACCGTCCCGATCACCCAGAATGGGCGATTCAGGCCGATCCGCAGGGAGACATACAGCCCCAGCGACGCGGCGAGCAGGCATTTGAGCGAGAACAGCACCGCCTCCTGGTCGGTCCTGAGGGCAGGGCTTTTCAATCGGGCGAATGCCTGGAACAGGTGGGGAAGGAAAGGTGTGGGGAGGTGCATGCGGCTCATGCTAGTGATCGGCCGCACTGGCGAATTTCGCTACAATGACAATCAATCGCTAAAACCGGTCAATGTGAGAATGGCTCGCATTTCGCTCCCCGGCTTTGACCTGGACCCGGACGAGACCGATCGCCCGGCGGTTGCCAGCCGCCTGCAGGTGGCCGAGCACGACGCGGAAATTCCGGTGCATGAGCACCGCAAGGGCCAGTTGATTCTTGCGCTGCATGGGGCGGTGACCTGCGAAGTGGCCAATGCGTTGTGGATCGTGCCGCCCCAGTGTGGCGTCTGGATCCCGGGCGGCATGCCGCACAGCAATCGCGCCACCGCCAACGCGCGCCTGTGCTACCTGTTCGTCGAGCCCGGCGTCGTCGACCTGCCGGCGCAGTGCGTGACGCTGGCGATCTCGCCGATGCTGCGCGAGATGATCCTGCACTTGGCCGACGCGCCGCTGGACTACCCGCATGGCAGCCACACCGACCGGCTGGCGCGGGTGTTGCTGGACGAGCTGGTACAGATGCCGGCCGAGCATCTGTCGCTGCCGGTCAGCCATCACCCGAAGGTGCGGGCGTTGGCGGCGGCGTTGTCGGCGGATCCGGCAGACCGCAGCACCATCGGCCAGTGGGCCGTGCGCCTGGCCCTCGGCGAGCGCACGTTGACCCGGCTCATCGAACGGGAAACGGGCTTGTCCTTCGGGCGCTGGCGGCAGCAGCTGCATCTGCTCATCGCCATTCGTGAACTCGCCGGTGGTGCACCCGTGCAACGCGTTTCCGAGACGCTGGGCTATGAGTCGGTGACGGCCTTCATCACGATGTTCAAGAAGGCGCTTGGCCTTTCCCCGACGCGCTATTTTGCGGTGCGCCTGCGGGGGCAGTAGCCGGGACAACCCGGAAGGCGGTTGCCTGGAACGGCTACTTCAAGGTGCCGGAAACGGATTGAATCGCGGCCACCACCGCAGCAGGATCCTCGCGCTGGAGGGTGTGCCCGGTCGCCAGGTAGCGATGCGTGCCGCGCGTGAACCCCGAGAAGAGCAGGGCGTGCTGTGCCTTCCAGAGCGCCTTGCCCCCTGCGGTTTCCTCGAAGAACAGCGGCTCGGCAGCCAGCCGTGTTGCAGTCAGCAGCGCCACCGGCACGTCCGGCATCGTGCGCGGGGTTTCCGCACCGGGTGCATCCAGTTGTTCGGTCAGCACGGCGTAGTCGGCGGCCATGGCCGGCGGCAGCATCGCGCGCAGCCGGGCATCATCTGCCTGCACGCGGGCACTGTCGGCCTGCTTGAACGCATGGCGCTGACCCATCGTGGCCGGGTCCACCAGCACCAGGCCCTGCAGGCGCTCCGGATGGCGGCGTGCGAACTCCGTGGCCAGTAGGCCGCCATAGGAATGACCCACCAGCACCACGCGGCGACCGGGAGCGAGCGTATCGATCACGGCTGTGAGGTCGGCCAAATGCCCATCGATGCGCTTGGGGTGACCGTCGCTGCCGGACTTACCGAGTCCTGCACGGGCGTAGGTGATGCTGTGGTAGTCGCGCCCCAGACCGGCAACCACCTCCTTCCAGGCGCCCGCGCCCTGCCCGAAACCGGATTCAAAGACCACGGTGATCGGGCCGGCCCCGGTCTCTTCGGCCTGCAGCGCGTAGGCGCCGCGATCCACCTGGATTTCCCCTGCGTGGGCGGTGCCCGCAGCGGCCATCATCGCGGCCAGCACCCACAGTGTCACTAGGCTGCTCTTCATTGCCATTCCCCTAGGCCGTGCGTGCCAGCCCTTGCGATGGGTCAGGTCTGCAGCGGAGTGCCACAGCCTGCCGACCTCGCGACATGGCGTGCTGGTAATGTAGTGAGGTATAGCACCGACTCCCTGTGCAGGAAGTCATGGGGACGGAGCGTAGACCGCTGAATGGCGTTGGATGCTTGAATCTGTGATCGGTTACGCGACTCCACACTTGAATGTGCAAGCGTCCTCAACGATAAAGGCGGCATGTGGCACTGCCGCATTCCGGACCAGGGACGATCCGAAGCATGACGCGGGGCACAGCTCCGCGTTCTCGTTCCCGCCGGCGCTGTGTTCGTCCAGGAAGGAGAACAGGGATGTTGGAACCACTGAAGACCATTTCGTGTGCCGTGCTGGCGATCGTTGCCGTTGGCTGCTTCGCCCCCGCAGTGGCACAGGCGCAGGAAAGCAAGATCACCTGGCGCATTTCACAGCCCGGCGGCAATTCGACGCAGTACAAGACCCAGCAGCAGGCGGTGCAGGCGATCAAGAGCCTGCCCGCACCCAGTCCATTCCCGCCGGAGTTCCAGTTCGGCTGGCAGTCTGTCGACAAGATCAAGTCGAAAGTTGTGGACTTGAACGGCAATACGTCGATCACCTACTGGATGGGGAAGTCGCAGCCCTCCGACCCGGACTGGTCCTACATCGGGCGTGACATATTCCCGACGGAAGAGGCGATGGTGGCCGATCTTCTTGCGGACCAACAAGCCAGCAATCCCGTGTGCCCCGGGGCGGCGGTCACTCCTTCTGGCGACTGGTTTGCAGCTTCGCCCGATCAGGAAGGTGTCATCGAGTCGCGCTACTACGATCTGACTTCCATGGCTGGCAACAACACGGCTGAATCACCCTGCACGCCGTACACCGGAACGGTGGCGGTCGCGCGTACCCGGCGCTTGAACTGCCCGATTCCCCTCACACAGTGGTCCAACAAGCACAACGCCTGCGTCAGCGAAGAATTCGTTGCGACCATCACATCGAAGTCGCAGAAGTGCGATAAGGACGGCGGCAACGGTAGCTGCCCCATGTCCCGCAACGATACAGCGGTGAACATGAGTCCGATTCCCGACAAGGACCCGGCCTCCAACGGCGGTACCTGCGACGGTAATGTCGGCAACCCATGTGATGTTAAAACGGGCGAGAAGTACGAGATCGCGCCGGACTTCGATCTGGGCTGGATCGCGCTGACGCGCTTCTATCACTCCGGCATCTCGACCTCATCCGGTGGCTTCGGTTATGGCTGGACCCATTCGCTGGGCGCCCATCTGGCACTGGATGGCGTCGACAGCGTGGGCATCATTGAAAGTACTGGTTTCCAGCGTGCATTCAAGAAGATCGGCCAAGCCTATGAGGCGGACGACGACAGTGGTGACCGTCTGGTCCAGAACGGCAACTGGACACTGTACTCGGCGGGCTCCATCTCGACCTTCGGCGCGGACGGACGTCTGACCGCCAAGCGCTTCCCGGATGGCACGTCGCTGACCTACATCTACGACGACAACGACCGCCTTGCGGCCGTTACCCACAGCAGTGGCCGCACACTGGAGTTCGTCTACCAGTCCAACGACTATGAGGCGCTGATCAGTTCGGTGCTGGTCGAAGGCATTTCGCTCGCCACCTACACCTACACACCGCAGAACCAGGTCGCCACGGTGACCTATGCGGGTGGCGGTGTGCGCACGTATCACTACGAGAACCAGGCTTTTCCCCAGCACCTGACGGGTATCACCGCCGAGGACGGTCGCCGCTACAGCACCTTCACCTACGATTCCATCGGCCGTGTGATTTCCAGTCAGCATGCCGGCGGTGCCGATGGCGTGACACTGGCCTACAGCCCCAATGGTGGTGCGGTGGTGACCGACGCGCTGGGGCGGCAGACCGACTACACCCTGACGCCCGGCGGCGATAGCGCTCCGTCGCGCAAGGTGACCGGCCTGACCGATTCGCAGGGAACCGTCAGCCGGACCTACTACGACCAGAGTGTCGACTTCCGCCGGCGCCTGGATACCTACACTGATCGTCGCGGCATCCAGACCAAGCACACCTATGCGCAGGGTACCGATGCGGTGAGCGGCCGTGCCGTCAGCATCCATACCGTGACCGAAGCGGTCGGCTTGCCCGAGCAGCGTGTGGTGACCACGGCGCGCGACGTTGAAACCAATGCGGTACTGACCACCCGGATCGGCAATCGTGAAACCCGAACGTCCTTCAATGGCCGGCGCCAGCCGACAACCAACACGGTGACCGACATCGCGTCCGGTCAGACGCGAATCACCAGCTACACGTATTGCGAAGCTGCGGACGTGGCTGCGGCAGGGAGCTGCCCTGTGGAAGGGCTGCTGAAGAGCGTGGATGGTCCGCGCACGGATGTGGTTGATGCCGTTACCTACGCCTACTATCCGGCGGATGATGCGGGATGCGCGACCAGCGGTGCCTGCAGCTATCGCAAGGGCGACCTGCGCAGCGTGACCAATGCGCTGGGCCAGACGGTCGAGACTCTGGCCTACGACGCGTTCGGTAGGCCCTTGTCGGTCAAGGATGCCAACGGGGCTGTGACCGACTACACCTACCATGCCCGCGGCTGGCCGACCTCGGTCACCGTGCGCGGTGCCGCCACAGCCGAGAATCGGGTCACCCAGATCAGCTACTGGCCGACCGGCCAGGTGCAACAGGTCACCGAGCCTGACGGCAGCAGCGTTACCTATGTCTATGACGCCGCCCAGCGGCTGACGGATATCGCCGACAACGCCGGCAACACCATCCACTACACGCTGGACAACGCCGGCAACCGCCTCAAGGAAGACACTCTGGATACTGGCGGTGCCCTGCGTCGCACCCTGGCACGGACGTTCAACACGCTCGGCCAGCTGACCGCACTGAAGGACGCGAGCAATCACGCCATCGGCTTTGCGTACGATGCGAACGGCAACCCGCAGACCGTGACCGACGCCCTGCAGCGCGTGACCAGCCAGCAGTACGATCCGCTCAACCGACTGGCGCAGACCCTGCAGGATGTCGGGGGCGTGGCGGCGGAGATCCGCAGCCAGTACAACGCGCTGGACCAGGTCACCCAGGTCACCGACCCGAAAGGCCTGCATACGACCTATGCCTACAACGGGTTCGGTGACCTGACCGGGCAGGTCAGCCCGGACAGTGGCGCCAGCAGCTTCACCGTGGACGCCGCCGGCAACCGCAAGACGGCCACCGATGCACGCGGCGTCACCGCCACCTATCACTACGATGCGCTCAACCGCCTAACCGGCGTCGCCTATCCGGATCCCAATCTGGACGTGGGCTACAGCTACGACGTGGCGCCAGCGGCCTGTGCCGCCGACGAGCGCTTTGCCAAGGGACGCCTGGGGCAGGTGCTGCACGCCAATGGCAGCACCCAGTACTGCCATGACCGCTTTGGCCAGGTCACCCGCAAGGTGCAGACCGTCAATGGTGTCGCCAGCACACTGCGCTATGCCTACAGCAAGTCGGGTCGCCTGAGCGCGTTGACCTACCCCGACGGAAGCGTGGCCGACTACGTGCGCGATACCCAAGGGCGCATCAGCCAGATCGGTCTGACCCGCCCCGGCCAGGCGCGCCAGATCGTGGTGAACAACGTGACCTATGCGGCCTTCGGCCCGGCGACCGGCTGGACCTACGGCAACGGCCGCCAGCTGCAGCGTCCGCTGGATCTGGATTACCGCCCGCAGGCCGTGCATGACCCGGCCGCCGGTGGCCTGTCGCTGGGCTATGGCTACGATCCCGTCGGTTCGATCACCGAGCTGAAGAACGGCACAGGCTCAACGGTGCTGGCCAAGTATGCCTATGACGCGCTGGGTCGCCTGACCCAGACCCAGGACGGCACGACCGGCACCCCGATCGAAACCTATGCCTACGACGCCACCGGCAATCGCACCGCGCTGACCACCTCGGCAGGCACCGCCAGCTACACCTATCCCGCAACCAGCCACCGGCTGACCGCAGTGGATGGCGAAGCGCGCAACCATGACGCTGTGGGCAACACCACCCGCATCGGCAGCAAGACCTTCACCTACAACGATGCCAACCGCATGAACGCGGTGAAGCAGGGCAATGCGGTGTTGGAAAGCTACGGCTACAACCATCGTGGCGAGCGCGTACTGCGCACCCCCGCCGCTGGCGCAGCGCAGATCACGCTGTACGGCGAGGCTGGGCAATGGCTGGGCAACTACGCGGCCACGGGCGAGGCGCAGCAGCAGGCCATCTGGCTGGACAACTACCCGGTGGCACTGATCAATGTGCCAAGCACAGGTGTGCCAGAGCTGGCCTACGTCCAGCCGGATCATCTGGGTACGCCGCGCGTGGTGATCGATCCAGTGCGTGATGTCGCGATCTGGGAGTGGAGCAACAAGAGCGAGGTGTTCGGCAACCAGATTCCGAGTGCGGATCCGGATGGTGATGGCCTGCCCTTTCTATTGGCTCTCCGTTTCCCAGGGCAGCAGGCGACCGATGCGAGCGGCTTCTTCTACAACTCGCAGCGAGAGTATGACCCTGAGGTTGGACGGTATTCTCAGGCCGATCCGTTGGGATTGAATGGTGGCATTTTGTTGTATCTCTATGCGAGTGCGAGGCCGGTCGCTTCGATGGATCCATTTGGGTTGCTGGATTGGGAGTTGAATCCGGTTGCATGGAAGAGGGGAACTCGAAATGGCGACATGACTGCGACGTACCCGGGCGCACCGACATCTGAATTCAGGGCCAATACGCTTGCTCGGACGACCATGGAATGGACTATCAGCCCTAAGTGCAATTGCGATGCTGCGGGCCACTATCTTGAAGAATATGCCGTTGGCCTCACCCCCACTGTGCTGATGCGCGACCGATATGATTCCCCTGCCATCAGGCGTTCGACGATTCGTGACGAAATGGATCATGTCGGAGACCTGCAGGGCTGGGCCGAAAATGCAAGAGCGGCCGCAGAGCGATTCGAAGCTAGTATTGGCGCAAACCGGTATCAGAGCGCGCAGGAATGTGAGGTGCAAAGTGCTGCCGCAATGCAGAGCCATTTGTCGGAGAGCATTCTTCCTGCGGTGATCAGGTCAAGGCAACAGTGGGATGATAGTGGCAAGCATCGATTGATAATCAGGGGGCGGTGAATTGAAGAACGTCGCGCTTTTCCTAGCGATCGCACTGAGTAGTGCGGCATGTTCCACACTTGATGGTCACAAGGTCTGCAGTGAGGCCCAGATAAGGTATGTCGAATCGGCTTCAGTTGCCGAATCCAGGGTTGGCAGATTCGAGGTGACACATATGTCTGGTCCCGCAATCCGGATTGCGCTCGACGGTCCTGACGGTCATGTCGCTGCCCGGAGCGCGGTCACCGAGCAGAGACAGAAGGGAAGCCCAAGTTGGAAGATTTTCAACCCGATCCTTGAGGAGGTTGCTGGCCCCACCCGGAGTCTGCGTGTCAGTCGCGGCAAGCCGCAGGTAGTATTGTTTGATGCAAACGGTCTCTTCGTTCCCGGGCAGGCAGATGAACATAAGGAATACTCAGTAGTGTTTCGCGACATCAATGGATGTGACTACAGGTCTGAGCCTTTCACCCCTTGATTCCGACTGCCGGGGGCGAGGCTTGGGCTGTTTGTGGCGGGTTCAGGAATCCGTAGCGGGATGGCCATGCGCGTCGAGACGGTGGCGCATGGACGTGGCGGATTCCGCGAGGCCGCGCCCGTTGCTACCGATTCTGTCTTTCCTTGCTACGGATGGAGAGTGAAATCCTAAAAAGCTGGGCGGCGGCGTTCTTTGCCAAAGAATCCACGTGAGGTACGCCTTCGTCGCCAGTCAGAGGACTCTCTATCCCACCATGCTGCTCTGCCGAGTGCTGGCTGTTTCCGTGTCGGGATTTGATGACTACTTAGGCCGACAGTCTGCCGGAACGAGCGATTCTCTGATGCCGACCGTCGTACCGAGATCCTGGCCGTTCCACAAGGCCCGCAGGAGCACGTATACCCGCCATAGCAAATGGCGGCGGTGTCACGTTTCGGTCGTTCAGCTGTATACGTCTGAGAGGTTCGCGTAGATGAATGAGGATTTCAACGCGCTCGAATGGTGTGACGCCACGTTGCTGGCTATCAACATCGATAGAAGCAATCCAGGCGTATGCGATGAGGTAAAGGTCCAGGTGCGCTGGCCGGACGGCCGGCAGGAAATCGTTTGCTTCTCGGAAGCCTACGGGTGCTCGGCGCTCATGAACTTCGGTGTACTGGGGGAGGAGGGAATAGAGTTCGCCAAGGTCAACGATGACGAGCCGGGACTCGCTGATCTTCTTGATCGTTGGAAGGCGGTCGGCTATCCGCTGTCCGGTCTGAAGAGTTTCCGTATCGAGACCAGCTCGACCGGAAGCGTCATTCTCATCTACGCCAAGTCATGGCGGATCGAGCATCTGCCGATGGCGGACGCGGTGCTCTGAAGGACATTCCGTGCCCAGATTCCTCACCCCCGACGAGGTCTCCCTCATCCACAGGCTGCTGCCGGAGACGACCGAGCTGTCCGAACGGTTGTTGAAGGATCTGGCGCTCGCCCAGGTGGAGGACGTGGAGGTCGTCGGATTCGGGGGCGTGGTGTTCCTGTCCAGCACGACCCAGGTCTTCGGAAGCGACATTGCCACGGCGATGCTTGCCGATGCCGACGGCGTGCCGGTGAGAGTCACCCTGTGCCTGGACAATCACGATCAGCTCTTCGAGCTGGAGCTGTGCAAGGTGGACTTCTCGCCGATCATCGGCGTCGATCTGAGGAGCGCTTTCAGCGAGCAATGACGCCTCCTGGAATCAGTCCACGCTGAAGGGCGTAGCGCCGGGATTCACCCTTCGGAATCGGACAGGGCCTGGCGCTGCACTTCGGTTTCCATCCGGATTGCTTGCAGGTTCTGGAAGCTAGGTTCGACGTCATGTTCGAGCGAGCTGCTTCCATCCGGGTAGTGAAAAGTGGTTCGACTCTCTGGGTGCTTTACCATTGATTGAATTGATTGAGTTAAAAGCGTCGAATGAAGAATGGGTTCGAAGTATGCGTTGCGGGCATTGGTTGATTTGTAGGCAATAAAGATATAACTGCCCGTGAATAGACTGATGAATCTTGCATATTCTCCCAGGAATGATTCATTGAGCCAGGGGTAGTAGTCCCGCGTGATTGCCAAATCTCCGTCGACCTTGACATCCCACCCGCCGTGGGGCGAATTGTTGTCATCAAAAATGACAATCATGCCGGCAGGACGGCCGGCTTTGCATCATTGGGCCACGATGATGGCAAAGCTCCTGACAGTGGTACTTCTGATTGGAGTGGGATTTGGATTATCCGATGGCGCTTGCGCCATCGGAAAACGGCCCTTCAAGATGATCCAGTTCTGCGTGCACGACCAAGAGGGCCTGGATCTGTTCAAACAGACCCTCCGCGCTATCGCCAAGGACGAAGGAATGCAGTTCTTCGATGGCAGCGCGGAATTGGATCGGCAGCTCGCCAAGTCAAAGGTCGACGTGAAGCGTCCTGTCGTCTACGTCGGAGTCAAGCGGGAAGATGGCTCCGGAATGGAGGCGGGGAACCTCGGATTGGATCGCTTCGAGATAGCTATTGGCTTCTCTGAAGGGAGGAAGCCTGCCGAGGCCCAGTCATTTTCTGTCCGTGTCGAACGCACCTTGGCCGAGCGCTGGAATGTACTCGCGATTCCACCGGACAAGGGCGCTGCGCCGCTGGCATGTCGGGCGGGCAGGCCACAATCGGTCGCGCGATGAAAGAGCCTATGTCGGATGATGGAGGGGGCAGCCTGATCGTCCGCTGCCATTACGGATCAATCTGCAACCGCCCCACCGCCTGCGCGCACAACGACTGGCAGGCCATGACCAACCCTTCCATCACCCGGTCGCCCACGTACTGCCCGGGGTCGCCGTTCTGCCGGGTGCGTTCCGCCGCCAGTAGCATTTCCAGCACTACCCGCAACCCGGTCAACGCGCAATCGGCGTCGGCCAGGGCGAGGCAGCGGCCGGGCAGCTGGTGACGCTCCGGCCAGGGTTGTCCGTCGGCCGCCGCACCGGAGCCGATGCGGTGGAGATTCGCAATGAAGGTGTTCCTGTCCACAGCAGGCGCAGGCTGTGGCGAACCGTCGTCGCCGGCGGTACCGCGGTAGGCGTGCAGATGCGGGAGGTCCGATTCGTTCATGGCAAGGCTCCGTGCAGGGCAATCGGTAGCCGCCACCCATAAAAGTGGCGGACGGTACGTGGTTCGAACACCGGGTTGATGTCAGTCCGGCGGGCCCGAAGGCCCCCACGCACCGCCCGCCATAGCCGGCAGACGGATTGCCAGCCGGCGCCACGCTAAGGTGGCGCCGGCTGACAAGCGCATACATCAACATCAACTCGGGTGTTCGAAGCCCGGCCACCCTTTTCCGGCGGCACGCCATCTGAGCCCCTGGCGCTGTGCAATGCCAATCAGAAGAGTTGCAAACATCACTCGATTGGAGACGCTTTTGACATTGTCCTACGCTGTTAAGCCCCGCCAGTGCTGGCTGGCGTAGTGATCCGCCCGCAGCGTGCAATCTGCGACAGGGATCGAGGTTGTCACGGCGAACGGGACGGGCGCGGAGGGCCTATCACGACAGGCGGTGCCAATTCAGGCTGCGTGGCTCCCGGGTTGACGCTTTCAACGCCCCAGCGCACTCTGCGGGCTGGGGTCGACAACCCGTTCAGGGGCAGGGCTGCAGGGTGGTACCAGGAGGCGGAACAGCCATGAGCCAACTCACCGACAGCTTCGGACGCAGCTTTCCGTACCTGCGCTTGTCGCTCACCGAAGCCTGCAACTTCCGGTGCAGCTACTGCCTGCCCGACGGTTACCAGGCCGATGGCCACCCGCGCTTCCTGCAGGTGGATGAAATCGCGCGCCTGGTGCGGGCCTTTGCCGCGCTGGGCATGAGCAAGATCCGCCTGACCGGTGGCGAGCCCAGCCTGCGCAAGGATCTGGACGAGATCATCGCCACCGTGGCGGCGGTGCCGGGCATCCGCAAGGTGGCCATCACCACCAATGGCACGCTGCTGCCGAGGCGCCTGCCGGGCTGGCACCGGGCCGGCCTGACCGCGCTGAACGTCAGCATGGACAGCCTGCAACGCGAGCGTTTCCACACCATCACCGGGCACGACCGCCTGCCGGAGATCCAGCAGGGCCTGGCCCTGGCGCAGGCGTTGGGCCTGCCGGCGATCAAGCTCAACGCGGTGCTGCTGCGTGGCCTGAACGACGACGAGCTGCCGCAGTGGATGGACTACCTGCGTGACCGCCCCTTCAGCGTGCGCTTCATCGAGCTGATGCGCACCGGCGACAACGAAGCCTATTTCCAGCGCCACCACCTGCGCGCCGATCGGGTGATCGAGCAGTTGCTCGCCGCGGGCTGGCACGAGCGACCGCGCGCGGCCGATGCTGGCCCGGCGCGCGAGTTCGGCCACCCCGACCATCGCGGCAGCATCGGCATCATCGCCCCGTATTCGCGTGACTTCTGCAAGGGCTGCAACCGCCTGCGGGTGACCGCCAGGGGCGACCTGCGGCTGTGCCTGTTCGGCGAGTTCGGCGTGCCGCTGCGCCCGCTGCTGCAGCGCGACGATGACCACGACGCGCTGCTGGCACGCATCACCACCCAGCTTGGCCTGAAAGCGGCCGGGCATGGACTGCACCAGGGCCAGACCGGGCTGACCCCGCACCTGGCCTCCATCGGAGGATGAGCAACACGATGAGTGGGGAATTGAACGCGGCGTTCCACATGGCCGATGTGCGCAACAAGCGGATCAGCCGCCGCCGTGCGGTGGCGGTGGGCGAGCTGCATGCCGGTCCAGTGGCCTATCCGCTGATTGTCGAGCGCCGCCTGCCCAAGGGCGATGCGCTGGTGATGGCCGAGATTGCCGGCCTGCAGGGCGCGAAGATGGCCTCGATGCTGATGCCGCTGTGCCACCCGCTGCCGCTGGAACTGGTGCAGGTGTTCTGCGCGCCGGTACCGGAACGGCACGCGATCCGCGTGTGGTGCGAGTGCGCCAGCGAGGCGCGCACCGGCGTGGAGATGGAGGCACTGGCCGGCGTCAACGCGGCGCTGCTGACCCTGTACGACCTGAGCAAGCCGGTGGAGCCGGCCCTGCGCATCGAGGGCATCCGCCTGCTGTTCAAGGAAGGCGGCAAGCGCGGCGTCTGGCTGCACCCGGATGGCATGGACGATGCGGAGCGCGCGCGTTTCAAGCCGCGTGCGCCGAAGGGCCTGGAGGGCGCCGCCTGCGCGGTGATCACGCTGAGTGATCGCGCCAGCGAAGGCACCTATGAGGATGTATCCGGCCCGACCCTGGTGGCCGGGCTGAAGAAGCTGGGGGGCGAGGTGTTGGCCGCCGAAGTGCTGCCCGATGGCATCGAGCCGTTGGCGGGCCGCCTGCAGGCCTTGGCCGCCGAGGGCGTGCGCCTGTGCCTGTGTACCGGCGGTACCGGGCTGGGCCCGCGCGACCTGACTCCGGAGGCGCTGCGTTCGTTGAACGCGCGGCCGGTGCATGGCCTGGCGCAGATGGTGCGGGCACTGAGTGCACAGCACACGCCGATGGCCTGGCTGAGCCGCGCCGAGGTGGTGCAGCTGGGCAACATGCTGGTGTTTGCATTGCCGGGCAGCCCGAAGGCGGCGGCGCAGTGCCTGGACATCCTGGCGCCGGTGCTGGGCCACGCCCTGGCAATGGTCGAGGGGGATGGCCACTGATGATTGCCTACAGCGAGGCCTTGCAGCACCTGCTGGACGCGGCCACGCCGCTGCCGGCCGAACGCCTGCCGCTGCACGAGGCCGCGGGCCGCACGCTGGCCCGTGACATCCACAGCGCACAGTCGCTGCCGCCGTTCGACAATTCGGCGATGGACGGCTTCGCGCTGCGCGCCAACGGCGCGACGTTCGAGGCCGGTACCGAGTTCGCTGTGCAGGGCTGGCAGGCAGCAGGCGATGCCGGCGCCGAAGGCGGCGAGGGTGCCTGGGAAATCATGACCGGTGCGCGCATGCCGGTCGGGCTGGATACGGTGGTGCCGGTCGAGAATGTGGAGATCCTCGCCAGCGAAGAAGGACGCCCGACCCGCATTGCCCTGAAGGGCACGGTGAAGCCAGGCCAGAACGTGCGCCTGCGTGGCGAAGACGTTAGCGACGGCGAGCGCGTGCTGCAGGCCGGGCAGGTGCTGGACATCAATGCGCGCACCCTGCTGCATGCGATCGGCGTGGGCGATGTGGAGGTGGTGGCACGGCCAAAGGCGGCGGTGATTGCCACCGGCAAGGAACTGGTGACCGAGGCGGCGCAGACGCTGGAATCCGGGCAGATCCGTGACAGCAACCGGCCGTACCTGGTCAGTCGCCTGCAGGCCGCCGGTGCCGAGGTGGTCTGGCAGGGCACGGTGGGCGATGACGTGGCCGCGTTCAATGCGGTGCTCGATGCAGCGCTGGACGCGGGTGCGCAGCTGTTGATCAGCACCGGCGCGGTGTCGGCCGGCCGCTACGATTTCATTCCCGACGCGCTGCGCGGCCGGGGTGCGCGCATCGTGTTCCACAAGGTGGCGATCCGCCCCGGCAAGCCGTTGCTGTTCGCGGTACTGCCCAATGGGGCGCTGTATTTTGGCCTGCCGGGCAACCCGGTCTCCGCTGCCGTGGGCCAGCGCTTCTTTGTCGAGCCGGTGCTGCGCCGCCTGCTGGGGCTGGCACCCGAGCGGGTGCTGACGTTGCCGCTGCAGGCCGATGTGCGCACGCCGCCGGGCCTGCGCTTCCATGCGCGGGCGCGGGTGGAAGTGGACGCGCAGGGCCACCTGAGTGCGCGCGTGCTGGCTGGGCAGGAGTCGTTCCGTTTGATGTCCATGCTGCAGGCCAACGCCTGGGTGGTGCTGGAAGGCGAGGGCGGCGTGGCCGCTGCCGGCACGCCGGTGCGCGTGCAGGGCTGGGGTCATCAGGACCCGGTGCAGCTGGCGAGCCAGGAGCCATGATGAGACAGGTGAATCTGCAGTTGTTCGGTGCGTTTTCCGATCTGGATGCCAGCCGTGAGATCGCGGTGGAGGTGGCCGGTGGCACCGTGGCCGATCTGCGCCAGGCGCTGCGCGAGCTGCTGCCGCTGCGTTGGCCGGGTTTCCGTGCCGGCCTGCTGGACTATTCGGCATTCGCCGACCAGCAACGCGTGCTGCGCGACCACGAGGCGCTGCCCGACGATGGCCGGGTGGCGATCCTGCCGCCGGTGAGCGGGGGCTGAGCGATGAACGAGACGATCATCGCGAAGGTGATGGACCGCGCGCAGGCGGCAATCGATCCGGCCGAGGGCATCGCGGCGGTTTCCGATCCGGGCTTCGGCGGCATCGATGTGTTCATCGGCAAGGTGCGCGACGTCAATGTGGGCCGGCGGGTGACCGGGATCACCTACGATCTGTTTGAACCGCTGGTGCTGAACGAATTCAAGCGCCTGGCCGCCGAGGTCGAAGCCACGTTCGGGCCGAAGCTGAAGCTGTATGTGGCCCATGCCAAGGGCCGGCTCGGCATCGGCGATGTGGCGGTGGTGGTGGCCGCCGGCAGCCCGCACCGTGACGAGGCGTTCCGCGCCTGCCGGCAGTTGATCGAGGGGGTCAAGCACCAGTGCCCGATCTGGAAGCAGGAGCATTACGAAGACGGCGACAGCCAGTGGAGCGAAGGTTGCAGCCTGTGCCATGCGGACAGCGAAGCTTCGCACTCCCACGACCACACACATGACCACGGGCATTGACCGCGCCCTTCGGGGGGCGTCGGGTCCAGTAGATCCACGCCATGCGTGGATGAAGCTCTCCCGATGAATCCGGCCGGCGCAGCCACGCATGGCGTGGCTTTACTGCAATGAGCATCAACGGCATCGTGCTGGCCGGCGGTCTGTCCAGCCGGATGGGCCGCGACAAGGCGCTGCTGCCCTGGCACGGCCGCACAGTGCTGGAACACATGCGGGGGCTGTTGCTGCAGGCGGGCGCCGGGCGGGCGTGGGTGAGCGGTGACTACCCGGCGTTTGGCGGAATTCCGGACCGGGTCGCACGCTGCGGCCCGCTGGGCGGCCTCTACAGTGTGGCGATGCAGATGCCCGATGGCCCCGCCTGGGTGGTGCCGGTCGATATGCCGCGAGTGACGCCCGCGCTGTTGCAACGGCTGCAGGCCGATCAAGGGCGTGCCTGCACGGTATTCGACGGTGAACCGTTGCCGATGCGGTTGCAGATCGATGATCATTGCCGCCGCGTGCTGCAGGAGCTGATTGAGGATCCGACGGCGCGTCGTTCACTGCGCGCCCTGCAGCAACGCCTGGGCGTGACCCGGCTGCCATTGGCACCCGAGGATCGGGCGTTGCTGCTCAACTGCAATACGCCATCAGAGTGGGAGTCCATCACAGCATGAAGGTCCAGCTGCAACAGCAATCGATGCGCCTGCGCGTGGATGAGGAAGAACTGGCACGATTGCTGGCAGGTGAGTCGGTCGAGAACCTGACCCGCTTTGGTGGCAGCGGTGGCTGGGGCGCAGCGCTGTCGCTGCATGCCGGCGATCAGGCGGTGCTGCTCGATGGCGGGACATTCTGCCGGTTGGTGCTGCCACGCGAAGCGGTTCAAGCACTAGCGGAGAGGCTGCCCTGCCGCGATGGCCTGGGCTTCGGTATTGCGTTGGATGACGACAGCATGCTGCAGCTGCAGTTCGACGTGGACGTGCGCGACAGCATGCGGCAGCGTGGCCCGCAGCGGCGTTCCGAACCCGCGCCAGAGTAGGCGCAGGTTGCGCAGGGCGGGGCGGCCCGCTGTCGTATGATGAGGGCCTTCGTTCTTGCGTTGCTGCAATGCCCCATACGCCGCCCTCTGCTGCATTTTCCCGGCCAGTCACGCCGAACCCGGCAGCCGCCGATGACGGAGACGCGCTGCACTTCTGCAGTACCTGCGCCTTTTCCGATGCCTGCATGTCGCAGGGCTACGACAAGGCCGCGTTGGGTGAACTGCATGTGCTGGTCGATCACGTGGGTCCGTTCCAGGCCGGTGACTACCTGTTCCGTGCCGGCGATCCGTTCGATTCGATCGCGGCGGTCCGCGCGGGCATGGTCAAGACGTTCGTCGATGACAGCCAGGGCAACGAGCAGGTGCTGGGTTTCAGCCTGCCGGGCGAGGTGATCGGGCTCAATGCCATCCACGGAGCGCGCTTCCCGTGCAATGCCGTGGCGCTGGACACCGTCTACCTGTGCCGGATCTCGTTTCCGCGATTGAGCCTGCTGGCCACGCGCATGCCGGGGCTTCAGGCGCGGCTGTTCAGCCTGCTCAGCGCCGAGATCGGCAAGGTCGCCACGCTGGCGGCCAACCATCGCACCGAGGAGCGCATGGCGGCGTTCCTGCTGGATCTTTCACAGCGCTACGCCCGGCGCGGATTCTCGGCCACCCGTTTCAACCTGAGCATGGCCCGCACCGAGATCGCCAACTACCTGCGGATGGCGCCGGAGACGGTGAGCCGGGTGCTGCGCCGCTTGAGCGACGAGGGTGTGATTGCGGTGAACCAACGTGAGATGCTGTTGCTGGACCCGGATCGGCTGGCGGCGCTGGCCGCGGTGCGGGAATCCGGACTGGACTGATCAGGCAGGGGGACTGAGCATGAAGCGAGCGGGAGTGTTGTGGCTGGGGTTGCTGGCCTCTGTGCCGGCCTGGGCGGCCGATCTGACGGTGTCGGCGGCTTCGAGCCTGACCGAGAGCTTCCGCGAACTCGGCGCGGTCTATGAGAAGACGCACCCGGGGACCAAAGTCGATTTCAACTTCGCCGCCTCTGGCGTGTTGCTGCAGCAGATCAGCCGCGGTGCACCGGTGGATGTGTTTGCGTCGGCCGACGAGACCACGATGGACCAGGCCCAGCAGCAGAACCTGCTGGCGGCCGGCACCCGCGCGGTGTTCGCGGTGAATGCGCTGTGGGTGGTGGTGCCTCCGCAGGCCAAGGCGCCGCCGCGCACACTGAAGGATCTGGCCGGCGCCGGCGTGCAGCGCATCGCGCTGGGCAACCCGGACAGCGTGCCGGTGGGCCGCTATGCCAAGGGCGCGCTGGACGCGGCAGGGCTGTGGCCGTCAGTGCGGGGCAAGGCCATCACCACCCAGAACGTGCGCCAGTCGCTGGATTACGTGGCGCGCGGTGAAGTGGATGCGGGCTTCGTCTATGCCACCGACGCGCAGGCGATGCCCGACCGAGTGCGCCGCGCGTTCGTGGTGCCGGTGTCCGGGCGCATCGCCTATCCGCTGGCGGTGACCAGCGCCAGTACGCAGCCGGCAGAGGCCAGGCGCTTCGCTGCCTTCGTGCGTTCGCCGCAGGGCCAGGCGATCCTGGCCAGGCACGGGTTCGGCACCCCCTGAGGCATGGATCTGGACTGGACCGCGCTGGGGTTGTCGCTGAAGGTGGCCGGCTGGGCCACCGCGATCAATCTGGTGCTGGGCGTGGCGCTGGGTGCGCTGTTGGCGCGTCGGCGTTTTCCTGGCCGTGAACTGCTGGATTCGGTGCTGACCTTGCCGATGGTGCTGCCGCCGACGGTACTGGGGTACTACCTGCTGGTGCTGATCGGCCGCAACGGCCCGATCGGCGCGTGGCTGCAATCGTGGTTCGGCATCAATCTGGTGTTCACCTGGCAGGCCGCAGTGATCGCGGCGGCGGTGGCCTCGTTTCCGTTGGTGTTCAAGCCGGCCCGCGCCGCGTTCGAGAATGTGGACGGGCAGCTGGAGCAGGCCGCGCGCACGCTTGGCGTGTCCGAAGCCGCGGTGTTCTTCCGTGTCACGCTGCCGCTGGCGTGGCGCGGCATTCTTGCCGGCCTGCTGCTGGCCTTCGCACGCGCGATGGGCGAATTCGGCGCGACGCTGATGGTGGCCGGCAGCATTCCCGGCCGGACGCAGACGCTGTCGATCGCCATCTACGAGGCGGTGCAGGCCGGGCAGGATGGCAAGGCCAATGCGCTGGTGATCCTGACCTCGGTGGTGTGCATCGTGATCCTGTTGCTGGCCGCGCGGCTGGTGGGCGGGCGTCGCCGGGAGCTGCGCGATGTGGCTTGACCTGCGCGTGCAGCGCCGCCTGCAGGCTGCAGGCCAGGCATTCGTCCTGGACGTCGCGCTGCAGTGCACGCAACGGCAGGTGGTGCTGGCCGGGCCGTCGGGCGCGGGCAAGAGCCTGACCCTGAAGGCGGTGGCCGGGTTGCTGCGGCCAGGGCAGGGGCATGTGCGCCTGCAAGGCCAGGCCGTGTTCGATGCGGCCACTGGCGTGGACGTGCCGCCGCAGCACCGTCGGCTGGGGTATGTGTTCCAGGACTATGCGCTGTTCCCGCACCTGAGCGTGCGCCAGAACGTGGCGTTCGGGCTGGAGAAGGGCTGGTTGAATCCGCGCGTGGGCCAGCGCTTCGACGCTGTGGAGCAGTGGCTGCACGCATTCCGCATCGACACGGTGGGGGATCTGCTGCCATCACAGATATCCGGCGGGCAGCGCCAGCGCACGGCCTTGGCGCGGGCTTTGGTGACGCAGCCACGGGCGCTGCTGCTGGACGAGCCGTTCTCCGCGCTGGACCACGACCTGCGCCAGCACCTGCGCCAGGAACTGGAGACGGTGCTGGACAAGACCGGTATTCCGCTGCTGTTGATCAGCCACGATCCGCAGGACGTGGCGATGTTCGGCCAGCAGGTGGCGCGCATGGTGGACGGCCGCATCGTCGGCGGTTGACCCGTGATGGACGCACCGGCGATGGTGGGTCACATCTGATGGTAGTGCCGGCCGCTGGCCGGCAACCGTGGCATGCGGAGCAGCTTACCAGCGGCTTACTCTACCGTGATGCACAGGCGATGATTGGCTACATATTCTGGTAGTGCGGCCGCTGGTAGCGACCATGGCATCCGGAGCGCTTACCAGCGGCTTACTCTACCATGATGCACAGGCGATGATTGGCTACATATTCTGGTAGTGTAGCCGCTGGTTTACGACCATGGCATCCGGAGCAGTCGGCCAGCGGCTACGCTCTACCATGATGCAGAGGCGATGATTGGCTACATATTCTGGTAGTGGCCGCTGTACCGCTGGCTACAACCAAGGCATGCTGGGCAGCTTACCAGCGGTAAGCTCTACCGGTTCAAGGTCCGTGCAGTCCAGTGGCATGGATCAATACAACTCGCAGTGCGTGCGGCCTTCGCCCCGCAGCGCGTCCCATTGGCCTGCACCGGCGACGGCATCGATGGCCTCGCGTACCGCGCCTTCCAGGTGGCGCTTGTTGCCGCACAGGTAAACATGCCCGCCGCGGGCCAGCACATCACGCACCTCGCTGGCACGCTGCTGCAGTACATGCTGCACATAGACCTTGTCGGCGCCATCGCGCGAGAACGCGGTGTGCAGGCCGGCCAGCACGCCGCGCGTGTGCCAGTCCTGCAGCTGGTCGCGGTACAGGTAGTCGTGCTGGCGATGCTTCTCGCCGAACATCAGGTGCACTTCGCGCTCGCAGGCACTGGCCTGCAGCTCCTGCAGCAGGCCCATCAAGGGTGCGATGCCGGTGCCGGTACCGACCAGCAGCAGCGGTGCCTCGCCGGTATCGGGCAGGTGGAAGCCGGGGTTGGAACGGCAGTACACACGGGCGAGGCCGCCGCCGTGCAGCAGGCTGCCGGTGGCAGTGCCGAAGCGCTCGCGGCCGCGCAGGGGGTAGCGCACTTCGCGCACGCACAGGCTCAGCTGGTCGTCGCACGGGTGCGAGGCGATTGAATAGGCACGCGGCAGCCGCGGTGACAGCAGTTCACGCAGCCGGGGCAGTGGCACGCTGTCCGGGGTGGCGTGGTCCTGCAGCACGTCCAGCAGGTCCAGGCCGTGCAGGTAGGCGTCCAGCTCGCGCTTCTGGCTGACCTTCAGCAGGCCCTTCAGCGCTTCGCTGCCACCGAGCCGGGCCAGCTCGCGCAGCACGCTCTTGCTCAGCAGGCGCAGCTCGCGGTCGCGCAGGGCGGCCACGGCCGTGGTATCGCCGTACCAGCGGGCCAATGCCTGCAGCAGGGTTGGGTCGTTCTCCGGCACCACGTGCAGGGTGTCGCCCGCGCGATAGGCCATGCCACTGCCGGCGATGTCCAGCTGCAGGTGCCACGCGGCCGCGTCGCTGCTGTTCAAGCGGCGGCGCTCGAGGATGCGCGCGGCAAAGGCGTTGTCTTCACCATAGGCGGTGACCTGCAGGTGCAGGTCCTGGCCAGCGCTGAGGTCGCCATCCAGCACCTGGCCGAGCACCGGCTGCCATTGCTGGAAAAACGGCTCGTAGCCGAGGTCGGCATCCACGCGGCGCAACAGCGGCTGCGCCTGGCGCTCGCTCAGCGCGGCATCCAGCGCCTTGGTGAAGCCGCAGAAGCTCGGGTAGCCGGTGTCACCGAGGCCGAACACCGCATAGCGCAGGCCGCTCAAGGTCGGGGTCCGGCGCAGGGTTTCGAAGAACCGCTCGCCATTGGCCGGCGGCTCGCCATCGCCGAACGAGCTGGAAATCGCCAGCAGCACGTCGCCGTGGCCGAGACTGGCCACGTCGATGTCGTTGAACGGGAGTACCTGCGGCGCGTGCGGCTGCAGGCCTGCGCCCAGGCGCTGGGCCAGGGCGCGGGCATTGCCCGACTCGGACGCGTAACCCACCAGCAGGCGGCTGAAGGGCGTGCTTGTCGGCAGGGCGTTCACGCGGCCTCGTAGAAGTCGTCGAACTTTTCCTTGCTGAACTCGACCAGGTCGTAGTTCTGCATCAGGTCGTTCACCACGCGGCGGATGCTGATGTAGGCGGTGATGTTGCCCTCGGCGTCGAACAGCGGCTGCACGGTGGTATCGACCACATAGAGCACGCCGCCCTTGCCCAGGTTGGGCACGATGCCGGTCCAGGTGCCGCCGGCCTTGATGGTGTCCCACATGTCCTTGTAGACGGCCTTGGGTACGTCTGGATGGCGCACGATGCTGTGCGGCTGGCCGATCAGTTCCTCGCGGGCAAAGCCGGTGAGGGTGCAGAACAGGTCATTGGCGTAGGTGATGTTGCCCTGCAGGTCGGTGGTGGAGATCACCATGACGTTCTGCAGCGCATTCAGGAGCTGGGCGTTGTCGGGGGAGTAGCTCATTGCAGGATCCTTGTAGGGGCCGGCAGTGCCGGCGTGTTCGGGTCCTGCATAGAGATACGCCCGCGCGGCGGCCGGTGGTTTGACATTGGTCAAGCGCGTGGCGCGATGGGCTGCGACCGGGTGTCGCAGGGAGAATCCCTGCAAAGCCGAGCCCATTTCGGCTCGAGCGGCAACAGGACCGCCCGCAGCCGAACGTGCGCCCGGCGCTACAGGAGAGGCGCGGGCGGCGGGCGGGCGCGCGTCATGTGTACTGAGCTCATGACGCCTTGTCACAAAGAAATCGCCATGGCTTCACGGTTGGTTGATCGCATGGAGGGCTATTGTCCTGTTGAGCCTCTCGCTGGCGTCCCCCACGTCCTGCGTCGACTTCCTTCCCAGCCTCAGCGCCCGTCCGGGCGCCGCTGGCGTCTGTCTGCCTGAAGCATCCGAGATCATCCCCATGGCCCGCGCCGCCCAGTCCGCTTCACCCGTTGCGATCTCTCCCGTCACGCCCGTGCCGATCGGCACCCGCCGCGGCCACTCGCAACCGTTGGAGCTGCCGGAACTGGTGCAGCGCGTGTTGTTCGTTGCCACCGAGATGGCGGACTTCGTCAAGGCCGGTGGCCTGGGCGACGTCGCTGCGGCCCTGCCGCGTGCGGTGCGCGGTGCCTGTGATTCGCGCGTGCTGCTGCCCGGCTAGCCGGAGGTACTGCAGCGCCTGCCACAGCTGCAGCGGGTGGGGCAGGTCAGCGCGCGGGCCGGCCTGCCGGCGTGCACGATCGGCATGGCGGTGCAGGCCGACGGCCTTCCGATCTACGTCCTGCTGTCGCCCGAGCTGTACGAGCGTGAGGGCTCGCCCTACGTGGACGGGCAGGGGCAGGAGTGGAAGGACAACGCGGTTCGATTCGCCACGCTTTCGCATGCGGCCGCGGAGATTGCGGCCGGGCGTGCCGGGCTGGACTGGTCGCCGCAGCTGCTGCACCTGAATGACTGGCCGGTGGCCATGGCGGCCGCCTACGTGCGTTGGGACCGGACGGCCGTGCCGACCCTGCTGACGATCCACAACCTGGCTTACCAGGGGCTGTTCCCCTACGCGCTTGCGCCGGTACTGGGCGTGCCGGCCGAACACCTGGATGAACTGCACTTCCACGGGCAGATGTCGTTCCTGCAGGGCGGCATCACCAATGCCACGCGGCTGAACACGGTCAGCCTGCGCTACGCGCAGCAGATCACCGCCCCGGATGACGGCTGCGGGCTGCATGACCTGTTGGCGCGTCGCGCAGCAGGCGGGCACCTGAGTGGCATCGTCAACGGCATCGACGCCAGCTGGGACCCGCGCCGCGACATCCATCTCAAGGCCCACTTCGGCATTGGCGAGTGGACCGGGCGCGCCACCAACGCCCATGCGGTGCGCAAGGCGTTCGGGCTGGCGCCGTCGACCGGGCCGCTGTTCGCGGTGGTCTCGCGGCTGGTGCACCAGAAGGGCCTGGACATCACCTGCGACGTGGCGCCACAGATCGTGGCGGCCGGCGGCCAGCTGGTCATCATCGGCGGTGGCGAGCCGCAGGTGGAAGCGCAGGTGCAGGCGCTGGCCCGGCGCTACCCGGGGCGGGTGGGCGCTTTCATCGGGTTCGAGGAAGCGCTGGCCCGCCAGATGTTTGCCGGCGCCGATTTCCTGCTGATGCCTTCACGCTTCGAACCCTGCGGGTTGAGCCAGATGTACGCGCAGCGCTTCGGCTGCCTGCCCATCGCACACGCGACCGGCGGGCTGGTGGATACCGTGGAGGACGGCGTGACCGGTTTCCTGTTCCATGGCGCCAATGCCGATGGCCTGCGGCGCTGCGTGGAGCGGGCGATGCGCACCTTCCGCCTGCCGGGGCTGCTGCAGGCCATGCGCCGCGCGGCCATGCTGCGGCCAGGTGGCTGGGATGCGGCAGGGCGCGCCTACCTGGCGTTGTACCAGCAGACCTGCCAGGTGGCCGCATGAGCCACGACAGCCTGCATCTGGCCGCCCTGGAGGATGAAACCATCGCGGAGACGGGATTGGAGCAGCGCATCGCGCCGGCGCTGGAGGACCTCGTCCATGCACGCCCGGCCGATGCATTCGCCTGGCTGGGCCCGCATCGCCAGCCAGAAGGCGGACGCCAGCTGCGCGTGCTGGTGCCGCACGCGCAGCGCGTCGAGGTGATTGCAGACGACGGGCGGCGCTGGGACCTGTCCCCCGGCCCGTTGCCCGGCCTGTTCGAGGGCGCGGCCGGCGACGCGGCGATACCGCTGCTTGCCCTGCATTTCGAACAGGGCGTGGAGCAGGTGCACGATGCCTATGCGTTCGGTCCACTGTTGGACGAAGCCCTGCTGCAGCGGTTCCATGCCGGTGTTGCCGATGCGGCGCGGCAGCTGGGTGCGGTGCCGACGCAGGTGCAGGGCATTGCGGGCGTGCGCTTCGCGGTGTGGGCGCCCAATGCCCGGCGGGTCGCCGTGGTTGGCGATTTCAACGGGTGGGACGGCCGACGCCATCCGATGCGGCTGCGTCACACCGCCGGCGTGTGGGAGCTGTTCCTGCCGGGCGTGCAGGCCGGTGCCCGCTACAAATTCCGCATCGTCGGCGCCGACGGCCGGGTGATGCCCGACAAGTTCGATCCGATGGCGCGCTGGGCCGAGCTGCCACCGGCGACCGCATCGCGGGTGCTTTCGGCTGTGCCGATGCAGTGGCACGATGAGGCATGGTTGGCGGCCCGCCGCCAGGCCGGAACCCGCGCACCGCTGTCGATCTACGAAGTGCATGCGGGCTCCTGGCAGCGCAGCGACGACGGTGCGCCGCTGGACTGGGATGCCCTGGCCGACCGGTTGATTCCGTACGTGGCCGGGCTGGGCTTCACCCATATCGAACTGTTGCCGGTCAGCGAGCATCCTTTCGGCGGTTCCTGGGGCTATCAGCCGCTGGGGATCTACGCGCCGACGGCACGCCACGGCACGCCGCAGGCCTTCGCGCGCTTCGTGGACCGCTGCCATCAGGCCGGCATCGGGGTGATCGTGGACTGGGTGAGCGCGCACTTCCCCAACGATGCCCATGGCCTGGCCGGGTTCGATGGGACCGCGCTGTACGAGCACGCCGACCCGCGCGAAGGGGTGCACGCCGACTGGGACACGCTGATCTACAACTATGGCCGCAACGAAGTGGCTGCCTACCTGATCGGCAGTGCGCTGGAGTGGGTGGAGCGCTTCCATATCGACGGTCTGCGCGTGGACGCAGTGGCGTCGATGCTGTACCGGGACTACAGCCGTGCCGAGGGGGAGTGGATACCCAATGAGCAGGGCGGACGCGAGAACCTGCAGGCGGTCGCGTTCCTGCGGCGGATGAACCAGACGCTGCGCGAGCGCTTTCCGGACGTGCTGGTGATCGCCGAGGAATCCACTGCATGGCCGGGGGTGTCCGCGCCGGTGGAGGAGGGGGGGCTTGGCTTCACCCACAAATGGAACATGGGCTGGATGCACGACACCCTGCAGTATATGGGGCGCGACCCGGTCCATCGCCCGCATCACCACAGCGAGATCAGCTTCGGCCTGGTCTACGCCTTCTCCGAACGGTTCGTGCTGCCGCTGTCCCACGACGAGGTGGTGCACGGCAAGGGGGCGCTGCTGGCCAAGATGGCCGGCGAGCCGGCGCAGCGGCTGGCCCAGCTGCGCGCGTACTACGGCTTCATGTGGGCGCACCCGGGCAGCAAACTGCTGTTCATGGGCGGTGAGTTCGGCCAGGGCCACGAATGGTCGCACGATGCGGCGCTGGACTGGGCACAGGCGGCCAGCAACGAGGGCCAGGGCCTGTCGCGCCTGGTGGGCGACCTCAATAACGTGCTCCGCGCCGAACCTGCGTTGCATCGCGACGAGCGCGACGAGCGGGGTTTCGACTGGAGCGTGGCCGACGACAACCGCAACAGCGTTTACGCGTTCATCCGCCGGGATCCTGCCGGCAGCGGCCGCACCCTGCTGGTGGTGAGCAACTTCACCCCGGTGCGGCGCGAGGGCTACCGGGTCGGCGTGCCGCAACCGGGGCGTTGGAGCGAACGGCTCAACACCGACAGCGCGTACTACGGCGGCGGCAATAGCGGCAACCTTGGAGCAGTGCATACCGAGCCGCGGCCGATGCATGGCCACGCCCAGTCGCTGCGGCTCACGCTGCCGCCGCTGTCCACGCTGTACCTGCAGGTTGATGCATGACGACAGTCGCGCCGCGCCTGGGCGCATGGCCTGTGGCCGGTGACCGGGTGGAGTTCCGCGTATGGGCACCGGACGCAGTCGCGATGGCGCTGTGCCTGCACGGCACGCAGCGACCGATGCAACGCGACCCGGACGGCTGCCACTGGCTGCGAACGCCGGCATCGCACGGCGACCGGTACCGGTTCCGGCTGCCTTCCGGCCAGGAGGTGCCTGACCCGGCCTCTCGCTGGCAGCCGGACGGCCTCGACGGCGACAGCGCGGTGGTGCTGGATACGGAGGCAGCGCGGCCTGCCTGGCACGGGCATGCCTGGCAGGACCTGGTGATCTATGAAGTGCATATCGAAGCGGGCGGCGGCTTCGCTGCGCTGGCTGCGCAGCTGCCGCTGCTGGCGGCGCTGGGCGTTACCGCCATCGAACTGATGCCGGTCGCGCAGTTTCCCGGGCAGCGCAACTGGGGCTACGACGGCGTGTTTCCGTATGCGCCGGCCCATGCCTACGGCGGGCCGGCAGCGCTGAGGACCTTCATCGAGACCGCGCACGATGCAGGGCTGTCGGTGCTGCTGGATGTGGTCTACAACCACTTCGGACCGCAGGGCAACCACCTGCGCGATTACGCGCGCGGGTTCTTCCGTGACGATCGCAGCACGCCGTGGGGCAAGGCCATCGACTTCCGCCAGCCCTGGGTGCGGCGGTTCTTCATCGACAATGCGCTGATGTGGCTGCGCGACTATGGCGTCGACGGACTGCGCCTGGATGCGGTGCACGCCATTGACGATGACCGTTTCCTGCAGCAGCTGGCCGACGAGGTACGTGCGGTGGCCCCGCACGCGCACCTGGTGCTGGAGAACGAACGCAACCAGGCGCGGTGGCTGCGCGGCGCCTACCAGGGACAGTGGAACGATGACTTCCACAATGCGCTGCACGTGATGCTGACCGGCGAGCAGGAGGGCTATTACGCGGCCTATGCCGGTCGCGCCGAAGCACTGCTGGCCCGCTGCCTGGCCGAGGGATTCGCCTGGCAGGGCGAACCGGACCTGCGCGGCGATCCCCGCGGCGAACCCAGCGCCGACCTGTCGCCCGCGCGTTTTGTGGTATTCGCGCAGAACCATGACCAGGTGGGAAACCGCGCTTTCGGCGAGCGCCTGTCGATGCTGACCGATCCTGCGCCGCTACGCGCGGCGCTGGCACTGACCCTGCTGACGCCGATGATCCCGCTGCTGTTCATGGGCGAACCGTGGCAGGTGCAATCGCCCTTCCTGTTCTTCACCGACTACGCGCCGCCGCTGGACGAGGCGGTGCGTGAAGGGCGTCGCCGTGAGTTCTCCGGTTTCAGCGCCTTTGCCGACGCCGCCGCGCGCGCGCGTATTCCGGACCCGAACGATGCGGCGACCCTGCAGGCGTCGTACACGCCGCCGCCCGGCGATGATCCCTGGTCGCAGCACTGGCTGCGCTGCACGGGTGAGTTCCTCGGCCTGCGCAGGCGCTATCTGCAGCCGGGCCTGCCGCAGGCGCGGTCGCTGGGCGCGCGCGTGCTGGGCCAAGGCGCGGTGCAGGCAGGCTGGCAGTTGCCCTCGGGCCAATGGTGGATCGCGATCAACGTGGGCCCTGTGCCGGTGGCGCATGCGGTGCCGGCCGGCGACTGCGTCGTGGGTCCGGACGCGGCCGGGATGCTGCCGGCAGGCGGCGGCGTGCTGGCCTGCTGGATCGCCGCATGAGCACGGATGCAGCGGTGCGCGAAACGGCCCGCCGTGCGGGCCTGCTGGTCCGCTGGACCGACGTGGCCGGTGCCGCGCGCGAGGTCGCGCCGGACGTGCTGCGCGCCGTGCTGGAGGGGCTGCAGTGCGAGGCGGTGCCCGAGTACGCTGGCCTGCGCACGGCCTGCTGCGGACAGCTGCTGGCGATGCCGGAGGCAGCCGGCGCGGCATGCTGGGTGGATGAACAGGGAACAGCGCTGCCCGCCCGTGCCGATGCGCAGGGCCGCTGGCGCGTGCCGGACCAGCCGGGTTACTGGCAGTGGCGCCGGGGCGACCGGGAACAGGCGGTTGCGGTGGCGCCACAGCGCGCCTGGTGGCCGCGGGGCACGCTGCGCGGCTGGGGCCTGTCGGCGCAGGTGTACAGCCTGCGCGCCCTTGGCGATGCCGGCATCGGTGACAGTGCCGGCTGTGCACGGTGGAGCGAGCTGCTGCACCGGCATGGCGGCGACGCACTGGCGTTGAGCCCGCTGCACGCCGGCTTGCCACCGGGCCCGGGCTACAGCCCCTATTCGCCCAGCGACCGGCGCTGGCTCGACCCGCTGCAGGTCTCCCTGCCGCAGGTGCTGCCCGAGGCTGCCCATAGCGTGCTGGGCGGGGACGAGGCGCTGGCGGCGGCGGTGGAGGCGGGAACTGCCGCACGTCGCATCGACTGGCCGCACTCGGCGGCAGTGAAGTGGCGCTGGATACGGCAGGTTCGCCACTGGATTGCAGCGCAGGCACCGGCGCAGCACGCGCAGATCGAAACCTGGCGTGCCATGCAGGGCGATCCGCTGCGGGACTATTGCCAGCATGCCGCCGACCGGTTCACCGGCAGCGCGGACGACCATGCGTTTGCGCAGTGGGTGGCACGGCAGGGCTGGGCGCAGGTGCACGCCACGCTGCGCGACCAGGGCGCCTCGATCGGATTGATTGCCGACCTGGCCGTGGGCTGCGCGCCGCAGGGCGTGGAGGCACGCACCGGCGAGGCTGATCTGCTGCAGGGACTTGAGCTGGGTGCGCCGCCCGATGCGTTCAATCCGCTCGGCCAGGCCTGGGGCATCACCAGCTGGTCACCGATGGCGTTGCAGCGGGAGGGCTTCGCACCCTACCTCCGCGTGCTGCGCGCCGTGATGGCCGACCGCGGCGGCCTGCGCATCGATCACATCCTGGGCCTGCTGCGGCTGTGGGTGCTGCCCCGTGGCGCGGGCGCCGGGCAGGGGGTGTACCTGCGCTATCCGTTCGATGATCTGATCAACCTGCTGGTGCTGGAGTCCTGGCGGCATCGCTGCGTGCTGATCGGCGAAGACCTGGGCGTGGTTCCGCCGGGCATGCGCCAGCGGCTGGCAGCCCGGGGTATTCTGGGCATCGAGGTCCTGCCGTTTGCCCGCAACGGCGCGCGCTTCCTGCCGGCGCCGCAGTGGCGCCGCGATGCAGTGGCGATGCCCTCCACCCATGATCTGCCGCCGCTGGCGGGCTGGCTGCGCGGGCGTGACCTGCGCTGGCGTGCACGCCTGGGTGAGCTGGCGGATCTGCCAGCGGCACTGCGCGCGCGCGCCAGCGACGCGCAGGCACTTTCTGCGGTGGCCGGCGGCGAGGGCGCGCCGCTGGACGCCAGGGCGCTGTCACTGGTCGCCCACTCGGCGTCCCGGCTGGCGTTGCTGCCGCTGGAAGACGCGCTGGGCGGTCGCGCACAGGTGAACCTGCCAGGCACCGTCGACGGCCATCCCAACTGGCGCCGCCGCCTGCCGCCGACGTGGGATGTTGACGCTGTCGATGCGCGCGTGGCGCGGCTGAGTGCCACGCGCCGCAGGACCGGGCAATGACGGGGCTGCGTGCCACCGCGCGCCTGCAGCTGCACGCAGGCTTCGACCTCGGGGCGGCTGCCGCGCAGGTGCCGTACTATGCCGCGCTGAGCGTCAGCCACCTTTACCTGTCACCGATCGCTGCGGCGGTGCCCGGGTCGACGCATGGCTACGATGGCATCGACCCGGCTCGCATCAATCCGGAACTGGGCGGTGAAGCGGGCTTCCGGCAGCTGGCGGAAGTGACGCGCGCGCATGGCATGGGCCTGATCCTGGACATCGTTCCCAACCATCTGGCGGCGTCCCCGCACAGCCCGTGGTGGAGCGATGTGCTGATGCACGGGCCTCGAAGCCCGCACGCAGCATGGTTTGATATCGACTGGGAGGCGCCGGGCTGCGAGGGCCGGCTCTGGCTGCCTGTACTGGACCGGCCGTTGCACGACGCCGTGCGCGACGGCGTGGTGCGCGTGGTGGTGGACAACGCGCGGCCCGTGCTGCGCCACCATGGGCTGGCATTGCCGTTGTCGCCGCGCAGCCATCCGCTGGAGCCCGCGCAGTGGCCGGCGTGGGCCGAACGCTGCAATCGCAGCGTTGAACGGTTGCACACGCTGCTGCAGCGGCAGCACTACCGGCTGGCCTGGTGGCGCACGGCCGGCGATCAGGTGAACTACCGGCGCTTTTTCGATATCAACGAACTGGCCGCGCTGCGGGTGGAGCGCGAGGATGTGTTCGACGCAGTGCATGCGCTGCCGCTGCGCCGCTGCGCGATGCAGACGGCGAGGTGACCGGGGTGTTCGCCATTGCGGTGGATATCGACGACCTCAAGCGCGCCACCGAGCGCCAGGCGGTGCTGCTGGCGGAGCTGCAGCACCGGGTCCGCAACATCATGTCCACCATCCATGCCCTTGCCTGGCGGACGCGCAGCACCGTGGCCAGCGTGGACGAGTACGCCGAGCGGCTGTGCGGGCGGTTGATGTCGCTGGCGCGCACCCAGAGCCTGCTGACCCGCGGCGGCAATGCCGGGGTCTGCCTGCGCGGGATGATCGAAGAGGAAGTGTCGGCGCAGATGCCGGGCACGGGCCTGTGCGAGCTGCACGGTGAAGACGTGCTGCTGCCACCGAAAGCGGCCGAGGTCCTGTCGTTGGCCATCCATGAGCTGGCGAGCAACGCGCTGCGCTATGGCGCGGCCGCGCGCGAGGCGGGGCGGATCGAGGTGTCCTGGCATCTGCAGGTGCAGGACGCCGAACCGTGGCTGGGCCTGCACTGGTGCGAGCGCCATGCCGACGTGGAGGGCTGGGAAATGCCACGCCAGCGCGGCCTGGGCCGGGCGCTGATCGAGCAGCGCGTGCCGTACGAGCTGGCCGGCAGCGGCGAACTGCGCTTTGGCCCGCAGGGGCTCGATGCCTGGATCCGCTTCCCGCTGCGCGAGCGCGACAGCCTGCTGCAGACCGATGCCCCGGAAGCGGGATCATCGGGCTGAAAGGGGATTTATCCCCAATTTGGCCAATTTGGGTATAGTGGGGATCGTCCACCCCGCCTGGAGCGATGCCATGACCCTGCCACTGGATCTGCCTGGCCTTGAGAAGGCCCCGGCCTCGTCGGTGAAGACCCGGGGCTGGCCGAGCCTGATGCGCACCGTGCGCGAGAAGCAGGCGCTGGTCATCACCAACCACAATCACCCGGAAGCGGTGATCGTGGACATCCGCACCTACCAGGAACTGCTGGCCAAGGCCGCCGGCGGTGATGCCGGCGAGCGCAACGAAGAACTGCAGCGCCTGCGCAGCGAGTTCGACCAGACCCTGGCCGGCCTGCAGCAGGGGGCGGGGCTGGCCAAGGTGCTGGGACAGCCGATCCGGCGCGGCGGCAAGGTCAACCTCGGCCGTCCGCTCTGATCGATGGGACGCATCCTGGCGCTGGCCGGCGTCAATGGCGCCGGTAAAAGTTCGTTGCTGGGTACCTGGCTGAACGCCGAAGGGCTGGGCTGGTTCAACCCGGATTCCTTCACCCGCCGCCTCGTCAATGCCGGCTGGCCGCTGCCGGAGGCGAACGCCGAGGCCTGGCAGGAAGGCACCCGCCGCCTGCGCCAGGCCATGGCCGATGGCACCGACTTCGCCTTCGAGACCACGCTGGGGGGCAACACCATCCCGCGCCTGCTGCGCGAGGCGTGCGACCACCACCAGGTAGCCATCTGGTTCTGTGGCCTGGCCAACGTCGAGCTGCATATCGCCCGCGTTGCCGCGCGGGTCGCCGCCGGTGGCCATGACATTCCCGTGGAGAAGATCCACGCGCGCTTCGATTCGGCGCGCGCGAACCTGCTGGAGCTGCTGCCGCACCTGGCCGAGCTGCATGTCTACGACAACAGCGCGCCGGCCGATGCCGACGGCTGCGTGGTGCCGCTGCCGGTACTGGCCATGGCCGCAGGTGAACTGCAGTACCCGATTGCGGTAGCCGACCTGCTGCACACGCCCGGCTGGGCCAAGCCCATCGTGATGCGCGCGATGGCGTTGAACACCCGGGGTGATTGATGTCGCACGGGGCGTCGCGCCGGGCCCATGCCCGGCGGATCCCCCTAAAGGCAGCCGAGCGCGGGCTCGGCTGTACAGCGCGGGTCCCGCCGAGCCTCAGGCCGGCTTCACCTGCTCGGCCTCTGAAGCCTCCGGCAGCGGCGGCAAGGTCGGGTCCACCGTCACCGGCACATCGCTCTTCAACAGCGCAGCCGCTTCGCGTTCGCTGCCGACCGCCGGCGGTGAACCGCGTAGCGGCAGGCCGGCGGTTTCCTTCACGAACAGCATCGTCACCAGCCCGATCACCGCCGCGCCCATCAGGTAATAGGCCGGCACCAGCGGGTCGCCGGTGCGTTCCACCAGCCACGCGGTCACCAGTGGCGTGGTGCCACCGAACAGCGACACCGACACATTGAAGGCGATCGACAGCGCGCTGTAGCGCACCGGGGTGTAGAACAGCGCCGGCAGCGTGGACGGCATCGAGCTGGTGAAGCACACCAGCGCCAGCCCCAGCAGCATCAGGCCGAGGAAGATCAGCCCGTCGCTGCCGCTGCCGACCAGCAGCAGGCACGGAATGGCCAGCACCAGCAGCGCGATGCACGCACCGATGATCATCGGGCGCCGGCCCAGCCGGTCACTGAACAGGCCGCCGACGATGTTCAGCGGCATCATCACCAGCATCACGATGATGATCAGCAGCAGGCCCTTGCTCTCGGCATAGCCCATCGTGACGCTGAGGTAGCTGGGCATGTAGGTCAGCAGCATGTAATCGGTGACGTTGAACACCAGCACCAGGCCCATGCACACCAGCAGCTGGCGGCCATGCACCTGGAACAGCGCGCCCAGCCCCGGCCGCTCGTGCTCACGCTTCTCGGCTTCCTCGGCGAAGGCGCGGAACGCCGGTGTTTCCTCCAACTTCATGCGCATGTACAGGCCGAGCAGGCCCAGCGGGCCGGCCACCAGGAACGGAATGCGCCAGCCCCAGTCCAGCATCTGCCCGCTGCTCAGCAGCATGTGCAGCGCGGTGACGGTACCGGCGCCAGCGATGTAGCCGCCCAGCGTGCCGAACTCCAGCCAGCTGCCCATCAGGCCGCGGTTGCGGTCGGTGGAATACTCGGCGATGAAGGTGGCCGCGCCGCCGTACTCGCCGCCGGTGGAGAAGCCCTGCACCACGCGCGCCAGCAGCAACAGCACCGGCGCCCAGATGCCGATGCGCTCGTAGGCGGGAATCAGGCCGATCGAAAAGGTGCCCAGCGCCATCAGGATCATGGTGAAAGCGAGCACTTTCTGGCGGCCGTAACGATCACCCAGCGGGCCGAACACCAGGCCGCCCAGCGGCCGCACCAGGAACGCCACGGTGAAGGTGGCGAACGCGGCGATCACCTGCGCGGTGGGATTGCTGGACGGGAAGAACACCTGGCCGATGGTGACGGCCAGGTAGCCGTAGACACCGAAGTCGAACCACTCCATGGCATTGCCGAGTGCGGCCGCGCCGACGGCGCGCTTGAGCATGGGCTTGTCTACGACGGTGATCTCATCGACCTTCAGGTGGCGGCGGCGCTTGAACCAGCCGAAATGGGCATGTGCATCGGGGGTGTCCTGCATGGGGGCTCCCTTGTGGGCAGAAGAGGGGAAATGAGCGGTGAGGTAGGTCCCGGAAATCGGAAACGGCGATGCAGGCGCAGGTGGCGCAGGGGCATCGGTGAGTGGCGTGGGGGGCCGGGGAATGTGTGCAGGCACGACGCCACGCGCACGGCAACGCACCGCCGCAACGGCGGAAACGCAGCAACGGGATCACAGCGGTCGCGCAGTCAGCGGCCGGCGGTCACAGCAGCGTGGGGCGTGCAGGCCGAGGGCCTGCGGGCGTCATCCGCCAGGATCCAGCGCGAGGCGGTGGAACGGCAGGGCGGGAGCGATCGTGGCAAGCGAAGCGCCGGTCGGCAGTGCTTCCCACGTAACAGGTGCGCCCGTCACGTAGTGGGTCGTGTCGATCATCCGTTCATCATAACGGCATCGGCGTGAGCATGCAGCGAAGCGGACTGATCTGTACGCTGTGTTCCATGGCGCCTGTTCATCCGCGCAGCGTGCAATGACATGCGTTGAACGAACTCTGGCCGCAGCGCTCACGCCACGCTGTCTACGGTAGCGCTGAACGCCATCAAGAAGGAGCATCGCATGACCCGTCGCATTCCCGAAGGCACGCTGATCATCGTCGCCGATGGTGGTTCGGCCCGCGTGTTCACCAACGTCGGCAGCGAACATGAGCTGGCGTTGAAGCAGGAAGGTGAGCTGCGCCTGCAGGACATTAGCGAGCAGGGCGTCTCTGGTCAGGGCCCGGCCGGCGCGGTGCCGAAAGACATGTCCATTTCGCAGCTCAACGAGGCGACGTTCGCCAAGCAGGTGGCCGAGCAGTTGAACGAAGATGCGCTCAACAACCGCTATGCACACCTGGTGCTGGTGGCAGACCCGACCACGCTGGGCCGCATCCGCCCGCTGCTGCACAAGGAGGTCCAGGCCCGCCTGCTGGGCGATATTGCCAAGGACCTGACCAATGCTCCGTTGGCGGATATCCAGAAAGCGTTGGCGGCGTAACCGGCATGCCGTTCATGCGTGACTACCCGGCGGCGGAGCCCGCCGGCGCGGCCGTGGAAGCTCAGGCGGGCTGGCAGCTGCTGGAGTTCGGTGCACCCTGGTGTGGTCATTGCCAAGCCGCGCAGCCCGCACTCCAGGCGTTTGTGGATGCCCACGATCTGGTGCATTGGAAGATCGAGGATGGCAAGGGAAAGCCGCTGGGGCGTGCGTTCACGGTAAAACTGTGGCCCACCGTGGTGCTGCTGCATGACGGCCAGGAAGTGGCGCGCGTGGTGAGGCCGGTCGACAGCGCCGACCTCGCCACCTTGCAGGGCGCATTGCCCGATTGAAGGCAGCAATCGCTGCGTGCGGTGCGCACGGCGCCGAGCAGGCTCGGCTGCAGGACGGCCTAGTGATAGGTCACCTTTTCCGCTTCCGCACGCAGCTTCTGCAGCAACGACCGGCCATGCTGGCTCAGCATGACCATCGCATTGGCGATCTCTTTGGCGTTGTAGCCCATCGGCGCGGGAGGTTTCGGCTCGGGGCCGTACTGCTCGCCGATGAGGATGGCCATGCCTTCGGCACTGTTGAGGGCATGTTCGATGCGCTGGAACAGCGACTCCATGGCCGGGCTGAGCGGACGCGTGTGTTTCATGCGGAAACTCCTTGGGTGCGAGGGCCACCGCAAGGGTGGCGGGCGATGCGTGCTTGGAACTCCCGGAAGGAACAGAGAAAACCGGAGGGCCTGACGGCCACACGCAGCGCCCGCCGCAGGTACGACGAGCTATCTCTGTCCTTCTTTTCGGGGGTTCCAATCCCGGCAGCGGTATGTCCGCTGCGGCGCCATCCTGGGCAGATCGAGGCGCTGCGTACCAATTGATGGTTCGTCTCGCTTTCTCCCGCTCCGAAGGCGCGGTCTTTCAGAAGTGCATGTGTGGACATCCATTGCCGTATTGGCACCGATCGGGAAGCGGGAGACCGGAAGGCTATGAGGCGGATCGTCGTCCGGCCATGCAATTACGTGCAAATCATCGTGCCGGTTCCGGCGGCCGCACTGCAGCATGCGACAGGGCCGGGCCGATGCTAGGATCGGACCACCACCTGAATCGATCCAAATGCCGATGCCCACGCTGGACCGTCGTCTCCTGATCGCTGTCGCCGCCACGGCGATGTTCGCTTCCGGCTTGGCCGGTGCGGCCCCAGCCAGAACCGTCGCCGACAAGGCATACGCCTCGGTCGACCCGTTCATCGGCACCGGCGGAGAAGGCCATACCTACCCGGGGGCGACGGTGCCGTTCGGCATGGTCCAGCTCAGCCCGGACACGCGCATCCAGCCGCGCGAAAAGGCCTATGGGTGGGCAGCGGGCTATCGCTATGACGACAGCAGCATCGTCGGTTTCTCGCACACGCATTTTTCCGGCACCGGTCATTCGGACCTGGGCGACATCCTGCTGATGCCGTTCACCGGCAACCCCGGGCTGGAGCGGGGTGATCCGGAGAAGCCGCGCAGCGGTTACGCCTCACGGTTCCGCCACGCTGACGAGAAGGCCGAGCCGGGCTACTACGCGGTCACCCTGGACGACTACAAGGTGCGCGCCGAGCTGACCACCAGTACCCGCGTGGGCGTGCATCGCTATGCCTTCCCCAAGGGCACCGACGCCAAGGTGCTGCTGGACATGCGTACCAGCATGTACGACTACCCGGGCAAGGTGCTGTGGTCGCGGGTGCGGGTGCGCGCCGATGGCACCGTGACCGGCTTCCGCGAAACCCGTGGCTGGGCAACGGGCCGCCAGCTGTATTTCGCGATGCGTTTCTCGCGGTCGCTGGCCGGGCATGAGCTGCACAACACCGAGCAGGACATCGTCTACAAGGGCTTCCCGCCGCCGGGCGAGAAGGACCCGGCCCAGCGCGCCCAGATCGAAGGCCGGCAGCTGGTCGGCACCTTCAACTTCGGCAAGCTGGACGCGCCGCTGGTGGTGAAGGTAGCCATCTCGCCGGTCAGTGAGGCCGGTGCCATCGCCAACCTCGACGCAGAAGTGGCAGACTTCGATTTCGACCGGGTGCGTGCGCAGGCGAAGCAGGACTGGACGCAGGCGCTGTCGGTACTCGATATCGATGCCCCCGAGCATGCGCGGCGCAGTGCCTATACCGCGCTGTACCACACGATGCTGGGGCCGACGCTGTTCATGGACGCCGATGGCCAGTACCGCGGTTCGGACAACGCGGTGCACAAGGCCGACGGTTTCACGCACTATTCGACGTTCTCGCTGTGGGACACGTACCGCGCGCTGCACCCGCTGCTGACGCTGGTGCAGCCGGAGAAGCGCAACAGCGACTTCGTCAATTCGATGCTGGCGCATCATGAGCACAGTCCCTACGGCATGCTCCCGGTGTGGTCGTTCCATGGCCTGGAAGACTGGTGCATGATCGGCTACCACGCCGTGCCGGTGATCGCCGATGCCTACGTGAAGGGCATTCGTGGCTTCGACGCCGACAAGGCGCTGAAGGCAATGGTCGAGACCGCCAATTACGGCCCGTACGACGGCATCGCGCAGTACCGTGAGCTGGGCTATGTGCCGATCGACGAGGAAGGCGAAGCGGCCAGCAAGACGCTGGAGTACGCCTTTGATGACTGGACCATCGCACGCATGGCGCAGGCGATGGGCAAGGCCGATATCGCGGCCACCTTCGACAAACGCGCGGGTAACTGGCGCAACGCGTTCGACAAGGACACCGGCTTCATGCGCGCGCGCAAGCGCGATGGCAGCTTCCGTACGCCGTTCGACCCCAGCGCCAGCGGCTACGGCACCGACTACACCGAGGGCAACGCCTGGCAGTACTCGTGGTACGTGCCGCAGGACGTCGCCGGGCTGGCGGCGGCGCACGGGGGAAGCGACAAACTGCTCGCGCGCCTGGACGAGGTGTTCAACGCCAAGGTGGATCCATCGATCTTCGAGCACATGGAAGACATCACCGGCCTGATCGGCTGGTATGCGCACGGCAACGAGCCGAGCCACCACGTGGCCTACCTGTATTCGTATGCGGGCCAACCGTGGCGCACCCAGGCGCGGTTGAAGCAGATCATGGACACCCAGTATGCCGACCGTCCCGATGGCCTGGCCGGCAACGATGACGTCGGCCAGATGTCGGCCTGGTACGTGTTCACCGCGCTGGGCTTCTACCCGGTGGCGCCGGGCTCGGGCGAGTACATCCTGGGCCGTCCGTTCCTGCCCAGGACCGCGATGCGTCTGCCGAACGGCAAGACGTTCACCATCGTGGCCGAGGGCCTGGATGACAAGCACACGTACGTTGGCAGCGTGAGCCTCAACGGCAAGCCGCTGCAGCGCACCTTCCTGCGTCATGATGAGATCCTCGCCGGTGGCGAGCTGCACTTCCGCATGCAGGCCGAGCCGAACAAGGACTGGCCGGGAGAGGGCGCGCAGGCGCCGTATTCCATGAGCCGATGACGCGGAGCGGCGCCGCATTGCCGCGGTCATTGCCCCGCACCTGGTAGGTGCCAACCTTGGTTGGCACGCAGGACGTCAACGCGAACGGAACCGCACCCCCACCCGCGCGCCACCGAGCGGCGCCGTTTCGATCTTCAACATCGCGCCATGCCGCTGCGCGATCTCGGCCACGATCGCCAGCCCCAGCCCACAGCCGTCGCCCTCGCTGCTGGCCCGGTAGAAGCGTTCCGTGACGCGCGCGCGCTCGTCCTCGGCGATACCGGCGCCGTCGTCGTCCACCCACACCTGCACGCCGTCGGTCTCCTGCCGAACGCCGAGGGTGATCACACCGGGCGCCGCGCCGTAGCGCAGCGCGTTGTCCAGCAGGTTGCCCAGCGCCTCGCGCAGCAGCTGCGGATCACCTTGCACCTGCACACCGTCGTCGGGTCCGTCGTAACCCAGGTCCACGTCGGCCGCCAACGCACGGTCGGCGTAGCGCTCGACCACGCCCCGCGCCAGCGCGGCCAGGTCCAGCGGCTGCAGCGGCAGTACGCTGCCATGGGGATCCTCCGAACGGCTGAGCATCAGCAGTTGGTTGACCAGGTGCTGCAGCCGCGCCAGCCCGGCCAGCGTGCCGGACAGCGCCAGCTGCTGGGCCTGCGGATCCTGTTGCCGCAATGAACTCTCCAGCTCCACCTGCATCGCCGCCAGCGGCGTGCGCAGCTGGTGCGCGGCGTTGCTGACGAAGCGCCGTTGCGCGGCCTGCATGGCGTCCAGTCGCTGCAGCAGGGCGTTGTAGGCCTCCACCGCCGGCCACAGTTCGCGCGGCGCCTCCTGCGCCGGCTCCAGTGGCGCCAGCGGGTCGGGGCGTGGGCTGGCCAACCGCCGCGCCACCTGGTTGGCGTGGCGTGCAGCCGCGCCGGTACCGGACCAGGCCAGCCACGCAGCCAGCGCCAGGATCGCGGCCTGGAACGGGATGCTGGTCAGCAGCAGCTTGCGCTCCAGGCGATGGCGCTTGCGCAGCGTCTCGGCCACGCGCAGGCGGATATCGTGGCCCGGCCCGGCGCTGACCACGACTTCGACCATGCGCACCGGCTGCCCACGCAGGCGCGCGTCGTAGTAGACGGCATCGTCGCCGCCGGCAGCGATCGCGGGGCGGGGCAGCGCTTCGGGCAGGTCGCCATACAGGCGCCCGCCCGCGGCGTCGACCACTTCGCCATGCACTTCGTCAGCGGTATCCCAGGTGAACATGCGCGACACCGCAGGCGTGATCTCGATCGAGGCACGCCCGTCCTGCACCTTCACCAGCTCGGACAACGACATCGCCGAGTCCAGCAGCCAGCGGTCATAGACCTGGCCGGCGTAGAAGCGGGCCAGCGCGAATGAACCGACCGCGCTGCACAGCAGCAACACCAGCAAGGGCAGCCACAGGCGACGCAGCAGCAGGCCCCGCAGGCTGTGCACGCGCTCAGTCACCCCCGGCCTCCAGCCGATACCCCAGGCCACGCAACATGCGGATGCCGACGCCGGCGCGTGCCTGCTCCAGCTTGCGGCGCAGGCGGCTGACATGCACTTCGATCACCGACAGGTTGGCCTCGTGGTCCCAGCTGTACAGCGCGTCGAACAGGCGCTGCTTGGTGACGGTGCGGCCGGGATGCTGCATCAATGCCTCGACCAGCGACAGCTCGCGCGCGGTCAGTTCGATGCGCTGGCCTTCCACCTGCACTTCATTGCGGATGCTGTCGAAGCACAACCGGCCCAGCCGCTTCTGTGCCGGTGCGTCGCTGCGGCGGCGTGACAGCGCACGCAGGCGCGCCTCCAGCTCACCGAGTGCAAATGGCTTGGCCAGGTAATCGTCACCACCCCGGTCGAGGCCGAGGATGCGGTCCTCCACACCGTCGCGCGCGGTCAGGATCAGCACCGGCAGGGTGACGCCGTCATTGCGCAGGCGCGAGAGCAGGTCGAGGCCGTCGACATCGGGCAATGAAAGGTCGAGCACCATCACGTCATACGGCGCGCTGGCCAGTGCAGCCGGCGCGTGCAGGCCGCGCGAAAGGTGGTCGCACAGATGGCCGGCGCCCTGCAGGGCGCGGATCAGTCCATCGGCCAGAGCGGCGTCGTCTTCGATCAGCAGGATTCGCATTGCAAGCTTCGTGCAAGGTTGGGGCAAGTTTGGCGCAAGTGCGTCACCTTACCGTGACGCGCATGAATTTCTCCCCTCGTCTTGCGGCCGCGCTGGCCGCTCTCCTGTGCGCACCCGTGGCTTCAGCGTTGTCGCTGGCGGATGCGCAGCGCGCCATGGAAGCGCACAACCCGGACCTGCGCGCGATGGCATTGGAACTGCGTGGGGCGCAGGGCGATGCGCAGACCGCCGCGTTGCGGCCAGCGGCCGAGCTGTCCATCGGCAGCAGCAAGATCAGCCCGACGCACGGCATCGGCCCGGGGCGCTGGCAGGACAAGCGGATGGACAGCACGCTGGGCCTGGGTTTCACCTGGGAACGCGGCGGCAAGCGTGCGCTGCGCATCCGCCAGGCTGACGCGTTGCTGCAGGTGGCCGGGCTGGAGATGCTCGACACGCGACGCCGCCAGCAGGTGGCGCTGCATGAAGCCTATTTCGGACTGAAGGGCGCACAGGAGCGGGTGCGGATCGCCGAGGCCAACCGGCAGAACTCGACCGAGCAGCTGGCCGCCGCTGACAAGCAGGTCGCCACCGGGGCGATGGCACCGGTGGATCGTGCGCGACTGGCGGTGGACGACCTCGCCGTGGCCGATGCGGCGCGCGAGGCCGCGCTGGACCTGCGCGACGCGCGGCACGCATTGGCCCTGCTGCTTGGCCGTGACGACAGCCATGACCTCAGCGCCGATGATCCATGGCCCGATCCAGGCAACATCGCCGATACACGCGCGTTCGACCCGCAGCAGCGCGCCGACCTGCGCGCGGCACGCTCACGCCTGGTCGCCGCCGACGCTGGCGTGGCCCTGGCGCGCAGCGAGCGCCACCGCGACATCCAGCTGGGGGTGGAGGCCGAACGCGAGCCGACCGACATCAGTGGTGTCACCTGGGGCGTATCGCTGACGATTCCGCTCGGCGGCCCGTCACGTGCACGCGGCGCGATCCAGCGCGCCGAAGCCGAGCGTGACAGTGCGGCGCTGGAACTGCAGGTACTGCAGCGCGAGGCGCGCGCCGAACTGGACCAGCTGCAGGCCAGCGCGCGGTCGGCCGCGCAGCGTCGCAGCGACTACGAAGGGCTGCAGTCCGATGCCGCACGCAAGGCGGTGCAGGGCATCGAACTGGCTTACCGCCGCGGCGCCGCCAGCCTGACCGATCTGCTTGACGCGCGCCGCAGCTGGCGCGAGTTCGAAGCCGCGTTGATCGAGGCGCGTGCCGACCATGCCATTGCCCTGGCGCGCTGGGAAGCGGCCACATCCGTTGCAGAAGGAGAGTCTCGATGAAGTTCACCGCCGCTTGCCGCCCGCAGGCGCGACATGCCGTGCTGCCCGCCTTGCTGGCGCTGGCCCTGCTGGGCGGCTGCGGCCGCGAACCGGCGTCGTACACCGAGGACGCGCCACAGGTCAGCGCCGGCCAGATCCAGTTTCCCGCCAGCAGCCGCCAGCTGGATGTACTGCGCAGCGAGGCGGTGACCGCCGTCGCCAGCGCCAACCTGCAGCTGCCGGGCCGGGTGGTCTGGGACGAGACCCGCTCCAGTGCGCTGCGCACCCCACTGGCAGGGCAGGTCGCGCGCATCGAGGCGCAGCCGGGGCAGATGGTGAAGGCAGGCCAGGTGATCGCCTGGATCACCTCGCCCGAATTCGGCCAGGCCCAGGCTGATGGTGTGCGTGGTCGCGCGCAGCTGCAGCAGGCCCGCAGGGAACTGGACCGCACCAGCGAGCTGCACGCAGCGGGTGTGGCGTCCGGCCGTGAACTGGACGAAGCCGAGGCCAACTTCGCCGCCAGCCAGGCCGATCACGCGCGCGCGACCGCCTTCGCCAAGGCGTATGGCAATGGCCAGCACGTGGACCAGCGCCTGCCGCTGCGCACGCCGATCGATGGCGTGCTGGTGGAGCGGCGGATGAGCCCGGGCATGGCGGTCAGCCCCGACAGCGAGCAGCCGCTGGCGGTGATCGGCGATCCGGACCGCCTGTGGCTGCTGCTGGATGTTCCCGAGCGCCTGGCCGGACGCCTGAAGGCGGGCATGCAGGTGAGCGTGCCCGGCGCCGATGGCCAACCGTTGCAGGCGACCCTGCAGCACGTGGATGACTTCGTCGACAGCGAGCGCCGCGTGGTGCAGGCGCGCGCCGAGCTGGACAACCGTGCACGCGGTTTCAAGGCGGGCCAGTACGTGCGTGCGCAGGTGGCAGTGCCGGCCGAGGGCGGTGTCTCGCTGCCCGATGCTGCGGTGCTGCTGATCGACGGCAAGCAGGTGGTGTTCGTGGAGGAGGCCAAGGGCCGCTTCGCGCGCCACGCCGTGCATGCCGAGGAACTGGGCGATGGCCGCCTGTGGGTGCGCGAGGGCCTGGCCCAGGGCGCCAGGGTGGTGGTTGAAGGCGGGCTGCTGCTGCAGCAGCTGGTGGACAGCGCGCCGGCCGCTGCCAGCACCGGCACGAGGCACGCTGCGCCATGATCGATCGCCTGATTGCGTACTGCCTGCGCCAGCCATTGATGGTGATGCTGGCACTGCTGCTGTTCATCGGCGCGGGTATCGCCGCGTTCCGCGTGCTGCCGGTGGAAGCCTTTCCGGATGTGTCCGACACCCAGGTGACGGTGGTATCGCTGCATCCGGGCCGCGCCGCCGAAGAGGTGGAACGCGAGGTGACGATGCCGCTGGAAGTGGCGCTGTCCGGCCTCCCGCATTCGGTGCGGGTGTTCTCGCATACGCAGTTCGGCCTGTCGATGATCATCCTGACCTTCGACGACAAGGCCGATGACTACTTCGCGCGCCAGCAGGTGCTGGAGCGCCTGCAGGGGGTGGAGCTGCCGGAAGGGGTGACGCCGGAACTGGAGGCGATGAGTTCGGCGGTGGGTGAGATCTACCGGTACGTGCTGAAAGGCCCGCACATGACGCCGACCCAGCTGCGCACCGTGCAGGAATGGACGATGGAGCGCAGCCTGCGCACCGTGCCGGGCGTGGCCGATGTGATCAGCTTCGGCGGCTTCGCGCGGACCTTCCAGGTCAAGCCGGACCTGGACAAGCTGCGTGACCGCGGCATCAGCCTGGGTGAATTCGCCGAGGCGCTGGAGAAGGGCAGCTCGAACGCCGGCGGCGGCTACGTGGAACGCGGCCAGCAGCAGTTCCTGATCCGCGGCGTGGGCCTGATGCGTTCGCCGGCCGACATCGGCAACGTGGTGGTGGCGCAGCGCGGGGGCACGCCGATCCTGGTGCGCGACCTGGCCAGCGTCGCCGACACCGGCCTGCCCCGGCAGGGCCTGGTCGGCCAGGACGACAACGACGATGCGGTGTTCGGCATGGTGCTGATGCGCAAGGGCGAGAATCCCTCCGACGTGCTCGACGCGCTGCATGCGCGCATCGCCGAGATCGAGGCGAACCAGCTGCCGGCCGGGGTCAGCATCGAGCCGTTCTATGACCGCTCGTGGCTGGTCTCGACCACGCTGAAAACCGTCTTCAGCAACCTGCTGGAAGGCGGGGTGCTGGTGTTCCTGGTGCTGTGGCTGTTCCTGTACAACGCCCGTGCCGCGCTGATCGTGGCGGCGATGATGCCGCTGGCGCTGCTGTCGACCTTCCTCGGCCTGCATCTGTGGGGCGTGCCGGCCAACCTGCTGTCCCTGGGTGCGATGGACTTCGGCATCATCATCGACGGTGCGGTGATCGTGACCGAGCACATCGTCTCGCGATTGTCGAAGCTGCCACCCACGGCCGACCGGAAGACACGGTTCTCGACCATTCTCTCGGCAGCGTCGGAAGTGGGCCGGCCGACGTTCTTCTCGATGCTGATCATCATCGCCGCGCATATCCCGATCTTCACCCTGCAGCGCCAGGAAGGCCGCATGTTCGCGCCGATGGCGTACTCGGTGACCTCGGCATTGATCGGTGCGTTGATCCTGGCGCTGACCGTGGTGCCGCTGTTCTGCTACTGGTGGCTGCGGCGCGACCGCATGCGCGACGGCAATCCGCTGATGGACCGCCTGACCGGCTGGTACCGGCCGGTCCTGGAGCGCGCACTGGCCCGCCCGCGTGCAGTGGTCCTGACCGCGGTTGCGCTGCTGGTCGGCACGCTGGCACTGGGCACGCGGCTGGGTTCGGAGTTCCTGCCCGAGCTGGACGAAGGGTCGATCTGGCTGACCGCCACGCTCGACCCAAGCACCAGCCTGGCCGAGGCGCAGCAGCAGTCGCGGCGCATCCGTGAGCTGGTCGGCACCTTCCCGCAGGTATCGACGGTGGTGGCCAAGCTGGGGCGCCCGGAAGACGGTTCCGATGCCAAGGGCGCCAACCAGATCGAGGCGCTGGTGGCCTTGAAGCCGGAAAAGGAGTGGCCGAAGGGCGTGGACAAGCGGCAGCTGGTCAGTGATCTGCAGCGTACGCTGGAGCAGCGCATTCCGGGCCCTGAGTTCTCGATCTCGCAGCCGGTGCGCGACAACATCCTGGAGAGCATCTCGCAGATCAAGGGCCAGGTGGTGATCAAGGTCAGCGGTTCCGACCTGGACGTGCTGAACCAGCAGGCGCAGGCGATCCTCGGCCAGGTGCGTAGCGTGGAGGGCGTGGAGAGCGCCTTCATCGACCGCGACGGCTCATTGCCGCAACTGCAGATCGAGATCGATCGCGACCGCGCCGCGCGCTACGGCCTGAACGTGCGCGACATCGACGAGGTGATCGAGACCGCACTGGGCGGGCGCCAGGTCGGCGAACTGTGGGAAGGTGACCGCAGGTTCCCGATCACGCTGCGCCTGGACGACGCCGACCGCGACCTGCAGCGGTTGCGCACGGTGCCGGTCGGCATCGGCGATGGCCACACGGTGACGCTGTCCGACGTGGCCGACTTCCGCATGGCCAGCGGCGCGATCAACATCTCGCGCGAGAACGCGCAGCGGGTGAAGGCGGTGAGCATCTTCATTGCCGGGCGTGACATGGGCAGCGTGGTGGCTGACATGCGCAAGCGCGTGGAGGCCAGCGTACAGTTGCCGGAGGGCTACCAGCTGGAGTGGTCGGGCGAGTTCGAGAACCAGCAGCGGGCGATGAAGCGGCTGGGCTGGGTGATTCCGTTGTCGGTGCTGATCATCTTCGTGCTGCTGTTCGATGCCTTCAAGGACATCAGCAGCGCCGCGCTGATCCTGGCCAACGTGCCACTGGCGATGATCGGCGGCATCCTGGCCCTGTGGCTGACCGGCATCCCGCTGTCAGTGTCGGCGGCGATCGGCTTCATTGCATTGTTCGGGCAAGCAGTGCTGAACGGCGTGGTGATGCTCAGTCGCTTCGCCCAGCTGCGCGAGCAGGGCATGGACCTGCTGCAATCAGTGGTGCAGGGTTCGCTGCAGCGCCTGCGCACGGTGCTGATGACCGCGCTGCTGGCGATGTTCGGCCTGCTGCCGATGGCGACCTCGCACGCGATCGGTGCCGAAACCCAGAAGCCGCTGGCGGTGGTGGTGATCGGTGGCCTGCTGTCGGCGATGCTGCTGACCCTGCTGGTGCTGCCCACGTTGTACTACTGGGTGCATCGCCGCCGCGAGGCACGTATCGCCTGACCCTGCTGTAGAGCCGAGCCCACGCTCGGCTCTACAGGGGCTTCGCGTCCTGCGTGGATTCGATCAACCGCCACGTGTTCCCAGGTAGATCCACGCCAGGCGTGGATGCCGCTCGCGCGATCTACACCATCCCGCCGTTGGCGCGCAGCACCTGGCCGTTGATCCATCCGCCATCGGCACCCGCCAGGAACCCCACCGCACCGGCGATGTCGTCCGGCGTACCCAGCCGCTCCAGGGGGTTCATCTTCGCCAGCCGCTCGATCAGCTCCGGCGACTTGCCGTCCAGGAACAGATCGGTGGCGGTCGGGCCCGGCGCCACTGCGTTCACGGTGATGTTGCGCCCGCGCAGCTCCTTGCTCAGGATCGCGCCCATCGTCTCCACCGCCGCCTTGCTGGCCGCATACACGCTGTAGTTCTCCAGCCTGATGCCAACCACGCTGGTGGACAGGGTGATCAGCCGACCACCGTCGCGCACCCGTCGCGCGCTTTCGCGCAGCACGTTGAAGGCGCCCTTGAGGTTGATGCCGATCACCCGATCGAACAGGGCGTCGTCGCAGTCGGCCAGTGGGGCCAGCTGCAGCACCCCCGCGCTGTTGACCACCACGTCGATGCCGCCGAAGCGGGCTTCAATGGCATCGAACAGCTGCCGCACCGCCTGCGGATCGGACACATCGGCCTGCAGCGCGACGGCCTGCGCGCCGGCGGCGTTCAGTTCTGCCGCCAAGGCCTCGGCGTCGTCGCGGCGACCCGCATAGTTGATCGCGACCGCGTGGCCATCGGCGGCGAGCCGACGCGAGATGGCGGCACCGATGCCACGCGATCCGCCGGTGACCAGGGCGACAGAGCGGGCGGGGGAGAAGGTCATGGTGGCTTCCACGGGGACGCGCCGGAGCGACGCAGGACCATCTTCGCGCCATTGCGCGTTCGGATAATCCTGCATAATCCGCCAACATCATCCGGATAGCCGAACAATGGACCGCTTCACGGCCATGCGCGCCTTCGTCCGTATCGTCGAGCGCCGCAGCTTCACCCGCGCCTCCGAGGACCTCGGGCTGCCGCGCGCCACGGTGACCGACGCGATCAAGGCGCTGGAACAGCGGCTGGGCGTGCGCCTGCTGCACCGGACCACGCGGCTGGTGGTGCCGACGCTGGAAGGCGAAGCCTTCTACGGGCGATGCCTGCGCCTGATCGCCGACATGGACGATGCCGAGGCGGCGTTCCGGGATGCGCCGCCACGCGGCCCGTTGCGTATCGAAGTGCATGGCACGTTGGGCCGGCACCTGCTGTTCCCGCATCTGCCGGAATTCCTGCAGCGCTACCCGGAGATCGAACTGGAGGTCAGCGAAGGCGACCGCTATGTCGACCTGCTGCGCGAAGGCGTGGATGCGGCGCTGCGGGTGGGGACGCTGGCCGACAGCGATCTGGCGGCGCGCCGGTTGACGATGCTGCGGGAGGTCACGGTGGCCGCGCCAGGTTACCTGCAGGACAAGGGTGTGCCCGGCAGCATCGCGTCCCTGCGGGACGGCCATGAAATGGTCGGCTATCGCTCCAGCGCCACCGGCCAGCTGATTCCCCTGGAGTTCCAGCAGGCCGGGCAGGTGCACTACGTGCCGCTGCCTGCACGGGTGCGTGTCTCCGGTGCGGATGCGTTCCTCGGCGCCGCGCTGGCGGGCCTGGGCATCATCCAGGCGCCGCGCTACCGGATGGACCCGTACATCGCGCGCGGGCAGCTGGTCGAGCTGTTGCCGGAGGCGCCGCCGACGCCAAGCCCGTTGAGCCTGGTCTACCCGCGCAACCGCACGCCGTCGCCGCGCTTGCGGGTCTTCATCGACTGGGTGGCCGGGGTGTTCGAGCAGAGCAGGGTTGTACCAGCGGCCTACAACACTGGCTGTGTAGGGTAGTGTAGGCCGCTGGTACAACTGCAATGCGCTTGATGCACCGGGTGTAGGCCCAGCGGCACTACCGGGCGGCAGCGTTCGGCAACACCAGCTCGAATACGGTGCCGGTCTCATCCGAGGCAACACGCACGCTGCCGCCATGCGCCTGTGCAATCGCGCGGGTGATCGCCAGGCCCAGCCCCGCACCTTCGTGGCGGCCACGCTCGCCGCGGTAGAAACGATCGAACAGGCGCGGCAGCGCTTCGGCGGAAATCGGGGTGCCGACGTTGTGCACGCTGGCCCTGCACACGCCATCGGCCTCGGCCAGCCGCACCCGCACCTCGCTGCCGGCAGCGGCGTGCTTCAAGGCGTTGGACAGCAGGTTGGCAATCGCACGGTGCAGCATCAAGCGGTTGCCTTCCACGCTCGCCACACCTTCGCGGCGCAGGATCAACTGCCGGTCCTCGGCCAGCGGCTCGTAGAACTCCAGCAGCGAATCCACCACCGCGTGAAGCGCCACCGGCTCGCGCGACGGCAGCGCGCCGGGCGCCTCGGCCTGTGCCAGGTACAGCAGGTCGCCCACGGTCTGCGCCAGCTGCTGCAGTTCCTCGGCACACGACGCCAGCGTCTCACGGTAGGCCTCGTTGCTGCGCGGGTGCGCCAGCACCACCTGCACCTGGGTGAGCATATTGGTGATGGGCGTGCGCAGCTCGTGGGCCAGGTCACCGGAGAACTCGGTCAGCCGCGCGAAGTCCTGCTGCAGGCGTGCCAGCATGCCGTTGAGGGTCTGCGCAAGCTGTTCCAGTTCGGCCGGTGCACTGTGCGCGCTCAGGCGGCGCTGCAGCCGACCAGCGGTGATCTGCCGGGCCTCATCGGCCAATGTGCGCAGCGGCCGCAGCGTACGCCGCACCACAAAACCGCCGAGCAGACTGCTGGCCACGGCGGCGCCGATGATGGCGATCGCCAGCAGATGGCGGAAGCGCTGCAGGAAATCGGCATGGCGGTCGTCATCGATGGCCAGCAGGGTCACCAGCTGGCTGCCGTCGGCCAGGGCCTGGCGCAGGTGCAGGGCATGCATGCAGCGGCCATCGGCGAGGATCCAGTCGTGCCGCCGTGGCGTGCTGTCGATGGGCTGGCTGCGGGCATGCTCGCGCAGCAGTGCCGGTGCCGTGGAGAACAGCACGGTGCCGGGGCCGTCGACGATGTGGAACGCGATATCGGGATGATGGCCGAGCGCCTCTGCCAACCGCGGTCCGCGTGTGGCGGCAGGCCCATTGTCAGCAAGGTCGCGGATCAACGCGAGCTTGTTTTCCAGCTCGATGAAATCCTGGGCCACCAGGTCGTGGCGGGCGCTGACATAGATCGCCACGCCCAATGCGGCCAGCACCAGCGTGGCGACGGTGGCGAACAGCAGCGTCAGCCGTACCGCGATGGAACGACGCAGGTTCATCTGCTGTGTACTGCACCGTAGTCCGGCGCCTCCAGCACATAGCCCATGCCGCGCACGGTGACGATCAGCTTGGCGTCGAAGTCATCGTCGATCTTCGCGCGCAGGCGGCGGATCGCCACGTCGATCACATTGGTGTCGCTGTCGAAGTTCATGTCCCACACCTGCGAGGCGATCAGTGAGCGCGGCAGCACTTCGCCCTGGCGACGCGCCAGCAGCTCCAGCAGGGTGTATTCCTTCTGGCTGAGGGCGATGCGCTGGCCGCCGCGTTCGACCCGGCGGCGCAGGGTGTCCACCACCAGGTCGGCGATGACGATGCGCTCGGCCTGCGGCTGTGCCTGGCCGCGACGCAGCAGGGTGCGAACCCGCGCCAGCAGCTCGGCGAAGGCGAACGGCTTGGCCAGGTAGTCGTCGGCGCCCAGTTCCAGGCCCTGCACGCGGTCGGCGATGCTGCTGCGCGCACTCAGGAACAGCACCGGCACCTGCCATCCGGCGGCGCGCAGCTGCGACAGCACGTTCCATCCGTCCAGGCCGGGCAGCATTACATCGAGAATGACCAGCTGGTACTCGCCACTGCCGGCCAGGTGCAGCCCGTCGATGCCGTTGCAGGCGAGATCGACCACGTAGCCGGCCTCGATCAGGCCCTGGCGCAGGTAGTTGCCGGTCTTGGGTTCGTCTTCGACGATCAGCAGTTTCATGATGCGCCCATCATCGCAGCTTGCACGTGGGCGGGGTGCACCACCTCACGCCAGCGGGTCCAGCGTACCCAGCACCGCCACGCACGCCAGCACCAGCAGCGCCAAGGCCGACTCGCAGGCCAGGCTGTGGCGCAGGGAGCGCAGTGGCCGCGGTTGCCAGCCGTCGCGGAGGGAGGTGGCCAAGGCCGGCACCAGCCGCCAGCGGTGCAGCGCCGCCAACCCCAGCATGCCGCCCACCAGGGCCAGCTTGAACAGCAGCCAGCGCCCATGTGCGGTACCGGTCAGGGTCTGCACGGAACCACCGAGATCGACATAGGTATAGGTGCCGGTCATCGCCAGAGTGGCGACGATGACCGTGCCGGGCAGCGCGAAGCTGTGGGCGGCCTGCCACAGCGCATGGGTGCGTTCGCGCAGGTGCAGGCCTTGTGGACGCAGCGCCCGTTGCAGAATGGCGGTGATCGCGCCGACCCAGGCACCGGCGGCCAGCAGGTGCACGGTGCCGGCCAGCAGCCGCAGCGTGCCACCGAACCCATCGCCCGCAGCGGCGTGGCCGTTCCAGGACAGGCTGGCGAGGGCCATTCCGGACAACGCGAGCAGCGCCACGCGGCGCGGGCCCTGCAGCGGCGTGGCGAATGCCAGCAGGGGCAGCATCGTCAGCACCGCCACGGTACGCAGCAGGCCGGCTCTGCCTACCGGCGTACCGGTGAGGAACCAGTGCGCCGTTGCAGGGTCGATGTCGGCCGGCGCGATGCCGAGGACACCGGACAAGCGGGTGATGGCATCGGTGACCACCACGGCCAACGCGATCAGGGCGAGCGCCAGCGAGACGCCGCGCGGCAGCCCCGGACGGACGAACAGCAGCCGCCCGAACAGCAGCATCAGCACCAGGTACAGCGCCAGCCGCAGCGCATACGGCGAGAGCTCGGCCACGTCGGCAGCCTTACTTCACGGTGAAACGGTACGTGCCGGTGATCGGGTGGCTGTCCTGGCCGACCGCGCGCCATTGCAGTGCGTAGCTGCCGGCCGGCAAGGGCCTGGCGAAGCGCGCACGGAGGGTATGGCCGTCTTCTGAGAGCTCCTGCGTGGTCGTGGGCGTGGCCATCTTCATGCGGCCATGGTCCATGCTCAGTTCGATGCGGGTGGCACGCGGCATCACCTTCTCGCTGAACTGCAGCTCGATCTGGCTGGCCGGGGCCACGGTCGCGTCGGCGGCCGGCGTCGAGCGCACCAGGCTGGGATGGGCCAGCGCCAGCGGCGCAACCGCGAGGCCGGTCAGCAGGACAACAAGGACGGTGGAGCGGAGCAGGGAGCGGGCCATGCGTGGGACACCTGTGGAAGACGTGGCCCACAGGGTGGAGGGCAGCGCCTTTCGCTGCCCTGACCCTTACATTACCGATCTGTAATGTTCGGCTCACCAACAAGGTAGTGCCGGCCGCTGGCCGGCATCACAGCGCGTGCAGCGGCCCTTGCATGCGATGGAAACTGCCATCGGTGGCGGTGAACCAGGCCAGCGAACGACCGCCGACGAAGTCATCGACATGCACGACCGTTGCGCCATCGGCTTCCTGCCACGAAATGGCATAGACCCCTTCGCTGATCTGCTGCCACTCGCAGGCGGCTTCGCCCTGCGCACCGGCATAGGCGCCGGAGACGATGGCGTACTGCACGTGGCGGCCATCGGCGCTGTAGACGTTGTCGGCGGCCAGGCCGTCATAGCGGACGCGGAAGCGACGGCCGGCGAACAACGGCAGGGCGGAGGCGGCGCTCATCGGATCGCCACCGGGTTGATGTTGACCTGGGTCGAGCCGACGTACAGCGGCTGGCCGAGCACGAACAGGAATTCCCAGGCCTTGTCTCGCACCAGCGCACGGCTGTCGATCAGCTCCAGGTTGTAGATGCCGCGCTTGGCCAGCATGTACTGGTTGATCGGGAACTCCTCGGCACCGTGCGGGTTCGGGTAGACCTCCGAGGCCCAGGTGTCGCCACCGAAGGCGACGATGCCCTGGTCGGCCAGCCACTTCGCGGCCTCCATGCCGATACCCGGTTCCACTTCCAGGAACTGTTTGTCGTCCTTTCCGATCAGTTCCAGCCAGCCGGTGTTGAACAGCACCACGTCGCCCTTGCGCAGGCTCAGTCCCTGCTTCTTCAGCACGGCCTGGATGTCGGCCACGGTGAACTCGGTGCCGCCGGGCACGATTGCCTTGCCGTAGTACGCGGTCATGTCCAGCACGACGCCGCGGGTGACCATCGGCGGCACCTTCTCGACGCCGAGCTTGCGCACGCCGTCGACGGTGACGAAGTCGGCGGCCTTGTTGCCGTTGTAGTAGACGTTGTCGATGCCGATATGGCCGATGCCATTGAGCTGGGTGCCGACGCCGGTCCAGGCATTCACCAGTTCATCGTTGAAGGTGAACCTGTTGGGGCCCAGCGACCTGCCGGCCTGCTGGCCGACCTGCACGTTGTACAGGCGGAAGCTGCGGTGGCGGAACGCGGGCAGGTTCTTGTCCACCGGCACCGCCAGCGGATAGGTCTTGCCGGTCCTGACCAGCGAGACCGCGCGCTTGACCACGTCCGCGGTCAGCAGGTTGGCCGCGCCGATCTCATCGTTGGCACCATAGGCAGAGGGATACCAGTCCTCGGCGGTGGCCTGGAAAGACAGCGGCAGGGTGGCCAGCGCAAGCGCGGCCAGGGTCTTCATCTTCATGGCAAAGCTCCGGTAACGGTCAGGCCGCCGCGGCGGCGCCGGCATGGGCCGGGAAGTGCGGCAGCACGTACTCGGCGATTTCGTGGAAGGTCTCGGCCAACGGCCGTTCGTTGCGGCGGAACTGCAGGCCGATGTGGTCGACACCGGCGGCCTGCAGGGCATTCAGTTCGGACAGCAGGGCGTTGCGGCCGCCGCGCAGCCCAAAGCGCCAGCGCTGGAGCGGAGCATCAGCATCGGCGAGCAGGTCCAGGTGGATGAAGCTGGCATAGGGCTTGTTGCCGGCCACGGCGCGCCAGGCCGCCACGCGTTGCGCATGGTCCTGCGGCGTGCCCGGGTAGGCCAGGCAACCGTCCATGTGCTGACCGATCCACGCCGGTTGCTGCTGGGCCAGGCCGGCCACGAACAACGGCAGGGCCGGGCCATCCGCGGGCAACACATCCAGGCCCTGCGGCAGGTTCGCGGCGGCGCCTTCGCGCAGCAGTGCGATCTGCTCGCGGAAGCGGCTGCCACGCGTGTCGAAGTCGCGGCCAAACAGCGGGTACTCCACCGGGCGGTCGCCACTGGCCACGCCCAGCAGCAGGCGGTCACCACTCAGCCGTTGCACGCTGCGCGCCGACTTCAGGGTCAGCAACGGCTCACGGATCGGCAGCACCACCGCACCGGTGCCCAGCAGGATGTCATTGGTGATGCCGGCCAGGTAGCCGAGGTAACTGAATACCTCGAACACCTGTGCCGCATCGCCGAAGGCCGGGTCGTACACCGGCACGTCGCGTACCCACAGCGCACGGAAGCCGAGGCGGTCGGCCAACCGTGCCAGTTCCGCATGGCGCTGCAGGTCCGGTTCGCCGGGCCGGCGTCGCGCGGCGCGTCGTGCCTGCTCGCCCAGTGGCGTCCAGTCATTGTCCAGCGGTGCTTCGATGCCGATGCTGAAACCACCGGCCTGCAGCCGCGCCAACGCACTGCCCATGGCGAGGCTCCTCAGTCCCAGGCCGGGGCCAGGCCCGGCGGATCGACTTCGCGGCCGTTGCGCTCAAGCGCGGCGATCGCGGCCATGTCGTCGGCATCCAGGCGCAGGTCCTGGGCGAGCAGGTTGCTGGCCAGGTTCTCGCGCTTGGTCGAGGACGGGATGACCGAGTAACCCAGTTGCAGCGCCCACGCCAGCGCGACCTGGGCCACGGTGGCCTGGTGCTTGTCGGCGATGGCGGCCAGCACCGGATCCTTCAGCACCTTGCCGTAGGCCAGGGTCATGTAGGAAGTGATGGTGATGCCCTGGTCCTGGAGGAAGGCGGTCAGAGCAGGGTTCTGCAGGTAGGGGCTCAGTTCGATCTGGTTGGTGGCGATCTCGCCGGCGCCGACCACCTCGATGGCCTGCCGGGTCAGCGCAATGTTGAAGTTGGACACACCGATCTGGCGGGTCAGGCCCAGGCGCTTGGCTTCGGCCAGCGCGGTCATGTACTCGCGCAGTTCAACGCCATTGCCCGGCGCCGGCCAGTGGATCAGCAGCAGGTCGACGTAGTCGGTGCGCAGCTTGGCCAGGCTGTCGCGCAGGCTCGGGATCAGCTTGTCGGCGGCGTAGTTGTCGACCCAGATCTTGGTGGTCAGGAACAGCGGGTCGCGCGGAACGCCGGATTCGGCGATGGCCTGGCCGACCTCGGCTTCGTTGCCGTAGATCTGCGCCGTGTCGATGGCACGGTAGCCGACGTCGAGGGCGTTGCGCACCGAGTCGATGACGGTCTGGCCGGTCAGGCGGAAAGTGCCGACGCCAAAGGAAGGAACGCTCATGATGGACTCCAGGGACTTGGTTGAGAGCCGGCGGGCTCGTGACAGGGCGAAGTGTGGGCGCTTTACATTTGTTGATTAAGCCGTGTATACGGGAAATGCTTTTGCAGCGAGGTAAATAATGAAAACCACCCTGGATGAGCTGAAGGTCTTCGTGGCGGTGGTCGATGGCGGCTCGATCACGGCGGCGGCCGAGGCGCTGGAGCTGACCATCTCGGCCACCAGCCGCACCCTGGCGCGGCTGGAAGACAAGCTGCAGACCACCCTGCTGCGGCGGACCACGCGGCGGCTGGAACTGACTGAAGAGGGCGCGGCGTTCCTGGAGTACGCGCGCACGATCCTGGCCACGGTGGACGAGGCCGAGGAACAGATGGCGGCGCGGCGGCTGCAGCCGGTCGGGCGCCTGCGCGTGGACGCGGCCACGCCGTTCATGCTGCACGTGATCGTGCCGCTGCTGGAGGGCTTCCGCGAGCGCTACCAGCAGGTGGAGCTGGAGCTGAACTCCAACGAGGGCATCACCGACCTGATCGAAAAGCGCACCGACGTGGCGTTCCGCATCGGCGTGCTGCGCGATTCCACCCTGCATGCGCGGCCGATCGGCCACAGCCGCATCCGCGTCGTCGCCAGTCCCGAGTACCTGCGACGGCATGGCACGCCGACACGCGTGGAGCAGCTGCGCAAGCACGATCTGCTGGGTTTTACCCAGCCCAGTTCATTGAACGAGTGGCCGCTGCACGATGCCGATGGCGGGCCTTTCGTGATCGAGCCGGCGATCGCTTCATCCAGTGGCGAGACGCTGCGGCAGATGGCGGTGGCCGGGCTTGGCATTGCCTGCCTCTCGGACTTCCTGACCCGCCAGGACCGGCGCGAGGGCCTACTGGTGCAGCTGCTCGGCAAACAGACGCAGGACGTGCGGCAGCCGATCAATGCGGTGTACTACCGCAACACCGCGCTGGCCGCACGCATCACCTGTTTCGTCGACCACGTGACGCAGACGCTGGGGCAGCGCCCGTTCGACGAATAAGGGACGGTAGAGCCGGCCGCTGTGTAACACCTGTTGCGTGGCCCATGCATGGATTGGTAGAGCCGGCCGCTGGTACTGGCGGGACCCCGGGGTTGTTACCAGCGGCCGGCACTACCCACGCGTATCAGCTGTTGGGCGGCCCATGCACGGAGGGGTAGAGTCGGCCGCTGGTAAGCTGGCGGAACCTCGCAGCTGTACCAGCGGCAGGCACTACCGACTGCGTATCACCTGTTGGGTAGCCCATGCACGGAGGGTAGAGGCCGCTGGTAAGGCTGGCGGGACCTCGAAGCTGTACCAGCGGCGGCCGGCACTACCGACTGCGTATCGGCTGTTGGGTGCGGCCGCTGGCCGGCGTTATCGCTTGTGCAGCGTGCGCCGGTTCGCGATGTGCGCGCATGCCAGCAGCGCACCGCCCATGGCCGTCGCTACGCCGTGCCAGAGCAGCGATTCCCTCAGCGGCAGGGACAGCGTGGCCGACAGCAGCAGGAGGGCGCCGATGCACGCCCACCACAGGGGCTGCCAGCGTCCATGCCGGCGCACCCCGGCGGTCGTACTGGCCAGGGCCAGCGACGAGGCCAGCAGCGCGAACAGCCATTCCCAGCGCGACATCACCAGCAGCAACGTCATCGCCCCGTGGCCGGGGTGCTGGAACGAGCGCAGCGCCATCATTGCGGCCGGCACGAAGGCCAGCAGCAGCGGCAGGGCGATGCAGTGGGCGGCGCAGGCCAGCGACAGCCAGGCGCCGGCAAGATCGAAGCGGGGGTGCCAGCGTGCCGAAGTTGGCGACTGGGCCAAGGCCCTTGCGGGCGTCGTGGGGATGTGGTCCATAATGTTACATAGTAACAATTGGAGCCTTCCCCATGAAGCGTCTTGCTGTTCTTTCCCTGCTGCTGGCCGCCAGCGCCGCGCAGGCCCATGACGTCCGCCAGCTGGGGGCGCACGTGCACGGCCAGGCCACGGTCGATCTTGCGCTTGACCAGCAATCCCTGGACGTCAGCCTGCAGGCCCCCGGCATCGGCATCCTTGATTTCGAGCGCCCGCCGGCCAATGCGGCAGAGCAGGCCGCGCTGGCGCGAGCGACCGCGCTGCTGCAGCGTGGCGGCTGGGTGACCCTGCCGACCGCCGCAGGCTGTCGCCTTGCCGCCAACGATGCCAGGGCCGAGGGCTTCGACGCGACCGCCGTCGCGCCGCCGCCAGGACAGCACCGGCACGCGGGGTTCAACGCAACGCTGCAGTACCACTGTGCAAAGCCCGCCGAGTTGCGCGCCATCGTGGTGCGCCTGCCCGTGCTGTTCCCGGGCCTGCATGAAGTGATCGTCAACAGCGCCACTGCCCACGGCCAGAGCCGCAGCGTGCTGACCCCGGACAACCTGCGCGTGGTGCTGGCACCGTGAGCATGCGACCGGTGATCGCGCTGGAGGGCGTGCAGTTCGGCTACGGCGCGCGGCGGGTGCTGGATGTACCGCGGCTGTGGATCGAGCAGGGCAGCAGCGTGTTGCTGCGGGGAATCAGCGGTGGCGGCAAAAGCACCCTGCTGGGCCTGCTGGCCGGTGTGCTGCTGCCTGGAGAAGGCCGTGTCGAGGTGGCAGGCCACGCACTGCAGGCCATGCGCGGCGCGGCGCGGGATCGATTCCGCGCTGACCACCTGGGCGTGATCTTCCAGCAGTTCAACCTGCTGCCGTTCCTCAGCGTGCGCGACAACATTGCGCTGGGCCTGCGTTTCTCCCGCCTGCGCAGCGCGCGCATCAGCGGGCCGTTGAATGCCGAGATCGCGCGACTGCTGCAGGCCCTGCAGATGGACCCGGCGCTGATGCAGCGGCGCGCGGGTACGCTGAGTGTCGGCCAGCAGCAACGCGTGGCAGCGGCACGCGCGCTGATCGGTCGCCCGGCATTGCTGCTGGCCGATGAGCCGACCTCGGCGCTCGACCGGGAGGCGGCGACCGCCTTCCTGCAGCTGATGTCTGCGCAGTGCCAGGCGGCCGGCACCACGGTGCTGGTGGTCAGCCATGACGACAGCCTGCAGCCGTTGTTCGACCGCACGATTGCCTTGTCGGAGATCAACCAGGCGGGTGCCGGCCATGCTTGAGCTTGCCTGGGCCAGCCTGCGCAGCCGTGCGTTGAGCGTGGGCCTGACCGTGCTGGTCATCACCCTCAGCATGGTCCTGTTGCTGGGTGTCGAACGCGTACGCACGCAGGCGCACGAAGGTTTCGCCAGCACGGTGTCGGGCACCGATCTGATTGTCGGTGCGCGTTCGGGGCCGGTGAACCTGCTGCTGTACTCGGTGTTCCATATCGGCGACCCGACCAACAACGTGTCCTGGCAGTCCTACCAGGAGCTGTCCGTGCTGCCGCAGGTGAAGTGGTCAGTGCCGTTGTCGCTGGGCGATTCGTGGCGCGGTTACCGCGTGGTCGGTACCAGCGGTGGCTACTTCGAGCACTATCGCTACGGCGCAGGGCATGCGCTGGCGTTCGCAAACGGAAGGCGGTTCGATGATCTGTATGACGTGGTGATCGGTGCCGAGGTGGCGCAGGCACAGAAGGTCGGCCTGGGCGATGCGATCGTGCTGGCGCACGGCACCGGTGCGGTCACCCTGGCCACGCATGCCGACAAGCCGTTCCGTGTTGCCGGCATCCTGCAGCGCACCGGCACGCCGGTCGATTCGTCGCTGCTGGTCTCGCTGCCAGCCATTGAGGCGATCCATGTCGACTGGCGATCGGGCGTGCAGCTGCGCAGCCAGCGCGTCAGCGCCGAGCAGGCGCGCCACCTGGACCTGACCCCGACCAGCATCACCGCCTTCATGCTCGGCCTGAATTCGCGCATCGCCACATTCTCGGTCCAGCGCAGGATCAACGAGTATCCGGACGAGGCGATGCTGGCGATCCTGCCCGGCGTGACCCTGCAGCAGCTGTGGCAATCGCTGGGCACCGCCGAGCGTGCACTGCAGCTGATCAGCGCGATGGTGGTGCTGCTGGGCATGGTCTCGCTGGTGGCGCTGCTGGTCTCGACCCTGCAGGAGCGGCGGCGCGAGATGGCGATCCTGCGTGCCACCGGGGCGCGGCCGGGCTACATCGCCGGCCTGCTGGTGGTGGAAGCGGTGGCGACCAGTGCGCTGGCCTGTGTGCTGGCCCTGTCACTGCTGGTGGTCGCCAGCCTTGCAGGGCGCGGCTGGGTATTGGCCAACTTTGGCCTGTCGATCACCCATGTCTGGCCGGACGGCCGCGAGCTGGCCTGGGTGGCAGGCGTGCTGGCGATCAGTGCGGTCGCCGGGCTGGTGCCGGCATTGCTGGCCTACCGGCGCACGCTGGCCGATGGCCTGTCACCGGGAGGCTGAGCATGCGCTGGATGCGGCCATTGCCGATGGTGCTGGCGCTGGCCGCCTGCGAGCGGCCGGTGGATTCCGGTGTGCAGGCCTTGCCACCTTCGCCGGTTGTCGACCGCGCTGACGCTGCGGACGCGGCAGAGCAGGAGCTGGACTGGTTGCAGATGATGCCCAAGGACGAACTGGCCGCGCTGGAGCGGGGCGAGGGCCCGGAGGTCGAGCACAGCGGCAACCGGCGCATGCCGCAGTTCGGGACGTTCCGTACCGTGGCTGCTGTGCTGCAGCGACCGGTACGCCTGCCGGGCTACGTGGTACCGCTGGCCAACGCGCAGGACGGGCGGCTGACCGAATTCCTGTTCGTGCCGTATTACGGCGCCTGCATCCACGTGCCACCGCCGCCGCCGAACCAGATCGTGCACGTGGTGCTGCCGCAGCCGATCGAGATGCCGGACATGTACTCGCCATTCTTCCTGGCCGGCACCCTGCGTGCCGAACGGCTGGATGATGATCTGGCCGGTTCTGCTTACACCATGCGCGATGCCCAGCTGAGGCCCTATGAACCGTAGCGCTGTGTTGCTGCTTGGATGCGTCTGGTTGGCAGGCTGCACGTCACCGGGCGCCGATGCCGTGGTGGTCACGCCGCTGGACAAACCCGCGCCCTCCACGGCCGAAACCCCCATCGACCGTTGGGATGCGTTGCGGCCCGACGAGGTCACCTATCAGCGCCCGCCGCCGCAGATCGGCCTGTCGCGCGGTGGCATGGATGGCGTGGGCGGGCTGATCGACGACACCGGCTCCGGCACGCCGCCGGGGCAGGAGATCGACCATTCCAGCCCGGATCGCGCCAGGCAGTTCGGCTCTTCGCGCGTGGTCGATGCTGTCGACGGTCGCGCGGTGGATCTGGATGGCTACGTAGTACCGCTCGGCACCAACGATGCCGGGCTGGTCGATGAACTGCTGTTCGTGCCGTTCTATGGGGCTTGCATCCACGTGCCGCCACCGCCGCCGAACCAGATCATCCACGTGACCCTGGCCACGCCGATCGCGCTGGGTGATCTGTGGGATCCGTACCGGCTCGCTGGCCGCCTGAAGGTGAAGCGTTTCGACGCGGACATCGCCAGCGCGTCCTACGATGCTGCGGCGGCCACGCTGACGGCGATCCGCAACTGATGCGCCGGCGATGGCTCATGGCTGCCGGGGTGCTGCTGGTCGCGGTGGTGCTGCTGGTGCGGTGGCAGCGGCAGCGCGCACCCACCGCGCCGCCGGCGGTCGCGTTTCCGGCACCGGCCACCGACGCCAGCCAGCGCATCGAACACCGCCTGCGCGACGATCACGCGTTCCGCAACGACGTGCTGTTCCTGCTCGCTGCAACCGTGCGCGACCGCTGCCAGCCCGCGCAGGCGGGGCTGCTGGCGCGCATGGCCAATCGTGCATCGCTGCCGGTGCTGGCGTCGGTGAGCGCGGTGACCCAGCAGGAGCCATCGCTGGACCGGCCGATCTACCAGTACATCCAGCACCGCGCCGACGCGACCCAGTGCGGCCAGCCGCTGCAGATGCCGCTGGCCGGTGGGCGCAGCATGGCGGTGGACATCGAACAGTACGCGCGCACGTTCCCGGACAGCTACTTCGACCCGCAGCGCAGCAGCGAGCCGCGGGATTTCGGTGGACTGCCATTGCAGCAGCGCGCCGGCAATGCCTGCAACAGCGTGGTGTATTCGGTGCTGCCGCTGGGGGGCACCGACTGGCGGTGCAGCAGCCTGCGCGCGAATGCCCGTGCGCGGGTGCGCGGCCTGTGCGAGGACGAGCTGCGGCGCCAGCATGGGGGCATCGGCGGCGAACTGGACGCCGCCGTGGGGCAGGGCATGCAGAGCGCGGTGGTGTCGGCCATTGCCGCGCTGCCGGAGGACTGCCGGTAAACGTTCATCAGTAGAGCCAGGCCACCCCTGGCCCGCTTCAGTAGAGCCAGGCCATGCCTGGCTGGCGGCGCAGTCGGGCAAGCCCGCCTCTACAAAAGCTGAATCGGTGGGCTTTGAAGATCATAACTGTACAGGATGTCCGGTATAGTTATGGCCGTACTCAACCCCCACCAGGTTCTCCCATGGCTTTGTCCCAGCCCTTGGCCGATGCTCCGGCCCTGTCGCGTGCCCGCCGCTGGGCACTGCTGTTCACCGTCGCCGCCGGCCTGCTGCTGGTCACCCTCGACAACTCCGTGCTCTACACCGCACTGCCCACCCTGACCGAGGAACTCTCGGCCAGTGCCGGCCAGGCGCTGTGGATCATCAACGCCTATCCGCTGGTGATGGCCGGCCTGCTGCTGGGCGCGGGCACGCTGGGCGACCGCATCGGTCACCGCCGCATGTTCCTGATCGGCCTGGTGGTGTTCGGCGTCGCCTCGCTGGCAGCAGCGTTCGCCGACACCGCAGCGCAGCTGATTGCCGCACGCGCGTTGCTGGCGGTCGGCGCGGCCGCGATGATGCCGGCCACGTTGGCGCTGATCGGCCTGAGCTTCCACGAAGCGCGCGAACGCAACATCGCCATCGCCATCTGGGGTTCGGTGGCCATCGCCGGTGCGGCGCTCGGCCCGATCATTGGCGGCTGGCTGCTGCAGCACTTCTGGTGGGGCTCGGTGTTCCTGATCAACGTGCCGGTGGTGGTGATGGCGCTGGTGGCCACGCTGCTGCTGGCGCCGGAAGGACAGCGCGACAGCTCGCGGCCATGGGACCTGGTGTCTTCAGTTCTGGCATTGGCTGCACTGTCCGGCCTGGTCCTGGCAATCAAGTCGCTGATTGCTACGCCGCCGTCGTATGCGCTGGGTGCAGGCGCGCTGCTGCTGGCCGTCATCACTGGTGCGGCGTTCGCGCGCCGCCAGCAGCAGCTGCGGTACCCGCTGCTGGACGTCGCGATCTTCCGCAATCCGGCGTTCCTGGCCGGCACGCTGTCGGCAGTGTTCACCCTGTTTGCGATGGCCGGCCTGCAGCTGGTCACCACCCAGCGCTTCCAGCTGGTGGCGGGCTTCACGCCGCTGCAGGCGGGCCTGCTGGTGTCGGTGGCAGCGCTGGGCAGCCTGCCCAGCGCGCTGCTGGGCGGCAGCATCCTGCATCGGGTCGGCCTGCGCCCATTGATCTGCGGCGGACTGGCTGCGGGCGCGCTGGGCGTCGGCGTGGTGGCGTTCGGCTTCCCGCACGGCCTCGGTTGGGTGATCGCCGGCATGGCGATCACCGGCTTCGGCATGGGCGCGGCCATCTCGGTGGCGTCCACGGCCATCCTCAACAATGTGCCTGCGCACCGGGCGGGCATGGCCTCGTCGGTGGAAGAGGTGTCCTACGAGTTCGGTGGCCTGCTGGCGGTGGCGATGCTGGGCAGCCTGAGCGCGGCGATGTACGGCGTGTTCCTGCCGGTCTCGGCTGACATGCCGGCGCTGGCGCGTGAAGGCTTCACCCAGGCGTTGCACGCGGCGCGCGAAGGCGGGCAGGGCGAGTGGTTCGCGCTGGCCACAGCCGCGTATGACCGTGGCTACCAGATCGTGCTGCTGGTGATCACCGCGGCGCTGGCGCTGGGTGCGACGATCATCGCGGGCCTGCTGCGTGGCCGGGCCGGCAGCCGCGAGGGCGCCGCCGATCGCGTAAAATGACGCCATGAGAACCAGCAAGCGGGAGCGCATCCTCGACGCCGCCGTCAACGTGATCAATCGTGACGGCGTGCGAGCGGTGACCTTCGAGTCGGTGGCGACCGAGGCCAAATTGACCCGCGGCGGCCTGCTGTACCACTTTCCGTCGCGCGAGGCGCTGCTCCGCGGCATCGACGAACACCTGGTGCAGGCCTGGGAAGCATCGATGGAAGCGTTGCTGGGCAAGCGTGCAGATGAGGCAACGGCGCTGGAGCGCTACCAGACCTTCGTGCGCGTGTCGGCGCAGAGCGCCACCCGTGCCGAACTGATGTTCATGCTGGAATCGGGCGACCCCGATGCCGGGGAGCGCCCGTGGGGGCCGGTAGTGCGACGCTGGGCGCCGTCCGCACCCGAAGCCAGCAGCGACGACGCGACAACGCTCGACAATTTCGTGGCGCGGCTGGCTGCCGATGGCCTGTGGATCTACGAGGCGATGTACGAAGGCCAGCTGGATGAAGGCGTACGCGCGCAAGTCGCCGAGCGCATCGCCGGGCTGCTGGCGAAGCCTGACGGGTCGCCCAGTTGAGCGGCCAGCCGGCGCGCAGACATCGCCCGTGGTAGAGCCGGCCGCGGGTCGGCTGCCCTCCGGTCAGGCCAGGAAATTGCCGCTTCGATCACCCGTGGTAGAGCCGACCGCTGGTCGGCTGCCCTTCGGTCAGGCCACGAAAACCCCGCTTCGGTAGAGTCGACTGTTGGTCGACTGCCCTTCGGTCAGGCCAGGAAAATGCCGCTTCGATCGCCCTTGGTAGAGCCGACCGCTGGTCGGATGCCCTTCGGTCAGGCCACGAAAACCCCGCTTCGGTAGAGTCGACTGTTAGTCGACTGCCCTTCGGCCAGACAACGAAAATCCCGCGCGTCGCGCGATAGTCGACCAGCGGTCGACTCTACCCCTCATCCATTTACCCGGCCTGCGCGGCGCTCGCGGTCAACCACGCCCGCGGCGAGGCCCCCAACCGCTTGCGGAACGCCTTCGACAGCGACGCGGTATCGGCAAACCCCACGTCGATCGCCACCTGCTTGACCGCCACACCTGCGCGCAGCTGCGTACAGGCCAGGCTGAGCCGCCAGTCCAGCAGGTAGCTGGCCGGCGTCGCCTGCATCACCTCCTTGAATACCGCCGCGAACGCGCTGCGCGACAGGCCGGCGGTCGACGCCATGCGCGGTAGCGTCCACTCCTCCTGCGGCGCCTGGTGCATCGCCACCAGCGTGCGTGCCAGCCGTGCATCGGACAGCCCGCGCATCAGTCCGTGGGTGACGCCCGCCGCCTCCGGATGATCGACCACCCAGCGCAGGACCTGGATCAGCGCCACCTCGAACAGGCGGTTGGTCAGCAGCCGGGAGCCGCAGCGCCGGCGATCGGCCTCGGCGAACAGCAGGCGCAGGGTGTCGTCCAGTTCGCCGATCGCCGCCAGTGGCACCACCATCACCGGTGGCAGCGACTGCACGATCGGATTGCGCGCGCCGCCGTCGAAGTCCAGCGTGGCGCAGGTGAAATCCGGGCCATCCAGCGGTGCATTGAAGAACACATGATGCAGCGGCTGCGGATACAGCAGCAGGCTGGGCGCGTCGATCTTCAGCCGAGGCAGCGTCGTATCGCCCTCGCGATGGCGAACCTCCATTACGCCCTGGCGCAGGATGTGCAGGAACGCACGACCGGGCTGCGGCTCGAACACATGGCGCCCGCACAGTGGGCCGCTGTGGAACAGCGCGGCCTGCACGCGGAAGCGTTCCAGCAGGGTGGAAAGGCGATCGGGCGTGGCGACGTCAGTGGGCGCAGTCATGGACGAATGGACAACAGGAGTGGCGAATAGCGCAGGATGCGTCCAGCGAGTCTACCTAGGATGAGCGGGTCGTCCAATTCCGGGCGCGTTTCCAAGGAGATCCACCATGTCCCGTGTCCCCCTGATCGATGCCGCCACCACCACCGCCGACCGCCAGGCCCTGCTGGGCCAGGTCCACGCCGCCTTCGGCGCCACCCCGGCCATGTTCCGCGCCGTGGCCAATTCGCCGGCCGCCCTGCACAGCATGTGGGGTTCGTTCGGCGCGCTGGGCGGTGGTCGCCTGTCGCCGCTGCTGGGCGAGCAGATTGCCGTGGCCGTCGCCAACCGCAATGCCTGCGCGTACTGCCTGGCCGCGCACACCGCACTGGGCCGCAAGGCTGGCGCCAGCAGTGAGCAGATGGCCGCCGCGCAGACCGGACAGTCCAGCGACCCGGCGACCGCCGCTGCACTGGGATTCGCGCTGAAGGTGGTCGAGCAGCGTGCGCAGATTGCCGACGGCGATGTTCAGGCGCTGCGGGTGGCCGGCTTCGACGATGAGCAGATCGTCGAGATCCTCGCGCATGTGGCGCTCAACCTGTTCACCAATTACGTCAATGTGGCGTTCGACGTGCCGGTGGACTTCCCGAAGGTGGCGCTGCGCTGAGCGGTATGCGGCCGGGCGGCATGCGCCCGGTCGCACTCAGGTGTCCCGGAGCCCGTCCGCCCGCAGCCGATCGGGATGGGTGTACACATTGAATCCGCTCTCCCGCGCGAACCCGATCAGGCACAGCCCGGCGCTGCGGGCCAGGTCGATCGCCAGCGCGGTGGGTGCCGATACCGCAGCCAGCACGCTGGCGCCGGCGCGCACCGCCTTGCTGACCATTTCGTAGCTGGCCCGGCTGGAAATCACCAGCAGGCCGCCGTCGATGGCGTGTTCGTTGTGGTGCAGGGCGCCGATCAGCTTGTCCAGTGCATTGTGGCGGCCGACGTCCTCGCGTACCCAGCCGATCCGCCCACTGGCATCGGCCCAGGCCGCGGCGTGGATCGAGCCGCTTGCCGCATTCATCGGCTGGTGCTGCGCCAGGGTGGCCAACGCCCGCTGCAGGGCGGCGGCGGCATAGCTGCGGCGCTCGCGGATCTGCGGCAGGGGGCGCAGCACCTCCTCCAGGTGGCGCGTGCCACACAGGCCACAGCCGCCTCGGCCGGGCAGCAGGCGCCCCTTGTCGGGGGCGAGGCCTGCGCCGGGTGCATCCTCGGCCACGGTCATCTGCAGCTCGATGCCTTCCAGCTGGGGACGGATATCGATCGACAGCAGCTGCGAGGGCGTATGGATCAGGCCTTCACTGAGCGAAAAACCGAGCGCAAAGTCCTCCAGGTCGCACGGTGTGGCCATCATCACGGCAAAGGCGGCATCGTTGTAGCGCAGCGCCACCGGCACTTCCTCGGCCACGACGTCGACCTGCTGCTGTTGCGTGCCGCCGCGCCAGCGCTGCAAGGGGCGTTGGGCGGTGCCGGCGGGCGGGATGTGCGGTGGGATCGAATCAGGCATGCAGCGCGTCCGGACGAGGGAGAAACGCGAGGCGGGCCACCGCCTGCGGTTCCGAGGATAGCGCAGTGGCTGCGCGCAGACGCGGCTGTAACTGTTGCCATGCCAGGGTGTACCGAATCCGCCGGCACCCTCTGGCGAAGCGTGACCGGGCGTGCTTGACTGTGCAGCTGGTCGTGCCACTGGATGCACCGCCGGACCGCGTTGTGCCGTTCGTTGCTGCGTTCCTCCCGTCAGGTCCCCGATCATGTCCGAGCAGAAGCCGCCGCGTTACAAGCCCTACGACCAGCCGGCCGGAGGCTGGGGTGCCGCCGGTGCCACGGCCAAGGTGCTGCTGCAGCAGAGCGTGATCGGCAAGGGCTCGAAGGCGCTGCTGGCGATGAACCAGCCCGGCGGCTTCAAGTGCCCGAGCTGCGCGTTCCCCGATGCCGACGAGCGCAAGAAGCTGGAGTTCTGCGAGAACGGCGCCAAGGCGCTGGCCTGGGAAGCCACCCAGTTCCGCGCCGGCCGCGAACTGTTCGCCCGGTACACCGTCACCGAGCTGATGGCACAGACCGACTACTGGCTGGAGATGCAGGGCCGGTTGACCGAGCCGATGCGCTACGACGCAGCCACCGACCACTACGTGCCGTGCAGCTGGGACGATGCGTTCGCATTGATCGGCCGCCACCTGCAGGCGCTGGACAGCCCGCACCAGGCCGAGTTCTACACCTCCGGGCGCACGTCCAACGAAGCGGCGTTCCTGTATTCGATCTTCGTGCGCGAGTTCGGCACCAATAATTTCCCGGACTGCTCGAACATGTGCCACGAGCCGACCAGCCGTGGCCTGCCGCCGGCCATCGGGGTGGGCAAGGGCACCATCGTGCTGCAGGACTTCGAGCACGCCGAGGCGATCTTCGTGATCGGCCAGAATACCGGCACCAATTCACCGCGGATGATGAGCAACCTGATCGAAGCGCGCAAACGCGGCATCCCGATCGTAGCGGTCAACCCGATGCCCGAGCGTGCGCTGATCCGCTTCGCCGAACCGCAGGACGTGGTGCAGATGGCCACGTTCGGTTCGACCGCGATCACCAGCGAGTTCGTGCACATCCGCATCGGCGGCGACCTGGCCCTGATCAAGGGCATGATGAAGGTGATGTTCGAGCGCGAGGCGCAGGGCGAGCGCGTGCTCGACCACGCGTTCCTGGCCGAACACACGGTGGGCCTGGAGGCGCTGCGCGAAGACGTGCTGGCGCAGGACTGGGACCAGATCGTGCAGGTGTCCGGTATATCGCAGGCGCAGATCCACCGTTGCGCGGAGATCTACATCCGCTCCAACGCCACCGTGATCTGCTACGGCATGGGCCTGACCCAGCACCAGTACGGCTCGCGCCTGCTGCAGCAGGTGGCCAACCTGCTGATGCTGCGCGGCAACTTCGGCAAGCCCGGCGCCGGCATCGGGCCGATCCGTGGCCATTCCAATGTGCAGGGCGACCGCACCGTCGGCATCGACGAGAAGCCGAAGCCGGCCTATCTGGACCGCGTGCAGCAGGTGTTCGGCTTCGACCCGCCGCGCGAGCATGGCCACCATGTGGTCGAATCCATCGAGGCGATGCTGGACGGCAGCGCCAAAGTGTTCATCGGCCTGGGAGGCAACTTCATTCATGCCGTGCCCGATACGCCGCGTGCGTATGAGGCGATGCGCGGCCTGGAGCTCACCGTGGGCATTGCCACCAAGCTCAACCGCGGGCACCTGGTCCATGGCCGCGACGCGCTGATCCTGCCGGTGGTGGCGCGTTCGGAGCGCATCGTTACGCCGGCCGGCGAGCAGTTCGTCACCATCGAAGACGCGATGTCGAATGTCACCGCGTCGCGCGGGGTACTGGAGCCGGTCAGTGCCGATGTCTTGCCCGAGGTCGAGATCGTCTGCCGCATGGCACTGGCCACGCTGCCCGGCAGCAGGGTTGACTGGGCCGGCTGCATGCACGACTACGCGCCCATCCGCGAGCTGATTGCCGCGGTGTATCCGGAGATCTACACCGGCTTCAACGAGCGCATCCAGCAGCCGCAGGGCTTCCATCTGGACATCCCGCCGCGCCGCCGGGTGTGGCCCACGCCCAATGGCAAGGCCAACATCCTGGTGATGCCCGGGCTGGACGTGGACGATCCGGTGCACGACCCGGAGATGCTGCGGTTGGCCACGGTGCGCTCGCACGACCAGTACAACACCACCATCTACAGCTACAACGATCGCTATCGCGGTGTGTACAACGATCGCATGGTGTTGTTCATGAACATCGAGGACCGGCTGGCGCGCGGGCTGGAGAAGGAAGCGCGGGTCAGCCTGGAGACGATCAGCAGCGATGGCGTGCAGCGGCGCATCGAGGGCCTGACCGTGCTGGACTATCCGATGCCGCGCGGCGCGCTGGCCGGCTACTACCCCGAACTGAATCCATTGCTGCCGCTGGACTACTACGACCGGATCAGCGGCACGCCAGCGGCCAAGTCGATCCCGGTGCGGATGCGGCCGATGGCGGCGGCGATCGGTTGATGCGCGCATCGGCTATCATCGGCGGGTGAACCTGCCTGGCCTGCTGCTGCGATGGATGCTGCTTGTGGCCCTGGCGCTGAATGCGCCGGGGCTGGCCCTCGCTGCATCTTCGTACAACGGTCCCGCCAACCAGGATCACTGCGCCGCACCGCACTCGGCCGCGATGGCAGCCGTCGGCTGCTGCGATGATGCGGCCCCGCTGGCCTGCCAGAGCAGCGAGTGCGAATGCCCGGCAGCGTGTTTAGGCATGCTGGCAGCGTTGAACGGAACGCCCGCCTCGCCCTGGCGCGAGGCGCCTGTTCCGGCCAGTAGCCCGCAACGCGCGTCGCCATTGACGCCGGATCCGTTGCGTCCCCCCATCGCGTGAATTCCTGCAGGCCTCACGCGCCTGCCATGACTGTTCGACTTTTTCTCGACTCTGCCTGCGCCTTCGATGCGTGGGCGGCGGGCCGCGTTGCCCGCCTCTGCAAAGGAATCACTCAATGAACCGTACGCTCTCCCTCGGCCTGCTGCTGGGCACTGTGTTGGCCACGACCGCCTGCGCGCGTGCCGCCGAAGAATCCTCCGCGGCAGCGGTCGCCAGCGAGGCACCGACTCCGAGTCCGGCCAGCCTGGACAAGGTCGATCCGGCCTTGCCGCTGGCCATCGTGCACAAGACCGCCAGCTGCGGTTGCTGCGGCATCTGGGTCGACCACCTGAAGTCGGCCGGCTTCCAGGTGGATGTCCGAGACACCGACGACATGAACCCGGTCAAGGTCCGCCTGGGCGTGCCGGTGGGCAAGGCCTCCTGTCATACCGCCGAGATCGGCGGCTACGTGGTGGAGGGCCACATCCCGGCCGAGGACATCAAGCGCCTGCTGGCCGAACGACCGGCGGCGCGCGGGCTGGTGCTGCCCGGCATGCCGGCCGGCTCGCCGGGTATGGAAATGCCCGATGGCTACGTCCAGCCGTACACGGTCGAACTGGTGCGCACCGATGGCACAACCGAGCCGTTTGCCCAGCACGGGCAGGGCGGCTGATGGACGGCGGGTGCCGGTCGTCCTGACCGGCACCTTTCGACGCGTCTTGTGTGGAGCCGAGCGTAGGCTCGGCGCTACAGGATCTGCAGCATCAGCGGGCCCCGGCCGCTTCCTTGGCCAACTGCGCGTCGAACGCCTTCTCGGCCGCATCCGCGTAGGCCTTGCAGGTCAGGACGTTGGCCCCGGCCTCGGCACCGGCGGCATAGTTCCAGCGGCTGGCGCCCGGATGCGGGGTCAGCAGCAGGTCGCAGGGCAGGCCGCGCACCGTCGTGAAGCTGCGCCGGTAGTCCTCGACCAGTCGGGGATAGCGTGCGTTGTGCTGCAGCTGGTAGCCCGGCGCACTCAGGCTGTCGGCGTAGGCGATGCGCACGGGCTTGCCATCGCGGCTATCGGTCCAGGTCCAGGCGGTGCTGCCGGGGGTGTGCCCAGGCATGAAGTGCGCGGTGAATGCCATGCCGCCTACCGTCACCCTTTCACCATCCATGATGATGCGGTCGGCACTGGCCGGCGGGTAGGTGATGTCATCACCGAAGTGCAGGTCGTTGCTGCCGCCGCGCGCAAGCAGCACGGCCGTTTCGGCGTTCGCGACCACCGTGGCACCGGTGCGGCGCTTCAGTTCCGCCACCGGCCCGGCATGGTCGGCATGCGCATGGCTGAGCAGGATCAGCCGTAGATCCTGTGGTGCCACCCCGCGTGCCTTCATGTTGTCCAGCAGGTGACCGGCCATCTGCGGCATGCCGCCATCCAATAGCACTGCGCCCTCGGTGGTCTGCACCAGCAGTGCGGTCAGGTCCTCGGTGCCGATCTGCCAGGTGTGGTCGGCAATCTGCAGCGGTGCCATCGGCTGCAGCCACGAAGCGTCGACGGTGTAGGCCCGGAGCTGCGGCAGCGGTGCGTCGGCGGCGGCGACATCAAAGACGAGCGTGGCAGCCAGGGCGAGGGGAGTCAGGCAGAGGCGCATGGCGGAAAAGTGTCTGGGGAGAGGCCGTTGAAGCTAGCATGCGCGTCGCGCCGGCCGTTTCGCGAATAATTCATGGCTGCGATAAGGTCCGCCGCGGCCTGCGCAGCATTGTTCGCCCGCCCTGGATTGTGAATCCATCTCTACGGGCTGGAGCGCAGAATCGGCCGCAGCTAGCCTGCCCACAGGCTCGAGGAGGTGGACCATGCATGTGCTTATGGTGATGCTGGGCGGCGTACTGTTGCTGGGCGTATTCGCGCTGTTTGGCAGGCTGTGGAGCGTCGGCACATCGCAGCTGCCGACCGCGCTGCTGGCGTTCATCGCCACGTGGCTGCTGGTCACGGTGGCCAACCTGTGGGTGGGCGTCAGCAAGGCAGGCTATGCCCTGCGAGAAGAGCTGCCGATCCTGTTGCTGGTCTTCACCGTGCCGGCGTTGCTGGCCGCCCTCCTGTACTGGCGCCTGGCGCGCTGAAGGACCGCCATGAGTTCTCAACTGCGACTGCCTGCGCTGCGCCACCGCGACGGCCACCATGCCCGCGTCACCTATGAAGAACTGTTCTTCGATCTGGTCTACGTGTTCGCGGTCACCCAGCTCAGCCACCATCTGCTGCACCACCTGGACCTGGCCGGCGTGCTGCAGACGCTGGTGCTGTGGTTCGCGGTGTGGCTGGGGTGGCAGTATGCGTGCTGGGTCAGCAACTGGTTCGATCCGGAGGCGCCGCGCATCCGTGGCCTGCTGTTTGCCACCATGCTGCTGGCGTTGCTGATGTCCTCCTCCATTCCCGAGGCGTTCGCCGATCGCGCCTGGGTGTTCGCCGGGGCATACGCCACGATGCAGGTGGGACGCACCAGCTTCGTACTGCTGGAGGTAGGCCGCGGGCACCCATTGGCAGCCAACTTCCGTCGCATGCTGGCCTGGGTCAGCGTGTCGGCGTGTTTCTGGCTGGCTGGCGCGGCCGCCGAGGGCAATCTGCGGCTGGCACTGTGGGCGCTGGCGGTGGCCTGCGAATACATCTCGCCGATGTTCGGCTTCGCGTTCCCGGGCCTGGGGCGATCGCACACCCGTGAATGGACCATCGAGGGCGGCCACCTGGCCGAACGCTGCCAGCTGTTCGTCATCGTCGCCCTGGGCGAGACGTTGCTGGCCACCGGCGGGGTGCTCAGCGAGGTCGAACACTGGAGTCTGGAGGTGGTGTCGGCGGTGCTGGCGACCTTCGCCGGAACACTGGCGATGTGGTGGCTGTACTTCGGCATCTCCAGTCGCGATGCCACCGCCGCGATCACCCGGTCCGACGACCCCGGCCGGATGGGGGCCAACTTCCACTACGTACACGCGCTGCTGATCGCCGGCATCATCGCCACCGCGGTGGGCAACGACCTGGTCATGGACCACCCTGGGGCAGGCACGACCTGGAGGTACGCCGCCATGATGGTGGCCGGTCCGCTGCTCTACCTGCTGGGCAGTGCCCTCTACAAGCGCGTGGTCTACGGCCGCGCGCCGCGCTCGCACCTGCTGGGTGCGCTGGTGCTGCTGGCGCTGGGACTGGCACTGCCCTGGACGCACCTGCTCGCCGCCGGCTGGCTGACCAGCCTGGTGCTGCTGGGTGTGGGCCTGCTGGACACGCGCCTGGCCGGGCGCGCCCGGCAACGGCCGGGCTAGAAGCCGCCGCCGGTCCTGAAATCCCCGTCACCGCTGATGCCACCGCCACTGCTGAAGCCATCGCCACTGTCGGAACGGGCGCTGGAGCGGGAACTCGAACTGGAGCTGGAATCGAAACTGCTGGAGCTGCTCGATGCCCAGTTGAACAGGCCGCCCGAGGAAGCGCTGCTGCTGCTGCCGCTGCGGGTCGTACTGAAGAAGGACGCCGAAACTGCGGTAGCGGTGGCCCTGCGGTAGGTCGGGGCCTGGTAGGCCTGGCGTTCGGCGTCTGCTGCCGCCTGGTAGCTCCTGCGCGTCGCCTGCAGGTTGTCCAGGCGCTTCTTCAGTACGGCCATTTCGCGGGTGTGCTCTGCCACCAGGCCATCGATCTCGCCCAAGCGCTGGCGAGTGCCTTGGATGCGCTCAAGCACCGCATCGTCTTCGCCGGACGCCGTGGCGGCGACGCGCCGGTACAGTTCGTTCATGCCGGTGGCCGACAGCGTGCGTGCCAGCGCGGTGAGCAGGGCACTGCCCTCCGCGTCGGTCCAGCTGCGGAAGCCATCGATCTGTGCCTGCTTGGCGTCCACGGCCTGCCGATGCAACTGCTCGTTCAGCAGTGCCTGTGCAACGGCGCCCTGTGCGGTCTGCAGCTGCTGCCTCAGCGGCTCGCCCCCGGCCTGGGCAAGCGCGGCGTCACGGGCCTGCTGCACTGGCTGGCGGGCAGTTTCGCTCGCGTCGCGGGCCTGTCCGGCATGCGCCTGCAGGTACGGCGGGAGTTCGACCAGCGTGGCGTACTCGCGGCGGGCGCGCTCGAAGCCGCACAGCTCGGCCAGCCAGCCATCGACTGTGCGCACCAGTGGCCAGCTGCGGTAGGCCGTGCTGCCGAAGCCGCGCTGGTGCAGGTACATGAAGACCGGGTCGGCCTGATAGGCGCCGGCCTTGGCATCATGCTCCGCCTGTGCAGAGGCGGCCATGCGCTCGACGGTCTCGGCCCGCGCCTGTGCCAGCTGCAGTTCGTCCTGCAGGGCCCGGTAGGCGGGGTCCGCTTCCAGCGCAGCATCCACCTGGTCCTGCAGTGCCTGCAACTGCCCCCCGGCGGCGTCGCGTGCGGCCACGGCCGCCTGCGAGCGCTGCTGCAACGACTGTTCGATGTCCAGCAGCGCCTGTAGTTCGTCGGCCAGCATCGCTGCTTTGCGGTCACGGCGCTGCAGGTCGGCGCTGGACTGCTGCAGCAGGTCCCTGGCCATCGCCGGCGACGAATCAATGGCCGCCTGGGCGTGCAGCCGGGCCAGGGCATTGAAGTCCTCGCGGACCTGGCCGTGCAGCGCCTCCTGTTCCTTGATCAGTTTCCGGCACGCATCGCCACGCTCGGCCAGCGATGCCTGGACCTGGCGGATATCGGCCGCGACTTCGGCGATCGCGTCGTTCAAATCTCTCATGTCGGTTCCTTGTCCATCACCATTCGGTGATGTAGCCGCCGGTCGTGGGCATGCGGAAACGCGGCGACAGGCTGCCGCGTGGCTTGCTGCCGATCAGGTCGTCCTCGATGATGCCGTTGTCCTGCTTGTCGGCGGCGACCCGGTTATAGGTAGCCTGGGGAACGCGCACGGCGAACACCGAGACCCGTTCCTCCTTGCCGGTTTCCTCGTTGCGGATCGGCAGTTCGGCAGCGTTGCCGGCTTCGTCCAGCGCTTCGGCCACCAGATAGTAGTTGCGGCCACCGTTGGCCTTTTCGTTGTAGCGCCAGACACCGGTACGTTCGTCGTCACGGTTGACGATGCGGTAGACCAGGGTCTGTGACAGCAGCCCCACCAGCTGGCTGACCTCGTCCAGGGCCGGACCGGCCTCGGCCAGCGTCTCGACCCGGATCAGGCGCGCGGCCTGGTCCAGCGCTCGCTCGAAGCGCTTGCGGTCTTCGCCGGCGACGCCGGTGGCCAGGCCGTCGGCCTTGAGCCGGGCCAGCCGATCGTTGAGCGCGGCCAGCGTGTCGGCGCTGCTGATGAGGTCCTTCAGGGTCGACACCGCCTGGCCGGCCGCGGCCATGTCGCCTGCGCGCAGCGCGACATCACCGCCGGTGTAGGCGCGTGCGCGCACCTGCTCTGCATCCGGCGTGAGGCGTGCTGCCTTTGCGGCGGTGTTGGTGGTGTCCAGCAGCTCGCTGGCCTCCACGGCCTGGACGAGGATGTTCACCCGCTCGGTCAGCGCGGGCAGGGTGTCCCGGGCGTTGGCGAGCCGTTGCGCCGCAGCCAGCCGCTGCTGCTCCACCTGCGCGGCCGCGCGCTCGCCGGTGGCGCTGCCACCGCTGCTGAGCCGGGTGAGCTTGTCCTTGCGCACAAGGGTCGGCAGTGCCGCCATTGCGGCCGGGAGGCCGGCGAAGTGACGCTGTGCTTCGGCCAGCGCGGCCTGCGCACTTTCGGTCAGCGGCTGCAGGCGGTCGCCGCTGGCGCTGGCACGTGGCAGCAGGCCTTGCAGGGCCTGTTCCTGCGCGGCCAGCAGGGTGCGCGCTGCAACAGCCTCCTGTTGCTGTGCGGCGACCTTGTCGTTCAGCGCCTGCACGTTGTTCTGCACGTTGATGTCATGCACGAACGCGCCGAAGCTGCGTGCCATCACCAGCAGCGCCACCAGCACCAGCAGCGCCAGGGCCACGGCCAGTGCCCACTTCAGCAGGCGCGCGCGGTCGATCCAGCGCCGCGCCAGCCACGCCTTCCAGCCACGCGGCGCAGTGTAGAGATAGCGCTGCTCACGCTGGGCCTGGATGCCGGCCTCGAGGATCTCGTCGGAGACCTCGATCCCCTGCGAGCGGTACAGCTCAAGCAGGCGCCGCTTCAAGGCCGCCTTGTCATGGCCGCTGTCGGCCAGCGCCTTCATTTCGGCATTGCGGTAACGCAGCTGGTCGACCACATCCATGGTCAGCAGTGCATCCTGCAGCTCCGCAGGGGCCATCGTCGCACTCACTTCAGCGCGGCTCCGGGCTCGGCGGCGCCTGCAGCAGGGCAGCGAAACGCTGCTTGCCCTGCTCGACATACTCGGCGATCTCGGCCGAATCGCGGGTGGCCTGGTTGCGCAGCTGCTCGATCTCCTGCAGCGAGGTTTCCTGGAAGCGCACCACTGCATCGACCAGCTTGCGCACCGAATCGACGCCGATGGTGGCGCCATAGCCGGCCTTCAGGCCCTCGTGCAGGACGTCGTCGCCGATGTTGGCCACCGCTTCCAGGCCCTTGGAGGTGCCCTCGGTCATCGCGTTGAGCGCCTGGGTGGACTCGTGCAGGCCCATCTGCGTAGTGAAGGCCAGGTTCAAGGCGGTGAAGCTGGTTTCATTGGTGGAGAAGAACACCACCGAGCGCTCGTTGACGCGGCGCTTGACCTCGTGCGACTGGTGCACGCGCAGCATGATCGCCTCGGACGTGGCGTAGTTCACCTGCAGGTTCTCGGCCAGGTCCTTGGCCAGCTGGTAGCGCGACTCTTCGGCCTGCTGGGTGCGCAGGGCCTCATCGCGGGCCATGACCAGGCGGCCGGTGTCGGCAGCATCGGCGCCCGGGTCGGCCGACTCCACGCGCTGCTGCGCCTGCTTCAACGCTTCGCGCGCATCGGCCAGCGCCTGCTCCTGCAGCTTCAACAGTTCATGCGCCTGGATTTCCGCATCCTTGATCGACAGGCGGAAGTCGCCGTACATCTCCAGCACGCGCGATTCGCGCTGCAGCTGTTCGGCCGAATCGCGGCTGACCTCCAGGAAGGTGCGGCGGATCTTCTCGAACCGGCTCGGGATGTCGCCGCGGGTCACCTTCATCCACAGGTTCTGCAGGCGCTCGCCCATGTCGATCCTGCCGTCGCGCACCTGTTCGACCATGGCGCTGGCATCATCGCGGATGCTGTCGAAGGCGCGGATGATCTCGGTGTAGCGGTCGGACACCTTGGCCGAGCTGATTTCGTCACGCATCACGGCGTTGAAATGACCGGACTGCTGCAGCACGCGGGCAATGGCCACCACCCGGCCCTGGTCGAGGCTCGACAACTGCGAGACCAGCGCGATGGCCGGTGCGTTGTTGTCCTGGGGAGCGGCCAAGCCGAGGCTCCGCAGCGTGGCCATGGCGCGGTCGAGGTACTTGATCGGTGCCGAAGCAGCCGGCGTGGCAAGGAGAGTGTTCTCGGGCATTTCGACGGCTCCGTTCAGGGCAAACGATGGGAAAACTGCCGCGCGGAACGGGCAGGGTGCTGCGAATCGAAGGGGAAGTTGAGCGCAAGCCGCGCGCTGCACGGCCGGCCGGCCCGCTCGCGGGCAGCGGGCCCGCTCTGGGCGAGGAGGGTGTCCTGTTCAAGCACGGTGCAATCCCTGCAGATCGCCCCATGGCGATTCCTGGCCCATTGTAGCGGCGGTGATGGGCGGGTGAAGCCCCACCGATGGCAGGGTGGAGTAGCGTTGGCACACCCGCCGAGCAGGCAAGCGAGGGCTTCGTGCAGAACCTACCGCAATGGTTGCTCTGGGCTGGACTGTCCGCCGTGTTCGCAGCGCTGACCGCGCTGTTTGCCAAGGTTGGCGTCAAGGGCGTCGACTCGGACCTGGCGATGGCCATCCGCACCATGGTGGTGGCGGCGGTGATCCTGCCGCTGGTGGTGCTCACCGGCAAATGGTCCAACCCGCTGCTGCTGCCCGGGCGCACCCAGCTGTTCCTGGTGCTGTCGGCGCTGGCCACCGGCGCCTCGTGGCTGTTCTACTTCCGCGCGCTGCAGAGCGGCGAGCTGGCCAAGGTAGCGGTGGTGGACAAGTTCAGCGTGGTGCTGGTGATCGTGCTGGCCTACCTGTTGCTGGGCGAGCGGCCCAGCCTGCGGGAGTGGAGCGGCATCGGGCTGGTGGTGGCCGGGGTGATCGTGCTGGCGACGAAGAAGTAGCGGAATCCGACTGATCAGACAGGAGCGCGGGATGCAGGGTGAAGCACACGGTACGTTTGAAGTGGATCTGCGACCGGTCGGTGGCAACGACGGCCCGATCGCGGTGATGTCGATCGACAAGACCTTCACCGGCGACCTGCAGGGCAGCAGCGTCGGCCAGATGCTGGCCGTCCGCACGCCGGTGCAGGGCTCGGCCGGCTATGTGGCAATGGAACGGGTGACGGCCACGCTGGCCGGGCGCCAGGGCGGCTTCACCCTGCAGCACACCGGGCTGATGACCCGCGGCACGCCGGAGCTGAGGGTGGTGGTCGTGCCCGATTCCGGCAGTGATGGCCTGCTGGGCCTGGCCGGCACGCTGGAGATCACCATCAGCGAGGGCCGCCACGCGTACCGGCTGCTGTATTCGCTGCCCGATCCGCAGTAGGTGGGGCGGCGCTCAGCCGGAACCGGCCTGCAGGCGGTCGTACATGCGCACCAGGTCGACCAGGGTGCGTGCGCCCATCTTGCGCATCACCTGCGCACGGCGGACCTTCACCGTGATCTCGCTGACCCCGAGGTCACCGGCGATCTGCTTGTTGAGCCGGCCGCGCACCACGCCATCGACCACCTCGCGCTCGCCAGCGTTCAGTGAATCCCAGCGCTGCTGCAGCGCGCCCAGCACGTCGCCTTCGCGGCGGCGCTGGCGGTCGATCTCGATGCCCTTGTGGATGGCATCGAGCAGTTCCTGGTCACGGAAGGGCTTGGTCAGGAACTCGATGGCGCCGTCCTTGATCGCGTTGACACCCATCGCGATGTCGCCGTGGCCGGTGATGAACACCACGGGCAACTGCAGGCCATGGCTGCCCATCGTGCGATGGAATTCGAGGCCGCTCTGCCCGGGCATCCGCACATCCAGCACGAGGCACGCCGGCGCGTCTTCCAGGTCGTGTTCGAGGAAGGCCTGGGTGGACGCGAACGCCCGCACCTGCAGGCCCATCGAGGCCAGCAGGTCTTCCAGCGCCGCGCGTACAGAGGGATCGTCGTCGACCACATAGACGATGGGTGCTGGATCGATGGCCGGGGCCGTGGGCTTACGCATGGTGGACATCCGTGGCGACCGGCAGGTCGAAGACGAAGCAGGCACCGCCGCCTGCCGGGCGTTCGGCACGGATCTGGCCGTCGTTGGCCTCGATCATCGAGCGGCTCAGGCTGAGGCCCAGCCCCAACCCGTGTGACTTGGTGGTCCAGAACGCGTCGAAGACGCGCTCGGGATGCTCGGCGGGCAGGCCGACGCCACGATCGCGCACGCTGAGGCTGACCCGTTGGCCATCACGCCGGGTCAGCAGGGACAGGCGGCGATCGGCGGCAGGCACCGCCTCCATCGCGTCCACCGCATTGAGGATGAGGTTGCCGACCACCTGCTGCACCTGCACGCGGTCGGCATGCACCGGTGGCAGGTCGGGGTCCAGCAGCAGGGCTACAGGCACGCCATGCCGGTCCAGTTCGCTGCGCGACAGCGCCAGCATTTCCTCCACGGCCTGGTTCAGGTCGAAGGCGCGTCGTTCCGGTGCCGCGCCCTGGGTCAGGCCGCGGATGCGGGCGATCACGTCACCGGCGCGATGCGCGTCGGCGAGGATGCGGGCCACGGTCTGCCGCGCCTTGTCCACGTTCGGTGGGTCCTGCGCGAGCCAGCGCTGGCAGGCCTCGGCGCTGCTGGCGATGGCCGCCAGCGGCTGGTTCACTTCATGCGCGATGGAGGTGGTCAGTTCGCCCACGGTGGACGCGCGCGCCACCCGCAACAGGCGGCCCTGCGCCTCCTGCACGGCGGCCTTGGCCGCTTCCATGTTCAGCGCGAGGTAGGTGGTGATGCCGATCACCAGCATGCCGATCACCGAGTTGACCAGGCCGATGCGGTAGGTGCCGAAGCGGGTCAGGAAGAAACTCAGTCCGGTCAGCGCGATGCAGGCGATGGCCAGCGTGATCAGGCCGCGGGCGGCCAGCACGCGCGACGCCGCGAGGATGACCGCCGCGTAGAAGCAGGCGGCGGCAACCGCGTAATCGGTGACGGTGTCGATCAGGAAGATCGCGGCCATCACGACGATCAGGGCCAGCAGCACCAGCGGGCGGCGGGGCGACAGCGATGGCATCGGGACGGCTCCCTGGCGTGGGGTGAAAGGATAGCAAAGCCGCCCTCGGTAGATGCCGACCGGTAGTGCCGGCCGCTGGTACAACTGCACGGTGTTGCCGGAGCTCATGAGGTTGCCAGCCAGCGGCCGGCACTACCGCAGCGGTGGGCGCGCCGAGGCGATGCACTGTGCGTCCGGGATCGTGAGGTTGCCGGCCAGCGGCCGGCACTACCGCAGCGGTGGGCGCGCCGAGGCGATGCACGGTGCGTCCGGGATCATGGGGTTGCCGGCCAGCGGCCGGCACTACCGCTGCGGTGGGCGTGCCGAGGCGATGCACGGTGCGTCCGGGATCGTGAGGTTGCCGGCCAGCGGCCGGCACTACCGCAGCGGTGGGCGTGCCGAGGCGATGCACGGTGCGTCCGGGATCATGAGGTTGCCGGCCAGCGGCCGGCACTACTCTTCCAGGCTGGCGTTCCAGAACCCCTGCAGCACGCCGGGCGTGGTTGCCAGCGTGGCAAGAACCGCATCCAGCTCTCCGGCATCGACCGCGGTCGCGTACAACACGGCTTCGATTTCCACGTCACGGTCGCCGAATGGGCGCTGGTCCACCGCGCGCACCGGGTACTGCGCCTGCTCCAGCAGCAGCAACAGCCGGTCCAGCACCTCGGCCTGCTGCTCGCGCTGGCAGACCACGTTGATCGCATACGTGGCCTCGCTGAACGCTTCCGGCAGCGGCTGCCGCTGGATGCGGTTCACCACCGGCCGCAGCAGGGTGTTGGCAGCCAGCACGAACACTGCGGCCAGCACCGCTTCGGGCAGCAGCTTGATGCCGGCACACGCGCCCACTGCCGCCGATCCCCACAGCGTGGCCGCGGTGTTCAGGCCGGACACCTGCGCGCCCTCCTTCATGATTGCGCCGGCACCTAGGAAGCCAACGCCGGAGATCACATAGGCGACCACATGCAGTGGCGACGGCGGGCCGCCGTACAGGTCATGGAAGCGCACCGCCAGGTCGACGAACACCGCTGCACCCACTGCCACCAGTGTATTGGTACGCAGGCCGGCGGTGCGCTGGCGCAGCTGCCGCTCCAGGCCGATGGCCGTGCCCAGCACGAACGCCACCGACAGGCTGATCAGCGAGCTGAGGGTTGCGCCGGCGTTGAACGCCGGCAGGTTCGGGTTGATGTCGAGCATCCATTTCTCCCTGGACGAGGCCGGCGGGCGCCTACTGCCAGCCGTAACGACGGATGTAGAACTTCTTCAGCGCAGTGGTCAGCACCGCATAGCCGACCAGGATCGCGACCAGGAACGGCCAATAGCCGGCGGGCAGCGCCTGCAGCTTGAAGTAGCCGGCCAGCGGGCTCATCGGCAGGAACACGCCGATGGCCATGATCAGGCCGGTCATCAGCAGCAGGGGCGGCGCGGCAATGCTCTGCAGGAACGGCACCTTGGGCGTGCGGATCATGTGCACGATCAGGGTCTGGGTCAGCAGGCCGACCACGAACCAGCCGGACTGGAACAGGCCCTGGTCGGCCGGCGTGCGTGCGTCGAACACGTACCACATCAGTGCGAAGCAGGTCAGGTCGAAGAGCGAGCTGATCGGCCCGAAGAACACCATGAAGCGGCCGATGTCCGCCGGGTTCCACTTCAGCGGCCTGCGCACCAGTTCCTCGTCAACGTTGTCGAACGGGATGGCGATCTGCGAGATGTCGTACAGCAGGTTCTGCACCAGCAGCTGCAGCGGCAGCATGGGCAGGAACGGCAGGAAGGCCGAGGCCACCAGCACCGAGAACACGTTGCCGAAGTTGGAGCTGGCGGTCATGCGGATGTACTTCAGCATGTTGTTGAACGTGCGCCGGCCCTGGATGACGCCTTCCTCCAGCACCATCAGGTTCTTCTCCAGCAGGATGATGTCGGCCGCCTCCTTGGCGATGTCCACCGCGCTGTCCACGCTGATGCCGATATCGGCTGCGCGCAGCGCCGGCGCATCGTTGATGCCGTCGCCGAGGAAGCCGACCACCTTGCCCTGCGCGCGCAGCTCGCGCACCAGCCGCTCCTTGTGCAGCGGCGTCAGCCGGGCAAACACGCGATGGTGGTGCAGCGCCCGCGACAGCGCGCCGTCGTCCATGCGCTCGATCTGCGGGCCGGTCAGGATGGTGTCCGCGTCCAGTCCCACCTGAGCGCAGACACGGGCGGTCACCAGCTCGTTGTCGCCGGTGAATACCTTCACTTCCACGCCATGCGCGGCCAGCGCCTGCAGCGCCTGTGCGGCCGATTCCTTCGGCGGGTCCAGGAACGCCACGTAGCCGACCAGGGTCAGTCCACACTCGTCAGCCTGCGTGTACACCGTCTGGTGGGCTGCGGTCTCCTTCATCGCCACCGCCACCACGCGCAGGCCCTGTTCGTTCAGCTCCTCGGTGGTCTGCCGCACCCGCGCCAGGCGACGCTCGTCCAGTGGCATGTCCTGGCCGTTCTCGCGCACGGTGCTGCATACCGCCAGCATCTCTTCCACCGCGCCCTTGCAGATCAGCTCATGGTGGTCCTCGCGTTCGGATACCACCACCGACATGCGGCGGCGCTCGAAGTCGAACGGGATCTCGTCCACCTTGTGGTAGTCCTGCGACAGCCGCAGCGAGCTCTGCAGCTCCACGTGCTCCAGCACCGCACGGTCCAGCAGGTTGATCAGGCCGGTCTGGAAGTGGCTGTTGAGATAGGCGAACTTCAGCACGTCTTCCGAATCGTGGCCGAACACATCGGTGTGGCGCTCCAGCGCGATCCTGTCCTGGGTGAGCGTGCCGGTCTTGTCGGTGCACAGCACTTCCATGGCGCCGAAGTTCTGGATCGCATCCAGGCGCTTGACGATCACCTTGCGCCGCGACAGCAGCACCGCGCCCTTGGCCAGGGTGGAGGTGACGATCATCGGCAGCATTTCCGGCGTCAGGCCCACCGCCACTGACAGCGCGAACAGGAACGCCTCGGTCCAGTCGCCCTTGGTCCAGCCGTTGATCAGCAGCACGAACGGCACCATCACCAGCGCGAAGCGGATCAGCAGCCAGCTGACACTGTTGACGCCGGCCTGGAACGCGGTCGGCGCACGGTCGGTGGCGGTGCTGCGCTGGGCCAGCGTGCCGAAGTAGGTGCGGTTGCCGGTGGCCAGCACCACGGCGGTGGCGGTGCCTGACACCACGTTGGTGCCCATGAACAGCAGGTTGTGCTGTTCCAGCAGGCCAGCCAGGCCATCGCCGGGGTGCGCGAACTTTTCCACCGGCAGCGATTCGCCGGTCATCGCGGCCTGCGCGACGAACAGGTCCTTGGCGGTCAGCACGCGGCAATCGGCCGGAATCATGTCGCCGGCCGACAGCACGATGTGGTCGCCGGGCACCAGCTCGCGGATCGGCAGGTCCAGCAGGCGTGCCGGGCGACGGCTGTGCAGGTGCGCGCCGAAATACTGGTCGGCCACATCCGCAGCCTCGGTGCCGGGATTGCGGCGCAGCACGCGTGCGGTGTTGCCGACCAGGGCCTTCAGCCGCTCGGCGGCCCGGTTCGAACGACCCTCCTGGACGAAGCGGATCAGCGTGGACAGCAGCACCATCGCGCCGATCACCACGGTGGCCTTGATGTCCTCGGTCAGCCAGGACACCGCCGCCAGCACGGTCAGCAGCAGGTTGAACGGATTGCGGTAGCACTGCCACAGGTGGCGCCACCACGGCAGCGGCTTTTCGTGATCCACCTCGTTGGGGCCGAGCGTGGCCAGCCGCTCCTCGGCTTCATGCGGGCTGAGGCCATCGGCATGCGAGCCCAGCGTGGCCAGCAGTTCGGCTTCCTCCTGCTGGGCAAGGGTGACCAGGCCGGTGGTGAGCGCGAACGGCGCCGCCTCGGCGCTGCCCGGGCCGAACCCGGCCTCGGGCATCGCACGGCGGCGGAACAGGTTGCCTGCGCGGCGGCTGCGCAGGAAGGCGTTGAACCAGGCGTTGAGCAGGCTCATGGGACGCTCCTTGAATGTCAGAGCCGGCCGCAGCCGGAACACGAACGGAATGGGTGAGGCAGATCAGGCGTGGCGCATCGCCAGCACCGCCGGCGACCACGGCTGCATGTGCAGGCGCTGGCTGCCGCCGATGCATAGCGGTTTCATTGCATCGCGCAGGGGATAGGGCAGGTGGCGAAGCACATTGATGCGCTCGCTGATCGGCAGCAGCGACAGCGCGTCGGCCACCACGCGGGGTGAACCCAGCGACAGCGACCGGGCGAACATGACCGGGCCGTGCTGCAGCAGTTGGCTGCGCAGGCCGGCGACATCGCGCTCACCGATCAGGCGGCGCAGGGTGATGTAGAGGATCTTGTAGGACATGGGGGCGATCTCCAGGCAGGCGGCGCCTGGCGGTCCCCCGTCACTCAGGCAGGCAGGGACCGGCGGGCAGGCGCCAGGAACAGGCAACAAGCGGTCATCCGGGGCGCGGCACGCCCGGCAGGGTCGGGGTCCATCTGCGTCTCCATGAGGGGAGGGTGCCAGCCAGGGTTGCCCTGGCCAGTGGCGCTATTGTCCGCCCCTGAATGGGGCAGGCCTAGAGGCCCGTGGGTTAGCCCGGCTATACCTTGGTATAGCCGGGCACATGCGGTGCCGATCAAGGATCCAGTGGTGGGTCAATGTGCGCCGCTGGTCTGCTTGCACACGTCGTACTCGCCACGGGTCAACGTCTTGTCACGGTCGGTATCGCAGGCGTGCAAGCGTTCGGCCCAGTCCGGAGCCACTGCATCGACTTCCGCCAGGGTGACAATGCCGTCCTTGTCCTTGTCCAGCGACTCATACGGCGGTATCAGCTTCACTTCGGTGACGTCCTCGGCGGCGGTGGCCTTGCTTGCCTCCTGGGTCTTGGAACAGGCGCCCAACAGCAGGCCGATGGTGATGACGAGGACAGCAGGAACGTAGCGAATGCCGGTCATGACAGGCTCCAGAAGTGGGGACGCGGCCACGGGTGTGGATGGCCACGGCCGGATATTCGGCCCGGATCTGTAAGCGAGCTGCGAAGAACCGAGCGGGTCGCCAGATGGCGGTGGGCCACCGTTCACCCGCACGCCCCATGCGTGCACCGGCCGCACCTGACGAAATTGTCAGGCAGGCGACAGCAAGGCGCCGGAGGCCAGCCGGGAGGATGGCATCAGGCCCGCGCAGCCCCCGCGCCGGCACCGGTATGGATCCCTGTCATGCGAATTCCCTTCCTGTCCGCACGAATGCGTCGCCGCCACCTTGTCCTGGGCGTGTTGCTGCTGGTGGTGTTGTCGCTGGTGATGCTGTTCCAGGGTGTGCCGCGCAGCGACGCGCAACCGGCCAATGCGCCGCCGCCGGTACCGGTGGTGACCGGCCGTGTCGAGCAGCGCGACGTGGCGCATTGGCGCAGCGGCGTAGGCACGGTGCAGTCGTTGCAGAGCGCCGTGCTGCGGCCGCAGGTCGATGGCGTTCTGACCGAGGTGCTGTTCGAGGAAGGCCAGAAGGTGCGCAAGGGCCAGTTGCTGGCCCGTATCGATGATCGCGCGATCCGTGCCGACCTGGGTGGCGCACAGGCTGCGGTGGTTCGCGACCGTGCCACGCTGGATGCCGCGCGCTCGGACCTGGCGCGGCTGCAGCACCTGTCTACCGACCAGCTGGTTTCGCGGCAGATGCTGGAGCAGCAGGCGGCCACGGTACAGCAGCTGCAGGCCACCGGGCGTGGCAATCAGTCGGCGGTGGATGCCGCACAGGTGCAGCTGTCGTACACCCGTATCCTGGCGCCGATGGATGGCCGCATCGGCCTGCGCCAGGTGGACCCCGGCAACCTGGTGCGTGCCACCGATACGCAGGGACTGGTGACGGTGCAGCAGACAGATCCGATCTCGGTGGTGTTCGCGCTGCCGCAGGACGCGTTGCCGCAGCTGCGGCAGGCACTGGCTGCCGGCGACGTGGCGGTGCAGGCGCTGGACCGCGATGGTGGCCAGCGCCTCGCCGAAGGCACCCTGCAGGTGATCGACAATCAGATCGACGAGACCTCCGGCACGGTGCGGTTGCGTGCCCGCTTCGCCAATGCCGACGACCGGCTGTGGCCCGGGCAGCTGGTCAGCGTGCGGATACGCATCGGCCAGACCACGGACGCACTGGTGGTGGACGCTGCGGCAATCCAGCGCGGTGTCGAGGGCAGCTTCGTCTACCGCGTAGTGGGGGATGGGAGCGTCGAGGTGCTACCGGTCACCGTTGGTGAAGCCGAGAACGGGCAGGTGGCCATACAGGGCGAGCTGCGGGTGGGTGATGTGATCGTTCGCGATGGCCAGTCGCGCCTGCGCCCGGGTGTGGTCGTCACTGAAGCCGGCGCACCGGTTGCCAGGGCCGGGGCCGCACCATGAGCACCCGCGTTTCGCTGTCCAGCTGGTTCGTCCGGCATCCGGTGGCCACCACGCTGCTGACGCTGGCGGTGATACTGCTCGGCGTGGCCGCGTTGCCACGGTTGCCGGTGGCACCTCTGCCTGAAGCGGAATTCCCGACCATCCGCGTCAATGCCAGCCTGCCCGGCGCCAGCGCCGAGACCATGGCGTCGGCGGTGGCTACGCCACTGGAAACGCAGCTGACCGGCGTGCCCGGCATCATCGAGATGACCTCCACCAGCGCGCTCGGCAGCACCTCGATCACGCTGCAGTTCGATCTGGAAAAGAACATCGATACCGCCGCACAGGAAGTACAGGCGGCAATCAATGCGGCGGCCGGGCGCCTGCCCGGCGACCTGCCGAACCTGCCGACCTGGCGCAAGGTCAACCCGGCCGACAGCCCGATCCTGGTGCTCAGCGTGGTCTCGGCACAGATGTCGATGACCGAGCTGAGCGACCTGGCCGAGAGCCGCTTGGCGCGTTCGATCAGCCAGATCAGTGGCGTGTCCGAGGTCAATATCGTCGGCCAGCAGCGCCCGGCCATCCGCATCCAGGCCCAGCCGGAGCGGCTGGCATCGATGGGCATGACCCTGTCCGACCTGCGCGGCGTGGCCCAGAACGCCAGCCTCAACCAGGCCAAGGGCGCGCTGATGGGCGAACAGCGCACGTCCACCTTCGAGGCCAACGACCAGCTGTTCGATGCCCAGGACTACCGCCAGCTGGTGGTCGCCTACCGGCAGGGTTCGCCGGTCACGCTGGGCGATGTCGCGCAAGTGGTCGACGGTGCCGAGAACGCCTATGTGCAGGCGTGGCCGAACGGGCAGCCGGGCGTGGGCCTGATCATCAGCCGGCAGCCGGGCGCGAATATCGTTCGCACCACCGATGCGGTGCTGGCCGCCTTGCCGGAGCTGCGCGCCAACCTGCCGGCCAGCGTCGATGTGGAAGTGCTCAACGACCGCACGCGCACCATCCGCGCGTCGCTGCACGAGGTGGAGGTCACCCTGGTGCTGACCATCGTCCTGGTGGTGCTGGTGATGGGGCTGTTCCTGCGCCAGCTCTCGGCCACGCTCATCGTCGGTGCGGTGCTGGTCGTAGCGCTGGTCGCCACGTTCGCCGCAATGTATGTGGCCGGCTTCAGCCTCAACAACCTCACCCTGGTCGCACTGGTGGTAGCGGTCGGCTTCGTGGTGGACGACGCCATCGTGGTGGTGGAGAACATCCACCGCCATCGCGAGGCCGGTTTGGGGCCCGTGGAAGCGGCACTGAAGGGTGCCGAGGAGATCGGCTTCACCGTGGTGTCGATCAGCCTGTCGCTGATCGCGGCGTTCATCCCGCTGCTGTTCATGGGCGGCGTGGTCGGGCGCCTGTTCGCGGAGTTCGCGATGACCATCACGGTCGCGATCCTGATCTCCATCGTGGCCTCGCTGACGCTGGCGCCGATGATGGCTGCGCACCTGATGAAGCGCATGCCGGCCCATCGCGACGGCCAGGACACGCTGGCCGGGCGCCTGTTGGCCGGCTACGACCGCAGCCTGCAGTGGGCGTTGGGCCACCAGCGGCTGGTCCTGCTCGGCTTCGGCGCGACGGTGGCGGTAGCGGTGGCCTCGTACGTGATGATCCCGAAGGGCTTCTTCCCGCTGCAGGACACCGCCTTCGTGTTCGCCACCACCGAAGCGGCACAGGACATCGGCTTCGAGGAGATGGCGGCCAAGCACCAGCAGCTGGCGAAGATCGCCGCCGAGGATCCTGCGTTGCAGGCCTACAACCATGCGGTGGGTGCCACCGGTGGCAGCCAGACCCTCTCCAATGGCCGCTTCTGGTTCATCCTGAAGGACCGCGGCGACCGCGACGTGGACGTGCATGGCTTCATCGACCGGCTGCGCGCGAAGATGGCCAGCGTGCCGGGCATCACCGTGTACATGCGGGCCGCGCAGGACATCAACCTGGGCGCGGGGCCGGCGCGCACGCAGTACCAGTACGCACTGCGCGGCCAGGATAGCCGCGAGCTGTCACGCTGGGCCGAGCAGCTGACCGAACACCTGCGCGGTCTGCCGCAGCTGCGTGACGTGTCCAACGATCAGCAGGTCGGCGCCAGCGTTACCCGGTTGCAGATCGATCGCACCGCTGCGGCGCGCTTCGGCTTGACCGCCAACGATATCGACCAAGTGCTCTACGATGCGTTCGGCCAGCGCCAGATCAACGAGTTCCAGACCGAGACCAACCAGTACCGGGTGATTCTGGAGATCGCGCCCGGCCTGCTTGGCCAGGTCGATGCGCTGTCCTACTTCCACCTGCGTTCGCCGCTGACCGGGCAGATGGTGCCGCTGTCGGCGGTGGCCCAGGTGCAGCCGCCGGGCAACGGGCCGCTGTCGATCAGCCACAACGGCATGCTGCCGGCGGTGAACCTGTCGTTCAACCTGGCGCCGGGCGTCTCGCTGGGTGAGGCGGTTACCCTGGTCGAGCAGGCACAGGCGCAGATCGGCATGCCCGACAGCATCAACGGGCGCTTCCAGGGCACCGCACAGGCGTTCCAGGAATCGCTGGCCAGCCAGCCGTTGCTCATTCTGGCCGCGCTGCTGGCCGTCTACATCATCCTCGGCGTGCTGTACGAGAGCTTCGTGCACCCGCTCACCATCCTGTCCACGCTGCCGTCGGCCGGTATCGGTGCCGTGCTGATGCTGTGGCTGTGGGGGCTGGATTTCTCGATCATGGCGCTGATCGGCATCGTGCTGCTGATCGGCATCGTCAAGAAGAACGGCATCCTGATGGTCGACTTCGCGCTGGATGCCCAGCGCAACCGCGGGTTGACCCCGCTGCAGGCCATCCACGAGGCCTGCCTGACCCGCTTCCGCCCGATCATGATGACGACGTTGGCGGCGCTGCTGGGTGCCATTCCGCTGATGATCGGCTTCGGCACCGGCTCGGAGCTGCGCCAGCCGCTGGGTGTGGCGGTGGTGGGTGGCCTGCTGATCAGCCAGTTGCTGACCCTGTACAGTACCCCGGTGATCTACCTGGCCCTGGACCGGCTGTTCCTGCAGCGCCGACGCGAACGCAGGGCGGCCGCCGGTGCCGCGCTGACGGAGCCCGGATGAAACTGCTGATCGTCGAGGATGAGAGCAAGACCGCCCACTACCTGCGCACCGGCCTGGGCGAGCAGGGCTGGGCGGTCGACCTGGCCGCCGACGGCGTGACCGGCCTGCACCTTGCCCGCGAGTTCGACTACGACGTGATCGTGCTGGACGTGATGCTGCCCGGCATGGACGGCTTCAACGTGCTGCGCGAACTGCGCCGCAGCAAGCAGACCCCGGTGATCATGCTGACCGCGCGCGACCGCGTGGATGACCGCGTGCACGGGCTGGGGCAGGGTGCCGACGACTACCTGGTCAAGCCGTTCTCGTTCATCGAACTGCTGGCGCGCCTGCAGGCGCTGGTCCGGCGCGGCCGCCAGCAGGAGCCGACCGAACTTCAGGTGGGCGACCTGCAGGTCAACCTGCTGGCGCGCCGCGCCTATCGTGACGGTGCGCGACTGGACCTGACCGGCAAGGAATTCGCGCTGCTGGCCCTGCTTGCGCAGCGGCGCGGGCAGATCCTGTCCAAGACGGTGATCGCCGCGCAGGTCTGGGACATCAATTTCGACAGCAACACCAACGTGGTGGAAGTGGCGATCAAGCGCCTGCGCAGCAAGCTTGACGGCCCGTACCCCAGCAAGCTGCTGCATACGGTGCGCGGCATGGGCTACGTGCTGGAAGTGCGCGATGACGAGGGTGATGGTCGATGAGGTGGTCGATCGCCCAGCGCCTGTCGGCGATGTTCGCGCTGGCCGCGCTGCTGGTATTCGCCCTGCTGGGCATCGGCGTGTATGGCGTGCTGGAACGGCAGGTGGTGCGTTACCAGCACGCCGAGCTGCAGACCAAGCTGCACGCGGTCAGCGGCAGTGTGGCGATGTGCGATACCCGCGAACGCTGGAGCAAGGTGCGCGACAAGGTCGGCAACCTGATTTCCGGCGACCGCGACACGCTGGTCTGGGCCTGGAGTGACGACCCGACCTTCCGCATCGGTGGTGAGCGCCCACAGGTGCAGCCACCCAATGGCCACGACAGCGGCATGGGCACGTTGCAGCGCGAGGGCCAGCATCCGCTGCGTACGCTGTATGAGCGCGTGCCCGGCAAGGGCGTGCGGCCGGCGGTGGACCTGTGGATCGGTATCGACTCCGAACCGTACACGCATGCCTTGCAGCGCTTCGCCGTGGCGCTGTGGGTTGCCGGCGGGCTGGGCGTGCTGCTGGTGGCCGGCCTCGGCTACTGGATCGCGCGCCTGGGACTGGCCCCGTTGCGCGCGCTTTCGGACGAGGCGCGCTCGCTCAGCCCGCAGCGGTTGTCACAGCGGCTCGGCACACAGGCGCTGCCGGCAGAGCTGGGGCACCTGACGCATGCCTTCAACGGTGCACTGGATCGCCTCGAGGCCGCCTACACGCGGCTGGATGCGTTCAACGCAGACGTGGCGCATGAGCTGCGCACGCCGCTGGCCAACCTGATGGGGCAGACCCAGGTGGCCCTGTCACGGCCGCGCGACAACGCGCAGCTGCAGGACGTGATGCAGTCCAACCTGGAAGAGCTGGAGCGGCTGCGCGCCATCGTCAACGACATGCTGTTCCTGTCGCGGGCCGGGCAGGGCGACATCGCGATGGAGACCCGGCCGGTGGCGCTGGCCGACGAAGTGGCCGCCGCCGGGGACTTCCTTGAATTCCTGTTCGAGGAAGCCGGGCTGACCCTCCGCATCGAAGGTGATGCGACCGCCAGCATCGATCCATCGCTGTTCCGGCGTGCCCTGACCAACCTGCTGCACAACGCCGTGCAGCATGCGCGGCCCGGTACCGCGGTGCGGGTACAGCTGCAGGCCGAAGGCAAGGGCGCGCGCATTGCGGTGTTGAACGAAGGCGATGGCATCGCCGCCGAGCACCTGCCGCTGTTGTTCGAGCGTTTCTACCGGGTTGACCAGGCCCGCGAGTACCGGGGCGAACGCCACCACGGCCTGGGCCTGTCGATCGTCAAGGCCATCGCCGTGCTGCATGGTGGCGATGTGTTCGTGGCCAGCCGCAACGGGCTGACCACGGTGGGGTTCACGGTGGCGTGTTGACGCTGCGGGTCAGGTGCCGTTGCCGAACCGGTCGGCAAACGCATCCGTGGCCCGCACCAGCGCATCGACCGTGGCCGGCTCGTTGGCGCTGTGGCCGGAGGTCACCATCTCCAGCCGCGCTTCCGGCCAGGCCTTGGCCAGGTCCCACGCGCTGCGCGGCGGGCAGATGATGTCGTAGCGCCCCTGCACGATCACGCCGGGCAGGTGGCGGATGCGATCGATATCGCGCAGCAGCTGGTCGGGTTCCAGGAAGATCCCGTTGCGGAAGTAGTGCGCTTCAATACGGGCCTTGGCCAGCGTATCCAGCGGATCATCGGTGGATTGCGTATCCACGTCGTGCTGCAGGGTGGCGGCGTTGTCTTCCCAGCCCAGCCAGGCCTGCGCGGCTTCGATGCGGGTCGTCTCGTCCGCGCTGTCCAGCCGCGACCAGTAGGCTGCGATCATGTCACCACGCTCGGCTTCTGGGATGTAGGCCTCATAGCGGTCCCAGCGCTCCGGGAAGATCCAGCGCGCACCCCCATCGGCCTCGGCGAACCAGCGGTTCTCCATTTCGCGGCCGAGGAACACGCCACGCACGATCAAGCCGGTGGCGCGCCCGGGATGTGCCTGCGCATAGGCCAGCGACAGCGTCGAACCCCAGGAGCCGCCGTAGACCAGCCAGCGCTCGATGCCCAGGTGCTCACGCACCTTCTCGATGTCACCGACCAGGTCCTGCGTGGTGTTGTCGCGCAGCTCGCCGAACGGCGTGGAACGGCCGCTGCCGCGCTGGTCGATCAACACGATGCGGTAGCGCGCCGGATCGAAGAAGCGGCGATGGGTCGGCGAGATGCCAGCACCCGGCCCGCCGTGCAGGTACACCACCGGAATGCCCTCCGGCGTGCCGCACTCTTCGATATGCAGCGTGTGCAGATCGCTCACCGGCAGGGTGAATTCGCGGTAGGGCTCGATGGCCGGGTACAGGGTGCGCATGGCGGGTGTCTCACAAGCAGGGGCGGCCAGCATAGCGCCGCCACCTGCTGGCTGCAGCGACGGACTCCTGCGCGGCGCTGGAAATGGGCTGGCCGATGCGCATAAGCTTCCGCGATGCAAGCGACCACGACCGGGACGACCACGTTCAACCTCACCCTCGGCAGTGGCGCACGCGAGCTGCTGAAGTGGATCGCGCTGCTGACCATGACCGGCGACCACGTGGCCAAGGTGGTCTTCGGTGGCTACGTGCCGGTGGTCAGCGAACTGGGGCGTATTGCCTTCCCGCTGTTCGCGCTGGTGATGGCCTGCAACCTGGCCCAGCCCGGGGCCGACCTGCGCAAGTCGATACGCCGGCTCGCGCTATGGGGGCTGATCGCGCAGCCATTGCACGCACTCGCGTTCGGTTCCTGGCTGCCGCTCAACATCCTGCTGACCTTTGCCCTGGCTGCGGTGGCCGTGCATGCGCTTGCGAACAATCGGCCGGTGCTGCTGTTGCTGGCTGCCGGTGTGCTGCCGATGGTCGTGGACTACCAGTGGGCCGGCGTGGGCGCCGTGCTGCTGGCCTGGATCGCGTTCCGGCATCGGGCGTGGTGGCCGCTGCTGGTTGGGCTTGCGGCGGTGTGCTGGGCCAACCACAACGGCTGGGCATTGCTGGCCGTTCCGGTGGTGCTGCTGGCCGCGCGGGTGCCGTGGCAACTGCCGCGCTGGCGCTGGGTGTTCTACGGGTACTACGTGGGACATCTGGCGGTGCTGGCGTTGATTGCACATCTGCTTGCGTAATGTCGGAACTGGCATGTCGCCAGCCTCGAAAGCCGGATGCGGTCAAGGAATGCGCGTCGCAGGTATGGGTGAAGCATGCCGCCATCGGCATGGCGCAAGTTGTTGAATCTTCGGCTCGATTGTCGATATGCGACAATGGCGTCGCTGCGTAAACGTCGCTGTCTTGGCACGTGGGTTGTTGGCGCGTGCCACGCCGTTGTGCACATGATGGGTTGCCACCGAAAACGGGTGGCCGGGGCCTGGAAACCTCGTTGAGTAAGTGCTGTTTACGCTTGCCAGCCGGCGTCGCCTTGTGCGGCGTCGGCTGGCATTCCGTTCGCGTTCCATGGCGGGCGGTGCGTGGAGGTGGGCGCAAGCCCACCGCCCGGGTATAGCACTGACTCACGGGATTTCCAGCCACGTACCGTCCGCCGCCTTGATTGTTAAGGGCGGTGGTCCCGTATGCCTTGCACGGAGACCTGCCATGAACGCATCGGAGTTGCCCCATCAGCGCGCCCCGGCCAATGCCGACGAGGGGCACGACAACGCGTCTGATCCCAACAGCCTGATGGCCCTGCTGCATCGCATCGGGTTGGGCGCGGCCGCCGACGGACAGCCCTGGCCCGAGCGCCATCAGCTCCCAGGCCGCTGCCTGGCCTTGGCCGATGCCGACGGTGCACTGGCCGGGCTGCGTATCGTGCAGGAAATCCTGCTGGCGGCCGAACGCGCCCGTCAGAACGGTGGCCCGGAACAGTACGTCGGCGATCGCGTGATGGAAGGTCTGAAGCTGGCCGCGTTGGCGTTGACCAGCCACGCCATCTACCGCCTGCATCCGGAATGAAACGTTGAACCACGCCGTGCGTGGATGGCGTCGGCGGACCCTCCAGGCACCCGCCAGGCATGGCCTGGCGCTACTGGACGGATCCCGCATGGCCGAGAATACAATGCGGCCATGCCTGCCACGCCCACTCTCGATGATCTGCGCCGCTACGCGGTGGCGCGCACGCTGTTCAAGCCGACCACGCTGCTGACCGCGATCCGGCGGCTGGGCTTCGTGCAGGCTGACCCGATTCGGGCGCCGGCACGCGCGCAGGACCTGACCCTGCGCCACCGGGTGAAGGACTACCGCGCGGGCGATCTTGAGCGGCGCTACACGCGTCTGCCGGTGGAAGAGGATTGCCTGGTGAACTATGGCTTCCTGCCGCGCGAACACCTGGGCTTGATGCATCCGCGCGTGGCCAAGCGGGTATGGGACGCCGATACCGAACGTCGCGCAGCAGATGTACTGGCCTTCGTGCGCGAGCGCGGCAGCGTGCATCCGCGCGAGGTCGACCAGGCGTTCCCGCATGGGCGGGTGACCAACTATTGGGGTGGCACCAGCAACGCCAGCACGCACCTGCTGGAGGGCATGCACTACCGCGGCCTGTTGCGGGTGCAGCGGCGTGACAGTGGAACGCGCATCTATGCGGTGGCTGAGCACCCGCAGGCCGACGCCAGCGAACAGGCGCAGATCGAACGTGCTGCCGCCCTGATCGATCTGGTGGTGCGCAAGTACGCACCGCTGCCGTCGGCCAGCCTGACCTATCTGGTGCGCCTGCTGGGCTATGGCGCTCCGCACCTGGCCGAGCAGACCCGCAAGGCACTGGCACTGGCCAAACAGCAGTTGGCCAGCTGCACGGTGGAGGGCACCACCTGGTACTGGCCGGCGGACGAAAATCCGCGCTCGCGCCGCCACGCGCCGGAAGAACAGGTGCGCCTGCTGGCGCCGTTCGACCCGGTGGTGTGGGACCGCCGCCGTTTCGAGCTGCTGTGGGATTGGGTCTACAAGTTCGAGGCGTACACGCCTGCGCCGAAACGCCAGTACGGCTACTACGCACTGCCGGTGTTGTGGCACGACCAGGTGGTGGGCTGGGCCAACCTGAGCATGCGCGAAGGCGAGCTGGTGTCGAGCGTGGGCTATGCCGGCAAGTCGCTGGCCCGCGACAAGGTCTTTCGTGGCGCGCTGGACGACGAGCTGCAGCGCATGGCGGAGTTCCTGTAGCACCCAGCGATGGCCCTTAACGACGTACGTGCACTGGCCAGCGGATCTCGAACGCGCTGCCACCACGTTCGGTGGCCCGGCAGCGTGCCGTACCGTGATGGGCCACGGCAATCGCGCGCACCACCGCCAGGCCCAGCCCGGAGCCACCGCTTTGCCGCGAACGGGACACATCGGTGCGCTGGAAGGCTTCGAAGATGCTGTCGCGAAGATCGTCCGGCACACCGGGGCCACCATCCTCAACTGTCACCGTGCAATGGCCCTCCGCCAGCGACACGCGGACCTGCAACGGACAGGGAATGGCGTGGCGCCGCGCATTCTCCAGCAGCGCCAGCACCGCCTGGCGGATGCGCGCCGGATCGCAGTCGGCCAGTGAGGGTCGTGCGTCCAATGTCACCGAGAAACCACTTGCGGTCAGCGCCTCGGACATCGCGTCCACCACTGCCGCCACCTGCACGCGGACATCGCTGCGCTGCAGGCGCAGATCCAGATGACCGCTCTCGGCCAGGCTGACCACGCGCAGGTCCTCGATGATGCGGGTCAGGCCTTCCAGCTGGGTGAGCATGCTGTTGAACTGCTCGGGCCCCGGCTCGAACACGCCTTCGGCGATGCCCTGCAGGCGGCCACGCAGGATGGTCATCGGCGTGCGCAGTTCGTGTGCGATCGCCGCGTTCCAGAACACGCGGTTCTCGGACATCCGGCTGAGCCGCTCGGCCATGGAGTTGAAGTCGTCGACCAGCGTGGCGGCCTCGGCCATCGAGGTGTCGCCGCCGCGTGCGCGCGCTTCCAGGTCACCGCTGGCCACGCGACGCAGGCTGGCGGCCACCGAATTCAACGGGGTGATGATGCGCCGGGTCAGGCGCGAGGCGATCAGCGTGGCCAGCGCGACCACCACGGTGGCGGTCAGGCAGATCCACAGCCACTCCAGGCCGGAAGGCATGAGCGTCTTCGGCTCGTCGTACCAGCGCGGATAGAACACCTCCAGCAGGTAGTAGAACAGGTAGAAACCGCTGATCGACAGTACGGTCGAACACAGCGAGGCCACGGTGATCGACAGGCTGATCTGGCGGCCGATGCTCTTGCCTTTCGCACTCATCATTCAGTCCAGGAAGCGGTAGCCGACGCCACGGATGGTGGCGGGAACGCCGATCACTCCGACATCCTCCAGCTTGCGCCGCAGCTTGCTGACATGGCTGTCGACGGTGCGTTCCTGTGCATCACCCTCGGGCAGGCAGCTGTGCAGCAGATCCACGCGCGTGTGCACCTGGCGCGGCGCACGCGCCAGGTGCGCGAGCAGGCGGAACTCGGTGAGGGTGAAATTCAACACGTGGACCTGCTCGCCGGCGCACACCGTCACCTCGTGGCTGCGCAGGTCGATCTCGAACGGCCCCTGCCGGATCAGCCCATCGGCCGCGTGCTCGGTGCGCTGCGCACTGCGGCGCAGCACGGCGTGGATGCGCGCCACGATTTCGGCCGGGTTGAATGGCTTGGCCACATAGTCGTCGGCGCCGACGCGCAGGCCGGTCAGCTTGTCCACGTCCTGGTCGAGCGCGGTGAGCATGATCACCGGCGTATTGCCGCGCCGGCGCAGCTCGCTCAGCACCTGCCAGCCGTCCATCCTGGGCATCTGCACGTCCAGCAGCACCAGGTCCGGACGCAGCTGGCGATGGCTGGCCAGGGCCGCTTCGCCGTCAGCAGCGCGGGCACTGCGCAGCCCGGAGCGTGCCAGGTAGGCGCCGAGGATGTCGGCGATTTCACCCTCGTCTTCGGCAATCAGGACCAGGGGCGCCGGTCGGCTGCGGAGTTCATGTTTCATCGGCGGGTACGCGTCTACGGGCGTTGCGGGGACATGCGGCATCAACGGCAGCGTCATCGTCGGCGCTCCATGGCCTGCGCTTCCGCGTCGGCTGCCCAGGCCAGCGTGGCCAGCACCAGCGTGCGATGCAGGGACGGCTCCACCGGCCCCGCGCCGCGCAGCTGCTGCACGATCAGCGTGGAGAGCGCAGCCGGCAGGTGGGTCCAGCGGCAGTCCGTCGGGGTGGCATCCACCCGTGCCTGCAGGCGTGCCGCCATGGCGGTGATGGCGCGCAGCCGCAGGGCCAGCAGGGCCAGCAGCAGCAGCGCTGTGGCCGCCAGCAGCAGGTACAGCGCGGCGTGGGCGCCGAAGGCCGTGGCCGACGTCAGCGCCAACCCGATCAGCAGCAGCGAGACGGCTGTCCCCGCGCGGGTGGCGTGGCCGGGGCCGTCGCTGCGGAACCACGCCAGTGCGGCGGCGCCGAAGCCGGCCAGCAGCGGCGGCATCGGCTCCTGGCTGGCCAGCAGCCACGCCATGGTTGATGCCATCACCAGCGCCAGCGACCAGGGCGAGGGCGCACACCAGGCCAAGTAAGCGCGGCGAACATCCATCGGGGGCAGCTCGGGATAGGGACGGGTCACGGCAGGCAGGCAGTCGGCGAGGCCGCCGAGGCTAGCGCCCGTTGATGGAGACTTGATCGAGATTGTGTCGAGATTGCGTGGAGCCGCGCCGCGGATTCAGCCGCCGACGCGGTGCATGAACAGTTGCCGCGTCTCCATCCAATCTCCACGGTGGCTCCAAGAAACATCCACCTGGGGCTCCCAGACTGCGGACCTGGCAGCCGCACCCGGCGGCTGCACGCACCCCGGATGTTTTCATGAACAACCGCAGGACCTGGATCATTGCCGCAACGCTGGCCGTTCTTGCCGGCGCGGGCAGCTGGTGGGCGTTTGCCGATGGCGATGATGCCGCCTTGATCACCGCACCGGCCACGGTTGCCGATCTGGAGCGGACCGTGCAGGCGGTCGGCCGGGTCAATCCAAAGGAGCTGGTGGCCGTGGGCGCGCAGGTCTCGGGGCAGGTCAAGCGCCTGCACGTGGTGCTGGGCCAGCACGTGCAGGCCGGCGACCTGATTGCCGAGGTGGATTCACAACCGCAGCGGATTGCCCTGCGCAGCGCCGAGGCGGCCGCCAATGCGCTGCGTGCGCAGCACGCGGCCAGCCAGGCGCGCTACACCCAGGCGCTTCGCACGTATGATCGGCAGTCGCAGCTGGTGGCATCGCGCCTGGTCTCGCAGGAGAGCTTTGAAGCGGCGCGCGTGGCGCGCGACGCGGCACGTTCGGATGTCGCTGCATTGCAGGCGCAGATCGACCAGGCGGTGACCCAGGTCGAAACCGCCCGCATCAACCTGGGCTACACCCGTATCGTCTCGCCGTCCGCGGGCTACATCGTGGCCATCGTCACCAAGGCGGGGCAGACGCTGAACTCGATGCAGACCACGCCGACCCTCGTGATGCTGGCACAGATGGACATCGTGACCGTACGCGCCGAGATCGCCGAGGCCGACGTGGAGCTGATCGCACCCGGCCAGCGGCTGTGGTTCTCGACGCTGGGTCCGAGCGGGCGCCGCTACGAATCCCATCTGCAACAGCTTGAGCCTGCGCCGTCGTCGATTGCCGACGCAGCCAGCGGCAACAGCGGCGGATCGGCGCAGACGCCCAAAGCGGTGTACTACGCGGGACTGTTCGACGTGGCCAATCCGGGCCTGATGCTGAAGCCCTCGATGACGGTGAAGGTGACGATCCAGCTGGCACGCGTGGCCAATGCGCTGCAGGTGCCGCGGAGCGCATTGACCGAGGCCGGTGACGGGGCCGGTACCCGCGCGACCGTGCGGGTGGTTGATGCGAAGGGCCGTGCCCGCGAGCGCGCAGTGACCACCGGCCTGCGCACCGCCACCGCCGTGCAGATCCTGTCCGGCCTGGAAGCCGGCGAGAACGTGGTGGTTGGCCAGGCATCCAGCGGCGGCGACGCCGAGCCGGCCAGCCTGCTGGGGATGTGAGCATGGCCGACGCACTGCTGGAACTACAGGGCGTATCGCGCGCCTATCGCTCGGCCGCCGGTGAAGTGGTGGTGCTGAAGGAGGTCTCGCTGCGCATCGACGCCGGCGAGTTCATCGCCATCATCGGCCCCTCGGGCTCAGGCAAGTCCACCCTGATGAACATCCTGGGCTGCCTGGACCGGCCGACTGAAGGCAGCTACCGCGTGGATGGGGCAGCGACCGAGCAGATGTCGCCCGACCAGCTGGCACGCCTGCGCCGCGAGCACTTCGGCTTCATCTTCCAGCGCTACAACCTGATGGAGAACCTCAGTGCCACCGAGAACGTAGCGTTGCCCGCCGTCTATGCCGGAGTGGACGCGGACGCGCGCACCACGCGGGCTCGCCTGCTGCTGGAAACACTCGGCCTGGGCGAGCGGACCACGAACCGGCCCAGCCAATTGTCCGGTGGCCAGCAGCAGCGCGTTTCCATCGCACGCTCGCTGATGAACGGCGGCGCGATCGTGCTGGCTGACGAACCCACCGGCGCGTTGGACCATGCCAGCGGCCAGCAGGTGATGGCCGAACTGAAGCGCCTGCACGGCCAGGGCCATACCGTGATCCTGGTGACGCATGACGCGGCGATTGCCGCCCATGCGTCGCGTGTGATCGAGATCGCCGATGGACGCGTGGTGGCAGATCGACAGGCGCGAGGCCAGCCGGTGCGACCGCATGCAGACGCATCGGAGCGCGCGCCCGCCGTGGCCGCCGAACGGCGCGCCCGCGTCGATGCCATGCGGGAGGCGACGCGCATGGCAGTGCGTTCGATGTTGGCCCACCGGCTGCGTACCTTGTTGACCATGCTGGGCATCATCATCGGCGTGGCTGCCGTGGTGACGGTGGTGGCACTGGGCAAAGGCGCGCAGGCACAGGTCGAGTCACAGATCAACGAGCTGGGCGCCAGCACGCTGGAGATCTTCCCGGGCACTGATTTTGGCGACCCGCGATCGGCGGAGATTGAAACACTGGTGGTGGCCGACGCCGATCACCTGGCCGCATTGGGCTACGTAGACAGCGTAAGCCCCAACCTGAGCGGTTCGGTGGCCGCGTTGCAGGGCAGCCGGCGTGCCAACACGCAGGTGCTTGGCGTGGGCGCTGACCTACCGCGCGTGCGCGGGCTGCGGCTGAAGGCCGGCCGGTTCTTCACGGATGACGAGGTCCACGCGCATCGTGCTGTCGGCGTGCTCGACCAGAAGGCGGCCAAGGCGTTGTCCAGTGGCAGCCCGGTGGGCAGCACGGTGCTGCTGGGCGGGATGCCGGTGGAAGTGATCGGCGTGGTGGGGACCAGTGCGTTCGCCGGTGGCGCAACGCCGACGGTCTACGTGCCGTACACCTCGGCGGCTTCGCGGCTGCTGGGCAGCCCGCGCCTGGAGAGCATCACCGTGCGGGTGCGCGATGACGTGCCAACCCGAGCAGCGGAGGCATCGTTGGGTGCCGAACTGCAGCGGCTGCACGGGCGTCGTGATTTCTTCATCTACAACGCGGACCAGATCCGCAAGGCGGTGATGAAGTCGAGCCAGACCCTGGCCGCGTTGGTCTCGGCCATCGCGGCGGTGGCGCTGGTGGTCGGCGGGGTGGGCGTGATGAACATCATGCTGGTGTCGGTGAAGGAGCGCGTGCGCGAGATTGGCGTGCGGCTGGCGGTAGGGGCGCGGCAGGGCGACATCCTGCGCCAGTTCCTGATCGAAGCGGTGTTGATCTGCCTGTTCGGCGGGGCGCTGGGCGTGCTGTTGGCCTTTGGCGTCGGCGCGTTGTCGAGCCTGCTGGCGCTGGGCGTGCCGTTCCTGTTCACGCCGGGGCCGGTGCTGGCCGCGTTGGTGTGTTCGTCTGCGATCGGGTTGGGCTTCGGCTATTTCCCGGCACGCAGTGCGGCACAGCTGGACCCTATCCAGGCATTGGCGGCGGAGTAGGGTCGCCCGCGGGGCACCTGTAGATGTAGAGCCGAGCCCGCGCTCGGCAGCACTCCGTTCGGCCGCGATGCCCCCTGCGCTGCGCGCAGCAAGCCGGGCATGGGCTCGGCGCTGCCGCTGCTCAGCGCACCTTGCCCTTTATCGGCAGGCTGCCCGGCAGCTGCGAATAGCCGCTGTCACCCCAGTGGCGGGTAATGCGCTGGAAGAACAACGAGTTCGGCACGCGCAGCAGGCAACCGCGCGCGCCGTCGCCACGATCACTCAGCGTGGTGTAGATCAGGTTGATGTCCACCACCTGGCCACACAGGCCCGGCTTGTCCACGCTCTCCAGTACCTCGATGGTGTCGTTGATGCGGAACGGGCGCGTGGCGACGATCAGGAACGAACAGAACAGGTTGGACAGCACGCTCCATGCGGCGAAGAATGCCACCGCACCGACTGCCATGAAGCCGGTCAGCGCGGTCCACAGCACCGAGCGCGACACGCCCAGGCGCTCCAGTATCAGCAGCGTGGCCGCCAGGTACAGCAGCAGCGCACCGCCGCGGCGCAGGCCTACGTGCAGTTCAGGCGCCAGCCGGCCGCGCTGCCGGGCCTGCACAAGCAACCACGCCAGGGCACGCACCATCAACCAGGCCACCCCGAGAATGACCAGCACCTCGGCCACCGGTACCACCACCAGCAGCCAATCCGCGATCCAGGCAGGCAGTTCGGCCATGAGCGGTCACAGCGTTGCCGCGCCGCCGGAGATGGTCAGCAATGCACCGGAGGTGTAACTGGCGCTGTCCGAAGCCAGCATCACGTAGGCCGAGGCCAGTTCGGCGGGTTGCCCGGGGCGGCCGAACGGCGTTTGCGAGCCGAACTGCTCGACCTCTTCGGCGGCCATGCCTGCCGGAATGAACGGCGTCCAGATCGGGCCGGGCAGCACGGCATTGACGCGGATCTGATACTCGGCCAGCAGGCCCGCCAGCCCCAGCGTCAGGTTGGCGACGGCGCCCTTGGTCGCAGAGTAGGGAAGGATGTTCGGGGTCGGTCGCTTGGAATTGACCGATGCGGTGTTGATGATCGCGCCGCCACCGCGCAGGTGCGGCACGCACAACCGCGTCAGATTGAACACGGCATGGACATTGGTATCGAACGTCCGCTTCCAGTCATCCAGGGTGATGTCGTCGAAATGCTCGTAGTAGCGCTGGTAGGCCGCGTTGTTGACGAGGATGTCGAGACCGTCCAGCTCGCTGGCCACACGATCCACCAGCGAGCGCGCCTGCGCCGGGTCGCTGATGTCACAGGGCACGAGCACGGCCTTGCGCCCGGCCTGTTCGATCTGCTGCTGTACATGGCGGGCGTCGTCCTGCTCGCCATCGAGGAACGCGATGGCGACATCGGCGCCCTCGCGCGCGAAAGCGATGGCCACCGCTGCGCCGATGCCGCTGTCACCGCCGGTGATCAGTGCCTTCTTGCCCTGCAGCTGGCCATGGCCGCGATAGCTGTCCTCGCCGTGGTCCGGCCGCGGCTGCATCTGCGCGGTCTTGCCGGGGAAGGATTGCTGCTGGGCGGGGAAGGGCGGGCGTGGGTAGTCGGGCAGGGCCATCGTCACTCTCCGATCGTTGATTGACCCCAGTGTCGCGCCGAACGGGTAAACGACCGGAGGGTACAGTGTCGTGACTGTGTGGACGCGCTCGCGTGCGGCTTCACAACGGATGGGCGATCGTGGTCATGATGCTGTTGGCCGGCTGCCGCGAATCCAGCCGCGTGTGCTGCACGATGATCGGCTGGTCGGATTCGACGAGGGTGGCGAAGCCCATGCCGCGCGGCACCGGCGCCGGGTCCTCCAGGTCATTGAAGCGCAGATGGCAGGTGCGTCGCGCCGGTACGGTGATCCGGTAGGGGCCGACAGGATCGCGGTCCTCGAAGTAGAGGGTCAGCGTGACATGCGCGTCCTCATTGCCGGCATTGAGTACGCAGCAGGTTTCGTGGCTCTGCATCTCCGGTGACGGGCCGTTGCTCCAGGCGGGAATGTAGCCCTCGGCGATAGCCCAGCGTCGATGCCCGATGCAGGAAGCGTTCGTTTCCATGACGCCGTTTTAGCTGGGGGCGTGTTGCCATCGTGTCCAGTGCCCGCAGGGAATCCGTGATGACCATCGGCTACCACGCATCGCATGAGCAGTTCCCGCCCGCCACTCTGTTGGGCCTGGCGCTGCGCGCCGAACAGGCGGGATTCGAGGCCCTGATGTGCTCGGACCACTTCCACCCCTGGACGGCCGCGCAAGGGCAGTCCGGCCATAGCTGGGTATGGGCGGGCGCACTGGCAGTGCAGAGCGCGTTGACCCTGGGCATGGTGACGTGCCCGATGCTGCGCCAGCACCCGGCATTGGTGGCGCAGGCCGCGGCCACCCTGGAGCAGCTGGCGCCGGGGCGGATCTGGCTGGCACTCGGCACCGGCGAGGCGCTGAACGAACGCATTACCGGACAGGCGTGGCCAGCCAAGCGGGAGCGGCAGAAGGCACTGCGCGATGCGGCCGAGGTGATGCGGCGGTTGTGGGGCGGCGAGCAGGTCGACCACACGGGGGGCTTCCAGGTCCGAAAGGCGCGGCTGTACAGCCGGCCAGCACTGCCGCTGCCGCTGCTGGGGGCGGCCGTCACTGAGGAAACCGCACGCTGGATGGGCGGCTGGGCCGATGGCCTGATCACCATCAGCCAGCCACTGGCGCAGTTGAGGCGTGTCGTGGCGGCGTTTGAGGACGGCGGTGGCAGGGGCAAGCCGATGTACCTGCAGGCCAAGCTCTCCTACGCCCGCGCCGAACAAGCGGCGCTGGACGGCGCGATGGAGCAGTGGAGCGCCAACGTGCTCCCACCGGAACTGGCCGAAGGGCTGGACCAGCCCGAACAGTTCGAAGCACACGCCCGATCGATCAGCGCCGAGGAGCTACGCGGGCGCGTGCATGTATCGGCAGACCTGGCCCGGCACAAGGCCTGGCTGCAGGAACTGCAATCATTGGGGTTCGATCGCATCTACCTGCACAACGTGAACCGTGAGCAGGAACGCTTCATCGATGACTTTGCCGAACACGTGCTGCCCGCGCTGCGCACTCAGGCCCCGTCTGCGGCCAGCCAGGTGTAGCCGTGTCCCTGCAGGATGCAGCGGTGATCGCGCAGCCTGGCGCCATGGGCCACCAGCGTGCGCAGCGGGCCGCGCAGGGGCAGATCCACCTCCACCGGTTCGTCGCCGAAGTTGATCAGTGCCAACGCCTGCCGGGGCGCGTCGCCGTAGCAGAGCATCAGCAACGCAGGTGACGGTGGGTCGAGCGCATGTGGCCCCTGCTGCAGCACGGGATGGGCATTGCGCTGCAGCAGCAGCTCGCGCACGCGCAGCAGCAGCGAGCCGGGCGTTCTACGTTGCACCTCGACATTCACCGTCCGGTAGCCGTAGGGGCCGTCTGCCGGTGGCGCGCGCCACGCATGCCGCGGTCGATCGGTGAACCCCGCCCCTGGGCGGCCATGCCAGTGCATGGGCATGCGCACGGCATTGCGTTCGGGCAGCTCCAGGCAGTCACCCAGGCCGATCTCCTCGCCATAGCGGATCACCGGCACCTGGCCCAGCGACAGCAGCGCCGCCCAGGCCATGGCCTGCCATGCGACATCGCCCTCCAGCATCGGTGCAAGCCGGCGGCGGATGCCGCGGCCATAGATGCGCATGCCAGGTTCGGGTGCGAAGCGCTGCATCACCGCTTCGCGTTCGTCCGGCTCCAGCTGCTCCAGGTCCAGCTCATCATTGTTGCGCAGCCAGGCGATGCGGGTGTCCGGCGGCGCCTGTGGGCCGTATTCGGCCATGACCCGCGCCACTTCGCTCGCGTCACCGCGCGCCAGTGCCAGGAAGAAGTGATTGTTGAGGTGGAAGTCGAGCAGGTGCGAGAGGCGCCGCCCCTCGCACAGGAAGTCACCGTAGTGGGATGCGGTGACGTCCGCTTCGCCGATCAGCGGCAGGCCCGGCTGCTGCGCGTCTGCCGTGGCACGCATCGCCTCCAGCAGCCACAGTCCGTCGTCGTGCGGGTCCGCGTGGCGGGCGCGCTCGACCATATACGGGACGGCGTCCACGCGAAAGCCGGCTACGCCGCGCTGCAGCCAGAATCCCATCACCCGCAGCAGTTCGTCGCGAACCGGTGCGTGGGCCAGCTCCAGGTCCGGCTCGTGCCGGTAGAACATGTGCCGGTTGAACGCGCCGGCCTCGGCATCCCACGTCCAGGCCGAGGCCTCGATGGGCGGGAACATCGGCTGCAGGCCGTCGTCCGGTACGTGGTCGCTCCAGAGATACCAGGCGCGCCAGGCCGGGTCGCCCTGCTGCGCGGCGACGAACCAGGGGTGCGCGCTGGCAGTGTGCTGCATCACCAGTTCCACGATGATGCCGATGCCACGCGCATCGGCGGCATCGACCAGGCGCTGGAACGCGGACTCATCGCCGAGGCGTGGATCGATGCGATAGTGGTCGGTGACATCGTAGCCACCGTCATGGCCGGCGTTGCAGTAGAACGGCAGCAGCCACACATGGCTGATGCCGAGCCATTGCAGATGGTCCAGCTTTTCGGTGATGCCATCCAGCGTGCCCCAGCCGCGACCATTGCTGTCGCGGAACAGGTAGGGGTCGATCTGGTAGATGGCGCGCAGCGGACGCACCGCCATGAGGCTTCTCCAGCACCGTTCACGGGCGAACAGCCTGCTGCCGGGCGTGGCAGCGGCTCGTGAAACGAACGGAACCCTGCCGTGACGCGGCATCCACGGACCGTGCATGCGCCGGCGCGCACAGTGAAGGCTCATCCGCAGCGCAGAGAGGCCTCGTGCATGGCCCGCCGCAAGACGCTCCGCATTGCCACGTTCAACGTCAACGGCATCGGCACGCGCCTGCCGCAGTTGCTGGATTGGCTGCACAGGGAATCGCCGGACGTGGTTGCCCTGCAGGAACTGAAGGCGACCGACGCCGCGTTTCCCGCTGCAGCATTGGAAGAGGCCGGCTACGGTGCGCTGTGGCAGGGCGAGGCGTGCTGGAACGGCGTGGCGCTGCTGGCACGGGGGACCACCCCGGTTGAGAGCCGCCGGCGCTTGCCGGGCGAACCCAGGGATACGCAGAGCCGCTACCTGGAAGCGGCCGTGCACGGCGTCATCGTGGGCGCCCTCTACCTGCCCAACGGCAACCCGCAGCCCGGGCCGAAGTTCGACTACAAGCTGCGCTGGATGGAGCGCCTCATCCGGCATGCGCGCAGCCTGGTTGATCTGCCGCACCCGGCACTGCTGCTGGGTGACTTCAATGTGATTCCCACTGATGCCGACGTCTACGACCCCAAGGCCTGGCGCCGCGATGCCCTGTTCCAGCCCGAGGTTCGCGAGGCCTTCCAGCGGCTGCTCGCGCAGGGCTGGACCGATGCGCTGAGGCAGGTGCACGGCGACGCCACGATCTACACATTCTGGGACTACTTCCGCCAGCATGCCGAGCGCGACCGTGGGCTGCGCATCGATCATCTGCTGTTGAATCCCGTGCTGACGGAGCGACTGAAGGATGCCGGCGTCGACCGCTGGGTACGCCTGCAGGAAAAGGCCAGCGATCATGCGCCGGCCTGGGTGACGGTGCGCGCCTGATCAGCGCGCGGCGGGGTCTTCGCGCCGCTCGCGGCGCACCCGCTCGCGGGTACGGTACAGGCGGCTGTCGGCCTTCTGGATGGTGTCGGCCACTGGCTCGCCGGGCGTATTGATCGCCGCGCCCATCGAGAACGCGGTGGGTGACAGCGCTGCATGGTCCCGGTACCAGTGTTCAAGCTCGCTCAGACGGCCGTGCGCGGGTGCGACCAGCACCACCATGAACTCGTCGCCGCCCAGCCGCACCACGGTTTCATCCTTGCCGAGGGCGGAGCGCAGGAAGGCCGCGAACTCGACCAGCACGGCATCGCCACGGCGATGGCCCTGGGTGTCGTTGATGCGCTTGAAATGATCCAGATCGAACATCACGCAGGCCCAGCGCTCGTCGACCAGTTCATCCAGGCGGTGCAGGAAGCGGCGGTTGTAGCATTGGGTGAGTGGATCCTTGAAGGACATCTCGCGCAGCTGTTGTTCCTGCATCCGCAGGGCAGTGACGTCCTGCGCGTGTCCAAGCACATAGGGCGGATCGGCCTCGGTATCGAGCACGTTGTGGTACGCCCAGTAATGGCGGGTTCCATCGGCGGCGATCAGTTCGATCACGCCGGCGTCGGTGTGGTTGGCCTGTATCCGCTTGAGGTAGGCCTTGAAGCCCTCGCGCTTTTCCGGCGGCATCAGGTCACACAGGCTGCGCCCGATCATCTGGCTCTCTTCGAACCCCAGCGACTGCACGGCGGCCGGATTGACCGAGGTCAGCACGCCTTCCAGCGTGTGGGTGCAGATCAGGCCCAGGCTGTAGTGGAACAGCCGGCGGTAGCGTGTCTCGCTGGCCTCCAGCGCGTCCAGTGCGGCGCGCTCTTCGGTGATGTCCTGGATGGCCCCGACCAGCCGCGGGTGTCCATCGACCTGCTGCCGCCCGCCGACCACCCGGGTCCAGATCGCGCGACCGTCGGCAGTGGTCATCGGCAGCTGCACTTCCCAGGAGGTCCCTTCATCGATGCAGCGCTGCACCGCAGTGCGGATGATGGCGCGGCTGTCTTCGCGATAGAACGACAGGGCGGTATCAAGCGTGGGCTGGTAGTTGGCCCGCACGCCGTGGATCTGCTTGGTCTCGCGGGTCCAGCGCACCTCGTTGCTGACCAGGTCCATTTCCCAGCCGCCCACCCGCGCGGCGCGGTTGGTGCGCTCCAGGAAATCCTCGCTGCGCTTGAGCTCGCGATGCAGCGCCTTGGCCTGGCCGACCTGGGCCATCAGCGTGCTGCGCTGCGCGAGCACCTGCGTGGTGACCCGCGCCAGGTGCACCATCAGCTCGCGCTGCGACGGCGACAGCACGCCGGGCATGGCATCGAGCAGGCACAGCGTGCCGATGCGCGCGCCCTGCCCCGAGCCCAGCGGGATACCGGCGTAGTGGCGGATGCGAGGGCCACCGGTCACCAGGGGATTGGTGGAGAAGCGGGGGTCCTGGCGCGCGTCGGGAATCTCGAACAGCCCGTCCTGGCGGATCGCATGGGTGCAGAACGAGATCTCCCGGGCCGTCTCGCTGACGCCTTCCAACCCGATGTTGGCCTTGAACCATTGTCGGTCCTCGGCCACGACCGTGATCAGGCCCATGGTCATGCCGGTGGCGGCGCGCGCGGCGGCGACAATGGCATCGAACACCGGTTCCGGCGGCGTGTCGAGCAGGTTGAGGCGGTCGATTTCGAGCAGTCGTTCGGCTTCGTCCATGGCGCTTTTCAGGGCTGGGTGGCGAGGGCGGTTGCGGCGGCTGTCTGGGGCTACGCTAGTGCGCACGGCGTTATGTATCGCCATGGCTGGGTGATGCCGATGTGAGGCGGCAGCGCCGGCTCAGCGCTCGCTGAGCGAGGCCTGCAGTGCCGTGGCCAGCGCGGCGTCTCCGGACACCAGGTCCTGCCAGCGCAATGCGATGCCTTTGCGCCGGCCTTTTTCGACGAGCTTCAGTCCTTCCGGATCCACAGTGAGCGTGTAGGGCTGGCCGTCGATCTGCAGTTCGCGCCGCAATGGTTTGTCGAGAGGGGTCATCGGCGTCTCTTCACAGACGATGCAGGGGAGCGCGGTCGAATCGATACGTGACGGTGATCACGGATGTGCCAGCGCCAAGGGAAATCGACTGCGCGTGTGATGCCGATGCGAGGCCCCACCACCGGATCCGCCGGAGGCGGCACGCCATCGCTGGCAATGACAATGCCGTGGCTGCCGGTCACCAGGTCGGCGCCGTCGAAACCGCGGTCCAGCCCGAAGGCCTGCGACAGCTTGCCCGGCCCACTGGCCAGATCGTGATCCCGGCGCGCGGCGGGGCGCAGCTCGTGCATGCGCTCAAGGCCCGCCAGCGGCTCGACGGCCCGCAGCAGCACCGCCACGCCTTCACCGACCTCTCCACAGACCACGTTGCTGCCCCAATGCATGCCGTAAGTGAAATACACATAGAGGTGGCCGGCCTCGCCGAACATGCTGGCCGTGCGCGGCGTCTGTCCGCGATAGGAGTGCGCCGCCGGATCATCACGGCCGGCGTAGGCTTCCACCTCGACGATGCGGCCGGTGCGACCGTCGTCGCGGACCAGCAGCTTGTTGAGCAGCTCAGGGGCGACCTCGGTCGGCGGGCGCTGGTAGAAGCTGCGCGGAAGGATCTGCAGGGAGGCGGGCAACCAGTCCGGCACGGCAGCGGCAGGTTCAGGTGAAGGACCGTGCCACTGTGGCACCGCGCAGGTGAAACGCGCGCAGACAGCGTGTCATCGTGGTGCGGAAGCGGGCGCCAGGGCGGCGCGCCGGGCGGCATAGACCTCGGGCGTCTGCGGCTTGATGAACAGTGCCACCAGTTCCGGATACTCGCGCTTCACCGCCGTTTCGATCCGGGTAATGCAGGCTTCGATCTGTGGGGTCTGCCGGTCATCCTCGAACTCGGCGCTGAGCATGGCCACTACCTGTTCCGGGCCCATCTGCATGGTGGTCACGCCATTGGCGCGACGCAGGTCCGGATCGGTTTCGGCCACGGCCATGATCCGCTCGGCCACCGCCGGATGGGCGGGCTCTCCCACCAGCAGGCCCTTGGTCTCGCGGGCGAGAAGGAAGGCAGTCGCAGCCAGCACGCCGGCGATGCACAACGAGGCAACACCATCGAGCACCGGCATTTCGAGCAGCTGGGCGGCCAGCAGCCCGGCCAGCGCAAAGCCGAGGCCGAGCAGGGCGGCGCTGTCTTCCAGCAACACGGTGAAGGTGGAGGGATCCTTGCTGCGGCGGAACGCTTCGAAATAGCCGAGTTTGCCCTTGGTCCGGCGGAACTCGCGCAGCGCCACCCACCAGGACGCACCCTCGAACAGGATGGAAATGCCCAGCACGCTGTAGCTCAGGGCATGGTTGCGTGCCGGCTCGGGATGGCGGATGTGCTGGATGCCTTCGTAGGCCGAGACGCCCGCGCCGGCCGCGAACACCAGCAGGGCAACGATGAAGCTCCAGAAGTAAAGCTCGCGGCCGTAGCCGAATGGGTGCACCGGGTCCGGCGCCTTGCCGGCGCGGCGCAGGCCGTACAGCAGCAGAAGTTCATTCAGGGTGTCGACCAGCGAATGCACGCCCTCGCTGAGCATGGCCGAGCTGCCGGAGATGCCGGCGGCGATGAACTTGGCGATCGCAATGGCGAGGTTGCCCGCGAGCGCGGCGTAGATGACAAGGCGGGAACCAGTGGGAGCGGACATTTCGGCGAGCGGGCGGGGCGGACGCCTGATCTTCGCGGTCGGCGCGTGCCCGCTGCGTGCACGCTACGCTCAGCGCCCCTTGGGGTTGAGATACAACCGCGCACCGTCGGATTCACGGAACCCCGACCAGCGCCCGCCGCCCGACGTGCGGAAGCGCCCGAATACCGTGTTGCTGGTATCGGTGAGCAGCAGCTGGTTGCCCGACAGCACCCAGCGGTTGGCCGAGAAGAAGCCGTCCGGGCAGCCGGCGGGTACGTAGGCGCTGTAGCCACCGAACCACTCGATGCTCTTCAGTTCGATGGTGCACGTGCTGCCGTTCTCCTGGCCCAGCGTCCAGCTGCCGAACAAATCGCCTTCGCGCACGCCGCGGCCGCCGCGCTGGCGGTCGTGGTCCCAGTCATCGTTGTTGTCGTGGAAGCCGAAGTCCACGTCCAGCCCCTTGCTTTCACTGCGCGTCTCGGACTGCGAGCTGCCGCTGGTGGTGGTCTGCGTGGCCATCGCACCACTGCTCTGGGTCTGGGTACTGCTGGATTGCGTGGTCTGCTCGGTACGGGAGGTCTGTTCACCGAAGCCGAACGACGCGTCCTGGGCAAGGGCGGGCAGGGCCAGGAAGCACAGGACGGACAGGCAGGCACGGGCAGGAACGGCGGCCATCGCAGGATCCTCGGCAGGGTGGATCGCGCGAGTATCGAACCGGTGGGGTGGGAGACGGCGTGAGGACGCGCCCAAGGTGCTGTCTACTGAAAGGTAGTGCCGGCCGCTGGCCGGCTCCCGCTTGGCGCCCAGAAACCGAAGGAATGCCGGCCAGCGGCCGGCACGCCCCGCAGCCAGGCTTGGCCTGGCTCTATCCTTCGGGTTTCACCCGAGCGACCCGTTTCCGGTACTCGTACACATTGTCGCCGCGGATGCGCTTCTCCTCGGTGCCGGTGACCCGGCCCACCTGCTGGTCCGAGCCGGTGACCGGCTTGGCCTCGATGGCGGTCTCGTGCTCGAAGGAATGCGATTTATCGGTGTTGCGGTAATAGCGGTACAGCGCCCAGTACAGCGCGGTTGCGCTGGCCGGACCTGCCGCCAACAGCCAGAGGCCACTGTCGTCGCTCATGTGGTTGCCACCAGGAAGGCAATTGCGAGGGCTTCAATGATAGTGCCGGTGGCCAGTGCCGCCAGCAGCATCTTCCATTGCTGCACGGGCACGCTGCCCATGGTTTCGCCGGTACGGCCGTTCACCGCAATGTAGTGCAGCATGCCGCCGTTCTTTCCAGGCTGGTGGTAGGAGTACAGCCACACCGGCAGGTACATCGAGACCCAGCGGGTGCCGTGCACGTCCAGCTGTTCCTGTTCCCAGCGCACGCCACGGTTGTAGCGCCTCACCGACCCTTCCACCTGCGCACGGGCGATCGACAGCAGCTGGTCTTCCAGCCGCGGCCGCAGCTTTTCCACATCCAGGTTGCGTTTTTCAGAGGTGAAGCCGGCCAGGTACGAGGCGTTCCACTTCACCGCGTTCTTGGTGTCGAACGGCAGGATGGTGTTGATGATGTTGTTGGTGTTGGCGCGGGTATCAAGATTCCCGCGCTCGGCCGAGGATTCCAGCGGCAGGTCATCGACGGTGAAATCCACCTGGCGCTCGACCTGGTAGACATCGGCATCGTACAGGGTGCGCTTGTTCTTCTCGCTGCCCACCGTGTACTCGCGCGTCTTGATCTCGCCCTTGCCGGCCACGGCCGCGCTGACATTGCTGTCGACGATCATGTAGGGCAGGAACACGCCCACCACGTTTTCCGGGGTGAACTGGTCCTTGAACGCCTTCAGTGCGAACATGCGGCGCTTGTCGACGAACTGGCGGATGCGCGCGACCGCATCGTCCTTCCTGATATGGAACGGCAGCACCGCATCGGGCACCGCGCCATTGCTGATCTGTTCGTTGACGCCGAACACATGGCGGCACCAGTGGCAACGCGCCGTCATCGTGCTCTCGGTATTGACCGTGACCTCGGCGCCGCAGCCGGTGCATTTGAACGTCATCAGTGCCGAGGTGTCGGCATCGATGTCACGCGCACCGGAGGCGATGACCGTGCCGCGCAGCTGGTCGATGGCCTCGCCCAGGCCGAATTCTTCCTCGACCCGCGCGCCATGCCATTGGTGACGGCAGTACAGGCAGACGAGGATGTCAGTGCCGGGCTTGGGACGGATGTCGCTGGCGCCGCACTTCGGGCAGCGGTTGAGGCCGTCCTTCAGTTCGCTGGCCGAGGTGTCGATGGCCACCGGGTCAGGCGCTTCCACTTCATCGCGGATGGCCTGCGGCAGTTTCGAGGTGTCCAGCGGGAAGCTGCCGGGCAGGGGAGGGACGTCCTGCGGCGAACCGGGCCCATCCAACGACGCCGCCGGCAGGGGCGGCGTCGCGGGCGCGGATCCGGGCAGCGGCGGTGGGCCGTTTCGGGGATCGGACATGTGGGTCGTGCGTCCTGCCGTTACAGGCCCAGTGCCTTGGCTTTCAGGGCGTCATAGTCGCCCTGGGTGATCAACCCCAGGTCCAGCATTTCCTTGGCCTTCTTCAGCTTGGCCACCGGGTCGTCCGCGGCCGGGGCGACCGGCTGCTGCATGCCGCCGACACCGAACATCCCCGAGGCCATGCCGACGCCGACCAGGCCTGCGGCACCGCCGTTCTCGCCGGCCGACTGGATGCCCTGGGCGACGCTGGCCTGCAGGTTGGAATTGCCGCGCGAACCGGACAGGGCATCGGCACGCTGCACGGTCTTCAGCAGTTCGCGGGTGTTGGCGTCGTACTCGATCGAAACGATGGCGGTCTTGACGATGGCCAGGCCACGATCGCTCTGCCACTGATAGGCCTGCTCGACCGCAGCCGACAGGCTCTGCGCGAAGCCGATCGAATCCTGCTGCAACCGGGTAATGCGGTTGCCCTTGCCCGGATCGTTGGTATACAGGCTGAAGGCCGGGGCCAGCGAACCGACCACTTCATTGAACAGCTGGCTGGCGGCGGCGTTGTCCAGATCGGTGAAGTCGAACACCTGGCCGGGCTGCAGGTAGCTGGCCGGCACGAAGTTCTTCACGAACAGGATCGGGTCGACGATCTTCAGCGTGTACGAGCCGCGCGTGACCGCGCCGACCTGCGTGTTGAGGAAGCCGTCGTCCCAGTAGATTTCCGACTGGGTACCGAAGCGGTTGTCCGGCAGCTCCTTCAGCGAAACGAAATAGGCAGCCTGCTGCGAGCCCGGCTGGCCGCCGAACTTGAAGCGTTCCCAGCTCTGCTTGATGAAGGTACTGACCAGGCCGTCGCCGGCGAAGATCGACTGCGAGTTCAGGTCGTCCGAACGCCACTCGTAGCCACCCGGTTCGGCGACGAACGCGGTGATGGCGCCGTCCTGGAACAGCAGCAGGCCGTAGCCCTCTGGCACGATGATCTTCGAGCCGTTGCTGATGATGTTGGACGAGCCGCTGGTGTTGGAGCCGCGGCCGGCGTTGGTGCCGCGCGGGACCGCCGCGAACAGGGCCGCCGTGGAAGGCAGGCCCGTCGGCACGGTGTAGAAGTCCTTCCACTGGTCGGCCAGGACGCCGCCGACCGCACCCTTCACCGCCTGTACCAGACCCATGTCCAACTCCCTGTGATTCAAGGGCAGGCACCATGCCTGCCGAACTGGACTGAATATAGCAGCGGCCAGCGACCGCTGTGGTGCCGGAAGATGAATCCGGATCAGGCGCCGCCGGCAGCCGGCGGGGTGCCCCGGATCGCCTGCAGGACCGCCGCCATGTCCTGGCCTCCCAGGCCCATCTGCTGTGCCCGGGCGAACAGCGCATCGCTGGCGTCGATCAGGGGGGCCTGCATGCCTGCCTCGCGCGCCGCCGCAGCCACCAGCCCGCTGTTCTTCAGCACGTCGGTGATCGAGGCCTGCACGGCGAAGTCTTCCCTGAGCATCTTGTCCAGCTTGATCCGCGATACGTCGCTGGCCATCGGCCCGGCGTTGAGCACTTCGGCAAAGCGCTCCAGGGCAATGCCGTGGACCTCGGCAAAGCGCACGGCCTCGCCCAGCGCGGTGACCAGCGTGATCAGATACAGGTTCACCGCCAGTTTCATGCGCAACGCCGCGGGTACCTGGCCGCACGCCACGCACTGCCGGCCCAGCGGCGCAAGCAGCTGCGATGCTTCTGCAACGTCAGCCGCATCGCCGGCCAGCATGATGACCAGCTGCGCGGACTCGGCCTGAAGCCGTGAACCGGAGACCGGCGCCTCCACGTAGCGCCCGCCGGCCGCGCGGATCTGTTCGCCCAGTGCCTGGGAATACTCCGCCGAGCTGGTCCCCATGTTGATCACCAGGCGGCCTTCGACGCGGGCAGCGAACGCAGGGCCGTTTCGTGACAGGACCGCGTCGATGGCCGGGTCGTTGGCAAGCATCAGGACGATCGTTGCGCATGCATCGAACACGTCCCCGGCGGCCGCTGGGACGCGGATGCCGGCGGCGCGGGCGGTGGCATGGTTGCGGTCGGAGCGGGACCAGCCCCAGAGCATGTGGCCGGCGCGCGCCAGGTGCGCTGCCATGGGCATGCCCATGACGCCAAGGCCGATGAATCCGATGGGCATGATGGGCGTCCACTGGCGGCAGGGACGCCATCATGCCACGGCGCCTCGCCGCTACAGCATGTACGGAATCTTGAATGCCAAGGTGAAGTCGGGGGCATCCGGGGTCAGCCCGATGCCCAGCAGTGTGACCAGCGTGGTGTGCGCGTTGAGCGCATAGGTCACGCCCAGGTTCAGTGACGCCGCATTGGCGTCGCTGCCGATCACCTTCATCCACTTTCCACCCTGGAAACGGGTGGAGGCATGGGCGCTGATGCGGTCACTGAAGGACAGGCTGAGGCTGGTGCGCTCGTTGAATGCAAAGGCGACGCCCGCACCGAAGTAGACCGAGCCGCCCAGTTTCACGTCACCCGGGTTGAGCGTATCGGGATTGCTGTCGATGTCACTGAAGCCACGCGGGAACGAATGCACATAGCCGAGGTTGGCGAACAGGATGGCCGGGTCGGCGGTCTTGACCATCGACAGGCCCACATTGGCCTGCCACACGCCATTGCCGGTGGGCTGTTCCTTGGGCACGGCGAAGCGGATGTAGTCATCGTCGTCGCGCTCGATCACCTTCCAGTCCAGGCCGTAGGGTGCGCGCCCGGTGGGCGCGGTCACTCCGGCGGTGAGCACGGTCTCCGGGCGCCAGCCGCGTTCGCCGAACAGGCGGTAGTTCGCGCTCAGGCCAATGTCGCCGAGGCCGTTGCCGTTGGTCTGCTCCTGCGCGATGGCGGCTGCCGCCCCCCCGGCGCCACCCTTCTGGTAGACCGTTCGCCTCGCCAGGTACGGCACATCCAGGTTGAGCGTCAGGTTCGGGCTGACGCCCCAGCGGGCGGCCAGGTTGTAGGTGAGCGAATCGGATTCAACGTTTTCGATGGCGATGTTGCCGAGGAAGATCGCGTCCAGCGCCAGGAAGCCATTGAGGGTGAGCTGCTTGCGGTCGTAGCGGGCGTAGGTGAGGCTGTTCTCGACCGTGAAGCGGCGCGAGAACAGCGCCGACTGCTGTTGCTTCACATCATCCACGCTGCGCCGCGATTCCTGCCTTGCCTGCTGTGCCTCGGCGGCGCTGCTGGCATAGCCCTCGGTGCCCGGCGAAGCCTGCGCGGTCGGGCCTTGCTCGCCGGCTGCAGGCGGGGCCATCGGTCCGACCTTCCCGCTCAATCGCGCCTGCATCGCCTGCACCTGCATGTCCAGTTCGCGCAGCCGTCGTACTTCCTGCGCGTAGCTGGATTTGAGCTGCTCCAGCTGGTTGGCCAGGGCCTGCACGTCAGCGCCATCATCCGCCGGTGGTGTGGCGAAGGCGGTGCCCGCCAGCGCCGCCAGCGCCAACGGGGTGATCCTCATCAAGGTGTGCATGTTCGTGTCCTGCGTTGTGGAACGCTCCCCCAACGCCGTGCCGCTGTTACCGGCCCGGCCCCATGCCGCGGTTCAGCGCGATTGCCTGGGCCACGTTCTGGCTCAACGGCAGGTTGCCGCCCACGGTGTCCCGTACCAGCTCCAGCCGCAGCTGGTTGCTGGCGATCTGGCCGTCTGCGGCCAGGGCGATGCCCTGGCCGACGCTGCCATTGCGTATCCATTGCTGGACCAGGCCTTGGCCATCCACCTGCAGCTGCAGGCGAGCCTGGTTGCCGTCCAGCACCGCGGCGGCCGACATGCCGGCAGCCTGCGCACTGATCGAATGCAGGCCGTCACCCAGCGGGGCCGGCACCGCGCCATTGCGTACCACCAGCGTGGTCGCATTGCGGGCGACGTTGCCATCCCCGGCCACCTGCACGCTCTGCACCAGGCCGCTGGCATTGGCCAGGCCGCTGCTGTCGATGTGACGACCCTGCGTTTCCGGCAGTGGCGCGTCCGCAGCCGTCACGTGCACGCTCGGCTGGAAGCTCAGCGTCGGGCTGCCGCCGCCGCGGAAGTCCATGCCCAGGGTCAACGCACCCTGCAGCACGCTTCCGTTGCCGGCCTGCCACTGCGAGACCATCGTCACCCCGAACCACGCCACGGTATTGCCGCCCACGGTGTAGCGGCCACGCATCAGGCTCAGTTCGGGATCCGGAATCTCCTTCAGGCCGTGCCCGGGCGTAGCCTCTGCCGGCTGCAGATGCAGGGCGGGGCATGCCAGCAGCAGGACCTTCAACAGGCGGTGGCGGAACATGGCGAAGCCTCCTTCAGAACAGGTCGGCGTGGCTGAAGCCGAAGTCGACCAGTTCGGCATCGGTGATGGGCCCCTGTCGCGCATAGAGCGCGCGGGCACTGGGCCGTTCGCTGGGTTGCAGCAGGACCGTGTTGCGATCGAAATCACTGCCGATCACCACGAAAACCGCACGTGATGGCCAGGCGGCCAGGAATTCGGGCAATGCCAGGCTGCGGTTGCCCAGGATCGGATCGGCCACTTCGACCATGCCCTCGCGCACCTGCTTGAGCACCACGAAGTGGCGGAAGCCGCGCACGTCCATCAGCACAAGGCCGGGAACGCGAAGTGTGCCCAGGCGCGCTTCATCGATGCGGTAGCCACGCCCACGCATGCCCAGCGATTCCACATAGCGCTTGATGTCGAGCAGGGAAAAGCCGCGCTCGGCCACCAGCGCCGGATCGGACACCCCCATCATTCCCTCGATCACCGTCGCTTCGTCGGTCTGCAGGTGGTAGGCATGGCGCAGGATCGTCGCCAGTGCAGCGGCCCCGCAGCTGTAATCGGTATGCTGCCGCACCACGTTGCGGTAGCGCCGTTCCTGCATGCTTTCGACCTTCTGCTGCAGCAGCGCGCCGTTGGGCAGCACGCCGGCGAAGCCGACGTCGCCCGCCCGTGCAGGCGCACCGCCCAGCAACAGCACGCAGGCCAGCAGGCACAGCGAGAGACGGTGGCCGATCATCGCGTTCTCCGGCAGCAGGGGGGAGCCCCTGTCCCAAGGGGGAGGAGGAACAGGGGCTCCCGGGGACCCGGTCGTTGGCGGACGGCCGGGGTGGTGCGCTTACTCGCCGCTGCCGCCACCGCCGCCGGTGCCGGGCTGGGCGACTGCCAGGGCCAGGCTGTTGGCCTGCAGATTGCCGGTGCCCGCCGCCACGTTCACGCCGATGTTGCCGGAGGCACCCGAGAAGGCGCTGCCGGACAAGGCCGACGTGTTGGTGGCATCCACGTTCACCCAGCGCGTGGTGCTGACCGTGCCGCTCAGGCTGGCGTACAGATCGGCCACGCCCAGTTCGACGAACTGGCTGGTGCCGCTTTCACGCGTATCGAAGCCCAGGCCGCCCACCCCCGGCCGGTTGGGGTTCATCGTGGCGTTCTGGATCTCGTTGTCCAGGTCGATGTGGCCGGTACTGTTGCCACCGGGATGCGGCAGGGCGCCGTTCCATGTATCCAGGTAGTAGTTGGCCATCTGGTAGGCGTTGCCGGTGCCGCGATAGGTGCCGGCGCCATAGCCCCAGGTCAGGCCGCTGACGCCGCCATGCAGGCCGACCTGCACGGTATCGGTATAGGACTGCACGAAGCCGGCGTTGCTGACCGTGTTGCCGGTGGACACCTGGTTGGAACTGATGCTCGACTGCGCCATTGCCGTGGTCGCGACCGAGGCCGCGAGCGCGTTCTTCTGCTCGTTGTTGTTGCCCGAAGCGATGTTGACGCCGATGTTGCCGGACGCGCCGCCGAAGGCATTGCCACTGAGGCCGGCGGCGTTGGTGACGCCGGAGTTCATGGTGGCGTTGCCGAATCCAGCCTGGTTGACGAACACCTCGGCGTCGGCCATGCCGAAGCTGAAGGACGCATCGGCAGCAGACAGCGAGGCCGCGTTGTCCTGGGCATTGTTGTCGCCGGAGACCACGTTGAAGCCCAGGTTGCCGGAGGCACCGGCACCGACGCTGTCACCGATCGATGCACGGTTGGTCACCAGGCTGTTGCTGGTGGCGTTGTTGCTGATCGACTGGCGGTTGTCGATCACCGCAATGGCTGCAGAATCGAGGTCGATGTCGCCGGTGATGTTCGGGTCGCCGGAGAAACTGATGTCGGTACCCAGCCGCAGGTCCTTCTCCAGGTTCACGTCGACGCCGTGGTTGTTCTTCTCCTTGCGCTCGTCGGCCTGGATGTTGCTGTGCTTCTGCACATTGACGTTGACGGTGCGGTTGCGCACGTCGTTGTCGGTGTGGTTGTGGGTGTCGTTGCGGGTTTCGCTGACGGTGTGGGTGTGGTTGATGTTCGCGTTGGCGTTCTGGTTGTCCCAGCCATTGGCCGCAGCGGCGGTCGAGGCAGTGGCAATCGCCGTGGCGAGCATGGTCCGTTTGACGGTCGCTTTCATGGTGCCCTCTCTCTCATCGGGTGGTGCATCGGTTGGGTGGTCGTCACGGACGGTCCTGCACGACCAGGCCCAGTACATTGGCCGTGTCGTTGCCGTTGCCCGCGATCTGGTTGAGTTGCAGGACACCGTCGAATCCCCGCAGCGCGGTGCTGGTGACACCGGCGCTGCGGGTGCCGGTCGCGGTGCCGTGACCGGCACCCTCCCGCTCCCCTGCGAACGCGTAACCTTCGGCAGCCAGGGCCGTATCGTCGGTTTCGCGTATGCCCTGTCGCGCCAGCGTCGCACTGACGACGTTGAGCGTCGTGTTGGCGATGCCACTGGCCTGGTTGATGGATGCGATGCCGCTGGCACCGGCCAGTGCCGTGCCGTCAATGATGGCGGTGGCGTGCAGCGGTGCACCCAGCTCGCGGTTGCCACCGCGCAGTTGTCGGTTGCTGATCGATACGTCGGCATGTTCGCCAGTGGCGATGCCGCGCAGGTTGGCCTGCAGGTTGAGGTCGCCGGCCGCCTGGTTCACCGCAATGGCGCCGCTCGCACCGGCCAGTGCATGGCCGTCGATGCGGGCAACGTCCAGGTAGGCGAGCATGCCGCTGTAGTCATCGGCCTGCGCCATCAACGGCGTGGCGGACAGGATCAGCAGCAGCCAGCGCACCCGCTTCACTTGCCACCTGCCGGGGCCGGGCCCTGCAACGGGAACTGGGCGAGGGCGCCGCGCACAGTATCGGCGACACCGCGGGTGCTGCTGCCGACCGCGCCGAGCGGGCCACCCAGGGCGCCCCCGAGACTGCCGCCGACGTTGCCGTCGCCACTGCGGCCGAGCGTGCCGCCCAGGGCCTGCTGGGTGATCCGTTCGACGGTGGTGCCACCGGGTGCGGCGACGGACGCCGACTGGCCTGCACCGATGCCGGCATACTCTTGTTCGCTCAGTTCATCCATCCCGCTCGCCGCACCAGCGGTGCCCAAGGCCATGGCGATTTCGCGCTGCGGCTTGGGATCGGCGATCAGCGCCATGCCCGGCGGTGCCATGCGATAGGCTGGCCGCGCCGATACGTCCCGCAACAGCACGATCTCGCCGGCTTGCGCCTTCACGCCCTGGCGGGCACCGGACGCGGAGGCGCCGGCGCCGATCGACAGCAGGGCCAGTGCCAGTGCTGTGGCGGGGCCGCGAAACAGGGTGGTGCCGTTCATGCCGACCTCCCGCGATGGGTGCGGCGGAACAACGCATCAACCGTGCCAACCTCGAAGTGTCCGGCTGCCAATGCCCTGGCCGTGCTGCGCTGCACGCTGCTGCTGCCGCCGTGTTACAGGCACGACGCGGGATTGTTGGGATTTCGGAGCCCCAGCCACCGCAGGGCTTGGGCGGCGGACGACTGTCGCAGGGGTGTTACAGGTCGCGCCGCAGTGTGAAACGGCGCCGCTTCAGCCGGGAATTTCTTGACGCACTGCTCATTGCGCCACCGTTTAGGGAGGCGCTAGGATCCGCCCAACAAGGGCCGCCGCGGTGGCCGTAGAGGTCCCGGCGGGGGGCGGCACGCCGGTGATTGCCTGACAGTCCGCCGACGGTGTCCGGATGCTGGGGGAAGCATGGCAGCGGTCCCGGAGGCTTCTACGTCACGTTGCGTGCTCTGGTTCGGCGAGCCGCTGGCGGACGAGCGCAGTGCGCTGGCGGCCGCAGGCTGGTACGTGCGCCGCATCCATCCCGACCCGGCGATGGCGATCGGGCTGCGCGGGCGTGATCGACTGCTCGCCGTGCTGGATCTTCGCCATCTGGATGCGCCCGCACTGCAGTTGCTGGCGCCATGGATCGAACACCACGCGCATCTGCCGTGGCTTGCGGTGCTGCCGCCCGGTGCGGGGCCTACGCCTGCGGCGTGGCTGCCCTTGCTGCAGCGTTGCATCTCGCGGTTCACCCTGCCGTTCGGCCTGCAGGACCTGGTGGCTGCGATGCGCCAGCAGTTCGACGCCGATGATCCATCCGCCGACGAAGTGTGCAACGGGCAAGGGCCGCGCACACTGATCGGCGAGAGTCCTGCGCTGCACGCGGTGCGCACCGTGCTGCACAAGTTCGCGCCGGTGGAACTGCCGGTGCTGGTCACCGGCGAAACCGGCACCGGCAAGGAACTGGCCGCACACGCGCTGCATGCGCTGTCGGGGCGTGCCGGCAGGCCGTTCATCGCGGTCAACTGCGGTGCCATTCCGGCCAGCCTGGTGCAATCGGAGCTGTTCGGCCACGAGCGCGGCTCGTTCACCGGTGCCGACAAGCGCCAGATCGGCGTATTCGAAGCCGCATCCGGCGGCACCGTGTTCCTTGACGAGGTGGGCGACCTGCCAGCCGAAGCGCAGACCAGCCTGCTGCGCGTGCTGCAGGAAGGCACCTTCGAGCGCGTCGGCAGCAGCCAGCCGCTGCGCGCGGACGTGCGCGTGCTTGCTGCCACCCACGTCGAACTGGAACACGCGGTGGCGCAAGGGCGGTTCCGCAGCGACCTCTACTACCGTCTGAACGTGCTGCGCCTGCTGATGCCGCCGCTGCGCGAGCGCGGCGCCGATGTGCAGCTGCTGGCTGAACATTTCCTGCGCTGCTTCCGGCTGCGCCACAGCGTGCGTGCACGTGGCTTTGCACCCGCTGCGCTGCAGGCGATGCGGCGTTTCGAATGGCCCGGCAACGTGCGCGAACTGCTGAACCGGGTGCAGCGCGCGGCGATCATGGCCGAAGGCGAGCTGATCAGCGAGCGTGACCTCGAACTGGGGGGACCGGTGCATGCGCCGGGGGCGATGCTGCACGATGCCCGCGGCCAGGCCGAACGCGATGTGCTGCTGCAGACCCTGCGCCAGACCGGCTACAACGTCTCCGAATGCGCGCGGCAGATGCAGATCTCGCGGGTGACCGTGTATCGCCTGTGCCGCAAGCATCGGCTGGAGCTGCCGGCGCAGCGCTGATCAGCCGGCCGGCACGTGCTTGAACAGGCGCAGTGGCCTGCCTGGAAGACGCTCGATCACCCCCTTGGCCTCCAGGTCCAGCTGCACGGCCTTCAGCCACCAGCCCGCCGTGGCCCCTTGCGGAAACAGCGAAGCGGGCAGGTGCGGCAGCAGCGCCTGCTTCGCCTGCGCCACCGTCATCCCGGGAGGTTGCCTGGGCAAGGCGCGCAGCAGGGCCGCGCGCATGGCCGTGTACTTGGCCCGATCCACGCGCTGGATGTGCCCGGGCGTGGTGATGCTCTCGATCTCGATCCGCTCGGGCTCAGACATGGCTGTCTCCCGCGATCTCGATGCGTGGGCTGCGGAAGCCCATGGCGATCCACGCCTTCAACAGTCGGGCATAGAACCGCAGCGAGTGGGTCTTCAGGTTGGGCACATCGTCGGGAAGGACAGACGCGTCGGGAAGATCGTTGACCATCGTCCGCATCTCCACGGCGGGGCGTAGCGCGTCCGGCCACAACAGGCCATACAGGCTCAGCCAATGGCCACCGCTGAACTCCAGGAAGAGGGGCGTATTGCAGCAGCCCGCCACGACGCGGCGGCTGCCGGCCGTGCTGGACAACCGCCACGCCTGCAGCCGGGAATGCCCGGCGTCGATGCGGACGCGATCCTTGCGCTGCATTACGAAATGCGTCTGGCCCTGAGGCCCCAGCACCTGCGGTGCGCCGGGCACCGCCTGCATCCGGGCGCCGGCCCTGCGGCAGCTGTCGCAGCAGCATTCTACGGTGGCGATGGGACGGCCGGTGGTGGTCAGGCGGACCTGGCCGCACGTGCACGCAAGGGACTGTTGGGAGGGCATCTGCATCTTCTCCTGGGGTACTCAACCTCTCGACGAACGGGCGCGTGGGAAATCGACACCACCTGCCTTCAGGGCGGCACCATCCGGTAGCGGACGCGGTACAGGTCCAGTCCCTCGCCGCCGGCGCGCCGCGCCGAATAGGTCAGCGTGTCGCGGCGCGAGCCATCCAGCATCGCGCCGTAGCTGTCGCCGCCGGGCTCGTTCAACGGCGAGGGCAAAGCGTGGCCCGCGTCGTACCGGCCGCCATGGTCGTAGGCAATGAACTGGCGCACCGGTGCACTGCCGAAGTCCAGCGCGCGGGCAAACACCACCGTTCGCCCGTCGCCCAGGAAGGTGGCATCGAACTCCTGCGCTGCGGTATTGAGGTCTCCCGCCAGCGGCCGTGCCGGCTGCGCGACGCCGCCGATCATCGCCGCGCTGTAGAGGTCATGGCCGCCGGCACCGTCCGCACGATCGCTGGAGAACAACAGCGTACGACCGTCTGGCGAGAGCATCGGCGCGAACTCATCGGCCGCGCTGTTCACTGCGGGGCCAAGATTGACTGGCTCCCCGAATCGACCGTCGCTGCCCCTGCTGACCCGATACAGATCGTCGCCGCCCTGGCCGCCTGCGCGATCCGAACAGAAATACACCACGCGGCCATCGGCGGAAAAGGCGGGATCGAAGTCACGGCCCGGCGTGTTGAACGAGACCGGCGTCGCCGGCTGCCAGCGCTGCCCATCGTGGTGGGAGACCCAGATGTCATACCCGCCCGGACCGCCGGGCCGGTTGCGGCTGAACCACAGTGCGGTTTTTCCGTCCGGGCTCAAGGTCAGTCGAATCTCGTCGTACTGCGTGGATGCAACACCCGGGGCAAAGCGTTCGGCGGGGCCGACGATCTGCAGCGGCCTTGATTGAGACGCGGCAGGCGACGCAGCAACCAGCAGCATCACGGCCAGCAGCGCCTTCATGCGCGTCGCTCGAAGTCGCTGACCCAGTTGGTTTCCCAACTGCGTCCACCATCAGCCGAGGCCGCCTGTTCCCAGCGCGCCGAACGCGGGGTGATGCGTGACCAGAGCACCCGCGTCTGGATCGCGCGACCGTCGTGCAGGTCTTCGCCGAAGAAGCGCCCGACACCGGCCTCGAAGCCACCACGCAGTGGCGCGCCGATCCGGGTCGGCTCCCGGCCATCCAGCCACCAGCTCAGCCAGTGCTGCCCGGTTGCGTCCCAGGCGCGGATGCCCATGCCGCGCAGGGGCGCCCCAGGCACGTCCATCAGGTTGTCACCCACGTTGCCGAATCCCCCCAGCACCGGCCAGTTGTACAGGGTGCCGCCGAACGTCTCCCAGGCGTCGCTGCCTGCCAGCCGTGCACGCAGGCGGCGATGGCGCACGTTCCAGTGGCCCGCCAGGAAATCAAAATCGGCCGGCGCATCCGGCAGCACCGGAAGTGCCGACGGCACCGCAGCGGTGCGGTGGAACCAGTTGCGCCAGTTCACTTCCCAGTGCGCGCCCCCATCAGCGGAGAAGGCCTGTTCCCACCACGGCACTTCGCCATGGATGTCATGCCAGCGGAACCAGACGTCGATGGGGCGCCCCTTGAAGTGGTCGCGTCCGCGGAAGCTGCCGCCATCGCCGTCGAAGGCGCCCCGCACGGGCGCTTCGATATGGGCAGGGTTGCGGCCATCGATCCACCAGATCGACCACGTGGACGACACTGGATCAAACGCGCGCACGCCCAGGCCCCTGTAGGGACCGGAGGGTAGCGCCATGACGTTGTCATCGATGGTGCCGAGCCCGCCCAGGGTGAGCCAGACCGCGCTGGCGCCGGTGAAAGCCTCCCAGCGGGTATCGCCCACCAGGCGCTCCTTGAGGCGTTGGTGCCGGACCTGCCAGTTGCCCTGCAACCATTTCCAGTCAGCGGTGGGGCTGGCCAGGGCCCACCCGGAGGGCAGCGCGCTGGACGTTGTCGCTGCGGCCACGGTGGCCAGGAACTGCCGTCGATCCATCTGCGTGATCCGTTACCGAAGGTGCTTCGATCGTTGCGGGTGCGAGGGGGATTGACCACGCGGATATCGGGGCTCAGGCTAAGCCACACTTATGGTGACCCAACGCCAGCTGCCATCGCTTGTCGCCATCCGCGCCTTCGAGGCGGCGGCGCGGCTGGGCAGTTTCGCCCGCGCCGCCGAAGAGCTCGATACCAGCGCAGCATCGGTGAGCTATCACGTGCGCCGGCTGGAGGCGCAGACCGGCACCTGCCTGTTCCTGCGCCATGCACAGCATGTGGAATTGACCGCCGCCGGTGCGAGCGTCGCAGTGGAGGCCACCCGGGCCTTCGACGCGCTGCGCGCCAGTTTCATGCGTGCCGCTGACATGGATGCAGCACGACTGCGCCTGTCCGTGCTGCCGACGCTGGGCACCAGCTGGTTGACGCCGCGCCTGGGCAGTTTCCGCGCGCGCCATCGGAGCATTGTGCTGGAACTGGACCTGTCGGCAGAACCGCAGGACCTGGCCGCCGGGCGTTTCGATGCCGCCATCCGCAACGGGCAGGGTGCGTGGCCCGGGCTGCAGGCCACACCCCTGTTCCCCAGCATTTTCACCCCGCTGTGCGCACCGGCGCTGCTGCCGGCGGCGGCCGGGCTCGGTCGCCGGGCGCTGGACGTTCCGCTGCTCGGCCGGCGCGACTGGTGGGCCCTGTGGTTCTCCGCACAGGGCGCAGTTCCGCCGCCGGCGGAGGAGAGCTTCGTCAGTCCTTTTGCGGTGGAGCATCTCGATATCGGCGCCGCCATAGCGGGTCAGGGCATCGCCATCGGCTCGCCGATCCTGTTCCAGGCCGAGCTCGACAGCGGCCGGCTGGTGCAGGCACATCCGGGTGTGGCCGGCGACGGGCGCAGCTTCTGGTTCGTGGCGCCCACTGCACGGAGCGGCAGCGCCAAGGTCACTGCATTCCGTGACTGGCTGGTCGAGCAGGCCGGCGAAGCGCGGCATGCAGCACGCCATCAACTGGCCCGCGCCAGCCTGCCATGAACCAGAGCCCCGAACTGCTGCGGCGCCTGCTGCGCGCCAAGGACCGGATCGACCACGCCAGTCACGAGGACTGGCCAGTGGCCCGCCTGGCCGAGGTCAGCGCCGTATCTGCCGCGCATTTCGCGCGCTCGTTCAAGCAGGCCTTCGGCCTGCCACCGCATCGTTACCTGCTCAGCCGCCGCATCGAACGGGCCGTGGCGATGTTGCGTGACACCGATCTTCCGGTCACCGAGATCGCCGCGCAGACCGGCTGGAGCAGCCTGGGTACCTTTGGCCGCATCTTCCGCGACATCACCGGTGACAGCCCGGGCAATGTGCGCGAGCGCGAGCGCGCAGGCCAGGCGAGGTCCGCCAGCGTGCCGGAATGCCATGCACGCGCCGCGCAGCGCCCGGACCTCAAGACCGCAGTTTTGGAGAAGCGCCGTCGCCAAGCGGTTGCTAACGTGGACCCCACCTGAGGGAGGTCCCATGACAAACACGGTGAACACGGTCGGCCTGTATGTACGCGACCAGGATGAGGCGCTCGCGTTCTACGTCGGCACGCTCGGCTTCGAAGTGCATACCGACGTGCGCAATGGCAGCTACCGTTGGCTGACGGTGCGCAGCCCCGGCCAGGATGGATTCCAGCTGGGGCTGTTCGTGCCCGGTCCACCTGCCCACGACGCGGCCACTGCACAGGCGCTGCAGCAGCTGGTCGCCAAGGGGGCGATGCCGCCGCTGGTACTCGCAGTGGAGGACTGCCGCGCGCGCTACGCGGAATGGCAGGCAAAGGGCGTCGAGTTCACCCAGGAACCGGTCGAACGCTACGGCGCCATCGATGCGGGGTTCCGCGACCCGTCCGGCAACGGCTGGAAGATGATCGAAGCCCGCTCCGAAGCGAGGCGCCGTCCATGAGCCGGGGTCGCTGGGCGCGGCCCGTGCATCGCTGGACCTCGATCGTCTTCACCCTGGCGGTGATCGCCAACTTCGCCGTGCGTGGGCTGGGGCACGGCGAGCCTGCAGCGTGGATCACCTATTCGCCGCTGCCGCCGTTGTTCCTGCAGCTGTTCACTGGCCTGTACCTGTTCGCGCTGCATTACGCCGGGAAACGCCGCAGCGCCGCACTGGGCACTGCGGGCTGAGGCCGCCTCAGGCGGCGACGTCGGCGGCGTAGGCCGCAAGCAATGCCGGCAGCTGCTCCATGCGCTGGAAGATCACTTTCGCGCCCGCAGCGCGCAGGGCCTCGGGCGTACTGTGGTGCGGGCCGCCTTCGCTGAAGCCGAACACGGTGGCGCCAGCGGCAACGCCGGCAGTGGCGCCGGTAACGGTGTCCTCGATGACCGCACAGCGCGCCGGGTCCACACCCAGCGCGGCGGCCGCGGCCAGGTACACGTCCGGGTGCGGCTTGGTCCGCGGCATGTCCTGGCCGCTGAACACGTTGTTGCCGAAGGCATCCAGCATGCCGACCTTGCCCAGCTGCAGTTTGACCTTGAACAGGTCGGCGCCGGAGGCGCAGGCAATCCGGCCACCGGTAGCCGCAGCAATTGCTCGCACGGCCTCGGGCGCCCCCTGGATCGGCTCCAGATCCCGTTCCAGCGCCCGGTTGCGCTGCTGGCGGAACTCCTCCAGCCATTCCTCGGTGAACGGCTTGCCGGTGCGCTCTGCGATCAGCCCGGCCAGATGGGCCACGGACTGGCCGAGGAAGACTTCACCCGCCTGCGCCGGGGTCAGCGCCCAGCCGCGAGCGGTCAGCATTTCCGAAAGGACCCGGGCCACCAGTGGCTCGGAATCGACCAGTACGCCGTCACAGTCGAACAGCACGGCATCGAAGGGGAAACGGGACATCTACTACTCCGGAACAGCCAAAAGGGCGACGTACGCGTCATTTTCCCACAGCAGGGCGGGCAGGGCACGCTGGCCACAGGAACGCTAGACTGCCGGGGACACCCCGCCCAGTGCTGTACGGGAATACGACTTGAACCGATTGCGATCATTCTTCGGTGCTTACCCCATCCAGTTCGCGATCGCCGCCAAGCTCTACGTGCTCTGCCTGGACCTGCCCGTAGCCCTCCGCTTGATCGCATTCGGGTATCGCCTGGGGCCGCCGGAGGCCTCACGTGAAATCGGCAACGCGGTGGCTGAGCTCGGTTTCCGCCTGAGTCTGTTTGCCGGGGCGGCGGTACTGGTGTCGATGCTGCTGTTCGGGCGCCGCGGCGCGCTGCGGATCCGCCGCCCGGTGATCGCTTCGATCGCCTTTTTCGGGTTGCTCGTCGTGCTGGATCGCGCCATGCGCATTCCGATGGCGCAGTTGCCGTTTCCAGTCTACAGCGTCGCAGCCATCAGTCTGGCTCCGCTTGCGCATGCACTGGTCCTCACGCTGCTGGCCTTGGTGCCGGCGCTGCTGATGCAGCGGCGCATCCGTGCCGAGGGCGTGCACCATCACCTTATCAGTGCCAGCATCGCCGGCGCGGTGACGCTGGTGGCCGGTAGCTGCCTGCTTCCCATCCTGGCGTTGCACTTGCCTGCGGCAATCTCGCCTGGCGAGTTCATCATGCCGGTTTTCGATGGGCCCGCGCGGTTGCAGATTGCCAGCCTGATCCTGCTGGTGTGCTGCGCACTGGCCACGTTTGCCGGCCTTTGGGCCAGCGAGCTGTCACCGCGACCCGCATCGATGCTGCGCACGATGGTGGTGTCGCTGGTCCTGCTTGCTACCTCCCTGCTGATCAGCCTGGCCGGCGTGGCGTACCTGCTGCGAATGCTGTCCGCTGGGATACCGGCGATCGGGCGCGGGCTTGCCTTGGTCGTGCTCATCGGCGCCGTATTGCAGTTCCTGTTCGCCAGAGTGCTGGCGTCACGATGGCTGCGCGTACAGGCATCGTGACGTTCCTCTACCCGCCGATCAGCCCAGGTCACACCCGGCCGGCTGCGGCCAGGTGGTGGCCGGCAGCATGTTCTTCAGCGAGGCCGGTGCGTTGATCGCCACGTAGCTGGCGCCCAGCAGTTCCTCCAGATCGGCGATCGTCACCAGGTAGTTGTCCAGGCTGCCCAGGTTGGCCTCGTTGGGGATGATCCAGCTGATCGCCTTGGCGGTGCCGGTGTTCGGGTCGCGGGTGATGATCGTTTTCCAGAAGAACTCCGGCGTCGGGATGCCGTGGCTGGTCAGGAAATAGTCGTTGGCAGCATCGCCGTACACCACGCCACCGTAGACGTCCACCGGCGCGATGTCGCGGTAGCACTCGGCCACGTTCTCGGCCTTCACCCAGATGCCCTGGTTGAAGCTGGACACCTGCGGCACGATGTTGGTCATGTAGTTGGCGCGGCGGATGTAGGTCGCGTCGTAGTCCATGTGGTTGGACGTGACCAGGTGGCCACGGTCATAACCGGACTTGATGCTGGCATAGGACGCGGTGCTGGTCTGGCCCAGGCAGCCGGCCGGCAGGTCCGGGTCCTTGTAGAAGCTGGACGGCCGTGCGGCGGAGCCGGTATCGGCCGTGAGCGTGTACTCGTAGCGGGTGGCGCTGTGGATGCTGCAGTCATAGGTGAGCACGAAGCCACCCTTGTTGAGGGTGACCACCTGGGCCTGGGCAGCGCCGGCGACGGCGCTGAGGACGAACGCGAGGAAGAAGCTTGCAAGGCGCATTGCGGTTCTCCAGCAGAAGATTCAGGACGCAGCCACCCGTCACGACCTGGCCGTGGCAAGGTCATGCAGAGATGCTGCGGAGACGGGTGCTTCGGATTGCGGTGGGACCTGACCGCGCTGTTGGGCCATCAGCCCTGCGGTGTCGTAAGCGTCACAAGCTGTCGTCTTTCGGTCAACGACGAAAAGACGAAGCTGTGACCGCCCGCAAGCACTGGAGAGGTGTCAGATCACGCGGCCGGTGGCTGACATGCGCGCGTGCTAGGCGTCGTAGCACAGCGTGTACGCGACTCGATACCATGCGAGGCACTGGGGAAAGCCGTGGCATCGAGCGTGGGGAACAATGAGCAATGAGATCTTTGCGGGGGCCGCTGTTGCCGCCCTCATCGGAATGGCAATCGTGGCTGCGCTGCGTCGACAGAAGCGTCCGCCACATCGCAGTTTCAAGTGTGGGCGATGCGGCAGCGCGGCACTGCACGACGCACGTACCATCGGCGCCTGGCGGGACGGGAAGCAGCGGTTCTACTGCAGCACCTGTCATGCAGGCTGGTTGCGATCACGCCCGCAGGTCGCCACATCGCGCCGTAGGGAATCCGGGTGCTTGGGCGCCGTCGGCATGGTTGTGTTGATGCCGCTGGCGGGCCTTCTGGTATGGGTGATCCAGCGCGCCTGAATCTGATTTCGTATCGTCCCCTTTGGGATGCCGGGTCCCAAGGCGCCATGCTGCGTCGCAAGGTGCCAGCCACCATGCGCACTGGTACGGTCCGATCCGTTGCACCACCACCGACGGGGAGAGACGACGATGCGCAAGTTATTGCTGCTGTTGATCCTGCTGACCGGGCTGGCGCCCACGGCCCATGCGGCCACGGTCAAGACCACCCATCGCACCCTCCCGGGCTGGGATGGCACGCCCCTCGGGGCCTTCGTCATCGAACCCCAGGATGGCGGCGTTGGGCGCTATCCGCTGCTGGTGATGCCCAGCAGCTGGGCGGTCCCCAGCGTGGAGTACGTGGGGGTGGCGCAGTCGCTGGCGCAGCGCGGCTATGTGGTCATCAGCTACAGCTCGCGCGGCTTCTGGGAGTCGGGCGGCAGCATCGACATCGCCGGGCCCGCCACGGTGGAGGATGTCAGCGCCCTGATCGACTGGGCGCTGGCCAACACCCGGGCCGATCCGGCAAAAATCGGTGTCTCGGGCATCTCCTACGGCGCCGGTACCAGCCTGCTGGCCGCAGCGCGCGACCCGCGCATCAAGGCGGTTGCGGCGCTGAGCGGCTGGGCTGACCTGCAGGCGTCGCTGTACAGCAACGACACTCCCAGCGCGCAGGGCATCGCCCTGTTGGTGGCCGCGGGGCTGGCCACTGGTCGCCCCGGGGCGGAACTGGCCACCATCAACCGCAATGTGCTGGTCGGCAACTATCAGGGGGCGGTGGAGTCATTGCTGCCGGTGGCGGCGCAGCGCAGTCCCGCAGCCAGCCTGGATGAGATCAACGCCCACCGGCCTGCGGTGTTCCTGGCCAACGCCTTCAACGACAGCCTGTTTCCGCCAGGCCAGCTGGTGGACTTTTTCAACGGCCTGAAAGGACCCAAGCAGCTGCAGCTGCGCCATGGCGACCACGCGCTGAACGAGGCCCTTGGCGCGTTCGGCATTCCCAACGAGGTGTATGCGGCCGTGGGCGACTGGTTCGATCACTACCTGAAGGGTGAAGCCAATGGCATCGAGCGCCAGGCGCCGGTGCAGCTGAAGTCGCAGAAGGGCAGCTGGAGCCACTATCCGGACTGGCAGGCGACGCAGACGGGCGCCGTCAGCTACGGGCTGACCGCGCCGAGCGGGCTGTTGCAGCCCACCGGCGGATTGGCGGCAGACGGGGGCGGCACCGGCTGGAACTACCGCATCGGCAGCGGCCTGCTGACGGCCGCCAATTCCGGCGTGGTGATGGCATCGGGCGCGCTGCAGATGATCAACCTGCCGCCAGGCGCCTATGTGCCCTTCGTCGGCCGCAACGCCGCCGGTGTCTGGCAGGGGCCGGTGTACTGGAGTGCACGCCGTCTGGATGGTGCGCCGGAAGTACGGATGACGGTCACGCCAAGCCGCGCCGACACCACGCTGTATGCCTATCTCTATGCCGAGGACGTGCTGGGCAATGGCCAGCTGATCAGCCACAAGCCGTACACCCTGCGGGGTGCAACGCCGGGCCAGCCCAGGACCATCGACCTGCGATTGGAAGCCAGCAGCTGGAACATTCCGGCCGGCAGCCGCCTGACCCTGGTGGTGGATACCGTGGACCTGCGCTATGCGGGCATCAGCCAGCTGGGCGGTACGCTGACTTTCAGTTCCCCGGCCAACGCGCCGTCGGTGCTGAAGGTACCCCTGCATTGAAGCAGGGCGCGCCCGCAGGGGCGGGCGCGTTCCTTTGGGCTGGAAAGCTGCGCCACTGGTGTTGCTTCCGGGCAGGGAGTGATGTTCCGGATTGCCGCTATGAAGGCGGCATGAGAGACACGGCAGCGCTGGAGGCGTGGCTCTCCGGACAGTGATCAGGTCCTGTTGGACTGCGGGTGCCGCTGTGCGGGTGCATTAAACCTTTCTGCCGGCAGCGGCATCCAACCCGCCATGAGCACGGCATCCGCTGCGGCTCCACTGGAGGAAGGACCCCTTCGATGCGCCTGCTGCCACGTACTGCGTTCCAATGCACGATGCTGATCCTGCTGGTGGCTCCCGCGGCGGGTGCTGTGGTCACCGACATTCCCTTCGAGCAGGGCAAGGATCACCGGATCTATGTGGAGGGCACGATCAACGGCTCGCGACCGCTGCGCTTTCTCGTCGATACCGGCGCCTCGGCTGTGGCGGTGGCCCGGCGCATCCAGCAGGATGCGAGACTGGTCATTGACGACCGGAGCGAGAACACCGGCTCCGACGGGGTCACGTTCCTCGACTACAGCACGCACAACGTCGTCCAGGTCGGTCCGGTGCGGAGGCCAATGGGGGCCGTAGTGGTCGACTACCAGGGTCGGCCCTTCGATGCGGTCCTGGGCTGGACGTTCTTCCAGGGCAAGGTGCTGGAGATCGACTACGACCGCAGCCTGCTGCGCGTGCACGACGCGCTCCCCGATCTCACCGGGTATACCCAGGCCCACGTGCGCTGGATCGACAATACCCCGGCCGTCCAGGTCACGCTCGGCAATGGCAGCGATGTCTTTGCTCCTTGGCTTGCGCTGGACACTGGCAGCAATGGCAGCATCGACCTGACGTACGCATTCGGCGCCCGCCATCATCTGCAGCAGGCATTTCCGGAGCGGTTGGGAACATCACAGTTCAGCGGCAGCGCCGGGCGGAAGATCCGTGCGGTGGATGTCAGGGTACCCGTGGTCGCCATTTCGGCCCTGGCGCTGAACGGGGCGAAGGCGTCGATCACGATCGACGACGAAGGTTCCAGTGGCGATGGGACGCTCGGCAGCGAAACCCTGCAGCAGTTCAACATCATGCTGGACACCCGTTCCGGTGCCATCTATCTGCGGCCGAATCGGCGCTCGGCCACCCATCGGGCGGAATGAGCGAGCGCGTTGTGCGTTCAGCGCCGGACATCTGCGCCTGCATTGTCCAGCAGCGCCAGCACCTGCGCCTCAGCGACCGGATTGAAGTCGCCGGGGATGGAGTGCTTCAAGGCGCCTGACGCCAGTCCGAACGCCACCGTGCTTTCCGCGTCGAATCCGGACAGCAATCCGTGCAGGATGCCGGCAGCGAACGCGTCGCCGCCGCCGATCCGGTCGACGATGCCAGGCAGGGGGCGCGGTGGTGCCTGCGCCCGCGTCCCGTCGCGTCCCAACAGAAGCGCGCCCAGGCGGTGATGGTCGGCACTCACCACGTCGCGCTGGGTGCAGGCCAGCCACTGCAGGTGCGGGAAGGCGGCAAACGCGGCGGCCGCAGCCGCTACGGTTCGGGCGACCGCATCGTCCTGCGCAAAGTGCAGCCCCAACACCCGTTCAATATCCCGGTGATCGGCAAAGACGATGTCCGCCCCGGCGAAGAGCTCGCGCAGGATCGCCGCGGCGTCGCCGTCCCAGCGTCGCCACAGCGAGGGACGGTAATTGCCGTCGAACGATACCCGGACACCGGCCGCGCGAGCCGCATGCACGGCACCCAGCACCGACTCGGCCACGTTGGCGCCCAGCGCCGGGCTCACGCCCGAGACATGCAACAGGTGCGCGCCAGACAGCAGAGCAGGCCACGGATGATCCTTGGCGCTGCTGTTTGCGAATGCGGACCCGGCCCGGTCGTACACCACCTCACTGGCCCGCTGTACCGCGCCGGTTGCCAGGAAGTACAGGCCCATGCGTTGATCCTCCACTTCACGCACGCCGGCCACGCCCACGCCATGCCGCCGCAGCTCGGCCACGGCATGCCGGCCCAGCGCGTTGGCGGGTACCGTGCTGACCATCTGCACCTCGTGGCCAAGGTGGGCCAGCGAGACCGCGACGTTGGCCTCGGCGCCCCCCACATGCACCTGCAGCTGCGGCGCCTGCAGCAGCAGTTCACGACCGGGCGCGCCCAGGCGCAGCAGCAACTCACCGAAACAAACGACGCGGCTCATCGGTTCTCTCTCACTCGGGGGTGGTGCAGCCCAGCATGCGCAGATCGATGGCATCGGCCATGCGCCGGTAGCCTTCGTCGTTGGGATGCAGATGGTCGCGGGTGATGTCGCTGGGCAATGATTCCGCGGCCTTCGGGTCACGCAGGGCGGCATCGAAATCGACGATGCCATCGAAGCCGCTGTTGCCGGCGCGTGCCCACTGGTTGATCGTGATGCGGGTCGCCGCCGAGACGGGCTCGTAGCGCTCGGAACCGCCGAACGGGGTCAGGGTGCCCAGCCAGGCGCGGATGCCGTGCGCATGCAGTCGCGTCGCAACCTGCTGATAGCCCTGCATCATGTCCGCCGCGTTGCGTCCGGGTACTGGCTGGGTGCCGCCACCGTGGCGGATGTCATTGATGCCTTCCAGCAGGATCACCTGATCGGCGTCGGCCACTGCAATCACATCGCGATCCAGGCGGGACAGCGCGCTGTGGCTGCGGCCAGGGTCGAGCAGCTTGTTGCCGCTGATGCCCTGATTGAGCACGACAAAGCGATCAGGACATGCCTGCTGCAGGCGCTGCGCCAACCGTTCCGGCCACTGGTTGAAGGTGCCGCGTCGCGCAGTGGCGCCTTCCGTGATCGAGTCGCCGAGCGCCACGATCACCTGCGGGCGTTCGGCGCGTTGCACCATGACGGCCGAGAACACGTTCTGCTGGTAGCTCAGCCGTACGCTGTCGGCGACGCCTGTCTGCCTGCCCTCTGCGACCCGCAGCTCGGTGCGGCGCACGGCGGGGCGGGTGGGCTGCGGGAAATAGGCACTCACGCTGATCTCCTGCAGCGCCGCCACCGGCATCCGCACCGGGTCGCTCAGCAGCGCGGCTCCGACCGGCACCTCGATGACCGCGCGGCCATCAACCGTTACCGGCAGCGGTGCGGCCTTGCCGTTCTTCACTCCCACGCGAAGGTCCTCGACCCGCAAGGGCGCCGTGCCGAGCTCGTTGCTGATGCGCAGCCGCAGCGCATCGCCACGGCTGCCAATGCGCATGTCCTGGCGCACGGTCTGTGCGGCGAACTGTACCGGCGCATCGGACGTTCCGTCCTTGCGGTCGGGCGCGGGCGCTGCCGTCCAGGCAGTGACCCACACGGGTGCGGCCCACACAGCGGGCGCCGTCATGGCGGAGCAGAGCGTCAATGAAAACAGAAGTGTCCAGCGCTGCATGGGCAGGTGTCCGCTCAGGTCAGGAGAAGTAGGTGCCGCCGTTGACGTCCAGGTTCGCACCGGTGATGAACGCCGCCGCATCCGAAGCCAGGAACACCGCCGCGTCAGCCGCTTCTTCCGGCATGCCCTGGCGGCGCAGCGGGGTGGCACCGGCGACGGCGCTGCGCACCTCCGGCTTGGTGAATTCGTCGTGGAAGCGGGTGGCGATCATGCCGCAGCACAGGGCATTGACCCGGATGCCCTTCGGTCCCAGTTCCTTGGCCATGGCGCGGGTAAAGGTCATCACTGCGGCCTTGGCCGTCGCGTAGATCGACGCGCCTGGGCCGCCGCCATCGCGGCCGGCCTGGGAGGCGAAGTTGACGATCGCTGCGCCTTCGCCCATGTGCGGCACCACTGCGTGCGTGGTCAGGTAGGTGGAGGTGAGGTTCAGGTCCATCACGGCGTGGAAGAACGCTGGATCGATCTCGGCCAGCGGACGACGCTGCACCATGCCGCCGGCCACGTTCACCAGCAGGTCGATGCGCGTGCCGAAGGCGGCCTGTGCCGCTGCGACCAGGCCGGCCACGGCTGTGGCATCGGTGACATCGGCGCGGTGCACCATGGCCTGGCCACCTGCCGCGCGGATCTGTGCCAGTGTTTCCTGGGCACTGGCTTCATCATTGGCGTAGTTGATGCAGACGCGTGCACCGGCAGCGGCCAGTTTGAGCGAGACGGCGCGGCCGATATCGCGGCCACCACCGGTGACAATGGCCACCTTGTCCTGGAACGACATGCGGAAAACTCCTTGGTTTGCGGGGGAATGAAAGGGAGACGCGGGCTCAGCCGACGCGGCGGTCGAGCTTGTGGATCGGCCCGGTCCACCACCACAGCGCGGCCAGCGACAGTGGCACCAGTGCGGCGACGAGGATGAAGATCGGGGCGTAGGAATGACGGGTCAGCACCGGCACCAGCCAGGTGGTGATGAGGGTGCCGGCCACTGCGGCCAGGCCGCCCAGGCCAGCGAGGGTGCCCACCGACCGGCCGTCGAACAGGTCACCCGGCAGGGTCTGGATGTTGCCGATGGCCACCTGGAATCCAAACAGCACTGCGGCGATCGCCAGCACCGCAAGCAGCGGCTGGTTGGCCAGCACCGCGCCCAGCAGGGCGGGGGCCATGATCACGCAGCCCAAGGTGATCGCCAGCTTGCGCGCGCGGTCCACGCTGCACCCGGCGCGGATCAGGCGCCCGGACAGCCAGCCACCCCCGAGGCTGCCCAACATCGCGCCTACGAATGGCACCCAGGCGAACAGGCCGATCTGCTTGATGTCGAAACCGAAGGTTTCAGCGAGATAGATCGGCAGCCAGGACACGAACAACCACCAGATGGGGTCCAGCAGGAAGCGGCAGGCCAGCATGCCCCAGCTCTGCCGATGGGCCAGCAGCGCGCGCACGCTGGCCTTGGGCGTTGCCTGCGCCTGCCGCCCGGCCTGGTCTTCCAGGATCAGCCGGCGCTCGGCATCGCTCACCCACGGATGCTTGTCCGGCCCGGCGCGGTAGACCAACAGCCACGGCAACAGCCACAGGAAGCCGATCGCGCCGACCAGCACGAAGGTGCCACGCCAGCCCAGCCACAGGTACAGGCCGGCGATGGCCGGTGCGGAGACGATCGCGCCGATCGACGCGCCGGCATTGAACACGCCCTGCGCCAACGCACGCTCGCGCGCCGGGAACCATTCGGCGTTGGCCTTCACCGCGCCCGGCCACGCACCCGCTTCGCTGATGCCGAGCATCGCCCGCACCAGGCTGAAGGACAGCATCGAATGGGTGATCGCGTGCAGGGCGATGGAGATCGACCACACGCTGATCGACAGGGCGAAGCCCAGGCGTGTGCCGATCATGTCGAACAGGCGACCGAACAGGAACTGCCCGGTGGCGTAGAACAGCATGAACACCGTTACCAGCAGGGCATAGTCGTCCTTGGTCGCGCCCACTTCCCTGGCGATTTCCGGCCACATCACGGCCAGGGCATTGCGGTCGATGTAGTTGATGACCGTAGCCACGGCGATCAGGCCCACGATCAGCCAGCGTACTGCTGAACGTACCGGCACCTTGCGCAGGTTGGCCACCGCCGCAGGGCCGTTCATTCGCCGTCCCCCTTGCTGCGGTCCATGCGCGCGTGGCTGCCGCTCCATCGATAGGTGTGGCCGTCGATGGTCACGCTGTGCTCGCCCCAGGCGCTGCTGTCGTCGGCCACGCCGAGGGCGATGCGTGCACCGCTGGCCAGGCGCAGTTCGATCACTTCGGCGTCGCTGCCGCGGCCGCGCACGATCGCCTTGATGCGGCTGTCCGCACCGTGCACGTATTCGGCGGTGCCGTTGTACTCGCCATGGGGTTCCAGCACGCTGAAGAAGGTGACGTCCTTCTGGCCTTCCACGCGCTGCAGCAGAGCCGGCTCACGGCGCAGGTTGAACTCCGGATCGTTCGCGCCGCTCTCCACCAGCAGCGCCTGTGCCGGCGCGCTGCTGCCGAAGCGGTAGGTGTAGAAGCGCCCATCCAGCAGCCACGCCAGCGAACGCGGTTCGCTGCCGGGCGCGCTGCGTGCGTCCAGCCACAGGTGCTGGTAGCCGTTGTCCTTGCCCAGCACCGGGCGCTGGGCGGGGAAGTGCGCGGCCTCGAAGCCGGTGGTGACGATGTGGCCGTTGAAGTGTAGCGGCAGGTCGTAGCGTGCGGCCTTTTCGCCGTGGACCTGCAGCAGGTCCAGCACCACCGGCAGGCCCAGGTCGGGGTGGCGCAGCAGCGCCTGGGTGCGGGTGAACGCCACGCCGGGGTAGGCGTCACGCATGCTCGCCGAGGCGACCTGGGTATCGGCATCGGCCTGGAAGAAGCGCACCTGCGGGGCATGCGCCTCGCCGCGCTTCCAGTCGCCCTGGAAGTGGCTCTGCTCGTCCACCACCAGGGTGTTGTGGGCCACCGTCTGCTTGGCCCAGCTGCGGTTCTCGGCCAGGTAGATGCCGCCACGCTTGGCTTCCACGTTGAGGAAGCGGGCGGCGCCGTAGTCGGTCACCACCGGATTGCCGTTGTCGTAGAACAGCCAGTTGAGCTTGTCGAAGTGGCCATGTCCCATCCCCTGCAGGGTGTCCTTCTGCACCAGCGCCTGGCCGCGTTCGCCGTTCATGCGCAGGATCGCCAAGCCGCCACGGTCGCCGTCGGGACCATCGCGCAGCAGCATCGGGTGGTAATCGAAGGGCCTGGCCCTGTTCGCGGCCAGTGCCTGCGCCACCTGCAGGCCCTCGGGCGACAACAGCAGGCGCTTCTGCTGCTGGGCTACCGACAGCAGTCGGTCGTCCCCGGTGCGTGCATAGGCGATGCCGATGCCGGCCACCAGCTCTTCGGTGTCGATGCCCTTGTCCAGGATGGCATCGTTGATCGGGAAGAACAGGCCGCCATAGCTGGACTGCACCAGCGCATCGACAGCCTTCAGCAGTACGCCATCACGGCGCGCGAAGATCTTCCGTTGCGGCTCGTTGCGTTCGATGGCGTTGGCGAACAGCAGGAACGGCGCCAGTGCATAGCGCTGGTAGTACGGACCTTCCTCGTAGTATCCGTCGGGTGAGAACAGCAGGTCGATCTGGCGAAGGAAGCCGAACCGGTCATCCTTCTGGCTCCCGCGCAGGGATTTCTCCACCAGCTCAGGATCGCGCAGTACATAGCCGGTCATGCCGGTAGCCGCCACCGCCCACGTGGCGTGGTTATGGATCTGGTCGTAGTTCTTCGGCTCGCTGGCGAGGAACCCGGCCATCGGCCGGAACACCTTTGATTCGATGGTGTCGCGGTCATCGGCGGACAGCGCATCACGGATCGCGTCGTAGCCCTGGATGGCGTTGACCAGCCACACCGAATCGTTCAGCACCTGCCAGAAGACGCGTCCGGGGATCTGCCCACGGCCTTCGGGATGCGGGCCCAGCGTCGGGTAGAGCCGGGCATACTGCAGCAGCATGTCGCGCGCGTAGTCGACGTAGGCCCTGTCACCGGTCAGCCGATACAACGTGCCGGCCGCGAGCAGGGCCTGATAATTGCGCTTGTGCTGTTCATGGGTGCGTCCGCCGCCCTTGTCCTTCGGTACCGGCACGTCGATGCCGGCCTTCATCATCTTGTTCAGTGTTGCCTCGGTGCGCGCCTGCTCCTTGGCGAACCACGGGTAACGACTGCCTTCGCTGGCCATCTGCTGCCATTGCGCGGCAGTGACCAGCACCGGCGCGGTGTCGGCCTGCCGCGCAGCGGCAGCGGGCGCTGCCAGCAGCGGCGTGGCCGGCAGCAGGGCGAAGGGGGCCGCCAGGGCCAGGGCAACGAACAGCGGCTGCAACCTCATCGATCAACTCCGGTGCTGACGCGTGACAGGGCAACCTCGCCCACCTTGGGATACCAGTCCACGCCGGTCGCCTCGCGCGCGGTCATCGCCAAGGCAGGATCGGCGCCCACCTGGGGCAGCGCAGGCGTGGCAACCCACAACCCGCTGCCAGCCTGCAGCAGGCTGACGCTGCGGCCTTCCACCCCGGCGGGAAACACGCTGCTGGCCGCCGGTGACTGCACGTTGCCACTGAAGGTGATGCCGGCCAGCGAGCTGGCCGTGCTGGGCGGATTCCTGCTGGTGCGATTGACGATCAGGTTGGCGCTGAAGCGGCTGTTGCTGGCGGCCACCACGATGCCCTTGGCTTCATCATGGCCCACGCCGAAGCTGATCTTGGCCACATCCACGAAGGTATTGCGGCTGATCGTGGCATTCACTACCGGTGCGTAACCGGACAGTGGGGGATCGGCCTGTCCATCCATGACGGCCAGCGCGGAGCGGTTGCTGGATCCGGCCAGGCGTTCGAAATAGTTGTTGCTGACGATCTGGTCGCCGTTGATGATGCGCACGCCCCCGGTGCCGGCCTTGTCATCGCCGAGGAAGACGTTGTCGATCACCCGGTTGCCGTTGCCATGGCGCAGTGTGAGTGCGCCGGCAGAGCGGTAGAACACGTTGCCGCGATAGGTGTTGCCCCCGGATTTGCTGCTGATGATCTCGGTTTCGCCGTCGCAGCCTTCAAACCAGTTGTTCTCCACCGTGCTGTTGGATGCGCTCAGCGAGGTGTCACTGGTGCCGATGCGGAGGGTTTCACCGCCGTTGACGCCCAGCGCAGGGCGTGGGCCGAACCAGTTGTGGTCGATGCGGTGCTGGTTGTCCAGGCCCTGCGTGGCATCGCGCACTACCACCACGGTGGGCCCCGCGTTGGTCTTGCCGCGCAGCTGGCTATGGTCCAGCCGGTTGTGGCTGCCATACAGCGATACCCAGTAGTCCTGGTCGCCGGGGTCCGGGTTGGTGTAGTTGTCGATGACCAGGCCGCTCACCTGGCTGTGGCTGGCCACCGCCTTGCTGGATTCGCGGAACGCCACCACCGCGTCGCCCGGTGTGTAGCCGTTGCGGAACACCAGGTTGGACACCTGCAGGTAGCTGCCGGCCAGGCGCAGGTCCGACTGCCCGCTGAGGATCACCTTGCCCGGGGTCTGCGCCCGCAGCACGATCGGCGCGGCGGCGGTTCCCTGGCCCTTCAGCAGCAGCCGGGTGTCGGTCCAGGTGCCATCGGCCAGCACGATTTCGTCACCCGGCTGTAACGACGCGGCGGCCGTGTCGAACTCCGCAGCGTCATGCACGAGCCAGCTTGCGGCGGTTGCCGGCAAAGTGGTCAGGCAAAATGCCAGGGCTGTGGTCAGGCAAATAGAGGTCGGGTGGCGCGAAAGGCGTGTACTGCGCATGGTGTCCTTCCAGAGACGGCCGCGCCGTCGTTTCAGGGATGGGGTGCGGACCAGTTGCGGGACCTTTGTAAGCCAGTGGATGCGCAAAGTCATGCTGCGTTAGCACATTAAATTGCCGTTGATTGGTATGAAACAAAGGCATTCGAAAAAGAACAGACCAGTTGGTTGACATTTTCATGTCCGCATGCCGAAGCTGCGTCCCACGCCTGCCGTGCAGGCGATCCTTTGGGAGGAGGAACCATGCGGCAACCCGCCGGAGCAGTGCCCAGCATCTCGTTGTCCCCCACGCCCCTGATCGTGGCCCTGCTCGCCGTGCTGGCGGGTACGCCTGCCGCCCTGGCCCAGTCCAGCAGGGATACGGCGGGGCAGGACCCCACCACACTCGACCAGGTGCAGGTCACCGGCATCCGTGAGTCGATGCAGAGTTCGATCAACAAGAAGCGCGACGACACCGTCATCGCCGACGTGCTTTCAGCCGACGACATCGGTGACCTGCCGGCCCCGTCGCTGGCCGACGCCATCGAAACGTTGACCGGCGCCGCGTCCACCCGCGACAAGACCGGCGCTTCGGAGATCTCGATCCGCGGCCTTGGCGCATTCCTCAGCAGCACCCATTTCAACGGCCGCGAGATCACCAATGGCAGCGGTGACCGCTCGGTGAACTTCAACATGTTCCCGGCTGAGCTGATCAATACCGTGGCGATCTACAAGACCCAGCGCGCTGACATCATCGAGGGGGGCGTGGCCGGCACCATCGGCCTGGAGACGGTGCGGCCACTGGAGTACGGCAAGCGGGCGGCGCAACTGGACCTGCGCGGCAGCTGGGCCGAGTACGACCACAAATACCGCGACAGGGATGGCATCGGCTACCGCGGCACCGCCAGTTATATCGACCAGTTCGAGTTCGGCAACGGGCAGAAGCTGGGCGTCTCGTTGGGCGTCCAGCGACTGGATGGCACCGACCCGGAAGAGAGCATCACCAGCGGCTCGACCTGGTATGCCTGTGATGGCACGCAGAACGTGGCCAATGCCAACTGCAATGAAGTCTCCGCGCAGGCCATTGCCAACGGCGCACCGTACTACCTGGTGCCAAGCAGCCGCATCTACCGCATGAAGCAGGAGCGCAACGATCGGCAGAGCGAATTCGCTGCACTGCAGTGGCGGCCCAATGACACGGTCGAGTTGAACCTCGACTTCGAACATACCGAGCGCAACTGGTACGAGAACCGCAGCGACCTGAGCCTGTCCAATGCACGGCGTGGCATCACCCGGCGGGAGGTGGACGAGGATGGCATCGTGCGTCACCTGCATGGCAGCACCTCGATCGACTCGACTTCCAACCGCTACTGGCGCGGCGAGGAATACACCGGTGGCGGCGTGAACCTGATCCTGCGCCCCAGCCCGGCCTGGGAGCTGTCCACCGATCTTTCCTATTCGCACACCCATCGCCTCGACAGCGAACGCATGAGCCGCCTGCGCGCCAACCAGCGCGACGTCAACAATGCCGTGGTGCCGGGCATCAGCAGTGGAGCTACCGGCTATGTGGACTATGACTGGGACTGGCGGGGTGAAGTGCCCAGTGTTGCCTTGGCACCGAGTTTCGACCCCGGCAACTGGGATGCCTACACCGGCGCGGCGCGCGTGACCTCCAGCGCGACGGAGAACGACCACAGGATCAACGCCGGACGCTTCGATGCCAGCTTCATGCCGGAGGCCGGCGTCTTCACCCGCATCAAGGGCGGCGTGCGCGCCAGCCAAGCCGATTACCGGCTGCGCGACAACACCCTGGTGACCGACTACGACCCGCGCGTGGCGGCCGACAAGGCGAAGATCATCGCGGCAGGCCGGGCCTGCCGCGCGCCCTTCCCGCAGGACGATTTCATGGATGCGGCCAGCGGCAACACGATTTCCTCGTGGGCCTACTTTGATCCCGACTGCCTGTACCAATCGTTCCGCGGCAGCCTGGACAGCGGGCTCGACCCGGGCTTCCAGGACCCGAACAACGTTGATGTCACCGAGAAGACCCGCGCGATATACCTGATGGGGGAGTTCAGCAGCACCCTGTTCGGCCTGCCGGTAACCGGCAATGCTGGCCTGCGCTGGGTCAGGACCGATGTGCGCTCCGAAGGTGTGCGTACCGGTCTGCGGGTCGAGGACAACGGTGACGGGACGATCCGCCTGCAGCCGACCGGCGCCTACAGCACGCAGGTGTTCAAGGCAGGCAACGACAAGCTGCTGCCCAGCCTCAACGCGGCCTTCGAATTGCGCCCGGACCTGCTGCTCCGGGTGGGTGCGTACCGCGCCATGTCCCGGCCGGACATCGCCGCGCTGGGGGCCGGGCGCACCATCAACGTCAGCAGTGATGCCACCTACGGCAACCTGGCTGACGCGCTGGATGACATCAGCGCCAGCGGCAATCCCGCCGCGCAGCCGCTGATGTCCTGGAATGGCGACCTCTCTCTTGAGTGGTACCCCAATCCCGATACGATGCTGGCCGGGGCGGTGTACTGGAAGCAGTTCAACGGCGGCACCGCCACCGCGCTGGTGCCAGAGACCTATACGATCGATGGCCGCAGTGTGACCGTGCCGGTGCGCCAGCAGGTTACCACCGACGAGGACAGTACGCTGACCGGCTTCGAGCTGACGGCCACTCACCGCCTGTCCTACCTGCCGAAGCCGTTCGATGGGCTGGGCTTCAAGATCAGCTACAACTATGCCGATGCCGATTACCAGACCCAGGATTCGCGCCTGGGTGAGCAGTTGGCCAGCGACGGCACGATCATTCCGGCCATCGTGCCACCGGCGGGCCTGAGCGGCTTCTCGCGGCACGTGCTGTCCGGCTCGATCTACTGGGATGTCGGACGCTTCAACGTCCAGGCCATCGGCAAGTACCGCTCGCGCTATTACCAGGATTTCACCGGCAACGCCGCGCAGCAGAACCGCTATTACGATGACAACACCAGTGTCGATCTGCGCCTGCGCTATCGGGTGAACAAGCAGCTGTCGCTTTCACTGGAACTGATGAACCTGACCAATGAACCACGCGTGGCCTACCAGCCGCTTTATGGGAACTTCCGCGAAGTGGTGAGCTACGGGCGGCGTGCGTATTTCGGTGTACGATACACGTTCTGAACAGGTCGGCGCGGCCAGTGGTCGCGCCGTCGCTCCAACCGGACCGTTGCCGGCCACGGTGGCAGGGCAGGGGCCGGGACGGAATCGCCAAGGGTCAGCCGCATGTCCGCCAACCGTCTTTACCAGACCATCGCCAGCAAGTTGCGCAAGTTGATCGAGGACGGCGAGTTCCCGCCGGGATCGCGGCTGCCGGGCGAGCGTGAGCTGGCCGAGCGCTTCGGGGTCAGCCGGGTCACCATCCGCGAGGCTGAAATCGCACTGGAGGCCCAGGGCTGGATTGCGATCCGCATCGGGTCGGGCGTGCATGTCAAGCCGCGACCGGCGCAGGTGCCGGGCGGCCTGCCGGATGTCAGCGCCTTCGACCTCACCGCGGCCCGCGCGGTGTTCGAAGCCGAAGCGGCGGCGCTGGCCGCCAGCAATCTGGATGACGACGGCATCGCCGAGCTGCAGGTGCTGGCCGAAGCGTTGTGCCGGCGCGACCTGAGCGATGAAGAGGCCGGCGAGTATGACCGCCGCTTCCACCTGACCATCGCGCGGCTTTCCGGCAACCCGGTCGTGGAGTACTTCGTGCAGCAGATCTGGCGCATGCGCAGTGAACTGCCACGGGTGACCGAGGTCTATGCACGGGTCTGCCATGATGATGGTGCCAGCCGTGCCGACGAGCACATGGCGATCTTCGATGCGCTGCGCGCGCGTGATCCGGTGGCCGCACGCAATGCGATGCGGCATCACTTCCAGCGCCTGTTCGAAGCCATGCTGCAGGCCACCGAAAGCCAGGCGCTGGAAGAGATCCGCCGCCGCACGCAGCAGGACCGCGAGCGGTTCATGGCCACGACGCGGATCTGATCGACGAAGCGGCGCTCGATCGAGCGGTCGCGCGAACCGAGCCGAGTGGCTCGAAGCGGTGATCGGCCGTGACGTGTCACGGTAATGATTCCTGCCCCCGCCAACGTGGCGTGCGGCCGCACGGGGCTGCTGTTTCTCTGTCGAACGCTTCACGGTCGCAGATCCGGACCCGTTCGCAATCTCATTCCCTGCGACGGCCGCTCGTATCCTTCCGGCCATGCAGCCCTCCTTCGATCATCACGATCTGCCAGCAGTCACCGCGCCCTCCGGCTGGGTGCAACGCGGTGAACGCTGCGAGCTGTGGTGGAACGGCCGCTCCGTGGCCTGCATCGTCCCGCACGCGGTGTCCGGCTTCCGGGTGCGCCTGGATGCGCGCGGTGCGTCGCAGCCCAAGGTCGTCCAGGCCGCCAACGTGCGGCAGGCCAGGCGCTACGCAGAGCGCTGGTGCGCGGTTCGGCTTTGGCCGCAGTTGCGGCTGCGCGACGCGGTCGCCCGCCTGGTGGACGTAGCGCCCGGCGCAGGCGCTGCACTGCAACCTGCGCTTACGCGCGAGCAGCGCCAGCAGGCGCGGCGCCTGGCCGAGGCCGGGGCAGGGGAGATGGCACGGATCAAGCAGGCGCTGGCGCCGCGGCGGCCTGCGGCGCTGGCCAGGCCCGACGTGCAGGCGCGCGGCCAGAACGGATGCAGTGCCGGCACGGCGCCCGCTGCTCCCGCGCGAGCTATGCCGATAGCTCCTCGCGCACGATCCTCGCCCCTTCGCTGAGCGCACGCAGCTTGCCCCTGGCCACGTCGCGTGCCAGCGGCGCCATGCCGCAGTTGGTGCTGGGGTACAGCTTGTCGGCGTCGACGAACTGCAGTGCCTTGCGCAGGGTGCTGGCCACCTCGTCGGCCGTCTCGACCGTGCTGGAAGCCACGTCGATGGCGCCGACCATCACCTTCTTGCCGCGCACCAGCTCGATCAGGTCGATCGGCACGTGCGAGTTGTGGCATTCCAGCGAAATGATGTCGAGGCTGGAGGTCTGCAGTTTCGGGAACGATTCCTCGTACTGGCGCCATTCCGATCCCAGCGTCTGCTTCCAGTCGGTGTTGGCCTTGATGCCGTAGCCGTAGCAGATGTGCACGGCTGTCTCGCACTTCAGCCCCTCGACTGCGCGCTCCAGCGCGGCCACGCCCCAGTCGTTCACTTCGTCGAAGAACACATTGAAGGCCGGCTCATCGAACTGGATGATGTCCACGCCAGCGGCCTCCAGTTCCTTCGCTTCCTCGTTGAGGATCTTCGCGAACTCCCAGGCCAGCTTCTCGCGGCTCCTGTAGTGGGCGTCGTACAGCGTGTCGATCATCGTCATCGGGCCGGGCAGCGCCCACTTGATCGGCTGCGTGGTCTGCCGACGCAGGAATTTCGCATCCTCGACGAATACCGGCCTGGGCCGACTCACGGCGCCGACCACGGTGGGCACGCTGGCATCGTAGCGGTTGCGGATGCGCACGGTTTCGCGCTTTTCGAAGTCGACGCCATGCAGATGCTCGATGAAGGTGGTGACGAAGTGCTGCCGGGTCTGCTCACCGTCGCTGACGATGTCGATGCCCGCGTGTCGCTGTTCCTGCAGGGACAGGCGCAGGGCATCCTGCTTGCCTTCAGCCAGGCCCTCGTCCTGCAGCTTCCAGGGCGACCAGAGCTTCTCCGGCTCGGCCAGCCAGGAGGGTTTGGGCAGGCTGCCGGCGGTGGAGGTGGGGAGCAGTTTCTTCATCGGTATCGGGTTGTCCTGGGATGCGAATGGGAAATCGATGGATCAGCGGGCAGCCCACTGCTCAAGCACGGCGCGGTAGGGCTTGATGAAGTGTTCCTCGGTGAACCGGCCCTGCTTGACCGCCAGCTGGCTGCGCTCTTCGCGGTCGTAGACAATGCGGGTGGATGAGTAATCCTGGTGCTTCAGGCTGGGCTGGTAGACCTTGCCGGCCACGGAATTGGCGTTGTAGATCTCCGGGCGGTAGATCTTCTGGAACGCTTCCATGGTGCTGATGGTGCCGATCAGTTCCAGGTTCGAGTAATCGCCCAGCAGATCACCTTGGAAGTAGAACGCCAGCGGCGCGACGCTGCCCGGCGGCATGAAGTAACGCACCTGCAGGCCCATCTTGTCGAAGTAGTGGTCGGTGGCAGAGAACTCGCCCTGCCGGTACTCCACGCCCAGGATGGGGTGGTGGTTCTCGGTGCGGTGGTAGGTCCTGCTGCTGGAGACGCTGATGCAGATGACCGGGCCCTTGCTGAAGTTGGCGCGGTAGGCGTCCGATCCCAGGAAGTGCTTGAACAGCTTGCCGTGCAGGTCGCCAAAGCCTTCCGGAAGCCCGAAGGTGGCCTTGCCCTCGTTGCTGGCCGGCAGCACCACGCTGAAATCATAGTCACGCACGTAGGACGAGAAATTGTTGCCGACGATGCCTTCGGTACGCACGCCTGTCTGCGTGTCGACGAGGGTGGGCTGCAGTACCTCGATCAACGGGAACGGATCGCTGCCGTCAGCGCCGTCGATGTGCATCTCCACCGAGATGATGTCCAGCTCGACCGCGTAACGGTCCGCGTTCGGGTTGTCCCAGTGCGCCAGGTCGTTGAAGCGGTTGTTGATCATGCGGATCGTGTTGCGCAGGTTTTCCCGCCGGGAGGCACCGCGGGCCAGGTTGGCGAAGTTGGTGGTGATGCGCGTGCCCTCGGCCGGCTGGTAGTCCTCGTTGAACGGGATGCGCGTGATGCTGAAGGTGAAGGTGTCGGTCGTCATGGGCGGCGTTCCGGGTCTGCGGGTGGCATCCAGATGCGGAGGGGCGCATCTGGCATTCAAAGGGCTTCGGTGGCCGCGCGGGGGACGGGCGGCGCGGCGCGGTGCGAGAGCGCCAACAACGGCATGGCCCGCTGTACCGCCAGTCGCGCGCGCTGGATCAGTGCTTCGTTGTGCACGCGTCCTTCGGCGAAGTCGCGGTCGGTGGCGTAGATGCCCAGCGGCAGAGTGCGGGCCTGGAAGAAACTGAAAAGCGGCCGCAGCTGATGGTCGATCACCAGCGCATGGCGCTCGCTGCCGCCGGTGGCGGCCAGCAGGATGGGGGTGTCGACCAGCGCGTCCTGGTCGATGAAGTCGAAGAAGTGCTTGAACAGACCGGTGTACGAACCGCGGTAGACCGGCGTGGCCACGACCAGCACGTCGGCCTGTTCAACGGCCAGCAGTTGCCGCTCCACGGTCTCGGGCAGCTGCGAACGCCACAGCGCGCCGGCCAGCTGCGGGGCCAGCTGGCCCAGTTCGACCAGCTGCGGACTGCCCGGCACCTGCTCGACGATCAGGTCCAGCAGGTGTTCGCAGAGGGTGGTCGCGCGCGAGGGGCGCTGCAGTCCGCCGGAAACGGCGACGATACGGAGGGGGCGGTGGGGTGAAGGCATGACCCGATGCTAGTCATGCCGTTCCATGACGTAAAATGGTATTACTTCACTAATCCATGAATGAGATTCATCGTCATGCTGGAGCGCATCCACCTCAGCATCGTGCAGCAGGTCGAGCAGCAGGGCTCGCTGACTGCCGCGGCCGGCGTGCTGAACCTGACCCAGTCGGCGCTCAGCCACAGCATGAAGAAGCTGGAGCAGCAGCTGGGGACCGAGGTCTGGCTGCGTGAGGGTCGCAGCCTGCGGCTGACCCAGGCCGGGCAGTACCTGCTGGCGGTCGCCAACCGGGTGCTGCCGCAGCTGGACCTGGCCGAGGAGCGCCTGCGCCAGTTCGCCCAGGGCGAGCGCGGCGCGCTGCGCATCGGCATGGAATGCCACCCGTGCTACCAGTGGCTGCTGAAGATCGTCTCGCCCTACCTGGCGGCGTGGCCGGACGTGGATGTGGACGTCAAGCAGAAGTTCCAGTTCGGCGGCATCGGCGCATTGTTCGGCTACGAGATCGATCTGCTGGTTACCCCCGATCCGCTGCTGAAGCCGGGCCTGAAGTTCATCCCGGTGTTCGACTACGAACAGGTACTGGTAGTGGCCGGGAACCATGCCCTGGCCAAGGTGGACTACGTAAAGCCACGCCAGCTCGGCCAGGAAGTACTGATCAGCTATCCGGTGCCGTTCGAGCGCCTGGACATCTACAACCAGTTCCTGCTGCCGGCCGGCATCACGCCCCGGCGCCACAAGGCCATTGAAACCACCGACATCATGATGCAGATGGTGGCCAGCGGCCGCGGCGTGGCTGCCATGCCGCGCTGGCTGGTGGAGGAGTACGCCGCGCGCATGGACGTGGTACCCGTCCGCCTGGGCGCCAAAGGCATTCCCAAGCAGATCTACCTGGGCGCGCGCGAGGCCGATACCGGCATCGACTACCTGCAGGCCTTCATCGAACTGGCGCGCAACAGCTCGCCGCTTGCCGGCAATGTGGGCGGAGCGCGCTGATGCCGGCGGGCCTGTCACTGCGGGCGGACGCCTTCATCAATGCCTTTTCGCTGGAAGTGAGCGCGAAAGCCATGCCGGCGCTGCGCGCCGAGGCGGATCGGATCCCGCGCGGTACGGTTATCTCCATTCCGTACCTGGCCAGCGAGGATGACGACGCCCGCCTGGCCGCCGCGCGCACGGTGCGCGCGCTCGGCTTCGAGCCGATGCCGCATCTCTCGGCCCGCCGCATCGGGTCGGCCGCAGCGCTTGCACGCTTCCTGGAACGTGCTGTTGGCGAAGCCGGAGTCGCGCGTTGCCTGCTGATCGCGGGCGACCTGGCCACGCCCGCCGGACCGTTTGCCGACAGTGCTTCGATCATCCAGACCGGTGTTCTGGAGCAATCCGGCATCAAGGTCGTTGGTATCGGCGGGCACCCGGAAGGGCATCCGGTCATGAGCAGTGACGAACGCTGGCAGGCGCTTGAGCGTAAATGCCAGGCCATCGAAGCACGTGGCATGGCGCCTTTGGTCGTCACCCAGTTCGCCTTCGATGCCGATACCGTGCTGGCCTGGCTGGATGGACTGCGCGCCCGTGGCATCAGCGTTCCGGTGCTGGTCGGCGTGCCGGGTCCGGCCAGCATCCCCCGATTGCTGCGCTACGCCACGATGTGCGGCGTAGGCGCCAGCGCATCGATGTTGGCCAGGTATGGCATCTCGATCGGCCGGCTGATTGGAACCGCAGGGCCCGAGGTGTTCGTCGATCGCCTGGTGAGGGGGCTGACCAGCGCCCATGGCCAGGTCAGCCCGCACTTCTTCCCGTTTGGCGGTATTGCGCCGTCGCTGGAGTGGATGGTGCAGTACCGGCGGCGCACTTCAAGCAAAGGTGGTTGAATCGCCTCAGCCTGGCAGGTCGCACTTCATCTTGCCGTCCACGTAGTACGGCTTGGGTACGTTCGGGTTTGGGCTGGTCTTCTCGAAGACCACCTCGAACGAGGCAGCATCGGGCGTGCCCTTGCGCTCGGTACATGCGTCCTGCAGCTTCTTCTTGACCGCAGTGATACCGGCATCGCGGTTGGCACCCTCGGCGCTGTTGGTCAGATTCACGGTCTCGGCCGAGGCCAGTGGGCTCAGCGCAAGCAGGGCGCCGGTCAGCATCAGGGTGTGCAGCTTCGTCATGGTTCGTACCTGGCAGGTCTCCAATGAGTGCCCCAGCATAGGGCCGGGCCGTTAACGGCATGTGCCCGGCCGGGTGAGGCAGGGTGGGCGCGGCGCCACGGCGTAACCCGCGATGGCTGACAGCTGTCACTGGCTGCAACCCGGGCGGACGCGAATAGTGAGCGCCAAGGCGAGGGCACCTCGCCACCACTCAGCCACCACTCACCAAGGGGACCGCTCATGAACATGCTCCAGCACCTCGCCTCGCAGACGCCGATCTGGGTCTGGCTGCTCCTGGCCTTCCTGATCACCCGTGGCATCGCCGCCATGAAGCCGGCCGAGACCTCGCTGCAGAAGCTGGCGGTCGTACCCACCCTGTTTGCCGTCTGGGGTGGGTGGTCGATCAGCCATCGCTTCGGCGCGTCGCTGATCGCCTGGAGCGAGTGGCTGGCCGGCATCGCCACGGGCGCGGCGCTTGCCTGGCTGCTGCTGAATCGATTGAAGCTGACCCTGGACCGCAGCACCGGCAAGCTCTGGCGCAGCGCCGACTTCAGCCTGCTGCCGCTGCTGCTGGTCACCTTCCTGGTGAAGTACGGCTTCGAAGTCGCATTTGCGGTGTCGCCGTCGCTGACCGCCCATGCCGGCTTCAGTGCCGCCTACCTGCTGCTGACGGGCGGGTTCACTGGCATCTTCATCGGCAAGTACGCCCGGTACCTGGCCTCGCTGCGGGTGGATGCGGCGGGCAAGGGACTGGAAACCGCAGGCTGATTGACCTGGTAGTGCCGGCCGCTGGCCGGCCTCCCCATGCAGGGTTGTGTGGGGCCTGCGCAGTCGTCACGTTGAACCATGCGGTGGGCGGGTTGTACTTCGCAGCTTGGCACGTCAGCGTAGTGGGTACCGCCAAGGTTCAGACAGGTCAAATGAAGGCTCCAAAATGAAGATGCTGACCTCTTCCCTCATGTTCCTGGGCTTGGTGGTTGCGGCAGGAATCGTTTGGATAACGTATCCGACCTCTCTCGAATCTGAGCTCAGAACATTCCGCTCACTTCCACCAGAAGCATTCAAGATGCTTCGCGACGATGCGATCGCCTTCGCTCGGGCGAACGCATCGAATGGCATTGCCATCGAAGCCGGCCCCCCGCAGTCGAGCGTGTTCGAACTGCGGTGCAGAAAGGTTCCATTGCTCCTGGTCGAGAACGGGCATGACCTGCTCACCCTCGATATCTTTGGATACGCAGACCGACGTGCGCGAGGCATTGCCAAGCTTCAAGATCAGATGACATCGAGACTGATCCCGGAGGGTCAGCCCGGCAAGCCCGGCCCGATTTCTGGAGAGCCCTCGGGACTGGAGGCGCTCATCATGAAGCATCGAGACGGCATCGATGTCGCGCAGCAGTGCCATTGAATCCAGGGGCGATTGAAGTGCGTCAAACGTATTGATCTCCTGACTTCGAATCCGTCGCACCTTATGCACGCCGCCTGATCGACCAGGTGGGCGTGCCCGACGTCGATGCCACCGATTGGTCGCCACTGGCGGTGGCTCTGCAGCAACAGCGCGGCGCCAGCAATCCGCGTCCTGTTTGACCGCCGCGGGCAACAGCACGTCGGACAGATCGCTGTCCGACGCTTCGGTGACCAGGCAGGGTGCATCGCGGAAGCCCAGCCTGCGCAGCAGCCCAGTCAGACGTCCAGCGCCTTAGACGTTCCCACGCCACTGGCTCATCAGCATCTGAAGGAATCGCTCCGCCGTGGGCGAGAGCAGGGCGCCGCGTCGGCGGACGATGCCGATCGTGCGCGACACCACCGGGTTGCCGATCGCGCGTGTCACCAGGGTGGGATGATCCCCGTCCGGCGTGGCCATCTTCGGCAGCACCGACACGCCGATGCCGGCCTCGACCATGCCCAGTGACGTGGACAGGTGCGTCACTTCGTAGTGCCAGCTCAACTTGAGGTTCTCGCGCGCCAGTGCACCGTCCAGCAGCGTGCGGTTGCCGCTCGTGCGATGCACGGTGATCAGCTGGTGCTCGGCCAGGTCGGCCCACTCCACCTTTCGCTTTCGGGCCAGCGGATGGTCACGCCGGCAGGCGAGCACGAAGGGGTCCTCCGCCAGTACGTCGAAATCGAGATTCGGGTCATTGGCGCCCATGAAGTTGATCCCGAACTCGACTTCGCCACGTTCCACGGCCTGCAGACCCTCCGTGGCCGGGATATCCAGAATGCGGAAGCGCACGTTCGGGTGCGCTTCGTGGAAACGCGCCATCACGCTGGGCAGGAAGTAGAACGCCGCGGTCGGCAGGCACGCGATGGTGACGGTGGCGCCGCGGGTGTCTTCGCGGCCGCGCAGCGAGAACAGTGAGCCATCGAATTCCTCCAGCATGCGGCGTACCAGCGGCAGCAGGTTCTCGCCGACAGCGGTGGTATTGACGCTGCGCGTGGTGCGCTCCAGCAGCGGCGAACCCACGGCCTGCTCCAGCTTCTGTATCCGCCGGCTGAGCGCCGGCTGGGAGACGTGCAGGATTTCAGCGGCGCGGTGGAAGCTGCGTGTCTCCGACACCAGCAGGAATGCGCGCAGGTCCAGGATTTCGCAATTGATGCTCATTGGGTATCAATCATCCAAAAATCAGCAATTCACAGATCAATTGAGGTCATGCCAGTATCGAATCACAGAGGGGTCATTCATCCCCTATACGCATCAATCTAGCACACGTATGACCAACGATCTGCTCAGCATTCCCTGCGTGCTCATGCGCGGCGGCACCTCCAAGGGCCCGTTCTTCCTGGCCAGCGACCTGCCGGCCGACACCGCCGAACGCGATCGCCTGCTGCTGGAAGTGATGGGCTCGGGCCATCCGTTGCAGATCGACGGCATCGGCGGTGGCAACGCGCTGACCAGCAAGGTGGCGATCATCGACCGCTCGAGCCGGGCGGACGCCGACGTGGATTACCTGTTCGCCCAGGTACGGGTGGAGCAGCAGGTGGTGGATACCTCGCCCAACTGCGGCAACATGCTGGCGGCCGTGGGCCCGTATGCCATCGAGCGTGGGCTGGTGCAGGCGCAGGATCCGCAGACTGAAGTGCGCATCCACAACGTCAACACCGGCAAGCTGATCATCGCCACGGTGGAAACGCCGGGCGGCCATGTGGTCTACCGCGGTGATACGCGCATTGCCGGCGCGCCGGGCTCGGCAGCGCCGGTCAGGCTCTCCTTCCTTGATGCCGCAGGTGCCCGCACCGGCAAGCTGCTGCCCAGTGGCCTCGCGCAGGAAACCATCAATGGCGTGCCGGTCAGCCTGGTGGACTGTGCCATGCCGATGATGCTGGTGCGTGCCGAAGACCTGGGCGTGCGTGGTGATGCCTCGCCCGCCGAACTGAACGCGGACGCCGTGTTCATGCGCCGGCTGGAAGCGCTGCGCATCGAGGCGGGCGCCCGCATGGGCATCGCCGACGCCGGCAACAAGGTCATCCCCAAGCCGGTGCTGCTGTCGGCGCCGCAACACGGCGGCGATCTGCAGGTGCGCTACTTCATGCCGCACCAATGCCATACCGCACTGGCGATCACCGGCGCCGTCGGCCTGGCCACCGCCGCCGTCACGCCGGGCACGCTGGCCCACACTTTGGTCGGATGCCTGTCCGTTCCCGGCCGCATTACCCTCGAACATCCGAGCGGGGCCCTGGAGGTGGGCCTCAGTCGCAGTTCGGGCGATGCGCCGGTGATTGCCAGCGTGGTCCGCACCGCGCGCCGCCTGTTCGACGGCCGGGTATATGCAACCTCGCCCGCGCCCGCCCGGGCCAGTACCACCCAAGACCGCCAATGGACGTCAGCGGCATGATCTGAAACCGGCCGGGTCGGCACAGGCGTGCCTGCCCGCCACCACAACGTAGATGCTTCACTCCTGGGAGGGATGATGTACAAGCAGTTCCTGATGGCCGCGCTGTGCGCGGCCGGCCTGGCCGCGGCCGGATGCAGCAACAGCGGGCGCACCGAAGGCGCGTCCGCCGACGGTGGTGACAATGCACCGGTACGCATCAGCGTCGGCTCCTACAATCTCAACAACCTGCCGTTCTTCATTGCCGACGCCAAGGGCTATTTCAAGGACGTCGGCCTGCAGGTGAAGACCGAGAACTTCGCGCAGGGCGGCTCCAAGGTATTGCAGGCGCTGGTGGCCAATTCCACCGACGTGGCCGTCGGCTTCTACGACCACACCATCCAGATGCAGGCCAAGGGCAAGGACGTGGTGGCCTTCGTGCTGCTCTCGCGCAACTCCGGCCTGGTGATGGCCGGCCGCGAGGATGCCACCTTCGATCCGGCCCGCCCGGAGACCATCAAGGGCCAGAAGGTCGGGATCACCGCACCGGGCTCATCGTCGGATTTCTTCGTCCGTCACTTCCTCGCCCAGCACGATATTCCGGCTGACAGCATCTCGTTGATCGGCGTCGGCTCGGGCGCCGCAGCGGTGGCCGCGCTCGAGCAGGGCAAGATCGACCTGCTGGTCAACTACGATCCGGCCGCCACCCTGATCACCGAACGCAAGGTCGGCAGGATCCTGCTCGACGCGCGCAGCGACGACGGCGCCCGCCAGGTCTATGGCGGCCTGTACCCGACCTCGGTGATGTATGCCAACCAGAGCTTCCTGGACACGCGTCCCGAAGCGGCCGAGAAGATCGCCCGCGCCGAGCAGATGGCCTTGAAGTTCATCGCCGACAACAGTGCCGAAGACATCGTGGCGGCGCTGCCGGACAGCTACGTCTCTGGCGACCGCGCCACCTATGCGCGCGCGGTGGAGAACGCCCGCGCGATCTTCACCCGCGACGGTCACTTCACGCCGGCCGACCTGGAAACGCCGTTGAAGGTGCTGCGCGAGTTCAACACGGATGTGGCCAAGGCCAACATCGATCTGTCCAGGACCTACACCAATGCCTTCGTCGAGCGTGCCAACGCTGCGGCGCCGGCTGCCCAACCGTAAGCGGAGGTAACCCCATGGCCCTCAATGCCACCGTGCGCCAGCTCAATGGCGCGCCGCAGCTGGAGCCTGCACAGACCATGGTCGCCATCAACAAGGTGACCATGTCCTTCGGCGATTTCACCGCCGTTCGCGATGTCGACATCCAGGTGGGTGACGGCGAATTCCTCGCCATCGTCGGACCCACCGGCTGCGGCAAGAGCACCATCCTCAATTCCGTGGCGGGCCTGCTGAAGCCGTCGTCGGGCCAGGTCAGCATCGATGGCCGTGCCGTCAGCGGCGTGCAGGAGTCGGTCGGCTACCTGTTCCAGCAGGACGCACTGTTGCCGTGGAAGACGGCGTACCAGAACGTTGAACTCGGCCTGCGCTTCCGCGGCGTGCCCGAGGCCGAACGCAAGGCCAAGGCCAACGCGTGGCTGGCCAAGGTCGGCCTGGCCGGCTTCGAGCATCGCTACCCGCACCAGCTGTCCGGTGGCCAGCGCAAGCGCGTGCAGATGGCGCAGGCGTTGATCGTCGAACCGAAGGTGATACTGATGGATGAACCGTTCTCGGCGCTGGACATCCACACCCGGCACCTGATGCAGAACGAGCTGCTGCGCCTGTGGCAGGAGGACCGGCGCTCGGTGATCCTGATCACCCACGATCTGGAAGAAGCAATCGCCCTGGGCGACCGCGTCGTGGTGCTGTCCTCCGGCCCGGCCAGCCGTGTGGTGCGCAGTTTCGACGTGGATCTGGAACGGCCGCGGAACGTGGCCGAAATCAAGCTGGATGACCGTTTCACCGACCTGTACCGCGACATCTGGGCCTGCCTGCGCGGCGAAGTGGAGAAGAGCTATGCACGCCAAGACTGACAAGTTCATCCAGCTGGCCCTGGTGGTCGCCGTGTTCGGGGGCTGGGAGGGCGGTATCGCGCTGGGCGTGATCGATCCGTTCTTCTTCCCGTCGCCGACGGCGATCGTGCAGCAGGCCTGGACCTGGCTGTCCGATACCTCGTTCTACCAGCACGTGTACATCACGCTGACCGAAACCGCGCTGGGCTACATCATCGGCACCGGCCTGGGCGTGGCGGGCGGCGTGTGGCTGGGCCTGAGCCGGCGCTCGGCGCGCATCCTCGATCCCTTCATCAAGGGCTTCAACGCGATTCCGCGCGTGGTGCTGGCGCCGATCTTCGTGCTGTGGCTGGGCCTGGGCCTGTGGTCGAAGGTGGCGCTGGCGGTCACGCTGGTGTTCTTCACCACGTTCTTCAACGCCATGCAGGGCGTGCGCGAGGTGAACCCGGTGGTGCTCGCCAATGCCCGCATCCTGGGGGCGAGCCGCAGCGACCTGCTGCGCCACGTGTATTTCCCGGCGGCCGCGAGCTGGATCCTCTCGTCGCTGCGTACCTCGGTCGGCTTTGCCGTGGTCGGCGCGATCATCGGTGAGTACCTCGGCGCCTCGGCGGGCCTGGGCTACCTGATCGCGCAGGCAGAAGGCAACTTCAACGCTGTGGGTGTGTTCGCCGGCATCATCATCCTGGCTGCCTTCGTGCTGGTCATCGACGCGCTGCTGGACGTGGTCGAGAACAAACTGATCACCTGGCGTCCCAACGCGCAGGCACAGGCCACCAGCTGACCCGGACGGGCTGAGCCCGCCTGCCGCGCCGCCGGACCGATCCGGCGGCGCGTGCTTCCTTCCCCGATCTTCCCCCGCACCACCGCAACAGGCCAGCGCCAGGCCAGGGGGCCGGCTGGCCGGAGAGAGCCCATGAACCCTCCTACCGTGCTGCCGCTGGCAGCGCTGTCGGTCGCGCTCGGCCTGCTGTTGGCCAGTGGCCAGGCCGACGCACAGTCCACGTCCTCGCTGCCCGCGCCGTTGAGCCAGGCCGAGCTGTCACGCCTGGTGCAGCAGCAGGCGCTGCAGATCCAGCAACTGGAAGCCCGCCTTCGCGCTGTCGAAGGCGGGCAGGGCAGTGCGACCGCACCGTCCACGCCGCCCGCGCCTGCGCTGGAGACGCGGGTAGCCGCGTTGGAATCCAGCCAGTCCAGGCTGCCGAAGGTCTCCTGGGGCAAGGGCGCACCGGAGTTCAGCAGCGCCGACGGCACGACGGTGTTCCGTCCCCGTGGACGCCTGTTCGTCGATGCCTCCAGCACCGACGGTTCGGCGGTCGCCGACCGCAACGTTTCGGGTACCGAGATCCGTTCGGTGCGCCTGGGGGCCGAGGGGCGCTACGGCACCCTGGGCTGGGTCGTGGAGGGCGACTTCGCCGACAACGCGGTGGCGTGGAAGTCGGTCTATGCCACGCTGGACCACACGCTGTTCGGCGTGCCGGCCGACCTCACGATCGGCAACCGCTTGAATGATCGCGGTATCGACGGTTCGAGCAGCACCTCCAACACGCCGTTCCAGGAACGCAACGTGGTCGGCACGCTGCTGCTGCCACAGCGCGGCCTGTTTGGTGTCGGGCTCACCGAGCGGGTGTATGGAAAGGGCTGGCATGCCAGCCTGTCGGTGGCCGGCAACGATCTCAACAACGCCGGCACCGACAACGACAGCCAGACCTGGGCCACGCGCGTCCACTGGAACCCGCTGGACACCGCGGGCGCCACCCTGCATCTGGGTGCATGGGCCTTCCACGAGAAGATTCCCGCCGGCGCCAGCAGCGTGGTGCGCAGTTCGGCCATCGCCGGTCATTTCAATGATCTGGTCAGGATCACGCCGGGCACACTGCTGGGGGCCGAGCGCAGCACCGCCTACGGTGCGGAACTGGCCGGCTTCTTCGGCCCGGCATGGGCGACCGGTGAATGGGGTACGCGCAGCCTGCGGGGCAGCGATGCCAGCGGTCGCTATGACCGCGATCACGACGCGTGGGCGATCTCGGCCGGCTGGTTCGTGGCGGGCGCCCAACCGTCCTACGCGGGCAAGACGGGTACCTGGGGAAAGGTGAAGGTTGCCGATCCGGTGACGCGCGGCGGCAGCGGCGCGTGGGAGCTGAAGGGCCGCTACGAGGACGTGGACTATGCCGAGCTGCCCAGTGGCGGTACCGGCCACGCGTGGACACTGGGCGCGAACTGGTACCTCAACGACTTCAGCCGGGTGATGTTCGAGGCGGTCCGCTGGCAGACCCGCCACCGCAACGGCAGTGCAGCGGGCAAGGACGAGGGCACGACGTTCAACACCCGCCTGCAGCTGGCCTTCTAGCGCCGGGTGCCGCCTGCCTTCGGGTCACAGCAGCAACAGTGCCCCGATCAGGGCAGGCGGCATCACCAGCGCGCCGACGCGCAGGAAGTCGAGCGCGCTGACATGCTCGCCCTCGCGACGCAGCGCCACCAGCCACAGCATCGTGGCCAGCGAGCCGGTCACCGACAGGTTCGGGCCCAGGTCCACGCCGACCAGCAGTGCAGCACGGGTCTGCGCCGGCAGGTCTGCCATCTGGCCCAGCGAACCGGCGGCCAGGCCGACCGGCAGATTGTTGGCCACGTTGCTGAGCAGAGCCGCCGCACCGCCTGCCAGCCAGCTGGCCTGGTGGGGCGACGCTTTGGCCATCGCCTGCAGCGCGCCGGCCGCACTCTGGATGACACCGGTCTGCGCGACCGCTTCCACCAGCACGAACAGACCGGCCACCAGCGGCAGCACGCCCCAGGAGACATGCCGCAGCAGCGGCAGCGGGCTATGGCGCTGGCGGATCACCACGATCGCCACGCTCAGCGCACCGGCACAGAAGGTCGCCAGGCCCAGCGGTCCGTTCAGTGCGGAGGTCACCAGCAGCACGCTGCCGGTGAACAGCACGCCCAGTGCGCTCAGCCGCCCGCCTGCCGTCAGCGGGCGATGCTCCGGTGCGGCGACCAGTGGCTGCGCGATCTCGCGCCGGTGCACCCAGCGCAGCACCAGGTAGGTGGCACCGATCGCCGCCGCGGAGGGCAATCCGAACTGCGCCAGCCACTGCAGCAGCGGCGGCATGTGCTGGCCGTACACCACCAGGTTGGCCGGGTTGGAGATGGGCAGCACGAAGCTGGCCGCATTGGCGATGAACGCACAGACGAACAGGTAGGGCAGGGGATTGGCGCGGGCGGCCTTGCAGGCGGCGTAGACGGCCGGCGTCAGCACCACGGCCGTTGCATCGTTGGACAGGAACACCGTCACCAGCGTGCCGACCAGGAACACCAGGTCGAACAGGCGCCGCCCCGATCCGCCGGCATGCCGCACCGCATACAGCGCCAACCAATCGAACAGCCCTTCGCGGCGCGCCAGTTCGGCCAGCACCATCATGCCGACCAGGAACAGGTAGACGTCGCGACCTTCGGCGACGGCGCCCCAGACGGTGTCCAGCGATACCGCGCCCAGCAACGGCAACAGCGCGGCAGCAGCCAGCGCCCACACGTACTCGGGGATGCGGAAGGGGCGGAACAGCAGGCCGACGGTGGCAACGGCGACCGCTGCCCAGATGACGAGGGAGGAATGGGAGGCGAGCATGGGGGTGGGGGCTTCAGCGGTGCCTGCAGCGACCCCGGCGCGAGGGGGCCTGGCGCGCGCGATCAGCGGATGGACGGCCGCTGCGGTCATCGCAGGTTCCGGGATCGCGGCATCATACCGTGCGGACCGGTGCAGCGAACGCCGCTGCCCGGCACGTTCCGTGACAGCGACGGTCCGCGACGGGCGCGCGGGCATCCGGGGGCCTGCAGGACGTGGCAGACGCGGGGCGAAGCGCAGCGTGCCCACGCGCGCTGAACGTCTTCTTGGAGCGTTCTTCACCTCCGGCCTGCCTAGAGTGGGGCCATTCCCAGGCAGGCCGTTTTTCGACGATGTTTGACTATCAGGACTGGACCTTCCATGCCAACGGGCGCACGGTGGTGGCGCGGGTGGAACTGGACGGCGACGGCGGCGGCATCATCAACCGCTACCAGGTGACGCCGGGGCCGGCGCAGTCCGGCCTGTGCATCAAGGTTGCGTCGCAGGACGAAGCCGCGCAGAAGCTCGAGGCCGAAGTCAACAAGCTGCTGGGGCCGGAGTGGTAGCACCTGCGCGCTGCGATGCCGTCAATCGCCACGCGCGTGCGCGGTGGTACGTGCTGCCCCGCGCTTCAGTCCGAACAGGGGCCGTAACCAAGGGGAGCGGCGGATGACCGCCTCATGCAGCAGCAGGCAACCGGCGATGGTGCCTGCGAGCAGCAGCGTTGGCTCCAGCCACGGCCCCAGCTGCAGCGGCTTGAGCCAGAACAGCAGTGCGATCAGCAGGCTCTGGTGCAGCACATACCACGGGTAGACGGCTTCGGTGCAGTACGGCAACCAGCGGAACGGCCTGTCCAGGTAGTGCTTGCCCCAGCCCAGCACGGCCAGCAGCATGGCCCATGCGTACAGCACTTCGCAGTACTGCGACTGCAGGCCCCAGAACCGCGGCGGCCAGCGCCGCAGCACCGAATCGACGGGCAGCCAGTGCCCCAGCGCTTCCAGCAGCAGGTACCAGGCCGCCGCACCCGCAGCGATGCACAGCGACACCCGGCGAAGGGCCTGCACGCGTTGCCAGAAGCGTGGTTCGCGGCCCAGCAGATAGCCGGCCAGGAACACGGTGCCGTACTTGGCGTGCTGGTAGAGGTCCTCCACGAAGGTGTTGGTGGGCGGGTGGTCGGGCGCCAGCCAGGCCAGCCAGAGCAGCAGCACCAGCGCGGGCGTGCCGATCAGCACAGCGGCGGGTGCGCCGGCCAGCCCGGCACTCAGCCGCCGCAGCGGCGCCGAATCCAGCAGCGGCAGGGCTGCCACCAGCACCACCGTATAGGCCCACAGATAGGCCAGGTACCACAGGTGGTTCCAGGTGATGCCGAAGCGGTCCCCCGCGAAGCTACCGTCCGGCCACGGCCGCACCTGCCAGTAGCGCAGCAGGAAGTCCCAGAAGCCTGGCGCGACCATGCCCCGGCTGACACCCTCGCAGTAGGGTTGGATCGGCACCACCACAAACATGCCGAACAGCAGCGGCAGCAACAAGCGCCAACTGCGGATGAGGATGAACCGCCCCCGTTGCAGGCGCGGCCGCACCAGCGCGATGGCGACGCCGGAGATCAGGAACAGCAACGACATGCGCCAGCCGTTCAGCAGCCGCATCGGCCACTGCAGCGCGTCGGTGGTGAAGCTGCCTTTCAGATGGAAGCCCCAGTCACCCACGTACGCCATGCCGGTGTGATACAGGATGAGCAGTGCGAAGGCGAAGACGCGGAGCGCGTCGATGTCGTGGCGTCGGTTCATGGCAGGGCAGCAGCGGACAGGGGCAGCCAGCGTGCCGCCGCGACATGGTCCCATGGGGTGGGAAGGGCCTGCCTGCGGCCCGGTAGTGACCAACGGCAGGCGATCAGGGACCAGCGGCATCCCTAGAATGGCCCCTTCGTCGCGCGTTGCGCGCGTGGTAGGGAAACCGCATGCCTGTAGCTTCGACCCCGCCCTGGCGGCTCACGTTCCGCCTGGCCGTGTGGGCGGCGCTGCTGCTGTTCATGGCCCTGGCCAACAGCGCCGTGGAAGTGATGGACGCGCAGCGGCGCGGCGACGCCCTGGCGTTCTGGGAGCCGCTGACCTGGGAGCTCAGCAGCGTCGGCGTGATCCTGCTCACGCTGCCGGCGATCTGGTGGGGGTGCAGGCGCTGGCCCCTGCATGCAGAGACCTGGCGGCGCCGCCTTCCGCTCTATCTGCTGGCCAGCATCGGCTGGTCGCTACTGCACGTACTGGCCATGATGGCGCTGCGCAAGCTGGTCTACCTGGGTCTTGGTGCCAGCTACGTGGACGGTGCCGGCTGGGTCTCGCGCCTGGGCTATGAGTACCTCAAGGACGTGCGCGTGTTCTTCAGCATCGTGCTGCTCGAACACTTGATGAGCTGGTTCGGACGCCGCCAACAGGGTGAGGCGCATCTGCTCGCGGCGCCGGAAGACACGGCGCCGGTGGAGCCGGTTGAGCGGCCACGGCATTTCCTGGTGCGCAAGCTGGGCAAGGAATTCCTGGTGGCCACCGACGATGTGGAATATGCGCAGGCGTCCGGCAATTACGTGAACCTGCACGTGCGCGGGCATGACTATCCGTTGCGTACCACGTTGGCGGCGCTTGCGCTGCGGTTGGATCCATCGGTGTTCCTGCGCTGCCACCGCAGCTGGCTCGTCAACCGCCACCAGCTGCGCTCGATCGAGCCTGCCGATGGCGGCGACGCGGTGCTGCACATGGCCGATGGCGCACGGGTGCCGTGCAGCAGGCGGCAGCTGCCCGTGCTCCGGCAGGCGCTGGCGGCAGGCTAGCGGGTAGGGCGCGGGACCGTTGGCATCGATTGCATCGGTGCGCGGTCGATTTGCTGCGCTGCATGGTGACAACGGTGAACCTGGGTGATTACTCTCCGCTGCAACGCGATGGTAGCGCTACCAGTAGGACGGGGATCCAAGGTCCTGGGGCTGCCTTCTTTGCCGCGTGTTTGTCCTGGCAGGCTTGAAAAGCAAGTGTAAGTCGCGGCGTGCTCCAGCACCCGCGCTGTTCGGTTTGGAATGCGGGCCACGCCCGTGCGTGCCCCTGGGAGGGGGCGGTACATCCATTCGATCGTATGTCAGAGGGGACTTTCATGAGCACTTGCAGTTTCCGTGGCACCCAAGGCCCGAGGATCGGTTCATGAGCCGCACGTTGGCGAAGCTCCGGTCCAGGGCGATGTTCACCTTCGTGGGCGGCGCCCTGGTCATCAACCCCGCCTTTGCGCAGGACGCTGCACCGGCAACCGGCCAGCCGCCGCAGAGCCCGTCGCAGCCCACCCAGCTCGATGCCGTGCAGGTCACGGGCATACGCAACAGCCTGAGCCAGGCCATGGACATCAAGCGCGACTCGGCCGGCGTGGTCGACGCGATCAGTGCCGAAGACATCGGCAAGTTCCCCGACACCAATCTTGCAGAGTCGCTGCAGCGCATCACCGGCATCTCGATCGAGCGCCGTGATGGCGAGGGCGCACAGGTCACCGCGCGTGGCTTTGGTCCCCAGTTCAACATGGTCACGCTCAATGGCCGGCAGATGCCGGGGGCCGATGCCTTCGGTGCGTCCGGGCAGGTGGCCATCGGCGGTGTGGACGGCGGTACCCGCGCCTTCAATTTCGCGCAGCTGGCCGCCGAAGCGATCAATGGCATCGAGGTGTACAAGACCAGCCAGGCACAGGTGCCCAGCGGCGGCATCGGCGCGACGATCAACATCCTGACCGCCCGTCCGCTCGATCACGCTGGCATCGTTGCCAACGCCGGCGCGAAGCTGGTGTCCGACCGCAGCCAGCCGTTCGACAATGACCTGACCCCGGAGCTGTCGGGCATCTTCAGTTACAGCAACCCCGAAAAGACCTTCGGCGTCAGCCTCAGTGCCAGCCAGCAGAAGCGCAAGGGCGGTTCGGTGCAGGCCACGGAGAACTACTGGAACGTGCAGCCTTGGACGGGGTCGATGCCTGGCAACCCGGCCGTGGTGAATGCGCCGGCCATCGGCCAGCTCTACGCACGTCCCAACGACCTGCGTTATGCGTTCTCCGAGTTCGAGCGCGAACGCGTCAATGGCCAGGCGGTGCTGCAGTTCGCACCGACAGACAGCCTGACCCTGACCATGGACTACACCTACTCGACCAACGAGATCACCGAGAATCGTGGCGAGCAGGGCATGTGGCTGCAGAACAGCAACTACACCAATGTCCAGTTCGACACCTCCGGCGCGGTCGCCACCCCGGTCTACATCCGCGAGATCGCCGGCACCAAGGACTTCGGGCTGGAACAGCAGCGCAGCATGCAGGAGTACAAGCTGGGCTCGCTGGGCTTCAACGCGGTCTGGAATGTCAGCGACCGCTTCAAGCTCAGCTTCGATGCGCACAATTCGAAGAATGAAAGCCGCCCCAATGACCCGCTGACCGGCGGCGGCTCCATCTTCATGAGCATTGCCGGCACCAACAACTGCACCCGTGGCCCGCATTGCGGTGGCTCCTGGGTGCAGGAGCTGAACTTCAACAATGGCCTGCCGGTCGGCACCCAGGTCTGGTACCCCAGTACTGCCGATGCGATCGCCGGCACCAATGGCGTGGTCAACCCGGGCTTCCAGGAAGGCGAGATCGGTACCCAGGTGCTGCGCGTCAACGCGCAGACGCAGATCAGCGAGATCAAGCAGGCGCGTGTCGACGGCGAATGGAACTTCGATCACGGGCGCTTCCAGTTCGGCGTGGATGCCAACAAGTCCACCACCCACCGCATCCAGGCGGCCGAGGCCTATTCGACCCTGGGCGACTGGGGCGTGGCCAACGTGGACCGGGATACCGCCGGCGGCCTGATGGACCTGCTGCAGCCGGTCAGCATCGTCGGGCTGTTCGACGACTACAGTGCAAACAGCTGGCCGGCCTGGCGCGGCAACGCCGGGGAGCTGGCGCAATGGGCATCGCGCGAGTACGGCGTCGGCCTGGGCGTGAACCCGCAACGCGCGGCCGACAACTTCGTGGAAGAGAAGACCAAGGCGGCGTACTTCCAGGTGGAGCTGGACGGGGAACTGGGTGGCATGCGCACCAACACCCGCCTGGGCGTGCGCTATGAAACCACCGATGTGGTGTCGACCTCGGTCATTGCCGTCCCCGAGTCCATCGAGTGGCAGGCCAACAACGATTTCCGCATCGTGCTGTCCGATGAGCAGCAGCCCTTTACCGAGAAGGCGCGCTACAGCTACATCCTGCCCAACCTCGATTTCAGCATCGACCTCACCGAGGAACTGAAGGGCCGCGTTTCGTTCGGCAAGAGCATCGCCCGCGCGCCTTACGGCAACCTGTATGCAGGGCCGGGGGCGCAGCAGCCGTTCGGTTCGGTGCTGATCGATCCGTCGTCGCGCGCCTCGGGCAACTCGCAGAACCCGAGCCTGAAGCCGCTGGAATCGGACAACCTCGACCTGGGGCTGGAGTGGTACTTCGCCGACGCCAGCTATGTGTCATTGACCTATTGGAACAAGTCGGTCAGCAACTTCATCGGCAACACCGTCGTCCAGGAAAGCCTGTACGGCCTCACCGATCCGACCTCCGGGCCGGATGCGCGGGCGGCGCTGGACTTCCTGACCAGCGGCGCCTGCGTCGCCCAGGTCGGGCCGGCCAATGCCGCTGCCTGCTCGGCCAACGACACCTCGCTGTTCACCGCACTGGCGTTGCTGCGCAACAATCCCGCCGGCCTGGGTGCCTACAACGGCACCGATGCGCAGGTGCTGGCCACCGAGGCAGCTTACGACCTGCATGGGCAGGCCAACGATCCGCTCTACCAGTTCAACGTCAATCGGCCGATCAACCAGAACAAGTCCAAGCTGCACGGCTGGGAGCTGGGCGGCCAGTACTTCTTCGGTGACACCGGCTTCGGCGTGCTGGCCAACTACACCGTGGTCAAAGGTGATGTCGGCTACAACAATGGCGGCGATCCGGGTATCGACCAGTTCTCGCTCACCGGCCTGAGCGACACTGCCAACGCGATGCTGATGTACGAGAAGTACGGGTGGTCGGTGCGCCTGGCATGGAACTGGCGCGACCAGTACCTGATCCTGGCCAACCAGGGTTCCAGCCGCAATCCATACTATGTGGAGCCGTACGAGCAATGGGATCTCAGCGTCAACTATGCGCTGGATGACCACTGGTCCTTCAGCCTGGAGGCGATCAACCTGACCGGCGAGGATGTGCGGTGGCGCTCGCGCACCTCGCAGATGATCGTCAAGCTGGCCGACCAGAGCCCGCGCTACATGCTGGGCGTACGCTACAAGTTCTGAGCCTGGTTGCCGATGCGTCCGGCACGGCACTGCTGCCCGCCAGCGGTGCCGCGCCGGGACGGTGTCGCCGCACCTGTCGCGCCTGCGCTACTCTGCCGGCCAGCCACCCCGCACTGGACTGGATACCCTGATGGCCCGCTATGAAATGCTCAACAACATCGCGCATCGGGACCTGACGGTCGCTACCGGATTCGGGCCACAGTTCGGCGATGCGGTGGGCATGGTGCCCGCCTATCCCAGCGAGTTTGCCGAACTGCAGCGCGAGTATCCGATCTTCCTGCGCCGGGAGACCGGGACCGGGGCGTGGCAGTCCGTCGCCCTGCTGGGTTTCGAGCAGCACGAGAACCTGTACCTGCAGGACGGACGCTGGAATGCCTCCTACCTGCCCGGCGCGGCCGCAAAAGGGCCGTTCCTGATCGGCTTCCAGGAGCACTACGTGGACGGCCTGCTCACCCAGGACGCGGTGATGCACGTCGACCTGGACCATCCGCGTGTCACCTCCGGCGGCGGTGAGCCGGTGTTCCTGCCGCAGGGTGGAAACACGCCTTACCTGGACCACATCGCGGGGGTACTGCGCGGCATCCACGAGGGCAGCGCGTACGCGGCCACAATGTTCGCGATGCTCGACGACAGCGGCCTGATCCAGCCGGTCACGCTCGACGTGCAGGTCGCGCCGCATCACCGGGTGAGCGTGAGCGGACTGCATGGCATCGACCGGGAGCGCCTGGCGACGCTGGACAGCGCACGCCTTTCTGAACTGAACCGCGCCGGCTACCTGGAAGGCGCGTACCTGATGCTTGCGTCGTTGCACAACATGCGCCGCCTGATTGCCGAGAAGCAGCGCCGCCTCCGCGTCCAGGACGGCGCGGCGCAACCGGCCAGGAACTGACCGGTGCGCGCGAACCTGCCGTTGCCGGTTCTGGAAGGCGTCGATCCTGCCGAGCTGCCGCTGGCTGCCCTGGCGGAGGCGGGTGAACCGGTCGTGCTGCGGGGCATCGCCAGCGGTTGGCCACTGGTGCAGGCGGGCGTGCGCTCGGCGCAGGACGCGATGGCCTACCTGCGCAGCGTCGACGCGGGCGGGCCCATCCAGTATTCGTTCGGCGGCGCCGAGATCGATGGCCGCCCGTTCTACAGCGCGGACTACACCCGGCTGAACTTCGACGTGCGGCGCGGCGCGCTGGCGCAGGTGCTGGAGGAGATCGCCACCACGCTGCAGTCCCCGCGGCCGCCGACCTATTACGTGGCCTCGCTGCCGATCGAGCGGGCACTGCGGCCGGCATTCGCGCAGGCCAACGACGCCGGTCTGGCGAAGCAGGGCATCGATGCCACGGCCAGCATCTGGATCGGCAACCGGGTGACGGCCTCGTGCCACTTCGACACACCCGACAATCTCGCCTGCTGTGCAGTGGGGCAGCGCGAGTTCACCGTGTTCCCGCCCGAGCAGATCGACAATCTGTATCCGGGCCCGCTCGACCCCACGCCCGGTGGCCAGGTGGTGAGCGTGGTGGACTTCGAGCGCCCCGACTTCGAGCGGTACCCGCGTTTCCGGGAAGCGCTGGCGAACGCGCGCAGCGCCGTGCTTGGGCCCGGCGATGCGATCTTCATTCCGGGCATGTGGTGGCACCATGTGCGCAGCCTTGCGCCGTTCAACGTGCTGGTGAACTACTGGTGGCGCCGTTCGCCGGCCTGGCTGGGATCTCCACTGTCGGCGCTGCACCACGCGATGTGGGCCGTGCGCGACCTGCCGGCGCGCGAAAAGCAGGCCTGGCAAGGGCTCTTCCAGTACTACGTATTCGGCCCCGGCGCGCGCGCCGGGCAGCACCTGCCTGACGCCGCGCGCGGGGATCTGGCACCGTTCGACGAGCCGCGCGCGCGCCGCATGCGCGCGATGCTGCTGGGCAGGCTCAACCGTTGAGAAGGAGCGCCGTAGTGGATACCGAGAGCACCCCCGCAGGACGCATCCGCAAGGTGGTCATTGCCGGCGGCGGCACCGCGGGATGGCTGGCCGGCTGTGCGCTGGCGCACCAGTTCCGTGACCAGCTGGAGATCACCCTGGTCGAGTCCGAGCAGATCGGCACCGTCGGCGTCGGCGAGTCCACCGTGCCGCCCATCCGCACCTTCCACCGCTTCCTGCAGATCGACGAGCAGGACTTCCTGCGCGCGGTGGCCGGCACCTTCAAGCTGTCGATTTCATTCGAGAACTGGCGCCTGCCGGGCGACCGCTTCTTCCACCCGTTCGGCACCATCGGCCACGGCACCTGGGCGGCACCGTTCCATCACTTCTGGCTGGACAGCCTGCGCCGCGGCATGCCCTCGGACCTGGGCGACTTCTGCCTGGAGAGCATTGCCTCGCGGGGCGACCGTTTCTCGTTGCAGACCCAGCCGCAGGCCAGCTACGCCTACCACTTCGATGCCGGGCTGTATGCGCGGTTCCTGCGCCGCAGGGCCGAGGGCCACGGCCTGCGCCGGATCGAAGGCAGGATCGCCCAGGTCCGGCAGCATGCGCATGACGGATCGGTGCAGGCGCTGGTGCTGGAGGACGGGCAGGTGATCGAGGGGGATCTGTTCATCGACTGCACCGGCTTCCGTGGCCTGCTGATCGAGCAGACGCTGGGCACCGGCTACGAGGACTGGCACGAGTGGCTGCCGTGCGACCGGGCCGTGGCCGTGCAGACCGAAGCGGTTGCGCCCCCTGTGCCCTATACCCGGGCGGTCGCTCACGAAGCGGGATGGCGCTGGCACATCGCGCTGCAGCACCGGGTCGGCTGCGGGCTGGTGTATTCCAGCCGCCACCTGTCCGATGACGAGGCCACGGCGAAGCTGCTGCGCGATGTGGGGGCACCTCCCTTGCGCGACCCGTGGCAGGTGCCGTTCCGCAGCGGGCGTCGGCTGAAGGCCTGGAACAGGAACGTGGTGGCCCTGGGGCTGGCGAGCGGTTTCATCGAGCCCCTGGAATCGACCAGCATCCACCTGACGATCAGCGCGGTGGTGCGCCTGATCCAGTTGTTCCCGTTCGATGGCATCCGCGCGTCGCTGGTGCAGCTGTACAACGATGTCAGCCGGCAGGAAATGGAGCACGTGCGCGACTTCATCATCCTGCACTACCACGCCACGCAGCGCACCGAGCCGATGTGGAAGGCATGCCGCGAGATGCGCGTGCCCGAATCGCTGCAGCAGCGGTTGCAGGCGTGGCGCGAGCGTGCGCACGCCTGGCAGGACCCCGGCGAGCTGTTCCGCGTCGAGTCCTGGACCAGCGTGCTGCTCGGGCAGGGCATTCCGCCAGGCCCGCCGCATCCGCTGGCGCGGGCGGTGAGTGACGCCGATCTGCGTACCTTGTTGAAGGGCATCCAGCAGCCGGTGCAGCACGCCGCGGCGCAGATGCCGACCCAGGCAGAGTTCATCGCGCAGTACTGCAGGTCCGGCGCAGACGTGTGGCGTTCGATGGCGACGCCCGCGTAGCAGGGTTTTGCGTTGCAGCACGCTTTTTCCGCTGCAGCTGGTTACAGTGCGGAAACACAGCAGGCGATGACGCATGCGGTGGCAACGCGGGGGCCGGACAGCACGCCCCCTTTTTGAGTCCATGGAATGTTAGCGCTACCTTTTTGTTGATCGGAGGCGGTTTCGATGGGTCTGGTTGCAGGGATCGATGCAGGGACGCAGAGCCTGAAGGTGCTGGTCTACGACCCGCAGGCGCAAACGGTGGCCGCCGTCACCAGCGCGCCGCTCACGCTGGACAGCGCGGCCGACGGCAGCCGCGAGCAGGCGCCCGCCGATTGGGTAGCGGCCCTCCATGATTGTTTCGCCCGGATCGATCCCGCGCTGCGCGCACGCATCGTCGCGATGGCGGTCTCCGGCCAGCAGCATGGGTTCGTGCCGGTGGATGCGGCAGGCGAGGTGCTGGCGCCGGCCAAGCTGTGGTGCGACACCAGCACCTCGGCCGAATGCGCGCAGATCATGGACGCCGTGGGTGGGGTACGCCGCACCATCGCGCTCGCAGGCAACCCGATCCTGGCCGGCTATACCGCATCCAAGCTGCCCTGGACCCGGACCCACCGTGCCGACGCCTACGCACGGCTGGCGACCATCCTGCTGCCGCATGATTACCTCAATTTCGTGTTGACCGGCCAGCGGTTCTGCGAGCATGGCGATGCGTCCGGAACCGGCTGGCTGGACGTGCGCACACGCATGTGGTCGCAGGCGTTGCTGCGCGCGACCGATCCTGATCGCGACCTGGCCGCCTGCCTGCCGCCCATCGCATCACCCGATGCGCTGTTCGATATCGCGCCTGCTGCGGCAGCCGCGCTGGGGCTGCCGGCGACGGTGAAGGTTGCCGTTGGCGGCGGCGACAACATGATGGCCGCGATCGGCACGGGCTGCGTCACCGAAGGACGCCTGGCGATGAGCCTGGGAACGTCTGGAACGCTGTTTGCCTACTCCGGATCGCCGGTGATCGATGCCGACGGCGCCTGGGCCGCGTTCTGCTCGTCCACGGGGGGATGGCTGCCGCTGATCTGCACCATGAACTGCACCGTGGTGACCGAACAGGTCGCCCGTGCCTTCGGCTTCAGCACGCGCGACGGCGATGCGCACCTGCGCGCGACGCCACCGGGAGCAGGCGGGCTGGTGATGCTGCCCTTCCTCAATGGCGAACGTACGCCGGACCTGCCGCTCGGCAAGGGCGTGCTGGCCGGCCTGGACACTGCCAATTTCACCCCGGCGCACCTCTACCGCGCCGCCATGGAGGGCGCGACCTACAGCCTGAAGTACGGCTACGACGCCTTCGTCCGCGCCGGCATGCAGTTCGATCGCATCGTGCTCACCGGCGGCGGCAGCAACAGCGCGGCCTGGCGTCAACTGGTGGCCGATGTGTTCGGCCTGCCCGTGGAAGTCCCGGTGCAGGCCGAAGGCGCGGCGTTTGGCGCGGCACTGCAGGCGCTGTGGGCGCTCGCCCGATCGCAGGGCAACGCCACTTCGATCAGCGACATCACCGCACGGCACGTCACCGTCGATCCCACGCTGTCCGCGCGCCCGGATCCGGATCGCAGCGATGCCTACGCGCGGGCCTACGCACGCTTCCTCAGTCATCTTGATGCCATCACGCCGCTGCAGCGCGGCTGATGGCTCCTCCACGACACCCCGTACAACGACAGGAGCACGCACCATGAGCACGCAGCCCTTCATCGGCGCCAAGGAATACTTCCCCGGCATCGGCCGCATTCCGTTCGAGGGCAAGGGCTCGGACAATCCGCTTGCCTTCAAGGTCTACGATGCCCACCGGGTCATCGGCGGCAAGACCATGCAGGAGCACCTGCGCTTCGCCGTGTGCTACTGGCACACCTTCTGCAATGCCGGGCACGACCCGTTCGGCCCGGGTACCCGGCAGTTCCCGTGGGAGGCGGGCTCGCCGCTGGCCACGGCCGAAGCGAAAGTGGACGCGGCGTTCGAGTTCTTCACCAAGCTGGGCGTGCCGTACTGGTGCTTCCACGACATCGACCTGGCGCCGGATGCCGATGACATCGGCCAGTACCAGAAGAACCTCACGCACATGGTGGGCCTGGCCAAGGCGCGCCAGGACGCCACCGGCGTCAAGCTGCTGTGGGGCACGGCCAACCTGTTCTCGCACCCGCGCTACATGAACGGTGCATCGACCAATCCCGATTTCGCCGTGGTCGCGCGCGCCGCGGTGCAGGTCAAGGCTGCACTGGAAGCGACGGTCGAGCTGGGCGGCGAGCATTACGTGTTCTGGGGCGGACGCGAGGGCTATGCATCGCTCGCCAATACCCAGATGAAGCGCGAGATCGAGCACTTCGCGCGTTTCCTCACCCTGGCCCGCGACTACGGTCGCAGCATCGGCCTGAAGGGCAACTTCCTCATCGAGCCCAAGCCGATGGAGCCGATGAAGCACCAGTACGACTTCGACAGCGCCACGGTGGTGGGCTTCCTGAAGGAGCATGGGCTGGACAAGGACTTCAAGCTCAACATCGAGGCCAACCACGCCACGTTGTCCGGGCACACCTTCGAGCACGATCTGCAGGTCGCCTCGGATCATGGCCTGCTCGGCAGCATCGATGCCAACCGCGGCAACGCGCAGAACGGCTGGGACACCGACCAGTTCCCCAGTGATCTGTACGACACCGTGGGTGCGATGCTGGTCGTGCTGCGCCAGGGTGGGCTGGAGGGCGGGTTGAACTTCGATGCGAAGGTGCGCCGCGAGTCGACCGACCTGGAGGATCTGTTCATTGCCCATATCGGCGGCATGGACGCCTTCGCACGCGGGCTGGAGGTCGCCCATGCACTGCTGACCGAGTCGCCGTGGGAGCAATGGCGCAAGGAGCGCTACGCGAGTTTTGACAGCGGCGCCGGCCAGGAGTTCGAGCGCGGCACGCTCAGCCTGCCGGACCTGGCGGGCCTGGCCGCCCGCCTCGGCGAACCGCGCCAGGCCAGCGGCAAGCAGGAGCGTTACGAAAACCTGCTCAACCAGTACCTGCTGCGCTGAGCGCGGCAGGCAGGCCAACGGCGGCAACGGTGCACTCAAGGGGACGGGGATGAACCAGGCAGCAGGCAGCGGGGAGAACACCCGGCTGATCGTACTGATCAGCGTGGTAGCGACGATTGGCGGTTTTCTGTTCGGCTTCGACAGCGGTGTGATCAATGGCACCCAGGATGGCCTGCACCAGGCGTTCCGGTCCGGCGAATGGATGCAGGGGTTCGAGATCGCGTCGATGCTACTGGGCTGTGCGGTGGGCGCGTTCAGTGCCGGCCGCCTGGCCGACCGCCTCGGCCGTCGCAACGTGCTGATCCTGTCGGCGGTGATGTTCCTGCTGTCGGCACTCGGTGCCGGGGCGGCGGTCTCGTCAGGCTGGTTCATTGCGGCGCGGGTGGTGGGCGGATTCGCGGTCGGCGCGGCGAGCGTGATCTCGCCGGCCTACATTGCCGAGGTCGCTCCGGCCCGCTATCGCGGCCGCCTGGCCACGGTGCAGCAGATCGCCATCATCACCGGGCTCACCGCTGCCTTTCTGTCCAACTACCTGCTGGCGGCCGCGGCGGGCGCGTCGACCCAGCCGCTGTGGGCCGGGCAGGCCGCCTGGCGCTGGATGTTCTGGATGCAGGCGGCGCCATCGCTGGCGTTCCTGCTGCTGTTGCTGACCATTCCTGAGAGCCCGCGCTACCTGGTGGTGAAGCGGCGCAAGGACGACGCGCTGCGCGTGCTCACCCGGCTGCTCGGCAGCGATAAGGCCCGCGCCACGCTCGAAGAGATCGATGCCTCGCTGTCCAACGACCACCATCGCCCGCGCCTGTCCGACCTGAAGAGCCGGGCGACCGGGCGGATTCGCCCGATCGTGTGGGTCGGCGTCGGCCTGGCCTGCTTCCAGCAGCTGGTCGGCATCAACGTGGTGTTCTATTACGGCGCCGTGCTGTGGCAGGCGGTCGGGTTCTCCGAGAACGACGCGTTGCTGATCAACGTGCTGTCCGGCGCGCTGAGCATCGGTGCCTGCGTGGTCACGGTACTGCTGATCGACCGGATCGGCCGCAAGCCGTTGTTGTGGTTCGGCTCGGCCGGGATGTCGCTGTCACTGGCACTGGTGGTGGTGGCCTTTGCCAGCGGTTCGCTGGCCGACGGGCACCTGCAGCTGCCCGGTCGCATGGGCACGCTGGCACTGGTGGCGGCCAATGCCTACGTCGTGTTCTTCAACCTGTCCTGGGGGCCGGTGATGTGGGTGATGCTGGGCGAGATGTTCCCGAACCAGATCCGCGGTTCGGCCCTGGCGGTGGCCGGCGCGGCGCAATGGACGTCCAACTTCGTGGTGACGGTGACGTTCCCGATGCTGCTGGCTGCGGCCGGGCTGGCGGCCACCTACGGCATCTACCTGGTGGCGGCGATCATCTCGGTGATCTTCGTGGTCCGGCATGTGCACGAGACCAAGGGCAAGGAACTGGAGCAGATGGAAGGATGAGCACCATGGCATTGCAGACCTCCGTATCCCGCAGCGGCGTGCTGGTCGCCGTGCTGGCGCTGGCATTGCTGGGCTGCCACGGCCAGGACCGGCCCGGCGCCACTGCGGCAACCGGCAGCGACCCGTGGCCGCAGGTCACCTGGCCACTGGCCGAGGATCCTGCGCTGGAGAAGCGGATCACCGACCTGATGGCCGGCATGACGGTGGAGGAAAAGGTCGGCCAGCTCGTGCAGGGCGACATCGCCAGCCTCACTCCCGATGACGTGCGGCGCTACCGCCTCGGTTCGATCCTGGCCGGTGGCAATTCCGACCCGGGTGGCCGCTACGACGCGTCACCGGCCGAATGGCTGGCGCTGGCCGATGCGTTCTATGACGCGTCCATGGATACCTCCAACGGCGGCAAAGCCATTCCAGTGCTGTTCGGCATCGATGCCGTGCATGGGCAGAGCAACATCATTGGCGCCACGTTGTTCCCGCACAACATCGGGCTGGGTGCCACGCGCAATCCGGAGCTGCTGCGGCAGATCGGTGGCATCACCGCCCTGGAGACCCGCGTCACCGGCATGGAGTGGACGTTCGCGCCGACCGTTGCGGTACCCCAGGATGATCGCTGGGGCCGCACCTACGAGGGCTACTCGGAATCGCCCGAGGTGGTGGCCAGCTACGCGGGGGCCATGGTGGAGGGATTGCAGGGCAGGGTAGGGACGCCCGAGTTTCTCGATGGCCGTCATGTGATCGCGTCGGTGAAGCACTTCCTCGGCGATGGCGGTACGACCGGTGGCAAGGACCAGGGCGACACGCGCATCAGCGAGCCCGACCTGGTGCGCATCCACGCGGCCGGATATCCCCCGGCGATCGCCGCCGGAGCGCAGACGGCCATGGCCTCCTTCAACAGCGTCAACGGTGAAAAGATGCACGGGCACCGGCATTACCTCACCGACGTGCTCAAGGGGCGCATGCAGTTCGGTGGCTTCGTGGTCGGCGACTGGAATGGCCACGGGCAGGTCAAAGGCTGCACCACCACGGACTGCCCGGCCACCATCAACGCTGGCCTGGACATGGCGATGGCGTCGGACAGCTGGAAGGGCTTCTACGAGACCACGCTGGCAGCGGCGAAGGACGGGCGGATTTCATCGCAGCGCCTGGATGACGCGGTGCGCCGCATCCTGCTGGTCAAGTTCCGGCTCGGCCTGTTCGAAGCGGGTCGGCCGTCGTCGCGGGCCGTTGGTGGCCAGTTTGCACTGATCGGCGCGCCCGAACATCGCGCGGTGGCCCGCCAGGCGGTACGCGAATCGCTGGTGCTGCTGAAGAACCAGAACGGCCTGCTGCCGCTGTCGCCGAAGCAGCGGATCCTGGTGGCCGGCGACGGCGCCGACGATGTCGGCAAGCAGGCCGGCGGCTGGACGCTCAACTGGCAGGGCACCGGTACCACCCGCAAGGACTTTCCCAACGCGGACTCGATCTACGAGGGCATCGCGCGGCAGGCCACGGCGGCCGGCGGTGAGGCCGTGCTTGCCGTTGACGGCCGCTACGCGGTGAAGCCCGACGTGGCCGTGGTGGTGTTTGGCGAAGACCCCTATGCCGAGTTCCAGGGGGACCGGCCCACCTTGGCCTACAAACCGGGCGACGAGACGGACCTGGCGCTGCTCAGGCGGCTCAAGGCCGAGGGCATCCCGGTCGTTGCGGTCTTCCTGAGCGGGCGGCCGCTGTGGGTGAACCGGGAAATCAACGCCGCCGATGCCTTCGTGGCCGCCTGGCTGCCGGGCTCGGAAGGCGGCGGCATCGCCGATGTGCTGCTGCGCCGGGCCGATGGCCGCGTGCAGCACGATTTCAAGGGCAGGCTCGGTTTCAGCTGGCCGCGTACCGCTACTCAGTACGCCAACAACGTGGGCCAGAAGGACTACGACCCGTTGTTCGCATTCGGCTTCGGCCTGACCTATGCCGACAAGGGCGACCTGCCCGTGCTGCCCGAGGCGTCGGGCCTCACCGGCAACGAAGGCGCGTCCGGCGTGTTCTTCGCGCGCGGTGACGCGGGCCCCGGCATGGCGCTGCGGATCGAGGATGCGGCAGGGCAGGGGTTGAACGTGACCCGCGTGCCGGATGCCTTGCCCGACGACCGGTTGAAGATCACCGGCGTGGATCACCTGGCCCAGGAAGACGGGCGGCGGCTGGCGTGGTCGGGCAACGGCGAGGCTGTCGTCGCGCTGCAGTCGCACACGCCACTGGACCTGCAGCGCGAGGCCAACGGTGACCTGATGCTGTTGACCACGTTGCGCGTTGATGCGGCACCGCGTGGCCAGGCATGGCTGTCGGTAGGCTGTGGTGCCGGCTGTTCGGCGCGGATCGCCATCGCGCCCACCTTGGCCGCCATGCCGGCGGGCCAGTGGACGCGGGTGGGCGTTCCGCTGAAATGCCTGGCTGCGGCCGGTGCGAAGCTGGATGCGCTCGACCGGCCCTGGGCGCTGGCCACGGCCGGCACCATGACGCTCTCGGTGTCCCGCGTCGCCCTGGGGGCATTGAACGAGGCGCAGGTCACGGTGCGCTGCGATGCGCGATGATCATCCGCACCGCAGCCATCGCTGCCGGTACATGCACCGCGGGGCCACGCGCGTGAGCCAGGCGCGAGCGCTATCGGGGCTTGGGCGGCGCGGCGACCGAATCACGTGCGATCAACCGGTGCGGCACCACGTGGTCGCGCAGCACGGGCGTATCGCCACTGGGACGGCGGATGGTGCGCAGCAGGATGTCGATCGCCGCGTTGGCCATGAAGGCGATCGGCTGGTGGATCGTGGTCAGTTCCGGCCACACGGTGGTTGCGGCCGAGGTGTCATCGAAGCCGACCACCGACAGGTCGCGCGGGACGTCCAGTCCGCGCCGATGCGCCACCGAAATGGCGGCCGCGCCCATGTCGTCGTTGCTGGCGAAGATCGCCGTCGGCGGCCGGCGCTGGGACAGCATTTTTTCGGCTGCGGCCAGGCCGGACCGGTAGGTATAGTCGCCATGCTGGACCAGGCCGGGTTCCACCGCCAGCCCCGCCTCGCGCAGCGCCGTGACGAAGCCGTCGTAGCGCAGCGCACTCGCGCTCAGGTCAGTGCGTCCGCGGATGAATCCGATACGGGTGTGCCCCTGGCGGAGCAGGTGCTCGGTCATTTCCCTGCCGGCGCTGAAATCGTCGATGCGGACACAGGACAGGGCGTCGCTCAGGCGACCCGATGCGATGGCCACCACCGGAATGCCTGCCTTGACCAGTTCGCTTACCGCGGCCTGCGATTCGCACAGGGGCGGCGGCAGGATCACCCCGTCGACGCGCCCGGCAAGCGCACGCGCCGCCTTGCGCTCGGACTCGGCATCCAGGTTGTCCCAGTAGTCGATGACCAGCTGGAGCGCGGAACTGGACGCGACACGCAGCAGCCCCACCAGCAGCTCGCGCAGGTAGGCGCCGCTGGGGTTGGTATAGATCAGGGCAATGCGCGTGTGCTGCGCGGCGGCCAGCGAGCTGGCGGCAAGATTGGGCGTATAGCCCAGCTCGCGCACGGCGCGCAGCACGCGCTCGCGGGTGACATCACGCACCTTGCCCTGGTTGATCACCCGCGACACGGTCATCGGCGAAACGCCGGCAAGGGCCGCAACCTCGTCGATGGTCACGCCTGCGGTTCTGCGGCGAACCGACTTCTTCGGCTTGTCCAATGCACGATCCCTTTGGTCTTGGTGGCGCTGCCGCGCCGGTGCGCGGGACGATGATGAACCGTCGCGGGCCCGGCCGTAGTCTACAAAGGCGCATGTTAACGCCGTTGTTCCGCGCTGTCGGCAAGCGGCTGTGCGCCCTCCTGGCGCTGCTGGCGTGCGCCGGCGGCGTGCATGCGGAGGACGGCTACGCGTTGTGGATGCGTTACGTGCCGGTTGCCCCGGCGGTCGCCGCCGAGTACCGGCTGCAACTGTCGGAGGTGGTTGCGCCGGACCGCACGCCGGTCCAGCGTGCCACCCGCGATGAGCTGGCGCGCAGCCTGCCAGGCTTGCTGGGATCGGCCCCGCCGATGCGGACGGCGATCAGCTCCGGCCATGCCCTGGTGCTGGGTACGCCGCAGTCCTCGGCCCTGGTCGCCGCGTTTGGCAAGGAGATCGCCACGCTGGGCGACGACGGGTTCCTGATCCGGCGGGTCCGGATCGACGGACGCGATGTGCTGCTGGTGGCGGCGCGCGGGGACGTCGGCGTGTTGTATGGCACGTTCCATCTGCTGCGCCTGCTGCAGCGTGGCACGTCGCTGCTGGGGCTGGAGGTGCGTGAGTCGCCACGGGTCGCCCTGCGTGTGCTCGACCATTGGGACAACCTGGATCGCTACGTCGAGCGCGGCTATGCGGGCAGCTCGCTGTGGGACTGGCAGACCCTGCCGCACTGGCGGGATCCGCGCTACACCGATTACGCGCGGGCCAACGCCTCGCTCGGCATCAACGGCACCGTCCTGAACAACGTCAATGCCAGCGCCCTCAGCCTGTCGCCGGCCTATCTGGCCAAGGCGGCCGCGTTGGCCGACCTGTTCCGTCCCTACGGCATCCGGGTGTACCTGAGCGCGCGTTTCAGTGCGCCCATCGAGTTGGGCGGGCTGGCGACCGCCGATCCGTTCGATCCGGGTGTACAGCGCTGGTGGCGCGATAAGGTCGATGAGATCCATGCGCTCATTCCGGATTTCGGCGGCTTCCTGGTCAAGGCAAACTCGGAGGGGCAACCCGGCCCGCAGGACTACGGTCGTTCCCACGCCGACGGTGCCAACCTGCTGGCCGACGCACTGGCGCCGTACAACGGCGTGGTGATGTGGCGGGCCTTCGTGTACTCGCACGAAGTGCCCGATGATCGCGCCAAGCAGGCCTACAGCGAATTCGTCGGGCTCGACGGTGCCTTCCGCCCCAACGTGATCGTGCAGGTGAAGAACGGCCCCATCGACTTCCAGCCGCGCGAGCCGTTCCATCCGCTGTTCGGCGCCATGCCACGCACGCCGCTGATGCTGGAACTGCAGATCACCAAGGAGTACCTGGGCTTTGCGACACACCTGGTGTATCTGGGAACGCTCTACCAGGAAGTGCTGCAGGCCGATACCCATGCCCGCGGCGAAGGCTCCACGGTCGCCCGCGTGGTTGATGGCTCGCTGGAGGGGCATGCGCTGACCGGCATCGCCGGCGTCGCCAACATCGGCGTGGACCGCACCTGGAGCGGCTCGCATTTCGACCAGGCCAACTGGTATGCGTTCGGGCGACTGGCCTGGGATCCACGGCAGTCCGCGCGCGGCATCGCCGAGGACTGGGCCGCGCTGACCTTCTCGCCCGACCCGCAGGTGACCGGCCCGATCGTGCGGATGATGATGGACTCGCGCGAGGCGGCGGTGGATTACATGACGCCGCTGGGCCTGCATCACCTGATGGCGCGCGGCCATCACTACGGCCCTGGCCCCTGGGTGGACGGGGGCCCGCGCGCGGACTGGACGTCGGTGTACTACCACCGCGCAGGCCGCGACGGCATTGGTTTCGACCGCAGCGCCCGCGGAAGCAACGCGGTGGGCCAGTATGCGCCGCAGGTGGCCGAGGTCTATGGCGACCCGGCGCGGGTGCCCGAGTCGCTGCTGCTGTGGTTCCATCATGTGCCGTGGGATCACCGCATGCGCTCGGGCAGGACGCTCTGGGACGAACTGGTCGGGCGCTATTCGCGCGGCGTACGCCACGTGCAGTCGATGCAGGTGACCTGGGCAGGCCTGCGCGACCGGATCGATCCGCAGCGGCATCGGCACGTCGCTGCGTTCCTGCAGATCCAGCGCGACGAAGCGCAATGGTGGCGTGATGCCAGCGTGGCGTACTTCCAGTCACTCAGCGGACGGCCGCTGCCAGCCGGCGAACGGCCACCGCCGCATCCGTTGGCGTACTACCAGGCGTTGCAGTTTCCTTTCGCACCCGGGGATGGTCGATGAGCCGGATCGGATGGGCCGCGCGTGCGGCGGCGTTGATGGTGCTGGCGTGGCCTGCCGTGCCGGTCGCGGCCGCTGAAACGGCAGGGTTGCTGCACCCGCTGTTCCAGGACCACGCGGTCCTGCAGCGTGACCAGCCGATCGCCGTCTGGGGCCAGGCCCGGGCCGGGGAGGTGGTGTCGGTGACCTTCGCCGGCCAGGCGGTGACCACCCACGCCGACGCCACGGGCCGCTGGCAGGCGACGCTGCCTGCCACCGGCGCAGGCGGGCCGTACACCCTGGAGGCCGCCGCCGGGCCCCGGCGTGAGTCATTGCGCGATGTGCTGGTCGGCGACGTCTGGTTGTGCGCGGGCCAGTCGAACATGGAACTTCCGGTGTGGCGCTCGCTCAACGCAGCCAGCGAGATCGCCGCGGCCACGATCCCACGCATGCGGCTGTTCACTGTGCCGCACGCCGCGGCCGTGCAGGCACAGGCGCATTTCAATGGTCGTGTCGCATGGGCGCCGGCAACGCCCGATGCGGTCCGCGACTTCTCGGCGGCCTGCTTCTACTTCGCCCGCGAGCTGCAGCGCACGGTCGACGTGCCGATGGGGCTGATCCAGGCGGCGTGGGGCGGCTCGCGGATCGAGGCCTGGACCCGTGCCGATGCACTTCGAGGGCAGGGCGGCATGGACGAGTCCCTTGATATCCTCGCGCGGTCCGCGCGTGATCCGCTGGCGGCACGCGCAGCCTGGGGCCGCTACTGGCAGCACTGGTGGGCCACGCGTGAGGGCGCGCTGCCCGGCGACGCGCCCTGGCGCGCGGACACCGATGACCGCGGATGGTCGCGCGCACCGGCGGCGTTGGGGGCGTGGGAGCGGTGGAACGTGCCCGCGCTTGCCGACTACAACGGCATGGTCTGGTATCGAACGCAGGTGGTGCTGAGCGCTGGACAGGCTGCACGCGGCGCGACCCTGGAGCTGGGATCGGCCGACGAGGCGGACGTGACCTGGGTGAACGGCGTTGCCGTGGGCAGCCAGTACGGCGCCGGCGAGAGGCGCTACCCGTTGCCCCGCGGCCTGTTGAAGACAGGGTTGAACAGCGTTGCGGTCAACGTGCTCGACACCTACGGCGAAGGTGGCCTGGCGGGCCCCGCGACGGCACACGGCCTGCGGCTCGACAACGGTGAGCGGGTGGTACTCCAGGCGCCGTGGAAGTACCGGGTGGCGCCGGGCCAACAGGCGCCGCCATTTGCCCCCTGGCAGGCCGCCACCGGGCTGTCGACGCTGTACAACGGGATGATCGCGCCGCTCGGCGGCGTCGGGCTGCGCGGCGTGCTCTGGTATCAAGGGGAATCGAACACCGGCGAGGGCGCGACGTATGCGCTGCGCCTGCGTGCGCTGCGCGACGACTGGCGGCGGCAGTTCGGCGCACGCCTGCCCCTGTTGCTGGTGCAGCTGGCCGGTTATGGCCAGCCACCGGTTGCGCCGGCCGACAGCGGCTGGGCACAGGTGCGCGAGGCGCAGCGGCGGGTTGCGGCCGAAGATGCGCAGAGCGGGCTCGCCATCGCCATCGACATCGGCGATGCCTACGACATCCATCCACCGAACAAGCAGGAGCTCGGGCGCCGCCTGGCGCGCGTGGCGCGCCACGTCGTGTACGGCGAGCAGGACGTGGCGCCTTCAGGTCCGCGGGCGGTCACCGCGGTGCGGACGCCCGCGGGAGTGGCCATTGCGTTCGAGGACGTCGACGGCGCACTCACCGCGACCGGCGCGGCGGGTCCGATCGGCTTTGAACTCTGCGGGTCGGAGCGCGATACCCGCCACTGCGAGTACGGCGACGCTGCACTGGAGGGGCACCGGGTGCTGCTGCGCGGCCCGCTGTCGAGGCGTGCAACGCATGTCCGCTACTGCTGGGCCGATGGCCCGGTGTGCACGCTGCGCGACCGCAGCGGGGCGCCGGCAGGCCCCTTTGAACTTCCCATTGCCGAAGCCGAGACGCGACGATGATGACGTTGTCCAAGCAGTCCCCTCCGGCCCGCGACAGGGCCGGCCTGAGGTCACTGGTGCGCCCCCTGCTGGCGGCGGCACTCCTGCTGTCGGCCGCAACCAGCCTGGCCAGCGCGCCGCCGGACGCACCGCCGGTGTACTTCGACTGGTTTGAATACCGCGGCCACGACGCGGCGTTCGACACGCCGCTGCCGGCCGGCCACTACCGCAATCCAGTGCTGGCCGGCTTCCATGCCGATCCCAGCATCGTGAGCGCGAACGGCCGGTTCTACCTGGTCAATTCCAGCTTCACGTACTTCCCGGGCATTCCGGTGTTCGAGAGTGCCGACCTGGTGCACTGGAAGCAGATCGGCAATGTGATCGAGCGGCCGACGCAGCTGGACTTCGACGGGTTGAGCGTCTCCCGCGGCATCTTCGCCCCCACCATCGAGTACCACGATGGGGTCTTCTACGTGGTGACCACGGCCACCGACAGTGGCGGCAACTTCATTGCCACCGCGCGCGACCCGGCCGGGCCATGGTCGGACCCGCACTGGCTGCCCGGCATCGACGGCATCGATCCATCACTGCTCTTCGATGACGACGGCAAGGTGTACCTGATCAACAACGACGCGCCGCCCGGCACACCCCGCTATGACGGCCACCGCGCGATCTGGATGCAGCAGATCGATCTGGCCGCCTTCCAGCCGGTGGGGCCGCGACGGGTGCTGGTCGATGCGGGCGTGGAGCCAGCGAAGAACCCGATCTGGATCGAAGGCCCCCACATCTACAAGCGCCAGGGCTGGTATTACCTGTCCGATGCCGAAGGCGGCACCGGGCCGCAGCACTCGCAGGTGGTGCTGCGCAGCCGCACCGTGTGGGGCCCGTATGTCCCCTACGCGGGCAATCCGATCCTGACCCAGCGCGAGCTGCCCGACGACCGACCGCTGCCGATCACCAATGCCGGCCATGCCGACCTGGTCGAAGGCCCGGATGGCTCGTGGTGGGCGGTGTTCCTGGCCAGCCGCAACTATCAGAAGCGCCACTACAACACCGGGCGCGAGACCTATCTGCTGCCGGTGCGCTGGCAGGACGGCTGGCCACGGATCCTGCCGACCGACCAGGCCATCCCCTACGTGGCCAAGGCGCCGTCGTGGATGCAGGGCGAGGCATCCCAGGCCCCCTCGACCGGCAACTTCGTCGAGCGCGACAACTTTGATGGCCCGACGCTTGATCGCCAGTGGCTGCGCGTGCGGGTGCCCAAGCATGCCTGGGCCGACCTGGCCACGCGTCCGGGAATGCTGGCCGTGCACCCGCTTGCCGAGGACCTGGACACGCTGCGTAATCCGGCGTTCCTTGGCCGACGCCAGCAGCACCTGCAGTTCGAGGCGAGCACCGCGATGAGCCGCCCCGGGCCTGGCGTGGCGGCCGGCCTGGCCGCGTTCCAGAGCGAGGCGTACTGGTATTTCCTGGGCGTTCGCAGCCTGCCGGACGAGCGGCTTGCGCTGTTCCTGGAAGTCCGTGACGGCGGTGGCAGTACGCGCACACTGGCCACCCGCGAAGTGCGGGCACCGGAGGCGTTGCGGCTGAAGATTGCCGGCAACGAGGGGGACTACACGTTCTCGTTCGACACAGGCGACGGGCAGGGCTGGCAGCTGCTCGCAGGCAAGGTGGATGGCACCGTTCTGAGTACGGACCGGGCAGGCGGCTTCGTAGGCGCACTGCTGGGTCCCTTTGCGCGCGATGAGCGCACCGGGAGGAGCAAATGAAGTTGCCGTCACTGTCCATCGCCGCCCGTCGCAGCAGGTTGCACGGCCTGCCGCTCCTGGCCGTCCTGGCATGCATGGCGACCGTCGCGTCGGCGGCATCGCCGCAGCCCTGGCTGGATCCTTCGGCCAGCTTCGAGCAACGGGCCGCCGCACTCGTCGCGCAGATGACGCTGGAAGAGAAGGCCGCGCAGATGCAGAACGCTGCGCCGGCGATCGAACGCCTGGGAGTGCCCGCCTACGACTGGTGGAACGAGGGACTGCACGGCGTGGCACGGGCAGGGCAGGCCACGGTGTTTCCGCAGGCAATCGGCCTGGCCGCGACCTTCGACGTGCCGTTGATGGGGCAGGTGGCCACGACCATCAGCGACGAGGCCCGCGCGAAGCACCACCAGTTCCTCCGCGAAGGCGCGCACGGGCGTTACCAGGGGCTGACCTTCTGGTCGCCGAACGTCAACATCTTCCGCGACCCGCGCTGGGGTCGTGGACAGGAAACCTATGGCGAGGATCCCTACCTCACCGCGCGGATGGGCGTGGCCTTCGTGCGCGGCCTGCAGGGCGACGATCCGGTCTACCGCAAGCTGGACGCCACCGCCAAGCATCTGGCGGTGCACAGCGGCCCGGAAGCCGACCGCCATCACTTCGACGCACGCCCGAGCCGTCGTGACCTCTACGACACCTACCTGCCGGCGTTCGAAGCGCTGGTCAAGGAAGGCGACGTGGATGCGGTCATGGGCGCCTACAACCGCGTGTACGGCGAGTCCGCCAGTGCCAGCCGCTTCCTGCTGCGTGATGTGCTGCGGCGCGACTGGGGCTTCAAGGGCTACGTGGTCTCGGACTGCTGGGCCATCGTCGACATCTGGAAGCACCACCGTATCGTCGCCACGCGCGAAGCCGCCGCGGCGCTGGCGGTCAGGAACGGCACCGAGCTGGAATGTGGCCAGGAGTACGCCACGCTGCCTGCCGCAGTGCGCCAGGGGCTGATCAGCGAAGCGGAGATCGACGATGCGGTGACGCGCCTGTTCACCGCACGGATGCGACTGGGCATGTTCGATCCGCCGGAGCGGGTGCGCTGGGCGCGCATTCCGGCGTCGGTGAACCAGGCCCCGGCCCATGATGCGCTGGCTCTCAAGGCCGCGCAGGCGTCGCTGGTGCTGCTGAAGAACGACGGCATCCTGCCGCTCTCGCGCGACCTCAAGCGCATTGCCGTGGTCGGACCCACCGCCGACGACACCATGGCACTGCTCGGCAACTACTTCGGCACACCGGCGGCGCCGGTCACGATCCTGCAGGGCATACGCGAGGCGGCCAAGGGCGTCGAGGTGCGCTATGCCCGCGGCGTGGACCTGGTGGAAGGGCGCGACGATCCCGGTGCCACGCCGCTGATCGAGCCCACCTTCCTGCGGCCATCGGCGGACTCGCCCGAGCGTGGCCTGCGCGGCGAGTACTTCCGCACGCCAGACCTGTCCGGCACTCCGGCCCTGGTGCGTACCGACGCGCAGATCGGCTTCCGTTGGGACCGCGGCTCGCCGACCGACAACCTGCTGGCGCGCGGCGAAGCGGCACCGGGGCAGGGGATCCCGAACGACCGCTTCAGCATCCGCTGGAGCGGCCAGCTGCTGCCGCCGGTGTCCGGCCGCTATCGTCTGGAGGTGGCCGGCGACGATGGCTACCGGCTGTATCTGGACGGCAAGCGCGTGATCGATCACTGGGTAAACAGTGACCGGCTGCATGCGGAAGGCATTGAAGTCGACCTGCAGGCCGGGCGGGCCTATGAGCTGAAGCTGGAGTACTACGACGACCAGCGCGATGCCGGCGTGCGCCTGGGCTGGCGCATGCCCGGCGCCAAGGCGCCGTTCGATGAAGCGCTCGATGCCGCACGCGATGCCGACGTGGTGGTGTTCGTCGGTGGCCTTACCGGCGATGTCGAAGGCGAGGAGATGACCGTCAACTATCCCGGCTTTGCCGGCGGTGACCGCACCGATCTGCGGCTGCCTGCGCCCCAGCGCACCCTGCTGGAGGCCCTGCACGGCACCGGCAAGCCGGTGGTGATGGTGCTCACCGGCGGTTCGGCCATCGCCGTGGACTGGGCGCAGGCACACCTGCCGGCGATCCTGATGAGCTGGTACCCGGGCCAGCGCGGCGGCACTGCCGTCGGCCAGGCGCTGTTCGGCGACATCAATCCGGCGGGTCGCTTGCCGGTCACCTTCTACAAGGCCGGCGAAGTGATGCCGGCGTTCGACGACTACGCCATGGAGGGCCGCACCTACCGCTACTTCCACGGTACCCCGCTGTATCCGTTCGGCCACGGGCTGTCGTACACGCGGTTCGAGTACGGAGGCCTCCGCCTGGATGCGGATGCGATCCGCGCCGACGGCCACCTGCGCGTGCAGGTGGACGTGGCGAACGCCGGCAGCCGCGCCGGTGACGAGGTGGTGCAGCTGTATGTACGACGCGAGCGCGGCAGCGCGGGCGACGCCGTGCAGGAGCTGCGCGGCTTCCAGCGTGTCCACCTGGCTCCGGGCGAACGCCGCACGGTGGCATTCACCCTGGAGGCGCCGCAGGCGCTGCGCCACTATGACGGCGCCCGCGCCGCGTACGTGGTGCGGCCGGGTGCCTACGAGGTCAGGGTCGGGGCGTCCAGTGCGGATGTGCGTGCGCAGGGCAGGTTCACGGTGGTGCCCACGCATGACTGATCGTCACCGCCGGCCACTCCCATCCGTTCAGATCCCTTTTCCAGGACGTCCGCTGCATGGCAAGCACTGAACACGCGCTATCGGTACGCGAAAAGCTCGGCTACAGCCTGGGCGATCTCGCGGCCAACCTCATCTTCCAGACCCTGATCACCTATCTGGCGTTCTTCTACACCGACGTCTATCGCCTGCCGGCTGCTACGGCGGCAACGATCATCTTCGTGGTCGGCCTGCTTGGCGCATTCGTGTTCACCCCGTTGATCGGCATCGCGGCCGACCGCACGTCCACGCGCTGGGGGCGCTTCCGCCCGTGGATCCTGTGGACGGCCATTCCGTTCGGCGTGCTGTCACTGCTGGCGTTCAGTACACCGGACCTGGGCGAACGTGGCAAGGTGGTCTACGCGCTGACCACCTACGCGCTGCTGGTCTGCGTCTACGCTGCGAACAACCTGCCGTACTCCGCGTTGAGCGGTGTACTGACCGGCAGCATGGCCCAGCGCAACAGCCTCTCGGCCTACCGGTTCGTGGCCGTGATGATCGCGCAGTTCATCATCCAGGTGCTGTTGATGCCACTGGTGCTGATCCTGGGGGACGGCGACCGGGTGCGCGGCTTCGAACAGGTGATGACCGCGTTCGCCATCATCGGCACGCTGTTCTTCCTGATCACCTTCGCCACCACCCGTGAACGCATCGTGCCGACCCGCGAGCAGAGTGGCGGCGTACTGCAGGACCTGTCCGACCTGCTGCACAATCGGCCGTGGCAGGTGATGCTCGCGCTGACCGTGCTGGTGTTCATCAACCTGGCGCTGAAAGGCGGCAGCTACATCTATTACTTCCAGTACTACATGAGTGAGGCGGCACTGGCCGCATTCCTGCAGGGTTCGGGATTCAATGGGCTGATCGGCGGCTTGAACGCCGGCCTGGCCCGTGCCGGCTTTGCGGCATTCACCTGGCCCACGGATGCCGCCACCTCGGCTTTCAGCCTGTTCAACGCCTGCGGCATCCTCTGCATGATCCTGGGCATCGGCCTGTCGCGACGGCTCGCCGACCGCTTCGGAAAGCGCGATGTCTTTGGCGGCGCGCTGTTCGTCTCGACGTTGTTCCTGCTCGCCTTCTACTTCTTCCCGCCCACCGCGGTCGCCGTGGCCTTCGGCGCCTTCATGCTGCATGGCTTCTGCTACGGCATCACCATCCCGCTGCTGTGGGCGATGATCGCGGACGTAGCGGATTACTCCGAGTGGAAGAACCACCGCCGCGCCACTGCGATCATCTTCTCGGCGATGCTGTGCGGCCTGAAGATCGGCCTCAGCGTGGGCGGTGCACTGGTGGCCGCCATTCTTGCCCACTACGGCTACCAGGCGGGCCTGGCACAGCAGCCCGAGGCGGTGGTGGAAGGCATACGGCTGACCGTCAGCGTGTACTGCGCCATTCCTTTCCTGCTCGCGGTGGCGCTGCTGTTCGCCTACGAGATCGACAAGCGTGCCGAAACCCGCATCGAACAGGATCTCCTGCTGCGTCGCCGCTCCGCCGACGCTTCCGCTTAACTCCAAGATGACGACCATGATCGACCTCTCTGCCGGTGAAGACGGCCGGGCCCGTGAAGCCCGTCTGGCGCAGCTCGCCACGCATGCCATTTCGCAACCGCTGGTGACCCACATCTACACCGCCGATCCCTCGGCACATGTATTCGAGGGGCGCGTGTACATCTATCCGTCGCATGACATCGACGGCGGGCAGCCGTTCGACGATGAGGGCGGCCATTTCGGCATGCAGGATTACCATGTGCTGCGGATGGATACGCCCGACAGCGCCGCCGTCGATTGCGGCTGCGTGCTGCACGTACGCGACGTGGCCTGGGCCCGCAAGCAGATGTGGGCGCCTGATGCAGCCTGTCGCGACGGCCGCTACTACCTCTACTTCCCGGCCAAGGATGCCAGCGGTCGCTTCCGCATCGGCGTGGCCATCGGTGAGCGTCCCGAGGGACCGTTCGTTCCCCTCGCGGAACCGATGAAGGGAGCCTACTCGATCGACCCGGCCGTGTTCGAAGACGACGACGGCAGCCACTACCTGTACTTCGGCGGCATCTGGGGCGGGCAGTTGCAGAAGTATCGTGACAACCAGTACGACGACGCCCACCAGGAGCCCGAGGGCAGCGCACCGGCCCTGGGCCCGCGCGTGGGCCGGCTGGACGCGGGCATGACCGAGCTGGCCGAAGCCACGCGCGAGGTACAGATCCTGGATGAGCATGGCCAGCCACTGCGCGCGGATGATCACGCGCGACGCTTCTTCGAGGGGCCCTGGCTGCACAAGTACCAGGGCCGGTACTACCTCTCGTATTCCACCGGCAACACGCACCTGCTGTGCTATGCGGTGGGCGACAGCCCCTACGGGCCGTTCACCTATGGCGGCGTGATCCTCACGCCGGTCGTGGGCTGGACCACGCACCACTCCATCTGCCAGTTCGAAGGGCAGTGGTACCTGTTCTATCACGATGCACTGCTGTCGGGCGGCGTCACCCACCTGCGCTCGGCCAAGTGCACGCCGCTGCACATGGAGCCGGACGGCAGCATCCGCACGATCGATCCCTATGGTGCGTGAGCGCGTGCCGGCGGTGGACGATGCGCTCGCCGCGCTGCCGGCCGGTGAGCTGCACTGGCTGAGGTGTGGCGACCTGGAGGTCGCGCTGGCGACAGGGGCAGGCGGGCGCGTGGCGCACCTGCGCTACCGCGGCATGGAGTGGCTGGTGGATGCGCAGCAGGCGGGTCCGGCCGCCATCGCGTGGGGCTGCTACCCGATGGTGCCGTGGGCCGGGCGCATCCGTCGGGGACAGTTCCGCTTCGATGGCGCGCCGCACGCGCTGCCGCTCAATTTCGGCGGGCATGCCATCCATGGCGTGGGCTTCACGCGGCCCTGGCAGGTCGAGCGCATGGAGGCGGCCACGGCCACGCTGTCGCTGGCGCTGCCGTGCGACAGGTACTGGCCGTTTGGCGGCGTTGCAACGCAGGAGGTCGCTCTGCAGCCTCACCGCCTGCAGCTGCGTCTTTCGGTCCAGGCAGGCGAGCGCGCGATGCCGGCGGTGCTGGGCTGGCACCCCTGGTTTCTCAAGCCAGAGCGGCTGCTGTTCTCGCCCCGCGCGATGTACCCGCGGGACGTGGAGGGCATCGCCACGCTGCCCGCAGTCGATCCTGTTCCCGGTCCCTGGGACGATTGTTTCATCGCCGACAGTGACATCACCCTGCTGCGTGGTGGCCAACGACTGCGACTGCGGTCAGACCACGACCATTGGGTGGTCTACGACGGCGCGTCACACGCGACCTGCGTCGAACCGCAGAGTGGCCCGCCGGACGGCTTCACCCTGGCGCCGCATCGGCTGGAGCCGGGGCAGCGGCTGGCGTTGACGTTCGAACTGGCGTGGTCGGTCGACAGCGCTTGAGCCGGGCGCACGGACGGATATGGCGGGGTCCTGCAGGGTCTGGTACATACTTCTGTGACCTCCAGCAGCAGACCGGCCACCATGAACCCTGCCAACAGCGGGCGCTCCACCGCGCCGCCGCGCCGCCTCTTCCCGATGTGGGCACTGGGTCTTGCCTGCCTGTGGGCAGGCAGCGCATCGACGGCCGCGGCCCCGCAGGCACGTACGTGGTTCGTCACTGGAAGCGAGCTGGTGTCGCTGTTGCAGGGGAACGCGGCGGACGGATTCTGCGCCGGCGAGCAGTGCCGCTCCCAGTCCAGCGCCCGCGCCAGCGCGTATATCCAGGGTGTCGCCGATGCCAGTCGTGGGCACTGGTGTGGACAGGGCCAGATCCTGCCGCACGAACTGGTGGATCGCGTTGCCACGCACCTCCGGCAGCTGCCGCAGCGCCGTCTGCATGAGGATGCGTCGGTGCTGGTGGTGGAAGCGCTGGAGCAGGCCTTCCCGTGCGGCCCGGCAGGGAAGTGAGCCGGTGCAGCGTCCGGCCGGCCGTGCCGGGCGCAGCTGTCAGCCGCGCGCAGGCATCCTGAAGCGCTCCACCTGCGCCGCACCGGAATTGGCGAGCAGGGCCATGGCACGCCGTTTCGCGGCAGGCAGCCCGGCAACGGCCTCTGGCGCCACCCGCACCTCGAATTCCCTGGCGTTGGCATCCAAGGCGGTGGCCAGGACACAGGAGTCCGCCGTCATCCCGCTGAGCCAGAGGCGGCGCACGCCCAGTTTGGCCAGCAGGATCGGCAAGGGGCTGGCCAGGAAGGCAGAGTGCTTGGGCTTGAGCACGAAATAGTGGTCGGCAGTGGGAGACAGCATCGTGGCAATCCGGGCGGCCGGGCCGCCATCCTGCACGCACTGCGCCACCTGCTGGCGGAAATCCTGCTTCCACTCCGAAAAGTTGTCGTTGGCATAGATCACCGGCCACTGCCGTGCGTCGAAGCGATCGCGCAGGCGCCGGATCTGGCTGGCCGCCGCCTCCGCGCTGGGGACCAGCTGCGCTGCCCCGGGAAAATCAAAACGACTGAACATGTCGATGATCAGCAACGCGGTCGCTGGGTGCTTCTGCATGGCTCAATCTCCGGTCTGCGCATGCGGCGCCTCGACCGCCTTGGACTGCGGTGAATCCTTCTGGCGCAGGAAGATCGTCAGCACCACCAGGGACAACACGGCCAGGAACTCACTCTGCCAGTTCTGCATGGATTCGAACCAGAACGTGCTGCTGGCCAGGTGTTCGAGGAAGCCGGGGCCGGGCAGGCCCTGCAACTGCTGTTCGGCTTGTTCGGCCCGCCAGCTCCCCAATGCATGCAGCGTAAAGCTGAGCAGGAACAGCAGCCCGAACGCAATAGCCAGTGAGTGGCCGTAGAGAACCTTCCACACGCCACCGCGCCTGACCGGCCATGGCGTGGGACCTGGCTCGACGCGGCTGTGTTCCTGCGCCGGATCGAACGGCCGCGACTCGGCCGAGCCACGCTGGCGCAGGATGACCGTGAGCAGCACGTACATCCCCATCTGCAGGAATTCGCTTTCCCAGTTCTCGAACGTGGCGCTGACGAAATGACCCGTGGCCAGGTAGTGCCAGAGATCGAGCGGCGCGCGGCCGTGCTCGACCAGCTCCTGGTTGTGCACGTGGTGCCCCGCTATCGCCTGCCCGATGATGAACACTGCAGTGAGCGCAAGCAGTACCAGCGACAGACCATTGCGTTTCCACATGCAGCACCTCGTTCAGGTCACTCCGGAAGGCATGTCATGGAGCGTGATCGGGTCGCGGACAAGCATCCGTGAATCCTGCGCATCCAGCGCGTGAGACGGACTCAACGCCGCCCGGTGGGATCGGGATCGGGCCGCTCGTAGTCTTCCGGCACGGCCTTGGGGCCATCGCCATCGTCAGGCATGTCGTGGTCCTTCCACCTGGCGTGGTCATTGCGCCGCTTGTCCGGCGTGTGCGCCTTCGACTGATCGTCCACGTCTGTGGTTGGATTGAAAGGCAGTTTGTCGTTCATGTGCAGCTCCTGCGGCGGGAACCTGAAGCCTGCCGCAGGCCGGGTTAACGCGACGACGCTGCGCAATGAACACCGTGCACACCCGGATGTCACTGTCACGGGATGGAGGCATTGCGATGCTGGACGCCCGACCTCCTGGAGCAGCGCGATGCAGGCATTGACCTACCACGGCCGCAAGGATGTGCGCGTCGAGACTGTGCCCGACCCGGTACTGGCCGCCGAAGACGACCTGATCCTGCGGGTGACTGCCACCGCGATCTGTGGGTCGGACCTGCACCTCTACCGGGGCAAGATTCCCGATCTGCACGACGGCGATGTCCTCGGCCACGAATTCATGGGCGTCGTGGAAGAGGTCGGCAGCGGCGTGACCCAGGTGAAACCGGGCGATCGGGTGGTGATCCCGTTCGTGATCGCCTGTGGTGAGTGCTTCCACTGTCGGCTGGCCGAATATGCTGCGTGCGAAACCACCAATCCGGGCAAGGGCGCGGCGCTGAACCAGAAGGGCATACTGCCGCCGGCGGCACTGTTCGGTTACAGCCACCTGTACGGGGGCGTGGCCGGCGGCCAGGCAGAATTCGTCCGCGTACCGAAGGCCAACGTGGGCCCGTTGCGCATTCCGGACGGCGTGGCCGACGAGCAGGTACTGTTCCTGTCCGACATCCTGCCCACCGGCTACCAGGCTGCACTGAACGCGGGCGTCAAGGCGGGCTCGACCGTGGCGATCTTCGGGGCAGGGCCGGTCGGGTTGATGAGTGCCGCCTGCTGCCGCCTGCTGGGCGCCGAGACCATTTTCATGGTCGATCACTTGCATTACCGCCTGGACTACGCGCGGCGTGCCTACGGGGTGACGCCGATCGACTTCAGGGAGATCGAGGATCCGGCCGACTACATCCTTGCCCAGACAAGCGGCCGGGGCGTGGATGCCTGCATCGAGGCGGTGGGCTTCGAGGCCGAGGGCAGTGCGCTGGAGTCAGCGTTGACCGCCGTGAAGCTGGAAGGGAGCAGCGGCGTTGCGATCCGGCAGTGCATCGCGGCAGCACGTCGCGGCGGCGTGGTCAGCATTCCGGGGGTCTATGCCGGTTTCATCCATGGATTCCTGCTGGGTGATGCGTTCGACAAGGGGCTCACGTTCAAGATGGGGCAGACCCATGTGCAGGGCCTGATGCCCGAGCTGCTTGACGCGATCATGGAAGGAAAGCTGGACCCGGGTGACATCATCTCGCACCGGATGCGCCTTGCCGATGCAGCGCAGGGGTATGCCCTGTTCGATGCGAAGGATGACGATTGCCGCAAGATCGTGTTGACGCCCTGAGCCCGGGGCGATGAGCGCGATCCTCATGGCCGGCGTCTACGCACTGTGGCTGGCGGCCGGTGCGCTGGACTTCCATTTCCACCGGCGCACCGACCTGCCACATACCTCGGGGCTGCGCGAGAGCGTGCTGCATGGGATCCAGCTCGTGCTGATCGGCGGTGGCGTACTGGCCTGGCTGCTGCTGGCCAACACCTGGTCACTTGCCGCCCTGCTGGCCGTGCTGGTCCTGGCCCATGCAATCGCCGGCTACCTGGATACGGCCAGCGCTGACCGGCGGCGACGGATCAGCCCGGCCGAGCAGCATGTGCACAGCGTGCTGGATGCCGCGCCGTGGATCCTGCTGGTCTGGGTCGGCTGGCTCGCGCAGCCGCAGTGGGCATTCCGTGCGCAACCTGCGGCGCCCGAGGTGGCGGCGCTGCTCGTAGTGCCGGCGCTCGGCCTGGTGGTCCTGCCGTGGCTATGGGAGTTGCTGCGCTGCATCCGCGCACGGCGAGACCGTCGGCAGGCGGGTGCGTGAGGATCGTCGCGCAGAGTATTCATGCGCCGGCCACACCTCCAAGGCAGTGATGTGACCGCCTGCCGCCTACGGTCATCGCCTGTCCCCACTGCAGATCCCTTCATGCAGGATGTGTCATCGCCTACACCGCTGGCCAACCGCGCCCGCCAAGTGCTGGTCCAGCAGCCCGAACTGCCGTTGCCGGGAAGCGGCCGCACACTGCAGCGCTGGCAGGCGCTGGCCGCCTGGGGGGCAGAGGACCTCTGCCTGGCCAAAGTGCTGGAAGCGCACCATGACGCGCAGGCGATCCTCGCCGAACTGAAGGCGCCTTCCGCAGCAGAAGGCAAGCTGCTGGCGGTATGGGCGGCCGAGGGACCCGCCAACACGCTCCGCATTGACAGCGAGGGCAGGCTGCGCGGCGACAAGCCGTGGTGCTCCGGAAGCGCCTGGGTGGACGCGGCGCTGGTAACGGTCCGCAATGCGCAGGGCGTATGGCTGTGCCAGGTGTCGGCCGGTCAGTGGAACACGCTGGAGGGCGAGCCGTGGCCGGCCGTCGGCATGGCCGGCATTCCGTCCACCACGGTGCGGTTCGACGGTGCGCAGATGGCGCTTGTCGGCACGCGCGACGACTATCTGCAGCGCCCCGGTTTCTGGCACGGCGGCGCGGGCATCGCCGCGGTCTGGCTTGGTGCGGCCGTCGCCCTGGCCGAGCGCATGCGGCCGGCCTGCAGCAGGGGCCACCGCGCGCGGTTGCTGGGCGAAGTGGACCTGGTCCTGGGCCCGGCCACGGCGCTGCTGCGCGAACTGGCGGCGCGCATCGATGCGGAGCCGGGATCAGCGCATCGGGAGGACGTGGTGCGCGTGCGCTGCGTGGTCGAGCGCGCGGCGACGCGCGTGCTCGATCTGGCAGGTCGGGCGCTGGGGCCGGCGCCGATGTGCCTGGAGCAGGCGCATGCCCGTCGCTGGGCCGACCTGACGGTATTCATGCGGCAGAGCCATGCCGACCGCGACTGGGAATGGCTGGGTGAGCAGCGCGCCACCGAGGAGGCAACATGGGCGCTGTAGCCAGCACGCCCCTGCAGGGGACCGGCACACAGGAGCAGGCCTGGTTGCGCTGCCAGTGGCTGTGGCAGCATCCGGCCACTTCGGCGGCCACACTGCTGGCCGGCCATGAGCGGGTGGTGGTGGTCGCACCCCATCCCGACGACGAGATCCTTGGCTGCGGCGGCCTGCTTGGCCACGCCGCGGGCCAGGGCATGCAGGTCCGCGTCGTCGCGGTAACCGATGGCGAGGCGTGCTATCCACACGAGCGCTGGTGGACGCCGGAGCGCCTGCGCTCGGCACGGCGCGCCGAGCTTGCCGCAGCGCTGGGCGAGCTCGGCATCCCGGCCGGCTCCGCGTTCCACCTTGGCATTGCCGACGGCGCGGTCAGTGCGCACGAACAGGGCCTGGAGGACTGGCTGCAACAGTACCTGCAGCCGCGCGACCTGGTACTGGCACCCTGGCGCTTCGATGGGCACCCCGACCACGAAGCGGCAGGCCGTGCTGCCTGCCGGGCCGCGCGTACGGTGGGCTGCCGGCGCCTGGAGTATCCAGTGTGGGGCTGGCACTGGCTGGACCCGGCCTGTGCGCACATGGCCTGGGAGGCGCCCGAACTGCTCGACATCGCCGACGTCGTGGCCGCCAAGCGCAACGCGATCGCCCACTTCCGCACCCAGACCGGCGCAGTGCCGGGGCTGCACAGCCCGCCGGTGCTGCCAGCCCATGTATTGACCCGATTCTTCCGGAACCACGAGGTTTTCCTGGCATGAGCGCGCAACCGTACTTCGACGAACTGCATGAGCAGGAGGACCCCTTCGGCTACCGCAGCCGATGGTATGAGGAGCGCAAGCGAGCGCTGCTGCTGGCCAGCCTGAGCCAGCGCCAGTTCCATCGGGGCTGGGAGCTGGGGTGCTCCAACGGGGTGCTGACCGAGGCCCTGGCGGGCCGCTGCGAGCGGCTGCTGGCCACCGACATCAGCCCGCGTGCGGCCTTCCGCGCCCGCCGCAACCTGGCCCACCTGCCGCATGTCCAGGTCCACTGCGCCAGCCACCCCGAGCAATGGCCGCCGGGTCGCTTCGACCTGATCGTCTGCGGGGAGATGGGCTACTACCTCGGCACAGGCGCACTGCAGGCGCTGCGCGCCGGCATCGGCCAGGCACTGCGCGATGACGGGCTGCTGGTGGCCTGCCATTGGCTGCCGTCCTTCCCCGGACGCGCGAGCCGCACCGAAGTCGTGCATCGGTGCCTGGGCGAGGGGCTGCAGGAGGCCTTCCGCTATCGTGACGCGGACTTCGTGCTGCAGGGCTGGACGCGCGGCGCGCTGTCGCTGGCCCGCAACGAGGGACTGCGGTGATCGGTGTCCTGGTGCCGGCACACAACGAGGCGGCCAGCATGGCGCGCTGCCTGCAATCGATCCGAAGGGCGGCGCTGCATCCCGGGCTGCGCGGCGAGGCGGTGCAGGTGGTGGTTGCGCTGGACGATTGCTCCGATGCGACCGCGTCCATCTGCCGGCAGCAGCGGGTCGATACAGTGCGGCTGCAGGCACGCTGCGTCGGTGTTGCCAGGGCAGCGGCTGCGGCCCAGTTGCTGCAACAGGGAGCGCGCTGGCTGGCCAGTACCGATGCCGACAGCGAGGTGCCTCCGGAATGGCTGGTCGCCCAGCTGGCGGGCCGCTGCGACGCCTTCTGCGGACTGGTGGACATCGCGAGCACTTCCCGGGACGGCAGGCGCCTGCGTCGCGCGTTCCGGAAAGGGCAGCCTTGGGGCGACGATCACGGGCGCATCCACGGCGCGAACCTCGGTGTCTCTGCCCGCGCCTATCGTGCCGCGGGGGGCTTTGCGCCCCTGCGCTGCGGTGAAGATGTCGCGTTGGTCAGCCGGCTGCAGTGCCTGGGCGCCGACGTCCGCTGGGCCGGTGCGCCCGTGGTCATGACCAGCGCCCGCCTCGTGGGGCGCGCCACCGGAGGATTCGCGACCTACCTGTCCGGGATCGAGGGGGCGCGTGCCGACGTGCCACGCGGAACCCTGCACGCGCATGAAGGGCTGGTCAACACGGTGCTGAATTGGGGATAGCGTGAGGCCTGCACGCCTGTCCTTTACGGCCCCGCGACGCCGCGGGCCCTAGAGTGGAGGGCTGAGAGAGCAGGAGTGCCGCCATGCCGAACAGAGCGATCGTCTATGTCAGCGAGGCCGTCGGCGGATTCACGCCGGAGCGCCTGCACACCCTGATGGAGGATGCCGCCCGCTTCAATCGGGGCGCAGGCGTGACCGGCGTGCTGCTGTTCGACGGGCAGCGCTTCCTGCAGTACATGGAGGGCCCTGCCGACGGGCTGGATGTGGCCTATTCCCGCGTCACCGGTGCCAGCAGCCACACCCACCTGATCGAACTTGCGCGTGGCCGCGTCGGCCAGCGGCGGCTGCCGTTCTGGCCAATGCGCTGCCTCTCCGTTACGGCGGACCAGCTTCGCGTGATCGCGGGCGCTGACTGGACCAGCTTCATCCAGCGCGCAGCATCGGAACAGTCCGACGCGACGGCGATGGACAAGCTGCTGCTGATCGTCGAACCCTACGCGAAGGCCGCCTGAATCCGGCGGGCGTGTTACTGCGGCGTGCGGCCGGGGAGAGGGTGGAGCGAGCCGGGTTGTGAATCGCCTCATGCCCACCTACAGCGCGACCGGCATCCTGCAAGCGCAGGACATTTCCTGTGTCAGAAGGAATCAACGTGCCCCTCCGCGCAATCGCCTACGCAAGTGAGGCGATACCGGGGCTTTCCGTACTGGTCGATGCGGCTGCTCTGGACCGACCCCGCCGACATCCGCAGCGTCGCCCGCGGCAACTGGAGCGGGCTCTCCCGTGGCGGGGCGCTGCGTCAGCTGGGCCAGGTGGTAGCTCCACACCTGGCGTGACCGCGGCGTTTGCCGCTCAATGCGTGGACGGGGGCGCGCAGGCGTCACCCACCACCTGCTGGACGGCTTCCTGCAACCGGTCGATGTGGAAGGGTTTGGCCACGAACGTTGCGCGGCGGTGGCGCAGCGGTACCAGCTGGTCATAGACCGCAGACACGAACAGGTAGGGGATGCCGAGTTCCGCCAGCCGATCGGCAACCGGGAACACCACGCCATCGCGAAGCTCCACATCCAGCACCGCGCCATCGAACTGTTGCGTATCAAGCAGCCCCAGCGCATCGAACACGCTGTAGGCGTGGGTCACCCGGCCGCCGCCGTCTTCCAGCGCCTGTTCCATCAGTGCAGCAAGGTCGAGCTGGTCTTCAACCAGCAGCAGGTTGCACCTGCGCTGGTTCATTTCCGATTGCATGCGCGCATGCCTGTGTTGCAGTGGGAACTACAGTGTGTGCTGTGGCGCATCAACGGCGCGCGTGGGCCGTGTCAGGCCGGTGCGAAGCCGCCTTGCGCAGGTCGCCCGGTGCCGTCGATGCGGCGTGGAAGGCGCTGCGCCTTTTTTGACAGCGCGTTGGCGGCGGGCATGGATACTGCCGCCGTCCCCCAGCACTGGAGCCACCACCATGCCCCGATCTGTAACCGATGCCACCGCCCCCTGCGCATTGCGCGTGGAATGCATGTCCCTGGATTGCGGCGGCGCTGCGATCGTCGTGGAGCTGGATCGCATCCCCGAACGCGCATGGATGAAGTCGCTGAAGCGCGCCCTGCAGGAGGATGACGTGCTGGAGGGTGCCCAGGCCAAGTTCGATGGGCGCTTTGTCTACGTTGTGGGCGTGGAAGGTGGCGCGCACCGTGCGCAGCATCGGGTGATCCAGGCGCTGAAGGCGTCCGCAGGCGGGCGCGCACCCGCAGCAAGCCCCCGTCGCGACGGCGGCAGTGCAGTAGTGTCCGGCGCGATGCCGGCCTGAGTGCGCAGCAGGCGTTGCCACGCACCAGCGGATGTTATGACGGCATCAGCGCCAGGTGCAGCGCGCACGCCCGGTGGCTCACGCCGGCCGACGAGGCAGTGATTGCGGCCTCGCCACGATGGTCTCCGGAGGCATGTCGCCCCACTACCGGAGACCGCGATGGCAGACCAGAACACCGTCCGCAGCGAGCGCCTGCTGAAATGGCTGCAGGACGCCTACGCCATGGAGCAGGAGGCGGAGACCATGATGAAGGCCATGGCTTCGCGCATCCAGAACTATCCCCATCTTGCCGCACGTATCGGCCAGCACGTGCAGGAGACGCAGCAGCAGGCCGCTTCCCTGCGCGAGTGCATTGAAGCACTTGGCGGCAGCGTGCCCACCGCCAAGGGGCTGTTCGCGAGCATGACCGCAGCGATCCACGCCGCCGGCAATACCCTGATGGAAGACGAAGTCGTCAAGAGCGTCGGCATCTCCTTTGGCTTCGAGAACACCGAGATCGCCACCTACCGGGCGCTGGTGATCGCGGCCGAGCGGGCCGCCGCGCCGGATATCGCGGCCGTATGCGGCCAGATCCTGCAGGAAGAGATCGCCATGGCGCGTTGGCTGGAAGACCACCAGGACAGCCTGGTCGGCGCCTTCCTCAACCGTGACGAAACGCCCGGCGCCCAAGCCAAGCGTTGATCCCGATCCCGCCTGCCAGACACAGGAGACAGTCCCATGTTCTTCCACCACAAGAAACTGATGTACACCGTGCGCGTGCGCGAATCCAACCCGCAGCTTGCCAGCCTGATGCTGGAACAGTTCGGCGGCCCACAAGGTGAACTGGCCGCCGCGATGCGCTACTTCACCCAGGGGCTGGGCGAATGCGATCCCGGACGCAAGGACCTGCTGATGGACATTGCCACCGAAGAGATCAGCCACCTGGAGATCATCGGTACCATCATCGCCATGCTCAACCGCGGCCCGAAGGCCATTCAGTCCGAAGGGCTTGCCGAAGCCGAGGACATGCGCCTGCTGGGCCAGAACAGCACCAGCCATACCGAGCAGCTGCTGTACGGGGGCGGCCCGGCACTGGTCAATTCGAGCGGTGTTCCCTGGACGGCGGCCTACGTCGATTCGATCGGGGAGCCCACCGCCGACCTGCGCTCGAACATCGCCGCCGAAGCCCGCGCCAAGCTGGTCTACGAACGACTGATCACGGTGACCGATGATCCGGGCATCAAGGACGCACTGCGCTTCCTGATGACGCGCGAAATCGCCCACCAGAAGTCCTTCGAAAAGGCATTGCACAGCATCCAGCCCAACTTCCCACCGGGCAAGCAGCCGGGTGACCCCGCCTTTACCGACCTGTACATGGACATGTCGCAGGGCGACGGCGCTGATGACCTGCTGGGCAGCTGGAACAGCGGCGAGCTGTGGGAGCGGGTCAGCGACCGCGAGGCACAGGCCGCTGTGGACGGCGGTGACGGCAGCGCCACGGTGGGCCTGGACCCACGCGAGCAGGCGGCGGTGCAGGCCATGACCCTGCGAACGCTTTCCGATCCCGAAGCACGGCCGACAACCGGTGCCGAACTGGGCGCCGGGCCGGGCGCCGGCGCGCTCGACCTGCCGCCACGGGAGCCTTGACGCGGAACCGGCCGGGGCGGGCGTCCGCCCCGCGCCTCGCAAAAAAGGTGGGCGGACACGCTGTCCGCCCACTTGGGGTGCAACCGGTCAGTCTCGATCAACGCTGCTGGCCACCGCGGTTGTTGTTGCCGCCACGTTCCTGCTGTTGCTGCCGCCCCCCCTGGTTGCCGCCCTGGTTGCCGCCGCCATGGCTGTTCTGGCCGCCTTCGAGGCCGATGTCGGCCATGTGCTGGCGATCCTGGCTCACCGCTTCGCCGCCCTTGCGACCGGCTTCGCGCGCTTCTTCCGAGCTGAATTCATGGGCGTTGCCCGATTCATGCGCGGCGCGGCCGCCCCTGGCGGCGATCTCGCGCTGCTTGTCCTCGTCCATCGAAGCGAAGCCGCGGTTGCTGCTGCCCTGGTTCTGGTTCTGGTTGGCCATGGAAAGTCTCCTTGGAGTGAGCCGCCCGATTGGCGGCAGCGACCATCTTCCAGATCCGCCGCTAGACGGCGGTGGCACCACCGCCAACGTCGTGTCATGCGCAGGCGCGTGCTTCCTCATGCGTTCTCCACGAAAGGACATCCATCAGCGGGCGACACGCCATGCCGGCCGTGGTGCTGTTGCCGGGTGTCAACGCAGCGCGGCGTTGACACGTCCAGGTTCAACGCCGCCTCCACGCCAGTGTCACCGCGCGTTTGATCGGCCTCGCTAAGGTAGAGCCATCTGCAACAACCCGGTGCTGTCATGCCTCTTCGTGCCATTGCCTATGTAAGTGAAGCCACCCGAAACCTGGCTGCAGAGCGCCTGCAGCAGCTTGTCACGGACGCGATGCTGTTCAACGAGTCGGTTGATGTGACCGGCGTCCTCCTGTTCGACGGCACGCGCTTCCTGCAATACCTCGAAGGCCCGGAGGCCGGTGTCGGCGCGGCGTACACCCGCATCCTGGCGGCGAGCAGCCACAACGGACTGGTCGAACTCAACCGGGGCAGGGTGGGGCGGCGGCAGTTCCCGCACTGGCGCATGCACAGCGTGCGCGTGGATGAGCTGGCGTTGGGAAAGATCGCGATCTCCGACTGGACCGGCTTCGTGCGCAGCGCCTCCGCGCTCGCGCCTGGCACCAGTGCGCTTGATCGATTGCAATCGGTGGCGCAGGCGCCGGCAGGTGCCGGCGATGGCCGCTTGCTGGAACCGGACGGACCGGTGGCACGATGAGCGCAGCCGACGCCCCAAGCACGCCAGGACAGGTATGCATCGGCTGCGCAGGCTGGTCGCTGTCGCGGGCGGCGCAGGCGGCGTTCGGCGCAGGCGACAGCGTACTGCAGCGCTATGCCACCCGCCTGCCGATGGTGGAGATCAATTCCTCGTTCTACCGCCCGCACCAGGCGGCGACCTACGCCCGTTGGGCGGCCAGCGTGCCCGCGGGTTTCCGCTTCGCGGTGAAACTGCCACGCGTGATCAGCCATGAACGCCGGCTGCGCGACACGATGCAGCCGCTGGCGCTGTTCCTCGATGGCGTGATGGCACTGGGGGACAGGCTGGGGCCGCTGCTGCTCCAGCTGCCGCCCAGCCTGGCGTATGAGCCGGCAACCGTGACCGAATTCCTGCACGGCCTGCGCGCACGCACCTCGGTGGATGTCGCCTGCGAACCGCGCCATCCCAGTTGGTTCACTGCGGACGTCGATGCGCTGCTGAGCGACCATGACATCGCACGGGTCGCGGCTGACCCGGCCCGGGTACCCGCAGCAGCGGTCCCGGGCGGTGACCGCACGTGGAGCTACTGGCGCTGGCACGGGCAGCCGGAGGTCTATCGCAGCGCCTACAGTGAACAGGCGCTGGCGGGGCTGGCCCAGCACCTGCAGCGCGAAGCCGCTGCGCAGCGCCGTGCCTGGTGCGTACTGGACAACACCGCGCTGGGCCACGCCACCGGCAACGCCCTGCACCTGCAGGCACTGCTGCAGGAGAACGCGAATGCCTGAGGGCCCGTCCATTGTCCTGCTGCGCGAGGCCGCCAGCCACTTCAAGGGTCACGTCGTGCGCGGCGTTTCCGGCAACAGCCGCATCGACCTGTCACCGCTGCAGGGACGCAGGGTCAAGGCGGTTCGCAGCTGGGGCAAGCACTTCCTGCTGGAGTTCAGCCAGGTCACGCTGCGCATCCATCTGATGATGTTCGGCAGCTGGCGCATCGACGAACGGAAGCCGACCCCTGCACGCGTGTCGCTGGCATTCGACAACGGCGAACTGAATTTCTATGCGTGTTCGGTGCGGCTGATCGACGAGCCGTTGGACGACGTCTACGACTGGCGGACGGATGTGATGAACGACGCCTGGGATCCAAGACTGGCCCGGCGCAAGCTGAAGGCACTGCCGGACACCCTGGTCTGTGATGCGCTTCTGGACCAGACGATCTTCGCCGGCGTCGGCAACATCATCAAGAATGAGGTGCTGTTCCGCATCGGCGTGCATCCGGCCACGCGACTGGGCGACCTGCCACCGCGCAAGCTCACCGCCCTGATCACCCAGGCCCGTGCCTACAGCTTCGACTTCCTGGAGTGGAAGCGGCGCTTCGAGTTGAAGAAGCACTGGCAGGTGCACACGCGCAAGGTGTGCCCGCTCTGTGGTGGCCCGGTCAGCAAGCTGTACATGGGTACGACGCGGCGGCGCACGTTCTTCTGCCCAAACGACCAGGTGCTCTACCCACCCTGAGGCCGCCTTCCGTGGCGGCCGCGGGGCGTGCGATGCGACTCAGGCGGCCTGCGCGGCCTTGGCATTGCCGCCGCCCTTGGCCAGCAGGGTCAGCTTCTCGTCGGTCGCCTTTTCTTCCTCCAGCGTCTCCAGCAGCAACGGCAGGGCGTCCTTGTAGCCCAGCTGCTTGGCCAGCGCGGCGATGGTGCCGTAGGAGGCAATTTCGTAATGCTCGACCTTCTGCGCGCCACCGATCAGGGCAGCGTCGCGCACCGGCCCCTTGTCGATGCTGTCGATCACCTCCTTGCCTTCCTCGACCAGGCCTTCCATCGCCGCGCACTTGATGCGCTTCAGGCGGATGCCGAGCACCTCGACCACCTGGTCGATGCGTTCGATCTGCCCCTGGGTCTCCTCCAGGTGCGTTTCGAACGCTGCCGCCAGATCCGGATTCTCGGCCGCACGGGCCAGGCGCGGGAGCGCCTTGGTCAGCTGCTTCTCGGCGCTGTAGATGTCCGAGAGCTCGTGGATGAACAGGTCTTCCGCCGTCTTGATAGCCATACTGGGCTCCGCAGTGAGTGGAGTAGCCAGCGTAGGGTCTGCCCGGTTGCGAGCAGGCGGGGAAGGAGTGAAGGCGGCATGTGAACGCCCCCGCGGATCCTGCGCGCTGCCTTCACGAAGCGGCGTCTTTCGCGCAGGGGTGCGGCGCCGTGCCGGCGGCCTTCGCCATGGCTTCACAGTGGCATCGCTTCGTGCGCATGGAATGGCCGGTACGGTCAGTCCACCCCCGATCACGCTGGAGACTCCCATGAGCGATGACAAGAACAACGCCGGCAGCCCGGACCGGGACCGCATCAACGTCAACGAGGATTACGAACTGCGGTACTGGACCACGACGCTGGGCGTGTCCGCCGAAGAACTTCGCGCGGCCGTCGCGGCGGTCGGGCCCACGGCGGTTGCTGTCCGCAAGCACCTGGGCAAATAGCGCGGAGCTGGCCATGTCGCTGGTCGAGTATCGCCGCAAGCGTCGTTTTGACCAGACCCAGGAGCCCGAGCCGGGCAAGACGCTGCCGAAAGGCCAGCGCGCCATTTTCGTGGTGCAGCTGCATCATGCCAGCCGCAGGCACTATGACTTCCGCCTGCAGGTTGGCGATGCGCTGAAGAGCTGGGCCGTGCCGAAGGGCCCCAGTTACGACCCGAAGGTCAAGCGCATGGCGGTGGAAGTGGAAGACCACCCGGTGGACTACGCGGCGTTCGAGGGTGAAATTCCCAAGGGCCAGTACGGCGGCGGCCATGTCGCCCAGTTTGACCACGGGGTATGGGCCACGCAGGGTGATCCGGAAGCCCAACTGGCCAAGGGCCATCTCCGCTTCGAGCTGTTCGGTACCAAGCTGAAAGGCGGCTGGCATCTGGTTCGGTCGGGAAAGCCCGCGCGGCAGCCGCAGTGGCTGCTGTTCAAGGAGGACGATGCCTTCGCCAGCGACCTTGAGGCAGACGACCTGCTGGCCAACGTCGCTGCGCCGCCACCGGAGGATCTGAAGCGCGCCGGGGCCGGCAAGGCCGCGAAGAAGCGGCTGACGGCGGTGCCTGCCACACGCACCCGGCGAAAGAACTGGTCTCAGAAGGCCCTTGCGCTCAGCAGGGCAAGGAGGGCGGCGGCGCCGTCCGGGCCGTTCGAACCGCAGTTGGCCAAGCTGGGAGAGGCGCCGCCCCAGGGCGATCAGTGGGTCCACGAGATCAAATGGGACGGATACCGGATCCTTGCCACTGTCGTCGAGGGCAACGTGCAGCTGTGGTCACGGAACGCGCTGGAATGGACCGACAAGCTTCCCGAGATACGTGACGCAGTCGCGGCCCTGGGCCTGACGTCGGCGGCGCTGGACGGCGAGCTGATCGCCGGCGCCGGCACCAAGGAGGACTTCAACCTGCTCCAGGCGACGCTTTCCGGCGAGAAGCAGGGCGTCCTGACGTATGCGCTGTTCGACCTGCTGCATCTTGATGGCGTGGACGTCGCCGATGCGCCCCTGCTGGAACGCAAGGCCTTGCTGCAATCTCTGCTTGAGGGGAAGGGCAGTCCCCTGGCCTTCAGTTCGCATGTGCAGGGAGAGGGTGAGGAGGCCTACCGCCTGGCCGGTGAGCAGCACTTCGAGGGCATCATCTCCAAGCGCGGCGATCGCAGCTACCACAGCGGCCGCAGCGAGGACTGGCGCAAGACGAAGCAGCTGGCCAGCGACGAGTTCGCGGTGGTGGGCTACACCGCACCCAAGGGCAGCCGCACCGGCTTTGGTTCGCTGCTGCTGGCCCGGCCAGACGCAACGCATGGCTGGCTCTACGCCGGTCGCGTCGGGTCCGGGTTCTCGGATGAACTGATTGGCGACATCAGCAAGCGCATCAAGGGCGGCGGCGGCCGCAGGCCGACCGCGCATGTGCCCACGCAGGACACCGACCTGCGCGCCGCGACCTGGTTCGAACCGCGTTTCGTGGTCGAGGTCTTCTACCGCGGGATCGGTGGGCAGCAGCTGTTGCGCCAGGCGTCGCTGAAGGCGGTGCGGACGGACAAGGACGTCGCCGACCTCGCCGATTCCGACCGCGCCGGAACGGTCCCGGCCGCCGCGCGGTCGCATGCGGCCTCGCGGCGGAGGCGCCGGGTGGAAAGGGTGCCGGCAGCGGACCGCGCGCCACCCGGGCTGTCTTCTCCCGGCAAGATCCTGTTTCCCGGCGACGGTTACACCAAGCAGGATGTATGGGATTACTACGCGGCAGTGATGGAGCACCTGCTGCCCGAAGTGATTGATCGTCCGCTGTCGATCATCCGATGCCCCAGTGGCACCGCAAAACCCTGCTTCTTCCAGAAACACCATACGGCAGGGCTGGCGCTGGTCGATTCGGTAAGGCTGAAGGAGGAAAGCGGCATCAACGCCCATTACCTGGTGGTGCGGGACGCAGCCAGCCTGCTTGAACTGGCGCAGTTCAACGCGTTGGAGTTCCACCCTTGGGGCAGCCACGCCGAGGCGCCCGACAAGGCCGACCGGGTCGTGTTCGATCTGGACCCCGGACCGGACGTGCCCTTTGCCGAAGTCAAGAAAGCGGCAACCGACATCCGAGAACTGCTGGCGCAGCTGGAGCTGGAATCGTTCCTGCGCGTCTCCGGCGGCAAGGGCCTGCACGTGGTCGTGCCGCTCAACCCAGGGTGCGATTGGGACCTGACCAAGCGTTTTGCCAAGGGTTTCGCCGATGCATTGGCACAGTCCGAACCGCAGCGGTTCCTGGCAACCGCCACCAAGAGCCTGCGCAACAAGCGGATCTTCGTCGACTATCTGCGCAATGGGCGCGGTGCGACGGCGGTCGCGTCCTATTCGTTGCGTGCCCGGCCGGGCGCGCCGGTGGCGCTGCCGATCGCCTGGGGCGATCTGTCGAAACTCCAGCGCGCCGATGCGTTCACGATCAAGGACGTGCCCGCAAAGCTCAGGCGGCGACGCAAGGATCCTTGGGCCGGCATCGCGGAAGTGGAGCAGAATCTCGCGCGATGGGCACAGGCAGACCCGTAGCCGGGCCGCGCTGCATACCGTTTGTCTGCCAGAAGCCGACCCATTCGCAGAATACACAGGGCCGGAACATATCGTCGGCGTGGTTGGCCTATGCTTGCGATACGGAATCTGGGGGGATTCGCTACCGGAGCAGCCGATGCCTATCAGGGCAGTCGCATACGTAAGTGAAGCGGGCCCAGCCGTGGCCGGTGACCCGTTGGGCCTGCGCAGCGGCAAACTGGACGATCTGGTTGACGATGCCGCCCGCTTCAACCGGAACGCCGGCGTCACCGGGGTCCTGCTGTTCGATGGCAGCCGCTTCCTGCAGTACATGGAGGGGCCCGAGGACGGCTTGCGCGTGGCGTACTCGCGGGTACTCGGCGCTACCAGTCATACAGGACTGATCGAGTTGCAGCGCGGCAGGGTCGGTAACCGGCGTCTGCCATTCTGGCCGATGCGCTGGCTGCCGACACAACCGGCGGAGTTGAAGCGCCTGGCCTGTGCAGACTGGCTGGGATTTGTGCAGCATGGCGACGACGACGGGGTGGCTGAGACGGCGATGGATGTCCTGGCCAGGTTGGTCGAGCCCTATGCCATCGCGGCCTGAGGTGCGGTCTAGCGCCCGCCATAGCGCGCTGCCCAGGGAATCTCGCCGCTGCACGCATCGAGGTGCCCGGTGCGCATCACGCAATACAGGCGGGCATCCGGGTCCGCACTGGCCGCAATGTAGTCCAGTGCCTCGGCGAGCATGAGGATGAACTGCGGCTCGGGATAGAACGCTGCCCAGGTGGGCAGCATTTCCTCCAGTTGCGCGATCATCAGGTCGATTTCCAGGTGCGTGCTCACTGCCTGATCCTGCGTGCAGCCACGTTAGCGACCAGGCAGGGCCTCACACCGGCATCGCTGTAGGCCGACGCCGCCGCAGCGGTCGCCTCAGGCTTCGGCGGCTGCATCCGCTTCGCAGGGCATGCAGCGCTCCTTCTTGGACTTGATGTCTGCAGCGGTCTTCGCCAGTGCCTCGTAGCGCTGGCGTATCTCTTCAAGATGGGCCGGCTCCATCGATTCCAGGTTCAGCAGCTCCTGGTTGGCATCCTTGCTGACCCGGATCAGCTCATCCAGTTTGATGTGCAGTGCAGCGGTGTCAGCGTTCTGCGTGTGCTGGATCAGGAACACCATCAGGAACGTCACGATGGTGGTGCCCGTGTTGACCACCAGCTGCCAGGTGTCATTGAAGTGGAAGGCCGGCCCGCTGGCGGCCCAGGCGATGATCACCCCCAGTGCCGCGACGAACGCCCCAAGACTGCCGGACAAGCGCGCCGTTGCCGCCGCGACGCGTGCAAAGCCGCGCCGGATCACTGCTCACCTCCGCCGGCCTCCTCATCCGTCCGGCGGTCTGGCAGTTTGACCCGCTCGCCCAGGCGCGTGGCCTGCTCTTCGGGCGTCGGGGCTGCGACGAAGGGCGAGATCGGGTCACTGGCCGGGAACGTCTCCTGCAACGCCTCTTCATGATTGCGGTGGTTATGCAGCTTGGCCTGAAGCGGGCTGACCGGATCGGTGCGCTGTGCTTCCGGGTCCGGGTGGGGCAGGTCTTTCTGATCGCGTTGCATGATGCATCTCCACGTTGAGCGCCACTGTGGAAGTGGCGCGCCAAGCATAGGAACCGGGCCGTGAGCGGCCCCATCAACGACGCGGCAACGTGGTGTCAACCCTTCAGCCAACAGGCGTTAACAATCGGGCGCACTGCGGGGTCGGGGATCCGCGACGCGCTGCTGCCGAGCAGAACGGGAGTGAAGGATCCTCGCCCCGTTCACCCCGTCGCGGCGACAATGGGGCCTCGGTGCGCCGTTGCGCGTGCCGCTCACTGCCAGCAGGATCACGAAGATGTCCCCCCCCCTTTGGCGAATCGTCATGTGCGGCCGCGGCCAGCGGCTGCATCGAGGTCCGCGGCGCGCGCGAGCACAACCTGAAGCATGTCGATGTTTCCATTCCGCGCAACGCCCTGGTGGTGTTCTCCGGGGTGTCCGGGTCCGGCAAGTCATCGTTGGCGTTCGGCACGATCTTCGCCGAGGCCCAGCGTCGCTACTTTGAATCCGTCGCACCGTATGCGCGCCGCCTGATCGACCAGGCGGGCGTGCCCGACGTGGATGCCATCGACGGCCTGCCGCCGGCGGTAGCCCTGCAGCAGCAGCGTGGTGCCAGCAACGCACGTTCATCGGTGGGCAGCGTGACCACGCTGTCCAGCCTGGTACGCATGATGTATTCGCGTGCAGGCGCGTACCCGGCCCATCAGCCCATGCTGTACGCCGAGGACTTCTCGCCCAACACGCCGCAGGGGGCCTGCAGCACCTGCCATGGGTTGGGCCACGTCTACGAAGTGACCGAAGCGCTGATGGTGCCGGACCCGTCGCTGAGCATCCGCGAGCGCGCCATCGCCTCCTGGCCGCCGGCCTGGCATGGCCAGAACCTGCGCGACATCCTGGTTACCCTGGGCTACGACATCGACGTGCCGTGGAAGAAGCTGCCGAAGAAGGACCGGGAGTGGATCCTGTTCACCGAGGACACGCCGACCGTGCCCGTCTATGCCGGCTTCACGCCTGCCGAGACGCGTGCTGCACTCAAGCGCAAGCTGGAGCCCAGCTACATGGGTACCTACACCGGCGCCCGCCGCTACGTGCTGCACACCTTCGCCACTACCCAGAGCGCGCTGATGCGCAAGCGTGTATCGCGCTACATGGAAGGCAAGCTGTGCCCCGCCTGCCAGGGCAAGCGATTGAAGCCCGAAGCGCTTTCGGTCACCTTTGCCGGTCTGGACATCGGTGAATTCATGCGGCTGCCGCTGGACCAACTGGCCGGGCTGCTCGAGCCCATTGCGCAGGGTGACTTCAGTACACACGGCCACGGCGCACGCACGCGCAGGAGTGCGACGCCCCGCGATCGCGCGAAGCGGGCAGCCCGTGGCCACGCGACCCACGAAGGCGCCCCCGACGTACGGTTGACCTCGGCCCTGTCCGAAGAAAAGCGCCTGGCGGCACAGCGGTTGGCCGGCGGCGTCATGGCGCGTGTGCGGCAGCTGCGCGACCTGGGCCTGGGCTACCTCTCGCTGGACCGCGCCACGCCCACGCTGTCGGCCGGCGAGCTGCAGCGCCTGCGGCTGGCCACGCAGCTCAGTTCCCTGCTGTTCGGCGTGCTGTACGTGCTCGATGAGCCCTCAGCCGGACTGCATCCTGCCGACAGCCAGGCGCTGTACGACGCGCTGGACCGCCTGCGCGATGGAGGCAACTCGGTGTTCGTCGTTGAACACGATCTGGAACTGATGCGGCGTGCACAGTGGCTGGTGGACGTGGGGCCGCAGGCGGGCGAGCACGGGGGGCGGGTTCTCTACAGTGGCAAGCCCGACGGCCTGCGCGGCATCGAGGCGTCGCGCACCGCGCGGTACCTGTTCGACCAGGTGCCTGCGCCTGCCAGCCGGCAACGCAGCGCCGGCAGCTGGCTGGAGCTGAAAGGCATCCACCGCCACAACCTGCAGGGCGTGGACGCACAGGTGCCGCTGGGAGTGCTGACCGCGGTGACCGGCATTTCTGGCTCGGGCAAGTCCAGCCTGATGGCGCAGGCCCTGCCTGAGCTGATGCTGCTGCACCTGGGGCACGAGCCGGTGGAGGAGAGCGCCGACAGCGCGCCGGCCGAGGGACCCACGGTGATCGAGGCTACCCGGGGCCAGCTGGCCGGCGATGTGGACGCCATCCAGCGCGTGGTGCAGGTGGACCAGAAACCGATCGGTCGCACGCCCCGGTCCAACCTGGCCACCTACACGGGCCTGTTCGATCACGTGCGCAAGCTGTTCGCCGCGACCCCCGACGCGCGACGCCGCCGCTTCGACGCCGGCCGCTTCTCGTTCAACGTGGCCAAGGGCCGGTGCGAGACCTGCGAAGGCGAGGGTTTCGTCAGTGTCGAACTGCTGTTCATGCCCAGCGTCTATGCGCCGTGCCCGGCCTGCCAGGGTGCCCGCTACAACGAGGCCACGCTGAAGGTGCTCTGGAACGGCCGCAACATCGCCGAGGTCCTGCAGATGACGGTCGACCAGGCACAGGCATTCTTCGCAGGTGAAGAAGCCATCGCCCGGCCGCTGCAGCTGCTGCAGGAGATCGGCCTGGGCTATCTCCGGCTCGGCCAGCCGGCCACGGAGCTTTCAGGGGGCGAGGCGCAGCGCATCAAGCTGGCGACCGAGCTGCAGCGCAGCCAGCGCGGTCGCACGCTCTATGTGCTGGACGAACCCACCACCGGCCTGCATGCGTTGGACGCAGACAAGCTGCTGGTGCAGTTGCAGCGGCTGGTGGACGCGGGAAACACCGTGGTAATGATCGAGCACGACATGCGTTCCGTCGCACAGGCCGACTGGGTGATTGACGTCGGCCCGGGCGCAGGCGGCGCGGGCGGCGCCATCGTGGCGAAGGGTACGCCACGCCAGGTGGCCCGCGCCAAGGGCAGCAGGACAGCGCCGTTCCTCGCCAGGCAACTGGCGCTGTAGCGACGCCATGCCCGGCCAGCGCACTGCGCCACGCCGGGCGGTTGCAACGCGTTCGCCGATCAGGCGCCGCTCAGATAGCGCTGCGCCGGCTGCGCGCGCGAAAGGCCCGGTGCCATCGCCTTGCGTGCGTGCTCGAAGGCGTCCCACTCAGCGATGTCCGGAAGCGCGGGAATGGTCACGACTTCACCCTGTGCCAGACCGGCCAGCGACGCGTCCACCATCGCTTCGGCGCTCATCACGATGCCCTGTGGCAGGTGCTCCACCGGCAGGCCGGAAAGGTGCCAGAAGTCCGTTGCGGTGGCACCCGGCAGGACAACCTGGACACGCACGCCCTTGTCGGCCAGTTCATGGTGGAGCGACTGCGAGAACGCCAGCACGAACGCCTTGCTTCCCGCGTAGACCCCGTTGAGCAGCTCCGGTGCCAGCGCGACGATGGAGGCGATGTTGATGATCGTGCCCCGGCCACGGGCCACAAACACCGGTGCTGCGGCGTAGGCCAGGCGCATCGCGGCGTTCACGTTGAGCGTGATCAGGCGCTCCATTTCGCCGATGTCCGACTGCAGCAGGGGCGCCGTAGCGCCGATGCCGGCATTGTTGACCAGCACCTGGATGTCCGCTCGGCCTTGAATGACCTTTTCAACCTCGGCACGCCCGTCGGAGGTGGTCAGGTCCGCGGCGACGATGTCCACGGTGCGGCCGCTACTGCGGGCCAGCGCTTCGGCCAGTTGGCGCAGGCGGTCGCCGCGTCGCGCGACCAGGATCAGGTCATGGCCGGCGTGGGCCAGGCGATCGGCATAGATCGCCCCGATGCCGGACGATGCGCCAGTGATGAGAGCGGTGCCGTGATGGGTAGGGTCGTTCACAGGGGTCGGTCCAAACCGGCGGGAGTCGCCGGGGTCAGGGCAGACTCTAGGCCGGCTTGTGCAGGGCGTAAATGTCGTATATACCTCGTTTCAGGTCACGCCGGAAAACCCGCCATGCTCAGTGTTGGATGTGTCCTGCCGGCCGGATTCCAGACCATGGCGATCGCCGCGGCGTCCGCCTTCGAACTGGCCAATGCCACCGAAGGTGCGCGCCTTTACGATCTGCACATGCTGTCCGAACAGGGCGGGCTGGTGCCCAGCTCGCTGGGCATGGCCATGCAGACAGCGCCGCTTGCGCAGCAGCCGCTGGATACCATGATCGTGGCCGGCCTGCTGGAGCCAGCCCCGTCCAGCGGCACGCTGATCGATTCGATCCACCACGCGGCCGCACGCACGCGCCGGACCGCGTCGGTGTGCACCGGCGCATTCCTTCTCGGCGAAGCGGGGTTGCTGGACGGGCGCCGCGCCACCACGCACTGGTTCCACGCACGTACGCTCAGGCAGCGCTTTCCCGCCGCGCAGGTGGAGGAAGATCGCATCTTCATTACCGATGGCCCGATCTGGACCTCCGCCGGCATGAGTGCGGGGCTGGACCTGGCGCTTGGCATGATCGAGCAGGACTTCGGTGCGGATCTGTGCAGGGCGGTGGCCCGGAAGCTGGTGATCTACCACCGCCGCGGAGGCGGGCAGTCCCAGCATTCGGTGCTGCTGGAGCTGGATGCGCGGTCCGATCGCATCCAGAACGCGCTGGCTTTCGCGCGCGGCAACCTGCGCGCCACCTTGTCCGTTGAAGAACTGGCGCAGGCCGCGCATCTGAGCACCCGCCAGTTCAGTCGCGCGTTCCGCGAGGAAACCGGGCAATCCCCCGCCAAGGCAGTGGAGGGCCTGCGCGTGGAGGCCGCGCGTGTGCTGATCGAGCAAAGCCGTCACACGATGGATGAAGTCGCGACTGAAACGGGCTTCGGTGATACCGAACGCATGCGACGTGCCTTCCTGCGCGCCTTTGGCCAGCCCCCGCAATCGCTGCGGCGCAACGCACGCGGCGGGGCGGACTGAGTGTTCGTGGGTGATTCGTGGGATGATGCACCACTGCGCCCGACTGCCACTACATGCACACACTGACCGATCCCCACCTGCTGAATGACATCGCTGAGATCGGTCGTATTGAGGCAGTGCCGCGCATCCTTGAGACCGTCGCCCATATCACAGGCTCAAGATTCACCGCGATTGCCCGGGTGACAGAAACCACGTGGACCGCCTGCGCCACCCTGGATACCTTGGGTTTCGGGCTCGTTCCGGGCGGGCAACTGGTCCTCGAAACCACCCTCTGTGACGAGATCAGGCAGTCATCGACCTCCGTGGTGTTCGCGCGCGCCAGTGCACACCCGCTGTATTCCGAACACCATACGCCCAGGATCTACGGGCTGGAGAGTTACGCCTCCGTGCCGATCCATCGGCCGGATGGCAGCTTCTTCGGCACCCTGTGTGCCATTGATTCGTCGCCGGGCAACTTCGATGAGGCGCACGTCCAGCGATCCATGGAGCTGCTTGCCGACCTCGTTGGCAACTACCTCGACAAAGAGGATCAGCTGCTGGAGGCAGAGACAGCACTTTCAACGGCACAACGTGTTTCCGATCTGCGCGATCAGTTCATCGCGGTACTGGGCCATGACCTTCGCAGCCCGCTGCAGGCCATCAGCGTGGCCGCCGATTCGCTGGAACGTGAGGCAACATCCGAGCGCCAGCAGCGGATGCTCGCGCACATCGCTGCCGGCGTCACCCGGATGGATGGCCTCATCGGTGATGTGCTTGATTTCGCCAGGGGGCGGCTGGGAGGAGGCATCCCGGTCTCGCTCCAGGAAAGCCACACCTTGCAGGCGGAGCTTGAACAGGTTGCAGAAGAAGTGGCGATCGCTACCGGTCGGCAGGACATCAACGTCCAGATGCGGATCGAGGGCAGCGTGGTCTGCGATCCCGGCAGGCTGTCGCAGCTGCTGGCCAACCTGCTGACCAACGCAGCCCAGCACGGCGAGCGCTCCGCGCCTGTCACGCTGAGAGTCCAGGCCGCATCCCATCGCCTCACGCTGGATGTGCATAACGCCGGCTGCATTGCGCCTGAGCGGCTGGGGACGATTTTCAGCCCATTTTCGCGTGAGCAGGGCGAACTGCCCAGGCCAGGGCTTGGCCTGGGCATCTACATTGCTTCGGAGATTGCCAAGTCCCACGGCGGAACACTGGACGTGCAGTCAAGTGAGAGCGACGGCACTAAGTTCACATTCCAGATGCCGACTGCGGCGCGCACATGAAGGTGGGCGCCAGGCAACAGGAGGGCTCCGGCGCGGCGCCGGAGCCCTGGCCAGTCACTTTTCCTGCAGGAACGTCAGCAGGTCCTGGTTGACCTTGTCCTTGTGGGTGTCGGTCAGGCCGTGCGGCGCACCCGCGTAGACAATCAGCCTGGCACCCTTGATCAGTTTCGCTGACTGGCGGCCAGAGATATCGATCGGCACGATCTGATCGTCGTCACCGTGGATCACCAGGGTGGGGACATCGAACTTCTTCAGGTCGGCGCGGAAATCGGTGGCCGAGAACGCGGCGATCGAGTCGTAGGTGTTCTTGTGGCCGCCCTGCATGCCCTGCGCCCACCATGCGTCGATCAGCCCCTGCGACACCTTCGCGCCTGGGCGGTTGAAACCATAGAACGGGCCCGACGGAATGTCCTTGTACAACTGGGCGCGGTTCTCCATCTGTGCCTTGCGGATGCCATCGAACACTTCGATCGGCAGGCCGTTCGGGTTGTCGGCGGTCTTCAGCATGAACGGCGGCACCGAGCTGATCAGCACGGCCTTCTTCACTCGCCCGGTGCCATGCCGGCCAATGTAGCGTGCCACTTCGCCGCCACCGGTGGAGAAGCCCACCAGGGTCACATCGTGCAGGTCCAGGGTATTGATCACCGTGGCCAGGTCATCGGCGTAGTGATCCATGTCGTTGCCGTCCCATGGCTGGCTGGAGCGCCCGTGGCCGCGACGGTCATGCGCGATGACGCGGTAGCCATGGTTGGCCAGGAAGATCATCTGCGACTCCCAGCTGTCCGAATTCAACGGCCAGCCATGGCTGAAGGTCACGACCGGGCCGTCCTTCGGGCCCCAGTCCTTGTAGTACAGCTGCACGCCGTCGGCGGTGGTGATGTAGCTGGCAGTGCGCGCGATGGCGGTGACCGGAGCCGGCTTGGCCGGTTCGGCGGCCTGCGCGGACAGGCCGGCCTGGACCGAGAGGGCGAGGGCGGCAACCGCCAGCGTACGGGCGAAGGTGTTCATGCGGGAACTCTCATGGGTGGGTGGTGAGACGTACTTTGCGCCTGTGATCAGGCGTCCGGGTGATGAAGTGTCCGGATTTCTTGATAGATCGTCTTGCATGGATGTGCGCGCCCCCATCGCTCGCGATTGCCTGTTGACAGGGTAGAACGAGCGTTCTACATTGCAGCCATGAGCAACGGCAGCACCGACACGCAACAGAAGATCCTGGCCACGGCCGAGGCGCTGATCTATCAGAACGGGATCCATGCCACCGGCATGGACCTGCTGGTGAAGACCTCGGGCGTGGCGCGGAAGAGCATCTACCGCCACTTCGAGAACAAGGACGACGTGGCCGCCGCCGCGTTGAAGGCACGCGACGTGCGCTGGCTGGCCTGGTTCCGGCAGGAGTGCGACAAGGCCGACAGCCCGGAAGCGCGCATCCTCGGCATGTTCACCGCGCTCAAGAGTTGGTTCCAGTCCGAGGGCTATCGCGGGTGTGCGTTCATCAATACCGCGGGGGAGGTCGGCGATCCGGCCGATCCGATCCGGCAGATCGCGCGGAATCACAAGCAGAAGCTGCTCGATTACACGCTGGAACTTACCGAACAACTGAATGTGGAGCAGCCGGCGGACCTGGCCCGCCAGCTACTGATCCTGATGGAAGGCGCCATCACCCTGTCGCGCGTGATGGGTGATCTCGACGCCGCAGACACCGCGAAGGATGTCGCGAAGCTGTTGTTGGAACAGGCCAAGCGTTAGCGCCTGGATACGCCAGATCCTTTGAAGCAACCCGTATATCCATTTCGATGGGAGGTCTCCCCGTGTCCGCAGAACAACCCCGTCCGCCGCTTCCTCCGTTCACCCTCGAATCGGCCACGCAGAAGGTGCGTCTTGCCGAGGATGGCTGGAATTCCCGCGATGCCGACAAGGTGTCACTTGCCTATTCGCTCGACACCCAGTGGCGCAACCGTGCCGAGTTCACCAACGGCCGGGAGGAAGCCCGGCAGTTCCTGGCACGCAAATGGAACAAGGAACTCGAGTACCGCCTGATCAAGGAGCTCTGGGCCTTTACCGAAAACCGCATTGCGGTCCGCTACGCATACGAATGGCGCGACGACTCCGGCAACTGGTTCCGTTCCTATGGCAACGAAAACTGGGAATTCGGCGAGGACGGCCTGATGCAGCGCCGCTTCTCGTGCATCAACGACCTGCCGATCAAGGAAAGCGACCGCAAGTTCCATTGGCCGCTGGGGCGTCGCCCGGATGATCACCCGGGGTTGTCGGAGCTGGGCATGTGATTCCCGCTGGGGCGCCTTCCGAAGCGTGCTCAGGTACGATGGGGCGGCCGGCATCTGCGCCGGCCGGGGCAGGGGTGCAATGGACATGCAGGCAGGGGGCGGCGTCGATCCGCCGGCAACGACCGATTCGCAGGAACTGACATTCGACTGGCTCTACCAGCGGGTGCAGGGGCTGGTTGAGCACAGCATCTACCCGAAAGCGGGCAGGGTGGAGACGTGGGCGTTCCGGGTGGGCGCACTGGCGGCCGCCATCGGCATTCTCGGTAGCCAGCTGCCTGATCGATGGCTTCCGCTTACGGCTGCACTGGTTTTGGTCAGGGTCTGCCTGGCGGTGGAAATCGGAGGTTTTGTCATCGGCGGGTTTCTCGCAGCCCGCCGCGGACTCCGGCAGTTCGTACAGCCACGGCTGTCGCACGCGCAGGAAATGGATGGCGAATTTACACAGTGGCAAGCGGTGATCGCCGAGCTTCGGAAGTTTCCCAGAGTCGAGCGTGAGCGCCGCCTCAAGTATGTCAGCCACTTGCGATCCAGCATGATCGAGCGCATGGGATTAATGTACGGAGGGCTGCAGCGCCTTGGGCCATTCCCACTCTTGATTGCCCTCTATCTGCAGTTCCGCCAATGGAGATGGGGTGACTGGAGCAGCGCCTTTGATGTTGGCGCGCTGGGTGCTTTCATCATCTACGCCCTCGTACTGCTATACCTCACAGGATGGCTATTGATCGGGCTGCGTTCGCGCCTGGATACCTACGTCGCCCTGCTTGAAGGCTCCATCCACGAACCCGAACCCTCGCAACCAACGTCCCTGTAGAGCCGAGCCACGCTCGGCTACTGCGGGCGACATCGCGCCCCATCAGGCACCTCAGCAGCAACAACCCGCAGCGCCCGCTCCATCAGAACAGGCTCAGGCACCCCGGCCAGCGCCTGCTGCAGAACGCCCAAAGGTTCCATCTGCCATTGAAGAAGGGCCCGCAACTGCACAACGGCCGGCGCCCGCTGCCGGGCATCCAGTGATACCCGCAACAGCAGATAATTCGGGTGCCTCTCCAGCCACAGCACCGGAACGTCGCGGCAATAGATTTGCAAAGCGGCGCCCTCACGCTGATCGACGAATTGATAGCCCTGTCGTGACCGAGCTTCCACGAACTGCATCGCTTGGCGGCGCAGTTGCAGGAAGCGATCGTCGGGGATGTTCTGGAACCCGATGGGCGAAGGCACGGGCGGGGCAAGCCACTGCGTTGGCGACGCGACTAGCGCCACGAGGCACAGCGCCGTGGCCGCCCATCGGCACCCTGCCACTCACCCTTCCGGATGGAGGCGCGTACTGGCGTGTGCGGCGAGGCCGAGTCCGGCCATGATCAGGCCCTCCATCACCCGCGGACCGACGTACTGTTCCAGTTCGCCGTTCTCGCGGGCACGCTGCGCGGCCAGCAGGATCTCCAGCACCACGCGTAGCCCAGCCAGCGAGCAATCGGTATCCGCCAGCGCGATGCGTCGGCCGGGCATCTGATGGCGTTCAGGCCAGGGCTGGCCATCCGAGGCGGCGCCAGAGCCGATGCTGTGCAGCAGGGCGATGAGCGTGTTCGGGTCCAACGCAGAGCCATTCGCGGAGGCGTCGTGGATCGGGTGCGGGGCAGGGGAGTGGGGCGGGTTGATGACTGGCTCCTTGCGTGCATGCAGAAGCCGCCACCGATAAAGGTGGCGGACGGTGCGGGGCTCGAAATCCGGTGTGCAATCTTCCCGGCGGGCACAAGGCCCCCACGCACCGCCCGCCATAGCCGGCCGACGGATTGCCAGCCGGCACCACAGAACGTGGTGCCGGCTGGCAAGCGCATACTTCTCTTGCACAACCGAGGATTTCGAGGCCTCGGCCACCCGTTTTCGGTGGCATGAACAGGAATACCCCTGGCTGTGCACGATGCCAACGCAGTAGGGCTGATGCCGACACCACTTTCAACATTTTCAGAATCGTTGCATGCGGCGCAATGAGGCTGGGGCCTTGCGCCGCAAGGCTGTTGTCGATGTCGTGGGTGCACGCCTAGCGGGTGTCGGCATTCGCCCGGCGGGGTCGTGAGCGAGGCAGATGCGACAGGACTACCAAAGGTCGCCAGGCTCGCGTTCAGTGACCAGTTGCTGCGCCACCAGTCGTTCGACTTGCGGGCGGCGAGCGGCTGCGTCGTTTCCTCGTTCACCCGCGCTCGATCCCGGCGCGGGCGCTGGGCGACTGGGCTGCCGCGAATGCCTGATCATCCATGTGACGGCTGGAACGCAAGTGTTGATGGTGTGCCAATAGGTAGTGGCGCCCGATCGTGACGCATCACATTAACAGCCTTCAATCCCGTCGAGGGGCGAAGCCTGTGGAGCCATCGAAGTCTCACGGGTACTTACATCTTAGGCGCTCGACCTCCCGAGGGTCGCGCTATTCGGTGAGTCGCGGGTCGTGGCAGACTAGCCGCCATGAAAAGCGATCAAGCTGCCATGCCCGGACGGACACGAGTGGTTGATTCAGTGTTCGAATTCGAACTGCAAGGCCGAACGCTCTACGTGGACGCGGAGCACGTATCCCAATGCGTAGAGCTGTGGCGAACTGGGCGGTACACGCAACTCGGCATTTCGGATCGTGAGAACCCTGGCCTCAAGAGCATCGATTTCATTGAGGCCTTCTTTCCTGTAGCCGATCTCCACTTGATGCTGTTTGACAGAGTCGATTTGTCTGTCCTGCGCGGGAACGCTGAGTGGCTGGAGCACTTCTTCACCAACGCTGGGCCAAACGCCATCGACGACATTAGGCCCTTCACGAGGCTCGAATCGCTGGGGCAACCGTGGACCAGAGAATTTCGCGTCGACGCAGGCCTTGACCGTTTGAAGGGCTTGGCACTGGGCGGGTTCAGATCAGCATCAGGTGACGTCTCGGAGTTGTCCGTCCTGCCCGCACTGGAGAAGCTCTCGCTCTATTCCAATCGGCTGCAGAGTCTGAAAGGGCTCGAGACGATGCGGGGCCTACGCGAACTCTCCGTCAGTTACGCGCCGAAGCTCGAATGCATCGATCCGATCGGTGACCTTAAAGAACTTCGTGACCTGCGTTTCGAACACTGCAATATCGTCCGCGGTTTTGCGGATCTGGTGAGGGGTGAGCACCTGCTCAACCTGACGTACATGAAATGCTCACCTCTCGATCACGTGCGGTTCGTCGGTCGCTTGTGTTCTTTGCAGAGCTTTGTTTTCCTGGAAACGGACGTGCTCGATGGCGACATGACTTCCCTTGTGGATCATCCGACGCTGGCGCACGTAGCATTCACAAGGAAGAAGCACTTTACGCTCAGCGAACGCCAGGTCCTTGAACGTCTTGGTGATCGGGAAGGTGGGGTTAGGGTCCGGATAGCCAAGCTGAATCTCAAGAAGGCCGCAGCGGAAGCCGCAGCGCAAGCTGCAGTAGGAGCGCAGTAGTTCCGCCGCACAGTGGGCGGCCTGTGCTCGTTACGCAAGCTTGTTGTGCGGGGATGGCACGTAGGACGCAAGCGTCTGCCGCAACTCACTGTAGATTGAGATATCGAGGCGACGTCGTATCGGATCGTTTGGCGCAATTCGCCAAATCCTCCCTGGAAAGTGAGACATCGCTCGACAATCTCAAATAGTGCGAGGATTCGGGATGTTCATCGGGGGTGCCGCGGGTGCCCATTTCCAGCGCATGCAGGACAATTTAGGGGAGCTGCACTGCGCCCAACATCACCTATCCAGCTTCCACCACGAAACCAGCGCTGCAAATGCCGGCGACGGCTGCCGACGGTTCGGGTAGTAAAGGTGATAGCCGGGGAAGGGGACGCACCACCTGTCCAGCACTGCCACCAACCTGCCTTGCGCGATGTGCTCGGCCACCAGCGGTTCCGGTGCATATGCCAAAGCCCAAGCCATCCAGTGCGGCATTGATAACGTGGGTCATGCTGTTGAAGACCAACGGCCCGTCGCCGCGCACGGTGAATTCCTTGCCCTTCTCTTCGAACTCCCACGCATAGATGGCACCGTTTGGGCGATGTCGGATGTGGATGCAGCGGTGGCGCGTAATGTCGGCAGGCTTCTTCGGCTTCGGAAACTTCTCGAAGTAGTCGGGTGAGCCCACCACGACCAGACGCCAATCGGGGCCAACCCTGACAGCAACCATGTCCTTGCTCAGTGCCTCTCCGAGCCGGATGCCCGCATCGAAGCGCTGCTCCACCACATTGGTAAAGCCGTAATCTACGTAGAACTCAAGCGTAATGTCCGGGTATGCGTCCAGGAATCCGGCAAGCCGCGGACGGATGATGGTCTCCATGGAATCATCCGTGCAGGAGATTCGTAGCGTTCCAGCTGGGCGGTCGCGCAGGTCACCCAGCGCCTCCACGCTGGCACCGATGGCCTCGAAATGGGGTGCGATGGAGCGCATCAGGCGCTCGCCCGCTTCAGTGGGAGAGACATTGCGCGTGGTCCGCGCGAGCAGGCGAATTCCCAGGCGCTCTTCCAGCAGGCGCATCGAATGGCTCAGCGCAGAGGGCGTTACCCCAAGACGAACGGCCGCCTTGGTGAAACTCTGCTCCTGCGCCACTACCAGGAACGCTTGCAGGTCATGGGTTTTCACGGTGCTCATGGGTCAATTGTGAGCGCAACTCAGTAATGCATCAACTTTCAACCGGCTTATCGATATAGGGGCTGGGGCCTATCGTGGCGACCCGTGTCCCCAACCGAGGCCATACGCCCATGAAACGCACCACGCTGTTACTGGCGCTGCTCGCCAGCCTCTACGTTCCAGCTTCGGCCATGGCCGCTGACGCACCGGTGCCGGCCCCGCCCCATGGATCCGACAACTTCTACCGCAGCCCCACGGTCAAGGGGGAACGCGTGAGCTTCCACAACCAGTACGAGATGCAGGTGGTGGGTACGCTTTACCGCCCTCAAGGCCTGCCCGACGGCAGCCGCGCCCCCGCAGTGGTCGTTGGCCACCCGATGGGCGCAGTGAAGGAGCAGAGTTCCCAGCTCTATGCGCAGAAGCTGGCCGAGCAGGGCTTCGTCACGCTGGCGATCGATCTTTCCTTCTGGGGCGAGAGTGGCGGCGCACCGCGACACCTGGTGGCGCCGGAAATCTATTCGGACGACATCAGTGCGGCCGTGGATTTCCTGAGCACGCAGTCATTTGTGGACCCGGACCGCATCGGCGGCTTGGGCATCTGTGGCAGCGGCAGCTTTGTAATCAGTGCCGCCAAGATCGACCCACGCATCAAGGCCATCGCCACGGTCAGCATGTACGACATGGGTGCGGCGGCACGGCAGGGGCTGAACAGTGGCCAGTCGCTGGAGCAGCGCAAGGCGGTGATCCAGTCCGCGGCAGATCAGCGTCTGGCCGAATTCAAGGGCGGGGCGCCGGTGTTCGTGCCTGGCACCGTGAACCACCTCGATGCTGACACGCCCGCCATCCAGCGTGAGTTCTTCGACTTCTACCGCACCCCGCGCGGCGCCTATACGCCAAAGGGTGACAAGGCCGAACTGACAACCCAGCCGCTCTTCAGCAGCCTGGTCAAATTCATGAACTTCTATCCCTTCAACGACATCGAGACGATCTCGCCCCGACCAATGCTCTTCGTCTCCGGCGACGTCGCCCATTCCCGCGAGTTCAGCGAGGACTCCTACCGAAGGGCAGGGCAGCCGAAGGAGATCTACTGGGTAAAGGGTGCCGGCCACGTGGATCTGTACGACCGCATCCAGCTGATTCCCTTTGACAAGCTGGCCACGTTCTTCCAGCGCGGCCTGGCCGGGAAATGAGCCGCACCGACGCCCCCGCACATCGCGCCAACTGGGGCGGCGTGTTCGCAATGACGCTGTGCGTCTTCGCGTTGATCGCCTCGGAATTCATGCCCGTGAGCCTGCTCACTCCCTTGGCGGCAGACCTGGGCGTGAGCGAGGGCCTTGCCGGCTACGGCATTGCCATTTCGGGTGTATTTGCGGTGTTGACCAGCCTGTCGATCTCGCGATTGGCGGGTAGCGTGAACCGCCGAACGTTGCTGTTGTCCCTCACGGCGTTGATGGCGGTGTCGGGACTGGTGGTAGCGCTGGCCCAGAACTATCCGGTCTACATGACAGGCCGTGCGCTGATCGGCGTAGTGATCGGCGGTTTCTGGTCATTGTCCGCCGCAACCGCGATGCGGCTGGTACCGGAGGCCCAGGTCCCGCGAGCCTTGGCGATATTCAACAGTGGCAACGCCCTTGCAACGGTCATTGCGGCACCACTGGGCAGCTATCTCGGCAGCATGATCGGATGGCGCGGCGCATTCCTCTGTCTTCTGCCGGTGGCAGCTGTCGCCCTGGCCTGGCAGTGGGTTTGTCTGCCGTCCATGGAAGCGGAGGAGGGTCGATCACACGGCGGAGTCGTCGTGTTGCTGCGACGACGCGCGGTGGCACTGGGCATGATGGCCTGCGCCGCGTTCTTCATGGGGCAGTTTGCCCTGTTCACCTACGTGCGGCCGTTCCTGGAGCGGGTCACGCATGCTGGGGTATCTGCCGTTCCGTGGGTTCTGCTGGCGATCGGAGTGAGTGGTTTCGTGGGCACACTTGCCATCGGGGCATTCATCAGGCGCGGGCTCTACCGCACGCTGGTGATTCTTCCCGCCCTCATGGCGCTGGTTGCCGTCACTCTGGTTCCACTCGGGCCCCACCTTTGGCCGACCGCCGCACTGCTCTCGGCGTGGGGTCTGCTGGCCACGTCCGCACCGGTCGGCTGGTGGAGCTGGCTGGCGCGCACCTTCACCGACAATGCCGAGGCCGGCGGCGGGCTGATGGTTGCGGTGGTTCAGTGCTCCATTGCGCTGGGTGCCACCCTCGGCGGGCTGCTGTTCGACAGCCTTGGCTTTGCCAGCACGTTCTTGGCGAGTGCGGGCATCCTGTTGTTTGCCGCGCTGCTTGCCTACGCCACTGCGGCTGAAGAGGTGCACACGTCAGCTGCGGCGATTGCCACAGGGGTTCCGAAGCGATGACACGCCTCACTTCGATAACGGCGAAGCTGCTCGTGCTCCTCGCTGCTTTTGGGGCGGTAGCAGCTTGCTCAGCCGCGCCCGATCATCCAGCCGTCGCTGCCGCCAGAACTGAGGCCAATCAGGAGAGTCATCCCATGAAAATTCGACTGATCATCAATGATCAAGTGCTGTCAGCCACCCTGGAGGACAGCCTTCCTGCACGCGAGTTCATTGCTCAGTTGCCGCTGACCCTGCAACTTGAAGACTACGCCGCGACTGAGAAGATTGCGCAGCTGCCGCGCAGTCTGAACGTGGAGGGCGAGCCGGAGGGAATCACGCCCGTGGCAGGTGATATGGCCTTCTATGCGCCTTGGGGAAACCTGGCGATTTTTCACAGGCCTTTTGGCTATTCAAAGGGTCTCGTAAGGCTGGGTCGCATCGAAGGAGGGCTGCAGCTCCTTCGCAAGACCGGGGCCGTGGAGGTCCGCATTGAGTCGTTCTAGAGGCTGGCTGCCTATCTTGGGGCCCAGCCTTCTTGCCAATCTGCTGGGCGCGGCGACGCTTGCTGCCGTTCCAGGTCGGATGGCTTTCGCACACGAAGGAATAGCGATGCACACCAAATCAAATCAAGCCCCCACAACTGAACTGGATCCGCGCCGGAAAGCCATCATTCCGATCGGCGCCTTCGCAGCGGCCGGCGACTTGGATGGCCTTCATCAGGCGTTGAACCAGGGCCTGGACGCGGGATTGAGTCTGGCCGAAACGCGAGAGGTCCTGATGCAGCTCTACGCTTATGCGGGGTTTCCTCGGAGCCTGAACGCGTTGAGCGAACTGATGAAGGTGGCGGATGCGCGTAGACAGCAGGGCATCCAGGATGACGCCGGCCGCGAGCCCCGCAAGCCGATTCCCACAGGCGATGCCTTGCTCGCTGCAGGCACGGCAAACCAGACCAGGCTGGCCGGCGCTCCTGTCTCAGGGCCTTTGTTCGATTTTGCCCCGCAAGCAAATCAATACCTCCGTACGCACCTCTTCGGCGACATCTTCGAGCGCGACAATCTTGATTGGCAAAGCCGCGAATTGGCTACGGTCAGCATGCTGGCCGCCATGTACGGGGTGGAGCCCCAATTGCAGTCCCACATTGGGATCAGCATGAACATCGGCCTGCGGCCGGAGCAGCTATACGATCTGGCCGATGTGCTTGAGGAGCGCGTCAGCCTCGATGCTGCCGAACGTGTTCGCGTCGCGATTCAACGTCAGCTTGAGGTTCGAAAAGAATGATGGTCGGGAAAGTGCTCCTTCGGCCTGCCTTGCGCGATGTGCTCGGCCACCAGCGGTTCCGGTGCGTATGCCAAGCCCAAGCCATCCAGTGCGGCATTGATGACGTGGGTCATGCTGTTGAAGACCAACGGCTCGTCGCCGCGCACGGTGAATTCCTTGCCCTTTTCTTCGAACTCCCAGGCATGGATCGCTCCGTCCGGGCGATGCCGGATGTGCATGCATCAGTGAGGAAGTGGCGCGGATCAGTGTCAGTGGCGCACTCTTGCCAGAGGCGGCGTTGAGGATGACCGGCCAGCAGGCTCGGCCGATGATGCCGGCGCGCCTCCGACCGACTTCACAGATCTGTGCCCCGCAGACGGGCATAGTGCCGCTTGGGTAGTGTGAGCGCGTCCATCCAGCCACGGGATTTTCCCGAACGCCAGGAGGTCACTGTGCCAAGTTGTGATGAAGGAATGAAGTTGACGCGTCGCCAGGTGATCGCCGGCGGCGTCACGACCGTGGCAATGTCCGCCGCACCGGGGGCGTCATCGCTCGCCGCCGAACTGGCGACGCCCCCGCCGCCCAGGCCGCCGGTCATCAGCACGGTGGCGTTGACCGTCAACGGCAAGCGGCGGGAGCTTGAGCTCGACACGCGGACTACGCTGCTCGATGCCCTGCGCGAACATCTGAAGCTGACCGGGACCAAGAAGGGCTGCGATCACGGTCAATGCGGTGCCTGTACCGTGCTGGTCAACGGTGAGCGCATCAATGCGTGCCTCAGCCTGGCGGTGCAGCACCAGGGCGATGCCATCACCACCATCGAAGGGCTCGGAACCCCCGATGACCTGCATCCGATGCAGGCCGCCTTCATCAAGCATGACGGCTACCAGTGCGGGTACTGCACGCCGGGGCAGATCTGCTCGGCGGTGGCGGTACTGGACGAGATCAAGCGGGGTGTCCCCAGCCATGTACAGGCGGACGTCAGCGCACGGCCCCGGGCCACCAACATGGAAATGCGCGAACGCATGAGCGGCAACCTCTGCCGCTGCGGTGCCTATTCCAACATTGCCGAGGCAATGGAAGAGGTCGCTGGCGTGACCTCTGCAGGGGGGCGATCATGAGGGCCTTCAGTTACGAACGCGCCAAATCCCCGGCCGAGGCCGCCAAGGCCGTCGCCGGTACCGAGGGCGCGAAGTTCCTGGCCGGAGGGACCAACCTGCTCGACCTGATGAAGCTTGAGGTCGAGACGCCAGCGCACCTGGTCGATGTGCAGGACATCGGCCTGGACAGGATCGAACCCACCGACGAGGGCGGCCTGCGCATCGGCACGCTGGTCACCAATACCGCGCTGGCCTCGCATGAGCGCGTGCGCCGCGACTACGCGGTGCTGACCCGCGCGATCGTGGCAGGCGCCTCCGGGCAGCTGCGCAACAAAGCCACCACCGGCGGCAACCTGCTGCAGCGCACGCGCTGCCCGTATTTCTACGACCCCCATCTGCCCTGCAACAAGCGCCTGCCCGGATCAGGCTGCGGCGCGCTCGAGGGATTCTCCCGGCAGATGGGCGTGATCGGCACCTCGGACAGCTGCATCGCGACCTATCCGGGCGACATGGCGGTGGCCCTGCGGGTGCTGGACGCCTCGATCCAGACCGTCAGCGGTGACGGCAGTACGCGCAGCATCCCGATTGCCGATTTCCATCGTTCCCCCGGCGACAGGCCGCAGCAGGACAACGTGCTGCAGCGCGGTGAGCTGATCACCCACGTCACGCTGCCGAAGCCTCTGGGCGGTCGGCACGTGTACCACAAGGTACGTGACCGCGCGTCCTATGCGTTCGCACTGGTGTCGGTCGCCGCGGTCGTGCAGCGAGACGGCTCGGCGCGGTTCGCCTTCGGTGGAGTTGCGCCGAAGCCGTGGCGCGTCGAGGCAGCCGAACCGCTGCTGCGCGACGGCGTAAAGGCCGCGGCCCGGCAGGTGTTCGCCGGTGCCCGTCCGACGCGGGAGAATGCGTTCAAGATCGCGCTCGCCGAGCGCACCCTCGCAGCCGTGCTGGTGGAAGGAGAGCGCTGATGCCCCTTGAATTCAACGCCCCCGCCGGCGACAACCTGTTCGACAAGGCCAAGGTCGTCGGCAAGTCGACGCCGCGCATCGACGGTCCACGAAAGACCACCGGCACCGCCCCCTATGCCTACGAGCGCCACGACGTGGCGCCAAACCAGGCCTACGGCTACATCGTCGGTGCGGGCATCGGCAAGGGGCGCATCATTTCGATGGATGCCTCCCGCGCACGTGCCGCGCCCGGCGTACTGGCGGTCATCACCGCACCGGAAACCAAGCCGGTCGGCAAATCGAACTGGAACAATGCGCCGCTGTTCGGCGGACCCGAAGTGGCCCACTACCACCAGGCCATCGCCTGCGTGGTGGCAGAGACCTTCGAGCAGGCCCGCGCCGCCGCGGCGCTGATCCGCACCCGCTACGAGCGCAGCAAGGGCCGCTTCGATTTCCCGGCCCTGGCACCGTCCGCACCGCTGGCAAAGGGGCGTGACGGCAAGCCCGACCGGCAGGCGCTGGGGGATTTCGACACCGCCTACGCGAGCGCCGCGGTCAAGCTCGACGAGACCTATCACACCTCCGACGAAAGTCATTCGATGATGGAGCCGCACGCCACCATCGCCGCCTGGGAGGGTGACACGCTCACGCTGTGGACGGCGAACCAGATGATCGACTGGGCCAGGCAGGGCATGGCGGCGATCCTCGGCATCGATCCTGCCAAGGTGCGCGTGGACTCGCCCTATGTCGGCGGCGGCTTCGGCGGCAAGCTGTTCATCCGTGCCGACGCGGTGCTGGCCGCGTTGGCGGCCAAGCAGGTCGGGCGACCGGTGAAGATCGCGCTGCAACGCCCGTTGATGCCCAACAACACCACGCACCGGCACGCCACCCTCCAGCGCGTGCGGATCGGCTGCGGAAAGGATGGCCGGATCTCCGCCATCGCCCATGAGAACTGGTCGGGCAATATCAACGGCGAGGATGGCGAGAACGGTACCCTGCAGACGCCCAAGCTCTATGCAGGCGCCAACCGCCTGGTGGCCAACTACATCGCCACGCTCGACATGCCCGAAGGCAATGCGATGCGCGCACCGGGCGAAGCACCGGGCCACATGGCGCTGGAAGTGGCGATGGACGAAATGGCCGAGAAGCTGGGTCTCGACCCGATCGCGTTCCGCATCCTCAACGAGCCCGAGGTCGTGCCCGGCGACCCGTCCAAGAAGTTCTCCGACCGCAACCTGGTGCGCTGCCTCCGCGAAGGTGCGGAGCGCTTCAACTGGAACAAGCGCAACGCCCGGCCTGCGCAGGTCAGGGAAGGGCATTGGCTGGTCGGCATGGGCGTGTCCGCGGGCTATCGCGGCGCACCGACGATGAAGTCGGCGGCGCGGGTCCGGCTTGACGGCCAGGGCGGCGTGATTGTCGAGACCGACATGACCGACATCGGCACTGGCTCCTACACGATCATCGCGCAGACGGCAGCCGAGACCATGGGCGTGCCGCTGGACCAGGTCCACGTCACCCTCGGTGACTCCCGTCATCCCGCCTCCGCCGGTTCCGGCGGCCAGTGGGGCGCGGCAAGCTCCACCGCGGGCGTGTACGCTGCGTGCGTCAGCCTGCGCCGCAAGGTGGGCGAGAAACTCGGCTTCGACGGCGACACCGCAGACTTCGCCAATGGCCGCATCCAAGCGGGTGGTCGGACCATCAAGCTGGCGGAGGCGGGAACCCTGTCGGCGGAGGACGGCATTGCCTTCGGCGACTTCAAACAAGGCTACGACGTCGGCACCTATGCAGGGCATTTCTGCGAGGTCGCCGTGCATGCCTACACTGGAGAAACGCGCATTCGTCGCATGCTTGCCGTATGCGACGGCGGCCGGATCCTCAATCCGCTGTCTGCACGCAGCCAGGTCATCGGCGGGATGGTGATGGGTGCGGGCGCGACCCTGATGGAGGAGCTGGTGGTCGACAAACGGCTTGGTTTGTTCATCAACCACGACCTGGCCGGCTACGAGGTTCCCGTGCACGCCGACATCCCGTACCAGGAAGTGGTCTTCCTCGACACGCTGGATCCGGTGATCTCGCCGATGAAGGCCAAGGGTGTGGGTGAACTGGGCATCTGCGGGGTTGGCGCCGCGATCGCCAATGCGATCTACAACGCAACCGGCGTGCGCGTGCGCAGCTATCCCATCACCCTGGACAAGCTGTTGCCCGGCTTGCCCGACATAGGCTGACGTTGCCCATGGACCGATCCGCAGCCTCACCCGCGCTGGAGGCTTCAGCGGCAGGCGGAGGGGAGCCCGGCGATCTTGCCGAGGACCTGTCCGCAGCGCCGGGCTTCCTCGCCGAAGGCAGCCCGCGCGGCGTGCTCGAGACGGCCTTGACGCGCGTGCGCGCGGGGGAGCACGCCGTGCTCGCGCTGGTGCTGGAAACCGATGGCTCCACCTACGCCGGTGCCGGCGACATGGTGCTGTTCTGCAACGGCAGCCAGGTCGGCTGGCTGAGCGGCGGATGCCTGGAGCCCGAGCTCGCGCGACGCGCGGAGCAGGTAAGTGCGGCAGGGCAGGTCGACTGGATCGAGATCGACACCCGCAGTGACGACGACCTGTTGAGCGGGTCCGCGCTCGGCTGCCGCGGCCGGCTTCGGATTGCGCTCCTGCCGTTGCGTGCCATGGCCGGCTTCGACCACGTCATCGAGGCTTGGCTGCGCGAGGGCGTGTCACTCCAGCGCGACCTTCGCACGTCGGGGCAGGTCGTTTTCCGTGCCGGCCATCGCGAGCAGGCGTGGCAGCTGCATCCCATGGAGGGTACGCAGCCCTTTGGCGAGGGTGCGTGGTGTTTGCCGTTGCCTCGGCTTCCGCGGGCCCTGGTGTTGGGGGGCGGTCCCGAAACGCCCTTCCTGGTTCCGCTGCTGCGCGGCCTGGGGTGGCGGGTCAGCGTGGCCGAACGTCGAGCGCGCTGGGCCTCAGCCGGGCAGTGCGCGGATGCGCATCTTCAGACCAGCCCGGCCGAGGCCCTTCATGGCGACCGGTGCGACGCGGCACTGGTGATGCATCACGATTTCGAACTGGACAGGGAGACGCTGGTGGCCCTGGCTGATACCAACGTCGCGTTCATTGGACTGCTGGGTCCGCGGCGAAGGCGCGAGGACCTGTTCAAGCTGCTGACCCCGGATCAGCGCCACCGCCTTTCCCCGAGACTTCGGTCACCGGTCGGCCTGAACATCGGTGGCCGAGGGCCAGAGGCGATTTCGCTCAGCATCGCCGCGCAGCTGCAGCAATGGCGAAGCGCGCACGGCAGGTGACTGACGCGCATGCGGTCATCGTGCTTGCTGCCGGCGGGAGCGCCCGACTTGGCCAGCCCAAGCAGCTCCTCACCCGGCAGGGCGAGACCCTGGTACACCGCGTGGTGCGGTTGGCGCGGGAGCTCGCGCCAGCGCAGGTGCTGGTCGTGGTGGGCGCGAACGCACCGGCAGTGACATCCAGCATTGCCGGGCTGGATGCCACTCCGGTATCCAACCACCACTGGGAGCGTGGCCTGGCGAGCAGTCTGCAGGTTGCCGGCGCACACCTGCTGCCCACGGTGACCGCGGTGATGGTCGTGGCGTGCGACCAGCCTGCAATCGAGCGCTCCCATCTGCAGGCGCTGCTTTCGGGTGCCCGCGCCGCAGCGTCAACGTGCGCGGGCACCCGCCACGGAAATGCGCTTGGCGTTCCCGCAGTCGTGCCGCGCGCCTGGTTCACCGCTGTCGGTGCAGCCGGTGACCGCGGATTCGGAGCGCGCCTGCGGCAACTTCCTGTCGATACGGTGCATGTCCTGCAGGCGCCGGAACTGGCCCTGGATATCGATACGCCAGAAGATCTTGCGCGTGCGCGCGATGCGGGTTGGATCGATGCCGGGAGGTGACCCGCATGGTCACTGGGCCAATGCCTGTCGCGCAGGTGACTAGTGCGGGCCACATCGCGCGCCCTCAGACACCTCGCCCCCGAACATCTGCAGCACCCGATCCAACAGAACAGGTTCCGGCACGTCAGCCAGCACCTGCTCCAGATAGCCCACCGGCTCCAGCTGCCATTGAAGCAGCGTACCAAGCTGCAGAACGGCGGGCGCCCGCTGCTCCGCGTCCAGTGAGACCTGCAACAGCAGATGGTGCGAGCGCCTCTCCAGCCAGAGCACGGGTATGCCTCGGCAAAGAACCTGGAACTCGGCATCTCGGTGCCGCTCTACGAACTGGAAGCCCTGCCGTGGCCGAGAGTCCACGAACTGCATCGCCTGGCGGCGCAGTTGTAAGAATCGATCGTCGTTGATGCTTTGGAACGCGACAGGCGACGGCGCCGGCGTTGCCGGCCACTGCGCCTGTGCCGCAACCACCACCACAAGACAGAGCGCGTTGGCCGCCCAGCGGCACCACGCCACTCAGCCCTCCGGATGCAGTCGGGTACTGGCGTGTGCGGTAAGGCCGATTCCGGCCATGATCAGGCCCTCCATGACGCGCGGGCCAACGTACTGCTCCAGTTCACCGTTCTCGCGGGCGCGCTGCGCGGCCAGCAGGATCTCCAGCACCACCCGAAGGCCCGCCAGCGAGCAGTCGGTATCCGCCAGGGCGATGCGTCGGCCGGGCATCTGATGGCGTTCCGGCCACGGCTGGCCATCGGAGGCAGCGCCCGAGCCGATGCTGTGGAGCAGGGCGATGAGGGTGTTCGGATCCAGCGCGGGGCCGTTGGCGGGCGCGTCGTGGATCGGGTTCGGGGTAGGGGAGTGGGGCTGGTTCATGGCAGGGCTCCTTGCGCGCATGCAGAAGCCGCCACCGATAAAGGTGGCGGACGGTGCGTGGTTCGAAACCCCGTGTGTGGATGACCGGGCAGGCGCAAGGCCTCCACGCACCGCCCGCCATAGCCGACTGACGGATTGCCAGCCGGCACCGCGCGAAGCGGTGCCGGCTGGCAAGTGCGAGCAACATCCACACAACCGGGGTTTCGAATCCCGACCACCGATGCACGGTGGCAGGGCAAGGAATACGCGGACCTATGCGTGATGCCAATGCAGTAGGGCCGATGACGTCACCACTTTCAACAATTTCAGAATCGTTGCATATGGCGCAATGAAGCTGGAGCGTTGCGCTGCAAGGCTGTTGGCGATGTCGGTGGTGCACGCATGACGAGTGTCGGCATTTGCCCGGCGAGGTTGTGAGCGAGGCAGTTGCGACAGGCTTGTCCAGCACTCCCCAGCACCAGCAGCCCTTCAACGCAGCCTTGGTCCGCTCCAACCATTCAGCATCTTGGTTGCGCGCCAACATGGGACGCGCCTGGTTGCCCGCACCCGGGTGCAGCGCTGGCACTACCGTTGGAGGGGGCTGGAGCACATGCGAAAGTACCTGACGCCTATGCCGGCACATCGACGGGGCAGGGCTCGGTAGGCGCGAGAGCGCGAGCTGCCTAGCATCGAAAGAAGCCGGTGTTTGATATTGCAAGCTCTTTGCCCGCCCCTTTCGCGACCGCGGACCGTCACCTGGCCAACGCGGCAGGCCGCACCCCGTCTCAACTTTTGCGATGCGTCGCGGCGAAGATGCCTGCTCCTGCCAGCAGTCTCTCAGAGAAGGGGAGCAATTTTGAACGCCACTGAGATATCGAGCGTAGTGAAGGACGGAGATTTGATCGCGATTGCCGTGCTGGTCGGGCTGGCCGCAGTGCCCCTGATCAAGGGGATATTTGCGCTCAGCGCAACGCGCCGCCAACGCCGGAAGGAGTTTCTGGAACTCTGGAAGGCCGACAGTTTGGATAGTTCCGGTCTCTGGCTAGAGGAGGTGATCCTGCACCGATATGGCGCGGCCATCCCTGCAGAACTAATTTGTCATGTTGCCCGATTGAGCTGGCCTTCAAAGAAGCTGCGTCGACTGGCAATGAGCGCAGGCTTTCTGCGAATGGATGAAATGGGACAGGCCGTGACGTGGTCAAAGACGCACCGCACGAGAGCATTCTGGCTGGAGCTGGAAATGGTAGCGAGTGTTGTTGCTTATGTGGTGCTTGCTGCACTAGGCGCTGCCCTACTCATTACAGGGGTCAGACAGGGCCTGGCGGAGGGATTCACGGCTTTGGCTTCTGGGGGGCTTATCGCTAGTGCGGGCTGCGCCTCCTTCATGCACTTCATTTCACTTAATGAGGCGCGTTCTTCGCTGAGCGTCATCAATGGCATTCCCCACGAGGGGCTTTGGGCTCGCCTCAAAAGCAAGCGGAGCAGATGAGCGGCGGGAAGTGAGAAAGGTCCAATGGAGATTTTCCGGAGCAGCCGCCATATTAGACCGCCCGCCGGAGCGTGATGCGTCACACAAATGGACGATGTCGAGCCCCCTCCCGCAATCTATGGGAGGGGAATATGGATGTAAGGTCCGCGGGCTCAATACTGGCGACTTCATCGAGGCAGATTTCTATCTTCTACATCTCATCCGCTCGACTTCATTCAGGACTTGCCTGTCTAATGAACTGAAGTCGTTCGGAACTTCCTTCTCTGTGACAAAGGAATAGGTCACAGCAAAGTCGTCTCCATGAATTACACGACTGCAGGAAACGTTGCCCAACGTGTCACACGATGCCATTAGCTCATCGTCATCCGACGGCTGTGTGGCGGTACGAGCACTCGGGCGCCATACGAAAAAGTGGCCCTTGTCGCCACCGTCAGGAACGGCAAGCAGCCCCTTCTCCAGCGTCTTCGCTCCTTGCCAGCCCTCAATAGCGCTCGTACGCAGATGGGACCCCTGGGGGAGGTCGCCAAACCTTCTGCCAGGAAAGTGCGATTTGGCTACCACCGCTGCCGAGATCAAATTATCGGGACCAATACAAGCCTCGCTATGGGCGGAGTAGCAACCATGCAGCGTAAAGCCGCCGACCACAGGATCCTCGTGGCCGCGCCGGGACGGCGTCGCATCTAGAGTGCCAGGGACACAAAAATCGGTCTTCGCACCCTCCACGCGGTATGAAGTAGGCGAATCTACACACCCAGATCCAAGAACTGCCGCGACACACACCAAAAATCTAGTTCCTGCAACGCGGTTGAGGGCAATAGTCATACACGTCTCTCGTAGTTGAGCCAAGAACATTGATTACGGCCTCCAGGGCATCCGTCTTGTATCCGCCAAACGCCTTGGGACTCGTGGAATTTCCCGATGACACTCCTGCCTAACATCACCGGGTTCTTCTCGGTGGCGCCGCCTGATCAAGCGCCTGATCAAGCGCCTGCACATGAGCCTTTGCAAGACCAACTCTTATCGTTTCCATGTGGGAAAGGGGTGGCGCAGTGCGCTGGGTACGATCGTGCTGCGGGGATGTGCGATTCTGGGCGGGAGTGAACTCCTGATGTGACATACTTGCTTGGCGCTGGCTACAGCGGTGCGCAGAGTCAGGCCGCGTTGCCCAGTCCGTAAGCCATCTGACCCGTTGGAGACCCCATGCCGCACGTTGCCATCCCGAATGATCTGAGCGGGGTCGTTGCAGGCAACCTGTCTGGTGACTCGGTAAATGAGTATGCCTATGTCTGGGATGGGTCTGATCCCGGCTGGACGTTGAACCTCCGCCGACGGCAATACGCCGAACTGGCATTGGTATTCGCAGCGTCTGGCCCTTCAGTCAAGGAGATTGTCGCCCTGCGGAGTGCGCTACCGGCTTACGCGGCTCGATCCGCTGCCGAGATCCTGTCTGCACTCAGAGGGTGTCAACGCGTCGCCCTCGGAACCCATCTCGCGTTCGAAGCGAAGGGAATCGCGAGCCGCTGCCGGGGCGCGGGCCTCACTGTCGAGTGGGTAGCGCGGGAGGTCTCCCGTTACATGCTCAGCAACAATGTCACCGGATCTTGGCTGATCATTGAGGACAACGGACTTGCCAGGTCGGTCTATGATCGGGCGATGCGTGAAGGCATCCGAGTCGTTCACACCGACGCGTGATGCTCTGCGGCGTGGACGTCAAACGCGCCAGCTCCGCTTCGCGTCTTGTGTCCTCAAGGAAGAGTAGGGGGCCGGTGCTTTGCCGGCGGCACAGCCCCTCACCCACGAACAGAGGATGTACCCAGTGGCCCATTGGGTTCGGATACGAGTCGATTCGCGGATTTCTCCTCTCAGAAGAAGGCCAGCAAGGTCCTGCCTAGCTTCTCGTCGATCAATGCTGCCACCATCTCGCCTATTTTCGTGATGCATCACGGACGCCGATCTCGTGCAAAAAGAGCCCAGCCACCATCAGCGCCAGCTGACGCTCGGGAGGCGCCAATAGCACCGAGCTATTTTTGCCGTCTGCAGCTCAGCCCTAAACGTTGACGGCGACTCAGCCGCCTCGATGGATCACGCACGCCGATCGGCGAATTCTGAGCGCTTCGGCCAGGTAGATGACGCTGGATTTCGCCGCGGTCGGAGCGTTCCGTGCTGGTGATGCCCGGGGAGCCGCCTCGGCCATCACCAGCCGCCATTCGCGGGCAATGTTGCAGGCCAGGGAGCACCAGGCCATGCCGCATGGCTCAAACTGATGACCTTCGGGCGTGGTCATGTGCCCGCCCTGAAATACGAAACCGGCCCAGGAGCCGGTTGGATCTATGCGGTTGTGGAGATCCATCTCGATCATGCTGCAAACTCATCCTTAGCGGAGGAACGAGCTGTCTGCCGCACCGAAAACGCCCGGCCTCTAACGCATTGATTTTAGAAGATATGGATGGGGTGAGCTTAGCCTCTTCCTGGCAGCTTCCGTCCACCAAAGATGCCCGATATTTCCGGAAGTCCACCAAAGATGCCCGATATTCCCGGAAGTTCACCAAAGACGCCCGGCATTTCCAGAAGTACATAAATAACGCCCAACAGTTCCGGAAGCCCATAAAACACGCCCACGACTGCCGGGGGTTCATTAGAATTGCCAATTAGCCCACGCGGCGGCAAAGCCTCCCCTTGTGTTGCGTACTCGCATGAAGGCTACTGCCGTTCGCAGTCCGGCACGAGACAGTGCCGTTGCCCCAATGATGGCAAAAATTGCTAAGAACTGCCTGCCTTAGGATTTCTGCTGGATTCTAGCTGTTTTTCGAGGTGTCACCCAGGCGACCCGGACTTCTCTCAAGGAACGGGCGGAACCCTGAAGCTCGATGACCGGATACCCACCTGAAGGCAGTACATCCTTCGGATTCAGCTTGAACACCCTTGCAAGCGTCAACGCCAAGCCTTCCTCATAAGCGGTTGCCAGAACCCACACAAGCGCGTCGACCAAGGCGGATCTTCCCTTAATGCTGTCCAATACCGAAGCGACGATTACGGAAGGGGACCTATCCGGCTTGTCGTTCGCGATACCAAAGGCCGCAGCGGCCAGCTCCAGCGCTGTGCCGCACGCTAACGTTAACATCGGGTCGACAACCGAGAGATTGAGCCAAGTCGCGCCGCTGGCAGAAACACCATAGGGAGCTAGGAACGACTCGTGCCGCTCTACCTCAGTGGGTCCTTGGGTGTCGTAGTGCGTTGAGCGGAAGCTCAGGACAGATAGGCCTTCAAGTCCGACCCTGGCGCATGCCGCTGCAGTGGCCCGCGTCAAAGCATCGTAGGCCATCAATGGGAGCGGAGCGCACATGAGGCCCGAGTTGCCGCCAATCATTGCCCAGCCCCAGAACGCCCCTGGCTCCGGATCGTCAGCGGATGGCTGGAAAGCCTCATACCTTACGTGAGCATTGCCATCGTCCTGGTGGACGGGCGGCATAGGAGTCGTTCTATCAATCAGGCGCGCCAGAGCTGAAGGCCAGCTTTGCGCATCACTGGGGAAGTGAATCACTCGGCCTGCCCGCTGGCGTGATGCCCAATGAAGGTAGTCATCCACCCACTGCGACACTTCACGAGCGGGAAATTGCCTGACGTCCAGTAGCGCTGTGTGGGCGTCGATTGGCTGAAATCCACAAGTACAAGTCCCGAGACCACCGGAGTGGTCAAAACTGGTGCCCAGCGTCCTTCCGCATGCCTCGCAGTGGCTGATGAGCTTCTCGCCATGCCAAGGGCACGCAGAGATGGAAGGAAGGAGAAATAGTGAACAATGGTAGCCGTGAAGTGCGCATGCGGGGCACCGCATATATGGAAGCTCACTACCCGCGAGAAGTCGAAGTGATTGAACTGGAAGCCACGCGGCCGGATTCCATAGATTCTTCGTTGTGACGTCACGGACTTCGATGGCTGACGCAAAAGTATCCTGCACCCGGCCCGGCAGAAGCAAAGGGCGGAGCATGGAGCGCCCAGTCTTACGCCTCACCCCCATGATCATGAGTTGCTCACTTGTTGGCATGCCCAGTGCAACGATCCGCTGCAGCACGCCGTAGCCCGATATGTATGGATAGAACTCATGCTCTGCGCCGACAATCCGAGGCGTAGAAGGATTTACGGCGCGAGAGCTATTCATTGCTTCCCCCTACCTGGTTTGCCGTATTCTGTATCTTCTCAATGATGGCGATTGCCTTGTCGGACATCTTCTCGCGCATGCGAATGAACTCGGTTCGCAGGTACCCGACATGCACAAGCGCAGCACGGACGTCAGATGGAGTGAAGCGTTCGAAACTCTGCTGAAACCAAGCGTTCGTTAGCAGATTCCGCACGGTCGATGTGAAGGAGCACATCGGCCAGCCACTATGTTCGGGAAGTCCCACCTCCCTCCGGAGGGCGGACACAGCATCGCAAATCATCTCCGTTTCAGATTCCAGCCGCCATCCGCGATCAAATGCGTCGGTGGCGAAGTATCTAGAAAATGGCATGTCCTCTGTCGGCCACCATGCTGCGCCGTCGTAGCGCGACAGGGCATGCCTGACCTCATCTCGCGCCGCAAGAGGAAGAAATGGGGCTGAGTCCAGAAACCACCGGCGAACAACATGTGACGGATGGTGCTGCCACATGTCGCCAAGCTCGATGCCCTGCTGGTCACTTTGGTACACAAAGACCAAAAAGAGAGTAAGCCTGTCCTTGCTCATCAAGTTATCAAGATCTTCTAAGCACTGAAACTCAAGATTGGTGAGCCGTTGAGCACTGTCGATGAACAATACGTACCTGCGTACGTCGGCGTGCCCACACGCGGCGCGCATGTGATTGTGTATTCGTGCCCTCAGCTCGTGAGGCCTGGCCGATGACCAGCGCGGCATTCCCAGTTGATGTGAAAGCGCGTGCCAGAAGCTCAGCGGGCTCCTGCATGCATCTGAGGTTGCGACGATTGCCCTGGCCACACCTGCGCGGCGTCCGTCCTCCACGAGCCAGCGCCAGTCGGTTTCGACTAGATAGTCTTGCGCCGTGGATTTGCCAACCCCGCTCTCTGAATAAAGAGAGCACCCATGATGACCCTGCTGAATGTTGTACAGAACGAAATCCGCCATGCGTTCGACAGGCTTCGTGTTGATACGGTAGCCAGACTCAATGAAAAGTGGATGGTCGGGGTCAAGGCGACGGACGGCCATGATGGCCTCCGCAAGGTCCGATCTAGTCATCAAGATTCACCTTGCCTCCCCGGGGGACTCTTACCGGGATGTGAGCTGGCTGGGACCGAATGTCGGGCAGACGGCCGAAGTGCAACTGCTGCAAGCGCGCAAGTTGGTCGACTGCGGGTTGGGACGTGTCTGCAGTAGATCGAAGATGCGCTATGAAGGCTTCAATTGCACACTCCACGCCAGCGATTGAGAAATCACTGCGCTGTTTGGACCAACGACAGATGATCCTTCGCGTCCTCTCGTCATGCGGCGCGCGCGACCAAGGCGCTCGCGCGGTAGCCACTCCGAATGGCACGGTGGCACTTTGAAGTAGCACGATTGAACGAAGATCGCGCCTATTCACGCGCGCAAGAATCCTGGTGCCAATCAGTCCCCATTTATCGTTAAGGGAAGGGGATCGGTAGTCCGCATACAAGTAGGTGACATGGGGCAACTCCCCATTATCCTTGTTGCCTTTTACGGGCAGGCTTACGATTGTCGAAGCCATATCTGCAGCATCCAGGCCACAGGTTTCCGGCGCAAACGCAAACGCTGACTCTTTGCGATTCGTGAGATACGCTAGCGGCGTCATCTGTCCGAGTGCGGAGTGAGGCGTCGCGTTGTAGTTGGCTATGATGACGTCCAGGAGCTCCTCGAGAAGGTGCATCTGGATGGGATGGGCATCCGGAGAGAAGTTGCTGATCCTGATCTTGTTTTCCCCCAGCCGTTTGGCGGGCTCAAAACCGCCGGGGATCTTACGCAGCGCACCACGTTCCAAGCGCGAGAAGAATTGCTCTACAATGGGTCGTGAGCGCGGTGTGTGCGACTTTCCGAAGATCATCACACCTCCCCGAGCCCTGCAGAATGCTGCTTCGAGTGCATGGGCCGAGTGCGCAAGGAAGTTGTCCAGTGCGACAGCGGCCGAGCGCGTGACTATCGGCGTTGCTGCCTGATAGACGGGCATTCCAGCGCCAGGTGCGTAGAAGAGGTCCGGGATCGTCAGGTCCCTGGGAGCCCAGGGTTCCATTGACTTGGACAAGCAGAGCGCTACATCAAGATTGTCATAGCTCTGGCCGACACAGAGAAGCCATCCCGTTACCGCCCTGGATTCAGTCTCTATTTCGATGAGAAGCCATAGCCGTGACACTTTGCGCGTAACACGCGCGCCATTGGGCATATCGATGGAGATCTTGCATTCAACATCGATTTGGTGCGCGTCAAACTCCGTTCTGGCGAACAGGCCCATCCGTACTGCTTGCTCCAAAGCGACAGGAGCGTTCGATGCCGATTGAGGTTCATAAAGGTCCACGTCGGCTACTGCCGACTGCCGCCGCTTGAGCAAAGCAAGCAGCGAGCGCTTCCCCTTGCCAGGATCGTTCAGGGGGAATTTGTCCTCCAGGTTGTGCTGCTTCAGCTCCGCAAGGACTCGTTGGTGCAATTTTACGAACGCGCTTGGAGGGCGGCCCGGCGGCAGATGGGTTGCAAAGCCATCGATCAAGGCTTTAACACTCGGCACAGCTTCGGAGACTTTGTGCCACGCAAATCTTCCTGGAACCAGCGGCAATTCCGCGGGTTCGAAGGAAAGCTCAGTCGAGTAACTGCCCCATGGAATGCATACGCGAAATCCGTGCGGCATGCCATCGTGGGCTATCGTGGGCGCTTTCATTGCCATGCGCTTCAGGCGTTTGTGGCAGATTCCATATCTCCGGGATATAGCGGTGATGGTGGAACGGCCCAGAAGCAAGGCGGTGAGTGCTTCCTTGGCCACGCGGAACTTGGAGAGATGATCTGGTGCAATATCAACCGGATGTGGGGAGTACCACTCGTCGAGTGTCGCCTGATCATAGATTTCGTACCTAGCCATGACGCACCTCCACGAGGGCATCCGGATCCCCTGGGCGATAGTCCACGAGTTGTACGCGGCCGGTGTAGACGAGGCTTGCCACTGCGCAAGCCACTGCGAACCGGGCCTGGCCCGTCTGCAGTTGTAATGCGCTCATGGTGAGGCGCTCAACGTTCTGGAGCATGTCCTCAATCCTCACTTCCAACTGCCTGGCCCCCGCGATCTTTGCATTGGCCCAGACAAGCGGAAGTAGTTCGTAGGCAACAGCGACCTCGCTGGCGCGAGATGCCAGAGAGTTTTCGTGGACAAGTCGCAATACGAGCCCTTGATTCAAGGCCATGTGGATGAGCTCGTCATCTGCGGGAAGCTTGACTAAGCCAACGCTCAGTGAAGCCACCCGTTTTGTAGGGATTACAAACTGGTAGTGCTGGGTGCCATCCCTCCGCCCGACCCAGAAGCTCAACTCAAGGTCGCGCTTCTCGCCTACCGTGATTCGACGCGGCCTCTCAACATACATCTCCACCTGGGGGTCAAATTCGAGCATCAGCGCCTGGCAAAAGTTGACCAGGTCGGCCACCGTTACGGTCCGCCCATTCTTCGGGGACTGAAATACAAAGATTTCGCGGCGGTCGCGCTTGCCGCGTGCTAGCTCGAGAGGGGAATGGGGCAGATGCCCCTCACGGCGGTCTTCGTCCGTCGGTTTGGCGGTCGCGCTTTTTCCTGCGGTCATCATCCTGCTCCTCAGCCGTCGGCTTGCGAACGTCTGCCCGGTCTCGAGATTGGAACAAGGTGCCCATTCAGGTTCGCCTCCGCCATATGAGATGGGGAGGAAATGGGCGCACCCCTCCGCGCGAACGGGAAGTCGCTTGACTTTGTCAAGGAAAAGGGTGAGCCTCAGGGTACAGGCTGAGTTTCACCACCATCTGCTCCAACAGATGTCACTTGCCCCCGCGCCAACGGGGGCAAGTCATTTCCAGGGTTCGGAGATGTTAGTTTCCGGCTCTTGGTACTCTCCTCGGCGCTCGGCGAGCGCATCTTCGGGGACGTCTTGAGTCTGTTCTTGAAACGCTACAAGCCCGGCCCCTTGAGTTTGGGTTGTGGGGCGTCATTCCTGGTTGGGCTTCAGAGCAGCCGCTTCATCTTGCGGGGTGCCAGATACTGCCGGCGGACTGATTGCGGCCCTCAGCCCAACCATCCAGTCGGCGATGTCCATCGCAAAGGCAAATTTGCCGCGGCGGCCGGGCACTTTGAATATCTTCACGGGCAAGGTTCCGCGTGCCTCTGCTTGGCGGAGCGCGTGGCTGGAGCGATAGCCAAGAGCTCGCGGCAAGTTTTCATAGCCGATGAGAGGCCCGAAATGAAAGGTCAATTCTCTTTCGATCTCACGGCGTTCCGGGGCCAGGATTGATTCGTTGGTCCGCTCCGTCATGGCGTGGTCACACCCCGTCGCTTGTGTCCTCCTGATTCTGCCCCTCTAATACGGATGGTGGAAGGAGTAACAAACTCGCGTTTCGTTACCCATCAAAGGTGAATGGGGAGGGGCACGGCCATGGCGCTCAAAGAGATACCCTTTTACGGCGAGGCGCGACTTGCCCGCATGCGTGCAAGCACGAGCATACTTCCCGCCAACCGAGCCGTGCCGTACTGCCTGCGATCACTCAGTGTCGGATTGTGGTTTGAATGCTTGCGAAGCCGAATGGGCCTATCCAGCGCATACGCGCTCGGACAGTCGATATCCCCGGAGCGTCCCGGCTGCCACTCCAATGTGTGGGTGAAATATGCCCATGCGGAACACGTCCCGTCCCAGGCGACGCAGGCAGCAGCCGAGGCGCGCTATCCCGGCTCCCGCATGGTTCTATGTTCACCGGTCTGGGCCGCTCTGAATGTCCACGAGGCACTTGGCGGTTGTGGAGAATCAATACTCATGTCGCTCAGTGCACCTGTGCAACTGGAAGTGTTCAGCGGAGCGAGCTTGCGAGCCGGCATGTTTGTCCGCCGAGACCGTCGGTTACGAGAGATCACCGAGGGCTTGTGCGGGCTGGGCACTCTGGATAGCCTGGCGGCACTAGTGGTGATGTTGAGGGTCGCCCATGAGCAGGGCAGACGGCATGACTGCTTTGCCTTGGGGCGTGCACTGCACGATTGCCTGCTACTGGTGGGGCAGGATAGTCCCATCCAGCTCATTGCCGAAGAGCTGTTCTGGTACTTCAGCCATTTCGTGCTTCCTTTCACAGGGTGCCGGGGTGTTCGGATTGCATCGTCGCGACGCCGCTTGCTCCTGCAGCATGAGGTTCTCTCCCGCCTCGTACTTGAGCTTGAAGACAGCGGGTTCGACTATCTCCCAGGCATGCGTCACCCGCTCTTGCGGGTAGTCCGCAATCAGCAGCATGCTCCGTCTTCGCGCTTCTTCTCGCCCGGCGTCGGACCCTGCAGCGCAACATCGCGGCAGATGGCGCGGTAGCGCTATCAATACAGAGTCTTGTTGAGACGAGGAGGCATCCAGGATGGTGAGCGCAGAGACTAAAGGCTCGACCGATTACGAAATGAGCCGCTTGTGGTGGGCGGCACGGCTGTCGCAGTCGAGTAGAGGCTCAAGATGATTGCCTATCTTGGTTGGGGGTCGCTGGTATGGCAACCCGACGGTCTACCGGTTCGTGGTGGCTGGCAGACGGGCCAACGGTTTGCGTAGAGTTTTTAAGGCAATCCGGCAATGGACGGCTTACGTTGGTCATGCATGCGGCCGCGTCTGCTGTCACCTCCTTCTGGGTTGAGGCTGGTACCGACGACGAGGGCGACGCCAAGCGAGCCTTGCGTGAGCGGGAAGCCATTCCCTCAAAGAACATGGAGCGACACTTGGGGGTCTGGACACATGGCTGTCCAGCACCGGCGAGTATTCCTGGGCTCGCTGACTGGGCCGCTGCTCGCGGGATTACCACTGTGCTATGGACGGCGCTGCCACCGAAGTTCAACGGGGAAAATCAACGCGTCCCATCAGTGGAAGAAGCAGTTGCCTACCTCGCAAGCCTCTCAGGGCAAACTGCGACGCTCGCAGAAGAGTACGTCCGGCGAGCCCCGCCCCAGATTGACACCGTCTATCGTCGTGAGTTTGCTGCACGTCTAGGCTGGCATCCCCTTCCGAAAGGGAGCTAACTGCGACGTGCGTGTGATAGCCGATGGCCAAACTCCGGCAATGGCCAGCACCGTTTCTCACCTTGGGCCGACTTGGGCCGGAAGGCCCGGCCCTGTCAGCGCTGCCCGGGGCTCCGGCTCAACAACTGGATGAGCAGAAGCCACTTGTGTGTCACTTTGCCGGCGGAGGCAGCACAACGATGAGTGCCATCCATGGGGCGATTGCCAGAACAGTGGCAATGTACGCGTACTTCAAACAGCTGAATTTTGACGAGAGAATCTTGGAATTGCGCCAACATTGACCCAGGAGGTCTTCCTCGAACTCCATCAGCGTACGCTCCGCGCACTTCTGCAAGAACTCGTGCTCGGCCATGCTCGACACCCGTTCAAAGAAGATGAGCGAATTTGACCCGCCTCGCAGTTCCGGAAAATATCCGTACCACAGGTGCCAGAAGCTAACAGTAAGCGGTGTAAGGAACAAAACGCCCGCAACCGAGATCAGGGCCGTTAGTTCATCAAGTTTCGGCAGCCGCGTCGCGATCATGGCAAGCATGCCCAGGTTGATACCCAGGCCGACCGAGAGTTTTGTGTCTACACGGGAGAAGAAGCCCAAGACCAAATTCAGCTGCTGCCAAGCGGCACTAACGCGGTCGCTTTGATTTGGCGGGTGGCCGCCAGAATTTTGAGGTTCTTGCACGGGGTGAGTTCTCTGTCTTGAGGGATACGGTTTGTGTTCGTTTGATGGCAGATCGAAGACCGCAGATGTCCAGCGTTCCGCAGCAGCGCGCTCCTGCAGCCGCACAATCCTCAAGGAAAGCTGTGTCGGCCAGCGCACATCGGTGCTGTTCCAAGATGAAAGTGACCAGGGCCGCAGCGTGGTCGCCACATGCAGTGATCGCACCGTCAGGATCGCGGCCACATGGGCAGACTGGGGGTCTCCCGACCAAGGTTTCAGTGCGCGTCGACACCCGAGCAAGGAGTAGTTTGCCGTGCCAGAGCTCGAGCCTCCGCTTCTGAGGGCGCGAATCCTTGCGGACCATGAACTGCCCCGCGAGCACATCTGCCTTGAATGCCGGACCCAGTCGTTCGGCTGCCTGCTCAGCATTGGCCTGATGCTGCGCAGCACGACCGTGCGCGCGGCCGTTCTCCGCTCCAGGAAAGACCCGGCGGGCGTTCGCGCCGATCTGGTAGGTCAGGTACTGGTAGACCGTGGCCCACCAATGCCTCGCTGCTGCTTCGTCTTGGATCCGGCTCGGATTGTCTTCTCCCCAGCCGAGGCAGAAGCTACGGTCACCGTTGATATGCCGATCGGGACAGAACCCCGGCAGCATGCCGGGGTCGGCGATCTCGCGCACTGAGACGTGCTCGCCTGCAACGGAGACGAGCAATCTAAATGCGTACTCGGCTCCGCCGGCCCGAACCACTGTGATCCCAACCAGCCCCCCGACAGGGTCTACGATCAACGTGGCACCGTAGTCCGGTGCCACGCGCTGCAGCAGCTCCAAAGGCCTTGGCGTCACGTCGCGGCCACATGAGGACGGATCGGCTGCGCGAGCGCAGGAGCCACTGCGGGTGCCACTTCAGCGTAGTGTGCCTCCAGTGTTGCCTTCGCCACGCGGTCCCCGGATGCGGCGAGTTCCTCCACCGCTGCGGCATAGTCTAGGTTCGCCGCCTTTCGCTTGTCGGTAAAGACGGTCCGTATCGCGGCGCTGGCGGCCTTGTAGGCATTTTCACCAATGGCCGTCTCCACACCGTCGCAGAGTCGTTGTTGGGCTTCAGATTCCAACACCGCTCGCCCCGTGGCACACCGCAGAAGGCTCCCCTTCATGCCCAGGCGGGAAATGGCAAGGGGGCCAAGTTCGAAGCCAATGGCCAATCCCAGCTCTGCCACTTCCGCGCCTTCGGCGCTCAGTTGCTCCAGGGCAGTGGAGAAACTGCTGCGCAATGCACCCGCGCACTGGGCAGCGGTGCTGACCGTGTCCTGCGCATCTGTCGTCTGTGACGTGCCCTCCAGCAGCACCCCATGAAGGCAGTCGCCAATAAAACGGACACGACGCCCTCCAAAATCCTCGTGTACGACCGCATCCAGCTCAGAGCGCAATACGTGCAGTGTTCGAACCAGATGTTCGGGATCCTCCTCTAAGTGCTTGTCCACGAAGTCGGTGAATCCGTCAATGTCGGCATAGATCGAAACGCCATCAAATCGCCTTGAGTTCGCCGCGCTGAGCAGGGAGAAGTCCAGATCAGAAAGCGGAGGCGTCGGTCGACTGAACTTGAATTCGCCGATAGGGAGCTCGGCCTGTTCATCTTTCCAGAGTTCGATGATGCGCGACTTGGAAATGCCGAGTGCAGCGGCCTCGACGCATGCGGAAATCTGAGCATCGGTCAGCGAAGTGGTGCGGTCCTTGTTGCCGGTCAAGGTAGGCAGTTCAAGCACGGCACGTGCGCCGTGCGTCAGGTAGATGCCTTCAGCCCCTCCATGCCCGGCACACTTGGCCGCCTGATTGGCTGGGGAGCCTAAGAAAAGAGGTTCTCGGCTGGCGCGACGACCATTGTTGACGGCCAACGCCATCCCGCTGTCAATGCCGACACGAACCTGGGCATTGGGGATGTGCGCGTCCGAGTCGCCCGTTTCAGCCAGCACATCGATGGCGAGCTGGGCGATCGCAACCGCGCGCTCGATCCGGGCGCGTTCGTTGGCATCGCCGTACGGCTTGGTCACAACCGCATGCAGCCGCTGGTTGTGAAAGTCCACACGGATGGCATCACTTTCAACGAGGATGCGATGGACGGCGCGGCAGTGCTGATTCAGGAATCGAAGGGCCCGCTTGTGGCAGGTTTCGCCTTCGATGTCAGTGCAGCTAAGCATGTCCGCCAGATTGACGATGTCGATGTAGACATGCGCCCCTTGGACGCGATAGGCGCGATTGACTGGAATATCCACCAGCGAGGTTTCCCGCTTGTAATCGCGGATGTCCACGTCGCGGACTTCGGCGTAACGGGTGGCAATGCGCTTCTTGGTGCGATCTTTTTTCCAGCTGTGTCCCATCGTGCTACTCCCTGCGCCCAAGAGGAGGCCAGGCCGGGCGGGTCGCGTCGCCTACGGCGTGGCTGGCAGCCGGATTCATTCCAGCTCCTTTGGGCGTATATTGGGACCCAGTTCACACTTTCAAGGGGGCAGTATGGGGACTGGGATCGTCGAGCGCCTCGCGGCGGATGATGGCAGGCGACTGATCGCCGCCTTGGCTGAGTTCCGCCTGCTGGCCGGCTTGGACGCGGCCGCAGCCCAGCTGGCACAGGCCGGGGAATTGCTCGACGTGGGGACAGGGCAGGCCTTTATCACTCAGGGCGCCCCAGAGACCGACGTTTTCTTCATTGTCTCCGGCTCCGTGGACGTGCTGGTCAACGGCAAAGTGGTTAATACCCGAAGGGCTGGGGACCACGTCGGCGAAATGGCAGCCATCGAACCGGCGCAACTGCGGGCGGCAACTGTTACTGCACGCGAGCCGACCGTAGTGCTAAAGGTGCCGGAAATCGATTTCAGCAGGATTGCGGATTCACACCCCGTCATCTGGCGGCGGCTGGCCGCGACCCTTTCGCGCCGTCTAAAAGAGCGCAATCACATGATTACCCAACCTCGCGGACAGGTCCGGGTCTTTGTGATGTCGTCGGTGGAGGCGCTCCCTGTCACGCGGTTGCTGGTACAGCACTTCGAGCACGACCCGTTCCTGACGGTGGTATGGGACCACGGGGTGTTCCGCGCCGCCAACTACACACTTGACGAGCTCGAGCGCCAGCTGGAACAGGCAGACTTTGCCATTGCCGTGGCCCACGCGGATGACATGGTCATCAGCCGCGGTGACGAGTGGCCTGTCATGCGCGACAACGTCGTCTTTGAACTGGGTATGTTCATTGGATTCCTGGGGCGTCGGCGCGCCTTCTTGATGGAGCCGCGCGAAGACAAGCTGAAGCTTCCCAGTGATCTCACGGGGCTCACGACCGTCCCCTACCGATACACCCCTGGCCCGGACGCCCGGGCTTTGATTGCACCGGCATGCGAACAAATTCGCTCCCGCATTCTCGAAGCTGGGCCGAGGGACTGACGGTGGCACTGCTGGAAGAGATGACGGCCGCCGTGCAGGCGATAGCACAAACCCGATGGTCTACACGGAGAGGTCAAGTTGTACCCGATCCAGAAGATCTGCGATTGGGCAATGACGCAGTGGAGTTTGATCGTGCCACTGTTTTGTACGCGGACCTGAACGGCTCAACGAATATGGTCGACACCGAAGCCTGGCAGTTGAGTGCAGAGATCTACAAAGCGTTCCTGCACTGTGCAGCGACGATCATCAGGAAAGAGGGCGGCAAGATCACCTCCTACGACGGAGATCGTGTCATGGGCATCTGGGTGGGTGACCGGCAAGCCACGCCGGCGGCTAAGGCCGGGTTGAAAATCAACTATGCGGTCAAGATGATCGTCATGCCAGCGTTGAAACAGCAGTACCCCGACTGGACAGGTACCGTGAGGCATGTCGTCGGAATCGACAGCAGCCCAATCCGAGCTGCTCGCACGGGTATTCGAGGCGGCAACGACATCGTCTGGGTTGGACGTGAATGCTCCAAGTGCTGTGGCCACTGTAATCTGTCGTTACGTCAACGGTCGTACTACTTAACGCGCCGGCACCCAGGACGTCGGCGACCGCCTTTTGGTCTTCGTGGCTGAGCTCCCAGGTCAGGGTGGCAACCGGTGCGGGTTCGTCGTCGTGGCGTTCCTCATACCGCGTGAGGAAGCGGCGGGGGTAATCGTGCACCGTGTCGTAAGCAAACTGGTCGGCGATGGGACGGGTACCAAACAACGCCGTCAGAATTGCAGTCTTGCCCGCCTCGTTCTTACCGACCAAGCAGGTCAGCTCTCCGACATCGAACGTTCCGGAATCCTCTGCAGAACGGAAGTTTCGGATCCGTGCCTTGACTAGCTTCATGCTGCCCCCTGATTCCTGCCGTGGATGGTGCGCGTCTTGTGCAGGATAGGGCCCGAGCGGGGCACATTCAACGCGCACTGCTGGCCGCTCGGGCCGGAGGCTCAGTCCTCATCCATCAGGCGCGCGGCGGGGTTGCTGCCGACGCCGCCCTGCTGGAAATATCCGATCACGCTGGCCACGGAGCGGTGATCGGTCATCGCCATCAGCGCCGGCAGGGCCACCCCACGCCGCGCACCTTCGGTAACAAAGCCCGAGCGCAGGCTGTGGCCGGCAAAGTCCCCGTCCAGACCGGCCAACCGCGCCCGGTCCTTAACGATGGCGGCGACCGCCTTGCCGCTGAGCGCGCCGCCCAATGACCGTGGCCAGACGCGCCGGAACAGGGGGCCGTCGGTAATCTCGGCCATGTCCAGCCAGTCCTGCAGTGCGGTGGCTGCCTCTCCCAGGATGGGCTTGTCGGGGCTGCTGCCAACCACTGGCCCGGACTGCAAGGTTTTTCCGTGATCCAAGCGATAGGTGTAGCCGCCTTCGGGCAGTCGGGTGAGGTGATTCACCGTCGCCTCGGCGACTTCGCTGCGGCGGCGCCCGCCGCTAGCAAAGGCAAAGTAGAGCAGGGCGCGATCGCGCTTCCCCTTGAGCGAGGTGTCGCAGGTGGCCGCCATTGCGCGCAGATCTGCGGCTGACAGCGCGGTCTTCTTGGCCGGGCGCTCGCCTCGTTTGTGAGAAGCCCTGCGCCCCTTGGACAGTAGGGTCCTCACGGCGCGATCCTCGCAAGGGTTGTCTTGGCGGGCCTGCTTGTGGGCCGCCGACAAGACCGCCACCCGGTGGACCAGGCTGGAGAACGCCAGCGGCCCAGGCTTCTTCTTCAGGCCCGCATGCACCAAGGCACTATCCAAGTCTGCAGGCAGATCCCAACGAAGCCCCAAATCGCCTGAGCGCCCCATGTGATCCACGATGAACTGAACCACTGCCGCCGGGGGGACGGGTAGGGCGATGGGCCTGCCATAGCGCCCTTCGAACCAGCCCGCCCAATAGCGCAGGGCGCCGGCGTAGCTGCGAATGGTGTTAGGCGCTTCGGCCTCCTGCAGGATGTCTCGCACCGCTTCTGCGGCGGAAGTGGCCAGCCGCTCCGGAACCAGCCCCGAAACGAGTTCCCCTGACGCAGCAGTGATATTATTCATATGTACTATGTATTGTGCACTATGATTAGGTTGAGCTACATCTGATAAATATGCCTTATCAGACATGGCCTGCCAATTCTCACCGTTCCGCAGAAGGACACCCAATGGCCAAGGGCATCAGCGAACTGGATGTGCACCAGGCAGCGGACGACATCATCGCCGCCGGCGAACGTCCCACCGTCGAGCGAATCCGAGCCCACTTGGGCACCGGCTCGCCCAACACCGTCACGCGTTGGCTGGAGACCTGGTGGCAGACCGTAGGCTTTCGCCTGCGCCAGCGCGCCATTGAGGCGGCGGTTCCAGGCATCCCAGAGCGGGTAGCTCACCTGAGCCAGCGTTTGTGGCAGGCCGCGCTGCAGGATGCCGGCGAGCTCGCTCAGACCCAGCTGGAGTCGACCAGGCACGCACTGGAGGAACGCGAGCGCCTGCTGGAGGAGGACCGGGTGGCCCTGACGCTGGCGATTGAGGCCAGCCAGAAGCGCGAAAGGGAGGCTCAGGTCCAGACTCAGGCCGCCGCCACCACCGCGGAGCAGTTGGCGGCACAGGTCTCCCAGATGACGGCACAAGTACAAGACCTGCTGCGCCAACGCGATGGAGCCTATGGACGGGCGGAGCGACTCGAGCAGGAACTGGATGCCGTACGCCGCAGTCTGGGCGAGGCCGCGGCCGCTCACGAAGAAGAGAGGAGGGCGCTCCAGGCGCACGTCAGGGCAGTGGAGGATCGTGCCCATACGGAGGTTGACCGGCATCGCCAGGCGTTGCGGTCAGCCGAGCAGGAGTGGGGGCGGGAGCGCATGGCCTTGGCCACCTCATTGCGAGAGAGCGAGCAACAAGCCATTGCTGCTGCCAACCGCGAGCAACAGGCATTGCGCCGACTGGAAGGCGTGAACGCGCGGGCTGATGGCTTGGAGGCGCAGCTGACGTCACTGAAGGAAACCACTCGGCAAGTTACCGAGGCACTCCGACAAGGGAGAGCGAACACGGCAACGCCAAGCAGGCAAAGCAAGCCACGCCGCACCGCGCCCAGAAGAGTGGGCGAGCCGACACAAGAACCCAATAGCAGGAAATCTAAGACTTGAGGCCATCCATTCGATCAAGGCTTCTTTCCCCGAAAGACTTGGAGGACGTACACGCCCCCCCCAAAGTTCATCCTCGACCGCGCCCGAGAGCACGGCGCGACAGGCCCCGTACGAACGGTAGAAACCAGCACGCCGGAGGAGGAACGCCATGAAGCAGGGAAGAACTGACAGAGATTGGGCGGTGGTCGCTGTGATGACCTTTGCCGCAGGAGCCGTCTTGACTTGGGCACTCATGAGCAAGCCGAGTCCCAAATCCGCCACGTTAGCGCTTGACTGGCCGGCGTGGGTGCAAGCGATCGGCAGCATCGCAGCCATCATCGCCGCGGGACTGATCCCCCTTTGGCACGCCAGAGTCAGGAGACGGGAGGTCACACAGTCCCTCATAGAGCTGATTTCCTATGCGCGATTTCCAGCGACACTGATGCTGGCGCAGTTCGAGGGAGGATTCGGCGGCCCCCGGCTGATCTTGGCGCATCTGACCCAGCTTCATAAGGCTTTCGATTCAGTCAACTATGTTGACGTGCCGAACCGATCCTTGGCGATTGCGCTGCAGCAATCAGCAACGGCTGTGAGTGCACTTAAGGAGATCCAGGAACTCTTTCTGAGAAAAGAAGAGATGAAAAAGGGGCGGGGGAGCGAGATCGTTAAAAAGTACCTGCTCATGCTCGATAGAGCCGTCGAAGAAGCAATCAAGGCAACCGGTCAGCGGCCTCGAGACTTCAACTACGACACAATCGTGCTGCCTAATGAATAGCCCATGCAAATGCTGTTCGTTACAACTACGCGGTAATAGTCACAAACCTCTCTCTAGTAATCCACTGCCGAGGGCTATCCGGCAAATCGTGCGGAGTCGGAGGGAGTAGCTGGCGTCTGAACGGGGGAACTCGCCTGGCGATGTAGCAGGGGCCTGGTGCACTGGACTGTAACAGAGCAGTTTCACTGTCACCGCGCCTTGTTACGGTAAAGAACCTCCGTTACATTCGCTGCTATGAACGACCTCGACGCCGCAGCCCGCTATCTTCAGGGTCTACTACCCGACATGGTCGGTGAGCTCGAGCCCTGGCCCAGCTCCAAGACGCGCGGCTTACCCCACTTCCTCGCCACCCTATTCGGCCTGGCCGAGCTTGACCTGCTCGGCCACAGGGTGCTGCTGGCCACCGTCCCGGCGCAGACGGAACCGTTGCCACCTTTACGGCTGATCGCGCAGGTGCATCGATTGGCGGAAAAGGCCGGCTTGAGGGTCATTCTCGTGCTCTCCGGCGTTTCGCCCTACATTCGCTCCAAGCTCATCGAGTCTCGGGTGGATTTCGTTGTGCCTGGTAGCCAACTGTTCGCTCCGAGCTTCCTGATGAGCTTACGCGAGCGCGATTCGTCTCCAAGGGTGCTCACATCCGCTGGGGAGCGGTTGAGCCATCCGGCACAAGCGGTTCTGATCGCGGCCCTGTTGCGGCCCGACTTGGAGGAGCGCGGCATCCCTGGCAGCGTCCCGTGGGTGCCGCTCGACCTGGCGCGCGAGGCAGGCTACTCACGCATGACTGCCTCGCGGGTCGCCCGTGAACTGGTGGCGGCTAACCTCGTCAGCGCCCAGCGCGAGGGGCGGGAGACGAAGCTACGGTTCTTGAAAGCGCGCCGCTCCTTGTGGGCGGTCGCGCTGCCGCGGCTGCGCTCGCCGGTGCTGCGCACCACTTGCATCGGCAAAAGTGGCTTGGACATGCTGCTGGCCGATCATTGTCGTGCTGCGGGAGAAACCGGCCTGTCCGTTCTCACCGAACTGGCGGCGCCATCGCGTCCGATCGCTGCGATCGGACGAGACTGCTTCCGTCGGCATCCGGAGCCGGAATGGTTTCCCGTGGCCGGCGAGGGCTATGCAGACGTGCAGCATTGGGCGTACTCCACCCGCCTGGGTGGCGCGGGCACCGTCGTGGACCCGTTGTCGCTGTACCTGTCCTTGCAGGGACAGGGCGACCCGAGGCTGAACGGCGCGCTGCGGGACCTGCTCGATGAGGTCTTCGTCTGATCGCAGGCGCGCGGGAGCTCGGCGAGTGGTGCCTGAACTCCGGTACCAGTCCGCGGTCATCGGGGCCGTTGCGCTGGCCGTCGTAACGCAGGAAGCGAAGCGGCAAGTGGGGCCACGAAGGATCTGGAACGTGGTGCTGAGCGTGGAGGCGCTGACGCTTGCGTTCGGCCAGCGGTTCTCGGGGGGATATCGAGGCAGCGGCTACGAGGTGCGCCAGCCCTCGGACCGACACTCAACGTTCTATCGCTTCCGGCGGCCTGCGCCCAGAAACTGCAGGAGTGGCCGACGGGTCGTTTCGACCTGATCGTCTGCAGCGGGATGGACGACTAACCCGGGCCGGATGCCCTGCTCGAACTGCGTGACGGTGCGCATGGGGCGACGAAGGACGGTAGCCTGCTGGTGGCTTGCCAATGGCTGCCCATCCTTCAAGTAGCAATGCCTTGGGCGCATGCGCTGGCTAGGATTGTGCCGCGCTGAATCTGCTTCTGGCCGGCAGACGATCACCCTCGAAGTCGCAGGGCTAGGACAACTGATCTCAATCATGGAGGGATAGATGTGGCCTAACCCTTAACAACTCCGTGAGGGCGGCTTACATCGCATCCACAGTGATGCCATGAAGGATCATTGAAGCATGCTGGGACGCAAGTTTGTCCAGCGCAGGTGCATGCGGACTCGAGGTCCCGAACAGCTCGTGGAACAGCACACCCATTACGATCGGAGCCATGATTGAAAAGGCCATGAGATTTGAGTCGCCGGCGCGGACGGTCCCCTTGGCCTGCGCCCGCTCGACAGCGCTTGCCACCAGCCGGATCATGCGAGATGCAACTTCGTCATGCCAGATCCTCGCAAGCTCAGGAAACATTCGGCTCTCCGATAGCACCATTCGCAATGCTGCAGACAAGCGGGCATCGCCACCTGATGAGACCGCTCGCTGGAGGAGCGTCGGGATTAGCTCCTCAATCGACCCGTCGAAGGTCGCCTGTGCCGTCTCAAGGCCTTCCAGATTTGTGGAGATCAACTGGCGCGCTGCGGCTCGAAACAGCTCTTCCTTGGTTTCAAAGTAGAGGTAGATCGTGCCCTTCGCGACTCGTGCGCGCTTCGCGATATCAGAGAGCTTTGCGGCAGCAAAGCCGTTCTCAAGGAAAACATCTACCGCAGCGTCTACAATCTCGAGCGGCCGCGCCTCCTTGCGACGACCCCACTTAGGTTGCATCTCGCTCACGTGCTCAATCTCTTGCCCATGCGGGAATCCCAATAGCGCTGCAGCTCGTCTAGGGACTGCGTTGGCTGTGCCAATCCCACCCAAGTGTCAGGCCGCAGAACGTAGACAGCGTCCTGCTGACGTCCAGCGCGGCCATGTTCTTCGTGCCAGGTAAACTCGCGAAGAGCCATGCCGCGGCTGTCGCACCAGCCCTTTAGTTCAGTACTGGCTCGTCCATAGACATGGACCTGCCAGCCGATTTGCTCTGAGATCGCGTAGTTGTCCTCACCACGCGTCTTCACCCAGGGCAGGCGATCGCCGCCTTCAATCTTTCCAGCCTTGCCCTGGCTCAAGGGGCTATGCGATCTACAGCATCATCATGATCAACGTTGTCTTCCACGTGATCCCGCTGATTCTCGGGGTCGGCTACGGCGCGGGAACGCTAACTGCGATCATCATCTTCATCCCCCTCTGCGCTTGGATGATCTACACATCCTTTGGCGCGGGTCGTATGAGCTATCGAGCACTAGCCCTTTTGGTTGGTGCGGGAGTGTTGTTCCATGCCCTACTCACTATTCCGATGATTCTCCTGCTGCAAGGTGCAATCTCAGAGACGTCCGTAGTCATGATTCAGGTAGCCAACCCCTTTGTGCTGATGGTCATCTTGTCGGCGGCGGAGCGCTCGCGCTTGAGCATGCCGGCAAGGCAGCGTCGGCCAAGTGCCTCTCGCTAGCTCGAGTCTTCTTCGGCGCCTAGTCAGACCTCCCATCCCGTCTCGCTCACGCAGCCGCTTCGGTGACCCCTGGCGGACAAGGCGGAGCAACTTTAATGGTGCCTGTCCCCGCCTGTGTTGAGGCGGGGTAGCAGCTTGCAATGGCGTTAGGGATTCTCGATGGGAGCCAGATCATTTGCCCCTATTGCTCGATGGAGGAGGGGGCTGGCTCGCTCCTATTGAGCCGACGCCTTGCCCGGGCCTTTGTATCTGCTCAGCCAATAGCTGTAAGGCGTGGGTAGCACGCTGGCTGGGAGCTCCTGGCCAAGCGCAATGGCCATTTGGTACGGATAGTGCGGATTGGATAGGTGGGCCCGCCCGATCATCACTAGGTCAACCTGACAGTCCGCTACAACGCGCTCGGCAGTCTGTGGATCATCGATGCACCAACCTGTGGCCACCGGAAGCCCAGTTTCATTAGCAAATCGCTCAGCAAGGGGTGCCAGGAACGCCTGTGTACCCCATGGGACGCGGCCACCAAGAGCACTGAAGCCAATGCTCACGTTGAGCAGATCAAGCCCCAACTCTCGCATTTCTTTGCCAATCTCAATGGAGTCGACCAGTGCTTGGCCATCGCGCGAGTTGTACTCCACAACTCCAAAGCGCGCGGTCAGCGGCAGATGCTCGGGCCAAACCTTACGGACGGCCGCCAATGTCTCCAGCAGGAAGCGTGCTCTGTTCTCCGCACTGCCACCGTAGCGATCCTCCCGCTTGTTGCTGTCGGGGCTGAAGAAGCTCTGCGCCAGATAGCCATGAGCGAAGTGAAGCTCCAGCCATTCAAATCCTGCAGCAAGCGCACGCTTGGCTGCAGCGACGAAATCCGCTTGAACGCGATGAATGTCCTCAACCGTCATCTCGTTGGGAACTCTATCGAGCGAGCCGCCAAAGGCGATCGGCGAGGGACCAAGGATCGCCCATCCTGCGGGATCATCGGCTGCGATGTGGTCATCGCCTTGCCATGGCCGATTTGCACTAGCCTTGCGCCCTGCGTGGCCGATCTGGATGCCAGCTACGGCACCGCCTTGCTTGATGGCAGAAGCGATGGCTGCCATTCCTGGAATTTGCTCATCACCCCACAGGCCAGCACATCCCGGGGTGATGCGTCCTTCCGGAGACACGGCGGTAGCCTCGACAATCACGAGCCCAGCGCCTCCGCGCGCAAGCGCGGCATAGTGGCTGAGATGCCAATCGTTGATACGGCCGTCCTCCGCACTGTACTGGCACATGGGCGGCACCGCGATACGATTCTTAAGAGTGACACCTTTGAGCTCGAATGGGCTAAACAGGGCAGACATAAACGGGGCTTTGGGGAGAGCAAGAGGAGCAAGCACGGGGATTTACTCCGGCTTAGGACGTTGACTTGGCGGCTCGAGCTGCTTCCACCAGGCCGTCCAGCCAATCCTGGTGACCATTGATCATTGGATTCGGCTTGGCCAGACGCAGGGCTTCTGCAGGCTGTCCCTTCTGCGTCTCCTGCGTGAGGATCCGCACTCGGCCACCATCAAGGTCTTCGACAATCCACGCATGATGAACGTCAAGTCGATCGGCAGACCCGGGCTCACCGGCCCAGCCATGCCAAGCGATCCGGCCCGGACCCTCGGAGGTAGGAGCCTCATGCTCGACGCATTGAGCCTCCACGGGGAAGCCAAAGGTTTCAAAGTAGAATCGATCCCCGTTTCGCAACAGAGGGCCGGCGCCATCGTGGAAGCGCACATTGGCTGAATTTCCGTAGTAGGTCGGCCACAGACGTGGCTCTTCAAGCAACGGCCAAACATCAGCTGCGGCAAGGCCGAGGACGATCAGCTCATTCGAGACAAAGTTTTCGGTGTAACCAGGAAGGTAGCCTTCCGGCCAACGAATGCCGTTCATTTTCATCATATGCTCCTTAGGGCTAGCGGCGCGGCTCGCCGATGAATCGTTAAAATTACGTTCGCCAGCTTCTAACTTGCAGACCTCTGACTTCTACAGCCGAGACACTTGCTCCGTACCGTCGTGTCTCAGTTTGGCGAGGACTGCCTGGCAGTCGAAAGCTGGCTGAGGGTGTGCGTGGAGCTAGACGTACGCGCCAGCTGAATACGTAAGCTCGTAGCTGTGGCTGTAGATCTCCAGGATGTTGCCCAGCGGATCCTCCATGTAAACCATCCGATAGGGCTTCTCCCCTGGGAAGTACTCTCGAACCGGCATTCGCTGCTTTCCACCAGCTGCCACAATCCGAGCGGCCAGGCCTTCAACGTCCGGATCCTGAATACAGAAGTGGAAGACGCCCGACTTCCAGTACTCGAAGTTGTTCGCGGGACGCTCGGCGTTATTGAACTGGAAGATTTCGACTCCAACCCGGTCACCAGTGGATAGATGTGCAATGCGGAAGCTGCCCCATCCAGGCCCAAACACATCCGTGCACATCACGCCAATTGCGCTTTCGTCTTCAGCAATCCTGGTCGGCGGCATGACGAGGTACCAGCCCAAGACTTCTGTATAGAAGGAAACCGCGGCATCGAGATCGGTAACAGACAGGCCGATGTGGGAGAAGGCGCGAGGGTAGGGAGGGGGTAGGGCAGGCACGGCACACCACTGAAGAGAGGGGTAGCCGCAAGATTAGACCCTGCAACTCAACCATGATCTGATCCATTTTTATCAGATTGATAAAATATTCTTATGCTGAATGAGCATTGGCTCCGATCCTTTCGGGCTATCGCAGAGGTCGGGAGCTTTACCAGGGCCGCAGGCCAGCTGCAGCTCACCCAGGCTGCGGTCAGTCAGCATGTACGTCATCTTGAGCAACAGCTGGGTGCCCTGTTTCTGCGCAGACCACGATTTATTGAGCTGACGCCGGCGGGAATGGCTCTATTGCAGTACTGCCAAGAGATGGATTCGGCCGATCGCCGGCTTCAAGCCAAGCTCGCGAGCGCGGACAGCGATCAGGGGGAGTTTGCGCTGATAACCCCCGGGAGTGTTGGCCTTGCTCTTTACCCGGTGTTGCTGGACTTCCAGCGCACCCATCCCGGCTTGATCATTCGTCATCGCTTCTCGCCGGACCCAGAAATCCTATCGGCGGTACTGGAGAAGAAGTACGAGGTGGGTCTACTTGCACTTCGGCCGGATGACCCTCGGCTGCGGGCTGAGCCCTTCACCGAGGAGGCGCTTGAGCTGGTAGTTCCGAGAGGTGCCTGCGCGGACAGCTGGGCGGATCTTCAAAAGTTGGGTTTCGTTGATCATCCAGATGGCCAGGCTATGGCCACCCGCCTTCTCGCCCGCAAGTTCCCAGGAAATCCAGGCGTACGCGCGCTTCCTATACACGGCTTCACCAATCAGGTTGCGCTCATCCTTGAGCCGGTATCGCTCGGGCTGGGATTCACTGTCATTCCGCGACACGCCCGTGAATCCTTCGCTCGGCAAGACGCAATTGAGGTGGTTGACTGTGGATCTCCGGTGGTTGACACCCTCTGGATGATCCATCGATCCGAATGGCCACTGTCTGGGCCAGCTAAATGGTTGACCCAACAGCTTCGAGGCCTGCCTCGATTCAGCGGGAGGAGGGCTCCACCTCTCGCTGGAGCGGACTGAGGCCCCTTCTATACTGGTCTGGGGTCCGGCCAGAGTGTCGCTTGAACATCTCACTGAAAGACGTTGAGTTTGCATAGCCCAGATCGTCTGCAATCTGCGTAATTGATCGGTCTGAACCCAAGGCATCAATTGCCCTCAGAAAACGAAGCCGACTGCGCCACTCTCCGAACCCCATCCCTAGCTCGCGCTTTGCCAAGCGCTCAAGTGATCGAACACTAATGTGGTGGCGCTCTGCGACCTCAAGTGCCGACGGAGAGTCCTGAAGGGAGGTCTCGGCATAGCTCAGAATCCGCTTTAGCACGTCACCGCTGGCCAGCGGCAGGAAGCTCGACATCACCGGCGCGGCCAGAATCAGGTCAAGGGCGACCGCGGAGAGTCGCCGGTCTTCTGGCTTAACGGCCTCGCCGATGTCACGACGGGCCAGTTCGTCCAAGATCTCCCTAAGCAACGAGCTAACCGCTAACGCAGTCGGAATGCTGGGCATCTGCGCCGACGCGCCGACCGAAAGGTATGCGGATCGATAAGCAACCGCACCACGGTTTCGGGATGAGTGGTGAACACCAGGCGGAATCCATATCGCATAGTGGGTAGGGGACACCATCCAGTCCTCGCCTACCTGTAACTCCATGACACCCTGCGCAACATAGTTGAACTGCCCCCACGGATGCACACGAGCATCCCAGTCGGAGGGAGGCAAAGTCCCTTGCCGAACGTAGATGTCTCCAGGGATGGAGCTGAACGAGGGGACGGGGTCCATTGCCATGTCGCATTCAAGATGAAGATTGGCGCAAATTATGGATGTAACGAAATTCCGCCAAGTCTACGCTACTGGCTGTTGATATCCAGTATCTGAGGATGCCATGTACTACCTGCTCCCCCTCCTGGCCTGCCTTCTCTGGGGCGCCAACACCATCGTTACAAAGCTCGCTGCAGGGACCGTCGGCCCGGTCGATATTAGCTTCTGGCGATGGCTTGCTGCGGCCATCATCTTGCTCCCATTCGCCCTGCCGCGCCTGAAGTCGAACCTAGCGGTCCTGAAAGCCAATTGGGCACGCTTCCTCGTGCTCGGTGCTTTGGGCGGTGTCATGTTCCAATGCCTGGCGTACTACGCCGCACATTTCACTTCTGCGACCAACATGGGCGTTATCCAGGCACTCATCCCGTTGATCGCTCTTGCCTTGTCGCGCATCTTCATGGGTCACGCAGTCCGCGGTGGCGCAGTGATTGGTTCGATCATCTCCTTGGTTGGGGTGATAGCGGTAGTGTCCCATGGTGACTTTGAAGCCTTGGTTTCCCATGGAATCAACAAAGGTGACGCCCTGATGCTGCTGGGCGCTTTGGCTTTTGCCACCTACAATTTGCTGATGCACAAGTGGCGCATTCCCGTAACGCTGATCGAATCCCTGTTTCTTCAAGCCATGTCTGCAACGATCCTGCTGCTACCTCTTTTCCTTGTCGCAGGCACTGGCGTCCAGGGTGGCGCAGCCAGCGGCTGCATTGCATTCGCAGCAATCGGCGCTTCGATCATGGCACCGTTGGCATGGATGACCGGCCTGCATCGGCTGGGCTCTGCTCGCGTGGCCGGGTTCTTCAATCTCGTCCCGATCGTCACTGCATTGCTTGCGGTGGTGGTCCTCAAAGAGTCTCTGAGCACCTGGGTCGTGGGTGGCGGTTTGATGGCAGTATTTGGTGTGGTACTGGCGGAGTACGCAGCTCGCAAGAAGCCTGACGAGGTCATGGTCGTGGATGACACCTCGACCAAGCGCTGAAAGACAATTGCATAGCTGCAGTTCAAATGAAAACGGGCCGCTTGAGGCCCGTTCTCCTTGTTCGGGGAACGCTTCTTCGGCTAGCCAGGTTCAAAGGGCCCTCTCCTCAAGGTGAAGTTGCATCTAGACAGCGCTCTTCAGCTGAGTTGGGCACATGCCGGTTAGTCGGCGAAACATTGCAATAAAAGGGGAGGGGCCGCTATAGCCCAGCCGCTTGGCAACATCACCAACTTTGCAGTCGCTCTGGAGGAGAGGGAGGGACGCAGCAAGCTTCAGCCTCTGGCGCCACTCACAACATCCCAGGCCAGTAGCGGCAACCCAGCGTCTTGCAGGAGTCCGAGAGGATACGCCAGCAACTTCTGCCCATTGAACTAGTGACTGGCCACTTCCTGGATCGGCTTGTAGCGCATCGATGATGGGGGCTAACAAGCGCGAAAACGCCAAGAATGCGCGGCCAAAGCTTCTGTTCCGGTAACTCAGCGAATGACCGGGGATCACCCCAAAGCGGAAAGGCTAACAGTAGGAACCGGGGATGCTTCGCGGCCCAGCTGCGCATCTTGCGCTGCCGCCGCCAAGCGATAGCCTTTGCGTCTCGAAGCTTGTGTAGGGCGCAATCCTCCACGTCAGACAGTCGCGCCGAAAGGGTATAGGCCCCGCGACAAGCCCATCGGAGGCATTTAGGGGTTCGCTTTAGCGACCTGTGGAGCTGCTGTGGAGTGGGCCGGAGAAATGTCTTCACATCAACAACTGTAAAGACGTCGCTTCACCCGGATCTACACGAGGGTTCAGACCCCACGGTTCCACAAAACAGCCTAAAGTTTCGACCCGGCACGCCGAGGCCGATCTACGTCACGGATTTCCGGCAGGGCGTGCCCCTTCCATCCGGTTGGCCGTCTGTCACTGGCGTGTGCGCCTGGTCCCGACCGGCCGGCAAGAAGCGCGAACCTACCGCTACACCCTAAGGGGCTTTAGTCTTTGATTCGCTTCTCAAAGTTTGTGATCAACTTGCCCAGCGAAAGGCCTGTCAGGCGGGCGATATCTCTCAGCTCCACCACATCAACCCTTCTCTTGCCTGTTTCGACGTCGCTGATGAATGACTGGCTGCGGCCCAGCATGCTGGACACCTGGGCCTGGGTCAGACCGGCAGCTAGCCGCGCCTCGCGAACAGCCTCAATGAGGGCAGCGTACTCTTTTCGATGGATGGACTTCGACACGACCGCGCCTTGGCTGAGCGGCCTAGAAAGCTATATCCAGTTCTCCGATATCTAAAAACCAGATATTCTGTCTTCTTCATTGACAGGGGGACGCATGAGCGAACAGCCATACCGCTTCATCACCGCGGCCAGAAGCAGAGCAACACTGATCCTGGCAGCATCAGCACTGCTAGCTGCCTGCAGCGGTCCGACAGACAAGAAGATGGTTACGAATGGAACCCAGCAGCAATACCGGCAGTCAATTGACGCTATCGACGCGGAACTCAATGCCCACGAAAGAGCGGCCTTCAACTGGGCAGTCGCTGGGATGAACCTTGAAGAGGGTCGGCAGGGAATCATTACGTACAGGGCCAAAAGCTGCCTAAGCGACTGAATTTCAAAGTTGATTGCTCGTCTCTCGATCAGGTTCTCCCCATCTATGGGGTCTGTTCAAGCACCTTGGCTGTGTAGCTCAGCGGCGCCACTTCCCTTTCAAGATCCAGGTGGTAGTCGCCGAAGCGATTGATGTGGCTGGTCCGATAAGGCGACAGGCCGGCCAGGATCTCGGGCGTCAGTTCAATCCCCTCCTTCCTCATCTCGGCCAAGGTCCGGCTCATGCCTTCCACGTTGTGGAGGATGATCATGTTGGCCACCAGCTGGCTGTACTTGATGATCTTGCGCTGCTCGTGTTGGACGTTCTCAGCAATGATCCCCTGGCTGCCAAAGAACACCCATTTCACGAAGCCGTTGTATTCCTCGCTCTTGTTGGTGGCAGCATGGATCGTTTTGCGGATCTCATTGTCATCAATGTAGCGCAGCAAGAACAGCGTTCGAACGGCCTTGCCAAGTTCCCGGAAGGCGAAGTACAGCTTGTTCTTCCGGCTGTAGGTGCCCAGCCGGCGCAGGATCGAGGACGCGGTGATCTTGCCCAATCGGATTGAGATCACCACCCGCAGCATGTCGTGGAGATGGGTGGCGATCAGTTGCCAGTCGATGCTGTCCCCGAACAGTGCCTGGATGTTCTTATAAGCCCTACCCGGTTCGGGCCGAAAGAATGTCAGGTCCTTGATGTTCCGGATCCGGGGCATCAGCTGGATGCCCAGCATGTGGGCCAGGCCGAAGACCGGATAGCTTTGGGCCTGCGTGTCGCCATGGACGATCTCAGGCTGGATGTCGGAAGTGTTGGCCAACAGACCGTCGAGGATGTAGATGCCCTCGTGCACGCCACAGGGAATGAAGTGGCTGAACGGCGCTACGTATTTGTCGGACACGTGGCAGTAGCCGATGCCACCGTAGCCGCCGTAGCGGATGTGATACTCCGACAGCAGGTTGTCCTCGTAGACGCTCCACTTCGTGCCATCAGCTGATGCGCTCTTGCCGCTGCCCCAATAGCCAGGCAGGTCGAATCTGTTGTAGGTATTGATGACCTCCACGATGGCCTTCTCAAGCACATCCTCGGTCACGTATTTCAGGTTGAGCCAAGCGACTTGGCGCCGGCTGAAGCCCTTGATCGACCGCGCCGTCTGCGTCGGCCCCAGGTTGCAGCCATAGCAGAATAGCGTGGTGATCACACGTCGGGGCAGATCTTCGACCTGGCTCTCGGTGCCGGCGATCGGGCGGAAGAAACGGTGCAGATCCAGCCATTGGCTGGCATCGATCAGGACATCGACGATGCTGGATTCTGGAAGCCGTTCGGCGATGAGGCGATCCACCGTGGTAATCGCGCTGGAGACTTCGGCGCGTTGCCCCTTCCGCAGCACCAGGCGCCCATCCAGGATGTCCGCATGTACGTTCTCCGGGAAACGCGCGTCGACCTCATCGGCCAGGGAGGTCAGTTGTGCACGTAATCCCGCCACGAAAGACTCGGCGTCGGTGGGCAGGCCTGACACCTGGCCGTAGGCTTCCAGTTCCTGGGCCAAGGTGGCTTCATCGACCAGCTGCTCACGGTAGTCATCAAACCGTTCGCTGCTGGGAATGAAGAGATCTCCGGACTTCAGTTCGTCCTTGACCTGCACCAGCACGGCCAGCTCGAAGTACTTACGGTGCATCCAGCCGGCGCCGGCTGCACTGGCCCGCTTGCCGAACACGTGCTGACACCAGAGCTTGGACATCCAGTCAAAGTCCTTTTCCGGGTCCAAACCGAGGGAGGCGACCTCGATCAGCTCACGGCGCTGGTTGCGCAGCGAGAGCACCGCTGCGATCAGCGGCTCCATGCCGGCGTCGTGGCTGGTCGCCCGAAGTTTCATCAGCTCCAGCCCATTGAACAGCAGCGGCCTGACCGCGCCATAGGGCTGCAGCATGAAAGGCAGGTAGTTCTTCCCGGCGTAGGCCATATGTTCTTCGCATTCGGCCAGCAAGGTCGACACTTCCGCTTCCAGGCTGTTGTCGATGGCATCCACGCGCTGACTATCGCTGCCGTCTAGCTGATAGGCCTGCAGGATTTCCTTGAGCTGGCCGATGAGGAAGTCGGCCCGTTTGGCATGTTCGAGCTGGTAGGCCAGCAATTTCTGCTGGGCCGTGTTCTCCAGCCCGCGCACCTGCTTGATGAACAACTCGGCTGCATCATCCAGTGTCTTGGCATGCTGGGCGCGAATGAAGATGGTGGCCAGCGCATAGCGCTTGTCCGGAGCCAGTTCGGCCAGCTCGCTGGCGTCATAGGCCCGAGCCATTGCACGGAACTGCTTGAGCTTGGGCACCGGCACATCGATGGGAGGCAGCTGGTCGGCCAACTGCTGCAGCATGCGGATGTGCTGCAGGTAGAACCGAACTTCCTTGTTGGTGGGCCGGCCGGGCTCGCGCTTGAGTGATTGCCAGCCGGTGAACCTGGACCCTTCCGGTGCGCGCAGCAGTTCGTCGATGAGCGTGCGCGTGGCAGGCGTCAGCGCGTGGCTGATGCTGCGGTAGTAGCCCAGATTGACCCGCTCACGGGCGCCGATGGCGGCCAGCTCCAGAGTGCGGAAACCGGGCAGTTCGTAGCGATGGTGCACCAGCTCTTCGAGCAGGACGTTCACGATGTCCGGGATGGTGTGCTTGGTCTGGGCTGCTCCGGTGGCCACTGTGTCCAGCCAAGCCAAGCCCGATTTATCCAGGGGACGTACCCCGATGAATTGCCGAAGCTGCGGCATATGCCGGCGCTGGCTGCCGGAAGCGTCGTAGCGTTCGAGCTGGTCGGTGTCCAATACGCGCCCGAGTCGGGCGGCCTTGGCGATGTGCTTCCGGATCCGCTCGGGTACGTCGGCCAACAGCGTGAAGTAGCCCAAGCGTTGGAAGAGCTTGAGATGAATCAGTACCGCCAGCTGCGGACCCGGCTGGGTGGTCAGCTGCTTGGCGAATGCAATCTCAGCGGCGGTCGGGGTATAGATCTCCTCCAGTTCCTTGGCGGTGGGATCAGGCTTCAGTCGCGGGTAGGCGGTCTCGTGAAGGGTAGCCATTGGATCCGGAGGGTGTGAGGGGGATCAGTCCCAGTGCCGGCCGTCGTCTGTACTGAGCGACGCTTCCAGGAAGCACTGGTGCGTATCGGCCATGCGGTGCATGTCATCGAGCAACGTGGCCAGGATTTCATCCAGATCCCTTTCGGGATCGGTGGGAGCAGTCAACTGGTACTCGCTGCTGGCGGTGTTCAGGCGCACAGCCTGGAACGGGGCCAAGCAGATCTCTTCAATTCGGCCTCGGGCCTTGGCCGCGCCGCGGCCCGTGCGGGCAAACGGGGTCAGCACCATGCGCAGGCGCAGCTGCAGGGCCGATTTGCCCTCCGGCGCCGGCAGTGCCATCGCCGGTACCGGCACGGTTGGACTGGGCAGGCTTGCTTCAATGCGGTCCCGGGCAAACGGGTCACGCCCGTCCAGGTAACGCATGGCCGACTGCACATCGCGCCAGCCCACGTACTCCATCAAGGCCTTCATGTCCCAGCCTTGGTCGTTGGCCCAGCTGGCAAAGCCGCGGCGCAACGAATGGCTGCTGTGGAGCCCCGCATCGGCAAAGCCTGCACTGGTCAGCAACTCGCGCAGCAGGCGCACCAAGCTGTTGGGATGCAGGCCTTCGGCGCTCACCTGGCCCCATTGGTTGACTGCCCGAAACACCGGCCCTTCTTGCAGGTCGGCCGCCTGCAGCCACGCCTGGGTCGCCTCCACCGGACATAACCGCGACAGCGCCGGCACCTTGTAGGTGACGCCGGCTGCTTGGCGATCACCCTTGCTGCGTGGCAAGAAGCAGGTCATCCCCTGTCCCGGCACCAGCGTGAGATGGGCCACGTCCAGACGCAGCAGTTCATCGCCACGGAATCCCCGCCAGAACCCGAGCAGCACCAGCGCTCGGTCTCGTTGATGGCGCAGCGCCGCCGGCCCATCGCCCCGGGCATGTGCCGCAGCGATCGCCGCGGCCAGCCAGTCATCGAGCTCGACCAGCCGCCGAATCTGGAGCGGCGCGGCTTGCTTGACCTGGCCCGGGTGCAGGGTCTGGATGCCTTTGAGCACCTTGCGCACAAGCGGCGATCGGGTCGGGTCGACAAAGCCGTGGTCGCGGTGCCAAGAGGCGATGGCCGCCAGACGTTGGCGGAGGGTGCTGGTCGCCAAGGTCTGCGCATAAGCGGCCAGGTACCGGGCCACGCTGTCAGGTGTCGCTGGGAGGTGGCCTTGCCATTCAACCTCGAAGTGCCGCAGCGCCGACGCATAGCTGCGCACCGTGTTCTGGCGCGTGGCCGCATCGAGGTAGCGGTCCAGTTCGGTCACTGGCGCGTGGCCTCCACCGAGGTCGTCTGGCGCAGCGTCGACAGGATGGTGCATTCCGCCCGCTGCCCGCCATGGCAACTGGCAATCACCCGTTCCAGCTCGCTGGCCATGCGCTGCAGGTCGGCCATGCGGGCGCGCACGTCGGCCAGATGGCTGCGGGCCAACCGGTCCACGTCCCCGCACGAAAGCTCCTCATCGCCGGCCAGCTGCAGCAGGCTGCGGACCTCCTCCAGGCTGAAGCCCAGGTCCCGGCCACGCGCAATGAAGCGCAGCCGCTCGATGTCGGCCGGGCCATAGACCCGGTAGCCGTTGCCCGTGCGCCCCGGGCGCGGCAGCAACCCGATCCGCTCGTAATAGCGAATCGTCTCCAAGTGGCATCCGCTGGCGTCGGCAGCCTCACTGATTTTCATTCGTAGTACGCTTGACTCCGTAGTAGCTACGGACTTTACGCTGAACCCGTATCCGCCGCCACTCCGGCCGCGGCGCTGCATGTGACGACCATGCCACTGCCCATCGCCTTGATTCGCTACTGCCTGATTGCCTTGCTGATCGGCTGGGTTCTGCCCGCTTCTGCTCAGGCGGAGCCTGCCGCAGCAGACCTGCGCCAAACCTGGCAGATGCTCGATTACATCGCGGTCGACTACCCCGGCGCGGTCCAGGCCGGTCGCGTAATTGCCCCCAACGAATACGCCGAAATGAGCGAGTTTGCCGGCGCCGTGCGCAGTCAGCTGGCAGCATTGCCCAGTGGCCAGAACCAGCAGGAGCTGACGGCCCAGGCCGACCGCCTGGTCCAGGCGGTGGCAGAGAAGGCCGACCCGGCGCAAGTGGCAACGTTGGCGCGCGGGCTCGGCACGACGCTGTTGGCCCGCTACCCGATCGGCGCTGTTCCGGCGAGCGCGCCGAAGACCTCCCAGGCCGCGTCCATCTACAGCCAGCAGTGCGCGGCCTGTCACGGCCCCACAGGTCACGGTGATGGCCCCGCCGCGCAAGCGTTAAGTCCGCCGCCGATCGCGTTCACCGATGCCACTCGCGCCGCGCAGCGAACGCCGCTGTCGTTGTACGAGGTCATTTCCCAGGGTGTGCCGGGTACCGGCATGGTCAGCTTCTCTGGGCTGTCAGAAAGTGATCGCTGGGCGTTGGCATTCTATGTGGGCAGCTTGGGGTACTCCTCGCAAGCCAAGGCTCAAGGTGAGGCGTTATGGCGCACCAGTGCCGAGGCCCATACGCACATTCCCTCGCTCGAAGCGCTGACACGCACGCGAGAGGCCGATCTTGCCACCACGATGCCCGCCGATCAGGCAAACGCGATCATCGCCTACCTGCGTTCGCAGCCACAGGTAGTAAACGAAGCGGTACCAGGAGCCGATCGCTTTGCGGTGGCGCGGCAGCGACTGGCCGCCAGCCAGCGCGCTTACGCTGATGAGGACCTGGCTCAAGCCAAAAAGCTTGCGCTCTCGTCCTATCTGGATGGTGTAGAGCCGCTTGAACCCACGCTGGCCACGCGCAATCCGTCATTGCTGCGAGAGATCGAGACGGCCATGGCAGGCTACCGCGCGCAGCTGGATCAGCATGCGCCCGCGGCTGACGTTGCCGGGCAGGCAGCGCAAATTGCCCAGCTGTTTGATCGCGCGGACGTGGCGCTGCAGGACACCCGAATAGGCGCCAGCACCGCGTTTCTAGGCAGCTTTACCATCTTGGTACGCGAAGGACTGGAAGCGCTGCTGATCGTGATTGGTATCGTGGCGTTCTTGCGTAAAGCCGAGCGGTCTGATGTGTTGCCGTATGTGCATGCGGGTTGGATCTGCGCGTTGTTGGCAGGCGCAGCTACCTGGGCGGTGGCCACTTACTTTGTTGATATCAGCGGTGCGAACCGGGAAGTCACTGAGGGCGTCTCGGCCTTGTTCGCTGCCGCTGTCCTGCTCAGCGTAGGCATCTGGATGCACCAAAAGAGCCTTGCAGGGCGGTGGCAGGAGTACCTGCACGCCAAGCTGACGACTGCGCTGACACGGCGCTCGGCTGTTTTCCTGTTCATGCTGGCCTTTGTCGCGGTGTACCGCGAGGTGTTTGAGACGATCTTGTTCTACATCGCGATGTGGAGCGATCAGGCGTCCACCGCCATCCTCGCAGGCCTGGCGGCGGGAATCGCGGTGTTGGCTGCGGTGGCGTACTGGATGCTGCGCATGAGCAGGCGGCTGCCGATTGGCCGGTTCTTTTCGATCAGCTCGATTCTCATCGCGGTGATGGCGGTCATCCTGATCGGTAAAGGCGTGGCCGCGTTGCAGGAAGCGGGCTGGATCTCTCAAACACCGCTCGCGTTGCCGCGCATCGAGTGGATCGGCCTGTATCCCACCTGGCAGTCGCTGCTGGCGCAGGTATTGGTAGGCACCGCCGCCATCGTGGGGTTCCTCGCCAATGCCCGTTCCGGTGTGCGTAGACAGCCAGGCGCAAACAAGCAATGAAACAACACAGCAGAGGACCAAGACATGAGTGATTGCGGGTGCCACCACGAAGCCAAGAACAAGGAGGAGCGACGCATCCTCTGGATCGCCTTGGTCCTGAATGCAGCGATGGCCGTGATCGGCGGCATTGCCGGCTGGATTGCCCATTCCACCGGGCTGCTGGCTGACGCGCTGGACATGCTGTCTGACGCCACCGCCTATGCCATTGGCCTGGTCGCTATCGGGCGCACGGCGCGCTTCAAGGCCAACGCCGCGTGGGTCAGTGGCAGCGTGCTGCTGGTGCTGGGCGTAGGCGTGCTGGTCGAAGTCGGCCGCCGGGTGATGTACGGCGCCGAGCCGGTCAGCGGTTGGATGATCGGTACCGCTCTGGTCTCGCTGGCCGTGAACCTGAAGGTGCTCCGTATGCTCGCCCCCTTGAAGTCTGGCGAAGTGCATCTGCGAGCGACCTGGCTGTTTACCCGCGCCGATGTGGTGGCCAACGTTGGGGTGATTCTGGCCGGCCTGTTGGTGTGGTGGCTGGCCAGCCCCTACCCGGATTTCGTGATCGGCGCCCTGATCGGCCTGTATGTGATCAAGGAGGCTTTCGAGATCTTGGGTGATGCTCGCCGGGCGCGTGCCGACGCGCGCAAAACGCCTGCATGACAGCGCTTGGCCGGCTGAGCTGTGGCCTGCGCTGGCTGCTGCTGGCGCACTTGGCCGTGGGCCTTGTGACGCAGCCGGTGCTGGCAGTGGTTGGCGAGCTCCATGTTCAAACCCATCTGGCCGCGGCCGACCATGACCCGGCAGTGGCATCACCAGCTTCCGAGCGTGGCGTAGACGCCGCGCTGCACCGGCTACAGCAGCTGGTGCTGTGCTGTAGCCAGGCCGCGCCGGCTCCAGAAATAGTGTTGGCCATTGCTCATATCGGCCGGCATTGGCCGTCGGCGACAGCCCATGCGGACAGATATCGGCATGAGCACCTGCTCGCGCCGTTCCGGCCGCCGACCGCAGGGTGATGCGCGCCGGCGTGCGCCGGATCCCTGTTGGCTATCGAAAATTCTGGAGTACTTCATGCATGTGCGATTGGCGGCCCTGGCCGCGTGGCTACTGTTGAGCGCGGCGGCAACGCCGGCGACAGCAGAAGAGCTGATGACCTTGGACGACGCGTTTGCACGCGTGGCCCAAACCCACCCCGAGCTGCGCCTGGTCGATGCGCGAGCCACGGTGCTCGCTGCCGAGCGCGACCAGGCCGTGCAGCGGCCACCGTGGACGTTGGGGGCGGAGGTTGAAAATGCGCTGGGCACGGGCGCGGCCCGTGGCCTGGACAGCGCGGAGTTGACCTTGAGCCTGAGCTCGGTCCTGGAGCGCGGCGGCAAGCTCGACGCCCGCCGCACCTTGGCCCAAAGCCGGATTGATGCACTGGCCGTGCAGCGCGAGACCAGGCGGCTGGACCTGCTCGCCGAGACGGCGCAGCGCTATTTGGCCGTTGTCGGTGCCGACCGGCAACGCAGCCTGACGAACATGGATGTCGGCCAGCGCCAGCGGACCGTCGCCGCTGCCCGGCAGCGCCTGCAGGCTGGCGCGTCTCCCGAATCGGTGATGCTCACCGCACAAGCAGCACTGGCGAGAGCAGAGTTGACCCGTGATCGGGCCGAGCAGCAGCGCATTGCCGCCCGGCAGCACCTTGCTGCCCTCTGGGGCGAACGTGCTCCGAGCTTCGAGGTGGCCGCGGCGGATCCCATGACCCTGCCGGCGATCGCGTCCATGCAGTCGCTGGCCGAGGAATTGGAGCGCACTCCCGAGTTGGCGCAGTTTGCCGATGCCCGCCGGATCGCGCAGGCACGACTGCAGCTGGCGCGTTCGGCGGCCTCGCCGGACTTGTCGTGGCAGCTGGGCGTGCGCCGCCTGCAGGAGACTGACGACACCGCGCTGGTGGCCAGCCTGTCCATGCCACTGGGCAGCCGCAGCCGCGCGCAGCCGGAGATCCGCGCCGGCGAAGCCGAGCTGGAGGTTCTGACGATCGAGCGCGAGGCCAAGGGCCTGTCGCTGTATTCCACGCTGGTCGAAGCCCATGGTCGCTACACCGTGGCGCAGGCCGAGGTGGCACGGCTGCAAGGCGAGGTGCTGCCGAAGTTGGCCCGGGCTGAGAAGGCCGCCGAGCGCGCCTATCGCGCCGGCGCGATCAGCTACCTGGAATGGGCACAGCTGCAGTCCGAACGCACGGCCATGGCCCAGCAGCAGCTGGACGTGGCGCTCGATGCGCAGCGCGCCCTGATCGAAATTCAACGCCTGACCGGCCAAGCGCTTGTCGCGCCGCCGGCGGCTGCTTCCACCGGAGAGACCCCATGAATCGCTTTTCTTGGACCGCACTGGGCATGGCCCTGATGATGCTGGCCGCCTGCAACGCGTCGGCCCCCAACGAAGCGTCCGAAGGCGGCGCCGCCGCTGAGGGCGAAGAGCACGGCGAGCACGAGGAAGCGCCGCTGGAAACCAAGATTGCCGCCAAAGCTGCGCAGGCAGCGGGTATCCAGGTCGCACCGGCAGGCCCCGGTGAGATTGCTGACGAGCATGAGGTGCAAGGGCTGTTGACCCCGATTGACGGTCGCATCGCGCAGGTCACGGCACGCTTCCCCGGACCGGTCCGCTCCGTGCGTGCGGGCGTGGGTGATCAGGTACGGGCCGGCCAGGCACTGGCCACGGTAGAGAGCAACCTGAGCCTGACCACCTATACCGTCACCGCGCCGATCAGTGGCGTGGTCATGGCGCGCACGGCCGCCGTAGGCATGGCCGCCGCTGAGGGCGCGCCGCTGTTTGAGGTCGCCGACCTGTCCACGCTGTGGGTGGACCTGCACATCTTCGGCGCCGACGCCCAGCACATCGGTGCTGGCGTGCCGGTGACGGTTACCCGCTTGAGCGATGGCGTCACCGCACAGACCACCTTGGAGCGCGTCCTGCCCGGCACCGCCACCGCCAGCCAAAGCACCATTGCGCGCGGCACGGTGGCCAACACCGATGGCCTGTGGCGGCCGGGGTCGGCGGTCAAGGCGCGGGTCACCGTGGATCGCCAATCGGCAGCGTTGGTGGTGCCGATCACGGCGCTGCAGACCGCAGAAGACCAGGACGTGGTCTACGTGCAGCAGGGCGAAACCTACCACACCCGGCCGGTGAAGCTGGGGCGCCGCGACGCCGAACGCGCCGAAGTGCTGGAAGGCCTCAAGGCCGGTGAACAGGTGGTGGTGGCCCAAAGCTTCCTGATCAAGGCCGACATCGAAAAGTCCACCGTGGAAGAAGAATGAGGCCCGCCATGCTCGAACGCCTCATTGGGCTGTCTATCCGCCATCGCTGGCTGACGCTAGTGCTCACCGCTGCGCTGGTTGCGCTGGGCGTGTGGAGCTACCGTCACCTTTCCATTGACGCCACACCCGACATCACCAACGTCCAGGTCCAGATCAACACCCAGGCCCCGGGTTACTCGCCGCTGGAGGCCGAACAACGGGTCACCTTTGCCATCGAAACGGCCATGGCCGGTCTGCCCAAGCTGGACTACAGCCGCTCGCTGTCGCGCTACGGGCTTTCGCAGGTCACCGTCGTCTTCAAGGACGGCACCGACCTGTACTTTGCCCGCCAGCAGGTCGCCGAGCGCCTGCAGCAGATCGCCTCCCAGCTTCCCGAAGGGTTGGACCCGGAAATGGGGCCGATCTCCACCGGGTTGGGCGAGATCTTCATGTACACCGTGGAGGCCGAGCCCAACGCTCGCAAGCCCGACGGCACCCCGTACACGGCCACGGACCTGCGCACCCTGCAGGACTGGGTGATCCGGCCGCAGCTGCGCACCACGCCCGGCGTCACCGAGGTCAACACCATCGGCGGCTTCGAGCGGCAGATCCACATCACTCCCGATCCAGCTCAGTTGGTGGCGCTGGGCTTCACGTTGAACGACGTGGTCGCCGCGGTCATGCGCAACAACCAGAACATCGGCGCCGGCTACATCGAGCGCAACGGACAGCAGTTCCTGGTGCGCGTGCCGGGCCAGCTAGCCAATCTGGAGGCAATCGGCAACATCGTGCTGGACCGGCGCGATGGCGTGCCCATTCGGGTGCGCGACGTCGCTAGCGTGGGCGAAGGCAAGGAGCTGCGCACGGGCGCGGCCACCCAGAATGGCCACGAGGTCGTGGTCGGTACCGCCTTCATGTTGTTCGGCGCCAACAGCCGGGAAGTCTCCCAGGCGGCCGCGGCCAAGCTGGATGCCGCCAACGCCAGCCTGCCTGCCGGCGTCCATGCCAAGGCCGTCTATGACCGCACCGCGCTGGTGGATCGCACCATCGGCACGGTGTCCAAGAACCTGATCGAGGGCGCGCTGCTGGTGGTGGTGGTGCTGTTCCTGCTGCTGGGCAATGTGCGCGCCTCGTTGATCACCGCGGCGGTGATCCCGTTGGCGATGCTGTTCACCATCATCGGCATGGTGCGTGGCGGCGTGTCGGGCAACCTGATGAGCCTGGGCGCGCTGGACTTCGGCCTGATCGTGGACGGGGCGGTGATCATCATCGAGAACTGTCTGCGCCGGTTCGGCGAGGCGCAGCACGCGCTAGGCCGCCAGCTCAACGATGAAGAGCGCTATGACCTGACCGCCTCGGCCACCGCCGAGGTGATCCGTCCCAGCCTGTTTGGCCTGGGCATCATCGCCGCGGTCTACCTGCCGATCTTCTCGCTGTCCGGGGTAGAAGGAAAAATGTTCCACCCGATGGCGATCACGGTGGTGCTGGCCCTGACCGGCGCCATGGTGTTGTCGCTGACCTTCGTGCCGGCGGCGATCGCCAGCTTCCTGCGCGGCCGTGTGGCTGAGCACGACAACCGCCTGATGCGCTGGTCGCGTGCCCGTTATACGCCGCTGCTGGATTGGGCCCTGCGTCGGCGCGTGGTGGTGCTGGCCGGCGCGGCCGTGCTGGTGGTGGGCTGTGGCGTGCTGGCCACCCGCTTGGGTTCGGAGTTCGTGCCGAGCCTGGATGAGGGCGACATCACCTTGCAGCCCATGCGTATTCCCGGCACCAGCTTGGAGCAGTCGGTGGCCATGCAGGAAACGCTGGAGAAGCGCCTGGCCCAGTTCCCGGAGGTGGCCAACATCTTCTCAAAGATCGGCACCGCCGAGGTGGCCACCGATCCTATGCCGCCGTCGATGGCCGACACCTTCCTGATGCTCAAGCCCCGCGACCAGTGGCCCGACCCGCGCAAGCCCAAGGCCGAGCTGGTGGAAGAGCTGGAGGCGGCGGCCAAGGAAATCCCGGGCAGCAACTACGAGTTCACCCAGCCCATCCAGATGCGCACCAACGAGTTGATCTCCGGCGTCCGTTCGGACGTGGCGGTCAAGGTCTACGGCGACAACCTTGACCAGTTGACGCGCCTGGCCAGCCGGGTCGAGCGGGTCATGCGTAGCGTCCCCGGCGCCGAAGACGTCAAGGCCGAGCAGGTCTCCGGCCTGCCGCTGCTGACCATCACGCCAGATCCGGCGGCATTGGCACGGTATGGCCTGAACCCGGGCGATGTGCAGGAAACGGTGGCCACCGCCATTGGGGGCAGTGTTGCCGGCCAGTTGATCGAGGGCGACCGCCGCTTCGACCTGGTCGTGCGCCTGCCCGAAGCGCAGCGCCAAGACCCCGCTGTGCTGGCAGATCTGCCCATTCCGCTGCCGGCAAGCACCAGTGTCGATGAGTCCAGCCGTCTGGCCGCCGGCGCCAATGGGGGGCCTCGCACGGTGCCGCTGCGGGAAGTGGCGAAGATCCAGGTAGAGCGCGGGCCCAATCAGATCAACCGCGAGAACGGCAAGCGCCGCGTGGTGATCACCGCCAACGTGCGCGAGCGCGATCTGGGCGGGTTCGTCGGCGAGTTGCGCACACGCATCGGCCAGGATGTCGCGCTTCCAGAGGGCTACTGGATCGATTACGGCGGCACCTTCGAGCAGCTGATCTCGGCCACCCAACGCCTGGGCGTGGTCGTTCCGGTGACACTGGCGTTGATCTTCGCTCTGCTATTCATGGCCTTCGGCTCGGCCAAGGATGCGGCCATTGTGTTCAGTGGCGTGCCGCTGGCGCTGACCGGCGGTGTGCTGGCACTGGCTCTGCGCGGGATTCCGTTGTCGATCTCTGCCGGCGTGGGCTTCATCGCGCTGTCGGGCGTGGCCGTACTCAACGGGCTGGTCATGATCGCCTTCATCCGCCGTCTGCGCGAACAGGGCGATCCGCTAGACGACGCTGTGCGCGACGGCGCCCTTGGACGCCTGCGACCGGTGTTGATGACCGCCCTGGTAGCCTCGCTGGGCTTCCTACCCATGGCCTTGAATGTCGGTGCTGGCTCGGAAGTGCAGCGGCCGCTGGCCACTGTCGTCATCGGCGGCATCGTCTCATCCACCGCATTGACCTTGTTGGTGCTGCCGGTGCTCTATCGTTGGCTGCATCGCGACCGAGCTCCCCGCGCCGGTAGCACTGCTTTGGAGTCCCCATGAACGAGCTCAACCTGGAACAGGTCCGTGCGGCGATGTTTACCGACCCGGGCGTGAAAGCGGTGGACGACCTGCGCCTGGTCGCCGGTGAGCATGGCCGTGCGATCGCGGCCACCATCACGGTCGCGGCGCCCTCGGTCGACCTGGACCTGGTGCATGCTGTGATTGCCCAGGTCCTGGCCGATCAATTCGGCATCGATCAGATCATGCTGTGTTTCAACGACCCGGGCCCGGTACCGCCGCCGCCCACCGCGGCGCCGTTAAAGAAGATGTGATCGCAGCCCCTGGCTCTATGCGTCTGCGCTGGCAGGCGCATAGAGCTGATGACCCGGCAACGCGCACGCGCCGGCATACACAAAGGCCACGCTTTGCCGCGCCCGGGTGAAGGCCACGTAGTATTTCGGCGGCGCGGTGATACGCGCTGCATCGGCCGTGCGCAGGTACTGCGTCAACGGCCCGTTCGGAAAGATGAGGACCCGACTGTAGGTGCGGCCCTTGCACTGCCCAAAGTTCACCGCCGGCAGTCCGTCGCACGCCTGCCGCCGGTCATGCCGGAGCACGGTGGGGGCGAACTCCTGCATGTACGCGGCCACATCCCCTGGAGCGACGAGGTAGATGCCATCGTGTCCGGTGACCTCGCCATTGCCTGATTGGGTCCGCGGCATCTGCGGATAGAGCGTGTCAGCCATATCGCACAGGGCCTGGACGCAGCGCAGACTGGTGAGGCGGTGATCCAGCCGGCATAAGCCGTCGGCCTCCCAAATCTGAAACAGCGCTGCCAGATTCGGACCACGGTATTGGCTGTACCTTTGCGCATAGTTGGTCGCATACGTGGCTTGGCGCGTATCGCCTACCAACGTGATGGCAATCTCGCTCTTCAACAGCCGTTCGACCAGATCCAGATCAAAGCCGGCCAGATCCTGGACTTCGTCGATGTAGAGCTCGTCGTACATCGCCGCCAATCGCGCCACGACCTGGCCTTGGGTCAGCTCATCGCAGCGCACAGCGAAATCGGCCGCTCGGTCCGAATACATCCGGTTGCCCGCCAGGTAGTGGCGCGCCACCTGGGTGCGTGGGGCGCGGTTGTTGGTGACACCTTCTACGAACAGGATGGTCTCGATGCGAGGCTCAGGGCAAAGCGCAGCCTGGTACGGGCGAATGCACTGGCGCAGCAGAAAGCCATACCAGCTGTGCAAGGTGACATGCGCGGGGACCGCGCCTGCGTGGGCCTCAAACGAGCGCCGGATCTCTTCCAGGTTTTCCAGCGTGTAGGTGACAATCGCGATGCGGCGCTCAGGTCGCTCCAAGGCCTGCCGGACCAGCAACGTGGTCTTGCCCGAGCCGGCTGCCGAGAGCAGGACCCGGTTAGGTGATGGCACGCTGGACATAGTCCGGGAACCTGATCGAGTGCGGGCTATTGAAAATCGCCAAGGCCGTATCGGTCTTATGGCCCTTCATGTACTTGAGCAGCGCCACCTCATCGGCAAAGGCCTTGCCCAGCACGGTATTGAGTTCGGCCAGCGAGTTGGCTTTGATCAGCTGCTCTTCCAGCGAAGGGGCGCTCTCGTCGGAATCGTAATAGATCGCGTTGATGTGCTCGGCATAGCGCTCTTGCACAACTGCGATATCACCGTCGTTGTCGGTGATCACCTTGGCCTGAATCCTCAGTCGATCGGCAATCTGCAAGAAGCGTTTGAATGCCAACGACTTGACCGAAATGATGTCTACGCCGTGAGCCATCGGCGCCACGCCGTGATGGTCACTGTAGGCACGCTGCACGATCAGTTCGTCGGAAGGGCCTTCCACCAGGATCGCCTGCTTGGCCAGGATCAACCGCAGCGTGTCGTGGCCCGGCAGCTTCATGAAATAGTCGTGGGTATCGCTGGGCAGCTGGTCCAGCTTCATCTGGCCTTGCGCGCTGAACAGGATCACGTTGTCCACGCCCAGCTTGTTCAACACGAAGCTGCTGTGGGTGGCGATGATCACCTGCTGGGCGGTGGAGAGGGCCGCAATCTTGTCGATCAGCTGGGTCATGCTGGAATAGGACAGATGGTTCTCCGGCTCCTCGATCAGCAGCACGTGAGCCGCGCCGGCCGCGTGCATCGCCAGCTTCATCTTCACCGCGCTTTGCTCGCCCTTGCCGGCCTGGGTGAACGGGAGCTCATCCAGGTAGGGTGACAGGCTGGTTTCCCACGTTGAGCGCGGCGATGTGTCCACGCCTACCGTCAATGCCCTGTGGCTGATGTCCCCGGTGTGCTCGGTCAAGTAGGCATTGATCGCTGCCACATCCGCTTCTTCGGAAAAGCTCTGCCGCATGCGGCGGAAGCTCAGCGACAGCGAGACGCGCTGCGCAGGCGTCAGTGCCTGCTCGATGATGCCGGCGATATAGCGATCGGCACCGGACAAGGTCTTGATGCCGTGCGTGTCGATGATGGTCGAGTCGAACGGAATACTACGGGCGGTGACGCCATTGTTGGCGAAGGAGTACCAGCGCACCGTGTAGTACTCCACCGGCAGGCTGACCGCGCCCTGGTGCTGCTGCAGGTAGGCGTTGAACTCCTCGCGGTAGTCGTCGTTGAGCTCGACCAGCAGCCGGATGCCGGCGGTATCCAGACGCAGGGAGTTGTTGGTGCCGCGTAACGACGCCAGCGCGGCGTCGGCGCCCAGATAGGCTTCGATGGAGATCCGTGGCGGCGAGGCCGGCGTGCCCGTGGCAAGCGCTCCCAAGTACTCCTGCACCGTGGGCTGGTGGAACAGGTAGGGCGTGAGCTCGTAGGCAAGATTGCGCCCATGCAGCTGGCCGGTGACCACCGCGTGGATGGCCTCCAGCAGGGTGGATTTACCGACCTCGTTGTCGCCCACCACCAGGTTCATGTGGGCATTGAGGGGCAGGTCCAGATGGCGAAACGACTTGAAGTTGTCGATGACGATACGTTCGATCGGCATGCACAGTCCTATGATGGCCAACGGGCTCGGTGGCGGAGCCTGCCTGCACCCTGGCTGGCCTCCTTTCCGCTCTGGGCCATACTACCCAGCGATCGCCGGCCCTGGGCGGTTTCGTACTGCTTGGGACGCCGGGAAGGGTCAGAATCCGCCTTACGCGGGATAATTCAATATTATCCCGTATAACTATTTTCGCCGACGAGCGGTCGTCTACCTGCTTTAATAGTATGTAATTACATGGTATGTAATACATTACGAAATAAAGTGAGGTGGCACGATGGCGCGCGCAGGACTCTATAAGAGTGACGTCCAGAAGGCGCGCGACGCGCTGCTGGCCCAACGCAAGAAGCCGTCAGTCGACGCGGTGCGAGTGGCCTTGGGCAACACGGGCTCCAAGACCACGATCCACCGCTACTTGCGTGAACTGGAAGGAGAGGAAGGCGGCGGTCCGGCGAGGACGGTAGCCGTTAGTGATGCTTTGCAGGACTTGGTTGCGCGCTTGGCCTCGCGGCTCCAGGAGGAAGCAGAGGCCATCCTCACCCAGGAGCGTGAGCGCCATCAGGCTGAGCTCCACAGTCGGCAACAGGCGCTTTCCGGTGCCCAAGAGGAGGCTGCCGCCTTGAGCAGTCGGCTGCAGCGCACCGAAGCAAGCCTGCACCAAGAGCAAGCTGCTCACGCCCTCCTTCAACAGAATCTAGGTGACAGGATCGCGGAAATCGCCCAGTTGAACGAGCGCATCGCTGGCATGACGGTGCGGCTGGCTGATCATGAGGCGCATACGCGTTCTCTGGAGGACAAGCATGCCCATGCCCGGGAAGCGCTTGAGCACTACCGCACTTCAACCAAAGAGCAGCGTGAGCAAGAGCTTCGCCGTCACGAGCATCAGGTCCAAGAGCTGCAAGTAGCCTTACGTCAGGCCAATGAAGCCTTGGGCGCGAAGAATCAGGAGCTGTTGGTGCTGAACCGCGACAATGGTCAATGGCTGGAGCGCCACGGGCGGATTGAGCGTGAGCTTGCCCAGCTACGACAGGCCCACGAAGGCCAACACAGCGAGGTCGTGGCGTTGCGCCAGACCGCGACGGACTATTTGGCACTGCAGGAGCGCTGGAAGACTGACGCCAAGACCTTGGATACCATGCGCAACGAGCTAGCTCAAGTTCAAGACACCCTTGCGCGGGAGCGTGAGCGCCGCGAGAGCGCTGAAGCCGATGCGTTGCGTGCCAATGCACGTCTTGAAGCGCTAGAGCCTCTACTGAATCAACTGACGCCAGCACAAAATGCGGTGAAGAAAACTCGGCGCGGCCATGCGCAAGATGGGGGAGCCGACTGACGAGGCTGCTCGTTTGTCTGCTAGCGGCTGGGGTGGCGCTCACCTGTCCAGTACGCCCATTCCATAGGGACGACCCAATCTACAAACAGTTTGGCTACTGAGGACTCCGGTGCCAAATGATAGGGCTTGAACATGCCTTGCTCGGGCGAACTGGTCATCAGGTAGCGCAGGCGCTTCTGGACCTCCTGAAAGATGGCTTCCCGCACATGGGCGCTGTCGTGCACGCCAAGACGCATCGCCACCGAGGCACCTTGGCGTACCGCCGCCCAGCAGCAGTAACGCCACCGCGCGATCGGCAAGCCCCGCGGTCCGGATTGAAAGACGAACCCCACATCACGTGCCCAGCCTGGGTCGAAGTGATGTTTGAGCAATTGCTGCTCCAGAAACTGCTCGGTCTCCCAGAGTGCAAGTTCATCCCACAGCTCCAGTTTCGCGTCCGCCAAGTCTACATCGTGTGCCATATCGCCGAGTTGGTCTTCCAGCACCGGGAGCAGGTGCCTGCGCTCGTGGGTAGACCAGGCGAAAGCCCATTGCAGATCTTCGATGGGCGTGACCTCGGCATCGGGGCGGATCTGCCATCGATCCGCTGGCCAGGGAACTTGGATCAAGGCCAAGTCTCGCAGCGTGTCCAGCACCAGCAAGGTGGAGCGGCGTGTGGGCGCCACCGGTAGGCGTCGTAGCTGCGCGGCTAACAGTGCGGCTAGGAAAAGGGTGCCACGAAGGCCCAACTCCTCGATGCTGGCGACCCCAGATGGCGTCATTGACGAGGTTCCGGGCATGCGGTTTCCGGGGATGAGGGAGCGGCGTGGCTCCTGGGGGGGGGGGGGGGGGGGGCGGCGCTACCGGTGTCGCCGGTTGCCTCAAAGCTAAGAATATCTTAGTATGCAAGGCTGGGTACATCCGCCATCCTTATGGGGTCTCCATGGGGTGCGCGCGTGACTTTGTCCGTCGACTCAACACCGACCTTCGCTCGACGCCTCAAACAAGCCCGCCTGCACACGGGTTTGTCGCAGAAGGAGTTGGGCATCCGGGCCGGTCTGGATCCTCACGTGGCCAGCCCCCGAATCAACCAGTACGAGCGTGGCAAGCACGAGCCCATGCTGGAGATTGCTGAGCGGTTGGCCCAAGCGTTGGGGATCCCCGCCGCCTTCCTTTACACCGACGATGATCTGCTGGCCAAGTTGCTCCTGCGCTGGGGCTCGCTAAGCAAGCAGCAGAAGCGCGAGTTGGTGAAGCTGATCGAGGCCACGCCCGAGAAGTAAACCGAACAAGCGCTCGCCCTATGGGCAACTCTTCGCCTCAACCCGCCCTTTGGGCGCTTCTGGAGGGAGCTGCAGTGTCCGCGGCTAGTGCGACTGACAAGTCGCGACATCTCAGGCTTACTTGAGATTTTGTTCACGACCGATACACACGCGCCTTGTCTAAAGTGATATACCATGTCGCCCGTGTCAGCCTCCTCACTTCTACTGCGACTGTTCCTGATCGCCATGCTCGTGCTTAACGGCGCGTGGTCGGCGTTTGCGTCCGTCAGTATGAACCCGGTCATGGAAGAGCAGGCCAGCGAAGTGGCTGCCGCGGTGCAAGTCGACGAAGACTGCTTCGCCCATCACAGTGCTGAGCATCATCCCGATGCCACATCGATTGAAAAGGCTGGCACTGGGCATGGCGACCATGCCGGTCCCGACTGTTGCAAGTCTTCTGCGTGCCGGTGCGCCTGCGTACACGCTTGCGCGAGCGCACTTCCTGCGCGCCTGCATGTTTCGGTGCAACTGGCCTTGGGCCTGGATGTCATGCCGCTGCCCCTAGGGCATGCGGCACCTGCCTTGCCTCATCTGATCCGACCACCGATCGGCTAAGCGTCCCTAGGCGCCGCAATGGCGCCGTTGGTGTGGCTTGCATGCCTGTTTAGGCCAGCCGCCCGCTCTGTACCACCGCCCGCCGGTGGCAACACGACGCTTGGAGCATTTTCATGTCGCATGATGATTTTCGTGGTCCACGCGGTGGACCGCTGCTGCCTTCGCGGCGGCGATTTGTCCAAGGCTTGGCCTTGGGAGGCGCAGTCGCAGGATTAGGTTTCTGGCCCAAAGCCAGTTGGGCGCTCAAGGGGCCGGGACAACCCAACGTACTATCGGGCACTGAGTTTGACCTGACCATTGGCGAGACGCCGATGAACTTCACCGGCAAGACCCGCACCGCGATCACGGTCAACGGGTCCGTTCCGGCGCCGTTGCTGCGGTGGCGGGAAGGCACCACGGTCAACTTGCGCGTCTCTAATGCATTGCCCGCTAACTCCATCCATGGCGCGGACACCTCCATCCATTGGCACGGCATCATTTTGCCGGCCAACATGGACGGCGTGCCGGGTCTGAGCTTTGACGGTATCGGACGTGGTGAGACCTACCACTACCGGTTCACCCTGCATCAGGGCGGAACCTACTGGTACCACAGCCACTCAGGGTTCCAGGAACAAGCCGGGCTCTATGGCCCGATCGTCATCGACCCATTGGAGCCGGAGCCCTTCAGTTTCGATCGCGACTACGTCGTGATGCTGAGCGATTGGACAGACCTGGACCCGACGGCCCTGTTCGATCGTTTGAAGAAGATGCCGGGCCATGACAATTACTACAAGCGCACGGTCGGCGATTTTGCGCGCGATGTGAAGCGCAACGGCCTGTCGGCCACGTTGGAAGATCGCAAGATGTGGGGCGTGATGCGGATGACGCCCACGGACCTGTCCGACGTCAACGCCAACACCTACACCTACCTGATGAACGGCACGACCTCACTGGGCAACTGGACCGGTTTGTTCCGCAGTGGCGAGAAGGTGCGCCTGCGTTTCATCAATGGCTCTGCCATGACGTACTTCGATGTGCGTATTCCGGGGCTGAAGATGACCGTGGTGGCGGCAGATGGCTTGTATGTCCATCCGGTTTCCGTCGACGAGTTTCGCATCGCGGTAGCAGAAACCTTCGATGTGATCGTGGAGCCCTCCGGGCAGGACGCATTCACCATCTTTGCCCAAGACTCCGGTCGCACCGGCTACATCAGCGGCACGCTCGCTGTGCGCGAAGGATTACGCGCGCCCGTTCCGTCTGTGGATCCCCGGCCGCTGCTGACGATGGCAGACATGGGCATGGATCATGGGTCGATGGATATGTCTGGCGGCAGCAAGGGCATGGAAGGCGGCTGTGGTGCGGCCATGGGCATGCCTGGCATGACCCCACCTGTCAGCGGTAACGCGACCTCGGCCCATGCAGGCCATGCGATGCCCGCCGCCGGCGATGGTGCCATGGCAGGCATGCAGCACGGGGGCATGCAATCACACCCTGCTAGCGAGACCAACAATCCCCTGTTGGACAACCAAGCCATGAGCGTGAGTTCGCGCTTGGATGATCCGGGCAATGGCCTGCGCGATAACGGCCGTCATGTGCTGACGTATTCCATGCTCAAGAGCACCTTTGAAGACCCTGACGGACGCGACCCCGGTCGCGAGATCGAGCTGCATCTGACCGGACACATGGAGAAATTCTCCTGGGGCTTCAACGGTCAGAAGTTTTCCGATGTCGAGCCGCTGCGGCTGAACTACGGCGAGCGTATGCGCATCGTATTGGTTAACGACACGATGATGACCCATCCCATCCATTTGCACGGCATGTGGAGTGACGTGGAGGACGACAACGGCAACTTCATGGTGCGCAAGCACACGGTGGATATGCCGCCAGGTAGCCGACGCACGTATCGCGTGCGTGCCGATGCGTTGGGCAGCTGGGCGTTCCATTGCCACCTGCTTTATCACATGGAAGCCGGAATGATGCGCACGGTGAGGGTCGACGAATGAACATCAATAGACGCGATACCACCCTGACTGCGCTGACGGCTATCTCGCTGGCCCTGGCCAATGCGGCCAGCGCCCAATCTATGCAGCACGGCTCCATGCAGATGGAGCAGGGCGCGCAGACCCAGACTCAGGATCACTCTGCACATCAGGCACCGACATCAAAACCTGCGCCAGCCCAAAAGCCTGCAACACCGGCCAAGACGAGCGAAGCGACGATCGATCATGCGGCGATGGGCCACGCCGAGCCGCAGGCTAACGCAGCCGAGCCTGCCATGCAGGGCATGGACCATTCGCAGATGGGGCACGGCTCGCCCGCGAGCACACCTGCGGCGCCCACAGCGCAGGCGCAGTCGATGCAGGGCATGGATCACAGTCAGATGGCACAGCCCGCTGCAGCCGACACCTCCGGCACGGCCACGCCTGCGATGCAGGGGATGGACCATTCGCAGATGGGCCATGATTCGCCCGCGCCCGCTACACCAGAAGCGGGAATGCAATCGATGGAGGGCATGGACCACAGTCAGATGGGACACGGGCCTGCAGCGCCAACGCAGCCGCGCACCCCGATTCCCGCGGTGACGGACGCGGATCGCAAGGCGGCCATCGCGCCGGAACACGCGCATCCGGTGCATGACAACTCGATCAAGAGCTACGTGCTGCTCAATCGCCTGGAAACCTGGGATGCCGATCCGGGCACCGGGCTGGGCTGGGAGGGCCAGGGCTGGATCGGTACGGACCTCAATCGCGTCTGGCTCCGCAGTGAAGGCGAACGCACGGATGGTCAGACCGAGTCGGCTGATCTGGAAGTGCTTTACGGCCGCAGTATCTCCACGTGGTGGGATGTGGTGGCCGGTGTGCGTCATGACTTCAAGCCTGGGGCATCGCAGAACTTCGCCGCTATCGGTGTACAGGGCTTGGCGCCGATGAAGTTCGAAGTGTCCGCCACAGCCTATCTCGGCGAAGGGGGCCAGACTGCCGCCAATGTCGAGGCCGAGTACGAATTGCTGCTAACCAACCGGCTGATCTTGCAGCCGCTGGTGGAAGTCACCGCCTATGGCAAGAACGATCCATTGCGCGGGATAGGTTCGGGTCTGAGTGCCGCTGAGGCGGGGCTACGACTTCGCTATGAGTTCACCCGAAAGTTCGCTCCCTACATCGGCGTGGTGTACGAGCGCGCGTTTGGCAATACCGCAGACATGCGACGCGAGCATGGCGAGTCCTTTGAAGACACGCGCTTGGTCATCGGCCTTCGTACCTGGTTCTAAGGGGAACTGACAATGAAATCCAACAAAAAGATGTGGGTATGGCTCGGTGCCGGCGTGGCATTGGTTGCGGTGGTCGCAACCGCCACGCTCTCTCTGGGCGTGTACAACGTGGCCGCCGACGATCCGCATAGTCGCCCGGTGTATGCGCTACTTGAAACGGCGCGCGAGCGTTCCATTGAGGTGCGCGCCGCCAAGCTTCAGCTACCCACGAACCTTGATGATCCTGAGCGTATCCGCCAGGGTGCGGGCAACTACAACGCCATGTGCGTGACCTGCCATCTTTCACCAGACGCGGCGGCCACCGAGATGAGCAAGGGCCTGTACCCCGCGCCACCGAACCTAAGCAAACAGCCGGTCGCTCCAGCTGAGGCGTTCTGGGTGATCAAGCACGGCATCAAGGCCAGCGGCATGCCCGCTTGGGGCGGCAGCATGGACGATGAGTTCATATGGAACATGTCGGCCTTCCTGCAGAAGTTGCCCACGCTGGACGCGACTGCGTACAAGGAACTTGTCGACAGCAGCGAGGGCCATTCGCATGGCGGCGGCGAGACGCAAGGCCACCATGACGACGAAAAGGCCGAGGATCACCCTGCCTTATTCGAGCCGGGCAACACTCCATGCCGCATGCGCACCCGCCGGGCGTGGACGACGATCACCACGGCCCGACACCCAGCGACACGGAAGTCGGGTTGGTGAGCCACGGCCATCCCGACGGCAAGGTGGAGTCGCACCCTGCACCACACACGCCCGTGGCCGATGACGGCCATGCGCACCCCCATTGATCTTCTTGGAGCCCACGCAATGAACGCAACAGCAATCTCGTTCACCCTCGCACTGGCACTGGCCGTCGTGTCCCCCGCAATGGCGCAGGCGACACAGCCGCACGCACATCACCCCGCTGCCGCGGCATCTGCGGACGTCGACGTCCCAGTCACTGCAGAGGCCGCGGTCGCCGTAGCGGAGCGTTTCAACAGGGCCCTGTCTAGCGGCGATCTGGCCACGGTCGAAGCCCTGCTCGCTGCCGACGTTCTCATCCTCGAGTCCGGGGGCGCCGAACGCAGCCGCGAGGAATACATGGGCCATCACGCAGTCAGCGATGCGGCGTTCCTCAAGGGCGCCCATCGCCAGCTGCTCCGTCAGCGCGCACGAGCCGCTGGCGAGTTCGCGTGGGTCGGAACCGAAAGCGAGTTGCATGCCCAGAAGGACGGCCAGCCACTGACCGTCCAGAGCGACGAGACGATGGTGCTGAAGGAGACCGCGGACGGCTGGCGGATCGTCCACATCCACTGGTCCTCGCGGACCAAGCGCTGAGTCGAGAGATTGAAATGACTACGCTCACATTGCACCGTCTGACTTTTGTGGTCCTTGCCGTGGCTGGTCTGGGTGCTTGCACCCAGGATGCTTCATCCGCGCAACCCACAACCTCGCCCTCCGCACAGGTTGTCGTCCAATCAGCCGACGCGACTCCAGCAGCCCTGCCACGCATGACCGTCCACAAGACCCCGACCTGCGGGTGCTGCGGTGTCTGGATCGACCACGTGCAGAAGGCGGGATTCACCGTGGATGTGCACGACATGGATGACCTGGGTCTGGTCAAGGAGCGGTTGGGTGTCCCCTATGCAAAGGGCTCCTGCCACACGGCCGAGATCGGCGGATACGTCATCGAAGGCCACGTTCCGGCCGCGGACATCAAGCGTCTCCTCGAAGAAAAGCCGAACGCACGCGGCCTGGTCCTCCCAGGGATGCCGCTTGGTTCTCCGGGCATGGAGGTCCCGGAGGGACGCCAGCAGCCGTTCACGGTCGAGCTGATACATCGCGACGGAACCACTGAACCGTTCGCACAGCACTGATCCGTCGCAGCAACAGGGGACGGTGTTGCGGGCGCGCCGATTCTCGCCCGCGAGGAAGAAGGAGAACTACATGACTCACCATTCCGCAGCACACCGGCCCCAGGCCATGAACGAGTGCATCGACAACTGCACGCAATGCCATGCGATCTGCCTGGAGACCATCAACTACTGCCTGACCAAAGGAGGTGTTCACGCGGCCCCGGAGCACATCGCCCTGTTGGCGACGTGTGCCGATACCTGCGCAACCAGTGCCGACGCGATGCTGCGCGGTGCCAGCGTTCACGACGTGGTTTGCGGTGCCTGCGCGGAGATCTGCCGCCAGTGCGCCGATGCATGCGACGCCATGAACGACCCTGAGATGACGCGCTGCGCCGAAGTTTGTCGCCGCTGCGCGGAAAGCTGCAGCGCCATGGCAGCGTAATGCGTCGAGGATCCCGCCTGAGCCGGTGGGATCCTCGTCTCGCGAAAGCGGAAGTATCAAGAAAATCCGACAAATCGTGGTTTCAGTGACAGTCCGACATCTAACGCTTGTCGCATCGAACACAGCGCGGCCCCTCCCGAACGGGCTTTGCATCACATTCCAATGAGGATTTATCCATATGAAGTCGTCCAACGTCATTCGCTCCTTCGCGCTCGTCCTCGCAATCGCGGCCGGGCAGTTTTCGCTGCAGGTCGCGCACGCCCACGCCGCGCTGCAGCAGTCCACACCGGCGGCAAATGCGGTGGTGGCCTCGCCAGGCCAGATCGATCTCGTGTTCAACGAGACATTGATTCCGCGGGCGTCGCGTCTCAAGTTGCTCATGAAGCACGGCAGTTCCACCATGCCGATCGAGAATTTCACGACCGAGATCGTCAACAACGGCAAGACCCTGCGTGCCAAGTTGCCTGGACCGCTGGCTCCGGGCGTCTATACCGTGGAATACCGCGCCGTCGGTGGTGACAACCACCCCATGCCGGGCAGCTTCAGCTTCACGGTGCGCTGAGGAGTCGCGAATGTTCGACCTGTCGGCTTATGCACTGAGATTCTTGGAATACCTTGTCATCATGGTTCTTTTCGGGGTTCCACTCTTCGGTTGGTACGGGTCGCGTCGATCGGCACTCGCCGACGCCTTGGCCGGGTGGTCACTCATGGGCGTTCTATTGGCGGGTGCCGTAGCCGGTCTCGTGCTCACCGGGCTCGATGTCGTCTTCAAGACCGCGGGCATCATGGGAATGCCGCTTGCCGAGGTTGATCGCGCATCGCTTGGCTGGTATCTGCTCGAGACGTCCGCGGGCCGGGCAGCCATGGCGAGAGGCGCGCTGCTGGTCGCCCTGATGTTCGTGCTCGGATGGCATCGTCGCCGCGGGAAGGTGGAGACCGCCTTCCCGCTGGGGGCGATGCTGGCGGGCGGCGCACTCGCTTCGCTGGCATGGAACGGCCACGCCGCCGCTGGCGAGGGCTTGGCAGGCGCGGTCCGGCTTGCTGCAGGCATCGTCCATCTTCTCGCGGCAGGCGGCTGGATCGCAGCGGTCCTGATGTTCCTTGCCATGCTGCTGCGCGGCAAAGAGACGAACGGCAGCGGGCGTCTGCGATCAACGCATGACTTTCTGCATGGTTTTTCGACGCTGGGAACGATCTTCGTTGGTGCGCTCATCGTGTCCGGCATCGCGCACTACGGGGATCTCACCGCGTGGTCGTTTTCGGCCCTGTTCCAGAGCACCTACGGGAAGTTGCTGCTTTTCAAACTGGCCCTGTTCGCTGGAATGCTGGGTTTGGGAGCGCTGCACCGATGGACGCTGGTGCCGCGCTTGGAACGAGCGCTGACCAGCGGAGATCCCGCGCAGGAGGTGCGGGCTTTGCGGCAGAGTGTTACGGCTGAGGCCGCGCTGGCCATCTTGATCCTGATTGTTGTTTCAGTGCTCGGGACGCTCAGCCCCGAATAGCTGTGTAACCCGCAATGGCACACTGCCTTGGCAGTCCATCCCCACTAAAGCGAGCATCGGCATGAACTCACCGTCGTCCCATGACCATCACCATTCTGCAGGCGCAGCCCCTGTCGAGGCTGCGGATGGACGGGTCATCACCAATCCCGTCCGCTATACGGACGATGCTCCCCAGCAAGTTGAAGTGACCGCCCCAGCAGCGGTGGCCCAACCCAGCGGTACCCACGCCACGGTCTACACCTGCCCGATGCATCCGCAGATTCGTCAGCCAGGTCCCGGCACCTGTCCGATCTGCGGCATGGCGCTGGAGCCGGAGATGCCCTCGCTGGAGGAGGACGACAATCCAGAGTTACGCGATTTCACCCGAAGGTTCTGGTGGACGTTGCCTTTGACGTTGATCGTCCTGGTCTTGGCCATGCTGGGACACCGTCTGCCCGGCTTGTCCACGCAGGCGCGCACCTGGATTGAGCTCGTGCTGAGCGCCCCGGTGGTGCTCTGGGCGGGGTGGCCTTTCTTTGAGCGCTGCCTACAGTCCATCGGCAATCGCAGCCCCAACATGTGGACGCTGATCGGCATCGGCGTGGCCGCCGCGTTTGGCTACAGCGTGGTGGCCACCGTGGCACCGGACCTGTTTCCGGACTCTTTCCGCGAGCATGGACGGGTAGGGGTCTACTTCGAGGCGGCAGCGGTCATCGTCTCGCTCACCCTGCTCGGACAGCTGCTGGAACTGCGGGCGCGTTCCAAAACCTCGGCGGCCATCAAGTCCCTGCTGGGATTGGCGCCCAAGACGGCTCGCCGCGTCAAACCCGATGGGGGCGAAGAGGACGTTGCGCTGGATCACGTGCACGTGGGTGATCTGCTTCGCGTACGACCGGGCGAGAAGGTGCCGGTCGATGGGGAAGTCATCGAAGGCCGCGCCAGTGTCGATGAGTCGATGCTGACCGGTGAACCCATTCCGGTGGAGAAGGCTGTCGGTGATCACGTTATAGGCGCCACGCTCAACGGGACGGGCGCCTTAGTCATCCGGGCGGACAAAGTCGGATCCGGGACGGTACTGGCGCAGATTGTGCAGTTGGTAGCCCAAGCCCAGCGCTCCCGCGCGCCGATGCAGCGTATGGCGGACAAGGTGGCGTACTGGTTTGTCCTGGCCGTGCTGGCCACGGCGGTGCTCACGTTCTTCGGATGGGGTCTGTTTGGACCCGAACCGTCCTGGACCTTTGCCGTCCTCAATGCCGTATCGGTTCTGATCATTGCTTGCCCGTGTGCCTTGGGTTTGGCTACCCCCATGTCGATCATGGTCGCCACTGGCCGCGCTGCGCAGGTCGGGGTCCTGTTCCGCGATGCTCAGGCGATCGAGCAGCTACGTCTGATCGACACGTTGATCGTGGACAAGACCGGTACGTTGACCGAGGGGCGTCCAGCCTTTCGCGACACGCTCTCCAACGCCGGCTTCGACGCCGATCAGATCCTTTGTTTGGCCGGCAGCTTGGAGCAGGGCAGTGAGCACCCCTTGGCCGAGGCCATCGTGGCTGAAGCCCAGCGACGTGGCTTGAACCTGGTGGCCGCCCAAGATTTTGATTCGCTCACCGGCCAAGGCGTCCGCGGGCGCGTGTCCGATCAGGATGTCGTGCTCGGCAACCAAAGCCTGATGGCGTCGGTTGGCGCCGATGTAGCACCTTTGCAAAGCAGCGCCGAGCGTCTTCGGAAAGAAGGCGCTAGCGTGATGTTCCTGGCGGTCAATGGTCGGTTGGCCGGCGCCATTGCGGTGGCTGATCCCATCAAAGCCACGACCTTGCCTGCCTTGAACCTGCTACGTGCCGATGGCCTGCACGTGGTGATGGCCTCCGGTGACGCACAGGCGACGGCCGAGGCCGTGGGGCGCACGCTGGGCATCGAGGATGTGCGTGGTGGCGTCAAGCCGCAGGACAAGGCCGACCTGGTCCAGCAACTCAAAGCCCAGGGTCGTCGCGTGGCCATGGCTGGCGATGGCATCAACGATGCGCCGGCCCTGGCGGCAGCCGATGTGGGCATCGCGATGGGGACGGGCACGGATGTGGCCATGTCCAGCGCCCAGCTCACCCTGGTCAAGGGTGATTTGAGGCGCATCGTGCAAGCCCGTGCCATCTCGTCTTTGACGGTGGCCAATATGAAGCAGAACCTGGGCTTCGCCTTCGTCTACAACGCCATCGGCGTGCCTATCGCCGCCGGCTTGCTGTATCCCAGCTTCGGCCTTTTGCTCAGTCCGATGATGGCGGCCCTGGCCATGAGCCTGAGCTCGGTTTCGGTGGTCACCAATGCCCTGCGTTTGTCCGGCTCCACCGTTGTTGCCACCCCCCACCCTGACCGCGCCGATGAGCCTGCGCGCGGCCATTCCTGTCACTGATGGCTCATATCCCACAAGGAGTACTGCAATGAAGCGTTATGCCTCCCTCTCGATGATGGCCTTGTTCCTGATGGCGGGCGCGGCCTTCGCCGGCGGCCAGACCACCACGCCCACCACCGACCACGGTCAGCACAAGCCGGCGGCGGCCGATGCCGATTTCACCAAGCTCGATGCCAACAAGGACGGCTCGCTGTCCAAGGAAGAACTGGCCAAGCACAAGCTGGCGCCGCACTTTGGCATGCTCGATAGCAACAAAGATGGCAAGCTGAGCCCGCAGGAATTCGCTGCCGGCAAGGGTATGTAAGTGTTCTCAGCCCGGGAGCTGTTCCAACAGTTCGCGGGTTCTTCCGCCGTTCTGCCATTCCCACGGAGATTGTTATGTCCTCTTCGCACGGTACGCACGAAAACGCGCAAGACCCGCAGTCCCAGCACGCAAAACCGCACGCCTCACACCAACCTGCCCACCAGGCACAACAAGGGCATCAAGGCCATTACGGCCGCCTGTTGTTGATGATGGGCCTGTCTTTCGTGGCCATGTACGCATTGATGTACGCAATGGTCGATCAGTGGGCTAACGTCTATAACAACGTGAACCAGTTCTACATGGCGGGCCTGATGGCCGCTCCCATGCTGCTGATCGAGCTGTGGCTAATGTCCAGCATGTACCCCGATCGCCGACGCAATCTGATTCTGGCTGGTCTGACGGTGGCGTTCATGCTGTTCTGCTGGTGGGGCATTCGCACTCAAGCAGCGGTCACTGACAAACAGTTCATCCGTTCGATGATTCCCCACCACGCTGGCGCCATCCTGATGTGTGAGGAGAATCGTCTGAAGGATCCTGAGTTGGTGAAGCTCTGCCAGGACATTATTACCTCGCAGACACAGGAGATCGCGCAAATGAAGCAGTTGCTGGCTGAGCGTTCCCATTAGCTCACTGCCTTTTGCCAGCCGATATCACTTCACTGAGCCTGCGCACTGACCATTCGGTGGATCAAACGCGCGGCCACACGTGCGGTGGCTTGATCCGGATCCAGGGGCGGACACAGTTCCGCCACGTCGACCACACGTACCTTGCCCGAGGCCATGACCAGATCCAGCAGGGCTTCCAGGACCTCCAGACTCACCCCGCGTGGGTTGGGGGCGCTCACGCCCGGGGCCACCACCATTGAGTACGCCGGCAAGATCACCAGCGGCTTGGGTAGCTACACCCAGTGGCGTGGCTTGGGCTCACTGCGTATGGGCAAGAACCGTTGGACCGGCGTCTATTCGGCGCAGTACATCGGCAGCGCGGACGACATCATCGCCGTGCCCGACACGATCGGCTCGCATGTGTCCAGCGTGGTGTACCACAGCCTGCAACTGAGCTACGGCATCAAGAAGAAGTGGGATATCTCCGCCGGCGTTGAAAAAGTGCTCGATAAGAAGGCGCCGTTCGTGAAGAACAACCCCAACACCGACACCGACACCATGACGTACGACTTGCTGGGTCGTCGCTGGAATGTCCGCTTTGGTTACCACTGGTAAGCCACGATCACGAGGAGCTACACATCATGAGAAACACGCAACTATCCGCCACACTACTGCTGTTCGCTGTGGCCGGCAGTGCCGGTGCGCACGACCTGTTTGTCGCTTTCTCCAAGCCTGGCACCGCAGCGGGCGAGGCGAACACAGCGTTGGTGAACAATGGCACCTTCGATGAAAGTGCAGGTGCAGTCACCCGAGCGCGTCTACAGGACGTTTCGCTGAGTCAGGGCGGCGCTAAGGCTGCACCGGACTTGGCCAGTTGGAAAGAGGTCGGCAAGCAGAGCCAGCTCACCGTGCATCCGGCGGGCGAGGGCACCTATCTGCTGGGGGTCTCGACGATGGCCTCCACCAGCACGCGTACGGCCAGCGAGTTCGGCAAGTACCTGGAGTTGGAAGACTTGCCCGATACCCTGGCCACCTATGATGCGAGCAAGTTTCCCAAAGGGGTCACCTATAGCTATACCAAGCATGCTCGTACCATTGGACAGGTGGGCACAAAACTGACCGACGATTTCGCTGCCTCGCTGGGCTATCCGCTGGAGATCCGCTTGGCCCGCAATCCTGGAAGCGTGAAGGTCGGCGAACAGCTGTCGTTCCAGGTGCTGCAGCAGGGCACGCCAGTGCCCAACCTACGCGTGTACGTCGGTCATCGTGCTGACGCACCGGTCAAGGGTGGGCACGGTAGCGCTACGCTCCTGCGCACCGATGCCCAAGGCCAAGCCAGTTTCCAGGTGACCACCGCCAAGACCTGGTACATCCACACCAATCACATTGTGCCCTCTACACAAAAGGGTTTGGATTTTGTGTCGGATCGGGCGTCGCTGAGCTTTGAGATTTCCCCGCACGCCGGGCACTGATAAGTAAGCATGTAGGCGGTACTCTCCCCTTTGACGCCAGTCATGACTTCTTCCATGACTGGCGTCTTTTTGTGGGGACTTACCTCAAGTGCTCAGTCTGTCTCTCATTGGTCGCCCCGCGCCGCACGCAATCCACGTCGCCGCACTAGATAGAACGCTGCGGGAATCACCACCATAGAGAGCACCGGTGCGGTGAGCATGCCACCCAGCATCGGCGCGGCGATACGTTGCATGACCTCCGAGCCGGCACCGGCACCGACGAAAAGCGGAAACAACCCGGCCAGGATGACGGCTACCGTCATCGCCTTCGGGCGCACCCGTTGCACGGCGCCTTCGTAGATAGCCTCTTGCAGGGTAGACACATCTTCCGGCGCACCGCTGGCCAAGCGCTGCTCCCAGGCATGACGCAGGTACAGCAGCATGATGACGCCGAACTCAGCCGCAACGCCGCCCAGGGCGATGAATCCGATCATGCTGGCCACCGAAATCGCATGGCCCAGCCCCCAGATCAACCAGAAACCGCCCACCAACGCCAAGGGCAAGCTGAGCAGGATGATGGATACATCGCTAAGCCGGCGAAACACCATCCAGATGACCAGGAAGATGATCGCCAACGCCGCGGGCACCACCCATTGCAGGCGTGCCAAAGCCCGTTGCAGATACTCGTACTGCCCCGACCACGCCAGACCATAGCCGGCAGGCAAACTCACCTGGGTCTGCACCGCGGCTTGCAGGTCCTGGACCACCGATCCCAAGTCGCGATCGGCCACATCCACGTAGATGTAGCCCACCAACCGGCCGTTATCGCTCTTGAGCATCGGCGGGCCTGGGCTGATTGACAGCTCCGCCACCTGGCTCAAGGTCAGTTGCACACCGCCTGGCGCGATCAGCGGCAGATCCTGCAAGGCCTGCAACGAGTCACGCTGGCCACGGGGGTAGCGCAAGACGATGGGATAGCGTTCGCGCCCCTCGATCGTTTCCCCGATTGGATCACCGCCAACGACCGTGGCAATCAGTTGCTGGAGTTGGCCTTGAGTGAATCCGTAACGTGCAGCGATTTCCGGGCGCACCTGTACATCGACATAGCGCCCACCCGTGACGCGTTCGGCCAGTGCCGAACTCACGCCGGGCACAGTCTTGGCCACCTGCTCGATCTGCTGGCTCAGGCGCTCGATCTGCTCCACATCGGGTCCGGAGACCTTGATCCCAATCGGGCTCTTGATGCCGGTGGCCAACATATCGATGCGATTGCGAATGGGCGGGACCCATAGGTTGGTCAGACCGGGAATCTTGACCGCTGCGTCCAACTCCTGGCGTAGCTTCTGGGGGGTCATGCCCGGGCGCCATTGATCCCGCGGCTTGAAGGTCACGGTGGTCTCAAACATTTCGATCGGTGCCGGATCGGTCGCACTTTCGGCACGGCCCGCCTTGCCGAACACGTGCTCAACCTCCGGTACGGTCTTGATCATCCGGCCCGAGAGCTGGAGCAACTGACGGGCCTTGTCGGCGGACAGGCCGGGCAGGGCCGTGGGCATGTACAACAGGCTGCCTTCTTCCAAGGGCGGCATGAACTCACTGCCCAACCGGCTAAAGGGGATCAAGGTGAGCACTAGCAGCAGGCCGCTGAGCAGCAAGGTGACACCGGGATGTTTGAGGACCCACAGCAGGATGGGCCGATAGCCAGCGATCAGGATGCGATTGATGGGGTTCTGCTGTTCCGGGCGGATGCGGCCGCGGATCAGGTAGCCCATCAAGACGGGGATCAAGGTCACCGACAACCCTGCTGCGGCGGCCATCGCGTAGGTCTTGGTGTAGGCCAGAGGCGAGAACAATCGCCCTTCCTGCGCCTGCAGGGCAAAAACCGGCACGAAAGACAGGGTGATGACCAGCAAGCTGGCGAACAGGGCCGGTCCGACCTCGGCCGCCGAGCGGGCCATCAGCTGCCAGCGCTCCTCACCCTGAGGTTCCCGGCCGTGCGCCTCCCGCCAGTGCTCCAGATGCTTGTGTGCATTTTCGATCATCACCACCGCTGCATCGACCATCGCACCAATGGCGATGGCGATGCCGCCTAATGACAGCAAGTTGGCGGAGATCCCCTGGGCGTGCATCACGATGAAGGCCGCCAGGATACCCAAAGGCAGGGTGATGACGGCCACCAACGCCGAGCGTAGGTGCCACAGGAACAGCAGGCATACCAGCGCTACGACCAGAAACTCTTCGCCAAGCTTGTGGGTGAGGTTGCGTACCGCATCCTGGATCAGCTCGGAGCGGTCGTACACCGGCACCACTTCCACGCCCTCGGGCAAGCTGGATTGCAACGCCTGCAGTCGCGCTTTGACGTTCCGAATGGCCCCCAAGGCATCCTTGCCGGTCCGCAGGACGATCACGCCGCCGGCCACCTCACCTTGACCATCCAACTCTGCGATACCACGACGGAAGACCGGCCCGCGACTGATCGTGGCCACCTCGCCGAGCAGGACGGGGATGCCGTCGTTGCCGGTTACCGGCACCTGTTCGAACGCCTCCTGTGTGCGCAGGTAGCCTTCGCTGCGCACCATCAGTTCGGCTTCGCCTTGTTCGATCACCGAGCCCCCGGTAGCGCCGTTGGCCGCATCCACCGCCTCGATGAGCTCGGCCACCGTCAGTCCACGGGCCGCCAACGCCTGCGGATCGGGCTGGATCTGCCAGGCGCGCACCGCACCGCCCACACTGGCTACTTCAGCCACGTCCGGCACGGTTTTTAGCTCATAACGAAGAAACCAGTCCTGCAACGCACGCAGCTGCCCCACATCACGTTGACCTGTCCGATCCACCAAGGCGTACTGGTAGATCCAGCCCAGTCCTGTCGCATCAGGACCCAGCGCCGGATTCACATTCGGCGGAAGTCGATCGCGTACCTGGCTCAAGTACTCGAGCACTCGAGAGCGCGCCCAGTAAAGATCAGTGGCATCGTCAAACAGGATGTAGACGAATGAATCACCGAAGAAGGAGAAGCCGCGTACCGCCTTCACGCCCGGCACGGACAACATCGTGGTGGCCAACGGGTAGGTGACCTGGTCTTCGATGATGCGCGGGGTTTGCCCCGCCCATTGCGTGCGGATGATGACCTGGGTATCGGACAGGTCCGGCAGCGCATCCAGCGGCGTGTTCTTTACCGACCAGATACCGACCACCGCCAGCAGCGCGGCGGCAACCAGCACCAGCACGCGATTGGCGATGCAAGCATGGATCAGGCGCGCGATCATGGTGTGCCCTCCATCGCTTCGGACATGACCTCGCTTGCCTGGCAATCAGCGGCTGCGGCGGGGCCGAACTTGGGTACCAACTGCATATCCATGAACGGTGACTTGCCCGGCTTGTCGAAATGCTTCTCCGGCACCATCGGGTCATACCAGTACTGCACCGGGCAGCGCGGCGGCGTAGAGGTGGAGGTGTCTGGCGCGACAGGCGCCGGCTGTCTGGACGGTGACGGCACGACAGTGCGTGGTTCGTGCCCGGCGTCATGGCGCTCGTGCACACCTGATGCGCTGGCAGGGCGTGTCGGTTGTGCAGCACCCAGGCGCTCCAACGCACCGGAGAGACTGGCTTCGGAGTCGAGCAAGAACTGACCCGAGACGACCACGCGTTCACCACCGGCCAAGCCTGCCACGATCTGCGTGCGCCCTTGCACGCTACGTCCCACACTCACCCGCACTGGCCGGAAGCTCCCGTCCGGATCCTGCACGATGACCCGGCTGTCCCGCCCGGTGGCGATCAGCGCCTCCGTGGGAACGACTGGCAGGGCCTGCTCGGCGTCGGGCTGCACCAGAACCTCGGCGAACATGCCCGGCACCAGCCGACGCTGCGGGTTGCGCAGCACAATTCGCGCCCGCTGCGTGCGACTAGCCATGTCGACCTGGGGAAGCAACGCCTGGATCTGTCCGGCAAAGCGCTCTGCCGGCCAGGCACTGACCGTGGCCTGCACTGAGGTCCCCGGCCGCAAGGTGCCCAGCGCTGCCTGGGGTACCGAGGCCTCCAGCCACAACGTGTCCAGCCCATTGATCTTGAACAGTGGCGTACCGGGCATCACCGTCTGTCCCTCGCGTGCCAGGATCTCGGTCACGACACCACTGTGGTCTGCGCTAAGCACGACGCCACTTCTGGCCGAGGCGCCAGAAGGAACACCCAACGAACGCAACCGTTGTTGCGCCGCACCCTGCAGCTCACGCGCGCCCGCGGACTGAGCTTGGCTCAGGGCATGTGCTTCGGCGATGGCCGCGTTCCATGCCGGGGCCTGCACGGTGGCCAGCGTTTGACCACGACGAACCTCGGTAAACGGCGCCTTTACCTGCACGTGGGTGATCAAGCCTTCCATGCGCGCACTGATCACGCTTTCCTGGGTCAGATCCCACGTCAGTGTGCCCGGCACGCGTACGGCAGTCCCTAGTAACTCTACCGTCACTTCCTGAGTGCGTATGCCCACGTTCTGCTGCAGGCGCGGATCGATCTGCGTTCCGCCCCCTATGGCCTCATCTGCGTATTTGGGCAGCAACTCCATATCCATGAACGGAGATTTGCCCGGCTTGTCGAATCGCTGCTCCGGCGCCATGGGGTCGTACCAGTACAGCACCTTGCGTGCTTGATCTGCGACGCTCGTGCCGGGGGGCGGGGTGGTATCAGAGGTTCGAGTCATCCAGGCGTAGCCGCCGGCAAAGCCGAGCGCCAGCAACCCGAGGGCCACGGCGAGCTGTGTGAGACGCGTCTTGGTCGGGCTCATGGCGTGTTCTCCGCATGGGGTAGCAGATAGGCCAGTGCCGCCCAGGCACGGCCCTGTTCGCCCAGCAGACGGGCGTTCTCCAGGTGCAATTCGATCTCATCGCGCCGCGCTTCCAGCCACGGCTGCAGGTCGGCACCGGCGCCGTAGGCGGCCAACGCCGTGCGTGCACGATCGCGCGCCAAAGGCAGGCTCTGCGTGTTCTGGCGCTCCAACTGGCCGGTTAACCCGCGCCATCGCGCTATCGCGCGTTGCACCGACTCGGCTTGGATGCGCCGGGCCTCATCGCGCTCTGCGGACACCGCCTCCAGCTCGGCCCGCCGTGCCGCGATGCCTCGTGCTTGGCGGTTCTTCTGGAACAGCGGCAGGCCCACACCCACTTCCACCATGAGCATGTCGCTGCGCGCCATGCCGTCGGGTGCGCGCTCGCGACGTCCGTAGGTGAGCTCCACACTCCAATCCGGGCGGGTTTCGGCCACGGCCGCATCCACCTGGGCCTGGGCTAAGCTCTCGCGTGCCTCCCAGCCCAGTAGTGGCGTGTGTTGGTCCAGTTTGGCCAGCAGTTGGGTGGGCTCCAATGGCAACTGCGAAAAATCCGGTGCCGCACCACTGGCCAAGATCGCCTCTGGTGCAATACCCAACCACCGCGCCAGGCCGGCCTGCGCGGCGGCGTGCTCCGCATGTACCTGCTCCAGGCGATTGTCCAACTGCAGTAGGGCGGCCTGGGCGGCAAGCACATCACTGGCCCCGGCCGTGCCGCCTGCCAAGCGAGCACGCGCCGCACGCTCGGCTATACGGGCCGGCTCGCGCAGACCTTCCAACGCATCTACGGCTTGCTGCGTACTCCACAGCTCGATCCAGGCCAGCGCGGCCGCTTGGGCCACCATCTGCTGTTCGGCCATCGACAGTGAGCGCGCTTGCGCCAGCGTCGCTTGCGCCAACGCGTGCTCGGCACGTCGTTTCGCACGCGCAGGAAACTCCTGCATCAGACCGATTTGCTGGGTGGTCATCTCATCGGCCCGCAAGCTGAAGGCATCGGGTCCGCTGACGGGCCAGTTCGCCAGCCCCACGATCAAACGTGGGTCGGGAAGCGCGCCAGCACGCGCGGCTTCTTCGGTACTGGCATCGATCTGCGATCGGCGCACCTGCAGGGTTGGGGCGTTAGCAAGCGCCCGTTGTAGGGCTTCTGTGTAGCTGATCGGGATAGCGGGCGATGCCGCCAGCACAGGACCACTGAGCGCCAGGGCAAACACGAACCCACACGCCATCTTGCGCCTTGCACGCAAGAAGAAAGACATCTCCATAAGACCTCCGGGAAACGACAACGAGCGCGCTGCAACGCATGCAGCACGAGCACGGGTCAATCCAGGAGGGGGCTTAAATCAGCAGGCTACAGAAGCGCTGCAGGGGAGGCGGATCGGACACGCACACCGGAACATCCCGATACAACTGCGCGTGTACCGGTGGCAACAGAGCCTGCACCAGCGCGAAGGCGGCCAGCGCGGGCTGGTAAGGCACTTGAGGGGCCTTCGCATCGGCCGTGGCGATGTGATCGCGCTGGCAATGCTGGTCGCACAACGCCGGAGCATCGGGATCCGGCGTGGACATCTCTTCGCAACCGACCATCAGGGTCGCTTGTCCAGCTTCCACCGATTCCAGCGGACAGGCGTAAGCCACCAGCGCGAGTTGCTGCAGCAGCAGCGCCCACAGTCCCAGCCATGCCAGTCGGGCACGAGAACGGGGTCGCCGCCATCGCCTCAGCAGCCTCACCATGACAGCTCCCGCACGCCCGAAGCAGCGCCTGCGGACGCTGGGCAGATCAGGGCAGGGGACGTGCGAGCTCTCATGATGGCCAGTCTAGCCCTCTTGGGGCCGACTGTCATTGATCAGGATCAAGCCCTCGCGCGGACTCAGCGGTGGCATCCGCCGCAGCAGGAGGATGCGACGGCCGGGGCGGCCGGCGTACCAGCCTCAGAAGGGAGCACCGCAGCGATCACATAGCCTTGCCGCTGGATAGCCTCAACCGCCTGTTCTACGGCAAGCAGGCCCTCGATCTTGACCACGCCACTGCCCAGATCGACGTCCACCTGGGCGTGGGGGTCAAGGGCCTGAATGGCTTGGGTGACCGTTCGGACACAGTGACCACAGGTCATACCTTCAACAACGAGATTCATGGACAACCCTCCAAAAGCATCGGCGGTTTGCCGACGGCGTGACGATGAGCCTTCCCACGGTGGGAAGGTCAAACGACAGGCAAGTTGAGTGGTAATCCGTCCCGCGTTGTTGACCTTCCCATCATGGGAAGGCTCAGGCTACCTGCTCGTTCCTATTGGCCCTCACTCCATGGACATAACGCTCACTTATGCGAATTAAGTTATTGATTATATTACATTAATACAGGAATCGCAAGGTCTGTAGTTGCACCGTGCCCTGGCCGGCCACAAACGCGATAAGCTAAGCATTCCTTAGTGCTAGTCATTCTTGATGTCATGACGATGCCATCTGAGCGCACCCGCAATGTGCTGCAGGCGGGCGCGTTCCTCAGGCAGCTAGCGGCCAGCCAAGCCGTGCCTAAAGAGGTGCGGCAAGAGGCATATCGACTGCTGCGGCACTATCCAACCGTCAGCGACATCGAGGCGATTGCTGAGCACGAAGAGCGGCTGCGAGCGCTGACCCAGTCGGCCTTCGTACGACCCTACCTGAGCAGCGAGATCGAGGCGGATTGGTTCTCCGGGTACCCGCTCGGCCCTCATCGCATCTGACCATGAAGCAACCGAGCAGGCCGCGTGGAAGAGGGACTACGTCTGCGGAGACAGCGCTGGAGGCTTCCTTTGAACGGGCCCGCGACAGTGCGGCCGAGGAACGCGCATTCTTCAAGCGACTGATGGATGCGATCGTGTACGTGCATGCGCCCATCTCGGACGACGCGCAGACACTGCGGCTGGTCCAGTTCCGCCATCCTGACGGTTTCGATGCGATCCCTTTCTTTACCTCGCTCGACAAGGCGCAGGCGGCCAGCTCGTCTGCTGTCAGAATTCTGGGAGTTTCAGGCCGTGAGCTGCTAACCGGTACTCGCGGCGCGACGTTGATGCTCAATCCCAACTACGGCGGCGTTGTCCTGTACCCGGAAGAGGTTGCGACATTGTTGGATACGGGCTTTCTGGCCAGGGTGGAACGTCTGGCGCCGGCGGAGTTCGCGGTGAGACCTGCCCAGGCCGCGCCGGCTTGGCTCGCTCCGGCCATCAGCGGCAGCCTTGAGCACGCCGACTTCGTCTCGTCGGCCTATCTCCTGGAAACTCACTCGTCAGGGGGCGTCGAACAGCCTCCCGGTCTGTTGATCTGGCTGGTGGTGGACCTGGCTTTCGCCGAGCGGGCGGCTCGTCTGGTGACCACCGCCATACAGCCCTTATGCTCAGATTTGGACGTCATCATCGACTTGGCGGTCCACGACGTATCGCTGCCTTTGCCGGCGGGCTTGGATGATCCCCAGATCCTGCCCATATTTTTTCACGAGAATCAAGCCAACTTGAGCACAGCTCATCGGCCTATGAGCCCTGAAGATAAGCTACTAGCACTCCTTCCGGGATTGACCGAGGAAGAGAAGGAACGGCGGACCCGCGAGGGTATGGCCGACGTCGACGCTGGACGTACGATCCCGCACGAGGAACTACTGCAATGGATCAGGCGACGGTCAGAGCCTTCTTGAAGGTTTCCGTTGGGTCAGGAGCGTGGAAACTCTTGAATCCAATATTCAAGAAGGGCACGCGTGCCTGAGCAGTACTCCAGGAATGCCTGTGTCACGCGGCTTCTGGTTCAATCAAGCCTAGGTCTGTAATCCACGAACTGCCTGACGTCGAGGGGTGTTTCCTCGTTGAATCATGGTGTTAGAGACGATTCGGCTGTTTTTCTCACGAATCCCTGCCGACCTTCTTGAAAAACTGAACCAGACCTACCCAAACGCTTCCGTAAGGCAGGTGGTGAGAGGGCAGGTTAAGCACATCAGGGATAGCAATCCCAAGGAGATAGAAGCGCTACGACAGGAGGCCAACGATCAACTTCCTACTATCGCCGAGCTAAAGAGGGTCAGTGCGGTTGATCCAGAGTTCCGGATGGAAAACAGCTTCTTTGGGCCCAAGCCAGTCATCACCGCCCGCATCATCAACCGCTCAACACTGCCATTGAGCGAAGCGAGCTGGAATGCGGCGCTGTACATCAATGGCGATGTACAGCCTGTAGCCACGTCGAAGGTGCGCAGCGATTTCCGTTCCATCGAAGGCCTCAAGCCCGAACACCATGTTACGGCTCGATTCACTGTCGGATTCGTCAAGGGCGATAAGGCCTGGACCACCTTGGCAATTCGTCAAGCTACATCCACACGCGTCGAGCTGGAGATGATCCCTGAGACAGCAATGGACTTTACGGACAAAGCCTATCTAAGTGCCGATCTTCAGAAGCGCATTGATTTCCTTGAGAACCAACTCAAGCAAGCGAGCGAGTTCGAAGATGTCTGATGCTACCAAGCCCCGCCGGCGGATCACCCTCCGGCGGGGCTTGGTAGCGGTACCGACGTTCACCCCCGCCAAAGAGGACCATTACACAATGCGCCCGTCCATCCTCGCCTTGGACTTAGAAGGAACGCTGATTTCCAACGCTGTAAGCCAGATCCCGCGCCCGGGCCTCTACGAATTTCTGGAGTCGGCAAAGTCGCTCTTTGAGGGTCTAGTCATCTTCACCACAGTTCCGGAGCCTAGATTTCGCGAGATTGCCGACCTATTGGCTTGCGAAGGAGCGGCCCCGGGTTGGTTTGCCCGCTTGCCATACATAGACTGGACTGGGCCGACGAAGGATCTTGCCAACGTTTCCCAGCCCATCGGCTCTGCATGGCTACTAGATGATTACGCCCCCTATGTACAACCGGGACAGGAACATTGCTGGGTCCCGGTTCAACTGTTTTGTTCTCCTTACCCCGAGGACGACGCGGGACTGGACGATGCCATCGAGGCAATCCGTAAGCGACTGAACGAGTACTAGAGGGCCATCTCTTGGCCAGCGTCCAATGGGCCACAGGCTCGCCGGTCAACCAAGGTCCAGCGCTTCGTTGGAGAACCGTCGATATAGACCTGGGGGGGCGTTTACCGCGATAGAGTCCTGAGCCCCCTCAAACCATCTCATGGACCCGTGGCAGCTGGTCGGTCTACTCAGACTAGAAGCTAAAGCTGCCAACTGCCGCTAGGTTCCAGCCAGTACGCCATGCCCAGCGGCAGGAAAGTCTCCATTGCAACGTCCAGGATCAACGGCTGACGCCAACCCTGACCAGGCAAGAAGCAAAAATCCTTCCGGGCGAGGGTTCCAGCTTGCTCGCGTCCAGCTAACCAGATGCATCTGCGTTTTATCTCGCGATCAAGTGCTCGCCTCGCGGCATGCTCATCCAAACCGCTTTGTATGAACTCCGAGGCAGAATTTCGCATGCTCGCCCACAGCACGTAGCGCTTACGCCCCAAGCTGAGCGCATTCCATTCAGGCGATCCAATCGACTGAAGCCCGTCGCCTAGCTTCGGGTCCAACCGATGCTTCCGCAGAAGGTTTGCCAAGTACGCTCGAGCTTCGGTGGATGCCAGTGAAATTCCGAGATTCCGCCTCGCACTGGGCGTGCACTCAGCCGCCCACTGGGTGAGCGACCGGGTCAATGCCGACTCAAGGTTCAAGTCACTGCGAGACCACGGAGATTTGTAGGACCAAGCCAGGGGCTCATACAGAGATCTTGCGGCAAGCCGAGAACATTCGACTGGTTCGCGATGGAGGACGCGCAGCGTCGCAAGCGTGTCAAGTGCCTGCGAGGCCAACCCCTCAGCAGCTACCGGCGAACTAGCCGTTCTTGAGCGCTCTAGCGCGCACCACGCGCACGCAAGAAAGGGACCTATTGAACGAACGAAATTGTCCAGTTCTGGCCAGGGCGCGATGAGGGTCGGTTGGCTAACGACATAGGCCACACAGCCCTCAAATCGCGATACCAGTTGTCAGGATATCAACCTGCCCACAGACTGTCTATCTGACTTTCCGATATTGACCCTTAGGTGTTCTCTCCAGTTCAACGATATCTGAACATCCGATATCCTAGCCGTGCAGCGAATGAGCGGGGAGCGCCCCGGCGCACGACGCAGAACGTTACCGCATGTTGGGAGAGCCGAAATGATGCGCACCAGCGCTAGCCACCCGTTACTGATTGCAGAGTTGCCTGTTGGAGCCCATGGAGGCGGCATAGGGGTGACATTTGCGCCAGGCAAGTACCAGGAAGTCGCCATGACTGGAGCATGGGCGAGAGACCTAGATGTGGACGTCTCGGCTATTCAGGACTGGGGTGCCACTCACCTAGTCACCTTGCTTGAGCCTTGGGAGCTCAAGGACCTTCGAATCGAGAGCTTACCGGCGATAGTGGCGGGGAAGGGCATCTCTTGGCATGGACTGCCAATCACTGATGGAGCCGCACCAGACGACAGACTCCTCAAAGATTGGCTACAGCTAAGTGCTGAGCTCGTCGCTGACATGCTGAGCGGTCAAAGGATCGTGGTCCACTGCAAGGGGGGGTTGGGACGCGCGGGAACGGTCGCTGCCATGCTTTTGCTGCAGTCTGGCGAGGCCAAGCGGGCATCGGATGCCATCCACATGGTGCGGCATGCCAGGCCAGGCGCAATCGAAACGATTGCTCAAGAGGAGTTCCTAGAGTACTGGGCGCAGAGCCTTCACCCGGGCGGAGCTTGACCACTCAGGTGCGCAGTCAGGAACTCAAGGACGAGTTGCCTGTGGATCCAGAACTCGAGGGCTTCTTAGGTCTGGATCCAGAAATCGACGGCGTCTCCATAGTGGATCTTCGCGAGGGTTCAGGGCACATCAAAAATTCGCTGCCTCGAAAGCTAAGAACCTTGCTGTCGCACGAATCAGGGTCTTGTGCTGGGGCCGGACCAGCGCTATCGCTGACTAAGGCAGGGCAACCTCCAGGGACTGTACTGCGACGGCGCGATCAATAGACATCTGTCAGATGTATCGCCACCACTATCGATCTAATGAATGCTGACTCAGCCGATGCGTGCTGCCTTAGGAGTTACGATCTGACTGCACTCGTGGCCGAGGCGAAACGCCACGACGTACAGGACCGTGGCATCCATCGGCATACCTGAGCCCATCCGAATGACGACCTTACGCTGACCGTGCGACAGTGATACTCCCAGTTCCCGCAGGACCTCAATGCGCTGCTGCAGCCCGTCGTAGATGTCTAGCTTGTCGACTTCTGAATACAGGTCTTGGCAGTCGCGATACTAACGGTAGTAGTCGACCAGTGCAGCAAACTCGCTCGCCGCCTCGCGCGACAGCTCGAAAGCCGGTTCGGACAGATCCATGTCGCACGAAACGATCAGGCTGGCCAGCTCGCGCCCAGCAGCAAGCGGGGACACCGCCAGGGGGATGTAGTCGCGCTCAAACTGCGCTTGCGCCGCCTGCAGTTCCTCGTCTGTCGGCAGCGAGAAAGGCTTGTTGAGTGCATCGATGTCATTGAAATCGAAGGCGCGCGCCAGTGCGCGACGGGTGTCGAAACTGGCCGAGTCACCCTGCTCAACCCGCTGAACTGTTCGCACGTTCAGGCCCGAGATCTCGGCCAATTGTTCTTGCGACCAATGACGCAACTGGCGGAACTGGCGAATGCAGGCGCCAACCTCAGCAGCGGTAAGCAGGCGAGGCGGGGTCTTGGTGGTCATAGAAGATAACTCCGGAGGGGTAGGGAGCCCAGATTAGGAGGGTGCCGAACTTGGAAACATGACAGTCGCCCGACAGGCCCCCGACACAGATCAACTGCCAGGACTTGCCCCAACGAGAAATCCGGGGCAACTGCTTATGCGCCCGTGATGTTCTCCCCGTGCCCCCAGAGGGGGGCGAGGCCCAACTGCCTAGTCACTCACCACAGACCCCACCCTAGACGCGCAGGCGATCCGGGACAGCTCTATGGCGAGGGCTGATGGGGGGTCAATGGCTCCAACTCTGGCAAAACACCCCCAAATTGATGATGCAGTGCATTCATCCATGCCAGAACTGGTTCGCCTGGCCACAGGTGCGCCAGATTCAGAAGGGTTAGCATGGCAAGCGCATTGCTGTTCATGGCCACCCCCGCCAGAAGCGCGCCCGGGTAGCCATTTAACTGCCTTGCCAAGGGGTGAATCCCGGCATGGAGATAGGAGTTCAAGCCGACATAAAGGCATTGTCTGGCTCTGCCCAACAACTGTGATGCTCCTCGGGGCCCAGAGGACTCAAGCTTTACGAGCATGTCCTGAACGCCAGGGAGCCTCTTTGCCGCTTGCTGACTCTCCAGAGTCAGGGGCGCAAGAAGCTTCTCGATGTCGGTGTCGGTAGCTGCATAACATGCCCAGGTTGCACGCACGAGGGCCTCATACTGGGGCCGGACCAGCGAGATTGCTGACTGGGGCAGAGTAGCGATCAGGGACTGTACTGCCACGGCGTGATCAAGGGACATCTGGCAAAGTGCCGCCACCGCCGTCGATCTTCGGTCACGTCCATGCTCTATCTCCATCCAAGCGGCTCGAATTTCACCCAAGAGCTCTAAGGAGCCCTCCAGCACAGACGCCCGATCCTGGTCAGCCGATTGAGGCACAAGTCATCCTAGAATCGTGATCTGCAGGCAAGAGTAACGGCTCGTCCATCGGGCAAAGCCCTCAGTTGGCCGGCTGGGCTGCAGCATCTGTTAGCCGGTAATCTCTGCATTGCATCATCCGTGCATCAGCAATTTCTGCGTTGCGTCAGTCGCAAGTCAAATTTTTCTGCAATGGACCGTCTTGCACTGAAATTTTATTCCTCAAAAGCTGAAATCTCTGCAATGGCACCCTAAGAATGTCTGCGATGAACAGCGTTCTGGTCCGCGCGCGATTGCTTCCTATATTGCAACCATACGCTCAGCCAGCCAACCGCCGGGATCCATGATCGCGCGAGCGGACGATCCCGGTCGCAAATGGCTGGCTGCCGTCACTCTCGTGGCTTTGAGCGATCAAGGGGAGCAGTCTGGCCCACGTGTCGAACAGAAGCCTTGGATCTTGGTGGATCAGAAGCGAAACCCGCAGCGCATCTTCCATCGCCTTGAGGTAGCCGCGGCGTATCTCAAGTGCGTTCTCGCAAGCATTGGGGCGACCAAGAATTTGTGTGATCGCGGAGGCCATAGCAGTCTGGACAGGAGGGGAGGGGAAGGCGATAGTCTGCAAACGTCTAGACGATCCCGCAATTAGCATCCTCAACGTTCTCCTCACTCGTGACCACCTCGTCGTCGCAGCGGATACCCTGGCAGAGGATGCTCTCACAGGGGCGTATTCCGCGGGGGCAAAGCTGCTGCTGATCCCTCAGCACAACGTAGTGCTTGCTGCGCGCGGGTCTACGCAATTCTTCCTGGGGGGCTCGCAGAATTCGGAAAAAATCGTACGCTAAGGTTTTCCGGGCATCCGTAGGGGCCGAAACTTCCCGTCTTCCAGTCTGCGGCTCTGCCGCCAGACGTAATCGCCGGTGAGGTTGATGTGCTCCCAGCCCAGCGGCGACAGGAATTGCAGCAGCTCGCCGTCCACCGGCTTGCCGGCCTCGACCAACCCCTGGGTGGCGCGCTCCAGGTACACCGTGTTCCACAGCACGATAGCCGCCGTCACCAGGTTGAGGCCGCTGGCCCGGTAGCGCTGCTGCTCGAAGCTCCGATCCCTGATTTCCCCAAGGCGGTTGAAGAACACCGCCCTGGCCAGCGAGTTGCGCGCCTCACCTTTGTTCAGGCCGGCATGCACGCGGCGGCGCAGCTCAACACTTTGCAGCCAGTCTAGGATGAACAGCGTGCGTTCGATCCGGCCCAGCTCGCGCAGGGCCACGGCCAGGCCGTTCTGGCGCGGATAGCTGCCGAGCTTGCGCAGCATCAGCGAGGCAGTGACGGTGCCCTGTTTGATCGAGCTGGCCAGGCGCAGGATGTCGTCCCAATGGGCGCGGACGTGCTTGATGTTCAGGGTGCCGCCGATCAGCGGCCGCAGCGTCGGGTAGGTCTGCACGCCCTGCGGCACGTACAGCTTGGTTTCGCCGAGGTCGCGGATGCGCGGCGCGAAACGGAAGCCCAGCAGGTGCATCAGGGCGAAGACGTGATCGGTGAAGCCGGCCGTGTCGGTGTAGTGCTCCTCGATCCGCATGTCGGACTCGTGGTACAGCAGGCCGTCGAGCACATAGGTGGAATCGCGCACGCCGACATTCACCACGCGGGTGCTGAACGGCGCGTACTGGTCGGAGATATGGGTGTAGAACAGCCGTCCCGGCTCACTGCCGTACTTCGGGTTGACGTGTCTGGTGCTCTCGCCCCGGCCGCCAGCCCGGAAACGCTGGCCATCGGAGGATGAGGTGGTGCCGTCGCCCCAGTGGGCGGCGAAGGCATGCTGGTACTGGTGGTTGACCAGCTCGGCCAGGGCCGCCGAATAGGTCTCGTCGCGGATGTGCCAGGCTTGCAGCCAGGACAGCTTGGCGTAGGTCAGACCGGGGCTCGACTCGGCCATCTTGGTCAGCCCGAGGTTGATCGCATCACCGAGGATCGCGGACAGCAGCAACGTCCGGTCTTTGGCCTCGGCCCCGTCCTTCAGGTGGGTGAAGTGGCGGCTGAAGCCCGTCCAGTCGTCCACGTCCATCAGCAGTTCGGTGATCTTGATGCGCGGCAGTAACTGACTGGTCTGGTCGATCAGCGCCTGCGCCCGATCCGGCACCGCCGCATCCAGCGGGGTGATCTTCAACCCGGACTCGGTGAGGATGGCATCGGGCAGCTCGTTGTCCTTGGCCAGGCGGGCGACAGTGGCCAACTGCTCGTCCAGCAGCTGCAAGCGCTCTTCCAGATACTGGTCGCTGTTCGGGTTGATCGCCAGCGGCAGGGCCTGTTCCCGCTTGAGCGCGGCGAACTTCTCGGCCGGCAGCAGGTAGTCGTCGAAGTCGCGGAACTGCCGCGAGCCCTTGACCCAGATGTCGCCGGAGCGCAGGGCGTTCTTCAGCTCGGACAGGGCGCAGATTTCGTAGAAGCGCCGGTCGAGGCCTTCCGGGGTGATCACCAGTGGCTTCCAGCGCGGCTTGATGAAGGCGGTGGGAGCATCGGCCGGCACCTTGCGCAGGTTGTCGGCGTTCATCTCGCGCAGCGTCTGCACGGCTGCCAGCACGCCCTGCGCGGCCGGGGCGGCGCGCAGCTCCAATACCTCCAGCAGAGCCGGCGTGTAGCGGCGCAGGGTGGCGAAGTTCTCGCCGACCAGGTGCAGGTGGTCGAAGCCCTCCGGCCGGGCCAGCAGCTCGGCTTCGCTGACGCTCTCGGTGAACTCGTCCCAGGGGATCACCGCCTCGATGGCGGCATAGGGGTCGCTGCCGGCTTCCTTGGCCTCCAGCAGCGCCTGGCCGATCTTGGAGTACAGGCGCACCTTGTCGTTGATCGCCTTGCCCTGCTTCTGGAACTGCTGCTGATGCTTGTGCTTCGCGCCGCTGAACAGCTTGACTAGGATGCGGTCGTGCAGATCCACCAGCTCATCAATCACGGTTGCAGTGCTCTCCAGCACCACGGCGGCCAGGGTCGCATAGCGCCGCTGCGGCTCGAACTTGCCGAGGTCTTTGGGCGTCATCTGCCCACCCTCGCGGGCCAGCTTGAGCAGGCGGTTCTGGTGGATGTGCCGGCCCAGGACTTCGGGCAAGTCCACCAGCTGAAATGTCTTCAGCCGCTCGATGTGCTCAAGCATGTGCCGAGAGTTGGGTTTCAGCGGTGCCTGGCGCAGCCAGGTCAACCAGGTGATGCTGCTGCCGGCCTTGAGCTTCAACAGCTCGTCCAGCTTGGCCCGATGCGAGTCCGTGAGCGGTTCAACCAGGGCGCGGTAGACCCGCCGATTGGCCCGTGCAATGGCCTCCGAGCAAGCCCGGTCGATCACGCTCAACGCCGGCAGGATGCGTCGCTTCTGCCGCAGGCTCTCCAGCGCCTGGCCGGCCAGCAGCAAGCCCTTGTCGGTCTGCTGGGCCAGTTCGGTCAGCTCGCGCACCAGGGCGCGGAAGTCGGACAGGCCGAACGGGGCCAGTTGAAGGTAGGTGCGCAGTTCCTGGGCGTGCTCGCGACGGGTCACATCGCGCTCGCCGTACTTCGTCCAACTCGCCGGATCGGTCTGGACTTGCTTGGCCACCCACAGGATGACCGGTTCGGGCAGCTCGCTGTCAGTGCCCAACGCATAGCCGGGGTAGCGCAGCAGGCAGAGTTGCACGGCGAAGCCGAGGCGGTTGGCGTCGCCGCGCCGCTGACGGATCAGCGACAGGTCGGAGTCGTTGAAGGTGTAGTAGCGGATCAGGTCATCCTGGCTTTCTGGCAACGCGAGCAGGGTGCCCCGCTCCGTGGCCGAGAGGATCAAGCGACGCGGCATGTGTCAGTCGTCCGTGCGGAGGTACTGGTAGAGGGTTTCCCGGCTGATGTTGAACTCGCGGGCAAGCTGCGCCTTGGGCTCGCCGGCCGTCGCTCGCTGCCGCAGGGTAGCAGCCTGCTCATCGGACAGGGCTTTCTTGCGGCCCCGGTACGCGCCACGCTGCTTGGCCAAGGTGATGCCCTCACGCTGCCGCTCGCGGATCAGGGCGCGCTCGAACTCAGCGAAGGCCCCCATCACCGACAGCATCAGGTTGGCCATCGGCGAGTCCTCGCCAGTGAACACCAGGCCCTCCTTCAGGAACTCGATGCGCACGCCGCGTTGAGTCAGCTTCTGTACCAAGCGACGCAGGTCATCGAGGTTGCGGGCCAGCCGGTCCATGCTGTGCACCACCACTGTATCGCCTTCGCGGACGAAGCTCAGCAGCGCTTCGAGCTGGGGGCGCTGGGTGTCCTTGCCCGATGCCTTGTCGGTGAACACCTTGCTCACCTGTGTCTGTTCCAGCTGGCGTTCCGGGTTCTGGTCGAAGCTGCTGACCCGGACGTAGCCGATGCGGTGCCCCTGCACGATGTCTCCTTGGTTGAAGGCGGCTTAAGTGCTCCTTCTGTTCCGTTGTGCCTCAAACCCCGTTTCTGTCAGGCTGAAATCTATGACCTTCGCAGGCATGTGTCAAAAAATGCGAAAGATGACTCTATTCTGACTAAGCGGCGCGGCCCTGCCTGACATCCAGTTAGGGTATGCCTCAATCTGACGGTAGCGAGTCGCAGGCGTTCGGATCGGCATCGGTTTCGTTCCCTGTCTTGGCACGCGCTTCGAAGCGTTGATAACACTCCAACCCGCAGAAGTGCTCGACGTATTCCGCGCCTTCCGGGGTGAAGGCGGCATCGAGCGGGATTTCCTTGCAGCACACGCAGCAACTGGTGGTGGTCGAGTCACTTGCATTCATGGTGGCACCCCTCCATTGACTGACGAAGACGGCGAATGCCGCCGCCGGCATTGGCTTCGCGAACAGGAAGCCTTGTCCTGTGTCGCAGTCCGCTTGTCGCAATAGATCAAGACTCGCCGATGTTTCCACGCCTTCAGCCACCACATCCATGCCCAGCCCGTGCGCAAGCTGAATCACGGTGTGCACGATGGTTTGGTCGCGGCGGTCGTTGGCGAGCCCGGCGACAAACGATTGGTCGATCTTGAGCGTGCTGATTGGGCAGCACTTCAGATGTTGCAGACAGGAATACCCCGTCCCGAAGTCATCGGCGGCGAAGCGCACACCGATCTGCCGCAAGGCGTCCAGGGCGGGGAAGATCGCCGGATCACCAAACGCGACCGATTCGGTCAGCTCGATTTCGAGATACTCGGCGGGCAACTCGGCATCAGCCAGCACGCCCTTTACCCACCCGTCGAAGTCCGGTCCCACTTGGCTCGCCGAAACATTGACGGCCAGCCGGAACGGTCGCCATGCCAGCATTCGCCAGTCACGCATCTGGCGGCAGGCTTCGCCCAGCACCCAAGCGCCGATTTCAGGCATCAGGCCGGACGATTCGACCACGGGCAGGAACTGGCCCGGTGGCAATAGTCCAAGCGTCGGATGACGCCAGCGCAACAGGGCTTCCGCGCCGACAATCCCACCACTGCGCAGATCGACGACGGGCTGGTAGTGCAGTTCAAGCTGCCCGCGCTCGACCGCTTGGGCCAGTTCCGGCGTCGTCCATCCATCCGGCCGGAAAGCGCTCATTCTCTTTCCCTGAATGCCCGCAACGCCCGCGACAGGGACAGAAGGAACAGGCCGGTCAAACCGAGCGCCGCGATGACCCAATGCTCGCCGAGGAAAGCACCGGCGGTTGTGCCGGCCAGCACGACAGCGAGGATGGGCAGGTGGCAGGGGCAAGTCAGCACAGCCAGTCCGCCCCACAGGTAGCCGGTGATCGGTTTGTGCGTCTCGGACGGCAAGCGCTCGGGGTTGTTCATGGCAGACTCTCCGCGTGCTGTGCCGGCTCGGTCGGCAGGGTGGCCAACTGCACTTCCAGATCGGCCAACGCTTCGCGCCGACGCTCGACGAACTGACGCAGCAGGGCAAGCTGCGCGGCCGCTTCGTCGCCGTCCGCCGCATCCAGCGCCCGGCACAGCCGCGCCAGCGCGTCGAGGCCGATGCCCGCCTCGAAGGCCGCCCGCACGAAGCACAGCCGTTGCAAGGCGGCGTCATCGAACAAGCCGTAGCCGCCTGGTGTGCACGCCACCGGGCGCAGCAATCCGCGCAGCAGGTAGTCGCGCACGATATGCACGCTCACCCCGGCATCAAGAGCCAGCCGGGACACCGTGTAGGCGTTCATTGAACACCTCCTTTTTCTCACCCGGCGCAGCAGGAAAGCTGCTTCACATCCTTGTTGAAGGTCTGCGCCGCGAGCTTCAACCCCTCGACCATCGTCAGGTAGGGGAACAACTGGTCGGCCAGTTCCTGCACCGTCATGCGGTTGCGAATGGCCAGAGCCGCCGTCTGGATCAGTTCACCCGCTTCCGGCGCGACCGCCTGTACGCCGATCAGCCGATGGCTGCCTTCCTCGATAACCAACTTGATGAAGCCGCGTGTGTCGAAGTTGGCGAGCGCACGCGGCACGTTGTCCAAGGTCAAGGTGCGGCTGTCGGTCTCGATCCCGTCGTGGTGGGCTTCCGCCTCGCTGTAGCCCACGGTCGCCACTTGCGGATCGGTGAACACCACGGCCGGCATTGCGGTCAGGTCGAGCGCCGCATCGCCGCCGGTCATGTTGATCGCGGCACGGGTGCCGGCCGCTGCCGCCACATAGACGAACTGCGGCTGGTCGGTGCAGTCGCCGGCCGCGTAGATGTTCGGGTTGCTCGTGCGCATGCCTTGGTCGATGACGATGGCACCTTGCGCATTGACAGTGACCCCCGCTGCGTCCAGCGCGAGGCTGCGCGTGTTCGGTGTCCGACCGGTGGCACCCAGCAGTTTGTCGGCGCGCAATTCACCGTGCGTGGTGGTCAGCACGAATTCACCGTCCATATGGGCGACCTGGCTGGCTTGCGTGTGCTCCAGCACCTCGATGCCCTCGGCACGGAAAGCGGCTGTCACCGCCTCGCCGATGGCCGGGTCTTCACGGAAGAACAAGGTATTGCGCGCCAGGACCGTGACCTTGCTGCCCAGCCGGGCAAAGGCTTGCGCCAGCTCCAGCGCCACCACCGACGAGCCGATTACGGCAAGGCGTTCGGGAATGGTGTCGCTCGCCAGGGCCTCGGTGGAAGTCCAGTAGGGTGACTCTTTCAAGCCCGAAATCGGCGGGACCGCCGGGCTGGCACCCGTGGCGACCAGGCAGCGGTCGAACATCACGACGCGCTCGCCACCCTCGTTCAAACGGACGGTAAGGCTCTGGTCGTCCTTGAAGCGCGCCTCACCGTGCACAACGGTGATGGCCGGATTACCGCCCAGGATGCCTTCGTACTTGGCGTGCCGCAGTTCGTCGACGCGGGCCTGCTGCTGGGCCAGCAGCTTACTGCGGTCAATCGTAGGCACAGTTGCCGCAATACCGCCATCGAACGGGCTTTCCCGGCGCAGATGGGCGATGTGGGCGGCGCGGATCATGATCTTGGACGGCACACAGCCGACATTGACGCAGGTGCCGCCGATGGTGCCGCGCTCGATCAGCGTGACCTGCGCGCCTTGCTCGACGGCCTTCAGCGCCGCCGCCATCGCGGCTCCACCGCTGCCAATGACCGCTACCTGCACCGGGGGCTCGTTGCCACTGTGCTTTTCGGCGGCGGCCATCCATCCCCGCACCTTGTCGAGCAGTCCGACGCGGTTGTCCGCCAGTGGCGCATCGGCTAGCGTTGCCTTGTAGCCCAGTCCGGCCACGGCGGCAGTCAGCGCGTCCGGCGATGTGCCCGGCACGATGGCGAGTTGCGCTGTGCCCTTCGGATAGGACACCAGCGCCGACTGCACGCCTGGCACTTTTTCCAGCGCTTCCTTGACGTGCGCCGCGCACGAGTCGCAAGTCATGCCGGTGATTTTTAGATGGGTCATGCAACAGATCCTTTATCGTTTGTGGCGCCAGACAATGACGTCCGTTGTGCTGCGGTGCCGTTTTCAGTGACTCACTGCTTGACGCTGGACGGATAGCCCGCGTCTGCGGTTGCCTTGGTCAGCTTCTGCACGCTGGTCTTGGCATCGTCGAAGGTGACGACCGCTTGGCGTGTCTCGAAAGTCACGTCAACTTTGCTGACGCCTTCGACCTTGGAAATCGCCTTCTTGACAGTGATCGGGCAGGCGGAGCAGGTCATGCCCGGTACGGACAGCGTGACGGTCTGGGTGGCGGCCCAGACGGGGGCAACAACGGCGGCGAGGGCGAGGGAGGCAAACAGTTTCTTCATGGTGAACTCCGATCAGTAGAAAAATGGCATGACGTAGGGAAATCCGAGCGCGACCAGAACCAGCGCGGCCACGATCCAGAAAATGAGCTTGTAAGTAGCTCGCACTTGGGGAATCGCGCAGACCTCACCCGGTTTGCAGGCCGCTGCCTGCCGGTAGATGCGCCGCCAGGCGAAGAACAACGCCACCAGCGCCACGCCGATAAAGATGGGGCGATAGGGTTCCAACACCGCCAAGTTGCCGATCCAAGCGCCGCTGAACCCCAAGGCGATCAGAACCAACGGCCCGAGGCAGCAAGCCGAGGCGAGGATGGCGGCAAGCCCTCCAGTGAAGAGCGCGCCGCGCCCGGTTTTTGGTTCAGACATGCGCTTGTCCTTTCGAATTGAAATTGGATAGCGTAACCTTACTTCCGTACTCATGTACGGAGTCAAGCGATATGGAAAACAATTTGGAGAACCTGACCATTGGCGTTTTCGCCAAGGCGGCCGGGGTCAATGTGGAGACCATCCGTTTCTATCAGCGCAAGGGCTTGTTGCTGGAGCCTGACAAGCCCTATGGCAGCATCCGCCGCTATGGCGAGGCGAATGTAACGCGGGTGCGCTTCGTGAAATCAGCCCAGCGGCTGGGCTTCAGCCTGGATGAGATCGCCGAGCTGCTGCGGCTGGAGGATGGCACCCATTGCGAGGAAGCCAGCAGTCTGGCCGAGCACAAGCTCAAGGACGTGCGCGAGAAAATGGCTGACCTGGCGCGCATGGAGGCCGTGCTGTCTGAGTTGGTGCGCGCCTGCCATGCGCGAAGGGGGAACGTTTCCTGCCCGCTGATCGCGTCACTACAGGGTGGAGCAAGCTTGGCAGGTTCGGCTATGCCTTAGCGTGCTTTATTTTCCGTTTTCTGAGACGACCCCTTAGAAAGCCTAGTCAAAGAGCTGTCACGAGAACACCGTTAGCTTAGCGTACGATTTTTTCCGAATTCTGCGGTTCCCCCTTCCTCCGCATCTACGAGCTTGCACTGCAGGCCAGCTTCCGCGCAGATTTCACAATAGAACAGCTATCTGCCGAGCTAGGGCTGGTGGTGGACCAACTCTGGCCGAACTTTGAGAAAGCGGTTAGCGAAGCGGGATTGCCGATCGAGCAACTCGGGACCGAGTTGGTGCTTGGTGGATGGTCGTTGAAGAACGGCCGGATGATGGCCACGGCGTATGCGAAGAGTGACAGCCGGCGCCCTTGCGTTGTCCAGCCGATCGGGGGGCAGATGGCGTCGCCGGGCGAACCGCTCCAGGCCGCGACCCCTAGCATGGCCCAGGTGGATCTGCTGGCCCATGCGCGTCTCCAGGTCAGCTACCTCAATGGGCAATTGGGCCGGAAAGTAGCAGGAGGTCGACTGCTAGTTGGGTTTCTGCAGAAGGGGCAAGCCCTGCTCAAGGATCTAGGAGAGATCTAGGTCGCGGGAGTCAAATACGCTAGGGGCTGAAATCGAAGTTCAGGTCTGGCCCTAAGGCAGAAGGCCAAAGCAGACCAAGGTCGTCCGTGGATTTGGGATGTTTATCGAGGGCAGGGTGGATGTCCGCTTCTGGCCGGAAGCGGACATTGGGCGGCGACCGGCCCGGTGATGGCATCCGCCTTCGACCCAAAGCGGGCATCGTTCTCGACACACCTGAGTTGATCCGTACTCCAAAGCCTGTTTCCGCTACCCCTTGTAGTGCTCGACGTAGAGCCCCAAAGCTGCCAACGACGCATACACGGCGGACCCAGCGTTGGTCGCGTACAAGGCAAAGGGAACCGGAGGATCGCAGGGAACTGTTGCGATGAACCACGGAGCTGAGCTCGTCAAGCTCGTCCTAGGTGATGTGAGGAATCCTAGCTCCCTACGCATACCTAGCGCCTCGCGGACGTACGCCTTGTTCCAGCCGCCAGTCTTGCACGAGACCCCAAGAAGTAACTCCGTAAATGCGGGATAGCGACGGGTCTTAATCGGACGATATACACCGACGTCAATCTCGTGACGGTCAGCCGCTTTGACCACCGTCGTGCCTTTCCAGCTATGGCTTAGTGTGGTGACCTGCACTGAAATCCTAATCTCGAGCTTCTCAGTAGACGTAGATCCACTGATGTAATCGTGATCCGGATGGTTTGCTTTGCATGGAGATCCTCCAAACGTCAGGACGCCTGCCATCTTGGGGGTACACGTGAGCTTGTAGCCCGCACTATCGATGATTCGCAGAAGCCTAAGCAGCACCCGAAGTTCGTAAGCCTTTCCTTGCGCGTAGGGAGACCCGCTCGCCTTAGCACGCGAAATGGCTGCTTTCACAGCGTTGAGGATTGCTAACTTACTGATCGTCACAGTCGCGGTCCTCGTGGCGCGTGTTCCTCGCGAGGGTCGTCCGGTGGCAGATATCGAGCGATATAGGCCTCAAGATCTGCCTGCTCGTGATCCGTCAAACGCTGGGGTGATACAGTTGGTAGATGTGACCGGATTGAGCGAACTCGGCGACCTTCTGGTGTCTCAACAGTGTAATGAACGTCCTCCAGTCCGGTGAGACCTTGGACCAGCTTCCCGATCTCACCCAAGGTTTGCGAGAGGGCGTCTTGGGTCGTCACAGGTCTAAAATCGAGAACCGCCGCAAGTGCGGCTGCAGCTTGTGCATTCGTGTCGTCCTCGTAATCAGACATCGCCTGAACAATCGCGGAGCGAAGCGATCTAACAATTTGTGGATCAAGCTCAGACGCAAGGGCTAGCGCCTTCCCTATCTCCCTAATTACCTCTTCACCACCTTGATCTTCTGCCATTCACAACTCCACAGCTGTAGACATTAACGGGCCGCGCGGGATGAACCGCCCGGATTCTCTAAATTCAATTGCCGAAGGTTGCCGTTGGCAATGTTCCTTAAGAGTAAGGCACAGTGCGGTTTGGTTCCATAAGCGGATCGCGCTGGCTGTATCCCGAAGTGTGCGATGACGCCGAAGCTGGATAGTGTCGCTGAATTGGACCATCAGGCACTTAGGTCTGAGCCCTGATACAGATTGATGATATGACTCCAAGTCGCGTACGGGCTGCGAAGAGCACCGGCTACTTTGGTCCGCTTCTGACCGAAAGCGGACATTCGTTTAACCAAGGGTGAAGGAAACTTTTAGGGCCAGGATGGACTTCAACTCTCTCGTTCGCTCGCTTCTATCCGATGCGAAGATGCGCCGTAACAAGCCTCTGCGAGACTAGTGCGCGAGCCAGGTCGCTGACATTGCTCCATGGCCTATGACGTGCCCCGCACCCGCTGGTCAAATGGAACCGCCCTCGGCACCATGGGCACGACCATCTAAGGAGTTCTTCATGCTCTACCAAGATAAGTACGTCGCCTTCATCGACATGCTCGGGTTCTCCGCACTTGTCCAAGAGTCGGCAGCCGACATGAGCAAGCTTGATGAAATAGCAGAGGCCATCGACAGACTAAAGAACACAGCGTGCTGCAACCCAGCAACAGGACTTTTGTTCACTTACTTCAGCGACTGCATCGTCATATCAAGCAGCTGCTCTCCTGCTGGCCTTGCCGACATCCTGAGCTGCATCAGAATGTTGGCCGAGAACCTGCTAGTGGTTGATATATTGATACGTGGAGGGCTCACAGTTGGAAGCATTCATCATGATTCTCAGATGATCTTCGGACCGGCGATGCTGGACGCCTATCGCATGGAATGTAAGGAAGCACGCAATCCCATGGTGCTCGTGAGCGAAGAGGTGCGATCGGATGCTCGCGCTGCGGGGTTAAGCAACCTGTTGACGTGGGATGACGAAGAGCCAGACCGCCACTATGTCCACTATCTGATCTCGTACAGCGCTTATGACTCTAATCCAAGGGCGGGCGTCGTGATTCTCGATAGCCAGGCCGCTCTCATCCGGCATTTCATCGCCAAGAGGCTGCTAGGCGCTCCGGGTAAGATCCTGGATAAAGCCGAGTGGATGGAACGATATTGGAACGAGAAGGTGGCGACAGGTGGAATTCTCGGACGTGTTGACAGGGTCGCAGACCTTGTTAGGCCCAATGCGCGACCATTTCGCAGCAGACTCGCCGTTCTAGCACCGCAACCGGGCGCCACTAGTGTGGACTAGCGAATCAGGCAAGCAGCTGCCGATTCCTTGCAAAGATTCAATTCAATTGGCCATACGGAAGCACGTGCAATCCCTGATGGCAGTCGGGACCACCATCTCCCCATTGCCAGCCGCGTCTGAACCAGCGCCCGGAACGCTTCAGCGGAAGGGGCTGGTCCCTTCCGCTGGTGCCTGCCCTGGTTGCACCGGCTATGCGCGGCCACCACGTTCCCGGACACGTCTCTGCCCCCGTCCTGTTGGGCCACCAGGTGCTCGGCGGTGCATTGAAAGGCTCGGGCCTTACTGGCCTTCAGCCCGAGCTCTGAGGGTGCAGTGAGCCACATCGGCAGGCCGCAATAGAAGCAACGGCCCGATTGGGCGTAGAAGGCAGAAGTGCGAAGGGATCTGCGGCGTTTGGCGGTCATGGATGGCTCCGGAATCGAAGGATTCCCGTGCCCCCATTGGGTGGACCTCGGGCACCCGGAGCCTATTGGCTATGCGGGCACAACACCGGCGCTTTATAGCGACTGGCTAAGGCGTTATAGCTCAGCGCTTGAGCCGCTACAAGGCCCAGATGCCGACCAGAACGGGAGGGAGTCACCGACGCCCAGTTAAGGTCAAAGCTTGGTCAGGGGGCGAGCGACGCGCTTGAGCAGGTGGAGCGGGGCGTGGCGCGTCACCCAGGGAAGTCGCGGTGTTGTAGTCCTGCTCAACCCGCTGAACTGTTCGCACGTTCAGGCCCGAGATCTCGTCTAATTGTTCTTGCGACCAATGTCGCGACTGGCGGAACTGGGAAGTGCAGGCGACAAGCTCTGACCGATCAGGTGCGCAGTTGGGAACTCAAGGGCGAGCTGGATGTGGAGCCAGAAATCGAGGGCGTCTTAGGTGCGGATCCAGGAATCAAGGGCATCTTTGGGGGAGATCTGGAAATCGCGGGCGTCCTTGTGGGGAAATACGGGCGGACAGCTGTGGGATCTGGGGCGTTTCCGTTGTGGCAGTCACGAGCAGCAGGCAAGAGCCAAGCCAGAATCCGCAGCCATTACCGGATCAAGCCGACGAACCGGATCACACCAAGTACATCATTTCGCATAATGTATATCGTGCAAGGCATTACCAGCCTGCGGCATAGCCTGCACGTCGTGGGGTAGGGCGGCACCCACGAACAGGCATAGCGCCATGACCACCGTGGCGAGTTTTTGCGCAATTCGGCGCCATGCGGCCTTCTCGTCCTCGGAATTGCTCCGCTCAGCCATCACGACAGCCGACCACATTTCCGGGCTGTCACCAATGTCCACGGCCATCCGCTCGATGTAGTGGATTTCCGCGTTTTTCCCTTGTTTCCAGAGGGAAACGGTGGCCCTGGACACGCCCAATGCCAGCGCACCAGCGTTGTCGCTCTGGATCTTCTGCACGTGCTTCCACCGGCAGAACAGGTCGTAGCTGGCGCTCATTGTCGATACCTACTTGACAGGGGTGTACAGGGGTACTTTACAGTTCGCCCCGGTGTCGAGGAATCCTTGACACTCCCGCCAGCCGCTCCCCAAGACCGCTGGCGGGTCCTCTTGGGGCTTGGGGAGAGGGGGTAGGGGCATGAACACCGCACGCGCGGCATGGGCTGCTGAGTACCGCGAGGCGCGCAAGCTGGCGCGTTTCATCGAGACCTTTCACGACAACCTGAGCACGGTGCCGGTCGGCGAGCGCACCTTCCCGCAGTGCAAGGGCTTCCAGTTCTCCCGACTTTCCGGCGACCGCCTTGGCTGGATCGGCGATGGCCTTTACGCACGCACCGTCGAGTCTCACCGCCTTCTGCTGGCGTGCCTCGCCTATGAGCACCCGAGGATGCCGGCATGATCGACCCGTTGATTACCTTCGTGCTGCTTGCGTCCATTGCGGTCGTCTCCATCGGTGCCGCTCGCATCGTGTCGTGGCTGCTGGACCGGCGTGATCGTGCCGCCGTCCAGCGCGCTAAGGAAGCGGCCATCGTCGCCCAGGCACGCGCCGAACTGGCCGCCTCGGGCTGGACCGCTCAGGACGAGGACCGTTACCAGTCCGATCGCCAAGGTGGCTGCCATGGGTGAGTGCTTGATCGTTACTGCCGTCCAGTGGAACGAGCTGATGCGCGCCATTGGGCTGATGTTCCTCACTGTGGTCGGTATCGGCCTCTTCGCTCGATTCGATCTGAGCCTGTGGGAATGGCGCGTACGTCGCTACCTGCGCCGACGTCGCATTGCGCGCATCAGGGGGGGCGCCCATGGCCGTTGATCGCGCTCGCTTCAGGATGGCCGTTGAGGGCGGGGCAGGGGGCTTTTCCCCGCTTTCGCCCGGTGAAAAGGGGCGGCGGGCGGCGGCGGAGATTGGCCCGGGGAGTAACACGGGCCAAAAGGGTCAGCAGGACGCAATCATCGACTACCTGACCATTGTGGTCCCGCTCTCCGCCCTTGAAGAAGTGAACTGCAAGAAGCTGGACCTGTTGCTGTTCCGCATCTTCGGCTTCCGTGGCGAGGTTGTTGCTGGTGCGATTCGCGAGAAGAACTGGAACTTCTACGAGCAGTCGGCGGTGCTGATCGACCGGGAAAACGAGGTGGTTGGCCGTGTCGGCATCGGGGGCAAGAAAAGCACCGTGTGCTTGAGCCTCACCGGCATGGGCTGTAAGTGGATTCGTGACTGGGCACGCGTCTACAAGCAGTGCGCCATGCTCGATGCCAAGATCACCCGTGTTGACTGCGCGCACGACGACTACGAGGGCGAACGCCTGGACGTGCATGCGCTCCGCGAGGTTGCCGCGCAGGGCGGCTTTACCGAGGGCGGATGCCCTCCGCGCCACCGCTTCATTTCCGACGAAGGCCACAACACCGGCTGCACGCTGTATGTCGGCGGCAAAGGCCACAAGGAACTGTGCGTGTACGAGAAAGGCAAAGCCGAGGGCCTGCCGTCCTCGCGCTGGGTGCGCGCAGAAGTGCGACTGTACGGCAAGCACATGGAAATCCCACTCGATGTGCTGTTGAACCCGGGCGCGTACCTGCGCGGTTCGTACAGCGCGTTGCAAGACCTCATCAAGGGCGTGTGCACCCGGCTGCGCACGATTCGTAAGCACGTCGAAGTCTCGGCAGAGGCCGCTGTCAACTGGCTTAGCCGTCAAGGCGGTCCATTCCTCAATGTCCTGCACGGAGCGTTCGGTGATTCGTTCACCGACTTCCTGCTGGCGCGCGTCGTCCGTGATGGTCACCCCGGACGTTTTCGCGGTATTGCCAAGGGTGAACCACTCCATCGCTATGTGAGAGAAGAACTATGCCTATCTGCCGCGTAAAGTCCGCCGCCGTCGAAGAACGGCACAACAGCAAGACCAACTCCATCATCCGCTCCCAGATGGTCGGCCTCGACTTCGGCAACGGCTTCGAGCTGCCGTTCCGTGTGGGCCTGGGCTCGCGCCCGCCGTACCCCCCGGGCGAGTACGACATTGACCCGCAGTCGTTCGCGCTGAGCCAGTACGGCGACCTGATCCTGAAGCGTTACGTGGACCTCGTTCCGCTTTCGGCCAAGGCGTTGCCAGTGGCGGCGAAGGCCTAAGCCATGGGCCTCTGCGTTGTCTTCGGGGAAGACGGAAAGCTGATCCCAACCGGTCAGCCCGTTGATCAGTGCGCGGGGTATGTGCTGATGAGCAGCGCAGAGGCATCCATGGTGACCGTCATCGCGGACGCCTTCCAGCCACCAAACAAAGAGCAGCTGGCGGTATGGGCAGGCGGTCCGTTCGGCCTCCTTCTTTTCCTCTTCGTCGCCGGTCGGATTGCCGGTTCCGTGGCGACGTTCTTCGACAAAAACCGGTAACCCAACCACTCATGAAAGGAGTTTCACCATGGATTACGAAAGCATCCTCAGCGGCCTGTCGGTGGCCGGTGCACTGACCGCCTTCGCAGGTGCCGCCGCGCTGATCGCGCTGGTCGGCTTCGGCAAGTGGGCAGCAAAGAAGGTGGCCGGATTCTTCGGCGGCTGATCGCAAGGGCAGGGCGGGGCAGGGTTACCTGCCCCTTTTTATTGGAGGCGTTATGGACTTTGACAGCATCCTTGTAAATATCCGCCCACAGCTGGTGGTTATGGCGATCTGCGGAGCAGCGGCAATCGCGGCGCAGATCGAATTCGCACTGTGGGCCGCGCCGAAGGTGGCGCGATTCTTCATCGCGAGGGGCATGCGATGATCTGGTGCCTTTTCGCAGGGCTGTTGAGCGCGTTGTGTGGCGTCGTGGCGTGCATGGGGCTCGACGCATGAGCCGACTGGCGCTGCTGATGCTGGCTACAGCAGCATTGATGCTCTCGCCGAGAGTGCTAGCTGCTGACGCCAGTTGTTCGACCTCCCCAAGCGTGCTTGAGAGCAGCTGCCCCGACGAAGGCTTGGCTTATGCCGCCGCCTGGGCCACAGCGAATGCACAGGCAGCGAAGTCCAACACCGGGTCGTCGGGATGGTGTGCCGGAGTCAAGAAGCAGGGCGTTGGCTCATTCCTCGCGTATGTCACACCTTGCAGCAGCCCCGGGCCGGCCTACGAAACGCGAACCCGTAGTTTCTCCGCCCTGTGTTCTGCACGCGCTGAGGAGTTTGGTTGGCAGGGCGGAGAGACGGCAGCCAGCGTCAACGCGTGCCATAACGGCTGCATGTACACCAGCTCGCTCGACCCCAAAGGCACCGCAGGTGTGTCCTTCACGCCCACGGGTGGGACTTGCACCGAAGCGGATGCCCCTGCGCCGACGCCTGCGGGTGACGGTGGCGATCCGGGGGAAGGGGGCGGCGGTGACGGCGGCGGCAATGATCCGGGCGGCGGCGATGGTGGTGGCGACAACGGCGGCGGTGATGGTGATGGCGGCGGCAACAACCCCGGCGGCGGCGATGGCGGGAGCGGCGGGGGAGACGGCGATGGCGACGGAGATGGGGACGGTGATGGTGACGGGGACGGCGGTGGACCCGGTCCGGGGCCAGGTCCCGGTGAAGGTGACGGAGATGGTCCCGGCGAGGTTGGTAGTGATGGCGGCCCCCTGTACGAGCGGGACAAGAACCTGACACTGGACAAGGTGTTCAACGACTTCAAGCAGCAGGCCGAGAAGCTGCCGATCATCCAAGCGACGAAGTCGTTCTTCACCGTCAGTGTTGGCGGCAGCTGCCCCGTTTTCACGCTACCGGCGTCGCAGTACTGGGACACGATGACCTTCGATCTTCACTGCTACGGCGTCATCTATGAGTCATTCCTGCTGATGGGCTGGGTACTGCTCGCTATCGCGGCATTTATGGCCGCAAAGATCGCGCTGACATGATGAATTTTCTCGCCTTCCTGATGCCGCACGCCGGGTGGCTGACGGACCTCACGCAATGGCTGCTGCGGCAGATACAACGCTTCTGGGACGCGCTTGTCGCGTTCTTCAATGACCTGCTCATCCTCGCCATTCAGACGATGCTGGCGTTGATGATCAAGATGATTGGCGCTCTGCCGGTCCCGGATGTTTTGAAGAACTACAGCATCGGCACGCTGCTTGGAAATGCGGGCAGCACCGTGGGGTGGTTCGTGCAGACATTCAAACTTGGCGAGTGCTTGGCGCTCATCGGTTCTGCCGTCGCGTTCCGGATTCTGCGCAAGGTCATGACTATGGGGAAATGGTGACATGCTGGTTTTTAACGAGGGTGTTCCGCGTGCTGGCAAGAGCTACGACGCGGTCAAGAACCACATCCTGCCGACGATCAAGAAGGGGCGTCGGGTCTTCGCGCGCCTCAATGGCCTCAACCATGAGCGAATCGCGGAATACCTGGGCATGCAGGTCGATGACGTGCAGCAGTTGCTCACACTGGTGGACACGAAGGACGTGGCAGCGACGTTCGCTTGCTACAAGGATGATGTGACCGGCCAGTGGTGCATTCCAGATCAGTTCAAAGACTCGCTGTGCGTCATTGATGAGGTGCATGAGTTCTACGTTGCACAGCGGCAGCCATTGCCCGATGCGGTGGAGAATTTCTGGGCGCTTCTTGGTCAGAACGGCGGCGATGCGGTCATCATGACCCAGTGGATCAACCGCGTTCATCAGGCGGTGCGTGCGCGCATCGAGCGCAAGAACGTTTTCCAGAAGCTCACCGCTGTGGGCATGAAGAACCGCTACCGGGTGACCTTCTTCCACACCACCTCGCCGGGCAAGTATGAGCGGGTAGGGGGCAAGACTGAGAAGTACGACCCCGCAATCTACCCGCTCTACCACGGGTACGCTGTGGGCGCTGAGAATACCGAGGTGTACGAGGAGGGCGGCACCAACGTTTGGAAGGCGCTCGCGCTCAAAGGCGGCGTCATGGGCGTGGTCGGGATCGTTGGCGCCGTGGCCTTCATCGGCTTCTTCCTGAGCGGCGGCGGACTGGTACCGGAGGAAGAGAAGTCAAAGGAAAAGCAGCTGCATGGCGTCACTGCCGCGGCCCCGGCAGATCAAAGCACGATTCCGAATCTTCCGGGTGTGCCCGCTCCCAAGGCGGCGCCTGATCCTATGGACGCGTTGACGCCGGAACAGCGGTATGTGGCGCAGCTGTCGAAAGGGAACCGTATCCGACTGGCGCTCACAGCTGTCTTCGGCGACCGCCAGGTCGGCATGGTCGAGTGGGTGGACAGCAGTAACAACACGGTCGATCAGCTGACGTTCGACGCGTTGATTGCGCTGGGGTTCCGAGTGCGGGTGTTCGCCTATGGCGCCAACATCAGCGCCGACAATTACAAGCTGGTCGCTACGCCATGGCCGCGCCAAGCTCCGCGACGGGAGGAAGATCCGACGCTCTACCGCCTGGACAAGCCGGACGCTGGCACCGGCATTGCGACCGCAGGGAGTGAGGCCGGTGCTGGCGTCCGGGTCATCAGCGCACAAGGGGCGGTTTCCACTGCCGGAGGCACGCTGGTTCGCGTCGGTGAGCGGCCCATGGGAACATTTCCGGAATCGAAGCCGTACCCACCCAGCTTCTGAGGCGTGATGCGTCACGCAAATTAACGGTATCGAGTACCATCCCTCCAATCTGGAGGGGAATATGGACATTCGACTTGGGGCGATGTGTGCATTGCTGGTCATAACCAGCGTGGCGTCAGCACAGCAGATTCATTCAGCGAGGGGGCCAGCGCCAAAGCCAATTCCGGCAGCGCCCAAGGCCGCGTATAACTCGATGGCGAAGACGACAACGCCATTCAATTGTGAACAGTACCGCTGGCCGAACCATCCTCATCCGGGCATGAAACCGCTCTGTGATGGGCTTGAGGCCAATGCACTACAGCAGGAGTCCAGGCAGGCGGGACGCCCAAGTCCATCTACCGAGGTGGTGACGCTACCTGCGATGGGTACTGATGCAGCGAAGCGCTCAGGAATGGCGTGCATTGGCGGTCAGGCGATGCGTAGGCTGCCAAACGGGTGGGAACAGGTGTCCTCGCGCTCTGGCGGATGGTTACGCTGTCGGGAGCAGTGATCCGGGGTGTAGGGGCAGCGCCCCTACGGAAGCGCCTCACACGCGCTGGCGAGGCATGGGCCCCAGTATCGGCAGGTCTACCGCTGGTGGCTCGGCGTCAGGGCCAGCCATCGCCACCGCCGACCGCTGTTTGCGCCGGCTCACCACGTCCCGCAGATTGACGACAGTGGCAGGACGATCCCACGTTACTGCAGGAAGATTGCCACCACGCTTGGAACTGTCGATCGACGGCACCGAGCGTGCAGCTTCCATCATCCGGCGCCATTCCTGCGCTTGGCAGGCGGTGAGTGACAGCCAGGCCAGATCTTCAGGAAGTAGCTCGCGGCCTTCGGGCGTGATCAGACGATCACCGAGGAAAGAAAAACCGGCCCAAGGGCCGGTCAAGTCGATACGGTGGTGCGGGTCAAACTCAATCATGCCGCGATCTCATCCTTGGCCGGGGACTGAGGACGCAGGCAAGAGCCGAGCCAGAGGCCCAGCCATTGCCACGCGGACCCAACAAAGGCCCAGATCCGGCGGATACGTGATTTCGCATAATGTATATTATGTTCAGATCATCTTGGCATGGCTGGCACGGCTCTTGCCGTCTCCACGGCTCCTACTCTGGCATGGAGCCTGATCGTGCGTGATCGGAAACTGACCGGCCCATGGGCCGGTTTTTCGTTTAAGGCTGGCCGACTGGTCACCCCCGAAGGCCGCGAGCTGGAACCGCAGGATCTGGCCTGGCTGTCGCTCACTGCTGCACAGGCACAGGAATGGCGACGGCTAATGGAAGGTGCCAGATCCTCTTTACCTGGACAGAAGCCCCGGAAACCCTTGTCCTACAAGGGTTCTGAAATCGTAGATCTCCAGCTCGTTGTGCGTAGACGCAACGAAACGCGTTTGCCCAGGGTGTTGGCTGGCCCCGACGCCGAGCCACCAGCGGCAGTCCTGCCGGTACCGGGGCCGAAACGCCGCCAGCGCGTGTGAGGCGCTTCCGTAGGGGCGCTGCCCCTACACCCCGGCTAGAATGCGCCAGGACGCCTTGGGGAGCCGTATGGACCGCGAACGACACGAACCAACCTTTAGCGCTCCTGATCTGCATGACGTGCAGTTCCGGGGAAATCGAAGCCGACCAGCCCGGCAGCAAGAGCCAGCTTCGCCCTGGCTCTACATCGGAGTAAGCGCCGCTTTGCTGGTTGCAATCGCGATGGGGCTAATTGAATGGAACGCGCGACGGCAGGCAGCGGCAATGACGCGGGAATTGATGCGCCCAGCAACACCCGAAGAACAAGCCCAGTTGGACCGACAGGCTGCGGAATGGGAAAGGAAGCTACAGGCCGAAGCTGCTGCCGAGTCGGCTCAGATCCAGCGGGAACTATGGGGCGCAATTGAACGTGCAGCCCCTTCGCCGCGTCCGTTAGGTGGCGATGAGCGCTGCATCAATGGTCGCCGATTCCAGCGCATCGAAGGCGGCTGGCGCGACCGCCCCAATGATCCCTGCTAAGCCCGTGACGCGTCGCAGAATCTAGAGCTTGGTAGGGATCGTCGGGGTTGTCATGTACGAAGACGTCTGATGCGGCGGCGACTCAGGGAAGCTACCCATTGCCCTGTCGCCACGCTGCACCGTCACCCCTTGCACAGATGCCGTGGCTTGCGGCTGCGCCACCGGAACACGCCTACCCTCGCCCTCCGACTGATCCGGCCTTGGCCGCGAATCGCGCTCACGCGCAATCTGCGGATCCTTGAACGGATTGTACGACTCGCCCCAGCGTGCGATGTCACGGCAAACGTCATCCCGCACTGGCACAACCGGCCGGGTGTTCTGTTCCGTCACGCACCGGCAGCTGTTCTCTGTCGACATGCAGAAGATGTGCGGATCACTACGGAACTCCCGGCCCGAGTACCCCGGCGCTGACCATGCAACGTCGGCCACCTGCGGCGTGATTGCCTGGACGTATTCTTCTGCCGACCGGCTCTCGGACCTACCACCGGCATTACGCGAGGGACGACCGGCCGGGTCAGTCGGCGGCGCCGTAGCCGCCGCCTCCTTCAACCCGGCCGCTTCGTCCTTCTTTTTTAGCCCCGTGTAGGCCATATAGCCGAAGGGCAGCGCGAATAGCACCAAGGCAATCGGCGCAATGATCAAAGCCTTTTTCAGCAGCGCGGGCATGCGGTACTTGACCGTATGAATCTCCGCGCTCTTGTAGTACTGGAAGTACTTCGCCGGTAGCGTCCACATCTCATGGTCGTACAGGCTCTTGATGCGTTTCAGACCCTGTCGAACCTCATCCATCACCTGATGGTTGCGGAAGATGAACGTTTTTTCCTTGCCCGACTGGCGCAGCAGGTGTTCATGAAATCCGACCAAGCCGCGAAGATGCGTGTCCAGGTAGTTGGGCTGCTGGGTTGCCAGCACCAGCCGCACACCGCTATGCCGGATTGTCTCCATAGCGCTGATGTACTCAGGCGGATCACCGCCACGGCGCGCACGGAAGTACTGCTGAGCCTCATCAACGAACAGGACCGCACCAGCCGGTAGCGAGCGCCAGTCAGTGGGATCGGCCCAAGGCGTGATCCCCGGCACGTTGATGCCGTTGATGTTCGTCGTAAAAACGTGCTGCCCCTGCTCTACCAAGTCCGCAATGCGCTGAACCATCCGCAGAGACTTCCCAGACCCCGGAAGACCCGTAAGCAGCGAGATTGATGCGGTATCACCGATCACGTCGGACTCTCATATTTCCGGGAAAGGAAGATGCGCGAGGCGCCCTGAATCCCATAGGCGCTTAGGCACAGCGAAACGAATACATCGATGCCAAGCGCATGTACCCAGTTGGCGATGTACCCGGGAACAGAATTCCAAGCCGTAATGGCCTGCTGGATGATTGGCTCATAGATGAACTCTTGCGCAGCGAACCCTAGACCGAGCGTCGAGAGAATCTTCGCCACCCACAGCCCAGCGCGCAGCTTAATGAGCTTATTGAGCATCCCGGCCAAGCCGCCGAGCATCGGACTGTCAAACGATAGCCAAGCCATAAGAGCTACTTCCTAAAGAGAATGTACATCGCGGCAAGCACACCTGCGGCGCTGACCATCTGCCGAATCATGTCAAGGACCGTGTACAACTGCGCCGGCGGTGCCCAGGCGGTACCCATGATCTCTATGGCAGGAAAGAGCTCACCGCCACCCAACGTCAACTTGCCACGATCAAGCCCTTGCCCGTCCTGACCCGGACCCTTCTTCCACAAATCAGCAACCGCCGAAGCCTCGTTATCACCCGCTGCGTCGGAGGCGCCAGCCGCAGCATCCTTTGCAAGCTTCGCCCGATCGTCCTCTGCCGCGCAGCGGCCGCGCCACTGTTGCAGTAGGCTTGCGTATTCCTGTGCCTTGCAGCCATCACCAATGCAGACCGGCACTGCGCCACAATCGTCCCCACCAACAATCTGATCCTTTGACGTGTTGCACTGGTTCTTCCACGTGTAACGAAGATGAAGGCACTTCAGCGTATCGCCAGTGCACATAGGGGGCGCCTGGCAATTGCCACTATCCGTCGCCGAATCTCCTTCACCCTCGTTCTGCCCGCCGCCACTGCCCTTCCCCGGTGCACCGTTTCCACTCGTGTTGCCGCTGCCATCGGGACTGTTGTCGCCGGAAGAGTTCTTAGCGTTGCCCTTTCCTGTCTCGGTGAAATTGGTCACGTTGTACGTCGTACACGTATTGTTGATGCACGCGGTCTGCTGGTGTCCTTCTTTCCGCTGATACTCCTTCGTGGGGTCAACGCTCGGCGGCGGATCAACAGACTTGCCCTTCTCACTCTTGGTCTGCGCGTCCGGACCATCCTTCTTGTCGCCAGTCTCATTGGGCTGCCAACAAAAGGTCTTACCCGTCGAAGACGTCGCACAGTGGTCACCATTCGGCTTCTGGCACGCAGTTTGACCGTTGCCGAGCGCGGTGCACTCTTGCGGCTTTTCCTTATTGCCATCCTCGCGCTGCCGGTCGCTTTCACCCTGTGTCAGGGGCGCGTTACTGTCAAAGTCCTGGGGCGAGCAACTGTCTCCCGTGTAGCTTCGGTCCCGCATCCCATAGAACTTCACGCCGCCACTCTCACTGGAGAACGCGTCACCCTGCACTTTGCACCCAGCGATGCAGGTTGACGGAGGGCTAGTCCAGAGTTTGGCATCGGCCAGTTTGGCCGAGTTTCGCGCTGCACAGCTGTCTGTCCAGTATCGCTGTGCTTCATATGCTGCACTACCGTTGCAGGTCGGCGACGGCCCTGTATATGTGACGTAGCCGGATATGCTCTTCCCGCTCTCCGGCCAGTAGCAGATGATGGCGCGATCCACCAAATGGGCTTTAAGAAGAGCTTCTACGGCCTGCTTGGCTTCACCCTGATCAGAGCAGGTAACACCCTTCGGGATCTGCGTATTGAAACAATCGATCTGCTGCGCACTGACCGGCGCACAGTAGTACGCGCCACCGACCAGAGCTACCAGTACTAGAAAAAGGCGAAGGAGCGTCGCCATCACTTTCACCCCGACCCAAGAATGCTGCGCAAGATGCGCCGAACGGTTTCCCTGGCAAACACGCGGACGAGCCACCGCATCAACGCATACCATCCGCGAGAACCTTCGCACCCAGAAGCCACACGATCAGAAGAATCAAGCCTTCCATTTCGTTCTCCCCAGCAGCAAGGGGGGAGGCGCCTCCCCCCAGCCGCTCAGATGCGGATTTACTTCACGATGCCGAAGGCCTTGAGCGCCCACTTCGCCGCGACCCACGCGGTGTAGATCAGGATGCCGGCCGCCAGCATCGCGGCAATACCGGCCAATACGGACGCCGGGTCGAAGGTGGCCGTCTGCTGAGCGAAGGCGAAGCCCGGCAGTGCCGCAGCAGTGGCAACAGCGGCCACGACCCCGGACTTGATGGACGATGCCTTGTGCTTGGCGCGCAGGATCAGGGATTCACGGTTGAGCTTGTTCATACGTCGTCACTCTCTCTAGGGTTGATCAGGCGAAAGGCTGCCAGCATCGCGAGCGCGCAGAAGATGGCAAATCCGACCGTGTTCGCCTGTTCCACGGTCGGCAAGTAGTCAATCCACGAGGCCTGATCGACCCACGCGGACTGGTCGCAGGAACCGTCGCTCGCTGGCGTCGGATCAATGCACGTAAGGACTCGGGCCATGCTCAATCCCCCCCACGAGCCTTAAGCGACGAACGCATTGCAGCGGCGCCGGTGACCATGCCGAGGCAGAAGCCGACGACGAGGACCACGTAAGGGTTGGAGGTGTAGATGAGCAGGCTCATGGGTTACGCCTTCGCCGCGGCGAGGCCAGGTGCAGGCGACGGCGTCAGCAGACGAATGCGACGACCGAACTCCAGTCCGCCGTACTTGCTGGACTGCAGCGAGGTCGGGCAAAGATCGTAGGTGCCGACCTTGTAGGGCTGCTGGTCATCATCGAGGGTCAGCTTGAACGGCAACGGGAAGTCGCCGTCACGAATGACCGCAGCCTTCTGCTCGCGGAAGTTGGTTGCGGCTTTGCCGTCGCGGGCCGGGAACGAACGCGTTTCGACCTGCTCGGTCATGATCTGAACTTTCATAGTGGGATTACCTTCCAAGCGATAGTCCGGCCGAATGCGAATGTGACTTTCCATGGGGACGGCCAGAACTCCCCGGTAAGCCTGTCGAACCACCCGCCTTTGGTTTTGCGGATGTCTGCATCACCGCCGAGCGCCTCGCGGGCCTCTTTCGGTGCTTTCCACCAACGCAGTTCGCGCCTGGACTCATCGTTGAGTCCACCAACGCCGCTGGTGCGGAAACCTTTCGGGAATGCGCCTGCTACGACGCTCGTAAACTTGCTCGCGTACTTAGCGAGATAGCCCACGCAGTTGCGGGCTTTTTCGATCTGGCTGGAACCATGGGGCCACCAGCCGCGCTGGTCGACCTTGCCGAAGTACATGCCTTTCGGCACCCAGACCATTACGTGATAGTGCGGGCGGAGTCGCTGAGTAAGCTCGCCGACCCAGACGTAACGGAACACTTCACCGTTCCACCGTGCTCGCCGATCTCGAGTGCGATTGAAGTAGCCGCGCATGCGTTTAAGTAGTTCGCTAACGTCACGAGGGCTGCTATCGCTTCCGTCTCGGTAGGTGAGCGTGAGGAAATACCACGCGCCACGGCGCGAACCTTTTTGCGCTTCTTGGTCATGCAGCCGAGCTCCGGTAATGACGGTCTTTCGCAGCCGCTGCGCCCGCGCCAGAAGCGGGTCGATTTCGATGGTCACGCGGCCCAGCCGAACCGGCGTGTCACTTGTTTTGTAATAGACAAGCCCAAGGGCGTCGGCCGCTGCGCGGCCGTCGCCCTTCAGCAGTTCCCCGACACGGAAATACTCCTGCAAGGACGTGCCAGAAGCGCGCTGCGCACGGCGCATGTCCTCATTGGCGATTTCCACGCTGCGCTGCCCTGCCCTGTCCATAGCCACGGACAGGTCGAATGCCCGCAACTCTGGCGAGCGCGGGTCAACAGGAGTCGGCGGGATTTCAATGCGGCCGTCCGACTCGGTGCATTCAAAGCAGCAGCCGCCCTTGAACAGGTAAAAGGCAGCGTTACCGCAGAAGGCGCATTGCAGATGCTGGATGGCGCTCATTCTTCCGGCTCCTGTATCAGGCAGATGCAGGTGCGCCGGCAGTAGCAGTGGCCGGGAATGCACACGGGCAAGCGGAAGAACCAGCGATACAGGCGGTCGAGGTAGGCGCTCATTTCTTGCACCTCAACATCGCCCGTGACCATGCGACGACAGCGACCACAACAATCCAGCCCGCCACAAACGAGGCGTAGTACTTGAAATCGCTCATCGCCCGCCCTCGCGATCATCAGCAATCCAGATCACAAGGCAGGCGGAGAAAACGAACACGCCGAATGCGATCGCGTTGATTCGCAGGAACAGGTCGAGCGGATCACCAGCCATGTGGATCACCGGCACCGTGATGAAGGTGGGCGGGGCCGGAATCATCGGCGCACCTCGGCCAGCGCCTGGGCGATGACCGCAGCCTCAGCGATCGGGTTCGGACGAGTCGCAGCCAGTGCGACAAACAGGCGGCGTGGAATCAGCGCCAGCCCGAAGGAGACGGCCGCAATGCAGCCAGCAAGAACGACCCCGATAAGCGCATCCATTGCCCTACCCCGTCCCCAAGCCCCGCCCCAAGGGGCCCGCCAACGGCCTTGGGGTGCCGGTGGCGGGTGTCAGATACGCATCTGACGCGGAGGATGTAAGCTGATCGCCTGACGACTTGTCAAACGAGTATCTGACATGACCGCAATTGCCGAACTGCTGGATCAGGCGCGTGAGCGCTGCAATTTCAATTCAGACAATGAGTTAGCAACGGCTGTGGGACTGAAACGGCAGACAATCCACCAATGGCGGCACAGCCTTGCGCCCATCTCAGATGAGCGAATTGCGCAAATCTGCGCGATGGCGAAGCTGGATGGTCCCCACTGGACGGCTCAAATCCACGCCGAACGGGCGCAATCCCCTGCCGAACGCGCCATGTGGAAATCGATGTTGGACAGGTTGAGCGCGGTCGCCGCCGTTTTGGCGCTGGTAGTGTTCGCAGCACCAGGCGCCGCCCGCGCTAAAGCCATTGATTCACAAGGCTTTTCCGGCTCCGATCGGCCGCATTCTGTATATTATGTTCTGGCCGGAAAGCCATTGTGAGCTTCTCTTACCCCAGCCACCGCCCTGCGGCGGCATGTGCCCGCCCCGATCCTGGCGATTACGGCTCTTGATCGAAGTTCCCCTCACTCTACCGCTCCTGCGCCTCTGCTGGGCTGGCCAACGAGCACCCGACAACGCGTTCAGCATGCCTGCCGGTACGCGCTAAAGCTGCGCCTGTCCGGAATAGCAACTTGCAGCGGCTTGATACCGAGACTTCGGGGGCTCCAGTCGCGCATGCGCTTGGCCCCTTGCGTTCAGGACCAAGGATTTCGGGAGCCCTCGGGACCATCGCCGCCTGATGGCCGTGATGCGTCACGTTAATACCGACAATCCTGCGCGCCCGTATCTGCAGGATGAGTCCGGTGTAGCCTCAGAACACGAAGCTGCAGTTGACCGACACAGTCGTCGCTGCCGGCGTGACATCCCGCCTGAGAACGGTGCGATTGGCCGATACGCTCAACCCGACTCGAGTCGAAAACGCGTAATTGCCACTCACCCCCATCTTCAAGGTCCGCTGGCCGTTGTCTTTCCATGCGCCGCCGGAGCCGGTCCTGCCACCGTGTGCGTAATTGGCATCTAACGACAGCCAGACCCGTTCGCCCACATCCCTGCTTAGATGCAGATCCAACCCGTAGAGCGGCCTCTGCTCCAACGCAGCCTCTCCGGGCTTTTCCGCATCACCATAGAATTGAACGTTGCCGTTGATGGCCAGCAGCGTCCCCTCACCCAGAGGCAGCCCATACGCCAACTGAGGCTTGTAGGACCAGCGGTTTTTTCCCAGATTCAGGACGGAATCCCGGTCATAGCTGCCCGTGGGCGCGGTCACGGCGACGGACGCGGTCAGGTAGGCGCCCGCGTCCCAGGCCCGGAATTCCTGCGGAGTGAGTGCGGGCGCCCCGAACACGTTGACCAGAAAGATCCCCGTGGCATCGCCCATGCCGGAGGCGGATGTGCGCAGCGGTGTGCCCCCGATACTGCCGGTTACCTTGCCATAGGGCGCCAAGACCTGGATGCCCGCGATGCGGTCGCCCAAAGCGAAGGTGCGCGCATAGCGAATGATTCCCAGCTGGGATTCAATCTGGGCGCCATCTACCGGAAGCGACGGGTCGAAAGCGATTTCGTTGCGCGCATACGTGTAGTAGACGAACAGCAGGTTGGTATCTATGGGAACGTTCTCCCAATCGCGCGCCCCATCGGCGCGCGCGTCGGGCTGCGCCCCGACTGCGGCAAGCGCAACAGCGAGCGCGGCCAGGGGACGGAGGCAGGTGCTCATGGGGTTACGATGTTGAACATGACGTCGAACGTTTCTACGTTCGCAAACAGGTTCTCGACTGCGGATCGCTTGCCATGCAGCTTCACGGCCGGCCCGGCGAGCAGCTCGTGCGCCGGCTGTGCCCCCACGACAAGCTGGTTGAGTGTGCTCCGGGGAAGCTCTACGGTCGCGTCTGCCTGGTCCTGGTTAGCGAGCGGCCGATAGGAGAGCGCGCCCGACCGCAGCGTCATCAAGTAGCGGTCCTTGGAATCTGGAATGATCCAGGCAATGGTCGCGTTCCCTGCCCTTGCCGCCGCAGGTCCGTCCAGGCGTATCGCGAGATAGTCGAAAAGCATGCCGACGGTCATTGCCTTCAGCACGTCAGGTGATGCGGTGGTGGCACCGCCCTTCGGTACGCCATCGCGCAGCTCAAGTGCTCCCATCAACATGGCGTTGCGCCATGTGCCCGCCTCGCTCTGGTATCCCATCTGCTCCAACGCATCTGCCAGGAGTGCGCGTCCTTCGCGCGAATCCGGATTGGCGAACACAACGTGTTTGGCTACTTCAGCGACCCAGCGATAGTCGCCCTGTTCAAAAGAACGCCGTGCCTTCTCCAGCACTGCCGATTCGCCGCCCATGAAATCAACGTAACGCTGCGCGACATCCGAAGGTGGCAGCGGATTGAGATTGGCGGGGTTGCCGTCGTAGTAGCCGAGATAGCGCTGGTAGACCGCTCTCACATTGTGAGACAGCGTGCCGTAGTATCCGCGGCTGTACCAACGTTTCCGCAGCGGCTCGGGCAGTTCTTTCAGGGTGTCGGCAATCTCCAGTGGCGTCATGCCACGGTTGGCCAGCCGCAATGTCTGGTCGTGGATGTACCGGTACATGTCCCGCTGGTCGGACAGGAAGGTGGTGATCTCCGCCCCACCCCATGTGGGCCAATGGTGCTGCGCGAATACCACGTCCGAACGTGCTGCATAGCGGCTGATGGTCTGGTCCAGATACTCCGACCAGACCTTTGGGTCCCGGACCTGGGCGCCACGAATGGTCAGCACGTTGTGCTGCGTTCTCGTTGCGTTTTCTGCGATGCCAAGGGCGCGATACTGCGGCACATAGACATTCATCTCCGCTGGCGCCTCCGTACCTGGCGTCAGCTGGAACTCGAGCTGCAGGCCATCAATGGTCACGCTTTCCACCGCTTGCCCGCCGGAACCGATGATATCGGTCGGCGCGATCAGACTTACAGTCCCGCGCGACGTCGTTTTGCCCAGTCCCGCACCTACCTGGCCTTGAACGCCCTTGGGCAGCAACGCGCCGTACATGTACTGCGCGCGGCGGGTCATGGCATTGCCCGCATAGACGTTTTCGGAAACTGCGTGCTCCATGAAGCCTGCCGGCGCATAGATCCGAACGCTTCCCCGCTGGACGTCACGCTCGTCGACGATGCCCTTTACGCCACCGTAGTGATCAACATGGGAGTGTGAGTAGATCACCGCCTTTACGGGCAGCTGCCCTACATGGGCTCGATAGAGATCCAGCGCAGCTTTGGCCGTTTCCGTTGAGACGAGGGGGTCGATGATGACCAGCCCGTTGGGCGTCTCAATAATCGTCATGTTCGACAGGTCCAGCCCGCGCACCTGGTAAACGTGATCTGTCACCTTGAAGAGTCCCGCAATGCGGTTCAGGCGCTCCTGCCGCCACAGGCTGGGGTTCACTGTGGCCGGCGCTGCTTCTTCATGCAGGAAAGCGTAGGAGTGCATGTCCCATACGACTTGGCCCTTGTCGCCACGGATGATCCCGTCAAACGGAGCGATCAATCCGCGATTGGCCGAGTCGAAGTCTGCACGATCACTGAAATCGAGTTCGGAGAGAACGCGACGGTTGAGGTCCTCGGTAGCCCTGCTCGCGCTCGCTGGCGGGGTGCGCTGCGAAGCAGCAGTACTGGAACCCAGTGCAGTGCCGGAGTCGAGCAGCGTGAGAGCCACCAGGATGCCCAGGACATGTCCACGAGGCATGCGCGCACCGTTGTTCATCTTTGCGTTCCTTCGATTGATGCTGGCCGAGTGATGAGCGTTCGATGAAGGCAGTCACCCCCTTCGAAAGTCGCTGGCGCTGCCAGCGCGTGTCGCGCAGGGCCGAATTATTGAGGCACCTGACGTGATGCCGGCGTCAGCGACGGACCACTGAACCTCAACGCGCGACGTTGGCCACGCCAACCGCACTCTTCAGTGACGCCGTCCTGTGCGCATTACAGGAACCGGTGCATCACAAAGACATCCACCAGTCCCGATTCCCGGTGCCGGAAGGCCTCTGGCAGCGTTCCAACCACCGCAAACCCCAGCTTCCGGTACAGCGCCACCGCCGGGCCGTTGGTGCTGACCACGTAATTGAACTGCATGGCCAGGAATCCTTCCGCCCTCGCCCGCTCCAGGCTGTGCTCCACCAGTGCCCGGCCCACGCCTCGCCCCCGTGCCGCAGCGTCGACCACATACGTAGCGCTGGCCACATGTGCCCCAAGGTCAGGGAAATTCGGGCCCATCTTGTACATGCCCACAACCCGGTCCTCCAGCACGGACACATAGGGCGTCTGGGCCTGGAACCAATGCGCGCGAAAGGTCTCGACCTCAAACGTGCCAGCAAAAGGCAGCACATCCTGCGTCGCAATGGCGTGCTTGAACATGCCCCACATCACGTCGAAATCGCCTGCACGGGCGGGCCGGACGTCCATGCGACTCCTGCAGATCTGTGGCCATGACCAGGCCGGACACTACCAGAATCCAGCCCCTGCCCCGTAGCTGCTTCACGCGCCACCGCCACCGGTTCCGCAATAGTTGCAGATATCCCGGCCTTCAGAGCAGTAGATGCCCCCTGTTTCCGCGCACATCCCGCACCGGCTTCGACGGTGGAGGTTCCCTGCCTACGTTCTGCTGGGCATCTACCTGCTGTACCTGCTGGCCGGCAACATCTTCCTCAACACACCGCTGTTTGACCAGGTCACCAACCGCAAGCCGCACAAGTTCGTGATGACCACCGGCCCGGCCATTACCGTGCTGCCAGGCCACGTGATCGCCTGGAACGTGCACATGCGCGGCCATGTGAACCGCACGGTCTACGTGCTGCATGCGGACCGCGCCAGCGCTCGTCTGGCGGTGCTGCCCCTGTTCCGGCGCGAAGTGCGGGTGCCCCGGCTGCAGGCAACCGGGGTCTCGGCCGAGATCAGCCGCGTGGAAGACGCCATCCCGCCACCGCCGCGCAGCGACCGCGGCTGGACCCTGCGCTTCGATGCCATCCACAGCGACAGCATTCGCAGCGCACGCTTCGGCAAGCTGCTGATCATCGGCCAGGGCCAGGGCACGGTGGGCTTCCTCAAGCAGTTGCGCGGCGGTCCGTCGGAACTGTTCGAATCCGAGGTGACATTCAGCGATGCCGACACCAGTTTCGACGGCGTGCAGCTGTTGGGCGCCATGAATCTGACCGCGCGTTTCAGTTACCCGCGCCACTATCGGGACCAGGCGCCGGGCCTGGCCAAGTTGAAGCTGCTGCATGCCCAGCTCGAGGTGGATGCCCGCAGCCAGGGCCTGCGCATGGACACCCATGCCACAACGCCGAAGATCTCCAGCGCACCAGTGCCCGGAAGGCTGCAGGCCGCACTCCATCTGATCGATGGGCAGTTGCAGCCCGGCGACCATGCACTCTGGCAGGTGCCCCTCTATCTGGGCGATGGCGCCCCGGATCGCGGCCTGTTGGCCCTGCAGCTCAACGTAGCCAACGACCTGCGCCTGCAGGCGCGCCTGCCCCCGCGCCCCGGCTCGGGCAGCGAAGTAGATGCCGACCTGCATATCCGCGGCCGCGACATCCCGTTCCAGGCACCTGCCCAGCTGCTGGAGCGCAGCTCCGGTACCGTGCGCGGCGAATGGGCGTTCACCTCGCTCAACTGGATCCCTGCCCTGTTCGTGCGCAAGCCGTGGCTGCAACTGGACGGTGGCGGCACGCTGAAGGCGGACCTGCGTATTCGCAACGGCGAACTGACCGAAGGCAGCACCGTGGACATTCCTGCGGCCGAAGCCGTGGCCGAGGTGGCGGGTGTGCGCCTGGCGGGCACGGCCAGTGCGCACGGCGAACTGAAGGCCGGCACGCCCAGCCAGGCGCGGCTGGCCGTCCGCTTGCCCCGCTTCACTGCGCGACCAACCGATGCCAAGGACGTGCGCCTGTTCGACGGCCGGGATCTGGCCCTCGACCTGACCGGCGACGGCCGCCTGCAGGAACTACGCAAAGGCGTCCGGGCGCAGCTGCGTTTCAGCCAGGCCACCATCCCGGATCTGACCGCCTACAACCGCTACCTGGGTTCGCCCCAGGTGCGACTGCTCCGTGGCACCGGTACCGTCAGCGGTGACGCGACCCTCGATACCGACGGGCGCGTCGGCCATGGCACGGCCCGGCTGTTGGGGCGCAACGCCAGCGCCAGGGTTGCGGGGCTGGACATGGGCGGCGATATCGACGTCAACGCAACCCTGCGCCGCGGTGACTTCAGCCAGCGTCATTTCGATCTGTCCGGCACCACGGTCGAGCTGCGCAACGTGCAGGTGGCGGGCACGCAGGGCTCGACGGCATGGAAAGGCCGCGTGGACTTCAAGCGTGGGCGCATCGATGCGCAGTCGCCGTTCCAGGTGGATGCGACCACGGACCTGGATCTCAGCGATGCACGACCGTTGCTGGCGCTGTTCGCAGAGCGCACCGATTACCCGCGCTGGACCTTGTCCCTGCTGGATTCCGGCCAGGTGCAGGCCCAGGCGACGCTGCGCTGGCGTCCGGGCCATCTGGTCATCGACGGGCTGCAGGCCGAGAACGATCGCCTTTCGGTGCGCGCGCGGCTGGATCTGCTGGACCAGCGCAAGCGCGGCGATCTCTACCTGCGCTGGGGGCTGCTGGGCGCAGGGATCGAGCTGGACGGTGACCGGCGCCAATGGCATCTGGCCAAGGCACGCGAATGGTTTGACCAGCAGCCTTCCCTGCTGCCCGCGGGCCAGGGCACGGGCGCCGTCAGCTCTTCGGACTGAAGGCAATCGCCTGCATCCATTGGCGGCCCCGGTGCGTATACACCAACGCCCCAATCGACGAGTTGCACGCAATGAACAAGCGCACACAGGCCTATGGCCTTCTGGGATGGGGGGCGATCACCTTCGCCGCCGCCGCACTGGGCGCGTGGGCCTCGACGTCCGCCGCCAGCTTCTATGCCACCCTCGTCCTGCCGGCATGGGCGCCGCCTGCCGGTCTGTTTGGCCCGGTATGGACCCTGCTGTACGCCATGATGGCGATTGCGGCGTGGCTGGTCTGGCGGGAGCGCGGCTGGCGCGGCGCGCGGCCTGCGCTGTGGCTCTATCTGGTGCAGCTGGCCATCAATGCATTGTGGAGCTGGCTGTTCTTCGGCTGGAAGCTGGGCGCCCTGGCCTTCGTCGACATCCTGGTGCTGGTGGCGCTGGTGTGCGCGACCATGCTCGCGTTCGTGCGCGCCCGCCCAATGGCAGCCGTACTGCTGCTGCCCTACCTGGCCTGGATTGCGTTCGCCTCGGCGCTCAACTTCGCAGTCTGGCGTGCCAACCCCGGGCTGCTGTGACAGCGCGTCGCATCGCTTACGCCTGGGCCACGACCTGGGGGCGCCAGTTCCTCAGCAGCGCCGGCTTGAACGCCTGCTGCCCGCAGCCAGTGGGGCAACGCACCACGCGCGCCGACGAATGGCTGACCAGGCCTTGTCCTTCTTCGGCCTTGAACACCGTCTCGCAGGACAGGCAGCGGGCCACCAGCGAATACAGGTGCAGCAACCGGCCACTGGCGGGGTCCTGCAGTGCATCCACATCCAGCAGTTCGAACTGGCAGCTGTCAGCCAGCATGCGGTACGGCGTAGAAGGCAGGGTCTGCAGGTTCACGGGCGTGGTATCCGACGGAAGTCGAGCCACCCTAGGGCAGCCGCTGTCGAGCCGGCGTGCAGCGCAGATGCACTGGCCGCGAAGCCGGCAAAGGCGCCTGCCGCACGTGCATCGCTGCTTGTATGAAGAATTCAGTTTCAGAGGAAGGGCACGCCACATGCACAGGGAGGTAGGCGGATACGCTCTTTTGCTTCACCATCCATGGTTACCGGATACACCGCTGGGTCGTTCCTGCCCTTCACGAATCATGAGTCCCGCCCTTGATGCCTTCTGCTGAGCCCACGCACGACGCCGCCCTGTCGCGTTGCGCGCGCGAACCGATCCATACCCCCGGCGCGATCCAGCCGTACGGTGTGCTTCTGGTGGTGGAACCGCACTCGCTGCAGGTGCGTGAGCGCGCCATCAGCCACCCCGGCCTGCTGCAGCAGTTCGGCGAGCCGTTGATGCACCACGTCGCCGAGGTGCTGGGTGGCGTGCTGGCACCGTTCCAGGCGGTGTTGCAGCAGGCCACGGTTGGCAGCAGCGCGCACGTGGGCGCGGTGCATCTGGATGGCCATGGCCGCCACCAGCTGCTTGTGCACCGGTCTGCGACCGACCTTCTGGTTGAACTGGAAGCGCCGGTTCCGGGCCAGCCCGGTTCGCTGGAAGAGCTGTACCCGGCGATCCGCGAGCTGATGTCCGGCATCGAGGCCGCCGCGACGGTGGAAGACCTGTGCAGGCTGGCCGCCGCGCATGTGCGACGCCTCACCGGCTTCGACCGCACCCTGGTCTACCAGTTCGATGCAGGCTGGAATGGCACGGTGGTGGCCGAGGATGGCAACGGCCTGCTGCCCTCATATCTGGACCTGCGCTTCCCCGAATCGGACATCCCCGCCCAGGCGCGTGAGCTGTACCGCCGCAACCGGGTGCGGCTGATTGCAGACAACGATTACACCCCTGCGCCGCTGCTGCGCGCGGAAGCGCATCGCGACGCGCCTCCCACCGACCTGAGCCTGGCCGTGCTGCGCAGCGTCTCGCCGGTGCACCTGCAGTACATGCGCAACATGGGCACCGGGGCATCAATGTCGGTGTCGCTGGTGCACGAAGGGCGGCTGTGGGGCCTGGTGTCCTGCCACACGGTGCAGCCGCGCCGCCTGCCGTACCACGTGCGTACGGCCTGTGAGTTCATGGGCCAGATCCTGTCGCTGCAGATCGCGCTGAAGGAGCGCGCGCGCGCGATCGAGGAACGCGTGGCCCGTCGCTCGGTGCTGGTCAAGCTGCTGGCACGGATGGCCGGGGACGAAGAGTTCATGGCTGCGCTGCGCCACGATGAGGCCAGCCTGCTGTCCCTGACCGGCGCGGCTGGCGCGGCCATCGTGCACAAGGGGGACTGCATGCGCGTGGGGCAGTGCCCGCCCACCAGCGAGGTGCTGGCCCTGGCTGACTGGCTGGCCAACCAGCACGCCGGGCAGGAGATGTACTGCACCGATCATCTCGCCGCCGACTGGCCGCCTGCCGCGCGCCTGACCGACGTGGCCAGTGGCCTGCTGGCGGTGTCGATCTCGCAGCTCCATCACAGCTACCTGATGTGGTTCCGGCCGGAGGTCGTGCGCACCGTGCGCTGGGGAGGCGACCCGCGCAAGACCGAGGCACCCGGCATGGTCCTGTCGCCGCGCAACTCGTTCGAGGCGTGGAAGGAGACCGTGCAGCAGCGCAGCCTGCCGTGGAGTGATGCCGACTGCGATGCCGCGCACGAAATGCGCACCGCCATTGTCGACATCGTGCTGCGCAAGGCCGAGGAAATGGCGGAGCTGAACGAACAGCTGGTGCGCAGCAACAAGGAACTGGAAGCGTTCTCCTACTCGGTCAGCCACGACCTGCGCGCTCCCTTCCGCCACATCGTCGGCTACTCGGAGCTGCTGGGCAGCTCTGCGGGCGAGCGTCTCAACGACACCGAACGGCGCTTCCTCGACACCATCGTGGAATCGGCGAAATCGGCTGGCACGTTGGTGGATGACCTGCTGAGCTTCTCGCAGATGGGCCGCTCGACGGTGGGCCGGGTGCGGCTGGACATGGCTGCGCTGGCCGAGGACGTGCGCAGGTCCTTCGCCTTGGACTATGCCGGCCGCGACGTGCAGTGGACGCTGGCGCCGCTGCCGGAAGTCGAGGCCGATCCGACCATGCTGCGCCTGGTCTGGCAGAACCTGCTGGGCAACGCGATCAAGTTCACCCGCGAGCGCGAGCAGGCGGTCATCGAGATCGGCCACGAGCGCAACGACGACGAAGACCACTTCTTCGTGCGCGACAATGGCTGCGGCTTCGACATGCGCTACGTGGACAAGCTGTTCGGCGTATTCCAGCGCCTGCATCACGTCGAGGAATTCGAAGGCACCGGCATCGGCCTGGCCAATGTGCGCCGCATCATCGGCCGCCACGGCGGCCGCACCTGGGCCGAGGGCGAGCCCGGCAAGGGCGCCACGATCCATTTCACCCTACCCCGTTCCACAGGAGATCACCCATGAGGGACCTGCGGCCGATCCTCCTGGTCGAGGACAGCCCCAAAGACGCCGAGCTGACGATGGCCGCGTTGTCACGCTGCCAGCTGCTGAACGACGTCGTCCACGTGCGCGATGGCGCCGAGGCGCTGGACTACCTGCGCTGCGAAGGCAAGTTCGCCGGCGCCATGCACGGCGGCCCGGTCGTGGTGCTGCTGGACCTGAAGCTGCCCAAGGTGAACGGCCTGGAGGTGCTCGAGCAGGTCCGTGCCGACGCGCAGCTGAGCAGCACCCCGATCGTGATGCTGACCTCCTCGCGCGAGGAGCAGGACCTGGTGCGGAGCTACGAACTGGGCGTCAATGCATTCGTGGTCAAGCCGGTCGATTTCAAGGAATTCTTCGATGCCATCCAGGGGCTGGGCATGTTCTGGGGCATCACCAACCAGCCACCGCCGCACCGGCCCAACGGTTCGGGGCAGCACCATGCGTGATGGATCGCGCCGCAGCGAGCGCCTGCGCATCCTCATGCTGGAGGACAGCGCGCTTGACGCGGAGCTGATCAGCGCACAGCTGCAGCGTGCAGGCCTCGACTTCGAGGCCGAGCGGCTGTGGACCCGCAATGCGTTCATCGAGGCGATCGACAATCGCCCCTTCGACATCATCCTGGCCGACCACGTGCTGCCCGGATTCGATGGCGATGCGGCCCTCGCGCTGGCGCGCGAGCGCATCCCTCACACGCCTTTCATCTTCGTCTCCGGCACCCTGACCGAAGAGCTGGCCGTGCAGGCCTTGACCCGCGGCGCACGCGACTATGTGGTGAAGCAGCGCCTGCAGCGCTTGCCGGATGCCATCCGTCGCGCGCGGCAGGAAGCCCACGAGCGCAACCAGCTGGTGCAGGCGCAGGCTGCGCTGAATGAAAGCCAGGCGCAGCTGCAGCAGGTGACCGACGCCGTTCCGGCGCTGATCGCCCGGCTCGACAAGGACCACCGCTACCGCTTCGCGAACAAGGCGTTCCTGGATTGGCATGGCGTGAGCCAGGCCGAACTGCTGGGCCGCCTTGCCCGCGATGTCAGCGGCATCAGCGCCTTCGAACATGCCCTCCCCAGCCTGGAACGCGTGCTGCAGGGCGAGCGCACCAGCTTCCAGGTCGAGCTCGTGCATCGCAGCGGCGAGTCACGATTCGTGCAGATGGACTGCGTGCCGGAGCATGCAGCCGACGGCAGCGTGGTCGGCTACATCTGCATGGGCAGCGACGTATCGGTGTTGAAGCAGGCCGAACTGGCCCTGCGTGAGGACAACCAGGCCCTGGAGCAGCAGGTGCAGGCGCGCACCGCCGAACTGCGGGCCAGCAAGCGGCGGCTGCAGGCGATCTTCGAATCCAGCTTCCAGCATCAGGTGCTGCTGGATCTGTCCGGGCGCGTGGTCGATGCCAATGACGCCTCATTGGCCGCCGTGCTGGCCGACAAGAAGGACATTGTCGGCCAGCGCTTCGGCGAATCCCTGTGGTTCGCCAACACCGACGGCGTCGGCGCGGTGGTTGACCAGGCCGTCGCCGCGGCGGCACAGGGTCGCAGCTCGCTGCATTCCCTCGAGCTGGAGCTGCCCACCGGCCGGCGCAGCTTTGATGTCTCGCTGCGCCCGCTGCTGGACGCCGACGGCGTGGCCACCGCCGTGGTATCGGAGGCGGTGGAAACCACTGCGCGGCGGCAGGCCGAGCATGCGCTTCGCCAGTCGCAGAAGATCGAGGCGGTCGGCCAGCTCACCGGCGGCATCGCGCATGATTTCAACAACATCCTGACGGTGATCTCCGGCAACATCGAGCACGCCATGCTGCTCAGCGAACGGGCCGGCGAGCCCGGCGCGATGGCCAGCCGCGCCCTGGACAATGCCCTGAAGGGGGTTGGCCGTGCCGCCAGCCTCACCCAGCGCCTGCTCGCCTTTGACCGGCGCCAGCCGCTGCGCAGCCAGGCAGCCAACCTCAATGAGTGTCTGCTGGACATGCAGGACATGCTGCAGCGGGCACTGGGCGAACTGGTGCAACTGGACATCCGCACCGCCGAGGACATCTGGTGCGTGGAGATCGACATCAGCCAGCTGGAAGCCTCGGTGCTGAACCTGGCGGTCAATGCGCGCGACGCGATGCCGCACGGCGGCCGCCTGGTGATCGAAGTCGACAACAGCCACCTCGACCACGACTACGCCGCATTGTTCCCGGATGCGTCCCCCGGCGAGTACGTGATGCTGCGGGTGCGCGACAACGGCCACGGCATGGACGCGGCCACCCTGGCGCGCGTGTTCGAGCCGTTCTTCACCACCAAGCAGGTCGGCCGCGGCACCGGGCTCGGCCTGTCGATGGTGCACGGCTTCGTCAAGCAGTCCGGCGGCCACGTGCTGATCGATTCGGTGGAAGGCGGCGGTACCAGCATCACCATGATGTTCCCGCGCTCGCCGCTGGCGCTGCCTAGCGAGGCTCGCGTGCCGCAGACGGGCCTGGCCGGCTACTCGCCACGCGAGGAAACCGTGCTGGTGGCCGAGGACAACGACGATGTCCGTGCGCATACGGTCGATGCGCTGCGCCTGCTGGGGTACCGCGTGCTGGAAGCGCACGACGGCCCCTCGGCGTTGCGGCTGCTGGAACGGCCGGACACCAAGGTCGACCTGCTGTTCTCAGACGTGGTGATGCCAGGCATGTCCGGCTGGGAGCTGGTGCGTGAAGTGCGTGAGCGATGGCCGGCAATCGCGGTCCTGTTCACGTCAGGCTATCCACGCGACCACGATGCGGTTGGCGCGCAGGGGCGTGCAGCCGCCCTGCTGCCGAAGCCGTTCACCCGCAGTGACCTAGCGCTGGCAGTGCGCACCGCGCTGGAGGCTGCGCCGCGCTGAGGTCAGGCGGACGGATCGCGCACGCCCGCCGCGATCCGGTTGATATCCGCGCACTCGATCGTGGCCGGCGGGTTTTCTCTTCCGGCCAGGGCGATCATGGCCATGCCCAGCGCCAGGTTGCTGGTCATCAGCGAGGGCGCGAGCGCACCGGCCAGTTTCATCAACGGTGCGCCGCCCCAGTACAGGGGTTTCAGCACGGCATGCCGGGTACCGGTCCCCGGCACCGGCCTGACCCCGCCGGGACGCAGCATCACAGCGCGCATCGGCAGCGCCTGCAACGCCACCTCGGTCTCGCCCTTGACCCGCAGCGGCATCAGCCGGCTCTGCGGGTCCGCGCCTGCGCCGGAGACATACAGGAAGCACCCCTGCGGATTCACCGCAGCCCAGGCGCGGGCCACTGCCAGTGTGGTGTCCAGGGTCACGCGCCGGTACTCTGCCTCGGCAGTGCCGACCGGTGGCGCACCGGCACAGTAGAAGCATGCGTCGTACCCGGCCAGTTCATCACGCTGCGCGTCGATGTGCAGGAAATCCGGGACGACCCGTTCGCTGCCGGGCCCGCGCAGGCTGCCCGGGCGCCGCACCAGCGCGGTCAGGCCGGCAACCTGCGGCGAGCGCTGGCAGGCCAGGGCAACGCCCTGCCCCACCAGGCCTGCAGCGCCGGTCAGGAGAATCCGCAATGTCCGTGCCTGAGCCATGGCCAGGGCCGCGCTAGAGTTTCACGAACCGCTGGATCTTGCGCGCCAGCCACCCGCTGAACACCAGCGGTGCATCCAGCGCCGACACGCAGATGCAAGGCACCCCCGGCGCGGTCACCGGCTGATGCTCCACGTCTTCATCCAGGTCCGCCACGTCGCCGGGTGCGAACAGTCCCAGCGCGTCGTTGTAGGAGCCACGCAGGATCTGGGTCAGCTCGCTGCGCCCGTGGCTGTGCATCGGCAGGCATTTGCCCGGAGCGATCTTCAGCATGATCAGCGAAGGCATCTGCTCGGCACGGATGCAATGCACGCCCGGCGCCATCCAGCGCCAGCGCAGCCCACTGAGCGACGCGCCGAAATAGGGGTGCAGCGAGGCAGGCAGGTGGTCCGGATCGGCCTCGGGCCGCTCGCTCGGCGCCGGGCGAGCTGCTGCCGCCAGCGTGATCGGCGTTTCCGTCGCCAGTCGCATCAGCATGGCCTCGCGCAGCTGTTCGCGGCGCGGATCAGGCGCGGGCGGCTGGGTCTGCTCGAGCAGCACCGAGCCGATCGCCTCGGCCTCGCGCAGGCGCTGGCGGCAGTGCGGGCACTGCTCCAGATGCGCACCCGCGACCACGCTCAGTGGCGCGGGCAGCGCGCCTGCGGCATAGCTCATCAATGTCGATTCGTGCAGGTGGTGATGCGGGTTCACAGCGCACCTCCCACCTTGGCCTGCAGCTGCAGGAACGCGCGCCGCAGATGCGACTTGACCGTGCCCAAGGGCATGCCGATCGCCTCGGCGATCTCGCTGTGGCTCTTGGCCTCGAAATAGGACATGCGCACCAGGCGCGCCTGCACGGCGGGCAGTTCGTTGATGCGCTGGCGCAGCCGGGCCTGGTCGGCAAACTGTTCGGCGCTGCTGCGTTCGATCACGTCCAGGGTTGCTGCGTCCTCCACGGCAGCCTGCACCTGCATCCAGCTGCGCTCGCGGCGGATGCGGTCAATGTGCAGGTTACGGGCGATGCGATACAGCCATGTGCTCAGCGCGCCCTGCGCCGGATCGAAATCGGCCGCCCGCAGCCACAGGCGCAACAGGCTTTCCTGCGCCAGCTCCTCGGCTACCGCGTCAGGCACGCCCAGGCCACGCAGGTACACGCACAGCCGCGGCATGAAGTAATCATAGATGCGCATGAAACAGTCGCGGTCGCGAAGACGCGCCACGCCGTCCATGTCACCGGCCCAGTTCGTCGGCTCGCTGCTCGGCTGCTGTGAACTGGACACGATGCGTGCGGTATCGAAGTTGAGGGGGTGGCTGGCGGCGTCAGGGTACATCGGCGTTCGCGGCGGGCGGGTGAAGGTCTGTCCTCTGTACGCGCGGGGGCCGTGATTGGATGCAGCCGCTGCAGGCGCATCCAACCGCCCATCCCCGCCGTATGACCTCAGCCCTCCTTTTCCGGATGAACGCGATGCGTACCGCCTGGCTGCTGCTGTGCCTGCCCCATGTCGCGCTGGCCGCGCCCTGGCTGCGAAGCGAGGGGGTAGCAACGTCGGCGCGCGGCGACCTGCTCTACCGCGAGGTGCACTGGCGACGCGATGCGGCCGAGGGGGCCGAGCGCTGGGTGCTGTACCAGTGCGCGGACGGGCGGCCCTTCGCCCGCAAGCACCTGCCGGCCAGCGCGAACCCACAGGCGCGCGGCTATACCCTCGAGGACCGGCGCAGCGGCCAGAAAGCCGAAGTCGAGGCCGCCAGCGGCAGGGTCTCGATCGCGTGGAAGGAGGATGCCGGCAGCCCGCCGGTGCAGCGCGAGCTCGACCTGCCGACCGGCGCGGTCATCGACGCAGGGTTCGACGCGGCCGTGCGCCTGCATTGGCAGGCGCTCATGCGCGGCGAGCGTGTGACCCTGCCCTTCCTGGTCCCAGCGCGGCAGCGCTACTTCCCGGTACAGGTAAGGCGCACCGGCCCGCAGCGCTGGCAGGGGATCGATGCGCAGTCGATCGAGGTCAGCCTGGACACCTGGTACGGCGGCATCGCGCCCCGCCTTGCGCTGGTGTATGCCAGCGCAGACCAGCGCCTGCTCGAGTTCCGTGGCACCAGCAACCTGCGCGATCAACGCGGCGCCTACCCACAGGTGACGGTGCGCTTCATCGCCGCAGCGGCGGGTCGCCCCGCCAGCGACTGGCAGCAGGCCTGGGCGCAGCCGCTGACAGATCGCTGCGCCGTTACGGTCAGGTGAAATCGAAATTTCCTGACGTACTCCGCATCCAGTGCGCCTTCTGCCGCGTAGAGGAAGACACGAAACCCGCCGAGATCCGCCATGGCCTCTGTAGCGCCCCTTCCCCGTCGACGCTGGCGCCTGCTGCGCACCCTGCAGCGCTGGATCGATACCGGCAACGCCGCGGAGGTCACGGATGAACGCCCCGGGCGGATCGACTGGGTGCGCGCGGTACCGTTCGCACTGATGCACCTGGCGTGCATCGCGGTGATCTGGGTGGGTATTTCCTGGACCGCGGTGATCGTCGCAGCCGCTCTCTACGCGGTGCGCATGTTCGCCATCACCGCGTTCTATCACCGCTACTTCTCGCACCGCACGTTCCAGGCATCGCGGCCGGTGCAGTTCGTGTTCGCGGTGATCGGCGCTTCCAGCGTGCAGCGCGGGCCCCTGTGGTGGGCCGCCCATCATCGCCATCACCATCGGCACGCCGATCAGCCGCTTGATCCGCATTCGCCGCGCGAGGGCGGCTTCTGGCGCAGCCACATGGGCTGGTTCCTGACGCGCGAGGCCTTTGCCACCGACCTGTCGCGGGTACCCGACCTGGCGCGCTACCCGGAGCTGCGCTGGCTGGACCGCTTCGACACCGCCGTGCCGGTCGTACTGGCTGCAGCGCTGTACGCGCTGGGCGCGGGACTGGAACGTTGGGCCCCGGGCCTGCATACCTCCGGCCCGCAGTTGTTGGTGTGGGGCTTCTTCATTTCCACCGTGGTGCTCTTCCACGCCACCGTCACCATCAACTCGCTGGCACACCGCTTCGGCCGCCGCCGTTTCGACACCCGCGACGACAGCCGCAACAACCTCTGGCTGGCGCTGCTGACCTTCGGCGAGGGCTGGCACAACAACCATCACTTCTTCCCAGGCACGGTCCGCCAGGGCTTCCGCTGGTGGGAGATCGACCTGACCTGGTACGGGCTGCGTGCGATGGCGGCGCTGGGCCTGGTCAAAGGACTCAAGCCGATCCCCGACTGGGTGCTGGCCAAGGCGAGGTACTGACATGCGCATCGCCGTCATCGGTTCGGGCATCGCCGGCCTGGCCAGCGCCTGGTGGCTGGATGGCCAGCACGACGTCACCCTGTTCGAGGCCAACGACTACCTGGGCGGCCACACCCACACCCACGACGTGCAGGTGGATGGCACCGCCATGGCGGTGGACACCGGCTTCATCGTCTTCAATCCACAGCACTATCCGTTGTTGACGGCGCTGTTTGAAGATCTGGGCGTGGCCTCGCAGCCGACCACGATGAGCTTCTCCATGCACAGCGAGCGCAGCGGCGTGGAATACAACGCGACGTCGCTGGATGGCCTGTTCTGCCAGCGCCGCAATCTGGTCTCCCCGCGCTTCTGGGGCATGCTGGCCGATCTGCGCCGATTCTATCGGGATGCGCCCTTGCTGCTGGCCGAACCTGAAGGCCCGACGCTCGGCGAGTACCTGCACCGCCAGCGTTATGGCGAGGCCTTCGTCGAAGAGCACCTGCTGCCGATGGCCTCGGCACTGTGGTCCTCGCCCGCGGCCACCGTGCGGGACTTCCCGGCCCGCTACCTGGCCCAGTTCATGGCCAACCACCAGATGCTGCAGATGACCGGGCGCCCGAGCTGGCGCGTGGTCAAGGGCGGCTCCGCACGCTATGTGGATGCGCTGCGCCGACGCTGGCGGGTGCATGAGCGGCTGCAGTGCCCGGTCACGGCGGTCGAACGCATGCCCTGGGGCGCGCGCGTGCACAGCGCGGCCGGGGTGGAAGCGTTCGACGAGGTGATCCTGGCCTGCCACAGCGACCAGGCGCTGGCCCTGCTGGCCGATGCTGACGCCGGCGAGCGCGAGGTGCTGGGCGCGATCCGCTACCAATCCAACGAAGCCGTGCTGCATACCGATGCATCGCTGCTGCCGCGCAACCGCAAGGCATGGGCGGCGTGGAACGCGCACGTGCCGGAGGACCCCACCTCACCCTGCACGGTCAGCTACTGCATGAACCTGCTGCAGGGCCTGCCCGGCGACACGCCACTGGTGGTGACGCTCAACCGTACCGAGGCAATCGATCCGGCCAGGGTGCTGCGCACCCTCCACTACGCGCACCCGGTCCACGACCACGCCGCAGTCCGCGCGCAACAGCGCTGGGCGGAGGTGCAGGGTCGCCGCCATACCTGGTTCGCAGGCGCCTACTGGGGCTGGGGCTTCCACGAGGACGGCATCCGCAGCGCCCGCCGGGTGGTGGACGCGCTGCGGGCCTGCACACCGCACCGGCAGGCGTCGGCCGCGGACGAGGTCGCCGCATGAGCGCCAGCGCCCTCTACTTCGGACAGGTGATGCACCGCCGGCATCACCCGCACCCGCATGCGTTCCGTTACCCGATCGCGCAGCTGCTGCTCGATCTGGATGAACTCGATACGGTGTTCGCCGGGCGCTGGTTGTGGTCGGTCAACCGCCGCAACCTGGCCGAGTTCCGGCGCAGCGACTACTTCGGCGATCCCGCACAGCCGCTGGCCGATGCGGTGCGCGACCATGCCGCGGTGACCCTGGGCTACCGGCCCGCCGGCCCGGTACGCCTGCTTACCCATCTGCGCTTTGCCGGCCACGTGTTCAACCCGGTCAGCTTCTACTACTGCTACCAGGCCGATGGCAGCACGCTGGACTGCATCGTTGCCGAAATCACCAATACGCCCTGGAAGGAACGGCACGCCTATGTGCTGCCTGCAGCCACCGCCACGGACGAAGGCAGCTCCCTGCGCTGGCAGTTCGACAAGCGCTTCCACGTGTCACCGTTCATGCCCATGGACTGCCACTACGACTGGCGGTTCAACCGTCCCGGTGCGGACCTGCGCGTGCACATGCAGGTCTGGCGCGACGGCGTGCGCCAGTTCGACGCCACCCAGACCATGCAGCGGCACGCCATCGACGGTCGCGGGCTGGCCCGTGTCCTGGCCTGCTATCCACTGATGACCACCCAGGTGGTGGCCGCCATCCACTGGCACGCACTGCGCCTGTGGCTGAAGCGCAATCCCGTGCACGACCACCCCACCCTTGCCGAGAAACCGCGATGAATTCGATCACTCCTTCGGTCGCGCTGCCGCGCCCCGGCGCGCTGGATGCATTCCTGCGACGCCGCCTGCTGGCCCAGCTTGCGCCGCTGCGCGACGGCCGCCTGTGCGTGCGCGACGCGCTCGGCGAAGTCTGGCTGGGCGATGCGCGCGGCGAACTGCAGGTCACGGTCACCATCGATGACCCGGCGTTCTACCGCAAGGTCGCCGCGCAGGGCAGCGTCGGCGCAGGTGAAAGCTACATCCAGGGTGAGTGGCACTGCGACGATCTGGTGGCATTGATCCGCCTGCTGGTGCGCAACCGCGATCTGCTCGACGGCATGGAACACGGGCCGGCGCGCGTGGGAGGCTGGCTGCTGCGCGGCTGGAACCGCCTGCGCCGCAACAGCCGGGAAGGCAGCCGCCGCAACATCGCCGCGCATTACGACCTCGGCAACGATTTCTTCGCGCTGTTCCTGTCGCCGGACCTGATGTATTCCTCGGCCCTGTTCGACGATGAAGACGAACCGCTGGAGGTGGCGTCGCGGCGCAAGCTGGACCGCATCTGCCAACAGCTGGCGCTGAAGCCCGGCGACCGCGTGGTCGAGATCGGCACCGGCTGGGGAGGCTTTGCCGTGCATGCGGCGCAGCATTACGGCTGCCATGTCACCACCACCACGATTTCTGCCGAACAGCATGCACTGGCCGCCGAGCGCGTGCGCGCCGCCGGCCTGCAGGACCGCGTCACGCTGTTGATGCAGGACTACCGCGACCTGCAGGGCCAGTACGACAAGCTGGTCTCCATCGAGATGATCGAAGCCATCGGCGCGGAGTACCTGGACACCTACATGGCCACGCTGCAGCGGCTGCTGAAGCCGGACGGCGTGGCCCTGCTGCAGGCCATCACCATCGAGGACCATCGCTACGAGCAGGCCCGGCGCAGCGTCGACTACATCAAGCGCTATGTGTTCCCCGGCAGCTTCATTCCGTCGATCAATGCGATCCTGGCGGCCAAGACCCGTGCCAGCGACCTGCAGCTGATCGTTCAGCAGGACTTCGGGCACTCCTACGCACTGACGCTGCGGGCGTGGAGGCAGCGCTTCCTGGCGCAGCTGCCGAGCGTGCAGGCGCAGGGCTTCGACGCCCGCTTCTGCCGGATGTGGGAGTTCTACCTGGCTTACTGCGAAGGCGGGTTCCTCGAGCGTTCGATCGGCGTCTCGCACCTGCTGCTCGCTCGCCCTGCGCATCGGCCGGCCCTCTCAGCGGGCCAGGCCGGCTGACATGCGCCGGTTCTGGGCCAATCTGCTTGGCAACCAGCTGGTCTGGCTGTGTGCCGTGGCGGGAGCAGGACGCGGCTGGCAGTGGCCGGCGCTGCTGGCCGCGTCGCTCTACATCGGCAGCCAGCTGCTGACCTCGCCGCATCCGCGGCTGGACCTGCGGCTGATGGTGCTCGCGCTGGCCTGCGCCTGGCTGGTGGATGCCAGCGCCGCCGCCAGCGGCACCGTGCGCTATGCCGCCGCGCCGCTCGGCTGGGCGCCGCCACCGTGGATCCTGGCGCTGTGGGCTGCCTTTGCCATGACGCTGACCACCTCGATGCGCTTCCTGCAGCGCCACCCGGTCCTGCCGGCCCTGTTCGGCCTGCTGCTGGCGCCGCTGGCCTATCTGTCCGCGGCGCGCGGGTTCGATGCGGTGCAGTTCACGGCACCGGCCTGGCAGGGCCTGCTGGTGCTGGGCGCAGGCTGGAGCATTGCGCTGTCGCTGCTGTGCCAGTGCGCCCGTCGCGGTTCACGCACCCCCTCCCCCCCGCTGGCCGGAGCACCGTCATGAGTCACCTGTTGTGGGTCCTGCTGTACTCCGTGCTGATGATGAGCTGGGGCTGGGCCTGGCAGCGCCGCCGGCAGAACATCGGCGTGGTCGACGTGCTCTGGGCCAAGGGCGTGGCGGTGTCGGCCGTGCTGCTGGCGCTGCTCGGCGAAGGCGCGCTGATGCCGCGGGTTGCGCTGGGCGTGCTCGGTGGCCTGTGGGGCAGCCGACTGGCCCTGCACCTGTGGCACCGGGTGCGCAGCGAACCGGAAGACGGCCGCTACCGCTACCTGCGCGAACACTGGCAGGGCCATCAGGGCAAGATCTTCGGCTTCTTCATGGCGCAGGCGCTGCTGGTGCTGCTGTTCGCCCTGCCCTTCGTCGCCGTGGCATCCAACCCGCAGGCCGGCGTGACCGGGTGGATCGTAGGCGCAGGCCTGGTGTGGCTGCTGAGCGTCGGCGGCGAGGCCCTGGCCGACCGCCAGCTTGCCCGCTTCCGCGCGGACCCGGTAAACAAGGGCCGCACCTGCCGTGAGGGACTGTGGCGCTATTCGCGGCACCCCAACTACTTCTTCGAGTGGCTGCACTGGTTCAGCTACGTCCTGCTCGCCGTCGGCTCACCGCTGTGGTGGCTGGCGTGGACCGGCCCGCTGCTGATGTACGTGTTCCTGCGCTACCTCAGCGGTGTTCCGTTCACTGAAAAGCAGGCCCTTCGCAGCCGTGGCGACGACTACCGCGCCTACCAGCGCAGCACCCCGATGTTCTTTCCCTGGTTTCCCCATTCTTCCAAGGAGCATTCCGCATGAACGCGATCCCGTCACTGAACCCGGCCGACGATGCGGAAACCGGGCTGATCGCCTGGGCCGAACGCGGACTGGTTCCCGATGCGGCGCTGCGTGCCGGCATCCGTCGCCTGTGCGCGCAGCGCCTGGATGAGGAATTGGCGGGCGGCATCGAGGCCCAGTCCGCGCGCTTCAGCCATCGCATCGCCGAGCTGGCCGACAGCCCGCTGGCGCTGCATACCGAGGCAGCCAACCGACAGCACTACGAAGTTCCGGCGGCGTTCTTCCAGGCCTGCCTGGGCAGGCGCCTGAAGTACAGCAGCTGCTACTACCCCACCGGGCGCGAGACGCTGGACCAGGCCGAAGAGGCCATGCTTGCGCTGTACGGCCAGCGCGCCGAGCTGGCCGATGGCCAGCAGATCCTCGAACTGGGCTGTGGCTGGGGTTCGCTGACCCTGTGGATGGCCGAGCGCTATCCCAACGCAGCAATCACCGCCGTCTCCAACTCGCACAGCCAGCGCCAGCACATCATGGCGCAGTGCCAGGCCAGGGGACTGCGCAACGTCGAGGTGATCACCCGCGACGTCAACCAGCTTGAACTGCCCGCCGCACGCTTCGACCGCTGCGTCTCGGTGGAAATGTTCGAGCATGTGCGCAACTACGAGCGCCTGCTGGCGCGCATCGGCCAGTGGCTGAAGCCCGACGGCGCCCTGTTCGTGCACATCTTCGCCCACCGCACGCTGATGTACCCGTTCGAGACCGAGGGCGGCGACAACTGGATGGGCCGCCATTTCTTCACCGGCGGCCTGATGCCGGCGGCCGACACGCTGCTGCATTTCCAGCGTGACCTGCGGCTTGACCAGCGCTGGTTGCTGGACGGCACCCACTACCAGCGCACGGCCGACCATTGGCTGGCCAACCAGGATGCATCCCGCGAGGCGGTGATGCCGGTGCTGGTCGCGACCTACGGCCAGGCCGCCGCGAAGATCTGGTGGCAGCGCTGGCGCATGTTCTGGATGGCCTGTGCCGAGCTGTTCGGCTACGACGACGGCCAGCAATGGCTGGTTGCCCATTACCTGTTCCGTCCCCGCTGAGGTGTGACATGCACATCCGTTCGCTGCTTCCCCTGTTGGCATTGAGCCTGTTCGGTTCCGGCTGCAGTTCCAGCGAGACCCGACCCCTGCCCCGCCCGCCCTCGGTGGAGGTGCCGCGCTTCATGGGCGACTGGTATGTCATTGCCCACATTCCATCATGGCCCGAGCGCGAGGCCTTCGACGCCGTGGAAAGCTATGCGCTGAAACCGGATGGACGCATCCAGACCACGTTCACCTATCGCAAGGGCAGTTTCGACGCCCCGCAGAAGTCGATGCACCCCGTCGGACGGGTCGAGAAGGAGGGCAACGGCGCGATCTGGGGCATGCAGTTCATCTGGCCGATCCAGGCCGAGTATGTGATCGCCTGGCTGGACGATGACTATGGCCAGACCATCGTCGCGCGCAGCAAGCGTGACTATGTCTGGTTCATGGCACGGACACCACAGGTGTCAGAGCGCGACTACCAGCAGGCGGTGCAGCGTATTGCGGCCATGGGTTACGACACCGGGAAGCTGCGGCGCGTGCCGCAGTCGGTGCGCTAGGCCGCGTTTCACGCGTGTTGCGCCGCCCTGACGATAGGTAGCGCTCATGAATGAACAAGGATCGATGGATCAGAACCATCGATCTTTAGGAATAGTCGTAAAAACGCAACGAATTCGATGTTCGACGCGACAGCGGCGCCAGAATGGCGGCCACGCCCACGGGCGCCGACCACCTCCCGCGCATGAATGGATTTCCTGCACCGCGTCGGCTCAGGCTGGCGCTTCTGGACGACCATGAAGTCGTCCGCCGCGGTACCGCCCTGCACCTCTCCGGTGACCTGCGCTTCGACATCGTCGCCAGCCATGGCTGCAGCAGCGACCTGGTCCACAGCCTGCGCTGCACGCCGGTGGACGTGGCGGTCATCGACCTCACGCTGGCCCGCGGCGATCTGTGCAGCATCGAGCTGGTATCGCTGCTGTGCCGGGACTTCCCGCGCACGTCGCTGCTGGCGTTCGCTACGCTCTCGCCCACCACCAACCTCAACAGCCTGATCGATGCCGGGCTCCACGGATTCGTCAGCAAGGCCGAACCGCTTGCCGCCCTGTCGGATGCCATTGTACGCGTGTCGCAGGGGTTGCTGCGGGTGCCGCCGGACGTCCGGCTGGCCGGCGATCGCGGCGAGCTCAGCCGCAACGAGCGCGAGGTGCTGGGCCTGCTGCTGCAGGGCCTGACCGTGTCCGAGATCGCGCTGCGCCGGCACCGCAGCATCAAGACCGTCAGTACCCAGAAGGTCGCCGTACTGCGCAAGCTGGGATTGCGCAGCGATGTGGAAATCTATGCGCTGCGCGAACGGATGGAATCGCCGTGACCCGCCCGGCACCGTTGCGCCGGCGCCTGCTGTCGATCGGCCTGCTGGCGCTGCTGCTTCTGCCCGCGGCGTCGGCCGAAGACATCCGCTCGCCGCGCTGGCTGCCGGGCAGCAGCGTGCGGGTAGCCACCGCTCCCTCGCTGCGTCCGGTGCCGTCGACGCTGATCGATGCGACAGCGCCGCCCACGCTCGCCCATGGCTACGCCAACCTCGTCGCCCGGCACGCCCAGCTCCACTTCCTGGAGCATCCCTATCCGACGACCGCCGCCTCGATCCTCGCCGTGTGCCACCACGACGCCGACCTGGTCATGGTGTTCGACGGCGCGCGACACCTGTCGCTGGCCTGCCCCGGCCTCACCGCCTCCGGCCGTTTCCGCGGCGGCGCCACGTTGGTGGCCGGACGCGCTGGCGAGTGGCTGCCGCGGCAGATGGGCGAGCTCGACGGGCAGGTCATCGCTGTCGTTGAAGGCGGGCCTTACGCCGGTTGGCTGGGCGCGCATCATCCGCAGATCCGGCTGAAGCAGATGCCTGACCGGCACGCAGCGCTGGCGGCCGTCGAATCCGGGCTGGCGGACATGGCGATCGGCATCGAGTCGACACTGCGCCCGCTGGTCCGTCGCCACTTCAACGGACGCCTGCGCCTGCAGCCATTCGACAGCGGATTTTCCACCGACCTGTACCTGCTCGTCCGCCAGGAAGACCAGCAGCTTCTCCAGCGCATCGACGAGGCATTGCGGCAGATCACGCTGGAGGAGCATGCCGGACTGCTCCATCTCTGGGCCGGACAGACGCTGCCGGCGGCGGCCGGGAGCGCCCTGGACTGGATGTGGTCAGCGCCCCCGCGCGGCTGGCTGTTGCTGGCGCCCGTGCTGATCGCCCTGCCGTTGCTGTGGCGCATGTTGCGGCATCGGCAGGCAAGCGGCAACCGGCGCAGCGCGCAGGCCATCGGGGTCATCAGCCACGAGATGCGCAATTCGGCGCAGGCGGTGCTGACCTCGATCGAGCTGCTGGGACAATCGCCCCTGCACAAAGGCGAGCGCGATCTGCTTGCGGCTGCCAGCCATGCCAGCCAATCACTGCGCGGCCTGCTGAACCGCGCACTCGATTTTTCGCGCCTGGCCAGCGGAGCGTTCAAGCCACATGCGCATCCCTGTGATATTGCCCAGGTCTGCCGGCAGGCGCTGGAGGCGATCCGGCCGCAGGCGCAGCGCAAGGGCCTGACGCTGCATCTGGATGCGCCTTCCTCCGCGACGACACTCGTCCTGCTGGATGCCGATGCCGTGCGCCAGATCGCCAGCAACCTGCTGGCCAACGCGGTGAAATTCAGTGACGTCGGCGGCATCGAGCTGCGCCTGCAGCTCACGCCCGCCGCGCGGCCGCGGGAACTGCTGCTGGAGGTGATCGACAGCGGCATCGGCATCGAGCCGACCCAGGTCGCCACGCTGTTCCAGCCATTCCAGCAGGGCAGCGGCGGCCACCAGCGCGGCGGAACGGGCCTGGGGCTCTCCATCGCGCGCGAGCTGGCCCGTGCGATGGGAGGCGACCTGACCGTGCACAGCGTGCTGGGGCGCGGCAGCCGCTTCATCCTGCGCCTGCCGACCGGTCCGGCGGACAGCGGTGAGGACGTCGAGGACATGCCCGTCGGCGGCACGCCGCTGGCCGGCGTGCAGCTGCTGCTGGTCGAGGACCATGCGCTCAATCGCCACGTGCTTGCCACGCAATTGCAGCGCTGGGGCGCAGAGGTATGTGCGCTGGAGGATGCAGCCAGCGCCCTGGCCGAACAGATGCGCCAGCCCCGCGCTGCCGCACTGATCGATATCGGCCTGCGTGGCGTCGATGGCCATGCGCTGGCGCGCGAACTGCGCCGCCAGGGTGGGCAACCGCCGCGCTTGATCGCGCTGTCGGCGCGCACCGGCCGCCGTCACCGCGCACGCTGCCGCCGCTCGGGCTTCGACGCGGTGCTGACCAAGCCACTGCGCGCCGCCCAACTGCTGGCTGCGCTCGGTATTGCGGCGCCGGAGGGGCTGGATGCAGTGCCGCCGGTGGCTGCAATGGATGCGGCCTATGACGCGGATATCCGCGAAGAGCTGAAGAAGATCGCGCAGGCCATCGGCCGCGCCGACGCACCCTGCTTGGGCCACCACGCACATCGCCTGCAGGGCACGCTGCAGATGCTGGGGCGACACGCGCAGGCGCCCCTCGCTGCGCAGCTGGTCGATCTGGCACATGACGCAGCGCCGGACTGGGCCGGCGCACGTCGTCTGCTGGACCTGTTGCAGCCCGGACAGGGTTCCCGCGGTGCGGGAACCCTGCAGGCGCCGTGATCAGGCCGCCAGGCGCTCGACCTGGCGACGGGTCAGGTCATTGAAGCGACCCAGCGACATCAGGTGCTGGTGGATCAGCGCCAGCCAGCCGCTGCGGTGCCACTCGACCACGGTCGCTTCCGGCAGCGCAACGAACTTCTCGACGTCCACGACCAGGAAACCATTGAGGTTGAACTCGCGGCCATCCGGGGTCCGCACGGTGGCGTTGCGCTCGACCAGCAGGCCGTTGTCGGTCAGGGCCTTGGAGAAGGCCAGGGTCTGTTCGTGTTCGCGGGTGTACTGGCCGCAGAACTCCAGCGCCTGCTGCACCATCTCGGTGGCCTTGCCGTCAACGAACAGCGGCTGGCCTTCTTCGCCGCCCTTGACCACGCGCGGGCTGTCCTCGTCGATGCCCAGCAGGAAGTCATTGTCCGCGCCGGTGTCGATGAAGATGAAGGGGTGGCGGCGCAGATAGGCCGGGATATAGGCCTCGTCTTCCCACAGCCCGTCCTTGATGAACAGGTTCTGGTCGGACACGCCCACCGCAGCCATCGGGACCGCGCCCGGGCCGGCGAACAGGATCGGGAAGTGGTGCAGCGCCAGCGAGAACTCGCCCAGCACCAGCGGAATGGCGTTGTTGCCGGCGGCGAACTCGAGCTTGCCCGGCAGGATGCGCAAGTCGGCGTGCACATCGGCCTGCAGCGGCACCGGACGGGTATAGAACAGGGGAGCGCCGCTCGGCGCCGCTTCGGTGGTGGTGTCGCTGGTGGTGGTCATCTTGGGAACCGTTCGATCATGCGCGCCTGCCATCCCGGGCACGCCAGCGGGAACAACCTGAATCCCGCATTATCAACAAGCACGATGACAACGGCCACCCCGCCGGCAAACTATTTCAGCTGCAACGGATAGCGCTGCCAGAGCACGTGGACCAGGAATCCGGCCAGCTCGGTGTCGCGCGCGCTCACTGCGGCGCGGATCTTGTCCAGCAGCACCATGTCGCTGCAGGAGCGGACGTCGGCGTGGTTGGCCTGCCCTGCCCTGCGCGCACGGTAGCGCGCGGCCCGTTGCGCATCGCTCATCGCGTACCCGAACTTGGGCGGACGACCGCGCTTGCGCGGCAGGGTCAGCTCCAGGGTTCCGGGGTCTTTGTCATCACGCATGGGCAGGGTGCGGGCGGCGGCGAGCAACGGGGGGTGCGCAATTTATCGTGAGGCATCACTTTAATCCAGCGTTTTCTGCACTTTTGTTGCGATGCAGTGCAAAAATCGCGCCGCCAGCACTCCCTCCAGGCATGGCGTGAATCTACTGCAGAGCTCGCGACCCGCTCACCCGGCAGCGCCACGCCATGCGTGGATGCGGAAACCCGCCAGCCCATGGTAGATCCGCGTCATGCGTGGATACGGAAATCCGGACGCACAGAAAAAAGGGAGCCCGCGAACGGGCTCCCCTCACTTTCCTCATGCCGCGCGTACCGGCTCGTAGCCATGCAGGTGCGCCTCGCTGCTCGCGCGTCCCTGGCTGAGCGAGCGCAGCGAGGTCGTATACCCGACCAGCTGCGCCAGCGGTGCGAAGCCGCTGACCTCGGCGCGACCGTCCTGGTCCTCGATGCGGGCGATGCGGCCATGGCGACGGTTGAGGTCGCCGACCACGTCACCCACCGACGCCGACGGCGAATGCACCGTCACCGCCATCACCGGCTCCAGCAGCTGCGTGCCACCCTCGGCCAGCGCCGCCTTGATCGCCTCGGCACCTGCACGATGGAACGCCATCTCCGACGAGTCCTTCGCATGGGTCTGGCCATCCACAAGCGTGACCTCGATACCCACCACCGGATGCCCGTGCGGGCCTTCCGACAGCGCAGCCCGCACGCCCTTCTCCACCGCTGCGATGAAGCTGCGCGGCACCACGCCACCGACGATGCGGTCATTGAACACCACCTGGTCGTCCTCGCGCGGCGATACGTCCAGCACCACGTGCGCGAACTGGCCCTGGCCACCGGTCTGCTTGACCAGCCGCCCGACGACACCGGTCATCGGGCGCATCGGCGTCTCCTGGTAGGCCACGCGTGGCGCACCCACGCCTACATCGACCTTCCACTCGCTGCGCAGGCGCTCGACCATCACTTCCAGGTGCAGCTCGCCCATGCCCCAGACCAGGGTTTCACCCGTTTCCCGGTCCGTTTCCACACGGAACGAGGGGTCTTCCTGGGCCAGGCTGGCCAGGCCCTGCGCCATCCGGATCAGGTCCGCCGCACGCGCCGGCTCCAGGCGCCAGGCCAGCACCGGCGCCTGGGCCTGGATGTTCTCCAGGCGCAGCGGGCGTGCACGACTGCTCAGCGTTTCACCGCTGACCGCATCCTTCCAGCCCAGCACCGCGACGATGTCCCCGGCCGCGGCCTGGTCGATGTCGTGGGTCTGGTCGGCCTGCACCCGCACCAGCCGGCTGACCCGCCGACCCTGCGGATGCTGCGAACTGGCTACCGCGTCGCCCACCTTCAAGCTGCCCGAGTACAGCCGCACGAAGCTCAGCGCGCCGTGCTGCTGGTGGGTGATCTTGAACAGCAGGCCGGCCAGCGGACCATCCGGGTCCGGCGGCAGTACCACCTCGCCGTCATCGCTTTCGGCGCTGACGGCAGGGCGATCCAGCGGCGACGGCAGGTAATCGACCACAGCGTCCAGCAGCGTCTCGATACCCTTGTCCTTGAACGCGGCACCAGCCAGCACGGGCACGCCCGCACCGGCGAGCGTCGCCCGGCGGATCGCCGCGCGCAGCGCCCCGGCATCGATCACGCGACCTTCCAGCCAGGCATCGGCCAGCTGCTCATCGTGATCGGCCACGGCTTCGACCAGCGCATCGCGCTGCGGCTGCCACTGCGCACGCGCCGCGTCGTCCCACGCGATGATGGACGCGGCCGCACCGTCCTGCCACTGCAGCACACGCTCGTCGACCAGGTCGACCCAGCCGTTGAAGCCGCTTTCGCTGCCCAGCGGAACGCCCAGTGCCCATGGCCGCGCCTGCAGCTTGTCCTGCAGCTGCTCCAGTACGCGCTCGAACGAAGCGCCGACGCGGTCCATCTTGTTGACGAAGGCGATCAGCGGCACGCGATGGCGACGCGCCTGGCGCCACACCGTCTCGGACTGCGGCTGCACGCCGTCCACGGCCGAGAACACGGCCACGGCACCGTCAAGCACCCGCAGTGAACGCTCGACTTCGATGGCGAAGTCGATGTGGCCGGGGGTGTCGATCAGGGTCAGCCGATGCGGCGGCAGGTCGCGCGGCGCCCACTGCGCCTGCACGGCGGCCGCGCCAATGGTGATGCCACGTTCGCGCTCGATCGCCGAGAAGTCGGTGGTCGCGTTGCCGTCGTGTACTTCGCCGACGCGGTGGATCTCGCCGCTTTTCCACAGCAGGCGTTCGGTCAGCGTGGTCTTGCCGGCGTCGATGTGGGCAATGATGCCAAGGTTGCGACGGCGGGAAAGGACTTGGGTGTTCATGAGAAAGGTTCCTGCAAAGCCAACTTCGGGGGCCGCGCCCCCCGGTTGGCGACAGGGTGCGCGGCTAGCGTTCGGTCTCGGCGATCTGGTGCATGGCACGTTCTCCTTTGCGGTACTGAGTAGCGTCGGCTGGGTAGAGTCGACTGTTAGTCGACTCGCGGGAAATTAGTCGAGTACAAGAATCAAAAACGAAAAGAGCGCCCCGGAGGGCGCTCTGTCGAAGGTCCAGCGATGGCCGTTTCAACGGCCTCGTGGGGCTCCAGGCAGACACGCCCGTTCCGCGCTTGCGCGGGTCAGGGTGAAAAACTTCAGGAGCGGCATCCGGTTCATGGCGCGCATTGTAGACCTGCCAATCTGGCGCGCAAGTGAATATTGCACACACAGATGGAACGATGAGGCCGGCCGGCATCAGGGTCAGATCCCTTTGCCCCTGGCAAAGGGATCTGACCCCTCTCAGCCTTTACTTGCAGCCGTGCAGCGTGCGCGCCTCGGCCACGGTCGCCGCTTGGTCATCTCCCATCGACATCCACCCCTTCAGCGACGTCGCCGGGTCCATGTGCGGCAGCCGCGGGCCGCCATGGATCACCACCTCGGTCCAGCTACCGACCGGGGCCAGTTCGGACAGGCGTGCCGCCTGGTCATCTTCGGTGCTGAACGTGTCGTCCGGGCTCGCCGGGGGCGTCGTGTTCACGGTCGCGGTCTTGCGGGAATGCACGCGTAGCGCGCCGCCCGGCATGCGCTGGGTGGTGATGTCGTAGCGCTCGATACCGTACGCCCAAGGATTTTCGCCAACGCTGCGGGTCTCGCTTCCGTCATCCGCCACCGCCACCACCTCGCCCGCCGGGCCGACCAAGCCCGCGACGGCGCCCAGGCCGGACATCAGCGCCTGGTAGACGATCATCTGCCGCTGCTCGGTGCTCAACGCAGCGGCCTTGAGCTTGGCAGGGGGAATCTGCAGGTACGCCGCCTCCTTGCAAAGCACCAGCACCTGCTGGCCGTCCCAGCTCACGGACATTTCCTCGTTGGCGAAGTACTGCGTCCGGATGGACGCAACAGGGGAGCCCGCGCCAGCGGAATGCCGGATCTCGATCAGCGAGGCATTCTCCGCTGCATCGGTCAGCGAAACCGGCGAGGTGGAAGCCGCAGTCGCAGCGCCTGCGAAGCCAGCCAACACGGCAAGCACAGTGCCGCGCGAAATGCTACAGATCATTGCATCAGTCCATTGAGGGAATACCGGCCGGACATGATACGCGGCGACGGCGGCAGATCCGGCCTATGTCACCACCACCAGTGGCACCCCGCGCCGCGGATGCTCCAGCACCACCACATCCTGCTGGTAAACCCGCTGCAGGTTGTCTTCGGTCAGCACCTGCAGCGGCGTGCCATCGGCCGCCACCCTGCCCTGCTCCAGCAGCACGATGCGGTCGGCATAGCCGGCGGCCAGGTTGAGGTCGTGCAGCACCACGATCACGCACGCACCGGCTTCGGCACAGGCACGCACACTGCGCAGCGTGCGCTCCTGGTGGCGCAGATCCAGCGCGGCGGTCGGTTCATCAAGCAACAGCAGCGGCGTGTCCTGCGCCAGCACGCGCGCGAACGTGGTGCGGGCGGACTCGCCACCGGACAGCTGCTGTACTTCGCGCAGGCGCAGCGCCTGCAGTTCGGCGGCATCGATGGCAGCTTCCACCTGAGCATCGTCCACACGCGGATCCGGCGGATGCGGCAACCGTCCCATCGCCACCACTTCTTCCACGCTGAAGGCGAAGCGCACGCCATGCTCCTGCGGCATCACCGCGCGCTCGCGTGCCAGCGGCCCCGCCTTGTAACTGGCCAACGGCTTGCCCAGCAGGCTCACCTCACCCACGTCGGCACGCAGGTCACCGGCAGCCACCGCCAACAGCGTTGACTTGCCTGCGCCGTTCGGGCCAACCAGCGCGGTCACCGTGCCCGGCTCGAACGCGAGCGAGATGCCATGCAGGATCTCGCGCTGCTGGCGGCGCACCACCACCTCGTGCAGCTTCAGCAGCACGCTCATGGCGCCGCCTTGCGGCGCTGCTGCAGCACCAGCCAGAGGAAGAACGGTGCGCCCAGCGCGGCCGAGAACAAGCCCAGCGGAATCTCTGCCGGCGGGTCGAGCGTGCGTGCAGCGGTGTCAGCCACCACGATCAGCAGCGCACCCAGCAGGCCGGACAACGGCAGCAACCAGCGATGCCCGGGGCCGACCAGCAGGCGCGCGACGTGCGGCACCACCAGGCCAACGAAACTGATCGAGCCGGCAAACGCCACCGCTGCGCCCACCAGCAGCGCACTGAACGCCACCAGCCGACGTCGCGTGCGGGTGACATCCAGCCCAAGGTGCTGTGCCTGGCGTTCCCCCAGTGCCAGCATGTCCAGCGGCGTGGCCAGCCGCTGCAGCGCAAACACGCCAATCGCAAACAACGGCACCACGGCTGCCACATCGGCCCAGTTGGCGCGCGCCAGCGAGCCCATCTGCCAGAACACCAGCGACTGCAGCTCGCTTTCGCTGGCGATGTAAGTAAGGAAACCGATCAGCGCCGAGCAGAACGCGGCCATCGCGATGCCGACCAGCAGCAGCGTGGCATTCCCACTGCCTTTGCCGGGCCGGGCCAGCGCATAGGTCAGGCCGATCGCCAGCGCGCCGCCGACAAAGGCTGCCACCGGCACCAGCCAGCCGGCCGCACCGGCAGCGCCGAGCACGATGGCTGCCACCGCCCCCAGCGCAGCACCCTGGCTGACACCGACGATGCCGGGGTCCGCCAGCGGATTGCCGAACAGGCCCTGCAGGCTGGCACCGGCCATCGCCAGCGACGCACCCACCATTGCGCCCAACAGGGCACGCGGAATGCGCAGCTGCCAGACCACGGCCAGGTCGCGACTGCTGACTGCCTCTGGGTCAAGCAGGCCCAGCTTCACCGCCAGTGCCTGCATCACCTCCAGCGGTGGCAACCGCAACGGACCCACGGCGAACGACGCCAGCACTGCCCCCAGCAGTGCCAGCAACGCCACCATCAACATCGCCCGCCCGCGACGGCGGCGCCGATCCGCCGGACTCATGCCTTCGGCAACGCCGCCAGGGCCTTGGCCAGCGCCAGCGCGCCCGCACCAGAACCCACGCTCGTGTACTTCAGCTGCACATCCGGCATCACCCAGACCCGATTGGCCTGCCCGGCCGGGGTCTGCTTCAGCGTCGGGTACGCCTTCCACAGGCCTTCGGCACCGCCGAACAGCTGCAGGTCATGCTCGGTCACCAGGATCACCTCCGGCGCCGCCGCGACCACGCCCTCATTGCTCAGCTGCGAGTAGTTCTTCACCCCGGCCTCGGTACCGATGTTGATGCCGCCGGCCAGGGCGATCAGCTGCGCCGACGCGCTGTCGGCACCGGCAACAGTGGGCGAGCCGCCAGCGCCGGTGGCCGAGACGTGGATCAGTCGTGGCGCATGGCCCAGGCCCTTGCCAACCGCTGCAGCCTCATCGAGCTGGCGCTGCACCTGCGTGGCCAGTGCTTGCCCCGCTTCGGCCAGCCCTAGTGCGGCGGCGACCTTGCGCACCTTGTCCGGCGCCGGCTGCAGGTCATCGATGACCACCGCTGGCTCGCCGACCTCGCGCAGCTTTTTCGCCAGCTCGGTGTGGCGGCGCAGGCTGTTGCCGAGGAACAGCGAGCCCTGCAGGCTCAGCACGCCCTCCACGCCGGTGGTGCGATTGAACAGGAACTGGTGCGGCGCGGCCAGGCCAGCCTGCGTGGTGGTGTTGGTTGGTGCCGCGTACACCTGCTGGCCCAGGCCCAGCGCCTCGATCACCGCGATGACGTCGTCGCCGCCGGCAATGATCCGGCGGGTATCGGTCACCTCGATATCGGCGCCGTCATCGGAATGCACTCTGGCCGGCAGCACGGCCTTCTGGTCGTGCACCGCCGGCATCTCGGCACCGGCCACGCGCTGCCAGCCTGCCGGCAACGCGGTGTCCGCAGCGGCGGTTGCGGCGGGCGGCTCGGCGGCCTTGTGGCCATCAGGCGGTGTCGACGAACCGCTACAGGCGGCCAGCGCCAGCGAAACAGCCAACGGAAGCGCACACAGGCGCAGACGGGACGCGATGTTCATGCTCGTTCTCCTTGCTGGCAGGGCGACGTGCAGGCCGCCCCGCCCTGTGACTTACTGCTTCGGGGTAATGCGGGTGATGCGGTCACCCTTCGGGTCCTCAGCGCCGCGCGACTTGTTCACCGCGAACACGTTGCCCTTGCCATCGGCGCGGACATGGTTCGGCAGCGTGCCGCCATCGAGGTTGGCAACCACCTTGCCGTCACCATTCACCACGGTGACCGTGCCGGCGCCCCGGTTGCTGACGTAGGCCAGGCCGGAGGCATCATCGAAGGCGACGTTCAGCGCGCCGGCGCCGACCGGCACGTCGTGCAGCACCTTGCCTGCGGCCACATCGACGATCAGCAGGTTGTCGGTGCCCTGGGAGGCCACGTACAGGCGGTTGCGTGCCGCGTCGAAGGCCACGCCCGAGGCACTGATCGAATTGCCGAGGTCGATGACCTTCTCGACCTTGCCGCTGGCCACATCGATCACCGCCGCTTCCGGGGTGCCGATGCTGACGGTGAACAGCTTGCCGCCCTTCTCATCCAGCACCAGGCTCATCGGGGTGAACTTCCCGTCATCGACGCCGGATTCGAGCGTCACCGGCGGCAGTTCCTTGAAAGTCCTGGCATCGAACACCGACAGGTGGTCTTCACCCGTGGCCGAGGCGAACACCTTGCCGCGGGTGCCATCGACCACCACGTCGCGCGCGTGCGGCACGGCATCGACCGGGAACTGATGGACCAGCGACAGGTCCTTCTGGCGATAGACCGCGATCGAGTTCTGTCGGGTATTGGTGACCCAGACATTGCCGTGGGTGTCATCCACGCCCACACCGTAAACCGCGTAGACCGCACCATGGGTGTTGCCCGGCACCTTCGCCGGGGTGATCGCCCGGGTCACCTTCAGCGACGTCGGGTCCAGCTTCAGCAGCTGCGACTGGGTCACCGGCGGGCGCCCCACCGCCGAGGTCACGAACACCGCATTGCTGGCGGCGCTGTAGGCGGACTGGTACAGGCCGGGCACCAGCTTGCTGGACTGGGTGGCGAACTGCGCCTGGCCGGACAGCGGCAGCTGCGGCGACACGCGCAGCTTCAGCACCGTCGCTGCGGCCGGCTGACTGGCGCGCACCACCACCGGGTGGGTGCCCGGCACCGCGTCAGTCGGAATGCTCAGCTGGGTCTTGAAGTTGCCATCGGCATCGACCACCAGCGGCTGCGCGTTGAGCACGCTGTCGCCACGCAGCAGGCTGACCTTCTGGCCCGGCACGAAGCCACGGCCGACCACCTCGGCGGTGCTGCCAGGAACGACGTTCTCACCGCGTGAGACGACCTCACCCTTGAAGGTGGCGTTGGCCGGCTGGTCGAACACCGGCTGCGCGGTGGCGGTCACCGCCAGCAGCAGGCCGGCAGCAAGAGTGGTAAGACGGAAAGACGGACGGAACGACATGGCAGGCTCCTTGCACACGTAGGCCGCGCCACGTGGCGCGGGATTCATCGGTTGCCTGGGCCGCTGCACGCCGGCAGCCTCGCCTGGGTGGTGGGATCGCACGGCATCGCGTGCGGGTCGGCTCACTCGGCGGCGTTGTCACCGCCATTGGGTGCGCCATCGCGGGTACTACGATCGGTTACGCCGTACAGCTCGTGCAGCGCCGCGTGGAACGAGGCGGGCAGCATCGGGCCATGGCCCAGGCCAGGAAATTCCCGGTAGCGCACGCTCAGGCCCGGCACTTTGCCCAAGCGCTCGGCCAACTGCATTGCCGCGTCCGGCGTGGCGCCACCGATACGGCGCAGGTGCGCCACCACGCGCGGATTGGTCAGGTCACGCTTGCCGCGATCGCCGACGCGCTCGGCGCCGCCCAGCATCAGCCACAGGCTGGCCTGCTGGCCGTGCACGTTCTGCACGAACTGCTGTTCCGGATCACCCAGCGCCGCACCCTGGCTCCACCACAGCGACGGGCTGGCCGCCAGATAGGACTGGAAGGCGGCGGGACGCGTGTACAGCGCATGGAGCACGAACAACCCGCCCAGCGAGTGCCCCCACAGCGCTTGCTGCTGCGTATCGATGCGTGCGCGACGCTCGACCTCGGGCTTGATGCGGCGTTCGATCACATCCAGGAAGGCCGCGGCGCCACCGCCGACCGCCTGGGTTGTGCCGCCCTCGTCGTCGGCACGGTCGATCCACGCGGTGTAGTCGCGGGTGCGCGCCTTGGAATCGATGCGCAGGTCGTTGTCGTAGCCGATCAGCACCAGCACCGGTGGCGCCTTGCGCGCGGCCAGTTCGGCCAGCAACGGCTGGTCCAGCACCATGGCCACCGCATTGCCATCCAGTGCGTACAGCACCGGCGAGGGCGCCTTGCCAGGCTTGACCGGGATCGCCAGATTCACCCGCCAACGGCGCTGCTGGTCCGGGCTGTCCACCACGAAATGCTCGAAGCGATAGCTCGCCGCCGGCTCGTCGAGCACGGTGTGGCCGATCTTCTGCAGCGGATTGCGCTGCTGGGCATGGGCGTACGGGGTGACCAGGAGCAGAGCCATCATCAGGGCGGCCAGGCCGCGGGCCAGCGGGCCACGGCGCGAAGGCGGGACGAAATGCTTCATCAGCGGCGGCAGACGCGGCACGGGGCCGCCGGTTCACAGGGGACCGCAGTCTACCTTAAACGCGAATGATTATCACATCGATCAAACGTCACGCTGTGTATCACGCGCGCGATGCGTTCATTTTCCCGGTTGCGCCGGAAACACCGGATCCACTATTTTCCCAGGCGCCGGGGCGCAGGAGCGCCCCGCCCTCGCAGGGCTGCGGATGGATGGGTGATCGAGCCATCGGCCGCGCCCTGTCCATGGCTGCCCGCCTCCACGCGTGGCGTGGATCTGCCGACCATCCTCCGCGCATGACGCGGAGGTCACCACCACCCACGGGAATGGATCCCGTGACTGCGAGAACACCTTGAAGCGCACCGCCCTGATCGCCCTTTCCCTCGGCCTGCTTGCACCGCTGGCTGCCCATGCCGCACAGGACCTGCCAACGCTCTACCAGGCCTTTGAAGAAGCCGGCAATTCGTCACTGGGCATGGACCAGCTCAACCAGACGGTGACCTTCACTGCCGTAGCCCTGAGCGTTTCCAGCAACCTGGCGGGCGAGCCGCTGATCGAGGCCGGCGACGACCAGGGCAATGTGCTGGCCCGGCTGACCAGCGACGACGAACAGCAGGCGGCCAAGCTGGGCGCGCTGGAAGAAGGCGCGACGTTCACCGCCAGCTGCACGCTGCAGTTCAGCTCGGGCACCGACTACCTGTCCTTCGGCGACTGCACCATCAAGTAAGGACGAAGCCGGCGAAATGCCGGCTTCATTCTGCCGCCCTGTAGCGTCGAGGCACGCTCGACTCGCGCCGTGTCACGGTCCCGAAGGCACCGGACCGTATGCATTCTCCTGCGGCGTGCCCGGCAGCAGCGCGAATACGAAGATCACCAGGCCACCGAACGGAATGAAGGCCAGCAGGTACATCCAGCCCGACTGATTGCAGTCATGCAGGCGACGGACGGTCACCGCGATGACCGGCAGCACGGTGGCCAGCCAGAACACGACGAACAGGATGATCGACGCAATGCCGAGGACGTCGGACTGCATCACCAGCCCGGCAACGAGCGGCACCATCAGTACGGCCGACACGATCAACAGGAACAGCTGGAACATCCAGTACTCGCGACGGTTGGCACGACCCTCGAACTGGGCGTAACGCTTCAACGGCAGAATCATTTCCTGCACGGCATCGATCCTTGAAAAAGTGGCCGCGCAGTGTGCCAAAGACCGGCGGCGGGAACAATGCAGCGTCGAGCATGGCTCGACCCTCCATAAGCCGGCTCAACGGCCCTTCGCGGCCCTCGCCGCTTCACGCTCGGCACGCAGCCGGTCCAGCTTTTCCTTCAGCTTGATTTCCAGGCCGCGCGGCACCGGGTTGTAGTACACCCGTTCGCCCATCGCGTCCGGAAAACCGGTCTGGTCCAGCGCGATGCCTCCTTCGGCATCGTGGTCGTACTGATACTCAGCGCCATAGCCCAGCTCCTTCATCAGCTTGGTCGGCGCATTGCGCAGGTGCAGCGGCACCTCTTCGGTACCGCTCTGACGCACGTCAGCCTTGGCCTGATTGAAGGCCGCATAGCCGGCGTTCGACTTGGCAGTGCTGGCCAGGTACAGCACCAGCTGCGCGAAGGCGAGTTCGCCTTCCGGGCTGCCGAGCCGCTCGTAGATGTCCCAGGCTTCCAGCGCCATGCTCTGCGCGCGCGGATCGGCCAGGCCGATGTCCTCGATGGCCATGCGGGTCAGTCGACGCGCCAGATACGACGGATCGCAGCCGCCATCGAGCATGCGGGTCAGCCAGTACAGTGCGGCGTCCGGGTTGGAACTGCGTACCGACTTGTGCAGTGCCGAGATCTGGTCGTAGAACTGCTCGCCGCCCTTGTCGAAGCGACGGGTGCGATCGGCCAGCACCTGGGTCAGGGTCTGCGGCGTGATGCGCCCCCCCTCCCCGCCCGCCAGTTCGGCGGCGATCTCCAGCAGGGTCAACGCACGGCGCACGTCGCCATCGGCGGCGGTGGCGATCTCCAGCAGCAGTTCGGGCGCGACCTCGATGCGCTCTTCGCCCAGGCCGCGCTCGCGATCCCCCAGCGCACGTTCCAGCGCTTCGACGATATCGGTCGGCGAAACACCTTCCAGCACATGCACGCGGCAACGCGACAGCAGCGCGGAGTTCAGCTCGAACGACGGATTCTCGGTGGTGGCGCCGACGAACAGGATCGTGCCGCGCTCGATGTGCGGCAGGAATGCGTCCTGCTGCGCCTTGTTGAAACGATGCACCTCGTCCACGAACAGCACGGTGCGCCGGCCCTCCGCGAAGCGTTGCGCGGCTTCGGCCAGCACCTGGCGCACCTCCGGCAGCCCGGACAGCACGGCAGAGATGGCACGGAACTCCGCATCGGCGTACTCGGCCAGCAGCAGCGCCAGCGTGGTCTTGCCGCAGCCCGGCGGCCCCCACAGGATCATCGAATGCACGCGACCGGATTCGACCGCGCGGCGCAGCGCGCTGTCCGGCGCCAACAGGCGCTTCTGCCCGACCATTTCGTCGAGGGTGCGCGGGCGCATGCGCTCGGCCAGCGGGCGCAGGTGCTCCCGATCAACGCTCAGCAGATCGGGACCGGGGAAGGAAGTGGAGCGATGTCTTGGCACCCGCTTATTGTACCGCGAGAGCGTGACGGCGATTCCGGTAGTGCCGGCCGCTGGCCGGCAAACCAAATGCGTATCAACCAAGGTGACACCTCCCAAAGGAGGCGGCGCCGGGCCATGTAGGCGGGAAACCGTGGATTTGCGCTCTTACCAAGGTCGTCAAAGGCCTGACAAAACTCTGGCTGCATTGTGGCGAGTTCGGCTTAGCCGGGCAGCGTGGCCTGAGTTGTGCCCGGCGCTAAAACACGTGGAAGCGCGCGGGAACTGACGATGCCAAGTGGCTGCGGACTCGCGGAAGACGAGATCGGCGCTTCAAGCGGGCGGCTCGACGTAAAAGTTGAAGGCCGAAACACCCAGCGAGCCGACGTTGCTTAATTATTAGGCCAGCGGGCCAACCTTAGGACCACGACTCACCACGAAAGACGACACGCAGTTTGACGCCGTATCCAATACGCCCATTCTTTAGAAAATTGCGCCACGTGAGCAGCATAATCAGATTGCTACCGTGAACGCCGCCACCCTGGCCCCGGCCATGGCATCTAGGCCTTCGACAGCTCAAGCGTGGAGCTGGGCCTTTGTGAGCTGCCACCCTTGTCTCTGAACGCGACGCCCCTCTGCGATCAAGGGCCACATTTGGAATCGATGACCATCTCAGCCGCGCTCGGTCCGGAGCACATCGGCGCGGCGTCGGCACGCTGGGCGTTTCCAGGGGTTTCGATTGCTCCAGGCTGCGTCCTCATAAGGCCCGCAGGGAGATGAAGTCGACCTGCCGTTCACTGGGAAGTCTCGCGAAAGCTGGAACGCAGCAACATCGCCGCGCAAGGAAAGCTGCTGCAGCCCGCTACTGCATCGAGATCGCTGCAGGCCTATAACAGGTACTAGTCAACCAGAGGTGAGAATACCCCCTCATCCACCAACCTGGAGCGAATTCGCTCAATTTCCTTAATGCCAATCAAAGATACTCCATCGAGCAGATCGTCAACCTCGGGCTCCAAAAGGTAGGAAAACCGCTTGAAGTACCCAACGGCATTCATCTTATCCAGATCAGATATCACCGGATCGGCCGCGTATACATTAAGGGCATTCAATCTCAGGCACTTGACCAAAAATTCCAGATCGCAGAACGATGAAATTTCCTCAATGAGCCGACGGGAGTTTGGCCGCGGGCTACCAGCCCGGAGCAATGCAACCCATTCCTGGGAAGTAAAGTCCGCCCAAACAAACGGTGTTCCCAGCATCAGTTCGGACGAATAGACGTAGGGGTACTCTCGGAAGTTGAACACCAGGAATTCAATCGCATTTTGCCTGCGTAGTTCATGATGGAATTCCATAAAATACGGAATTCCGACTTTGTCAGATCGCCCATAGCCATTGTAGATGCGCTCACAGAGCGCCGCGACGCTACCGGAAACTGGAATCACTCTAAAATCTCCTAAGACACCTTCTCCGAGCGTTCGAAAAACCCATCATTATCAATATGGAAGCGGAACCCCTGCAGCTTCGCATGAGATAGGACAAGACCCACATATCTCAATATCGCCGGATACCTGGCAGCCTCGACCGCTGCTGGTAGATAGTGCCTCGACTTACTGTCTACGACGGTCACCTTACCATCACCTCGCAGCTTTAGCTGACCGGCCGCCAGAACACCCAGCCACAGAACCCGCAGTAGCAGTGGGCGCACTTACTTGCTTGTGGCAGCTATAGCAGCAGCGATGGTGGTGGCTGCCATTGTCATCGCTGCACTCATGCCAGAGGCGACTCCGGACGGATTGCGGCTGAGGATCCCGCCGCCGTGCAGGCAGCGTAGGCGGAAGCCACCCAAGCCACCATAGGTGGATCTGTACAGAACGCCCTTGGCTGAACCTATGGTTCCCAGCAGGATCAATCTATGACTGCCCGTCTACAGGCCCGGTGGATCAGGTCAACGGGTTCGGTAGTGCCGGCCGCTGGCCGGCTGATCCCAAGCGTGCCAACCAACGGTTGGCACCCACCGGATTCGGTAGCGCCGGGCCATGTCCGGCGCCCTGATCAATCACCGATGACGTCGGTGCCCTTCGGCGGGGTGAAGCTGAAGGTGCCGGCGGCGAAGCCCGGGTTGCGCTTCCAGCCACTGAAGCTGATCACGGTACGCTGGCCAACCGCATCGGTGATTTCCATCTTGGCCAGGCCCTGCGCGTTGAAGCCCAGCGCCGCGTACTGGAAGCTGGCTTCGGTCTCGCGCTTCGGCGACAGCGACAGCCACTGCAGGCCATCGCGCTGCGCAGCCTCTTCGCTGACGTCGTACTGCTGTTCCAGCAGCGCCGGATTGATCAGCGCGGTCAGCGGGCTGTTCTGCTCTTCCTTGCCCTGCTCGCGCACGGTGGCCTGCTCCAGGTCCGGCTCGTACATCCAGACTTTCTTGCCGTCAGCCACGATCAACTGCTCGTGCGGGCGCACGTATTCCCAGCGGAACAGGCGCGGCGCCGACAGGGCCACGCGGCCGCTGGTCGATTCCTTCACCTTGCCGCGGCTGTCGAACACCTGCTGGCTGAACTGGCCATCCAGGCCCTTCAGGCCGCTGGTGAAAGCCTTCAGGTCATCGCGGGCGCCAGCCCAGGCACTGCCGGCGGCGGCGCAGGCCACGGCCAGGGTGGTGGAAGCAAGGAAACGGCGGAAGCGGACGTTCATGCGGAAATCCTGTGGGCACGCAGGCCAGGAAAGTTGGGTGTGAGTGTGCCCGGTGCAAGCTGAATGGGCGATCAGGGCGACATTATGCCGCCCTGATCGTCGAACGGCGATGCACGCACGAAGGCGGCTTCATCCATGCAGGGCGCGGTTCTACTTCAGCCGGCCATACAGCACCTGGCCACGGAAGCCGCGCCGCACTTCGCGATACAGCGCGCGGAACGCCGGATAGTCCTGCGGCTGGCACAGCGCCTCCGGGCCACGCACCGCATTCTGCTGCAAGCGGTGGTGCACGATCACGTCCTGGCCCTCGCGGCTCCAGTCCACGCGGTATTCGCCGGCGGCGTTGGCGAAACGCTGGCTGGCCGGGATGGCGATGATCGGTGCATTGGCCGGGAACTGCAGGCGATAGGTTTCCTCGCGCAGGCTGGCATTGCAGTAGAACGGCGTTTCGTTGGCCGGCGCCGAGGCAGTGGCGTACAGGCCGCGCACCGACTCGCCACCCGGCGGGTCCGGCACGGCCATGCCCCCGGCCACGCTGAAATCGGCGTAGTCCTCGGCCTGGAACGCCATGCGATAGCCGAAGGGCCGGGTCAGATCGCCTGGCACGCCCTGGATCTGCAACTGCCCGCGCCCGTCGAAACCCGACGCGGCCATGATCTGCTCCTCAGCGCGCGCACGGTTCTGCGCGTTGAGCTGTGAGAACTGCGCGCGCATGCCGATCTCGGCGTTCTCGCCCAGCTTCGGAATCGTCTCGCCGCGCAGGTCGCCGTTGGCGTCGAAGGTGAAGCGCACTTCCATCGACGTGGCGTTGCGATCGGGCGTGTTGGCCGGGGTGCGCGCCAGCGTCGCGTCGCGGGTGCGCACCACCGGCGCCCCCAGATCGCCTTCCGGCAACTGTCCGAAGCGCGCCCATGCCGTGGTCGAATCCAGGTACAGATCGAACTCGGGGATGTAGGTGATGGCGTGGTTGAAGCGGCCCAGCACCGGAATCTTCGGCAGCGTCGGACCGCCCCCGGCGCCAATCAGCACCGGCGAGCTGGCGATGCCCTTGGCCGCCAGCAGCGCTTCCAGGATCGTCACATGGTCCTTGCAGTCACCATAGTGGTTGTCGAGGATGCTCTGCGCGCTGTTCGGCTCCAGGCCGCCATTGCCCAGGTACACCGCCACATAGCGGATGTTCTGCGCCACCCAGCGGTACAGCGCGTCGGCCTGCCCGCGGCGGTCGCTGATGCCGGCGGTGATCTGGTCGGCCAGCGCCTGCAGTTCCGGCGTGACCTGCGCCGCCGGCCCGGCCTTGCGCTGGTAGGCGCGGCCCATCTGCGCCCAGTCACGATACGTGCTGGCCATGATGTTCGGGCCGAACTCCCAACCGGCGGCCGACCAGTTCTGCGCCGGCATCGCCTCACGCCGCTGGTAGCGCCAGCGCCACTGCGCCTGGCCGTTCTTCACTGTCGGGCGATCGCTGCCCTGCACGCCGCGGCTGTCGATGAACATCGGCAGGTTGGCCGGCGCACTCAGGGTGACCTCGGCGTCCTCGTATTCGGTGAAGACATTGAAGGTCTCCCACAGGCCGAAATAGCCCGGGAAGTACGGCGTCAGCTGGGTCCGGCGCACCTGGTAGTACAGCCGCGTGCCCGGCGCCAGGTTCGGGAACACGATCACCCGCACCTTGCGGTCGGCGTACATCGCCGCCGAGGCGCTGGAGTAGCTTTCCTGGGTGTAGATGCGGTCGGCCGGCACGTCGCGGCGCTGGCCGTCGGCGGTGATGGTGTAGGCGCCAAGCACCTCCAGGGTTTCCATCTTCTCGCTGTAGCTCAGCCGCACCTGGCTGAACTGCTCGACCGAGGCCTTGGTCTTGAGCAGGACTTCGTAGGTTTCGGTCTGCACATTGCCCGCATCCGGCCGGACCTGGTAGTCGGCGCGGTAACGGACAATGCTGAAATTATTGCTGGCTTCGGTATCGCCGCTGGTGGAAGGCGGCGCCGTGGCGGGCGCGGAGGTGGCGGTTTCTGCCAGTGCCGGACTGGCAGCCAGCAAGGCTGCCAGCGCCAGTGCCAGCGCGCTTGGTACGGGGTGAAGCATGCGTCGGTTCCTTGGACGTCGTGGGGGATACCTCGGGTCTTACTTCGGCGGCGGCGGTGCCAGCACCGTGCGGTCGCCGTTGTGCTCGGGTGGGCTGACCACGCCGGCCGCTTCCATGGCCTCGATCAGTCGCGCTGCACGGTTGTAGCCGATCTTCAGCCGGCGCTGCACGCCGGAAATGGAGGCGCGACGGGTCTCGGTGACCACCCGCAGCGCTTCGTCATACAGCGGGTCGGACTCGTCGCCGGCCGCACTGGTCTCGGGCAGGCCGGTGGCACCGACGACCACGCCGTCGCCCATCGTCTGCACCTCGTCCAGCACCCCGTCGACATAGTCGGCCGGGCCCATCGCCTTGAGATGCTCGACCACGCGGTGCACTTCGTCATCGGACACGAACGCACCATGCACGCGCTCGGGCAGCGCGGTGCCCGGCGGCAGGTACAGCATGTCGCCGTGGCCGAGCAGGGTTTCCGCGCCGGACTGGTCGAGGATGGTGCGCGAGTCGATCTTGGAGCTGACCTGGAAGGCGATACGGGTCGGGATGTTGGCCTTGATCAGGCCGGTGATCACGTCCACCGACGGGCGCTGCGTGGCCAGGATCAGGTGGATGCCGGCCGCACGCGCCTTCTGCGCCAGGCGCGCGATCAGCTCTTCGACCTTCTTGCCGACGATCATCATCATGTCGGCGAATTCGTCGATGAAGATGACGATGAACGGCAGTGTCTCCAGCGGTCGCGGCGCCTCGCCCAGTTCCGGATTCGGCTTGAACAGCGGGTCCATCAGCGGCTGTCCGGCGTCCTGGGCTTCCTTCACCTTCTTGTTGAAGCCGGCCAGGTTGCGCACGCCCACTGCGCTCATCAGCTTGTAACGGCGCTCCATCTCGGCCACGCACCAGCGCAGGCCGTTGGCGGCCTCCTTCATGTCGGTGACCACCGGTGCCAGCAGGTGCGGAATGCCCTGGTAGACGCTCAGTTCGAGCATCTTCGGGTCGATCATCAGCATCCGCAGGTCCTTGGGCGAAGCCTTGAACAGCAGGCTCAGCACCATCGCGTTGACCGCCACCGACTTGCCCGAACCGGTAGTACCGGCCACCAGCAGGTGCGGCATGCGCGCCAGGTCGGCCACCGTCGGGCGGCCGGCGATGTCCTTGCCCAGCGCCAGGGTCAGCACGCTGGCCGACTTGTCATATTCCTTCGAGCGCAGCAGCTCGGACAGGAAGATCATCTCGCGGGTGACGTTGGGGATCTCCAGGCCGATCACGGACTTGCCCGGAATGACATCGACCACGCGCACCGACTTCACCGACAGGCCACGCGCGATGTCCTTGTCCAGCGAACTGATCTGGCTGACCTTGATGCCCGGTGCCGGCTCGATCTCGAAACGGGTGATGACCGGGCCAGGGTTGGCGCCGACCACCTGCGCATCGATGCGGAAGTCCTTCAGCTTGAACTCGATCTGCCGCGACAGGGTTTCCAGCGTTTCTTCGTCATAGCCCTTCGGCTGCGGCTTGGGATCATCCAGCAGCGCCAGCGGCGGCAGGTCGGAACCATCGCCGTTGACGCCACGGAACATCGGAATCTGGGTATCGCGCTTGGCCCGATCACTCTTCTCGATCACCGGCTCCGGACGCGGCTCGATCTTCACCGGCTCGCGCTTGGCGCGCACCTCGGCGTCGGCCTTGCGCACTTCCTGGCGTTCCTCGCGCATCACCCGGGTCTGCTTCCACTCGGTGACTTCTTCCTTCTTGCGTTCCAGCAACGGCGCCAGCGACATCACGCCGCGGCCGATCTTCTCCATCACCGTGAACCATGACAGCCCGGTCGCCAGGGTGATCGAGGCCAGCAGCAGCACCAGCACGAACAGGTTGGCCCCCAGCGCGCCGAAGCCCACCGTCAGCGAGTTGCCTACCAGCTTGCCGAGGATGCCGCCGGCACTGGCGACATCGCCACTGAACAGGCGCACATGCAGGAAGCCGGTGCCGGCAATCAGGAACCCGACCAGACCGACCAGGCGCAGTGCCGGATCCAGGTCGTTCTCGCCCTTGCTCTCGCGCTTGAGGCCGAACATGGCGATCCAGGCCAGCGCGCCCAGCACGATGGGCAGCAGGAAGGCGATGTAGCCAAACAGCTGCAGCAGCACGTCGGCGATCCAGGCGCCGGCACGGCCGCCCAGGTTGTGCACCGGCGCAACCACGCTACCGGTGTGCGACCAGCCCGGATCGGTCGCTGAATAGGTGAAAAGACTGGCCGCCAGATAGAGCAGGGCCGGCGCGATGGCGATCAGGCCCAGATCGCGCCAGAGGCGCTGGCGGCGTGGATTGTCGGTCGTCGCCGCCGCGGCCGTGCGACGTGACGCCTTGCTGTCGTCCGACTTGGAGCGTTCAGGGACCTGCTTCGCCACCTTAGACCATACCTTTGGAATGCGCTGTTAGTGATTGATAATAAATGAGACGGCGTCAGTTTTCAGTTATGCGACATCTGGCCGCGTCCGGACAGGGCCGAAACCACCGCTGGATGACGGCGTTCTGTTCATCGGCTTGAATCGCCCTGCCCCAGCCGCCACTCTATGACCTGCCGAGGATGCTGCGCAAACATCGCCAGCGCCTTGTCCCATCTACCTTTTCGCGAGTTTACATGAGCACCAGCCTGCCCTCCCGCCACCAGCGCCTCGTCATCCTCGGTTCCGGACCGGCCGGCTGGACCGCCGCCGTCTACGCCGCCCGTGCCAACCTGAAGCCGGTCGTCATCACCGGCCTGCAGCAGGGTGGCCAGCTGATGACCACCACCGAGGTCGACAACTGGCCGGGTGACGCCCACGGCCTGATGGGCCCGGACCTGATGGCGCGCATGCAGGCCCACGCAGAGCGCTTCGAGACCGAGGTCATCTTCGACCATATCCACACCGCCGACCTGTCGCAGCGCCCGTTCAAGCTGATCGGCGACAGCCATGAGTACACCTGCGACGCGCTGATCATCGCCACCGGCGCCACCGCCAAGTACCTGGGCATCCCGACCGAAGAGACCTTCAAGGGCCGCGGTGTCTCCGCCTGCGCCACCTGTGACGGCTTCTTCTACCGCGACCAGGACGTGGTCGTGGTCGGTGGCGGCAACACCGCCGTGGAAGAGGCGCTGTACCTGTCCAACATCGCCCGCAAGGTCTACCTGGTCCACCGCCGCGACACCCTGAAGGCGGAGAAGATCATGCAGGACAAGCTGTTCAGGAAGGTTGCCGAAGGCAAGATCGAGACCGTCTGGCACCATCAGGTGGAGGAAGTGCTGGGCAACGACGCCGGCGTGACCGGCGTTCGCGTGAAGTCCACCCTGGACGGCAGCACCCGCGACATCGACGCCCACGGCTTCTTCGTGGCCATCGGCCACCACCCGAACACCACCCTGTTCGACGGCCAGCTGGCGATGAACAACGGCTATCTGGAAATCCGTTCGGGCCTGGGCGGCAACGCCACCCAGACCTCGGTGGAAGGCGTGTTCGCCGCCGGCGACGTGGCCGACCAGCACTACCGCCAGGCGATCACCTCGGCCGGCTTCGGCTGCATGGCCGCTCTGGACGCCGAGCGCTATCTGGACGCGCAGGGCAAGGCCAGCTGAGAAGCGAACCTGCTTCTGTAGAGTCGAGCGATGCTCGACCGAGACCAAAGGCCGGCGCGAAAGCGCCGGCCTTTGTGTTTTCAGGAGTGCCAGGCCATGCCCACCCTCACGTCCGCACGCACGCCTGCGAGAACTCGACAGGTGCCGACGCAACCCCGTCCGCGTCCCTCAGGAGCGCACTCCAGCGCGCGACGCCCGTGCCGACGCCATTGCAGGCAAGATTGATCACCACCGGTTGCATCGGATCATCAAAGGTCCTCGTCGACGAGGAGCACGCACCCACCTCGGAACAGGTCGTCAGCGAGAGCTCCACCGACAGCGGATACTGGGGGTTCCCGGCATAACGGACTTCGACATCCCTGGCCGATTGAACGGGCACATCGGTGTCTGGAATCGGATGCAACGCCAAGGGCTCGCACGTCTTTCCCGTAGCCCACAGGCGATAGCCCTTTTCCACCCCTTTCATCGACGCCGAGCGGAAGACGGGATCCTGCAAGGCAGCCACATCGTCAGGATTGGAGTGGTAGGCGGTTTCGACGATCACCGAGGGCATCTTCCCGATGCGGTTCTCGCCGTGCCTGGCCGAGGTCGAACTCTCGCGAATCGGGAAATCCCGATAGCCCGGTTGCGCTCGGATGATTTCACGCATCCCACAGAGAATGCTATCCGCCAGCGCCTTGTCCTGCGGTTTGTCCTGATGATAATAGACCTCGGTTCCACGCAGGCTGGCTGAATCGCTGCCATTGGTGTGCAGGCTCAGCATCACATCCACACCCAGATGGTTTGCGTAGTTGGGGCGAGCCCGTATGTCCTCTTCCTTTTCGCGAGCAGACTCTGGGCTGTTCGGAAACTCATTCCACATGTCGGTGCGTTCGGGGAAAAGCGCCTTGAGGTGGTAGCGGGATGACATGTGCTCCCATGGCTTCCCGGACTCCGGATGGAGTTCCGTGGAGCGGCTGCGTGCCCGGTGCACTGTCAAACCGCTACGTTGTTCGATCAATCCTTGCAGTTCGTCACCAAACAGTGGACTCAGCGTGTCTTCCTGGATGCCGAGAGGCGCTGGGCGCTGGAACTTCCATTCTCCGCTGGGATGCAAGCTGATGTAGCCATGGCTTGCTGACACCAAAGCTGATGTATGCGTCGACTTCTCTTTCGTCTTCGGCGGAACGGCCAGATCCTCGGGGTAGTATTCCTCAAGGGTTTTTCCGTCAAACAGGAAGTCAATATCATTCACATCCAGTCCCGACTTCTCGGCGTAGTACCTCAACGTAGACGCCATCGGAATCAGGAAGAGCTCGTCGTAACCGCGATCCGGGCCGGGAAGGTATCCAGGCCCAAAGCTGATCACCATCGATCTTGCCTTCACATCCAGACGGATGCTGACGCTGATTTGTCGCAGCTCACCCCTCTCCTGCAAATGACGCGTCAGCTGGTTCGCAGCTTCACGCTCCAACAGCGCAACCACCTCCGCGTAGGCACCTGGATCCTCAAGCACTTTTGCCGGCTGATCTCCAGAAGCCAACACGGGTGGCACAAAGATCAGGCCGCACGCGACCGCGGCAGTTGCAAGCTTCAATCCCTTCATCGTTGATTTCTCCATGTGGTGGGATGCGCGCCGCTCATGCAGCGCCCCGCCACCCTGCCGACCCGTGCGCCGGCGATTCCGCACCCAGCGCACACGGATGGAGAATTCAAATTTTCCTCACCTCCAACCGAAACAAACCAACCCAGCTCCGCCAACACCGTTCGCGATCCACCTGACCTATCCTTGCCAACCATGCCCTCCACCCGCTTCCTCCACTCCCTTCAGTCCATTCCCGCCACCGACTGGGACGCCCTGCACGACGGCCAGAATCCGTTCGTCAGCCATGCCTTCCTCTCGGGCCTGGAACAGCACGGCTGCCTCCGCGAGGACTGGGGCTGGCAACCCCGGCACTGCACGCTGTGGGAGGGCGAGCGCCTGATCGGCGCCATTCCGGGCTACCTGAAGACCAACTCCCACGGCGAATTCGTGTTCGACCATGCCTGGGCCAACGCCTATGCCCGGCATGGCCGCGACTACTACCCGAAGTGGCTGGGCGCGGTACCGTACTCGCCGGTCACCGGGCCGCGCCTGCTGGCCCGTCACGATTCAGATCGCGCCGCGTTGCTGTCGGTGTTGCGTGATGCGCTGCCGGCACTGGAGGTGTCATCGGCCCATGTCAACTTCCACACCGCAGCGGACGAAGCGCTGTTCGGCGAGGACTGGCTGCTGCGCGAGGATGTGCAGTTCCAGTGGCAGAACCCCGGCGAGTGGGTAACGTTCGAGCAGTTCCTCGCCGCGATGGACCACAAGCACCGCAAGAACATCCGCCAGGAACGGGCCAAGGTCACCCGCCAGGGCATCACCTTCCGCGTGGTGCACGGCGACGAGGCCAGCCGCGCCGACCTGCAGGCGATGTACCGCTTCTACCTGCAGACCTTCCTGGAATACGGCAATGCCCCGGCGCTGACCGAGCCCTTCCTGCGCCATCTGGCGATCTCGCTCGGGCGTGGGCTGGTGCTGTTCCTGGCCGAGCAGGAAGGCCAGCCGATTGCCGGCGCACTTTGCCTGCGGGGTGGCAGCACTCTGTATGGCCGCTACTGGGGCGGGGCCACCCTGCCCGGCCTGCATTTCGAAGCCTGTTACTACCAGGGCATCGAGTACTGCCTGCGCGAAGGCCTGAGCCGTTTCGAGCCGGGCGCGCAGGGCGAGCACAAGCTGGCGCGCGGCTTCCTGCCGACCCTGGTGCGCAGCCGGCACTGGGTGGCGGACGCGGACTTCGCCGAAGCGCTGCAGGACTGGTGCCGGCAGGAGCGGCGCGATGTGCGCCGGTACCGGCAGGAGCTGCTGGGGCACAGCCCATTTCGCGCGGACGGGTGACCTGCCAACCAAGGTGGGCATCTGCCGCGGCATTCGCGCGGGGCCGCGACGAATACAATGCCGGCATGACCCGCCAGCTGCCCTGGCGCCTGGCCGACGCGCCGGACGCGCCCTTTCCCCCAGCCGAGACCGCCCTGCGCCAGCCCGACGGCCTGCTCGCCGTGGGCGGCGACCTGCACCCGGCGCGCCTGCTCAACGCGTATGCGGGCGGCATCTTTCCGTGGTTCAGCGAGGGCGAACCGATCCTGTGGTGGTCGCCCGACCCGCGCATGGTGTTCCGCACCGATGGCGTGCACCTGTCCAGCCGCTTCCGCCGCCAGCTGCGTGGCTGCGACTGGGAGGTCACTGCCGACACCGCGTTTGGCCAGGTGATGCGCGCCTGCGCCGCCGCGCCGCGGCCCGGCCAGGACGGCACCTGGATCAGCCCGGCCATGATCGAGGCCTACAGCCAGCTGCACGACCTCGGGTTTGCCCACTCGTTCGAGGTCTGGGACCGGCAGACGCTGGTCGGCGGCATCTACGGTGTGGCGATCGGTACCGTGTTTTTCGGCGAGAGCATGTTCAGCGGTGCCAGCGGGGGCTCCAAGATCGCGCTGGCCGCGTTGGCGGCCACGCTTGGCGGCTGGGGCTGGCCGCTGATCGATGCCCAGGTGGAGAATCCACACCTGCTGCGGATGGGCGCCACGCATCTGCCGCGCGCGGCGTTTCTGGATCATGTGCGCCAGGCGGTGCGCGACAAGGGCCGTGAAGGCCCGTGGACGCAGGCGGTGGGACGCCTGTCGGCTCGGCGTTTGGCCGGGGGTTAACACAAACTTTGCAAGCTGGGCCGGTCACGCGTAAAATACTGCGCCTTAGGCCCAGCGTGGCCGTTTTCTGAACCGCACAGGACTACATGTCGAAAGACGATTCCATCGAGTTCGAGGGCACCGTCAGCGAGACGCTGCCGAACACCACTTTCCGCGTTCGTCTGGAAAATGGGCACGAGATCATTGCCCATATCTCCGGCCGCATGCGCAAGAACTACATCCGCATCCTCACCGGTGACCGGGTCAAGGTTGAAATGACCCCGTACGACCTGACCAAGGGTCGTATCACCTACCGCATGAAGTAAGCGGTCGGCGCCTGGCGCCACGTCGACAAGGCCAGCCCTGGTTGCTGGCCTTTTGTCATGCCTGCCATCCGGCCCTGCCGGAGGTCATCGTGACCGAACTCACCGTGACGTCGGTCAGCCCTGCTTGCGGCAGATTCGCATCTGCATCCGCGGCGGCATCGTAGGAACCGATCCAGTCCGGATCGCCATCCCCTGCCCCGCCATGAACATGCCCTCGCTGACCGCCCTACTCATCGCCCTCGTCGCGTCCGCCAGCGCGCTGCCTGCGCGCGCCGCCGATACCCCCGCTGCGGCGAACGCCGCTGACTGCATCCAACTGGGCGGCGACCAGCAACTGGTGCGCGCCGGCGCCTCGCGCAACATCCTGCTGCGCAATGGCCAGGACCACTATGTCGTGCATTTCCAGGACGACTGCTCCGCTGCGGCCCATTCGCGCAAGCTGAGCTTCTTCACCGATGGCCAGCAGGGCCTGCTGTGCGCCGCCGGGCGCAGCCAGCTGCGCACCGACGCCAACCGCTGCACCGTGGCGCAGGTCGAACCGATCGACGAGGCCACCTTCAAGAAGAAAGCCCGCCAGCGCAGCCGCTGACGTCGCGTACAACAAGGGCGGCCGAAGCCGCCCTTGTCAGGAAGGGTGTCACCGCACAGGCGCAACCAGTGGCAGCACCCGCGGCTGCTCGTGCTGCCGCGCCAGCCAGAGGTCGTAATTGGATTGCAGCCCCATCCAGAAAGCCGCCGTACTGACCCCGGCCATTTCCAGGCGGATGGCCAGATCAGGACTGATGCCCGCCTTGCCGTTCAAGACCCGCGACAATGCCACCCGCGACATGGCCAAGCGCTCGGCCGCTTCGGTCACCGAGAGATCCATCGGATCGAAGACCATCGCCTTGATCGTCTGCCCTGGATGTGGGTGGTGATGAATCATGCGCAACCTCAGTGATAGTCCAGGTAGTCCAGCAGCTCCACATCGCCACCGGTGAAACGAAAGGTGATCCGCCAGTTGCCATTGACCCACACAGACCAATGCCCCCTCCGGTCGCCCCGCAGCTTGTGCAGGCGCAATCCAGGCATGGCGAGATCCTCGGGACCCGATGCCACGTCCAGGATCGACAGGATCATCAATACCCTGCTGGTGTGACTGTGTCGGATCCCGCTGCTGATACCGGAGCGGTAGAGCCGCTCGAGGCCTTTGTGGCGAAAGCCGATGATCATCACTGTATCCCGTATCGTTGCGCGATACAAATGAAGCAATCCCCATCGCGCTCACGAAACAGCATTGATGCCTTCGCACCCTTCCAGCAAGGCCGCAGGCGACAGGCCCAGCACAACAAGGGCGGCCGAAGCCGCCCTTGTCATGTCAGGTCCGTCGAAACCGGACGGAGGTCAGCTCATTCCACCGTGACCGGCAGCAAGCGCTCCGGTTCGGCCTGGGTCTCGACCACCAGTTCGTCGTCGCGCACATCGATGCTCACCTTGCCACCATTGACCAGCTTGCCGAACAGCAGCTCGTCGGCCAGCGGCCGCTTGATCTTGTCCTGGATCACGCGGGCCATCGGACGGGCACCCATCAGCGGGTCGAAGCCGTGGTGGGCCAGCCAGTCGCGCGCGGTCGGTGTGGCCGACAGGCTGACGTGCTTGTCCTGCAGCAGCATCTCCAGCTCGATCAGGAACTTGTCGACCACGCGCAGGATGTGCTCGAAGCCCAGCGCCTGGAACTGCACCACCGCATCGAGGCGGTTGCGGAATTCCGGGGTGAAGCTGCGGCGGATGGTCTCCATCGCGTCGGTGGCATGGTCCTGCTTGGTGAAGCCGATCGAACGCCGCGAGGCCTGCGCCGCGCCAGCATTGGTGGTCATCACCAGCACCACGTTCTTGAAGTTGGCCTCGCGACCGTTGGTATCGGTCAGCACGCCGCGGTCCATCACCTGCAACAGGATGTTGAAGATGTCCGGATGCGCCTTCTCGATCTCGTCCAGCAGCAGCACGCAGTGCGGCGTCTTGACGATCTTCTCGGTCAGCAGGCCGCCCTGGTCGAAGCCGACATAGCCCGGAGGGGCACCGATCAGACGGCTGATCGAATGCGGCTCCATGTACTCGGACATGTCGAAGCGGACCAGCTCGATGCCCAACTGCAGCGCCAGCTGCTTGGTCACCTCGGTCTTGCCGACACCGGTCGGCCCGGCGAACAGGAAGTTGCCGATCGGCTTTTCCGGATTGCCCAGGCCCGAGCGGGCCAGCTTGATCGCCGAGGACAGCGTCTCGATGGCCGGGTCCTGGCCGAAGATCACCATCTTCAGGTTGCGCTCCAGGTGCTGCAGCACGTCCTTGTCGGTGGCACTGACCTGCTTGGTCGGGATGCGCGCCATCTTGGCCACGATCGCCTCCACTTCCTCGACGTCGATCAGCTCCTTGCGCTGGCCTTCCGGCAGCAGGCGCTGGCGGGCACCGGCCTCGTCGATCACGTCGATGGCCTTGTCCGGCAGCAGGCGGTCGCCGATGTGCTTCACCGACAGGTCCACCGCCGCCTGCAGCGCTTCGTCCGAATAGGTCACACCGTGGTGCAGCTCGTACTTGGACTTCAGTCCCTGCAGGATCTCGTAGGTCTCGCCCACGGTCGGCTCGACGATGTCGATCTTCTGGAAGCGGCGGGCCAGCGCCCGGTCCTTCTCGAAGATGCCGCGGTATTCCTGGAAGGTGGTCGAGCCGATGCAGCGCAGCTCGCCGGAGGCCAGCGCCGGCTTGATCAGGTTGGACGCATCCATGGTGCCGCCCGAGGCCGAGCCGGCACCGATGATGGTGTGGATCTCGTCGATGAACAGCACCGCGTTGGGCACCTTCTTCAGTGCGGTCAGCACGCTCTTCAGGCGCTTCTCGAAGTCGCCGCGGTACTTGGTGCCGGCCACCAGCGCGCCCAGGTCGAGCGAGTAGATCACCGCGTCGGCCAGCACTTCGGGTACCGAGCCCTCCACGATGCGGCGGGCCAGGCCCTCGGCGATGGCGGTCTTGCCCACGCCGGCCTCACCCACGTACAGCGGGTTGTTCTTGCGGCGGCGGCACAGGACCTGGATCGTGCGCTCGATCTCGTCGGCGCGGCCGACCAGCGGATCGATCCGGCCGGACCGCGCCTGTTCGTTGAGGTTGCTGGCAAATTCGGTCAGTGCATCGCCCTTCGGCTCGCCCTCCCCGCCCTCCATGCGGCCCTCGCCCTCGGAGGAGGAGGACGGCTGCTCGCCTTCCTCGCCCAGCTTGGCGATGCCGTGGGACAGGTAATTGACCACATCCAGCCGGGTCACATCCTGCTGGTTGAGGTAATAGACGGCATGGGAGTCCTTTTCGCCGAAGATGGCGACCAGCACGTTGGCGCCGGTGACCTCCTTCTTGCCCGAGGACTGCACGTGGTAAACGGCCCGCTGCAGCACCCGCTGGAAACCCAGCGTCGGCTGGGTATCGCGGCCGTCATCTTCGGCCAGGCGGGACACGGAGGCCTCGATGGCCTGCTCCAGCTCCTGGCGCAGGCGTTCGGCGTCGGCACCACAGGCCTTCAGTACGGCCTGGGCAGACGGGTTGTCGAGCAGTGCCAACAGCAGGTGTTCGACCGTCATGAACTCATGCCGGGCCTCACGGGCGCGCTTGTAGCACTGGCCGATGGTGTGTTCGAGGTCTTTGCTGAACATGGATTACTCCGGCGGCAGATGGGAACAATATGCGGCCTGACTACGCGATTTCCATCACCCTAGCGGATTGCTGCGTTCAGATGGCGTTAGCACTGCAGATCGCTTGATCTTCATTCACTCCAGGATCGTACAACCGGCATGAGCGAACCCTACCTGAGCCGCTGGCGATTGCGGCGTGACGGCCCGGCCATCCGTACGCCCCACGCCCGGCTCTGGCCGGTGCTGACTGCCGCCGGCGAGCCGGCGATACTGAAGATCGCCGGCGAAACCGAGGAGCAGAACAGCCATCGCCTGCTGCGCTGGTGGGACGGCGATGGCGCTGCCCGCCTGCTGGCCCACGAGGGGCCGGCGATCCTGATCGAGCGCGCCAGCGGTCAGTCGCTGCGGCAACGCTCGATCGATGGCGCCGATGACGCCTGTACCACGATCCTGTGCCAGGTCCTGCAGCGGTTGCACCGGCCACGGAGCGCGCCGCCTGCAGACCTGGTCTGCCTGCGTAGATGGTTCGCCGACCTGCTGCAACCAAGGGCCGCGCTGCCGCCACTGCTGGAACAGTGCAGATCACTGGCAGGAGGGGTGTTGCAGGAAGAACAGGAGATCCGGCCGCTGCACGGCGACCTGCACCATGACAACGTGCTGGATTTTGGTGCGCGCGGCTGGCTGGCCATCGATCCGAAACGGCTGCTGGGTGACCGCGCGTTCGACTACACGACGTTGTTCAGCAATCCGGATCTGTGCGGCCCGGGCATCCACGTGGCCACGCGGCCGGAGCGGTTTGCCGCCCGGCTGGAACAGGTCAGTGCGCTGGCTGGGCTGGAACGGGCGCGCCTGCTGCGCTGGATCGCCGCCAGCGCGGCACTGTCGGCCGTGTGGTTCCGGGACGATGGCGACCCCGCCGACATCGACGAGGCGGTGGCGCGGATGGCACTGGAGGCGCTGGCGGAGAGGTGAGACCCGCGCTTGGCAGGTGCCCACCTTGGTGGGCACACCCATCCGGGATCGATGTGCCCGGAGGAGAATCGGCAGCCGGTCAGGCCTTTTCCATCGTGCACAGCAGCGGGTGCTGGTTCATCCGCGAATACTCGTTGACCTGGGCAACCTTGGTCTCGGCGACCTCGCGGGTGAACACGCCGCAGACGCCGCGGCCGCGGGTATGGACGTGCAGCATCACCTGCGTGGCCTTGTCCAGGTCCATGCTGAAGAACTGCTGCAGTACATCCACCACGAAATCCATCGGGGTGTAGTCGTCGTTGAGCAGCATCACCTGGTAGAACGGCGGCGGCGCCACTTCCGGGCGCGCGGGCTCCACGGCAACGCCGTGCTCGTGATGGGAATCGGGGGAGGACTCATGGGGCATCCACCCATTATAGAGGTTGCACCGCGCCTGCGTCGGCCCGCCGCGGATTGGACGGCACGCACGCCCAACGTCACAATTGCAGCTTCTTTCAACACTGCTTCACAGGATCTTCATGAAAAGGACCCTTCTGCCCGCCCTGCTGATCACCCTGGCCGCTGCCGGTGCTGCCACCGCCGCACCCCAGGCCGACAAGTCCGTGGCCCGCCACCTGGACAAGCTGGGTTACACCTACGAGGTCGACGAGGATGGCGACTACCGCATGGTCTTCGACGTCGAGGGTGACCGCACCCAGATGGTCTACGTGCGCTCGGCGGTGGAAGACTTCGGCAGCCACAACATCCGCGAGATCTGGTCGCCGGCCTACAGTGCCAAGACCAAGCAGTTCCCGGTGGCCGTGGCTAACCGCCTGCTGGAAGATTCGCAGGACGCCAAGATGGGCGGCTGGGTGAAGCAGGACACCACCGCCATGTTCGTGGTGAAGATCGACGCCGATGCCACCCCCGACCAGCTCAGCGACGCCATCGATGCGGCCATCCGCACCGCCGACGCGATGGAGCTGGAACTGACCAAGAAGGACGAATTCTGAGTTGAACGCCACGCCGGACCCGCACTGGGCACCGCACGCCACCGTCGCCACGGTGGTGGTCGACGGCGGCCGCGTGCTGCTGGTTGAAGAGACCATCGACGGCCGCCCGGTGCTGAACCAGCCGGCCGGCCACCTCGAGCCGGGCGAAAGCCTGGCCGAGGCCGCCCTGCGCGAGACCCGCGAGGAAACCGGCTGGACCGTGCAGCTGACCCACTTCATCGGCTGCTACCAGTGGACCGCCGGCGACGGCACTGCCTTCCTGCGCTTCTGCTATGCGGCGCGCCCGGTCTCGCACGACCCGGCGCAGCCGTTGGACACCGGCATCGACCGTGCGCTGTGGCTGACCCCGGCCGAGCTGCAGGCCGCCGGCGCGCGCCAGCGCAGCCCGCTGGTATGGCAGGTGGTGGCCGATTACCTGGGTGGCCAGCGCCATCCGCTTTCACTGGTCCGGGAGGTCGCATGAGCACTCCGCGCGTGATGGTGGGCGTGTCCGGTGGCGTCGATTCCTCGGTCGCCGCCTGGCGCCTGGTCCAGCAGGGCGAGGCCGTGGCTGGCCTGTTCATGCAGAACTGGGCCGACGACGGCAGCGGTGACTGCCGCGCCGAGGACGACCGCCGCGATGCGGTGGCGGTCTGCGGCCTGCTCGGCATCCCGTTCCACTTCCGCGACTTCTCCAGCGAGTACTGGCAGGGCGTGTTCGAGCACTTCCTGGCCGAGTATGCGGCCGGCCGCACGCCGAACCCGGACGTGCTGTGCAACCGCGAAGTGAAGTTCAAGCATTTCCTGGATGCTGCCCGCGAGCTGGGCGCCGAGCGCATCGCCACCGGCCACTATGCCCGGGTGACCCAGCGCGGCCACCAGTGGCTGCTGCTGCGCGGCGCCGACCGCTCCAAGGACCAGAGCTACTTCCTGCACCAGCTGGGCCAGGAGCAGCTGGCGGCCACCCTGTTCCCGATCGGCGACCTGGAAAAGAGCGACCTGCGCCGGATCGCGCGCGACGTTGGCCTGCCGACCCACGCCAAGAAGGATTCCACCGGCATCTGCTTCATCGGTGAGCGCGATTTCCGCGAGTTCCTTGGACGCTATTTGCCGGCCAAGCCGGGCCAGATCCTCGACCCGGCCGACGGCAGCGTGATTGCCGAGCATCCGGGCGTGTTCTATTTCACGCTGGGCCAGCGCGAGGGCCTCAACATCGGCGGCGTGCGTGGCCGCCCGGCTGCACCGTGGTATGTGGTCGGCAAGGATGTGGCCAGCAACATGCTGTACGTGGACCAGGACCGCGACAGCCCGTGGATGCTGTCCGGGCGCCTGCGTTCGGAACGCGCGCACTGGATCGCCGGCGCGCCGCCGGCGCGGCGCTTCGAATGTACTGCCCAGACCCGTTACCGCCAGCCCGATGAGCCCTGTACGGTGCAGGTGCTGGACGACGGCAGCGTGCTGGTCACCTTCGCGCGCCCGCAGCGCGCCGTTACCCCCGGTCAATCGTTGGTGCTGTATGACGGTGACGTGTGCCTGGGTGGCGCGGTGATCGCCGCCACCGATGCGCCGCTGGAAGAGCGCCTGCGCACCACCCCCTCCCCTTTTGAGGTAATCGCTGCATGAGTTTCACTGTCGACGACCGCGTCCTGGCCCTGGCCGGCATTGCCCAGGCCCTGCAGCAGGTCCGCCGCATCGCCGATACCGGCCATTCCGACGCCGCCGCCGTACGCACCGCCGTGGACAGCGTGTTCCGCGTGGATGCGTCCTCGCCGCAGGCGGTGTTCGGTGACCGCCATGCATTGAAGGCGGGGCTGCGCCTGCTGCACAACTACTTCCGCAGCCAGGGCCAGGACCCGATCCTGCCCAAGCTGGCCCTGTCGGTGCTGCAGCTGGAGCGCCGCTTCGTGCAGGACGGGGCGACCGTGAACAAGGTCGCCTCGGGCATCGAGCGCGCCCAGCGCCAGGCCGCCGAACTGGGTGACAGCGGTCACCCGGACGTGCTCGCCAGCCTGGGCGGCCTGTACGCCGACACCATCAGCCACCTCAAGCCGCGGGTGATGGTCCAAGGCAACCCGCACTACCTGGGCCAGGCCGGCGTGGTGGCGGAGATCCGCGCCCTGCTGCTGGCCGCGGTGCGCGCGGCGGTGCTGTGGCGGCAGCTGGGTGGCAGCTACTGGGACTTCCTGTTCGGGCGAAAGGCGATGATCGAGGCCGTGGACCGCCTGCTGGCCTGAGGGTGTGGGGTCAGAGCCCTTTTCCATGGAAAAGGGATCCGACCCCGTTGCTGCCTGCCCAAGGGGTCGGATCCCTTTCCGACACGGAAAGGGCTCTGACCCCGAGGCCGCCAGGGCGCCGGAAAACCGGCGCATTCAGAATGCACTTCGAGGCACATCGACGTTAAAGAGAAAGGGGGTACGGCCGATACATCCTTCGTGCACCTCCCGAGAACGTCCATGTACTCACGCATTTTCATCCGTCTGGCCGCCCCCCTGGCTCTGACCCTGCTGCTCCCCTTCGCCATCGGTTTCGAATGGCCGGCCGCCCTGCGCTGGGCGATCCTGACCACGATGACGCTGAGCTGGCTCGGCTTTGCGTGGTGGACCACCCGCGCCCAGGCACATCGTTCCCCCGAGCACGCCCGTGTCCTGCGCGAACAGGACCAGCTGCTGACCGAGCTGCGCAACTTCGTCGGCAACGAGATCGACGGTTCGCGTGGCGAAGTGGAACGCGCCCGTGACCTGATCCGCCAGGCCGTCTCCAGCCTCGGCGGCAGCTTCGATGCGATGAACCGCAAGTCGCGCCAGCAGAGCCAGGCCCTGTCGCGCATCGTCGACCGCGCCGGTGATGAAGGCAATGCCGGCCTCGACGTCGCCCGTTTCGCCCAGCACGCCAGCCATCGCATGGAACAGCTGGTGGAAGCGCTGGAACAGGTCAGCGGCCAGAGCAGCACCACCGTGCAGCACATCGACCAGATGGCGCAGCACCTGGATGGCATCTTCGCGTTGCTGGAAGACGTCAAGTCGATCGCCGACCAGACCAACCTGCTGGCGCTGAACGCGGCCATCGAAGCGGCGCGTGCCGGTGAAGCCGGTCGTGGCTTTGCCGTGGTCGCCGACGAAGTGCGCAACCTGTCCGAGCGCTCGACCACCTTCAACGAGCAGATCCGCAAGCTGGCGCACAGCTCCAAGGACGCCATTGCCAAGGTGCGCGAGACGGTCTCGCACATGGCCTCGCGTGACATGGACCGCTCCCGCGAAGCGCGCCAGGAAGCGGCGGCGATGCTCGACAATGTCGCGCAGATCAATGCCTCGCTCGGCGACGGCATGCGCGAAGTGTCCGAATGCGCCCGTGCGATCGATGGCAGCGTGGCCGAAGCCGTGCGCGCCCTGCAGTTCGAAGACATCGCCACCCAGGCCCTGGGCGGCGTGCACACCCACCTGGACCGCCTGACCGCCATCAATCGCGAAGCGGTGGCCCTGCAGGAGCTGCTGCACCGCAACGGCGGCGTGTTCGACGAAGAGATTGCCAGCGCCCTGCAGCGCACCGGCAACCGCCTGCGCGAGCTGCGCAGCGAATGGGAACGCCCGCCGCACAAGCCGGTCGCCCAGCAGAGCATGGGCGCCGGCACCGTCGAGCTGTTCTGATCCTGATGTCCGCTGCCCTCGCCGGCAGCCCGCAAGGCCCCGGTTCGCCCGGGGCCTTTGCCTGTGACCCGCCGTTGGATGCATCCTGTACGCGCACCATGACCCTGATCCGCGCCCTGCCCGCCCTCACCGACACCGAGCGCCCGCGCAACGCGAGCGTGCGTGAGCAGTTGCAGCAGCTGGAAGACGTCGCCCGCGAGGAACTGCTCGAACTGCAGCACCTGGCCGATGCGCGCCCCGCCCCCTCCCGAGCCGACGATGAACTGCTGGGCCTGGCATGGGACCTGGGGCTGGATGGCGAAGCCCTGAAGTAGATCCGCGTCCTGCGTGATGGCCGTCGCGCATGGCATGATCCACCGGTCCCGTTCATGGAAGACCGATGGCCATCGCCCTGATCGCAGTACTCCTGATCGAAACGGTCCTTCTGATGGCCTGGGTGGCCGGCTATTTCAGCTGGGGCATCACCCTGTTCAACGAGCGCATTGCGGCGTCACCGGCCATGCAGGCCCGCCTCTCGCTGGGCAGCCTGGAACGTGACCTGCCGCAGGACAAGTGGCTGCGACTGGCCTTCCATGCGCTGCCCGATGGCAGCATGGCGTTCCGCGAGAGCTTCGCGCCGAGCTTCGGCCTGCGCTACTTCCCGGTGATGCGCGGTCGCATCGTACTCAACGCGCGACGGCACGAGGTGCGGGTGACGGGCCTGTGCAGCTGGTTCGTGGCGATCCTGTCGCTGCTGCTGTTGCCGCTGGTGGCGATGCGCCCGATGGTGGCGCCGATGCTGCTGGTAGTGCCGCTGTTCCTGGCCAGCTATCTGGTCCAGAAGCGGCGCTATGCGGCCGTCGTCGAGGCCCTGCGCATGCAGTTGAAGGCGGAGTTTCCCAGGTAGGTCCGCGCCGTGCGTGGATGGTCGCGCGCCCGCGCATCCGTGCCGACCGACGGCCGGCACCCACCGGAGCTGGGCGCACCAGAGTCAGGCCACACCGGGCCGGCATCTGCCAGCGCAGATCGTCAGCGCACCAGCACCGCTTCGCCGCTGGCGTCGGTGCGCATCGGCGCCGGGCGCTGCTGGCGCAGCCACTGCGCCAGATCACGTGGGCTGAGCGGGCGCGAGTACAGGTAGCCCTGGATCTCGTCGCAGCCCTGGCGGCGCAGCATGTCTTCTTCCTGGTGGGTTTCCACGCCTTCGGCCACCACCTTCATGCCCAGCGCGTGGCCCAGGTGGACGATGGCCTGGGTGACTTCGGCCGTGCCCGAGTCATGCAGCATCCCTTGCACGAAGCTGCGGTCGATCTTCAGGCGCCCCACCGGGAAGCGATTGAGGTAATTGAGGTTGGAGAAGCCGGTGCCGAAGTCGTCCACCGCCAGCGGCACGCCGTGCCGCTCCAGCACGTCGAAGCAGTGGCGCAGGATGTCGGTGTCACGGATCAGCGCCGACTCGGTCAGCTCCAGTTCCAGCCGTTGCGGCGGCCAGCCATGGGCATGGCAGATCTCGATCACGCGCTCGGCGAAGCCGCGATCCCGCAGCTGCACCGCCGACACATTGACCGCGATGCGATCAAAGTGCAGTCCGGCACGATCCCACGCGGTTGCCTGGCGGCAGGCCTCGTTCAGCACCCAGTCGCCGATGCGCACGATCTCGCCGCACTTTTCGGCAATGGGAATGAACTCGGCCGGGCTGCAGTAGCCGATGCCGGGTCGGTGCCAGCGCAACAGTGCCTCGATCGCCGGTGGCTCGCCGTGGTGGGCGTGCAGCAGCGGCTGGTAGGCCAGGCTGAACTCGTCGCGCTCGATCGCCCCATGCAGGGCATGCTCGACGTCCAGCCGGCGCTGGATGCGGGCCAGCGCGTCCTGGCTGTAGTACTGGTAGGTATTGCGCCCGGCTTCCTTGGCCGCATACATCGCGGCGTCGGCCGCGCGCAGCAGTGAGTCGAAATCGGTCTGCGCATCGCCCAGCATGGCGATGCCGACACTGGCGCCGACCTTCAACGTGGTCTCGCCACGGCGCAGCGGCTCGGCCAACGAGGCGATCAGCTTGCGCGCCACGTGACCGGCGTCCTCCGGCTCGGCCAGGTCACGCAGCACCACGATGAATTCGTCGCCACTGAAGCGGCCGAACAGGTCGTTGTTGCGCAGGTTCTGGTGCAGCCGGGTGGCGGCGGCCTTCAGCAGCGCATCGCCGGTGGCGTGGCCGAAGCTGTCGTTGATGGTCTTGAAGCCGTCCAGGTCGATGAACAGCATCGCCAGCGAGGTACCGCGATCGCGCGCTTCCTCGATGGCCTCGGCAGTCTGCTCGCCGAGCAACACGCGATTGGGCAGGCCGGTCAGCAGATCGTAGTGGGCCAGCAGTTCGATGCGCTCGTTGGCTTCGCGCTCGCGGGTGATGTCACGGAACAGGACGACAAACCGCGGCGGCAGGCCGTCACGACGGTCCAGTTCGATCAGCACCTGCACCCAGACGCGCAGGCCGGACTGGCGGTAGAAGCACAGGTCCAGCTGCTCGGGCAGGCCGCCGTTGGCGATACGGGCGAGCGCCGCCTCGAATGCGTTGCGCGAGTCCTCGGTGTACAGCGCCAGCGCCTGGTCGAGGGTGATCGGCTCCTTGCGCAGGCCATGGATGCGGTAGCACTCCTCGGTCCATTGCATGCTGCGGGTCTGCACTTCGATCTCGCAGCCGCCGATGCGGCCCAGCGCGGAGACCCGGTTCAGCAGTTCGGTGCGCCAGCGGATCAATGCATCGGTCTGGTGCTGTTCGGTGATGTTCTGTACCTGGCCGAGCAGGCGCTTGGGTTGCCCGTCCATGTCCAGCAGCGGCTGCATCCATAGCCGCAGGTGCTGCGAAGGCTCATGGCCCCGGGTCAGCTCCAGCTCGAGATTGGCAGCCCGGCCATCGCGCCACAACCGCCGCCATGCCGCGCGCAGCGCGCCGCGGGAGCGTGGATGCAGCTGCTTCAGCCAACGCCGCTGGCCCGGAACGGCGCCCTGCTCCAGGGCCAGCAGCGAACGCAGTTCCGGCGACCACCAGAAATGCCCGCTGTTGGGATCAAACGACCAGCTGCCCATGCTGGCGATGCGCTGGGCCTCGCTCAGGTGCAGCTGCTGTTCCTGCAGCAGCGATTCGAGCTGCTTCTGCTGCTCGATATCGGTGTGCGTGCCGACCATGCGCAGGGGCTGGCCATCGGCGGTGCGAGCGACCACGCGGCCGCGATCGAGCACCCAACGCCACTGGCCATCGGCCTGGCGGAAACGGAACTGTGCGCTGTACTGCTCGCTGTGCCCGCGCAGGTGCTCGTCGAGCGCGGCACGCACCTGCACGATGTCCTCGCCGTGCACGCGTGCCAGCATGCCGGTCGCAGCATCCTCGCCGAGCGCGGGCGTGCGTGTGACGCGGTCACCGGGAATGTCCCAGTCCCACAGGCTGTGGCCGGCACTGTCCAGCGCCAGCTCCCAGCGCCCGCCCCCGTCCACCGGCACCGGCTCGGGGATGCTCAGGGTGAAGGCCAGCAGGTTGCCGGCGCCGTCGTGCACCGCACGCAGGTGGCCGTCGTAGTGCCCACGCGGGCCGCCCGGCAGCGTGCAGGCAACGATGCCACCATCGGCGGCCATCAGGCGCAGATCTTCCAGCATCGGCGCATAGGCTGCCACGGTGGCCGGCAGGCCATGCTCGCGCGCGGCCGGATTGGCCGCCAGCGGGCGCCCGGCACGGTCGACGATGACCAGCGCCGACGCAAGCGGGTGCTGCAGCAGGCTGGCGATGATCCCTTGGTCCACGCGATCTTGCTCCGGATGACACGCCCGTCAGCGGGGCACGCAGTGGTTAACGGCGCCTGCGGCGGATAATTGAGTGGTCACGGCACGCTGCGGGGTAAGATGACCGGCGCCCCTGTCACCCGCCCCGCCCATGCCCGCAGACCCCACCGGCAACGCCCCTGTTCCCGACCCGCGGATGGCGCAGGCGCTGAGCCGTGACCGGCGGCGGGTGGTGCTGAGTTACCTGGTGATGGCGCTGGCCTGGATGATCTCCACCGACAGCGTGGTCCAGGCATTGGTGCCCGATCCGCAGCGGGCCGCGCTATGGCAGGGCCTGAAGGGTTCGTTCTTCGCCCTGGCCAGCGCAGGCCTGCTGTATCTGCTGCTGCGGCCGCTGGCCGAACACGTGCTGCACACCCATGCCCGCCAGCAGGCCTCGGAGCTGCGCCTGCGCCAGATGTTCGAGGGCAACCCCGGCCCGATCCTGGTCTATGACCTGGACACGCTGGCGATCCTCGACGCCAATCCCGCCGCCTGCAGCGCGTTCGGCTGGGACCGTGACGAACTGCTGGAGCAGACCATCGATGCGCTGTGGCCACCGGGCCAGGACCAGGCGCTGCAGACCAAGCTGGAGGCGATCCGCGAGGCGCCCGAGGCGCTGTGCATCCTGCGCGCGCAGCTGCAGCTGCGCGATGGCTCGCTGCGGCACATGGAACTGCGCTCCAACGCCATCAGCTACGACGGCCACAACGCCCGCCTGCTGATCGCCATCGACCGCACTGCCGAGGACCTGGCCCAGCTGCGTCGCGACCAGGCGCTGGCACGGGTGGAGGAAGCCCACGAACTGGCCCGCATCGGTGCCTGGGAACTGGACCCGTCCACCGGGCTGGGACGCTATTCCAACCAGGTCTATCGCCTGCTCGGCCGGCGCCCGCCCGAGGCCCGGCGCTGGCACCGCTTCGACGAGCTGCTGGTCCCGGCCGACCCGGCCACCGCCACCCAGACCGAACAGCTGCTGGCCGAGCTGTGCTGCGGCGAGCCGGTGCAGGTGGACGTGCTGCTGCCGCTGCTGTCGATGGACGGGCGCGCGCTGATGGTGCACCTGCGCGCGGCCAGTGGCATCGATGAAGCCGGTCGCAGCCGCGTGCTGGGCACGCTGCAGGACGTGACCGAGCGCGAGCAGTCGCGGCGCCTGCTGCGCGAGCGCGAGGAGCAGTTCCGCGAGCTGGTGCGGGTGCTGCCCGACGGCGTGGTGATACTGTCCGACGAACATGTGCTGTACGCCAATGCCTGGGCCGCCAGCCTGTTCGGCTATGGCAGCCATACCCTGCTGGGCGAGCCGTTGTCGGCACTGGTTGCTGCCGCAGACCTGCCGCGGGTGCGCAGCCAGCTGCGCGCCGGCCAGCCCCACCTGGGGCCGGGCCACAGCAGCGTGGTGGCGATGCAGCGTGCCGACGGCCGCAGCTTCCACGCCGGCCTGGCGGTGGGCGAAGTGCGCTACGGCGGCCGCGACTGCAAGCTGCTGATCGTGCGCGACCTGAGCGATTCCGAACGCACGCGCAGCGCGCTGGAAACCAGCAACCGCGAACTGCAGGCGATGGCCGGGCGGCTGTTCTCGCTGCAGGAGGACGAGCGGCGCGCGATCTCGCGCGACCTGCACGATGACATCGGCCAGGCCATCACCGCGATCAAGCTGTCCGCGCACGCGGCGCAGGACGAGGATGATCCGCAGCGTCGCGGCGAAGATCTGGCGCAGATCGTCAGCCTGGCCGACACCACTGTGGCCAAGCTGCGCGACATCTCGACCCTGCTGCGTCCACCGCAACTGGATGCACTGGGCCTGGAGGCGGCGCTGAGCTGGCAGGCGCGGGTGCTGTTCCGCTCTTCGCCGGTGGAGCTGCTGGCCGAGATCGAACCGCTGCCGCATCGCCCGGACAACAGCATCGAACAGGCCTGCTTCCGCATTGCCCAGGAAAGCCTGACCAACGCGCTGCGCCATGCGCGCGCCAGCCAGGTCCTGCTGCAGCTGCGCGATGTCGGCCAGCGCGGCCTGCACCTGCAGATCCGCGACGATGGCGAGGGCTTCGATCCGGATGGCCCGCGCGGCCTCGGCCTGATCGTGATGCGCGAGCGCGCGCAGAGCGTCGGCGGCCACGTGCGGATCGAGTCCGCGCATGGCGAAGGCACCCTGGTCGACGTCCATCTTCCCTACCAGGCGGCCTGCATGGCCGCCGTCGATTCACCGGAATACTGAGCCTATGTGGAATTCCAACCTGCCCCCGGTCAGCATCGATGATGCTCCCGACCGCCTTGGCGCCGGCAACCCCGAGCTGCAGGCAATGGTTGCCGAGGCGGCCTCCGGCGGCATCGCGCTGATGCTGATGCACGTGGACATCGACCACTTCGCATCGGTCAACGAGAACATGAGCGCCGAAGTGGGCGACCAGGCGCTGGTGCTGGTGGCCCAGCGCCTGCAGTCCTACCTGCGTGGGCGCGGCAAGCTGTGGCGGCATGGCAGCGACGAGTTCCTGATCGCGGTGCCACGCACCGACGACGTGCCGCTGCCGGAGGATTTCGCCGAGGAGATCCGCCAGCAGATGGAACTGCCGCTGTCGGTGCTGCCGTACACGCTGTTCATGACCGGCAAGCTGGGCGTGAGCCTGTGCCCGGAGCACGCCAGCAGCGCCTCGCGCCTGCTCGACCACGCCGAGGATGCGCTGTACCAGGCCGCCCGCGAAGGCGGCAATGCCGTGCGCATCCATGCGGTGGATACCCCGCCGAGCGCGCACAGCGAGAGCATCATCGCGCGCCAGATCGTCGACGCCATTCCCAATGGCGAATTGAAGCTGCGCTACCAGCCGCTGGTGAGCGCCCGCGACGGCCACGTGGTCGGCATGGAGGCGCTGCTGCGCTGGCAGTCGCCGACCCTGGGCATGCTGGTGCCGGAGCGGTTCATGCGCACCGCCGAGCGCCTGGGCATCATCGTGCAGATCGGCACCTGGGTGCTGGAAGGCGCGCTGAAGCAGGCCCGGCTGTGGCGCGACCAGGGCTTTGATGACTTCACCATCGCAGTGAACGTGTCCACGTTGCAGCTGCTGCGGCCCAACTTCTTCGCCGAGGTAATGTCCCTGCTGCAGGCCGCCGGCGTGCCGGCACACATGCTGACGCTGGAGATCAACGAAAGTGCACTGACCAACAACGTCAATTTCGTCCATGAGACGCTGGCCAACCTGCGCAACGAAGGCATCAGCCTGAGCCTGGACAACTTCGGTACCGGCGACTCCAGCCTGAGCGCGCTGGTGCGCTACCCGGTGGACAAGCTGAAGATCGACCGCAGCTTCATCAAGAGCGCGCCGGCCGGTAACCGCGAGGCGGCCATTGCCCGCGCGATCATCGCGATGGGCCACCAGCTGGGCATGACGGTGATCGCCAACGGCGTGGAATCGCAGGCCCAGCTGGGCTTCCTGCGCCGCAACGACTGCGACGTGTTCCAGGGCTACCTGTTCGGCGAGCCGATGTCGGCCGATGCCGCCGGCATGACCCTGCGCCGCCGCTACCTGCGCCCGGAAGCCTTCGCCGAAACACGCCCGGACCGGACGCTGCTGCTGCTGGATGACGAGGAAAACGTGCTGCGCTCGCTGGTGCGCCTGTTCCGCCGCGACGGCTACCGCATCCTGGCGGCGGGCAACGTGCGTGATGCCTTCGACCTGCTGGCGATCAACGACGTGCAGGTGATCCTGTCCGACCAGCGCATGAGCGACATGAGCGGCACCGAGTTCCTGGGCCGGGTGAAGATGCTGTACCCGGATACGATCCGCCTGGTGCTGTCGGGCTACACCGATCTGAACACGGTGACCGATGCGATCAACCGCGGCGCGATCTATCGCTTCCTGACCAAGCCGTGGAACGACGACGAGTTGCGCAAGCACATCCACCAGGCGTTCCGCACGTACGAGGAACAGCGCCGCAGCAATGCCGGGCCGGTGCAGGTGGAAAGCGGAGACGTCGGTGAGGATCGCCCGCCGCGGTGACGATTCCGCCGGGTAGAGCCGGCCGCTGGCCGGCTGCTCTGAGTGTCCGGTTCCCATGAGGTTGCCGGCCAGCGGCCGGCACTACCGATTGGCCCCGGTGGAGCCGGCCGCTAGCCGGCTGCTCTGGGATGTCCGGTTGGATGAGGTTGCCGGCCAGCGGCCTACACTACCGATTGGCCCGGGTAGAGTAAGCCGCTGGTAAGCTGCTCTGGGCATCCGGTTCAATGAGGTTGTAGGCCAGCGGCGGGTAGCACTACCGATTGGCCCGGGTAGTAGCCGCTGGCGCTGCTCTGGGTGTCCGGTTCAATGAGGTTGTGTACACTACCGATTGGCCCCGGTAGAGCCGGCCGCTGGTAAGCTGCTCTGGGATGTCCGGTTCAATGAGGTTGTACCAGCGGCTACACCACGGATTGACCCCGGTAGAGGCCGCTGGTACTGCTCTGGGTGCCCGGTTGGATGAGGTTGTAGGCCAGCGGGCACTACCGATTGGCCCCGGTAGGCCGCTGGCCGGCTGCTCTGGGATGTCCGGTTCAATGAGGTTGCCGGCCAGCGGCCGGCACCACGGATTGACCCCGGTAGAGCCGGCCGCTGGCCGGCTGCTCTGGGTGCCCGGTTCGATGAGGTTGCCGGCCAGCGGCCGGCACTACCGGAAGCGGTCAGCGCGGCTGCTTGATCGGCAGCACCACGCGGAAGCGCGAACCTACGCCCGGGGTGCTGTCCAGGTCGATGCGGCCATGGTGCTTGTTGATGATGCTGTAGGAGATCGACAGGCCCAGGCCCGTGCCACTGCCCACCGGCTTGGTGGTGAAGAACGGATCGAAGATGCGCTGGCGCAGTTCCGGCGAGATGCCACCGCCGGTATCTTCGAACTCGACCCACACGTGATCGCCCTCCACGCCGGTGCGCACCGTGATCGTGCCGCGTTCGGCGATGGCATGGCCGGCGTTGAGCAGCAGGTTCATGTAGACCTGGTTCAACTCCGACGGCAGGCACTCCACCAGCGGCAGCTGCCCGAACTCGCGCACCAGGGTGACCTTGTACTTGAGTTCGTTCCAGATGATGTTGATGGTGGACTCGAGGCCGGCGTGCAGGTCGACCAGCTTCCACGACTCGTCGCGGCCAGAGTACGAGAAGTCCTTAAGGTCACGCACGATGCGTGTCACCCGCTCGATGCCCTCACGGGATTCGGCCATCAGCTGCGGCAGATCGCGGCTGATGAAATCAATGTCCAGGCGGTCACGGATATCGTCGATTTCCGGGATCAGCGCCTTCGGGTCCGGCGCGCGCAGGGCGCGCTCGTAGGCTTCGATCACGGTGAACAGGCTGCGCAGGTATTCCTGCAGGCTGCCCAGGTTGGAGTGCACGTAACCGATCGGGTTGTTGATCTCGTGCGCGACGCCGGCCGCCAGCTGGCCGATCGATGCCATCTTCTCCGACTGCAGCAGCTTCTCCTGGGTGCCATTGAGGCGCAGGTAGGCCTGGCGCAGCTCGGCGTGGCGCTGCTGCAGTTCGCGTTCATAATCTTCCTGGCCCTCGATGTGGCGGAACAGGGCCAGGAAATGCCCTTCGCCGACCGGGCCGTGGTGGTACAGGTGGGTAATGACCACGCCATCGCCCAGCGGCAGGCTGCCATTCCAGTGGCCATGCTGGCGTGCATGTTCCAGCGCATCGGGTGGCAGCAGTTCGCGCAGGCGCTGCGGCGGCGGCAGACCACCGTGCTCGCCACTGGCCAGCAGGTTCTGCGCGGCCGGGTTGGCCAGGGCCACCTGCCCGTCTTCAGTGAACAGCAGCAGGCCCTCGCGCAGGCGCTCAAGCAGGGCCTGCAGCACCGGCTGCGGCGGGAGGGGGGCGGTAACCAGGGCGTTGGCAGCGGACACGGCGACTCGGGCGTTCGAACAGGCGCCCAATATACGCGGTCACGCAGCGGGGTTCAGCCCGCAGGGAAGCAGTGTGGAATCGCCGTCGCGTCAGGCGACGGCGAGCGGCCGGCCGATGCTGACCGTATGCGACTGGCCCTTGGCGTCGTAGGCCGAGGCGTCTTCGGTGCGGCCGAGCTGGCGCAGTGCCCAGTTCACTTCGCGGCGGCGGCGCGCCAGCAGCACGCCGTTGGCGCGGTTGCGCTCGGCCAGCTCCTGCAGCTGTTCGCCCTCGCCCACCGGCGGCGCGCCTTCCAGCGCACGCAGCGCTTCCAGCTTGGCACCGGTGGCACGGATCAGGGCGTGCACGTCGTGCTCGACCAGGGCCTGGCGCTCAACGTCCAGGGCCTGGGCGAGGCGCTGCAGCGGCTCGCTCATCGCCGCAGTCATCCGCGCAGCTGCTGGTCCAGATCGAGCATGCGCGATGCGATCGCGTCCGGATTGATCTTGTAGGTGCCGTTCTGCAGCGACTCGCGCACGGCCGCCACGCGCTGGGCGTCGATCGCCGGCGCGGTGGTCAGCTCACGCTCGATCGCCTGCAGGTTGGTGGCCTCGCCGGTCAGGCGCAGGCTGTCGGCCGCCTCGACCGGGCGTGCCGCCGCATCGGTGCTGACACCGGGCTTGGTGGCCGGGGTCGTCACGCTGCGCAGGGCCTGGGGGACCTGCAGGTTGCCGTCGATTTTCTGGCTCATGGGGTGTCCTGGAGTTGCCGTTCACAAGGGATAACGGCCGCAGGGCCGTGATCTTTAGGGATATTTTGCGGTAAATCAACGCGCCACGATTACGTCACCTGCGGCGTCGACCGTGCCCTGCACGATCCGCCGCGAGGACAGGTTCTCCACCGAGACCCGCTCGTTCTCACCGGCATCACCCATCGCGCGGCCGGCAATGCGGACCTCGACCGAGCCACGACGCGAAACCAGGGCCACATTGTCTCCTCGCTTGATGAGACGTTGGACCACCAGATCGTTGTTCGACAGCAGGGCTCCGGCCTGCAACGGACGGCGGGCAATGCGGCCGATCGCAGCATTCGGATCGGACAGCACCGCACCGGCAATCCGGGCAGCGTCACGCTGGGCAGTAGTGATATCGGCGGCCGTGAGGGTTTCTCCAGTGCCGATTCCGCGGTTGAGCACCAGCACGGTCTGGTTGCGCCGCACCTTCACCGGCACGAACAGCCGCCAGCCGCCGGCATCGGGGCAACTGACCTCCACCGTGGTGTTGGCGGTGGGCTGCACCTGTAACGCCCCGCCACATTTCGGCAGCCGCAGCGCATCGGCCACCTGGGCCTCGCCTTCGCTGCCGGCGGGCAGCGTCGACAGCGCCGCAGTGCGGATGCTGGCCACCGGCTGCCAATCCGTGGCGCCCGCCCACGGCGCGGCCAGGGCGAGCGCGATGGCGAGCAGAGATGTGACCCGGCGCATGGCGCCTCCTGTCGATGGGATCTGGCCCAGCAGCGTGCAAGGGGTGTGCCAGAGCGCCGGGGCCCGTTGATCGGATCCGGGATGGGGATGCGACCGGATGGGTAGAGTCGACTGCCAGTCGACTTTACAAACGCGGTGCGGGCCGCGCGGGCGGCAGAACGCCCTCAAGTTCCGCCACTGCCACGCCGATACAGCAGCCATGTCCCATGACCTGCTCAACCGGATCGACCAGCGGACCCGACTGGCCGGCCACAACCGCCTGGCGCTGCTGCTGTTCCGTCTCGGCGGACGTCAGCTTTTTGGCGTCAATGTCTTCAAGGTGCAGGAAGTCCTGCGGCGCCCGGAACTGTTCCAGGTGCCCGGGCTGCCCAGCCAGTTCGCTGGCGTGGCCGACGTGCGTGGCCGCTCGGTGCCGGTGCTGGACCTGGGCCTGGCCATCGGCCACCCCGAACGCGAGCCCGATGCGGATACCTCGCCGGGCTACCTGGTGGTCACCGAGTTCAACCGCTCGATCCAGGGCTTCTTGGTCAGCGGCGTCGAGCGCATCGTCAACATCGCGGTGGAGGACATCCACCCGCCGCCGGAACTTGGCGCCGAATCCAGCTACCTGACCGCCGTGACGCGCTTCCAAGGCGAACTGATCCAGGTGATCGACGTGGAAAGCGTGCTGGCCGACATCGCCCAGGTGCGCGGCGAAGCGGTGCTCGACCCGGCGATGGCCATGCCGTCCGACGGGCCGCAGTTGCAGGTACTGGTGGTGGACGACTCGCGCGTGGCCCGCCAGCAGATCCGCAGCGTGCTGGACCAGCTGGGCGTGGGCGCCACCCTGCTCTCCGACGGCAAGCAGGCACTGGACCACCTGCTGCAGGTGCACGCCTCCGGCGAGAACCCGGCCGAGCGCTACGCCATGGTCATCTCCGACATCGAGATGCCGGCCATGGACGGCTATACGCTGACGACGGAAATCCGGCGCCACCCGGGCCTGGCCGGCCTGTACGTGCTGCTGCACACCTCGCTGTCGGGCGTATTCAACAACGCCATGGTCGAGCGCGTCGGCGCCAACGCGTTCGTCGCCAAGTACTCGCCGCACGAGCTGGCCGATTTCGTGCTGGACCGCCTGCGCAAGGTGGCGATGGCGGCCTGACAGCCACTGATCCGGTAGTGCCGGCCGCTGGCCGGCAACCGCAGATCCATCGGGGAGCCGGCCAGCGGCCGGCACTACCCTCTCGAATTTGGCACACCCCTTGCAGCTTCCCGGGCAACGTTCCCGTGGGAGTGCACCGTGCGCAACCTGATTTCCGACTACCTGGGCGTCCACGCCCAGGCCATGCCGTTGCGCGAACAGCGGATGAAGCTGATCGCCAGCAACCTCGGCAATGCCGATACGCCCGGCTACAAGGCCCAGGACCTGGACTTCGATGCCGCCCTGCGCCACGCCCAGGGGCAGGATGCCAACGGCCTGATGGCCACCACCCATGAGCAGCACTACGAGATCAGTAGTGGCCTGAACCCGTTCCAGATCGCGCGCGAAGGCGTGCAGCCCAGCCTGGACGGCAACACCGTCGATCCGGATGCCGAGCGTGCCGCCTATGGCCGCGCCGCACTGGAATACCGCGCCTCGCTCAGCTTCGTCGAGAGCAAGGTGCGTTCCATGCTGACCGCGATCACGGGGCAATAAGCCATGAGCAACCTGCCGATCTTCGATATCGCCGGTTCCGCGCTGCAGGCGCAGTCGGTGCGCATGAGCACCATCGCCTCCAACCTCTCCAACGCCGACACCGTCGCCGGCTCCGCCGACGCCGTGTACAAGCCGCTGGAACCGATCTTCCAGGCCGTCACCAGCAAGGACGATCCGAACATCACCTCGGTGAAGGTGAAGGAGATCACCCAGAGCGAGGCCGCGCCGATCAAGCGCTACGAGCCGGGCCACCCGCTGGCCGACGCCGACGGCTACATCTACCAGCCCGACGTCGATCCGGTCGCACAGATGGTCAACCTGATCTCGACCTCGCGCAATTACCAGGCCGGCGTGGAGATGTTGACCACCGCCAAGGAACTGGCCCTGGCCACCTTGACCATGGGCCGCTGAGGCCCGCCGCACCGGATACCGCCATGACCACCGCCGTCAACAACCAGACCAGCCAGGATGTGTACTCCGCGCTGGGCCTGAACGCCCCCAACAGCAACGCCACGAAAAAGAAGAACACGCTCGACCAGGCCGATTTCCTGCGCCTGATGACCGAGCAGCTGCAGCACCAGGATCCGCTGAAGCCGATGGACAACACGCAGATGGTCGCGCAGATGGCGCAGATGTCCACCGTGCAGGGCATCACCGATCTGAACAAGACGGTCAAGGGCTTCCAGGAATCGATGGCCAGTGACCAGGTGCTGCGTGGTGCGGCGCTGGTCGGCCACCAGGTGCTGGTCCCGTCGGAAAAGCTAGTGCTGGAGAAGGAAGGCAGTGTCGAAGGCACGGTGGCAGCACCGTCGGCCGGCATCATCACCGTGGACATCACCGATGCCAACGGCGCCAAGGTCACCTCGCTGAGCGTGGAAGCCACGGCCGCCGGGGAAACCGCCTTCCAGTGGGACGGCAAGGACGCCAACGGCAAGCGCATGGAGCCGGGCAAGTACTCCATCGTCGCCAACCATGTCGATACCGCCGGCAAGAGCACCAAGCTGTCCACCTACGTGCAGGCGCCGGTGGAGAGCGTGACCGTCGGTTCCGACGGCCTGTACCTGAACCTCAAGGGCCTGGGCACGGCCCCGATCGACTACGTGCTCCGCGTCAGCTGAGCCGCACATCCCGCATCAACTAGGAGCATCCCATGGGCTTCAATGTCTCGCTGTCCGGCATCAATGCCGCCAACACCGACCTGAGCGTCACCGCCAACAACGTCGCCAACGTCAACACCACCGGCTTCAAGCAGTCGCGCGCCGAGTTCGCCGATCTGTTCGCCTCCACCAGCTATGGCCTGTCGAAGAACCAGACCGGCTCGGGCGTGCGCGTCTCCAACGTCGCCCAGCAGTTCATCCAGGGCGACAACGAGCAGACCGGGCGCAGCCTGGACATGGCCATTTCCGGTGAGGGCTTCTTCACCATGAACATGAACGGTTCGCGTGTGTACTCGCGTGCCGGCAACTTCCAGACCGATTCGGCCGGCTACGTGGTCAACCCGCAGGGCGCGCGCCTGCAGGTGTTCGCGCCGAATGCCGACGGCACCAACTTCGATGCCGGTCGCCTGGTCGACCTGCAGCTGCTGACCACCGACAGCCCGCCGAAGCAGACCAGCGAAGTGAAGGTTGGCTTCACCCTGCCGGCCAATGCCAAGCAGCCGACCGTGGCGACTTTCGACCCGGCCGATTCCAACAGCTACAACCATTCCAGCGGTGGCATCACCGTGTACGACTCGCTGGGCGTGAGCCACATCCAGGTCTCGTACTTCGTCAAGGGCGCCAACCCCAACGAATGGACCGTGCACAACTACGTCGATGGCCAGCCCGCCGGCACCCCGACTGCGGTCACCTTCGACAACAGCGGCAAGCTGACCGTCCCGGCCAACGGCAAGGTCAGCCTCGGCACCTTCACCCCCACCACCGGCGCCGGCCAGCTGAACATGACGCTGGACATCAGCGGCTCGACCCAGTACGGCGAGAAGTTCGCGCTGCGCAACACCCAGCAGGACGGCTACGCCGCCGGCAAGCTCAATGAAATCACCGTCTCCGAATCCGGCGTGGTCTACGCCCGCTATTCCAACGGCGACGACAAGCCGCTGGGCCAGGTCGCGCTGACCACCTTCAACAACACGCAGGGCCTGGAATCGAAGGGCAACAACCTGTGGGTGGAGACCTTCGAATCGGGCACGCCGCGCACCGGCATGCCGGACACCTCCAACCTCGGCAAGATCCAGGCCGGCTCGCTGGAAGCGTCCACCGTCGACCTCACCGAGCAGCTGGTCAACATGATCACCGCGCAGCGCAACTTCCAGGCCAACGCGCAGATGATCACCACCCAGGACCAGATCACCCAGACCGTCATCAACATCCGTTGATGAGCTGCTGACCCTGTCACGGAACTCCCCGCATGGATAAAGCCCTTTACGTGGCGATGACCGGTGCCCGCGCCTCCCTGCAGGCGCAGGGAACGCTCAGCCACAACCTCGCCAACTCGGACACCCCCGGCTTCAAGGAAGCGCTGGCCAACACCGAAGCCTTCCCGATCCGCGGCCCGGGCTTTGCCTCGCGGGTGGATGCGCTGCACGTCGACGCCGGCTTCAACCGCCGGCCCGGCGCGCAGCACATCACCGGCAAGCCGTTGGACCTCGCGCTGCAGAGCGGCACCTGGCTGGCCGTGCAGGCCAGCGACGGCAGCGAAGCGTACACGCGCGGCGCAGCCTTGTCGGTGACGCCGAACGGCCAGCTGGTGACCTCCGGCGGCCGCACGGTGCTGGATGACAACAACAACCCGATCGCCATTCCGCCCTACCAGGCGATGGAGATCGGCGGCGACGGCACGATCTCGATCATCCCGCAGGGCGAAGGCCCGCAGACGATGGCGCAGATCGGCCGGATCAAGGTGGTGCAGGCCCCGGACGAGCGCCTGGAGCGCGGCCTGGATGGCCTGTTCCGCAACACCGATCCGCGCCAGCCGTTCGCCCCGGCGCAGGGCACGGCCGTGCACAGCGGCCAGCTGGAAGGCAGCAACGTCGATGCCGCCGGTGCGCTGGTGCAGATGATCCAGCTGCAGCGCCAGTACGAAATGCAGGTGCAGGTGATCAAGCACGGCGACGACAACGCGCGCAGTGCCAACAGCCTGCTGCGCCTGGGCAGCTGACGGATTTCCGGCGCCGCCCGGGCGCGGCGCTGGCACACCGCTTGCACACCCGTTACCAGGGGCCGCATCGCGCGGCCGGCTTCACCCAGACAGGACACCGAAGATGAACCAGGCATTGTGGATCGCGAAAACCGGACTGGATGCGCAGCAGATGCGCATGTCGGTGGTTTCCAACAACCTCGCCAACACCAACACCACCGGCTTCAAGCAGGACCGTGCCAGCTTCGAGGACCTGCTGTACCAGCAGGTGCGCCAGCCCGGCGGCTCTTCGTCGGCGCAGACCCAGCTGCCGACCGGCCTGCAGCTGGGTACCGGCGTGCGCGTGGTCGCCACCGCCAAGAATTTCGAGCAGGGCGGCCAGCAGCAGACCGGCCGCGCGCTGGACGTGATGGTCAACGGCCGCGGCTTCTTCGAAGTGCAGATGCCCGACGGCAGCTCGGCCTATACCCGTGATGGCTCGTTCAAGATCAACCAGGACAGCGAACTGGTCACCAACAGCGGCTACCCGGTGCAGCCGGGCATCCAGATTCCTGAAGGTGCGCAATCGGTCACCATCGGCAGCGACGGCACCATCAGCGTGAAGATGGCCGACAACGCGGCGTCGGTGGAAGTGGGCGCGCTGACCCTGACCGACTTCGTCAATCCGGCCGGCCTGCAGGCGCGTGGCGAGAACCTGTTCCTGGAAACCACGGCATCGGGCCCGGCGCAGAACGGCAACCCCGGCCTGAACGGCCTCGGCACCGTGGTGCAGGGCGCGCTGGAAGGCAGCAACGTCAACGTGGTCGAAGAGCTGGTGTCGATGATCGAAACCCAGCGCGCCTACGAAATGAACGCCAAGGCGATCTCCACCACCGATTCGATGCTCGGCTACCTCAACAACAAGATCTGACCGGCCCAACCGGGAAACCGCCATGTCGCCCATTTCCAACTTCGCCCGCACTGCCCTCGCCTGCGCCGTGGTCGCCCTGCTCGGTGGCTGCGTGATCGCGGGCGACGTGCGCCCCTACCCGGCGATGGCACCGATCCAGCCGATCATGCCGCCGCAGGCCGCGCCGACCGCCGGCGCGATCTACGCCGCCGGTCCCACACTGCAGCTGTACTCGGACCGCCGCGCACGTGATGTCGGCGACCTGCTGACCATCACCCTGCTGGAAAACACCACCGCGCAGACCAGTGCCAACACCGCCACCAACAAGGAATCGAACCTGAGCCTGGGCACGCCGTCCATCCTCGGCGCGCCGGTCACCCTGGGCGGCAAGGACATCCTCAGCGCCACCGCAGCAGGCAAGCGCGATTTCACCGGCAAGGGCAACAGCGCGCAGAGCAACCGCCTGCAGGGCAGCGTCACCGTCACGGTGATCCAGCGCCTGCCCAACGGCAACCTGGTGGTGCAGGGGCAGAAGAACCTGCGACTGAACCAGGGTGATGAACTGGTGCAGGTGCAGGGCATCGTGCGCCCGGGCGACATCAGCCAGGACAACACCATTCCTTCCAGCCGCGTGGCCGAGGCCCGCATCGTCTACGGCGGCCGCGGCCCGGTCGCGCAGTCCAACGCGATGGGCTGGCTGAGCCGCTTCTTCAATTCCGGCCTGACGCCGTTCTGAGTATGGCCATGAAACTCTTCTCCTCTTCTTCCTGGCAGCGCCGCGTCGCGTCGTTCGTCGCGCTGATGCTGCTGGTCGTGGCTGCCCCGGCCAGTGCCGAGCGCATCAAGGACCTGGCCCAGGTCGGCGGCGTGCGTGGCAATGCCCTGGTGGGCTACGGCCTGGTGGTCGGCCTGGATGGCAGCGGCGACCGCACCAGCCAGGCGCCCTTTACCGTGCAGAGCCTGAAGAACCTGCTCGGCGAGCTGGGCGTGAACGTACCGCCGAACGTCAACCCGCAGCTGAAGAATGTGGCGGCGGTGGCGATCCATGCCGAGCTGCCGCCCTTCGCCAAGCCGGGCCAGCCGATCGACATCACCGTGTCCTCGATCGGCAACGCGGTGTCGCTGCGCGGCGGCTCGCTGCTGATGGCCCCGCTGCGCGGCGCCGACGGCCAGATCTATGCGATCGCACAGGGCAACCTGATCGTCGGCGGCTTTGGTGCGCAGGGCAAGGATGGTTCGCGCGTCTCGGTGAACGTGCCCAGCGTCGGCCGCATTCCCAACGGCGCCACCGTTGAACGCGCCCTGCCCGATCCGCTGGCCAACGGCGGTGACATCACCCTGAACCTGCACAACAACGATTTCACTACCGTCTCGCGCATGGTCGCCGCGCTCAACAACGCGTTCGGCGAAGGCGCCGCGCGGGCGATCGATGGCGTAACGGTCGCGGTCACTGCGCCGACCGATCCGGGCGCGCGCATCGGCCTGCTGGCGCGCATCGAGAACCTGGAACTGACCCCGGGCAGCGCACCGGCCAAGGTCGTGGTCAATTCGCGCACGGGCACGGTGGTCATCGGCCAGCAGGTACGGGTCGGCCCTGCTGCCATCTCGCATGGTTCGCTGACGGTGACGATCCAGGAAAACACCAACGTCAGCCAGCCCAATGCCCTGTCCGGTGGCCGCACCGTCGCCAGCCCGCAGTCGACCATCACCGCCACCAACGACGGCAGCCGCATGTTCAAGTTCAGCGGCGGCACCACCCTGGACGAGATCGTGCACGCGGTGAACGCCGTGGGTGCGGCGCCGGGTGACCTGATCGCGATCCTGGAAGCCCTGAAGCAGGCCGGCGCATTGAGTGCCGAGCTCGAGGTGATCTGACATGCGCATCAATCCCGCATTCGACCTGCACCCGGCGCAGCAGAACGATCCGGCGAAGATCGACAAGGTTGCACGCCAGCTGGAAGGCCAGTTCGCGCAGATGCTGGTCAAGAGCATGCGCGATGCCAGCTTCGGCGACTCGTTGTTTCCCGGCGAGAACAAGATGTTCCGCGACATGTACGACCAGAAGATCGCCGAGGCGATGACCCGCGGCAAGGGCCTGGGGCTGTCGGGCATGATCAGCCGGCAGCTGTCCGGCCAGGCCGCCGACGGCCCGGCGCTGGATACTCGCGTGGATCCGGCCAAGGCCAGCCGCGCCTACCAGCTCAACGCGCCGGACAAGCCGGCACCGTCGCTGCCGCTGGAAGATGGCAGCCAGGCCGTGCGCATGCTGCAGCAGATGGCGGCCGGCGCACAGCACGGTGCCCAGGCCGCGCTGGCACCGATGGAGCAGGCGCTGGACCTGATCGCCGGCCGCGAAAGCAGCGGCCTGCATCGCTCGCTCGGCACCGAGGATCCGTACATGGGCAGCCTGCAGGGCCAGGATTGGGCCGCCAACAACGATCAATGGTCGGCCACGGCCAGCAACCGCGGCACCGCCGTCAGCCCGGTCGACGCGCTGGCCACCCGGACCGCCGTCGCCCAGCTCGGCGAGCACACCCCGGAGGGTTTCGTCGCCAGCATCTGGCAGCACGCGCAGAGCGCGGCCCGGGAACTGGGCGTGGATGCCCGGGCGCTGGTGGCGCAGGCAGCACTGGAAACCGGTTGGGGCAAGCGCCACATCCGCCAGTCCGATGGCAGCACCTCGCACAATCTGTTCGGCATCAAGGCCACCGGCTGGAGCGGCCAGCGCGTTGAAGCCGGCACCCACGAGTACGTGGATGGCGTGCGCCGCAACGAAACCGCCAGCTTCCGCGCCTACAGCTCGCCCGCCGAGAGCTTTGCCGACTATGTGCGCCTGCTGAAGACCAGCCCGCGCTACCAGCAGGCCCTGCAGGCCGGCACCGATGTGCAGGGCTTCGCCCGTGGCCTGCAGCGCGCCGGCTATGCCACCGACCCGCGCTATGCAGCCAAGATCGCCGCGATTGCCGGTGGCCCGACCATCGAGCGTGCCGTAGCGGCCGTGACCGACGCCGGCTCGCGCCTTGGCCAGACCTTCGCCAGCACCGCGACCGCGGCGCTGGGTATCACCCGTCGTTGAGGAACCCCATGTCCAGCGTACTTTCCACCGGTACCGGTGCCCTGCTCGCCTTCCAGCGTGCGTTGGCGACCACCAGCCACAACGTGGCCAACCTCAATACGCCCGGCTACAGCCGGCAGAAGGTCAACTTCGCCACCGCCGACCCGCAGAACTACGGCTATGGCACGGTCGGCAACGGCACCCGGATCACCGACATCCGCCGCACCGCCGACCAGCTGGCGATCTCGCGCCTGCTCGACAGCAGCGGTGAACTGGCGCGCCTGAAACAGCTTTCGGGCATGGCCGACCGGGTCAACGCGCTGTTCTCCGATGCGGCCACGAATGTCTCTGGCGTCTGGTCGAACTTCTTCGATTCGGTCAGTGGCCTGTCGTCGAACGCGGCCGGCACCGCCGACCGCCAGAACATGCTCGACGGTGGCAAAGCCCTGGCCAACCGCTTCGTGCAGCTCAACACGCACCTGAACAACCTCAACAGCGAGGTCAACAACGGCCTGCTGGCCGGTGCCACCGAGGTCAACCGCCTGGCGCAGGAAATCGCCCAGATCAACGGCGCCATCGGCACCAACGTCGCCACCGCGGCGCCCGACCTGCTCGATCGCCGCGACCAGCTGATCACCCAGCTGATCGGCTACACCGGTGGCACGGCGGTGATCCAGGACGGCGGCATCATGAATGTCTACACCGCCGGCGGCAACGCACTGGTGGTGGGTACCACGGCGACCAAGGTCACCACCGTGGCCGACCCGTACCAGCCCGAGCGCCTGCAGTTGGCGCTGGAGACCCAGGGCAACACCATCCGCCTCGACCCGAAGGCAGTCGGCGGCCAGATCGGCGGCCTGCTGGAGTTCCGCGACACCGTGCTGACCCCGGCGCAGGCCGAATTGGGCAAGCTGGCGGTGGGCCTGGCCGAGAGCTTCAACCAGGTGCACCACCAGGGCGTGGACCTGTATGGCCAGATGGGTGGGGACTTCTTCAACATCGGCAACCCGCGCGTCACCGCCAACAACAGCAACAGCGGCACCGGCACCCTGACCGCAACCTATGGCGACCTGGGCAAGCTGGACGCGCAGAACGTTGTGCTGCAGTTCGATGGCACCACCTGGAAGGCCAGCCGTGCCGACACCGGCGCCAGCATCCCGCTGACCGGCACCGGCACCGCCGGCGATCCGCTGGTGATCAACGGCGTGCAGCTGGTGGTCGGCGGCACGCCGGCGGCCAACGACCGCTTCCTGCTGCAGCCGACCGCGGGGGTGGCCGGCAGCCTGGAAATGGCGATCACCGATCCGTCGCGCATCGCCGCCGCCGCCGCCGTCAAGGGTGCAGCGGCCACCGCCAACACCGGCACCGGCAAGCTGAGCGGTGTCACCGTCACCGATTCGACCCACGCGAACCTGCGCAATCCGGCAGCGATCGTGTTCACCTCGGCGACCACCTACACCATCGACGGTGGCCCGCCGCAGACCTATACGCCGGGCCAGACCATCAGTGCCAACGGCTGGAGCTTCGTGCTGGACGGTGCGCCGAAGGTGGGCGACACGTTCAACATCACCCCCACCCCGGCAGGCTCGTCGGACAACAGCAACGCGTCGAAGCTGGCCAAGGTGGAAAGCGCAAAGGCCTTCAACGCCGGAACGGTGACACTCAATGGTGCGTTGGGGGGCCTGACCACCCAGGTCGGCGCCGCCGCCCGCTCGGCCGAGTACTCGCTCGACGCGCAGCTGGTGATCAATGACAAAGCGCAGGAAGCCCGCGACGAAGTCTCCGGCGTGAACCTGGACGAGGAAGCGGCGGACATGCTGCGCCTGCAGCAGGCCTACCAGGCCGCCTCGCAGCTGATCTCGACCGCCGACAGCATGTTCCAGACCATCCTGGGAGCCGTCCGCCGATGAGCAGCCGTATTTCCACCAGCATGATGTTCAACCAGTCGGTGTCGCTGATGATGGCCAAGCAGGCCAAGCTCAGCCACCTGGAGCAGCAGATCGCCACAGGCAGCAAGATCGTCAGCGCCAAGGACGATCCGGTGGCTGCCGGCACAGCGGTCGGCCTTGACCGCAGCCTGGCCGCACTGGACCGCATGAAGCTCAATGCCGGCAACGTGCAGAACCGCCTGGGCGTGCAGGAAAACACCCTGGCGCAGGTCAACGAGCTGATGGCGCGCGTCAACGATCTGACCATCCAGGCCAGCAACCCGGCGCTGAGCGCGGCGGACAAGAAGACGCTGATCACCGAGGTCAACCAGATCCGCGATGGCCTGCTGTCACTGGCCAACGCTGATGATGGCACCGGCCGCTACGTGTTTGGTGGCACCAACGACGGTGACCCGCCCTTTGCCAAGATCAACGGCAAGGTGGTCTACCGTGGCGACCAGACCCAGCGCCAGGTCGAAGTCGGTCCGGACACCTACGTGAAGGACGCGCTGCCCGGCAGCGAGATCTTCATGCGCATTCCCACCGGCGATGGCTTCGTCGACGGCAGCGCCGCGGCCGGCAACACCGGCAACGGCGTGCTGACCAACATCACCCGCGACGGCAGCGACAGCTGGAACGGCCAGGGCTTCAGCGTGCGCTTCACCACCGGCACCCAGTACGAGGTGGTGGACGGTGCGGGCAACGTGACCGGCACCGGCACCTACAAGGCCGGCGACGACCTGGAAGTGAACGGTGTGCGCCTGCGCATCACCGGCGCGCCGGCAGCCGGCGACAGCTTCAACGTGCAGGCGGCCAGCAGCCGCGACATCTTCTCGACCATGGACAACCTGGTGGCCGCGCTGGGCGCCGACACTGGCACCCCTGCACAGATGGCCGCGCAGCAGAACCAGTTGCAGAGCGCACTGCGCGACGTGGCGCGTGCGTCCGAGCGGATGATCGATTCGCGCGCTGCGGGCGGCGCGCAGCTGAAGGCGCTGGACAATGCCGCCGACATGCGCGAGGCCAATGGCGTGACCCTGAAAACCACGCTGTCGCAGATGCGCGACCTGGATTACGCCGATGCGCTGAGCCAGTACCAGCTGCAGAGCACCGCGCTGCAGGCGGCGCAGACGATCTTCTCGCAGATGCAGTCGATGTCGCTGTTCAACAAGCTGCGCTGACGCCTCTCCTGCGTCACCCCGAAAGGCCGCGATGCCCTGCATCGCGGCCTTTTTCGTTTGCGCGCCTGCCCGCCGCTGCGCGGCCACCCGGCCGTCGCCGGCCGATTTCCGTGATTCTCCATCAAGCCCGGCCCGACCCCGCCGATACCTTCATCAGCGCTGGTCAGGCCCTGCCCGACCGCCCCTCCCGGGGCCGCTTCCACCCTGGCATCAGGGCTGAAAACCCCGGGAAAACAGCTTCAGGCAACGAATTCTGGCTTCGACGGAATTCACGGCTAAAGGTTGTTGACAAAGCGCCGTTATTCATTTGGCAACGGCGAAGCACACAGCCACACAAAAAAACAGGCGGCGCTTCGTTCCATTCACCAACGGGTTCCATATAAGAGGAGACGACCCCATGGCACAGGTAATCAACACCAATACGATGTCGCTCAACGCTCAGCGCAACCTGAGCACCAGCGGCAGCTCGCTCGCTACCACCATCCAGCGCCTCTCGTCCGGCCTGCGCATCAACAGCGCGAAGGACGACGCGGCCGGCCTGGCCATCAGCGAGCGCTTCACCACCCAGATCCGTGGCCTGGACGTGGCCATCCGCAACGCCAACGACGGCATCTCGCTGGCCCAGGTCGCCGAAGGTTCGCTGAACGAAGTGGGCAACAACCTGCAGCGCATCCGCGAACTGGGCGTGCAGGCCTCCAACGCCACCAACTCGGCCAGCGACCGCAAGGCACTGCAGGCCGAAGTGACCCAGCTGGTCTCGGAAATCGACCGCGTCGCCAAGCAGGCCGACTTCAACGGCACCAAGCTGCTTGATGGCAGCTTCACCAGCCAGCTGTTCCAGGTGGGCGCCAACGCCGGCCAGGCCATCGCGATCAACAGCGTGGTCAATGCCAAGGCCGATTCGCTGGGCGCGGCCACCTTCGCCAACGGCTACACCGGCACCGCACTGGCGGTGGACAAGGCGACGGCCGACACCACCTACTCCGGCCTGCAGGTCTCGGTGACCCCGCCGGGCGGCACCGCCACCACGGTCACCATCAGCGACTTCACCGTGAAGGCCGGCGAGTCGATCACCTCGGCCACCGCCGCGGCGATCAACAACAAGCTGGGCGAAACCGGTGTGGTGGCCTCGGTCAATGCCGGCGTCATCAGCCTGGCCTCGGTCAAGGACGGCCAGACCTTCGCCCTGGGCGTCAGCGCGGCCACCCCGCCGGCCGGCGCCACCGCTGCGACCATCGCCGGCCTCGGCCTGACCGAAACCAGCACCAACGGCGGCACCCTGACCGGTGCAGCGGTCAGCTTCGTCAAGGACCTGAACGTCACCACCGCCGAAGGCGCCCAGAAGGCGATGTCGATCGTCGACAAGGCCCTGGAATCGGTCAACAGCGTCCGCGCCGACCTCGGCGCGATCCAGAACCGCTTCACCTCGGTGGTGGCCAACCTGCAGACCTCCTCGGAGAACCTGTCCGCATCGCGCAGCCGCATCCGCGATACCGACTTCGCCAAGGAAACCGCCGAACTGACCCGCACCCAGATCCTGCAGCAGGCCGGTACGGCCATGCTGGCCCAGGCCAACCAGGTACCGCAGAACGTGCTCAGCCTGTTGCAGCGCTGACATGAGCCGCCCCCGGGGCACGTCGGGGGCGTCTAACCCAACTCACGTGCAACCGCTCAAGGACCTCTCCTCATGGCACAAGTCATCAACACCAATACGATGTCGTTGAATGCTCAGCGTAACCTGAGCACCAGCGGCAGCTCGCTGGCTACCACCATCCAGCGCCTGTCCTCCGGTTCGCGCATCAACAGCGCCAAGGACGACGCCGCCGGCCTGGCGATCTCCGAGCGCTTCGGCACGCAGATCCGCGGTACCGACGTCGCCATCCGCAATGCCAACGACGGCATCTCGCTGGCCCAGGTCGCCGAAGGTTCGCTGACCGAAATCGGCAACAACCTGCAGCGCGTCCGCGAGCTGTCGGTGCAGGCTTCCAACGCCACCAACTCGGCCAGCGACCGCAAGGCGCTGCAGGCCGAAGTGACCCAGCTGGTCAGCGAAATCGACCGCGTTGCCAAGCAGTCGGACTTCAACGGCACCAAGCTGCTGGACGGCTCGTTCTCCAGCCAGCTGTTCCAGGTCGGCGCCAACGCCGGCCAGGCCATCGCCATCGACAAGACCATCGATGCCAAGGCCAATGCCCTGGGCGGCGCCAAGTTCGACACCAACGCGCTGGCCCTGGCCGACCCGGGCACCAACGCGGACTTCAGCACCAGCGGCCTGCAGATCAACGGCGTTGCCATTGCCGACGTCTCGGTCAAGCAGGGCGCCGACGCCGCTGCCACCGGCAAGGCCTCGCGCGAAGCACTGGTCACCGCGATCAACGCCAAGATCGGCGAAACCGGCGTCTACGCCGAAGTGAACGGCACCGCGGGCGTCACCCTGACCTCGGTCAAGGACAGCGTCAACGCCGATGGTTCGTTCAAGGCCATCACCGCAACCCCGGGTACCTGGACCGGCGCCACCGCGCCGACCTTCACCGCGTCCACCGCCGCCCCGGCCGCCAAGTACGCCAGCGACCTGGACGTCAGCACCGTGAAGGGTGCCCAGCAGGCGATGGAAATCGTCGACAAGGCCCTGGGTGCGATCAACAGCACCCGCGCCGACCTCGGTGCGATCCAGAACCGCTTCACCTCGGTGGTGGCCAACCTGCAGACCTCGTCGGAAAACCTGTCGGCGTCGCGCAGCCGCATCAAAGACACCGACTTCGCCAAGGAAACCGCCGAACTGACCCGCACCCAGATCCTGCAGCAGGCCGGTACGGCCATGCTGGCCCAGGCCAACCAGGTGCCGCAGGGCGTGCTCAGCCTGCTGCGCTGATCCGCTCGATGATCGACCTCCGGGCGCTGCATGACGCGGCGCCCGGATCCTGAAACACGTTCCACCTTCGCCAAAGGAAAAGCACCATGGCACAAGTCATCAACACCAACACCATGTCCCTGAATGCTCAGCGCAACCTGAGCACCAGCGGCAGCTCGCTGGCTACCACCATCCAGCGCCTGTCCTCCGGTTCGCGCATCAACAGCGCCAAGGACGACGCCGCCGGCCTGGCGATCTCCGAACGCTTCGGCACGCAGATCCGCGGTACCGACGTCGCCATCCGCAATGCCAACGACGGCATCTCGCTGGCCCAGGTCGCCGAAGGTTCGCTGACCGAAATCGGCAACAACCTGCAGCGCGTCCGCGAGCTGTCGGTGCAGGCTTCCAACGCCACCAACTCGGCCAGCGACCGCAAGGCGCTGCAGGCCGAAGTGACCCAGCTGGTCAGCGAAATCGACCGCGTTGCCAAGCAGTCGGACTTCAACGGCACCAAGCTGCTGGACGGTTCGTTCTCCAGCCAGCTGTTCCAGGTCGGCGCCAACGCCGGCCAGGCCATCGCCATCGACAAGACCATCGATGCCAAGGCCGGCTCGCTGGGCACCTCGACCTTCGCCACCGGCGCGACGGCTGCCCTGGCTGCCAGCACCGACGGTGCCCGCTTCTCCGGCACCGTGATGGGCGTGGACATCGGCACGGTTGAAGTAAAGGCCGGCGCCACCACGGCCGATGCCTCCAAGGCCGTCGCCACCGCCATCAACGCCAAGATCGGCGAGGCCGGCATCTACGCCGAAGCCAATGCCGACGGCACGCTGAAGCTGAGCTCGGTGAAGGAAGGCAAGGCCGTTGCCGCTGCCGACATCGCGCTGATGCGCAGCGACTACGACGCGACCGCCAAGACCTGGGGCACCGCGGCCGCGGCAGGCGCCTACACCGCTGGCGCCGATACGGCGGCCAACGTGCAGAAGCTGGACGTGAGCACCGTGCTCGGCGCCCAGCAGGCCCTGGAAGTGGTCGACAAGGCCCTGGGTGCGATCAACAGCACCCGTGCCGACCTCGGTGCGATCCAGAACCGCTTCACCTCGGTGGTGGCCAACCTGCAGACCTCGTCGGAAAACCTGTCGGCGTCGCGCAGCCGCATCAAGGACACCGACTTCGCCAAGGAAACCGCCGAACTGACCCGCACCCAGATCCTGCAGCAGGCCGGTACGGCCATGCTGGCCCAGGCCAACCAGGTGCCGCAGGGCGTGCTCAGCCTGCTGCGCTGATCCACGGCAAGAAGGCGCCGCTACCGTCGGATCGAACCGACGGTAGCGGCAACCGGGAAGCCACGATGCACGAAGGCGCGGGCCATGCCCGGCCCGGGATCACTCCCGAACCGGCTTGGCATCGCCCGCTCCTGCGGACCTCTCTTTCAGCGCTGTACCTTTGACTGTACGTACCGGGCGGCTTCGTCTCCCCCCGATTGTCAGTAGCCTGATCCCTCCCCTGCATTGGGGGAGGGTTTTTTGCAGACCCCCGGCAGCCCGCGGTGAACCCACCCGCACCCTGCCCCAGGCCTCCTGCAACCCGCGTGCCAGAACCTGCGCCAGAGCATTGGCACGGCACGTGCATCAACGAAGTCCTCAAGACCCAGCGGCGCAGGCCGCTATTTTCGTTGACGACGGGCCACCGCACAGCGGCCAGGCCCGGATACCAGGAGAAACGACGTGGCAGACTTTGGATACGGTGGCATCGGCTCGGGACTGGACATTTCCAGCATCGTCAACCAGCTGGTCGCAGCTGACCGCAAGCCCGCCGACAATGCGCTGAACCTGCAGCAGTCCAAGGCCAAGATGCAGCTGTCGTCGATCGGCACCGTCACCGCGGCCTTCGACAAGCTGAAGACGGCGCTGACCGCGCTGAAGGCCACCACCGCGTTCGACACGCGCACGGTGACCGCCAGCAAGGGCGGCGACAAGGGCACCGACGAGATCCTGACGGCCTCGGTCGCGCTGTATGACGTCGGCACCACCAAGGCGGCGGCCTCCAACGGCACGCACGTGGTCAACGTCACCTCGCTGGCCACCGCGCACAAGCTGATCGCCGACACTTCGGTACCCAAGACCGACACGTTTGCTGCCGGAACCTTGACGCTGACCGTCGGCGTGGGCGACAACGCCAAGACCATGAACGTGGAGGTGGAGGACGGCGACACGCTGACCACCATCCGCAACAAGATCGACGCGGCCGGCCGCAAGGAAGGCGTGCAGGCCACCCTGATCAGTTCCGGCGACAACCAGTACCTGTCGATCGCCCAGGAAAAGACCGGTGCCGCCAACGCGATCAAGCTCGAATACGCCGGCAGCGATGCCAAACTGGGCGGCCTGGTCAACAGCCTGAAGCAGAACACCGCCGCTGCCGATGCCGAGCTGACCATCGATGGCGTCAAGGTCGTCAGCGCCAGCAATACGGTGGCCGATGCGGTCCCGGGCCTGACCCTGAACCTGAAGATGCCGGGCACCAGCACGGTGACCATCAGCACCGACACTGCTGCGGCGACCAAGGTGATGCAGGAGTTCGTCACCGCGTACAACGCCGCACTGGCGGCCATCAACACCGAAACCAAGTACGACGCCAAGACCAAGGAAGCCTCCACGCTGACCGGCGATGCGCAGATGCGCGGCGCCACCAGCCAGCTGCGCTCGGTGATGTCGAGCGTGCTCAAGGACCTGGCCGGTGACAAGCTCGATGCCAAGGCGATCGGCCTGGACACCCGCGGCTACCCCAATGCCGACGGCACGCTGATCCTGGACACCACCAAGTTCGCCGCCGCCCTGGCCAGCCAGCCGGAGAAGATGCGCCAGGCGATCACCGGTGATACCGGCGGCGCCGGCAAGCTGTACACGCTGGTTGACGGTTATGTGAGCACCACGGTCGGCAAGGAAGGTGCCTTCGTTGCCCGCACCAAGGGCCTGAACACCACGCTGGACAACATCGACAAGCGCCGCAAGGACCTCGACACGCGCATGAAGAGCGTGGAAGAGCGCTACAAGAAGCAGTTCCTGGCGCTGGACAGCCTGATGGGCAAGCTGCAGCAGAGCAACACCGCGCTGCAGCAGCAGCTGGCCCAGTTGAACCGCTGACGGAACGTGCGCGGCACTCAAGTTTGCCGCGCCATGCACCGATAACGGACGCAACAGCAATCATCGCCGCGCCGTCGGCACCGGTCCCCGCGATCACCCGACGGCACCCCGCGCAAGGAGAATCACGAATGTACGGTTCCAGCCGTCAATATGCCGAGCAGTACCGCCAGGTGGGGGTGACCAGTGCGGTCGCCGATGCCGATCCGCACAAGCTGGTGGCGATGCTGCTGGCCGGCGCGCTGGAGCGCGTGCGCCGCGCCCTGGCCAGCCTTGAACGCGGTGACCAGGCCGGCAAGGGCAAGGCGATCGGCGAAGTCTGCGCGATCGTCGGCCACCTCAACGGCTCGTTGGACCACGAGGCCGGCGGCGAGATCGCCGGCAACCTGTCGGCACTGTACGACTACGTGCTGCAGCGCCTGACCGAAGCCAACCTGCACAACGACCGCGCCGCGCTGGATGAATCGCTGCAGCTGCTGGGCGAGATCGACAGCGCCTGGAACGCGATCCCGCACGAACAGCGCCGCCCCGCCGCGGTGGCACCATGAGCCTGCACGCGCTGCATGCGCAGCTGGATGCCTTCGAGAAGGCGCTCGGCGATGATGCGCTCGACCGGGCCGACAGCCTGCTCGACGGCCACGACAGCACCCTGCACGCCCTGCTCAGCCAGCCGCTGACCGCGGCCGACCACGCGCCGCTGAGCGCCCTGTTCGAGCGCCAGCAGAGCCTGCTGGGCCTGCTGCGCCAGCGCCGCGACGCCGTAGCCGCGCAGATGAACGATGGCCAGCGCTCCCTTCGCGCCGCGCATGCCTACCTGCAGGCAGAATCGCTGGCATGACCCAGTTGCCGACCACGTCGCTGCACCACCCAGCCGAAAGCGAGCTGTTCGACGAAACGCTCAGCTGCGAACTGGCGCTGCCGGCCGAGTTCCAGGCAGGCAGCGCAGCCGGCCGCACCAGCAGTGCCGAAGGCCTGCTGCGCAGCCTGGCACTGGTCGAGGACAGCCGCGTCGACGAGCACGACGAACGCAACGAAGCCAGCCTGCAGTTGCAGCGGCTGGAAGCCAAGCTGGACCTGGCGATGGTGCTGCTTGGCCGGCTGGTACGCCAGCAGGGCCAGGAACTGACGCTGCGCCCGGTGCGCTGGTCGCGGCGCGGCATCCGCCTGCAGCTGGGTCCGCGCAGCGGTGCCAGCCCCGGCCAGGCCGGAGTGGTGCGCCTGCAGCCCAGCGACTGGCTGCCCGACCACATCGACCTGCCGGTGGAGGTCGTCGCAGAAGCCGCCGACGGTAGCGGCGGGCACTTCCTGTGGCTGCGCTTCCAGCGCTTGGGCGACGGCCTGGAGATGGCGATGGAGCGGCACCTGTTCCGCCTCCACCGCCGCCAGGTGGCCGAGGCACGCCGCGCACGCTGAAGCCCGCCCCCTTGGCGCTGCACGGCCGACCCTTGGCGCGCCCGTTCAGCTAAGTTAAGGTGGATGCCCCTACACGGATCTGCTGCGTGCCTGTGCGAGTTCTCATCGTCGACGATCACACCCTTGTCCGCGCCGGCCTGGCGCGGCTGCTGCAGGGGTTTGCCGACGTGCAGCTCGTCGCCGAGGCCAGCAACGCCGAACAGGCACTGCAGCTGTCCCTGCAGCACGCACCGGACGTGGTGCTGATGGACCTCTCGCTGCCGGGCCGCACCGGCCTGGAAGCGCTCAGCGACATCCGCCTGCGTGCTCCCGGTACCCGGGTGGTGATGATGACCATGCACGACGATGCTGCCCACGTGCGCGATGCGCTGGATCGTGGCGCGGTCGGGTTCGTGGTGAAGGACGCCGCACCGCAGGAACTGGAACTGGCACTGCGCGCCGCGCACGCCGGCCAGGTGTTCCTGAGCCCGCAGATCTCGGCCAAGATGCTGGCGCCGATGCTGGGCCGCGAGAAACCCACCGGCATCGCCGCACTCTCACCGCGCCAGCGCGAGATCCTGCGCCGCATCGGCAAGGGCGAGAGCAACAAGGAAATCGCCGCCGATCTCGGCATCAGCGTCAAGACGGTGGAAACCCATCGCGCGCGGATGATGGAGTCGCTGGGCTGCCGCCGCGCCAATGACCTGCTGCTGCTGGCCGCGCGCCATCAGCACGAGCTCGAGTAAGCGCCGGTCCCGGGGTCAGCTCCCTTCCGCGTGGAAAAGGACCTGACCCTGCGACACCCTGCATCGGCGACGAAATCCCGTCACCCCGACATTCCCTGACAGGAATCCGTACCTCGGCCGCCGCGCGCCCAGCGGCCTCGCCACGATGAATCAATGACTTGGCGTCGCATTTCGTCAATTTCCCGCGCCCGTGTAGGGAATCCCCCTACACCCTGTCGGGAGTTCCACGAAATGCATCAGGAACCCCCCGATTCCGTCCTCGCCGGATGAAAAGCAAGATGCGTTCCACAAGGCGCCGGGGAGCGGTGCCGGGGAACCACGATGAAGGCTGCACTCTCGACCCAGCTGGGCCAGCAACTCCACCTCACCCCGCAACTGCTGCAGTCGATCCGGCTGCTGCAGCTCGATGGCCTGCACCTGGAGCAGGAAATCCAGCGCCTGCTGGACTCCAATCCGCTGCTGGAGATCGAAGAGGCCGAGGCCCCTGCTGCCGACGCCACCGAAGCCAGCACTCCCACGATCGATACCGCCGCCTTTGACGAGCTGCCCGAGCCGTCGATGTGGGACGTGGCCGGTGCCAGCTGGCAGGACGGCGACGACGACCGCATGGCGCGCATCGCCGCCGGCGAGTCGACCGACCCGCAGCTGCGCGTGCTGCAGCGCCTGTCGCTGGATATGGATGATCGCCAGTTGGCGGTCGCCGCCTTCTGGCTGGACCAGTGCGATGAGGCAGGCTACCTGCAGGCGCCGCTGGCACAGCTGCAGCTGCTGGCCAGTGCCCAGTTCGACATCGCTGCCGACGGGGTGGAAGCCATCCGCCAGCAGCTGCTGCATGGCGAGCCCGCAGGCATGGCCGCCCAGGACCTGCGCGAAGGCCTGCAGGCGCAACTGCGCAGCCTGCACGGCGTCGTGCCGGCCCGCCACCTGGCCGCCCGCATTCTCGACGGCGCGCTCGAAGCGCTGGCCGCGCACGACTACCCCGCCCTCGCCCGCCTGCACGATGCCGAGATCGACGACGTCCGCGAGGCCGTGCGCCTGATCCTCTCGCTGCAGCCGCGCCCGGGCGACAGCCTGCTGCCCGAACGCAACGCGGTGGTGGTGCCGGACGTCGTCGCCTGGCACGCCGACGGGCAGTGGAAGGTCGCCCTGAACCCGGCCACCAGCCGTCGCGTGTCGATCAACAGCCAGTACGAACAGGTGCTGGCCGAAATCAGCGACGCCGCCCCGGCGCTGCGCGAGATGCTGCAGGAGGCGCGCTGGTTCAGCCGTGGCCTGTCGATGCGCTACGACACCCTGCTGCGTACGGCGCGGGTGATCGTCGAGCGCCAGGCCGCCTTCCTGGTGCGCGGCGAAGAGGCCATGGCGCCGTTGACCCTGAAGGAAGTGGCCGAGGAAATCGGCATGCATGAGTCCACCGTCTCGCGCATCACCACCGGCAAGTTCCTGCAGACCCCGCGCGGCACCTTCGAACTGAAGCACTTCTTCGCCGTGCGCCTGGAGGGCGCCAGCGTCTCCGGGCAGGCGGTGAAGGCCATGGTCCGCCGCCTGATCGACGCCGAACCGGCCGGCCGCCCGCTGGCCGATGAGGCCATTGCCGGCCTGCTGTCGCGCCAGGGGGTGAACATTGCCCGCCGAACCGTCGCAAAATACCGAGAACAACTGGATATCGCCCCGGCCCGCGAACGGCGCCGGCTCAGCGCCAGGCAACCCCAGCTGGCCCGGGTGGGCTGAAAAGGATGTTGGACATGAACAAGCTCACGGTCCTGCTGGTCGATGACCACGAGGGCTTCATCAACGCGGCGATGCGCCATTTCCGCAAGATCGACTGGCTGCAGATCGTCGGCAGCGCCGGCAACGGCCTGGAAGCGATCGAGCGCTCGGAAACGCTGCGCCCGCAGGTGGTGCTGATGGATCTGGCCATGCCGGAAATGGGCGGCCTGCAGGCCACCCGCCTGATCAAGTCGCAGGACGATGCGCCGTACATCGTGATCGCCAGCCACTTCGACGACGCCGAGCACCGCGAACACGCGCTGCGCGCCGGCGCCGACAACTTTGTCAGCAAGCTGTCCTACATCCAGGAAGTCATGCCGATCCTGGAAGGCCTCAGGGAGGAACAGTCGTGAGCGAATCGCGCATCCTGGTGCTGGACAACGACGCCGTGCGCGCAGAGCGCACCGTTGCCCTGCTGGAATTCATGGACTTCAACCCGCGCTGGGTGTCCGACGCAGCCGACTTCGACCTGGGCCGCCAGCGCCAGAACGACTGGATGGCGGTGATCGTCGGCAGCCTGGACGACAGCGCTGCCAGTACCGCGCTGTACCACTGGCTGGGAGGCAGCAGCCTGCCGCCGCCGGTGCTGCTGGCCGACGGTGATGCCGCTGCGTTTGCCCAGCAGCACGGCCTGCACGAAGCCAACATCTGGCCGCTGGAAACGCCGCTGCGCCATGCGCAGATGGAGGCCCTGCTGCGCCGTGCCAGCCTCAAGCGCCTGGACGCCGAGCACCAGGCCGGTGCCGCGCAGGACCAGGGCCCGACCGGCAACGGCCCGGCAGTGACCGCGCTGCGCACCATGATCGAACAGGTCGCCGCGTTCGACACCACCGTGCTGGTGCTGGGTGAATCCGGTACCGGCAAGGAAGTGGTGTCACGCGCGATCCACCAGCGCTCGCCGCGCCGCGATGGCCCGTTCGTGGCAATCAACTGCGGCGCCATTCCGGCCGACCTGCTGGAAAGCGAACTGTTCGGCCACGAAAAGGGTGCCTTCACTGGCGCACTGACCGCGCGCAAGGGCCGTTTCGAAATGGCCGAGGGCGGCACCCTGCTGCTCGACGAAATCGGCGACATGAGCCTGCCGATGCAGGTGAAGCTGCTGCGCGTGCTGCAGGAACGCAGCTTCGAGCGCGTCGGTGGCAACCAGACCATCCGCTGCAACGTGCGCGTGGTGGCCGCGACCCACCGCGACCTGGAGACCCGCATCGCCGAGGGCAAGTTCCGCGAGGATCTGTTCTACCGCCTCAACGTGTTCCCGATCGAAGTGCCCGCGCTGCGCGAGCGCCGCGAGGACCTGCCGGCGCTGGTGGAAACCATCGCCGCGCAGCTGGCCCGCACCGGCCGTGGCGAAGTGCGCTTCACTCCCGAAGCGCTGCAGGCGCTGTCCAGCTACGAATGGCCGGGCAACGTGCGCGAGCTGACCAACCTGGTCGAGCGCCTGGCGGTGCTGCATCCGGGTGGCTCGGTGCGCGTACAGGACCTGCCGGCCCGCTATCGTGGCGACGCCGCACTGGCCGCGGTGGCCGCACCGGCACCGGCAGCACCGGTGGCCAGCGAAGACCGCCTGGACCTGCGCAGCTTCTCGTTCCACACCCCGGGCAGCAGCAACCAGCCGGCGCTGGAACACGGTATCGCCGTCAATCGCCCGGCGGCGCCGGCGGCACTGCCCGACGATGGCCTGGACCTGCGCAACCACATGGCCAACATCGAACTGGGCCTGATCAACGAAGCACTGGAACGCACTCAGGGCGTGGTCGCCCACGCCGCCCAGCTGCTTGGCCTGCGCCGCACCACCCTGGTGGAAAAGCTGCGCAAGTACGGCATCGAGCGCGAGCAGGCCGAGCTGGCCGGCTGAACCGCGCTACCAGCATGAAGGGGGCACGAACGCCTGGGCTTGCCCGGGCGTTGGTGTTTGTAGTGCCCGGGGTCGCCCGGGGGTCAGATCCCTTTCCCCAGGAAAGGGATCTGACCCCATTGCATTTGCACGTTTTCCTAGAGACAACGGAATCGCACTGCGGAGCATGGCAGGGACATCCCAAGGAGGTCCCGCCATGCATCACCTGATCCTGCTCGCCGTCCTGCTCTGCCCGGCCCTGGCCACCGCGGCCAACTGCACCCTGCCCGCCACGCTCGACCAACGCCAGTTCACCAACCTCGGCGACCCCTTGTACGCGCCGGACAACCCCAACGCCGGACGCATGGTGCGGCTCAGCTTTGCCGGCAGCCAGTACGTGCTGGACATCCTCGGCACCGACCTCCGCATCGCCGGCAGCTACCGCTACCAGCGCCTGGCCCCGCATATCGGGGAAATCCAGATGACCGAAAGCCACCCGGCCGGTCCCGCCAACTACACCCTGCTGCTGACCTGCCAGAGCAACCATCAGGGTCGCTTCATCTACACCCAGCATGACGGCCCCATCGCACCGCGCCAGCGCCAGAATCCTGGCCGATGGACCCTGCAGCCATAGGCCAGAAAACCGACGCCGGTTAAATGACGCCGCCAATGGGGTCAGAGCCCGTTGCGTTGCAACGGGATCCGACCCCGTGCCAACCAACGGTCGGCACCCACCATCAGTAGCAGGTTCCAACAGATCGCGGCCACCTGTCGAAGGCGGGGTGGGTCCGGTTGCGGGGTGTCCGCGGCATGGATGCTGCGGCCAAGCCCCCAAGGACGGGTTTACGGCGTCCCCGTAACCGGACCCACCCCGCCATCCCTCAGTAGACCCGCTTCTGCTGTTGCTCCGGCTTCGGCCGTTGCCGTTGAGGTTGCCGGCCAGCGGCCGGCACCACCGCGGGGCGCGGGGTGCAACCCCGCACGCACATCCAACCTCCTCACGTCACTGAATCGAAAACCGGTTTCGGCACGGCACTTGCACTGGCTCTAGCAGACAACCCCATCCCTGTTTCTGGAACCGTTGCAGATGTCCCACTCCGTCACTTCGATCCTTTCGCAGATCCGCTCCTATCAGACCCAGATGGGACAGCCGGCGCTCAACCCGCTGGGCGAAACGCCGCGCAGCAATGCCCTGCCGGGCACGGTGCTGGACGCGCCGCAGGTGCAGCCGGCCAGCTTCACCGAAACCCTGCGTGGTGCGATTGCCGGCGTCAACGATGCGCAGCAGAAGTCCGGCGCCCTCGCCAAGGCCTTCGAAATGGGCGACCCCAGCGCCGACCTGGCCAAGGTGATGGTCGCTTCGCAGCAGTCCCAGATCGCCTTCCGCGCCACCGTGGAAGTCCGCAACCGTCTCGTCCAGGCTTACCAGGACGTGATGAACATGCCGCTGTAAGGAATAGAGACGCATGGCACTGACGCTCTCCAAGGACAGCCTGAACGCCGAGAAGGCCGGGCAGTGGTTCGACCGCCTGCAGAGCCTGCAGATCACCCGTCGGCTTGGCCTGATGGCAATGATCGCGGTGGCGGTGGCGGCAGGCCTGTCCGTGTTCTTCTGGTCGCAGAAGCCGGGCATGGTCCCGCTGTACACCGGCCTGGACCAGAAGGCGACGGCGGAAGCGACCGACCTGCTGCGCGCCGCGCAGATTCCGTTCGCACTCGACCCGGCCACCGGTGGCATCACCGTGCCGGAAAAGAACCTGCACGACGCTCGCCTGAAGCTGGCCGGCTCCGGCCTGACCGACAGCGGCAAGCTCGGCTTTGAGCTGATGGAGCGCGATCCCGGCTTCGGCGTCAGCCAGTTTGTGGAAAGTGCGCGTTACCAGCACGCACTGGAAACCGAGCTGTCGCGCACCATCAACACGCTGCGCCCGGTGCGTGATTCACGCGTGCACCTGGCCATTCCCAAGCCCAGCGCGTTCACCCGCCAGCGTGACGTGGCCAGCGCCTCGGTCACCCTGGAACTGCGCGGCGGCCAGCAGCTGGAACGCAGCCAGGTGGACGCCATCGTGCACATGGTCGCGGCCAGCATTCCCGACCTCGCGCCGGAACGGGTGACCGTGGTCGACCAGAGCGGGCGCATGCTCAGCATCACCGACCCGAACAGCGAAGCGGCGGTCAACGCCGCCCAGTTCGAGCAGGTGCGCCGCCAGGAAACCTCGTTCAACCAGCGCATCCGCGAGCTGCTGGAGCCGATGACCGGCCCCGGCCGGGTCAATCCGGAAGTGAGCGTGGACATGGATTTCTCGGTGACCGAGGAAGCCCGTGAGCTCTACAACGGTGAACCGCAGAAGCTGCGCAGCGAGCAGATGAGCGAGAACACCACCAGCACCCCGGGCCCGCAGGGCGTGCCGGGCGCGACCAGCAACAGCCCGCCGGGCCAGCAGGCCGCACCGGCCACCGCGCAGGCCCCGACCGAAAGCAGCAAGAACGCCACCCGCAACTACGAGCTGGACCGCACCCTGCAGCACACCCGCCAGCCGGCCGGCCGCATCAAGCGCGTCTCGGTGGCGGTGCTGGTGGACAACGTGCCGCGTGCCGGTGCCAACGGCAAGATGAGCCCGCAGCCGCTATCGGCTGCCGAACTGACCCGCGTCGAAGCGCTGGTCAAGCAGGCCGTCGGCTTCAACGCCGAGCGTGGCGACACCGTGTCGGTGATGAATGCCCCGTTCGTGCGCGAGACCACGCCTGAGGAAGGCCCGGCGTGGTGGGAGCTGCCGTGGGTGCACGATGCCGGCCGCATGCTGCTGGGCGCGGTGGTGGTGCTGGCGCTGCTGTTCGGCGTACTGCGCCCGGCGCTGCGCGCGATCACCGGCCAGAACAGGAAGGACGACCCGCAGGCACTGGAGCCGCACACCGCAGACGTGCAGCTGGTCGATGACGATGGCACCCCGCTGCCGGCGCTGGGCGCCGACCGGGTCAGCCTGGCCGGGCCGGACGCACTGGCCCTGCCGGTGGATTCTTATGAGGAACGACTGCGGATGGCGCGTGAAGCCGTGAAGACCGACTCCAAGCGCGTGGCCCAGGTGGTCAAGGGTTGGGTGGCCAATGACTGAGGCAACCCTGACCGGCGTGCAGCGCGCCGCCGTACTGCTGCTTTCGCTGGGTGAGCTGGACGCGGCCGAAGTGCTGCGCCACATGGAACCCAAGGAAGTGCAGAAGATCGGCATCGCCATGGCCACGATGACCGACATCACCCGCGAGCAGGTGGAACGGGTGATGGACCAGTTCGGCCAGGAGCTGGGCTCGAAGACCTCGCTGGGCGTGGGCTCGGACGACTACATCCGCAACATGCTGGTGCAGGCGCTGGGCAGCGAGAAGGCCGGCAACCTGATCGACCGCATCCTGCTGGGCCGCAACACCACCGGCCTGGACGCGCTGAAGTGGATGGACCCGCGCGCGGTGGCCGACCTGGTGCGCAACGAGCATCCGCAGATCATCGCCATCGTGATGGCGCACCTGGAAACCGACCAGGCCGCCGACGCGCTGAAGCTGCTGCCCGATCGCACCCGCGTGGACGTGCTGCTGCGCATCGCCACCCTCGACGGCATCCCGCCGAACGCGCTCAATGAACTCAACGAGATCATGGAGCGCCAGTTCGCCGGCAACCAGAACCTGAAGTCGTCGAACATCGGTGGCGTGCAGTGCGCGGCCAACATCCTGAACTTCATGGACAGCGGCCAGGACCAGGCCATCCTGGGCGAGATCGCGCGCATCGATGCGCCGCTGAGCAACCGCATCCAGGACCTGATGTTCGTCTTCGACGATCTGGTCGACCTGGACGACCGCGAGATGCAGCTGGTGCTGCGCGAAGTCAGCGGCGAGCGCCTGGGCCTGGCCCTGCGCGGCGCCGACATCAAGGTGCGCGACAAGATCACCCGCAACATGTCGCAGCGCGCGGCCGAGATCCTGCTGGAAGACATGGAGGCCCGCGGACCGGTGCGCCTGTCCGACGTGGAAGGCGCGCAGCGCGAGATCCTGGCCATCGTCAAGCGCATGGCCGATGAAGGCACCGTCACCATCGGCGGCAGCGCGGAGGCCATGCTGTGAGCAACGTCGTGCGCTGGCTTGCCCCGGACCTGCTGGCCCAGCCCGAACCGGTGCTGGAGCAGGAGGACACGTTCGAACTCACCGAGCCGGACCCGGAACACGAACCGGAGCCGCCGCTGCAGCTGCCGACCCTGGAGGAAATCCAGGCGATCCAGGACAGCGCCGAGAAGGAAGGATTCGATCAGGGCCATGCCGAAGGCTACGGCCAGGGCCAGGCCGAGGTGCGTCGCCTCGCCGCGCAGATCGAAGGCATCCTCGACAACTTCAGCCGGCCGCTGGTGCGGCTGGAGAACGAGGTGGTCGGCGCCCTTGGCGAACTGGCGGTGCGCATCGCCGGGGCGCTGGTCGGCCGCGCCTACGAGGCGGAGCCGGCACTGCTGGCGCAGCTGGTCGGCGAAGCGATCGACGCCGTGGGCGGCAGCACGCGCGAGGTGGAAGTGCGGCTGCATCCGGATGACATCGCCGCGCTCGCTCCGTTGCTGAACCTGTCGCCGGCGCAGCGCCTGGTACCGGATACCAGCCTCAGTCGTGGCGACCTGCGCGTGCACGCCGAAGCGGTGCGCATCGACGGCACCCTGGAGGCCCGCCTGCGCGGTGCGCTGGATGCGGTGATCCGCCAGACCGGAGCGACGGCATGAGCGCTGCACCGCAAACGACGCCGCCGCCGGCCGACTGGGCCGTGGCCCGCAACCTGCGCCTGGCCCGGCGCCTGGATGGCCTGCGCGTGGATACCGCGCATGGCCGTGGGCTGATCCGCGAAGGCGTGCTGCGCCGCGCGGTCGGCCTGACCCTGGAAGCGGTCGGCTGCGAGGCGCCGCTGGGCGCCAGCTGCAAGGTGGAAGTGGTCGATGGCGGCTGGGTCGATGCCGAAGTGGTCGGCTTCGCCGGCGAACGCACCTACCTGATGCCCAGCGCCGAACTGCATGGCCTGCTGCCCAATGCGCGGGTGGTGCCGTCGGCGCGCCGGGGCGGCGTGGAAGTGGGCGAAGGCCTGCTCGGCCGCGTCATCGACAGCGACGGCGTGCCGCTGGACGGCAAGGGGCCGATCCGCGCCGAAGGCCACGTCGGCATGGCCGGCGTGTCGATCAACCCGCTGGCGCGTGAACCGATCACCCAACCGCTGGACGTGGGCGTGCGCGCGATCAACGCGCTGCTGCCGATCGGCCGCGGCCAGCGCGTCGGCCTGTTCGCCGGCTCCGGCGTCGGCAAGTCGACGCTGCTGGGCATGATGACCCGCTACACCGCCGCCGATGTGATCGTGGTCGGCCTGATCGGTGAACGTGGCCGCGAAGTACGCGATTTCGTCGAGACCACGCTGGGCGAGGAAGGCCTGCGCCGCGCGGTGGTGGTGGCCAGTCCCGCCGACCGGCCACCGTTGGCGCGCCTGCACGGTGCCTACCGTGCCACCGCCATCGCCGAGTGGTTCCGCGACCAGGGCCTGAACGTGCTGCTGCTGATGGACTCGCTGACCCGCTTTGCGCAGGCGCAGCGCGAGATCGGGCTGTCGGTTGGCGAACCGCCGACCACCCGCGGCTACCCGCCGTCGGTGTTCGCCAAGCTGCCGGCGCTGGTCGAGCGCGCCGGCAACGGCGCAAAGGGCCGCGGCTCGATCACCGCGTTCTACACCGTACTGACCGAAGGCGATGATCCACAGGACCCGATCGCCGACGCCGCGCGCGCGATCCTCGATGGCCACATCCTGCTTTCGCGCCGCGTGGCCGACAGCGGCCTGTACCCGGCCATCGACGTCGAATCGTCGGTCAGCCGCGTGGTCACGGAAATCGCCGACGAGCCGTGGCGCCTGCGCATCCGCAAGCTGAAGCGACTGGTCTCGGCCTACTCGGCCAACCGGGACCTGATCGCGATCGGTGCCTACCAGCGCGGCAACGACGCGGCCACCGACGAAGCCCTGGAACGCTGGCCGGAAATCATGGAGTTCCTCGGCCAGGACGTTGCCAAGGCCGCAGATCTCCCGCACAGCCAGGCGGCGCTGCAGCGCCTGGTGGAACAAGAGAGTTAAGCCATGAACCAGTCCAAGCGCATCGATCCCCTGCTCAAGCGGGCCCAGGAACACGAGGACGCGGTCGCCCGCGACCTGGCCGAACGCCAGCGCGTGCTCGACACCCATCTGTCGCGCCTGGACGAACTGCGCCGCTATGCCGAGGAGTACGCCAACGCCCAGATGGCAGCGACCAGCCCGGCACAGCTGCTGAACCGCCGCGCCTTCCTTGATCGCCTGGACAGCGCGGTCGAGCAGCAGCAGGCCACGGTCAACGGCAACCGCGAAAAGGTGGAGGCCGAGCGCGCGCGCCTGATCCTGGCCAGCCGTGACAAGGCGGTGCTGGAGCAGCTGGCCGCCAGCTACCGCGCGCAGGAAAAGGTGGTGACCGACCGCCGCGACCAGCGCGAGATGGACGATATCGGTGCGCGGCGTGCGCGCCTGGTGCAGGCCGAAGACCAGGACGGCACCGAGCAGGGAGGCCGCCCGTGATGCCCGCTCCGCTCGCCAGCAGCGCCAACACCACCACGCCAGCCGCCAGCAACAGCGCCGCGCGTACCCCGCGCAGCGAAGGCGGCAAGGACTTCAGCCAACTGCTGCAGGGTGGCGCACCCTCTTCACCCGCGCCTGCCGGCGGCGCCACGACGCCGACGCCGACGCCATCCACGCCCAGCCAGCCATCGACCGCCGACAGCCATGGCCAGGCACCGGGCGAACGCAACGCAGACGGCGAAGCGGCAACCGCTGAAACGTCCCCGCTGCCGCCCGTTGCCGTGACCCCGGCTGGAGCCGGCACCGACAAGGACAAGCCTGCCGCAACCGAGGACGCCCCGTGGCCACCGCTCGGCCTGGCCGGCCTGGTGCTGGCGATGCCGGCGCCTGCCGATCCAGCGGCCGCCCTGCCGACCACCGCTGCGCCATCGCTGGCCAGCGACGGTAGCGCGCTGCCCGCTCCCCCTGCCGCGAACACGGCACTGCCTGCAGCCGCGCCGGCAGCGGCAAGCGCAGCGCCAGTGGCGGCCGACGGCAAACCGGCGCCCACCAACGCTGACGACGCCACCGCACTGCCCCTGCCGGAGATGATTCTGCCCGGCAAGCGCAGCGAGCGCGCCGAAGGCAGCGACGTGGCCGCCGTTGGCGACCGCGCCAGTGCGCCGCTGCTGCACGCACCGCCAGCGGCCACTGTGCAGGACCTGAAGGCCGCACTCGCCACCGGCACCGCGATCTTCAATGGCGAACCGACGCCCAAGCCCGTGCTCGGTGACGAGGGCTTCGATCAGGCCATCGGCGCACGCCTGGGCTGGCTGGCCGACCAGAAGATCGGCCACGCCCACATCCGCCTGAGCCCGGACGACCTGGGCCCGGTCGATGTGCGCCTGCAGTTGAACGGCGACAAGGTGCATGCCAGCTTCAGCAGCCCGCACGTGGACGTGCGGCAGGCACTGGAAAGCAGCCTTCCGCGGCTGCGCGAGCTGCTGGGCGAACAGGGCTTCCAGCTGGCCCACGCCGACGTCGGCCATCAGGCACCGGGCGGTGACGGCAATGCGTCAGGCCAGCACGGTGGCGGCAGCATGAGCGGTGACGGAGAACCGACGCCGGGCGACGCCAGCGTGTCGGCCGCGCAGTTGATCCGCCAGCGCGGCTTGCTGGACGCCTACGCCTGACAGGCGTGCCAGCCAAGGTTGGCACCCACAGGCGCTGGGCGGTTGGCACCCGCCCAGGCACCCTGCACTAGCGCCAGCGAGGATCGGCACCCTCCCGTCCGCGCCTCCGACGGAATTCCGTCGCACCCGACTGCCCCGCCTTCGGCACACCCCTTGCATATCCCGGTGAAGCAACCCTCAGGAGCTTCACCCCGTGGCCGCAGCCGCTGACAAAACCAAGAAGACCGCCGAGAAGGACAAGGCCGCCAAGCCGCGCAGTCCGATCCTGATCACCGCACTGGTGGCCGTTCTGGCCGCCGCTGCCGCTGGTGGCGGCGTGTGGTTCTTCACCCAGTCCAAGCACGAAGAGAAGACCGCGCAGGCGCCGAAGAAGAGCGCGACCCCGGCCCCGGCACAGTACTTCGCGCTGGACCCGGCGTTCGTGGTCAACCTCAATGGCCCGGTCGACGGCCCGCGCTACCTGCAGCTGGAGGTCCAGCTGATGACCCGCGACCCGGCCGCACTGGAAGCGATCAAGACCCATGCCCCGGCCATCCGCGCGCGCCTGTTGATGCTGTTCTCGCAGGTCAGCCCGGACCAGATCGCCGATGTCGCCGGCAAGCAGAAGCTGCAGGCCGCGTCGCTGGCCGAGGTGCAGAAAGTGCTCAAGGCCGAGACCGGCAGCAACGGCGCCGACGATCTGCTGTTCACCAGCTTCGTGACCCAGTAAGGGCCCACCGATGAATGATCTGCTGTCCCAGGACGAGATCGATGCCCTGCTCCACGGCGTGGACAGTGGCGCGGTCGAGACCGATGCGGAACCCCCGTCAGGCGAAGCGCGTTCGTACGACTTCGCCAGCCAGGACCGCATCATCCGTGGTCGCATGCCGACCCTGGAAATGGTCCACGAGCGCTTCGCGCGCCTGTGGCGGATCGGCCTGTTCAACCTGATCCGGCGCTCGGCCGAGCTGTCGGTGCGCGGCATCGAACTGATCAAGTTCAACGACTACATGCACTCGCTGTATGTGCCGACCAACCTGAACCTGATCCGCTTCAAGCCACTGCGCGGTACCGGCCTGATCGTGTTCGAGCCGACCCTGGTGTTCGCCATCGTCGACAACTTCTTCGGCGGCGACGGGCGCTACCCCACCCGCATCGAGGGCCGCGAATTCACGGCCACCGAAATGCGGGTGATCCACCTGCTGCTAAAGCAGACCTTCGCCGATCTGCGCGAAGCGTGGGCACCGGTGATGGATGTCGACTTCGAGTACATCAACTCGGAGATCAACCCGCACTTTGCCAACATCGTGACGCCGCGCGAATACGTGGTGGTGTGCCGCCTGCACGTCGAGCTCGACGGTGGTGGCGGCGACATCCACGTCACCCTGCCCTACTCGATGCTGGAACCGATCCGCGAACTGCTCGACGCCGGCATCCAGAGCGACCGCAACGACCGCGACGAGAGCTGGGGCAAGACCCTGCGCGAGCAGCTCAACATCGCCGAAGTCACCCTGTCCAGCGTACTGGCCAGCAAGCGCATGACGCTGCGCGACCTGACCCAGCTGAAGGTCGGCGACATCCTGCCGATCGAGCTGAGCCCGCAGGTGCCGCTGTGCGTGGAGAACATTCCGGTGTTCACCGGCGAGTTCGGCATCGCCAACGGCATGAACGCTGTGAAGATCACCGCTACCCATCCGCCGGGCACCCGCCCGCGCGTACCCGTCATCCAGGAAGACCCGCAATGAACGATATCGACGCCCTCGAACCGACCCCGGCCCAGTTCAGCAGCCTGCAGGCCGACGAGGCCAACGGTCCGGACCTGAACCTGGACGTGATCCTCGACGTGCCGGTGACCCTGTCGCTGGAAGTCGGTCGTGCCCGTCTGCCGATCCGCAACCTGCTGCAGCTCAACCAGGGCTCGGTGGTGGAACTGGAGCGCGGCGCCGGCGAATCGCTGGACGTGTTCGTCAACGGCACCCTGATCGCACACGGCGAAGTGGTGGTGATCAACGACCGCTTCGGCGTGCGCCTGACCGACGTGGTCAGCCCGAGCGAGCGGATCCGGAGACTGCGTTGAGCCCGCTGGCCTCCACCCTGCTGGCGGTCGGCAAGACCGCCGCCCCGATCGGTCCGCAGGTCGGCCAGCATGCGGCCGCCGCGCCCAGCCTGTTCGGCGCGGTGCTGGCGCTGCTGGCGGTGCTGGCGCTGGTGATCGGCCTGGGCTGGCTGCTCAAGCGCATGCCCGGCAGCGGCTTCCGCCCGGCCGAAGGCATGAAGCTGGTGGCCAGCCTCAGCGTCGGCGCCAAGGAGCGCGTGGTAGTAGTGGAGGTCAATGGCCAGCAACTGCTGCTGGGCGTCACCGCCGGCGGCATCAACACCCTGCATGCCCTGCCCGAACCGCTGCCGCCGCCGGCACCGGTGCGCGTGCCGGACTTCAAGAACCTGCCGAATTTCGCCCAGCTGCTGCAGCAGCGGCTGCGCAAGGATCCCTGACATGCGTGTCACCCGTACCCGTCTTGCCACCCTGATGCCGTGGCTGCTGTTGCTTGCCCTGTTCCTGTTGCCGGCGCTGGCGTTCGCCGCGCCCGGTGCCGCGGCCACCCCGCTGCCGGACGTCAATGTCGGCAAGATCGGCGGCCAGCCGGTCAGCCTGCCGCTGCAGACCCTGCTGCTGATGACGGCGATCACCCTGATCCCGTCGATGCTGCTGGTGCTGACCTCGTTCACCCGCATCATCATCGTGCTGGGCCTGCTGCGCCAGGCGCTGGGTACCGGCCAGACGCCGTCCAACCAGGTGCTGCTGGGCCTGGCCCTGTTCCTCACCGCGATGGTGATGATGCCGACCTGGGACAAGGCGTGGAGCGCGGGCATGGCGCCCTACCTCAACGGCGACATCGACTTCCAGACCGCCTGGACGCTGACCACGCAGCCCCTGCGCGGGTTCATGCTGGCGCAGATCCGCGAGACCGACCTGATGACCTTCGCCGGCATCGCCGGGCATGGCACCTACGCCAGCCCCGACGCGATCCCGTTCCCGGTGCTGGTCGCCTCGTTCGTCACCAGCGAACTGAAGACCGCCTTCGAGATCGGCTTCCTGATCTTCATCCCGTTCGTGATCATCGATCTGGTTGTGGCCAGCGTGCTGATGTCGATGGGCATGATGATGCTCTCGCCGATGCTGGTGTCGGCGCCGTTCAAGATCCTGCTGTTCGTGCTGGTCGATGGCTGGGTGCTGACCGTGGGCACGTTGGCGGCCAGCTTCAATCCGGCCTGATATCCCCCACAAAGGGCCGTCGAGCATGGCTCGACGCTGCACAATCAGATGGAATCCGAATGTCTCCCGAACTTGCCTTGACCGAACTGCGTGGCGGCCTGATCACCGTGCTGTGGGTCGCCGGACCGCTGCTGCTCACCGTGCTGGTGGTGGGCGTGGTGGTGGGCGTGGTGCAGGCCGCGACCCAGCTCAATGAACCGACCATTGCCTTCGTCACCAAAGCGGCAGCGCTGACCGCGGTGCTGTTCGCGCTGGGCAGCCTGCTGATCGGCCACCTGGTTGAATTCACCACGCTGCTGTTCCAGCGCATTCCACACCTGATCGGCTAGGGCACGCGCTTCGATGGACGCCGCGACACAGATGGCGGCCGACGGCCTGCAGGCCTTCGGCATGATCGGCACGGTGCTGTGGACCATGCTGCGCATCGGCGCAGTGGCGGTGGCCATGCCCATGGTCGGCACGCGTGCGGTGCCATCGCGGGTGCGCGTGGTGCTGGCCGGCACCCTGGCCATCGCACTGGCCCCGCTGCTGCCCCCGGTACCAGACTGGACCGGCTTCGACGCGGCTACGGTGCTGACCATTGCCCGTGAACTGGCCATCGGCGTGTCCATCGGCTTCATGCTGCGGCTGGTGTTCGAAGCCGGCGCGATGGCCGGCGAACTGATCGCACAAGGCACCGGCCTGGCCTTCGCGCAGATGAGCGATCCACTGCGCGGGGGAACCTCCGGCGTTATCGGACAGTGGTTCTACCTGCTGTTCGGCCTGCTGTTCTTCACCGCCAACGGCCACCTGGCGTTGATCTCGCTGCTGGTGGACAGCTATCGCGCGCTGCCGATTGGCGCCCCGCTGCCGGACCCGCATGCCTTCTTCAGCATCGCCCCCACCTTCCTGCTGACCGTGCTGCGCGGCGCGCTGAGCCTGGCCATTCCGCTGACCGTGGCGATGCTGGCGGTGAACCTGGCCTTCGGCGTGCTGGCGCGTGCCGCCCCTGCGCTGAACCCGATCCAGCTGGGCCTGCCGGTCTCGCTGCTGCTGGGCCTGTTCCTGCTGGCCCTGCTGGCCGGGGAAATGGGGCCGCCGGTACAGCGACTGTTCGACGCCGCCTTCCAGGCTGCGGACGCGGTCACACACTGACCCGGTCATCACGAATTGCCGCTTGAAGTCCCCCCCGGTCTGCGCGTTAGAGTGAATGCGCGGCAACCAGGGGGATGCCGCACCTGGCCGGCGCCCGTCCGCGTCGGCCTGCCTCATGCATGCCCCACCGTAGTTTCCGTCGACAGGCAGGTCCGGGAGACTGACGAATGCTGGTAGGCACGTACAACCCGTGGCTGGTGGCGATCTCACTGCTGGTTGCCGTGATGGCGTCGTACACGGCGCTGGCGATGGCCGGACGCACGGTCACCGCCCCCGGCAAGGGCGCGGCCTGGTGGTGGCGCCTGGGCGGCGGCTTTGCCATGGGCCTGGGCATCTGGTCGATGCACTTCATCGGCATGCTGGCCTTTGACCTGCCCATTCCACTGGGCTACGACCTGCCCATCACCCTGCTCTCGCTGGCGCTGGCGATCGCCTCGTCGGTGTTCGCACTGTGGCTGGTTTCGCTGCGCACCCTGCCCCATCCGCGATTGGCCGGTGGTGCCCTGCTGATGGGCACCGGCATTGCCGGCATGCACTACGTCGGCATGGCAGCGATGCGCATGCAGCCGGGAATCGACTACGACCCGGGCTGGCTGCTGCTTTCCCTGGTGGTGGCGGTGGCCGCGTCGTGGACCGCGCTGTACGTGGCGTTCCGCCTGCGCGCGCAGCGCACCCGCGTCGGTGACCGGTTGGCAGCCGCCGGCCTGCTCGGCCTGGCCATCGTCGGCATGCACTACACCGGCATGGCCGCCGCGCGTTTCCCGGAAGGCAGCATCTGCGGCGCGGCGGTCGGCGATGGCCTGCAGAGCGAGTGGCTGGCGATGCTGGTGGTGGTGCTGACGGTCGCGATCCTGGCGGTAGTGCTGGTGGTTTCATGGCTGGACCAGCGGGTGGAGGCGCAGCTGCTGCGGCTTCGCAACTCGATGCTGAGCACCTCGTTGACCGATGCCCAGCAGGAACTGACCCAGGCCGCGCTGCACGATCCGCTGACCCGCCTGCCCAACCGCCTGCTGCTGCAGCGGCGCATCGTGCAGGCGCTGGCCGAAGCCGAACAGGGCGGCAACCGCTTTGCGGTGATGTTCATGGACCTGGATGGCTTCAAGCAGGTCAACGATGCCTATGGCCATCAGGCCGGCGACGCGCTGCTGGTGGCGGTGGCCGAGCGTACCCGGCAGCTGCTGCGGCCCAACGACATGCTGGCCCGCCTGGGCGGCGACGAGTTCGTGCTGGTGGTGCGCATCGAGCACGACGAAGACCTGCCGACCCTGGCCCGGCGCATCCTGCAGGCGGTGGGCAGCGGTCCGCTGCTGCAGGACAACGAACTGCAGGTGACCGCCAGCATCGGCGTGGCGATCTGCCCGGACCACGCCGCCAGCGAGCGCCAGTTGATGGCCTTCGCCGACGCGGCGATGTACCAGGCCAAGGAGTCCGGTCGCAACGCCTTCGTGCTCTTCGCTGACTGGATGAACGACAGTGCCGAACAGCAGTTCCGGCTGCTGGCCGACCTGCGCCGGGCCATTGGCAGCGAGCAGTTGTTCCTGCACTACCAGCCCAAGATCCGCGTGGCCACGCAGAAGGTGGCGGGTGCCGAGGCGCTGATCCGCTGGAAGCACCCGGAGCATGGGCTGATTCCGCCGGACCGTTTCATCCGGCTGGCCGAGCGCAGCGGCGCGATCAACGAGATCGGCCGCTGGGCGCTGGACCACGCCTGCCGCCAGCTGCGCCACTGGCACGATGCCGGCCACGAAGGCTGGTCGATATCGGTGAACCTGTCGCCAGTGCAGTTCGGCTCGCCCCACCTGCTGCGCGACGTGCGCGAAGTGATCGAGCGCCATCGCATTCCCGCGCGCCACCTGGTGCTGGAGATCACCGAAAGCACGGTGATGCGCGACACCGACACCAGCCTGCGCCTGCTGCAGGCGCTGTCGACGCTGGGCGTGGGCATCTCCATCGATGATTTCGGGACCGGCTATTCCAGCCTGCTGTACCTGAAGCGGCTGCCGGCCACCGAGATCAAGATCGACCACGCCTTCGTGCGCGACCTGGAACACAGTGCCGAGGACGTGGTGATCGTCTCGGCGATCGTGGCGCTGGGCCACGCGCTGGACATGGACATCGTGGCCGAGGGCGTGGAGACCGCCGCGCAGCGCGCCTACCTGGAGCGCCTGGGCTGCGACTTCCTGCAGGGCTACCTGCTCGGCCGCCCGGTCGACGCGGCGCGCTTCATGCAGCTGCACGACCTGCCGCGGCCGCGGGTGGAACTGGCGCAGAGCCCACCGCCGCAATACCCGCCCGGCTGACACCGGGCCACGCGCGCCCGCCATCACGGAACGATTCCTGCGGCACTCTCCTGTAGAGCCGAGCTCATGCCCGGCTGTGCTTCGCGCCTGGCCCCAACCGTAGCCGAGCGTGGGCTCGGCTCTACAGAACGGGCCGTCGGTAGATCCACGCCATGCGTGGAACGGTTCTTGCACGCACCCCGGCATCCCCTGCCGCAGTGCCCGTGATGTCCGAGAACGAATCCGCCGGCGAAAAGACCGAACAACCTACCGAAAAACGCCTGCGCGATGCCCGTGAACAGGGCAACCTGCCGCGCTCGCGCGAACTCGGCACCGCCGCCGTGTTCGGCGCCGGCGTGCTGGCGGTGATGGCCATGAGCGGCTCGATCGGCCGTGGCGCCAGTGCGTGGATGAAGCAGGCGCTCAGCCCGGAACAGAGCCTGCGGCAGAACCCCAAGGAACTGTTCGGCCACTTCGGCGACCTGCTGCTGCAGTTCATGCTGGTGATCGCACCGCTGGTGCTGGTCTGCCTGCTGGCCAGCTTCGTTGCCCCGCTGGTGATGGGCGGCCTGCGCTGGTCGCAGAAGGCGTTGCTGCCCGACATCAACCGCATGAACCCGATGAGCGGGCTCAAGCGCCTGTATGGCCCCGAGGCGATTGCCGAGTTCACCAAATCGCTGCTGCGCGTGGCCTTCGTCGGCGTCGCCGCCGGGCTGGTGGTCTGGACCGGTTTCGACACCCTGCGCGGGCTGATCCACCACCCGCTGGAGACGGCCATCACCGACGGGCTCGGCTTCACCCTGCGCCTGCTGCTGGCCACCGCCGGCGCGATGCTGGTGCTGGCCGCCATCGATGCGCCGTACCAGCGCTGGAACTGGATGCGCAAGCTGAAGATGACCCGTGAAGAGCTGCGCCGGGAAATGAAGGAGAGCGAGGGCAGCCCCGAGGTGAAGGGCCGCATCCGCCAGCTGCAGCAGCAGATGGCCAACCGCCGGATGATGGAAGCGGTACCCACGGCTGACGTGGTGGTGGTCAACCCCACCCACTACGCGGTGGCCCTGAAGTACGAGGGCGGCGCCATGAACGCCCCCACCGTGGTCGCGCTGGGCGTGGACGAGACCGCCCTGCGCATCCGTGAGGTGGCCGACGGCAACAAGGTGGCGATCGTCTCTGCCCCGCCTTTGGCACGCGCCTTGTATCGGGAAGGCCAACTCGGAAAGGAAATCCCCGTGAGACTGTATTCGGCCGTCGCCCAGGTCCTGTCCTACGTCTACCAGCTGCGCGCCTGGCGCACTGGCCCGATGCCGGACGCCCCGCACATCCAGGTGGATGAATTCGGCAAGGGAGGCCGCCCGTGAGCGCCCAGCCCTCCGCCGGCTTCAACACCCGCCGCGCCCTGGAAATGATCCGCCAGGGCCTGGGCGCGCCGCTGATCGTGCTGGCCCTGCTGGCCATGGTCGTGGTGCCGCTGGCCGCGCCGGTGCTCGATGCGCTGTTCACCTTCAACATCGCCATCTCGCTGATGGTGCTGCTGGCGGTGGTCTACGTGAAGCGCCCGCTGGACTTCACCATCTTCCCGATCGTGCTGCTGATCACCACCATGCTGCGGCTGGCACTGAACGTGGCCTCCACCCGCGTGATCCTGCTGAACGGCCAGAACGGCCACGACGCCGCGGGCAAGGTCATCGCCGCCTTCGGTGAATTCGTGATCGGCGGCAACTACGCGGTCGGCATCGTGGTGTTCGCGATCCTGACCATCATCAACTTCGTGGTGATCACCAAGGGCGCCGGCCGTGTCTCGGAAGTGACCGCGCGCTTCATCCTGGACGCGATGCCCGGCAAGCAGATGGCGATCGACGCCGACCTCAACGCCGGTTTGCTGACGCGTGAAGAAGCCAAGCTGCGCCGCGAGGAAGTCCGCGAGGAAGCCGACTTCTACGGTGCGATGGACGGCGCCAGCAAATTCATCCGCGGCGACGCCATCGCCGGCATCCTGATCCTGTTCATCAACATGCTCGGCGGCCTGGCCGTGGGCGTGCTGCAGCATGGCATGCCGTTCGGCGAGGCCGCTGCGACCTATACCCTGCTGTCGATCGGTGACGGCCTGGTGGCGCAGCTGCCGGCCCTGCTGGTCTCCAGCGCGGTGGCGATGCTGGTCACCCGCGCCTCGCGCTCGCAGGACATGGCCCAGGCCATGACCGGACAGGTGTTCGGCCAGTACCGCGCGCTGGCGATCACCGCCGGCATCATCGGCCTGGTCGGCCTGGTGCCGGGCATGCCCAACGTCGCTTTCCTGACGCTGGCCTCGATCCTCGGCTTCATCGCCTGGAAGCTGTATCGCAAGACCAAGGCACCGGCCGCCGATGCGACAGGCAGTGGCACCGATGCCGCCGCGCTCACTGCGCTCGGGCGCCCGGCCACCGCCGCCCCCACTGCCGAGCTGAGCTGGGACGAACTGCGACCGGTCGATCCGCTGGGCCTGGAGGTCGGCTACCGGCTGATTCCGCTGGTGGACAGCAACCAGGGCGGCGAACTGATGGCGCGCATCAAGGGGGTGCGCCGCAAGCTCACCCAGGATGTCGGCTTCCTGATTCCATCGGTGCACATCCGCGACAACCTGGAACTGCCCGCCAACGGCTACCGGGTGCTGGTGCACGGCGTGCCGGTGGCCACCGCCGAAATCCACCCGGACCGCGAGCTGGCACTGGATCCGGGCAGCGCGCTGGGCACCCTGGAGGGCATCGCCGGCAAGGACCCCGCGTTCGGCCTCGATGCCACCTGGATCCAGCCGCACCAGCGCGCCCAGGCCGAAACGCTGGGCTACACCGTGGTCGATCCGGCCACCGTGGTCGCGACCCACCTCTCGCACCTGATCCGCGAGCACGCGCCGGAACTGCTCGGCCACGAGGAAGTGCAGCACCTTCTGGCCAACCTGGCCAAGAGCGCACCCAAGCTCGTCGAAGATCTGACGCCCAAGGCGCTGCCGCTGTCGGCGGTGGTGCGCGTGCTGCAGAACCTGCTGGTCGAGCGCATTCCGATCCGCCAGCTGCGCAAGATCGCCGAAGCGCTGGTCGAACACGCGCCCAGCAGCCAGGACCCGGCCGTGCTGACCGCTGCCGTGCGCACCGCACTGGGCCGCTTCATCGTGCAGGAGATCGCCGGAATGTCGGCGGAGCTGCCGGTGTTCACCCTCAACCCGCAATTGGAACGTGTCTTGCAGGAGTCCACGCAGGGCAACGGCGCCGCGCTGGAACCCGGACTCGCTGAGCGACTGCACCAGAGCCTGGCCGAATGTGTCAGCAAGCAGGAAGCCCGCAACGAGCCCGCGGTCGTGCTGGTACCTGGCCCGGTGCGCGCCGCGCTGGCCCGCCTGGTCCGCCACAGCGTTCCGTCGCTGTCGGTCCTGGCCTACAGCGAGGTGCCGGAAGACAAGCGCCTGAAGCTGGTCGGAACGATCAGCTGACGCCGGGCTCCGACGCGCCAGAAAACAGACACCACTTTCGAACCAACGCAACAGACCGATACCAAGGGGAACCCGCACCGTGCAGACCACCGATCACCCGAGTTCCCCGACCGCCACCCCGCCGTCTTCGCCTCGTGACCACAGCATGAAAATCAAACGATTCGTCGCCGCCGACATGCGTTCGGCCATGAACCTGGTGCGCAAGGAACACGGTCCTGACGCCGTGATCCTGTCCAACCGCCGGATCGAGGAAGGCATCGAGATCGTCGCCGCCGCCAACTATGACGAGAGCGCCGTGCAGCGTGCACTGGAAGCCTCGCGCCGTGACGTCGCACCGCCGCCGGCAGCCAAGCCGCGCACCGCCGCCGACGCGGTGATCGCCGCCGTCACCCGCCGCCGCAGCGCCACCCCGGCGCCGGAACCGGTCGCCGCCACCACCTCGGCGGTGGCCGCCCTTGCCCGCGCCGCCGTCGGTGCCACCGGCCGCACGCTGGACAGCGCCGACGAGATCGTGCCGACCCGTGGCAGCACCGGCTTTGCCGCCACCCTGGCGCGTGCCACCGTCAACGAACCGGCACTGCCGGAGCAGATCTTCGCGCCGTTCGCCGAAGCCATCGTCGCACCGGCCGCGGCTGTGCCGGCCAACCGCGCCCGCTTCCCGATCGATCCGCCGCACGAGGCGCATCACGAAAGCGTGGCGCCGGCGGTGCAGCCGCCGCCGCTGCCGACCGCTGCCGTCGCCGACGCGCAGCCGGCCAGCGCCGCCACCGAACCGGCATTGGCCGATGCCATCGTCGAAGCCGCGCCGGCGCCCACCCTGGCCCCGGCCCCGGTGCTGACGGTGGTCGCCCAGGACGACGCCGAGATCCGCCAGCTGCGCCAGGAAGTGGCCGGCATGCGCCAGGTGATCGAGCGCGAGATGAACCGCTTCACCGACGAGCGCCTGCGCGGCTGCCCGGTGCGCGCCACCGCGCTGGACCTGATGGACGAGTACGGCTTCGACGCCGGCCTGGCCCGCGACGTGGCCATGCAGATTCCGCTGGAAACCGAAGCCCACCGCGGCCGCGGCCTGATGCTGGGGCTGATCTCGCGCAAGCTGCCGATCGCCCCGGTCGACCCGCTGGAAGAAGGCGGCGTGATCGCCCTTGTGGGCCCGACCGGCGCCGGCAAGACCACCACCATCGCCAAGCTGGCCTCGCGCTTCGCCGAGAAGCATGCGCCGCGTGACGTGGCCCTGGTCACCACCGACACCACCCGCATCGGCGCCCGCGAGCAGCTGTATGGCTACGGCCGCCAGCTCGGTATCGCCGTGCACGAGGCCAACAGCGGCACCGACCTGGACCAGCTGCTGGAACGCCTGAAGGACTACAAGCTGGTGCTGATCGACACCGCCGGCCTGGGCCCGCGCGACCGCGCGCTGGCCGCCCAGCTGCAGTGGCTGCGCGCCGCGCGCCAGGTCCGCACCCTGCTGGTGCTGCCGGCCAACACCAGCTTCGGCGACATGGACGAGGTGGTCCGCCGCTTCGGTGCCGCCAACCTGCAGGGCCTGGTGCTGAGCAAGCTGGACGAGACCGGCCGCTTCGGCAACGCCCTGTCGGTGGCCGTGGACCACGCCCTGCCGATCACCTGGGTGACCGATGGGCAGGACGTTCCGGAGGACCTGCACCGGGCCAGTGCAGCCAATCTTGTACTTCGCCTTGAAGATTTGCGCCGAGCGGCCGATATGCCCTGCAACCCGGAGTTGAACCATGCCGTCGCGTGAGTACGCCAAGCTGACCAAGACCTTCCCGCTGTCGGCCACCCGCAGCGAGCCGCTCGGCCCTGTGCGCACCCTTGCCGTGACCGGCGGCAAGGGCGGCGTGGGCAAGACCAACGTGTCGGCCAACCTGGCCGTGGCGCTGGCCGGCATGGGCAAGCGCACGCTGCTGCTGGACGCCGACCTCGGCCTGGCCAACATCGACGTGATCCTGGGCTTGAACCCCACCTTTACGCTGGCCGACCTGGTCGCCGGCCGCTGCTCGCTGGACGACGTCATCGTCGAAGGCCCGAACGGCGTGCTGGTGGTGCCGGCCGCGTCCGGCCGCCGGCACATGGCCGAGCTGGCCCCCGCCGAGCACGTCGGCCTGGTCAATGTGTTCTCCGAACTGGAACGCGAGCTGGACATCATGGTGGTGGACACCGCCGCCGGCATCACCGACGGCGTGCTGACCTTCTGCCAGGCCGCGCAGGACACCGTGGTGGTGGTCTGTGACGAGCCGGCGTCCATCACCGACGCCTACGCGCTGATCAAGGTGCTGTCGCGCGAACGGGGCGTGGACCGCGTCCAGGTGGTGGCCAACATGGTCCGCGACCCCAACGAGGGCCGCGTGCTGTACGAAAAGCTGACCCGCGTCTGCGAGAAGTTCCTGGCCGACGTCTCGCTGAACTACCTGGGCTGCGTGCCGCAGGATGACTGGCTGCGCCTGTCGGTGCAGCGCCAGCAACCGGTGGTGAAGGCCTATCCGTCCAGCCCGTCGGCGCTGGCGATCACCGAGATCGCACGCCGTACCGCGCGCTGGCAGGCGCCGACCGAACCGCGCGGTGGCGTCGAGTTCTTCCTCGAACGCATCCTCAAGCAGCGTGGGGTGGCAGCATGAAAGGCGCAGCCCAGTACAGGGAAGTCCAGCGCTCGGCGGCCAACGATGTCATCGCCCAGCATTCGGACCTGGTGCGGCGCATCGCCCACCACCTGGCCGCGCGCCTGCCCGCCAGCGTCGAGGTGGACGACCTGATCCAGGCCGGCATGATGGGCCTGATCGAAGCCTCGCGCAGTTACGACGCCGACCAGGGCGCCTCGTTCGAGACCTACGCCTCGATCCGCATCCGCGGCTCGATGATCGACGAGATCCGCCGTGGCGACTGGGTGCCGCGCTCGGTGCACCGGCGCGCACGCGATGCGGCCGCCACCATCCGCCGCCTGGAACAGAGCAGCGGTCGCGCCGCCAGCGCCACCGAAGTCGCCGCCGCGATGGAGATGCCGCTGCCCGAGTACCTGCGCCTGATGGAAGACGCCGCGCGCGGCCAGGTGTTGAGCCTGGAATCGCGCATCGAAGACCAGGGCGAGCTGGACACCGTCGCCCAGGGCGGCCCGACCCCGCAACAGGTGCTGGAGCGTGGCGAGTTCGGTCGCGAGCTGGGCAAGGCCATCGGCCACCTGCCCGAGCGCGAACAGCTGGTGCTCTCGCTCTACTACGAGCAGGAACTGAACCTGAAGGAGATCGGCGCGGTGCTCGGCGTGAGCGAATCGCGGGTCTGCCAGATCCACGGCCAGGCCGTGCTGCGCCTGCGTGGACGGCTGAAGATTTTCGAGGCGGCGGACGCCGGCCTGGAAGAGTGAACATGCCCGAGGCGGCTGCCCCCGGCCGCCCGGAATGAACAACAAAGGAACTCTGCTTTGAACAAGAACATGCGCATCCTGATCGTCGACGACTTCTCGACCATGCGTCGGATCGTCAAGAACCTGCTGGGCGATCTTGGCTTCACCAACACCGCCGAAGCCGAGGACGGGCATGCCGCGCTGTCGCTGCTGCAGAGCCAGCCGTTCGATTTCGTGGTCACCGACTGGAACATGCCGGTGATGACCGGCATCGAACTGCTCAAGGCGATCCGCGCCGACGCCAAGCTGAAGACCCTGCCGGTGCTGATGGTCACCGCCGAAGCCAAGCGCGAGCAGATCATCGAAGCGGCCCAGAACGGCGTGAACGGCTACATCATCAAGCCGTTCACCGCGCAGACGCTGGAAGAAAAGCTCGGCAAGATCTTCGAACGCCTGGCGGCCAGCGCCTGATGGATACCACGGTCGACAGGAACGCCCTCGCCCTGCGCCTGCAGGAAGCCCTGGACGCGCTGGAGTCCGGCGATGAAGCCGCGTGGCGTCAACGCATCGACGGGCTGGTCGCGCTGCGCACGCAGCCGATGATGAGCGGCCTCTCGCGGCTGGCCCGCGAGCTCGGGCAGGCCCTGGGCGAACTGCCGACCGTGCCCAGCGAGGCCGGCGAACTGGACGATGCCTGCGCACGCCTGGACCATGTGGTGGCGATGACCGAACAGGCCACGCACCGCACCCTGGACCTGGCCGAGGAATGCCGCAGCCTGACCGAGCAGCTGCGCGCCGAAGGCCTGCAGCCGGGCCAGGACGCGCAGCTCGAGCGCATCCGCCACAACCTGACCGAGATCGCCCTGACCCAGAGCTACCAGGACCTGACCGGGCAGATCATCCGTCGCGTGGTCGGCATCGTCCGCCGCGTGCACGAAGGCTTCGGCGCGCTCGGCCTGCCGCCGGAACAGCATCGCACCGACCCGGAACTGGCCGGGCCGGCACTGAAGGGACTGGACCGCCACGCGGTCTCGCAGAACGACGCCGACGACCTGTTGTCGGATCTGGGGCTGTAAGCATGAGCGCGGTATCCGACGACATCACTGCCGATTTCATCATCGAGGCACAGGAGATCCTGGATCGCCTCGGCGAACAGCTGGTGTCGCTGGAGCAGGCACCGCAGGACGGCGAACAGCTGAACGCGGTGTTCCGCGGCTACCACACGCTCAAGGGTGGCGCCGGCTTCCTTGGCGTCACCGCGATGGTCGAGCTGTGCCACGCTGCTGAGGAAGCGCTGGGCGCCGCGCGCGCCGGCCAGGCCGTATTGCAGGCGCACCACTTCGACGCCGCGCAGCAATCGCTGGACTACCTGCAGTCGATGCTGGACGCCGTGTCGTCCGGCACCGAACCGGGCTATGCACCGCCGGACCTGATCGCCCAGTTCGATGTGCACGGTGGCACCGCGGCGGCGCCTGTCGCCGCCGCTCCGGCAGCCGGTAGCAGTGACCTGATCACCGACGACGAATTCGAAGCCCTGCTTGACCAGCTGCACGGCGGCAACGCCCCGACCGCGGTCGCACCGGCCAAGAAGACCGACGACGGCCTGATCAGCGAAGACGAATTCGAGGCCCTGCTCGACCAGCTGCACGGTGGCGCCGCACCCGGCGCCAGGCCTGCCGCTGCGGTAGCCGGCGCCGCTCGCTGCCCCACGCCCGGCGGCCGCACCGGCGCGCCGGCGCCCAAGCCGGCCGCCAAGCCGCTGGCCGAGGCGGAACATACCGTGCGCGTGGACACCAAGCGCCTGGATGCGATCGTCAATCTGATCGGCGAACTGGTGCTGTCGCGCAACCGGCTCAAGACCCTGCGTGCCCGCCTGCGCGACGAGGAGCTGGACCGCGCCGTGTCCACCCTGGACATCGCCACCGCGCGCCTGCAGTCGGCGGTGATGCGCACCCGCATGCAGCCGGTGGGCAAGGTGTTCTCGCGCTTTCCCAAGGTCGCCCGCGATGTCGCCCGCTCGCTGAAGAAGGAAGTGGACCTGGAGTTGATCGGCGCCGAGACCGAACTCGACCGCAACCTGGTCGAGGCCCTGGCCGACCCGCTGGTGCACCTGGTCCGCAACGCCATCGACCATGGCGTGGAAATGCCCGACCTGCGCGAAGCACAGGGCAAGCCGCGGATGGGCCACGTGCGGCTGTCGGCGCAGCAGGAAGGTGACTACGTCAGCATCGAGGTGCAGGACGATGGCGCCGGCATTGATCCGGAAAAGCTGCGTGCGAAGGCGCGCGAGAAGGGCCTGATCGATCCCGAAGCCGCCGCCCGCCTGAGCAGCGAGGAGTGCCTGCACCTGGTGTTCCTGCCGGGCTTTTCGACCAAGCAGCAGGTCACGGACATCTCCGGCCGTGGCGTCGGCATGGACGTGGTGCAGTCGCGCATCCGCGAACTCAGCGGGCAGATCCAGATCCAGTCGGAACTGGGCCGTGGCAGCCGCTTCCTGATCCGCGTGCCGCTCACGCTGGCGATCCTGCCGACGCTGCTGGTGCAGGCCGGCGAAGACGTCTATGCGTTGCCGCTGGCCCGCGTGATGGAAGTGCTGCACGCGCCTGGCACGTCGCTGGGCTGGTTCGATGGCCGCGCCGTGCTCGACCGCCGTTCGCACACCCTGCCGCTGGTCGATCTCCGCCAGTGGCTGGATGTGACGCCCGCCACGTCGACCCTGCTGACCATCGTCGTGCTGCAGGCCGGTGAAGCGCGCTTCGGCCTGGTCGTGGACCAGGTCCGCGGGCGCGAGGAAGTGGTCATCAAGCCACTGCCGAAGGCCCTGCGCGGCCTGCGCGGTTACGCCGGTGCAACCTTGATCGGCGATGGTCGCATGGCGCTGATCCTGGATGTGGACGGCCTGCGCTGACGCTCGCCGGGCCAGTCCCGGTGCCCCGAAAACTGTGACTACCGTCGTTACGCGATCTACCGGTGTCTCAAGTCCCATTCATACAAGCCGATACCGGATCCATGGATAGACTCAGCCTCATTGGACTCTTTCTCGCCCTGGCCTCGCTGGTCGGCGGCAGCATCCTCAAGGGCGCCGGCCTGGCGTCCCTGTGGTCGCCTGCGGCGTTCGTGATCGTCATCGTCGGCACCGTTGCCGCGATCCTGCTGCACACCTCGCCGGCGGTGTTCAAGCATGCGTTCAAGATCGTGCGCTGGGTCGTTCGCCCCCCGCACAGCGACCGCCGCGAGCTGATCCAGCAGATCGTCGAGTGGAGCAACATCGCCCGCCGCCAGGGCCTGCTGGGCCTGGAATCGCAGGTGGAAGCGCAGCAGGACCCGTTCCTGCGCAAGGGCCTGCAGCTGCTGGTGGACGGCGTCGAGCCCGAATCGATGCGGCACATGCTGGAGATCGAACTGGGCAGCCAGGAACACCAGGACCAGGCCGGCGCCAAGGTGTTCGAGGCGATGGGCATCTACGCCCCCACCCTTGGCATCATCGGCGCCGTGCTCGGCCTGATCGCGGTGATGAAGAACCTGGCTGACCCGAGCAAGCTCGGCCACGGCATCGCCGCCGCGTTCACCGCAACGATCTACGGCATCGCCTCGGCCAACCTGCTGTTCCTGCCGATCGCTGCCAAGCTCAAGAGCGTGATCTCGCACAACACGCGCGACCGCGAGATGGTCATCGAAGGCCTGATCTCGATCGCCCAGGGCGAGAACCCGCGCAACATCGAAACCAACCTCTCCGGCTTCCTGCACTGACATGGCCCGCCGCAAGCACCACGAAGAGCACGCCAACCACGAAGCATGGGCGATCCCCTATGCCGACCTGATGACGCTGCTGCTCGCCTTCTTCGTGGTCATGTACGCGATCTCCTCGGTGAACGAGGGCAAGTACCGGATCATGGCCGACGCGCTGACCGATGCCTTCGGCGGTGCGCCGCGCACGATCAATCCGGTGCAGGTGGGCAACAAGCAGGTGCAGGGCGGCGGCTGGGACAGCCCGTCGGTGATCAAGTCCGGCACCAAGATCGGCCCATCGGCGCCGGCGCCCTCGCACGACCCGACGCTGCTGCCGTCGATGGCCTCGCAGATGCGCATGCCGGTGTCGGTGCACAACCAAGAGCAGATCGCCCGTGCCGAGCGCCAGCTCAACACGATCGCCGATCGCCTCACCGCCGCGCTGGCGCCGCTGATCGACCGCGGCATGATCAGCGTGCGCCGTACCGAACTGTGGATCGAAGTCGAGATCAACAGCGACATCCTGTTCCCCACCGGTTCGGCCGCGCTGGACGTGCACGCGCGGCAGACCCTGTCCAGCCTCGCCGACGTGCTGCGCGATGTTCCCAACAGCGTGCGCGTGGAAGGCCACACCGACAACGTGCCGATCGCCACCGCCACCTTCCCGTCCAACTGGGAGCTGTCGGCCGGACGCGCCGCCAGCGTGGTGCACCTGTTCGCCGACCAGGGCGTGCAGCCCTCGCGGCTGGCCATGGTCGGCTACGGCCAGTTCCGGCCCCGCGAAGAGAACGACAGCGCGCAGGGCCGCAACCGCAACCGCCGGGTGATGGTCATCATCCTGGCCGACACCTCGCATTCGGTGGACCCGCTCGGCCAGCGCCTGAACGCCGCCACTGGCGCCACCGGCAGCACCGACACCGAACAGGCCGCCGCAACTCCGGCCAGCACCCCCACCTCCCCCATCGCACCGGTGAAGTTGCCGCCGGTGCCGGCTGGCAGCCGCGTCGGCGCCGCCGTTCCCCCGGCAATGAAGGAGTAATCCGATGCGCATCTGGGCAGTCGCCAACCAGAAGGGCGGAGTCGGCAAGACCACCACCACCCTCGCCCTCGGCCGCGGACTGGCCGCCCTCGGCCATCGCGTGCTGCTGATCGACCTCGATCCACATGCCTCGCTCAGCCGCGCCTTCGGCGTGCCGGTGGACCCGCCGCCGGCCGGCGTGCTGGAACTGTTCGGCACGCCGCCGGCGGACCTGTCCGGCCTGTGCCATGCCAGCAACATCCAGGGCCTGGACTACGTCTGCGCGCAATCGGCGCTGGCCACGCTGGAGCGCCGCAGCGCCAACCAGCCCGGCCTCGGCCTGGCGCTGCAGAACGCGCTGGCCCGCCACCAGGGGCAGCACGACTACATTCTGCTGGACTGCGCACCTACCCTCGGCCTGCTGATGATCAATGCCCTGGCCGCTGCCGACCGCCTGGTCATCCCGACCCAGGCCGAGCCGCTGGCCCTGCACGGCCTGGATGGCATGGTCCGCACCGGCGAGATGGTCGAGCGTTCGCGCCGCCGCCCGCTGCCGATCTCGATCCTGCCGACCCTGTTCGACCGCCGCACCCGCGCCGGCAACGAGTCGCTGCGCACCATGCAGGACCGCCATGGCAACCGGGTGTGGGAAGACGCGATTCCGATCGACACCCGCATCAGCAATGCCGCCGGCCTGACCCTGCCGAGCGTCGGCGAGGACTATCCGGGCCGCGGCCTGGCCGCCTACCGCCGCGCATTGAACTGGATCCTCGGCGAGGATGCCCGCGCCCTGGAGCAGGCCGCATGAACAGCACCGGCGTCCTCGACGACTACCTGGACGAGCTGCTGGGCGAGGCGATCGCCCCGGCTGCCGTTCCCCTCCCCGCGCCGATCAGCACCGCCCCGGCCGCGGCCACCGAAGCCGCCGCCGAACGCGAACCCACCTGGGATGACCTGCCGGCCGAGGTGATCTACGAAACCGAAACCGAGAGCGTTGCCGCTGTCCCTGCCGTGGACAATGCCGCACTGGAAGCCGCTTTCGATGCCGCGTCCGCGCCCGTCAGCGTGATCGATGCCGAACGCGAACCCACGTGGGACGACCTGCCCGCTGAAGTGGTCTACGAAACGGATGCCGTCGTCGCGGCCCCGGCCGAGGATGAGGCTGCACTGGAGGCCGCCTTCGAGGCCGCCGCCGCGCCGGCGAGCGCTGCGGCCAGCGAACGCGAGCCGACCTGGGACGACCTGCCGGCCGACGTCCTCCACGAAACCGCGCCTGCCCCCGCCGTCGCTGTGCAGGCCGGCCCGGAACCCACCTGGGACGATCTGCCGGACGAAGTGATCTACGAGACCGATCCCGCAGACAGCCATCGCCTCGCCCACACCGACAGCCCCGGGCTGCAGGCCGCGTTCGAGGCCGCTGCCGAAGGCGAGGACGTCCCCGTGCCCGCCCCGGCCGTGATCGCAGCACCGGTGTCGGCACCTGCCGCACGTCCCGCGCCGCCCCCGGTGGCACGGGCGGCCGCCGCACCACCACCGCGCGTGGCCATGGACGCGCCCACGGGCAACCGCCCCAGCACCTGGCAGGAACTGCAGGCGCAGGCGCACCAGCCAGCCCACAGCCCGCATCCACAGAACCGCCGCGCCGGCGAACGCACCTCGCGCTGGCTGCGCCTGCGCTGCGGCACCCAGGCCTACGCGCTGGAACTACTGAAGGTCCAGGAGGTCGTGCTGCCGGTGCCACTGCTGCCGTTGCGTGGCACCGCGCCGGCCATGCTCGGCATCATGAACCTGCGCGGCCAGGTCGTGCCGGTGATGGACCTCGGCCTGCACCTGGGCGCCGCGGCGGCAGAAGACGACGCCCAGACCCGCATCGTCGTGCTGGAGGAGGACGGCGAGACCATCGGCCTGCGCGTGTCTGCGGTGGAGGATGTCGCCAACCTCACCGATTCGCAGATCGAGCCGCCCGACACCGCGCGCATCTGCCAGATCTCCAACGACCTGTTCCGCGGCGTCGCCCGCGTCAGCCAACGGCCGATGATCCTGCTTGACGCCACCCGCCTGTTGAGCTGAGCAGAAAAAGGGACGGAGGGGATTAAGTCGCAAGTGGCTCGGCGCTTTGCGCCGAAGCGGTGCCTGTCGGGGACGCAAGGAGTTGATCCGTTGGATCAACACCTTACGTCCCCACTGCGCGGTCGCCGCTGCCGAGGGGGCTGCGGTAGAGCCAGGTCGCTTGCGACTTAATCCCCTCCGTCCCCTTTTCAACAGCGACCGCATCGACGCCCCGCGTCGATTCCGCTAAAGAACCCTGCCGGGGTGCCGTTATGGATCACGGAACCGTTTGTCCGGAGCAACGATGAGCACTGTCGAACTGGGTGGGGATCTCGGCATCGAGAGCACCGCCGAGCTCAAGAACCGCCTTGCCCCACTGCTGGAGCAGGCAGGCGAGCTGACCCTGGATGCCAGCCAGGTCGCACGCATCCACACCGCCGCCGTGCAGGTGCTGTGTGCATTCGTGCAGGCCCGCCGCGAGGCAGGCCTGGGCACCGGCTTCCACGGTTGCACCGCAACCTTCCGTGACGCCGCGCGCCTGCTGGGCGTCACCCAGGCCCTGGGCCTGGACGTAACCCATGACAACCTGAAATCTGTGGAGAACGCTGCATGAGCGCACGTATCTTGGTGGTGGACGATTCGGCGTCGATGCGCCAGATGGTGTCCTTCGCCCTCACCTCGGCCGGTTTTGCCGTCGAAGAAGCCGAAGACGGCGCGGTCGCGCTCGGTCGCGCCAAGGGCCAGCGCTTCAATGCGGTGGTCACCGACGTCAACATGCCGAACATGGACGGCATCGCGCTGATCCGCGAACTGCGCCAGCTGCCGGACTACAAGTTCACCCCGCTGCTGATGCTGACCACCGAATCGGCTGCCGACAAGAAGTCCGAAGGCAAGGCCGCCGGCGCCACGGGCTGGCTGGTCAAGCCGTTCAATCCCGAACAGCTGGTCGCCACCGTGCAGAAAGTGCTGGGCTGATCGCCTCGCACCGTTCCCCCTCTTCGCTTCCGGACCACCACTGCCATGAGCATGGACCTGCAACGCTTCCACGCCACCTTCTTCGAGGAGAGCCGCGAAGGCCTCGACGCGATGGAGGCTGGCCTGCTGGCCCTGGAATCGGGGCAGCAGGACGCGGAGATCATCAATTCGGTGTTCCGCGCCGCCCACTCGATCAAGGGCGGCGCCGGCACCTTCGGCTTCGATGCCATCGCCGGACTGACCCACGTGCTGGAGACGCTGCTCGATGAGCTGCGCGCCGGCAAGCGGGCACTGGAAGGCCATGCCGTTGACGCGATGCTGTCCTCGGTGGACGTGCTGCGTGCCCTGCTGCGCGAGGCCGAACATGGCCAGGCCGCCGATCCGGCCGCCGTTTCCGCAGTGAAGGCGCGCCTGGAGGCAGTGCTGTCCGGCCAAGCCGCAGCAAGCACCCCGGCGCCGGCCGCCAAGGTGGACGATACGCCGGAAGCCTGGCAGATCGGCTTCACTCCGGCGCCGTCGCTGTTCATGAGCGGCAACGACCCGCTGCGCATCATCCGCGAGCTGGAACACCTCGGCTCGCTGCAGGTCGCCGCGCGCATGGAGCGCCTGCCCGGCTTCGCCCAGCTCGACCCGCTCGAAGCCCACCTGGCGTGGGACCTCGGCCTGGTCGGCAAGGTGCCGCGCAGCAAGATCGAAGACACCTTCGCGTGGGTGCTGGACGACTGCGAGCTGGACATCCGTCCGGCTGCGCCGCCGAGCCTGGCCACCCAGGCTCCTGCCGCCACCCCTGCGCCGGCAGCGGCCGCCGCGCCTCCCGCTGCGGCCGCGCCTGCTGCCAGCGGTGGCAGCAGCCAGGAAGCGGAGACCTCGATCCGGGTCAGCGTCGACAAGGTCGATGCGCTGATCAACCTGGTCGGCGAGCTGGTCATCACCCAGGCCATGCTCAAGCAGGTCTCGCATGCGCTGGACCCGGTCCACGCCGAGAGCCTGTTCGCCGGCCTGGACCAGCTTGAACGCAACACCCGCGACCTGCAGGAAGCGGTGATCGGCGTGCGCATGCTGCCGGTCGATGCGGTGTTCCGCCGCTTCCCGCGCCTGGTCCGCGACCTGTCCAGCCGCCTCGGCAAGCAGGTGCGCCTGCGCACCGTCGGCGAAGGCACCGAACTGGACAAGGGACTGATCGAGAAGATCGCCGATCCGCTGGTGCACCTGGTGCGCAACTCGATCGACCACGGCCTGGAAATGCCCGACGTGCGTCGCGGTGCGGGCAAGGACGAGACCGGCACGATCACGCTGGCAGCCTCGCACCAGGGCGGCCACATCGTCATCGAGGTCAGCGACGATGGCCGCGGCCTGGACCGCGCCAAGATCCTGGCCAAGGCCACCGAGCGCGGCCTGGCCGTGCCGGACAACCCGACCGATTCGCAGGTCTGGGACCTGATCTTCCAGCCCGGCTTCTCCACCGCCGATGCGGTCACCGACCTCTCCGGGCGTGGCGTCGGCATGGACGTGGTCCGTCGCAACATCCAGGCACTGGGCGGCGAAGTCCAGATCGAAAGCAGCCTCGGCGCCGGCACCCGCACGCTGATCCGCCTGCCACTGACCCTGGCCATCCTCGACGGCATGACCGTGGCAGTGGCCGGCGAAACCCTGATCCTGCCGCTGGCCTACGTGCTGGAAGCCCTGCAGCCGCAGGCCGAGGACATCCGCAGCATGGCCGGCGAAGGCCGCGTGCTGCGGGTCCGTGGCGAGTACCTGCCGATCCTGTCGCTGAGCGAGTATTACGGCTACGGCAATCGCGCACCCGGCAGCGAATCGCTGGTGGTGGTGGTCGAAGGCGATGGCCAGAAGATCGCGCTGGAAGTGGACGAGCTGGTCGGCCAGCAGCAGGTGGTGGTGAAGAACATCGAGAACAACTACCGCCGCATCGGCGGGGTGTCCGGCGCCACCATCCTGGGCGACGGCCGCGTCGCACTGATCGTCGACATCGGTGGGTTGGTGCGCTCGCTGCGGGTACCGCAGGCCGCCTGATCTACACAGCAAGCGTGCACTGAACCGCCGCCCCTCGGGCGGCGGTTTTTGTTTGCGCGCCATTCCAGCCGGAGTCAGTTCCCTTTCCAGGGGAGAGGGATCTGACCCCATCCCTTCTGTGAACTCCGTCGACACGATGGTTGCGGCTGCAACCACCGCATCCAAGCGAAACCCCGGCACCGCAACGCTTTCGCGCTGTCATCCCTACGCAACCGAATGTGATCTGCGTCCATAAAGTCCGCGCGGACGGCGCCGTTATTTCGCAATGACGGTCGTCACCGAACCCCACCGGGCACCCCCGTTCGCTCTGCAACCACCCCCGATCCGGCGCACCGTCGCCGGTACTCTGCCCACCTGGAGCACCCTGCATGAAGTGGTTCCACGATCTGCCCATCGCCCGCAAGCTGGCCCTCGGGTTCACCCTCACCACCCTGATGACCCTGGTCCTCGGTGCGTTCGCCCTGCTGCGCCTCAGCGAGGCCAACGCGCAGCTGCGCGAGATGGCCGGCAACGACATCCCTTCGGTACAGCACCTGGGCGAAGCGCGCTCGCAGCTGGGCGAATTCCGCACCTACGAACTGGCGCTGCTGAGCATGCTGGACCAGCCGGACAAGGTGGCCGACTACACCAAGCGCATGGACGACACCGCCAAGGGCGTGCATGACGAGCTGGCCGCCTACGCCGCGCTGCCGGCGCTGGCCAAGGAGCGTGAACTGTATCGCGCCGCCAGCGCGCAGCTGGATCGCTATTTCGCCGTCAACAAAGCCATGCGCGAAGCCGTGGCCGCGGGCGATGGCGTGCTGGCACAGCAGATCTCCGACGAGCAGTCGCGCCCGGCCCGGCGTGACCTGTTCGCCGCCATGAAGGCGCTGGGCACGCACATCGCCGGGCAGATGGACGGCAAGATTGCCGACGCCAACGCCACCCATCGCACCAGCATGATCGCCATCATTGCCTGCGTGGTGCTGCTGTCGCTGGTGGCGGCCGCACTGGCCACGGTCATCTCGCGCGCGGTGACCGGCCCGCTCGGCAAGGCCGTGCATGCCATCCAGGCCGTCGCCCGGGGTGACCTCAGCGTCAGCACCCAGGCCACCAGCAAGGACGAAGCCGGCAAGATGCTCGCGGCGACCGCCGAGATGACCACGATGCTGCGCCGCTTCAGCGAGCAGACCCAGCTGATGGCGCAGATGCACGCCGGCCCGGACATCAGTCACCGCATTCCGGAGGATTTCCCGGGCGTGTATGGCCAGCTGGCCAACGGCATCAATACGGTGATCTTCGAACACCTCGATGCAATCGTCGATGCCATTGAAGTACTCAACCAGTACGCAATCGGCAACCTCGCCCCGGATGCACGCCGCCTGCCCGGCAGCCGCGCGATCCTGCACGAATCGATGGACGCAGCCAAGGCCAGCCTGCTGGCGATCAATTCGCAGATCCAGCAGCTGGCCGCGGCGGCCGCCGCGGGCGACTTCAGCCAGCGTGGCGATGCCCAGCGTTTCCAGCATGACTTCAAGCTGATGATCGAGCACCTCAACACCATGATGCAGGTCGCCGATGGCAACCTGGGTCAGCTCTCGCAGCTGCTGCAGTCGATCGCCGCCGGCGACCTGACCACGCGCATGGAGGGCCAGTTCAACGGCGTGTTCGCTCGCATGCGTGACGATGCCAACACCACCGTCACCCAGCTGACCCAGATCGTCAGCCAGATCCAGGCCAGCGCCTCCAGCATCACCCTGGCCGCCGGCGAGATCGCCTCCGGAAACAGCGACCTGTCGCGCCGTACCGAACAGCAGGCCGCCAACCTGGAAGAAACCGCCGCCTCGATGGAGGAACTGACCTCCACCGTGCGCCAGAACGCCGAGCACGCCCGCCAGGCCAACCAGCTCGCCATCGGCGCGCACGGCGTCGCCTCGCAGGGCGGTGAAGTGGTCGGCCAGGTGGTCACCACCATGTCGGCCATCGAAGCCTCGTCGAAGAAGATCGCCGAGATCATCAGCGTCATCGACGGCATTGCCTTCCAGACCAACATCCTGGCGCTGAACGCCGCAGTGGAAGCCGCGCGTGCCGGCGAACAGGGCCGCGGTTTCGCCGTGGTCGCCAGCGAAGTGCGCACCCTCGCCCAGCGCTCGGCCGCGGCCGCCAAGGAGATCAAGGGCCTGATCGACGACTCGGTCGGCAAGGTCGCCGAAGGCTCCAGCCTGGTCCACCAGGCCGGCAGCACCATGGGCGAGATCGTCGCCTCGGTGCAGCGCGTGACCGACATCATGGCCGAGATCTCTGCCGCTTCGCAGGAACAGAGCGCCGGCATCGAGCAGGTCAACCAGACCGTGGTGCAGATGGACGAGACCACCCAGCAGAACGCCGCGCTGGTGGAAGAAGCCACGGCCGCCGCACGCGCCATGGAAGACCAGGCCGTGCAGCTGGGTGAAGCCGTCGCCCGCTTCCGGCTGGCATCGCAGGGCACGGCGGCCATCCCGCCACGCCCGCTGGCCGCACCGGTACCGCGACAGGTGGCAGCCGCCGCACCAGCCGCAAGGTCGGCCCCGGCACGTGCGCTGCGCACGGCAACGGCCCAGCCGGCGCTGGCCGCGGACGGCGACTGGCAGGAATTCTGACAGAACCACGGGGTCAGATCCCTTTCCCGCGGGAAAGGGATCTGACCCCTTACGCGTGGAAAGTGATGCAAATCCCACTTCATAATCCGGTGCAGGAGCCGATATCTCCATCGAGCCTCGCGCCAACGCGTGCTGGCGCCCGCCCCTGACCGTAGATTCCATGTCCGACGGCAACGACACTGCAGTGCATGATGGCCACGCGGCTGATACCGCTGACGAGCGCTTCCTGGTCCGCAATCCGCGCCAGCTGCGCCAGCTGCTGCGGTCGCTGATCGACCAGCGGTCGCTGATCAACGCGCACATCGACGGCCGCGACCGCTCCTTCCCTACCGCCCTGCTCGACCTCGATGAAGACGAGGACACCCTGCTGCTCGATGGCAGCCCGCAGGAAGCCGCCAACCGCGCCGCCGAGCAGGCCGATCACCTGCTGTGCTTTGCCCAGCTCGAACGGGTGCTGGTGCGCTTCCGCCTGCACCAGCTGCAGCGTGTGGACAACGACGGCCACGTCGCCTTCCGTGCCCCGCTGCCGGAGGAACTGGTGCACCTGCAGCGCCGCGAGCTGTACCGGCTGGAGACGCCGGTCACCGACTCGCCCCACCTGCTGCTGCCGCCTGGCGAAGCGCGCGCCGAAGCCCTGTCGATGCGCGTAGTGGACATCAGCGGCGGTGGCCTGGCGGTGGTGGTGCCCAACGACTGTGCCGTGTTCGGCCTGCAGAAGCGCTATCCGGCACAGCTCTCGCTGCCCGACGGCCCCGACCTGGACATCGAGCTGGTGGTCTGCAACCTGCTGCCGCAGCGCCAGCCCAACGGCATCGAGGTCAAGCGCGTGGGCATGCGCTTCGAACGCCTGCCGCGCGGCGCCGACAGCGCCATCCAGCGCTACATCTTCCGCATCGACCGCCAGCGCAAGGCACGCCGCAACGGCGAGCTCTGAGGCCCGGCCAACAGGTAATGCCGGCCGCTGGCCGGCAACTTGGCGACAATGCGGGTACGGCCATTGCCGGCCAGCGGCCGGCACTACCGATCTCCGGTAGATCCACGCCATGCGTGGATGCCCCCACCCTCCCAGGTAGATCCACGCCATGCGTGGATGCCCTTCCCCCGGCACCTAAAGTCCCCCCCAGCGGCGCCGATATCGAGCCTGACACCGGGATTTCCGGCTGAACCAGGACCCCTCGATGAACGACAAGACCCGCTCCGCCGCCAGCGCCGGTGGCGAATTCCTCAGCTTCACCCTTGGCGCCGAGCACTACGGCGTGGACATCCTCAAGGTGCAGGAGATCCGTGGCTACGACGCCGTCACCCGCGTTCCGGACGCCCCGGACTACATCAAGGGCGTGATCAACCTGCGTGGCACCATCGTCCCGGTCATCGACCTGCGCCTGAAGCTGCGCCTGGACAACGCCCGCTATGACGCGTTCACCGTGATGATCGTGCTGAACGTGGAAGACCGCGTGGTCGGCATCGTCGTCGACAGCGTCTCCGACGTGATCCCGCTGTCGGCCGAGCAGATCCGCCCGACCCCGGAATTCGGCGCGGCCGTCGACACCCGTTTCATCTCCGGCATCGGCACCCACGACGATCGCATGCTGATCCTGCTGGACATCGAGACCCTGCTCGACAGCGCCGACATGGGCCAGGCCAGCCTTGCCGAAGACGTCGCTGCCTGAGTAAACGGAACTGCTTCACGTTCCAGTCACAAAACCCTTCAGTTCCCTTCGGCGGTGCCGATAGGGGGACAGAAGCCGGTCGCGCAGGAGCGCGCAGGACCGGCCCGATCGTTACCATCCCCGGAGATACCCTCGATGAAGTCCCTGTTTGCGTTCGTCTCGGCCGCTGTCCTGGCCACCACCGCCGCCTCCGCTTTCGCCCAGTCGGCCGACATGATCCCGCCGGAAATGGCGCCGCGTTCGGTCGGCAAGGACGGCATGGTCTGTGGCAAGGTCGAAAAGGCCCGTTACGCAGAAGGCTCCGAAGGCCAGCCGACCTTCCTGTACATGGGCGGCGCCTTCCCGCGCCACACCTTCTCGGCGCGCATCGCCGGCGAGAACCGCGGCAAGTTCTCCTTCCCGCTGGAAACCCTGGAAGGCAAGACCGTCTGCGTGATCGGCAAGATCCAGCGCGACGCCTCGCGCGCGGAAATCGAAGTCAGCTCGCCGGCTGGGCTGAAGCTGGCCAACATCAAGTAATCCGCTGTTCGTCGGACCACGCCGGGCCTGGTCCTGGCGTGGTTTCTGCTGCAACCGGGCCCGATGCCCGGGCGCGTCTGCCTTAGGAGCTCGCAACGCCCATGCCGTGGATCAACAACCTGAAACTGATGCCGAAACTGCTGCTGACTTTCGGCGTCCTCCTGCTGGTGATGCTGCTGCAGGGCATCGTCGCCTATCGCGGCCTGCATTCGCTGAACAACGTGACCACCGAGCTGGCCGGTTCGCGCATGGAGAGCATCCGCATGGCCGGCGAGATGCGCGGCATGCTGGGCGAGTACCGCAATGCCGCTTACCAGCAGCTGATCCGCGCCAGCGACGACGTCAAGTCCGATGCGCGCAAGCAGGGTGTCGACCTGCGCGCCAGCATGGACAAGTCGATCAAGGAGTATCCGAAGCTGGTCGACAATCCGCAGCAGAAGAAGCTGTTCGACGCCTTCGCCAAGGAATGGAAGGACGCGCTGGCGTCCTATGACAGCGTCACCGAGATGCTGGAACTGGACCTGCCCGACGACGCCATCGATACCTTCGTCGGCGAGACCCGCACCAAGCACCGCAAGGCCGCCTCGGCGTTGGAGGCGCTGATCGCCGAAGACAACCGCCTCGCCCGCGCGTCGCGCGATGAGGCTGCATCCACCTACTCCGCCTCGGCCGTGCTGACCGTGATCGCCCTGCTGGGCGGCGCCGCGCTCGGCCTGGTGCTGGTGTGGCTGTTTGCCCGTGCCCTGGTGGGCAGCGTGCGTGGCGCCGTGTCGGTCGCCAACGACGTGGCCGGTGGCAAGCTCGACGGCCACATCGATGTCAGCCGCCAGGACGAAGTGGGCGAACTGATGCAGGCCATGCAGCGCATGCAGCGCGACCTGCGCGAGCGCATCGAGACCGACCAGGCGATCGCCCGCGAGAACCTGCGCATCCGTACCGCGCTGGATTACAGCTCGACCGGCGTCTACCTGACTGATACCAGCAACACCATCGTCTACAGCAACCGCGCCCTGCAGCAGACCCTGAGCCAGTACCAGGACGAACTGCGCCGTGACCTGCCGGACTTCGACGCCCAGGCCCCGCTGATCGGCAAGCCGGTCACCGTGCTGGAGCACCGCGGCGAGATGGACCAGACCCTGCTGAGCAACCTGAAGGCACACGGTGTCGCCCGTCGCCCGATGCAGTACGGCGATGCCCAGTTCGCCCAGGTGGTCTCGACCATCCGCAACGAAGGCGGCGACACCGTCGGCTACGTGGTGGAGTGGCGTGACCGCACCCAGGAAGCGCAGGTTGAAGCCGAAGTCGCCCGCGTGATTGCCCAGGCCGCCGCCGGCGACCTGTCCGGCCGCATCGACGCCTCCGACAAGGAGGGCTTCTTCCTGCAGCTGGCCCAGCAGATCAACGGCCTGCTGGACGCCAACGCCGGCAGCATCGAGCAGGTCTCGGGCCTGCTGGCCGCACTGTCGCAGGGTGACCTGACCGTGCGCATGCAGGGCGATTACCAGGGCGTGTTCGCCCGCATGCGCGACGACGCCAACGCCACCGCCGCACAGCTCAGCGAGATCGTCACCCGCATCAAGCAGTCCAGCCGCGCGATCAGCTCCGCCGCCGGTGAAATCGCCTCCGGCAACAGCGACCTGTCGCGCCGTACCGAGCAGCAGGCCGCCAACCTGGAAGAAACCGCCGCCTCGATGGAGGAACTGACCTCCACCGTGCGCCAGAACGCCGAGCACGCCCGCCAGGCCAACCAGCTCGCCATCGGCGCGCACGGCGTCGCCTCGCAGGGCGGTGAAGTGGTCGGCCAGGTGGTCACCACCATGTCGGCCATCGAAGCCTCGTCGAAGAAGATCGCCGAGATCATCTCGGTCATCGACGGCATCGCCTTCCAGACCAATATCCTGGCGCTGAACGCCGCGGTGGAAGCCGCGCGTGCCGGCGAACAGGGCCGCGGCTTCGCCGTGGTGGCCAGCGAAGTGCGCACCCTCGCCCAGCGCTCGGCCGCTGCCGCCAAGGAGATCAAGGGCCTGATCGACGACTCGGTCGGCAAGGTCAACGACGGCTCGGCGCTGGTGCACAAGGCCGGCGCGACCATGGGCGAGATCGTCGCCTCGGTGCAGCGTGTGACCGACATCATGGCCGAGATCTCCGCCGCTTCGCAGGAACAGAGCGCGGCATCGAGCAGGTCAACCAGACCGTGGTGCAGATGGACGAAACCACCCAGCAGAACGCAGCGCTGGTGGAAGAAGCCACTGCCGCCGCACGGGCGATGGAAGAACAAGCTGGCCACCTCAGCGAAGCGGTGTCGATCTTCGTGGTCGACGAAGCCGACGTGGTGACCGCCCCGCGCGTCACCGCACCGGCCCCGCGTGCTGCTGCGGCGGCGGCCCCGGCACCGGTCGCAGCGCCGGCCCGGCGCACCGCTGGCGGTCGCCCGATGGCCACCGAACTGGCCGACGGAGACTGGCAGGAATTCTGATGCCTGCCTGACCTGATCCACGAACACGCCCTGGCCCTGCGCCGGGGCGTTTTCGTTTACGGGGCGTCTGGATATCAGCCAACGGCGAAGCCCCTCGGAGTGGTCGCGGAGAGCGCTTGGCTACTGAGGGCTGGCCGGGAGGGTGGGCTGCGCAGGGGCCGCTGCAAGTGCGTCCCTGTAAGCTCGGTCGCCGCTTGCTCGTGTGCACTGTCCTGCGCACACGGCAAGACCGGGGTTGGGCGTCCTGCCCAACCCGCCCGAGGCATGCCTCGAGCCCATGCGGCTCACGCCCCTGCGCAACCCATCCTCCCGGCCACGGACACTTCCCGTGCGCGTCCACCCCGGATTGAAGAAAGAAGAGCAAGAGCAACAGCCGCGTTGCTTCCGGGGTCAGATCCGCTTTCCGCAGGAAAACGGATCTGACCCCTCTTTCCACTTGGAAACCCAATGCCGCCATGACCTGCCGTTGCTGTTGCTGTTGCCGTTGCTTCAAAAGCCTGCCGCAGGCAGCGCCGCAGCCGCCGCTGCAAGGAAACCTGAATACGTTCCGACACCACGCCTCAATCCCCCGCCGCAACGGCCGATAACGGGGTTGTCACGGCGTGTACCGCCGATGACCGGCTCGGCGCCGCCCGCCCGCTTCGACCTGGTCCTGCTCGATGAATCTCCTGCATCGCTGGCAACACTACTTCAGCAATCTTTCCGTCCGGCGCAAGCTCAACCTGCTGACGCTGCTCATCGCGCTCGGCGTGATCGCGCTCTCGGTGATCGCCGCCCGCATGCAGTACCTGGACCTCACCGAGACCCGCAAGACCGCGCTGAAGACCCAGGTCGAACTGAGCTACGGCATCCTGCAGCACTACCACCGCCTGGCCGGCACCGGCGAGCTCAGCGAAGCGGCGGCCAAGGCCGCTGCCCTACAGGCGCTGGAGGTGATGCGCGCCGAGAACGATACCTACTACTTCAACGTCTACGACACCGGCTACACGCTGCTGATGCACCCGTTCCGCAAGGACCTGGTCGGCAAGGACATGAAGGACTTCCGCACCGACGACGGCGTGCGCATCTACTACGACCAGGTCCAGGCCGCCCGCGGCCGGCGGCTTCGTCAACTACCGCTGGGCCAAGCCGGGAAGCAAGGGCGACGTCGAAAAGGTCGCCTACGCCGGCCTGTTCGCGCCCTGGGACTGGGTGGTCAGCAGCGGCGTCTACATGGACGACGTGCAGAAGCAGGCACTGGTGTTCACCGCCATCATGGCGCTCTCCGGTGGACTGCTGGTGCTGATCGTTCTCGCCCTGAGCTGGGTCATCGGCAACCGCATCGCACGACCGCTCAAGCAGGCCACCGCCGTGGCAGAAGGCATCGCCAGCGGTCGCCTGGACAGCCACATCGGCCCGCAGCCGCACGACGAACCGGGCCGCCTGCTGGAAGCCATGTCAGGCATGCAGCAGCAGCTGCACGCGGTGATCAGCGGCCAGCGCGAGATGGCCCGCCGCCACGATGCCTTAAGGCGAACTGAGCTATCGCATCGATGCCAGTGCCTTCCCGGGCGAGTACGGCTTGATGGTGCAGGAAACCAACGCGCTGGTCGGCAGCCACGTGCAGACCCTGCACGACGTGCTGGACGTGGTGCAGCAGTACGCGGTCGGTGATCTCAGCCGCGACATCGCGCGCTATCCCGGCGAAAAGGCCGCGATGACCCGCACCGTCGACACGGTCAAGGCCAACCTCGGCCGCATCAATGCCGAAATCAAGCAGCTGGCCAGTGCCGCCGCGGCGGGCGACTTCAGCCGCCGTGGCGACGCGCAGCGTTTCGATCACGATTTCCGCCTGATGCTGGAAAACCTCAACGCGATGATGGCGGTCAGCGATGACAACCTCGGCAAGCTCTCGCAGCTGCTGTCGGCGATCGCCGAGGGTGACCTGACCGCACGCATGCACGGCGACTACCAGGGCGTGTTCGCACGGATGCGCGACGATGCCAACACCACCGTCACCCAGCTGACCCAGATTGTTGGCCAGATCCAGGCCAGCGCCTCCAGCATCACCCTGGCCATGCGGCGAGATCGCCTCCGGCAACAGCGACCTGTCGCGCCGTACCGAACAGCAGGCCGCCAACCTGGAAGAAACCGCCGCCTCGATGGAGGAACTGACCTCCACCGTGCGCCAGAACGCCGAGCACGCCCGCCAGGCCAACCAGCTGGCCATCGGCGCGCACGGCGTCGCCTCGCAGGGCGGTGAGGTGGTCGGCCAGGTGGTCACCACCATGTCGGCCATCGAAGCCTCGTCGAAGAAGATCGCCGAGATCATCAGCGTCATCGACGGCATTGCCTTCCAGACCAACATCCTGGCGCTGAACGCCGCAGTGGAAGCCGCGCGTGTTGGCGAACAGGGCCGCGGTTTCGCCGTGGTCGCCAGCGAAGTGCGTACCCTCGCCCAGCGCTCGGCCGCGGCCGCCAGGGAGATCAAGGGCCTGATCGACGATTCGGTCGGCAAGGTCGCCGAAGGCTCCAGCCTGGTCCACCAGGCCAAGCAGCACCATGGGCGAGATCGTCGCCTCGGTGCAGCGCGTGACCGACATCATGGCCGAAATCTCCGCCGCCTCGCAGGAACAGAGCGCCGGCATCGAGCAGGTCAACCAGACCGTGGTGCAGATGGACGAGACCACCCAGCAGAACGCCGCGCTGGTGGAGGAAGCCACGGCCGCCGCACGCGCCATGGAAGAGCAGGCCGCGCAGCTCGCAGACGCGGTGGCGATCTTCCGCCTCGACAACCAGGTGGCTGCTGCAATGAAGGCCGCGGCCGCGCGCGTCGAGCCCGCCCGCGCGGCTCCTGCAGCGCGCCCGCAGCCCGCCAGCGTGCCAGCACCGGCGCGGCGCGCAGGCGGCAGCGGCACCTTCGTTGCCAGCGACAGCGACTGGCAGGAATTCTGACCCACCTGCGGTGGCTCCGGCCGCCGCCTCCGCCGATGGACACGTCCCCCGTGCAAAGTCCTACTCCCATCGTTACCGGCCCGCGCGAATTCGAGTTCGCCGACCGTGATTTCCGCCGCGTCTGCGACCTGATCTACCAGCGCGTGGGCATCGCCCTCGCCCCGGCGAAGCGCGACATGGTCTATGGCCGCCTGTCGCGCCGCCTGCGCACGCTGGGCATGCGCAGCTTCCAGCAGTACCTGGACCATCTGGAACAGGAGGACGGCGACGAGTGGCAGGCGTTCACCAATGCCCTGACCACCAACCTGACCTCGTTCTTCCGCGAGCCGCACCATTTCGACAAGCTGCGCGAAGAACTCCAGCAGCGCTCCAGCCGCACGCCGCTGCTGCTGTGGTCGTGCGCGGCGTCCACCGGCGAAGAGCCCTACTCGATGGCGATCACCGCCTGCGAGGCCTTCGGCACCCTGAAGCCGCCGGTGCGCATCATCGCCACCGACGTCGATACCCAGGTGCTGGCCACCGCCGGCCGCGGCGTCTACAACATCGATCGCGTCGCCAGCCTCGATCCGGACCTGCGCCGCCGCTACTTCCAGCGGGGCAGCGGTCCGAATGAGGGCCAGTGCCGCGTACTGCCGGCGCTGCGCGAGTTGATCGAGTTCCGCCCGTTGAACCTGCTCGCTCCGCGCTACGACGTCGGTGGCCCGTTCGATGCGTTGTTCTGCCGCAACGTGATGATCTACTTCGACAAGCCCACCCAGCGCGCCATCCTCGGTCGCCTGGTCCAGCACCTGGCCGACGACGGCCTGCTCTACACCGGCCACTCGGAGAACTACCTGCACGCCGCCGATCTGATCCAGCCCTGCGGCCGCACCCTGTACCGCCGTGCAGCGAAGGCCGGCGCATGAACGCTTCGCTGCGTACCGACGATGTGATGCGCTACCAGGATGCGCGTTTCCAGACCATCGCCGCCAAGCTGCTGCCGACCCAGTACCTGGTGGTCGATGACACCACCGCGCTGACCACCACCCTGGGCTCGTGCGTGGCGGCGTGCCTGCGCGACCCGGTGCTGAAGATCGGCGGCATGAACCATTTCCTGCTGCCCGAAGGCAACGCCGGCGATGGTGCACCCGCGCGCTACGGCAGCTACGCGATGGAACTGCTGATCAACGACATGCTCAAGCGCGGCGCCCACCGCAAGCGCATCGAAGCCAAGGTGTTCGGCGGCGCCAACGTGCTCAAGGGCTTCACCAGCAATCCAGTGGGCACCCGCAACGCCGAATTCGTGCGCCAGTACCTGCAGGCCGAGCACATCCCGATCATCGCCGAGGACCTGTGCGGCATCCATCCGCGCAAGATCTGGTTCTTCGCCGACACCGGCCGCGTGGTGGTGCAGCGCCTGCCCCATGCACATGAGGCCGAAGTGGCCGCCACCGAATCGGCCGTGCGCGCGCGCCTGTCCAAGGCGCCGGTCACCGGTGGCGTGGAGCTGTTCGAATGACCTTGACCGGCAACGCTCCCTGCCGGGTGCTGATCGTCGACGACTCCGCCGTCGTGCGCCAGATGCTCACCGAGATCCTGTCCAGCGATCCGGCCATCGACGTGGTCGGCACCGCCGCCGACCCGCTGCTGGCCCGTGAAAAGATCAAGCGACTGGCCCCGGACGTGATCACCCTGGATGTGGAAATGCCGCGCATGGACGGGCTGGCGTTCCTGGAAAACCTGATGCGCCTGCACCCGTTGCCGGTGGTGATGATCTCCTCGCTGACCGAGCGCGGCGCCGACACCACCCTGCAGGCACTGGCGCTGGGCGCCGTGGATTTCGTTTCCAAGCCGAAGCTGGACGTGGCCCGCGGCCTGCAAGGCTACGCCGACGAGATCATCGCCAAGGTCAAGATGGCGGCGCGCTCACGCGTCCGCCCGCTGGTGCGTGCCGCCGCACCGAAACTCCTGCTGGACGCCGCGCCCGTGATGCGCCCCGCCGCTCCGCAGTTCCGCACCACCGACCGGCTGATCGCGATCGGCTCCTCGGCGGGCGGCACCGAAGCGCTGCGCGTGGTACTGGAAGGCATGCCGGCCGACGCGCCCGCCGTGGTGATGACCCAGCACCTGCCGGCCAGCTTCAGCAGTGCCTTCGCCGAGCGACTGGACCGCCACTCGGCGATGGCCGTGCGCGAAGCCAGCGACGGCGAAGCGGTGTTGCCCGGCCACGCCTACCTGCCGCCGGGCGGCAAGCACCTGCGGATCATCCGCGACGGTGCGCGCTGGCGCTGCCGCGTCGACGACGGCCCCGCGGTGAACCGCCACAAGCCCGCGGTGGACGTGCTGTTCCGCTCGGTCGCGCAGAGCGCCGGTGGCAATGCGATCGGTGCCATCCTCACCGGCATGGGCGACGACGGCGCACGCGGCCTGCTGGAAATGCGCCAGGCCGGCGCGCCGACGCTGGTGCAGGACGAAGCGACCAGCGTGGTCTGGGGCATGCCCGGCGCCGCGTTCAAGCTGGGCGCGGCCGAGGAACAGGTGCCGCTGGAGCGGATCGCCGAGCGGCTGCTGGCCCTCGCCCGCAGCTGACAGGCCCCTGTGGAGCCGAGCCCACGCTCGGCTCTGCACCCTGCTGAACACCTCCACGAGACGTCAGGCTCAATTGCCGATCCGCCGGCAGTGCCTTCGACCATTGATGCTTCAACGGCGTGCTCGAGGCGTGACCCTGCCGCAGGCGATGCGCGTCGACCGGGAGCCCGCAGGGCATCGACTTGGAGCGCGGCTGGAGCGGGTCGTATAGTCAGGTATCGCACAGCAATGGAACGCCGATGAACGTTACCCCGCAAGGCCGCGCTGCTAGGGTACGCAGTGAGGGAAGTCCGGGTATCGGGCACTACTCACTGCGCAACCTGTCGCATTTGCCCGGATGTGGCGCCGGCGTTCGTGATGGGACCGCATGTTCCAGGGAGCAAGGACAATCCTGCAGCGACATGGACTGCCCATGCTGAGAATTCTCCCGACCCTCGCTCACGTTGCGTTGATCGCCTCGATCACGCTGGCCGTCCCGGGTTGCAGCAAGGAACGCTCATACCCGGTCTATCGCGAGAATCCTGCGCCAAAGGATGCGCTGCCGATTGTGATTCGGGTCCATGATGCACCCGTGGATGTCCCCGTTCCTTCGGTCTTCGTCACGTATGAGATAGACCCACTCTGTCTCCCTTCGGTCAACAATTGGGAGGGGGTGCAGTACGAGCCGAACCAGCACAAGGTTGAGCTTCAGGCACAGCGCCTCAGTGCAACTGAATTCAGCACTGTTGTTTTCAACGACGGCATGGAAGTTGCCGACTATTACGGTCGTGGCCCGTGCACTTGGACACCCGTGCTCGTGGAAGCTTCATTCGCCTTCATCATCGATGATCGCCCAATCCGCGCGTCCGTCGCAGCGCTTTTCACGGAAATTGAGGGCGGGAGAACCTTCACTGCGTACGTAAAGCGCGCATTGCCGCCCTTGACCACAGGACAGTCGACAGAGCGAACGCCAACCGAGCCTTCAAGTTGGTACGAAAAGATGCCCCCAGAGAAGCGCGAGGAATACTTCCCAATCGAAGTCTCCACACGGATTGAAGGAGGACCGCAATGAATCCCAGAGAAAGCGCGGCGCTCTCGGACAATGTCTATATGGACCCGCTTCCGCCCGTCAGTTCCGACATCACCGTCGGCGGAACAAAGTACGAGGTCCTAGCCTGTCGTGACTTTGGGAGCGGATATCAGGGCGTTGTCTACCTCAACATCAATACAAAGGAAGTCATCGTCGCCCATCGCGGTACCGAGTTTGATCGCCAGCCCATGCTTGATGGCGGCATCGACGCGGCGATGGTCACCGCCAGAGTCAACGCGCAACTGAGCGATGCGCTGGCGCTGACAAAGCAGGCCCTCAGGCTGGCCGATGAAAGAGGATCCGGCCCAGTACACGTCACCGGCCACTCGCTGGGCGGCGCGCTCGCGCAGATCACTGCGCATCACTACAACCTCCCCGGTGATGCATTCAATCCCTACGGTGCCGCCGGGCTGGCGTATCGCCTTCCCGAAGGCCAGCCGGCCAACGCGGCGCCCTTCACCAACCACGTGATGGCAGGCGACCTGGTCAGCGCGGGCGGTCCTCATTACGGCAAGGTCGAGATGTATGCGCTGCCCAGGGAACTGGAGGTTCTGCGCAACGCCGAGCACGGCCAGCGCATCGCTTCGCTTGGAACACCCGGGATGAAAAGCGGCCATGTCATGTCCGCCGCAGTGGCCGTCCAGTTGGGCGACTCCCATCGATTGGTTCATTTCCTTGATCGCGTGACCGACAAGGGCCCTGTGCCGTCTGTACTCGACAATCCCCAGGCCCGGATCACAGATCCTGACGACCTGCGCCGGATTGCCGACTATCGCCGTGATGTTCATCAGCTGCGTGCGGGAGCCACCGTGCTGGTCGGCGGCGGACCTGGCCTGCTGCGCGACGGGATCAATTACCTGCGCGGTACCGAGGAAGCCGGTGCATATGCCCGCCGCGAGGCTGAAGCGGAGCAGCGTGCCCGGAATGCGCTCAAGCCGGGGGAGCAGCTGATCCAGGATGCAACCGACAAGGGCTCGCCCTCGCTCGGCAATCCCGCCTTCTCTCCCAGGAGTCCATTGCAGGAGAGCATTGAGTCAACCTTGGACAAGGCAAGCTTGGATCCCAGGAAGGAAGGCCATCCAGACCATGCGCTCTACCAGCAGATTCGCGAGGGTGTATCCGCCCTGGATGCCAGGCACGGGCGCAGCTTCGATGAAACCAGTGAGCGCATGACGGCCAGCCTGCTTGCGACGGCCAAGCGCAGCGGCCTCGAACGCGTTGATCATGTGGTCCTGGGCACTCCACCCAGCGATGGCTCGGACCCTCGCATGTTCGTTGTGCAGGGAGCGCCGGAGAATCCAGCACACCTGCGGGCCTCGGTACCGATCAGCGAGGCAATCAATACGACGGTAGAGCAGTCGCTCGCCAAGGCCGAACAAATTGCGCAGGCACAGCAGGTCGGTCAGCAAGACCACGCCCAGGAGCAGACCCGAACCGCGATGCGGATGGGCTAGGCCACCCAGCCCGCCGCACACAAAAAACCCCCGGCTTTCGCCGGGGGGTTTTTGTTTCAACGGAATGCCGGCCAGCGACCGGCACTACCGCATCAGGCAGCGACCGTCTTGGCCACGTCCTGGTACTCCTCGATCTGGTCGAAGTTCATGTAGCGGTAGATCTCCGCACCGTTGGCGTTGATCACGCCGATGTCCGCCATGTACTCCTCCTTGGTCGGGATGCGGCCCAGGCGCGAGCAGATCGCCGCCAGTTCCGCCGAACCCAGGTACACGTTGGTGTTGCGGCCCAGGCGGTTCGGGAAGTTGCGGGTCGAGGTCGACATCGCAGTGGAGCCTTCACGGATCTGCGCCTGGTTGCCCATGCACAGCGAGCAGCCCGGCATTTCCATGCGCGCGCCGGTGGCGCCGAAGGTGCCGTACACGCCTTCCTTGGTCAGCTCCGAGGCGTCCATCTTGGTCGGCGGGGCCACCCACAGGCGGGTCGGCAGGTCACGCTTGCCTTCCAGCAGCTTGGCCGCGGCGCGGAAGTGACCGATGTTGGTCATGCACGAACCGATGAACACTTCGTCGATCTTGGCACCGGCCACTTCGGACAGGGTCTTCACGTCGTCCGGGTCGTTCGGGCAGGCCACGATCGGCTCGTGGATGTCGGCCAGGTCGATCTCGATGACGGCGGCGTACTCGGCGTCGGCATCCGGCTCCAGCAGCTGCGGGTTGGCCAGCCAGGCTTCCATCTTCTCGATGCGACGCTGCAGCGAACGCGGATCCTGGTAACCCTCGGCAATCATCCACTTCAGCAGCGTGATGTTGCTGGTCAGGTACTCGATGATCGGTTCCTTGTTCAGGCGCACCGAGCAGCCGGCGGCCGAACGCTCGGCCGAGGCGTCGGACAGTTCGAACGCCTGTTCGACCTTCAGCTCCGGCAGGCCCTCGATTTCCAGGATGCGGCCGGAGAAGATGTTCTTCTTGCCAGCCTTGGCCACGGTCAGCAGGCCGGACTTGATCGCGTACAGCGGGATCGCATTGACCAGGTCACGCAGGGTCACGCCCGGCTGCATCTTGCCCTTGAAGCGCACCAGCACCGACTCCGGCATGTCCAGCGGCATCACGCCGGTGGCTGCGGCGAAGGCGACCAGGCCCGAACCGGCCGGGAACGAAATGCCCACCGGGAAACGGGTGTGCGAGTCACCGCCGGTGCCCACGGTGTCCGGCAGCAGCATGCGGTTGAGCCAGCTGTGGATCACGCCGTCGCCCGGGCGCAGCGAAACGCCGCCACGGGTGGAGATGAACTCCGGCAGGGTGTGGTGGGTCTTCACGTCCACCGGCTTCGGGTAAGCGGCGGTATGGCAGAACGACTGCATCACCAGGTCGGCCGAGAAGCCCAGGCACGCCAGGTCCTTCAGCTCGTCGCGGGTCATCGGGCCGGTGGTGTCCTGCGAGCCGACCGAGGTCATCTTCGGTTCGCAGTAGGTGCCCGGGCGCATGCCCTGGCCTTCCGGCAGGCCACAGGCGCGGCCGACCATCTTCTGCGCCAGCGAGAAGCCCTTGCCGGTATCGGCCGGCTGCACCGGCAGGCGGAACAGGTCGGTCGGGGCCAGGCCCAGCGCTTCGCGCGCCTTGCCGGTCAGGCCACGGCCGATGATCAGCGGAATGCGGCCGCCGGCACGTACTTCATCGAACAGCACGTCGGACTTGACCTGGAACTCGGCGATCACTTCGCCGTTCTTCAGCGCCTTGCCTTCGTACGGGCGCAGCTCGATGACGTCGCCGTGCTCCATCTTCGATACGTCCAGCTCGATCGGCAGCGCGCCGGCATCTTCCATGGTGTTGTAGAAGATCGGTGCGATCTTGCCGCCCAGGCAGACGCCGCCGGCGCGCTTGTTCGGGATGAACGGAATGTCGTCGCCGGTCCACCACAGCACGCTGTTGGTGGCCGACTTGCGCGAGGAACCGGTGCCGACCACGTCGCCGACGTAGGCAACCAGGTGGCCCTTTTCCTTCAGCGACAGGATCTGCTGGATCGGGCCGCGCTTGCCGTCTTCTTCCGGGGTGAACGGCGCATCGTCGCGCTTGTTCTTCAGCATCGCCAGGGCGTGCATCGGAATGTCCGGGCGGGTGGTCGCGTCCGGTGCCGGCGACAGGTCGTCGGTGTTGGTCTCGCCCGGCACCTTGAACACGGTGACGGTCAGGCTCTGCGGCACTTCCGGATTGCTGGTGAACCACTCGGCATCGGCCCAGCTCTGCAGCACGGCCTGGGCGTTGGCATTGCCCGCCTTGGCCTTTTCCTGCACGTCATGGAACGCATCGAACACCAGCAGGGTCTTCTTCAGGCCGTTGGCGGCGATGGTGCCGACGCTGGCGTCGTCCAGCAGCTGCACCAGCGGGGCCACGTTGTAGCCGCCGAGCATGGTGCCCAGCAGTTCGGTGGCGCGCTCACGGCTGATCAGCGGGTTCTGCTCGCTGCCCAGGGCGATCGCCGCCAGGTACGACGCCTTGACCTTGGCCGCGTCATCGACGCCGGCCGGCACGCGGTGGGTCAGCAGGTCGAGCAGGAACTCGGCCTCGCCCTGCGGCGGGTTCTTCAGCAGTTCGATGACATCGGCCGTCTGCTGCGCGCTCAGCGGCAGCGGCGGGATGCCAAGCGCAGCGCGCTCGGCGACGTGGTGGCGGTAGGCTTCCAACATGACAACTCCCGGGTAATGCGTAGGTTGAAAAATCAAAAGTGGGCTCAGGCGTGCGGCACGATCAGCTTCAGGCCCTTGAAGTAGTCGCGGTAAAACGTGTCGTTCCAGGTGATCAGGCCATCGCACTGCAGCAGCGCGTGGGCGCCGACCATGAATTCATCCAGGCTGCGGCGGCTGCCGCCGCGCTGGCGATGACGGCGGTGCATCTCGCCGGCGCGCAGTGCCGACTTGGCTTCCATCGGGTTGAAGTGCACGCCCATTTCTTCCAGCGCTTCGAGCACCTCGGCACCGCCGCGCAGCGATGCGCAGACTTCGGCCAGGGTCGCGCCGCAGACCACCACGCGGCCGCCGACCAGGCTCTGCCGGAGGATGGCTTCCACGGCATCGGCCTGCGGGCCATTGCTGAGCAGCTCGACCAGTACCGGTGAATCGACGGCGATCATCACGGCTTATTCCTCGTCGCGCACCGCGCGCACCGCCGCATCGGACGACTCGAAGCCGTCCAGCGCGAACTTGCCGCGCGCCCGTGAAATGGCATCGTCAACACTCTTGCGCAGGATGATGCGGCTGCCGTCCAGCTCGACCTTCAGCAGCGTGCCCTTGGTCAGGCCGAGGGCATCACGCACCGCCTTGGGCAGGGTGATCTGTCCGCGTTCTGCAACAGTGGCTTCCATCGGTAGGCCCTCCAGAGTATGCACAAATTATACATACTTCCCCGGGCATACTTCCACCCTGAACAGGACCGGCGCCCCGCCAGCCCTTGCCTCGCAAAGGATCGGCCACAAACGTGACATACGCCATACACCTCCCCCTGTAGTCTGGAACCGATGCCGCAGGTCGGAGCCCGGCCCGGATGAACCCATTCAGTCCGGGGTTCATACTGGGACTACCGGGGCCCTCAGGCCCGCGGCGACCGCAAGCAGGCCCGCCCATGCGCGGGCCACTGCAAGCCATCCGCAAGAAGGAGTTACCCCGCATGAGCGATTCGTTCTCCACCCGCAGCCAGCTGAACGTCGGCGGCAAGACCTACGACTACTTCAGCCTGCCCACGCTGGGCCAGCGCTTCGATATCTCCCACCTGCCCTACTCGATGAAGATCCTGCTGGAGAACCTGCTCCGGCACGAGGATGGCGGCGTCACCGTCGGCAAGGACCACATCGAGGCCGTGGCCCGCTGGAACCCGGCAGCCGAACCGGACACCGAAATCGCCTTCATGCCCGCGCGCGTGGTCCTGCAGGACTTCACCGGCGTGCCCTGCGTGGTCGACCTGGCCGCGATGCGCGACGCCGTCGTCAAGCTCGGCGGCAAGCCGGAGCAGATCAACCCTCAGATTCCCTCCGAACTGGTCATCGACCACTCGGTGCAGGTCGACGTGTTCGGCAAGCCCGACGCGCTGGACCTCAACGGCAAGATCGAATTCCAGCGCAACCAGGAACGCTACGGCTTCCTGCGCTGGGGCCAGAAGGCCTTCGACAACTTCAAGGTGGTGCCGCCCAACACCGGCATCGTCCACCAGGTGAACCTGGAGAACCTGGCCCGCGTGGTGATGACCGCGGACAAGGATGGCAAGGCCGTGGCCTACCCGGATACCGTGTTCGGCACCGACAGCCACACCACCATGATCAACGGCATCGGCGTGCTGGGCTGGGGCGTGGGCGGCATCGAAGCCGAGGCGGCCATGCTCGGCCAGCCATCGTCGATGCTGATCCCGCAGGTGGTCGGCTTCAAGCTGACCGGCAGGCTGCCCGAGGGCGCCACCGCCACCGACCTGGTGCTGACCGTCACCCAGATGCTGCGCAAGCTCGGCGTGGTCGGCAAGTTCGTCGAGTTCTACGGTGATGGCCTGCAGCACCTGCCGCTGGCCGATCGGGCGACCATCGGCAACATGGCCCCGGAATACGGCGCCACCTGCGGCATCTTCCCGATCGACGCCGAGTCGCTGAACTACCTGCGCCTGTCCGGCCGCAGCGAAGAGCAGATCAACCTTGTCGAGGCCTATGCCAAGGCGCAGGGCCTGTGGCACGAGCCGGGCAGCCCGCACGCCCAGTACAGCACCACGCTGGAACTGGACATGGGCACGGTGAAGCCGTCGCTGGCCGGCCCGAAGCGCCCGCAGGACCGCGTGCTGCTGGAAGACGTGCAGAAGAACTACCGCGAAGCACTGGTCGGCATGACCAGCAACCGCGACAAGCGCAGTGATGATGTGTCCTCGTTCGTCAATGAAGGCGGCGGCGCGGCGGTCGGCAACGAGCAGCTGGCCAAGGGCTTCGCCGACATCGAGATCGAAGGCCGCAAGGTGCGGCTGAAGGACGGCGCGGTGGTCATCGCTGCCATCACCTCGTGCACCAACACTTCCAACCCGGCGGTGATGATCGGCGCCGGCCTGCTGGCCCGCAACGCGGCCGCCAAGGGCCTGAATCGCCAGCCGTGGGTGAAGACCTCGCTCGGGCCGGGCTCGCGCGTGGTCACCGACTACCTAGAAAAGGCCGGCGTGCTGAAGGAGCTGGAGAAGATCGGCTTCTACGTGGTCGGCTACGGCTGCACCACCTGCATCGGCAACTCCGGCCCGCTGCCGACCGAGGTCAGCGCTGGCATCGCCGCCGGTGACCTGGTGGTCACCTCGGTGCTGTCGGGCAACCGCAACTTCGAGGGCCGCGTGCACCCCGAAGTGAAGATGAACTACCTGGCCAGCCCGCCGCTGGTGGTGGCCTACGCCATCGCCGGCACCACCGACATCGACCTGACCACCCAGCCGCTGGGTACGGGCAGCGACGGCCAGCCGGTGTTCCTGCGCGACATCTGGCCGAGCAACAAGGAAATCGGCGACGTCATCGCTGCCACCATCGGGCCGGAGATGTTCAAGCAGAACTACGCCGACGTGTTCAAGGGTGACACCCGCTGGAACACCATCGCCTCGCCGGACGGCAACCTGTACGCGTGGAGCGATGCGTCCACCTACATCAAGAACCCGCCGTACTTCGATGGCATGACCATGCAGACCGGCAGCATCGACGACGTGCACGGCGCGCGCGTGATGGGCCTGTTCGGCGATTCGATCACCACCGACCACATCTCCCCGGCCGGCAACATCAAGAAGGACTCGCCGGCAGGCCGCTTCCTGCAGGAACGCGGCGTGCAGCCGGCCGACTTCAACAGCTACGGCAGCCGCCGCGGCAACGATGACGTGATGGTCCGCGGCACCTTCGCCAACATCCGCATCAAGAACCTGATGTTCGGTGGCGAGGAAGGCGGCAACACCCTGTACTACCCCGCCGGCGGCGGCCAGCCGGAGAAGCTGGCGATCTACGATGCCGCCATGAAGTACAAGGCCGACAAGGTGCCGCTGGTGGTGCTGGCCGGCAAGGAATACGGCACCGGCTCGTCGCGCGACTGGGCGGCCAAGGGCACCCTGCTGCTGGGGGTGAAGGCAGTCATCGCCGAGAGCTTCGAGCGCATCCACCGCTCCAACCTGGTCGGCATGGGCGTGCTGCCGCTGCAGTTCCGCAACGGCGAGAACGCCCAGAGCCTGGGCCTGGACGGCTCGGAAGTGATCGACATCGCCGGCCTGCAGGACGGTGCCAGCAAGCGCGCCAAGGTCACCGCGACCAAGGCCGACGGCACGAAGAAGACCTTCGAGGTCTCGGTGATGCTGCTGACCCCGAAGGAAGTCGAGTACTTCCGCCACGGCGGCCTGCTGCAGTACGTGCTGCGCCAGTTGGCCAGCAAGTAACGGAAAGGGCCGGATCCGCACGGATCCGGCCCTTTCCGTTTGCGATGCCCTCCTGTAGAGCCGAGCCTGCGCTCGGCTCTACAGAAGCGCTTACCGGCGTGGCGCATCCGGGTCGGTGCGCAGCGCCTTCAACAGGCCCCACATGTAGAACGCCAGGGTGAACGAGAACGGCAGGCCACACAGCACCACCGCCGTCTGCATCGCGCTGAAATTGCCGGCCAGCAGCAGGCCGACGCTGGCCACGGTGATGCCGGCCGCCCAGAACACGCGCAGCCAGATCGGCGCGTCATGGCCATCTTCGACGCCATCGTCAACGCGACGGGTGCACAGGTTGGCGATCATCAGCGTGCCCGAATCGACCGGGGTCAGGAACAGCACGAAGCCGATCACCACCGCGGCACCGGCCACGTACGGCGCGCCGGGCAGGTACTCCAGCAGCTTGAACAGCGTCATCGCCGCATCGTGCTGGGCCACCTCGCCCAGGATCGACTGGCCATGGTTGAGCACCAGGTCGATGGCGGTGTTGCCGAAGATCGACAGCCAGGCCAGGGTGAAGCCGAGCGGGATCAGCAGCACGCCCATGATCACTTCGCGGATGGTGCGGCCGCGCGAGATGCGCGCCACGAAGAGGCCGACGAACGGCGCCCAGGCGATCCACCACGCCCAGTAGAACAGCGTCCACGACCCCATCCATTCACGGCCCTTGGGATCGTTGAGGTACATGTCGAAGCTCTTGCGCACGAATGCGCCGAGATAATCGCCGGTGTTCTGGATCAGGCCGTCGAACAGGTGCAGGGTCGGGCCGGTGACCAGCACGAACAGCAGCAGGCCGCACAGCAGGCGCACGTTGAGGTTGGACAGCCACGCAATGCCCTTTTCCACGCCAGCGACCACGCCGATGGTGGCCACCACCATCATCACCAGCACGATGGCCACCAGCACCTGCGGCGTATCCGGGATGTGGAACAGGTAGACCAGGCCGGACTGCACCACCAGCGCGCCGATGCCGAGGTTGGTCACCATCGAGATCAGCGTGGCCAGGATGCCGAAGCCATCGACCATGTCGCCGATGCGGCCATGGATGCGCTCACCGAAGATCGGGTACAGCGACGAGCGCAGCGCCAGCGGCAGGTCGCGGCGGTAGGCGAAGTAGCCCAGCGCCACCCCGACCAGTGCATACAGCGCCCAGCCATGCAGGCCCCAGTGCAGGAAGGTCAGCACCATCGCCTCGCGGCCGGCGGCCACGGTGCCACCAGGCTGCCCGGGCGGGTGCAGGAAATGGTCCAGCGGCTCGTAGGCGCCGTAGTACAGCAGCGCGATGCCGATGCCGGCCGAGAACAGCATCGAGACCCAGGCAACGTAGCCAAAGGCCGGTGATTCCTCGTTGTGGCCCAGGCGGATGCGGCCGTAAGGCGAGAACGCCAGCCACAGCACGAAGCCCAGGCACAGCACGATCAGCAGCATGTACCACCAGCCGAACGCGGCCGAGACCTCGGCCTGCGCCCATTGCAGCCAGTGCTCGCTGCCTTCGGGATAGAGAACGGTGAGCAGCCCCAGGATGCCGATCGACACCGATGAGCTGAGGAAGACAAAACGGTTCAAGCGCAGGGGCGAACGCTTGGGATGAGCCAGGGAAGACATGGGATCGTCTCATCAGTCCGGGGGAGCACATGGGCGGGGCCGGACCGGAAAACCGGGCCCATGGCGTGGGGCGCGAGCGCATCCTAGGGTTTATTGATTGAACGTTCAATCAATAAAAAGCATAATGGGCGGCAACCCGATCGTTCGGGTCGCAAACCGTGGAGAGACAATGCCGAAGAAAGGCGTGGAACCGGTACGGCGCGAACAGCTGATCCGGGCCACTTTCCAGACCATCGACGAGATCGGCATGGCCGACGCGACCGTCGCCACCATCGCGAAGAAGGCAGGGCTGTCCAGCGGCATCGTCGCCCACTACTTCGGCGACAAGGACGGCCTGCTCAATGCTGCAATGCGGCAGATCCTGCGCGAACTGAAGGACGCCGTCGCCCGCTACCGCGCCGAGGCCAGCGATGACCCCCGCGAGCAGCTGCGTGCCATCGTCGATGGCAACTTCGACGACAGCCAGATCAACGGTACCGCGATGCGCGTCTGGCTCACGTTCTGGGCCGCCAGCATGCATCAGCCGGAACTGGCCCGGTTGCAGCGCGCCAACGACCAGCGCCTGTTCTCCAACCTGTGCCACCAGTTCAACCGCCTGCTGCCCCATCCGCAGGCGCGCTTGGCCGCCCGTGGCCTGGCCGCGATGATCGACGGCCTGTGGCTGCGCGGCAGCCTGGTCGGCGGCCAGTTCAACGCCGACAAGTCCCGGCGCATCGCCTACGGCTACATCGACTTCCAGTTGCAGGCTGCCGCGCTATAAGCGCTTCAGCACCCGCCCCCTTCCAAGGAGTACGCCCCATGACCACCCTGCCCGTCCAACAGCTCTACATCCACGGCCAGCGCGTCGATGCCACCAGCGGCAAGACCTTCAAGACCGTCAACCCGGCCACCGGTGAGGTGATCGCCGAAGTGCAGGTTGCCAGCCAGGCCGACGTCGAGCGCGCCGTGCAGAGCGCGGCCGAGGGCCAGAAGGCATGGGCGGCAATGACCGCGATGGAGCGTTCGCGCATCCTGCGCCACGCCGTCGAGATCCTGCGCGAGCGCAACGACGAACTGGCCCACCTGGAAACGCTGGACACCGGCAAGGCGCTGGCCGAGACCACCACGGTGGACATCGTCACCGGTGCCGACGTGGTCGAGTACTACGCCGGCCTGGCCACCGCCATCGAAGGCATCCAGCTGCCGCTGCGCGAATCGAGCTTCTTCTACACCCGCCGCGAACCGCTGGGCGTGGTGGCCGGCATCGGCGCCTGGAACTACCCGATCCAGATCGCCATGTGGAAGTCCGCCCCCGCCCTGGCCGCCGGCAACGCGATGGTGTTCAAGCCGTCCGAAGTGACCCCGTTGACCGCGATCCGGCTGGCCGAGATCTACACCGAAGCCGGCGTGCCGGCCGGTGTGTTCAACGTCGTGCAGGGCCCGGGCCGCGAGATCGGGCAGTGGCTGACCGAGCACCCGGTGATCGAGAAGATCTCCTTCACCGGCGGCGTCGCCACCGGCAAGAAGGTCATGGCCAGCGCCGCGTCCTCGTCGCTGAAGGAAGTGACCATGGAGCTGGGCGGCAAGTCGCCGCTGGTGATCTGCGATGACGCCGACCTGGACCGCGCCGCCGACATCGCGGTGATGGCCAACTTCTTCAGTTCCGGCCAGGTCTGCACCAACGGCACCCGTGTGTTCGTGCCGCGCAGCATGCTGGCTGCGTTCGAGGCCGCCGTTGTCGAGCGCGTCAAGCGCATCCGCATCGGCGACCCGATGGCCGCCGAGACCAACTTCGGCCCGCTGACCAGCTTCCCGCACATGGAAAACGTGCTGCGCTACATCGAAAGCGGCAAGGCCGAGGGCGCCCGCCTGCTGGTGGGCGGCGGCCGTGCCACTGAAGGCGCGCTGGCCAACGGTGCCTACGTGCTGCCGACCGTGTTCTCCGATTGCCGCGACGACATGACGATTGTCCGGGAAGAGATCTTCGGGCCGGTGATGAGCATCCTCGCCTACGACGACGAAGACGAAGTGGTGCGCCGCGCCAACGACACCACCTTCGGCCTCGCCGCCGGCGTGGTCAGCAAGGACATCAGCCGCGCCCACCGCATCATCCACCGCCTGGAAGCGGGCATCTGCTGGATCAACACCTGGGGCGAGTCGCCGGCCGAAATGCCGGTCGGTGGCTACAAGGAATCCGGCGTCGGCCGCGAGAACGGCATCTCGACCCTCGGCCACTACACCCGCATCAAGTCGGTGCAGGTCGAGCTGGGCGACTACGCCAGCGTGTTCTGACCGGCGCGCCGCCAGCACGCCCCTTCGTCCGGCCATCGCGCCGATCCGACATTCCGCCGCGACGCCTGCCCGCAGTGCGTCGCGGCCTGCAGGAGACACCCATGAGCACCCATAACGAGTACGACTACATCATCATCGGCGCCGGTTCGGCCGGCAACGTGCTGGCCACCCGCCTCACCGAAGATGCCGATGTCAGCGTGCTGCTGCTGGAAGCCGGTGGCCCGGACTACCGGTTCGATTTCCGTACCCAGATGCCGGCCGCACTGGCCTTCCCGCTGCAGGGCAAGCGCTACAACTGGGCGTACAAGACCGATCCGGAGCCCTTCATGAACAACCGCCGCATGGACTGCGGCCGCGGCAAGGGCCTGGGCGGCTCGTCGCTTATCAACGGCATGTGCTACATCCGTGGCAATGCGATGGACTACGACAACTGGGCCAGCATGCCCGGCCTGGAAGACTGGACCTACCTGGACTGCCTGCCCTACTTCCGCAAGGCCGAAACCCGTGACATCGGCCCCAACGACTACCACGGCGGTGACGGCCCGCTGCGCGTGACCACGCCCAAGGCCGGCAACAACGAACTGTTCGCTGCGATGGTCGAGGCCGGCGTGCAGGCCGGCTACCCGCGCACCGACGATCTCAACGGCTACCAGCAGGAAGGCTTCGGCCCGATGGACCGCACGGTGACCCCGAAGGGCCGTCGCTCCAGCACCGCCCGCGGCTACCTGGACCTGGCCAAGCCGCGCCCGAACCTGACCATCGTCACCCACGCGCTGACCGACCGCATCCTGTTCTCGGGCAAGCGTGCGGTGGGCGTGCAGTGGCTGCACAACGACCAGCCGCAGCGTGCGACCGCCCGCCGCGAGGTGCTGCTGTGCGGCGGCGCCATCGCCTCGCCGCAGATCCTGCAGCGCTCTGGCGTCGGCCCGGCCGACCTGCTGCGCAGCCTCGACATCGACCTGGTGCACCACCTGCCGGGCGTCGGCGCCAACCTGCAGGACCACCTTGAGATGTACCTGCAGTACGAGTGCAAGAAGCCGGTCTCGCTGGCCCCGGCGCTGAAGCTGTACAACCAGCCGGCGATCGGTGCCGAGTGGCTGTTCCTGGGCACCGGCATCGGCGCCAGCAACCAGTTCGAGGCCGGTGGCTTCATCCGCAGCGACGCCGAATTCGACTGGCCGAACCTGCAGTACCACTTCCTGCCGGTGGCGATCAATTACAACGGCTCCAACCCGATCAAGGCGCACAGCTTCCAGATGCACGTCGGCTCGATGCGCTCGCCCAGCCGTGGCCGCATCCACGTGCGCTCGAAGGATCCGCGCGAACATCCGAGCATCCTGTTCAACTACATGTCGCACGAGCAGGACTGGCGCGAATTCCGCGCGGCGATCCGCATCACCCGCGAGATCTTCGCGCAGCCGGCACTGGCCCCGTACAGCGGCCGCGAGATCTCGCCGGGCAGTGCACTGCAGACCGATGCACAGATCGATGCGTTCGTGCGCGAGCATGCCGAGACCGCCTACCACCCGTCCTGCTCGAACAAGATGGGCCATGCCGACGACCCGATGGCGGTGGTCGATGGCCAGGGTCGCGTGCACGGCCTGGAAGGCCTGCGCATCGTCGATGCCTCGATCATGCCGCAGGTGGTGACCGGCAACCTCAACGCGCCGACCATCATGATGGCCGAGAAGCTGGCCGACGTGATCCGCGGCCGCACGCCGCTGGCCCGCAGCACCGCGCCGTACTACAAGGCCAACGGTGCGCCGGTGCGCAAGCAGGGTTGACGCAGGCGGCCCGCCTGGGGCCACGGTAGTGCCGGCCGCTGGCCGGCATCCATCGGATGGCCTGTCCAGCGCAGATGCCGGCCAGCGGCCGGCACTATCCAGCAAAGAGGCTCTCCGGGGCCTCTTCGCGTTTTCCCTACGGCGGGGTATGCTGCAATGACCGGCCGTTGTCGATACGCTCAGGGTCGGAACCTAATACATCACGATTCCTGGAGGGGGAATATGAGTCTGGATCGTCCCTGGCTGCAGAGCTATCCGAAAGGCGTTCCCGCCGAAATCGACGTCAACGAGTTCCATTCGGTAGCTTCGGTCTTCGACGCTTCCGTCGCGAAGTTCCGCGACCGTCCCGCCTACTCCAGCTTCGGCAAGGTCCTCACCTATGGCGAGACCGACGCGCTGGTCGAACAGTTCGCGGCCTACCTGCTGGGTGAGCTCAAGCTCAAGAAGGGCGACCGCGTCGCCTTGATGATGCCCAACTGCCTGCAGTACCCGGTGGCCACCTTCGGCGTGCTGCGCGCCGGCCTGACCGTGGTCAACGTCAACCCGCTGTACACCGCGCGCGAGCTCAAGCACCAGCTGATCGATGCCGGCGTGACCGCGCTGGTGGTGGTCGACAACTTTGGCGACACCGTCGAACAGGTCATCGCCGATACGCCGGTCAAGCATGTGGTCACCACCGGCCTGGGCGACCTGCTCGGCGCCAAGGGCGTGATCGTCAACTTCGTGCTGAAGTACATCAAGAAGATGGTGCCCAACTACCATCTCAAGGGCGCGGTGCGCTTCCGCCAGGCGCTCAAGCTCGGCAGCCGCCACAGCCTGCCCAAGGTCGAGATCGACCACGACGACATCGCCTTCCTGCAGTACACCGGCGGCACCACCGGCGTGGCCAAGGGCGCGATGCTGACCAACCGCAACCTGATCGCCAACATGCAGCAGGCCTCGGCCTGGATCAGCGCGTCGGGCATCGAGATGGGCAAGGAGTGGATCATCACCGCCCTGCCGCTGTACCACATCTTCGCGCTGACCGCGAACGGGCTGGTCTTCATGAAGTTCGGTGGCTGCAACCACCTGATCACCAACCCGCGGGACATGAAGGGCTTCGTCAAGGAGCTCAAGTCGGTGCGCTTCACCGCCATCACCGGTGTCAACACGCTGTTCAACGGGCTGCTCAACACCCCCGGCTTCGACACGGTCGACTTCTCCTCGCTGAAGGTCACCCTGGGCGGTGGCATGGCGGTGCAGCGCGCCGTGGCCGAGCGCTGGAAGAAGGTCACCGGCGTGACCCTGGTCGAGGCCTATGGCCTGACCGAGACCTCACCGGCGGCCTGCATCAACCCGCTCACCCTGACCGAGTACAACGGCTCGATCGGACTGCCGATCCCGTCCACCGATGCCTGCATCAAGGATGACAACAGTGCCATCCTGCCGCTGGGCGATGTCGGCGAGCTCTGCATCAAGGGCCCGCAGGTGATGAAGGGCTACTGGCAGCGCCCGGAGGAAACGGCCAAGGCCATCGACGCGGACGGCTGGCTGCATACCGGCGACATGGCCAAGATGGACGAACACGGCTTCTTCTACATCGTGGACCGCAAGAAGGACATGATCCTGGTGTCCGGCTTCAACGTGTACCCGAACGAGGTCGAGGACGTGATCGCGATGATGCCGGGCGTGCTGGAAGTGGCCGCGGTCGGCGTCCCGGACGACAAGTCCGGCGAGGTGGTGAAGGTGGTCATCGTGAAGAAGGACCCGAACCTGACCGCCGAAATGGTCAAGGAGCATGCCCGGGCCAACCTGACCGGCTACAAGCACCCCAAAATCGTTGAATTCCGAAAGGAGCTGCCGAAGACCAACGTCGGCAAGATCCTCCGTCGCGAACTCCGCGATACGCCCGCCCAGTAAGGGTTTGCGGCAATTTGAACGATGCAGGGCCCGGGGCGGAAACGTCCCGGGCCCTTTCGCATGCGACGCCCCTGAGGCGGTGTAGCATCGCCGCGTGTGTGGACCGTTCGGCCCGCCGGCCACCCACCTGACACTGCGGGCCGCATGCCGAGGACCCTTCCATGAGTACCATCGAAAAGCTGCCTTCAAGCGGCTCACCGTTCGCCACCATCCGTACCGAAGACAGCGCCGACGGCGCTGCCCACTGGCTGTTCATGCACGCCGATGCCGCCACCGGGATCCGCCCCTGCTGCCGCAAGGACATGCTCGACGAAATGTGGAGCTACATGGCGGCCATCACCCGCAGCCCTGCCGAACGCCACCACGGGACATTGCGGCATTTCGTGCTGGCCTCCGATGCCGTCGCCTACAACCTGGGCGGCGACCTGGACCTGTTCACCCGCCTGATCCGCGAGGGCAACCGCGACCCCCTGCAGAACTACGCCCAGCGCTGCGTGGAGGGCGTGCACCACCTGCACACCGGGTTCGGCGGCGACGTCCGTTCGATCGCGCTGATCCAGGGTGACGCCCTCGGCGGCGGCCTGGAAATGGCCCTGGCCTGCCACACCATCGTCGCCGAGGAAGGCAGCGGACTGGGCCTGCCGGAGGTGCTGTTCGGCCTGTTCCCGGGCATGGGTGCGTACTCCTTCCTGTGCCGGCGCGTGTCCCCCCACCTGGCCGAGAAGATCATCCTCGACGGCCGGGTCTACAGCGCCGAGGAGATGCACGCGATGGGCGTGGTCGACGTGCTGGTGAAGAAGGGCGAAGGCCGGGCGGCGGTGGAAGAACTGATCCGCCAGCAGCAGCGCACGCCGCAGTCCTATCTGGCGATGAACGCCGCACGCGCCATCGCCCAGCCGGTCAGCTACGACGAACTGCTGGAGATCACCAAGGTATGGGTCGATTCCGCCCTCGCACTCGGCGACCGCTCGCTGCGCACCATGGATCGCCTGATCAAGGCCCAGACCCGTCGCGCCAGTCTCGACGCGGCCTGATTCCTCCCCTCCCCCAGGATGGGTTCAAGCCCGGCTGGCCACCGGGCTTTTTTTGAGTTCACGCCACGCCTCAGCGCGCTTCACCATCGTCGGCGGCTCCGCGCATGCGGCGTTCGGCCCGCGCGTCCAGTGCGCGCCGGCCTTCCTTGATCGCCTCCTGCAGGATGCCCAGGCGCGTGCGCCATTCGGTCTTCAGCTGCCAGTCGGCCATCCGCATCAGCTCGCCGGCACGGTTGGACGCGCGCATCAGGCCAAGGTTGCTGGCCACGCCCTTGATCGCGTGGGACTGTTCGCGGAACACGTCCCACTGAGCCGCCTCGCCGGCCTGCTCGGCCTTGCCCATGCAGCTCGCCACGTCTTCCAGGCACTGGCGGATGAATTCACGCTCGAAGCCCTCGCCCATGCCCAGCGAGGCCAGTTCGTCCAGCACGCTGCTGTCGAGCACGCCATCCTGCAGCGGCGCCGCCGGTCGCACCACCGGTGCGGCCATGGTCTTCAGCTGGGCATTGCTGGCGATCTCGGCCAGCGTATCGAGCAGGCGCACCGCAACGACGGGCTTGGCCAGGAAGGCATGTGCGCCGGCCTGGGTACAGCGCTGGATCGCCTCGGGCGTTACATCCGCACTGAGTACCAGTACCGGCGTGCGCGGACCGCCGCCGGCCTGCATCACCCGCAGTTCCTTGAGCATGTCCAGCCCGCTCATGCCCGGCATGTGCAGATCGACGATGACCGCGTCGAACTCGCTGTCGGCCAGCGCATCCAGCACCGCCTCGCCGCCATCCACGCACAGCACGCGATGGCCGGCCTTCTGCAGCAGGCGCTGCAGGACCATGCGGTTGGCTTCGTGGTCGTCGGCCACCAGGATCTGCATGCTGCGCACGCGGGCGCGATGGCGCAGGAACGGATCGGCAAAAGCGATCACGTTGCCGCCCGGGCCCGCGCCTTCGTCGCCGCTCAGGCTCGGCACCGCGCCCGGCACCTGCGGCTGCGGCGGCGCGAACGGCAGCTCGACCCAGAAGTGGCTGCCGCGCGGCGGGTTTTCCAGATAGCCGATGTCACCGTCCATTGCCTCGACCAGGCCCTTGGCGATGGTCGTGCCCAGCCCGGTCCCCTCGTGACGGCGCGCCATGCTGACGTCGGCCTGCTCGAACGCGTCGAACAGCCGTGCACGCATGGCAGGTGGCACGCCGATGCCGGTGTCGAGGATGTCGAAGCGCAACCGCACCGCCCCGCTGGCATCGGCCTGTACCACGCCGACCCGGATCTCGACCCGGCCATGGTCGGTGAACTTGACCGCGTTGCCTGCCAGGTTCAGCAGGATCTGGCGCAGGTGCCCGACATCGCCGCGCACGCGTGGCGGCACACCGTCGGCCACCTTCACCCGGTAATCCAGTCGCTTGGCCTTGGCCTGTGGCAACAGGATCAGGCCGATCGCCTGGATCACGTCGGCCACGGCGAAGTCCTCGGCCACCACGCGCAGCTTGCCGGCCTCGATGGCCGAAATGTCCAGCACTTCCTCCACCAGTGCCAGCAGGCTGCGCGACGACGCCTGGATGGTGTTGAGGCACTCGCGCTGCTCGTCATCCAGGCGCGTGGTGGCCAGCACTTCGGTCATGCCGTTGAGACCGTTCAACGGCGTGCGGAACTCATGGCTCATGTTGGCCAGGAACCGGCTCTTGGCCTCGCTGGCGCGGCGCGCCTCGGCCATCGCTTCGGTCAGCTGCCGCAGCAGTGTCGAGAAGTACAGCGGCACCGCTGCCAGGCCCAGCCAGAGGCCGATGGCCAGGCGGAAATTCTGTTGCCAGTAGGGCGTCAGCAGCACGGTACAACCGAAGCTCACCATGGCCATCGCCACCGCCACGTACAGGTAATGGTTGCCGAAGCGCATGCCGTTGCCGACCGTCACCCACATCACCACGATGTAGACCCAGGCCAGCGGCTCGCCCATCTGCACCATGCCCGCGGCGATCAGACCGTAGTCGGCCAGCATGCCCAGCACGCGGCGCGGATCGGAACGCGCCGGCCGCCACAGCAGCCAGCCGAACAGCAGCAGCGACAGGCTCAGGCCGGTCAGCACGATCGCCAGCACACCGACGTACTGGGTGTGCGGCAGATCGTGGCGCGGCGCCGGCAACAGCACGTAGGCCAGGATCAGGCTGATCAGCACGATGCGGACGATCTGCTGGCCGTGCTCGCTGTCCTGGCGCTGGGACAGGCGCAGCCGCAGCTGCGACAACAGGCGTTTCACGCGCCCAGCCCCGGGCGCGCGGACGCCATCGAATGCTCGGCGCAGATCTGGTCCAGCTGTTCGCGGCCGCGCAGCAGCGCGTCCACGCATCGGGGATCGAACAGCCGGCCACGCTGGGCGTAGAGATAAGCCAGGGTGGCTTCCATGGTCCATGCTTCCTTGTACGGACGGGGCGAAATCAGGGCGTCGAAGACATCGGCGACGGCCACGATGCGCGCTTCCAGCGGAATCGCATCGCCGACCAGCCCATCGGGATAGCCGCTGCCGTCGTAGCGCTCATGATGACGTAGTGCGATCAATGCGCCAACCTGGATGAAACGATTCTGGCTGCCGCTCAGCAGTTCATGGCCAATCCGCGGGTGCCGGCGCATGATCGCCAGCTCTTCCTCGTTGAGCTTGCCCTGCTTGAGCAGCACCGCATCGGGAATGGCGATCTTGCCCATGTCATGTAGCGGCGCAGCCATTTCGATCAGGCGCACGTCCTCCTCGGGCAGCCCGAGCTGTTCGGCGATCAGTCCGGCCACGCGCGCCATGCGCTCCAGGTAGGCGCTGGTGCCGGCATCACGGAACTCGATCGCCCGCGCCAGCCGCGACAGCGTTTCGCGCTCGCGCTCTTCGACCTCATGCATGCTGGCCAGCAGGCGCTGCTCCAGCGACAGCGCCCGTTGCTTCACGTTCTCGGTCTGCTGGCGCAACTGCAGCAGGTTGTAGCAACGCGCACGCAGTTCGCGCGGGCGGATCGGCTTGACCAGGAAGTCGATGACGCCGGCTTCCAGTGCCGCCTGGCGGATCGGCTCGTCACCGACCACCGTGATCAGGATCACCGGAATGTCGCGGTGCTTGGGCAGGCGACGGAAACGACGGGCGAATTCCAGCCCATCCATCTCCGGCATGCGGTAATCGAGCAGCAGCAGGTCGACCGGATGGGCTTCGCACCAAGCCAATGCGGTCAACGGGTCTCCGAAGTCATACACGCTCAGTTCCGGCGCGATGTCTTCGATGACGTGACGCAGCATCGTCCGTGCGGAAGTCTGGTCGTCAACGATGACGATGTTCAACGCGTACTCTGCCTGGTTTTTCGACCACGCTGGATCATCAGCAGGCGAGGATACTCTGCCGCTGCGAACGCTCGCACCCTGCATCGGCCTGACTCCCGTGTCATGCGTCCCGATTCATGATCGTCATCACAATGTGAAGCGGACTCCCCACACCGTGCCCTCCCCCTGGTGCCGATCAAGCCATAACAGGCGTCAAGGTAGTGCAATTACGATACGCCGAGTGCGGGACGCGTCAATCGCGCCGTCTCGTTTCGGGACGGCGCGCACAATCGGGAGTCAAAAAGGCGACTTACTGCTCCGGACGCATGTACGGGAACAGCAGTACATCGCGGATCGAGCTGCTGCCGGTCAGCAGCATCACCAGACGATCCACGCCGATGCCGAGGCCGCCGGTCGGTGCCATGCCGTACTCCAGCGCACGGATGTAGTCGGCGTCGTAGTGCATGGCCTCGTCATCGCCACCTTCCTTCGCGGCCACCTGGGCCTGGAAGCGCTGGGCCTGGTCTTCCGGATCGTTCAGCTCGGAGAAGCCGTTGGCCAGCTCCTTGCCGTTGACGAACAGCTCGAAGCGGTCGGTGTAGCCCGGGTCATTGTCGTTGGCACGGGCCAGCGGCGAGACCTCCACCGGGTGGTCGGTGATGAAGGTCGGCTGGATCAGGGTGTGCTCGACGGTGGCCTCGAAGATCTCCAGCAGCAGCTTGCCCCAGCCGTAGGACGGCTTGACGCGGATCTTCAGGCGCTCGCAATGGCGCAGCAGCGCGTCGCGGTCGGTACAGTCGGCGACGGAGATTTCCGGGTTGTGGTGGCGGACTGCCTCGTCCATGCGCCAGCGGCGGAACGCCGGGCCCAGGTCGATCTTCGCGCCATCCCACTCGACCTCGGTGCTGCCGTTGACGGTCCTGGCCACGTCACGGATCACGCCTTCGGTCAGGTCCATGATCTCGTTGTACGTGGCGTAGGCCTCGTACAGCTCCATCATGGTGAATTCCGGGTTGTGACGGGTGCTGACGCCTTCATTGCGGAAGTTGCGGTTGATCTCGTACACCCGCTCCAGGCCACCCACGGTCAGGCGCTTGAGGTACAGCTCCGGCGCCACGCGCAGGTACAGGTCCAGGTCCAGCGCATTGTGGTGGGTGGTGAATGGCTTGGCCGCCGCGCCGCCGGGGATGTAATGCATCATCGGCGTCTCGACTTCCAGGAAGTCGCGGCTGTCCAGCCATGCACGCATGGCGCGGATGATCTTGGAGCGCTTGATGAAGACCGCGCGCGACTCCGGGGTCACGATCAGGTCGACGTAGCGCTGGCGATAGCGCTGCTCGACGTCGGCCAGGCCGTGCCACTTGTCCGGCAGCGGGCGCAGCGACTTGGTCAGCAGGCGGATCGACTCGGCCTTGACCGACAGTTCGCCGGTCTTGGTGCGGGTCAGGCCGCCTTCGACGGCGATGATGTCACCCACGTCCCAGCCCTTGAACGCGGTGTAGGCATCGCCCAGCACGGCACCCTGCAGGAACAGCTGGATGCGGCCGGACTCGTCCTGGATCTGCGCGAAGCTGGCCTTGCCCATGATGCGCTTGGCCATCAGGCGGCCGGCCATCTTCACCTGGCGGCCGTTGCCTTCCAGCGCCTCGGCGGTCCACTGTTCGGCATCGGCGAATTCTTCCTGCAGGCGGCCGGCGAAGTCCTCGCGACGGAAATCGTTCGGATACGCGATGCCCTGCCCACGCAGCGCTTTGAGTTTCTCGCGGCGCTCGGCGATCAACTTGTTTTCGTCGACGGGGGGGGTATCGGTAGCTTCGCTCATGGATCTGCGGGAATCGTGTAGTGAGGGGGGATGCAGCGCCCGGCACAGCCGGTTGCCCAGCATACCAAAACCGCCCTGCCCCAGCCGGGAGAGGGGTCAGATCCCCCTGCTGCGCAAAGGAATCTGACCGCCTCCGGGACCCTGCCTGGACCCTGGATGTCTACCTGTTGCCGGGGAAGGCCTGCCGCAACTCATCCACCAGCACCCGCTGGTTCTCCGAATAGTCCACCGGCACCGAGACCAGGTGCACCCCACCCGCGTTGAACGCAGCTTCCAGGGTCGGGATGAACTGCTCGATGGCGGTCACCTCGTGGCCCTTGCAGCCGTAGGCCTCCGCGTACTTCACGAAATCCGGGTTGCTGAAGGTCATGCCATAGTCGGTGAAACCATCCACCGCCTGCTTCCAGCGGATCATGCCGTAGGCACCGTCGTTGAGGATCAGCACCACCAGGTTCAGGCCCAGCCGGCGCGCCGTCTCCAGCTCCTGGCTGTTCATCATGAAACCGCCGTCGCCACACACCGCCAGCACCCGTCGTTGCGGGTACAGGATCGAGGCCATGATCGCCGACGGCAGGCCCGCGCCCATGGTCGCCAGCGCGTTGTCCAGCAGCAATGTGTTGGCCACCTGGGTGCGGTAGTTGCGCGCAAACCAGATCTTGTACATGCCGTTGTCCAGCGCCACGATGCCATCCGGTGGCATCACCTGGCGCACGTCGTGCACCAGCCGCTGCGGGGTGAACCGGGCCTCATCGGCACGGTCGGCCAGGTGCTCGAGGATGGTTGCGCGCAGCGGCAGCAGCGCATCGGCATTGGGCACTGCACCTTCGATGCGATCGACCAGCCGGGTCAACGAACGGCCGATATCACCGATCACCTCCACCTGCGGGAAGTACACCTGCTCCACCGCCGCCTGCGAGTAGCCGATATGGATCACCGTCGGCCCACCCGGGCGCATCACGAACGGCGGCTTCTCGGTGACTTCGTGACCGATGGTCACGATCACGTCGGCCTGGTCGATCGCCATGTGCACGTAATCACGCTCGGTCAGCGCCGCGGTGCCCATGTACAGGCCCGAGCCCCCGGCCACCGCGCCCTTGCCCATCTGCGTGGTGAAGAACGGAATGCCGGCGCGCAGCACGAACGCCGACAGCGCCTCGCTGGACTGCGGCCGCGACGCCGCCGAAGCGATCATCAGCAGCGGACGCCGGGCGTTGCGGATGATCTCCGCCGCGCGGTCCAGCGCTTCCGGGCTGGCGACCGGGCGGTCCACCGCGTGCGGCGGGATCATCGCCGCGCCCTCGACCTCATCGGCGGCGATGTCCTCGGGCAGCTCCAGCAGCACCGGGCCTGGCCGCTCTTCCTGGGCAACCCGGAACGCCTCGCGGACGATGGTCGGGATCGTGCGCGCCGAGACGATCTGCCGCGCCTGCTTGGTCAGCGGCTTCATCGTGCTGACGATGTCGACGATCTGGAAGCGCGCCTGCTTGCTGGCGACGATGCCCTTCTGTCCGGTGATCAGGATCACCGGCCACGCACCGAGCAGCGCATAGGCGGCGCCGGTGGTGAAGTTGAGCGCGCCCGGACCGAGCGTTGCCAGGCATACGCCCGGCTTGCCGGTCAGGCGGCCGTAAGTGGCCGCCATGAACACCGCCGCCTGTTCGTGGCGGGTGATGACCAGTTCGATGCTGGAATGGCGGAGCGACTCGACCACGTCGAGGTTTTCTTCGCCGGGAATACCGAAAATGCGCTCGACGCCTTCGTTCTCAAGTGCGGCGACGAGCAGATCTGAACCCTTGGACATCGGATGCCGTCCTTTGTGCTGGACTGATGGTGGATCGTTGCAGGAAGGATGAGAGCCGCGCGTCAATGCTTGTCGAACCACACTGTCTGCGCGTTGACGAATTCACGGATGCCGAAGTGCGAGAGCTCGCGGCCGAAACCGCTCTTCTTCACGCCACCGATCGGCACGCGGGGGTCGGAAGCGGAGAAGCCGTTGACGAACACGCCGCCGGTCTGCAGCCGGCGCGCCAGCTGCATGGCACGGGCGCGGTCACCGGTCCACAGGTTGCCGCTGAGGCCGAATTCGCTCTGGTTGGCCAGTTCCACCGCATGGTCGGCATCGCGGGCGCGGCTGATCGAGGCCACCGGCCCGAACGTCTCCGTATCAAAGGCCTGCATGCCCGGCTCCACGTCCGCCAGCACGGTGGGCGCATAGAACGCGCCCGGGCGATCGAGCTGATGGCCACCGACGAGCAGCTTCGCGCCTGCGTCCACCGAGGCGCGCACCTGCGCGTCCAACTGTTCCAGCAGGTCCTGGCGTGCCATCGGCCCGATGCGGTTGCCTGCCTCGCGGCCATCGCCGATGGTCAGTGCCTGCACCTTCTGGCAGAACTGCGCGACGAAGCGGTCGTACACCGCGTCTTCAACGATGATCCGCTTGCCGGCAATGCAGACCTGCCCGGTATTCTGGAAGCGCGAGGCCACCGCCGCCTCCACGGCAGCGTCCAGATCGGCATCGGCCAGCACGATGAACGGATCCGAGCCCCCCAGCTCCAGCACCACCTTCTTCAGCGCCTGCCCGGCCTGGGCGGCGATGCTGCGGCCGGCGGCCACGCTGCCGGTCAGGGTGACTGCCGCAATGCGGTCATCGGCAATCGCGCGGCTGGTGCCCTCGCGGCTGATGTTGGCGGCGATGAAGGTGCCTTCCGGCAGCCCCGCGTCGCGCCAGGCGGCGTCGAGCAGCTGCGCGGTACCGACAATGTTCTCGGCCGGCTTCAGCAGGAAGCCGTTGCCACCCATAAGGATCGGCACCGCCGCGCGCATCACCTGCCAGTACGGGAAATTCCACGGCATGATGCCCAGCACCACGCCCAGCGGCAGGTAGGACACGTAGGCCTTGTCATCGGGCACCTGGGTGGGTTCGTCACGCAGGAACTGCGCGCCGTGGTCGGCGTACCAGTCGCACAGCACGGCGCACTTCTCGATCTCGGCCAGTGCTTCGGCCTGGACCTTGCCCATTTCGGCAGTGGCCAGCGCGGCCAGCTTTTCACGGTCACGGCGCAGTACGGCGGCCATCGCACGCAGCACTGCGGCCCGCTGTTCGAGGCTGCTGGCGCTCCAGGCGGCGAAGCCGGCCTGGCCACGCTCGAGGATCGCATCCAGTTCGGCATCGGTGGCGAAGGGATGGCTGGCGATCTGCTGGCCGGTAGCCGGATCGCGGGAAATGGCGGTGGTGGGGGCAGCGGACATGCAGGGCTCCTGTTGTCTCGACAACGGGCGGTGGCCCGTCTTCTGCACAGGAATGTGGACCCGATTGGCGGAGGCAACAAGGCGTCTGCCTATCCTGTGACCAGCACTTACCTGGCTGAATGGGGGCTCTTGGCAGGGCTGCGCCCTGCACCCGCAGAGCAACTGCAACAGCCGAAGCAGCAGCAACAGCGGGCTATCCGTGGGATGGCGAGGTGCGTCCGGTTGCGGGAGACGCCGTAAACCCGTCCTTGGGGGCTTGGCCGCGGCATCCATGCCGCGGACACTCCCGCAACCGGACCCACCCCGCCTTCGACGGTTTTCCGCGATCTGCCGGAAATACTCTTGGGAATTTCTTTCGATATCTGACAGATGTGTCGACCAACGTCGACACCCACCAACAGCCGCGCGGAAACTGTCAAAGGCGGGGCGGTGTGGGTTGGCAGGACCGTTGGCGCCATGGATGGCGCCATCGAGCCCCCAAGGATGGGTTTACGGCGTGTCCTGCCAACCCACACCGCCCCGCCATCCCACGGAATGCCCGCTGTTGCTGTTGCTTCTGAGGTTGCCGGCCAGCGGCCGGCACTACCGCGGGTGCAGGGCTGCAAGCCCTGCCGAACAGCCCTACTTTCGCGGCAGGTAGGTCACCAGGGAAAGATCGTGCCGGCTCTCCGGCACCAGCGCCACGTACTGCAGGTCCAGCAGCCCGCGCGTGGGATGGTTCAGCTTCTTCGCACCCTCATCGAACCGGCGCACGTCGTGCTCCGGCCACCACTGGCGGAATTCTTCGCTGTGCGCGGCGAGGTCCTCGACCAGCGCCAGGAACGGCGCCTTGTCCGGCGCCTGCGCCATCGCCGCGCGGAAGCCGGCCAGCAGGCCGCGGGTCATTTCTTCCCAGTTGAGGATCAACGTGCGGTACGGCGGGTACAGGAACATCAGCCGCAGCGTGTTGCGCTCATGCGGCGCCAACTGGCTGTAGTCCACGAACAGATCGGCAATGGCCGGATTCCAGGCCAGGATATCGAAGCGGGTGTTGCGCACGTAGGCCGGGATCGGCTGCATCGCCTCCACCAACTGGCGCAGGCCATCGGTCACGCTCTCGTCCGGTGACTCCAGCGGCACGCCGTAGCCGGACAGCGCAAACGCATAGGCGCGCTCGTCGTCGCTCATGCGCAGCACCTGCGCCAGCCGCTCCAGCACCTCGGGCGAGGCGCGCACTTCACGGCCCTGCTCGATCCAGGTGTACCAGCTGACACTGACCCCGATCGCCAGCGCGACTTCCTCGCGTTTCAGGCCCGGGGTACGCCGGCGCCCGGCCGGCAGGCCGAGCGTGGCGGGGTCGACACGGGCGCGGCAGGCCTTGAGGAAGCCGCCCAGTTCCTTGCGTTCACTTTCGCTGCGCATCATCGCCCTCCGTTGCGGAAGGCGATGCTATCCGCGCAGGCGCGTCGATCAGGCATCGACGCGCTTGGAGCCCACGGCCAGGCCGGCCTTGAGGCTGGCCTCGACGAACTCGTCCAGGTCGCCGTCGAGCACCTTCTGCGTATCCGAGCGCTCGATGCCGGTACGCAGGTCCTTGATACGGCTCTGGTCGAGCACGTAGTTGCGGATCTGGCTGCCCCAGCCGATGTCGGACTTGGTGGCTTCCACCGCGTCCTTCTCGGCGTTGCGCTTCTGGATCTCCAGCTCGTACAGCTTGGCGGCCAGCATCTTCATCGCGTTGTCGCGGTTCTGGTGCTGGCTTCGGCCGGTCTGGCAGGCCACGACGATGTTGGTCGGGATGTGGGTGATGCGCACCGCCGACTCGGTCTTGTTGACGTGCTGGCCACCGGCACCGGACGAACGGTACACGTCGGTACGCAGGTCGGCCGGGTTGATGGTGATGTCGATGTTGTCGTCGATTTCCGGCGACACGAACACCGAGGTGAAGCTGGTGTGGCGGCGATTGTCCGAGTCGAACGGCGACTTGCGCACCAGGCGGTGCACACCGGTCTCGGTCTTCAGCCAGCCATAGGCATAGTCGCCTTCCACGCGCAGCGTGGCCGACTTGATGCCAGCAACGTCGCCGCCGGAGACTTCCATCAGCTCGGTCTTCCAGCCACGCGATTCACACCAGCGCAGGTACATGCGCAGCAGGATCTCGGCCCAGTCCTGGGCTTCGGTACCACCGGCACCGGCCTGGATGTCGACGAACGCGGCCGCATTGTCCATCTCGCCGGAGAACATGCGCTGGAACTCCAGCTTCTCCACGTGCGCCTGGTGCTTGTCGAGGTCGGCGACCACGGCCAGAGCGGTTTCCTCGTCCTGCTCGGACTCGGCCAGCTCCAGCAGCTCGGTGGCGTCGTTCAGGCCATCGAGCACCGAGGCGATGCCGCCCACGGTCTTTTCCAGGCTGGAACGCTCGCGGCCCAGGTTCTGGGCGTATTCGGCGTTGTTCCAGACGTCGGGGCTTTCCAGCTCCCGCGTTACTTCTTCAAGACGCTCTTTCTTGGCGTCGTAGTCAAAGATACCCCCGAAGCGACAGCACGCGATCGGTCAGATCGGTGATGCGCTGGCGGACAGGATTCAGTTCGATCATGTCGGCGGTCGTGCATTCAAAAGATGACTGCTCAGGATAGCGCCAAGCCATTGATCCAGCAAGCGTTACCTGGCCGCGCCAGGCATTTCCCCCACAACAACCCCCACATCCCTTGGGCGCTGTGAAGTAGACCTCCGGCCTCCGGGTGGGACCCTCATCCATCTGCGCCCCACTCGATCAGAGCGACTGCTGCCGCAACCTCTGCCCCCAATGCCGGGGCCGCGAAATCAAGCCCTAGTCGCGGCTTAGCGGAGCCTTCGAATTTGAAACAAGCGCCACCTTCGTGACGCGGCGCCTGACCTCACCGTCAGTGCCAACTAGCACCCTTGGGGAGGGACTCTGGGTCATCCACCATCAGGAGATAATCGGGCGCAGGATGCCGCTGGGGATCCAGCCCTGCCCGATAGGCCTGAATCACGTAGGGGACCAACGGGACCTCCACTTCAAACCGGAGCCCTGCGGTGCCCTGCATGTATTCCTCGCGAACCATCTCCCGCTGAGCGGAACTGAGCTGCGGATGCGCGATGAGCCGAACGGCCACCTTGTTGGCCCACTGGACGTCCTCATCCTTCCCAGGTAGGTCCTGAACGTCCACGGTTTCGACCTCGGTGATTCGGCCCAGATTGAAATCACGGAATTGACTCGCCTTGGTGCACCAAGCACGCACATGCCAGCGCGCCCCGGCTTTGATGAGCGTGTGCGGCCGAATGGTTCGCCGGTGAGCGGCGGGCTGACTCATCGAACGGTAGGTGATGCCAACCGCACCACCGCTACGAATCGCGGCGTGTATCCGCGCATGATCTGAGTAGCTGATGCGCGTTCCGTCAACGCCCACCAACGAACTGGGAACCCCCGCCAAGAGGTGGGCGTCCGCTGTTGCGCCAATCAGCCGCTCGTATTCACTGAAGAGGCCCACCGTGAGATCGGGCCTCATTCGCCGGGCACGGTCATAGGCCTTGGCATTGGGGACGGGCACGCAGGCGTGCGGGTACCGCAACCTGAATGCGGCAATGTCCCGGCTTGCAAGGGTTTCGTGGACATCGAACAACTGCAAGAGGCGAGCGCGACTGACCCGCCCTTCCCAGAGGAGTAAAAGTTCGATCGCTCGCAAGCGCTCTTCGGACTGGATGGTTCTCTGGGCCATAGATCGCTCTGCTTTGACATGGACAATAGCACGGCGCTATTAATAGCACCATGCTATGACCAACAAGCAAGGATGCGCGCGTGGAGAGTTCCGATGCCGTACCCCTGTTCGACCGCCTGAACCCTGGTCTTTTCCGGCTGCTGGGCATGCCCAACGGACAGCGGTATTGGGCCGTCATCTGCCGCCTCATGGCTGAACTGTGGGGCGACGGCGGTCTCTCCCCCGGCGAAGACGTCCAGAAAACGGCCGTGGTTCGAGCGATTGAATCCTACCTGGCCGCTGATGACCCTTGGGACGGGGACCTGGAAACCAACATTACGATTCGGGCAAACGAGATCGCCAACAAGCTGGTGGAAACGTCTTGGCTGTCCGAGCGTCGCCGTGGTGCGGTGAAGATGTTGACCGTCAGACCCGTGGTCGCCCAGTTCTTCAGCGTCCTGTGCGACTTCTCGACGCAGGAGCCTGAATTCCTCGGCAGCAAATTCCGGTCGATCCTTCTGAATCTCAAATCCGTCTACAGCGGGGAATCCGGTGGCGAGCAATTCGTGGAGGCCGCGCGGCAGGCCAAACAGTGCATGGCGCACATCGTCCACACGGCCTGCAAAGTCCAGGACCTCATGGTAGAACTGCTTCGCCGATCAACGGCCAGGGAGTTCGTCAAGGGCTTCTTCGAGGAATACGTGCAGGGCCTCTTTATCGCCGATTACAGTGAACTGAGGACCAAGGATCACCCCCTTCAGTACCGCACGCTGATCGTCAGCCTCACCCACCAAATGCGTCACGAGGAAGAACGCCGGTCTTCGCTGCTTGCGTGGTACACCGAGAAGCGTGCGGGTGGAGACAGCGGCCGAGCTGAAACGCTCTTCGAGCGCGACAGCCTTCAACTGCTGCGGCTGAGCGAGGTGCACGAGCAACTGCGCCACGTCGACGAAGAGATCCGGATCGCCAATCAGCAGGGCCTCGTGCTGATGGCCTACAGTATGCGAGCCCCGCGCAACTTCGACAAACTCATCGCGCGCTCGCTTTCGGCCGTGGGGCACATGCGCGAAGGCGACATTGGGCTTCCAGCCGCCAGCGGCGCGCGCCACGCCTCCGAGTGGGGCCTGGCCAAGCCACACCTTTTCGTCAAATCCCAGGTCGCCACGGGTGTCCGTCGCAGGACCCCTACCCTGGAGGAGCTGGCGTTGGAATCGCTCCGTCGCAAGATGGCCGAGGTCCGAATGGTGAAGCCCATGCAGCTCATCCACTATATCGCCCGGCACCTGAAGGGCCGCAGCGAGATCAGCTGCCAGGAACTGACCATCGAGTCCATCAACGATCTCTGCTGCTATCAGCGCCTGCTGTTGATTGCCTCTCGAAGCGAATGTCCCCCCGAGATGCGGAGGGACGACCCGTTGCTGAAACTTCCAGGCGTGCGCGTAGGGTTCGACCCGGACTCCAGCACCCGCAATCCATACATGGAACATCGAACCTTCAGGATTCAGAGGGAGCGTGCGTGATGGTGAATTGGGAGAGATTGGCTGAGCAGAACCCGCTGTACGTTGCAGATGATCTTCGGCGTGCAGGCTACCGCCTGGTCATGGAACAAGTGATCTACGGATCAGACTTACGCAGCCGGACGACCTACGAAATCTTGGTCAAGTTCCTGGCAAGCTACCGCGAGCTGCTCGGTAGCTTGGGAATGACGGTGATTCACAATCCTCACATGTCCTATGTGGTGGCCGTCCCCAACCCATACGTGGCGGAAAAGATGCGATTGTCCGAGACCCGCTTGGCGTTGGTACTGCGCAGCCTCTACAACGACAAGATGTATGCCACCGAGATCATCGCCGGCGAGGCGCACGTGACGATCCATGATCTGGAGACGGCCTACAAGGATCTGATGGGGAAAGAGCTTCCGGAAACCGCGCAGCTGCGGGAGACCTTGGCGGCCTTGAAGCGCTACGGCCTGCTTCGCCTGGAAGATGCTCATGACGAGCAACCGTTCACGGTCATCGTCAGGCCCGGCATTGTTGACGTCCTCGGCGAAACCGCCCTGCTTCAGCTGGCCGCACATGCTCCATCGAGCACTGACGAAGAGAAAGAGAACGCATGAAGAAGCTCGTCATGATCAGCATGGTCCAGTACTTCCTCTACGAGAGGACGGACCTGGAGATCGGCCATAACACGGCGTTCCTTGGCCCCAACGGAACCGGAAAGACCGCACTGCTGGACGCCTTCCAGATCGTGATTCTGGCTGCAGATGGCAACCGCACCCACTACAACGCCTCGGGCGAAGGCAAGCGGAGGGCGCGCACGCTACGCGACTACTGCCTGGGCGTCTATGGCCAGACCGACGACAAGCGCTATCGCAATGCGGCGAACACCTACATCAACCTGGTGTTCCGTGATCAGGAGACCAACTATCCGGTCACGATCGGAGCATCGTTCTCCGCCGACCAGACCAGTCCCGAGGCCACCCTCAACGGCCTCTATGTGCTCCCGGGCATCGCCCTCACCAGCAAGATGCACGTTGAGGTTCAGGATGGAAAGGAAGTCACCATCCCGTGGCGCCGGTTCCAGCACATCATCGCCGACGAGTGCCGGGCCGTCGGGACGACGGCGGAGATCACCAAGAATCGCCAGACCTTCCTGCGGCACGTGTTCGTGGGCAACCTGGCATCGCCCGGCGAGCGCCCCAACACGAAATCCATCCAGACGTCGTTTGCCCGGTCGCTGAAGCTCAACCAGGACGTCGCCGACCTCAACGAGGTGCTGCGCGACAACCTGGTCGAGGAGCACCTCACCGACGTCGCCCTGTTCAAGGCCCGCCTTCTTCAGTTCCGCGATCTGCGCGAGCTGGTGCGCATCGTCCAGGAGCGGATCGATCGCGTCAGTGAGATCGCCGCCAAGTACAGTCTGGTGCTTCGCGAGCGTACGGCCGCCACGAACGTTCAGGCCCTTGGGGCTGTCTATGAGACCGAACGGGTGGCTGAGAACCTCTCGGCCACCCAGGACAAGGTCGACGAGCTCACGGGTGAACTCTCCGCCAAGCAGGATGCGTTGAAGGAGGCCGAATTGGCCGTTGAGCTTCACGAGGCTGCCCGAGACCGCGCGCTGCAGGCAAGAGATCGGGATCCGGACTATGCCAAGCAGGCCAGTACGGCAGCGCACCTGTCGGATCTGGAGCGCAGTCACGGCGAGAAGGCCTCGGAGCTGAGCGCCATGGTGGCCGCTGCGACGTCCGCGGTGGCCCAAGCCGGACGCCTGCCGGATCTCGGCGATGCCCAAGAGGTTTTTGAAGCCGCGCTTGCGCAACTGCTCGCGCTACCGGTCAACGATGAGCACGCCCCGCTTCCGGCCGAGCAGTTGAGATCGGTGGCGACGGCGCTGGAGAAGACGAGCCACTGTGCCCGCCGGGCCGCCACGGCGGCCGAACAGGCAGCGAAATCGGCGCTGGATGCACGCCGGGAGGCCAAATCCACGCTGGAGCGCGCCCAGCAAGGGCTCAGAAAGCTGAGGGAGCCTGTCTCCGAGCTCCGTCGCCTGCTTCACGAGCATGGCATCACCGCTACCCCGGTGGCCGACTTGGTCAGTATCAAAGACCCGACCTGGCAGCCGGCGCTGGAGGCCTTCTTGACCAGCCACGCCGACGCCCTGCTGGTCGCCGGCGGCCGCGAACAGGAACTGCGCGCGATCGACGTGTACAGGAAACACGGGCCCCGGCTCGGCCTCTGGCGCGTCAAACTCGCCATGCCCACTCGAGGTCATCCCTGGCAGTCCCGAAGCGCCGGCCGGTTCGCCGCCAACCTCATCGAAGGCGATGTCGAGGCCGTACGCTATCTGCAGGGTGTTCTTGGACAGCTCACTTTGGCTTCCAGCAGCGAGGAACTGCTGGATTCGGCGCGGGCAATCTCCAAGGAGGGCATGGTCAGCACCGGAGGCAGCATCGAACTGCGAGAGCGCCCCAAGCAGTTGATCATCGGCCGCGTCGACTCCTCCCAGCTTCAAGATGAGGCCTCACGTGAATTGGCAGAGGCCGAGCGCGTGTACGGCCTGGCCCAGGCCAACGCCATCGCCTTGGGTGCAGCAGCCAATCGGCTGGGCCTCTACGCCAGCGCAGATGAGACCTTTGGGCATCTGAACCGCCTCTTCTCCTCCGTTCGAGGCAGCCTCAGCGTGGTCGAGCAGATGCGTGAAAGGCTCGCGGCGGTGCGCTCCGGGGAACTGGACAAGCTGGAAGGGGCACTGGCTCTGGCCTCCGAGCGCCGTGACCTGGCCAGACGCCAGGTGACCGCTCTGAGCAGCGAGGTCGGCGGACTGACCCAGAAACTCAACCAGGCCACCCAAGCCGTCCGTGGGCTTGAGGGCCTGCTCGAGTCAGCCCAAGCCAACGAGAAGCTGCTTCGCACTGCCCCCCTCTACGACGCCAACGAAGTGGAGCGTCACCGCGCGCGATATGACGCGCGATTGGGCGAGGACGTGGATGCCAAGCAGACCGCTTGCAGGACCCGAGTCAACCGAGCCAATGATGCCGCCTCTGAAGCCGACCACGAGGGCTGGAGCAGTTTCTGTCAGTACGCGGCGGACTTTGCTCTCCAAAACCACGATCTGACCAAGCAGCAGTGGCAGCAGGTTCACGCCTTTGCCGTCGACGAGAAGCAGCGTTTGGAGGGTCTTGAGCTGATCCAGCGAAAGGAAGAGGCTGAGCAAGCGTATCAAGCCGCCGTCGATGTGTTCCGGACCGACGTCGCCCAGACCCTGCTGGAGGGGTTTGACGCCGTCTCGAGTCAGATCGACGGACTGAACGACATCCTGCGTTCGGCGCCGGAGTTTTCCAATGGCGAGCGCTACCAGTTCGTGCATAGCCCGATTGAGCAGCATCGAGCGCTCTACAATTTTCTGCTCCAGGTCAAGAAACACGGCGAAGAAGGGGTCGATCTGTTCAAGGAAACCGAGAAGGTTCCTGAGGAGTTCCGATTGCTGGTCGAGGGGGATGCCGACTCCCCGCTTCTCCATGCGACCAGTCCGTTGAACGACCATCGCCGCTTCTTCTCCTATGACGTCAAGATCTTCCACAACGGCACCTCGATCGGGCTGCTGAGCAAGCGATTTGGCCCTGGTTCCGGCGGCGAACACCGCACGCCGCTGTACGTAATCTTCGGAGCGGCCTTGGCCGCTGCCTATGGCAAGTCCAAAACCGCGCAGACGCCAGGCGGCTTGATCATGCTCGATGAGGCGTTTGAGAAGATGGACGCCCAGAACGTTCGTGCAACCGCCGAGTACCTCAACGCCCTGGGCCTGCAGATGATCCTGGCGGGCCCCGAGGCCGATCAGCCCAAGATGTCTTCTTTCCTCGACATCTACTACGACATGGCGCGCCATGGCTCTGACCAGATCCAGCTCACCAAGAACGTCGTCCTGGATGAAGCAAAGGAGCTTCTGCGCAGCGATAACTACTTGCTCTATCCCGAGCTCCTAGAGACGGAGATGGCTAGATTGATCAGCGGGGCTTCCGATGCTGGCTGATGCCGTACTCGCCGGGCTTCTCGCCCGGGCCGAGAAGCGCGCCTTGTCCAGCGACCGGACCGCCAAGGAAAAGATCAGCGAGCTTGACGCCTACTGGGCCCTGTCACTGAAAGATCGTGATGCGTTCCACGAGCGCATGCGCAAGGCGGAACGCGAGGGTGCCATCCACGTAGTCTGGTCCAAGCAGGGGGGAGAGGATCGGACAGCGGATCTCATCTCCGTAAAGAACGTCCCGGCGTTGGCCGCCTTCCTGGGCACCACGACCCGCACGGACGTGCTCAGCACGGCCAGCACATCGCTCGCACCTTGGGCAACGAATCCGCGTGTTCGGCAAATCCTCGAGAGGTGGCGCAGCGGCAAGAAGATCCGCAAATTGGGTCCCGCGTCGGCGAACGTCTTCGTCGATGCCCTCACCGTCCTAGACGCTTTGGCCCGATTGCCAGGCGAAGATCAGGTCGTACGTCGACTGAGCGTCAAGCTGTTCGGTGACTCCAAACGCATCGAAAAGCTGCTTCGACCGCTGGACGTCCTCACCAACGAGAGTCTCGCGGCCCCTGCCAGGACCCCTCAAGAATTGTTCAACCAGCCGGGGTTAGTGAAGGAGCCGCAGCCCTTCCTGGTTGCCGGCGCAGGCACCCTGCGGCTTGACCAAAACCAGCTCGCCCCTGTGCTTCGCCCGTTTCTCGGCGTGGCCAGCAAGGCCATTGAAGGCTATTCGGGCACCCCAGCGTGGGTACTGAGCATCGAGAACCTGACCACCTTCCACCTGTGCAGCCAATTGCCGCAAGCGCCCCAGGGGTTGATCGTGTACACCGGGGGCATGCCCTCGCCCGCTTGGGCCACCGCGTACGCCAAGCTCCTGGCCGAGGTTTCGTCGGCCACGCCCGTCCTGCACTGGGGTGACATCGACGCCGGCGGGTTTCGCATCGCCGCCAGGATTCGAGAGGTGGTGCCCACATCCCTCCCCTTTCTCCCTTGGTTGATGGACCCGCTTGGGCTCCCTGCCGGCGTGGAAACGCACCGAGCAGATCCTGCCACGCTTGGTGCCATGACGCGCCACGCTGACCGCGCTGGCTGGTCGGAGCTGGCAGAAACACTGCGCCCCATCTGTGTGGAACAAGAGGCCCTCGATCCTCTCTTGCCGGGAATCGATCTCCAAGAGCGGATCCTGAAATCGTAGGGCAAGGCCAGTTAGTTGAAGAAAAGGCACACCATGAAGATCGCGGCGACAGGAACCAGCAGAAGGCAGAGACTGGCAGGAGGAACCACTCTCATCCAGAACACATGGGAGAGGCCACGGGCACGTCCCCCTGTCTCCACCGAGGCGATCTATCCCTGGTACATGCTGCACCAGAGCCTGATCATCGTGCTGTTGTTCTGGCTCAAGCCGCTGCAGCTGGGCCCATGGCTGGAACCGGCACTGCTGCTGGGCGGCACGGTCGGCGGCTGCCTGCTGATCCACGAACTGCTGATCCGTCGCTGCCGCTGGCTGCGGCCCCTGTTCGGCCTGCGTGTCGATCCGCCCGCGGCGCCAATGGCAAGCGTCGCAGCGTTGTAGATCCGAGCCGAGGCTCGGCTGCTTGTGCCGTGAGCCGGGCATGGCCCCGGCTCTACATCAAAGCAGTCGAGCAAGCTCGACGCTACGCGGACGTCCGAGCGGTCAACGAACCTCGAACTCGCCCACAAGCACGGTTTCGGCGCGATCCTTAAGGCGCATCGTCACCATCTGGTCCTTCTGCTTGGCCGTGCCCCAATGGGTGGTCAGGCGCAGCATCAGGGTCGTCGCACCGGTCACCAGCTGCTGGCGGCTGCCGAAGTAGTTGGCCTCCACCTTGTACTTGCCCGGCTTGGCGTTGCGCAGCGAGAACTGCTCGGGGCCATAGCCGCCGGTGAAGTCCTCCGACATCTGCCCGCCCTGGTAAGTCAGGCGATTGCCGTAGTACGCGCGCTCGCCGTTCGGGTCGGTCACCCACAGGTCCATGTCGCTGTTGTCGGCATCCCAGGTCAGCACCACGCGCAGGTCCAGCGGCATTGCCTGCAGCAGGCGCGGGTCGATCGCCGAGGTATCCAGCCGCGGCGTGCTGCGTGCCACCAGGTTGGTCAGTTCATCCAGGGCAACCAGCGCGATGCCGTCGAAGCGGCTGTCCCACGGCCGCACCACCACCTGGTACAGCGGCGCCAGGGCCTGCTGCGGCTGGCCGGCCGCTGCCAGTGCCAGGCCCAGGTCGCGGAAGCTCTGCGGTTCCTCCTGGCCCATCGCCAGCACCTGCTCGAATACCGGCACCGCCAGTGCGGGCGCGTCGGCCTGCATCAGCCGGTAACCGAGCACGCGCAGCAGGTGGCGGTTGTCCAGCTCCATCTCGGCCAGGTTCGACAGCACCCGCAGCGCCAGCTCGCGCTGGCCCTGCTCCATCAGCAGGTCGGCCACATCGAGGAAGAACGCGCTGCTGTCGGCGTGGGCATCGCGCTCGGCCAGATAGCGGTCATAGAGCTGCGACGGCGGCCCCTGGCGCAGGCGCCGGGCGACGGCCGAGTCCGGCTGCCATGCCGCCAGCTGGATGCCGAGCTGGCCATCGTTGGCGGCTGCAGCGGCATCGACCGAGCCGCCGGTGACCACAATCGAATCCAGTGCATTCTCCGACGCGGGCGCCGGACGACGCGCGCGTGCGCTGCTGGCCTGCATGCGCTGTTCTGCCGCCGCGGCCATCGGTGCAGGCGCAGGCGGTGCCGCGGGCGCCGATGCGACGAGCATCGCCATCGGCGCTGACTCGGCAGGATAGTCGGCCGAAGCAACGTCCAGCGCTGTTTCCTTGGCCCGCGGCGGCGCACCCTTCGGCCAGCTGCGGCTCCACCACTGCTGGCGCTCCTTCCAGCGCGCAGCCACCTGGTCCAGGCGCTCGCGATCGGCAGCAGCGCGGTCAGTCACCTGCCGTGCGAACCGCGCATCGTAGTCCGCGCGCAGCTTGCCGGACGGACGGATGGCATAGCGCAGGTAATCCTCCAGCGTCTCCAGCACGATCAACGAGGTGTCCGGCCCGACCAGGCCAAACTGCTGCGACAGGCGCTGCATGGCCTCGCGGTTGCCGCGGCGGTCGACGGCCAGTTGCTGCAGGCGCGCCTGCGCCCACAGGCCGGCCAGCAGTTCGCCGTCATCGCTTTTCTGCGTGGCCGGCAGCGCCTGCCATTCGCCGCCACCCACGCGCACCCGCATCGGCACGCCGTCGGCTGCCAGTCGTGCATGCAGCCACAGCCAACCCTGGGCTTCACTGCGACGGTCGATGACCACGTCCTGCACGCCGCGCCCCGCATCGACCTGCACATCCAACGGCGACGCCAGCAGCGCATGCGCGGCCGCGTCGACATCCTTGCCCAGCGCGACGAAACGGCCGCCATGCGCCTCACTCCAACCCCGCAGTCGCACGGCATCGGTGCGCGCGCCGGCGCTGCTGACCGCAAACAGGCGTTGATCCGGCGCCATCGGCGGCAGCTGTTCCGGCCCATAGGTCAGCAGGCCATCGCCGAACAGCAGGTATTCCTTCACGCTCGATTGCGGCTGCCACTGCGCCAGCGCGCTGGCACCGTCCGGGCGCACGGCCTGCAGGGCTGCGCGCAGCTCGCTCCAGTTGCCGGCGCGGATACGGAATCGACGCACCGGCTCGGCGCGATCCCGCAGCACGGTCAACGCCACGCTGCCGTCACCCAGCGCAGCGAAATAGCGATCCAGCAGGGCGAACTCACGTGTGCGATCGCGCTGGCCCGCCGAGCCGGAACCGTCCCACAGCAGCCCGATCTCACTGGGCAACGTGCGCGGCGTGCTGCTGGCCGCCACCGGCAGCTGCGCCAGCAGGTAATGGCCGTCCTGCCAGGGCGCCACCTGCACCTGTGCCTGGCGGGCTGCCGGCATGCTCCACTGCAGTTGCTGCGGCAGCTGCGCACCCCTGCCCTGCCACTGCAGCTGGCCCGCGCTGATGCGGAAGGGTGCCGTACCCGCAGTAGTCGCGCCGGGGGCCTGCAGTTTCAGCTCAACCGAGGCTGCACCGGCGGCAAACTGCAGCGGCAGTGTCCACTGCCAGCCTTGGCCGGCGAAGGCCAACGGCTCGCGGATCACCAGCTGCACGCGCCGGCTACCGCCGGCCGGCAGCGGATAGATGCGCAGCCGGAACTGGTTGCCGGCGGTCTGTTCCAGCAGCCCCGGGTCGACGCCACGACGGGCGATCTCCTCGAACACCTGGCGGCCGCGGTCCTTGGGCACCGGCACCGCGTCACGCATCTCGCCGTTGATATCCAGCGAGAAGCCGCTGATCTGCTGGCCATCGGCAAGCGGGAACTGCAGCTCGCCCTCCAGTACCCGCCGGTTGGGGTTGTGGAATTCCAGCGTGATCCGGGTCTGGGCGATGCCGGCCTGCACCTCGCCTTCGATGCGGGCTTGTCGCAATTGAACCGGCTGCTCAGCCGCCGGCGCGATCAGCAGCGGCGTGGCAGCCTGCGGCCGGGAGATCGGCGGCGACTGCGCGCCAGCGGGCCAGGCCGCAAGGGCCAGCAGCACTACGGTGCAGCAACGGGTGAAGACCATGACCGGGCTCCAGTGGGATCGTAGACCGTTGAACGCACCAGCAACCGTAACGGGGTTGGCACCCCCAAAAAGGGGACGGAGGGGATTAAGTCGCAATTGGCATACAAGGCAAAAGCGGCTTAATCCCCTCCGTCCCCTTTTTCTATGCGGGCAGGCAGTGCTCCACGATCAGCTGGATGGCGCTGCCGCCACGGTAGTCATCGCAGGCCAGCCGGTAGGCCAGGTGGACGTGACGTGATGGCGCGTTGCCGTGCCAGCCGCCGAAATGGATGGCGTTGATCGTGCCGGGTACGCCGGGCAGGCGCAGTTCCAGCTTCAGGTGACGCTCCTTCAGCACGCGCCAGTTGGCGACTTCGAAGTGGCCGTCGAACAGTGGCTCGGGGAAACCCTGGCCCCACGGCCCGGCCAGGCGCAACGCATCGGCGTGGCGATGGTCCAGCTCGTCCGCGGCCAGCTCGCCGTCACTGAGCACCTGCTGCTGCAGTGCCGCCGGATCGAGCATCTCCAGCACCACCGCGACGAAGGCGGCCTTGAAGTCATCGACGTGGTCACGCCGCAGGCTGAGGCCGGCCGCCATGGCGTGGCCACCGAAGCGTTCGATCAGGCCCGGGTGGCGCGCATCGACCAGCGCCAGGGCGTCACGGATGTGCAGGCCGGGAATGGAGCGCGCCGAGCCTCGCAGGGTGTCGGCGCCGGGTTCGGCCGGCGCGAAGGCGATCACCGGGCGATGCAGGCGATCCTTCATCTTCGACGCGACCAGGCCGACCACACCCGGATGCCAGTCGGCATCGAACAGGCAGGCCGCCACCGGGCGCTGCCCCGACATGTCAAGCACCACGCGGGTCAACGCCTGCTCGGCGTCATCGGTCATCGACTGCTGCACCGCGCGGCGTTCTGAGTTGATCTGCTCCAGCGTCTGCGCGATCTCCCGCGCCTGGCGCGGGTCTTCGGTCAGCAGCAGCGCGATGCCCAGCGCCATGTCTTCCAGCCGGCCCGCGGCATTCAGGCGCGGGCCGAGCGCGAAGCCGATGTCGGTGGCAGTGAGCCGCGCTGCGTCACGGCCGCTGGCTTCGATCAGCGCACGCAGGCCGACACAGCCCTGCCCCGCGCGCAGGCGCCGCAAGCCCGCGCTGACCAGTGCCCGGTTGTTCGGATCCAGCGCCACCAGGTCGGCGACGGTGCCGACCGCCACTAGGTCCAGCAGCGTGGTCAGGTCCGGCCCCTTGCCATCGGCGAAGACGCCGGCCTCGCGCATGTGCCGGCGCAGCGCCATCAGCACGTAGAAGATCACGCCGACGCCGGCCAGTGACTTGCTGGGGAAGGCATCACCGTCGAGATTGGGATCGACGATGACATCGGCCGGCGGCAGCTGCGGCCCGGGAAGGTGATGGTCGGTGACCAGCACCTGCCAGCCGCGCGCCTTGGCTGCGGTCACGCCCGCATGGCAGGCGATGCCGTGGTCTACCGTGACCAGCAGGTCCGGCTGCAGCGCGGCCAGCTCCTCCACCAGAGAAGGTGACAAGCCGTAGCCGTGCACCATTCGGTTCGGCACCGCGTGGAAGACGTGTTGCGCGCCGAGCATGCGCAGGCCACGCACGCCGACTGCACAGGCGGTGGCGCCATCGCAATCGAAATCGCCGACCACCAGGATGCGCCTGTCGTTGGCGATGGCCTCGATCAGCAGACCCACCGCATCATCGATGCCGGTCAGCAACTCGGGCGCGTGGAGGCTGCCCAGTTTCGGCAGCGCCAGCTCTGGCGTACCTGCGCCACGGCTGGCATACAGGCGCGCCAGCAGTGGCAGCGTGCCCTCTGGCCAGCTGCCGGGTACGACCGCATCGCGGCGGCGGATCATCGGCGTATCGGAGGAGGAGTGCGCAGCATCGGCGGCAAGGGACATCGGCATCGCCGGGTTGCGGAAGACATCCCCATGATAGCGCGGGGTCGGATCTCTCTGCCCGCAGGAGGCTCCACCCCGATCGCGAGCATTTGGAATTTGCCAGCATATCTTCCATGCTTGTCGGCCCGGAAATGGACTTCAACGCATGCATCGCACGCTCCTTCCCGCGCTGCTGGGCCTCACCCTGGCCCCGACCATCCACGCCGCCACGCCCGAACCGAAGGCCGGCGTGCAGTTCCAGCACAACGACTGGTCGCTGGCCTGTGACAACACCCGCACCTGCCGCGCCGCCGGCTACAGTCCGGAACAACCCGGCAATCTGCTCAGCCTGATGCTGGAACGCGCGGGCGGCCCGGGTACGAAGGTGCTCGCGCGGCTGCGCAATGGCGAGGATGGCGAAAGCGCGACGCCGGCCGGGGCGCTGCGCCTGCGCCTGAACGGCAAGGACCTGGGCCCGGTGCGGGACACCGGCGACGGGGACAAAGTGTTGTTGCAGCAGGCACAGACCGGTGCACTGGTCGCCGCACTGCCGCGCCAGGCACGCATCGAGATCATCGACGGCAAGGGCAAGGCGTGGCCGATCTCCGACAGCGGTGCAGCGGCCGTCCTGCTGAAGATGGACGAGGCCCAGGGCCGGCTGGGCACGCCCGGTGCGCTGGTGCGGCGTGGCGACAAGCCCGAAGCGAGCGTGCCTGCGGCATTGCCGGTGCCAGTGATCATGCGCGGCCCGCTGGTGGCACCGCGCGCCTCCGACGCGGCACTGGCGAAAGCACCGGGCCTGCGCAAGGCACTGATCGCCAGCCTGCCGAAGCCGGATGAGTGCGGCCGCCTGAGCGAGGGCGGGACGGATGAGATCGAGATCCAGCGACTGGACGCCCAGCATGTGCTGGCAAGCACCAGCTGCTTCGTGGGTGCCTACAACATGAGCAACGCCTACTGGGTGGTGCGAGACAAATCGCCGTACCAAGCGACCTTTGTCACCAACCTCGCCGAAGATTTTGACCGCGATGACGCTACGTTGCGAGGCCGTTACCGAGGCCGCGGTGTCGGCGATTGCATCTCCGCCAATGACTGGGTGTGGGACGGCGAGCGCTTCGTCAAGAGCAGCGATTTCACGACGGGCCAGTGTCGAAATATGCTCGGCGGGCACTGGATACTGCCCACGGTGGTCAGCGAGGTTCGCTGAGGCGCCGCTACCTGCGGTAGTGCCGGCCGCTGGCCGGCAACCCCGGGAAACATCGGGGTCAGAGCCATTTTCCGATGGCAAACGGATCCGACCCCGCTCGGCCGAGGCCCCGATCAGTCGTGGAGCTGGCGCGGCTTCTTCCAGAACTGCCAGCGCTGACCGCGGTCCAGCTGGAACTGCAGACCGTCCTCGAAATCCAATACCAACCGCTGCAGTTCGCCACGCTTCAGCGCGGCCAACAACGGCCGGATCGCATCGTTGCCGAGCTGCTGCAAAGAGCGCAGCTGACGCAGATCAACCAGTGCGTCCACCGCCTGCTCGCCATCCACGGCCACACCGGCCGCCAGGGCCAGGCCCTGCAGCAGCGCGTCCCGGCTGCGCACCTGCGCATGCGGCGTGCTGACCGACACTGGCATCACGCCACCGCCCCAGAACCACAGCGAATTGATCGGCTGCTGTCCCTGCGCGGCGCGCTGCTGGTTCCAGGAATGGTTGTGCAGCAGCACCTGCGCCTCGGTCATCAGCGCCCGCCAGCGGCGGCCGCCCTCGCCTTCCGGCAGGTGCGAGAACAGGTCATCGCCCAGCACCTCGTCCGGGCTGTCGAAGTCCGGCAGGACCACGTCGATCGGCAGGCGCAGGTACCAGCGCGAAGGATCGGGTGCATCGAGCACGAACCCGGCATCGGCGAACAAGGGTTGCAGCACCGGCAGCAACGCCAGGCAGTCGGCCAGCGTCGGCCACAGCGTTTCGCCGTAGGCCATCATCCGCGCGCCATGCATGTCCGGCACCATGCAGGCCGGATCGGCACGCAGCCAGCTGGCGCCGGCGGCATCGCCGACATCGCGCTGGCGGGTCAGCGCGGCCACCGGCCAGTGCGGCGCGGCAACCGAGAAATGGCGTGACAGCTGCGCGCGTTCGCCCGGCGCGACCTGCACGGTCGTGGCACGGCCGAGCGCACGTGCCACATCGTCCGGCAACGCCGCCGCGGCAAAGCGGCTGCGCGCCGGCAACAGCAGGGTCGCCGTCGCCACCCGGTCAGTCCACGTAGCTGACGCTGACGATCTCGTACTCGCGCTGGCCTGCCGGGGCGTCGATCACGATCGAATCGCCTTCCAGCTTGCCGATCATCGCGCGCGCCACCGGCGAGGAAATCGCGATCAGGCCCTGCTTGATGTCCGCCTCCAGGTCACCGACGATCTGGTACTTCTTCTCTTCGTCGGTTTCCACGTCGGCCAGGGTCACGCTGGCGCCGAACACCACCTTGGAGCCGGCATTGAGCTTGCTCACGTCGATGATCTCGGCATGCGACAGCTCGCCTTCCAGCTGCTTGATGCGGCCTTCGATGAAGCCCTGTTCCTCGCGCGCGGCGTGGTACTCGGCATTCTCCTTCAGGTCGCCATGCTCGCGCGCTTCGGCGATCGCGGCGATCACCTTCGGGCGCTTGACCGACTTCAGGTGATCCAGTTCGTCGCGCAGCTTCTGCGCGCCCTTCATGGTGATGGGGGCTCTCATGCATTCAACTCCTTGTGCAGCTCCTGCAGCGACCAGACGGGACCGGTGCCGCGGAATTCCAGTGAATCCACCAGCGCCTTGGCGCCGGCAATGGTGGTCGAGTAGGTGACGCGATGCTGCAGCGCCTCGCGACGGATCGAGAACGAGTCGTTGATCGCCGAACGACCTTCGGTCGTGTTGACGATGTAGACGATCTCGCCGTTCTTGATCGAGTCGACGATGTGCGGACGGCCTTCGACCACCTTGTTGATGATCTCGCAGTCCATGCCGTGCTGCTGCAGCCACGCGGCGGTGCCACGGGTGGCAACCAGGCTGTAGCCACGCGCCAGCAGCGCCTTGGCCACCGGCAGCACGCGCTTCTTGTCCGGATCACGCACCGAGACGAACGCCTTGCCGACCGGCGGCGCCTTGATGCCACCGGCTTCCTGCGCACGCGCGAAGGCGGCGTTGAAGCTGCGGCCCACGCCCATCACCTCACCGGTGGAGCGCATCTCCGGCCCGAGGATCGGGTCGACGCCCTGGAACTTGGCGAACGGGAAGATCGCTTCCTTCACCGAGTAGTAGTCCGGCACGATTTCCTTGGTCGCGCCCTGCTCGGCCAGCGTCTTGCCGGCCATGCAGCGGGCAGCGATCTTGGCCAGCGGCATGCCGGTGGCCTTGGACACGAACGGCACGGTGCGCGAGGCACGCGGGTTCACTTCCAGCAGGTAGATGGTGTCGGCACCTTCGTCGCTGGTCTGGATCGCGAACTGGGTGTTCATCAGGCCGACCACGTTCAGGGCCTTGGCCAGCTCCACCACCTGGCGGCGCAGCTCGGCCTGGGTTTCGGCCGACAGCGAGTACGGCGGCAGCGAGCACGAGGAATCGCCCGAGTGCACGCCGGCTTCTTCGATGTGCTCCATCACGCCACCGATCAGGACGTTGCCGTCCTTGTCGGCGATGATGTCGACGTCGCACTCGACGGCGTTGTCGAGGAAGCGGTCCAGCAGCACCGGCGAATCGTTGGACACCTTCACCGCGTCGCGCACGTAGCGGGCCAGGTCGGCTTCACCGTAGACGATTTCCATCGCACGGCCACCCAGCACGTAGCTCGGGCGCACCACCAGCGGGTAGCCGATCTCGCGGGCCAGCAGCAGGGCTTCCTGGTCGTTGCGGGCGATGCGGTTCGGCGGCTGCTTCAGGCCCAGCTTGTCGACCAGCTGCTGGAAGCGCTCGCGGTCTTCGGCCAGATCGATCGAGTCCGGGCTGGTGCCGATCACCGGCACGCCGTTGGCTTCCAGCGCGCGCGCCAGCTTCAGCGGGGTCTGGCCGCCGTACTGCACGATCACGCCCTTCGGCTGCTCCAGTTCGACGATTTCCAGCACATCTTCCAGGGTCAGCGGTTCGAAGTACAGGCGGTCGGAGGTGTCGTAGTCGGTCGACACGGTCTCCGGGTTGCAGTTGACCATGATGGTTTCATAGCCATCCTCGCGCAGCGCCAGTGCCGCGTGCACGCAGCAGTAGTCGAACTCGATGCCCTGGCCGATGCGGTTCGGGCCACCGCCCAGGATCATGATCTTGTCGCGGTTGCTCGGCGCGGCCTCGCACTCGTCCTCGTAGGTGGAGTACAGGTAGGCGGTGCCGGTGGAGAACTCGCCGGCGCAGGAGTCCACGCGCTTGTAGACCGGGCGCACCTTGTGCGCACGACGCAGCGCGCGGATGGCGGCTTCGTTGGTGCCGGTCAGCTGCGCCAGGCGCGCGTCGGAGAAGCCAGCGCGCTTCAGCTTGCGCAGGCGTGCGGCGTCCAGCGCGTCGATGCCACCGGCAGCGACTTCGCCTTCTGCAGCGATGATTTCCTCGATCTGGTCCAGGAACCAGTGATCGATGAACGACAGCGCGTAGATCTCTTCCACGCTCATGCCGGCGCGGAACGCATCGGCGACGAAGAACAGGCGCTCCGGGCCAGGCGCCTTCAGCTCGCGGCGCAGGGTCTGCAGGTCGTCTTCGTTGGACAGGTCCAGCCCGGTCGGATCGAAGCCGACCTTGCCGGTCTCCAGGCCACGCAGGGCCTTCTGCACCGACTCCTGGAAGGTGCGGCCCATCGCCATCACCTCGCCCACCGACTTCATCTGGGTGGTCAGGCGGGCGTCGGCGGCCGGGAACTTCTCGAAGGCGAAGCGCGGGATCTTGGTGACGACGTAGTCGATGGACGGCTCGAACGAGGCCGGGGTCAGGCCACCGGTGATCTCGTTCTTCAGTTCGTCCAGGGTGTAGCCCACGGCCAGCTTGGCGGCGACCTTGGCGATCGGGAAGCCGGTGGCCTTGGAGGCCAGCGCCGAGGAACGCGACACGCGCGGATTCATCTCGATGACGACCACGCGGCCGGTCTTCGGGTTGATGCCGAACTGCACGTTCGAGCCACCGGTATCGACGCCGATCTTGCGCAGCACGGCGATGGAGGCATCGCGCAGGCGCTGGTATTCCTTGTCGGTCAGGGTCTGCGCCGGCGCCACGGTGATCGAGTCACCGGTGTGCACGCCCATCGGGTCCAGGTTCTCGATCGAGCAGACGATGATGCAGTTGTCCGCAGTGTCGCGGACCACTTCCATCTCGAACTCCTTCCAGCCCAGCACCGACTCTTCCACCAGCACTTCGGTGGTCGGCGACAGTTCCAGGCCGCGGCTGACGATCTCGACCAGCTCTTCGCGGTTGTAGGCAATGCCGCCACCGCTGCCGCCCAGGGTGAAGCTGGGGCGGATGATGGTCGGGTAGCCGACGCGGGTCTGGATTTCCAGCGCTTCGTCCAGGGTGTGGGCGACGGCGGCGGTCGGGCATTCCAAGCCGATCTCACCCATGGCGACGCGGAACAGCTCGCGGTCTTCGGCCATGCGGATCGCTTCGCGCTTGGCGCCAATCAGTTCGACGTTGTACTTCTCCAGCACGCCGTTGTCGGCCAGGTCCAGCGCGCAGTTCAGCGCGGTCTGGCCACCCATGGTCGGCAGCAGCGCGTCGGGCTTTTCCTTGGCGATGATCTTCTCGACCGTCTGCCAGTTGATCGGCTCGATGTAGACGGCGTCGGCCATCTCCGGGTCGGTCATGATCGTGGCCGGGTTGCTGTTGACCAGCACCACGCGGTAACCCTCGTCGCGCAGGGCCTTGCAGGCCTGGGCGCCGGAGTAGTCGAACTCGCAGGCCTGGCCGATGACGATCGGGCCAGCACCGATGATGAGGATGGTCTTGAGGTCAGTGCGCTTGGGCATTTTCTTCTCTAAGTCAGTACAGCGTGACAAGGGGGGTGATCGCACGCTGTCGATCAGGAATCTTGATCCGCAGCGCCGCGCCGGGGGCAGCAGCGATGCGGGGTTTACGGTCCATCGCGACGCCACCGGCAGGCCGGCGGCGTACTGATCACGCCTTGGCCTGCTCCATCAGCACCACGAAGCGGTCGAACAGCGGACCGACGTCGTGCGGGCCCGGCGACGCTTCCGGATGGCCCTGGAACGAGAACGCCGGCACGTCGGTGCGGGCGACGCCCTGATTGGTGCCGTCGAACAGCGAACGGTGGGTCACGCGCAGGGTCGGCGGCAGGGTTGCTTCATCGATCGCGAAACCGTGGTTCTGCGAGGTGATCATCACCCGCCCGCTGTCCAGGTCCTGCACCGGGTGGTTGGCACCGTGGTGGCCGTGGCCCATCTTCATGGTCTGCGCGCCCGAGGCCAGGCCCAGCAGCTGGTGGCCCAGGCAGATGCCGAAGGTCGGGATCTTCACATCGATGAAGGTCTTGATCGCCTCGATGGCGTAGTCACACGGCTCCGGGTCACCCGGGCCGTTGGACAGGAACACGCCGTCCGGCTTCAGTGCCAGCACTTCGGCGGCCGGGGTCTGCGCCGGCACAACGGTCACTTCGCAGCCGCGCTCGGCCAGCATGCGCAGGATGTTGGTCTTCACGCCGAAGTCATAGGCAACGACCTTGAACCGGGCCGGCACGCTGACGAAGGCATTGGCATCCAGGTCCAGCTGGCCCTCGGTCCAGGTGTAGGTCTTCTCGGTAGTGACGACCTTGGCCAGATCCATGCCCTTGAGGCCCGGGAACTTGCGGGCGGCTTCCAGTGCCTTTTCCACGTCGATGTCGCCGGCCATCAGCGCACCGTTCTGCGCGCCCTTCTCGCGCAGGATGCGGGTCAGCTTGCGGGTGTCGATGCCGGCGATGGCAACCACGCCACGCTGGATCAGCCAGTCCTGCAGCGACACCTGGCTGCGCCAGTTGCTGGGACGGCGCGGAACATCGCGCACGATCAGGCCGGCCGACCACACCTTGGACGCTTCATCGTCCTGGTCGGTCATGCCGGTGTTGCCGATATGCGGATAGGTCAGCGTGACCATCTGCCGGGCGTAGGACGGGTCGGTCAGAACTTCCTGATAGCCGGTCATGGCGGTGTTGAACACCACCTCACCGACGGACAGGCCGGGCGCGCCTACGGATTCGCCCTCGAATACGGTGCCGTCTTCGAGGACGAGGATTGCGGCTTGGGTCACGGGAATCTCACTTTGGCTACCGAGGGGGCTGCCGAAGTCACGCCTGCGCTTCACGGAAATCCGGTTGCAAAAAAGCGCGGACGTACGGTCTGGGACCGGTCCGGCTTTCGTGATTCGGCGAGTGCGAATTGTAGCGCTGCCGGGGCGCTCGCGCCAGCGGTTATCGCGCTTCATGAACAGGCGATTGCGCATTCATTTCAATCCGGCGGCGTATGCGGCACCCGCTACCGGATTGTGCCGGCCGCTGGCCGGCAATCCCATTGGCGCCCCGTAACCCAAGGTTGCCGGCCAGCGGCCGGCACTACCGCCTTACGCCAGCAGGTCCCGCACCCGGTAGCTGCCCGGGGCCCGGCCCTGCAGCTGGCGGGCGGCGAACAGGGCGCCGCGGGCGAAGATGTCGCGGTTGGTGGCCCGATGCACCAGCTCGATGCGCTCGCCGAGCCCGGTGAACTGGACCAGGTGTTCGCCGACGATGTCGCCGGCACGCAGGCTGGCGTAGTGCGGCTCCGCCCCGCCCCGCTGCGCGGCCGCACCCAGGGTCAGCGCGGTGCCCGACGCCGCGTCCTTCTTCTGGGTGTGGTGCGATTCGACGATGTCGCAGTCCCAGCCGGGCAGCGCCTGCGCCGCGCGCTCGACCAGCTCGTCCAGTACCGCCACGCCCAGGCTGAAGTTCGAGGCCCAGACCAGCGGAATCTTCGCCGCTGCCGCCTCCAGCGCCTGGCGCTGCGTGCTGGAGATGCCGGTGGTGCCCGACACCAGCCCGGCCCCACGCTCCACGCACAGCGCCAGCAGCGGGTCGAAGCCCTCCGGCAGGCTGAAGTCGATCGCCACGTCGAACACCGGCGCGCCGGGCAGTTCGCTGGCACCGAAGAACGGCACGCCGTCGACCACGCGCTGCGCCGGCGCACGGCCGGTCACCGCGGCCACGATCTGCAGGGTTTCGGGATGTTCGGCGGCCAGCCGCAGCAGGGCCTGGCCCATGCGCCCGGAGGCGCCGTGAATGAGCAATCGCAGGGGAGTCTGGTTCATGCCTGCAGGCTAGCGGCAGCACGCCCGCTCCGGCAAGCGCCATCGCTGTGACGCTGCATGCTCTTTGATTGAGGGCGCTCATTCCTCGCGACGCACGGTGTTGCCTGCGCGCAACTGTCAGGCCGTTCGACTCCGGCGGTGACGGGTTTGCCACTGGACGCGGCAACGCTCCGCTTCAAGTCTGTGGCCCTCCCTTCAGCCGGGGCAACACCCATGAAATCCTCGACCGTCTTCAGCAAGTGCGCCAGGAAGACCGGCTTTGCCGGGACGTCGACGACCCGCTACCGCTTGCTGGATGCCGCGTTGCTTGTCGTGAATCACCAGCGCGCCAGCGAAAGCCGCGGCTTCTATGTGAATGCTGGACTCTACTTTCCGGAGCTGCTCGCGTATCCGCTCGCGCCTGACGATCTTGAAACGGCCTTCCGGTACCGCTCCAGCATTCCCACGCCCCATGTCGACTGGCGGATCGAAGAAACGCCAGGCCTGCGCCGGGCCTTCATCCAGCAGGATCTTGAAGATCTGCTCGAGGCCGGCAATCGCGACGCATTGAAGGCCCTGCTGCTCGATGCCCTGGCGGACGTGGCGGGTTTCGCAGCAGCCCATGGGAACCGCGCGTCGGTGCGGCGACTGAACCGGGACGGGAACTTCCGGGCGATCATCCGCAGAGAGGTCTGAATCCTGGAAGCGTGCGAACCAAGGTTCGCACCCACCGGACGGCCGCCGCCGAGCATGGCTCGACGCTACTTCTTGGTCGGCCCGCAGCTGTCGCAACCGCCACAGGCGCCACCACTGCCCGTTGCCGGCGGCGCGATCTTCCGCCCCAGCGCCTGCGCCCAGGCCGCGCGGCCCGGCTTCAGCAGGGCCAGCGCCAGCGCCCCGCGCAGCGTGCGCACGGTCCCGGGGAACTGCTTCTTCAGCACCACCCAGGCACTGACCAGCACGGCCACCGCGATGATCAGGTACTGGACCAGCAGACCGGTATCCATCAGCCGCCTCCCAGCGCCCTGGTCACCTGGTAGGTGATCAGCGCGGCCACATAGGCCGCCGCGAACAGGTAGAACGCCGCGAAGCCCATCTGCTTCCACGAGTTGGTCTCGCGCTTGATGGTGGCCAGCGTCGAGATGCACATCGGGGCGTAGATGTACCAGACCAGCAGCGACAGGGCCGTGGCCAGCGACCAGCCATCGCTGATCAACGGGGTCAGTGCCTGGCTGGCGGCATCGTCGTCGGCCGCCGACAGCGCATACACCGTCGCCAGCGACGACACCGCGACCTCACGCGCGGCCAGGCCCGGAATCAGCGCGATGCAGATCTGCCAGTTGAAGCCCAGCGGCGCGAAGAACACGGCCATCGCATGGCCGATCCGGCCCGCGTAGCTGTAGTCGATCGCCGGCAGGGTGGCATCGGCCGGGGCCGCCGGGAACGACAGCAGGACCCACAGCAGGATGGTCAGCGCCAGGATGATGCCGCCGACGCGCTTGAGGAAGATCATGCCGCGCTCATACAGGCCCACCGCCAGGTCGCGCACGTGCGGCAGCCGGTAGGACGGCAGCTCCAGCATCAGCGGGTGCTCGCTCTTGTCGCGGCGCCACTTCTTCATGATCCACGACATCGCCAGCGCACTGAGGATGCCGGCCGCGTACAGGCCGAACAGGACCAGGCCCTGCTGGTTGAACACCCCCCACACCGTCTTCTGCGGAATGAACGCACCGATCAGCAGCGCATACACCGGCAGGCGCGCCGAGCAGGTCATCAGCGGTGCGACCAGGATGGTGGCCAGGCGGTCACGCGGGTCCTGGATGCTGCGCGTGGACATGATGCCCGGCACCGCGCAGGCGAAGCTGGACAGCAGCGGGATGAACGAGCGGCCGGACAGGCCGGCGGCGGCCATCATGCGGTCGAGCAGGAACGCCGCACGCGGCAGGTAGCCGGATTCCTCCAGCACCAGGATGAAGAAGAACAGGATCAGGATCTGCGGCAGGAACACCACCACGCCACCGACGCCGGCGATGATGCCGTCCGTCAGCAGGCTGGCCAGCGGGCCCTCCGGCAACACGCCGCCAACGAAAGTACCGAGCCAGGCGAAGCCAGCCTCGATGCCGTCCATCAGCGGCGTCGCCCACGCGTACACGGCCTGGAAGATCAGGAACATCACCACCGCCAGGCTGATCAGCCCGAACACCGGGTGCAGCAGCCAGCGGTCCAGTGCGTCGTCGATCTTCGCGGTCCGGGCCGGCATCCGCACGGCGACTGACAGGATCTCGCGCACCCTGGCGTGGTAATCGATGCCACCTTCCGGGCCCGGCACCGGTGCATCCAGGTGCGGCACCATCGCGTCCAGGCGCTCGACCAGGGCCCTGGCCCCCTGCTTGCGCACCGCCACGGTCTCCACCACCGGTACGCCCAGCTCGCGCTCGAGCGCGGCCACGTCCACCTGGATGCCACGGCGCTGGGCCGCGTCGACCATGTTCAGGGCCACCACCATCGGCTTGCCCAGTTCGCGCAGCTCCAGCGCGAAGCGCAGGTGCAGGCGCAGGTTGGTGGCGTCGATCACGCACAGCAGCACGTCCGGCGCCGCTTCGCCCGGGTAGAAGCCCCGGCACAGGTCACGGGTGATCGCCTCGTCCAGGCTGGCCGGATGCAGGCTGTAGGCGCCCGGCAGGTCGAGCACGGCGAATTCACGGCCGGACGGCGCACGCAGGCGGCCTTCCTTGCGCTCGACGGTGACGCCGGTGTAGTTGGCGACTTTCTGCCGGCTGCCGGTCAGCTGGTTGAACAGCGCGGTCTTGCCACTGTTGGGGTTACCGACCAGCGCGATGCGCAGGGGGGCGGAGGAGGCAGTAGCGGTCATGCACGGCGTTCCTGACTGACGGCGTCGACCACGACGCGCTTGGCTTCGCTGATCCGCAGCGCGAACCGGGTGAACCCGACCTGCACCAGCAGCGGCTCGCCCCCCACCGGACCCTTGGCCACCAGGCGTACTTCCTCGCCATTCACGAAACCCAGCTCGCGCAGGCGACGGGCAATGGCATCGTTGGCATGCAGGTCCTGCACGGACTCGACCACGGCCGAGGTGTGCAGCGGCAGTTCGGACAGCGTCATCTAGCGTGTTCTCTGCTGGATGTAAATGGTTCTCGATTCTAACATTCCCGCGTCGCGTCATGGCCCATGACCAATGGCCCGCTATGATCCATACAGGTATGGAGTGACTCTGGAATCCCATGAACGATGCTTTGCAGATCGAGCGCCGCGGCGCCGTCCTCACCCTCTGGCTGAACCGGCCGGAGCTGCACAACGCCTTCGACGCCAGCCTGATCGCCCGGCTGACCGCCGCGCTGGAGGCTGCCGGGCGCGACGATTCGATCCGGGCCGTGGTGGTGGCCGGTCACGGCGCCTCCTTCTCGGCCGGTGCCGACATGCAGTGGATGCGCGGCATGGCGGCGGCCAGCGAAGCCGACAACCGCGAGGACTCGCTGGCCCTGGCACGGCTGATGCGCACCCTGGACGAGCTACCCAAGCCGACCCTGGCCCGGGTCCACGGCGCGGCCTTCGGCGGCGGTGTCGGCCTGGTCGCCTGCTGCGACATCGCCATCGCCAGCACCTCGGCCCGCTTCGGCCTGACCGAAAGCCGCCTGGGCCTGCTGCCCGCCGTCATCTCCCCCTATGTGATCGAGGCCATCGGCCCCCGCCAGGCCCGTCGCTGGTTCGCCACCGGCGAGCACTTCGATGCCGACACCGCGCTGCGCATCGGACTGGTCCATCAGCTGGTCGAGCCCGAGCGCCTGGACGAGGCGCTCGAACGCCAGCTGGCGTTGCTCGACAAGGCCGGCCCGATCGCCTCGTCCACCGCCAAGCAGCTGGTGCGGCAGGTCCGGGACAGCCATGACCGCGACGCCCTGGATCGCGATAATGCGGCCCTGATCGCGCGCCTGCGGGTCTCCGCCGAGGGCCAGGAAGGCCTGGGCGCCTTCCTCGACAAGCGCGCCCCCCATTGGGTCACGGAAGCCTGAACATGCTCGATCATCTTGGTTTGACCAGCGCCGACCTGGCGCGCAGCAAGACCTTCTTCCTGCAGGCGCTGGCGCCGCTGCAGATCGGCGTGGTGATGGAAGTGAGCGCCGAACAGACCGGCGACCACGACCACGTCGGCTTCGGCAGCGACGGCAAGCCGTTCTTCTGGCTCGGCAATGGCGGCACCGCCAGCCACGGCGTGCACGTGGCCTTCGCCTGCGCCCGCCGCGCGCAGGTGGACGCCTTCCACGCCGCTGCCCTCGCCGCCGGTGGCCGCGACAACGGCGCCCCGGGCCTGCGCCCGTGGTACCACCCGGATTACTACGCTGCCTTCGTGCTCGACCCGGACGGCAACAACATCGAAGCGGTCTGCCACTTCCCCGCCGCCGGGGTGGCCGCATGAGCGACTACGTCCGCATCGTCGAGGTCGGCCCGCGTGACGGCCTGCAGAACGAAAAGCAGTCGGTGTCCACCGCCGACAAGATCGAACTGATCAACCGCCTGTCGGCCACCGGCCTGCGCAGCATCGAGGCGACCAGTTTCGTCAGCCCGAAGTGGATCCCGCAGCTGGCCGACGCCGCCGAGGTCTACGCCGGCATCCAGCGCCGGCCCGGCATCCACTACCCGGTGCTGGTGCCGAACGAACAGGGCTACGACCGCGCCCGCGCGGTGGGCGTGGAGGAAGTGGCGGTGTTCACCGCTGCGTCCGAGGCCTTCAACCGCACCAACACCAATGCCGGCATCGACGAATCGCTGGCCCGGTTCGAGCCGATCCTGCGCCGCGCCGCCGCCGATGGCGTGCGCGTGCGCGGCTACGTTTCCACCGTGCTCGGCTGCCCTTACCAGGGCGAGGTGCCGCTGGCCGACGTGGTGCGGGTAGCGCGCGCGCTGCACCAGATGGGCTGTTACGAAATCTCGCTGGGCGACACCATCGGCGTCGGCACCCCGCGCAAGGCACGGGCGATGCTGCAGGCGGTCGCTGCCGAGATCCCGATGGACGCCTTGGCCGTGCACTTCCACGACACCTACGGCCAGGCCATCGCCAACATCGCCACCTGCCTGGAAGAAGGCGTGCGCGTGGTCGACAGCGCAGTCTCGGGGGCCGGTGGCTGCCCGTATGCGAAGGGGGCCAGCGGCAACGTCGCCAGCGAGGACGTGGTCTACCTGCTGCAGGGCCTGGGCCTGGACAGCGGCGTGGACCTGCCGGCACTGGCCGAGACCGGCCGCTGGCTGGCTGGCCTGCTCGGCCGCGCCACCGCCAGCCGCACCGGACAGGCGCTGGCAGCGACCGGCTGAGCACCCCGCTGCGCCGCTCCTGCCGGGGCGGCGCAGTGCACAACGGCGGCGGTCGCCGCTTCCGTTAGAATCGGCGGTTCTCGAACCTGCAGGACCGTTCAATGCAGCTGTCTTCCGTACGTGCCGTGATCACTGGCGGCGTCTCCGGCCTCGGCCTGGCCGTGGCCCAGCACCTCGTCGCCCAGGGCGGCAAGGTGGCCCTGTTCGACCTCAACGATGACAAGGGCGCTGCCGCCGTCGCCGCACTGGGTGCCGACAAGGCCCGCTATTTCAACGTCAACGTCAGCGATGAGTCGGCCGTGGCTGCGGCCATCGACCAGGCCCACGATTTTCTCGGCGGCCTGAACGTGGCGATGAACTGTGCCGGCATCCTCGGCGCCGGCCGCGTGCTGGGCAAGGAAGGCCCGATGCCGCTGGCCGCTTTCCAGGGCACGGTGATGGTCAACCTGGTCGGCAGCTTCAACGTGGCCAAGGCCGCGGCCAACCGCATGCAGCACAACGACGCCGGCGAAGACGGCGAGCGCGGCGTGATCATCAACACCGCCAGCATCGCCGCCTATGAAGGCCAGATCGGCCAGGCCGCGTATGCGGCCAGCAAGGGCGGCGTGGTGTCGATGACGCTGCCGATGGCGCGCGAGCTGTCGCGCTTCGGCATCCGCGTCAACACCATCGCCCCGGGCGTGTTCTGGACGCCGATGGTCGATGGCATGCCCGAAGCCGTGCAGCAGTCGCTGGCCGCCTCGATCCCGTTCCCGTCGCGCCTGGGCAAGCCGGAAGACTTCGCCAGCCTGGTCGGCTTCATCCTCGGCAACACCTACCTCAACGGCGAGACCATCCGCCTGGACGGCGCCACCCGCCTCGCTCCGAAGTGATTCCCCCCGGGCGCCGGGACGGCGCCCTCCCCCAACCACCTAGATCACCATGAAAGCCAACGACATCAAGAAGGGCAACGTCGTCGAGTACAACAACGGCGTGTACCAGATCCGCGACATCGAGCGCAGCTCGCCGCAGGGTCGCGGCGGCAACGTCCGCTTCCGCTTCATCATGTACAGCGTGCCGGGCGGCAACAAGCTCGATGCGAGCTTCGATGCCGACGACAACCTGGTCGAGGTCGAACTGCTGCGCCGCCAGTCCACCTATTCGTACAAGGACGGCGATGCCTTCGTGTTCCTCGATGACGAGGACTACACCCCCTACACCCTGGACGCGGACGTGATCGGCGATGACGCCGGCTACATCACCGACGGCCTGACCGGCATCTACGTGCAGGTGATCGACGAGCAGCCGGTGGCGATCCAGCTGCCGGCCTCGGTGGTGCTGGAAGTGATCGAGACCCCGCCGGAACTGAAGGGCGGCACCGCCACCAAGCGCCCGAAGCCGGCCAAGCTCAACACCGGCATCGAGATCATGGTGCCGGAGTACATCGTCAACGGTGAACGCGTGCTGGTGAACACCGCCACCGGCGAATTCGCCGGCCGCGCCGACTAAGCGCTTTCGCTGATCGGCAGCCTGTCCCTGCCTGCGGCAAGTTCACCGCAGGCAGCGGGCAGCGCATCGGACGCAGCAGCCGTGTAGAGCCGAGCGCGGGCTCGGCTCCACAGGAAGCTTACGGCTGCTGTGTACCGAAGTTGCCGCAGCCGTGGTACTGGCGGGTGCCGATGGTCAGATTCACCTTGGCCTCGAACGCCTCGCCGCTCATGTCGTCCTGGCAGGTGGTGCGCTGGAAGCTGAGCTTGACGTCGGTGCCATCGGATGCTTTGCCGCTCCATCCGTCAGCACCCTGGGTGGGCTGGGCGACGTCGAAGCGGCGCTCGCCATAATCGACTTCCACCTGCAGGCCCGGCGCGTCGCCATCGACGACCGCCAACCAGCCCGGCTCGTTGCCCGTGGCGCGGAACGCGGCCGTGCCCGCGCTGCCATCACCTTCGGTCGCTTCGACCGCATGGCACTCGCGGTCCGTCTCGCCCTTCAGGCTCAACAGTCCTTCATCGCTGCCCCGGGTCCAGAAGCTGTTGCCCTGGCCATCGCCATACTTGGCGCCGGACGCCGCGCGCTCGGAGGTCATGGCGAAGGTACGGTCGCCGATCACCACGGTCGCCGCATCCTCGCCATTGAAGGTCGCGCGCACGCCCAGGTCACCGCATTGATAGGCGGTCTCGCTGCCGCCGCCCTTGGCGCCGGGATCCGGCTGCGGCGTGGCAGGCGGGGTGTCATTGGCGGCGGCGGGTGCCTGAGCCGGCTGGCACGCAGCCAGCACCAAGCCGAGGGAGGCCGCCAACAGACTGGGAACTACACGCATGGCTCGACTCCTTGTCGAAACTACAGAGACGCTCGACCCTACCACCTTGCGGTGAGCAGGGCCTGAAAGCGGCCTGACCGCACTCACGCGGCCAACACCGCCATCGATAACAACCGGGCGCCGCTGTCTCAGGAACTGCAGGTCCACACCCGCAGCAGGCGCAGTTTCAACTCGCGCTCCCGGCCCTGCCAATGCACCACCCCGTGCACATCGCCGGACAGCAACGCCAGGCGGCCACACAGCAGCGTTTCCACCGCGTGCAGGCGCAGGCTCCGCACCTGCAGGCCTCCGGCATGCCACGCTCCCAGCCACGGCAGGTCGCGCATCCGGCCACCGTGGCCATCCATCATGAACAGGGCCGGCGATAGCAGCGTGGCCAGCGCATCGTGATCATTCTCCAGCAGTGCCGTGCACAGGCGCTGCTCCAGCGCCATCAACTGGGGCTCGTGCAGATCTTCAACGCTGTTGCGTTCCATCCACGGTTCCTTCCGGCATCGGCCGGCGCCTGCGCAGCCGCTGCGCGATCCACTGCCGCGCGCGCTGCACCACTACATAGAAGACCGGCACGAAGAACACCGCCAGCACGGTCGCACTGACCATGCCGCCGAACACACCGGTTCCAATCGCCTGCTGGGTTTCCTTCGACGCGCCCTGCGCCAGCATCAGCGGCACCACGCCCAGCGCGAACGCCAGCGAGGTCATCACGATCGGCCGCAGGCGCAGCCGCACCGCCTCCAGCGCTGCTTCAACGAGGCCGCGACCCTGCTGCTGCAGCTGGCGCGCGAACTCGACGATGAGGATCGCGTTCTTCGCCGACAGCCCGATCACGGTGATCATGCCGACCTTGAAGAACACGTCGTTGGGCATGCCACGCAACAGCACCGCAGCAACCGCACCGAGCAGGCCCAGTGGCACCACCAGCATCACCGCCAGCGGGATCGACCAGCTCTCGTACAGTGCCGCCAGCACCAGGAACACCACCAGCATCGACAGCAGCAACAACCACGGTGCCTGCTGTCCCGATTCGCGCTCCTGCAGCGACTGGCTGGTCCACTGCGGGGCAAAACCGGACGGCAGCTTCTGCGCCAACCGCTCCATCTCCGCCATGGCCTGGCCGGTCGATACGCCCGAGGCCGGTGCGCCGGACAGATTCAACGCCGGGAAGCCGAGATAGCGCTGCAGCTGCAGCGGCGCCTCGGTCCAGTGCGGGGTGACCAGCTCGGACAGCGCCACCATGCCGCCTTCGCTGTTGCGCACGTACAGCTTCAGCACATCCTCCAGTTCCATCCGGTGGGGTGCATCGGCCCGCAGGATCACCTGCTGCAAGCGGCCCTTGTTGGGGAAATCGTTGACGTACTGCGAGCCCATCGCCGCCGACAGCGTGCTGCTGATGTGCTCGAAGCCCACCCCCATCGCCTCGGCCTTGGCCCGATCGATGTCCAGCCGCACGCTGGTGCCGGCCGGCAGGCCGTCGGCATGCACCTCCGACAGCAGCGGACTGGCCTCGGCCAGCTTCAACAGCTGCTGCAGGGCCGCGCGCAGTTCGGCCTGGCTCTGCCCGGTGCGCGCCTGCAGGGCCAGCGAGAAGCCGGACGATCGGCCCAGGCTGTCGATGGCGGGCGGCATCACGCTCATCACCTCGCCCTCGGCAACCGCAGCCATCGCCTTCTGCGCGGCCTCCACTTCGCCGGCCGCGGTGGCCCCTGCACGCTCACCCCAGTCCTTCAGCATCGTATAGGTCAGCGCTGCGCTCGGGCCGGAACCGGAGAAGCTGTAGCCGAGGATCGCCTGGTTGGAGCCGATGCCCGGCCGCGAGGCCACATGGCGTTCGTAGGCTTCGACCACCGCCAAGGTGCGTTCGGCCGTCGCCTCGGCCGGCAACTGGATCGAGGTCATGAAATAACCCTGGTCCTCCTCCGGCAGGAACGCGCCCGGCAGCCAGTGCAGGCCCAGCAGTAGCGCCACGACCAGCGCCGCGAACACGCCCATCACCCGCCCGCTCCGCTGCAGCAACGATGCAACACCACGCTGGTAACGCCCGGTCATCCGCTCGAAGCCGCGATTGAAGGCACCGAACAACCCGCCGCGGCCATGATGGCCATGGGTGGTCGGGCGCAGCAGCGTCGCGCACAGCGCCGGGGTCAGGCTCAACGCCAGCAGCGCCGAGAACAGGATCGACACCGCCATCGCCACGGTGAACTGGCGGTAGATCGCGCCCACCGAGCCGCTGGCCAGCGCCATCGGGATGAACACCGCGGTGAGCACCAGGGTGATGCCGATCACCGCACCGGTCAGCTCGCGCATCGCCTTGAGGGTGGCCTCGCGCGGGGGCAGGCCCTCCTCGGCCATGATCCGTTCCACGCCTTCGACCACGACGATCGCATCATCGACGATGATGCCGATCGCCAGCACCATGCCGAACATGGTCAGCACGTTGATCGAGAAGCCCAGGGCCAGCATCACCGCGAAGGTCCCCAGCAGCGCGATCGGTGCCACCAGCGCTGGAATCAGCGTGTAGCGCCAGTTCTGCAGGAACAGGTACATCACCGCGAACACCAGCAGCATCGCCTCCAGCAGGGTCTGCACCACCTTCTGGATCGAGATCTTCACGAAGGGTGCGGTATCGAACGGAATGCTCGACTCCACCCCGCGCGGCAGCATCGGTGCCAGCTCGGCCATCCGCTCGCGCACCGCCGCGGCCGTGCGCACCGCGTTCGCGCCCGGGCGCAGCTGCACGCCGGCGGCGGTGGCCGGGTGACCGTCCTCGCGGGTACCCCAGGCGTAGCTCTGCGCGCCCAGCTCGACGCGGGCGACATCGCCCAGCAGTACCCGCGAGCCGTCGGCCCCGGCGCGCAGCACGATGGCGGCGAACTGCTCCGGCGTGGACAGCTGGCCATCGGCGCTCAACGGCACGGTGATGCGCTGGCCCGGCACACCCGGCGAATCGCCGATGCGCCCGGGTGAGATCTCCAGGTTCTGCTGCTCGATGGCCGTGGCCACGTCAGTGATGGTCAGGCCGTAACCGGTCAACCGGGCCGGGTCCAGCCACACGCGCATCGCCTGTTCGGCGCCGAACAGCTGCACGCGGCCGACGCCATCGATGCGGCGCAGCTCCTCGATGATGTTGCGGGCCATGAAGTCGCCGAGCGCTGCCTCGCTGACGCTGGCATCCGGCGAGCGCAGGCCGACCAGCATGAGGAAGCCGGAATCGGCGGCCTCCACGAACAGGCCGTTCTGGCGCACGCTGCGTGGCAGGCGTGGCTCGATCGCCTTGATCCGGTTCTGCACGTCCACCTGCGCCAGCTCCGGGTCGGTCCCCGGCTTGAAGGTGGCCGTGATCGACGCTTCACCGGAGGTATCCACCGACGATTCGAAGTACAGCAGATGCTTGACGCTGGACAGCTCGCGCTCGATCAGGCCGACCACAGCGTCGTTCAGCGTCTGCGGGCTGGCGCCCGGATAGCTGGCGTAGATGCTGACGCTGGGCGGCGCAACGGCCGGATAGCGCTCCACCGCCAGCCGCGGGATCGCCAGTACGCCGGCCAGGATGATGAAGATCGCCAGCACCCAGGCGAACACCGGGCGATCGATGAAAAAACGTGCCATGTTGGATTTCCCTGGAGGGACCGGCCCGGGAAAGGCTCAGCCCTGGCTGCCGGCCTGCACGGCACCGGCGCTGGCGACTGGCCTGTGCCAGTCGCGTGCATCGACCACCACGCCTTCCTGCAGGCGTTCCTGGCCCTCGACCACCACTTTCTCGCCCGCCTTCAGGCCAGAGCGCACCAGCCATTGGCGGTCGACGCTGCCGTCCACCTCCAGCGTGCGGATCACCGCCTTGCCGTCGCCGCCGATCACCCACGCATAGGCCTGGCCACCGGCGCTGTGCAGGACCGCCTGCTGCGGCACGGTCAGGGCACTGGCCGGCGCGCCGCGTGGCACCCTCGCGCGCACGTACATGCCAGGCAGCAGCTGGCGGCGTGGGTTGTCGACCACGATGCGGAGGATCACGTCTCCCGTTCGCGCATCGACGTTGACGCCGGAAAACAGCAGCGTGCCGCGCTCGGGCAGGGGCTTGCCAGCGGCGCCGATGATCGTCATCGGCAGTTCGCCGGCATCGCCCGCACTGCGCTGCAGCGATTCCAGCTGCGCGGCGGGCTGCCGCACATCGACGTAGACCTGGTCGATCTGCTGCACCACCGCCATGGGCTCGGAATCGGCCACGTCGACCAGTGCGCCTTCGGTCACCAGCGCCTGGTCGATGCGACCGGCAATCGGTGCGCTGACCGTCGCATGGCGCAGGTCGAGCTGGCGACGCGCCAGGATGGCGCGTGCCTCGTTCACGGCGGCACGGGCCTGTTCGTACTCGGCGCTGGCGTCGTCGCGATGCTGCTGGCTGACCGCCTGCGCGGCGGCCAATGCATGCAGGCGCTGCGACTGAACGCGGCTGCGGGCCAGCGCGGCCTCAGTGCGCTGCAGCGCGGCCAATGCCGAATCGACATCGGCACGGAACGCCGCCGGGTCGATCTGGAACAGGGCCTGGCCGGCACTGACTTCCGCGCCCTGTTCGAACAGGCGCCGCTGCACGATGCCGCCCACCTGGGCTCGGATCTGCGCGGTGCGCACCGCCGCCACGCGGCCGGGCAGTTCGTCATCGCGCTGCACCACCTGCGGACCCACGCTCACCACGCTGACACGCGGCGCCGGTTCCGGGGTGGCTTCGGGGGAGGAGCAGGCCGTCATGGCCAAGGCAAGGGCCGCGATCAACGCGACCGGAGTCCTGAAGGTTCTCATTGCTGTGCACAATGCCGCGCAGGCGGCGGATAGGTTCTGAAGCGCGCAGTGTGCGTGGCGATGATGGGGTTTCGATGGAGGAAGTGTGGAGATACGATGGAGGCAAGCACCTTACGGCCCCGCCCTGCATGCATGCCTCACCCGCCCTCGCCGCCCTCGTCCTGATTGTCGAGGATGAGGTCGAGATCGCCGACATCCTTACCGCCTACCTGGAACGCGAAGGCCTGCGTACCCTGCGTGCCGCCGATGGCCACAGCGCACTGGACCTGCATCGCAGCGCCCGCCCCGACCTGGTCCTGCTCGATGTGCAGCTGCCGCGCCTGGATGGCTGGAGCGTACTGACCCAGCTGCGCCAGCGTGGCGAGACGCCGGTGATCATGCTGACCGCATTGGACCAGGACCTGGACAAGCTGACCGCGCTGCGGATGGGCGCCGACGACTACGTGGTCAAGCCGTTCAATCCGGCCGAGGTGGCCGCACGCGTGCGCGCCGTGCTCAGGCGGACGTTGCGGGCCTCGCGGGTGGATGCACCCACTGCGCTGCGGGTCGGCCCACTGCTGATCGATTCGGCCACCCATGCCGTGCACGTCGAGGGCGAAGGCTACAGCCATGAAGTACTGCTCACCCTCACCGAGTTCAAGCTGCTGCACTGCATGGCGCTGGCGCCCACGCGCATCTTCAGCCGCAGCGAACTGATGCATGAATGCCTGCCGGAAAGCGAAGCACTGGAGCGCACCGTCGACAGCCATGTCAGCAAGCTGCGCCGCAAGCTCGACGAAGTGGGCATGGTCAACGTACCGGCCAGCGTGCGCGGCGTCGGCTACCGTCTGATGGCCGACCGCTGATGGCCCGCCTGCGCCGCTCCGGGCTCAGCCGCCACATCATCGTGTCGATGTCGCTGATGGTGATCGGCGTCATCGTGATGATGATCCTTTCGTCGTGGCTGCTGTATGCGGTGCTGGTCGAATTCTTCCCCGGCAGCACCGAAGAGCCCGAAAGCTGGCTGCCAACCGGGCCGGAGCTGGCATGGATGGTCGGCGTGATCCTGACCGGACTGGCGCTGGCCCTCGCTGCTTCATTCCGCCTGGCCCATCGCATCCTGTCGCCGTTGAATTCGGTGGTGGACAGCGTGCGCGCGCTTGCCGGCGGCGACCTCGGCGCACGTGCCAGCGCCGAGGAGAATTCCCCCGGCGAAGTGGCCACCCTGGTCGAGGATTTCAACGCAATGGCGCGCCGCCTGCAGCACATGGAGAGCGAGCGCGCGATGTGGCACGCGGCCATCGCCCATGAGCTGCGCACGCCGGTGACGATCCTGCGTGGTCGCCTGCAGGGGCTGGCCGAGGGTGTGTTCCAGCCGGACGAGTCGCAGTTCCGCAGCCTGCTCGCGCAGGTCGAAGGACTGTCGCGCCTGATCGAGGACCTGCGCGTGCTGAGCCTGTCCGACAATGCACGGCTGGATGTACGCCGCGCACGCACCGACGTGGTGGCCGAGGTGCACTCGGTGATGACGTTGGTCGACCCGCAGTTCCGCGCCGCCGGTTTCGTGCTCGAACTGGAAACCAGCCGTGAGGAGCACAACGCGCACTGTGATCCCACCCGCCTGCGCCAGGCATTGCTGGCATTGCTGGAGAACGCGCGCCGCTATGCCAGCACGGGCAAGGTGCGCATCGCCGTGCATGACACGCCGGGCCACGTGCAGGTGGCAATCGAGGATGAGGGCCCGGGCATCGATCCGGCACTGCACGCGGACATCTTCACGCCGTTCACGCGCGCCGACGGCTCGCGCTCACGCCAGGGCGGTGGCAGCGGGCTGGGCCTGGCGGTGGTCAAGGCGATTGCCGATGCGCACGGTGGCCAAGCCTACTGCACGCCGGGCAGCGCCGGCGGCAGTCGCTTCGTCATCGAACTGCCGCGCCAGTAGCCGGAGCCGCGGCCTGTGCCCGCAGCCGTGCACCGAGCGCGGCCAGGTTCGCGTCGATCGCATCCATTTCTTCGCGTTGCCGCACCGGCAGCTGCTGGCGCAGCCGCGAACGCAAGGCCTGCCATGCCGGTACGGCCTGTGCGCTGGCCGTGGCCACGGCCGTGGACAGCAGTGCCTGCTCGTCGGCCAGCGGCAACCCGTAGCCGCCGTCCTGCAGCAGCGTACCCGGGCGCAGCCATTGCCCGCCCTGCTCCAGCAACGCGCGCAGGCTGCGGGTTGCTGCGCTGTCCGGCGCCGCCAGCAGCTGCCGCTTGAGCACGTCGCGCGCGCGCAGCTCGGCGCGCCGCTGCGCAGCCTGTTCCAGCAGCAGCAGGCCGGCGCTGGCGCGCAGGTCACCCTGCAGCAGCCACGGCGCGCGCTGCCGTGCCGGCAGCTTCAGCCAGCCGTGCACATCACGGGCGGGCAAGGCCAGCTGCGCCGCCGCCACTGCGAACAACTGCTGGTAGTGGTCGCGCGCCGAAGCGAAGTAGTACCCCTGCGCCTGCGCTGCGCTGCGATCGGCCAGCACGCGCTCATCGAGCGCATCCAGCCGTACCAGTCGCCGTTTCAGGCCACGCGGGCTCAGCTGGGCCAGCCCGGCCTCGCCCAGCCGTGGCGCACCCGCCTGCAGCAGCTTCGCGGTTTCCACTGCGCAGTTGTTGCTGACGAAGTAATAGCGCCCGTCATAGCTCCAGTGCACCTGGGCGGTCCGCTCCAGAAGGCTGGCGATCTCCTCGCGGTGCAGCCGCAACGGCAGCGACTGCAGCCCGCGCAGTTCCACCTTGGTGTACTCGTCCACCACCTGCTGCAGCGGCAGCACGAACAGGCGCGACGGGTAGCCGCCGGTGAGGCCGCGCCAGTTGGATATCTGCACGTCGCCGACGAAGGCGCGGAAGGACAGCACGCGGTGATGCTCCAGGTCCAGGCGGCAGTCCGGTCCCGGCACGCGGCCCGGTTTGCAGATCACCAGCCGCAGCATGCTGTGGCCCCAGCGGCTCATCGGCTGCGCACTGCCTTCGGCGAACAGGTAGTCCACGGCATAGACGCGGGCGGGATCGAGCTGCAGCAGCGATGCCGCGCCCTCTTCCGATTCGGCCTGCAGCAACGGCAACGCTGCGGCACACTGCGGTTGCGGCAGCGAGGGCGGCGCTCCGAAGTGGGCCTGGTACCACTGCGCCAGCGCCGGGCGCCGGCAGGCGAACGTGCTGTCGAGCACGAAGTGCTCGGCGTTCACCGCCAGGTATTCGGCGGGGTCCTTCAGTTCATAGGCATCGGGGCTGCGGTCACGGAAATCGTTGTCGCCACGACCGAGGTGCCAGGGTTTGCGCTGCCAACCGGCCAGGTCACGCCAGCGCGCACTGCGCGACCAGTTCGCGCCGCCGCGGTCGGCAACGTGGGTCAGCTCATGCACCAGCGCGCTGCGTCGCGCGCGCCGCGCACCCGGCACCGCCTCGTCCAGCAGGTCGCGGCGCAGCGCGATGCGCCCGCCGAAGGCACGGCCATGTACATCGACCGGCAGGTCATCGCTCCAGCGCACCTGGACCTGCGCCGGCAATGCGCGCAGCAGGCCCTCGGGCAGCAATGACTGCACATCGGTGAGCGTCTGCGACGCCACCTGCCGTTGGGCGGGGCTCAACCCTGCCGGGTCCAGCTGCAGGCGATCAGCTGCGTGCGCGACGTGGGCGGCCAGCAGTAGAGCCACGCCATGCGTGGCGGCGTTCCGTACAGATGTCATGCAGTTGCCGGCCAGCGGCCAGCACTACCCGAAGGCCGGATCAACGCGCCAGCAGTGAGCGGGCCAGTTCCAGGTCGCTCTGCTGCTGCGCGGCGGCGCTCTGCTCACGCAGGTGGGCCAGTGCGGCCTGCAGGCGGGCGCCGCGGATCTGGCCGTCGCTGGCGACGAAGGCAGCGGCGTCGTCGCGTGCCGCCAGCACCACCTTGTCGTCACCCGAGCTGCTGCCCGAGGAACCGGAGGAGGCGCCGGTCGCCGAACCGGCCGAGGTGCCGGCGAAGCTGGAAGCAAAGCCGGCCAGCGGCAGGGACAGCAGGGCGAGCAGCAGGATCGGACGGGTCATCGGTTCGAAGCCGGTTGTGAGGATGCGTGGAGCGTAACGGGTGCGTGAAGGATTTGCCCGGTTCAGGCGTCAAACAGCTTGCCGGGATTCAGCCGCGCTTGGGGATCGAACGCGCGTTTGACCGCCTTCATCAGCGCGATCTCGGCCGGGCCGCGGGTACTGTCCAGGTAGCCCTTCTTGACCAGGCCGATACCGTGCTCGGCCGAGATGCTGCCATCGAAGCGCGCCAGTACCTGCGCCAGCAGCTTGGTCACCTGCTCGCACTGCGCGACGAAATCGGCGTCGCTGGTGTCGTCGGGCTTGAGCACGTTGATGTGCAGGTTGCCGTCGCCGATATGGCCGAACCAGACCACGTCGAAATGCGGGTAAGCCTGCCCGATCAGTGCCTGGGTCTCAGCCAGGAACGCCGGCATCGCCGAGATCCGCACCGAGACATCATTCTTGTAGGGCTTGTAGCGCGCCAGCGATTCGGTGATGCCTTCGCGCAGGCGCCACAGCTGGGCGGCCTGGGCGTCGCTGGCACTGATCACCCCGTCGCTGACCCACCCGTTGCCCATGCAGTCCTCGAAGGCCGCCATCGCCGCCGCTTCCTGCGCTTCGTCGTTGGCGGCGAACTCGGTGACTACGTAGTACGGATGCACCTCGTCGAACGGTGCCTGGGCGCCATGCGCCAGCACGTGCTCCAGCGCCCGGTCGGTAAAGAATTCGAAGGCCTGCAGCTGCAGCCGCGCGCGGAACGCGGCGAATACCTGCATCAGCACTTCGAAGCTGGGCAGCGCCAGCAGCATCACGTTGCTGGCCGGCGGCGGATCGGTCAGCTTCACCGTCGCTTCGACGATCACGCCCAGCGTGCCTTCCGAACCGATCAGCAGCTGGCGGAAGTCATAGCCGCTGGAGTTCTTGATCAGGCCCTTGTTGAGCTCCAGCAGTTCGCCGCTGGCGGTGACCACCTTCAGCCCGGCGATCCACTCGCGGGTGTTGCCGTAGCGGATCACGCGGATGCCGCCGGCATTGGTGGCGATGTTGCCGCCGATCGTGCACGACCCGCGCGCGGCGAAGTCCACCGGATAGATCAGGCCGTGGTCCAGCGCGGCGTTGTGCACGGCCTCCAGCGGCATGCCGGCCTGCACCACCAGGGTGCGATCGACCGCGTCGTAGGCCAGCGCCTTGTTCATCCGCTCCAGGCTGAGCACCAGCTCGCCATTGGCCGCCACCGCGCCACCGGAAAGGCCGGTGCGGCCACCGGACGGCACCACGGGCACGCCCTCGCCCGCGCTCCAGCGCATCACCGCCTGCACTTCCTCGACCGTGGCCGGCAGTGCGATCGCCAGCGGCGCCGGCGTCCAGCGCCGGGTCCAGTCACGCCCGTAATGCTCCAGGTCGGCCGGGTCGGTCTTCAGCTTCAGGCCGGGACAGGCCTGCTGCAGCGAGGCAATGCGGGAATCGGTCATGACGGTCCAGCGCGGTGCGTGAAGAACGGGCAAGCGTGCCAGCGGCACGCGCCAGCGTCCAGCCCCGCAGCCGTACAGATAGCTACGGATGCAACCAATTGCGCACTGCACCATGGGCGTTGCGATCTGGCATAGTGGTCAGCCCCTGTCCCACTGGCCGTGTTGCCCCATGTCGCCGAAGAAGACCTCGTTCCCCAAGCAGGATATCCGCGTGCTGTTGCTGGAGGGGGTCAGCCAGACCGCCGTGGAGGTGTTCAGCGCCGCCGGCTACAGCCAGATCGAGGCGCACACCAAGGCACTGCCCGAGGACGAACTGAAGGCGCGCATCGCCGAGGCGCACATCGTCGGCATCCGTTCGCGCACCCAGCTCAGCGCCGAGGTGCTGGCCGAGGCCAAGCGCCTGATCGCGGTGGGCTGCTTCTGCATCGGCACCAACCAGGTCGACCTGGACGCGGCCGAGCTGGCCGGCATCCCGGTGTTCAATGCGCCCTACTCCAACACCCGCAGCGTGGCCGAGCTGGTGATCGCCGAGGCGATCATGCTGACCCGTGGCATTCCGCAGAAGAACGCCGAGTGCCATCGCGGCGGCTGGTCGAAATCGGCCAGCGGCAGCCATGAGGTGCGTGGCAAGACCCTGGGCATCATCGGCTATGGCCACATCGGCACCCAGGTCGGCGTGCTGGCCGAATCGCTGGGCATGCAGGTGATCTTCCACGACGTGGAAACCAAGCTGGCGCTGGGCAATGCGCGTGCCGCGGCGAGCCTGGACGACCTGCTGGCCCGCGCCGACATCGTCACCCTGCACGTGCCGGAGACCCCGGCCACGCAGTGGATGATCGGCAGCACCGAGCTGGCGAAGATGCGCAAGGGCGCGCACCTGATCAACGCTGCGCGCGGCACCGTGGTCGACATCGATGCGCTGGACGCTGCGCTGGCCAGCGGCCACGTCGGCGGTGCCGCGCTGGACGTGTTTCCGGTCGAACCGAAGGGCAACGGCGATATCTTCGAGTCGCCGCTGACCCGCCACGACAACGTGATCCTGACCCCGCACGTGGGCGGCAGCACGCTGGAAGCGCAGGACAACATCGGCGTGGAAGTGGCGGCCAAGCTGGTGCGCTACAGCGACAACGGCAGCACGCTGTCGGCGGTCAACTTCCCGGAAGTGACCCTGCCCGAACACGAGGACAGCCTGCGCCTGCTGCACATCCACCAGAACGTGCCGGGCGTGCTGTCCAGGGTCAACGAGATCTTCTCGCGCCACAACGTCAACATCGACGGCCAGTTCCTGCGCACCGACCCGAAGGTGGGCTACGTGGTGATCGACATCACCGCCAGCGAGGCGCAGGCCGCCGCCGTCCGCGACGAACTGGCCGCGATTCCGGGCACGCTGCGGACGCGCATCCTGTACTAGATAAAAGGGGACGGAGGGGATTAAGTCGTTTATGCATTAACGACTTAATCCCCTCCGTCCCCTTTTTTCAACGTGCCAGCCAGCGGCGCGCCATGCGCTGCATGGATTCATCCGACGCCGGGTCGGCCGCGACCTCGGTTACCGGCCGCCAGGCCAGGTCCAGCGATTCCTCGCTGAGCACGAATGCCTCGCCACCAAGCGCCCGGATCACGAAACGCACGTCGTAGTGCCAGTGCCCCGGCACGTCCTTGCGCTCGGGAATCCAGTGCTTGTCCAGATCGAAAATGGCCGGGTCTTCCAGTACCAGCCCGCTCAGACCGGACTCCTCCTCGGCTTCCTTCAGCGCCACCCGGGCCAGGTCGCGGTCACCGTCGGCGTGGCCGCCCAGCTGCAGCCAGCGCTGCAGCTTGCGATGGTGGGTCAGCAGCAGGCGCTGGCCGTCGGCGCTGACCAGCCAGCAGCTGGCGGTGAAGTGGCCGGCCAGCCGCTCACGCAGGAACGGATCCTGCGAATCATCCAGCAATGTGCCGAATTCGGCAGCCAGGGCGTCGTGGGCGGGTTCGCGGCGCGCGTAGTCCCGGAGCAGGCCGCGCAGGCGATCGTCAAGCGCGGCAAGGGTTTCGACGGTCTGGCTCATGAATGGGGGCAGTTCGGAAAAATACTGCTCATTATCGCCGTTCATTGTTGCGATTGCGCTTGTGCGTTGGCTTCAGCTTTGGCTAAGGTACAGCGGGCCGTTCGCACGGCCTTCACCATTCAAGGCAGCCGGCAACGTATCGGCCGCCCACCCCATCCGATCACTAGGAAGTACTGCATGCTGAAAGCTCTGTTGAGGGTCAAGCCGGTCGAGCCGGCCGGGCACGTCGATGCCGGCGAACCCATCGAAGGCAGCCTGGACGGCGAAGCCACGTTGAAACGGACCCTCACGGCTAAACACCTCATCCTGCTGGGCGTGGGTGCGGTGATCGGCGCAGGCATCTTCGTGCTGACCGGCCAGGCCGCAGCCAACCACGCGGGCCCGGCGGTGATGCTGTCGTTCGTGCTGGCCGGTTTCGCCTGTGCGCTGGCAGGCCTGTGCTATGCCGAGTTCGCGGCGATGATGCCGGTCTCCGGCAGTGCCTACTCCTATTCCTATGCCACCCTCGGCGAAGGCATGGCCTGGTTCATCGGCTGGTGCCTGGTGCTGGAGTACCTGTTCGCCTCGGCGTCGGTCGCGGTGGGCTGGTCGGCCTACCTGATCAGCTTCATCACCACCACGCTGCACATGCCCTTCCCGGACCTGCTCAGCGCCGCGCCCATCGCCTGGACCGGCAGCGAGTTCGTCTCCTCCGGCAAGCTGTTCAACCTGCCGGCGGTGCTGATCGTGGCGGCGGTATCCGGCCTGCTGTACGTGGGCGTGACCCAGTCGGCGTTCGTCAACGCGATCATCGTGGCGATCAAGGTCACCGTCATCTGCCTGTTCATCGGCATCGGCGCGGCCCACATCGACCCGGCCAACTGGCACCCGTTCATTCCGGAAAACACCGGCGTGCCGGGTGAGTTCGGCTGGAGCGGCATCTTCCGCGCCGCCACCATCGTGTTCTTCGCGTACATCGGCTTCGATGCGGTCTCCACCGCTGCCGGTGAAACCAAGGACCCGCAACGCAACATGCCGATCGGCCTGCTCGGCTCGCTGGCCGTGTGCACCATCGTCTACATCATCGTCTGTGCGGTGCTGACCGGCATGATGCCGTACCACCTGCTGGGCACCGACAAGCCGGTGGCCACCGCGCTGGAGCCCTACCCGACCCTGTCCTGGCTGAAGACGTTCGTGGAAGTCGGCGCCATCGCCGGCCTGTCCTCGGTGGTGCTGGTGATGATGATGGGCCAGACCCGCATCGCCTACACCATCTCCCGCGACGGCCTGCTGCCGAAGTTCTTCGGCAAGGTCCATGCCCGCTTCCGCACCCCGTACGTCGCCACCATCGTGGTCGGTGTGATCGCTGCCGCGCTGGCCGGCCTGGTGCCGCTGAACGTGCTCGGCGAACTCGTCTCGATGGGCACCCTGCTGGCCTTCGCCACCGTCTGCGTCGGCGTGCTGGTGCTGCGCTATACCAAGCCGGACCTGCACCGCCCGTTCCGCGTGCCGATGGTCTGGATCATCTGCCCGCTCGGCGCGGCCACCTGCCTGTTCCTGTTCTGGCAGGCGTTCGTGGTGCACTGGCACCTGTTCGTTGGCTGGACGCTGCTCGGCCTGCTGATCTACCTGGGCTACGGCATCCGCAACAGCAAGCTCGCCAAGTCGCCCTGATCCGCCTTCGGGCCGGCCTCGCGCCGGCCCGTCCGTTTTCCCGCGCGCCGCCCATGGCGCGCTTCGACAAGACCACCACACATGTTCAAGCAACTGTGGGCCACCAAGCATCCACATGCCGCCCATGAAGACGCCAACGGCCTGAGCCTGCGTCGCCACCTTGGCCCCTGGGGGCTGACCGCGCTCGGCATCGGCGCGGTGATCGGCGGAGGCATTTTCGTCATCACCGGCCAGGCCGCCGCCAACCACGCCGGCCCGGCGATCATGCTGTCCTTCGTGCTGGCCGCCATCTGCTGCGCCTTCTGCGCGCTGGCCTATGCCGAATTCGCCTCGATGGTGCCGGTCTCCGGCAGCGCCTACACCTACACCTACGCCACCTTCGGCGAGCTCTCGGCCTGGTTCATCGGCTGGATGCTGGTGCTCGAGTACGGCGTCTCCGCCTCGGCGGTGGCGGTCAGCTGGACCGGTTATTTCCTCAGCCTGCTCAGCCAGTTCGATATCCATCTACCCGCAGCCCTGGTCAGTGCCCCGCTCGACGCGCAGCTGCGCCCGACCGGCGCGATCGCCAACCTGCCCGCCGCCGCGCTCGTGCTGCTGCTGACCTGGCTGTGCTACGTCGGCATCAGCAAGTCCTCGGCGATGAACATGGCGATGGTCGTGCTCAAGACCGGCCTGATCGTGCTGGTCATCGTGGTCGGCTGGAAGTACGTGGACACCAGTAACTGGACTCCGTTCATCCCCGCCAATGAAGGCCCCGGCAAGTACGGCATGGAAGGCGTGCTGCGTGGCGCGGCGATGGTGTTCTTCGCCTACATCGGTTTCGAGGCGGTATCGGTGGCGGCGCAGGAATCGAAGAACCCGCAACGCGACATGCCGATCGGCATGATGCTGTCGCTGGTGATCTGTACCGTGCTGTACATCGCGATGGCCGCGGTGATGACCGGCCTGGTGCCGTTCCAGCTGCTGGGCACCGATGAGCCGGTGGTGACCGCGGTGGCGGCGCATCCCCAGCTCGGTTGGCTGCGCTGGGTGGTCGAGGTCGGCGCGCTGGTCGGCCTGTCCTCGGTGGTGCTGGTGATGATCATCGGCCAGCCGCGCATCTTCATGATCATGGGCCGCGACGGCCTTCTGCCACCGGTGTTCACCCGGATCCACCCGAAGTACCGCACCCCGCACATCAACACCGTGATCACCGGCATCGGCATCGCGCTGCTGGCGGCGCTGTTCCCGCTGGACATCCTCGGCGAGCTGACCTCGATGGGCACGCTGATCGCCTTTGCGGCGGTGTGTGCCGGCGTGCTGATCCTGCGCCGTACCCAGCCGGACCTGCCACGTCCGTTCCGCATGCCGATGGCGTGGCTGATCTGCAGCCTGGGCGTGCTGAGCTGCCTTGCCCTGCTGTCGGCGATGACGATGCACAACTGGATGCTGATGGGGGTGTGGACGGTCGTCGGTTTCGTGATCTATTTCGGCTACGGCTTCCGGCACAGCCGCCTGCGGGGTCAGTAAGGGGATGGCAGGGCCTGCGGCCCTGCGCCCGCTGGAGCAACGTCAACAGCAACAGCTGGACTGAGGGCTTGGCGGGACGGGTTGGGTTCGCGGGAGACGCCGTAAACCCATCCCTGGGGGCTTGGCCGCGGCATCCATGCCGCGGACACCCCCGCGAACCCAACCCGCCCCACCTCCGACAGTCCACCGGCGCGTCCAGTAGATCCACGCCATGCGTGGATGAAGCGTTCTCATGAACGAATGTTCCGGAATGAATATTTCTGTCGAGCGGAGCCATGCTCGGCTGCGAGCAAGCGCAGCGAAGCGACCCGCTTTTCGCTTTTCCTTCTTCACTCCGTGGCAGGCCGCGCGCGGAACCTGTCAGAGGCGGGGCGGGTGGGCCGTGCAGGGGCGTTGGCGCCATGGGTGGCGCCATCGAGCTTACAGGGACGTACTTGCAGCGTCCCCTGCACGGCCCACCCGCCCCGCCCCGCCATGAACCGCTCTACACGACCCGCCACGAGGGGCTCAGCCGTTGGCCGAATCCAGTAAAATCGCCCGCATGAACGCCCCCACCTTCCCGTACGACACCGCGCGCCTGAGCGAACTGGCCCAGCTGCTGATCGACAACGTCCGCGAACTGGCCCAGGCCGGCTGGACCCCGGCCACCAGCAGCAACTTCTCCCACCGCCTGGACGACCGCCACGCGGCGATCACTGTCTCCGGCAAGGACAAGGGCCGCCTGATCGAGGACGACATCATGGTGGTGGACTTCGATGGCAAGGCCGTCGGCCGCCCGCTGCGCCCCTCCGCCGAAACCCTGCTGCACACCCAGCTGTACCGCCGCTTCCCGGAAATCGGCTGCGTACTGCACACCCATTCGCCGGTGCAGACCATTGCCTCGCGCCTGTACGCGCCGCAGGGTCATGTGCACCTGGAAGGCTACGAACTGCTGAAGGCCTTCGCCGGCAACAGCACCCACGAGATGGCCATCGACGTGCCGGTGTTCGCCAATACCCAGGACATGAACGTGCTTTCGCAGCAGGTCGATGACCTGCTCGACCGGCAGAACCTGTGGGGCTACCTGATCGACGGCCACGGCCTGTATGCCTGGGGCCGCGACATGGCCGAGGCGCGCCGCCACCTGGAAGCGTTCGAGTTCCTGTTCCACTGCGAACTGGAGCTGCGCAAGCTGCGCAGCTGAACCGGCGCGCAGGTGCAGATGCCGATTCGGAATCTGCACCCCGCGCCCGCCCTGCTACCCTGTCTTCCCCCCGAGACGTTCAAGCTGCCGCCATGAGCCGACTGCGCATCTACGACGACACCCGCCCCGAATCGCCGCTGCTGGACACCCAGGACGGCGCGGTCATCACTGCCGAACTGCAGAAGATCGGCGTCACCTTCGAGCGCTGGCAGGCCGCCGCGCCGGTCGCGCCGGGCGCCAGCCAGGAGGAAGTGTTCGCCGCCTACCGTGCCGACATCGACCGCCTGGTCGCCGAGCGCGGCTTCAAGAGCGTGGACGTCGCCTCGATCGCCCCGGACAACCCGAACCGCGCCGAGCTGCGCAAGAAGTTCCTCGACGAGCACTTCCACAAGGAGGACGAGGTGCGCTTCTTCGTCGCAGGCTCGGGCCTGTTCACCCTGCACGTGGGGGACAAGGTCTATGAGATCGAGTGCGTGAAGGACGACCTGATCGCCGTGCCCGATGGCACCACCCACTGGTTCGACATGGGCGATGAGCCGAGCTTCGTGGCGATCCGCTTCTTCACCGAGCCGGACGGCTGGGTCGGTCATTTCACCGGCACCGACATCGCGCAGAAGTTCCCCCGCTACGTACCCACCCAGGCGTCCTGATCCATGCAGCCCCGCGTCATCCTGACCGATATCGAAGGCACCACCAGCAGCATCTCGTTCGTCAAGAACGTGCTGTTCCCTTATGCCCGCAAAGCGCTGCCCGCGTTCATCGCCGAGCACGGCCAGCAGCCCGACGTCCGCCGCTGGCTGGATGCGGTCGCTGCCGAGATCGGCGGCGCCTGCCAGGACAGCCTGGTGGCCGAGACGCTGCAGGGCTGGATCGACCAGGACCGCAAGCACACCGCGCTGAAAGCGCTGCAGGGGCTGATCTGGGACGAAGGGTACCGTCGTGGCGACTACACCGCGCACTTCTACCCGGAAGTGGCACCGGTGCTGAAAGGCTGGCATGCCTCCGGCCTGCCGCTGTACGTGTACTCCTCCGGCTCGGTGCCGGCACAGAAGCTGTTCTTCGGGTTCAGCGATGCCGGTGACCTCAGCCCGCTGGTGTCGGGCTGGTTCGATACCGAGATCGGCGGCAAGCGTGAGGCCGACAGCTACCGCCGCATCGTGCAGTCGATCGGCGTGCCCGCCGGCGAGATCCTGTTCCTGTCCGATGTGGTGGAAGAGCTGGATGCCGCCCGTGAAGCCGGCCTGCAGACGCGCCTGATCGACCGCCGCGACGACTACCCGATGCCGCGCACCGGCCAAGCCGCCAATGGCCACGAGCGGGTCGAGAACTTCCAGCAGATCCAGCTGTAAGCAGGAAAAAAGGGGACGGAGGGGATTAAGTCGTTTGTGGCACACATGGGCCACAAACGACTTAATCCCCTCCGTCCCCTTTTTTGCTCAACGATCGTTGAGGGTCTTCACCTTCAGCGCTTCGCGCAGCGCTGCCAGGTCCACCGGACCGCGCACCGCGATATCGCGGGTTTCACCCGGCAGCAGGTCCAGCAGGTTGTCTTCGACCTGCACGTCCAGCGCGCCGAAGTCGATCCACGCCGCGCGCACGTACGCCGCGCTTTCCAGGCGCAGGCGGTAGTGGTCGCCATCAATGGCCAACGTGGCCTTGAGTTTCTGCCGCGGCAGCACCTGGTCCTTGGCCTCGACGAATCCGACCACCTGCCGCGCACGCACCGCGCCGTTCTGCAGCAACTCGAACACGGCCACCGTGCGCTTCGGGCCGGCGCCGGCCAGCAGCTCGGCATCGCGGAAATCACCGACGGAGGTGACGCCCTCCGCCGACAGCATCACCGCGTCCTCGCGACGGCGCAGTACCTTGCCATCCACATCCATCACCCGCAGCCGCCAGCGCGCTTCCAGTGAGGCGCCATCATTGATCAGGCGCACCCGCGTCCTGCCCTCATCACGCAATGCCGCCAGCGTGACCGGCGCGAAGAAACGCCGCGCGGCAAAGTGCAGCGCCTTCCAACGACCGAAGTAGTCGACGCTGGACCATGAGGCGCCCGGCCAGACGTCGTTGAGCTGCCAGTACAGCGAGCCCATCGTGTACGGGCGCGAGGCGCGATGGTGAAGTGCCGCCAGAGCGATGCCATCGGCCTGCATGACCTGGCTGAGGTAGACGAAGTCCTCGAAGTCCTTCGGCGCACCGTAGCCCAGCTCGATGTAGTGCAGCAGGCGGCCGTTGCCCTCGCCAGCCATGAACTTCTGGTGCGCACGGATCACCGGGCTGTCGATGCGCTGCTCGGCGCGGGTGGCGATCTGGTCCACCGTCGCCACCGACGGCCACGCCTGCAGCCCGTACTCGGACATGAAGCGCGGCGTCTCACGCAGGTAGGCCTGCACCGGCAGCGCCGGATTGCCCCAGACCTGCCAGTAGTGCTTGTCGCCACGGGTGGAATCGTTGGCCTTCTCGTCCAGATCGTTGCTGGGCGAACTGGACCAGTACGGTACGCCCAGTCCTTCCTCGCCCACCACCTGGCGCAGGTCGTTGCCGAACAGGTCGACATAGCCCTGCCAGACCTTCTCTGCAAACGCCGGATCGGCCGCCTTCAGGTCGCGGCCGTGGCCCCAGTCCTTCCAGGCGGCTTCTTCCTCGTTGTTGCCACACCACAGCACGATGCTGGGGTGATGGCGCAGCCGGCGCACGTTGTCGCGCGCCTCGGCCACCACGCTGGCGCGGAACGCCGGATCGTAGCCCGGCTGCATGCCGCCACCGAACATGAAGTCCTGCCAGACCAGCAGGCCCAGCTCGTCGGCGATGTCGAAGAACGCGTCGTCCTCGTAGTAGCCACCGCCCCAGTTGCGCAGCATGTTCATGTTGGCGTCGCGCGCGGCGGTCAGCACCTGGCGCAGGCGCGTGGCATCGACGCGTGCGGGGAAGGCATCGAACGGAATCACGTTGGCGCCCTTGGCGAAGATCGGCACGCCGTTGATGACGAAGGCGAAGCCCTGCCCGCCCTTGCCGTCCTCTTCGCGGCGCAGCTCAACCGTGCGCAGGCCGATGCGCTGCTCGCGCACCAGCGTTGCGTCGGCACCGCCATCCAGGCGCGCCTGCACGGTATAGCGATCCTGCGCACCATGGCCGACCGGCCACCACCGCTTCGGTTCCGCCAGTTCAATCGGTAGTTCAACACTGTTCTGCCCGGGCTTCAGCAGCACCGTGCGCTGCGCCTGGGCCACGCTGCGACCCTGCGGATCGCGCACGTCCACATGGACCACCGCCGAGCCGGCCGACGCGCCCTGCTCCACCTGCAGCAGCACCGCCAGCTTCGCCTGCTCCGCGCTCAATGCATCGGTGCGCACCGCAAGATCGGTCAGGCGGTGCGCGTCCCAGGCCTGCAGGTCGATTCCACGCCAGACGCCGGCGGTGACGTAGCGCGGACCCCAGTCCCAGCCGAAGTGGTAGGCCGGCTTGCGCCCGAAGTTGCCGACCATCGCGTCCTTCGGCTCGTCCCCATAGGGCGAAGGATAGTTGCCGGCGATCTTGTGCGGCATCGCCTGTACGCCCGGCAGCAGGGTGCGGATCGGTGAGCGGAACACGATCTGCAGTTCATTGTCCCTGGCCCGCAGGCGCCCTTCCACGCGCGCGCGCCAGGTCCGGTGCGCGTTGTCCGCGCGCAGCAGCGGCTTTCCGTTGAGGCTGACTTCGGCATAAGTGTCCAGCCCGTCGAAGCGCAGTTCGGCATTGGGCTTGGCCAGCGTCGCCGCGTCCACGTCGAAGCGCGCGCGGTACTCCCAGGCCGCCAGGCCGATCCACTGCAGCTCGGCTTCGGGCGCACCCACGTACGGGTCACGGATCAGCGCATGCGCCAGCAGGTCGGTGTGCACGCTGCCCGGCACCGTGGCCGCACGCCATTGCTGCAGGCCCGGATGCGCAGCGCCCTGCGCGTCACCCGGCAGCATGCGGAACTCCCACTGTGCCTGCAGAGTCGCTGCAGCTACCGGGAAGGTGGAGGCTGCGATCAGCAGCAGGAGCAGACGGACAACGAGGGAAAGACGATGCACGCGGAGCTCCTGTTTTTCCGCCGGGCATGGCCCGGCGCTGCCGATTTCGGATCGCCAGGCATGGCCTGGCACTACTGCATTCGAACGATCTTCAACGCACCACGTTCAACACTTCGTAGCACGCACCCATGGTGTGGTAATCCACCTTGCCGGCCGGGCTCTTCTCGTCGCTGTACTTGCGGTTGTCGGCATCGAGGATGCGGAACCAGGCGCCGTACTGATGGTCGACGAAGTGCGCCCACGCGTACGCCCAGATGCGCTCGTACCACTGCCAGTAGCGGTCATCACCGGTGCGCTTGCCCATCAGTGCGGCGGTGGCCAGCGTTTCGGCCTGCACCCAGAAGTACTTGTCGTCGTCGCAGACGAAGCTGTCGCCACCGATCGGCGCGCCATCCATGCCGGGCTGCCGGCGCAATTCCGGTGCGAAGCCGTAGTACAGGCCGCCGCGGGCGTCGTCCCAGCTGCGCGCCACGGCCACGTCGAACAGGTGCTGCGCGGTCGGCACCAGCCAGTCCGCCTGCACGTGGCGATCGAGGATCAACAGCAGCTTGGCCCATTCGGTCTGGTGGCCCGGCTGGAAGCCCCACGGGCGGAACAGGTGCTTGGGGTTGTCCAGGTTGTAATCCCAGTCGATCTCCCAGTTCTCATCGTAGTGCTCCCAGACCAGCCCACCGGCCTTGGCCGCCTGGCGGCGGGTCATGTTGTCGGCCAGCTGCAGCGCACGCTCGACATAGCGTTGCTCACCACTGGCCTCGAACGCCGCCAGCATCGCCTCGCACATGTGCATGTTGGCGTTCTGTCCACGGTAGCCGGTGAAGTTCCACTGACCGTCCGCTTCATCCTTGTAGAGCCCGTGCTGCGGCTCCCAGAAGCGCGTTTCCAGCAGCTGCCAGGTTTCGTCCATCCACGCGCGCGCCTGTTCGATGCCTGCCTTCAGCGCACAGCTGTAGGCCAGCAGCACGAAGGCCACGCCGTAGCAGTGGTTCATATCGTCCTCGACCTTGCCATCACGCAGGGTCCAGGCATAGCCGCCGGTGGCGGGGTTGCGGTGCACCTCGCGCAGGTAGCGCACGCCGTGCTCGACCGCGTCGCGGTACTCGGCATTGCCGAACTCGCGGTAAGCCATCGCATAGTTGAAGACGAAACGGGTGCTGCTCACCAGGTGGCGATGGCTGGCATCGTAGATGCTGCCGTCGTCACGGAAGTAGTGGAAGAAGCCACCGTTGGGATCGATGCAGCGCGGGTGGTAGAACGCCATGGTGTCGGCGATGTGCGCGCGCAGGAACGCGGGCGAACGGAAATCGGGCGAAGGGCTCATGCGGTAATGTCCTGTGCCTGCAGCAGCTGCTGCACTTCATCGAGCGAGGGCATCGCGGCGAACGCGCCCTTGCGGGTAACAGCCAGCGCGCCGACCGCAGCGCCGAAGCGCAGCGTGGCGGTGATCGCCTCGGGGTCCTGGCAGAAGGCGGCAAAACCGGTACCGGCACCGCCGCGCTCCAGCAGCCCAACCAGCACGCCACCGACGAACGCGTCGCCCGCGGCCGTGGTGTCGACCGTAGCCACGCGGAAGCTGGTGACGGTGCCGTGGTTGTCGCGGGTGTACCAGTGCAGCGTGGCGGCACCGTCGGTGACGATCACCCAGCGCGCCTGCGCAGCCAGCAGGCGCCGCAGCACCGCCGCCTCGCCGTGGGCACCCAGCGGCGCAGCCAGGTAGTCCAGCTCCTCGCGCGACAGCTTGACCAGGTCAGCGCGTTCCAGTGCCTGCCACAGCCGCGGCGTTGGATCTTCGTTGGCGGGCCACAGCGCCGGGCGCAGGTTGAGGTCCAGGCTGACCACCGCACCGGCGGCACGGGCGCGGTCCATGCCGGCGAAGGTCGCCCCGGCGATGGCCGGCTCGGTCAGGCTGTTGGAACAGACGTGGAAGCACTGCGCGCTGTCCAGGCACGCGGCCTGGAAATCGCTGTCACGGAACAGCAGGTCGGCCGCCGGCGGCCGGTAGAAGCTGAAGCTGCGCTCGCCATTGGCATCCAGGGCCACGAAGGCCAGTGCGGTCTTGGCCGCGTCGGTGCGCACGATGTAATCGGTACCCACGCCGTGCTCGACCAGGCTGTCGGCCAGGAAGTCACCGAACATGTCGCGGCCCAGCATGCCGACGAACTGGGTCTTCGCGCCCAGCCGTGCAGCCGCCACGGCGACGTTGGCCGGTGCACCGCCGGCGTACTGCAGGAATGCGCGCGGCGTGTCGGCCGAGGCCGGCGGCTGCGCTAGTAGATCGATCAAAATTTCGCCGAAGCAGACAATGGCACCCATTCCGGACTCAGCCTCCCTGCGTTGCGGAGGCCGGCGTACGCGCGCCGACCAGTCCGTAGAAAATGATGTAGCCGTAGCACAGCAGCGGCAGGATGAAGCTGGCCTGCACGCCGATGTGGTCGGCCAGCACGCCCTGCAGGTACGGCACCACGGCACCGCCGACGATGGCCATGATCAGCAGGCTGGAGCCCTTGTTGGTCAGCGGGCCGAGGCGCTCGATGCTCAGCGCGAAAATAGTGGGGAACATGATCGAATTGAACAGGCCGATCGCCACCACCGAGTACAGCGCGATGTTGCCGGAGGTCAGCATGGTGGTGACCAGCAGCGCCACGTTGACCAGCGCGAAAATCGCCAGCAGGCGGCTCGGCGAGAAGCGCGCCAGCAGCGCGGAGCCGGCGAAGCGGCCGATCATCGCCATCGTCCAGTAGGCCGACACGTAATGCGTGGCTTCCTGTTCGCTGAAGCCACCGATGTTGGGCATCGACAGGTAGTTGACCAGGAAGCTGCCGATCGACACTTCGGCGCCGACGTAGAAGAAGATGCCCAGCACGCCCAGCAGCAGGTGGCGCTTGCGCAGCGCATCCAGGTAGCTGTGGTGGTGGCCCTGGTCGGCCTGCTCGGTGGCGTCGCTCAGCGCCGGCAGGCGGAACAGGAACACGAACAGCGCCAGCAGCACCAGCGCCACGGCCAGGCCCACGTACGGACCCTGCACCGCCTGCGCCTCGGCGGCACGGTAGGCCAGCTGCTCGGCGGCCGGCAGCGCCGCGATGTCGTCAGCGCTCTTGACCGTGTTGGACAGGATCAGCATGCCGCCGAAGATCGGCGCGATGGCGGTACCCAGCGAGTTCAGCGCCTGCGCCAGGGTCAGGCGGCTGGAGCTGGTCTGCTCCGGGCCCAGCAGCGCGACATAGGGGTTGGCGGCCACCTGCAGCACGGTAATGCCGGTGGCCAGCACGAACAGGGCACCGAGGAAGGCGCCATAGACGCGCAGTTCGGCCGCCGGCCAGAAGCCCAGCGCGCCGATGCCGGCGATCACCAGGCCGGCCACGATGCCCTTCTTGTAGCCCAGCGCCGCCACCAGCCGACCGGCCGGCAGCGACATCAGGAAATAGGTGCCGAAGAAGGTGAACTGCACCAGCATCGCCTTGGCGTAGTTCAGTTCGAACACCGCCTTCAGGTGCGGGATCAGGATGTCATTGAGGCAGGTCAGGAAGCCCCACATGAAGAAGATCGTGGTGACGACAGCCAGCGCCTTGCCGTTGGTGACGGCGGGTGCGTTGCCCGAAGAACCCGATGGACGGGGCGTTGCGGAGATCGGCATGCGGTACGCGCCTCGATGCGCGGAAGGTCGTTGTTGCGTGGAAGGGGTATGCGGAAGGAATCAGTTCGGTCGTGCGGCACTGCTTTCGCGGATGCGCAGCTGCACCGGCGCGACCGTGCGCCGCGGCGGCGCGTCCGGTTCGTCCAGCCGTTGCAGCAGCAGCGCCGCAGCCTGGCGGCCACGCTCGCGCGGATCGGCGGTAAGCGTGGTCAATGGCGGTACCGCCACCGCCGCCTCGGAAATGTCATCGAAGCCGGTCACGGCGAAATCGCCGCCCGGACGGATGCCGCGCGAGTTCAAGCCCAGCATCAGGCCCAGCGCGACGGTGTCGTTGTAGCAGACCGCCGCACTCGGCCGATGACCGTCGGCGAAGAGTTCATCGGTGCGCGCTGCCGCTTCCAGGCGGTTCGGCGCCGACTCGATCATCCAACCCGGCGGCAGCGACAGCCCGGCCTCGGCCAGCGCCTGCTGGAACCCGGCGCGGCGCTGGTGGCAGGAACTGGATGCGGCGTGGCCGCCGAAGAAGGCGATCTGGCGATGGCCGCGCTCGATCAGGTGGCGCGTGGCCAGATAGGCGCCGTGCTGGTTGTCCAGGGTCAGGAAGTCCCAGTCAGCCCCGGCCAGTTCGCGATTGAACAGCAGCACGTTGGCATTGGCGCCCAGCGCCTGCCGCAACTGCGCGGTGTCGCTGCCCTCGGCCGGCGACAGGATCAGGCCGGCCGGGGTGTGTTCCATCAGCGTGGACAGCACCGCCTGCTGGCGCTCCGGCGATTCCCCGGTGCTGCCCAGCAGCGTCACGTAACCGCGCCCGCCCAGCGCCTCGTCCACGCCGGACGCGAATTCGGCGAAGAACGGGTTGGACAGGTCGTTGATCACCAGCGCGATGCTCGACGAGGTGCGCCGGCGCAGGTTGGCCGCCGCGCGGTTGTAGACATAGCGCTGGCGGCGCAGCTCGGCCTCGACCTTGGCGCGGGTATCGACATTGACCAGCGGGCTGCCGCGCAGCACCAGCGACACGGTTGCCCGTGACACGCCGATCGCACGCGCGATGTCGGTCACCGTCACCGCCTTGCCGGCGCGCTTGCTGGGACTGCTGCCGTTGTCGTTCATCGTCTTCCCGGACTCCGCTGGAGGCTCAAGCCTAATGGATCAGGGCCGTGTCGTGCCGTGCCGTTCGCTGGGTCACCGCGAACGGCACAGTCCGGCTCAGCGCAGCTGGCTGCCCGGTGCCGCGCACCAGGATACCGGCAGGTCCTTCACCGCCGTGCCCCAGCCCTGCTCCGGCACCTTCGCATCCAGCGCAAAGCGCACGCGCGGGCCCTGCTGCAGGCGGCTCCAGTCCAGCCACACCGGTGCATGCGCCTGGCCATCGACCTGCACGCCCTGCACGTACTGCAGGCGGCGGCCATCGGCGCCCGGCGCGTCGATGCGCAGGGTGCGGCCGTTGCCCATGTCCACTTCCACCTTGCTGAAACGCGGGGTGTGCAGCAGGAACTGGCCGCTGCCCGGCACCGCCGGGTACACGCCGATGGCGCTGAACAGGTACCAGGCCGACATCGTGCCAAGATCATCGTTGCCGGTCACGCCGTTGGGGGCATTGGTGAACAGCTGCTGCGCCGCACGCACCACGGCCGCGGTCTTCCACGGCTGGCCGATCAGCGTGTACAGCCACGGCGAATGCAGGTCCGGCTCGTTGTTCGGGTTGTAGCGGAACTGGTTGTAGTAGCTGTACGGCCCGACCACCCACGCCTTGCGCGCGGCGTTGAGCGGGTCGGCCTGCAGCGCGTCCATCGCGAAGAACGCATCGAGGCGGCGGCCCGCTTGTTCGCGGCCATCCATCGCTTCGACCAGGCCCGGCACGTCCTGCTGCGCCAGCCACTGGTACTGCCACGCCGTGCCCTCGTGGAAACCGTGGTGCGAACGCGGGCTGTAATGGCCGTCGGACGGGGTGTACCACTGGCCATCCTCGGTGCGCGGGCGCGGGAACCCGGTGAAGCCGGTCTCGGCATCGCGCACCTGCGGGTCCCACACCTTGCGCCAGTTGCGGCCGCGCTCACGCAGCGTCGCCGCATCCTGGGCGTGGCCCAGGCCATCGGCCATCTGCGAGAGCGCGCAGTCGGCCAGCGCGTACTCCAGCGTGGCCGAACCACCGTGGTGCGGATCGACGTCCATGCCCTTGGACGGGAATGCACGGTCATAGGCCACGTAGCCCTTGTCCAGGTAGGTCGGGTTGCCGGAGCGGCCGGCCATGCGCGAGTTCAGCGGCGGCGTACCGAAGGCATTGCGGCGCAGCGCATCCCAGGCCTGCGATTCACGCCCCTTGAGCGCACCGAAGCGCCACAGGTCGACCATGAACGGGGTGACCGGATCGCCGGTCATGATGTTGGTCTCGAAGTTGGCATAGCCCCAACGCGGCAGCCAACCGCCCTGCTCATCGATCGCCAGCAGGGTGCGGCCGATGTCGCGCGCCACGTCCGGGCGGGTCAGTGCCAGCCACTGGTTCTGCGCACGGTAGGTATCCCACAGCGAGAAGTACTCGTAGTAGGTCCAGCCATCGGCACGGTGGATGCCATCGTCATAGCCGCGGTAGCGGCCATCGGCGTCGTTGCCGGTCATCGGCTGCAGCAGCGCGTGGTAGACCGCGCTGTAGAACACGGTGCGGTCATCGGCGGTGCCGCCCTGCACGCGCACCCGGCCCAACTGCTCACGCCAGGCCTGCTGGGACAGCGCGCGCATGCGGTCGAAGCCGAGCAGCGCCCCACCCTGCATGCCTTCCGCGCGCAGGTTGGTGCGCGCGCCTTCGGCATCCACGTGCGAGATCGCGCTGACCGCTGTCACCGACTGGCCCTTGGCTAGGTCGAAGCTGAGCCAGGCACCGTTCGGCTTCTGCTCGCCTTCCATGCTGTGGCGCGCGCCCGGCAGGCCACCGCCCTCGCCCCAGGTGCCATGCGCCTTGAACGGACGGTCGAACTCGATGCGGAACCAGGTGGTGTACTGATGGCCGCCGCAGAAACTCTTGGTGACAAGCTTGCCCTCGACCACGCGGTCGCCGACCACATCGACCACGCTGCCGATCACCGAATGGCGCTCGTTGGCCTGGCCGACGTTGACCAGCACGTGGCCATCGCCACTGCGCTGGCTGAAGGTATAGCGCTCGGCCGCGGCACGGGTACGCGCGGTCGCCTCGGCATCGATGCCGCCGTAGCTGGTCAGGCGCACCTTGTAGTAGCCGGCCTGGCCGACCTCGCCGTCATGGGTGTAAGCCGAGGCATAGGCCTTGTGGTCGAACTGCTTGGCGTTGCCGGTATCGAAATCACCGCCCGGACCGATCGAGCCGGTCACCGGCAGCACCGACACCTGGCCGCCCTGTTCCCAGCAACCCGCGCCGGACAGGAAGGAGTGGCCGAACCCGCGGATCTTCTCATCGTCATAGCGCCAGCCCGAGTAGTGGCTGCCGATCGGGCTGACCTGGATCAGGCCGAACGGTGCCGACGCACCCGGGAACGTGTTGCCATCGTCCTTGCTGCCGATGAAGGTGTTGACCTCGCGCTCCAGCGCTGCCGGCGCGGCCTGCAGCAGCATCGGCGCCGCCGACAGCGCAAGCAGGCAGGCCAGGCGCACCAGCGGGCGCGAGGATGATGGGACGGCGGGAGCGGACGGCACTGGACGCATGTCGGGTTCCTGTAGTCGATGGCGCGGAGGCAGACGGCCGGGGCCGTCCGGCAGCGTTCCGCTGAGCCCTGCCCTGACCTGCAGAGAGCTCTTCCTGGAATGACGCCCGACCCGTGCGACCGTGAATTTAGATCGATTCAAGTAGAGCATGCGGGTTCAGCCGAATGCATTCTGCGGCGCAGCATGAGGGGGTTCGGCAGGGCTGCGCCCTGCACCCGCGCGTACTGCCGGCTGCTGGCCGGCAACCCCAGAAGCAACAGCAAAAGCCGGCGATCCGTGGGATGGCCGGGTGGGTCCGGTTGCGGGGGGCGCCGTAAATACGTCCATGTAGGCTCGGTCGCCGCATCCATGCGGCTCACGCCCCCGCAACCGGCCCCACCCCGCCTTCGACAGATCTCCGTGATCTGCAATGGATCTCTGACGGATAACGAAAATCGATCCGGGGTCAGATCCGTTTTCCTTTGGAAAACGGATCTGACCCCAGGACCCCATGTCGTTCCAGGATCAGTCCAACCGTCACCGGGAAACTGTCAAAGGTGGGGCGGTGTGGGCTGGCAGGACCGTTGGCGCCATGGATGGCGCCATCGAGCCCCCATGGGTGAGGGCGCTTTGCTTGCGAAGCACTGCTTCGCAAGCGCCCGAACGCCCAGCCGCCAGCGGCTGGGCCGGACCCCGGAGGGGGGGTTACGGCGTGTCCTGCCAGTCCACACCGCCCCGCCAACCCACAGACAACCCCGAGCCGCTTTGGCTTTGGCTTTGGCTGTTGCCGGCCAGCGGCCGGCACTACCCCCGCAGGTGCAGGGCGCAGCCCTGCCGCCCCCCTCTTCCCTGCGCACGAAAACGATTTCACTGATTTCAGCAAACCGTCATCCCTTCGCCACGCCAGTACCATATTGCGCAGCAGCATGCGCCTGCGGGCGACCCGTGCTAAAAATCGCCCGCCCATCGCTTAGATCGATCCAAGACGACGCCGCGATGGCCGGGAGTTGGGGGACCAGCAACAGGACGTACCAGGCCACACGCGCGGTGCTACTGCCACTGCATGGCGACCGCCGCAAAGTCACTTCAAATTAGATCGATTCAAGTTGTCCGTGCCACGTCACCGGATCAATCCAGGAGAGAGGGAGAGATGGGAATGAAGCATTCAACACGTACGCACGGCCAGGACGCATTGTCGCTGGCCATCGCGCTGGCCCTGGCTGCCGCCGTCATTCCGGCAGGCGCCGCCGCGCAGCAGGCCGCGTCCACCGGCACGCAGGATGCCACGACTCTGGACAGCGTCCAGGTCACCGGCTACCGCTACGCCATTGAAAAGAGCCTCGAGCAGAAGCGCGATGCCAACGCCGTGGTCGAAGTGATCACCGCCGAAGACGTCGGCAAGTTCCCCGACAAGAATGTGGCCGACGCCCTGCAGCGCGTGCCCGGCGTGGTCATCACCCGCAGCGGTGGCGAAGGCAAGAGCGTCAGCGTGCGCGGCCTTGCACCGGACCTGACCCTGACCCAGTTGAACGGCAACTTCGTCGCCTCGTCGGAGACCAACAACGAAGCGACCCGCTCCTTCAACTACACCCTGCTGCCGTCGAACATGCTGTCCAGCGCCGAGCTGTTCAAGTCGCCGGAAGCCCGCATCGACGAAGGCGGCATCGGCGGCACGGTCATCCTGCATACCCGCCGTCCGCTCGACATGGAATCCAACTCCGGCTACGTGAACCTGGAGGGCACCACCTCCGACACCAGCCACGACGTTGATCCGCAGGTGTCGGCGCTGTATTCCTGGCACAGCAAGGACGAGCGCTTCGGCGTGCTGGTCGGCGTGACCCAGCAGAAGCGCACTACCCGCACCATGGAAGCCAGTACCGAGGACTACCAGTGGTACGGCAACGGCACCACCGCCCGCGATGCCAACGGCAACCTGCTGGAGCAGGATGGCATCCACTACTGGTGGGGCCAGTCCGGCTTCAACAACCAGACTGGCAAGAACTACAGCGAGTTCTTCATGCCGACCTCGGTGAACTTCGCGGTGAAGGAAGAGAAGCGCGAACGCAAGGGCGGGCAGCTGACCTTCCAGTTCAAGCCGGTCGACAACGTCACGATGACGGCCAACTACTTCCGCTTCGAACTGCAGGGTGACTACACCCAGAACATGCTGAAGGTGCCGGAATGGAACCTGGCCCGCTACAACCAGGACGGCAACTGGGCCGGCGGCCGCCTGCTCAATGGCCTCGACTTCGATCCGAGCGGCAGCATCGTCACCGGCGCGCAGTACCAGAAGCTGGCCGGCAAGACCTACTACTGCAGCGAGGATGAAGCGGCTGCGGCCGGCCTCAAGCCCGGTGGCTGGGGCCCGGACGACTGCACCATCCCCACCCCGCAGCTCACCGGCGGCTACAGCAAGGAAAAGGCACTGTCGCAGACTGCGGACCTGACCATTGACTGGGACATCAGCCCGCTCTGGAAAGCCTCGTTCACCGGCGGCCGCACCTGGTCCGAAGGTGGCCCGTCGATGAACTTCCGCATGTCGGCCAAGCCGCGCCGCAAGGTGGGCAACCAGTGGCAGTCCGGCAACCAGTACACCGCGTGGGACCTGACCGGCACGCCGTCGGTGCAGTTCTCGCCCGACCTGCAGCAGCAGCTGATGGCCGGCATCGCCGAAGTCGATACCGGTTCCACCGATTCGTCTTGGATGCAGACCGAAGTCAAGCAGAACTACTTCCAGGCAGACGTCACCAAGCTGTTCGAGGCGGGTTGGCTGGACTCGATCCAGTTCGGCGCCAAGTACCGCGACGGCAAGGTCCACCGCAACACCGGCAACACCTACTGGGTGTGCCCGGGCCTGGACCCGTCCGACTACGACAACAACCGCTACCAGGCCGGTTGCGATCCGACCGCTGGCAACGCGCAGCCGGGCTTCTTCCTGTCCAACCCGATCAGCAACATCACCGGCGCCTTCAACGCCAATGTGTTCCCGGGCATCAACTACCCGGCCTACATCGATTACCTGAACAAGACCTACGGCGGCTCGCACAACCGCACCGAGGAAGACTTCGTCTACGACGTCAACGAGAAGATCTACTCCGGTTACTTCCAGGCCAACTTCCGCACCGAGCGCGTGCGCGGCAACGTCGGCGTGCGCGTGGTGCGCACCAAGCAGTTCGCCCAGTCCAGCGACTCGGTCGAGCGCTTCAACGACTACTTCGTCGATAACGCCAGCGGCGCACCGATGAGCTGCGATGATCCGGCCGCCGATCCGAACCTGCGCTGCCAGGGTGGCTTCGTCCGCCTGCCCGACGCCCAGGTGCGCGACAAGGTGTACGCGCTGTCGTCGCTGGAAAAGACCTATACCGACGTGCTGCCCAGCTTCAACATCGCCTGGGACATCACCGACAACCTGGTGCTGCGCGGCGCAGCATCGAAGGTGGTCGCGCGCCCGAGCTACACCAGCATCGCCTACCCCGGTGGCCTGCGTTACATCAGCGAGGAGTACGCCAACGATCGCCGTGTCACCGGCGGCACCGACACGCCCGGCTGGTACGGCTCGGGCAGCAACAAGGCGCTGGAGCCGTTCAAGGCGGTCCAGTTCGACTTGGGCCTGGAGTGGTACTTCAAGCCGGGCGCCGTCGCGGGTGTTTCGCTGTTCCGCAAGAACGTGGACAACTTCACCGTGCCGGTGGTACGCGACCAGCAGATGAACGTCGGCGGGCAGTCGGTCACCGTGCAGAAGTACGAGACCCAGGCCAACGGCCGCGATGGCGTTTCGCAGGGCGTGGAACTGTATGGCCAGTACACCTTCGACTTCGGCCTGGGTGTGCAGGCCAACTACACCTACAACGACACCAACCTGGCCTCGATCGTGCTGGACGGCGAGGAAATCGGCTCCTCGCCGCTGGTCGGCAGCGCCAAGAACCAGGCCAACGTCACCGTGTTCTACGAGAACGACAAGTTCCTGGCGCGTGCCTCGTACAACCGTCGCGGTGAAGTGGTCGGCGGCCTGAACAATGGCATGACCACCTACACCAAGCCGTACAGCCAGCTTGACCTGAACGTGGCCTACAACCTCACCCCGGACTGGACGGTGACCGCCGCCGTGCTGAACGCCACCAAGTCCGAGCTGCGCAGCTACATCGGAAACGACAGCCAGGCCCGCCTGCTGTCCAACCTGTACGCCGGCCGCCAGCTGTATTTCGGCGTGAACTGGAAGTTCTGAGGCGGCGCCGGGCCTGCCCGGCGCGCTCTCGCCCCGTTCCGGCGGGGAGGGTCCTCCACGGCAGCCACGCTGGTACAGGTGGCTGCCGTTTTTCATGGATGCATGTTCATGGGCCCCTTGGGCGCCGTTCAGTCCGGCGCTTGACCCTGCCATCGTTGGAAGGTGCACACTGGCCCTATCCCAAGAGCATCGAAGGAGCCACAGATGGAATTCCATGTCGACGGCATGACCTGCGGCGGCTGCGCACGCAGCGTGACCCGCGCGATCCAGCAGATCGATCCGAACGCCCGCGTAGTCGCTGACCCGCCGAGCGGCCTGGTCAAGGTGCAGACCACCGCGTCGCAGGAACAGGTGTTCGCCGCAGTGAACGATGCAGGTTTCCCGCCGCGCAGCGCCTGATCCCCTGCCCGGCATCCACAACGAAGCCCGCCCCGTGCACTGTCACAGGGCGGGCTTTTCAATGCATGCGAACATGAAAACTCAGTGCTTGCGCGCGCGGCGGCGCACCGCGCCGGTCTTGGCCGCTTCCACCGGCAGCGGAGCCTCATCGTCTTCACCCAGCCGCTGCAGGATCGGGCATTCCGGGCGCTCATCGCCGGCACAGCAGCGGATCAGCGATTTCAGCGTATCGGCCATCTGCCGCATGTGCTCGATGCGCTGTTCCAGGTCGGCGATGTGCTGCTCGGCCAGCTGCTTGACGTCGGCACTGTGGCGCGACGTGTCATTCCACAGGCCCAGCAGGTCGCCGATCTCGGCCACCTGGAAGCCGAGATCGCGCGCGCGGCGGATGAAGCGCAGGCGATGGATGTCGGCCTGCGAATACGCCCGATAGCCCGACTCCGTTCTATCCGCCGCAGGAATCAGGCCGATCTGTTCGTAGTAGCGGATCATCTTCGCCGACACGCTGGAGGCCTTGGCGGCTTCACCGATGTTCATGCGGATCTCCTTCAGTAGGTCGCAACGGCGGCATCGGCCATCGGTGGCTGGAAGCGGCGCAGGCGCAGTGCGTTGCCCAGCACGAACACACTGGACAGCGCCATCGCACCGGCCGCCAACACCGGCGACAGCAGCACGCCCCAGACCGGGTACAGCACGCCGGCGGCCACCGGAATCAACGCGGTGTTGTAGGCGAAGGCCCAGAACAGGTTCTGCCGGATGTTGCCCAGTGTCGCCTTCGATAGCGCAATGGCGTTCGGTACGCCCTGCAGGTTGCCCGACATCAGCACCACATCAGCCGATTCCACCGCGATATCGGTACCGGTGCCAATGGCCAGGCCGACATCGGCCTCGGCCAGTGCTGGCGCGTCATTGATACCGTCGCCGACGAAGGCGGTCTGGCCGTAGGTGGACTTCAAGCGACGCACCGCTTCGACCTTGCCTTCCGGCAGCACCTCGGCCACGACCTCGTCGATGCCCAGCTGGCGTGCGATCGCCTGCGCGGTGGCAGCGTTGTCGCCGGTGATCATCGCCACCTTCAGGCCCAGCTGATGCAGCGCCGCGATCGCCGCCGGCGTGCTCGGCTTGATCGGGTCGGACACCGCGATGATCGCGGCCAGGCGTCCATCGATGGCCACGTACATCGGTGACTTGCCCTGCGCGCCAAGTTCCGCCGCCAATGCTGCGAATGCCGTGATGTCCACGCCCAGCTCGCGCATGAAGCGATCGGCACCGACCTCCACCCGAGCACCCTCGACACTGGCCCGCACGCCCATGCCGGTGACCGATTCGAAATCGACCAGCGATGGCAGCACAATGCCCTGCCCGGTCGCGGCGTCAACAATCGCGCGGGCAATCGGATGCTCCGAGCGCGATTCCACCGCGGCAACCGCCGCCAGTACGGCGTCGCGCTCGAAACCGGCGGCAACGTCCAGATCGGTCAGGCGCGGGCGTCCTTCGGTCAGCGTGCCGGTCTTGTCCACCGCCACCACCCGCGCATCCTTCAGCAGCTGCAGTGCCTCGCCCTTGCGGAACAGCACGCCCATCTCGGCGCCACGGCCGGTACCGACCATGATCGAGGTCGGCGTGGCCAGTCCCATCGCGCAAGGGCAGGCAATGATCAGCACCGCCACCGCATTGACCAGCGCGAAGCTCAGCGCCGGTGACGGGCCCAAGATCAACCAGACCACGAAGGTCGCCAGCGCGGCCAGCATCACCGCGGGCACGAACCACAACGTCACCTTGTCGACCACCGCCTGGATCGGCAGCTTCGAGCCCTGCGCCTGTTCCACCATGCGGATGATCTGCGCCAGCATGGTCTGCGCGCCCACCGCCGTGGCGCGCACCGTCAGTGCGCCCGTCTGGTTGACGGTGCCGCCGACCACGCTGCTGCCGGCCTGCTTCTCGACCGGGATCGGCTCGCCGCTGATCATCGACTCGTCGATGAAGCTGCGGCCTTCGACCACCTCGCCGTCCACCGGCACGCGCTCGCCCGGACGCACTTCCACCACGTCGCCGCTCAGCACTTCATTGACCGGGACATCCACCGTTCGGCCGTCACGGATCACATGGGCGACCTTGGCCTGCAGATTGACCAAGCGCTTGATCGCCTCGGAGGTACGGCCCTTGGCACGCGCCTCGAGGAAGCGGCCGAGCAGGATCAGCGCCACGATCACCGCTGCTGCTTCGTAGTAGACGTTCACCGTGCCCGCCGGCAGCAGCCTTGGCAGGAACGTGGCCACCACCGAGTAGCCGAAGGCCGCGGCGGTACCCACCGCCACCAGCGAATTCATGTCCGGTGCCATCCGCAGCAGCGCGGGAACGCCCTTCTGGTAGAAGCGACGGCCGGGAACAGCCAGCACCAGCGCGGTCAGCACGAACTGCAGGTACCAACTGGCCTGCATGCCGATCGTGGACATCACCCATGCGTGCATGCCGGGGATCAGGTGCGAGCCCATTTCCAGCACGAACACTGGCAATGCCAGCGCCGTGGCCACGATCAGGTCGCGCTTTAGCTCCGCGCGCTCGGCATCCTTCTTTTCCGCCGCTTCGTCATCGGACTGCACACCCGCCGCGATCACGCGTGCGTCATAGCCGGCCTTGTCGATGGCGGCGACCAGCGCCGCAGCATCCGCCACGCCACGCACGGTCGCACGCTCGGTGGCCAGGTTCACGCTGGCCTGGCTGACGCCTGGCACGGCCAACAGCGCACGTTCGACACGGCCCACGCAGGACGCACAGGTCATGCCCTGGACCGACAGCTCAGTGGTACCGGCGGGCACGTCATAGCCCGCCCGCTCCACCGCCTGGATCAGCGCTGCGCGATCGACCGGGCCCGACGGTCGGATGTCCGCCCGCTCGGTGGCCAGGTTCACCGCGACACTTCCCACGCCCTCGACCCTGGACAGTGCCGCTTCGACCCTGCCCACGCAGCTGGCGCAGGTCATGCCCTCGATCGGCAGGCTGATCGGGGCGCTAGTGGGGACGGCAGTGGCGCGTGGCGTGCTCATGATCAGATTCCCGGGATTCCTTCTGGATGCGGACAGGCTAAACCTTGCCATCGTGGGAAGGTCAAATCCAGCCTGTCCGCAGTTCCTGAATGGCACCCGGCATCCACGTCCGTGCATGGCCAGATCCACGCATGGCGTGGATCCATCGTCGGCGGCAGCTCGCCTCAGAAGGTGAACACATACTCCAGTGCGAACTCGCGACCGACCGCGCTCAGCAGGCGGGTCGGGGCGAAGTCATAGTCCAGCTTGTACGGGTCCTTGTGGTTCCAGCTGGCCGAATTGAACACGTTGTTGACGTAGACATTGACCTTGGCGTGCTCGGTTACCTGATAGCCCACGTTGACGTTCCAGGTGATGAACGGCCCGACCCGGCCGAAGTAGCGCGAGGTCTGCTGGCCGGCATTGGGGTTCGGGTTCACCGAGCCATCCGGCAGCCGTGCCGGTTCCAGGCAGTTCAGCGACGGACTGTCACTGGGCACGTAACCGTCGGCGAACGGCAGGCAGCCGCCGGGGTTGTCCAGGCGATCGGTGCCCCAGTGGTAACGCACGCCCGGCACCGAGCCGATGCGGTCGGCATAGACGTTGGCGTTCCAGTTGCCGCGTTGCCAGGCCAGGCTCGCGCGCAGCTTGCTGCGCAGGTCGCGGTCGCGGCGTTCCGGATTCGGATCGGCGGCGTAGCGCTGTTCCTTGGTCGAGATCTGGTTGGTGTAGTTCACCCCAAGCTGGAAGCTGCCCCACTGGGCGGTCTCCAGCCGGTAACGCGCGGTCAGGTCGATGCCGCGTACTTCGCGGCTGGCCAGGTTGAACGGGCCGCGCTCGATCGACACCAGCCGGCCACTGCTGTCACGGTTCACGCGGGCCAGGATGCCGGCGCAGTAGTCGCCACCGGCCGGATTGGCCCACGGCGTGCCATCGATGTTCTTGCCGGTCAGGCAGCCGGCCTCGCTGGCCAGCACCTCGTCGGCGCCGACGTCGACGATCATGTCTTCCAGCTTGATCGCCCAGTAGTCGGCGCTGACCGACAGGTTGGGCATCACGTCCCAGACAAAGCCGACCGTCCACGAATCGCCGGTCTCCGAGCGCAGCAGCGGCGTGCCGCGCCGGTTCACGTCGAAGGTGTACCAGACATCGGTGTTGCCCACCCCGCAGTTGTTGACCAGGTAGGCACCGCTCTGGATGCAGCGCAGGCGGTCATAGGTCTGTACTTCGGAACTGCTCGGCTGGCCCAGCAGGTAATGCATGTCCGGCGCATGGAAACTGGTGGCGTACGAGCCACGCACCAGCAGCGATTCGACCGGACGCCATTCCAGGCCAACGTTCCAGGTGGTTTCCTTCTGGCTGCCGATGTCCAGCGCCTGGCTGCTGTCATCGGCCTTGTAGTTGCCGTAGCGGTCGTAGCGCGCGGCTGCGGTGGCGGTCACGCTGTCCAGCAGCGGAATCTTGAACTCGACGCCGGCCGAATAGCGGGTGCGTTCGCCGCCACCGCGGTCAACGTTCTGCAGGTCGAAGTCGATACCGGCGCGCGGGTCCGGGCTGAGGTGATAGCCCTGCTGCGCCACTTCGGCCACGGCGGCGAACGAGATCGGGCCCGCCCAGCCCTGGAACAGCTCACCGGTGATGTCCGCCGAGGCCTGGTTGACCCACGATGACGCGCGGTTCCTCGCCACCGTACCCATCTGCCAGTACTGGTCCGGCGTCAGCGGGTTCCACCAGCGCGACTCGTTCAGCGCGTAGATCGCCTCGCCATCGGCGGTGGTGCCCAGGCGCGGGCCGAGGAAATAGTCGTACGACTTCTGCTCGTCGACCACGTTCTGCCGTTCTTCCACGCGGTAATAGGAACGCCCCACCGTCGCGCTCCAGTCGAAGCGGTCGGCGAGGCGGCCACGCAGGCCGGCGCTCCAGTCCCAGGACAGTTCACGATTGGTGTTGCGCAGCGTATCCAGGCCGCCGACCTCGTTCGGGGTGAACTGGCGCACGCCCAGGATCGGCCGGTTACGGTTGGCGTCCCAGTAATAGCCGTTGGCATCGTCGATCAGCGAGACGCTGGGTGGATTGGTGCCCCAGATCGCTTCGGAGCGGTAGACCGCCAGGTTGGTCCAGGCCTGCAGGTCGCTGCTGAAATCGAAGGTGGCATACAGGTTGCCGGACACGTTCTCGGCACCACCGGTGAGCAGCCAGTTGGCGTAGTCGGCGCTCATGCCGCACAGGCGGCCGGTGTTGGTGATGCGGTTGGCGGCGTAGTTGTAGACCAGTCGATCGGCCGTGTAGTACTCACCGTCGAACTTCTCGCAGGTACCGGTGGGCGGCGCCAGGCGCTGGCCCGTCGTCGGATCGATCAGCGCCAGCCCGGCCGTGGGACGGAAGCCGACCTTGCGCTGCTCCATGTTCCAGGACGCATACGGTGCATCATCGGCATCGTCCATCTGCGGGCGATCACGGCCGAACAACGGATCGCGCTTGGTGTACTGCAACGCATAGGTCACGCTCCAGTTGTCCCCTGTCCTGCCGCCGGCCCAGGACAGGTCCCAGGTATCGCGTCCGCCTTCGGTGGAGGTGCCGCCGCGCACGCGCACTTCGTCACCGTCGTAGTTGGTCTTGAGGATGACGTTGACCACGCCGGCGATCGCATCCGAGCCATAGATGGCCGAGGCGCCACCGGTCAGCACTTCGATCCGCTCCACCGCCGCGGCCGGAATGTTGCCGTAGTTGGAGAAGTTGGTTTCACCGCCGTACGGCAGCGGGTAATCGGCCACGCGGCGGCCGTTGACCAGCAGCAGCGAGCGGTTCGGCCCCATCCCGCGCAGATTCAGCCCGCTGGCGTTGGGCGTGTGCGAACCCCACTGCGAGGCCGCTTCGACGGTACCGGTCGCTTCGGTAAGCGTCTTCAGCGCGTCATACACGCTGACGAAGCCCTCTTTCTGGATCTGCTGCGCGGTGATCACGTTGACCGGGGCCGGGCCTTCGACCGCGGCGCGCTTGATGCGCGAGCCGGTAACGGTGACCGCGTCGAGATCCTGGGTGGAGGGGCTGGCGGCTTCCTGTGCGCTGGCTGCCAGCGGCAACAGGGCCAGGATCAGGGCCTGGGACAGGAGGTGACGACGCTTGTGGACGATCTGAGCCATGGGTGGTTGCTCTTCGAAGATGTGGACGCACGGGCGGACGGTGGCGCGGCACTACGACGGATCCAGGCGCCTGGATCGGTTCACGACCGATACGGCACCTCCCCTGTGGATCGATCCAAACTAAAGCACAGCTGAACTACACCCGGCATGCGGCGATGCAGCAATGACCGGGGGAATGCCGTTAACGGCTCCCTCTACGCAGAACAATCAAAGGGTTGCGAAACATCATTGAGAGACCGGCGCACGAAGACGTGACACGGTCACGACAGCCGCGCGCGGAACGATTTTGTCCGCCCTCAGCGATTCCCCTCACTCGAGCGAGTTGGGACGAAGCGGCCATTTCGGAGGGCGTAGTGGCTCGACGTAACGCCTCCGGGCCCATTACCCCACCACTCGATGGTGAACCCGTCGCCCCGCCAGATGACCGAGGAAAAGTCGGATTCACTGTAGGGTCGCCCTGTGTTCTGGCTGGCGAGGGACACGGATTCGAGGCAGCTGCTGACCAGGATCCTGCCGCGTTCAATGGGCTTCGGCGAGGTCAAATCGTAGACGAACAAACGGATCTCGCGCCCCGCCCCACAGTGCCCCATCGGGTTGGAGGCGTTTGAATCGAACACCTGATACAGCGCACGGAAGCGCTTCTTCCCGATTCGATGTACGCGCGTGTCGACGAACGCGCCAGTAGCAGCAGCGGCTAGCGTCACGCCGTCCAGCACAGCGTCCATGCCGCCTCCCTCCGGTCCGGCCGCCGTCCAGATCAACAGTGGGGGCCGTCCCTCCTCTCCAGCTATTGCGGCGGTGGGCAGCAGACAGAGAAGCAGCAAGAGCAGTCGAGACATGCGGAAGGAGGGCCATTGCCACGGGGAGTGGGACCCACTGTCAACAATCCGCGCTTGATCGTCTACACGGAAACATGGATGCCCCTGCGTTCCGCTGTTTGGCAGACGGACTGGCGATCCGCGCACGTCAGAAGCGTCACTTTTCGGCAACGGGTGCGCGTTCCGCAGCGGGGTCGGAGCCCTTCTGCGAAGGCATCCGACCCCGGCCCTGCGATCAGCCGTCGAGTGCCTGCCGCAATGCGGCCACGGTCGCGGTGCTGGTCTGGCTCCAGTCCGGGTCCAGACCGCGCAGCGCCGGGTTCTGGAACTGCATCGCCGAGCGGCGCAGGCCTTTTGCGGACGCGTGCAGTTCAGTACAGCCACTCCGTCGTGCCACGGTGGCGATGTTGGCCGGCCCCAGGCCCGCACCGGCCATCACCGTGATGCGGCCTGCCGCCTGGGTGACCAGACCGGCGAGCATATCCACGCCCGCTTCGGCGCTGACCTGGCCGCCCGAGGTCAGCACGCGTTGGCAGCCCAGCCCGATCACCTGCTCCAGCGCCGCCGACAGATCGCGGGCCGCATCGAAGGCGCGATGGAAGGTCACCTGCAACGGCCCGGCGGCCTGGACCAGCTCGCGGCAGAGCGCCAGGTCGATGCCACCCTGCACGTCCAGCGCACCGATCACCACGCCATCGCAGCCCAGCGCGCGGCACTGCGCGATGTCACGCAGCATCAGTTCGGTTTCCAGCGCGTCGTAGTGGAAGTCGCCCGGGCGTGGCCGCACCAGCACGAACAGCGGGATCGACAGGCGTTCGCGTGCGATCGCGATGCTGGCGAAGGACGGCGTGGTGCCGCCCTCGGCCAGGTTGTCGAACAGCTCGATGCGGTCGGCGCCGCCGGCCTGCGCGGCCAGCGCCGAGGCCAGCGAATTGCTGGCGACCTCCAGGGTCAGCCGCGTGCTCACGCCTGGCTGCTCGTGTAGATCGACGGCGAGTCGCGCAGGTCATCCTGGCGCTGCGCATCGCACACCGCGTAGACGAAGCCGCGATGCAGCGCGTAGGCACCGACCTCGCCCTGCTTGTTCATCGCCAGGAAGCAGACCTGCAAGGTCTTGCTCGCTTCAGGCCGCTTGCGTACGACGCGGTCGATCGCCTCGCGGCAGGCCTGCGCCGGCGAACGCCCCTGGCGCATCAGCTCGACCACCAGGAACGAGGCGGCGTTGCGGATCATCTCCTCGCCCACGCCCGAGGCAGTGGCCGCTCCGACGTCGTTGTCGACATACAGGCCAGCACCGATGATCGGGCTGTCGCCGACCCGGCCGTGCAGCTTCCAGGCCATGCCACTGGTGGTGCACGCACCGGCCAGGCGGCCTTGGGCATCCAGCGCCAGCATGCCGATGGTGTCGTGGTTGTCGCTGTTACCGGGAATACCTCGCCGCTCGGCGTTGATCTGCGGCTGGTACTTCTCGGTCTTCAGCCACTCGCGCCAGGCCGCTTCGGCCTGCGGGGTCAGCAGATGCTTGCGCTCGAATCCCTGCTGCACCGCGAACTGCTGCGCGCCCTCGCCGACCAGCAGCACGTGCGGGCTGTTCTCCATCACTTTGCGGGCCACCGACACCGGATGCAGGATGTCGACCAGCGCGGCCACCGCGCCACAACGGCCATCGCCATCCATGATGCTCGCGTCCAGGCTGAGCACGCCGTCGCGATCAGGGTTGCCGCAATGGCCGACGGTGGGGTTGCACAGCTCGCTTTCGGCCCAGCGTGCGCCCGCTTCCACCGCATCCAGCGCGCTGCCGCCCTGCGCCAGCACCTTCCATGCGGCCTGGTTGGCCGGCACGCCGAAGTCCCAGGTGGAAACCACCCTGGCCCCACCCTGCGTGCGTGCATGCACGCCCGGCAAGGCCGCCATGCCCGCGGCCAGTGCACCGGCCTGCAGGAACTGCCTGCGATCCACCATCTTCCCCTCCCAGTCTGCAATGCGCGGCCGGCCCGATGCCGGCCCCGACGATCAGTCGTGCGTGGGCTGCCGTGCGGCGTGCCAGACCGCTGCGCCGAGCACGCCCAGCTGGCCGTGCTCCACGCGCCATACCGGCACCTGGCGCAGCACCTTGGTCAGCACGCCCTTGTTGAGGAAGCGCTCACGGAAGCGGCCATCGGCCAGGAAATCCTGCACATGTGCGGAAATGCCCCCGGCCAGGTACACCGAACGCGCACCGACGGCGATCGCTGCGTCGCCGGCCAGGCTGCCCAGCCAGGCACAGAACACCTGCAGCGTCTCCACCGCCAGGGCATCCTCGCCGCTGCGCGCGGCGCCGATCAGTGCCTCGGTGCTGCTCCACACCGGGGTGACGCCGCGCAACTCGCACAGGCACGGATACAGGTTCATCAGGCCACTGCCGGACAGCACGCGCTCGTTGTCCACATGCGGCCAGCGCTGCAGCAGCTTGCCCAGCACCTGCAGTTCCAGCGCATTGCCGGCGCCGAGCGCGGCATGACCGATCTCGCTGGCCAGCACCGGGCGCTCGCCATCGGCGAAGCGCAGCGCAGCGCCCAGGCCGGTACCGGCGCCCAGCACCAGTGCCGGGAACGCCTGCGCCGGATCCGCGTCGCCATTCAGCGGCACCAGCGTGTCGGGCTGAAGGAAGGGAATGGCCAACGCCACCGCCTCGAAATCATTGATCAGCTGCAGTTCGCGCAGCCCGGACTGCGCGCGCGTGGCTGCGAGCGACACCGTCCACGGCAGGTTGGAATTGATCAGCACGTCGCCATCGAGCAGGCCGGCGATGGCGACCACTGCGGTCTGCACCGGCTGGCCGAGGCCTGCGGTGAAGTCAGCCAGGATCGCGGCCAGGCTGGGATGCTCGGCACAGGCATAGGTGCGGTGGCTGCCCAACGACGGCGCCCTGCCAGGTGCGGTTTCAGCCAGCGCAAGGCGGGCGAAGGTGCCGCCAACATCGGCGACGACCAGGCGGCGCGGAAAACCGCCGCAGGTGGAGTCGGAGGAAACCGGGGACGCTGCTGCGATGGTCACGCTGGCCTGCTTGGATCGATTGAATCGCCCCGATTCTCAGGCATCGGGGCCGCTTTGCCTAGCGCGACGGCGGTTCAGGTTGGCCTACATGCCTTCCTGCTCGGCCACCTGCACGCCGTCCACCAGCACGCGCAGTCGTTGCGGGCGGAAGCCGGCGAACAACAGCGGCCGGGTGCGCTCGACCAGCACTTCGTGGCCGGCGATATGTCGCAGCCACGACTGTACCAGCGAGAACGAGAAGTGGGTGCCCGGATGCAGCGGATGCTGCACCCAGACTTTCTCGGTGGCGCTCTGCAGCAGCATCGCGCCGGTGAACCAGTGGCGGCTGAGGGTGACCGGCGTGGTGCCGGCCATGAAGCGGATATCCATGCGGGGTCCTTTCGCTGGAACGGTGGTGCGGGATCAGGGCTGGGCGGCCTGCAGGCTGTAGCGGGTGGTCGCGGTGAACACCGCGCCATCGGGCTGGGTGGAGCGTACCTCAACCTTGTGGCTGCCCACCGCCAGGTCGGTCGGCAGCGCACCGCGCCAGAGGTGCGGCGATGCGGTGGCCTCCGGTGAGCGGTCGTAGCCGCGCAGGCTGTCGGCAAGGTCGTCGGCCACGTTCTCCACCATCAGGCGCGGATCGGGCTGGCTGACCTGCTTCATCGGCTGCCAGGCGCCACCATCGACGCGGTACTCGACCACGCTGGCATCTTCGCCCATGTACACGTTGGCGTACACGCCCCACGCCGGGTAGGCCCCCTGGCGCAGCACCTTGGGTGCATGCAGGCCGATCTGCTCGCTGGCCGGCTTGCCCGCCACCCGGTACTGCAACCGGTAGCTGCCGTTGCCGGCCACGTCGAGCAGCGCATAGCCCTTCGGCGTGCCATCGCTCATCGTGCTGTCCGGCACGCCGGCGGCATTCTTCACCCCGGACCAGAACGCACCGCAGTTGGCCCCGACGTTGTACTCATGCAGCGGCTTGTCGCCGTTCCAGCCGTCGGCCTTGCCGTGGTAGACGTGCTGCTGGGTGTGGCTGTGCCCGCTGAGCACCAGCACGTTGCGGAAGTCCTTCAGCAGGTCGAACAGGCGCTGGCGGTCGGCGTGGCGGAAGGTCTCCCGCCCCGGTGCCGCGTCGAACAGCGGGATGTGCATGCCCAGCACCAGCAGGCGGTCCTTGTGCAGGCCCTTCAGGTAGCTGGCGAGGAAGGCGAACTGGTCTTCGCGCAGGCCACCGACGTACTTCGGGCTGGCCTTGGGGTCATACACCACGTCGTCCAGGAACACGAAACTGGCGCCGCCCTCTTCCACCGCGTAGGTGTCCGGGCCATAGATGTTGCGCCAGCTGTCCAGCGAATGCGCATCGCTGGCCGCATCGAAGTCGAGGTCGTGGTTGCCCGGCACATGGAACCACGGCACGCCGAGTTCGGTGGTGACCCTGTTGATCGCCGGGTACAGGGTAAGGTCGTCGTTGACGATGTCGCCCAGGGTGGTGCCCATGCGTGCTTTGGTCTGCCCGACCAGCGGAGCCACGATCGACTGCTGGTAGTAGCCGATGTCCTTCAGGCTGGCGGTCTGCGAATCAGTGAACACCAGCATCTGGAAGCCACGACGGCTGTCATGGCGGTCCGACTGCAGGGCGAAATCCCAGTTGCGGGTGACGTCGCCGGTCGCGGCGATGCCGCCGTACTTCAGCGCCGGCGAGCCGCTCGGGCGATAGTGGCGCCAGAACGAGGGCAGGCCATCGGCCGCCTTCGGGAAGGCGTAGGCATCGGGCTTGATCACGAATACGGTCTGGCCGTCGCGCACCGGCAGGCTGTAGCTGCCGTCAGCGGCAGTCTTGACGATGGTCTCGCCGTTGGAAACCTGCACCCCGGCCAGGCCCGGATCGGTCGCACCGCGGCCAGGCTTGCCGTCACGCTCCAGATACACCTTGCCGGTGACCACGGTGTCCGCGGCCCAGGCCGGCGAGGTCAGCAACAGGCAGCACAGCCAGGCGGCAGGCAGTTTCATGGGAGAGATCCGGCAAAAAGAGACGCGGTATTGTAGAGCCCCGCCACGCTCGGCTGCATTTCCGGCACTACCACACTTCAGCGATGGCGTTTTTCCAGTACTGCCCGCGCATCATCCAGCGACAGCCCGCGCGCGCGCAGCAGCACCAGCAGGTGGTACAGCAGGTCCGAGGCCTCGCCCAGCAGCGCCGCATCGTCCTGCGCCACCGCCGCCAGGGCGGTCTCCACGCCCTCCTCGCCCACCTTCTGCGCGATGCGGCGGATGCCACCCTCGAACAGGCTGGTCGTATAGCTGCCGGGCGGGCGCTGCGCCTCGCGCATGGCCACCAGCTGGCCCAGCCCGCCCAGGAAATCCTTCGGCGCCTGGTCGAAACAGCTCTCTGCACCGGTGTGGCAGGTCGGCCCCGCCGGGCGTGCCGTCACCAGCAGCGTATCGGCATCGCAGTCGACACGGATCGATTGCACCACCAGTACGTTGCCGGACTGCTCGCCCTTGGTCCACAGCCGTTGCTTGCTGCGGCTGAAAAAGGTCATGTGACCGATGGCCAGCGTGGCGGCCAGTGATTCGGCACTGACATACCCGAGCATCAGCACCTGCAGGGTGTCGGCATCCTGCACCACCGCCGGCAGCAGGCCGTCGCCCTTGCCCCAGTCCAGCGCCTGCAACGCGTCCAGAGAGGGCCTCACTTCAATAGACATCCCGCACCTCGATCTGCTGTGCGCGCAGGTAGCGCTTCAATTCCGGAATGGCGATCGCGCCGCTGTGGAACACACTGGCGGCCAGCGCGCCGTCGACGTCGGCCTGGTCGAAGGCTTCGGCGAAATGCTCCATCGCACCGGCACCGCCGGAGGCGATCAGCGGCACCTGGCACAGGGTCCGCGCCTGCTGCAGCTGCGCGACGTCGTAGCCGCGGCGCACGCCATCGCTGTCCATGCAGTTCAGTACGATCTCGCCCGCGCCACGCCGTTGTGCTTCGACGATCCAGTCCAGGGTGCGCAGCGGCACCGCCTGGGTCTTGTCCGGATCGCCGCTGAAACGACGCACCCGCCACTGCCCGTCGGCCTCGCGCACCGAATCGACGCCCACCACAACGCACTGCACGCCAAACTCGTCCGCCAGCTCGGTGATCAGCTCCGGCCGGCCCAGCGCCGGCGAATTGATCGACACCTTGTCGGCACCGGCAAACAGCACGCGGCGCGCGGTTTCGACGCTGTCGATGCCACCGGCCACGCAGAACGGAATGTCGATCAGGCGCGCGATGCGCTCGATCCACGCCACGTCCACCGAACGCGCTTCGGGACTGGCGCCGATGTCATAGAACACCAGCTCGTCCGCGCCCTGGTCGCGATAGCGCTGCGCCAACTCGGCGATGTCGCCCATGTCGACGTGGTCGCGGAAGCGCACGCCCTTGACCACGCGGCCGTCGCGCACGTCCAGGCAGGGGATGATGCGGCGGCTCAACATGCCAGCGCCTCCGCCAGGTCCATGCGCTGCTCCAGCAGCGCCTTGCCGAGAATCGCACCGCCACAGCCAGCGGCACGGGCCTCGGCCACATCGGCCACGTCACGGATGCCGCCGGACGCCTGCACCGCCACGCCCGGCAGCAATGCCGACAGGTGCTGGTAGAGGCCGATGTTGGGCCCGGCCAGCATGCCATCGCGGGCGATGTCGGTGCACAGCAGGTGGCGCATGCCGGCGCGCGCGTAGCGCTGGGCCAGCTCGTCCAGCGTCACCCCGGCATTTTCGGTCCAGCCGTGCACCGGCAGCTGCCATTGCCCCTGTGCATCCTGGCGCGCGTCGAGCGCGATCGTGATGCGCTCGGCACCAAACTCCCCCAGCCAGCCGACCACTTCGTCGGGGCGGCGCACCGCCAGCGAACCGACCACCACGCGGCCGGCACCAGCGTCGAGGATGCGCGCCACGTCGTCACGGCCTCGCACGCCACCGCCGGTCTGCACCTGGAGTGGCGTGTGCGCACGGATCGCCGCGAGCAGCGGCGCCAGCGTGTAGCCCCCGGCGCGGGCGGCATCCAGGTCGACCAGGTGCATCCATTGCGCGCCCTGCGCGGCGAAGGCCTGCGCGCGCGGCAACGGGTCATCGCCATAGGAGGTTTCCTGCGCATAGTCGCCCTGGCGCAGGCGCACCACGCGGCCATCACGGATATCCAGCGCGGGGTAGACGATGAAACTCATGCAGCAGTGCCCTCAAGGAAATTGCGCAGCATCAGCGAACCGGTTTCGCCGGAGCGCTCGGGATGGAACTGCGCGCCGTAGTAGCGGCCCTGCTCCACCACGGCAGTGAACAGGCCGCCATGGTCGCAGGCAGCCACCGTGTGGGTGTTCAGTGGCGCCGCATAGCTGTGCACGAAGTAGGCGCTGGCGCGCTCGGGTACGCCGCGCAGCAGCAGCGACTCACGCAGCGGCAGCAGGCGGTTCCAGCCCATGTGCGGCACGCGGATGCCACAGGCCGGCACCAGCTTGCGCACCACCCCGGGAATCAGTCCCAATGTCTCCACGCCGGCCTCTTCGGAGCGCTCGAACAGCAGCTGCATGCCCAGGCAGATGCCCATCAGCGGCACCTCCAGCCGCTGCAGCGGTTCCACCAGGCCCTGCGCATGCAGGCGCTGCATGCCGGGACCGGCGGCGCCGACGCCGGGCAGGATCACCCGCTGCGCACCGGCCAGGCCGTCCGCATCGCGCACCAGCCGCACCGTCGCGCCCAGGCGCTCCAGTGCGTAGCGCACCGAACCGAGGTTGGCGCCACCGGCATCGATCAGCGCAACGTCGCTCACAGCGCCCCCTTGGTGCTCGGCAGCGCCGTGCCCTGGCGGGCCAGCGCCGGGCGCAGTGCGCGCGCCAATGCCTTGAAGCAGGCCTCTACCTTGTGGTGATCGTTGTCACCGCGCACCTGCAGGTTGAGGTTCAGGCCGCTGGCATCGCACAGCGAGCGGAAGAAATGCGGCACCAGCTCGGTGGGCATGTCACCCACCCGCTCGCGCTTGAACTCGCCCTCGAACACGAAATATGGCCGGCCACTGAAGTCCAGCGCTGCGCTGGCCAGCGTCTCGTCCATCGGCAGCGTGAAACCGTAGCGGCCGATGCCGCGCTTGTCGCCCAGCGCCTCGCGCAGGGCCTGGCCCAGGGCCAGCCCGGTGTCTTCGATGGTGTGGTGCTCGTCGATGTGCAGGTCGCCCTCGGCCTGGATGTCCAGCGCGAAGCCGCCGTGCTTGCCGATCTGTTCCAGCATGTGGTCGAAGAACGGCAATCCGGTGGAGATGCGTGCATCACCGGCACGGTCCAGGTCCAGTTCCACGCGGATCTTAGTTTCTTTCGTGTTGCGCTGGACCACGGCGGTACGCGGTGCGTCGGCCAGCGCGTGGGCAATGCCCGGCCAGTCCCACTCGCCACCGAACTGCTCGGTGCGCAGCTGGAAGCCCCGGATGTTGAGGTTGTCGGCGAACTGCAGGTCGGTGATGCGGTCGCCGACCATGCCCGAGCGCGCCCAGTCGATGCTGCGGTCCTGCAGGTAAGCCGTCATCAGTCCGATGCCCGGCTTGCGGGTCGGCGCATTGTCGTGCGGCCAGCTGCAGTCGATCAGCACGTCACGGAACGTGATGCCCTGGCTTTCGAAGATCTGCAGCATCAGGTCGTTGGGGCCGTCGAAGCTGGCACGCGGGTAGCTGTCGCTGCCGAGGCCGTCCTGGTTGGTGACGATCACGAACTGATAGCCGGCGTCGCGCAGCTTCAGCAGCGCCGGGATCACCTGCGGCACGAAGCGCAGCTTTTCGTAGGCGTCGATCTGGAAATCGGACGGCTCTTCGATGAGGGTGCCGTCGCGGTCGATGAACAGGATCGGGGTCATGCTGCGGCCCTCCGCGCCGACAGGGCCGCAAGCACGCGGTCATTCTCTTCGGGACTGCCGATGCTGATGCGCAGTGCATCACCCAGTTGCGGCGCGGCGCGCTGGTCGCGCACCACCACGCCTGCGTCCAGCAGCGTATCGAATGCGGCCTGGGCGTCGGCGAAGCGCGCCAGCAGGTAGTTGCCTGCCGAGGCGTATACCCGGCGCACGCCGGGCAGGCCGGCCAGGGCTGCACGCAGGCGCTCGCGCTCGGCGATCACCGTCGCCACCCGCTCGGCGGTGCGCGCCAGCGCGTCGGGTTGCAGTGCCTGCACGGCCAGTTCGGCGCACGGGGTCGGCACCGGGTACGGCGCCTGGCAGCGGCGCAGCACGGCAATCAGCTCCGGTGCGGCGATCAGGGTTCCAATGCGGGCCGCGGCCAGCGCATGCGCCTTCGACAGCGTGCGCAGCACCGCCAGGTTGGCGTGCGCGGCCAGCAACGTCGTCGCCGACGGGCGCTGCGCGTATTCCACATACGCCTCGTCCACCACGACCAGCGCCTGTCCGCGCAGCGCAACGGCCACGCGCTCGACGTCGTCCAGCGCGATGTCACTGCCGGCCGGGTTCGACGGCGCGCACAGGAACACCAGCGTGGCATTGCGGGCCTTGGCCGCGTCGATCACCGCATCCAGGTCGGTGCGCAGGCCATCCTCGCTGTCCACCAGCGGCACTTCAATCAGTGCAGCCCCCTGCAGCCGCGCGCACACTGCGTACATGCCGAACACCGGCGGCGTGACCAGCACGCCATCGCGGCCCGGCACGCACAGGGCGCGCACCAGCAGGTCAATGGCTTCGTCGCTGCCACGACCGATCAGCAGCTGTTGCGCCTGCACGCCATACAGCTTGGCAAGGCCCTCGCGCAGTGCCAGCGGCTGCGGCTCCGGATAGCGTCGGCTGCTGCCCGCGGCATCGGCCGGATTGGCCCAGGCCGACTCGTTGGCATTCAACCAGACTTCGCCCTGCACCGCCGCGCTGCGCGCCGAACTGTAGCCGGCGAACGCCTGCAGGTCCGGGCGCACCAGCGCCAGCACGTCCTCGATCGCCGCGCTCATGCCGCCGCCTCCATGCGCAATGCCACCGCACGCTCGTGGGCATCCAGGCCTTCGGCGCTGGCGATGATGCGCGCGCAGCCGCCAATCGCCGCCAGGCCGGCGGCGCTGGCGCTCTGCACGCTGATCAGGTTCTGGAAACTGGCCACGCTGACACCGCTGTAGGCGCGCGCGGCACCGGCGGTGGGCAGCACGTGGTTGGTGCCGCTGCAGTAGTCGCCCAATGCCTCGGGGGTGTAATCCCCCAGGAACACCGAGCCGGCTGCCTGCACCTTGTCCAGCCACGCGCGCGGTTCACGCAGGGCCAGGATCAGGTGCTCGGGCGCATAGCGGTTGCTGATCGCGAACGCCTCGGCCAACGCATCGACCAGGATCAGCCGCGACGCCGACAAGGCCTGCCGTGCGATCTGCTGGCGCGGCAGCAGGGCGACCTGGCGCTCCACTTCGGCTTCGACCGCGGCCAGCATCGCCGCATCGTCGGTCAGCAGCAGCACCTGCGAATCCGGGCCGTGCTCGGCCTGCGACAGCAGGTCGGCGGCGACGAACGCTGGATTGGCGCCGGCATCGGCGATCACCAGCACTTCCGAGGGACCGGCCGGCATGTCGATGGCGGCGGCGCCGTCCTGTGCGACCTGCTGCTTGGCTTCGGTCACGAAGCTGTTGCCCGGCCCGAACAGCTTGTCGCAGGCCGGAATGCTGGCCGTGCCATAGGCCATCGCGGCGATCGCCTGCGCACCGCCCAGCTTGAACACGCGTTGCACGCCGGTCAGCCGCGCGGCCACCAGCACCGCCGGATCAGCCGTGCCATCGGCACGCGGCGGCGTGCACAGCACCACCTGCGGGCAGCCGGCCAGCTGCGCCGGCACGCCCAGCATCAGCGCGGTGGACGGCAGCGGCGCGCTGCCGGCCGGCACGTAGAGCCCTACCCGTCCGATCGGACGCAGCATGCGTTCGCAGACCACCCCCGGCGCGGTCTCCACCGCGTATCCCTTGCCCATGCCGGCGGCGTGGAAGCGGGCGATGCGCTCGGCGGCGTCCACCATGGCCTGGCGCAATTCGGCGGGCACGGCGGCTTCTGCAGCGGCGAATTCGGCTTCGCTCACTTCAAAGGACGACAGCTCGACACCATCGAAACGCGCGGTGATCGCACGCAGCGCGTCGTCGCCCTGCGCACGCACCTGCGCGATCAGCGCAGCCACCGCGTCGCGGGTCTGCTGCGCCACGGTCTGCACCGGGCGGGTCAGCGCGGCGCGGCGCGCGGTTTCATCAAGTCGGGACCAGGTCAGACGGTTCATGCCAGCGACCGCTCCACGCTCAACACCATCAGGCCCTGCGCGCCGGCGCGCTCGAGCTCTTCCATGCGCTGCCAGCTCAGCGGGCCCGGGCACATGGTCTGCAGGCGCAGCGCGCCGCCATCGGCCGGCAGCCGCACCAGCGGCTCGGCATCGGCCAGCAGCTGCGCCAGCGCGTCGACGCGATCCTCGCTGGCGCGGAACATCAGCAGCTTGCGGTCCTGGCGCTGCACCACGCCGTCGAGGCGGCGCAGCAGCATCGCGCGCAGCGATGCGCGCGCATCATCCGGCACGCGCACCGCACCGGCCAGCACCGCCTCGCTGTCGAGCAGGTTGTGCACCGGGGTCAGCTGATTGGCGCGCAGTGTCGCGCCACTGGACACCAGATCGCAGATCAGGTCGGCCGTCCCCAGGCGCGGGGCGATTTCCACCGAACCGGACAGCTCGACCACCTGTGCATCCACGTTCTGCTCGGCCAGCCACTGCTTGAGGATGGCCGGGTAGCTGGTGGCGATGCGGGTACCGGCCAGCTGCGCCGGTCCCTGCCACTGCCACTCCTCGGGCACTGCCAGCATCAGCCGGCACTGGCCAAAGCCCAGCCCGCGCAACGCCTGGTAGGCATCGGGCAGCCCGATCTGGCGCCGCGCCGCGGCCTGCTCGTCCAGCTCGTTGCGGCCCACGATGCCGAGATCACAGACGCCGTCGGCGATCAGGCCGGGGATGTCGTCGTCGCGCACCAGCAGCAGGTCCACCGGCAGCGATTCGCCATAGCAGAACAGCTTGTCGCGGCTCTCACGCCAGCTCAGGCCACACGCGCTGAGCAGGTTGCGGGCGGGCTCGGCCAGCCGGCCGCTCTTCTGGATGGCGATACGCAGCCGGTCTCGTGCCGGCGCTGCCTGGGTTGCACTCATGGGGGAGGTCTCGAAGTTCGGAACGGGGCGCGGATCAGCGCAGGGCAAGGCGGTCGATGGCAGCGGCATAGCCTCGATGGCCATGCTCGAGCGTGCGCGCCACCCGTCCGGTGGTGGTCACGCTGACGCCGGTGCGCTCGTGGATCTCGCGGTACGGCACGCCCTGCTGCAGCAATGGCACCACCTTCCAGCGGTCGGCCATGGCCTCCAGCTCGGCCGGGGTGCAGAGGTCGCGCAGGAAGGCCTCGACCTGCTCCGGCTCGCGCAGGGCGGCAAAGGCCCGGGCCAGGGCTTCCAGGTCGGCCTTGGGGTCTTTGGCGGCAATCTCGGGGCGGGCTTTCACGGGGTCGGATCCATGCATCAATGTAATAGCGCGTTAGTACATTAGCGCATTCTTGCGCGGTGCGTCAAATCGGGGGTTGGGGGGCGGCAAGGCTGCTTCCGTGCACCCGCAGAGGCAAGAGCCAGAGCAACAGCAAAAGGCGGTTTCCCGAGGGTTGGCGGGATGGATCCGGTTGAGGGGGGCGCTGCAAGTACGTCCATGTAAGCTCGGTCGCCGCATCCATGCGGCTCACGCCCCCTCAACCGGACCCACCCCGCCTTCGACAGTTGACCGCGATCTGTCAGAACAGCATGGATCGGATCGGAACCGGCTTTTGTAGAGTCGAGCCATGCTCGACTGCGCTTCGCCCGCAAACGCAGAACGCCCACCAAAGGGCGGGCGTTCTGCTTTCAAATCAACAATCTGGCCGACTCAGGGCAGGCAGCGCACCTCGGCCTGCAGCGCCCCGGGCCGCAGGCATTCGCCGAACAGGCTGCCCTGCCGGCTCGGCAGGGACTGGATGTTCTCCAACGCCCCTGCGCCGGCCGGACACGTCCGCGAGGCCAGGGCCTGCAGGTCGCCCTCCAGCTGCGCGCGACCGATCACGTGGCAGCGATCGACCTGCAGCCGGTACTGTCCCGGCCCTATCCGTGCACTGCGCAGCGCCGGGTCGCTCTGGCAGCCCGCCAGCAGGAGCACGCACAGCGCCCCTGCGGCGGCCCGCATCACGCCATTGCCTTGGACTGCTCCAGCTCCACCTGCAGGGTGCTGGCCAGCTCGTCGCGGGAGACTTCGAACTGCTGCTCGCGCAGCAGGTCCTTCACCGCCACCACGCCACGCGCCAGCTCGTCCTCGCCGGCCAGCACCACGAAGCGGATGCCGGCCTTGGCCGCGTACTGGAACTGCTTGCCGATCTTCTTCGGCTCCATCTGCACTTCGGTGTTGATGCCACCGGCGCGCAGGCGACGCGCGATGTCCAGCGACTGCGGCATGCCCTGCTCGTCCATCAGTGCCACCAGTGCCTGCACGCTGCTGGCCTCGATGCCGTCGATCAGGCCGGCTTCGCGCAACTGCCAGAACAGGCGCGACAGGCCGATGGAGATGCCCACGCCCGGCAGCTTCGACTTGCTGTAGTGGCTGGCCAGGTCTTCGTAGCGGCCGCCCGAACAGATCGAGCCGATCTGCGGGTGGTCGGTCAGCGTGGTCTCGTAGACGGTGCCGGTGTAGTAGTCCAGGCCCCGCGCAATGGAGAAGTTCAGGCAGTACGCGGTTTCCGGCACGCCCAGCGCCTGCACCAGCTGCAGCACCTCGCGCAGTTCGGCCACGCCAGTGCGCAGGATCTCCGAAGAACCGGCGTCGGCTTCCAGGGCAGCCAACTGCGCGAGCGCATCGGCATGCCCCTGCGAACGCACGGCCACGAACGCCAGGATCCTCTCGACCTGTTCGGCCGGGATGTTGAAACCCTCGCCCACCAGCGTCTCGCGCACGTAATCGGCGCCGCGCTTGTCCAGCTTGTCCACTTCGCGCAACACCGCCAGCTGGCGCTCGCCTTCGGCCACACCCAGGCTTTCGAAGAAGCCGCGCATCAGCTTGCGGTTGTTCAGCTGGATGCTGAAGTCACCGATGCGCAGTTCCGAGAACACGGCGTGGATGACTGCCAGCACTTCGGCGTCGTATCGCACGCTCAGACTGTCCTTGCCGATCACGTCGATGTCGCACTGGTAGAACTCGCGGAAGCGGCCGCGCTGGGCGCGTTCGCCACGGTACACGCGCTGCATCTGGTAGCGGCGGAACGGGAAGGTCAGCTCGTGTTCGTGTTCGGCCACGTAGCGCGCCAGCGGCACGGTCAGGTCGAAACGCAGCGCCATTTCCGGCAGCGAACGGTCGCCCGATTCAGCCGCATTGGCCAGCGCACCGGTGGACTGCACGAAATACACCTGGCGCTCAGTCTCGCCACCGGACTTGGTCAGCAGCACGTCGGACAGTTCGAACACCGGCGTCTCGACCGGCAGGAACCCGAAGCGCTCGTAGTTGCGGCGGATGACGTCCAGCATGCGCTGGAACGCAATCTGCTCGCGCGGCAGCAGCTCAAGGGTGCCGGGCGGGGTACGGGGCTTGATCACGGGCGGAACTCCTGCTGGAACGGGACGTGGGAGGGGGCGACATTCTAGCGCCCCCGCCTCCGGCAGGGTCGAACGGCCGCTTGAAGTATCATAAGGCCCTCCCCGCCCGCGATACGCCCCCGCAACATGTCACGGCCTTCCGGCGCTCCGCCCGCCAACAACGATCCCGCCGCGCCGTCCTGCATCACGCTGGACTGCCTGCACTGCTCGGTTCGCCACCTTGCGGTGTGCTCGGCGTTGTCGCCCGATGAAGTGCAGGCGCTGGAACAGGTCACCGTTTCGCAGCAGGTCGGCATGGGCAGCACCCTGGCCCGCACCGGCGAGGAGCGCCAGCATGTCTATACATTGACCGGCGGTGCGCTGCGCCTGGTTCGCACCCTGGCCGACGGCCGGCGCCAGATCAGCGGCTTCGTGCTGCCCGGTGACTACCTCGGGCTGAGTGGCAGCGATCACCACCGCTACGACATCGAAGCGATCGCCGACAGCCGCGTCTGCCGGGTCGCGCTGCCACAGATGAAGGCGCTGCGCAGCCGCTTCCCGCACCTGGAGCGCAAGCTGCTGCAGCGCGCCTGCCAGGAACTGGACGCCGCCCAGGATGCGGCGCTGGCATTGGCACGCCTGCAGCCGGCCGAGAAGCTGGCCGATTTCCTGCTGCGCCTGGCCGCACGCGAGGCCAGGCTCGGCGGTGACGGCCTGCGCGTATCGCTGCCGATGGGGCGTGGCGATATCGCCGACCACCTGGGCCTGACCATGGAAACGGTCAGCCGCACCTTCACCAAGCTGCGCCAGCAGGGGCTGATCGCCCTGCCCCACCTGAACGTGGTGGAGATCCTCGACGAGGACGGGCTGCGCACGCTGGCCGGTGAAGGATTGATCTGACGGCATCGCGGTTGGTGGGGTTGCCGGCCAGCGGCCGGCGCTACCCGTGTTGCATCCTCCATCTGCGATCAACGCATCAACACCTCACGCAACGCCGCGTAATCGGCCGCCAATGGTTCGGCATGCGCCGGTCGCTGCAGCAACGCGTCCAATGCCGGCGGCACCGCGACCGGGCCGCCGATCAACGGCTCCACCACCGCCTCGAACTTGGCCGGATGCGCCGTGGCCACCACCGCCCAGTCGCCCTTGGCACCGCGCGCACGCAGGTCCTGCAACACCTTCACCGCCGTCGCCGTGTGCGGGCAGAACAGTTCGCCGCTGCTGGCATGCGCTGCGGCAATCGTCGCGCGGATGGTCACGTCATCCACCGCGAACGCGCGGAAGGCAGCGCGCAGCTCGGCATCATCACCGTGATAGAGCCAGCGCAGGCGCTCGAAGTTGCTTGGCGCCCCCACATCCATTGCGTTGGCAACCGTGGCCACACTGGCCTGCGGCTGATAGTCGCCACCGTTGAAGTACGCCGGCAGCACCGCATTGGCATTGGTCGCCAGCACGATCTGCCCGATCGGAACGCCCAGCGCGCGCGCCAGCACTGCGGCCATCGCATTGCCCAGATTGCCGGTCGGCACCACCAGGTTGAGCCGACGACGATGCGCTGCGTAATGGGTCAACGCCGCATGTGCGTAGTAACTCATCTGCGGCAGCAGGCGGCCGAGGCTGATGCTGTTGGCCGAGCTGAGCGGCACCTGCGCCTGCAGGTCACGGTCGGCCAGCGCCTGCTTGACCATGGCCTGGCAATCGTCAAACGCCCCGGCCACACGCAGCGCCTGGATGTTGTCGCCGAAGCAGCCAAGCTGATGCGCCTGCCGCGGTGACACGCGGCCATCCGGGTACAGCACCACCACACGCACGCCCGGCTGGCGATGGAAGGCTGCCGCCACGGCGGCACCGGTATCGCCAGAGGTGGCGACGACGATCGTCAGGTCGCGGTCCTCGCCGGCCTGCAGCCGCGACAGCGTTCCGGCCAGGAAACGCGCGCCGATGTCCTTGAACGCCGCCGTCGGCCCATGGAACAGCTCCAGCACATGGTCGCCGTTGCCAAGTGCACGCAGCGGCACCGGGAAGTCGAACGCCTCGCGGCAGATCGACGGCAACGCGGCCTCGAGCGCGTCAGCGGCGAAGAACGGTGCCAGCAGGTCCGCGGCGGTATCGGCCAGCGTCGCCCCGGCCTGCAGCTCACGTGCCGCCGGCAGGGTGGCGGGCACATACAGCCCGCCGTCGGGTGCCAATCCTGCAGCGATCGCCGCGCTGAGGCCAACGGCCGGCGCTTGGCCGCGGGTCGAAACAAAGTGCATGGGGTCGGTATCCAGTAGGGGGGAAGGATTCAGCACAGCCGGGCTCCCGGCGCATCCAGCGGCGACACCCAGGCGTCGCTGTCGAAACCGGCGGCGGCAAATGCAGCCTGCACCGGTGCAGCGGCGGCACGGGCCTGGTCGGCGTCCTCGAACCAGGCAAACACACTGGGGCCGGCACCGGAGATACCTGCGCCCATCGCCTGCGCCGACAGCGCCGCATCGCGGGCGGCCTCGAAGCCGCCGATCAGGCCAGCGCGGCGCGGCTCCACCAGCACATCGCGCAGCCCCGCGCGGACCAGCCCGGCGTCGCTGCGATGGCAGCCGGCAAGCACCAGCGCCAGGTTCGCGCTCTGTGCCACGAATTCAGCCAGCGCATAGCTGCCCTGCAGGGCCTGGCGCGCGAGCCGGGTTTCCAGCACTGCGTGCGGATGCACCAGCAGGCTGTGCCAGGCGGCCGGCACCGGAATCGGCAGCAGGCGGTCGGCGGTGCACAATGCCAGCCCGCCCAGCAGCAGCGGTCCCACGTTGTCGCCGTGGCGCCCACCACTGGCCACGGCTTCGCCGTCCAGCGCAAACGGGTACAGCGCCTCGCGTGGCAGCGGCACATCGAGCAGCGCATTGGCGGCCACCAGTGCAGCAACACACGACGCTGCCGAGCCGCCCATGCCGGAGCCGAACGGAATGCCCTTGTCGATCTCCACCGCGAAACCGAACTCCAGGCCCAGCCCCGCGCGCAGCGACATCAACGCTGCGCCGGCGGTGTTCCCGGCCGCATCCAGCGGCAGCGCGACGGCGCTGCCACGGATCGCGTCGATGCGCACCCGCGGCTCATCGAGACGGCGCACGCTTACGGTATCGCCGACACCGGCAAGCGCATGGCCAAGAATGTCGAAGCCGACCGCCACGTTGGCCACCGAGGCAGGCGCGAACGCACGTGCGATCACAGGCGTGCTCCTTCACCGGCGGCCACCCGCAGCAGGTCAGCGAACACGCCCGCTGCCGTGACTTCCGGCCCCGCGCCCGGCCCCTGCACCACCAACGGATTGTCGCAGTAGCGACGGGTACGGAACTGCACCACGTTGTCGGTCAGCCGCAGGTTGGCGAAGGCGTGGTCGGCCGGCAGTTCCTGCAGGCCGACCGAGGCACCGTCCGCACCGAGCCGTGCCACATAGCGCAGCACCGCGCCGCGCGCCCGCGCCTCCTGCAGGCGCTGCAGCAGGCTGGCGTCGGACTCGCCCAGCCGCGCCATGAAGTCGTCCACGCCGCCGTCGCGCAGCAGCGCCGGCACCAGGCTTTCCACCTGCACCTGCTCCAGGCTGAGCGCGTGGCCGGCCTCGCGGGCAAGGATGACCAGCTTGCGCGCCACGTCCACGCCGGACAGGTCATCGCGCGGGTCCGGCTCGGTGTAGCCCATCGAACGCGCCTGCGCGACCAGCGCGGAGAACGGCTGGCTGCCATCGAAGCGGTTGAACAGCCAGGCCAGCGTGCCGGAGAAGATGCCTTCGATGGCCAGTACCTCGTCGCCGGTATCGACCAGGTCGCGCAGCGTGGTGATCACCGGCAGGCCCGCGCCCACCGTGGCCTCGTAACGGAACCGCGCACCGCTGGCCGCCGCCGCGGCGCGGATGCGCTGGTAGCGCGGCAACGGGCCGGCGCCGGCCTGCTTGTTCGGGGTGACCACGTGGATGCCGGCTGCCAGCCAGCCCTCATAGCGCTCGGCCACCTCGGCACTGCCACTGCAGTCGATCACCACCGCATGCGGCAGGTGCGCGGCCAACAGGTGTTCGGTGAAGCGATCCAGATCGCTGGGCTCACCCGCCTGCTGCAGGGCATCGCGCCAGTCCGCATGCAGGCCATCCGCCTCCAGCCGCATGCGCGAACGCGAGGCCAGGGCGCGCAGGCGCAGGTCGACGTTGGCCTTGGCCAGCAGCTGCGGACGGGCGGCCAGCAACTGGTCCAGCAGCGCGGCGCCGACATTGCCCGGTCCGATCACTCCCACCGCGAAGGTCTGCGGCGACAGCCAGAAACCCGCATGCGCGGCGCGCAGCGCACGGGTGGCATCGGCACTGTCCACGGCCACGGAGATGTTGCGCTCGGACGAGCCCTGCGCGATCGCCAGGATGTTCACCTGCGCACGCCCCAGCGCTTCGAACAGGCGCGCGGCCACGCCCGGCTGGCCGGCCATGCCATCGCCGACCGCCGCCAGCACGCTCACACCATCACTGACCTGCACGCGCTGCACCTGGCCCACCGACAGCTCGTGGGCGAACGCGTGCAGCAGGGCCTCGCGGCCGCGGCCGGCTTCGGCAGCGCGTACCACGCAGCAGATCGAATGTTCCGACGAACCCTGCGAGATCATCACCACCGATACCTGCGCCTGGCGCAGCGCGGCGAACACGCGCTCGGCGGTACCGGGCACGCCGATCAGGCCGGTGCCCTCCAGGTTCAACAGGGACAGCCCGGGGCTCAGGGTCAGGCCCTTCACCGGCCCACGCGGCGAGCGTTCTGCACTGATGCGCGTTCCCGGGTGCGCCGGCTGGAAGGTGTTGCGGATGAAGATCGGCAGGCCGAGGCGGATGGCCGGCGACATCGTCTGCGGGTGCACCACCTTTGCGCCGAAGTAGGCCAGTTCGCAGGCCTCGTCGTAGCTCAGCGATTCCAGCTGCACGGCTTCGGGCACCAGCCGCGGATCGGCTGACAGCACGCCGTCGACGTCGGTCCAGATGTGCAGTTCATCGGCATTGAACAGCGCGGCGAAGATCGCTCCGGAGTAGTCACTGCCATTGCGGCCCAGGGTGGTGATGCGGTCATCGCGGTCGCGCGCGACGAAGCCGGTGGCCACCAGCCGCGACTGCGGATGCTGCAGGCGCCACCTGGCGAGCCGGTCAGCACTGGCCTCCCAGTCGACATCCACGCCGAGTTCGCCATGCCCGACCACCAGCACATCGCGGGCATCGAGCACGGCACAGTCTTCGCCCAGGGCACGCAGGTGGCTGCCGAGCAGCTGTGCGGAAAACACTTCGCCCAGGCCCTGCACGCGGTGGAGCACTTCGCGCGGCAGCTCGCCGATCACCGCCAGCGCCGCCAGCACTTCGGCCAGCTGATCGAAGCGGGCGTCGATCCATTCGACCGTCTCGCCGACCTGCTCGCCCAGCAGCGCCACGGCGGCGCCGCGATGGCGCGCGCGCAGGGCATGCCACGCCTCGCGCCAACCTTCGTCGCCCTTGGCCGCCAGCTGCGCCAGATCGATCAGCGCGTCAGTGACGCCCTTCATCGCCGAGACGACAGTGACCTGCAGCGGTTCGGGGCGGGCCAGCAGCAGGCCGGCAACATGGCGATAGCGTTCGGCATCGGCCACCGAGGTGCCGCCGAACTTGTGCACGACAGTGGACGGCGCAGCCAGATCGGCCGGGGCAACGGGATGGGCGGGGGCGTGGGAAGACATGCAGACCTCGGCAGGAGGCCCCGTCGCATGCAGGTGTCGAGTTTCCCCGCCACCTGGATGGTGCGGGGCCGTGGTTTTCGGGAGTTACACGAAGACGACGGGCCGCACCAGGGCAGTGGTGACGGTGGTGGTGGTAATGGTGGTGGTGGCGACCGGCGCAGTCGAACGGCCCGCAGTGGCGGGGGCGATCAGGCTGGCGTGGGCGGCATCAAGGACCATGGCGCACAGAAAACACTGCGCATGGGCCTGCTGTCAAGTGTTGCACCGCAAAAGACCACTGCCGCGATCATCGGCCAACGTGCGCGTATTTGGTTGCAACTGAGACCAAGCGCGCATCAGCACGCTTGTCGACCGGATTCAGCCGGCATGTTCGGTGATCGCCCGCGGCGTGCGGTGGGCATGCGCGCACAGCATCACGCCGGCCACCAGGAACACGATCGCCAATGCTTCCAGCAGCGACGGCCAACGCTGTTGCCAGGCGAAGGCATACAGCAGCGCGAACAGCGTTTCGAACACGATCATCTGCCCGGTCAGGGTCAATGGCAGCAGGCGGCTGGCACGGTTCCAGAACGCGTTGCCGAGGATCGAGGCCACCACTGCCACGCCGGCGCTGATCGCCCAGAAGCCACCCCACTGCGCCGCCGTGTGGTCGCCAGGGCCGATGAAGGCCATCGGCACCAGCAGCAGCGCCAGGCCACCGGTGGTGACGCCGGTCAGCAGCGACCAGTCATGGCTGGACAGATCCGGCCTGCGCGCCAGCCAGCGGCTGTTGCCGATCGAGTACAGCGCCCACGAGAACAGCGCGCCGAACGCGCACAGCAGTCCGATCACGCGCTGGCGCCACGGCGTGGCCAGATGCTCGGACATCAGCGACTCCCAGCCGACCAGAGCGACCCCCAGAACGCACAGGCCCAGCGCCGGCAGCAGCTGCTTCAGCGGCACGGCCCCCTGCTCGCGCACGCCGACCAGCGTGACCACCACCGGGATCAGGCCAACGATCAGCGATGCCGCAGCGCCACCGGCCCACTGCACGGCCGTGGCCAGCAGCAGGAAGTACACCAGGTTGCCGGCCAGGCTCAGCCACAGCAGGCCGGACCATTCGGCGCGGCCCAGCCGTGGCGCCAGCCGCCTCCAGCGCGGCAGCAGCAGCGCGACGGCAATCAGGCCGTAGACCAGATAACGGCCAGCCGACAGCTGCAGCGCATTGAACGACTGCAGCACGGCGGGGGCCAGAAAGACCACGCCCCACAGCGCGCCGGCGGCAATGCCGTTGGCGATGCCCAGGGCCATCGGGTTGTTGCGCATTCGGAAACTTCGGGGGAGAGAACAGGCCACGCAGTGTATGCGTTGCACAGCGGGCGCTCTTGACCGTGGCTACTGCCCTGCCCGGCTGTGCGCGTGCGGAGTCGCCTCGACTCGGGAGCCGGGCATGGGCCCGGCTCCACAGGTCAGGTGACGCCCCTTCGCCACGCAGCGGGGGTCTGGCCACATTCGCGGCGCAGCGCACGGGTCAATGCGCTCTGCTCGGAATAGCCTGCGGCCAGTGCGATATCACTGATCGGCGCGGCGCTGGTGCGCAGCTGATGCTTGGCCCAGCGCAACCGGCACGCACTGAGCCATGCCTGCGGACTGAGCCCGAATTCCCGCTGGAACAGCGCATGCAAGCGACTCTCGCTGACACCGACGAAGCCGGCCATGCGCGCCACCGGCCACGCCTGCCCGGGGTCGGCCTGCACCGCCGCGCACAGGCCCTGCATGCGCGCGCCACTACCGGCGGGCGCAAACACCTGCAGCAGCTGCGGCAGCAGGGGCGGCAACGGTTGGCCCGCACGCACCTGCGCCAGGCACTGGCGCAACGCCAGCGGCAGGTGCAGCCAGCGCTGGCGGGACAGGTGTTCCTGGGTTGCGTCATCCAGCACGCCGGGTGGGCAGTCGACAATCACGAAACCGTTGGGACCGTCTGCCATCTGGTCGTGGGCCTCACCCGCTGCAACGAACGCGCCCTGCAGCAGGTCCAAGCGCCCCCCGCGCCCCTCCATCTCGAACTGCAGCTCGCCCTGCAGCGGCAACACCCACTGCGCATAGTCGTGGCGATCCAGGCCGGTGGCCTGGCCGTACTGCCGCAGGTGGAAGATCGCGCCCATGCGCCGAGTGTGCGCGTGCCGGGATATCCCTGCAACGCGGGCGCGCCTCCACACGCGATGGCTCCCGCGATCGGTGGCGGGTCGTGCCTGACCGGGCGCCGGACTAACCGTCCACGCCCAGGAAGGTGAACGGTGCACTGGGCACGAACTGGCCCAGCGCATTGCCGGAATAGGTGTTGCGCTGGTCCGGGCCGAGATCGAGCTTGAGCACCTTGCCGCCGAAATCCACCTTGTTGAGGTCGACCCAGAACGTGTTCGGGGTCAATGCTGATTCGAAGAAGTACAAGCGCCGCTTGTGGTCGGCCACGGTACGCCAGCGCGTGGAGGAGATGTTCGGCTCGCCCGGCGTGGTAATGCCGTAGGGCACCGATGTATTGCGGATCACGCTGAACACGCTGGCCAGTGCCACCACCGGGTCTTCGGACTTGGGAATGGCGTTGATGTAGAACGAAGCCCGCGCGAAGCGATCGGCCGAGCGGTTGGTGCCGGGCAACATCACGGTGCCGCCGATCTGCTGCCAGTAGCTGTTGAGCGCCAGCTGCTGTTCGAAGATCGGCGAATTGGTCATCACCTGGTAACGGCGGTCATGGTGGATCACCTGGCGGCCACCGATGTATTCGACGATGGCGCTGTCGCCTGTGGCATCGGACAGCGACAGGTGCAGCGTCGCCTGGCGGTCTTCGCCCGGCACTTTGTCGGTGACGATCGAGTACGGCTCACGCTCCAACGCCGCCACCGCCTCGCCAACGGTTGCAAAGTTGTCGAGCACGTACTGCGCCCAGAGCGAAATGGCCAGTCCGGGCTTGTTGCCACGCTGCTTCGGATACTCCGATTCGACCAGCCACAGCAGGTTGGCCACCAGGCCCTTTTCGTTCATGCCGTCGGTGGTCGACACGTCGTAGCCGGTGGCCACGACCGAGCCATAGCGCGCCGTCCAGGCCAGCGACTTCGGGCCGGCCTGGCCGGTGCGCGCGATGCCGCGTGGCAGCACATAGAGGTTGGTCGCCACATCGACTTTCCAGTCCATCGAACGCGCGGTGATCACATCGCCGTTGTCGCCCAGGTACACCGCCCGCGTGCAGGCCAGCGCCGGTGCGACCGCGGCAGCCAGTGCGACCGCCAGCATTGCCCTGCCCGTCCACTTCATCCGTACCATGTCGTTGCACTCCTTTCCCCGTGATCGGTGGATCTCACCCCATGCAGGGTGACACAGCAGTGAAGCCTCATCGAAGGAGGCGATCGTGCAGCCAGAAACCTGCCAGCATCGCCGGCACGAACCACAGGGCTTCGTGGGCGCCGACCGCCAGGCCCGCGATGGCCGGCCCCGGGCAGTAGCCCGCCCAGCCCCAGCCGATCCCGAACAGCGCCGCGCCCAGCAGCAGCCGCCCATCAATGCCACGGGCAGTGGGCAGCTGGAAGCACTCCGCGCACAGCGGTTGCGCACGGCGCAGCACCGCGCGCTGCCCGACTGCACTGACCAGCACCGCCGACGCCAATACCCAGGCCAGAGTCGGATCGAACTGCCCGGCCACATCGAGGAAGCCGAGAATGCGGCGTGGATCGGTCATCCCGGCCAGCGCCAATCCCGCGCCGAACAGCATCCCTGCGCCACCGGCAGCCCAGGTCGTGCGGCTCACCGGAGGCCTCCGCCGTGGCGAATGAGGAACGTGGTCAGCATGGCGCAGGCCATGAACACCAGCACCGCCAGCACCGAGCGCTTCGAGCCCCGCGCCATGCCGCATACGCCGTGCCCACTGGTGCAGCCATTGCCCAGCCGCGTGCCAACGCCCACCAGCACACCGGCGCCGACCAGTTGCCAGGCGGGCAGCGCGTCGCGCAGCAGCGCCCGCGGCGCCTCCCCGGGCGGTGCCTGCCACCACAGCACGGCTGCGGCGGCGGCCGCCAGGCCGAGCAGGAACGCCCAGCGCCAGGCGCGTTCCTCCGGTTCCGCACGCAGGCTGCCGGCGGCAATGCCGCTGACGCCCGCCACGCGCCCGGTGGTGGCCAGCAACAGCACCGCGGCGGCCCCGATCATCGCCCCACCCGCCACAGCGGCCCATGGCAGGTTCATGTCCGGCCTCCGCGCATTGCATCCATCGACTTGCCTTTTTATTTAGCTTTTTCTAAATTAGCGCCTTCTAAACAAAAAGGTCAACCATGCCGCGCACCGCGCTCGACAGTGCCGCAATGGCAAAGCACGCCGCGCAGGCCGCCGCCCTGCTCAAGAGCCTGGCCCATCCGGCCCGGCTGCGTGTGCTGTGCCGCCTGGTTGAGGGGGAGGCGCCGGTGCCCGAACTGCAGGCGCTGACCGGATTGAGCGCATCGGCGCTCTCGCAGCATCTGGCCGTGCTGCGCGAACTGGGCATCGTGGCGACCCGGCGCGAAGCACAGGCCATCCACTACCGCATGATCGAAGGGCCCGCACTGGGCGTGCTGCACGCACTGCACGCCGCATACTGCGGTAGCGGCACCTCGCGCTGACGCTCAGCCCGCGTGCAGCACCGGCTGCACGACGTTGTCCAGCAGGTCCAGCGGCGTCGGCACGGCGCGATCGCCGTGCAGGGTACGGCTGAAGCCCGACCAGTCGCCGGATGAAAGCCGCCGCAACAGCGCCTCGTCCACCGGCAACGCGCGCATCGACCAGTACGGAAACTGGCGCTGGCCCAGGCGGCCACGCGCCAGTTCAATGATGTCGACATGGCTACCGGCCTGGAGGATGCGCTCGTACACCGACGCAATGCCATCCGGCGGCCCTTCGATGTACTGCAGGAAGTGCCCGCCATCGTGCAGCAGCACCCCGGTCACGCCGGCCATCTTGTTGAAGCGGGCCGCATCGTCAACCACCGCCTGCAGCCGTTCAGCGGAAAGATCCGCCCGCGCCTGGCTGACGTAGGCGATCGCGCGCAATGGCATGGTGCTTCCTTGGCAGTGGATGCAGCCACGGTAGCAGTTGCGGACGAGTCCGTCTCAGATCCACCGCAGGCTTGCTGAAGGATTCAGGTTGCGGCCGCCGCCATCCCGTCACAGCGTCGCGGCAACATCGCCTCGAACACCACCAGACCGGCATCGTTGCGCGCGCCAATGCGGCCACCGTGGGCGCGGACGAACTGGTCGACGATGTACAGCCCCAGGCCCAGGCCATTGCTGGGATGGAAACTGGCCTTGAACGGCTCGAACAGGCGTGGCAGCAGCGCGTCATCGATCCGACCTGCGTTGCTGACCCGCAGCAGCACAGTGCGCGGGTCACGACCGTCCACCTCCACCCTCGCCTCGCTGCCATGGGTGAGCGCGTTGCCGACCAGGTTCGCAGCGACCTGGCCCAGCCGATCCAGGTCGCCCTGCAGGCGGGTATCGCCCAGCGTGTCGAGATGGATCCGCGCATGGCCGTGCGCACTGCCGGCCTCGGCCACCACCGCACGGGTCACCTCGGCAAGGTCGCAGGCACTGGCCTGCAGGCGCAGGCCTCCGCTGCGGATCCGCGAAAAGTCCAGCAGCTGCTCGACCATCCGCGCCATGCGCAGCGTGCTGGCCTCCAGATGTTTCAGGGTCTGCTGCGCGCCGCTGTTGTCCTGCGGAAGCTCCAGCGACAGCTTGTCGGCGCACAGCAGGATCGCCGACAGCGGCGTGCGCAGATCGTGGGTGAGCACGGCCGCCATCGTCTCGTTGAGCTTGAGCGAGCGTTCCAGCGCCTCGTTGCGCGCCTTCAGCAGCTGGCGCTGCTGGTAGAGCTCGATGAAGACGTTGACCTTGCTCAGGATCACCCGCGGTGCCACCGGCTTGTGCAGGAAGTCGACCGCGCCGGTTTCGTAGCCCTTGAACGCACGCACCGGGTCATCCGGCGAGGCCGTCAGGAAGATGATCGGCACATCGCGGCTGCGGTGCGAGCCGCGCATCAGTTCGGCCAGGGTGAAGCCGTCGATCTCCGGCATGTGCACGTCCAGCAACGCCAGCGCCACCTCATGTTCCAGCAGCAACTCCAGCGCCTGCGCGCCCGAACCGGCCAGCAGCAGGTTCACGCCCTCGCGCTGCAGCAGCGCCTGCATGGCCACCAGGTTCTGCGGCACGTCATCGACGATCAGCAGGTTGACCGGGGTCTGCGACTGCGCAGGGTCCGGTGGCAGCAGGTTCATGCAAACAACTCCTTCAGGCGACGGCACATCAGATCAAGGGGCAGCACGGCGTCGGCGCCGGCATGCTGCAGGGCGGAGGCCGGCATCATCGATGCCTCGGCCTCCTGGGGACATTGCAGCCAGGCGCGGCCACCGGCAGCGCGCACCGCGGCGACGCCTTCACTGCCGTCGCTGCTGGCGCCGGTGAGCAGCAGGGCCAGCACCTGGTCGCCGAACACGGCCGCTGCCGATTCGAACAGCGGATCGATGGCCGGGCGCGAGAACAGCACCGGCGCATCAACCGACAGCGCCAGCGAGCGGGCATCTTCCACCAGCAGGTGGTAATCCGGCGGCGCAAAGGTGACCGTGCCGCGCTGCAGCGGCTGCTTGTCCTCGGCCTCGCGCACCGGCAGCGCGCAGTAGGGCGCCAGCACGTCGGCGATGCGGCTGCTGCGGTCGCGTGGCAGGTGCAGCACCGCCAGCACCGGCGCCGGCAGTGCCGCGGGCAACGCACCGAGCACGACCTGCAGGGCCGCGACGCCCCCGGCCGAAGCGCCGATCACCAGCACGGCCGGGCGTGTCGTCGTGGCCATCAGGCCACCTTCCGGTACAGGCGATGCTCGCGCGAACAGACCTCGAACGCATCATGGTGGCAGCCGAACTGCAGCGACTCCTTGCTGCCGAGGCCGAGGAAGCCGCGGTGCACCAGCGCTTCGCGGAACAGGCCCACCGCACGGTCCTGCAGGTCGCGGTTGAAATAGATCAGCACGTTGCGGCACGACACAAGGTGCACTTCAGAGAACACGGTGTCGGTGGCCAGGCTGTGGTCGGCAAACACCACGTTGCGGCGAAGCTGTCGATCCAGCACGGCACCATCGTAGGCCGTGGCGTAATAGTCCGACAGCGACGCGGTGCCGCCCGCCGCCAGGTAGTTGCGGCTGAATTGGGCCATCCGGTCGATGCCATAGGCCCCGGCTTCCGCCGTGGCCAGCGCCGCCGGATTGATGTCGGTGGCGTAGACGATGCTGCGCTCGAGCAGGCCTTCCTCGTGCAGCAGGATCGCCAGCGACCAGACTTCTTCGCCCGTGCTGCAACCGGCTACCCACAGCTTCACCGACGGATAGGTGCGCAGCACCGGCACCACCTGTTCGCGCAGCTCACGGAAATAGGCCGGGTCACGGAACATCTCCGACACCTGCACGGTGAAGAACTGCATCGCCTGCGCGAACAGGTCCGGCTCGTGCAGCAGGCGATGCTGCAGGTCAACCAGCCGCTCGCACTCATAGCGCTGCATGGCCTGGCGGATGCGCCGGCGCAGCGACGACACCGCATAACTGCGGAAATCGTAGTGGTAGCGCTGGTACAACGCTTCCAGCAGAACCTTCAGTTCCAGGTCGAACAGGGCCTGCTCGTTCATTGCCGCGAGCACCAGACCCGGCACAGCGACACCAGCTTGTCGACGTCGATCGGCTTGGCGATGTAGTCGTTGGCACCGGCCTGCAGGCAGCGCTCACGGTCGTCCGGCATGGCCTTGGCGGTCAGCGCGATGATCGGCAGGTCCTGCAGGTGGCGCTGCGCGCGGATCTCGCGCATTGCCGCCAGACCGTCCTTCTCCGGCATCATGATGTCCATCAGCACCAGGTCGACCTCGCGCTCGGCCAGCCGATCCACCGCCTCCTGGCCATTGCGCGCGATCTCCAGCGTGACACCGAGCGGTTCGAGCACGCTGGACAGGGCGAAGATGTTGCGCACGTCGTCCTCGGCCAGCAGCACCGTGCGGCCGTCGAGCACGGTGTCGCGGCGGCGCGCCTCGCGCAGCAGGCGCTGCTGGTCGGTTGGCAGGCTGGCCTCCACGCTGTGCAGGAACAGGGTCACTTCATCCAGCAGGCGTTCGGGCGAGCGCGCACCCTTGATGATGATGCTCTTGGAATAGCGGCGCAGGCGCTGCTCTTCCTCGCGGCTGAGCGCGCGACCGGTGTAGACGATCACCGGCGGGAAACCGACGTCATCGTTGCCGGCCATGTGTTCGAGCAGGTCGTAACCGCTGCCGTCGGGCAGCGACAGGTCCATCACCATGCAGTCGAACGTGACCGTGCTGAGCTGTTCCAGCGCACCGGCCAGGGTGCCCACCGCGACGATCTGCAGCTGGTCGCGGCCCAGCAGCAGTTCCAGGTTGCGGCGCAGCTCGCTGTCGTCCTCGACGATCAGCAGGCGCCGCACGTCGCGCTGGCTGGTCTGTTCCAGCTGCTCGATGGCCGTCACCAGCCGCTCGCGCGTGGTCGGCTTGATCGCAAAACCGATCGCGCCCAGCTCGCGCGCCACCTGACTGCGGTCCGTTGCCGAGACCACATGCACCGGGATGTGCCGGGTGTCAGGGTTGCGCTTCAGGCGCTCCAGCACGCTCAGGCCCGACACGTCCGGCAGGCCGATATCGAGCAGGATGCCGTTCGGACGCAGTTCGCTGGCCAGCGCCAGCGCCTCTTCCGCCGTGCCCGCCACCACGCAGTCGAAGTCCAGTTCATGGGCCAGGGCCACCAGTGCTTCGGCGAACGTGGCATCGTCCTCGACCGCCAGGATCAGGCGCCCGGCGCGCTGGCGGCGGCCGCGGTCATCGGCCACGCCGAGCGGACGCGGTGACCGGCGCTGCCGCAGTGGCAGCGCGCACGGGTGCCGCGGCAGCACGGCCGGTGTCCGTGCCGGCTGCCGGCACTGCCACGGGGGCCTCGGCAGCCTCGGCTGCGCTCGCCGCCGGGGCGCCCTGCAAGGGCAGCTCCAGGATGAAGCAGCTGCCGCGCCCGGGCTCGCTGTCGACCTGGATGTAGCCGCCCATGCGCTCGGCCAGATCGCGCGAGATCGACAGGCCCAGGCCGGTACCGCCGTAGCGACGGCGGGTGCTGCCATCGGCCTGGCGGAAGGCCTCAAAGATGACGTCCAGCTGCTCGCGCGCGATGCCGATGCCGGTATCGCAGACCTCGAACCGGATGCGGCCGTTGCCGGCCGCACGCACGTGCAGGCTGACCTTTCCGTGCTCGGTGAACTTCACCGCGTTGGCCAGCAGGTTCTTCAGGATCTGCTGCAGCCGCTGGCTGTCGACCACCAGCTGGCTCGGTGCCAGCGCATCGGCTTCGATCTGCAGGGCCAGGCCCTTCTGCCGCGCCATCGGCTCGAAGGTCTCGCGCAGGCGCTGCAGCGCGCTGTCGACCACCACCACTTCATCGGACAGTTCGACATGGCCGGCCTCGATGCGCGACAGGTCGAGGATGTCGTTGATCAGTGCCAGCAGGTCGTTGTTGGACGAGAGGATCGCACGGGCGTACTTCACCTGTTCCTCGGTGAGCGTGCCGTCCTTGTTGTCGGCCAGCAGCTTGGCCAGGATCAGCGAGCTGTTCAGCGGCGTGCGCAGCTCGTGCGACATGTTGGCCAGGAACTCGGACTTGTAACGTGACGTCGCGGCCAGTTCGTTGCTGTTGCGCACCAGCTGGCTCTGCGCGACCAGCAGTGCCTGCTTCTGCGCCTCCAGCTCGTGGGTGCGCTCTTCCAGCTGCACGTTGCTCTGTTCCAGCTCGGCCTGCTGTTCTTCCAGGTGGCTCTGCGACTGCAGCAGGCTGCGGCTCTGCTCTTCCAGTTCCTCGTTGGCCACGCGCAGCTCTTCCTGCTGGGCCTGCAGCTCCTCGCCCTGGCGCTGCGACTCTTCCAGCAGTACCACCAGCTGCGCACGCAGCAGCGATGCGCGCAGCGCCATGCCGATGGTCTCGGCACAGCGCTCCAGCAGCTCGCGATCCAGCTCACGCAGCTCGCCGACCCGGGCGCGACCCAGTTCGATGATGCCGACCACCGCGCCATCGCTGCTGAGCGGCGCCAGGATGCGCTCGCGCACCGGCAGCCGGCCCAGGCTGGTCTGCAGTTCAAGCACGGCGGCATCGTCACCGTGCAGGTGGCGGATGCGTTCATCACGCGCGACCTGCCCGGCCAGCCCCTCGTGCAGGGCCAGCGAGGCCGGCGCCCCCGAAGGCAGCGCCATGCCCCCGGTCAGCTGCAGCCGCCCGCCTTCCAGGCGGTAGACCGCAGCGACCTCTGCGCCCAGCTGCCCGGCCACGCTCGTTGCTGCGGCCTCGGCGATCTGCTCCGGCCCCAGGTCACCGCGAAGGCTGATCGCCACCGCGTTCTCGGCCTCCTGCAACCAGAGCGCGCGCATGGCCTGGCGGCGCGCCTGGATCGCGCGCGAGACGATCAGCGCGATCATCATGAAGGCGAAACCGCCAATGGTCCGGTTGACGAACGAAAACGCCGAGTTGGAACTGGCGGGCGCGACGTTGAAACCAATGACCAGCAGGATGCAGGACAGCACGGCCACCACGAATGGCGCCCGCGCGCTGCGCTGGAACACCGTGACGCCAACGGCCAGGAAGTAGGCCAGCCAGACGGCATAGCCCAGCGGTACGACCAGTTCCAGCGAAATGGTCGCGGCCAGCAGCACAGCGGACGTCATCCAGATCCAGCGGTCACGCGTAGTCGCACCAGGACGCATGCAGGTCGGTTCCAGAAGGCAAAGGGTGGAAGATGGTACTCCGTGTCGCATTCAGCCGCACAGGACAAATGGCACGTGTCAGGTGTGCACGCATCCTTCACACTTGAATGCCTAGCTTCACGTGCCTCACAGGGGTAACACTTATTTTCACGTGGACGCAACTGCCTCTACGACGTCCGTGCTGACGGATCCTTCCCGACAACTGCGGTTGCTGATCGACAGCGTGCGCGACCATGCGCTGTACCTGCTTGATCCGGAAGGCATTGTCTGCAGCTGGAATCCCGGCGCCGAGCGCATCAAGGGGTATTCCGCCGATGAAGTGATCGGCACGCACTTTGGCCGTTTCTACCTGCCTGCCGACCGTGAGGCCGGCGAACCACTGCGCCTGCTCCGCCTCGCGGCGCAGCATGGCCATGTGGCCAGCGAAGGGTGGCGGGTACGCCGGGACGGTTCGTCGTTCCGCGCCAGCGTGGTCATCGAGCCGGTCATGGAAGCCGGCGAACTCCTCGGCTTCGTCAAGATCACCCGCGACATCACCGAACAGTGGCAGGCGCAGCGACTGCTGCGCGACGCCCAGCGGGCGCTGCGCAATACCCAGCAGTTCGAGACCGTCGGCCGCCTCAGCCGTGGCCTGTCGCACGAGTTCAACAACCTGCTGACCACCATCGGCAATGCGCTGGACCTGCTTTCCCTTCGCGTGAGCGGCGATGATGCGCGCACGGCCGAGCTGCTGGATGCCGCGCAGGCCGCCACCGACCGCGGCGCGCTGCTCACCCGGCAGTTGCTGGCATTCAGCACCGGCCAGACCCTGATCCGCGAACCGGTGGACATCAACACTCTGCTGCAGCGCTGGCTGCCGGACCTGCAACGAACCTGCCCGGCGCATGTGACGCTGGAAGCCGAGCTGGCGCCCGGGCTGCCGCAGGTCAGCACTGACGCGATGCAGCTGCAGACCGCGCTGGCCAACCTGGTCGCCAATGCGGCCGAGGCCACACTGGAGGGCGGCCGCATCCTGATCGGCACGACCCTCCAGCATCGCCTCGACCCGGATGCGGACACGGCCCTGCAACGCGGCTATGTCACGCTCAGTGTCTGCGACGAAGGCCACGGCATGGCCGCCGACATCGCCGAGCGCGCGACCGAACCCTTCTTCACCACCAAGGACATCGGCAAGGGCAGCGGCCTGGGCCTGAGCCAGGTGTTCGGATTTACCACCCAGAGCGGCGGCTTCGTCGATGTGTCCACCACGCCCGGTGTCGGCACCACGGTCAGCCTGCTGCTACCCGCAATTGAGGACCCCGCCCATGACCGATGAACCGATCCGCGTGTTGATGGTGGAGGACCAGAACGATCTGCGTGAGATGATCGGCCTGGCCCTGCGCGATTTCGGCATCGAGGTGTCCACCACTGCCGATGGGCATGAAGCGGCCGCGTTGCTGAAGAGCGACGCACGCTTCGACGTGGTGTTCAGTGACGTCAGCATGCCCAATGGCATGTCCGGCATCGAACTCAGCGAGCACGTCGCCCGCGACCAGCCGCAGGCACGCATGATCCTGTCCTCCGGCTACGCGCGTTCGCAGCTGCCGCCGCTTCCGGAGCAGGTGGAGTTCCTGCCCAAGCCCTACCGCCTGCGCCAGCTGGTTGAACTGCTCAAGCAGGACTGAAGGCGTACCGGCCTGCGTGGCCATGCTCAGCGCCGGGCCCGCTGCATGAACAGCAGCGCCGGCGTGGATGCAGCGTCCACCGGCTCGAAGCCGAGGGAGCTGTACACCGCAACTGCAGCGGCATTGTCCCGATAGACCCGCAAGGTCAGCCGTTCAACGGCAGCAGCCTGGCACGCCTGCGCGATCAGCGCCTGCACCAACCCACGCCCGAGACCGCGGCCCCGCGCCTGCGGCGCAACCAGCAGGCGGCCCAGATGGACGGTGCCCGGCTGCGTGGACCAGGCCTGGCCGAAACCCACGCGCTGGTCGCTTGCGTCCAGCAGCAGCCACCCCGGGCGTTCGCGCAGCTGCAATACGTGCTCGAACCGATCGGGTGGCAGTGGATAGGGCACGCCCGGCCCGGCCCAGCGCAGCGTGGCTGCGGCCGAATCCAGCCACCCGGCGATGCTCGCGTAGTCCTGGGGTTGCACGGGCTGCAGGCGGTGGTCCATGGCGGCCGGATCGCGTGGCGAGGCGCCAGCATATCCGAGTGGCCTCGCGGGCAGCGCGCGGACGTGGCGCCGCAAACAGGGTGACCCCGGCCCGATTCGAGCGGGCGACCTTATCCGTAGGAGGGGACTTCCACTGTACGTTAGATCAACGACTTGCAAGATTGCTGGGACCGGCTTGGATCCACCTTCGCTCAAACACCCCACCGTAGCTGCTGCAGCCCTGCCCTCACCCACGCCTGGGTGCGGGCGTCCCTCGCTCGGGGCTTCCTCTCTGCCGGCGGCTTGGGCGGCTCTAGCGCCGCCTTGATTCGCTCGATCTCCTTAGCCCCCGCCTCGGCCAGACGCCGGGCCTGTTGCTGCTCGCGCGTTGGTGGCAGGCCCGGTAGTGGCGGCGGATTCCGCTGGGGATAACATTGGCCCATCGGTCAGCGTAAGGAACCCATGATGCGTTCAATCGTTCTGGCAGTTGTGGTGTCTTCCCTGAGTCCTCCGGCTTTTGCCCAATCAGCCAGACCCCAGACTCCACCTGTATCCAATGCCGAGGCGTATAAGTGGATTCACATCAGCGGCGGCGTTACAGAGGCGACGAGGCGCGGAGTGACGATGCCCCTTTGGGACTCCGAATCCAAAGACGGCGAGTCACTCGACAGCTTTGTTACCCGTACAGGTCGTGACGCACTGCGCGTACTGGAATCATCCCCGGCTACGATCTGCGGTCAGCTGGAAGAGACACCAGGCAAGTACAAGATCTTACTGAAAGCCACGAGCAAGGCGGCAGACTGTAGCGCCCAAGGCTCGCGCCTTCCCTACATGCATATCAGACGCACAGAAGCCGGTGTAAAGAGCGTTGGTCCGTCCCCGAGCGAGCTTCGCGGACCGGTGTATGTAGTCGACCTGTCTGGCATCAATTTCGAAGACGGCAGGAAGACTCGACCGGTCGTAGATTTCGGCAAGAAGTAGGCTGTGTTGCTGCGCAACCCTTGCCGCATGCCTGCGAACATCAGCTCTCCACTACACGACTGTCGGCTAACAACGATGCCTGCGCGCCGCTAATCGGCCCGCAACGCTTGATTCATCGCAGTGCCAGAGCACCGCACCAAGCCCTTCGTAATCTAACGGTAGCTCCGCCCTCTCCGGCCAGGCGAACGTCTCCGGTTGCGGCAACAGCGCGCGCAGCTAGGCCGGAGTTCCGTCGCGAAGGGTGCAGATTCTGGCCGGGGACGCTGATTACGCCACGACGAAGAAGTACTACGTACACCTCGCCCCTGAGGGTAATGATGGAGCGGTGGCGAAGCTAACCTATCGATTCGCCACTGTGACCACTGTGACCAAGTAGTGCCTTTTGATGGCCAGATATGGCCAATGGCGGTGTAGCAGCTATCGCAAGTCATTGATTCTGGTGACCCCGGCCCGATTCGAACGGGCGACCTTCCCCTTAGGAGGGGGACGCTCTATCCAGCTGAGCTACGGGGCCATGCAGCCGGGAAGTTTACAGCCAACGTGCCCTGCCCTCCAAGCATTCATGTCCGGCCCGGTTCCGCTGGCGCGTTGCACCATGGCCGGTCGGGGCGCTCTGCTACCATCGGCGATTCAGTTCATCGCGTCCCCCACCTGCCCGCGATGGCACCAAACAACGTAACGAAACACAGGAGTCTGCATGTCTTCCGAGCTGCTCAAGTCCCTTGGCCTGGACGCGATCAACGCTGGCACGTACCTGGGCAACGGGGAGTGGTCGAGCGCGACCAGCGGTGAGCTGATCACCCCGGTCAACCCGACCACCGGCGAGCCGATCGCGCAGGTCCGCGCCACCACCGAGGCCGAGTACGAGACCGTCGTCGCCCGCGCCCAGGAAGCCTTCGAGGTCTGGCGCACCACGCCGGCGCCGCGCCGCGGCGAAGCCGTGCGCCTGTGCGGCGAAGCACTGCGCAGGCACAAGGACGCCCTGGGTTCGCTGGTTGCGCTGGAAATGGGCAAGAGCAAGCCGGAAGGCGATGGCGAAGTGCAGGAGATGATCGACATCGCCGATTTCGCCGTGGGCCAGAGCCGCATGCTGTACGGCTACACCATGCATTCCGAGCGCCCGGGCCACCGCATGTACGAGCAGTACCACCCGCTCGGCCTGGTCGGCATCATCTCGGCCTTCAACTTCCCGGTGGCGGTGTGGAGCTGGAATTCGTTCCTGGCGGCCATCTGCGGCGACGTGTGCATCTGGAAGCCGTCCAACAAGACGCCGCTGACCGCCATCGCCTCGCTGAAGATCTGCAACGACGCCCTGCGCGAAGCCGGCTTCCCGGACATCTTCTTCCTGATCAACGATGCCGGTACCGCGCTGTCGGAAAAGATGGTCGATGACCGCCGCGTGCCGCTGATCAGCTTCACCGGCTCGACCCAGGTCGGCCGCACCGTCAACGAGAAGGTCGCGCGCCGCCTCGGCCGCTGCCTACTGGAACTGGGCGGCAACAACGCCATCATCCTGGACGAAACCGCCGACCTGAAGCTGGCTGTGCCGGGCATCGTGTTCGGCGCCGTCGGCACCGCCGGCCAGCGCTGCACCACCACCCGCCGCCTGATCGTGCACCGCTCGATCTACGCCGACGTGCTGGCCACCCTGGTCAAGGCTTACAAGCAGGTGGAAGGCAAGATCGGCGACCCGACCGATGCGGCCAACCTGATGGGCCCGCTGAACAGCGAAGGCGCCGTGCAGCAGTTCCTCGATGCGATCGCCCAGGCCAAGGCGGCCGGCGGCACCATCGAAACCGGTGGCAGCCGCATCGACCGCCCGGGCAACTTCGTGCTGCCGGCCATCGTCTCCGGCCTGAAGAACAGCGACGCCGTGGTCCAGCACGAGACCTTCGCGCCGATCCTGTACGTGATGCCGTACGACACCCTCGATGAAGCCATCGACATGCAGAACGGCGTGCCGCAGGGCCTGTCGTCCTCGATCTTCACCCAGAACCTGAAGACTGCCGAGAAGTTCCTGTCGGCGGCAGGCAGCGACTGCGGCATCGCCAACATCAACATCGGCACGTCGGGCGCGGAGATCGGCGGCGCCTTCGGCGGCGAGAAGGACACCGGCGGTGGCCGCGAGTCCGGCTCGGATGCATGGAAGGTCTACATGCGCCGCCAGACCAACACCATCAACTATTCGGATTCGCTGCCGCTGGCGCAGGGCATCAAGTTCGACCTGTGATGGCAAACGACGCCGACACGGCTGTGGGTCAGGGCCCTTCCGGGGTTCTGACCCAGGCCCAGGGTCGGATCCCCGCAGGGGCTCCGATCCTCGATTTCAGCGGCCGCCGCGTGCTCATCGCCGGCGGCAGCAAGGGCATCGGCCGTGAAATGGCGCTGGCGTTTGCCGGCACCGGCGCACAGGTCTCGGTCTGCGCGCGTGGCCGGGCCGGGCTGGATGCCCTGTGCGCCGATGCCCAGGAACAGGGCACGCCAGTGCACGCGTTCTCCGCCGATCTGGCCGACCCCGGCCAGATCCAGGCCTGGCTGCAGGCCGCCGCCGATGCCCTCGGCGGTATCGATGTGCTGGTCAACAATGCCACCGGCTACGGCATGGCCGACGACGAGGATGGCTGGGCCGCGAGCCTGCAGATCGACCTGATGGCAGCCGTGCGCGCCTCGCGGCTGGCGCTGCCCTGGCTGCGCGCATCCGGCGACGCCTGCATCCTCAACCTCTCTTCGATTGCCGCGCAGCAGCCCCGTCCCGGTGGCGCACCCTATGCTGCTGCCAAGGCCGCCCTTTCGCACTACACCACCTCGCAGGCACTGGCGCTGGCCAAGGACCGGATCCGGGTCAATGCCATCGCACCCGGCTCGATCGCGTTCGATGACGGCCTGTGGGATCGCCGCCGCGTCGAAGACCCCGACCTGTACCACGGCACGCTGGCAAAGATTCCGTTCGGCCGCTTCGGCCACCCGCGCGAGATCGCCGATGCCGCCCTGTTCCTGTGCTCGCCGCTGGCGCGCTGGGTCACCGGCAGCGTGCTCAACGTGGATGGCGGCCAGGTGTTGATGGGCTGATACTGGCAGTTCGGTAGCCGTCAACCTGGGTGGGCACGCCTTTCGTCGACCAAGGCCGACGCCTGCCAGGGCCTAAGTCCCATTCGTCGACCAGGGGGCGACGCCTGCCCTCACATCCGCCGGGCATGGGATTGCCGGGGCAGAGGCACTATCATGTGCACACTGCCAAGGAGGACCCCGATGAGCGTGGCACCCCGACAGACAAGCGCCCTGGCCGTGGTCAGCCTGGTCATGGGCATCGCCAGCTGGACCGTCCTGCCCTTCGTGGCCAGCATCGTCGCCATCATCACCGGCCACATGGCCCGCGCCGAGATCCGCCGCCGCCCGCATGAGCTGGAAGGCGATGGCATGGCACTCACCGGCCTGGTGCTGGGCTGGGTGATGGTCGGCGCCGTGGTTGCCGCCATCCTGGTCTTCATCCTGTTCTTCGGTGGCCTGGCGTGGCTGGCGGCGGTGTCGAACTGACGCCATGACCGCCTCCGACAGCACCGAACGCTTCAGCAGCCGCGTCGCCGACTATGTCCGCTACCGGCCCGACTATCCGGCCGCACTGCTGGACTGGCTGCACGGCCCGATGGGTGTCAGCCACCAGGCCCGTGTCGCCGACATCGGCGCTGGCACCGGCATCTCCAGCCGCGCGTTTCTCGCCAGCGGCCATCCGCTGGTGGCGGTCGAGCCCAACGCTGCCATGCGTGCTGCCGCCGAACAGTGGCTGGCGCCACAGTACCCGCAGTTCTCCGCCGTCGATGGCCGCGCCGAGGCCACCGGCCTGGCGGACGCCAGCATCGATCTGGTCAGCGCCGCGCAGGCCTTCCACTGGTTCGACACCGTGGCGGTGCGCGCCGAGTGGCAGCGCATCCTGCGCCCCGGTGGCCTGGCACTGATCTACTGGAATTCGCGCCTGCTCGATGCCAGCCCGTTCCTGGTCGGCTACGAACAGCTGCTGCTGGACTACGGCACCGACTACACCGCCGTAGCCGAGCGCTACCAGGACGATGCCACCATGCAGGCCTGGTTCGGCGCTGGCCTGCGCGGCAGGGTGGAGCTACCGAACGTGCAGTATCTCGACTTCGACGCCCTGCGCGGGCGCCTGCTCTCCTCTTCGTACGCCCCGCAATCCGGTCATCCGCGCCACGCGCCGATGATCGACGCTCTGCAGCACCTGTTCGCCGCCCACGCGGTGGACGGCCAGGTTGCTTTTGAATATCGAACCCGAGCCTTCCTCGGCACGCTGGACTGAACCGACGCATGTATTCGCTTGCCCGCCCCTTCCTGTTCTCGCTCGACGCCGAGCGCGCCCACGGCCTCGGCCTGTCCGCACTGGACCTGGCCTATCGCACCGGCACCACGCCGCTGCTGGCCGCCCGCATCGCGCCGATGCCGAGCACGGTGTTCGGGCTGACCTTCCCCAACCCGGTCGGCCTGGCCGCCGGCCTGGACAAGAACGGCGAGCACATCGATGCACTGTTCGCGCTGGGGTTCGGCTTCGTCGAGATCGGCACCATCACCCCGCGCCCGCAGGCCGGCAATCCGCAGCCGCGCCTGTTCCGCCTGCCGGAACACAACGCGATCATCAACCGCATGGGCTTCAACAATGCGGGTGTGGACGCGCTGGTACGCAACGTCGAGCGCGCGCGCAACCGCCGCGGCCTGCTCGGCATCAACATCGGCAAGAACAAGGACACCCCCAACGAACAGGCCGTGGACGATTACATCGCCTGCCTGGACAAGGTGTACCCGCTGGCCGACTACATCACTGTCAACATTTCCTCGCCCAACACCGCCGGCCTGCGCGAACTGCAGGAAGAAACCGCGCTGCGCCAACTGGTCAGCCAGCTGCGTGACCGCCAGGAGGAGCTCGCGGCCCGCCACGGCCGCCGCGTGCCGATGCTGGTGAAGGTGGCGCCGGACCTCAGCGAGCGTGACATCGATGCCGCCGCCCGCGTACTGGGCGAGCTGCAGGTGGACGGCGTGATCGCCACCAACACCACCATCGACCACAGCAAGGTGGCCGGCGACCCGCTGGCCAACGAGGCCGGCGGCCTGTCGGGCGCGCCGGTGCTGGAGCAGTCCACGCTGGTGCTGCGCCGCCTGCGCTCGCGCCTGCCCGAGTCGGTACCCTTGGTCGGCGTCGGCGGCATCCTGTCCGGTGCCGACGCGGTGGCCAAGATGGCGGCCGGTGCCGCGCTGGTGCAGTGCTACAGCGGCCTGATCTTCCGTGGACCGGCGCTGGTTTCCGAATGCGTGGAGGCGATCCGTCGCCGCCGCGAAGCGCCGAGCCGCGGCGCGGTGGCCCCCCTGTGAGCGCGCCCATGGATAGCACCGACGGCAACGCCCCGCTGCGCTGGACGCTCACCCGCAATGCGCCGCTGCGGGCACTGAACACCTTCCACGTGCAGGCCAATGCGGAACAGCTGCTGGAACTGCACGACGCCGCGCTGCTGCCGGACGTGCTGGCGTTGCCCGAGGTGGCCAACGGCCCGCTGCTGGTACTGGGCAGCGGCAGCAACGTCCTGATCGCCGAGGACCTGCCCGGCACCGTGCTGGTGTTCGGCAACCGCGACATCAGTTTCCTTGAACACCGCGCCGACCATGCCGTGATCCGCGCCGGCGCCGGCGTGCCCTGGCATGGCCTGGTGATGTGGTCGCTGCAGGAAGGCCTGTCCGGCCTGGAAAACCTGGCGCTGATTCCCGGCACCGCCGGTGCCGCACCGATCCAGAACATCGGCGCCTATGGCGCGCAGGTGGGCGAGTTCATCCAGGCGGTCGAAGCCTGGGACTGCCAGGATCAGGCCTGGGTGCGGCTGGACAACGAGCAGTGCCGCTTCGCTTACCGCGACAGCGTGTTCAAGCAGCAGCCCGACCGCTACCTGATCACCGCCATCGAACTGAAGCTGCCGCTGCTGCACGACCTGCGCATGGACTATGCCGGCATCCGCGAGGAACTGCAGGCACAGGGCGTGGAACTTCCCAGCGCCGTGGACGTGGCCAACGCGGTGATCGCGATCCGCCGCCGCAAGCTGCCCGACCCGGAGGTACTGGGCAACGCCGGCAGTTTCTTCAAGAACCCGGTGCTGCCGCTGGAACAGGTCGACGTGTTGCTGCAGCACTTCCCCGACCTGCCCGTGTTCCCGGCCGAGCAGGACGACAGGCGCAAGGTCTCCGCGGCCTGGATGATCGAATCCTGTGGCTGGAAGGGCTTCCGCGAGGGTGATGCCGGCGTGGCGCCGAGCCACGCGCTGGTGCTGGTCAACCACGGCAATGCCAGCGGCGCTGAACTGCTGGCGCTGGCGCGCCGCATCTCGGCCTCGGTGCTGGAAAAGTTCGGCGTGCCGATCGAACCGGAGCCCCGCCTGCTCGGCGCACAGTGGTGAACAGCCCCGCCCTTTCCCCTGGCGCCACCCCGATGCGGGCGGCGCTGCTGATGCTCGGCAGCACGATGGCATTCGGCCTGATGGCGGTGGCCATCCGCTATGCCACCCGTTACGTGCCGACGCAGGAAGTGGCGTTCTTCCGCAATGCCTTTGGCCTGCTGGCCCTGCTGCCGATGCTGCTGCGGCCGGGCCGCGCGCCCTTGAAGACGCAGCAGCTGCCACGCTATTTCGTGCGCAGTGCGATCGGCCTGGGCTCGATGCTGTGCGCGTTCTGGGCGCTGGGCCACCTGCCGTTGGCGCAGGCGGTTTCGCTCTCCTATTCCACGCCGCTGTTCGTCACCATCGCCGCCGTGCTGTGGCTGGGCGAAACCGTGCGCGTGCGCCGTTGGGCGGCAGTGGTGGTGGGTTTCATCGGCGTGCTGGTGATCGTGCGCCCCGGCACGGCCGGCTTCACCGCCGGCAGCCTGGTCGCGGTCGCCGCCGCGGTGCTCAGCTCGCTGGTGGCAATCCAGATCAAGCAACTCACCCGCGTCGACAGCGCCGATACCGTGGTGCTCTACACCTACGTCTTCTGGGTCCCCCTGTCGCTGGTCCCGGCGTTGTTCGTCTGGGTCTGGCCGACCGGGTTGGCCTGGCTGTGGCTGCTGGCCACCGGCGTGCTCGGCACCGTCGGCCAACTGCTGTGGACCCGGGCGCTGCGGCTGGGCGAAGTCTCGGCGCTGACACCGATCAGTTTCCTGCAGCTTCCCCTGGTGACGCTGTGCGGCTGGCTGTTGTTCAACGAAAGCGTGGACCGCTGGACGATCATCGGCGCCGGCATCATCCTGGCCGCCAACGCCTACATCGCCCATCGCGAAGCCGTGCTGTCGCGCCGCGCCGCAAGTGCGGCCGCCTCAGCAGCGGCCAAGCCTGCAGAATGAAAACCACCTGCACGGACCATGGGTAGAGTCGACTGTTGGTCGACTGCTCTTCGTCTGGAACAGGCAAAGCCCGCGCTGCGCGCGATAGTCGACTCTACCCGGGGTGATCCTGGCAACGGCCCGGGAACTAACCCAGCGCGCGATACACCCGCTCGGCGGCGTCGAACACGTTGCCCGGTGCGAACTGCTCGCTGAGGAAATGCAGCGATTGCCGGCGCAACGGCGGCGAACGCTCCTCGCCATCACTGCCCAGCAGCACCTGCTGGAACTCGATCAGGTCCTGCAGGATGCGCCAGTGCCGGTACCAGGCAATCCAGCGCGGATCACCGCGGTCGCTGCCATAGCCCTCCTCGAATCCCAACGGGTTCTCGCGACCCCAGCGCCCGCCAACCGCGCCGCCGATGAACATCAGGTCGCGCTCGCGCGGTGCCAGCGACAGGCCATCCCAGTCGATCAGGTGCAGGCCACCGTCGTTGCCCATCAGCAGGTTGCCGGCATGCAGGTCGGTATGGCACAGGTGCAGCCCCCTCGGCACGTCCTGCAACGCCGCATGCAGCTGCACGGCCTGCGCATGCAACGCGGCGATGCGTGCGTGCTGCTGGTCCCAGACCGACACGAACGCACGGCCCAGTCCGTCCTTGGCGGCCGCCAGGCCCTCGCCAGCCAGCCACTGGCCCACCGTATCAAGCGCCGCGGTTTCCATCCGCGCGCTCGGCAGCGCCTCCTGCAGCTGCAGCGGCGGGCGGGCCTCGTGCAGACGGCGCAGCACTTCACCCAGCCGTTGCCACTGCGTGCGGCTCAACGCCGCCTCGAAGCCGGACTGGCCTTCCACATAGGGAAACAGGGTGAACTGCAGGCCCCAGCGCTGCACCGAAGCGCCACCGGTCAGTGCCGGCCAGGGTGCGACGATTTCCTCGATGCCCAGCGTGCCGCGCAGCCAGTGCAGGGTATCCCAGACGGCAGGGTCGACCTGGTAGCTGCGGCATTTCAACCACCATTGCCCACGACGTGCATCGATGCGATACACGCTTGCGTTGGCGTCGGCGCCAACCGGGCGTGGCACCACGGCCGTGGCGGTGATGCCATAGGACTGCAGGAGGACTTCGCCGAGGTGCTGCGCCGAAGCGGATGACATGGATGCAAGCGGAAAGTGTTACCTGCCGCCACTATCGCAGATGCGCAGGCTGCGACACAGACATGTCCGTCACAACATCACGTCTGCGCGACCAAAGTGCTAGCCGGCGACGCGTCGCATCACCGCTTCCAGTGGCCCCCGCGCGAACCGCAACGACCACAGCCACGCGGCGGCCGTGGCCAGCATCAGGAACAGCAGCGCGCACCACAGCACCGCCGGCAATGACGCGCTGCCATCGAGCACGCCCAATCCTTCCAGCGTCCCCATGCCCAACAGGATGTGGCCGACGTACAGGCTGAGTGTCATCCGCCCTGCCGCAGTGAGCGGCGCCCGCCAATTCCCGGGATACCGGCGGCTGACCCACAGGCACGCGGCGATCACACTGCAGGCCGCGCCCGAACCGGTCAGCACGTAGGCCGGTCCCGGCGGCATCGGCTGCGTTCCCAGCCACACCTGCCAGGGCGTTCCCAGCGCAAGGTGCTGCACGCCCTGGCCGGCGCCGATCAGCAGCACGCCCAGCAGCAGCAAGGCACGCTGCACGCGCGGCTGTGACAACTGCAGGCGCGCCAGCAGCATGCCCAGCAGGAAGAAGCACATCCACGGCAGCAGGGGATGGAAGCCGTTGAACAGCAGGTTGCGCGCGGCACCCGGCCACTGCCAGAGACCGGTGTACTCCAGCGTCTGCCAGTTCCAGCCCTGGCTGTAGTCCCAATGCAGCAGTGCCCAGAACGAACCGGCCGCCAGGCCCACGATGCTGGCCAGCAGCGCCCGTGGCGACGCACGCAGCCACAGCACCGCCAGCGCGAAATACACCGCGTAGTAGTGCAGGATGTCGGCCGGGAACAGGGTCAGGTTGAGCAGGCCCAGCACCAGCAGAAACAGCGCGCGCCGCCAGGTCTGCACGCAGGCCTGCCTCCGGCCCAAGCGCTGCGTGGCCAGTACCAGGCCAAGCCCGGCCAGGGTGACGAAGGTCGCCGAAGCCTTGCCTTCCAGCAGATGGAAGAAGCCGGCCAGCCACCCCCCGCGCTCGGCAGGTACGGCCATCGCCAGGCGGAAGTTGACCAGCACCATGCCGGCCAATGCGAAGTAGCGCGCCAGGTCCAGGCCGTGCAGCCGCCGGTCATCGGCGCTCATGCACGTGATCCCAGCAACCGTGTTAGCAGCTCGAGATCCAGCGCGGCGTTCTCCGCGTTGCCGGCTTCACCCAGGCCCTGGCGCAGCGCATCGCTTTCGATGGCATCCAGCAACACCTGCGCCTGCAGTGCCGGGGCCAGCGCAGGGCGCCGCCGCTCGCGCCGCGCAATGCCCTGCAATGCATCGCCCAGCACCTGTTGAAGCTGCCTGCGGTTGGCGGCGAAGGCCGCGGCTGCGGCGGGGTTGCGTGCACTCTCGGCCAGCACCTCGGCCGCGAGCGTTGCCCACTCCGGTTGCCGGCACAACGCATGGAAGTCCTGCAGGAACGCCAGCACCTGCGCGCGCTCGCCGTCGGCCGCCGCCAGCCGCTGCAGCATCGGGGCCAGTTCCTCGCTTTCGGCCGCGGCCACCGCAAGGATGATCGCCTCCTTGCCCGGGAAATGGTTGTAGAGATTGCCCAGGCTGACACCGGCCGCCTGCGCGATGTCGCGCATGCTGGTCTGGTGGAAGCCCTTGGCCAGGAAACACTGCAGGGCCGCCTGCAGGATCAGGGTCACGCGCTGCTCATTGCGGTCGATTCGGCTCATGCCAAACATAGTGAACGAACGTTCGTCCATTTTAAAGAATGGAGAAGTCCGTCGGCAGGGCAGCATTCAGCCCTGGCCTACGCCGTCCTGTGCGGTTTCAGAAGAACTCGTCGAGAAGACGGTAGAACGCCAGCCGCCGTTCGTCGGGCACAACGCCATAACTGCGGAACAGCGGCGCGACCCACCGGGTGTCGCCGAAGTTGTGGACGAGGCTGCGCGCGGCCAACGCCAGATCCTGGTAGCGATCGGCCACGCCCAGCCGGCCACAGTCAATGAAACCGCTGAAACGCCCCTCGACGGCCAGCAGGTTCGGCAGGCAGGCATCGCCATGGCTGACCACCAGATCCTCGTGATCAGGCCGGGTAGCGCGCAGTTCGGCGAAGACCTGCTGTGCGCTCTGCCCCAGGCGCTCGTCATCGAAGTCATCGGCGTCGACCCGGCCCGCCTCGACCCGTGCCTGTGCGGCCTGAAGTCGCGAAGCCAGCCGCTGGTCGAACGGACAGGCCGCCACCGGCAGGGCATGCAGGCCCCGCAGCGCGTCGGCCAGCAGTTGCACCCGGTGCTGGGGCGCGAGCGCCGGCGAGGAGGCCAGATCGTGGCCGGGCAACGCACTCATCAGCAGCCAGCGGCGCCCTTCCTCCTCGGCCGTAGCGATCACCGTCGGCGCCGGCTGACCCTGCGCCTGCAGCCAGCGCAGGCGCGCGATCTCGTCGCCCAGCTCACTGAAGGCGTCGATCACTTCCGATTTCAGGAAGGCATCGGCCTGCCCCGGACGATGCACGCGGGCAACGTCCGCACGCGATACGCCGATCGACTGCCGCTCGATGCGCGCATCGGCCAGTGCTTCCTGCCAGGCGTGAGGCAGGGGCATGCCCTCCATGCGTGCGCGGGGTGCTTCCATGCCAGGGGACGCCTGTAACCGATGACTGCATGGATTCTCGCTCATCCGGCATTCCTCCCGTCAACAGCAGTGATGCCGGGCAGTCGTCGCTACAGCAACGCCCACGGATCCGTCACCGTGTAACGTCGGCGCCGATCGCCCCTGCATTCCCGCAAGGTCGCGCTGAACAAGCGCATCGCCGATGCGCTGCGCGAGGGCTTCCGTGATCGCCGGCCCGCGCTACTGACCCAGCGGGCCGCCGCAGGGCATCGTCAGTGGCCGCGCGCGCGGCCGTGGTTTACCCTGCTCGTCACCGGCCGTCGGTCACAGGCGGGAACCTGCTATGGATGCGCTTTCACGGGTCTCGGCCCAGGTCCTGGACAGTGCCCTGCCCAGCCTGCCGCTGTACCTGCTGCAGGCCACCGCGGTGATCGGCATGATCGGCGTGCTGCTGATCGCCACCCGTCGCGCCGGGCACGCCATCGAGGGCCGGCGTCTGTATGTCGGCGTGACGCTGGGGCTGATCTACCTGTTCAATTCCTGGTTCGTGGCCGGTTACACCCAGGGCGTGGTCAAGCTGCACCTTGGCTTCGACATCCTGCTGGTCAGCGGCCTGCTCGGCGGGTGGCGCGGTGGTCTGGCCTGCCTGGCGGCTGCCGTGCTGGCCCGCTACCAGTTTGTCGGCACCCAGTTCTTCCTGCCCGCCAGCCTGGAGGCCGCGCTGCAGATGATCACCGGCGTCTGGCTGCGCAGGCGCCTGCACCCGCGCATGCTCAACGAGCTGTCGCTGCGCATGATCCTGCGGGCGTGGTCGGCGCGCATCGCCGCGACCGCGGTGGGGCTGGCACTGGGCGTGGCGATCATCGGCGCCGACCAGCTGCCGGTGGCCGAACTGGCGATCCAGCGCGTACTGGCACTGCCGGTCTCGCTGCTGGTGCTGGGCGCGGTGTTCGCGCTGGTCTACAACGACGCCCAGATCGACGCGCAGCGCCAGCGCGAGCAGGCCTGGTTGCGCATCGACCCGATCAGTGGCCTGCCCAACATGCGCGCGCTGGGCGAACGACTGCAGGACTTCTGGCGCGGCAACGACGGCCTCGGCAAGGCCTGCCTGGTCGTGGTCGAGATGGGCAACCTGCGCGATCTGCGCCTGCGCTACGGCCCACTGCAGGACAACGGGCTATGGCATCGCGATACGGCGGCGGACATCCATCGGTTGCTGCCATCGCTTCCCGCCGATGCCTTGGAGATCTATCAGTTCGGTGACGCGGCGCTGGCCCTGCTGGTGCGCGGCATGTCGTTGGCCGAGCTGCGCAGCCAGGCCCATGTCACCGCGTTGGCCTGCAATCTCACTGAGCGCGTCAGCCGCGACTGGCCGGGCTTCCGGCCGCTGTTCCGCTGCGCCGTGGTCGAGCTGAAGCCTCCGGCCAACGCCGATGAAGGCCACCTGCCGTTGCGGGCGATCACGCTGGCGCTGAGCGCGATCGAGTCGGGCGTGGTGTTCTTCGATGACCCGATCCAGCGCGACAGCGAAATCGATGCCCTGATCGAGGTCGCGCTCGAACGCTGGCTGCGCCAGGGGGATGCACCGCTGAGCTACCAGCCCAAGCATCGCCTGCGCGACCGGCGGCTGGTCGGTGCCGAGGCACTGCTGCGCATGCGCGATGGCGAGGGCCGGCCGATCACACCGATGCGGGTGATCTCGCTGCTGCGCCGGCAGGGCCGGCTGGCCGACCTGGAATGGGCCACGCTGCAGTCGGCGGTGCACTTCCTGCAGTTCTGCCGGCAGGATGGCGCTTCACTGACCATCGCGGTCAATGTCTCTGCAGAATCGCTGCGCCTGCCCGGATTCGGCCTGCGCCTGCACGAGCTGCTGCAACTGCACGACATCCCCGGTGCGATGCTGCGCCTGGAAATCGTCGAGTGGACCGAGATCGTCGAGCGCGACGTGGTCGATGCCAACATCGCACAATTGCTGGCGGCCGGGGTCACGCTGTCGCTGGATGATTTCGGCGCGGGCTACTCGACCCTGATCCTGCTTTCGCAGCTGGCCATCGCCGAGGTCAAGATCGAGCAGGCGCTGATCGCCACGCTGTCCGACGCCAAGTCACAGTCGATCGTGCGCTTCATCGTCGAAGTCGCGCACCGCTGCGGCGCGATCGTCGTGGCCGAGGGCACCGAGACCCTGGCGCAGGAACAGCACCTGCGCGCGCTGGGCGTGGATGTCGGCCAGGGCTATCTGTATTCGGCCGCACTGCCGGCCGACGAGTTCCGCCGCTTCGCCGCCGGCTAGGCCGCGTAGAACCCCAGGAACATCGCCACCGCCGACTCGGCCACGCGCGCGCGCTCCTGTTCGTTCAGTGGCGGCTGCCCCATCGTCACCTGCGGCCAGAACGCGAAGCTCTTCACCAGCCCGTGCAGCTGGTGGCCGGCAAATTCCGGATCGACCTCGCGCAGCCGGCCATCGGCGATTGCCGCGCGGATCCACGCACTCTCGCCACTTTCCTTCTCGCCCATGCGGCAGACGATGGCCTGCGCACGCTCCGGCGAGTGGATGATCTCGGCCATCGCGACCCGCGCCAGGTCGATGAAGTTGGCATCGCTGAGCAGGTCCAGCTTCTGGCCCAGCAACTGCAGCAGCTGCCCCTGCAGCGGCTGGTCGGGCCGGTACGGCAGCGCGTCGCTGGCCACGCTGCGTTCCCACAGTTCCTCCAGGATCATCGAGAACAGCGCTTCTTTGCTCGGGAAGTGGTTGTACACGGTGCGCTTGGAGACGCCCGCCACCTCGGCGATGCGGTCCATGCTGGTCGCCTCGTAGCCCGACGCACGGAACTCCTCCACCGCAGCGCGCACGATCGCGTCGCGTTTGCGGTCGGTGAGGCGCTGCGGGGTACGGGACATGGCGGGAACTGATCGCTGAACGGATGCACGCATTTTACACCCGGTAGTGTACTTTTGAAAAACAGGAAACTACACTGTGCAGTGTACCCAGCGGACGTCACCCATGAAGCGCCTGCTCCTTGTCCCCCTGCTTGGAATCCTCGCCGTGACCGCCTACACCTTCTGCACCTCCTGGTCCCTCCCCGACTACCCCGAGTCACCGCAGTACCGTGATGGCAAGTTCCGCAATGCCCTGCCGCGTCCGGCAATGAGCCTGCGCGACGGTGCGGAGATCTGGTGGACGTTCCTGTTCAACAAACCCAAGGGCACCGTGCCGACCCACCCGATTCCGGTGAAGCCGCTGGACCGGGCCACGCTGGACGCCGCGCCGGACCGCAGCCTGTTCCGGCTCGGGCACTCCACGATCCTGCTGAAGCTGCGCGGCCAGTACTGGCTGACCGACCCGGTCTTCTCCGAGCGCGCCTCGCCGGTGCAGTGGATGGGCCCTGCGCGCTTCCATGCGCCGCCGATCAGCATCGATGCACTGCCGCCGATCGCCGGCGTCATCCTTTCGCACAACCACTACGACCACCTCGACCACGCCGCAGTGATGCAGCTGGATCGCAAGACCGCGCGCTTCATCGCCCCGCTCGGCGTGGGTGACCAGCTGATCGCCTGGGGTGTGGACGCCGGCAAGGTCGAACAGCTGGACTGGTGGCAATCCACCGAGGCCAATGGCCTGCGCCTGACCGCCACCCCGGGCCAGCATTTTTCCGGCCGCGGCCTGGGCGACAGTGACCGCAGCCTGTGGGCGTCATGGGTGATCCAGGACGGCGACTTCCGCATCTTCTTCAGCGGCGACACCGGCTACTTCGATGGCTTCAAGGCGATCGGCGAAAAGTACGGCCCGTTCGACCTGACGATGATCGAGACCGGCGCCTATGATCCGCGCTGGGCGTTCGTGCACATGCAGCCGGAGCAGACGCTGCAGGCGCACCTGGACCTGCGTGGCAAGTGGCTGCTGCCGATCCACAACGGCACCTTCGACCTGGCCCTGCACGCATGGCAGCAGCCGTTTGAGCGCATCACCGCATTGGCGGCCGCGAAGCGCGTGCCGGTGGCCACCCCGATGATGGGCGAAGCAGTGGACATGCAGGCGCCGCAGCCGGGCACGCGCTGGTGGGAGACGGTGGAGCTGTAATGCGGTGGGCTCCGGTTCTGGCCGCCGCTACGTCTTCGGGTGAAGCCTGCGCCCTTCCCGGGCCAGATTGATCTGCAGCGCAGCGGCGGCGAGCTCGGTCATTTCCGTCGTGACTTTCCCGCTGCCGCGCGCTCGCAGCCAACCGAGTATGTCGACGAGATGCCAGATCGAGGTCGAGCCGTCATGCACGGGGGACGGAAACGACTGCAGGTTGGCCAGCATGAGCTTCCGCATGTTCTGGCGCGACATTCCGAGCAGGTCTGCGACGTCAGTGAGCCCCACCAGATCGGGGCTCACTTCAACCAGTTCGGCACCGGGCACAGCCCGCTGCACATCGTCGAGCGCCGAACGCAGGGCAACCCCTGCGCTGTCTGCTTCCCGGCAGAACGCCAGGGCCAGCCGTCCCGGCAACCCAAGGCCCACAAGCGCGTCGTCACAGCCGCCTTCGGCCAGGCGCTGCTCGAGGACGCCGATTTCATTGCCTGTGTCCGGCAAGCGGTACTTCAGGGTGAAGTTGAATTCCATGATTGACCCCTTCGCTTCTGACGAAGCCTGATCTCATTGCTCACGACTGCAGTTGTCGACCACACGCCGCAAGGCACTTGCATGACGGCTGCCGCTTCGCGGCGTGCTCCAGATGCTCACGATGCAGAACTCCCCGCATCGGCAATCGGTGTCGTTGTAAGGGCAATACATCCGGCCCCACGCATGGCCGCCCGCCATACGGAGCCTCCACCCACGATCCTCCGCGAACTACAACGCCGCTTCGATGTCCTTGTCTGGAGGACGCGCTCGAGACATTCCTTCTTCTCCGCAGTCTCCACACGGCTCACGCTGGTTGTCAAATGACAACTCTCTTAAAAGACGCTCGATGTGACCCTAACCAATCCGCGCTACACGTCCATAGCCACATCCGTCAGCCCTCCCGTGATGGCAGCGCCAGCGTCCAGCGGCGCTGCAGTGCGTCATGTAACCGATTACATCCCTTGCTAGCGTAGCGCTCGCCCGATTCCGGCCGAACCTGCGAGGCAGTCCGTAATGACGTTGCGCGCCGAACGCTCCAAGGTCTCCACCCTGCATGTCCCGTTGCGCCCTGCCGCCGCCCTGTTGCTCTTCGCCCTGGCGTCCTCCGCACAGGCCCAGACGCTCCCGCCGCGCAGCCAATGGCAGGCCAGCAGTTCCTCGCAGCAGGTGCCGGCAATGGCGATCGGCCACCTGATCGACGGCGACCCGAAGACCGTGACCGGCGGCGCCTTCAGCCCCGGCCACTGGTTCCAGATCGACCTGGGCACGCCCACCCTGCTGGCCGGCGTGCGCCTCACCTGGGATGTCTCCAATCCGGAAGGCTATTCGCTGCAGACCTCCCTGGACGGCACGCAGTGGCAGACCGCATACACGATGGCCGATTCACTGGGCGACGTGGAAACGCTGTACTTCGCGCCGCGCCAGGCGCGCTACGTGCGGCTGGCCAGCCCGCAGCGGACCTCCGACTGGGGCGTGTCCCTCTTCGAGATGGAGCCACTGGACAGCACGCTCAGCGCACGCGTCAGCGGTGTGGATGCAACGCAGGCAGCCGCGCTGTGGCAGGGCGGCGCTGCCGTCGCGATTCCCGTCGGGAAGGCAGGCGCCCATGCGCTCGAGATCACCTTGCCCCGCGCCCAGCCCTCTGCCGCCCTGCTGGTCGAGTGGGCCGATGGCGCGCGTGGCGCTGCCCGATTGCAGGCGCAGGACAGCAATGGTCGCTGGCACGACTGGGCACATGATGCGCAGGCGGCCAACCATCGGCAAAGCTGGCTGGCCGCCACTGTGGCGCAACCGGTGCGTGCGTTCCGGCTGAGCGTGGACGGCGCTGCACCCCGGGCCGCGCGGTTGCGCCTGCTGGGCCCGAAGGCGGTGATGACGCCCATGAAGCAGTACCAGATCGCCGCCAGCGGCGCGCAGCGCGGGCTGTTCCCGGCGTCACTGCAGATGCAGCAGACCTACTGGACCGCCGTCGGCGTGCACGCCGGGCGACAGAAATCGATCTTCGACGAGTACGGCAACATCGAAGCCTACAAGGGCGCACCGCTGGTGCAGCCCATCTGGCGCAGTGCCGATGGCCGCGCGGCGGGCGCCGCCGAACGCCCCGTGCACCACGCCCTGCACGATGGCTGGAAGCCGATGCCTTCGGCCACCTGGTCGCCGCAACCCGGGCTGGAGCTGCGCAGCGAGGCCTTCGCGCTCCAGCGCGACGGGCAACCGGTCACCTTCGTGCGCCATCGCCTGCACAACACCGGCAGCAGCCGGATCGATGGCACGCTCAGCCTGGTCGTGCGCCCGATGCAGATGAACCCGCCGTGGCAGAACGGCGGGCTGTCGCCGATCCGCGAGGCCGCCGTCGATGGACAGGCCGTGCGCATCAACGGGCGCACGCTGCTGCAGTCGCTTACGCCAGTGACCGCATCCGGCGCGGCGCCGTTCGGCGACGACGGCGCAACGGAAATCACCGCGAACATCGCTGCCGGCCAACTGCCTTCCACGCAGCAGGCGCGTGATGACCAGGGCCTTGCCTCGGCTGCGTTGAACTACCGGGTGTCGCTGGCACCGGGCAGCAGCGACGCCATCGTGGTCGCGTTCCCGCTGGGCACTGCCGCCGCCGATGCCAACGGCATGCTGCCCGAAGCACCTGCGCTTGATCTGGCTGCGCTGCCCGACGATGCCAATGCCGCGTTCGACGTGCTGGCCACGCAGGCCTCCGCCGACTGGCAGGCACGGCTGGGCCAGGTCGGCCTGCGCCTGCCCGATCCCTCGCTGGTCGACATGCTGCGCGCACAGGCCGCCTACATGCTGATCAACCAGACCGGCCCGGCCATGCAGCCGGGGCCGCGCAACTACAACCGCTCCTTCATCCGCGACGGCATGGCCACCTCGGCAGTGCTGCTGCGCATGGGTGAAGCGCGTGTCGCGCGCGACTACCTGGCCTGGTACAGCGAACACGGCGTGCATGCCAACGGCCTGGTCTCGCCAATCCTCAACGTCGATGGCAGCGTCAACACCGGCTTCGGCTCAGACATCGAGTACGACAGCCAGGGCCAGTACGTCGCTCTGGTGGCCGACGTTGCACGCCTGGATGGTGGGCCAGAAACAGTGCGCGCCTACCTGCCCAAGGTGAAAGCCGCGCTGCGCTTCCTGCAGGAACTGCGCGAGCGCACGCTGGTGCCCGGTTACAAGGCTGACCAGCCTTCGCCGGAACGGTTTGCGGGCATCCTTGCGCCGTCGATCAGCCATGAGGGCTATCCATCACCCACCCACAGCTATTGGGATGACTATTGGGGCCTGAAGGGCTGGCACGACGGCGCGTGGCTGGCCGAGGCCCTGGGCGACCACCAGACCGCTGCCTGGGCGCGCGAGCAATACAAGCTGCTGTACGACGCACTGCATGCCTCGATCCGGGCAACGATGGCGTGGAAGGGCATCGACTTCATTCCGTCGTCGGCCGATCTTGGCGATGGTGACCCCACCGGCGTCTCGATTGCATTGGACCCGACCGGCGCGCAGAGCGTACTGCCGGCCGAGGCACTGCGGACCACCTTCGCACGTTATCTGGATGACGTGCGCAAGCGCAGCCAGCCCGGTGCGCTGTACGCCTACACCCCGTACGAGATCCGCAACGTGCTGAGCTACGTGCATCTGGGCCAGCCGCAGGCGGCCGATGAGCTGCTGCAGGGGCTGCTGCATGACCGGCGCCCGCTCGAGTGGCAGGTGCTGGCCGAGGTCGTGCATTCACGGCTGCGCTTCCCGCGCTACCTGGGCGACATGCCGCATACCTGGATCGGCGCCGAATACGGCCGCACGCTGTTCGGCATGCTGATGCGCGAGGACGATGACGCACTGTCGCTGCTGCCGGGCACGCCCCCCGCGTGGGTGGCGGGCGATGGATTGGCAGTGGAACGCCTGCCGACGGCGTATGGCACCTTGCAGATGCAGGCGCGGCAGCGCGACGGCGTATTGACGGTGGCGCTGGGCAAGGGCTTGCGCAGCAGGACGGCGGTGAAGGTGTGGTGGCCGCAGCGGACGATGCCGAAGACGGTGCGTGTGGATGGGCGCAGCGTTTCCGACTTCGATGCCGAGGGCGTGCGCCTGGCGAAGCCGTTCAAAACGCTGGAGGCGCGTTGGTGAAGCAGCCGAGCATGGCTTGGCTCTACAAAGCGGGGATCGCCCGCGCCACGCCCGGTGTCATTGCAACGTTGGCAACCCCGGCGGATTGGTCTGCGACTGTGGCACGGCTTCCTCGGCCACATTCCAGCGTGCCAGCGCCTGCGCGTAGGTGCCGCTGCCGATCTGGGTGTTCAGCGCCTGCGTCACCGCGTCGGCCAGGCCGCTGCCCTTGCGCGTGGTCACCGAGATCGCTGCGGCATTCGGCCAGCCGCCAGGGAACAGGCCCACGCGCCGCACCTTGCCGTCGCGCGCCGAATAGGCGCCGGTAGCATTGGGCTCGAACGAGACATCGGCACGGCCGGTGATCACCGCCAGCCGCCCGACCACCGCGTCATCGAAGTACTGGTATTCCACGGGCTTCAATCCCGCTGCGATGTTCTGCTGGTCCCACTGGCGCAGGATCTGGTCCTGGTTGGTGCTGGCACCGACCACCACCTTCAGCCCTGCCACATCGGCGGGCTTTTCGATTTTCTGGATGGGCCCGTCGCTGCGCGTGTAGATGCCCAGCAGGTCGTAACGATAGCTGGAGAAATCGAACTTCTTCTTGCGTTCCTCGGTGACCGTCACGTTCGACAGCACCGCATCGTACTTGCCCGACTCCAGCCCCAGTGGCCAGTCGGCCCAGGCCACCGGCACGATCACCAGCTTCAGGCCCAACGCATCCGCAATCAGCCGCGCGATGTCCGGTTCGACGCCGACCACGTCCTTGCTGTCGGCGCCGTAGTCGGCCAGCGGTAGCTGCCCCGGGTGGGTCGCCACGGTGAATGCGCCCGGTGTGACGAAGCGGTAGCCCGCGGGAATCAAGGCCTGCGCCTTCGGGTCAAGCGTGCCCCTCAGCACGGCGGTGTTGGTACCGGCCAGGCTGGTCGCGGCCACAGCGGCAGCCTCCGGGGCCTGGCGCACGCGCGAGTAGACGATGCCGGCGATGCCGATGACCAGCACCCCCACGATCAACAGGGTGCTGCGCGAGGGGCGACGCGGTGCTGCAGGGCTCATGGTGTTCCTTCCGGGGTTACAGGGTCTTGGCCAGGAAATCGGCGGTGCGTTGCTGGCGCGGGCGCTCGAACAGGGCCTCGGGCGTGCCCTGCTCGATCACCCGTCCCTGGTCCATCATCACCACGTGGTCAGCCACGCGGCGGGCGAAGCCCAGTTCATGGGTGACGATCACCAGCGTGGTGCCGGAACGGGCCAGCTCTTCGATCACGCTCAGCACTTCGGCCACCAGCTCCGGGTCCAGCGCCGAGGTCGGCTCATCGAACAGCAGTACCTTCGGCTGCAACGCCAGCGCGCGGGCGATCGCGATGCGCTGCTGCTGGCCACCGGACAGCTGGCGCGGGAAGGCATCGGCCTTGTCGGCCAGGCCGACCCGTTCCAGCAGCGTGCGCGCCTGCTGCTCGGCCTGCGCGCGCGGCACACCGCGTACTGCGATCGGCGCTTCGATGATGTTCTCCAGCGCGGTCAGGTGCGGGAACAGGTTGAAGCCCTGGAACACCATGCCCACTTCGGCGCGCCGGCGGCGGATCTCGCGTTCGGGCAGCTCGTACAGGGTGTCGCCATCGCGACGGTAGCCGATCAGCTGGCCACCGACGGTCACGTAGCCGCTGTCGGCGCGTTCCAGGTGGTTGATCAGCCGCAGCAACGTGGACTTGCCGGCGCCGGACGGGCCGATCAGCACGGTCACGCTGCCGGCACGCAGGTCCAGGTGCACGTCTTCCAGCACCGGCTGATCGCCAAACACCTTGCCCACGCCGTGCAGCGACACCGCCGCCCCGTCACCCGCTTCCACCTGGGTGGCGATGCGCGGGCGGTTGATCACGCGGGGCGCACCATCACCGGACCGGCGCTGCGGCGATGACACCCGCGACACCGAACGTTCGCGTTGCAGCTGCCCGCGTGCGAAGCGTTGCTCCACGCGCCGCTGCAGCAGCGACAGCGCGGTCAGGATCACCAGGTACCAGACCGTGGCCACCATCAGCAGCGGCACCACTTCCAGGTTGCGCCGGTAGATCACCTGGACGGTGTAGAACAGCTCCGGCAGCGCCAGTACGTAAACCACCGAGGTGCTCTTGGCCAGGCCGATCACATCGTTGAACGCGGCCGGCAGGATCGAACGCATCGCCTGCGGCAGGATGATGCGCCGCACCTGGCGCGCACGCGGCAGCCCGAGCGCGGCGGCCGCCTCATACTGGCCATGATCGACCGAGAGGATGCCACCGCGGATCACTTCGGCCGAGAACGCGGCCTGGTTCAGGGTCAGCCCCAGTACCGCGGCGGTGAACACGCCGATCAGCTGCGTGGTGGGGTACGAGAACAGGCTGATGCCGGTGAACGGAACGCCCAGCTCGATGGTGCTGTACAGGTAGCCCAGGTTGTTCAGCAGCAGCAGCAACACCAGCAGCGGGATCGAGCGGAACAACCACACATAGCCCCACGACACCGCCGACAACAGGGGTGAGCCGGACACCCGTGCCAGTGCAAGCAGGGTGCCCAGCGCGAAACCGAGGCCGGTACCGAGTGCGGTCAGCAGCAGCGTCCGGCCCAGGCCTTCCAGCACCGGGCGTGCGAAGAACCACTCGGCAAAGGTGCCCCAGCCCCAGCGCGGATTGCCCAGCACCGATTGCAGCCCGATCAGGATCAGCGCCAGCGCCAATACCGTGCCGACCACCTGCAGCGGGTGCCGGGCCGGCACGATCTTCAAGGCAGGTGCGGGTGCCGGCCGTGCGCCGATCCCATCCAGCGCCGTCGAGGGCGTGCTCATGCGTGGACCCCGTGCAGCACCGCCTGCACAGGCGCAACGACAGGCGCGGGCGCCCGCAGGTGTTTCTCGAACGGCAGGTGCGCGATGGATTCCGGGTCCGCGTCCAGGTCGAACAGCGCGGTGTAGCCGTGGCTGAGGTAAAGGCCGACCGCCTCGGGCTGGCGGAAGCCGGTGGTCAGGAACACCCGCCTATAGCCCTGGCGCGCCGCCTGCTCTTCCAGTTCCTGCAGCACGCGCCGGGCGATGCCCTGCCGGCGCAGCCCGGGCAGCGTCCAGATCCGCTTGAACTCGGCGGTGTCCGGATCGCGGTGCGGCATGAAAGCACCGCCGGAGATCGCCACACCGTCGCGCAGCAGCAGTACGAAGGCCCCTACCGGCGCGGCAAATGCCTGCGCCGGGTAGCGCTGCAGTTCCTCGCGGGCGCTGCCGCCGATGCGTCGACGCACATCGGCGTAGCGACTGTCGTATTCCTGCTCCAGGCCATCGAACAGCGGCCGCGCCAGCGGGTCATCGACCGAGGTATAGAGGAAGCGTTCGTCGTGGCTCATGTCACGTCCTTCACCAGGTAGTCTTCGGCCAGCCGCGCCCACAGGCTGGCGGCGGGGGCAATGGCCGCGTCGTTGAACACATAGCGCGGGCTGTGCAGCGGTGCACTGTCACCGTTGCCGACGAACACGAAACTGCCCGGCCGCGCCTGCAGCAGGAACGCGAAATCCTCGCTGGCGGTGCGCGGCGCGAAGTCGGGCACCACCTGGCCGGCGCCGAAGCCCTGCACCGCCACCTTGCGGACGTAGGCGGTCTGCTGCGGGTGGTTGATCACGCTGGGGAAGCCGCGCGGGAATTCAATCTCGGCGCGCGCACCGAACGCAGCGGCGGTGTGCTCGGCAAGTTCCGTGACCCGGCGTCGCAGCGTGTCGCGCACCTCGGGCAGGTAGGCGCGCACGGTCAGCTTCAGCTCGACCACGTCCGGAATCACATTGGCGGCCTGCCCACCGTGGATCGAACCGACGGTCACCACGCCCATCTGCCGCGGGTCGACATTGCGCGACACCACACTCTGCAATGCCGTGATGATGTGCGCGGCGACCAGGATCGGGTCCACGCTGCCCTGCGGCTCGGCCCCGTGGCCGCCCTTGCCGATCACTTTCAGCCGCGCCCAGTCAACCGACGCCATCGCTGGGCCGTCGACGAAGCCGAAGTGGCCGACCGGTACGCCAGGCCAGTTGTGCAGCCCATAGATCGCATCCACCGGGAAGCGCTCGAACAGGCCGTCGGCGATCATCTTCGATGCACCCGAACCGGTTTCTTCCGCAGGCTGGAACACCAGCTGCAAGGTGCCGTCGATATTGCCGTGATGGGCCAGGTAATGCGCGGCGGACAGCAGGATGGCGGTGTGACCATCGTGACCGCAGGCATGCATCAGCCCGTCGGTCTGGCTGGCGTAGGCCAGCCCGGAGTCTTCGTGGATCGGCAAGGCATCGATGTCCGCACGCAGCCCCAGCCGACGACTGCCCTGCCCGCGTTGCAGCGTGCCGACCACGCCGGTGCCACCGAGGCCGGTGGTCACGTCATAACCCCATTGCTGCAGAAGTTCGGCCACGCGGGCGCTGGTGCGATGCTCTTCGAAGGCCAGCTCCGGGTGCCGGTGCAGGTCTTGGCGGATCGCGATGGCAGCCTCGGCGCGCGCCGCGATCTCCGGCAACACGCCAATCGCTGGGGAACTCCGCCGGGCCTGGCCCGGTGCTACCGCAGTTTCTCCGCTCATTGCCCTACCCCACCTTCCGCGCCGGTTCGGCGTCGGTCGCATACCGGCTGGCCTTGTACGGCAGGCCCAGATGCTCGCGCAGGGTCTGCCCTTCCAGCTCGCGCTGGTGGTAGCCGCGCGCCTGCAGGATCGGCAATACCTGGGTCACGAAATCGTCCAGGCCCTCGCGCTGCGCGGCAAAGCCCAGGATGAAGCCATCGCTGGCACCGGCGTCGAACCAGCGGATCAACTCATCGGCCACGTGCTCCGGCGTACCGATGAAGTTGGGTCGCGGGCTCACTGCCTCCAATGCCACCTGGCGCAGGCTCAGCCCCTTCTCGCGCGCATCCTGCTTGATGCGATCAGTGGTGGAGCGGAACGAATTGCTGCCGATATCGCCCAGTTCGGGGAACGATGCGTCAGGGTCGTACTGGCTGAAATCATGGTGATCGAAGAACCGGCCCAGATAGGCCAGCGCATCCTCCAGCGTCGCCAGTGCGGCAATTGCCTGGTACTTGGCCTCGGCCTCCTCGGCCGTGCGGCCGACGATGGGGCCGATACCCGGAAAGATCTTCACGTCGTTGCCGCTGCGGCCATGGGCGATCGCCGAGTTCTTCACCTTCTGGGTGAACGCGCGGGTTTCTTCCAGCGACGGCGAATGGGTGAACACCGCATCGGCGTACTTGCCGGCCAGCGCGATGCCGTCATCGGACGAACCGGCCTGGAAGATCACGGGTTGGCCCTGCGGCGATCGCTGGATGTTGAGCGGGCCTTCCACCTGGAAGAAGCGGCCCTTGTGGTCGAGCCGGCGGAATTTCTCCGGTGCGAAGAACGTGCCGCTGTCGCGCTCGCGCACGAACGCGTCGTCATCCCACGAATCCCACAACCCCTGCACCACCTCCAGGTATTCATCGGCGATCTGGTAGCGCAGCGCATGCTCCGGATGGGGGCGGCCGTAGTTGCGGCCAGAACCTTCCAGTGGCGAGGTCACCACGTTCCAGCCGGCGCGGCCGCCGCTGAGCAGGTCCAGTGAGGCGAATTGACGGGCGACGGTGAACGGATCGCTGTAGGACGTCGACAGCGTACCGGCCAGGCCGATCTTCTTCGTCGCCGTAGCCAACGCCGACAGCAGCGAGATCGGCTCGAAGCGGTTGAGGAAGTGCGGGATCGACTTTTCGTTGATGTACAGGCCGTCGGCCACGAAGCCGAAGGCGATGCCGTTGTCTTCGGCGGTGCGCGCGATGTCGATGTAGAACTGCAGGTTGACGCTGGCATCGGCCGGGTTGGACGGATGCTTCCAGGCGTGCATGTGGCTGCCTGGGCCCTGCAGCATGATGCCGAACGGAATGTAGCGCGGGGTCGTGCTCATGGGAATCGCTCCTGCGGGTCAGGCCACCGCCGCGCGTGGCGCAGGCGACAGCAGTTCGAGGGATGTCAGGCGTGCATCGAGGTCGGCCACCGGCGCATCGAGGATGAACTCGCCCACGCCGAAGCGTCGGTGCAGCGCATCCAGTTCGTCGCGCACCTGTTGCGCATCGCCGGACAGCACGCTGGGCCGTGTTTCCTCGATGCGGAAGTCCGCCACGCCCACCTGGCGTGCGTACTCGGCAGCCGCCTCGGGGCTGGGCAGGTTCACCGTCTGCCCCGGGCCAAGGTGCAGCTTGTAGACGCGCAGTGCGCCGATGTGACGTGCAGCGGCTTCGGCCGTCGGGGCAGCAAAGGCCACCGTGGCCAGCAGCGGGGGCTGCGTAGCGGCACTGCGATAGGCATCGAACGCGGCCTCGATGTGCTTCGGGTCACCATCGAAGTGCGCGGCGTACACGAAGCGCCAGCCCAGCGCGGCCGCCTGCCGCGCGCTCTGCGGACTGGCACCCAGCAGGAACCGCTCCGGTGCCTGTTGCGGAACCGGCCGCGCCAGCACCTCGCTTTCGGCGCCGGAAAGATAGCCTTCCAGATCGCGCAGTTGCTGGTCGAAGTCGGCAAACGCCGGGCGCCCTGCCGCCAGCGCGGCGGTCGATGCCGGCAGGCCGCCGGGTGCCTTGCCCACGCCCAGGTCCACGCGTCCCGGCGCCAACGCCGCCAGCAGGTTGAAGTTCTCGGCCACCTTGTAAGGCGCGTAGTGGCGCAGCATGACCCCGCCGCTGCCGATGCGGATGCGCCGGGTCTGCGCCAGCACCCAGGCGGCCAGCACCTCCGGCGCAGGGCTGGCCAGGGTCGGCGCGGCGTGGTGTTCGGCAAACCAGTAGCGGTGGTAACCCAGCTGCTCGGCGCGCTGCGCCAACAGCAGGCTGTTGCGCAGTGCCTGCTCCGGCGAGGCCCCGTCGGCCACCGGGCTCTTGTCCAATACGCTGATCAGGTAGCTCATTGACGCGTCCTCGCTCAGGGATGGGCCACGGGGATGCCGAGCAACCCGTTCAGCGCCGCCAGGATCGGCTCGGCACCGGAGACGTACTGGCGATCCTTGTGGGCGCCACTGGCCAGCGCGCTGTGCACGCCCTGCGGCAGCACCAGCTTCGGCAGCGACTGGTCCTGCTCGCCAATCTCAGCGATCACCTCGCGACGCGGCCGTGCGAAGCCGATGCGACGTACGTCCAGCTGCGCGTCGAGGCCTTCGATGCTCGACAGCGCACCTTCCAGCAGCAGGCTGTGCCGGCAGAAGAAACGCTGGCCGGGAATCTGTCCGTCCTCGAACTCGCGGTCCAGCAGGAACAGGATGGGTTTGCTTGCTGCGTCGAGCGTCACTGGGGGGTCCTCATCTTGGGCGGCCATGCGATGCCGCTTCGATATCGATGCTAGAGATGCCAGCGGTTGCGGCGGCGATGCCTGGCGACAATCGGCGGTCAGATCCGGCCATGCAGATGCGCCTTCGCCATAAGAAAAGCGCCGCCGGTTATGGCCTCAGGCAATGCGCCGCAGCGGCGTCGGCGGCGCCAGTCCCTGCGTGGCCAGATGCGCGGCGGCACGCTCGGTCGCCAGCGCGATACGCGCCTGCAGGGCCGCGCTGCTGACGTGCTCGCCGTCGAAGTCAGCCGGCGTGGCATACACCCCGATCGGCAGCGTGTGCGCCTGCAGGAAACTGAACAACGGCCGCAACTGGTGGTCGATCACCAGCGCATGGCGCTCGCTGCCCCCGGTCGCGGCCAGCAGCACCGGTGTATCCACCAGCGCCTCCAGCCCGATGAAGTCGACCAGGTGCTTGAACAGTCCCGGGTACGATCCGCGGTACACCGGCGCGGCCACCACCAGCAGGCCAGCGCCCTCGATGGTCTGCAGCGCCTGCTCCACCGCCGGCTCCGCTTCATCGCGCGACAACGACTGCCCCAGCGAGCGGGCGATCGGCGCCAGCTCCACCCGCTCCACGCTGGCGTGCACCCGCTGCTGCAGCGACGCCAGCAGATGCCGCACCAGCAGCAGCGTGCGCGATGTCGCCGAACTGGCCGGTGAGCCCACCAATGCAACCACCCTCAATGCAGAAGACATGAACTGCTCCTCGATGATGGCGGCCCCTGTCCGGCCGCCTTTCGCGTTATGTAGAGCCGAGCCATGCCCGGCTGCTTCCCGCCTCAGAACCGGTAGTTGATCCGCCCGTACCAGAACGCCCCGATCCGGCTCAGCACATCGCCCGAATCCCAGGTCGTCTCGATGCTCGCCACATCGGTGGCACTGCGTGCATACGCGGGCACCTTGCGCGTGCGCTTGTCGAACACGTTGTTGATGCCCAGCGCCGCACTCCAGCCTGCGCCCAGCTCCACGGCGCCGGAGAGATTGGTCACCAGCACCGGCGGCTGCTTGTACTCAACGCCGTTGTTCAGGCGCTTGATCGGTCCGTAGTAGGTGAAGTCGACATTCGAGCGCCAGCGCCCGTTCTGCCAGCCCAAGCCCGCCACCTGGGTGTAGCTGGGCGTGCGGAAGCGCAGCGCGTATTCGCTGCTCTTGGTCAGCAGGTTGATGTTCGGCAGCCCCTGCAGCGCCGCCGGAATGTCGCTCACCTTCTGGATGGTGGTACGCCCGACGTTGGCCGCGTAGCTCCAGCGCAGCTTGCCCCACGCGGTGTCCTGGTTGGCTTCCAGGGTCAGCTCGACACCGCGTGTGCGGGTATTGCCCACATTGGTGAAGTAGCTGGCGTAGAACGCATCACCCGGCAGGATGCTGATGCCGGCGGAACCCAGCAGCGCATCGATGGTGTTCTTCTGCGCCGCACTCAACACCGTACCGCTGTTGTCGGTGATGCGCGCCGGGTCCTGCGCGTTGTAACCGATCTGGCTGGACTGGCCGAGCTGGCCGCGGATGTCGATCTGGTACGCATCCACGGCCAGGTGGAACGCAGGGCTCGGGTCCCAGGTCACGCCCAGGCTGTAGTTGGTGGCTTTCTCGGGCTTCAGCGGCGTGGCACCCAGCGCAATCGCTGCCGGCGAAGACACCTGCGCCACCAGCGTGGTACCGCACGGGCAGCTGCCGGTGGCCTGGTAGTACTGCGCGCCGAGGCTGGGCGCATGGAAACCATTGCTGACCGTCGCGCGTACACCCAACGCGTCGGTGAAGTCGAAGCGCGTGGTCAGGCGGCCCGTGGACACGCTGTCGAAGTCGGAATGATCTTCCCAGCGTGCAGCCGCATCCAGATACCAGCGCGAGGTGATGTTGCTGGCCGCGCCCACATAGACCGCCTTGCTGTTGCGCGTCGCCTTCACCGCATCGGCGGTGGAGTAGCCCACGAACGCGGCGGCGCCGAAGCCGGTGTACGACTCCCACTGTCCGGCCCCGCGTTCGTACTGTTCGTGCTGGTACTCGGCGCCTGCGCTCACTTCCAGCGGTGACGCAAAGGCGGCCACCTCGAAGCCACGGCGCAGGTCCAGGTTGGCGATGCCCTGCTGGTAGTCCAGCTTGCCGTCATAGAAGTCAGTGGGCGATCCGGGGTACGGCAACGAGTAGTTCACCGAGTTGCGGGTATAGGTGCGCACCGTGCTGCGGTTGCCGGTCAGGCTGGCGTCGTAGTCCCAGCCTGCCACCTGCCCTTTCACGCCCGCAGTGCCGGTGTACTGCTTTTCCTTGGTTTCCAGCACGGGCAGGAAGCCATCGGGAAACACGCTCAGCACCCCGGGCGCCTTGTAGGTGGTGAAGATGGTCGCCGGCAGGCGGAAGTTCTGGATTGCCTGCGCGGTGCGATCGCTGGCCGTGGCGTTGGCGTAGAACTGCGCGTTCTCGCCCAGGCCATGGCCCGCATTCACTGCGAAGGCCTTCAACGCGTACGACGGCGAGCTGAGGATGATGTTGGCCTCCGCATCGCGGCCGGCCTCGGCCGGGTTCGGCGACGCACCCGCGGGCAACCGGTTGTTCGGGCGCAATGCCACCCGATTGCCAGTGGCATCCACCGCCGGGTAGCTCAGGTAACCGTCGATGTAGCGGCGGCTGCGGATCGCATGATGCTGGCGGGCGGTTTCACCGGACAGATTGACGAAGCCGTCCTGGCCCCATGGCAGGCCGACGTTGGCGCGCACACTGGTACGCGAACCGTCTCCATCGATGCTCTGCCCGCTCTCAACCGACAGGTCACCGCCATGCGCCTGCGACTTCAGGATCACGTTGACCACGCCGGTGATCGCGTCCGAGCCATAGATGGCCGACGCACCATCGCGCAGCACCTCCACATGGTCGATGGCCGACACCGGGATCAGCGCCAGGTCAGCCCAGGCGTGGCCCGGAAAGCCGCCGCCGTTGGCCCCACTCACGTACGCGCTGGCATTGCGGCGCTTGCCGTTCACCAGTACCAGCGTGTAGCCCGGTGACAGGTTGCGCAGCTGGTAGCCACGGATCAGGCTCTCCTGGTCGCTCTGGTAGCCGCCGATCTGGCTCAGCGACGGCAGCGCACGTTGCAGCGCTTCCAGCAGGTTGGCCTGCCCGGTGGCGGCCAGGTCTTCGGCAGAGATCACATCGATCGGCGTGGAGCTGTTCTTCACGGTGCGCGTGCTGGTACGCGAACCGGTCACCACCACCGCATCCAGCGTGGACGCAGCCACGTTGGCTGTCGTGGCGGTGGCAGCGGGATCGGCATCGGCTTCGGCCGCGTGGCCAGGCGATGCGGCCAGAACGGCAGCGATCAGGACAGCAAGGGGGCTCAGGACAGGGGCGTGGGCGGCAGGCATGGGGGCTCGTGGGGTGGGCCGGAAACACGCTTCCATTCAAGGGCCTGTTCACCCGCGGCAACAGGCGGGATCGCGTCACCCAACCGTCATATCCGGCCAGCGACATGACGGCTGGTAATGACGTTAGGCAGGCGTGCACAGCACGCGCATGGGACGGCGATGGGCAGTCGACGTTGGATGATGTGCGGCGGGTGGTGGGCGACCGGCGGCGGTCGGCAACCGACGGGGTAGAGTCGACTGTTAGTCGACTGCTGTTGGCGATACCGCCTGGAAGCCCGCGCTGCGCGCGATAGTCGACTAACAGTCGACCCTACCCCCGTCGGGCGCCCCCAGCCAGGAATGCCCCTCGTGCACATGCTCCACAGGCATCACCTCATGCCCGCGCGCCACTCAGCGCCGCGCACCGCCACCCGTAGCATCTAGCCATGCCCAGCCCCTCCGCCGATCCCAGCGCACCGCTCGTCGCCATCGTCGCCTGCCACGGCCAGGGGCTGTTCGAGTTCGGCTGCGCGGTTGGCCTGTTCGCGCCGGTGCGGCCGGAACTCGGCGTGGCCTGGTACCGCACCCAGCTGTGCGCGGGCGAGCCCGGCGCGCTGCGCATGCTCGGTAATGCGCAGGTGCAGCTGCCCTACGATCTCAGCACGGTCGATGACGCCGACATCATCGTCATCCCCGGCTGGCGCGAGCCCAGCGAACGTCCGCCACAGGCGCTGCTCGATGCACTGATCCGTGCGCATGCCCGTGGCGCGCGCATCACCTCGATCTGCTCCGGCGCCTTCGTGCTGGCCTGGGCCGGGCTGCTCGATGGCCGCCAGGCCACCACGCACTGGCGCCTCACCGAAGCACTCGCACGCGACTTCCCGCGCATCGATGTGCGCGAGGATGTGCTGTACGTGGATACCGGCAGCATCATCACTTCGGCCGGCTCGGCCACCGGCATGGACATGATGCTGCACATGGTGCGCAAGGATTACGGCGCGCGCGTGGCCAACCTGGTGGCCGAACGGCTGGTGCTGGCACCGTGGCGCGACGCCGGGCGCAGCCAGCGCGTCAGCCGCGCCATTCCCCACGGCGAGCCCACCCGCTTGGCAAAGCTGATGGAATGGATGCGCCGCAACCTGCGCGAGCCGCACTCGCTCGGCAGCCTCGCCGAGCAGGCCGCGCTCAGCCAGCGCACGCTGCAGCGGCAGTTCCTGGAGGCCACCGGCCTGTCACCCATCGACTGGCTGATCCGCGAGCGCGTGGCCTTCGCGCGCGAGCTGCTGGAAACCACCGACCGGCCGCTGCAGTGGATAGCAGAACAGGCCGGCTTCGGCTCGCAGGAGTCCTTCCGCCGGCACTTCCGCGGCCAGGTCGACGCCAGTCCTGCCGAGTACCGCAACCAGCACCGCAGCGGTCTCGGTGCCGACCGCCTGGTGGGCTGTTGACCCAGTGCGCGGTGCCAGGCGTGGCGTGAGCAAAGCCTCACGACGGTGCGGGCTTGTGTGCGTATAGTGACGTGCGTCACAAGAAGCCCCTTCCATGCTCCATGCATTTGCTTACTCCAGCCGCATGTCGGCTGGGCTGTCCAATCACGCCCTCCGCCAGATCGTCTTGCAATCTGCCGCGTTCAATCGCCGGGTGGACGTTACCGGTGCGCTGATCGTCGACGGCCAGCGGTTTTTCCAGTACATCGAAGGCCCGCCCGACGGCCTGGCGGCGGTCAGGCGCCGCATCCAGGACAGCCGTTCGCACGCGGCCGTCGCCCCGGTACTGGACATGGCCATCAGCGCGCGTGCCGTTCCGTACTGGGCGATGACCCACATCGAGACCGGGCAGATCGTGGTGTCCGGCCTGGTGAATGCGCGCTGGGACGAGTTCGGCCACGCCATCCCGGGCATGGACCAGCTCGTCGGCCTGCTCCGTCCGCATTTTCCACGCGTCGGCAGCGTCGGCGCGCCACCCGCAAACGCCTGATACACACTGAACCGTCGCCTTGCACGCGCACGCCGCCGCGGCCGCGCGCTGCGTTCAGGCGTCATCATCCAGATCCCCCTTCCCATCGTCTTCGCCACGCCCATCGCATGCCCGTACCCGCCCACCCTGCAACGGAAACACGCGCATCGCCTGCCGACCTGTTCGAGGTCATCGTCGTGCGTGCAGGCACCGTCCTGTTCGCCATCGACGTCCAGGCGGCGGTCGAAATTCGCGGTCCGGAGAGATTCGGCCCTGCAGACCTCCATGGCAGGGCGACCCTGGAGGTCCGTGGGCAACCGTTACCCGTCGTCGACCTGCGCCGCATGAGCGGCCAACCGGCATTCGGGGGTGGCAGCCCGGCCATGCTGTTGATCAACGCCGGCACCGCACCCCTGGCGCTGGCCGTGGATGAAGTGCTGGAGATTGAGGCACCCGACGCGACCACACGCGTCCCCGAGCGTGCCGCGGGCCAATCGTTCGGCTTCTGCAGCGGGCACATTCAACTTGACCCGGCGCGCTCGGCTGCACTGATCGAACCGGTGGCACTGCTGGCCGCACTCGCCACGCAGGGGTGACCGGTGGCGTCTCAGGATCGTCCTGCCAAGGCACGGTTTCGCAGCCTCCAGCACTGCGCGGCAAAGCCGATCACGAACACCACCAGGCAGGCCAGCAGGGTGTGCAGCACCACCGGGGCCATCGGCGCCGCTGCAATCGGATGCGCTGCCGGCAAGCGGGTCAGCGTTTCGTTGACGCCGGGCACCAACGAGAGCAGGAAGCTGAACGACAGTGCGAAGGTCGACAGGTAACGCGCGGCGCGCCCCAGCCAGCGCAGCCGCGCGGCCAGCACGCCGCCGAATGCCACCAGCAGCACGACCACCCCGAACGCATGGCCCGGATTGAGCCCCCCGGTGCTGGAGACGGTGAACGAGGTGGCCACCGACAGCACCAGCCCCACCAGGTACAGCTTGCCCGCGCGGGTGGCGGGATCGATTGCGCGGTGGCGGATGAAGGCATACAGGCCGCTCAACACCGGGATCAGGCTGACAGCGGTATGGATCACGCCGAGCGTGGACAGAGGGTGCGACATGGGATATCTCCGGAACAGTATGAACCTACTAGTAGGTAGACATTGGACTCAAAAAGAAGGCCCGCGTCGCCGCAGGCCCACCACACATCGTTCAGGTCGCCGCGCTCACCCGCGCGATGGCCAGCCGTGCCAGCGCAGCGAAGGTCGCCGCGTCACCAAAACCGCGCGTGGCCAGCATCGCGCCATGCACCGATGACATGAAGGCCTTGGCCTCGTCCGCCGCCGCCCCCTGCAGGCGCAGTTGCCCAAGCGCCGCACCCTTTTCCAGGGTGAGGGCCAACCAGCCACTCAGGTCCTCGAAATGTCCACGCACTTCCTCGGCAATTTCCGGCGGAATCATCGGCGCCTCGGCTGCCAGCATCGCGCAGATGCAGAACGAGGACGTCCCCCCTGCAATACAGCTGGACCAGTACTCCACATACGCGTTGAGTTCCTGCAGCGGGTCGTCGAGCTGGCGATCCAGCAGCGCCAGGCCCTCGCGCGCCTCGGCCCGGTACAGCTCGACCACCGTGCGCACCAAGTCCGCCTTGCTGGGGAAGTGGTGATGGATGCTGGCCTTGCTGATGTTCACCCGCGCCGACACGTCGGCGTAGCTGAAGCCGTTGTAGCCACCGGCCTCCAGCAGCGCACGGGCGTGGGCCAGGATTTCCTGGGCCTTGGGCGAGAGCGATTCCTTCATGCATTCAATCTACTAGTTGGTAGACTCGCCTGTCAAGCCCCCGGGAGTTCGCGCGGAAAGACCGGCACCGCATTCGCACGACCTGGGCACTGCGGCAACCGGCCGACTGCCAGTGAAGCGATCAGCAACCGCCGTCAGCAGCCCCTTCGGTAATGAACCAGCGCTGGAACCCCTCGATCGCATCGGGCATCAGCGCGCGGGCGCGTTCGCAGACCAGCGCTTACGCTTCACGGAGGGCGCTGATCGCATCCGGCTGCGCACACAACGCCATCGCCACATCCGACGCGTCCAGCATTGCCAGGTTCACGCCCACGCCCACCGGCGGCATCAGATGCGCCGCATCGCCGACCAGGGTCACGCCATCGCGCGGGGTCCAGCGGAAATCCGCCGGCAGGCTGTAGATCGGCCGCCGCACGAAGTCCGTGCAGGCCTCCAGCACGCGCCGAAGATTCGGGGCCCACCCGGCATAGCTGCCTGTCACCAGCGTCCGCATGCCGTGCTGCGCGATCCGTGCATCGAGCCACTCGGAGGAGCGCTTCAGCGCCGCATACACGCAGAGCCGATCACGGCTGTTGCGTTGCACGAACAGGGCCTCCTCGCCGCCAAAGCAGAACAGGCTGCCCTGCCCGACCATCGCTGAGATGTCGGCTGCTGGCCGCTCGATCCAACCCTCGAAGAAGGTAATGCCGGTTGGCAGCGGCTCGCACGCACTCAACGCCGCGCGCACTTTCGACCACGCGCCATCGGCACCGATCACGATGTCCGCCTCGTGCTCCACGCCGTTGGCGAAGCGCAGGCGGTGGCCGCCCGCCTGTGCAGGGACGAGCTCGGTCAGGCGGTGGCCCCACTGCACCGCGTCCGCCGGCAGCGCATCCATCAGCAGTTGGCGCAGATCGCCACGGTCGATCTCTGGCTTGTCCTTGCTCCCTTCCGGCCCGAACCCACCGGTGGTGATCACCCCGGACCACGGGTCGCCCGTTCGCGCCTCCTGCCCCTCGTGGCGCGCCACTGCGCGGAAAGCCTCCAGCAGGCCCGCGCGCTGCAGCGCCACCTGGCCGGAATCGTCGTGCAGATCCAGTGTGCCGCCCTGCGTGCGCTGCTGCCCGGACGCTTCGCCCTCGTACACGCGCACGCGGTGGCCGCCGCGATGCAGGATCAGCGCAGCGGTCAGGCCAGCGGGGCCTGCGCCGATGATGGCGATGCGGGAAGGGGGTTGCATGGCGCGATCCAGATTAGTTGACACGTCAACCGTAGACTTGAGCTGTTGACATGTCAACCCTGTCGCGGCAACGTGGGGCCATGAGCTCTCCCCGCATCACCCCCGACGAATGGGCCGCCTGGCGCGGCTTCCGGCGCATGGCCGAGATCACCTCCGGCCGCATCGTCCAGGACATCACCCGCAGCACAGGCCTATCCAAAGCGGACTTCATCGTGCTGATGGAGTTGAGCCAGGCCAAGGATCGCTGCCGCCGCCAGCGCGAACTGCTGGACTACCTGGAATGGGACAAGACGCGCCTCTCGCACCAGCTGACCCGCATGGCCGGCCGCGGGCTGATCGAGCGCGACACCGACAGCGACAACGTCGTCCTGATCCGCATGACCGCAGAAGGTCACGCACAGCTGCGCGCGGCACGGCCGGTGCACGTCGCCGGCGTCCGCCAGTATTTTCTCGACCATCTCGCCGCCGATGATCTGGCCGCCCTGCAGCGCATCACGGACAAACTGCATGCCGCCCTGCAGGACGGCGAGAACTGAAGCATCGCCCCCGGTAGTGCCGGCCGCTGGCCGGCAACTGCAGTCACCCAACGCCACTGGCATGCCGGCCAGCGGCCGGCCCTGCCACGGTCGCAACTCCATGGGCTGGATTTGACATGCAGGCATTTACCTGCATATAGTCCATCCCAAGGGCGGCACCTGCCTGCCCACGCGAGGAACCTGCAATGGTGGATATCGCACACCGGGTCGGCATCAAAGCCCCCGCAAGCCAGGTGTACCAGGCCCTGGCCACCCCCGAAGGCGTGGCGGCCTGGTGGGCTGAAGACACCCACGGCGACCGTGAGACCGGCGGCACGGTCAAGGTCCGTTTCACCAACAACGGCCAGGAAATCGGCGCCATGGAAATGCAGCTGGAACAGCTCATTCCCGGCGAGCTGGTGCTCTGGAAGTTCCTCGCCGGCCCCGCCGAATGGATCGGCACGCATGCGCGTTTCGCACTGAAGCAGGAGGGCGACTACGGCATCGTGCTGTTCACCCACGAAGGCTGGAAGGAACGCGTGGAGTTCACCTCCCACTGCAGCACCAAGTGGGCGGTGTTCCTGATGAGCCTCAAGGCGCTGCTGGAAACCGGCAAGGGCCAGCCCAACCCGCACGACATCAGGATCGACAACTGGAACTGAAGACATCCCGCATGAATGCAGACAAGGTGTTCAAGGCCTTGGCCGACCCTACGCGCAGGACGCTGCTCGACCTGCTCTGCGAGGACAACGGCCAGACGCTGGGCCAGCTGTGCGAACACCTGGACATGGCCCGGCAATCGGTCACCCAGCACCTGGGCCTGTTGGAAGACGCCAACCTGATCAGCACCGTGCGCCGTGGCCGCGAAAAGCTGCACTTCATCAATCCGGTGCCGCTGCATGAAGTCTACGAGCGCTGGGTAAGCAAGTTCGAGCAGCAGCGCCTGAGCCTGCTGCATGACCTGAAACGCGAACTGGAAGGAGAGTGACGATGTCCGCAGAGACTACCCGCTTCATCCACGTGATCTATATCGCCTCCACGCCACAGAAGGTGTTCGAGGCCATCACCCGCCCCGAGATCGCCAGTCGCTACTGGGGGCATGAGAACGTCTCGGACTGGAAGCCCGGCTCGCGCTGGCAGCACGTGCGCGCCAACGAAGCGCGCTCGGTCGAGCTGGTCGGCGAGGTGGTGGAAAGCACCCCACCCTCGCGGCTGGTCATCACCTGGGCCGCCGCCTCTCAGGCCGACAACCCGGATGCCTACAGCCGGGTCACCTTCGACATCGTGCCTTACCAGGACATGGTGCGGCTGACGGTGACCCATGAGGAGCTGGAACCGGGTAGCGGCATGGATACCGGCATCCGCCAGGGCTGGCCGATCGTGCTGTCCAGCCTGAAGTCGCTGCTGGAGACGGGCAAAGGCTTGGATGTGTTTGCGAAGCCAGCGTAGCCGTCGGGATGGTTGGCCCGCGCGAGCGGCACCGGGCAGACGGCCCCCGGTCGCCGCCGCCGTCCAATACCCAATCACTCCCAAAAATTGAATTTCATGGAACAATAGGGAGCACATGGTTCTCGAGTTCCGATATGTCCCCCGCGTTGCTAACCGTCGAACAGGCTGCCCAGCAGCTCAGCCTGCACCCCAAAACCGTCCTGCGGCATATCCGTAGCGGCCAACTGCGCGCGACCCGCATCGGCAAGTCCTATCGCATCACCGCTGAAGACCTCGACATGTTCACCGGCACCGTGCGTGAGCCCTCCGCTGCGCGCCCACAGATGACCACGGTGGTCGACATTCCCGGATGCGGTGCGGCACGTGCCGCCGACCTGGTCCGTGCCCTGCATGCGCGCGTCACCGGCCGCGCGGCCGACGATGAGCCGCTGCGCATGGAGACGATCTATTCGCCTGAGCACGATGTGCTCAAGCTGATCGTGATCGGTGGCCTGGCAGGTTCCACGGCACTGCTGGTCAGCCTGCAGCGTCTGCTGCAGGACCGCAGCGCATGAAGCGGCAGCGCCCCGGCATTCCCACCCAGCGCGTACTTGCCGCCTACCGCCAGGTGCTTTCGGACTGGCCGGTACCACACGAATCGCACCATCTCGCCACCCGCGCCGGTTCGACATTTGTGGTCAGCTGCGGCCCCGAACACGGCCCTGCCCTGGTGCTGCTGCATGGCACCCTCAGCAATGCCGCCAGCTGGATGTTCGATGCCGCACGTTGGAGCGAGTACTACCGCGTGCATGCCGTCGACATCATTGGCGAACCGGGTCTCAGCGAAGGCACGCAACCTGCGCTGGACAGCGATGCGCATGCGCAATGGCTGGATGATGTCCTCGACGCACTCGGCGTGGAAAGCGCTGCATTCGTGGGCCTGTCGTTCGGCGGTTTCCTGGCAATGGACTACGCGTTGCGAAGGCCTGCCCGGGTCAACGCACTGGTCCTGGTCAGGCCCTCGGGTATCGGGCGCCAGCGTGCATTCCTGCTCAAGGCGCTCCCACTGTTGCTGCTTGGCCGATGGGGGCGTGAGCGCCTGCGCCGTGCGGTCATGGGCCCCGCGCCACTGCGTGCACCTGCACGTGCGCAGCCGCTGCTCGACCTGCTGGCATTGATCCGTGCCGAGGTCCGGCCACGTCCGCTGCGCATTCCCCGTATCAGCGACGAGCGCTTGGCTACGTTGCATCCACCGGCAGCCCTTGTCATGGGCGCGCGTGATGCCCTCATCGATACCCCTGCCGCCGCCGAACGCATGAAACGGCTCGTCCCGACGGCGGACGTCACCCTGCTGGCAGACGCCTACCACTACATCCCCGGCCTGCGCGAAGACATCCTCGCCCGGCTGCGTCGCCTGCAGAGCCTCCGGCATGAATGATTCCATTGAGAACATCGGCACCATCCGTCTCCTGCGCATCGAGCCGCAGGGCCCGACACTCGATGCCAACGGCCTGCGCGATCTGGTCGGCGATGCCCTCGGGCATCAGGCCGAGTGGATCGCCGTGCCGGTGCAACGCCTCTCTCCGGACTTCTTCGAGCTGCGCTCCGGCATGGCCGGGCAGTGGCTGCAGATGCTGGTGAACTACCGCCTGCACTTCGCCGTCCTGGGCGATGTCAGCGCCTACCGCGCACAGAGTGAATCGCTGGACGCGTGGATCACCGAGTGCAACCGTGGTCGCGATGGCTGCTTCGTGGCCGATTGGGATGGCCTGCTGGTTCGCCTTTCGGCCCCCGCCAGCGCGGGCTGAACGCCAGCCCCACGCTCACCCTCACCGAACCCGGTTCCGACTGCACTCCGACGGCGCCCGCCACAGCATCACCGGCAGGCTCCCCAGGCGACGTTCGATGAGTGCTTCAGACACCGATTCCCTACACAGCAAGGTGGCGGCGGTCACCCTTGGCTTCTGGGTGATGAAGATTGCCGCCACCACGCTCGGCGAGACCGCCGGCGACCTGCTGTCGATGACGCTCAACCTGGGCTATGTGGCCAGCTCGGCGATCCTGCTGGCGATCTTTGCCGGCCTGCTGGGCATGCAACTGTCGGCGCGGCGCTTCCACCCGGTGCTGTTCTGGTCGGTGGTGCTGGCCACCAGCACCGCCGGCACGACGATGTCCGACCTGCTCGACCGCACGCTCGGCCTGGGCTACGCCACCGGCGCCAGCCTGCTGGCCGGCTGCCTGGCGCTGGTGCTGCTGGCCTGGCGGGTATCGGAAAAGTCGATCTCGGTCAGCAACATCGCATCGCGCCGCGCCGAAGGCTTCTACTGGACCGCCGTGCTGTTCTCCAACACGCTCGGCACCGCGCTGGGTGATTTCCTGGCCGACGATTCCGGGCTGGGCTTCACCGGCGGCGCGCTGCTGATCGGCAGCCTCATCGCGTTCACCGCACTGGCCAGCCGCATCAAGGGCATCAACCGGGTCATCCTGTTCTGGATCGCCTTCGTGCTCACCCGTCCGTTCGGCGCCACCTTCGGCGACCTGCTCACCAAGCCGCTGGAAAAGGGCGGCCTGGGCTTCGGCACGGTCGGCTCGTCGCTGGTGTTGTTCACCATTCTCGCCACGCTGGTGGCATTGCCCATGCTGCAGCGTAAAGCACAGCCAGCCAGCTAGCGCGCCGTCCAGCCCCCATCCACCGGCAGCGCCGTGCCGGTAATCTGCGCCGCCGCGTCCGAGGCCAGGAACACCACCATTTGTCCCAGCTGCTCAGGAGTCACGAACTGCAACGACGGCTGCTTTTCAGCCAACAGCGCACGCGCGGCGGTCTCCTGATCCGTGCCCTCGCGCTCGGCCAACGCCGTGATCTGCTGCTCGACCAGCGCCGTCCGCACCCAGCCCGGGCAGATCGCATTGGCGGTAATGCCGGTCCCCGCATTCTCCAGCGCGGTTACCTTGGTGAAGCCCACCACGCCATGCTTGGCCGCCACGTAGGCCGACTTGTTCACCGAGCCCACCAGCCCGTGCACCGACGCGATGTTGATGATGCGGCCGGCGCCCTGCTGCTTCATGTGCGGCAAGGCCGCCGCCGTGGCATGGAATACGGCCGAGAGATTCAGCGCGAGGATCGCATCCCACTTTTCGACGGGAAATTCCTCGATCGACGCGGTGTGCTGGATGCCGGCGTTGTTCACCAGGATGTCGATGCGGCCCATCGTCGCGACGGCATGCTCAATCATCTCGCGCACTGCCTCGCCACGGGAAAGATCGGCGCCGTCATGCGCCACGCGCACGCCGAACTCGGTTTCCAACCGGGAACGAATGCGTTCGATTTCCGCCGCATCGCCGAAGCCGTTCAGCACGATGTCCGCGCCCTGCCGGGCCAGCGCGGTGGCAATGCCAAGACCGATACCGCTGGTGGAGCCGGTGACCACCGCGACCTTTCCACTGAACATGGGTGAGCTTCCATCGGGGGTAGGCGGTGAGTGTAGCCGCTGTCGTGGCCCCGACTAATGGCCTTCGAATGCAGGCTTCGCCGACTAGGGCTCTTCTACGCCCTCACTACCCGCCAGATGTCACGGGGCGAAATGTCGCTTACGCCCCAACGGCATGGGTAGAATTGGCCCAATTCTGTCGTATAAGGCCATGCCATGGAACACCCTCTCGTCGAGGTTCGCGGCGCTGCCCAGGCGCTCAGGGAGTTCGCCGAAGCCCGTGATTGGGCACAGTTCCACTCCCCCAAGAATCTTGTCATGGCCCTCTCTGGTGAAGTTGGAGAGCTGAACGAGATTTTCCAGTGGATGACGGAGGCCGACTCCTTCAAGGCAGCGTCCTCTGAAGCCACCGCCAACGCCGTACGCGATGAAATCGCCGACGTAGCGCTGTACCTCATCCGGCTGTCGGACGTACTCGGGATCGACCTGAATGAAGCCGTCAGCAGCAAGCTGGTTATGAATGCCGCCAAGTACCCGGTGGACCTCTCGCGAGGTGTCAGCACCAAGTACAACAAGCTGTCGCAGCCATGATCGTCTATCAGGCTGACAAGGCGTCCTTCCTTCGTCAATGCAACGATGAAGAGATTGAGGAGGTCATCCGCGCCAGTTTCAAGGCGGCGACAAAGGGCGACGTAGGCGAGTCCGAGATACGTTCCTGGCGCGAGTCGCTTCGGTACGTCGCGCGCGCGCTCACCCACCACTCCGTTCCCGACGACGTTGGCGTGGCAGTGGAGTTCATTCTTCCCCAGTCAAAGAAGCGCATCGACGTCGTCTTGACCGGTCGCGCCGAGGACGGGTCGCCCCATGTCATCATCGTCGAGCTCAAGCAGTGGTCTGCCATCAAGTCGACCAAGCGCGATGCCATCGTAGAGCTTCGTGAAGGGCAGCCCCTCGTCCACCCCAGCTATCAGGCGTGGTCCTACGCTGCGTTTCTCGAAGGTTTCAACGAAGCGGTCCATGATGGAAAGCTCCGGCTCCATCCCTGCGCCTACCTGCATAACTATGTGCCGGACGGTGTCATCGACTCGCCGCACTACCGGGCTTACATCGAACGTGCCCCACTCTTCCTGAAGAGCAGCGGGGATCTGGAAAGGCTGCGTGGCTTCATCAGTCAGTACACCTGCAAGGGCGATGGCGCGTCTGTGCTTGCCGAGCTGGAGAATGGCCGAATCCGCCCGTCCAAAGCGCTCGCCGACGATGTACACAGGCTGCTGAGGGGAAATAGTGCCTTTGCGCTGCTCGATGAGCAGAAGCAGGTATTTGAAGCCGCCAAGGCTGCGTGTGCCCAAGCGCACGCCAGCGGAAAGCCCCGTGTCGTCATCGTTGAAGGTGGCCCAGGCACGGGCAAGTCGATTGTCGCGGTGAACCTGCTCGCGGCGCTCCGCGATGGGTTGACCGTCAAGTACATCTCCAAGAATGCCGCGCCCCGCGCCGTGTACAGCAACACGCTCATCCAGAAGCCCGAGAACGCCCATCTGGTGCATCTTTTCGGCGGCTCCGGTTCGTTCACCGAATCGGCGCAGAACGCGTACGACGTGTTGGTCGTGGATGAGGCACACCGGCTTACCGAGAAGAGCGGGTTCTACGGCAACCTCGGTACGCACCAGATTCAGGAATTGATCAACGCCGCACTGTGCAGCGTGTTCTTCATTGACGAGGACCAGCGCGTCACGCTGAAGGATGTCGGCACCAAAGAAGCGATTCGAGACTTCGCCATCACCCGTGGCGCAACGGTGGAGGAGTACGTCCTATCCTCGCAGTTCCGGTGTGCAGGCTCCGACGGCTATCTCGCATGGCTGGATGACGTGCTGCAGATCAGGCCTACCGCAAACACAACGCTGGACGAGAACAGCTACGACTTCCAGATCTTCGATGATCCGTCCGCGCTGCATGCCGCCATCGAAGCCAGGAACACCGGTAACCGCGCCCGCGTAGTGGCTGGCTATTGCTGGCCGTGGAACAGCAAGAAGAACAGCAAGGAGATGGACATTGTCATCGGCAACTACCGGCGGCAATGGAACCTCAACGACGACGGAAGCCTCTGGATCATCTCGCCAGATTCGGTTGACCAGGTAGGCTGCATCCATACCTGCCAGGGGCTGGAAGTCGACTACATCGGGGTGATCATCGGGCCAGACCTGGTCATGGAAGACGGCGCGCTCAAGACCGTGCCTCGCGCGCGGGACCGGCACGACAAGACCATGAAGGGATTCGTGAAACTGTCAAAGGCTCATCCCGCACACGCCGCCGAGCTTGCGGACACCATCATCAAGAACACCTACCGCACCTTGATGACCCGAGGGATGAAGGGCTGCTACGTATACGCGACCGACCCGCAGGTTGCCGCCTACTTCAAGGCCCGACTGCAGCGCGTGGCAGCGGGTGAACAGGCTGTAGAGATGGAGGCCTGAGCGCCTCCACCTGATAGCTGGCCAGCGGTGGATCCACGCCGCGCGTGGATGCCCTGGCTTCAGCACCCCGTCACTTCCAGTGATCCGGCCCCAGGAACGGCAGGCTCAACACAAACACCGGAACCGCTACCGGCACCAAGGCGGCGCCCAGCACTTTGCCGGCCGCCGAACTGACACCCGGCTTGTCCTCCCTCTCCTGCAAGATCCGCTGCGCCCGCGCATTGATCGGCTGTACCAGCTTCCCCTTCTCTGCCAGCGCCGCAGCATCCGGCAACTGCACCCGCTCACCGTCGCCCTCGAACAGCGCGCTGTAATAGCTGCCGCCCTTCTTGGAAAGATTGCAGGCCCGGTCAAACGCCAGCGCGTAACGGGTCCGGTCCATCGGCAGGTAGTAGCGCGCTCGCTCCTCCACGGCCTTGGCCTCACGCGAGGGGACCTCAATCCGCTCCAGCTTGAACTGCGCGGCCTGCTCCGCCGTCACCTGCTCCGGCCGCAGCAGCAGCGCATAGCTGCCGTGCACCTTGGCCTTGTTGGCCGGGTCGCGCCAATCCTCATGGAAGTACATCTGCGCGCAGGCCACCGCCTCGCGCAGCGGGCTGTCCATCAGCGCCCGGTAATCGCGAAACGGCGCGGCATTGAAGCGCATCGGCTCGTCATAGCGCGGCAGCAGGTACAGCTGGTCGTCGTCGGCGACGAACGCGCTAGTGATCTCGCGGGTAGAAGCGTGCTCCTCCGGGCCACTGGCACAGCCAGACAGCAGGCCAAGGCACAGGGCGGAGAAGGTGAAGAGGATGGACGTTCGCATGTCGTGTTGGTGGGCTTCCCTGGAAAAACGGCCCCGCCCGGAAGGACGAGGCCAGCCCATCATGGTGCCATGCCGGCCTTGCCCTGCCCAATCAAACGGCTGGAGATCGAGCGGGTTCAAGCCGCTGGCGCTGGTCAGCGTGATATATTGAGTGCGCCTGGACATCCATGTTCAGTGACGTTCCTGGATCAGCCTGGAACGAGCGCCACAGGCATATCCCCGTTCGGCCTTTCCGTAGCGCTTTGGGATTATCCAATCACCAGCGCGCCAGATTACTTGTTGGTTGGCGAAATGAGCCAGTTGCTGGGGGCATGCCTCTTGGCCAACGGCCAGAGCAGCCACTCGGCATGCCTTTGAAGAATCGCCGCGATGTATACCGCATTTCAAGCGTGCCGATTACGGCATCTGCCGTGAGGCGATGCCCATCTCAGTTTCAATTCTGGTTGGTGGTGCCCATATTGTGTTGTTACGGCGCGGTACACCGCCCCGCTGCAGCTGCGCCTGATGGACTCAGAAGGCGCTCTGGCGTTCCGCATTGGCGGGGGTTGCAGGCCATCACCCTTTCGCCCCGGACCGACGCCGGCGGCATCGCAATTGCTGCCATGTTTGTCGCAATCGCCAAACACTTTGCCCCGCTCCTGGGGAACGGATGAAGATGAAAGCCCACTCTTGAGAGGAGAACGCGTTAATGAACGCTGATGATGTGAAGACCATGCCAGTGATGGACCCGCTCGCCAACCAGCACATAGGTGGATCGAGTGCATCCCGACGCACAATCTACGTAGATCTTGATGGCGTAATGGCCGACTTCGACGCGGCATTCCCCGCCCTGTTTGGCCTGGACCATCGCGTGCTTGCCGACGATGAAATGTGGACGCACATCAACAACCACCCGTCGTTTTTCCGCGACCTTCCGCCGATGCACGGCGCAGTAGAGTTCTTCCACAGCATCCACCACTTGAACCCGGTGATTCTCACGGCCTGCCCGAAATCAAACTATCCACTCGCTGCGATGCAGAAGCGACAGTGGGTTCGCGAACACCTGTCAGCAACCTGCCTGGTGTTGCCGGTACTCGGCGGGAGGCACAAGCCCCTCTTCATGCACCAGCCGGGCGATGTTCTGATCGACGATTTCGAAGCGAACTGCGATGCCTGGACAGCGGCGGGAGGCGTGGCGATCAGGCACGCCGGCGATTGGGCCGCGACGCGTCACGCCCTTTCCCAGATTGAAGATCTGTCAGGAATAGCGCTCGCGAAGGGCTGATTCCCTCTCTGCCGCCCACAGACAGGCCGAGGCGCTGGCCCCTCGGCCCACGAGGCTGGCAGCCTGCGGTGCAGGCCCTGCTCTACTTCAAACGCTCCACCAACCGCTGCCCCACCTCCAGCGCAGAAGCCGGGTTCTGCCCGGTAATCAGCTCGCGATCCACCACCACATGCCCGGTCCACGGCGTGGTGTTGCTGCTGAACCTCGCACCCGCCCGCTGCAACGCGCTTTGCGGGTAGAACTTCATCTCACCGCCACCCAGTAGCGGTTTGGCCTGCTCTTCTTCCTGGTTGCTGATCACCGTCATCTGGTAGCCGCTGTAGATCCACTTCGGCACGGCCGGCATCGCACCCGCTTCCAGCTTCGCCACAAAACCACCCGCATCCGGCAACGTGGACAGCAGCGCGATCGGCCCATGGCAGACCAGCGCCGTGGTCTTGTTGCGCTGGTGGAAGTCGGCCAGCAACCGACCCAGCGCCGGGCTCTTCAGTAGGTCCTGCATCGGCGCGTGGCCGCCGGGAATGTAGACCGCATCGAAGCGCGCGTAGCCCTGCTGCTCGACACGCGCCAGGCTGACCACCGGCGAGGCGGTCGGCGAGGTCAGCGCCAGTTTCTCGAGCAGGTCCTTGTGCAGCGTCAGCTGCGCGGCATCGTTGCCGAAGTACGCCGGCGTCACCGAGGACGCGTCCACCGTTGGCGCCCGCCCGTGCGGCGTGGCGAAGGTCACCTCGTGGCCCGCGTCCAGCAGCAGCTTGACCGGCTGCATCAGCTCGTTGAGATAGAAGCCGGTGGACAGCACCTTGCCGTCCTTCAGGTCCAGGTGGTTTTCGTCGGACAGCACCACCAGCACGTTGGCCGCATGCGCGCCGGTGGCGGCCAGGGTCAGAGCCAGCGCAGCGGCCAGCCGGGTCATCAGGTTCATGGGGAACTCCTATCGGGGAATGGCGGCCACTTTATTCATCGCCGCAGCGGCGATAAATTGGCCCTATCGCAAAACATCTGTTCCCCGGAGAGCCAAATGAGCCGCAAGTTCGACTACCTGGGCGATGTGGAGGTGTTCCTTGCGGTGGTCGAGCACGGCTCATTCACGGCTGGCGCGGTGGCGCTGTCCACCACGCCCTCGGTGCTCAGCCGCGCGGTCACCCGGCTGGAAGCGCGGCTGTGCCGGCAGCTGCTGCAGCGGACCACCCGCCGCGTGGGACTGACCGACGCCGGGCGGCTCTATCTGGAACAGGTGCGCACCGCCTTCGGCCTGCTGGACGACGCCGAGCGCGACGTGCTGGCCCAGGACGGTGCACTGGCCGGCCGCGTGCGCCTGAGCGTGCCCACCACCTATGGCCACTACCGGCTGCCGCCCGTGCTGGCGCGCTTTGCGCAGCAGTACCCGCAGGTGCAGGTGGAACTGAACATCACCAACCGCAATGTGGATCTAGTGGCCGAAGGCTTCGACCTGGCCATCCGCCTGGGCCAGCTGCCGGACAGCGGACTGGTGGGGCGAAAGCTGGAAGACGCCGCACTGCTGCTGGTGGCCGCGCCGGAGTACCTGCAACGCCGCGGCACGCCGCAGACGCTGGACGACCTGCAGCAGCACCTGTGCCTGCCCTTCGTGATGCCGCGTACCGGGCGGTTGGCGCCGTGGATCTTCCGCGACGACGGGCGCGACGTGGACTGGCTGCCGCGTTCGTCCATCGAGACCTCCGACGATGTGCTGGGCGTGGTGTCGCTGGCCGAACAGGGCATCGGCATCTGCCAGAGCTATGAGTTCATCGTGCGCGAGCGGTTGCAGCGTGGGCAGCTGGTGGAAGTGCTGCCGCAGCTGCGGGGGAGATCGCGGCCGTTCTCGGTGATCTATGCGCCGCATCGGCGGCAGTCGGCGGCGGCGCGGGCGATGATCGAGTTGCTGGTGGGGAATGCGGCTGAAGCTGGCGTTGGTTGAAGCCGGGGGGCTTGTTAGCGATGTCGGATTTGAACCGCTTTTCGGGCTATGCGGCTGATCGCGCGCCGTTGCTTGGAGAGGCGGACTAAGAACTGTTGCAAAGCAGGCTGTCGCGCTATTCGCTTGTGGCATGGGCGATTACGCCACTTTTATTCGCCATCAGCAGAGCAGCGGCACGAATGCGTCTGCTGGCGTCGCGTGCTGCACGAATGGTGCATGCAACAATAGTTCTTCGCTCTCGGATTCAGCGATTCCTTCGCGAATTTCTATTGGCATTCGAAGCGGCTGCGTAAACACCATGACGTGCCACCGACAACGGGTGGCTCCGGGTCTGCAAACCCGCGATGAGCAACGACTGTTGTTTACGCTTGCCCGTCGGCACCGTCCTTAACCGGTGCCGGCGGGCAATCCGTCGGCCTATCTGGCGGGCGGTGCGTGGGGGTCTTCGGACCCACCGGTCATTCGTTGCTTCGTCCCGGTTTGCAGCCACGCATCGTCCGCCACCTCTTCACGGTGGCGCTGTTAAGCACAGCCACGGAAGCCGACGCCATGAACGAATCCGACACCTTCTCTTCGTATACCGTTGTTGAGCCCATCAACGACGACACTCCCCTGCCCGACCTGAACTCCCTGCTCGGCATCCTCAAGCGCATGCGCGGCTGCGAGGGCGCTGATGGGCACCCTTGGCCGGAAACCGATGTGTCACCCGGCCGCCGCGTGAGCCTGGCGAGAACCGAGCGCGCTTTGGTGGGGTTGCTGACGGTGCTGGAGGTGCTGCACGCAGCGGACCGCTGCCGGGTGGCAGCGGAGCCGGAGCGGCATTTGGATGAGGGAGTTGTCGATGGGTTGTTTCTGGCTTGCCGGGGACTGGCTGAGTGGGCTTGTCGGGAGGTCAGGCCGGAGTGATTTTTTACCACGCGCCGGCCCAGGCAGAACGGCTAAGAAGTGAATCCGCTGCCCGCGCATGTCGACTGCACGACTACTGAGTCTCAGTCCGTGAGCGCGCAAGTCGCCACTGTTAGGTCTTGGGCTATCTAAGGAGCTGATCGAGCTCAGCTCCGCCGGGCCTGCGTTTTACGTAATTTTAACAAAACGACGAGCTGCGCGTCGCGAGGCCAATCAATGCGATGCACTAGCTATCTCACTTCTAGGGCCGCGCTCATAGCAGGGTCAAATATGGCGCAGAGCCCAACACATTGACAACAACAAAAGCTAGACTGACAAGACAGGCCATTCGGTTGACATTGGCCAATTTGTCATTGACAACAGCGAGATATAGCAGTACATATGCATCAACTACCAGACGCCACCATGACCACGAACTTTGCTGACGATGTGGCTCAATTTGCCGAAGCAGCAATGGGCGCCGACTACACCAAGCTACGGCGAATTGGTCAGCGCTTAGCCGCAGCGATGGCCGATGAACACGCTGAAGCTGCTAGGCGAGTTCGTCTAGCCATCGGAAGAAAGGGAGTACCACTTCAAGCAGCAGGCTTCACTGAAGCGCTGCCTGTCGATGGGAAGTCACGGCTTCCGTTAGTTGAGGAACTTCCCTGCCCAGCAGCCCCCTGCATGCTTCCCGAAGATGCGAGGGACATATTTCAGTCGTTCATAGATGACGCGACTCACCACGATTTACTGGAGAAGAATGGCATTGCTTCCAAGCTTTCGCTGATGCTCAGCGGCCCGCCAGGCACAGGAAAAACCCTTCTCGCAGGCCATATTGCGGCCCGAATGGGAAAGAAGCTCTATGTTGCTCGGCTGGACTCACTGATATCGTCCATGCTTGGAGATACAGCAAAGAATGTTCGCGCCATCTTTGACTTTGTCGCAGGGAAAGATGCCGTCCTCTTCTTGGATGAACTGGACGCTATTGCAAAAGTGCGCGACGACAGAAATGAGCTCGGCGAATTGAAGCGAGTTGTCAATACCGTGATCCAAGGAATTGACTCTTTGGAGGACAGGACTGTCCTTCTCGCCGCCACAAATCACCCGCAAATGCTTGACCCCGCCATATGGCGCCGTTTTTCATATCACATCCACCTTGGGATGCCTGAAAGTGACTTGCGCCAAGCACTTTGGATCTACTTCCTGGGTGACAGCTCAGAACTATCGGAAGACGCCAAAATTTTGGCAGCACTTTCGGAAGGCGCCACCGGGGCAGATATTCAACGCCTAGCATTGGCCGCAAGAAGAAGAGCCACAATCAGGAAGGAAAGTGTAGACTTCTTAGACCTTGCAATCCAGGTTACTCGGCAAGGAAGTTCGAATCGCCCAACGACCACAAAAGAAGTGGATCTGAGGCGAAGCATTGCTCGAATTCTAGTGCAAGATTTTGGCGCTGCCCAATCGGAAGTTGCCCGATTCTTGAAGGTTTCCAGACAATCTGTATCGGCCTACCTGAAGGGATAATCAAGTGCCACAAGATGCTCGCCCCGTGCTCAACCCTGTGCTCAACCTAAAGCGTGATCCGAGGCGAGCGAGTGTCACTGGCCGCGAAGCGCCCGAAGAAGCCGTTGTTGTGGCGCGCTTGGAAAGTCAGAGGAGGATATTGTCCGAACAGCTGGGAGAGCTTGATTCCCGATCTTCAGACGTTCATGCAGGGCGCCGCCTTGTCGCCATTCGAATGTTCGATGACTCTTTTGCTCCTTCTTGGGAGCCTGAGGCGCTTTTCCACACAAACTTCGGCGCGCCACTGGTTGCACCTTTCCGGGGCGGCTACGTTGCCGAGCTTGGCACCTCTGCGATATCCAGCTTGCGAGATAAAATATCGTCAAGTTCGCGCCGCGAGGTCAGAATCTCCGTTTCAAGAATAAGCTCCCTTCTTCCTATCACCGATGAAGATATTTTAGGAGGCAGGGGGATTGAGCGGACCTGGCAGCTTGCCACCGAGGTGAGCGAAGGCAGGTTATTCGATATCTGGCTAGCCCCCTTTGCTAGCTCAGAGGCAAGAGCAAGTGTCTCAGCAAGCATCGAAAAACTGGCAAATGCGGAGCATGTCAGCTCTGTTATTGATCTAGTCTCGATTACTCGAGAAGCCGGTTCGGATGCCGATCAGCTTCAACTCCAAGATGCTCCCAGCTCTCGCAGTATCGCGCGCGGCACCCGCGAATACCGTCAGAACCCGTTCGTCAGAATTCATATCGCGGTACGGGATCAGTCCGGCCTTTCCGCCCTACTCTCCTCCGGAGCGGTTTTTCGAATAGACCCAGTGAGGCCAATAACTTCGACCCAGACGAGGGCAGCTCCAGATCCAGAGCGCCCCGTCCCAGATGAACAATGGCATCCGATCGTTGGAATCGTGGACGGGGGGCTGTTCGCACGGAGCTACGAACAAATGGTTGCGTGGAGAGCGCCGTCATTGGTATCTGATGTTGCCGCAAACAGAGCCCATGGAAATACGGTGACGTCGCTGGTAGTGCATGGAAGCTCGTGGAACACACACCTCAAACTTCCAGAGCTTGTCTGCAGAGTGGGGATCGCCCAAGCCATCGCCAATGTCAATCAAGGAAGTGCGACTTGTGCGGAGTTTGAAAGCTATCTGAAAGCAACAGTGGAGCGGCATAGCGGCAGCACAAAAGTTTGGAACCTCTCGTTTAACCAACCTATTGAGCCCGATGCACCACATGAAATGAGCTCACTGGGGCATGAGCTGCACAAGATTTCACGTAGGTTTGGAATTCTCCCGATCGTTTCGGTTGGGAATACCGACCATTGTTCCACAATGCGAACATGCCCACCAGCCGATTGTGAAGCAGCATTGACCGTGGGGGGAAGGATCGCAGCAGGAGACACGCCAGGGGAACACTGTCCGACATGCCTGGGCGGCCCCGGACCCGAAGGACTTAAGAAGCCGGAGATTTCTTGGTTCTCCACGCTTCGTGCATTGGGTGGTAGCACGCAGACAGGAAGCAGTTTTGCTGCAGCCCTTGTATCCAGTGTCGCCGCACATACATTTCACAATTTGCGGAATGCAACCCCAGACTTGGTACGCGCCTTGCTTTTGAATACCTCCGATCTGGAAGGGTATGACGAACGACTAGGCTGGGGCTCACCTTGCGTGATAAATGAAGTGCCTTGGAAGTGCCCGGAAGGTAGCGTGACTCTTCTCTGGACAGCAAAGCTCCTTGCGAGGCAGTGGTATTACTGGGAAGACATACCAATTCCACCGCAGTTGATTGTGGACGGCAAGCTTAAAGGGAAGGTCGCGCTCACTGCGATTCTTTCGCCGCGAACTTCAGAGCTTGGCTCTGCAAACTATTTTGCAAATCGGCTTCAGGTGGCGCTTCAGTACACCAAGGCAGATGGAAAAGCGGGCAATCTTGCTGGAACGATGCGGGAAGCCACTGCACCAGAGAATGAAGCCAGGAGGGATTACGCCAAATGGAACCCAGTACGGCACCATTCGAAGGAGATAAAGCGCGGAATCACTTTCTCTGGAAGCACCCTACGCGTCTGCGCTCGCGTTTTTGAAAGAGATCTCTATCAATTTGATCACGCTGGCCTCGCAGAGGAGCTACCAAGCGATGTCGCATTTGCACCGACACTCACAACCTCATCCACCGGATCCGGGTCAATTTACGACTCTGTGGCCACCAGTCTAGGGAACTATGTGGAGAGCGCAGTGACGGATATTGAAATCGATATTGAACTTTAGCTTGTCAATTCTCGGCAAAGCTAAGGGCCAAAATCCATCTAAAGACGAAATAGGGCTGCACAAAGGCGTACAAAAAAACATTCCAAACAGCACAAAGAAGGGCGCCTCTCGACGCCCTCGCGCCCTTGTTTCACCATTAGACAGAAGTGTAAATTCCTATCAATTTATACCTAGGACATTTGGTTAATACCGGAGCACAGATGACGCCTGGAATCGCTTTCGTCATTACCTAATATGCCCCGCAGGACCTAGGGAAACAGTCCCCATTCCCAGCAGGAGGTCCGGCCCTTACCGCGAGCGGACCTCCCAGGCTGTCTCACCACAGGCATACTTCACGCCCTTGAGTTCTCGCTCGGACTGCGCGATTACGTCCATAGATTGGGCCCGCAGGGCGTTTTCCACATCACGCCTATCACCGTCAAGCTAGCTCGCGATTTCCGGCGGAGTTCGGTCGATCTGTCGCTCGCCAGCCGCAGTGATGCAGAACGGCGAGACGCGCTTCAACGATCGCCACATTGAAAAACACGAAACTGGAGGCCAAGCGGGTGAGGAAGGTCCCGAATGGGCCCTCCTCACCTCTCAATTAACATTCACATTTACTCACCGATGGCATTCAGCGCCACTCTTGCTGCAGCAGCAACCCCGCTCTCGTTTCCCTTTCTGGAAGCTTGCAGCAATTTGGAAACATTCTTCTCCTTCGAAGCCTCAGTGGGTAGTTCGTACTCACTAAAGAGACCAATCCAATTTGAACGAGGCCGATCATACCAAGCCAACTTCTGCAGTACCAAATTATCTGCGGGCAGACATTCATTAACATAGTACTCCCACTGATTCTTGGTCAATCGCGCCAGCAACTGGTCTGCCGTTGAAATTGCGGCGTGAGATACACCATAGCTGTTCCCCAACTTAACGGCCAAGATAGCTGACATACAAATGGGGAACGCAGGCCACGGAATTGTAGTACCCAACCTGGCGAGCACCTGAATTGCAGAGGGTTCATTGTAGAAATTGTTCATAGCCGTATGAACAGAGATCACGTTGGCCGCAGCCGCTGCAAAGCTTTGCGAACGTAGGGATTCCGGAACGAAGTCGAACCCCTGGACCGCCGAAAGAGCCTTCTTCAAAGCTAGAACGACCGCGCTTGATCCAGAACTCACCGCTTCTGCGTACGCTTGGCCGAGCGAGTACCTCTCCGCATCCCTAAAACCCTTCCAGAGAATTGGAACAATTACAACAATATTCCCAAGAGTGTGCTCAAATTGCGCTCCCGCCTTAGTCTTCGCCGCAGCGATTAGAATACTGAGCGTCGTCTTCTTGAAGAAATATGGGGACACAGCGAGCGCTTGTAGTTCAGGATCAGAGTCCTTAAAGGTCCTCTCTTCAAGCGCAGACCTAAAAGCAACAAATTCCACGGGAGCAACATTATCCCCCCGGCCCAGCACAGCATTTATGCAGGTCCGAAGAAATGACAATGCCTCATCTCGAGACATTTCCTCAGTCTCAGCATCATCACTATTGAGACCATCAAAATGGGCCAGTAGTTCGAGGTGCTGCGTTAGCCGCATTGCATCTGTTGAGTTAACAACACCCAGCTCTCTGGCAAGCGTGATGGCCTCATAATCCGAGATTGAAACAGTCGGTACTGATTCTTCAGAAATATCAGCACGCCCCAGCATTTCACCAACAAAGGTCATTCCCAATGAGGCAAGCGAGCGCTTGAGCTGGGACAGCGCCTTGTTCAATACAAATCCGGCCATCATCTCAAACGATTCAGACTGAAATGCACTGACGATTTGCTTCTGATCGCGAGAACTCAAATTCGTCGCAACCTGAGCTATAGCATTTACACTATCAGCCGATTTGGGAACCAGATTTGTCTGGGGTTCCTTCCAAACTACGATTGCGTTCATTGCACTGGCCCCACCGATTTAACAAAGTCCGTTCTGCCATCCTGCGAGCGGAAGAATGCTGCACGCAGATCCTTACCCACCGCCGCTTTCATCGCTTCATATGCGCGGGTCCTTGCGCCACCCGCAGCCGGCGTTGTTCCCGCATCACTCCGAACGAAAGCGCGATAGCCCCGAATGGCTCCCGCATCATCGAAAACCGTGATCCCATCGCTTGAAATAAATCCGGACACAAGCTCCGACGCTGCTTGAAGCGTACTTACAGTCGATGCGCTCTTCCCACCTTCCAGATGCTGCTTGAATCTATCAAACAACTGAAACGCCGGCGTGATAGCCACAACATCGGAAAGACTCAACGGCAAAGGATTCGCTTCGGCCGCCACAACTGCAATAAGTGTTCCGTGGCTATCCCTAACTGCCGACGTCAAGATCCTCTCAACAAACCCAACAAACGCCCCATCAGCCCATTCACACTTCTCTGCAATGGCCGAGGATAGCGACTTCAAATGCTCGTTAGCCTTCAGCTCATCAATGTCCTGGTCATTATTGAATCTAAACTCAATTACATCTCCAGCGCTCGTCCTGACCTGAACCTTATTGGTTGAACTTTGAACAATCCTAACGACAGGAAAATTTTCATCATATTCATCCAAAACAATCTCATCGACCGTTAAAGATGATGGATCGCTTAATCCGCAAAACACACCAAAGCGACAATTCCTACCATCATCACACCTCTCGATATATATCCTCCAATTACCGGAGCAAAGAGGGGCTGCGGCCTTCAGTATCTTGGGACCAGCTGATTCAATTGGAATCGTACCAGACAGCGGAATTGACTCTCCCACGCCAGCCAGCTTGATCAGCACTGAAATCGAGTTGCAGACAAAAACAGAAGGAGTCATTACAACCCCCTCCTCGGTATAGGCTGCCAACTGTGATACAAGACCCGCCATCAGTGATGATGTTCTCGCGCAGTTCCAGCCAACACGCTCCGTCAAATCCGAAATGTTCGAATTAAGACTAGATCTGAAGGAAATACTTTTTTCGATAGGCATCAGCAGTCACATCCATGCAACAAGAATTAATCCAACAATGAAGGATCTATCAAGAACACTCGAGGATCTTCTGATACGCCAGACCCCAAGGCTTAACACATCGTAACTCAATCATTCATGAGAAATCCGGTGTTGGTAAAGAGAATTTCGCCAACCCTCCACATCATCAATCTAAAAGAGCAAGGGCGCCTCTCGGCGCCCTCATTCTCCCAACTCACTCCCACTCAATAGTAGCCGGCGGCTTCCCCGAGATGTCATAAACCACCCTCGACACCCCCCGCAACTCATTGATGATCCGGTTGCTCACCGTCCCCAGGAACTCATACGGCAGATGCGCCCAGTGCGCGGTCATGAAGTCGATCGTCTCCACGGCCCGCAGCGCAATCACCCACTCATAAGCCCGCGCATCGCCCACCACGCCCACCGACTTCACCGGCAGGAACACGGCAAACGCCTGGCTGGTCTTGTCGTACAGATCCGCCTTGCGCAGCTCATCAATGAAGATGGCATCGGCCTTGGCCAGCAGCTCGGCGTACTCGCGCTTCACTTCGCCCAGGATACGCACGCCCAGGCCCGGGCCCGGGAACGGATGGCGGTAGACCATGGTGCGCGGCAGGCCCAGCTCAACACCCAGGCGGCGCACTTCGTCCTTGAACAGCTCGCGCAGCGGCTCCACCAGGCCCAGCTTCATGTGCTCCGGCAGCCCGCCCACGTTGTGGTGGCTCTTGATCACGTGCGCCTTGCCGGTCTTGCTGCCGGCCGACTCGATCACGTCCGGGTAGATGGTGCCCTGCGCCAGCCACTTGGCATTCTTCAGCTTGTTCGACTCTTCGTCGAAGATCTCAACGAACAGGTTGCCGATGATCTTGCGCTTGGCTTCCGGGTCGCTCACGCCTTCCAGCGCGGCGAAGTATCGATCGGCAGCGTTCACGCGCACCACCTTCACGCCCATGTGCTCGGCGAACATCGCCATCACCTGGTCGCCTTCCTGCCAGCGCAGCAGGCCGGTATCCACGAACACGCAGGTCAGCTTTTCGCCGATGGCCTTGTGCAGCAGCGCGGCCACCACGGACGAATCGACGCCGCCGGACAGGCCCAGGATCACTTCGTCATCACCCACCTGTTCGCGCACGCGGGCGATCTGGTCGTCGATGATGTTGGCGGCGGTCCACAGGGTCTGGCAGCCGCACACGTCCACCACGAAGCGGCGCAGCAGCGCCTGGCCCTGCAGGGTGTGGGTCACTTCCGGGTGGAACTGCACGCCGTACCAGCGCTTTTCTTCGTTGGCCATGGCGGCCACCGGAATGCGGTCGGTGGTGGCGGTGACGGTGAAGCCTGGCGGTGCAACGGAGACGTGGTCGCCGTGGCTCATCCAGACATTCAGCTTCGGCTCGCCGCCGTGGTCGCTCAGGCCCTTGAACAGTGCATCCGGGTTGATCACGTTCACTTCGGCGTGGCCGAACTCGCGCTGGTCAGCGGCTTCGGTGGCACCGCCCAGCTGCGCAGCCAGGGTCTGCATGCCATAGCAGATGCCGAAGATCGGCAGGCCGCTGTCGAACACTTCCTGCGGCGCAGCCGGAGCGCCCGGCAGCGTGGTCGATTCCGGGCCACCGGACAGGATGATGCCCTTGGCGCCGAACGCGGCGATCTCGGCCGGGTTATGGTCCCACGCCCAGATTTCGCAGTAGACGCCCAGCTCGCGGATGCGGCGGGCGATCAGCTGCGTGTACTGCGCGCCGAAATCGAGGATGAGGATCTTGTCGTTATGGATGTTGGTCATGGCGCCCCGGCAATGCAGTAGGGAAAACGAAATCAGATTTACTGCGGCAGATGGAGAAAGAGGAACGGGAAGTGCTTCCCCGTTCCTCTTTGCTCGGCCCGCGTCAGGCGCGGTAGTTCGGCGGCTCTTTGGTGATCGTCACGTCGTGGACGTGGCTCTCACGCTGGCCGGCGCCGCTGATCTTCACGAACTTGGGCTTGCTGCGCATCTCGTCGATGGTGGCGCAGCCCACGTAGCCCATGGTGGCGCGCAGGCCGCCCATCAGCTGGTGGATGATGCCGCCCACCGGGCCGCGGTACGGCACGCGGCCTTCGATGCCTTCCGGCACCAGCTTGTCGGCGGTGGCGGCGTCCTGGAAGTAGCGGTCCTTCGACCCCTTCTCCATGGCAGCCAGCGAACCCATGCCGCGGTAGCTCTTGTACGAACGGCCCTGGTACAGCTCGGTCTCGCCCGGCGATTCCTCGGTACCGGCCAGCAGGCCGCCGACCATGATGGTCGAGGCACCGGCGGCCAGCGCCTTGCCGATGTCGCCCGAGTAGCGGATGCCACCGTCGGCGATCAGCGGGATGCGGTCCTGCAGGGCTTCGGCCACCAGATCAATGGCGGTGACCTGCGGCACGCCGACGCCGGCGACGACGCGGGTGGTGCAGATCGAGCCCGGGCCGATGCCGACCTTCACGGCGTCAGCGCCGCTGTCCAGCAGCGCCAGTGCGGCTTCGCCGGTGCAGATGTTGCCACCGATGACCTGCACGTTCGGGAAGTTCTTCTTGACCCAGCTGACGCGGTCCAGCACGCCCTGCGAGTGGCCGTGCGCGGTATCGACCACGATCACGTCCACGCCGGCGGCGACCAGCGCTTCCACGCGGCGATCGGTATCGCCACCCACGCCGACGGCAGCGCCGACCAGCAGGCGGGTCGACAGGTCCTTGGCAGCGTTGGGGAAGTCGGTGTTCTTCTGGATGTCCTTGACGGTGATCAGGCCACGCAGTTCGAACGAATCATTGACCACCAGCACCTTTTCGATGCGGTTGCGGTGCAGCAGCTGCAGCACTTCGTCGGACGCGGCGCCTTCCTTGACCGTGATCAGGCGATCCTTCTTGGTCATGATGTGGCGGACCGGGTCGTCCAGCTCGGTCTCGAAGCGCATGTCGCGGTGGGTCACGATGCCGGCCAGCTGGCCGTCGCTGCCCACCACCGGCACGCCGGAGATGTTGTGCGCCTGGGTCAGGGCCAGCACGTCGCGGATGGTGGTTTCCGGACCAACGGTGATCGGGTCGCGGATGACACCGGCCTCGAACTTCTTGACCTTGGCCACTTCCGCGGCCTGCTGTTCCAGGCTGAGATTCTTGTGGATGATGCCCATGCCGCCGAGCTGGGCCATGGCGATGGCCAGGCGGGCTTCGGTGACGGTGTCCATGGCTGCGGACAGGATCGGAAGCTTGAGCTTCAGGTCTCGGGTCAACCGCGTTTCGAGGTTGACGTCCTTGGGCAGGATGGTCGAGTGGGCGGGGACGAGCGAGACGTCGTCGTAAGTGAGTGCTTCAGCCTGGATGCGCAGCATCGGCATACCCGAGATGTGGGGAAGCGCGACATTTTACCCTGTTTTCGCGCCGCGTGGCAGGGGGTAGATGCGACGCAGTGTCGCGCCGGCGGCGATTGGTTCAGGGGCCCGGCTACCGCTTTGGTGGGTGCCAACTTGGGTTGGCACGACCCGTCCGGCACCGGTACCCCAGATGGGCCGATGGCCCTGATGGCTGTGTGCCAACCCAGGTTGGCACCTACCAGGAGCAGGCCAACGGTCGCCCCCACCCCAAAAGGTCAGCTCAGCGCTTCCGCCGCTTCCAGGGTGTTCTGCATCAGCGTGGCCACGGTCATCGGGCCCACGCCACCCGGCACCGGGGTGATCCAGCTCGCCCGCTGGGCGGCCGCTTCAAACCCGACGTCGCCCACCAGGCGGCCGTCGTCCAGGCGATTGATACCGACGTCGATCACCACCGCGCCCGGCTTCACCCACTCACCCGGCACGATGCCGGGGCGGCCCACCGCCACCACCAGGATGTCGGCGTTGCGCACGGCCTGTTCCAGCACGTCCTTGGGGGTGAACTTGTGGCAGCTGGTCACGGTGCAGCCGGCAATCAGCAGTTCCAGGCCCATCGGGCGGCCGACGTGGTTGCTCACGCCCACGATGGTGGCGTTGCGGCCGCGCACCGGCTGGTCGGTGTGGCCCAGCAGCGTGGTGATGCCGCGCGGGGTGCACGGGCGCAGGCCGAACTCGCGCAGGGCCAGGTGGCCGACGTTTTCCGGGTGGAAGCCGTCCACGTCCTTGCGCGGGTCGATGCGCTGGATCAGCCGGCGCGCGTCCGGGATGCCCGGCAGCGGCAGCTGGATCAGGATGCCGTTGATCTTCGGATCGGCGTTGAGCTGGTCGATCAGGTCGAGCAGTTCGGCTTCGGTGGTACCGGCCGGCAGGTCGTAGTCATGCGCCTCGATGCCGACCTTCTCGGCGGCACGGCGCTTGTTGCGCACGTACACCGTCGAGGCCGGGTCGCCGCCGACCAGCACCACGGCCAGGCCCGGGCGGCTGCCACCCGCGGCCACGCGGGCGTCGACGCGCACCTTCAGGCTGTCGAGCAGGTCCTCGGCGATACGGCGGCCATCAAGGATGCGGGCAGGATGCGGGGCGGCGGAATCAGTCATCGGGGGGCAGGCGTGGAGCGGCGGGGACACTATTGTCCCTGATTCAGGCCCCCTCGCCCACCGCCGTGCGCCGACTCCGCGCACCGGTAGTGCCGGCCGCCGCTGGTACAACCTCATGACGTCGGAACGTTTGCGCATCTGTACCAGCGGCCGGCACGACCAACCGCGGCTTCAGCAATTCCCAAGACGGTCGTGCCACCGCCGCTGGGCTAACACCCCATGACGTCGGAACGTTTCCGCATCTGCGCCTACCAGCGGCTTAAGCACGACCAACCGCGGCTTCGGCAATTCCCCGCCGGTAGTGTAGGCCGCCGCTGGTACAACCTCATGACATCGGAACGTTCGCGCATCTGTTACCAGCGGTACACGACCAACCGCCGGCTTCGGCAATTCCTCACACGGTAGTGTACCGCTGGTACAACCCCATGACGCCGGAACGTTCGCGCATCTGCCTACCAGCGGTTTAAGCACGACCAACCGCGGCTTCGGCAATTCCCCACACGGTAGTGTGCCGCCGCTGGTAACCCCCATGACGTCGAAACGTTCGCGTATCTGTACCAGCGGCCGGCACTACCAACCACCGACTTCGGCAATTCCCCACACGGTCGTGTACCGCCGCTGGTAACCCCCATGACGTCGGAACGTTTCCGCATCCGCCGGCCAGCGGCCGGCACTACCAAGCGATCAGCGCGCGGGCTTTATTCTTCCTCTTCCGGCACGTCCTGCGGGTTCAACGTCTTGCTTGCCCGCTTCGGCGCGGTGAACGGCGTCGGCGTCGGCACGCCCTGGCCGGAGTTGCCGAACACCATCTTGGCGCCCGCATTCAAACCACCACCCGCAATTTCCAACTCAAATCGCTCGGCATCGCGGCGACGGATCTGCTCGGCAATCTCCACCGCGTCGTCTTCATCCGCACCCAGTTCCACCAGCGCGGCCTGGCCGAACAAAACCGCCGATTCAAACGTCTCGCGGATCTGGAAATCGACGCCGGCATGGATCAGCCGCAGCGAATGTTCGCGGTCGAACGAGCGCACCATCAGCTTGGCCTGCGGGAACTCGTGCGACACCAGTTCGACGATGCGGTCGGCGGCCTCGGCCTTGTCCACGCACACCGCAATCGCACGTGCGGTGGCCGCGCCCGAGGCATGCAGCACGTCCAGTCGCGTACCGTCGCCGTAATAGATCTTGAAACCGAAGCGCGCGGCGCTCTGGATCATCTCCACATCGTTGTCGATGATGGTCACGTCCACGTCGCGCGCCAGCAGCGACTGGCTGGCCACCTGGCCGAAGCGGCCGAAGCCGATCAGCAGCACGCTGCCGGACAGGCCCTCGGCCTCGTCCACGCCGTCCATGTTCACCGTCGGCTTCGGCGCGATGCGCTTGTAGACCAGCACCACCAGCGGGGTCAGCGCCATCGACAGCACCACCACCGCGGTGAAGTTGGCATTGATCTCCAGGTTGATCACGCCGGCCGATGCGGCGGCCGAGAACAGCACGAAGGCGAACTCGCCGCCCTGCGCCATCAGCACGCCGCGGTCCAGCGCCTGCGCGTGGTCGCTGCCCATGATGCGCGCGACCACGTAGATGCACAGTGCCTTGGCTGCCATCAGCGCCAGCACCAGGCCGAGGATCAGCGGCCAGTTGCCGGCCACCACGCCCAAGTCCAGCGCCATGCCCACGCTGAGGAAGAACAGGCCCAGCAGGATGCCGCGGAACGGCTCGATGTCCGCTTCGATCTGGTGGCGGAAGGTCGACTCGCTCAGCAGCACGCCGGCCAGGAACGCGCCCATCGCCATCGACAGGCCGGACAGCTGCATCAGCAGTGCCGCACCCAGCACCACCAGCAGCGCGGCGGCGGTCATCACCTCGCGCGCCTTCGATTCGGCCAGCACGCGGAACAGCGGATTGAGCAGGAAGCGGCCGACCAGCACCAGGCCGACGATGGCGCCCACGCCGATGGCCACCGACAACCAGCGTGAACCCTCGCCATCGGCACTGCCCGCGCTCGGCGCCATCCACGCCACCAGCGCCAGCAACGGTACGATCAGCAAGTCTTCGAACAGCAGGATCGAAACGATCTTCTGCCCCGACGGCAGCGCGATGTCGCCGCGCTCGGCCAGCAGCTGCATCACCACCGCGGTGGAAGTGAGCACGAAGCCGGTGGCGCCGATGAAGGCGACCTGCCAGGGGAAGCCGAACAGCTTGGCGATGCTGGTCAGCACCAGCGCACAGGTGACGATCTGCAGCGTGCCCAGCCCGAAGATTTCCTTGCGCAGGCTCCACAAGTGCGAGGGCCGCATTTCCAGGCCGATCACGAACAGGAACATCACCACGCCGAGTTCGGCGGTATGCAGGATCGCCTGCGGGTCGGAGAACCAGCCCAGGCCGAACGGTCCGATCGCCAGGCCGGCAGCGAAGTAGCCCAGCACCGAGCCCAGGCCGGCCCGGCGGAACAAGGGCACCATCACCACCGCCGCGCCCAGCAGGGCGACGACCTTGACCAGCTCGCTGGTCGCTGCTTCTACCGCCATGCGGTGTGTTCCCCAAGATCCAGAATCGGGTTCAACAATAGAGCAATGCCGATGACGGCAATAGCACGCATGTTGCGCCGGATTGTCTTGGAGGTGGAACGATGGTGGGTAACCGCCCCAGCATCATCCCGAAACCATTGCACGTCGCTGTAGATCCACGCCCTGCGTGGATGACGCCCGGCCGGATTCACCCACCCCGGCAGAACGCGGCGTAATCGATATACCCCGGGAACGGCACACCCGCCGCACACACCGGGCACTTCGGGTCGGGCCGGATGCCTGTCTCACGAAATCGCATGCCCAGCGCATCGAAGCGCAGCAGCCGACCGACGAGTGGCTCACCGATGCCCAGCAGCAGCTTCAGCACCTCGGTCGCCTGCAGCACGCCGGCCAAGCCAGGCAGCACGCCCAGCACGCCGGCCTCGGAACAGTTCGGCGCGAACTCCGGCGGCGGCGGCTCGGGGAACAGGCAGCGGTAGCACGGCGCCACGCCACGCTGGCGGCCAGCGTCAAACACGCTTACCTGGCCGTCAAAGCGCTCGATGGCGGCGTAGACCAGCGGCTTGGCGTGCTTGATGCAGGCGTCGTTGAGCAGGTAGCGCAGCGGGAAATTGTCCGACCCATCCAGCACCACGCCCACGCCGTCCAGCAACGCATCCACGTTTTCGGAGGTGACCCGCTCGGGCACCGCCTCGACCTCGATCGACGGATTCAACGCCAGCAGCCGCTCGCGCGCCGAATCGACCTTGAGCTGGCCGACGCTGGCCTCGGTATGCACGATCTGGCGGTGCAGGTTGCTGCGCTCCACGCGGTCGTGGTCGGCAAAACGCAGGTGCCCCACCCCGGCTGCCGCCAGGTAAAAACCGGCCGGCGCGCCCAAACCGCCCGCGCCCAGCACCAGCACGCGCGATTGCTGCAGCCGGCGCTGGCCGGCCTCGCCCACCTGCGGCAGCAGCAGGTGGCGCGAATAGCGATCAAAGAAATCACGCTCGGCGGCGCTGGCCAGCGGCTGCACCAGCGGCAGCGACTGCTCGCGCCAGGCCACGGTGCCGCCGGTCACGGAAGCCACACGGGTGTATCCAGCCTCCAGCAGGCGCTGCGCGGCATCGGCTGAGCGCTTGCCGCTCTGGCAGATCAGCAGGATCTCCTGGTCGTGCCGCGGCAGATGCGCGGCCGGGTCGGCCTGCAGTTCGCCCTTGGACACGCCGCGCGCGCCCTCTGCCATGCCGCCGGCCCGTTCGTGCGCCTCGCGCACATCGATCAGCACGGCGCCATGGGCCAGACGCTCGCGCGCCTGTGCGGGGGAAAGCTCTGGGATGCTCATGGACGCATTATCACGCACGTGGCGGCAGGCCGCCTTGGCCGATACCTGCAAGCATGGGGGAGTGCCGGCCGCCGGCCGGCTTGGCCATGAACGCACGGGATGACGCAGGGTTGCCGGCCAGCGGCCGGCACTACCACAAAAAGAAAGGCGGCCCTGCGGCCGCCTTCTCGTGAATCACTTGCCCTTGACGTGCTTCATCAAGCGCCGCTTGGCCTTGATCTGCCGCTCGGTGAGGACGTTCTTCTTGCCCTCGTACGGGTTGGTACCCTCGCGGAAGATGAAGCTCACCGGCGTGCCGATCAGCTTGAAGCGCTTGCGGAAGAAGTTCTCCAGGTAGCGCTTGTACGACTCCTGCAGTTCCTTCAGGCGGGTGCCGTGCACGATGAAGGTCGGCGGGTTGGAACCGGCCGGGTGCACGTAGCGCAGCTTGGACACATGGCCGCGGATGGTCGGCGGCGGGTTGGTCTCGTAGGCCACTTCCAGCGCCTTGTTCACTTCGCTGGTGGTGAAGGTCTTGTTCGCCGATTCGTGCGCGCGGTGCACCGCACGGAACAGCTCGCGCAGGCCCGAGCCATGCTTGGCCGAGATGCGCACCGACTCGGCCCACGGCACGAAGCCCAGCTTCAGCGACAGCATGGTTTCGGCCTGCTCGCGCTGGTACTCGGTCAGGCCATCCCACTTGTTGATGGCGATCACCAGCGCGCGGCCGGCATCGAGCACGGCACCGAGCACGGTGGCGTCCTGGTCGGTCACGCCTTCGGTGGCGTCGAGCATCAGCACGGCCACCTGGCACTGCTCGATCGACTGCATGGTCTTGACCACCGAGAACTTCTCGACGACCTCGTCCACGCGCGAGCGACGGCGCAGGCCGGCGGTATCGATCAGGCGGTATTCGCGGCCATCACGCTCCAGGTCCACCGCGATCGAGTCACGGGTGGTACCCGGCACGTCGGAGGCGATCATGCGCTCCTCGCCGAGGATGCGGTTGACCAGGGTCGACTTGCCCACGTTCGGGCGGCCGACGAAGGCGATGCGGATGCGGTTCGGATCGTTGTCCAGCTCTTCGCCGCTGCCTTCTTCCGGCAGGCGCTGGATCACTTCGTCCAGCAGGTCATCCAGGCCCTGGCGATGCGCGGCCGACACGGTCAGCATCTCGCCGAAACCGTAACGGGCGAACTCGGAGCGGACGCTGTCCTCGTCGGTACCGTCGATCTTGTTGATCAGCAGCAGCGTCGGGCGCGACAGCTTGCGCAGCCAGGACAGGATCTCGTCGTCCAGCGCCGAGGTGCCCTCGCGGGCATCGACGACGAACAGGATCAGGTCCGCTTCGGCAGCCGCCGCACGCGCCTGGCGGGTGGTGGCACCGGCCAGGCCTTCGTCCTCACCGGCGATACCGCCGGTATCCACGACCAGGAAATGGTTGTCCTCGTCGAGGCGGCAGACGCCGTAGTTGCGATCGCGGGTGACGCCGGGCTGGTCATGGACCAGGGCGTCACGCGTGCGGGTCAACGCATTGAAAATGGTCGACTTGCCGACATTCGGCCGTCCAACCAGGGCGACCAAAGGCAGCATCGCGATTACTCCGTATTAATTTGCCAACCGGAAGGCGGTCAGCTTGCCATCCACGTTCTGCACCAGCAGCACCCCGTCTGCGACGACCGGCTGGGCCAGCAGGGCATCACCACCGCTCTTTGCCCGTGCCGCCATCGCACCATCGGAGGTCTGCAACCAGTGCACGTATCCCTTGTAGTCGCCGACCACGACGTAGTCGCCCTGCAGCGCCGGGCCGGTCAGCGAACGACGGGCCAAGGCGGTCTGCGACCACATCGCTGCGCCGCTGGCCTTGTCCAGGCCGAACACGCCGCCCTTGTTGTCGGTGACGAACACATTGCCCGACGACACCGCCACGCCACCCGCACCGCCATGGTCGCGCGCCCACAGGGGGCGACCGGTGGGGCCTTCGATGGCCATGGTCTGGTTCTTGAAGCTGCTCACGTAGAGGGTGTTGCCCTCCAGCACCGGCGCGCCGTCGACGTCGGCCATGCGCTCCAGCTCGGTACGGCCTTCGCCGTTGCCCAGGTTCTGCTCCCACAGGGTGCGGCCATCCTGCTGGGCCAGGGCGGCAACCGCGCCCTCGTCCTTGCCGATGAACAGCACGCCCGGACCGGTCACCACCGGCGCGTTGCCGCGCACGGTCAGCGCCGGCAGCTCGCTCGGGTTGAACCACTTCTGGGTGCCGTTGCCGGCATCGAAGGCGGTGACGCGGCCATCGTTGCTGCGCACGTAGACCAGGCCCTGGGCCACGGCCGGCGCGGCAATGACTTCACCCGGGACACGGGCGCGCCACTTCTCGCTGCCGTCGTTGATGTCCAGCGCGATGACCTGGCCATCCAGCGTGCCGATCACGACCAGGTTCTCACCGACACCCGGGCCGCCGGACAGGCGCAGCTTGGCCTTCTTCTTTTCCTTCTTCGGCTCCCAGGTCCAGACCTTCTTGCCGGTCTGCAGGTCGATGGCGTGCACGCCACCGGTGATCGCCGCAGCGAACACGTGGCCGTTGGCGACCGCCGGGCCCTGGCGCACGCCGATGCGGCGCTCGCCCTTGCCGAGGTTGACCGACCAGACCTTGCTGACCTTCACGGTCGGCTCGAACTTGACCAGCTCAGCCGGTTCCTGTGCCTTCTTCGCGGCCGCGTCCTTGCCGGCGAACCAGCCCTTCATGGTGCTGCAGCCGGTCAGGGCCATGCCCATCAGGAGCACGGTGGCGACGCGGGTGATCATGACCTTCTGACTCATCAAACCGACTCCGCAGGGGCGGCGACGGTGCCGCCGGCGTCCATAACCTTGGTTTCCAGCAGGCGCCGCTGCGGCGCTGCCACGTCCAGCGTCTTCAGCGCCTTCTCGTACTGTGCACGGGCCTCATCACGCTTGCCCTGCGCCATCAGCGCATCGCCATGGATTTCCAGGCTGCTGCTGTCGGTGGCGCTGCCCAGCAGCTTGATGGCCTCGTCGCTCTTGCCGGTGGCCACCAGCAGGCGGGCCACGCGCTGGTCAACCACGCGCTGCAGGTCGCCTTCGACCTTCACATTGCGCAGGGTCGCCAGCGCTTCTTCGTTCTTGCCAGCGTCGACCTGGGCCTTGGCCAGCTGCAGCGCCGCGAGGTCGCCGTAGATGCTGGACGGGCCGGCTTCGAGCGCCTTGACCGCCTTGGCGGCGTCGTCAAGCTTGTTCTGCTGCAGGCCCTGCAGGGCCTTCTGGTACTCGACATTGGCCGAGGCCAGCTTGCCGCCCTGATCCTTCTGGTACCACTGCCAGCCGGCAATGGCACCGATGGCGATGACTACGCCACCGAGGATGCTGGCGCCATTCTTCCGCAGCCAGCTGCGGACGCGTTCACTTTGTTCGTGCTCGTCGAGCAGATCGTCGATCGCCATGCGTACTCTCGCCCCGCCCATCGGGAGGGACCATTGGGATTATCGAAGGTGGTGAAACCGCGCCTCAGTGCGAAACCGGGACCACGGAGCCTTCAGAGGATACCTGAAAGCGTGCCACGTTGGCTCGCTGGTAGGGGGTCAGATCGACGATAGCGCCGTTCTGCTGAACCTGGACCGCCGAGGCGTTGCCCAGGGTCACCCGGGTCACCTGGCCCGGCGTGAAGCTGCGGGTTTCGCCGGACCTGATCAGCGCCTTCTCGACGGTGCTGCCGTCCGGGCCGCCGATGTCGACCCAGCTGTCGCCGCTGAACTGCATTTCGAGCGTGTTGCCAGCCGCTGCCGGGGCCGGGGCCGGACGCGGCACCGGCGCCAGCGAGGCCACGTACGGGGTGGCGGCCGGCTTGCTGGCCGGGGCGGTGGCCGTGTCAGCCGGGGCCGCGGCGTCGGTACCGGCGGCGGCCGGGGTCACCGGCACGGCGGCCGGGATCGCATCCAGCGAGGCGGTGTTCGGCGACGGAGTGGCGCTGTCGTCGAAATGGCCACGGGTGGCGAACCACACCGGCACTGCCAGGACTGCGGTGATGCCGACATACAGCACGCGCCGGCCGAGGTTCTCGGCGATGCGGCGCGCACGCGGGGTATGGGTATGACTGACCAGGGTGGGCGGAACCACCGGGCCGACCTGGGCCTGTTCCAGCAGCTGGCCCACGTCCACGTCGAGCAGGCGCGCATAGCTGCGCAGCTGGCCACGCACGAACACCGGCGCCCCCAGCTTCTGCCATTGTTCCTCTTCCAGCGACTTGACCACCTGGACCGGCATGCGCAGGCGCGAGCCGACATCTTCGAGGGTCAGTCCGGCCGCTTCACGGGCCTGGCGCAGGCGGGTGCCGCAGCCGGCCGCAGTCTCGAGAGCGCTCACAGTCTGGTCATCAATCACAATGCATCAACCCTGGAGTTAGGAGCCCGCTTCCTGCGGAAATTCCTGTCGAATCCGCTGCAGATAACGATCAGATGCCGCCCGATCGCCCAGCTTCACTTCGATTTGAGACGCAAGTTGTAACACGGAACGCGTTGCGGGTGCAGCCGCAATCCTACGTTCGGCGAAGGCCCGGGCCTCCATGTAGCGGCCCTGGCGGTAGCTCAGCTGGGCCATCGACTCCAGCGCGACCGGGTTGGCCGGGGCCGCCACGAGCGCCGCACGCAGGTCGCGTTCGGCACGCTCAAGCTGGCCCGCATCCAGTGCGCAACTGCCGGCATTGGCCTGCGCTTCGCCCGGGGTGGGATAGCCCGGCGCCTGCAGCGCGCGGTCGAACCAGACCAGCGATTCGGCCGGCCGGCCCTGCTGGCACAGCCAGGCACCGTAGTTGTTGAGCACGTCGCCGCGCTGCGGCGCCAGTTCGGCGGCCTTGCGGAAGTTCTCGCCGGCCTGGCGGGTGCGGCCACGACGGTCGTCGATACCGGCCTGCAGCACCAGCGCGTCAGGGGCCTCGGGCGCCAGTTTCAGCGCGTCGCGCACCTTGCGCTCGGCGGCATCGAGGTTGCCGACCTGCATGTCGCGGGTCGCCAGCGTCAGCAGGTCGCGCCAGCGCACTTCGCGCCGGACGCTTTCCGGGTCACCGACCGAATAGACCGGGGCCTGGCTCGGGCCGAGCTTGGCCTTGGGATGGGATTTGCAGCCACCGACCGCGACGGCCAGCACGCCTGCGCACAGCACCAGCCAGAGGCGGTCAGGCTGCGGCATCGCTCCCCTTCCCCGCCTGCAGCGTCTTGTTGAACTCCGCCTGGCGGCGGGTGCGGTCCATCACCTGGCCCTTGAGCTGGCCACAGGCGGCGTCGATGTCGTCGCCACGGGTGCGGCGGACCATGGTCAGCACGTTGCTGTCGAGCAGGATCTTCTGGAAGGCGCGGATGTTGGCCTCCTCGGAACGCTCGTAGCGGGTGCCCGGGAACGGATTGAACGGGATCAGGTTGACCTTGCCCGAATCCTTGGCCTGCACCGCGTTGTCGAACTGGCGCATCAGGCGCGCCAGCTCGCGGGCATGCTCGGGCTTGTCGTTGATGCCCTTCATCAGCGTGTATTCGAAGGTGACCGATTCGCGGCGCTTGTTGGCGCGCAGGTAGCGGGCGCAGGAGGCCATCAGCTCGGCGATCGGGTACTTCTTGTTGAGCGGCACCAAGGTCTCGCGCAGCGCGTCGTTCGGCGCATGCAGCGACACCGCCAGCGACACGTCGCTCTCGGCGGACAGGCGGTCGATCTGCGGCACCAGGCCGGAGGTCGACAGGGTCACGCGCTTGTTGGCCAGGCCGTAGCCCAGGTCGTCGCGCATCACGCTCATGGCGCGCACGACGTTGTCGAAATTCATCAGCGGCTCGCCCATGCCCATCATCACCACGTTGGTGAGGCGGCGCATCTGGTGCGGCACGTTGCCCAGGTGGCGCGCGGCGACCCACACCTGGCCGATGATCTCGGCGGTGGTCAGGTTGCGGTTGAAACCCTGGGTGGCGGTGGAGCAGAACGTGCAGTTCAGGCCGCAGCCGACCTGCGAGGACACGCACAGCGTGCCGCGGGTCTTGTCCGGGATGTACACGGTCTCGATGGCGTTCTTGCCATCCACGCCCATCGCCAGCAGCCACTTGTGGGTGCCATCGGCGGAGGGCTTGTCGAACACGATGTTGGGGACAACGACCTCGGCATGGGCCTGCAGCTTGGCGCGCAGGACCTTGCCGAGATCGGTCATTTCATCGAAGTCGGTGACGTAGCGATGGTGGATCCACTTCATCACCTGGTGGGCACGGAACTTCTTTTCGCCGAGAACCTCGACGAAAAACTTCTCCAGGCCCGCGCGATCGAGGTCGAGCAGGTTCTGCTTGCCAGCCGTGGGTGCCGACTTCGGCAGCGGCTGGATGGCGGGGGACTGTACGACCTCGTTCACGGCATTACTCTCAGCGCGAGACGACTTCGGTGGCGGCGAAGAAGTAGGCGATTTCAATCGCGGCATTCTCGACCGAGTCCGAGCCGTGGGCGGCGTTGGCATCGATGGATTCGGCGAAGTCGGCGCGGATGGTGCCCGGCGCGGCTTCCTTCGGGTTGGTGGCGCCCAGCAGGTCGCGGTGGGCCAGGACGGCGTTCTCGCCTTCCAGGGCCTGGATCATCACCGGGCCGGAGATCATGAACTCGACCAGCGCGTTGAAGAACGGACGCTCGCGGTGCACGGCGTAGAAGCCTTCGGCTTCACGGCGCGACAGCTGCTTGTACTTGGCGGCCACGACCTTCAGGCCGGCCTTCTCGAAGCGGGCGTAGATTTCGCCGATGACGTTCTTGGCAACGGCGTCCGGCTTGATGATCGAAAGGGTGCGCTCCAGCGCCATGGGATGTCTCCAATGGAATCGGGCCGCGGATGGCCCGAAGGGTAACATGAAAAAAACCCGCGTCGGGACGCGGGCTTAGCCTGATAAACGTAGGCGAATTGTAAGAGATAAAGCGCTGGCGTGGTAGTGCTGGCCGCTGGCTGGCATTGAGCGCCATTCAACCTCGGGGCTGCCGGCCAGCGGCCGGCCCTACCCCATTCACCCACCTGAGTGAAATCTGACCGGACCGGCCGATTTTGCTGCACTGCAAAATGCCATACGCTACCGTCTGGTCCTAGTATCAAACAATCGTTTGATTAAGGTCTGCCCGCCGATGGCCAAACCCGCCCACTTCTCGACCAAGGACCGGATCCTCGGCGCGGCCGAGGAGCTGTTCGCACAGCACGGCTTCGCCGGTACCTCGCTGCGCCAGGTGACCAGCCAGGCCGACGTCAACATCGCAGCGGTCAACTACCACTTCGGCTCCAAGGAAAACCTGGTCAACGAGGTATTCCGCCGCCGCATGGACGAGATGACCGGCGCCCGTCTGGCGCAGCTCGAGCGCGCCCGCAGCGAACACCCCGGGCAGCTGCGCCCGGTGCTGGCCGCCTTCGTCGAACCGGCACTGGCACTGGCCCAGGACCGCCAGAACGGCGGCGCTTTCGTGCGCGTGATCGCCCGCGCCTACGCCGAGAAGAACGACAACCTGCGCAAGTTCCTGTCCGACCACTACGGCCACGTGCTGCGTGCGTTCGGCAAGGCCATCGGCGAGTGCGTGCCCGGCCTGAGCAAGGAAGAGCTGTACTGGCGCCTGGACTTCCTGGCCGGTTCGCTCACCTATGCGATGGCCGACTTCGGGCTGATCAAGCGTCCCGCCGGTGTCACCGAAGCGGCGCATCGTGCCCATGCCGCCCACGAACTGATCCATTTCGCCGAAGCCGGGTTCCGCGCCGCCGCACGCGCCAGCGCCCTGCCCGCTTCCCTTGATTCCACCCAGTAACTGCTGACCAACAAAGGCCTTACACCATGTCCAATTCCCTGCTAGTCCGCCGCGCCGCCGTGCTGGGTGCCGGCGTCATGGGTGCCCAGATCGCCGCCCACCTCACCAACGCGGGCGTCGACACCGTGCTGTTCGACCTGCCTGCGAAGGAAGGCCCGGCCGACGGCATCGTGCTGAAGGCGATCGCCAACCTGGGCAAGCTGAGCCCGGCGCCGCTGGCCAGCAAGTCGCTGGCCGAAGCCATCACCCCGGCCAACTACGACTCCGGCCTGGAGCAGCTGAAGGACTGCGACCTGATCATCGAGGCCATCGCCGAGCGCATGGACTGGAAGCAGGACCTGTACAAGAAGATCGCGCCGTTCGTGGCCGACCACGCGGTGCTGGCCTCCAACACCTCCGGCCTGGGCATCAACAAGCTGGCCGACGTGCTGCCCGAACAGCTGCGCCACCGCTTCTGCGGCGTGCACTTCTTCAACCCGCCGCGCTACATGCACCTGGCCGAGCTGATCCCGGCCACCACCACCGATGCCGCCGTGCTGGAAGGCCTGGAAGAATTTCTGGTCACCACCCTGGGCAAGGGCGTGGTGTACGCCAAGGACACCCCGAACTTCATCGGCAACCGCATCGGCGTGTTCTCGATCCTGTCGACCATCCACCACACCCAGCAGTTCGGCCTGGGCTTCGATGAAGTGGACGGCCTGACCGGCCCGCTGGTCGGCCGCCCGAAGTCGGCCACCTACCGCACCTCCGACGTGGTCGGCCTGGACACCATGGCCCACGTCATCAAGACCATGGGCGACACCCTGCCGAACGACCCGTGGCATGCATTCTTCAAGTCGCCGAAGTGGCTGGACGCGCTGATCGCCAAGGGCGCGCTGGGCCAGAAGACCGGTGCCGGCATCTTCCGCAAGGTCGGCAAGGACATCGTCGTGCTGGACCTGGAGAAGCAGGACTACCGCCCGGCCGATCGCACCGCCGCCCCGGAAGTGGTCGAGATCCTGAAGATCAAGAATCCGGCCGAGAAGTTCGCCAAGCTGCGCGAAAGCCAGCACCCGCAGGCGCAGTTCCTGTGGGCGACCTTCCGCGACCTGTTCCACTACAGCGCCTACCACCTGGCCGACATCGCCGAGACCGCGCGCGACGTCGACCTGGCCATCCGCTGGGGCTACGGCTGGTCGCTGGGCCCGTTCGAAACCTGGCAGGCCGCCGGCTGGAAGCAGGTGGCACAGTGGATCGCCGATGACATCGTCGCCGGCAAGAGCATGAGCAATGCGCCGCTGCCGGACTGGGTGTTCGATGGCCGCGACGGCGTGCATGCCGCCGAAGGCAGCTACAGCCCGTCGCGCAACGCCAAGCTGCCGCGCTCGTCGCTGCCGGTGTACCAGCGCCAGCGCTTCCCGGACCCGCTGCTGGGCGAGACCTTCGCGCCGGGCGAGACCGTGTTCGAGAACGACGGCCTGCGCATGTGGCATGACGGCGATGGCATTGCGGTGGTCAGCTTCAAGACCAAGATGAACACCGTATCCGACCAGGTGCTGGACGGCCTGCAGGAATGCGTGAGCCGCGCCGAGAAGGACTTCCAGGGCCTGGTGATCTGGCAGCAGAAGGAGCCCTTCTCCGCGGGTGCCGACCTGGCCGGTGCGCTTGGCCTGCTGCAGGCCGGCAAGGTCGACCAGTTCGAAGAAATGGTCGCCAATTTCCAGCGCACCAGCCAGCGCATCAAGTACTCGCTGGTGCCGGTGGTGGCCGCCGTGCGTGGCCTGGCCCTGGGTGGCGGCTGCGAGTTCCAGATGCACAGCGCCAAGACCGTGGCCTTCCTGGAAAGCTACATCGGCCTGGTCGAGGCCGGCGTCGGCCTGCTGCCGGCCGGTGGCGGCCTGAAGGAACTGGCCGTGCGCGCCTCGCAGGCCGCCGGCCCGGGTGGCGACGTGTTCGCCGAACTGAAGAAGACCTTCGAGACCGTGGCGATGGCCAAGGTGTCCAACTCGGCGGTCAACGCCAAGGAACTGGGCCTGCTGCGCAGCACCGACAAGGTGGTGTTCAACAGCTACGAGGCCCTGCACATCGCGAAGGCCGAAGCACGCGCCCTGGCCGAAGCGGGCTACCGCCCGCCGCTGCCGGCACGCCGCATCCAGGTGGCCGGTGACGTCGGCATCGCCACCTTCAAGATGATGCTGGTCAACATGCTGGAAGGCCGCTTCATCAGCCCGTACGACTACGAGATCGCCGAGCGCATCGCCACCGTGCTGTGCGGCGGCAAGGTCGATCGCGGCACCCTGGTCGACGAAGAATGGCTGCTGACCCTGGAGCGCAAGCACTTCGTCGAACTGGCCCAGCAGGAAAAGACCCAGGCCCGCATCGCGCACATGCTGAAGACCGGCAAGCCGCTGCGGAACTGACGGAAGACATCGGTAGTGCCGGCCGCTGGCCGGCAACCTCTTCCAACCCCTATTCAAGAGATCATTGCAATGACCAAGCAAATCCAGGACGCCTACATCGTCGCCGCCACCCGCACCCCGGTTGGCAAGGCGCCCAAGGGCATGTTCCGCAACACCCGCCCCGACGACATGCTTGCGCACGTGCTGCGCAGCGTCGTCGCCCAGGCCCCGGGCGTGGACGTCAACCGCATCGATGACGCGATCATCGGCTGCGCCATGCCCGAAGCCGAGCAGGGCATGAACGTGGCGCGCATCGGCGTGCTGCTGGCCGGCCTGCCCAACACCATCGCCGCGCAGACCGTGAACCGCTTCTGCTCCTCCGGCCTGCAGGCCGTGGCGCAGGCCGCCGACGCGATCCGCCTGGGCAACGCCGACCTGATGCTGGCCGGCGGCACCGAGTCGATGTCGATGGTGCCGATGATGGGCAACAAGATCGCGATGGCACCGAGCGTGTTCGACAACGACCACGTGGCCATTGCCTACGGCATGGGCATCACCGCCGAAAAGGTGGCCGAAGAGTGGAAGGTCTCGCGCGAAGACCAGGACGCCTTCGCCCTGGCCTCGCACCAGAAGGCCATGGCCGCGATCCAGAACGGCGAATTCAAGGACGAGATCAGCCCGTACGAGATCGTCTCGCACCTGCCGGACCTGGCCGATGGACAGCGCATCATCACCCGCAACAAGATCGCCGACACCGACGAAGGCCCGCGCCCGGATTCCTCGGCCGAAGGCCTGGCCAAGCTGCGCCCGGTGTTCCGCAACGGCCAGTTCGGCGGCACCGTCACCGCTGGCAACTCGTCGCAGATGAGCGACGGCGCCGGCGCCGTGCTGCTGGCCTCGGAGCAGGCGATCAAGGATTACGGCCTGACCCCGCTGGCGCGTTTCGTCAGCTTCTCGGTGGCCGGCGTGCGCCCGGAAGTGATGGGCATCGGCCCGATCGCCGCGATCCCGAAGGCACTGAAGCAGGCCGGCCTGACCCAGGACCAGCTGGACTGGATCGAGCTCAACGAAGCCTTCGCCGCACAGTCGCTGGCGGTGATCCGCGACTGCGGCCTGGACCCGGCCAAGGTCAACCCGCTGGGCGGCGCGATCGCCCTGGGCCACCCGCTGGGCGCGACCGGCGCGATCCGCACCGCGACCCTGCTGCATGGCCTGCGTCGTCGCCAGCAGAAGTACGGCATGGTGACGATGTGCATCGGCACCGGCATGGGCGCGGCGGGTATTTTCGAGGCGCTGTAAGGTTCAAGGCGTTGCCTCGTTGGGCTTCATGGCGTGGGCCGGGTTGGCAGGGCTGCCCGGGACACGCCGTGAACCCTTCCATGGGGGCTCGATGGCGCCATCCATGGCGCCAACGGTCCCGGGCAGCCCTGCCAACCCGGCCCTTCCAGCCTCCCCGCGGCGGAGGGATGAGCAAAGGCAGGGTCAAAGGCCGGGGTCAGATCCCTTTGTTGCGCAAAGGGATCTGACCCCAACCCACGAAAAAAGGCAGCCAGTGGCTGCCTTTTTGCTTTTGCCTTTGCCTTTGATTCCGCCCTTCGCGTCCGCGCCCGCAGGAAACCTGACAGGCGGGACGGGTGGGCCGTTGCAGGACCGTTGGCGCCATGGATGGCGCCATCGAGCCCCCATGGACGGGTTTACGGCGTGTCCTGCAACGGCCCACCCGTCCCGCCCATCACGTATCAATCAAAGCGCTGACGGAGCGCTTGATAAACCCCTTATTCCGCCAGCATCGCCGCCAGCTTCTCCCGCGCCGGGCCGGCCAGCTTCGGGTTGTCCAGCGCGAAGCGGATCGTCGCCTCCACCAGGCCCAGATGCGTGCCGCAGTCGAAACGGGTGCCCTCGAAACGATAGGCGTCGACCTCTTCGGTCTTCAACAGCTCGGCAATCGCATCGGTCAGCTGGATCTCGCCGCCGGCACCGGTCTGGGTCTGTTCAAGCAGCTCGAAGATCTTCGGGCTCAGTACATAACGGCCGACCACCGCCAGGTCGCTCGGCGCGTCCTCCGGTTTCGGCTTCTCGACGATCTGCGAAATGCGGCCCTTGCGGCCATCGAACGCCTCGGTGGCGACGATGCCGTAGCTGGCGGTCTTCTCGTGCGGCACGTCTTCCACCGCAATCACGCTGGCACCGCTGGCCTCATTGAGGTCGGCCATCTGCTTCAGTGCACCGGCACCGCGGTTCCAGATCAGATCGTCGGGCAGCAGCACCGCGAACGGCTCGTCGCCGATCACGGCCTTGGCACACAACACCGCATGCCCCAGGCCCAGCGCCTCGGCCTGGGTCACGAAAATCGCGCGCACGCCATTGGGCAGCACGTGCCGGATCAGCTCCAGCTGCTCCTGCTTGCCGGCGCGCTCGAGCTTCTGCTCCAGTTCGTAGGCCTTGTCGAAATAGTCGGCCACCGCATGCTTGTAGCGGTTGGTGATGAACACCAGGGTGTCGCAGCCGGCCTCGATGGCTTCATCCACGGCGTACTGGATCAGCGGCCGATCAATGATCGGCAGCATCTCCTTCGGCACAGTCTTAGTTGCTGGCAGAAAACGCGTCCCCAGCCCTGCCACCGGGAATACTGCCTTGCGAATTCGCTTGCTCATTGGTGCCTGTTCGCCTCACGTGCCGGAAAGGGCACGACTTTAGCGGATGAAATGTAAGCATCCTGTTCGATTGGCGAGAATTCCGGCATCGTCGCAAACAGGATTTCCTGGATGCTGGCCGTGTCGTAGCTGGCAATCGCCTCACGCAGGCGCGGCACGTTGCCCAGCACCAGGTCGCGCGAGAACGCACGCACGCCAGCCTCGAGAATCTTGGGATGCGCGGTCGAGCGGTAGTCCTCGTCCGAATAGAACAGCGTCTCGTGCAGTTTCTCGCCCGGACGCAGGCCGGTATAGATGATCGGGATGTCCTTGTACGGCTGCTTGCCGGTCAGGCGGATCATCTGTTCGGCCAGCACGCGGATCGGCACCGGCTCGCCCATGTCGAGCGTGTAGATCGCGCCATGCGACGCGGAGGCGGCCGCCTGCAGGATCAGCTGGCAGGCCTCGGGAATGGTCATGAAGTAACGGCTGACTTCCGGATCGGTGACCGTGACCGGGCCACCGCGCAGGATCTGCTCGCGGAACAGCGGCACCACGCTGCCGGCCGACGCCAGCACGTTGCCGAAGCGCACCGTGACAAAACGGGTATGCGTGGACTTCTGGTCCAGGCTCTGGCAGATCATCTCGGCGTAGCGCTTGCTCGCGCCCAGCGCATTGACCGGGTCGACCGCCTTGTCGGTGGAGATGAACACGAAATGCTCCACGCGGGCTTCCAGGCAGGCGCGGGCCACGTTCTCGGTCGCCAGGATGTTGTTGCGCACCGCTTCGCGCAGCTGGCGCTCCAGCACCGGGACGTGCTTGTAGGCGGCGGCATGGAAGGCGGTATCGACCGGGTGCAGCGACAGCGCGTGGCGGATCACCGCCGGGTCACCGCAGTCGCCCAGCACCGCCTCGATCTCGACATCGGGGAAGCTGCGACGCAGCTCGCCCTCGATGGTCAGCAGCAGCAGCTCGCTGATCTCCAGCAGGATGATGCGACCGGCACCATGCCGCGCGCACTGGCGGCACAGCTCCGAGCCGATCGAACCACCGGCGCCGGTCACCATCACGGTGCGCCCGCCCAACCAGCCGCGGATCAGGTTCCAGTCCGGCATGATCGGCTTGCGCCCCAGCAGGTCCTCGATCGCCACTTCCTTCAGCTGGCCCGGCAGCGACTGGCCCTGCAGGATGTCACTCAGCTTGGGCACGGTACGGAACGGCACGCCGGTGCTTTCGCAGATCGCCACCACGCGCTGCATGCCCGCAGCGTCCAACGAGGGCATGGCGATGACCAGCAGCTTGGCGGCAGTCTCGCGGACCACCGTTGGTGCGTCGTCCAGGGTGCCGAGGATCGGCAGGCCCTGCAGCTTGGCGCCACGCAGGTGCGGTGCATCGTCGAGCAGGCCGACCGGCTCGAAGTTGCCGGAACGGCGCAGGTCGCGCACCAGGGTCTCGGCCGCCTGGCCGGCACCCAGGATCAGCACGCGGCGGGCGCTGGAATCGGACTGCAGCGCCTGGTAGTCCTTCCAGGCCCGGTACAGCAGGCGCGGCGCGCCCAGCAGGGCCGACAGCGCGAACGGATAGATCACCAGCACCGACATCGGCACGCCGTCGAAGCGCTTCCACATCAGCACCAGCACGATGGCCACCATGCCGATGAAGCTGGCCTTGAAGATGTTCAGCAGGTCGCTGACGCTGGCGAACCGCCACAGGCCGCGATACAGGCCCACGCGCCAGAACACCAGGCCCTGCAGCAGCAGCACCAGCGTGGTATCGACGTTCCACAGGGGCAGCGCCGGGGCGTTGGGGAGGATCGAGTAGCGCCCCGCGTGGAGCAGCTGCCAGCATGCCCAGACCATGAAAAGGTCGTGGCAGACGATGGCCGAACGCGGCATCAGGCCGAGGATTCTGTCCCGCCAGGGCGAAGCCATAAGTCAGGTATTTCCTTGTCGGTAGCGCATTCCATTGCGCAGGAGGAGCCAGAGAACGCTCAGCGCGGTGAACCACGCGATCGCCACGGCAGCCTCCCACCTCGGCTGCAGATTGGAGCAGACATTGAACACTGTAATGCTGAACAGGCCTAAAGCAAAGTACATCCCTGTCACCTGGGGGTGACTGGCTCCTGCCTGCACCGCGCGCTGGTAGACGTGCTGGGTATGGGGTTCCATCCAGCGTTGTCCTGAAATGATGCGCGCCAGCAGTGTGAAGCCCGCGTCCACGAGGAACGGCGAAACCGGTACCAGCAGCAGGATCCAGTTGATATCGGTACGCACGCTGGCGAGCGCCAGCACGGCCGCGACCGCGTATCCCAGCGCTCCACTTCCGACATCGCCCATGAAGATCCTGGCCCGCGGGAAGTTGAACGGCAGGAATCCCAGGCAGGCCAGGCCCAGCGCCACGGCAGCCAGCGAGTACGGCCACGGCAGCACCGGCGCCAGCCCCAGCATCGCTACGACGGCCTGGCTGGCGGCAATGCCGTTGATGCCGTCCATGAAATTCCAGATGTTGATCAGCGAGGCAGTGAACAGCAGCACCAGCGTGGCCAACAGCCAGCTTCCGCCGTTCACCTTGACCAGGCCGGCCAGCAGCGCCGCAGCGACGAAGTGCACCAGCAGGCGACGCATCGCCGGCAGGGGCTTGTGGTCGTCCCACCAGCCGATGCCGGCCACCAGCACCAGCCCAAGGCTGGCCACCAGCAAACTGGGAGTCGCTTCGGGCCAGGCCCACATGGCCACGCCAGCAGTCACCAGCAGGCTGATGACAATGGCGATGCCGCCACCGCGCGGGGTGGCAACGCTATGGCTGCGGCGTTCGCCGGGCTGGTCCATCAACTGCCGGCGCAATGCATAGCCGCGTGCCGCCCACGTCAGCAGCGCGCTCAGCAGGGCGAGCGCCAGCAGCGCGCCCATCACAAGCCAGGGCATGGATCAGAGCACCGCGTAATTCAGCAGCGGCTTGACCGTCCCCCACTCCTTGCAGCTCGGGCACTGCCAGTGGTGGGTACGCGCGCCGAAGCCGCAGCGGGTGCAGCGATAGGCCGGGTTGCGCACCAGCAGCTGGTCGGTGATGTGCTTGAGGTCGTGCAGGGTGGCCGTGGAATCGGCGCCCTCGGCCAGGGTCAGGTCGATCAGCGCGGACTCGCCACGCACCGACGGACGATCCTTGAGCTGGCGGCCCAGGTAGGCACGCGCCGGCGCCACGCCCTCCTGCTCTTCCATCAGGCGGGTCAGCGCCAGTACCGGGGCGATGCCGCGGTAATGCTCGGTCATCTCCGACAGGAACGCGCGTGCGCCTGCCAGGTCGCCAACCTTGCGGTAGTTCTGCATCAAGGCCGGCAGCAGTTCCGGCAGGTATTCGGGATCGTTGCGCGCGGCGCGCTCGAAGGCGCGTACGGCCGCCTCCGGGTTACCCGCGTCGGTCTCCAGGCGGCCCTCGATGATGCCGGCGCGCACCGACATCGCGTCGGCCTGGTAGGCCCGCGCAATCGCTGCCCTCGCCTCTTCCAGCTTGCCGGCGCCACGGAACCGCTCGGCCAGTTCGCATTCGAACTGCCCGATCAGCTTGCCCATCGGCTCGCCGGTGACATCCTCGAAACGGGTGGCGTTGTCGATCGCCTTTTCCCAGTCGCGCTCGGCCTGGTAGATGCCGATCAGGTGCTTGAGCGCCTGCGGGGCGCGCTGGTCCAGCTGCGCCAGCTCGGTGAACACGGTCTCTGCGCGATCCAGCAGGCCGGACTTCATGTAGTCCTCGCCCAGCGCCAGCAGAGCCTGCACGCGCTGTGCATCACTGAGGTCGTGACGGTTGACCAGGCCCTGGTGCAGGCGGATGGCACGGTCGACTTCGCCGCGGCGGCGGAACAGGTGGCCCAGCGCGACCTGGGTCTCGAAGGTTTCCTTGTCCAGCTCGGCAATGTGCAGGAACAGCTCGATGGCCTTGTCCGGCTGCTCGTTGAGCAGGTAGTTCAGGCCCCGGAAATAGGTGCTCGACAGGCGGCTGACCTGGCTGTCACCGTGGCGTTGGCCGCCGCGACGTCCGATCACCCACCCGGCCAGTGCGGCCAGCGGAACGAACAGGAAAAACCAGAACCACTCGGTGACGAAATCCATCTTCGATCAACGTCCATCAAAAGATTGGTTGGAAGCGACCGGTGCCGGCGAAGCGACAGCGGACTTGTTGGCGCGGCGCAGCTGGCCGTAGAGCGGAATGACCACGCTCACCAGCACCAGCCCGGCACCGACCACCACACCGACCAGCAGCGCGGCGATCAGGGCCACGCCCACCGAGGTGTGCAGTTGGGTAAACAGCAGGTTGATCGACATCGCGGTCATGTTGACCGCACCAATGATCAACCCAAGGATCAGCACCGCCAGCAGGACCAGCAGACGAAAAACCTTCATGCGACAGCTCCAGTGGCAGGAGTCCGTAGCTTATCCGACTCGCGGCTGGATTCGCACGCGGTGGCGCGACGGCAGGCTCAGGCCGGATCGGCATCCAGCGGCAGCACGCTGCTGACGCGCTCGCGCAGTTCCTTGCCCGGCTTGAAATGGGGGACATGCTTGCCCGGCAGGGCAACCGATTCGCCGGTCTTCGGGTTGCGGCCCAGGCGCGGCGGACGATAGTGCAGCGAGAAGCTGCCAAAACCACGGATTTCGATGCGATCCCCGGCGGACAGCGATCCGCCCATCATTTCCAGCAACGACTTCACCGCCAGATCGACATCATCGGCCTTCAGGTGCGCCTGCCGGCGCGCAAGGATTTCGATCAGTTCGGATTTGGTCATCACCGGCTCACATCAGGGGCATCTCAGCCTGAAACGGCCCGGGCAGAAGCCCGGGCCGTCCAGGAAACAACAAACAGCCTAAGGCCGATTACTCGGACTTGTTGCCGTTCAGCTGCGCACGCAGCAGCGCGCCCAGCTGGGTGGTGCCGCTGGAAGCCGAAGAGGACTGGTATTCCTCCAGCACTTCGCGCATTTCCGCGTCGTCCTTGGCCTTGATCGACAGCTGCAGGGTACGGCCCTTGCGGTCCATGCCCACGAACTTGGCTTCGATCTTGTCGCCGACCTTCAGGTGCTGGGTGGCGTCGTCAACGCGCTCGTTGGCGATGTCGCGGGCCGAGACGTAACCTTCGATGCCGTCAGCCAGCTCGATGATCGCGCCCTTGGCGTCGACTTCCTTCACCACGCCTTCGACCTTGGAACCCTTCGGATTGGCCGCCATGTACTGGCCGAACGGATCCTGCTCCAGCTGCTTCACGCCCAGGGAGATGCGCTCGCGCTCCGGATCGACAGCCAGGACGACGGCGTCCAGGGTATCGCCCTTCTTGAAGTTGCGAACGACGTCTTCGCCGGTGGTGTTCCAGCTGATGTCGGACAGGTGGACCAGGCCATCGATGCCGCCGTCCAGGCCGATGAAGATGCCGAAGTCGGTGATCGACTTGATCTGGCCCGACACCTTGTCACCCTTCTTGTGGGTGGCAGCGAAGGTTTCCCACGGATTGGCGGCAACCTGCTTCATGCCCAGCGAGATACGGCGACGCTCTTCATCGACGTCCAGCACCATCACTTCGACTTCGTCACCCACCTGCACAACCTTGGACGGGTTGACGTTCTTGTTGGTCCAGTCCATCTCGGAGACGTGCACCAGGCCTTCGACGCCCGGCTCGATCTCAACGAACGCACCGTAATCGGTGACGTTGGAGACCTTGCCGAAGACGCGGCTGTTGGCCGGGTAACGACGGCCGATGTTGTCCCACGGATCCTCGCCCAGCTGCTTCAGGCCCAGCGAAACGCGGTTGCGCTCGCGGTCGAACTTCAGCACGCGGACGTCCAGCTCGTCGCCGACGTTCACGACTTCCGACGGGTGACGCACGCGCTTCCACGCCATGTCGGTGATGTGCAGCAGGCCGTCGATACCGCCCAGGTCCACGAACGCGCCGTAATCGGTCAGGTTCTTGACGACACCCTTCAGGATCGCGCCTTCCTGCAGCTTGTCCATCAGCTGCTCGCGCTCTTCCGAGTGCTCGCTTTCGACGACAGCGCGGCGCGAGACCACGACGTTGTTACGCTTGCGGTCCAGCTTGATGAGCTTGAACTCGAGTTCCTTGCCTTCCAGGTAGGCCGGATCGCGCACCGGGCGCACATCGACCAGGGAACCCGGCAGGAAGGCGCGGACATCCTTGATGTCCACGGTGAAACCACCCTTGACCTTGCCGCTGATGCGGCCGGTGATGGTTTCGTTCTTTTCCAACGCTTCTTCCAGCTCGTCCCACACCATCGCGCGCTTGGCCTTCTCGCGCGACAGGACGGTTTCGCCGAAGCCGTTCTCGATCGAGTCGAGGGCGACCTTGACGATGTCGCCTTCGGCGACGTCGATTTCGCCAGCGTCGTTACGGAACTGTTCGATCGGCACGATGCCTTCGGACTTCAGGCCAGCGTTGATCACCACGACGTCGCCGCGGACTTCAACAACGGTACCGCTGACGATGGCGCCCGGCTTCAGCTTGGCCAGGTTGGCCTGGCTGGCTTCAAACAGTTCGGCAAATGATTCGGTCATTAGATTTACTCTGTTGGACACATGGGTCGGTGGCGTCCCCTTCAGGGGAATGGCGACCGCCCGCCTGTTGGTCGACCCCGGAAACGCAGGTCGTGTGTAGTAGGAAAACCGCCACGCATCATTGCGCGACGGAGCGGGTACAGCACTGCTATGCGCGACCACCGCCGATGCTGCTGGCAGTGCTCCCGCGCGAACGGATCAGGCAGCCGGAACCGGAAGCAGATCCATCACTCGGGCAACGACATCATCGATGCCGATGCCTGTGGTGTCGATGAGGACAGCATCGTCTGCCGGCTTCAGGGGCGCCACGGTACGCTGGGCATCACGGGCGTCGCGGGCCATGATCTCGCGCAGGAGGTCATCAAAGTTAACAGAAACCCCCTTGTCTTTCAACTGCTTATGCCGGCGCTCGGCGCGCTCCTCGGCACTGGCGGTCAGGAAGACCTTGTAGGAGGCGTCCGGGAAGATCACCGTGCCCATGTCACGGCCGTCGGCGACCAGGCCGGGCAGCTCCCTGAATGCGCGCTGGCGCTCCTTCAGGGCGGCCCGGACCTCCGGAATGGCCGCAATCGCCGAGGCCAGCGCGCCGGTGGTCTCCAGGCGCAGCTCGTCGGTGGCGTCGGTGCCATTGACCATGACCCGCATGGCATCGCCCTGCTCGACAAACTGGACGTGGGTGTCGAAGGTGCAGCGCACCAGCGCCGAGGCGTCGGAAGTATCGATGTCGGCCCAGCTCGCGGCCACGCCCACCGCCCGGTACAGCGCGCCCGAATCCAGGTAATGCCAGCCCATCCTGCGCGCGATGATGCGGCTGATGGTACCCTTGCCGGCCCCGGATGGGCCGTCGATGGTCAGGACGGGAGCGAGTGGATTCATGGGGGTCCCAGAGCGTGTGAAGAGGCCATTCTAGCCCCTGCCAGACGCCCCGAGCGGGATCTTTTGTGCAACCACTTGAAACCATGAGGAAAAGCCCGGTAGAATGGCGGGCTTGAACGAGCGTCAACTGCCGATTGTCTTTCGCATATCGCGGCCACGCTCCACCCGAACAACTACTGTTTACGCCGAGGTATGCCATGAAAGTCCTGTCCTCCCTGAAGTCGGCGAAGGCCCGTCACCGTGACTGCAAGGTCGTGCGTCGTCGTGGCAAGATCTTCGTCATCTGCAAGTCGAACCCGCGTTTCAAGGCGCGTCAGCGCTAAGCCTCACAGCCTCCTAGCTGCGGCGGGCCCTACGCGGGGCCGACCCGATGCAAGAAACCGCCTTCGGGCGGTTTTTTGTTTATGCGGCTTTTTCCTGCCGTTTTTGCTGTAATCGCCTTTCTTGACCACTGGGGAGTAGATCGAGATGAAGCGTTACCTGTCCGCCCTGGCCGTGATGGCCACCCTGGCCGCCGCCACACCGGCACTGGCCGATACCCTGCTTGTCGACCGTGCCCGCGAGAAGCCGGCCGGCGCCCTGCCCGTGCGCGGCCAGAGCATGCAGCAGGTGCAGGCGCAGTTCGGCGCGCCCAGCGAGCAGCTGCAGCCGCGCGGCGGGCAGAAGCGGCAATGGCCGACCATCAACCGCTGGGTGTACCCGCAGTTCACCGTCTACTTCGAGAAGCAGAAGGTGATCGACGTGGTGGCCAACCAGGCGGACCCGAACGAAATCGGCCCGAAACCGCCGATCCGTTGATCCCCTTACCCGCCGTGGGCGGGCCTGTGTAGCGAGACCATGAACCAGACCCTTCGTTTTCCTGCCGAGTGGGAAGCCCAGAGCGGCGTCCTCATTGCCTGGCCCACCGCCGACACCGACTGGGCCGACCGCCTGGGCCAGGTGGAAGAGACCTACATCGCCCTGGTCGCGGCCATCACCCGCTTCCAGCCGGTGCTGATCTGCGTGGCCGACGACGATGTGGAGACCTATGCCGAGATGCGGCTGCGTTCCAACCGCATCGACATGGACAAGGTCCACTTCACCACGGCCGCCTACGACGATACCTGGCTGCGCGACTCCGGCCCGATCACCCTGCGCCGCGCCGACGGCGGTTTCCAGCTGCTGGACTTCCGCTTCACCGGCTGGGGCGGCAAGTTCGACGCCACCCTGGATGACCAGCTGGTGGGCGTACTCGACCAGGCCGGCGTGTTCAACGATGCGCCGGTGCGCAGCATTCCGTTCGCGCTGGAAGGCGGCGGCATCGAGACCGACGGCGAAGGCACCTTGCTGACCACCTGGAAGTGCCTGCACGAACGCCACCCGGACCGTGACCGCGCCAGCCTGAGCGCCGACCTCGCCGACTGGCTGCAGCAGGACCGCGTGCTGTGGCTGGACCACGGCTACCTGGAAGGCGACGACACCGACGCGCACATCGACACCCTCGCCCGCTTCGCCTCGACCGACAGCATCGTCTACCAGGCCTGCGACGACGAGAGCGACTCGCACTACGCCGAACTGCAGGCGATGGGCAACGAGCTGGCTGCACTGCGTACCAAGGATGGCCAGCCGTACCGCCTGTTCCCGCTGCCGTGGGCCCGGCCGGTGATCGACGAAGGCCGTCGCCTGGCCGCGTCGTACGCCAACTACCTGATCGTCAACGGCGCGGTACTGATGCCGGCCTATGGCGACCCGGCCGACGACCTGGCCCGCGACGTGCTGGCGCAGGCCTACCCGGGCCGCGAGATCGTGCAGGTGCCCTGCCGCTCGCTGATCTGGCAGAACGGCAGCCTGCACTGCATCACCATGCAGCTGCCGGAAGGGCTGTTGAAGGCCTGAGAAAAGGTCGTGCCGGCCGCTGGCCGGCAACCAGGCAATGCCTGATGGATTGACGGGGATGCCGGCCAGCGGCCGGCACGACCATCACCCATTCAGCGCGCGACACGCCGCCGCCGTCCATCCGCGCTAACATGCAGGTTTTCCCCCGCAGGAACGCCCCGCATGAACTCGCGCAGCCCCCTTACCGTCGCCCTGATCCAGGAGCGCAACCACGGTGACGCCGCCGCCAACCTGGCGGTGATCGAAGCACGCGTGGCCGAGGCGGCTGCGCAGGGTGCCAAGCTGGTGCTGCTGCAGGAACTGCACAACGGTCCGTACTTCTGCCAGCACGAGTCGGTGGATGAGTTCGACCTGGCCGAGCCGATTCCGGGCCCGAGCACCGAGCGCCTGGGCGCGCTGGCGAAGAAGCATGGCGTGGTGCTGGTCGGCTCGCTGTTCGAGCGCCGCGCTGCCGGCCTGTACCACAACACCGCCGTGGTGTTCGAGAAGGACGGCACGCTGCTCGGCAAGTACCGAAAGATGCATATCCCGGACGACCCGGGCTTCTACGAGAAGTTCTACTTCACTCCGGGCGACATCGGTTTCACGCCGATCGACACCTCGGTGGGCCGCCTGGGCGTGCTGGTGTGCTGGGACCAGTGGTACCCGGAAGCGGCGCGGCTGATGGCGCTGGCCGGCGCCGAGCTGCTGCTGTACCCGACCGCGATCGGCTGGGACCCGGACGATGTGCAGGACGAGAAGACCCGCCAGCGCGACGCCTGGGTACTGAGCCACCGCGGCCATGCCGTGGCCAATGGCCTGCCGGTGCTGAGCTGCAACCGCGTCGGCCATGAGGCTTCGCCGCTGGGTGCTTCGGGCATCCAGTTCTGGGGCAACAGCCACGTGCTGGGCCCGCAGGGCGAATTCCTGGCCGAGGCCGGTACCGAGGCCACCGTACTGCTGTGCGACATCGACCTGCAGCGCAGCGAGCACGTGCGCCGCATCTGGCCGTTCCTGCGTGATCGCCGCATCGATGCCTACGGCGACCTGCTCAAGCGCTACATCGACTGAGCCGGAGCCCGCGCATGGCCGTCCTCATCCGTGATGCCGGCCCTGCCGACATCAATGCGATCACCGCGATCTACGCGGTGGAAGTGACCGACTTCGTCAACACCTACGAGTACGAGATCCCGGACGCGACCGAGATGCTGCGCCGCATGCGCGACATCGTCGATCGCGGCTTCCCCTACCTGGTCGCCGAGATCGATGGCCAGGTGGCCGGCTATGCCTACGCCAACACCTACCGCACCCGCGTGGCCTACCAGTGGACCGTGGAGAACTCGGTCTACGTCGATGCCCGCTTCCAGGGCAAGGGCGTCGGCACCGGCCTGCTGCAGGCGCTGATCGATGCCTGCGTGGCGCGTGGCTACCGGCAGATGGTGGCGGTGATCGGCGAACCAACCAACACCGCTTCAATCAAGCTGCACGAACGCTTCGGCTTCGAGCTGGTGGGCGTGTTCCGTGGCCTCGGCCGCAAGCATGGCCGCTGGCTGGATACCGTGCAGATGCAGCGCGCGCTCGGCGACGGCGCCGACACTGCACCTTCCAATGAATGAACCCATGACCGAAACCCTTCCCGAGACCGGCGACGACCTGTTCGCCGGCCAGCCGGTGCGCGTTGTCGAACGCGACGGCGTGCGTTACACCCTGCTGGGCACCGCCCACGTTTCACGCGCCAGCGTCGAGGCCGTGGAAAAAGCCATCGACAGCGGCCGCTTCGATGCAGTGGCTGTCGAGCTGGACCCGCAGCGCCTGCAGGCGCTGAGCGACCCGGACACGCTGGCCAAGCTCGATCTGGTAGAAGTGATCCGCAAGGGCCGCGTGGCCCTGTTTGCGGCCAACCTGGCGCTGTCCGCCTACCAGCGCCGCCTGGCCGAACAGCTCGACATCGAACCCGGTGCCGAGCTGAAGCGTGCGGTGGAGCTGGCCCGCGAGCGCAACCTGCCGGTGCACCTGATCGACCGCGAGGTCGGCCTGACCTTCCGTCGTGCGTCGCAACGGCTGGGCTTCTTCGGCAAGCTGAAGCTGGTTGCCGGGCTGGGCGCCGGCCTGTTCTCGTCGGAAGAAGTGGGCGAGAACGAGATCGAGAAGCTCAAGCAGGGCGACATGCTGGAGTCGAGCTTTGGTGAGTTCGCCAGCGAGAGCCCGGCGCTGTACGAAACCATCATCGGCGAGCGCGACCGCTACATGGCCACGCGCCTGCGCGAGGAACACACCCCGCAGCAGCGTGAAGTGCTGGCGGTGGTCGGTGCCGGCCATCTTGCGGGTCTCGCGCGCTACCTGGAAACCGACACCGAGGCCCCGGCACCGCTGCGCGCCGAGCTGGAGGCGGTGCCGAAGAAGCGCAACATTCCGTGGTTCACGCTCGGCATCCTGGCCATCGTGGCCACCGGCATCGGCGTGGGCTTCTACCGCGGCGGTCTGGGCGTGGGCACCGAACTGCTGGCGACCTGGGCGATGTACACGGGCGGCCTGGCGGGCCTGGGCTGCCTGCTGGCCGGCGGCCACCCGCTGAGCATCCTCACCGCGATCGCGGTGGCCCCGTTCAAGCCGTTCCGCCTGAGCATCCCGACCGGCGCCTTCTCGGCGCTGGTGGAAGCACGGCTGCGCAAGCCGGCCTACGAGGACTTCCTGAAGCTGCGCGACGATGCGCAGAGCCTGAAGGGCTGGTACCGCAACCGCGTCACCCGCGTGGTGCTGACCTTCATGCTGACCAACATCGGCAGCATGCTCGGCCTGTGGCTGACCACGTTCAAGGTGTGGGGCAAGGTGGCGGGATAACCCCCAACACTCGTGGCTATACTCGGCGTTTAAGGAAGGAACACTCCAATGGATGCATACGATGCGCTGATGCGCGATGGTTTCGTGGTGGTGCGCCAGGCGATTGCACCCGCACTGGTCCAGGACATCAACGAGCGCATCGCGCGCTTCAAGCAGCGCAATCCAAAGGCGGTGTCGCGAAACCTGGACGGTCACAAGCGCATGTATCGGGTCGTCAACCTGCACCTGGCGGTGGATGCGATGACCCGCCTGCTCACTGACAACCCGGCCATCGACGTCTGCGATCGCTTCCTCGGCGAACCAACCACGCTCTACACCAGCCTCTACTACGAGCGCGGATCGGAGCAGTCATTGCATCGCGATACGCCAGTGTTCTGCACGTCCCCGGGCGAGCGCTACATGGGGGTATGGACCGCGCTGGATGCGGTTGACGAAAGCAATGGCCCCCTGCGCGTGGTTCCGGGCAGCCACCTGTTGCCGCCCATCGATGTGCAGGCACTGCGACGCGAAGTCTTCGGCGACGGCCCGATCAGCGCCATGTCGCCGGAGGGCTGGGCCGCCTATCAGGATGCGGTGGCGCGCCAGTGCGAAGACGCTGGCCTGAAGCCGCAGTCGGTGCACGTGCAGCCAGGCGATGTGATCGTCTGGCACCCGCAGCTGTTCCATGGCGGCGCCCCGCATCCCTCTGCCGGAACCCGCCGCAGCGTGGTCATGCACGTGACCCCGAAGTCGATGCCTGTGGGTCACATGGATGTTTTCTACGGGCAAACCCCTCCGCTGGCCAAAGCGCCCTGGCGCTATTACCGGCGTGGCCAGCGTGAGATCGCGCGATTCGGGCAGGTGGATTTCGGTCACGAGTACACGCGCCGGACCTGGTTCCTGCGCAAAGCCTGACTCAAGCCAAAAAAATGGGGGAGGCCGCCCCACTACGACCGGCCTCCCCCACACCACAACGCGTTGTCGCGCACTACAGCCGGGCAGCGCCCGGCTCTACCCTCTCCAGGCCACGCGCACGGCGGATCAGCCGCGTCACGGCAGTGCGCAGGTCATCGAGCACCGCGTAGATCGTCGGCAGGAACAGCAGGCTGACCACCGTCGAGAACGCCAGGCCGCCGGCAATCGCGCGCGCCATCGGCGAATACTCCGGGCCGTTGCCAAACATCTGCGTATCGGTCAGCGAGATCGGGATCATCGCCAGGATCGCCGTGCCCATCGTCATCATGATCGGGCGCAGGCGTTCGCGTGAGCCTTCCACCAGTGCCTGGGTGCGGCCCATGCCGCTGCGCCGCAGGTTGTTGATGTGCTCGATCATCACGATGCCGTTGTTCACTACCACACCCATCAGCACCAGGATGCCGATGAAGGACATGATCCCGAACGAGGTGCCGGTGATCCAGAACAGCCAGAACACGCCGAAGATCGAGAACAGCACGCCACTCATGATCGCCGCCGGGAACAGCAGCGACTCGAACACCGCCGCCATCACCACGTAGATCATCACCAGTGCGATCAGCAGGTTGAACACCATCTGCTGCATGGCTTCGTCGTCGTTGCCGTAGTCGCCGCCGTCGAAGGTGAAGCCATAGCCGGCCGGGAAGTTCATCGGCTTGAGCACGGCTTCGATCGCCTTGCGCCCGTCCGGCGCGGTGACCTTCTCGGCCAGGTTGGCCTTGATGGTCAACGTCGTCTGACGGTTGGTACGGCCGATCTGGGTGGCCGATGAACCGACGTCCACGGTGACCAGGCTCAGCAGCGGCACGCTGCGGCCATCGCCGGTGCGCACGCTGAAACCGGCCAGGTCTTCCGGGCTGCTCTGCTCGGCGCCGGCAAAGCGCACCCACACCGGCACTTCATTGTCACCGCGGCGGAACTCGCGCATTGGGGCACCGCGCAGCGCCAGGCCGACGAAGCTGGCCACCTGTTCGGCGTTGAAGCCGAACGCTGCTGCACGCTCACGGTCGACGCGCACCTTCAGCTCGCCGCCCTTCTCGCCGTTGTCGATGCGCACGTCACGCAGCTCGGCACGCTGCGCCAGCAACGGCACCACTTCCTGGCCGATCTCCTGCAGCATCGAACTGGAGTCGCCCACCAGCTGCACCTGCACGCCCTGGTTGCCGCCACCACCGCCATCGCCCCCCTGGTTGCCGACGAAATAGTCGGTGCGGGCGGACTTCGGCAGGCCCTTGCGCAACTCTTCCTGCAGCGCCTTGATGTCCTTGGCGTACTTCTCGTCCAGGGTGACCACCGTGGAGCTGCCCTCCTGCTCGCTGTACCAGGAGTACACCTGCTTCACGTGCAGGCGCTCACGGTTCTGGTCGATCCAGTTCTCCACCCGCGCCACTTCCTCGGACATCTGCCGGTAGGTGTAGGGGCCCTTCCACATGTAGCCAATGAAGATGTCCTTGCCGCCCTCGCCCCCGAACATGTCGACCTTGGTCAGCTTCATCGGCACCAGGCTGACCAGTACCACCAGCAGGATGCCGAGCAGGCTCCAGCCGCGGTGGTGCAGCGACCAGTCCAGCAGCCGGGCGTAGCGGCGCTGCAGGCGCGCGATCAGGCCGGTCTGCGAGTGCACCAGCTTGGGCGTGGCCATGCGCGCGGACAGCATCGGGATCAGGCTGACCGCGACCAGCCACGAGGCCAGAAGCGAGACCGAGATGGTGATCGCGATCTGTGCCATGAAGATGCTGATGTTGTTGGTCTCGCCGAACAGGTTCGGCACGAACACGATGCAGTGGCACAGCGTGCCGGCGCTGAGCGCGATGGCCACGTTGCGGGTGCCGATGATCGAGGCCAGCCGCGGCTGCCCCGGCATGCGCTCGCGCTCCTGGTAGATGCTCTCGACCACCACCACCGCATTGTCGACCAGCATGCCCACGGCCAGCAGCAGGCCCATCATGGTCAGGATGTTGAGTGTCACCCCGACGAAGTACATGAAGCCCAGGGTGATGGTGAAGCAGATCGGAATGGCCAGGGTCACCATCAGCGTCGATGGCCAGTGGCGCAGGAAGAAGAACAGCACGGTGACCGACAGGATCAGGCCGACCGCACCGGCTTCGGCCAGTTCCAGCAGCGAGGAGGTTACCGCCTTGCCCTGGTTGTCGATCACCTTGATCTGCACGTCGCGCATCGACGGCTGCGCGCGGATCGCCTCGACCTCGGCCAGCGCCGCACGCGAGACGTCCACCAGGTTGGCGCTGCGCTCCTTGAAGATGTCCAGGCCGACGGCCGGGTTGCCGTCCAGGCGGCGCCCGTAGTTCATCCGCGCCGGCTTCAGGCGGACGTCGGCGATATCACCCAGGCGCAGGCCCTTGGCGTTGATCACCAGGTCGCGCATTTCCTGCAGGTCGGTAATCTCGCCCACCGGCTGCACGCGCACGCGCTGGCCGTTGTCGTCGATCTGCCCGGCCGAGATCGAGAAGTTCAGCGTGCGCAGGCGCTCGCTCAGCTCGTTGATGCTCAACCCATGCGCGTTGAGCCGGTTCGGGTCGATGGCGATCTCCACCTCGTTCGGCGGCGCACCGGTGATATCGACGCGGGCCACGCCCGGGATGCGCTCTATGCGCCGCTTGAACTCACGGTCGAGCATGTCATAGGCAGTGGTGAGATCGGTGGTGCTGGCCAGCCGCACCTTCAGCACGGGCTGGTCGCTGCTGGACCACTTGAACACGTTGTAGCGCTGCAGGTCGTCGGGCAGGTCACTGCGGATCGCGTCGATACGCTCGCGCGCGTCGGACGCGGCAATGGCGATGTCGCGGTCCCAGTCGCTGAACTCGATGTAGATCAATGCCGCCTCGGACGTCGCCGACGAACGCATCCGCTTGATGCCGGTCATCGTCGCCAGTGACTCCTCGACCGGACGGATGATGGTCCGTTCCACTTCCTCCGGGGTCGAGCCGGTATACGGAATCTGCACGAACAGGAAGGGCGCGGAGATGTCCGGCAGCGCCTCCAGCGGCAGCCGGAACGAAGCGATCAGGCCGATCACCACCAGCGACACGAAGCACATGATGGTGGTGACCGGGCGGCGGATGGAGAACTCGGCAATACTCATGCCGGTTCCTCCACGCCTGCCGCGCCGCCTTCGTCGCCGTGCAGCCCTGCGCCGGCATGCTTGCGGCCGCGCTCGCGATAGTAGGCATCGCCACGACGATCCATCAGGTCGTACACCACCGGGATCACCAGCAGGGTCAACAGGGTCGACACCAGCAGGCCGCCGATCACGGTGATCGCCATCGGCGCGCGCACCTCAGCACCCTCGCCCATCGCCACCGCCAGCGGCAGGAAGCCGAACAGCGTGCACAGCGTGGTCATGATGATCGGCCGCAGGCGCGAGCGCGCACCTTCCACCAGCGCCTCTTGCTTGGCCACACCGGCCTCGCGCAGCTGGTTGACCTTGTCGATCAGGATGATCGCGTTCTTGGTGACCAGGCCGACCAGCAGGATCAGGCCGATGAACACCACCACCGAGATGGGCTTTCCGGTCAGCATCAGCGCCAGGATCGCACCGACCAGCGCCAACGGGATGGTGAACAGGATCACGAACGGATGCAGCAGCGACTCGAACTGCGAGGCCATCACCAGGTAGACCAGGAAGATCGCCAGGCCGAAGGCGAAGATCAGCGACTTCGCCGCCTGCGCCAGCTCCTCGCCCTGGCCACCGATGTGCAGGCCCACGCCCGCGCCCAGCGGCTGCTCGGACACCATCTGCTGCACTTCGCGCATGGCCGCGCCGAGGTCGATGTCGCGCAGGTTGGCCGACACCACCGCGACCCGCGTCTGGTCGGCACGATGGATCTCGCTGGGGCCGGTGGTGGCGACCACGTCGGCTACCGCGTCCAGGGTCACCGGGCGGGTGCTGCCGGGATTGACGATCAGCCGGCGGATGCTCTCCACGCTGGCGCGGTCACCTTCCTGGGCACGCACCAGCACGTCGATCTTGCGGTCACGGAAGCTGTAGCGGGTGGCGACGTCGCCACGCACCTTCTTCACCACCACGTCGGCGATCTGGCGGGTGGTCAGGCCCAGCGCACCGGCGCGCTCCTGGTCGAAGCGGATCTGGATTTCCGGGAAGCCCTCCTCCACCGTCGACTTCACGTCGGCGTAGTGGGCGTTGCCGCGCAGCATCGCCGCCAGGCGCTGGCCGGCCACTTCCAGGGTCGCCATGTCCTGCCCGCGCAGCTCGATTTCCAGCGGCGTGGAGAAGCTGAACAACGCCGGCCGCGCGAAGTCAACCTGCGCGCCCGGATGCTGGCTCATGGTGCCGCGCAGGCGCTCGGTGATTGCCGCCTCGGTCTGGGCATTGCCACCACCGGCCATCACCACGGTCAGCTTGCCTATGTTCTCGCCGCTCTCGGTGGGGCTGGCGTCCAGGCGGGTGCCGCTGCCGCTGACACCGTACAGCGAAGCCACGCCCTCCCCCTTGCCATGCGCCAGTTGCAGCTCACGCACCAGCGCGTCGGTCTGCTTCAGCGGCGTGCCGGCCGGCAGCTTCACGGTCATCTCGAACCGGTCCTGCGCCAGCTGCGGGATCAGGTCGGCGCCGAGCATCGGTACCAGCGCCATGGTCGCCACGAAGATGATCGTGGCCACGCCCAGCACCTTGCCCGGATGTGCCAATGCGCTCGGCAGCAGGCGCAGATAGCCGCGCTCGGCACCGGCGTAGGGCTTCATCGCCAGATCACTGGCCTTGCGCATCACCGGCCCGACCACCGCCACCACGCCACGCCACAGGCGCACCACCAGCCAGGCCAGCGCATAGAAGCCCCAGCGCACGCTGGCGACCACGCCACGGCGACCCAGCGCGACCGGCTTCTGCCAGCGTTTCTGCGGCTGCCACGCTGCGTTCGGTGCCTCTTCCGGGAACGCCAGCGGCGGCCGTCCCTTCAGCGAGCTCAGCATCGGGATCAGGGTCATCGACACCAGCAGCGAGATCGCGATGGCGATCGCCACGGTCAGCGCCTGGTCGCGGAACAGCTGCCCGGCGATGCCATCGACGAACACCAGCGGCAGGAACACCGCGATGGTGGTCAGGGTCGAGGCGACCACCGCCATGCTCACTTCACGGGTGCCGGCGATCGCCGCTTGCAGGATGCCCAGGCCACGCTCACGGGCCTTGGCGATGCTCTCCAGCACCACGATCGAGTCATCCACCACCAGGCCGGTGGCCAATGCCAGGCCGCCCAGCGACATCACGTTCAGGCTCAGGCCGAGCTGGCCCATGAAGAAGAAGGTGGCGATGATCGAGACCGGCAAGGACAGGCTGATCACGAACGTGCTCCAGCCATCGCGCAGGAACAGGAAGATGATCAGGATCGCCAGCAGGCCACCGATCACGGCATCCTTCTTGACGTCGGCGATGGCGTGCTCGATGAAGCGCGACTGGTCCTCGATGGTGGTCAGCTCGACGTCCGACGGGAACGTGCCCTTGATCTGCTCCAGCCGCTTGCGCAGCGCTTCGGCGGTGGACACGGTGTTGGCGTCACCTTCCTTGTAGATGGCCAGCTCGACCGCCTCCTTGCCGCCCAGGCGGATGATCGCTTCGCGCTCCTTGTAGCCCTGGCGCACGGTGGCGACGTCCTTCAGGCGCACCGGCACGCCGTTGGCGACGACGCTGGAGCCCGCACCTGACGATGCGCTCTGCGCCGCCGAAGCCGCCGCGATGGCCGCTGCCGAACCGGTCGAGGCAGCAATGTTGAACATCTGCTGCAATGCCGAGTCGGCCGCGCTGCCGTTCGAGCCCTGGGTGGTCACCAGCAGGTTGCGGATCTCCTCCAGGTCGGCGAACTGGTTGACGGTACGCACCAGGAAGCGCTGCGAGCCCTCCTCCAGGCGGCCGCCGGAGATGTTGATGTTCTCGTCTTTCAGGCGCTTGATGACGGTGTCGATCGGCAGGTTCAGCTGCGCCAGCTTCTGCTGGTCGATGTCGACCTGGATCTCGTCCTCCAGTCCACCGCCGACCTTCACTGCCGCCACGCCGGTGACCGGCTCCAGCTTCTTCTTCAGGTCTTCATCGGCATAGCGGCGCAGGCCGGTCAGCTCGCGGACCGCGTCGGCATCGCTGGCCGGCGCGACCTTGTTGGACAGCACCAGGCGCATGATCGGCTCGGTGGACGGATTGAAGCGCAGCAGCACCGGGGCCTTGGCCTCCAGTGGCAGGTTCAGCGCTTCCATCTTGTCGCGCACCTCCAGGCTGGCCTGGTCCATGTTGGTGCCCCAGGCGAATTCCAGCACCACGTCGCTCTGGCCGGTGCGCGAGACCGACTTCAGCTTGCGCAGGTTCTTGACCACGCCGACCGCTTCCTCGACCGGCTGGGTGATCAGGGTTTCGATTTCAGTCGGCGCCGCACCGGTGTATTCGGTGCGCACGGTCAGCGTCGGGTAGCTCAGGTCCGGCAGCAGGTTGACCTTGAGGTTGCCCAGCGCGATCAGGCCGAACAGCAGCAGGGTGACCGTGCACATGGCGATGGTCACGCGGCGGCGGGTGGCAAACTCCACCAGGCCGCCGCGCATGCCGGCGGCGGCGCCGTCGCTCGCCGGCGAGGCACCGTGGTCGTGGCCCGGGGCGGTCATTGCGTGCTCCCGGCCTTGGCTGCCGGCTTGGCGGCCGTTGCGACCGTCTTCGCCTTCGGGTCGGCAATCACCTGCACCGCGGTGCCGTCGCGCAGGGCGACCTTGCCGGCGGTGACCACCTGATCACCGGCCGCCAGGCCATCACGGATCTCCACCCACGGGCCCTCGGCGTAACCCAGTTTGACCGGAACGCGTGCGACCTTGCCTTCGCGCACGCGGAACACCGCCGGCTCACCGTCGTCGAGCAACGCCAGGCGCGGCACCACCAGCGCATCGGCACGCTGGTCGTAGTCGATGCGGATGCGCCCGAACATGCCGGGCTGCAGTGCGTGTGCTGCGCCGTCGAAGGCGCTGACCACGCGAAACGTGCCACTGCCCGAGTCCACCACCGGCGCAATGCGGTCAACGGTGCCGGTGAAGCTCTGCCCCGGCAGCGCGTCGGCCGCCAGGGTCACCGGCTGGCCGGCGCGCAGGGTGGCCAGCTCGCGTTCGGGCACGTTGAGCGTCGCCTCCAGTCGCGAGTTGTCGACGATGCGGAAGATCGGCGTATTGATCTGCACGAAGTTGCCGGTCTTGATCGAGCGCGAGGCGATCACGCCGGAAATCGGTGCGACCACGGTGGTGTAGGACAGTTCCAGCGTCGCCAGGCGGTACTGCGCGCGGACGTTTTCCAGATCGAAACGCAGCTGGTCGACATCGGCGGCGCTGACCATCTGCTGGCCGACCAGCTTCTGTGCGCGCTGGTAGTTGTTTTCCAGCTTGCGCATCTGCGCTTCGCTCTGTGCCACCGCCAGGCGCGCGCGGTCCGGGTCCAGCCGCACCAGCGGCTGGCCGGCGGTGACCCGCTGACCTTCCTCGACCAGCACCGCCAGTGCCACGCCGGAGGTCTTGGCGACCACCTGCGATTCGGCGCGTGGCTCCAGTGCGGCGGTACCGGTGTAACTGGCCGCGACCGCGCGATGGCTGGCCACCGCCACCTCGACCGGGACCGCATCGACCTTCTTTTCCTCCTTGGTCTCGGCGGCCTTGGCTTCGGAATTGGGCCCTGCGGCGCAACCGCCCAGCAGCAGGGAGGTGGAGATCAGCAGTGCGGCAGCGCAGATTCCGCTGCGACGGCCGGACAGGAGGGTTGGGTGCGACATCGTCAGGTCCCTGGAGGATGCGTGGACAGGTGTGGTAGCAAAGTAATGCACCACTTCACGGCAACACCATATCCCAAAGGTCATGGTGCCTTCACGCCGCCGGTCGGCCCGACCCCATTTCAGCTAGATGAAACCTGAGGCTATACTCGGGTCGTTCCGTACCCCACGCCGGAACGACCAGACCCGAATCCCCGGAAACGACACCATGCGCCCGCAGCCGCTCGCCGCTTGTCTCGCTCTGGCCGTCCTCCTGCCCCTTGGGGCCGCCGCACAGCCCGCTCCTGCTCCCTCCACGCCTGCCCCGGCCCCGGCTCCCGCTGCGGCGCCTGCGCCTGCCGCGCCCACCGGCAACTTCGACAATGGGCGCGTCCTGGCCTACACGTGCCAGGGCTGCCATGGCATTACCGGCTACAAGAACGCCTATCCCAGTTACCGGGTGCCGAAGATCGGCGGCCAGACCCAGCAGTACCTGGCCCAGGCCCTGACCGAGTACCGCCAGGGCAAGCGCCGGCATCCGACGATGCAGGCGCAGTCGATGAGTTTCAGCGAACAGGAGATCGCCGATCTCTCTGTTTACCTGTCCACCGTCAAGTAAGGCCCGCCCATGTCGAAAGCCGCGCATCCGATGCGTCACGCCATCGCCCTGTCCGTTGCCCTGCTGCTGGCGGCCTGTTCACAGTCGCAGGTGGAAAACAGCGAGACCTCCGCCGCCGACCCGGGTCATGCCAGCGGCGAGCACGGTTCTTCGTCCTCGGCCGGCCTGCCGACCGGCCGCGAGGCCGCCGGCGAAGCCCGCGCCAAGGTGAAGGGCAAGGCCACCAACCAGAGCTGCATCGACTGCCATGGCGCCGACGGCAACGCACCGATCGACCCGACCTACCCCAAGCTGGGTGGGCAGTACGGTGACTACCTGGCACACGCGCTGCAGGCCTACCGCGCCGGTGATCGCCAGCATGCGCTGATGACGCCGCAGGCGAAGGACCTGAGTGATCAGGACATCGCCGATCTGGCGGCGTACTTCGGCAGCCGGCCGAGCCAGCTGCGGGATCTGCACGGGGTCAAATGACGGCCGGCCCCCCAGTGGGGGCGGACCTTGGTCCGCACGGACCGTTGATTGGTGGGTGCGGACCGTTGCTCCGCACAGATCCGGATATCCACGCATGGCGTGGATCTACTGATTCTCCATCCGATCAATCGGCGCACTGCTGGCGCCGACCGATACTCAGCCTTCCAGCTCTTCCCAGCGCGCGTAGGCGGCATCCAGCTCGGCCTGCACCTTGGCCAGCTGCTGGGTGTGCGCCGTCACTTCGGCGCTGCTGCGGGTATAGAACGCCGGATCGTTCATCGCCGAGGTCAGCCCTTCGACGTCGCTTTCCAGCTTCTCGATGGTCTTCGGCAACTGTTCCAGTTCGCGCGCTTCCTTGTAGGCCAGCTTGCGCTTGGGCGCGGCGGGAGTCGCAGCCGCAGCAGCAGCCGGTGCAGCGGCCGCCGGCTTGGCGGCCGTAGCCGCCGCAGGCGTCGCCACGCTGGCCGCATAGCGCTGCCAGTCGCTGTAGCCACCGACGTACTCGCCGATCACGCCGTCGCCTTCCATCACCAGCGTGGAGGTCACCACGTTGTCGATGAAGTCACGGTCGTGGCTGACCAGCAGCAGCGTACCGGTGTACTCGCCCAGCAGCTCTTCCAGCAGCTCCAGGGTTTCCACGTCGAGGTCGTTGGTCGGTTCGTCCATCACCAGCAGGTTGGACGGCTGCGCGAACAGCTTGGCCAGCAGCAGGCGGTTGCGCTCGCCACCGGACAGGCGGGTGATCGGCGCACGCGCGCGCTCGGGGGTGAACATGAAGTCCTGCAGGTAGGCATGCACGTGCTTGCGCTTGCCGTTGAACTCGAGGAAATCGCGGCCTTCGGCCACGTTCTCGATCGCGCTCCAGTCTTCGCGCAGCACCGCGCGGTACTGGTCGAAATAGGCGATCTGCAGGTTGGTGCCGGCGTTGACTTCGCCCTTGGCCGGCTGCAGTTCGCCCAGCAGGAGTTTCAGCAGCGTGGTCTTGCCGCTGCCATTGGGGCCGATCAGGCCGATGCGGTCGCCGCGCATGATGGTGGTGGTGAAGTCGCGGACCATGGTGCGCTCGCCGAAGGCGAACGAAATGTCCTTGACGTCGATGACCTTCTTGCCGGAGCTGATGCCCTGCGCGGCTTCCATCTTGACGTTGCCGCTGAGATCGCGGCGCTGCGAACGCTCCACGCGCATCGCCTTCAGGCGGCGCACGCGGCCCTCGTCGCGGGTGCGGCGCGCCTTGATGCCCTGCCGGATCCAGACTTCTTCCTGCGCCAGCAGCTTGTCGAAGCGCGCGTTTTCCTGCGCCTGCGCATTGAGCCGTTCCTCGCGGCGGCGCTCGTAGTTGGCCCAGTCGCCGGGCCAGCTGGTGACCTGCCCGCGATCGATCTCGACGATGCGGGTGGCCAGTGCACGCAGGAAGCGGCGGTCGTGGGTGACGAACACTACACTGCCACTCCAGCCCTTCAGGAACGCTTCGAGCCAGTCGATGGCTTCGATGTCCAGGTGGTTGGTCGGTTCGTCCAGCAGCAGCACGTCCGGGCTGGAGACCAGCGCACGGGCCAGCAGCACGCGGCGCTTCATGCCGCCGGACAGGCGGCCGAACTCGGCCTCGCCGTCCAGGTCGAGCTTGGTCAGCGTTTCGCTGACGCGCTGGTCCAGGCCCCAGCCGTTGGCGGCGTCGATCTTGGCCTGCACGTTGCCCAGGGCTTCGCCATCGAACACCTCGGCATGGCTGAGGTGGTGGAACTCGGCCAGCCACTGGCCCAGTTCGCCCAGGCCATCGGCAACGACGTCGAACACCGAGCCGGCCGCGCCGTGTGGCACTTCCTGCTCGAGGCGAGTGACGCGCACGCCCTGCTGCACGCGCACTTCGCCGTCATCGGGCTTGTGGTCGCCGGAGAGCAGCTTGAGCAGGGTGGATTTGCCGGCGCCGTTGCGGCCGATCAGGGCGATGCGTTCGCCCGGCTCGATCGACAGTTCGGCCTTTTCCAGCAACAACGGGCCGCCGACGCTGAAGTCGACGTTCTGTAGGGTAATCAGAGGCATCCGGACATTGTACGGGTTGGGGCCCCGGCCGGGTTGCACACCCGGCACCCGCGGTGGTGCCGGCCGCTGGCCGGCAACCTCGACGGCAACGCCAACGCTGGTTTCCTGCTGGACGGCGGGGCCGGTTCCCGTTGCTGCGCAACGGGCTCTGACCCCGTCGTGGAATGCGCGCAGTGTAAGACCGATCCCGGCTACCCCACCTCCCCCAGCAACGCCTGCAACCCCGGCAGCCAGTGCTTGCCCGGGTGGCGTACCAGCCAGAGCGTGCGCTGCAGGGGCGGCAGCGGAGTCTCGAGTACGCGCAAGCGGCCGAGGGCCAGCGGCTCTTCCAGCGCATGGCGCGAGAGACAGGCCAGGCCGAGGCCGGCGATGGCGGCCTGCTTGATCGCTTCGGTGTTGCCCAGCTGCAGGGTCTGCGCGAAGCCGCGCAGGTGCGGCAGCAACGCCTGTTCGACCGCTTCGCGGGTGCCGGAGCCCGGTTCGCGCAGCAGCCAGCGTGCGCGCCGCAGTTCATCCAGCGACCAGCGTGCGCGGGCATCGGCGGCGGCCACGATCACCAGCGGGTCCTGCTGCCAGGCGGTCACCTGCAGGCCACGCTCGTGGCAGGGGCCTTCGATCAGGCCCGCGTCCACATCCAGGCGCTGCACGGCGGCGACCACCCCGGCACTGTTGTCGATGCGCAGGTCGACCTCTGCCTGCGGGGCGTGCCGCAGCAGCTCGGCGATGCGCGGCGGCAGCAGGTAATTGCCGATGGTGGTGCTGGCGGCCAGTACCAGCCGCAGCGGTGCCCCCTGCGACGGGTCGCCACCGGCGGCCAGCTGCCGCTCCAGATCGGCGGCATTGACCAGCAGGCTGCGCGCCGGCTCCAGCAGTGCGCGGCCATGGCCGTTCAGGGCCAGGCGACGACCGATGCGGTCAAACAGCGGAGTACCGAAATGCGCCTCCAGTTCCTGCAGGGCGGCACTGCTGGCCGATTGCGAGAGCGCGATGGCCTGGCCCGCAGCCGTGGTACTGCCGTGATCGGCGATGGCCACGAAGACTTGGAGCTGGCGCAACGTCAGGCGCATGGCCGTTACCTTCTGGACAGGTAGATTTCACTCATATTATTCGTTTTACAGGTCAACGGCTGGGGCGCACGCTTGCCCCATCACTCCAGCCTTGCCCTGCCATGAACGCCCCCGCTCTCTCCTCCTGGTCCCTGCCCGCCCTGCGCCAACGCTGGCAGCCTCGCCTGCCCGGCCTGCTGCTGGTGGGCCTGGTCGCGGCGGCGTCGCTGTACCTGGCCGAGCTTCCCTGGCTCCAGGCGCATGGCCTGAGCGCGCTGACCGTGGCCATCGTCGCAGGCATCGTGGTCGGCAACACCGTCTACCCGCGGTTGGCACCGGGCAGCGCGGCCGGTGTCGGCTTCTCCAAGCACTGGCTGTTGCGCGCCGGCATCGTGCTGTACGGCCTACGCCTGACCTTCCAGGACATCGGCCACGTTGGCTTTGGCGGTGTGCTGATGGACGTGCTGGTGGTCGCCAGCACCTTCGGGCTGGCCTGCTGGCTCGGGATGCGTGTGTTCAGGATGGAGCGCGAGGCCGCCATGCTGATCGGCGCCGGCAGCGCGATCTGCGGCGCGGCGGCGGTGATGGCCGCCGAGCCGGTAGTGCGCGGCCGCGCGGCGCAGGTCACGGTGGCGGTGTCGACGGTGGTGGTGTTCGGCACGCTGGCAATGTTCCTGTACCCGGCGTTGTATGCACTGGTGCAGTCGCACGGCTGGCTGGCGATGGACGCGCAGCAGTACGGCCTGTTCACCGGCGCGACGGTGCATGAAGTGGCACAGGTGGTGGCGGCGGGCCGCGCGGTCAACGAAGCAGCGGCCGACACGGCGGTGATCACCAAGATGGTGCGGGTGATGCTGCTGGCGCCGTTCCTGGTCGCGCTGTCGCTGTGGCTGGCGCGTGGCGGCAAGGCCAGCGCCGACGGCAGCAAAGCGCCCATCGTGGTGCCGTGGTTCGCGTTCGGTTTCGTGGCGGTGGCCGGTCTCAACTCGCTGCATCTGCTGCCGGCCGGCCTGCAGGCCGGGCTGGTGCAGCTGGATACCGTGCTGCTGGCGATGGCGATGGCCGCGCTGGGCCTGACCACCCACGTCTCGGCGCTGCGCCAGGCGGGCCTGAAGCCGCTGCTGCTGGCGCTGATCCTGTTCGCCTGGCTGCTGTTCGGTGGCCTGGCGATCCACCAGGGTGTGCTGGCGGTGCTGGGCTGAGCGGGCGCGTGCCGACCCGGGCCGGCATACCGCCGGAGATCCACGCCATGCGTGGATGCCGCCCCCCACCCCATCAGGCGGGACCGGCCACGCAGGCAGGTACAATGCGCCATGACTGACTTTTCGACCCTGCCGCTGAGCCCGGCCCTGCAGCCCGGCCTGGACGCCCTCGGCTACACCACTCTCACCCCCGTGCAGGCGCAGAGCCTGCCGGCCATCCTGGACGGCCGCGATGTGATCGCGCAGGCGCCGACCGGCAGCGGCAAGACTGCCGCCTTCGGCCTGGGCCTGCTGCAGGCCATCGACCCCAGCGTGATCCGCGTGCAGGCACTGGTCCTGTGCCCCACCCGCGAGCTGGCCGACCAGGTCGGCAAGCAGATCCGCAAGCTGGCCACCGGCATTCCGAATCTGAAGCTGTTGCTGCTGGTCGGTGGCGTGCCGCTGGGCCCGCAGCTGGCCTCGCTGGAAGGCCATGACCCGCACGTGGTGGTCGGCACGCCCGGCCGGGTGCAGGAACTGGCGCGCAAGCGCGCGCTGAATCTGGGCGCGGTGCGCACGCTGGTGCTGGACGAGGCCGATCGCATGCTCGACATGGGCTTCGAGGAGCCCATCCGCGAGATCGCCGGCCGCACCCACAGGGATCGCCAGAGCCTGCTGTTCTCCGCCACCTTCCCCGACAGCATCCGCGCCATGGCCCGTGACCTGCTGCGCGAGGCGGTGGAAGTGACTGTGGAAGGCGCCGACCAGGCCCCCGCCATCCGCCATCTGTTCTGCGAGGTTGAGCCGGCGCACCGCCAGAAGGCGCTGGCCGGCCTGCTGCTGAAGTACGCGCCGGAATCGGCGGTGGTGTTCTGCAACACCCGCAAGGACGTGGACGAAGTGGCCAACTCGCTGCAGCAGTTCGGCTTCTCCGCACTGGCCCTGCACGGTGACATGGAACAGCGCGACCGCGAGGAGGTGCTGCTGCTGCTGGCCAACCGCAGCTGCAACGTGCTGGTGGCCAGCGACGTGGCCGCACGCGGCCTGGACGTGGAAGCGCTGGCCGCAGTGATCAACTACGAACTGCCGACCGACGTGGAGAGCTACCAGCACCGCGTGGGCCGTACCGGCCGTGCCGGTGCCAGCGGCCTGGCGATCAGCCTGGTGGCCGGACGCGAGAAGACCCGCGCCGAAGCGATTGAAGCGCAGATGGGGCAGCCGCTGGACTGGCAGAAGACGCCGCTGGCGACCTCGCGCCCGGCCGAACTGCCGCAGGCCGCGATGCGCACCCTGCGGATCGACGGCGGCAAGACCGACAAGCTGCGCCCGGGTGACATCCTCGGCGCGCTGACCGGCGACGCCGGCCTGTCAGCCAAGTTCATCGGCAAGATCGCGATCTTCCCGACCCGCTCCTATGTGGCGATCGCGCGCGAGCAGGCCAACAAGGCCGTGGCCAGGCTGGAGGCCGGCAAGATCAAGGGCCGTCGCTTCCGCGTGCGGATGATGTGATTGAAGCCGCGTTGCCAACCACGGTTGGCAACGACCGGCTCCCGGCCATTCGCCAGGGTGGATGCCAACCCCGGTTGGCACCCAGCCCCTGATCAGAACACCAGTTCGGTGTGCAGCGGCAGGCCCGCTTCCCAGCGCGCGCGGCCACCCAGGCCGTCCAGCTCGACCAGCACGCCGGCACCGACCACATCCACACCCAGGCGGCGCACCAGCGACAGTGCGGCGACCAGCGTACCGCCGGTGGCCAGCACATCGTCGATGATCGCCACGCGCGCGCCGGCCGGCAGCGCATCGGCATGCACCTCGATGCAGTCGCTGCGGTATTCGAGCGTGTATTCCTCGCGCAGCACCTGGCCGGGCAGCTTGCCCGGCTTGCGCACCGGCACGAAGCCCACCCCCAGTTCCAGCGCCATCGCGGCGCCGAGGATGAAACCGCGCGATTCGATGCCCACCACGGCATCCAGCTTCTGATCGCGCCAGCGATCGGCCATCGCAGTGATCGCGCCGCGGAAATCCTCGCCGTGGGCGAGCAGCGGCATGATGTCCTTGAACAGGATGCCGGGCTTGGGGAAGTCGGCGATGTCGCGCAGGCGGGAGGACCAGGCGGAGACGGCCATGGTGGCGTCGGTCATTGCAGCTACCAGCGTGTATGGCGGCATAGGGTAACCGGTTCGCTCGCGCGCTGCCCGTTCCCGGTACCTGCGCGCCAATGCGTTCCATCAATGGCCACGCGCCGTCACGCCAAAATCGCACACGCGTGCGATAATCGCCCTAACCGGTCATTCACCCAGCCTGCGCCATAAGCGGGCCGACGCCTGCCCGCCTTCATCGGCCCGCAGCCGCCCGGGATGCCGATGGTCCCCGCCACGCTCTGCGCGCGCGGGCCTTTCCCCGCCTGCGCGCGGGTTACTGCAATGAGGTTCATGCAACGTGGACGAGACGACGAAGGTTCCGGCCCTGTGCCGTGTGCTGGTGGTCCTGCTCGGCATCCTGGTGACGCTGTTCGGCCTGGCTCTGCTGGTCGGCGGGGTTCGCCTGGTACAGCTGGGGGGCAGTTGGTATTTCCTGCTGATGGGCGCGGTGTCGGCGGTGGCCGGCCTGCTGCTGGTGCTACGCCGGCCGAGCGGTGTGCTGCTGTATGGCCTGGCCTTCCTGGCCACGCTGCCGTGGGCACTGGTCGATGCGGGCTGGAATTTCTGGCCGCTGGTATCGCGGCTGGTGATGCCGGCGGTGCTGGCCCTTCTGGTCGCGCTGGCGTGGCCGGTGCTGCGTCGCAGCCGCGGCCAGGTGGCCGGCCGCGGCGCCTATGGCGTTGCCGCCGTGCTGCTCGTCGGCCTGCTGGGCACGGCGCTGTCGGCGTTCCAACCCCGACCGCTGCAGACTGCGCAGGGTGCGACGCCGCCGGTGGTACCGGTGGCCAAGGGTGCCGAGCAGCGCGACTGGATGCACTGGGGCAACACCACGGCAGGTACCCGCTTTGCCGCGCTGGACCAGATCACCCCGGCCAATGTGAAGGAGCTGCAGGTCGCCTGGACCGCGCGCACCGGTGACGTGCCGGAAAGCAACGGCTTCGGCGCCGAAGACCAGAACACGCCGCTGCAGATCGGCGACACCCTGTACCTGTGCACCCCGCACAACCAGGTGATCGCCATCGATGCCGACTCCGGCAAGCAGCGCTGGGCCTTCGACCCCAAGGCCACTGCACCGAACTGGCAGCGCTGCCGCGGCCTGGGCTATTTCGATGCGACCACCGCGCCAGCCGTTGCCGCGACCCCGGCATCGCTGCCGGCTCCTGCCACGACCGGCACCGGCGCGGCGCTGTGCGAACAGCGCATCCTGATGACCTCCATCGATGCGCGCCTGTTCGCGCTGGATGCGAAGACCGGTGCGCTGTGCCCGGACTTCGGCAGCAACGGCGTGGTTGACCTGAAGACCGGCATGGGCGAGATCAAGCCGGGCTTCTACACATTGACCGCTGCGCCGCTGGTCGCCGGCGAGCTGATCGTGGTCGGCGGCCGGGTGGCTGACAACATTGAAGTGGGCGAGCCGTCCGGTGTGGTGCGTGCCTACAACGTGCGCAGCGGCGCGCTGGCCTGGGTCTGGGATCTGTCGCGGGAAACCCCGGACGTGCCGCTGGATCCGTCCATCCACTACACGCGCGCCACGCCCAACGTATGGACCTCGATGGCCTACGACCCGCAACTGGGCCTGGTCTACCTGCCCACCGGCAATACCACCCCGGACCAGTGGGCGGGCGAGCGCACGCCGCAGGATGACAAGTACAGCTCGGCCGTGGTCGCGCTGGACGTGGCCACCGGCAAGGAGCGCTGGGTCTATCAGACCGTCCACCACGACCTGTGGGACTACGATCTGCCCGCACAGCCGACCCTAGTCGACGTGCCCGACGGCAAGGGCGGCACGTTGCCGGCACTGCTGCAGGTCACCAAGGCGGGCCAGATCTTCATGCTCAACCGGCAGACGGGCGTACCGATCAGCGAAGTACGCGACATTCCGGCGCCGCAGGGCAACGCCGAAGGCGAGCGCTACGCCGCCACCCAGCCGCTGTCGGTTGGCCTGCCGCAGATCGGCGCCGAAACGCTGACCGAGTCGGACATGTGGGGGGCTACCCCGATCGACCAGATGCTGTGCCGCATCCAGTTCAAGCAGTTCCGCTACGACGGCATGTACACGCCGCCGGGCGAGGATCTGGCGCTGCAGTGGCCGGGCTCGCTGGGAGGCATGAACTGGGGCAGCGCTTCGGTCGACCCGACCACGGGCTACCTGTTCGTCAACGACATGCGCCTGGGCCTGTGGACCCGGCTGATCCCCCGCGCGCAGATGACCAGCGGTGCCGGCGGCGTGGAAATGGGCGCGGCCTCGCAGACCGGTACGCCGTACGGCTCGCTGCGCGACCGCTTCCTGTCCAAGCTGGGCATTCCCTGCCAGAAGCCGCCGTTCGGCACGATGTCGGCGATCAACCTGGCTACCCGGCAGCTGGTCTGGCAGGTGCCGGTGGGCACGGTGAAGGACACCGGGCCGATGGGCATCAAGATGCGCCTGCCGATCCCGATCGGCATGCCGACGCTGGGCGGGTCGCTGGCTACGCAGTCGGGCCTGCTGTTCTTCGCCGGCACCCAGGACTACTACCTGCGCGCCTTCGACAGCCGAACCGGCGAAGAAGTGTGGAAGGCGCGCATGCCTGTGGGCAGCCAGGGCACACCGATGACCTACGTCTCGCCGAAGACGGGCCGCCAGTACGTGGTGATTTCCGCCGGCGGCGCGCGCCAGTCGCCAGACCGTGGCGACTACGTGATCGCCTACGCGCTGCCGAAGCGCACGTAGCCCGTGCCATGGGGCGCGGCCTGCCTGGCCGCGCCCCGTGGGTACCGGTTGCGGGTTCCAGCGCTTACCATTCAAGGTCGAACCTGATGAAAGCTGCTGCCATGCCTGCCGTTCCTCCCAGCCGTAGCACCAAGCGCCCCCCTGCGCCACCGCGGGATCGCGGCCTGGCCCATGAGCTGATGCAGCAGATCCAGGAAAACCAGGGGGACCCGGATTTCATGACCTCGCTCGGCCGCGGCCTGGCCGTGCTGAGCGTTTTCTCGCAGCATCCGCGCGAAGTCACCATGTCGCAGATCAGCAGTGACACCGGCATCTCGCGCGCAGCGGTGCGACGCGTCCTGTACACGCTGGAAAAGCTCGGCTATGTGGGTGAGCAGGGACGTGGCTACGTGCTGCTGCCGCGTGTGCTGGGCATGGGGGGCGCCTACGTTGCGTCGTCCTCGATGACCGCTGCGGCGCAGCCGGTACTCGATGCGCTGCGCGATGACGTGCACGAATCGTGCTCGCTGGGCGTGCTCGATGGCGATGACATCCTGTATGTCGCCCGCGCGGAGACAGTGCGCATCATGTCCATCGGCCTGCGTGCGGGCAGCCGCCTGCCCGCGTATTGCACTTCGATGGGCCGGGTGCTGCTGGCCGCACTGCCGCGCGACACGCTCGAGGGCTACCTGGAGCGCACTCCCTTGCGGCCGCGCACCGAACGCACGGTCACGCGCACGGAGGACTTCCTCGACCTGCTGGAGAAGGTGCGACGCGAAGGCGTTTCGCTGGTCGACCAGGAACTGGAGATCGGCCTGCGCTCGATCGCGGTACCGGTGCGTTCGCGCAGCGGCGAAGTGGTCGCCGCGCTGAACATCGGCACCCAGGCCGGCCGCATTGGCCTGGGCGTGATGCAGACCCAGCTGCTGCCCCGCCTGCGCGAAGCCGCGCAACGCCTCGGCACGCTGTTGAATTGAACTGCACTGAATCTGGTAGTGCCGGCCGTCGGCCGGCCTTGCCGATGTGCAGGAGGTTGCCGGCCAGCGGCCGGCACTACCGTTCCGAAGCCTGCTCTTCCAGGATCGGCCTGGCCAGCGCGAAGGCGTGGTTGGCCGCAGGCACACCGCAGTAGATCGCAGCCTGCAGCAGCGCTTCCTTGATCTGCTCCGGCGTCACGCCGTTGTTGCGGGCCGCGCGGATGTGCAGCTTGAACTCCTCGTCATGGCCCAGCGCCACCATCATCACGATGGTCAGCAACGAGCGCGTGTGCCGCGGCAGGCCCTCGCGCGTCCATACCGTGCCCCATGCGGTGCGGGTGATGAATTCCTGGAATTCGGCGGTGAAGTCGGTGCGGGCTTCCAGCGAGCGCTCCACATGGGCCTCGCCCAGCACCTGGCGGCGTACCGCAAGGCCAGCTTCGTAACGTTCCTGTTCGTCCATCGGGGTCTACCTGTTGTGCGAAGGTCAGTGCTGCACGGAAAGATGCGCGGCCAGTGCATCGGTGAAGGCCCGCGGCGATTCCACGTTGCAGAGGTGGCGGCCAGGCACCTGCGCATAGTGGCCATGGGCCACGCCGTGGGCGATCGCCTGCAGCTCGGCGGGGACGCACACCGGATCCTCGTCGCCGGCAATGGCCAGCAGCGGCACGCTGATGCGCCCCAGCGCCTCCCGGAAGTCGGCCGTGCCGACCGCGTTGCAGCAGCCCACATAGCCGGCAACGCGGGTAGCGAGGAAGCGCTGCAGAATGTCTTCAACCTGGCTGGCGTGGGTCTGTGCAAAGGCAGCCGTGAACCAACGCTCGCGGGTGCCATCGACCAGCGGCAGCAGTCCATCGTGCTGGACCTGGACGATACGGGCCTGCCAGCCGTCCAGCGTGCCGATCTTCGCCGCGGTGGCCGCCACGGTGAGCGTGCGCAGCCGGTTGCCGGCGTGCACGCCCAGCCACTGCCCGGTCAGGCCACCGATCGACAGCCCGCAGAAGTGGCTGCGCTCGATGCCCAGGTGATCCCACAGGGCCAGCACGTCCGCGCCCAGTTCGGCCACCGTGTACAGGCCCGGCGGTGCACTGGACTGGCCGTGGCCGCGGCGGTCGTAGCGCAGGATGCGGTAGTGGGCGGCCAATGCCTCGACCTGCGGCTGCCACATGCCCAGGTCGGTGCCCAGCGAATTGCAGAACGTCAGCCATGGCCCGTCGGCTCGGCCTTCGGTCCGGTAGTGCAGGCGATGCTGGGGGAGATCGAGGAAGGGCATGCGTGCTCCAGCGGTCAACGTGACAATCAGCCGCGCGCGAGCACGCGGTCGATCCAGGTATCGGCCATGCCACGCCAGCTGTCGGCAGCGAACAGGGCATCCAGTTGCGCAGCAGACAGCTGCGCGGACACGTCCGGCATCTGCCCCAGCACCTCGCGCAGATGCTGCGATTGTGCCAGCGCCTGCTTGGCCGCGCGTTCCACCAGGGCGTGCGCGGCCTGCTTGCCGATGCGCTCGCCCAGGGTGACCGCCACCGCCTCGGCATAGAGCAGTCCGCCATGGCTGTCCAAGTGCTGGCGCATGCGCACGCGGTCCAGCTGCAGGCCCTGTACCACCACAGACACCTGGGCCAGGCTGCCGGCACACAGCCGCACGATTTCCGGCACGGTGTCCCACTCCGCGTGCCATTGCCCCGCCGCGCGCTCATGCGGCTGTGGCATCGCGCTGAACAGCGTGGACAGCAGGCCCGGCACACGCGTGGCGGCGGCGATGGCCGCCACGCAGCTGACAGGATTGCGCTTGTGCGGCATCGCCGACGATCCGCCCTTGCCCTCGCCCGCCGGCTCAAACGCTTCAGCCACCTCGGACTGCATCAGCAGCACGATGTCGGTGGCGATCTTGCCGAGGCTGCCGGCCAGCAGCGCGAACACGCTGCCGAGCTCGGCCATGCGATCGCGCGAGGTGTGCCAGGGCAGCGCCGGCAGCGGCAACTGCAGCTTATCGGCCAGCGCTTCGGCCACGTCCAGTCCTCGTGATTGCAGCGAGGCCAGCGTGCCGGCTGCACCGCCGAACTGCAGCACCAGGGTATCGTCGGCAAGTCCCTCCAGGCGACGCTGGCTGCGTTGCAGGGCATCCAGCCAACCCGCCGCCTTCAGCCCGAACGTCACCGGCACCGCCTGCTGCAGCAGCGTACGCCCGGGCAGCCCGGTACCGCGCTCGGCCTGGGCCAGCCGCGCCAGCGCGGTGCACAGGACCTGCAGGCGCGCCCGCACGTGGCCGACGGCCGCGCGCAGCTGCAGCATCGCGCCGGTATCGATGATGTCCTGGCTGGTGGCGCCCCAGTGCACCCAGCGCGCGGCTTCGGCGTCGCGCGCCGCGACCTGCGCGGTGAGCGCCTTCACCAGGGGAATGGCCGGGTTGCCGGCCAGGGCTGTCGCTGCCGACAGCGCCGGCAGCGGGTACAGGTCCGCGCTGCAGGCTGCTTCGATCGGGGCGAGCGCCGCAGCGGGAATCACCCCGCATCGCACCTGCGCACGGGCCAGCGCGCGTTCAACATCCAGCATCGCCTGCAGGCGCGCCTCGTCGGTGAACGCAGCGTCGACGGCGGGGTCGCCGAACAGACCGCCCAGCAGCGTTGGGGAGTGACTCATCGGTGCAGTCCATCATGGGTGGCCACAGCTTACCCGCGCCCGCCGAACGCGGGCGTGGAGTGGGCCGGAAGGCGCGTCGAGGGCGCCGTGATCAATAGGAAAAGAACACCGTCTCGTGCGGGCCCTGCATGTGCACGTCCCAGCGGTACAGGCCGCCGCCCTGCGCCTGCGCGACCAGGGTGTGGCGGCGCTCTGCAGGCACCAGCGCCAGGATGCCGTCCTCGCCGTTGCTGGCCTCGTCACTGAAGTAGATACGGCCACGGGCGGCCTGCAGCAGGCCGCGCATGAACACCAGCACGATCAGATGCGGCGCCTGCGGCGCGCCGTGCAGGCCCGGCACGCGCCCCGGCTTGACGGTACTGAAGGCGAAGCGGCCCTGCTCGTCGGTGGGCACCCGGCCCCAGCCATCGAACGCCGGGTCGTGGTCGTCACTACGCGGGTCCTCGGGATGGGCATAGATGCCCTGCGCATCCGCCTGCCAGATTTCCAGTACTGCATCGGACACGGGCACGCCATTGCCATCGAACACCTGGCCCTGCACTTCCACGCGCTCACCGCGCGCGGCAGCCGGGGCGATGTCGGTGCGGTACAGCGGCTCCAGGCCCAGGCGGTAGTACGGGCCCACGGTCTGCCACGGAGTGGATTGGAAACTCATGGTCTTACTCCCAGACGGTCATCTTGCGACCGCGCAACACGATGTCGAAGCGGTAGCCCAGCGCGAATTCGTTGGCGGTGTTTTCCCAATCGAACGAGGACACCATGCGCTCGCGCGCATTGGCATCGTCCACGCAGTTGTAGATCGGATCGAACGCCAGCAACGGGTCGTTGGGGAAATACATCTGCGTGACCAGGCGCTGGCCGATGCCATCGCCATGCAGGGAGAAATGGATGTGCGCCGGCCGCCAGGCGTTGTAGTGGTTGCGCCACGGGTACGCACCCGGCTTGATGGTGGTGAACCGGTAGCGGCCTTCGCTGTCGGTCAGGACCTGGCCGGTACCCTTGAAGTTCGGGTCCAGCGGCGCGTCATGCTGGTCGCCCTTGTGCAGGTAGCGGCCGGCGGCGTTGCACTGCCACACCTCGACCACGGTATTGCGCACTGGACGGCCGTTCTCGTCCAGCACGCGGCCACTGACGATGATGCGTTCGCCCTGGGGCTGGCCGGCGAAGCCTGCGGTCAGGTCGGCGGCATGCGCCCCGAGGGTGATCCGGTCCAGGCGCGGGCCGGTCACTTCCGAGAGCGTCACCGGGATGGCGATCGGGTCGGTGCCCGGCCCGCGCAGCGCAGTAGAGGCATAGGGCAGATGGATGCGCGGCGGCTGGCTGCCGGGATACGGCTTGCGGTAGCCGCGCAGTTCGGTGGGATCGCTCATGGCGTGCTCCTGTTGGCGAGCGGCCCGCAGGCCGCAGCTGTCGTGCAGATTACGGGGTCGCGGGGTGACTCACACGCGTTCAAGGGCCAGGGCCACGCCCTGCCCCACGCCAATGCACATCGTGGCCAGGCCGCGCCGTCCACCGCTGGATTCCAGCTGGCGCAGCAGGGTCAGCGCCAGGCGCGCACCGCTCATGCCCAGCGGATGACCCAGGGCGATGGCACCGCCATTGGGGTTCACGTGCGCGGCATCATCGGCCAGGCCCAGCTCGCGCATGCAGGCAAGGCCCTGCGAGGCAAATGCTTCGTTCAGTTCGATGGCATCGAAATCGGTGATGGACAGGCCCAGGCGGGCCATCAGCTTGCGGCTGGCCGGCACCGGGCCCATGCCCATGATGGCCGGCTCCACGCCGGCGCTGGCAAAGCCGAGGACGCGTGCGCGCGGGGACAGGCCCAGCGCCTTCACCTGCGCACCGGACGCCAGCAGCAGTGCGGCGGCGCCGTCGTTGATGCCCGAAGCGTTGCCGGCGGTGACCGTGCCCGGCTGACGGAACAGCGGTTTAAGCCTGGCCAGCGCTTCCATCGTGGTATCGCCGCGCGGGTGCTCATCGCGGTCGACGGTCACGGTTTCGCCGCGCTTGCGCCCCGGCACGTCCACCGCCACGATCTCGCCGTCGAAGAAGCCTCGCGCCTGCGCGGCCGCTGTCCGCTGCTGGCTCCGCAGGGCGAACGCATCCTGGTCCTCGCGGCTGATGCCCTGCCGCTCGGCCACGTTCTCGGCGGTCTGGCCCATAGTCTCCACGCCATGCAGTTCGCGCAGGCGCGGATTGATGAAACGCCAGCCCATGGTGGTGTCTTCCATCTGCTGGTCACGGGCGAATGGGGAGGTCGCCTTGCCCATCACGAACGGCGCGCGCGACATTGATTCGACACCGCCAGCGATGGCCAGGCCGAGTTCGCCTGCGGCGATGCCACGGGCCACGGTGCCGATCGCATCCAGCCCCGAACCGCACAGCCGGTTGACCGTGCTGCCCGGTACCGTCACCGGCAGGCCGGCCAGCAGCAGGCTCATGCGGGCGACGTTGCGATTGTCTTCACCGGCCTGGTTGGCGCAGCCCAGATAGACATCCTCGACCAGCGCCGGGTCCAGCTGCGGATGGCGTGCCAGCAGTGCCTTCAGCGCCATCGCCGCGAGGTCGTCGGCACGCACGCCGGACAGCGCGCCGCCGTAACGACCGATCGGGGTGCGGATGCCATCAACGATGTAGGTTTCGTGCAGGCTCATCTCAGGCTCCCTCGGCCAGTGCCAGCGGCAGGCCAGTCAGTTCACGCAACTGTTCGATGTCCATGCCGTCCACCATTTCCAGCACGGTCGCGCCATCGGTACCGATGTCGAACACCGCCACATCGGTATACACCCGCGACACGCAGCGCAGCCCGGTCAGCGGGTAACTGCATTCGGACACCAGCTTGCTTTCACCGTGCTTGGTGAACAGATCCATCATCACGAAGACCTGCTTGGCACCGATGGCCAGGTCCATGGCACCGCCCACGGCGGGGATCGCGTCGGCAGCACCGGTACTCCAGTTGGCCAGATCGCCGTGTGCCGACACCTGGAAGGCACCGAGGACGCAGATGTCCAGGTGACCACCGCGCATCATCGCGAACGAGTCGGCATGGTGGAAATAGCAGCCCCCGGTCAGCAGGGTGACCGGCTGCTTGCCGGCGTTGATCAGGTCCGGATCTTCGTGGCCCGGGGCCGGCGCCGGCCCCATGCCCAGCAGGCCATTCTCCGACTGCAGGAAGATCTCCTTGTCGGCCGGCAGGAAGTTGGCCACCGTGGTCGGCAGGCCGATGCCCAGGTTGACGTAGGCACCTTCGGGAATGTCACGCGCCACGCGCGCGGCCATCTGTTCGCGGCTGAGCCTGTTCATGCCTGCACTCCTTCGGCTGCAACCTGCACCACGCGCTGCACGAAGATGCCGGGGGTCACCACCGCCTCCGGGTCCAGTTCGCCCAGCGCCACCACATCACGCACCTGCGCGATGGCGCAGCGTGCGGCCATCGCCATCAGCGGGCCGAAGTTGCGCGCCGTCTTGCGATACACCAGGTTGCCCCAACGGTCACCGCGGTCGGCCTTGATCAGCGCGAAGTCCGCGTGCAGCGGGTATTCCAGCACGTACTGGCGGCCATCGATCTCGCGCGTCTCCTTGCCCTGGGCCAGCTCGGTGCCATAGCCGGTGGGGGTGAAGATCGCGCCCAGGCCGGAACCGGCGGCGTGGATGCGCGCGGCCAGGTTGCCCTGCGGCACCAGTTCCAGTTCGATCTCGCCGGCGCGGTAAGCGGCGTCGAAGTGCTGCGAGTCCGCCTGGCGCGGGAACGAGCAGACGATGCGGCGCACGCGCTTGTGCTTGATCAACGCCGCCAGCCCGGTATCGCCATTGCCAGCGTTGTTGTTGATGATCGTCAGTTCGCGCGCGCCCTGCGTGATCAACGCATCGATCAGCGCGTCGGGCATGCCGGCGGTACCGAAGCCACCGATCATCACCGTGGCGCCATCATGGATATCGGCCACCGCTGCTTCCACGCTGGCCAGGGTCTTGTCGATCACTGCATTGCTCCTTGCCCACGCGGCCGGCGACCATCACCGGCGTGCTGCGGGGACACTGCGAAGGGAAAACACAACCCGGCCATGGTCGCCATGTCACCTCGCCCGGTCAATGCGATATTCGGCCATGTGATTCGATAATCGCACATTGCATGACATGCGAGGCGCATGGGGTTCAGCGCCTTTTCTGTCCCACGCCTACGCGCAGGCCCAGGCACGCCCAGGCCGCGAGCAGCAGTGGCAGCGCGCACAGCACATACAGCGCCGCAGGCTGCCAGTGGCGGTCGACCAGCACGCCTACGGTCAGCGGCGAGAGAATCGCGCCGACGCGGCCGATGCCGATCGCCCAGCCCAGGCCGGTCGTCCGCACGTCGGCGGCGAACACCACCGGCGCGGCCGCATACAGGCCAGCCATCGCCGCGAACAGCGCCGCGCCGATCACAAAGGCCAACGGGAAGGCCACGCCCAGCCGCGTGTTGAAGGCAGCGAAGCCCAGCATCGACACCATGGCCAGCAGCAGCGCGCCTGCGGTCAACTTCGACAGCGACCAGCGCGAAGCGAGCCAGCCGAACAGGCTGCCGCCGACGATGCCGCCCAGGTTCAGCAGCACGCCACCGGTGATGCCCTGCTGTGCCGACACCCCGGCCGAGACCAGCAGTTTCGGGGTCCAGCTCAGCACGAAATAGAATGCGAACATGTGCAGGAAGAAGGCCAGTGCGATCAGCAGCGCGACCCGGCGCAGATCACCCACGAACAGCGCCGCATAGCCCTGCCGCTGCCCCGTACGCACGGCGGCAGGCGGCAGGGCCGGCAGTTCCGGCATGCGCATGCGCGCGCGCAGTGCATTCAGCCGCGGCAGCGCGTTGGGCGGGCGACGCGCAACCAGGAAGTCCAGCGATTCGGGCAGGCACGTGAGCACCAGCGGAATGCACAGCAGCGATGCCGCAGCACCGATCAGGAACACGCTGTGCCAGGACCAGTGCTCCAGCATCCACGCCGCCAGCAGGCCACCGGCGGTGGCCCCGATCGGATAGCCGGTGGCCTGCAATGCGACCGCCGTGCTGCGCCACTTGGCGTTGGCATATTCGGCGGTGATCACGCCAACGCCGGCCAGCATGCCGCCGATGCCGATGCCGGTGTACACGCGCAGCGCGCCCAGCTGCCACGCATTGGCCGCCAGCGCCGACAGCACCATGCCGCTGGTCAGGATCAGCAGGCAGCAGATGATCATCGGCCGCCGGCCCCAGCGGTCGGCCAGCGGCGCCAACAGGAACGATCCCAGCGCCATGCCGACCAGTCCGGCACTGAGCATCAGCCCCAACACCTTGCCCGACAGCGCCCAGCCCGCCGACACATGTGGCGCGGTGAAGGCCATGACCATCACATCGAAGCCATCGAGCATGTTCAACAGCACGCAGATGGCGATGGCGGTCCACTGGAAAGGACTCATCCGTTCCAGGATGAGCGAGGGTGCAGCGGTGGGGGCATGGCTCATGGCGGGGTTTCCTGCAACAGCATGGTGCGATGGAACGTCTGGCGGGGAAGGTCTCAGTGACCGGCCTGGCTGGAGGCGTGGATGACCTGCAGAACGTCCTGCAGGCGATCAACCTCGACCTGGCCAGGCGCCGAGGCGGTGCCGATCATGCCGAAGGTCAGCGCCTGCCCGAAGGTCTCGCCGGCCAGCCGCGAGACCACCCCGGTGCCGCCCATCGACATGGTCAGCAACGGCCTGTCGCTCTGCTGGCGCACCTGCCAGGTGGCGTCGAGCAGGGCCAGCACGTCGCCGGCATCGCGCGGCATCACCGCGATCTTCAGCACGTCCGCACCCAGTGCCTGCTGCTTCTGCAGCCGCGCGACGATCTCCTCGCGCGGCGGCGTGGCGTGGAAGTCATGGCTGGACATCACCACCTTCACCCCTGCCTTGTGCGCCTGCGCTACCAGCGCCTTTACCACCGTCGGGTCGCGGAACATCTCCACGTCGATCAGCTGGGCCACGCCTGCACGCAGCAGCGTGGCGTACAGCGCGCCGTAGTCGGCATCGCTGATCGGCCTTGCGCCGCCTTCGGCCTTGGTACGGAAGGTCACGATGACCGGCTTGCCCGCCAGCGTCTGCTGGATCCGCTTGCCCAGTGCCACCAGCGCCTGGCCATCGGTGGCGATGTCCAGGTAGTCGATGCGCCATTCGGCGATGTCGGTGGCCTTGCTGGCGGCGATGGCGGCCGCCTGCTGCAGGGCGAGGTCTGCGGTGGCACCGGTGATCGGCACGATGGTGCGGGGGCTGCCTTCGCCGATGCGCAGCGAACCCACCTGCAGTACCGCCGGCGGGGGCGCGGCCAGGGCCGGTACGGACCCGGCGCACAGCGCACCGGCGAGGACGACCGAGGCAAACGGAATCTTCATGGCAGATACCCAAGCAGGAATGGAGCGCGCGACCATCAGAAGGTCACCTTGGCCTGGACGCCCACGGCCCAGGCGTTGTCGGTACCGCTGTAGTTGAACGTGCCCGGGTTGACGATGTACTGCACGTCCGGGCGGATCATCAGCCACGGATTCACCTGGATGCTGTAGGACAGTTCGAACAGCTCCTCGGCCTGGCTGAGGTGGTACAGCGGCGAATCGATGGGCACGCCACCGTCGGCCAACGCGGCCCGTCGCGCATCGACCAGCCGGTTGTTGATGTCGGCGCCCACGTAGCCCAGGGCGATGCTGTCCTGCGCGCGCCGACCGATGCCCTGGTAGACGCCGCCCAGCGCATACCAGCGCTTGATCTGCGCCGTCTGCCGGTCCGACACCATGTACTGCGCGAACGCGGTCAGGCCACGGGAAGGGTCGGCCGACTCCTGCGTAAGGCGCTGCTCGGCCAGGAGGTACGCACCATGGCGACCGGTGGTCGGCGAGGTGTCCAGCCCACGCTGGGCCACGCGCGAGGTGTCGTAGTATCCGCCGAACTTGTAGACGCCGGCGTAGCGGCTGCCCTTGGCAGGCGTCCAGGTCACTTCGACCGGGAACAGCGAACCGGTGGTGCCCGAGGCGAACGGACGGAAGGCATTGCGTTCGATGTTGCCGCCCAGGTTCGGATTGACCTGGAACCAGCCGGCGCGAACGTTCACTGCCGGGCTGATCTGCTGGGCAAACTCTCCGCCCCAGCGCGCCACCGGGTAGTTGTACCAGCCACTGTTGCCGGACATCGCCAACGGGTGCGCACAGAACGCGGCGTTGACGAAATGGGTCAGCAGGCTGTGCAGGCCGAACTGGTTGCCCATCGCGTAGTAGCCGAGCTTGTAGTACGACTGGCCGGCGTTGAAGGTCTGGTCGTAGCTCAGTTCGGTCAGCCGGGTGTACTGGCCACCGTAGGCTTCCTGGATCGGGAAGCGGTTGCCGACGAGGTCGGCCGACGTACTGCGGCCGCGACGGTCGTTGAGGGTGAAGTGGAACGCCCCACCGCTCCAGCCGGCCAACCTGCCCATGTCCAGGTCCATGCCCACGCGCACCTGCTGCGCGTAGCGCGCGCCGGTTTCGCCATAGCCGCCTTCGACCACGCCCATGGCTTCGCCTACGTAGTCGCCGCGGAAGGCGACGCCACGCTCGAACAGGTCGGTGCGGGTGCCGCCCCAATCGCCGGTCAGGGTGCTGCCTTCGTAACGGTTGCTCGATTGCGCGCAGGCCAGCGCCGGCAGCAGCGCAGTGGCCAGGATACCCAGGGCAACGGATGTGGGACGTGTCATGATCGCAGTCTCGTAGAGGGGATCAGCGCAGCGACAGCGGCGCGCTCAGGGGGGAGGTGGCGCCCTGCGCCGAGGTGACCGTGGCGGTCACGCTGCCGGCCAGGGCAGCATCCACGGCTGCAGCGAGCGGGAAGGTGAAGCGGCCCTGCCCCTGCGCGTCGGTACGCGCTTCCACGCTGCCCAGCATCCATTCGGCCTCGCTGCCGCCGGCGGCGCGGTTGCCGAACACTTCCACCTGGTAGCGGGTGTCGGGCACGCCGTGGAAACGACCGCTCAACTGGCGCTGCGCGCCCTCGCCGCGCACGTCGACCCACGTCGGCGCGGCCTGTCCCAGGTTCGGCAAGGGCTGGCAGTCGGCCTGGCCGGCAGCCGTGCAGATGCGCGCGCGCCGGGCGGGATCGCTGTCGACGCCGCGACCGCGTGAACCGACGAAGCTGGCATGTTCCAGACCCGGCACGCCGAACACGATGGCCCCCCGCGGCTGGCCCTTCATGCAGGCACCGCCCGCTTCGCAGCGCTCGATCGGCAGGCCGTTGCCGTAGATGCGGTTGGCGGTGAAGCGGTTCGGCGCACTGACCGGTTGTGGGCGCACGCCGATTCCAATGCCGTTGCCGGTGATGGTGTTGCCGTCAACCACGTTGCCGCTGCCGGTGATGCTCAGGCCCAGCGAGTTCCCGGTGAAGGTATTGGCCGCGATGTAGTTGCGGTTGCCCCAGTTGATCTGCAGGCCGTCGGAGTAGTCCACGAAGCGGTTGTGAACCACGGTGTTGTCGTTGCCCCACAGGATCTCGATGCCCTGCGAGGGCTCCGGGTTGGCCGGGGTGGACTGGAACAGGTTGTCGGCCACCAGGTTCCAGGCCGCGCCACGGGTCAGCTCCAGGCCATCGCCATTGTCGAGGAACACATTGCGCACGATGCGGTTGTGCACCGTGGTGGTCGCGGTGGACTGGCCCTTGCCGTCATCGCCGGTGAGCATGATGCCGGCACCGCCCTTGTTGGCGACGATGCGGTTGTCATGGATCTCGTTCAGGCTGGAGCGGTTGACCAGCACGCCGATGCAGAAATTGCGGATTTCCAGGCCTGCCAGCTCCACGCCTTGGGTATCCCGCAGGACCAGGCCCGGCAGCGTGGTTGTGCGCACATTGGTGCCGGACTGCCCTGGCTCGGCGCCGGGGCAGGCATCGGTACCGCTGCCGGTGACGTAGGCCGAGCCATCGATGGCGATGTACTGGCCGTCGCGCGCCCAGGACGTACCGATGATCTGCACCGGACCCTTGACCTCCGGCAGCGGCGAGGCCGGCCTGATGACGTAGGGCGCAACGCCGACGGCGTCGATCTCGATGCGGTAGCGGCCCGGATCGGCATTGGCGGTGGTGATCGCCCAACGCAGCGAGCCGGCGTTGGCGTCGTCGGCGTAGCGATCCACGCGGAGCACCTGCAGCGGCGCGCGCGGTGGCTCGGCCTGGTAGGCCAGCGCCAGCGTCGGCAACACGGCAAGCAGGGACAGGGCAACAACGGACAGACAACGGGACATGCGAACACTCCGCACAGGTGAAGGGACATCCGGCGGCCTTCCCCTGCACCTGGCTTCAGCACCGGACCGGCTGCTGCCCTCGCCCCGCCAGGGGTGGATCGCTTGGACTGCTACGAAACTGTGGAGTGAAATTAGGTTTATCGCACTGCACCATTCAAGTGCGATAATCGACTATGCGTGCGAATATCGAACTTAACGGATACGACCATCGTTGTAGGCGGGCCGCGCAGCGACGCCGTCGACTGCGGTGCCGGCCAGCAGATGCGCGCCTTGCGCGGATGAAATCTGCCTGCGATCGCAACAGATCACGAACGCCCGTCGAAGGCCTGTTGTTGTTTCTGCGGGCGCCGGCCGGCGCCCGGGCGAACGCTCAGGAACTGCAGGACAGCATCGAGCAGCCGGCGCGGTGGTCGGCCCACCCCGGCCGCTTGCCGGCAAAGTGCTCCAGGCCGGCGCGCTCGGTGTATGGATCGCGCAGCACGTCCTGCAGTGCGTGGACACCGCCGAGGTCGCCCTGCTCGGCGCGATCGATGGCCTCCTGGGCCAGCCAGTTGCGCAGCACGTACAGCGGGTTGGCCGCTGTCATCTTCGCCAGGCGTTCCCTGGCCGACAGCGGATCGCTGCGCAGGCGCGCCGCGTAGTCCTGCAGCCACTGCTGCAACGGCGCCTGCACCGCCTGCTGGCGCGCCTGGTCGTAGTAGACGGCGTCGAGCAATGCTGCCTCCGGTGCCACCGGATCGAGCCGCATCAATGCGCGCCAGGCCAGGGTCATGTCCATGGCGCCCTCCTGCATCAGCTGCTGCCAGCGCTGGTAGAGCTGCAGGTCGTCATCGTCGGCGGCGGCCAGCCCCAGCTTCGCTGCGGCATCGCGGCGCGTGCAGGCCAAGAAGGTGGACGCATAGGCCGCCAGGCCCGCCTGCAACGGCGCCACATCGGCAAACAGCGGCGACAGCGCCTGCGCCAGTCGGCTCAGGTTCCAGTACGCCACCTGCGGCTGCGTGCCGAAGCGGTAGCGCCGGCCCTGCGCGTCGGTGGTATTGGGCGTCCAGTCCGGATCGAAGTCCTCGACCCAGCCGTAGGGGCCGTAGTCCAACGTCAGGCCGAGCACGGACAGGTTGTCGGTGTTCATCACGCCATGGACGAAGCCGACGCGCATCCAGTGCGCGATCATCTCGGCGGTCCGCACTGCGATCTGCGCGAACCACGCGCCGTAACGCGCCTCGCCCTGCCCTTCAATCTCGGGGAAGTCGCGCGCGATGCAGGCATCGACCAGCTGCTGCAGCAGCGTGGTTTCACCACGCGACGCCGGCAGTTCGAACGAACCGAAGCGCAGGAACGACGGCGACACCCGGCAAACGATGGCACCGGGCTCCGCACGCGGGTGGCCGTCATAGAACATGTCGCGCACCACGTCCTCGCCGGTGCCGACCAGTGACAATGCGCGCGTGGTCGGCACGCCCAGGTGGTGCATCGCCTCGCTGCACAGGAATTCGCGGATCGATGAGCGCAGCACGGCCCGCCCGTCGGCGCCACGCGAATAGGGCGTGGGGCCTGCCCCCTTCAGCTGCAGCTCCCAGTGGCGCCCGTCCGGTGCAACCAGTTCGCCCAGCGAAATCGCGCGGCCATCGCCCAGCTGGCCGGCCCAGTGACCGAACTGGTGGCCACCGTAGTTGGCAGCCCACGGTTGCATGCCGGCGTACAGGGCATTGCCACCGAACACACGCGCAAAGCCTTCGCTCTGGACTTCGGCGGCGGGCAGGCCAAGCATCGCGGCCACGTCAGCCGACCAGGCCAACAGCGTGGGCGCCGCCACCGGCGTCGGCATCACCGGCGACCACGCCGCGCCCAGCACCTCGCGGCGGCGTGGGCCGGATTCGGCGTCGCCCGGCAGGGTGCGCAGCAGGCGGTTGTCGAAACGAAGGCTGTCGGTATCCATGGCGTTGAAGATGGGGGCGACGGCCGCCCGCCTCAATTGCCGCTGAGCGCCTGCAGGTGGCCGCCGTGGGCCTCGGCCCGCTGGTAGGCCGGGCGCTCACCGATGCGCTTGAGGAAGCCGCGCAGCCCCGGCTTGTCGTCGAGGCCACCGCCTCGCGCGGCAGCGGCCTGGATCGGGAAGCTCATCTGGATGTCGGCCGCACTGAAGCGCTCGCCCGCGAACCAGGGGCTTTCGGCGAGGCGGCGCTCCATCCAGTCCAGGTGCAGGCGCCGCTGCGGACCCATGAAGCCGCGCTCGGCCTTGTCGGCGATGCTGCGCGCGATCGGGCGGGCGAAGAACGGCATCGGCGCGTTGCGGATGCGCCCCATCACCAGGGTCAGCAACAGCGGTGGCATTGCCGAGCCTTCGGCGTAGTGCAGCCAGTAGCGATAGGCCAAGCGCTCGGCCCCGTCGGCCGGCATCGGCGATGGCGACAGCTGGCGCTGGGTGTCGTAACGGTCCGCAAGGTAGTCCAGGATCGCGCCGGACTCGGCCAGCACCAGGTCGCCATCCTGCAGGACCGGCGACTTGCCGAGCGGATGCACCCTGCGCAGCTCCGGCGGTGCCAGCAGTGTCTTGGGATCGCGTGGATAGCGGCGCAGCTCGTAGTCCAGCCCCAGCTCCTCCAGCATCCACAGCACGCGCAGTGAGCGGGAGTTTTCAAGATGGTGGACGATGCGCATGGGGATGATCCTTGGGAAGGGCCACATCGTACCGCGCGCAGTGCATGCCCTTTGTAGAGTCGAGCCATGCTCGACTGGCGTTGAGAACACTCAGGCGCGGCTCGACGCCGCAAGGACAGCGGGCAATAAAAAACGCCGGAAGCTTTCGCTTCCGGCGTTCTGGCTACCCAACGGTAGCAGACGGATTAGACCGCCTGCACCTGGTCAGCCTGCATGCCCTTCTGACCCTGGACGGCGATGAAGGTAACCTTCTGGCCTTCCTGCAGGGTCTTGAAGCCGGTGCCCTGGATCGCGCGGAAGTGCACGAACAGGTCCGGGCCGCTTTCCGGGGTGATGAAGCCAAAGCCCTTGGCGTCGTTGAACCACTTGACGGTACCGGTCTGACGTTCAGACATTTTTACTAACTCCTGAAACACATGTTGAAAAAAATCGCAGCCACCGGGTATCGGGGCCGAGACTGAGTTGCAGGCGTTGGTAAAGCGGATCGATGAGCGGATCGTGAGATCAACTGCACCAGGCCACGATTCACGGTGACCCTAGCAAACACAGTGGGTCGCACGATACGCGTGTTTTCTGCAAAAAGCGATAGCCCCGGCGTTCATCGGAACACCTCGCCCGCTAGGCGTGGCAAGGGCTGGCAGCCTTTCGCGGCTAACCCCGAGTCCCCATTCAGGTTTTTCCTACCCTACACTGGGTAAATGACTGAAGCTGAAATCCCCGCTGAACACGCGTCTCCCCGCATCTGGGTGGACGCAGACGCCTGCCCCACCGTCATTCGCGACATCCTGTTCCGGGCCGCCGAACGGGTCGGGATCGAGCTGACCCTGGTCGCCAACCAGTGGATCCGCACCCCGCCGTCGCGCTGGCTGCGCTCGATCCAGGTACCGCAGGGGCTGGATGTGGCCGACAGCGCCATCGTCGAGCGGGTCGGCGCCGGTGACCTGGTGGTCACCCAGGACATCCCGCTGGCCGCACTGGTGCTGGAAAAGAAGGCCGTGGCGCTCAACCCGCGCGGCCAGCTCTACACGCCGAACAACATGGCCGAGCGGCTCTCGATGCGCAATTTCATGGAGGAACTGCGCGGCGCCGGGGTACAGACCGGCGGGCCGCCGCCGTTGGGGCCGCGTGACCGGCAGCTGTTCGCCGCCGAACTGGACCGCTGGCTGGCGCGTCGCCCTGGTCGCTGAGCGGCTAGCCGCCCTCGGGCGGCAAGCGCAGGCGGCGCTCGCTGCTGAAGACCCGCCGCGCCCCGTCCAACGGGTCATCGAAGGCCAGGCCCTGCGCCAGCAGTTGCAGCGGCGCCTCGGCCGCGTCCGCAGGGCGTTGACGAAGCTGAGGGTATAGGTCGTCGCCCACGATCGGGGCGCCCAGCATCGCCATGTGCACGCGCAACTGATGCTTGCGGCCGGTTTGCGGCAGCAGGCGGTACCGCCAGATCGGGCCGTCGGCCTCGATCAGCTCGATCCGGCTGCGTGCGTTGGGCTCGCCGGGCCCTTCGGCCATGCGGAAGAAGGGCTCGCCCGGTACCAGCCGGCTGTCGCGCTGCAACGGAAACGCGACCCCTGGCAGCGCCGGCGCCAGGGCCTCATAGGCCTTTTCGATGCGTCGCTCGCGGAACAGCCGCTGGTAGGCATCGCGCGACGCCCGCTGGGTCGAGAACAGCACCAGCCCGGCCGTCAGCCGATCCAGCCGATGCAGCGGCACCAGATCGGTGTTGCCGGTGCGGGCCACCAGTCGCGCCAGCAGGGTCTCGCGCACATGCGCGCCGGCCGGCGTCACCGGCAGGAAGTGCGTCTTGTCGGCCACCAGCAGGTGCGCGTCCAGATGCACGATGGTCTCGGCGAAGGGAATCGACGGCTCGTCGGCCACCTCGCGGAAGTACTGGATCTCAAGGCCTACCTTCCACGGCGTATCCGGCGCAAGCACCCTGCCCTGCGCGTCCAGCACGCGGCCGCGCGCGAAGCGATCCTGCCATTGCGCGCGCGTGATGCGCGGGAAACGCGCGCACAGGCCCTCCAGCAGGGTGGCCCAGGGGCCAGGCGGCAGCTGCAACCGGCTGGGCAAGCACATCGCATCCACTCCGGCCACGGGGAAAGAGCACCAGAGTGCCACCGTTGACGGCCTGCAGACAGCCCAGCCACGGACACCCCTGCGGCAAACCTCTATCATTGTCGTCTTTAGTCCACGGATCCCCCATGGCTCTTACCGCCACCATCCGCAAGGCCGAACTGCAGATCAGCGACATGGATCGCGGCTATTACGCGACCCACAACCTGACCCTGGCCCAGCATCCGTCCGAAACCGACGAGCGCCTGATGGTGCGCCTGCTCGCCTTCGCGCTGAACGCCGGCGACCGCCTGGAATTCGGTCGCGGCCTGAGCACCGACGATGAGCCGGATCTGTGGGAACACGACTACACCGGCGACATCCTGCAGTGGATCGACCTGGGCCATCCGGACGAATCGCGCATCCGCAAGGCCAGCAACCGCAGCCGCCAGGTGCAGGTGGTCAACTACGGCGGCAATGCTTCGGAGATCTGGTGGAACAAGCAGGGCAAGGGCCTGGCACGTTTCGACAATCTCTCGGTGGTCGATCTGGACGGTGATTTCGTCGAGCGCTGGGGCCAGCAGATCCAGCGCGCCATGCGCTGGAGCGTGCTGATCCAGGACGGCGAGGTGCAGCTGCTGAACGATCAGAACCAGTTCGACGTGATCCCCAACTGGCGCAAGCGCGCCCAGGCATGAGTACGATCCGTTGCGACGTGGTGGTCATCGGTGCCGGCGCCGCCGGGCTGATGACCGCGATCACCGCCGGCCAGCGCGGCCGCCAGGTGCAGGTGATCGACCATGCCAACAAGGTCGGCAAGAAGATCCTGATGTCCGGCGGTGGTCGCTGCAACTTCACCAACACCGGCACCACACCGGCCAATTTCCTGTCGGCCAACCCGCACTTCTGCAAGTCGGCGCTGGCACGCTACACGCCCTGGCACTTCATCGAGCTGGTGCACAAGCACGGCATTGCCTATCACGAAAAGGAACTGGGGCAGCTGTTCTGCGATGTCTCGTCCAAGCAGATCGTGAAGATGCTGGTCGACGAATGCCAGGCGGCCGGCGTACAGATCCGGACCGACTGCAGCGTGCAGCGCATCGAGCACGGCAGCGATGGTTTCCGCGTGCACACCACGCAGGGCCTGTTCCATTGCGCCTCGCTGGTGGTTGCCACCGGCGGCCTGTCGATTCCCAGCATGGGCGCCACCGGCTTTGGTTATGAGGTGGCCCGCCAGTTCGGCCACCAGGTGCTGCCGACCCGCGCCGGGCTGGTCCCGCTGACGCTGAGCGGCAAGCACCAGGAGCGGCTGGCCGACCTCAGCGGCGTCGCACTGCCGGTCGAGGCGCGCTGCAACGGAAAGAGTTTCCAGAACTTCATGCTGCTGACCCACCGCGGCGTGAGCGGCCCGGCCATCCTGCAGATTTCGTCGTTCTGGCAGCCCGGCGATGCGCTGGAGCTGGACCTGTTGCCGGGCCAGGATGCGGGCGAGTGGCTGCGCCAGATGAAGCGCGAGCGGCCCGCCGCCGAGCTGCGCACCGTGCTGGGCGACGTGATGCCCAAGCGGCTGGCGCAGCGCCTGTGCGAGCACTGGCTGCCGGACCGCCCGGTGCGTCAGCTGGACGAGCCGGTGCTGCGCCAGGCCGCGCAGCTGCTGGGCGCGTTCCCGCTGGTGGCCAGCGGCACCGAAGGCTACCGCACTGCCGAGGTCACCCTGGGCGGCGTGGACACGGCCGAAGTGTCATCCTCGACCCTGGAGTCCAAGCGCGTGCCCGGCCTGCACTTCGTCGGCGAGGTGCTGGACGTGACCGGCTGGCTGGGCGGCTACAACTTCCAGTGGGCCTGGGCCAGCGGCCACGCTGCCGGCAGCGTGGTGTGAACCACATCGCCGTTCGATGCGTGCCTGGGGCGCGCGCATGGACGGTTCGCCGCGCATCGTGTATCTAGATTTGCAGATTGGGGAGCAGTGCATGCAGAACGCGAACGACATCACCATCCGCCTGCTGATTGTCGATGACAGCGGCGAAAACGCCGAAGCCATCGTCAGCACCCTGCGCAACAGCGGCATCGCGGTACGCCCGTGGCGCCCGCAGGATGCGGCAGAGCTGGCCCAGGTGCTGGCCAGCCAGGCCATCGACCTGGTGCTGGCCTCGCCCTCCCAGGGCATCCCGCTGCAGCTGGCCGCCCAGCACATCGCCGCCAGCGGCAAGGACATTCCACTGGTGCTGCTGGCCGAGCGCATCGACGAGGACGAGCTGGTGCAGGCCAGCAGCCACGGCATCCGCGCCCTGGCCCTGCGCCAGCGCCCCGAGCACCTGCTCGCCGTGGTCCGCGACCAATGGGTCGATCTTCAGGCGCGTCGCGGCCTGCGCCGGATCGAGGCGCAGATGCGCGAGACCGAGCGCCGCTGCGACGCACTGATCGCCTCCTCGCGCGACCCGATCGCCTACGTGCATGAAGGCATGCACATCCGTGCCAACGACGCTTACCTGGAGATGTTCGGTTACGAGCACTTCGACGACATCGAGGGCATCTCGCTGCTGGACATGGTCGCGGCCCAGCACGTGGAGGGCTTCAAGCAGCTGCTGAAGGGCCTCAGCCGTGGCGAGGCGCCGCCGCCGCAGTACCAGCTCGACGCGCGCCACCAGGATGGCAGTGCGTTCCCGGCGACGATGGAATTTGCCGCGGCCACCTACGAGGGCGAGTCCTGCCTGCAGGTGGTGCTCCGCCGCCGCATGGAGTTCGACCCCGAGCTGGCGCGCGAGGTCGAGGACCTGCGCCAGCGCGACCAGGTCACCGGCCTGCTCAATCGCCCGACCTTCATGCTGCAGCTGGAAAGCGCAGTGGCCCAGGCCGGGCGCAGCGAAGGCCAGTTCGGCCTGCTGCTGATCGAGCCGGACCACTACGCACGCCTGCTGCCGGACATCGGCCTGGCCTCGGCCGACACCCTGATCGGCGCCCTTGCCGGGCTGCTGGCCGACGTGGTCGGCGAGGACGCGCAGCTGGCCCGCTTCGGTGAACACAATTTTGCCGTGCTGCAGGCCGGGCCCTACGCGCAGACCGTGGCGCTGGCCGAGCGCATCCGCGAGGCCTACGCCGCGCATGTCTTCAGCATCGGCGCACGTTCGGCCACGGTAACGGTCAGCATCGGTGGCGTGCAGGTCGGCGAGAAGATCGCCAGCATCGGCCAGGTGCTGGCGCGCGCCAGCGAATGCACGCAGGCCGCCGCCGAGCTGGGCAACACCTGCCGCATCTTCGATCCGGCCGCTGCCGACCGGGTCGAGGAAGAGCGCGTGCTGCGCTGGGTCGCCCGCATCCGCGAGGCACTGGCCGGCGACGGCTTCCAGCTGCACTACCAGCCGGTGCTGAATCTGCAGGGCGAGCCGCTGGAGCTGTACGAGGCCTACCTGCGCCTGGAAAACAACGGCGAACTGCTGAGCCCGACCGCGTTCCTGGGCATCGCCGAGGAACACGGGCTGCTGGCCGACATCAACCGCTGGGTGGTCTCGCAGGCGATCGCAGTGCTGGGTGAGCGCGCACGCGCGGGCCATGCCACCCAGGTGCTGGTGAAGGTCACGCCGGAATCGTTCGATGACCCGCAGATGATCGCCACCCTGCGCCGTGAGCTGCAGGCGCAGGGCGTGCCGGGCGAACGGCTGTGGCTGCATGCGCCGGAAGCCAAGGTATTCACCCACCTGCGCAGTGCGCAGCAGTTCCTCGCTGAAGTGGCGCCACTGGGCTGCCGCATCGGCCTGGAGCAGTTCGGTTCGGGCCTGGACTCGTTCCAGCTGCTGGCCCACTTCCAGCCGCAGTTCCTCAAGCTGGACCGCGGCTTCACCAGCGATCTGGCCGCGACCCGCGAGAACATCGACCGCGTCAGCCAGATCACCGCGCGCGCACAGGAAGCGGGCATCCGCACCATTGCCGAGTTCGTCAGCGATGCCAACTCGATGACCCTATTGTTCAGTACCGGCGTGGATTACGTGCAGGGCGACTTCGTCGGCCCGGCACTGCCGGAGATGGGCTTCGAGTTCGGGTGACCGAGGTAGCGCCAGCCGCTGGTAGCAGCCTTTGGTACCCAGGGTTGCTACCAGCGGCCGACACTACCCAAGAAAGGTGCGGCGTTCGGCCTTTTCGCTGATCAGGTCATGTCGACCAGGTTGTCGATCTTCACGTCCGGATTGACGTCGGCCTCGTAGTCGACGCCGTCCACGCCAAAGCCGAACAGGCGCAGGAAGTCGGCCTTGTAGCCGGCCAGGTCGCTGATCTCGTACAGGTTCTCGTTGGTCACCTGCGGCCACAGCGCAACCACCTTGCCCTGCACGTCCGCGGCCATTTCCTTGTAATCGGCGCGCAGGCGGCCCTCGTCATCGACCAGCGCAACGGTGTGGCCGTCGCCATCGACCAGGTCGTGGCGCAGGCGTTCGACCGCCGTGCCATCGGCCTTGCCGCCGTAAAGGATGTCGTACAGCACGTCGAGCTGCTCGATGCAGCCTTCGTGGGTGCCCTTCTCCTTCATCACCTTGAACAGCAGCGACAGGTACAGCGGCATCGTCGGAATCGCCGAGCTGGCCTGGGTCACCACGGCCTTCAGGACCGACACGCGCGCATCGCCGCCGATTTTCGCCAGCTTCTCGCGCAGGCCCAGCACCTTCGTATCCAGGTCCTTCTTGGCGGCGCCGATCGAGCCGTTCCAGTAGATCGCCTGGGTGATCTCTTCGCCCACGTAGGTGAAGGCCGTGGTGGTGCAGCCATTGGCCAGCACGCCCGCATCGGCGAGTGCGTCGATCCACATCTGCCAGTCCTCGCCGCCCATCACTGCGACGGTGCCGGCGATTTCTTCCGGAGTCGCCGGCTGCAGGGTGGTTTCGGTGATCACTTCCTTGTCGGTATCCAGGCCACGCAGGGTGATCGGTTCGCCGATCGGCTTCAGCGTGGAACTGATGATGTCGCCGGTCTTGGGGTGCTTGCGGCGAGGTGCGGCGAGGCTGTAAACGACCTGGTCGACCTGGCCCAGGTCGGCCTTGATCATCTCGATGGCCTTGGCCTTGACCTCATCGGAGAAGGCGTCGCCGTTGATGCTCTTGGCGTACAGGCCGGCTTCGTCAGCGTACTTGTGGAACGCGGCCGAGTTGTACCAGCCCGCAGTGCCCGGCTTGGTTTCGGTGCCCGGGCGTTCGAAGAAGATACCCAGCGTGGCGGCGCCGCTGCCGAACGCGGCAGTGATCCGTGCGGCCAGGCCATAGCCGGTGGAGGCACCGATCACCAGCACCCGCTTCGGGCCGTTCTGGATCGGCGGACGCGCGCGGATGTAGTCGATCTGCTGCTTGACCGCGGCCTCGCAGCCGGTCGGGTGGGTGGTGACGCAGATGAAGCCGCGGACGCGCGGTTTGATGACCATGGATACCTCGGGTTGGCAGATGCGGCGCACGGGGCGCTCAGCAGGAATATGGGCGCGCCTGCGCGCGCGAACCGCAGGATCGTAGTGCGCGGGGGACGATTGCACAACCGACGCTGGCGTAGGGTGGGGTTTGCTTTGCAGGGCTGCAAGCCCTGCACACAAAAAACCCCGCGTGCGCGGGGTTCTCTGTGTGCCGCATGCAGCAGATGCTTACGGGCGACGGGCCAGGGCCTCGACGTCCTTCGCCTTCGGCAGCAGGTCCTGCTTGCTGACGCGCAGGAAGCCGATCGTCAGCATCGGCACCGCGACCAGGATCGAGGACAGCACCACGATCACCGCGCCGATCATGTGCGTCTCGGCCAGGCCTTCCATCGACGCACCGCCGTACAGGTACAGGGCAAGCGCCGACAGGAAGAACATCACCGCAGTGATCACCGTACGCGACAGCGTCTGGTTGATCGAACGGTTCAGCACCTCCATCGAGTCCACGCGCAGGCTGCGGAAGTTCTCGCGGACGCGGTCGAACACCACGATGATGTCGTTGATCGCAAAGCCCATCACCGACAGCAGGCCGGCCAGCACGGTCAGGTCGAACTCACGGCCCAGCAGGGACACGTAGGCGACCGTCACGATCAGGTCGAACATCGCCACGATGCTGGCGGTGACCGCGAACTTCCATTCGAAGCGCACCGCGATGTAGATCAGGAAGCCGGCCAGCATGAAGATGGTGGCGTACAGGCCATTCTTCGCCAGGTCCTTGCCGATCTGCGGGCCGACGAATGCGGTACTCATCACCGTGGCCTGGTTGTCGGCGCTGGACAGCACCTTCACCACGGCCGCGGCGGTGGCCTTGTCCTCGGCAGCGGCATCACCGGTGCCCGGCGCATGCTCGCCGTGCGGCGCCAGGCGGATCAGCAGGTCGGTGTTGCCACCGACGCTCTGCACCTGGGCACCGTCGAAGCCGTTCTGCTCCAGCTTGGCGCGGACCTGCTCGACGTCCACGGCCTTCTCGAAACGCGTTTCGATCAGGGTGCCGCCGGTGAAGTCCAGTGCGTAGTTGAAGCCCTTGACGCCGATGATGGCGACCGAGGCCAGGAACACCACGATGGTGACTGCCATGGCGACATGGCGCCAGCGCATGAAGTCGATCTTGGTGTCGTTCGGGAGGATGTGCAGCGGAAACAGTTTCATTGTGCGTGTCGTCCCGTCAGATGGCCACGTTCTGGAGCTTCTTGCGACGGCCGTAGATCAGCGTCGCCAGCGCACGCGACACGGTGATCGCAGTGAACATGGAGGCGAAAATACCGATGATCATGGTCAGCGCGAAGCCCTTCAGAGGACCGGTACCGAATGCGAACAGCGCCACACCGACGATCAGGCCGGTCAGGTTGGCGTCGAGGATGGTGCCCGAGGCACGCTCGTAACCGGTCACGATCGCGGTCTTGCCCGGCACGCCGGCGCGCAGTTCTTCACGGATGCGCTCGTTGATCAGCACGTTGGCGTCCACCGACAGGCCCACCGACAACGCCAGGCCGGCGAAGCCCGGCAGGGTCATGGTCGCGCCGAACAGCGACATCACCGCCACCACGATCAGCAGGTTGAACAGCATCGCCGCCGAGGTGATCACACCGAACATGCGGTAGTAGATGCTGAAGAACACCAGGGTGAACAGGAACGCGAACACCACCGCGCGCATGCCGTTCTTGACGTTCTCGGCGCCCAGGCTCGGGCCGACCACGCGCTCTTCGACGAAGTCCATCGGCGCGGCCAGCGAGCCGGACTTCAGCAGCTTGGCCAGGTCCTCGGCTTCCTTCTTCTGCAGGCCGGTGGTCTGGAAATTCTTGCCGAACACGCCGTTGATGTTGGCCACCGAGATCACTTCCTCGTTGACCTTGAAGCCACGCACTTCCTGGCCGTCGACGACGGTCACGGTCGGCACGCGTTCGGTGTAGACCACCGCCATCGGCTTGTTCACGTTGGCGCTGGTGAAGTCGAACATGCGCTGGCCACCGACATTGTTCAGCGTCACGCTGACGGCCGGGGAGCCACTGTTCGAATCGGTCACCGCCTGCGCGCCGACCATCTGGTCACCGGTGACGATCACGCGCTTGTTCAGCAGGATCGGGCCGCGGCCGTCACGCTGCTGGTAGACCTTCGCTTCCGGCGGGATGCGGCCGGAATTGATGGCGTCCTGCGCATTGCCCTCGACCACCGCGCGGTACTCCAGGGTGGCGGTGGCGCCGATCATGCGCTTGGCTTCGGCGGTGTCCTGCACGCCCGGCAGCTGCACGACCACACGGTCGGCACCCTGGCGCTGGATGATCGGCTCGGCCACGCCGAGCTGGTTCACGCGGTTGCGCAGGGTGTTGATGTTCTGCTCGATGGCGCCGTTGGCGATCTGCGTGATCTCGGTCTCCGGCACGGTGACCGTGATGCGGTTGCCGCTGACGTCATAGCCGAGCGTCGGCTGTGCCTTGACCAGGGCGGCACGGGCACGCTGCGCGGCGTCGTCACCGGCGGACGGGCTCAGGTTGGCCACGATGCTGTTGTCCGCACGGCGCTCCACCGACTGGTAGGCGATGCGGGCGTCACGCAGGGTGCTGCGCACGTCTTCGGTGTAGGCATCCAGGCGCTTGTCGAGGGCGGCCTTCTGGTCGACCTGCAGCACGAAGTGCACGCCACCCTGAAGGTCCAGGCCGAGCACCATCGGGCGACCGCCCAGCCGGGCCAGCCAGTCCGGCACGGTCGAGGCCAGGTTCAGGGCCACCGTGTACTTCTCGCCGACGGTGTCGCGCAGGGCATCGCTGGCCGCGGACTGCGACTTCAGGTCCGGCAGGCGAACGATCAGGCTTTCCCCTTCCTTCTCGGCACCGATGGCAGTGACCCCGGCCTTCTTCAGGTCGGCCAGCACACGGTCGCGCAGCGCATCGTCGATCTGCCCGCCACGGTTGGCGGTGATCTGGATGGCCGGGTCCTTCTGGTAGATGTTGGGCAGCGCGTACAGCGCACTGAGCGCCAGTACGATCAGGATGACGACGTACTTCCAGCGTGGAAATTCGAGCATTGCTTGGGTCCCGCGCGGCGCCATCCCCGGCGCCGCGGTTGTGCTTCGGAAAGGGAGTGGCTTACTTGGCCGAATCCAGGGTGCCGGTCGGCAGCACGCTGCCGACAGCGCCCTTCTGCACGCGGATGCGCACGTTGTCGGCCACTTCGACGGTGATGAAGTGGTCGCCGATGTCGGTGACCTTGCCGGCGATGCCGCCGTTGGTCAGCACTTCGTCGCCGCGCTTGATCTTTTCCAGCATCGCCTTGTGCTCCTTCTGCCGCTTCATCTGCGGGCGGATCATCAGGAAGTACATGATGGCGATCAGGATGATCGGGAACAGCAGCGTGGTCAGGCCCATGCCCTGCGGTTGGCCGCCGGCGGCCTGGGCGTGGGCGGCGGGAATCAGGAAAGCAAGCAGGTTCATCGTTGGTCCTTTGGTTGGGCGGCGCCCCGGCACCATCAGGTGCCACGGTCGCGACCGCGGATCTGGGTCAGCCTTGAAGTATGCCACGGCCCCGGGCGTTCGTCCTTGGGCCGTTTGGCAGGGGGCGTCCGGGTTACAGCGGCGGGGCCACTGCCCCGCGTGCCGCGTAGAAGGACTCGCGGAAGGCCAGGAAGGTTCCCGCCTCGATCGCGGCCCGGATGTCGGCCATGAGCTTTTCGTAATAGAACAGGTTGTGCAGGGTGCCCAGCATCGGCGCCAGCATCTCGTTGCAACGGTCCAGGTGGCGCAGGTAGGACCGGGTGTAGCCGCCGGTGCAGGCCACGCAGCCGCAGCCCGGCTCGATCGGGTCCATGTCGCGCGCGTACTGCGAGTTGCGGATGCGGACGGTACCGAACGAGGTGAAATAGTGGCCGTTGCGGGCGTTGCGGGTCGGCATCACGCAGTCGAACATGTCCACGCCGCGGGCCACGCCTTCCACCAGGTCCTCCGGCCGGCCCACGCCCATCAGGTAGCGCGGGCGGTCGCCCGGCAGCTCCGGGTCCAGGTGGTCGAGCATGGCGTTGCGCTCGTGTTCCGGCTCGCCCACGGCCAGGCCGCCGATGGCGTAGCCGTCGAAGCCGATCGCCTGCAGGGCATCGGCCGAGCGGCTGCGCAGGTCGGTGTGCACGCCGCCCTGGACGATGCCGAACAGGGCTGCGTCGTTGCCCAGCTCGTCATGCGCGTTGCGGCTGCGCTGGGCCCAGCGCAGGCTCAGCTCCATCGAGCGGCGGGCGACGTCCTCGGTGGCCGGGTACGGGGTGCACTCGTCGAAGATCATCACGATGTCCGAATCGAGCACCTTCTGGATCTTCATGCTCTCTTCCGGCCCCAGGAACACGCGGGCGCCGTCGGTCGGCGAGGCGAAGGTCACGCCCTGCTCGGTGATCTTGCGGCGGTGGGCCAGCGAGAACACCTGGAAGCCGCCGGAATCGGTCAGGATGGGGCCATCCCAGCGGCAGAAGCCGTGCAGCCCGCCGTGGTCGGCGATGATGTCCAGGCCCGGGCGCAGGTACAGGTGGAAGGTGTTGCCGAGGATGATCTCGGCGCCCAGCGCGCGCACCTGGTCCGGCAGGATGCCCTTGACCGAGCCATAGGTCCCCACCGGCATGAACGCCGGCGTTTCCACCGTGCCACGCGGGAAGGTCAGGCGGCCACGGCGGGCACGGCCGTCGCGGGTCTTGAGCTGGAACTGCAGTCGGGACATGGAGCGGTCATTCAGGCAAATAGTCGCCCATTGTCTCCCAAAACCGGGGCGGCCGCCCATTCAGGCCTGAACGGACCGGCTGTGGAGCCACGCCGTACGTGGCTTTCCTCTCGGGTTCCGGCAGGTCCGCACCCACCGTGCGCACCCACCACAGGCAGATGCCGCAGGCGCCCTACCCCGCCTGCGGGAACAGCAGCATGGCGTCGCCGTAGCTGAAGAAGCGGTAGCGCTGCTCGATCGCGTGCCGGTAAGCCTCGAACACGCGATCCTTGCCGGCGAACGCGGAAATCATCATCAGCAGCGTGCTTTCCGGCAGGTGGAAGTTGGTCACCATCGCGTCGACGCTGCGGATGCGGTAACCCGGGGTGATGAAGATCTGCGTTTCACCCGCGAACGGCAGCAGCTCGCCATCGCGCATCGCGCTTTCCAGCGCGCGCACCACGGTGGTGCCGACGCCGATCACGCGGCCGCCGGCGGCGCGCGTGCGCCGCACCTGCTGGACCAGTTCGGCGCCGACGTTCAGCCACTCGCGGTGCATCACGTGGTCTTTCAGGTCATCGGCGCGCACCGGCTGGAAGGTGCCCGCGCCGACGTGCAGGGTGACGTGCCCGAACTCCACGCCCTTGTCCTTCAGTGCGGCCAACAGCGGTTCATCGAAGTGCAGGCCGGCGGTCGGTGCCGCCACAGCGCCGACTTCGCGCGCGAACACGGTCTGGTAGCGCTCGCGGTCGTCCACGCCCGGCTCGCGCTGGATGTACGGCGGCAGCGGCAGTCGGCCGGCGTGCAGCAGCCACTGCTCCAGGGATTCGGGCACATGGAACTGCAGCACATAGAACTCGCCGTCGCGGCCCAGTACTTCGGCTTCGCCACCGGCATCGAGCGCGATGCGGCTGCCGGCCTTGGGCGACTTGCTGGCACCGACCTGTGCACGCGCCTGCTGGCCACCGAGCAGGCGTTCGATCAGGATTTCCACGCGGCCACCGCTGGCCTTCTGCCCGAACAGGCGCGCCGGGATCACCCGGGTGTCGTTGAACACCAGCAGGTCGCCCGGCTGCAGCAGCGACGGCAGGTCACGCACCTGCAGATCGGTGAAGGCCGCAGGGGCCGGCGGCACCAGCAGCAGGCGGCTGGCGGAACGTTCGGCCAGGGGAGCCTGCGCGATCAGCTCGGCCGGCAGGTCGTAGTGGAAATCGGACTTCTTCAAGGCAGTGGGCGGCAACAGGTCGACAATGGCGCGCATTGTACGTGCAGCGTCCGCGAGCCGGCGTGCTTCACGGCGAACGTCGCGCAAAATGCTGCTATGCAGCAGGTTTCTGCGGGGTTATCGCGCAAAAAAACAAGTGCTAGCATCGAGTTGGAAGTCCGCTGCACGAGCCTGCCCCCAAGCGCGCGTGATGACGCGCGTTTTGCTTTTGAAGACCCGTGCGACCCATCGTTTCAGGAGATCTGCAATGAGCTTCATCGAACGCCTCGCCCCCCTGCGCGACCAGCCCGGCACCCGCCTTACCACCGGCCTGGACGACGCGACCCTGACTGCCTTGTCCGCCCGCCACCCGCAGCTGGTCGCCGCAGTGGACGCCGCCGCCGAGGAATTCGCGCGCGTGCAGGCCGACCTGGGGCCGCTGCTGGCACAGGACGAACAGGCGCAGGTCGATGCGATGCAGGACGGCTTCGTCAACTTCTATGCCGACGATGCGGTGACCCCGTACGTGGCGCTGGCCGCGCGCGGCCCGTGGGTGGTCACCCTGAAGGGTGCCGTGCTGTACGACGCCGGCGGCTACGGCATGCTCGGCTTCGGGCATACCCCGGACGCCGTGCTGGAGGCGATGGCACGCCCGCAGGTGATGGCCAACATCATGACCCCCAGCCTGTCGCAGCAGCGCTTCATCACCGCGCTGCGCGCCGAGATCGGCCACCGCCGAGGCGGCTGCCCGTTCGCCCGCTTCATGTGCCTGAACTCCGGTTCCGAAGCAGTTGGCCTGGCCGCGCGCATCGCCGACGTCAATGCCAAGCTGCAGACCGACCCGGGCGCCCGGCATGCCGGCGCGACCATCAAGCGCGTGGTGGTCAAGGGCAGCTTCCATGGCCGCACCGACCGCCCGGCGCTGTACTCCGATTCCAGCCGCAAGAGCTACATGCAGCACCTGGCCAGCTACCGCGGCGAGGACTCGGTGATCACCGTGGCGCCGTACGATGAGGCCGGCCTGCGCAAGGTGTTCGAGGACGCTGCACGCAACCAGTGGTTCATCGAGGCAGTGTTCCTGGAGCCGGTGATGGGCGAAGGCGACCCGGGCCGTTCGGTGCCGCCGGCGTTCTATGCCGTGGCCCGCGAACTGACCCGTGCGCATGGCAGCCTGCTGCTGCTGGACTCGATCCAGGCCGGCCTGCGTGCGCATGGCGTGCTCTCGGTGGTCGATTACCCAGGCTTCGAAGGCCTGGACCCGCCGGACATGGAGACCTACTCCAAGGCGCTCAACGCCGCGCAGTACCCGCTGTCGGTACTGGCGGTGACCGAACATGCCGCGCAGCTCTACCGCAAGGGCATCTATGGCAACACCATGACCAGCAACCCGCGTGCGCTGGACGTGGCCTGCGCCACCCTGGCGCAGCTGACCCCGCAGGTGCGCGCCAACATCGCCGAACGTGGCGCCGAGGCCGTGCGCAAGCTGGAGCAGCTGAAGGCCGAACTGGGCGGGCTGATCACCAAGGTGCAGGGCACCGGCCTGCTGTTCTCCTGCGAGCTGGCGCCGCAGTTCAAGTGCTACGGCGCCAACTCCACCGAGGAATGGCTGCGCCAGCACGGCATCAACGTGATCCACGGTGGCGAGAATTCGCTGCGCTTCACCCCGCACTTCGGCATGGACAGCGAGGAGCTGGACCTGCTGGTGGGCATGGTCGGCCGCGCCCTGCGTGAAGGCCCGCGCCGCGAGCAGGCTGCGGCGGCGTAAGCGCCCACTTGCGTGGAGCCGAAGGCAGCGGCAGGAGCCGCTGCCAACGTCGCTGGCGACGGCCCGAAGGGTGCCGGTCAGGACGACCGGCATAGCCATGCTCGACTCAGCCTTTGCCGCGATCTGAACGAAGCGCAGCCGAGCATGGCTCGGCGCTACAGAAGGGCTCATAATCCAAGGACACCCCGTCCCTGGCCGCTCTGCGGTCGGCGACGGGGCGTTTTCGTTTCCGCACCAAGAGACAAGAACCCCCATGAAGTCGATCTGCGTCTACTGTGGTTCCAACGCTGGCAGCAAGCCGGCCTACACCGAACGCGCCATTGCCCTGGGCGATCGCATTGCCCGCGACGGCATGCGCCTGGTGTATGGCGGGGGCAACGTCGGCCTGATGGGCACCGTGGCCAATGCCGTGCTCGCCGCCGGCGGCGAGGTGACCGGCGTCATTCCGCGCCAGCTGGCCGATTGGGAAGTGGCCCATCGCGGCCTGACCGAACTGGAGATTGTCGGTTCGATGCATGAGCGCAAGTCGCGCATGTTCGATCTTGCCGACGGTTTCGTCGCCCTGCCCGGCGGCTTCGGCACCATGGAAGAAATCTTCGAGATGCTGACCTGGCGACAGCTGGGCATCGGCAACAAGCCATGCGCATTCCTCGATGTGGAGGGCTTCTACGCCCCGCTGATCGGCATGATCGATCGCATGGTGGAAGAGCGCTTCTTGCATCCGGACCAGCGCCAGGACCTGTGGTACGGCTCGGACATCGAGGACATGCTGGCGTGGATGCAGAACTACCAGCCGGCCCAGGCCTCGAAGTGGATCGACGAGAAGCGTCGCTCCGCCCTGGGTTGAAGCAACCTCGCGCGGCGGCTCAGGCCACCGCGCGCGCCTTCGGTGCCGGGCGGCCCAACAGGTAGCCCTGGCCATAGTCGCAGCCGAGCTCGCGCAGCGTCTGCCGCTGCGCCTCGGTTTCGATGCCTTCGCCGATGGTTTCAATGCCCAGCGTGCGTGCCAGCGACAGCACGCCTTCGACCAGCGCACGCGTGCTCTGCACTTCCGGCCCATGCAGGCCGGCAATGAAACTCTGGTCGATCTTCAGCGTGCTGATCGGGAAACGGTGCAGGTAGGACAGCGCCGAGAAGCCGGTGCCGAAGTCGTCCAGCTGCACCTGGATGCCGCGCTCGCGAAGGCCCTGCAGGATGCGCAGCGTGTGCGGACCATCGTCCAGCAGCGCCACCTCGGTGATCTCCAGGCGCAGGCGACGCGGATCGGCACCACATGCGTCGAGCAGGCCGAACAAGCGGCCGCTGAACTCGGCCGAGCGGAAGTGGCGGGGCGACACGTTCACCGAGACATAGCTCTGCCCGCCTTCGGCCAGGCCGGCGATGACCTGCTCGTAGATCAGCCAGTCAACCTGTTCGATCAGGCCGCTTTCCTCGCCCAGCTCAAGGAATGCGCCCGGCAGCAGCAGGCCGCGGCGCTCATGCTGCCAGCGCAGCAGTGCCTCATGGCCCACCACTTCGCCATCGGACAGGCGCACGATCGGCTGATAGAACGGCACGAAATCGCGGTTGTTGATCGCACGGCGCAGGTCGGCTTCCAGGTCGAGGCTGCGCATGGCCTGCTCACGCATGTCCTCGTCGAAGATCGCGCAGCGGTCATGGCCCTGCGCCTTGGCCCGGTACATCGCCGCATCGGCGTCGCGCAGCAGTTCCTCGCCGGTGCGGTAACGCGGATTCCACAGCGCGATGCCCAGGCTGCCGGACGGGAACAGCTCGCGCCCGGCGATCCATATCGATTCCTGCAATGCCAGCAACAAGCGCTGGCCGAAATCCAGCGCCTGCGCCAACCCTTGCGGACAGTGCAGCAGCACCGCGAACTCGTCACCCCCCAGCCGCGCGACCACGTCCTCCGGGCCGGCCATCGATACGATGCGCTTGGCCACTTCCACCAGCATGCGATCACCCGCAGCGTGGCCAATGCTGTCGTTGACCAGCTTGAAGCGGTCCAGGTCGAGGAACAGCACGGCGAACACCGGCCCTCCCTCACGCTTGGCCAGCGCCAGCGCATCCTGCAGGCGATCAAGCAGGTGCAGGCGGTTGGGCAGGCCGGTCAGCGCATCGTGCATGGCCTGATGGGTCAGGCGCTGCTCGGCTCGCAGGCGCTCGCCGATCTGCCCGAGCAGCTTTTCGTTGACCTCGGCCAGCTCGCGGGTACGTTCCTCCACGCGCTTTTCCAGCTCGGCATGCGCCGATCGCAGCCGCTGCTGGTCGCGCTGGCGCGCCAGGCCGGTTCCGATGTTCTGCGCGACAAAGGTCAGCAGGCGCTGGTCGTGCACGCTGAAGACACTGTTCTCGCTGTAGCTCTGCACGACGATCGCGCCGACCACCTCGTCATCGCGCAGCAGCGGCACGCCCAGCCAGCAGTGCGAACGTGCACCGGACTCGCGCACCTCGCCGCTGGCCAGCAGCGCATCGATCTGCGCGCGCGAAGCCAGCAGGGGCCGCCGGTTGCGCACGACGTACTCGGTCAGGCCGCGGCTGAAGGACCGCGGCGCACGGCTGGCGTTGTGCTCATCCACCGAATAGACGAAGTCCAGGCCGTTGCCGGCTTCGTTCACCAGCGCGATGTAGAAGTTGCGCGCATCCAGCAGGCGCCCGACCACACCGTGTACCTGCCCGTAGAACTGGGCCAGGCTGTCGGCCGACATCGCCATCTCGGCGATGTTGTACAGCGCAGTCTGCAGCTGCTCGGCGCGACGGCGCTCGGCCACTTCCTCCTGCAGGCTGTGGTTGGCGCGCTGCAGCTCCAGCGTGCGCCGCTCCACCTGCTGTTCCAGCCGGACCTGCGCCTGGCGCCGATCCATCGCGGTCTGCACGTGCTGGGCAACAAAGCCCAGCAGTGCCCGCTCGGCCTCGCCATAGCGGGCCGCAAGCTCATAGCTCTGCACGACGATGGCGCCGCATACCCGGCCATCGCGCAGCATCGGCACGCCCAGCCAGTCCAGGCTCTCCGGGCCGCGCTGCGGATCGTGCTCCTGCTCGACCACGCGCGCCAGCAGCTCGCGCGAGGGGCCGCTGAGCGGCTTGCCGTGACGCAGCAGGGCCACGGTCAGGCTGCGCGGCATTTCTTCGGCAGCATGGCTCTGCGCCGGATCGGCGACGAAGTCGTCGACCTGGTCGGCGAAGTACAGGAAGCGGATCTGGTCGCGGACATCGTCGTATTCGACGATGTAGCAGTTTTCTGCGTACATCAGCGTGCCAAGCACGCCGTGCACGTGGCGCAGCATCTCCGACATTTCCAGGTCGGCGCCGGCCAGATCGGCAATCTGGAACAGCGCCTGCTGCAAACGTTCGGCCTCTTCCAGCGCCTTGATCTGCCCGGCCTGGCGGCCACGCTGCAGGGCCAGTTCAATGGCCTGCCGGGCCAGCCCCCACCAGGCCGCCGATGGCACGGCACCTTCCACCGACAACTGCAGGCGGGCGCCGTCATAGTCCCAGCCATGGCAGCCGTCACCGACGCCGGGCGAAGCGAACGCGCCGGCCGCCACGACCGCCGGCCAGCCCCCCTGGCCGCGCCCCAGCTGCGGGTCGTCCCAGCCAACGCGGACCACGGCCGAATCCGGCAGCAGCGCATGCAATGCGCGCACCAGCGCCGTGCTCAGCACGGCCTCGTGTGGTGGCTCTTCCGCCGGTTCAACGTGCGTGGACAAATGACAATCTCTTGGCGCCGTCTGTGCGTCGCCTCCCCTGAGCCGCCGAGCATAGCGCGCCACCCGGGGGGCAATGGAAGCCCGTAAACCCCGAATCGTGCGCCCGTACGTTTTTCATGCTGTCCGCAGCCGCTTCCACGCCATGAACCTCGCCCTGCCCGCCCCCGTCACCGGCTATGCGCCACCGCCCGCAGGCCTTACCCTGTACGCCGTGGAAGCCAGCGCACTGCCAACCGATGAAGCCTTGATGCTGGCCTGGGCCGGTGGCGACCTGCGCGCGTTCGAAAGCCTGTACGCCCGCCATCGCAAGCGCCTGTTCGGCTTCCTGCTGCGGCAGCTGCGCGACACCGCGCTGGCCGAGGAGATCTTCCAGGACGTCTGGCAGCGGGTGATCAGCGCGCGCGCCGGCTGGCAGCCTGAAGCCGCATTCAGCACCTGGCTGTTCCGCATCGCGCACAACCGGCTGAACGACCATTGGCGCGCGGCGCGCCATCGCCCTGCCGCACCGGCCGACGCCGACCTGCGCCTGGCCGCGATCGAGGATGGACAGACGCCGGAAGCAGAGCTTTCCGAATTCGAACAACGTCGCCGCATCCAGCGGGCGATGGAGCAATTGCCGCCCGAGCAGCGCGAAGTGCTGCAACTGCGGCTGGATCAGGAACTGAGCCTGGAGGAGATCGGCCAGATCACCGGCGTGGGCCGGGAAACCGTGAAATCGCGGCTGCGCTATGCGATGGACAAGCTGCGTGCGGGATTGAACGCATGAACCGAGACGAACCGCTGACGCCGGAAGAACGCGAGCTGGCGCGCCTGCTCGGCCGCCGCGCCGAACAGGGCCCACCGGCCGCGCTGGACGCGGCGATCCTGGCCGCCGCACGCGCTGCCGTGGACGCGCCGCCCGCCGATGCTGTTGCCTCACCGGAGGCGCCACGCGCGCCGCGCCCGCGTCCGCGCTGGCCAGCCGTATTCGGCATCGCCGCCTCGATGGTCTTTGCCATCGGCATCGCCTGGCAGCTACGCCCGGAGCCCCCGCCGGTTCCTGCGGCTGAAGCCGGGATCGCAGCACCCCCTGTGGCAGCCGATGACGCGGCCGCGACGCAGCGCGCGGACAGCCGTGCCGCCGATCAATCCACCGCTGCCGCTGTGGAACCCGCACCGGCGCAGGCAGCCCCCATGGCCGCGCCGGCTGCTGCACCGGCACCCGCAACGCCGGCCGTCGCGCACGCGCCAGAACCTGCACCGGCCCAGGCCGCCGACGCTCCAGCACCGCCCGCGCAACCAGCAGCGCGAGCCAAGGCGGCGGACGTCGCCGCCGATACCTCGTTTGCCGCGCTGCCTCACGCACCGGCTCCCGCGCCTGCGCCGGCAGCGGCACCGCCCGCACCTGCCGCACCGGCGGCTTACCTGGTGCCTGCGCCGGTGTTGGCCCCAGCGCCGGAGGGCGCGCTGAAAGCTCGCAGCGCCGAAGCGGCTGCGGCCAGCGCTGCCGATGCCGAACGGGCCCAGTCACTGGATCGGGTCGAGGTTACCTCGATGAAGCGGCCGGCCCCGAGCCGCTCCGCACCGGGCATCATGCGCCGCGGCAGCGACGCCGGACTCACTGCCGATGCCGTGCAGGCCGAAGTGGACGCCGATGCCAGGCTGCCCCGGCGGCAGTGGCTGCAGAAGATCCGCGCGCGCCGCGACGACGGCCAGCGCGACCTGGCCCGCGCCAGCCTGGAGCGCTATGTGCAGCAGTATCCGGAGGCCCGCCTGCCGCGCGACCTGCGTCCACTGCTGGACGACTGAAACGGGCGAGCACCTGTGGCAACCCCGTAGAATGGCGGGAATGCTCGATACCCTTGCCCAGCCGGTCAGCCACACGCTGGAAGTCAAACACAGCCGTTTCATTGCACACGCCGCGCCGATCGACGGTGCTGCGGCGGCACTGGCGTTCCTGCAGCAGGTGGCGGTCGCCGATGCGACCCACAACTGCTGGGCCTACCGCCACGGCCAGGACTACCGCTCCAGTGATGATGGTGAGCCCGCCGGTACGGCCGGGCGTCCGATCCTGGCCGCGATTGACGGCCAGGGCTTTGACCGGGTGATGGTGGTGGTGACGCGCTGGTTCGGCGGTATCAAGCTCGGCGCCGGCGGACTGGTGCGCGCCTACGGCGGCGCCGCTGCGGAGTGCCTGCGCATCGCGCCGCGCCTGCCGCTGGTGGCGATGGCCCGGCTGCAGCTGCTGGCCGGGTTCGAGGAGCTGGGGACCCTGCATGCCACCCTGCCCGCCTTCGGCGCCGAAAAGCGCGATGAACGGTTCGATGCCAATGGCGTGTGCCTGCGGATTGAATTGCCGGCAGATCAGGTCGACGCATTGAAAATCCGACTGCGCGACGCCACCCGTGACCGTATCCGCATACAGGACGACCACCAGGATGACTGACAAGGACGACGCCGCCGCCTCGCCCCCGCCGCTGCGCCGCCTCGGCAGCCTGCGCACGCTGTGGCCGTTCGTGCGCCGCCACAGTGGACTGTTCACCGCCTGGCTGCTGGCCCTGGCGGTATCGTCGGCGGCCACGCTGAGCCTGCCCCCCGCCGTGAAGCAGATGATCGACCATGGCTTCAGCAGTGGGGGCCAGATCAACCGTGCCTTCGCCCTGCTGATGCTGGTGGCGGTCGTGCTGGCACTGGCAACGGCCGCGCGGTTCTACTTCGTATCGCTGCTGGGCGAAAAGGTCGTCGCCGACCTGCGCAGCCGCCTGTACGCACACCTGATCCAGCTCGGCGCCGGCTTCCATGACCGCAGCCGCAGCGGCGAGCTGGTCTCGCGCCTGACCGCCGACAGCGAGCTGCTGCGCAGCGTGGTCGGCTCGACCATGTCGGTGGCCCTGCGCAGCAGCGTGACCGTGGTCGGCAGCCTGGCGATGCTGTTCGTCACCAGCCCGCGGCTGGCCGCGTGGTCACTGCTCGGCATCCCGCTGGCGGTGCTGCCGATCATCATCGGCGCGCGCAAGCTCCGCGCGGTTGCGCGCAGCAGCCAGGACCGCATCGCCGATGCCAACAGCCTGGCCAGCGAGACGCTGGGCGCGGTCCGCACGGTGCAGGCGCACGCACGCGAGCCCTACGAGCGCGGCCGCTTCGACAAGGCGCTGGGCGATGCCATCGGTGCCGCGCGCCGCCGCATCGGTGCGCAGTCGCTGGTCACCGCCAGCGCCATCCTGCTGGTGTTTGGCGCCATCGTCGGCGTGCTGTGGCTGGGCGCGCACGATGTCATCGACGGGCGCCTCAGCGCCGGTACGCTGGGCCAGTTCGTACTGTACGCGCTGATCGGCGGCGGCTCGGTCGGCGCCCTGGCTGAAGTGTGGAACGAGCTGCAGCGTGCGGCCGGTGGCATGGGCCGCATCGGCGAACTGCTGCAGGAAGACATCGAGATCCGTGCGCCGGCGCAGCCGCTTGCGCTGCCGCAACCGCTCCGGGGTGAAATCCGCTTCGACGAGGTGGTGTTCCACTATCCGCAGCGCCCGGACCAGGCCGCGCTGGACCACTTCAACCTGCATGTCCGCCCGGGTGAGACCGTGGCCCTGGTCGGCCCGTCGGGCGCCGGCAAGAGCACGGTGCTGTCGATGCTGCTGCGCTTCCACGACCCGGCCAGCGGCCGCATCTGCGTGGATGGCATCGACGTGCGCCAGGTCGACCCGGCCGAACTGCGCGCGCAGCTGGCGCTGGTGCCGCAGCAGCCGACGCTGTTCGCGGCCAGCGCACGCGACAACATCCGCTATGGCCGCCTGCAGGCCAGCGACGCCGAGGTCGAGGCGGCCGCACGTGCGGCCGAGGCCGATGGTTTCCTGCGCGCGTTGCCGCAGGGCTACGACAGTGAGCTGGGTGAGCGCGGTGCCCGCCTGTCCGGCGGCCAGCAGCAACGCGTGGCAATTGCCCGCGCGCTGCTGAAGGATGCGCCGATCCTGTTGCTGGACGAGGCCACCAGTGCACTGGATGCGCAGAGCGAGCATGGCGTGCAACAGGCACTGGAGCGCCTGATGGCTGGCCGCACCACGCTGGTCATCGCCCATCGCCTGGCCACCGTGCTGAAGGCCGACCGCATCGTGGTGATGGACCAGGGCCGCATCGTGGCCGAAGGCACCCATTCGCAGCTGCTCGCCCAAGGCGGACTGTACGCTGAACTGGCACGCCTGCAGTTCATCGATTGATGACGGCCGGCTAACATCGGCCGGACCAAGCTGGCCTCGCATCAGCAGCATCCGCTGAAGGAGGTCCACGATGTCGTTCCGTCAGTTCCCTGCCGTCGACAGCAATGGCGAAAGCCACATCATCATCGAGTTCAAGCCCGAGGCGAATGGCAGCGGGCACCATTCCGAAGCCACGCCGCGCTATGAACTGGATGATGGCCGTCATCTGGTGCGAAACGGCCGCGAGTTCACCACCAGCGGTGGTGAGCTGAGGTTGACGATCTAGCACTGCCACCCCGCCTGGTGGGTGCCCACCTTGGTGCGCACTGGCTTTATTGCCCCGCTCTGGGTAGGCGTCGCCCCTGGTCGACTCGCTTTTTGCCAAGGGCAGTCGAGCATGACTCGACCCTGCAAAAAGCGTGATCAATTTTTGACCAACTATCTTGACAGCCTTGCCTGCCAAGGGCCGCACGCGGTTATCCACATGTTTGCTCAGCATCCATCCACACCGCCTGTGGATGAATGTGGTCAGCCCAACACGCGGCCGATGCCGCTGGCATCCACCTCGGCGGCCGCCCGGGTGATCGCCACCGGATCGCTGCCGGCCACGAACCCGAGGCGGAAGTGCACCTCGCCACCGGGCGTGCGCGAGGAATGGATCGACGCCAGGCTGACGCCATGCTGCTCGAACACGTTCAGCAGCGCACGCAGCGAGCCGGGCCGGTCTTCCGGCAGGTGCACCGACAGCGCGTTGCGCTCGGTCAGGTCAGCCAGCAGATACCCCACGCGTTCGAAGGTGTAGTTGCCTTCAGCCAGCGCCTGCTCGCCGAAGGCACTGCGATTGGCCGACAGCAGCTGCTCGCGGAATCCGGCCCGCGCGCTGTCATCGCCCTGCGCAACCTGCGCCCGCAGCGCCTGCAGCTGGCCGACCAGCCGTTCCAGCATCGGCGCCACGTAGGGGTTGCCGAACTGGATGTCTTCGTAGATCGCCGGATTGAGCGACAGGATGCGCGCGATGATCGCGGTATCCAGTTCGAACGACGCCGACCGGTACGGCATCATCGCGGCCAGGTCGCCCAGCTGCGGCTGGTACTGCCGCAGCACGCCGGCCTGGGCCAGATGGGTGGCATGCACCATCGCCTGCACCAGCGCCATCATCTGGTCGTGGTGCTGCGGCGTGGCCCGCACGCACTCGGCCTGCAGCGCCGCGCACAGCGTGTCGACCCAGGGCTGCCAATGCTGAAGCCGGGCTTCGCAGACCACCATCACCCGGCCCTTCAGCGTCGGTGCTTTCGGCGGCGCGGTCATCGGATGCAGGCCGACCACTTCGGCCTGCGAGTCCAGCATGGCCTGCACCGGTGCTTGCTTCACCGAGGTCACGTCCAGCCACAGCCTGCCCTGCTCGCGGCCGGCCGACTGCCGCACGTACTCGGCGATCAATGCCGGCGTGTGCCGGATCGGTGCCGAGAACACCAGCACATCGGCCTGCGCCAGCAGGTGTTCCGGCGTGTGCGAGGCCGGGTCCGCGGGATCATGGCCAATCACCTGCAGCTGCATGTGCTGCTGGAAGAAGCGGGTCAGCCAGCGCCCGTAGGCGCCAGCGCTGCCGATGATGCCGACCGTGCGCGGCGTGCGGGGATCCAGGCCGCTCATGCCACGCGTTCGGCGCGGAAGCGCGTCCCTTCGGCCAGCGCCGCCGGCGCGGCGGCGACCACGTCGAATTCCTCGAAGCCGTTGTCCAGGGTCGCCTCCAGCGCCGCGTGGGTGCCGGCGATCGCCCGCGAGATCGCCAGCTGCATCGATTCGCCGCGCAGCAGGAAGGACACCACCAGCGACATCAGCACATCCCCCGTACCGGCCACGTCCACCGGCAGCAGTGGCGAGGTCCAGCGCCAGGTCTCCTCGCGGCCAACGGCCAGGGTCACCAGTTCACCCGGGTTGCCGCCCACGCTGTGCGCGATCACCCAGTGCGGGCCACGATCCAGCAGCGTGCGCGCGGCGGCGATGGCATCGGTTTCGGCCAGCGCCGGCATGCCGGTCAGGCGATTCAGTTCGAAGGCATTGGGCGTCACCAGCCAGGCGTGCGGCAACAGGCGTTCGGCGAAGACCGCTTCCAGGCCGGGTTCCACATAGGGCCCGGTGTGGGTGTCGCCGATCACCGGATCCAGGCAGTAGCGCAACTGGGGGCAGGCCGGCAGGATCCCGTCCAGCCAGTCGGCGAAGGCGGCGCCGTTGGCGGTACTGCCGAAATAGCCGGACACCAGCATCTTGGCGCGCTGTGGCAGGCCACGCTCGTGGGTCCCGATCAGCAGGTCGGCGAACCAGTCGACCGGCAGCACGCGGCCCCGCGTAGTGTCGTAGAACGGGGCATTGCTCAGCAGCACGGTCGGGATTTCCGCCACGCGCACGCCGAGTGCGCGCATCGGCGGTACAGCCGCGCTGTTGCCGGCATGCCCGTAGACAAGTTGCGACTGGACCGAGATGACATCGATCGGCGACGGCCCATCCGGCCGCTGGCGGCGGCCGTGGACCAGATGGTTATCAAGGGATTCGCTCATGACCGCATTCTACGCCCAAGGGGGTTTTCGGCAGGGCTTGCAGCCCTGCACCTGCCGAAGCTGCAAGCAACGGCAACGGCAAAAGCGAGCTATCCGTGGGGTGGCGGGGCGGTGTGGGTGGTCAGGACACGCCGTAAACCCATCCATGGGGGCTCGATGGCGCCATCCATGGCGCCAACGGTCCTGCCCACCCACACCGCCCCGCCTCTGACAGATTCCCGCGACTGTTGGTGGGTGCCGACCGTTGGTCGGCACATCTGTGGGATACCGAAATAAATCGGGGTCAGATCCGTTTTTCTTCGGAAAACGGATCTGACCCCACGAGCTGTTCCGACAGATCGCGGAAAACTGTCGAAGGCGGGGTGGGTCCGGTTGCGGGGGCGTGAGCCGCATGGATGCGGCGACCGAGCCTACATGGACGTATTTACGGCGTCCCCCGGAACCGGACCCACCCCGCCAACCCACGGATAGCCAGCTTCTGCTGTTGACGTTGACGTTGCTTCGGCAGGTACAGGGCTGCAAGCCCTGCAAAACCCAAACTCCTCAGTGAGCAGCAGGCCGCGACGGCGGCAGCCACGCCGCGACGATGCCCAGCAGCGGCAGGAACGCGGTCAGCTGATAGACGTACTCGATGCTGGTCTTGTCCGCCAGCAGGCCGAGCACGGCCGCGCCCAGCCCGCCCATGCCGAAGGCGAAGCCGAAGAACAGGCCGGACACCATGCCGATGCGGTGCGGCATCATTTCCTGCGCGTACACCACGATGGCCGAGAATGCCGAGGACAACACGAAGCCGATCAGTACCGCCAGCACCGTGGTCCACAGCAGATCGGCATGCGGCAGCATCAGCGCAAACGGCGCCACGCCGAGGATCGAGGTCCAGATGATCGGCTTGCGTCCGATGCGGTCACCCAGCGGGCCACCCAGGAAGCCGCCGGCCGCAGACGCCACCAGGAACGCGAACAGGTGCAGCTGCGCCTGCGCCACCGGAACGCCGAAATGGTGGATCAGGTAGAAGGTGAAGTAGCTGCCGATGCTGGCCATGTAGAAGTACTTGCTGAAGATCAGCACCAGCAGGATCGCCAGCACCTTGGCCACGGTGCGCGGCGGATGGCGCGGGGCCATCGAGGCGGTGCTGGCCGGTCGCGGGGTGCCCAGGTGCAGCGCGTACCAGCGGCCGACATAGGTCAGCAGCGCGATGCCGATCAGCGCGGCGCCGGCAAACCACGATGCGGCATGCTGGCCATACGGCACGATCACTGCGGCCGCAATCAGCGGGCCCAGTGCGGTACCGAAGTTGCCACCCACCTGGAACACCGACTGCGCGAAACCGTGCCGGCCACCCGAGGCCAGCCGGGCGATGCGCGAGGCCTCCGGATGGAAGATCGCCGAGCCGATGCCGACCATGGCTGCGGCCATCAGCACCACCGCGTAGTTCGGTGCGAAACCAAGCAGCAGCATGCCGCACAGGGTCGAGGCCATACCGATCGGCAGCGAGTACGGTGCCGGGCGGCGATCAGTGGCCATGCCGATCAACGGCTGGAAGATCGAAGCGGTGAGCTGATAGGTCAGCGTGATCAGGCCGATCTGGGTGAAGCTGAGGTTGAAGCCGCCCTTGATCACCGGATAGATGGCCAGGATCAGCGACTGCATCATGTCGTTGACGACATGCGAGGTGGAGATGGCGGCCAGCACGCCGGGAGCTACCGGGCGCGAGGTCGTTGCGGGAGAAGCCAGGGTCGACATGGACGCAGTCAGGTTGGGGGCGAGCCCCGCATGCTACGGTTGCCCTCCCCTCCCTTCTGCCGCGTTCAGGTCATGCCCTATCGCAAAAAGGACATCGCCGGCGACGTCGATCCGGCCGCGCCCTGGCGGGAGGTTCCCCTGCACCGTCCGGTCACCTATCGGGTCACCCAGTACCCAGTGGGCACCCACATTCCCGGGCACAAGCACCAGCGCCACCAGCTGGTCTACGCCATCTCCGGCCTGATGGTGGTGCGATCGGAAGTCGGCCGCTGGGTGGTGCCCTCGAACCGCGCGATCTGGATGCCGGCCGGGATGGTGCACGCGGTGGACTGCATCGCCGCCGTGCACATGCGCAGCCTGTACATCGACCCGTCGTTCGCCCCGCACCTGCCGACCGAGCCGTTCGCGGTGCAGGTGTCGCCCCTGCTGCGCGAGCTGCTGCAGGCCGCCACGCTGGTCAAGGGCGAGCACATCGAGGACAGCCGCGATGGCCGCGTGGTGCGCCTGCTGCTGGACGAACTGCACCGCATGGACGTGCTGCCGCTGCACCTGCCTGCGCCGAGCGACCCGCGCCTGCTGCGGATCTGCCAACACCTGCAGAAGCACCCCGGCGATGAGGCCACGCTGCAGGACTGGGCGCAGGCGCTGGAGGTGGACGTGAAAACCATCCAGCGCCACTTCGCCAGCGAGCTGGGCATGACCTTCGGGCAGTGGCGGCAGCAGGCGCGGCTGCTGGCTGCCCTGGAACGATTGGCGGTGGGCGACAAGGTCATCGATGTGGCGCTGGCGATGGGTTACGACAGCCCCAGCGCGTTCAGCAGCATGTTCAAGCGCCAGCTGGGGCAGACGCCTGCGGCATTTTTCCGATGATCGCAAACGAAAACGCCGGGCATGGCCCGGCGCTACCGCCCAACGCTTCCGTTGAAAAACTCAGGACGTCATCCGGTCCCAGAAGCCCTTCACACCATCCATGAACGTCGCCGACTTCGGCGAATGCTTGCGTGCTTCCTCGCCGACGAAGGTGGCTTCGAACTGCTCCAGCAGCTTGCGCTGTTCGTTGGTGAGGTTGACCGGGGTCTCCACCACCACGCGGCAGTACAGGTCGCCCTCGCTGCGGCTGCGCACCGAACGCACGCCCTTGCCGCGCAGGCGGAACAGCTTGCCGGTCTGGGTCTCGGCCGGGATGCGGATCTCTGCTTCGCCGCCGAGGGTAGCCACGCGCACGGTGTCGCCCAGTGCCGCCTGCGAGATGCGGATCGGCACTTCGCAGTGCAGGTCGTCGCCATCGCGCTGGAAGATCGCATGCTCGCGCACCCGCACTTCCACGTACAGGTCACCCGGCGGCGTTCCTGCCGGGCCGGCTTCGCCTTCGCCCTGCAGGCGGATGCGGTCGCCGGTATCGACGCCGGCCGGCACCTTCACCGACAGCACCTTGTCTTCCTCGACGCGGCCGTTGCCATGGCAGGTCTTGCAGGGCTTGGCGATGATCTGGCCACGGCCGCCGCAGTTGTGGCAGGCCTGCTGCATGGCGAAGATGCCGCGCTGGATGCGCACCTGGCCGCGGCCATGGCACACGTTGCAGGTCTCGACCTTGCCGTCCTCGGAGCCACTGCCATCGCAGTCGCCGCACTCGGCCAGGGTCGGAATCTCGATCCGGCGCTCGACGCCGCGCACGGCTTCTTCCAGGTCCAGTTCCATCACGTAGCCGATGTCGGCACCGCGACGGGCCTGGCGTGGACCACCGCCGCCACCGCCAAAGATGTTGCCGAAGATATCGCCGAAGATATCGTTCATGTCCGGGCCACCCGGACCGCCGCCGCCCATGCCGTGCTCGAACGCGGCGTGGCCGTGGCTGTCGTACATGCGGCGCTTGTTGCCGTCGGACAGCACTTCGTAGGCTTCCTTGCACTCCTTGAAGGAGGCCTCGGCCGCCGCATCACCCGGGTTGCGGTCCGGATGGAACTTCATCGCGCAGCGACGGTAGGCCTTCTTCAGCTCTTCGTCGGTGGCGGTGCGGGCAACGCCCAGCACTTCGTAGTAATCGCGCTTGCTCATATCGTGAATCGGGTTCCGGAACGTCGGGATTCGTCAAAGCGGAAGAGCGGAACCAGGTCCGCTCTTGCGTCGGGCGCCCCGACACGCCGGTGGGCGGTCAGGACCCTGATGCGACAACGGGACGCTGGCTGGCAGCGTCCCGCGTCGGTCCGGATCAGGACTTCTTGTCGTCCTTGACTTCGGTGAACTCGGCGTCGACCACGTCATCGTTGCCCTTGCCGGCATTGCCGGCATCGGCACCCGGGGCACCGCCCTGGTCGGCCGAAGCCGCAGCGAACAGCGACTGGCCGGCTTCTTCCAGCGCCTTCGACTTGGCTTCGATCTGCGCCTTGTCGTCACCCTTCATCGCGGTCTCCAGGTCGGCCAGGGCCGCCTCGACCTTGCCGATTACATCGCCGCCGACCTTGCTGCCGTGCTCGGTGATGGCGCTGCGGGTGCCGTGGATCAGGGCGTCGGCCTGGTTGCGGGCCTGCACCAGTTCCTGGAACTTCTTGTCTTCCTCGCGGTTGGCTTCCGCGTCGGCGACCATGCGCGCGATCTCTTCCTCGGACAGGCCCGAACCGGCCTTGATCTCGACCTTCTGTTCCTTGTTGGTCTTCTTGTCCTTGGCCGACACGTGCAGGATGCCGTTGGCGTCGATGTCGAAGGACACTTCCACCTGCGGCAGGCCGCGCGGGGCCGGCTCGATGCCGGACAGGTCGAACTTGGCCAGCGACTTGTTGTAGCGGGCCTGTTCGCGCTCACCCTGCAGCACGTGCACGGTCACGGCCGACTGGTTGTCCTCGGCGGTGGAGAACACCTGCGAGGCCTTGGTCGGGATGGTGGTGTTCTTCTCGATGATCTTGGTGAACACGCCGCCCATGGTCTCGATGCCCAGCGACAGCGGGGTCACGTCCAGCAGCAGCACGTCCTTGACGTCGCCGCCCAGCACGCCGCCCTGGATCGCCGCACCCAGTGCCACGGCTTCGTCCGGGTTGACGTCCTTGCGCGGTTCCTTGCCGAAGAACTCGGTCACCGCCTGCTGCACCTTCGGCATGCGGGTCTGGCCGCCGACCAGGATCACCTCGCTGATGTCGCTCGAACGCAGGCCGGCATCGTTCAGGGCGACGCGGCACGGCTCGATCGACTTCTTGATCAGGTCGTCCACCAGTGCTTCCAGCTTGGCGCGGGTCAGCTTGATGTTCAGGTGCTTCGGACCCGAGGCGTCAGCGGTGACGTACGGCAGGTTCACTTCGGTCTGCTGGGCGCTGGACAGCTCGATCTTGGCGCGCTCGGCAGCGTCCTTCAGGCGCTGCAGGGCCAGCGGATCCTTGCGCAGGTCGATGCCCTGGTCCTTGTTGAACTCTTCAACCAGGTACTCGATGACGCGGTTGTCGAAGTCTTCGCCACCCAGGAAGGTGTCGCCGTTGGTGGCCAGCACTTCGAACTGCTTCTCGCCGTCGACGTTGGCGATCTCGATCACCGACACGTCGAAGGTGCCGCCGCCCAGGTCGTACACCACGATCTTGCGATCCTTGTTGTCGCCCTTGTCCAGGCCATAGGCCAGCGCGGCCGCGGTCGGCTCGTTGATGATGCGCTTGACGTCCAGGCCGGCGATGCGGCCGGCGTCCTTGGTGGCCTGGCGCTGGCTGTCGTTGAAGTAGGCCGGCACGGTGATGACCGCTTCGGTGACCTTCTCACCGAGGAAGTCCTCGGCGGTCTTCTTCATCTTTTCCAGCACCTTGGCCGAGATTTCCTGCGGCGCCATCTTCTTGCCGTCGCTGGTGGCCACCCAGGCATCGCCGTTGTCATGGGCCAGGATGCTGTACGGGACGTGGGCGATGTCCTTCTGCACCTCGCCGTCGGTGAACTTGCGGCCGATCAGGCGCTTCACCGCGTAGAAGGTGTTCTTCGGGTTGGTCACGGCCTGGCGCTTGGCCGAGGCACCGACCAGGACTTCGCCGTCCTTGGTGTAGGCGACGATCGACGGGGTGGTGCGATCGCCTTCCGAATTCTCGATGACGCGGGCCTTGCCGCCGTCCATGATCGCCACGCACGAGTTGGTGGTGCCGAGGTCGATACCAATGATCTTGCCCATGGGGGAGACTCCTGAGGATGCTAGTTGGGGTCAGTCCGGCCGTTCGGCCGGTGGATGAATACGATGTGGGGGAGGCTCGTGGAACATTCAAGCCATCCTCCGAACGCTGTGTTTCCGGTCATCCGGCGCGTTCAGCGTCGGGTCGGGTGGCGGTGTCTGTCCGCCGCCCGGCCCCGCGGATCACTCGGCGGCCACCACCACCAGCGCCGGCCGCAGCAGGCGCTCGTTGAGCAGGTAGCCCTTCTGGAACACGGTCACCACGCTGCCCGGGGCGGCACCCGGGGTCGGGGCCTGGCTGATCGCCTGGTGGTGTTCCGGGTTGAACGGCTGGCCGATCGGGTCCAGCAGGACCAGGCCGTTGTCGGCAGCGACCTTGAGCAGCTGCTTGTAGGTCAGCTCCAGGCCTTCGCGCAGCGGGTGCGGGTCGTCGCCGGCGGCCTTCAGGCCGGCATCCAGGCTGTCGAACACGGGGAGCAGATCGCCCAGCAGCTTCTCGTTGGCGAACTTGCGGGCCTGTTCGATGTCACGGGCAACGCGCTTGCGCTGGTTCTCCAGGTCGGCGCGCTCACGCAGGGCATCGGCCTTGACCTGTTCGATTTCGGCGCGCAGGCGCTCGACTTCGTCGTTGACGCCGGCGGTGGCGGCCGCATCGGCGGCACTCTGCTGGGATTCGATATCTGGCTGTTCGTGGTTCATGTCTGGGTCCCTGGCGGTCAATCTCCGCCTCCAACCACCCTAGTGTGGGCGGGATGCTGCGTTTCAAGCGTCGGATGTTCCCGGCGTGCGCCCGGCCGGTGAAAAGGCCGCGCCGAGCACATCGGCCGTGGCCTGGACCAGCGGGATCACGCGGTCGTAGGCCATCCGCTTGGGACCGATCACCCCCAGCACGCCCAGCACCTGCCCGTTGGCGGTATACGGGGCGGTCACCAGCGAGACGCCTTGGAGCGGCATCATCCCGGTCTCCTCGCCGATGAAGATGCGCACGCCCGGGGCCTGGATGGTCCGTTCCAGCAACTGCAGGATCTCGCGCTTGCTGGAGAACAGCTCGAACAGTTCACGCAGGCGCTCCAGGTCGGACAGGTCCTGCACCCCCATCAGCCGGGTCTGCCCGGCCACCAGCATGTCGTCAGCCGCCGGCTGCAGGGCCTGCTCGGCCAGTTCGATGCTGTGCGCCAGCAGCTGCTCCAGTTCGGAACGGGCGTCGTGCAGCTCCAGCAGCAGGCGGGTGCGGATCTCGGCCATCGGCAGGCCGGCGAAATGCGCATTGAGGTAGTTGGCGACCTGTTCCAGCTGGCCCGGCGCAAACTCCTGGCGGGTCTCGATGACCCGGTTCTGCACCTCGTTGTCGGCGAACACCAGGATCGCCAGCACCCGTCGTCCGTCCAGCGGCACGAAATCGATCTGGCGGAAGGCGAACTGCTCCCGCCGCGGCGCGCTGACCACGCCGACGAAGTGGCTCATCGCCGACAACAGTTCCGAAGCGCTGCCGAGCAGGGCCTGGGTACTGCCGCCACCGGCCAGTTCCTGGCGCAGGCGGGCCAGTTCGCCCTCGCCCGGCGGCTGCATCTGCAGCAGGCTGTCGACGAACACCCGGTAGCCATGCGCGGTCGGGACGCGCCCGGCCGACGTGTGCGGCGAAGCCAGCAGGCCCAGGTCCTCCAGGTCGCCGAGGATGTTGCGGATGGTCGCCGGGCTGACCTCCAGGCCGGCCACGCGCGCCAGCGTCTGCGAGCCGACCGGCTCACCGTCCTGGATGTAACGCGCGATCAGCGTGCGCAGCAGATGGCGCGCACGCGGGGCAAGCTGGTCGGGAGAACCGTGCATGGAATCAACCTGTGAGACACGGACACTAGATAATGGCGGCGCATCACCTTGGCAAGTCATTGGACCTCCCGCGCCCGCGTGCTAGCGTTGCGCGGCTGCTGATACCCCCTTACCCATGCTCAGACATCTTTCGATCAAGGATTTCGCCGTCGTCCGCGCCACCGAACTGGAGTTCGGGCCAGGCATGACCGTGGTTTCAGGCGAGACCGGCGCCGGCAAGTCGCTGATGGTCGACGCGCTGGGCTTCCTGTCCGGCCTGCGCGCCGACAGCGGCGTGGTCCGCCACGGCGCCGCACGCGCCGAGCTGTCGGCCGAGTTCGTGCTGGACCAGCTGCAGGCCGCGCGCCAGTGGCTGGCCGACAACGAGCTGGACGACGAGGACCAATGCCAGCTGCGCCGCGTGATCCGCGCAGACGGTGGCTCGCGGGCCTGGATCAACGGCCGCCCGGTGACCCTGGCACAGCTGGCCGACCTGGCCTCGCGGCTGGTGGAGATCCACGGCCAGCATGAACAGCAGGCCCTGCTGGCACGCCCGTCGCAGCTGGCCCTGCTCGACGCCTACGCCGGCAACGAGGAAGAACGCCGCCAGGTGCGCCGCGCCGCCGCCGCCTGGCAGGCACTGGTCGATGAATCGCTGGCGCTGTCACAACAGGGCGACGTCAGTGACCGGATCGGCTTCCTCGAGCACCAGCTGCGCGAACTCGACCGCGAGGACCTGGAACCGGAATCGATTGCCGCGCTGGGCGCCAGCCACCGCCGCCAGGCGCATGCCAGCGCCCTGCTGAGCGCCTGCCAGGCCGCCAGCAACCAGCTCAACGGCGATGACGGCAGTTCCGCGCTGGACCTGCTGCAGCAGGTGCGCCACGAGCTGTCGCGCCTGATCGAACACGACCCGCGGCTGGGCGAGGTGGACGGCCTGATCGAGAACGCCTCGATCCAGTTGCACGAGGCCCTGTCGCTGCTGGACCGCGTGCATGACGATCTCGACGCCGACCCGGAGCAGTTCGAGGAGAACGAGCGCCGCCTTGGCCGCCTGCACGACCTGGCCCGCAAGCACCGCGTGCCGATGGACGAGCTGGGCGCGCAGCGCGAGCGCATGCATGCCGAAGTGGAGCAGCTGCGCGGCGCCGACGAGCGCCTGCAGCGCCTGGCCGGCGAGATCGACAAGGCCGCCGCTGCCTGGCGCGCGCAGGCCGAACGGCTGACGGCCAGCCGCCGCAGTGCCGCCGCCGAGCTGTCGGCCACCACCACCGGCATCATCGCCGAGCTGGGCATGGGCGGCGGCCAGTTCCTGATCGAACTGGAGCCGCAGGATGCCGGCAAACCCGATCCGCAGGGCGCCGAGCGCGTGGAATTCCTGGTGGCGGCCAACGCCGGGCAGCCACCCCGAGCCCTGCGCAAGGTGGCCTCCGGTGGCGAACTGTCGCGCATCTCGCTGGCCATCGAAGTGGCCGCGCTCGACCTGGACGCGGTGCCGACGATGGTGTTCGACGAAGTGGACTCCGGCATCGGTGGCGCGGTGGCGGACATCGTCGGCCAGAAGCTGCGCGCCCTTGGCGAGAAGCGCCAGGTCCTGTGCGTGACCCACCTGCCGCAGGTCGCCTCCAAGGGCCACGCCCACTACCGGGTCAGCAAGGCGCCGGTGGAAGGCATGACCCAGAGCGCAGTGGAAAAACTGGACAGCAAGGCCCGCGAGGAAGAACTGGCGCGCATGCTGGGTGGCGTGGAAGTGAGCAAGGAAGCGCGCGCCGCCGCACGCAAGCTGCTGCAGGTGTAACGCCGCCCGAGCCGGGCATAGGCCAGGCTTCCGCGCGGTAGTGCCGGCCGCTGGCCGGCAACCCAACACACGGTGACGAAGATCGGGAGGTTGCCGGCCAGCGGCCGGCATTACCCCCGTGGCTGTGTCAGGTCGACGTTTTCCACCAGAAAATCGAGGAAGGCGCGCACCCGCAGCGGCAGGTAGCCCCCCTGCCCCAGGAACACCGCGTGCACCTCTTCCAGGTCACCCGGATTGGCCTCTTCCAGCACCGGCAGCAGGCGCCCGGCGGCGATGTCGTCCTGCACCTGGAACGCGGCCAGGCGGGCCATGCCCAGCCCGCCCAGCACCAGCTGGCGCAGCGCGTCGCCGTTGCTGGCACGGGCATTGCCACTGGGCAGCACCATCCGCTCGCGCCCGTCCTGCAGCAGCGGCCAGCCCTGCATCGCGCGCGCATGACCGATGTCCAGCCGGTTGTGGGACTGCAGTTCCTCGGCGTTGCGCGGCATCCCATGCCGCTGCAGGTACGCCGGCGCGGCCACGATCATCATCCGCGTCGCGCCCAGCCGACGCGCGACCAGGCTGGAGCTTTTCAGCGGACCGGCCCTTACCGCCACGTCGGTGCGCTGCTCCAGCAGGTCGATCACTTCATCATTGAGAGTCAGGTCCACCCCCACCTGCGGGTTGCGCGCCAGGAACGCCGGCAGCAGCGGCAACAGGAAATGCTGGCCGAACGGCACGTTGGAGTTGACCCGCAGCCGCCCGCGCGGCTCGGCATGGGCGCTGGCGCAGCGCTCGGCTTCCTCGAGGTCAGCCAGCACGCGCAGGCCACGCTCGTAGAACGCGCAGCCTTCCGGGGTCAGCTGCAGCTGGCGGGTGGAGCGCTGCAGCAGGCGCGTGCCGAGCCGCTGCTCCAGCCGTGCCACCAGCTTGCTTACCGCCGAGGGCGTCATGTCCAGGCTGCGGGCGGCGGCAGAAAAGCCACCGGTCTCGATCACCCGCACGAACACTTCCAGTTCGCCGGATCGGTTGATGTCGGGTCGCGCCATGGCGATGAATCCAGTTCACAGATGATTGTCCATGCGCAGTCTAGTTCACAGGTGAACCCGGAATCACCATGGCCGTCCCTTTCCTCCGGACCGACCGATGACCCGTTTGCGCCAGCTCACTGCCACCGTCCTGCTCGCCCTGTCCGGCGCGGCCGGCGCCTCGCCCACTGCGCACTGGGTCGCCAGCTGGCAGGCCAGCCCGCAACCGGTCTGGCGCGCGGATTTCCTGTTCCCGACGCTGGTTCCGACCACGCTGCACGACCAGACCTTCCGCCAGACCGCGCGCATCAGCCTGGGCGGTGCACGGCTGCGGGTGCGCCTGAGCAATGCCTACGGTACGCAGCCGCTGCGGATCGGCGCCGCCAGCGTCTCCGCACGCATGGACGGCGCCCCTCGGCCACTCAGCTTCGATGGCCAACCCGGCGTGCTGATCGGCCCCGGCCAGGAGCGGCTGAGCGACCCGCTGGCGCTTGCCACCGACGACCGCCAGGCACTGCAGGTCAGTGTCTTCGTGCCGGGGCCGGCAGCGGTCCAGACGTTCCATTGGGACGGTCGCCAGACGAGCTGGATCGCCGCTGGCGACCAGAGCCGGGCCCAGTCGCTGCGCGCTGCCAGCAGCACCACCGCGCGCCTGCTCCTGGCCGGTATCGAGGTCGAGGCCAACGCCAGCGCGCGCAGCGTGGTGGTGATCGGCGACTCGATCACCGATGGCGCCACGGCCAGCCTCGACCAGGACCAGCGCTGGACCGACCACCTGGCCGCGCGGCTGGCCCCGCGCGGGGTGGCGGTGGTCAATGCGGGCATTTCCGGCAATCGGCTGCTGAGCGACGGCATGGGTGAGTCCGCCCTGGCCCGCTTCCAGCGCGATGCACTGGATCAACCCGGGGTAGCCAGCGTCATCGTGCTGATCGGCATCAACGACATCAGCTGGCCCGGCACCGCGTTCGCCCGGGGCCAGGCCCGACCGACGCTGGCCGAACTGCAGGCGGGCTATCGCACCCTGGCCGAACGTGCGCGCCACCGGGGCGTGCGTATCGTCGGCGCCACGTTGCCGCCGTTTGCCGGCGCCCTGCCCGGCACGCCACTGGACGATTACTACCATCCGGACAAGGATGCCCTGCGCCAGCAGCTCAACGCCTGGCTGCGCTCGGACAGCCCGTTCGACGCGGTGATCGACCTGGACGCGGCGCTGCGCGACCCGGCCGACCCGTCGCGGATGGCCGCCCCCTACGACTCCGGCGACCACCTCCACCCGGGGGATGCCGGCAACCGGGCGATGGCCGAGGCGGTGGACCTGGAGATCCTGCTGGGTTGCAAGGGGTCCGCCCCCGCGGAGCGCCCGGGGTCGGCCCCCTCTCCTGAAGGGAAAGGGCTCTGACCCCATCAACGAAAAACCCCGGGCAGGCCCGGGGTTTCGTCGCTAGCGGCTGGCCGGAACGGCTTACTTGCGCTTCTTGCGCACGTACAGCACCAGCGAGTGTTCTTCCAGCTCATAGCCGTGATCGGCCGCGATCTTGCGCTGCAGCTCCTCGATCTCATGGCTTTCGAATTCGATGATCTTGCCGCTGTCCACGTCGACCATATGGTCGTGGTGGCCACCACGGTCCAGCTCGTAAACGGCCTGGCCGCCCTCGAAATTGTGCTTGAGCACGAGGCCGGCGGCCTCGAACTGGGTCAGCACCCGGTAGACCGTCGCCAGGCCGATCTCGTCGCCATGCTCGAGCAGCTGGCGGTAGATGTCCTCGGCGGTCATGTGGTGCTGGTGGTGCTGGGCATTGCGCTGTTCGAGCAGCGCCAGGATCCGCATCCGCGGATGGGTCACCTTCAGGCCGACTTTACGCAGGTCGTGGGTTTCCATAGGTCTCCGTTCATTGGCGATTTAGCGCCAGCTGCCTCGGATTGGGTCGCGGTGGCACGCCGGGAGTGTATCATCGGTTTGATTTCCCCAACCGCCAGTCCCGATGCGCAATCTCCTGTTGGTCGCCGCCGTCGCCCTGTCCACCACCGGGTGCGGCATCATCTACAAGCAACCCATCTATCAGGGCAACCTGATCCGGGAAGATGCCGTGGCCAAGCTGCAGGTCGGGCAGAGCAAGCAGCAGGTCAGCGCGCTGCTGGGCACCCCGTCCATTCCCGACCCGTTCCACGCCCAACGCTGGGACTACACGTCCAGCCAGCGCGTGAACCGCCTGGGCCGCACCGAAGTGAAGAACTTCGTGGTCTTCTTCGAGAATGACACCGTGACCCGCTGGGAAGGCGACTACTTCCCGGGCAACGACAAGGCCCTGGCCCAGCAGACCGTGCGCCAGTTCGGCCGCAACCTGCCGAAGGACAAGAAGAAGAAGGGCCGCTGAGCCCCCTGCCCGTCCGCAACGACGGGTTGCCTGGATCAACCGCCGAGCGCGCGACGCCGGCGGTTGTCCTTTGGATCGGCCAGCAGCGGACGCAGCAGTTCGATGCGGTCGCCATCCAGCAGCAGCTGCTGCGGACGCGCCAGGACGCCGTGCACGGCAGTGGCCGGACAATCGGCACTGCCTTCCAGCGCCGCAGCGGCAATGGCGTCGGCCACGGTGGCACCCTCCTCCAGTTTCAGTCGGCGCGACAGCACCCGCTGTGGCCAGGCCAGTACCACCTCGACCTCGATCATCGCTCAGGCCTCGTCGGCGACGCGGATGAAGTCGTTGACCATGCGGTCGGCCAGGCTCTGGAAGCCCAGCGCCAACGCAGGACCAAGCAGGCGCGAGCTGGGTTCGAACTCCAGGGTGAGAGTGACCTTGCAGGCGTCCTCGGCCAGCGCATGGAACTCCCACCGGCCGTGCAGCTGCTTGAACGGGCCATCGCGCAGCTGCATATCGATGCTGTACGGGCGCCGCAGCGTGTTTTCCGTCTGGAACCAGGTGCTGAACGAACCCAGGCCCAGGTCAAGGCGCGCCACCAGGCGGTCCTCGCCCTGCTCCAGGATCTGGGCAGCCGAGCACCAGCGGAAACGGCTCGGATAGGCCTGGACATCGTTGACCAGGTCGAACATGCGCGCGGCCGAATGCTCGACCAGGGCGCTGCGGCGGATAGTTGGCATGAATACAGGACGTTTCGGCAATCGACCGGGCGGGCCCGAATCGGAGACAATACGGAAATGAGCAAGAACAGCGGCAAGGATAAAGCAAAGAGCGCGACGGCCAACAAAACCATCGCGTTGAACAAGCGTGCCCGCCACGAATACCACATCGAAGAACGGTTCGAGGCCGGCCTGGCCCTGCAGGGCTGGGAGGTGAAGTCGATCCGCGCTGGCCGCGGCAACATCATCGACGCCTACGCCTACGTGAAGCGCGGCGAGATCTACCTGATCGGTGCACAGATCACCCCGTTGATCCAGGCCTCGACCCACGTGGTGGCCGAAGATCGCCGCGAGCGCAAGCTGCTGCTGCACCGTAGCGAGATCGACAAGCTGGTCGGCAAGGTCGAGCGCGATGGCTACACGATCGTGCCCACCGCGATGTACTGGAGCAAGAACAAGATCAAGCTCGAGATCGCGCTGGCCAAGGGCAAGCAGACCCACGACAAGCGCGATGCCGCCAAGGACCGCGACTGGGCGATCGAGAAGCAGCGCGTGATGCGTCGCGGCAACCGCGACGCATGACCGCCCGCATCGGCGCCCTGGTGACTGCCAGCGCCGATGAAACGCGCACGTTGTGCGCGCGCCTGCTGGCCTTCAACCAGGCCCACGGCGGCGATTCACTCGATGAGACTCCAGTCCGCCTGGCCTGGCATGACGAGTACGGCGCGCTGCGCGGTGGTGTGCTGGCCGACGTCTGTGCCGGCTGGCTGCAGGTACATGTGCTGTGGGTGGATCCGGAACTGCGCGGGCAAGGCATCGGCCAGCGCCTGCTGGCGGAAGCGGAAGCCGCCGCGCGCCAGCTTGGCGCCCGCAACGTGATGCTGGATACCTTCGACTGGCAGGCCGAAGCCTTCTACCTGCGGCAGGGCTACACCGTCTATGGGCGGCTGCCCGATTGCCCACCCGGTCACGAGCGGATCTACCTGCGCAAGACGTTGTCGGGGTCGTAGTCGTGTCGGCGCTGGAGTTGCCTGCCGGTCACCCCGCCAGCACACCCTGCCCGCGCATGCGCGGTGCCAGCGCGGCGTGCATCACGGCCAGATGCATCACCACCGCCAGTTCCGGCGCATGCCGGTCGTCGCCGGCGCGCCACCGCTGCGCCAGCTGGGCCGCGTCGGCCGGCAGCAGGGCCAGCAACTGGGCGTCATCCAGCGAATCGGCCGCGCCCTGGAGTTGCCGCGCCATCTGCCGCGACTGCCATACATGCACGCCGATGCTGAGGCTGGCCAGCGACATCAGGACCACGGCCAGCCCGTGCTCGAACCACTGCGACAGCACTTCCGGCCCCCACAGCAGGACCGCCAACACCGCCAGGCCCGGCAGGCGCCAGCCCAGCCAATGGATGCGACCGCGCTGCGACCAGTGCACCACCACCGCACTGGCGACCAGTGCCGCGGCCGCGGTGGCCGGCAGTTCGGTCAGCCCGGTGGCCGCAAGCAACACCGCCAGCACCGCCCAGACCCAGCCGGGCGGCAGCGCGCGCCGCTGGTAGTCGGCACCGACCGGCCCGATCAGTTGCCGCAGGCTGCGTTGTTGGCTTGCATCGGTCACCCACAGTCTCCGTGTCTGTCCTGGCCCGGATGGTCGCCGCCAGTGTGTCGCAAATTCGTGCCAATGACGTTACCAATCCGCTATGCCGCTGGCTCTACAACATGTTGTGGATTGCCACGGTGACTGTTCAGCTGTTTTGGCGTAGCATTGGCAGCGTTGGGCAGGCACTGGCCGTGGCGACACGAAACAGGCCTTGTACCTTGCAGAACTTGAAGAAGCCGGGGGTGCATTGGTTTCGACGGGGGTTGTGAAGTCGCCTGGCGCATGCCGAGGGGGTAGCTTTCCTCGTAAATCCAGCTGCAAAACTCTAGTTGCCAACGACGACAACTACGCTCTGGCCGCTTAAGGCCTAAGCCTCGAAACCGCTTGTGTCCATGCTCGCGGTGTAGAGTCACTATCATGGAATCGCGCTGGACGGCTGCCTGTCAGTCCGGCACTAGAACACAACAGGCTGGTTCCCGGATGCGCTTTGCGCACCGTGCTGTTCGGGGACGAGATCCAACGGTGAGCTAAGCATGTAGTGCTGGGGATGGAGTGCCTTCGGACGGCGGTTCAATTCCGCCCACCTCCACCAACGAACGGTTCGTCAAGGACCGGAGAAGCCCGGGAACCCCCGCATAACAAGGGTTCCCGGGCTTTTTTACTTTCCGGCCTAGTTCGCGCCAGTTCGTTGCAGGCCGTGAGACGGTGGGGGCATATTTTGGGGCATCCGCCCGGACCTGAAAGACACATGCCCCCACTGACCGATCTGGCCATTCGCAAGGCCAAAGCAACGGACCGCACCCAGAAGATCTTCGATGGCGGCGGTCTATACCTGGAGATCTCCCCCAAGGACAGCCGCTGGTGGCGGCTGAAGTACCGCTTCGACGGAAAGGAAAAGCGGCTCGCCCTGGGCGTCTATCCGGACGTGCCCCTGGCTCTCGCCCGGCAGCGGCGAGACGACGCGCGGCAGCTGCTGGCGCGCGGGGTAGACCCGTCCGAGCACAAGAAAGCGGCGGCCGTGGCTAAGGCGGAGCTGGGCGCCAACACGTTCGAGGTCATCGCACGGGAATGGCTGGCCAAGCGCGATTGGGTGCCGAAGTACCGCATCAAGGTCGAAGCATGGTTCAACAATGACGTGTTCCCGTGGCTCGGGAGCCGGGCGGCTGCCGAGCTGGAGGCAACCGACTTTCTGTCCGTCGCCCGGCGAGTCGAGGCGCGCGGCGCGATCGAATCGGCGCATAGGATCATGCAGAATTGCAGCCAGGTGATGCGGTATTCCATCGCCACGGGCAGGGCCAAACGCGACCCTGTTGCCGACCTGCGCGGCGCATTGACCCCAGCACCGGAGAATCACTACGCGGCCGTCACCGAGCCCGTCGAGCTGGCACCACTGCTTCGAGCCATGTATGGCTACTCCGGCACGCTGACGGTTCGCATGGCCCTCCGCCTCGCTCCCATGCTGTTTCTGCGCCCTGGTGAGCTGCGGCAGGCCGAGTGGGCGGAATTCGATCTCGACGAGCGCACATGGACGATCCCCAAGGGACGCATGAAGATGCGCCGGCCACACATTGTTCCGCTATCGGATCAGGCTCTCGCGGTCCTGGAAGAAATCAAGCCGCTCACCGGACGTGGGAAATATGTGTTCCCTTCGGCCCGCTCCAAAGCACGCCCGATGTCGGAAAACGCCGTGACTGCAGCTCTGCGAAGGATGGGATTTGAAGCCGGAACGGTGACTGGGCACGGCTTCCGCGCGACTGCGCGCACAATCCTGGACGAAGTCCTGAAGTTTCGTCCCGACATCATCGAGCACCAGCTGGCCCATGAAGTGAAGGATCTGAACGGACGCGCCTACAACCGCACGACGCACCTGGATGAACGCATCCGGATGATGCAAGAGTGGGCGGACTACCTGGACCGGCTGCGCGATGGGAATGTGGTACAGCTGCGGGTTGCCTGACGCCTACACCCCGCGCCGTAGCTGCTGTAGCCCCGCCCTCACCCACGCCTTGGTGCGGGCGTCCCTCGCGCGGGGTTTCGTCTCTGCCGGCGGCTTGCGCGGTTCAAGTGCTGCCTTGATGCGCTCGATCTCCTTCGCCCCAGCCTCGGCCAGGCGCCGGGCCTGTTGCTGCTGCTCGCGGGTTGGCGGCAGGCCGGGCAGTGGCGGTGGCGGTTGGGTCGGGGTGCTGTCGGTCAGCCGGGCGACTGCCTGGCGCAGGGGCAGATCGGGATAGAGCCTAGCCGCACACCAGCGCTCGGCGTACCGCTTCGCCTGCCGGACGTTGGCCGCGCGCACTTCCTTCACTTCCCAAAACTTGTGGCCTTCCAGCCATAGGCGCACCCCAGGCTCGCCATCGGGTTCGACGCCGGCCGTCTCCCGGCCGTTGTACCAAAGCGCCCAGCGCTCGCCGGTCTGGACCCAGCCAGAGGGGATCGGGGCGGTGCGGAAGCCGTGGGAAGAACGCATGGCCGGAAGGATAAGGCTGGCGGTCGCAAAGGCTGCGACAAGGGATCGTTCACCGGCTGAACCGTTCGGGGTCCGGGGCGATCTATGCCTGGGCGAGGTTGCGCTGCATCAGGCTATCGGCCAATGCGGAGATCTCGTCGCCACGGTGAAGGCGGTCGAGCCATGAGGTGGGAATGCCAGTTTCCCCGTAGAAGGCACCGGCCAACTGCCCGACGATAGCGGCGGTAGTATCCGCGTCGTCACCAAGGTTGGCAGCCTCGAGAACCGCACCGTCGAAGGTGTCATGCCGGTTGAAGCACCACAGAGCAGCTTCCAGACTCTCTACGACGTAGCCGGTGCCGTGGATCTGGTCCCGTGTGGCATCCAGATAACCGCCGCAGGCGACATCGCGCAGCCGAGCAGTGGCGACGTCGATAGAGGCAAGATCCAATATCTCGGATTTGCTGCGCCCTGTAAGAGCACGCTCTATCGCGACGGCGAGGATGCGACAGGCGTCCAGACACTCCACCGCTGCGTGTGTGGTACGAGAGCTGAGTGCCGCCATGGCCTGCAGCTTGGGCATGCCGGCATACCTAAGCACCACGGGCGCCAAGCGCATTATCGAGCCATTGCCGGCGCTTTTCGGGTGTCGGCTGCCGGAAAGCGGGTCCCCTGTCACCAGGTAGCTTTCAATAGCCCGGCGCGTGGCCACGCCAATATCGAAGCAGGAGCCCGTCGAGCTCCAATAGCCATGCTGATACCAGTTCGCGTATCGGTTCATCTGGTCCCGAGCGTCGAAGTCCTCGCAGCGGACTAGGCTCTCAGCTAGGCATAGAGCCATGGAGGTGTCATCCGTCCACTGCCCTGCCTCGAGGTTAAATGGACCGCCGCCCACCATGTCGGTAAGCGGCTCGAATCGACCGCGCGGCTTGAACTCCAGTGTGGTGCCAACGGCGTCACCGGCAGCCAAGCCTAGTAGCGCGCCACGATAGCGGTTCTGTGCGTCCATGCGGGCAGTATAAGGTCACCTGACGGCACATCCCTGGTGTAAGCGGCGCGAAGAGTTCAGCCGCAACAGTGGAGTAGAGTCCGGCCATGTGCGGCCGATTCGTCCAGCTCCCCGTGATCGACTTCGGCCAGCCGGGGCTGGCTGACCTTGCCCCCGGCCTGGCCGAGATCCAGCCCAGCTACAACCTCGCGCCGACACAGCGCGCATCGGTGATCCTGGACCGGGGCGAAGGCCGGCAGGTAACTCGGCTGGCGTGGGGCCTGCTTCCGTTCTGGGCCAAGGCCAAGGGCCTGCAGGGCTCGACCATCAACGCCCGGATCGAGACGGTGGCCACCAAGCCGGCGTTCCGGTCGTCCTTCAAGAAGCGCCGCTGCGTCATCCCGATGGCCGGCTACTACGAGTGGTCGGTGAGCCCCGAGGACGGCAAGAAGGACCCTTGGTTCATCCACGCCACCGGGCCGCTGCTGGCCGCCGGCCTGTGGGAGGACACTAGCCCGCTGCTGCCCGACGGCAACCTGGGCACCTTCACCATCATCACCGGCGACAGCAGCGGCGTCTCGGCCGACATTCACGACCGCATGCCGGTGTGGCTGCAGGCCGGCCAGATCGATGAGTGGATGGCAGCCAGCCCCGACGACGCCATGGCTATGCTGCTGGCCAGCGAGCCGCCGGCGATGGAGGCCTACCGGGTCAGCCGCGCGGTGAACACGCCTCGGAATAACCGCGAGGATCTGCTGCAGCAGGTCGCTTAGCCATTACTTCTCAAACAGGGGCATGATCTGCGAAAGCACGATCTTGTGCCCCTCCCTGTTCGGATGGTTGAACTGCGCCATCAAAATGTGCCGATCCCCTTTGTAGGCATCGAAAGCGGCAAGGCTGTCTACCAACGGCACGTCCAGCTCGTTCGCCAACCCACGAATCATGGCGGCCTGCTCGCCCAGCGCGTCACCGGGCCGATTCGGAGATGCCTTCTCATCCCATGTCGGCGTCAGCAGTACTGGGCATGCCCCAGCAGAGCGCGCGCCATCGACGATCTTGGTCAGATTGCCTTTGGCCACCTCAACACCCAGCGGCCGGTCATTCAGCGCGAAATCGATGAGCACCACGCGCGGGTGGTGATCTAGTACATCCCGCTGAAATCGAGCCAGGCCCTGCGTTGAATTCTCCCCTCCTACCCCGGAGGTGATGACATTCAACACCGCATGCGGATATCGATCGGCTAGGGCATCTTCGAGCAGCCTAGGGTAGGCGTCCTTCTTGCGCACCTCGGGAGTCACTGCATAACCAGCCGGAACGCTGTGACCGAAGGCGACGATATTGATGGTCTGGTTCTTCGGCCAAGTAATTTTCAGATCACGAACCACCTCAGCCATGCAGTCATATGAAGCGGTGGAACCGACCGCCGTCCGCGCAGGCGATTCGCCGCTGCAGCTGACAATAGAGACTGCAGCCATGACGATGACAACAACTGATTTCAGGATCTTCATGATGCAACGATACCCCAACGGGCTATCCAAGTCTCTGCCGAGGGAACCAAGCTCAGCCGAAGCCCAAAGGCACTTCGGTCAGGTCCACGATGAAGATCGTGGCGTTCTGCGGCCCCATCGTTACGCCGCCGACCGGAAAGGTGTTCGTGATGAGAATCTGCGAAAACGTCTCATGCTTTGACATGAAGATTCTGTTGTCGCTCGTCATGTGGAAAGCGTCAGCCGAGGCCGTGCACCGGTCTTGGGACACCGACGAGTAATAGAATCTTGGGGAGGGAATAGCGATACCAATCCTGGTCCCAGGGAAGAACTGGCCAACCTCAACGAATGGAGTGTTGACCGGCGGCGGCGGAAGCGGCACAACCTGCAGCACGCGCAACCCCTTCCGCCGCGAGTCATAGAACACCGATCCGTCCTCCCCCCACATGCGGAGCCCAACCGGCCCTGACGCGGCGCGCTCGGTAGCGTCGAACGTGTAAAACTCCAAGGTCTTGTTCGGAGCATTGCTGGCTGCAAACACGGAACAAGTCACACCAGACTGGACGATAGAGAACCCGGTGATGTACGCGACACTGTCATTGATGTAGCGGATAACATGCAGGTTCGTTGTTCCTGCAGTTGACGCCAGCAACCCACGCGGAGACCAGCTTGCGAATGGCGGTGAACCAGCTGTCGCGCCACCTGAGAAGCTCCCTGTGTCCAACGTCCCGGACTTGGCCAGCTGCAAGTTTCGATAGCCGAGGCCGATCTGGATCTGCCCGGTTCCCTGGTTCCGCACGCGCAGTCCGACGGCCATCAACTGTAGATCCCGTAGTGGAGGGTGATGCCGCCGACGGTGTCCGTCGTGGGCTTGCTCGGGAACATTTCCATCCTGACGTGGAAGTTCACCACGTCAGGGTCCCAGTTCCAGTTGATGCTGTTCCCCGAGATGGTCACCGATGGGACTAGCATCCCGTACACCGATCGTTGGCGCTCGCAGGTGAAGTAGTAGAAGGGCTCACCGCCGGAAAAGTCATTGACGATGAGCCCCCCGTTTGCCTCGGGCGGCGCGATCCACTTGTTGTTGGAGTTGACCGGGTTGTAGAGCGGGAACGTGTACGACCCGATCATCTTCGACAGCTTTGTGGTGACCGAGGTCTCCACGTACCCGCTCTCGCTCCGAACCCTCAGCCCAATGTCGACCATTACTGCAGCACTCCAAGTTCAATGGCGAGATTGCCGTTTGGATATCGGATATAGATGCCCTGGTTGGTGATGTTGAGGCGATACCCCCCTGCAACAGATCCATTGAACTCGAACCCACCGCCAGCGGCCTTGTTGATTCGCCAGCCTGTCTGACCTGGCACGTAGTCGTCGGACTGGATGGTGCCGCTGATCTTCGTGTTGGTGATTGCCGCGTCGGCGATGTTGGCAGTATTGATCCACGAGGTGCCGATCAACGCCTGGCTGATGAACGTCTGGCCGCCCTGGATCACGAAGGGCGCGGTGACGTTTCCGTTCACCACGTTGATCACACCGAACCGGTCAGCCTGCATCAGGATCTGGCTCTGATAGCTGCCATCTGGCTGCTGCTCTACACCCAATCCCATGCCGGCCATGTAGATATTGCCGTCGCTGGTGACCTGCGCACGCACAGTATAGGTAGCCGCAATCTTCCCATCCAAGTTCACCACGGACTGACTAACCTGCTGCACAGTTGCGTTGGTGTTGGCCAAGTTGGCATTGGTGGTGTCCACCCGCGCCCCCAGCGCCTGGTCACCGGTGCTGCGTGCAGTGGCCTCGCTCCGGACAGCCGCATTGGTCTGGCCCAGTTTCACCTCCACCTGGTCAGTACGCTTCGCCTGCACCAGGTCTTGACTGGCGATAACGCTCTGCAGGGTGATGGTGCCAGCGAATACTGTGGTGTCACCAGCGCCCCAGTCCGTGTCGCCGGCGGCCTGCACGTCCAGCTGTGCGGCAATGCCGCTGAGCTTCTGAGCCTGTGCAACCACCTTGCCGTCTACTTCGCTGATGTTCTGGGTGTTCTGCTCCACCTGGCTCACCAACGCACCGTAGCCCGCCATGCCTTCACCAACGTCCTGCCAGGACGCGCTTGGCGGCTGGCTGTTGCCAGGCTCGGTGGCGCGCCACACGTAGGTCCGCCCGCCATAAACAACGGTCTGTCCGACCTCATAGATCGCGTCGGCGTCGTACACGAGCGGCAACAGCGGCTCGAGGCTGTCGATGGCCTCGATCTTGGTCAGCAGCTCCTGCCCCAGGGCACTCTCGCTGATACGTCCTGAGAAATAGGCGTCGTATTCGGATTGGTTCGTGCTTGCCTCGCCCACGACGCCCGTGCCTGCTGGATACCATGGACCGATGTTGCCGCTGCGGTCAACAAGCCGCGCCCAGAAGTAGAACCTCGCGCCAGCGGCCAGCCCGTCAAGTTCAAGGCGGTTCTGTGGATAGGCATAATCACCGAGCTTAGTGGCCGTCTGACGGTCGGGACCTGTGCTGCGCCAGATCTCAGTGCGCTGCGTGTCCGTCGCCCCCGGCGGAAACTCCCAAGCCAGGCGGATGCCGAACACGATGGACGTTGTCGTCAGCGAGGTCACCGCCGGCGGCGGCTCGGTCTTGCCGGCAATCGTCGTGAGCGGGCTCATCGCCGGAAGCGAGACGGCATTGAGCGCGTTCACCGCCCTCACGCGCGCGAGGTACTGGCCGGCGTAGATACCGGGCACCTCGATGCTGCTGGTGGCCACGCGCCCAGCGCGTACCCAGTTCAGGTCGTCGCGGCGCCACTCCACGTCATACGCGATGGCCTTGTCGGCGGGGTCCCACTGGATGGTCAGCGTCGGGGTGGCGATGCCCTGCTCGATCACCACGTGCGAGGACAGGGCCACGTTGGTCGGCGGCGGCTGGACGCTGGGCGGGATGATGCTGATCGGCGGCAGTTCGAGGCGGGTGCCATCGTCGATCGCCGCATACTTGCCCGGGACGTGTTTCAGCGCGGTGATGTTGTAGGTCAGTTCCTCGCCTTCAGTGACGGCGATCACGCGGAACAGCTGCAGCACCAGGTCGCTGGATTCGGTGGCCCAGACAGACTGCGGCACCGGGACCGCCGACCACGGCGCCGAGACTGTGACCACTCCCGTGGCGGCATCGATCCCGTTGATAGTCCGGCCTTCCGTGCGCCCACTGGGCAGCGTGGCTCGCAAGGTGTCGCCCACCGCCATCGTCTCGGGCACCAGGTCCAGGGTGAGACTGCTGGCGCCTGCGGCACGGATGCGGCCGGCGTTGCGGCGCCCTGCCCGGTTCGGGTCAGCCACCTGGATGACGTCACCCGGCATGCAGTTGAGGGCATCCAAGCCAACCGCGAAGCTGACGGTCTCGGTCTCCAGGCTCTCCGTGTACAGGATGTGGTTGCCCACCCGCTGCGCCTGCGCACGCGAATGGCAGCCGATCGCCGTCACCTCGGTCTGGTTGACGCCGTAGCGCGCGATGGCGTCGAGGTGCTGAACTACCTCCACCTTCTGCCGGCCGAAGTCGTCCGGATCAGTCCACGACACCAGCGCAACGGTGTGGCGTGCCTTCCGGCCGCTACCTTCGTAATGGAAGCGGCCCTCGATCACGTTGGCCTGGCTGTATGTCGGGCCCGGGTCCTTGGGCATGTCGGCCGAGGCCATGACCTGGCCAGCTGCGTAGAAGCTGATGCCTCGGAACATGCCGGCCATGTCCTGCAGCACCTTATAGGCGTCTGCCCTGCTCTGCAGGTACAGGCTGCAGGTGAACCGCGGCTCCTGGCCGCCCATGCCGTCGCTAACCAGCTGATCGCAATACCGGGCGATCTGGTATAGCCGCCACTTGTCCACCCAGTCCAGCGGGATGCGGTTGCCGAGGCCGAACCGGTCATTGGTGACGATGTCAAAGAACACCCAGGCCGGGTTGTTCGTCCAAGCGGACTTAAAGGTGCCGTCCCACACACCGCTGTAGGTGCGGCCGATAGGATCGTAGTTGCTGGGGACGCGGATGATGCGTCCCCACACCCGATAGGACCGCGACGGGATGTTCTGGAACTGGCTTGCGTCGACCTGCACCGCACACAGCGCGCTGTTGGGATAGCGAAGCTTCACGTCGATGATCTCGGTCATCGAGAGCACGTTGACCACGTCCGAGATCAGCGAGTTGTTCTGGTTCGGGGTCAGCCTGCGAATGCGCACCTGCCACTGCGAGCCGGCCGGCAGGTCAATCCGACGGCTGCGCTCATATTGCGTGGTGGTCTTGCCCGTGATCGCATCGTTGAGCACGGTGGTGTAGGCGCCACCGTCGACCGACACATCCACTGCGTAGCTGATCGAGTAGCCGTTCCGGTCGCCGTTTTCCTCATCCACCTTCTGCAGGGCGGGGACGGCCAGCCGGATGCGCACGGCCGAGAGATCAGACCCGCTTACGGTGCGAACGACCGGCTGGTCGCTGCGCAGCTCCACGTTCACAGAGATCTCGTTTTCGACCGAGGGGAACCCGGGGATGTATTCCTGGTCCTGCGTACCTGATCGGGTGTCGACGGTAACACCAGCGAAGTTCAGCCCGCCGTCCGGGTTCTGGATGGGAACCTGGTTCAGGTAGATCGACTGATTGCCGGCCACCAAGCCCCGGATCTCGCCCTCGCTGACAAGGTCGATGATCCTGGCCACGGCCATCGAGTGCAGGCTGTCCGGGGTCTCCACCGGCGTGCGGCCGTTGCTGCCGCTTTTGCCGCCGGCGCCGGCCAGCTGCAGCCCGCGTGCGATTGGAGTTGCGACTGGCAGGTTCAAAGCTGGTCCTCCGCCATGATGCCGCCGCTAATCACTGCCGAGCCCACCAGCATGCCCTTCTGGTCGTGGCCGCCGTAGGCGACCGGCACAGGATTGCACTGCGCTTGGGTATTGACGGTGCCGTTCATGCTGTAGTTCGGTCGGTTCTCGGCACTGTCTTGGGAGCCAAGGCCTTTAGGCTGAGGCCCCAGCATCTGGGCAACGCCGCCAATGACCATGCCCACGCCGGCATTGATGAACGGCTGTCCCCAGCCACCAGCAATGTTCCCGTAGATGCCGACGACGATCAGGACAACCCCGAGGATGGTCTGCAGCACACCGCCTCGCTTGCTACCAAGCAGCACCGGCGCTATGCGGATGTCTTCATTTCCCGGTGGGTCCTGTAGCTGCTCCTTGGAGAGGTTCTGCTTGCCGATGAAGACAGCAAAGGCCGTGCCATTCCGCTGGGCGCCATGGAGATAGCGCTCGAAGCCCGGCAGGACCGCACACAGCGCGCGCACGGCCTCGGCGGGGCTGTTCACGGCCAGCCGGAAGGAACGGCCGAAGCGGCTGCCCAACTGACCGTACAGGCGGATGGTGCGCAGGCGCTCAGACATGGGCTGCCTCCTTGTGGCGGACGATGTAGCGGGTACGCTCGGCCCACATGCCGCCATAGGTGATGACTTCGGACAGACGGCCGTGCATGTGATGGAGCAGCCGGCCGTCGCCGAGGTAGACTCCGGCGTGGTTCGGGACGGGCGAACGGATCTGCATCAGCACCATGTCACCGCGCTGCGGCTCACCCTCGATCAGGTCAAAGCCCTCGGCGCGTAGCCGATCCAGACTGTAGAGGTCCTGTCCCTTGTCCCACCAGTCGTCGTCCCGCTCGTACTGGCTGAGCTGGATGCCAAGCTCGCGCTCGTAGAAGTCGCGCACCAGGGTGTAGCAGTCCAGGGTGCCGTGGGCGAACTGCCGGCCCACCAGCGGCGCCTCGTAGCCGCAAGGCTCGATCGTCTGCAGGTCACCGCACTCGGGATCGGCACCGGTGACCTGGCCAACGCTGACGATGTGCCACGGAAGGCCGCTGGCCTCGCACATGACGCGGTCCGCGTCCGAAGCTGTGGCGGGGGCGTTCGGGTGACTGTGCACGACGGCCAGCACCTCGCCCATGTCCTCGGCGTCGGCGAAGTCCTCTGCGGGCAGCCGAAAGTGCTCGCTGGGTGTGGTGGCCACGTTCCGGCAGGGGATGTAGGTCTCGCCATCGTGGCCGGCCACGATCAGGCCGCAGCACTCGCGCGGGTACTCGGCCACGGCGTGCGCCTGGATGGCCTGAAGGGTGCTCAATTCCATGGTTCGCTCATAGAAAAGCCCGCGTCTGGCGGGCTATGGGACACGGCCATTGCCGAGAGGTCAGGTACGCAGGAGGCCGGCAGCGGGGAATCCGCCGTAGGGCAGCGGCTTGTCGGCACCGAAGCGCAGCTTGCAGCTGTTTACCCTGCCGCCGCACTGGTCACGCGCGGGGTCGGTGGTGGGCACGTCGTTGGCGTCGGCCACGGCCGGCCCGTTGTAGCCGCAGTAGGGGCCGCGGTAGCCGCCCCGGATCAGCCAGCCGCAGACGCCGGCGATGACCTGACGGCCGGGAAGCTGCTCGCCGTTGAGGTCGATCGCCGTGGTCAGCTCGAACTCGACCGTTTCCTTCGTCTCGGACACCTTGCGCTCAATGAACCAGATCTCGTCTTGGAAGTGCTCACTCGGGTCGGCAGTAGGGTTCCCATCGGGGAAGTTCGCTGCGTCGAGGTACTTGGCCAGCGTCTGCCGGCGGATTACGCGCGCGCCGACCAGGTCGTCGAACAGCAGGCACAAGGCCGTAATCCGACCGTCGATGTTGCTGACCTTCAGTCGGGGGTTCGGTGGCTGATCACTGGTCCGGGAAAAGCCAGTCGCCTCGATTGGCCAGGGTCCGTACTCCTGGCCCTGCCACCAGATCACGCCCGATTGTAAGTGTGCGTGGAAGAACAGCTGATCAGCGCCGAAGCTGCTTGCGTCCAGCTCGTACAGCGTGATCCGGCCGCCAGGTTCAAGCTGTTGCGCGTCTGCAGTGATGGTCATACCGGATACCCAAGGAAGCGACGAATTTCGGCTGGGTCGATCTGCGTTTGGATCTCTTCGGTATGTCCGCCGTCGAGCGGCCGCATCTCCGCCAGCGGGCAGAAGGATGCGAACTGCACCGCGAACTCAGGCTTGCAAAGAGTGTCCGAAGTGCCGTACCAGATCTGCATTGGAATACTGGCGAAGGCACCTGTTGCCGCAATCGTCAACGGGTTGTGCGCGGCGCCGTTCGCCGCCTCGCTATATGTACCGCCATACGCGCTGTCGATTTGACCCTGATATCCGCTGTTGTTGCGCACGTCAGTCAGGTTGATCACTGGGATGATCAGAACGACTTTCGCTACCAATCCCATGTTCTGAGCCGCCCAAGCGAGGGCACCGAGCGCTCCCATACTCTGAGCCATGAGATTCACCTTGCCATCAGTCGTGTCCGGCAATCCCATGATGAAACCAGCAGCCGCATGCACCCGCAGAATCACCGCATCATTGCCCCACGTGGCGTTGCCTGCCATGTCGCCGCTGATCATTGGGGCGCCGTAGCTCGCCGCCGCCATGGCCGGCCATCGCGTTTTTATGCTCATCCAAGCCGTTGCGCCGCCTGTTCCGGCCTCCGCTCCGTGGCAATAAACGGTGCCATAGCGGTTCGGTTGGTGTTGATTCGGCCTGAGCAAGATATCGTTTTCGCCAGTGGCGACTCGGTTCTTTGAGTAGTCGGTGCACGTCATCAGCGATTCACCACGGTGAGTGCGACAGGATCAACGTCAGCACCGAATATGTCGAACGTCTGCCCCGGGTCGGAGTGCATCGCCCGGAGCTTTACGTTGACAGATGTGCCGGGCTCCCTCGGCGGCAGTCGATGGGAGCTGTAGATAGTCTGATAACCAGTGTTGGAAACCAGAATCTGCTGGTAAATCACATCATCCAAGAAGAGCGCCACTACCGCAGTGCCGGAACTCACTTTGCCGGTGAACCGAACCTTTGCCTCTCCGGACCGCTCCCCGGCGACGTAGGTGAACGACACGCCAGTTATATCCGCATACACGTTTGTCGTGTACTGGGAAGGAGTTGTCCGTTGTGCATAGCCCAACTCTACCCCGCCGCAAGGCAAAAGCAGCCACACATCGCCTACGGGAGTGAAGAGCTCCTGCGTGTCCAACGAAAAATACAGACGGCCGTGAGAGTCGCCGGCAGCCGGCCTTTGGCTGTAGTTTCCAACCACCGCTCCGCCCATGAGTGTATACAGCTCGTTGAAGTTGTCGTTCGCCTTATTGAACGCCGTTACCGCAGGGTCGCCCTTGTATGTCCCGTGATCCGTTGTGGTGTCGATAATCTGCTTTGCCATGAGCACTCCTTACGGCTGGAACGTCTGTTCGAACGTGGCATTCAGCGTGTACACGCCGTTGCCATGGGGAATGAGGCTGTACGTCTTGCACAGGTACAGTCCCTGCACCCCGAGCGGTGGTGTCCACAGGAAGGACACAGCACCCTTGCGGGCGCGCAGGAATGCCAGCGCCGGCCCGACCTTCGATTCCTTACCTACGATGGAAATCGGCCACTGCTGGGTCTCGTTGTTCAGGCCATCGGCAGCGGTCTGGCGGTAGCCGTCGCCGAACCTCGCCTCACGGGTCAGGAAATCGCCGGTGCCGGTGATCTCGGTGCGCACGCACCAGGTGAAGACCTCAGCCATTGCTCACCCTCATCTGATGGAAGAGGCCGCCTGGCCGCGACTGTTGGGTGGCCCACTCGTTCATCTTGGAAGCGAAGAACTGATTGAGCCGGCGAGCGTCCTCGCTGCCATCGCCCTGTTGGGTGGTGCTGGTGCCATCGGACGAGATGTTCATCGTGGTGTTGAAGTTGTTGGTGATCCCGCCACCGCCTCCAATGGCGGATGCGGGCATGCCTGCGGTAATCGGACGAACCGAACCGGCGTCACCGGGGATCAGGTAGGTCTTCCCGCCCTGATCGAACAGTTCAGGCCGGCCGCCCTCGCCCACGCGGTACATGCTGCCGGCGGCAACAGGCCCTCCGCCGGCACGGCCGCCGGCCATCCCACCGATCGCGCTACCGACCGCGTTGATCCAGCTCGACCCCGTCCCGCTGTAGCTGCTGGCCCAGCTGCCGATCATCTGGAAGATCTGCGAAGCTGCCGCCTGGGCAGCCATCTTCTGCAGCGTCTTGGCGAAGCTTTGAACCATCCCGCCCAAGCCTTCGGAGAACGGGTCGAACAGGAAGTCCGCGAAGGCATCCTGCATATTCCGCGCGGCCTGGTCGGCGTAGGTGCTCCACTGCCCGAAGGTCTGCTCCACCGACGAGCTGGTGTCGTCGTCGATACCGAACATTCCGTCGAAGGCGTCGGCGAACTTCTGGGCGCTCTCGCCCATGATCGATTCGGCCTCGTCGATGTTGCCGAGCATGTCCAGCAGCGAGGCACTGGAACGGAGTGCAGACTGCGCTGCCGCGTCGATACCCTTCAGGCCGCCGGACTGGATCTCGTAGTTGACCCGGCTCAGCTCCGAGCTGTCGCCGAACAGGGCGATCTGCCGCTCCAACTGTTCGTTGGTGGACCGATAGGAGTCCTGCAGCTTCTTGGCCTGCTTGTCCTGCTGCGTCGCAGCCGCCGACTTCTTCTTCTCACCCTCCGCCCAAGTGGCCTGGAGCTTTGCTTCCCACTCTGCTGCCCGGCGCAGTTGCTCGGTCTGGTCCTTGGTGGCCTGGATCTCTTCCGCCGTGGCTTGGGTGCGTCGCCCCCGGGGGCCGCTCCTTGCCCCCTCGGGGATGCCGGCTCCGCCACCCTGCATGGCAGCCCACCCCTTGTCGGCATAGGCGGTGCCGGCCATGTAGTCCTTGGCGAAGGCGTCCCATCCGCCTCCCTGCGATCCGAACAGGCCGCTGTACTGGCCGGTGGCCAGCTTGATGACCGCGTTGCCCTGCTTCTCCACCGCCACCAGACCGCCCCGCAGGCGATCCAGCCAGTCCTCGACCACCCCGAAGATCTCAGCCGCCTTGCCGATCTCGCGGAACGCCGAGGCGATCCCGTGAGCGACATCCCGGACACCGCCGCCCTCCTTGGCAACGTCCACCAGCTGCGTGGTCAAGTCAGTCAGCGTGGGCAACAGCTCGCTGGCCAGCTGGGTGAACCAACCCTGCGTTGCGGCGCGCAGGTCGTCCAGGCGATCGTTGAACTCGGCCGCAGCCCCCGCAGTGTCCGAGTCGATGACGATGCCGAGCGAACGCGCACGTTCCTCCATGGTCCGCATGCCGTCGGCACCGAGACTGAGGAACTCCAGGAATTCCGCGCCCGACTTGCCGAAAAGCTGCATCGCCAGCGCGGTCTTCGTGGTTTCGTTGCTGATGCCAGCGAACCGATTCTGCACCTCGGGCAGAAGGTCCTCGAAGCTCCGAAGGTTACCGGCCTGGTCCTTGACCGAGATCCCAAGCGCCTTGAACGTCTTGTCCGCGTCGCTGCCAGCCTTCGAGGCATCCGCGATGTTCTTGCTGAACTTAGGAATGATGCCGACCAGACCTTCCAGGTCCGATCCAGTCATCTTGGCGGCGTAGCCCCACCCCGACAGCGTCTCCGTCGAGATGCTGAACCTGGCCGACAGTTCGTCGATGCGATCGGCAGCATTGATCGCATTGCTCAGGCCGGTGATCGCTGCGTCCACGCTCGCGAATGCAGCGATGGCTCCACCGATCACGCTGCCGATGGCAGTGAATCCGGCCACGATTCCCTTGCTTACACCGGCCGCGGTCCGCTCCATCGACTTCATGGACTTCTCGGCCCGCTGGGTGTCCGTCACGAACGACCCGGTTTTCATCAACAAGTCGATGACGATGGAGCCGGCAGTTGCCATGCGATCAGCCTCTCGGGGGTTTCAGGCCGAACGCCGCGAGGGTTCGCAGGTCGGCATCGGGGAACTCATGGGCAACCGGAGTCGGCTGCAGGAAGTCGAGGTTCTTCTGGATCGACCCGCCGAAACTGGCGCCGATAAGCGCTGCTGGGCGGTGGTAGCGATGCAGATCGTCGAAGGGATACAGCTGGTAGAACGCCAGCCATAGTTGAAACTCCCACTCAGGAAGATCATCGATCTCCCTGAGTGTTTTGCCGAGCGCGAGGCCTAGGATGCAGCTGAAGTACTCGCGTCCACGCTCGGCGATGACTTTTTTGCGTCTTCACCGATCCCGGCCACAGCCATGACGTGCGGGAACAGGTCGGTGAGGCCGTTTGCGGTCAGGTTCTGCGACTCGGCCTCGCTCAGCACCAGCTTCCCATCGGCGTCGCACAGGCTGGCCGCCACCAGGCGCTGCATTGCAAAGCAGGTTTCGTCTTCGTTGCCGGAGGCTTCCGCCGCGCGCCAACGGCGCATCTGGCCGGCGCTGACCTGGCGGAAGTGCACGGTTTCGGTCGTGCCGTCGCTGAACTTCACCTCGCGCGCGACGGGGGCATTGCTCGTCAGGATCTTGCTCTTGTCCATCAGCCGTTCTCAGTAGGTGGGGGCCGGGTACGCGACGGCTGGGCGCGCAGAGCCGGACACCCCGAAGGTCTATGCGTGAGCCGTCAGGCCGAGTACGGCCCGTTCCAGTGGGGGACGACGCTGCCGCTGCGCTGGATCGTCAGCGTGCCGCGCACGATCTCGTTGGTGGCGATGTCGATGTTCAGATCAGCGACGTAGCCGCGGAAGCCGATCGAGGTCCGGAGGGGCGACGCCGGCGCGACCAGGTCGTCGTTGGAGTCGAGCGAAGGAACCGCCACGCCGTCGCTCAGGCCGATCAACCAATCCACGACCTCCCGCGACTCCTTCAGTTCGAACAGGATCTGGTGCGACTGGCTGCGGGGGATGAAGTTGAACGGGATGCTGACCTGCCCCGGATTGCCCAGGCCGCCCTCGAACTCCTTGTCACCGACAGTGCTCAGGCAGGTGGATTCGATCTGGTCGGCAGCGCCGCCCAGGCCGGTGATGCCAGTCGGGCACTCGAACTTCAGGACCGAGGCGACGCTGGAACTCAGCTTGTCCACGGTGAAGAGCTCGGACCCCTGGGTTTTGATGACGCCCTCGGTCATTGCAAAGTCCTCTGGTCAAAGAAAAACCGCCTCGCGGCGGTCGTTGGGGTGATGCCAGCGGCTCAGCGCTGGTCGATGAAGTCGGCCTCCATGCCGACCCGGAAAAGCCCGGTTTCAGGGTCGCGGTTGTTGACCACCAGTCGATTGCAGATCAGGACCGCGTCCAGTGCAGCCCTCACGGCGGTTGCCAACGCCTCCACTTGACCGTCGGCGTTATCGCCACCGCAGTAGCAGTCGATCTGCACCGTTGTGAAATCACCGGTTGGCGCGCTGCTGAGATTGTCGAAGGGCTGACCAGAAATGATCTGCCAAGTGATGTAGGGCCTCTTCTCCGTCTGTTTGACGAACCCGTGCCGGCCGATTCGGTCACCGACGATCGCCTCGACAGCCGGCGTGTGTATGGTCCGGAACACCTTCGGGAACATCAGCGGCCTCCCCGGTTCTGCTGGGCCAGCTTGGTCACCAGGCGATCAATCCGCACGGTCAGGTCTCCGACCACAAGGTTGATCGTTTCCTCGCCACGCTCGTTCACCGTTCGACGGATGAAAGAGCGAGCGGGCTGGTGCACAGACCCGTACTCCTTCAGCTGCGCCGACTTCAGGGTGCTGACCTGCTCCCCCTTGCGGCCCGGGTACATCCTGCGCTTGATCCGGACCAGGTAGCGCTCGCCGCTGCCGTCGCTGGGCGCCTTTCCGCGCGTCGCGATGATGTTCTGCGCCAACAGGCCGGTGGACTCATCGCCCGGTTCGAGCACCGCCTGCAGGTTCTGGCGCTCCTTGTCGCGCAGGAAGCGCGTCCCCTTGGCCAGCGCCAGCTTCACCGGCCCACCCTTCTTGCTCACGACCTCGGCCGGTAGGCTGCTCAGCGTCCGGATGATCCCGGGTATTCCGGTGATGTTGAACTCGACCTTCATGTCGACTACTGCCCGTCGTTGACGCCGGCCGAAACCGGGATCGTGATGTACTCCAGCCCAGACGTCTTGTCAGGCAGCAGACCTGCAACGTTGAAGATCTCGCCGCGGTGTATCAGGCGCATCGACGGCAGCAGTCCATCGCGGTGGCGCATGGTGATGCGTGCGGTGACCGCCGATTGGGTCTGCCCGGATTGGATGAACTCGCGGGCCGAGAGCGGCTCAACCGAAGCCCATACCGTGGCCACGTCTACCCACGTCGTGGTCTGCACGCCGTCCTCGTCCTTGGTCGTCACCTGCCGCTGGATCAGCACGCGGTGGCGGAGCTTACCTGCCGGCAGGCTCATGTCAGACCCCGAGGCCGATTCGATAAGGCCATAGCAGGCTATGGGCGCCCATCGGGACTTGGACCGTCGCGCCGTCGCTGCCCTGCACGTCCTCACGCGTGCGGTACAGGTGCCCCAACATCAGGAGGATTGCCGCCCTGATTGAGTCGTTGGCCAGCATAGGATCGACGCCCGCCGTACCATCCAGGACTGCGGCGGCCATGGATTCAGTGTCTTTGAACACACGGCGATTGAGAAACTGCTGAGCAGCCCCTTCTGACGCGGTCCCGTAAAGCTCCAACAGCGCGTCATCGTCCGTATCGACACGGCAATGTGCTCGGGCCTGTTCCAGGGTGATCAGCTCCATGGTCAGGCCCTGGCCTTGCCTTGCCGTGCCTTCTTGCCAGCTGGCTGTTCGCTCACGGCGTCGGCGGCCTCCGCAGCGGCTTCAGTGACAGTTGTTTCTTCCGTCACCGGCTCCGGCAGCTCTGCCGGGGGCTGTTCGCTCACGGCGTCGGCGGCTCCGGTGTCGATGAAGTACTGCCCGCGGCTGCTGTCCATTCGAACGGTGGTGCCGGCGCGCGGATCCGGCTCTTTGAACTTGATCAGCATGATCCTCTCCGAACCCGGCCTGCACTGTGGCAGGCCGGGATAGCCTGGAACGGTGGATTAGGCGACGTTGCCCAGGTCGCCGTAGATGAAGGCCTGCGGCCGGTAGACCGCCAGCGCCAGGCGCTCTTCGGCCAGGATGGTCACCAGGTTCTTGACGAAGTCGTCTTCGTTCTCGGTGGCCACCTCGACACGTGCCTGCCAGCGATCGAACAGCTGCGCCCCCAGCTTGAATGCGCCAGTGAGGAACTTGTCCTCGGCGATCGCCTGGGTTGCAACGACCGGCAGGTTCCACAGCGTGGCGCCGATGACACCCTGCGGATTGCCGATGATGTAGCGGCCCGTGGTGTCCTTCAGGAGCTCGACACGTGCCCAGTCGATCGGGTTGAGCACGATGCCGCTGGCCGGGAACTCAGCCAGCTGCGCCTGCAGCATGGCCAGGCGGATCTTGTCGATTACCGTGGCATCGGCCGGCTCGAACGGTGCAGCGTAAGCCGTCGCCTGCGGGATGATGCCCAGCAGGTTCTGGCCGGTGCCGTCACCATTGAGAAGCTGCTGCTCTTCCTTGAACGCCAGACCGTAGCGCAGGCGGCCATCGATGTAGCTGGCGAGCTGCGAGGCATCGCTGAGGATCTGGCGCGATGCCTTCATGTAGTGCGCGACCACCTTGGCAGTGGTGCTCACCAGGTCGAACTTCAGGCTGGACTCGGGCTTCTTCGCACCCTCGGCCACCGGTGCGGCATTGTTGGTGAAGCCAGTTTCCTTCACGTACTCCAGCGTGTTGCCGTCCATTCGGCCCGGCGTGATCAGGTCGCGGACAGTCAGGCGGCGGTCCGGCGGCGCGATGACACCCGGCAGACGGGTGGGGGTGACCAGGTCGCCGGCCGCGCCGTCGGTGTCGGTCGTGACCGAGGTGATCGCAGCACTGAACGTCATGTCGACGCGACCACGCGGGGTGGTCTTGCTGGCAAATGCCTGGAACTCGTCGCTGTTGACGAATTGCTGGCCGAACGACTGGTGCTGCACGTCGCCGCCCGCGCCGTTGGCCTCGATCTTGGCCAGCCGCTGCTCGGCAGCCTGGAGGTTGGCCTGCAGCTCGCCCTGCTTCATGAGGGCTTCATCGACTTTTGCCCGGGTTTCAGCAGACAGCTCAGTGTTCTTTGCGGCCACCTCGGCGTAGGACTTCAGCTGGTCGCCTACGGTCTTCAGGTCGGCACTGACCTGCTTGTACTGCTTCTCGACGTCCTCGCCCACGTCGCCGAACTGGGCATGGCGGCGGAACTGGGGGGTGTCGCTGGGCTTGATCAACATCGCCGCCAGGGCGACTACGCCTGCACTGCCGAGCAGGCTCATGGCAAGGACGGACGGGCCGACCTTTGCGAATGCGCCAACCGCCAGGGGAATCGCCGCTGCGATAGCGAGGACGACCAGGTAGAACGTCGCGGAGAGTTTCATGGACTTCATGTGCAAAGCTCCTATTGCGGGAGATTGAAAGAAAGACGCGGCAGCGGATCTGCCTGCACCCGGATGGCCTTTCGGCCGCTATCGGTGGGATCGCCCTCACCGCTGCCAGTGGGATCGCCCCGACTGGACTTGATTTCGCTGATCAAGCGCATCGCTTCTGACTTCGGCATGCCTGTAGCACGCAAGCCGGCCTCCACGCGGCGCACCGCTGAGGCGTTCTCCTTGCTTGCGCCCTTCTCCACCTGATCGGAGGCCAGTAGCTCATCTGCAAAGCCGTCCTCAACTGCGGAGGCACCGCCGATCCAAGTCTCGGCATCCATCAGCTTTGACATGGCCTTCTGCTCGGCACCGGTGCGCGCGGCGTAGATGCTGGCCATCGCGTCGTCGAATGGCTTGAGCGTCGCAGCAACGTCGGCCAGGTCGTGGCGATTTCCCACGGCAACGACCCAAGCGTTGTGGATCATCAAGAATCCGGCGCGCGCGATCTGGACCGTGTCACCGGCCATGGCGATGACGGACGCAGCCGATGCAGCCAAGCCCAACACCTTCACAGTGACCTCGCCGTCGTGCTCGCGCAGCAGGTTGTAGATGGCCAGGCCCTCGAACATGTCGCCGCCGGGGCTGTTGATGTTGACCGTGACCGGTCCTTTCCCCATCCCACGCAGGGATGCCGCGATGCGCTTGGCGGTCACGCCTTCGCCCGTCCAGTAGTCGTAGCCGATCACGTCATAGATGCTGATGGACCGCTCCGCATCGGTGTCGGAAGCCGCCCTGACGCCAGCCTCCCAGCGGTCAAGGGCGCGCGGCTGGATCTGGCTGCTGACAGCGGCGCAGGGGCGTCCCTCCGGTACACCCGGCAGCGTCTTGATCGTCATGTGGTCAGTCCTTCTTGTCTTCGGAGAAGCCCAGGAACGCGCGGATAGCGGCCCGGGCCTGGTCAGCATCTGAACCAGCGCCGATGGAATCCAGCGTGGTCATCGCGGTTTGCACGGTGAGCACGGCGGCATTACCGCCCATCGGCTCCCTGTCTTCCAACTCGCGCACTTCATCACGGGTCAGAATGCCCTTGTCCACCATCACCCCGTAGAACGCAGCGCGTCCGGCGCTGTCCGCGCGCAGAAGGCCTTCCACGGTGAACTTAGGGTAGTAGCGCAGGCGCTCGCCCGGCGTCAGCAGGTCCTTGCTGATGGCCTGCTCTATGCGCCGCAGCCACGGCCCCAGCGTGAAGGTCAGGAAGCCGATCATCTGCTGCTCGATACCGGTTCCCCAGCTCGTCGACTTCTCCGTATGGCCAACCATCCACGGCGGCACGCGGAACCAGCGGCAGATCGACTCCACGGAGAACGCCCGCGACTCCAACAGCTGCGCGTCGGATGGCTTGATGCCCAGCGTACCGGCCTCCGTTCCACCTTCGAGCAGCGGGGTTTCACCGCGCTCAATGGAACCCATCAGGTTCTTCTTGAACTCCGTCCGCTGCTCAGGCTTCAGGAACGCCTGGACCTTGTAGTAGATCGTCTGGAGCAGCCCGTTTCGGAATGTGCGAGCCGCTGCTCGGTCTGCAGCGATGGCGTTGCCGAACACCTTGGCACCGTAGGCGATCACGGACACGCCGTTCTCGCCATCCAGCGTGAACCCGGGAATGCGCCAGATCCTCGCCGGCGCGATGATCCTGGGAGCACCATTGGCGCGCAGGTAGCGATACACCTTGTTGCCGTTCAGGTCACGATTGATGGTGAGCCTGGCCGGATCAAGGAACTGCAGGCCGATCAGGCGTTCGCCGGCATAGAGCTTCTCAGCGAAGGCGTTGCCACGAAGCAGCATCGCGACAACCATGGCCTCCCAGAACACCGCCGCAGTCGAGTCGATGTTCGGCTGGTCGTGGACAACGAAATGCAGCGGGTGCTGGCTCGCGACGCGCTTTCCGGTCTTCGTCCTCTCATACATCGACAGGGGCAATGTGGCGATCGTCTCAGAGATCAAGCGGACACACGCCCAGGCTGCGTCGACTTGGAGAACCGCCTTTGCTGTGACGGCTACGCCGGCCTCATTAGCCATCTCGCGGTCGATATAGAGTTCTGCGTCGCGGGTCGTGAACGAACGAACCCACCCATCAACCGCTGCTCGGACCCGTCCCAGAAACCCGGTCTGATGCTTCATCTTCATGCGGATCCCGCCAAAATTGGGTTGCTCAACCAGTCGTCCATCCCGCCTGTCACCTCGCTCGTGAGAGATACGCCTATGGCCATCAGCAGCGCGGTGATGTCGTCGATCTTGTCGGCGGACCGGCGCTTGTCCGGCGCCATGTTCAAGTTCACGTCTTTGCGAGCGACCAGGTTGGCCGCGCACCAGGCCAGAACAGGGTCGCCGTCGTGCACAAGCCGCTTGCCGATGTAGGCGCGCTCCAGCTCGACCATCGCAGGGTGGTAGGACTTCGTGCCTTGGATGAACTCCACCAGCGGAACCTCTGACGCCACGAGCCGGCTGACCATCTCGGTCGCGTTCCAGCGGTCGAAGGCCAGGGACTGCAGGTTGAATCGCGCGTGGACATCCAGAATGGCCTGCTCAATCACCGCGTAGTCGGTGACCTCGCCCTCGGTTTGCTCCAGCAAGCCGGCTGCCACCCAACCTGCATACGGAACCGTGCCGCGCTCTGTGCGCTGTGCCACTGCGAACTCGGGCACCCAGCGGCGGCCCCAGGTGATGATCTTGTCGTCTAGGCGCCAGACCAGCCGCAGCGATGCAAGGTCTCGCGTACTGGCCAGGTCAAGGCCACCCCAGCATGGGACGTCCCTCAGCGCCTCCAGATCGACTACGCCATGGCAGGCATTCCACTTTGGCAGCAGGATGAAGCCGTTTGCCGCTGCAGCAGGCCGGTTCAGCCGCTTGATCTGGAATTCAGCGAGCTTCGAAGGCATCGCCCTCGCCTCGATCGATTCCTTCCTGATTGCCGCCAGCAGGTGGGGATTTACGTCCATCAACGGGTTGGCCTTGTGCCAAGCCTTCTCGTCGAAATCCCCGTCGTCCTTGTCCACTGCGAAGAAGATCGCCAAGAAGTGGTCGGCGGCGTCGCCGAACACCCCTTCCAGCAGCTGCGTGGCGAACTGCCGAATTTCCGACCAAGGGCCGGGGTTCGCGTACCCCTCTGTGGTCGTGAACAACCACAGAGGATTCCGGCGCGCACCGGCCGCCGACTGCAACACGTTCAGCAGATCGGGGGTCTTGTGCGCATGGATCTCGTCGAGACCGACGTGGGATGGGTTCAGACCGTCCTGCGTCGATGCCTTCGCGTTGATCGGCTTGAACGTCGCGCCGGTCTCGACCCGGCTGATCGCATTGGCCCAGCACTCCAGCCCGTAGGCCTCCCGAAGATCGGCTTTCTTCTCGGCCATCCGCTTGGCCACGTTGAAGATGATGCGCGCCTGGCTGCCAGTGGTAGCCGCGGAAATGACCTGCGCACCCTCTTCCTCTTCACAGCATTCGCAGTACAGCAAGATCGCGGCCGACAGCGTCGACTTCGCGTTCTTGCGCGCGACCGCGAACAGTGCGGACGTGAAGCGACGGGTTCCATCGGGCTTGCGGAACCCGAACAGCTGAACCACGAACCAGACGTGCGACGGGTGAAGCCGGATCTCCGGCGTCTCCCACTTGCCTTCTACGTGCGGGAGCAGTTCGATCCAGCTGCAGGCGTGATTGGCGTGATCGCGCGAGAAGGAGAACGGCGCTCCCTTCTTCTTTGCGCGCTTCAGATCGTCCAGGAACCGTTTTGCCGCCAGCTTGATCAGCCGGCCGAACCTGCCTCCCCTATCTGCCGCAGCCGCCTTCGCATACCCGATCGCGACATCGACGTAGTCATTTTCCAGCGGCGCGGGGCTTTCCGAGCGCGGCGAACGCGTTGCTCGGCTTTTCCGTGTCGCCATTCGGTTTCACCTTTCCCTGCGCCACTGGCGTCAGGCCGAAGTCGTTCATCAGTCCACGCAACTGGGCAACCATCGATGCAACCGGCGCCTCGCCTGCGGCGTATAGCTGGACGGTCTTTCCATGAAGAGCGCAGAGCTGGCCGAGCGCCGACAGGCCGGCCTCGGTCAGGAGCTTGTTTGCGTGGAGGATTGGGGCTAACCGCTCCCATTCCTTACGTGCGTGTGCGTTGGGCATCCAGTCCGGTGCGGGTGGCACATCGGACACCAGGGGTAGCTCGGCTGCGACAGCCGCTTCTCGGTCAGGCCGGTCAGTGCCGGCCACCACCTTCAGCGCTGTCGGCTTGCGGGGGCGGGGCATAGACGGGCCTCAAAAACTGAATTTTCTGAATTGACGGTGCAAAAAAACGACTGAGCGGCCGGTGTCCGAGGGGAACGCTTCGAACTTTTTCCCCTCCCCCCGTGGCATGTGATGCAAATCGATCGCATTCATCGTTTCGAGAGGTACGGATGAGAACGATTCGCGCCTCGCGCTGCCTCTGCCTTGGTCTTCGCGCCGTGGCACTCGCAGCAGATCGCCTGCAGGTTGTCCAGGGCATCCGTGCCGCCTTCCGCCTGCGGCACAACGTGGTCAACCTCTTCTGCCTGGCGGATGCGACCAGCAGCGCGGCATGGCTGGCAGAGGTACAGGTCACGAGCCATCACCGCATCGCGCTTGCGGCGCCAGGGTCGGCCGCCTCGCCCTTTGCCGTAGTTCTCAGGGGCCGACTGAGCAACGTGCACGGGCGCAAGCTGAGGCATCGGCCGATGGCGATTCGGGAACCCTGGCATCAGCCGAGACTCTGCGACTGGTCGCGCTCGCCGGGCACCGCCTCACCGTCCAGGCTGCGGGCTGGCTCCTCCTGCCCTTCCTCTCCCTCAGCTGCCAGTGCCGCCAAGAGGGCGTCGACCTTCTCTTCGAGCCGGGCGGTGGCCTGGCGCTGCTCTTCCTGCTGCAGTTCTATCCGACGCAGCCGGTCGTGCAGGCTCATCGCATCACCTCGGCACGGTCTGCTGCAATGACGGCTTGGCAGGCGCGGACGTGGTCGTCTGCGTCGCGTCCGATTTGAACAAGAGCGCCCGCGACCTCTGTTCGTAGTTGGGCTGCCTGGTCACGTTCGACGGCGCCGGCGACGGCTTGGGACAGGCGAGCGGTGTTGCAGGTGGCGAGGTCGTCGCGCAGCTGGAGGCTGCCATCGCGCAGACCAGCAGCAACAGCAGCAGGGACGGCCGTGGCCGCGGTGCGGTCTTCTTCATGCTTGGCTCCGATGGTGGCCAGCGCCTCGGCCTGGCTGTGATCTACGGCACGGGTCTGGGTGATCTGCTCGACCTGCGCGGCGCTGGCGCTGGCAAGCTGCCGGGCGTCCACGGTCTCGGCCCGTTCACCGCGCCAGGCCCAGCCTGCACCGAACATGCCAGCAGACCAGGCGACGAACACCGAAAGGTAGATGGCGATCCGGTTCATTTCAGGCTCCCGGCCCCTTGCGGGTCATGCCGAAGAAGTAGCCGATGACCATGCCGGTCGCGTTGTTCAAGCCGCCGATCAGCATGCCGAACGAGTCCTTGTTCTCCGGCGGAATGGCCACTGCGATCAGGGCGGCCATGGCCATCCCAAGCAGGAACAGCACCAGCACGGCGATGCCGACGCGAGCGGCGCCGATGTTGCGGGTCGCGAAGGTCATGCGGCACCTGCCAGTGAATGAATTTCCTCCAGCGCCCAGTGGTAGAGCTGCTGGTCGATGATGGTCACGCGCGTGAGGCGCTTTCCTCGCACTTCCTTGATGGCCACCTGGGTGGACTGCTGAACAGCCAGCAGCACGAATGCGATGCGCTGCTTGGTCGGATCAGGCTCCTGCAACACCGCAAGCGCGTCGCTGACCATCTCACGAATGGCCAGCAGCAGCTCGGCTGTGGGGCTCTTGGCCTTCTGACTCTCCAACACCACCAGCACGCCCTGCAGCTGACTTACCGGCGATAGCCGGGCGCCCTTCTTCTTCGGCGTCATGCGGACAGTGCCTTCAGCGCGCGGGCGTAGCGCGCCCTTCGGTCAGCAGCGCCGGTCTGCCCACCGTTGACTCGCTCGGTGATCTCATCGAAACGGCTGGCATCCGCCAGCTTGTTCAGGGATCGGGCATCCCAGAATGCTCCGGCGGCAAGGGCGCCCCACTTCGGCTGCTCCAGTTCCTCGGGCTTAGCCTCGAAGTCAGGCACGCCCTTGATACCCTTCGCCCGCAGAGCGTCGCGGATGGCCGCATAGTTGGCCCGACCGGTGTTCTGGATAGGACCACGGCCGCGATAGCGGTAGCCATCGCCACTCGCCTCCGAGCCATTGCCCAGCCGGTTGGCATACGCGTTGTTGCCGATCGCAACCGGTCTCCGCTCCAGCGCGCGCGCCAGGTCGTTCGGCTTCCTCGGCTTGGCCTTGGGGTCAACGGCGTAGCGGCTGGGCCATGTGTCGGCCATGCCCTGCGCACCGTAGTTCAGGTTCTCCACGGTCCTGGTCAGGCTTGCCGACTCGTGGCCAACCTGCGCCAGGAACGCTGCCACCCGCTTCGGGGTGCTGATGCCGTACGCAGTGCAGGCGTCGGTCAGGGGCTGGGCCCACTGGGCGGCGACGGCGGCACTGCAGCCGACCGCCTGCTGGATTGTCGAGGCGGTCAGGATCATGGCGGGTCCGAAAATGAAAACCCCGGCTGGGTGGCCGGGGTCGGGTCGTGCGCGATGCTAGTGAATTTACCCCTAGATGTGCGGGAGCATCAATCCCGCAGCGTCGCGATCGTCCATGCAGTCCTCGCGGCAGTTACCGCGGAAGGTAACGCAATCGACGATGACCCGATGGCGGATGCCGCGCCCATCCATTCCAGAAACCTTGTCCATACCTTTTCGTCTGCCTCCAAGAACTCAGGGATTGAAATGCCGCCGTACACTTCGAGGCAGTCCAAGTAAAATCCGACGCTATCCTGTTCGGCTGGAAGGTGAAAGCCAGCCTTCTCTGCCATTTGGAGGGCCAGTGGCTGAGCTTTGCTCAGGGCGTAAGGAGCCAACATCCTTGCCTTGATGACTACGCCATGCTGCCGCTCAATATCCAGTATCCGACTGCTGAGCTGCCACATTTCAGACTGGTCCGTTCGCAGCTGTGGGACCTTTGCGTGCAGAACAGTCCACCTCGCCGTGATTTCGTCCATCCGTCGGCGCGCCTCTTCCGGCTCCATTTGGCATTCCGGGTCAAAGGGAAGAAGCAACTGGCGAACTTCATACACGCCGGTTGCGAATCCCCGCAACCTCGTCATCATGTCCATACCGTCTTTCAAGACCAGCGATATGTCTGCCGCAGCGGCAAGCTCCAGATCCAATCGCTTTACCCGCTTGAATGCGAGCATCGAGGCCACCGCCACGACAGTGCCGGCGGCCGCCAAGGCCGCCTCTGGTTTCGACGCGACGATCTCGCCCAGCTCATACATTTTGAGCGGCGCCACACCGAAGATTCGTTCGGAATAGCAGTACAGCGCATAGACCATGGCTAACGTTACTGTAGGTCGCCGGAGAAATGCCCATACAGCACCAACAACAAGGACTGCCGCCCAGACCCTTCTACGCTTCTTGCTATCCATGGTTACGCCGCCGTTGATTCTCCTTTCCCAAGCGCGATCATAAGCGCCCAGGCGGCCTCCTGCTCCGCCTCGGTCATCTTCTGCAGCAGCCACTCATAGACCCCGCGCCACTTCGCCCGGTAGGTCGACTGGTCCCGTCCGATAGCGGCAGCCCGACGCCGGTCGCTGACCGGGCCCAACCCCGACCCGCCGCACAGTTTGCACGGCACCAGCAGCTCCCCAACCATAGCCTGGCCCCTGCCCTCGCAGGCCGCGCAGTGCGGCCGCTTGGCGATCTCGCTGATCACTGCCGCCGCCAGGGTCGGCAGCGACTCCAGGGTGCTGATCGGCCAGCACTGAGCCTTGATCCGGCCCAGCCGCTGCTGGGCTGCGTCACGGTTCGCCCGCTGCTCCGCCGTCGCCGCGCCGCCCCAGCCGATGCACACCTCGGCCAAGCCGAGATCCGTCCGGGCCTCAGCCAGCCGGCGCTGCTGGCGCTGCAGCTCCGGCGTGACCAGCGCGATCACCGCGTCCCGTAGCTTGTGTCGGCGCAGTGCCGCACCGTCCGGCCACCAGCAGGCCTCCAGCAGCTCCCGGCCCAACCCAGCCGGCACCATGCCCAGCGCCGCGGCAATGTCCTGGTTCGTCAGGTCGGGCTTCCCGCCTCCCCGGCCGATGTCGAACTTCACCGTGCTCGGCCCCAGCCGCGCCATAGTCTCTCGTGGATTCATGCCCGATCCCCTGTCGTTGAGTGGCCGGCCGACGGCGGCCCGCCCGTAATCCGCACCACCACCTGGCCGCCCGGCCGGCGCTCGCTGCTCACAACCGGGTGGCTGATGAACCGCTTGTCGTCGATGCCCAGCACCTGGGCGATGCCGTCCCGGTACGCCTTGAACCGCCCCAGCATGTTGTCGTCGTCCGGCAGCGCCTTCCCCGGCGCCTGGTGGAAGCTCACCCACAGGTGCAGTTTCCCCGCCGGCAGCTGCAGCGCGCGCCAACCCGCCTCGTGCGCCAGCACCACCGCAGTCTGCCGGGCGATCTTCGTGGCCGCGGCCTTTACCCGGTAGTGCACACGGGCGTTTGGAGAGAGGTCCTTGCTCGGCCAGGGCAGAACAAGCTCCAGCGCGCGGTCAGCCTGCATGGGCGGCCTCGTGCTGCTCGACCGCATCGCGAAAGGCCGCGCGCCAACGGAATGCCGTTGCCCGGCTGACGCCGAAGTCAGCCCGCAGCTGCGCAACCGATGGGAGACGGTCGCCGTACATGCGGACAATCCGCAGCGCGGTCGTCAACGTCAGGTTCTGCCGGCCCCAGTTCGGCCACCCGGGCTCGCGGCTGCGGTGGTGATCGGCGGGTTGCTGGCTCATGGTTTCACCTCGGCCCATGCGGCCATGGATGATGCGTTTGACCGCGGGTCGATCACGGGGCGCATCAGCCGCTCGTGCAGCATCGAATGGAAATCGCTGGCCCCGACCCTGACCTTGATCCGGGACATGGCCGACAGGAGCATCTGCACCTCGCCGTCGTTAAACCTCGGGGTGAAGCACCAGGGGTCCTCATTGCGCCAGTAGCCTTGCCCCGGCTCATGGCCCTTGGTCCGGAACACGCGCCGGCCGGACACCTCCAGCAGCCCCCAGCGATCCGGCATCTCCTCGGGTCGCAGCAGCCCCTTGGGCGCCAGGAAGTAGCGGTACATCCCCAACCCGCGCGACGGATCCGCGCGGAACGGCTTCTTTCGGTCCGCCACGAAGTCGGATCGGCTCGCCTTGCATTCGACCAGCATCGTGCGGCCCGTGTACCAGCCGATAGCGTCCGGGTCCTCGCAGTTGCCTGTGGCGGCGCACAGCTCCTCCAACACCACCGAGCAACCGGCGGTGTTCCGCAGCCAACGGCCGGCGATCTTCACCAGGTCGGCATGGGTGAGGACCTGCCCGTCCATCACGGCACCTCCGGGCGAGCGCCGAGCCATTGCAAATCAGCGATTGCGGCTCGCCAGTTGCTGCGGCTGTAGTGACCTTCTACGAACCCCGGGGCTTCGCCCATGTCGGGCAGCTCCGCCGGCACCAGCACGTAGCCCTCCGGCGGCGTGAGGGCGGCATGGTAGGCAAGGACCGCACGAACTGCCCTGACCTCGACTGGCAAAAGCTCCCCCGGCTCACAGCCGAAAGCCTGAGCCAGCAGCTCCCGCGCCCGCTTCTCGATGGCGTCCATCAACTGCGCTCCTTCTGGCTACACGACCTGACAACAAGCACACCGATCAGGCCAACCGCGGCGTTCGCCCACCACGGTCCATTCCCGCAGGCTCCGATCAGGATCAGCGCCCATCCCGCCACAAAAGGCTTGGTTGCCATCAGGCCACCTCCGGGCCGGCCGGCTCGGCCGCATAGTGCGTGATCGCCGGGTTGCCACCGCGCCAGCTGCCGAACACCGCCCGCTTACTCGCCGAGTCCCACAGCATCAGCCGCGTGCCGTCCTGCGGAGCATCAGCGATGGGCTTCCAGTCGGCCCCCGACGCGGCACGACGGTTCCAGTGCTCGATGTTCTCCTGCAGCGTGCTGCTGACACCTCCCGCGCCAGCGCCGCAGTTGTCGCACGCGGGGCCTGAGCTGTCGGTACTGGCCCAGCCTTCGGGATCAATGTCGTGGCAGCCGCAGAACGGGCACGGCTTCAGGTCGATGGCGGTCACGCTGCACGCTCCCAGCTGGCCGTCAGGCGCTGCACCTGCCCGCCGCGCGCCTCGAACTGCTCCACCGTCTCGGCCGGGCCATCGGCGAGCAAACGCACCTTGGCTCGCTTGGGCCGGGACACCGTGTTGTGGTCCATCCGCCGCTCGCGAGGCGCACCCTGGGGGTTGATCTTCGGCGCCATGGCCTTCGTCTTCTTCATGCTGCCGCCCTCAGTTCGTTGATGTAGGTCTGGTTTGCAATCAGCTCGTCGTCGGAGCCGTACGTCTCGTGGAAGGTCCGCGAGCCATCCAGCAGGCTCGGGCCGTAGATCTGGCGCATCGTCGCGAAGGTGTTCCCCTCCAGCGGATGCCGCATGTGGTGCCACTTGCAGAGGGCGTAGCCGAACATGTGACCGCGCCGCACGTTCCCGCTCTTGGAGTGGTTGTAGTCGCAGCCGTAGACCACCAGCTCCGGCTCCAGCAGCTCCTGCATTTGCAGCGCCAGGCAGGCCATGCACGGGCCCGTCTTGGCCAGCTCGATCCGGGCGACTTCCTCCCTGGTCGGCGGCGGTGCCTTCGACCACATCAGCGCGCGGCCTCAACCGCCGACCGATGGGGGCACACCCGGCGGTAGTAGCCGATGCCAGCATGTGGGCCCTCCCACTCTTCCGGCATATCGAAGCTCATCCGCATCTTCTTGGCGCAGGGGTTGTAGGACCGCGGTGCATCCCCCGTGTTGGTCCAGAACCTGAAGTGCTTGCAGTCCTCGCAGCTGGGCACGCCCTCCAGGTCCTTGGTCTTCTGAGTCCGTCGGCGCACAAGCTCCTCAAGAAGCTCATCGGTCGTGAACTGCTGCAGGAGCGCTTTCCCTTTCATCAACGCGCGCCCTGGTCGGCCAGCCACCAGCCGTGCTGCCAGGCTTCCGCCTTCTCGCTCAGCGGCCCCGCCCTGCGGTTGGCGCCGTCTTCGGTCTCGCATTCGGTCCAGACCAGGTGCGGGTTGTCGCTCAGGCGCAGGCCGTTGAGCCGCGCCGAGTAGCCGGCGTTGATCTCCTTGGCGAACCTGCTGCGCGTGCTGTAGTTGGTGAAGTCCATCAGCGTCTGTTCCTCGTCGTGCTGCGCCGTGCGGCGCTCAGTTCCTGGTCCCGCTTGTCCCATCCGGCCTGCCAGCGGCGTCGCCGCGTCACACCTTCCTGCCCCATCTCGTACCGCGGTGCCGATTCCCGGCTGCGGCAGGCATCCCGCGCCCAGCGCCCGGCCTGCTCGGCCTGGGCAAGCTCCGCTTCAGTCACCATCGAAGTTCAGCTCGGCCGCTGCCCGCTCCATCGCAGCGCGCGCCGACTCCCGGTCACGCACCGGCCGGACGCCGTGCTTTTCCTGCTCTATCGCCAGCACCGGCTGCGGCAGCGGCTTGCCGTCGACCACGTGCTGGACAGCGCGCGTGTAGGCTTCTTCCAGCATCCGGCGCTGCTGTGATCCGTGGTCGGCCGAGGCATAGACGTGCAGGTCCAACAGCGACCGCACCAGCACCGTGAAGCCGCTCTGCGGCCGGCCCGGCGCCATCTCTCGCTCCACCGCCGCCATGACCGGAATGTCCAGGCACATCGTCAGGAACCGCGGCGGGTTCGGCGGCCATTCGCGGCCCTCGGTCAGGCAGCAGGCCATGCCGCGAGCGTGCTGGGCCCGGCTGCGGCCCTTCAGCACCTGGAACCACGTGCCGGCGGCGATGGTCAGGCTGCCGTCCTTCTTGAACGGCGCCGCGCCGTTCTCGCGCTCCCACTTGCCCGGGAACATGGCCGTCATCTGCTTCCAGAACTCCCAGAGGTAGGCCGACTGCGACTCGCTCAGCGGCTCAGCCGACGACGGCAAACTCGGCGTCGACGACATCGCCTGGCTCGAACCCAGCGCCGCCACCGTGGCCACCGCCTCGGCGTTGGGCGTAGAACTGCTGTTCGAGCTGCTCGGTGCGGTCGGCAGAACCGTGTTGAGGGCTTGCATGGGTTGCTCCTGCGGATGGCTGGGCGACAGGGATCACGGGCAGCGACAGGCCGGCGGCCATGGTCTGCTTCAGGGATTCGTTGGGGTCGTGACCGGCGGTGATCAGGTCCAGCAACTGCTGGCGCACCTGCAGCCAGCCCTGGACCGACAGCGGGCGGCGGATCGCGGCGCGGTGGCGGACGAACCGGGCCAGCTGCTCGCGGTCGACGCCGGTCGGCGTGCTGCCGAACACGGCCAGCTCGCGGTCGACCTGCTCGGTGGTCAGCGCCAGCGGATCCGCCTCGCGCTCACACTCGCGGTGTGAGGGTTGCTCTTGGTTGCTTTTGGTTGCTCTTGGTTCGGGTGCAATAGCTGTTGCACCCTTTTCGACGCTGTTTTGCACCCTTTCGTGCGTCGTTTTGCACCCTTCGGAGGCCTGTTTTGCACCCTTTGCAAAGGGTGCAATTTCTGCACCCTTCATCCATTCAGGGTTGATCCGGTACTGGCGGGTACGACCGCCTTCGCCGAACCCGCTGCGACGGCCACCGATGCCGGCGTTGACCAGCACCAGCCAGCCGGACTGCTCCATGCGGCGCAGCTGGTACTGCACCGAGCGCTCCGACTGCCGGGTCTTCTCGGCCAGCCGCGCGATCGACGGGAAGATGTGCGTGCCATCGTCGTGCGCGTGGTCGGCCAGCGCCAGCGCCAGCAGCATCTCGCCGCCGCCGTTCGGGTAGCGGTCGAAGACCATGCCTGTAACTCGTGCGCTCACGTCAGATCCCCAGCGCCAGGTTCTGCCCCGGGGCGACCGGCCACCAGGTGCATGCGGTGCGGCCGCTGACCGCGCACGGCTTGTTGGGGCCGCGCCAAACGCGGCCGGCCTTGATCAGCTCAGGCAGACGGCGGGCCAGCATGTATCGGTCCAAGCCGGTGGCCTGGGCCAGCTCGTTGCTGGTCATGCCCGGATAGTCGGTAACCGCCTTGGCGCTCTGGTCGTGCTGGTGCGCCTGCAGGCCGCTGGCGACCACGTAGTGCGCTGCGTCGTGGCTGGTGCTCAGGTCGCTGGAACGTGCCGGATGGTTCATTGCGCATCCCTCGCAGCAGCGTTCGCCGCATGCCGAGCAAGCTCGGCAAAGATCTCCTGCAAGCGCGAGCAGTGCTGCGCGATGGTGCTGGACTCGTTCGGCGTGATCCGCTGATCAGCCATCGCTTCGGCGATGGCCTCGGCCAGGTCGCCCTTGGCGCCGGCGGCAGCAAGCAGCGCGCCGATCAGGCTGCCGCTGGTCCTGCCTTCCATCTTGCTCAGCGTGTAGCCGTGCTCGCCGGCCAAGGCGTGCAGGATTCGGTAGTCGCCGGTCACGCCCATCACCTCGCTGGCTTCGACCAGCGTCAGGTGGTGCGTGGAGTTGTTCGGATTGACCTTGTTCCGGAGCACCGCCGCTGACATGGCAATGCGCGGTGCCAGAGACTCGCTACCGCCTGGATAGGCATGCACGGTCTTGTGGGCTGCGTCGATGATGTTCATTCGGGGCTCTCGTGAACGTGGTTTCAGGCATTCGTGCGGCGCAACATGTGCGCCATGGACATCAACTACTCATGGATGGCAGGCGCCTACGGCGCCCGGAGCGCGTTCCCCCCGCTGCCGGAAATCAGCCGCATTGCCAACACCTCCCATTGCTGGAAGGCCCGCAGCCGGCGATGGATCGCCAGTCGTCGCTTCAGCGCGCGCATGTCAGGCAACCTCCAGGGGGGCGTAACGGTTCTCATCGGGGTCGTGCGGCGCGGGCTGCGCCTGCGGTTGTTCCTGCACGCCCAGCAGGCGCTGGATCTGCGGCAGCGCAGGCAAGGCGCCCTCTTCCGCCCAGGACTCGACCTGCTCGGTCGGCAGCTGCAGCACCTTCGCCAGCTGCCTGTCCGTCGACAGGCCAAGCCGGGCGCGCAGCGCGCGCTTGCTCATGCGGCTGTCGACTTCGCTGCGGATTTGCTCCGCGACTGTCGGTGGCACTACGGCGGCAGGCTCACTTCCGCTGCCAAGGCCGAACACGTCGGGCCGAAGCTCATGCCGGGAGACACCGGTGGCTTGCTCTATAGCAATGCAGCGCTCTGCCGGGACTCTTTTCCGCTCGTACCATCCGGAGACTGAGGGAGCCTTGATGCCCAAAAGGTTGGCCAAGGCGAGCTGGCTGCCAGCCGCAGATACCGCTTTATCGAGAGCGCTCATGTCCATGAGCGTCAAATTAGCCTAAAGCTATCCGAAGCGCAATAGCCTTTGGCTAGTTGGAGAAATTAGCCTTCGGCTTTCCAATAGACCTATGCGACCAGTTGATGAAATTCGCAGGGACAACCTGCGCACGCTTATTGCCCGCCATGGCGGCCAACGCCAGTTCGCTGAGGCTGCAAACGTCAAGAATCCTGCCCAGATCAGCCAGTGGGTGAACGGATCGAAGAACTCCAAGACCGGGAAGCCCAGAGTGATGTCGGGCGCTACCGCTCGCGCGATCGAGGCGGCCCTGCGCCTGCCAAATGGCTGGATCGACACCGATCATGAAGTAAGTGCCGATCCCTCAATTGCCGTCCCAACTACTGAGACTCCTCCCGGCTACGTTCGCTTCGAACTGTTCGAAGGGGGTGCTGGGATGGGCATTGGGCTTGTAAATCAGGACTACCCAGAAGTAGTGCAGACCATCGAAGTGGCTGAGTGGGAGGTTCGGCGGAAGCTGGGATACCTACCCCGGCCGGGGCGCATCCAGATCATTACTGGCCGCGGCCCGTCGATGCGGCCCAAGCTCGAAGATGGCGACATTGTCTGGATCGACACCAGCTGCGACTACTTCGACGGCGATGACTACTATTTGATCAACATCGGTGGAGAAACGCAGATAAAGATGCTGCAGAAACGCGGCGACGGCCTCTACGTGGTAAGCATCAACCCTGACTTCCCCGCGTACAGGCTTGACCCTGGCGACCTGTCCGTGCTGGGCAAGGCCCTCATCCATGCCGGCCTGCGCAAGTTCTAGCTTGCAGGGATATACCTACGCCTAGGCGGGCTGTAGCGGATGAAGGATCCCCGATGCCGGGGATCCTTTGGCCGATGCCGCCAGATCAGCAAAGCGTGGCCTGGTTCCTTACTGCGATGACTGCACTGCAGCTTTGATCGCTTCGTTGAACCTGACCCCTGCGTCGAACACGTTGGGCTGACAGCCGAACATGTTGTTGCAGCCGCCACTGAAGACAATTCGATACTTGCCAGCGCCTTGCGGTTCTTTGAGGACACGCATTGCAAGTGTGGGATCGTACTGCCCACTGCCATAAGTTTCGATGAGAACGTTGGTGGCAGTCTGAATCTTAAGGCGGCTGTTCTGAGCTACCCACACTTGAGCCGCTTCCCAGGCTGCGTCGCACTGCGCCTGCCCCTCGCAGGACTGGATCCCGCTCTGGAACTCCTGCTTTAGAGCAGCCGAACTCTGGCCGGTGGTCGCGCATCCAACGAGCGTTGCGGCCAGCAGTGCCGCAGCAATGTTCCTCTTCATCCCTGTCCCCTGGTTGTGTAAGTGGTTAGGCCAGACGCGCACGTGCGCGTGAAGGTCGATTCTGGCAAGCCCCGACGGTATCCGCCAGCGGGTTCACGCGAACTTGATTATGAACAAAATACACATTGTTCATAATTCTCGAACGGAAATTAGCCTTACGCTATTGCTCAAAGAATAGCTTTCCGCTAATTTGGTCGCCAGTCGCCCATGAAGCCTCCCAGCAGAGGCAGGGCGCTGGAGACCAGCATGCGCACCGCAACCCGGCCCCTTTGGGCCAACCTCCGCCCCATCGCCGCCGCCTTCGCGGCCGCGTTCGGCGAGGCCTTCAGCAGCTGCGTGAGCAGCAGGAAGGCCTGAGCAATGGCCGCCTTCACCAGCACCAGCCGCGGCGCAGCCCGCGTCGAATCCCGGCCCCACGCCGGCACCGTTGTCGTCCAGGTCGGAGGCTCCGCACTGCTCAGCCTGACCTCGGCCGAGGCCCGCGAGCTAGCCGAACACCTTGCCGTCTGCGCCGACGCCATCGACGAAGGCGCGACCGAAGTCGCCACCATCGCCCGCTCCAAGCCGCTGGCGCTCCAGCAGGCGGTGGCCGCATGAGCGCCGTCCTCGCCCACCACTCCAACGCTCAGCGCGCGGCTGCCGCCGCCGGCGTCGTCGCCCGAGCCGGGCGCCGCTGGGGCCTCCTCCCCTACCAGGTCGTCATCGCCTCCAGCATCGCCGCCAATGCCGTCCTGCGGCAGGGCAAGAGCGCAGCCGGCGCCGTCGCCGCAGCTCGCCGCGCAGCGCGCGCACAGGCAGGTGCTGCATGAGCGCCCCCTCCAGGATCCCGGCCATCCGCCACGCGGTGAGCGCGCTCCATGGAGCGGCTGACGACGGCGCTGACACCCGCCGCTACGCCGACGCGCTGCAGGAAGCGGCCGAGGCCATTGATGCGCTGGTTGCAGCCGATGACGGCTACGACCAAGCGCGTGACCGGTGGCTCAACTCGCCAAGCGATCACGAATCGTTCCAGGCGGCGCGCGAAGCCTGGGCGCGGCGCGCCGTTGCCCTCTTCCGAGTCAAAGGCGGTGTCGCATGAGCCGCCCAGTCGTCGATAGCTGCCGGGTGTTCGGTGGCAGAAGTCCCAAGACGGGCAAGCCTGTCGGTGAGCGCCACCGGTGGAACGGCGGAAGCTGGGGCAAGGGCCAGTGCGAGTTCTGCCACCGCAGCCTGAGCGAAGTGCAGCGCAAGCCGGCGCCTCGCGCCAAAGAGGGCACCGCGTGAACGACCCCGACTTCTTCGACGCCATGGCCGTCGGCATCCCGCCCATCACCCCGCCAACCCGTATCGGCCTCGACCTGGCCGCCGGCACCGACACAACCGTCGTGGCCGAGGTCGCGGCCGACGGAACGATCACCCCAATGACCACCCTCCCGAAGGAACAGAGCAATGGATAAGCCCACCTACAGCTGGTCCTTCGATGAAGAGACCTACCACGGCCACTTCGGATCGATCGAGGAGGCCATGAAAGCCGCCTTTGATCGAGAATTGCGCATCGCCGACGCCGGCGAACTGAGGCCGGGCGTGCACATCGGCGAATGCGAGCCGTTCTATCCGGCTAGCCACCTGGACGCCGACGCGTTCATCGACTGGGCGCAGACGCAGATATACGACGAACTGGGCGAGGCGTCAGAGGACTTCCTGGGCTCGATCACCGCCGAGCAAAAGCAGGAACTGATCAACTTCCTGGCCGACTGGATCGGCCGCGCCGACGCCGGAAGCAACTACTGGAAGATCGTCAACAGCTCGTTCCACCGCTTCGCCGACTACGGCCTGCGGCAGGAGGCCGAGTAATGCGCCACCTGGCCCTGCCCTTCTACTGCGCCATCGTCGTCGGCCTGCTGCTGGCGCTGCTCGCGCGCGCCATCTACACCGGCGCCGGCTCCCTCCTCCCGCCCTTTGGTGCTGGCGTTGTCTTCTTCACCTGGTGCGGCGTGCGCGACCTGCGGCGCAACTGGCCCGCGTTCCGCGGCGAGATGCGGCAGCGCGCGGCAGAGAGAGCGCCCACACCGCTGCCCGCCGACGACACCCACTGACCCCCTGCCCTGCGCTCTCCCCCTGTAGCGCAGGGAGCCCGCGCCGGCCGGGTTCCAGCAGCTGGCAACCCATTCCACATCGAGATCCGCCATGACCGATTCAGTCGTTGTCGATTTCCAGCACGAGCCAGAGTTCGCCAAGAAGGAGAACGGCGAACTCCCCCGAGTTGAACTGATCCGCGAGCAGGTTGCCGGGTTCGTTGAGGGCTATACCACCGCCAAGGGCCAGCGGCCACCGCGCATCGTCGTGCAGGCTTCAGACCTGAAGCACTGTGTGCGCCGGATCCTCGCGCGCATGCAGAAGCCTCATCGTGATGAAGCCAAGGCAGCATGGATGCGGGCGCGCAAGGCTGGGTCGAAGCAGCCATGGCGCGAAGCGAAGCCCGAGCCAATCCCGGGCGCCACGCTCACCTGGTGTGGCATCCCGATCGAAGGCGTCGGCTACAGCCGCCACCGCGCCGTCGACAAGCACTGACCCATGGCCAAGCCGGTCCAGATGGACATTTTCGACGACGACCCAGCGCGCGAGGCAGCCGCTTGGCGCGTACAGGCGGAAGAGTCGCTGAAGCACTTCCAGTTCCCCGAATCGATCCGTCTGGAACGGCATGCCTACTACCTCGGCGTGGCCGAACAACTTGAAGCCAGGGCGCGCGGCGCGCGCTCCACCAACAGCAAGGACATGCAGGCATGAGCAACGACAACAAGACCCTGGCGGACGTGCAGCCCGGTGGGAGGGTGAGGCTGGCAACTGTGCCGTACGACCGGGCACGCGACCTGATGAATGACGCATACAACGCCGGGACTCACGGCATCGGCTACAGCCAGCAGGCCATGGAGCTGCACGATGCGATCATTCCCGCCCAGCCCTCGCCGGGTGGTCAGGAGGATGACAGCGATCTGTTGGCAGAGCTACGTGACGTTGAGGACTACTTCGAAGACGTAGACCCAAACCCGATCCATCTTGCAACCGTTCGAGCTGCAATCGAAGCACTCGCCGCCCGCCAGCCGGTACATGAAACCGACGCCTATCAGCAAGGGTTCCGCGATGGGCAGGACCGTACCTGCACCGTTGTTGCCCGGCAGTCGGCGGAACAGGAACCGGTGGCCCACCGACTTGTCACGGGCGACCCGAAGCGCAAGTGGATGGTCGTTCAGGGCGCTCCGTCCATCGGCGTAATCCGGCAGGCGCAGGAATACGGCTGGGAGGTCGAGTGTTTCTACTCGCACACCTTCAAGCCCACCACTCCGTCGTGGGCGACCCCGACCGCACAGGTCGTGGGCCTGGACGGGCTCCGCGAGATGCTGGAAAGCTGGAAGAACAGCGACTACCCGTTCTCCTACGACGGACAATGCGCACAGCGAGCGCTGGATGCGTGCGTCGAGGACCTTCAGGGCTGGCTCGACAGCCAGGCGGTGGGCAAATGAGCGGCATGCCCATCGGACTGTGCTGCGTCTGCGATGAGCCGCTCGACCTCGCCGATGCCGGTGTCTGCAAGACCTGCGGCAACGGCTTTTGCTGGAACGACTGCGGCGAATGGCACCGTGGCCAGCATTGCTGCTCGACCTGCATGGACAGCGACGACCAGCTGGAGGAGGAAGAGGACGACGAGGAAGACGCCCATGGCTGACCAGCTGCTCACCACGGCTTCTACCAGCGCGCCTTCAGCGCTTAGGGGTAAGGCCCGCCACGTGGCGCTCAACCGCAGCCATGCCGAGCTGCATAGCGTCGCCCTTGCTCCTGATCACGCCCTCGGATCGCAAGTCGACAGCGATGCCGTCGACTTCGGCTGTGTACGCGAAAACGTCATCCACGCTGCTGGTGATGGTCAGCACGAAATGGTAGCCATCGTGGAAACCGCGCAGGGTTCGATGAAAGCCACGGATAGTCATGGGCCGAGCGCGGTAGGGGACTTGCAGCACTGTACAGCTGAATACGGCAAGGCGACAGCATCCAGTCTGGCGGCTGGCTCGCTGCCTGCCGCTGCACAGGCCAAGCACACAGCGCGCGTGCTGATGACCGAATGCCGGGCGCGCCGGCACGGCCTCGGCTTCTGGTTCGCCTTCAACGCTGCACAGCGCGCGCGCATGCGCGCGACCGCTCCCGCCCTACTGCCGGAACCGCCGCGCGCACCGGCACTGCCGGCCCAACTGGACCTGTTCGCATGACCGCACCACTGCCCGTTTCCCCGGCCACCGTTGTCGAGGCCACCAAGGCATCGTCGCCTGTCGCCGCGGTCGTCACCATCATGCGCCGCCTGGGGGCCGCCGGCGCGCCAATCTCCGCCGACCAGGTTCGCGAGTGGGGCGACACCCTCCTGCATGAGTTGTACTCGCAACCGCCCGTGCGCTGGGAGTACCGCAACAAGAACGACGTGGGGCCCGGGTGCTGGGTAACTGCCACCTCTGAGCACTTCTATCACGCCGCGAAGCGCGGCTGGGTCGTGCGCGCCCTGTGGGAAACCCCGCGCGTCATCCAGCCGGAGCGCGACCACGCGTTCAAGGCAGGCGTGTGCATCAGGTGCGGCGATCCCGAGGTCTGGGCCGGCCCCGATTGCTCCCCACTGGTCAAGAAGGTCGATCCGCGAACCCTGCTCCCGTTCGATCCGAAATGGCTGGTCGAGCCACTGCAGTGGCTCAGGGATGCGCCGCCCAACCTCAACGCCTACGACCGCCGCCACCGTGCAGCGCAAGCCGCCTTCCTCCTGGAAAAGCTCCAGGGCCACATCGAGGAGTGCAACAAGCCATGACCCAGGAACATATCAGCCACCCGGAAGGGTTGCCGAACTGCGCCGCCGGCCACCGTGCGCGCCACATCCACGACAAGCGCTGCGCCTCCGCCGGCGGTGGCCACCTGGTCGAGTGCGCCTGCAGGTCGACCAGCAAGCATGCCGACCCCGACAAGGCTATCGCGGCGTGGCGCCGGCTCAACCGCCCCGAGCGCAGCGCGCGCCCGGCCGCGGCGGCTGCGGCGGCCGACAACGTCCTGCAGTTCCAGCTCGGCCTGGCCGAGCGCAAACCCAAGACTCAGCGCGCGGCGCTGGCGTCGATCTGAAGGAGGAAACCATGGCTACCGAGCCGCTCGTTTTCATCAAGATGCCCGAGGTAAAGCGCCGCACGGGTTTGGGCAAGACCACGATCTACGACCGGATCAGCGCTGGCACCTTCCCTGCGCCTGTGCCGCTCGGTGGCAACGCGGTAGGCTGGATCGAGGCTGAGGTGGACGCCTGGCAGGCTGCGCGGGTGGCGGAGCGGAATGGAATTGAACCCGCCAAGGCCGCATAGAATGGGGGTATGGCTGGGGGTATCGCTATCGCGCACCGCCACTAACCACTAGCTCCATCAACAACTTACGTTCACATTGCGGTAGGGCCCACCTCCACCATCTGTATGGCCTGTCGAGGCCGCAAGAAGCCGGATCTCCCGTCAACTGGGGTTCCGGCTTTTTTGTGCCTGCGCGTCGCGCGGGAGGCGTGGCGCACAATCGGGGTGACGCCCCCACACACAACAGCCCCCACCCCGCGACCGCCAGAAGGATCTGCCATGAAAGCTGCCCTCACGGTTTCCCTGCTCTTCGCCGCCCTCGCCGCCACCCCAGCCGCGCACGCCACTGCCCCGGCCATCGCGCCGCCCGGCACCGCCACGCTGGAGGCCCTCCTGGCCTGCAAGCCCGGCTCGAATTTCAGTGCGGCCGACGCCATCGATGCGCTGCAGGCGGCCGGCCTGGCCAAGAAGCCAGCTGGCACGTTCGAGCCGGAGGACAAGCCGGTCGCGCTGTTTGGCGGCACGGTCACCGGTGCCGATGTGAACGTGGCCGAAGGCGAGAAGAGCCTCTTCGTGTACTTGAACGGCGTCGATGCCAAGCGCCTGGCCAGGACCTGGTCGGTGACCGGGGTCAACGAGCACGCCAATACCGAAGAACCGTCGTACGTGAAGCGCGTCGACAAGCACCACACGCTGCACGTAGCCGCCGGCGACGACTACGAAGGCTATTCGGCCGCGGTGAAGTGCCAGATCAGCGGCTGATGGTGTAGCCAACGCTACAGCCAGCGCGGCACCCGGCGACAGTACTGCACGTACGCCTCGGGAAAGCGGGCCATCAGTGCACGCTCCTCCGGCAGGATCTGCAACCGGGTGATGTACGCCAGGAACAGCGGTACCACCAGCAGCGCGATCAGGTTCTGCAGGTACATCATGGCCCCCAGCAGAACCAGCGCCTGGCCCAGATACATCGGATTTCGTGTGCGGCGGTAGATGCCGCTGGTAACCAGCATGCTCGAGGCTGAAGGTCGCAGCGGATTGACGGTGGTGCCTGCTCGCCGGAAGGACACCTTGGGCAGCAGGTTCAGCACCACACCGAGCGTCATCGTCAGACCCGCCAGTAGCACCGGCACCGGCGCCCGGAAGTCAAAACCCGGCCACAGGCCGCATGCTGCATATCCGACAGCAGCCCACAGCAGCATCACCACGGGCGGGGGAATACGGTTTTCCAGCCAGGTCATCGCGATCACTGCGTCTCTTGATACTCCGCAGTGTCACACGGCGATACCTGGATGGCACGCAGGGCGAATGAGCCCAGCACCACCCCGACCCAGCCGGTAGATTCCACGTTGACAGACCGCCCGCTAGAGTGGCGCCACCGCGCAGGAGGATCGCATGGCTACCACGGGCTTGGGCTTGATCGGCCGCACGACCCTCATCATCACCGTGCTGCTCACCCTGGGCGGCTGCGCGACGCTGCGCCAGTTCGGGCCGTCGGTGCAGGTCGCTTCGGTCACGCCCGGCCAGTACATCGCGCTCAAGCGCGGTGACATCCTCACCTCCGGCAAGCTCAGCGCGGCGACCACCGAGACCCTGCGCGTGGCCGGGCTCGATGAGGGGGCCTGTGCCAAGCCCGGCCTGCCCTGCATCGAGGCGATGGAAGGCAGCATCGTGGTGCGCGAGGAAGACAAGCGCTCCAGCCTGGCCGAGCTGTGGCTGCAGTATGCGATGACCCTGCCGGCGCCGAAGCGCGAATACTCCGCGTCAGGCCGGGCCAAGACTGCGATCACCGAGCTGGATGCCGACTTCCAGCCGCGCCTGGACGCGTGGATGCAGGTCGCGCGGCAGGCCTATGCCTATCTGTTCTTCACCGAGCGCACCGCCAACCAGCGGGGGTTCGAGGACCGCCAGACCCAGGTGCGCGACTACTACAACCTGGCGGTGCAGGAGGCTTCGGTGCAGCTGTACGATGCCTATGCCACCGGGCGCGTCCACAACACGGCCAACCACCTCCGGCTGGGCCGCTGGACCTTCGTGCTGGCCCCTTCAGACGAAGCATCGGCGCTGGACCAGCGCACCCCCAGCGAGCTGGTACCCGCCGCCTCGCTGTCGTTCACCGGCACGCTGCGCAGCGTGCACCGCCGTGATGGCTTCGGTGCCGAGCTGGTGGCGGTGATGGACGACCCGGCCGGCAGCACGACCACCCCGCCTCCGGCGGCGGCGCAGGCGGCGCAGGCGGCGCAGGCAGGACGTTCTGCCACGCAGAGCTGGAGCGAGATGCCTTCGCCATCGATGACGGTGCTGCTGCGCTTCTCGGGAAAGAACCTGTGGGAAGTGCTGCATGACGACGAGCCGGAACTGGAGATCCACGATCCCTACCAGGTCTCGGAAGTGACCCTGCACGGCCAGCAGGTGCCGCTGGCAGCCAATTTCACCGCCGGCTACGCGCTGTGGCTGGCCCGCTCCAACTTCAGCCGCCAGTCGTTGCGCACGCTGTTCGGTGGCAAGGGCGGCATCGACACGCCGCATCTGTACATGATGCAGCCCTACGACCCGAACCGTCGCGTGCTGCTGATGATCCATGGCCTGGCCAGCAGTCCGGAAGCGTGGGTCAACGTGGCCAACGAACTGCTGCGCGACGACGAGATCCGCCAGGCGTTCCAGGTCTGGCAGTTCTATTACCCCACCAACATGCCCATCGCGATGAGCCACGATGCGATGCGCCACACGCTGGCCGAGGTGTTCAGGCACTTCGACCCCAGCGGCAAGGCGCAGGCCTCGCATGACATGGTCCTGGTCGGGCACAGCATGGGGGGAGTGATCGCACGGTTGATGGTCTCGTCCTCGGGTGACCACCTGGTCGATACCCTGCTGGCCACCGCGCAGATGACGCCCGCCCAGCGCGAGCTGCTGCGCACCAAGGGCGCGCCGGTGCTGACCTTCCTGCCGGAACCGGAGGTCTCGCGGGTGGTGTTCATCGCCACGCCGCATCGCGGCACCGACGTGGCCGGCACCCGCCTCGGCCGTTGGATCGGCCGCCTGGTGCGGCTGCCGCTGACCGTGCTGGAAGACGTCGCGACACTGGCCAACGACGGCCAGATCGACCGCAACGATGGCAAGCACGGCTACCAGATGAACAGCATCCAGAACCTGGACAAGGATGACCCGTTCGTCCGGGCCGTAGCCGACCTGCCGATGTCTCCCAGGGTGCACTACCACTCCATCATCGCCCGCGCCAAGGCCGACGGCCCGCTGGAAAAGACCGATGACGGGCTGGTGCCCTACTGGAGCTCGCACCTGCCGCATGCGGATTCGGAGAAGGTGATCGTGTCCGGGCACAGCGTGCAGGAAGCCACGCCGGCCATCGTTGAACTGCGCAGGATCCTGCATGAGGACATGCAGCAGCACCGGACGCCGCTGAAGTAGCAGGGTCCGATTGAGGGGAATCCCTCATCGTCGCTGCGCGCGCGGCCTTTTATGCTGGGTCCACTTTCCCCCACGGAGGTCTGCATGCACACGCAAGAGCCCAGCCGCCAGCCCAGCCCCGATCCGGCCGAGCGCGATGCCTTCTTCCCGTCGCCGTACTCGCTGTCGCAGTTCACATCGCCCCAGAGCAACCTGTCCGGGGCCGAGTATCCGGATGCACGCCGCGACGGCCGCTGGAAGGTGCTGATGATCGCTGCCGATGAGCGTTATCTGCCGACCGCCAATGGCCACCTGTTCTCCACCGGCAACCGCCCCGTGGAAACCTTGCTGCCGATGTACCACCTGGACAAGGCCGGCTTCGGGATCGACGTGGCAACGCTGTCCGGCAACCCCGTCAAGTTCGAATGGTGGGCCTTCCCGCGCGAGGACCGCGAGATCGGCGCACTGTACGAACGCTACGAGGCGCGCTTCCGCCAGCCGTTGCAGCTGGACGCGGTGGTGGCCGGCCTGGGAGCCGATTCGGACTATGCCGCCGTGTTCATTCCCGGTGGCCATGGCGCACTGATCGGCCTTCCGGAGAGCGCAGCGGTGAAGGCCGCGCTGCACTGGGCCATGGCCGCGCAGCGCCACATCATCACCCTTTGCCATGGACCGGCGGCGCTGCTGGCGGCGGGCGTCAACGAAGCTGAAGGCGGCTCGCTGTTCCGTGGCTACCGCATCTGCGCGTTCCCCGACGCGATGGACCGGCAGACGCCGGAGATCGGCTACATGCCGGGGCAGCTGCGTTGGTTCTTCGGTGAGCGGCTGGCGCAGCAGGGCGTGCAGATCGTCAATGAGGGCATCGATGGCAGCGTGCTGCAGGATCGGCTGCTGCTGACCGGCGACAGTCCGCTGGCGGGCAACGCGCTGGGCAAGCTGGCCGCGCGTACGCTGCTGGACGCGTTGGCCGGGCGCTGAGCCAGTGCCCACGCTGGTGTCCGCGTTGCTGGAACTGGAACAGGCGCGCTCACTGGCCGCGGTGGGCGGCGTGCTGCGCCGCGCCGCCTCACCCCTGGGCTACGACCCCCTGCTGGTGTTCGCCACCGGAACCGGCCTGGAACGCGGCGCACAGCGCGTGTACTGGATCGAAGGTGACTGGTTCGACGACGGCAGCGCTACCGGGCTCGCCCGCTACCTCCACGCCTGCCCGGTCAACCGCCATGTACTGGACAGCACGGCGCCGTTCTTCTGGAGCAAGCGCCAGGGCGTGCGCGGCGAACGCTATCTGGTGGTGAAGCAGCCGCGCGGCGATGGCCTGCATGGGCTGCAGGTTCCGGTGTTCGGCCCGACCGGTCTGGAAGGCGCGGTCAGCTTCGCCGGCACCTCGATTGATGCGTCCGCCAGCGCGCGCGTGCTGCTGGACATGGTCGGCACCTCCGCCTTCCGTGCGGCGCGGCGTCTGGCCGAAGCGCCTGCGCAGGTTCCCGCGGGCACCTTGAGCGCGCGCGAACGTGAAGTGCTGCGCTGGGTCGCGGCTGGGCGGCGCCAGGCGGACATCGCGGCCACACTGGGGCTGTCTGCGCGCACGGTGGAGAACCACCTGCGTCGAGCGCGGCAACGGCTGGGCGTGGCCACCACTGCGCAGGCGGTGCGCGCGGCCGCCCGCCGAGGCGAGATCGACGACTGAGCCCCGCGCGGCGGCCACCGTCATGCGCGCCGCGGCGTCAACGTACCGATGAAGTCGACCGGGATGGCAAAGCCCTCCAGCTGCATCCAGGGTGCTGGCACCTCCTGCACCGACAACTCGAAATCGCGGGTCACCAGCGCGCAGAACAGCAGCAGCTGGGCATGGCCGACCGCGCTGCCGATGCAGGCACGCGATGAGAATCCGAACGGGACATAGGCGCCCTTGTTGGCCTGGCGGCGCTCGGGCAACCAGCGATCCGGATCGAAGCTGTCCGGGTTCTGCCAGTACTTCGGCGAATGATGCTGGAAGTAGGACGACAGCTCGTATGCCCCACCCTTGCGGATGCAGACACCCTCGATGTCGATATCGTGCGAGGCGGGACGATGCAGGGCGAACAGTCCCGGCCACAGCCGCAGAGTTTCCTTGACGAAACGCGACGTGCACGGCAGGGACTTGATCGGCAGTGCATACAGCTGCTCCAGGCTCAGCGCCGAGGTTTCCTCGCGAATGCGCGCATGCCAGTGCGGAAAACGGTGCATCGCGTAGAGCAGGCTGGCGGCAGTGATACCGGGCAGGCCCGACATGCCGGCCAGCACCATCGACACCAGATAGGCCACCCGGTCCACCCCGACCCGTTCTACCAGCGGCAGCAGCGATTGCAGGAAGTCCTCGCGCGGCGCGCTCTCCCGCGCACGACGCCGGATGTGCCGTGACACGGTGCGCGCCGCGCGGCGGGAAAGGTGGAAGTCGATGATCCGCCGCCAGAACGAGAAGTTCTGCAGCACGATGGCGTTGTAGCGGGTCTTCTGTTCGCCGATGAGGGCTTCGACGTCGGCGCGGCTGAGGCCATCGATCAGCAGCGGCAACAGCGACTGCGAGATCGTCCACCAGCTCAGTTCGCTGAGGTCATGCGCACGATCAGCACGCTGGGCGAGAAAGCCGTGCATGCGCGCGTAGAGATCGCGCATGTGCCCGGGGCTGGCCAGGCGTCCGGCCTGTTCGCTCAGCAGTCCACGCACCTCACGCCATGCGACCGGGTCGCGGGCACGGCGCAGGCCAAGATAGTCAATCAGCGAATCCGGTACCGTGTGCCGGTCGGTGTTGGCCTTGTCGACCCTGACCGCCAGGGCCGGATCAAAGATGCCGACAACATCATTGTTGAAGCGCAGGACCGGCCCTTCGCGGCGCACGCGATCGAGCAGATCGTCGATGGAAACCACTTCCGCATCCGCTGCACGCTCATCCATGCCCTGCCCCCCGATGCCAGGGAAGATCATCGACCTTCCCTGGCGATGTCATCGAATATGTGGCGTCCTTCCGGTCAGAAGATGTTCCAGTAGCGATACTTGGAACGGATGCACTGGGTGGAATTGTCCGAACGCAGGTTCAGCGACACCTGCAGGGCGCGAATCAATCGTGTCATGGCACAGCTCCTTGTGGTTCCGTTGTGGGTTTGCTGCTGCGATGCCGGGTTCAATGGCCGGCACGGCCGTTCTAGCACGCAGGCCCGGTCTGACGGGTCAATGCGCCGTCAACGCCAGGCTGAATACGCCTCACTCCCGACGGATGCCGCCAGCGCGTGCACAGCCATCCACCGGCAATCCGTGCGATGCTCCGTGAAACCGTTTTCATGGAATGGAGGGATTCCACGATGTTGTCGCGTTTCCGTCGCCCCGCGCTCTCTGCGCTGCTGGCGCTTGCCCTGCCTCTCACCAGCGCCTGGGCGGCTGCCCCCGCGCCGTTGAAGGTGATGTCGTTCAATGTGCGCACCCCGGCCGATACCGAACCCGGCAAGCGCTGGCCTGACCGCCGCGACGCGATGGTGAAGGTCATCCTCGATGCACACCCCGCAGTGATCGGCACCCAGGAACTGGTGCAGGAGCAGGCCGACTACCTGGCCGGGCACCTGCCCGGCTATCGCTGGTTCGGCGAGGGCCGCCGCGGGGGCAGCGGTGACGAGCACATGGGTGTGTTCTACGACAGCAATGTGCTGGCAATCGAGCAATCAGGCAACTTCTGGCTGTCCGACACACCGGACGTGCCGGGCAGCATCACCTGGGGCAACCTGTATCCGCGCATGGTGACCTGGGCGCTGTTCCGTCGCATCGACGACGGCCGCCGCTTCTACTTCATGAACACCCACCTGCCCTACCGCGACGAAGACGAACCGCGGCGGGTCAAGGGTGCCGAACTGATCGGCACGCGCGTGGCCAAGCTGCCGGCCGATCTGCCCGTCGTGCTGACCGGTGACTTCAACAGCGAACCCGGCGGCGACACCTACAAGGCGTTCACCCGCGTGCTGCAGGACACCCGTACCCAGGTGAAGGCCCCGCAGGGCCCGCGGCTGACCTTCCATGATTTCACCGGCAAGGCCACCGTGCAGCTGGACTGGGTGCTGGTGCGCGGCTTCCATGCGCGCAGCTTCCTGACCGACGACCGACGCGTCGATGGCGTGCTGCCGTCGGACCACTTCCCGCTGGTGGTCGAGCTGGACTGGCCCAAGCACTGAGCAGCCACGGCAGCCGCCGTTACAGCGGTGGCTGCCGCGACAGCAGGCGATACAGCGCCTGATGCTGGTCGCGCGCCTGGCAGATGCGGGCGCCGATCGCCAGGAACACGGCCACACCGATCAGGCCCAGCCCGAGCATCGAATCCTGCAGGCGCAGGAAACCGACCGCAGCGGCCATCGTCGCCAGCACCAGCAGCACCACGACCGCCACCGACAACCCGGCACCGGGTGGGCCCGGATCGCCGAACAACATCCGTTGGGTATCCCGCCATCCGTCCGCCATTGCTTGTCCTCCCAGGTGCCTGACCCACTAGTTACACGGCGGGACGCCGTTTCGGCAGAGTCAGAAACGTCACGGACGTGAAGATGTCCACGCCGGGCACCGCGCTACCCTGCCGCATCCCCCTGGACCGCGGAGCAGGACATGGCACACCAGAGCCGGCTGGCCGGATTCATCATCGACTGCCAGGACATGCCCGCCGACGAGGCTGCCCGCTTCTGGGCCGGCGCGCTGGGCCTGCAGGCGCAGGCGGCACGTGCCGAAGGCGGCGCCGAGTACGCCGACCTGCTGGGCGCGCCGGCAGGCTTGGACGTGGAGGTGCAACGCGTCGATCACCCGTCACGGGTGCACCTGGACATCGAGAGCGACGACATCGATGCCGAGGCCGACCGCTTGGAAAGACTCGGCGCCCGTCGCATCGGCTTCGTCAAACGCTGGTGGGTGATGGAAGCGCCCAGCGGCCATCGATTCTGCGTCGTGCGCATGCGCGACCGCGCGGTGCCGGCCAACCAGTGGCCCTGAAAGAAGAAAGGGACGGAAGCCAGCGCTTCCGTCCCCCGGGTCTACTGCAGTTGCGCCACGCTGGGCGGCTGCGGTGATTGCCCCCAGCCCCCCAGTGCCTTGTAGACGCCCACCACGCTGACGTTGACTTCGGCCTCGGCCGCCGCCAGGGCATCGTCGGCGGCCAGCTGCGTGCGCTGCGCGTCGAGCAGGGTCAGGAAGTCCTCCGAGCCCTCGCGGTAGCGGATCTGTGCCAGCGATTCGGCACGCCGTGCCGCCTGCGCCTGCTCGACCACGATCGCCAACCGTGCCTGCTGCTTGGAATAGCGGGTCAGCGCGTTCTCGGTGTCCTCCAGGGCGAGCAGTACCGCCTGTTCGTACTGCGCGGCCACGCCTTCGGCTTCAGCCTTGCTGGCACGCAGGCGCGCACGCACGGTACCGAAGTCGAACGCTGCCCAGCTCAGCGACGGGGTCAGCGACCAGGCCTTGTTGTTGCCGTTGACCAGGCCGCTGGCATCGCCCCCCAGGAAGCCGACGAAACCGGACAGCGACAGCCGCGGGAACAGATCGGCGGTGGCGACGCCCACGCGCGCGGTGGCGGCCGCCAGGCGCCGCTCGGCCACGCGCACGTCCGCGCGCTGGCGCAGCAGTTCGCGGGTATCACCCAGCGGCAATGCCTTGGCGAAGGCCGGCACGTCGTGCGGCGCAAGCATGTCGGTCAGTACTTCCGGACGCTGTCCCAGCAGCACGGCCAGCCGGTTGCGCGACTGTGTCTCGGCCACTTCCAGCAGCGGGATGTCGGCCTCGATCGCCTTCAGGCGCGCGCGGCTGCTCTGCACGTCCAGCTCGCTGCCGGCGCCCAGTTCCCAACGCGCCTCGGTCAGCTTCTGCGTATCGCGCAGGTTCTCCAGCGTGTGCTGGGCCACGGCGATGCGCTTCTGCGTCCCACGCAGCTCGAAGTAGTTGCGTGCCACTTCGGCGGCGACCAGTACCTGCGCGTCGGCCAGGTTGGCCTGCTCGGCACCGAGGTCTGCACGCGCGGCTTCGGCGGCACGGCGCTTGCGGCCGAACAGATCCAGCTCCCAGCCGGCATCGAAGCCGAGCTGGTAGCTTTCACTGAACACCCGCTGCCCACCCAGCTGCGGATCGGGCTGCTTGCGGCGGTCGTAGCTGCCGCCTGCGGTGATGTGCGGGGCCTGGTCAAGGCGGCTTTCGACGAACACCGCGCGGGCCTGGCTGACGCGGGCCACGGCCACGCGCAGGTCCAGGTTGTCCGACAGGGCACCATGGACCAGCTGCTCCAGCACCGGATCATCGAACTGCGCCCACCAGCTGGCGACCGGCGAGGCCGTGCTGAAGACCGGCTGCTGTGCACCCTGCAGGACCACCGGTTCCTGCACCGGGGCCTTGTAGTTCGGGCCGACGCTGACACAGCCCGCCAGCACCAGGCTGGAGACGGCCATCGCCAACGTGCGGATCACCATGGCAGCACCTCGCCCAGGTAGGTGAAGCTGCCGCTGGCACCGGATTCACCGATCAGCGCCATTTCCACGCTGGAACGCGCGCCTTCGCTGATTTCGATCTCGCCGTTGCCGCCGTTCATGTCGGTCTTTACGTAACCCGGATGCACGGTGTTGACTTTGATCGGCGTGTTGCGCAGCTCATAGGCCAGGCTCAGGGTCCAGCTGTTCACTGCGGCCTTGGACGCGTTGTAGGCCGGAATCTTGAAGTCGTAGATGCCCGACGAAGGATCCGCGTGCAGGGTCTGCGAGCCGAGCATGCTGGACACATTGACGATGCGTCCGGACTTGGACTGCTTGACCAGCGGCAGGAATGCCTGGGTTACCGCGACCAGCGCATAGACGTTGGTGTCGAAGGTGCGCTTCCAGGTGTCCAGCGACTGCTCCGACGGCGCCTGCGCCGGGTTCTCGATCATGATGCCGGCATTGTTGACCAGGATGTCGAGGCGACCGTGGCGCTGGCGCACCTGCTCGACCGCTTCGGCGATGCTGGCCGCGTCGGTCACGTCCAGCTGCAGGGCTTCGACCGGCAGGCCTTCAGCCTGCAGCTTCAGTGCCAGCTCCACCGCGGTATCGCGCTTGCGACCGGCCAGCAGCGTGTGCACGCCGGCCTCTGCCAGCTGGCGCACGGTTTCCAGGCCGATGCCACGGGTGGCGCCGGTCACCAGCGCGATCTTGTTCTGATGGGTGTTCATGGATGCATGCCTTGTCTGTGGGGAGAGTGGCCGCCGGCCAACGACCGGCGGCGGAGTTCCGTATCAGTGGTGGATGGTCGGTTCGCCGTGCTGCACCAGCTGGCCGCCACCGTTGCGGGTAACCAGCTTGCGCAGCGCCACGTAGAACACCGGGGTGAGGAACAGGCCGAACAGGGTCACGCCCAGCATGCCGGCGAACACGGTAATGCCGGTCACCGAGCGCACCTCGGCGCCTGCACCGTGCGACAGCACCAGCGGTACGGTGCCGGCGATGAATGCGATGGAGGTCATCACGATCGGGCGCAGGCGCAGGCGGCAGGCTTCCAGCGCGGCTTCAACGATGCCCTTGCCGCCCATCTCCAGCTCTCTGGCGAATTCGACGATCAGGATCGCGTTCTTGCACGCCAGGCCCATCAGCACCACCAGGCCGACCTGCACGAACACGTTGTTGTCACCGCCGGTCAACCACACGCCGAACAGCGCGGACAGCAGGGTCATCGGCACGATCAGGATCACCGCCAGCGGCAGCGACCAGCTTTCGTACAGCGCGGCCAGCACCAGGAAGGCCAGCATGATCGCCACCGGGAACACGATGAACGCGGCCTTGCCCTGCGTGGCCTGCTGGTAGCTCAGGTCGGTCCATTCGGTGGCCATGCCCACCGGCAGTACCTTGCCGGCGATCTCGGTCAGCTTGTTCATCGCCTCGGCCGACGACAGCAGGCGCGGATCGGCTTCACCGGCCAGGTCAGCGGCCGGATAGCCATTGAAGCGCAGCACCGGGTCCGGGCCGAAGGTCTGCTTGATGGTGACCATCGAACCGATCGGCACCATCTCGCCGCGGTCGTTGCGGGTACGCAGCTTGCCGATGTCCTCGACCGTCTCGCGGAACGGACCGTCAGCCTGGGCGATCACCTGCCAGGTACGGCCGAACTGGTTGAAGTCGTTGACGTACGCCGAACCCAGGTAGGTCTGCAGGGTGTCGAACAGCTCGGTGAGCTGCACGCCCTGTGCCTTGGCCTTGACGCGGTCGACCTCGGCATCCAGCTGCGGCACGTTGGCCTGGTAGCTGGAAATCGGGAAGGCCATGCCCGGCGTCTGCGCCACGGTGCCCTGCATCGCCTGCACGGCGTTCTGCAGCGCGCCGTAACCCAGGTTGCCACGGTCCTCGATGAACATCTGGTAGCCGTTGCCGTTGCCAAGGCCGAGGATCGGCGGCGGCATCATCGCGAACGCGAAGCCTTCCTGCAGGCCGGCGATCTTCTGGTTGATCTCGGCGTTGATCTGCGCGGCGGTGCGGCCATGGCGCTCGGCGAACGGCTTGAGCGGGATGAACGCCACACCGGTGTTCGGCGTGTTGGTGAACTGCAGCGCGTTCAGACCGGGGAACGAGATGGTGTGGGCGACGCCATCGGTTTCCTGGGCGATCTTGGCGACCTTGCGCAGCATTTCATCGGTGCGCGCGATCGACGAACCTTCCGGCAGCTTCACACCCGCAATCAGGTACAGCTTGTCCTGGGTCGGGATGAAGCCCGGCGGCACCAGCTTGAAGATCACGCCCGTACCGATCAGCAGGATCGCGTAGACCACGAATACCGCGCCACGACGGCCGAGGATGCGGGCCACGCCACGCTCGTACTTCTCCGAGCTGGACTTGAAGAAGCGGTTGAACGGACGGAACACCCAGCCGAACAGGCGGTCGATCAGGCGGCTCGGGCCGTCCTTCGGTGCGCCGTGGGCCTTCAGCAGGCGTGCGGCCAGGGCCGGCGACAGGGTCAGCGAGTTGATCGCCGAGATCACCGTGGAGATGGCGATGGTGACGGCGAACTGCTTGTAGAACTGGCCGGTGACCCCGGACAGGAACGCCATCGGCACGAACACGGCACACAGCACCAGCGCGATCGCCACGATCGGGCCGGACACTTCACGCATGGCCTGGTGGGCCGCAGCGGTGGGCGACAGGCCCTCTTCGATGTTGCGCTCGACGTTCTCCACCACCACGATCGCGTCGTCGACCACGATGCCGATCGCCAGCACCAGGCCGAACAGGCTCAGCGTGTTGATCGAGAAGCCCAGCAGGTACAGCGCGGCGAAGGTACCCACCACCGACACCGGCACCGCGATCAACGGGATGATCGACGCGCGCCAGGTCTGCAGGAACAGGATCACCACCAGCACCACCAGCGCGATCGCTTCCAGCAGCGTGGAGACCACGGCCTTGATCGAGTCACGCACGAAGATGGTGGTGTCATACACCGCTTCGTACTTCACGTCGGCCGGCATCGTCTTCTGCATCTCGTCCATCGTCGAGATGACCTTGTCGCGGATTTCCAGCGCGTTGGCGCCCGGCGACTGGAAGATACCGATACCGACCGCGTTCTTGCCATCCAGCTGCGAGCGCAGGGTGTAGTCACCGGCACCCAGTTCAAGGCGGGCCACGTCGGCCAGGCGCACGATCTCGCCATCGGTGCCGCTCTTGAGCACGATGTCGCCGAACTCCTTTTCGGTCTTCAACCGGCCCTGGGCGTTGATCAGGGTCAGGAACTTGCTGTCCGGCAGCGGTTCGGCGCCAAGCTGGCCGGCCGAGACCTGCACGTTCTGCTCGCGCATGGCGCGCACCACGTCGCTGGCGGTCAGGCCGCGCGAGGCCACCTTGTCCGGGTCCAGCCAGGCACGCATGGCGTAGTCGCCGCCACCGAAGATCTGCGCGTCACCGACGCCCGGAATGCGCGCCAGCGCATCCTTGACGTGCAGGCGGGCGTAGTTGCGCAGGTACAGGGTGTCGTACTTGCCTTGCGGCGAGGTCAGGTGCACCACCATCAGGAAGGTGGGCGACTGCTTCTGCGTGGTCACGCCCTGCCGGCGCACGTCCTCGGGCAGGCGTGCCTGGGCCTGGGCCACGCGGTTCTGCACCTTCACCGCCGCCGCGTCCGGGTCGGTGCCCGGGCGGAAGGTGACGGTCATCTGCAGCACGCCGTCCGAGCCGGCAACCGACTTCAGGTACATCATGCCTTCGACGCCGTTGATCGCCTCTTCAAGCGGCGTGGCGACGGTCTCGGCAATGACCTTGGGATTGGCGCCCGGATAGACCGTGCGCACGACCACCGACGGCGGCACCACTTCGGGGTACTCGCTGATCGGCAGGATCGGAATCGTGATCAGGCCTGCGGCGAAGATCACGATCGACAGCACCGCCGCGAAGATCGGCCTGTCGATGAAGAAACGGGAAAAGTCCATGGAGGAATTCCTGGGAAAGGCGTCCGGCGGGCAACAGCCACCCTGCCCCTCGCCGGGATGACGAAGGCAGGAAAGGCTGCCGCTGGCGCCGGCAGCTAAGCGGAGACGCGGATCAGGAGCCGGCGGATCAGTGGTTCAGCGCAGCGGTTGCATCGCGGCCCGGTGCCGCCGCCGACTGTGGCTGCATCGCCACGGTCTTGGCCTGCACCGGCATGCCCGGCATGAAGACCTTCTGCACGCCGTCGATGATCACCTTGTCACCGGCGGCAAGGCCGTGCTCGACGATACGCAGGCCATCGGCGGTGCGGCCGAGCTGGATGTCGCGGCGCTGGGCCTTGCCATCCTTGTCGACCACGTAGACGTACTTGCGGTCCTGGTCGGTCAGCACGGCCTTGTCATCGATCAGCATGGCCTGGAACTGGCCGCTGCCGAGCAGCTGCACGCGGGCGAACAGGCCCGGCGTGAACTGGCGGTCGGCGTTGTCCAGCAGCGCACGGACGCGGATGGTGCCGGTGCTGCGGGCCACCTGGTTGTCGAGGAAGTCGACCTTGCCCGCATGCGGGTAGCCCTCTTCCCCGGACAGGCCGACCTTCACCGGCAGCGCGCTGTCACGCTCACTCGGGCGCTCGCCCTTGCGTGCCATCTGTGCATAGCGCAGGAAGGTGCTTTCGTCGGCATCGAAGTAGACGAACACGGTATCCAGCGAGACCAGCGTGGTCAGCACGCTGGCGCTGTCGCCGGCAGTGACCAGGTTGCCGGCGGTGACCATCGCGCGGCCGGCGCGGCCGTCGATCGGTGCACGCACCTTGGTGAACTCCAGGTTGAGGCGGGCGGCATCCAGCGCCGCCTGCGCGGCCTGCACGGCGGCCCCGGACTGGTCGGCCGCGGCACGACGCTGCTCAGCGGTCTCGGTGGAGATCGCCTGCTGCTCAGACAACCGCTTGGCGCGCTCGGACTCGCTGCGCGCCAGCGTGGCCTGGGTGCGGGCGCGGGCCAGCTCGGCGGCGGCGCGATCGTACTCGGCCTGGTAGCTGCGCGCGTCGATGGTGAAGAGCACCTCGCCCTTCTTCACTTCCTGGCCTTCGACATAGTTGACCTTGTCGATGTAACCGGACACGCGCGGGCGCAGTTCAACGCTCTGCACCGCTTCGACGCGACCGCTGAACTCGTCCCATTGGCTGACCTGCTTGACCAGCACCGGCGCCGCGCTGACCTGCGGCGGCGGCGGCGCACCGGCTTCTTCGGCATGGCCGCCGCTGCAGGCCGCAAGCACGGCCGCGGCGAGGATCGACACGCCGACCATCGCGATGCGATGGCCGAAACGATGTGGGGTGGTATTGGGGGAAGTCATGGCATGCATCCGTACGGAGGGGTGGTACAGCAATATGAGAACGTGTTGCAAAAATCAGCGGCGCATCCTGCGACCTCAACCATGGTCGAGGTCAAGCAACACCTGCGGTATCGCGCCACGAAGGGGGAACGTCCAGGTGCAGCAGCCCGCGTGGCAGTTCGGCGTCGCTGCTGTCACAGCGGACGATGGCGCGGTTGTCGCGGCAACCGTCGAGCAGCGAAACCACGCGACGGCCAACCAGCAGCGAGCTCGGCCACTCGATGCAGGCGTTGGCGGCATTGGCCGGGGTACACACCGGGCTGCAGACTTCCAGCATCTGCGCGCGCACGCCCAGTGCCTGTGCTTCCTGGTGGACCACCTGCGCGTACATGCGCAGCGCCGCAGTGGTGATCGAGGTCTCGCCGTAGCCGGCCCATGGCTTGGCGCTGGCCGGGCTGCCGATCATCACGTAGCGCCGCGCATGCACGTTGTCCTGCAACAGCGGCAGCAGGTGGCGTACGGCGTGCACGTGCGGCATCAGATCGGCCTGCATCGCGCCCAGCAGTTCATCGCCGTTGCGGTCGATCACCCGGCCGCGGCGGTAGGGCCCGCCCATTGCCGCGATCACGGCAGCCAGGTGACGCGGGCGCTGCACGATGCGCCCGGCCAGCGCGCGGGCCGAGCCGTCGTCGCTGAGCGAGCCCAGCATCGTCTCCAGGCCCGGCTCATCGGCGAACTGCTCATGCAGTGCGGCCAGCCGGCCCGGATCGCGACCGACGACCAGCACCGGGCTGCCGGCTTCCAGCAATGCGCCGACCACGCCCTGGCCGACGGCACCGGTGCCGCCGAGGACCAGGACTTCGGGCGTCAGTATCCCATTCACGGGACATTTCCTCCCAAATCCGGGATAGTCCCAATCCGGCGCAGCCGGTCGCCCTTGTGCGGGACCAGGCGGAGGGCACCGCCACGCTGCTGACGCATGGGCGCGGTAAACTCACGGAAGTCCTTGTGCACCAAGGAACTGGGACGTGCTTCGACGGTCATCGCCAGGTCCAGGGCGTTCTGGCCGACGTGCCGGAAGCGGGCAAGAATGTTGCGCAGGCTCATGGCGAGGGGGCTCCATTTCACGAATGGCGCCACGATAGACGTCAAACCTTTACTTGATTAGTCCTGATTAAGGGGAATAATCATCCCGCACCCGGTCCAATCGTTCTGTCACGATTGTCCCATCCCCGACGTCCAGGATCCCCGACCATGTCCCACGATCTCAACGAGACACTGATCTTCGTCAAGGTGGTCGAGCAAGGCAGCTTCATTGCCGCTGCCAAATCGCTCGGCCTGCCCAAGACCACGGTCAGCCGCAAAGTGCAGGAACTGGAAACGCGCCTGGGCGCGCGCCTGCTGCACCGGACGACCCGGCGCCTCGGCCTGACCGAAGCCGGCTCGATCTACCACGAGCATTGCCAGCGCATCGCGCGCGAGCTTGAAGAAGCCGAGAGCGCGGTGAGCCAGCTGCAGTCCGGCCCACGCGGCTGGCTGCGCTTCACCGTGCCCTATTCGATCGGCATCACCTGGATCGCGCCGCTGCTGGGCCAGTTCCACGCGCAGTATCCGGAGATCCGCCTGGACATGCACATGGGCAACGAGAAGCTGGACCTGATTGCCGGCGAAGCAGATCTCGCGTTGCGCGTGGGTGCCCTGCCCGATTCCAACCTGGTCGCGCGCAAGCTTGGCAGCCTGCGCACGCAGGTGTTCGCCAGCCCGGCCTACATCGAACGCTATGGCGAGCCGCTGCATCCGGAAGAACTGCAGTTCCATCGCATCCTGGCAATGCGCAAGCCGTACCACACCGGCAACTCGCCGCGCTTTACCTGGCAGCTGGGCGAGAACGGCGGCGAGCTGCGCGACTTCCCGGTCACCCCGCTGATGACCGCCAACGACATGTCCGCACTGAACGGCGCATTGGTATGCGGCGAGGGCCTGCTGCTGACCGGCGACGTGATGGCCAAGCCGTTCGTTGAATCGGGCATGGTGCGTCGTGTACTGGCCGGCTGGACCGGCCCGGAAGTGGACTTCAACGCGGTGTTCGCCGGCGGCCGCCTGGTCTCGCCGAAGGTGCGTGCGTTCGTCGACTTCCTGGTGGAAAAGCTCAACTTCGACGCCAACTACATGCTGGCGCAGTGCCCGGGTGCGAAGCTGGCGCAGCAGCAGAAGGCGCAGGAAGACGCCGCGCTGGAAAGCAGCGGCAAGCGGATCCTGGAAAAGGTGGCCGCTTCGGCGGCGTAACCGGATCTTGTAGAGTCGAGCAGGACTCGACTCTACCGTTCGGACAGCACGTGCTCCACCAGCGCGCGCAGCTTCGGCTCGGCCTGCCGGCGGCTGGGGTAATACAGGAAAAAGCCCGCAAACCGCGGACAGTATGCTTCCAGCACCGGCACCAGTTCGCCGCGCTGCAGCCAAGGCCGCCAGGTCTCTTCCATGCCGATGGCCAGGCCCGCGCCGGCCAGCGCCAGCCTGAGCATCACGCCCATGTCGTTGCTGGTGATTTCAGGCTGCACATCAACACTGAATTCCCGGCCGCGCTCCTCGAATTCCCAGCGATAAGGCGCTCTGCCGGGCGCGCTGCGCCAGCCGATGCAGCGATGCGCGCCCAGTTCACGCGGGTGGGTCGGCAGCACGTGCGCATCGCGATAGTCCGGCGAGCACACCACCAGCTGGCGCTGCCGCGCCGACACCGGGACCGCGACCATGTCCTGCGCAATGACCTCCCCTAGACGCACGCCGGCGTCGAAGCCCGCGCCGACGATGTCGAACGCCTCGTCGGTCACGGTGATGTCCAGCTGCAGCGCCGGGTAGCGTGCTGCGAACGTGGCCAACAGCGGGCCCGCCAGGAACGCTTCGGCGATGGAGGACACGGCAAGCCGCAGCTGCCCGGACACGGCGGCCTGGCGGCGCACGCTGGCCTCCAGCGCATTGCCCAGTTCCGCCAGCGCAGGGCTGACCGAGACCAACAGCGCCTGCCCGGCATCGGTGAGGCTGACGCTGCGCGTCGTGCGCAGCAGCAGGGCAACGCCCAGCGACTGCTCCAGCTTGGTGAGGGTCTGGCTGACCGCAGATCGAGTCACGCCGAGTTGCTGGGCCGCGGCGGTGAAGCTGCGACAGTCGGCCACCCGCTGGAACACGGCCAAAGCGTTGAGATCGACGGACATTGGTTAGCAATTCTGAACAAGGTAATCAGGAATCGCCATCTTATCGCGGCAGGGTGTGCCATCTACCGTGGCTGCACCGGGCACGCCCGGGCACTCCCTATCCCCTTCAGAGACACCGCCATGAGCCTTTCCCGAACCATCCTGATCACCGGCGCCTCCAGCGGCATCGGTGCCGGCATCGCCCGCGCCCTCGCACAGCCGGGCGCGCGCCTGGTCCTCGGTGCCCGCCGCGTGGATCGCCTGCAGGCGCTTGCCGACGAACTGCGCCAACAGGGCGCCGAGGTGCGGGTCCACGCCCTCGACGTGACCCAGCGCGCGCAGGTCGATGCCTTCGTCGAAGCCGCGTTGCTGCATTTCGGCTCGATCGACGTGATCGTCAACAACGCCGGCGTGATGCCACTGTCCCTGATGGGCTCGCTGAAGGTGGAGGAATGGGACCGGATGATCGACGTGAACATCCGTGGCGTGCTGTACGGCATCGCTGCCGTGCTGCCCGGCATGATCGCCCAGCGCAGCGGCCAGATCATCAACATCGCCTCTGTCGGCGCACTGTCGGTGGTGCCGACCGCAGCGGTCTACTGCGCGACCAAGTATGCGGTGCGCGCGATTTCCGACGGCCTGCGCCAAGAGCACCGCGAACTGCGGGTGACCTGCATCCATCCTGGCGTGGTGGAAAGCGAACTGGCCGACAGCATCACCGATCCGGCTGCCGCCGAGATGATGGTCGGCTACCGCGCCATTGCGTTGCAGCCGGATGCGATCGGGCGTGCGGTGAGGTTTGCGATCGAGCAGCCGGACGATGTGGATGTGAATGAGATCGTGGTGCGGCCGACGGCGACGGTGTAAAAGAAGCGTGGCCGGGTAGCCCTTGCAGAGTCGAGCCGTGGTCGACTCTGCAGGCGCCAGAAGCATGTGACGCTGCGGCCGAGTGTTCCAGTGTGTGCCGAGCAGCGCTCGGCACCTACAGAAAATGCCGCCTGCAAGGGCGGCATTTTCGTTCCGGCTGCGCCGGGACTGTAACGCTGCGCGTTACTGCTTGAGCGGAATCACGCGGATCTCGACGCGGCGGTTCTTGGCACGGCCAGCATCGGTGCTGTTGTCGGCGATCGGGTACGCCTTGCCGGCGCCCAGCGTTTCGATACGCACGCTCTGCACGCCCTGGCCGATCAGGTATTGCGCCACCGAGTCGGCGCGTTCCTTCGACAGGCGGTTGTTGACCGCGTCGCTGCCGATGCTGTCGGTGTGGCCCACTACTTCGATCATGGTCTGGTTGTACTCGCGCAGCGTACCGGCCACACCGTTGAGCGAGCCGTAGAACTGCGGCTTCAGGGTGGCCTTGCCGAAGTCGAAGGTGATGCCGTCCGGCAGGTTCAGCATGATGTTGTCGCCCTGGCGCTGGACATCGATGCCGGTATTGGCGGTGCGCTCGCGCAGGGCGCGTTCCTGGCGATCCTGGTACTGGCCAACGGCGGCGCCGCTGAGCGCGCCGATACCGGCGCCGATCAGCGCATGCTGACGACGTTCGGTCGCGCTGTCGCCGGTCAGCAGGCCGGCAGCCACGCCGATGGCGGTACCGATCAGCGCGTTGCGGCCGGTCCGGTTCTGCTGCTCGGTCGGGTTGCCGTACTGGTCACTCTGCACGTAGGAGCCGCCGGTGGCGCAGGCCGACAGGACGGCCGCACTCATCAGGGCCAGTGCGACGTTGCGGGTGGTGTTGCGGATCATGGAGTTCTCCTTGTTTTCCGGTCGGGCCGGCGGCTTGCGGGCGCAGAGAGAATAAACAGCCCGATGCGATGTCGGGATGATGATCGGTCACGGCGACAGGGCCGCGTTCAGCTAACTGACTGGATCAACCACGCGGCCCTTTACCCTGCTCCCGACTGGCGGTAGGCGGCCAGGGCGGCATCGCGGCCAGCGGCCAGATCCACCAGCGGGGTGCGCGGATAGCCCGCCGCGTGCGTGGCCAGCAGCTGCGGGTGCTGCCATGGCGCGAAGCGCGCCTTCACCGGCAACGCCGCCAGTTCGGGCACCCAGCGGCTGATGTAGCGGGCCTGCGGATCGAACTTCTCGGCCTGGGTGACCGGGTTGAACACCCGGAAGTACGGGGCCGCGTCGGCGCCGGTACCTGCCACCCACTGCCAGCCCATCGTGTTGTTGGCCAGGTCGGCATCAACCAGGGTGTCCCAGAACCAGCGCGCACCATGCAGCCAGTAGGCGCGCAGGTGCTTGCACAGGTAACTGGCCACGATCATCCGCACCCGGTTATGCATGTAGCCGGTGTGCCACAGCTCGCGCAGGCCGGCGTCGACGATCGGCACGCCGGTGTTGCCGCGCTGCCAGTGGTGCAGTTGCGCTGCACTGGGCGTGGCCCAGGGGAAGCGGTCAAACCGTGGGTTGAGGTTGTCGGTTGGTGTCTTCGGGAAGTGATGCAGGAGGTGATATGCGAAGTCGCGCCAGCCCAGTTGCCGCAGGTAACCATCGATGTCGGCATCGGTGCCGGCAGTGCGCAGCCCCTCCAGCGCATGGGCGATGCGCCACGGCGCGATCTCGCCAAAGTGCAGATGGGGCGACAGCCGCGAGGTGCCCACGCGATCAGGCAGATCGCGCTGCTCGCGATAGCCACGCAAGGCGCCGTCCTCGAACACCGACAGCGCGTCCAGCGCACCGGCCTCGCCCGGCTGCCAGTGCTCCCAGAAGCCGGCATCCCAGTCCAGGGTCGGTGCCAGCTGGAGATCCTCCAGCGCGAGGCTGTCCACCGTGTGCGCCGCCATTGCCTTCGGTGCGGCCTGCAGCGCCGGCAGGCGCCAGTGACTGAGCACGTTGCGCCAATACGGCGTAAATACCTTGTAGGGCTGGCCCTGCTGGGTGGCAATGTCCCAGGGTTCGAACAGCAGGCTGCCGTTGCAGCTCTGCGCGTCGATGCCCTGCTCGCGCAGCGTGCGCTTGATGGTGGCGTCGCGTGGCTGCGTGGCCGGCTCGTACTTGCGGTTCCAGTACACGGCTTCAGCGCCGGCCTGCTCGATCAGGGCCTGCAGGGTCGGCAGGCTGTCACCGCTGCGCAGCACCAGCGCGGAACCGCGGGCGCGCAGGTCGGTATCCAATGCAGCCAGGGAACGGTGCCGCCACGCATCGGAGGCCGCACCCGGCGCCCATTCACCTTCTTCGTGGGGCGCATGGATGTAGACCGGCACCACATCGTGCCCCGCCTCCAATGCGGCCTGCAGGGCCGGATTGTCCTGCAGCCGCAGATCGCGACGGAACCATACCAACGCTACCGACACAGACACCGCCCCCGTTGTTGAAGGCGGACATGATAGCCAGGGGCAGTGAAGGAGATGCGCGCGCCAGGCCATCCCCGCATGGCATGGATCTACTTGCCGAAGCGCTGCATCGCCTCGCTGATCAGCGCACGCGCTTCAGCAGCATTGCCCCAGCCATTGAGCTGCACCGGGTTGCGCCCGGCCGGCAGGTCCTTGTAGACGCGGAAGAAGGCCTCGATGCGCTGCCGTTCGACCTCCGGCAGATCCGCCAGGTCGCGGATGCCGGCGTAGCTCGGGTCGACCTTGTCGGTCGGCACGCCGATGATCTTCTCATCATGCTCGCCGCCGTCGATCATCTTCAGGTAACCGATCGGCCGGAAGCGCACGATTACGCCCGGATGCAGCGGTTCGCGGGTCAGCACCAGCGCGTCCAGCGGATCGTTGTCACCGGCCAGGGTACGCGGCATCGAGCCGTAGTTGGCCGGATAGGCGACCGGCATGGACTGGAAGCGATCCACATGCACCAGGCCATCGTCCTTGATCTCGTACTTGGTGAAGCTGCCGGCCGGAATCTCCACCGCCAGATTCACTTCCTGCGGGGCCTGCTTCGGCTGGGCGACCAGGAAGGGATGCAGCACGGTATCGGCGGCGGCTACCGCACTGGCCAGCAACAGCAGGGACGCGCCGATGGCAGCCAATGGAATGATGCGACGGGGTGTGGTCATCAGTGTTTCCTCATTCCCAGCAGCGGTCGGCACGACCCTTGGCAGTCTGCGCACGCGGACAGTCGCGCGGTGCGATACGGCCTTCGCTCAGCTCCGTGCGCTGCTTGCCGCCCTTGGCGTCGCGGCGCAGTTCGAAGGCATCGTAGAGACGCCCGGTCACGGTGCGCGCCTCGTAGCGCAGGTGCTGCGGATCGATAGTCAGCACCTGGAACAGCTGGGTGTCCTCGGCTACCGGATCCATCGTCTTCCGTGCCTCGTCGGAAAGGCGATACTGCTTCGGCCCGGCCACGGTCACCACGTACTGTGGCGTCGCGGCCTGACCCTCGCCACGGCGGCCATAGGTGTGATCGTGGCCCTGCAGCACCAAATCGACGTTGTGGCGGCGTACCACCGGCAGCAGCACGTCACGCAGCGCGGCGTTCTCGCGCCCTTCGCGCGGCGAGTAGAACGGCTGGTGCAGCAACACGATGGTCCATGGCTGCGAATTGCCGGTCAGCACCTTGTCCAGCCACTGTGCCTGTGCCCTGGCGGTGCCCAGATCGAGTGCCGAGGTGCCATCGACCACGGCCACACGCACGCCCTGCGCATCGAACCAGTAGCTGGTCTGCTGCGCGGCGGGGGCGCCATTGCCCGGCAGCGCGAACGTGACCGGCCAGTGCCGGCCCAGCACGCGGCGCTCCTGCGGGGTGTCCTCGAATTCCTCGAAGTACTCATGGTTGCCGATCGCCGGGGCTACCAGCGTTTCCTGCGCCAGCCAGCCGGTGGCGGCAAACCACTCGCCCCATTCGCTGTCGTCCATGTTGTCGCCGCCGCTGACCAGATCACCGGCGAACAGGCTCATGCGCGCCTGCGGTGCAGCCTTCTGCGCGGCACGCACCACCCGGCTGACATGGCTGACGTTCTTGTTCTGGGTATCACCGAAGTACAGCAGGGTCAGCGGCTGGTCGGCCGCGGCCAGCGTGCGCAGCTGGTTCCACGCACTCCAGCTGCCATGCCCCTGCACGCGGTAGACATACAGGGTGCCCGGCTGCAGACCGCTGACGTCGGCGCGGTGATGATGCGACAGACCGTTCTCGGTCTGCAGCGCGCGGGTCGTCGCGCGTACCTGTCGGATGCCATCGATGGCGGGCGAATCACCGGCCAGGGCGATCTCCAGCAGGGGCGCCTGCACGCTGCCATCGGTACGCCAGGCCACGGCGAACCCGTGGCTGGGATCGGCCGCCGGCGAGGCGACGATGCGGTCCGGCACCGGCGTCGCTGCGTAGTGGTGGCTGCCGGTCGGCACCTGGGTGTTCGGTTCGGCCGCGGCCCACGACAGCGACGGCAACGCCAGCAGCAGCCCCAGCGCCAGCCTGCGCATCACGCACTGCCCGCTCATGCGCCACACTCCAGCGGCAATGCCAACTGCTTGGCGATGCTCTCCCAGTCGAAGGCCACCACGCCCTGATCGTCGTGCACGGCGTACAGCGCACCATGCGGGAAGCGCGCGCTGGGCTGCTGCATCATCCAGATGCCATCGGTGTTGGCCACGGTATTGCCCTGGAACGCGCCGACCGGTTTCAGCGTGTGCCGGTCGAACAGGTGGAACACGCTGCGCTGCTTGCCCTGTTCGGTGGTGATCCACCAGCCGTCCTTGCCACAGGCGCGCAGGGTCACGCCTTCGGCCTGTGCCTTGAACACGTCGCGGCCGAAGGTGGTGCCGGTGAAGCGGCCCGCCAGGGTGTAGACCTTGAACTCGCTGGCGTAGCGCTCGTCCTCCTCGGCAATCAGCAGGCGATCGTTCTCGGGGTCGCCCCAGATCGACTCGACCACGCGCAGCGCACCGGCCTCGGTGGTGTCACCGATGCTGGCGACAAGCTTCGCTTCGACCTTCGCGCCGTTGCGGGTCACGTGGTACTGGCGCACGCGCTTGTCCAGCTCGGCCAGCGGCGGCAGGATGTCACGCCCCTGCGCATCCTCGCCGTTGTCCCAGGAGTCGGTGACGTAGACGCTGTAGCCATCGGCACGGCGGTCGACCCACAGCCCGTACGGCTTGCGCAGATCGCCGGCAGCGAACGTCGCCAGCGGCGCGAGGTCCGGCAGGCTCAGCACCTGCACGCGGTGGTTGTCGCGCTCCACGATCCACAGCAGGTCGTCGGTCACCGCAATGCCGTTTGGGCGGTCGAACTGTCCCGGTCCGGTGCCGCTGCTACCGACGTCACGCAGGTGCCGGCCGGTGCTGCCGTCGTAGACCACCAGCTTGTCGGTGGCCTTGGCGGTGGCGATCAGCCACAGCGTGCCGTCCGGGGCGCGCCAGGCCGCCGGCGAGTCGATGTTGTCGGCCGGGGTCATCGGCGTGAGGAAGGCTTCGGCGAGGGTGGTCACCCCGCGCGCGCCACTTGCGGCCGGCGCGGCCGCTCCCGCAACCGGATCGTTGCCGCTGGCCGGCGTGCAGCCGACGATCAGCGTGGCGGCCAGCGCCGCGGCCAGGACGGCACGGCTGCGCCCCATCACAGCGCCACCTTCAGGCCCAGCGCATAGGTGCGCCCATACTCTTCCATCTGCAGGGTGCGCGACCGCGTGCCCTGGTACAGCTCCAGCGGCTTGTCCAGCAGGTTCTGCGCCTCGAAGTACATGCTCACCCGCGGGGTGAACTTGTAATCCAGCGAGAAATCGAGCTGGGTGTTGGGTGCCACGTAGATGTCGAACGCGCGGCCCTTGCCGATGCTGTCCAGGTACTCGCTGCGGTATACCGCCGCCAGGCGCGTGCTCACGCCGTACTTCTCATAGCCGATGTGTGCGCTGTAGACATGCTTGGAGGCGCGCGGCAGGGTGAAGTCCTCGCCCGCACGGTCCTTGATACCGGCATCGAACGTGGTGTCCAGCCAGGTGCCACTGGCACCCACCAGCAGGCCATCCAGGCCGTCCGGCAGGAAGGCCAGCTGCTGCTGCCAGTTGAATTCCGCACCCCGCACGGTGGCGTTGCGACCATTGATCGGCTGGGTCACGTCGAATCCGCCGTAGGCCGGATCATTGGTCCGCACGGTTTCCACGATGTAGCCATCGATCGACTTGTGGAACAGGCCGAGCGACACGATGCCGCTGCTGCCGATGTACTTCTCCACCGACAGGTCGATGTTCTTCGACTCGTACGGGTCCAGTTCCGGATTGCCCAGGCGCACTTCCTCGTCACCGCGGCTGTAGCCCACGCGCGGCGAGACGTCGCCGAAGGACGGGCGCGATACGGTCTTGTTGGCCGAGGCGCGCAGCACCCAGTCATCGGCCGCGTCATAGCGCAGGTGCAGGCCCGGCAGCACGTTGGTGTAGCTGCTGTTGGCCACGCGCGGGGTGACGGTGAAGCTGCGGCCGTTGGCGGCCACGTCCACCTGGTTGCCGATCGCCTTGAAGCGGGTGTTCTCCACGCGCACGCCGCCGATGATGCGCAGCGCGCCCACGTCCCAGGTACCCATGGCATAACTGGCGAAGATGTCTTCGCTGGCCACGTAATCCTCTTCCAGCGACGTCATCGCATTGCCGCCGACATCCTGCGGACGGGCGCTGTACTGACTGCCGCTGGCCGCCCAGAACGCGCGCATCGCGGCCGAGTCCATGCCGTCCCCCATGTTGCCGTGGCGGTGCTCCGGCGAGGAAGTGGTCCAGCTCGACAGCGCCACCTTCGGGCCGACACGCAGTTCGCGCTCATCCACATTGACGTCGCGGTCGCGCCAGCGGCCCAGCAGACCGAACTTGATGCTGCTGCTGTCGCCGTCGAAGCGCACGTTGACCTGTGCGCTGTGCTCCTTGTCGTTCACCTGCTTGGGCGAGAGCACGAAGCGGTCGAACGCGTAGTTGCTGTTGTCCAGCCACTGCGGGTTGTCGAAGCTGTAGCTGGGCAGGCGGCTGCGCTGGTCCAGGGTGCCGTTGAAGACCTTGCCGTTGAGCTTGAAGCGCGCCTCCATCTCGTCGTTCACGCGCTCTTCTGTACGGGTATAGCCGATCCGGTAATCGACCACGGCGTGGGTCAGCCGGTTCTCGCCACCGAGGCTGGCCGCGAACGTGTTTTCCTTCTTGGTGCGGTAGCGCATGCGCTTGTCGATCGAATCCTTCGGCATGCCGTCCAGGCGGTACTGGTCGGTGCCGGTCTTGACCATCTTCGCGTCGTCGAAGTTGAAGATCACGCGCTGGCGGGTCTCCGCATCATCGAACTGGCTGTAAAGCGTGCGCAGGTAGTACTTGCTGTCTTCGTTCGGGTGCCAGTCGAGATTGAGGTTGGCGCCGATGCGCTTGCGTTCGATCTCATACTTGCGGTGCTGCAGGTTGATCGCGGTCACGTCACCGGGGGCGGCATCGTCCTCGCCGTCATATTCCACTTCGGTGTTGTCCGACTCGAACTTCCGCTTCTGGTAGTTCACGCCCAGCGCCACGCCGAAGGTATCGTTGAACACTTCGCTGTAGTTGAGCGCCGCCTTGGGGCTGGTCTCGCCGGACAACGGCTGGTGGCTGCCCTCGATCTTGCCACGCAGGCTGCGACCATCGCGGTCGAAGGCCGACGCCGATTCCACCAGCACGGCGCCACCGATGGCATCGCCGGGCATGTCCGGGGTGGGCGATTTGACCACGCGCAGGCGCTCGGTGGAGTCGGACGGGATCACGTCCAGAGGTGCGGCGCGACTGGAATCTTCCGGGGTGCCGACGGCAATGCCATCCACGCTGACGCTGTTGAGATTGGCGTCCAGGCCGCGGATGACCACGAAGCGGCCCTCGCCCTGGTCGCGGGTCACGCTGACACCCGGCAGGCGCTGCAGTGATTCGGCCACGTTCTTGTCCGGGTACTGGCCCAGGGCGTCCGAGGAAACGGCATCCTCGATGGCATCGCTGCTGCGCTTGAGGTCGACCGCGCGGATCTGCGACTCGAGCTGGGCGCGTACTTCGATGCGGTCCAGGTCGACCGCGTCGGCGGCCACGGCGCCGGTAGCGGCTACCGCCTGCTGCCCGGCCGCCTGCAGCGGTGCCGCGGCCCCCATCGCCAGGGTCAGGGTGATGGCAACGGCCAACGGAGTCTTGATATGCACTGGGAATCCCCATTCCTGTTAAGAATGGGTCTGCACGGTATGTCCGCAAGGTTGCATGGCCATGACATGCGCCTGCACATTTCGGGTCACGCCGCTGCGGGGCCGGTTTGGGATTCGACACGCCGATCCGGCAAAATGGCGTCCTCTCTCTCATTTCCCCCTTCCCGACCATGAAGATCGTCGAAGTGCGCCACCCGCTGGTGCAGCACAAGATCGGCCTGATGCGCAACGCCGCGCTCAGCACCAAGGATTTCCGCGAACTGGCCAACGAGCTGGGTACGCTGCTGGCCTACGAGGCCACCGCCGACCTGGACACCGAGCCGCACACCCTGCCCGGCTGGGCCGGGCCGGTCACGGTGCAGCGCATTGCCGGCGCCAAGATCACCGTGGTGCCGATCCTGCGCGCCGGCCTGGGCATGCTCAGTGGCGTGCTGTCGCTGATCCCGGCTGCCCGTGTCAGCGTGGTGGGCCTGCAGCGCGATGAGGAAACCCTGCAGCCGGTGCCCTACTTCGAGCGCCTGACCGGGCGCCTGGAAGAGCGCGACGCGCTGATCCTGGATCCGATGCTGGCCACCGGCGGCACCCTGATCGCCACCATCGACATGCTCAAGCGCGCCGGCGCCCGCCGCATCAAGGGCATCTTCTTGGTGGCCGCGCCGGAAGGCATCGAGGCGGTCAAGGCCGTGCACCCGGACGTGGAGATCTACACTGCGGCCATCGATGCCCAGCTCAACGACAAGGGCTACATCCTGCCGGGCCTGGGCGACGCCGGCGACCGCATCTTCGGAACCCGCGTCGGATAATCCCGGTGAACGGGTCGGATCCCTCTCCGCAGGAGAGGGCTCTGACCCGCCATCCGCTCGCGGGCGCGCTTCGCCGCGGCACGTGAACGCCCGTGGACGCGGGCGTGGCCGACGCGTGATTCTTCACGTGGCCTTACCGGTCGGAAGCGAATGCTCCGCGCACCCGCCACCGCTTGGAGCATTCCGATGAAAGCCTCTTTCCTGCTGGCCGCCGTCCTGCTGGTTGGCCTGCCCCTGGCTGCCAATGCCACCACCCCGCAGCAGCAGCGCATGGCCGAATGTTCGGCCAAGAACAAGGGGCTGAAGGGTGATGCCTACAAGACCGCGCAGAGTTCCTGCCTCAGCGGCCACGCCGCCGAAACCAAGGCGGTCAATCCGCAGCAGGAACGCATGCGCAAGTGCAATGCCGACGCGGGTGCGAAGAAGCTGGCCGGTGATGCGCGCAAGACCTTCATGAGCAGCTGCCTGAAGTCGTCGTAGCGATCGCGTCCGATCGGAACGCCGCAAGGCGTGGATCGACACACCCACGGATGGCCGGGCACTGCCCGGCCATTCCATTACCCCAGGGCGCGCGCCTTCAGCTCGCCCTGCTCGTGCAGGGTCACAAAACGTCCCTTGTCATCCCGGCCCAGCTGCGCCAGCGCCACCTGCGGGTCGTGGGTGAAGAACAACCGCACGTTGCGCGCCAGCTTGTCTTCAAGGAACTGCCGCTTCTCGTCGATCAGCAGCTCGGCGTTGCGGTCGTAGCCCATGGTGATCGGCACGTGTACCCATGAGCGCCCCGGGATCAGGTCGGCACAGAACACCACGCCACCATGCGCGCTTTCGCCAGCATGCGCGTGCCCGACGATCTCGGCCAGCATCAGACCCGGGGTATGCCCGTCGCTGTAGCTGAAGCGTACGCTGCGGCCGAGCGCCTTCGAGTATTCGCCGTCGACCACTTCCAGGCGGCCACTGGCCTGCAGCAGGCCCGGCAGTTCCGGAATGAAGCTTGCGCGATCGCGCGGGTGTGGCTGCACGGCGCGCTGCCAGTGCTGCGCGCCGACCACATAGGTCGCGTTCGGGAACAGCAGCTCGGGATCACGGCCTTCGCTCCACGCCGCCAGCAGGCCGCCGGCATGGTCGAAGTGGAGGTGGCTGAGCACCACCACGTCGATATCCTCATGCTCGAAACCGGCTTCGCGCAGGGAATCGATCAGTACGTGCTGGCTTTCCTGCACCCCGTAGCGCTCACGCATGCGCGGGTCGAAGAACGCGCCGATACCGGTTTCAAACAGCACCGTCTTGCCTTCCAGCGGGCTGGCAAGCAGTGCACGGCAGGCCAGCTCGATACGATTGAGCTCGTCCGGTGCCGCCCATTTTTCCCACAACGCGCGCGGCGCGTTGCCGAACATCGCGCCGCCATCGAGGCGCTGCGAGTTTCCACGAATAGACCAGAGTTTCATGCGTCGATTATCGGCGCCGGCTCGTTAAATAATCGCTAGACGGCAACAGAAAACCCCGCCGGCAAAGGCGGGGTTTCGGTATCAACCGGATTGCCGGCCAGTGGCCGGCACGGCGGGATCAGCGCGCCGGCACAACCTGGGCGCTGCCCACCGGGTTGCGGGGGTCGCTGCCGCCGAACAGCTTGTTCGCCTTGCGGTCCCATTCCACGGTCTGCAGGTTCCCCCACACATGGCTGGACCCACGACCGCCTGCGGCAACGTCGCCGGGCAGGTCGATCTTGTGGCCCATTGCCTGCAGCTGCCTGACCGTTGCCGGGTCGAACGCATCGTCCTCGGCTTCGATCAGGTCCGGCAGCCACTGGTGGTGGTAGCGCGGCAGCGCGGCAACCTGCTGCGCGTCCAGCCCGGCGTCGTAGCCCAGGATGCCCAGCAGCACCATGGTGATGATGCGGCTGCCGCCCGGCGTGCCCAGCACCACCACCTTGTCGGCGTTCTCCATGAAGGTCGGGGTCATCGAGCTGAGCATGCGCTTGCCCGCCTTCGGTGCGTTGGCCTCGTAACCCATCACGCCGAACGCATTGGGCGTGCCCGGCTTCAGCGCGAAGTCGTCCATCTCGTTGTTCAGCAGCACGCCGGTGCCCTTGGGAATCAGGCCCGAGCCGTACAGCAGGTTGACGGTCTGGGTGGCGCCGACGCGGTTGCCATCGCGGTCGATGATCGAGAAATGCGTGGTCTCGTCGTCTTCCAGCGGCGTGGGGTTGCCGGACAGCAGGTCGCTGGGCGTGGCCTTCTCCGGGTGGATGGTGGCACGCAGGCCCTGCGCGTAGTCCTTGCTGGTCAGCACCTTCTGCGGGATCTGCACGAAGTCCGGATCGCCGAGGAAGAAGGTGCGGTCACGGTAGGCGCGGCGCATCGACTCCACCACCAGGTGGGTGCGGTGCGCCGGGTCCATCTTCCTGATGTCCCAGCCTTCCAGGATCTGCAGCATGCTGGCCAGCGCGATGCCACCGGACGACGGCGGCGGCGCGGTGGTGATCTTCCAGCCGTTGTAGTTGAACACGATCGGTTCGCGCTGCTTCACGCGATAGCCGGCCAGCTCTTCAGCGGTCCACTTGCCGCCGGCCTGCTTCACGCCGGCCAGCAGCAGCTTTCCGGTCTGGCCCTTGTAGAAGCCATCAAAGCCACCCGCAGCCAGGCGCTCCAGCGTCTGCGCCAGCTCCGGCTGCTTGAACAGGTCACCGGTGGCGATCGGCTTGCCGTTGCGCAGGTAGACCTCCCGCGTGCCGGGATAGCGCTCCATCACTTCACGCCGCGACGCGTAGCCCTTGGCCATGCGCTCGTACACCGGGAAGCCTTCGCGCGCGATCCGGATGGCCGGTTGCAGCGAGGCCGACAGCGGCAGCTTGCCGTGCTTGGCCGACAGTTCGACCAGCGCTGCGGGCAGGCCCGGGATGCCGGCCGACCAGGCGCCGTTGACCGAACGATCCCGGTCCAGGTTGCCCTGCTTGTCGAGGAAGGCCTGCGGGGTCGCGGCGGCCGGGGCCGTCTCGCGCGCATCCAGCATCACGTCCTTGCCGGTGGCCGCGTCGTGCAGCAGGAAGAAGCCGCCACCGCCCAGCCCGGAGCTGATCGGCTCGACCACCGCCAGCGTGGACGATACCGCCACCGCCGCGTCGAAGGCGTTGCCGCCCTGCGCGAGGATGTCGATGCCGGCCTGGGTGGCCAGCGCGTGGCCGCTGGCAATGGCCGCGCCATCGGGGCGTTCGGCACGGGCCGGGCCGTCGGCCCAGGCAACCGGGCTCAGCAGCAGGCCGAGCAGCAACAAGCGGCGGACGATCAGCGTCTTCATTCGGATGGGGGCTCCGCGTAGAGTTCGGGGTGATCGTGCTGCAGTTGGCGCAGCTTGGCCAGCAGCTGGTCTTCCGTTTCCACGATCTCCGGATCCGGGTCGATGCACTCGACCGGGCAGACGACCACGCACTGTGGCTCGTCGAAATGGCCCACGCACTCGGTGCAGCGGGCAGGGTCGATCACGTAGATGGTTTCACCCATCGAAATGGCCTGGTTCGGGCAGGCCGGCTCGCAGACGTCGCAGTTGACGCAGAGCTCGTTGATTTTCAGCGACATGGCGATACTCCTCGCCCGCGCCTTGGGACAAAGGACCGGCCAGCGCGGGCGCGCGGGCCGGTCAGGTCATCAGCGGCACCCTTGCGGGACGCCGCCCGGGCCATGCCGGGGCATGGCCGCCATGGCTCGGTATTACTTGGCTTCGACGAAAATGTACTCGGCGCCGGTCGGCTGGATCGCCGCCTGCACGCGGGCGTTGTCGGCCGACTGGCCGATGAAGACGACGCGCACGCCCTTCATCGAATCCGGCGACACGTCCTTGAACACGGCCTGGATCATGTCAGCCATCTTGCCCGAGGCCGACGAACCGAAGGCCAGCATGTTGCCCGGCTGCACGCCACGGGCCACGGCCTGGGTCGCGCTCTCGGTCTGGCGCTCGTACTTGGCCTGGAAGTCCGGGTCCGATTCCGGCGACAGGTAGTACAGGAACGGGCTGTTGGTGATGTTGCCCATGTTCTGGATCGCCACTTCCTGCAGGTACTTCTTCCAGCCTGCATCGTCATCCTTGGCCGGAGCGACCAGGGCCTGCTTGGCTTCGTCGACCGGAGCGGCCTCTTCCTTCTTGCAGGCGGTGAAGGCCAGGGCCAACGAAGCGATCAGCATCGCGCGCATGGTGGTGTTCATGGGTTTCCTCCCGGAGTGGTGCGTGGTGGTGTACGTAATGGGGTGCGGATACAGCGGGGCTTACGACTGTGCCGCCTTCGCTTCGCGGACCTTGCGCAGGGCTTCGAGCACCGCGGCCGGCACGAAACCGGACACGTCGCCGCCCAGGCGCGCGATCTCGCGGACCAGCGAGGACGAAATGAAGCTGTGCTGCTCGGCCGGGGTCAGGAACAGGGTCTCGACCTCGGGGATCAGGTGGCGGTTCATGCTGGCCATCTGGAACTCGTACTCGAAGTCGGACACCGCGCGCAGGCCGCGCAGCAGCACCCCGCCCTGGACCGAACGTACGAAATGGGCCAGCAGCGTGTCGAAGCCGATGACCTCGACATTGCCGTGATGGGCCAGGGCGCCACGTGCCAGCTGCACGCGCTGTTCCAGCGGCAGCGCCGGGCCCTTCGACGGGCTTTGCGCCACGCCGACCACGACCTTTTCAAACAGCGGCGCAGCCCGGCTCACCAGGTCGATATGGCCGTTGGTGATCGGGTCGAACGTGCCGGGGTAGACGGCGATGCGGCGGTTGGCCACGGTCATGGGCGGTAGCAGATGTTCAGATGAGGTCAAAGTGTAGCAGTGGCGCGGCGGTACAGGGCAAAGCGCACCTCGCGGGTGCCGCCCTCCCGGTGCAGCAGCCAGTCCGGCGGCAGCACCGGCACGTGGCCGGCCGGCGATTCCAGGTACAGCCAGGCATCGGCGGCCAGGTGCCGCGGCAGCTGGGCCAGTACGTCCTGCCACAGGCCATCGGCAAACGGCGGGTCGATGAACACCAGGTCGGCCTGCTGCGCCGGCGCGCCCTGCAGCCAGCGCAGGGCGTCGGCCTGCACGACAGTGATCTGGTCCACGGCCTGCAGCTTGGCCACGGCGGCGGCCAGGTTGCGTCCCAGCTGCGCATCGCGCTCGACCAGGGTGGCGTGGGCGGCGCCACGCGAGACCGCCTCCAGGCCGAGCGCACCGCTGCCGGCGAACAGGTCCAGCACCCGCGCACCACCCAGCTTGGGCATCAACCAGTTGAACAGGGTCTCGCGCACGCGGTCGCTGCTGGGCCGAAGGCCTGGCAGGGTCGGCACCGGTAGGCGGGTGTTGCGCCAGCGCCCGCCGATGATGCGGACCTGGCCGTCGTTGCCCCCACGGCCGCTCATCGGCGCCCCCGGCGGGAGGTATTCGAGAAATTCAGCATGAGCGGGATTGTAGTTCGGCCGGGCTTTGCCCGGCACCCGCAGAGGCCGAAGCAACAGCCAGAGCAACGGCAAAAGCTGGTTTCCTGTGGGTAGGCGGGGTGGGCCAGGTTGTGGGGGACGCCGTAAACCCGTCCATGGGGGCTTGGCCGCGGCATCCATGCCGCGGACACCCCCACAACCTGACCCACCCCGCCTTCGACAGTTTCCTGCGATCTGTCGGAACAACTCTTGGGGTCAGATCCGTTTTCCTGCGGAAAACGGATCTGACCCCAGATTTATTTCGATATCTGACAGATGTGTCGACCAAGGTCGACACCTACCAACAGCCGAGTGAACCTGTCAGAGGCGGGGCGGTGTGGGTTGGCAGGACCGTTGGCGCCATGGATGGCGCCATCGAGCCCCCATGGATGGGTTCACGGCGTGTTCTGCCAACCCACACCGCCCCGCCATCCCACGGATAGCCCGCTGTTGCTGTTGCTGTTGCATCGGCCTCTGCAGGTGCAGGGCTGCAAGCCCTGCCGACCAACCCCTTGATTTCGGGACAATCACCCCTACCCCTTGGCGAGGCCGCACGCGCTGGCGCGGCATTGCAAACGGAGCCTTATCGATGACCGAGACGACCCAGACCGAAACCCTTGGCTTCCAGACCGAAGTCAAGCAGCTGCTGCAGCTGATGATCCACTCGCTGTACTCCAACAAGGAGATCTTCCTGCGCGAGCTGGTCTCCAATGCCGCCGACGCCGCCGACAAGCTGCGCTTCGAGGCCCTGACCCAGCCGGCCCTGCTGGAAGGCGACAGCGAGCTGCGCGTGCGCGTCAGCTTCGATCCCACCGCCCACACCATCACCATCGAAGACAACGGCATCGGCATGAGCCGCGCCGAGGCCATTACCCACCTGGGCACGATCGCCAAGTCCGGCACCGGCGACTTCCTGCGCCAGCTGTCCGGCGACCAGAAGAAGGATTCGCAGCTGATCGGCCAGTTCGGCGTCGGCTTCTACAGCGCCTTCATCGTTGCCGACGAAGTGGAAGTGACCTCGCGCCGCGCCGGGCTGCCTGCCGGCGAAGGCGTGCGCTGGACCTCGCGCGGCGAAGGCGATTTCGAGGTGGCCACCGTCGACAAGCCCGAGCGCGGCACCCGCATCGTGCTGCACCTGAAAGACGGCGAGCACGACTTCGCCGACGGCTGGCGCCTGCGCAGCATCCTCAAGAAGTACTCGGACCACATCGGCCTGCCGATCCAGATGCCGAAGGAAAGCGAAGAGGGCGCCGCCGTCGAGTGGGAGACCGTCAACCGCGCCAGCGCACTCTGGACCCGTCCGCGCACGGAGATCAGCGACGCCGAATACACCGAGTTCTACAAGCACGTGGCGCACGACCACAGCGACCCGTTGGCGTGGAGCCACAACAAGGTCGAAGGCAAGCTGGAGTACACCTCGCTGCTGTACGTGCCCGGGCGTGCGCCGTTCGACCTCTATCACCGCGATGCCCCCAAGGGCCTGAAACTGTACGTGCAGCGCGTGTTCGTGATGGACCAGGCCGAACAGTTCCTGCCGCTGTACCTGCGCTTCATCAAGGGCGTTGTCGATTCCAACGACCTGTCGCTGAACGTCTCGCGCGAAATCCTGCAGTCCGGCCCGGTCATCGATTCGATGAAATCGGCGCTGACCAAGCGTTCGCTGGACATGCTGGAGAAGCTGGCCACCGACAAGCCCGAGCAGTACGCCACGTTCTGGAAGGAATTCGGCCAGGTGCTGAAGGAAGGCCCGGCCGAGGACTACAACAACCGCGAGAAGGTGGCCGGGCTGCTGCGCTTCGCCTCCACCCGAGGCGACGGCGATGCGCAGACGGTGTCGCTGGCCGATTACCTCGGCCGCATGACCGAAGGCCAGGACAAGATCTACTACCTCACCGGCGAGAGCTACAGCCAGGTGCGCAACAGCCCGCACCTGGAAGTCTTCCGCAAGAAGGGCGTGGAAGTGCTGCTGCTGACCGACCGCATCGACGAATGGTTGATGGGCTACCTGACCGATTTCGAAGGCAAGGGCTTCGTCGACATCGCACGTGGCGACCTCGACCTGGGCGCACTCGAAAGCGAAGCCGACAAGCAGCAGCAGGAAGCAGCGGCGAAGGAAAAGCAGGGCCTGGTCGAGCGCCTGAAGACGGTGCTCGGCGATGAGGTGGCCGAAGTGCGGGTTTCGCACCGCCTGACCGATTCGCCCGCGGTGCTGGCCATCGGCGAACAGGACCTGGGCCTGCAGATGCGCCAGATCCTCGAAGCCAGCGGGCAGAAGGTGCCGGAAAGCAGGCCGGTGCTGGAGATCAACCCGGGCCACCCGCTGATCGCCAAGCTCGACGCCGAAGCCGATGGCGCGCGCTTCGACGACCTCGGCCGGGTGCTGTTCGACCAGGCCGCGCTGGCCGCCGGTGACAGCCTGAAGGACCCGGGTGCCTATGTGGCCCGCCTGAACAAGCTGCTGCTGGAACTGTCGGCCTGACCGACAGGGTGGCGCCGGGCATGGCCCGGCCTACCCGGCGATGCTCTGGTAGCGGCCAACCTTGGTTGGCGCCCAAAAGGCGTGCCAACCATGGTTGGCACCTACCGAGGTGGGTCGAGCGTGCCAACCAAGGTTGGCACCCACCAGGCGCGGCAGTTGGCGCCTACCGAGACGGGCTGATCAAACCTTGCGATCCAGCAGCGAACCCAGCATCTGGTCCTGGCGGCGGATGACCGCGGCATTGGCGGCGAAGGCCACTACTTCGGCCTTGGCCGCCAGCAGATCGCCCAGGGGGGCGCCCGGATCGGGGGCGGTGGTGGTCACCGCCGTCGCCACCCCGCCCTGCGCCACCGCATTGCGCTGCAACTGCAGGCGCTGCGCATCGGGGGTGGCCAGGTTGGCCACGTTGTGCGTGGCCACCTGCATGCCCTGCTGGGCCGCGCGCATGCCACCCAGAGCGGTTCCCATCACGTTGTCCATGTCGGTCTCCGGGCCGCACGCCGCAGCCCTCCTGACCGGTTAACGGCCGGCACGCCGCGACCTTGAGTCCACATCGGCCCGACAGGCCCGAGTGGTAGCATATCCCCCTGATTTCAGCGCCTTTTGCCAATGCTCAGTTTTTTCCGCCGCAAGAAGCCCCAGGACGCCGCCGCACCGGACGCGCCCAAGACCCAGCACTACTCGGCTGAAGAGCTGGCGGCGGCGTTCCCGTCAGCCGCCCCGGCCGAAGACGCGCCCACCACTGCGGTGGCCGAAGCCGTAGCACCGGTACCCGTGCCGGAACCGGCCCCCGTCGCGGTACAGGCGTCGGTCACCGAAGTGCCCGCCGTGCCGGCTGCGCAACCGGTCCTCGCGGCCGAGGATGTCCAGGCCGAAGCGCTGGCCGCCGCCGCCGTGCTGGCCCCGCTGGCTCCGGTCGTTCCGGCCGCGGAGCCGGCCGCCCCGGCCGCCGATCTGCCGGCGCTGGTCGATGCCCCGCCCGCCCCAGCCGGCAAGCCCGGCTGGCGCGAACGCCTGCGCAACAGCGTCATCGCGCGCAGCTTCGGCGGCCTGTTCTCGCGCAATCCCAAGCTCGACGACGACCTGCTGGACGAGCTGGAGACCGCACTGATCACCGCCGACGTCGGCGTAGGTGCCACCACCGACCTGGTGGAAGGGCTGCGCAAGCGCATGAAGTCGCGCGAGTTCGCCGACGCCAATGCGCTGCTGGCTGCGCTGCGCGCCGAGCTGATCGCGATCCTGCAGCCGGTGGCCAAGCCGCTGGTGATCGACCGTGCTGCCAAACCCTTCGTGGTGCTGACCGTCGGCGTCAATGGCGTCGGCAAGACCACCACCATCGGCAAGCTGGCCAAGCGCTTCAAGGACGACGGCCACAGCCTGATGCTGGCCGCCGGCGATACCTTCCGTGCCGCTGCCGTGGCCCAGCTGCAGGCCTGGGGCGAGCGCAATGGCGTGGCCGTGGTCGCGCAGGGGCAGAACGCCGATGCCGCGTCGGTGGCGTTCGACGCGCTGCAGGCCGGCAAGGCGCGCGGCACCTCGGTGCTGATCGCCGACACCGCCGGCCGCCTGCACACCCAGTCCGGCCTGATGAATGAGCTGGGCAAGATCCGCCGCGTGCTCGGCAAGATCGACCCCACCGCACCGCACGAAGTGCTGATGGTGATCGACGGCACCACCGGCCAGAACGCGCTGTCGCAGCTGCGCCAGTTCAATGCCGCAGTGAACGTGACCGGCCTGGTGGTGACCAAGCTGGACGGCACCGCCAAGGGCGGCGTGGTGTTCGCGCTGGCCCGCGAGTTCGGCATTCCGATCCGCTTTGCCGGCATCGGCGAGCGCCCGGAAGACCTGCGCGTGTTCGACCCGGAAGCGTTCGTCGATGCCCTGCTGCCCGAAGCGCTGGGCGCCTGATACACCGCGCCGCCACGCATGACGTGGCGCTACTGATATCTGGTAGCGCCACCCCATGGGTGGCTGCCTCTCTGGAACACGCATGCCCCGCCAGCCGCACGCCAGCGCCGGATCCCCGCACACCGACGACTTCGTCGCCCGCCTGCTGCACTGGTTCGACGACCACGGCCGCCACGACCTGCCCTGGCAGCATCCGCGCAGTCCCTACCGGGTCTGGCTGTCGGAGATCATGCTGCAGCAGACCCAGGTGGCCACGGTCATCCCGTACTTCCTGCGGTTCCTGCAGCACTTCCCGGCCTTGCCCGACCTCGCCGCCGCCAGCAATGACGCGGTGATGGCGCAGTGGGCAGGGCTTGGCTACTACGCCCGCGCACGCAACCTGCATGCCGCCGCCAAGCGCTGCGTGGAACTGCACGACGGCGACCTGCCGCGCGATTTCGACGCGCTGCACGCGCTGCCCGGCATCGGTCGCAGCACTGCCGGCGCCATCCTCAGCCAGGCCTGGAACGACCCGTTCGCGATCCTCGACGGCAACGTCAAGCGCGTGCTCAGCCGCTACCACGGCATCGACGGCTTCCCGGGCCTGCCGGCCATCGAGAAGCAGCTATGGGCAATCGCCGAGGCGCACGTGGCACAGGTGCCGGCCGGGCGCATGGCCGATTACACCCAGGCGCAGATGGATCTGGGCGCGACGGTGTGCAGCCGCGCCAAGCCGGCCTGCGTGATCTGCCCACTGCAGGACGCGTGCGTGGCGCGGCGCGAGGGCCGCACCGCTGAACTGCCCACGCCCAAGCCGGGCAAAACGCTGCCCGAGCGCGAAGCGGTGGCCCTGCTGCTGCGCGACGCCCAGCAGCGCGTACTGCTGCAGAAGCGACCGGACACCGGCATCTGGGCGCAGCTGTGGACGCTGCCGCAGGCCGAGGCCGGCAGCGTGCTGCAGGACTGGTTCGATGCGCACGTGGAAGGTTCGCTGGAAGACGCCGAGGCGCTGCCGGTGCTGCAGCACACCTTCAGCCACTACCGGCTGCACCTGCAGGTACTGTCACGGCAGGTAGACGGCCTGCGCGTGGAAGAACCCACGCTGCGCTGGGTCGCCGCCGACGAACTGCCTTCGCTGGGCCTGCCAGCACCGATCCGCAAGCTGCTCGACGGTGCCACGATCAGGACGCCGAAACGAAATTCCAAGAAACCCCGCAACCACGAGTGAGTGCCATGCCCCGAACCGTCTTCTGCCAGTACGAACAACGCGATGCCGAGGGCCTGGACTTCGTGCCCTACCCCGGCGAACTGGGCCAGCGCATCTTCAACAACATCGGCAAGCAGGCGTGGGCCGCGTGGCTTGCGCACCAGACCATGCTGATCAACGAAAACCGGCTGTCGCCGCGGACGCCGGAACATCGTGCGTTCCTTGAACGCGAACTGGTCAAGTTCCTGTTCGAGAAGGACGCGGAAAAGCCGGCCGGCTTCGTTCCGGAAGCCTGACCCACAGGTAGTGCCGGCCGCTGGCCGGCATCGCGCAGATGCCAAGTTGCCGGCCAGCGGCCGGCACTACCGCGCTAGTTCGTATTTTCCTCGCGCTCCTGCACCTGCGCCTGGCGCAGCTCCTGCTCGGAGGCACGCAGCGCCTTCACATCCAGCTTGCGGATGCTGTGGATGAAGCACGGCATGCGCGGGCCACCGGTCGGGTCACGCACCAGGACCTTGTCGAAGCGCGACGATACGCGGCCCATGCTGCTGGTGAGCCCGATGGCCGTGGCGTAGGGCAGGTCCGGGCACGGGCCGCTCAGTTCCAGCAGGTAGGCCTCGCTCGGCCGGGTCCACACCGCCAGCGCGCTGTCACCCAGTTCGGTCCAGCCATTGAGGCTGCCGAAGAACGGCATGTCATTCTGTGGCGCGCCAGCATGGGCGCGGTACAGGCCGAGCTTTTCGGTGCTGCTGAGCCGGCCGGTGGTCGCACAGGCGGCCAGCGCCAGACAGAGTCCGGCAATCAGGAGCGGGGTCTTCATGGCGATCTCCTCGGGGAACCTGCCGCGATCATGCGCCGGCCGACGTGCGGCCGGCGCGATGGCAGGTACACCCGTTCAGGCACCGGGAGGCGGCCGTTGCCGGGCGCTCAGACGTCGGCGTGGGCGAGCGCGTGCAGGCGGCCTTCGCGCAGCTCCAGCACCCGGTCCAGCCGCCGCGCAAGGCTGCGGTCGTGGGTGACCAGCACCAGGCTGGTGTGACGGGCACGGTTGAGTTCCAGCATCAGCTCGAACACGGTGCCCGCGGTGCGGTCATCCAGATTGCCGGTCGGCTCGTCGCCGAGCACGCAGGCCGGATGATTGACCAGCGCACGGGCCACTGCGGCACGCTGGCGTTCGCCGCCGGACAGCTCGCCGGGCTTGTGGTCCAGGCGATGGCCGAGGCCGACCGCTTCCAGCAGCGTGGTGGCCCGGCTGCTCGCTTCGGCCACGGCGGTGCCGGCCAGCAGCACCGGCATCATCACGTTTTCCAGCGCAGTGAATTCCGGCAACAGGTGGTGGAACTGGTAGACGAAGCCCAGCGCCTGGTTGCGCAGCAGGCCGCGCGCGGTATCCGACAGCGCCGACATGCGCTGGCCGGTCACGTAGACCTCGCCTGCGGTCGGAACATCCAGCCCGCCCAGCAGGTGCAGCAGCGTGCTTTTGCCGGCACCGGAGGCACCGATGATCGCCACCGTCTCGCCGGCGGTCACGGTCAGGTCCAGGCCATCGAACACCGGGGTCTGCATGCGCCCTTCGGCGTAGGTCTTGCCCAGTGCTTCGGCGCGGATCACTTCATCGCCACGGTTGAAGACCTTATTCATAACGCAGGGCCTCCGCCGGCTGGGTGCGTGCTGCCCGCCAGGCGGGATACAGGGTGGCCAGGAAGCTCATCAGCAGCGCGACCACGGTGATCGCCACCACGTCGCCGGTCTGCATGTCGGTCGGCAGGCCGGTGATGTAGTACACATCCTCCGGCAACAGCTTGACGTTGAACACGCGCTCGATGGCGCCCAGGATGCGCTCCAGGTTGAGAGTCAGCGTGATGCCGCCGATCAGCCCGGCCAGCGTGCCGAAGATGCCGATCAGCGAACCCTGCACCATGAACACCTGCATCACCCCGCCCGGGGTCAGGCCGAGGGTGCGCAGGATGGCGATGTCGGCCTGCTTGTCGGTCACCAGCATCACCTGCGAGGACACCAGGTTGAAGGCCCCCATGGCGATGATCAGCGACAGCAGGATGCCCATCACCACCTTCTCCATGCGCAGCGAGTGGTAGAGGTTGGCGTTCTGCTGGGTCCAGTCACTCACGCGGTAGGCCCCCCCCAGGCTCTGCGCCAGGTCCACGCCCACTTCCAGCGAACGGTCCATGTCGTGCAGTTTCAACCGCACGCCGGTGGCACCGTCGCTGCGCAGCACGCGCTCCAGGTCCTGCATGTTGGCGAAGCCGACGCCCCGGTCGACCTCGTTGTAGCCGGCCTCGAAGATGCCACTGACGGTGAAGCGTTTCATCCGTGGCACCGCACCGGCAGGCGTGCCCTGCACTTCGGCAAATGTCACCAGCACCTGGTCACCGACATCGACGCCGAGCCAGATCGCCAGTTCCTTGCCCAGCAGCAGGTTGAAGCTGCCCGGCGTCAGGCTGGCATAGCTGCCCTTGGTGACCTTCTTGTCGATCACCGATACCTTCGGCTCCAACGCCGGATCGATGCCCTGGATGATCGCACCCTGCACGCGCGGGCCGCTGATCATCGACTGGATCTCGATGTAAGGCGCGGCACCGGCCACGCGCGGATCCTTGCGGGCCACGTCGACCACGCGCATCCAGTCCGGCATCGGCTCGCCGTCGCGGCTGATGGTGGTGTGCGCGGTCATCTGCAGCAGGCGGCTGCGGATTTCCTTCTGGAATCCGCTCATCACCGCCAGCGTGGTGATCAGCACCGTCACGCCGAGCGCGATGCCCAGGATCGATGCCATCGAGATGAAGGAGATGAAGCCGTTGCGGCGCTTGGCGCGCAGGTAGCGCAGGCCGATGGCCACGGGAATGGGTTTGAACATGCAGGCACGCCGGTCAATTCAGCTTATGGTGCCATTGACCGGGCCCGACGGGAAACGCTGCGTGCGGCCACGGCCAGTCGCAGTTCACGTCGCTGCCCGGAATCGAGCACATCGGGCCAGAACAACAGCCGCTGGCGCCTGCCGCCCTCACGCCAGAGCAACAACAGCCAGGGGCCGCGCACGATCAGCCGCGGCGCATCGATGCCCTGCCCGGCCACCTGCAGTGGCTCGGGAAGCGGCGGAAGAAGCACCTGCACGCGCGGCCTGCGCTGGCGCCAGGCCAGTTCGGCCAGGCCCACGCCCCACGCCAGCAAAACGGCGGGGATCAGCAGCCGCGGCGGCAGGTCCGATGCGCGCAGCAGCCAGGGCGCGGCCAGCAACACCGCCAGCTGGGCGGCGGCCTGCAGCCGCGAGGGGCGCCACTCAAGGCTTGAGGGCGAGGATCTTCTGCATGAGGGGGATCGCGTGCGCATGCGGGCAGGCCTCGTAGCCCATGAACCAGCGCCACAACTTATCGTCCTCGCAGTCGAGCAGGAACAGGAAAACTTCGCGTTCTTCGGTGGGCGCAGTGCTCCACTCCCGGTCCAGGTAGCGGCCGAACAGCTGGTCCAGTTCGCGCATGCCGCGTCGGCAGCGCCAGCGCAGCTTCTTCAGCAGAACATCTTCTTCCATCGTGTTTCTCCAGATACAGCAAAGCCACGCATGGCGTGGCTCTACTGGGGTGGCACAGCCACGCGTCGCGTGGCTCTACCAGATACCGCCGGGCCTGATCAGGCGCGGCGTTCCATCATCAGCTTCTTGATCTCGGCGATCGCCAGCGCCGGGTTCAGGCCCTTCGGGCAGGTCCGGGCGCAGTTCATGATGGTGTGGCAGCGGTACAGCTTGAACGGGTCTTCCAGATCGTCCAGGCGCGCACCGGTGTCCTCATCACGCGAGTCGATGATCCAGCGGTAGGCCTGCAGCAGGATCGCCGGGCCCAGGTAACGCTCGCCGTTCCACCAGTAGCTCGGGCAGCTGGTCGAGCAGCAGGCGCACAGGATGCACTCGTACAGGCCGTCCAGCTTCTTGCGGTCTTCCGGCGACTGCAGGCGCTCGCGGTCCGGCGGTGCCGGGGTCTGGGTACGGATCCACGGCTTGATCGACGCGTACTGCGCGTAGAAATGGGTCAGGTCCGGAACCAGGTCCTTGACCACGTTCATGTGCGGCAGCGGGTAGATCGGCACTTCCTTCTTGCCACAGTCCGAGATGGCTCGGGTGCAGGCCAGGGTGTTGGTGCCGTCGATGTTCATCGCGCACGAACCACAGATACCCTCGCGGCACGAGCGGCGGAAGGTCAGGGTCGGGTCGATCTCGTTCTTGATCTTGATCAGGGCGTCCAGGACCATCGGGCCACAGGCATCCAGATCGACTTCATAGGTATCGGTGCGCGGGTTGCTGTCGTCGTCCGGACTCCAGCGGTAGATCTTGAAGGTGCGCACGTTCTTGCCGCCGTTCTTGACGGGGAAGTGCTTGCCCTTCGTGATCTTGGAATTCTTGGGAAGTGAAAACTCGGCCATGGCTGCTCTCGTTGGCTCAGGCGGCCCGCGCCCGTGGGCGCGGATTGCATGGTAGGCGGGGTCGGATCAGTACACGCGCGGCTTCGGCGGCACCACGGACACGTCGTCGGTCAACGTGTACATGTGCACCGGACGGTAGTCGAAGCTGCACTTGCCCTTCTCGTCGACGCTGACCAGGGTGTGCTTCTGCCAGTTGACGTCGTCGCGGTCCGGATAGTCCTCGTGCGCATGCGCACCACGGCTTTCCTTGCGCTGTTCGGCCGAGTTGATCGTCGCCACCGCGTTGAGCAGCAGGTTGTTCAGCTCGTAGGTCTCGATCAGGTCCGAATTCCACACCAGCGAACGGTCGGAGACCTTCACGTCCTGGAACGAGTCGAAGATCTTGTCCATCTTCTCGCAGCCTTCCTTCAGCGTCTGGCTGGTGCGGAAGACCGCCGCGTCGGCCTGCATGGTGCGCTGCATGCGATCGCGGATGACCGAGGTCGGGGTATCGCCGTTGGCGTGGCGCAGCTTGTCCAGCAGGCCCAGCGCCTTGTCGCAGGCATCGGCCGGCAGCGGCTTGTGCGATGCGCCCGGCTTGATGGTCTCGGCGCAGCGGTTGGCCACCGCACGACCGAACACCACCAGGTCCAGCAGCGAGTTCGAGCCCAGGCGGTTGGCACCGTGCACGGACACGCAGGCCGCTTCGCCGATGGCGTACAGGCCCGGCACGACCGCGTTGTCGTTGTCACCGACCTTCTGCACCACTTCACCGTGGTAGTTGGTCGGGATGCCGCCCATGTTGTAGTGCACGGTCGGGATGACCGGGATCGGCTGCTTGTGCACGTCGACGCCGGCGAAGATGCGGGCGCTTTCGGCAATGCCCGGCAGCTTCTCGTCGATCACGCCCGGGCCCAGGTGGGTCAGGTCGAGCAGGATGTGGTCCTTGTGCTCGCCGACGCCGCGGCCTTCGCGGATCTCGATGGTCATCGAACGGCTGACCACGTCGCGCGACGCCAGGTCCTTGTAATGCGGTGCGTAGCGCTCCATGAAGCGCTCGCCGCTGCTGTTGCGCAGGATGCCGCCTTCACCGCGGACACCCTCGGTGATCAGGCAGCCGGCGCCGTAGATGCCGGTCGGGTGGAACTGCACGAACTCCATGTCCTGCATGGCGATGCCGGCACGCATGGCCAGGCCGCCACCGTCGCCGGTGCAGGTGTGCGCGGAGGTGGCGCTGAAGTACGCACGGCCGTAACCACCGGTGGCCAGCACCACGCCCTGGGCGCGGAACAGGTGCAGGGTGCCGTCGGACATGTCCAGGGCCAGCACGCCGCGGCAGGCGCCTTCCTCGTCGAAGATCAGGTCGAGCGCGAAGTACTCGATCATGAAGCGCGCGTCGTGCTTCAGCGACTGCTGGTACAGCGTGTGCAGCATCGCGTGGCCGGTACGGTCGGCCGCCGCGCAGGTACGCTGCGCCGCCGGGCCTTCGCCGTACTTGGTGGTCATGCCACCGAACGGGCGCTGGTAGATCTTGCCTTCGGCAGTGCGCGAGAACGGCACGCCGTAGTGTTCGAGTTCGATGATGGCCGGGATGGCCTCACGGCACATGTACTCGATGGCGTCCTGGTCGCCCAGCCAGTCCGACCCCTTGATGGTGTCGAAGAAGTGGTAGCGCCAGTCGTCCTCGCCCATGTTGCCGAGTGCGGCCGAAATACCGCCCTGGGCGGCAACGGTGTGCGAACGGGTCGGGAAGACCTTGGTCAGGCACACGGTCTGCAGGCCCTTGGCGGCCAGGCCGAACGTGGCGCGCAGGCCGGCACCGCCGGCGCCGACCACGACCATGTCGTACTTGTGTTCGGTGATCTTGTAAGCGGACATCTAATCTGGATTCCTGTGTAGGTGCCTGGGCTCAGGCAACGCCGAGGGCGATGCGGCCCACCGCAAACACACTGACGATCATGCCGAGCACGGCGACGAACTTCACTGCGGTCTGCAGCACCAGGGCCAGCAGCGATTCGTGGATGTAGTCTTCCAGCACGACCTGCATGCCGAGCTGCGCGTGCCAGAACATGGCGATCAGCAGGCCGATCAGCGGCACCGCGTTCCACGGCTTGGCCACGGCGGCGGCGGCGGTCGCGTAGTCCGAGCCGAGCAGGCCCAGCACGAAGACCAGGAACCAGATGCCCAGCACCACCAGTGCGGCGGCGGTCAGGCGCTGGTGCACGAAGTGCTCGGTGCCGGTCTTGGCCGAGCCCAGGCCGCGCACGTTCTTCAACGGGGTACGGAACTTGCTCACGCGGCACCTCCGAACATCACATAGGCCCACACCAGCAGGGTAATCACCAGGCTGCCGATGACCGACAGCCAGCTGCTGCGGATGAAGGCGGGGATGCTGAAACCAATGGCGAAGTCCTGCACGACGTGGCGGATGCCATTGCACAGGTGATAGGCGAACGACCATGTCCACGCGAACAGGAACACGCGGCCATACCAGGCCCCGGCATGGCCGGTGAAGCAGTTCCAGGACTCGGGCCCCATCATCAGGGCCAGCAGGCCGGCAGCGATGATGAGGGCACCAACAGACAGAAAGATGCCAGTGGCTCGATGCAGGATCGAGGTGGCCATCTGAATCTGCCAGCGATACACCTGAAGGTGCGGGGAAAGTGGGCGTTGTCTGGTCGCCATTCGCTGGGCTCGTTGTCTCGGCTGGGCGGCACTCGGCCGCGTTGGCTCAATGCTGATCAGAAATCGATGCAGCGTCCGTTTTTCTCCCAATCGCCATACCGCACCGGATCAAGTCCGCCGCGGCCGCCGAATTCCTCCGCCTTTTCCTGTTCCACGGGCACGGGTGCCGCAGGGACCAGCGGGGCTTCAGATTCGTCGTCGGGAGTGGGGGTTGTTTGGCCTATCATGTTCGGTCTCGCAACGCACAAATTTTAGACCTCGTTCACGTGCCTGACAACCTGCCCCCTGCTTTCGTCGGATATCCGCGCCTGCCCGGCCACCAGCTGCTGAGCCTGCAGGGCCCGGATGCGGCCGTCTTCGCCCACGCCCAGTTCAGCAGCGATGTGACTGCCCTGCCCCTGCTGCACTGGCAGTGGAGCGCCTGGCTGAGTGCCAAGGGCCGCACCCTGGCGGTGTTCCAGCTGCTCCGGCTGGCCGACGATCACGTGATGCTGGTGCTGGCCGACGGCGATGCCGATGCGATTGCGTCGCAACTGCAGCGCTTCGTGTTCCGGCGCAAGCTGAAGGTGCTGCCGCGCGGCGACCTGGCAGTGGCCGGTGCGTTCACCGCGCCCGAGGCCGCCAGCGGCGCTGCGATCGCGCACGCCGGTGATGGCTGGGAACTGGACCTGGGCAGCGACGCCCTGCCGCGCACGCTGCGCATTGCCGCCGCTGATGCCTTCTCCACCGGCGGCGACGCCGACGAGGCCGCCTTTGCCCTGGCCTGGCGCCAGGCCGACCTGCGCTACGGCCTGCCGCGGCTGGAACACAGCCAGCGCGAAGTGTGGACCCCGCAGCAGCTCGGGCTGGACCGGCTGAACGGCTACAGCGTGAAGAAGGGCTGCTACCCGGGGCAGGAAATCGTCGCCCGCACCCATTTCCTCGGCAAGGCCAAGCGTGCAGTGCAGCTGCTGCATACCGCGGCCCCGGCACAGGCGGGCGATGGCGTGCAGCAGGACGGCGCGGCCCTCGGCACGATTGCCAGCGTAGCCGGCGAACTGGCCCTGGCGGTGCTGCCACTGGAGGCTGGCGACGCCGAGCTGCAGGTGGGTGATGCCATTGCGCAGCGCGTACCGTTGCTGGATGGCCTGGCCCGCTGAAGCAGTCGTCAGGGACCTGCACGGGTGAGTGCAGGAATGGTAGTGCCGGCCGCTGGCCGGCAACCATGGGGGTTGAGGTTGCCGGCCAGCGGCCGGCACTACCCCTTACAGGCGCTCGCCGGTTTCCGCGTTGAAGAAATGCAGGCCCTGCGGGTGGATGGCCACCCGGATGTCTTCGCCCACGCCCGGCAGCGACTGCGGCGCCACGCGCATGGTCAGCGCGTGCTGGCCACTGCTCATGTTGACGAAGATCTCGTTGCCGACCGGTTCGATGCCTTCAATGCGCGCGATGAACGCGTGCGCGTCATCGGCAGCAGCAGGCTGCAGGTGCTCCGGGCGCACACCCACCGCGATCGGCTTCTGCAGCCACGCTGGATCGATCGTGGCCTGTCCCAGCGGCGCGCGCCATTCGCCGTCGACCACGGTCACGCCGCCGGCATCGCCCTGCAGCGTGCCGCGCAGCACGTTCATCGCCGGGCTGCCAAGGAAACCGGCCACGAACAGGTTGGCCGGGCGGTCGTACAGCGCCATCGGCGTATCGATCTGCTGGATGATGCCGTCCTTCAGCACCACGATGCGCTGGCCCAGGGTCATCGCCTCGACCTGGTCGTGGGTCACGTAGATCATGGTGGTGCCCAGCTTGCGGTGCAGCTGCGCGATTTCGGTGCGCACGCTGTGGCGCAGCTTGGCATCGAGGTTGGACAGCGGCTCGTCGAGCAGGAACACCGCCGGCTCGCGCACCAGCGCACGACCCAGCGCCACACGCTGGCGCTGGCCACCGGACATCGCCTTGGGCAGCTTGTCCATCATCTCGGTCAGGCCCAGCGTCTGCGCCGCCTCGGCAATGCGCCTGTCGATGGTCGCCTTGTCATGTCCGCGCAGCTTCAGGCCGAAGGCCAGGTTCTCGGCCACGGTCATGTGCGGGTACAGCGCGTAGCTCTGGAACACCATGGCGATGTCGCGATCCTTCGGCGCCACGTCGTTGACCACGCGATCGCCGATGGTCAGCGTGCCACCGCTGATCTCTTCCAGGCCGGCCACCATCCGCAGCAGCGTCGACTTGCCACAGCCGGACGGACCGACCAGCACCATCAGTTCGCCATCGGCGACCTCGAAGGTGGCGTCCTTCACCGCGACCTGGCCGTTGTCATAGACCTTGCGCACACCCTGCAACTGCACTTTTGCCATATCACCTATCCGGTCCGCCCGAAGCCGGGCTGTCTTTTGGGACTGCCTCGGCCCTCCCGATGGCAGTGATGATTGCGCGCTTGCCGCATGACGGCGAGCACTGCAATCGAATACAGTTGCCCATTCTGCCATGTAAACGTTTTCACGTGGCACTATCCGATGATCGGTGCGCACCGATCTGCGTCGGCGGTTGAACGAAGGTTCCGCCGAGGTGGTGGTTTCGAATGGAACGGTCTTCCAGTGCACCGGAGAACGCGCCCGACGAACCTCGGACAGGCAGTTGCGCGGATGTCCCCCGAACCCAGCCATGAAGCGATTGACAACGATGTCACCCGGATCTGAAACTCGAGCGATGCACGACACCCTCTTCCTGTTCGGTGCCACAGGTGATCTGGCCCAGCGCTACCTGTTCCCTTCGCTGCTTCGCCTGCTTGGCGACGGCCTGCTGCCGGAGGACTTCCGCATCCGTGCGCTGGCCCTGTCCGGGCATGACACCGAAGCCTTCCATGACATCCTGCGGCCGCGACTGCAGCAGGCCATGCCGATGGCCACGCAGGACGACATCGGCGCCCTGCTGCGCCGCATCGACTACCGCTCGGTGGACCTGCGCGACGTCGACTCGGTCGCCGCCGCGGTCGCCGACCTGGTGCACCGCAAGTGCGTCAGCTACCTGGCCATTCCGCCGGGCCTGTACATCTCCACCTGCGAAGGCCTGGCCAAGGGCGGCGCGCTCGCCGCGCCGGCACGGCTGATGCTGGAGAAGCCGATCGGCAGCGACAGCGAGAGCGCCGAGGAGATCATCAGCACCATCGGCCAGTGGATCGACGAGGACCGCGTGTTCCGCCTCGACCACTACCTGGGCAAGGCCGCGGTGCAGAACCTGATCGCACTGCGCTTCGGCAACACGCTGCTGGAAGCGGTGTGGAACCGCAACTACATCGAATCGGTGCACATCCTGGTGGCCGAGAGCGAGGGCGTGGACGGCCGTGACGCGTACTACGCGCGCTCCGGCGCGCTGCGCGACATGGTGCAGAGCCACATCCTGCAGCTGCTGTGCATGGTCGCGATGGAACCACCCGCCTCGCTGGAAGCCGACCGCATCCGCGACGAGAAGGTCAAGGTGCTGCGCGCCCTGCGCCCGCTCGATGCCAGGCACGCCGCGCGTGACAGCATCCGCGGCCGCTACACCGCCGGCACCATCAACGGCCAGCCGGCGCAGGCCTACCAGCCGCCGGAAGGCAGCGACGTGGAAACCTTCGCCGGCGTCACCGCGCACATCGACAACTGGCGCTGGAGCGGCGTGCCGTTCCACCTGGTCACCGGCAAGCGCCTGCCCGAGCGCACCACCCGCGTGGTGGTCACGCTGAAGCCGGTCACCCACTGGCTGTTCGAGCGCCCGCAGCGCGCGCAGGCCGCACCGAACCGCCTGGTGTTCCAGCTGCAGCCGCAGGAGAACATCGAACTGGGCCTGATGAGCAGCCTGGCCGGCCCGGAATGGGGCGCGCTGGAACTGCATCCGCTGGAACTGGAACTGTCGGTGCCGACCGGCCTGCACCGCCGCATCGCCTACGAACGCCTGTTCCTGGATGCCTTCAACGGCAACCACACGCTGTTCGTGCGCGACGACGAAGTTCGGGCGGCGTGGGCGTGGATCGACAGCGTCGCCGACGCCTGGAAGGAGGCCAAGCTGCCGCTGGAACCCTATCCCGCCGGCCAGTGGGGCCCGAGCAATGCGGGCGAGTTCCTGCCGCAGGGCGTGGACGCGCCGGACAGTGGAGCGTCGGCATGAGTGCCACCTCGCAGCCGGTGCTGGTTGCCGACATCGGCGGCACCAACGCCCGCTTCGCCCTGGCCGACACCTCGCAGGACGCGCCGCTGCGGAAGGACAGCATCCGCGAATACGCGGTGGCGGAGTTCCCATCGCTCGGTGACGCGGCGCGCCACCACCTGGAACAGATCGGCGCCAGCGCAAGCCGCGGCGTGTTCGCCGTGGCCGGGCGCGTCGATGGTGACGAAGCGCGCATCACCAACCATCCGTGGGTGATCTCGCGCAGCCGTACCGCCGCGATGCTCGGTTTCGACGAGCTGCACCTGATCAACGATTTCGCCGCGCAGGCGATGGCGATTTCGCTGCTTCAGCCCGACGACGTGGTCCAGGTCGGCGGGGCTGCCTGGGTACCGGGCAAGCCCGGCCAGCCACGCAACTACGCGGTGATCGGGCCCGGTACCGGGCTCGGCGTCGGCGGCCTGATCATGCGCCACGGCCGTTGCTATCCGCTGGAAACCGAAGGCGGCCATGTCAGCTTCCCGCCGGGAACCCCGGAAGAGATCCGCATCCTGGAGATCCTGTCCGAGCAGTTCGGCCGCGTCTCCAACGAGCGCCTGATCTGTGGCCCCGGCCTGGTCAACATCCATCGCGCGGTGTGCGAGATGGCCGGCATCGACCCCGGCCAGCTGCAGCCGGTGGACGTAACCGCCCGCGCCCTGCACGGTGATCCCCAGGCCATGCGCACCGTGGATGTGTTCTGTGCCGTGTTCGGTGCCATCGCCGGCGACCTGGTGTTGACCCAGGGTGCGTGGGATGGCGTGTTCCTGACCGGCGGCCTGACCCCGAAGATGCTCGATTCGCTGCAGCACTCCGGCTTCCGCCAGCGCTTCGAGCACAAGGGTCGGTTCTCTTCCATCATGGCGCGGGTTCCTTCGCTGGCCGTGATGCATCCGCATGCCGGGTTGCTGGGCGCCGCTGCCTATGCCGCCGACGCCGAACGTGACGCACCAGGAGTTGCCGCATGACCCCTACCCTCCACGACGACCGCATCGAGTTCATCCCGCACGGCGATGCCGATGGCTGGATCGAGGCGGTGGCCGCCGAGATGGCGCAGACGCTCAACCACGACATCAACGAGGTGGGGCGCGCCCGCATCCTGCTGTCCGGCGGCACCACGCCGGCGCCGGTCTACCAGGCGCTGGCCGAGCTGGACGTGCACTGGGACCGGGTGGAAGTGAGCCTGGCCGACGAGCGCTGGCTGTCGCCACAGGATCGCGACAGCAACGCCTGGCTGGTGCGCGAAAACCTGCTCAAGCGTGCCGAGGGCGCCCACTTCGATCCGCTGGTGCGGATCGGCAAGCCGCTGCCCGAATGCGTATACACCGCCAACCTGCAGGCCCAGCACAGCCAGCCGCCGAGCCTGGTGGCACTGGGCATGGGCAACGACGGCCACACCGCCTCGCTGTTCCCGGGCTCGAAGGACCTGGCCCGCGCACTGGAAAGCACCCTGCCCTATGCCGCGCTGGACGCCACCGGCTGCCCCGGGGCGAACCAGTGGCCGCTGCGCATCACCCTGACCCCGCATGGCCTGCGCCAGTGCCGCCAGCGCCTGCTGCTGCTGCGCGGCAAGCAGAAGCTGCAGGTGCTGCGCCAGGCGCTGGACAGCAACGACGCCCAGCAGTACCCGATCCTCAATGCGATCAACCTGGACGGCGCGCGCCTGCGCGTCCACTGGGCTGATTGACGTCGGCGGCGGTGTCCTGCCGCCGCTTGCCTCTCGCCACCTCGAACGCCGGTAGCCAATGAGCCTCCATCCGCAACTGCAAGCCATCACTGAGCGCGTCATCCGCCGCAGCGCCGCCTCGCGCGCCGCCTACCTGGCCGCGATCGACGCCTCGCTGCGTGACGGCCCGTTCCGCAGCCGCCTGAGCTGCGGCAACCTCGCCCACGGGTTCGCCGCCTGTGGCGGCACCGACAAGAGCCGCCTGCGCGGCGGGGTGACACCGAACCTCGGCATCATCACCGCCTACAACGACATGCTGTCGGCGCACCAGCCGTTCGAGACCTATCCCGAACAGATCCGTGAGATCGCCCGCGAGCTGGGCGCCACCGCGCAGGTGGCCGGCGGCGTGCCGGCGATGTGCGACGGCGTTACCCAGGGCCGCGGCGGCATGGAACTGTCGCTGTTCTCGCGCGATGTGATCGCGCAGGCCACCGCGATCGGGCTCAGCCACGACATGTTCGACAGCACCGTCTACCTCGGTGTCTGCGACAAGATCGTGCCGGGCCTGCTGATCGGTGCGCTGGCCTTCGGCCACCTGCCGGCGGTGTTCGTACCGGCCGGCCCGATGACCCCGGGCATCCCCAACAAGCAGAAGGCCGAGGTACGCGAGCGCTACGCCGCAGGTGAAGCCACCCGCGAAGAGCTGCTGGAAGCGGAATCCGCGTCGTACCACGGCGCCGGCACCTGCACCTTCTATGGCACGGCCAACTCGAACCAGGTGCTGCTGGAGGCGATGGGCGTGCAGCTGCCGGGGGCGTCGTTCGTCAATCCGGGCACGCCGCTGCGCGATGCGCTGACCCGCGAAGCCACCGAGCGCGCGCTGGAGATCACCGCGCTGGGCGACGACTTCCGCCCGCTGGGCCGGATCATCGACGAGCGCGCGATCATCAATGCGGTCATCGCGCTGATGGCCACCGGTGGTTCGACCAACCACACCATCCACTGGATCGCGGTGGCGCGAGCGGCCGGCATCGTACTGACCTGGGATGACTTCGACGAACTGTCGCAGCTGATCCCGCTGCTGGCCCGCGTCTATCCGAACGGCGAGGCCGACGTGAACCGTTTCGCGGCCGCCGGCGGCCCGGCGTTCGTGTTCGGCGAGCTGATCAAGGCGGGCCTGATGCACGGTGACCTGGTCAGCGTCGCGCGTGGCGGCATGGCCGACTATGCGCGCGAGCCGCAGCTGCGCGACGGCCAGCTGGTCTATCTGCCGGGCCTGGAACGCAGCGCCGATGACGAGGTGGTGCGCGGCGTCGACAACCCGTTCGAGCACCAGGGTGGCCTGCGCCTGCTGCGCGGCAACCTGGGCAAGTCGCTGATCAAGCTGTCGGCGGTGAAGCCGCAGTACCGCACGATTGAGGCACCGGCGGTGGTGGTCGATGCGCCGCAGGTGCTGAACAAGCTGCATGCCGGTGGCCTGCTGCCGCAGGACTTCGTGGCGGTGGTGCGCTACCAGGGGCCGCGCGCCAACGGCATGCCGGAGCTGCATTCGCTGGCGCCGCTGCTGGGGCTGCTGCAGAACCAGGGCCGGCGCGTGGCGCTGGTCACCGACGGCCGCCTGTCTGGCGCCTCGGGCAAGATCCCGGCGGCCATCCACGTGACGCCGGAAGCCGCGCGCGGCGGTCCGCTGGCCAAGGTCCGCGAGGGCGACATGATCCGCCTCGATGGCGAAGCCGGCACCCTGGAGGTGCTGGTGGATGCGGCGGAGTGGGCGGCACGGCCACTGGCGCCGAACACCGCACCGGCGGCACATGACCTGGGCCGCAATCTGTTCGCGGTCAACCGGCGCGTGGTGGGGCCGGCCGACCAGGGCGCGATTTCGATTTCGTGCGGTCCGGCGGCGGCCGATGGCGGGCCGTGGGAATACGACGCGGAGTACGAGCTGGGGCACGATGCCGCAGCGGCGGCGGCGCCGCATGAGGCAAAAGACGCCTGAGGGTTGGAGAGCGTTGCGGGCGTGCGTGGGCGGCAAGTGTCCTGGTTGAGGCGGCGGCTGGCCCCCACCAGGACACGCCGTGAACCCATCCATGGGGGCTCGGTCGCGCCATCCATGGCGCGAACGGTCCTGGCGGGGGCTAGCCGCCGCCTCCGGACGGTTTCATGGCGCCCTCGCGCCGCGAAGTGATCACTGAAAATCAAATTCGGAAGCAAAGGCAGAAGCAGAGCTATGGGTATCGAACAACATCAGGTGAAGGCGGCGGAGCTGTTGCATGCGGCGGGCATCCTGCCGGTGGTGACGGTTCATACGCTGGACCAGGCGCGTGCGGTCAGTGCGGCGTTGCTGGAAGGTGGCCTGCCGGCGATCGAGTTGACGCTGCGTACGCCAGTGGCAATGGACGCGCTGGCGATGCTCAAGCGCGAGCTGCCGGACGTGGTGGTGGGTGCCGGTACGGTGCTGACCGTAGAGCAGATGCAGCAGTCGATCGATGCAGGTGCAGACTTCCTGGTGACCCCGGGTACGCCGCCGGTCTTGGCCGATGCGCTGGCGGCTGCACCGCTGCCGGTGGTGCCGGGTGCGGCCACGCCGACCGAACTGCTGTCGCTGTATGCGCGCGGCTTCCGCGTGTGCAAGCTGTTCCCGGCCACCGCCGTGGGCGGGCTGGCGATGATCAAGGGACTGGCCGGCCCGGTGGCGGACCTCAAGCTGTGCCCGACCGGCGGCATCACCGAGAACACCGCCGCCGAGTACCTCGAGCAGAAGAACGTCGTCTGCATCGGTGGTTCGTGGATGGTACCGGGCAACTGGATCGCCGACGGCCAGTGGGACAAGGTGCGCGCCAGCGCTGCCGACGCGGCGAAGATCATCAAGCGCGTACGCGGACACTGACATGAAGATCGGGGTCTGAGCCCTTTCCCGCCGGGAAAGGGATCCGACCCCAGGCTGCGAGCGCGCGCAGCGCGCGACCCGCTCCTGCTCTTCCTTCTTCGTTCCGCGGTGGCGGCGCACGGAACCTGTCCGTGGCCCTGCGGAGGGATTGCGCAGGGGCGTAAGCGCCATGGATGGCGCGCCCGAGCCTCCAGGGATGGATTCACGGCGTCCCCTGCGCGGTCCCTCCGCAGGGCCAACCCCACAAATCCAACCGCACCACCACCGCGAGGGGCTCAGCCGTTGGCCGAAACCCTTACAACGGCCGTGCCGGATCCACCAGGCCGTACTGGCTGGCCATGCGCGCCAGTGCGATGTTGTCGTGGATCCCCATCTTCTCGAACAGTCGCGCCTTGTGCGTGTTCACCGTCTTCGCACTCAGGCTCAGGCGCCGCGCGATGTCTTCCTGGCGCAGGCCCTGGGTCAGCAGCAATGCAACCTCCAGTTCGCGCGGCGACAGGTTGTCGAACGGCGAACCGTTGCCCTCCACGGTCGACAGGGCCAGGTTCTGCGCGATGCTGGTGCCCAGGTAGCGCCGGCCCATGGCCACATCGCGCACCGCGCGCAGCAGCTCCTGTGCATCGCAGCCCTTGCCGATGTAGCCCGCAGCGCCCGCTTCCAGCAGACGCTTCGGCAGCGGACCGTCTTCCAGCACCGACACGATCACCACGCGGGTGTTGCGATGGCTGCGGACGATACGCTCGGTCACCTCCATGCCACTCACGCCGGGCAGGTGCAGGTCGCACAGCACCACGTCAGGCAGCAGCTGGCGGACGTCACGCAGCGCGTCTTCGCCGGTCTCGGCTTCGCCCACCACCTCGATGTCGGTCTCCCCCGACAGGATCATCTTCATCCCGGTCCGGACCAGCGCGTGGTCATCCACCAGGTAGACTCGAATCGTCATCCACGTACCTCTTCGAATGCGGCCATTGCAGGTCAAGCTAGGCAGGGCGCCGATACCCCTGCAAGCGCGTTCGGGAAGCGAACCGGGCATTCTGCCTTGCGCATCACAGTACCGCGCGTTGTGCTTGTCCCCTGTCTTACAGAACCTGCAGTAACGAAACAACTGATCTATTACGTAGACGCCCCGGAGGGGTCATCCACGTCAATCCCCCTGTGGTGATGCTTCGCTGGCCGTCGCTGGCGGCGAATCGTGACGTCGCCAAGGATGCCGGCGACTGAACATGACCAGATAGCACCCTACCACCCAAACCAGCGCCGCACACCATCCGGCCAGGATGTCCGAGGGGTAATGCACCCCCAGATAGACCCGGGAGACGCTGACCAGCAGGCTGAACGCGGGCGCCAGCAGCAGCACCGGCCAGCGCCAGCGGGTGTTCCAGGCCAGCAGCACCAGGGTCGCAGCCAGGGTCATCGAGCCCATCGCGTGGCCGCTGGGGAAGCTGAACGTCGATTCGGGCGCGATCGATTCCCACAGGCTGGGCCGTTCGCGCTGGAAGAACTGCTTGCTGCCCATGTTCAGCAGCGCCGAGCCCACGAAGCTGACCGCCACGAACGTGGCCTCCCGCCACCGCCGGCAGGCCAGCAGCACGCCGATGATCAGCACGTCGGCCGGAATCAGGAACCATTCGTAGCCCAGCCTGGAAATGAGCACGAAAAAGCGGTCCAGCAGCGGCGAATGCAGGCCATGCATCTGCCACAGCAGCGGCGCATCGAAATGGAACGATTCAAACTCGTGGACTTCGTCGGCCAGGGCGACGAAGCCGGCCAGCGGCAGCAGCACGCCACCGAACAGCAGCACCAGGCGCCACGCATTGCGCGCCATCCAGTGGCGGAAGCCGGAGGCGGACTCCGGCGCGGCAAGGATCGCAGGCTTATCCGGCGCTTCGGACATACGTGCGTTCGACGTAATCGTCGATCAGGGCGACGAACTCCTGGGCGATGTTGTCGCCGCGCAGGGTCACCTTCTTCTCGCCATCGACGAACACCGGCGCCGCCGGCGTTTCACCCGTGCCCGGCAGCGAGATGCCGATGTTGGCATGGCGCGACTCGCCCGGCCCGTTGACGATGCAGCCCATCACCGCCAGGGTCATGTTCTCCGCCCCCGGATGATGGACCTTCCACAGCGGCATCTTCTCGCGCACGTGGTTCTGCACCACCTTGGCCAGTTCCTGGAAGAACTCGGAAGTGGTGCGGCCGCAACCGGGGCAGGCGGTGACCAACGGCGTGAAGGCGCGCTGGCCCGTGGTCTGCAGCAGTTCCTGGGCGACGATCACCTCCTGCGTGCGCGACTGGCCCGGCTCCGGGGTCAGCGAGATGCGGATGGTGTCGCCGATGCCTTCCTGCAGCAGCACGCCCAGCGCCGCCGACGAGGCGACGATGCCCTTGCTGCCGATACCGGCTTCGGTCAGGCCCAGGTGCAGGGCGAAGTCGGAGCGCTGGGCCAGGTCGCGGTACACCGCGATCAGTTCCTGCACGCCGCTGACCTTGGCCGACAGCACGATGCGGTCGCGCGGCAGGCCCAGCTCCACCGCCTGCTCGGCCGAATCCAGCGCCGAACGGATCAGCGCCTCGCGCAGCACGCGACCGGCATCCCAGGGCTGCGCGCGCAGGTTGTTCTCGTCCATCAGCTTCGCTGCCAGGGCCTGGTCCAGCGACCCCCAGTTGGCGCCGATGCGTACCGGCTTGTTGTAGCGGATCGCGAACTCGATCAACTGGGCGAACTGCAGGTCCTTCTTCTTGCCGAAGCCGACGTTGCCCGGGTTGATGCGGTACTTGGCCAGCGCTTCGGCACACGCCGGTTCGGCGGTCAGCAGCTGGTGGCCGTTGTAATGGAAGTCACCGATCAGCGGCACATCGATGCCCATCATCGCCAGCTTGTCGACGATGCGCGGGATCGCCGCAGCCGCTTCCACGGTATTAACGGTCAGCCGCACCATCTCCGAGCCGGCACGCCACAACTCGGCCACCTGCTTCACGCTGGAGGCCACGTCGGAGGTATCGGTGTTGGTCATCGACTGCACCACCACCGGCTTGCCTCCGCCTACAGTGACCCCGCCGATCTGGACGGCATGGGTCTGGCGACGGGGCCAGGCGGTGGCATCGGAAGGGGGAGTCGGGCGGGTGACGGCGTCGTGCATGCGGGCATTCTAGCGCCCGGCCCTGCATTCCGGGTGACTCGCATTCAGCCGGCGGCACGGCTGCGGCCGATTGTCGCAGGCACGTGCACGCCTGAACGCATACGATGGGCATGCATGACCGGTCCCGACGCCCCGTTTCTCCGCACCCTGTGCAGCCTGCGCTGGCTTGCCGTAGGTGGCCAGGCCGCCACCATCCTGGTCGCCACCTGGGTGCTGGGCCTGCCGTTGCCGCAGCAGCCGTTGTGGGCGGGTGTGGCCGTGCTTGCCCTGTTCAACATCTACACCCAGCTGCGCCCGGAAGCGGCCGACACCGCGCCGCTGACCGCATTCGGCCACATCCTGGTGGACGTGATCATCCTGACCTGGATGGTGGGCTGGAGTGGCGGCATGGCGAACCCGTTCAGTTCGCTGTTCCTGATCCTGATCGCGCTGGCGGCGTTCGCCCTGCCCCTGCGCTGGGCACTGGCGGTCGCCCTGGCCTGCCTGCTCGGTTACGCCGCCAGCGGCATCTTCGGCCAGCCGCTGCCGGACGGCTATTTCCGCGCGCAGGACCTCAACCGCTGGGGCGTGGTCGCCAACTTCCTGATCTCCGCTGCGGTGGTGCTGACCTTCTCCACCCGGCTGGCGCTGGCGCTGCGCCAGCGCGAACTGGAACTGTCGGCGCTGCGCGAGCGCTTCGCCCGCAACGAAGGCATCGTCGCCCTGGCCACCCATGCCGCCTCGGTGGCACATGAACTGAACACGCCACTGGCGACCATGACCCTGCTCGCCGATGACGTCGCCGAGCGCAGCGAAGAGCCGGAAGTGCGCGAGGACATGGAAACCCTGCGCGAGCTGCTGGTGCAGTGCCGCGAGCGCGTGCTGGCACTGGCTGCGCCGGCGTCGGCCGATGCACCGGGTCGCAGCCACTCCAGCGCCCAGCAAGTGCTGGAGCAATGGCGCCTGGTGCGGCCCACCATCGACCTGCATCGCAATGACGATGCGCCGCTGCGGCTGCCACTCGACCCGGGCGTGGGCCACCTGCTGATGGTCCTGCTCAACAATGCCGCCGATGCCGGCGAACAGGCCGGCCGGCCGCGCGTGGACCTGGACCTGCGCATCGAAGGCGACGACCTGATCGGCGAAGTGCGCGATTACGGCCATGGCTTCGACGCCCGTGCCGCCGTGCTGCCGGGCAGGCTGTTCGGCAGTAGCAAGAGTGAGGGCATGGGCGTCGGCCTGGCCCTGTCCCATGCCACCATCGAACGCCTCGACGGCGAGATGTGGATGCGCCCGGCCCAGGGGGCCGGCAGCCGCGTCGGCTTCCGCCTGCCGCTGGCCCCACGCGAGGACACCCCATGAGCCTTCATCCCTCCCCCCAGGGCCTGCTGGTCGACGACGACGAGCTGTACCTGCGCACCCTGCAACGCAGCCTGGCCCGCAAGGGGCTTGAAACGCAGACCGCACAGGATGCGGCCAGCGCGCTGGCGCTCGCGCGCCAGCATCCGCCGGCGTTCGCGCTGATCGACCTGAAACTGGGCAGCGACTCGGGCCTGGCGCTGATCCAGCCGCTGCGCGCCCTGCGAGCCGACATGCGCATCCTGCTGGTGACCGGTTACGCCAGCATCGCCACCGCGGTGGAGGCGATCAAGCTGGGTGCGGATGATTACCTGCCGAAACCGGCCACGGTGCCGATGATCCTGCGCGCGCTGGGCGAAGAGGACGACGGCCCGGCCGACGATGGCGAAATGGAAGTGCCGGACGCGATGACGCCGATCAGCCGCCTGCAGTGGGAACACATCCAGCAGGCGATGCACGAAACCGGCGGCAATGTCTCGGCCGCCGCGCGCCTGCTCGGCATGCACCGGCGTTCGCTGCAGCGCAAGCTGGCCAAGCGGCCCAGTCCGGAACGCGACCCGAGCAGGTGAGGCGGTAGTGCCGGCCGCTGGCCGGCAGCCTCATGAACGATTGAAGCATCACCTGGATGCCGGCCAGCGGCCGGCACTACCAGGGCATCAGCGCTTCAGCTGCGCCAGGATCTCGCGGGTCAGCGTACCCAGCGCCTGCGCGGCAGCGCGTCGAGTGACGCGGTAGTGCCGGCCGCTGGCCGGCAACCTCATGAACGATTGAAGCATCACCTGGATGCCGGCCAACGGCCGGCACTACCAGGGCATCAGCGCTTCAGCTGCGCCAGGATCTCGCGGGTCATCGGATCGGCAATTGCCACCTCCTCGCCCTGCAGCGCCGGCAGCAGGCCACTGGCCAGCTGCTTGCCCAGCTCGACACCGAACTGGTCGAAGGCGTTGATGTTCCAGATCACCGACTGCACGTACACGGCGTGTTCGTACATGGCGATCAGCGCGCCCAGCGCCTGCGGGGTCAGCGCGTCGAGCAGGATCAACGTGCTCGGGCGGCCGCCCGGGTAATCCCGGTGCGGATCTTCGCTGCCCTGGCCATTGGCCAGCGCCTCGGTCTGCGCCAGCAGGTTGGCCAGCAGGGCCTGGTGATTGACCGTGTACGGATCATCGTTGTGCACGCAGCCGATGAAATCGGCCGGCACGATGCTGGTGCCCTGGTGCAGCGCCTGGAAGAAGCTGTGCTGCACATCGGTGCCCGCCCCGCCCCACCACACCGGCACGGTGTCGGTGGTGACCGGCTGGCCGTCACGCTGCACGCGCTTGCCCAGGCTTTCCATCACCAGCTGCTGCAGGTAGGCCGGCAGCAGCGCCAGGCGCTGGTCGTAGGTCATCACCGCATGCGTGGCATGGCCCAGCAGGTTGCGGTTCCAGATGTCGGTCAGACCGTGCAACACCGGCAGGTTGCGCTCCAGCGGCGCATCCAGCGCGTGCGCATCCATCTGCGCCGCGCCTTCCAGCAGCTGTTCAAAGCGCTCGAAACCGATCGCCAGCGCGATCGGGAAACCGACCGCCGACCACAGCGAATAACGGCCCCCCACCCAGTCCCACATCGGCAGCACGCGATCGGCGGCGATCGCGAAGGCCTTGGCGGCACGTTCGGGATTGGCGCTGACTGCGTACAGGCGCTCGCTGCCGCCCAGCCAGTCGTGCAGGATCTGGCCGTTGAGCAGGGTTTCCTGCGTACCGAAGGTCTTGGAAATCAGGATGCCGGCGGTCTTGGCCGGATCCAGCGTGGCCAGCGTGCGCTGCATGGCGGCGCCGTCCACGTTCGACACGAAATGCACGCGCAGGCGCGCGCCGGTGACCGGGCGCAGCGCGTCGGCAACCAGGCGCGGGCCAAGGTCGGAACCACCGATGCCGACACTGACCACATCGGTCACGCCACTGTCTTCCAGCGCGCGCACCAGCACGCCCATGCGCTGGCGGATCGCGCGCGCGATGGCATAGGCCTCGGCCGCCACCGGCGCATCGACCACGTCGCCGCGCAGCGCGGTGTGCAGCGCCGCGCGACCTTCGGTCAGGTTGACCTGCTCGCCGCGGAACAGGCGGGTGATGGCACCGCCGACGTTACGGTCGGCCGCCAGCGCCAGCAACGCCTGCAGCGCCGCGGCATCGTATTTCTGCCGCGCAAAGTTGACGTACAACGGACCGACCCGCAGTGCCAGGTCCTGTACGCGGCCGGGTTCGGCGGCGAGCAGGCCGGGAATGCTTGCGCCCTTCAGGCGCTGGGCGTGGGAATGCAGCGAGTCGAATCCGTTGTTCGTTGTCATGCGGCCTGGGTCGGGATCGTGTCGTTGGTGTGGGTGATCTGGTTCTTGCCATCAACGTACACCAGCTTCGGCTTGAAGCTGTCGGCTTCCTGCTCGGTCATGCTGGCGAACGCGGCAATGATGATGATGTCACCGACCTGCACGTGGCGCGCGGCGCCACCGTTGAGCGAGACAACGCCGCTGCCGGCTTCGGCGCGGATGGCATAGGTCGAGAAACGCGCACCGTTGGTCACGTCCCAGATGTGCACCTGCTCGAACTCGCGGATGCCGGTGGCCGCCAGCAGGTTGTCGTCGATGGCGATCGAGCCTTCGTAGTTCAGCTCGGAATGGGTGACGGTGGCGCGGTGGATCTTGGTCTTGAGCAGGGACAGGTGCATGGGGGCGCTGCAACGGCAAAGGAAAGAGCGGATTCTAGCACCCGCTTGGCCGTCGTCAGGGGGCTGCCGCAGGACGCTGAAGGCCGTTCAGGCGCCCTCGCCCCGCGGCGCTGGCGCGGCAGGGACGGCACCGCCCTGCAGTGACAGCCGGAATACCGCATGGAAGGCCAGCCCGGCGGCCAGGCCCAGCCCCCCGGCCAACGACACCGTCAGCCCATAGCGGATCACATCGAAGGTATCCACATAGCGCAGGCGCTGCAGCAGCGGCCCCTGGACCGCACCCGGCCATTCATGGACCGCCATGGCCAGCGCGCCCAGCGCAGCCCCCACAAGCGCGAAGCTGATCCGGCGCAAGGGCCGCCGGGACTGCAGGATCAGCGCCATCGGCAGGAACACCGCGATGGCGCTGCAGACGCCCAGCCCGAACATCAGCCCACCGCCGGTGAGCGCGGGCATCGGCGTGCGCCTGAATTCGAGCGCGAACAAGAGGCCGCCAAACAGCTGCGCCGGCAGCATGCCGGCCGCCAGCACGGCGAGGAACGTCGCCCGGGCAAGGCGGCCGGCGTCAATGGCAGGGGTCTTCATGGCTCCGGTCTCCCGTCCGTGGGAAGGCGAGAGGCGCCCGGTGCGGGCGCCCCACGGTCGCATGCGGCTCAGAATTCCAGGTTGTCGATCAACCGGGTGGTGCCCAGGCGCGCGGCAATCAGCGCCACGCGGCCACCGCCGTCGAAGGTCGGCTCGGCCAGTTCCGGGGTGCGCAGCACCGCGTAGTCGACCTGGAACCCGGCCGCCTGCAGCGCGGCGGTGGCATCCGCCTCGATGCGTTCGCGCGGGTGACCGGCCACATAGCCCTCGCGCATGCCCAGCAGGGTGCGGTGGAGGGTGGTCGCAACCGGGCGTTGTTCCGCGCTCAGGTACTGGTTGCGCGAACTCTTGGCCAGACCATCCTCGTCGCGCACGATCTCAGCACCGACGATCTGGATCGGGAACGACAGCTCGGTCACCATCTGCCTGATGACCGCCAACTGCTGGTAATCCTTGCGGCCGAACACGGCCACATCCGGCTGGACCTGCAGGAACAGGCGCGCCACCACGGTGCAGACGCCATCGAAGTGGCCCGGCCGGCTGGCGCCTTCCAGCACTTCACTGACACCCGGCGCATGCATCTGCGTGGTCTTGTCCACGCCCAGCGGGTACATCACCTCGACGCTGGGCAGCCACACCGCGTCGCAGCCGGCCTGCTCCAGTCCGGCCACGTCGGCCTCGGGCGTGCGCGGGTAGCGGTTGAAATCCTCGTTCGGGCCGAACTGGGTCGGATTGACGAAAATGCTCGCCACCACCTTGTCGGCGTACTGGCGGGCCAGTGCCACCAGCGAATGGTGGCCGCCATGCAGGTTGCCCATGGTCGGCACCAGCGCCACGCGCAGGCCGTCCTGCTTCCACTGGGCGATCTGCGCGCGCAGTGCGCCGAGTTCGTTGAAGGTCTGGATCATTGGGCGTAGGCGTGCTGTTCGTCGGGGAAGCTGCCGTCGCGCACGGCGTCGGCGTAGGCGCGGGTGGCACCGGCCACCGAACCGCCTTCGGCAAGGAAGTCCTTGACGAACTTGGGACGGCGATGGCCGCTGTCCAGGCCCAGGAAGTCGTGCAGCACCAGCACCTGGCCGTCGCACTGCGGGCCGGCACCGATGCCGATGGTCGGCACATCCACCGCGGCGGTCACTTCTGCGGCGACCGGGGTCGGCACGCATTCGAGCACCATGATGCTGGCACCGGCCGCGGCCACGGCCTTGGCATCCTCGACCAGCTGGCGGGCGGCATCGCCGCGGCCCTGGATCTTGAAGCCGCCCAGGCGCAGCACCGATTGCGGGGTCAGGCCCAGGTGCGCGCAGACCGGAATCTCGCGCTCGACCAGGTAGCGGATGATGTCGACCTTGAAGCCGGCCCCTTCGATCTTGACCATCTCGGCACCGGCCTGCAGCAGCTGCAGCGAAGCATCCAGCGCGCGCTCCGGGGTGGCATCGGCGCCGAACGGCAGGTCGGCCACCAGCAGCGCACGCTGCAGCACGCGGGCCACGGCGCGGGTGTGGTAGACCATGTCGGCCACGGTCACCGGCAGGGTCGAATCATGGCCCTGCACGACCATGCCCAGCGAATCGCCGATCAGGATCAGGTCAACGCCATTTGCGTCGAAGGTGCGGGCGAAGCCGGCGTCGTAGGCGGTCAACATGACCAGCTTCTGGCCATTGCGCTTGGCCTCGGCCAGGGCGGGAACGGTCCAGGGCTTGCTGTCTGCGTGGGTGCTCATGTGCTGATAACCGGGGGAGATAACCCGGGCATTATCACCCTATCGGCGCGATCCCGCAGGCATCTACCCGCATCACTGCATCCCGCACGCGGCCATGGCCGGGAATGGCCAGATCCGGTGCGATTTCGGCCAGTGGCACCAGCACGAAGGCACGCGCGTGCAGGTAAGGGTGTGGCACCTGCAGGCCCGGCTGATCGAGCACCTGCGCGCCATACAGCAGCAGGTCCAGGTCCAGCGCACGCGGCCCCCAGTGCACCGCCGGATCGCGCACGCGGCCGAAGCGCTGCTCCAGCGCCAGCATCGCCTGCAACAACTCATCGGCCGGCAACGTGGTTTCGACCGAGGCCGCCGCATTGACGAACGGCGGCTGGTCTTCCTTGCCCCAGGCCGGCGTCGCGTAAAGCCGCGAGGCCTGGCGCAGGCGGGTCCCGGGCAGGCCGTCCAGCGCGGCAATCGCCGCGCCCACGGTGGCGGCCGCGTCGCCAAGGTTGGCGCCGAGACCGATCCAGGCAAGGGTCATTGCTTACTCGCCCGCTGCACCGGCCGTGGCGCCCGGACGACGCCGACGACGGCGGCGCTTGCGCGGCGCCCCACTCTCGTCCTCGGTCTCTTCGCTGTGTATCGCATCCAGCGACGATTCCAGCTCGCGTCCGGACTGCGCCTGCGCGTCGCGCCAGAACTCGACATCTGCAGCATGCTCGGACGATGCCACCTGGCGCAGGCTGAGGAAGTCGAACGCCGCACGGAAACGCGGGTGGGTCAGGGTGCGGAACACGCGCTTGCGCTGGCGCGAACCGAAGCGCGACTGCAGCAGCCAGATCTCCTGCATCGGCAGCGAAAAACGCCGCGGCAGCGCAATGGTGCTCAGCTGCTGCACGGTGACGCGGTCGGCGGCACGGCGCTGTGCCTCTTCCGGTGCCACGCCCTGCTTGAGCAGGGTCGCCTGCGCGCGGCAGAACGCCGGCCACAGCAGCAGTGCGAACAGGAACGCCGGCGAGACCGGCTCGTCGTTGGCCACGCGCGCATCGGTGTTGGCCAGGCCCTCGACCAGCATGCGGCGCAGCGCGCCGGTGCGGTTGGACTTCAACGCCTTGGCGCTTTCCGGGAACAGCACGTCGAGCAGGCCGTAACGCTCCAGGCCTTCGAAGCTGGCCACGCCGTGCCCGGACAGGAACAGCTTGAGCACTTCCTCGAACAGGCGCGCCGGTGCGGCTTCGTTGAGCAGGCCGGCCAGCTGCGGGATCGGAGCGGCGGTGCCCTCTTCGATCTGGAAGCCGAGCTTGGCCGCCAGGCGCACCGCACGCAGCATGCGCACCGGGTCTTCCTGGTAGCGCTGCACCGGATCGCCGATCAGCTTCATCAGACGTGCCTGCACGTCCTCGAAACCACCGGTGTAGTCACGCACCGAGAAGTCCTCGATGGCGTAGTACAGCGCGTTGCAGGTGAAGTCGCGGCGGACGGCGTCGTCTTCGATGGTGCCGTACACGTTGTCGCGCACGAGCATGCCGTTTTCCATCTCGCGGTCGCCGCTGCCGTCATCGCTGTTGGCACGGAAGGTGGCGACTTCGATGATCTCGCGGCCGAACACTACGTGGGCGAGGCGGAACCGGCGGCCGATCAGGCGGCAGTTGCGGAACAGCTGCTTGACCTGTTCGGGCGTGGCGTCGGTGGCCACGTCGAAATCCTTGGGTTGGCCATTGACCAGCAGATCGCGCACCGCGCCGCCGACAAGGTAGGCGCCGAAGCCGGCATCGCGCAGGCGATAAAGCACGCGCAGGGCGTTCGGGCTGATGTCCTTGCGGGAGATCGTGTGCTGGTCGCGCGGGATGACGCGCAGGCTGAACGGTGATGTAGCAGGGGAAATGATGTTGGCGCTTCCGGTTGAAGTTTCGGGATTGCCCAATGGCATCGAGGTGCATATACTAGCGCTCCTGCCTCGGCAGCGACACAGTTACGCTCCCTTCGTCTAGTGGTTAGGACGTGGCCCTCTCAAGGCTAAAACAGGGGTTCGAGTCCCCTAGGGAGCGCCAGTCGCCGCAGCAGGAACCGAAAAAGCCCGCCTTGTGCGGGCTTTTCTGTTTTCCGGGGTTGCAATGATTGCGGTCGGATTGGCCGCTTGTGCGCCTCCCTGTTCCTGCGCGGGAGGGGGCGGGCCACCCTTTTCTGGACACGCAAAAGCCCATCCATGGTGCTCGATGGCGCCATCCATGGCGCCAACGGTCCAGAAAAGGGTGGCCCGCCCCCTCCAGACAATCTCCCGCGACGGCGGTACGAACAGCCTCGCTCATCCGCAGCCAATTCAATCCCGACGTGCAGACCTGCGTCCGCCACCCGCAATGTGTCGAGAGGCGGCAGGCCCGCCGATCCAGGACCGTTGGCGCCATGGATGGCGCCATCGAGCCCCCATGGATGGGTTTACGGCGTGTCCTGGATCGGCGGACCTGCCGTCTCCCCGCAGAACAGGGAGGCGCTGAAACACAGGCCGGCCGTCAGCCTTCCATCTGCTCCAGCTCCTTGCCCTTGGTCTCGCGCACGTAGCGGACCACAAAGAAGATCGAAAGGATCGCCGCGACCGCGTAGATACCATAGGCGCCGGCCAGGCCGATGCCGGCCAGCAGCATCGGGAAGGTCACGGTGATCGCGAAGTTCGAGGTCCATTGCGCGGCCCCCGCCACCGCCAGCGCCGGGCCACGGATCTGGTTGGGGAACATTTCGCCCAGCATCACCCACATCACCGGGCCCCAGGACATGTTGAAGAACACCACGTAGACATTGGCTGCGACCAGCGCCAGCCGGCCCATGCCATCGGACAGCTGCAGGCGCCCGCCGGCCAGGCTGCCGCTGGCAAAGGCCACCACCATCAGCACCAGTGCCACCGACATGCCGACCGAGCCGACCCACAGCAGCGGCTTGCGCCCGATGCGGTCGATCAGCAGCACGGTGAGCAGGCAGGCGCCGATGCTCAGCGCGCCGGACAGCACATTGATCAGCAGTGCGTCGCTTTCAGAGAAGCCCACCGCCTGCCACAGCACCGCGCCGTAGTAGAACACCACGTTGATGCCGACCAGCTGCTGGAACATGGCCAGGCCGATGCCCACCCAGAGGATCGGGCGCAGCCTGCCGGTAGCCCTGCTGCGCAGGTCGCCGAAGCGCGGCTTGTGCTGGTCCTGTGCCAGGCTGGCCTCGATCTCGGCCTGCTTGGCCCGGGCAGCGGCCTCGCCGTACAGTCGCGACAACACCGCCCTCGCCTGCCCCTGGCGGCCCTTCAGCGCCAGGAAGCGCGGGCTTTCCGGAATCACCAGCAGCAGCACCAGGAACAGCGCGGAGGGCAGCGCCTGCATCCAGAACATCCAGCGCCACGCCTCATGGCCCAGCCACAGCGGCTCGGTCGAGGCGCCGGCAGCGCGGGCCAGCAGATAATTGCTGAGGAACGCCGCAAACAATCCGCAGATGATGGCCATCTGCTGCACCGTGGCCAGTCGGCCGCGATACCGCGCCGAAGCGACCTCGGCGATGTAGGCCGGCGACATCACGCTGGCCGCGCCCACCGCGAAACCGCCCAGCACGCGGGCCGCGACAAACAGCCAGGACGCATGGGCCGCGCCGGCGCCCAGCGCCGAAACCAGGAACATCAGCGCCGACACGATCAGGACGCCGCGGCGCCCCAGCCGATCGCCCAGCCAGCCGGCCAGGAAGGCCCCGATCGCGCAGCCCAGCAACATCGAGGCGACCTCGAAGCCCAGCGCGGCCTCGCTGGAATTGAAGGCCTGCCGCAGGCCATCGACCGTGCCATTGATGACACCACTGTCGAAGCCGAACAGGAACCCACCGAGGGTGGCCACGCAGCTGATCAGGACGATGAAGGCCGTGTTTTCACCGCCGCGGGAGGCGACGCCGGGCTGGGCGTGAGACATGGAAGATCCTGTTGGAAAGGGAGCCCGGCCACCACGGCCGGTTGCCGCGCAGCGTCGCACAGGCCCTGCCATGCCGCCAACGGCGGCCACGGCCGCGCCTGCCAGACGCCCGTTTTCGGCTCCGCGCCGACACCGGGGGCCAACCTGTTCTAGAATTGGCGGGTTCAGGAATCGATCCACCCCCAGCCCATGCCCTTTGTCGTCACCGAAAACTGCATCAAGTGCAAACACACCGATTGCGTGGAAGTGTGCCCCGTGGATTGCTTCCACGAAGGCCCGAACTTCCTGGTGATCGACCCGGATGAGTGCATCGACTGCACCCTCTGCGAGCCGGAGTGCCCGGTCAACGCGATCTTCCCGGAGGACGATGTCCCCGCCGGCCAGGAGGGCTTTGTCGCCCTCAATGCCGAGCTGGCGAAGGCGTGGCCGGTGCTGACCGTGCGCAAGGATCCGCCTGCCGACGCCGGCGAGTGGGATGGCAAGCCGGACAAGCTGAAACTGCTGGAGCGCTGAGAAGCGCCCGTTGCAGCAACGAAAAGGGCGCCCCAAGGCGCCCTTTTGCGTTTTCCGGCATACGCCAACCGCAGGATCCGGTAGGTGCCAACCTTGGTTGGCACAGAAGCGCCGACTCGGGTCGGCCTCTACCCGGGCAGCTGCGGACCTGGGCCCGCACCCGCTCGACCGGCCCTTACGGCGCCAGCTTCGCCTTCAGCGCAGCGATCAGCTTCACCGGTGCTGCGGCCGTGGCCGGCAGGCCACGCGGATCGACCGCGGAGATGTAGGCGCCAGCATCGACGGCGACCACGCGGACCAGGAAGTTGCTGCCTTCATAGGCCACGTCGTACGAACCCAGCAGCTGCGCGCGGCTGGCGATGGTCACGCCCTCCACGCCTTCCAGCGCCGTGCCGACCTTGGCGAAGGCTTCTTCCTTGCCGCCGGCAATGGTGAAGCCCGTGGTGCCCACGGCCGGGGCAGCCGCGGCAGGTGCCGCCGGCTTGGTCGCCGAGGCCAGCGTCGGCACCTTGTTGTCACCGGTGGTGGCCGGCAGGTTCAGGTCCGGCGGCACTTCCAGCGGACGCATTTCCGGGGCCAGGGCGTAGTCGCCCTTGACGCCGCGCTTGAAGCAGCCGGTGGTGCCGGCAGCGACCGCCACAGCAAGCAGGGCATAGGACAGCACGCGGACGGTGGAAACGGATTGACGCATGTGAATCTCCTGGGTCAGACCAAGACGGAAGGTCAGTGGCTGGAAAGGGCTTCGAGGGCGGCGATGTCGCCCGCAAGATGATCGGCGGCCGGGTGATGCGCTGCCGACAGCGGCAGCAGTGGCAGGCGCAGGTCGTGGCCGATGCCGATGCGGCGCAGCAGCGCCTTGACCGGGATCGGGTTCGGTTCGACACCACAGAAATCATGGAACGGCTGCAGGCGCGCATCCCACGACTCGGTGGCTTCATGGTCGTGCGCGGCGGCCAGCTCGCACATCCGGCGGTAGGCGCCGGGAAGCACGTTGGAACCCACCGAGATCAGGCCATCGATACCGGCGCGGATGGAACGGGCCGCGGTGCCATCGTCACCACTAAGCACCGCGAACTGCGGGCTGCGCAGTGCCAGCAGCGCGTGGACCCGGCCAGTGTCACCGACCGCTTCCTTGATGCCGACGATGTTGGGATGGCTGGCCAGCTCGGCGACGGTCTCCGGCTGCATGTCGCAGCCGGTGCGGCCAGGCACGTTGTACAGGACGACGGGCAGCCCGCCCTGGTCGGCAACCGCGCGGTAGTGCGCGATCAGGCCGGCCTGGGTCGGCCGCACGTAGGGCGGGGTGACCACCAGCGCATGGCTGGCGCCCAGTGCGGCGGCACGACGGGTCTGTTCGATGGTCTTGGCGGTGCCGGACAAGCCGGTGCCGGCCATGACGGGAATGCGGCCGCCGATGCGTTCCACCGCACTGGCCAGCAGCTGGTCGTACTCGGCGTCGGTCAGGGTGGCCGCCTCGCCGGTCGAGCCGGCCACGACAACGCCATGGACGCCACCCTCCAGTTGCAGGTGCAGCAGGCGCTGCCAACCATCGGGATCGAGGGCACCGTCGGCCCGGAACGGGGTCGCCAGCGCGGTGATGAGGCCGGAAAGGGACAAGGACGTGCTGCTCTTGGCTGGGAAGGGAAAACGCCCGCCACGACAGGCCGGGGGCGACCTGAATGTTACTTGCGGCGCGAAAGCACGGGCAAGTATGCTGGACACCGGTGGATCCCCGCCTCTGGCGGGCATTCAGACTCACGCATGCATTACCCGGAATCGCCTTGACCGACACCACCCCGCGCCCCGCGCCGAGCGAAAACCACCTCCTGATCAACGCCTATACGACGCATCCGGAGTCCCCCCTGCTGTCCGTCACCCGCCGCATCGCCGACAGCGGCTGCAATCTGGTGGACGCACGCCTGGCCACGGTCGGCCGCGATGTCTCGGTCACCGCCCTGGCCACCGGCTCCTGGGACTCGGTGGCCAAGCTCGAGGCGATGCTGACCCGGCTCGAGCGCGAGGAAGGCCTGAAGCTGGTCTGGTACCGCACCGCCGCCAAGCAGGCGCAGTCCAACCTGCTGCCTTACATCGTCGAAGTGATCGCCGCCGACAAGCCGGGCATCCTGTTCCAGCTGGCCGACTTCTTCGACCGCCAGGGCATCACCATCGAGAACCTGCAGAGCACGCGCTACCGCGCCATGCAGACCGGTGCGGAGATGTTCAGCGCGCAGGTCACCATCGGCGTGCCGGCCAACATGCACATCGCCGCGCTGCGCGACGATTTCCTCGAGTTCTGCGACCACCTGAACCTGGACGCGATCATGGACCCGATGAAGTTCTGATTGAATTCCTGATTTTTCGCGCATCCCTCACGGGCGCGTGGCGTTTCATGCAATTGTCGTAGAAAGAACCCAGGCTCGACAGAAGGACCTCATGAACAACGGCGACACCCTGGACCGCACCACCCTCTCCCTGCCACTGGCGCTGTCCGGTGGCACCCAGGCCACCCTCGGCGACTACGCCGGCCACTGGCTGGTGCTGTACTTCTATCCCAAGGACAGCACCCCGGGCTGTACCACCGAAGGCCTCGACTTCAACGCGCTGCTGCCGGAATTCAAGAAGGCCGGTGCGGTCGTGCTGGGCGTCTCGCGTGATTCGGTGAAGTCCCACGACAATTTCTGCACCAGGCAGGGCTTCGGCTTCCCGCTGGTCAGCGATGGCGACGAAGCGCTGTGCAACGCCTTCGACGTGATCAAGATGAAGAACATGTACGGCAAGCAGGTACGTGGCATCGAACGCAGCACCTTCCTGATTTCCCCCGACAGCCGCATCGTGCAGTCCTGGCGCAAGGTCAAGGTTGCCGGCCATGCCGATGCGGTTCTCGCCGAACTGAAGGCCTCCCAGTCCAAGTGAGTCCCACTGCCTACTGTGTCTGCCATCACCCTGCCCCGCAGCAGGCCGTGGTGGTTTTTCCCTGTCCGTAACCAGGAATCGACGATGACCCGAGGCAAGCGCATCTACGTGCTGGATACCAACGTGCTGATGCACGATCCCACCGCGCTGTTCAAATTCGAGGAGCACGACGTCTACCTGCCCATGCAGGTGATCGAAGAGCTGGACAACGGCAAGAAGGGCACCTCCGAGGCGAGCCGCAACGCCCGCCAGGTGAGCCGCTTCCTCAACGAGCTGGTGCAGGAATCGGGCCTGGACAACCTGGCCGACGGCATTCCGCTGCAGCGCCCCAATGGGCTGCAGCTGCGCGGCAAGCAGAGCGCCGGCAAGCTGCGCTTCCAGACCAGCCATTTCGATGCAGGCAAGAGCTTCGGCCAGGTCATTCCGGACAACGCCATCCTCGGCGCGATCCTGGCCCTGAAGGAAGAAACCCCGGACCTGCCGGTGGTGTTCGTCTCCAAGGACATCAACCTGCGGATCAAGGCCGCCATCGCCGGCATCGTGTCCGAGGACTACGAGAACGACCGTGCGCTGGACGATTTCAGCCTGCTCTACACCGGCGCCACCGAACTGCCGGAAGACTTCTGGAAGCGCCACGGCGACGACCTGCGCAGCTGGAGCGACAAGGGCCGTACCCATTACGAAATCCAGGCGCAGGACGGCGAGGAGTGGTATCCGAACCAGTATGTCTACCTGCCGGGCGAGGATGAAGTCGAGCTGCGCGTCAGCCGCGTGGTCGGCGACGGCAAGGTGGTGCTGTCGCTGGTCGATGATTTCCGCCACGGCAGCCACGCCGTGTGGGGCATCAGCGCACGCAACCGCGAGCAGAACTTCGCCCTCAACGCACTGATGGACCCGGAGATCGACTTCGTCACGCTGCTGGGTACCGCCGGCACCGGCAAGACCCTGCTGGCGCTGGCCGCCGGCCTGGCGCAGACGATGGACCAGCAGCGCTATCGCGAGATCATCATGACCCGCGCCACGGTCAGCGTCGGCGAAGACATCGGCTTCCTGCCCGGTACCGAGGAAGAGAAGATGACGCCGTGGATGGGCGCGTTGACCGACAACCTGGAAGTGCTCACGCACAACCAGGAAGGCGGCACCTGGGGCCGCCAGGCCACCAACGACCTGCTGGCCAGCCGCATCAAGATCCGCTCGATGAACTTCATGCGCGGCCGCACCTTCCTGTCACGCTACCTGATCCTGGACGAGGCGCAGAACCTCACCCCGAAGCAGATGAAGACGCTGATCACCCGTGCCGGCCCCGGTACCAAGATCGTCTGCCTGGGCAACGTCGAGCAGATCGACACGCCGTACCTGACCGAAACCACCTCGGGCCTGACCTACGCGGTGGATCGCTTCAAGAACTGGCCGCACAGCGCGCACATCACGCTGCGCCGTGGCGAGCGTTCGCGCCTGGCCGATTACGCTTCGGAGGTGTTGTGAACCGCTGCACCCGCCTGCTGCTGCCCACGGCGGCGATCGCCCTCGCCGCCGTCCTGGGTGCCTGCACCACCACGCGCGGCCCGGCCAGCGTGCCGACTGCCGCGCGCACCGGCCAGTCCTGGGTGGTCACTCGCCCGATCATCGCCGCGCAGGTGCTCGATACCTGCTCGCGGCCCAGCCCGGGCCGCGAGCCCGGGCGGGTCAGCGGCTACTGGGCACCCAGCCGCCAGCAGGTCGACCAGCTGGAAGCGAAGCTGTCGTCGCTGGAGGCCCAGGTGCCGAAGGTGCTGGACTTCGACCGCCAGTACGTCGGCATCGAAAGCGCTGGCAAGCGGTTGATCTACATCAACGCCTTCCATCTGCCCGACGACAGCGGCATCAACCCGGCGCGGGAAGCGATCCGCGTCTGCGACGGCGGCGCGCAGTTCTGGGGCGCGGTGTTCGACCCGGCCAGCAACACCTTCAGCGAGCTGCAGTTCAACGGCGGCCTCGGCGGGCCCTGAGGGGCCCCGCCGATGGGAATCCGCCTGCCCACCTGGGTCTGGATCGGCGCGGTCGCGCTCTCGTGCGTGGCCGGCATGGTCAACGTGGTCGGCTTCCTCGGCTTCGAGCACCAGGCGGTCAGCCACATGACCGGCAGCACCAGCCAGCTCGGCATGGCGCTGGCGCAGGGCGACTGGCGCGCGGTCGGCCATCTGTGGGGGCTGCTGATCGCGTTCTCGCTGGGCGCGATGCTCAGCGGCCTGCTGATCCAGGACAGTACCCTGCAACTGGGCCGACGCTACGGCGTGGCGCTGGCGCTGGAGTCAGCGCTGCTGCTGGTGGCCATTCCGCTGTTCGAACGCCACCAGATCTGGGTTGCACTGGCCGCCGCGATGGCCTGCGGACTGCAGAACGCGATGGCCACGACCTTCAGCGGCGCGGTGGTGCGCACCACCCATCTCAGCGGCATGTTCACCGACCTCGGCATCGGCCTGGGCCACCTGCTGCGTGGCCTGCCGCTGCAGGTGCGGCGACTGACCCTCAGCGGCCTGATCATCAGCGGTTTCCTCGGCGGCGGCATCCTCGGCGCCTGGCTGTTCATGCGCTGGCAGTACCACGCCCTGCTCGCCCCCGCCCTGCTGACCGGCCTGACCGGGCTGGGTTATGTGCTGTACCAGCAGTGGGCGCGTTGGCGGCACTGAGGGCCGCGCTCTGGGGGTCAGGTCCCTTTTCCTGCGAAAAAGGGCTCTGACCCCTTCTACCAAGGCATCCACGCATGGCGCGGATCTACTTTCCCCAGCTGGACCACGGCACAATCGCTGGATGAGCCCGACCACGCCCGTTTCCGCCCTGACCATCGCCGGTTCCGACTCCGGCGGCGGCGCGGGCATCCAGGCCGACCTGAAGACCTTCGCTGCCCATCGCGTGCACGGTCTTTCCGCGATCGCCGCGCTGACCGCGCAGAACACCCGCGGCGTCATCGCCGTGCATGTGCCACCGGTCGGTTTCCTGCGCGCGCAGCTGGAGGCCTGCTTCGACGACTTCGACATCCACGCGGTGAAGCTGGGCATGCTGGCCAACGCCGAAGTGATCCACACCGTCGCCGATGCACTGGAGCAGCATCGACCGCCGCACGTGGTGCTGGACCCGGTGATGGTCGCCACCAGCGGCGCACGCCTGCTGGAAGACAATGCCCTGCAGGCGATGCGCGAACGCCTGATTCCCTTGGCCACGCTGGTGACCCCGAACATACCGGAGGCGGAACTGCTGGTGGGCCGGAAGATCAGCAATGGCGATGATGCCGAACGGGCGGCCTCCGACCTGCTCGACCTCGGTGCCGGTGCCGTACTGCTCAAGGGCGGACACCTGCTGGAAGGCCATCGTGTGATCGACCGTTACTTCGACGGCGTCAGCAGCGAAGAATTCATCCACGCCCGCCTGCCGCTGGATGCACATGGCACCGGCTGCACACTGGCCTCGGCCATCGCCGCGCAGCTGTGCAACGGCCTGAGCCTGACCAACGCCTGCGAAGCCGGCATCGACTATGTTGCGCGCGGCCTGCAGCAGGGCCATGCCCCCGGCCGCAGCGAGGTCCTGGTCCTCGATCACTTCGGCGCGGCGCCGCACGCATGAACCTGGCGCCGCGCAACCTCGCCGTGCAGTGCGACGACGGCCACCGCTACGAGGTGATTGCCTGCGTGCCTGCGCAGCCGCTCGCGCGCCTGCTGTGGCTGCCGGCGCTAGGCGTGGCTGCACGCCATTACCTGCCGCTGGCATTGGCGCTGGCAGCCAGGGGCGTGGCGGTATACCTGCATGAGTGGCGCGGCAATGGCAGCAGTTCGCTGCGCCCATCGCGCACGCAGGACTGGGGATACCGCGAAGTACTTGAACAGGATCTGCCGGGCAGCCAGGCGATCCTGGCCGCCGCCGATCACGAGGGCGGCGCCCTGCCCTGGATCATCGGCGGCCACAGCCTCGGCGGTCAGCTGGCCTGCGTGCACGCCGGGCGCAATCCGAAGCACTTCCACCGGCTGTGGCTGGCGGCCAGCGGCTCGCCGTTCTGGCGCGGTTTTCCGCCACCACGCGGCTGGCTGCTGCCGCTGGTCTACCGCTTCCTGCCGTGGATCGCACAGCGCCAGGGCGTGCTGCACGGGCGCCGACTTGGCTTTGGTGGCACCGAAGCACGCGGACTGATCGCCGACTGGGCGCGCGTGGGCCTGAACAACCATTACGCCGCGGTCGGCATGGATGAGGATCTCGATGCGCAGATGGCGCGCGTGCACGGCAGCGCGCAGGCGGTGTTGATGGAACACGACTGGCTGGCGCCGACCGGATCGATGCAGGCGTTGCTGGCGAAGCTGCCGAACGTGGACGCACAACTGTGCGTGCTGTCGGCGCAGGAGCTGGGCACGCGCGCCGATCATTTCGCGTGGCTGAAAGCCCCGGACGCTGTGGCTGACCGCTTTTTCATTCAGTTGGATGAAAATTTTCACAAAACTGTTGACGGTCCGCGCCGACATCCGCATAATTCCGCTCCTGTCGCAGGGCGCCCGTAGCTCAGTTGGATAGAGTACCTGGCTACGAACCAGGCGGTCGGGAGTTCGAATCTCTCCGGGCGCACCACTCGACAGGTTTTCAGCATCCGCCGCTGGAAATGCTTTAAAATTTGATTGTGTACCGCGCGCCCGTAGCTCAGTTGGATAGAGTACCTGGCTACGAACCAGGCGGTCGGGAGTTCGAATCTCTCCGGGCGCACCATACACAGTCAACACAACAAGTTTATGTAATTGGCGCCCGTAGCTCAGTTGGATAGAGTACCTGGCTACGAACCAGGCGGTCGGGAGTTCGAATCTCTCCGGGCGCACCATTACACCGAAACAGCAGGCCTCGGCCTGCTGTTTTTTTATGTGTGTTCTTCGGCAGGGCTGCGCCCTGCACCCCTGGTAGTGCCGGCCGCTGGCCGGCAACCTCAACAGCAAAAGCTGGCATTCCGTGGGTTGGCAGGGCGGCATGGACAGGCAGGACACGCCGTAAACCCATCCATGGGGGCTCGATGGCGGCATCCATGCCGCCAACGGTCCTGCCTGTCCATGCCGCCCCACCTCTGACAGATTTCCGCGATCTGATGGATCCACGCCATGCGTGGATGAATCTCCATCGGAATCGAATATTTCGAATCGAGATCGAAAAGCATCCACGCATGGCGTGGATCTACCGTGCCGACCAAGGTCGACACCTACCCGAGCAGTACGCCGTTCCGACAGATCGCGGAAAACTGTCGAAGGCGGGGTGGGTCCGGTTGCGGGAGTGTCCGCGGCATGGGCCCGAGGCATGCCTCGGGCGGGTTGGGCAGGACGCCCAACCCCGGTCTTGCCGTGTGCGCAGGAAAGCGCACACGAGCAAGCCGCGGCCAAGCCCCCAGGGGTGAGGGCGCTTTGCTTGCGAAGCACTGCTTCGCAAGCGCCCGAACGCACAGCCGCCAGCGGCTGGGCCGGTCTGGGGGTTTACGGCGTCTCCCGCACCCGGCCCCACCCCGCCATCCCTCAGGAAACCAGCTTCTGCTGTTGCTGTTGCTTCGAATGTTGCCGGCCAGCGGCCGGCACTACGGCGGGTGCAGGGCGCAGCCCCTGCCAACCCCCTACCCCCTGGCCATCGCCTGCCACCACTCCGACAGCAGCGCCGGCCTGCGCAGGCGCTCCCGCCACCAGCGCAGGGCAGCGCCCTCCTCACCGGTGCGCCAGGCCAGCCAGAACGTCTCCTCCGGCTTGTGTTCCTCCACTTCACGGATCACCAACTGGCCGCGCGCCACTGCGGCGCGTGCACAGGGCTCGGGCAGGAAACCGAAGCCCACGCCTTCGCACTGCAGCTTCAGCTTGCTGGCCATGTCCGGCACCGTCAGCATCTCCTGCCCCATCAACAGTCCAACGGTGCGCGGCAGCAACCTGCGCGCGGAATCGGAAACGGCGATCGCACAGTGCTCGGCCAGCTGTTCGCGACCGAGCACGCCGGGCACCGCGGCCAAGGGATGCTCGGGTGCGACGGCGAACACGAACGCCACCGTGCCCAGGGGTTCCACCACGTAACCGCCGCCACTGGGTCCCTCGCCCGGCGCGCCGACCAGCAGGTCGGCACGCCGGTCCAGCAGGGCCTCCCAGGTGCCGGACAGCGCCTCGCCGATCAGTCGCAACCGGGTCGGCGCCTCGGCCTGTCGAAATGCGGCGATATCCGGGCCGAGCAGCCAGGTCGGGAACACCGAATCCACCGCCAGGGTAAGCTCGGTCTCCCAGCCCGACGCCACCCGGCGCACCCGCAGCTCCAGCTCGCGGGCCGCACGCAGCAGGTGCCGGCCTTCGTCCAGCAGCGCGCGGCCGGCCTCGGTCGGCTCGGCGCGCGGGCCAACGCGGTCGAACAGCTGGACACCCAGGTCTTCCTCCAGCTTGGCCACGGTATAGGAGATGGTCGAAGGCACCTTGTGCAACGCCTTGCCGGCACCGGCAAACGATCCGCGGCGGTCGATGGCATCCAGTATCTGCAGGGCATCGAGGCTGAGCTTGAGCATTCGAATTTTTCGATGATGGCTGTCAAAACTATCCGTTTTTCAAACCCGGGGCGCAAGCGGATACTTCTCTCCAACGGGGAAACACGCAGGCTTTCGGCCCACCCCGCCCCATCGAAACCATCGAACAAGGAGATTCCATCATGCTGCAGATCCGCAAGAGCGCTACCCGTGGCCTGGCCGAGCATGGCTGGCTGTCGTCGCGCCATACCTTCTCCTTCGCGAACTACTACGACCCCCGCTACGTCAGCTTCGGCCCGCTGCGTGTCATCAACGAAGACAAGGTGATCGGCGGCCAGGGCTTCGGTACCCACGGTCACAGCAACATGGAGATCATTTCCTACGTGCTGGGCGGTGCGCTGGAACACAAGGACTCGATGGGCACCGGCTCGGTGCTGCGCTACGGCGACGTGCAGCGCATGAGCGCCGGCAGCGGTGTCACCCACAGCGAGTTCAACCACTCGGCCGACGAGACGGTGCACTTCCTGCAGATCTGGATCTTCCCGGACAGCGAGAACATCACCCCGTCGTACGAGGAGACCCACTTCCCGCCGGATAGCAAGCGTGGACAACTGCGACTGATCGCTTCGCCGGACGGTGCCGACGGTTCGCTGCGCATCCACCAGGATGCCCGCATCTTCGCCACCATCCTCGATGGCGGCCAGAAGCTGCACCATGCGCTCGGCAACGGGCGTGGCGCCTATGTGCAGGTGGCGCGTGGCCAGCTGCAGGTCAACGGCATCACCCTGGAAGCCGGTGATGCGCTGCAGGTCAGCGACGAAGCCCAGCTGACCCTGGAAAACGGCAACGACGCCGAAGTGCTGGTGTTCGACCTGCCACTGTAACCACAACGCCCGCGGTGCCCCCGAGCATCGCGGGCGCTTTCGTGCTGCGCCGGCGCTCGCTTGGCGCTGTGCAGAAGCAGCCTCAGCCAGCGATGGCAGCGCTGGCTTCCAGGATCAGCGCGGTCACTTCCTTCGGCTGCGAGGCCAGCGAGGCATGGCTGGCATCCAGCTCGAGCAGGCGCCTGGGCTGCATCCGCGTGGCCATCGCCTTCTGGTTCTGCGGTGCGATCATGCGGTCCTGGCGGGACAGCTGGTACCAGCTGGGCTTGTGCTTCCAGGCCGGATTGCTGACCGCATCGCCGAACGTGCTGGCCAGCGGCGCCTTCTGAGTCACCGCCATCACCCGGCCTTCGTCGTCATTCAGGTCCTGGCAGAAGCTCTCGTGGAACCTGTCTGCACGCAGCCACAGATAGCCATCGCTGTCCGGCGCCAGGTTCTGTGCCGCCTCCGGCAGGTGTTGCTGGGTGATGCCACCCGGGCTCTCGCCGGCATCAGGCGCGAAGGCCGCGATGTAGACCAATCCCTTGACGTTGTCCTCGTTGCCGGCCTGGCTGATCACCGCGCCACCATAGGAGTGGCCGACCAGCAGCACCGGTCCATCGACCTGCCGGATCATCTTCTGCGTGCGCCCCGCGTCGTCGGCCAGCGAGGTAAGCGGCAGTTCCACCGCCTGCACGCGGTCGTGGCCGTTGCGATGCAGTTCCAGGATCACTTTGGCCCAGTGTGCCGCCCCGCCCCAGAATCCATGGACGAGGAGGATGGTCGGTGTCGTGCTCATGTACAGGTCTCCGGCAGCGGCCGGCGGGATGCCGGCCGTGCGGCAACTGTGCGTGCGCGAGGTTAATCACCAGTGACGCTGCCGGCCCACTGCAATCGTATGCGTCGCCGGATGTCACCCATGGCACTTGCCGAGGCCATATGAAAACGTTTTCATTGAGACTCCCTGGAGCTTCGCACCGCGCATGACGCCTTCATCCCCACGTGCCCAGCAGCACGCCACCCGCGCCGCCTTCTTCATTCCCGGATTCGCCACCGCTGCCTGGGCGCCGATGGTGCCCTATGCCAAGGCCAAGGCCGGGCTGAGCGATGCCAGCCTGGGCGCGGTGCTGCTCTGCCTCGGCCTGGGCTCGTTGCTGGCAATGCCGCTGGCCGGTGCGCTGACCGGGCGACTGGGCTGCCGGCGCCTGCTGGTGGCCAGCTGCGCAGCGGTGCTGCTGGCACTGCCATTGCTGGCACTGGCGCCCTCGCCGCTTGCGCTGGGCGCCGCACTGTTCCTGTTCGGCGCCGGTGTGGGCGCGATGGACTGCACGGTGAACATGCAGGCCGTGGCGGTCGAGCGCGATGCAGGGCGCGCGATGATGTCCGGTTTCCACGCCTTCTACAGCATCGGCGGATTCGTCGGCGCCGGGTGCATGACCGGCCTGCTGATCCTGGGCACGCCGCTGTGGCTGGCCGCGCTGCTTTCGGTGGCGGCGCTGTTGCTGGTCGCGGTGCTGTCGGCGCCGCACTGGCGTCCGCAACGCATCCTGCACGAAGGCCCCCTGCTGGCGCTGCCGCACGGCGTGGTGCTGTTCATCGGCGTGCTGGCCTTCGTGGTGTTCCTTGCCGAGGGCTCGATGCTGGACTGGAGCGCGGTGTTCCTGGCCGAGGTACGCCAGGTGCCGCGCGATCAGGCCGGCGCTGGCTTCGCACTGTTCACCCTGGCGATGACGGCGATGCGCCTGTTCGGCGACGGCATCGTCGAACGCCTTGGCCGGACCCGCACGATGGTCTTCGGCGGCATCACGGCGGCGGCGGGGTTCACGCTGGCGACGCTGGTCCCGTCGTACGCGGTGGCGCTGGGGGGCTACGTGCTGGTCGGCCTGGGCTGTGCCAACATCGTGCCGGCCCTGTTCTCGATGGCGGGCCAGCAGCGGGTGATGCCGGAGAGCATTGCCATCACCGCAGTCACCACACTGGGTTACGCCGGCATCCTCGCCGGCCCGGCGGCAATCGGTGCCCTGGCACATGCGACCAGCCTGGGCTTCGCCTTCCTGTGCGTAGCAGCACTCCTGCTCGGCGTAGCCGCCTCCGCGCGTTCCCTGGCACACCGACTGCCCTGACAGAAAAAGGGGACGGAGGGGATTAAGTCGTTTGCAGCACACCTGTGGCAGATGCGACTTAATCCCCTCCGTCCCCTTTTTTCAGCTTCGCGTCAGCCACTCGGCCTGGGCCGGCAGCTGTGGGGCCGGGCAGGCACTGTGCGGAGGGTGCGCGTCGCGCGCCATCCAGTCATCGACCACTCCGGCCAGCAGGTCCAGCCGCAGCGGCAGGGTGATGTGGTCCTCGCCGCGCATCTCGATGTAGTGCGCGCGCGGGTTGGCCTGGGCGAGCGCGCGGCCCTGGCTGACCGGAATGTGCTGGTCGCCCTGTCCATGCAGCAGCAGCACGCAGGCGCGGGTATCGGCCAGCGCACGCGCGACGTCCACGCGGTCCAGATCGACGTCGATGCGGCGGCTGGCCGCAGCAATCACCTGGTTGATGTCCTGACCGCCATAGCGCCAGCGCGCGTACGACGCCATCGCCTGCGCTTTCAGTCCGTCCGGCTGCAACCCCATCAGGTGCGGGATCATCGTGCGGATCGCCACGCCGGCATTGGCGAATGACTCCATCGCCACCACGCCGGCCACCTGGTCGCCGAGCTTGTCGGCGGTGAACACGGCCGTGGCGGCGCCGTAGGACACGCCGAACAGGTACAGCGGCCCGATCACTTCGCCGCGCCTACGCAGCGCGCCGATCACATCGACGACGTCATCCGATTCGTAGGTGCCATAGCCGGACGGTCCCGCACCGGACTGGCCGTGGTTGCGCAGGTCGAGGGTGACCACGCGATAGCCGGATTCCGCCAGCTGCAGCGACCATGGGAGCATCGAATCGCCGTTCATCATCCACCCGTGCAGCAGCACTACGGTGCCACGCGGCGCCTGCGCGCGGAAGGGCTTCGGCACGGCCAGGCTCAGCCCGGTATCCAATGGCAGGCCGTTCTCGTGGCGCTGCGGCAGGTAGTGGTAGCGCGCGCCGTAATCGCCGGGATCGAACACGCGCCAGAAGATCGGCACGCCATCGCGGCCCGCTGCGAATCCGTGGCGGTTGGGCAATGCGGCGATGGCCGCAGCGATGCGCGGGCGATCAAGCAGGGTCGAGACACCACCTGGCGCAATCAGCCGATCGGCGAGCGAGGTGGACGAGGCATTGATCGAGGAGGAGCATGCAGCCAGCCACAGGCCGGCGCACGCCAGCAACAGCAGCAGCAGGCGCTTCATGGCACGTCATAGGGGGGAATCCGACAGACTCGGACAGTAACGCCCCAATACGCCCCCGATCTATCGCACGCGGATGACGGCTTGATGACAGCGCAGCAATGATTCAGCTTCGCGCGCAAGCTGTACACGTTCAGTCATTGATCGGAATCAATGAGCGCGCGCACGTGCTTGCCCAGAGTGCACCCATGCGCACCTCGATCAAGCTTGCCCTCGCTCTGGCCGCGACATTGGCCGCCGCCTATGGCATCGCCCGCAGCATGCCGCACTGGTTCGCACCGCGGCAGACCGCGCAGGTCGACATCCACGATCCGGCGCTGATCGCGCAGGGGCGGTATCTGTCGCGCGCCGCCGACTGCGCGGCGTGCCACACCGCGCCGGGGGGCAGGCCGTTCGCCGGTGGCCTCGGCATGCAGACGCCGATGGGCACGATCTACTCGACCAACATCACCCCCGATCCGGATACCGGCATCGGTGCCTACGACTACGCCGACTTCGAGCGTGCGGTTCGCCGCGGCGTCCGCCACGACGGCCAGCCGCTGTATCCGGCGATGCCGTACGCCTCATACGTGATCGCCCGCGATACCGAAATCGAGGCGCTCTATGCCTATTTCATGGCCGAGGTGCAGCCCGTGAGCCAGGACAACGCCGCCAGCACGATTCCGTGGCCGGCCAACATGCGCTGGCCGCTGGCCTGGTGGCAGCTGTTCTTCGCACGCCCGCGCAGCTTCAGCCCGGATCCGGCGCTGGATGCCGGCCAGCAGCGTGGTGCCGAACTGGTGGAAGGCCTGGCCCATTGCGGCGCCTGCCACACGCCACGCGGCCTGGCCTTCCAGGAAAAGGCAATGGCCGATGATGGCAGCCGCCAGTTCCTGTCCGGTTCGGTGCTGGAAGGCTGGTACGCGAAGAACCTGCGTAACGAATCGACCGGCCTGGCCAGCTGGAGCGAGGGCGAGATCGTCGAGTTCCTGCGCACCGGCCGCACTGATCGCGCTGCGGCTTTCGGTGGCATGGCCGACGTAGTCGAGCACAGCACGCAGTATCTGTCCGATGCCGACCTGCTGGCGATGGCACGCTACCTCAAGCAGCTGCCGGCGCGTGAGGGACGCAGTGCGCAGTGGTCGCCCGGTACCGACACCACCACCGCCGCGCTGCGCAGTGGCGACTACCGTGCTGCCGGTTCGCTGGCCTACGCCGAGCACTGCCAGGCCTGCCACCGCGCCGATGGTCGCGGCATGCCCCGCGTCTATCCGGCGCTGGCTGGCAACTCGATCGTGTTCGCCGATGATCCCAGCTCGCTGGTGCAGGTGACCCTGACCGGCGGACGCACGCCGCGCACCCCGCACGATCGCATGGCCTTCAGCATGCCGGGCTTCGAGCACCTGCCGAACGCGCAGTTGGCGCAGATCCTGACCTTCATCCGCAGCAGCTGGGGCAACCACGCCAGCGCTGTGAGCGAGGTCGACGTGGCGCGCATGCGCCGGGTGGTGCGCGACAAGCCGGTGCACTACGTTCCGCAGGAGGCCGCACAATGAAGCGTTCGCGCACGCGTTCCCGCCTGCTGGCCGGCACTGCGATCACCCTGGTGATGCTGGCCGGCGCCGGTACCCTCGCCTACCGTCATCTGTATCCGGACCTGGATGCTGCCGTGGCCGCCACGATCGATATCCTCGATGCGCAAGGCAGGCGGGTCGGCCACTACGCCGCGCCCAGCGCCGACGAGATTGCCGGCCTGGACAATGCCGGATCGGTGATGCTCGGCCGGCGCATCCTCAACGAGACCGCGCGGCTGCTGCCGGACAACGTCGGCAACGATCTGAACTGCAACTCGTGCCACATGGCCGAGGGCAAGCGGCCTTTCGGTAATCACTACTTCAATACCGGCGGCGGCGCCTATCCGCGCTACATGCCGCGCCCGGGCAAGGTGATCGGGCTGGCCGAGCGCATCAACGGCTGCCTGCAGCGTTCGATGAACGGCAAGCCGCTGCCGAAGGACGCGCCGCAGATGCGCGCGATGCTCGACTACATGGCGTGGCTGAGCAGCACGGTGCCAGAGGGTGCAACGGTGGCCGCGCCCAGCGAGGGCCCCATCGACAGCACGCTGACCCAGGACCCGATCCGTGGCCAGGCGCTGTACGCCGTGCAGTGCGCCGCCTGCCATGGCGACAACGGCGAAGGACGGCGCGACGCCAGCGGTGACATCGCCTTCCCGCCACTATGGGGCGACCACAGCTTCAACATCGGCGCCGGCATGGCGCGCCTGTACAAGGCCGCCGGCTTCATCAAGCACAACATGCCACCGGCGGTGACCCGCGAGCCGCCACTGGGCCAGCAGGTGATGCCCGACCAGGATGCGGTGGACATCGCCGGCTATTTCATCAACCAGCCGCGGCCGGACTTCGCCAACAAGGGCAAGGATTGGCCACGCGACCCGAAACCCAAGGATGCGCGGTACTGAAGCAGGCCACAGGTGCCGGCCGTCGCACAACACGATTCCTGCATCGTCACGTCATGCCGATGTCATTGGCGCTGCCGACACTCCGGGGCTTCCCTCCCCTGAAGGTCCGGTCTCGATGCGAACGTCTGCGCGCTTTCCCCGTGTCTCGCTGCTTGCCCTGCTGATCGCCCCCGCACTGGACGCCCTGGCCGAAGCACCGCAGGGCGATGCCGCTGACGCGCGCAGCAGTGAGGCCCGCACCCTCGACCAGGTGCAGGTGATCGGCCAGGCCACCAGCTACGCAAAGACTTCGGTACGTGCGGAAACGCTGAACCGGCAGACCGTGATGAGCAGCGTCAACGACGCGCTCAACGAGGTGCCTGGCGTGGTGGTCAGCGAAGCCGACGCCACCGGCTCGTCGGTGTGGGGCACGCAGATCAGCATGCGTGGCTTCGTCACCAACCGCGACACCCAGCAGATCGGCACCACCATCGACGGCCTGCCCAACGGCGGCTCGGGCTATGGCGGCGGCTCGCTGGCCAACCGCTACATCGACACCCTCGACCTGGAAACGGTGGAGGTCAGCCAGGGCACCGCCGATATCTCCTCGCGCTCGAACGAGGCCCTCGGCGGCACGCTCAACTTCCTCACCAGCGACCCGCTGCAGGACAGCCGCCTGCGCTTCGTGGTCGGTGCCGGTGACAACGAGGCGCGCAAGTACTACGTGCGCTACGACACCGGCCTGCTCGGTGGCCACACCCGCGCCTGGGTCAGCGCCTCGTCGGCGCGCGTGCAGGACTGGATCGACGGCAGCGGCAAGGCCAGCAACGACCACATTGCCGGCAAGTTCATCACCGAACTCGACCGTTGGACGCTGACCGGCTACCTGTCCTACAACGATGCCGACGAGCCGGAATACACCAGTGTGTCGCCGAACGGCTTCGCCACCAATCCGGATCGCGACAACCTGGTCGGCACCCTCACCGGCATTCCCTACCTGGACCAGAACTACCGCTCCGGCTCGCGCGCCCTGCGCGAGAACACCTTCGGCTACCTGCGCGCGGCCTTCGATGCGGGCAACGGCTTCAAGGCTTCGGTGGCGGCTTACGGACACCGCATGCAAGGTCGTGGCGACTGGCTGCCACCGTACCTGGCGCAGGTCAGCGATGACGGTGCGGGCCGTCCCGAGTCGGAGTACCTCGGTGGCAAGACCGTGTACGGCGGCAGCAACCGTGGCCAGATCTTCTTCGTCAATCCCGACGGCAGCGCCGCGCAGCGCCTGGCCAACTGCACGCCGCGGCTGGGCTTCACCGCCGAATACGATCCGGACTGCTATGCCGGCAACGTGCTGGGCGCGCAGTCCTACCGCCACACCCACTACGACAACGACCGCATGGGCGTGACCGCCGACGTCGAATGGCGGCAGACTTTCGGTGCGATCGACAACACCGTCCGGGGTGGCCTGTGGGTCGAGAAGCTGGACCGATCGGCACGCCGTGACTGGCACCGCCTGCTCAACGTCGGCCAGGACATCGCCTTCGACCACCAGCCGTACTGGGTGCAGTTCGAAGACAAGTACAAGGTCGACGAGCAGATGTACTACGTCGAGGACGTCGCCCGCTTCGGGCCGTTCAGCGCGCGCCTGGGCGTGAAGCAGTTCTTCGTCGACCAGTCGCGGCGCCGGGTGATCGGCGCCAGCGAACACGTGACGTCCGATTCCAGGTCCGATCCGCTGCTCTCCACCGGCTTCACCTGGGCGCCGGGCGTGGAAGGCATGGAGCTGTTCGCGGGCTTCTCGCAGAACTTCGCCGCCATTCCCTCCGGCGTGCTCGGCGAGACCGACCCGCAGCGCTTCCGCAACGTCGAGCCGGAAACCGCCGACAACATCGAAGTGGGCATGCGCATCAGCCGCTGGCCGCTGACGGCCTCGGTCACGCTGTACAACATCAAGTTCGACAACCGCATCGTCTACCTGCCGGCCGGCTTCGTCAGCGGCATCGACTACCTGGGCGAGACCGACGGCGTCTACGAGAACTTCGGCGGCGTGGAAAGCAACGGCCTGGAAGCGGCGTTCGGCTATGGCTGGGACAACGGTTGGCGCCTCAACGCCGCCTATACCTACAACCGCTCCAAGTACCTGGGCAGTGGCGATGCCGCGCGTGATACCCAGTTGGGCATCGTCGACGGCGCCAAGGTGATCGGCCAGCCCGAACAGACCCTCGTCCTGTCGGCGGACTGGCAGGGCGAGAACTGGAACTTCGGCCTGTCCGGCCGTTACCTGGGCACGCGCTATCTCGACGCCGCCAACGTCAACACGCTGCCCTCGGCCACCGTGTTCAACGCCAACATCGGCTTCGACCTGCAGGGCCTGTCGCCGCGGCTGAAGGGCATGGGTGCCAACCTGGTGGTGAGCAATCTGACCGACAAGCGGTATCTTGCTGGGGTGGACGGCCGCGACAACGCCTTCATCGGCGCCCCGCGCACCGTCGGCATCTCCTTCCGTGTGGACCTGTGAGTGAGCCCGTGACCGATATCGGCCGACGCCGGTTGTTGCAGGCCGGCGTTGCCGCTGGCCTTTCCCCGCTGCTGCCCAGCATCGCCCGGGCCGCAGCGATCGCGCCTGCGGCGCAGACCCGCAGTCTGGAAGACCTGCAGCACATCGTGGTGTTCATGCAGGAGAACCGTTCGTTCGACCACTACTTCGGCACGCTGCCGGGGGTACGTGGTTTCGGCGATCGCTTCGTGGCCCCGGCGCCGGCACTGCAGGCCGGCGGCCGCACCCGCAGCCTGTGGCTGCAACCCGATGCGAGCGGCACGCGCGCGATCGCACCGTTCCCGCTCGATACCGCCGCGCACTTCGGCTACATGCGGGTGGACGGCACGCCGCACACCTGGCCGGATGCACAGCGTGCCTGGGACCACGGGCGCATGGGGCAATGGCCGAAGGCCAAGCAGAACCACGCGATGGGCTACTTCCAGCGCAGCGATCTGCCGTTCCAGTTCGCGCTGGCCGATGCCTTCACGATCTGCGACGCCTACCACTGCGCGATGCAGGCCGGGACCAACCCGAACCGGGTGTTCCTGTGGACCGGCCACAACGACGCGCACGCGCGTGCCGGTGGCCCGGTGATCGCCAACTCGCACGACAACTTCCCCGAACAGGGCGGGCACCCGGCGTCATACCGCTGGACCAGCTATGTCGAGCGTCTGCAGAACGCCGGCGTGTCCTGGCAGATCTACCAGGACATGGCCGACAACTTCACCGACAACCCGCTGGCAGGCTTCGAGGCGTTCCGCCGGGCCCACCGCGCAGCGCCAGGGCATGCCCCGCAGCTGCGCGCACGCGGGGTCAGCACGCGTGGCCTGGCGCAGCTGCGCCAGGACGTCATCGACGGGCGCCTGCCGCAGGTCAGCTTCATCATTGCCGACGCGGCCGGCAGCGAGCACCCGGGACCCTCCAGCCCGGCCCAGGGCGCGGCCTATACCGCGCGGGTGCTGGATGCGCTGACCGCCGATCCGCAGGTGTGGAGCCGCACCGCCCTGCTGCTGATGTTCGACGAGAACGACGGCTTCTTCGACCACATGCCGCCGCCGGCTCCTCCTTCACCAGTGGGCACTGGCTGGGCCGGTACGTCTTCGGTCAGCACCGAGGGCGAGTACCACCGCCATCCGGCACCGGGAGACGAGAAGTACGATGCCGCCGAGCTGCGCGGCCGCCCGTATGGGCTGGGTCCGCGCGTGCCGCTGTACGTGATCTCGCCCTGGAGCCGCGGCGGCTGGGTCGATTCGCAGGTCTACGACCACACCTCGGTCATTCGACTGATCGAACGCCGCTTCGGTGTGGCGGCACCGGATATCTCGCCGTGGCGCCGCGCTGTCTGCGGCGACCTCAGCAACGCCTTCGACTTTGCCCAGCGCGATACCCGCCCGTTCGTCCGCGGCCTGCCGGACGTCAGCGCAGTGGCCGCGCGTGCCGCTGCTTTGCCGGGGCGTACCGTGCCCTCACTGCCGGAGGGGTTGGTGGCGGCGAAACAGGAAAGTGGTGTACGCCCGGCGCGTGCTCTGCCCTATCGCCCACAGGCGTCGTTGGCGGCGGTCGACGCCTCGGGCGTGGATCTGACGCTGTCCTGCGATGGTGCGGCGGTCGTACTGCACGTCTACGACCGGCTGCGGCTGGAGGCGGTGCCCCGCCGCTACACGCTGGTCCCGGGCGTGCCGCTGCGCGAGCGCTGGCCGCTGGACGCCCAGGGTCGCTATGACCTGTGGCTGCTTGGGCCGAACGGCTTCCATCGTCACTTCCAGGGTGGGGCAAGGACGCCTGCCGTGCAGGCTTCGATTGATCGCGCGGATGGCCAACTGCGGCTGCACCTGCGCAACCTGGAGGACAGCGCACAGCCGCTGCGCATGCAGGCTGGCGCCTATGCCGGGCACATGCCGGAGCAGATGCTGGCACTGCCGGCGCGCGCGGAAACGACGGTGGCCTGGGACGCGGCACCCACGGCAGGCTGGTACGACCTGCGCGTCAGCGCGGGGGAGAGTGTGCTGCGTTTGGCGGGCCGCGCCGAGGATGGTCGCCCCGGCACCAGTGACCCGGCGATGGGCACCGAACCGCTGCGGTTCGAGCACGATTGAGGAATCCCCTGTAGAGCCGAGCCCACGCTCGGCTGCTTTTTCGGGGCAATGCGACCGGGGCGAAAGCAGCCGAGCGTGGGCTCGGCTCGACAGCGCAGACCGGTAGATTCAGGCCTCCTGCAGCCCCGGCCGGCCGTGCGCCACCGCGTAGCGCTTCCAGCTCTGCACGGTACCGTTCGGCCGCATCACCGTATCCAGCGTCTTCATGTCGCCGATCCACGCATCACGGGTAACATCGCACAGCACAAAGCCACGCTTGTCGGTGGTCGCCTTCAGATTAGGGCTGTGCGCAAGCTGGTTGCGGGCGTAAGCGTCCACGCCCTGGCCATCGGCACCGGACGTGATCGAAGTGGCAAGGAACTCGCTGGAGACCACGCCCGAATCACGATGGTCCTGCACCAGGTCGCTGGCGTAATGCCGGTGCGCGTCGCCACAGGCGGTCACCACGTTGCCGAAGCCGACCTTCTGGATGTGGTCGAGCAGGCGCCGGCGGCTGTCCAGGTAGCCCGACCACTGGTCATCGGACGACTGCACCACCCCGTCCTTCTCGCGCATGTAGTTGCCCAGCGCCACCTGGTGGGCGATGGTGTGCCAGCGCGGCGCGGCATCGGCCAGCCCATCGAGCAGCCAGCGCTCCTGCTTCGCACCGACGATGCTGCGCCCCGGCGATTCCACATCCTCACGCAGCGCCATGTTCACCTGCTTGCTGCGGTACTGGCGGGTGTCGAGCAGGTGCAGGTCCATCAGCGTGCCGTAGCGTGCGCGCCGGTACAGCTGCATGTGGCCGTCGCGCGGGAAGGCCGAACGGCGCAGCGGCATGTTCTCGTAATACGCCTGGAACGCCTGCGCGCGGCGCAGCAGGAACACCTCGCTGGGCGTATCGTCCTGGTCCTCGGCGCCGGCCCAGTTGTTGTCCACTTCATGGTCATCGAAGGTGACGAACCAGGGGGCCGACGCGTGCGCGGCCTGCAGGTCGGCGTCGCTCTTGTACTGGGCGTAGCGTCGACGGTAATCGTCGAGCGTGTAGGTCTGCGGCCCGACATGATTGCGCAGGTTGGTGAACGGCTGGCCGTTCATCTTCCGCAGTCCTGACTGGCTTTCGCCCTCGTAGATGTAATCACCGTAGTGGAAGACGAAGTCCAGCGGTTCCTCGGCGATGCGCCGCCACGCGGTGTAGTGGCCCTCTTCGTAGTGCTGGCAGCCGGCCACCACAAAGCGCACGCGATCCACCGCCGCCGTGGCCGCAGGCAGCGTGCGGGTACAACCGACTGCACTGGCGTGACCTCCAACGGTGAAGCGGTACCAGTAGGGCCGTCCGGGCGCCAATCCGTCCAGTTCCACGTGCACCGCGTGGCCGAGTTCGGGATGCGCGAGCGCCGAACCCTGGCGTACCACCTTGCGCATGCCTTCATCCGCTGCCAGTTGCCATTCGACCACCATCGGCCGGGCCGGCATGCCACCGCCGAACACCAGCGGCTCGGTCGCCAGCCGCGTCCATAGCACCATGCCATCGGCGGACGGATCACCCGAGGCCACGCCCAGCGTGAACGGTGTGCTGGCAAAGCGTGGCGAAGCCAGCAGGTTGCGCGGGTTCAGCGCGGTGGCATCAACCTGCGCGGCCAGCGCGCGTGCCGTGCCCATCCAGGCGCCGGCGGCGGACAGACCGGCCAGGGCCAGGAATCGCCTGCGATTGATCGTGTCCACGGCTGCGCCCTCAGTTGTAGATGATGTGGAAGTAGAAGAAGCGGCCGTAGTCGTCGATCTCGGTGCGGAAGCGCCCGTTTGGACCGGTGCTGTAGGTCGGCTGGGTGTTGAACAGGTTCTTGGCTTCGTACTTCAGCGTCACGTGCCTGCTGACCTTGTGGCTGAAGGCCATGTTGAAGGTCATGTACGGGTCGTAGTACGAGTCCAGCCACTGGGTATCGCCGAAATCGACCAGCATCCGGCTGCGATAGGTTCCGGACAGGCGCAGTTGCGAGCTCTTCCACGGCATGCGCCAGATCACCGAGCCATTGAGCGACCAGTCCGGCTGGTACAGCAGGCGGTCCAGGCGCCGCTCGGTGCCATCGGTGATGCGGTAGTTGGTGCGGCCTTCCAGCCGCGTGGCGTTGAAATACATGTCGAAGCGCTGGCGGCCCCACCGCAGGTTGCGATTGGCCACCGCGAACTCGACGCCATGCAGCGTGGACTCATCGGTGTTCATCGGCTGGGTCACCCGGTAACGGGTGTCGCCCACGTTCTCGAAGGTGGTCAGGGTGTAGATGTCGTCCTTGATCACCTTGTCGAACAGCGCCACAGAAACCAGGCCGTTGTTGCCGTTGAAGTACAGATCCCAGGCCAGGTCGAGGTTGGTGGAACGGCGCGGCTGCAGGTCCGCATTGCCCTGCTTGATGGTGCAGAAGCCCCTGCCTTCCTCGTCGTCGCCACAACTGGTGCTGGTGGCCTGGGCGATGTTGCTCGGCGTCGGCCGGCCCAGCGTGCGGCTTGCAGAGAAGCGCAGGCGCTGGTCCTCGCTCAGCTTGAAGGTCGCGTTCAACGAAGGAAGCAGGTTGTTGTAGCCGCCACTGGTCGTGCGGAACGCCGGACTGTAGGTGGTGCCACCGTCATCGCTGAACGGGCTGTACGCATCGAAGCGGGTGTGGTCGTAGCGCAGGCCGCCGATCAGCAGCAGCCGGTCCCACGCGTAGTGCGCGGACACATAGGCGTTGGTGATGTCCTCCACGTACTTGTAGTCGCTGGTGAAGTTGGCATTGGGATACGCCGCATTGTTGTTGCCCAGTTTCGGCAGCAGTTGCTCGTTCCACTTGCGGTTGTCGATCAGCGGGAAGCCCGGCACGCTGCCCAGCAGCGTCGAACCCGGATACAGGTAATCGTTGAGCGTGGCACTGCTCTTGAAGTAGTCGAAGTCGATGTCCTGCCAGATCTTCAGGTGGCGGTATTCGGCGCCGGCGGCCAGGCCGAAGCCCCGCGCATCGGCGTCGATGTTGTAGCTGACGTCGGCGCGCAGGTTGTCGATGCTCTCCCTGGCGTTGCGGGGGGAGACGTAGGCCTGCGCAGGATTGAGCTTGAACGCGGAGCTGGTCAGCAGGCTGGAATCGGATACCGCCACCGCGTTGGGGAACCCGTGGCTGTCGTTCTCGTAGTCGACGAACAGATTGCTGGGGTAGGCGCGCACGCCCCAGTAGACCTGGTTGTTGTGGAAGGTCTCTTCGGTATGGCCGCCACGCAGGGTCAGCCGCGAACGCTCGCCGATGTCCCAGTTGAAGCTGGCGATCGCGCCCCGGTTGCTGCGGTCCCAACGGTCGTGGCGGTTCTTGATGTAGATGCTGTTGATCTGGGTGGTGCCGCTGTCCTCGGTCTGGTTGCGGATCGGGAACTTGGCATTGCCATACAGATCGGTCTTGTTCATCGTCGAGTTCTCGTAGAACCGGTACGAGTACAGCAGCAGCGATGCGTAGAACGAGTCATCCGAGGGCTTCCACTCAAGCTTGGCGGAGCCACCGAAGTTGGTGATGAAGTTGGTATAGGTGCCGGTGCTGAAGTTGCCAGGCGCGCGCAGCCCGTTCCAGCCCTTGGCTTCGTCCGGCCCGGTGGTGCCGTCGGTGAGGTACTTGCCGGCGTCGTTGTAGTAGTAGTTCGACTCCACCCAGCGCTTGACGCTGTTGCGCGAGCGTTGCTCGTAGCGGGCCACCGCGACGATGCCGAATTCCTGGTCGGCGCCGAACGGGCTGGAGAACACCATCTTGGCGCTCTTGCCGAAGTGACCGAGCGTCTCGTGGTTGCCGCCAGCGCTGCGCTCGACGTTGGTCTCGGCGGTGGAATAGATGCCTGCCACATCGGCAAACACGTACTTGCCGGACCGGTCGAAGGCACTGCGGCTGATGATGTCGATCACACCGCCGATCGCGTCCGGTGCCTGCTCCGCACTGAAGCTCTTGTAGATGTCGGTGCGGGTACCGATGTCGCTGGGAATCAGCTGCAGGTTGTTCATGCGCTCACCCGACCCGCTGCCCCCCACGCTCGCAATGGCGATGCCATCGATGGTGGTGTAGTTGAGATTGGCCTGCACGCCGCGCACGGTCACGTAGCGTGGCTCGCCGGCATCTTCCACCGCACTCAGGCCGGGCGCGGCCATCAGGCTTTCGGCCAGGGTTTCGTCGCCGTAGCTGTCCATCTCATCGTAGACCACCGAATCCTTGATCACCGGCGAGGTCTTCTTCTGGTCGATCACCTCATGCGCGGCAATCACCTTCACCGTGCCCAGCGTCGGCGCGACGATCGCCTCGGCTTCGCGCGGCTTCGGTACGGCTGGCTTCGGCGCGTCGTGCACGGGGGTCGGGTCGATGGCGATGACATTGCCATCCACCACGGTGTAGCCCAGTCCGCTCCCCGCCAGCAGTGCATCCAGCGCCTGCCTGACGGTGGCACCGCGCGGCACCGCACCGGCCATGCGGGCATCGCCATCGGCCGAGTACAGGAACTGGACGCCGGAACTGCGCGACAGCTGCTCCAGCGCGCGCGCCAGCGGCTGTGCCGCGATCGGCGTGGACACGCGCGCCTGCAGGCCATCGGGCGCGGCAGCGACGGCCGGTGCCACGCTACAGGGAGACAGGGCGAGGATGATCGACAGGTAGAGCGTGTTGCGCATCACGGGTCCTTGCAGGAGAGAAGACAGCAGGCGCCGCTGCGTGACTCGGCAGCGGCTTCTCCCATGTAAGAGCCCGCATCCGCCGAAGTGGAGAACGCGGATTCGATGAATTTTTTCTGACAGCGCGCGCTCACACCGGGCTCAGCGGCTGCCGACCCGCACCGTATCGCCCTCGCGCCGCACCACGAAACGCGGGTCGCGCTCGAGGAAGGCCTGCAGCGCACCGATGCGATGCGCATCGAGACTGCCGGACAACCGTGCCGATGCCGCGCCTTCGTCCAGCACGCGCACCTGCACCTGGTTGTGCCGATTGAAGGCAGCAGCCACTTCGTCCAGGCGCTCGTCAAGGAAGGACACTTTGCGCTGCTGCCAGTCCAGCAGCATCGACAGTGGCATGTCCAATGACTCCACCGCATGGCTGCGCGCATCGACCTGCACCACCCGGCCCTGCCCCAACTGCGCCAGGCGGCGGGCGCCCGCGCCCTGGCTCCAGACCTCGACCTCGCCGGAAACCACACCGATGCGCGTGCTCTGCAGCCGTCGCGACACGTCGAAGACGGTGCCGATGTCTCGGATCTCCAGGCCGTTCACTTCCACCTCGAACGGACGGCGATCGCGGGCGATGTCGAACGTGGCCTCACCCTGCAGCAGCTCCACCTGGCGACCGAACCAGCCCATGCGCACCCGCAGGCGGCTGTCCGCGTTCAGTCGCACCTGGGTCTGGTCAGGCAGCACCAGGTCGCGCAGTTCGGCGTGACCGGTGCCATGGATCTGCTCGCTCGGCATCATCCAGGGCAGCAGGCCTGCGGCCAGAACGCCGATGCAGGCCGCCGCCATCCTCCAGCGCGCGCGGCCGTAGCGTGGCGTGGCGCCCGTCGGCGCTGGTGCAGTGCCGAACAAGGGCACGACCTTCGCCGACACCGGCGATGCCACCGGCAACGCTCCGGGCACCCGCGACTGCAGCGCCTCGCCCACCTGCCGGTGCAACGCGAGAGCACGCAGGTAGGCGCGCACATGCTCGGGCGAGCGCTTCATCCATTCCAGCAACGCAGCGCGTCCCGCTGCATCCAGCGTTCCCTCGCGATTGCACAGGAACCAGTGCGCCGCCTCACGGGCGACCTCGTCGTCCAGCCACCGCGATGGATCCCGGTTCATGCGCGCTCCCTGGCGCGCAGCGCCTTCCTGCAGGCTTCCAGCCCCTTGCCGATGTGCTTGCGCACCATGTGCACCGACACCTGCAGCTGCTGGCTGATTCCGGGGCAGTCCAGCCCGTCGCGGTAGTGCAGTTCCATCACCCGCCGGGTGGTCGCCGGCAGCTGCTCGATGGTGCTGCGGATGTCGTTCCAGCGCTGTGCGCGTTCGAACTCGCCTTCGATGTCTTCTTCGCTCTTCAATACTTCGGCCAGCAGATCGACGTCTTCCAGTGGCGGCAGCGACGAGCGTGCGCGTGCATGCTCGCGCGCCAGGTTGGCGGCCACGGTGAACAGGTAGGCTTCCGGATTCTCGACCGCATCGGCGTGCTCGCCGGTGCTGCGCAGCAGGCGCAGGTAGACCTCCTGTGCCAGGTCTTCGGCATCCTCGCGGGCCGAGCCGCGGCGCAGGAAGAACCCACGCAGCAGCCGGCGCCGCAGTTCGTAGCGCTGCTCCCAGATCCTCACGCTGTTCACGGCCGGCCAACCCTCCGCAGGCTGGAAAGCCCCGCAGGGTGACGGTCGTCGATGACAGGGGCGTTTCAGCGAGCGGCGGGCAACCGCTAGACTGCCGCCCCCGCCACCGCGGCGGCCCGCACAAGGAGTGCTCCAATGAACGCACGCACCGCCATCAATACCCTCAGCAGCCTGCTGTTCCTGCTGCTGGTTGCGCACACCACGGCCTACCAGCAGCAGATGTGGCCGCCCAGCCGGGTCGTCCACGTGCATCCGGTCGTCGTCGCCCTCGCCTACGCGCTTGGGCTGCTGACGCTGCTGCTGTGGATCGCCGGCCCGCGTGCGCCGGAGACCACCCAGCGGCTGGCGCGCGGGCTGCCCATCGTTGCCTGGTGCCTGCTGGCCATCGGCGTGGCGATCATTCCGGTGTTCTTTCCCGGCCTGCTCCCGGGCTGATCGGTTGGCACGACCGGCGCACTGCCGATGATACGGCGCGCGGCGCCAACCCCGGCTTTGCAGAGACCCAAGCCCGCGCCGCCTATCGACGCCGGCTGCGCGGGCCTAGGCTGGCGCTCTCGGTGACCGCCACGGTCGCCCTTCGCGTCACGGCCCCGCCGTTGCGACCCCGCTCCAGTGCTGTGCGCCCTGCCGGTGTTGTCGCCCCGGTGGATGTCCGACCGGCGCCCTCTGGAGACAGCCATGAACCCAACCCCGATCCCCTTCGATACCGACCCGCTGGAAACACGCGAGTGGCGTGAATCGCTGGAGGCGGTGATGCAGGCCGGCGGACGGCCGCGCGCGCACTACCTCATCGACCAGCTGAGCGAGCTGGACACCCAGCAGCACGGCGATCTGCATGCCCGTGCCTGGACCGCCTACGTCAACACCATCCCGCCCGAGCGCCAGCCGGCCTACCCCGGTGACCTGGCCATCGAGCGCCGCCTGAACGCGATGATCCGCTGGAACGCGATGGTGATGGTGCTGCGTGCCGGCAAGCACTCGAACGTCGGCGGCCACATCGCCACCTACCAGTCGGCAGCGGTGCTGTACGACGTGGGCTTCGACCACTTCTTCCGTGGCCGCACCGATACCTTCGACGGCGACCTGATCTACATCCAGGGCCATTCGGCACCCGGCATCTATGGCCGCGCTTACGTGGAAGGCCGTATCGACGCGGCAACGATGGACAATTTCCGCCGCGAAGCCGATCGCGAGGGCCTGTCTTCATACCCACATCCGCGCCTGATGCCGGAGTTCTGGCAGTTCCCCACCGTATCGATGGGACTGGGCCCACTCACCGCCGCCTACCAGGCGCGCTACATGCGCTACCTGGAGTACCGCGGCCTGAAAGAACACCAGGGGCGCAAGGTCTGGGCCTTCCTTGGCGACGGCGAGATGGACCAGCCCGAGTCGCTTGCGGCGATCTCGCTGGCCGGCCGCGAGCGGCTGGACAACATCGTGTTCGTGGTCAACTGCAACCTGCAGCGGCTGGACGGGCCGGTGCGCGGCAATGCCAAGGTCATCCAGGAGCTGGAAGGCACCTTCCGCGCGGCCGGCTGGAACGTGATCAAACTGATCTGGGGCAGTGGCTGGGACGACCTGCTGGCCCGTGACCACGACGGCCTGCTGCGCCGGCGCATGATGGAATGCGTGGACGGCGACTACCAGACCTTCAAGTCGCAGAATGGCGCCTACGTGCGCGAGCATTTCTTCGGCCGCTATCCTGAGCTGCTGGAGCGGGTCGCACACATGAGCGACGACGACATCTGGGCGCTGGCACGTGGCGGCCACGATCCGCAGAAGGTGTTCGCCGCCTACCAGCAGGCAGTGCAGACCCGCAGCCGCCCGACCGTGATCCTGGCCAAGACGGTCAAGGGTTTCGGCATGGGCGAAGCCGGCGAAGGCCAGAACATCAACCACCAGCTGAAGAAGATGAGCGCCGACGCGGTGCGCGCCTTCCGCGACCGCTTCAACCTGCCGGTCAGCGACGACCAGCTCGAGGAAATGCCGTACCTGCGTCCGGAGCCGGGCAGCGCCGAGGCCGCCTACTTCGCCGGGCGCCGCCGCATCCAGGGCGGCCAGCTGCCGGCGCGCCTGGCCAGGGTCGATCCGCTGTCGCTGCCGCCGCTGTCGATCTTCAACACCCAGCTGCAGGGCAGCGGCGATCGCGGCCAGTCCACCACCATGGGCTTCGTGCGCATCCTTAGCAGCCTGCTGAAGGACCCGGAACTGGGCAAGCGGGTGATTCCGATCGTGCCCGATGAGTCGCGCACCTTCGGCATGGAAGGCCTGTTCCGCCAGATCGGCATCCACTCCTATCTGGGCCAGCTGTACACGCCGCAGGATGCCGGCCAGCTGAGCTATTACAAGGAAGCCAAGGACGGCCAGATCCTGCAGGAAGGCATCAACGAATCCGGCGCGATCTGCTCGTGGATTGCCGCCGGCACCGCCTACAGCAACCATGGCCTGGCCACGATCCCGTTCTACATCTTCTATTCGATGTTCGGCCTGCAGCGCGTCGGCGACCTGGCCTGGGCTGCTGCCGACGCGCGTACGCGTGGTTTCCTGCTCGGCGCCACCTCGGGCCGTACCACGCTGATGGGCGAAGGCCTGCAGCACGACGACGGCCACAGCCACGTGCTGTCGTCGGTGATTCCGAGCTGCGTGTCCTACGACCCGACCTACACCTACGAGCTGGCGGTGATCATCCACGACGGCCTGCGCCGCATGTATGTCGAGCAGGAAGACATCTACTACTACATCACCGTACTCAACGAGAACTACCCGCAGCCGGCACTGCCCGAAGGCGCCGAGGCCGGCATCCTGAAGGGCCTGTACCTGCTGCATCCAGCAGCCACCGACAACGCCTCGCAGCCGCGCGTGCAGCTGATGGGCAGCGGCGCGATCCTGCGCGAGGTGGAAGCCGCGGCCGACCTGCTGCAGCAGGACTTCGGCATCGCCAGCGATGTGTGGAGCGCGACCAGCCTGACCGAACTGCGCCGCGACGGGCTGGCCGCTGAGCGCTGGAACCTGCTGCATCCGGCCGAAGAACCGCGCGTACCCTACGTGCAGCAGTGCCTGCAGGGCCATGAAGGCCCGGTGGTGGTGGCCACCGACTACATGAAGATCGTCGGCGACCAGATCCGCCCCTTCATCAACGACCGGCGCTTCATCGCGCTGGGCACCGATGGCTTCGGCCGCTCGGATACACGGGAAGCGCTGCGCACGTTCTTCGAAGTGGATCGCCACTTCATCGTGCTGGCCGCCCTGAAGGCCCTGGCCGACGAAGGCCGCATCGAGCGCTCGCGGATGCAGGACGCCATCGACAGGTACCGCATCGACACCGGCAAGCGCGACCCGGCCGCAGTGTAAGACAGCCGTGTTCACCACGCCCGTCGCGGGCGTGGTGAACACCGCAACGCTACGGCATGCGCTTGAACAGGTTGGTCTGCAGGATCGGTGTACCGTCGTGGGCGTAGAACGCCTTGGTCTCGGTCATCGTCGCGTGGTCATCGGCCACCGTGTAGATGCGGGTGGAGGCCGGGGTGCCGTGGTCCACCAGCTGCATCACCAGCGTATTCGGGGCCGGCAGTTTCAGGTTGGCCCTGTCCGCGCCGTAGGTGCCGGACAAGGCACCCGGCGTGCCATCCAGCGCCAACGTGCCGTCGGACTTCATGGTCTTGCCGTCGTGCAGGACGATGTCCACGTGCGAGCTCCAGCGGCCACCCCCGGCATCCCTGAACTCCAGCACCACCCGCTTCGGGCGCTGCGCTTCGGGTAATGCCGAGGTCGCTGTATCCAGCGACCAGCGCCCCAGCAGTGGCGAGGGGGATGCCTCCCCGGCCAGTGCCGATGCGATCGGCAGCGAGCACGCACACAACAACACCGCGGACAACAGCTTCATACGTTGCTCCGTTCCAGTGGAGAAGGCACTGCATTGACGGGTGGCGGGGGCACCGCCTGGGATCGTGCACGGCATCGGCGGGCCGCGCAAGGCGCGGGCGACACGCGACGCCCCCCCCTTCTTGTCCACCCAAAGAGTTACGTTATAACATTTCACTTCACCTTCACGGATCGCATCATGCATCGCCACCTGCTTGCCTCAGCCATTCTGTTCGCCGTCCACACCGCCCACGCTGCGGACGCGCCCACCCTCCCCACCCTCCAGGTCCAGGCCGCCCCGCCCTCGCGCATCGACAGCCGGGTCACGGTCGACCATCCGCAGGGCCAGAACCGCACGCTCGGCGGCCTGCTCGAACACGTCTCCGGCGTGCAGAACAGTGCCTTCGGGCCGAACGCGGGTGCCCCGGTCATCCGCAGCCTCAGCGGCAATCGCGTGCAGATCCTGCAGGACGGCCAGTCCATCCTCGGCATGAACGCGATCAGCGGCGACATCAACATTCCGTTCGATCCCCTGTTCGTGCGCAGCGTCACCGTCAACAAATCCTCGGACACCGTGCGCTATGGCGGCAATGCGATCGGCGGCAGCGTGGACATCGATTCGGGCCTGATCTCGCGCAGCATGGAAGACAAGGACCAGTCGATGGAACTGGTCCTGCGCAAGGGCTTCAATGCCGCCGACGCGCAGGGCTTCCGCATGAACTTCAACAACCAGCGCAACTTTTCGACCAACCTGCAGGTCTCGCGCCAGCGCATCTCGCACTACGACATCCCCGGCAACAGCAAGGCCGCCGTCTGCAACACCCGCCTGTTCCCGCCGACCGGCGGCGTCAACTCGGCGCTGGCCGACAGCTGCCAGAAGGAGGCACGCGTCCAGCAGATCTACAACAAGGCCTCGCAGCCCTACATCGACCAGTTCATGACCGAGAATCCTGACTGGGCCGATGGCGATTTCTCGTTCTACACCAACAGCCCGACCTCGGTCTGGCAGCGCCGCACCTATATCAACCCGGTCAACCCGGCCTATGTCGCCGGCACGCCGTCGTACGTGCAGAAGCAGATCAACAACGATGTAACGCCCGATTACCATCACCGGCTGGGCAACAGCTATGCGCGCAGTTCGCAGGTGGCCGCCGGCTCGACCCTGTTCTTCGATCGCGGCTACGTCGGTGTCAGCATCGATGCCAAGGACAGCGAGTACGGCGTGCCGGGCTTTTCGATGCAGAACCTGTCATTCGGTTCGAACTACGCCGACGGCCTGCCGGTGGGCGTGGTGATCAGGCAGGAGCGCTACGCGCTGGAAGCCCTGCTGCGCGATCCGCTGCCGTGGTTCGAGCGTGCGGAACTCCGGGTTTCCAGGCTGGACAACACCTCGGGCGAGCGGCTGGGCGCCACCAGGGCCAACGACTACGATTTCGAGAGCACCCAGGCCGAAATGCTGCTCAGCCATCAACGCATCGGCCCGCTCAGCGGCCTGCTCGGCTTCAGCCACCAGTCGCGTGACGTCACCGGCAGCGGCTCGCAACGCTACCTGCCCGACGTCGACACCCGCAGCAATGCGGTGTTCATGAAGGAAACGCTGGACTTCGGCTGGGTCGCGTTCGATGCCGGCGTACGCCAGGAGCGGACCGATCACACGCTTCAACCCAGCCGCTTCAAGACCGCGCGCAATGCCGCCAACACGAAACTGCAGGATCGCGCCTACCGGCTCAACAGCTACAGCCTGGGTTCCTATGTGGAGCTGGGCCCCTTGTTCGCCGCCAAGCTGCGCTACGCGTCCTCGCAGCGCGCACCGGAGATCAACGAACTGTATGCCAGCAACGCGCACTATTCGGTGATGACCCAGGAAGAAGGCAACCAGAACCTGGAGCCGGAACGCGCGAAGAACCTGGAGCTGACCGGCCTATTCCACCTCGGTGGTTTCGAGCTGTCGGCCACCGCGTACCGGATGAAGTACCAGAACTATCTCTACCTCGGCTACTCCGGCCTGCAGACCGCCAACCGCCTTCCGTTGAAGTACTGGAAGCAGACCGACACCACGGTGAAGGGTTTCGAGATCGACGTATCGCAGGCACTGGACCTGGGGCGGCATGGCTCGTTGAACATCGCTGCCTTCGCCGACCTGGTGAAGAACAAGGCCGACCACCCTGATTCACTGCGCGCCCACAACGATGGCGAGTACCTGCCGAACATGCCGACCAACCGCTACGGTGCCAGCCTGCAGTGGCAGCGCCAGGGCTGGAAGGCGCAGCTGTCCAGCACGTACTACGGCACGCAGAAATACCTCGGCCGCAACGTCAGCGAAGAAGTGCCGCTGGATGCATTCAACCTGGTCGACCTGCAGGTCAGCCGTGAACTTCCGGTGCGCAACAGGTACATCGCCGGCATGGAAGTGTTCGTCAACGGCAGCAACCTGCTCAATGAGGAAGCGCGTCCACACAACTCGCCGCTGAAATACATCGCGCCGTTGCCGGGGCGTGGTTTCCAGGTCGGTGTGACGGTACGGCTCTGAAGACCGGCCATAAAGAAAAACGCCTGCAGATCGAGGATCTGCAGGCGCTTCTTTGTATCTGGCGGAGTGAGAGGGATTCGAACCCTCGATAGAGCTTTTGACCCTATACTCCCTTAGCAGGGGAGCCCCTTCGGCCACTCGGGCATCACTCCGGGGTTTTCTCCGCGTCTGGTGCGGTGCACCTCAGCGGGGCGTGAATCATAACGTTAATCGAGTGCGAAGGTAAAGCGTTATTCGGCAGAATTTTCGCTGCCGGTGCCACCGGCTTCGTCACCGCGCTGGATGCGCTGATAGATCTCTTCGCGGTGCACAGCGACGTCCTTCGGTGCAGTGATGCCGATACGCACCTGGTTACCCTTGACGCCAAGCACGGTGACGCTCACCGAGTCACCGATCATCAGGGTTTCGCCGACGCGGCGAGTCAGGATCAACATTTTTGTAAGTCTCCATGGAACCGTGTGGAAGGGTATCCCCCACCGGCTTGACGCTCCGTCAAGAAGCGCTACCACGACAAAGGGAAAAGATTCGCAATGGTACCGTCAGCCGTCCCGCTCCTACAAGGAGGGGGACGGCCGGGTTCATCACAGGCGGGGGCTGACCCATTCGACGACTGCAGCCAGCGCAGTGGCAAGGGCGGGCCCGTCCTCACCACCACCCTGGGCGAGGTCCGGGCGTCCGCCGCCCTTGCCCCCGATCTGACTGGCAATGTGGGACAACAGTTCCCCGGCCTTGACCTTGCCCATTGCGCTGCCGTTCACGCCGGCCACCAGGGCCGCCTTGCCGTCCTGGGCGCCGGCCAGCACGATCACCGCGTCGCCCAGCTGCTGCTTCAGGCGGTCCATGGCATCGCGCAGGGCCTTGGCGTCAAAGCCTTCCAGGCGGGCGGCCAGCACCTTCACACCGGCAACCTCGACCGCCTGGCCGGACAGGTCGGCCGTGGCGCCGGCGGCGACCTTGGCCTTCACCGCCTCCAGTTCCCGCTCCAACTGCTTCTGGCGCTGGCCGAGGGCACGGATCTTCTCGACCACATCGGCGGCGCTGCCACCGAGCAGTTCGGCGGCTTCGGCCAGGCGGGCCTCCTCGGCGTCCACGTAATCCAGGGCGCCCTGGCCGGTGACCGCCTCGATACGGCGCACGCCGGCCGAGACACCGCCCTCGGAGGTGATCTTGAACAGGCCGATGTCGCCGGTACGGTTGACGTGGGTACCACCGCACAGCTCGGTGGAGTAGTCACCCATCTTCAGCACGCGCACGTGCTCGCCATACTTCTCGCCGAACAGGGCCATCGCGCCGAAGTCCAGCGCTTCCTGCATGCCCATGGTGTGGACTTCGGCCGCGTTGTTGGCGCGCACCTGCTGGTTGACCTTGCGCTCGATCAGCGCCAGTTCTTCCGCGCTGATCGGCTGGAAGTGCGAGAAGTCGAAACGCAGGCGGTCCGGAGCCACCAGCGAGCCCTTCTGCTGCACGTGCGTGCCCAGCACTTCGCGCAGGGCGGCATGCAGCAGGTGCGTTGCCGAGTGGTTGAGGATGGTGGCGCCGCGGCGCTCGCCATCGACCTGGCCGGCGAGCACGTCGCCGACCTTCAGGCCGCCTTCGGACAGGGTGCCGACATGGCCATGGAACTGGCCGGCGAACTTCTGGGTGTCTTCCACTGCCAGGCGCACGCCGTTGCCGGCAAGCACGCCCGTGTCGCCGACCTGGCCGCCGGACTCGGCATAGAAAGGCGTCTGGTCGGTGATGACGACGACCGCGTCCCCGGCCGCGGCCGACTGCACCGGACGGCCGTCCTTGAGCAGGGCCAGTACGGTCAGGCCGTCGGCCTGCAGGCGGTCATAGCCGAGGAAGCGGGTCGGGCTGAGCGTCGCCACCAGCTCGGCAGGCAGGGTCACGCCGCCGCCGAACTTGCCGGCCGCACGGGCGGTTTCGCGCTGCTGCTCCATTGCGGCATCGAAGCCGGCGATGTCGACGGTCAGGTCGCGCTCGCGGGCGATGTCCTGGGTCAGGTCGAGCGGGAAACCGTAGGTGTCGTACAGGCGGAAGGCGTCAACGCCCGGGATCACGCCGTTGCTGGCCTTGCCGGCCACGTCCTCGAAGATCTTCATGCCGGCATCGAGGGTTTCGGCAAAACGTTCTTCCTCGGCCTGCAGCGCACGGGTGACGGTGTCCACCGCCGCCGGCAGTTCCGGATAGGCCTCGCCCATCTGCTCGACCAGGGTCGGCACCAGCTTGCTGAAGAACGGCTGGCGCACGCCCAGCATCCAGCCGTGGCGCAGGGCGCGGCGGATGATACGGCGCAGCACGTAGCCACGGCCTTCGTTGGACGGCAGCACGCCGTCGACGATCAGGAACGAGCAGGCGCGGATGTGATCGGCGATCACGCGCAGCGACTTGTTCTCCAGGTCGGCGGTGCCGGTCAGCTCGGCGGCCTTGCGGATCAGCGCCTGGAACAGGTCGATCTCGTAGTTGGTGTGCACGTGCTGCAGGATCGCCGCCAGGCGCTCCAGGCCCATGCCGGTGTCCACGCACGGCGCCGGCAGCGGCACCAGGGAGCCGTCCGGCTGGCGGTCGAACTGCATGAACACCAGGTTCCAGATCTCGATGAAGCGATCGCCGTCTTCATCCGGGGAGCCCGGAGGGCCGCCGGCGATGTGGTCGCCGTGGTCGTAGAAGATCTCGGTGCACGGGCCGCACGGGCCGGTGTCGGCCATCTGCCAGAAGTTGTCCGAGGCGAACGGGGCGCCCTTGTTGTCGCCGATGCGCACGATGCGCTCTTCCGGCACACCGACCATGTCGCGCCACAGCACGTAGGCTTCGTCGTCGGTCTGGTACACGGTGACCAGCAGGCGCTCGGCCGGCAGCTTCCAGACCTGGGTCAGCAGCTCCCAGGCCCAGGCGATCGCGTCCTTCTTGAAGTAGTCGCCGAACGACCAGTTGCCCAGCATCTCGAAGAAGGTGTGGTGGCGGGCGGTGTAGCCGACCTGGTCGAGGTCGTTGTGCTTGCCGCCCGCGCGCAGGCAGCGCTGGACGTCGGCCGCACGCACGTAGCTGCGCTTTTCCGCGCCCAGGAACACGTCCTTGAACTGCACCATGCCGGAGTTGGTGAACAGCAGGGTCGGATCGTTGCCCGGCACCAGCGGCGCCGACGGCACGATGGTGTGGCCTTTGCCCTTGAAGAATTCAAGGAAGTCGCTGCGGATCTGGGAGGTCGTGAATTTGGCGGATGCGTTCATTGGGGGCTGGCAGTCTGCGGGCCGGCGGGCCCGGACCACCGGCCGCGTTGGCCAGGGTCGCGAGGGACCGCCGAAAACCTAAAGGGTATCAGGCCCGGCGCCGCCAGTCTCAGTCATCCGGGTCATAGCGGGTCGCACGGCGGATGCTGTCGCCGTCGAAGCCCCGCCGGGCCAGCAGATCAGCGGCCTTGCGCCGCTGCGCCAGGTCCTGCGGACCCGCCTCGCCGAAGCGCCGACGCACCAGGTCGCGGGCGTTTTCCTGCCAGTCGCCCTCATAGCTGTCCATCGCTGCGGCAATCGCGCCACTGTCCAGGCCGTGGGTGCCCAGCTCGGCACGGATATGGATCGGCCCATAACCGGTGTTGGCGCGCATCCTCACCAGGTTCTCGGCGAAACGGGTGTCGTCCTGCCAACCGGCTTCGGTCAGTTTGGCGACAGCGGCCTGCGCGGCTTCGTCTTCAATGCCGCGGGCGGTCAGCTTGCGGGTGAGTTCCTTGCGCGAATGCTCGCGGCGGACCAGCAGGCCCAGCGCGCGTTGCACGGGCGTCTGCTCGCGCGGCCGGCGCTTGCGGCCGGTGGGAATGTCATCGGCGTCGGACATCGGTACTCCAAGGGTGGCGCCGTCCGTGGCGCCCTGCCCGTCCCTGGGCGATTCGAACCTGCGGGACAGGGCGACGTCACTGACGGCGCCGCCCTGCCCCACAGCAAGCCTTACTCGTCGTCGCCTTCGTCGTCGCCTTCCTCGCGGGCCGCTTCGGCCGGCTGGAACTTCTCGCGAAGCTCGGCCTCGAGCTTTGCAGCAACGGTCGGGTTGTCGCGCAGGTAGCCACGGGCATTATCCTTGCCCTGGCCGATGCGCTCTTCACCGTAGCTGTACCAGGCACCGGCCTTCTCGACCAGCTTGGCATCCACGCCCATGTCGATCAGCTCGCCTTCGCGGCTGATGCCTTCGCCATACAGGATCTCGGTGATGACCTGCTTGAACGGGGGCGCCAGCTTGTTCTTGACGACCTTGATCTTGGTCTGGTTGCCGATGATCTCGTCACCCTTCTTGATCGCGCCGATGCGGCGGATGTCCAGGCGGACCGAGGCGTAGAACTTCAGCGCGTTGCCGCCGGTGGTGGTTTCCGGGCTCTGGCCCGGCATCATCACACCGATCTTCATGCGCAACTGGTTGATGAAGATCACCAGCGTGTTGGAGCGCTTGATGTTGCCGGTCAGCTTGCGCAGCGCCTGGCTCATCAGACGGGCCTGAAGGCCCGGCAGCTGGTCGCCCATCTCGCCTTCGATTTCGGCCTTCGGCGTCAGCGCGGCAACCGAGTCGATCACCAGGATGTCGACCGAACCCGAACGCACCAGCATGTCAGCGATTTCCAGCGCCTGCTCACCGGTATCCGGCTGCGACAGCAGCAGGTCGTCCACGTTCACGCCCAGCTTGGCGGCGTAGATCGGGTCCAGCGCGTGCTCGGCATCGATGAAGGCCGCAGTGCCGCCCATCTTCTGGCATTCGGCGATGGCCTGCAGGGTCAGGGTGGTCTTGCCCGAGGATTCCGGCCCGTAGATTTCGACGACACGGCCCTTCGGCAGACCGCCAATGCCCAGTGCGATGTCGAGCATCAGCGAACCGGTCGGGATGGCCTCGACGGGCTCGACCACGCGGTCGCCCATGCGCATCACCGAGCCTTTGCCGAACTGCTTCTCGATCTGGCCCAGAGCAGCAGCCAAGGCGCGCTTCTTGTTCTCGTCCATCGTATTGGTCCTTGCAGAGGTCATGTCGTTGGGGGTGCTGTCTTTGGGGGTCTTCTTTGCCATGGGTTCACTTTAAGTCGGACGTATCGCACAGGCTGAGATTCTGCCCGGCGCTCTGAAAAGAATTATCGGACATCCGTACCAACCTCAGTGGAACCAGAGAATCGCCACAAAAGACCGCGGGTAATGCGCTATGGAACAGGTCAACGGTTGGGCCGAAGCAGGCCGCAATAGAGGCCCTCGATTGCGAAGTCCTGGTCGGGGAGCACCTCGATCGGCTTGTAGTCGGGGTTGCGCGGCAGCAGGCGGATGCGGTCCTTGGCGATCTTCAGCAGCTTGACGGTGATCTCGTCATCGATGCGGGCCACCACGATCTGCCCGGAATGGGCGTCGCGGGTGCGGTGCACGCCGATCAGGTCGCCGTCGAAGATGCCCTCGTCGATCATCGAATCGCCCTGCACCTTCAGCAGGTAGTCCGGCGCCGGCGAGAAGAACACCCGGTCCAGCACCACGAAATCGTCCGAACCGATGTCCGCGCCGATCGGCAGGCCGGCCGCGACCCGGCCCAGCACCGGCAGGCGCAGCACACTGTCAGGCAGGCCCGGCTCGGCCAGCGTCTCCACCGGCGGTGCCTGCACCAGGCGGATGCCGCGGGCCTGGCCGGGGATGCGACGGATCGCACCGGCCTGCTCCAGGGCTTCCAGGTGGTACTGGGCCGCGCGCACGCCCTTGAAGCCGAATGCACGTGCGATTTCAGTCTGCGACGGCGGTGCGCCATCGCTCTCGATACGCTCGGCGATCAACTGCAGGATCGCCTGCTGGGTGTCGGTCAGGTCCATGGTTAGTAGTATTACTACTAACGCTCGGGTCTGCAAGTGCCGGAGCATGCTCGGCGAGCGCGCGAACACCCGGCCGGGCGGCAAAGGCAAAAGCAAAGGCAGCCGACCAGCGGTCGGCTCTACCGGAATCGCTGCGCGATTCCGCGGCAAGCACGCTAGGCGTGCTTGCCGCTTCTCCAGATCGAGAACAGGATCCATACGCCGCAGAAGCCGGCGCCGATGAATCCGCATACGCCCAGCGCCAGCAGCCAGCGGCTGGAAACCCCGCCGACGCTGTGCATCACGATCGACGAGCCGATGATCAGGGCGGCCGTGATCACGCCCACCACCAGTCGGTTCGCGGCTCGGTTCACCTGCTCGCCGAAGCCCTGCAGCGCGGTGGTCTCCACCTTCAGCTGGAGGCGACCACGGCGCGCCGCCTGGACCAGCTTGCGCAGGTCACGCGGCAGTTCACCGGCGAAGTCGACCAGTCCCAACAGGCTGCGGCGGCCGCGCTTGAGCAGCGCCCTGGGGGCATAACGCTGCAGCACGACCCGCTCCAGGAACGGACGCGCGGCGCTGGCCATGTCGAAATCCGGATCCAGCTGCCGGCCCATGCCTTCCAGGGTCAGGAAGGCCTTGATCATCAGGGCCAGGTCCGCCGGCAGGGTCAGGCTGTAGCTGCGCAGCAACTGGGTGATGTCGCCCAGCATCAGGCCGATGCGCAGGTCCTTCAGCGGCACGCCCCGGTACTGGTCGACGAACTGGCTGATGTCATGCTGCAGGCGGTTCTCGTCCACTTCCACGCCGCCGGCCCAGTCCAGCAGTACGTCCGCCACGCCCTGCGGGTCCTGCTCGACCAGACCGTGCAGCAGTTGCGCGACCTGGAAGCGGCGCACTTCGGACAGTGCGCCGACCATGCCGAAGTCGATCACGCCGATGCGGCCGTCGCGCAGGTAGATGATGTTGCCGGGGTGCGGATCGGCGTGGAAGCTGCCGTCCTCCAGCACCATCTTCAGCACGATGCCGGCGCCACGCCGGGCCAGTTCGCGCCGGTCCAGGCCCGCCGCATCGACGCCGGCCAGATCGCGGCCGGGAATGCCCGCGACGAAGTCCTGCACGTTCAGGCTCTCGCAGGTCCACTGCCAGTGCACCTTCGGAATCAGTATGTCGTCACGGCCGCTGAAGTTGCGCGCGATGCGTTCGGCATTGCGGCATTCAGCAGCGAAATCCAGCTCGCGGCGCAGCGATACGGTGAACTGCTGCACGACCTCGGCCGGGCGATAGCGACGCAGGTCCGGCAACCGGGCCTCGACGATCTCGGCCAGCCGCGCCAGCAGCCGCAGATCGGCCTCGACCACGTCGCGGATGCCGGGACGCCGCACCTTCAGCACCACCTCACGACCATCATGCAGCCGGGCGCGATGGGCCTGCGCCAGCGACGCGGCGGCCATCGGGGTTTCATCAAGGAAGGCGAATACCTCCGCCGGCGACGCGCCCAGGTCGGCTTCGAGCTGCCCGCGGATCTCGGCGTACGGCAGGGCCGGCACCGCGTTCTGCAGTTCGGACAGCTCGGCAATCCACTCCGGCGGCAACAGGTCGACGCGCGTTGCCAGCACCTGGCCAAGCTTGACGAAGGTCGGGCCAAGATCCTGCATCGCGCTGCGCACGCGCACCGGTGCGGTCATCCGCAGCAGTTCCTGGCGGTCCTCGTTCCAGTGCAGCAGGCGCCCTGCCCGCTCCAGCGTGGTGGCCAGGCCGATGCGCCGCACCACGTCGCCGAAGCCGTAGCGGATCAGGACAACGGCGATTTCCTGCAGTCGGCCCAGGTCACGGACCGTGCCCAGCGTTTCCCACATCATGCGTGCTCCGGACGGTTACCGGGGCAGCATGTCACAGCTGGGCGTCGATACCGCGCAATGCCGCCGCCACGGTTTGCCGGCGGACGGCTTCGCGGTCGCCGTCGAACTGGAACAACTCGGCGCGGGCGTAGCCGCCCCGGCGCTTCCAGCCGATCCAGACGCTGCCGACCGGCTTGTCCGGGCTGCCACCGCCAGGGCCGGCGATGCCGGTCACCGCGACGGCGATGCCGGCGCCGGAGTTGACCAGTGCGCCGGACACCATCTCCAGCACGGCTTCGCGACTGACCGCGCCGAACTGCTCCAGTGTCTGCGCGCGGACGCCCAGCAGGCGCTGCTTGGCCTCGTAGCTGTAGACCACCATGCCGCAGTCGAAGAACGCCGAAGAACCGGCGATGTCGGTCATGCACTTGGCGATCCAGCCGCCACTGCAGCTCTCGGCGGTCACCAGCTGCAGCGAAGCCTGCTGGAGGCGCTGCCCGAGCGCGGCGGACTGGGCATTGAGATCGGCGTCGGTGGGGATGGACATCGGCATGACGGTGGGGTGAAGAACCCCGTTGTACCGCAGATGACAGGCGGATGTCGCGCCCCTCCGGCACGGTCGCGTTGCCGGCCAGCGGCCGGCACTCCCCGGCATCGGCCGCTACCTCACCACTCCGGCAGTTTTTCCGGCAGCAGCGCCCGAATCGGGCCGCCACCGGCACTGGCGGCCAGCTTTTCGGCTTCGGCGACCGGCAGGTCGACCTGCAGCAGCCAGCCGTCCTCGTCGGCCTGCTCGCTGCGGATCACTTCCAGCTGATGCAGGCGCGCACGCAGGCGGCCGGCATCCGGCGGCAGGCGTAGTTCGCCGGTGACATGCTGCAGGCCCAGCCGCTTGCCCAGCACCGCCTGCAGCAGCTCCAGGCCCTGCCCGTCACGCGCGGAGATCCACACCCGTTCACGGCGCGACTCGTCCGGAATTCCGTCCTGGCCATCGTGGCGGACATCGGCGCCCTCGATGCGGTCGATCTTGTTGAACACCAGCAGCTGCGGCAGATCGCCGGCACCGACCGCGGTCAGCACCTCGTCCACCTGGGCGATGCGCTCCTCGCGGTGCGGATCGGCGGCGTCGACCACGTGCAGCAGGAAATCGGCCTCGCGTGCCTCGGACAGCGTCGAGCGGAACGCGGCGACCAGATCATGCGGCAGGTCGCGGACGAAGCCGACGGTATCGGCCAGCACTACGTTGCCGCCCGGCACCGCGATGCGGCGCACGGTCGGATCCAGCGTGGCGAACAGCTGGTCGGCCGCATAGGCCTCGGCGCCGGTCATGGCGTTGAACAGGGTCGACTTGCCGGCGTTGGTGTAGCCCACCAGGGCCACGCGCGGCAGCTCGCTGCGCACACGCGCACGGCGCATCTGGGTGCGCTGCACTTCGACCTTTTCCAGGCGCTTCTGCAGCTGCTCGACCCGCTTCTGCAGCAGGCGGCGGTCGGTTTCCAGCTGGGTTTCACCCGGGCCGCGCAGGCCGATCGAACCGCCGCGCTGGCGCTCCAGGTGCGTCCAGCCGCGCACCAGCCGCGTGGCCAGGTGGCGCAGCTGCGCCAGCTCGACCTGCAGCTTGCCTTCGTGGCTGTGCGCACGCTGGGCGAAAATGTCCAGGATCAGGCCGGTACGGTCGATCACCCGGCGCTCGAGGAAGCGCTCAAGGTTGCGCTCCTGGCCCGGGCTCAACGCGTGGTTGACCAGGATCAGGTCGGCACCGCTGGCATCGGCCGCGGCCTTGATCTCGTCCAGCTTGCCGCTGCCGATCAGGGTTGACGGATTCGGACGGTCCAGGCGCGCAGTGATCGTCGCGGCGATGCTGGCCCCAGCGGAGCGGGCCAGATCACCGAATTCTTCCAGCACATCGTCTTCCAGCTTGCCGAAATGGGGCTGGATCAACAGGGCGTGCTCGCCCTTTTTCGAGCGGTCAAACATTCACCGCTCCGGTATTACTCGTCTGCTTCATCACCTGCCTGACCACCTTCACCGGACTGCACGTAACCACCACCCGGGCCGACCTTCACATTGCGTGCCGGGACCACCGTGGAAATGGCGTGCTTGTAGACCATCTGACTGACCGTGTTGCGCAGCAGGACCACGAACTGGTCGAACGACTCGATCGTGCCCTGCAGCTTGATGCCGTTCACCAGGTACACCGAAACCGGCACGCGTTCGCGCCGCAGTGCGTTCAAGAAAGGATCCTGCAGCGATTGCCCCTTGGACATTGCACACTCCTGATTATTGTTCTTATTGGGTTGCCGACGGTTGCCACGGCCCCCGAGCCGCCCGCCGACCGACGATGTTACACGGCTGGCGTCGGTTCAGCGTGCGACGAAGGTCGACACCGCGCCAGCCAGGCGCTCGTGGTCGATATGGGGGTCGAACCAGCGCGCATCAAGCTCCCCGCGCAGCCAGGTCAGCTGGCGCTTGGCCAGCTGGCGGGTGGCGAAGATCGCCTTGTCACGGAAGCGGGCGGCATCGCCCTCCCCGTCCAGGTACTCCCACGCCTGGCGATAGCCGACCGCGCGCACGGCCGGCAGGTCCAGCGGCGCCTCCACTCCGGCCATATCCGGCATGGCGCGCAACGCCCGCACCTCGTCGAGAAAGCCCTGCGCCAGCATGGCGTCGAAGCGCGCCTCGATGCGCTGGTGCAGCACCGCGCGGTCACGCGGGGCCAGGATCAGCTTGAGGGTGCGCACCGGCAGCGGCGCCACGCCAGGCCGGCGCTGCCATTCAGTGATGGGGACGCCGGTCAGGCGAAAGACCTCCAGCGCGCGCTGGATGCGTTGCGGGTCGGTGGCATGGATGCGCGCGGCCGCGGCGGGATCGACCCTGGCCAGCTCTGCATGCAGTGCCGCCCAGCCGCGCTCGGCGGCTTCGGCGGCCAGCACCGCTCGCACCCCAGGATCGGCCTCCGGCATCGGTGACAGGCCCTGCAGCAGTGCACGGAAGTACAGCCCGGTGCCACCGGCCAGGATCGGCAGCTTGCCGCGCGCCACGATGTCGGCCACGGCCCGGCCGGCATCGGCGGCGAATTCGGCCGCCGAATACGCCTGCCAGGGGTCGCGCACGTCCAGCAGATGGTGCGGCGCCTGCGCGCGCTCGGCCGCATCGGGCTTGGCCGAGCCGATGTCCAGGTGGCGGTACACGAGCGCCGAATCGACGCTCACGATCTCGCCATCCAGCTGCTGCGCCAGGGCGATCGCCGTGGCGGTCTTGCCGCTGGCGGTGGGGCCCATGACGGCGATCGCCAACGGACGCCGGTCGATGGCCATCAGTCTTCGTCCGGCCAGCGGATCGTCGGCGCGGCATCGGCACGCGGCGTCGGCACGGCCTCGACCGCCTGCCAGATCTTCAGCGCGTCCACGGTGGCCGCCACGTCATGCACGCGCACGATGCGCGCGCCGCGCTGGACCGCGATCAGGTGCGCGGCCACCGACGCCGCCACCCGCTCGGAGGGCGTGTCGCGGCCAGTGAGTTCGCCCAGGCTACGCTTGCGCGACAGGCCGGCCAGCACCGGCACGCCCAGTTCCAGGAAGCGCTCCGAGCGCGCCAGCAGGGTCATGTTGTGGGCGGTGGTCTTGCCGAAGCCGAAACCGAGGTCGATCAGCAGGTTCTTCTTCGCGATGCCAGCCATTTCCGCGGCGAACAGGCGCTGCACCAGGAAACCGTGCACCTCGGCAACCACGTCGTGGTAGTGCGGATCGGCCTGCATGTGGCCCGGCTCGCCCTGCATGTGCATCAGCACCACCGGCACACCGGCTTCGGCGGCCGCCTCCAGCGCGCCGTCCTGGCGCAGGGCGAAGATGTCGTTGATCATGCCGGCGCCAGCGGCCACGGCCGCGCGCATCACCTCCGGCTTGAAGGTGTCGATGCTGATCGGCACCCGCGTGCGCGCAGCCAACTGCTCGATCACCGGAATCACCCGACGCAGCTCTTCCTCGATCGAGACCGGCGCGGCGCCCGGGCGGGTGGATTCGCCGCCGATATCAAGCAGGTCCGCCCCCTCCTCGACCAGCTTCAGTCCATGCGCGACCGCAGCCTCGGTGGTGTCGTGCGCGCCACCATCGGAGAACGAATCGGGGGTGACGTTGACGATGCCCATGACCCGGGCACGGTCCAGGCGCAGGATGCGGCCGGCGCAATCGAGCTGGGGCGAGGTATCGAACATGGGCAATCCTGCTGGGGCAACGAGGCGTAGTTTAAGCCGCGGCCCGGACCCTCGCATGCGCGCCGTTGTTCCCGCCCCCCATCGCCGCTTGGCCGCAGGCGCTGCGGCGCGCCCGTCCGGGCAGTGACATACGGTGGGGATGTCCGCGCCACCGAAGCGGGCACGGACATCCGAGGGTAACGACAGCGCCCTCAGAAATCGCCGAGGCGCGCGTTGTCCGTCGGCGCCGCCAACCAGCCGGCAAGGTCTTCGCCAATGGCGCTGACGGTGCGATCAAGCACGGCACAGGACCCCTTGAAACCGCCGAACGCCCCGCCGCGGGACACACGGCGTGCGGTGACGGTCGCGACCTGGTGGCCATCCTCGAACAGCACGCCACGCACGGCGGCGGACTTGAAATGCCCGACGAAGGCGTTGCCTGCGCTCTGCGCTTCAACCAGCTCAAGCTTCAGTGAACGTCCGTTGCCGCTCTCGGCACCCACCGGGCCGGGCACGACGGTATTGCCGTGACGAGTGGCATGGGTGGACAGCGACTGCGCCAGCGTGGTGCCGATGCTGCACTCGTTCCTGATGGCGTCGGCGATGATCGCCGAGTCCGCGAAAGGAACCGGCTGTGCGGTGCGGATATCTGCGGCAGCGGCGGGTACGGCGATGGTTGCCAGCCCTGCGAGGGCCAGCGGAAGCAGCAGTTTCATGGTGTTCCCCTGTAATCCCGGCCTCCCCCTATGGCGGCCGTGGCCGCGCATCGTGACGCGCGAACGGGCTGTCATGCAAGGCCCAACACGTGCAGGGGGCGGTCGTGCTGCGCGGTGGAGATCATGCGCACGCGGCGGGAGTCACCGCCCACCGCGCAACGCTACTGATGGGAACGTGCCCTGCCGCGGCGCCGTCAACGCCGCCGGCGCCTACGATCCACGTACAGGGTCCTGGCGATGCTCAGCACGACGCCGACGGCGATGCCCACCACGCAGCCCAGCAGCAGGTTGTCGGCGCCCAGCCCTACGCCCACGCCGACCACGGTGGCGATGATCATTTCGGCGGTGTGGGAAATCGGTTCGGGCTTCGGGGCGGACATGCAGGCTCCAGCATCAGTTCGGTTCGGGAGGGGCCGAAGGCCCGGAAACGACAAGGCCGGGTTGCCCCGGCCTCGTCTGGTGTTACGTGCAGCGGGCCGTCAATGCGATTCGGCCGGGCCTGCGATCGGCGGCAGCGGGCGGGCGTCGCCGCCCTTGTCGTTGCCACCGTCCTTGTTCGACTTGCTCCAGCCCGCCGGCGGCGGCGGATCGCGGCCTTCCATGATGGCGTCGATCTGCGGTGCGTCGATGGTCTCGTACTGCAGCAGCAGCTGCGACATCGCATGCAGCTTGTCGATGTTCTCGGTCAGCAGCTGGGTGGTGCGGGCATAGGCCTTGTCGAGGATGTTGCGCACTTCCTCGTCGATCCGGCGCGCCGTGTCGTTGGACACGCTCTTGTGCTGGGTGACCGAACGGCCGAGGAACACCTCGTCGTCCTCTTCGCCATAGGCGATCGGGCCGAGCTGCTCCGACAGGCCCCACTTGGTGACCATGTTGCGGGCCATCTTGGTGGCGCGCTCGATGTCGTTGGAGGCACCGGTGGTGACCTTGTCCTCGCCGAAGATCAGCTCTTCGGCGACACGGCCGCCGTACAGGGAGCACAGCTGCGACTGGATCGCCACGCGGTTCATCGAGTACTTGTCGCCTTCCGGCAGGTACATCGTCACGCCCAGCGCACGGCCGCGCGGAATGATGGTGACCTTGTAGACCGGATCGTGCTCGGGCACCAGGCGGCCGACGATGGCGTGACCCGCTTCGTGGTACGCGGTCAGGGTCTTCTCGTCCTCGCTCATGGCCATCGAGCGGCGCTCGGCACCCATCAGGATCTTGTCGCGGGCACGGTCGAAGTGGTCCATGCGGACTTCCTTCTCGTTGCCGCGCGCGGCGAACAGGGCCGCCTCGTTGCAGAGGTTGGCCAGGTCGGCGCCGGAGAAGCCCGGAGTACCCCGCGCGATCACCATCGGCTCGACGTCGTCGGCCAGCGGCAGCTTGCGCATGTGGACCTTCAGGATGTGCTCGCGGCCCTTCACGTCCGGCAGGCCGACCACGACCTGGCGGTCGAAACGGCCCGGGCGCAGCAGCGCCGGGTCCAGCACGTCCGGACGGTTGGTGGCGGCGATCACGATCACGCCTTCACCGCCCTCGAAACCGTCCATTTCGACCAGCAGCTGGTTCAGGGTCTGCTCGCGCTCGTCATGGCCACCGCCCAGGCCGGCGCCACGATGGCGACCGACGGCGTCGATTTCGTCGATGAAGATGATGCACGGGGCATGCTTCTTGGCCTGCTCGAACATGTCGCGCACGCGGCTGGCGCCGACGCCGACGAACATTTCCACGAAGTCCGAACCGGAGATCGAGAAGAACGGCACCTTGGCTTCGCCGGCAATGGCCTTGGCCAGCAGCGTCTTGCCGGTACCCGGCGGCCCGACCATCAGCACGCCGCGCGGAATCTTGCCGCCCAGCTTGGTGAACTTCGACGGGTCGCGCAGGAAGTCAACCAGCTCGCCCACTTCTTCCTTGGCCTCGTCGCAGCCGGCGACGTCGGCGAAGGTGACCTTGATCTGGTCCTCGCCCTGCAGCTTGGCGCGCGACTTGCCGAAGGACATCGCGCCCTTGGCACCGCCACCGCCGCCCTGCATCTGGCGCATGATGAACAACCAGAAGCCGATGATCAGGATGACCGGCAGGAAATTCATCAGGATCGCGCCGAGGGAAATGCCGCTGGACGGCTCCTCCTGCACGATTTCCACGTTCTTGGTACGCAGCACGTTGATCAGGTCCCGATCGAACGGCGCGGTGATGGTGGACGACTGCCCACCACGGGTGGTGTAGGTCAGCTGGCTGGTGCCGCCGCGCATGTCGCCGCCGAAGGCGACCTTCTGCACGTTGCCACTGTCCACCTGGTCCAGAAACTGCGAGTAGGACGCACCCTGCGCGCCCGCCCCCGAGGTCTTGGGCGAGAAGCTCTGGAAGACCACCATCAGCACGACGGCGACGACCACCCATAGCAGGAGGTTCTTGGTCAAGTCGTTCATCCTCATTGGCTCCGGTGTTCCTCTCAGTGCTGGCGTTGCGTGGGGGTCGAACTTGCGTACAGTGCGAGCTTACTTCATGTGGGCGCGTTTTCCCTGACCCAAGGCATACACCTCGGGGGAGCGCTTGCGCGAGGCTTCCGGCTTGCGGATGGAGACCTTGTCGTACCGGCGGCGCATGTCGCGCACGTAGTCGTCAAAGCCCTCACCCTGGAACAGCTTGATCAGGAATGCCCCACCGGTCTTGAGGTGGTTGTCGGCAAAATCCAGGGCCAGCTCCGCCAGGTGCATCATCCGCGGCTGGTCGACCGCGCCCACACCACTCTTATTGGGGGCCATGTCCGACAGCACAAGGTCTACCGGCTGGTCCCCGAGCATGGCTTCAAACTGTGATAGGACGGCGTCTTCCCTGAAGTCACCATGAAGGAACTCCACGCCGGCCAGCGGCGGCATGTCCAGGATGTCCAGCGCCAGCACTCTACCGGTGTCGCCGATCTGTCTCCGAACCTGCTGAGACCAGCCGCCGGGGGCCGCGCCAAGGTCGACCACCACCATGTGCGGCTTCAGCAGGCGGTCACGTTCGAGCAGCTCCTCGAGCTTGTAGGCGGCGCGCGAGCGCATGCCCTCGGCCTGCGCCTTCTTCACGAAGGGGTCGGAGAAGTGTTCCTTGAGCCAGCGCTGGCTGCTTTTGCTGCGGGTAGCCATTGAAAATAGGGGCTGATGGGGTCCTCATGATACCCTGATCGCCCCATTCAACCGTGTTTTCCTGCATGTCCATCGCCCTGACCGCCTCCCAGACCCGTTTCCTGCGCGGCCAAGCCCACGACCTGAAGGCCCTGCTGCAGACCGGCGGCAAGGGTGTGACCCCGGCCTTCATCGCGGAGCTGAACGAAGTGCTGGAGCGCCACGAACTGGTCAAGGTGAAGGTCGCCGCAGAGGATCGCGACGCCCGTGACGCGATGATCAGCGAGATCGTCGAAGCCACCGGGAGCGCACTGGTGCAGCGCATCGGCCACGTCGCGGTGCTGTACCGCCCGAGCAAGGAACAGCGTCAGATCGTGCTGCCGCGCGGCTGATCGTCCCACCGTCATGCAGCTGAACCACGAACCGCCGGATTACGCCTACAGCCTGCGCGCCGCCGATGGCCGCTCGGCCAAGGTGAATGACCAGGTGCTGGGCGGCAGTTTCTTCCTCACCCCGGACCAACTGGTCACGCACTGGCCGGTGGCAAGTGCCGCCGCGCTGCAGCTGGCGGACCTGGAGCCGATCCTGGCGCTGAACCCGGCGCTGATCGTGCTGGGCACGGGTGACCGTCAGGTATTCCCGCCCGCGGTGGTGATGGCCGCCTGCCTGTCGCGTGGCATCGGCCTGGAGGTGATGAACAATCCGGCCGCCGCGCGCACCTTCAACATCCTGGCCGGCGAAGGCCGCAAGGTCGCCGCCGCCTTCATCCTGGAAGGCTGAATTCGAGGCGCCGGGTGCCGCCCGGCGCTAGCTGCGCGAAGGCGTGCAGCGGAACGCGGAGAACGCCTGCAGCCGACCGATCAGGTTGCCGCCCTGCCCCCAGCGGATCTCCATGACCTGCCAGTCCTGGCCCTGCCGCTGCAGCAGGACCCGGTCGGTCCAGCGATAGTCACCCACCGCCAGATCGACCGGGACCCACGTGGCGTTGCCGGTGGACCCGGGCATTCCCACGCTCACCGTCTGTGGTCGATCCGGCGCCATCAGGTAGGAACTCTGGTCGAGCATGTGCGGCTTCTCGTCAGGCGCAGCCAGTGCGGTACACGCCTGCTCGTAAGCGCGCTGCGCCTCGACCGCTGAGCGCAGGGCATCGCCCAGCAGCGGCGCAATGGCCGCGTCGTCCGACGCTGGCGCCTGGACGACAGCGTACAGGCGGGTAACCACCTCGCGCGGATCGGTGCTGGCGGCGGACAGCGGCGCGACGATGAACAGCGGCAGGAAGACGGCGAAGCGGCTCATACGGCACCGGGTTGGCTGGGTGCGCAGCAGCATGCCGCGTTCCGCGCCCGTCGGGAAGGTTGAGATACGTCTCTCAAACGCGCGCCTCGCCCGGCCCGACGCCACCAGGCGAGGACGCCGGGCGCGGCCCGGCGCTTGCGCATCCGGCGATCAACGCGCCGGGAGGTATTGCTGCGGGTCGACCGGCTTGCCGTTGTAGCGGATCTCGAAGTGGACCATGTCGCGGTTCGCGCCGGTGCGGCCCATCTCGGCGATCTGCTCGCCTGCCTTCACGCTCTGCCCTTCGTTCACCAGGCGCTTGCGGTTGTGGCCATAGGCCGACAGCCACTGGTCGCTGTGCTTGATGATGATCAGCTCGCCGTAGCCGACCAGGCCGGCGCCGGAGTACACCACCACACCGTTGGCGGTGGCCTTGACCGGCTGGCCGCTGGTACCGGCGATGTCCACGCCCTGCTTGGTCGCATCGCCGGCAACGTAGCGGCCGACGATGGCGCCATCGGCCGGCCAGCGCCAGGCGATATTGCTCTTCACCGGACCGGCCGGTGCCGGGGTCGGCGCAGTACTGCCAGCGCTGCTGCCACCCGGGCGCGGCGCAGTGACCACCGTAGTCGGCGCACGACCACCACCCGCACCCGGCGGATACAGGCGGATCACCTGGCCCGGGTAGATGGTCGAAGGATTGTCCAGGCTGTTCCACGCGATCAGGTCGGCCGGCGTGATGTCATGGATGCGGGCCAGCGCATAGATGGTGTCGCCCTTGCGCACCACCACGGTCTGCCCGGGCTTGGGCACCGAGGTCTTCGGCGTGGTCACCGCACCACCGGCACTGCCGCCGCCCGGGCGGACCACGGTGGCGGTGCCGCAGGCGGCCAGGGTGGAAACCAGCAACGCCAGCGCGCCGATGCGCACTCCCTTGCTCAGACGATCAGGACTCATGCGAACTTCGACCTCCATACAAGCCAGGCGATCAGCACCACCACCAGCGCGGTGGCGATCCAGCCCAGCGGTTCAATCCAGCGACGCAATGCCGCTTCGGCACGCGCACCACCGATACGGATCACCGCAGCCAGCACGAACACGCGCTTGCCGCGACCGATCAGCATGCTCAACAGATACTGCGGCATCGGTACGCCGACGATACCCGATGCCCACGTGAAGACCTTCATCGGGATCGGCATGAAGCCGCCCAGCACCAGGAAGGTGAACACCGCCCACGGCGATTCGGCCATCTTCGCCTGCACGGTGGTAATGCCCTGTTCGATCGCAGGCAACATGCCCAGCGCTTCGAACAGTGGCTTGATCGCCTCGAAGGCGTAATGCCCCAGCGCGTAGCCGACCAGTGCGCCGACCATCGAGCCCGCCAGGCTGAGGGTGGCGAACCACCAGCCCCGCTTGGGCTGGGCCACGCACATCGGCGCCAGCATCACCTCCGGCATCACCGGGAAGATGATGGCTTCGAAGAAACTCAACACCGTCAGGTAGGTCGGCGCGCGTTCGTGCGCCGCCCACTTCATCGCCCGCTCGTACAGCGGCCCGAAAATCTTCATGCAACCCTGCTCCGTGGATTAGTCGAGCATGCCAGACAGCAGCGGCACGAACGTGACCGGCGCCAGCACGCGTTGTTCGATGCTGCCATCGGGTCTGCGGTCCAGCTGCACCAGCGACTGCCCACCCGGGCCACCGACCGGTGCGACCAGACGCCCGCCTTCGGCCAGCTGCCCGACCAGTTCGTCGACCAGCGCCGGCGCCGCGGCAGTGACCACGATGGCATCGAACGGACCGTGCTCGGCCCAGCCAGCGCGGCCGTCGTCATGCTTGGTGCGGATGTTCATGCCCAACGCACGGAAGCGCTTGCGCGCCTGGCGCAGCAGGTCGCCGATCCGTTCCACGGTGTAGACCTCCAGGCCCAGCGCGCCGAGGATGGCGGCCTGGTAGCCGGAACCGGTGCCGACTTCCAGCACCCGCTTCGGCGCGACCTGGAGGACCGCCTCGGTCATCCGCGCAACCACCCAGGGCTGCGAGATCGTCTGCCCGTGGCCGATCGGCAGCGCGGTGTCCTCATAGGCACGCGACGCCAGCGCTTCATCAATGAACAGATGGCGCGGCACCACGCGGATCGCATTCAAGGTGGACTCGTCGGCGATGCCGGCCTCGCGCAGGCGGTCGACCAGGCGGTCACGCACGCGCTGCGAGGTCATGCCGATACCCACGGCCTCCGGCTGCAGTCGCAGGCGCGGACTCATGCCGGCTGGTCCAGCGCGGCGCTGAGGCCGCCGACCCAGCTGGCCACCTTTTCCAGGGCCTGGTAGCGGGTCAGGTCCACCTGGATCGGCGTGATCGAGATATGGCCGGTACGCACGGCGTGGAAGTCGGTACCGGGGCCGGAGTCCTGCTCGCGGCCGGCCGGGCCGATCCAGTACACCTCGTTGCCGCGCGGATCCTTCTGCGCGATGCAGCCCTCGGCGCGGTGCCGGTTGCCGAGACGGGTGACCTCGAAGCCCTTGACCTCGCTCCACGGCAGGTCCGGCACGTTGACATTGAGGATGGTGTCGGCCGGCAGCGGATCGGCCTTGAGCCGGGTGACGATCTCCACCGCCGCGCGCGCCGCGGTTTCGTAGTGCTTCGGATCGTGGTTGCGGCTGACCAGCGACACCGCCACGGCGGGCAGTCCAAGGAAGCGACCTTCCATCGCTGCCGAGACGGTGCCGGAATAGATCACGTCGTCGCCGAGATTGGCGACATTGTTGATGCCGGACACGACAATGTCGGGCTCGAACTCAAGCAGGCCGGTCAACGCCAGATGCACGCAGTCGGTGGGTGTACCTGCCACCGAAACGGTGTAATGGTCGATGCGCTTGAGCCGGATCGGCAGGTCCAGGGTCAGCGAATTGCTGGCACCGGAGCGGTCGCGGTCGGGCGCGACCACCGTGACTTCGTGTCCAGCCTCGCGCAGCACCGAGGCAAGCATCCGGATGCCTGCGGCGTCGACGCCATCGTCATTGCTGACCAGGATTCGCATCTTCGATTTAACCGCTTGATTTTCCAAGAATTCGATTCCGTCACCGTGCAGTGTGGGCGGGACCGTCGCGCTCCCCTGCGGAAGCCGTCGACCCTGCAAGGGCATCGTCTATTGTGCCGCATGCGGGCCGCCGGTCCTACCCTGCCGGCGGTCACGACCGACATCGAACCGTCATAGGCAGACCTGCGCCGGCGGTTTACCCTGTGCGCATGTCGCACCCTGAAGACGAAGATCCCGCCGCGCTGTTCCGTGCGGCCATCGGCGCAGTGACGCCGCTGCGCAAGGATGCCGAGCCGGCGCCTGCCGCGCCCCGGCCGAAACCACGCGCGCGGATGGCCGAACGTGACGAGGCCGAGGCAGCCGGCGAGTTCGCCCGGCTGCTGCGCGACAGTACTCCGCTGGAAGCTGGCGACGTGGCCAGCTATCGCCGCGACAACCTGCCGCCGCGCCTGTTCCAGCGCCTCAAGCGCGGCCAGTACTCGGTGCAGGACGAGCTGGACCTGCACGGTGCCACCGCCGCGCAGGCCGAAGCCCTGCTGCGCCAGTTCTTGCTGGAAGCGCATGCCCATGAGTATGGGTGCGTGCGCATCATCCATGGGAAGGGACTGCAGTCCGACGGCGGCGCGCCGGTGCTGAAGAACCTGGTTGACCGCCTGCTGCGGCTGCGCAATGACGTGCTGGCGTTCCATTCGGCGCCGACCGGCCAAGGCGGGACCGGCGCGGTACTGGTGCTGCTGGCACGGCGCTGAAAAAAGGGGTCGCCGTGTGTCCAGGTAGAGTCGACTGTCAGTCGACTGCTCTTCCAGCGGCAAGCGAATACCCCGCGCTGCGCGCGCAAGTCGACTGACAGTCGACTCTACCGCGCGCCCTGCTCAGGCCTGCGAGGCGTCTTCGACGGGGCCGAGTTCGTGCAGCACGGCGGTGGCGTAGCAGCCCGGCGGCAGCGCGAACGAGAGTTCCAGTACATCACTGGCCAGCCACTGATGCTGCAGCAATGCCGGGCGCAGGCGCAGCGCGCGCCGTTCCTGCTTCAATCGCGCCTCTTCCAGGCCGGCCCGCAGCGCCTTCGATTCGTCGTCGTCCAGCGCGGCCAGCTCCAGCGCGCGTGCGGCATCGGCGCTGCGCAGCTCGCCTTCGCCCCACAACGGCGCGCTGGGATGGATGTCGAAACGCGCCAGGCGCTCGGCCAGCACGTCGGTGTACGGCTCGGGACCGAACACGCTGCGGCTGCCGTCGAGCATCCACACTTCACCCTGCAGCGGCTGATCCCAGTTGCCCTGCTCCACGCGCGCGGCGAGCACGCGGTTGAACAGCGCCGAACGGGCAGCCGACAGCAACAGCGAACGCTGGTCCTTGCGCATGCGGCGACCACCGAACATCGCCAGTGCCGCTGGCACGTTGCCGCCATCGCGCCCGAAGCGCTGTTCGCCGAACCAGTTCGGCAGACCGCGTTCGGCAATCTGCTGCAGGCGTTCGCTGATTGCGGCGGCATCACCCCGCACTTCGCGCAGCACCAGCCTGAAGCGGTTGCCGGCCAGTGCGCCGCGCTGCAGCTTGCGGTTGTGCCAGGTCGCGTCGAGCACCTCGATCTCGTCGCTGGCCAAACCGGCCAGGTCCGGTGCGATGCGCTTGGGCAGGTGCACGCTGAAACGCTGAGTGGTGACCGCGTTGCGATCCTTCATGCCGGCATAGCTCACTGCCATCTCCGACAGGCCCCCCCACGTGGCCAGCCGCTTGGCCACATGCACGGTGTTGGCACCACGCTTGCGGATGTGCAGCAGCAGGTGCTCGCCTTCGCCGGTCGCTTCGAACGCCGGCAACTCGTCCACCTGGAAATCCTCCGGCGTGGTGCGGATGCGAGCCGACAGCAACGGCGCACCAAATGCCAACGGCAGCGGGATCATGCCGCCACCAGCAACACGACCGCCTGTGCGGCGATGCCTTCGCCACGGCCGGTGAAACCGAGCTTCTCCGACGTGGTGGCCTTGACGCTGACCGCATCCAGCGGCAGCTGCAGCAGGCCGCCGATGCGCTCGCGCATGGCCAGCGCATGCGGGCCGACCTTCGGACGCTCGCAGATCACCGTGATGTCGGTGTTGCCGACGCGCCAGCCCCGCTCGCGCAGCAGGCCGTCGCAGTGGCGCACGAAGTCACTGCTGTCGGCACCCTTCCAGCGGTCGTCACTCGGCGGGAAGTGCTGGCCGATGTCACCCAGCGCCAGCGCACCGAGCATCGCGTCGCACAGGGCATGCAGGATCACGTCGCCGTCGCTGTGCGCGAGCACGCCGCAGCTGTGCGGCACGTTCACCCCACCGAGCATGATGTGATCGCCCTCACCGAAGGCATGGACGTCGTAGCCCTGGCCGATGCGGACGGGCGGGAACGGTGCGGTGCTCATGGATGCAACCCTTGCAGCAGGGCCGCGCGGGCGGTCAGCCGGCGCGGCGGGAAAGTACGAATTCGAACCGGTCGAGATCGGCCGGAGTGGTGACCTTGAAGTTGTCCTCGCTGCCTTCCACCAGCAGCGGGCGCTGGCCCTGGCGCTCCATGGCCATGGCCTCGTCGGTGACTTCGACACCGGCGGCAGCGGCTTCGGACAGCGCGCGGCTGAGCTGGTGGCGGCGGAACAGCTGCGGCGTCAATGCACGCCACAGGCGCTCGCGCGGCTCGGTGCCATCGATGCCACCGTCGTCGCCGGCGCGCTTGAGGGTGTCGCGCACCGGTGCGGCCAGGATCGCCCCGACCGGGTCGGCACGACCGACTTCAAGCAGGCGGCCAAGGTCGGCCAGCGACAGGTTGGGCCGGGCCGCATCGTGGACCAGCACGAACTCATCGGCGCGCACCGAATCCGGCAGCGCCTGCAGCCCGGCCAGCACCGAGGCGGCACGGGTTGCGCCACCGATGCAGGTCCGTACCGGCTTGCCGGCCCAGTCATTCCAGCCGGGCCAGTCCGCATCGTCCTGGCCGATCACCACCATCGCCCCGGCGACGGCCGGGTGCGCCAGCAGGGCGTCCAGGGTATGGGCAAGCAGGATCTGCCCGCCCGCCTGCAGGTACTGCTTGGGCAGCGGCGCGCCGAAGCGGGTGCCGCGGCCTGCGGCCGGAACCACCACCCAGATCGCCGCGCTCATGGCACATCCGCCGGGTGTTCGCCCGCCGGCGCGTTGGCCCCTGCAGCAGGCTGCACCGGAGCGACCGGCGCATCCTCGACCACGCGGTAGAACTTCTCGCCGGGCTTGATCATGCCCAGCTCGCTGCGCGCGCGCTCCTCGATGGCGGACTGGCCTTCCTTGAGGTCCTTCACTTCAGCAGCCAGCGCGTCGTTGCGCTGCTGCAGGCCCTCGTTGTCCCGCTCCTGGTTGGCGACCTGGGCTTCGAGCATCATCACTTCGCCCGAATTGCCCGGACCGAACCAGAAGCGGTACTGCAGCCAGCCCAGCAACAGGGCCAGCACCAGCAGCATCCAGCGCCAGTCGCGCATCGGCTCAGCGCTTCAGCGAAACGAACGCGTCACGACCGGCGTAACGCGCGCCGGCGCCGAGGGCTTCCTCGATGCGCAGCAGCTGGTTGTACTTGGCCACGCGATCGCTGCGGCACAGCGAACCGGTCTTGATCTGGGTGGCGGTGGTGGCCACGGCGATGTCGGCGATGGTGGTGTCTTCGGTTTCGCCCGAGCGGTGCGAGACCACGGCGGCATAGCCGGCGCGGTCGGCCATGGCGATCGCTTCCAGGGTTTCGCTGAGCGTGCCGATCTGGTTGACCTTGATCAGGATCGCGTTGGCGGTGCCCGAATCGATGCCTTCCTGGAAGATCTTCGGGTTGGTCACGAACAGGTCGTCACCGACCAGCTGCACCTTCTTGCCGATGCGCTCGGTCAGCAGCTTCCAGCCGGCCCAGTCGTTCTCGGCCAGGCCGTCTTCAATCGTGATGATCGGGTACTGCGCGGCCCAGTCGGCGAGGAAGTCGACGAACTGCTCGGAGGTCAGGCGCTTGTTCTCGCCGACCAGGTTGTACTTGCCGTTCTCGAAGAACTCGCTGGAGGCCACGTCCAGGCCCAACAGCACGTCTTCACCGGCGGTGTAGCCGGCCTTGCCGATCGCTTCGAGGATGGTGTCGAGTGCTTCGACGTTGCTGCGGAAGTCCGGCGCGAAACCGCCCTCGTCGCCCACCGCCGTGCTCAGGCCGTGGCCCTTCAGCACCGACTTCAGCGAATGGAAGATTTCGGTACCGGCACGCAGCGCTTCGGAGAACGAGGTGAAGCCGACCGGCAGCACCATGAACTCCTGGAAGTCGACGTTGTTGTCGGCATGCGCGCCGCCGTTGATGATGTTCATCATCGGCACCGGCAGCGACGGGGTCACCCCGGTCTTGGCCGCCAGGTACTGCCACAGCGCCTGCTTGTTCGACGCGGCAGCGGCGTGCGCGGCGGCCATCGAAACACCCAGCAGTGCGTTGGCGCCCAGCCGACCCTTGTTCTCGGTGCCGTCCAGATCGATCAGGCGACGGTCGAGGCCGGCCTGGTCGGTGGCTTCGAAGCCCTTGAGCGCGGCGGCAATCGTGGTGTTGACGTTGTCGACGGCCTTGCGCACGCCCTTGCCCAGGTAACGGGTCTTGTCGCCGTCACGCAGCTCGACCGCTTCCTTGGTGCCGGTCGAGGCGCCGGAGGGAACCGCGGCGCGACCGAACGAACCGTCCTCCAGGATGACTTCGGCTTCCAGCGTGGGGTTGCCACGGCTGTCGAGGATTTCACGGGCGTGGATGCTGCGGATCGTACTCATGGTCGGGCCGGTTACCTGTCTGGAGAGGGGGCGACAAAACGAATGCCGCGTGATTATCCCCGGCTGCCCGCCACTTGCCAAATGGCGCGGGCGCCGTCAGCCAGACTGGCCCAGCAACGCGCCGCCAGCGCCAGCGCGATCAGACCCCGGGCCGATCACGCCTTGCCAGGGTCGCATTCATCAGAGCAGCCCGTAGAACAGGGCGCCGAGCCACAGCGAGAGCAGGATGATCGCCAGGCCGGCCGCCACCTTGCCACGGTTCAGGCGCCACGCCAGTCCGGCGGCAGCGATGCAGCCCACGGCCGCCACCAACTCCCCGATCAGCAGCGCGATGAAGCAGGCGCGCAGGTTGAAGCCGCTGCCACCATCACCCGGCGGGCGCACGGACGCGGCGCCGATCAGCGCCAGCCCGAACATGCCCGCGGTGAACAGCACGGCCAGGCCCAGCGCGATCAGGCCCCATGGCCACTGCCTCCAATGCCGGCGCTGACGCTGGCTTTCCAGCGCCAGCCACGGGTCACGGCTCACGCAAAGCGCGAGAAGCCGTGCTTCTTGGTCACCGCGTCGAGCTCCATCAGGGTCTCGAGCAGTGCTTCCATCTGGTCCAGCGGCCACGCATTGGGGCCGTCGGACAGGGCCTTGGACGGATCCGGATGGGTCTCGGCGAACAGGCCGGAGATGCCCACTGCCACTGCAGCGCGCGCCAGCACCGGCACGTGCTCGCGCTGGCCACCGGAACTGGTGCCCTGCCCGCCCGGCAGCTGCACCGAGTGGGTGGCATCGAACACCACCGGGCAACCGGTATCGCGCATCACCGCCAGCGAGCGCATGTCGCTGACCAGGTTGTTGTAGCCGAAGCTGGCACCGCGCTCGCAGACCATGATCTGCTCGTTGCCGGTGGCCTTGGCCTTCTCCACGACCGGCTTCATGTCCCACGGCGCCAGGAACTGGCCCTTCTTGATGTTGACCGGCTTGCCGGCCGAGCACACCTTGCGGATGAAGTCGGTCTGGCGGACCAGGAACGCCGGGGTCTGCAGCACATCCACCACCGAGGCCACTTCGTCCATCGGGGTGTATTCGTGGACGTCGGTCAGCACCGGCACGCCGATCTGCTTCCTGACCTCGCCCAGGACCTTCAGGCCCTCTTCCATGCCCGGGCCGCGGAACGCGGTGCCCGAAGTGCGGTTGGCCTTGTCGAAGCTGGACTTGAAGATGAAGTTGACGCCGAGCTTGTCGGTGATTTCCTTCAGCTTGCCGGCGGTATCGAGCTGCAGCTGCATCGACTCGATCACGCAGGGTCCGGCGATCAGGAACAGGGGCTGGTCCAGCCCGACCTCGAATCCACACAGTTTCATGGCGTTTCCTTGTTGTCCGCGGCACCGGCCGGGCCGGTGCGCTGGGGGTTTAAGCATGCAGGATGGGGGCCGAAGCCCCCATTCACAAGTCAGGCGCGCGCTTCGGAAAGCAGCTTGCCGCCCGCCTTGCGCTCGCGCGCGGCACGGATGAAACCGATGAACAGCGGATGGCCGTCACGCGGCGTGGACAGGAATTCCGGGTGCGCCTGGCAGGCCAGGAACCACGGATGGGTATCGCGCGGCAATTCGACCACTTCCACCAGCGTGTCATCCATCGACTTGCCAGCGATCACCAGCCCCGCATCTTCCAGCTGGGTGCGGTAGCGGTTGTTGAACTCGTAGCGGTGGCGATGGCGCTCGGCGACCACGTCCTTGCCGTACAGCTCACGGGCCAGCGTGCCCGGCTTCAGGCGCTGCTCCTGCAGGCCAAGGCGCATGGTGCCGCCAAGATCGCTCTTGTCGTCACGCTTCTCGACATCGCCGCTGGCGGTGCGCCATTCGGTGATCAGGCCGATCACCGGGTTCGGCGACTGGCGGTCGTTCTCGGTGCTGTTGGCGCCTTCCAGGCCAACCACGTTGCGGGCGTAGTCGACCACGGCCGCCTGCATGCCGTAGCAGATGCCGAAGTACGGCACGTGCTGCTCGCGGGCGAACTTGGAGGTCAGCACCTTGCCTTCGAAACCACGGTCACCGAAGCCGCCCGGCACCAGGATGCCGTCGACATCGGCCAGTGCGGCCATGTCGGTGCCCTCCAGGTCCTGCGCTTCCAGCCACTTCAGGTTGACCTTGGTGCGCTGGCGCAGGCCACCGTGCTTCAGCGCCTCGCCCACCGACTTGTAGGCATCCTGGTGATCGACGTACTTGCCGACCACCGCGATCGTGACTTCATCCAGCGGATGCAGGGTTGCGTCAACCGCATCCTCCCACATCGACAGATCGACCGGACCGGCCTTGTCAGCCAGCTTCAGCTGGTTGACCACGATCTCGTCCAGGCCCTGCGCGTGCAGGCCCGACGGAATGCGGTACAGCACGTCGACGTCCGGCACGCTGATCACCGCGCGCTCGGAGACGTTGGTGAACTGGGCGATCTTGCGGCGCTCCGAATCCGGCACGGTCTGTTCGGAGCGGCACAGCAGCACGTCCGGCTGGATGCCGATCGAGCGCAGTTCCTTCACCGAATGCTGGGTCGGCTTGGTCTTCAGCTCACCCGCAGCGCCGATGTACGGCACCAGGGTGAGGTGCATGAACAGCGCCTTCTCCGGGCCGCGCTCGGTGCGCACCTGGCGGATCGCTTCCAGGAACGGCAGCGACTCGATGTCGCCGACGGTACCGCCGATCTCGACCAGCGCGACGTCGTAGCCCTCGGTGGCCTCATCGATGCAGCGGCGGATCTCGTCGGTGATGTGCGGAATGACCTGCACGGTCGCGCCGAGGTAATCACCACGACGCTCCTTGCGGATCACGTTCTCGTAGATGCGACCGGTGGTGACCGAGTTCTTGCGGCTCAGGCGGGTACGCACGAAGCGCTCGTAGTGGCCCAGGTCAAGGTCGGTCTCGGCACCGTCGTCGGTGACATAGACCTCGCCATGCTGGAACGGACTCATCGTGCCCGGGTCCACGTTGATGTACGGGTCGAGCTTCATCATCGTGACCTTCAGGCCACGGGCTTCGAGAATGGCGGCCAGCGACGCGGCGGCAATGCCTTTGCCGAGCGAGGACACCACGCCGCCGGTTACGAAAATCAAGGGAGTCATGGCTGCAAGCATCCTGTCTGGAAATGGAAAACGGCAGCGCCACGCGCACCCGGAGGGCGGGCATGGTGCTCAGAGGGGGTTTTCCGGTTCGCTGCAACAGCGAGGGAGGTGCGGATCCGCGCGGCAGGCGCCGGACCGGGACCACCGTGCGAGGTCGGGGCGGCCGTGCCGGCCACATCGACCGTCACCTGCGACCCGCATTGCTGGCGGCCACGCTTGGCCGTGCCAGCCCATTCGCAAAGGGTGGACACGCACTTACTCCCGGAAAGCCATAGTTTACAGATTGATGGCCGCCAACCCAAGGGGCAGACGCCACGTTCCTCAAAAGAAACGCCCCGCTGGGCGGGGCGTTCCGGAGCGCAGCCCTTGTCGCAAGGGCGTCTGGCAGGCCGTGGGATCAGCGCTTCTTGCGCGCTTCCTCTTCCTCTTCCTGCTGCGGGGCCGGCTGGCCCTGCGCCTTCATTTCGGCATTGGCCTGGGCACGGCGCTTGGCCTTGGCGTCGGCCTCGGCCTGCGCCTTGTCGGCCTGGTCACCCTGCTGCTGGGCCGGCTGGCCGGCGTTCTGCGCCACCACCAGCGGCACTGCAACGGCGGCAGCGGCCAGGATCGCAATGGTCAGCAACTTCTTCATGGAGTCCTCCTCGCGGTATGGCTGGGATGTGCGGCGCCGGCGTTCAGAATCCAGCGGCTGTCATTTTACCCCCTCCCCGCCATCGAGGCTGAACCGCAGGCGTGCAAAATCGCCGTCCAGACCGCACACTTGCGCGTCGCTCCGCGCTTTAGAACATAGATGAACGCCCGCTATAACGCCGCCGATATTGAAGTCCTGTCCGGCCTTGACCCGGTCAAGCGCCGTCCCGGCATGTACACCGACACCGCGCGCCCGAACCACCTGGCGCAGGAAGTGATCGACAACTCGGTGGACGAGGCCCTCGCCGGCCACGCCCGCTCGATCGAGATCACCCTGTACAAGGACGGCAGCGTGGAGGTCAGCGATGACGGCCGCGGCATGCCGGTGGACATCCATCCGGAAGAGAAGATCCCCGGCGTCGAACTGATCCTCACCCGCCTGCATGCCGGCGGCAAGTTCAGCAACAACAACTACACCTTCTCCGGCGGCCTGCACGGCGTCGGCGTCAGCGTGGTCAACGCGCTGTCGACCCTGGTGGAGGTGCACATCAAGCGCGAAGGTGCCGAGCATCGCATCACCTTCCGCAACGGCGACCGCGCCACGCCGCTGGAAGTGGTCGGCAGCGTCGGCAAGAAGAACACCGGTACCCGCGTGCGCTTCTGGCCGGACCCGAAGTACTTCGATACGCCGAAGTTCGCGGTGCGCGCGTTGAAGCACCTGCTGCGCGCCAAGGCCGTGCTGTGCCCGGGCCTGACCGTGAAGCTGACCGACGAAGCCACCGGTGAAGTCGATACCTGGTACTACGAGGACGGCCTGCGCGATTACCTGAAGCTGGAACTGGGCGAGCGCGAATCGCTGCCGGCCGACCTGTTTGTCGGCAACCTCAAGAAGGACACCGAGGTGGTGGACTGGGCCGTGGCGTGGCTGCCGGAAGGCGAGCTGGTGCAGGAAAGCTACGTCAACCTGATCCCCACCGCCCAGCACGGCACCCATGTCAACGGCCTGCGTACCGGCCTGACCGAGGCGCTGCGCGAGTTCTGCGACTTCCGCAACCTCCTGCCGCGCGGCGTCAAGCTGGCCCCGGAGGACGTGTGGGACCGCGTGTCGTTCGTGCTGTCGCTGAAGATGACCGACCCGCAGTTCAGCGGCCAGACCAAGGAACGCCTGTCCTCGCGCCAGGCGGCCGGCTTTGTCGAGGGCGCCGCCCACGACGCCTTCAGCCTGCTGCTGAACCAGAACGTGGAACTGGGCGAGAAGATCGCGCAGATCGCCATCGAGCGCGCCAGTGCACGCCTGAAGACCGAGAAGCTGGTCGTCCGCAAGAAGGTCACACAGGGCCCGGCCCTGCCCGGCAAGCTGGCTGACTGCATCAGCCAGGACCTGTCCCGCACCGAGCTGTTCCTGGTCGAGGGTGACTCGGCAGGTGGCAGTGCCAAGCAGGCGCGCGACAAGGACTTCCAGGCGATCCTGCCGCTGCGCGGCAAGATCCTCAATACCTGGGAAGTCTCGTCCAACAGCGTGCTGGCCTCGGAGGAAGTGCACAACCTGGCCGTGGCCATCGGCTGCGACCCGGGCAAGGACGACATCACCGGCCTGCGCTACGGCAAGGTGGTGATCCTGGCCGACGCAGACTCCGACGGCCTGCACATCGCAACCCTGCTGACCGCGCTGTTCCTGAAGCACTTCCCGGCGCTGGTCGATGCCGGCCACGTGTTCGTGGCGATGCCGCCGCTGTTCCGCATCGATGTGGGCAAGCAGGTGTTCTACGCCCTGGACGAGGAAGAAAAGCGTTCGATGCTGGACAAGATCGAGCGCGAGAAGATCAAGGGCGCGGTCAACGTCACCCGCTTCAAGGGCCTGGGCGAGATGAACCCGAACCAGCTGCGCGAGTCGACCATCCACCCGGATACGCGCCGCCTGGTGCAGCTGACCGTGGACGATGGCGAACAGACCCGCTCGCTGATGGACATGCTGCTGGCCAAGAAGCGCGCCTCCGACCGCAAGGGCTGGCTGGAGTCGAAGGGCGACCTCGCCTCGCTGGAAGTCTGATACCGGCGCGGGGTCGGATCCGTTTCCTGACAGGAAACGGCTCTGACCCGGTTGCCCGGTAGTGCCGGCCGCTGGCCGGCAACCTCGACGGCCGGCCAGCGGCCGGCACTACCGGTTCATGCGCCCTTGGCATTACGCCCCCATCGGCAAACCCGGCAGCGCCATAATGCGCGTCCACCCGTGTGGACCATCGTATTGGCCAGCCACTCGCTGCTGTTCCCCGGCCTGCCGCTGCACAGTGCACGGCTGGTCCTGAGCCCGATCCGCCGTGACGACGCCGCCGCGCTGTTCACGCTGCAGTCCAACCCCGATGTGATGCGCTGGTGGAACCATCCGGCCTGGACACGCCAGGCCGAAGCACGCGCGCAGATCGACGATGATCTGGCCGCCCAAGCCATCGGCAGCCAGCTGAAGCTGGCGGTGCGTGAATCTCTGGAGGGCCCGCTGCTGGGCATCTGCGTGGTGTTCGCGGTGGACCGCGATGCAGCGCGCGCCGAGATCGGCTACCTGCTGTCGCCTGATCGGCAGGGACAGGGCTACATGCACGAGGCCCTGCAACAGGTGCTGGCCTACCTGTTCCGCACCCTGCACCTGCATCGGGTGGAAGCCGAGATCGATCCGCGCAATGCGCCGTCCGCGCACGTGCTCGAACGCCTCGGCTTTCATCGCGAAGGCGTGCTGCGCCAGCGCTGGCGGATCCAGGGGGAACTGGCCGACTCGGCCGTCTATGGCCTGCTGGCCGATGACGAAGCGGCCGCCACCCTGCCGGCTTGACCCAATCTGGCCAGTCGTGGCCACAACGCCACGCCATGCCTTTGGACACATACGGCATGGGCTGCCACCGGCCTAGCATCGGAATCCCCTTCCGCTGCCGATCCGGTGCCATGAAGTCCCTGCTGCACACTGCCGCGCTCTGCGTCGGCCTGCTCGTCGCCCCTGCCAGCGTGCTGGCGGCGCCCGACGCCGACCCCAAGCCCGACCCGAAAGACGACAAGACCGAAGCGCCTGCGCTGCCCGCCGATGCCTCGGCGCGCCAGAGCATGCGCCTGGCAGGTCGCACGCTCGACTACACCGCCACCGTCGGCACCCTGCCGGTGCGCGATGCCAAGGGCAAGGTGATCGCCGATGTGGTGTTCACCGCCTATACGATGCCGGGCAAGGACCGGCCGGTGACCTTCGCGCTCAACGGCGGTCCCGGCGCGTCGTCGGTGTACCTCAACATGGGCGCGATCGGACCCAAGGTGGTGACCTTCGGCTCCGAGGGTGACAGCGCGTCGGCGCCGGCGACCCTGCACGACAACCCGGGTACTTGGCTGGACTTCACCGACCTGGTGTTCATCGATCCGGTCGGCACCGGCTTCAGCCGCGCGCGCATTGGCGACGAGGAAGCGAAGAAGCAGCTGTACAACCCTGCCGCCGACATCGAATACCTGTCGCGCTCGATCTACGACTGGCTGCTGCGCAACCAGCGCATGGCATCGCGCAAGTACCTGACCGGCGAGAGCTACGGTGGCTACCGTGGCCCGCGCATCACCCACTTCCTGCAGACCCGGCTGGGCGTGGCGATGAACGGCCTGGTGCTGGTTTCGCCCTACCTGAGCCCGACCCTGGAAGACAACGCCGACGTCTCGCCGATGGCGTGGATGCAGACGCTGCCGTCGATTGCTGCCGCGCACCTGGAGCGCCAGGGCAGGTTGACCGATGCGGCGATGCGTGAGGTGGTGGAGTACACCCGTGGCGACTACGCCACCGCATTGATGAAGGGCCGCAGCGATCCGCAGGCGACCGAGGCGATGCTGCGCCGGGTGACCGAGCTGACCGGGCTGGACCCGCAGTTCGTGCGCCGTGCCGGTGGCCGCCTGGAAACCCAGGCCTACCTGCGCGAAGTGTTCCGCGACAAGGGCACGCTGGGCAGCCGCTACGACTCCAACGTGACCGCGTTCGACCCATTCCCGAATGATCCGGAACAGCGCGCCAACGATCCGCTGCTGGACAGCATCATCGCGCCGACCACCACGGCGATGGTCGACTTCGTGACACGCGTGGTCGGCTGGAAAGTAGATGCGCGCTACCAGGCGCTGAACTACGACGTGAACCGGTTGTGGGACCGCAATGGCGAGCTGCGCCAGGGTGCGGTGACCCAGCTGCGCCAGGCAGTGGCGATCGACCCGCACCTGCAGGTGCTGATCGTGCATGGCTGGAACGACCTGTCGTGCCCGTTCATGGGATCGATCCTGACCGTGGACCAGATGCCGACGATGGGCAGCAATCCGGACCGGGTGCAGGTACGCAGCTATCCGGGCGGGCACATGTTCTACAGCCGGGCCGACAGCCAGGCGGCGTTCCGCAAGGATGTGCAGGCCCTGTTCCAACGGAATTGAGGGGTTCGGCCGGGCCTGCGGCCCGGCACCCGCTGACTGCAACGGCAAGATCAACGGCAAAAGCGGGCTTCCTGAGGGCTGGCGAGGTTCCTGCTGCTGTTGGTGGGTGTCGACCTTGGTCGACACACTGGATACCGAAGAATGATCTGCCATGAAAAAAGCCCGCCGGAATCCGGCGGGCTTTTTTCGATTGTCGGGGTCAGATCCCTTTCCTCAGGGGAAGGGCTCTGACCCCAGGGCTGCGGGCATCAGGTCCAGCCGAACAGCTCGAACAGCTTCAGGATCAGGTAGGCGCAGCCGCCGGCCGCCGGGATGGTCAGGATCCAGGCCCAGACGATGCGCTCGATCACGCCGAACTTGAGCGAACGCGGGTTCTTGGCGAAACCGACGCCCATGATCGCGGTGGAGATGCTGTGCGTGGTCGAGACCGGCATGCCGAAGTGGGCCGCCAGGGTCAGGATGGTGGCCGAGCTGGTCTCCGCGGCGAAACCGTGGATCGGGTGCAGCTTGACCATCTTGTGGCCCAGGGTCTTGATGATCTTCCAGCCGCCCGAAGCGGTACCGGCCGCCATCACCACCGCACAGGTCAGCACGATCCACATCGCGATGCCGTCGCCGGCATGCGCATCCGGGTGCATGAAGGCCAGCCAGGACGGCAGGTCATCCAGTGCGCCGGTGGCTTCGGCACCGATCAGGGTCATGGCGATGATGCCCATCGTCTTCTGGGCGTCATTGTGGCCGTGGGCAAAGCCCATGTAGGCCGCCGACGCGATCTGCGCCTTGCCGAAGAACGCGTTGACGATGCGCGGACGGGCCAGGCGGCCGATGGCACCACCGATCTTGGCCAGGCCGGCGATCAGCGCCCACAGCAGCACCATCACCACGATGCCGAGCAGGAAGCCGGCGATCGGCGAGGTGATCATCGGCACGAACACCTTCCACAGCAGGCCCTTGTTCTGCGCCCAGCTGCCCAGGCGCTCGGACCAGATCAGCGCGTCCCAGTTGTTGTGGGCCGCGGCCAGGCCGGCACCGCAGAGGCCACCGATCAGCGCGTGCGAGGACGAGGACGGCAGGCCCTTCCACCAGGTGATCAGGTTCCAGATGATGCCGCCCAGCAGGGCGCACAGGATCACCTGCGGGGTGACCTCGACCACGTTGGTGTTGAGCAGGCCCGAGGCGATGGTCAACGCCACCGCGGTGCCGGTCAGCGCACCGATGAGGTTCATGAAGGCGGCCAGCATCACCGCCCAGCCGGGCGAGAGCACCTTGGTCGCCACCACCGTGGCAATGGAGTTGGCAGTGTCGTGGAAGCCGTTGATGAACTCGAAGACGAGCGCGGCCAGGATCACCACCAGGACAAGGGTCAACATGCGGCGGCGTCCGTCAGCTGTTCTTCAACACGATCTGGTACGCCACCACGCCGGCCTCGCGGCAACGGTCGATGGCCTTTTCCAGGATCTCGAAGAATTCCTTCAGCAGGAACATCTGCAGGTTGTCCAGGCGGCCCGAATAGATGTCGCGGTACAGCTCGAGCATGAGGCGGTCGGCCTCGTTCTCCAGCGAGCGCAGCTTCTCGTTGAGCGCGGTCATCCGGTCCAGGTTCATGTGGCGCAGGTCGGCCACCATCTCCACCACCACGCCGGCGGCCTGTTCCAGCATCGCCGCGCGCGGCGCGAAGTCGATGTGCTCCAGGTGCGTCGTGGCCAGCGAATAGCGATCGGCGAACTTCTCGATCTGCTTCGGAATCTTGTACAGCGCCGAGCCCAGCGCTTCGATGTCTTCGCGCTCGATCGGGGTCATGAAGCTGTCCACCAGCGCCTGGCTGATCTTGTCCGAGGCGGCGCGTTCGCGCAGGCGGGCCAGCTTGAAGGCGTCCAGCGCGGGCTGGCGATCGGCCTCGCGCAGCATGGAATGCAGTGCCTTGGCGGCGTCGGACGCCGCGACGGCAGCCTCATCGAGCAGGGTGTAGAACTGTTTGCCGGAACCGAAAATGGTCTGCAGAGAGAACATTGAGAAACCTGTCAGCCGTCGCGGGAAGGACGGCACCAGACGGAATTATGACGGCTAGATGACCATCACGGGTATCCCCGCCCCCTTTCGGGGCGCCGGAACCCCCAACCTGAACAGGCGGTTGCCACCCTGCCACGCCCCTTTGCTAAGATGCCAGCGCGCCTTCGGGCGCACCTTATGGACGACGACCCTTATCCCCCTGCGCCGCGCCGGACCCCGTTCCTGAGCGCCTGCCGCCATCGCAAGCACCCGCCCTCCCTGCCACCAACCGGGGACGACGCCCGTGTTTGAAATGATCCTGATTGTCTTCGCGCTTGTTCTGCTGAACGGCTTCTTCGCCATGTCCGAGATGTCGGTCATGACCTCGCGCAAGAGCCGCCTGAAGCAGATGGCTGCCACCTCCAAGCGCGCGGCCAAGGCGCTGGAGCTGTCGGAGAAGCCGGAGAGCTTCCTGTCCACCGTGCAGATCGGCATCACCGTGATCGGCGTGCTGACCGGCTACCTCGGCGGTGAGGCGCTGGGCGAGGCCTTCGCCGGCTGGATCCAGGGGCTGATGCCGGGGTTTGCGTACGCGGGCAACATCGGTACCGCACTGGCCGTCAGCCTGATCACCTTCATCACGCTGATCTTCGGCGAACTGGTGCCCAAGCGCCTGGCGCTGACCCGCTCAGAGGCGATTGCCGGCCTGGTCGCGATGCCGATGAGCTGGTTGGCCAAGCTGGCCCTGCCCTTCGTCTGGCTGCTGTCCAAGACCACCCAGCTGGTGCTGCGCCTGTTCGGCCTGGGCAAGGATGAAGTCGCCTCGGTGACTGAAGAAGAGATCCGCATGCTCGTGGCCGAGAGCCATGAAGCCGGCGTGATCGACGCCCACGAGCGCGACATGATGAACCGTGTCATGCGCCTGGGTGACCGCACCGCCGACAGCCTGATGACCCCGCGCAACCGCATTGCCTGGCTGGACACTCAGGCCGGGCTGGAGCGCAACCTGGAAATCATGGCCGAGCACGAGTTCTCGCGGTACCCGGTGTACCGCGACAACGACATGGACGTGGTCGGCGTGCTTGAACTGAAGTCGCTGGCCACGCGCATGGCGCGCGGCGACAACGCGCTGTTCCAGACCCTGCGCGAACCGCTGTACGTCTCCGAATCGACCCACGCGATGAAGCTGCTGGAGATCTTCCGCGAGGAACAGCAGTCGATGGCGCTGGTGGTGGACGAGTACGGCGAGATCCAGGGCCTGGTGACCATCAGCGACCTGATGGGCGCCGTCGTCGGCCGCCTGCAGGCGGTGGAGAATGCCGATGAAGACGCGCTGGTGGTGACCCGCGAGGACGGTTCGCTGCTGGTGGATGGCTCGCTGCCGATCGAAGACCTGCGCGAGCTGATCGGCAGCAACGAGCTGCCCGATGCCGAGGACGGCGATTACTACACCCTGGCCGGCATGTGCATCCACTACTTCGGCCGCATCCCGCACGCAGGCGAGTACTTCGACTGGGCTGGCTGGCGCTTCGAAGTGGTCGACCTGGACGGTGCGCGGGTGGACAAGCTGTTGCTGCGCACGCTGTCCGACGAGCAGGCCGATGAGCTCACCGCCTGAGGCCGGCCAGGGTCAAGGCGGCGAGCGCCCGGCCTACCGCAACGAGGGCATCCGCACCCTGCTGGAGATGTTTGCCTCCGGCGACCCGGCCGAGCACATGCCGCTGGGCCAGATTCTCGGCAACCTGCAGCAGAGCGCGTTCGGCGTGTTCCTGTTCGTGGCGATCCTGCCGTCGTTCATCCCGATCCCGGGCATGGGCGGCGCGGTCAGTGGCCCGCTGGTGATCCTGATCGGCCTGCAGATGCTGTTCTGCCTGCGACGGCCCTGGCTGCCCGGTTTCATCGCCCGCCGCGGGCCCAAGCGCGGCACCATGCACCGTTTCCTGGACCGCATCGACCGGCCGCTGCGGCGCCTGGACAGGATGCTGAGGCCACGCCTGCCGCAGCTGCTGACGCCCCTCCCCGCCCACGCCTTCAGCGGCCTGCTGCTGGTGCTGCTGGGCCTGCTGCTGTCGTTGCCGATTCCCTTCACCAATTTCTTGTTCGGCTTCCAGCTGCTGCTGTTTTCGCTGGCGCTGCTGGAACGCGATGGCGCGCTGATGCTGTTCAACTGGATCGCGGCGTTGGCGGCGATCGCCTTCTTCGGTTTCAGTTCGGGGCAGCTGGTGGGTTACACGGTGGACCTGTTCCAGCGCTGGTTCTGAGCCGGAACCCGGTAGAACCGGCCGCTGGCCGGCCGCCACGTTTCCAGGTTTGCCGGCCAGCGGCCGGCACTACCAATACCGGGCACCGGTCATCACCTACTGAGGCTGTTCAACTGGATCGCCGCGACGGCGGACCTGTTCTTGCGTTGGTTCTGAACCGGAACGCGGTAGAGCCGGCCGCTGGCCGGCTGCCACCTTTCCAGGTCTGCCGGCCAGCGGCCGGCACTACCAATACCCGGGCATCGGTCATCACCGACTGGTGCTGTTCAACTGGATCGCCGCGACGGTGGACCTGTTCCAGCGCTGGTTCTGAGCCGGAACCCGGTAGAGCCGGCCGCTGGCCGGCTGCCACGTTTCCAGGTCTGCCGGCCAGCGGCCGGCACTACCAATACCCGGACACCGGTCATCACCGACTGAGGCTGTTCAACTGGATCGCCGCGACGGTGGACCTGTTCCAGCGCTGGTTCTGAGCCGGCACTACCAATACCCGGACACCGGGCATCACCGACTGAGGCTGTTCAACTGGATCGCCGCGACGGTGGACCTGTTCCCGCGTTGGTTCCGAGCCGGAACCCGGTAGAGCCGACCGCTGGTACTGCCACGTTTCCAGGTCTGCTACCAGCGGCCACACTACCAATACGGGACGACGGGCATCACCGACTGAGGCTGTTCAACTGGATCGCCGCGACGGTGGACCTGTTCCAGCGCTGGTTCTGAGCCGGAACCCGGTAGAGCTACCGCTGGTAGCTGCCACGTTTCCAGGTCTGCCTACCAGCGGCCGGCACTACCCGTACCGAACATCGGTCATCACCGAAGATCGATGAAGCCGTTGTCGGCCAGGTGCGCCGGCTCGTCCTGCACCGCCGACAGCACGAAATTCAACGCCTTGCCCAGCAGCGTGCCCGGACCATCCCAATACTCGGCCGAATCGGCCCGCACGTGGATCAGGCGCAGGTTGGGGTCATCCTTGCCGCCGGGGAAGAACAGCTTCATCGATGGCGACCACAGTTCCTCGATCTTCGCGCGGTCGTCAACGATGCGCGCGCGCCCTGCCACCGAGACGTAGGTGTTCTTCGAAGGCGAGGCATAGGCCACGTTGACGTGCGGATCAAGCGCGATCTCGGCAACCTTCGGGCTGTCGGCGGTGATGACGAACCACAGGTCACCGTCGAAGGTGACCTGCTGGGTGGCCAGCGGTCGGCTGTAGAGCCGCCCGTCGACGCCGGTGGTGGTGAACATCGCCACCTCCACGTCCTTGATCAGTTCGGCCAGCTGGGCGATGTGTTCGGCGCGGGTATCCGCCATGGGAGGCTCCAATGGGTAGAGCCCCCATCAGACCCGTCGCGGCTGCAACGGGCCGTGACGCCATTGTTCAGCCCGCGTGGCGGGCGTGCCAGGCCTGCATCGCCAGTTCGAACGAACGCAGGCGCGCGCGGTGGTCGTACAGGTTGGCGGTGAGCATCAGCTCGTCCGGCGAGTGCCGCTCAACGAACGCGGCGATGCCATCGGCCACCTGCTGCGGATCGCCGAGCACGGTGCAGGCCAGGGCCCGCTCCACGCCGAGCTTTTCGTGCGGCTCCCAGAACGCTTCGATGTCGTCGATCGGCGCCGGAATCTTGCCCGGCCGGCCGCGGCGCAGGTTGACGAAACTCTGCTGCTGGCTGGTGAACAGGCGGCGCGATTCGGCCTCGCTGTCACTGGCGACGACATTCAGGGCCAGCATCGCGTGCGGCTGCTTCAACGTGGCCGAGGGGCGGAACTCGCGGCGGTACACCGCCAGCGCCTCGTCCATGGCGTCGGGCGCGAAGTGCGAAGCGAACGCATAGGGCAGGCCCATCGCGGCGGCCATGCGCGCGCCGAACAGGCTGGACCCCAGGATCCAGGTCGGCACCCGCAGGCCACCGCCCGGAACCGCCTGCACCGCCTGCCCGGGCTGTACCGGCTCGAAGTAGTGCAGCAGTTCGCGCACGTCCTGCGGGAACTGGTCGGCGCTGTCAAAGTAGCGGCGCAGTGCACGCGCAGTCGGCTGATCGGTGCCCGGCGCACGGCCGAGGCCGAGATCGATGCGGTCCGGATACAGCGACGCCAGCGTGCCGAACTGCTCGGCCACCTGCAGCGGCGCATGGTTGGGCAGCATGATGCCGCCGGCACCGACGCGGATGCGCCGCGTGCCGCCCGCGACGTGGCCGATCAGCACGGCCGTGGCCGCGCTGGCGATGCCCGGCATGTTGTGGTGTTCGGCCAGCCAATAGCGGCGGTAGCCCAGCGCATCGGCATGCTGGGCCAGTTCCAGCATGTTGGCGAAGGCGGCGGTGGTGTCACTGCCCTCGCAGACCGGGGCCAGGTCAAGGATCGACAACGGGATCATCAGCGGTTTTCCGTCACAGGATCCCCCTGCATGGGGTCGGCCGGGCGCAGCGGCCAGTGCCGGTGGCAGGATGCTGATTCCCGCGGCGCGGGTTCGGCGCTGACCGGGCCGATCCGGGTGCCCTGATCCGCGACAAGCGCGATTGGTAGTGCCGGCCGCTGGCCGGCATTCAGGTAGAGGGCTTCGCGCTCGGCCAGCGGCCGGCTCTACCGGAGCGCGGTCAGAACGCGCTCGGGCGCGGCTCCGGCAACGGCTGGTCGACCATCGGCTTCAGTTCCGCATCCAGCGCAATGCGCTCGTCGAATACGAAGCAGCGGCCTTCGTAACCCTCGCCGCCCACCTCCTCGAAGTACCCCAGGATGCCGCCGTCGAGCTGCAGGACGTTGTCCATGCCGTCGTTGACCATCCACAGCGCCGCTTTCTCGCAGCGGATGCCACCGGTGCAGAAGCTGACCACCGTGCTGTCCTTCAACGCTTCGCGGTGCGGCGCCAGCGCCTCGGGCAGCTCGGTGAACTTGTGGATGGGCAGCACCAGCGCATCCTTGAACGTGCCGTACTCCACTTCCTGCAGGTTGCGGGTATCGAGCATCACCACCGGCTTGCCGGCGTCGTCATGCCCCTGCCGCAGCCAGCGCTGCACGGTGGCCGGGTCGACCGCCGGTGCGCGCGGATAGTCCAGCGGTTGGCCGTCATCGCGACGGAAGCTGATGATCTCGTCCTTCACCTTGGCCTTCAGCCTTGCGAACGGCTGGTGCTCACTCAGGCTGGTCTTGACCCGCATATCGGCGAAACGCACATCGGCGCGCAGCGCCGCGTAGAAGTCCTCGACCGCGTCCGGTGCACCGGCCAGGAACAGGTTCAGTCCCTCGCCCGCCACCAGGATCGTGCCCCGCAACCCGGCCGCCTGGGCACGCGCCAGCAGCTGGTCGCACAGGGCCTGGGGGTGGTCGATGACGGCGAAATGGTAGGCAGCGGTGTTGGCGATCATCCCGCCATTTTAGCGCCTCCCGCTCGCACAGACAGATTCGGGGGTCAGCGCCCTCTGCACGGCAGAGGGATCCGGCCCCGGCAGGCACCCGAAACCTGTCAGAGGCAGGGCGGTGTGGGCAGGCGGGACCGTTGGCGCCATGGATGGCGCCATCGAGCCCCCAAGGGTGAGGGCGCTTTGCTTGCGAAGCACTGCGTCGCAAGCGCCCGAACGCACAGTCGCCAGCGGCTGGGCCGGACCGCGGAGCGGGGTTTACGGCGTGTCCAGCCTGTCCACACCGCCCTGCCCGCCAGGGATTGCCTGCTGTTGCTGTTGCCGTTGCATCGGCGGGTGCCGGGTGCAACCCGGCCGAACGCTCTACCCCCGCAACAGCACGAACGGCAGCAGCACCAGCGCCGCCGCAGCCACCATCCCCAGTAGTACCAGCACCACGTAGACCGGCCGCCGCCGGAACAGGCTGCCGAAGGTCTCCGCCGTGCCATCCCGCAACGCCTGCTCGCGCTCGGCCCGCACGCGCACGCCGCGCGCCGCCTGGTACTCGGCCATCAGCGCCTTCGCGCGCGGATGATCGGCGTCCTCGCGCAGCCACAGGCCACCGTTGGAAATGCCCCAGGGGCTGGGTTCGGTGCGATACCAGGCGATGCCGTGCTGGTCGAGCAGCGTGCAGACATCGGCATATTCGTCGTCGCCGACATTGCGCAGATTGAGCAGGAGTTTTGCCATGCCGCCATGATACCCGGCGCCGATGCGCTACCCTTGCCGCCCTCGACCTGCGCCTACCGGAGACGCCCGATGCGCCGCCTGCTGCTTCCCCTGCTGCTGTCCCTCGCCGCCGCTGGCTGCTCGACTGAACCGTCCGGCCCGCCGCCGGGGGGCACCCTGACCACCTTCGAGCGCATCGATACCGTCGCCGGCACCGGCACCGAAGCCGTTCCCGGCACCAAGGTCACCGTGCACTACACCGGCTGGATCTACGACAACCGCACCGAGACCAAGCACGGCAAGACCTTCGACAGCTCCTTCAAGCACGGCCAGCCGTTCACCTTCGCGCTCGGTGCCGGCCAGGTCATCCGCGGCTGGGATGAGGGCGTGGCCGGCATGAAGGTCGGCGGCAAGCGCACGCTGATGATCCCGCCGGACTACGGTTACGGCGACCGCGGGGTCGGCCCGATTCCGGCCGGTTCGTCGCTGGTGTTCGACGTCGAGCTGCTTGATGTCAAACCGTAATTCCGCCGATGCGCGTCGGGTTGCCGTGATCGGCGGTGGCCCGGCCGGCCTGTTCGCTGCCGAGCGCCTGCGCGCCGCCGGGCTGGACGTCGACCTGTACGAGGCGAAGGGGTCGCCTGGCCGCAAGTTCCTGATCGCCGGCAAGGGCGGGCTCAACCTCACCCACTCCGATCCGCGTCCGCTGTTCGACCGCCGTTACCGCGAACAGGCCGCTGCCGTGGGCCGCTGGCTGGACGGCTTCGACGCGCAGGCACTGCGCGACTGGGCCGCCGGCCTGGGCGTGGAGACCTATGTGGGCAGCTCGGGCCGCGTGTTCCCGGTCGACCGCAAGGCCGCGCCGCTGCTGCGCGGCTGGGTGCGCCGCCTGAAGGAACAGGGCGTGCGCCTGCATGCCAACCATCGCTGGATCGGCTGGAGTGACGACGGCGCGCTTCGCTTCTCCACTGAAGCGGGCGAAATCGAGGTTCACGCCGATGCCACCGTGCTGGCCATGGGGGGCGGCAGCTGGCCACAGCTGGGCAGTGATGGCGCCTGGGTCGCTGCCCTGCAGGCGCGTGGCGTGGATGTCGCGCCGCTGCAGTCGGCCAATTGCGGTTTCGATGTGGACTGGACGCCGTTCTTCGCCCAGCGCAACGCCGGCGCGCCGTTGAAGCCGGTGGTCGCGCACTGGATCGACCTGGACGGACAACCACAGTCGCTGCAGGGCGAATGCGTGGTCAGCGGATACGGCATCGAAGGCAGCCTGGTCTACGCACTGGCGGCGGATCTGCGCGAGACCGTCAACCGTGATGGCCACGCCATGCTGTGGTTGGACCTGGTGCCGGGCCGCGACGAGGCGCGCCTGGTGGCCGAACTGTCGCGCCCGCGCAAGGGCCGCAGCTTCGGTGAGCACCTGCGCCGCCAGGCCGGGCTGGATGCGGTGAAGGCCGCGCTGGTGTTCGAGTTGCTCGGCAAGGACGCGGGCAACGACCTAGCGTCGGTCGCTGCCACGCTCAAGCGCCTGCCGCTGCGGCTGCTGCGGCCGCGACCCATGGCCGAAGTGATCAGCACTGCCGGCGGCGTGCGCCTGGATGCGATGGACGACGGCCTGATGCTGCGGGCAGTGCCCGGCGTGTTCTGCGCCGGCGAGATGCTGGACTGGGAAGCGCCGACGGGTGGCTACCTGCTGACCGCGTGTTACGCCAGTGGCCTGCGCGCGGCCGAGGGCGTGATCGGGTGGCTGGCCGGGCGGTGATGCCTGCGTTGTAGCGTCGAGCAAGCTCGACGCTACATCACCACGGCCGGCGCATGCTCACCGAGGCCAGCGCCACGCCGCTGGGATGCGGGTAAGCCTCTTCGCGCACGCTGACAAAGCCCTGACGTTGATAGAACGGTACCGCGTTGAGCGAGGCCGACAGCACTACCTCACGCTCACGATCGGCCATCGCCAATAGGCGCTGCATCAGCGCCTGGCCGATCCCTTTTCCGCCACGATCCGGATCGACAAACAACGCGTCGACCTCATTGGCCTCGGCATCAAACACGCCGAAACCGAGCAGGCCGCCCTGCCCGTCCTCGGCCACCACGCAACCGCCCTGCCCCAGCAACCGCGCGTACTGTGAAGGTGGCGGCGATGCCGACCACGGTGCAATGACCTCGGGAGGGTAGTGACTGCTGCAGGTTTCACGCACACAACGCGTGCGCAGCGCCCACAGCGTGGCGACATCATCGATGGTGCCGGTCCTGAACTGCATGCCGTCTCCTTGTAGCGTCGAGCCCTGCTCGACTGTTCTTCGTTCCAGACAAGCAGTCGAGCATGGCTCGACGCTACAGGGACATTAGCGCGACTTGCTGGCGCGCAGCGCCTGGATCTTCGGCGGCGGTTGGAACGAGTCGCTGCGCGCATCGGCCCAGAACGCATGGAACACCGCATGGTCGGGCACCTTGTGCAGCAGCTCGCCCGGTTCCAGGTAACGGTAGAGCGAGGCCAGCGAGCGGATCTCGACAGGCGAGACACGACGCAGGATGTGCTCGGGCCCCAGTTCGGCCGGATCGTTCAGGCCCGCGGCACACAACAGCTCCTTCAACGCATGCAGCGTGTGCTCGTGATAGCTGTACACACGGGTGGCCTTGTCCGGCGCGTCCAGGTGCTTCCAGCGCGCCGGGTCCTGGGTGGCGATGCCGGTCGGGCACTTGTCGGTGTGGCAGCTCAGCGACTGGATGCACCCCAGTGCGAACATGAAGCCACGACCGGCGTTGCACCAGTCGGCACCGAGGGCGATGGTGCGCGCGATGTCGAATGCACTGGTGATCTTGCCGGCCGCGCCGATGCGGATGCGCTCGCGCAGGTCCAGGCCGACCAGGGTGTTGTGCACCAGCAGCAGTGCTTCGTGCATCGGTACGCCGACATGGTCGACAAATTCGGCCGGTGCCGCGCCGGTGCCGCCCTCGGCACCATCGACCACGATGAAGTCCGGCAGCAGCCCGGTTTCCTGCATCGCCTTGGCGATGCCGAACCATTCCCACGGGTGGCCGATGGCCAGCTTGAAACCAACCGGCTTGCCACCGGACAGCGCGCGCAGCCGGGCCACGAACTGCAGCAGCTCGACCGGCGTGGAGAAGGCCGAGTGACGCGACGGCGAGACGCAGTCCACGCCCATTGGCACGCCACGGGTGGCCGAGATCTCGGCGGTCACCTTCGGTGCCGGCAGCACGCCGCCGTGGCCGGGCTTGGCGCCCTGCGACAGCTTGATCTCGATCATCCTGACCTGGTCGTGGGTGGCATTGGCGATGAAGCGCTCTTCGCTGAAGCCGCCCTTCTCGTCACGGCAACCGAAATAGCCCGAGCCGATCTCCCACACCAGATCGCCGCCCATCTCGCGGTGGTACGGCGAAATCGAACCTTCGCCGGTGTCGTGGTAGAAACCACCGCGCCGCGCGCCTTCGTTCAATGCGCGGATCGCATTGGCCGACAGGGAGCCAAAGCTCATCGCTGAAATATTGAACACGCTCGCCGAATACGGCTTTGCACAGTTGGCACCGATCAGCACGCGGAAATCGTGCTTGGCGATGGCGGTCGGCGCCAGCGAGTGGTTGATCCACTCATAATCCACCGCATAGGTGCTGCGCAGGGTGCCGAACGGCACCGTGTCCATCTCGTTCTTGGCGCGCTGGTAGATCAGCGCACGCTGCTGGCGCGAGAACGGCACGTCCTCCAGGTCGCTCTGCACGAAGTACTGGCGGATCTCCGGGCCGATCGATTCCAGGCCGTAGCGGAAATGCGCCATCACCGGATAGTTGCGGCGCAGCGTGCTGCGCTTCTGCAGCAGGTCCCAGGTCCCCAGCGCCACCATCGCGGCAGTCAGGCCGACGCCCCAGTACCAGGCCGGCCAGATCGTGGCCAGCCACAGGCAGATGGGAAACATCAGGATGGCGAGCAGGTAGACGATATACCGGTGCATGGCGTTCCTTGGTTGCAACTGCCTGCGAGTCTACCGCGCCGGCCAGCACCGGCGTTTACAGGCGAGCGTCAACCACATTGCGCGGCCAGGCCGATTTCACGTCGTAGACCAGGCCATCAGGTGCCAGCAGCGCCTGGATCTGCGCCTCGCCCATCGCCTTGAAACGGGCGTGGGCCACCGCCAGCACCACCGCGTCGTAACGCCCCGCCTGCGGCTCGGGCCGCCAGTCCAGGCCTGCATCGGCCAGTGCCGCCGGGCCGACCCACGGGTCGCTGACCTCGACCTCGGCGCCGGCATCACGCAGGCGCTGCGCCAGCTCGAGCGCGCGGCTGTTGCGCAGGTCCGGGCAATCCTCCTTGAAGGTCACGCCCAGCACCAGGATGCGCGACTGTGCGGGTGCGCGGCCGCGTTCGGCCAGCATCGCCAGCACCCGCGACGCCACATGTTCACCGACGCGGTTGTTGACCTGCCGCGCAGTGTGGATCAGGTCGGGGTGGTAGCCCACGCTCTCGGACTTGTGCAGCAGGTAGTACGGGTCCACGCCGATGCAGTGGCCGCCGACAAGCCCCGGCCGGAAAGGCAGGAAGTTCCATTTGCTGCCGGCGGCATCGAGTACATCCTGGGTATCGATGCCGAGCCGGTCAAAGATCAGCGCCAGCTCATTGACCAGCGCGATGTTGACGTCACGCTGGATGTTCTCGACCACCTTGGCCGCTTCGGCCACGCGCATCGATGGCGCCGGGAAGGTCCCGGCGGCGATGATGCGCTGGTACAGGCCATCGATCACCGCCGCCACTTCCGGCGTCGAACCGGAAGTGATCTTGCGGATGTCGGCCAGACGCCGATGGCGGTCGCCGGGACTGACCCGTTCCGGGCTGTAACCGCAGTAGAAGTCCACGTTGAAGCGCAGCCCGGAGACCTGCTCCAGCAGCGGCACGCAGACTTCTTCGGTGGTGCCGGGATACACCGTGGATTCGTAGATCACCAGGTCGCCCGCGCGAAGATGGCTGGCGATCAGGCGCGTGGCCGAACGCAGCGGCTCCAGGTCGGGCTGCTCGTACGCATCGATCGGCGTCGGCACGGTGACGATGTAGACGTTGCAGGCATCCAGCAGGTCCGGCTCGCTGCCGTACTGCAGCAGTTGCGCACTGGCCAGCTCGTCGGCCTCCATTTCCAGCGTATGGTCCCGGCCATCGCGCAGCTCGGCGATGCGATCGGCATCGATGTCAAAGCCGAGGGTCGGCCAGTGCCGGCCGAAGGCCACGGCCAGCGGCAACCCGACGTAGCCCAGCCCGATCACCGCGAAACGCGGCGACTCCGCCGCCGACAGCGGCGCGCTCACTGGCGCATCCCGCGCAACCGATGAAATCGCATGCGCGCTGGCATGGCTTCGGCCGACCTGCTCATTCGCTGTACCACCCCGGGATGATCCACACCAGAAAGGCCCCAGCGTAACGGTCCGCGGGCCTCGCCGCCAAGGCGGGTCAGGAACCCAGCGCGACCGCCGCCGGCTCCAGTTCACCGTCGGCGCCGGTCCAGGCCTGCAGCAGCCGTTCGAAACCACCGCTGCCGAGCAGGAAGCCCGGCCACGCGGCGTCGACGATCTGTGCCAGCAGCTCCGCCTCGATGCGGCGGGTGCCCATCGACCAGCGCGGAAACGCCCGCTGCGCCACCGGTGCCCGGCACAGCACCTTCAGCTGGCCATGGCTGCGCGCGTTGACGATGCGCTGGTACACCGAATCGATGCCATCCTCCGGCCCTTCCAGGTACTGCAGGAAACGGCTGCCATCGAACATCAGCACACCGGTGACACCGGCTACCCGGTTGAATGCCGTGGCGTCGGCCAGCACGCGGTCAAGATCGGTTGTCCGCAGATCGGCGCGGGCCTCACTGGCATAGGCAATCGCGTGCAGCGACATCGGGCAGCTCCCCCCCTGGGAACAATGGCTTGGACTATGACATGAACGGGAGCGACAGTTAAGCATGCCGCCGCCGTTCCGCAATCCGGCCGGAAATGCGCAGCTGGGCTACAATCGGCGCCGCGCTGCAGGCCCGGATGGCGAAACTGGTAGACGCATCGGACTTAAAATCCGCCGGGGGCAACCCCATGCCGGTTCGATTCCGGCTCCGGGCACCACGCCTTTGGCACCCCGCAGCGTCAGATCGCACGCGAGTAGCGCGGCTGCTCATGCGCCGCACGCAGGTACGGATCGAAGCACATCGCCAGCAGCCGCAGCAGCGGCCGCCCCGGCTCGCTGGCGCGCACCACACCGTCGCGGTATTCGGCCAGCCCGTCTTCCTGCAGCCGCTGCACCGAGCGCAGGTCTTCGGCGAAGTACTGCTCGAATGCGATGCCATGGCGCTGCCCCAGCATGGCGCCGTCCACCTCGCCCTGGCACATCAGCTGCTGGATCAGTTCGGCGCGCAGCTGGTCGTCGGCACTCAACGCTACGCCACGCCAGACCGGCAACTGGCCCTGGTCCACCGCGTCCTCCCACGACGGCAGGTCGCGCGGGTTCTGGCTGTAGGTGGCACCGATGTGGCTGATCGCACTCACGCCCAGGCCCAGCAGATCGGTGTCGGCATGGGTGGTATAGCCCATGAAGTTGCGATGCAGCTGGCCGGCACGCTGCGCGCGCGAGAGATCTTCTTCCGGCAGCGCAAAATGATCCATGCCGATGTACTGGTAGCCTGCGGCCGAGAGCTTCTCCACCGCCAGGCCCAGCAGCGCCAGCTTGTCTTCCGGTGAAGGCAACCGGCGTTCATCGATCTGCTTCTGCGCGCGGAACAGATGCGGCAGATGCGCGTAGCCATACACCGCCAGGCGATCCGGGCGCAGCGCCAGCACCTGTTCGAGGGTGCGGCCGAATCCCTGCAGGCTCTGCCCCGGCAACCCATAGATCAGGTCGACGTTGACCGAACGCATGCCGCTGTCACGGCACGCACGCAGGATGTCCAGCGTCTGCTGCACGCCCTGCACGCGGTTAATCGATTCCTGTACCTGCGGATCGAAATCCTGCACGCCCAGGCTGGCCCGGTTGAAGCCCAGCCGTGCCAGCATCGCCACGTCATGGGTATCGATGAAGCGCGGATCGAGTTCGATCGAAAAATCGCGCTGCGGCGAATCGCTGAAGTCGAAGCGCCGGCGCAGGCCTTCCACCAGCGTGGTCATCGCCTCGGCATCGAGGAAGTTCGGCGTACCGCCGCCCAGATGCAGCTGGATGACCTCACGGCCATCCTCGAACTGCGGTGCCAGCAGATCGGCCTCGGCCAGCACGCGCGATACATAGCTGTGGCCACGACCGCGGTCGCGGGTGATCACCCGGTTGCAGCCGCAGTAGAAGCAGGGACTGGAACAGAACGGCACGTGCACGTACAGCGACAACGCGCGGGCCAGCCGGTTGCTGTCGGCGATTGCCTGGCGCAGCGCCGGTGCGTCGAAGCCATCGTGGAAGTGCGGTGCGGTCGGATACGAGGTGTAGCGCGGCCCTGGCCGGTCGTGCCGGCGCAGCAGGTCGGGGTCGAAGGTCCAGGCCAGGCCACCGGCGGCGGGAGAGAACGTGTCCATGCGACCAGCATCGCGCGGCCTGGCCGCAACCGCCTTGACCCAGATCAATCGCGGGCGGGGATCCCCAGCACCGGCAGGCCGACCTGTGGCCAGCGCAGCATCTGGTAGCGCTTCCAGAAGGTGTCACCGATGCGCGCGGCCACGTCGTTGGCCAGTTCCTGCATCGGCGCATTGCCGCACTCGGCAGTGGTGATGCGGAACAGCGCCAGCCAGCGATCAAACAGGTCCTTGTCCAGCTCGATGGCCATGTGCTTGGACATCGGCGAGCCCTTGAAACGGCGCGTACCGCGCAGCATCGCAGACCAGAAATCGACCAGCTGCGCCAGGTGTTCCGGCCAGTCGCGCACATGCGCGTCGAACACCGGCCCCAACCGTTCTTCCCCGCGCACGCGCGCATAGAAATCGTGGACCAGGCGGGTCACTTCCTGCTCGCTGCAAAGCTCGGCCGAAGCGACGGGAAGGACAGGCGGCGGTGTTGCGTTCATCGGGGCACCCAGGGCTTGCCGGCAGTGTGCCGCGACAGGCCGGCACCACCGTTGATCCAGATCAATGTCGGCGCGGTCCACTGCACCTAGGCTGGCACGCCTGCAGGAAACATGCCCTGCGGATGCTGCGCCGGCCTCGGCGGAGTATACGCGCCGCCCTCATTCCGATCCGGGAAAGCATGAACAGACCCTCTCCCAGCCGTCGCCAGCAGCTGATCCAGCACTGGGGTGCCATTCTCTGGCCAAGCTTCATCGCGGCCGGCGTGGCCAGCGTGGTGTTCTTCGCCTTCGTCGACCCGCTCCGGCTGCAGGCGATCAGCTTTCCGGCTACGCCGATCAGCCGCGAACTGGGCTACACGGCAGGCTTCTTCATGTTCTGGACGGTGACGGCACTGTCCAGCGCGGTCACCTGGTACCTGCAACGGCCCATGCCCGGCGACGACGACGACGAGCTGCCACTGGGATGACCACGAAGCCCACCCGCCCCTGGCGTTGGCGCGGCACGCTCAGCGTGCTCGTGCTGGCCCTGTTCTATGCCCTGCCGTGGCTGCGATGGGAGGGCCACCAGGCCGTGCTGCTGGACATCAACGCACGGCGCTTCGACCTGTTTGGCTGGACGCTGTGGCCAGGCGACGTCGGCGTGCTGATCGGGATGCTGGCCGTGATGGCGGTGGGGCTTGCACTGCTGACCCACCTGGCCGGACGCGTCTGGTGTGGCCATGCCTGCCCGCAGACGCTGTGGCGCCGTGCCTTCGACGGGATCGCACGCTGCATGGCCCGGGTGCTGCCGGTGCCGGCCGTAGGCCCCGCCACCCAGGTCGCCTGGGCGGTGCTCTCGCTGTGGACCGGCATCACCTTCGTCGGCCTGTTCAGCCCGATCAGCGAGCTGGTGGCAGCGGCACCGCGCGTCGGCTGGAGCGGCTGGGAAACGTTCTGGGTGCTGTTCTATGCCGCAGCCACCTGGGGCAATGCCGGCGTGCTGCGCGAACAGGTCTGCCGGTCGCTGTGCCCGTTTGCACGCATGCAGCCGTTGCTCACCGATCCGCATACTCCGCGGATGCTGTACGACGCACGCCGGGGCGAACCGCGCGGCGCACGCCCGTCCGGCCTCGGCGGCGTGCTGGGCCGCGGCCGCGGCCTGCTCGACCCGGTGACCGCCCAGGACTACGTGTTCCGCGCGGCACATCCGCTGCTGGCCGGACCCATGCCGACCTTCAGCGCAGACCGCCTGGGTGATTGCAGCGATTGTGCCGCCTGTGTCCGCGCCTGCCCGATGCAGCTGGACATCCGCCAGGGACCGCAGGCCGACTGCCTGGCCTGTGGCGCCTGTCTGGACGCCTGTGCGCAGGAACAGCACCAGGCCGGTTTCGGGCCGGGCCTGGTGCGCTACTGCAGTCCGCAGGCAATGGCCGGGCAACCGCGGCAGTGGTGGCGACCGCGGACCCTGGCACTGCTGTCGATGCTGCTGGCGCTGCTGGCCTGCGGCGCCTGGCGCCTGCTGTGAATCAACCGGTCAACGCGGCCCGCTGGCGTGCGGCGGAACCAGCTGCGCACGCCGTACGATGCCGAGCTGCTCGATGATGAGCGCCATTTCATTGGTGAATTCGGTGCGCTCGGTCCCCTGCGGAACCAGGCGGTCAAGCACCTGCTGGTAGGTATCCCAGAACGCCGGACCGCATCCGTGTTTGTGATAACTGGCTTCCAGTTCGCGGCGTACCCGTTCAGCCAAGCCATGCATGCCGTATTCCATACGACCTCCGTTGGACTTGTTCTGCATCGTTGACGGTCTACCGACTCACTTGCGAGCTACTGAAAGACTCCCGGGCTTCACGTCCGGTTGATCCCAATTAGTCACAGATTTCACGACAGGTCAATTACATACGGCGACTTTCGTGATTGAAATTATTAATCGTTCACGAAAGTACATACGGGGAGGCGGGTTCCCCGGATGGGCTGGACCCGACACAGCCTTCCATCCTCCATCCGCCGCTCCGTTAGGCATCGTCGATGGTCAATCCCGTGCCCATCGAACTTTCCTATGTTGCTAAGCATACTTTGCAAATGGCCCATGGGGTGTTGCATGCGACAAAAGGCGGCGTAACTCACGCCTGTTCGGGCTGTGTTGCCTGAGTTGCAGGGAACAGGTTGGGGTATCGCTGATGCAGGATGTATTGACGTAGCGCAGGAATCGGGAAATCCCGAGGCCATTGCGACACTGCGGATCGGCTTATGCCAAAGAAGCGCGCCAGTTCGGCGTCGGTCCGGAAACCCAGCCGGGTGCGCACCTGCCGCTTGCTCCAGAAATCGGTCACGGTCGGTCCTTCTGTTAACCAGACTTATTCTTGGAACAAGGGTTCTTTGCGATCCACGCGTTAAGCTGGCTTGCATAGATGAATACTCTCGGCCAACGACTCGCCATTGCCATGAAGAAAGCCGGCCACCCGCGCCCGGCCGATCTGGCCCGCGCCGCCGCTTCGACGACGGCAACCATCAGCAACTGGCTCAACGACCATGTCAGCCCCGCCCACGTGAAGGCCGAACAGCTGTTCCGCATCGCCGATGCGGCCAAGCTGGACGCGCGCGAACTGCTGTACGGCGTGGGCGGGCTTGGCGTCGGTGAGCGGGGCAACACCTATATCCCCAGCCAGGCCCACCTGGATGTCTGGCAGGACGCCTACGAACTGGTCAGCCACCTGGTGGAGGAGAAAGGGCTGGAGATCGACCATCGCCGCCACGCGGCCCTGGACCTGCTGGCCTTCGAGCTGCTGATGGACGGCTTCAGCCGCAGCAAGGTCATCCGGGTGCTGACGACCTCCATGACGTGAATGCACCGCCGCTGGTAGCATGGTCGGCGATGGGGATGGGGCTCCCCCGATAACCGCCTGAACGGCTGATGGCTCCTGCCAGGACGAACCGGCGTTCGTCGATGGCAGGCGGTGCCTGCCCTCGGCGTTCGCCATCGAATCAGCGAACCCGCACCCGAGGCACGTGATGCACGCACTGAACAACTACCTCCTGGTTTTCATCGGCGGCGGGCTCGGCGCCTGCGTTCGCCACGCCTGCAACCTGATGGGTGCGCGGGTGGCCGCTGGCAGTCCGTGGCCCTGGTCGACCTTCCTGATCAACATCAGCGGTGCGCTGCTGATGGGCGCGCTGGTCGAGGCCTTCGCCCTGCGCAACGGCGCGTCACCGCAGCTGCGCCTGCTGTTGGCCACCGGCATCCTCGGCGGCTACACCACGTTCTCCACCTACGCGCTGGAAATCGGCGTGCTGCTGCAGCGCGGGCAGCACGGCCTGGCCGCGCTGTATGCCGGCGGCTCGGTGGCACTGGGCCTGGTCGGCCTGTTCGCTGGCATGAAGCTGGCCCGGCTGGTGCTGGGCTGAGGCTCAGGCCGCGCCCGCGCGCGCCTGCCCCCGCCACTCCCGCGGCGACTGCCCGGTGTGCGCCTTGAACGCGCGCGACAGTGCCGCCTCGCTGCCATACCCCACCTCGTCGGCAATCCGCTTCAACGGACGCCCCTGACGCAGTGCCTGCTGCGCCAGGCCCACCCGCCAGCCCTGCAGGTACTGGCCCGGCGTGGTGCCCATGGCTTCGCGGAAGCTGGAGGCGAACACGCTGCGTGACATGCCGGCGACCTCGGCCAGGTCTTCCAGGGTCCACGACTGCGCCGGCGCCTCATGCATTGCCACCAATGCCAGCCGCAGCCGCGGATGACCCAGCCCGGCGAACAGGCCACCCCGCATCTCGCCCCCTTCCATCAGCTGGCGCAGCACCTGGATCATCACCACCTCGAACAATCGGTTGACCATCGCCGCACGCCCGCAGCGCTGCTCGAAGGCTTCTTCGAACAGCAGCTCCAGCGCGGCATTGCCGCCATGCAGATCCGTCAGTGGCATGCAGATGAAATCGGGCAACGCCGCGCTGATCGGGCTGAGCCGGCCGCCCTCGAAATGCAGGCTTGCGCAGGCCATGTCGGCGCCGTGCTGCGGATCGGTAACGAAGCGGTGCGGCAGCGGCCGCGGATACAGCAGCAGGCTCGGCACCTCGACCTGCACGGTATGCGGCCCATGCGTGACCTGGAGCGGGCCTCGCCTTACCAAATGCAGTTGGCAGGCCTCATCCTCGCCGTCCAGCGTGTTGATGCCGCACAGCGCGCCGGCATGGAACACCGAGGCGGTGACCGCGAAACGTTCCAGCAGAATGGCAAGGCGGTCGACCATGACGGGACTCCGGGTCAAGCGAGGCGAACTCAATGCGACAGATCGTATCGAAATCGGCGATTGAGTGGGCGGCAGCGGCTGAGTGATCCGTCTCGAATTGATGCAGCTGCGCCAGCATGACGACGGCCGCCTGGTGCTGACCGCCCTGTCCTCTGGCCAGAACACCACCGACGTCAACGCCATCCGGGGCGCGATGGATGCCCTCCTTGGTGGATTCCACTACCCGGGAGAGCGCCGTATGCAACCCGCCTTCCCGGGTGGGTTGCTTGGCCGTGATGACCGCGCGCTACCCCGCCTTCCCGAAAGGAATGCGGATAATCGATGCGGTGCTGTGCAGGGCCATGCCGCCAGCATGGAGCGCAGTACGCCCGACCGGCAATGCCCTGCGGCAGTGCAGCGCGCGCAAGGTAGTGCGGGGATCTATGCTCGGCGCCATTCCCGCATGGAATGGCCCCGATGCCCGCCTTGCTTCGATGTGTTCTTGCCCTCTGCCTGCTGCCTTGGATGACATCGCTGGCTGCACCACCGCCAGCAACACGCACGCTCAGCGGCGAGCTGCAGGGCGCACCGTGGCGGCTGGATGTACCGGCCAATTGGAACGGCGACCTGGTGATGCTGGCCCATGGCTACGAACCGGTCGGCGTGCCGCGCACCGCACCCATGGCGGCCAATGACAGCACCGCGCCACTGCTGGCAGCAGGTTACGCCGTCGCGCAGAGCGCCTATGCCAGCCAGGGCTGGGCAGTGGTCGATGCGATCACCGATACGGAACGCCTGCGCCAGCAGGCAGTGGGTGAACTCAAGCATGTCCGCCACACCTGGATGCTGGGATTCTCGATGGGCGGTGCCGTGACCATCGGCAGCCTCGAGCGCTTCCCACAACACTACGCAGGCGGTGTGTCGCTGTGCGGCGCCAATCTCAGTGGCGAACAGATCGCGTCCGATCTGCTGACCACGCTGGTCGCATTCGACTACTTCTTCCCCAAGGCCGATGGGCTACCGCCCGCCGGCCTGGTATCGCGCGAAGCCGCCGCGCTGCCACAGGGCGAGTTGTACCAGGGCATCGCCAATGCGCTGCAGCGCGATCCGCCGCACGCCGCAGTACTGGCGCGGCGGCTGCAGGTCTCGCCTGATGCACTGGCCGGCACGATCAGCCTGCACGCGCTGGTCCTGCACCAACTGGCTACACGGAGCGGCGGCATGCCGATCGGCAACATCGGCATGATCTACAGCGGATTCGGTGATGACGCCGCGTTCAATGCCGGCGTGCAGCGCATCGATCCCGTGCCTGCGGCGCAGGCGCAAGTGCGCAGCACGCTGGCAATGACCGGCGCACTGAAGCGACCGCTGGTGATCCAGTTCAACCACAACGACCCGACCATCGTGCCGCACATGCAGACGGTGTATCCGCAATTGGCCGCACGGGCTGGCGCACGCCCGCTGCCACGCGTGCTGCCGCCGGTGGGCGAAAGTCACTGCGGTTTTTCTGGAGCGCAGGTGGTCGACGCCTTGAAGGCAGTGCAACGCTGAGTCCAGCGCGTGCCGCAACGCATCGCATCAAGTACCTGCCGGAAGGGGCTGCTCTGGTGGCAGGGGGCGTTCAACCGCCGGGGCCTCGGCCTGACCCGCAGGGTGCTGCACGATGCACGCGGCCCGATCGGCATCCAGGGCCAGGCGCTGACCGCGTGAGCGCAACGATGACGGCCCTAATCAGCCGCCCAGCGTGCCCATCGTGAAGGTGTAGCCCGAGCTCATCAGGAATTCGCGCATGCGCATTTCCGCGCGCCGCGGTGAGGCCAGGTTGGCCGGCGCATACAGGGCATACACCAGGCCCGACCCTTCGATATGCTCGCGGCGCACCCCGCAGCGGGCGGTTTCCGAGGCGATGACCCATCCGTCCTTCAGCCGATCCGGGCCAATGGATTGCCCGTTCTTCAAGCGGAAGGTCAACCAGCGCACATCTGCCGTGACTTTGCTCATTTCCGTATCGCTCCCTGGCTGGAGCGATACCTGGTGCCCTTGCTCGCCATTGCAGCTCCCTGAGACGTGGAGCCCGACCATAGCGCCTTCCCATGTCGTGGGCGGCTGAGACTGGCCGCCACGGCGCGGCCAACTGCCGCAGGGGACCCCCGTCGCGTCGGAAAGGGTGGCAGCCAAGAGCGCCGTGCCCGCGCAGTTCGCAGGCACTGGATGGGCCTTATGCGGTGCGGGCGATGCCTTGGTTGAGGGCGTGCAGTGCATCGGCCAGCGCCTGGATTTCGGTGCGCAAGGCCAGCCGCTGCAGCCATCTCTCAGGGATGCCGCGCGCGCCATGGAATGCGCCCGCCAGCTGCCCGGCGATGGCGGCCGTGGTGTCGGCATCCTCGCCAAGATTGGCCGCCTCGAGTACGACGGCTTCAAAGGTATCGTGGCGATCAAAGCACCAGAGCGCAGCTTCCAGACTGTCGACAACATAGCCATTGCCACGGATCTGCTCACGCGTCGCATCACGATAGCCGCCCGCTGCGATCTGCTGCAGCCGCGCGCTCTCGACGGGAACATCGCTGAGATCCAGCACTCCGTCGCGGGCGCTCCCCGCCAGCGCCCGCTCCAGCGCGACGGCCAGCAGGCGGCACGCCTCCAGGCACTCCTGCGCAGCGTGCGTGGTTCGCGAACTCAACGCGGCCATGGCCTGCAGATCGGGGGTCCCGGCGTAGCGCAACGCGACCGGCGCCAAACGCATGATCGAGCCATTGCCAGCGCTGCGCGGGTCGTCACTTCCCGCCAGCGGATGGCCATCCTGCAGGAACCGGTCGATGGCAGCCCGTGTCGCCATGCCGATATCGAAACACTCCCCGGTCGCACTCCAGTAACCATGCCGGTACCAGTTGGCGTAGCGGTTCATCTGATCGCGCGCGTCGAAAGTTTCGCAACGCACCAGGCTCTCGGCCAGGCACATCGCCATGGAGGTATCGTCGGTCCACTGCCCCGGCTGCAGGTGGAACGGCCCGCCACCCACCATGTCGGTGATCGGGGTGAAGCTGCCACGAGGCTTGAACTCCAGCGTGGTACCGACGGCATCGCCGCACGCGAGGCCGAGCAACGCACCCCGGAAGTGATCAATCTGGTTCATCAGGCAAGTGTAGCGCCGCCGCCTCCGCCATGACTGGCCGCCAGGCCGCGCAACGATCGCGCGAGCGGGAAAGCGATCGCAGCCAACAAAAAAGCCCTGACCGGAGTCAGGGCTTTTCAATTGGAGGCCTCAAGCGGAATCGAACCGCTGTAAACGGATTTGCAATCCGCGAACAGTTCTAAATTTTCAATTACTTGACATTGAGCGATACCCAATCTGCCACCCGATTTCATCGCGTATCAATCGAATCCAACGATAGTAGATAACGAAAATTAGGGATTCGAAACCAACTTGCCAGCTGTTGATCGCTTCCATCCAAGGCCTTGCCTCCGCTGCTGCCCGACGGCAAGCTGGGCACCTTCACCATCATCACCGGTGACAGCAGCAACGTCTCAGCCGGCATCCACGACCGCATGCCCGTCGAGCTGCAGGCCAGCCAAGATCGATGAGTGGATGGCAGCCAGCCCCGCTGACGCCTTGGCGATGCTGCTGGCCCGCGAGCCGCCGGCGAGGGAGGCTTACCGGGCCAGCCGCGCGCTGAACATCCCGCAGAACAACCGCAAGGACCTGCTGGTGCAACTCGAGTGACACAGGGCGTAGCCCGACTCAACTCTTTCGCAGGGCGGCTCAAGCGCTGCGTTTGAGCTGCCTACTACCGCTTCGAAGTTGATCTACCTTATACGATGCGAATCGCGCTTTAGAAGCGCGGACTTCGAAATGCTACCATCCAGACGTCACTTCATAGGGATGTAAAGCATGGGTGGTTTCAGCATCTGGCATTGGATCATCCTACTGGCGGTCATCCTGATTCCAGTAGGCATCATTGCGGTAGTGCTCAGCATCCTGCGTCGCCGCAAGAAGTGAGGCGTCATTCACGAGCACAAATAAGGAGGGGCCGCGACTGCGGCCCCTCCTTCTGTAGATGGTGATCTACCACTCCATCAACGGATCATGTATTCAACAGCGCAAACCTTAGCGACGCCGGCGCCGCTACAGGTAATCGCTTTGACAGTCCCCGTTGAAGACGGACCAGACGCTGACATGGTTGCACCGAGGCCTTGGAGATGGGTGACCATACGCGCGAGATTCTCGCCACCGTAATCGGTCCAAGTACCATTGACCTGTTGAATATCGGTCGGAATCAGCTGCCCTGCAGCGGTTCGCTCGCTACCGACTTCAGACTGTCCGTTCTGATGTTCGAGGTTCACGATAACAACAACCGAGGAGCCGTCCTTAAACACGACCTTCATAATGATGCGCGCCTGGTCGCGCAGACCTGTGTAGTTCGTAACGTGCTGGAGCAGGTCGGCCATTGCCGTGAAAACGTCGGTTCCGACCACTTTGGAAATAACATCCGTGCTCCCCGTCGCAGTTTCGACCATTGCACGGAGGTTGTAGTCCGATACGTACTCGTAGGCCGTCATGCCACTCGCGCTCGGATTGAGGCCAAGGGTCGCTATAGGCACGATGAACGTGGGGCGCAGTGTGCCACCACCAACGACCTGCACGCGATGAGCGCGATTCACCTCTTCAACTGCGCCCGCCGGTGGCGTCTGCCGCATAACCACAGGTCCGGCGGATCTCGGCTCAATACCGCCACCGCCACCGCCACCAGAGCTTGTACCAACGTAGTACTGCTGAATCTGATTGTCAGTGACATTGAAAATCAGGTGAGTCCCGGGCCCCAGGCGAACGGCCTCAGCGCGATAGTCACCATCAATTCGACAGGTTTCGCATCGTACAGCGGCAGCATTCACATCGGCGACAAGGACGCCAAACCCAGCGAATCCAAGCATCCCAGCAAGAGCGTACTTCAACAGCATTGTCTCTCTCCATGTTAGACCAATCAGCTATCGAGGCTTCGGTCCCTCGAAAGCCCAATCGATACTATCCGAATCGCGCCGAAAGAATAAATGGCCGCTAATCCCGCCGCTATCGCGAGGGCGACATGGCCACAGCCAATTCCGGGGGCTGAGATCAACCGTGTTGCGGCGTGACCCACCCCGAAAAACCGGGCCAGCGTGAAGTAGAGACTTCGCCCCGCACGGGCCCCTTGGATCACGGGGAATCAGGCGATGAAGAAATCCTGTTTTACCGAGGAGCAGATTGCCTACGCGCTCATGCAGGTCGAGCTCGGGGTGGCGGTCGGTTAGGTGTGCCGCAAGCTGGGCATTGCGGAGGCGACGTTCTACGTGTGGCGCAGGAAGTGCGGCGGGTTGGGTCCGCCCGAACTCAAGTGGCTGCGGTTGCTGGAGGAGGAAAACAGCAAGCTCAAGCAGTTGGTGGCCAGCCTCAGCCTAAACAAAGCATGCTGCAGGATGTGGTCACAAAAAAGCTCTGAGGCCTGCCCAGAAGCGTGCCTGAGTGGAGCTGCTGCAGGAGCGATTTGGCAGCAGTGAGCGGCGTGCGCTGCAGATCGTGTCGATGTCGCGCTCGGCATTTTCCTACACGCCCAAGGCGCGTGACGGTAGTGCTATCGGTCGACGGGTGCATGAGATTACTCAGACGCGGATTCACTAGGGCTGTGAGCGCGTGCACGTGATACTGCGCCGGGAGGATTGGCGGGATAACCACAAGCGTGTGCATCGCGTCTACAAGGAAGAAGGCCTGTCTTTACGGCACTGCCGGCCGCGCCGCAGCCGGAGCAGTCGTCGCCGCTTACCTCGGCCAGCGCACCGATAGCATCCGACGGCGCGCTACCGTCATAGAACCAAGCGCCAGACCGGGCGGGGCAGCAGCCGCGCCAGCTTGATCGTGTACTACCCGTAGTCACCCCGGCGTCGCTTGGTTGCCATCCCCTCTCAAACTCACGTAAACGCACTTGGCACGTGTCAGCGCGAGCTTGCCACCTGAAAACGGGTGGAAGGCCAATGTATCCAGGCGCGAATCAAGGAATTCTGGCTGCGCTGCCGAACGCCAGGCAAATAAAAAGCCCTGACCGGAGTCAGGGCTTTTCAATTGGAGGCCTCAAGCGGAATCGAACCGCTGTAAACGGATTTGCAATCCGGTGCATAGCCACTCTGCCATGAGGCCAACGTACTGCACGCCAGGAACACTGCCCTGACAAGACAAAACCCCAAGATGGGGCCTGTCGGAACATGGAGCGGGAAACGAGACTCGAACTCGCGACCTCAACCTTGGCAAGGTTGCGCTCTACCAACTGAGCTATTCCCGCGTAAGCCGACATGGTACCGGAAATCCGGGACACACACCAGCGATTTCACCTTTCTGACTGCGCGCAGAGCCTTGTGGCCCAACGTGCCCCGCCTTGCCGTGGCGGGAGAAAAACAAGGCCCCTGTCGGGGCCCTGTAGAATCTGGAGCGGGAAACGAGACTCGAACTCGCGACCTCAACCTTGGCAAGGTTGCGCTCTACCAACTGAGCTATTCCCGCAGATTCTTCGACCTGCGTCGAAGGAGCGCCATTGTGTCCAAATTCCTTCACGCCGTCAACAGTCTTCACATCATGCGGTCACGGGCGTCCGCAGTGGGGTACGCTGCCCCGCCCGGCCCCGTTCACCCATGCTCCTTCGCGGCACGCCCCTGTTGATCGCCCTGCTGCTGCATCTGCTGGTGGCCCTGCTGTACTGGGCACTGATGCCGATGGGAATGAACTGGTATCGCGACCATTTCGGCTTTGCTTCACATCGTGACATCGGCTTGGGCATCGCCCAGTTCCATCTGTTCTGGATGTTCATTGGCGCCCAGCCGCTGATCGCGGTGCTGCGGCCGCTGTTTGCCAAGCTGCTGGTGCTGGCGATTCCCCTGGCGTTCGCGAGCTGGACACTGATGCACAACCATCCGCTGCGCCTGCTGTACTTCACCCTCGGGCCCGGCCTGCTGGCACTGGCCGCGATCGCCATTTCCGCGTGGTATGCATCACACAACCGCCTGCTTGCCACCACGGACACCACCAATGCCTAGACGCTACGTCCGCCTGTTCTGGCTGCTGGTTTCATTGACCTGGCTGGCGCTGATCGCGGCCTTGGTCAACGCCGGTTTCACCCCGGACTACTGGCTGCTGCACCACCTGGAAGGTACCGATTCGCCCTACCCGACCAGCACTGTCATCGTGTTCGCGTTGCTGGGCACGGTCGAACTGGTGGTGGCCGCCTTGATCGTGCGGCCGTGGAGACTGAAACGCCTGTGGCTGCGCCTGCTGATCGCCTTCGCCCTGCTGCTGCTGTGGTCGGTGCCGTGGATGCTGTCGGCGATGCACCAGCCGCCGGTACAAGGCATGCACCTGCTGTGGCTGCTGCTGTTGGACGTGGGCCTGCTGCTGGCGCTGTGCGGGGTGTCGGCGGTGAGCGCATGGCGGGCGTTCAGGCGGCCGCCACAACGCTAGGCCTACTTCCGGAACTCCACCCGCACATGCTGGCCGAAGCGTGCCTTGGCCTCGCCGTCGAACTCCAGCACGCACTCCACCACCTTGGCCACGCCACGCCCCGCGTCTTCAGGCAGGCGGGCCTGCGCGAACACCGGGCTGATGCGTACCACGCGTGCGGTCGGCAGCGTGCCGGTGTTCTCGGCACCATCGCTGTCCGGTACCACCGTCGCTTTCATGCCTACCTGCACCGCATCGGCATAGGCGGCACTGAGTTCGGCACGCACCTGCAGCGGGCGTGCCGGCAGCAGCGAGATCGCCGGCTTGCCGCCCTGCACGAAGGCGCCCAGGCCCGGCACCTGGCCGACCACGGTGCCGGCTTCCGGTGCACTCAACGACATCTGCTGCAGTTTCAACCTGGCGTGCTCCAGCTTGTGCTGGGCCATGTCGACCTGCGCACCCGCCACGTCGACGTCGGCGCGAACAACCGCCAGCTGCTGCCTGGCCGCATCGGCCTGCTGGTTGGATGACACCCCTTCGCTGGCGCCGGTGGACAGGCGGGTGGCGTTGCGCTCCAGTTCGCGCAGCTGCGCCTGGCTGCCCTTCAGGCGATCACTGGCCAGGGCCAGATCGGCGGTGGCCATCGCCACTTCCTGCTGCAGCAGCGCGCCATCCAGCGACAGCAGCAGCTGCCCCTTCTTGACCGTGGCGCCCTCCTTCACCGGCGCGGCGGTGATCGAGCCATCCACCGGCGGTGCAAGCGCGATCAGGCCGCCCTCGACATCGATGATGCCGCGCGCGACCGCGACCTTGCCGGCGGCGGCTGCATCGGCCTTGCCCGAAGGCGGCTGTACAGGCGCGGGCGCGTCCCTGGAACAGGCGCCGAGCAGCAGTGCCGCGGAGAGGGCCAGGCTGAGGGGAAGCAGGTGCGGCGTCTTGGTCATGGGGCGGACTCTACGGTTTCGTTCTGGCGGCGGTCATCACGGACCATGCCGTCTTCCATGGCGATCACCCGATCCGCATGCCGGATCAGGCGCGGATCGTGGCTCACGCACAGCACGGTGGCGCCGTGCGCCCGCGCATAGCGATGCAGGATGTCGATCACGCGCTGACCGTTCTCGGCGTCCAGCGCGCTGGTGGGTTCGTCGGCGAAGATCAGCGTTGGCGACTTGGCGAAGGCACGGGCCACCGCCACGCGCTGCTTCTCACCGCCGGACAGCTGCGCCGGGCGCATGTGGCTGCGGTGGCTGAGGCCAACCTCTTCCAGCGCCCTGCGGGCCAGTGGTTCGCTTTCGCGATCGCGCATGCCGCGGTAGCCCAGCGGCAGCTGCACCTGCTCCAGCGCGGTCAGCGCCGGGAACAGGTTGAAGCCCTGGAACACGAAACCGACATGGTGCAGGCGGAAACGCTCCACCTCGCTGCGGGTCATGTGCCCCACATCCTGGCCCAGCGCGTGCACCCGCCCGCCATCGGGCGCGGACAGGCCGGACAGCAGCGACAACAGCGTGCTCTTGCCGCACCCCGAAGGCCCCGACACCAGGGTCAGCTCGCCGGGGTAGATGTCCAGCGACAGGCCACGCAGCACCGGCACCTGTACATCGCCCGACATGAAGCCCTTTTCCAGTGCGTCGGCCTGCAACGTGGGGGCGATGGCATGTTTGGAGGTCATCGGCCGGTCCTCAACGCAGCAGCAACGATGGATCGGAGCGGACCACACTGCGCACCGCCATGATGCTCGACAGCATGGCCATCACCGCGACCAGCGCCACGCAGCCCAGGATCACCATCGGCGTCAGCTGCACCGGTACGCGCTGGGTCTGCGCGATCAGCAGCACCACGGTGCTGAAGGCCGCTGCCAGCAACATGCCTACGCCGCCGATCAGCAAGGCCTGCTCGAACACCACCCGTGCCAGCGCGTAGCGACCGGCACCGAGCGCATTGAGCGTGGCGTACTCGCGCACCGAACCGGCCACCACCGAGGCGAATGACTGGTTGGTGATCACCGCACCAACGAAGCAGACGATGACCGCCATGAACAGCACCGCGATGCCGGCGCCGGTATCGAACAGCCAATATTGCTGCGAGCGGCTGGCGAACTCCGGCGCGGTCCAGAACTCGACCGGCGTCGCCTGGCCCATCGATGCAGACAGGCGATCGCGCACGTGACCGGCGAGGTCCGGCGAACGCAGGCCCGCCACGAAATAGGTACTGCCCTCGTGCGGATCCGTGCCGGCAATGGCGCGCGCGGTATCCAGCGAGGCCAGCACATTGACGCCGCCAAGGCCCCGCAGCCCCGGTTGCGCGGCGACCACGCGCACGGCCTTGCCGTTGATCCACGCGCGGTTGTTCTGCAGGTCCACGCCCAGCGTATCCAGGTCGGCGCTGTCGACGATCACCGCACCGGGCTCGCGCAGCTGTGCGCGCAGGTCGGCAGGCAGGATGCGCGCGAACATCATTGCGTCGTCGCGGGTGGAGATGCCGGACAGGTACACCGACACGTTGCCGGTGCCCTGCGCGCCGGAACGCCATTCGCCGTCGACCCACTCGTAGGGCTCGACGCGGGTGACATCCGGGTCCATGCGCAGGTGGCTTTCCACGTCGGCGCTGATCGCATGGCCGTAGTTGACGCTCTGCGTACCCGGGAAACCTGCCCAGATATCGGCCGAGGATGCCTTCACGTAGATCGCGGCGGTACCAAAGATGCCCAGCACCAGCGCCGCCTGCACGATCAGCAGCACGCCGGCAAAACACATCGCCAGCACCACCGGCAGGAACCGGCGCCACTCATAGGCCAGGGTCTTGCGGGCCAGCGCGATCATTGTGATGGCTCCCCAGCTCCGGCCGGCAGCGGCGCGCCCCCGAGGGCGCGGTACAGCGAGGCGAACGCCAGCACGCGTGCGCCCTGTGCACCGATGAGATCGGCCTGCGAGGCCAGTGCGGCACGCTGCGTGTCCAGACCCTCGAACTCGCTGGACAGGCCCAGCTGCACCTGCCGCGCCTGGCGCTTGACCTGCTGGCTGGCAACATCATTGGCCGCACGCAGCGACTGGATGCTGCTGTCCTGGCGCGCCAGGCTGCCCAACGCGCCCTCCACCTCGCTCACGCCTTCCAGCACCGCCTTGCGGTAGCCCAGCAAGGCGGCATCCAGTTGCTTCTCATCGGCATGGAAGCGCGCTCGGCGCTGCCCCCAGTCCCACAGCGGAATATCGATGTACGGGCCGATCGACGGGCTGGAGTCGGAATTGGAACGGGCGTTCTGGGTGAGGTTGTAGGCATACAGGATCGAGCCACCCAGGCTGATCCGCGGATACATTGCAGCGCGCGCGGCGCCCTTGCTGGCGGCGGCCTGCATCACTTCCGATTCGGCCAGCAGGATCTGCGGTCGATGTCGCAGCAGGTCAGCCGGGACCTGCTGCAGCGTGAACGCACCCAGCGTCGGCGGGGTGCGGTAGGCGTGCCAGGCCGGATCCGGACGCTCGCGGCCCAGCAGCAATGCCAGCGCACGGGCGGCGTTGTCGGCGTTTTCCCGCGCCTGCGCGATGGCCGCACGGGTGGCCGCCTGCCGCGCGCGCAGCCGTTCCAGCTCGCCCGGCTCATCCAGACGCAGCCGCTGACGCACCAGCGCCAGCTGTTCGCCGCGGTCGTCCACGGCCTGCTGTCGGGCCAGCAGATCCTGCTGGGCCTGCGCTACGGTCAGGTCGAGATAGCTGCGTACCACATCGGCGATCACCGCCACCTGTGCGGCATTGCGCAGGGCCACGGCGTTGCCGGCCGAGGCCTGAGCGCTCAACTGCGCGCTCTCGGCGGCACCGAACAGGCCCAGGTCCCAGATCGCTTCGATGCCGGCATGGAAGTAGGTGTCGACAGCGGCAGCGTCCTGCACCTGCTTGGCGCTGGCGGTGATTTCCGGCAGGAAGCGCGAATCGGAGGTACCGGCGACGATCCGTACGGCCTGCAGCCGCAACGTCGCCCGCTGCAGGTCCAGATTGTCGGCGATGGCCTGATCGACCAGGCCGTCCAGCGCCGGGTCGGACAACACTTTCCACCACTGCCTGGCGTCCACCGCCACGCCCTGCCCCTGCGGCACCTGGGTCCAGGCGGTGGGTGTGCGGTCAGGCAGGTCCGGAACCGGTACCGACATGCAGCCGGCCAGCGCCAGGCTTGCCAACAATGCGCCGGGCCGCAGCAGCGCCTGCAGGGAGAATGCTCGCCCGGTCCTGGGCACCGCCACTGGAGTGATACGCCTGACCACCAGCCCGCCAACGTGTAGAAGGAGCATGAAGGCTACCGTGCGATTGTGGAGCGAACATGGAGAAATGGTCCGAAAACGGTCACAACACGCGTGCGGTTCAGGCAACGATGGCGCAGGCCTTTCGCCAGCCTTTCACTGCCTGCAGCAGGCGGAACACTGATGCAGATTCCAGGTCATTGCCTCTTGCAGCAGCCCACCTCGCGCCAGGGCTTCCGATCGTCCCCACGATCGCTGCGCCCCCGTCATGCCGATTGCGACGCAAATGTCGGAATCGCCCCCAGAGGCACACTTACCACGCCCCCCATGAAAATGTCGTGGCCTGACTGTAGCGACCCGCGTGGCCAGCGCCATGACAAACGAAAAACGCCCCCTTGCGGGAGCGTTTTTCTGAATCTGGAGCGGGAAACGAGACTCGAACTCGCGACCTCAACCTTGGCAAGGTTGCGCTCTACCAACTGAGCTATTCCCGCAGATTTCGTTCGACCTGCGTCGAAGGAGCGCTATTTTGTCGGGATTGCTGCACGGCGTCAACCGGAATTTTCACCTGTGCGACGGGGTAGCGTTCAGGCGCTTGGCCTTGGCTTCAGGCACGCAGGCCACGGCGGTGGAAGTAGACCTGCTCGGCAATGCGACGCGTGGCCGCCGTGTGCAGCAGCGCGTTGAGCGGCCAGTCGGCCTGCAGATGGTCCATCGCCCAGCGCAGCAGGCGCTTGCCATGGAAGGCCGGCGCCACCTGCCGCGCCACCCGTTCGGCGTCCGGCCCCTGGCCACGCAGATGCCGGGCAATCGCCTCACCGACTGCCCAGCCATGCCGCCATGAGGAATGGATGCCCCCGGCCGAGAGCGGCGAGACGACGCCCGCCGCGTCGCCGGTCAGGACCACGCGCTGGCCGGTGATCGGCCCATCCGGCCGGCCGCAGGGCACCAGCCCTGCGCGGGTGCCCGAGGGACGCGCCGAAGACGGAATGCCGACCCCATCGCGCACGTGGTCGAGGAAGCCATCGATATCCGGCGGCCGTACCTGTTGCGGGTCATGACGCAGCGCCAATCCGACCTGCAGGCCGGTTGGATTCTGCGCGACCCAACCGATATAACCCGGCGCGTAGCGCTTGCTGACAAAGCAATGCAGCGCATTGCCCTGCGCCACCTGCAGGCCGGCGAACTCGCGCTCGACGCCGTAGAGGGTGTCGCGCACCTGGCCAAGGCCGGTGCGCTGGGCCACGCGTGAGCGTGCGCCATCAGCACCGACCAGATAGGCGCAGCGCCCTGCCCCTTCCACCTGCCAGCCGTCACCACAGCGACGAGCGTCGGTGAAGGACTGCTGCAGGCGCAGGTCGACACCGTTCGCGCGCAGTTCGCTGGCCAGCCAGCGCATCACGTTCGGCGTATCAGTAGTGAGGAAGTAATAGCCCGACGCGGCCAGCAACACGCTGCGCAGGTTCGGCGCATACAGGCGCACGTTGGCAACGCGCTGCACGAGGTGCTCGGGCATGCGCCCCAGCCAGGTCTGCTCCATCGCCTCTTTCACCACGATGCCGGTGGTGTGCAGGCGCTCGCCGGGGTCGGCCTTGCGTTCCAGCACGCAGACGCGCAGACCGTACTGGGCGGCAGCCAGTGCGCAGGCGGCACCGGCGAAACTGGCGCCGACGATGATGACGTCGTGGTCGTAGGCGGAGGGAGTGTGAGGCATTGCGGCATCGCCCTGGAGAATCGGAGATGCAGCTTCGAACTGCCGCGTGGCGAGCCGAAGGAGTGGCGGTGAAGTGGGGATGAAGCGCGGAATACGCAAACGAAAAACGCCCCCTTGCGGGAGCGTTTTTCTTGAATCTGGAGCGGGAAACGAGACTCGAACTCGCGACCTCAACCTTGGCAAGGTTGCGCTCTACCAACTGAGCTATTCCCGCTTGGGAGGCGAAATTCTACCTATTCTGGGAATGGCGTCAAGCGGTTTTTTCGGGGCCTGCGAGGCGCCTTGCACCGCGTATCCACGCATGGCGTGGATCTTATCTCTTGCCGATCTGGCACCTTGGGTGCCGAGAGCCCGGCGTGGGCGACCGTGTGGATCCAGGTCTTGCGACCGAGAAGTAGCTTGGGTCCCCACGCCGGATTCTCCCTGAACCGCCCGAACAGTTGGTTGAGTTGGCGCTCGAACTGATAAGACTGGGCAAGCGGGGAGAGCTCTCGACCCTGTCAGCCTAGCGGAGTTCTGCCATGTTTGGGATCGGGATTGATGTGAGCAAAGCCACGCTGGATGTGGCCGTCCATGGAGAGCAGTTTCGCCAATTCAGCAACGACAAGCGCGGCTTTGTACGCTTGATTCGGTGGCTGAAGACGTGGCCGATCAAGCAGGTCGTTCTTGAGGCAAGCGGGGGTTACGAGCGTGCTGCTCTGGATGCATTGCACGCCGCCGGCCTGCCGATGGTGCGAATCAATCCGGCGCGTGCACGGCGATTTGCCCAAGGCACGGGCCGTGCCGCAAAGACCGATCGGCTCGATGCGACAGTGCTGGCGCAGATGGCCCATTTGTTACCGCTGACCCGCTACGTACCGCCTGCCCCTTGGCAGCAGCGTCTGGCTGAATTTGCGCAATGCCGCAGGCATCTGGTGCAGATGCGGGTCAGTGAGATGCAGCGCTTGCGGCGATTGGTCGATCCGGATCTGATTGCGATGAAGCAACGCTATATAGCTCAGCTATCTGACGACCTGAAGCAACTGGACAAAGCTATTGCCGAGCAGCTTGAGGGACAGCCTGGCTGGAAGAACATCGGCGCGCTCAAAGGCGTCGGCCCCATCCTGATCAGCACACTGGCCTGCGAGTTGCCCGAACTGGGCAGCTTGGGAAGCAAAGCCATAGCGTCGCTGGTGGGGCTGGCCCCGATGAACCGCGAAAGTGGCACCTGGCAGGGCCAACGGCGGATCAGTGGTGGGCGCGCGGTGGTACGCGAAGCCCTTTACATGGCGGCCCTGACGGCCATCCGGTACGAGCCAAGACTGCGCGCGTTTTACGCTGGCCTGAAGGCCAAGGGCAAAGCGAGCAAGGTGGCGCTCGTGGCGGTCATGCGCAAAATGCTGGTGATCCTCAACGCCCGTAAGCGGGACGCCGAGGTGGCCCTCGGCTGCCCCTGACAAGACAGTTGCTACTACAGCATCCCCGCACACCGATGGATCCGCATCCTTCGTGGATGCGGCATTTCCAGTGGATCCACGCCATGCGTGGATGGCAGCAACCGTGGTGTCAGAGCCCTTTCCTGCGGAAAGGGATCCGACCCCAGGCTCAGTTGCCCAGCTTCTTCTGCCGCGAGCGCTCGCGCGCGGCACGCTCATCCTCGCGCAGGCTCGGCCAGGCGGCGTGCAGGTACTGCAGGCCCGACCACAGCGTCAGCACCGCGGCGATGGCCAGGGTCCAGTCGCCGATGTGGAACACCGGCCAGCCCATCCAGATGTCCTGCACCGGCACGTTCGGCGCCACCGAGTACAGCAGGCACAGCAGCGCGACCATCTGCGCGGTGGTCTTGATCTTGCCGATCATCGCCACGCGCACCTTGGCGCGCTGGCCCAGCTCGGCCATCCATTCGCGCAGCGCCGACACCGCGATCTCGCGGCCGACGATCACCGCCGCCCAGAACGCCATCCACGGCGTCGGATGGCCCTGCACGATCAGGAACAGCGCCACTGCCACCATCAGCTTGTCCGCGACCGGGTCGAGGAAGGCGCCGAAGGCCGACTCCAGCTGGTAACGGCGTGCGATCCAACCGTCGAGCCAGTCGGTGATCGCGGCCAGGCCGAAGATCGCCGCCGAAGCGAAGTTGGTCCAGGTATAGGGCAGGTAGAACACCAGCACCAGCACCGGGATCATCACGATCCGCAACAACGTCAGCCAGGTGGGCAGGGTCAACTTCATGCTTGCGTGCTTCTCTCTCTACTCGGCCGCATCGGGCGTGGCCAACCCGTGCAGGTTAGCGTAGATGCGTGCCGCGAGGGCGTCATTGATGCCTTCCACCTTGGCGATTTCGGCTTCGCCGGCCGCTTTCAGGCCCACCAGGCCGCCGAAATGCTTGAGCAGGCTGGCCCGGCGGCGCGGCCCGATGCCGGGGATGTCCTCCAGCTTGCTGGTCATCCGCGCCTTCTGGCGGCGGCCGCGATGACCGGTGATGGCGAAGCGGTGGGCTTCATCGCGAACCTGCTGGATGAACTGCAGCGCCGGGTTGGCCGCGCCCGGGCGCAGCTCGCGTCCATCCGGCATCACCAGCGCTTCATGGCCTGCGCGGCGCTCCACGCCCTTGGCCACGCCCACCAGCAGCACCCCTTCCACGCCCAGGTCGGCCAGTGCGGCCTCGGCCTGCGCCAGCTGGCCGGCGCCACCGTCGATCAGCAGGACGTCCGGCAGCACGCCCTGCTCTTCCACGGCGCGGCGGAAACGGCGATCGATGGCCTGGCGCATGGCCGCATAGTCGTCGCCCGGCTCGATGCCGCTGATGTTGAAACGGCGGTACTGCGCGCGCACCGGACCTGCCGCGTCGAACACCACGCACGAGGCCACGGTGGCCTCGCCCAGCGTGTGGCTGATATCGAAGCACTCGACCCGCTTCACCGGCTCGGCCAGGCCGAGCATCTCGCGCAGTGCATCACTGCGTGCGTGCTGTGCGTTGCGGCTGTTGAGCTCGGTGGCCAGGGTCAGCTGCGCATTACGGCTGGCCAGCTCCACGTAGCCGGCGCGCTCGCCGCGCACGTTCCACCTCAGCTGCACCTTGCGCTCGGCCGAGGCCGAGAGCGCGGCGACCAGCAGGTCGGCGTCGGGAATTTCGCGGTCCAGCAGGATCTCGCGCGGCGGCTCGAACTCGATGTAGTACTGCGAAACGAACGCGGCCAGCACTTCTTCCGGGCTCTCCTCGCCATTGGTGCGGGGGAAGAACGGGCGGGTACCGAGGTTGCGGCCATCGCGGAACGCCAGCAGCAGCACGCAGGCCTGCGACCCCTGCATGGCCACCGCCAGCACGTCCAGGTCCGCGGCGCGACCGTCCACGTACTGCCGGGTCTGCATGCTGCGCAGCGAGGAAATCAGATCGCGCAGCCGCGCGGCCTGCTCGAACTCCAGCGCTTCGCTGGCGGCCTGCATCTGCTCGCCCAGCTCGCGGGTGAGCTCGTCGCTCTTGCCTTCAAGGAACAGGGCGGCACGGCGCACCGACTCGGCGTACTCCGCTGCCGGCACCAGCTCCACGCACGGCGCGCTGCAACGCCCGATCTGGTACTGCAGGCACGGCCGCGAACGGTTGCGGAACACGCTGTCCTCGCAGCTGCGCAGCTTGAACAGCTTGTGCATCAGGTTCAGCGTTTCGCGCACCGCAGTGACGCCCGGGTACGGACCGAAATAGCGGCCCGGAATGGCACGCGGGCCGCGATGCAGCGCGATGCGCGGCCAGTCCTCACGGGTCAGCAGCACATGCGGATAGGTCTTGTCGTCGCGCAGGGAGACGTTGTAGCGCGGCGACAGCGATTTGATCAGCTGGTTTTCCAGCAGCAGCGCCTCGGCTTCCGAGCGCGTCACGGTCACGTCCATGCGCGTGATCTGCGAGATCATCGACATGATCCGCGCATTCTTCGGGCTGCCGTTGAAATAGCTGCCGACACGGTTGCGCAGCGCGCGCGCCTTGCCGACGTACAGCAGCGTGTCGTCGGCGGCGTACATGCGGTACACGCCGGGTGCAGTGCTGAGCTGGGACGCGAAGGCCTTGCCGTCGAAGGCCGGGGCGGGAACGTCGGTCATTCGCTGATCGGGACTTCGCTGAGCACGCCGCTGTCGGGGTCGAATCGCAGCACTGCGTGGGCGTCGGTCTCTGCGATCCACACCGCCCCGGCGCCCACCGCCAGCCCGGCCGGGCCATGCAGGCGACGCGGCAGCGGCTGGGTGGTCAACTCACCGCCGCCCAGGCGCAGCGTGCGCAGGCGTCCATTGCCGCTATCGGCAATCCACAGCAGCGGCGCCTCCGGGCTCAGCGCAATGGCCTGCGGGAACTGCAGGCTGGCCTGCGCGCGCGGCCCGTCTTCACTGCCGAAGCGCCAAGGCCCCTGCCCGACCAGGGTCTGCACCAGATCGCCGCGCAGTTGCAGCGCACGGATAGAGGATCCCAGCGCATCGGCGACGTACAGCACCTGCTGCACCACGGCCAGCGCGGTCGGCTGGGCGAAGGCCGCCAGATGGCCGCTGCCGTCGCGCTCGTCGATGGCGCCGCTGCCGGCGCGCCACTGCAGGCTGCGCTGGCCGAGGTGGTAGCTCCAGATGCGGTTGTCGCCAGCCATCGCAATGTGCAGCTGGTTGTCGGCGATGGCCAGGCCGACCGGATGGTCCAGCGAGACCTGCCGCGCCTGCGCCACCGGGCCTTCCAACGGCGCGCCGGGACGCCCGTTGCCACACAGCGTGTCGACGATGCCGGTCAGCAGGTTGATGCGGCGCACGGCATGGTTGCCGGTATCGGCCACGTACAGCGAATCGCGCTCCAGCATCAGCGCCTGCGGGCGGTGGAAGGCCGCTTCGGCCAGGTTGCCGTCCATGAAATCGGCGGTGCCGAGGCCGAACTGGCGCAGGATGCGGCCGCCGTGGCTGCATTCGAGAATGCGGTGATGGCCGCTGTCGGCGATGTACAGACGCTCGGTGCTGACCGCCAGCCCCAGCGGAAAACGCAGGGCCTGGCGCGGTTCCGGGTGCAGTTCGCTGCCGCCACGCGGCGGCGCCGACGGAGCGCCCTGGCACAGCGCGTTCAAGGCGCGTTCGAGTTCACCGGGTGCGCCCTGCCCGACCAGCCGTTGCTGTTCGCGACCCTGCGCATCCAGCAGCACCATGGTCGGCCAGGCGGTCACGCCGAAGCGGCGCCAGCCATCCCAGTCCGCGTCGAGCAGCACCGGCATGGCCAGGCCCTGGCGGCGCAGCAGCTTCAGCGCCGCGCTGGCGTCGCGCTCGAAGTCGAAGCGCGGCACCTGCAGCACCAGCGGCTGCAGCTTGCCGGGGTGGCGCGACAACCACTGGCCGAACTCGGCCAGGCGTTGCGCACTCCAGGCCGAGGCCGCGTTGACGAACAACAGCGCGACCGGCCGACCGCGCAGTTCGGTCAGGGTGCAGGGGGTGGCATTGAGCCAGGTGGCGAACTCGGGCAGGTCCGGGACGGGCTGGACGTTCATGACCCGATTATGCCGGAGTCGGCGTCATGCAACAGTCGTGCCACTGCACGTTTTGCAGCATCGTCGACCAGCGACCAGACCTGTTCGAAATGATCGCTGCCGCCGGTATAGGGATCGGGGATCGCTGCCCGCCCCTGCCCGCCGGACCAAGGCAGGTACAACGCCAGCCGTTCACGCTGGGCCGCCGAGGCCAGGCGCCCGGCATCACGCAGGTTGGCCTCGTCGGCACACAGGACCCAGTCGAAACGGTCGAAATCCACGGCCTGCAGCTGGCGTGCGCGCAGGCCGCCGATGTCCACGCCGTGTCCGGCCGCGCAGGCGATCGCGCGGCGGTCCGGCGGCTCGCCCACGTGCCAGTCGCCGGTGCCAGCCGAATCGACCTGCACCCGCCCGGCCAGCGGCGAGGCGTCCAGGCGTGCGCGCAGCGCCCCTTCGGCCATCGGCGAACGGCAGATGTTGCCCAGGCAGACGAGCAGCAGCCTCATCGCGCGGTCGTCGCCTGCAGCAACGCCTCGGCCCGTTCCAGGTCCTCGGGCGTGTCGATGCCCGGCGGGAACGGCTCGGGCGAGATCGCCACGCTGATCGGGTAGCCCGCTTCAAGCACGCGCAGCTGCTCCAGCGATTCGACCTGCTCCAGCTGGCCCGGCGGCATCGCCGCAAACTGCTGCAGGAAACCGGCACGGTAACCGTAGATGCCGATGTGGCGCAGCCAGGCATGGCCTTCCGGCAGCGTGTCGCGGCTGCGCGCGAAACCATCACGGTGCCAGGCGATCGGTGCACGGCTGAAGTACATCGCCTCGTTGCGCACGTTGCGTACCAGCTTCACCACGTTCGGGTCGAACAGGGTGTGCGCGTCCTCGACGGTCGCGGCGAGAGTCGACATCGGCGCATTGCCGGCAACCAGCGCATCGGCCACCGCGCGGATGCCGGCCGCCGGTGCGAACGGTTCGTCGCCCTGCAGGTTGACCACCACCGTGTCATCGGCCCAGCCGGCGATGCGCGCGCACTCGGCCAGCCGATCGGTGCCGGAAGCGTGCGTGGCCGCGGTCATCGCCACCTTCACTTCGGCCAGCCCGGACAGCGCATCGGCGATGCGCGGGTCGTCGGTCGCCACCCAGACTTCGCGGGCGCCAGCCTGCAGCGCGCGGCGCGCCACATGCAGCACCAGCGGCTCACCGCCCAGCAGGCGCAACGGCTTGCCGGGCAGCCGCGAGGCAGCGTAGCGGGCCGGGATGGCGACGACGAATTCGGTCATGTGGGCGATACTCGGCAGGCTCGTTACAACGGGAATGCGGCCAGCGGCGCGTGAATGCAAGCGCCACTGCGCCGCTCAGTTCGGTCGCAGCTTGTCCAGGCGATCGGTCAGCGCTACCCAGAACGCGGCGGGCAACTCGGCGCGCAGCGGAACCGCGTAGTGCCAGTCGTTGCCGAACGCACGGCATTTCACCGCGTCCTTCTCGGTCATCAGGACCGGCAGCTGGCTGCCGAAGGACAGGTCCTGCGGCTGATAGGCCTGGTGGTCGGCGAACGCATGCGGCACCACGCCGATACCGCGCGCGCGCAGCATGTCGAAGAAGCGTTGCGGATGCGCGATGCCGGCCACCGCATGCACGCGCTGGCCCTTGAAATATGCCAGCGGGCGCGCGCGGCCACCGGCCAGTGGCTGCGCACTGTCGATGTGCAGCGCCATCGGCCACTGGCCGAAGCCACAGGCCTGTGCCGCCGTCTCCTCATCGGTCTGGCCGAGGTTGACCACGCGGAAATCGCACTCGCTGGCGCGGCTGACCGGCTCGCGCAGCGGCCCGGCCGGAATCATCCGGCCATTGCCGTAGCGACGCTGCGCATCGACCACTTCGATCTCGATGTCGCGCGCCAGGCGATAGTGCTGCAGGCCGTCGTCGCAGACGATCACATCGCAGCCGGCCTCGACCAGCGCCTTGCCGGCCGCAACCCGATCACGGTCCACGCGCACCGGCACGCCGGTCTTCCAGGCGATCAGCACCGGCTCGTCACCGCCCTTGGCGGTCGGCGTATCGGCCTGCACCCACAGCGGTTTGTCGGCGTCTTCGCGACCGTAGCCGCGGCTGGCCACGCCGGGCTTCCAGCCGGCCGCGCGCAGGCGTTCGACCAGGGCAATGGTCAGCGGCGTCTTGCCGGTACCGCCGGCGGTGATGTTGCCGACCACGATGACCGGCACCGGCAGCGCGTGACGCTTGCGCCAGCCACGCCGATAGGCGCGCCGCCGCAGCGCGGTGACACCCGCGTACAGGGGCGCCAGCAGGCGCATGGCCCACGGAACCGGGGTGCCGTCATACCAGTACGGCGGGGTCTGGGTGCCCTTGCCGGCCATCAGTCCTGCCTTTCGCGGAACTGCATGCTGTGCAGGTGCTGGTACAGGCCGCCCAGCTCGAGCAGCTCCTTGTGGGTGCCACGCTCGACGATGCGGCCATGGTCCATCACCAGCACCTGGTCGGCGTGCTCGATGGTCGACAGGCGGTGCGCGATGACCAGCGTGGTGCGCTCCGGCATCAGGCGCTGCAGCGCATCCTGCACCAGGCGCTCGGACTCGTTGTCCAGTGCCGCAGTGGCTTCGTCGAGGATCAGGATCGGGGCGTCGCGCAGGATCGCGCGGGCAATCGCCAGGCGCTGGCGCTGGCCACCGGACAGCAGCGCGCCGTTCTCGCCGACCGGGGTCTGCAGCTGCTGCGGCATGCGTGCGATGAACTCCCAGGCATTGGCTGCTTCGGCCGCCGCACGGATCTGCTCATCGGTCGCCTCCATGCCATAGGCAATGTTGGCGGCGATGGTGTCATCGAACAGCATCACCTTCTGCCCGACGATCGCCACCTGCCGGCGCAGGTCGGCCAGCGGATAGTCATCCAGGGCCACGCCATCGAGGGTGATGACGCCGCCAGTGGGCTCGTAGAAGCGCGGAACCAGCCGGATCAGGCTGGTCTTGCCACTGCCGGAACGGCCGACAATGGCCGTCACCGTGCCCGGCCTGGCGACGAAACTGATGTCGTCCAGGGCGATGCCACTGTCTTCGCGGTAGCGCAGCATGACGTGGTCGAACGCCAGCTCGCCCCGTACGCGCTGCACGCGGTGCTGGCCGTCGTCGCGCTCCACCGGCATGTCGAGGATGCCGAACAGGCGCTCGGCGGCGGAGACGCCGCGCGAAATCGAGGTCTGTACGCTGGTCAGTCGGCGCAGCGAGGGAATGATGGCCATCATCGAGGTCATCAGGCCCATGAACTGGCCGGCATTGAGGCGGCCGGCCAGGGCTTCGCGAGTCGACACCCAGACGATCACCGCCAGCGCCAGTGCGGCCAGGAACTGCACCACGCTGGACGCGGCGGCGCGGGTGACCTCGACCTTCATGTTCAGCGCCAGCATGCGGTTGGCCAGGCGCGAGTAGCGCGAGATCTCATGCTGCTGGGTGCCGTGCACCTTCACTTCCTGCTGCGCGGCCAGCGACTGCTCGGCAGTCTGTGCCATCGTGCCCATGCCGTCCTGGATGCCGCGGCTGATGCGACGGTAGCGCTTGCCCACGTAGGACACGATGCCACCGATCAGCGGCACCACCAGCAGCATCGCCAGGGTTACCTTGACGCTCATCTGCAGCATCACCGCCAGCATCGCGATGATGGTGAGGGTGTCGGCCACCACGGTCTTCAGCGCGTCGGCGCTGGCCTGGGTGACCTGTTCGGTATCGAAGTTGAGGCGGCTGACCATCACCGGCGTCGCTTCGGTGTCGAAGTGCGACGACGGCAGGTGCAGGTACTTCTGCAGCACCTGCTCACGCAGGTCGCGGACCACGCTGCGGCCGGTCTTGGCCAGCGTGTAGTCGCTGACCCAGGTGGCCAGGCTGCGCATCAGGAACAGGCCGAGGATGGTCAGCGGCAGCACCACGGCCGCGCGCGGCTGCGGATCGACGAAACCCTCGTTGACCAGCGGCTCCATCAGCTTGGTGAAGTGATAGCCGGCCAGGGCTTCGACCACCATGGCGATGACCGCGCCCACCATGAACACCCAGTAGGTGCGGGTGTAGCCCAGCAGACGTTTGTAGATCGGCCACACCGGCGCGTGATGGGAACTCATGGACGCACCTCTGGCGCAGTTGCAATGGCGATACGACGGAAACCGAGCTGACCGAGCGCGTCCTGCGCAGTCACCACGGCCTGGTAGGGGGTGCGTGCGTCGGCGCGCAGCAGCACCGGCTGGCTGCGGTCGCTGCCGGCGACCGATGCGATGGTCTGCTTGACCGACTCGACATCGCTGCGCAGCACTTCCTGGTCATTGATGAAATAGCGGCCTTCGGCGTTGATCAGCACGCTGAGCGAGCGCGGCGGCTCGTTGCTGGGCTGCTGGCTGGCGGTCGGCAGCTGCACCTGCAGCGTCGAGCGCGCATCGAAGGTGGTGGTGACCACGAAGAAGATGATCAGCACCAGGATGACGTCGATCAGCGGGACCAGATCGATATGCGGCTCATCCTGGGATCGGTCATTGCCGATGCGCATCGATCAGGCCTTCGCCGTGGCAGCGTGGGCCGGTCGCGCCGGCGCGGCCGGGTTCATCACCCCGGGGCGACCGTCGAGCGTGTCCAGCAGGGCACTGGCTTCCTGTTCCATTTCCACCACATAGCCGTGGATCCGGCCCTTGAAATAGCGATGGAACATCAACGCCGGGATGGCCACGATCATGCCGGTGGCCGTGCACACCAGCGCCTTGCCGATGCCGCCGGCCAGCTGGTTCACATCGCCCACGCCATGGTCGAGGATGCCCAGGAACATCTGGATCATGCCGATCACGGTGCCCAGCAGGCCCAGCAGCGGGCCGGCCGAGGCGATGGTGCCCAGCGCGTTGAGGAAGCGCTCCATGCGGTGCACCAGGTGGCGCCCGGTGTCCTCGATCCGCTCACGGATCTGGTCGCGCGGGCGGTTGCGGGCTTCCAGCGCAGCGGCCAGCAGCGCGCCCAGCGGCGAGTTGGCGCGCAGGGTCTGCAGGTGCGCCGGGTCCAGCTTGCCGCGTGCGGCCCAGTTGCGCACTTCCTGGCCAAGCCCGGGCGGCAGCACTTCCGTTCGCCGCAGGGACCAGAAACGCTCCAGGATGATCGCCAAAGCCAGTACGCCCAACAGCAGCAGCGGCACCATCGGCCAGCCACCGGCCTTGACCAGTTCCCACACGTTTCAACCCTCCGGCCCAACGGCCGCTTGTTCGATCGACGATAGGATAGCAGCCGACCGCGCCCGCCCAGCGGCATCCCACCACCGGGATGCATGGATGCGCTGTTCACGCAGCTGCAGCCCTTGTGCGCCAAGCCATACGCGGATCGCCCCGGACTCCGCGGTGGACACCACCTCGGCGCCCTGCGCCTGCCAGCGCCGGACCACGTCCCGACGCGGGTGGCCGAAGCGGTTCTGGTGCCCGGCCGAGACCAGCGCCAACCGTGGTGCCACCGCGGCCACCCACGGGGCACTGGAACTGCCCCCGCTGCCATGGTGCGGCACCAGCACCACGTCGGCCTTCAGCGCCGCCGGAGACGCCCGCAACAGCGCCTGTTCGGCCGGACGGCCGATGTCGCCAGGCAACAGGACCACGCCATGGGCGCTGGCCACGCGCAGCACGCAGCTGTCCTCGTTTTCGGCCCGCCGGCTGCCGGGATCCGGATGCAGCACCTGGAAATCGACCCCGTCCCAGCGCCAGCTCAGGCCCCGCTGGCAACGCCCCGCTCCGGTGATCGAGCTGCCCGGCGGCGCCAGCAGTGGCAGTGCCGGCAGCTGTAGCCGCAGACCCGGCAGGTTGCCCACGTGATCCAGGTCATCGTGGCTGAGCAATACGCGGTCAGGCGGCGCCTGGCCGAGTGCCCGCAGTGCCGGAACCAGAGTCCGCTCGCTCCCTTCGCTGCCGCTCGGCGGCCCGACGTCATACCAGAGCGCATGCCGCGCGGTGCGCAGCAACACCGCCGTGCCCTGGCCGACATCGTGCAGCAGCAGCTCCAGCTCCCCCTCGGCCGGCCGCTCGCGCAACGGCCACAACAGCGGCAGGCACAACAGCAGTCCAGCGAGCCCGCCGCCGGCACCCCGTGGCAACAGCCACCAGAACACCCCCAGCAGCGCCGCCGGAACTGCCCAGGCCGGTGCCTCGGCCAACCACCACATCGCCTGCGGATGCGCCGACAGGGGCTGCAGGGCCTGCCAGCTGACCTCGAACAGCCACGCCGCCGCACGCCAGGCCCAGCGCCCGGCCCCGTCATGCAGCACCTGCAGGGCGGTACCCAGCAGCGACAGCGGCACTACCAGCAAGGTCCACCAGGGAATGACCGGCAGGTTCACCAGCGGCCCCAGCCAGGCGGTGCCACCGAACAGGGCGATGCCCAACGGCAACAGGCCGACGCTGGCCACGCCCTGCGCGGCCAGGAACCCACGCAGGTTGGCGGCCATCCCGCGCGGACGTCCCTGTGGCAGGCACCACGCCAGCCACAGCACGCCGCCGAAGCTGAGCCAGAAGCCCGCTGACAGCACCGACAGGGGCGCCGGCAGCAGCAGCGCCAGCGCCGCCAGCGCGAGTCCTTGCACGAGACCGAGCGGGCGCCGCCCGCTACGCGCCAGGGCCACCAACCCGATCATCAGCGCCGTGCGCACGGTCGGCAATTCACCGCCGGCCAGCACTGCATAGCCCGCCGCGGACAGCGCTGCGGCGCAGGCCGCCGCCTGTGGACGCGGCCAATGCCGGGCCAGCAGGGGGCACAGCCACCACAGCCCTCGGCACAGCAACGCCCCCAGCCCCGCCACCACCCCGACATGGAACCCGGAAATGGCGATCAGGTGGGTCAGCCCCAGCGCCCGCAACTGATCCCAATCGGTGTCGGACAGGCCGCGCGTATCGCCCAGGGCGAGCGCCTGCACGAAGCGCGCGGCCGGATGGGCCACCTGCAGGGCGATGGCGGCGCTGGTGCGCTCACGCCATGCCGGCAGGCCGCGCGCAGACTGCAGCGCGTGGGCACTGGCCGGCGCCCTCACCGTTCCAGTGCCAGCCACGCCACGCAGCAGCGCATGGCGCTCGCTGTCAAAAGCCCCGGGATTGATCCGCGAGCGAGGGGCCCGCACACGCACCGCCAACCGCCACTGCGCACCGGCCAGGACCTGCCTGCGCCGTCCCTCGGCAGCGGCGCTGGACCTGCCCTGCCAGCCGTCGTTCCAGGTGACCTGCAGGCGCTTGCCGCGCAGCGATGGCAGTTCGCTGCTCTCACTGACCTGCAGCAGGAAGCGGGTGCGCGCCTCGGCATGATCCGGCAGATCGATGACCCGGCCACTGACCACCACGTCCCGAGCCGGCTGGCCCGGTGGCAGCTGGTCCTGCAATGCCCAGTGCCCGTGCAGCGCTGCCCAGCCGGCACCGAACAGCACGACCGCCGGCAGGCGCCCGCGCCAGCGCAGGCCCCACCCCGCCATGCCAAGCACGACCATCACCGTGCAGACCCACAGCGGCGGCAGTTGCGGCAGCTGCACGCAGGCCAACGCCCCCAGCGTCAGCGCGGCAGCGCAGCCACTGCCCAGCAAGGGAGACGGGAAACGCTCGGCGGCCATGACGCCAGCGTGCCGCCGACGGCAGCAGGCTGCCTATCGGGACTTGCCCCGCAGTCGCATCAGCGCCGAACGCTTCCGCGATGGAAATTGACCCGGAAACTCGCACCGCCCCCCAGCGCCTCGCCGACGCTGACCGAGCCACCATGGTGCTGCACGATTTCCTTGACCAGGTGCAGGCCCAGGCCACTGCCGCTGCCCGCCGCGCGCAGGCGATGGAACGGCTCGAAGATCGCCTCGCGGTCGCCTACTGGAATGCCCGCGCCCTGGTCGCTGACCTCCAGCACGCCGCGCGTGTCCAACCGCACGCAGATGGTGCCACGGCCACCACCATGCACGATCGCGTTGTGCACCAGGTTGGCGATCACCCGCCCCAGCGCCAGGCTGTCGCCATGGATCCACACCGGTGCCTCCGGCGCGTCCACTTCGAATCCATAGCCGGCTCCCACCACCAGCGGCGCCAGGTCCGCTGCGGCCTCACGCACCAGCTGGGCCAGGTCCAGCCGCTGCAATGCGCCCACGTTGCGGTCCAGGCGCTGCAGGTCAAGCAGGTGCTCGGCAACATTGCCCAGCCGCGCCACGTCGGTCAGCAACTGTGACTTCAACTCACCCTGCGGCAGCTGCGACAGGCGCGCCTGCACCACGGCGATCGGCACGCGCAGTTCGTGCGCCGCGTCGGCGAGGAACTTGTCGCGCGCGGCATAGCCCTGCTGCACCTTGTCGATGGCGTCGTTGAATGCTTCCACCAGCGGCGCCACTTCCGTCGACACCAGGCGCGCGTCCAGCCGGGCACCCGGCTGGCCGATGTCCAGCTCCTTGGCCTGCTGCGCGGAACGGCGCACGCCACGCATCGCACGGTGGATCACGGTCGGCATCACCAGCAGGGTGACCACGATCAACGGCAGGAAGAACCACAGGCCGATCAGCCGCAGCACCATCAGTGCGCCGTCCAGCAGCCCGCCCTTGGGTGCGCCTCCCACCATCACGGTGATGCGGCGCCCATCCTCGTTGCGGATCATCACCCGCGCCACGTCCAGATAGGGCGGCACCAGCGACCCGAGCTCGCTGGCACCCACGGTCGGCAGCCGCGCAAGCAGCGGCGCGTGGACCGCTGGGATGGTGCCGCGCTCAAGCCAGACGCCCTTGTCGTCGACCGCAGCGAACCAGAGATTGCCACCGGCGTCGGTATCGAGCGCGTCCCAGCGCGCCTGGTCCAGCACCAGGCGGCCGCCTTCGCTGTGCACCGCCTTGGCCACCGCCTCGGCAACGAACATGTCCATGCCCCAGGAGTCCTTGTCGCCCCAGGTCAGGATCAGGGCGACCACCGCGAACAGCACGGTGAAGGCCTGCGCCAGGAACAGCCGCCAGGCCAGGCCCAGGGTGATCGAACGGATCGGACGGGCCACCTCAGGCCTCCGCCAGCAGGTAACCGACACCCCGGATCACATGGATCTCCACGCCAGCACCGGCCTGCTGCAGTGCCTTGCGCAGCTTGGAGATATGCGCGTCGAGCGCATTGGACTGGATCTCATCGTCGAACCCGTACACCGCGGCCTCCAGCGCGCTGCGGGTGACCGTGCGCCCCTGCCGCATCGCCAGGGCCTGCAGTACCAGCACCTGACGCCGTGGCAGTGCCAACGGCTGGCCCTCCACCTGCGCCTGCAGCGATTCGAAATCGAATTCAAGCCGCCCCAACCGCAGGCTCGGCGTCACCATCGCTGACGGCCTCCGCGACACGGCGCGGATCCGCGCCATCAGCTCCTCGATCGCGACCGGCTTGACCAGATAATCATCAGCGCCGACATCAAGGCCTTCGACCTTGTCGGACAGCGTGCCCTTGGCGGTCAGCATGATCACCGCCAGATTCGGCCGCAGCGCGCGCGCAGTTGCGACAAATCCGGCACCATCGCCATCGGGCAGCTGGCGGTCGAGCAGCAGCAGCTGGTGCACCGGTTCGCGCAACGCGAGCGCGGCCTCGGCCAGGCTGCCGACCACATCGGCGACCACGCCCTGCCGCTCCAGGCCCGATTGCAGGGCGCGGGACAGATCGGGATCGTCTTCGACCAGGAGGATGCGCATCAGTCACTCGTCTATCGGAAACGCTGCCGATCATAGTGCCTGGCGCCCTGCTTTGGCGCCCATGGATGCCAGCGGCTGCAGGCGCAATGTTCTGACAATGTTGCCCCTTCAGCATGCGCAGCCATCCCCCGCAACGTGGCCGAACGATGCTGTCGCTGCCCCTGACAAGGACCCCCATGGCCTCCGTCTCCCACACTGCCGACGCCCACGCCATCCTGCGAGCGCCTGACCTGGACAGCGCCGAGCGCGCCTATCTGGGGCTGATGCCCGACCTCGAACACGTGAACGCGCTGGCCCGTCGTGCCGTGGGCCTGTCACGCGTGGCCGACGCGGCACGCGGCTATGCGTTGTCGATGACCCTGGTCGGACTGCGCCTGCAGGAGCTGGAGATGGGCGAGACAACGGCCAGGCAACATCGCCAGGCGACCCTGCACAGCCTGCGCCAGGCCTTCAGCGCCTGAGGGCGCGCGCGCCTGGAGAGCGACGCGGCATCTTCGCGGTGCCACCGGCATCCGCCGCATCAGCGCGGCGCGCAAGCACTGCACGACCGCGTCACGTCAGCGCAGCGTGCTCCACGCCAGCAGCACGCACAGGATCGCGACCCAGGCCACGGCCTTGAACGTGCCTTCCAGCATGTTGCCGCCAAACAGGCCCTCCAGCAGTGGATTGGGCCTGGACACCGGGACGTGATCGCTCATGTAGCAGTTCCTTTCCGTGGTAGCGCCGTTGCGCGGTAGCCCGGAGTCTACGCCTGTGCACCCCGGATTCATCGTCGCCTGCCTGCCTTTGGCGACGCATTCCGGGCCTTCGTCGCAGGCCGGCTGCGATACCCGGCGCGCCATGCCAGCCTGCACGCACTTTCCCGCTGGAGCACCGTGCCATGCCGATGCTTGCCCTGATCCTGCTGTTCTCCAGCCTGTTCGGCGACGGCGATGGCGGCGGTCCCACCGAGAACGCCCTGCGCAGCCAGATCCTGCGCGTTGAGGCCGCGCAGGATGCGCACGGGGCCGAGCCGCTGCAGCTCTATCACCTGCGTCCGGACCGTATCCTGCGCCTGGGCTGCCAGCGGCTGCCTGACCCGCACAGCGCGGCGCCCGATGCCGGGCCGGTCCAGGTCCGCGTGGCGCAGCTGTGGGAGCGCGTGGATGGGCGATGGCAGATCCGGCGTTCGATCAGCATCCACCGCTGAATTCACGCCACTGAACCGGCGGGAGGCCCGCTTCACAGGAGGACAGGCCACCTCATCGGAACGAAAAAAGCCGGCCCAGGGGCCGGCTTTCATCGTTTCCACCGCTTCACCGGCGGACCGGGAGCAGGTGGTGGGCGGTACAGGGTTCGAACCTGTGACCCCTACCATGTCAAGGTAGTGCTCTACCGCTGAGCTAACCGCCCATCATGTTCTTGCCGCCCGCGGGCTGGCCTTGTTACGTAAAAACCCGGCGCCAGGGCCGGGCTTTGCAGTTCACGACAGTCCCCTTGCGAGGGCTTCGTGGTGGGCGGTACAGGGTTCGAACCTGTGACCCCTACCATGTCAAGGTAGTGCTCTACCGCTGAGCTAACCGCCCGTTTTTGCTTCTGCATTTCCGCGATTGCGTCGGTGCAGGCCGCGTATATTACGGATGCCGGCAGGGAAGCGCAACACTTTTGTGAAGATGACGCTGCACTGCCACGTTCAGCCGAGGCTGGCTTCCTTCAGCTGCCGGATCTGGTCGCGCACGCGCGCGGCATCCTCGAACTCCAGGTCCTTGGCGTGCTGGTACATCTGCTGTTCCAGTGCCTTCAGACGCACCCCCAGCTGTGCCGGCGACAGCGAACGGTAGTCGGCCGCCTCTTCGGCCACGCCCGGCCGGCCCTTGCCCCGGCCTTTCTTTGCTTCCTTTTCGGCCGCATCCGAACGTGCGCCTTCCAGCACGTCGACGATCGGGCGCGCCACCGAACGCGGCACGATGCCGTGCTCTTCGTTGTACTCGACCTGCTTGGCGCGGCGGCGGTCGGTTTCATCGATCGCCGCCTGCATCGAACGGGTGATCTTGTCGGCGTACAGGATCGCCTTGCCCCGCACGTTGCGGGCCGCACGGCCGATGGTCTGGATCAGCGAGCCGGTGGAGCGCAGGAAGCCTTCCTTGTCGGCATCCAGGATCGCCACGAGTGACACTTCGGGCATGTCCAGGCCTTCGCGCAGCAGGTTGATGCCGACCAGCACATCGAACTTGCCCAGGCGCAGGTCGCGGATGATCTCCACGCGCTCGACCGTGTCCACGTCCGAGTGCAGGTAGCGCACGCGGATGCCATGCTCGGTGAGGTACTCGGTGAGGTTCTCGGCCATGCGCTTGGTCAGCGTGGTGACCAGCACGCGATCACCGGCCTTGATGCGCGCGTTGGCCTCGCTCATCAGGTCATCGACCTGGGTCCCGACCGGGCGGATCTCCACCACCGGATCGATCAGGCCGGTCGGGCGCACCACCAGTTCGGTGATCTCGTCACCCGCCTCGCGCAGCTCGTAAGGACCGGGCGTGGCCGACACGTAGATGCTGCGCGGGCAGCGCTCCTCCCACTCCTCGAAGCGCAACGGACGGTTGTCCAGCGCCGACGGCAGGCGGAACCCGAATTCGACCAGGGTTTCCTTGCGCGAGCGATCGCCCTTGAACATGGCGCCGATCTGCGGAATGGTCACGTGCGACTCGTCGATCACCAGCAGCGCATCCGGCGGCAGGTAGTCGAACAGGGTCGGTGGCGGCTCGCCGGCCTTCTTGCCGGTCAGGTGCCGGGAGTAGTTCTCGATGCCGTTGCAGAACCCGACCTCGGCCATCATCTCGATGTCGAACTGGGTGCGCTGCGCCAGGCGCTGCGCCTCGACCAGCTTGTTCTCGGCGTACAACTGCTCGAGCCGTTCCTTCAGCTCGACCTTGATGGTTTCCACCGCGGCCAGCACACGCTCGCGGGTGGTCGCGTAATGGGTCTTGGGATAGACGGTGAAGCGCTGCATGTTGCGCAACGTCTCGCCGGTCAACGGATCGAACATCGTGATCTTCTCGACCTCGCCGTCGAACAGCTCGATGCGCAGCGCCTCGCTGTCCGACTCGGCCGGGAACACGTCGATCACTTCGCCGCGTACGCGGAAGGTACCGCGCTGCAGCTCGTATTCGTTGCGCGTGTACTGCAGCTGGGTCAGGTGGTTGATCAGGTCGCGCTGGTCGATGCGTTCGCCCTTGGACAGGATCAGGCGCAGCGACAGGTAGTCTTCCGGTGCACCCAGGCCGTAGATCGCCGACACCGTGGCCACCACGATCGCATCCGGGCGCGACAGCAGGGTCTTGGTCGCGGCCAGGCGCATCTGCTCGATGTGCTCGTTGATCGAACTGTCCTTCTCGATGAAGGTGTCCGACGAGGGCACGTAGGCCTCCGGCTGGTAGTAGTCGTAGTAGCTGACGAAGTACTCCACCGCGTTGTGCGGGAAGAAGGCCTTGAACTCGCCATACAGCTGCGCCGCCAGCGTCTTGTTCGGCGCCATGATCAGCGTCGGCTTCTGCACGTTCTGGATGACGTTGGCGATCGTGTAGGTCTTGCCCGAGCCGGTGACGCCGAGCAGGGTCTGCTTGGCGATGCCGGCCTCGAAGTTGCTGGTCAGCTTGGCGATGGCATCGGGCTGATCGCCCGCCGGCGAGTACGGCGAGACAAGTTCAAAACTGTCGCTCATGGTGTTGCCAGTTCCCGGGGAAGATGAGTATACGAGGCGTGGGGTGACGGCTGGCTGAGGGGTCTCCGGGCAGCCCGCCGCGGAGCTTCCCGATGGCAGCCGCCCGGCCAGGCGCGGAGGCTGAATGCATGTGCCCTGCCCACACTTCCAGCCGCGCCGCGTCGCGCGGCATGCACCTGATCGAAATCCTGGTCGTCACGGCGGTACTGGCCGTGCTGCTGGCCGCCGGCTGGCCCTCGCTGCAGGCGCTGCTGCTGCACCAACGCGCGGAAGCCAGCCGGTTCAGCCTGCAGGCCGCCCTGGCAACGGCACGCACCCAGGCCATCATGCGTCGCGAACTGATCGGCCTCTGCGCCAGCGCGGACGGCCAGCGCTGCGGGGACGACTGGAGCCAGGGCTGGATTGCCTACCGGGCCGCAGGCGCGTGGCAGCCCCCATCCACGCCCGATGCCATTGTCCTGCATCAGGGCGGCCGTCCGGACGTCACGATCAATGCCGCCAGCAGCAGCGGGCGACCGCAACTCTATTTCCAGCCGGATGGCCGCAGCCCCGGCAGCAACCTGACGCTGCGCGTCTGCGTGAGGGGGCGCGAGCACGCGCGGATCATCGTCAGCAACAGTGGGCGGATGCGTTCGTCCACCACGCGGACTGGACAAGCCTGTTGAAACGATGCCCTTCCGCTCTCAGGCAGACAACAAAAAAGACCTGCGGAAGTCCGCAAGTCTTTGATGTGTAACGTCTGGCGCCCGAAGTTGGACTCGAACCAACGACCCCCTGATTAACAGTCAAGTGCTCTAACCGGCTGAGCTATTCGGGCGGGGACGCGCATTGTAATCACGTCGAACAGTGAGTGCAACACTCCCGTTCACATGCTTGCGTCCTCCGTTTGCGGCAGTGTCACCAGCACTCGGACAGCGTGGTCTTGGCGGTCTTCACGTTGGCCTGGTTGAGCGTCAAGTTTCCACACTTGTCCTTCGCCTGCGCGTTGACCGCGGTGGCGGTAAAGGTGAATGTCGACTGCGCGGTCTGCATGGAAAAAGTGTAGGCCGCCGTGCCGCCCTCGCGCGGGGAATTGATCGAGTCGGCATTGCCCGGGAACTTGAAACCGACGTAGGTGTTGTTGACCGTGTGGAAGCGCTCGGCCAACTGTGCGTATTCCACCAGGTCGGCCTTGGCTTGGGCCCGGCGCGACTTGCGCACATGTTCGCTGTAGCTCGGGTAGGCGATCGCGGCGAGGATTGCCACGACCGCCACCACAATCATCAGCTCGATCAGGGTGAAACCGCGGGCCAGGCGACCCGTCGCGAAAGATTGGCGCATTGCACGGGCTCCTGCTGCCGGAGAAGGATCGACGCCGGTCATTGGATCTGCCTCCAGGATTGGCGGCCACAGGGGTACGGCAGGTACATCGGATCAGCACCAGCCACCGAGATCTGCATCAGGCACGCCTCACCTGGCGGCTGCGGCGGCGGGTTGCCCGGAGTACTGTCCGGCGGCGCCAGGCGCGGCACCACCGACGTCGTCACATCCCTCACCGGCGCGTTGCCGCCCGTGTTGAGAGCAACGCCGGCAGTACCCGCTCCCGGCGACCGGCCGTCGGGGGCACCGAAGCGCACCTGCGACATCGCTGCCTGCCCGGTGCTGGCCTGCAGGCCAAGCAACCAGTTCGCACCGTCCACCGAGCAACCCTGAGCGTCGGACGGAACATAGGTCGGGAAGAAGACCACGCCGGACACGATCCTCGGATTACCGACGGCACGCTCCTTGTTGGCCAGCACCACGGTCCAGCCGCGGCTGACCGTAGGCACGGTCCCGGCACGCAACGTCCGCACGCCGGAACCGATCTCGGCCGTATACGAGCTCAGGTTTGCCGAGGTCAGCGTCGTCGTCGGCTGGCCCGCTGCGGTGTCGTTGATACCGTACAACGCCTGCACCGCCGTATCGCTCTCGTCACCGTAGTAGGAGAAGCTGCCGGTGCCGAAGATCAGCATCACGCCACCGGACGGTCCGGTGGTCACCGTCATGCCACCGGTGATCGGCTGGCGGTAGGTCCGGCGGTCGGCGGGATCGACATGGGTATCGGTGGTGAACAACGGTACGGTTGGCGCGGTGGTCCCGCGCAGGTCGAACTTCCAGATAACGCCACGCTTGTCGGCGCCATAGACCGTATCGGCCAGGCCATCGCGCACCCGCGCGTTCTGCCCGGTTCCGCCCCAGCGATCAACCACCACGATGTTGCCCAGCCCGTTGCTGCCCGACGGCAGGTTGGTACCCGACTCGATCGCCTCGATCATGCGAAGGGTCGGCGTGCGGCCTGCCACCATGTCAACCACAAACAGTACCGCCTTGCCACTCCTGCTCTCGTAGCCGTTGCCGAAGATCGCCTTGAAGCCCACCGAACCGTCGGCGTTCTTCACCGGCACGATCACCGGCTTGCCCAGCACATGGCCGATGTTGGCGCGCACAGCATCGTCAAGCGAAGCATCGAGGTCACTGATCTCCCACAACAGGGAGCCGCTGGCGCCGAAGTTGCCCGGATTGGACACATCCAGCGCGAACACACTGCGGCCGCCGGCACCGGCCGTGCCTACCAGTGACGTGGTCCACCCGTTGCTGCCGTAGGTGTCGCTGATCGTCACCGGGCCATCGACGTAGTAACGGTGCTGGAAACGCTGGGCGTTCTGGTTGGTCGGGTCGTTGGGCAGCAACAGGTTGCCCATGTGGCCCAACGCGGTCGAGGGAATGTAGGCGAACCGCTCCTTGCCACCGTCGGCGTCCATCTGGCCGTCGGCGCCCATGCCACCATCGAAGGCATGCAACATGCCGTCGTTGGCGCCGGCGTAGACCATGTAGCGGCGACCATTGCGCTTGGTGGTCATGTAGGCGGCGTAACTGCTGCCCATCGTGCCCGGGAGGCGGCCAAACCCATAGTCATCCAGAGGCGAACTCAGCACCGGGGTGGAGGTGATGATGTCGCCTAGTACCGTGCTGCGATCACGCAGCTTGCCGCCGTTGCGCTTCTCGCCGGAGGTTTCACCACGCAGGTAGGCCACGGCCGTGGTGGAATCCGTTGTCAGGCCGGCCAGCTCGGACGCGCTGCAGATCAGGATGCCCGGATACAGCGTCGACGACTTGGTGCACAGATTGGCCAGGCTGACATTGCTGCCGGTGAAGTCTTCCAGCGCGCCGTTGCGCCAGAACCGGATGCGGCGTGATGCAGGCGCCGGCATCTTCGCAGATGCTTCCCAGGCCTCTTCCGAAACGATCTTGCGGGTGGACGGCTCGACGCTCAGCTTGAAGGCGCGCAACTTGCTGTACCAGTCGGTGCCGTTGTTGGTGGCCTCGTAGAACGGCTCCACCGACAACGAGCCGACGCCGATGCGTGCGCCGGTCAGCGAACGCGAGCCGGACGGCGTGGCGCCCTGGGCGACGTTGCTGATGATGCGGCGCATGGCTGCAGTGATTTCGGCCGGGCGCGTAGCGTTGACCATTTCACCGCGGGTGTCATAGACCGCGTTCCACAGCTCATCAACGGCTTCGGGCTTGAGGTCCTGCGTCGTCGTCGGGAAGTTGGGCTTGACGACATACGGGTCGGGGCTGAGCACCCACGGGCGCAGCGGATCCGGCAGGTACCGGACGCCGAACTCCTTGCCCTGCGTGCCCAGCGTCACGCCGTAGAAATTCATGTGCAGGTGGGTCTTGCAATCCAGCGACGGATTTGGATTCGGCCCCTTGCACTCGGCCGGCACCGGCACGGAATTGGTCTCCTTGTCCGGCACGAGAGAACTGTTGTAGTACGGCGCTACGAGATCCTTCATCAGCGTCGTGTTGCCGGACTCATTGATATAGCCATCGGTGAACAGCATGCCCGCGTTCTTCTGGCATGACAGGAGTACCGGCGCGTTCTGATCCGTGCGCTGGAATTGTTCGCCAAGGTACTGTGCGGCGGAACGATTGGGCGTACTGCTGCTGGCCCGCATTTCGCCGATGATCTGGCTGAGCAGCTGCTGCTTCTCCGGCTCGTTGGTCATGTTGAACATGGTCACCGCGCGACGGCCATTGATACGGAACCAGCCCACGCGCAGATTGGTAGTGTCGTACAGCGCATTCGTGGCCGCACCGATCAGCGCTTCGCGTCGCGTTCGGTACAGGCTGAACCAGTTGGCGAAGCTCTGCATGGCAGCGTTGTACTTCGCTTGATTGTTGCCGAAGTTCGCAATCTTGATTTCGTACTTGTACAACGTACCCGGACGGCCGCCCGGAGGATTTGCAACGGCAACAGGTGCCGCGGTGTACCCATATTCCGCCGGCAGTGTAGACGGATCTGCCAGGAAGAACGTAGCCGGATAGAAGGCGACTGCAGCATCGCAGCTTGAGCTGCTGATGGTAGTCTGGCGCGTCACGTTGTCGAATGAGCCTTCCTGCCGGACAGCCCCCCCGCTCAGGTTGCATCGCCCACGCTCAATACGGGTTCCGACCGGCAGCGTCATGCCGGAACGAAAGCGGAAGCGCCAGTTCGCGCCGGTCCGGCCGCCGGTGTCGATGCTGGTCAACAGCGAGTCCACAGTCAGGTCCAGCGCGCCGGCGATCTTGTTCGGTGCATTGCCCGGACGCGGGTCCAGCGGCGCGCTGGACGCCCTGATGTCCAGATAGTTGGCAAGGGCTGTATCGGACAAGCCGGTCTTCCAGCCAGGATAGATCTCACGCGGATCGTAGTAGGACGGGTTGACGTCCGGCGATCGGGCGAAACCGAAGCTGTCGAGCGGCGGGATGGCTACTTGGTCGTCGCGTCCATAGCTGGGGAAGACGTACAGGTAGCGCTGCCCAGACCCATCGTAGCCGTTGACGGTACCCTGGTTGTAGAAGCCACTGCCATCCCAGCGGTACACGCCATCGCGCGTGTTGTTCAATGTTTCCCACAGCATCGAGCCGGAATCATCCAGCGCCATCAGGAAGGCCGGTGGCGTCTGCACCTGGATGTTCAGCGGTGCCTGCGCCAGCGTGCCCTGGGCCTGGGCCGCCATCAGGCTGTAGATGACATAGCCTCCCCCGAGCACCAGTGCGGCGCCGCCTGCGACCATGAAACGGAATTTGCGCGAAGCCATGGCCTGCGTCCTCAGAGTTTGAATACGGTATCGATGACCACCGACGACGAGCTCGCATCGGCATCGTCGGTCGCGAAGCCGGTGATCTGGTAGATCGGCGTGACGTCTTCCAGCGGACGGCCCATGTCGAGCGACGATTCGCCCATCACACAGCTGTCAATCTGGCGGACATTGACCGCAGGACGCGCCTGGTTGCGGTGGCTTTCCGCCCAGATGGTCGGATCGAAGCCGTCATCGCAGACCCGCGACAGAGTGCTGGACTGCACCAGGCTGTCGCTCCCCACATCCTGACGGTTGGCGATTTTCTCCACCGAGCGTTCAGCCGCACGCACCACGCCCTCCGAGTTCTGGAAGGCCCGGTTGGCGGCGCGGTAGTTCGCTGCCATCTTCTCCTGCATGCCGGCCACCTGCATGCCCGCAATGCCGAGCAGCGCCAGCAGGATGAGCATGATCAACGCGACATAGAGCACGGCGCCGCGCTGGGTGCGAGCGGAAGCGGGCCTGAACGAACGTGAGAAGGTCGTCATGATCAGTTCCCGAACAGGCGATTGCGCAGTGCAATCGAGACTTCATAGCTGGAGCGGTAGCGGCCGTCAGGCCTGTCACTGCTGGCAAAGCCCACGCCGAGTACCGACAGCGGGTTGGCCGGCGTGCTCGAAGACGACGGCGTCGGGCTGCGTGCCAGCAGCCCCACCTGCACCTGCCCCACCCGCAGCCACTGCGCGGCACCGGCCGCGTTAGCGTTACTGCTGACGCCAGTTGCGGCGGCCAGGTTGGTGATGTTGCCGGCCGGTGGCGTGCCCAGGCTGATGTTGGCGGTACTGTCCAGACCATACAGCAGCTGCAGGCTTTCGATGCCTTCCACGAGTTCTTCATTGACCGCATAGGCGCCAGCACTGTTGGCGCGCGCACGGCGCAGGCCCGGCTGACCGGTCTCCGGATTGATGCCGACGTAATAGACCATCGACTCGGCGCGATAGAGCATCGTCTGCCCGGTCGGCTGCGCGGCATAGCGCGACAGGTCCAGCGAGGGCGCGGTCACACGGGCCGCACTCAACGTACCGGCGAAGATGTCCGCATGGGCACAGTCGGCGATGCCGAACAAGGTCGGTGCCGCCACGCCCCCCGAGGTGAGCCGGGCCACCCGGGTGCTGTCCATGTCCAGCAGCGCATTGCCGCCGCTGGACGAAATGCCGGTCACCGGCACCCCTTCAGGGGCCAGGTAGCGCAGCACCAGCACATCGCTTCCGCCTGCCGGCGCAGGGCTGAGCCGGGTGATCGCTGCCGGCAGCGCTGACGGTGCGGACCATGTCGCTCCGAGTGCGAGCCTCCCGCCCGGCGCGGTTCCCGGTGCATCGAAGCCCTGGATGGAAACGCTGAAATCAAGCGGGCTGCCATCGCCCGAGGATGCACCCAGATGCGATACCGGATCGCCCTGGTTCTTCACCACGTGGGCCTGGTCGTTCACGCAGCCCATGTGCCCGGCCATGCGGATGTCGCGCTCAAGGAAATCCAGCGCGAAACGGGCGTTCTCCTGCACGCGCGAGGCCCCTTCGGACAGGCGTGAGGCAGCCTGCGAGGCCATGAAGACCTGCACCACTCCCAGCATCAGCACCAGGCTGATTACCAGGGCGATCATCAGTTCCACCAGCGACAGGCCGGCCATGGTGGCACGTCGGTTCAGGCGCATGCTCACAGCTCCGTAGCCAATGCAAAGGTGGTGGCCTTGTCCGGGTCATCCGGATCCCAGCGCTGATCGCCCCAGGTGATGGCCACATTGACCACGCCGCCATTGAAGGTGACATCGGCGCCTGCGTCGTCGCCCAGCGCCTTCACCACCTGGCATTGCCAGCGCGCGATCTTCTTTTCAATGGAGACGTCGCCGGTATCGCTGGTGCACGCGGTGGCGGCGGTCTTGCTGCCTGCTGCGAACGACGCGCCGGTGTACCAGGCCGCCTGAAAGCGGTTGCTGCGCATCTGCTCGGTCAGGTCGTACGCAAGGTTGGTGGCCTGAGTTCGATAATTGGCGCTCTGCACGAAGCGGACGTTCATGGTCTGCAAGAGAGCAAAACCCAGCAGGCCGAACGCCAACACGATGATGGCGATCAGTACTTCCAGCAGGGTGAAGCCCCCGGCTTGGCGCGCGCGGAAGGTACGGATGGTCATGGACAGGCTTCCTTGGTGCTGCGGATCTGCCCGGAGGCGTTCACCGTCAGTGTGCGCTTGTGCACTGCGCCCTTGCTGCAGACATCCGGCTCCAGCCGTACATCCTGCTCGGCGCTGGCGCGGCGACGGCCGCGCCCGTCGAAGGCGATCTCCGTGGCCGGCCCAGTGATCTTCAGCTTGGGATTGCCACTGACGAAGCGCAGGACGGTTTCACCTGCCGACAGCGCACCGTCGCCATTGGCATCGGCAAAGGCCAGCATGCCGCCCGACCAGCCACCATCACAGCTGGCACCGTCGCTGCTTCCACAGACGCCGCCACCGCGGTTGCTGCGGATCGCCTCGCTGCGGGCAAGACTGAGCAGGCCCAGGACCTCGTTGTTGGTCGAGCTCACCCGACTCGAACGGATCGTGCTCTGGAAACTTGGAAAGGCGATCGCAGCCAGGACCGCCACCACGGCGATGGTGACCATCAGCTCGATCAAGGTGAAGCCGATTTCCCGGCGCAAAGACATTGGACGCTCCCCAGCGTGTTGGTGGCCACGATGGGCCATCGCCCCGCCACCGGCAAGCGGCGGCAGGATGAACGGTCAATCCGGGGCGACGGGCGTCAAAGGCTTGACGTCCACCCTCCCCGACCGGTGCCGGCGCGATCCCCGTCGCGCCGGCCCGGGTTCAGGCCAGCACCTGGTAGCAGGGCTGGTATTCGCCGGAGATCTTCATCCGGCGCTGCTCGACGAAGGCGCGCAGCAGCGCGTCCAGCGCCTGCATCATGTCCGGGTCACCGTGGATCTGGAACGGCCCGAACTGCTCGATGCGGCGCATGCCGTCCTCCTTCACGTTGCCGGCCACGATTCCCGAGAACGCCCGGCGCAGGTCGGCCGCCAGCGCGTGCGGCGCACGCCCGTGATGCAGGTCCAGCGCCGCCATCGCCTCGTGGGTCGGCACGAACGGCTGCTGGTACTCCCACGGAATCTCGATCGACCAGTTGAAGAAGAACGAGTCCTTCTGCGCCAGGCGGTGTTCGCGCACGCGCTTGATGCCACTGGCCATCTTCCTGGCCACGGCCACCGGGTCGCCGATGATGATCTCGTAGCGCTCGGCAGCCTCGTCGCCCAGGGTCAGGCGGATGAAGCGGTCGATCTGCTCGAAGTATGGCGCTGCCACGGTCGGGCCGGTCAGGATCAGCGGGAACGGCAGGTCCTTGTTCTCCTCGCGCAGCAGGATGCCGAGCAGGTACAGGATCTCTTCGGCCGTGCCGACGCCACCGGCGAACACGATGATGCCGTGGCCGATGCGGACGAAGGCCTCCAGGCGCTTCTCGATGTCCGGCATGATCACCAGATGGTTGACGATCGGGTTCGGCGACTCGGCCGCGATGATGCCCGGCTCGGTCAGGCCGATGTAGCGCGTGACGGTGCGGCGCTGCTTGGCGTGTGCGATGGTCGCGCCCTTCATCGGCCCCTTCATCGCGCCCGGGCCGCAGCCGGTGCAGATGTCCAGGCCGCGCAGGCCCAGCTCGTAACCCACCTGCTTGGTGTACAGGTACTCGTCGCGCGAGATCGAGTGGCCGCCCCAGCACACCACCAGGTTCGGATCGCCCGGGTTGAGGATGCGCGCGTTGCGCAGCAGGCCGAACACCGCGTTGGTGATGCCCTCGGACGACTCCAGCTCGGCCGCGTAGGCCGGGCCCATCTCGATGGCCATGTAGGCCAGGTCGCGCACGACGGCGAACAGCAGTTCGGCGACACCGCGGATGATCTCACCGTCGACGAAGGCCATCGCCGGTGCGTTGACCAGGTCGATGCGCACGCCGCGATCCTGCTGCGCCACCTGGATGTCGAAATCAGGGTAGAGGTCGCGCGCCGCGCGCGGATCGTCCGAGGCGCTGCCGCTGGTCAGCACGGCCAGCGCGCAGCGGCGCAGCAGCTCATGCATGCCGCCGGCGGAGGCATCGCGCAGGCGTGCCACTTCGGCCCGCGACAGCACGTCCAGCCCACCGCGCGGATAGATCCGCGCATCCTGCACCGGCAGCGCACGGGCTGATTTTTCGTTCGTGGTCATATCCAATTTTTCGCTTCCTTCAAGGTTTCCGACTGTACTGCCGCCCCCTTAAAAAGCAAAACGGCCGGGAAGCCCGACCGTTGGATGTGTGCTGCCCGCGTTCGCCTGTCCGGGACCGCCTGGGCGGCGTTGACGCCGCGCACATTTCCACATGCTACGCCGTTGCCCGACACCCTGCAAGGACTTTCGCCTGAACGGAAAACGGCCGGGTTTCCCCGGCCGTTTCCGTTTTCAGCTGCGCTACGTCAGTGCATCAGAACTGGTAGCGGAAGCCCAGCTGCATCGACCACTGAGAGACACCGACGTCGAAGCCGTCAGCATCGGAGTTGGCGACGCTCGGCAGGTCCGCGCCACGGTAGTTGTAGACGTACTTACCGTTGTACAGGCCCTGCAGGCTGGCCACACGAGCGTTGGCGTAGAAGCCGTAGTCGTAGATGTTGCCCCACTTCTTGTTGAGCATGTTGCCGACGTTCTGGATGTCCAGCCAGACCTCCGACTTGTGGCCCTTCATGAAGCCCGGCAGCTGCTGGCTGATACGGATGTCGAAGGTGTTGATCCAGCCGGTACGGAACTGGTTGGCCGGAGCCACCTGGCCTTCGTACTTGGCGAGCTGCGGGTTGGCCGCCAGCCAGTCGAAGAACGACTTCTCCATCGCCGCATCGGCGGTGAACTTGCCGGTGCTGGACAGGGTACCGAACAGGACCTCGCCGCGACGCGGCACGTAGAACAGGTCGTTGCCCGAACGGCCGTCGCCGTTGGCGTCGTTCACATAGATGTAGCTGTACGGGCGGCCGCTGCGGCCTTCGTACACGAGACCCACCTTGGTCTCGTAGTCGCCGAAGAACTTGTGCTTCCAGTTCAGCGAGCCCGACAGGCGGTCGCGGATCTGGTAGCGCGAGGTGTTCAGCATTTCCTCGTTGGCATTGAAGGCGTACTGGTAGCCCCAGCCCGAGCTGGCGGTGGAGCTGGTCAGGCTGCCCACTTCCTTGGCATCGGTGTAGGTATAGCCCAGGTTCCAGGACCAGTCGCTGCTCGCACTCCACGGCTTGCTCAGCGAGACGGTGAACTGCGAGGTGCGGCCCTGATCGGTGTTGTCGATCAGGTAGACGTTGTTGAAGCCCTGTGCGGCATAACCATTGCGCGCATCGTTGGTGCCCCACGCCCTGCCGTCAGCCGAAGGCACGTAGTAGTTCACGCGACCATCGGCACCGACCTGACGGCCCTTGCCCAGGTTCAGGTGCTGGTAGTACAGGCCATCCTTGACCTTGGTGACCAGCAGCTCGGCCGAGGCGACCATGCCGTACCACGGCAGCTCGTGATCGAAGGCCAGGTTGGCCTTGTACAGCGACGGCAGCTTGAAGTCGCGGCCGACAAAGTTGACGTTCTGCAGCGCGCTGCCCGGGGTGGTCGGGACCGGCTGATTGTCCTTGTCCGGATTGAACTTCTGGCCGTTGTAGCGGCTGATGTTGTACGAGTCGTAGTTGAAGCCGGTGGTGGAGTAGCTGTTGCTGATCCACACCTGCGGTGCATCACCCTGGAACAGGCCGATGCCGCCGCGCAGCTGGGTCGGGCGCTCGGTGTCGAAGGTGTAGTTGAAGCCGAAGCGCGGCTGGATCAGGAACTTGCTCGGGAACACCGAACTGTTGTCATAACCGAAGACAGTCTGCGCCTTCTGGTTGTACGCCGGCGCCGGGCTCACCTTCGGACGGTCGCCACGCAGACCCATGGTCAGGGTCAGGTTGCTGTTGACATACCAGGTGTCCTGCACGAACAGGGCCAGGTTGCTGTACTTGTAGTCAGCCGCGATCGAGTTCGCGCTCTTTTCCTTGTTCAGCTGGTAGGTCTGCCACTGGCCCTTCGCGAAATTGTCCAGGCCGTAGAAGGTGTAAGCACCCCACGAACCAGCGCCATAGTAGTTGTAGACATCGTTGGTGTCGTACGAACCACCGAACTTCAGGTCGTGGTCACCCAAGGTCAGCGTACCGGCGGCGTAGTAGTTCCACGCCTTGGTTTCCAGCACGTTGTTCTGCGAGTTGGTCTCGGTACCCAGGAACAGCGAGTCGCCTTCCGGCGTGGTCACATCGCCACCGCGCGGGAAGTAGATGCGGATGCTCGGGGCATTGGTCGGCACCTCGCGGACGGCCGAGTACTCGCGGTACGAAGCCTTCAACTCGGTCGAGAAGGTGTCGGTCCAGTCGCTGAAGACCTGGGCGACGTAGCTCTCGTTGGTCTTGACGTGCTGGTACCAGTACGAGCTCAGCGAAGCCTGCGAGGTCGAGCCCATGCCGTTGATGCGCAGCTTGCTCTGCTCGAGTTTGCTGTAACGGATGTTGGCGCGGTGGTTCTCGTTGATGTTCCAGTCGAGCTTCAGCGCGTACTCTTCCAGATCCGTGTTGCCGTTGCTTTCGATACCGCCGGCATCGAAGCCATAACCCTTGGCGATTTCCTGCGCACGGGTCACGTCAGCCATGCTGTAGTCGGCATTGGCCTTGCCCAGCGCGGTGCTGGACAGGTCGGCGCCCGGCGCGGACTGCTTGAACTTCTCGTAGTTGGCGAAGAAGAACAGCTTGTCCTTGACGATCGGGCCGCCCAGGGTCATGCCGTAGGTCTTTTCGTCGTTGAAGCCATTGAACTTCTTGCCTTCCGGGTTCTTGCCGAACCAGTCACCGTCACGGTAGGTGCCGTACACCGAACCGTGGAATTCATTGGTACCGGACTTGGTCACCGCATTGACGGTGGCACCGGCAGCGCCAGCGATGCTGACGTCGTAGTTGGACAGGTTGATGTCCAGCGCTTCGATGGCCTCCATCGCGACCGGCTGGCGGCGGGTCGGCATGTTGTTGCCTTCCAGGCCGAAGGTGTCGCTGGCCGAGACGCCGTCGATGTTGATCGAGTTGTAGCGCGGGTTCTGGCCACCGGCCGAGATCGAGCCGGAGGCGCGGTCGATGAAGGTCACGCGCGGATCCAGGCGCATCAGATCCTGGATGTTGCCGCCGATGGACGGCGCAATTTCGATCTGCTCCTGGCTGATGTTGGTGCCCGAGCCCATCTTGGTGGCGCTGAACACTTCCGAACCACCGCCGACAGCGGTGACCTGCACGGTGTCCAGGTTGGTGGCCTTGGCCACGTCACCGGTCAGGATGGCATTGATGGTGCCGGTCTGGTTCACGCCCAGGTAGACACCATCTTCGGTCTTGGTGCCTTCACCCGGCTTGGTGATGGTGATGGTATAGGGACCACCCACGCGCAGGCCGCGCGCGTTGTAGCGACCCGCCGCGTCGGTGGTAGCGCGCGAAACCGTGCCCGACTCGGTGTGGGTGATGGTGACTTCAGCACCGGCGACGGGCTGGCCGCCGCTGGTCACGACCTGGCCGCCGACACCGGCAGTGGTGGTCTGGGCGAAGGCGGGGGCGGCGGCAAGTGCAGCCACGAGACCAAGGGTGAGCTTGGACATCCGGAGTGGGTGGGTCATTTTTCGGTAGCCTCGATGCGAGTTGGCGATGGCGGAAAAAAAGCGCATCCAAGCAGCCCTGCGGGTGGCTGATCGGAGAGTTATCTGGGGTTCCCTACCGCTCGGCTGAAGGCAGCCCTAACGGTTAACACTAGATTAACACGCTACGCCATCAATGTGACGGTTGTGCGACAAACGGCACCGGTTCGCAACGCAATCGTGACGGGTTCTTCACTCCGCCTTTCCACGGGACTCACTTTTCCCGGGGCATCCCACTGGCATCAAGAATCTGCCCGCGCCAGGCGCTCCCGGCCCCGGACAACAGGGTCACCGCCGCTGCCGCTGCGGCTTCCGGGCCTTGCGCAGCCGGGTCCTGGTCAACGGAATAGGCACGTGCGCGCAGCGCCGTGCGCAGGGGGCCGGGGTACAGGCCGCTGACCCGGACGGGACTGCGGCCCAGTTCATCGTGCAGGCTGGCGATCAGGCCACGCAGGCCGTGCTGGGCCACGCCGTACCCTCCCCAGTAGGCCTGCCCCACCCTTTCAGGGGCATCGACCGCGAACACCAGGGCGGCATCCTCGCGCTGTCGCAGCAGCGGCAGGCAGGCCTGGGCCAGCCAGGCCGGGGCCGTCAGGGTGACATGGACCGCGCGGGCGAAGCTGGCCGGGTCGGCCAGCTCGAACGGGGTCAGCCCCGGGAAATGCGCGGCGCAGACCAGCAGGCCGTCCAGCCGCCCCAGCTCGCGCTGCAGGGCCTGGGCCAGTTCGGCGTAGTCGTCGGGGCCGGCACCTTCCAGGTCCAGCGGGTACAGCAGGGGTTCCGGGCCGACCGCCTGGACCTGGGCATAGACCCGGTCCAACCGGCGCGGCTTGCGCCCCAGCAGGACCACGGTGGCCCCGGCGGCTGCGGCAGCAACCGCCGCGGCACTGCCCAGCCCGCCGCCGGCCCCGGCGACCAGCACCACGCGGTCCTGCAACGGGCGGCCATCGAACGCCCCGTCAGTCGGTGACGTCGACGGCCAGGCACTCATCCCTGGGTCGCCTCTTCGACGATGCGCTTGAGCTCGCCGGATTCAAACAGTTCCATGACGATGTCGCAGCCGCCGATCAGCTCACCGTTGATGAACAGCTGCGGGAAGGTCGGCAGGTTGGAGAAGCGCGGCAGGTTGGCACGGATCTCCGGTTCCTCGAGCACGTTGACGGTGCGCAGGGCGACAGCGCCGGCCGCCATCAGCGCCTGCACGGCGCGACTGGAAAAGCCGCACATCGGGTACTGCGGGGTGCCTTTCATGAACAGCACGAGCGGGTAACGATCGACCTCGGCCTGGATTTGCTGCATCACCGCCACAACCACACTCCTTGCTTCGCCGGACAACCCGACCGTGATGGTCGGCTAGACTGCCCACGGTAGCCGCCATTGTAAGCGGATGGAACAGGCTGCCGCCGTCCCCCTGGCCACGAACCTGTCCATGCCCGTCGAATTGCCTGCCCTGCCCTACCTCTCCGGCTCCCTGCAGCCGCACCTGTCCGCGCAGACCGTGGAGCTGCATCACGGCCGCCACCACCGCGCCTATGTCGACGCGGTCAATGCCGGCACCCTCGGCACCGAGTGGGAGGAGGCGTCACTGGAAGAGATCGTGCGCCATGCCCAGGGCGCTCTGTTCGATGCGGCCGCCCAGGCCTGGAACCATGGCTTCTACTGGCAGTGCCTGCGCCCGCGCGGCGGCGGCGAGCCGCAGGGCCGGCTGGGCGAGCTGGTCAAGCGCCAGTTCGGCGACGCACAGCGCCTGCGCGAGGAGTTCAACCGCACGGCGCTGGGCCTGTTCGGCTCGGGCTGGGTGTGGCTGGTACAGCACCCCGGTGGCCAGCTGGGCATCCAGGCCACGCGCAATGCCGGCACGCCACTGACCGGCGAAAGCACCCCGCTGCTGTGCTGCGACGTCTGGGAACACGCCTACTACACCGATTACCAGAATGATCGCGCGCGCTACCTGGACGCCTTCTGGCAGCTGGTCAACTGGGAATTCGCCGAAAGCCGGCTGCGCTGAGGCAGCGGCTCGGTCACCGGGTAGTGCCGGCCGCTGGCCTACAACCCACTGGACGTACAAGGATGCCGGAGTTGCGCGCTTACCAGCGTAAGCACTACCGAAATGCAGAGCGGAGCGTCACGCGCTCTCGTGCGCGGCCACCGCATCCATCACCCGCGCCGAGTACACCAGCGCGGCGCCGGCGTTGAGCGACACCGCCACGCCCAGTGCTTCGGCGATTTCCTCGCGGCTGGCGCCCTGCTTCAGCGCTGCGTCCACATGCACGGTGATGCAGCCGTCGCAGCGGGTGGTCACCGCCACCGCCAGCGCGATCAGCTCGCGGGTCTTGGCATCAAGGTGATTGGTCTGGGCGCCGGCGTTGGCCAGGGTGGCGTAGCCCTTGATCGTGTCGGGCGAGAGCTTGCCGATCTCGCCGATACGACCCTTCAGTTCCTTGCGGTAGGCATTCCAGTCGAGCATGGTCGTGACTCCTGTAAAGGAGCTCCACGCTACCACCGGAAATGTTGCGCCAATGCCTGCACCGGCGCGCCACATCGTTGCATTGCCGGCCAGCGGCCGGCACTACCGGCTCAGCGGTTGCGCAGCGCGTGCACCGCAGGTGCGACCTGGGCCTGACGGTCCAGCTCCAGGCCAATCTGGTCCAGCGCATCGGCCAAGGCCACCGCATCATCGTCGCGCAGGGTGGCGTGGCCGACCTTGCGGCCCTCACGCGGCTGCTTGCCGTAATCGTGCCAATGGCCGCTGGCCTGGGCCAGCACCGGTGCCGGGTCGGGCATCTCGCCCAGCCAGTTCAGCATGCAGGCGTGGCCGAGCATGCGGGTGCTGCCCAGCGGCAGGCCCAGCACGGCACGCAGGTGGTTCTCGAACTGCGAGGTCTCGCTACCTTCGATGGTCCAGTGGCCGGAGTTGTGCACGCGCGGCGCCATCTCGTTGGCCAACAGCTCGCCATCGCGGCAGAACAGCTCGAGCGCGAACACGCCGACGTACTGCAGGTGCTCGGCGACACGGCGCGCGTAGCCGATGGCCGCCTGCTGCTCGGCGTCGGACAGCACCGCCGGCGCCACGCTGGCCGACAGCACGCCATCGACATGCCAGTTGCCGGTGATCGGCCAGGCCTCGAAGCCGCCATCGCGGCCACGCACGGCCACCACGCTGACCTCGCGCTGGAAGGCGACGAAGCCCTCCAGGATCAGCCCGGTGCGCTCGACCTGCGCGCCCAGCGCCTCCCAGGCGGCGTCGACGTCGGCCTCGCTGCGCAGGCGGAACTGGCCCTTGCCGTCGTAACCCAGACGGCGGGTCTTGAGGATGCACGGCAGGCCAAATTCAGCGGCCTTCGCCGCCAGCTCGTCGCGGCTGCGGATGTCGGCGAAGGCCGGCAGCGGAATGCCTAGCTGCTGGAACAGGGTCTTCTCGCTCAACCGGTCCTGGGCCACCGCCAGCGCAGCCGGCGGCGGGTAGACCGGCACGCGGCCGGCCAGGAACTGCGCACTGTCGGCGGGCACGTTCTCGAAATCGAAGGTGACCACGTCGACCTTGGCGGCGAAGTCCGCCAGCGCCTGGCGGTCATCGAAGGCACCGACGGTGAGCGGCGCCAGCGGGCCGCTGCAGGCGTCGGCTGCCGGGTCGTACAGTTCAAAACGCAGCCCCAGCGGCGCACCGGCCAGGACCATCATGCGGGCGAGCTGGCCGCCGCCCAGGATGCCGACGGTCAGGCTCATTGGCGCGGATCGTCGTGGGCCATCACGTCTTCGGTCTGGCGTGCACGGAAGGCGTCCAGCGCCTGACCGATCGCCGGCTGGTCGCTGGCCAGCATCGCCGCCGCGAACAGCGCCGCGTTGGAGGCGCCGGCATTGCCGATGGCGAAGGTGGCGACCGGAATGCCGGCCGGCATCTGCACGATCGACAGCAGCGAGTCCATGCCGTTGAGGGCCTTGGACTGCACCGGCACGCCCAGCACCGGCACGGCGGTCTTGGCCGCGATCATGCCCGGCAGGTGCGCGGCCCCGCCGGCACCGGCGATGATCGCGCGCAGGCCACGCGGGCCCGCCTGCTCGGCGTAACTGAACAACACATCCGGGGTCCGATGCGCGGACACCACCTTCACTTCGAACGGAACACCCAGGGCTTCAAGCTTCTGGGCGGCGTGCTGCATGGTTTCCCAGTCGGAACGGGAACCCATGACGATGCCGACAAGCGGCGCGATCGGGTTGGGGGTCATTGGCCGTCACCTGCCTTAAAGACGTATTCTAGCCATCTTCCACGCAAGACGAAGAACCATGGATCGCAAGCTGCTCGACCTGCTGGTGTCGCCGGACACCCGCCAGCCCCTGTCCCTGCTGGATGGCAAGGGCCTGGAAGCCCTCAACAAGGCCATCTCCGCCGGCGCGGTGAACAAGGCCGATGGCAACCCGCTGGCGCAGCCGCTGCGCGAAGCGCTGGTCACCCGTGACCGCAAGCAGGTGTTCCGCGTCGACGACGGCATCCCGGTGCTGCTGCCCGAGGAAGCCATCCCGACGGCCCAGATCGCCGACTTCCCGGCCGCATGAGCACGCTGCCGACGCCGGATGCGGCCCTGGTCGCCGCCGATGTCGCGCGTGCACTGGCCGAGGACCTGGGCAGCGGCGACGTCACCGCTGCCCTGCTGCCCGACCAGGCTGACAGCGCCTACCTGCTGTGCAAGCAGGACGCGGTGATCGCCGGGCGACCCTGGTTCGATGCCACCCATCGCGCGCTCGACCCCGAGGTGCGCATTGAATGGCACATCGCCGAAGGCGATGCCGTCACCGCCGGGACCGTGCTGGCGCTGCTGCACGGGCGCAGCCGCAGCCTGGTCAGCGCTGAGCGCACCTCGCTCAATTTCCTGCAGACGTTGTCCGGCACCGCCACGACCACCGCCCGTTACGTGGCGGCGGTGGCCGGTACCGGCACGCGCATCCTCGACACCCGCAAGACCCTGCCCGGCCTGCGCCTGGCGCAGAAGTACGCGGTGCGCTGCGGCGGTGGCGAGAATCATCGCTTCGGCCTGTACGACACGGTGATGCTGAAGGAGAACCACATCCGTGCCGCCGGTTCGCTGGCCGCGGCGGTGGCCGCCGCACGCCGTGAGTGGCCTGCGCTGCCGCTGGTGGTCGAGGTCGAAGACCTGGCGCAGCTGCGCCAGGCGCTTGAAGCCGGGTGCGAACGCATCCTGCTGGACGACTTCAGCCCCGACCTGCGCCGCGAAGCCGTACGCATCACTGCCGGCCGCATTCCACTGGAAGTCTCCGGCAGCGTCGGCCTGGGCGGCCTGCGCTCGATCGCCGAGGATGGCGTCGACTGCATCTCCATCGGCGGCCTGACCAAGCACGTGCAGGCGATCGACCTGTCGTTGAAGCTGGGCCCGCCACCGGGCTGAGGCCCGGCGTGGGGTCCGATCCCTTTTACATGGGAAAAGGGATCGGACCCCGTTCTCACACCCGGCGTTCACGACAGCACTGCGACGCTGCGGGCATCCCCCACAGGAGCCGCGCATGCGCCGGATGCTCTTGCCTGCCTGTCTGCTGCTGGCTGCGGCGCCCCTGTCCGCAGCGGCCGCCGAAGCCTGCGATGTGCCGCCCCGCTTCGGCCTGAGTCCGTTGGCGGTGGCCATCCGCAATACTGCCTGCAATGAACACCGGCTCTGGTTCCGGCCTTTCATCGATCGTGATGGCCGTGCGGCGAGTCTCAGTGTCACCGAGGCCGAGAACGAACACCTGGCCGACAACGGACTGATCGCCTGGCAGCGCGTGGCCGGCTACTGGCGCAACAGCGGCACGCTCAACGCCATGGGCAGCATCGCCGGCGCCAGCAGCTGCCTGGCACCGCTGGGCGCGCGCTATACCGACAGTGACTGCCGCGCGTTCCTGGTCGACAACCCGTGGTCGGCTGCCTTCATTTCGTGGGTGATGGTGCGTGCCGGTGTGCCCGGCTTCAATACCTCGCCACGCCATATCGACTACATCCGCGCCGCGTACCAGGGCGGCCCCTCGGGCGTGCCGTACAGGCTGGTCGACCCGGCCACGGCCAAACCCGCGCCCGGTGACCTGCTGTGCTTCCTGCGCGACCGCAGCAGCACGCTCAGTTACAGCGGATTGGTGCAGGCGCTGGGCAACGGTTCGGTGGGCCACTGGAAATCACATTGCGAAGTGGTGGTGGCCGCCAACCTGGGCGGCGACCAGACCCTGTACCTGGTCGGTGGCAACGTGATGAACACCGTGGCGATGCGGCTGCTGCCGCTGGATCGTACCGGGCTGATCAAGCTGCCGCCGGCGCGCGAACGCAACAGCACCGGCATTGACCCCAGCTGCACCCCGGGGCGTGAGGACGAATGCAGTTTCAACCGCCAGGACTGGGCGGCCCTGCTGCAGCTGACCGCGACCACGCCCTTGGCGATGCCTTCGCCCAGCACAGCACCGATGCAGGCAGTGCCGGCCACGGTGCCGGCCACCGCACCCCCATCACCGATGACCGACCCGCAGCCGCCAAGGCGGTGACACAGGCGCTTGATCCAGCACGCATTCGCCGCCATCTTTGCCGGATCCACCTCTGACGGCTGACGCCATGCCCACCCTGCTGCTGTTGCTGATTGCCGGCGGAATCATCTACTTCTTCTGGAACGCCGCGCGCTCGGCCGCCGAGCGCGCGGTGGAACTGGGACGCAATGCCTGCCGCGCCGCCGACGTGCAGTGGCTGGACCAGGCGGTGCACGCCACCGGATTGCGTCTGTCGCGCGGCGAGGATGGCCGGCTCGGCTTCGAGCGCACCTTCAAGTTCGAGTATTCCTACGATGGCATCGACCGCCACGTGGGCCGCATGGTGCTGCGTGGCGACCAGTTGATCTCGTTCACTGGCCCCGGTGCCGCGCGGATCAGCCAGATCCGGCCGGATGTGGAGGATGCCGAGGATGTCTAGGGTTTGAAGGTGTGCCGACCAACGGCAGGCACCCACCGCAAACGGGCAAAGAAAAACGCCGCCCATCGGGGCGGCGTCGGAAGGGTTACTTGACCACGCGCAGGTTCGGGCGGCCCTTCGGCGGCGGGCTGGCCGGCGGCGTATCGTCCGGTGGCGTGCCGTCCTCATGCAGCAGCTCGTCGCTGGTCGGCGCGGTTTCGCTGCCCGGGATGTCATCCGGCAGCGCCATGCCCTGCCCGGTCTCGCGGGCGTAGACGGCCAGTACGGCGCTGATCGGCACCTGCACCGGGTAGCTGGTACCGGAGAAGCGCGCCGAGAAGCTGACCATCTCGTTGTCGATCATCAGCCGCATGACAGCACGTTCGGCGATGTTGAGCACGACCCGGCCATCCTTGACCGCCGAAGGCGGGACCTGCACGCCGGGAACGCCGGCGTCGACCAGGATGTGCGGGGTCAGCTGGTTGTCGTTGATCCATTCCACCAGCGCCCGCAGCAGGTACGGGCGGTGGCTGGTCATGTGGAAGAAGTCTTCGGTCATGCGTGAAGTGTACGCGCCCGGCGGCCTGCCGGGGCGGATCGCCTGCACGCCGGTCGGCGTGCAGACGGGTACTGCATGGGCCGGTCAGGCCGGCAGGTCGCGCAGTTTCTTTTCCTGCTCGGTCAGGCTGCGGACGAAACCGGGGTGGCGGAAGATGCGGTTGCCGTAGTCCTCGATCGCCTTGCCATCCTTCGGCAGCGGAACATCCAGCGACTGCAGGCGCCAGATGATCGGGGCCATGGCGCAGTCGGCCAGGCTCATTTCCGGGTTGAGGAAGAACTTGCTGGCCTTGAACAGCGGCAGCGAGGCCGTCAGCAGTTCCTTCAGGCGCTTGCGCCCGGCCTCGGCCTGGGTCTTGTTGCCCAGCTGGATGGCCTGCACCTGCGGCACCCAGTCGTGCTCGATGCGCAGCATCGCCAGGCGGATGCGCGCACGGGACAGCGGATCGACAGGCATCAGCGGCGGATGCGGATAGCGCTCGTCCAGGTATTCGCTGACCACCGAGGCGGCGTACAGCACCAGTTCGCGCTCGACCAGGGTCGGCACCGAATGGTACGGATTGAGATCGATCAGGTCTTCAGGCGGGTTCTGCGGATCGACCGGGACAAAGTCGAAGGTGACCCCCTTCGCCGCCAGAACCAGGCGTACACGGTGGCACAGTACGTCGTCGTTCGAGGAAAACAGCGTCAGTGTATTGCGCATGCGTACGCTCGCCGCCATCAAAGGCTCTCCCACGACAGGAGACCGCCTGCCGCATCGGCGCCGCCGGCACCGTGCCGACGGTCGACTCCTCCCCGAGTGTGCAACCGACCATCACAAAAGCCAATAGGCCCGTGCGATGGCCGGCGGCAGAATCAGTGGACGTCCTTCCAGTATTCCTTCTTCAGCAGGTACAGCAGGAAAGTCAGCAGGGCCAGGAACAGGATCACCCACACGCCCAGCTGCTGGCGCTTGAGCGCGGCCGGTTCACCGGCGTATTCGAGGAAGTTAGTGATGTCCCGCACGGCCTGATCGTACTGGCCGGCATCGACCGACCCGGGCGTTTCGATTTTCAGGCCGGTCACCGGCGGGTCCATGCCGGGCGCTTCCGCCTTGCCGTGCACCGCATGCTGCAGGCCCTGCATCTCCCACAGCGGGTTGGGCATGGAGGCATTGGCGAACAGCGCGTTGTTCCAGCCCAGCGGGCGGCTGCTGTCCAGGTAGAACGACTTGAGATAGGTGTAGACCCAGTCACTGCCCCGCACGCGCGAGATCAGGCTGAGATCGGGCGGCATCTTGCCGAACCACTTCTCCGCGTTCTCCTTCGGCATCGCCACCGGGATCGGGTCGCCGATCGCCGAGCCGGTGAAGTTGAGGTTGTTCATCACCTCTTCCTCGGTCAGGCCCAGGTCCTGCGCCATCCGCGAATAGCGCAGGTACTTCAGCGCGTGGCAGCCGGAGCAGTAGTTCATGTACAGCTGCGCGCCGCGCTGCAGCGAGGCGCGGTCACCCAGGTCGTTGCCGGCCTGCAGCAGCGGGGTGCCGCCCTCGGCGGCGGAGGCCAGGAAACTGCCCAGCATCAGGGTGGCCGCCAGGGCCAGCCGGACCATCCAGCGCTCAGTCATGCGTGGTCACCCTCTCCGGTACCGGCTTGGTCTTGTCCAGCCTTGTCCATAGCGGCATGGTGATGAAGAACGCGAAGTACAGGAAGGTCAGCACCCGCCCGATGTAGGTCTCGTGCACGTCGGTACCCGGGCCGGAACCAATCACGCCCAGCCACACGAAGCACACCGCCAGCACGCCCAGCATCACCTTCGAGATCCAGCCGCGGTAGCGCACCGATTTCACCTTCGCCTTGTCCAGCCACGGCACCAGGAACAGGATCGCGATGGCCGAGAACATCACCAGCACGCCGCCCAGCTTGTTCGGCACCACGCGCAACATCGCGTAGTACGGCGTGTAGTACCAGACCGGCTTGATGTGTTCCGGGGTCACCAGGCGGTTGGCCTCGGTGAAGTTGTCGTGCTCCAGGAACAGGCCGCCGAAACCGGGGGCGAAGAAGATGATGAAGGCAGCGATGATCAGCAGGAAGCCGGCGCCGACGCCATCCTTGAGCGTGTAGTAGGGATGGAACGGGATGCCATCGGCCGGTGCATTCGGCGACCAGCGGTTGCCCTTGGGCCCCTTCTTGATCTCAACGCCATCGGGGTTGTTCGACCCCACTTCGTGCAGCGCGCCCAGGTGCAGCACCACCAGCAACAGCAGCACCAGCGGCAACGCGATGACGTGCAGCGCGAAGAAGCGGTTGAGCGTAGCGTCACTGGGCAGGTAGTCGCCCATGATCCATTCGGTCAGGCCGTTGCCGATCACCGGTATCGCGCCGAACAGCGAGATGATCACCTTGGCGCCCCAGAACGACATCTGTCCCCACGGCAGCACGTAGCCCATGAAGGCTTCGGCCATCAGCACCAGGTAGATCAGCATGCCGAGGATCCACACCAGCTCGCGCGGCTTCTGGTAACTGCCGTACAGCAGGCCGCGGAACATGTGCAGGTAGACCACGATGAAGAACAGCGAGGCACCGGTGGAATGCATGTAGCGGATCAGCCAGCCCCACTCCACATCACGCATGATGTATTCGATGGAGCCGAACGCCTCGGCGGCGTTGGTCTTGTAGTGCATCGTCAGGAAGATACCGGTGACGATCTGGTTGACCAGCACCAGCAGCGCCAGCGAACCGAAGTAATACCAGAGGTTGAAGTTCTTCGGCGCGTAGTACTCGCTGACGTGCTTGCGGTAGACCGGCATCAGGCCCGGCGCGCGTGCATTGACCCAGTCGGCCACGCCGCTGGCGGTACGGCTGAGGATATTGGCCATCAGGCAGCCCCCTGCGGATCGACACCGATGATGATGGTGTTGTCGTCCTGGTAGTGGTGCGCGGGCACGTTCAGGTTGATCGGCGCCGGCACGTCCTTGAAGACGCGGCCGGACATGTCGAAGCGCGACTTGTGGCAAGGGCAGAAGTAGCCGCCCTTCCACTGCGGGTCATAGGGCTCGGGCCGGATCTCGGCGACCATTTCCGGCGAGCAGCCCAGGTGCGTGCACAGGCCGACCAGCACGGAGATGTCCGGCTTGATCGAGCGCAGCTCGGGGTTCTGCTTCAGCACGTAGTCCGGCTGCTGGTCCTTTTCGCCGGACTCGGGGTCCTTGAGGCGGCCGTCCAGCCCGTGCAGCGCATCCAGGATCGCCTTGGACCGCTTGACGATCCAGATCGGCTGTCCACGCCATTCCACGATCAGGCGTTGGCCTTCCTGCAGGGCGCTGATGTCGGCTACCACCGGTGCGCCGGCAAGCTTGGCGCGGGCACTGGGGTTCCAGGATTTGATGAAAGGAACGGCGGTGAAGCCGACGCCGACGGCGCCCACCACGGCTGTGGTGGCAGAAAGAAAACGCCGACGTCCGGTGTTGACTGGATCGTGTACCCCATCGTTGGCCATCCGGCACTCCGATATTGATTAGGTAGCTTTAAGGCTGCCAGCGGATCCGGTGGGGGCCAGAGCCGCATTGAATCGCGGTCGAGTGTAGCGGAACCGTCGCGCGCCACACAACGCATTGCAACAACATTGATTGCGGGGGTTGCCGGCCAGCGGCCGGTCGGTACCGGCCATTGCCCAGGGGTTGCCGGCCAGCGGCCGGCACTACTGGTGCGTCAATGCGGTGCGGTAACGCTCGGCCAGTTGCCCGACCCGGCGTACGTAGTACTGGGTTTCGCTGTAGGGCGGCACGCCGCCGTGGCGATCGACCGCGCCTTCGCCAGCGTTGTAGCCGGCTGCGGCCAGGGTCAGGTCGCCATTGAAGCGCTTCAGCAACCACGCAAGATACTGCACGCCGCCGCGGATGTTCTGTCCGGCGTCGTAGGCATCGCGGACCCCGAAGCGCGCGGCGGTCGGCGGCATCAGCTGCATCAGCCCCTGCGCGCCGGCGCGGCTGAGCGCGGTCGGGTTGTAGGCCGATTCGGCGTGGATGATGGCGCGCACCACCGCCTCCTCGACGCCGAACTCGCGTGCGGCCGAGGTGATCTCGGTCTGGAACGCGGTGGTGTTCAGGCGCACCGAACCGAAGTCCACGCGCGGGTTGACGCCGCAGGCGTAGCAGCGCTCGATGAAACTGTAGCGGATGGTGCGCACCGGACCGAGGTTGGCCACCTGGGTAGGCCGTGCGCTGGTGTAGTGGCGCACGCCATCCTTCATGAAGGAATAGACCTGGCCGCTGACCATGCGCCCGCTGCGCGAGGCGACCGGGGGCGCTGGCACGGCCGCAGGCGCCGGTGCAGGCGAGGCCGCGGGCGCCACGACCGGGGCCACCGCACTGGCGGCCACGGCCACCGGATTGCGCTCGATGCTGGCCACGGTGGTCGGCGCCGGTTTCGGCGCGGCCACCACCGGGCGCGGTGCCGGTCGGGTGTCGCGGCTGTAGCTGATGGTGCTGCAGCGGGCACCGGCCACACGCTTGCTGACATAGCTGGTGACCCCATCGGCGCCCTGGCACTTGAACAGGGTGCCCGCACTGGCCGGCGCAGCGGTCAGCGCAGCGATGATGATCGCCGTTGTCCCCAGTATCCCCTTCATGGCGGCGAGTGTCCCAGCTTCGCCGGGGCTTGCCAAGCGACGCCGCTCAGCCTGTGACCGGCGGCACAGCCAGCACCTGCCCCAATCCGGCCAGGCGCTGCGCCAGTTCATCGCGCAGGCCCGGCGGCGTGGTCCACAACGCTACCGGCACCCGGTCCAGGCTGAGGATCTGCGCCAGCATCATGCCGCGGCTCTCGGCGCCCATGCGCAGCAGGCAATGGTCGGGACCGTCGGCCTCCAGCACGCCACACCAGGGCGGGATGCGGCCTTCCAGCTCGGCGTGGCTGCCGGCCAGGCGCACGATGGCCTGCAGCGCGAAGGGCGCCTGGCTGACCGCCTGCCGCACCATCACATCCGGCGGTGCGGGCGTGCGGCGATGCATGCCCGGCGCGGAGCATTCGCGCACCGCGCCCATCCGGTCCACGCGCAGGGTGCGCCAGTCCTGCCGGCCCAGGTCCCAGGCCAGCAGGTACCAGCGCCGCCCGTAGTTGACCAGGTGCTGCGCCTCGACCTCGCGCTGGGTCACCGCCTCCTGCGCGCTGCGGTATTCGAAGGCCAGCCGTGACGCCTGCCGGCAGTGCTGGGCCAGCCGCCCGAGCAGGCGTGCATCGGTGGACGGAAGATCGGACAGGGTGGCGGTGGCGGCATGCACCTCGCCGGCCTGCTGGCGGCGACGGGTCGGCACCAGCGGGTCGAGCTTGGACAATAGGCCACGGGCGGTGTCGTCGATGCCGGCGACGGTCGCGGACGCGGCCCGCAGCGCGATCGCCAGGGTGGTCGCCTCCTCCTCGTCCAGCAGCATCGGCAGTACCGGTGCCCCTGCCCCCAGCTGGTAGCCGCCACCGACCCCCGACGAGGCCCGGACCGGATAGCCCAGTTCGCGCAGCCGCTCGATGTCACGCCGGATGCTGCGCCGGTCCACGCCCATGCGCTCGGCCAGCTCGGCCCCTGACCACTGGCGGCGGGCCTGCAGCAGGGCGATCAGGCGCAGCAGTCGATGGGCGGTATGGCGCATGAAGGATCGAGGACAGAATTCGTCCGCAATAGTGCCCCAGGATGGCCTCCAGTTCACCACCCACCGCAAGGAGCAATGCCATGTCCTCACGCCAGATCACCCTGTACCACGCCGCCCGTTCCCGCTCGAGCGGCGCCGTGGCCCTGCTCGAAGCGCTGGGTGCCGACTACCGCATGCAGGTGCTGGACCTGAAGGCTGGCGCCAACCTGGCCCCGGCCTATCTGGCCATCAACCCGATGGGCAAGGTGCCGGCCATCGTCCACAACGGCGCGCTGGTGACCGAACAGGTGGCCATTTATCTGTACCTGGCCGACCTGTATCCGGAAGCCGGGCTGGCGCCGCCGATCGGCGACGCCCGGCGCGGGCCCTACCTGCGCTGGATGGCCTTCTACGGCGCCTGCTTCGAACCGGCGATGATCGACAAGGCGATGCACCGTGAGCCGCCTCCGCGCCTGATGTCGCCGTACAACGATGCGGAGACCGTGCTGCAGGTGGTCGAGGCCCAGCTGGCGCAGGGCCCGTACCTGCTCGGCGAGACGATGAGCGCCGCCGACGTGCTGTGGGGCAATGCGCTGGCCTGGACCACGGCCTTCGGCCTGGTACAGCCGGCGCCGGCCACGGCCGATTACATTGCACGGATGAGCGCGATGACCGCCTTCGACCGTTCGCGGCAGATCGATGCGGAGCTGGCGGCGGCGTAAGCGCGGTTGCAGTAGATCCGCGCCATGCGTGGATGAACCCGTTCGCGGCGCCTGCGGTACGGAATGCAGCCAGGCATGGCCTGGCTCTACCGGGCCGGCGCACGCGCCGGGATGCGGGTAGAATGGCCCGCTTTCCCGCCACCCGAATGGATTAAGCGCCATGACCGGGACGCCAGACGTCTTTCCGCCCGCCACGCCGGGCGGTACCCCGCTCGTTGCCCTGCCCGCTGGTCCGCGCAAGCCCGACCAGGTCAAGGGCAAGCTGTACATCAAGACCCACGGTTGCCAGATGAACGAGTACGACTCGGCCAAGATGGCCGATGTGCTTGCCGCCAGCGATGGCCTGGAACTGACCGACAGCCCGGACGACGCCGACGTCATCCTGGTCAACACCTGCTCCATCCGCGAGAAGGCGCAGGAGAAGGTGTTCAGCCAGCTGGGCGTGTGGAAGGGCCTGAAGAACAAGGGCCGCGAAGTCATCATCGGCGTCGGCGGCTGCGTCGCCTCGCAGGAAGGCGAAGCGATCATCAAGCGCGCGCCGTTCGTGGACCTGGTGTTCGGCCCGCAGACCCTGCATCGCCTGCCGGAGCTGATCCGTGCACGTCGCGAGCAGAAGCGCCCGCAGGTCGACATCAGTTTCCCCGAGATCGAGAAGTTCGATCGCCTGCCCGAGCCGCGCGCCGAAGGTCCCTCGGCATTCGTGTCGATCATGGAAGGCTGTTCCAAGTACTGTTCGTTCTGCGTGGTGCCCTACACCCGCGGCACCGAAGTCAGCCGCCCGTTCGAGGACGTGGTGGTGGAAGTGGCGCAGCTGGCCGCACAGGGCGTGCGCGAGATCAACCTGCTCGGCCAGAACGTCAACGCATATCGCGGGCCCTATGGTGACGGTGAGTTCGCCGACCTCGGCCTGCTGATCCGTACCATCGCCGAGATCGATGGGGTCGGCCGCATCCGCTTCACCACCTCGCACCCGCTGGAGTTCAGCGACTCGCTGATCGACGCGTTCCGCGACGTCCCGCAGCTGGCCAACTTCCTGCACCTGCCGGTGCAGGCCGGCAGCGACCGCGTGCTGTCGGCGATGAAGCGCGGGTACACCGCACTGGAATTCAAGTCGAAGATCCGCAAGCTGCGCGCGGTGCGCCCGGACATCTCGATCAGCTCGGACTTCATCGTCGGCTTCCCCGGCGAGACCGACGCCGATTTCGAGAAGACCATGAAGCTGATCGAGGACATCGGCTTCGACCACAGCTTCTCGTTCATCTATTCACGGCGCCCGGGCACGCCGGCCGCGGACCTGGAGGACACGATCAGCGATGCCGAAAAGCACGCGCGCCTGTCGCGCCTGCAGGAGCGCATCAACGCCCATGCCGCCGGCATCTCCGAGAAGATGGTCGGCACCGTGCAGGCCGTGCTGGTGGAGGGGCCGTCGCGCAAGAATCCGAACGAGCTGACCGGCAAGACCGAGAACATGCGGTCGGTGAATTTCCCGGCGCCTGCGCGGTTGATCGGCCAGTTCGTGGATGTGCTGATCACCGAGGCGCTGACCAACTCGCTGCGCGGGCGCGTGGTGGCCGAATAAGGCCCCGGTGAAGGGGGTCGGAGCCCCTGCGGGGATCCGACCCCCTGCCTTCAATCCAGGCGCTTGCGGAAACGCAGGATCGCCAGGATCATCATCACCCCGATGAAGGCCAGCAGCGCCAGTGCATCCGGCCACAGCTCCCACAACGGGGCGCCGCGCAGCATGATGCCGCGCACCAGGCGCAGGAAGTGGGTCAGCGGCAGCACTTCGGCCAGCCACTGCACCGGCCGCGGCATGCCCGCGAACGGGAACATGAAGCCCGACAGCAGGATCGACGGCAGGAACAGGAACAAGGTCATCTGCATGGCCTGGAACTGCGAGCGCGCGCGCGTGGAGATCAACAGCCCCAGCGCCAGGTTGGCCAGCACCAGCAGTACCGCGGCCAGATAGATGTCCAGCAGGCTGCCGCGAATGGGCACCTGGAACAGCCAGGTGCCCAGCACCAGCACCAGCGTGGTCTGCAGCAGGCCGATGGCTGCATAGGGCAGCACCTTGCCGACCATCAGTTCGCTGCGTGACACCGGCGTGGCGATCAGCAGTTCCATGTTGCCGCGCTCGCGTTCACGCACCACCGCCACCGCGGTGAACATCACCAGGGTCATGGTCAGGATCACCCCGATCAGGCCCGGCACGATGTTCACCGCCGAACGCCGCTGCGGGTTGTAGAAGCTGGTCACGCTGATTGGACCACTGGCGATGCTGCCTTCGCGCAGTGGCCGCGTGTTGCTGGTCGGGCGCGTGTCCAGCGGCACCTGCGCCAGCTGGATCGCCGCACTCTGCACCACGGTGTCGCTGCCATCGACCAGCACCTGCAGTGCTTCGCGACCGTCGAAGCGGCGACGCTCGAAGTCGGCCGGCACCACGATGCCGACACTGATCTCGCCGCGGCGCAGCGCCTGCATCAGCTGGTCCGGTGTGTAGGCCTCGCTGCGCGGCGTGATTACGCCGGTAGCCACCATGTCCTGCACCAGCGCGCGCGAAGCGGCGCTGTTGGCCTGGTCGGCGACACCCGCATCCAGGTGGCGCAGGTTGAGGTTGATCGCATACCCGAACAGCAGCAGCTGCATCACCGGGATGCCGACGATCATCGCCAGCGTGATGCGGTCGCGGCGCAGTTGCCGCAGCTCCTTGAGCATGATCGCCCACAGCCGGCGCAGGTTCATGCCGCCGGCTCCCGACCGCGGCCACGGGTGGCGGCCACGAACACGTCTTCCAGGTTCGGCGCCACCGTCTCGATGCGGGCCTGCGGGTCAGCGTTGGCCAGCGCACGGCCCAGCACCGCGATGTCCGCCGCTCCCTCATTGCACAGCACGCGCAGATGGGTACCGATCTGCGCCACGCTGAGCACACCGGGCAGATCGGCCAGTGCGCGGCTGGCCAGGCGCGGCTGCGACGCGGTGACCTGCAGCGTGCGCCCTTGCAACCGCGCGCACAGCTCAGCCGGCGTGCCATCGGCCACCAGCGCGCCGCGATCCAGGATCGCCAGCCGGTGGCAGCGCTCGGCTTCGTCCATGTAATGGGTCGACACCAGCACCGTGGTGCCGGCGTCGGCCAGTTCGAACAGGGCCTCCCAGAAATCGCGGCGCGATTCCGGGTCGACCGCGCTGGTCGGCTCGTCCAGGAACAGCAGCTCGGGCGAATGCACCACCGCACCGGCCAAGGCCAGGCGCTGCTTCTGGCCACCGCTGAGGGTACCGGCCAGCTGGGGCTGACGGTCGTGCAACCGGTACTGCTGCAGCAGCGCCTCCACCCGCTGCCGGGCCTGCACGCGCGGCAGGTCCTGGATCGCAGCGAGGAACTCCAGGTTTTCGCGCACCGACAGGTCTTCGTACAACGAGAAGCGCTGGGTCATGTAGCCGATCCGGCGGCGCAGTGCTTCCGCCTGCTCCGGCACGGACAGGCCCAGCACCTCGATCCGCCCAGCACTCGGCTCCAGCAGCCCGCACAGCATGCGGATGGTGGTCGACTTTCCGGATCCGTTCGGCCCCAGGAAGCCGTACACCTGCCCGCGCGGCACGCTCAGGTCGACGTTGTCCACGGCCAGCAGGTCACCGAAGCGGCGGGTCAGGCCCCGCGCGTGCACCGCGATGTCGCCGCCGGTGTTCAGAAGCGCACCTGGACCGGCACCCCGGCCGGAAGCGCCTGCATGTCGGCGGCTGCATCCACCTCGATCTCGGCGAGGTAGCTCAGGCGCTCGACGTCATCGCCAGTCAATGCGTAGTAGGGGGTGAATGAAGGCTCGCTGCGGATCGCGCGCACGTGCCCCTGCAGTACGGTACTGCCCCCCTCCAGCTGTATCTGCGCGGCCTGCCCGACCTTGACCTGCAGCCGCAGCGGCTGCGGCAGGTAGACGCGCGCATGGGGGCGTTCGCCCACCAGCATCACCACCAGCGGGGCACCGACCGGCGCCTGGTCCCCCTGCCGGTAGGGCAAGGCATCGACCACGCCATCACGCGGCGCGCGCAGCTGCAGCTTCTGCAGGTTGACCCCCTGCAGCACCTGCTGCGCCTGCGCAGCATCGGCGGTCGCCTGGCCCTGGGCGATGTCCTGCGCGCGGCTGCCGTGCACCCGCTCCAGCCATGCCTGCTCGGCAGCCCGTACGCTGGCCTCGGCATTGCCGGCGGCGGCGCGTGCGCGGTCCAGTTCGGCAGCGGCGATCAGGCGCTGGCGTGCCAGCGGCTTCACCCGACGGTAGTACGCGCTGGCCTCGGCGGACTGCGCTCGCAGCGCGGCCAGCTGCGCCTGGGCCTGCGCGATCTGTTCCTGGCGCGGGCCGATCCTCAGTTCTTCCAGCTGCGCCTGCGCGCGCGCCGTGTCGGCCTGTGCTGCGGCGAACTGCGCATCGCCGCGGGCGGAATCGAGCTGCATCAGCACGGCCCCGGCCTTGACCTGCTGGCCCTCGCGCACCTCCACCGAGGAGATCACCTCGGCCGCCGGCGCAGGCACCGTGATCCGGTCCCATTCCAGCGTACCCAGTGCAACCGGCGGCGCCTGGCCGCACCCGGCCAGCAGGCCGAGGCCCGCCAGTCCGGCGCCACGCATCCGCTTGCCGATGCCCATGCCATCCCCTCCCGCGACAGCGCCACGGTGCCATGCCGCCCGTGCACCCGCAATGATCCCGATCAGCCCTGACGGTTTTTTCACCACGCAGCGCCAGGCCTCGTGCCACAAGGCTCGGCCCCATCTATCCACAGGTTCGTTGCACCGCCGTCCACATCGCATGTGGAAAACCCGCTGGCGCCTGGCCATATTTTCACCACGACATCATCTCCCTTGTGGCACAAGCGCTGCGAAGGACTATCCACAGCTTTCCGCAGCCGCGGTCCACACCGGGTGTGGAAAACCGCGTGGTGCCACACTGTTCCGATGCGCACGCTGGCCGCTTGCCCTGCACGCGCGTAACCTTGTCATCCCGAGTCCATCGCGGTGGACGGCGAACCCGCCCCACCCCAAGCAATGAAAAGCATCGAGCATCGAGACTTCAGCCTGTCGCCGGAAGACAACGAGCGGCTGGCCAACCTGTGCGGCCCCTTCGATGGCCATCTGCGCCAGATCGAGCTGAAGCTCGGTGTGGAGATCGCCAATCGTGGCTTCGTGTTCCGTATCAGCGGGCCCGGCGAGGCAATCGTCGAGGCGCAGAAGCTGGTCGAGGCGCTGTACGCCGAAGCCGGCGAGACTGTCTTCGACAACCATGCCATCCACCTGCGCCTGGCGCAGGCCAATGTCGAACAGATCGCCGAACGCTCGTACGAGGCACAGGAGGTGGCGATCAAGGTCAAGCGCGGTACCGTGCGTGGCCGTGGCGCCAACCAGGCCCGCTACCTGCACCAGATCGCCACCCATGACATCAACTTCGGCATCGGCCCGGCCGGCACCGGCAAGACCTTCCTGGCCGTGGCCAGCGCGGTCGAAGCGCTGAACGAATCACGGGTACAGCGCTTGATCCTGGTGCGCCCGGCGGTGGAAGCCGGCGAGAAGCTGGGCTTCCTGCCCGGCGACCTGAGCCAGAAGGTCGACCCCTACCTGCGACCGCTGTACGACGCCCTGTACGAGATGATGGGCGTGGAGAAGGTGGTCAAGCTGCTGGAAAAGAACGTCATCGAGATCGCGCCGCTGGCCTACATGCGCGGCCGCACGCTCAACGATGCCTTCGTGATCCTGGACGAAGCGCAGAACACCACCATCGAGCAGATGAAGATGTTCCTGACCCGCCTGGGCTACGGCTCCACCGCCGTGGCCACCGGCGACCTGACCCAGACCGACCTGCCCAAGCACGTGAAGTCCGGCCTGCGCGACGCCATCGATGTGCTGCGCGACGTCGAAGGTGTCAGCTTCACCTTCTTCGAATCGCGCGACGTGGTCCGCCACCCGCTGGTGGCGCGTATCGTCAGCGCCTATGACCGCCGCGACCTGCATCAGATCCAACCTGGAGCAACTCCATGACCCGTGGTCCCGTGCGACTGGACGTCGCCGTCAGTTATGCCCTGCCGCGTACCGGCCTGCCGGCGGCAGTCAGCTTCCGCAAGTGGGTGGCCGCTGCGCTGAAAGGCCGCATCCGCGAAGCCGACCTGGCCATCCGCGTGGTCGATGCCAAGGAAGGGCAGTCACTGAACCGCCATTACCGCGGCAAGGACTACGCGACCAACGTGCTCAGCTTCCCGGCCGAAGTGCCCGAAGGCCTGCCCAAGGGTGTCAAGTTTCCGCTGCTGGGTGACCTGGTGATCTGCGCACCGGTGGTCGCCCGCGAGGCCGAAGAACAGGGCAAGGCGCTCAACGCCCACTACGCGCACCTGACCGTACACGGCGTACTGCACCTGCTCGGCTGGGACCACGAGGACGACAAGGAAGCCGACGCGATGGAGCAGCTGGAGCGTGAGATCCTGGCCGAGCTCGGCATCGCCGATCCCTACGCCGGCGAGCGCTGACGTCGGGCTCTGTTCCGAGCCCACGCACTCACGGAAGAGGAGCGCAGCATGACCCTGCCCGCACTTGTGCTTGCCGCGCTGCTGCAGTCCGGGGCAGGCCTGATGCCCGATCCTGACCGTCCCTCACCGTTCCCCGCCAGCGACAGCGAGGCTGACATCGCCGCAAAGATCGCCGAACTAAGGGCGTTCTTCGGCAGCAGCGAGCGCGACACTCGCAATATCGTCGCCACTGCCCAACAACGGGCGCTGATCGAGCGCCTGGAAGCGCGACACGCGGCACGCCTGGCCGGTATCCGGGTGGACAACGCAACGGGCTGGAACGTCGTGGTGCGACTGACCGGCGCCGTACCCGCGGCCGATGAGACACATCCAGGGGCGGCTGGCCCGCAACACGTGCACTACGTCACTGGCGCCGCGATGACCGAAGTGGAGATGAGGCGCCGCCTGCACGCACAGCAGGACTGGCTGCGGGCCCAGCTGCCGGACCTGTTCGGCTACCGCCTGGATGTCATGACCGGGGAGCTGGAGGTGGAGCTGCGGGAACCAGCGAACCGCGCGACGACAATCGCCGTGCGCGACCGCCTGCAGATGCGACTGGGCTACCCGGTCAGGCTGCGCTGGTACCCTGCGACATCGCAGCAGCGGTCGCCCTGATCCAGCCGGCCCGTAGGCGCCGGTCCGCGCGGCGCGCTATTGTTTGCCCCCGGCATGGGGCGCAGGGAACCATGGATGACCTCGGAAAATGACTTGATGGCGTTTACGATCGGCCTGGGCCTATTCGCCGTTTTGCTGCTGCTTGGCACTTATGCCGTGCGCCGCATCATTGCTCGGGCCCCCGGCGGTAGGCACTGGCTGCTGCGCAGCCTGGCCCTGCTCTCGCCCTCGTGTCTGCTGGTCGGGCTGGCGGTCGGCTTGATCGGCCCCCACCTCACGGATAGACCGAAACCCGCCCACCCGCCCGGGCTCTGGGAAACGTCGATGATGCTGATACTGGTCGGCGCTGCGACCCTGCCGGTGCTGTGGCGGACGGTGCTGCAGCAGCGGCTTGGCCGTCCGGTCAACACGCTTCCGTTCTTCCATGCGAGCCGCACCTCGCTGCTGGTGCTGTTCGCGCTGGCCGTGATCTACATGAAAGTAGCGAGGACAACAGCGTCGGAACTGATGCCCTGGCTGACCAGCCCGGGCCTGTGGCCGGCGGTGGCGCGCATCGCGGGGCAATCGATGCAGATCACCATGCTTGCGGTCGTGCTGACCCTCTCACTGATGGTCGTGCGGCGGGCGGTGACCGGTTTCCTGCGCCTTCTCACCGGGCCGTTCAGGCGCTCGCCGGGGCTATGATGGCAGACCTCCGTCTACGGAATCCGCCCGTGTCGCTGCGCTGCTGCCTGCCTCTGCTGTATGTCCTTGCGGCCCCATCCGCTTTCGCCTCCAGCCTGGACCTGCCCGCCCTGATCGAGTGCCGCCAGGGCGTGGCCGAGCAGGCCGCGCTGGCGCCCCTGCTGGCTGATCCGCTGAAGGCCGTGGCCCAGGGCCTGCAGCCGCTGCCGCAGGGCAACCAGTTCATGAGCGAGTACCGCCTGGCCCAGCCGATCAGCGTGTTCGGCGCCCGCACCGAACGGGTCGCCGTGGCCGGGTCCAGCGTCATGGCCATCCTCGACCAGGCCGATCCGCGGCCACTGGCCAGGCAGCTGGGGCTGGAGACCGGCTACGACCAGGACGGCAAGTTCATGGCCGGCCGCGAGCTGGTCAGCCGGGACGTGACCGACCCGAAGACCGGCGAGGCCCAGATCGAATCGATCATCCTCAGCGTCTCTACCGTGGCCTCCCATCCGGGCAAGACCCTGGCTGGCTGTACCTACAGCCTGGACCTGCCCGAGGAAGAGGCCCCCGCCCGGCCTGAACTGGCCCCGCCACCGATCACCGGGCCGGGCAGCGACGGTCGCTGACAGGGCGCCACATCCTGCTAGACTTGGGCCATCGCCCGGCTTGCCGGGTGCCCTTTTTCCAGAGATGTCAGAAGACGACAGTAGTAGCTCCGCACAGGAGCCCAGTGAAAAGAAGCGCGGCTGGCTTGAACGCCTGACCTCCGCTTTCTCCGGCGAACCCCATACCCGCGACGAGCTGGTCGCTGTCCTGCACACCGCGCAGGAAGAGGGTCTGATCGCCGCCGATACCCTGAAGATGATGGAAGGCGCCATTGCGGTGGCCGAGCTGACCGTGGGCGACGTGATGATCTCGCGCTCGCAGATGGTTTCGCTGCCGGTCGAAGCGCCGTTCCTGGAACTGATGAAGCAGGTGGTCGAATCCGGCCATTCGCGCTTCCCGGTGCATGGCGAGAACAAGGACGACATCCTTGGCATCCTGCTGGCCAAGGACCTGCTGCGCGGCGTGGTCGCCGACAACGGCCCGGCCAACGTGCGCGAGCTGCTGCGCCCGGCGGTGCTGATCCCGGAGGCGAAGAAGCTCAACGTGCTGCTGAAGGAGTTCCGCCTGTCACGCAACCACATGGCCATCGTGGTCGACGAGTACGGCGGTGTCGCCGGCCTGGTCACCATCGAGGACGTGCTGGAACAGATCGTCGGCGAGATCGACGACGAGCATGACGAGGCCGAGGATCCGTCGGCGCAGATCGCCATCCAGTCCGACGGCCAGTACGTGGTCGACGCACTGACCCCGATCGGCGACTTCAACGAGCGTTTCGGCGCCACGTTCTCCGACGAGGACTACGACACCATCGGCGGCCTGGTCACCGAGGCCGTGGGCCATCTGCCGGAAGTCGGCGATGAGCTGGCCCTGGACCGCTTCATGTTCCGCGTGGCCCGCGCCGATGCGCGCCGGGTGCAGGCCTTCCACGTGACCGTGCTGCCGCCGGACGCGCAGGACGACGCTTGAAGCGCGGCGGCCCCGTCCTGGCACTGCGCCTGACGATGTGGCTGGCACTGTGCGTGCTGGCCATGGTCCTGCCGCTGGCTGCCTTCGCGCAGCCGGCGGCGAGCACGCCCGCGCCTGCCGCCGCCGGCGCCGAGGCTGCGGCCCCGCGCATCGGCGTGGTGACCATGCAGCCGGGCACGGTGTTCTTCGAGCGCTTCGGCCACGATGCCATCGTGGTGATCGATCCGCTCAGCGGCCAAGCGACCTCATACAACTTCGGCTACTTCGATCCGTCCGAGGACGATTTCATCAGCCGCTTCGTGCGCGGCGACATGATGTATTACCTGGTGGCGCTGCCGCTGCAGCAGGACCTCTCGTACTACGACGAGACCGGCCGCGGTGCCAGCGTGCAGTGGCTGGACCTGCGCCCGGACCAGGCGCGTGCGTTGGCCGCCGACCTGGCCGAACGGGCCAAGCCGGAAAACGCGCGCTACCACTACGACTACTACACCGCCAACTGCGCCACGATGGTGCGCGACACGGTGGACAAGGCGCTGGGCGGCGGCCTGCAGTCGCAGCTGTCGGGGCGCTCGCGCGGCAATACCTACCGCAGTGAATCGGTGCGCCTGGCGTCGCCGGCACCGTGGATGTGGCTGGGCTTCGATGTCGGCCTTGGGCCGTTCGCAGACCAGCCGCTGTCGCGCTGGCAGGAAGCCTTCGTGCCGATGCGCCTGGCCGACGCGCTGCGCCAGGCACGCAACAGCGACGGCCGGCCGTTGGTACAGTCCGAACAGGAACTGCTGCCGCACCGCATCGATCCGGAGCCGAAGGAATTCGCGCGCCGCTGGTGGCCGTGGCTGCTGCTGGGGCTGGTCGTGGCCGGCGGCGTGCTGGCGCTGCGCAACCGCCCGCGCCTGCTGGCCGGGCTGGCCCTGCCGTTCTGGCTGCTGTGTGCCATCGCTGGCAGCCTGCTGGTGTTCCTGTGGGGCTTCAGCACCCACTACGCCGCCTGGGCCAACCGCAACCTGCTGCTGCTTTCGCCGCTGGCCGTGCTGCTGCTTCCGGGCGCGATCGCACTGCTGCGCCGGCGCGTGCCGGGCCGCATGTTCAGGGTCGTGCTGTGGCTGCTGGCGGTGCAGGCCGTGGCGGCGCTGGTACTGCACTGGCTGAGCCTGCAGGCGCAGTACAACGTACAGTGGATCGTCCTGCTGCTGCCGGTGCACGCGGCGCTGGCCTGGGTGCTGGGGCGCCGTCCTCACTTGTCCGAAACACGGCGCTGACGCACGATGGCGGGCATGTCATTGCCCGCCTCCGCTTCCGCCCCGGCTTCGGCCAACCCCGCCTGCGTCATCAACTGCGTCCACTACGATGACGAGGGCAAGCGCCACGACATCGGCCTGGATGCCATCAGCGACGTCATTGCCAGTGGCAACGGCTTTGTCTGGGTCGGCCTGTACGATCCCAACGACGATGTACTGCTGAAGCTGCAGGAAGAATTCTGCCTGCACGACCTGGCCATCGAGGACGCGCGCAACGCGCACCAGCGGCCCAAGGTCGAGACCTACGGCAATTCGATGTTCGTGGTGGTGACCACCGCGCAGATGGTCGACGAGCGCATCCAGTATGGCGAAACCCATGCCTTCCTCGGCCCGCGCTTCCTGGTGACGGTGCGCCACGGCGCCTCACTGTCGTACGCGCCGGTGCGGGCGCGGGTCGAGCGTGAGCCGCAGCTGCTGAAGATGGGCCCGTCGTACTGCCTCTACGCAGTGACCGACTTCGTGGTCGACAACTACCTGCCGATCGTGCACCGCTTCCGCGACACCCTGGACCTGCTGGAAAAGGACATCTTCGCCGAGAACTACAAGCGCAGCACCGTGGTGCGGCTGTACGAGCTCAAGCGCGAACTGAACAAGATGCGGATGGCGGTGGCACCGCTGCAGGACGTACTGGCGCAGCTGCGCCGCTACCAGGGCGAACTGATCCCCGACGAAGTGAAGCTGTACATCCGTGACGTGCACGACCACGCGGTGCGCATCAGCGATGTGATCGACACCCTGCGCGAGATGCTCGGCACCGCGCTCAGCGTCAACCTGTCGCTGGTGACGCTGGCGCAGGGCGAGACGGTCAAGCGCCTCGGCGCCTGGGCCGCGCTGCTGGCGGCGCCGACGCTGATCACCAGCTGGTATGGCATGAACTTCAGCCACATGCCGGAGCTGAGCCAGCCGTGGTCCTATCCGCTGATGATTGTCGGCGTGGGCGGCGTGTGCGTGGGCCTGTACCGGTTGTTCAAGCGCGCGAAGTGGCTGTGACCCGCTGCTGGTAGCGCCGGCCGCTGGGCGGCAATCGGGGCAATGCCGGCCAGCGGCCGGCACTACCCTTCGGCATCAAGCCACGTAGACGGTCTTGATGTTCATGAACTCGTGGATGCCGTGGTCGGCCAGTTCCCGACCGAAGCCGGACTGTTTGCTGCCGCCGAACGGCAGCCGGGCGTCGCTCTTGACGATGGCGTTGACGAACGCGGCGCCGCACTCCATGCGCTGCGCGAACGCTTCGCCGCGCACCGGGTCGCGCGTCCACACGCTGCCGCCCAGGCCGAAGCGGGTGTCGTTGGCCACGCGCAGTGCCTCGGCCTCGTCGGCAACCCGGATCACCGCAGCCACCGGCCCGAACAGTTCCTCGTCGTAGGCCGGCATGCCCGGGCCGACCTGGTCGAGCACGGTGGCCGGATAGCCTGCATGCGTGCCGGCGATCGGCTCGCCACCGACCCGCACCCGCGCGCCCTTGGCCACGCTGGCCTGCACCTGCTTGTGCAGTTCATCGCGCAGGTCGGCACGGGCCATCGGCGCCAGCGTGGTACCACGCTCGTCCGGGTCGCCGTACTGGCGCTGGCCGGCCGCTTCGACAAAGCGCCGGGTGAACTCATCGGCGACCGCTTCGACCACGATGAAACGCTTGGCGGCAATGCAGGTCTGCCCGCTGTTGTCGAAGCGCGACTTCACCGCCGCGGCCACGGTCCTGTCCAGGTCGGCGTCATCGAGCACCACGAAGGCATCGCTGCCGCCCAGCTCCATCACCGACTTCTTCAGCTGGCCACCGGCATTGGCCGCGATCGAGCGCCCTGCCCGCTCGCTGCCGGTCAGCGTCACCGCCTTCACCCGCGCGTCGCGCAGCACCTCGGCCGCCTGGTCGTTGTCGATGTGCAGCACGTCGAATACGCCCTCCGGCAATCCTCCATCACGGCACACGGCCAGGATCAGATCAGCGCACTGCGGCACATTGCTGGCGTGCTTGAGCAGCGCCACGTTGCCGGCCATCAAGGCCGGTGCAAGGAATCGGAATACCTGCCAGATCGGGAAATTCCATGGCATCACCGCGAACACGCAGCCGATCGGCTCGTAGCGCACGTAGCTGCGCTGGGCTTCGGTGTCGATCAGCTGCGGCTTCAGATAGTCGGCCGCGTGGTCCGCGTAGTACTCGCAGGCGGCCGCACATTTGTCGACTTCGGCCAGCGCTTCGGCCTTGAGCTTGCCCATCTCATGGGTCATCGCCTGCTGCAGGTCGTCGCGGCGCGTGCGCAACTGCGCCGCGATCTGGCGCAGGATCGCGCCGCGTTCCTGCAGCGAACGCTCGGCCCAACCGGGGAACGCATCGGCGGCGGCCTGCAGGCGCTGCTCGATGTCAGCAGCGCCCATCAGTTCATGGCGGTAGGTCACCTGGCCGGTGGCCGGGTCGATGATCTCGACGGTCATGGGGGGTCTCCATCAAAGTGACCCCCATTGTGCGCCGCCGGCCGTGAGCCGGATGTTGCGGGCGCTGTCGACAGACCGTGTGCTCAGCCGTTGTCCTGCCGTGCCAGCTGCAGGTCACGCTGGCGCCGCTTCTCGGCGCGGGCGTTGATGTACCAGCCGATCACTGCAGCGATCGACACGGCCGACACCAGCAGCGTGGCCAACGCGTTGATCTTCGGGCTGATGCCCATGCGCACCGAGGCGAACACTTTCATCGGCAGCGTGGTCGAGCCCGGCGTGGCCACGAAACTGGCCACCACCACGTCATCCAGCGACAGCGTGAAGGCCAGCAGCCAACCCGCCACCAGAGCCGGCGCGATGATCGGCAGGGTGATGCGGGTGAATACGGTCAACCGGCTGGCACCGAGGTCCATCGCCGCTTCTTCCAGCGACAGGTCCATTTCCTGCAGGCGCGAGGACACCACCACGGTGACGAAGCATAGGGTGAAGGTCACGTGTGCGATCCAGATGGTGGCCAGGCCACGCGCGGGGAAGCCGGGAATCGCGCCCATCGAGGCCAGCAGCGCCATCAGCGAGAAGCCCAGGATCACATCCGGCATCACCAGCGGCGCGGTGACCAGCGCACCGAACAGCGGCTTGCCCCGGAAACGCTTGAAACGGGTCATCACCATCGCCGCCAGCGTGCCCAGCACGGTGGCGGTGCAGGCGGTCCAGAACGCCACCACCAGGCTGGTCCACATCGCATCCATCAGCGCACGGTCGGCGAACAGGTCGCTGTAGGCACGGGTGGAGAACCCGGCCCAGACCATCGCCAGCCGCGAACTGTTGAACGAATAGAACATCAACAGCAGGATCGGCAGGTACAGGAAGGCGAAGCCGAGCAGCAGCACGCCCAGGCCCAGGCCCTTGGCGGTACGCGGGCTCATGCCTGCTTCCCTTCCAGCAGGCGCTGCTGGGAACGGTTGAACAGCAGGATCGGCACCAGCAGCAACAGGATCATCGCCACCGCCATCGCCGAGGCGCCTGGCCAGTTGCGGTTGTTGAAGAACTCGTTCCACAGCTGGCGGCCGACCATCAGCGTCTCCGAACCACCGAGCATTTCCGGGATCACGAACTCACCCACCGCCGGGATCATCACCAGCATGCAGCCGGCGATGATGCCGGCCCTGGACAGCGGCAAGGTGATGCGCAGGAACGCCTGCCACGGCTTGGCGCCGAGGTCGTAGGCCGCTTCCAGCAGGCGGTGGTCATGCTTGACCAGGTTGGCGTACAGCGGCAGTACCATGAACGGCAGGTAGCAGTAGACGATGCCGATGTAGGCGGCCGTCGGCGTATCGATCAGCTGCAGTTTCGGCAGCCCCATCGACGTCATCAGCGTCTGCAGGCCAGTGAACTGCAGGAACTGGTCGAGCAGGCCATTGCGGTCCAGGATCGCCTTCCACGCGTACACGCGGATCAGGAACGAGGTCCACGACGGCAGCACCACCAGCATCATCGCCACGTTGCGCGCGGCCGGCGACAGGCGCGCGATGGCATAGGCCATCGGGTAGCCGATCAGCAGGGTCAGGAAGGTGGAGATCGCCGCGATCCTGATCGAGCTGAGGAAGGCCTGCGCATAGATCGAATCGCGGAACAGCGCCAGGTAGTTTTCCAGGTTCAGCTTCAGCGAGAAGCCGCCGTCCGCGTACTGGAGCAGCCAGGTGTACGGCGGCGAGCCGACCCGGCTGAGCGAGAAGCTGATCATCAGCACGATCAGGAACGGCACTGCGAAGAACAGCAGCAGCCACAGGTACGGAATGCCGATCACCGTGGCACGCAGCCCCGGCAGCCAGCGCTTCAGGCCGGCGACGCTCATGAGGTCAGCACCACGCCGTCGTTGTCGCGCCAGTGCACCCACACGCTGTCCCCCCAGGTCAGGCCATCGCTGGCCCAGCGCTGCGAGTTGGCGAAATTGGCCAGCACCTTGGCACCGCTGGGCAGGCGCACGTGGTAGACCGAATGGCTGCCGAAATAGGCGATGTCCTCGATCACGCCCTGGGCCTTGTTGGTATGCCCTTCCGGCTCGTCCTTGCCGATCATCACCTTTTCCGGGCGCAGCGCGAATGCGACCGGCTGCCCTTCGTAACAGGTGATGCCATGGGCGATGTAGATCGGCGCCGGGAACAGCGGCGAGCGCACGGTCACATACTCGGGCAGGTCCTCGTCGATCACTCCATCGAACAGATTGACCGAACCGATGAACTCGGCAACGAAGCGGTTTGCCGGCTGCTCGTAGACCTCGTCCGGCTTGCCGACCTGCTGGATCCAGCCGGCATCCATCACCGCGATGCGGGTGGCCATGGTCATCGCTTCTTCCTGGTCGTGGGTGACCATCACGCAGGTCACGCCCGACGATTCGATGATGCTGACCAGTTCCAGCTGCATCTGCGAGCGCAGCTTCTTGTCCAGTGCGCCCATCGGCTCGTCCAGCAGCAGCAGCTTCGGCCCCTTGGCCAGCGACCGCGCCAGCGCCACGCGCTGCTGCTGGCCGCCGGACAGCTGGTGCGGCTTGCGCTTGCCCAGGTGGCCCATCTGCACCAGGTCCAGCATCTCGCCCACGCGCTTGCTGATCGCGTCCTTGCCCAGGCCGTCCTGCTTCAGGCCAAAGGCAATGTTCTGCTCCACCGTCATGTGCGGGAACAGGGCATAGGACTGGAACATCATGTTGACCGGCCGCTGGTACGGCGGTAGTGCGTCCAGACGCTGGCCATCGAGGGTGATGCTGCCCTTGGTGGGCGTCTCGAAGCCGCCCAGGCAGCGCAGCAGGGTCGACTTGCCACTGCCGGAGCCACCGAGCAGGGCGAAGATCTCGCCCTTGCGCACGTCCAGATTGACGTCGTCGACGGCGACGAAACCGTCGAATTCCTTGCGCAGGTCGCGAATGGAGAGATAGCCGGGCGCACCGGTCGTGTCGACGACGGTGGCTACCGGCTGGGCTTCAACGGGCATGGGGGCTCCGGGAGCGGGCGGTGGACAGCGGCGGTCATTCTAACGGCCGGGGGCCGAAGGGGATATGACGGGCTGTGGCGGCGCGCACCGTGCCGCGGCGCCCACCGGGTCGGGCCCGCCGCTGCCAGGGTGACCCCGGCGAAGGGTCTCAGCGCACGGCCACCGGTGGCGCGTCCTGCCAGCCCAGGCCCAGGCTCTTCTGCAGCGCCACGTAGCGCACCAGCACCTGCAGGCGGGCCTGGGCGGCGGCATCCTGGGCCTGCAGGCGCTGGCGCTGCACGTCCAGCAGGTCGATCTGCGAGGTGGCCCCGGCCTGGCGTCGCTGCCGCATCAGGGCCAGCGCGCGCTCTGCAGAGGCCTCGGCACGGCCGCTGGCCTGCAGCTGCTGCCGCGCGGCGCCAAACCGCGCCAGCGCGGTATTGGCATCCTGCAGCGCTGCCAGTACCGTGCCCTCGTAGGCGGCCAGGCGCGCCTGGTTGCCCGCCCGGGCCTGCGCCACCCGTGCCTTGTTCACGCCGAAGTCGAACAGCGACCAGCGCAGGAACGGAGCGATGACGGTAGCCGCCGAATCCCGTCCCAGATCGGATACCGAGGTGGCGCCGGCGCCGATGCTGCCCAGCAGCGTCACCTGCGGAAAGTAGGCGGAGAGGGCCTGCCCGATCTGTGCCGACGACGCGGCCAGTTCGCGCTCGGCCTTGCGCACATCGGGCCTGCGCTGGATCAGGGCGCGCGCATCATCCACCGGCACCCTGGCCGGCAGCTGCGGCAGCGGCTGATCCGCCGCCAGCCGCGCGTCCAGCGCACCCGGCTCGCGCCCCACCATCAGCGCCAGCAGGTCGCGCGCCTCGTCGGCCTGGGCCTGCAGCGTGGGCAGCGCCGCCTGCTGCTGCTCAAGCTCGGCCTGCGCGCGTTCCACCTGCAGGTCCGAGTCGGCGCCACGCTGGCGGCGCTGGCGCGTCAGCTGCAGGCTCTCCTGGGCCGTCCGCAGGTTGTCCTCGGCCAGCGCGATGCGCTCACGGCTGCTGCGATACCCCAGGTAGACCTGGGCCAGCTCGGCGGCCAGCTGCACCTGTGCGTCGGCCAGCGCCGCAGCGTTGGCCTCGGCCTCGGCACTGGCCTGCTCCACTGCGCGGCGGCGTCGGCCGAACAGGTCCAGCTCCCAGCTGGCATCGAAGCCGGCCACGTACAACTCGGTATCCAGATCGGTATCGGCGAACTGCTGGCGCAGCTGCGCCGCTTCCTGCGGGCGACCGTTGGCCTCGGCAACGCCGGCGACGTTCTCGCCGATGCTGCGCACACGGTTCCCGATCGAATCCGGCGCCTTGATGTTGGCGTAGCCGGCCGCAGCGCCCACGCTGGGCAGCTGTTCGGCACGGCGCTGGCGCTGCAGTGAGCGCGAGGCCAGCAGCTTGGCCTGGGCGGCGCGCAGGTTGGGGCTGTTGCGCAGGGCCTCGTCCACCAGCTGGTCCAGCAACGGATCGTTCAGCGCGCGCCACCATTGGCTCGGTGGCGCCGCAGGCTGCACGCCGGCCTGCGCTGCACGTGGCAACGCCGCCTGCGCGGTAGCGCCGCCGGCAAGGTCGGGCCGCACGTAATCCGGCCCGAGCGTGCAGCCGGCCAGCAGCAGCGGTACCACGGCCGGCCACATCCGGCACGCGCGAACGAACGGGGGCGGAGTCGTCGAAGTCATCAGTGCATCGCCAATGGAACGCCCTTGGGCAGGGGCTTGAGCAGGAAAACCAGCGGGAAGGTCAGTACCACGATCAGGCCGAAGATCCAGAACAGGTCGTTGTAGGCCATCACCATCGCCTGCATCTGGACCGTCTGCGCCAGCACCGCCGCCGCCTGGGTCGCGTCACCCAGCTGCTGGCCATAGGCGTGCAGCGCATCCTGGGCCAGCGGCGAATTCGCGGTGACACTGCTGCCGATCGCATCGACATGCAGGATCGTGCGACGTTCCTGGAAGGTCGAGATGATCGCCAGGCCGATCGAGCCGCCGAGGTTGCGCGCGGCATTGAACAGGCCCGAGGCATCACTGGTGTACTCGCGCGGTACCGACGTGATGGCCGCCTGGTTCAGCGCCATCATTGCCAGCGCCAACCCGCAGCCCTGCAGCAGCTGGCCGACGATGAAATGCGGGCCGACACTGTCCGGCGTGAGACCGAGGTTGACGAAGCAGGCCGCTGCAAAGCACAGCATGCCGCCGAACACCATGATGCGTACGTCCACCGTTTCCAGCATCTTTGGCATCAACGGCATCAGCAGGATGGTTGGAAGGCCGGCCAGCAGCAGCACGTAGCCGGCCTGCTCGGTGTTGTAGCCAGCGATGATCGCCAGGAACTGCGGGATCATGTACATGACCCCGAACAGGATCATGCCCACCGCCATCACCATCACGAACACCGCGCCGAAACTGCGCTGGAACAGGATGTTGAGACGGATCACCGGGGTCTTGCTGGTGAACTGCGAAAGCGCCAGCAGGGCGAACCCCACCACCGAGACCACGGTGAGCACCACGATCAGCGTGGATTCGAACCAGCGCTCGCGCTGCCCGTCTTCCAGCACCACGGTAAGCGCGGACAGGCCGGCGGTCATGCCGAGGATGCCCAGCCAGTCAGCGCGCAGCAGGCCTCCCCAGTCCGATCTTTCATGCGGGAGTCCCAGCAGCAGCAGCGCCACCAGCCCGGCGCAGATCGGCACGTTGATGAAGAAGGCGTAATGCCAGCTCACGTTCTCGGTCAGCCAGCCGCCCAGCAGCGGGCCGATCACCGGCCCGAGGATGACGGTCATGCCGAACAGCGCGGTGCCCAGCGGCTGCTGCTTCGGTGGCAGGCGCGTGCCGACGATGGTCAACGCCGTGGGGATCAGGGCCCCACCGGCGAATCCCTGCCCCACCCGCCCGGCAATCATCATCGGCAGCGAGTCGGCCAACCCGCACATCACCGAGAAGGCGGTGAACAGCGTCGCGCAGATCAGCAGGAAGGTGCGCAGGCCCAGGGTGCGCACGAACCAGCCGGTGAGCGGGATCATCACGATCTCCGACACCAGGAAGGCGGTGGAAATCCAGGTGCCTTCGGTGCCGCTGGCGCCGACCTCGCCCTGGATGGTGGGCAGGGCCGCGTTGACGATGGAGATGTCCAGCGTGGCCATGAACGAACCGATCGTGCCCGCGGCAACGGCCAACCACGCGCCAGCGTCGGCCTTGCCTTCGGCGGCGGCGGCAGGGGCGGCGGCGGCGTTCATCGCACGGGTGCGGCCGTGGCCTCGGCCTCATCGCGGGTGCGCCTGCGCGCGTCCTTGGCGCTGCGGGTGTCCACGGTCACTTCCACCGACATGCCCGGCACCAGCACCTTGCGCGCTTCGGCACCGGCATCGACCCGGATGCGCACCGGCACCCGCTGCACCACCTTGGTGAAGTTGCCGGTGGCATTCTGCGGCGGCAGCAGCGCGAACTGCGATCCGGTGCCTGGCGAAATGCTCTCGACCGTACCGTGCAGGGTGGTACCCGGCAGGGCATCGACCTTGATCTCCGCCGGCTGCCCGGCCCGCATCAGGCCTACCTGGGTTTCCTTGAAGTTGGCGCTCAGGTACAGCGAGGCGACCGGGACAACGGTCATCGTGCGGGTACCCGCGGCGACGAACTGGCCGACCTGCACGGTCTTGTTGCCGATGCGGCCATCGATGCGCGCGCGCAGTTCAGTGTCCTCGAATGCGACCCGGGCCTGCGCGGCATCGGCCTGTGCCTGCTTGAGGCCGGCCTGTGCCTGTTCCAGCTGCGCCTGGCTGGCGTCGATCTGGCTCTGCACGCCCTGGATCTGCGCCCTGGCGGCGTCGTACTGGGCCTGCGCCCGCTCTACGTCGTGGCGCAGGCTCTCCACATGCTCGTGGGTGTCTGCGCCGCTGGCGGCCAGGGGGGTGAAACGGGCCAGCTCGGATCTTGCGAAGCGCAGTGAGGCGGTCGCGGCCGTGAGTTGGGTGCGCGCCTGCAGCAGGCTGGACTGCTGGCCCTGCACGCCGGCGGTTGCCGCCGCGATATCTGCTTCGCGGACGGCGATCACTGCTTCGGCCTGGTCCAGGGTGGCACGGTAGGTGCGCGGGTCGATGCGCAGCAGCGGCTCGCCCACCTTTACCCATTGGTTGTCCTTGACCAGCACCTCGGTGACGTAGCCGTTTATGCGCGGCGCCACGGCAACAGCGTCGGCCTGCAGGTAGGCGTTGTTGGTCTCCTGCAGGTAGCGCCCGACCAGGAGGTGATAGACCAGCCAGGCAACCAGGGCCACCGCGACCAGCAGCCCGATGATCGCCAGCGTCCAGCGCACCCTGGGATTCTTCAGCGGAGAGGGCGTGTCCTGTTCCTTCTGCTGCCGGTCGTCGTCGTGGGCGCTGTCGTTGCGCGCGGGCTGTTCGGTCATCGTCTCGTGGCGGTGGTCAGTGCCATACGGGACGGTAGGGGATGCAGCGCCGAGGGAAAGTGAAAGCCGCCGCGACGCGGACTGCACATATGCCGAAGGAGGCCCTGCGGCCTCCTTCGACATGCGCCTGGCGGTGGGCGCCGGTCATGCCCGGCGCCGCGCAGGCGGATTCAACGCCCGGTCTTCACCTCGGTCCACAGCCGGGTGTAGAGCTTGTCGGTCTCCGGCGTGTTGATCGAGTAGGTGAACATCTTCGCGGCCACGTCGGCCGGCGGATAGATGGTCGGGTCGGTACGGATCGCCTCGTCCACCAGCGGGGTGGCGGTCGGCACCGGGTTGGCGTAGTGAATGAAGTTGGTGTTGGCCGCGGCGACCTTCGGTTCCAGCAGGTAGTTGATGAACCGGTACGCCGCTTCCGGGTGCTTGGCGTCCTTCGGGATCGCCAGCATGTCGAACCACTGCGGCGCACCTTCCTTCGGGATCGAATAGGCCACGTGCACGCCATTGCTGGCTTCCTCGGCGCGGTCGCGTGCCTGGATGATGTCACCGGACCAGCCGACCACCAGGCAGGTGCCGCCGTTGGCCAGCGAGCCGACGTACTGCGAGGAGTGGAAATTCTGCACGTACGGGCGGATCGACTTCAGCAGGTCGGCCGCCTTCTGCAGCTCGGCCGGGTCGCCGCTGTGGGGGTCCAGGCCGAGGTAATGCAGCGCGATCGGGATCATGTCGGCCGGCGTGTCCAGGATGGTCACGCCGCAGTCCTTCATCTTGCTGATGTTCTCCGGCTTGAACACCAGGTCCCAGCTGTTGGCGATGTCGGTGCTGCCACCGAAGCGATGCTTCAGCATGTCCACGTTGTAGCCGATGCCGGTGGTGCCGATCATGTACGGCACGCCGTACTGGTTGTCCGGATCCTGGGTGGCGATGCGCTTCATCACCGCCGGATCGAGATTGGCCAGGTTCGGAATCTTGCTCTTGTCCAGCGGCAGGAACACGCCGGCCTGGATCTGGCGACCGAAGAAGTTCAGGGTCGGCACCACCACGTCGTAGCCGCTGTTGCCGGCCAGCAGCTTGGTCTCGACCATCTCGTCACTGTCAAACACATCGTAGGTCACCTTGATGCCGCTCTCCTTCTCGAAGGTCGGAATGGTGTCCTCGGCGATGTAATCGCTGTAGTTGTAGACGTTCAGGACCTGGCTGTCCTGCGCGCCGCCGTTGCCACCGCCACAGGCGGCGAGCATGGCGGAGGCCAGGCCGAGCGTGAGGATACGCAGCTTCATCGGGTGCTCCAGAATGCGGGAAGGGGGGCCGGCGGGGCCGGCGACGGCTGCCAGCCTACCCCCCGGCGGCGGATTTTTCTATTCCGCAGGCTCAGACGTTCAGCAGCAGGAACTCGCGCTCCCACGAGCTGATGACGCGGAAAAAGGTCTCGTATTCCTTGCGTTTGACCGAGATGTAGGCCCGGCAGAAGCGCTCGCCCAGCAGCGCCTGCAGCTCGCTGCACCGCTCCAGCCCGTCCAGCGCCTCGCCGAGTGAACGCGGCAGGTTGTAGCCCAGTTCCTTGGCGCTGCCGGTCACCGGTGCATCCGGTGCCAGCCGCTCGCGGATGCCGAGCAGGCCGCAGGCCAGGGTCGCGGCCATCGCCAGGTAGGGGTTGGCATCGGACCCGGCGAACCGGCTCTCCACCCGCATGTTTTCCGGCGTATCCAGCGGCACGCGCAGGCCGCAGGTGCGGTTGTCGAAACCCCAGTGCACGTTGCTGGGCGAGACTTCGCCAAACACCAGCCGGCGGTAGGAGTTCACGTTCGGCGCGAAGAACGCCATCGCCTGCGGCGCGTACTTCTGCAGGCCGCCCAGGTAGTGGCCGAACACCGGGCTGAACTCGCCCTCGGCGTCGGTATCGCCGGCGAACACGTTGCTGCCATCGCTCACCCGCACCAGGCTCTGGTGGATGTGCATGGCACTGCCCGGCTCGTTTTCCATCGGCTTGGCCAGGAACGTGGCATAGACGCCGTGGCGCATCGCCGCCTCGCGCATGGTGCGCTTGAACAGGAACACCTGGTCGGCCAGGTCCATCGCATCGGCGTGGGTGAAGTTGACTTCCAGCTGCGCCGCGCCCGATTCGTGGATCAGCGTGTCCACGTCCAGCTTCATCGCATCGGCGTAGTCGTACATCAGGTCGAGGATCGGGTCGAACTCGTTGACCGCATCGATCGAGTAAGACTGCCGCGCGGTTTCCGGGCGCCCGGAACGGCCGGCCGGGGGCAGCAGCGGGAAGTCCGGGTCGGTGTTCTTCTGCACCAGGAAGAACTCCAGCTCCGGTGCCACCACCGGGCGCAGGCCCAGTTCGGCGTAGGCCGCCAGCACGCGGCGCAGCACGTTGCGCGGCGCCAGCTCATGCGGCTCGCCGTTCTTGGTGTAGCAATCGTGGATGACCTGCGCAGTGGCATCGGCCGCCCATGGCACCATGCGGACGGTGTCCGGATCGGGCCGCAGCATCATGTCCGAGTCCGACGGCGAGGTCAGCTCGTAGTAGTCGTCGGGGAACTCGCCGGTGACGGTGGTGGCGAAGATGCCCTCGGGCAGGCGCGTGCCGTAGTCGTGCGAAAACTTGTCGGCGGGAATGATCTTGCCGCGGGCGTTGCCGGTGATGTCCGGCACCAGGCATTCAACTTCGGTGATGCGCCGCTCCTTCAGCCAGCGCAGCAGGGTGCTTTCCTGCGGTGCGGGCGGCGTGGCCGTCTTGCGCGGGCGCGTTCGGGAACTCATCGGGAATCCAGTCGGTTCTGTTGGTGCTGCCGGCAAGCTTGGCCGAATGCACGGAAAATAGCGTGATAGAACGGCGCCTGCATGACGCGCCACTCCGGGTGCCACTGTACGCCGAGCACGAATCCATGGTGCAGGCTGCGCGCCGCTTCGACCAGTCCGTCATCGGCACGGGCCTCGACCTGCAGGCCCCGCGCCAGGCGGGCGATGCCCTGCCCGTGCACCGAATTGACCTGCACCCGGTCGCTGCCGTGCCACTGCGCCAGCCAGCCATCGGCCGCCAGGGTGACCGCATGCGCCGCTCCATACTGCACCTCCACCGGTGCCTGTGGGTCTTCGCGATGGTCGGCCAGCCCAGGCACCGCGTGCACCTGCGGATGCAGGCTGCCGCCCAGTGCGACGTTCAGTTCCTGGAAGCCGCGGCAGATCGCCAGGACAGGCAGGTCCAACGACAGCGCCTCGCGCAGCAGCGCGAAGGCATTGGCATCCCGGGCCGGATCATGCGGATTGCCCGGCCAGCTGCGGCCGCCCTCGTAGTGCTGCGGTTCGATATTGCTGACCGCGCCGGTCAACAGCAGGCCATCGAGCCCCAGCAGCCAGTCGCTGGCCGGCAACGGTGGCTGCAGGCTGGGCAACACCACCGGGGTCACCTCGGCCGCCTCGGCCAGCGCGCGCACGTACTTCTCGCCAGCCACCGCGAAACGGTGATGGCCGAGCACGGTGCTGTCGGTGGGCAGGCCCACCCAGGGCAGGCGGCGCATGGGGACACTCCTTGGCGTGCCGACACGTTACCCGTCGCTCACCGCACGCGGCAAGCCGGTGCCATCACGCCACGCCGTCATGCATCGGCGAAACTAGGCGGGTGAATGCTGATCGTCCTTCCCCGCTCTTCCCTGTCCCACTGCAGCCGCGAGGCCTGCAGTGAGCGCCGCCTTTCCGCCCAGCTGGTATGCCGCCAGCCTGCCCGAACCGCCCGCACTGCCCTCGTTGCAGGGGCGGGTGCAGGCCGACGTTGCGGTGCTGGGCGCCGGCTATACCGGCCTGACCGCCGCACTGGAACTGGCCGCGCGTGGCCAGCGCGTGGTGGTGCTGGAAGCGCAGCGGATCGGCTGGGGCGCGTCCGGCCGCAACGGCGGCCAGGCGCTGGTCGGCTACGGCTGCGAGGTGGACGAACTGGAGCGGCAGCTCGGTCGTGACGATGCGCGCCACCTGTTCGACTGGTCACGCGATGCAGTGCAGGCCATGCGCACGCGCATCGATCGCCACGGCATCGACTGCCACTGGGTCGAAGGCCACGCCAGCGTTGCCATACGCGAACGCCATGAGCGCGACCTGCACGCCAACTGCGAGCATCTTCAGCGCCACTACGACTACCCGATGCAGTGGTGGGACCGCAACGCCCTGCGCGCGCAGCTGGACAGCCCGCGCTACCGTGCCGCGATGTTCGATCCGCTCAGCGCGCACCTGCATCCGCTGGCCTATGCGCGTGGCCTGGCCGACGCCGCGCGCGCGGCCGGCGTGGTGATCCACGAGCATTCAGCGGTAACCCGCGTGCAGCGTGGGCCGCAGCCTGTCCTGCACACCGCACTGGGCAGCGTGCACGCTGCACACCTGGTGATTGCCGGCAATGCGTGGCTGCAGGGCCTGCTGCCCGAGCTGGAGCGCCGGATCATGCCGGTCGGCACCTACATCGGCGCCAGTGAGCCGATCGGAGCCGAGCGTGCCCGGGCGCTGATCGGCAACAACATGGCGGTAGCCGACACCGCCTGGGCACTGGACTACTTCCGCCTCAGCCACGACCACCGGCTGCTGTTCGGTGGCCGTGCCAGTTATTCGGCGCTGCCACCGCCCGGTCTGCGCAGGGTGATGCAGCGGCGCATGCACCAGGTGTTCCCGCAGCTGGCCGACGTGGCCCTGGACCAGGTCTGGGGCGGTTATGTGGACATTACCCGCAACCGCGCCCCGCACTGGGGCCGGCTGGACGGCAACCTGTATTTTGCGCAGGGCTTCTCCGGCCATGGGGTGGCCGCCGCCGGGCTGGCCGGCGAGGTCATCGCGGCCGCCATTGCCGGCCAGAGCGAGCGCCTGGACGTGTTCCAGCGCCTGCGGCATGCGCCCTTCCCCGGCGGCCGGCTGCTGCGCACGCCGCTGCTGGTGGCGGCGATGTCCTGGTACAAGCTGCGGGATGCGCTGTGGTAGTGGATCCCTTGCCTGCCACATGACTTGATCCACTGCCGCCCTTTGTTTGCATAATCGACGCAGGAGCTGGGGGAGCACGTGGATGCAGTGGTGGAAGGACGGCCTGCTGGTGAGGATCCGGGTCAGCCCCGAGGGGCTGGCGCTGGCGTTCGTCTATGCGCTCGCCTGCTGGGCGGCGCGCAAGCTGTCCCTGGACCAGTTTTTCCTGCCCGCCGGTGTGCGGGTGGCCGCCCTCCTACTGTGCCCGCCCCGTCTCTGGCCCTATCTGCTGATCGGCGAGTACGCCTACTTCGCGCATCTGCGCGTCCCCCTGCTGGGCAAGTACGGCCTCACCTGGGTGATCTGCGCATCAGTCTTCCTGATGCCTACCGTTATGCTGATCGTGCAGCTGCACCGGAAACTGCTCGCACGCACCACCGTCGTGGGTGTAATTTCCATCGCGGTCTGCGCGGCTGCGGCGATCAGCCTGCTCAACCTGGGCATCTCCTCCCTGCTTTGGCCACCGTTGCGGGAAACGCCATTTCTCACCCACGTGTTGCGCTACGCGCTGGGCGACTTCACCGGCATCCTTATCCTGGCACCGCTGGCACTGCTGTGGATCCGTCGCGCCGAGGAACAATGGACGGCCCGGTCCGTTGCGGCCGTGGCAGGTGCACTCGGGGCCATGCTGGTCATCGGCCTGCAGGCGACGCCAGTACCTGCATCGATCACCAGCCCGGGCTCGCTGCAGCTGCTGCTTATCCTGCCGATTCCAGCAATCGCCCTGACCTGCCTGCTGGGGTGGCGTGGAGCAGCCATTGGTGTTGCAGCCGTGAACATGATCCTGGGCATGAGTACACCGGCCGATCGCCCAGACGCGTTCGATGCCGCAACCTTCGCCACCCAGCAGGCCATGGCCATCGCCAGCGTCGCCCTGTTGCTGCTGGGTGCGCGCATCACCCACTTCCAGAACCAACACCGGTTACGCGAGGAAGATGGCCGGGCAGCCCTGCAGCTTGCCCGCAACTCGCACTTGGCCAGCGAGATGGAATTGCGCGAACGGGCGGCGCACCTGCGCCAGCTCGGTGATGGCATGGACCTGTCCCTGAATGAGATGGTGAACTGGCTGCATGCCCAGGGTCATCACGCCGTGGCCGACAGCCTGCGGCATACCTCGGAGGTGCACTCGCGCCTGTTCAGGGCCCAGGCCAGCATGATCTATCCCGCCGCCCTGGAACGACTGGGCCTGTATGTGGCACTGCAGGCCGGTGGAGTGCGCGAGGCTTGGGACGCCACACATCGGATCGGGCGGCCCAGGTTGATGGGTGATCCCTGCTCGCTCGGGGTCGGCCTGCAGCTTGCGGCCTACCGACTCGTGGTTGACGCGGTGTCACTGCTCCTGAAATGCGAATCCGGACAGATTTCTGTCAGTATCCGCTGCGGGAACTTCATCCAGAAGCCCGGCGTATTCATCTGCATAGCCCTCGTGGGCCGAAACGAATCATTGGGAACCCGGACCTCGGAACAAGCAAATGAGCATTTGCTGGGCCGAATCCTGGTGCATGGTGGCCACATGGACATCACGGGCAACAGGCTCAGGATCGTGTTGACGGAAGCACAGGGAGATTCCCGCCAGACGGACGCCAACGAATCCATGCGTGGAAGTACGCGCTTCATCGATCCAGGCGCCCCACGGGCCGCGACCTGACTCCCTGCGGAAACGAGATGCAGATCACTACTCAAAAGTGATCTTTGTTCGGCGCACGCCCCCTTACCCCGCCAGGACCGCGCACCACCGCGTGATTGCGCCCCCGTGCTTCTATCGATACTGTCACCCAATGGCGGGTTCAAACAGCACTGGGGCCGCCGCCATGTCACGAGCAAGGGAGGCTTGGGTTGAATTGGTGGAAAAGGGGAATTGAGCTGACGTTCCGCGTACGGCCCTTGGGGCTCGCGATTGCCGCGATGTACGCGATCACGTGTTGGGCCGCCTGGCGGGTCTCTTTGGACCAGTTTTACCTGCCTGCCGGCATTCGTGTAGCGGCTTTGCTTGTGTGTCCGCCTCGCCTCTGGTCCTACCTGCTTATTGGCGAATATGCGTTCTTCGCACAACTGCGCTACCCGCTGATAGATGACTATGGACTCGCGTGGGTCATCCTGGGTTCGGCGTTCCTGCTGCCAGCCGTGGCTCTGGTTGTACATGCGCATCGAAAATTCATGACCGCAAAGGCAGATGCGTGGCTGCTTTCAGTCGCAGTTTCAGCCGCCGTGATTGCTACTGCCTTAAAGCTTGGGCTGTCTCACCTGCTTTCAGAGAACCCTTCAAGCGTGCCGATTGCGACAAGGGCCGTGCGCTTTGTCCTCGGTGACTACATTGCCATTCTGACCGTCGCACCGCTCGCAGTTCTCTGGAGCAGACGCCATGCAATGTACGAATGGAGGCTCTGGCGCTCCCCTCCCACAATCGCTGCTCTCGCAGTGATGCTGGGGCTCGGCCTGGTTACCGCACTGGCCCCCGGCCTGTCGGATGCGAGCAAAACGAGTCTGCAGTTGACCATGGCACTGCCCGTGATCGTGTTGACATGCATTCATGGCTGGCAGGGAGCAGCCATTGGTGTTCCCCTGTTGAATATTCTCATTGCGGTGGTCACCCCTACATCCGGCCTCCTTGGCTCATACGATGATCGAACGTTCACGACGCAGCAGCTGATTGCCATTGCAGGAACGGGGTTGCTGGCACTCGGCTCCCGGATCACCCGGCACTATCATCAACGGGGGCGTAGTGACGCAGACGGACACCAGACCGCTCGGCTATCAAGGTCGGCTCATATGGCGAGCGAGATGGATCTGCGGGAGCGCGCCCTGGATCTCAGGAGAATTGCGGATGGCATTGAAGTTTCCTTGAACAAGACAGTCGACTTGTTGAAGACACACGGCCATCACTCGCCGGCGCTGGATCTTCTTCTCACGTCCACCGCGCATTCCCGCCAGTTCCGCGAATTGACCAGCATGGTATATCCGACCGAAGTCGAGCACGTCGGGCTCTACCTGGCCCTGCAGGTCAGCGGCATTCGCGAAAGCTGGGATCAGACACACAGGGTCACATCTCCCATCCTGACCGGGGATCCCTGCAGATTGAGCATTGCATTGCAGCTGGCGGCCTACCGCACGCTCACCGAGGCCGTTTCATTGCTGCTCAAACAGGAACAAGGACAGATCCAGATACATGCTCGTTGTGGACGACTGAAAGGGCAACAAGGAATTCTGCTCAGAATTGCTCTACTGGACCGTGATCGTGAGCTGCTCGTCGACACCACAAGGTTGGCTATTGAACGCCTGAGTTCGCGTGCACAAGCCTATGGGGGAAAAGTGCACTGCGAAAGGAACCGCGTGCGTGTGCTGCTGCTGGAAACTGCGACCAGCAGCGCGCAAAGCAGCATGCAAGCTGCCTGGACAAGCCGAGTGGACATCGCCTGACGGTCCCCAGTCACTTGAACGCAAGGCCCGGACGATCAGATCATCGCAGGAGCCGGCTCCCGGCTCCTGCTTCGTCGGTGTGCCCCGTCGTGGCGGCCACGCAGAGTGTCCTCAGCCTGCAGCATCCACGGATTCGACGACCCATACAGCGCTCGCGCCTTCCCCATAGACTACCAACGAGAACTCGGCGTTCTGGAACACCACGCGTCGGACGCTCTTTTCGGGCAGACGCAGTCGATGCGAAGGCAGAGATACCTTTGCAGCGCTATTGCCCGCTGGAAGCGTCCAGAACGTCGCATCGACATTTCCCACGATCAGGACGACCTGTCCCGAGAGATCGTTCACCTGGTAGTAACTGATCCCATCACGTTCAAATCCATAAACAAGCCAGTTGGGGTTCGAACTCAGATTCGTGGCTACCGGCAGAGCCTCCCCCAGACCGGTCTGAGCCATATGGATTCCGTTGTCACCACTTGGGCAACACGCCGATGCACTGAAAGCCGACATGGAAAGCAGGACAGCGGCCGGTAGCAACACTCGCAATTCAGAAAATCTCACGCTCACCCCCATGGATGGTTGGAAAGACAACTCCAGGCAATTCCGTTTCGCCACACCGCGACTGGATGGATCTCGACCTCGCTTGAAGGGACTCTTCGTTCGACGCCGTCGTGCCCAAGACACCAGTAAGGATGGCGCGACCCAGCATAACCACGCCGCACTGCAAGCGCCATGAAGGGAATGCCTCCAAACCTGTCCCTGTTCTGCCAGGGATGCCCTGTGCCCGCACCAGAACCGTGCAGGGCAGATCTGTCCGCAAGCGATGGCTCCCGCTAAAGTTGCACCCGAAACTGCCGCTATCCGTGCCGAGTCCCTCCCTCGTGAGCCACCGCATCATGCCCGTCCTGCCGCAGGCCGCCGTCGATGGCGACCTGGCCGATCCGCTGCCGCAGCGGATCCTGCTGGTCGAAAACTCCCGTGCCTTCACCGGCATGCTGCGCGAGGCGATCGAGCAGCGCCTGGAGCTGCCGGTGGTGATCGCTTCCACCCTGGCCGAGGCCGACCGCCTGCTCAGTGAAGAGGGCGGCTGGTTCCTGGTACTGACCGGGCTGGTGCTGGCCGACGGCGACCGCGACGCGGTGGTCGAGTTCTTCCTCAGGCGCGGCCTGCCCACCGTGGTGGTCAGCAGCGTCTACGACGAGGACCTGCGCAAGCGCGTACTGCAGCAGCAGATCATCGACTACGTGCTGAAGAACACGCCGGGCAGCATCGACTATCTGGTGTGGCTGGTGCAGCGCCTGGAGCGCAACCGGCGCATTGCGGCGCTGGTGGTGGACGATTCGCCTTCGGCCCGCGGCTATGCCGCCGCCCTGCTGCGCATGTATGGCCATGAGGTGCACGAAGCAGCCGATGGCAATGAGGGGCTGGCTGCGATCGAAGCGCATCCTGCGATCCGCCTCGCCGTGGTCGACCAGGAAATGCCTGGCATGCAAGGCGTGGAGTTCACCCGCCGCCTGCGCACCCTGCGCTCGCGCGACAAGGTGGCAGTGATCGGCATTTCCGGCAATACCGATGCCTCGCTGATTCCGCGCTTCCTGAAGAACGGCGCCAACGACTTCCTGCGCAAGCCGTTCTCGCGCGAGGAATTCTTCTGCCGGGTCTCGCAGAACGTGGATCAGCTGGAGCTGATCGGCACCCTGCAGGACCTGGCCACCCGCGACTTCCTCACCGGCCTGCCGAACCGCCGCTGCTTCCTGGAACAGAGCCAGCGCCAGCTGCCGCAGCTGCAGCTGCATGGCCAGTGCGTGGCGGTGGCAATGATCGACATCGACCACTTCAAGCACATCAACGACACTTACGGTCACGAAGCCGGCGATGACGCGCTGCGTGCGGTGGCCGGAGCGGTGGCCGCGCATGCCCGCAGCCACGACCTGACCGCCCGGTTCGGCGGCGAGGAGTTCTGCCTGCTGGTGCCGGACATGGAGCAGGACGAGGCCCTGCTGTACTTCGAGGAACTGCGCCAGCGCATCGCCGCGCTGGAAGTGGACATCGGCACCGCCAGCCTGCGCATGACGGTGAGCATCGGCCTGTGCTGCCTGCGCCCGCAGCGCGATGCACTGCACCGGCTGATCTCCGAAGCCGACCGCCAGCTGTACCTGGCCAAGGCCGGCGGCCGCAACCGGGTCAGCTGCACCACGGTGGCCAGCCCGCTGCGCCCGCGCGAGCCCGCGCTGACCTGACCGGGCAGCCTTGATCCAGATCAACGCCGCGCCGCCGCGGCAGCTCTACAGTCAGCCCCGACATACGCATGAAGGGGAGCCGGGGATGGCACTACTGGTCTGGCAGGACGATCTGAACATCGGCATCGATGTGATCGACCAACAACACCGCCGCATCATCGAGATGCTCAACCACCTGCACGTGGCCCAGGCCAGCATGCAGCGTGCGGCAGTGGGCGAAGTGATCGACGAAGTGGTGGACTACACCATGTCGCACTTCGCGTTCGAGGAAGAACTGATGGAGGAAGCGGGCTATCCGTTCTGTGCCGCGCACAAGCGCGTGCACGAGGTCTTCATCAAGCGGGTATCGGAGTACCGCATGCGCTTCCAGGCCGGCGAGGACATCAGCGACGAGCTGCGCACCATGCTCTCGCGCTGGCTGTTCAACCACATCCGTGGCGACGACCAGGCGTATGCCGAACAGGTCAAGGCACACCTGAACCAGTTCGCCCGCGAACACCAGGGCGGTGGCTGGCTGGGGCGCACGCTCAAGCGCTTCTTTGGCTGAGCCGCAGCGCGCGCCGGTGCAGGGCCACCAGCGCGCACAGCGTGGCCACCGCGGTGAGGCACAGGTAGTAGCCGACCGCGACCAGGCCGAAACGCTCGGCCAGCCAGGTGGCCAGGTACGGCGCCGGCGCCGCGCCGAGGATGCCGGCCAGGTTGAATGACAGCGACGCGCCGGTGTAACGCACTTCCACCGGGTAGATCTCGGCCAGGAAGGTGCCGCAGGGGCCGTAGGTCAGCCCCATCAGGAACAGGCCCAGGCACAGGAACGCGGTGACCAGCCACGGGCTGTGCGGCTGGAACAACGGCGCGAACAGTACGCCGAAGCCGATGATCAGCACGCTGGCGACGATCATGGTGCGACGCGTGCCCCAGCGGTCGCCATAGCGTGCCGACAATGGGATGCCCAGTGCGAAGAACACCATGCCGGCCATCTGCATCAGCAGGAACTGCTCGCGGCTGTAGCCCAGCACCGCAGTGCCGTGGCCAAGGCTGAACACCGTCATCAGGTAGAACAGCACGAAGGTGGCGAACGCCCCCAGCGTGCCCAGCAGCATCGGCACCGGATGGTCACGCAGCACGGTCCACATCGGCAGCCGCACTGGCGCCTTGCGCTCCAGTGCCTGCTTGAAGTCGGGCGTCTCATGGATGTTCAGGCGCACCCACAGGCCCAGGCCGACCAGCAGCGCGCTGGCCACGAACGGGATACGCCAGCCCCACTGCAGGAAATCATCCTGGCTCAGGCAGCGGCCAAGCACCAGGAAAATGCCCGCCGACAACAGGAAGCCGATCGGCGCGCCCAGCTGCGGGAACATGCCGTACCAGGCACGCTTGCCCGGCGGCGCGTTCTCGGTGGCCAGCAGCACCGCCCCACCCCACTCGCCGCCCAGCCCCAGGCCCTGGCCGAAGCGGCACAGCGCCAGCAGCGCCGGCGCCCCCAGGCCGATCTGTGCGTGCGTCGGCAGCAGGCCGATCAGCACCGTGGACAGGCCCATGGTCAGCAACGCCGCGACCAGCGTCGCCTTGCGGCCGATGCGGTCACCGAAATGGCCGAACACCGCAGAGCCGACCGGGCGCGCGATGAGCGCCACGGCGAAGGTCGCCAGTGACTGCAGCAGGGCCGCCTGCTCGCTGCTGTCCGGGAAGAACAGGTGCGGGAACACCAGCACGGCCGCCGTGGCGTAGATGTAGAAATCGAAGAACTCGATGGTGGTGCCGATCAGGCTGGCCAGCAGGACACGACTGGGAGAATTCACGGGCGGTGCGGCAGCGGTGATCGTCGACATCGGCAACACGGGTAACGGCGGATCGCCCGATTCTGCCACGGGCTGGCGGCCGCACGGGACGATGGTTTCAGCCGACACCGATGCCAACGAAATTTTTCGGGCCGCCCGCTAGGCTGCGCCACCGGTCCCTGCATGGATGCTTTGCCGATGACTGCAGTCGCGCTGTCGTGGTCCGATTCGCCGAAGCTGCCGCGCATGGTGGCATGGCTGATGGTGCTGCTGGTGCATGGGTTGATGGCAGTGTGGCTGCTGGGCAGTGGCAGGATGACGCTGCCCAGCGACGAAGCTGCCAGGATTTCATTGCGCTGGTTACCGCCGGAGCAACCCGCGGCGGTACAACCACACCCGGCGCTGCCCTCCGCATCGGCGGCGCGACCCGCCGCATCGACAGCGTCCCGTCCGGCCCCGGCCGCACCCACGGATGCCATCGCGCCCGCGTCCGAGGAACCGCCTGCAACGGCGCCACTGTTGCTGGGCCTGCCTGCGGGCAGCATCGATGGCGGTGACGGCATCAGCGCAGCGGGCGTGGCGCCGCGCCTGATCGGTCGGCGCGAGGTCCATCCCGCGTTCGGGCCGCGCCGCAATTACTTCCGGATCCGTCGGCAGATGAGCCCCGAGCAGATCGTGCATGGCGTGGCGCAGCTGCTGGGCTTGTGGCCACCCGGCTACACCGTCGACCCGTGCGAGCTGGGCAAGCAGGACATGGACTATTTCCAGAACGCCGTCGAAGAAGCCGACCGCGACGTGCTGCGTGCGGCAGTGCTGCAGGTGAGTGCCCGCTGCCGGTAGCGGCACGCCTTTGTAGAGTCGAGCCATGCTCGACTGCGCTTCGCGGGATGCAGCCGAGCATGGCTCGGCTCCACAAAAGAACGAACGGCAGTCGAGCAAGGCTCGACTCTACAAAGGGCGAACAGCGGTCAAGCAGCCACGTCGTTACAACTGGATCCAGGTGGCCTTGATCTCGCTGTACTTGTCGAACGCATGCAGTGATTTGTCGCGTCCATTGCCGGACTGTTTGTAGCCACCGAACGGGGCGGTCATGTCACCGCCATCCCAGCCGTTCACCCACACGCTGCCTGCACGCAGCTGGCGCGCGACGCGGTGGGCACGGCCCAGGTCCCGCGTCCACAGGCCCGCCGCCAGGCCGTAGCGGCTGTCGTTGGCCACGCGCACGGCTTCAGCCTCATCCTCGAAGCCCAGTACGGCCAGCACCGGCCCGAACACCTCCTCGCGCGCCAACGCGTGGTCTGGACGCACCTGGTCGAACACCGTGGGCTGCACATAGCAGCCTCCGGCTTCCACGTCGGCCCGACGGCCGCCCAGCAGCAGGCGAGCGCCCTCGCCTTCGGCGCGCGTGATATCGGCCAGCACCTTGTCCACGTGCGCGGCGTCGACCAGCGCACCCATCGGTGCATCGGCGTCCAGTGGATGGCGGGGCTGCATGCGCTGGCCGTAGGCAACCACCTGGTGCACGAAATCCTCGCGGATCGAGCGCTGTACCAGCAGCCGCGAGCCGGCGGTGCAGACTTCGCCCTGGTTGAAGAAGATGCCCTGGGCCACCGACCTGGCGGCGGCGTCCAGATCGGGAGCGTCGGCGAACACCACGTGCGGGCTCTTGCCACCGCACTCCAGCCAGACCCGCTTGAGGTTGGATCGCCCTGAATACTGCAGCAGCTTCGCGCCCGTGGCCGTGGAACCGGTGAAGGCCAGCACGTCCACGTCCATGTGCAGGGCCAGCGGCTCGCCGACCCGCGCGCCCTGGCCGGGCAGCACGTTCAGCACCCCGTCCGGCAGGCCCGCCTCGGCGGCCAGCGCAGCCAACCGCAGCGCTGTCAGGGGCGACCGCTCCGAAGGCTTGAGCACCACCGAATTGCCCATGGCCAGCGCCGGTGCGATCTTCCAGCAGGCCATCAGCAGCGGGAAATTCCACGGCACGATCGCCGCCACCACGCCGGCAGGCTCGCGCGTGACCAGCCCCAGCACATGCAGGCCGGTGGGTGCGATTTCGCCGTACAGCTTGTCCACCGCTTCGGCGGTCCAGCCCAGGCAGCGCACCACAGCGGGCAGATCGATGCGGCGCGCGTCGCGCACCGGCTTGCCCATGTCCAGGGTTTCCAGCAGCGCCAGCGCGTCCGCGTGTTTCTCCACCAGGGCCGCCAAGGCCAGCAGCACCCGCTTGCGGTGGGCCGGGCTGGCCTGCGACCAGTGGCCGGCCTCGAAGGCACGCCGCGCCGCCAGCACCGCACGCTCCACGTCCTGCGCATCGCAGTCGGCAACCGCTCCCAGTACGCGGCCATCGATCGGGCTGATGCAGTCGAAGCGGGCGCCGCTGGCGGCGTCGGTGTAGCGGCCATCGATGAAGGCCTGTCCAGGCATCGAAAGCTGCTGCGACAGCACCTGCCAGTGGCTGCGGTCGGGAAAGTCGGCCATGTCGGGCTCCTCGGAACAGTCGCCCCGGTTATACCGGCGTGGCCGCGACTCCACCGTGACGTGGCTGCGCTACATTCACCCCATCGGACCCGACGGAGCCGGCATGAAGCATCCCGCGAGCGACCTGCACGACCTGGCTACCCAGCGCCCGGAATCACTGGAGGCGTACTGGATGCCGTTCACCGCCAACCGCCAGTACAAGGCCGCCCCGCGTGTGCTGGTACGTGCCGAGGGCATGCACTACGAGGATGTCGACGGCCGCCAGATCCTCGACGGCACCGCCGGCCTGTGGTGCTGCAATGCCGGCCATGCCCGCCCGCGCATCGTCGAGGCCATCGTCGAGCAGGCGCGCACGCTGGACTACTCACCCGCCTTCCAGATGGGCTCGCCGCCGGCGTTCGCACTGGCGCAGCGGTTGGCCGCGCTGGCACCGGGGCCGCTCAACCATGTGTTCTTCACCAGCTCCGGCTCCGAGGCGGTGGATACCGCGATGAAGATCGTGCTGGCTTACCACCGCCAGCGTGGCGAAGGCCAGCGCACCCGTTTCATCAGCCGCGAGAAGGCCTACCACGGCGTCGGCTTCGGCGGCATGGCGCTGGGCGGGCTGCCCAACAACCGCAAGTCGTTCGCCCTGCAACTGGGCGGTGTGGACTACCTGCGGCACACCCTGGATCTGCAGCGCAATGCCTTCAGCAAGGGCCTGCCACGCCAGGGCGCGGAGCTGGCCGACGACCTGGAACGACTGATCGCACTGCATGACGCCTCCACCATCGCCGCAGTGTTCGTCGAACCCATTGCCGGTTCGGCCGGGGTGATCCTGCCCGCGCCCGGCTACCTGCAACGCCTGCGCGAGCTGTGCGACCAGCACCGCATCCTGCTGGTGTTCGACGAGGTCATCACCGGTTTCGGCCGTGTCGGCATGCCCTTCGCCGCGCAGCGTTTCGGGGTCACCCCGGACCTGCTGACGTTCGCCAAGGCGGTCAGCAATGGCGCGGTGCCACTGGGCGGCGTACTGGTGGCCGATGCGGTGCATGCCGGGCTGATGCAGGCGCCGCCGCAAGCCATCGAGCTGTTCCACGGCTACACCTGGTCCGGGCACCCGCTGGCCTGCGCCGCGGCGCTGGCGACACTGGACGTCTACGCCGAGGAACGCCTGTTCGAGCGCGCCATCGAGCTGGGCGAGTACTGGCAGCAACGGCTGCATGCGCTGCAGGGCCTGCCCAACGTGATCGACATCCGCAACTTCGGCCTGGTCGGCGCGGTCGAGCTGGCGCCGCGCCGCGATGCGCCCGGCAGCCGGGGCTACGAGGTCTACCGGCGTTGCTTCCACGACGGCCGGCTGCTGGTGCGCTGCACCGGCGACATCATCGCGCTGTCGCCGCCGCTGATCGTGGACAAGGCGCAGATCGACCAGATCACCGGCACCCTGGGCGAGATGATCCGGGCCACCGCCTGAGCCGGGCCGGCGGTGGCGAGCAGGTACAATGGGCGGTTCCGCTCCTGCTCGCTGCCGTGCCCATGGATATCGTCGTCAAAGAAGAACTCAAGGCCTACATCGACCCGCTGACCGCGGACGAACATGACGCGCTGGAGCGCAGCATCCTGGCCGAAGGCTGCCGTGACGCACTGGTGCTGTGGGGCAACGTACTGGTCGACGGCCACAACCGTTTCGGCATCTGCCAGAAGCATGGCCTACCCTTCAACACCGTGCAGAACACCCGCTTCCAGAGCATGGAAGACGTGCATCTGTGGATGATCGAGCAGCACCTGGGCCGGCGCAGCGTGTCCGACTTCCAGCGCGGCGTGCTGGCGCTGCGCAAGCGCGACATCCTGGCCGCCCGCAAGCAGGTCGAGCAGGCGCAGCTGCAGCGCGAGAGCGATGGCACCGCTGACGTTGCCGACGAGGGCGAAGACAGCCCGCCGTGGGAGCCGGCACCGAAGATCAGCCGCGCCGAGCTGGCCCGCGAGGCCAAGCTGAGCACCAGCCAGGTCGGCATGATCGAGCGCATCCACGCCCAGGCCGCGCCCGAAGTGGTCGAAGCGGTGAAGGCCGGCGTGATCTCGATCAGCGCTGCCGCCGCCGTGGCCGACCTGCCGGAGGATGAGCAGCGCGCGGCCGCGGCCGGTGGCAAGGACGAGTTGAAGCAGGCTGCCAAGCGCGTGCGTGAATCCAAGCGCAAGCCGCGCGCACCGAAGCCGGACGCGGCCGAGATGGATGTCGAAGAGCCCAGCGAGGACGAGATCGCCAGCCGCGACGCCGAGGTCCTGTCGGCGCTGGAGCTGCTGGGCGAGGATGCAGCGGCACTGCGCCGTCGCGTGGTCGCGCTGACCCGCGAGAACGATACCCTGCGCGCGCAGCTGGCCGCGCTGCGCAAGCAGGTAGTGCCGGCCGCTGGCCGGCAACCCCATGAAGGTATCGGGTGAACTGAAGATGCCGGCCAGCGGCCGGCACTACCAGATGCTCATGCCGTGCCGGTTAGACTTCCGGCATGACGCCTGTCCACGATCCGCGCCGCGCCCAGCTGCGGCGCCTGAAAGCCCTCGCACTGGGCCTGCTGCTGTTGATGCTGGCGGGTTTCGCGGTCAGCCACTGGCAGGGCGAGCGCGGCATCTGGGCCTGGGTCTCGGCCTTCTGCGAAGCGGCAGCCGTGGGCGCATTGGCCGACTGGTTCGCGGTCGTCGCGCTGTTCCGGCGGCCGATGGGCCTGCCGATTCCGCACACCGCGATCATCCCGCGCAGCAAGGAGCGCATCGGCGACAGCCTGGCGCTGTTCGTGCGCGACCAGTTCCTGGAGCCGGGCGTGCTGCTGGCCAAGCTGCAGGTGTTCGACCCGGCCAGCCGCCTCGGCAGTTGGCTGGCCGATCCGGCGCGCTCACGGATGCTGGCCGACATGGCCCGCGGCTGGGCGTTGCAGGCGCTGGATTTCTTCGACGAAACCGCGGTGCGCCGGCAGCTGCACGCCTTCGTGGTGCAGCAGCTGCGGCAGTGGAATGCCGCCGCCACCGCCGGTGAACTGCTGGCGCTGCTGACCGCCGACGGACGCCACCAGCGGGTGCTGGACGAGGGCCTGCAGCGGCTCGGCCGTTGGCTGGAACAGCCGCAGGTGAAAGAGCGCGCTTCGCAGCTGATCGTGGGCTACATCCAGCGCGAATGGCCGACCCTGTCGAGCACGGTGAACTGGGTCAAGCCGATCGACGAGATCGGCGACAGCCTGGCCGAGCGCCTGGCACGCGCGGTGCTGGAGGAACTGCAGCAGGTGCTGGCCGAGCCGCAGCATCCGCTGCGCCAGGACTACGAGGCCTGGCTGCAGAATTACGTACAGCGCCTGCGCGCGGACCCGGCGCTGGCCGAACGCATCGAACAGCTCAAGCAGGACATGATCGACCACCCCGCCCTGCAGGACTACGTGCAGGGGTTGTGGGCACGGATCCACGCCAGCCTGCGCGCCGACCTGCAGCGCGAAGACTCGGCGCTGGTCGGTCACCTGCAGCGCAGCCTGGCGTCGCTGGGCAGCAGCCTGCAGGCCGACCCGGCGCTGCGCGAGGCGCTGAACCAGCACCTGCTGGAAGGGGCGCAGCGCTTGACCGGCCGCCTACGCGAAGGAGTGACCACGCATATCGCGCAGACCGTGAAGGGCTGGGACGAGCGCCATCTGGTCGAGCAGCTGGAACTGAGCGTGGGTCGCGACCTGCAGTTCATCCGCTTCAATGGCACGCTGGTCGGCGGTCTGATCGGCCTGCTGCTGCATGCGGCAACCGTCGTCTTCAGGTTCTAGCCACCACCGCCCGCTGGCGGCGTCATGCTTGATTCAAGAAATGCGAATGCCTATCATTTGCTGATGGGTCGTGCACTTGGGCGGACGGGTGCGGAAGACGCATCCCTTGCCCGCCTGCCTCCCACCCAGGACTGCGCGCCGGCGCGGGCAGTGCTCCGTTGACGGGACCTCGCTCGGCCACATGCGCAGGGCGCAAGGAGGCCGCGGCGCGTTCCCTCCTCCCTTCCATCTTCAGGAACGCCGTGGACCGCTCGCCCGCAACCGCCCGCCCCTTGTTCTCCAATCCCCGCTGGGGCGTGCTGTCACGCTCGCTGGCCGCGATCTTCGGCGGCTACGCACTGGCTTCGGCCACCAGCGTGTTCTGCGCGGTGGCACTGCCCGGCCCCCGCGGCCAGGCCGTGCTGACCGGCATGCTGCTGGCCATCCTGGTGGCCGCCTGCGCGGCGTTGTGGGCGTTTGCCACCCGCAGCGCGCTGCGCGCCTGGGCCGGCATCCTGGCGCCGGCGTTGCTGATGGCGGCCGTCGCCCGGCTGCTGGGGGCCTGGGCATGAAGAACGGATTCCGCCAATCGATGGCCTGGCTGCACACCTGGACCGGCCTGCTGGTCGGCTGGTTGCTGCTGCTGATCTTCATGGCCGGCACCGCCAGTTACTACCGCGAGGAAATCAGCCGCTGGATGCGCCCGGAGCTGCCCTCCAGCAACGTCAGCATCGACGTCGCCGCGCAGCGCGCCGTCGACTACCTGCAGGTCAACGCGGCCCAGGCCGGGAACTGGTTCGTTACCCTGCCGCAGCCGCGCAACCCGGCCATGCAGATGTTCTGGCGGCTGCCGCCGGAGCAGGCCGACCCCAGTCGTGGCCGTCGCGGTGGTTTCGGCGAAGCCACGCTGGACCCGAACAGTGGCCAGGCGCTGAAAGCCCGCGAAACCCGCGGCGGTGACTTCTTCTACCGCCTGCACTTCGACCTGCACTACATCCCCGTGCTGTGGGCGCGCTACCTGGTCGGCTTCTGCGCGATGTTCATGCTGGTGGCGATCATCACCGGCGTCATCACCCACAAGAAAATCTTCAAGGATTTCTTCACCTTCCGCAAGGACAAGGGCCTGCGTTCCTGGCTGGATTTCCACAACGTCAGTGCGGTGATGGCGCTGCCTTACCACGCCATGATCACCTATACCGGCATCGTCACCCTGATGGTCATGTACCTGCCGTGGGGGGTGAAGGTGGCCTACCCGCAGGACGAGGACGCGTTCTTCAGCGAGGCCTTCGGTGGCATGCCGGAGGTGACTGCACCGGCCGAAGGACGCGCCGCGCCGCTGCCGATCGCACAGTTGCTGGACAGCGCACGTGCGCACTGGCGCGGCGTGGAAGTGGCCGGCTTCACCGTGTCCAACCCGGGGGCGGCCAATGCGGTGATCGACATCCGCCAACGCGACGGCAAGCGCCTGTCCACCGATACCCCGGCCGTGCGCTACGACATGGTCAACGGCACGCTGCTGGCGGAAACGCCGCCTTCCGGCGGTGCCACGGCGACCCGCGGCGTGCTGTACGGCCTGCACCTGGCGCGCTTCGCCGATTGGGGCCTGCGTGCCCTGTTCTTCCTGTCCGGCCTGGTCGGCTGCCTGATGGTGGCCAGTGGCGTGGTGCTGTGGGCGGTGAAGGAACGGCCGAAGCACGCCAAGAGTGGACGCACCGGCTTTGGCCTGCGCCTGGTCGATGCGCTGAACATCGGCACCGTGGCGGGCCTGCCGATCGCGTTCGCGGCCTATTTCTGGGGCAATCGCCTGCTGCCGCTGGACATTGCCGAACGCTCCAGCGCGGAGGCCAACGTGTTCTTCTGCGCCTGGGGCGGCGCGCTGCTGGCCGCCTTCCTCTGGCCGAAGCGGATGATGTGGGCCTGGCAGCTGTATCTGGGTGCGGCCGCATTCGCGCTGGTGCCGGTCATCAATGCAATGACCACGCACGCCCACCTCGGCGTGACCCTGCGCAACGGCGACTGGGCACTGGCCGGCGTTGATCTGTCGATGCTCGCGTTCGGCGCGATGCTGGCCCTGTGTGGCTGGCGCATGCAGCGCTGGACGCCACCGTTGAGTGCGGCCGAGAAGAAGAAGCGCGCGGCCACCGCCGCTGTGTCGAAGGCACCCGTGGACGCGACGGAAGCGGGAGCCCGCGCATGATGCTGCTGGCGCTGGCCCTGTCGTTCTCTGCGTTCACCGCCCTGTCGCTGGCGATGGAAAGACACCAGCACGACCTGCACGGCAAGGCCGCGGCCACGCTGGCACGGCGCACGCAATGGCGGCTGCTGGGCTGGACGCTGCTGACGGCGGCGTTCGCGGTGTGCGTGGCCGACCACGGCTGGGCGATGGGGCCGGTGCTGTGGCTGGGCACGATGACACTGAGCGGCGTGGCGCTGTCGTTCGGGCTGTACCCGTACCGGCCGAACTGGATCGCGCCGCTGGCGATCGTGCTGCCGGTGGCCGGGCTGCTGGTGGCGGTGCTGTAACAGAGCCACCGGGGTCGGAGCCCTTGCGTGCAGCGCAAGGGCTCGGGCCCCGGGCGTCGCCTCACCCCAACCGCTTCAGTTCCCACGCGCGGTGGATGCGCGCGTTGCGTTCGAAATCCGGGCCAAGGGTGCGTGCGGTGATCTCGCGGCACTGGGCGAATTCGGCGATCGCATTTTCTTCCAGCTTGAAGCGGCGGAAGTTGTTGGAGAAGTACAGCACGCCACCCGGTGCCAGCCGCGCCACGGCCGCCCGCAGCAGCTTCACCTGTTCGCGCTGCACGTCGAAATCGTCGGCGCGGGCGGAGTTGGAGAAGGTCGGCGGATCACAGAAGATCACGTCGTACTGGCCACGGTCGCCCTCCAGCCAGGCCATCGCATCGGCCTGCACCAGCAGGTGCTGGTTGCCGCCCTGCCCGTTCAACGCCAGGTTGTCGTAGCACCACTGCAGGTAGGTCGCCGACAGGTCGACGCTGGTGGTGCTGGCGGCACCGGCCACGGCGGCCTGCACGCTGGCCACGCCGGTATAGCAGAACAGGTTGAGGAAACGCTTGCCGCGCACCTGCTCGGCCATCATCCGGCGCAGCGGACGGTGGTCGAGGAACAGGCCGGTGTCCAGGTAGTCGAACAGGTTCACCTGCAGCAGTGCATGGTTCTCGCGCACCACGATGAACTCGTCACGCTGCTCGAAGCGGCCGTACTTGCTGCCGCCCTTGCCGCGCTCGCGCGACTTCATCGACACCTGTTCCGGTGGCACGCCGAATACTTCGCGCGCGGCGGCCAGCAACTCGTTGCGGCGGCGGCGCACGTCGTTCTCGGGAATCGCTGCCGGTGCCGCGTATTCCTGCACATGCAGGAAGGTGCGCCGCCTGCCCCCGTCTTCCTCGTAGACATCGATGGCCGCCGCGTACTCCGGCAGGTCGGCGTCGTAGGCGCGGAAGCAGGTGATGTCCTCGCGGGCACGCCAGCTCTTGAACTTCTTCAGGTTCTTGCGCAGCCGGTTGGCCACCATCTGCGCGCCTTCGCTCAGCTCGCGCGGCTGGGCCGGATCACGGCCCGGCACGGCAATCGGATCGCAGACGATCAGCGCGCATTCCAGCGCACCGTTGAACATCTGGTACTTCTTGCTGGCGCGCAGGCCGGTCGCAAAGGCCAGTTCGTCGTTGCCACACAGCAGGCTGGCGCGCCACTGCGGCACCGCCTTCTGCAAGGCATTGCCCAGTGCGCGGTACAACGCCGGATCGGCGGCCAGGCGCTCGTCGTACGGTGGGTTGCAGACCACCGCACCGATCTCCTGTTCCGGCGCGGCCAGGTCGGCGACATCGGCGCGGGTGAAGCGGATCGCGTGGGCGACGCCGGCGACCTCTGCATTCTCACGGGCCGCCTGGATCGCGGCCGGGTCGATGTCGCTGCCGTGGATGACCGGCTTCAGCGCGGCCAGGCCGGCCGCTTCACGCTCACGTGCTTCGCTCTGGATGGACTTCCAGGCCGCCTTGTCGAAGCCCAGCCAGCGGCTGGGCGGCAAGCTGCCATGGCGCATCAGGCCAGGGGCAACATCGGCGGCCATCAGTGCGCCTTCGATCAGCAGCGTGCCGCTGCCACACATCGGGTCCAGCAGGCCACCACCGGCGGCATGCAGGCGCGGCCATTGCGCGCGCAGCAGCAGCGCAGCGGCCAGGTTTTCCTTCAGCGGCGCCTCGTGGGCGGCACCGCGCCAGCCCCGGCGATGCAGCGGGCCGCCACCGAGGTCGATCGACAGCGAGGCGCGGCCCTTGCGCAGCGAGAGGTTGACGCGCACGTCGGGCAGGTCGGTGTTGACCGAGGGCCGTTCCAGGCCTTCATCGCGCATGCGGTCGACGATGGCATCCTTGATCCGCTGCGCGGCAAAGCGCGCGTGGGTGATCTTGTCGCCGGACACATGCGCGTCCACCGCCAGGGTCATCTCCGGCGTGATGTGCTCGTGCCACGGCAGCGCGCGCACCCCGTCATACAGGGCCTGCTCGTCCGGGCACTCGAACTCGTCGATCGGCCACAGCACGCGGCTGGCCAGGCGCGACCACATCACGATCCGCAGCGCCTGCGCCAGTTCGCCCTCGGCGTTGACGCCGGCAATGGTGGCGGTGGCCTTGCCAAGGCCCAGGGCCGACAGTTCATCGGCAAGCAGGTATTCCAGGCCCTTGGCGCAGGAGACGAAGAATTTCACGGGATCGGTTCGCAGGTGGTCGGGCGCGGCACAGGGGCCGGGCCGGTCGGAAAGGAGGGCCGTAGGCACGGCCGGCAGGCCCGCGCCGGGGGCGGCGGGGCTGCCATTGTAGTCAAAGCGGGCGGGCGCGCCGTGCGCCCGGGTTTCACAGTTGCCGCAGCAGGCGCTCGAAGGCCTGCGCGGAAGCCTCCACGTGGCGCTCGAGGCGGTGCCCATCGTCGACCAGCAGCAGCTGCGCCGAACGCGCCTGCGCCCAGGCGATCACTCCGGCGGCCGGGACCACATCGTCATGCCAGGCCTGGACCACGGTGGTCGGCACGGCGGCAGCGTCCAGCGCCGGCATCGGGCCCATCGTGGTCGGCGGCACCATCAGGAACAGGCCGGCGACCGGTACCTGCAACGAGGCGATGGCGGAGATGTAGGCGCCCAGGCTGGAGCCGGCCAGCACCACCGGCCCCTGCCGGGCAGCGATGGCGGCGCGTTCAACCAGGCGGCGCAGGCGGGTCGGCACGTCGCCCACCCGGCTGACCTCGCTCATCGCGTCCAGGTCGGTGTAGTCGGGGCGCTCGTGGGTCCAGCCCAGGCGTTGCGCCACCTCAGCCAGCGCGGTGACCTTGGTTGCCTCCGGACCGCTCTCGAAGCCATGGGACAGGATGCAGTGACCGCGGCTCATGCGCGCGCTCCGTGGGCGCGGGCCAACCAGGAAAGAGAAGGCAGGTTCATGCCGCAATGCTAGCATCGCCGGATGCCCAACCCGCTCCTGCCCGGCCTGCAGCTGCAGCCCCTGCCCTACCACGACCGACTGCCGCTGCGCGATCCGGCCACGCTGGAGATGGTGGTGATCCACTGCACCGAGCTGCCCGATCTGGCGACGGCCCGCGAGTACGGCGAGCGCGTGCTGTACGACAGCGGTGCCGGCAACAGCGGGCACTTCTACATCGACCGCGATGGCAGCGTGGTGCAGTACGTTGCGCCCGAACGCGTGGCCCACCACGTGCGCGGCATGAACGCGCATACGCTGGGCATCGAGCTGGTCAATACCGGGCGCTACCCGCACTGGTTCGACAGCCGTCACCAGGCGATGGACGAGGCCTACACCGAGGCGCAGCTGGAAGCGCTGGAGCGGCTGCTGCAGGCGCTGGTGGTGCGCTATCCGTCGCTGCAGCGGATTGCCGGGCATGACCAGCTGGACCTGGAGCAGGTGCCGGCCAGCGATGATGCGGCACTGACGGTGGCGCGCAAGCGCGACCCGGGGCCGCTGTTCCCGTGGGCGCGGGTGCTGGCGAAGGTGCCGCTGCAGCCGGTTGGGTAAGTGGCAGGGCTGCGCCCTGCACCCGCAGAAGCAACGTCAACGTCAAGAGCTGGCATTCCGAGGGATGGCGGGGTGGCTCCGCGATCCCTTCGAATCGACACGGGGTCGGATCCCGTCGCTACGCAACGGGCTCTGACCCGATTTTCGGTTGATGGGGTCAGAACCGTTCTCCGTTGGAAAACGGATCCGACCCCGCGCGGCTCAGGCGCCGGTCGCCACCGGGCGGCTGCTGTCGCTCACCCAGCCGCTCCAGGAATCGGCATAGATGCGTGCGCCGGACAGGCCGGCCGTTTCCATCGCCAGTAGCAGGTGGCAGGCGGTCACGCCCGAGCCGCACATCAGCACCACCTGCTGCGGATCGCGATTGCCGATCACGCCCTGCAGCTCGGCGCGCAGCGCCTGTGGGTCGCGCAGGCGGCCGTCGAGCACGTTCAGCGCAAACGGGCGATTGACTGCGCCCGGCACATGCCCTGCCACCGGGTCCAGCGGCTCGACTTCGCCGCAGAAGCGTTCGCCCGCGCGGGCGTCGACCAGCCAGCCCGGCGCGTGCTTCAGCCGTGCACTGATTTCATCGGCGTTGGCGATCTGCGTGGTGTCGAAACGGCCCGGGTAGGCAGGTAACGCCGTCACTTCAGCCGGCCCGCTCGCCAGCGCGTGACCGGCGGCCTGCCAGGCGGCGATGCCGCCATCGAGCACGGCCACCCGGGTGTGCCCGATCAGGCGCAGCAGCCACCACAGGCGCGCGGCGGCCATGCTGCCATCGCTGCCGTCGTAGACCACCACCTGGGTGTCAGGACCGATACCCCACTGGCCGAGCTTCGCGGCGAAGGCATCGCTGTCCGGCAGCGGATGGCGACCGTGGCCGACGCGCGACAGATCGGACAGGTCACGATTGAGATCGGCATGCACCGCACCCGGGATATGGCCGGCCAGATACTGGCTGCTTCCCGCCTGCGGGTCGGCCAGCGAAGCACGCGCATCCACCACGCGCACGGCAGTGCTGGCGGTGGCGCGCGCATCGACCACGCGCACGCCGTCACCCAGCGTGGCGGCCAGGGTGGCGACATCGACCAGGGTGGTCCACGGCGGATCGATCGGCTTCATTGCACTTGCTCCAGGCGGCGACGCAGGTTGTAGAGAATGGCGGCGGTCGCGCCCCAGATGCGCTGGCCCGGCCAGCCATACTCCAGGACGTGTCGAACCCGGCCGCGATGCGTGATTTCGACCTGGCGCAGGCTGTCGGCCGCCATCAGATAATCCAGTGGCACCTCGAACACCTCGGCCACCTCACTGGGCTGCGGCACCGGCACGAAATCCGGATCGACCACCGCCACCACCGGCGTGACCCGGTAGCCGGTGATCGTCACGAAAGGATCGAGATACCCCAGCGCCTGCACCTGGCCGGGCGCCAATGCGATTTCTTCCTGGCTCTCGCGCAGTGCGGCCGCCAGCGCGTCGCGGTCGTCAGGCTCGGTGCGGCCGCCGGGGAATCCGACCTGGCCCCCGTGCGTGCGCAGGGTTTCGGTGCGACGGGTGAGGATCACCTGCGCGCCGTTGGCACGCGGCACGATGCCGGCCAGCACTGCCGCTTCCACTGGCGGCCCGGGCGGCAGCAGGTCGATCAGCTCGCTGCGGTTCCAGCCGTCGCCGACCGGCGGTTCGGCCAGCGGGTGCAGCGCGCGCATCAGCCGTTCGTGGTCGGCCAGCGAACCGCGCAGCGACTGCTGCAGTTGCTGGCGCAGGGGCTGCACGCGATGCAGGATGCGACTGCGTTCCTCGTTGCTCATCGACGACCACCGCGCGATCTCATCGATATGCCGCGCGCAGCCGGTGCATTGCCGGTGCGGATCCAGCGTGCACACTCCGATGCAGGGACTTGCGACAACACGCGCCGATTCTTCCATTGTTTGCACCCGGCAACAGTAGCGCGATCGGGCTGAATTTGCGCGCGATGATGCGGCACGCAGCGCACTGCGCAAACAGAAACGCGCCGGTGGAACCACCGGCGCGTTTCGTCTGCTGCTTTGATTTACTTGACGCTGACCAGCTTGATCTCGAACTGCACAGCCACGTTCGGCGGGAACGGGGTGCGCGGGTCGGCACCGTAGGCCTGGTCCGGCGGCAGGGTGACTTCCCACTTCGAGCCGGCCGGCATCTGCAGCAGGGTCTCGCGCATGGCCTTCATTTCGACTTCGCTGACCTTGATCGACGGGATCTGCTGGGCCGGGCGGGCTTCGGTCGGGCGCTGGCCGTACGGGAACGGACCGGCCACTTCCAGCTGCACGGTGCTGGCCTGGGTCGGCTTGGCACCCTTGCCGGCTTCGATCACGCGGTACTGGACGCCGCTCGGCAGGGACTGCACGCCGGCCTTGGCCTTGTTCGCCGCGATGAACTGATCGCTCTTGGTCTTGTTTTCGGCAGCCGCCTTTTCGTACTCGGCCTTGGCAGCCTGGGCACGGCCCTGCTCGCGCTTCTGGAACGCTTCAACGGCCGGCTTCAGCTGCTCGGCGGTGATCGCCGGCTGCTTCTTGGCGTAGGCATCCTGCAGGCCCTTCACCACCGAGTTGATGTCCAGCTGCTCACCACGACCGGTCAGCTCCGCCAGGTTGTTGCCGTAGTCGTAACCGAAGTAGTAGCTCAGCTTGCCCTTTTCGGACGAGACGTCCTGGGCGAAGGCATTGCCCGTCAGGGCCAGGGCCGCGACGGCGACCGCGATAGAACGCAACTTCATCAAACAGTTCTCCAGGGGTGGTAACTCAGGGACGTTCTGCGCCGCCCTGAGGCGACGGGTTAGGATAACGGGCGCAACGTGTAACCGCCACTCACGATGCAGGCTATGACCCGTCTGCGTTTGCAGAGTTCAATATCACTTTTTTTTAACGTTCCAGGAGTTTCCCCGTGGCCGATGCCCTGATCGCTGTCACCGACGACGGCGCCATCCGCACCGTGACCGTCCAGCGCCCGGACAAGCTCAACGCCCTCAACGCCGCCACCCTGCAGGCCCTGGCCGACGCCTTCGGCGAGGCCGCTGCCGATCCACAGGTGCGCGTGGTGGTGTTGACCGGAGCCGGCCCGAAGGCCTTCGTGGCCGGGGCGGACATCGCCGAGATGAACACCCTCAGCGCCGTTCAGGGACGTGATTTCTCACTGCTGGGCCAGGCCCTGATGCGCCAGATCGAGCGGATGCCCAAGCCGGTCATCGCGCGCGTGAACGGGTTTGCGCTGGGCGGCGGCCTGGAACTGGCGATGGCCTGCCACCTGCGCATCGCCGCCGATACCGCCAAGGTCGGCCAGCCGGAAATCAACCTCGGCCTGATCCCCGGCTTCGGCGGCAGCCAGCGCCTGCTGCGCCTGTGCGGCCGCGCCGCCACCCTGGAGCTGTGCCTGCTGGGGGCGCCGATCGACGCCGCGCGTGCGCTGGAACTGGGCATCGTCAACGAAGTCGTGCCCGCCGACGCGCTGGACAACCGCGTGCAGGACATTGCCCGACAGCTGGCACGCTCGGCGCCGCTGGCCCTGCGTGGGCTGCTCGATGCGGTGCACGTGGGCGGCGAATGCAGCCTGGAAGCCGGGTTGGAGTATGAAAGCGCGCAGTTCGGCCTGCTGTTTGCCACCGAGGACATGCGCGAAGGCACCAGCGCGTTCCTGCAGCGCCGTCCGCCGGCGTTCCAGAACCGCTGACGCCATGGCATCCCGACCCAACCCCGCGCAGCTGTTCGCCCGGGTCCAGGCAGACGATCTCGACGGCGCCCTGCAGGCCGGGCTGATGGACTATGTCGCCCGTGCCGGCGACGAGCAACTGCTCCCCGGTCATCCGGACCTTCCGCAGCGCCTGTGCCAGGCCCAGCAGCAGCTGCAGGCGGCCTGGGCCGCACGCGAACGCTACCGCGCCCGCGCGGTGCGCCTGGCCCGGCGCGAGGCCGAGCGCGATGCGCGTCGCACCCCGGCCCCGGCGCCGGACGTGAAGCCCGCCCTGCCCGCTGCGGCCGCCGCGATCCTCGCCCGGGCCAAGGCCCGCGCCACCGGCAAGGAGCCGTAATGGCCACCGTGAAGAAGACGGCCCGCGCACCGGCGCGGCGCGGCGGCCGCATGCCGCGCGCCGACGTGGTGGAAATGTTCACCCGCCTGCGCGAGCTCAACCCGCACCCCAAAACCGAACTGGAGTACAGCTCGCCGTTCGAGCTGCTGGTGGCGGTGGCGCTGTCGGCGCAGGCGACCGACGTCGGCGTCAACAAGGCCACGCGTCGCCTGTTCCCGGTCGCCAACACCCCGGCGACGATCCTGGCGCTCGGCGAGGATGGCCTGAAGCCGTACATCTCCACCATCGGCTTGTTCAACGCCAAGGCGAAGAACGTGATCGCCACCTGCGCGATCCTGCTGCAGAAGTACGGCGGCGAAGTGCCGCGCGACCGCGAAGCGCTGGAAGCGCTGCCCGGTGTGGGCCGCAAGACCGCCAACGTGGTCCTCAACACCGCGTTCGGCGAGCCGGTGATGGCAGTGGATACGCATATCTTCCGCGTCTCCAACCGTACCGGCCTGGCCCCCGGCAAGAACGTGCGCGAGGTGGAAGATACGCTGGTGAAGGTGATTCCGGCCGAGTTCCTGCTCGACGCGCATCACTGGCTGATCCTGCACGGCCGCTACGTGTGCAAGGCGCGCAAGCCGGATTGCCCGGGCTGCGTGATCGCCGACCTGTGCCGGTTCAAGGAAAAGACGCCGGCCGAAGCGTGACCCGGATTGTGTTGTGACGAAACGAAGACGGCGGGCACAAGGCCCGCCGTCCGCATACATGGACAAGGGTGCTTCAGGAGATCAGAACGACAGATCGCCCCACACGCCGAATTCCTTGGTCTTGTCGTTCTTCTTGTCGCCGGCGTTGGCCAGGTGCGTGTACTTGTACACGGTCGACAGCTTCAGGTTCTTCATAACCGGGAACTCGACGCCCACGTTCCAGTATTTGTCGCTCAGGGTCGGGTCCAGGGTCTTGCTGACGTCGGTGTCATCGTAACGACCGAACACGTTGATACCGCCGTCGGTGACGCGCACGCTGCCCCACACCGACCAGCCGCTGGACTTGTCGGTGGCAACGGTCATCACGTTGTTGAGGTTCTTGGCCTGGAAGTACTCGCCGCCGACGCGGAAGTCGCTGTCGGCGTAGGCCACCATCGCGTTGGCGCGGGTGTAGGTGTTCTCGGCGCTCTGGATGTCGGTTTCCTTGCCCAGCTTGCCGCTGTAGCCACCCACGGCCACCACGAAGTTCTCGTTCGGGGTGTAGGCCACGCGGCCTTCCACGTCCATGCCCTTGCTGCGGGTCGGGTTCTTGTAGCCGGCGCCGGACACGACCGACACGGCGTAGTTGAAGTTGTTGCCCAGGTTGCCGAAGCCATGCAGGCCCCAGTCGGACGAGTTGCCGTACTTCAGGCGGTCGGTCAGCGTGTTCTCGACATAACGCATGCCGTAGAACTTCTCGACGTACGGGATCCACGGCATGTCGGCGGCACCGACGCGCAGGTTGAAGGCCGGGTCGAAGCTGCCCTGCACGTAGGCCTTCTTGACGAACAGTTCGGTGTTGCCGATGGCCGAGCTGTACTGGAAGTCGGTGGTCAGGTTGGCCGACCAGATGTCGTTGAACTTGTGGTCGACGGTCAGGTAGAAGCGCTTGACGTCCAGGCCGGTGCCGCTGGCGGCGGTGTCCTTGCCGTTGCTGGTCTTGTCGATGTTGGTCAGGTCGAAGAACATGCGACCGCCGATCTTGTTGTCATTGACCAGCTTGGCCAGCTTGTCGACGCTGGTCTGGGTCTTCTGCGCACCTTCCAGGGCCTGTGCCTGGGTGATGTTCACTTCAGACTGCGCGTCGGACTGCGCCTGCAGCGCCTGCGAATCGTTCTGCAACTGCTGGACCTGGGCCTGCAGCGCGGCGATCTGTGCCTGCAGCTGCTGCAGCTGTGCCTGGGATACGCCCGTGCTGGCAGGGGCTGCGAAGGCGTCGGCGGAAACCAGACCGAGGCTTGCAACGACCGCGGCGGCGAGCAAATGGGAACGCATTTTGGATTTCTCCAGAGGGTTGGAATGGCTTGGGCAGAACGCCACGCCGGCAGGCCGGTCAAGCGTTTTGCGAACGTTCCGTTAAAACCATGACAACCGAATGACAGAGTGCGCACCAACCACAGATTTCTTCCTGCGGTCATGCGTACGACTCATTTGCCTTCCCCTGCGGGCCGATCGGTTGCGGCCGCGGGCGTGATGATTCCATGGCAGTGCACGCGCCGGCCCGGCCAGGCCCCCCGGCACGTGTTCCCTGGAGCCAGGGAACGAGGTTGAACCGCTGCACGCTGCGCAGCGGCACCGTCCGCCCACGCGCTCGCCGGGCGGTGCAGGGCTGCCGGGACGCGCTGTAACGGATGCGTCATACAACGGTCCCGGCGCTGTCATCGAACCGTTATGGAATGTGCGCCGGGCGGGTAACCCCGCATCCCAATCAACCCAGGAGCCACCCCGTGATCCACGCCTTCAAGTCGCGCGTTGCCGTTGCCGTCTTCGCAGCGTCGTCCGTGTTCGCCGCCAACGCCGCTGAAATCACCGGCGCGGGCGCCTCGTTCATCTACCCGGTGATGTCGAAGTGGTCGGCCGACTACAACGCCGCCACCAGCAACAAGGTCAACTACCAGTCGATCGGTTCCGGCGGCGGCATTGCGCAGATCAAGGCCAAGACCGTTGATTTCGGCTCCTCCGACGCGCCGCTGAAGCCGGAAGAGCTGGCCGCTTCGGGCCTGGCACAGTTCCCGTCGGTGATCGGCGGCGTGGTGCCGGTGGTCAACGTGGCCGGCATCGCCCCGGGCGCACTGAAGCTGGACGGCACCGTGCTGGCCAACATCTTCCTGGGCAAGATCAAGACCTGGAACGACCCGGCCATCGCCGCGCTGAACCCGGGCGTGACCCTGCCGAGCGCGAAGATCACCGTCGTGCACCGCTCGGATGGTTCGGGCACCACCTTCAACTTCGTCAACTACCTGTCCAAGGTCAGCCCGGAATGGAAGACCTCGGTCGGTGAAGGCACCTCGGTCCAGTGGCCGGCCGGCATCGGTGGCAAGGGCAACGAAGGCGTTGCTGCCTACGTGAAGCAGATCAAGGGCGGCATCGGCTACGTCGAACTGTCCTACGCGCTGCAGAACAAGCTGTCGTACACCGCGATGAAGAACGCCGCTGGCAGGTTCGTGCAGCCGAGCGACGCGTCGTTCGCTGCCGCCGCCGCCAGCGCCGACTGGGCCAACGCCAAGGACTTCTACCTGGTGATGACCAACGCCCCGGGCGCCGAGTCCTGGCCGATCACCGCCACCAACTTCATCCTGGTGCACAAGAAGCCGAAGAATGCTGCCAACGGCAAGGCCACCCAGGAGTTCTTCCGCTGGGTCTACAAGAGCGGCGACGCCCAGGCCCGCCAGCTGGACTACGTGCCGCTGCCGGACAGCCTGGTCCGCCAGATCGAGACCTACTGGTCGCAGAACCTGAAGTAAGCGCGTTCCCCCCGCAGGAACGGGGCCGGCGGGTCCTCTCTCCCCCGCCGGCCCCAACCGGGCGCGAGATCCTCGAGATCTCGCGCTCTTCTTGTTTCCGGGGGTGTCTGCCTCTGTAGCGCCGAACCCACGCTCGGCGCTACCTTGCACCGGCCGGTGCTATCGGTGCGCAGATCCGGGGTCACCGGGCCCCTGCCGGATCGGCGCCCACCCTGTGAAACCCTTGTCGGAACGTGATCCAGGACACCTCTGTCATGCGCGTAATACGGCTGTAACAAAAACATCATTTCATAGCCGCATCCGCCGACGCCGTCGGCTCTACCCCGCTATGGAGTGACCATGAAACTGCACTCGGCCGGCCTTGCCGCCCTTTCCCTGGCCATCGCCCTGGGCCTGTCGGCCTGCGGTGGCGACAAGCAGGCCGCGCAGCAGCCGGCGGCCGACGGTGCCGCTGCCCCGGCCACCGCCGGTGCCAAGGTGACCGCCGAAGTGTCCGGTGCGGGCGCCTCCTTCATCTTCCCGCTGGTCTCCAAGTGGTCGGCCGACTACAACGCCAGCACCGGCGCCAAGATCAACTACCAGTCGATCGGCTCCGGCGGCGGCATCGCCCAGATCAAGGCCGGCACCGTCGACTTCGGTTCCTCCGACAAGCCGCTGAGCAGCGAAGAGCTGGCCCAGGCCGGCCTGGCGCAGTTCCCGTCGGCCATCGGCGGCGTGGTGCCGGTGGTCAACATCGACGGCCTGGAAGGCGGCAAGCTGCGCCTGAGCGGCGCCCTGCTGGCCGACATCTTCCTGGGCAAGGTCAAGACCTGGAACGACCCGGCCATCGTCGCTGCCAACCCGGGCGTGAAGCTGCCGGATGGCAAGATCACCCTGGTCCACCGTTCGGACGGTTCGGGCACCACCTTCAACTTCTCCAACTACCTGTCCAAGATCAGCCCGGAGTGGAAGAGCAAGGTCGGCGAAGGCACCTCGGTGCAGTGGCCGGACGGCGTCGGTGGCAAGGGCAATGAAGGCGTCGCGTCCTACGTGAAGCAGATCAAGGGCTCGATCGGCTATGTCGAGCTGGCCTACGCACTGCAGAACGGCATGCCGTACACCGCCTTGCAGAACGCCGCCGGCAACTGGGTCGAGCCGAGCGCGGAAACCTTTGCCGCAGCGGCCGCCAGCGCCGACTGGGCCAGCGCCAAGGACTTCAACCTGGTCATCACCAACGCACCGGGCGAGCAGGCGTGGCCGATCACCGCCACCAACTTCATGCTGATGCAGAAGAAGCCGAAGGACGCCAAGCGCAACCAGGACACCCTGGCCTTCTTCAAGTGGGCCTTCGAGAACGGCCAGGCCCAGGCCAACGAGCTGCACTACGTGCCGCTGCCGGCCGAACTGGTCAAGCAGATCGAGGCCTACTGGGCGACCGACCTGAAGTGATGGACCCGACGGTGCCCGCCCCGCGCGGGCACCGCTTCTTCCACGCCATGCCGCCCCGCCCCTTCCTGGCCCTGCCGTCCCCATGAATGCCATCGCCCAGCCTGTAGCCGCCCCGTCCACGCGCGATGCGCGTGATGCCCGCAACGACAAACTGTTCCGATGGGTGCTGGTCGGCACCGTCATCTTCGTCCTGATCGCCCTGGCCTGCGCCGCGCTGTCGATGCTGTGGGGCGGTCGCCACGCCCTGCAGATGCAGGGCCTGAGCTTCTTCTTCTCGGCCGACTGGAACCCGGTCGAAAACAAGTTCGGCGCGCTCGCGCCGATCTACGGCACCCTGGTCACCGCCGTCATCGCGATGGTCATTGCCGTGCCGGTCAGCTTCGGCATCGCGTTCTTCCTCACCGAAGTCGCGCCGCGCTGGCTGCGTGGCCCGGTCGGTACCGCCATCGAGCTGCTGGCGGGCATTCCCTCCATCATCTACGGCATGTGGGGCCTGTTCGTGCTGGTGCCGGTGATGACCGAGTACGTCACCCCGTTCCTCAACGAAACCCTGGGCGAATGGCCGGTCATCGGTCCGCTGTTCCAGGGCCCGCCGCTGGGCATCGGCATGCTCACCGCCGGTTTCGTGCTGGCCATCATGGTCATTCCGTTCATTTCCTCGGTGATGCGCGAAGTGTTCCTGACCGTGCCGACCCGCCTGAAGGAATCGGCCTATGCGCTGGGTTCCACCAAGTGGGAAGTGAGCTGGGACATCGTGCTGCCCTACACCCGCTCGGCGGTGATCGGCGGCATCTTCCTCGGCCTCGGCCGTGCCCTGGGCGAGACGATGGCGGTGGCCTTCGTGATCGGCAACAGCGTGCGCCTGTCGCCGTCGCTGCTGGAACCGGGCACCACCATCGCCGCGCTGATCGCCAATGATTTCGGCGAGGCCACCGAAACCTACCGCTCGGCCCTGCTGCTGCTCGGCTTCGTCCTCTTCATCGTCACCTTCGTGGTGCTGGCCATCGCCCGCCTGATGCTGATGCGCCTGTCCCGCAAGGAGGGCAACTGATGTCCACCACCGCTGATTCGCTGTACCTGCGCCGCCGCATCGGCAATGTCATCGCCATCACCGCCTCCTGCGCCACCGCCCTGTTCGGCCTGTTCTTCCTGGGCTGGATCCTGTTCACCCTGGCCTCCAAGGGCTTGGCCGGCATCAATCTTGATCTGTTCACCAAGATGACGCCGCCGCCGATGCAGGAAGGCGGCCTCGCCAACGCCTTCTTCGGCAGCGCGGTGATGTGTGCGCTGGCGATCGGCATCGGTACCCCGCTGGGCGTGCTGGCCGGCACCTGGCTGGCCGAGTACGGCAACGCCCGCAAGGCCGGCACCGTGGTCCGCTTCGTCAACGACATCCTGTTGTCGGCGCCGTCGATCGTGCTCGGCCTGTTCGTCTATACCCTGTACGTGATGCAGACCGGTGGCAACTTCTCGGCGTTCGCCGGTGCCCTGTCGCTGGCCTTCATCGTGCTGCCGGTGGTGGTGCGCACCACCGACGAGATGCTGCGGCTGGTGCCCTCGCAGATGCGCGAAGCGGCCCTGTCGCTGGGCATCCCGCAGTGGAAGGTGATCGTGCAGGTGCTGTACCGCAGTGCCTCGGCCGGCATCATCACCGGCATCCTGCTGGCGCTGGCCCGCATCTCCGGCGAAACCGCACCGCTGCTGTTCACCGCCTTCGGCAACCAGTACTGGAACAACAACATCTTCCAGCCGATGGCCTCGGTGCCGGTGGTGATGAACCAGTTCGCCGGCAGCCCGTATGAATCCTGGCAGGTGCTGGCCTGGGCCGGTGCCCTGGTGCTGACTGTCTTCGTGTTGCTGGTCAGCCTTGCCGCCCGCGGCATCCTGCTGCGCAACCGTATCTCCCATGACTGACCTTTCCGTGGATAACGCCATGAACGACCTTTCCAACGCCGTGCCGATGCAGCGCATCGCCGTGCCGTCCTCGCACGAGAGCCTGCACACGCCGTCGCCGGTGAAGCTGGCTGCGCGTGGACTGGACTTCTACTACGACAAGTTCCACGCCCTGAAGGGCATCAACCTGGAGATCCCGGAAAAGCGCGTCACCGCGCTGATCGGTCCCTCTGGTTGCGGCAAGTCGACGCTGCTGCGCATCTTCAACCGCATCTACGCGCTGTACCCGAAGCTGGAGGCGCGCGGCGAAGTGCTGCTGGACGGCGAGAACATCCTGTCGCCGAAGTACCCGATGAACCGCCTGCGCAGCAAGGTCGGCATGGTCTTCCAGAAGCCGGTGCCGTTCCCGATGACCATCTTCGAGAACGTGGCCTACGGCATCCGCCACCACGAGAAGCTGAGCAAGGCCGACATGGCCGACCGCGTCGAGCAGGCGCTGCGCCAGGGCGCGCTTTGGGACGAGGTGAAGGACAAGCTGGGGCAGAGCGCACTGGGCCTGTCCGGCGGCCAGCAGCAGCGCCTGTGCATCGCCCGTGCCGTGGCGCTGCGCCCGTCGGTGCTGCTGCTGGACGAGCCGACCTCGGCGCTGGACCCGATCTCGACCAGCCGCATCGAGCAGCTGGTGGAAGAGCTCAAGCACGAGTACACGATCGTGATCGTCACCCACAACATGCAGCAGGCCGCGCGCGTGTCCGACTACACCGCCTTCATGTACCTGGGCGACCTGATCGAGCACGACCGCACCGAAGTGATCTTCTCGCAGCCGTCGCAGCGGCAGACCGAGGACTACATCACCGGTCGCTTCGGCTGATCGACGCTGATCCTTCGCCACATGTCCCAGCCAGGCACGGCCTGGCTCTACCCGGATTGCAGACCATGAACCTTCCCAACGACCACATCGTCAAGAGCTACGACGAAGAGCAGCAGCGGCTGGTGGCCGAAATCGTGCGCATGGGCGAGATGGCGGTCGCCCAGCTCGAAGCGTCGATGGACGTGATCGAGAAGCGCGACGAGAACGCCGCCCATCGCATCATCGCCAACGACGAAGCCATCGATGCGCTGGAGCAGCAGATCAGCCATGACGTGATGCGCCTGGCCCTGCGCGGCCCGATGGCGCGCGACCTGCGCGAGATCCTCGCCGGCCTGCGCATTCCGGCCGACATCGAGCGCATCGGCGACTACGCGGCCAATGTTGCCAAGCGTTCGATCGCGCTGGGCAAGGTGCCGCCGCTGCCGCAGATCCAGGGCCTGCGTGCGCTGGGCCGCCTGGCCGCGCAGCAGGTGCGCCGCGCCATCGCCGCCTACCGCGACAATGACGCCGACGCCGCGCTGGAACTGCGCGAGGACGACGCCCGCCTGGACGCGCAGTACACCGCGCTGTTCCGCGAGCTGCTGACCTACATGATGGAAGACCCGCGCAACATCACCCCGTGCACGCACCTGTTGTTCATGGCCAAGAACCTGGAGCGCGTGGGCGACCACGCCACCAACATCGCCGAGAACGTGTGGTTCCTGGTGCACGGTGAGCAGCCGCTGCCGCCGCGCGAGAAGCGCGACGAGACCTCCAGCACCGGCCAGCCCTGACGCTGCACTGCAACACCGGAGTCGACTCCAAGGTGGCCGCTGTCCTGGTGACAGCGGCCTTTTTCTTTGCGGTGTTCCCCAGGATTGTGGGCGCCGGGCTTGCCCGGTGCGGACCTGCCGGAGGCTTCTGTAACAGATCTCACGAAAATTTGAGGTCTCGGCGAGGATTCGTTGAGTAGGATCGCTGCAGCATCGAATCACCCCGGGCACCCGCCCACCACCCAGGAGTAATACCGATGAGCAGTTCGAACAAGACCCTGTCCCTGCTGACCGCGACCGCCCTGGCCGCCGGCCTGGGCATGACCGCCAGTGCCTCGGCCCTGAGCATGAGCGACCTCGCCCAGGGTTACCTGGTGGCCGGCCAGGCAGCCAAGGCCAGCACCGACGCCAAGGCCGCCGATACCAAGATGGCCGCCGACGCAACCAAGCATGCCGAAGGCAAGTGTGGCGCCGACGGCAAGAGCGGCGAAGGCAAGTGTGGTGCCGACAAGGGCAAGGCCGCAGGTGCAGCCGGTGCCAAGGCCAAGACCGGCGACACGAAGTCGGCCGAAGGCAAGTGTGGCGAAGGCAAGTGCGGTGGCAAGCACTGACGTCGGCGCCCGCCTCGTCCACCCGCAGTCGCCGCTTCGTGCGGCGGCTGCGGGGCTGGGCCTGCGCCGGGCGCTGCTGCAGGATCTGCGTGATGCCCCGGCAGGCGACTTCGACTTCCTCGAATGCGCGCCTGAGAACTGGATCCATGTCGGCGGACCTGCCGGTGATGCGCTGGCCGAACTGGCGCAGCGCCATCCACTGAGCTGCCACGGCCTGTCGCTGTCGCTGGGCGGCAGTGCGCCGCTGGACACCCAACTGCTGGAACAGGTCGGGCAGTTCCTGGAAACACACCAGGTACCGCTGTACAGCGAGCACCTGAGCTACTGCAGCGACGACGGCCACCTGTACGACCTGCTGCCGATTCCGTTCACCGATGAAGCCGTACGCCACACCGCCGCGCGCATCCGCAGGGTGCAGGAGCTGCTCGGCCGCCGTATCGCGGTGGAGAACGTGTCCTACTACCTGGCGCCGGAACCGGCGATGGACGAACTGGCGTTCACCAATGCGGTGCTCGCCGAAGCCGACTGCGACCTGCTGCTGGACGTCAACAATGTCTACGTCAACGCCTGCAACCACGGCTACGATGCCGATGCCTTCATCGCCGGCCTGCCCGCGCAGCGCATCGTCTGCCTGCACGTGGCCGGGCACCTGGACGAGGCACCGGACCTGAAGATCGACACCCATGGCAGCGCGGTGATCGATCCGGTCTGGGAGCTGCTGGCGCGTACCTATGCACGCATCGGCCCGCGCCCCACCCTGCTCGAACGCGATTTCAATTTCCCGCCCTATGCGGAACTGCGGGGCGAACTGCAGACCATCCGCCGTCTGCAGGCCACCCACGCCGGGGCTGCACATGGCTGACGCCACCGACACCCTGCGCGCGCAGCAGCACGCGTTCACCGCGCACCTGCGCGACCCGCAGGCAGTCCCCGCGCCGGCCGGACTGGATCCCCGCCGCGTGGCGGTCTACCAGCACCTGCTGTTCAACAACCTGCTGGGCCTGCTGAGCAATGGCTTCCCGGTCTGCGTGCGCCTGCTCGGCGAACCGGCCTGGAGCGCACTGGTGCGCCACTACTTCGCCAGCCATCGCTGCCAGACGCCGCTGTTCACCGAACTGGCCGCCGAATTCGTGCAGTGGCTGCAGGTGCAGCCGCAGCTGCCGCACCCGGCACTGGCCGAACTGGCCCATTACGAGTGGGTGGAAACCGCGCTGTACCAGCTGCAGGCCGATCCCCTTCCCGCACCCGGCGCTGTCGATCCGCTGCGCGTGCCGCTGCAGCGCTCGCCGCTGGCCTGGCCGCTGCTGTACCAGTGGCCGGTGCACCGCCTGGGTGCCGACGATGCACCGACCCGGCCTCCAACCGAACCGACCGGCCTGCTGGTCCGCCGCGACGCCGGCGGCGAAGTGCGATTCGCCGAACTCAGCCCGTTGGCGGTGTACCTGCTGTCCAGCATTGGCGAACAGCCCGGGCTGGAAGGCCAGGCCCACCTGCGGCAGCTGGCCCGCGCGCACGGGCTGGCCGAGGACGCCCTGGCCGAACCAGGTGCTGCGCTGCTGCAGCAGTTCGTGCAGGCCGGCGTGATCGGTCCGCTCGCCTCCCCACCCTGACACCCCGTCCACGGAGATCCACCGATGAAGCTACCGCTCCTGGCCGCCGCACGCGGCCAGCTGGACCGTCTCGCCCCCTGGTTGGCCCCGCTCGGCCTGCGCCTGCTGCTGGCCTGGGAGTACTTCGAATCCGGCCGCGAGAAACTGCATGGGCAGAACTGGTTTGCCGATCTGCAGGACGCCTTCCCGTTCCCGTTCAACCAGCTGCCCGCCGCGCTGAACTGGCAGCTTGCCACGTGGTTCGAACTGATCGGTGCGGCCTGCCTGCTGATGGGCTTCGGCACCCGCTTTGCCGCCGCCAGCCTGCTGGTGCTGACCATCGTGGCCACCTACGCAGTGCATTGGCCGATGGACTGGCAGTCACTGGGCGACCTCGCCATGGGCTATGTGATCAGTGACCAGGGCTTTGGCAACTACAAGCTGCCGGTGCTGTTCATGGCCATGCTGCTGCCGCTGGTCTTCACCGGCGCCGGCAGGCTGAGCGTGGATGCATGGTTGGCTCGGTGGCAGCCATCAGGTACCACGACACGGCCTGCGGTCCGGTAAATGCCAACCCAGGTTGGCACCTCCCGGGATCCTGGGCGTGCGCTGCACCGGCAGCTGTCGACCTTGGTCAACACACGCCCACGCAGGAAACCCGGGCTCCACGGGCCAGCCGGGCGCTCAGGGGCGCTCTGCTAGAATTCACGCATGACTGACCCCACCCCCGCACCTGCCGCCGCTCCCGATTCCGCAGTACCCCAGGCGCAGCGCGCGATGTCCCAACGCTTCCGCGGCTTCCTGCCGGTGGTCGTGGATGTGGAAACCGGCGGCTTCGACAGCCAGCGCAATGCGCTGCTGGAAATCGCAGCCGTGCCGATCGAGATGGACGAGAACGGCCTGCTGTACCCCGGCCAGACTGCCAGCGCCCATGTGGTACCGGCCGAAGGCCTGGAAATCGACCCCAAGTCGCTGGAAGTGACCGGCATCATCCTTGACCACCCGTTCCGGCTGGCCAAGGAAGAAAAAGCGGCGCTGGACCACATCTTCACTCCGGTGCGTGCGGCGATGAAGAAGTACGGCTGCCAGCGCGCGATCCTGGTCGGCCACAACGCGCATTTCGACCTTGGCTTCGTCAACGCGGCCGTAGCGCGGACCGGCCACAAGCGCAATCCGTTCCATCCGTTCAGCGTCTTCGACACGGTGACCCTGGCCGGGATCGCCTACGGGCAGACGGTGCTGGCACGCGCGGCCACCGCGGCCGGGCTGGGCTGGGATGCCAACGAGGCCCACAGCGCGGTGTATGACACCGAACAGACCGCGCGGCTGTTCTGCACCATCGCCAACGCCTGGCCGCGGTGAAGCGGCCAGCGGCGGAGCCGCTCGTGGCGTGAAGCGAATCATCGGTTGGGCCGAGCAGGGTGGGCTCGCGTGGGATGCCGTGAACCCGTCCCTGCGGGCCTAGCCGCGCCATCCATGGCGCGGATGCCCCCGCGAACCCACCCTGCCCAGCCTTCGACAGGTTGCTGGCCGCCAAGGAAAGATCAGAAAAAGCGGGAGCAGCAGCGTGTCGCGGCGCTCGTCGGGGACTGACGATCACTGCTGTGGTGGGTCACGTCTCTGGTGGATGCCGACCGTTGGTACGGCAACACCCGTAGCGCCAAGCCATGCGTGGATGAACTCACCCAATGCTCGTCCGATCCCGGCCGTCACTCTTGGCGCGGTACAGCGCGCGGTCGGCGCGCTGGTACAGCAGCGCCGGGGTGCGGTCGTCGGCGTCCAGCTCCACCAGGCCGGCGCTGAAGGTCACGCGCAGTCCTGCCACCCCGGCCCAGTCCGGGTGGTCATGGAACAGGCCACGCAGCCGTGCACACAGCTGTGCGGCCTCTTCCAGGCGGGTGTCGTTGAGCAGCAGCGCGAACTCTTCGCCGCCGGTGCGCGCCGGCAGGTCGGAGTCGCGGCAGGCCGCAGCGATCAACGTCGCCACCTGCACCAGCACGGCATCGCCGATGCTGTGGCTGTGGCGATCGTTGACGGCCTTGAAGTGGTCGATGTCCAGCACCACCAGGCACAGTGGATGGCCACTGCGCTGCGAGCGGGCGAAATCACGCGCCAGCGTCTCGTCGAAGCCACGGCGGTTGGCCAGGCCGGTCAGGGCGTCTTCGCGGGCCTGCCGCTCGAACGCCTCGGCCTGCCGCGCCAGGCGCTCGGCCAGTTCGGTCTTTTCCTGGTTCAGCGCCTGCAGGTGCACGGTCTTGGCCTGCAGGTCGAAGGTCGCTTCGTCCACTCGCCGCGCCAGGCGCAGGTTGCTGGCCTGCAGCTGCTGCAGCAGCAGCCGGTACAGCGCCACCAGGCCGCCCAGCAGCAACAGCCCCGCCAGTACCTGCACGCTGCGGCGCTGCCACCAGAACGGCTCGACACTGAAGCTCCACACTGCCTCCTGCTGGCCCCAGGTGCCTCCCGGGTGCGCCGCCGCCACGTGCAGGGTGTAGTCGCCCGGCGGCAGGCCGACGAACTCGACGCTGCGCTGCGGGCCGCGCTCGACCCAGCCGGCATCGAGCCCGTCCAGCCGCGTGCGGTAGCGGATCCGGTCGGACATCAGGTAGCTCAGGCCGACGTAGCTCACCGCCAGCCGGCGACCGCCGGGAATGGCGTTGCGCTCCGGTCCTTCCCAATGCACCGGCGCGCCATCCACCTGCACGCTTTCGATCGCCGCAGGCGGTGACGGACGCTCGCGGAAGCGCTGCAGGCGCTGCGGGTCGACCGTGCTCAGGCCGCCGGCGGTGACCACCCAGAACGTGCCATCCTGGCGCAGGATCGCCGATGGACCGGAACTGCCGTTGGCCTGTGCATTGGCCATGCCGTCGATCTCGTTGTAGCGCTCCACCACCACCCGCGGCGTACGGCCGTCGGCGACCGCGTTGAGGGTAGCCATGTCGGTGCGCAGCACACCGCGATTGCTGCTGATCCACACATTGCCAAGGCGATCGGGCACCAGCTGGAACACCGCATCCACTGGCATGCCCTGCTCCAGGCCAACCCGTGCCAGCCTGCCATTGCGCCAGCGGTACAGGCCGCGATCACTGCTGATCCACATCGCGTCGCCCAGCTGGTGGAAGCCGAACACGCTGCGGCCGCCGCCCAGCGGCGCCAGGTCGATCGACTGCACGTGGTCGCCGCGCAGCACGCGGATGCCTTCGATGGTGCCGATCCACAGGTTGCCCTGATGGTCATGCTCGAGCGCGGTGATCAGGCCGCCGGGCATGCCGGGCACGTCCGAGACCTGCACGCGGTCGCCGTCGATGCGTACCACGCCCTTCTGCGTGCCGGCCCAGACCACGCCCTGCGGATCAACGCTGATCGCGCGGATGTTGCCGCCCGGCATGCCATCGGCGGCCGCGTAGTTGTGGCGCAGCTGGCCGTCGCGGCCGAGCCGGTAGACACCATCGCCGAATGTTCCCACCCACAGGTCACCATCGGGCCCCTGCGCCAGGCTCAGCACCGACGGTGCCTTGCCGCCGCGGTTGTGCAGCGGCATCGCCCGGAAACGGCCATCGGCGGTCTGCAGGTCAAGCCCGCTGGCACTGCCGACCCACAGCTGGCGGTCGCGGTCCTCCAACACCGTGCGCACGTAGTCGCCACTGAGCCCGTCGCGCTCGGTGTAGCTGCTGAACAGTGTCTCGCGCAGGCGGTACAGGCCGCCATTGGCACCCACCCAGATGCTGCCTTCGGCATCCTCGCGCAGGCTGACCACGCGTCCGCCCGGCAGGTTCAGGCCGGCCGGCAGCCGCTCCAGGCCGTGCCCGGAGATGCGCAGCAGCCCCTGGTTCTCGGTGCCCAGCCACAGGTCGCCGTGCCGGTCCTGCAGCATCGAGGTCATGTGCAGCTGGCCGGGCAGGCGGTGCACCAGCACCAGCCGATCGTCCTCCACCCGGTACAGGCGCTCACCGGCGACGATCCACAACGCGCCGTCCGGCGCGCGGTACGGCCACGACAGGCCAGTGCCGGCGCCCAGCCCCCACGCCGCAGGCGCCCGCTTGAGTACACCGTCGTTGTCGCGCAGCACCAGCCCGTCGAGCGTGCCGACCCAGACCCGGTCCTGCGCATCAACCACCAGCCTGGTGAAGCTCATCGCCATCGGCAGGTCGGCCGCCGGCGCCCGGTAGACGATGCCCGAGTCCGGCGTCAGATAGCCGATGCCCTTGCCTTCGTACAACAGCCACAGCCGGCCCTGGCTGTCCATCTGCATGGACTGGATCAGCACCTGCGGCGTATCCGCCTGGTGCTCCCAGACCCGCCACTGGCCATCACTGCCGCGGTGGCTGACATTGCCGCGCGAGTCGCTGATCCACAGCCCGCCCTGGCGGTCGACGAACAGCGCGCCGATGCCGTTGTCGCGCAGGCCCGGGCGCGTGCTGCGGTCGAACACGGTGAAATCCAGGCCGTTGTAGCGCACCAGCCCTTCCCAGGTGGCGAACCACAGATGGCCCTCCGGCGTCTGTGCGATGTCGCGCAGCGAGTTGTGCGGCAGGCCATTGCGCGAGGTCCATACGTCGATGGCGTAGTCGCGCAGCGGCGGTGCGCCCTCCTGCGCAGCCAGTGGCAGCGCCAGGGCCAGCAGCAGCCATAGCAGGCCCTGTCGCAGTGCCCGCTGGATGGCTGATGCGCGGCGCTCCACCCAGCGCCCCTGATCCCCCTGCCCGCCCATCAGCGCGGCGGCGGCGGCCAGGTGCGGCTGCAGGACGCGGCAGCGTGCAGGAACAACCGGGCAGCGCGCACTGGCATGCCGGCAGGAACGGGCTGGCTCATCGGGGAGAGGCTGGGGAGATGCGCAGATGATAGGCCAAACCCCGGCCCGGGCGTCACCGCGTGCGGCGCCCCGGCTCAGCCGGCGCGGCCGGGCGCCACCACCTGGGCACTGGCCGGCCACTGCACCACCGCCTCCAGGCCCCCTTCGGCCCGGTTGCGCAGCCACAGCCGGGCCCCGTCCTTTTCGGCCAGGGCGCGGGCAATGGTCAGGCCCAGGCCGGCACCGCCGGTCTCGCGCGAACGCGAGGTTTCCACCCGCACGAACGGATCGAACACCGCCTCCAACTGCTCCTCGGCCAGGCCGGGGCCATCGTCGGCCACCACCACGGTGATCGCACCGCCGCTGCGCTCGACCCGCACCCGTGTCCGCTGCGCATACATCACCGCGTTGTCCACCAGGTTGGAGAACAGGCGGTGCATGGCCAGCGGCCGCAGCATCAGCACCGCACCGCTGCCGCCTTCGAAGACCACATCGGCGCCGCCTTCGGCGGTGTCCTCGACAATGCTCTCCAGCAGCGAATCCAGGTCCAGTGCGGCGCGCTGCTCGGCACTCTCGGCACTGCGGGCCAGTTCCAGGCCCTCGCGCACCAGCGCCTGCATCGCGGCCAGGTCACCGATCAGGCGCTCGCGCAGGGTCTCGTCGCTGACGTTCTCCAGGCGCAGGCGCAGCCGCGTCAACGGCGTCTGCAGGTCATGGGTGATCGCCGCCAGCATCTGCGTGCGTTCGGCCAGGTGCCGCTGCAGGCGGTGCTGCATGGCGTTGAAGGCTTCGGCGGCGCGCTGCACTTCGCGCGGCCCGCGCAGGGGCAACGGGTCGCGCTGCAGGTCATCGCCGAGGTCTTCGGCGGCGGCGGCCAGTTCCTGCAGTGGCGCGCTGGCCATGCGCGCAACGATGTAGGCCAGCACCGCGATCGCCAGCACCAGCAGGGTCAGGAACCACGGGTCCACGGCCAGGATGCCGTTGTGCGCCACTGCCGGCGAGTCCAGCGCCAGCTTCAGCAGCGTGCCGTCGTTGAGGGTCACGTCCACCGCGCGGCACTTGGGCGGGATGAAGGCCGGATCGCGTTCGCGCGGTGGCCGCCGATGGCCCGGCGGCGGTGGCGGCAGCAGGTCCTGCAGCTTGGGAATGCAGGAGCGGAATGAAGTGAAGTGCACATGTGCGCGCGACACCGGCCCCGGCCGGTCTTCCAGCACTTCCATCAGCGCCGTGTCAGCGCGTCCCAGCCGGGCGCCCGGCTGCAGCGCGCGCACGCTTGGCCCGCCGATCGCCAGCAGGCGCTCACGCAGCTCCGGATTGCCGTCCAGCAGGTTGACGTAGCCCTGCAGGCGGTCGGCGATCCGGTTCAGGTTCTGCCGCTCGAATTCCTGCTGGCGCTTTGACGTGGCCAGCATGGTCGCGCCGATCGCCGCCACCGCCATGCCCAGCAGCAGGATCACGAACAACCGCCCGACCATCGAGGACAGGAAATGGCGCAGGCGTTTCATCGCCGCTTATTCCAGGTTGACCGACGAGGCCAGCACGTAGCCTTCGTTGCGTACGGTCTTGATCAGCCCGTCCGGGCCGCCGTCATCGCCCAGCTTGTTGCGCAGGCGGCTGACCTGCAGGTCGATCGCACGATCCTGTGCCTCATAGTTGCGGCCACTGCTGAGCGCGACCAGCTGCTCGCGCGACAGCACCTTGTTGGCGTGGGCGATGAACACCCGCAGCAGGCGGAACTCGGCACCGGACAGGACCACCACGCGGTCATCCGGGTCGACCAGGTGGCGATGCTCCAGGTCGAACACCCAGCGCGAGAAACGCGCGCGGCGCACCGCCAGCGGTTCCAGGTTGGCCGGCAGCGCCTCGGTCCGGCGCAGCACGTTGCGGATGCGCGCCAGCAGTTCACGCGGCTCGAACGGCTTGGCGAGGTAGTCGTCGGCGCCCATTTCCAGGCCCAGCACGCGGTCGATCGGCTCGGCGCGGGCGGTGAGCATGATCACCGGCGTGTTCGAGCGCGCACGCAGGTCGCGGCACAGGGTCAGGCCATCCTCGCGCGGCAGGTTGAGGTCGAGCACGATCAGGTCCACGTGCTCGCGGTCCAGCAGCTGGCGCATGGCGGTGCCATCGGCGGCAGTGCTCACCTGGTAGCCGGCGCGGCCGAGCTGCTCGGCCAGCAGCGTGCGGATGTCGTTGTCGTCGTCGACGATCAGCAGTCGATGCATCGTGTTTTCAGTCTCCATGTCGCGATCATCCCGTGTCGGCAGCTGAACCGCATCCGGGGCAATGCGTACCAGTGTATCCACCCGGGGACGGGATACCTGTGGTTACGCGTATTCACCGACAGTGTTACACACAGACATACCCCGAGGATTGAGCGGTCCATCGTCCGGTCTTCACAATGCCTGCCAACGCCGCCCGCGCGGTCCAGAGAGTGAAGCCACCACGTGACGTTCCGCCTGTTGCCCGCGACCCGCCGGGGTCGCCTGATGCTGATCGCCCTGCTTGCCCTGATCGTCGCCGCCACCGCCTGGTGGCTGCTGCGCAAGCCCACCGCCCCGGCCGTGGCCACCTCGCCGGTCAGCCGCGGTGACATCGAGCAGACCGTGGACGCGACCGGCGTGATCGATGCCTACAAGCTGGTCAGCGTCGGCGCGCAGGCCTCGGGCCAGATCAAGTCGCTGAAGGTGCAGCTGGGCGATACGGTGAAGGAAGGCGACCTGATCGCCGAGATCGACGCCACCACCCAGCAGAATCAGGTGCTCAACGCGCAGGCCTCGCTGGACCAGGTCACCGCGCAGCGCGCCGTGCAGCAGGCCACCCTGCGCCAGGCCGAACTGGAATTCGCGCGGCAGCAGCAGATGCTGGCCGCCGAGGCCACCTCGCGCCAGGAGTACGATGCCGCCGAGGCGCAGCTGAAGACCGCCCGGGCCCAGCTGCAGTCCTATGAGGCACAGATCAAGGGCCGCGAAACCGAGCTGGGCACCGCCCGCGCCAACCTGGCCTACACCCGCATCACCGCGCCGATGGATGGCACCGTGGTGGCGGTGGTGGCCGAAGAAGGCCGCACCGTGAACGCCAACCAGACCGCACCGACCATCGTGATGCTGGCGCGGCTGGACGTGGTGACCGTCAATGCCGAGATCTCCGAAGCCGACGTGGTCAAGATCAAGCCCGGCATGCCGGTGTACTTCACCACCCTGGGCGATCCGGATCGCAAGTATCACGCCACGCTGCGCCAGATCAATCCGGCGCCGGCCTCGATCGCCAACGAAAGCTCCTCCAGCTCCAGCAGTTCGTCCAGTTCCAGTTCCAGCAGCGCGGTCTACTACAACGCGCTGTTCGACGTGGAGAATCCCGACGGCACGCTGCGCATCGACATGACCGCGCAGGTCTCGGTACTGCTCAAGCAGGCCAAGGGCGTGCTGACGGTGCCGGCGGTGGCGCTGGGGCCGAAGCGCCGTGGAAACGAGCGCATGGTGCGGGTGCTGGACGACAAGGGCCAGCCGCAGCCGCGCAAGGTTACGGTGGGCATCAACAATGGCGCCTCCGCCGAGATCCTGTCGGGGTTGAAGGAAGGCGAGCGCGTGGTGGTCGGCGAAGCCAGCGCCGCCGGTGCCGGTGCCAGCGGCGGCAACCGCGGCGGCATGCCGATGCGGGTCGGTGGCCCGGGCATGGGGCGCCGATGAGCACGACGGCGCCGCTGCTGCGCCTGCGCGACCTGCGACGTGAATTCCCGGCCGGCGACGAGGTGATCGCCGTACTGCGCGACGTCAATCTGGACATCCACGCCGGTGAGATGGTGGCCATCGTCGGCCAGTCCGGCTCGGGCAAGTCGACGCTGATGAACATCCTCGGCTGCCTCGACCGCCCCACCCGCGGCAGCTACCAGGTGGCCGGCCGCGAAACCGGACGGATGCAGCCGGACGAACTGGCCGAACTGCGCCGCGAGCATTTCGGCTTCATCTTCCAGCGCTACCACCTGCTCGGCGACCTGGATGCGCGCGGCAACGTGGAAGTGCCGGCGGTGTATGCCGGCAGCCCCGGTGCCGTGCGCAACGCGCGTGCCGAGCAACTGCTGCAGCGCCTGGGCCTGGGTGATCGCATGCATCACAAGCCGGGCCAGCTGTCCGGTGGCCAGCAGCAGCGCGTGTCGATCGCGCGTGCCCTGATGAACGGTGGCGAGGTGATCCTGGCCGACGAGCCGACCGGCGCGCTCGACACGAAATCCGGCGAGGAAGTGATGGCCATCCTCGGCGAGCTGCATGCCGAAGGCCACACCATCATCATCGTCACCCACGACATGAACGTGGCCGAACACGCGCAGCGCATCATCGAGATCCGCGACGGCGAGATCATCGCCGACCGCGCCAATCCGAACGCACCGAGCTACCGCGCACAGCGCGAGGCCAGCACCGGCGTCGCCCACGGCAACAGCTGGCGGGCGGCACGCGACCGCTTCACCGAAGCGTTCCGCATGGCCCTGCTGGCGATGAACGCACATCGGCTGCGCACCTTCCTGACCATGCTCGGCATCATCATCGGCATCGCCTCGGTGGTGTCGGTGGTGGCGCTGGGCAACGGCTCGCAGCAGCAGATCCTGCAGAACATCAGCGCGCTCGGCACCAACACCATCGACGTCTACCCCGGTCGTGGTTTCGGCGACATGCGTTCGGCACGGGTGCAGACACTGAAGGCCAGCGATGCCGATGCGCTGGCAAGGCAGAGCTACGTGGACAGCGCCACGCCCAGCGTGTCGACCTCGGTCACCGCGCGCTACCGCAACCAGTCGTCCACCGCGCAGGTCAGCGGCGTGGGCGAGCAGTTCTTCCGGGTCAAGGGCGTGACCCTGCTCAGCGGCAGCTTCTTCGATGCCGACGCGGTGAAGGGCCTGGGCCAGGTGGCGGTGATCGACGAGAACACCCAGGCCCAGTTCTTCCCGGATGTCGATCCGGTCGGCCAGGTGATCCTGCTCGGCAACGTGCCGGCGCGCGTGGTGGGCGTGGCCAAGCGGCAGAGCTTCGGTTTCGGTGGCAGCACCAGCCTCAGTGTGTGGGTGCCGTACACCACGGTGATGTCGCGCATGCTCGGCCAGAGCCACGTGTCCAGCATCACCGTGCGCGTGGACGACGACACGCCGATGGATGCGGCGCAGGAGGCAATTACCCGCCTGCTGACCCTGCGCCATGGCACCGAGGACTTCTTCCTCAGCAACAGCGCCGAAATCCGCGAAACCATCGAGCAGACCACGCGCACGATGACCCTGCTGATCGGTGCCATCGCCGCCATCGCACTGCTGGTCGGTGGCATCGGCGTGATGAACATCATGCTGGTGTCAGTCACCGAGCGCACCCGCGAGATCGGGGTGCGCATGGCGGTGGGTGCGCGTCAGAGTGATATCCGCCAGCAGTTCCTGATCGAGGCGGTGCTGGTGTGCCTGCTCGGCGGCGTGCTCGGCATCGGCCTGGCGCTGCTGCTGGGCTCGATGATCGGCCGCTTCGCCAGCGATTTCCAGGTGCTGTTCTCCACGGCCTCGATCGTTGCGGCGTTCGCCTGCTCGACCCTGATCGGCGTGGCGTTCGGCTTCCTGCCCGCACGCAACGCTGCGCAACTCGATCCGGTGGAGGCCCTGGCCCGCGAATGAAGAAGATGATCCGACTGCCCTTCCCCGCTCCCCGGCACCTGCTGCTGGCCGGTGCCGTTGTACTTGCCCTGTCCGGCTGCGCGTCGGTCGGCCGCTACCCGGTGCATGACCCGGCCGTGGCGGCGCAGTATGGGCGTGGCGATGCCACCCTCAACGCGCCGGCCGACGACCCGCGCAGCAGCCTGGATACACCGGGCCGCGACATCCGCCAGGACACCTGGTGGACCGGCTTCGGCGATGAACGCCTGGACCGCCTGGTGGCGCAGGCGCTGGCCGCCAACAGCGATCTGGCCGCCGCCGGCCTGGCCGTGCAGCGCTCGCGCCTGCAGGCCGGCCTGGCCAGCAACGCGTTGTGGCCGCAGCCTTCGTCCTCCGGCGTGAGCGGCAGCGCCAGCCGCGCCACCGACCAGCCCGATGACTGGCGCCGCAGCTATTCCACCGGCGTCTCGCTGGGCTGGGAAGTGGACCTGTGGGGGCGCCTGCGGACCCAGCGCGACATCGCCCGCTGGGAGGCCGAAGCCAGCGAGGAAGACCGGCAGAACACCGCCCTGCTGGTGATCGGCGACACCATCACCCAGTACTGGAACCTGGCTTACCTCAACCAGTCGATCGCCACCGGCCAGGCCAACCTGGAGCGCCTGGAACGCACCCGGGAACTGGTGCAGGCCCGCTTCGACGCCGGCGCGGTATCGCGCCTGGAAGTGCGCCAGGCGCTGCAGAACCTGCAGTCGCAGCGCTCGGCGCAGAGTGCGCTGGAACAGCAGCGGGTGGAGGTACGCAATGCGCTGACCGTGCTGCTGGACGGCACGCCGTGGCCGCAGCAGGACGAGCCGCAGGACCTGCTGGGCGCACGCAGTCCGCCCATCGCCGAAGGCCTGCCGACCGACCTGCTCGGCCGCCGGCCCGACCTGCGTGCGGCAGAACTGCGCCTGCGCAACAGCCTGAAGACGATCAAGGTCACTGCCACCCAGTACTATCCGGCGCTGAGCCTGACCGGCAGCCTGGGCTCCAGCGCGACGTCGCTGGGTGATGTGCTGCGCAACCCGGTCGCCACGCTCGGGGCCGGACTGTCGCTTCCCTTCCTCAACCTGCAGCGTGCGCAGCTGGATACCGATATCGCCGGCACCGCCTACCAGATCGCCGCGACCAATTTCCGCAAGACGCTGTACACCGCGCTCTCGGAAGTGGACAACGCACTGTCGGCCCGCGAGCAGCTGGCGCGCCAGGTGGCGGCCTCGCAGGCTTCGTACGACGAAGCGGTGGAAGTGGAGCGCGCGCAGGAAGTGCGTTACCGCGTGGGCGCCACCGACCTGCGCACCTGGCTGGAAGCGCAGCAGACCCGGCGCGACGCAGAGCTGTCGCTGGCGCGTGCGCGCCAGGGCCAGCTGAACAACGACGTGACCCTGTTCAAGGCACTGGGCGGCAGCGCGGGTCGACGCGGGACATGAAAAAGGGGTCAGATTCCTTTTCCCATTGGAAAAGCAATCTGACCCCGATCACATCGCGCTGGCCGGTCAACCGCGCTGGCGCACGGCCTCGAACAGGCTGACGCCGGCGGCGACCGAAACGTTCAGGCTCTCGATTTCGCCCGGCATCGGGATCTTGACCAGGCCATCGCAGTTCTCGCGGGTCAGCCGGCGCAGGCCGTCGGCTTCGCCGCCCAGCACCAGGGCGATGTTGCCCTTCAGGTCCAGCTGGTACAGCGAGGCGGTGGCCTCACCGGCCAGGCCGTAGATCCACACGCCCTGCTTCTGCAGGTCCTTCAGGCAGCGCGACAGGTTGGTCACTGCCACCACCGGGATGAGGTCGGCGGCGCCGGCCGAAGTCTTGCGCACAGTGGCATTGACCGTGGCCGACTTGTCCTTCGGGATGATCACCGCGGTGGCACCGGCGGCCGCGGCCGAGCGCAGGCAGGCGCCGAGGTTGTGCGGGTCCTGCACCTCGTCCAGCACCAGCAGCAGGGCCTTGCCCTCGGCCGCGCTGACCAGGCCTTCCAGCTCGTTCTCACTGTAGGTGCGGGCGGCGGCATAGCGCGCGGCCACGCCCTGATGCCGCACCGAACCGCCGACACCGTCCAGTGCCTGGGCGTTCACCTTGCGCACGTCGATGCCCTTGCGGCGGGCGTTCTCCTCGATCTCGGTCAGGCGCGGATTCTTCGCACCGGCCTCGACCAGCACTTCGCGGACGTTCTCGGCGTCGTTCTCGATGGAGGAGGCGACGGCGTTGACGCCGACGATCCACTGGCTGTTCTTGCTCATGCGGGCGGGGACCGGAAAGGGGGTGGCTATGGTAGAGCATCGGCAGGCCGGGCGCTGCGACCGGCCGCCCCGCTGTAGCGCCGAGCCCCTGCTCGGCTGGCGGGGGCCGACGAAGCCTGGACCCAGAGCAGCCGAGCGTGGGCTCGGCCTGCAGGTGGATCATCGGCTGCGCGGCGGCCAGTGCGGGGTGTCGTGGTCGGGATGCTGGTGGGACTCGAGGGTGGCCAGGAAATCCAGCGCAGCGAGGTCCTCCTCGGTACGCCGTGCCGGCAGGCTGGCCAGGCTGTCGAGGAACGGCAGCTTGCGCTCGATCCCGTACTGGATCCTCGGCGGCAGGCGCTCGGGTTCGTCAAATGCGCCGGCAGCCACGGCCACGCCATCAGGCGCCTCGTAGGTCAACGGCGTGCCGCAGTCGCCGCAGAAGCCACGGCGGACCACGTTGGATGACTGGAAATGGCGCGGCTGGCCGCGGGTCCAGCTGAACTGCACGCCGCGCACCGACACCAGCGGCGCGTAGTAGGCGCCGAAGGCCTTCTGGCACATGCGGCAGTGGCAGATCGAGCTGTCGGTCAGCGCGCCACGCACGTGGAAGCGGATCGCGCCGCACTGGCAGCCACCGCTGTATTCGGGTTGGCCCTGCATGCGATGTCTCCTGGTGGTGCCGGCCGCTGGCCTACAACCCGTCGGTGCCGAGGGTGCCATGGATGTAGCCAGCGGCCGGCACTACCACGGCCATCAATACTTCTCTTTCTTCCGCTTGGCCGGCTTGCCACGCTCGGGCAGCGGCGGCAGGCTTTCGCCCTCGTCCTCACCCTTGTGTTCGACCAGGCGGAAGTCGATCTTGCGCTCTTCCATGCTGGCCTTCAGCACCAGGATGCGTACGCGGTCGCCCAGCCGGTAGCTGCTGCCGCGGCGCTCGCCGGTCAGCGTCTTGCGGGTCGCGTCGAACTTGTAATAGTCCTGCGGCAGCTGGGTGACATGCACCAGGCCCTGCACCTTCGACTCGTCCAGCTCCACGAACAGGCCGAAGCTGGTCACGCCGCTGATCACGCCGTCGAACTGGCCGCCGACGTGCTTTTCCATCCACGCCGCGCGGTAACGCTCGTCGACCTCGCGCTCGGCTTCGTCGGCACGGCGCTCGCGCTCGGAGCACTGCAGCGCCAGCGCGGCCATCTCGCGGGCGTTGTAGGTGAACTTGTCCAGTGGCTTGCCGGACAGCGCATGCTTGATCGCGCGGTGCACCAGCAGGTCGGGGTAGCGGCGGATCGGCGAAGTGAAGTGCGCGTACGCCTCCAGCGCCAGGCCGAAGTGGCCGTGGTTCTCCGGGCTGTAGATGGCCAGGCTCTGGCTGCGCAGCAGCACCGACTCCAGCAGCGTGGCATCGGGGCGGTCACGGATCTTCTTCAGCAGCTTGGTGTAATCGCCCGGGCGCACCTTCGACCACGGCGGCAGGCTCAGCTTGAACTCCTTGAGGAATTCGAGCAGGTCGGCGTACTTGGTTTCCGGTGGTTTCTCGTGGATGCGGTACGGCGCCGGCACGTGGCGCGACAGCAGGTATTTCGCCGCCTCGACGTTGGCCGCGATCATGCATTCCTCGATCAGCTTGTGCGCGTCGTTGCGCACCAGCATGCCTGCCTGGGTGACTTCACCGCGATTGTCCAGCACGAAGCGCACTTCGCTGCTTTCGAACTCGATGGCGCCGCGCTTGGCGCGCGCCTTCGACAGCACCTTGTACAGCTGGTGCAGGCGCTGCACGTGCGGCAACAGATCCCCCATCCAGGCCTGGGTCTCGGCATCGTCCTCGCCCACCGCCTTCCACACCTGGGTGTAGGTCAGGCGCGCGTGCGAGTTCATCACGGCTTCGTAGAAGCGCGAATGCGTGACCAGGCCATCGCGGTCGATCTGCATGTCACAGACGAAACACATGCGGTCCACCTTCGGCATCAGCGAGCAGATGCCGTTGGACAGCGTCTCCGGCAGCATCGGCACCACGAAGCCCGGGAAGTACACCGAGGTGGCACGCTTCTGCGCCTCTTCGTCCAGCGGCGTGCCGGGGCGGACGTAATTGGAGACATCGGCAATCGCCACCACCAGGCGGAAGCCATCGGCATTCGGCTCGCAGTACACCGCGTCGTCGAAGTCCTTGGCATCTTCACCGTCGATGGTGACCAGCGGCGTGCTGCGCAGGTCGACGCGGTCGCCGATCATCGCCGGCTCGACCACCAGCGGCACCGAGGCGGCTTCGTCCAGCACCTCCTGCGGGAACTCGAACGGCAGCTCATGGCCGTGGATGGCGGTTTCCACTACCAGCGAAGCGGTCAGCTTGTCGCCGAGCACGGCAATGATGCGGCCGATCGGCGGACGGCGGCTGTCCGGTGCCTGGGTCAGTTCGCAGACCACCAGCTGGCCATCGCGCGCACCGCCGGTCTGGTCCGGCGGCACCTGCACGTTGCGCTGCACGCGCTTGTCGTCAGGCACCACGTAATTGATGCCCATCTCGACACTGAAACGGCCGATCAGGCGGGTCATGCCGCGCTCCAGCACGCGGGCGATGCTGCCTTCGCGGCGGCCACGGTGGTCGATGCCGGTCACGCGGGCCAGCACCTTGTCACCGTGCATGACCTTGCGCATTTCATACGGCGGCAGGAACAGGTCGTCGCCGCCCTCGACCGGACGCAGGAAACCGAATCCTTCCGGGTTGGCGATCACCACGCCGGTGACCAGGTTCAGGGTCTGGATCGGGGCGAAGCCGCCCCGGCGGTTCTGCACCAGCTGGCCATCGCGGACCATGGCGCCGAGCCGGCGCGACAGTGCTTCGGCACGGTCCGGGGCGGTCAGGCCCAGGCGTGCGCCGAGTTCCTCTGCCGTCTGCGGCCCCTCGCAACGCTCCAGCAGGGCCAGGATGGCCTCGCGGCTGGCGATGGGCTGTTCGTACTTCTCGGCTTCGCGTGCGGCATAGGGATCGTCGATCACCTTGCCGGCCGGCGGCAGCTTGCGGCCCGGGGCCGGGCCGGGTGCTGCGGCGTCGGCGCCTCGGGCCTTGCGGCCGCGCGGCGGTGCGCTGCCTTCATTCAATTCGGGAAACCAGCCCGGCAATGGCTTGCCCGGCTTGGTGGTGCGGGCTGCGCCCGCCTTGGCGCCTTTGTTCGGGGCCTGGCCGCGGGATGGCTTCCCGCCCTTGCTTGGTTTTTTGGTAGTCATCGCCCTACATGGTAGCCGCTGGTGGCGTGCAGAACGGGTCAGCGGTCGCCTTCAGGCGATCGCGTCAAAAATATTCAGGAAGTCGTTGACAGCCTGCGGATTCATCTTCACAATTGCGCCTCTGGAACGCCCAGGTGGCGGAATTGGTAGACGCACTAGTTTCAGGTACTAGCGGGTAAAACCGTGGAGGTTCGAGTCCTCTCCTGGGCACCAACGAAAAAACTCCTCGCTTCGGCGGGGATTTTTTTTGCCTGTGATCCGGCAGCGGGGTCGGATCCCTTTCCGAAGGAAAGGGCTCTGACCCCAAGCGAGTGGGATGGGGTCATAGCCCATCCCGCAGGCGAAACGGGGTCCACCCCCAGGCCCACGAAAAGTGTTGACACCCCCGTCACGGCACCCCATAATCTCGCTCCTCGGCGCCCAGGTGGCGGAATTGGTAGACGCACTAGTTTCAGGTACTAGCGGGTAAAACCGTGGAGGTTCGAGTCCTCTCCTGGGCACCACGTCGAGAATGAGAAAAACCCGCGAAAGCGGGTTTTTTCATGCCCGGAATCCGGCATCAGAACAACGGCCGCAGCACCAGCTCCAGCCCGAGCAGCAGCAGGAACCCCAGGAAGCAGGCGCGGAATACCCGTGCGCTGATCCTCTGCCGGATCAGTTGCCCCAGCCACATGCCCAGCAACGCCGGCAGCACGGCCAGTGCACTCAGGCCCAGTTGCTGGATACCGAATGCACCGTGCAGCACCAGTCCGGCGGTCAGCGATATCGTCGACACGGTGAACGCCAGCCCCAGCGCCTGCACCAGTTCGTCGCGCTGCAGCCCGAGCGACTGCAGGTACGGCACTGCCGGCATCACGAACACGCCGGTGGCCCCGGTCACCACGCCCGACAGTGCCCCCACCAGCGGCCCCAGCCAGCGCTCGCGACGCTGCGGCACGCGGAACACCGGCGCAAGCAGCGCATAGGCGGCATAGACCACCAGCGCCACGCCGAGTGCAATGCGCGATGCGGTGCGATCGACCCGCACCAGCAGCGCCGCTGAACCCAGCGTCACCCCCACCACCGCCAGCATCATCGGCCACAGTCGGCGCACGATGCGACCCAGCGACGGTCCGGACAACAGCTGCCATGCATTGGTGACGAAGGTCGGAATGAACAGCATCGACGCCGCCGCCACCGGTGACAGGGTGCTGCCCAGCAGGCCCATCGCCACCGTCGGCAACCCCATGCCTGTCACGCCCTTGACCACGCCGGCCAGCACGAACACCACCACCAGCAACAGATAGAAGTACGTCGATTCATTCATGCCGTCATTGGATCGGGCCGTCGCCAGGCGCACAATGCGGTCTTCCCGGCCTCGCCTTCGGCTGATCCGAAGGCTCAGCCGTTGCGATGAGGGCACCCCATGCGGATGGATATCGCCGACCTGCGCCTGTTCCTTGCGATCGCCGAGGCCGGCAGCATCACGGCCGGCGCAGCGCAGGCGAACCTGGCACTGGCTTCGGCCAGCGAGCGCCTGCGCACGATCGAAGCCGATGCCGGCACCGCGCTGTTGAACCGGCATCCGCGCGGCGTCAGCCTCACCGAAGCCGGTGCCGCCCTCGCCCACCATGCACGCCTGATCCTGCAGCAGCAGGCACAGCTGCGCGGTGAACTGCAGGCGTTCGCGCAGGGTGCGCGCGGCACCCTGCATCTGTACGCCAACACCGCTGCGCTGACCAACTACCTGCCCTCGCGGCTCGCGCCGTGGCTGGCCGAGCGCCCACGCCTGCACGTGGAACTGCTGGAGCGCACCAGCCCCGAGGTCGTGCGTGCGATCAACGCGGGCCAGGCCGAGGCCGGCATCATCAGCGATGCGGTCGACGCTGCCGGCCTGCAGCAACACGTGGTCGCCGATGATCCCCTGGTGATGCTGCTGCCTGCCGACCACCGCTTCGCGACCCGGCGCAGCCTGGCTTTTGCCGAGGTTGCCGGAGAGACCTTCGTTGCCCTGGCCGATGGCAATGCACTGCAGACCTACATCGAAGACCGGGCGCTCGACATCGGGCGCCGGCTGGACGTGCGCATCGGCATGAAGACCTTCGAAGGCGTGTGCATCATGGTCGGCCACGGCATCGGTGTCGGTATCGTGCCGCGGACCATCGCCCGACAGCATCGGCGCAGCACGCGCGCCGTCGGCGTAGCGCTCTCCGATGCATGGGCACAACGCCGCCTGTGCGCCTGTTTTGCCGAGTGGGCGCAGCTGTCACCGGCGATGCGCAGCCTGCTGCTGCACCTGGGCGTGCAGCCGCAGAAAAAAGCGTGAAATGTTGTTGACACATCTGCTGTGGTCCCGCACAATTCACCTCCTGAGTCGCCCAGGTGGCGGAATTGGTAGACGCACTAGTTTCAGGTACTAGCGGGTAAAACCGTGGAGGTTCGAGTCCTCTCCTGGGCACCACGACTCAAGATGATCAAACCCGCGAAAGCGGGTTTTTTCGTTTCCGGGGCCAGGGAATCCACACGCCCCGAGATCGATCCACGCATGGCGTGCATCCCCCAAAAGAAAAACCCCGCCTTGCGGCGGGGTTTCTGCGTTTCAACGGCACGGATCGATCAATGCCCACCGGCCGAAGCGGCACCGGCACCCGCACCAAACGGCGGCTTGGCCAGCCACAGGAAGGTGATGATCGCCAGGAAGATCCAGCCGAGCAGGAAGAAGATGTCGTTGAAGCCCATCTGCGACGCCTGGTGGTTGATCATGTTGTTCAGTACCGCCGCACCGTGCTGCAGGTCGCCCTGCCCCATCGCGGTGACCTGGTCCTGCATACCGGGCTGATAGGCCGAGATGTGTTCGGTCAGGTCGGCATGGTGCACCTGGGTACGCCGCGCCCACAGCCACGTCGTCAGCGAGGCCGCGAAGCTGCCGCCCAGCGTACGCAGGAACGTGGCCAGGCCCGAGCCCGCGGCGATCTCGCGCCCATCCAGGTCCGACAGCAGGATCTGCAGCACCGGCATGAAGAACAGTGCCACGCCGATGCCCATGATCAGCTGCACGCCGGCCACGTGCATGTAGTCCACCTGCAGGTTGAAGTTCGAGCGCAGGAAACTGGTCATCGACAGCACGATGAAGGCGATCGTGGCCAGCATGCGCATGTCGAAGCGCGACGCATACTTGCCTACGAACGGGGTCATGATCACCGGCAGGATGCCGATCGGCGCCGTTGCCAGGCCCGCCCAGATCGCGGTGTAGCCCATGTCACGCTGCAGCCACTGCGGGATCAGCAGCGCCACGCTGAAGAACGCCGCGTAGGCCACCACCATCGCCAGCGTGCCGGCGCGGAAGTTGCGGTGCCGGAACAGCTTCAGGTCGACAATCGGATCCTTGTCGGTCAGCTCCCAGATCAGGAACACCGTCAGCGTCACCACGGCCACGCAGGCCAGCACCACGATCTTCATCGACGAGAACCAGTCCTCGTCGTTGCCCAGGTCGAGCACCAGCTGCAAGGCACCGACACCGATCACCAGGGTGACCAGGCCGACGTAGTCCATCTTCGGCTTCTCGATCTGCTCCGGGCGCCCCTTCAGCTGGTTGCCCACCACCAGCGCAGCGAAGATGCCCAATGGCACGTTGATCAGGAAGATCCATTCCCAACTGTAGTTATCGGTGATCCAGCCACCGAGGATCGGGCCGCAGATCGGCGCCACCACCGTGATCATCGCCAACAGCGCCAGCGCCTGCCCTCGCTTCTCGCGGGGATAGATCGAGACCAGCAGCGACTGCGTGATCGGGTACATCGGGCCAGCGACGAAACCCTGCAGCGCACGCGACAGCACCAGCATGCCCATGCTCTGCGCCAGGCCGCACAGCAGCGAGGTGATGACGAAGGCCAGCGTGGCCCAGACGAACAGCTTGCGTTCGCCGAAGCGGCGGCTGAGCCAGCCGGTCAGCGGCAGCGCGATGGCCGTGCTGACCGCGAACGAGGTGATCACCCAGGTCGCCTGCTGCGAGCTGGCCCCCAGGTTGCCGGCGATGGTCGGCAGCGAAACGTTGGCGATGGTGGTGTCGAGCACCTGCATGAACGACGCCATCGCCAGGCCCACGGTGCACAGGGCCACGCTGGGCGGCAGGAACCCGGAGGCCGCACCCGGCGCCGCCGGTGCACCCGGAGCGCCGGGTGCGGCTGGAGCTTGTGCGGACATGGCGACCTCAGCCCACCTTTGCCTGTTGCTGCGGCAGGTTGCCCTGGATGATCGTGTGGATCACCTCGTCGGCATCATGCAGCTGCTTGGCGTACACGTCGGTATCGAACACGGTGCCCTTGGCCGGGGCGCTGGGCAGCACTTCGCCCTTCTGGTCGCGCAGGCTCACTTCGGCCTTCATCGACAGGCCGATGCGCAGCGGGTGCTCGGCCAGCTGCTTGGCATCGATGGCGATGCGCACCGGCACGCGCTGCACGATCTTGATCCAGTTGCCGCTGGCGTTCTGCGCCGGCAGCAGCGAGAACGCCGAGCCGGTACCCAGGCCCAGGCTCTGGATGCGGCCCTTGTACTTCACGTCACCCGCGTACAGGTCCGACTTCAGCTCCACTTCCTGGCCCAGGCGCATGTGGCGCAGCTGGGTTTCCTTGAAGTTGGCCTCGACCCACATCTGCTCGGTCGGCACCACCGCCATCAGCGCATTGCCCGGCTGCACGCGCTGGCCGACCTGCACCGAACGACGGGCAACGTAGCCGGTGACCGGCGCGACGATGCCGGCGCGGGCGTTGTTGAGGAAGGCCTGGCGCAGCTGCGCGGCGGCCGCCTGCACATCCGGCTGGGTGGCGATCACGGTGTCGTCGACCAGCGCGCGGTTGCGCTCGACGGTCTCGCGCGAACCGGCCACGGCCGCTTCGGCAGCGGCCAGCTCATCGCGGGCGTGGGCCAGTTCTTCGTTGGAGATGGCGCCGGTGGCGGCCAGATCCTTGCGGCGGGCGAAGTCTTCGCGCACGCGCTTCAGGGTCACCTGGCGGGCATTCAAGTCCGCCTGCGCGCCTTCCACGCTGCGGTACAGGCCACGGGTCTGGCGCACGGTCTTGGCCAGGTTGGCCTCGGCCTGCTGCAGCGCCACCGAGGTGTCGGACGGGTCCAGCTGCACCAGCAGCTGGCCGCGCTCCACGCGCATGCCGTCATCGGCGTTGATGGCGACCACGGTACCGGCCACCAGCGGGGTGATCTGCACCAGGTTGCCCTGCACGTAGGCATCGTCGGTTTCTTCGAACCAACGGCCGAACATGAAGTACCACAGCGCCAGTGCGGCAAGCAGCAGCACGACGATCACGAACAGGCCGCGCAGCAGGTTGCCGCGGCGGTTGGGGGCGGCCGGGGCCGCAGTGTCTTGGGTCTGGCTCATGGCGGAAGTCTTCAGGAATGCGAGGATTCGGAACGGGAGGCGATCGGGGCGCGGTCGGCGTCAGTGGGCACGAAACCACCGCCCAGCGCCTTGCTCAGGCGCACCGACGTCTGTACCTGCTGCGACTGCAGGCCGGCCAGCTGCTGTTGCGACTGCAGCAGGGTGGACTGCGCGCTCAGAACGTCCAGGTAGCTGCCGATGCCGGCACGGTAGCGCTGCTGGGCCAGGTCGAAGGCAGCGCGTGCGGTGTCCACCGCCTGCTGCTGCGACTGCGCCTGCTGTGCCAGCGAGCGCACCGCGTTGACCTGGTCGGCCACATCGCGCAGCGCATCGAGCACGGTCTGGTTGTAGTTGGCCACCGCCAGGTCGTACTGCGCGTCGGTGTTGGCCAGGTTGGCGCGCAGCTTGCCACCTTCGAAGATCGGCAGGCTCAGCGCCGGGCCGATGTAGGCGAAGGTGGAGCTGCTCTTCAGCAGGTCGCCCACGTTCGGGGCGACCACGCCAGCCAGCGCGGTCAGGTTGAAGCTTGGGTAGAACTTGGTCTTGGCGACCTTGATCTGCTTGTCGGCCGCTTCAACGCGCCAGCGTGCGGCCACGATGTCGGGTCGACGGCCCAGCAGTTCGCTGGGCAGCACGCCCGGCAGCTGCAGCGCCAGCGGGTTCAGCGGCTGCGGGCGCTGGATCGACAGGCCGCGGTCCGGCCCCTTGCCGACCAGCGCGGCCAGCGCGGTGCGCGCCGCATCGATGCGCTGCTGCGCCGCCTGCACCTGCTGCTGGGCGGCCGGCACGCGGGCCTCGGCCTGGCGCACCTGCAGGTCACTGTCGATGCCGGCGCGGCGGCGCTGGCGGGTCAGTTCCAGTGACTTCTGCGAGCGGCTCAGCTCTTCCTCGGCCACGTCGTTGAGCTGCCACGCGTAGGCCAGGTCGGCATAGGCCTGGGTGATGCCGGTGGACAGGTTAAGGCGCGCGGCCTGCGCTTCAACGGTGGCGGCGTGCGCGCCGTCCACCGCTGCTTCCCAGGCGGCACGCTTGCCGCCCCACAGGTCCACGCCGTAGCTGAAGTCGAAGGCGACCTGGCTGCTGCCGCCATAGCGGCCGCCCATCTCGCTGCCGACCATCGACTCGGGCAGGCGCAGGCCGGTGTAGCCGCCGGATACCGACAGGCTGGGCAGCTCGTCGGCGCGCGCGGTACCGACCTGGGCCTGGGCCTGGCGCAGGCGCGCGTCGGCGGCGTCCAGGCTCGGATGACCGGCCAGGCCTTCGGCGACCAGTGCGTCCAGCTGCGCATCGCCCAGTGCCTTCCACCAGTCCTGCGCCGGGAAGCCGGTGGCGCTCAGGTCGGTGTCGGCCAGGGTGCGTTCGCTGTGCAGGCTGTCCACGTCAAGCACGTGGCCCTGCGGGTTGAGGCCGCGACTGCTTGCGCAGGCGGCCAGGGCCAGCGCCAGCGCTGACACCAGCAGCGCGCGCCCGGACCGGCGGAAAGTGGAATGCGGGATCGGGTTCATGGGGTCGTCAGTGAATCGCGGATTCGGGTAAGGAGGGACAGCAGCAGCGTGCGCTCGTCGGCGGAAAGATCACGCAGCGCGTAATCCATCACCGCGTCGCCGCGCAGCTTCAGCCGCGCCCACAACGCACGGCCTTCGTCGGTCAGTACGATCTGCAGCGCCCGCCGGTCCTGCGCATGCGCCTCGCGGCGGACGCAGCCCAGCGCCTCCAGCTTGTCCAGCAGGCGGGTCACCGCGCTGGGCACCTGGTCGATGGCCTGGGCCAGTTCGTTGGCGGTGCAGGGCGCCATGTGGGAAAGCACCTTCAACCCGATGTAATGGGTGAAGCCGATTCCCAGGTCTTCTTCCGCCATGGACGCGTCGAGCTGGCGCACCAGGCCGTCGCGCACCTGGCGCAGCAGCAGGCCGAAGCTGGGGGGAGTGGTTGCAGGACAGATCATGGGGGAGCATTCTCTTCCAAAAAAAATATTTCTCAATGGAAATATTCGATCTGGCATCGAATGCTGTGTTGCAGCAGCGGGCTCGATCAGTGAAGGCGCCTACCTTAATGATCTGCTCAGGTGGCCCGGTAGTACAATCCAGCCAATGGATGTCACATTTCAGCCAGCGGACATGATGAACAAGGCAGAAATTCAGGTTCCCAAGCGCCTGCTCAGGGATGAGGCACTGGACTGGTTCGAGCGCAACGACGGCCCGCCGGTCATCGCCTTCCGCTTCGACAGCCAGCAGGGCCTGGCCCGTGAGGTCGACTGGCACCACCACGAGCGCGCCCAGCTGATCTGCGTCGAACGCGGCCTGCTGACCACCCGCACCTCGCATGGCACCTGGTCGCTGGCGCCGGGCTCGGCTGGCTGGATGCCGCCGCTGGAGCCCCATACGGTCACGCTCGACGGCCCGCTGCGCGGCTGGGGCATGGCATTGGCCGCGCCCGCCTGCGCCACCCTGCCTGCCGATCCGTGCGTGCTGGGACTGTCCAAACTGGCGCAGGCGCTGGCCGACCGCATCTGCGAATGGCCGCTGGGCGATGCCACCACGCCCGAGCGCCAGCACATCATCGACGTGCTGCTGGACGAGATCCGCGCCGCGCCGCGCCAGCGCATGCACCTGCCGATGCCGCACGACCGGCGCCTGCTGAAGATCGCCTCGCAGCTGCTGGCCGATCCGTCCGACGAACGCAGCCTGGCCGAATGGGCGCATTGGGCCGGCCTGTCGCCGCGCAGCCTGACCCGCCACTTCCGCGATGAGACCACGCTCAGCTTCGCCCAATGGCGGCAGCAGGCACGCCTGGCCGAGGCCCTGCGCCAGCTGACCGACGGCCGCAGCGTGGCCGACATCGCCCACGCGCTGGGCTTCAGCAGCGCCAGCGCCTTCGTCACCGTGTTCCGCCGCCACTTCGGGCTGCCCCCCGGGCGCTACCTGGCGCGGGCCGGGCACGGCCTGGAAACCGGGCTGGACCCTGCACGCGGCTTGGCATCCCCCGCCGCATCCGGATAATCACAGGATTGCGAGCGGCGACCGCCGTCGCCGCCTCCCGACAACAGGTAACAACGCCGCATGACCGAACTTGCCCGCCCCGTGTTCCACGGATTCGAACAACTGCCGCTGCGCGAGTACGCCGAGCGCGCCTACCTCGACTACTCGATGTATGTGGTCCTGGACCGCGCCCTGCCGTTCATCGGCGACGGCCTGAAGCCGGTGCAGCGCCGCATCATCTATTCGATGAGCGAGCTGGGCCTGAATGCCGCGTCCAAGCCGAAGAAGTCCGCGCGCACCGTCGGTGACGTCATCGGTAAATACCACCCGCACGGCGACAGCGCGTGCTACGAGGCGCTGGTGCTGATGGCGCAGCCGTTCTCGTACCGCTACCCGCTGATCGAAGGCCAGGGCAACTTCGGCTCCAGCGACGACCCGAAGTCGTTCGCGGCGATGCGTTACACCGAATCCAAGCTGACCCCGATCGCCGAAGTGCTGCTGGGCGAGCTGGGCCAGGGCACCACCGACTGGGCACCGAATTTCGACGGTACCCTGCAGGAGCCGACCTGGATGCCGGCACGGCTGCCGCACCTGCTGCTCAACGGCACCACCGGCATCGCCGTGGGCATGGCCACCGACGTGCCGCCGCACAATCTCAACGAGATCGTCAGCGCACTGCTGCACCTGCTGGACAACCCCGATGCCAGCGTGCGCGACCTGTGCGAACACGTGCAGGGCCCGGACTACCCGTCCAGCGCCGAGATCATCACCTCGGCCAACGACCTGCGGACCATCTACGAGACCGGCAACGGCAGCGTGCGTGCGCGTGCGACCTTCACCAAGGAAGCCAGCAACATCGTGGTCACCGCCCTGCCGTTCCAGGTGTCGCCGTCCAAGGTGATCGAGCAGATCGCGGCACAGATGCGCGCCAAGAAGCTGCCGTGGCTGGAGGACATCCGCGATGAGTCCGACCACGCCAACCCGGTGCGCGTGGTGCTGGTGCCGCGTTCCAACCGCGTCGACGCCGACCAGCTGATGGGCCACCTGTTCGCGACCACGGACCTGGAGCGCAGCTACCGCGTCAACCTCAACGTGATCGGGCTGGATGGGCGTCCGCAGGTGAAGAACCTGAAGATGCTGCTCAGCGAATGGCTGGTCTTCCGCAGCAACACCGTGACCCGCCGCCTGCAGCACCGCCTGCAGAAGGTCGAGCGCCGCCTGCACCTGCTGGAAGGCCTGCTGGTCGCCTTCCTCAACCTGGACGAGGTGATCCACATCATCCGTACCGAGGACGAACCGAAGGCCGCACTGATCGCGCGCTTCGGCCTGTCCGAGGAACAGGCCGAGTACATCCTGGAAACCAAGCTGAAGCAGCTGGCCCGCCTGGAGGAGATGAAGATCCGCGGCGAGCAGGACGAACTCGCCAAGGAGCGCGAGAAGATCCTCGGCATCCTGGACAGCAAGGCCAAGCTGAAGAAACTGATCCGCGACGAACTGACCGCCGACGCCAAGAAGTTCGGCGACGCACGCCGTTCGCCGCTGGTGCAGCGCCAGGCCGCGCAGGCGATCGACGAGACCGAGCTGGTGCCGAGCGAGCCGATGACCGTGGTGCTGTCGGAGAAGGGCTGGATCCGCGCCGCCAAGGGCCACGACGTCGATGCATCGGCCCTGTCCTACCGCGAAGGCGACGGACTGCAGGGCGCGGTGCGCGCGCGCAGCACCCAGCAGGTCGCGTTCCTCGACAGCGAGGGCCGCGCCTACTCGACGCCGGTGCACACCCTGCCCTCCGCACGAGGCAATGGCGAACCGCTGACCGGCCGCTTCTCGCCGGCGCCGGGCACCAGCTTCGTGACCCTGGCCAGCGCCGAGCCGGACACCCGCTTCGTGCTGGCCTCCAGCCATGGTTACGGTTTCGTCACCCGCTTCGAGAACCTGATCGGCCGCAACAAGGCCGGCAAGGCGATGCTGAACCTGTCGGCGGGCTCGTCGGTGCTGACCCCGTCGGTGGTCGCCAACGTCGCCACCGACCGCATCGTGGCGGTGACCAGTTCGGGCAACCTGCTGGCGATCGCCGCCAACGACCTGCCGGAACTGGACAAGGGCAAGGGCAACAAGATCATCGAGATCCCGAAGGCCAAGCTCGCCACTGAACGCGTGGTCGCCATCGTGGCGATCAGCCCGGGGCAGACCCTGCAGGTGCGCAGCGGCCAGCGCACGATGGGCCTGAAGTTCAACGAGCTCGACGCCTATCTCGGCGCCCGCGCCACCCGCGGCCACCTGCTGCCGCGCGGCTGGCAGAAGGTGGAAGGGCTGTCGGTGGAGTGAGGGCTTGGGGTCGGATCCCGTTCCAACGGAACGGGCTCTGACCCCGGACTATCGCTCCTGGCAGGTGTCAGCCTTGGTTGGCACGCTGTGACGGACGTCAGGCACGAAAAAGCCGGGGCATTCCCCGGCTTTTTCGTTGTCGACTGGCGGGCGGTGGAGCGGCTGGCGGGCGAAAGCGGGCTCGCGGTGCTCCGGTGCTGGCGGGCGACAGAACGCTGTGCTTCTGGTAGAGCCGACCGCTGGTCGGCTGCCTTTGGCTCCTGGTAGAGCCGACCGCTGGTCGGCTGTTTCCCGCTTCTGGTAGAGCCGACCGCTGGTCGGCTGCTTTCTGCAAACCAGCCGACCAGCGGTCGGCTCTACCGGAAGGCAGCCCGGCATTGGTTCCGCTCTACCGAAAAGAGCGGTGCCGGCTCAGTGCGCCGGGGCGCCGCTGCCGTCGATCTTGCTCAGCTGGTACAGCTCCAGGCCGATGCGCTTGATCAGGCCCAGCTGCTGTTCCAGCCACCAGGCGTGGTCTTCTTCGGTGTCCTTCAGCTGCGCCAGCAGGATGTCGCGGCTCACGTAGTCACCCTTCTCCTCGCACAGCTTCATGCCGGCGGCGAGATTGTTCCGAACGGCGTATTCAGTATCGAGATCCTTCTGCAGCATCTCCTCCACGGTCTTGCCGGGCTCGGTGGCATGCGGGCGCATGTCCGGGTCGCCGCCCAGGAACAGGATCCGGCGCAGCAGCGCATCGGCATGCTGGGTTTCCTCTTCCATCTCGTGGTTCAGGCGCTCGTACAGCGCGAACAGGCCCTGGTCCTCATAGCGGCGGGAATGGATGAAGTACTGGTCGCGCGCAGCAAGCTCGCCGCGCAGCAGTTCCTTCAGGCAGGCGATGACGTCCGGGTTGCCTTTCATGGGGGGGCTCCTGTGAATCGATGCGGCATAGGGTGACGCATTTCCGGCGACGGTGATCTAATCGGAATCAGTCGCAGTTGCGCCTGCGGCTACAATCGGCCCACGAGTTCGGAAAGGACGTGCGATGCGACGTGCATGGCGTTGGATGCTGGGCGTAGTGATCGCCATCGTGCTGGTCACCGCACTGGTCCTGTGGCTGCTGCTGGGCGGCAGCCTGGCCGACCTGGACGGCGAGCATCCACTGCCGGGCCTGGCCAAGCCGGTCACCATCGAGCGCGATGGGCTGGGCGTGGTCACCATCACGGCCGGCAGCCAGACCGATGCGATGCGCGCGCTGGGCCGCGTGCATGCGCAGGAGCGCTATTTCGAGATGGACCTGATGCGCCGCAGTGCCGCTGGCGAGCTGTCGGCGCTGTTCGGGCCGAAGGCCATCGACGCCGACAAGCGCATGCGCGTGCACCGGCTGCGTGCACGCACCGAGGCGAATCTGCAGGCCGCACTGGGCGACAACGGCGCGGCCGTGCGCGCCTACGTGGATGGCGTCAACGAGGGCCTGGCCGGTCTCTCCGTGCGCCCGTGGGCCTATCTGCTGCTGCGGCAGCCGCCGCAACCGTGGCAGGCCAGCGACAGCGTGTTGACCGGGCTGGCCATGTACGCCGACCTGCAGGATCCCGGCAACCAGACCGAACTTGCGCTCAGCCGCATCCGCACGGTGGTGCCGCCGGCACTGTACGCGCTGATCGCCCACGACGGCACCGAATGGGACGCGCCGTTGTTCGGCGACCCCACCGGCAACGCCGCCCTGCCCGATGCCAGCCAGCTCGACCTGCGCACATTGAAGGGAAAATCCGGCACCGCGCAGGAAGAGGTGGACGCCGTCGGCAGCAACAACTTCGCGGTGGCCGGGGCGCTTACCGCCGACGGCCGCGCGATCGTCGCCGACGACATGCACCTGGGCCTGCGTGCCCCCGGCCTGTGGTTCCGCGTGCGCCTGCGCTACCCCGACCCACAGGCCGCTGGCGGCCAGGTCGACGTCACCGGTTTCTCGCTGCCTGGCCTGCCGGCGGTGATCGTCGGCAGCAACGGGCACGTCGCCTGGGGTTTCACCAACAGCTACATCGACACCGCGGACTACCGCACTGAACCGGCCAACGCCGCGGTGACCGTGCATGAAGAACGCATCGCCGTGGCCGGCCAGGCCGATGTGCGGTTCCCGGTACGCGAAACCGCCTGGGGGCCGATCCTGCATACCCACGCCGATGGCAGTGGCGATGCGCTGCGCTGGGTCGCCCACCTGCCCGGCGCGGTGCGGCTGGACTTCGGTGACCTGGCCCGCGCCGGTGACCTGGACGCTGCCCTGCGCTTCGCCGACCACGCCGGCATTCCCGCACAGAACCTGGTGGTCGGCGACCGCAGCGGACGCATCGCCTGGCGCCTGATCGGCGCCCGCCCGGATCGCGGTCCCGGCTGTGCGCCTGCGGGCTTCACCGCCGCCAGCAACCAGGACTGCGCCCCCTGGCCGATCCGCAGCGACGCCTCGCCGGCATTGATCGACCCACCCAACCATCGCCTGTGGACCGCCAACGGCCGCGTCCTCGACGGCGAGGCACTGGCCAATGTCGGCAACGGTGGTTATGACCTGGGCGCCCGCGCGCGGCAGATCCGCGATCTGCTCGACATCCAGGACCGCTTCGACGAGCACGACCTGCTGGCGATCCAGCTCGACGACCGCGCCGTGTTCCTGCAGCGCTGGTGGGCCCTGCTGCACGACGTCATCGAACGCAGTGACGACCCTGCCCTGAAGCGTTTGAAGGAGGCCAGCCATCAATGGGGTGGCCGTGCCTCGGCCAGCTCGGTCAGCTACCGGGTGGTGCGGGAGTTCCGTACGCAGGTGATGCAGACGTTGTCCGATGCACTGTTGGCACCCGCCAACGCGCAGCTGGGCGATGCCTACCTGGAGCCGCGCCTGGCACAGCTGGAAGGCGTGGCCTGGCCGATGCTGCAACAGCGTCCGGCCAACCTGCTGCCCCCTGCCTTCGACAGCTGGGATGCGCTGCTGATCGACGCGGCACGCCGTACCGAAAGTGAGCTGGCCAAGCAGGGACCGCTGGCCAAGCGCAGCTGGGGCGAACGCAACACGGCGGCGATCTGCCACCCCATCGCACGGGCGCTGCCGGACATCGCCAAGCGCTGGCTGTGCATGCCGGCCGACCGCCTGCCCGGCGACCGCGACATGCCGCGCGTGCAGACGCCGAACTTCGGCGCCTCCGAACGCATGGTGGTCTCGCCGGGCCACGAGGCCGACGGCATCGTGCACATGCCCGGTGGCCAGAGCGGCCACCCGCTGTCACCGTACTGGGGCGCCGGCCACGAGGACTGGGTGCACGGGCGCCCGACACCGTTCTTGCCCGGCAAGGCGCAGCACACCATGACGCTGGTGCCAACGCGGTAGTGTAGGCCGCTGGCCGGCATCCATGCAGGTGTATCCAGCATCGTCAGGTTGCCTTACCAGCGGCCGGCACTACCGTTCAACGGTCAGCCCCTGCGCCGCTCGATCAGGTTCAGCAGTGGTCCGGTCATCGCCGTGGTCACCAGCGCCATGATCACCAGCACCGCGAACAGGCGGTCGCCGAGCAGGCCCAGTTCGTAACCCAGGTTGAGCACGATCAGCTCCATCAGGCCGCGGGTGTTCATCAGCGCGCCCAACCGCCACGCCTCGCGCGTGGGCATGCCGGCACTGCGCGCGGCACTGAAGGTGCCCAGCAGCTTGCCGGTCGTGGCCACGGCGATCACCACTACGCACAGCACGATGTCGCTGGCCTGCAGCGCATCGGCGCGCATGCGCAACCCGGTCATGGCGAAGAATAACGGCAGCAGCAGCGTCACCGCGAACGGTTCGACGCGGGCCATCAACAGGTCACGCAGCTGCGCGTTGGACGACACCGCCACGCCTGCGGCAAACGCACCGAACAGCGCGTGGATGCCCAGCATCTCGGTGACCAGCGCACTGCCCAGCGACAGCAGCAGGATGCCGAGCAGCCAGCGTCCCTCGCGCCCCAGCGCGACCTGCTGGCGGGCGAACCACGGCTTCACCAGCCCCAGCATCAGTGCCACGAACGCGACCACGCACAGCAGGTTGAGGCTGGCCGGCAACCAGCCGCCGGCCTGGGCAGCGGCCACGATCAATGCCAGCAGGCACCACGCGGTGGCATCGCCCAATGCTGCGCAGGCGATGGCGGTCTGACCCAGCGGCGTCTGCGTGATGCCGCGATCGGCAAGGATGCGCAGCAGCACGGGGAAGGCGGTGATGCTCATCGAAATGCCGACGAACAGTGCGAATGCCGTGAAGCCCACCCCCTGTGGGCCATGCTGCGGATACAGCCAGATGGCCAGGGCGACGCCGAGCACGAACGGCACCGCGATGCCGGCATGGCTGACGGTAAAGGCAAAACGCCGGCGTCCACGCAGTGCTGCCAGGTCCAGCTCGGCACCGGCCACCAGCAGGAACATCAGCACGCCCAGCTGGCTGAGCATGCCCAGCGGGCCCAGCGAACTGGCCGGGAACAGCGCACCCTGCAGCTGCGGCAGCAGGCTGCCGAGCACCAGCGGCCCCATCATCAGGCCGGCCGCCATCTCGCCGATCACCGCCGGCTGCCCCAGACGCTTGAGCAGCGCCCCCGCGCCCTTGGCCACCAGCAGCAGCACCAGCAGCTGCAGCAGGAACAGGCCCAGCGGTGACGCCAGGTGCTGCGCCCAGCTGCCTTCGGTGGCGGCCGTGGCACGCGCAACCGCTTCGGGCGCAGCCGGCCCGGCATAGCGGGCCAACAGCACGCCGGCCAGCAGAGGTACCACGGCCCAGCCCAGGTAGCGCCATCCCCACTTCATCTGCGGCACCTGGCCCCCGTTCTGTACGTCCATGAACATTCCCCAATGTACGGGGGGCGATCATACAAAAAAGGGGACGGAGGGGATTAAGACGTTTGTGGCACATACAACGTGCCCTCCTCCCTCCCCTTTCTCGCGCCTAGGCCAGCGCCTGCTCGTGCACTCCGGCGATCGCCCGGCCCGACGGATCCGCCGCCGCGGCAAAACTGGCGTCCCAGGCGATGGCCGCGGGCGACGAACAGGCGATCGACTTGCCCCCCGGCACGGTCTCGGCCGCTGCCCGGCTCGGGAAGAACTGCTCGAACAGGTGGCGGTAGTAGTACGCCTCCTTGGTCTGCGGCGGGTTGTGCGGGAAGCGCTTGTCGGCGGCCGCCAGTACACGGTCGCTCACCTGCGCCTCGGCATAGGCCTTCAGCCCATCGATCCAGCCATAGCCCACGCCATCGCTGAACTGTTCCTTCTGCCGCCACAGGATGCTGTCCGGCAGGTAGCCATCGAACGCCTCGCGCAGCACGGCCTTCTCGATGCGACGGCCGCCAAAACCGGCACCGACCATCTTGTGCGCGGCATCGAAGCGCATCGCCACGTCAAGGAACTCGCGGTCGAGGAACGGCACGCGCGGTTCCACGCCCCAGGCCATCATCGACTTGTTGGCACGCAGGCAATCGTAGTTGTGCAGGGCGTCGAGCTTGCGTACCAGCTCATCGTGGAACTCACGCGCGTCCGGCGCCTTGTGGAAGTACAGGTAGCCACCGAAGATCTCGTCGCTGCCCTCGCCGGACAGCACCATCTTCACTCCCATCGCCTTGATCCGTCGCGCCAGCAGGAACATCGGCGTCGATGCACGGATGGTGGTGACGTCGTAGGTCTCGATGTGGCGGATCACTTCCGGCAGCGCATCGAGGCCTTCCTCGAATGTGTACTCGAAGCCGTGATGCACGGTGCCCAGTGCTTCGGCGGCGATCGCGGCGGCAGCCAGGTCGGGCGAGCCCTTCAATCCGATCGCGAACGAGTGCAGCCGCGGCCACCAGGCTTCGGTCTGCCCGCCATCCTCGATGCGGCGACGCGCATAGCGTGCAGCCACCGCCGCCACCAGCGACGAGTCCAGGCCACCGGACAGCAGCACGCCGTACGGCACATCGCTCATCAGCTGGCGTTCCACCGCATGCTCGAACGCCTGGCGCAGTTCGGCCAGGTCGGCCTGGCGGCCCTGCACGTCGGCATAGTCGCGCCACGGTTGCTGGTAGTAGCGCACCAGCTCTCCACTGGCACTGTCGAAGTAGTGGCCCGGCGGGAACTGCGCGACATCGGCACAGGTATCGACCAGCGCCTTCATTTCCGAGGCCACGCGCAGGCGGCCCTGGGCATCATGGCCCCAGTACAACGGCACCACGCCGACCGGGTCGCGCGCCACCAGTACACGCCCACTGTCGCGGTCCCACAGCGCGAACGCGAAGATGCCATTGAGCTGTTCCAGCCACTGCGCCGGCGAAGCGCCCTGGCGATACAGCGCGTTGATCACCTCGCAATCCGACCCGGTCTGGAAGTCGTAGGCGGCGGTCAGCGCCGCCTTCAATGCCTGGTGGTTGTAGATCTCACCGTTCACCGCCAGTGCCAGCTGGCCGTCGGCCGACAGCAGCGGCTGCGAACCACCGGCCGGGTCGACAATGGCCAGCCGTTCGTGGACCAGCAGCGCGCCTTCGTCGAGATACACGCCGCTCCAGTCCGGGCCGCGGTGGCGCTGGCGCTGCGACAGTTCCAGCGCATGGCGGCGCAGGGCCGGAAGATCGTCACCGGCCTGCAGGCCGAAGATTCCGAAGATCGAACACATGGGGGAGCTCCTGTTGGGGGAATTTCACGGGTGGGAGGTGTTCGACCGGCCATCCAGGCCCGGGCAGGCTGCGCCCGGGCACAAAAAAACCCGCATCGACCGATGCGGGTTTTCTGGTGTCCGGGCGTGTGTTGCTGTCTATCTACCCAGGGCGCAGTCCCGCATCGGCCGCGCACGATTATTCGCGCGCAGATTATTGCGGTTGTTGTTGACGGCGGTGGCCAGGCGGATCGACATGGCATCGACCCTACCCCGGTTTCCGGCGCAGCGCAACCGTTGCATTGGCAACCAGGTGAAGGTGTGCCGACCAACGGTCGGTACCCAGCAGTCGGCGCCCACAGGGGTAGCGCCGGGCCGTGCCCGGCGCCATGCCTCACGCCAGCAGCCGTTCCACCAGCCGCTGGTACAGCCCCGGCAGTGCTTCCAGATCGTCCACGCGCACGTTCTCGTCCACCTGGTGGATGCTGGCGTTGACCGGCCCCACTTCGATGCACTGCGCACCCAGCGGCGCAATGAAGCGTGCATCGGACGTGCCGCCGCCGGTACTTTCTTCCGGCGCACGGCCGATGTGCTCGGCCAGCACCGCCCGCGCGGTGGCGCGCAGCGTGCCCTCCGGGGTGTAGAACGGCTCGCCGCTGCGATGCCACTTCAGCGCGTACTGCAGGCCGTGCCGGTCCAGCAGTGCGGTGATCTCCGCTTCCAGCTTCGACGCATCCCAGTGCGGGTTGTAGCGGATGTTGAAATCCACTTCGAGCTCGCCGGGAATCACGTTGTTGGCACCGGTACCGGCGTGGATGTTGGAGATCTGCAGGCTGGTCGGCGGGAAACTCTCGTAGCCGTCATCCCAGCGCCGCGCACTCAATTCGGCCAGAGCCGGCGCCGCCTGGTGAATCGGGTTGCGCGCCTTTTCCGGATACGCCACATGGCCTTGCACGCCCTGCACGCGCAGCTTGGCCGAGAGGCTGCCACGACGCCCCACGCGCAGCAGGTCACCGAGCGTCGCGGTCGACGACGGCTCGCCGGTGATGCACCAGTCGATGCGTTGGCCGCGTTCGGCGAACAGCCGCGCGACGTGGCGCACGCCATCAATGGCATCGCCCTCCTCGTCACTGGTCAGCAGCACCGCCAGCGTGCCGGGGTGATCGGGGTGCGCGGCGACGAACTGCTCGGCGGCCACCACGAATGCCGCCACGCTGCCCTTCATGTCGGCGGTACCACGGCCATACAGCACGCCGTCACGGACCTGCGGCGTGAACGGGTCGCTGGTCCAGGCCTCGCGCGGGCCCGTCGGCACCACGTCGGTATGGCCCAGCAGCACCAGTACCGGCGCGCCCTGGCCATGGGTCGCCCACAGGTTGTCGACCTCGCCCAGCCGCAGGTGGTCGCACTGGAACCCGGCCTGCTCCAGGCGCGCCGCCAGCAGTGCCTGGCAGCCAGCATCGTCCGGCGTCACCGAGGGCCGTGCGATCAGCTCGCAGGTCAGGTCGAGGACCGCGCTCATGCGTCACCGACGCCGAAGCGGGCCTTGAAGCCGTTGTCACTGAAGCCCTGGCTGACCGCGCCGTCGGTAGTGACCACCAGCGGGCGCTTGATCAACTGCGGGTACTCGCGCAGCAGCAGCTTCCATTCGGCCTCGGAGTCCGCGGCCTTGCGGTTGTCCGGCAGCTGCCGCCAGGTAGTGGAGGACCTGTTGACCATCGCGGCCAGCCCACCCAGCTGCGCGGCCCACGCCAGCAGCATTTCCGGGCTGGGTTTGTTGTCGCGGTAGTCGATGAAGGTGTACGGCACGCCGAAGCGGTCCAGCCACTTGGTCGCCTTCTTGCAGGTATCGCAGTTCTTCAAACCGTAGACAGTGGTGCTCATGGCCATCTGTGATGCTGGAAAACAGAGGGCCAGAATCTCACAACAGGCGCTCGGACACGACCCGGAACGGCACCTGCGGCAACCGGAAGGCCAGCCCCTCCTGCAACGCCACGCCCATGGCCTGCAGCCGCGGGCACTGCGGCTCGCCGTCCAGCCGCAACGGTTGCAGGTGGGCGATTTCCACCGGCAGCGCGATGCGGGTGCTGGCCCAGCGGTGATCACAGGTCCGGGCGATGGCCTGGTCCTGGCAGGTCAGGAAGCGCAGCAGGGCCTGATGGCCGCCGAAGGCCGCCGCCCACCCGGCATCGTCCCAGCCCGCAGCCGCCTGCCACTGCAGGTGCAGCGCTGGCGCGCTGCCCTGCCCGCCTTCGACCACGGTGTGCCCACCACCATCGGTGCGCACCACATGCGCGAAGCGCGTGGACAGATGCGGCTGCATGGCATCGCTGAAGGCGCGCGCGCCGGCGACGAAGGCCAGCTGGTCCATCACGTTGCGATCGAACAACACCACCGGCGTCCCGTCCGGATCATCGTCACGGCGCAGGTACCAGCGCCAGTTGCTCTGCCTGGGCGACGGCATCAGCGAGCGCAGCGGCCCGGCCAGCGCCGGCCCGAAATGGCCGTGCCGGTAGCTGAGGATGGTGTAGGGCGTGCGTCCGGCATGGACCACGTAGTGATGGCCGGGTGGTGGCATCGGCGCGTGGCGCACGTCGACCCACCAGCTGACGTAGACCACGTCGCGCACATCGCTGGCCAGCGCCGGCATCGGCCAGCGCCGCGACAGCGCGCGGCGCAGCCGGGTCCAGCGCGGGGCGTGCAGCAGGCGCGGCAGCATCCGCCCGAACAGGGTGCCGGACGGATGCCGGTAGATCGCGGACGGCGCCAGATCCTCCGGCGCAGTCATCTTCAGTCGGCCAGGCCGCGCAGCAGGTCGTTGACGCTGGTCTTGCTGCGGGTCCTGGCATCAACCTGCTTGACGATCACCGCGCAGTACAGCGAATGGGTACCGTCCTTGCTCGGCAGCGAGCCGGACACCACCACGCTGTACGGCGGAATGTAGCCGTAGCTGATCTCACCGGTGGCGCGGTTGTAGATGCGGGTGCTCTGGCTGAGGAACACGCCCATGCCGATCACGCTGTGGTGGCCGACCACCACGCCTTCCACCACTTCCGAGCGGGCACCGATGAAGCAGTGGTCCTCAATGATGGTCGGGCTGGCCTGCAGCGGCTCCAGCACGCCGCCGATGCCGGCGCCGCCGGACAGGTGGCAGTGCTGGCCGATCTGCGCGCAGGAACCGACGGTGGCCCAGGTGTCGACCATGGTGCCTTCGCCGACGTAGGCACCGATGTTGGTGAAGCTCGGCATCAGCACCACGTCCTTGCCGAAGTACGTGCCGCGGCGGGCAATCGCACCCGGCACCACGCGCACGCCGCCACGGCGGAACTTCGCTTCGTCATAGCCGGCGAAGCGCGATTCGACCTTGTCCCAGAACGGTGCCGGGCGTGCATCGACCACCGCCATGTCGTTGACGCGGAAATACAGCAGCACCGCCTTCTTCAGCCATTCGTTGACCTTCCAGCCACCCTGGCCGTCCGGCTCGGCGACGCGGAATTCACCGCTCTCCAGGCCGTCGATCACGCGGTTGACCAGCGGCCTGGTCGAGCCTTCCAGCTCGTGCAGGGTCAGCGTCGCGCGGCGCTCGAAGGCGCTCTCGATGCCGAACTTCAGCTCTTCAACGCCCGGTGCCGACGGCTTGCGCAGCGACTTGCGGGCAATGGTTTCGGCGCGGACGGCTTCGGCGCTCTTGGCCGGCGCCGGCTTCTTCACAGCACGCTTCACCGCCGTCGTTTTCTTCGCCGGGGCCTTCACCGCAGCGGCCTTCTTCGGCGCAGGGGTCTTCTTCGCGGCCGGTGCGGCGGCAGCAGGTTTCCGGGCCGCTGCGCTCTTGGGGGTCGCGGCGGTCTTCTTGGCGGGCTTGGTGGCCATCAGGCGGGGTCTCCGGCGTTTCGATCAGGGTCCAGGCAGGCCAGCATCGCGTCATGCAGCTGCTGCCGGGCAGGTTCAGTCAGGGGGAGGTCGTGTTCGTCACTGATCACGAAGGTGTCTTCGGCGCGTTCGCCGAACGTGGCAATGCGCGCATCATGCACGCGCAGGCCCTGGTTGCGCAGCACGAACGCCACATCGGCCAGCAGGCCGGGACGGTCGGGGGCGACCAGGGCAAAACGGGTTGCGCCCGGTTCATCGCGGAATTCGATGCGCGGCGCAAAACGGAAATGACGCAGCTGTCGCGGCACCACCCGGCGTGACGGCCGCAGCCGCGTCAGGTCGCCGCTCAGGGCCTCACGCAGCGCCGCCTCCAGGTTGGCACTGCTGCCATCGGCAAAGGTGTCGGCCGGGTTGACTTCGAAGGTGTCGAAGATGGTGTCGGCCGGGCCGTCCAGCACGCGTGCACGGTGGATCCCGTAGCCCTTGCGGTCCAGGGTCATTACGATCGCGGCGAACAGGCCATCGCGGTCGGGCGAGTGCACGAACACTTCCAGCGCGGGGTCGTCGACACTGATCCGGCGCACCTTGACCAGGGTCTGGCCCTGCTTCACTGGCACCAGTGCGGCGGCCTGCCAGGCCAGCTGCTCGGGCCGCAGGCGGATGAAGCCCTCATCGGGCATCACCGCGAACTGGCGGTCGATGGTGGCGTCGTCATAGCCCTGCTCGCGCACCAGTGCGCGCACGCTGTCACGCGCCTCGGCCACGCGCTCGGCAGCCGGCACCGGATGCTCCAGTCCTTCGCGCAGCGCGCGCCGGGTGGCGAAGTACAGGTCGGCCAGCAGGCGATCCTTCCAGGCGTTCCACAGTTTCGGGCTGGTGCCGGCGATATCGGCACAGGTCAGCAGGTACAGGTAGTCCAGGCGGTCGCGGCTGCCGACCAGGGTGGCGAAGCGATGGATCACCACCGGATCGGCGATGTCCTGCTTCTGCGCGGTCACCGACATGCGCAGGTGCTGTTCGACCAGCCAGGCGACCAGCTCGGTATCGGTGCCACTCAGTGCATGTGCCTGGCAGAACGCACGCGCGTCCACCGCACCCAGCTCGGAGTGGTCGCCGCCGCGGCCCTTGGCGATGTCATGGAACAGGCCGGCCAGCAGCAGCAGTTCCGGCTTGCGCAGGCGTGGCCACACTTCGTGCGCGATCGAGAAGCGTTCGTCGGCACGGCTGCTGGCGAACTGGCCGATGTTGCGCAGGACCATCAGCGTGTGCTGGTCGACCGTATAGACATGGAACAGGTCGAACTGCATGCGCCCGCTGACCTGGGCGAACGCGGGAATCCACTGGCCAAGCACGCCCAGCCGCGCCATGCGCGAAAGCGTGTCGACCGGGCGCTGGCCCCGCAGCAGGGCAAGGAAGTGCTCGCGTGCGTCGGCGTCGGCCTGGTCATAGGCCGGCAGCAGCGGCAGCGACTCGGCCAGAGCACGCGCGGTCAGCGAATGCAGGCCGCGCACCTGCGGGTTGTTGGCCCAGCTGGAAAACAGCGCGAACACCTGGCCGATGTCGCCCTGCGGCCAGTCGGCCTCATTGGCGGCCAGGTAGCCACGACGCAGGGAAAAGCCCACGGTCAGCGGCTCCGGCTGCGCCTCGCCGTCGAACTGTTCCTCGAAGCGCTGCAGCAGGCGGTCGCTGATCCGGCGCACCACCAGCGCGGCGCGGTAGAAGCCCTGCATCATCTTCTCGACGCCGAGGTTCTCGGCATCGTCTTCGAAGCCCAGGCGCGCGGCCAGGGTCTTCTGGTAATCGAAACGCAGGCGCTCTTCCGGGCGGCGCGCCACCAGATGCAGGCCGAAGCGCAACCGCGCCAGCACTGCACGCTCGCGCTTCAACGCCGCAGCTTCGTCGGCGCCCAGATGGCCGAGTCCGACCAAGGCCTCCAGGTCGCGCACGCCGAAGGCGCGCAGCGCCATCCAGCCCAGCGTATTGAGATCACGCAGGCCACCGGGACCGTCCTTCAGGTCCGGCTCCAGGTTGTCGGCGGTATCGCCGAAGCGCTGGTGGCGGATGCGCAGCTCGTCCAGCTTGGCCAGGAAGAAGGCACGCGCCGGCCACAGCTCGCGGTCGTCGATGGCCTCGCGCAGCGCGCGGCGGGCGGCGTCATCGGCCAGGATCGGACGCGCCTCGATCAGCGCGGTCAGCACGGTCTGGTCAGCCGCCGCCTCGCGGCACTGCAATGCAGAGCGCACCGCATGGCTGACCGCCAACCCGCAGTCCCACAGCAGCGCGAACAGCCGCGCCAGGGCCGCTTCGTGCGCCAGTTGCGCCGGCGGATCACCGAACACCAGCAGGTCGATGTCCGAACGCGGGAACAGTTCGCCGCGGCCATAACCGCCCACCGCGAACAGCGACAGGCCGCTGCCGGCCGGCAGGCAACGCTGCCAGGCCAGGCGGATCAGGTGGTCGGCGGCACGTGCGCGCAGCGCCAGCAGGCGCTCGATGTTGTCGCCCTGGTCGAAGCGGCGGTACAGGCGCGCGTCGGCCTGCTGCAGCGCCTGGCGCGCGGCAGCCGCCCAGTCCGGGTCGTTGAGCGACGCGGCCGGCGTGTCCAGCAGCGAACTCGCCGGCAACATCGTCAGGAGACCTGCGACTCGCCCGGCGACAGGGTCAGCACGTCGACGCCGGTCTCGGTGACCGCGACCATGTGCTCCCACTGCGCCGACAGCTTGCGGTCCTTGGTCACCACGGTCCAGCCATCCGGCAGCACCTTGTTGTAGCGGGTGCCCTCGTTGATCATCGGCTCGATGGTGAAGGTCATGCCCGGCTGCAGCACCAGGCCCTGGCCCGGACGGCCGTAATGCACCACCTGCGGCTCGTCGTGGTAGACCTTGCCGATGCCGTGGCCGCAGTACTCGCGCACCACACTGAACCGCTCGCCTTCGGCATAGCTCTGGATGGCATGGCCGATGTCGCCCAGGGTGGCGCCCGGACGCACTGCGCGGATGCCGCGCCACATGGCTTCGTAAGTGGTCTCCACCAGGCGGCGGGCCATCACCGACGGGGTGCCGACGAAATACATGCGGCTGGTGTCGCCGTGCCAGCCGTCCTTGATGACGGTGACGTCGATGTTGATGATGTCGCCATCCTTGAGCACCTTCCCTTCGCTGGGGATGCCGTGGCAGATGACGTTGTTGACCGAGGTGCACACGGTCTTGGGGAAGCCGCGGTAGCCGACGTTGGCCGGAATGGCGCCCTGCACGTTCACGATGTGATCGTGGCAGATGCGGTCCAGTTCCTCGGTGGTGACACCGGGCTTGACGTGGGGGGCGACGATGTCGAGCACTTCGCTGGCCAGGCGGCCGGCGATGCGCATCATCTCGATTTCCTGCGGGGTTTTCAGATTCACGCTCATGGCACCCATTATCGCCGATCCGGCCGCAATCTGAACGAACGCCACCCAACTGGCGTTCCAAGCCATGCACAGTTCCGGCAAAGAAAGTGAAAGCGTGATGGCGTCCGCTCTTTCACTCTCTTATTTATCACGTATTACAGACACTTACGCTTCCTAAGCTGGCCTCGCAGTCGTCACCGCGGCGCCGAACGTGCCGTCTTCGCCTTGTTCAACGGACCTTCGGGTCAGGGAGGTTGTCCATGCGATTCCCAGTTCGATCCCCGCTGGGCTGGGCCCTGGCCGGGCTGCTGCTTTCCGGCCAGGCGCTGGCCGCCGACACCACCACTTTCAATGTCACCCTGGTGGTCACCAAGGCCTGCACCATCACGGCGGCGGCGGCCACCAACGTCGACTTCGGCACCGCCGCCTCGACCACCGCCACGCCTACCCTGGGCCAGGGCACGGTGACCGCGCAGTGCTCGGCACTGACGCCCTACACGATTGCGCTGAATGCGGGCGCCAACGCCGGTACCGCCAACGACGTCACCACCCGGCGCATGAAGAACACCAATGCCGCGGTGACCGCCAACAACTATGTCGGCTACCAGCTCTACCAGGATGCCGCGCATACCCTGGTCTGGGGCGCCACAACCGGCACCAATACCCAGGCCGGCATCGGCACCGGCCTGGCCGTGCCGTACATCGTCTACGGCCAGATCCTGAACCTGAGCACCAACAATCCGGCCACGGGTAACTACCTGGATACGGTTACCGCCACGATCACCTATTGATGGAGCACGCCCGCATGGCCGGACCCCGCCCGTGGCGCGCCACCGGCGTGGCGCTGCTCGCCCTGTGCCTGCTGGGCGCCGCCCCTGCCGGCGCCACCAGCCTGCAGGTCGCGCCCACCAGCCTGCAGCTGGAGGCGCGCCAGCGTGCCGGTGAGCTGTGGCTGACCAACAGCGGCACCTCGCCGGTGACGCTGCAGGTGCGCCTGTTCCGCTGGGTGCAACAGGACGGCCAGGAACAGCTGCTGCCGACCGACGAGCTGATCGCCACGCCCCCGATGCAGGAGCTGGCCGCTGGACAGCAGCAGCTGGTGCGGGTGATGCGTCCGGACAACGAGCCCCCGCCTGCACAGCGGCACTACCGGCTGATCGTGGACGAGGTGCCCGACCTGGCCACCCGTGCCGAGGGCATGCAGTTCGTACTGCGCTATTCGATACCGGTGTTCGTGCAGCCTTCCACCGGCCGCCTGGCCCCACGGCTGCAGGCCCGCCTGATGACACTGGCGGACGGCCGCAATGGCGTGGAGGTCGCCAATACGGGCGACAGCTACGCGCAGATCGCCGATCTTGCGCTGGGCAGCGCCGCGCGCCCGCGCATTGTCCACCCCGGACTGCTGGGCTACGTGCTGCCGGGCCAGGTGATGCGCTGGCCGATCGAACGCACGGCGATCGACCGCGACAACGACCAGATCACGGCCAAGCTCAATGGCGAGTCGGAACAGACGCCACTGTCGCCCCCACCGGCTCGCTGAGGCGTTGATGGGCGCAGTGCTGGCGGCCCTGGCTCCCGCGGCGACCGCAGCCGCCGATGTGTCCGGCGTCGCCGCCGATGTCTCCGGCGTGTCGGCCGACGCCGTGCTGCCGCCCCCGACCCCGCTGACCGCCAGCCAGACGCTGTACCTGGATGTGTCGCTCAACAGCACGCCACGCGGCCTGCTGCCGTTCATCGAGAACCGCGGCCGGCTGCAGGCCAGCCCCGAGGTGTTGCGCCAGCTCGGCTTCAATGCCAGCGGCGATGCACCGGTCTACCTGGATCAGATCAGCGGCGCGGTGGTGCGCTACGACGCGCACATGCAGACCCTGGCGCTGGATGTACCACTGGACCAGCTGACCCTGCCGACCACGGTGCTCAGCCGGCCGCAGGCGCGTGCGCCGGCCGGCACTGCCTCGCCCGGCGTGCTGCTCAACTACGACGTCTACGGCAGCCGGGTGGACACACTGGGCAATCTCAGCCTGAGCTCGGAGCTGCGCGTGTTCGGCATCGGCAACGGGACTTTTGAGAACACCGCCATCAGCCGTCGCTACCAGCAACCCGGTGATCGCCATTGGCGCGGCGAAAGCGTGCGGCTGGACACCCGCTGGAGCCTGGACTTCCCCGACAGCGCAACGACCCTGGAGGTCGGTGACTTCTACAGTGGTTTCGTCGACTGGACCCGCCCGGTGCGCCTGGGCGGGCTGCAGATCGGCCGCAACTACGGGCTGCAGCCCTACCGCGTACTGACGCCCACGCCGAGCTTCCTCGGCCAGGCCGTGGTGCCCTCCACGGTCGAGCTGTACGTGGACGGCCTGCGCCAGTACAGCGGGCAGGTACCGGTCGGCCCGTTCCAGCTGGCGGCACAGCCCGGGATCAGCGGCACCGGTAATGCGCAGGTGGTGGTAACCGATGCCTTCGGCCGCATGCAGACGCTGGATTTCAGTTTCTATGGCACCCAGCAGCTCCTGGCCAGGGGCCTTTCGGACTGGTCGGCCGGCGTCGGCCACCTGCGCGAGGACTTTGGACAGCGCTCCTTCGCCTACGACGATCGCACCGTGGCCAGTGCCAGCTGGCGCGGAGGCATCAGCGATACCTTCACTGGCGAGGCGCATGCCGAAGGCGGCGGCGGCCTGGCCCAGGCCGGCGTCGGCGGCTGGTGGCTGCTCGGCGCGGCCGGCGTGTTCAATGCGGCCTATGCACGCAGTGATTACCACGGCCTGCAGGGCGGGCAATGGGCGCTGGGCTACAGCTGGAACAACCGCCGCTTCAACGTCAACCTGCGCAGCGTGCGCAGCCACGGCGACTACCGCGACCTGGGTGCGCTGCAGGGCAACCTGCCGCCGAGCATCAGTGAACAGGCCACGCTGGGCCTAGACCTGCTGCGGCTGGGCACGCTCAGCGCAAGCTACCTGCGCCTGCGCTACCCCGACGGCGACGACAACCGCTACGCCAGCCTGTTCTGGTCACGCAGCTGGAGCCAGCGCTGGTCGGCCTACCTGTCGCTGAACCAGAACCTGGACCGCAGCGACGACCGCAGCATCTACCTGTCGGTGACCGCCAGCCTGGGCAACAACCGCCAGGCCAGCCTCTCGAGCCAACGCAACGGCGATAGCCAGAGCTGGGTGGCGGACGTGACTCAGCCGGTCCCGGGCGACGGCAGCGCGGGCGGCGTCGGCTGGCGCGCGCAGCTGCGCCACGGCGAGGACGGCAACGGCGGCCTGGCCGAGGTCGGCATCCTCAACGATGTCGGCCGCTATTCGTTCGGCGCCTCGCGCCAGGGCGGGCTGAACTATGCCTACGCCAGCGCCAGTGGCAGCGTGGTGTGGATGGGCGGCCACACCTTCGCCACGCGCGAGGTGTCGGACGCGTTCGCGGTGATCAGCACCAATGGCGTCGGCGGCGTGCCGGTGCGGTTGGAGAACCGCCTGATCGGCGTCACCGATGATCGCGGCCTGCTGCTGGTCAGCCCGTTGCTGTCCTGGCAGCGTAATCGTGTCTCGATCGATACCCTGGACCTGCCCGAGGACATGCGCGCCGATCGCATCGAGGAATGGGTGACCCCGCGCCAGCGCGCCGGCACCCGCGTCACCTTCCAGCTGCGCTCGCGGCCGTCACTGAGCCTGACCCTGCTGGCAATGGACGGTCAGCCGCTGGAGGTCGGCAGCGAGGTGCGGTTGCCCGATGGCCGCCAGGCCACGGTCGGCTACGACGGCCTGCTCTATCTGGAAGACGTTGCCGCCGGCAGCGTGCTGTACGTCACCACCAGCCGCGGCCCCTGCCGGGTGAAAGTGCCGGACCTGCCCAAGGTGGTGGCGTCCGGCGCGCGGCCGAAGCCGGCGCCGCAGCAGTGCATCCCGGAGGTGGCGCCATGAGGCACGCCCGGTGGGCCCTGCTGCTGGCCGTCATCCTGCTGGGCAGCCTGCTGGCGCCGGCGCCCGCGCGTGCCACCGCGGTCTGCACGGCAGTCGCCGACCCGACCCTGCCGTTCGGCAACATCAACAGCAATGCGCCCGGCCCCAGCACGGCAAACCTCAACATCACGGTGACCTGTACCACCGCCGCGCTGAGCCTGCTGGCCACGACCGGCGTGCGCGTCTGCGTGGGCGTGGGCGCCGGCAGTGGTGGCGGCAGCAGTTCCACCTTCCGCACGATGACCACCACCAGCAGTGACACCCTGAATTTCCAGCTGTACAACAACGCCAGCTTCGGCCAGGTCACCGGACTGGTGCCGCGCGGCACGCCACCGGCGCAGGAACTGACCATGACCTACAACGTGCCGCTGGTGACGGGCGGCAGCGGTGCGCAGTCGGTGCAGCTGTTCGGGCAGATCCCGGCCAACCAGATCCTGGCCTCCGGCGCGTACAGCAGTACCTTCAGCGGGGCCAACGTGGTCCTGACCTGGGCCTGGAACGAAGTCCTGCTCGGTACCGCTACCGTGCCCGCCACCTGCAATGGCGGCGCCACCGGCACCAACAGCGCGAGTGCAGCCTTCAGCTTCACCGCCACCGCCAATGTGCTGCCGCAATGTGGCAGCTACGTCACCACCACCATGAACTTCGGCAACGTCACCGGCGGCATTCCGGCCAACATCGACCGGACCGCCACCCTCACCCTGACCTGCCTGAAGAACACCGCCTTCCAGGTCGGCCTCAACAATGGCCAGAACAATCCTGCCGCCACTCCGATCCGGCGCATGGCCACCACCGTCGGCGGCAGCACCTATTACCTTCCCTACGAACTGTACCGGGACTCGGCGCGGAGCCTGCGCTGGGGCAATACCTTGACCGTCGACACGGCCAGCGGCACCGGCACGGGCAGCGCACAGCAGCTGACCATTTATGGCCGGGTGCCGCCGGTCAGCGGCCAGCCGCCCGCGGGCACCTACAACGATCTGGTGCAGGTAACGATCACCTATTGAGCCCCCGCTAGCGCCACGCCCATGCTCGGCTGCATTTTCTGGCACCCGGCACGCCGGGCACGGGCTCGGCGCTACAGTTCCGGCGCCTCCGGCCGATACCGCGCAGCGATATCTTTCAGCACGGTGGTTGGCAGGTGGTTCGCGCATTTCTGATCGGGGCGATGCTGGTCGCCAGCACGCCGGCATGGGCCGAACCCAGCAGCCCCCTGCAGATCCGGCTGACCGTGGTCGACGCCTGCAGTGATGACGCCGGTGGCACCGGCTGCCCGGCGCCGCACCAGCGCAGCGACGCACCGCAGCTGCCGCCCCAGGTCCGCGACCTCGCGCCGCCTGCGGCAGACGACGATGAAAGGCCGGCCGTGACGCTCATTTACTGATGCGCGCGCTGCTGCTCCTGCTGGCCCTGCTGCTGGCCCTGCCCGCCGCAGCGCTGGAACTGCTGCCAACCACCCTGCAGCTGCCAGCCGAAGGCGGCCGTGCCGAACTGTGGCTGCACAATCCCGGCCCCGGCCGCTGGCAAGGCCGGGTGCAGGTGCTGACCTGGGATCAGCAGCTGGACGCCGAACGACTGCACCCGAGCGACCAGATCCGGGTCAGCCCTGCGCAGCTGGACCTGGCACCTGGCGGCACCCAGCGCGTCTGGCTGCTGCCCGGCGACCCCGTGCCGGCAACCGCCGAACAGGCCTATCGGATCGTCCTGGCGCCCGCGCTGGCAGGCCTGCCGCGCTATTCCCTGCCGCTGTTCCGCGGCCCGGCGACGCCGCCCCGGCAGGCCCTGGTACAGGGCCGCCTTGAGGCGTACGCGTCGCAAACCACTCTGCGACTCGGCAATTCCGGTAATCTGCACGCTCGCCTGCATGATCTGCGCTTCGTCACCGCGGACGGCCGATCATCGCTGTTGCTGCCCGGGCTGGCCGGCTACATCCTGGCCGGGCATGACCGCCGATGGCCCCTGCCCGCCCGCGCCGATGGCTACGCAGGTGGCCGCTTCCAGGCCCGCCTGCAGGACGGCCGCGACATTGATCTGGTCACGCCCGCCCCTGCGATTGCAGCACGTGCCCGCGACGGGCTATAATCGACCGGATTCCTGCCGCCTGCGTGCGCGGGAACCCGTCCACACCGGACGTCACCGGTGAATCCACACCTGCTGCCCCCATCCGTGCCGGGGTGCTCCGCAAGGAGTTCGGCCACGGAGGCAACAGGGAAGCCCAACCCCGGAACCGATCGCGCTTCCACGCGTCCCGCATACCTATCCCCGCGGGCGGAATCGCTGGTTCCATATCAGGAGTATTGCAATGCCCCAGGTCACCATGCGTCAGATGCTGGAAGCCGGCGTCCACTTCGGCCACCAGACCCGCTACTGGAACCCGAAGATGGCTCCGTACATCTTCGGCGCCCGCGGCAAGATCCACATCATCAACCTGGAAAAGACCGTCCCGCTGTTCAACGATGCGATGAACTTCATCTCGTCGGTTGCCCAGAAGCGTGGCACCGTCCTGTTCCTGGGCACCAAGCGCAGCGCCCGCGAAACCATCAAGGAAGAAGCCGAGCGTTGCGGCATGCCGTTCATGAACCAGCGTTGGCTGGGCGGCACCCTGACCAACTTCCGTACCGTCAAGCAGTCGGTTGCCCGCCTGAAGGAACTGGAAGCCGGTGAAACCGACGGCACCTTCGAGAAGCTGGTCAAGCACGAAGTGCTGGGCCTGCGCCGCGAGCGCGACAAGCTGGAAGCTTCGCTGGGCGGCATCAAGGACATGAACCGCCTGCCGGACGCCATCTTCGTGATCGACATCGGCCACGAAGACATCGCGATCAAGGAAGCCAAGAAGCTGGGCATCCCGGTCATCGCCGTGGTCGACACCAACTACAACCCGGAACTGGTTGATTACGCCATCCCGGGCAACGACGACGCCATCCGCGCTGTGCAGCTGTACGCCCGCGCTGCGGCCGACGCCGTGCTGGAAGGCAAGGCGGCTGCCCCGCACGCCGCTTCGGTGCGCGAGGAAGAGTTCGCTGAAGCCGCTGCTGAAGGCGAAGAGAAGCCGGCCCGCCGCGCTCCGGCCAAGAAGGCTGCCAAGAAGGGCGACGACGCCCAGGCCTGATCCAGGCCCCGGGTGGACGCCCGGCGTCCACCCTCCCTGCACGCAGCCATCGGCGCGTGACAGGACCGTGTCACACGGGCCGGCCACCATGCCGGCCCAACCCCTTTCTTTCGTGAGGTAATCCCGTGGAAATCACTGCTTCCCTGGTCAAGGAACTGCGCGAGCGCACCGGCGCCGGCATGATGGAATGCAAGAAGGCGCTTACCGAAGCCAACGGCGACATCAACGCCGCTGCTGAAGCCATGCGCAAGTCCGGCGCTGCCAAGGCCGACAAGAAGGCTGACCGCGTGGCCGCCGAAGGCCGCCTGGGCCTGGCCCAGGACGGCGGCAAGGCCGTGCTGGTCGAAGTCAACTCGGAAACCGACTTCGTCGCCAACGATGACAACTTCAAGTCCTTCGTCAACGCCGTCGCCGCTGCTGCCCTGGCATCGGGCGCCAACGACGTCGAAGCCGTGAAGGCCGCCACGCTGGCCGACGGCCGCACCGTCGAGGAAGCCCGCGCCACCGCCGTGCAGACCCTGGGTGAGAACATCCAGATCCGCCGCATGGTCAAGGTCGACACCACCGGCAACATCGGTGCCTACGTCCACACCAACGGCAAGGTCGGCGTGCTGGTCGACCTGATCGGCGGCGACGTCGAGCTGGCCCGTGGCCTGGCCATGCACGTGGCCGCGCTGAAGCCGCCGCACAACAAGGCTGCGGACGTCCCGGCCGAGTTCGTCGAGAAGGAAAAGGAAATCGAGCTGGCCAAGATGACCGAGAAGGACAAGGCCAAGCCGGCCGACATCCTGGAAAAGATCATCAGCGGCAAGATCAACAAGATCGTCAGCGACGTGACCCTGTACGGCCAGACCTACGTGCTGGGCGACACCACCGTCGAGCAGGTGGTCAAGGCCGCTGGCGCGGACGTGGCAGGCTTCAAGCTGCTGATCGTCGGCGAAGGCATCGAGAAGGTGGTGGAAGACTACGCCGCCGAAGTTGCCAAGGCGATGCAGGTCTGATTCCAGCCTTCCGGCTGTGATGCGACCAGAAGGAGCCGCGGGAAACCGCGGCTCTTTTTTTGTGCCCACTGCACCGGTGGCTGCGCACCGTGGGAGCGCACACCGGCGCCGGGCACAGCCCGGCACCAGGGATCTTTGCGTTGCGCGCGAATCAAGCCGATACTCGGCGCAGGGAAACCGCAGTCACATAGCAGGAAGGAAAATCGCGGACTGTGATGCGTTCCTAGGTATTCTTGTCCCAATGGAATTGAACGACCCGACATGCCTCCCGAGCTGACAGCTGCCCTGGCGCTCTGCCGCAACCTGCCTTCGCCCCCCGGTATTGCCCTGCGCATCATCGAACTGGCGCAGGACCCGGAAGCGGACATCGCCACCGCCGCCGACATCATCGCCATCGACATGGCGCTGAGTGCTCGCATGCTGCGCATCGCCAATTCGCCGCTGTATGCCAGCCGCCGCCGCATCGAGAACCTCGGCCAGGCGCTGACCATGCTGGGCCTGAACGCCACGATCAGCCTCGCCCTGGGCTTCACTGTCACCCAGGGCCTGACCGGCGGCAGCGGCGCCGACCACGACCTGCGCCAGCGCGCGTGGAAGCGCAGCATCCTCAGCGCGCTGGCCGCCAGCCAGCTGGGCCAGGCGCGCGGTCTGCGCAGGCTGGAAGAGCTGATGCTGGCCGGCCTGCTGCAGGACCTGGGCGTGCTGTGCCTGGCCCAGGCCGAGTCGGAGCGCTACCTGCCCCTGCTGCGCGAAGCGCGCGACAACACCGACCTGGTCGCCCGCGAGCGCGACGAACTGGGCTGCAGCCATGCCGACGTCGGCGCCTGGGTGGCCGAGCAATGGGGCCTGCCGCGCTACCTGGTGGAGAGCATCCGCCTCAGCGAGGACGAGGACGCCGCCGGATCGCCGTTCCAGGCGTGCGTGCAGCTGTCCGGCGCGGTAGCCGACATCTGGCTGGACGCCGACGCCGATGCGGCGCGCGAGCGCGCCCTGCACCAGGTGCACGACCGCCTGGAACTGGACAGCGCGCGCTTCGACCAGGTGCTGACCCGCATCAGCGAGGCCCTGCCCGACATCGCCAGCCTGTTCGATGCCGGCCTCAATTCACCGCTGCGGGTGCGCGAGCTGATCGATCACGCGCAGGAGCTGGCCACCCTGCGCAACCTGCGCGAACTGCAGGATGCCGACCAGGCACGCCGTCGCGCCGACGAATTCGAAGCGCGGGCCAAGCGCCTGGCCGACCAGGCCCATCGTGATGCATTGACCGGCGTGCTCAACCGCCGCCAGCTGGAAGCGGTGCTGGAGCAGGAATTCCTGCGCGCCGGGCGCCAGGGCTGGCCGCTGTCGGTCGCCTTCATCGACCTGGATGATTTCAAGAAGATCAACGACGCCCACGGCCACCTCACCGGCGACGAGGTGCTGCGCGCCTTCGCCGGCAAGCTGCAGGGCCAGCTGCGCAACAGCGACACCGTGGCGCGCTTCGGCGGCGAGGAGTTCGTCGCACTGCTGCCCAATACCAGCGAAAGCGTGGCCCTGGACGTGATCCGCCGGGTGCTGGCCAACATCGTCGCCACGCCGATGGCCGAGCTGGAGGGCGGGCCGCTGTTCGTCACCTTCTCCGCCGGCGTGGCAACCCAGGGCGGTTACGAGCGCTTCGCTGACGTGCAGGACCTGCTGCGCGCCGCCGATGACGTGCTGTACCGCTCCAAGAACCTGGGCCGCAACCGGGTGATCGCGCGCTCGCCGGGGGCCCTTGGCCACGACGAGCTGTCGGCCACGGCCAGCGCCGAACTCGGCTGAACGGGACGCCCCACGGACCGGGGCCACCCCCCGGGTTCTGCGCCGCAGTGCACAAAACACTTTGGCCCGACGCCGCATGCGCGTAGAATCGCCCGCGATTTCCACGCACCCGAGGTCCCCATGTCCAAGCTCGCCTATCGCCGCATCCTTCTGAAACTGTCCGGGGAGGCGCTGATGGGAGACGAGGACTACGGCATCGACCCGAAGGTCATCAACCGGCTGGCCCGCGAGGTCATCGAAGCCCAGCAGGCCGGCGCCGAAGTGGCGCTGGTGATCGGCGGCGGCAACATCTTCCGCGGCGCCGGCCTGGCCGCCGGCGGCATGGACCGGGTCACCGGCGACCAGATGGGCATGCTGGCCACGGTCATCAACGCCCTGGCCATGCAGGACGCGCTGGAGAAGCTGGGCGCCAAGGCCCGGGTGATGAGCGCGATCAAGATCAACGACGTGTGCGAGGACTACATCCGCCGCCGCGCCATCCGCCACCTCGAGAAGGGCCGCCTGGTCATCTTCGCCGCCGGCGTCGGCAGCCCGTTCTTCACCACCGATTCCGGCGCCGCCCTGCGTGCCATCGAAATCGGTGCGGACCTGCTGCTGAAGGCCACCAAGGTCGATGGCGTGTACGACAAGGATCCGAACAAGCACAGCGACGCGGTCCGCTTCGACAGCCTGAGCTACGACGAAGTGATCCGCCGCGGCCTGGAAGTGATGGACACCGCCGCCTTTGCACTGGCCCGCGACAGCGACCTGCCGATGCGCGTGTTCGACATGGGCCAGCCGGGCGAGCTGCTGAAGATCCTCAGCGGCGCGAACATCGGCACCCTGGTCCAGGGCCGCGACCCGGCCTGAGCCTGAGCGCAAAGCGAGAACCGGGCCGATTCAGGCCCGGCAGCGTCCCGTATTCGCCTATAATCGCCCGATTCCAGTGACACCCAGGACCGGGCGATGCTCAACGACATCAAGAACAACGCGCAGACGCGCATGGCCAAGAGCATTGACGCTCTGAAGCACACCCTCACCTCCATCCGGACCGGCCGCGCCACCCCGGCCCTGCTGGACCGCGTGACGGTCAGCGCCTATGGCAACGCCAGCACCCCGCTGAACCAGGTCGCGTCGATCTCCAACGCCGACGCGCACTCGCTGCTGGTCACCCCGTTCGACAAAGGCATGATCAAGGAGATCGAAAAGGGTCTCTACAACGCCGAGTTCACTCCGAACACGCTGGGCACCGCGATCCGCATCAACATGCCGCCGCCGACCGAAGAGCGCCGCAAGGAGCTGGTCAAGCAGGTGCAGAAGGAAGGCGAAGGCGCCAAGATCGCGATCCGCAACATCCGTCAGGACGCGAACAAGGAAATCGCCAAGCTGGTCAAGGACAAGGCGATCAGCGAAGACGAGAAGAAGCGCGGCGAAGACGACATCCAGAAGCTGACCGACGCCAACATCAAGGACGTCGACAAGGTCGTTGCCGACAAGGAAAAAGAACTGCTGTCGGTCTGAAGTCGATGCCTTCAGTCCCGCCTCCGTTGCCGTCCGCCCTGCCCCGTCACCTTGCCATCATCATGGATGGCAATGGGCGCTGGGCGCAGCAGCGCCGTCGCCCGCGCGTGATCGGCCACCGTGCCGGCGCGCGCGCGGTCAACCGCACCATCGAGCGCTGCCTTGAACTGGGCATTCCCGCGCTGACCCTGTTTGCCTTCTCCAGCGAGAACTGGGGCCGGCCGCAGGAGGAAGTGGATGCGCTGATGAAGCTGTTCCTCGGCGCGCTCGACCGCGAAGTGGACGAGCTGCACCGGCGTGGCGTGCGCGTGCGCTTCATCGGCGAACGCGAGCGCTTCGGTGCCGGGCTGGTCAGCCGCATGCAGCTGGCCGAGCAGCGCACCGCCGACAACACCACCCTGACCCTGTCGATCGCCGCCAGCTATGGCGGCCGCCAGGACATCGCCCGCGCCGCGCGCGCCCTGGCCGTCGAAGTGGCGGCCGGTCGCCTGCTGCCCGAGCAGATCGACGAAGCGCTGCTGGGCAGCCAGGTGGCCCTGGCCGACCTGCCGCCGCCGGACCTGTTCATCCGCACCGGTGGCGACACCCGCATCAGCAACTTCCTGCTGTGGCAGCTGGCGTATACCGAGCTGTGGTTCACCGAGGCCCTGTGGCCGGACTTCGATGCCGATCAGCTGCAGCAGGCGCTGGACGCCTACGCCGGCCGCGAGCGTCGTTTCGGCCTGACCAGCGCCCAGATCGCCGCACTGGCCACCGAGACTTCCAGCCCATGACCAAGACCCGAGTCCTTGCCGCGCTGATCATGGCACCGGTTGCCATCGCGGCGATCCTGCTGCTGCCCACGCAGTGGCTGGCTGCCGCTGCCGCCGCCGTGCTGCTGATCGGCCTGTGGGAATGGCTGAAGCTGGCCGGCATCGAAGACACCCTGGCGCGGACCGTGCTGCTAGTGCTGAACCTGCTGCTGATGGTGCTGCTGGTCTGGGCCGACGGCAGCACGCTGGTGCTGTTCCAGATAACCACCCTGGCCGGTGTTGGCTGGTGGCTGGCCGCGCTGGTCTGGCTGCGCTTCTTCAACTTCGGCGCACAGCCGTCGGCGCCCTCGCGGATCCTGAAGATGGCGGCCGGCACCCTGGCCATCGTCCCGGCCTGGGCCGCCCTGGTGCTGATCCATGCCGGCGGCGACCCGCCGGGCAAACAGGGCCACCTGTGGCTGCTGGCCGCGCTGGCGCTGGTGTGGGCGGCCGACTCGGGCGCCTATTTCGCCGGCCGCCATTTCGGCAGGCACAAGCTGGCGCCGCGGATCAGCCCCAACAAGACCTGGGAAGGCCTGTTCGGCGGCCTGCTGGCCGGTGTCGCCGTGGCCGTCGGCCTGGGCTGGCTGGCCGGCATCGATGCCGCGCACCTGCCGGGCCTGCTGATCACCTCGGTGGTGGCCGTGTTCGCCTCGGTGCTGGGCGACCTGTTCGAGAGCCTGATCAAGCGACACGCCGGGGCCAAGGACTCGGGCCACCTGATCCCGGGCCATGGCGGCGTGCTCGACCGTGTCGACGGCGTCCTGGCCGCGGTCCCGGTGTTCGCGCTGGGCAAGGAAATCTTCGGGTTCTGACCATGAATGCAGCTGCAGACCTGCGCCGGGTCGCCGTGTTCGGCGCCACCGGTTCGATCGGTGCCTCCACGCTGGACGTGATCGCCCGCCACCCGCAGCGCTACCGGGCCACCGTGCTGGCTGCCGGGCGCCAGGTGCAGGCGCTGCTGGCGTTGTGCCGCCAGCATGCGCCGGCCCATGCGGTCATCGCCGATGAATCGCTGTATGCCGAGCTGCGCGACGGCCTGCGCGACGCCGGCCTGGCCACCGAGGCCCATGCCGGCCAGGCCGCGCTGGACCAGCTGGCCGCCAGCGACGCCTGCGATACCGTGGTTGCGGCCATCGTCGGTGCGGCCGGCCTGTCCTCGACCCTGGCCGCGGCGGCCGCCGGCAAGCGCATCCTGCTGGCCAACAAGGAATCACTGGTGCTGGCCGGCGAACTGCTGACCCGCACTGCCGAGCGTGCCGGCGCCGAAATCATCCCGATCGACAGCGAACACAGCGCGATCTTCCAGTGCCTGCGCTCGCGCGATGCCAGCGTCGACGGCGCCGGCGTGCGCCGGATCCTGCTGACCGCCTCCGGCGGCCCGTTCCGCGGCCGCAGCCGCGCCGAACTGGCCCAGGTCACCCCGGCACAGGCCGTTGCCCACCCCAAGTGGTCGATGGGGCCGAAGATCTCGGTCGATTCGGCGACGTTGATGAACAAGGGCCTGGAAGTCATCGAGGCCCATCACCTGTTCGGCGTGCCCGGCGAGCGCATCGAGGTACTGGTGCACCCGCAGAGCCTGGTCCATTCGCTGGTCGAATTCGTCGACGGCTCGACTCTGGCCCAGATGGGCCTGCCGGACATGCGCACCACCCTCGCCGTTGGCCTGGGCTGGCCGCAGCGCATCGAATCGGGCGTGGCCGGGCTGGACCTGCTGGCCCAGGGCCGGCTCGATTTCGAGGCTCCGGATACCGACGCCTTCCCCTGCCTGGCGCTGGCCTGGCAGGCGATGCAGGCCGGCGGCACCGCGCCGGCGGTGCTGAACGCCGCCAATGAAGAGGCGGTTTCAGCGTTTCTTCAGGGCCGGATCGGTTTCCTGACCATCCCGGCGCTGGTTGCTAACGCGCTTTCAACACTGCCGACCGAGCCAGCCGATACACTGGAGGTCCTGTTGTCCGCCGACCAGCGGGCACGCCAGCTCACCCTGAACGCCATCGACGCCGCCTGAACGACCGCCTCGCCCCGCATGACGCCGCCGCCCCTGCCCGCCACTGTGAGCCTGCATGACTGACTTCATCGGATCGGTCTGGTGGATGATTGTCAGCCTCGGGCTGCTGGTCACGTTCCACGAGTTCGGGCATTACTGGGTCGGGCGCCTGTGCGGGGTCAAGATCCTGCGCTTCTCGGTGGGCTTCGGCCGGCCGCTGTGGTCGCGCCGCGACCGGCACGGTACCGAGTTCGCGATCGCCGCCATTCCGCTCGGCGGTTATGTGAAGTTCCTCGACGAACGCGAGGTCGAGGTCCACCCGCACGAGCGCGGCCAGGCCTTCAACCACAAGACCGTCTGGCAGCGCATCGCCATTGTCGCTGCCGGCCCGATCGCCAACCTGCTGCTGTGCATCCTGCTGCTGTGGGCGATGTTCGTGATCGGCAAGCAGGACTACTCGCCCACCATCGGGCGTGTCAGCGGCATCGCCGCCAGCGCCGGCCTGGCCAGTGGCGACCGCGTGCTGCGCGTGGACGAGCGCCCGGTGGCCACTCTCGGCGAGGCCAGCATGGCGCTGACTGCCGCGGCGATGGACCGGCGCGACGTGAAGCTGGAAGTGCTGGACCCGGCCGACCAGGTGCGCGTGCGCACGCTGCCGCTGTCGCAGCTGCCAGCCGGTTTCGATGAACGGCGGGTCCCGATCCTGGCCGGCCTGTACTGGCAGTCCTGGCTGCAACCGGCCCTGGTCGATTCGCTCACCGCCGATTCCGTGGTGGCCGGGCAACTGCAGCCGGGCGACCTGATCGTGGCCATCGACGGCCAGCGCATCGACAGCGTCGACCAGGTGATCGGCGAGATCCAGGCCCTGGGCCGCGCCGGCGGCCCGGGCATGATCGAGGTCCTGCGCGGCGGCGAGCGCCTGGCGCTGGAAGTCACCCCGCGCCAGGGCAAGGATGGCAAGGGCAACCCGGTCTGGCAGATCGGCGTCGGCTTCCCCACCCGCTACAGCCCGGCCTATGACACCCTGCTGCGCTATGGCCCGCTCGATGCGGTGACCGTGGCGGTGCGCGAGACCGGCCGCCTGGCCGCCGACTCACTGGGCATGATGGCCCGCATCGTGACCGGCAAGGCCTCGCTGCAGAACGTTTCCGGGCCGGTCACCATCGCCCGCGTGGCCAATGTCTCGGCCCAGCGCGGCCTCGACTGGTTCCTGCAGTTCCTGGCCCTGCTGTCGCTGAGCCTGTGCATCATCAACCTGCTGCCGATTCCGATCTTGGACGGCGGGCACCTGCTGTATTACCTTATCGAGTTGGTCAAGGGCAGCCCGCTGAGCGAGCGTGCCATCGCCGCCGGCCAGTACATCGGCCTGGCGTTGCTGGCCGGGCTGATGGGGTTGGCGTTCTACAACGACATCCTCGGCCTGGTCCCGCGATGAACTTTTCCACGTTGTTGCCGTCTACAGCGTCGGCATCCCGCACCAATGAAATCGACCTTCCTACCGGACGTGACATGACGCGACTCCCCAATCGCCGCCTGCTGGCCCTCGCCCTCGCCGCCGTCACCGGCGCTCCCGCCCTGGCCCAGGCAGCCGAGCCCTTCACTGTCAGCGACATCCGCGTCGACGGCCTGCAGCGCATCAGCTCGGGCACGGTATTCACCTACCTGCCGGTGGAGCGTGGCGAGACGGTCACCGACAACAAGGTCGGCGAGACGATCCGCGCCCTGTACAAGACCGGCTTCTTCGAAGACGTGCAGCTGGACCGCCAGGGCACGATCCTGGTGGTGACCGTCAAGGAACGCCCGGCGATCAACAAGCTGACCGTGACCGGCAACAAGGACATCAAGTCCGACCAGCTGCTCAAGGGCCTGTCCGACATCGGCCTGACCGAGGGTGGCACCTTCGATCGCCTGAGCCTGGACCGCGTGACCCAGGAACTTCGCCGGCAGTACAACGACCGCGGCAAGTACAACGTCGACATCACCCCGACGGTGAGCCCGCTGGACCGCAACCGCGTGGACATCGCCATTGCCATCAAGGAAGGCAAGGCGGCCAAGATCCGCCACGTCAACCTGGTCGGCACCGAGAAGTACGACAGCAAGGACATCCTCGACACCTGGGAGTCGAAGGAGCACAACTGGGCGTCGTGGTACCGCCGTGACGACCAGTACTCGAAGGAGAAGCTGTCCGGCGATCTGGAAAAGCTCAACTCCTGGTACCTCGACCGCGGCTACGTCGACTTCAGCATCGATTCCACCCAGGTTTCGATCAGCCCCGACAAGCGCGACATGTTCCTGACTGCGGGCGTTACCGAGGGCGCGCAGTACAAGATCTCCGAGATCAAGGTCAGCGGCGACACCATCCTTCCCCAGGAGGATGTCGAGCGCATGGTGGTCCAGAAGTCCGGTGACACGTTCTCGCGTGCGCTGCTGGAATTCAGTTCGGACACCATCACCAACTCGCTGTCCAACATCGGCTACGCGTTCGCCAAGGTGAACCCGATCCCGACCACCAACCGCGCCGAGCAGACCGTCGCCATCAACATGCAGGTCGTGCCCGGCCCGCGCGTGTCGGTGCGCCGCATCCTGTTCCGTGGCAATACCCGCACCTCCGATGAGGTGATGCGCCGCGAAATGCGCCAGTTCGAGAACAGCTGGTACTCGCAGGCCGCGATCGACCGCTCCAAGATCCGCCTGCAGCGCCTGGGCTACTTCGAATCGGTGGAAGTGGAAACCCCGGCCGTCAGCGGCAGCAACGACCAGGTCGACGTCGTCTACAACGTCAAGGAAACCACCTCGGGCAGCTTCGTGTTCGGCCTGGGCTACTCGCAGTCCTACGGCATGACCACCTCGGTGCAGCTGTCGCAGAACAACTTCCTCGGCGGCGGCAACCGCGTGTCGGTCGAAGCCTCGCGCAGCAGCTACCTGCAGCGCTACGGTTTCAGCTACACCAACCCGTACTTCACCGATGACGGCGTGTCGCTGGGCTACAACCTGTCCTGGCGCGAACTGGACTACTCCGACTTCAACACCGCGCAGTACAACAGCACCAACGGTGCCGCGCAGGTGGTGTTCGGCGTGCCGCTGACCGAGACCGACACCGTCTCGCTGATGTTCGGCATCGACAGCAACCAGATCACCACGTACGAAGGCTCGACTCCGCAGTCGATCATCGACTACATCAATGCGGTCGGTAAGCGTACCTTCCATGCCTGGCGCACCGAACTGGGCTGGGCGCGGGACTCCCGCAACGACTACTTCATGCCGACCCGCGGCACCTACCAGCGTGTGGGCCTGGAAACCACGCTGCCGGGCTCGACCATCGAGTACTACAAGCTGAACTACCAGATCAGCAAGTACTGGCCGATCATGCCGTCGCTGGTGATCAACACCCGGGCCGAAATCGGCTACGGCGATGCCTACGGCAAGGACTACACCCGTACGCTGACCAATGCCGATGGCACCACCCGTACCGTCACCGCCAGCGGCCTGCCGTTCTTCGAGAACTTCTACGCCGGTGGCACCAACTCGGTGCGCGGCTTCGAGGACAACACCCTGGGCCCGCGCGAAGTTACCCGCGGCTACCCCGAAGGCCAGCCACTGGGTGGTTCGCTGAAGACCGTGGGTTCGGTGGAAGCCTACTTCCCGCGCCTGTTCGACAGCCCGTCGGCACGCGTGTCGGCCTTCGTCGACTTCGGCAACGTGTATACCGGCGTGGACAACTTCAAGGCCAACGAACTGCGCGTATCCACCGGTGTGGCGCTACTGTGGCGCGCCCCGGTCGGCCCGATCTCGATCAGCTACGCCTTCCCGCTGAAGAAGGAAGACGATGACAAGATCGAGCGGCTGCAATTCACGTTTGGTGGCCAGTTCTGAGGAACGTCGTTCCTCAGAACTGATCCACCTCCGGTGAATTGCCCGCGCATTTCACCTATCCCCCGCGCCGTTGGCGCGTCCCCCCTTAACAAAGGGGGGCTCTCCACCAGACGGGGTGCGAAGCGCCGGGCTCTGCCCGGCGTTTTCGCGTCAGCAGAACCGAGCCCATGCTTGGCCCGTGCTCAACTTCTCGACGGGGGCCACCCGAAGCCACGTTGTTGAGGGCACGACTGGTCATCGAGGCCACAGCATGCAACAACATCGCTGTTGGCGATCGTCATCAGCTGCTTATCACGCCGCTTTGGTACTCAGGCATTCCCATTTCGCGGCGCCTCCCGCTGCCACGCGCCCAACACCCTATGACTCAGAATCCGGGCCTGATGTTCCAGCCCGTAATCCGCGCCCAGAAAGCTGAGCGCCGCCCTTTCACTTGAACACGTAGCCTAGAGTTCCATCCAGGAAAGCGCCGGTTCCTTCACAATCAGCCCTCAGGGTATCGAAGTGGCGCATTTTCTTGCCCCACCAAAACGAGCAACGATAGAGTGGAACACTGCCGGGATATTGAATTCCCGAGATATATCCGATGTTCCAGTCGCCGGGAATTATCACACCTCCAATCCCCGGCTCGCACCCGGGATCGGCGGACGTGAAATAATTCCATGGATGCGGGCCAACGCAACTCCGAATGAGAACACCGCCTTCGAACGGCGTAGAAGAAACATACCCAAACGCATCCTCAAGCTCCCAGCCAATATCCTCCCAGTTTTCTGGCCAGTAGTGATGCGTAACATGAGTCGCCGTCTTATCACGCTTCATTCTAAATATGAGTCGCGGATTGAAGCCCGGTGGCATCTGACTGGACTGCTCCGTTGCAATCGGGTTACTCACCTTCAATGGCACATTCGCATCCAGGGCCGTCACTGAACCCGCAACAATCATGGAAAAAATACCTGCTACGAAACGCCTCATCTTTCACCTCATGCATTCTGCGAGCCCATCGCCCGCCCAATCCATGCTATTTAAGCAAATACGCAGAAAAACATGACAGCGTTTGTACTATCAGAAATACCAATGACGCATTTAACTCAATAATCAACCCAGCCGGGCAATTGTGGCCAACGGCGACTCCCCCTCAAGTGAATTGCACAGGATCCCGAAGGCCAATGGATATTCCGGAATTGGATTACCCTATTGACCTTTCCTGTTCTCAGTGCATTTTCAACAGTGCAAAGCGTAGCGGACTCAATGATCCGGCCATCAGTGCATCCAGCTTCGCCTGAAGAGGAAAGCCGGGGCAGAGAGACCGCGCTCAGCTTGTAACACCGCGCGCGTTGCGTCCTGCACGCAACTGCTCGTTGCTTGCGTACGTCGCCAACCCGAAACTTCGGCTTGCGTCGCCCGACAACGATGCACTCTGGGCTAGCCATCTTGAACTGCCGGACCTTCGTTGAGTCGCCGAAGGCACCGTACGGTCGTCAATGAAGTGGCTGTTGGGGCCCGCTTCGGCGTGGGAGATCACTCCGGCAACCCGTAGCGGGCCGATGGGAGGAAGCGTGGGCAGTACAGGCGCAGAACCATGGGACATGGTTGTCAGAGCGCCTGTCTTCGCGACCGGCGCTTCCCGGCAGGTTATCAGGGAGCCGCGGCCGTTGTAGCCCGGTAGCCCCCAAGTCCCTGGCAGCACAAAGACCATCTCGAAGCCCCCCCCCCGCATGACCGAAATGGCGCCACACGTTAAACTCCCGCCGTGAATACTCCCACCTACACCGCCCAGCAACTCGCCGAGCAGTTCGGCCTGCAGGTCCATGGCGACCCCGCCACTGCCATCCATGGCGTGGCCACCCTCGCCCACGCCGGTCCTGGCCAGCTGACCTTCCTCGCCAATCCGCGCTACCGCGCCCAGCTGGCCGACAGCCAGGCTTCGCTGGTGGTGCTGCGTGCCGACGATGTCGAGGCCGCCCCCGGCGCCGCGCTCGTGGCCAAGGACCCCTACACCGCATTCGCCAAGATCGCCGCGCTGTTCGACATCGCGCCGACCCGCCCGCCGGGCATCCACCCCAGTGCGGTCATCGATCCGGACGCACGGGTGGCTGCCAGTGCCCACATCGGCCCGTTCGTGACCATCGGCGCGCGCAGCGTCATCGGCGAGAACTGCATCATCGGTGCCGGCAGCGTGATCGGCGAGGACTGCAGCCTCGATACCGGCTGCGAACTGATCGCCCGCGTCACCCTTGTCACCCGGGTCAGGCTGGGCAAGCGCGTGCGCATCCATCCCGGCGCCGTGCTCGGCGCCGATGGCTTCGGCCTGGCCATGGATGCCGGCAAATGGATCAAGGTGCCGCAGCTGGGCGGCGTGCGCATCGGCGATGATTGCGAGATCGGCGCCAATACCTGCGTTGACCGCGGCGCGCTGGAAGACACCGTGCTCGCCGAGGATGTGCGCCTGGACAATCTGGTGCAGATCGCCCACAACGTGCAGATCGGTGCGCACTCGGCCATCGCCGGCTGCACCGGCATCGCCGGCAGCGCCAAGATCGGCCGCTACTGCCTCCTCGGTGGCGCCGTGGGCGTGGTCGGCCACCTCGAGATCTGCGACAAGGTCGTGATCACCGGCAAGTCGGTGGTCCGCAACTCCATCACCGAGCCGGGCGAGTACTCGTCCGGCACCCCACTGACCGACAACCGCACGTGGCGCAAGAACGCCGCGCGCTTCAAGCAGCTCGACGCACTGGCTCGCCGCGTCCTGGCTGCTGGCAAGGAGAAAGAATGAACGATTCGCTGCAGCTTCCGATCGACGTCTGCCAGATCCAGGAACTGCTTCCGCACCGCTATCCGTTCCTGCTGGTGGACCGGGTGCTTGAACTCGACGTCGAGGCCAAGCGGATCCTGGCGCAGAAGAACGTCAGCATCAACGAGCCGTTCTTCCAGGGGCACTTCCCGGGCCGCCCGATCATGCCCGGCGTGCTGATCATCGAAGCGCTGGCGCAGGCCGGCGGCGTCATGACCCAGCTCACGCTCGGCCGCGATGCGCAGTCCAAGCTGTTCTACATGGTCAAGGTGGAAAACGCCCGCTTCAACAAGCAGGTCGTGCCCGGCGACGTGCTGATGCTGGACGTGCAGATGAAGCGCCTGATCCGCAACATGGGCTGGTACTACGGCGAAGCCAAGGTCAACGGTGAAGTCGTTGCCTCGGCCGAGGTCATGTGCGCCGGCGCCAAGGGCTGATCCACTGGAGGCAGCAATGACTGACAACGCACCGCGGATCCACCCCACCGCCGTCATCGACCCGGCCGCACGCCTGGCCGACGATGTCCAGGTGGGCGCCTTCACCCTGATCGGCCCCGACGTTGAAATCGGTGCCGGCACGGTGGTGGGCCCCCATTGCAGCATCCACGGCCCGACCCGGATCGGCCGCGACAACCGCTTCGTCGGCCACGCCGCGATCGGTGGCGAGCCGCAGGACAAGAAGTTCGGCGGCGAGCGCACCGAACTGGTGATCGGCGACCGCAACGTGTTCCGCGAGTTCGTCACGCTCAACCGCGGCACCGGCGGCGGCGGTGGCATCACCACCATCGGCAACGACAACTGGATGCTGGCCTACACGCACGTGGCACACGACTGCCATGTCGGCAATTTCTGCGTATTCTCCAACAACACCACCCTGGCCGGCCACGTGACCGTGGGCGACTACGTGATCATCAGCGGCTTCGCCGGTGCTCACCAGTTCTGCCGCATCGGCGCGCACGCTTTCCTGGGCATGGGCGCACTGACCAATGGCGACGTTCCGCCGTTCACCATGGTCGGCACCGATTCGCTGGGCCGCCCGCGCGGCATCAACAGCGAAGGCCTGAAGCGCCGCGGCTTCGACGCCGAGCGCATTTCGGCCATCAAGCGTGCCTACCGCACGCTGTACGTGGCAGGCCTGCCGCTGGCCGAGGCCAAGGTGCAGCTGACCGAACAGGCGCGTGACAGCGACGACGTGAAGGCGATGCTGGACTTCATCGAGCACGCCGAGAGGCCCCTGCTGCGATGAGCAGCGCGACCGGCCAGGCGCCGGCCGGCGCCGCGGTGATCCCGCTGGCCTCGATGGCCGGCAGCGTTCCTGCGCAGCGGGTGCTCAGCGAGCGCCCGTTGCGGATCGCGCTGGTTGCCGGTGAAGCCTCCGGCGACCTGCTCGGTGCAGGCCTGGTGCGCGAATTGAAGGCGCGCTTCCCGAATGCCGAGTTCGCCGGCATCGGCGGCGACGCCATGCGCAGCGCTGGCTGCCAGACCTGGCACGATGCCAGCGAGCTGGCGGTGATGGGGCTGACCGAAGTGCTGCGCCACCTGCCGCGCCTGCTGAAGCTGCGCTCGGCGTTCCGCCAGCGTGCGCTGGACTGGCAGCCGGACGTGTTCATCGGCATCGACGCACCCGACTTCAACCTGGGCATCGAGCGCTGGCTGAAGCAGCGCGGCGTGCGCACCGTGCATTACGTCAGCCCCTCGGTCTGGGCCTGGCGCGAGAAGCGCGCCGAGAAGATCGGCAGCAGCGCCGACCTGGTGCTGTGCCTGTTCCCGATGGAGCCGCCGATCTATGCCAGGCACGGCATCGACGCGCGCTTCGTCGGCCACCCGATGGCCGATGACATTCCGCTGCAGGGCAACCGCGAGGAAGCGCGTGCCGCGCTCGGCTTGCCGACCTCGGCCAAGGTGCTCGCCGTGCTGCCGGGCAGCCGCCTGGGCGAGATCTCGCGCCTGGGCGAGCCGTTCTTCGAAGCGGCCTGGCAGGTTTCCGAGCGCATTCCCGGCCTGCACGTGGTGGTGCCTGCCGCCAATCCGGCCTGCAGGCAACTGATTGAAGAACAGCTGTCGCGCTCGGCGTTGCCGGTGGCCTACTCGCATGTACTGGATGGCCAGGCACGCAACGCGATGATCGCCGCTGACGTGGTGGTGCTGGCGTCGGGCACCGCGACCCTGGAAGCGATGCTGGTGAAGCGGCCGATGGTGGTCGGGTACCGCGTCAACGAGCTGACCTATCGCCTGGTGAAGGCGCTTGGGCTGATCAAGGTCGACCGCTTTGCCCTGCCCAACATCCTGGCCGGCCAGGACCTGGCGCCGGAACTGATGCAGCACGACTGCACGCCGGACCGGCTGGCCGCGGCCATCCAGCAGTGGTTTGACCACCCGCAGCGGGTGACCGATCTGCAGGATACCTACGTGCGCCTGCACGAACGCCTGCGCCGCAACGCCTCGGCGCGTGCCGCCGACGCCGTCGGCGAACTGCTGATGCGCGACCAGGCACAGCCATGAGCCGCCGTCATGCCGCCGCAGGCAGCCTGACCCTGTTCGACGGTGTGGCCGTGGTCGAGCCGGAGCGTCTGGTGGCCGGCGTCGACGAGGCCGGCCGTGGCCCGCTGGCCGGGCCGGTGGCAGTGGCGGCGGTGGTGTTCGACCCGTCGCGGCCACGCATCAACGGCCTCGACGACTCCAAGCAGCTGACGGCGGCACGCCGTGAACAGCTGCATGACCGCATCATCGAGCGTGCGCTGGCCTGGCACGTGGTGCTGGTGGACGTGGACACCATCGACCGCCTGAACATCTACCAGGCCACCCTGCAGGGCATGCGCGAGGTGGTGGCAGCGGTCGCCCACGTGGCCGGCTTCGCCCGCATCGACGGCAACGTGGTGCCCAAGGGCCTGGTGCTGCCGGCCCAGGCGCTGATCGGTGGCGATGGCATCGACCGCGCGATCATGGCGGCGTCGATCCTGGCCAAGGTCTCGCGCGACCGTTACATGCAGGACGTCCACGCCCGCCACCCGCAGTACGGCTTCGAGCAGCACAAGGGCTATGGCACGCCGGCCCACCTGGCCGCCCTGCGTGAACACGGCCCCTGCACGGAGCATCGACGCAGCTTCGCCCCGGTACGTGAGTGCCTGGACACCACCCGCGCCCCCGCGATCGCCTGAACGGCCGCCGACAGCGACAAGCCGTGCGGTGAGGAGTGCCCCCGAGCCGGGGGGACGCGCCAGCGACCCGGGGGTGTGGAAGCACGGCAGGACAGGGCCCGCGGCTCGCCTGCGAACCGTGGCAAGCGATAGCGCGAATGCGATATCGCGTGCCGTCAAGAGCTTGTCGCCGCCCCCTGCCCTCGCTACCCTGACCGGGCACTCCAGCGCTTCCGACCCCGGCGACGAACCTCCGTCAGCACCCGGGGCCCGCGCGCTCCAACCTGGTCCGGCATGTCCAACTCCCGCTTCGTACATCTCCACGTCCACACCGAGTTCTCGCTGGCGGACTCGACCATCCGCGTGCCGGCCAAGCCGGACCAGGCGGACCCGAAGAAGGCCAAGCAGGCCAACCTGCTGTCGCGCTCGGTCGAACTCGGCCTGCCTGCGCTGGCGGTGACCGACCTCAACAACCTGTTCGCCCTGGTCAAGTTCTACAAGGCCGCCGAAGGCGTCGGCATCAAGCCGATCGCCGGTGCCGACGTGCTGATCGCCGAGGAAGGCCAGGACCCATGGCGGATGACCCTGCTGTGCCGGGATCGCGAGGGTTACCTGAGCCTGTCGCGGCTGCTGACCCGCGCCTGGATGGAAGGTCATCGCCCCGAAGGCGGCGTGGCCATCCACCCGGACTGGCTGAAGGCCGGCAACGCCAACCTGTTCGCGCTGGCCGGGCGCCAGAGCCTGGCCGGGCGCCTGGCGCTGGACGGCAAGCATGAGCTGGCCGAGCAGCAGCTGGCCGACTGGCAGCGCGTGTTCGGCGATGGCCTGCACCTGGAGCTGACCCGCACCGGCCGCGAGGGCGAGGAGACCTTCAACCAGTTCGCGCTGATGGCCGCCGGCCAGCGTGGCCTGCCGGTGGTGGCCAGCAATGACGTGCGCTTCCTGTCGCCGTCCGACTTCAGCGCGCACGAAGCGCGCGTGTGCATTTCCACCGGCCGCGTGCTGGACGATCCCAAGCGCCCGCGCGAGTACAGCGACCAGCAGTACCTGAAGTCGGCCGAAGAAATGTGCGCGCTGTTCGCCGACATTCCCGATGCCATCGACAACACGCTGGCGCTGGCCGAGCGCTGCAACATCGAGATGCGGCTGGGTACCTACTTCCTGCCCAACTACCCGGTGCCCGACGACGAGACCCTGGACACCTGGATCCAGAAGATGTCGCGTGATGGCCTGGAAGAGCGCCTGGAGAAGAATCCGCTGGCGCCGGGCAAGACCCGCGAAGACTACTTCGAGCGCCTGGAGTTCGAGCTCGACACCATCATCAAGATGGGCTTCCCCGGCTACTTCCTGATCGTGGCCGACTTCATCCAGTGGGGCAAGAACCAGGGCATTCCGATCGGCCCCGGCCGTGGTTCGGGTGCCGGCTCGCTGGTGGCATGGGCGCTGAAGATCACCGACCTGGATCCGCTGCCGTACAACCTGCTGTTCGAGCGCTTCCTGAACCCCGAACGCGTGTCGATGCCCGACTTCGACATCGACTTCTGCATGGACCGCCGCGACGAGGTGATCGACTACGTTGCGCGCAAGTACGGGCGCGAACGCGTCAGCCAGATCATCACCTACGGCACCATGGCCGCCAAGGCGGTGGTGCGCGACTCCGGCCGCGTGCTCGGTTTCCCGTACGGCCTGGTGGACGGCGTCTCCAAGCTGATTCCGAACATCCTGGGCATCCACCTCAAGGATGCGCTGGGCAAGGGCAAGGAAGGCCCCAGCTCGGAAATGGCCTCGGCCGAACTGATCCAGCGTTACGAGACCGAGGACGATGTCCGCGACCTGATCGACCTGGCGCTGCAGCTGGAGGACCTGACCCGCAACGCCGGCAAGCATGCCGGTGGCGTGGTGATCGGGCCCGAGCCACTGAGCGAGTTCTGCCCGCTGTACGCCGAACATGACGAGAACGGGCTCGGCAAGAACCCGGTCACCCAGTTCGACAAGAACGACGTGGAAGAAGTGGGCCTGGTGAAGTTCGACTTCCTCGGCCTGCGCACGCTGACCATCATCGACTGGGCAGTGAAGGCGATCAACAAGCGCCACGAACGCGCGGGCATCCCGCCGGTCGACATCGCCGCGATCCCGCTCGACGATGCGCCTACCTACAAGGACATCTTCGCCAACGGCAACACCGGCGCGGTGTTCCAGTTCGAATCCTCCGGCATGCGCCGCCTGCTGAAGGATGCGCGCCCCGACCGCTTCGAAGACCTGATCGCGCTGGTGTCGCTGTACCGCCCCGGCCCGATGGACCTGATTCCTTCGTTCAACGCGCGCAAGCACGGGCAGGAAGAGATCATCTATCCCGATCCGCGCACCGAAGCCATCCTGAAGGACACCTACGGCATCATGGTGTACCAGGAGCAGGTGATGCAGATGGCGCAGATCGTCGGCGGCTACTCGCTGGGCGGCGCCGACCTGCTGCGCCGCGCGATGGGCAAGAAGGTGCCGGCGGAAATGGCCAAGCACCGCGAGATCTTCCGCGAAGGTGCAGCCAAGGGCGGCGTCGATGGCCCCAAGGCCGACGAAATCTTCGACCTGATGGAGAAGTTCGCCGGCTACGGCTTCAACAAGTCGCACGCCGCCGCCTACGCGCTGGTCAGCTACCAGACCGCATGGCTGAAGCGCCACTACCCGGCCGAGTTCATGGCGGCCACGCTGTCGTCCGATCTGGACAACACCGACAAGGTGGTCGGCTTCCTCGACGAAGTGCGCAACCTCGGCCTGACCGTACTGCCGCCCAAGGTGAACCAGTCGGCCTTCATGTTCGAAGCGGTGACGCCGGACACCATCCAGTACGGCCTCGGTGCGATCAAGGGCGTCGGCCAGGGCGCCTGCGAAGCGGTGGTCGAGGAACGACTCAAGGGCGGCCCGTTCAAGGACCTGCTCGACTTCTGCACGCGCGTTGGTTCGGCCAAGCTCAATCGCCGTACCCTGGAAGCGATGATCAACTGCGGTGCGCTGGACGAGCTCGGCCGCAACCGGGCCTCGCTGATGCTGCAGCTGCCGGAAGTGATCAAGGCCACCGACCAGATGGCGCGCGAACGTGCCTCCGGGCAGAACTCGCTGTTCGGCGGTCCCGACCCGAGCGCCGTGTCGATCCAGCTGGACCTGCCCGAGGCCGAAGAATGGCCGCTGCTGCAGCGCCTGAACGGCGAGCGCGACACGCTGGGCTTCTACCTGAGCGGCCACCCGTTCGATCCCTGGCGCGACGATGTGCGCGACCTGGTCGGCAACGACCTGGGTTCGGTGGAGAAGATCTGGAGCGCCAACAGCGGCGGCGGCGGCGGCGAAAAGCGCTGGCGGCCGGAAGTGCAGACCGTGCTGGCCGGCCAGGTGGTCGGCGTGCGCCGCAAGGGCGAGAGCCAGATCTTCATCCAGCTGGAAGATGGCCGCGGCCGCGTCGAGTGCAGCGCGTTCTCCGACGCGATGGCCGAGTTCGGCCACCTGATGACCAAGGACCGCATCCTGGTGGTCAAGGGCGGCCTGCGCGAGGACGAGTTCAACGGCGGCTTCGCGCTGCGCATCCGCCAGTGCTGGGACTTCGACGAAGTCTGCGCCAACTACGCCACACGGTTGTCGCTGCGGCTGGACCTGCGCCAGCAGCGCCCGGTCTGGGAGCGCATCGATGCGCTGCTCGACCGCCATCGCCCGGGGCGGACGCCACTGCGACTGGACCTGCTGCTGAAGGGGCCGCACGGCGGCGTCGCCGGCATGCTTGATGTGTCCGGGCAGAGCGCGGTGCGCATCGATTCCAAGCTGATGGAGGCGCTGCGCGCCGATCCTGCCGTGCGCACGCTGAAGGTGCGTTACAGCCCCCCCTGGGCCAGCTGAGGCTGGCTCCGTGGCTTTCCCGTTTCCGCGTTCCATGTATCAAGGACGATTGCCGATGAAGACCCTGCTGTTCCCGTTCGCCGCCGCACTGGCCCTGGCCGCCTGCTCCCCGTCGAAGATCGAGTTCCAGATCGACAACCCGACCGACACGCCGCTGGCGCTGAGCATCGACGGCCAGGACCTGCCGGTGGCCGCACACGGTTCGCGCCCGGTCTCGCTCGCTGTCGGCGAGCATCGCCTGCATACCGAAAAGCTCGGTGATGTGCGCTTCATCGTCTACGTCGACGGCCGTGGCGGCCTGATCAACCCGACCCTGAGCGAGTACGTGATCGCCCGCGAGGTCTATGTCACCGACGAGAGCAAGCTGAAGAACTTCGGCACCGGCAAGGCCGGCATCGAACTGGGCGGCGTCGACTTCGAAGGTCCCTTCGAGAAGCGCCACGACCTGTTCATCGACAAGACCTGGACCTACGGCGTGCGCGAGCCGTTCCCGAAGGAAAAGGTGGTGGCCCATGTCGATTCCAGCGGCGGCCAGATCGTGGCAAAGGTGTTCACCGCCCCGGACTTCATCACCTACGTCGAGGAAGGCATGGGCCAGCCCGGCGCGTTCAAGCGCGAACAGCCGGCCGGCTACGTCGCGCCGGCATTCAGCCTGGAGCCGGCCCCGGCCAGCCTGCCGGCCCTTGACCCCGCCTTCGAGGCGCATGCCGCGCCGCTGCGCGAGGTCTATGCGCGCTGGCTGAAGGCCACCACCGCCGATGAACAGAAGGCCCTGCGCAAGCAGGACTTCGACGCGCAGATGGCCTTCACCTCGGCCACCGCTACCCTCGGCGCCAACCTCGGCCGCGAGGCCAACGAGGCCTACAACGACTTCGTCTCCCAGCGCGGGCAGCTGATGGGCCGCAGCGCCCTGGTGGTGCCCTGAACTGACTGGCGCGCCCTGCCCGCCTGCGCTACCGTCGCCTTCCAGACGAAGGCGTACGGGTGGTTTGCACGCATTCGGCTAGAATTGCCCCCTTCTTTACACGACGGCTTCCGATGAATCCGAACTACCTCGACTTCGAGCAACCCATCGCCGACCTGGAAGCCAAGATCCAGGAGCTGCGCAACGCCAGCGCCGGGCCGGCGGTCAATGTCGAGGCGGAAGTGCATGCGCTGCAGGACAAGCTGCGCGTGCGCACCGCGCAGATCTTCCGCAACCTGACCTCGTGGCAGGTGCTGCAGCTGGCCCGCCACCCGTCGCGGCCATACACCGCCGACTACATCCGCATCATCTGCGATGAGTTCCAGGAGCTGGCCGGTGACCGCGCCTTCGCCGACGACAAGGCCATCATGGGCGGCCTGGCCCGCATCAATGGCCGCGCAGTGATGGTGATCGGCCACCAGAAGGGCCGCGACACCAAGGAAAAGATCAAGCGCAACTTCGGCATGCCCAAGCCGGAGGGTTACCGCAAGGCGCTGCGCCTGATGAAGATGGCCGAGCGCTTCGGCCTGCCGGTGCTGACCCTGATCGACACCGCGGGCGCCTGGCCGGGCATCGACGCCGAATCGCGCGGCCAGTCCGAAGCAATCGCGCGCAACCTGATCGAGATGGCCGAGCTGAAGGTGCCGATCATCTGCACCGTGATCGGTGAAGGCGGCTCCGGCGGCGCACTGGCGTTGGGCGTGGGCGACCGCACCGTCATGCTGGAATATGCGGTGTACTCGACCATCACCCCGGAAGGCTGCGCCTCGATCCTGTGGAAGGACGCCGGCAAGGCCAAGGAGGCGGCCGAGCAGCTGGGCCTGACCGCGCCGCGCCTGAAGAGCCTGGGCCTGGTCGACAAGGTCGTGCGCGAGCCGACCGGTGGCGCCCACCGCAATCCGACCCAGATGGCCAAGCGCCTGAAGGCGGTGCTGCTGAACGAACTGGATGCGCTGGACACGCTGTCCACCGAACAGCTGCTGGAACAGCGCTACACGCGCCTGCGCAGCTACGGCACGTACGAAGCAGCCTAAGCCCGGTAGTGCCGGGCGCTGGCCGGCAACACGAGGTGATTGCAGAAATGAAAGAGCCGGGCATTTGCCCGGCTCCTTCGTTTGCGCCCTGACAGCATCCACGCATGGCGTGGATCTACCGGGCGCAGGTGACCCCGCCTCAGAACGGCTTGGCCAGCACCAGCCACACGATGGGAATGAACGCCAGCAGCGGGATCTCGTTGATCCAGCGCAGCGCGCGCGACGACGGCAGCGCCCGGCCCTTGGCCACGCCCTTGAGCAGGCGACCGGTCCAGCCGAAATACACCAGCAGCAGCACCACCAGGCCCAGCTTGGCGTGCAGCCAACCGGCGCCGCCCGGAGCGACCATGGTCGGGAAATCGGGGATGACCTTGTAGCCCAGCCACAGCACCAGGCCGAGCAGGAACGCCAGCCCGAACATCGAGTGGCCGAAGCGGTACAGACGCAGGCCCATCAGCTGCAGGCGCTCGGTCACCGCTGGCTGGCCCGCGGTTTCAGCCAGGTTGACCAGGATGCGCGGCAGGTAGAACACCGTGGCCATCCACGCCACCACGAACACGATGTGGAAGGTCTTGACCCAGTAGTAGCTCTGCATGCGCTCGCTCCGGCGGCTGGCGTAGGTTGGCGGCCATTCTCGCATGCCGTGGCGAAGCCGCCGCAGCCACGCATGCCGCGACACATCGACGCATGGCGCGTCGCAACACCGTACGATAGGCGCCGTTTTCCCCCGATCGCGCACCGCCCCATGGACAAGACCTACGATGCCGCCTACTTCCAACGCTGGTACCGCCGTGCCGACATCGGCGGCAGCGCCCGCCTGGCGCGGAAGGTCGCATTGGCCGTGGCCAGCGCCGAGTACTACCTGGAGCGGCCGATCCGCAGCGTGCTGGACATCGGCTGCGGTGAAGGCGCCTGGCGCGCGCCGCTGCTGAAGCTGCGTCCGAAGGTCGAATACCTTGGCTTCGACAGCAGCGAGTACGCTGTGCGCCGCTACGGCAGGACCCGCAACCTGCACCTGGCGCGCTTCGGCGATTTCGCCTGGCTGCGGCCCTGCGCCCCGGTCGACCTGCTGGTCTGCTCGGACGTGATGCATTACGTGCCCAACCGTGAACTGCGCGCCGGCCTGGCCGGCCTGGCCGAGCTGACCGGCGGGGTGGCCTTCCTGGAGACCTTCGCCGCCGAGGACGCGTTCGAGGGCGACCACGACGGCTTCCAGGCGCGCCCGGCGCGCTGGTACCGGCGTGAACTGACCCGCCAGGGCCTGCAGCCGGTAGGGTCGCACTGCTGGCTCGGCCCCGCCCTGGCAGGCGATGCCGCCGCGCTGGAACGGATGTGAATCCGGATTCATTATTTTCAGCCGACTTAACCTGCGGGACACCCGGATGGGATATGCTGCGCGGCAACATATGACCATACATATTCGGTCGTCATGCTCTATCAACTGCACGAACTGACCCGCAACCTGCTCGCCCCGTGGGTGCACCAGGCCCAGGCCAACGCCAAGTTCTTCGCCAACCCGGGCCACTGGTGGTCGCAGATGCCCGGTGCCGATCGCCTGGCGGCGGTCAATGAACTCTTCCATCGCATCGGCAAGGATTACGAGAAGCCCGAGTGGGGCATCAACGAAATCGAGGTCGAAGGCGAGCGCGTGCCGATCGTCGTGCACGAGGAAGTGAGCAAGCCGTTCTGCAAGCTGCTGCGCTTCAAGCGCCACAGCAATGAAGCCGACCAGCTGCACACCATGCTCAACCAGCCGTTCGTGCTGGTGGTGGCGCCGCTGTCGGGCCACCACGCCACGCTGCTGCGCGACACCGTGCGTACGCTGCTGCGCGACCACCGCGTGTACGTCACCGACTGGGTCGACGCGCGCATGGTGCCGTCCAGCGAAGGCGAGTTCGGGTTGGATGACTACATCGCCTACATCCAGGAGTTCATCCGCCACCTCGGCGTCGAACGCCTGCACGTGGTGAGCGTGTGCCAGCCGACCGTACCGGTGCTGGCCGCGGTTTCACTGATGGCCAGCCGTGGCGAACCGACGCCGCGCACGCTGGTGATGATGGGTGGCCCGATCGATGCGCGCTGCAGCCCGACCGCAGTGAACAACCTGGCCACGCAGAACCCGCTGTCGTGGTTCGAGAACAACGTCATCCACACCGTGCCGGCCAGCTATCCGGGTGTCGGTCGTCGCGTGTACCCGGGCTTCCTGCAGCACGCCGGCTTCCTGTCGATGAACCCGAGCCGCCACTTCAGCTCGCACTGGGATTTCTACACCGACCTGGTCAAGGGCGACCTGGAAGACGCCGACGCGCACCGTCGTTTCTACGACGAGTACAACGCGGTGCTGGACATGCCGGCCAAGTACTACCTGGACACCATCCGCGTGGTGTTCCAGGACTTCCTGCTGCCGCGTGGCGAGTGGGTGGTGAACGGCGAGAAGGTCGATCCGTCGGCGATCCGCGATACCGCGCTGCTGAGCATCGAAGGCGAGCTGGACGACATCGCCGGCCTTGGCCAGACCGAGGCGGCGCAGGCGCTGTGCACCGGCATCGCGGCCGATCGCCGCGAGCATTTCATCGTCGAAGGTGCGGGGCACTACGGCATCTTCAGTGGCCGTCGCTGGCGCGAAGTGGTGTACCCGAAGGTGCGTGATTTCTTCGCCGCGCATGCCGAAGCACCGGCGGCGAAGGCTACGAAGAAGAAGAGCAACGTCACCCCGTTGCGCCGGAAAGCGGGTTGATTCCCGGCAGGGGTCGGAGCCCTTTCCAACGGAAAGGGATCCGACCCTTGGCCTGTTACAACCGCACCAGCAGGTTCTTGGCGATCAGCCCGTGCAGCTTGCCGATGCCACGGGCCATGTGCAGGGTCAGCACCAGCAGCAGCGCGCCGGCCGCGGCCAACGTGATCGCCACCAGCGGCGAGGCCGCCATCGGCAGTACATTCACGTCGTTGATGTACACGCCCGGGATGTCACCACTGAAGATCGCCGCGACCGGCGCCCAGATCAGGCTCAGCGACAGCGAGAGCAACGTCACCGCGATGGTGAAGTAGATGATGCCCAGCGGCAGCATCAGCACGAAGTACAGCAGGGTCAGCCAGGTGCGCCCGTCGGTGAACATGTCGCCGATGCGCTGCAGCCAGGTGCGGCTGCGGTCGGTGTAGCGCGGGCGGCGCGGCATGCGCTCGCCCAGCAACGCTTCCACCAGCCGACCTTCCAGCAGCGCCAGCCCGCGCACCGAGCCGAAGAACAGCACGGTCAGCGGAATGCCGACGATCAGGATCAGCAGGCCGAGCGACAGCGACAGGCCGGTCACCACCCAGGTGAAGAAGAAGATGCCCGTGGCCAGCGACAGCAGCATGTAGAACAGCGCGCCGTAGGTGTGCGGATCGGCCACCACGCCGAAGAAGCGCGCCAGCAGCGAACGCGGCACCGGTGCCGGCGGCGGTGCGGCCGGCTCGACGCCACTGGCTTCGGCCGCCGCACGCAGCACCGGCGCGGTGTCCGCACGCGGCGTGCGCAGCGCGCGATTCACCGTCACTTCGGTCTCGCGGTAGATCTCGGCCACTTCATCCGGGGCGCCATAGCTGCCGGCCACGTCGGCGATGACCTCGGCTTCGCTGCGGCCGGGCTGCGCCGCCAGCTCCGAGCGCAGGTATTCCTCGGCGTCATACAGCGCGTCCTGCACCATCGCCGGGTCGGCGCCTTCCAGCGCCGCCCGCAGCTGCGCCAGGTACTGCGGGATGGTCGTGGGCAGGGCGCGGCCTGCCAGGCTCGGGTCGTTCATTGCGGTACCCCCTCCAACACGGAATCGACGGAATCGCGGGTGGCCTGCCAGGCCTGGCGCCACTGCGCCAGCACTTCGCGGCCGCGTTCATTGATGCGGTAGTAGCGGCGCGGCGGACCGCTGCTGGACGGCTCCACGTGGCTTTCCAGCAGGCCGGCGCCCTCCAGGTTGCGCAGCACCGGGTACAGCGCACTCTGCTTGCCGCTCAGCACGCCCTCGCCCACCCGCTCCAGCTCCTTGGCAATGAGGTAGCCGTACAGCGGCTCCCCGGCCCGGGCCAGCACCGCCAGCAGGGCCAGCGATACCGTTCCGGCGCTGAGCTCCTTCTGGAACTTCTTCAGGTGGACATCGTCCTCGGACATGACCGGCCCTCCACTACGTTGAAGTCCACAGTAGTGCGAAGTTCGGTATAGCGAATGTGTCGTTAGTCACTCTGCCGGTTGGCGCGACTGCGCGGCTCGCGCAGAATCGAAGCCTCGTTCATGTTCCGGGGTTCCCATGCCGCACCGCCGTTGCCTTGCCCTGACCGCCCTCGCCCTGTCCTGCCTGCTGCCCGCCCTCGCCAGCGCGGCCACGCCCTACCGCAGCCCGCAGCAGATCCTCGACGCCTCGGCGGCCAGCGACTGGCGCACCCCGGAACCGGCCAACCTGCTGTACATGGACCTGCCGGCCGGTCGGGTCATCATCGAGCTGGCACCGCAGTTCGCACCGCGCCATGTCGCCAACATCCAGACCTTCGCCCACGAGCATTTCTGGGACGGCACCAGCATCTACCGCTCGCAGGACAACTTCGTGGTGCAGTTCGGCGATGCCGACGCCGATGACGCAGCCAAGGCCAAGCCGTTCGGCAGTGCCGCACGCACGCTGCCGGCCGAGTTCGAGCGGGCCAGCGCCGGCCTGAAGGTCAGCGTGCTGCCGGACCGTGATGGCTGGGCCGCGCAGACCGGTTTCGTCGACGGCTTCCCGGTCGGCCAGGACCCGCAGGCCGGCAAGGCCTGGCTGGCGCACTGCTACGGCATGCTAGGCGCGGGCCGCAGCAACGAAGAGGACAGCAGCATCGGCGCCGAACTGTACGTGGTGACCGGGCAGTCGCCGCGCCAGCTGGACCGCAACATCACCCTGGTCGGTCGCGTGCTGAAGGGCATGGAGCTGCTCAGCGCGACGCCGCGTGGGCCGGCGCCGATGGGCTTCTACACCGACCCGAAACTGCGTACCCCGATCGTATCGATCCGCCGCGCCAGCGACGTGCCGGCGGCCGAGCGCACGCCGATCCAGGTACTGCGTACCGACTCGAAGACCTTCGCCGATACGGTGGAGGCGCGGCGCAATCGCGTGGATGATTTCTACAAGCGTCCGGCCGGGCATATCGATCTGTGCAATATTCCGGTGCCGGTGCGGTGATGGTTTCCTGCGCGTGACGCGTGCTGAAGGTGCTTCCCTGTTCATGGGCGTCACTTTTCTTTTCGCGCGAAAAGAAAAGTAACCAAAAGAAACGTTCCGCCAGCCGCGAGCCGATGCTGCGCATCGGTGCCCTGTGCTCCTCGGCCCGTCGAGGGACGGCGCGGGAACTCGCTGCGCTCAGACACCCGCGCCTCTTCGCCCTCGCCGGACCTGCGGTGCTCGGCTCGCTCAAGGCGGATCCAAGATCAAAGGCAGAAGCGGTCGCTTCGCTCGCCGGGCCCAGCCCGGCACTACCAAGCATCGTCGTGCAGCTGTGGCTCTTGACCTTGGGTCCGCCTTGAGTGAGCCGAGCATCGCAGGGGAATCAGGGGCGAAGAGGTGCCGATGTCTGAGCGCAGCGAGTTCGGCACCGTCCCCGGATTCACCGAGAAGCGCAGGGGACCGACGTGCGAAGCACGGCGGCTCGCGACCTGGCGGCGCGTTTCTTTTGGTTACTTTTCTTTTCGCGCGAAAAGAAAAGTGACGCCCATGAACAGTGAAGCACCTTCAGCACGCGCAACGCGCAAAACGCCAACACCTCAGCCCTTCTGACTCACCGCCACGCTACCCAGAATCAACGCGCCCGCAATCAGCATCTGCAGCGTCACCGGCTCACCCAGGAACAACCACGCAAACGCCGCGCCGAACAGCGGAATCAGGTAGGTCACCGTCGACGCACGCGACGGGCCGATGCGGCCGATCAGACGGTAGAACATCAGGAACGCCAGGCCGGTACAGGCGACGCCCAGCGCGATCGCTGCGCCCCAGGCCTTCAGTGGAATCGCCGCCTGCGGCCAGTGGGTCACCGCCATCGGCAGCATCCACAGCGAGGCACACGACAGCGTTGCCGCAGCGGCCGCGGCCGAGGGCAGGCCGGTCATGTGCCGCTTCACCAGGTTCACGCCGAGGCCGTACAGCAGCGAGGCCGCCGCACCGGCCAGCACTGCAGTGCCGATGCTCAGGCCCGAGACCTTGGCCGTGGCCAGTACCACCACGCCGGCGAAGCCGACCAGCAGCGCGCCCGCACGGCGCATGCCGATCTTTTCACCGAAGAACAGGAACGCGATCAGCGCGGCGAACAGCACGGTCATCGCATTGCAGATCGCACCGATCGCGGCCGGTGCCTGCTCGGCCGCGTAGGCGAACAGCACGAACGGCAGCGCCGAGTTGATCAGGCCGATCGGTGCCAGCCACAGCCAGCGCCGTGGCGGGAACTGTGCGCGGGCGCGCCACAGGAACGGCAGCAGCACCAGCGCACCCAGCACCAGCCGAAGCTCGACCAGCGCGAACGGGCCGAACGAGGGCACCGCCACCCGCATGAACAGGAACGAGCAACCCCAGATGGCGCCCAGCAGGGTCAATTCCAGCGGCGTGCGCCAGTCGCGCTCGGCCGCCTGTGGGACCGCATTCATGCCCTGCCTCCGTCCATCGTCTGTTCCTGGTCAAGGCGTACAGGATCAGGCGCAGACGCCCGCCGCACAAGCGCGTAGTATCGCTGCCAGCCACAAGTATGGTTTGAGGCTGGACATGCAGCTACGCCCTTCCCTGCTCCCCGCACTGGCCGTGTTCGCGGTCGCCGCGCGCCACCAGAACTTCGCCCAGGCCGCGCAGGAGCTGCACCTGACCGCCAGCGCGGTCAGCCATCACGTGCGCCGCCTGGAGGAGGTGCTGGAGACCCGGTTGTTCCTGCGCCACGCCCGCGGCGTGCGCCTGACCGCCGAGGGCCGGCAGCTGGCCGATGCCGCCAGCGCGGCCTTCACCGACGTTGCGGCGGTGGCCCACCACCTGCATCCGGATGCCGACAGCGTGCCGCTGCGGATCACCACGCTGCGCTCGCTCTCCTACTGCTGGTTGCTGCCCCGGCTGCCGCGCTTCACGCAGGCCTATCCGCATATCCGCATCGAGCTGCACACCAGCAGCGGCCTGGATCGCTACGACGACAACGGACCGGAAGTCGGCATCCGCTACGGGCTGGGCCAATGGCCGGGCCTGCGTGCGCAGCACCTGATGGATGACTACCTGTTCCCGGTGGCCTCACCGGCGCTGGCCGGGGTCGAAACGCTGCTCGATCCGGCGCGCATCGCCGACCTGCCGCTGCTCACCGACCTGTCACCGCAGGGCTGGCGCGACTGGTTCCGCCACGCCGGCGTGCGCCCCCCGTCGCCGCTGCCACCGATGCACACCTTCGCCGACAGCACCGATGCGATGCGTGCGGCGGTGTATGGCATGGGCGCGGTGCTGGCGCGCACCCATATCGCCCAGCCCTACCTGCAGCGTTACGAGGTGGTGCGCCTGCCCGGCCCCGCACTGAAGGCGCGCTACGCGTATCACGTGGTGCACGCCGAGGGACAGCCTCCCAGCCCCGCCGCACGCCTGTTCATCGACTGGTTGCTGGAACAGGCGCAGGACGAGCGCACGCCGGTTCCGGCGTTGCCGGAAAGCCTGCTCGGCCGCCCGGCCACGCTTGCCTGACTTCGCCCTCACCCGTTCTTTGCCCGATGCTGGCTAGGCTGCGTGCACCTCCACAACGTACCTACGCCATGGCCATGCTGCGACTGCGCATCACCGGAACCGAAGACGACGCCCGTGCCATCAGCGACCTGCTGCTCGGCCTGGACGGCATCGAACATGTCGAGGAAACCGACGACCTGATGCCACACATGGACGACGACGATTCCAGTTCGGCCGGGCTGTCCGACGACATCGGCCCCGGCATCCATGAGCTGGAAGTGGAAGTCGGCAATGAAAGCACCGCGCAGAAGGTACGCGACGCCGTGCAGGAGCTGGCGCTGGAGCTGGATGTGTTCGTCGAGTACGAGACCGACGAGGGCTGATGCCGGCCGGCGGCCGGCATCAGCCTTGACCTCAGACGTTGGGCGGCAGCGTGCGGCGGCGGCGACGCCACCACGCGCGGGCCCCCCAGGCCACGACCAGGGCCAGCACGCCCACCGGCAGCAGGGCCGCCACCGCGCGGATCAGGAACGCGATGCTGCTGCCGAGGATGCCGCCCGATTCGCTCAGCGCCTCGCCGATCTCGCTGCGGCTGCGCTGGCCAGAGGTGGTCTCGAAGTGCAGCGTCACCAGCTGGGTATCGATGCGACGACGCTGCTGCGCGGCGTCCTTGTTGGCCTGCTCGACGCCGGCCTCGATTTCCGACAGGCGCGTGGTGATCGCCATCAGGTCTTCGATCTTCAGGTCCTTGCGGTCCTGGTAGGACAGCAGACGGGCGTGTTCCTTCTCCAGCCGCGCCTTGGTCAGCGCCGTGTCCGCCACGGCCTGTGCCAGATCCTCGGCGCGGGTGGTGCGCGACTGCAGCGTGCCGCCCTCACCGGCCATCGCAATCAGCGGCTCGGCGCCCTTCGGCGCAATGCGCACCTTGACCTCCCCGCTGGGTTGTTCGCCACTGCGCTGGTCGACCTGCAATACCGCGCAGTCGCCGAACTTCGCGCTCTGGCAGGCCTGGGCGATCTGCTGGATGCGCGGTGCGATCTTCGCCGCCTCCAGCTGCACCTGCACGTCATGTTCATAGGCGAGGAACGCACCTTCCGGCGACGCGACCGCCGCCTCGGCGGCCGGGGCGCCCGCATCGGCGGCCATGTCGCCCTGCTTGGCGCAGCCCGCCAATGCCAGCAGCACTACCGGCATCGTCAGGCTGCGCGTCCAGGCGCGCGCGCCCGTCACAGTGCGGCTCCGTTGTAAGAGGTGACCGAAAGACCGGCCAGATCCACCTGCGGTACACAGCGCACGTTCACCGCCACCATCGGCGTGCCGGTACGCGGGTCGACCGCCTCGCTGTAGGGTGCGATGCCGCACGTGCGGCAGTGGTGATGGTCGATGTGGGCCTTGTTGAAATGGTAGGTGGCTACGTCCGCCGGATCGGTGACCAGCTCGAACGCCTCACGCGGGGCAAACCACAGCAGGCCGCCGCGGCGGCGGCACAGCGAGCAGTTGCAGTCGAGGACGTCGCTGATCGGCGCCTCGGCCTGTACGGTGAATGCGATCCTGCCGCAATGGCAGCTTCCCTGGTATTGCATGTCCTGCGCTCCGCTGGAGGGTCCTTGTCTGTGTCCATGGTAATCCTATGGCACGGGGACAAAGCAGCCCGAGGGCCCTATGCTCGGGGTTTGCCCCTGTACAGGAACGCCGATGCGCCCGCATCTTCTTGCCCTCGCCCTGGTCGCTGCGCTGGCCGGTTGCCAGCCAGCCGACGCCCCGACCACCGCTGCCGCCCCGGCCGCCGGCCAGCAGGCCGCTGACGCGGCGGTCGACGCCGCCTTCGCCGATCTGTCCAAGCGCGCGCTGGACACCTGGATGCAGCTGTCGCCGGTCAGCGCCACCCAGATCGGTGACCACCGCTACGACAGCGAACTGGACGACCTGAGCGCCGCCGGCCAGCAGAAGACCGTGGACGCCTACAAGGCGTTGCTGGGCGAGCTGGACAAGATCGATGTGGCCAAGCTGGGCCGCGAGAACCAGGTGGACGCGGCGATCCTGCGCAACCAGCTGCAGTCGGAAATCTGGAACGCCGAAGTGCTGCAGTCCGGCAAGTGGGACCCGCAGCTGTACAACGGCATCGCCGGCAGTGCGATCTATGGCCTGATGGCGCGTGAGTTCGCGCCGCTACCGGAACGCCTGAAGTCGGCCACCGCGCGCATGGAAAAGCTGCCGGCGATCTTCGCCCAGGCGCGCGAGAACCTGGATCCGGCCCGCGTGCCGAAGATCCACGCCGAGACCGTGGCCAAGCAGAACAAGGGCATCCTCAGCATCGTCGATACCTTCATCACCCCGCACATCGGCGAACTGCCGCAGGCCGACCAGCAGCGTCTGCAGGCGGCCATCGAGGGCCTGAAGAAGGCGGTGGACGAGCAGCAGACCTGGCTGGACAAGACGCTGGTACCCAATGCGAAGGGCGACTTCCGCATCGGTGCGGAAAAGTACGACCAGAAGCTGAAGTTCGCGCTGAACTCCTCGCTGTCGCGCCAGCAGATCGGTGAGCGTGCGCGCGCCGAACTGACGCGCGTTCGCCAGGACATGTACGGCATCGCGCAGACCGTGCTGAAGGACAAGCCGGGGGCGCCGGAGATGCCGGCCCAGCCGACCGACGAGCAGCAGCAGAAGGCGATCGAGGCCGCGCTGGAACTGGCCTACGCCGACAAGCCGGCACGCGACAAGGTGGTCGACGACGCCAAGGCTGCGCTGGCGCAGTCCACTGCATTCGTGCGCGAACACGACCTGATGACCCTGCCCGACGCGCCGGTGGACATCATCCTGATGCCGGAATTCCAGCGCGGCGTGGCCGTGGCCTACTGCGATTCGCCGGGCCCGCTGGACAAGAACCTGAAGACCTTCTACGCCGTGTCGCCGATTCCGGACGACTGGAACGAGAAGCAGGTCGACTCGTTCCTGCGTGAGTACAACTCGCGCATGATCCACCTGCTGAGCATCCACGAAGGCACTCCGGGCCACTACCTGGAAGGCTGGCACTCGGCCAAGTTCCCCTCCACCCTGCGTGCGGTGCTGCGTTCGGGCCTGTTCGCCGAGGGCTGGGCGGTCTACACCGAGCGCATGATGCAGGAGCAGGGCTACCTCAACAACGACCCGCTGTTCCACCTGGTGCAGCTGAAGTTCTACCTGCGCACGATCTCCAACGCGATCCTCGACCAGGGCGTGCACGTGGACAACTGGGATCGCGAGAAGGCGATGCACCTGATGACCCACGACGCGTTCCAGCAGGAAAGCGAAGCGGCCGGCAAGTGGGTGCGTGCGCAGCTGACCTCGGCGCAGCTGCCGACCTACTTCGTCGGCGCGCAGGAACACTTCGACACCCGCAAGGCGGTGCAGGAGAAGCTGGGCGACAAGTTCAACCTCAAGGCCTACCACGACCAGATGCTGTCCTACGGCGCACCGCCGGTGCGTTTCGCACGCCAGCTGATGCTGGACCAGCCGATCGAGTGATCGGGACGGTGTGAGATGAAGCGGAGCGGCCCGGGGAAACCCGGGCCGATCTGTTTGTGGGGGATCGCCAGGCCATCTCCGCATCACGTGCCGGCAACATGGCCAGGCGCATCGTTCGCCGGATTCCTCCTTCCGCCGGTTTCCAATGTCTCTCCCCTTGCTTCGCCTCGCCCTGCTGCCCACGCTGCTGGCCAGTGCGGGTGCCTTCGCCGCCTGCCCCGCGCCGCCGCCCGGCCAGCCGGACATCCGCGCGCTTGGCTACTACACCGACAAGGTCGGCTCGGTGATCGACCCGGCACTGCAGCAGCAGAACAAGGACGCCACTGCACCGCTGGACCGCTATGCCGCCGACGTGGCGCGCATGAGCGATGACTACCTGCGCGACGGTGACCCGGCAGCCGCACAGTGCACGCTGAACTGGCTGGGGGCGTGGGCCGACGATGGCGCCATGCTCGGGCAGATGATCCGGGTCAACAACGATCAGTCGTTCTACATGCGGCAATGGATGCTCGATGCAGTGGCGATGGCCTACCTGAAAGTGCACGACCAGGCCGATGGCCACCAGCGTGCGCGCATCGATCCCTGGCTGCAGAAGCTGGCACGGGCCAACCTGGCGTACTGGGACAACCCGAAACGGCGCCGCAACAACCACTACTACTGGGGTGGCCTGGGCGTGCTGGCCACCGGACTGGCCACCGACGACGATGCGCTGTGGCAGGCCGGCCACGCCGCGTTCCAGAAGGGCATCGATGACATCCAGGACGATGGCAGCCTGCCGCTGGAGATGGCCCGCGGGCAACGGGCCCTGCACTACCACGACTACGCATTGGCGCCACTGGTGATGATGGCCGAGCTGGCGCGTCTGCGCGGCCAGGACTGGTATGCGAGCAGGGATCACGCGATCGACCGCCTGGCGCGACGGGTCATCGAAGGCAGCAGGGACCCTGCATGGTTCAACCAGCACACCGGCGTTGCCCAGTTGCCCCTGCAGGCCAGCGGCTGGGTCGAGTTCTACCGCCTGCGCTCACCGGATGGCGGCGTGTTCGACGCCGCGCATGCGCGCGGACCGTTCCACTCGCCACGGCTGGGCGGCGACCTCACGCTGATGGCCACGCATGGCATCGTGCGCACACCGCTGCGATAGCCCTCTGTTTCAGTTCCAGCGACGGCCCCGCTGCAGCAGGTGCTTGAACTGCGCAGGGCTGCAGCCCTGCCGATTGCAGCCTGGCAAGGACAGCACGACGCGCCCCGGCGGCTGCGCCTCGGTCAGCGGCACGGCATCGCGTAGCTGCGCGGAGGTCGGATAGACGTAGGCCAAGCGGAACCGCTCGCCACCGCTCCGGCGGTCACGCCAACGCTCGAACTGCAGCAGGCCACCAATGGGCGTCTTCTCGTACTGCCCTGGCAGCCGGTAGTCGCCGATTCCCATTGCCGCCAGCACCGAACCGATGTTCGAATCGTGGCCGACCAGCAGGCTCACCCTGGGCGACGCCGGATCGTCGAACAAGGCATCGAGCTCCGCCAGCAGCGGCGCGGCCACGTCCCGTGCCACGTCAGGGGTGCCAAACAGGATGTCCTGGTAACCGTTACGGATCTGCGCCAACGCCTGCCATTGGCGTTCCGCGTTCAAGCGGCCCCAACCTTCGCGCGGAACGCCACTTCCCTGGTAATGCTCCATCAGCAGGGCATCGACCAGACCGCTGGCCAGTGCCAGTGAACCCGAAGCGCGTGGCTCCTTGCCCGGCTCCGCACTGAAGGTCGTGTCGGCCAGCGTCAGATGGCAGTCGCTGCGCCCTGCACAGGCCGCCGACTGCGGGTAGAGGGTGATCGCCTCCACCACGGACAGTGCCGGTGCCAGATCTGCTGCGGCCAGCGCCTGCTGCATTGCCGCCAGCGCGCGCTTGCGGAAGGCCGCGTCGTCACGGTGGATCACCGGATTGAACAACGGATCCATCGTGCCCAGCGCCATGCGCTGCTCGACCTCCACATGACAACCCGGGAATGCGCCGGCAACGAAGAACTGCGCGGTGGCCTGGGTGCGCTGCAGGCTGTTGGCATGGGCGTGGAAGTCAGCCCGCTGCGGGCAACCCGACCCCGGCAGCAGCTGCGCCTGGCGCAGCCACTGGCCGATGTAGCGGCCCATGTAGACCTCCAGCACGCCGCCCTTGGTGGTCAGCTCGCCGGGGCTTACGTCCCAGCGTGTCCAGTGCTCTGGCGTGGCATGGGCCAGGGCGCCCGACGCGACCACCGGCGCGCGCAGGTTGTGGCGGCTGAGCAGGACGACCTGCTCGAGCTGTTCGCCTTGCACGGGTGCCGTCGCCGCGGCTGCGGCCGTTGTGGCCAAACCAAGTGCCAGCAGCAGTGGGCGCAGGCATCGGATCATGCAGGTCTCCTGAGACACGCCGGGGTCAGAGCCCTTTCCTCCTGAAAGGGATCCGACCCCGAAACCGTTACTGATCGGCCGCCACGAAACCACCGGTCTGCCGCGCCCACAACCGTGCGTACAGGCCACCGGCGGCAATCAGCTCGGCATGGCTGCCGGTCTCGACGATGCGGCCCTGGTCCATCACCACCAGCCGGTCCATGCGCGCGATGGTCGACAGCCGGTGCGCGATCGCGATCACCGTCTTGCCGCCCATCAGCTCATCCAGGCTGTCCTGGATCGCCGCTTCCACTTCCGAGTCCAGCGCCGAGGTGGCTTCGTCCAGCACCAGGATCGGGGCGTCCTTCAGCAGCACGCGGGCAATGGCGATGCGCTGGCGCTGGCCTCCGGAGAGCTTCACGCCACGCTCGCCGACATGCGCGTCGTAGCCGCGACGCCCCTGCCCGTCCACCAGCGTGTCGATGAAGGCTTCGGCACGCGCCTTGGCCACGGCAGCGCGCAACTGCTCTTCGGTTGCGTCTGGACGGCCATACAACAGGTTGTCGCGGATCGAGCGATGCAGCAGCGAGGTGTCCTGGGTGACCACGCCGATCTGCTGCCGCAGGCTTTCCTGGGTAACGTGGGCAATGTCCTGACCATCGATCAGGATGCGGCCGCTTTCCAGGTCGTACAGGCGCAGCAGCACGTTGACCAGGGTCGACTTGCCGGCGCCGGAGGGACCGACCAGGCCGATCTTCTCACCCGGCTTCACCACCAGGTCGAGGCCGGCGATCACGCCGCCCTTCTTGCCATAGTGGAAGTGGATGTCCTGGAAGTGCACGCCACCGCGGGTCACCTGCAACGGTACCGCATCCTCGCGGTCCTGCACGGTCAGCGGCTGGGCGATGGTGGTGATGCCATCCTGTACCGTGCCGATGTCCTCGAAGATGCCGTTGATGGTCCACATGATCCAGCCGGACATGTTGTGGATGCGGATCACCAGGCCGGTCGCGAGCGTGATCGCGCCGACGGTGATGTGGCCGCCATTCCACAGCCACAGGGCCAGGCCACAGGTACCGGCAATCAGGAAACCGTTGACGATGGCGATGGTCAGGTCCATGCCGGTGGTCACCCGGGTCTGCGCGCGGTGCTTGACTGCCAGCTCCTGGATCGACTCGGCCACGTAGGCCTGCTCGCGTCCGCCGTGGGCGAACAGCTTGAGTGTGGGGATGTTGGTGTAGCCATCGACGATGCGGCCCATCGCCTTGGAACGCGCTTCGGACGCAATCCAGGCCCGTTCCTTCGCACGCGGGACAAAGTAGACCAGGATCACCGCGTAGGCCAGCAGCCACACGATCAGTGGCACCATCAGCCGCCAGTCGGCCTGCGCGAACAGGTACAGCGCGGTGCCGGTATAGACCACGATGTACCAGAGCGAGTCGACCATCTGCACCGCCGACTCGCGCAGCGAGGTACCGGTCTGCATCACCCGGTTGGCAACGCTGCCGGCAAAGTCGTTCTGGAAGAAGCTCAGGCTCTGCCGCACCACGTAGTTGTGCATCAGCCAGCGCGAGCGGTTGCTCAGGCCGGGCACGATGGCCTGGTTGACCAGCAGGTTGTGCAGGCCGACCAGGATCGGCCGCGCGATGACCGTGATGAACAGCATCCAGCCCAGTTCATTGGCGTGGCGCCTGAAGAAATCGGCACCGGGCTGCTCGGCGACCATGTCGACGATGCGGCCCAGGTAATCGAACATCGCCACTTCCACCAGCGCCAGCAGCAGGCCGGCGATCAGCGTCGCCAGCAGCACCGGCCACACCGGGCGCAGGTAATGCAGGTAGAACGGCAGCACCTTGCGCGGTGGCATGCGCCCATCCACGGGCGGGAACACTGGAATCAGGGATTCAAACCAACGGAACATCGCATTCCCTCGCCTCTTGCAAGCGGCGGAGTATCCCACGACGGATGTGTACGCCAGCCGACGGTCGCCCGCGGCTCCGGTAGTGCCGGCCGCTGGGCGCAGCCTCGCGACATCCGCGGATCATCGGGTTGCTTACCAGCGGCCGGCACCAGCCTCACTCCCTGACCGGGGTGAACAGCAGGTCCTGGAAATCGAAGCTGAAGTCGGTCAGGTCGGAAATCGACTGCATCCGTACCTCGCGCACCTTGCCATCCGGATCCAGGCTGAAGTTCACGAACGCGTCGGCGTTGAGCGAACGGTCGTCCCAGCGCACGATGAAGGTGTCGTGCTGCCAGTGCTCCAGGCGGCCGCTCAGCTGCGCGGTCTTCATGAAGCGCAGGCGCAGGCCCTTGCCTTCGGCACTGATCTGCATGTCGCCGTACCAGCGGTCGCGGAACGTGCCGGTGTAGCCGGCCAGCGCCAGCGACGGCTTGCTGCCGGCGTCGCGCGCACGCTGGTGCTTGGCCCAGGCCTCGTCGGCCTTGTCCTGGCCCTTGGCCACGGCCTTGGCATAGGCGTCCACCCAGTCGTGCTTGTCGCCGCCCAGATAGGCATCAAGCACGCTCAGGGTGATCGCGTTGAACGCCGCGCCCACTTCCTGGTTGGTCAGCACCACCACGCCCAGCTTTTCGCCCGGCACCAGGGTCAGCCGCGAGACCATGCCCGGCCAGCCGCCGGTGTGCCAGACCAGCTTGCGTCCACGGTAATCGCTCAGGCTCCAGCCCTCGCCATAGCCGGCAAAATTGGCCCGTGCCGGTGCCAGCTCCGGCACGCTCGGCGCCGGGATCGACTGCGGGGTGATCATCCGCCACATCTGCTGCTGGCTTTTTTCACTGAACAGCACCGTGCCATCGGCAAGCTTGCCCTCGGCCAGCTGCACCTGCATCCAGCGCGCCATGTCGTGCGCGCTGGAATAGATGCCACCGGCACCGGCGTTGTTCGACCAGGTCAGCGGCGCGACGGTGCGCAGGTCCTTGAAATCGTACTTGGCGTGGCCGACCGCGGCCTTGTCGCCCGGCTTCAGGTGGTCGGCGTTGTAGCGCGTGCCGGCCATGCCCACCTTGTCGAAGATGCGGGTCTGCAGGAACTGCTGGTAGCTCATGTCGGAGACATGTTCGATCACCTGCTGGGCCACCGCGTACAGGATGTTGTCGTAGGCGTAGTTTTCGCGGAAACCGCCCTTCAGCGGCACCCTGCCCAGCCGCTCCACCACTTCGGCGTTGCTGTAGGAGGTGGTCGGCCAGAACAGCAGGTCGCCGGCGCCCAGGCTCAGTCCGCTGCGGTGCGAGAGCAGGTCGCGGATCGTCATCTGCCCGGTCACGAACGGATCGGACATGCGGAACGATGGCAGGTGCTCGATCACCTTGTCGTCCATCTTCAGCTTGCCGTCCTCAGCCAGCAGGTTCAGCGAAGTGGCGGTGAACGCCTTGGTATTGGAGGCGATGGCGAACAGCGTGTCGGCCTGCACCGGCTCCGGCTTGCCCTGCTCGCGCACGCCCCAGCCGCGCTCCAGCACCACCTCGCCGTCCTTGACCACGGCCACCGCGATGCCGGGCACGTCGAACTGCGCGCGCACGCGCTCGACGGTCGCATCCAGATCCTGCAGCGGCGGGGGGGTCGCCGCGCTCGCCATGGTCGTGCACGCCAGCAGCACGGCTCCTCCAATCCAGGTGTTCATGCAGCACGATCTCCGAACAGGGGTGGCGGCAGTGTGCAGGCCGTCACCGGGGTTTCGCGGGATGGTAACGGTCGCCGATGCACCCTGCCCTGTGCCATAGGAGGGGTGTCATGGGACAGAACGGGCAGTCCGGCAAGGGCTCCACCATCATTCCATGCCTGCGCTACCGCGATGCGCTGGCCGCCATCGACTGGCTGCAGCGCGCCTTCGGTTTCCATGCCCAGGCCGTATACGCCGACGGCGATACCGTGTTCCACGCCCAGATGACCTTCCGCACCGGCATGATCATGCTGGGCTCGGCAGGTAACCAGAGCGCATGGAGCGAACACGCGGTACTGCCCGGCGAAGTCGGCGGGCGCCAGACCCAGAGCGCCTGCGTGATCGTCAGCGATGCCGACGCGCACTATGCCCGGGCCAAGGCTGCCGGCGCGCGCATCGTCATCGACATCGCCGACCAGGACTACGGCGGTCGTGGCTACGCCTGCGCCGATCCGGAAGGCTACCTGTGGTGGTTTGGCAGCTACGACCCGTGGCGCGAGGACCACGGCCAGTGATCGCGTCGTCGCACCCGGCGGAGATCCGCTGTGGCATCGGTGGCTGGGTGTTTCCCGCGTGGCGCGGCGGCGTGTTCTATCCGGCAGGGCTGCCACAGCGCGAGGAACTGGCCCACGCCAGTCGCGCCCTGCGCTGCATCGAGATCAATGGCACCTTCTACCGCACGCCCACCCCTGGCCAGTGCGCGCAGTGGGCAGCACAGACGCCGCAGGGCTTCCGTTTCTCGATGAAGGCGCCACGCTACCTGGTCCAGCGTCGCGACCTGTCCAGCACCGTGGACGCGGCCGCGCCCTTCCTGGAGGCGGCGCTGGCGCTGGGTGACCGGCTCGGCCCGTTGCTGTGGCAGTTCGATCCACGCCATCCGGCCGATGCCGAAGCGCTGGATCGGCTGATGGCTGAGCTTCCCAAGCAGCTGCAGGGTGTGCCGCTGCAGCACGCGCTGGAGGTGCGCAACGCCGCGGCACATGGTCCGGCACTGGTCGCCGCCGCGCGCCGCCACGGCGTGGCGCTGGTGATCGAAGACAGCGACGAGGCGCCGTTGCACGGCGATGTCAGTGCCGGCTTCGTCTACGCACGGATCAAGCGCAGCCAGGCCCGCTTGAAGGAGGGGCTGCCCGCCCCGGTGCAGCGGCGCTGGGCCGAGCGTGCGCAGCGCTGGTCACGCGGCGAGCCGGTGGACGACCTGCCCTGCCTGGCCAAGCCAGCCGCGCTCGCACCACGCGAGGTCTACCTGCTGTGCATCGGTGCGGGCAAGGCACGCAATCCGGCCGCGGCGATGGCCCTTCAGCGCCTCATCGACGACGCCAGCGATCCAGCCCCCACAGCAGCGTCCACCCCGTCACGAACACGCCCGCCACGCGCAGCACGTTGAGCAGGAACGCGGCCAGCCCCAGCCGTTGCAGTTCCAGGAACGGATACGGCGCCTGCCCTGTCACCGCGGCCACGCACATCGCCCACCCCAGGTAGATCAGCGGCACCCACAGCACCGTGCCCAGCGCGCGCCAGCGCAGCGCCCCATGCGGCAGCAGCCAGCACCACCCCAGCAGGTACAGCGCCGGTACCGCGTAGTGCAGGCCGGCATCGACCCACCACTGCAATCCGCTGGGCTGCCACAGGCCCTGCAGCGCCAGCACGTAGACGCAGGCCGTCACCCCGATGCACAACGCGAGCACTGCGGCGACCGTCGTGCCCAGCACGCCCGCACGCACCAGCCTGACGCATCCCACGCACACCGCCAGGTTGCTGAGGATGGTGAAGTAACCGAAGAAGCGCAGCGTCACCGTGCCGATCCCGGCCCCTGCGCCTGCCCCGCGCACCAGCAGCAGGTACTGCAGCAGCAACGACGCGGCGGCGATCAGTGCGGTCAGCGCGGCCCAGGTGCGCAGGACGGAGCGGTCGGCAGCCATGGCGGGGTCCCTGGGCAGGTTTCCGCGAGCATGCCACAGGCATCGCCGGCTGCCGCGCGATTGCCTCACAATAGGCGGATGAGCACACCCGACACCCGCAAAGCGCTGTGGCAGATCCACTTCTGTGTCCTGCTGTGGGGCGTCACCGCCATCCTCGGCAAGCTGATCACCCTGCCCGCACTGCCGCTGGTGTGGTGGCGCATGCTGCTGGTGACGGCGATGCTGGCGTTGCTGCCGCGGGTCTGGCGAGGATTGCGCACGCTGCCACTGCGGCTGGTGGCCGGCTACGCCGGCATCGGTGCGCTGGTGGCCCTGCACTGGCTGACGTTCTACGGCGCGGTGAAGCTGGCCAATGCCTCGGTGGCGGCCACCTGCATCGCGCTGGCGCCGGTGTTCACCTCCATCATCGAACCCTGGGTCGCCAAGCGGCCGTTCCAGCTGCGTGAACTGGCGTTCGGCCTGGCGGTGCTGCCGGGCGTTGCGCTGGTGGTCGGCGGCGTGCCCGATGGCATGCGCCTGGGCGTGTTGATCGGTGCGCTGTCGGCGCTGCTGGTGGCCGTGTTCGGCTCGCTCAACAAGCGCATGGTCAGCCACGCCGATCCACTTACGGTCACCGCGCTGGAACTGGGTGCCGGCACCCTGACCCTGACCCTGCTGGCACCGCTGATGCCGTTCCTGCTGCCCGCGCTGGCCAGCCCGCTATGGGTGGTCCCGAATCTGCACGACGGCATCCTGCTGCTGGTGCTGGCCGGGTTCTGCACGCTGCTGCCGTTTGCCCTGGCCCTGGTCGCGCTGCGCCACCTGAGCGCCTACACGGTGCAGCTGGTGACCAACCTGGAGCCGGTCTATGCGGTGGTGCTGGCGGTGGTGCTGCTGCGCGAACAGCACGAGGTGACCCCGTGGTTCTACCTGGGCGTGGCGATCATCGTCGGCGCAGTGTTCCTGCATCCACTGCTGAACCGCCGCAAGCCGGTGCAGCACCCTGAAATCCTTGGCACGGCCGAGGCGCGCAACATCGCCGATTGAGCGCAGCCACGCAGGCGCTGGTAGTGGGCCGGTGCTGATTCAGTCCGCCCGTTCCACCCGGTTGCGGCCATTGCCCTTGGCCCGGTACAGCGCCTTGTCGGCGCGTGCCAGCATTTCATCCACGGTCTCCCCTGGCTGGTGCTGGGCAACGCCGATGCTGATCGTGACCGGGAAGCCAAGTGGCAGGTCGGCCACCGCCAGGCGCAGGAATTCGCATTGCAGTTCGGCGGTGCGCAGGTCGGTCGTCGGCATCACCACCACGAACTCCTCGCCGCCGTAGCGCGCGGCCATGCCACGACCGGCGAAGTGCGAGCGCAGCAGCACGCCCAGCTCGGCCAGCACGCGGTCGCCGGTGGCGTGGCCCTGGAAGTCATTGATGTGCTTGAAATGGTCGACGTCCAGCAGCGCCACGCACGCCACACCGGGCAGGTCTCCGCTTGGCGCAACGGCCTCTTCCAGCGCCGCCGCCATCGCGCGGCGGTTCGGCAGGCCGGTCAACGCATCGGTGCGGCTCTGCGCGGCCAGGTCGGCATTCTGCGCCAACAGCACGTCCTGGTACTCCGACAGCAGGCGCTCGTAGTCATCGCGTTCCAGCATGTGCTTCTGGATGTCGAGCGCGAAGCGGCGCAGCTCCATCACCAGCATCACCTGCCGCGACAGCGCAGCCAGCGCCTCGGCCTTGTCGCTGGCCAGGTGCTGCGGCTGCGCATCGAACACGCACAGCGTGCCCAGCGGCAGGCCATCGGAACTGATCAGCGGCGCACCGGCATAGAAACGGATGTGCGGATCACCCACCACCACCGGGTTGTCGTGGAAGCGGATGTCCTGCAGTGCATCCTCGACCACCATGATCTGCTGCGGCTGCAGGATGGCGTGGCCGCACATCGATTCGCTGCGCAGGTTTTCTGCCGCATCGATGCCCTGGATCGACTTGAACCATTGCCGCTCGACATCGATCAGGGTCACCGCCGCCATCGAGGTGCCACAGACCGCCTTGGCGATCACCACCAGGTCGTCGAAGGATTTTTCACGTTCCGAATCAAGGATGCGGTAGCGGTACAGCGCCTCGAGCCTCAGAGCTTCGTTGGCAGGCTTGTCGGGCTTGATCATGCAGCGTCACGTTCCGGCAGGTCACCGCAAAGTCTAGCGGATGCCGGTCCCCAATCTGCACCCTGGGTGGTGCCGGCCGTTGGCCGGCATCCCGCGCTCATTCGATGCCGGATGCAGCCGGCCAGCGGCCGGCACTCCCGCGCGTTACCAGTCCAGCTGCTTCGGCAGCAGGCCCTGCAGCTCCTGCTCGGTCAGGTTGCGCCACTGGCCCGGCTTCAGGGCACCGATCTTGATGTTGTCGATGCGGACGCGGCGCAGCTGGGTCACCCGATAGCCGAACTCGGCGGCCATCAGGCGGATCTGCCGGTTCAGGCCCTGCTGCAGGGTGATGCGGAAACCGAACTTGGCGATGCGCGAGGTCTTGCACGGCAGCGTCATCTGGTCGTGGATGCGAACGCCACGGGCCATGCCGCGCAGGAACTCATCGGTGACCGGCTTGTTCACCGCCACCAGGTACTCCTTCTGGTGGCCGTTCTCGGCACGCAGGATCTGGTTGACGATGTCGCCGTTGCTGGTCATCAGGATCAGGCCTTCGGAGTCCTTGTCGAGGCGGCCGATCGGGAAGATGCGCTGTTCATGGCCGACGAAGTCGACGATGTTGCCCTTGACCGACGTTTCGGTGGTGCAGGTGACGCCGACCGGCTTGTTCAGCGCGATGTAGACGTGGCGGCGGGCGCCGGGCTTGCGGGCCACGCGCGCGCGCAGCGGCTGGCCGTCGACCAGCACCTGGTCGTCCTCGCCCACCACCGCGCCGGTACCGGCCGGATGGCCGTTGACGGTGACCCGGCGGGCGGCGATCAGGCGATCGGCCTCGCGGCGGGAGCAGAAGCCGGTGTCGGCGATATGTTTGTTGAGTCGGGTGGTCATCGGGCCATTATCCGGCATTGCCGCGCGCGGCGCTTCATGCGAGCCCGGGCGGATCGAGCGCTTCGCCGTCGAATACGCGGTTGCGGCCGGCGCGCTTGGCCACGTACATGGCGTGGTCGGCGCGGCGCAGCAGCGCGGCCAGGTCGTCCTCGCCCGGCCGCCATTGCGCCAGGCCGATGCTGGCGGTCACCTCCAGCCCGGGCACCTGCAACGCCCGACCAGCCTCGGTGATGTGCTGGCGCAGGCGATCCAGGCGGGCCGACGCGGCCTCGCGGGGCATCCCCGGCATCAGCAGCAGGAATTCCTCGCCGCCCATCCGCACCACCTGGTCCTGGCTGCGGACCGCGGACCGCAACGCACGCGCCACCGCCACCAGCACCTGGTCGCCCACGGCGTGGCCGTGGCGGTCATTGATGTCCTTGAACAGGTCGATATCGAGAAAACCGATCACCAGCGGGCCGCGCTCGCGATCCACCCGCTCCAGGTGCTGGGCCAGCTGCTGCAGCCCGGCGCGGCGGTTGGGCAGGCCGGTCAGGCCATCGGTTTCGGCCAGCTGGCGCAGTTCATCGCGCTGCTGGCGCAAGCGCCCCAGCCGCTGGTTCAGCGCATAGGCGGCCATCATCAGCAGCCAGGTCACCGCCAGCTGCAGGGCTTCCACGCGGTATTCCAGCAACCACCCGGCGCGGCAGGCATCGGCCAGGATCAGTACCAGCATCGGTGCCAGCGCGGCCAGCCCTGCCTGCGCCCAGCGATCGCCGCGCAGCCGCGCCCACACTCCGACTGCCAGCGCCAGGCCACAGCCGAGCAGGTAGGACAGCTGCAGGCCCTGCGCCACCCAGGCCAGGCTGCGCCACGGCAGCCAGGGCACCAGTACGGCCAGCAGCAGCAGTCCCCACAGCGCCAGCCGCTGCAATGGACGCGAAGCCGGCAGCAGGCGGTCACCGCCGTTCAGGCGCCACAACGCCGGCAGCACCAGCGCCTGGGACGCCGCGGTCAATGCCAGCAGCCACCACGCGCTGCGCTCACCTACCGGCAGCCAGGGCTCGGGGTAGCCGCTCAGCCCTCCGAGGATGGCCTGCCACAGCACCAGCACGGTGGTACCGGCGATGTAGACCAGGAAACTGCGGTCGCGGGTGGTGAGGAACGCCATCAGTGCCGACAATGCCAGCGCGATTGCCACGGCGATGCAGGCCGCGCGCACCAGCAGGCGGGCGGTATCGTTCTGCTGCACCGGGCTGGGCGCCCCCAACCGCAGGGTCGGTACCCAGCGCGCCTTCAGCGGTGTCTGCCACGAAACCCGGAACGGTTCGTGGCTGCCCGCCGGCGGCACCGCCACCAGCCCGATGCCGGCGCGGAAGCGTGAGTCTCGGGTACGGGCATCGTGCATGTTGCCGCAGATTTCGCGATCACCGTGCTGCACGCGGACTTCGCCGGCGAACACATTGAACACGTCCAGTGCCTGCGGCTGGCCGGACCAGCCTTCCGGCGGCGCGGGCACCAGCACCTGCTGCCGCGAACCGGCCAGCATGGCCGCCGTGCATGCGCGATGCGGGGTCGGCTCATCGGTGCCTGCACCGACCAGCAGATAGTCGCGCCCGGCTTCGGCTGTGGCGGCCCACAACGGCCACGGCGTTGCCAACCATACCAGCAGCACGACCAGCACCGCTCCTGTTCCGTACTGCCACTGCCTGCCGCCCACGCCAGTCCCGTTTCCTGCTTACGCCCGCGCCCACTGCACGTCGCCCCTGGCGGGCATTATCGCAGCCACGGCCACCGCCCACGTGTAGACCAAGGTCGCTGTCAGGTTCAGCCAGCGGCGGGCGGCCCCTTCACCGCCACCAGGCGCACCGGCCGCAGGTCGGCCAGGGTCATCCGCTCCAGCGGCTGCGGCCGTTCGATCGCATAGCCCTGCAGGCCCTGCACCCCGAGCCGGGTCAGTGCGGCGGCCACTTCGGCGGTCTCCACCCATTCGGCCACCACCTCCATCTGCAGCTCGCGCCCCAGCTCACTGATCGCGCGCACCGTGGCATGGCTGACCGGATCAGTATCCATGTCGCGCACGAATGCCCCGTCGATCTTCAGGATATCGGCCGGCAACTGGCGCAGGTAACCGAACGAGGACAGGCCGGAGCCGAAATCATCCAGGGCCATCCGGCACCCCCGTGCCTTCACCGCGTCGATGAAGGCGCGCGCCTGGCTGAGGTTGCTGATCGCCGCCGTTTCGGTGATCTCGAAGCACAGCTTGGCGGCCAGCGCGCGGTTGCGCTCCAGCAGGTCGCAGACAAAGGCAAGGAAGCCGGGCTCGGCGATCGACTGCGCCGACACGTTGACGTTGCACAGCCCCAGCTGCCGCACGTGCGCCGGGCATACCTGCAGATGCCGGAACAGCAGGCCGAGCACGTGCCGGTCCAGCGCCACGGCCATTCCGTAGCGCTCCACCGCCGGCATGAACTGGCCTGGCAGGTGCAGGCTGCCATCGCTGCCGCGCATGCGCACCAGGACCTCATAGTGCAGGTAGCTGGGATCGCCGACGCGGGCGATGCGCTGCGCGTACAGCACCATGCGGTTCTCGGCCATGGCCAGGCTGACGCCCTGCAGGCGCTCGGCTTCCTGGCGCCGCTCCTCCAGTGCCATGCGGTCTTCGTTGAAGCAGTGCACGCGGTTGCGGCCGACCTGCTTGGCCGCGTAGCAGGCGCTGTCGGCGGCGCTCATCAACCAGTTCACATCCGGTGCCTCGGCGCTGACCTCGACCACGCCGATGCTGCAGCTCAGCTGCGGGCTGCCCTCGCTGATCGGGAACGTCGCCTGCCCCAGATTGCGGATCACCCGCTGCAGCACGCGCTTGGCCTCGTCCTGCCCGGCATGGGCAAGGAACACCGCGAATTCGTCCGCACCCAGCCGGCCCACCCAGTCGCCATCGCGCACCGCCGCCACCAGGTAGTCGGCGAAGCTGCGCAGCATCTGGTCGCCGGCGGCGTGGCCGAAGCTGTCGTTGACCAACTTGAAGTGGTCCAGGTTGATGTAGCACAGCGCATGCGTGCCGCCCTCGCTGCGCACCTGCAGCAGCGCGCGTTCCAGCAGCCGCTCGATCTCGCGGCGGTTGATCAGGCCGGTCAGCGGATCATGGCTGGCGTGGTGTTCGATCTCGCGCGCCAGGGCGTGGTTCTGGCTGACGTCTTCGATGATGGCAAACACCGACAAGCCGCCCCCGGCGCTGCGCACCCCGGTGCCGCTCCAGCGGCCCCAGACCAGGCTGCCGTCGCGACGGCGGAAGCGCAGTTCGCTCGGCCGCAGCTGGCGGTCCCAGTCGATGCGCCCCACTCCGTCGATGACCAGCTCACCGTCCATCAGCAGGTCACCCAGCGACAGCTGCAGCAGCACGTCGCGGCGATGGTCGAGGATATCGGCCATCGCCTGGTTGGCCTCGATCACCTTGCCTTCGGTGTCGAGCTTGAGCATGCCGACGTTGGCCTGGTAGAACGCTGCGCGGAAACGGCTCTCGTGCTCGGTCAGGTCCTTGCCGACGCGGCGCGCCAGGGCGACCGCCATCAAGCTGATCGCCAGCACCGACAGGCCCGCGACCATCAGGGTCGCCAGCCGCACCAGCGTGGCCATCCGCAGCAGTGCCTGCGAGAACGCCTGGCTCTGCACCTTCATCCGCTGGTCCAGGTCACGCAGCTGCTGCAGGTAGTGGTCGCGTGCGGCAACGGGCACCAGGCTGCCGTCGTGCCGCAACTGCAGTTCATCGATCAGTCGCTGCAGCGCCATCAGGTCGCCATCGGTCTGCCGCCACAACGCGCTCGCTTCGCGGAAGGCACCGATGTCGCGCGCGTAGCGGAACGAGAACACCAGGCGTGGGATGTCGGCACGCGCGTTGCCGCCCTGCAGGAAGCCCTGCCTGGCTTTTTCCTCGTCCGGTTCGGCCTGTTCCAGCGCCAGTCGCGCCTGCAGGTCGCCCAACGGCACCTGCAGGGCCTGGCGTGCGTCGTCCAGGTCCTGGGCATCACCGCGCGCCAGGTAGCGACTGAGTGCGGCAGTGGCATCCTGCTGGCCACGCGACCAGTAGCCCTGGCCGGCGATCCAGGCAGTGGAGGCCGCCTGCAGTTCCTGGATCAGGGCGGACAGAGCGACCAGTCCGATCGCCATGCCCGTCAACAACGCAAATCGCAGTCCCAGCCCCCGGGTCATCGGCACCCGCCGGCTGTGTTGGTCCGTGCCACTCCTACCCATCCCGGATCCCCCTGAATGTGCTGCGGTCACAACCTCCTTAGGAACCGGCTCAGCCTAGGACCGGCAATGTGTGGGCCATGCGAAAAAGGGGACGGAGGGGATTAAGTCGTATCTGGCTGGCCATGCGCCTGTGCCAAGAACGACTTAATCCCCTCCGTCCCCTTTTTCTGTCCGCCAGCCCGGGGGCTGGCGGTGGTGTGGACGGCTGCGGCTTAGAAGCTGCGCGGGCCGCGCGGCTTGAAGCCGTCACGACGCGGCGGGCGGCTGTCGCGGTCACCGCCGCGGTCGCCACCATGGCCACCCGGGCCACCCGGCCCGCTGCGACGGGGGCCACCCGGGCCGCCCGGGCCGCCCGGGCCACGCTTGTCGAAGCGCGGCTTGAACGGACGCGGTGCCGGGTTGGTGTCTTCACCCGGGGCCAGCGCACGCATCTGCAGCTGCTGGCCGGACACCCAGACCTTCTGCAGGTGCGACAGCACGTCCGGCGGCATCTGTGCCGGCAGGTCCAGCAGCGAGAAGTCGTCGTGGATGTCGATGCGGCCGATGAAGCGGCTTTCCAGGCCGGCTTCGTTGGCGATGGCGCCGACGATGTTGGCCGGCTTCACGCCATGCTGGTGGCCGACCGAAATGCGGTAGGTCTCCATGCCCTGCTCCGGTGCGCCACGCGGCGGAACCTCGCGGCGCGGACGCGGCTCGAAACCACCTTCGGCGTCGTCGCGACGCGGGCCGCGCTCGAAGCGCGGACCCCGATCGTTGCGCTCGAAGCGATCGCCACGTTCCGGACGGTCGCCACGGTCGAAGCGCTCGCGCGGTGCGCGCTCTTCGCGCGGGGCACGCACCGGCGGCTGCAGCAGGAACGGGGTGTCACCCTGCAGCAGCTTGGCCAGCGCGGCGGCGATCTCGATGGCCGGCACGTTCTGCTCGTTCTCGAAGCGCTCCAGCAGCTGGCGGTAGAAGTCCAGGCCGCCGGCACCCAGGGTTTCGCTGATGCGCGAGGTGAACTTGTTGATGCGGGTGTCGTTGACCGCTTCCACGCTCGGCAGCTGCATCTCTTCGATCGGCTGGCGGGTGGCGCGCTCGATCTGGCGCAGCATGCCCTTCTCGCGCGGGGTCGCGAACAGGATCGCCTCGCCGCTGCGGCCGGCACGGCCGGTACGGCCGATGCGGTGCACGTAGCTTTCGGTGTCGTACGGGATGTCGTAATTCAGCACGTGGCTGATGCGCTCCACGTCCAGGCCGCGGGCGGCCACGTCGGTGGCGACCAGGATGTCCAGCTTGCCTTCCTTCAGCATGGCGATGGTGCGCTCACGCTGGGCCTGCTGCATGTCACCGTTGATGGCGGCAGCGGCCAGGCCACGGGCCTGCAGCTTGCTGGCCAGTTCTTCGGTGCCGGCCTTGGTCCGCGCGAAGATGATCATCGCGTCGAACGGCTCGACTTCCAGGATGCGGGTCAGCGCGTCCAGCTTGTGCATGCCACTCACCCACCAGTAACGCTGGCGGATGTTGGCCGAGGTGGTGGTCTTGGCCGCGATGGTCACTTCCACCGGGTCCTGCAGGTAGGTCTGCGCGATGCGACGGATCTGCGGCGGCATGGTGGCCGAGAACAGGGCCACCTGGCGCTGCTCCGGCAGCTTCTTCAGCACGGCTTCGACGTCGTCGATGAAGCCCATGCGCAGCATTTCATCGGCTTCGTCCAGCACCAGCGTCTTCAGCTCGGACAGGTCCAGGGTGCTGCGGTCCAGGTGATCGATCACGCGGCCCGGGGTACCGACCACGATGTGCACGCCGCGGCGCAGGGCCGACAGCTGCTGGCCGTAGGGCTGGCCGCCGTACACCGGCAGCACGCGGAAGCCGGGAATCTTCGACGAATAGGACTGGAACGCCTCGGCAACCTGGATGGCCAGTTCGCGGGTCGGCGCCAGGATCAGGGCCTGGGGCTTGATCTGCTGCAGGTCGATGTTGGACAGTACCGGCAGTGCAAAGGCGGCGGTCTTGCCGGTACCGGTCTGGGCCTGGCCCAGCACGTCGCGGCCTTCCAGCATCGCCGGGATGGTAGCGGCCTGGATCGGCGACGGGGTTTCATAGCCGATGGCGGTGACCGCCTGCATCACGGGCTCGGACAGGCCGAGCTGCGCGAACTGCAGCGGCGCTTGGGAATCTTGGGACATGGGGAACTCCGAAGGCACTGCCGTCTTCCTGGCAGTGCGATAAAAAAGGTGATGGTCCGCGCTTTGGGCGCCCTTCTTATCGCGTGCCCTGGCGCTGCTCGGTCGGAGGAGATTTCACTCGCTCAGAGCGGAATGATACCGCATTGATGCTGAACGAGGCATACAGCTTTCCTCACACGTGCCGTCGGGACCGTGCTGGCGCACAATACGCGCCCTCTTCCCGGCCCGGCCGCTGGCCTGTGCCCTCCTCCCAGGAACGCGCTCCATGCAGATTCTCGAATTCGACCTCGACGGCGACTACGTCGAACTCAAGCAGCTGCTCAAGCTGGCCGACCTGGTCACCAGTGGCGGCGAGGCCAAGATGGTCATCAGCGAAGGCCAGGTACGGGTCGACGGCGAAGTCGAACTGCGCAAGGCCTGCAAGATCCGCGCGGGCCAGGTGGTCGAATTCGCCGACAGCCAGATCCGCGTGCTGGCCGCCGGCTGAGCTGAAGCGGTTCAGGCCACGCGCTGGGTCAGGTGCGTGGCGATCAACTGCCTGAACGGTGCCACGCCCTGCGCCACGCGCAGGCCGGCCGCCCGCAGCAGCCGTGCCGGCCGGCGATCGTCGGTGTACAGGCTGGCGATCGCATTGGTGGCTTCGTACAACGGACGCGATGCCAGCCGATGACCGCGCTGGTAGCGGGCCAGCATGCCGGCGGCGGCAATGTCGGCACCGCGGCGCTGCTGTTCGACGATGCCCTGCGCCAGTCGTTGTGCGCTGGCCAGGCCCAGGTTGAAGCCATGCGCGGTGACCGGGTGCATGCCCACGGCGGCATCGCCGATCAGCGCCGAACGCTCGCCGACGAAGCGGTGCGCGTACATCCCCACGAGCGGATACGCCTGCGCCGTGGCCACCGGCTGCATCCGGCCCAGGCGGTGTTCGAAGCAGGCGCTGATGGCCTCACCGAAAGCCACCTCGTCCATCGCCAGCAGTTCTTCGATCTGCCGCGGCGGCAGCGTGATCACCGCCGATGCCTGGCCCGCGTTGAGCGGCAGCAGCGCCATCGTGCGGCCGTAGCCGAACCATTCCCAGGCAGTGTGGTGATGGTCGCGCTCGACCTGCATTCGGCATACCAGCATGGACTTGCCGAAGTCGCGCATCTGCGCACCGATGCCGAGCATGCGACGCGTGGCGGAGAAGCGGCTGTCGGCCGCGACCAGCAGCCGCGCGTGCAGCGTACTGCCGTCGTCCAGCGTGACCACGTGGCCCTGCGCATCGGCCTGCGCGCCCAGCACCCTGCGCCCGTCGAACAGGTGCAGGCCATCCTGGCCCTGCACGGCGTCCCAGGCAGCACGGCGGATCAGATGGTTGGGTACCAGCCAGCCCAGCGGCTGGCCGTCGACCTGGCTGCTGGCGAAGGTCAGCGCGAACGGCGAGCTGCCGTTCATCACCTTGGCATCGCGCAGTTCAGCGACTTCGGCCTGCGGCAGGCGCTGCCACAGCCCCAGCTGCTCCATGCTCTGCCGCGAGGCATGGGTCAACGCGATCTCGCGGCCATCGAAGGCGGCTTCGGCCAGCGCCTGGCGCGGTTGCACTTCGACCAGCCCGACCTGCAGGCCATTGCCCGCCAGCGCACGCGCGAAACACAGGCCCGCCGGTCCGGCGCCGACCACCACCACGTCCATCCTGCGCATGCGCGCCTCCTGCCGTTGATCCCGTCCGCGCCAGCATAGCGCCGCACAGCTAAGCGGCCTTGATCTGGATCAGGCCCGGATCACAGCAGTGCGAACACCAGCGCCAGGATCGACAGCAGCGACACCAGCCACACCAGGCTGCGCACGTAGGGCACGCCTGCGGCGTACAGCGGCAGGTAGACCACGCGCGCCCAGAAGTAGGCCTGCGCGGCCAGCGCGGTGGTGTCGTTGCCGCGCCCGGCCAGCACGACCGCGATCGCCGCGGCGGCGAAGAACGGGAACGTCTCCAGGAAGTTGGCCTGGGCCCGCTGCAGGCGACCGGCCAGCGGACTGAGCGGCCTTGCGTCGCCATCCCGTGCCGAGGCATTCCACTTCATTCCCCGTTCGCGGGTGACCACGGTGGAGGTGGCGAAGATGTAGACGAAGCCGAGCACGGTCGACCAGGCCAGCATTGTCAGTTCAGTTGCCATTTGCTCATCCACAGGGCGTCAGGTTGATCGGAGGATCCTCAATTACTTCGATTCATTGCGCAGACTGCTGATAATTCGATTCCAGTACCGCACAGCCTCAAAATGCTGCTGTCTAGTCAACCACGTTTTATTCTCAGGACAGACCGGATCACCGCCAACGATAACGGGCTTGATCTCAAACAATTCCATGCCCCTGGGGCGCGAAAGCTTGTTCAAGTCAACCATCCTGTTCTGCCAGTTGAGCAAACAGATCGGGAATGTCCCGCGCTACCGAGATCGCATACTGACGATCCATACCTATGAAGGGAACCCGAACCACCGGCATTGCCACATCCAATGTGTCAAACCCATACCCCTCACCTCCGCCATTGGAAGCGAACAGGAATATTCCCGGAGCATATGTCTCGACCTCATACTCACGATTGAAATCGACCACCTCTTCGACTTTCCAGAAAATAATGTAGTTGTCACCAATGAATCCCTCACCGCCATCGTGGGCCTTGAAGAATTCAATGTAACTTTCAGGGAGCGCAAATCCCACGCGCCTTGACAGACCGTCGACCGCCGAAGCTGCAGCCGGGCCATTGAGCTGCCCTTGGGTCATATGATATTGCGTCGTTGTCTTTCCAAGCATCTCTGCAAATGGCTCCACCAATGAATTACCTGCTACCGATCCTCAGGGCGCCGACGCACGCAGGCTGTAACCGGCCAGGCGCCACACCTGGTCTTCGTCGAAGCGGAACGAAACCAGCTCGCGCACCGGCTGCGCGCTGTTGGCGAAACGGGTCGGGAAGCTGACGTTGATGTAGAGGCCTTCGGGCACCGCAGCGCCGGCGCTGTACTTGACCCGGGTAATGGTCGGCTGGCCACGACCGGCCAGCGCCCCCAGGCGCGTGCGCTCAGCGCTCAGCTGGCTGACGAAGGCCGCCTTGGGCACTGCACGACGCGCGACGGCGGAGGCGCCATCCCACAATTCGCCGGCGCGATTGGCATCGACCAGCTGCGCCGCCCTCAATGCAGCCGCGCCCATTTCCGCGTCCTGTTTCTGCACCTGTGCCTGCTGCGCGGCGGTCAGCGCCGGTGCGCCGGCGGTGGCCGGTTTCGCGGCCGCTGGCGAGGCCGGGGCCGGGCGTGCCGGAGCCGGGGCGGGCGTGGCCGGCGCAGGTGCCTGCGCCAAGGCAGTCAAGGGCAGCAGGGACAGCAGCAGGAACGCGCGCTTCATGGACACCGCCGGTTTTCGGGAGAGAACCGCAGTCTACGCCAGCGTGGTGACTATGCTGTCAGCGTGCTGGGGCGTTGCCCTCCACCGCTGCCGCATCAGCCTGCGCGGCGGGCGCGGCGGTGTTCACTGGCGCCTGTTCGGCCACCGGCGGCGGCTCCGGCGGTGCCGGCGGCAGCGTCGCCACGTCGATCTCCGACAGCGGGCTTTCTTCCGGGCACACCGCGTCCGGGAAGCCGAAGCGCTCCTTCAGGGCCTGGCCGCAGCTGTTGATCGACTCCATGTCGGCGCCGTCGCGCTTGCACTGCTGGTCGAAGGCGATCAGGAAGGCATCCTTGCGCTGCACGAAGTCATCGCCGCAGGCACGCATCTGCTTGATCCTTTCCAGATCGTCCTGCACCGCATTGGTGCCGTCCAGGCCGAACTGGCGCAGCTCCTCCGGCGTCAGCAGGCGCAGGCTGCGGTTGGGCACGGTCATCATCAGGTCGGCCACGCCCACGGCCACGCCATTGCGCTGCAGGTAATCCTTCACGTTGTCGTAGACCTCGTGCAGCTCGCGGTTGAGTTCCGCGCGCGAGGTAGCCTTGGAACTGATGCGCATCATGCGGTGGATGCCGACCTTGCCGGACAGCAGGCGGTTGTCACCTGCGGCCAGCACGAACACGCAGGCGCTGTGGCAGATCGAGCCTTCGCGCACCCAGATGGTCCAGCCCGATTCACCAATGCTGTCGCCGGCGACGATCGCCGATTCCACCTGGCCGCCACTGGAGTCCAGGTCGAGGATGCGCTTGTGGATCTTCTGCTGGTCGGCGACCACCGCCAGCCGCCACATCATCTCGGCGAAGCCAGGATTGATCTTGCCGGCGTAGCGCACCCGCACCAGGCCACGCGCGGCGCAGGGTGCCAGGGCCTGGGTGATCTGCTCGCGCTGCAGGCCTTCCAGCTCGGCACCATCGCCAGCCTCGCCGGCGTACTCGGTGCTGCAACTGACCCACGCGCGGCCGTTCTCCAGCTGCGCCTGCGGCCACGGCCGATCACCCTGGCTGCGCGGTGGTGCCGGCGGCGGCGGTGCGTCGGCGGCATTGATCGACACCATGTTCTCGCCATCGCTGGCCGGTGCCCGCGCCGCCTTGTCGGCTGCGGTTACGTTGCCCGGATTCTCCAGCTGACTGCAGCCCGCCAGGGCCAGGCACAACAGGGGCAACCAGCGGAGTTTGGCGGACATCGGGCAACCGGTCTTCACGTGGGCAAGAGCCACAGTCTACCCGCCCGGGGCGCGCATTCAGCGCGTGGCACTGAACCCCCTCTGACCCTTGGGAAAGCGTGTGGACCGAGGCCGACACGCACGCGCGGCCGGGCGGGACGCCGTGTTATTGCTGCCGGCCAGCGGCCGGCACTACCACCGCCAGCGGCCGGCACTACCACGGCCAACGTCCAGCACCACCACGGCCAGCGGCCGGCACTACCGCGGATACCGGGTGCAACCCGGCCTGACTCGCGTCAGCATCCATGTCCGAATGTGGCGAGTATCACCGCCCGCACCCGCCTAGACTGGCGCCATGGACACCGCTCTCGCCCTCGACACTGCCGCCTGTGAGCGGGCCCGCCTGGCCCGCGACGCACGCTTCGACGGCGTGTTCTTCACCGCAGTGCGCAGCACCGGCATCTACTGCCGCCCGGTGTGCCCGGCCCCGCCACCGAAGCCGCGCAACATCAGCTATTTTCCGACCGCCGCTGCGGCCGCCGCCGCCGGCTACCGGCCGTGCCTGCGCTGTCGCCCCGAACTGGCACCACAGGCGCAGCAGGCGTTGGCCGGGCAGGCCGTGCAGCGCGCCCTGGCGCTGATCCACGGTGGATTCCTGCAGGAACACGCCGTCGCTGACCTCGCGCGGAAAATCGGACTCAGCGCGCGCCAGCTGCAGCGCCTGTTTGTCGAGCACCTGGGCGCGACGCCCGGACAGCTTCATGCCACCCACCGCTTGCTGCTGGCCAAGCAGCTGCTGACCGAAACCACGCTGCCGGTGACCGACGTCGCACTGGCCGCCGGCTACAACAGCCTGCGCCGTTTCAATACCGCCTTCCTGCAGGGCTGCGGGATGGCGCCGAGCGCACTGCGTCGCCAGCACCCGCCGTTGGCCGCAGAAGATGACGGCCTGGTTCTGCGTCTGGCCTATCGCCCCCCCCTGGATTTTGCGCGCATGCTGGCCTTCCTGCGGAAGCGCAGCCTGCCCGGCATCGAGCTGATCGGCGAGGACAGCTACCAGCGCGTGCTCGGCACGCCCGAGCGCCCCACCCTGCTGCGCGTCACTGCCGACCCGAAGCGCCCGGAGCTGCGCCTGCAGCTTGGAGCAGTCGATCCACGCCTGATCCCGGACATCGTGCGCCGCGTGCGTCGCGTATTCGATCTGGATGCCGACCTGCAGCAGGTCCATGCCGCGCTGGCCGAAGAACCGCTGCTGGCGCGTGGCATCGCCAAACGCCCCGGGCTGCGCGTGCCCGGCGGCTGGGATGGCTTCGAGGTGGGTGTGCGTGCCGTGCTCGGCCAGCAGGTCAGCGTGGCCGCGGCCACCACCTTCGCGCGGCGCCTGGTCGATGCCTACGGCGCGCACCTGCCGGGCATGCCCCCTGCATTCGATCGCCAGTTCCCGGCACCTGCGATGCTGGCCGAAGCGCCGCTGGAATCGATCGGCCTGCCCCGCAGCCGCGCGGCCACCGTGCGCGCACTGGCCGCGGCCTGCGCCAGCGGCCAGCTCGACTTCGGGCCTGGCCAGGCCGTGGAGGAGTTCGTTGCGCGCTGCGTTGCACTGCCCGGCATCGGCCCGTGGACCGCGCATTACATCGCCCTGCGCGGGCTCGGCCAGCCCGATGCGTTCCCGGCCGGCGATCTTGTACTGCAGCAGGTCCTCGGCCACGCGCAGGGCCAGCGCCTGAGCGAACGTGCGACCGAAGCGCGCTCGCAACCGTGGCGCCCTTGGCGCGCCTACGCCGTGCTGCACCTGTGGCACCTGTCCGGCACCTTTGTTGGAGAACCGACATGACCCTGTTGTTCGATCGTTTCGACAGCCCGATCGGCGTGTTGACCATTGCCGGCGACGAGCGCGGTCTTTCGCATGTGCTGTTCCCGGAGAACCGCCACCCCGCACGCGGGCGCGATGATTGGCACTACGCACCGGACGCGTTGCCCGAAGCGCGCGAACAGCTGCTGCAGTTCCTGCACGGTGAACGCCGCCGGTTCGACCTGCGACTGGCACCGCGCGGCACTCCGTTCCAGCTGCGTGTCTGGCAGGCACTGGCGTTGATTCCGTTCGGCCAGACCTGGAGCTACCTGCAGCTGGCACAGCACCTGGGCCAGCCCAGCGCGACCCGCGCGGTGGGCGCGGCCAACGGCCGCAATCCACTGCCGATCATCCTGCCCTGCCATCGCGTGATCGGCAGCAACGGTGCGCTGACCGGCTTCGGCGGCGGCCTGGAAACCAAGGCCGCGCTGCTGCGACTGGAACAACGCCAGGCCCCGCTGTTCGCTTGAGCATCGGGGTCAGATCCCTTTTCCGGTGGAAAAGGGATCTGACCCCGGACGGTCCTGGCGCGCCGTGTCTTGGGCCGGTAATTGCACCGATTTATCATGCACGGATGACTTCCGTACGCCTGACCTTTTCGCTGGCACTGCTGCTGCCATTGGCCGCCTGCAGCACCGCGCCCGCCCCTTCCGCCGCCGTTCCCCCTGCGTCCGTTGCTGCGGCCACCCCGCCGAAGCTGCTGCTGATCTCCATCGATGGCCTGCGCGCCGACGCGCTGGACCGCGGGCTGACCCCGAACCTGCAGCGGATGATCGACGGCGGCGTGCGCGCCCGCTGGATGACGCCGTCCTACCCTTCACTGACCTTCCCCAATCACTACACGATCGTCACCGGCCTGCGCCCTGACCACCACGGCATCGTCAACAACAGCATGGACGATGAGGCGCTGGGCCGGTTCGAGCTGAGCAACCGCGAGGCAGTCACCACCAGTGCGTGGTGGGGCGGCGAACCGATCTGGGTCGGTGCCGAGAATGTCGGCGTGCGCACTGCAACGACCTCGTGGCCGGGCAGTGAATCGGCGATCCGTGGCGTGCGCCCGAGCCAGTGGCGCGTCTACGACGCCACGGAGCCCCTGGAACAGCGCGCCGGCATCGTGCTGGACTGGCTGGCACAGACCGACGCCGACGCGCCGCGACTGACCACGCTGTACATGGAGCATGTGGACAAGGCCGGCCACAACTACGGCCCTGAGTCGACGCAGTACGCCGATGCGATCGCACGCGCCGATCTGATCGTCGGCCAGGTCCTCGATGGACTGCAGCAGCGCGGGCTGGCGGCGACCACCAACGTGATCGTGGTCTCCGACCATGGCATGGCATCCGTGCCTGAGGACCAGGTGATTTCCACCGAATCGATGGCCGACCCGTCGATTGCGCGCAACGTCAGCCAGGGCCAGTCGGTCAGCTTCGTACCGGTGGCCGGTCGCGAGAAGGAGGCCGAACGCGCACTGCTCGGCCGCCACGCACACTACGCGTGCTGGAAGAAGGAAAACCTGCCGGCACGCTGGCACTACGGCACGCATCCGCGTGTGCCGGCCATCGTCTGTGCGATGGATGAGGGCTGGGACGCGCTGCACCTGGAGAAGATCGCCAAGCGCGCAAGACGGGATCGGGGCTCGCACGGATACGACAATGCCCTGCCTTCCATGCGCGCGGTGTTCGTGGCCAAGGGTCCCTCGTTCCGCCAGGGCCTGGTGATCGACGGCTTCGACAACGTGGACGTCTATCCGCTGCTGGCCCATCTGCTGCAGGTGCCGGCCGCACCGAACGATGGCAACCCGGGCACGCTGAAGCAGACCCTGCGCTGATGCGGTTGTAGCGCCGAGCCCGCGCTCGGCTGCATTTCCGGCCAGCCGGGCATGGGCTCGGCGCTACAAGAACGTGCAAAAAAAAACGCGGCGCCAGGCGCCGCGTTCTTCGTGGACCGGTCGGTCGGCCGGATCAGGCCTTGGCGACGGCCTTCTTCGCAACGGCCTTCTTCGCCGGAGCCTTGGCCACGGTCTTCTTGGCAACCGGGGCGGCGGCGCCTACGGCGACCTTGCTCGCAGTGTGCGAACGGGCGTTGCCGTAGCTGGCGTTGTAGCGCTTGCCCTTGGCGGTCTTGCGGTCACCCTTACCCATGTCTTCAACTCCTCAAGTGTGAAATCTGGTTACCCCGTACTGACACGGGTTCGGCGGGGCCGCCTTGCTGGGCGCCCCCGCGCACGATCGAAAATCCTATCACGGAGCGCCTAGTGCGCGCAGCTGGCGTCGTGCACGTGGCCGTGGTTGAGGCGCAGGTTGACCAGGTGGGCCACCCCCACCAGCAGGCCGCCGATGGTCATCACCACCGCATGCGGTACCGCGTTGTGGTGCAGCGGGTCGTACAGCACGCCGGCCCACAGCGCGACCAGGCCGGGGATCAGGAAGCCGAGCGCACGCAGCGCACCGTGGCGGCGGTAGCCCCAGACCAGGCTGAACAGCCCGAGCAGGGTCACAAACACCACCAGGCCCTGCTCCACCCCATCGCTCAGCCAGAACGACAGGCCCAGCGAGGGCGCCGCCGCCAGCAGCACCGGGATCACCGCGCAGTGCACCGCGCACAGCATCGAACCCGTGGCACCGAAACGGTCAAGCAGATGGCGCATTCGTGAGGACAGGGACATGACTTCCAGCAGGGTCGGCGAATCGTTATGGAATAATATAACATCCCTTCCCGACCCGCACGGCGTTCCCTCCCCCCTGTCCCATCGACGGGATTCGTGCGCCCCGTGATTGATATAGTGTAACAAAGGACCTGCCCATGCCCGCCCGTACCCCGCGGTTGAAGCCGCATTCCCTCGCCCTGGCCCTGACCGCCCTGCTCCCGACCGTTGCCTTCGCCGCCGGCGAAGACGATTCCCACCGTGACCGCCACCTGACTGAACTGTCGTCGGTGCAGGTCACCGCTTCGCCGCTGCAGGGCGACGCCGAATCGCTGGCACGCCCGGTGGAGGTTCTGGCCGGTGAACGCCTGGACGAGCAGAAGGCCGGCACCCTCGGTGATACCGTGGCCAAGCTGCCCGGCGTGCAGAGCACCTTCTTCGGGCCGGGTGTCGGTCGCCCCATCATCCGCGGCCAGGAGGGCCCGCGCGTGGCGGTGCTCTCCAATGGCATGGGCAACATGGATGCCTCCACCGTCAGCGCCGACCATGCCACCAGCATCGAGCCGTTCCTGGCCGACCAGATCGAGGTCCTGAAAGGCCCGGCCACCCTGCTGTTCGGCAGCGGTGCGATCGGCGGCGCGGTCAACGTGGTCGATGGCCGCATCGCGCGCGAACTGCCGGAGCGCCCGCTGAGCGGCCGCGCCGAACTGCGCGGCAACTCGGTGAACAACGAGCGCAGTGGCATGTTCCGCCTCGATGGCGTCAGCGGCAACGTCGTGCTGCACGTGGATGGCCTGGTCCGCAACGGCGATGACTACCGTATTCCCGGCTACGCAGTGATCGACAGCCTGGAAGACCACCATGACCACGATCACGACCATGAAGCGGCCGAAGGCGAAGAACCGCGTCGCGGCCGCCTCGACAACAGCTCCATCCGTACCCGCGCCGGTGGCGTCGGTGCGACCTGGCTGGGCGACGGCGGCTATTTCGGCGTATCGGCCAGCACCTACCGCACCAACTACGGCATTCCCAATGGCGCGCACGTGCATGCCGACGGCGATGACCACGACCACGGCCACGATCATGGCGATGAAGAGGAAGGCGGTGACGAGCACGACGTGCGCATCGACATGGTGCAGAACCGCTTCGAGACCAAGGCCGGCATCTACGACCCGGTCTCGTTCCTGAAGAACATCAACGCGCGCGTGGCCTACACCGACTACGAGCACGTGGAGCTGGAGGCCGGCACGCCGTCGACCCGCTTCACCAACCGCGGCATCGAGGCACGCCTGGAAGCCGTGCAGCAGCAGATCGGCGGCTGGGACGGTGCCTTCGGCCTGCAGTTCGGCAACAGTGATTTCGGCGCCAAGGGTGAAGAAGCGTTCGTACCGGATACCGGCACGAAGAACATCGGCCTGTTCGTGCTGCAGGAAAAGCAGTTCGGCCCGTTCAAGCTGGAACTGGGCGGCCGCCACGACCAGGTCAAGCTGGACCCGAGCGGTGACTACCGCCGCCGCACGTTCGGCGCCACCAACCTGTCTGCCGCTGGCATCTGGAAGCTCAACGATGCGGTTGACCTGCGCATCGGCGTGGACAGCTCCGAGCGTGCACCGACCAACGAAGAGCTGTATGCCGCCGGCGCGCACATTGCCACCCGCTCGCTGGAGATCGGCGACGCCAACCTGAAGACCGAGCGCGGCCAGCGCGTGGAACTGGGCATCCACACCCACAGCGATCGCCTGGACTTCTCCGCGTCGGTTTACCAGACGAAGTTCAAGGACTTCATCTACCTGGCCGACACCGGCGTTACCGAAGGGCTGCCGGTGCGCGCCTGGACCCAGCAGGACGCGGTGTTCCGCGGCGCCGAGGCCGAAGCGCTGGTGCACCTGTTCGAGGGCGGCGCCGGTGACTGGGACCTGCGCCTGTTCGGCGACTACGTCAAGGCCGAGCTGGATGGCAGCGGCAGCCGCAACCTCGACATCGCCGTGCCACACGGCGACCACAACCACAACTACACGGTGGAGCTGGCCAACACCGGCTACCTGCCGCGCATCGCCCCGGCCCGCGTCGGCGCCGACCTGCGCTGGTCGAAGGATGGCTGGCGTGCCTCGGTCGGTGCAGTGCGCTACAGCCGCCAGAAGGATGTCGCCCAGAACGAAGCACCGAGCGACGGCTACACCCTGGTCGATGCACACCTGGCCTACCGCTGGGATCGCAACGCGAGCAACAGCTACGAGGTGTTCCTGGATGGCAGCAACCTGACCAACCGCGAAGTGCGTCCGCATACCTCGCTGCTGCGCGACTACTCGCCGCTGCCGGGCCGTGGTGTCGCATTCGGCATCCGCGCGTTCTTCTGACCGCGCACGGCGGGGCCGGATCCCTTTCCGAAGGAAAGGGCTCTGACCTCCGCGCCATTCCACGGGGGCCTTCGGGCCCCCGTTTTCTTTTCACCCCGTGCCATCACGCATCCGTCACAAAGATGTGCGTACGACAACAACCGGACAATCCCGTCACTCACTGTCTCGCCAAACGGACAATTTTGTCCGAAAATCAATCCATGACCGCTCAACGTGCCGATGCTGCCGCCCGCCGTGCCCTCATCCTCGACGCCGCCGATCATGTCTTCGGCCAACATGGCGTCACCGCCCCGCTGGACCTGGTGGTCGAACGTGCCCAGGTGGGCCGCGCCACCCTGTACCGCAACTTCCCCGACCGCACAGCACTGATCCAGGCGCTGCTGCAGCGCACGGTCGACCGCATCCGGCGCCAGGTCGAACAGCTCGGCGACCGCGACGACGCCCTGTTCGAGGTGTTCGAAGGCATGGCCCAGCGCATCATCGATTCGCCGGCACTGGCCGACTACTGGCGTGCGGTTGATTCGGACGTGCCGTCCATGCGCGCCGCGCGCGAGACCGTGCGCGACCTGCTGGAGGAACCGATCGCCCGCGCCAAGGCCGCCGGGCTGTGCCGTGCCGACCTGGAAAAGACGGATATTTCACTGATCTCGGGCATGCTGGGTGCGGCCCTGCGCGGCAAGACCCGCGACGAGCGCGCCCAGTTGGCCGGGCGCGCCCTGCAGCTGCTGCGTGGGGGTCTCCAGGGAGCTGCCAGCGAGGCCCGTTGATGGTCCAGCCGTATCTGAAGCCGGTTCCGGATTGGGAGGAGCATGAGAAGCCGACCATGCCCGGCTCGGCGTCGATGCCCTGGCACCCGCCGTACCGGCGCGCGGCCTATGCGCTGGTATCGCTGCTGGTGGCGATCACCGGCGGCCTCGGCAATGCGCTGGTCACCGCCAACCTGCCGTTCCTGCAGGGCCAGCTGGCACTGACACCGACCCAGGGCAGCTGGCTGGTAGCGGCCTATGCCATGGTCAACGTCACCGCCAACCTGCTTCCCTTCAAGTTCCGCCAGCAGTACGGCATCCGCCTGTTCGCCGAGATCGGGCTGGGCCTGTATGCGGCGCTGGCGGTGCTGCACCTGTTCGTCGGCAGCTTCGAGACCACGATGCTGACCCGTGCCGCCAGCGGCTTCGCCGGCGCGGCGTGTTCAACGCTGGGCACGCTGTACATGCTGCAGGCACTGCCGCGACGGTTCACCGGCAACCTGCTGGTGATCGGTGTCGGCCTTTCGCAGCTGGCGGTGCCGATTGCCTGGATCGTCTCGCCGGGCCTGGTCGATACCGGCCAGTGGCACCAGCTGTACTCGTTCGAGGCCGGCCTGGCCCTGTGTGCGTTCGCGGCGGTGGTGCTGCTGAAGCTGCCGCCGGGCATCCAGGTCAAGGCCTTCGAACCGCTGGATTTCCTCACCTTCGCCCTGCTTGCCCCGGCCGTTGCCCTGCTGGTGATCGTACTGGCGCAGGGCTACACGCGCTGGTGGCTCAATACAGCGTGGCTGGGCTGGGCGCTGATCGCCTCGATCGTGCTGTCCACCACCGCCCTGATCATCGAGCACTACCGGCGCAATCCGCTGCTGCAGATCCGCTGGCTGTCGACGCTGCCGGTCCTGCATTTCATCGTCGGCGCCTTCCTGATCCGCTTCCTGACCACCGAGCAGTCCTACGGGGTGGTCAACCTGATGCGTACGCTGGGCATGGGGCCGGACCAGATGCGCCCGCTGTTCGTGGTGATCCTGGCCGGCGTGGTCACCGGCATCGCCGGCGCCGCGTTGACCTTCGGGCCCAAGCGGTTGATCGCCCAGTTGCTGATGGCGATCCTGCTGCTGGGAGCCGCCGCGTTCTTCGACCAGCACCGCACCAGCCTCGATCGGCCGCACGACTTCTATGTCAGCCAGTTCCTGGCGTCGGTGGGCGCCGGCATGTTCATGGGCCCGCTGATCATGCTCGGCATTTCCGCCGCATTGAAGCAGGGCGTGGACCACATGATCACCTTCCTGGTGACGCTGTCGATCACGCAGACGCTCGGCGGCCTGGCCGGCTCGGCAGTGCTGGGCACCTTCCAGCTGCATCGGGAGCAACTCTACTCCAGCGCGTTGACCAGCCAGCTCGACCCGGCCGATCCGGTGGTCGCGCAACGCCTGCGCATCCAGCAGCAGCTGTACGCTGCGCAGATCACCGACCCGGTGCTGCGCAGTGCGCAGGGCAGCGCGCAGCTGGCACAGACCACGCGCCGCGAAGCCAACGTGCGTGGCTTCAATGACGTGTTCACGCTGAGCGGCTGGCTGGCGATCGGCTTCCTGTGCTGGCTGCTGCTGCTCTCGCTGCGCACTGCCGTACGCAAGCAATGGCGCAAGCGCCACCCCACTCCTCCCATTGCGGCCACGCCAGCCGCGCCCCGCTGAGTTCTCGACCATGCCCCCCGTCCCGCCCCGACCCGACGACGCCGACAACGTGACCCCACCGCCGCCGACCGACGCGGCGCCTGCGCCCACGCCGGTTGAACCGGCGGTCGCGCCGAAATACCTCAAGCCCAGCGCGCGCAGCGTGGTAGTGATGGTGGTGGTGGCCCTGCTGGGCATCGCGCTGATCCTGCGTGCGTGGCACCTGTGGCCGTTCACCAGCAGCGTGATGGTGACCGACAACGCCTACGTGCGCGGGCAGATCACGGTGATGGCACCCCAGGTGAACGGCTATGTCACCGAAGTGCTGGTGAAGGATTTCCAGCATGTGCGGCAGGGCGAGCCGCTGCTGCGCATCGATGACCGCATCTATGCGCAGCGCGTGGCCCAGGCGCAGGCGACGCTGGACAGCGCGCGCGCGGCGCTGGCCAATTCGGACCAGTCACAGGCGCAGAACCGCGCACAGATTGCGTCCGCCCGCGCCACGCTCTCGGCCGGCCAGGCGGAACTGCAGCGCTCGCGCAATGAGCTGAAACGCTACGAGGAACTGGCGGCGCAGCAGCTGGTGTCCATCAACGACCGCGACAAGTTCCGAACCACCCAGGCGTCGGCACAGGCCAGCGTGCAACAGGCGCAGGCGCAGATCCGCATCGCCGAGGAGACCCTGGTATCGACCCAGGTGGCGCGCAAGAGCCTGGAAGCCCAGGTGGAGAGCGCGCAGGCGCAGCTGGAGCTGGCACGCATCGACCTGGCCAACACGGTGATCCACGCGCCGCGCGACGGCCAGATCAGTGAGGCCAGCGTACGCGTGGGCCAGTACGTCGCGGCCGGTTCGCAGCTGCTGTTCCTGGTGCCCGATACGCTGTGGGTGGTGGCCAACTACAAGGAGGGCCAGACCTGGGGAATGGCGATCGGCCAGCCGGCCACGTTCTCAGTGGATGCGTTCCAGGGCCAGGTGCTGCGGGGCCGCGTGCAGGAGATCGCGCCGGCCACCGGGTCGGAATTCAGCGTGCTGCGCCCGGACAATGCCAGCGGCAACTTCACCAAGGTGGTGCAGCGGCTGCCGGTGCGGATATCGATCGAGCCGGGCCAGGAACTGGCGGCACGGCTGCGCCCGGGCATGTCGGTGATCGTGCGGGTGGATACCCGGTCCAAGCCGATGGACTAGGACGCAGGCCCTGTCGCACCGATATGAAACGGGGTCAGATCCCTTTGCCACTGGCAAAGGGATCTGACCCCGTTTCCAAAATGCCGGCCAGCAGCCGGCACTACCGATCCGTTACCCGGCGCAGCGCGCGCAGAGGCCGTGCACTTCCAGCGTCTGCGCCTGTGGCTGGAAGCCCAGCTCCTTGGCGCGCTTCTCCAGCTGGGTGACGATCTCGCGGTCTTCCAGCTCCACTGCGCTGTGGCAGCTGTTGCAGATCAGGAACGGCACCGAATGCGCGGCACTGCTGGGATGGTGGCAGGCCACGAAGGCATTCACCGATTCCAGCTTGTGCACGAACCCGTTGGCCATCAGAAAGTCCAGCGCGCGGTACACGGTGGGCGGGGCATCCGCGCCCACGCCCTTGCCGTTGCGCACCCATTCCAGCAGCTCGTAGGCCTTGACCGGCTTGCCGGCCTCGGCGATCAGCTTCAGCACATTGGCGCGGATCGGGGTCAGGCGCAGCCCGCGTTCGCGCGAGACACGCTCGACCACCGCCACGAAATCCGATGCGTCGTGGACGTGGTGGTGCGGGGCGGTACAGGCAGTGGCGGTCTTGGCGGGCATGCGTGTTCTCCGGTTCGGGCCTGGCGGGGATGCGTCAGGCCGTTGCTACCTTGGTGATGGCCACATCGATGCGTTTCAAGGCCTGCTCGCGGCCGGCCAGGTACACGGTGTGGGAAATGTCAGGACTGACCTGGGTGCCGGTGATGGCCACGCGCAGCGGCTGGGCGACCTTGCCCATGCCGATTTCCAGCGCCGCCGCCGCGTCATGCAGGGCCACGCCCACCGCCTCGGCGGTCCACTCCGGCAACGCCGCCAGCAGCTCGCGGGCCTTGCCCAGCGCCACCTCGGCACCGGCCTTGAGGTGCTTGGCCACCGCCGCTTCGTCGTACTCGGTCAACGGCTGGTACCAGACCACGGCCTTCTCGGCCATTTCCTTCAGGGTCTGCACGCGTTCACGCAGGGCGATCACCACGTCCTCCGGGGCCGGGCCGGCGGCCACGTCCAGGCCCAGCTTCTGCAGCTGGTAGACCAGGTGCGGCACGATGCTGGCCACGTCCTCGGTCTTCAGGAAGTGCTGGTTGACCCAGCCCAGCTTGGCCATGTCCAGGCGCGAGGCCTTGGAATTGCAGTCTTTCACGTCGAACAGGTCGATCAGCTCCTGGCGGCTGAACAGCTCCTGGTCACCGTGCGACCAGCCCAGGCGGGCCAAATAGCTCAGCAGCGCGTCGGGCAGGTAGCCGGCGTCCTTGTACTGCATCACGTCGGCCGCACCGGTGCGCTTGGACAGCTTGGCGCCCTGCTCGTCCAGGATCATCGGCATGTGGCCGAACTTCGGCACCGGGGCCCCGATGCCTTCGTACAGGTTGATCTGGCGCGGGGTGTTGTTGATGTGGTCGTCGCCGCGGATGACCTCGGTGATGCCCATGTCCCAGTCGTCCACCACCACCGCGAAGTTGTAGGTCGGGTAGCCATCCGGGCGGAAGATCACCATGTCATCCAGCTCGCTGTTGGCGATCTCGATGCGGCCCTTGATCAGGTCATCGAACACCACCGTGCCTTCCAGCGGGTTCTTGAAGCGGATGACACGGTTCGGGTCGTCCCGGTACGGCAGGCCGAGTTCGCGCGCGGCGCCGTTGTAGCGCGGCTTCTCCTGCCTGGCCATGGCGGCCTCGCGCATGGCGTCCAGTTCCTCACGGGTTTCATAGGCGTAGTACGCCTTGCCTTCAGCGATCAGCTGCTCGGCCACTTCCCGGTAGCGGGCAACGCGGTCGGTCTGGTAGATCGGGCCTTCATCGTAATCCAGGCCCAGCCAGTCCATCGCCTCCAGGATGGCGTCGATCGCGCCCTGGGTGCTGCGTTCACGGTCAGTGTCCTCGATGCGCAGCACGAACTCGCCGCCGCGGTGGCGGGCCTCCAGCCAGCAGTACAGCGCGGTGCGGGCACCACCGATATGCAGGTAACCGGTGGGACTGGGGGCGAAGCGGGTGCGGCAGGTCATGGAGGGCTCGAGGAACGGGAATCCCCTCGATTTTACCGGATTCACTGCCCCTGCAATTGCAACTTTCCCCATAGCCGCCATTCGTGCCCCAACGGAACCTGAACATTCTGGAATGAGGCAAGGACGTTTCAATGACCCCTCCAACCATCGGATCAGATAACGCCCCCGGATCGGGCGGTACCGCAGCCCAGCGCAAGCAGGGCCTCATCGATCGAGGATGTCTGAAATCCAGCGCGGTGAAAGCGGTCTGCGTGATGGCGAGCCTGTCTGCAGTTGGCCTCTTTGGACTGGCTGAATCGAAGGCTTCAACAACAGTCAAAATCAACAGCCATTACTACACGTGCCAGAATTCGTGCGTCGTTTCCACGCGGCCAGGAGGAGGCTTTTCCGTCTGGGACAGCAGGGGTGGCTGGGTAACCAAGACGGCCGAGAAGGGCGAAGCGCTTGTGGAAACTGGGCCAGTAACCTGAGCGCTCCATATGAAGGCGAAAGCAACAGCTCTCTGGCTCCTGGTGACCTCGGCATTGGCCGGTGCACTGGCATGGCACTTTTCGATAAACGACCCTGCACATCGTTCTGCTGCGCAGAACTCACACCGCTCTTCCACAAACGCGCCCACCGCCACTGAGCGAGAGCCCGCCAGCGTAGCGGGTCGTTCGGGTGCAAATCGCCGCCCAGCGACTCGTCTCCCGGGTGACGCGCCCAAGGAGGCCGATCTGATCTACGACAATGCACTGGATGAAAACCGAATCGACCGGCTGCTTGCAAGCGCCGGCGCCTTCGCTGCCATGACCAACGCCATGCACGCGGCAGCTTCGACAGACAGGGAACTGTCGGAATCGACCGCTCTGTTTGCCAGCCACCTCCAGAGTGGCCTTTCGGCGGAAGGCCACGCCCGGACAGTGCTGGACTTCAGCTGCGGGCGACGGCTGTGTCTGGCACAGCTGTCAGACCCTGCGAGCGCGCCGTTGGATCTCCGGCCCCTGATGCAGCATGACGGAGCGACCTACTTTCAGGCGGCGAGTGTGTCAGATCAGGTGAAGACCCTCGACGTCAGGCCATCGCTGCGGGCAGTGTTCGCGATCGATCCGGCCATCAACCAGATCGTCTCGATACCCGACTGACAGGGTCTACGGCAACGGAGGGGGGGAGATACGACTTAATCCCCTCCGTCCCCTTTTACGGTTCGGCCTTGCGCGGGAACGGCTGCTCGCGCATCGCGGCGTTGTAGGCGAACGAAGCGACGATGGCTGCGGCCTGCTTCAGGTCTTCCGGCTCGGCGTGGTCCCAGGTGTCCAGGTGGCTGTGGTGGACATTGGTGAAGTAGTCCAGCCGGTCCTGGATGAACTGGAAGCCCGGCAGGCCGATGCGGTCGAAGCTGATGTGGTCGGTGCTGCCGGTGTTGCGGGTGGCCACGGTGGTGGCGCCCACGTCATGGAACGGGGCCAGCCAGGCTTCGAAGATCGGCATCGCCGCCAGGTTTTCCTGCGCGTAGATGCCACGGAACCGGCCCGAGCCGTTGTCCATGTTGAAGTAGACCTGGAACCTGCTGTAATCGCGGGTCTTCTGCAGCGCACCGGTTGGCTCGCGCAGCGACGCCGGCAGCGCCTTCTGGGCCGGGTCGGTGGGCTCCGGGAACCGGCCGAAATGCTTGGCCACATATGCCTGCGAGCCGATCAGCCCCTGCTCTTCGCCGCTCCACAGCGCCACGCGGATCGTGCGCTTGGGCTTGGCGCCAGTGGCCTTGAGGATGCGCATCGCCTCCATCATCACCGCCACGCCGGCGGCGTTGTCGGCTGCGCCCGTGCCGCTGTGCCAGGAATCCAGGTGCGCACCGATCATCACCACTTCATCGGGCCGGCTGCTGCCACGGATCTCGGCCAGCGTGTTGTAGCCGGGCTGGTCGGCCTCGTCAGTGAAGCGCGCGGCCACGTCCACGCGCAGGCGCACGGGCTGCTTGGCCTTCAGCGCGCGCACCAGCGGGTTGAAGTGCTCGCTGATCATCGCCAGCTCGGGAATGCCGACCGCCTCGCCGGCCTTGCGCGAACCGCCACCGGCGACGCGGATGATGCCGTTGTCCCAGCTGCTGACGCTGATCGAGGCCAGCGCGCCCTCTTCGACGAAGAAGGCGTTGACCTTGCCCGCCAGCAGCTGGCGCTCCTGGTATTCCTTGACCCGCTTGGCGCGCTCGGCGGTGGCGTCCTGGTCCTTGGGCACGGTGAACGCCTGCAGGCCTTCCAGCGAGGTCGCGTCGTGCCGGTGCGAATCCGGTTCGGTGCCGCGCTTGTACTCGCGCGCCTCGCCCAGCAGCAGGATTTTGCCGCGCAGCTTGCCGCGGTACTTCTCGATGTCTTCGGGCTTCTTGATGTCGACCTGCACCAGTTCGCCTTCGACCGGCCCGTTCGTGCCCGGCGTCCAGGCCTTCGGCAGCGCATGCAGCGGCTGGATGCGGTCACCCAGCATCTCCACGCTGGCCGAGGTGAACTCCCAGCCACGGCCGAAGTCATCAAAGGCTTCATCGTGGACGTTGTCCAGCTTCCATTCGGTGAACTTGCCGCGGGTCCATGCGTTGGCGCGGCCCATCGCCGGCGAGTTGGTCAGGCGTGGGCCGATGCGCTCGGTGAGATAGCTGAAGGTGTCCATCACCTGCGAACGGTGGAACGCCTCCTGCCGGATGCGGCTGACCATGTCCAGGTCCACCGCCTCGCGCTGCTGCGCCACGGCATTGCCCCCGATCGCCAGCGCTACGGCCAGCACACCCCACTTCAACACATCGCACCCCTGCCCTTCGGCTCGATCATCAACCCACCGAGTCTAGCCAGCGCGGACGGGCGGATACCGTCCCATCGGTCATGGACAGCGGTAGAAGCGTGCGAACCACGGTTCGCACCCACAGAAGAGTGCTTGGTTCGCACCTGCCAAGCCGCTTCACCCACTCCAGCCCAGCCACAGCTGCGCCCGCTCCGGGAGCAGCAGCAACCAGTGCCGCCGGTCGAAGCTGCTGCAACCGTACACCGCTGCATCGGGCAGGCCGCCGATGCCGATCTCGGCCAGCGCGTCCGCCCCGGCCTTCCATGGCCGGTAGCGCGGCACCTTCCCCGCCAGCGCGCCGCGTCCCTGCCGCGCGCCCTGCAACCAGGCCAGTCCCTGGCCCCGCAGTCCCTCGCAGGTCACCGCCGCCAGCTGGAAGCGGACCAGGCCGGGGGCGATCCGTGCCCCCGGCAGGGCCGCCAGCACGCCATGTGCCTGCAGCAGTGCATCCACTTCCAGCAGGGCCGGAATGCCCTGCCGCGCGCGTTGCCGGAAACTCTGGCGCCAGCCCATGGCGCGCTCCTTACTTCAGGTCCGCGCCGAGCGCGTACCAGTCGACCCGGCGGGTCACCCACATCGCCAGCGCCAGGATCACGAACAACAGCAGCGACCCCATCAGCAGAGCGTTGTTCTCCGACACCAGCAGGCCATACAGCGCGCCGTACAGCACGGTCAGCAGCGCAGCGAAGCCCAGGCCGCGCTTCCAGTGGCCCAGCACGTTGGCCAGGTACACCGCCTGCAGGCCGATACAGGCCACCGCCGAAACCAGGTAGGCCTTCCAGAACGCGATGTGCTCGGACAGGCTGATCAGCAGCAGGAAGAAGATCGCCAGCGCCAGTCCGACCATCAGGTACTGCAGCGGATGGATGCGCAGCGACTTGATCAGCTCGAACAGGATGAAGCCGACGAAGGTCAGCACCACGAACAGCACGCCGTACTTGGAGGCCCGGTCGGCCTGCGTGTAGGCATCGACCGGATCGACCAGCGACACCGTCACTGCCTGCGAATCGATGGCGCCGTCGCTACGCAGCTGGCGCTGTGCGTCGGAGGCCAGCGAAGACACCGCCCACTGTGCATCGAAGCCGCCGGCATCGACGCGGCGCTCGTTGGGCAGGAACGCACCGCTGAACGACGGATGCGGCCAGCTCGACCGCAGCGCGATGCGGGTGTCGTCACCCACCGGCACCACCGACAGCATGCGGCTGCCATCCAGGCGCAGGTCCAGCTCAACGGTACTGGCCGCGAGGGTGCCGCCCTGATCCACCGCGAAGCCACTTACCGGCGCATGCAGGCCACGCCCGATCTCGCTGGCCGCGCCGACGCCCGGCAACAGTCGCAGCGGCTTGCCGTCCACCCGCAGGTTCGGCGTTCCCACCAGGCCACGCACATCGGAAACCCCGAGCGCAACGTACGGCTGCCCATACGTGCGTCCCGCCTTCACTGGATAGTCGTCGGCGGCGAAGCTCGCCTTCAGCTGGCCGTTCCAGCTGTACACCGGCACCTTGAACAGGCCGACCTCGCGCTGGCTCGGCAGCATCTCGCCTCCCACCTCCAGCGACGCCGGCATTTGCAGCCAGTGGCCCTCGGTCACCTGGATCTCGGTCTTCTTGACGCCCAGCGGGTCAACCAGTTCAACCTGCTTGCGTTCCACCCACGGCACCACCCGTACCGGCCCCACCAGCTGCTGCGCCCCGGCGCGGCTGTCGGCCACCCGGGTAAAGGCTTCGTCACGGTACTGGCTGCGCTCGTTGATGACGCCGCGGATCATCATCAGCGGCACCAGCAGCAACAGGATCAGCCCGCCGACAATGGCGAAGCGCAGCAGCATTTTCAGGGATTTCATGGTCCATCCTCGTTGGAGAGGGCTGCAGGATGGACTGCCGCGGTGAGCAGGGTTTGTGGCGAATTTGAAGCGAGTGTGAAGTCAGCGGCGCGGGCGCTGGCCCGGGTTCGCCAACGGCAGCCACAGGCTGGCCACGGTGCCACCGCCGTCGCGGGTGTCGACGCTGGCGCGGCCGTCATGCAGGCGCGCGACCTCCTGCACGAACGGCAGGCCCAGGCCGGAACTGCGCCGGCCGCTGCCCGGTCGCGCCAGCGAATAGAAGCGCTCGAACACGCGTTCGCGCGCATAGTCGGGAATGCCGGTACCGCGGTCGGCCACCTGCAGGCGCACGCCCTGCCCATCCACCTCGGCCTGCAGCGCGATGTCCGCGCCGGCCGGCGAGAAGGCGATCGCGTTGTCGATCAGGTTGTGCAGCGCCTGCCGCAGCAGATAGGCGTCACCCTGCACGCGCAGGTCGGGCGCGCTGCCGATGCTGACCTGCACGCCGGCCGCCTGCGCGCGCACCTGCGCGGACGCTGCCGCATCGGCCAGCAGCGACGGCAGCGCGATGGGGTCGCGGGTCTGCAACCAGCCATGCTGTTCCACCTCGGCCAGGGCCAGCAGCTTGTCGATGGTCTCGGTCAGCCGCTCCTGCTGGTCGACGATGCTGCGCGCGAAATGCACGCGGTCAGCCTCCGGCAACGGTTCCTGCAGCAGCTCGGCAGCACCGCGGATCGCCGCCAGCGGGCTCTTCATTTCATGCGTCAGTGACTGCACGTACTGCTCGACGTAGGCCTTGCCTTCCAGCTTGCGGCGCATCGTTTCCAGTGCCTGGCCCAGGTCGCCGATCTCGTCGCGGCGCCGCCGCGGCGGCGGCACCGGTTCGCCGGCAGTGACCGCGCGCGCATAGCGGCTCAGCTGGCCCAGGCCGGTGGTGAGCCACATCGTCACCAGCACGCCGACCAGTGCCGACAATCCGATCAGCCAGGCACCGCGCTCGATGATGGCGCGCTGGCTGGCGGCGATGAACGGATCGATGCTCCGATTGGGCTGGGCCAGGCTGAGCACGCCGATCAGGGTCCGCCCATCGGCCGGGTCGTATACCGGCGCGGCCACATGCATGACCGTATCGCCTTCCTGACCCGGGATCTCGGGGCTGGAACGGGCACCGTACTCGCCTCGCAGGGTGCGGTACACGTCGTTCCAGCGCGAGTTGTCGCGCCCCAGGTCGCGGCCCAGCGAGTCATAGATGACGATACCCTTGGCGTCGGTGATGGTCACCCGATAGTCCAGCGAGCGCTTCGGGAAGCGCCAGACCATCGCCTTCAGGTCGCGCTGCCGCGCCTTGGCCAGGTTGCGGGTGAAACTGCCGCTGCGGAGCGTGCCCGCCTTGACGTCGGCGGCCGCCATCTCGGCCAGCACGTTGGCAGCATCGACCAAGGTCGACTCCATCGCCTGGCGCACGCCGGGCTTCACCTCGTTGACGAACACGCGCATCACGAAGAACGCGGCGATACCGGTGATCAGGAAGAAGCCGAGGAACAGCTTCAATACCAGGCGCATCGGCTAGACCTCCAGCGCGTAGCCAAGGCCACGGTGGGTGCGGATCGGGTCGTCGCTGGCACCGGCCGCGCGCAGCTTGGCGCGCAGGGTCTTTACGTGGGTGTCGACCGTTCGGTCGGCGCTGTCGGCACTGCTGTCCCATCCGCGATCCATCAGCTGGGCACGGCTGAGGATCGCCCCCGGCCGCTGCAGCAGGGCCTCCAGCAGCGCGTACTCGTAACGGGTCAGGTCCAGCGCGTGGCCACGGAAGCGGATGCGCCGGCCTTCGCGGTCGATGGCGAAGGCGCCATGTTCCTGCCAGCCCGCCTCGGCGCTGGTTGCTGCCACCGCCGGTGCCGCACGACGCAGCCGCGCGCGCACCCGCGCCACCAGTTCGCGCGGCGAGAACGGCTTGGTCATGTAGTCGTCGGCGCCCAGCTCCAGGCCGAGCACGCGGTCCACTTCATCATTGCGGGCGGTCAGGAAGATCACCGGCAGCTGCGCCGCCGGCCCGGGCTGCGCGCGCAGCCGCCGGCAGACCTCGAAACCGCCGAGGTCGGGCAGGCCCACGTCCAGCACCACCACGTCGATATCACCGGCCTGCAGCCGCTGCAGGGCCTCCCCGCCCAGCAGGCAGTGGCTGGCGGCATAGCCTTCGCTGCGCAGCGCGTACAGCACGGTTTCGGCGATGGCGGCTTCGTCCTCGACCACCAGGACATGGGCAACGGGAGCTGTCATGGCGCGCAGCATAGCCGCTGCGGCCGCCGCCCCGTACACTGCCGCCCATGAACTATCGCCACGCCTTCCATGCCGGCAACCACGCCGACGTGCTCAAACACATCGTGCAGCTGGCCCTGATCGACAGCTTCAAGCGCAAGGACAGCCCGTTCTTCGTGCTGGACACCCACGGCGGTGCCGGCCGCTACCTGCTGGCCAGCGAAGAGAGCCGCAAGACCCTGGAGGCCGAATCGGGGATCATGCGGCTGATGGCACAGCCCAGGCTGCCGGAAGTGGTCGAGCGCTATCTGAAGGCCGTGCAGGCCGACAATCCGGTGGGGGCACTGACCAATTACCCCGGTTCGCCGCTGCTGAGCGCCCAGGCGATGCGTGCGCAGGACCGGATGGCGGTGTGCGAACTGCAGGAAGCTGAAACGGCCACGCTGAAGGCACTGTTCGCCCACGACAGCCGCGTCGACGTGCGCGCCGGCGACGGCTACGCCCTGCTGCGTTCGCTGCTGCCGCCGAAATTCAACGGCAGCAAGATCGGTCGGGGCCTGGTGCTGATCGACCCGCCGTACGAGGCGCAGGACGCCGAATACCAGAACATCCTGGCCGCCCTGGCCGAGACCCTGGCGCGCTGGCCGCAGGCCACCTGTGCGGTCTGGTTCCCGATCAAGCAGCGCCGCACCATCCTGCATTTCCTGCGCAAGGCCTCCGCCCTGCCGGTGAAATCGGCGATGACGATCGAGTTCCTGGTGCGTCCGGACGACTCGCCGCTGCGCCTCAATGGCAGTGGCATGCTGCTGCTAAACCCGCCATGGCAGTTCGACCGGGTGGTCGGCCCGGCCCTGCCGGCGTTGCGCCAGCACCTCGGCGAACCCGGCGCCAGCACCCGCCTGGACTGGCTCAAAGCCCCCGAATAGCGGCCTTCACGAGGCTGTACCGCCGTGAGCCTTTCGTTCACGGAATGCATCCCCGGTGATGCCACAATCGATGGACCACCAAGGAATCACCCGGTATGGCCACTCGCAACCGCATGCCGCCCTGGCATGAGATCTTCAAGGCTCCCAGCGGCCACGAGCTGCTGATCCGCCCCATCCGCCCGGAAGATGGCGCACCGCTGCAAGCGGCGTTCAGCCTGTTCGGGCCGGAAGAAATCCGCGATCGTTTCCTGCAGGCGGTGACCGAGCTGTCGCCGGAAACCACCCAGCGCCTGACCCATCCCAATCCCAAGACCGAGATCACCCTGGTCGCAGCCGAATCGCTGCCCGCGGGCGAAGCAGTGGTCGGCGCGGTTGCCCGGGCCTCGATCATCCCCGGTACCCGCGAGGCCGAGTACGCGATCCTGATCAGCCGCTTCCTGATCGGCCAGGGCCTGGGCCGGCAGTTGATGCGCAAGCTGGTGAAGTGGGGCCGGGGCAAGTACCTGGACCGCCTGTACGGCGATGTTGCCGCCGAAAACGAGCCGATGAAGCAGCTGGCCGCCTCGCTGGGCTTCAAGCCGGTGCCGCACCCGGCCGGTGCCGAGGGGCTGGTGCGCATGGTGCTGGAGCTGGACAACTGACGGAGGCGCCGGGCCTTGCCCGCCGACGCATTCCGGTAATGCCGGCCGCTGGCCGGCATTGCCAAACCCCAACGGTACATGAGGCGGCCAGCCAGCGGCCGGCACGACCGGACGGGCGTTGACCGGGCTTCTGCTAAAATCGGCGGTCCATGTCGCGTACCTCATACCCCGCCCCGCCGCTGCCGCGCGCCGGCCAGCTCCGCGCCTGGTGGCGCGCCCCCGCATCGCCGACCGCCCTGGCCTGGTACCTGGCCCAGGCCGCGCGCGCGCACGATGCCCCGCTGTTGGTGATCGCCCGTGACAACCACGGGGCCAACCAGCTCGAAGCCGACCTGCAGACCCTGCTCGGCGGCGACCCGGCCGTGCCGGTGGTCGCCTTCCCGGACTGGGAAACCCTGCCCTACGACCGCTTCAGCCCGCACCCGGACATCATCTCGCAGCGCCTGGCCGCCCTGCACCGCCTGCCCGCGCTGAAGCGCGGCCTGGTGATCGTGCCGGTGCAGACCCTGCTGCAGCAGCTGGCCCCGCGCAGCTACGTGATCGGTGGCAGCTTCGACCTGAAGGTCGGCCAGCGCCTGGACCTGGACGCCGAGAGGCGGCGCCTGGAAAGCGCCGGCTACCGCAACGTGCCGCAGGTGATGGACCCGGGTGACTTCGCCGTGCGCGGTGGCCTGCTCGACGTGTTCCCGATGGGTGCCGACGAGCCGCTGCGGATCGAGCTGCTGGACGAGGACATCGACTCGATCCGCGCCTTCGACCCGGAAAGCCAGCGCTCGCTGGACAAGGTCGACGCCGTGCACATGCTGCCCGGCCGCGAAGTGCCGATGGACGAGGCCAGCATCGCCCGCGTGCTGGCCACCCTGCGCGAGCGCTTCGACGTGGACACCCGGCGCAGTTCGCTGTACCAGGATCTGAAGTCCGGGCTGGCCCCGGCCGGCGTCGAGTACTACCTGCCGCTGTTCTTCGAGCGCACCGCGACGCTGTTCGACTATCTGCCCGACGGCAGCCTGCCGGTGGTCTGCACCGGTGCGTATGAAGCGTCCGTCGCGTTCTGGGCGCAGACCGCTGACCGCTATGAGCAGCGCCGCCATGATGTGGAGCGCCCGCTGCTGCCGCCGTCTGCGCTGTACCTGTCACCGGAGCTGCTGCGCGAGCGCCTCAATGATGCCCCGCGCATCGAGGTGTGGTCGGCGGACCACGCACGCATCGCCGACGCGCACGCGCTGGGCGACCAGCCGCTGCCACCGCTGCCGGTGGCGGCGCGCGATGCGCCGGCCGGCGAGGCGCTGAAATCCTTCCTCGGCCATTACCCGGGCCGGGTGCTGATCGCGGCCGATTCGCCCGGCCGCCGCGAGGCCCTGCTGGAAGTGTTGCAGGCCGCTGAACTGAAGCCGCCGGTGGTGGCCGACCTGCCCGGCTTCCTCGCCGACGATGCGCGCTTCGCGATCGCGGTGGCGCCGCTGGAAGATGGCTTCGCGCTGGACGACCCGCGCATCGCGGTACTGACCGAGCGCCAGCTGTTCCCCGAGCGCGCCGGCAGCACCCGCCGCACGCGCCGTGCCGGGCGCGAGCCGGAAGCGATCATCCGCGACCTCGGCGAACTGACCGAAGGCGCGCCGATCGTGCACGAGGACCATGGCGTCGGCCGCTACCGTGGCCTGATCGCAATGGATGTCGGCGGCATGCCCGGCGAGTTCCTGGAAATCGAGTACGCCAAGGGCGACCGGCTGTATGTGCCGGTCGCGCAGCTGCACCTGATCAGCCGCTACTCCGGTGCGTCGCCGGAAACCGCGCCGCTGCACTCGCTCGGTGGCGAGCAGTGGAGCAAGGCCAAGCGCAAGGCCGCCGAGAAGGTGCGCGACGTTGCCGCCGAACTGCTGGAGATCCAGGCCCGCCGCCAGGCGCGTGCCGGCCTGGCATTGCAGGTGGACCGCGCGATGTACGAGCCGTTCGCGGCCGGTTTCCCGTTCGAGGAAACCCCGGACCAGCTGGCGGCGATCGATGCCACGCTGCGTGACCTGGCCAGCAGCCAGCCGATGGACCGCGTGGTCTGCGGCGACGTGGGCTTCGGCAAGACCGAGGTTGCGGTGCGGGCTGCCTTCGCCGCGGCCAGCGCCGGCAAGCAGGTGGCGGTGCTGGTGCCAACCACGCTGCTGGCCGAGCAGCACTACCGCAATTTCCGCGACCGTTTCGCCGATTACCCGCTGAAGGTCGAGGTGCTGTCGCGCTTCAAGACCAGCAAGGAAATCAAGGCCGAACTGGAGAAGGTCGCCGCCGGCACCATCGACGTGATCGTCGGCACCCACCGCCTGCTGCAGCCGGACGTGAAGTTCAAGGACCTGGGCATGGTCATCGTCGACGAAGAGCAGCGTTTCGGCGTGCGCCAGAAGGAAGCGCTGAAGGCGCTGCGCGCCAACGTGCACCTGCTGACCCTGACCGCCACGCCGATCCCGCGCACGTTGAACATGGCCATGGCCGGCCTGCGCGACCTGTCGATCATCGCCACGCCGCCGCCGAACCGGCTGGCGGTGCAGACCTTCATCACCCAGTGGGACAACGCGCTGCTGCGCGAGGCGTTCCAGCGCGAGCTGGCGCGTGGTGGCCAGCTGTACTTCCTGCACAACGACGTGGAGAGCATCGGCCGCATGCAGCGCGAGCTGTCCGAGCTGGTGCCCGAAGCCCGTATCGGCATCGCGCACGGGCAGATGCCCGAGCGCGAGCTGGAAAAGGTGATGCTGGATTTCCAGAAGCAGCGCTTCAACGTGCTGCTGTCGACCACGATCATCGAGTCCGGCATCGACATCCCCAACGCCAACACCATCATCATCAACCGCGCCGACCGCTTCGGCCTGGCCCAGCTGCATCAGCTGCGCGGCCGCGTCGGGCGTTCACACCACCGCGCCTACGCCTACCTGATCACCCCTGACCGCCGCGCGATCACGCCCGATGCCGAAAAGCGCCTGGAAGCGATCGCATCGATGGACGAACTGGGTGCCGGTTTCACCCTGGCCACGCACGATCTGGAGATCCGTGGCGCCGGTGAACTGCTCGGCGAGGACCAGAGCGGGCAGATGGCCGAAGTCGGCTTCAGCCTGTACACCGAGCTGCTGGAGCGCGCGGTGCGCAGCATCAGGCTGGGCAAGCTGCCCGACCTGGATGCCGGCGAGGAAGTACGCGGCGCCGAGGTCGAGCTGCATGTGCCGGCGCTGATCCCGGAAGACTACCTGCCCGACGTGCACACCCGCCTGACGCTGTACAAGCGCATTTCCAGCGCACGCGACAGCGACGCGCTGCGTGAGCTGCAGGTGGAGATGATCGACCGCTTCGGCCTGCTGCCGGATGCGGCCAAGCACCTGTTCGCCATCGCCGAGCTGAAGTTGAAGGCCAACACGCTGGGCATCCGCAAGCTGGACCTGGGCGAGAACGGTGGCCGCATCGTGTTCGAGTCCAAGCCCAACATCGACCCGATGGCGGTGATCCAGCTGATCCAGAAGCAACCGAACCTCTACGCCATGGAAGGGCCTGACAAGCTGCGCATCAAGCATCCGCTGCCGTTGCCGGAAGACCGCTTCAACGCGGCCCGCGCCCTTCTGACCACCCTCGCCCCGGGTTGATCGCCCCCCCGCACACCCGCATCGGCGCGCAGCCGGTGCGGGCGGATGACCATGTTTCCTGACGCCGTACCCGCCCCCGACCTGCTGCACGCGCAGGCCTGCCTGATCGATGCCCTCTCGATGTCGCTGCAGATGCGCGACGCCTACACCCGTCACCACTGCGACCGCGTGGGCCTGCTGGCCCGCTGCCTGGCCACGCACTGCGATCTCGCCCCCCCGGCCTGTGCGCAGATCGGCCTGGCCGCACGCTTCCACGACATCGGCAAGATCGGCATACCCGACGATGTTCTGCTGGCGCCGCGCCAGCATACCGAAGAAGAACGCGCGATCATGCGCGAGCATCCGGTGCGCGGCGAGCATATCTTCCTGGCCACCGGCCGCAGCGATGCCGCACCGGTGGCACGGCTGATCCGCGCCCATCACGAAGCCTTCGATGGCAGCGGCTACCCCGACGGATTGCGCGGCGAGGCCATCCCGCTGGGCGCGCGCATCGTCACCATCGTCGATGCCTACGATGCGCTGACCAGCGTACGCCCGTATCGCGACGCGATGGAGCACGAAACCGCGTTGCGGATCATCGAAGCGCAGTCCGGCGGGCTGGTGGACCCCTACGTGCTGCAGCGCTTCCATCGCATGCTGGCGCGCGCGCCGGCGCTGGCCTGAGATCTTCCCGACGGTGAAACGACCCGCCGGTAGAGTCGACTGTTAGTCGACTGCTCTTCGTCCAGATCGCGAAAATCCCGCGCTGCGCGCGATAGTCGACTAACAGTCGACTCTACCAGTCGGCGCTGTGCTGCCGGCCTGGAAGACAAAAGGCCCGGCATTCGCCGGGCCTTTCGCATCACGCGTTCACGGATGATCGATTACCAGATCACCACGCGCTTGTCGTCGGCACGCACCATTGCATCGCCGGCCTTGCACTGGAAGGCGGCCGCGAACGAAGGCATGTTCGACGGTGCACCGTTGGCACGGAAGTTGGCCGGCGCATGCGGATCGGTGTTGAGGCGGACGCGCAGCTCACCATCGGTGAAATTGCGGCGCCACACCGTGGCCCAGTTCATGAAGAAGCGCTGGTCCTGGCTGTGGCCATCGACCTCGACATTCGCCTTCGGGTCTTCCTTCAGCGCCATCTGCAGCGCGTCATAGGCCACGGTCAGGCCGCCCAGGTCGCCGATGTTCTCGCCCAGGGTCAGCTTGCCCTTCACGTTCACCCCCGGCACCGCTTCATAGCCGTCGAACTGCGCGACCAGCTGGTCGGTACGCTCGGTGAAGGCCTTGCGGTCGGCGTCGGTCCACCAGTTGTCGAAGTTGCCGTTGGCGGCGAACTGGCTGCCCGAGTCGTCGTAGCCATGCATCATCTCGTGGCCGATGACCGCACCGATGCCGCCGTAGTTCAGCGCCGGATCGGCCTTGGCGTCGAAGAACGGCGCCTGCAGGATCGCCGCCGGGAACACGATCTCGTTCTTGGTGGCGTTGTAGTACGCGTTGACGGTCTGCGGGGTCATGCCCCACTCGGTCTTGTCCACCGGCTTGCCGATCTTGTCCAGCATGTAGCGGTAGTTGAACGCCCGCGCCGCCTGCATGTTGCCCAGGTAGCTGTCGCCGTTGGTCTGCAGGCCCGCCCAGTCACGCCACTTGTCCGGGTAACCGATCTTCGGGGTGAAGCTGGCCCACTTTTCCAGCGCCTTCTTCTTGGTTTCTTCGCCCATCCACGGCAGCTGCTCCAGGCGCGCCTTCAGCGCCTGCGACAGGTTCTCCACCAGGTGCTGCATGGCGACCTTCGACTCGGCCGGAAACACGGCGTCGACGTACAGCTGGCCCAGCGCTTCACCCATGCCACCGTTGACCGACTCCAGCACGCGCTTCCAGCGCGGCTGCATTTCCTTCTGGCCGCGCAGGGTGGTGCCGTAGAAATCGAAGTTGGCCTTCTCGAACTGGCTGCTCAGGTACGGCGAGGCGTCGTCGATGGTGTGGAAGCGCAGATAGGCCTGCCAGGTGCTGGCCGGCACGTCGGCGAGCATCTTGTCCATTTCACTGAAGAAGCCGGGCTGGGCCAGCGAGAACTTCTGCGCGGCCGGCACCTTCAGGGTGTCGAACAGCGCGGTCCAGCTGAAGTTCGGGGTCAGCCTGTCGGCGTCGGCGGCGCTGAGCGGGTTGTAGCGCTTGGCCGGATCACGCATTTCGATGCGCGACATCGAGGCCTTCGCCAGGCGGGTTTCGAAGGCCATCACGGCCTTGGCCTGCTCGGCGGCCTGCGCCGCGTCCACGCCGGACAGGGTCAGCACCTGTGCGATGTAGGCCACGTAGGCATCGCGGATCTTGGCCTGCGCATCGTCGAAGTAGTAGCCCTTCTCCGGCAGGCCCAGGCCACCCTGGCCGACGTAGGCGATGACGTTGGCCGAATCCTTGTAGTCGGCATTGGCGAACAGCGAGAACAGCACGCCCTTGCCCTCGGCCTGGCTGTCGCGCAGGTACCGGGTGATGGCGGCGGTGTCGTTCAGCGCGGCGATCTTGTCCAGCTGCGGCTGCAGCGGCGCCAGGCCGGCAGCTTCGATCTTCGCTTCGTCGTTGCCGGTCTTCCAGATGTCACCGATCTTGGCTTCCACCGAGCCGGCCTTGGCCTGGCTGGCGGCGGCCTGCTGCACCAGCGCGTGCTGCACTTCCAGCGAGCGCTCGCGCAGGATCTCGAAGCTGCCCCAGGTGGTCTGGTCGCCCGGCACCGGGTTGGCCTTCAGCCACTTGCTGTTGACGAAGCCATTGAGGTCGGTACAGGCCGAAATGGCCGGATCGAGGTCGGCGCTGTTGAGCGAGATCAGCGGCGTCTTGATCTGCGACAGGTCGAAGGCCGGCTTGGCGTCGGCACTGGCCGCCGGGGCGGTTTCGTTCTTGCCACAGGCCGCCAGTGAGGCAGCGATGGCGATGGTCAGGCCCAGCGGGACCAGGTTGCGGACGTTCATGAGGCTCTCCTGCGGGTAATTTCACAGGGTAGCCGGGGGAGCGACGCCGGGGACCGGCCAAAGGTCACAGCACGCGGCTTCTGTAGAGTCGCGCCATGCTCGACTGCTCTCCGTTCCGGGTTCATGCTTCCTGCGGCAAAAGCCCAAAGCGGCCGAGCGTGGGCTCGGCTCTACAAAAAGAAAGGCCGGCTTGCGCCGGCCTTCTGCTTCTTACTTCGCCTTGCCCTGGTTGGCCACGGCTTCGGCAGCCTTGCGTGCTGCTTCCGGGGCGCCCAGGTAGCGGAACGACTGCACGGTCAGGTCGTCGTTCAGTTCGAACAGCAGCGGGATGCCGGTCGGGATGTTCAGCTCGAGGATCTCCTCGCGCGAGACATTGTTGAGGTACTTGTACAGCGCGCGCAGCGAGTTGCCGTGCGCGGTGACCAGTACGGTCTTGCCGTCCTTCAGGTGCGGTGCGATGGCGTCATGCCAGTACGGCAGCACGCGGTCCAGGGTGGTGGCCAGCGACTCGGTGCCCGGCAGCGCGTTGCGGTCCAGGCCGGCGTAGCGGCGGTCATGGATCGGGTGGCCCGGATCTTCCAGGTCCATCGGCGGCGGCGGGATGTCGTACGAACGACGCCAGACCTTGACCTGCTCTTCGCCGTGCTTGGCCGCGGTCTCGGCCTTGTCCAGCCCCTGCAGGCCGCCGTAGTGCCGCTCGTTGAGGCGCCAGGACTTGTTCACCGGCAGCCAGTCCTGCTCCAGCTCGGCCAGCGCACCCTGCAGGGTGTGGATGGCGCGCTTGAGCACGGAGGTGTGGGCAACGTCGAACTGCAGGCCTTCCTCGCGCATCAGGCGGCCGGCGGCGGCCGCTTCGCGCCGCCCCTGCTCGGTCAGGTCGACATCGACCCAGCCGGTGAAGCGGTTGTCCAGGTTCCACTGGCTCTGGCCATGGCGCAACAGTACGAGTCTACGGGTCACTGCAGGGTCTCCAACGCGAGGAAAGGCAGGCCGCCATTGTAGCCCGGCCGCCGCTCACCGGGCCGTGGCGCCGCCCGTGCGATGCTGTGACCCATGAATACGGTGATCGACCCCGGACGCTGGGAAGGCAGCGTCGCTGCCGCCCGTGCGCAGCAGCTGCAACTGGCGGGCCGCGTGGAGCGCCAGGACCGCCTGCCACGCAACGTGCGCTGGCTGGCAGGGATGGATGTCGGCTTCGAGGACAACGGCGCCATCACCCGCGCCGCGGCGGTACTGCTGGACGCGGAGACGCTGAAGCCCGTGGCACAGGAGATCGCGCGCATCCCCACGGTGATGCCCTACATCCCCGGCCTGCTCAGCTTCCGCGAGCTGCCGGCACTGCTGGCCGCACTGGCGCTGCTGCCACGCGTGCCGGACCTGGTGTTCGTCGATGGCCACGGCATCAGCCATCCGCGCAGGCTGGGCGTGGCTGCGCATCTGGGCGTGGTCACCGACCTGCCGAGCATCGGGGTAGCGAAGTCGAAGCTGGTGGGGCGGTTCGTCGAACCGGGCGCCGAGGCCGGTGCACATGCGCCGCTGCAGGATGGCGACGAACAACTGGGCTGGGTGCTGCGCAGCAAGGTGCGCTGCAAGCCGCTGTTCGTGGCCGGCGGCCATCGGATCAGTGCGGATACCGCGCTGGACTGGGTGCAGCGCACGCTGCGCGGTTACCGGCTGCCGGAACCGACCCGGCTGGCGGATCGGCTGGCCTCGCGACGCGACGCATGACCGCACCGGGCATTGCCCGGTGCGGCCTTCATTTTCATTCAACGATGCACGTGGCCGCGATGGCCCTGCGCATCCTCACCGTGGTCGTGGCCTTCATGGCCCTGCTGCGCGCCGCCGTTGGCCGACGCCGGTCCAGCGCAGGCTTCACCACAGTGGTCCGCTTCGATCTGCAGCGTCACGTGTTCGATGCCGAAGTCATCGTGCAGGCGCCCGCCCAGCTCGCGGCGCAGCACATCGGCATCGGTGCCGTCGCGCATCACGATGTGTGCGGTCAGCGCCGGCGTGCTCGAGGCCAGCGCCCACACATGGAGGTCATGCACGTCCATCACCGCGGCATGACCGGACAGGCTGTCGCGCACCTTGGCCACGTCCATGCCCTTGGGCACGCCTTCCAGCAGCACGTTGATCGCCTCGCGCATCAGCACGTAGGTGCGCGGCAGTACCCATAGCCCGATCAGTACCGCCAGGATCGGATCGATCGGCTTCCAGCCCGTCCACTTGATCAACAATGCGCCGGCAATCACCGCCACCGAACCGAGCATGTCCGCCCACACTTCCAGGTAGGCGCCCTTCACGTTGAGGCTCTCGCCACTGCCGGCCTGCAGCAGGCGCATCGAGATCAGGTTGATGACCAGACCGACGGCCGCGATCACCAGCATGCCGGAGGACGCGATCTCCTGTGGCTGGCGGAAACGGCCGACCGCCTCCCACAGGATGTAGGCGGCGACCACGAACAGCATGGCACCGTTGATCATCGCGCCCAGCGCCTCCAGCCGTGCATAGCCGTAGGTGCGGCGCGCATCGGGTGGGCGCCGGCTCAGCCGCACCGCGACCAGCGCGATCATCAGCGCCAGCGCGTCGGTGGCCATGTGTGCCGCGTCGGACAGCAGCGCCAGGCTGTTGGTCCAGAACGCGCCCACCACCTCGACGACGAGGAAGGTGGAGGTCAGGCCGAGCGCCCACCACAAGGGTTTCTCATGGCGGATCTGGGACGGCAGGTGATCGTGGTCGTGGCCCATGGCAACAGCTCCTTTGCGATGCGGTGCAGGCTACGCCGTGCTGGCGGGGGAGACTATTACGGTGTTTATAACATTGCAGGCGTGCAGCACCGGTGCCGCCGGGCAGGACCCGGCGGCCACGGCGGATCTGCACTTGCGTATGCTCAGAACCCGAAGCGCAGGCTGGCCCAGTAGGCGCGGCCGGGCTCGTTGTAGGTCGCCGCGCCGGCATCGCTGCTGTTGGCCTCGCGGAACAGGCGCTTGTCGGCCAGGTTGTTGACGCCGAAGCCGAAGCTGACGGTCTCGGTCACCCTGTAGCGGGCGCTCACGCCCCAGATGTTGTAGGCACCCCGGTCCTGCAGCGCGATCGAGGGATCGCAGCTGCCGGTGCAGCGCGGATCATTGTTGATGTTGGCGGTGGCCGGTTCCTGCTTGCCGTAGAACGTGCCGGTCAGCAGCAGCGACAGCCTGTCGGTGGCCTGCCAGTCCAGCATGGTGTTGATCGTGTACTTCGGAATCACCGACAGCGGCTGGCGCGTGGTCTTGTTCTCGTTCTCCACCATGTAGGTGAAGTTGTTGCTCCACTTCAGGCGGCTGCCCTGCTCGCCCAGCAACGGGATCACCAGGTTGCCTTCCAGCCCCTGCACGATCGCCTTCGGGGCGTTCTCCCAGCGGAAGATGCGGCCCTTGGTGTCGGCGGTCAGGCCAATCTGGGTGTAACCGGCCTGGATCTTGTCCTTGTAGTCGTTGTGGAAGTAGGTCAACGACGCCTGCCAGCCGCTCTGCGGTGCCCACTCGACGCCCAGTTCCTTGTTCAGGCTGGTTTCCGCCTTCAGGTCCGCATTGCCGCGCATGTAGCAGCCGGCGCCCAGGCTCGGCAGTGCATTCGGGCAGCCATTGCCACGGGTGTAGTACAGATAGTCCGGATTGGACTGGTACAGGTTCGGCGCCTTGAATGCCCGGGCGATACCGCCCTTCACCACCCAGTCGCCGCTGATGCGAAACTGCGCATTGAGGCTGGGGCTGGTGTTGTTGCCGAACTGGCTGTGGTGGTCGAAGCGCAGGCCCGGGGTGACGATCCAGCGCTCGCCCAGGTAGATGTTGTCTTCCACGAATACCGCAGTGGTCTGCGCGTCGGCCTTGCCACGCGCACGATCGGCCGACAGCCCCGGGATGCCGCCGCCGCTGCTGCTGGACTGGCTCATCGAATAGGGATCGGTCAAGCGGCTGTCCAGGTACTCGAAGCCGAGCGTCCAGACGTTCTCGGCGCCGCCCAGCGTGGTCGGGAAACTCACTTCGCCATCCAGCTGGTAGTTGCGCAGGCGCGAGGTCGACCAGTCGGTGCCGTTGAAGCTGCCCTCCGGGCCACCGGCCAGGCCTTCGTTGATGCGCGAGTTGTTGACCGCCTCCACCGCAGCCGTCACTCGCGAGGTCACATCGCCCCAGCGCCCACGATGGGTGATCGCGCCGGTGGTGCGGTACATGCGGTTGGTCTCCGCTTCGCCTTCGGCCAGCGCCGCCAGGTCAACGCCGGTCGAGGTACCGGTGGTGCTGACCGCGCGGTCACCGGCATAGATGTTGCCCTGGCGGCTGGTGCCGGCTTCGAACTCCACCACCTGGTCGGCGGTCACGTCCCAGCGCAGCAACGCGTTGACGTCGCGGTTCTTGACGCCCTCGCGGCCAGCCGGCGGCACCGCGTTCGGGTTGGTCGCGTACTGGCGGTTGAGGTCCAGTGAGTCGGCGTCGGTCCTGTTGAGGTTGCCGTACAGGCGGAACGACAGGGTGTCGGTCATCGGCCCGCTCAGCTGCAGGCCGACGCGCTCGCTGCCGCCTTCGGTGCTGTGCTCGGGCACCAGGCCATACAGGTCGACCGCGCCGGTCAGGTCGCCGGTCGGGCGCTTGGTGATGATGTTGACCACGCCGCCGGACGCGCCGGAACCATAGCGTGCCGCCGCCGGGCCGCGCAGCACCTCGATGCGCTCGATCATTTCCGCCGGCACCCAGTTGGTATCGCCGCGCGTATTGCGTTCGCCACTGCGGCCCATGCGCACAGCATCGCGCGCGCCGATGCGCTTGCCATCGACTAGGATCAGGGTGTTTTCCGGACCCATGCCGCGCAGGTCGATCTGGCGGTTGTTGCCGTACTGGCCCGAGGCGCTGTTGCCGGTGAGGTTGACGCCCGGCATGGTCCGCAGCAGTTCGGCGATGTCGTTGGCCGGCGGGCGCCGGGCGATGTCCTCGGCGGTAATGGTCGAGGTGCCCAACGCCTGGCGGGCAATCTGCGAAGCGGTGACATGCACGGTATCGATATCGGTAGCGTCGGTTTCAGCCTGGGCGGTCAGGGCGCTGCCCGCCAGCAGGGCGGCAACGGCAAGCGCCAGCGGGCGCGGCGAAAGGGCAACGGCAGGGGACATGATCTGGACCTTCTGGCAGGGCAACGGGGCCTCTGGCAAAGGGCTTGAGGCAACGACGAGGAGGGAGGCGGAGCGTCGCTGCAGTCGCCTGCGGCCCGATCCGTGCGCGCATTCTCCCACCAATGCGAGTGATTCTCAAATGCGTTCACTCATTGCAGCGGTGATGCCGATGTGCTGCGCGCACGGCACGCGCCTGCATCACGCTTAAACTGGCGGGCCAACCCGCCATCAACCGCACGCCAGCCCGGCCGATATCGGTGGTTTGCCGTACGCAGTCAGAGAACGACGTGGAAACACCCCAACTGGACGACGCCAGCCAGCCGCTGGCCGACGCCTGGCAGCAGTGCCTGCTGCAGGCCGGCCCCACCGCCACCGCGCTGCTGCACGCCGCCGCTGCCGATGCGCCACCTGCGCTGGCCCAGCGCTTCTATGACGTCCTGTTGCAGGACCCGCGCGCGCGCCGCTTCCTGTCCCACGACCAGGTCAAGCAGCGCCTGCAGCCGGCCATGCAGCGCTGGCTGGTGCAGCTGCTGACCACGGGTGCCGACGGCATTGCCAGCGCGGTTGCCTCGCAACGGGTGATCGGCGATGTGCATGCCCGGGTCGGCATTCCGGTCGACCTGGTCACCCGCGGCGCGCGCGTGCTCAAGCACGACCTGTTCGTGCGCCTGCGCGACGACGCGCCCGACAGTGCCACCGCGTTCGCCGCCATCGACTGCCTCAGCGCGATCATGGACATCGCCATGGAAGGCATGACCCTGGCCTACACCCATGCACGCGAGCGCTCGACCCGTGCCGATGCGGCATACCGCCTGTTCTCTCTGGTGCAGAACGTCGGCGCCGAACGCGAGCGCCAGCGTGCATTGCTGCTGGACTGGGAGAACGCCCTGCTCTACGCGCTGGCCGGCCATGTGCAGGCCAGTGACAGCGCCCGCCTCGCCACCTCGGAATTCGGCCTGTGGTTCACCCACAAGGGGATTCCCAGTTTCGGTGAGAGCAGCGAGACCCAGCAGGTCGGCCAGTTGATGTCCCGCATCGACAGCCATCTCCAGCGCGCACGCAGCGATGAGCCGGCGCAGCGCCTGGCGGTGCTGCCTGCCATCCGCGAGGACCTGGCGGCCATCCGCACCCTGATGACGCTGCTGTTCGAGCGCATCGGCGAACTGGACGCCGGCAGCGACGCACTGACCAACCTGCTCAACCGCCGCTTCCTGCCCACGGTCCTGCGCAGGGAGATCGAGCTGGCCACGCGCAATCGCACGCCGTTCTCGCTGCTGCTGCTCGACCTGGATCATTTCAAGGCGATCAACGATGGCCACGGCCACGATGCCGGCGACCGCGCATTGCAGCACGTGGCCGGCCTGCTCGGCCAGCTGACACGCGGCAGCGACTACCTGTTCCGCTATGGCGGCGAGGAGTTCGTGGTGGTGCTGGTGGCGGCCAGCGAATCGCAGGCGACCGTGATCGCCGAGAGCCTGCGCCGGCAGATCGCACAATCGCCTGTTGCGCTGGCCAATGGCCAGGTGCTGGCACTGACCGCCAGCATCGGCGTGGCTGGCCATGACGGCCATCCGGACTACGAGCGGCTGATGGCACGGGCCGACGCAGCGATGTACGAGGCCAAGCGCAGCGGCCGCAACCGCGTGGTGGTAGCCAGCGAGGCACTACAGGAAGCACCGGGACGGCGGGCATTGCAGCGGTAGCCCGACGCGGACGGCAACCCAGGTGTAGAGTCGACTGCCAGTCGACTATCGCGCGCAGCGCGGAGCTTTTCGCCGTCGGAACGAAGAGCAGTCGACTAACAGTCGACTCTACCGGTTCGCGCGCCAGCCGCTGCTTTCACCGCCCCCACTTGCCACGCGGCCCACCACAGCAGGGCGAGCGCCGCGATGCCGGCACCCAGCAGGCACACCGCAGGCCAGCCATGCCGGGCCTGCATCCAGGGCCCGGCCGCCGCGCCTGCGCCGCTGCCCACTGCGTAGAACAGCATGTACAGCGCCACCAGGCGTCCGTGCTGCTCACCCGGTGCACGCAGCAGCAGCGCCTGGTTCGATACATGCAACGCCTGGCCGCCGAGGTCGAGCACGATCACGCCCAGCAGCAGCCACGGCAGCGACTGCGGCAACTCCAGCAGCGGCCACCACGCGACCAGCATCAACAGCAACGCGCCAACGCTGACCCGATGCACGAAGCCGCGGTCCATCCAGTGCCCGACCCTCGCCGCCATCAACGCACCGGCCACCCCGGCCAAACCGAGCGCACCGATGGCCGCCGTCGACCAGTGCAGCGGCGGTGCCGACAGCGGCAAGGGTGCCGCCGCCCAGAACACATTGAGGCCGGCAAACAGCAGCAGGGCCAGTGGACCGCGCTCGCGCAGCGTCCGGTCCTCGCGCAGCATGCCCAGCATCGAGCCCAGCAGCTCGCCCCAACGCGGCGGCACCGCCGGTGCCGGCACGGCCGGCAGGCGCCGCCACAGCAGCACGGCCAGCGCCGCCATCACCGCAGCCGACAGCAGATAGACCGCTTGCCAGCCGGCAATGGCCGCCACGCTGCCGGACAGCACCCGCGCCAGCAGCAGCCCGATGAACACCCCACCCTGCACCGTGCCCACCACGCGCCCGCGCTGCGCGGGCGCTGCCATCGCCGCCGTGCAGGCGATCAAGCCCTGGGTCAGCGCGGTCCCCAACAACCCGACCAGCAGCATGCCCGACAACAGCCAACTGGCCGTGCGTGCCGCCGCCAGCCACAGCAGCGCGGCCACCAGTGCCGCCAGCTGCACGCGCAACAGGCGCCGCCGGTCCCCTCGATCAGCCAGCGGCAACACGCCCAGCAGTGCCAGCACACTGCCGGCCTGGGTGGCCGCCAGCACGGTACCGGCTGCCGCCCGCTCCAGCGCGAACGCCTGTGCCAGCCGATCCAGCAGTGGCTGCGCGTAATAGACATTGGCGACGCTGGCACCGGCGGCCACCGCGAGCAAGACCAGCAGGGAGCGTGGAATCGGCATGGCATTCATGGACTGGTTGCATATTGAAACCATATGCAGGCTAGCTCCATTGGTTTTAAACTGCAACCACATAGAACGGAGACCGCCATGCACGCCGACAGCCCCTGCCCCGTCGCCCGTAGCGCCGACCTGCTCGGTGACCGCTGGGCATTGCTGGTGATCCGCGACGCGTTCGACGGCATCACCCGCTTCGGCGATTTCCAGCGGAGCCTCGGCGCGGCACGCAACATCCTCAGTGATCGCCTGCGCAAACTGGTCGAGGCCGGCATCCTGCAACTGCAACCGGCCTCCGATGGCTCGGCCTACCAGGAATACGTGCTCACCCACGCCGGCCAGGAACTGTTCCCGCTGCTGGTGGCGCTGCGCCAATGGGGCGAGCGCCATCGCTTCGGGGCGGGCGAAGCCCACTCGCAGCTGATCGAATCGGCGACGCGGCGGCCGCTGCCGTACATGCAGCCGCGCGGGCGCGACGGTCAGGCCCTGCAGGCCGCCGCCACGCGTGTGCGCAAACTCAAGGGCGACGGGCGCGGCGCCTGACCCGCCCATTCGCGCACACCGCGATGCGGCGGCGCCGGTTAGCATCGGGTCTTTCCGCCGCTGGATGCCGCCGATGCCGCGCTTTCGCCCTTCCCTGCTGACCGCCCTGCTGCTGCCGCTGCTGGCCTGCGCGACAGCCACGCAGGCGCGCGAGGTCGCCGCGCCCGCCGACCACGTGCAGGCCGATGGCCCGTATGTGTTCCGCCAGGGCGACCAGCTGCAGGCCCAATGGATCTGCGCCGACAGGGTCGAATCGCGCACGCTGGCCACGCAGACCGCAGGCACCGACATCGCCCCACGCTGCGGCTACGAGCACACCGTGCATGTGGCCGCGCCGAATGCGCCTTCGATTTCCGTACTGCCGGCCGCGCCGCGCATCGTCGCGCTGTCCGACATCCATGGCCAGTACGGGCTGCTGGTGCGCCTGCTGCGTGCCCACCAGGTCATCGACGCCCAGGACCGCTGGGCACTGGGCAAGGACACGCTGGTCGTCGCCGGCGATGTGTTCGACCGCGGCCCGCAGGTCACCGAAGCCTTCTGGCTGCTGTATGGCCTGCAGCAGCAGGCCGCTGCCGCCGGCGGTGCGGTGCACTTCGTGCTCGGCAACCACGAGACCATGGTGCTGTACGACGACCTGCGCTACGTCAACCCGAAGTACCTGCGCAGCGCCCAGCTGCTGGGCCGCAGCTACCCGCAGCTGTACGGCAAGGACTCGGTGATCGGCCAGTGGCTGCGCACCCGCCCGGTGCTGCTGAAGATCGGCGACACCCTGTTCCTGCACGGCGGCATCTCGCCCGAAGCGGTGCAGCTGGCGCTGGACCCGGCGCGCACCAACGCGGCCTACCAGGCCTCGCTGGGGCTGCCCAAGGCCGAAGTGAAGGCCGACCCGGCCACCGCACCGCTGTACGACGGCAAGACCAGCCCGATCTGGTACCGCGGTTACTTCGACGGCCGCCTCGACACCGCGGGGGTGCAGGCCGTGCTCGACCGGCTGCAGCTCAAGCGGATCGTGGTCGGCCATACCTCGATGCCACACGTCAGCAGCTTCCACGGTGACCGCGTGATCGCCATCGACAGCAGCATCAAGAACGGCGAGAACGGCGAGCTGCTGTTCATCGACAACGGTGTGCTCAGTCGTGGGCTGCTGGATGGCTCGCGGGTGCCGCTGGCGCTCGGTCAACCGGGCCTGCAGGACTGAATGGCAGGACAGCGTGACGGCGCCGGCAGGTGCCGGCCCGCTCCACCTTCCCCCGGTTTGCGGCTACCCTCGGCAGCCGAGAGGCCTGCCCCGTCCAGCCGGTGGGCCTGACCGTTACAGGAGCCTCCGCGCATGCGCGTACTGATTGCTGAAGACGACCCGGACATCGCCTCCGGCCTGTGCGCCTCGCTGCGCCGGCAGGGGCACGTGGTCGACCACGTCGACAATGGCGCGCACGCCGACGCCGCGCTGGGCTCGACCCAGTACGCACTGCTGGTGCTGGACCTGGGCCTGCCGCAACTGGATGGCCGCGACGTGCTGCAACGCCTGCGCCAGCGCGGCGATGGCCTGGCAGTGCTGGTGGTGACCGCCCGCGACGGCCTGGCCGAGCGCGTGCGCGTGCTCGACCTCGGCGCCGACGACTACCTGGTCAAGCCGTTTGCACTGGACGAATTCGAAGCACGCGTGCGCGCACAGCTGCGCCGGGTCACCAGCAACGGCACCCCGGACCTGCGCATCGGCCGCCTGCGCCTGGACCTGGCCGGGCACCGGGTGTGGATCGACGACCAGTCACTGGAACTGACCGCACGCGAGTTCGGGCTGCTGTCGGCGCTGGCGGTACGCGCCGAGCGCATTGTGTCGCGCGCGCAGCTGGTGGAAGCCCTGTGCGACTGGGGACAGGACCTGACCGACAACGGCCTGGACATCGCCCTGCACCGCCTGCGCCGCAAGCTGCAGCCGGGCGGCATGGGCATCCGCACCGTGCGTGGGCTGGGCTACATGCTGGAAGACGCACAGGACGACAGCGCCCCGTGATCAGCGGCCCCCCGAGCCTGCGCCGGCGCCTGCTCGCCTTCCTGGCGTTGCCGATGCTGGGCCTGCTCATCTTCAACACGATCCTGGCCTATTACGTTGCGCTGGACTATTCCAACCGCATCCACGACCGCAACCTGATCGACGACACGCACTCGTTCGCGCAGATGCTGAGCACCATGCCGGTGACCAGCGATCTGTCACCGCAGGCGCGCTTCCTGATCGAATACGACCCCGACGGCCACCGCTATTTCAACGTCGACAGCAGCCGCAAGGGCACGCTCAGCGGCAATGCGGACTTCAGCCCGTATGCGCCTTCGCAGGACTGCACCGGGGTGCATCCGGCGCTGTACGACGGCACGCTCAACGGCCAGCAGGTACGCATGGCCACTGTCTGCACGCGGGCGATGAACGACCCGCAGGACGAGCTGGCGGTGACGGTGGCCGAAAGCATGGCCGACCGCCGGCAGCGTGCGCGCGAGATCCTGATGATCATCATCCCGCTGATGACCATGCTGGCGCTGGGCACCGCCGCGCTGGTCTGGTTCGGCGTGACCTACGGCCTGCGCATCCTGACCCCGTTGAGGACCCGCCTGGCGCAGCGCCGCGGCGAATTGGCACCGATCTCCGACGCCGATGTACCCGAGGAGATCCAGCCGCTGATCAGCACCATCGACGACCTGTTTGCCCGCCAGGCGGAAATGATCACGCTGCAGAACCGCTTCATCGCCGACGCCGCGCACCAGCTGCGCTCGCCGCTGGCCGGCATGGCCCTGCACGTGGACCAGGCGCTGGCCCATGGTGACCCGGACACGGTACGCGAGGCCCTGCAGCACATCCGCCGCCTCAACCAGCGTACCGCGCGGGTCAGCACCCAGCTGCTGGCGCTGAGCCGGGCGCAGACCGTTCCGGAAACCGTGGAAGCGCTGGACCTGAGCGAACGGGTGCCGCACTGGGTCGGGATGCGCGTGCCCGAAGCCATCCGCGATGGCATTGATCTGGGGTACCGCGGCAGTCCCCAGCCGCTGCGCATCCTGGGCAACGGTGCCCAGCTGCAGGAGGCACTGGACAACCTGATCGACAACGCACTGCGCTATGCCGGCCGCGATGCGACCGTCACCGTCGGCGTGCACGCGCTGGACGACAATGACGTCGAACTGTACGTGGAGGACGATGGGCCGGGGGTGCCCGAGGATGTGATGCCGCGGCTGGGTGAGCGCTTCTTCCGCGCCCCCGGCACCACCGCCAGCGGCACCGGCCTGGGCCTGGCCATCGCCCATGAAGCGGTGGAGCACCTCGGCGGCCGCCTGACCTTCCTCAACCGTGCCGGTGGTGGCCTGAAAGTTGCCATCACGCTGCCGCTGCTGAAGGCCCCCTGACCCGGACCGGGGGCTGAAAGGCTGGTGAAAATCGCGCTTGCGATCCTGACCTTCCCCACTGCCGCCCCCGGAGCCGCCAGGTGACCCAATCGCATGACTTCTTCCTCCCTGGTGGCCCGCAGGGCGTGCTGCTGGTCCACGGCCTGACCGGCACCCCGGCGGAAATGCGCATGCTGGGCAAGGGCCTGAACAACGCGGGCTTCACCGTACACGGCGTGCAGCTGCCCGGTCATTGCGGCAGCGTGGACGACCTGCTGGCGACCACCTGGGAACAGTGGTACCAGGGCGTGGAAGACGCGGCGGCAAGCCTGCGTGGCAAGGTCGACCAGTTGTTCGTCGGGGGCCTGTCGATGGGTGCGGTGCTGTCGCTGGCGCTGGCCGCGCGCCGCCCCGAGTGGGTGTCCGGGGTCGGTGTGTATGGCGCCACGTTCCGCTACGACGGCTGGAACATTCCCGCCGTGGCCCGCCTGTCGTTCCTGCTGCCGTGGTTCAAGCGCTTCAACATCGGCCGCGACCGAATGTTCATGGAAGAACCGCCCTACGGCCTGCGTGACGAGCGCCTGCGTGCGCAGGTCAGTGCCGCCATGCTGTCCGGCGACAGCGCGGCCGCCGGCCTCCCGGGCAACCCCTGGCATGCACTGGCCGAGATGCGCGCCCTGAGCATCTGGACCCGCCGCCACCTGCACCAGGTCACCGCCCCCTGCCTGGTGATGCACGCCCGCGAAGACGACGTGGCCAGCATGGGCAATGCCGAACTGGTGATGTCGCGGGTCAGCGGCCCGAAGGAACTGGTGGTACTGGAAGACAGCTACCACATGATCACCATCGACCGCGAACGCCGCGACGTGATCCGCCGCAGCGCGCGCTTCTTCACCGAAATCGGTGAGCGCAGCGGCGTCCTCAAGGCGGTGGCCTGAGATGGGGGCACTCGCCACGCTGCTGTGGCTGGCCAATGTCGTGCTCGATACCGGTGGCCAGCTCGCCTTCAAGGCCGCCGCCAGCGACCCGCAGGATGGCGAAGGACTGCAACGCTGGAAACACATGCTCAGCCGACCCTGGCTGTGGATCGGTATCGCCTGCTACGTGCTTGAGTTCGTCGCCTGGATCGCGTTCCTGTCACTTGTGCCGCTGTCCAAGGGCGTGCTGCTGGGCTCGATCAACATCGTTGCGCTGATGATCGCTGGCCGCATCCTGTTCCGCGAGAAGCTCACGCCATTGCGGGTGACCGGCATGCTGCTGGTCACGGCAGGCGTGGCGGTGGTGGGGGCCGGCTCATGAGGCGCCTGTATGTGATCGGCTTCCCGCTGCTGATGGCCTTCGACACGCTGGCCCAGCTGTGCTTCAAGTACGCCGGCGAGGCGGCCCTGCCGGTCGAGGCCAACACCGCCTGGCTGCTGCGCGTGCTGTCGCAGCCGTGGGTGTACGGCGCCATCCTCGGCTACGTCGGCGCGTTCTTCACCTGGATGAGCCTGCTGCGCCATGCGCCGATCGGCCCGGCGTTCGCGGCCTCGCACCTGGAAGTGATCAGTGTGCTGCTGCTGTCGGCGTGGCTGTTGAACGAGCCACTGACCCTGCACCACCTGGTCGGTGCGGTCCTGATCGTGGCCGGCATCGTCTGCCTCGGTCGCGCCGAAGCAGACGATCCACACAGCCCCGCCGCAAGCACGCCATGAGCGCGCGGCGATGAGCCTGTTCGCGCGCGAACTGCCGCCGACGGCCGGCCTGCCGATGCAGGCCAGTGACTTCCTGCCCGGTGGCGGCGACCTGCGCGAGATCCTGGCCCGCCAGCTCGGCACGCCTCCCCTGCAGCTGACCTGCTCCGGCACCCATGCCCTGCTGATCGCGCTGCGCACCCTGCGCAAGCGTGCGCCCAAGCGCGATACCGTGATCCTGCCGGCCTACACCTGCCCGCTGGTGCCGATCGCCGTGCACAGCCTCGGCCTGCGCGTGCAGCTGTGCGATACCCGCCGCGGCCATTTCGACTTTGATCCGGCACAGCTCTCGCGCCTGGCCGATGCGCGCACCTTGGCCATCCTGCCGACCCACCTCGGCGGTCGCATCGCCGATGTCGAACGGGCCTGCGACATCGCCCGCCGCGCCGGGGCCTGGGTCATCGAAGATGCCGCACAGGCGCTGGGCGCCCGGATCGGCAACAGCAGCGTCGGCCTGCGTGGCGACATCGGATTCTTCAGCCTGGCCGCCGGCAAGGGGCTGAGCCTGCACGAAGGCGGCCTGCTGGTCAGCCGCGATGACGAGCTGCGCGCCGCGCTGGCCGAGCATGCCGCAGAACAGGTGCGTTCCAGCCTGCGCTGGGAGCTGCTTCGCAGCGTGCAGCTGCTCGGCCTTGCCGCCTGCTACCGGCCCTCGCTGCTGTCGCTGGTGTACGGCAATCCCCTGCGCAACGCGCTGCAGCGCGGCGACCTGGAAGAAGCGGTCGGTGACATTTTCCCGCTGGACATCCCGCAGCACCGGGTCAGCCACTGGCGGCAGAACATCGGTGCCAACGCGGCGCGGCGGCTGCCTGCGTTCCTGCAGGCTGGACGACTGCGCGCATTGCAGCTGCGCGTGCAGTTGGCACAGCTGCCGGCGGTGGAGGTGGTCGACGGCCTGGCCGGTACCGGCGGCACCTGGCCGATGCTGATGCTGTTGATGCCCAGCCAACGCGCCCGTGATGCCGCACTGGACGCATTGTGGCCGCGCGGCCTTGGCGCCAGCCGCATGTTCATCCATGCCCTGCCCGACTACGCCTACCTGCGCGGCGTGGTGCCGCAGGACGACATGCCCAACGCACGTGACTTCGCCGCACGCATGCTGACCGTCGGCAACAGTGCCTGGCAGACCCCTTAGGAAACCGCGGAGATCCTGCGGGCGCTGGCCGCTGCGCAGCCCTGAAACCGCGGTTTCCAGGGCATTACGCCCGTTCAGCAAGCGCGATTCCTGAACACTTTCCCCAGCCTGCGGTGCAGGCTTTCAACAGGAAAGGAACACGAAAGGCGGCCTGCCTACATTGAGCCTGCCCCGGCATCGTGCCGGACGTTTCTTTCATCGACGGACCTGCCCATGCACTGGAGCATCCTGTGTGACTTCGATGGCACCATCAGCCTCGAAGATGTCATCGACTCGCTGCTGGAGAAGTACGGCCAGCCGGGCTGGCAGCAACTGGAAGACCAGTGGAAGGCGGGAAAGATCGGCTCGCGTGAATGCATGCAAGGCCAGGTGCGGCTGCTGAAGCTGGACCCGGCCACGCTCGACGCACACCTGGACCAGGTGCAGATCGATCCGGGCTTCGCCGCCTTCGTCAGCCGCGCCGAACAGCTGGGCCTGCCGCTGCGCATCGTCAGCGACGGCCTGGACTACGCGATCCATCGCATCCTTGCCAACCATGGCCTGCCACCGCTGCCGGTGGTGGCCAATCACCTGCGCTGGTGCGAAGACCATTGGGAACTGGAGTCGCCCTACCAGGCCGAAGGGTGCCGCAGCGGGACCTGCAAGTGCACCTGCGCTGCGCAGGCGCGCGCCAACGAAGCCCCCCGCGTGCTGATGATCGGCGACGGCAGCTCGGACTTCTGCGTCTCTGAAGACGCCGACTTCGTGTTCGCCAAGCGCCGCCTGATCACCCATTGCACGAATGCCGGCATCGCGCATGCCGCCATCGATACCTTCCACGATGCCATCGCGCTGTTGCCGCGCCTGCTCGATGGCAGCCTGCTGCAGCCACGTCGCCTCGACGCCAGCCCGCAGCCCGCCGCACTGCCCCTGCTGCTGGCCACCGCCTGAGCCCTCTCCTCCACGCACGCTCCCCTGTTGCGCCCTTCCGAACGTCCTCCACGGAACTGAACTGCATGAACATTTTTGACAAGAACGCCGACGCGGCTGCCTCCGATGCGCAGCTGCTGGCCGACGAAGCCCGCTACAGCTCCTTCGGCGATACCGTCCACTACGTCGACCCGCCGAAGATCTTCCAGCGCGGCGAAGGCAGCTACATGTTCGACGGCGCGGGCGTGCCCTACCTCGACCTGCAGATGTGGTACTCGGCCTGCAACTTCGGCTACAGCAACAAGCGACTGAACGACGCCCTGAAGGACCAGATCGACACCCTGCCGCAGGTCGCCAGCCAGTACCTGCACCCGACCCGCGTGCAGCTGGCCAAGACCATTGCCGTGGACATGCACGAGAAGTTCGGCCTCGACGGCCGCGTGCACTTCAACGTCGGCGGCGCGCAGGCCATTGAGGACTCGCTGAAGATCGTGCGCAACGCGCGCGGCGGCAAGAGCCTGATGTTCGCCTTCGAGGGCGGCTACCACGGGCGTACCCTGGGTGCCTCGTCGATCACCTCCAGCTACCGCTACCGCCGCCGCTACGGCCACTTCGGCGAGCGTGCGATGTTCATCCCGTTCCCGTACCCCTTCCGTCGCCCGAAGGGCATGACCCCGGACGAGTACTCCGACCACTGCGTGTGGCAGTTCGAGCGCCTGTTCGAAAGCGAGTACAACGGCGTGTGGGATCCCAAGGTCGGCCAGGCCGAGTACGCCGCGTTCTACGTCGAGCCGATCCAGGGCACCGGCGGCTACGTCATCCCGCCGCGCAACTTCTTCACCGGCCTCAAGCGCGTGCTGGACAAGTACGGCATCCTGATGGTGGTCGATGAGATCCAGATGGGCTTCTGGCGCACCGGCAAGCTGTGGTCGATCGAGCATTTCGGCGTGACCCCGGACGTGCTGGTGTTCGGCAAGGCGCTGACCAACGGCCTGAACCCGCTGTCGGGCCTGTGGGCGCGCGAGGAGCTGATCAACCCGACCGTGTTCCCGCCGGGCTCCACCCACTCCACCTTCAACTCCAACCCGCTGGGCACCCGCCTGGGCCTGGAAGTGCTGAAGCTGGGCAAGGAAATGGATTACGAGCGCACCGTGCCGGAAAAGGGCGCCTACTTCCTCGACGGCCTGCGTGGCCTGCAGAAGCGCCACCCGGAAATCGGCGATGTCGACGGCCTGGGCCTGGCGCTGCGCGCCGAGATCTGCCAGGCCGACGGCTACACCCCGAACAAGGAGCTGCTGGACCGCATGGTCGACATCGGCCTGGCCGGTGACCTGCTGCACGACGGCAAGCGCATGGGCCTCGTGCTCGACGTGGGTGGCTGGTACAAGAACGTGATCACCTTCGCGCCGTCGCTGGACATCAGCTACGAAGAGATCGACCTGGCCATCACCCTGCTCGACCAGGCGCTGACCAAGGCCAAGGGCTGAGGCCGGTGCGCCGCCGGTTCCCGTGCCGATGGAGATGACGTCACGCGCATCCAGCACCGCGCTGGAACCGGCCGCGCTGCTGGAGGGCTTCCTGGCCCATCCGCCGCTCGGATTCGAGGCAGGCCGCCTTCCCAGCGGCCTGCCGACCTTCCGTGCGCCGCTGGACCTGACCACCACGATGGACGACGGGCTGCGCGGCAGGCTGCTCGGCCTGCCGCTGTCGCGCCTGTGGCGGCCATGGATCACCTGGAAGACCCGTTTCGTCGGTGCCACCAGCACCGAGTACACCCCGTTGCCGGCGCACGTGGCGCCGGAGGCATTGGCCGAAGACGTGACGCGTCACGCGATCGGCGATGCGCGCCTGCTGGTGGTCAAGGACCTGGCGGTCGATTCGCCGCTGCTGGACGACGCCGCCAACGCCCACAGCAGCGCCTTCCTGCAGGCGCTGCTGGCACGCGGCTTCGTCGAGCTGGAAGGCATGCCACTGGCCTGGGTGGCGATCGATTTCGATTCGCTCGATGGCTATCTTGGCCGCCTGTCGTCCTCGCGCCGCAAGAACATCCGCCGCAAGCTGCGTTCGCGTGACGACCTGCAGGTCGACTGCATCGCCACCGGTGATCCGGCGCTGGCCGACCCGAAGCTGCAGGCCGAGCTGTACGCGCTGTACCTGGGCGTATACGCGCAGAGCGCGGTGCATTTCGACCAGCTCGACCTGCCCTATTTCCAGTACCTGCTGGCCGACAGCCAGGGCCAGGGACGGATGTTCCTGTACCGCCACCAGGGCCGGCTGATCGGCTGGAACCTGTGCTACGTGCATGCCGGCAAACTGGTGGACAAGTACATCGGCCTGGCCTATCCGCAGTCGCGCGAGCACAACCTGTACGCGGTCAGCTGGATGCACAACCTGGAGTACGCGCTGCAGCACGGCCTGAGCCACTACGTGGCCGGCTGGACCGACTCGCGGATCAAGGCCGAGCTGGGCGCCCGCTTCACTTCTACCCGGCACGCGATCCACGCACGCTCCCCGCTGCTGCGCGTTGCGCTGCGCAGGCTGGCGCCCTATCTGCAGGGCGAACCGGATGGAGGCGGCTGAACGATGCCGTTGCGTTCCCCGCTGATCCTGGACCTGGACGGTGGCGTGCTGCCGCTGCCCCAAGCGCAGACCCTGGCGCTGCCGCAATGGCACGATCCACTGCGCTTCGCGTGCAGCAACGCCACCCTCGATCGTTTCGCCGCTGAAGTGCTGGCACCGCTGCCGGCCCAGCTCGGCACGGTGATGCTTGGCAGTGGTGATTTCCATCATCTCAGCCTGCCGCTGCTGCGCCGCATGCGCGCGCAGGCGCCGTTCCAGCTGGTGGTGCTGGACAACCATCCGGACAACATGCGTTTCCCGTTCGGCATGCACTGCGGTTCCTGGGTGAACGCGGCCAGCAAGCTGCCGCAGATCTCGCACGTCCATGTGCTGGGCATCACCTCCGGTGACATCGGCCTCGGCCACGCCTGGGAGAACCACTGGCGCCCGCTGATGGGCGGGCGCCTGACCTACTGGTGCATGGATGTGGACGTGGGCTGGGGCCATCGCCTCGGCATGGGCCACGCCTTCCGTCGTTTCGAGCATCCCGAGGCCCTGGTCGCCGCGTTCGCCGCCGAGCAGGCCAAGTCACCGCAGCCGACCTACCTGTCGATCGACAAGGATGTGTTCGCCGAGGACGTTGCCCGCAGCAACTGGGACCAGGGCCGCTTCCAGCTGGAACACGCGCTGGTGGTGATCGAAGCACTGCGCGCCGGTGGCCTGGTCGGCAGTGACATCACCGGCGAAGTGTCGCTTGCCCACTACCGCAGCCGCTTCAAGCGCAGGCTGTCCTCGCTGGATGGCCAGCCCGACATCCGTGCCGATGACCTGCCCGCGTGGCAGGCGCGGCACCAGCAGGTAAACCGCGAGCTGCTGGCGGCGATGGCCTCGGTGCCAACCGCCTGCTGACCGCGTCCGGTCGTACCGGCCGCTGGCCGGCGTAGCTCCGGTAGTGCCGGCCGCTGGCCGGCAACCTCGTTGTTCCCGGGCGCATGCGGATGCCGGCCAGCGGCCGGCACTACACTGGACTCCCGCCCCGGAGCCGCCGCGATGCCCCAGACCGTCACCCCGCAACTGCGCATGCGCCACGCCGATACCACCCTGCCGTTCTACGTGCAGGGACTGGGTTTCGTGGTCGACTGGGAACACCGCTTCGAACCAGGCTTCCCACTGTTCGCCCAGCTCACCCGCGACGGCCAGACGATCTTCCTCACCGAGCACAGCGGCGACTGCGAGGTCGGCGGCGCGGTGTACTTCATCGTCGAGGACGTAGACGCCCTGCACCGCGCCTTCAGCGCTGCCAACGTGCCGATCGAACAGCCACCGCATGACACCGAATGGGGCAGCCGCGAGATGCGGCTGCGCGACCCCGACGGCAACCGCCTGCGCTTTGCCACCGACGTGGACTGAACGATGCGGCCTTGAGCTGGATATACGAAACATATACGCTTCGTATATCCACCCCTCCAGGACCGCCCATGGGCATCGTCAACATCGATGACACCCTGCACGACCAGCTGCGCCGTGCCTGCACCGTTTCCAGCCGCTCGATCAACGCCCAGGCCAACTTCTGGATCCGGGTCGGCATGCTGTGCGAAATGAACCCGACGCTGAGTTTCCAGGACATCGTCGCCAGTGAACTGCGCGCGGCCGGGGTGCAGCCGCCGCTGCCGGCGCCAGGTCAGGCCTGAGTCCATGGGCATCATCAAACGGCCGGAAGAAGTTGAGCTGATGGCCGAATCCGGGCGCCTGCTGGCGCAGGTGTTCGCCGCGCTCGACCGGTTGCCGCTGCAAGGACGCAGCACGATGGAGATCAACGACTTCGTCGAGCGCATGATCGTTGACGAGCTGCAGGCGCGGCCGGCCAGCAAGGGCCAGTACGGCTTCCCGTATGTGCTCAACACCTCGATCGACAACGTGGTCTGCCACGGCGTTCCCAGCACCACCGACGTGCTGCGCAACGGCCAGATCGTCAACCTCGACATCACCCTGAAGAAGAACGGCTACATCGCCGACTCCAGCACCACCTACCTGGTCGGTGAGGTCGACTACGCCGCGCGCAGGCTGGTGCAGGCTACCTACCAGGCGATGTGGAAAGGCATCGCCGCAGTGCGCCCGGGAGCGCGCCTGGGCGATATCGGCCACGCCATTGCCCGCCACGCGCGCAGCCACGGCTACAGCGTGGTGAAAGAGTACTGCGGCCATGGCATTGGCCAGGAGATGCACGAGGAACCGCAGGTCCTGCACTACGGCCATCCAAACACCGGCCTGGTGCTGGAAGAAGGCATGGTGTTCACCATCGAGCCGATGCTCAACCAGGGCAAGCCGGCCATCCGCCAGCAGCCGGACCAATGGCCGGTCTACACCCGCGACGGCAAGCTGTCGGCGCAGTTCGAACACACGGTGGCGGTAACCCGCAACGGCGTGCGCGTGCTGACCCTGCGCCCCGGCGAAGCGCCACTGTGCGCGGTGGACGCGGCCTAGAGCGGGCGCACCAGCAACAGTGTCGCCAGGCAGAACATGAAGACCGCCACGGCGGCATCCAGCACCCGCCAGGCACCTGGCCTGCGGAACACCGGCTGCAACAGTCGCGCGCCATAGCCCAGCGTGCAGAACCAGGCCACGCTGGCCAGGCACGCCCCGGCGCCGAAGGCCCAGCGCAGGTCACCCGGATAGCGCGTGGACAGGCTGCCCAGCAGCACCACGGTATCCAGGTAGACGTGCGGATTGAGCAGGGTGAAGGCCAGGCAGGTCAGCAGCACCTGGCGCGCACTGCCGGCCTGCGCCTCGGCCGCGGCCAGTACGCTGCCACCGCGCCACGCGCGCAGCCCGGCCTGCACGCCATACCAGAGCAGGAACGCCGCGCCACCGAAGCGCAGCACCTGCAGCAGCAGCGGCCACTGCAGCACCAGTGCGCCCAGGCCGCCCACGCCGGCCAGGATCAACGCGATATCCGCGCCGGCGCAGGCCAGCACCACCCTGCCCACATGCCGCTGCTGCAGGCCCTGGCGCAGCACGAAGGCGTTCTGCGCACCGATGGCGATGATGAGGCCGGCGCCTGCGAACAGGCCGGCAGCGAAAGCGGTGATCCACATCAGGAACGGGCCAGGCAGCAGGAGGACGCGCAGGGTGCGGCCGATGGCCACCTTCAGGCAATCTTGTTTTTCTTTATCCTGTACAGAAAAACTGAAGAGGCGCCGGCGTGGACCTGGTACATCCGCAACTGTCCGCATTCGCTGCCGTGCTGGAAGAAGGCAGCTTCGAGGCTGCGGCACGCCGCCTGTCGATCAGCCCGTCGGCACTGTCGCAACGGATCAGGGCACTGGAAGACCGGCTCGGCCAAGTGCTGCTGGTTCGCCAGGCCCCGTGCCGGCCCACCGCCGCCGGTGAGGCGCTGCTGCGCCGCGTGCGGCCGATGCAGGCGCTGGAAGCCGAGGCCCTGGCCGAGCTGCTGCCCGAACGCGGCAGCGACGCTGCGCGCACGCCGATCCCGCTGGCGGTCAACGATGACTCGCTCGATACATGGTTCGTGCCGGCCGTCGCCGACCTCCACCAGCGCCATGGCTACCTGTTCGACCTGCGCATGGACGACCAGGACCACACCCTGCAACTGCTGCGCGATGGCAGCGTGCTGGGTGCGGTCACTGCCGAAGGCCGGCCGGTGAAGGGCTGCAACGTGCACCCGCTGGGCGCCATGCGCTACCAGGCAATTGCTTCGCCCGCCTTCGCCCGCCGGTACTTCAGCGATGGCATGCAGGCCGCAACCCTGGCGCACGCACCGATGCTGGTGTTCAACCGCAAAGATGAACTGCAATGGCGCTTCGTGCGACGGCTGACCCGCGCCCGCCTGCAGCCGCCGCTACACTACCTGCCCTCCTCCACCGGCTTCGTCGAAGCCGCTGCGTGCGGACTCGGCTGGGGCATGGCCCCGGAAACTCTGGCCGCGCCCGCCGTGCGCGCCGGCCGCGTGGTGGTACTGGAACCCCGCCGCTGGCTCGATGTGCTACTGTACTGGCAGCATGCCGCCGTGCGCTCAAGCACGCTGCAGCACATCACCCAGGCGCTGCGCACTGCGGCCAGCGGCCAGCGGCACCCTTCGTTGAGGACGAGACGATGACCGCAGACCCCGGCTTCACACCAGGCGCACTACCTTTTGCGCACTTCTTTACCACTGGGACGGCATGGGCGTGATCGGCCGACGTACAGGGACGCACCGCGCGAAGGCCGTGCTGGCGCTGGCAGCCTGCCTGCCATTCGCCGCACCCGCGCAGACCACCAGCGACGCACCGGCATTGGACTGGGAACAGGCACGGCAACGCCTGGAGCAGGTCTCCGATGCGTTGGCCGCTGCCGATGCCGCCGTGCGCAACAAGCAGGACCTGCAGGACGCCACCCGGCTGCTGCGCCTGCCGGAGATCACCGGCGAAGTGCGCCGCCTGCAGTTCCAGAAGACGCTCACCCTGCCGCTGGGCTCACTGGCGCCGGTGGCTGAAGCCTTCGGCATCGATTCGCCGCTGTCGTTCACCGAGCGCGACTGGCGCACCCGTCCAGTGGTCACCGCAGTGTTGCCGCTGTACACCGGCGGCGTGATCCCGGCCGCGCAGCGTGCGGCCAGTGCCGCCCACGAGCAGGCCAGCGCCGAGCGCGAAGCACAACGCCAATCGCTGACCGTGCAGCTGGCCCAGGCCTACTTCGGGCAGCGCCTGGCGGAGCAGGCGGTGGACGTGCGCCGCGATGTGCGCGATGGCCTCAACCGCCACCTGTCCGACGCAGAGAAGCTGGAACGCGAGGGTTTCGCCACCCGCGCCCAGCGCCTGCAGGCCACCGTGGCCCGCGACAAGGCCGAGCGTGAGTACCAGAAGACAGTGAACGACCTGGCCACGCTCAAGGCCGCACTGGCCACGCTGCTGCGCAGTGGCGGCGAGGTGCAGCCGGTGTCGCCGCTGTTCGTGCAGCGTGCGCCGCTGGAACCGGTTGCCAGCTTCGAGCGCACCGCGCAGGCACGGCAGCCACAGATCGCGCGCCTGCGGGCGATGGTGGCGCAGGCCGAACAGGGCGTGCGCGTGCAGCAGGCCAAGCTGAAGCCACAGATCTTCGCCTTCGGCCAGTACGACTTCCGCCGCCGCGACGAGATGCTGACCGATCCGGACTGGGCATTCGGCATCGGCCTGAAGTACACCTTCCTGTCGCCGAACTCGCGGCCGGCGCAGATCAGCGCCGCGCGTGCGCAGCAGGACCAGGCCGAAGCAGGCCTGCGCGAGGCCGAGAACCAGGTCGCACTGGGCGTGCGCAAGGCCTGGAACGAGCTGGAAACCGCACGCCAGCAGTACGTGCTGCTCGACAGCAGCATCGCCCAGGCGCAGGAAAACCTGCGCCTGCAGGAGCTGGCGTTCCGCGAAGGCCAGGCCACCTCGCTGGATGTGATCGACGCGCGGCTCGGCCTGGGCGGCGCCCGTGTCGAGCGCGCACAGGCCGCCTACCAATACGATATTGCGCTGGCACAGTTGCTGGAGGTCAGTGGACAGATGGACCGTTTCGAAGAGTTCCGGCGGCGTGCGGACGAGGTGATCGACCATGAGTGATGTGCTGCACGACGATGCGACGACGCCCCCGGGCAAGCGCCGGTTGGGACCAATCCTGGTGGTGGTGCTGCTGGTCGTGGTGGTGCTCGGCCTGTGGCTGGCCTGGCGCAGCCCTGGCGACCAGATCCAGGGCATGGCCGATGCGGACACGATCAACGTGGCCGCCAAGATCACCGCGCGCGTGGCCGAACTGAAGGTGCGCGAGGGCGACCGCGTGCAGGCCGGGCAGGTGCTGTTCCTGCTCGACAGCCCCGAAGTGGCCGCCAAGGAACAGCAGGCGCATGGCGCATTGGCCGCTGCGCAGGCAGTGGCCGACAAGGCCGACGAAGGCGCGCGCAGCGAAGACATCCGCGCCGCCGAAGCGAACTGGAGGCGCGCCGAAGCAGGCGCGACGCTGGCCGAAGCGACCTACCAGCGCGTGCAGAACCTGTTCAACGAAGGGGTGATGACCCGGCAGAAGCGTGATGAAGCGCAGGCCCAGGCCACCAGTTCGCGTGAGCTGGCCCGTGCCGCACGCGCGCAGTACGACATGGCCCTGGCCGGCGCGCGTGAGCAGGACAAGCGCGCCGCGCAGGGCCAGGTGCAGCAGGCCGAGGGCGCGGTGGCCGAAGTCAACGCCGCGCGTGTCGAGGTGGAAGGACGCGCGCCGGTGGCGGGCGAGATCAACAAGCGCATGGCCGACCCGGGCGAACTGGTGCCGGCCGGCTACCCGGTGTTCACCCTGGTCGACATCGACCGCATGTGGGTGGCGATGAACCTGCGCGAATCGCAGATGCAGGGCCTGAAGGTCGGCAGCAAGCTGAAAGGCAGCGTGCCCGCGCTCGGCGAGGACGGCGAGTTCGAGGTCTATTTCATCAACCCGGCGGGCGACTATGCGACCTGGCGTACCACCCGCCAGTCGTCCGGCTACGATGTCCGCAGCTTCGAGGTGCGGGTGCGCCCGGTACGCCGCATCGAGGGCTTCCGCCCTGGCATGAGCGTGCTGTTCGCATGGCCCCAGCACTGAGCCCCGGCCAGGCTGGCTTCTCCGCTTCCTGGCGGCGCGAGCTGCGGTCGCTGCGCGGCAACCGCGCCGACCTGATGCTGGTCACCCTGCTGCCGCTGCTGATGCTGGCGGTGATGGCCTGGATGTTCACGCCCTCGGTGATGCGCGATATCCCGATCGCCGTGGTCGACCTCGACCACAGCAGTGACAGCCGCCTGCTGCTGCGCATGCTCGACGCCAGTCCCGGCGTGCGCGTCGCCAGCCAGCCGATCGATCTGGAAGAAGCACGTTCGCAGCTGCGCAGGCTGGACGTGTTCGCGATCGTGCTGGTGCCGCGCGATGTCACCCGGCAGGCGCTGCGTGGGCGCCAGGGCACGGTGTTTGCCTATTACAACGCCACCTACATGACCACCGGCCAGTCGGCGTCGCGCGACATCGGCGACGCGGTTTCCGCATGGAACGCACGCCTGCTGCGCGAGCGCATCGGCCTGCAGGTCGGCCCGGGCAAGCTGCGCGCGGCACCCATCGCGGTGCAGTCGGACATTCTGTACAACCCGGCGCGCAGCTACGAGCTGTTCCTGCTGCCATTGATCTTCCCGGCGGTATTGTCGCTGGTACTGGCACTTGCGGTGGCCGGCAGCCTTGGACGCGAGATCCGCGACGGCACCCTGCCCGCCTGGCTGGGCCGCGCGCCGTGGGCGGCGATTGCCGGCAAGGTCGCGCCGTACATCCTGCTGTTCTCGGTGTATGGCGCGCTCGGCATCGGCTACCTGGCCTGGCTGCGTGGCGATGGCGTGGCGGGCAGCGTATTCCTGCTGCTGCTCGCACAGCCGCTGTTCTACCTGGCCACGGCCGCCTACGCATTGTTCTTCGTCGGCGTGACCCGCGACATGGGTACCGCGCTGTCGGCGGTCGGCCTCAGCATCGGCACCGCGCTGGCATTCTCCAGCGCCACCTTCCCGGTGCTCGACGGTCCCTTGTTCACCCGCGTCTGGCATCAGCTGCTGCCCCTCAGCGCCTACATCAAGCTGCAGACCCAGCAGCAGTTCATCGGTTCGCCGCTGCAGGTTTCGCTGGGGCCGTTGGCCACATTGCTGCTGATGGCGGGGGTCGCAGGTGGCATTGGCGGCCTGCGCCTGATCGCCTTTGCGCGCACACCTGCCGCCGCACGACCCGCAGGGGCCGACGCATGAGCGCACTCTGGCGCAGCCTGCGGCAGACCTTGATGGCGGTGCTCTGCGACCGCTACGCGATCGTGGTGATGGTCGGTGCGGTGATCCTGTACTCGTTCTTCTATCCAGCCGCCTACCGGCATCAGGTGGCCGGCAACCTGCCGGTGCTGGTGGTGGACGAAGACCACAGCGCGACCAGCCGCGAGCTGCTGCGCAAGCTGGACGCACTGCGCGTCGCGCGCGTGGTCGGGCAACCGGCGGACGTCGACAGCGCACGCCGGCAGCTCGAAGCCGGCCATGCCGAGGGGATCGTCGTGATCCCGGCCAATCTGGAACGCGACATCCTGCGCGGCCATCCGGCCAAGCTGGTATTGCTTGGCAACGGTGCCTACCTGGGCCGCGCCAGCTGGGTGCTGGGCAGCGTGGCTGATGCGCTGGGTGCGTTCGGGCGTGATGCCGTGGTCGGCCAGGCCGCCTTCATGGGTGCACCGCAGGCACCGCCGGTCACGCTTGTGCAGCGCCCGCTGTACAACACGCAGGAAGGCTATGGCAGCGCCATCGTACCCGGCGTGGCCGAACTGATCGTGCACCAGACGCTGCTGATGGGCATCGGCGTCCTGCTCGGCGGCCGCCGCCTTGCACTCGGCCGGCGCCTGCGCTTCGACCTGCCGACGCTGGCCGGCATGGCACTGGGCTTCGGCCTGATCGGCCTGTTCGGCCTGTTCTGGTATGCCGGTTTCACTGCCTGGGTGCAGGACTATCCACGCGGTGGCAACCCGCCGGGCCAGCTGCTGGGGGGCACGCTGTTCATCGCTGCCACCGTGGCCTTCGGCCTGTTCGTGGGCAGCTTCTTCCGCACCCGCGAGCGCGCCTTCCAGTACATCATCGCCACCTCGATCCCGCTGTTCTTCCTGGCCAACCTGTCATGGCCGGCGGTGATGACGCCGCAACCGCTGGTCTGGCTGGCACAGCTGCTGCCGACCACCTCGGGCATCAACCTGATGGTGCGCCTGAACCAGATGGACGCCCGCCTGGCCGACGTCAGCCACGAACTGATCACCCTCACCGTCCTGCTGCTGCTCTACGGCAGCCTCGCCACCTGGCGCCTCCTCGCAAAAAAAGGGACGGAGGGGATTAAGTCGTAAGCGGCCTGTTCAAGCGGCGCGGCATGGCCGCTTCGAGCCAACGTTCAGGGGTCCGGGGCGTACCAGAACGGGATGCGGAACGTGCGACGCCGTCCGCCCCCGCGCTCGCCGCCTGTGGCATTCCACACCAGTTCCAGGTCATGGCGCCCGGGCGCGAGCCCCCGGGTAGGCAGGTACCCCACCAGGCCCCGCATATCGAGGTCTCGCCGCTCCATGGGCACGAAGCCCTGCAGGTCGACCGGGGTGCCGTCCAGCTTGACCTGCCAGAGCCGGGAAAGGCACTCCACTGCGGCATTGGCGGCCTGTTGCCCCGCCGCCTCATTGCGCGCGTCCGGAAGTGCGGTGCAATGCTGGCGCGCCAGCGGATTGTCGCGTTGCGGGCGATGCGGAATGAACACGCGAAGCTGCGCGCCGCTGATCGTGTCCGACGGGATCATCGGATACGGCAGCAGCTGGTCATGCGCCGAACGCATCGATTCGTAATGCGCACTCAGCATGCCGTGCTCAACCGCCGCTTCCGTGACGATCTGATAGCGGTTGAACAGCGAGAACTTCAACGACGCCATCACCTGCACGGCCGCCAGAAGCATCGCTACCAGCACCGCGAACAGGTAGGCGGCCATGAACGAACGCGAGCGCAGGTTGCTCTGCATGGTCAGCTGCATTGCCTGCATCAAGCGCAACAGCGGAACCCGTTGCAGTGCCGCCAGCATGCCCTCCAGCAGTCGCTGCGGTCGTTCATGGGGCTGCCCGCGCGCGCGCCGCCGCGCCACGATCTTTTCCAGGATACCGGGGGCCACGGCCAGTGCCAGCATTGCGGCCAGCACGCTGCACAGGGCAAGCATGGCGACATGATCGGCGCCACCGGACAGCGCGCCGATCACCATCGACACACCGAGCGTCAGAACGGCCACCACCAGCGTGCCCGCCAATGTCTGCACCGCAAGCAGAGTGGTCGAGAACAGCATCGTCGCCAGCCGATCGGCACGTTCGATGCTGCCATCGAGGCCTCCGTCCCGGGCCTGCAGGAAGGCGCGCGTGACCGCCCCCATTCTTGGCAGGCGCGCCCAGTCAATGCCATCGGGGAAGTGCGACCTGAGGCCGATCAGCCCGATCCAGTAGCCGCGCACCGTCAGGTGGATGATCAACGCCACTGCCAGCACATAGCACATGCCAACACTGATGCTGAAACCGAACCAGAGCATCTGGAAGTACATGCCTTCGGTGTGCAGGCTGCTGCGCGCCCAGGCGTCGAACAGATAACCGGGCACGGCCAGCAGCGCGAACGCCAGCAGGCCCGAAATGAAGAGCTCCAGTTCATCAGTGCGATCACGCACGCGATGGGGATGGGCAGTCGCTTCCGGTATCGGGTCATGCCCGGCTATCGGTGCCGGTTGGGGAGCTGGAGCCGATTCGTTCACTGGGCGTTCATCCGTTGAGTCGGCGCAGTATAGGCACGACACTGGAGCCAGCGATACCGGTCCGAAACGACGAACGCCGGCGCAGGGCCGGCGTTCGAATACTGCGATGTGGAAGGGCTAAATGGTGTGACAGCAACCGATCAGCGATAGACGCGTTCGCAGCGGCGTTCGACCACGCGATCGCCGTTCTTCTGCTGCTGGTTGCCCTGGATCTGCCGGCCCGCCGCACCACCGGCCACGGCGCCTGCCACGGTGGCGAGCTTCTTGCCATTGCCGCCGCCCACCTGGTTGCCCAGCAGGCCGCCGATCACCGCGCCGGTGGCCGTACCGGCGATACGGTTGGGATCGCGTGAGTTGCGCTGCACTTCCACGTTCTTGCAGACCACGCGGCTGCCGTCGTTGAAGCGGCGTCCTTCGTCGCGCGGCCCATAGGTCTGTGCGCCGGCCACCGACGATGCCGCCAGCAGGGTGCCCAGCACAAGCAATCGGGTCGAGGTCTTCATCGCCATCTCCTGAGTTCCGGTATGGCGCAAGTGTCCTCCCGGGCCTGGCAACCGGAGGTGAAATGCGCGTGCCGGGCAGCTCACCGGCCATCGCGCGTTCAGGAAAAAATCCGCGCCCATCACGATCAGCCATCGTGATGGGCGCCGTCTCCCTGATGGCATGCTCCCCTGCTAGAACTCTTCCCAACCCCCTGCGTTGGCCGCCAGCGTCGGCTCGATGCGTGGCGCCAGCACCGCCGGCCTACGTACCGGCGTCACCTTCGCGGTGACCGCGGCCAGAACCGGGCGCGCCGCAGCGGCCGCCGTCGCCGCACCGGTGCGGAACACCGAAACCGCCTCGGCCAGCAGGTTGGCCTGCTCCTCCATGGAACGTGCCGCCGCGCTGGCTTCTTCCACCAGCGCCGCGTTCTGCTGCGTGGTCTCGTCCATCTGCACCACCGCCTGGTTGACCTGTTCGATGCCCGAGCTCTGCTCCTGCGATGCGGCAGAGATCTCGGCCATGATGTCGGTCACGCGCTGCACCGAGGCCACGATCTCGCCCATGGTGATGCCGGCCTGGCGGACCAGCGCCGATCCATCGGCGACCTTGCCGACCGACTCCTCGATCAGGCCCTTGATTTCCTTGGCCGCGCCGGCCGAGCGCTGTGCCAGCGTGCGCACCTCACTGGCCACCACCGCAAAGCCCCTGCCCTGCTCGCCAGCACGCGCAGCCTCCACCGCCGCATTCAAGGCCAGGATGTTGGTCTGGAATGCAATGCCATCGATGACCGAGATGATCTCAGCGATCTTCTTCGACGAGGCTTCGATGGCCGACATCGTGGTGACCACCTGCCCGACCACTTCGCCGCCCTGCGAGGCGACACCGTGCGCGCCGATCGCGAGCTGGTTGGCCTGGCGTGCGTGCTCGGCGTTCTGCTTCACGGTGGAGGTCAGTTCCTCCATCGACGCGGCTGTCTCTTCCAGGTTCGCCGCCTGCTGCTCGGTGCGCCGCGACAGATCGGTGTTGCCCGAGGCAATCTCGCCTGCTGCCAGGTTGATGCTGGATGCGCTGGCCTGGATGCGGCCTACAATCTGCGTGAGCTGATCGACGGTGGCGTTGCAGTCATCGCGCATGCGGGCGAACACACCGTGGAAGTCGCCTTGCATGCGCACGGTCAGGTCACCGCGCGAGATCGCCTGCAGCAGGGTCGACACCTGCACCAGGTTCTCGTCGGTGGTCTTCATCAGGCGATTGAGCCCGGCCACCATGTCGCGGAAGTCATGGGCGAAGCGATCTTCATCGCCGCGCAGGCTGAAGTCACCCGCCGCCGCTGCCGTCGCCAGCCGGCGGATCTCACCGTTGATCGCCGACAGGCTGGTCTTTGTCTCGTCCATGGCCTGGGTGATCGCCGCCTTCTCGCCCGGCAGCACATCCATGTCCACCGACAGGTCGCCACGGGCGTAGTGCTTCATCACCTCGATCAGCCGGTTCTGCACCTGCACGTGCGAACCAACCAGCGCATTGGTCTCATGCACCATGCGCCCGTAGTCGCCGGGGAAGGCACTCTCGTCCATGCGATAGCTGAGGCTTCCTGCATCGTGCTGGCGGGCCAGCTCGCCCTGCGCCGCCATCACCGACTGCAACTGCGCCTGCATGCGCTGCATGGACCTGAGCAGCTGCGTCACCTCATCGTTGCCGGACGCGTCGATGCTGTTGTCGAGCCGCCCGTTGGCGATGCCGTCGGCCAGCTTCACCGCACCTTCCAACGGGCGGGTCAGGCTGCGGGTGATGGCCCATGCGGCCAGCGAACCCAGTATCAGGCTCAGCACACCGAACACGATCGACAACGTGCCGGTCCAGGATTCGGTTGAACGGTATTCCTCGCGGCTGCGCTCGGTGAGTGCCTCCTGATGCCGCAGCAGGGACGAGATGGCCTCGTTCCACGCTGTTGCCAGCCCTTGCTCGGCCAGCAGTTCCTTGGCCGCACCGTCGAAATCACCGGCCTTCATGCGCTCATGCAGATGCTGGGTCGAAGCATCGGTGGCCTTGCGTGCCGCGTCGATTTTCGCCACCAGGGTATCGCCGGTGGCATCGCGCGGGATCTTGATGTACCGGGCCCAGATACCGTCGTAGGTCTGCGACAGCTCCTGCGCCTTTTGATAATCCCTGTCGAAATCCTCGCCGCGCTTGATCACCATCAGCCGGCGGTGCATCAACACCGCGTTGTTGGTATCCAGCATGTCGTTCAACAGCCGCATCTTCACCATGTTGACGTCCACCACTTTCTCGAACTGGGCGGACTTCAGATGATTTCCGTACAGCGCCAGGCCAACGATGGCCACGATGAACAGCAGCAGCAATCCAAACCCGGCACCCAGCCGGGATCCTACTCGGAGGTTGCGTAAGGCGAGCATCTCAATTCCCTTGATCATGGCCGTACGATCGATGGCGGCGCAGCCAGGGGAAACTTTATGGGTCGATATTTTTATTTCGATCCAATAATATGAAACTGTGCAGACCGTTGTGAAGGTAGCGCACAAATAGACCCTACAGCCCAGCCCTTTATGACACCCCTTTTCCAGCAGAGGTTCACGCCACCCTGAGATTTATTTTTGCGGGTCGGAGACGGCGCACGGCAACCGGGTATCCAGCAGAAACTTCCGCAACGAAAAAGCCACCAGAGGCACGCGCCGCCCCATCTTCCGCCTCATGTATGAAAAATGGATTTTTCGCCACTACGGACGGTAGCCCCTTGCACTGCAATTCCGAATCGGTGTTACTCGGGAGTGTTCCTCTGATATCCATAGGGCTGATGCAGATGATTTACGGCGAAGCCGGGCATCCACGGACGTGTATCGCGATGGCGGTGTGACGTCCGGCCGCCGATATCGCCCACAGCCGCACGGCGCTGGGCATGGAGACCACCCGCCAATGGCTGCAGGCAAAGCTGGACACACCGGGCAGCTTCAATACCCAGGCCATTGCCCACCAGCTGCAGGCCCTGCAACAGGGGCGAAGGCCCCACCTGTTTCGAGATCGTCGTGCAGATCATCGCCAGCCATCGGCAGATCACCCTGGTTCCGGCCTGACTGCGTGCCTCCTCACGGCCAATGGCCGCCAACCGCAGCGGCGCCCGCCGGCCCCAGCAGTTACCATGGACGGCCCTGTACCCGCTCCGCTGCTGCTGCCGCCCGGCGCGGCCGGATGCCCTGATCCACGAGTCCCATGTCCAAAGACAAGTCCGCCGAACATACCCCGCTGATGAAGCAGAACGGGTGCAGAGAGATCTTATGGGAAAATTCCTTTGTGCAGCAACGGAATCGAATGTTGTTGAGTTGCAGGAAGGGCTGTCGCAACAATTCCGCAACAGGCAAATGAATCCAGGCCAGGCTCCCTCTCCACTGATGGCTTGGACGGCTTGCCGTCCAGGACAACACCATCAGACGCATCCCCTTGATTGCCGCTGCAGGCGGCCTCAAGTCCCCCCTGATCCAAACCGGATCTTTTGGAGCTCGATGCTATGCCTGCAATCAAGCGTTCCGAACTTCGTTATGAATACAGCTGGAGAGTCTCTGAGGGCGACAATCCTAAGCTGATAGCGGACGACGCCCATCACCTCAGCCGCAATGAGGGCTATGAGATGCTGCTCTATCTCAACAGCCTGACCGGCAAAGATGGCGTCGACCTCCCTGTCAAGACCCGTCTCATTGTTGAGTGGATGCTGAAAGAGCACTTCAAGTCCACTGCACCCGGACGCCAAACCGTTACCACATGGGTGGTGGACAACTGGAATCGGTTGTCGCCGCATTACCCTGGATGAGGCGATCCCAGGCGGGGAGCTTCGCCCTCCGCCTACTACTGCAGAGGAAAGCGGCTAAGGTGCAGTGACAGCTGGAAGGAAGTGACCTCCGCTCATTCGCAGGTCACGCCCTCACCCCTCTTATCGGCCTCAATTAAAACGCACCCAGTCGCGCCTTTTGCGACGATTTCCCGATATCGTGCGCATATGGAACACAGGGGACTCAAAATGGATCACGAGTATGTGGTGCTTGGCGGTGTCAATCGGGCGCAGATCGGAAAATATCTCGCCAGGACCGCGTCAGTGGTTTCAGGGATCTTGGTCTGGGCGCTCCTCGAAGCCGTAGACCTCGCAAAGGGGCTTGGGCTTGGCGCAAACCTGCCGCCCGTTATCCTCTCTCTAGCTGGTGCGGGCACGGTTTATACCGTTCTATACCTGATCTTCCGCCGCTGGATGTGGCGTGTGCCGCTCGTCGCAGGGTGGCTGAAGGTTGCGGATCTCTCGGGAACTTGGATCTGTGAGGGCCATCCATTTCCACGTCCTGACTCACTGGCCGTTGATTGGCAGGGAACCATGACGATCACCCAAGATTGGGACAAGGTGCGCATCCACCTCGACGCTGGGTTGTCCAAGTCCAACAGTGACGTTGCCGGACTCGTTTCCGACCCCATCGAAGGATTTGTTCTGCTTTACAGCTATCGCAACGACCCCAAGCCCGGCCGAACAGAGCTCAATGCGCATCGGGGGTTTGCAAAACTGGTCTTTGCTAAAGATCTTAAAACTGGCAAGGGCGACTATTTCAACGGTGACGGCCGCCACTCGTCGGGCACCCTCAAACTTCGGAGGCAGTAATGGCAAGAACCGTTGATCAGCGTATTGCCGCACTGAAAGCGCGACGCAGTGGCGAAGATCGAGTTAACCTCATGGCGCAGGATAGCGCTGCGCTGGCCAAGTACATAGAGAAGATTTGGAAGCAGGAGGCCTGGGAGACAAAAGCAACCAGCAAGCCCAACACTCGCTATGTTTTGGGTGCGATGCAGGAAGTCGACGCAGACTACACGCGCATCAGCATAGAGACCGCCCTGCGTGTAGCGAAGCAGCTAGGAAACCGCATCGAACGGTTCACGCTTGAGTTTCACCTACAAGGCTCCGTACCACTCAATGTGCACATTCGTGGCGTCAGCGATGTAGATCTTCTTACTCTTATCTCATCGCAATTTTTGAGCTACGACCCCAGCGGTCCGCGAGGAACATCAGGCGCCTACTACCCCACAACCCTAACTTCATTGCAGCAACTTAAAGACCTGCGCGCACAAGAAGAATCCGAGCTCGAAAGCGCCTTTCCAGCCGCGACAGTAGATAAGCGCGGGAGCAAAGCGATCAAGATCTCAGGCGGCTCTCTTCCCCGCTCAATTGATGTTGTGCCTTCCCATTGGTATGACTCTGCCGATTACCAACGTAGTGGAGCATTCCATGATCGGGGGGTCATCATCTTGGACAAGAAGAACAATGCCACGATGACTAACTACCCATTTAAGCACATCAAGGAAGTTTCAGATCGAGACCTTGTTGCCATGGGTTCTTTGAAGAAAGCCATTCGACTCATCAAGAATATCAAGGCAGACGCGGATCAGGACATCATGCTCACGAGCTTCGACCTTGCTGCCATCATGTTCCACGCCGACATGGCAGCTCTGCGGACCGGACATTCGTATGAGCTCGCCGTCTTAGCGGAGACTCAGCGCCATCTTGACGACCTGTATCATCGTCCCGATTACGCAAAGCTTTTACTCGTACCGGATGGGACGCGAGTCATCTTTGACAGTCCAGCCAAGTGGAGCTCCTTGTTGACCCTTTCTTGTGAAGTAGACAGGCTACTTGAAGCCGTCGCAAACGAGAACAGCATCGGACTTCCTGCGAACAACCACAGCGAGCGGCGCCAACTCATTAGATCCGTTCACTTATGACCTTCCGGGCACTCGAGGTACGCATACTCCACTCGTAGTAGCCGCTGGTCGTTACCTTAAGGCAGCGGCCCATCAGTCAGACTGGGAACTCGTTGAGGCAACGTTCGATCACCTGATACCTCAGGATGATCCCTTTGCAAAGAACGCCGCCGCTTCTCGCAAAAGACCCCGTTCCTGCTTTACCCACGCCAACTCGCGCTTGATTCGAGTCAACTCTTCGTCACGTGGCGTTCCGCTGCCATCGAAGGCGGCCGATTCCGAGTTCTACGCCTCGCGCTTCCAGCGGGTCAGCAGACTGTCGCGGGTTCCAACTCCCGGGCCACCTAGGCGTAGCTGATGCCCGGTTGGCTCATCTCCTCCACCGCACCGCGCTTGAGCTCGGCACTGAACTTCCTACGTATTGACATGAACACTCCTCATGGCCGGAGTCGGCCTTCTTTTAACTGTCCATGAGAACGGGCGGAACCCCCAGCGGCGGGGCAAGGCGAACCCTACATTGGTGGCTCGCGGGGCTGCTGGACTACCTGTTCATCCCTCCCGCGCGGGCAGCAGTCAGAGTCAGGATCCCAAAGCCAGATCGGAAATCGCGTTTCAGATGTCGACGGGTTTCGACATGCCCCCTATCGTTGGAGCCACTTGAAGCCAGGAAGCACCGCAGTGTCTTTGAACAACGCCCAACTCAAATGTGAAGATTTTCTACAGGAGCAGATCCGCCGAAACGAGGCCGAAGACATCGTTCCTTCGGAAAGTGAGGTGGCTCGGAATATGCTCAGCCGAGGACTGGAACTTCGCTCGGTCTACCAGGAACTTGAGCGGTCCCTGGGTTTTGACGGCATTGAGTGGAAGGTATTTCTTGAGTTCTGCGTGCTCGCCACTGGAGCGCATTGGACGCCCGAGAAGAACATCGCCGATCGTTCAGCCCGCAAGCGCTTGGACAAAGTCAATGAGGCCATTGCTGGCCTGGCGGATCACATGGCGGAACTACTGGAAGAAAGGGAACAGATAAACAACCGCGGACCGTTCAGCAGTGACACCTTGTATCACCCTGTCGAAGTCATCGACCGGGCCAGCGAATGTAATGGGCATTACAAGTCTTTCCTGAAGGAAAGGCTGGAAAACCTCTGTCAGTTCGACCTGAAGTATTGGCCAAGCCTCTCGGAAATGATTCGGGCCATTGGGACTGACGCAGAGAATGCCAATGTGCACTCCCATGACCCCCGCTCGGCGGCCATGTCCCAGACCTCACGCCCGTCCGTGGCTGACTTTGTTCGAGCCATTGAAGAAGGGATCGCGGAGAATCAACACGCAGGCTTGGGTGGGCTTCCTGCGTCGTTCCGCTTGTCCGATGAATCGATCGCAACCTTGGCGAACGTGCTGTTGAACCTTCCCGCGGAGTCCGCCAAGGATGCCAAGTATGTGAAGAATATCCGAGAGCGAGATCGTCGACGGACCTAAGATGCGTTTCTATCGCAGCCTTCACAGCTGACAAGCACTGTCCGGCTTCGCGTCTGCTCAACCGACTTAGTCGCCCATCCAGCGTCACTGAGAGGGACATCCACGTCTCGTCCTCAAACACAGTGTGGGCGCGCCTTCGAAGCAGGACCTACAGACCGTTGTGTTCCTGATACCTTTTGGCTGCAACGTTTTAGGGCCTTCAGTCTCAGCACTAAATGAGACACCCTCCGACCTAGCTTGACCTCCAAGACAGTTGGCTTATCGTATGAATATGCGCCCCCTACTGACCCCTGCCGATTGTTCCACGGGCACCTGGCTCCCGCCAGTGTCTTGGTACCAATCTCGCGTGCTTTGGCGCGAGGTGGGCCGCCGCTTGCCTCACCACCCGGAAGTTTTGGCCACGGCCAGGACGTATTTGGAGATTGCTCTTGAAACAGGCGAACATGCCTGCTCGCCCCAATACCTGCATCGCTGGCGAGAACTCATTGAGCAAGGTATAGCAGCAGTCGTGGAGGTGCTCACCTCTGTAGACGACAATGAGGGCCAGGTGTTGCGCTCGTGCTCCCCTGCCCCCTTCCTGTCCTTGATTTCCGAGCAAGAGCGGAATCGATTGTTTGACTTGGTCAAGTGGGAAGTTCGAGCGCTGAGGCACAATGAAGCCAGAGCAGCTTGACCACGTCCTGCGCGCAGTCGATGAGGCAACCGGGCATGAGCACCGATTCCTACTGATCGGCAGCCAAGCCATTTTGGCTCATCTCGATCCTAGATATTTTTCGTCCGATGTTTTGTTCTTCTCCAGGGAAATCGACATCGCCCTGTTGAATGAACCGCAACGAGAGTCAGAAGCCGTTGCGGACATCATCGACAAGAACTTCGGCGATGCCTCAATTTTTGACCGGACTTATGGCTACCATGCAGATGGCGTGGAAGTCGCCACAGCGATCCTAGCTCCTGGTTGGCGCGATAGGCTCATCCCATACCAATCAGGCGATGTCGCACGGGATACCTTTATGGCGCTTTCGTATGAGGACCTGCTGATCTCCAAGCTCTGTGCTGGCCGCGACAAGGACATCGATTTTGTCAAAGGCATGGCTGCCATTGGGCATCCCAGACTGTCGGAGGTCGAAAGGCTCCTAGAGACCCTTCCAGACTCCGCTAATAAGCACCGTGCGATGGCTTGGTGGAGTGCGTTTTCCGCCGTAAACGATCGCTAGAAGCCCCCTTAGAAGAGATCGTTGACTCAGTGGCAGGGTCAGCCGACTGCTTAGCCGCTCAGCGTTTCCTCGTAAACCGGATAGTCGGTGTCGCCCTTGATGCCGATCACCCCGTAGGACGCGCTGCGATCAGGTTCCGACAACGGCCATACACGCTCGTTAGCTGCTGGGGGTTGCCGTGCGATTCCCACAGTCAAAGCTGGGCCCAGTCGACGCCGCATAGGCCAGCGGCTCGTCCGAGTTGGACTGTTGGTAATCGTCCACCTTCGTCGAGATCGCTGAATCATAAGCAGGATCAACGTCCATTGCCTGTGACTCTTCGACTGGAGCCGCAGCTGCGGGAGCCATGGCTTGTGTTCGGGTCCGAACATTGGAGCTGATTGCCGCTCCAATGCCGATGAGATCTCCAGGAAGTACCTGGACCTCGACCAAGTGCTGTCCATTGACTGCCTGGGAGGTGTATTCAAGCCGCAGCTTGTAGACGTCCTGTCTGGGATTGTTAAAGGGGACGGTCAGATCGGCTTCGCAACTGTAGCGGCTGATCTTGCCGTCAAAGCTCGTCGGATGCGGAGTTCTTTAGCGAGCCATGTTGGGCCTACCGTCACCTAGCGCCGGCCAAGTCAGCCCGTGCTGAGGGACCGACTGTGCGACGGCGGCCGGGCTTTCAAGGGGCGGTCCCGAACCAGCAAGTTCTCTTCGACTAAGTAGCAATTGTGTGCGCAATTCCCTGCTGAGTGCCCTTGCTAATTTTCACTTAACTGGTTGGCTACGAGCACACACCAACCGAGGACGCACATTGCTAGATCCACGAACCCAAATCGCCGCGCTACTTCTGAGCGGCAGCTTCAATCCCACCGTCCATCGCCCTCGCGAAGAGCGCTTGGGAGACATTCAAGCCGCTCTGGAGCTCGCGGAGCGCGTCCTGGGCAGCTCTTCAGGAAAAAGTCCGATCCAACCCATCGATGCTCAGTTGACCGACGACGGGCACACACCAACGACGGAGGAACCATGACTGATCCACAAACCAGAATCGCCGCGCTGGTTTTAAGCGGCACCATCGAACGAGCGGCCCGCCGTACACAGCAAGAGCGCTCAGAAGATGTTCGAGTGGCCTTGGAGATCGCCGCCGAGGTTTTGCGCCAGCGCGCAGGCGGAAACCCAGTCGACCTCATTCATGACAGGCCTCACCTTCAGCCACGGCCCGCTCCTACAACCAAGGAACGCGTCGAGGTAAAAGAGGATCTGGCTCCGTTGGACCAACTGCTCGCTGATCGGCGGGGAATCAGGCCCCCGGCCAAGCGGCCAACGACCAAGCGGCCAACGCTTCATTGAACGTCCAGAGCCCCCGCCACAGCGGGGGCTCTTCATTGCTGTCAGTGAAGCCCTGGCCGAGGCGTGGCCTGCGGCATGGATACAGTCAGCTTTGCGGGGTCTCCCGTTTCGTGAACCGGATCCTCCAACTGATCCAAGGCTACCCTGCTGCCGGTTTCCAACTCTGCCACGGCGGCTGACAGCTGATTCGCACAGGCCTCCTCCTGACCGTCCTCGATCTTGGCACGAGCTTTTCTCAGGGCATCCAAACGCTGCTCGATTGCTGCCAAACGACGTCCGCGACGCCGGGCCCAGGCCACCAGTCCAGCGCCTGTTGGTCGGGGCTGCTGCTCGACGAAGTCCTCCAACGACCTCTCGGCGCGCGTCAGAAGCGATGCCGCCCGTCGTTCAGCCTCTACCCGCCGCACCCACTCTGTAGCTCGTCGTCTCACCGCGGCCAAGCCTCTCAGCGCTCGCTGGACATCCTTGCGCACCCTTGTTCCCACGCTCCCGTTGCCAATGGCCGAGTCCAAGCGACGTAGAAGCACGAGTGTGGAGCGAAGCGCCCCCTCAAGGCCCGCAGCCACCACGTCACGCCAAAGTCCCCATGCCCTTTCCATCAGTGACTGCAGCGAGGGTTCAGGTGCATTGGGAAGAGTGCGGATGGCCAAAACTCCTCGCCGACTGAATCCCTTTACGTCCTCGATGTAGCTTGTACCCGATTTCGGCCCCAGCGCAATACGGTTCGATGGCGGCGTTGCATGTCCGTGAGCTGGGTCCGTATCCGTGGCTGCTTTCTCAAACCGTATTGCTGCCTGATGCGCGGATCTCTGATTGTCCGCAACGATGTTGCCCAAGACTTTTCCGACATCGGTCTCCACGCCTCGTCGTTCCAACGCTGAGGCCTGCTGGCCTAGGTGGAAGGTTGGGCGCCGTCCCAGAATTGCTGCTGCGACGATGTCTCCCCGGTCAAGCGCGTCCTCCGCCTGCGCTTCCAAGCTTCGATGGTCTACCGACACTTCGATCTCGGCCGCGGCCAGGTGCTGGTTTGTCAGCTGGGCCACCATCGCTCGGAGCCACTCCACTTCGCTGCGCCCAGAGGGTCCACCGTCGAGCTCGCGCGTTTTGTCCGCAAGCCCTTCGGCGTCCAAGCGGCGCGTCGTGGCGAGGATGTGTACGTGCCAATTAAGTCCGTCGTTACTGCCCGGCGAGTGGATGCTGGCTTGAACTGCAAAGCCGTAGCGATCAACCAATGCGCGGGCTATGTCCGCCGTCAGGGCCGAGCGCTGCGGCCCGTTGAGCTCGTGCGGAAGTGCGATCTCAAACTCGCGGGCCACGGTTGCGTCCTTTCGCCTCTCGGCCGCCTCGGCCGCTTGCCATAGCTTTGCGGCGTCGAGCGACCAGTCTGGCGCCTTCAAAGGCACCACCCAGCGGCTCTCGACCACTCCGCCTCTGCGAGAGTAGTCGTGCCGCGCTCCCGTGCGCTCATCTACGAGCGATAAGCCCGCGCGGTAGGCGGCGGCGGCAACGGCCGAATGGCCTTTGGCACGGGAGAAGGTTTTGACACGGGTGTGGTATATCGCCATGCAGAGAGCTCCAGTTCTTTGAGCTCTTTATGCCTTTGAATTTGCAGTTGGCAAGTCGCAAAGCGGCTTGGGGTTCAAGGGGCGAAGCCCATTGCGCACGCATCACTTGTGATGCCTAAGTGCGCTTTTCGCTCTTTGCATTTGCATCTTTCTTTTCTGATTTTCTGAATTGCATCAAGTGCGAAAGCGATGCGCCATAAATAGGTTGACGGATGAGAAATCATTGCTTCACTGAGGGAGACTTCACTAGGAGAAGATCATGTCATCCACCAATCACTACCGCGATCAGATCCAACGGGCCACCCATCGGCTGGCCCAGCTTCAAGCCAGGGAGCTTCTGGCGCATCAGCGGCAGGATGCCCGGGAGAAGGCCATCAAGCGCCGCGACGACGCCAAGCGCAGACGACAAGTGGCCGAACTCGTTTTCCTGGCCGGGGCCCAGAACCTGCCAGACAACGAGATCGTCGCAGCCCTGCAGCGGCACATGCTTGCGGTGAACGAAACACGGCTCTCACCACCCCACTGATCATCCCAGCTCACTCGTACGGCCATCAACGTCAAGGCTTGGGGCAGGCACGCCAGTGCCCTGGACGCCAATACTGAATGGGCGAATCCTGGCCATCCCAGAGCCTCGCCCCGTCCTGGCTATGCGCGTCTCACGTGGGGTTGGCGAGCTACAATGCCCCAAAAGGAAGCGCCAAAGGCAGGGGGCCACATGGCGAGAAGGAAGCAAACCGCAGGCGGCTGGATCGTCGCAATCCTGGTCGTCATAGCATTGGTGCCAAAGGAAGTCTGGATCGGTTTGGGGATCGTCCTTGCGGTGGCCGCCGCCGTTTGGCTCTGGGCCAAGTGGCAGGCGATGCGCCCGAAAAAGACACCCTCTCCCGCCAAGCCGGTCCCCGCTCCAGAGCCGACCTTGGCGGAGTTGATCAAGGCATCCGCTCTTCCATCTGGGCAGGCGGCACAGAGACAGCCCCGCGCAGAAGCTGCCCAACCGGCGAGACCCGCGAATATTGAATCGGGCACGTCCTCGGGATCGGTCGGCGCTGCGGTGCCAGAAGATGCGCGCCCGCTCGGCTCTGAGGGGCGCTCGGCGCTGCCTGCGGCGCAGGCCCCGAGCAAAGCGCCCCCGGAGACTCTTTCGCCGCCCCGTCCTGGCAATTTGGAAGAGGCCAAAGCCGCGGTGAGCATGCGCCTTGCCATCGAGTCCGCCGCACGGGTGCTGACGGCCGTGGGCTCCGCAAACCCTTCTACCCCCTACCCCTACCAACCTGACGAGGAACGCATTGAGCGCGCGCGCCCGGGCAACCTCGCTGCGGCGAAACTTGCCGTGACCCAGCGCTTGGCCGCGACTTCGCAAGATGAGCTGGTCGAGCCGCTGATCCAGTTCGCCACAAACGCGGACACAGCCTCGGGAGAAACCTTGACGGGCACCATAGATGGGCGAGCGCACTCGGACTCAAGAGCCGCGGAGCAGACTAACCCTCCCCACACGAACGGAACCCGCGACGCAGGTGCAATGACGCCGCCGCCCCCGCTTCCATCGCGGGCTTCGCCTCCCTCCCTGCCCGATGAGCTCCGGCGGGTGGCCATCGACGCCGGAACGCCGGCAAAGCAATTCACGGTACCCCGCCCCCCCGAGGGCTGGGACAAGACCCGCTGGCTCGGCGCCCAGGACGAGATCGAGATCGCGGGCATTGTTATCCGGGGCGGCCTGTTCTACACAGGTCCGCGGCTGACCACCCCTGGCACGCGTGAGAACGAGCCCAGCTTGGTCAATGGCGTTCTTGCCGTTGGGCGATACGGGGATTACCGGTCCACGACGCGCTACTGGGGAGGCTACGCAGATTTTGAACCCGCTGAACGCCACGCCTATCTGAAGTGGCTCGCTTCGGACCGTACCGATCCCGGCTGCGCAATCCAGTATGTTCGATTGTTCCTGTTTGGATTGGAGCGTCGCATCTTGCTGGATTCGGGGAACGATCCGGATTCCAAGCAAGACTGGCCCGCTATCAAGGCGATGCTCCGCCGTTTGTCGTCTGCTTATGCCGCCGTGCTTCCGAATGTCCACGGTCATGTCAACAGCCTGCTCGACTGGATGGCTCTGACCGAAGCAGGCGAACAGCTTTACAACGCGCCGCTTCCCGCGTTCGAACGAACTTACGAACTGCCTTTCTACATCCGCTTGGCCCTGGGGCAATGCTCCTTGGATCGAGTCCCCGTGCCCGCCGCGCTGGCCACGGCCTGGGTGCGGCTCAATCCAGAGATTCCGCTGCGAACCGCCGCAACGCGTTGTGCGGAAGAGTTCGATCGCCTTTTCGCTCTGCGGTATCAAGAGACGTTCGGCCCTGGAATGGTGCTGCCAAAAAACCGCACCAAGCTGAAGTTCACACGCCGCCCCTTTAACCCGGCCTTGGACCGGACTGATGCCGGCACCAAGACTTTCGGTGACATTCCCGATGTCACCGCATTGCGAGCGCCCCTAAAGGCGCTGCAGGAACTTGTTTCTCAGTGCACGGAGGACCTCGGAGCCTTCAGCCGGCTCGTGGGCAAGAACCCCGAGGCCCGCCAATCCATTGAGGGCACCTTGCTGCTTCCGTCAGAGATCTGGCCGCTGGCCACGCGGACCGCATTGGCCGAAGTCGCTTCGGATGTTCAAACCGCCAATTTGTCGATCAAGCTGACCGACCTATTGGAAAGGCTTGGGGCAGTCGGAACCACCCTGGGCAAGGACAAAATTCGGGAACTCGCACGAGCACTAGAGCAGTCCAAGGTCGGCATGGAACCCAATGTGCTCGAAGGCGCGCGGGTGCCTGGCGAGAACGACCCTATCGTTCTCTTCCCCCTGCTTCCCGACCAAACCCATCGAACCGACGCTCAGGCCTATCAAACGGCCCAGTTGACCCTGCAACTCGCCTCGACGGTCGCTCAGTCTGATGGCACGTTCAGCACCCACGAACTTGAGCACCTTTCACGCGAAATCGAAAGCTGGACGCATCTGAGCGAGGGTGACCGACGGCGTCTGCGCGCGCACCTTGATCTCTTGGCGATGGCACCGCTTTCCTTGCCTACGCTGCGCAAGAAGCTGGATCCGCTCAGCGGGGACATAAAGGACGCCATCGCCGGGTCCATGGCCACGCTCGCCCAAGTCGACGGGATGGTCTCCCCAGAGGAGGTCCGGTTCTTGGAGCGCGTCTACAAAGCGTTGGGCGTGGATCCCGCTCGTGTGTTCAGCGACGTCCATGCCCCACGCCCGCCCAAAGCCCCCAGCGCATTGCCCAAGGCTGCGTCTGGCGCATTCCAACTCGATCCCGACCGGATCGCTGCTCTTCAGCGGGACACAGCCCAAGTCTCCGCATTGCTCGCCAACATTTTCACCGACGAGGAAGCGACTCCCCCTGATCTTGCGCCGGCGGAAGCGGTGAGTGCCGAGGTGGAGAGTGCTGGTCAGTTGCTCGGGCTTGATCAGGCACACAGCGCATTGCTGAGGCTAATGCTGTCGCGCCCCGTCTGGACCCGTGCAGAACTGGAAGATGGCGCGGCAGACATGGAGCTGATGCTCGACGGCGCGCTTGAACAAATCAACGATGCGTCGTTCGACGCTTACGACATTCCATTTTCCGACGGCGACGACCCGTTGGAGATCAACCCCGAATTCATTGAGAAGATCGAGCAATGAGCAGCCCAATCCGTTCCAGGGACCGCGACGCGGTGATCCAGTCGCTGCGCGCCGGCGTCGTTCCACGCGCCGGTCAGCATTTGATCCAGGTCGGGCGCGCCCGTGAAGTGCAAACCCTGGTCAGTGACATCGATCGGCTCGCCGATGGCGGCTCGTCCTTCCGCCTGGTGGTGGGTGAGTACGGCGCAGGCAAGACCTTTTTCTTGAACCTCGTTCGCGCCATTGCAATGGAGCGGAAGCTCGTCGTGGCCAGCGCGGATCTGAATCCCGACAGGCGGTTGCATGCTTCAGGGGGGCAGGCCCGGTCGCTCTACGCGGAGCTCATGCGGAACTTGGCCACTCGGACCAAGCCCGACGGAGGCGCCCTGCCCGGGGTGGTAGAGAAGTTCATTTCGACCGCAGTGGCCGAATCCAAGTCGCAAGGCGTATCCACCGAGCAGGTCATTCGCGCGAAGCTCGAGCAGCTGAGCGAACTGGTGAACGGCTATGACTTTGCCGACGTGATCGCCGCTTATTGGAGAGGTTTCGAACAAGGCAACGAGCAGCTCAAGTCCGATGCCATTCGTTGGTTGCGTGGCGAATTTGCCACCCGGACGGACGCGCGTGCAGCGCTGGGCGTCCGAACCATCGTGGACGACGCATCGGTCTACGACCAGCTCAAGCTCATGGGCCGCTTTGTTCGGCTGGCGGGCTATAGCGGCCTGCTGGTGTGCCTGGACGAACTGGTCAACCTCTACAAGTTGGCCAACGCCCAGGCTCGGAATGCAAACTACGAACAGCTCCTGCGCATGCTCAACGACTCCCTGCAGGGCACTGCGGTTGGCCTTGGTTTTGTTCTGGGCGGCACCCCGGATTTCCTGATGGATACCCGCCGCGGCGTCTACAGCTATGAAGCTCTTCAGAGCCGCCTGGCCCAGAATACCTTTGCCACCAACGGGTTGGTGGATTTCAGCGGCCCTGTCGTTCGACTGTCGAGCCTGACAGCCGAAGACTTCTACGTCCTGCTCACCAAGATTCGCCATGTCTACGCTGCCGGCGACGCGGGCAAGTATCTCTTGCCCGATGAAGCCATTCACCAGTTCATGACCCATTGCGCCAATCGAATCGGCGATAACTTCTTCCGCACCCCGCGCACAACGATCACCGCCTTTATCAACCTCTTGGCCGTCTTGGAGCAGAACCCGGGCGTGGACTGGCAGGACCTGATCGGATCGGTCGAGGTGGCAGCTGACCACGGGGGCGACGGCGAATTGGTCGTGCAAGAGGACGACGAGCTGGCGTCGTTCAGGCTCTAACGATGACTGCCTCCAGCGCCTTCCAATCGCTGCACCCTCGAATCCAGCGCTACCTCTGGACCGAACAATGGGAGGCGCTGCGTGAGGTCCAGGAATTGGCGATTCCTCTCGTCCTGAGCGCCGACCGGGACGTGATCATCGCCGCCAGCACCGCCTCGGGAAAAACCGAGGCCGCTTTTCTTCCTGCGCTCACGCACCTTCTGAACACCGACGAGGAGGGCCTGATTGTCTACATCAGCCCTCTAAAGGCGCTCATCAACGACCAGTTTGAACGGCTGCAGCGGCTTTGCGAGGACCTTGAAGTCCCCGTGTGGCCTTGGCACGGGGACGTATCGGGCTCCACCAAGCAGCGGTTCTTTAAGCACCCCCGTGGCGTGCTCCTGATCACGCCGGAGTCCTTGGAGGCGATGCTCTGCAACCGCGGAACCTCCGTAGGCGCCGCGTTCTCCAAGCTCCTCTACGTTGTCGTGGACGAACTCCATGCGTTCATTGGAAGCGAGCGCGGGAAGCAGCTCCAATCGTTGATGCACCGGATCGACGTGCTGTTACGGCGGCAGACTCCCCGCCTGGGCCTGTCGGCAACCTTGGGTGACTTTTCGAGCGCTGGGGCTTTCCTACGCCCGGGTGTTGGGGCTGCCCCCGCGCTGGTCAACGCCTCATCAACCGGAAATGATCTCCAACTGATCATCAAGGGCTACGAACAACCCGCACCTGACGCCGGGTCCGACGAGAATCCGGCGGCTCCCGCTGCACTGGCCGAGCACCTCTACCGGGTCCTTTCAGGGACGAACAACCTGATCTTCCCCAATAGCCGAAGGGAGGTTGAACGCTACACCCACCTCCTCAACCTGCTGAGCGAACGGGACGGCCGGCCGAGAGAGTTCTGGCCACACCATGGGAGTCTGTCCAAAGAGATACGCACGGACACGGAAGCGGCTCTGAAGCAAAGGGGTCGTCCAGCAAGCGCAATTTGCACGAACACCCTGGAACTAGGCATCGATATCGGAGCGGTGAAAAGCATCGCGCAAATTGGCCCACCACCTTCCGTGGCCAGCCTTCGCCAGCGCCTTGGTCGCTCCGGACGCCGCCCTGGAGAGCCAGCGGTGTTGCGAGGCTACGTTATCGAGGATGCAATCGATGCTGAGTCGACGTTGAAAACAAGGCTTCGACTGGACACAGTTCAGTCCACTGCTTGCGTACTGCTACTGCTGGAGAGGTGGTTTGAACCGCCTTCGGTCAACGGGCTACACCTATCGACGCTGGTTCAGCAGTTGCTCTCCTCCATTGCCCAGTACGGCGGACTCAAGGCAGCCCAAGCCTATCAGCTGCTCTGCGCAGATCAGGGACCGTTCCACGGGCTGTCCCAAGACGCGTTCGCAGAGTTGCTTCGCCACCTTGGCCAAGAACAGGTCCTGATTCAAGACGGCTCCGGCTTGCTGCTCCACGGCCCGGTCGGCGACAAGTTGGTCAACCACTACACCTTCTACGCCGCTTTCAGCGTCGACGAAGAGTTCCGGATCGTGGCCGCCGGCAAGGCACTGGGCACGCTCCCCGTATCCCAACTGGTGACCGTCGGCCAACGAATTCTATTTGGCGGTCGCACTTGGCTAGTAGAGCAGATCGACGAAGCCCAAAAGACGATCTACGTGACCGCTGCGAAGGGCGGGACCCCGCCTCTTTTCAATGGAACGGGCGGTCAGGTCCACACGCAGGTTCGCCAGAAGATGCGCGGGCTGTATCAGCAAGAGATCAAACCAGACTTCCTGGACCCAACTGCCGCTCGCTTCCTGCAGGAGGCGCAGAACGCCTACCGTCAATTGGGGCTCGACGGGAAGATTCTTCTCGACCAGGGCAGCGACGCCTTGCTGCTGACGTGGCTGGGAGACTCCGCAAATGAAGCCATCGCCTGCCTTTTGAACGCTCAGGGATTCACTTCTCAGGCAGGTAGGCTGGGCGTGGAAATTTCCATGGGAGCAAGGAGTCTCGATGATGTGATCAAGGTGCTCGGGCGGGTTGCAAAGATGCCATTGCCATCGCCAGAGGCGCTTCTTCACTCTGCGAACAACCTGGTCACGCAGAAGTGGGACGGCCTCCTCCCTCCACGCCTTTTGAGACGCTCCTACGCGTCAATGAAGCTAGACTTGGAAGGGGCTACCGATTGGCTCGCGCGCGCGTTCGGGTAGTCCACCACGTTGTGACCAGTCCAGGGCTGATGCCATCTCAGAATGAGGCTATAGCCTCGTTGTCTCATTCAAATTAACCGGATTACTGAAGATGGCCGGCATCGGCTATCGCGCCTTGCTTCGTATATTATTTATTGAACCCCACCCACCGATATAGAGTTTCCATTAAAAGGACGAGCAAAATGACGGAAGAAGGCCAAAATAGATCTTCGAGTAACAAGACCTCCGCGAAGAAGCAGACTAAGAAGCCAACCGAAGCAACCGGCAGCGGGTCCCCGGCCAATGCAGCTCAGACACGGAAAGCCTGGGCAAAGAAAGTTCTGGAGAAAGCTATAATCGACGTTGTCGGAGGCCTTCTGGCGACGGGCGCAGTCGCTGGAGGCGGATGGCTCATTGACCACATCAGCAAAGTCATCAATGGCGGCGGCCTCTTCTGGGGCGAGGCGACCACGCCGAAGTCCGCCATTAAGGCAGCAGCGACGCAAGACCGATTGATCTATCTGCAACAGCTATACCTTGATATAGCAGTGTTGCTCGCTACTCATCAAAAGCAGCTCAGCAAGCATGCGTCACGGCTGCCTGAGCTGGAACAGCAACTCAGCGCCAACCTAGACATCAGCGTCAAGGTTCGCGCCCCCAGCGAATCCGAGAGGCTTAACCATAAAGTTCTTGCTGCGCTCATTTTCGACAGGTGGGTTGAAGGACTCAAGCCTATGGCGCCATCTGGTCTGCGCAGGATGTAAGTAGTCGTTTACGCAGGCTGCTCAACCCCGTCGGCAAGACCTCTTTTCCGCCAATGGGGTTGAGCGTTAGCTGAGCGCGCAGTATGCCGCTCTTCACTTTCCAACAGAATGCCCCACACTCCAGGGCACGCCGCCCTGGTGTCTGGAACTCCAGGATCGTCTTGGCTATCCAATACGCCGAGCATTCCAACTAGAAACCAGCAGTCTTTTGTCAGGACTTCGGCGATTTCATCCTCACCATAACACTCGGCTGTGCACTCTCAGGGCAGGTGAAGACATCGCCCCTCCGCTTGCCGCCACACGACAAGAGTGCCAATTGCTTCCGCGCATATCCAAACCGATTACTTCAACAACAGGCAACAGCTACGAAGGCCGGCGCCATAGTGGTGTCGGCCAGTGTCGCACTTCTGCTCTTTTGATCCCTGCCGCCGACAACCAATCCGCTTTAAGTCACTTGCCGGGCTTATGCTTGTGAGGCTTCAAGCCAGGGGTATTCCCGGGGGTATCCTTGTTATCCCGCCGACGCTTATCCGGCTGCCCGGTGGAGGGAGCTATCGGCTTCGGGCCAGGCTTAATCGACATAACTTGACTCCTTCATTGAGAGGGAACGGCCATACAAAGCTGCAACATCGCGCCACGACTGTCAATATACCCTAACGATATAAACTAATTCGTTCGACATTGCCGTTGCCCGCCCTCCCTCCATTCTGCCCAGGGAGGCTTGACAGTATCAGCACTGTTTCGCAAATGAGATGAGGTGCCGGAGCGCTCCCGCCCGATCCTGCCATGTGTCTACGTTCCACGATGGATGGTAGACCCACGTCATCAGGGCGGACCCTCCCGTGTAGTCCAGCGACCAGACTTCCCGAGATTCAATGTAGCGTCGCTTGCCAGCCCCTCGATTCACCTGCTGGGCGATGAAGGGCTCCAAGCCCGGTCGCGGTTCACCATGACTAAAGAACCGCCAAGCTGTGCGACCGAGCACCAGCACCACATCCGGCCGAAGCACCGGCAGAATGTCTCGAACCAATACGTCCCCGCCGTCGCGCAGCGCCTGATTTCGCGGCCGGTGATTTGCTTGGGAACCTGCGAACGCCTGCGATAGGTTCAGGAATGCCACGCGTCTCCAAGCCGCGGCGGCGTCTTGGAGTTGGTAGTCCTGCCGCCCGGTGAGGATCAGATCGAGCGCCTTGAAGAAGGGTCCGTCACGGCCGTTCCGGACCGGCAAGGCCATCTCTCGGAAATGGTCTTGAGTGAAAGGACGGGTCACTTCTAGCGAATCGCTCGTCCCCTCCCTCCGATAGTGCGACTCGCCAAGCAAGAGCACCCGCCGCCCCTCCGTCCCGCCCCAGTAGAGGTCACCCCAATACGGGGTGAAACGAACTTCATTGGGCCATTGATGGCCCTCCAGATCCGTTTCAGGTGGGATGGCAGACTTCCGCACAGCTTGATTTCCCTTGGTCATACTCACTCCTCCAACAATGCACTCCGAATAGACCCGAACAGGACAACACTGTCAGCTGAAACGACTCAGTGGCCGCCCCGTGCCATCCTTTGCCCGCGCTTCGCTGGCTTCTTACCTGGCGGCAGTTTCTTCACCTTAACTTTGTCTTGATCGACAGAGATCTTGGCAAGCATGACCTCTCCAAAGCCACGCTCGAGGATGCGCGCGCATACAGACTTGAGCACAACCTTGGCGAAAAATGGCAGATGTAGTCCTGGCGCTTCAGACTGGCTTATCACACCGAACACCACCTTGTAATCCTTGACATCACGCGGGACGTCAACGGGAAGATCAAGCGCATGAGCCGGATCGATCTTCTCGTTGGCGAGTTGCACGAAGCTCTTGTCTGACTTAAGCAGCTCGGCTGACACCAATCCCTGATTGAACAGGTGACCGAGCACGCTGGAACTGCCGTAGTGCTTTATGTGCAAGAGAGTCTTAGCCCCATAGACATCGCAGAACTCAACTTTGTCGTGCACACCGCCCACGTTGAGAAGCTTGCGATCCATCAAACACCACGCCCCATTGCTCTCGTCCACAAGGGCCTGGTTGTAAGCCGCCTCATCGTCGTGGTTGTAGATCGGTAGCTCTAAAGGGAACTTGGCGATGTTCGCATAGAATTCTTCGATGCTTGCGGCAAAATCATCATGGACCTCAAACCAGTTCCCTGCGGAGAGCACGTAAGATTTCCCACCATCCTCCAGCTCACAGTGGATGCAGCGGTAGACTTGCCAGTCCTCTACGGTCCACTGCTCCTCATCCACTGCGAATGCCTGCCGGGATCGCAAGAACTCAATGTTCGGCTCTGCATCCGGATATGCTTGTACGAGGCCAGGCAGGTGGAGATCCGAAGACATGCCTTCGTTCTTCTTGCGGGTGAACTTGAAGCCTGCGATGCGGGCCCAGTCCACCACATCCGGAATAGCAAGCCAACAACCCTCTACCCGCCCACCTTGCTTCCAGGCGATCTTTAGCTTCTCCACCATCAGGGCATCTAGCTCGACTGCACGTTGACCCTTGGGCCTTAGCTGGCGAACCTGATCAACCCAAGGAAACTTCTCCTTGTAATCGGTGGAAGAGTAGGCCCGAAGATAGCGGCGCAGCTGCCTTCTCAGCTCCGGTATATCCGCTTTGCTGGTGAAGTTGAGGGCATCCGATCCGGACAACCGGCGCCCCATCTCAGGCGCATCGGGATAGCCAACGATGCCCCGAATAAGGTCGCGCTCGATATCGATGCCGAATTCCAAGGCAGCAGATGCCTGACTGGTTTGCACACGGCTGTTCTGGTCATCCACGAAGGCGCGCTTATCCACACTACGTAGAGCATCCTGCCGCACGGAGTTCAGTGTTACGAGCAGCCCAAACCGCTCCTCAAAAGCCTCGGGCTTTAGTAGATGCCTTCCTTGGCCAAACGTAACGGCGAAAAGGCGCTTGTCCACAGGAACGATGAGGACGGCTGCGGAGGACTGGACATTTCCAAGCTTTTTCTTATCCACAAAGGGCGTAAACAAGGGAGACCACTTCGGCTCCCGTGGTGCCGTCGGCTTCACGAACAGTGTCCCGTAATGCGACGCACCATCGACTACGGGAATGCCAGCAACTTGGACGGCGATCGCGTCGTAGTCCGTCTTGATGTCCTCACGCAGCAAGTAGACCGAGTAATTGTTCATACCCCTCCCTTGGACAAACAATTCAACTGTGGTGCTACCACCCCGGCCGGGCGTCCTATGCCACTGATTCCTCAGAGCTGCCCATTCGCCTGCCGGAACGCCTAAGACGCATTGCACACAAATCTTCTTACCTGAGGTCCTTGAAAGCAATCTAGACCCGATTGCCGAGCCTAGTTCACTCCACTCCCGCCCGACCGGGCTTTCCCGGGTTGCAGCGGCGCGCCTTGCGAATCAATCACGATCACCTCGCCCAGCCCCATGGCACGCACGGGTGCCTCGACACGGGACAAGTCACCCACCACGACCCAAGTCAACTTGCTGGCGTCCAGCGCGGCGGCAGCGGCCCGGACCTCGTTGAGATCGAGTTGTCGGAGGGCGCTGCTGCGCTGTGTGGTCCAATCCTCTGGCCGGTCGAACCGCACGATGTCTGCGATCTCCGACGCGACGGCCTCCCGCGTCTCGAAACCACCCGCCAGACGCCGCACCTGGCTGTCCCGGAAGCGTGCAACCTCGTCCTGCCTGGCAGGCGCCGGTCCGGACGCGTACTCCGCAATCTCGCGGTGAATCTCCGCCATGGCCTCCGCCACGCGGTCGGACTGCACCGGCGCCACCACTCGCCAGGGTCGCGCTATCGGGGCATTGGCAGCACTGGAGATCACGCCGTAGGACCAGCCCTTGGCCTCTCGCAGATTCATGTTGAGGCGCGCGCTTGGCGATCCTCCCAGGACGGAATTGGCGACCTCGAAGGCCAACGTCCGGGGGTCTGAACTCGGCGCGACCAGTTGCCCGGCCACCAGGGTAGCCTGCAGGGCGCCAGGGCTGTCGACCAGATACACCCGTGGCCTCGCCTGCGCGGGCAGGCGGTCGTCGATGCGCACCTCAGGGATCCCACCCGACCCGCGCCAGTCGCCCAGATGCCTCTCAAGGACCGGGATCAGTTCGTGGAGCGTCGTATCCCCGACCACGACAAGCGTGCCCCGCTCCGGCCGGATCCAGGCACGGTGGAACTCCACCAGGTCATCGCGGCGCAAAGCCTCAACGGAGGCCACTGTGCCCGGTGCATTGAAGGCCTGGGCGTACGGATGATCGAGCCCGTACAGCAGCGCAGGAAACAGGCTCGTGGCCAAGCGCTGTGGGTTAGCCGCCTCCTCCCGAAGCGCCCCCACCTTGGCGGCACGCATGCGATCCATCGCTGCCGGCTCAAAGCGCGGTCGGCGCAGCATGTCCGCGTACAGCGCAACCGAATCGTCAAGCGTGTCTCTGAGACCGACCAGGGTCACCGCGCCGCTGCCCACGTCGACACTTGAACCCAGCTCCGCCCCCAGCGATTCAGCGCGCGCCGCGAACGTCAAGGCATCGTAATCCCCTGCCCCCTCCGCCAGCATGCTGAACGCCATGTCTGCCAGACCCGCAGTTGCCGCGGGATCCACCGGGAATTGATACGACATGCGAACAAGCGGGACGTCCTCCCGTCGAGCCAGGATCACGTGGGTGCCGTTCGACAGCGCCGCCCGCTCGATCGCAGGGAATCTCAACTCCGGATAGCTTTCAGGAAACGGTGGCCCTGCGCTGCGATCCACGCCCGGTGCCGCAGCGCGATGGGTTTTGCCTGGGCTTTGCGCGTGGGACACCGCGTCAGCCGGCTCGGCCTCCTCAGCGAACGCAGCGCGGGCGCCCGGAATGACCGTCAGGATGTGATCCCCCTGCCCCAGCCAGCGGCGAGCGACGCGGACCAGCTGGTCGGGCGTGGCCGATGCCACCACGTCGGCGGACCTCCGGTAACAGCCTGCATCGCCTTCAAATGCCTCACAGGCGGCGAGCACTTCTGCCTTGCCGTCCATCCCACCGTTACGCTCGATGCTCTTCACGAACTCGGCCCGCATCGCGGCCCGCGCACGTTGCACCTCATCGAGGGTGGGACCATCGTTCAGCAGACGCTGAAGCTCCACCTCGATGGCGGTTTCCACGGCCGACGGGTCGACACCATCGCGCACGTTGGCGACGATCATGAGTCGAGATCCGAGCTGCCCCCCTGCCTCTGCCGTCACGTCAGTGGCAAGTTGATCGGAGTGCACCAGGCGCTTGCCCAGCCGGGAGGCATTGCCTCCTCCCAGGATGTAAGCCAACACCCGCAGCTGATCAAAGTCCGGCGTCCCACGAGCTGCGATGTTCCATGTCCGGTGAACACGCGCTTGAGGGACCTGATCGGACAAGGTTTCCCGGGTGGTGGAAGCCCGGTTGGCGACGTCCACGGAAGACCTGGCTACGTCGGGCGCAGATGGGATGTGCCCGAAGTAGGACTCAACCTTCTTCCTGGCCTCTTCAACGCCAACATCGCCTGACAGCACCAGCACCGCGTTGTTTGGGCCGTACCAGGTCCGGAACCAATCCTGGACGTCGGCAAGCGTGGCCGCCTGCAGATCGCGTGCGGATCCGAAGGTCGAATGATGGTACGGGTGCCCCGGCGGGTAGCTTGACCGGGAGAGCTGCTCCCATACGAGTCCGTAAGGCACGCCACGCCGCTGCAGCTTCTCGTTCTCGACAATGCCCCGTTCGGTATCCAGCGCCTTCTGATCGATGGCACCCAGCAGATGACCCATGCGATCGGACTCCATCCAGAGCGCCAGGTCCAGCGCCGTGGATGGAACCACCTGCATGTAGTTGGTGCGCTCCGGCGTAACCGTGGCATTGACGTCGGTGGCGCCGACGCGTTGCAGCGGCCCGTAGTAGGCGTCGCGGTAATGCTCGGTGCCGCGGAACATCAAATGCTCGAAGAGGTGCGCAAAACCGGTGCGGCCGGCAGGCTCATCTCCGGAGCCCACCTGATACCACAGGTGGACCGCCACGATGGGCGCCTTCCGGTCGGTGTGCACAATGACACGCAGCCCATTGGGCAGCGTGAAGCGCTCGAAGGGGATGTCCACCGCTTGCGGAGCTGCAGCCGAGGCGTGCGACGCCGCTTCCGGGTTGCTCGCCCCCACGGGCAGGCTGAAAGCGCCAAGTGCGAGCGCCGTCCCAAGCCACCTCTTCGCGCGACCCACGAAAGCCCCCATGCATCTCCCTCGCTACGTAGTTGCCGACCCGCACGCCCTGCAACACCGCGACGGGGCACCGGAACTGCTCGGGGCTCTCAACTCCCCATGCCGGAGAACCGGCCTCACCCCAGCCTGTTCCCGTGCAGCGCCGCAGCTGCTGATCCGATCTTAACGCCCAAACTGCTCGCAATGCCTGGAGACCATCGCTTGATACTCCGCCATGGGCGCCAGGCCCATTCGAGCGCGACGCTCGTCAAGCGTCCCAGGGGCTTCAACCGCGCGCGGTTCCCAACGCCCCGGGTCTGCACAACGCCCCTGCGTTCCATAGCGCTGGAGAATTGTGCATGCTATTGAATCTCAGACCCAATTTGACGCGGCATTCTGCCTCGAGGTCATTAAGGGGGTCGCTGCTTCTGTCAGGGAACACTGGAAGGATGGATTCGCACCGAATGGTGGGCAAGCAGGAATCAGACCAATCCGTACATGCCGGGACTGGAACTACGGCGATCCGTACGAGACAAATGCCAGCCTTAAGATCACTCCAGCAATAGACCCTCAAACTGACTGATACTTTCTACTTACTGGCACGGCGAAAATCAAGAACATCCACATACGCACAATCTTCATCCACATCATATGAGATGCGGCACAGAGTCCTCGAACCAGTAATTTGTCGAAAAACATTTCCCCCAACCGTCACAAGCGTCCCACGCAGGGGGTTGTCCGATAGCGTGCGAGCATCCTCGACGAAATCATCGATGTAAGCGTCAGCTGCGGACCAATCAAATTTTTGGGAATGCTCAAACTCCCATGCATCCAGCTGCCCCTGGGCACTCGCAGTAATCCTGACCTGATAAATTTTCACACCCACTCCATAGGCGAAATCATGAATCATTCAGTTAAAGCCAGAAGGATTTAGGCCACCTAATAGAGGGGCTTCGGGGGGGCACCAATCTGCCTTCCCAGCTCTCGCTTCTTCTTCCTCGCAGCCCGGAGCTCTTCATACTCTTCCAATAGGATCACAGGCTCCGTTCCATCACGTAGTCGTTCCCGCACTTCAGCAACCCGCGCCAGCCAATCCTGATCACTTTCTTTCATATCACGCCCTCCAAAAATGAGTTCCTTGTTCAAGCACGCATTGCGACTCTAGGCTATCAGACCACAAACACGGGTCAACTTGCCCATTAGTTCTATCTGGCCGCTATCGGAACCGATAAGAGATCATGCGGGCGATGGAACTGGCAGCATTGTCAGGTATGCCACTCGCGCATCGTGGAGCCAACATCCAATGGTGCCGCCCAGGATCGTGTATGCATCACAGATAGACGTAACTGAACGCTCTGACCCGCCCCGTGGCTACCAAGGGCTCCATGGCTTCCGCAACAGAGCGCTGGAACGCCGGGTCCTTGTCGGCATGCTGGGCAAGCAACCAAGCCGCGTCCGCCCCGTCCTGGCCCACCTGCGCCACGGTCGGCCAGCCATGGGCCGCAACGATCGCCTTCAGCCGAGCGGTGTGCACCGCATCGACGGCACTGAGCACCCTCTCCTCGCCCTCGGTGGTCAGCGGGAGGTCCCGCACCGCCTGATCGGCATTCTTCATCCGCAGGAGCTCACCGCGCAGCTCGGGGTCAGTGGGCGTCCCACCGCTGACTCCCAGCGGCGCGAAGAGGATCGCGATCACTAACAATGGACCGAGTCGTTGCGCCACAGCTCCACCTCCCAAGTGATCTCTCAGCCATCAACTGGCCGCACCGTTTAGCAGCCGTACAGAACTAAACTAGCATCTCAGAGGGAGTTGTTAGCTTGTAGAAATTAAACAGTACCGTAATGACTGCGATTCGACATAATTTTTATCCAGTCAAGTCTTTGATTTTAATACATTAAATTCATCCAGTTCCTGCGTAATTTTCTTTTCCTGAAGAAGCAGTAATGGGCGCTCACAATAGATGCCTACGGTCGGTACGCGAACGACCCATTTCCATTGACGATTGCTGAAGCTGGTTTATCTGTACCTCCATCGAAACGATGGAAGCCCGCAATGCCGTTGACTCCCCCACCAAGCCCCCTCCAAATCTACCTGGACGACCCCAACGGCTCGCTGGAGATGTCCGACATCCGCATCGGCAGGTTTCGGATCGGAAAGCTGGTCGTCACCAGCCGAGAGGCCGCGATCCAGGCCCAAGAGATTCTCAATGCCGCCTATGAGCGCACCCGCCGCGCACGCTCAACGAAGAACGGCACCCGGTATCCCGAGCCGCTGCCGGCGGGCACACCCGGGCGCTCGCTCTCCGTAGAAATTGACGACTACATCCGCAATCGCGGCGACTACAGCTGCCTGGCCAGAGAGACCGTCGAGGCGACCTCTCGCACCCTACGGCTGCTTCTAATGACCTGCGGGGACATACCAGTCACCCGCATCGACCACGCTCACATCTACAAGCTGTGGGACCTCATTCGCTGGGCCCCAGACCGTCTGCTGTCCGACCCCGAGTACCGAAGGTTTACCTACGACCAGGCGGTCGCGCGTGGAAAGCAACTCAACGTTGCTCCGCCCGCCCCCGCCACGCTCGAGAAACACCGGCGCTTCCTATCGACCTTCTTCAAAAAGCTAGAGAAATCCAAGGCCATTGGTGCCTCGCCGATGGTCGCCTTCGACGAAATCAAGAAAGACTTGGTCGTGGATCCGAACAAGCCCGAGCGCCTTTTTGACGATGCAGAACTCAAGCGCATCTTCGACCTGGAGACATATGTCCCATGGGCTAGCAAGTACCCCCACCGCTGGTGGCTTCCAATCCTTGGCCTGTGCACAGGGGCGCGCATCAACGAAATCGCTCAGCTGAAACTAGCGGACGTAGTGCAAGAGGCTGGCGTCTGGTGCATACGGATCCAGAAGACCGTCGATCCCGACTTGGCGCACAAGACCCGCAACCGAAGCCGTCAGCGCCTGAAAGGAAAGTCTGCCATTCGAACCCTCCCCATCCCTCCCCAAGTGCTTGATGCGGGCTTTCTGGACTTCGTGGAGGATATCCGCGCGTGTGGCCATCCTCGATTGTTCCCCCACCTGACCGCCGGCGTGAACCGCAAAACGGGTGAGTCGAACCAGCGCTACAGCCAAGCGGCGCTCAACCAGTTCAGCACCTACCTGAAGAGCTTGGGTTTCGGGAAGGGGATTGGGCTGCACGCCTTTCGGCACACCATCGCCACGGAGCTCCATCACAAGGGAATTCCCGACGAGGACATTGCCTTGCTGACGGGCCACAGCATCAGCAAGAGAGTGCCGGTGCTGCATGAGGCCTACTTCCATAAGAAGCCGGAACTCGCCCGAAGGAAGCAAATCGACCTTCTGAGCCGCTACGCGCCGCCGGTGGAGCTGCCGCCCTACCAGAGGGGGCAGTTCGCGAAACAGCTGAGCGACCCGGGAAAGTTCTACCCGTAAGCTATTGCCAATGGCCAAGCCGCTGCGGAATGACGCGGTGCCGTTGCCATAGGCTGTCGTCATTCGCATCGAGGCGGATTTCGAACTACGCTATCCCTTCTGCACCTCGGATAGAACAGATGACAATCGATGTCAGCCACCTCTCGGCAAAAGAACTCAAGACGCTGATCGCTCAAGCAGAGAAACAGCAAACCAGAGTACTGACTCGCCCCAAGGCTGCCGCCATGCGAGCCAAGATCAACAAGTATGTTAAAGACCACGGTTACACGATTGAGGAGCTCTATGGGGCGCTTTCAAGTCCATCCACGGAAAAGGCCGGCAAGCGAGTAGTCCGGAATCCGAAGAAGACGGCCGGCAGCAAGGTCGCCCCTAAGTACCGCAATCCGGCCAACCCTGGTGAGACTTGGTCCGGCCGTGGGCGCCAACCGAAGTGGCTCGCTGCTTTGGTTCAGAACGGGAAGTCGCCGAGCGACTTCTTGATCAAATGAGTCCGCACGTCATGATTCCACGTGACTTCACGCTGTAACGCTTACCAACCACCATCTTGTGGCCCTCGCCAGAAATCGAAATTCCGTGGATTCGCGTCATTGCGAATCCACCTCTAGCACAGCAGCTTCAAAGTCTTCGCTGGACCTTCTTCACTCAGGCTAACCCACCGCCTGGCCGAGCGACATTGGCGCAACATGCTGAGCATCATGCATTGCTTAGGCCAACGACCGGCCCACTCGGTCAGAGGCGAACTCATATCTACAAGAGTCTCTACTAGCCATGCGACTGTTCGGCCGTCATTTGAAGCGGTATCCCACACCTCTAACCGTCACCAGCACTCCGGTGATGCCATGATGCTTGAGCTTCCTCCTGATATTGTGGACATGCGTGTCGACAACCCGACTGGACGAATCATCGGCAGCGACGCCTTGGAGCAGCTCTCCACGCGTGAATGCTCTGGAAGGGGACCGCAGTAGCGCATAAACGATGTTGAACTCGGTCAGGGTCAAGTCGACGACAGCCGGCGGTCCAGACGCCTCTGATTCAACCAGTGCCCTCATCGCCACTCCATCTGCAATCAGCCTTCCCTGCCGGAGGATGCTATCCATTCCCCATCCAAGCGAAACGCGACGCAACACCACATGAACACGAGCGACGAGTTCCCGCGGACTGTATGGCTTGACGATGTAATCATCTGCGCCGCAATGCAGCGCACCGAGCCTATCCCGCTCATCGTCGATCGCAGAAATCATGATCACAGGTGTGCTCGCCCTTCCGCGGATCATAGCGAGCACATCGGTACCAGCCATCCTGGAAGACATCGTCTCTAGAAGCACTATGTGAGGGTGCCAATGGGCGAACAACTCCAAGGCATGCTCTCCGTCATCAGCAACCGCTACGAGGAACCCCTCCTTTCGAAGTTGAGCCTCAAGTATGCCGGCGCTTTCAATGTCACCCTCAACCAACAGCACTCTTCTCACGCTGTAAGGAGACGACACCGAGTACACAGAGTTCGAAAGAGTCATTGATCAACTATTGATGTTTGTCCAGGAGCCGTCGAGGCGGCGAGCCCTTCTTATCACCACGCCGGGGCGTCGCCAACTGGCCGATGACGACGGTCAGCCTGCGCCGCATGTCCGCACATGCAGGGAGTGCTCCAGACGTCGCATGGAGAATTTTCCCCCACCTTTGCGGGTTGCTCGAAGCAGCGCCATCCACTTATGGATGAAGCCGCAAATTGCCCTGCCGTCAGACCGAAAAGAGCAGTACTTGCAGGCACCACCGCGCCCTCGTGAGGATCCGCGGACAGATGCCAGCGAGAGAAGGATTTGAGCCGGCTCATCGACATCAGACGAAGTAGTCATGGATCGCGACAGCGGCTTAGGATGGACCTCCAGGCCGAGCCGCTCTCGCGCCCCGCGGCCGCAGCGTAACGCCACACTTGATTCACCCTGCCTGCCAACTTGCCGGGGGCAGCGGATACCTAATACTCTGTCGAAAGCGTGAGCTTGGGTAGTGACTGACAGCCACTTCGACAGGGTTGCCGGCTGTGGAGTAGTAGAAGCGAACAACTTGAAGTGCGGGATCACCTGGCGCCACTTGAAGCAGATCGGCGGTCTCCTTGTCGAGAACCGTAGCCGTCATGTCCTGCCGAACTTCCGTCACGGCTATGCCGTACATCCGCTCCAGATTCTGATAGATCGGCCCACGTGCTATCCGCGAGGTGATCTGGGCCGCCGCATACTCCGGATGGAGGTAAACTCGCACAACGCCCGCCGGCAGTGAAGCAGCTGACCGCCTTCTTAGAAAACAAGCCTCAGACAACTGGATACCACGCCGGCACTCCAGAACGTCCGAGAGGCGCTCATTGACGGTGATCAAGCCCAAAGATACGTGGTGAAGCTCTGTCCTTCGGAGAAGCTCGCGAAGGCCATCTACAGAAATGATCGGGGGAAATGCCTCCACCTCCTGTGGCGCCGGAAGCACCATCGAGCCAACCCCTGGGCGAGACGCGATCAAGCCTTGGAACCTGAGCAATGCCAACGCCCGGCGCACGGTTTGGCGGCTCACGCCGTGAACTGACATGAGATTCTTCTCGGACGGCAAAGTACTCCCCACTGGATGAGCCCCGCGCTCAATGTCAATGGTGATTGACTGCGCGAGCGCATGATAGAGAGGCTTCGGTTGGCCTTTGTAGGGCTGGCGTCGATCGGACATTGTCACTTCGTTACTCTTTCCTTTCCATTGCGCGCTGGCCTTCTGAGGAGCGCCGCTCTGTGTTGTCCTGGGCCCAACTTTCACAGATGTCGCCCTTCAAACTTCTCACCTGCGGGCAATGCGCCGGCCTTGCATGGCTTTCCTAAGAGCCAGCCTTGACCAACGGCGTCGGGAACGAGCCGGCACATTGCAATCGCCTGCTGCTCGGTTTCAACGCCTTCGGCTACAAGCGGCAGCTTCAGCGCCTTAGCCATTGCGCAGATGGCTTCAACGGCATGGCTCGCCGGAGAATGAGTGCCTGCAGCTCTGGTGAGCCGGCGGTCCATCTTCAGCCCTGCGAGAGGAAGGTCAGCCAGATAGGCGAAGTTCGAGTAGCCAGTTCCAAAATCGTCCAGGTACACCCTGAAGCCCGCCTGCTCCAGCTCGCGCAGCGCCTCTATCAGCAGCTGCTGAGAGGCAGTGGATCGCTCTGTCAGCTCTAGGACTATGGCGGATGCCGAAACTCCATAAATCTTTGTCTGCGCAAGCAGAAACTGTCTTAGTCCGATGCTCAGAATGTCCTGGGCAGACAGGTTGATGCTTGCGTAGAAGCCGTCCCCACATCGTAGGCGCCATCCAATCTCATCTAGGCTTTTCGCGACCACCACCTTCGCCAGCTCAGTGCCGAGTTTCAGGTGTTCCGCCATGGGTACGAAGGTGTCGGGCGAAACATCGGATCCAGTCAGTGTCCGCCAACGAGCCAAGACCTCGACACCGATCATCTGACGGTCAGACAAGCGTCGCAGTGGTTGGTAGACCAAGTCGATGTCTCCGTGCCTGATTGCGCGAGTCAGCATTAGGTCCAGAGCTTCCCGCCGCCCTTGGAAGACCTTCAGTAGAGCCCCTGACCCTGCTCCTCCAGCCAGAGCCAGCGCAAGGATGGACGTAACTGTCCAAGAAGGTTCGTTCCATAGGCTGCCGGATGCGGCTTGGGCAACGACGCAGATATCGAACTCACTGCTGCAGGCGCGTGTGGCGACGTGCCCGGCAGATGGAGTCAACGCCCCGTTCGTGCCCAGCGACATTTCCTGCACTGCGCCAAAGGATTGAAACCGGTGTCTGCCGTCTCGCGTGACCACCAACGCTCCGCCCCCCTCCATGGGCACTGCCACTCGCTCAAACGCCGTTGGAGCCGTGGTCACAATGGCGTTTCCGTACGACGCGAGGTCCACTTTGATGCGCCCATCGCCAGGGGCGGCCACGCTCCGCCAGAGCGAATAGCCTCGAACGAGGCGATTCGGAGCGACAAGCTTTACAGGCGTAGGAAGGCGCCCCCATATTGCTGTACATATCAATCGCCCGTTGCTCAATCTCCCAACATCCTTAATGTAGCGGGAGTGAAACGCTATGAGACGCAGCTCGGCTAAGTCCTCATCTCCACAGGGCGCGGCATCTATCAACAGCGCCTTGTTCAACCCATCAACGCCGGCACGGGCAACATCTTGAGCGTGTTCCAAGAGAACGACCGTATAGTCGGCAAGTTCAACTTTAGCCCGCTGCGTGACTGCCAACTGGGCCGCCGCCAGAGTGCTCGCGACCACGGCTATCCCCAGAAGAAAAGGCGCTGAACGGAGAAGTGCCCATCGCAAAGATCGCCGCTTAGCGGATGACTTGCGCATTCCTGACTCCGGGGTTAGGACCCGCCGGACAGATTGCTATCCGGCGGGATCGGACTCAACTGGCGTGAACCAAACGGAGGCGGAACTCAGTATTTACCTTAAAGAATGCGACTGCCTGAGCAAGCCCATCGGCCTGGTCTTCGACGGCACCGGCTGCTGCTGAGGCCTCTTCCACCAATGCAGCATTCTGCTGTGTCACCTCGTCCATCTGCATCACCGCCTGGTTAACCTGTTCAATGCCCGCAGTCTGTTCTTGGGAGGCTGCGGATATCTCCGTGATCATGTCGCGTACGCGCTGGACGCTCTCAACGACCTGATGGATGGTGGCCCCCGTCTGCCGGACCTCGTTCGAGCTGTCGACCACATCCTGGACCGAGCGATCAATGAGTTGCTTGATCTCCTTCGCTGCCTCAGCGCTGCGCTGGGCCAGCGTCCGGACCTCGCTTGCAACCACTGCAAACCCCCGACCTTGGTCCCCTGCCCTAGCAGCCTCCACGGCCGCGTTCAGCGCTAGTATGTTGGTTTGGAAGGCAATCCCATCGATCACCGTGGTGATGTCTGCGATGCGCTGAGACGACCCCTCAACCTTTTCCATCCTTTCCATTGCCCGATCAACGGCGCGGCCCCCCTGAAGGGCAAGTTCACCAGCGTCCGAAGCGAGTTTGCTAGCCTGCAAGGCATGATCCGCGTTCTGGCGCACCGTGGAAGTCAACTCCTCCATCGACGCAGCCGTCTCCTCCAGGTTCGCCGCCTGCTGCTCCGTGCGACGTGACAGGTCCGAGCTTCCCTTGCTCACTTCCGCGGCGGACACCCGAATGACTCCGGCTCCGTCCTGGATGCCTCGTACGATGCTGCCAAGCTGCTCCGAGGAGGAGTTCGCGGCATCACGCATTTTGGCGAAAACGCCACTGAACTGGCCGGCTACACGGTAGGTCAGATCGCCTTGAGCCACCGCCCCCAGCAGACTCGCGATACTCGAAAGGCTTCGGTCGCTGACGTCGAACATCTGGTTAAGGTTATCAATCATCTCTCGGAAGCTGTGACTAAAGCCATCTGAAGTTCCGCGTTGTGAAAAGTCCCCCAATGCCGCGGCTTGAACAAGACGACGAATCTCCTCGTTGATCGCCAACAAATTGCTTCGTGTGGTCTCCATAGCTTCTGTGATAGCGGTCTGATCTCCGGGCAGAGCCTCCATCCGTACGCTCATGTCCCCTATCGCGTAATGCTGAGCGATGTCGACGATCTGTTCGATCAGCATGTTGGAGCGCTCAACCATGGCGTTGGTGTCAATTGCGAGCTGGCCAAAGGCACCCGGATGACGGGAGCTATCAATACGATGGGACGTCCGCCCTTCGGCCTGAGCAGAGGCCATTTCCTCCTGATCAGCGATGAGAGCCTTGATGCGATCCTGCATCGCGCTCATGCTTCTCAACAGTGCTGCTGTCTCGTCTCGTCCCTCCACCTTGATTAAGTTCTCGATGCCCCCCAATGCAATGGCATTGGCAGTTCTTGTGGCTTGCTCCAAAGGAACGGTCAAACTGCGCGTGATCGCAATTGCCAACGCGATGCTGAGCACGATCGCGAGAAGCCCGGCTGTGATAAGCATCGTGCGACCGCTGGCGCTCGCGGCTTGTGCCTCACGATAGCTTGCGTCCGCCAAGCGCTCCTGAAGCTCCGCGTTGGCAAAGATGGCAGCTTGCCACTCATTGAGGAGCACATCTCCTTCTGCGAGAAGCTTAGTAGCCTGAACTACGTCACCCTGCGAGGCCGCCTCGACAACTGAGTCATTGACCCGACGCGCTGCGAGTCGCTTTTCGGTGATGACGGCACGAATCCTCTTCCCTTCCTCGTCGGCAGGGGTTGCGTAGAGGGCATCACGAGCCTCGTCGTACACCTTCCGCTGCTCGGCGATCTTTCGCATCAAGGATGCCTGGACATCCTTGTCCTGCAGCATGATCAGTTCACGCAACGAGATACTGATCTGCATGTTCGCGCTTGCCATGGATTTGGAGAGTCGAATGCGCTCCATGCTCTCTTTGACTATCGAGTCCATGCTTCGCTCAGCACGGGACAGCGTCCAAAGACCGGACGCAACGATGGACATCGCAACCGCGATCAAGATAGCGAAGGCGGCACTCAAGCGGGTACCGACCCTGAACCGCATCAAGAAATTCTTCACATTCACACCTTTCATGGGGGAGGAGTTGGCTCCTGGCCGACAACGTCAGCGGGCCAGTGATCGGCCCCATCCGGCACAACCTTAGCCCTCCCACAGCGGAGTAGCACCCCACCTGGACTTTTCGCAATGACCACCATATAAGCGACATTGCGCGACGTTCACCACCTTTCTTGACAGGCGCTGCGTATCCAAAGAGTCGGTCCTGCCCGTTTACAGCTGCGCGCCATCGAAATCAGCAGGAACATGTATCTTTCGTTTGTCCATGACTTGTCCATAGTTGCCAGCGAAGGCAAGGACATGCCCCCCTCGAGGCAGGCGGCGCCTCCTGTCAGGGGAGAGGTCCACATTGCCCCTGACCATCTCCCATTGAATGGATATTCCCGGACGGAGGCAGGGATACACACGCATAACCAACTCGGCTTCAATGGTTGGCTTCGTCCTGCAGAGATCGGACGTCGGATGCACGGGATTACACAACGCATGCTGACCCGTAGGTTTCGCCATTTGGAGCGCGATGGGCTGGTAAGTGCGTCACTACTTAGATGAGCTGGCACCCCGAGTCGAATATGCACTTGCTGACCCGAGAGACGAAATCTTGGCTCAATTATTTCCTCTTTGGACTTGGATTGGAGAGAATCCTCAACAGCCTTCGATTCGTACGAGAGCCGTTCGCCAGCAAGCTGTCACGCGAAGAGGTTTGAACAGAGCGATCTCTCTGGGCTCAACTATTGACTGAGCGTGCTTGCTGGAGAGTTCATGGATGCCTGGCTCGACCAGAGCGCCTTTGAGTGCCGCTGGGGCAGTCTAGCCCCCTTGGGCTGATCGCTCAGATGGACAAGGTCGTAGGCTTCCTTGCTGTCGAAGTAGTAGCAGAACGAGCCCTTCGGCACTCCCAGCTACTTGACGGCCTCCTCGATGCCCGTGGCGGAGAATCTAGCTCCGTCTACAACTGGAGCTCGGTACGCACAAGCTCTCTCCTGGTGTCATCAAAGCCGCGGTCCGCCCCGGAGGGCGGCCGCGTTGGCGTGATACCTCGGTGTTGGAGGCAACATGAAGTGAACTTCAGGCCGACCGCCTATCAAAATCAACCGCCAAGCGGCATCGCTCGCTCATCGCAGGTGGGCTATCCGGCGCTGAGCGGCTCCTGAATCAGCGCAAGTAGCGGACCTCAGGGACACACATGACTCCCACCTAATCTGTGGAACCACTTGGCATTACTAAACAGACGCTGCGATCAGCACCTCAAGTAACTCGCCGCAGATCTAGCAAGGACTACCTCTCTACCGCCAGTTGCCCAGCGAGGACGACGACTAGCCCAGGCAAGCTATTTAACACCTCCCAGCTCAGCGGCGATCAGCGCTGACACGTCCGTGACCGGAATGCCTTCGCGCTCATTAAATGTCCCGGCCTTCGACCAAGACATGCCGCGGCCGATGGCGAATGCAGCCCGGTATTTGCGCATCATGTTCTTGGGATCGTTCTTCAGCTCTTCCAAGAGGAAAGGCACCGTCCAGACGGAACGCTTGAAGGATCGACCAAGACCAGCCTCCAATTTATCCGCAACTTCACCATAGGTGACGGTGTCGCCAGCCAAGAAGACAATCTCATTACGAATCGTTGGATCAAAGAACACGATCTCCGCAGTTAGGCGGCCAATATCATCGGGTGTTGTTAGCGTAACAGCATTATCAAGACTACCCAGCGCGTGGACCTCACTGTTCTCGAGATCAACCACGCCAAACTCGGGCTCAAACAAGTAGCTCATGAACATACCTGTCGAGATGATGACCCAATCGGTCCTGTCTTGCGACCGCAGCAACTCGCGAACGTCCAGCTGCGCATCGAAGATATCCTGCGGACCACCACGACCGATCGCCTCGAAGTCCACCCCGAACTGCCATGGGAAGTAGCGCGGAATGCCAGACTGGAGCGCGGCCTTGGCAAGCTTCATAGGCGTGTTGATGCCCGCAGCGTAGCCAGCACAGCCGATCACAGTATCGTAGCGGGAGAAGAGAGAAGCCAACTCATCGATCGAGTCATCCACCAAATCCCCCAGCACAATTTCGATACCCGCATTACGAATATCTGAAATATCCTTCTGCTTGGACGGATCGCCCGATTTGACGGCACTTTCGCGAAGCAGGACACTTATTTTTGCTCCATCAACTTCCTTCGCACGACGCGCCAGACTGCGCAGCACCGGCATACCGAGCTCACCCGCTCCCAATACAAGAATATTTCTCGACTTAACGTCATAATTCACATTATTCATCACTGCACTCACTTCAGCTTGTCTTTCCGGTATACTGCCAGCCCGTGAACTGGCGCGAAAGATGGGCACACGCGTGATACTGCCGTCAGACAATCTCCGTAGAGAAGACATCCTTCAGTACTCCCAGACGGTCTGCGATGGACTTCGAGATGATGACGATGGGCTTCGTCGAGAGGTCCTTGCCCATGCAGGCAGCCGTTGGTCGCTAGGTGTCATTCATACACTAGGCGTTTATGGTCAGCTTCGACATGCAGAGATCGGCCGTCGGATGCACGGAATCACGCAACGCATGCTGACCCGTACGCTTCGCCATTTGGAGCGCGATGGGCTGGTAGTGCGTCGCGAGTTCGATGAAGTGGTGCCCCATGTCGAATATGCACTCTCCGACTCTGGATATGAGCTCCTGGTTCGAATGGTCCCTCTTTGGACTTGGATTGTAGAGAACGTCAGCAGCTTTCGATCCGCACGAGAAAGGTTCGATAGAAAGCTGCCACGCGACGAGGCCTGAACAGAACGACCTAACTAAGCTCAGTTATCGCTTCAGCACGATTGCTGGAGAGCTCTTGATTATCTGTCACGAGCGCGGCGCCTTCTTTTGTGCCGCTGCGGCATTCCTGCCCCGGGCTATTCGCTCAGCTGGGCTGGCATGGAGATTGTTGATTAATATCGACCAGGCTCCGCACTTGGGTGTCAGATTCGCCCGATAAAGCCAGCTGCTCGCACTCCACGCTGATGCGACGGCAATGCCGGCACTTGCGCTCAATCCAACGTTGAAAGATCACTGCCTGCGCATCAAGGAGCAGGTCGCTGCCCCAAGTAGTTGCGAGTAAGCACTATCGGCTCGGTCAAGCCCGCATATCGCGCTTCCACGATCGGCGCCATTAAGACCGAAAGACAATGTCTCTCATGGCCGCCCATCCTCTGCAAAGAAGCTTGTTTGGCTTCATTCCGGAGCATAGGCTGCGGGCGTCCAGCGCTTGAAAGAAGGCCCCAAGCTACCGCTGCTCTTTGTGGAGACAGGGAATCTGCAGCAAGTGGGACTTCCGACTGCCGAACTTGCAACAGCGCCCGGTCAGGAGCACAGTTCGTGCATCAAAGGGGGATGGGCAATGGAACGCTCGCAATTCACTATTGATCGCACACTGTATTCGGACGAGGTGACCGCTCGCGCGGCGCATCGCTATACCGACAAGTTTGGGGTGGAGATACGCGGGCAAGGCGCCAACCTCACCGTTTTCTTGTGGTCTCTGGACGGCTCTAATTTGCCAGAGGACCTCTGGGCCCGGTTTTCCCGAGACTTGCTGGACGAGCGCCTGCGAGCGGCCGTGCGAGCGGAGACGAGCGGACTTCAGCAGGAGCTGCTTCGTGCAGCACTGAACCAGGCACAGCCGGCGGTGCCCCATGTCGAGGTTTAGGCTCGCTGAGGCTTTCGCCGGCCCATCGGCCTACGAACTGTTGCCTCTACGGTTCAGACGCCTTCCCTGGGACGAACACCGTGCTTTTGTCTCGTCCATGGCAGGCGACTGGCTCCTGATGAAGATGGAGGACGTTCAGTGCCTGGTGACCCACCAGTTGCCGACCAACTCAGCCCTCTTTGCAGATTTGGAAGCCCGGCACCTGGCCGTCGCCGGGATCGACCGAAGCAGCTTGGCGCCCCTGCTCAGTCAAATTCGCAGCCGAAAGTCCTACCTGATGGGTGGACCCGCTCTCCACATCTTCGTGGTGTCGCTGCGCTGCCACCACACATGCAATTACTGCCAGGTGTCCCGGCAGGAGACGAGCGCCACTGCGTTCGACATGGAAGGTACGCACGCCGAACAGGCGGTGGAACGGTTGTTCGAATGGCCGAGCCAAGAACTGACGATCGAATTCCAAGGAGGTGAGCCCCTGCTCAATTTTGAGCAAGTGAAGGCCATCACCCGGCGGATCGTCGAGCGAAATCAGAGCGCCCGACGCACCCTGCGCTTCGTGCTGGCATCCACCCTGCATGACCTCACCGACGACCAGCTGGCGTTTCTGACCGAACATCGCTTCAAGCTCTCCACCTCGCTGGACGGTCCCGAATGGCTCCACAACGCCAACCGCCCCCGGCCCGGCCGCGACAGCTATCGGCGGACTGTGGAGGGGATTGAACGCGCACGCCGTTGGCTCGGAGACGATGGCGTCTCGGCGCTGACGACGCTGACCCGCCAGAGCCTCGAGGTTCCTGAGGCCATCATCGACGAATACCGGAAGCTGGGTTTCCACAGCATCTCCTTGCGTCCATTAAGCCCCTACGGGTTCGCCACCAAGACGGCCCGCCGCACCGGCTACCCCACGGAAGACTTCCTGGCCTTCTACCGACGCGCATTCGACCACTTGCTGTCGGTGAACCTGGCCGGCTACGCCATGGAAGAGTCCTACGCGTCTCTCCTCCTCTCCCAGCTCTTCACGTCCTTCGGGCACGGCTACGTCGATCTCCGATCGCCCTCCGGAGCCGGGTTGGGCGCCGTCATCTACGACCACGACGGGCGGGTCTATCCGTCGGACGAGGCACGCATGCTGGCCGCAATGGGGGACGATGCCTTTGCCTTGGGCCACGTCAGCCAACCGGTCAGCCAATGGCTGTTCTCGCCCGCCATGGCCCGCTTGCTGGACGCCGGGGTCGCCGAGGCCCTACCCACGTGCTCCGACTGCGCGTTTGTGCCGATGTGCGGCGCCGATCCGATCGAGCACTACGCCCGCCAGGGGGATCCCATCGGCCATCGGCCCAGCAGCGACTTCTGCCAACGGAACATGGGGCTCTTTGATTTTCTGCTGGAACGATACGAGAAGGCTGACCGGAACATCCAAGCGTTGATGCGCTCTTGGGCCAATCCGAAGCCATCGGTAGAGGACGCCGTCCATGCTGCCGCTTGAAACCAGAGCCGAGCTGGCGCCGTCGGCGAAGGCCAGCCTGCTCAAGGTCGTGTCGCTGGCAGAGTTTGCCCAATCAGCACTTCCCTTCGAGCGCTTGGCTCTGGACCTGCGGGACGTCCCAGCGGACCACGCCAGCAATGAGCTGCTAAACCTGCCTTGGGGTGCAGTCTTGCCCTCGAGCGGGTTGCGCTCACCCGGTAAGGCCCCTCTCGTTCACTTGGAAGGTCCGCCGGGTGTTTGCAAGCCTGGGGACGTGGTGGAGCTCAATCCCCTGCAGAAGAAGGTGGCGATCCGATATCGGCGCGGAGACACCGGCAATGTGTTGTTCGCCACCGAGCGCTGCAACAGCTACTGCCTGATGTGCTCTCAGCCGCCCCGAGACGTTCAAGACGATTGGCGGGTGAGGCACCTCCTGGACCTGATCGACCTCATCGATCCGGAGGAACCTTCGCTGGCGATCAGCGGCGGGGAACCGACCCTGCTAGGTGACGGGCTGGTCGACGTAGTGGCCAAATGCGCGCACGTGCTGCCCAACACCCACCTGCACATCCTGTCCAACGGCCGAATGCGTGAGCCCGGCCTGCACGCGAAATTTGCGGGCCTCCATCCCAACCTGAGCTGGGGCATTCCGCTCTACGGAGACCGCTATGCCTTGCACGACTACGTCGTGCAAAGCGAGGGGGCGTTCGCTCAGACCCTTCGTGGGCTTTACGCATTGGAAGCTGCCCAGCAGCGGGTGGAGATACGGGTCGTGTTGGTTAAACCCACGGTCGAGCGGCTGATACAGCTGGCCCGCTACATCTGGCGCAACCTGCCCTTCGTCGAACACGTCGCACTGATGGGCATCGAGCCCATCGGCTTTGCCAAAGCCCATCAGCGTGAGCTTTGGGCCGATCCAGCGGACTACGGTGACGTCCTGTCCGAAGCGGTAGGGCTGCTGGCCGAGGGCGGAATCCCGGTCTCGCTCTACAACCTGCCCTTGTGCGCGTTGGACCGATCGCTTTGGCCCTACGCCGTGCAGAGCATTTCGCCTTGGAAGAACGACTACCTACCCGCCTGCGAAACCTGCTCGGTTCGACAGCGGTGCGGCGGCTTCTTCTCGTGGGTCACACCGGCTTGGACCAGCCGGTCCATCTCTCCTGTCCTGGAAACCTGATCATGTCCAACGCACTGATGATCGTCGGCGCCGCCACCTTGGGAACCCTGGGCACGGAGCCGCCCAAGGGCCAGTCCGAACTTTCCAGGCTCTCCGAGTTGGACGGGAAATACGCGACCGTCCTGAGCACCTCGTTGAATGCAGGCCGGCACAACCTGTATGCAGGGCACCGCAGCCACAGCTCCCATCGATCACACAGTTCCCATCGCTCCCATTCGTCTGGGTCGGGAAGCTCGTATCGCTCCTACACCCCGCCACCGGCGACCTATACCCCACCGCCCACCCGCTACACCACGCCAGCGAAACCGGCGGCGCCCGCAACTTCCCGAACCACGGGGAGTGGCGGCGGCCATTTGAACAGCTACCCGACCCAGAATCTGGATCCAGCCACCCGAGCAAACTCGAGGTCTACGAACAACCTGACCTTGGAACCTGGCACTTACGAAAAGCCAGTCACGGAGGGACGGGACGCCGATGCGCTCAAGCTGCTCATCATGCGCGTCCAAGCAGCGCTCTATTCCAAGGGCTACGATCCGGGCGCCATCGACGGTGCGCTTACCCCTGAAACCCAATCGGCGCTGCGCATGTTCCAATTGGCCCACGGCATTCGAGCGACAGGAACGATGACAACTCCGACGCTCGACGCACTCGGGGTGCGGCTCTAATCAGCACGCCGGCACCATGCCGTGGCTTCCGCCTAATGCCAAAAGCTGACCACACACCAGCGTTCGTGAAGCCCCCCCCCCTTCCCCAGGGAGCCTTGCCTGACACCCCGTGAGGTCGAGACCAGGATTGGATTGCGCATTACCCAGGCCATGGCGTAAAGGCACACGGTGGAGCGCTTCGCTTGGGGGCACACTCTCATGGCATCCGCGCGCATCGATCCGGTGAGCAGGCTCTAGAGCCTTCCTCTGGGGCGCAGAGCTTCGGCCGGAATGAAACTCTTAACGGTTCATGGTGTAAGGTTGACCCAACTGGCTCCTCTCTGGCGCGAAATCCTTCGCCCCTGTGTCTAGCCCCTCTCAGGTATGACACATGACACCCTCGACCGCTTTCCGGATCCTTCGGATTCGCCCTTTGCTGCGCCTGAATGGAACGATCGAGCGAGTGGAATCCCTACAGGCCAAGTGTGGCTCGTGTGGGGACGAATCGCGTATGTCGCGTGGCCAAGGCCTTACCGATGCTGTGGGGGGGGTGGAGCTCACCTGTCCCGCATGCGCGGTGACGGGGATTTTGACCGTAGACCAAGCGTGGGTTCTCTGGGGAGAGCAGATGAGAAAGGACAGGATCCTGGCGCTAGCGGGGCTGGTGCCCGAAGATCTAGATCGCACCTAGATCTTGCATCACCGCCTGCCCATCGCGCAGCAACGTCGCCAGAAGCCGACCACCAGCCACCTGCCGCCCTACCCGCGCGTTAAGCCAAGTGGCCTGGATTTTGCCGGCTGCGAGGACATCGGCTGGGGCAAAGCTCTCAGGCCTGCCGGCCAAGGGTTCTCCCGGCGAGGCCAAGCCGCCATCAAGGCACTGAACAATGGTAGGTCTGGTGCTGTCGTTCTTGGCGTACGCAGTTGCCATCATCCGACCATTCCTGGGCGACCAGCCCCCAAGAACCAGCTCAGTCCCGAGATGGTCAATCGGTAGGCGCGCTTCGGCAGCTGCCCTTACGTAGTTCGGCCACAGTTGGTCCAGCACCAAGCCCATCTCCGCAGAAAGCTGTTCCATCGTGAAATCTGCGCGGAAGCTCGCCTGAAGCGCCAGCTCGTAGACACGAAGAAAAAACTGCGTAGACCCGCGTGCGGCCATCACGAGATTGTGCTGCGGAATCAGGAGCATTTTGGCGCCCGAGGAGTGGGCGCCGGTACGGGCATCCTCTGCCAGGGTGTCAACAGCAACGAGGAGCTGGCTAGGGCTCAGCAAGACGTTGAGAATGCTCATTGTGTCTGCCTAATGACCTAGATGGACTATCTCTCGTATTCATCCTCAAGTCGAGTCCGCTATGACATACACCCTGGAGCAACTTGCTGAACGCCTGCACGCATGCGAGGTCGACTTAGAAGCGCATCGGGGATACCTCAAAGCGATGGAGTACGCACTCGGCGCGACCATCGCCACCCACAGTGATCCGCCATCATTGCGCCGGATCTGGGACCTGATGTTGGTGGAAGCGGCGGACACTCATGCCGGCCTCGATGGCCCGATCTTCACCGCTGCCTTTCAGCAGTCTCTTCGGATGCTCACCGAACAGATATCCCTGATGGACCCAGGCCCTACCAGCCAGCGCCCAATAGATCAGTAAGGATCTGCTCCAGCTTGATGGCCGCCTCCCGCTGAGAGCTGACCTTGATCGAAAGGCCGCTTTGAGCGGGACCAGGACGAGTCTCAAACCGAGTGATGGTTCCACCCCCGTTTCCATCCACCTCCACTCTGGCGGTTATGATTCTGCCATTGGCGCTGAACGTCCAATCCTGGAAGGCGTGCATTTCTATGCTCGAAGCTGGGTTGTGCAGAATAACCTGCACCAACCGGCTCTAGGGCCACCCGGCTCGACAAGCCGCCCCCTGTTATGCGCCCAATCGCGGCGTTGTCGTCCTTGCTCGCGTCTCAAGATCCCGCACCGCACCCTCGTTATCGCGGGGATCTTCGCCGCAGGTGCCATCAAGCGCTCCCGCATTGAAAGCAAACCCTCATCCTGAAACGAACCCCAGTTGCGCCCTCCTACGTGCCCACGGCGCGCACTAGGCCTCGGCTGGCTCTCGGTGTCGGGCAACGAGCTCGGCGAGCTGCTCCATGCCCGTCACGGGCTCAAACCTGCCCTTCAAACGCTGTGAGAAGTTGGTCCAGTCCGCTCGAACCAAGGTCTTCAAACAGGGAGTGGACACCCGCATGAACAGCAGAGGCTGATCGGAGAAGCGAAGCTTTTGGACAGCACCTCTAGCGAGCTGCACAAGCTCTGAGTGGATGTCCAGCGACTCCACATAGACCATCGTCGCACCTACCGCGCTGGCGGTCCCCTCAAGGTAGGTGAAAAAGCGGCTTCCATCGAAGCACACAACTGCGCGCGAACCACATGCCTCATTGAACTCAGCGCCGGCTGCCATCAGCTCGGCAATCCGCACTTCAGTCAGCTCCTCTACTGCTGAGCTTACAAAGACAACCGAGCAATTGAGCATGCCTAACAACCTCGAGTTAAGGCGTCAGCCTACGCCGCGCTTTGTGCTCTGGGTGTGCAGGAAGCAAAGGCGAAAGCGAGAGGTCACTCAGTCGCGGGACCTTCACGCTCGCGCAACTATTCTCGCCGACGCCGCTCAATGCTGAGCGGTCAAGAACGGCATCGGACTCTTCTTGCGCAACTCGCAGGAAGCGATCAGCCCAGAGTCATCGCCACTGCATGATCAAGAGCAATCCCCTCCACGCTCCGCCCTTCGAACTAAACTCACCTCAATTCGTCTGGAAAACCAGGTTCAAGGACAAATGTGTCTATACCGGATGCGGAGTGGGTCTTCCCGGGCGAAGTGACAGCGATCACCGTGCCGAAGTCCACGCAACCAGGCAGGCGCTCGCAGCCCAGCTTGCGCATGTTCGGCTCTCGCAGTGCCACGAGGTGTTCGTCAGGAACACGACTGCCGCATTGATCACCGTCCACCATTTCCTGTCCCAGGCGGCGGAGAAGGATGCTGTCTTCTTCCTCTGCGCAACTGCTGAGGTTGCCGGGGAGATCATTGCGACACTCAACGTGGATGACAGACCGGCTTGAAGAAGGAAACTAGCAGTGGGAGATGAATCAGTTTACGGGATAGTGAGAGCTCGATAGCAGTTAAGCCTCAGATCGCAAATGGCTTGACACATTTTCAGATCCGCTACTCCGTATACCTTGCCAAGCTTCAGACGCATGGTTAGATGCTTCCATCTTCAACGGAGGCAGCAACGATGGGCAACGTTCGCGGTAACAAGAAAGAACCACGCTTAGCTAGCGATTGGCGGCAGGCCACCGAGGCCATACCAATCTTGATCGTCGAACGGAACGAAGCTTCCGTCATGGGCACCGATGCATTGATCGCGGCGGCCCAATCGGGGCTCAGGGACGCCTGCGAGAACTGCCGGACGGCTTTGATCGAGCATCGAAGGGAGTAGGTGGCCATCGCCGCCGGCATCTTTCGCGAACCGCTGAAAAGGGGCATTTGCCCCCTTTGATGGTTGTCAGAAGCTGCCGGCACGCCTTACAGACTGGTGGCCCGCCACACGCGCCCGATCAGCCCGCCCATGAGTGGCGCAATCGGGAAGACGGTGTAGAGGGCAGCCAACGCCAGCGGCGGGACAGACACGAAGAAGTTGCGTTCCGACTCGATCAGGCCAGGGTAGAAGATCCCTACACCGATGCTCGCCAGCTGGACGACCACCACGACCAGCGTGCCCATCAGTGCCCCCTTCCAAAAGCCCCCGCGCCTCGGTTCCAAGAAGGGATTGACCGCCCTGGCTGCCCGAACGCGCGCCGCCCGCCAGTTCAGCACGTAAAGCAGCAGGAGGAGCGCCAACACGCCGACTCCAGCCGAGAACGCCGCCACAGCCTGCCAGGCAAGCCCAAGCTCTCCAGAAATTTCTGCACCGCCTACGAAGGCGAGCAGGCCAGCGCCTCCAAGAAGGACCGTTGCGGGTGCGAGCAGGGCCCACTGCATATTGGACGCGGTCGAGTGAGAGCGAACGTGGACATTCATGGAACCTCCAAATGAGCGAAACCGAGGGCGGGTTACAGGGGCCGATCAGGGCTTCTTCTGCGCATCAACAAGCAGCCACTGCCCTGCCCGCTTTTCAAACACCAGATCCGCTCGCGCCGGCACGGGTGCAGGACTCTCCTTGAGCTGGCGACCGCCCTGGAAACCGATCACATCGAGGGTGCCGCCCGTGACGCACGTCGTTCGTTCGGGCCCGCTCGGATGGCAGTCGGCGTTCAAGTCCTCCCAGCCACGCACTTCCACGCGCTGCCCTAGCTCGGCCACCAGGTTTTCGTTCAAATACTGCTCATAACCCTTCGCCACCTGCTCCATCGACGGCCCTTGGTCCGCCTTGCTGCATGCGGCCAAGCCGACAATGGCTACTGCAGCGGCCACCATTCCACGCTTCATGCACCTTCTCCTAGGTTCTTAGTGACGTCCACTTCGATCGTTTCGTTCCGATAGCCCAGGCTCACCTTCTCGACGGTCACGTCCATCTTGGGCTCCGTGCCGTCGATCCAAACCCGATTGACCGAGAAGACCACGCGGTCGTCTTGAAACGAGCGGCCTTGACGCGCGAGGTTAGCCGCTTCGGCCGGGTCCATCCGGATCAGCAACCGGTAGCGCCCCGCGTTCGGCGGGCTGGACACGCCCGTGGGCGTCTTGCGAATCCAGGGGACGAAGTTCTTTCCCGTGACACTCAACCCAGCAAGCGAGATCTGCGGCATCGGCACGAACACTTCCATCACGCCCCGATCTGCGTTGTAGCTGACTCCGCCCAGCGCTTTGAAGTTCGGGCGAACGGCATACCGCCGAACGCTTTTGAACCGCTCGAGCCTCGCGTCGAAGGCCGGCCCGAAGCGCTGCTCGATCACCGCCGCTGACGGCTCCGCCTCTTGGCTGCCCGTCGTCCTCTTTGCGGCCACCCACGCCTGCCGCAAGCACCACTGCCGTTTGTCAGGCCTCAACTGGTAGGCGGAATGTGCCATGGCCAACAGGCCCATGTCGCACATGTCGATCCCTTGCGCACCGGTGGAGGACAGCCCTTCGCGCAGGTGCTGAGCACCCTCAAGGGTGTCCCCGTCCAGGTCCCAGTACATGCCGGCCGGCTCGGCGTACAGGGGGTGGGACACCTTGGCCTGTGATCCGGACTTTCCTGAAAGGGCCCCTCCAATCTGACGAAGCAGGCCCGATGGGGTCATGGATTGGGCGCTGGCGCCCGTCGATACGACCAGCGCGAGCGCGCCGGCCAGAACTGCACCGTTCTTCATACAGCCCCTCGTTCCGTTGGATGGACTTGCCACGAACTTACGTGGTGCGTAGAGTCTACCCGTGACGTAGGCCTTGGGTCATCATCGGTGCATGCCTGCACTGCATCCGTTCAGCCTGTGACTACGCCGACAACTCCGCGAGCGATCGTGGCGGCGCGACTGCGCCAAGCCAGGATCCTTCGAGGCTTCAGCCAGCGCGAAGTGGGGGTCAGGATGGGCCTGGACAAAGACACCGCATCGGCTCGCATCAGTCGCTACGAGAGCGAATCGATGACGGTGAGCCTGGAGGCATTGTTTGAACTGGCGCAGGCATTGGACGTGCCGCCGGCCTATCTGCTGGCGACAACGCCGGCGATGGCAGACGCCATCTTGGCGTTGGGTGTTCAAAGCGAGGCCCAGCAAGCCAAGGTTTCTCAAGCCCTCGAACGGCTGATCGCTCTCCCCCCGCTGAAGCGGAAGCAAGCCATTGAGCGCCTGTTGGCGAGTCCCGAATAGGCATTCGCAATAGTTCTCCCGGGTGCAGGGGGCACCGCGGCTGTGGCGAATTGGATACAGCTCGTCGCCCGGCTGCCAGCGATCTACTTGAAATTTCGGTCACCCGGCCTGTTGTTCTTAGCCGACGGCCTCGACGACCTGCAGCAGCGCGCCCCGCTGGGCTGGCGCGTGATCGCGGGAGGCTTGACCACCTGGACCGTGTCGGGGTTTCCCTAAACAATCAACGCACGGGCCCACTGATGCCAAGAGGAGGGCCAAGGGCAACCGTACGCCCCCCACGCCCAACCGCGGCGGGTTCTGGAAAAGGCTTCCTCGTGACCTGGGCGATCGTGGCGGCTGCCCACCTGACCGCTTTCCTCGGGATGGGCTTTGCTAACCTGCTGCCCCGTCCTGAGCAAAGCCGAGCAATCTTCAGCCTGCTCGTCGTGGCGCTTGTGCCGGCGCACGTGGCGATACCTATCTTGAGGGGCAGGGCCTGCAGCCTGGTCCGCTGAACGGTATTGAGGCAGCTCCTCTCAACCTGCTCCAGTTCTTCCTCGGACCGTTCAGGTTCGTCGTTGGCCCATTGAGGACCCAACGCGGAAACCCGAAAGCAGCTCAGTTCAATCCGGCCGAAGCCCCTGTCGCCCAAGCGCGAGACGAGGGCTTCGCTTGGTAGCAGTCGTGAGAAACCAGGCTCATCTTAATGGTTGCGTTCGAAGCGTTCGCACTCCTGAGTCGGGTGCCGATGCTCGTCTTTGTTATCTTTGTGAACTTCCACCGAGAGGCCCGTCAAACAACGGCGGCCACGCTCGCCACGCTGCTTAAGGTTGATGGGAGCAGGTTGACGCGCCCTGCCGGGATATCCACCAAGTTGTCTTGGCTAGGTGCCTACGATGGCGCTCACTGCGAGGCTGTACTAAGCTATCGCCGGGTGCATCACCAAAGACGGGCGCCTGAGCCATGGCTTAGCCACCCAACCGCAATTTGGATTGGAAATGGTGCTTGCCGCTGGCTAGATTTCTGGTAAACAAAGGATCTTCTTTAAGAATGGAAAGCAACCCAGAAGCAACAGGCCGTACGAAGGAGGCCTTTGATGACTTCCGGTCTTACTTGAGCAATCCCAGAATGCCAACAGCAGCACTGATAGCCAACCGAGATCAAGTGAAACAGATGAACCCGAGTGATGGGCTACTCCTTTGGCGGGATGGCCCTGTTACGACTAAGCAAAAGCCTCCCGTCGCGCCGCTGGTCACTAAAGACCAGGCAGACACGGCACAACTGTGGGCGGTTCGCACTGAAGACGTCGCATATGCAGAAGAACGATGTGCCTTCGGAAAGAGCCTAGAGAGCGGAGTAATAAAACACACCAATCTTACAGGCGGCCTTCCTGCGTTCTGCGGCGGCGAGTTAATTTTCATCGACGAATCTACTATTGTTGTGAATGGAAATTCAGGTAGATATGGACCCAGGGGTTCAGACGAGATGCGCCTCGTAGCCCAAGCATTTGCAAAATCTGGATACAAAGTTTGGTCGATGGGATTTGATCATGAAGCCGACTTGCCGGCACCTTTTATTGGCTCGTATCCAGAATGGATTCCGGCATGAATGACAGGATAGAGGAAAGAAATCTTTCTTTAGCTTTCGGGCCGGAATCATCTGGCGACAGCCCAGAAGAACGCGCCAAAACATCAAAACTTCGCTTCGTTCGGGGCCAGTTGCAGTTAGCGCGTTACAGCGGCAATGCTACTGGCCGGGTGCTCGAAGCGACAGAAGCGCTTGAACTCTTTGGCTGGTCTGCGCTCCTGAAGGTTGGAGAAGATGGCTCGATGCCATTGATTTCCTCTGCGCAAGAACCCGCCCACACGTTAAAGAGGCGAAGGGAGGAGCTTGGCCTTTCTTATGAAAACCTTAAGCGCAAAACCAAGGTTCCAGTAAATACGATTAAGGCTGCTGAGACCCCAGGGGCTCGCACTCCAATACGCATACTAGAGAAGCTTGCGCAAGCGATGGCCTTAGACGAACAAGTCTTGGGAATGGTCCCCGACGCGGGTCGCGACGCGAGTCTTGGTGTTAGATTGAGGGAAATGGGAGATAGCAACTCAAACCAAGGATTTACGGCACATACCGTCCTTCAGTTTGCAGAGGCCGCATGGATAGTAGATCGACAGGTGTCTATTCAAAAAAGGCTGTCAGAAATTGCTCCAAGTTGCTTGACAAGCCTGCCTTACCCAGACCCGGACTATTCTTACCCAACCTATAAGCAAGGCTATAGGCTTGCGCGCAAAACCCGTCAGCTGTTAGACCTCGATGACGAAGAGCCCGTCGAAAGTGTCCGCAAAGTTATTGAAGATCAATTCGGGCTGCCGTTAGTTCAAGAGTCTATGACCCGGAAGCTGGCCGGAGCAACGCTTGCAAATGGTGCAATTCGGGGAATAATGGTTAATGAGGCAGGCTCCAACACGAATGTGTGGGTCCGCCGAATGACCCTTTGCCATGAACTTGGTCACTTACTCTGGGATCCCGATGACAAGCTTAAGAAAGTCACTGTGGATACTTATGCGGACTTGGAGCAGAGCGATAGAGAGCAGGACAGAGATATTGCAGAGATCCGCGCAAATGCATTTGCAGTCGCCTTTCTTGCGCCGGCACTAGCCGTTGAACGCATTTATGAGAGATGCAACGACCCAACCAGTGTGGTCTCAGCTGTAATGAGCAAATTCGGCATCAGCGCCACCGCCGCTAAGCACCACGTCCGCAATGTGACGGGGCTTAATACGGCGAGCGTTCGAAATTCCGATCTCCCAACACCTGAGCCCCATTTGATTGCAATGGAGAATCTTACGCTAGATTATTTCCCCGTTAAGTCAGTTCCATCTTCAAGGAGGGGGAAATTCGCATGGAATGTCGCCAAAGCTCAGCAACTCGGCCTGATTAGCCTTGATAGTGCGGAATCTTACTTAGGTTGCGATGCCAACTCACTAACTGAAGATGCGCTTCGGATAATCTTGGAACTGCGTTAACAACGATTGTCCATTCTTCACAAGCCAGCCATCCAGCCGCGTCTTCGACTACTGTATCTGGACACAACACAGGATAAGTATGCGGTTTGCGATCTGCTGTGGATTCAAGGGCTTGGATCCGGGTCGATCCGATCCGCCACCTTCAGCCGCCGGCATGGCTGAGTGAGTCTGAGCGATGACGGCGGGCGGAAGGGCTGACCGCGACGTGTTAGCCCACGTCAGACATACTCTTGGCATGCATGAAACTGGCGAAGTCGTGGTTCCCAGTGCTCCTGGCTTCCTCCTCGGGCTCTCCCTCTTCCACGCTCGCCCCCGCCGCGAGCAGTGTCTCGGCGACCTGACACTTAACCTCGAAATCGAGCTCCACGTCACGGGCCAGCCAAACCAATGGCGGCTGATCCTCATCGTCCTCTGTGTAGGTATACGCATCGGGGTCCAGCCCGGTAGCCAAAAGCGCCCTCACAAGCTCCACATCCCCCTTCACGCAAGCGCTGTGAAGCTGGGGATACATCAGTGACCCCCCGCGCTCTTGGAAAGCCTCTGGCAGCGCCTTCACTGCGTCCAGCATCTCATCGAAGCGTTCGCGGAAAGCCTCACTGCCCCCGTAGAGGTCGTCGAAGCCCATGGCGGCTGCAATGCTTGCGTTCATATCTTTTCCTCTCTGAAGTTGAGGGACCATCACCTATACAAGTGGGTGCCACGCGCTACGGCATCGGCCTTGGCCAATTGCGCGCTGTGTGTAAAACATGCCCGTAGCCGCCTCCCCTGGGCTCGTCTGCCGCGTCACGACACTTCCTTGTCTCGGGCAAAAGGCCGCAGTGGCACACCCATCGCCTCCCCTGGCGCCCAACGCGCCTCCAGATCATTGGCTCGCTGAGCGGCTTGGGCTTCGCTGAGTTCATGCATCGCCTTCTGCAACACCTTTTCGTAAGCGGCGTGGTAGGGCTCACGCGTCTCCCCGTCGCCCCAAGGCGCCTGCAAGGCCACCTCGACTGTGGCATCCCAAACGTCACCCCGTTCAAGCGCACCGCTCAGCACTTGGTCGTTCACCACCAGGACATGCCCCGCCACCAGGCCATCCACCAATGCCCACTCATGGGGAACCACGGCAATGTCATCGAGCGTGGTCAGCGTTGCGATACGCCCCAACTTCTTCTGAAGTCGGCTTGCATCGTCGCGCGCCTGCCGCAAGGCCAATTCGATTTCCAGCTCACGGACCCGTTGCTGGGCTGCGTCCAACTCATCGATCAGGCGACGCTCTTTGACACTTCGCCCCACGCGCGAGGCCTGCCAAGCAACGAGTTCGGCGTAAGGGTAACGGACGTGCTCGTTGGCCCTTCCAGCAGCGCCGCTGGCCCCTTTGACGAAGGGCGGCCCAGCGGGCGGGGTTCGGCGGCGCCATTCTCCAAGCGTGTCGAAGTGGACCCCGAGGTAGCGGGCTGCCGCCTTGGTGCTGATCGTGGGGGGCGGCAGGCCTGCCGCTGCCTTATTTAGTTCAGCATCCAGTGCCGCAGAGCGCTGCTCCAGGTAGTCCTCTTCTTTACGCTGGCATTCCATTGGGTCGCTCCTTACTGGGCGTCGCGTCGGTTTCTTGCTGAGAAAATGGGGACTGGGGCATCGCCGGACTCGTCCAGCCGAGGCTTGTCTGTCCCCTTCAAGCGATTCCAGACCCGAGGACTGGTCGCAACCATGTGCTCTTCTACGCGGCCCATGGCCTCGCGGAGCTTGGACCACTCCTGCTCGGTGTAGCGTTCGGAGACAGCGGCCATGCGATCTTCGCCGCGGCCCAACGTTCTGTGGTGGAGCAGTTGGGACACGATTCGACTTTCGCCGAATAGGAGGGCGGCGTAACGGCCGAGCGTCCGGCGCAGATCGTGGAGGGTCAGACCAATGTCCACCTCTGCCCGCAGATCGAGCAACCCCGCGTCCCGGCGCACGTTTGCCACGATGCTCTTGCTGTCCGAGTAGTGCCCCGTGGTGCTTCGGTCCGATCGGGCGGGGAACACGAACATGGTTTTGGCCAGCGCGCGGCGCGCCCTCTCCACCTCTTTTTCCAGCCGGTCCAGCAGATCCCGGCGTGCACGCCTGGCTCGAGCGGCGTCCAACACTTCTTGCGCGTCCGCCAAGTCTTGCTTGAGCTTGGTTTCGTCCGCGCGCTCGTCGAACCGCCGCTGCAGGATCTTTTCAGCAAAGTAAGCCACCGGCAGGTAGCGCTCCTCGCCGTTCTTGGTGTCAAACAAGTAAACCTGAGAGCCCGCTCGCCTCGTGTAAGGGTTGACCTCATTCGGCCCGGCCAACCAGACCCAGGACACTTCCGACTGGCGCAGCTCGCCCGGGGAGCACCGGTCAAACCAGCGCAGGGGAGCGGCCTCGCCGCGGCGGGTGCCCCAGAGCAGGGTCAGCAGCAAGTAGTCCGCGCCGGTGGCGTTCAAGCCGCCCTGCTCGTCCCGCCTGGCCAAGATCACCTTGAGGACCGTGGGAAGCGTCTCGTCCCCCAACGGGTTGCGCACCTCGGCACGCTCGTAGTGCCGGCGCAGCGCTTGCGAGTCCCGCAACATGTCGTCGTCGTGGATGACCTGGAACGGGTTGTAGCGCAGCACCGGTTCCCGCTGCTGCTGAGCCGCCGCTTTGCGTTCCCGCTTCAGCACCAGGTCGACCGCCCTCTTCGCGTCTGTGAACGCGTGCTCGGTCGACGCCAAACCGGCCGCTTTGACTCGCTGGATGTACTTCCCGGTCACGCCCAACGCTTCGAGCTGTTGCGTGGAGAGCGCGGCCCAATCCGACTGGTCGGCCAGTGCTTGGCGCATCGGGGTGGGGATCCGGTTGGAGCGCACCATGGACGATCGCCGCAGGCCGTCGAACGCGCGGTGGATGTCCTTGTCCAAAAGCTGAAGGATCGGCTTGTCCGCCAGCCCGACTTCCGGGCGAGCGAACCGCGCCAAGCTGTCTTGGATCGCTCGGATGCTTGCGGGCTTGGCCTTCTTGTTGCGCACGCGCTTCTGCAGGTCCTCAACGTAGGCCGCAAAGCAATCCGCCAGCGTGAGCCCCTTCAGCTCCACCAGCTGCTCGGCTCGGGCCTCTTCCTTCGAAGGATGCTCGCCCGTTTCTCGAACCACGGCCAACTTCCGCCGCGCCAGCTCGTAGGCTTGCTCCGGTCCGATGTCGGTGACGCTGCCCAGGGAGAACCGACGAACCCCGGCTGGGCCGCGGACCACGACTTCATATGTGGTGCGGGTGGTGCCCACGTAAAACCCGAACCCCGTCGGAGCACCTTGGTTGCCGTCCAAGACGCGGTAAGGCTTGCCGGCGTCTGCCGACGGGCGTGGGGCAATGACCACCCTGCCCTGCTTGCCTTCGACCGGGCCCTTGGCCACGCTCAACTCGCAGATTTGCCGGTAGGTCAGCTTAAACTTGGTGCCTCGGCGGCGCGGGGCCTCTGCCTGCGCCGCAACAACCGTATCCATGGTCGATCCGCCGTCTGTCCGTCGCAACATCGATTTGATCCTCTTTGAGTGACTAGCGCAACCGCGGCGCAACGAAGAACCCCGTTACTTGCCGCAAGTGGCCTGGATTGATCGCTACAACCTGTAGGAAGTTCTCTTGCAAACCACTGATTCAAAAGCGAAACCGTCTGCATCGAAGGCCAGTGCAGAGCACACGCCCCTCATGAAGCAGTTCTTCGCAGCCAAGTCCGAGTATCCGGACCTGCTGCTGTTCTTCCGCATGGGCGACTTCTACGAGCTGTTCTACGACGACGCGCGCAAGGCCGCACGGCTGCTCGACATCACCCTGACCCAGCGTGGCAGCTCCGGCGGCGCGCCGATCCCGATGGCCGGCGTGCCGGTGCATGCCTACGAAGGCTACCTGGCAAGGCTGGTGGCGCTGGGCGAGTCGGTGGCGATCTGCGAGCAGATCGGCGACCCGGCGCTGGCCAAGGGCCTGGTCGAACGCAAGGTGGTGCGCATCGTCACCCCCGGCACCGTGACCGACGAGGCGCTGCTGGACGAGCGCCGTGACACCCTGCTGATGGCGCTGTCGCGCACCAAGCAGGGCTACGGCCTGGCCTGGGCCGACCTCGCTGGTGGCCGCTTCCTGGTCAACGAAGTGGAGACCGACGACGCCCTGGAAGCCGAACTGGCCCGACTGGAGCCGGCCGAGCTGCTGGTGCCCGATGAAGAAAACTGGCCGGAGTTCCTGCGCCAGCGCACCGGCGTGCGTCGCCGTGCGCCCTGGCTGTTCGACGCCGACAGTGGCCGCCGCCAGCTGCTGGCCTTCTTCAAGCTGCATGACCTGAGCGGCTTCGGCATCGACGACAAGCCGCGCGCGACCGCCGCCGCAGGCGCCCTGCTCGGCTATGTCGAGGAAACCCAGAAGCAGCGCCTGCCGCACCTGACCTCGATCGCGATGGAAACCGCCGGCGAGGCGATTGCGATGAACGCCGCCACCCGCCGCCACCTGGAACTGGATACGCGCGTCGACGGCGATACCCGCAATACCCTGCTGGGCGTGCTCGACAGCACGGTGACACCGATGGGCGGGCGCCTGCTGCGCCGGTGGCTGCACCGCCCGCTGCGCCTGCGCGAGGTGCTGGTGCAGCGCCACCACGCGGTGGATATCCTGATCGATCGCGGTGCGGACGCCGACATCCGCGAGCAGTTCCGCCGCCTAGGCGATCTTGAGCGCATCCTGACCCGCGTCGCGCTGCGTTCGGCGCGCCCGCGCGATTTCTCCACCCTGCGCGATGGCCTGGGCCTGTTGCCGGCGGTGCGCGAAGTGCTGGCGCCGCTGGACTCGCCGCGTCTGCAGGCCCTGCATGCCGCGCTGGGTGAACATGACGGATGCGCACAGCTGCTGGCCAGTGCCATCGCCGAGATGCCACCGCTGAAACTGAGCGACGGCGGCGTGCTGGCCGATGGCTTCGATGAAGAGCTGGACGAGCTGCGCCGCCTGTCCACCCATGCCGACCAGTTCCTGGTCGATCTGGAACTGCGCGAGCGCGAGAGCAGCGGCATTCCCACCCTGAAGGTGGGCTACAACCGTGTGCACGGCTACTACATCGAGATCAGCAAGGGCCAGTCCGATCGTGCGCCGGTGCACTACACCCGCCGGCAGACGCTGACCAATGCCGAGCGCTACATCACCGAAGAACTGAAGGCGTTCGAAGACAAGGTGCTGTCGGCGCGCGACCGTTCGCTGTCGCGCGAGAAGTACCTGTACGAGCAGCTGCTGGATACCCTCGGCGAACAGCTGGAACCGTTGAAGCAGTGCGCCGCTGCGCTGAGCGAGCTGGACGTGCTGGCCGCCTTCGCCGAGCGCGCGCAGGCACTGGACTGGTCGCGGCCGGAACTGGAAACGGCACCGTGCCTGAAGATCGAGCGTGGCCGCCATCCGGTGGTCGAGGCGGTGCGCGAGCAGCCGTTCGAACCGAACGACCTGGACCTGCATCCGGACCGTCGCATGCTGGTCATCACCGGCCCGAACATGGGCGGTAAATCGACCTACATGCGGCAGAACGCGCTGATCGTGCTGCTGGCCCACATCGGCAGCTTCGTGCCGGCCAGCCGTGCGGTGATCGGTCCGATCGACCGCATCCTGACCCGCATCGGCGCGGGTGATGACCTGGCCCGCGGGCAGTCGACCTTCATGGTCGAGATGGCCGAGACCAGCTACATCCTGCACCACGCCACTGCCCATTCGCTGGTGCTGATGGACGAGATCGGCCGCGGCACCTCCACCTACGATGGCCTGGCGCTGGCCGACGCGGTGGCTCGCCACCTCGCCTACCAGAACCGCTGCTACACACTGTTCGCCACCCACTACTTCGAACTGACCGCGCTGGCCGACGAGCAGCACGAAGGCGGCCGCAGCGGCATCGCCAACGTGCACCTGGATGCCGTCGAGCACGGCGAGGCGCTGGTGTTCATGCACGCGGTGAAAGATGGCCCGGCCAACCGCAGCTTCGGCCTGCAGGTGGCGGCACTGGCCGGCCTGCCGCGTGCCACCGTGGCACAGGCACGGCGTCGCCTGGCCGAGCTGGAGCAGCGCGGTGGTGAAAGCCATGCCGCCGAAGTGGCGCCACAGGCACTGGATGCGCCGCAGCAGTTCGGCCTGTTCGCCGCGCCGTCGAACAAGGCCCAGGAAGCGCTGGCCGCCATCGACCCGGACGAGCTGACCCCGAAGCAGGCACTGGAAGCGCTGTACCGACTGAAGGCACTGCTCTAGCCCTGCCGCGCATGGCCTCGGCCTCCCGCCACGGCGCGGGCGGCCGTCCGAAATACTCTGCAAATCCGATTCTTCGTTTCAATTGACAGAAACTATCAGACTGAACGGATCATTCGATTATTCATTTCATCTGGCGCTAGCTAAAGTCGAGTGAAGATGTTTCCCCTACGTCTTCACCCGCAGGAGCCAGCCATGAGCCAGTCCGATAACAACAGTCCCAAGTGCCCGTATCACACCGCGCCGTTGCCTGCAGACGCCGCCCAGCAGCAGCGTGAGCTCAGCACCACGCCGAAACAGAAGCAGGGCGACGATCCGGTCACGCCGATGACCACGGCCTTCGGCGCGCCGGTGGTGGACAACCAGAACAGCAGGACCGCCGGCCCGCGCGGGCCGCTGCTGATGGAAGACGTCTGGCTGCTGGAAAAGCTGGCCAACCTCAACCGCGAGATCATTCCCGAGCGCCGCATGCACGCCAAGGGCTCGGGCGCGTTCGGCACCTTCACCGTCACCCACGACATCACCCGGTACACGCGCGCCAAGCTGTTCGAGAAGGTCGGCAAGCAGACCGAGATGTTCGCCCGCTTCACCACGGTGGCCGGCGAGCGTGGCGCCGCCGACGCCGAGCGTGACATCCGTGGCTTCGCACTGAAGTTCTACACCGAGGAAGGCAACTGGGACCTGGTCGGCAACAACACGCCGGTGTTCTTCCTGCGCGATCCGCGCAAGTTCGCCGACCTCAACAAGGCGGTCAAGCGCGACCCGCACACCAACCTGCGCAGCGCGCGCAACAACTGGGATTTCTGGACGCTGCTGCCCGAAGCCCTGCTGCAGGTGACCGTGGTGATGAGCGACCGCGGCATTCCGCGCAGCTTCCGCCACATGCATGGTTTCGGCTCACACACCTACAGCTTCACCAACGCCGACAGCGAACGCTTCTGGGTGAAGTTCCACTTCGTCAGCCAGCAGGGCATCGAATCGCTGACCGACGCGCAGGCGCAGATCCTGGTCGGCCATGACCGCGAAAGCCATGGCCGCGACCTGTTCGCCGCGATCGAGAAGGGCGACTTCCCGAAATGGAAACTGTTCATCCAGGTCATGCCGGAACTGGAGGCGGAAACCTACCGCATCCATCCGTTCGACCTGACCAAGGTGTGGCCGAAGAGCGACTACCCGCTGATCGAAGTCGGCCAGTTCGAACTGAACCGCAACCCGGTCAACTGGTACCAGGACGTGGAGCAGTCGGCGTTCGCCCCGAGCAACCTGGTGCCGGGCATCGGCCCGTCGCCGGACAAGATGCTGCAGGCACGCCTGTTCGCCTATTCCGATGCGCAGCGCTACCGGCTGGGCGTGAACCACCACCAGATTCCGGTGAACGCCGCGCGCTGCCCGGTGCACAGCAACCACCGCGACGGTGCGATGCGCGTGGATGGCAACTACGGCGGCCTGCCGCATTACGAACCGAACAGCTACGGCCAGTGGCAGGAACAGCCGCAGTACCGCGAACCGCCGATGAAGATCCGCGGCGACGCCGACTTCTGGAACTTCCGTGAGGACGACGCCGACTACTTCAGCCAGCCCGGCGCCCTGTTCCGCAGCTACAACCAGGCACAGAAGGACCGCCTGTTCGCCAACACCGCCCGCGCCCTGGGCGATGCGCCGGACTTCATCAAGCAGCGCCACATCGACAACTGCAGCAAGGCCGACCCGGCCTACGGTGCCGGCGTCGCTGCGGCCCTGAAGGCACTGGCCAGCCAGCCGTCGGATCCGTTCAAGCCGGCGCAGCCGGAAGCGGAGTTCCCCGCCGCCACCCCGGGCGCGGAAGACATCGAGCTCTGATCGCCCACCCCGCGTACGGCACGCCGCCCCCCCGTGGGGCGGCGTCGCCGTTTTAACGGTCCGCATCGTACCTTCGGCACGCCCCACCCCAACCAAGGATTCCGCAGATGAGCCTGACCGATGAACTTCTCGCCAAACTGCAGGGCGCCCCGCTGCAGCAGGTGTCGCAGCAGCTTGGCATCAGCGATACCCAGGCCTCCGGCGCGATCAGTGCCGCACTGCCGGTGCTGATGGGCGCGCTGGGCAACAACGCCTCGCAGCCGCAGGGCGCGCAGGCGCTGCTCGGCGCCCTGCAGAACAACCACAGTGGGCTCGACCTGGGCAGCGTGCTCGGTTCGGTGCTGGGCGGCGGTGGCGGTGGTGCCGCCAGCGACGGCGCCGGCATCCTCGGCCACATCTTCGGTGGCAGCCAGCAGAAGGTGGAAACCGGCCTGGCCCAGGCCACCCAGCTCGACAGCGGCCGCACCAGCCAGCTGCTGCAGATCCTCGCCCCGATCGTGATGGCCTTCCTTGCCCAGCGCCTCGGTGGCGGCCAGGCCGATGCCGGCTCGCTCAGCCAGGCGCTTGGCCAGGAAAAGCAGCAGGTGCAGCAGCAGGGCGGCATCGCCGGCGGCCTGCTTGGCAGCGTGCTGGACCAGGACGGTGACGGCCAGTTCGGGGTGGGCGATCTGCTGAAGATCGGCGGCAGCCTGCTGGGCGGCAAGCGCTGAGCCAAGGGGGGCGCCGGACCCGGTCTGGCGCCCTGCAGCTTACAAAGCGTCGATATCGCCGAGTGCGCGGATCAACCGCCGCGCGCGCTTGTCCGGCTTGTGCTCCGGCGGCTGGAAACCATCGCGCGCCGCGATGCGCAGCGCGCGCTGTTCGGCACGGCGTGCCTTGGAGGCCTCACTCTCGGCATACAGCTGCTGCGCCGCGGGGGCGGGACCGCGCTGGTCGCTCAGGCCGAGCACCTGGATCTCGAAATGCTCCTCACCGCGGTCGACCTGCAGCTGCTCGCCCACGCGCACCGCGCGTGAGGATTTCGGGCGCTGCCCGGCGACGCTGACCTTGCCGGTCTCGATCGCCTGCTTGGCCAGGCTGCGGGTCTTGAAGAAACGGGCCGCCCACAGCCAGATGTCCAGGCGGACGCTGGGCGACAACGGGGAAAGCTCGGTCATCGGCAGGGACTACTCCGTTCGCTTGTTCAGGGGACGCGGGTTGTCAGGGTCGGTGCGGCAGCCGCTGCCCCCGATCAACGTGGGTACGCCAGCAGACAGATCCTGGCGCTGGCTGCCGACCAGGCACTCGGGACGGTCGGTCGGCCGCACCTGGGCATCGCCCAGCCGGTCACCTGTCGAACACGCGGCCAGCGTGGCGCCGATCAAGGCCAGCGCCAGCCTCCGCTTCACCTGCAGTCGTTGATGCATTGCCACATCCCGCAAACCGGCTTGGTGCTAGTGTGCGCCTCCCGGGATTCGATCACCACTCCATGGCCAAAGCGCCGCTTGACCTGACCTCCGGCCCGATCGGCCGCAATCTCCTGTTGTTTTCCCTGCCGATCCTGGCGGGCAACATCGCGCAGTCGCTGAACGGTTCGGTGAACGCGGTCTGGGTCGGGCGCTTCCTCGGCGAGGCGGCGCTGACGGCCACCGCGAACGCCAACAACATCATGTTCTTCCTGATCGGCTCGGTGTTCGGCTTCGGCATGGCCTCGACGATCCTGATCGGCCAGGCGATCGGCGCGCGCGACATCGCGCAGGCACGCCGCGTGGTCGGCACCAGCGCCACGTTCTTCATCGGCCTGTCGGTGATCATCGCCATCGCTGGCTGGTTCATGGCCCACCCGCTGCTGGCGGCGATGGGCACGCCGGCCGCCTCGCTGCCGCTGGCCGAGGCCTACCTGCAGATCATCTTCCTGGCGATGCCGACGCTGTACGCGTTCGCCTTCCTCACCGCTGCGCTGCGCGGTGCCGGTGATTCGCGCACGCCGTTCCGTTTCCTGCTGGTGTCGGTGGCGCTGGACATCGTGCTGAACCCGGTGCTGATCTTCGGCATGGGGCCGCTCCCCGCGCTGGGCATCGCCGGCTCGGCCTGGGCCACGCTGGTCGCGCAGACGCTGTCGCTGGCCGGCCTGCTGCTGTACATGCGGCACAAGCGCCACACCCTGTGGCTGGGCCGCGCCGACATGCGCCTGTTCAAGCTCGACATGGCCATCCTCAAGGCGCTGGTGGTCAAGGGCGTGCCGATGGGCCTGCAGATGGTGCTGATCTCGCTGTCGGTGATCCTGCTGATGACCATGGTCAACCAGTACGGCACCGACACCGCCGCCGGCTACGGCGCTTCCCTGCAACTGTGGAACTACCTGCAGATGCCGGCGATGGCGATCGGTGCGGCGTGCTCTTCGATGGCCGCACAGAACGTCGGTGCGCAGCGCTGGGACCGCGTGCGCGGCACTGCACGCCAGGGCGTGCTGTTCAATTTCCTGTTGACCGGTGCGCTGATCCTGCCGCTGGTGCTGTTCGATCGCCAGCTGCTGGCCCTGTTCCTGCCGCCGGCCAGCCAGGCGCTGGACATCGCCCGTCACCTCAACCATGTGGTGATCGGCTCGTTCCTGTTCTTCGGCGTCAGCTTCGTGATCTCCGGCGTGGTGCGCTCCACCGGCGCGGTGATTCCGCCGCTGCTGATCCTGGCCGGCTCGCTGTGGGGCGTGCGCGTGCCGTTCGCCGAGCTGCTGCAGCCGTACTGGGGCGCCGATGCGATCTGGTGGAGCTTCCCGGTCAGCTCGCTGGTCTCGATGCTGCTGTCGCTGGCGTATTACCGCTGGGGCGGCTGGCGCAAGGCAAGGATGCTGGGCAAGCCGTCACACGCCGAAGCGCTGGCCACGCCGTCGGAAATTCCGGCCTGCCCGCCATCGCCGGTGGCCGACCCGGATGCCGCGCCGCCACGGTAGTGCCGGCCGCTGGCCGGCAACTTCATGGACCAACCAATGACACGGTAGTGCCGGCCGCTGGCCGGCAACTTCAAACCTCTCCGGAAGCATCGCGCAACAGCCGGCCAGCGGCCGGCTCTACCGCTTCTTCTTCGCCGCGTTGAACGCCGCCGCCGCGCGCATCTGTTGAATGACACGGTAGTCGCCGGCCGGCAACCTCACACCTCTCCAGCAGCATCTCGGAACAGCCGGCCAGCGGCCGGCTCTACCGTTTCTTCTTCGCCGCGTTGAACGCCGCCGCCGCACGCATCTGTTGAATGACACGGTAGTGCCGGCCGCTGGCCGGCAACCTCACACCTCTCCAGCAGCATCGCGGAACAGCCGGCCAGCGGCCGGCTCTACCGCTTCTTCTTCGCCGCGTTGAACGCCGCCGCCGCGCGCAGCAGCGCCTTGAACGCCGCGGCATCGGGCATCACGCCTTCATGAATGTCGATCGCACGCCGCGTGTTGCCTTCCAGGCTGGCGTTGAATAGACCTTTCGGGTCCGCCAGCGCCGCCCCGTGGGCGAAGGTCAGCTTCACCGCCTTCCTGTAGGCCTCACCGGTGCACAGGATGCCGTCGTGCTCCCACACCGGCGTACCGCGCCATTTCCAGGTTTCCTGCACGTCCGGCAGTGCTTCATGGATCAATGCACGCACGCGTGCCAGCGTTTCGCCGCGCCAGTCACCCAGCTCGGCGATGCGTGCATCGATCAGTTCGGTCGCCGGGGTTCCAGCATCGGCAGGGTTCGGAACATGCGTGGCCATCAGGGGCTCTCGTCGGGAAGGGAATCGGAATGCCGGGCTTACATGCGCTCGCCGGGCAACGCGGCGGCCTGGCGCACCCAGTCCAGGAACTGCGCTTCATCCAACAGGCCGGATTCGTGGATGTGCAGGTAGCGCGTGTCGCCGCTCCTGGACGGCTCCGGTGGCGGCGGCGTCAGTGCAGCGCCGCGGAAAAAGGCCACCTTGATGTAGCGGGTGAAGCAATGGAAGCTGAGAAACCAGCCCGCGCCGGCGGCCACCGCATACATCGGCGAGTTCCACTTCACCGCCTTGTGCACGCCGGGTACGGCCCGTTCGATCAGGGCATCCAGTCGCGCGCCAATCGGGCGTTTCCAGTCCGGCATGGCGGCGATATACGCCTGCACCGGGGCATCGCCCTCGCCCTTGGCGATCTGCGGGTTGCCACCGGACAGCAGGGTGGGCGCAGCGGTGGGTGCGGTTCGCTTGGCAGGCATCGCACGGTACGGGCATCGGGATGATGCGGCAGCCTAGCGCGGCCCGTAGCCGTCGGTCACGGCGCAGTGCGCCATCGGCTCAGTCGGCCTGCCGCGCCCGGAACTGGCGCCAGTCCGGCAGCTTGCGGTGGCGGCGCAGCGAGCGCATCAGCGCCGCCATCACCATGCCGAACAGCGCTCCGGCCAACAGGCCGGCCACCAGCAACAGCACCAGCGGACGTTCGCTGCCCTGCCACAGCATCAGCCACATCAGCGCGGTCCAGAACAGCCCGAACAGCAGGCCCTGCACCAGCGCGTTGGTACCGAAGCCAGCCAGGATCGGCGGCGGCAGTGCGATGCCGGCGCGCCACAGCAGCCGATGCAACAGCGGCGCCGATTGCCCGCGTGCCAGCCCCTTGCCGTCCAGGAAGCGCAGCGCCGACTGGATCACGGCGGGGTAATGCCGGTTGATGTCATTCATCAATTTATCGTGGCCGATGCGATGCCGGAAACGCAAACGGCCACCCGAAGGTGGCCGTCGCGGCAACAACCGAAGTTGTTTATCAGGCCTTGTCGGCCAGACGGGCAGCCTTGGCGGCAGCAGCGGCAGCCAGGTCTTCCTTGATGCGGGCAGCCTTGCCTTCCAGGCCACGCAGGTAGTACAGCTTGCCGGCGCGGACCTTACCACGACGCTTCACTTCGACCGAGTCGATGATGGCGCTGTGGGTCTGGAAAACGCGCTCGACGCCGTAGCCGTGCGAGATCTTGCGGACGGTGAACGAGGAGTTCAGGCCGGCGTTCTTGGTGGCGATGACGACGCCTTCGTAGGCCTGCACGCGCTCGCGGCTGCCTTCCTTCACCTTCACGTTGACGACAACGGTGTCGCCCTGGCTGAACTTCGGCAGTTCACGGGTGATCTGGGCGGATTCGAATTCCGCGACGATGGACTTGTTCAGCTTGCTCATGGGTTACACCGATTCTTGTTCGGGTGGGCGTGTCGTATCGACAACGTAGGCTCATGCAGTCACCGGACTGTGCTGCACGTTTGTTTTGGGTACTGCGCGCGCCAACCGGGGCTGGCGGGAATTGGCCATGATAGCCGATAAAGCCAGCCCTGCGCTAGGGGCTGGCCTTCTGGTTCCGGGCCTGGCGGCCCTGCTCCAGCAGTTTGCGGTCGGCCTTGCCCAGTGCCTGTTCATCCAGCAGGTCCGGGCGCCGCTGGGCGGTCCGGAGCAGCGACTGCTGGCGGCGCCAGGCGGCGATGGCCGCGTGGTTGCCCGAGCGCAGCACCTCCGGCACGTCCCCCAGCGGGTGCTGGGCCGGCTGGCTGTAATGCGGGCAGTCGAGCAGGCCGAGGTCGCCCTCGAAGCTGTCCTGCGCCGCCGATTCCGCATCGTTCAGGGCACCGTCCTGCAGGCGGGCCACGGCGTCGATGATCACCGCCGCGCCCAGCTCGCCGCCGGACAGCACGTAGTCGCCGAGGGAGATCTCCTGGTCGACATTGGCCTCCAGGAAACGCTCGTCGATGCCCTCGTAACGGCCGCAGAGCAGGACCATGCGCGGCAGCGCCGCCAGTTCCCGCACCTTGGCCTGGGTCAACGGCGCACCCTGCGGGCTGAGGTAGATCACCGGAGCCGGTGTCGGATCAGCCTCACGGATCGCCTGCAGGCAGGCCTGCAACGGCTCGATCAGCATCACCATGCCCGGACCGCCGCCGAACGGACGGTCGTCCACGCGGCGGTAGTTGCCTCCGGCGTAATCACGGGGATTCCAGCCATGCAGGCTGAACAGCCCCTTCTCCTGCGCACGCCCGACCACGCCCAACCCAGCGGACTGGGCGAGGAATTCGGGGAACAGGGTGATGACGTCGAAACGCATGCTCAGGCTCAGAACTCGGGATCCCAGTCGACCACGACCAGGTTGGCCTCGAAATCGACCGATTTGACGAAATCCGGCTGCACGAACGGAATCATCCGCTCGCGGTCGCCACGGACCACCACCACGTCGTTGGCACCGGTGCTGAACAGGTGCGAGACCTGGCCCAGGGCAACGCCCTCGGTGGTCTTCACGTCCAGGCCTTCCAGGTCGACCCAGTAGTACTCATCGGGCTTCGGCGGCGGCAACGCGCTGCGGGCCACGTAGATCTCGGTGCCGCGCATCGCTTCGACGGTATCGCGGTCCTCGACGCCGGGGAAACGGGCGACCAGGTGCTTGCCGCTGTCACGGCCACGCACGCCTTCCAGCGTGGTTTCCACGCCGGACGGGCTGCGCACGATCCACGGCTGGTAACGGAAAATGGCGGAACGTGGCTCGGTCCAGGACTCGAGCTTGATCTCGCCGCGCACACCAAAAGCGCCGACTACCCTGCCCAGCAGGATGCGGCGCTCGATATCTTTCATCTGCTTCAACCAAGAGGGCCACGCCGAAGCGTGGCCCGTCAGGATCAGGCCGCAGCGGCCTGGGACTTGGTCGCTTCCTTGATCAGGTTGCGGACCTTGTCGGTCGGCTGGGCGCCGTTCTTGACCCAATGGTCAACGCGGGCCAGGTCCAGCTCGATGCGCTTCTCGGCGCCCTGGGCGACCGGGTTGTAGAAGCCAACGCGCTCGATGTTGCGGCCGTCGCGCGCGCTGCGCACGTCGGTGACGATGATGTGGTAGAACGGACGCTTCTTGGCGCCGCCGCGGGTCAGTCGAATCTTGACCATGGTGTTTTTCCTATTGCCCAGTCGCCAGGATGGCGAGGTAAGCGGGCGATTATAGCGGCAGAGCCCGGCCGAGCCAACCCCGGGAGCTCGCCCGGGGTCAGATCCCTTTTGCGCCGCAAAAGGGATCTGACCCCAGCCTGTCCCAAGGCACCGCCGCCAGCACCGCCCTGCCCTGTTCAGCCAGCGCCTGCGAGCCGGGCAGGGCATGCCCGTCGATGGCGTCCAGCGGCCACAGGCCGCTGGCGTTGCAGGCAAAAGCGCCCTTCACACCGGCCAGGGCCGCCAGCTGCAACGGCTGCGTCGCCTGTGCCCCCGGCCAATGCTGCTTCAACAGCGCCTCGGCGGTACCGCGCAGGGCCGGCGCCTGCGGCCAGAGCAGCCGTTCACCATCGTGCACGGCCAGGTTCCAGGTACTGCCTTCACTCACTTCGCCATCGGCGGTCACGAACAGCACGTCGTCGAATCCGTCCGCCATCGCCGCGCGCCGCTCAGCGAACAGGCCAAACGTGCCCACATGCTTGATCTGCGGCATTTCGCGCTGCCAGGCCACGCTGCGCACGCGCTTGGGCGCGACCAGGGCCACCGGTGAGGACACCGCGACCAGCACGTCCACCGGCACCGCCGCCAGCGGGCTGCGGAAATCGAACCGGCGCGAGTACACCGTCACCCGCAGCGAGGCATCGGCCAGGCCGGCCTGCTGCAGCGCCTGTGCCATCCAGCCCCGTACCTGCCCCGTATCCAGCTCGCTGCCGAACAGTGCACGCGTGGCCTGTGACAGCCGCGCCAGATGCAGGTCCAGTCCCTGCACCGCATGGCCGCGCACCTGCAGCGAGGTGAAGTGGCCGTAGTTCACCAGCGCCGGCAGCAGGTCCTCCACCTGCGCCGGCTGGCCATTGCAGGTGGCCCTCATCGCAGCAGCGCCTGCGCCTGTTCCCACATGCCGCGCAGCACGCCGGCGGCCGGCTGTGCCGGCGCCATCCATGCTGACTGCCCGGCCCAGGCCTGCATCGCCGCCAGGCGATTTTCCTGCACGGCCTGCCTGCGCATCGGCGCGGTCAGGCCACGCTGCACCGGGTAGGGGCGCGGCGCGGGGGCGCCTTCGGCAGCAGCAGCGCGCACATACGGGGTCGCCAGGCCGCGGCCGAGGCGGCCACTGAACGCACGCGTCGGCCAGGTATCTTCCGGTTCGCTGGCGGCCAGCCCATCGGCCCACGCCGACGCAATCGCTGCTTCCGGCGTGCGCAGGAAGGCGGTGCCGATCTGCACGGCGCTGGCGCCCAGGGTGAGTGCGGCAGCGATGCCACGGCCGTCGGCAATACCGCCCGCGGCAATGACCGGGATCTGCAGGTGATCGGCCAAGCGCGGCAGCAGTGCGAACAACCCGACCAGCTGGCGCTCGGCCAGCGCCGGATCGAACGCGCCGCGGTGGCCACCGGCCTCGGCGCCCTGTGCCACCACCGCATCGGCACCGGCGTCCTGTGCCGCACGCGCTTCGGACAAGGTGGTCGCGCAGGCGATCCAGGCAATGCCGGCATCCTTCAGCTGCTGCACGTGGCGCGGCAGCAGCACGCCCATGATGGTCGAGGCCACCGCTGGACGCGCCGCCAGCAGCGCGGCGAACTGTTCTTCGAAATCGGCAGGCGTGGCGTCGGCGGCGCTGGCTGGGACGTCCGGGCCCCACTGCGCGAGGAAAGCGCGGCTGGCGGCCTCGGCGGCCACATCACGGGTCGGTGCGGGATCGGGCACCCACAGGTTCACCTGGGCCGGGCCGGTCGAAGCGGCGCGGAATTCGTCCATCCAGCGACCGATATCGGCCGAAGAGGACAACACCGCGCCCATCGCGCCCATGCTGCCGGCGTTGGCCAGCGCGGCCGACAACGGCACCGGACAGGCACCGGCCATCGGTGCCAGCAGGATCGGAACGGATACGCCAAAGCGCCGGCAGAACGCCTCGACGCGGGAAGTTACAGCGGAACTCTGCATGACGGCCCATCGTTTCGGACAGGCCACCATGGTGCGCGCGGGACAGGGGTGGCGTCGAGCCCGTTGCCCGACCGCCTGCTGCGGCGCTTGCGCCGCCGCCCGAGCGTGGGCTCGGGCGCTACATCACACTGCGACCGGGGCCGTCATCAACGGAACGGCATGCCACGGCCGCCCATGGCACCCATCATGCCCTTCATGCTGCGCAGCATGCCCTTCATGCCGCCGCCGGCCATCTTGCTCATCATCTTTTCCATCTGCATGTACTGCTTCATCAGCTTGTTGACGTCGGCCGGGGTCACGCCCGAGCCCTTGGCGATGCGCGCGCGGCGCGAGCCATTGAGCAGGTTCGGGTTGCGCCGTTCCTTCTTGGTCATCGAGCTGATGATGGCGATCATGCGCGGCACTTCCTTGCCCTGGCTGACCTGCTGCTTCAGATGGTCGGGGATGTTGCCCAGGCCTGGCAGCTTGTCCATCAGGCCGCCGATGCCGCCCATGTTCTGCATCTGCTCAAGCTGGTCGCGCATGTCGTTCAGGTCGAACTTCTTGCCTTTGGCGACCTTCTCAGCCAGCTTGGCCGCCTTGTCCTTGTCGACCTGCTGCTCCACCTGCTCGACCAGCGACAGCACGTCGCCCATGTCGAGGATGCGGCTGGCGATACGGTCCGGATGGAACACGTCCAGGCCTTCCGGCTTTTCGCTGACACCGACGAACTTGATCGGCTTGCCGGTGATGTAGCGGACGCTCAGTGCGGCGCCGCCACGGGCGTCACCGTCGGTCTTGGTCAGCACCACGCCGGTCAGCGGCAGCGCGTCGCCGAAGGCCTTGGCGGTGTTGGCCGCGTCCTGGCCGGTCATGGCGTCGACCACGAACAGGGTTTCGGCCGGATTCACCGCCGCGTGCAGGGCCTTGATCTCGGCCATCATCGCTTCGTCGATGGCCAGGCGGCCGGCGGTATCGACCAGCAGTACGTCGACGAACGACTTGCGGGCATCGTCGATGGCGGCGCGGACGATGGCTTCCGGCTTCTGGTCGGCGCTGGACGGGAAGAACAGCACGCCCACCTGCTCGGCCAGGGTCTTCAGCTGCTCGATCGCGGCCGGACGGTAGACGTCGGCCGAGACCACCATCACCTTCTTCTTGCGCTTTTCCTTCAGGTGCTTGGCCAGCTTGCCGACCGTGGTGGTCTTGCCGGCGCCCTGCAGGCCCGCCATCAGGATGATGGCCGGGGCGGGCACGTTGAGGTTCAGGTCGCTGGCTTCGGCGCCCATGACCGCGGTCAGTTCGTCGCGCACCACCTTGATCAGGGCCTGGCCCGGGGTCAGCGACTTCAGCACTTCCTGGCCGACCGCACGCACCTTGATGCGCTCGATCAGGGCCTGCACCACCGGCAACGCAACGTCGGCCTCGAGCAGCGCGATGCGTACTTCGCGGGTCGCCTCGCGGATGTTCTCCTCGGTCAGGCGGCCGCGGCCACGCAGGCGCTCGATGGTGCCGGAAAGGCGCTGGGTCAGGGACTCGAACATGCGGCGCAACCTGTCTGAAAGCGGGGGACAATAAGGCCGACAGTATAACGGGTCCGGCTGTCTGCCCGGGCTGCGACGACGGGGCCGTCGCCACCACCGCAGGGGTATGCGAAACTGCAACGATGACAATCGTTCTCATCGCCGTCCTGCTCTACCTGGCTGCCAGTGCCCTGCTGGTGCGCGCGCTCGGCCGCGATGAAACCTCCGGCTCGCCCACCTGGCTGTGGCCGGCCCTGCCGGCGATGCTGCTGCATGGCGGTTACCACGTGATGGTGGCGATGCGTACCACGGGCGGGCCGGACATGCACTTCTTCGCCGCGCTGTCGCTGGTCGGCCTGGGCATGGCCTGGCTGACCTCGCTGGTGGGCGCGCGCGGCCGCATGTCGGCGCTGGGCGTGGTGGTGTTCCCACTGGCCGCGGTACTGCTGCTGGCCTATCACGGCTATGGCCACGAGCCGAGCAAGGTGCTGGGCTGGCGCCTGGCCAGCCACGCATGGCTGGCGCTGCTGGCCTACGCCACGCTGAGCATCGCCGCGCTGCTGGCGATCATGCTGTGGCTGCAGGAACGCGCGCTGCGCCGCCGTGAGTTCCGGCCGTGGCTGCGCGCGCTGCCACCGCTGGCCGACCTGGAATCGCTGCTGTTCCGGGTGATCACGGTCGGCTTCGCGCTGCTGACCCTGACCCTGGTCACCGGCGTGCTGTTCGTCGATGACCTGCTGGCGCAGAAGCTGGTGCACAAGACCGTGCTGAGCGTGCTGTCGTGGATCGTGTTCGGCGTGCTGCTGGTCGGACGCCGTCGTTACGGCTGGCGCGGCATGAAGGCCGTGCACTGGACGCTGGCGGCGATGCTGTTGCTGCTGCTGGCGTTCTTCGGCAGCCAGTTCGTGATCGAACTGGTGTTCGGGCATACGCGTTAAGGCGTAATGGCCCGGTAATACCGGCCGCGGGCCGGGCCGGCAACTGAACCACGCCCTGCGTGGATGCCGCAGACGATCAAGGCAGCGGCTGCGCCAGGATCTTCCGTACCGAGCGTCCACTGTTGGTGAGAATGTCATCGACCTGCCAGCAGCCCTGGCCCTGGCGCACCATCGGCAGGCGGGTCAGGTAGGCCTTCTTCCATACCGCATAGCGCAATTCGACCTCGCCCGCGGTGGCCGACGCCTCTTTCCAGCGGTAACGCACCGGGGTTTCAATGTCGCCGTCCTGCGCATCCAGCCACGGATCGGAATCGATCGTGCAGATGCCTTCTTCGCGCTGCTGGCAGGCGCGCTCGCCGCGCAGTGCCTTGCCGAACGCCGGGCTGACCAGCGCCGGTGGCGGTTCCAGCAGGTCGCCATCGCCGGTCGTCGCCTCGAAGAAGGCACGGGCAACGGCCACGGGTTCCTGGCAGGCCAGCGCGGCCTGCACGGTGGGGGCCAGCAACAGCCCGGCAAGCACGAACATCCCTGTCTTCCGCATGTATTCCTCCTTGAGGTAGTGCCGGCCGCTGGCCGGCTACACAGGATATCCCGGTGCTGCGCTACCAGCGGCGGCCGGCACTACCCGATACCCGGCTTACAGGCCGTAACGCTCGATCACGTCCAGATGCGGCTGGCGATCCTGGTCACAGGCTTCAGCCAGGCGCAGCCAGCAATGCGGATGCGGCCACGTCGCGGTGTGCTGCTGCAGGAAGCGGTGCAGCGCCAGCGGCGCATGGTCCTGCGGCTGGGCGACGGTGAACAGCAGGCCGGGCAGCGTGCCCTCTTCCACATCGGGGTCGGTGACGGTGTAGTCCGGGCGGCTGTGCGACCACACCTTCCAACCCTGTGCTTCGGCCGCCTCGACGAAGGCATTCCAGGCCTCTTCGCCCGGGTGCGCGCCATCGATCATCCAGCTGCGGGCGAAGCCGCCGCGCTCCAGCACGTGCACCTGCGCATAGGTCGGGATGAACTGCTCGCGCGCTTCCTCCTCCTCGGGGGCCGGATGCACCAGCGCGGCATCGAACACCACCCAGTCGCCCACCTGCTGGGCGCGGTTGGACGGCGCATTCTCGACGATGCGCGCGGTCACCGGTCCGCTGCGGCGGGCGTAGTACTCCATCGGTTCGCCGTTCTCTTCGCTGCGGATGATCACCCAGCCCCACGGTTCCTCGACCACGCCCTCGTGGCTGGACAGCTCCATGCCAAGCGCCGCAGCCGAGCGGCGCACCGCATCCCAGTCGCGTGCCGCGCTTGCCGCACTCATGTGGTCCCAGTGCGCGGCATTGGGCTCGTCCAGCATCTCGACCAGCTGTGCATAGCACGCCTGCGCTTCGCTGAAGCGACCGGTTTCCATGTACATGCGCGCCAGCGTGCCGCGCGCGCCGTGCGAGCCCGGAGACAGTTCCAGCAGCGATCGGGCCGCCTGCTCCAGCGCCGGCCAGTCGGACACGCGGCGTGCGCGCTGCACCTCGCACCAGTGCGCGAACACGGGCACGCTGCTGCGGTAGACCTCGGCCAGCTGGCGCAGGCCGTCGTCGTCCCCCTGCTCGGCCAGCCAGCGCATCAGCGTGTAGGCCGCGGGACCATCGTTGTGCGCATGGCTGCGTACGAACCGCCACAGCAGCGCTCGCGCCTCGACCTGCGCGCCGCAGGCGTTCAGCGCCGAGGCCGCCATCTCGGCCAGCGCCTCGTCATCGGGCAGCTCGGCATGCGCCTGCAGCAACCACTGCGCCTCGCGCTCGGGGTCGCGCGCCTGGTTCTGTTCGCCCTGCGCGTCCAGCCATGCCAGCAGCTCGCCGGCCGGCACCGGCAGCGGCGCGACGTCCGGCAATGCCTCGATGCGCGCGGCCAGGCCGGCCACCAGGGCCGCGGCACCACGGTCCTGGCGCAGCTGCGCCAGATGGGTGCGGGCCAGTTCCAGCTGGCGCAGCGCGACCCAGCGCGCACCGCGCTGCAGCGCCAGCTCCAGGCTCAACGCTGCCACTTCGATCAGCAGGCGATGCGATCCGACGCGCGCGAAGTGCTCGATGATCGTATTGAAGCGCGTACCGAGATCCCAGGTATTGCGTGCCGGGTCACGCTGGCACAGCGCGGCGGCGGTGTTCGCCCACAACCGCCAGTAGTTCGGGGTCAGCTCGCTCCACGGCACCAGCTGCTGCAGCGCCTCTTCGTCGCGGCCCAGCTGGGCCAGCGTCCAGGCCTTGGACAGGCGACGCGGCACCGTGCAGTTGGCCGGCTCGTACTCCCCGGAGGCTGCCACTTCAGCCTCGCGCTTCTCGATCAGCGCCAGTGCCTCGTCAGCGCGGCCGACAGCGAGCAGGATCTTGATCTGCATCTCCGGGAAGCTGTCGAACACTTCCTTGCCACAGGCTTCCACGGCATCGGCCTGCACCTGCAGGTAATCCAGCGCCTCCTGGCCACGGCCATCATCGAGCAGTGCATCGGCCTTCTCGCAGCTCAGGCACTGGAAACAGGCCCAGCTCGGATCGATGCGGCCCAGCGTTTCGTCGCACACCTCGATGCGCTCGGGCACCCAGCCCGGGCCATCGATGTTGCCGTAGCAGGCCGCCAGGTCCTGGGTCACGCAGATCGACTGCGGGCACTCCAGCGTGTCCTCGCGATGTGCCCGTTCAAACAGCGCTACGGCTTCGCCGAGTGCGCTCTCGCCTTCCACGCGGTTGCCGACGCGGTTGCGCAGGGCCCAGTGGCCGACATAGACGTCGACCCACGGGTTGTCCAGCGCCTTGCCCAGCGCACGCGCCTCGGGCAGCAGCGCATCGACGCGGTCGATCTGCAGTTCACTGACCTCGTCGGCGAGACGGTTCAGCAGGTGCGCGTTCTGCGCCTGGCCGGCCTGGCGCAGGTCACCCTGCAGTTTTTCGACCCAGTTCCAGATGTCCATGGGGATGAATGCTCCTGTCTAGCGAAGGCTGGATGAGAAGGTGCGGTGCTCAGCGCAGCATCTGCTGCAGGGCACCGGCGATATCTGTAAAGGCGCCATTGAGGTCAGGGCCTGCGGTGGTCGCCGCGCGCGCCAGTGGGCGCCCCTGCGCGGCGACGATGATCTTCAGCGAGCGCAGCAGGCGTGCGGCGGCGTCGGCCTGGGGATGGCCCTCGCGCTGGGCACGCAACAGCGCCTGCACGGCCGGGTTGTCGAGATTGAGGTACAACCGCGACGGCGCGCGTGATTCGATGCGCGCGGTGAACTGGCGCGCCAGGCGCAGCGCGGCCATCGAGACGCGCTTGTCGTTCTCGTCGTCCTCCAGGCGCTGCTTCAGTTCGGCCTCGCGGTCGGGCACCACCACCACCGGCAGTGCCTCCGGGCTGAAGCGCGCCGGCAGCAGCTGCTCGCCATCGCCCAGCTGTTCGCGCAGCCAGGCCAGCTGCGCCTCGTCGAGGCTGTGATCGCTGCGGAACAGTGCGCGGTTGCCCTGCTCGGTGCCGAGTTCAACCAGGCGCAGGCCCTTGGCCTGGGCCCAGCGCCGCAGGAACGGCACCACTGCGTAGCGGTGGCCATGCGCGACCGGCACCCCCATCGCGCGGAACAGCATCTCTTCGAAGCCACCGCCGTTGTCGAGGATGACATGCACGGCACCGCGCGCCGGCAGGGCACTGGCCGGCAGGTCGCCCTGCGAGGTCGGCACGCGCACATGCTCCATCAGCAGTTCGAACAGGCGGTCATCGCACAGCGCTGCGCCCAGCAGGGCCTCGTTGTGGCGGGCCAGGACCCGCCGCCAGGCTTCCGGTTGCTGCCGCGCGACGTCGGCCAGGCCGTCGACCAGCGCCTCCAGCAAGGCATGCTGCACGGCACGGTAGTGGTCATCGCGCTGCAGGTCTTCGCGGCTGGCGGTCGGCGTCAGCCGCGAGGATTCGATCACCCCGCCGATGAAGCCGGCCCACGGCGGCAGCAGGTCGCGGGCATCGTCATCCAGCAGCATGCCGCGCACGAACACCGACAGGTTGCGGTTGTCACTGGTGCCATAGGTCGCGCCGTCCTGCACCCACAGCAGGCCGGTGGCATCGCTGCTGCCGTCGGCACGCAGCGGCACGGTGACGATCGGCTCGAAATCGTGCTCGAAGCGCGCAGCGAACTGCAGTGCCTGGCGGCGTGCCTGCACCGGGTGCACGGCCACGTCGCCCTGCCCCCGCCACGGCGGCGGCTCGGGGTTGAGCGCTTCGGTCGCAGCACCGATGAAGATCGGTTCGGACAGCAGCGCGCAGTAGCGGCCCAGCACCTCGTGCAGGCGCGCCTCGTTGGCCAGCGGCAGGAAATCCGGATGCAGTTCCAGTTCCACTTCGGTGCCGACCGCGCGTGCCGGCACTTCGCTGACGGTGTACTGCTCGGCATTGCTGGACACGTACAGGTGCCCCAAATCCGGCGTCTGGTACGAGGTGGTACGCACGCTGACCCGGCGCGCCAGCACGAAGGCCGACAGGAAACCCAGGCCGAACATGCCGATCAGGCCTTCGTCATCCTCACCGCCCTGGCGCAGGCCACGGGTATAGCCGACGCCGACGGTGGCCAGGTAATCGTGGATCTCCTGGCGGGTCAGGCCGGCACCGGTATCGATGATGCGCAGCACGCCGGCACCGGCATCGACCTGCACCGAGATGCGCGACGGCACTTCGATGCCGGGCTGTTCGATGCGGCGGCGGATGATCGAGTCGTGCGCGTTCTGCACCAGTTCGCGCAGCGCCACCACCGGGGTGGAATACAGGTGCTTGCCCAGCACCGTCATCAGTCCATTGAGATCGACCCCGGCACGACGGATCTCGGCGTCGGGGGCGGTGAGCGCGGTGTCCTGCATGTAATCGTTTACTCCTGGGCACGGAAAGGCGCCAGAGGGCGCCTTCGTCGAGCGGGAAAAACTAGCACAGCCAGCCTGACCGTTGCCGTATATGTCGTTTGTAGAGGCAGGCCCCGCAGGCAGGCCCGCGTGCATCACGCCGCGTCGATGGCCTCGGACAGGCGCTCCACCGCGATCACTTCCATCCCCTTCACCGAACCGCCCTTGGGCGCATTGGCCTTGGGCACGATGGCGCGCTTGAAGCCATGGGTGGCGGCCTCGCGCAGCCGGTCTTCACCATTGGGCACCGGGCGGATCTCGCCGGACAGCCCCACCTCGCCGAACGCAATCGTCTTTTCCGCCAGCGGCCGGTCCTGCAGCGAGGACAGCACGGCCAGCAGCACCGGCAGGTCGGCGGCGGTCTCCTGCACGCGGATGCCACCGACCACGTTGACGAACACGTCCTGGTCGCCGACCAGCACGCCGCCGTGGCGATGCAGTACCGCCAGCAGCATGGCCAGGCGGTTCTGCTCCAGGCCGACCGCGACACGGCGCGGATTCGACAGCGGCGACGCATCGACCAGCGCCTGCACCTCCACCAGCAGTGGCCGGGTGCCCTCGCGGGTGACCATCACGCTGCTGCCCGGCTGATGGGTGCTGCCGCCGGACAGGAAGATCGCCGATGGGTTGGAGACCTCCTTCAGGCCCTTGTCGCCCATCGCGAACACGCCCAGTTCGTTGACCGCACCGAAGCGGTTCTTGAACGCGCGCAGCAGGCGGAAGCGGCTGCCGCTCTCGCCCTCGAAATACAGCACTGCATCGACCATGTGCTCGAGCACGCGCGGGCCGGCGATGCCGCCTTCCTTGGTCACATGGCCGACCAGGAACACGGCCGTGCCGGTTTCCTTGGCAAACCGGACCAGCCGCGCCGCGCTCTCGCGCACCTGGCTGACCGAACCGGGCGCGGCGGTCAGGCTCTCGGTCCACAGGGTCTGCACGGAGTCGGCCACGATCAGTCGCGGGCCGGCCCGGGAGGCATGCTGCAGGATCGATTCGACCCCGGTCTCGGCCAGTGCGTTGACCCCGTCCAGCGGCAGCTCCAGCCGATGCGCACGGCCGGCCACCTGGGCCAGCGATTCCTCGCCGGTCACGTACAGCACCGGCAGTTCGGCCGCCATCTTCGCCACCGCCTGCAGCAGCAGGGTCGACTTGCCGATGCCCGGGTCACCGCCCACCAGCACCACCGCGCCTTCGACCAGACCGCCGCCCAGCACGCGGTCGAACTCGCCGATGCCGGTCGTGACCCGGCGATGCTCGGTCTGCTCCACGTCCTTCAGGGCGGTGATCTTCGGTGGATCGACCTTGCCGGCCCAGCCCGCCCGGCGCGACGCCGGCGCCTTGGTTGCCGCCGCACTTTCCAGCACGATTTCCGACAGCGAGTTCCAGGCATTGCACTCGGTGCACTGGCCCTGCCACTTGCTGAATTCGGCGCCGCATTCATTGCAGACGTAGGCGGTACGGCCTTTTGCCATCGGGGTGATTTCCTGCAACGGGAACGGGCGTGGCAGGATAGCCGAGCCGGGTCGCAGCTGCTGCGACCGCTCAAGTCCTGCCCACCCGCGCCGATAGGGGTCGCGGGCGTGCGCCTTGCGGGCGCCCCCTCCCTCCCCCACTGGATTCAACATGACTGGCAGTTACAGTCAGAGCCTGGTCACCATCTCCCTGCTGGTGGCCATTCTTGCTTCGTACACGGCGCTGGACATGGCCGGGCGCCTGGCCACGGCCGAGGGGCGCGTGGCGCGCTGGTGGCTGGCCGGCGGCGCGGCGGCCATGGGGCTGGGCATCTGGTCGATGCACTTCATCGGCATGCTGGCCTTCGACCTGCCGATCCCGGTGGGCTATGACCTCGGCATCACCCTGTACTCGCTGGCGGTCTCGATCGGCGCTTCGGCCTATGCCCTGTGGCTGGTGTCGCGCCCCAGCCTGCCGTGGCGCCGCCTGCTGGCCGGTGCCGTGCTGATGGGCCTGGGCATCGCGGCCATGCACTACCTGGGCATGGCCGCGATGCGCATGCAGCCCGGCATCGACTATCACCCCGGCTGGTTCGCTGCCTCGATCGCGGTGGCCATCGGCGCGGCCGGCGCGGCGCTGTGGATCGCCTTCCGCCTGCGCGCCGAGCAGCGCAACACCCTGTTGCTGCGCGCGCTCGCTTCGCTGGTGATGGGGCTGGCCATCGTCGGCATGCATTACACCGGCATGGCGGCGGCGCGCTTCCCCGAAGGCAGCGTCTGTGGCGCGGTCGGCAGCGGTGGCATCGATACACGCTGGCTGGCCGTGCTGGTGATCGTCACTACGGTGGCAACGCTGGGCATCGCCCTGGTCGCCTCGCTGTTCGACCGGCAGATGCGCGTGCGCACCGGGCTGCTGGCCGATTCGCTCGCGCACGCCAACGACAAGCTGATCCAGGCCGCGCTGCACGATCCCTTGACCCAGCTGCCCAACCGCATGCTGCTGCAGGACCGCATCGAGCAGGCCATCGAGAAGGCGCGGCGGCGCAACCATGCAGTGGCGGTGATGTTCTGCGACCTGGACGGCTTCAAGGCGGTCAACGATGCCTACGGCCACCAGCTCGGCGACCGCCTGCTGGTGGCGGTGGCACAGCGCATCGGCGGCCAGCTGCGGCCGCAGGATACCTTCGCCCGCCTCGGCGGCGACGAGTTCGTGATCGTGCTGGCCATCGATACTCCCGACGATGCGGTGGTGGTGGCCGAGCGCATCATCGCCGCCGCCGGCGAACCGTTCACGCTGGATGCGGCTGAACTGCAGGTCAGTGCCAGCCTGGGCATCGCCCTGTATCCGGACGACGCCAGCAACGAGCGCGAGCTGATGGCCCACGCCGATGCGGCGATGTACCACACCAAGGAAACCGGGCGGAACGGCTACACCTTCTTCACCCCGTCGATGCAGCTCAGCGCCAACCGCCAGCTGCGCCTGCTGCAGGACCTGCGCAAGGCCATCGCACGCGACGAACTGATCCTGCATTACCAGCCCAAGTTCCCTGCCGCCGGCGCACCGGCCACCGGCGCCGAGGCGCTGCTGCGCTGGCAGCATCCGGAGCTGGGCCTGCTGGCACCGGATGTGTTCATTCCCATTGCCGAGCGCAGCGGCCTGATCCTGCCGATCGGTGACTGGGTGCTGGACCGCGCCTGCGCGCAGCTGCGGGCATGGCACGAGTCGGGGCATGCGGAATGGACCATGGCAGTGAATCTCTCGCCGTTGCAGTTCGCCTCGCCGGCACTGCTGGACAGCGTGCGCGAGGTGCTGCAGCGGCATCGGATCGAACCGGCGCGGCTGACCCTGGAGATCACCGAGACCACGGCGATGAAGGACGTTGATGCCAGCCTGGCGATCCTCAACGACCTGACCGCGATGGGCGTGCATATCGCCATCGACGACTTCGGCACCGGCTATTCCAGCCTGCTGTACCTCAAGCGCATGCCCGCCACTGAACTGAAGATCGACCGCGCCTTTGTGCACGATCTGGAATGCAACGCCGAAGATGCCGCCATCGTCTCGTCGATCATCGCGCTCGGTCGCACCCTGCAGCTGCAGGTGGTGGCCGAGGGCGTGGAGACGCAGGCGCAGCGCGAGTACCTGAGCGAGCTGGGTTGCGACCAGCTGCAGGGCTACCACCTGGGCCGGCCGATGGACGCCGACGAGTTCCTGCGCCGGGTGGGGTGAGACCCATGCACCTGTGCTGTGGATCTTCTGGTAGCGCCGGCACTGCCGGGTCGGATCCCTTGCCGCGGGCAAGGACCCCCTGGTAGAGCCGGCCGCTGGCCGGCGTCCCGCAATTGCCGGCCAGCGGCCGGCACTACCACCCTGTGCCGGCACTGCCGGGTCGGATCCCTTGCCGCAGGCAAGGGCCCTGACCCCATGCCCGTATGGGGTGGATCCCTCGGTGGAGCCGGCCGCTGGCCGGCTTCGCGTAATTTACCAGCGGCGGTAGCACTACCCCCCCCTGCGCCGGCACTGCCGGGTCGGATCCCTTGCCGCGGGCAAGGGCCCTGACCCTATGCCCGCATGGTGGATCCCCCACCGCTGGCCGTCCTGCACTACCAGCGGCCGGCACTACCCCCCTGTGCTTAAGCACTGCCGGGTCGGATCCCTTGCTGCGGGCGTTACCCCCTGGCATGCGTTGCACGTGCTGCCCTCCACCTGCCAACAAAAAGGCCGCCCGAGGGCGGCCTTTCTGCGTGGCAACGTCGCCAGGACGTCAGTGCATCATGTGCACGTTCATGTTGTGCATGACCCACAGGGTGCCGACCACGATGATGCCGATCACCACGATGGTGAAGGCCGCAGCGTTGACGTTCCAGCGGCTTTCCGACGAGCGGTCCAGGTGCAGGAAGAACACCAGGTGGACCAGCATCTGCAGCACCGCGGTAACCGCGATCACCACACCGTTGACGGTGCGGGAGAAGTCGCCCGACATCACCATCCAGAACGGGATGACGGTCAGCACCACCGCCAGCACGAAGCCGATCAGGTACGACTTCACGCTGCCGTGGCTTTCGCCGCCGGTGCCGTGGTCGTGTGCGTGGTTGTCATGTGCCATTACAGCGCTCCATTGAGGTAGACGACGGAGAACACGCCGATCCAGATCAGGTCCAGGAAGTGCCAGAACAGGCTCAGGCACGCCATGCGGGTCTTGTTGGTCGGGGTCAGGCCGTACTTCTTCAGCTGCACGAACATCACCAGCAGCCACAGCAGGCCGGCGCTGACGTGCAGGCCGTGGGTACCGACCAGGGCGAAGAACGCCGACAGGAAGGCACTGCGGTCCGGACCGTAGCCCTGATGGATCAGGTGCTGGAACTCATAGACTTCCATGCACATGAAGCCGAAGCCCAGCAGCCAGGTGACCGCCAGCCACAGGAACATCTGGCCGACCTGCTTGCGGTGCATGGCGATCATGCCCAGGCCGAAGGTCAGCGACGAGGTCAGCAGCAGCGCGGTTTCCCACGCCACGAACGGCAGCTCGAACAGGTCCTTCGCGCCGGGGCCGCCGTCGGTACCGCCGGACAGCACCACGTAGGTGGCGAACAGCGAGGCGAAGATGAGGCAGTCGCTCATCAGGTACACCCAGAAACCGAAGACGGTGTTGCCGCCGGTGTCGTGGTGCTCGTGGTCGTCATGGCCATGGGCCGCCGCTTGCGCGGCGTGCCCGTGGCTCAGGGTCGAGGTATTGGTGCTCATGCCTTCAGCTCCGACTTCACCAGGCCCTGGGCTTCCAGGTGCTTGCGGTGTGCGTTCTCGATGCGTTCCACCTCGGCGGCCGGGACCCAGTAGTCCACGTCCTGGTCGAAGGTGCGGTAGATGAACGTGGCGATCATGCCGACGAAGCCGACGATGGCCAGCCACCAGATGTGCCAGATCATCGCGAAGCCGAACACCAGGCTGAAGGCACCGATGACAACGCCCGTGCCGGTGTTGCGCGGCATGTGGATGTCGGTGTACTTGGCCGGCTTCGGCCAGGCTTCACCACGCTGCTTGCGCTCCCAAAAATCGTCCAGCTCGGTGACGTCCGGCAGGGTCGCGAAGTTGTAGAAGGCCGGCGGCGAAGAGGTTTCCCACTCCAGCGTACGGGCATCCCACGGGTCGCCGGTCAGGTCGACGGTCTTCTTGCGGTCGCGGATCGACACGGCCACCTGGATGATCTGGCACAGGATGCCGGCGCCGACGATGAACGCACCGCAGGCGGCAACCAGCAGCAGCGGCTCGTAGGCCGGGTTGACGGTGCTCTGCAGGCGACGGGTCATGCCCATGAAGCCCAGCACGTACATCGGCATGAAGGTCACGTAGAAGCCGATGAACCAGCACCAGAACGCGCACTTGCCCCAGAACTCGTTGAGGCGGAAGCCGAACATCTTCGGCCACCAGTAGGTGATGCCGGCGAACATGCCGAACACCACGCCGCCGATGATGACGTTATGGAAGTGGGCGATCAGGAACAGGCTGTTGTGCAGCACGAAGTCGATGGCCGGGATCGCCAGCATCACGCCGGTCATGCCGCCGATGACGAAGGTGACCATGAAGCCGATCGTCCACAGCACCGGGGTGGTGAAGTGCACGCGACCGCGGAACATGGTGAACAGCCAGTTGAAGATCTTCACGCCGGTCGGGATCGAGATGATCATCGTCGTGATGCCGAAGAAGGCATTGACGTTGGCACCCGAGCCCATGGTGAAGAAGTGGTGCAGCCACACGATGAACGACAGCACGCCGATGCAGGCGGTGGCGTAGACCATGCCCTTGTAACCGAACAGCGCCTTGCGCGAGAAGGTCGCGATGACTTCGGAGAACACACCGAACGCCGGCAGGACCAGGATGTACACCTCCGGGTGACCCCAGATCCAGATCAGGTTGATGTACAGCATGGCGTTGCCGCCGCCGTCATTGGTGAAGAAGTGCGTACCCAGGTAACGGTCCAGGGTCAGCAGCACCAGGGTGATGGTCAGCACCGGGAACGCGGCGACGATCAGCACGTTGGTCACCAGCGCAGTCCAGGTGAACACCGGCATCTGCATCAGCTTCATGCTGGGGGTACGCATCTTCAGGATGGTGATGAAGAAGTTGATACCGCTCAGCGTGGTACCCAGGCCAGCGACCTGTAGACCCCAGATGTAGTAGTCCATGCCGACGCTTGGACTGTATTCGATGCCCGACAACGGCGGGAACGCCAGCCAGCCGGTGGCAGCGAACTCACCGATCCACAGCGACAGCATGATCAGCACCGCACCGGACACGAACAGCCAGAAGCTGAGCGAGTTGACGAACGGGAACGCGACGTCGCGCGCACCGATCTGCAGCGGCACGGCCAGGTTCATCAGGCCGGTGATCAGCGGCATCGCCACGAAGAAGATCATGATCACGCCGTGGGCGGTGAAGATCTGGTCGTAGTGGTGCGGCGGCAGGTAACCCTCCGAGCCACCGACGGCGATGGCCTGCTGGGTACGCATCATGATGGCGTCGGAGAAACCGCGCAGCAGCATGACGAAGGCGACGATGAGGTACATCACGCCGATCTTCTTGTGATCCACCGAAGTGAACCACTCCTTCCACAGATAGCCCCACAGCTTGAACTTGGTGATCAGGGCGACGACGCCCAGGCCACCAAGAATCGCGCCGACCAGGGTGGTCAGCACGATCGGATCGTGGGGGATCGACTCAAGAGAGAGTTTTCCCAACATGTTCATTCTCCCGAACCCGCGTGGCCGGCATGGCCTGCGTGTTCGTGTTCGTTGGCATCCAGGTTTTCACCCGATTCCTTGGAATCATGCGCGTCACTGGGGGCATGGCCCTCGTGCGCTTCATGGGTGGCGGCATCGGCAGCGGCGGCGCCGGCATGCGAGTGCTTCATGCCGTAATGCTTGTTGTCGCCCATGTGCTTGGCGATGACCCAGTCGAACAGGCCTTCTTCGGTCTTGCCGAAGTAGGTGACCGGATACCACTCGGCGTTGCGTGCTTCACCCAGCGCCTTGAACGAGGCCTTGTCCAGGGTCTGCTCGCCGGCGCGGACCTGGTCCAGCCACTGGCGGTATTCGGCATCGGTGACCGAGTAGGCGGTGAAGTGCATCTTGGCGAAGCCCGCGCCGCTGTAGTGCGAGGACATGCCCGGGAATTCACCGGTCTCGTTGGCGATCAGGTGGAGCTTGGTCTCCATCGCAGCCATCGAGTAGATCATGCTGCCCAGGTGCGGGATGAAGAACGCATTCATCACCGAATCGGACGTGATCTTGAAGTTCAGCGGCGTGTTGACCGGGAACTTGATTTCGTTGACGACCGCCACCTTCTCTTCCGGATAGATGAACAGCCACTTCCAGTCCAGCGAGATCGCCTCGATGGTGACCGGCTTGACGTCCGAATCCAGCGGACGGTACGGGTCCAGTGCGTGCGACGAGCGCCAGGTCAGGACCGCCAGGACCAGCACGATCATGCACGGGATCGACCACACCACCACCTCGATCGCCGTCGAGTGGGACCACTTCGGCTCGTAGCGGGCCTTGGTGTTGGAGGCGCGATACTTCCACGCGAACGTCAGGGTCATGATGATGACCGGGATGACGACCAGCAGCATGAGCACGGTGGCCGTGATCAGCAGGGTCTTCTCATCCTGGCCGATCTGGCCCTTCGGACTGAGGATGGCCACGGCATCGCAGCCGGTGAGCATCACCAGCAACGAAAGCAGCAGGCCCGGGCGCAACCAGCGCCCAAGGGTTTTCAACGGAATCATCGGTCGATCCAATTGCGAGGGAATGCCGTTCCCCGTCCCTGCCTGTTCCGGCCAAAGCCGGTCCCACCGGTCCGGAAGACAGGCAGGGAGGTGGGGTCGAGTCAGCCTTTCAATTTTAGGCCGTCACCCACCATTTAAGAAAGGCATTGACATTGATCGAGCGCAGGAAAGGCCCGATTCTGGCTGCGACACGTTGTCGCACCGCGCAGGTGTGACGGGCGCATGACCCAGGGCGGCATCCCGGCCCCGGGCGTTCGCGGGGCCGTTCGCCCTCGTTCGGCAAAGTCACCTGAACCGGTTCAGCGTGCTGCCGGGTGACCGGCATGGGATGCTCGGCACAGGAGGAAGCCCCCAATGGACAAGATCGACTTCAGGAAGCGCGACCGGTCGCTCTATCAACCGCCCGCCGGCAGGTTCGTACCGGTCGATGTACCCCCCCTGCCCTACGTGATGATCGATGGTCGCGGCGACCCGAACATCGCTCCCGCCTACGCACAGGCCGTGCAGTGGCTGTATTCGGTGAGCTATGCATTGAAGTTCGCGCTGAAGGCCGAAGGGCGCGACTACGTGGTGCCACCGCTGGAGGCGCTGTGGAGCGCCGAGGACCCGGCCAGCTTCGTCGCGCGGCGCAAGGATGAGTGGGCCTGGACCGTGATGATCCGCACGCCTGAGGACATCCGGCCTGCGCAGTGGCAAGCGGCGATCAGCAAGGCGCGCGCGAAGCTGGGAGATGCCCCGCCAAGCCTCCGCCATGAACGCCTTGCCGAAGGCCCCAGCCTCCAGACCTTGCACGTGGGCGCCTACGACGACGAAGGGGCCGTCCTGGCGCACCTGCATGACGAAGTAATGCCCGCACTGGGTTACACCTTTGCCGGCCCCCATCACGAGATCTACCTGAGCGACCCGCGCAGGACCGAGGCGGCACGTTTGAAAACCGTGCTGCGGCAGCCGGTGCGGCCGATTGAGCCTGATGAGGATTCCGGCACATGACACAAGGAATGCCATGCACCTGATCAACCGACTGCTGCACTGGACCACCCTGCCCGCCGGGCGCCGCATGATGGCCGTGCTGGGTGCCGCGCTGGTCATCGTGCTCGCCTGCAATCCGGATCTGCTGCCGTTGCTGTCGGTGGTGGACGCGCTGGGGCTGGACGTGCTGGTGCTGTTGCTGGGTGCGCAGCTGGTGGCGGCACTGCCAGGGGTGCGTGAGCGGGCCTCGCGTGGGACCAAGGCGCTTGCACGCCTGCTGATTGGCGCATTGGCGGGAGCTGCAGGTGGTTATCTCCGGCAGCTCGCGTGGTGGCTGGCGAAGGATGCGGGGATGGCGCGGCGTTGATGGCGTCGCGCCGCTAACCGGCCAAACAAAAAGCCCCGACCAAAGGCCGGGGCTTTTCTACAGCTGGTGCCGGAAACAGGAGTCGAACCTGCGACCTACGCATTACGAATGCGCCGCGCGGACCCTACTAGCAACCGAGCGCCTAGCAACTGATCGGGTAAGGCCCACTCTGGCCGAGCGGACCGGGGTGGACCGTTGCCACCTGTACGCTGAACATAACTCTGCTGGCAAGTGCTCAGGGCGGCTGCCGCTTCCTCTACCAGGAAGTGACCCGAATGACGGTAAGCGCCAACTAAGCCTCGGGGGTACGAACAACTCCTTCCAACCGATCCCCTGTGGACGGGGACACTCCCTATCTATGGCATCTATGGCTGCAACCCATCGCTGAAGGCCAGACGGACGAGCGCGGCAAGGCCAATGCGCCACCTGCTCAAGAATTTCATATAAGAGACATGAGGTTAGCGAATGGCCTCACCTATAAATGCCAACGAAGCCACTCAACAAGAAAAGGCGCGGACCCGCGCGAGGGACACTTTTTCGTCCAGTCATGGCACAAGCAGACGAATGGACAACGAGCCAAGAGTACCGGCAATATCGGCGGAGCAATCACAAGGAAGGAGTGAGAACATGGTCGACTTTACAAAGCGCGTCTCAAGCACAAGAACCCAGCGCCCCACGAATCCAATTGACTTGTACGAAACGCTGGACAGACTTCACGACAAAGGCCCATTACGGCCTGCCCAGCTTTCGGTCTTAGAGGAATGGCATTCGAAGCGAAAGCATGACCGTGACGTGCTGATAAAGCTACACACCGGACAGGGGAAGACCCTAATTGGACTGCTTGCTCTTCAGAGCCAATTGAATGACAAGAAGGGGCCCGCCCTCTATCTGTGTCCCGACAACTTTTTAATCGACCAAACTAGAGAGCAAGCGAGACAATTTGGCATTGCTACGTGCGGAGCGGACCCGGAACTCCCAGACGACTTTCTTAGCGGAGACAAGATTCTGGTTACGTCCGTACAGAAGGTATTCAACGGACTTACCAAGTTCGGACTGAATCATAAGTCAATCACAATCGGCACGTTCCTAATGGACGACGCCCATGCATGCGCGGACACGATCAGAGACGCTTGCAGGATTCGAGTGCCGCATGAAGACCCTGCTTATAAAGCGCTACTGACTCTCTTTGCATCCGATCTTGAACAGCAAGGGATCGGAACTTTTGCAGATATTACAAACGAGAAGCGCGATGCATTACTTCCAGTACCCTACTGGTCTTGGCAGCGACATGTGGAGAACGTCGCCAACATTCTATCGGCCGGGACAGATCGGAAGCCAATTAAGTTCGCTTGGCCGCTAATCAAGAATTCCTTGCATCACTGCCAATGCGTGATATCCGGAGCTGCGATAGAGATCGAGCCTTACCTTCCCTCTATTGAGGCGTTCGGCAGCTATGCTTCAGCTTCCCACCGAATTTTCATGTCCGCGACCGTCACCGACGATGCATTCTTGGTTAAGGGACTACGGCTAAAGCCTGAAACAATCACCAGACCACTCACCTACTCAGGCGAGAAGTGGTCTGGCGAGAAGATGATCATAATCCCTTCATTAATCGACGAAGATCTTGATCGCGAACTTATAGTGAGCACATTCGGCGCGAGCCAGAAGCGGACATCTGGATTGGTCGGCTTGACACCAGGGTTTGCATGGACGAAAGATTGGGCGCGATACGGCGGAATTGTTGCCTCACCCGACACGGTTTCGAAGACAATAGAAAACCTCAAGGCCGGCAACTATGGCAATGCCGTAGTCCTCGCAAATCGATATAACGGCATCGATCTGCCTGACGACTCCTGTCGAATTCTTGTATTCGACAGCAAACCCTACTCTGAGAACTTGATCGACCTGTACGAAGAGTCATGCAGACCGAAGAGTGTCACCACACTCATGCGAACGGTCCGGACTGTCGAACAGGGCATGGGACGTAGTGTGCGCGGAGAGAAGGACTACTCAGTAATAATTATCACGGGATCGGACATCACGCGCCTAATAAGAGACAGAGAGTCCAGAACCTTCCTTTCATCTCAGATGTCAACCCAAGTTGAAATAGGCCTCGAGATATCAGGGTTTGCGCGAGACGAGATCGAGCAAGGCACGAAACCTATAGACGCGCTGAGCCAACTGATTCGCCAGTGCCTTGGACGAGATGCAGGCTGGAAGACTTTCTACTCAGAAAGAATGGAAGAAGTTCGACCTAAAGGCGCCAACGCAGAAGCACTTCTTCTCTATACGAAGGAACTAGAAGCTGAGCTTCTCCACTCGAACGGCGAGAACGAGAAAGCTGCTGCAGCAATACAAGCACTGCTTGATTCCGGCAAATTGCCCGACTCCGAGAGAGGGTGGCATCTTCAATCCATGGCACGCTTCCTATTCAACAGTGATCGGCTGCGGTCTCAGGCGCTTCAGGTGACAGCTCACAAATCAAATCGCCTTGTATTGAAGCCCGATCAAGGCGTGACAGTCACCAAGCTGTCGATTATCAGCCAGGGCCGCTCGGAGCGAATTATCGAATGGCTGCAGAATTATGGCAATTATTCGGATATGGAAATAGCGCTCAGCGAAATATTGAGCCGACTGACTTTTGGCGCAAAAGCGGACCGCTTTGAGCATGCTCTGGACGAACTTAGCAGGGCACTTGGCTTTGCAGGGGAGCGCCCAGACAAGGAATGGAAGGAAGGTCCCGATAATCTATGGGCATTAGACTCAAAGCAGTACATTATCTGGGAATGCAAGAATGAGGTAGACGTAGATCGTGCCGATATCAATAAGCGCGAGGCCGAACAGATGAACAGATCCTCCGCCTGGTTTCTAAAGCACTACCCCGGACTGAGTGCCAAGCGAATTATCGTACATCCAGCGAGCAAAGAAGCTAGCGCGGCATCATTCCTACATGAGGTAGAAGTGATGCGGGTGACTGAGCTCAAAAAGCTGCTCAAGAACATAAGAGCATTCTTCAAGTCACTGCAGCCACTTGACTTCGCTGACTTGTCCGTCAACCACATCCAGAAGAACTTGGACGCGCACGGCCTGTCTATTCCATCACTCCTAAAAGACTATTCCAAGAAGATCAAACCATTAATCTAACTGCCACCTTGCGGCTGCCGGAACATTGGCAGTCGCTTCTTGGCCATCCGCTCTACTTGGCTACAAAGAGGTTAGTATGAGATCCGACGCTTACAAGCGATGAGAAGGCATCGCGACTGTGCAGGACCAAATTAATACACTAGAATCGAGATACTTCCCAAGGCGGAGTTGCTTGCGTGATCGATCCGGGCCCTGGTCTGCCACCTCATGTAGCGCTCCTACTGAATGAGGACTTCGATTTCACGGACCCCACGCTGGTTGTCCGTAGGCTGCGATCAATGCTTCGCGACCTTAAGAACCAAGCGAACATCAGTGAGATCGAGCCCTTACCTAAGGTACCCATTGGCAATCCAGAATTCAGAGCAGTATTGAGCGGAGGATTGGACCTATTCGGCAAGACGGGCGCCTGCCAAGAGGTACCGTGCAGAATCAGATACGCGGACCAAATTGCTCGAACCGTAGCCCTCATGTCTGATCGGGTCACCGCTCACGACTTCTTCTACGAACGCATTTCGGCCCTTAGATCTCGCCCGACGAACGCCGAGTTATATGGCTTGGCAATAGATACCCTTGTGCTCAAGCGTGTACAGCCTCTGATTGAAGCGGGAATCCTACGCTTCACATCTCCCTTCATGCCAACCTGCAATTCTTGCATAGTCGAATTTGAGCGAAGAATTGAGACCCTCACTGAAGAGGCTGTTGCGCGGATAGGCGCTGATATGGTCATAGGGCGCACTGACCGCGGTGGGTACGTTGATCTGAAAGCCGTCTATGATCCGCCGATATTCATGCACTTTTCAACTAAATTCGCTAACTCAGCTAGCGATGAAGAGATCCGATCGATATTTTTGCATGAGGCGGTACGGTCTACAGTTTGGGACGCACGCACTGCTGCATGGACTTCTGGAAGCGTCTTCTCGAACTCTTCAGTTGGAATATCTGCTCTTCTATCCTCGGACGGAGCGCATTTCACATCACCTGAGCTACAGGCCTTCGCAGCGGATAGGACTGCTGAGCTCCCTTGGGTTGCAAGCCTCACGATTGAACAAACGCTTGCACTGCGTGACGCCGCCAGCCTCGCCCTTCCCCAACTCCGCGAATTCATGGCACGCAGGCTGTCCGGCTTAGGTGAATCGGACGAACCGAATCGACAGTGGCGGGAAATCGTGGAAGAGCTAAGGGAACAAGCGGCGGAAGTTCGTTCAGAATTAGAGGCTGCAACGACCCGATCCCCCTCTCTTAGTCGAAACTCTGCGGGAGTCCTGGGCTTAGCAGTAAGCGCAGCGTGCCTTATCGGCGACGGCCCCATTTCTGCACTCGGCGGGCTACTGGGAACACTCGGTTTATTGCACTCCATGGATAACAGACATTCATTCGAAGCGAAGACCAGGCCGGGTTATGTGCTCGTCTCTGCAAGAGATATCCTCGCGCACGCCCGTTAGCGGAACACAGTGAAAAGATGGAAAGCCGTCAGAGAATTGGCCTCCTGCTGCTCCCCGACATCAAAGCGGCATTCGCACACACCAGAAACCATGCAATCATCGAAGAATAGAATGATACGTAATCGCAAGGAGGGCGCGTGATTAGCAATCGAGTCAAGGAAAGGATTGGCATCAATGAGGTTCGCAGCACTGTAGAAAATCTTTGGGAATGCGGCTGGCAGGAGTATGGCGCACAGAATGACGATGCAATTGACGGGGTCATAATTATGAGAAGGGGTACGAAGCGCCCCTCCGACACCGGCGGCATCGTTTTTACCCAAGTCAAGTGCGGCGGGAACGGCTATCGCAAAGACCAGGCCCAATATCCAGCGCACATCGGCGTCGCGCTAGGACCAGATTACATCGCCACCCACATGCCTCGATGGATCAGAGCGCCGGGACCATGCGTTCTGATCTTTGTTGACGACACAACTGGCCGAAGGTCGCCGGAGTCATGGTGGGTCGACTTGAGACAGGACTGCATTTCACCGACGAACAAAGGAATTGTATTAATTCCCAGAGCCCAGCGATTCGGCGAGCACAGCAAGGGAGATTTCCACAGGCTGTGCGGATCTGGAACGGTAGACCGCCTCTTGGATCGAATCAACCTGGAGCGACGTGAGTCACTCATACCAACCCTAGGAAGAAATGAGTCCATCCGCAGAGATGCCAGGTATTTCTACAGGCATTGGCAGCAAGATAAGGCCAGTCAGATAAATCCTATCCTTGGCCCCATTCTTGTTAATCGTGTTGGGTGGAAGCACATCACCCGCCGTGGAAGATTACCAGAACGGATTGTTCAATCTTGGATGCTGCTTGGCGCAGCGAAAGCTATGATTATGCGTTGCACACAAGTTTATACACTTGGTCACGCATCTGAAGAACAGTATGAAGATGGAAACATTCTAGTGACGGATTACCTAGGGCTACGCGCAAAGGTAACATTCACCTACAGACATCAATCCATCTGCCAAGTCGTGCTAAAGAGAACACGCCTTATCCGCCCAAACAACGAAAATTCAGAACGGCAGAAAATTTGGTTTTACTCCATATACGAAACGCGACGAGGCCGAGAGAACGTCTAAAAAAATGGAGGTACGCTCCCCGACGTCAGCTACCGGAAAAGACCGAGCGAAAAATCACGCAAGAAGGTGATACGCCATTACTCTTCAAGGGCAACTGGGTCGGGGAACGCACAGGAAAATTATCACACTGCGGTACTTCACTTCAATGTATCGGTCGAAGGTCGCATTAAAAGTCATAGGACAACCTCCATGCCCAGTAACGCCAACAGGGCCCTCTCTTCCCCATCGTCTATGAGGAGCGACTAGCTCTCGTGCTGACTCTGCCTCTCCCGCTGGAGACTGTGCAACCTAAGTACTGACCAGCACGGAGGTGCCTAACGCCAGGCGGCTTCGCAGTACTGATGCAGTTACCCAAGGCACCACAGATGACCGGACTCCTCTTGGAACAACAACTTAGCCAACCCCAACTGGCAGCCAGGGTGCCGATAAGTGCCTTGTAAGCCAGGGAGCCGCCACATTGAGCCGATTCGGATCCGTGAAGCGCCAGGGAAAGCCAGGTGGTGCCCACGCCTGCTTTCAAGGCGGACAGCGGCTTGCGGTGTATGCGCCCCGGAACCGAACCTACGTGTAGTACCTCTCATTGACGTTGCGGTTGCAGGCAAGACACTTTCGATATGCGCCAAAACGCCCAGGACGCTCCCGTCCCAGCAGGCCACCGCATTCACAAACCAAAGCGCTGCGCCCTTGATCCCAGCGCCAAAGCCTTAGAGTAGCGACAAGTGCAAGGGTGACTGATACCGCGATAGCCAACGTCGGGAGCCATCGCGCCATCGCATAGACCCCTGCAAGCATCGGACTCTGCCGGAGCATTCCCAACGGCAGCATCAGCAGCAACCCCAGCGCCAAAGCCCCAAGTGAGGGCGCATACATCCTTACCATCATCCACGTCCAACGATCCATGTAGCCGTCCCGGTGATTGTTTTATGCATCCTTGAGCATATCGGTCGCACGGGATGAGACTTGAATGGCGAACTTTCTTTGCCGCCCGCATAAGGCCGAACACCATCGTGCGCTTCATACAAAGAAGCCATGCCTTACGATTGCAGGCACAGGCTCGTGCACCGCCGCCCGCATGTTGCACGTCAAGCTCAGGGCACATGCGCTTTGATAGCGCTTTGTATGGGCTATACACCAACCTCCAAGATTTCCAAAACGCGCTTACACGGCCAAGCCCCCATGCAACCTCGCGGCCAATTACGCCGTCGATCAATGAGGACTGCGGTTTACAGCAAGCCACATGACCATCCGAGTAGCCATTGAATCGACCATGTGTCATGTGGATCGCCATAAACACTGCATACATGGCGAGCAATCTATACATCACAGCGATTGCCGGGAGGTTGCGCTCATAAGCGGCCTGCAGGATGATCGCCAGGGTTCACCAGAAGCTCACTGAGCGCGCCGCAGGACCGGCCAGCAACACCCCTACACAAACACCGGTAGGATTGAACACAGCGGCTTACAGGTCATCCTAGGTAGCTCCGGTGCACGCTCTCCACACAATCCCGGCTATAGTTTTCTGCGCGTCCCCGAAGGGGCGCGCATCTGGGCCCAAGGTGGGAGGGCCGAAGGCCCGAGCACCTGTGGGACCAGTCACGGGACATCAACGTTGCCATCCCAGTAAAGATCTACCTTCTCAAAGAGAAGGTAGTTGCTCTTGATTTATAGCTCTTATGGGGCTGCTGACAAGCAAGCTCGTTTGAGCGCGTATGATCCTATTGGCGCTCGCTATGCAGCCAGTTTTCGCCGTTGCTCCTCGCGATGCTTGCGCTGGCTGTTCCGGTTCTGCTCACGCCTCCTGTCCGCACGGGGATCGCCTGAGACGCCTGCCGCGTTCAGCGCGCGTGTCACCTTCCGCTTTACGCTCGAGCACTGCACAGCGAATGGGCAGTTGTGACACGGCATATCCCGCACGTCGCTACGATTGCCGATGCACGCCGGAGCGTATCCTTCAGGCGCTTCGTTGACCTCAGCAGGCTCGGCGACCATCGCCAGCGCATCCCGGACCATGTCTTCTTCAAACATCGCCTTGGCACGCGCCTCTGTCAGCGGTCCACCAGCCCCAAGATACCGCGCCAATCGGGCGGGGCGGTCCCTTGCATGCAGCACATCGGCATTCAATGCCCGCATTGCCGCAGCATGCACGGGATCTTCTCCAGACGGCTCCATAAAGAAGCGCCGATCCCAAGCGGGCAAGAACAACCGTTCACCAGTCTCAGCCCAGGTGGGGTGTCCTCGCATCCATGCGCCGAACAACTTCCCGGAAATCAGCTGGTTTGGCAATGGTGGACGCTTCGCCTTTCGGCCCACGATCCATCGTTCCATGATGATCTCGCAGAACAGATCGTACGGCATTCCCAGTTCGTCAGCCTTCTGACGGGCCCGCCACAAGCTGGTAATAACCGACCTGTCGTTCAATGCGAGACTTGGCGCACAGGGCTGCTTGCGCGGCGCTTCGGAATGGTCAAAGTGACGCGCCCAAGCAGCACGGTACGCAGCGATGTACGCCTCCGTGAACGCCTGCGTGGCCTGCACCGGGGACATGTAGCGGTTCCCGATCCAACGGGTACGCAGCAACAATGCTTCTTTGGCAAGCAAGCATTTATCGATGTACGTGCGCTGGAAGACCAGCTCTCCCACCTGTCGCTTCACGGGATCAGCCGACTTAAGCGCGCGTTGATACGAGGCATCCCTGCTCTGCGCCCCCACCATGTTCTTCGCAGACGCCTTCTTTCGGGCCGGGTTAGGCCGTTTTGCCTTTGCCTTCCCGCCCGTCGCGCCTGACTTCTTGTTCCTAGCCATTCTCCTGCCCTCCTCGATAAAGACAGTGTTATACCGACCGGGCCGATGAAATCGCCGGTCTTCTTATGTTCACTAGCGCGGCGCGCCCGGACGCTTCCACTGCGGGCGCGCAATGGATGACGCGAGTCAGATGAAGGAACGGCCCCCAAGCGGTTGGATCGCGCTATCGCCAAATGTGACAGCCTGAACTTCACCTGGTCCCAGGCCATTCCTAGCCATCATGCTCCTTAGTGACGTTAGGCGCAGAGGGGCCCCTCCGCACCCAACATGGTCGCCAAGGGCCGCTACCGGCTCTGACCTCAGCGACTGACGGCGTCGAGCTCCATCACGTGCAGCTGTACTTCAGCAGAGACAAGCATTGCGGGAGTGATGCGCTTCTTGCCGCAGTGGCGCAGGTAGGTCACAGCACGCTGAACGTAGGCGCGGTAGTTGATGCCCGTCATGTCAACCAGCTGACGGGCCCTCCAGATTGCGCGAAACATCGGTTCGTCGCAGACACGCAGGTCGTAGCGACGGTCAGCGGCACCCGTGTTGAGCTGGATCACCTTGGCGAACTCCATCGTTGCCTCAAAAGCAGTCATGTCGCGACACGCAGAATCCCGTCGCGCCTTGCAGCAATCTTCCGCAGAAAGCGATTCCGGGCCCATGATTTCCTCGGCAATGCTGTACTGGGCGACGCGAGATGCCTCGTTACCTTCGCGCCGCGCAGCAAACAGGCGAGTCGAGCGCTCGATGCAGCTATTCTTCTTCATTGAATTTTCCCTTCTTTTGTCGCGGTTGCCGGGGGCATCCGTCGAAAGCAATATTGAGGGCGAATAATTTGGGGGACTCATTGAAGTCGAATAGTCCGCCAACCTAAGATGTGGCATGACAACGGCGCCCTACACTCCCCTAACGCACGCTGAGTTCAAGGATCTTTTCATCCCTGCCAATGACCTAACCGGCGAGTTAGACGCCAAGTTATTGATCTACAAGCCCATCAAGCTCTCCGCTTCCGCATTGATGGTGCTGGATGCGGTCGCTCGGACGTGCTCCTCTATGGCCAGGCCACCGACCCGCGCCAGCTTAGCCCGACTCGTGAAGGTAAGCCCCTCATCAATGTCCTCTCTTGTCGCCCGACTGATCAAAGCAGATTTGCTTGAAGAGAAGCCACTTGATGACCGGTCTTGGGCACTTCAGATAAAGCTGAAGGGCCGAACCCTGCTTGCCAAGGCATCCGTTGACTGGGAGGATTGCTTCGAGAGGGCCAAATGCGATCTGTCGCCGCTAGAGTGGCAACAATTGTTCGAGACGATCAAAAAGCTCAACACTGCACGGGAGAAAAGGCGGATTGAGGAGAGGGCAAAGTACATGCGGGCTCCCTGATGTCACAGGCATACACGTAGCAGGCGATCGCACGACAGTCAGCACGGTGCGTCATGCTATGTATGGAGTGATTCTGCCGACGACGCCACTTCGCCGCTTATGCACTGCGACTTTTGCGCACCACCTAGGACTTCGTGTTTTGGACGCAACTCGTCCGCACCCGCAGTAAAAGCCCAATGTCTGCCAATACGCACCAATCGCTGCACAAGGCTCGCCTGGTGAAGCAGCTACACCCCTGCATCGACAGTCCTCGGACAGCCCCACATTGATCGGTAGCGCGATTCTAGAGCGTCTATTCTGCGCAGCTAGCCCGGTGGCTGTGACAGCAACCAGGTGACACATCAGCTAGCATAAAAAGGCCCACTGACGTTGCCATCAGTGGGCCAGGTTGCGACGTATCTGGTTGCTCAGCGAGGACGAATGCCAAAGCCAAGTAGCACGGTTCCAGCGACGGTCAACGCTTGCCCTACAGCAAGCGCGTGCATGTTCGCTATGTTGCTGTAGCCGCTTGCTGATGGGTTGATCAGGAAGTAGAGCCCGATCCCAAGCCCAGCTAGACCCAACACCACGCACAACGTCGCAGACCCAAGCTCCTGCCCTGCGCTCGCGGTAGCGCGATTCGATTCAACAATTTCCTTGGGCAGGTCCGCATAGCACTTAGGACACTTCGCGGATGATCTACCCGAGGGGATGGCAGCACGGCAAGCCGGGCATTGATAAAGGTTAGTTGCTGGATCGCTGGTTTGCATGTTCTCTCCTCCATGATTGGATGCACTGGGGTTTCCGACGTCAGCCACCCGCTGGACTACCCACCTGAGCGTCCTTGACCAGATCACGCAATGCAGCGCGTTGCTCATCGTCCAGGCTGTATTCGGTATCGCAGACCCGGACCTCGATCCTGTTGGCACCGGTGAAGGCCCCTGCTTCTGCCAAGGTCATCTTCTTGCCGAACGAAAGGATTGCGTACTCGTATCGATTGAAGGCGGGCATGTCGCTGGGAAGCGAAACAGCCCTTCCGTCCACAAGCATGTCAAAGCCTGTACCGGCGCAGCGAACGTCATAGGACATGTTGAAGGTGAGGATGGCCGAGACGGTGAAAGAGTCCGACTTCGTTACAGCGCGGTCTCCGTCTTCTACGCTGTACAGGCTCAGAGAAATGCCCCTGCTGGTCTTCGACAGCTCCGATAGCTCCACTTTGCCCTCGTAGGAGGTTCGATCCTTGAAACGGTCGTATGACCGCTGTTGTTGAGCCACTACCTCCCCGGGAACAACAGCCGTCAGCACCAACGACATGACGGCAACATGCGTAATCCGGTTCTTCATCCCAACGTCCCCGACTGAGCGCTGACGGGCCCGGCCACCCCTTGCAGCCAGTCACACCTCGCACAGCGCCATATACTGATATGGTAATGACTTCTACTGATCAGGTATATGGCCCATGCTGCTGCAGGTTCACAGACCGTTACCTCCGCGTGCCCTCGCCCACTGTCATTACTGCAACGTTTTCCAAGCGGCTCTCCGAAGCTCGAGCACTGCGCGGGCTCTCCCAGCGCGCGCTGGGGGCGCTGGTGGATAAGGACCAGGACAAGAACCGGGGTGCCGTGCTGATCAACAGGTACGAGCGCGAACGAAACCAAGCCGACATGACCAAGGCTGCGGAGTTGGCCAAGGCATTGGATGTACCGGTCGCCTACCTGTTCGCTGAGGACGATGACCTAGCTGCAGCGATCTTGGCGTTCGCCAAGCTTCCCACTGCGGAGCGCCAAAGGATGCGGGAAGAGCTCGAGCGTTTGGCTGGGGAGCAGCGGGACTAGCCCTCTCACGCCGCCAACTTGGCGACAGCGGCCGCCAGTGTGTCCGGGGCCAAGTGGGCGTAACGAAGAGTCATGGTGATGTCAGCATGACCCAAGAGCTCTCGCACAGTGTTCAGGTCCACCCCTGCCCGCACCAAGCGTGATGCGAAATGATGGCGCAGATCATGGAAGCGGAACTCTTCAATGCGGGCATCGGCTATGAGTTTGCCCCACCCCTTCTTGATGTCGGTCACGTCGAAGACCTTGCCCGCAAGGCGCTCGCCCGCTTGCCCAGCCCAACGCTGCAGGACTTTCGAGGCTTCGACGTTCAGAGGGATGTGACGCTGCCTGCCGGACTTGGCGTTCTCCGCCTGGATGGTGAGCATCTTTGCTTCCCAGTTGATATCGGCCCATGTCATCGACAGTAGCTCACCCCGTCTCATACCGGTGTTCATGGCTGTAAGAACCACGGGCGTTAGGTGATCGACATACCCATCCATCGGCAAATCAGGCAGAACCGCCTGCCGGTACTTACGTCGGGTCGCATTGGCGTTCGCCCTGCCCTCTACACCAGCAAGATCGCGCGCTGCCAGCGCGGCCCGGAGCATTGCCTCTTCATCAAGGGACAAGAAACGCACGACCTTGCGGCTAGCTGCTGATCGCTGACGCATGCCCATGAGGGGGTTAGTCTCGATCAGCTTCCACTCCACAGCCCGCGACAAGGCAGAACGCAGGCAAGCAAAGTCGCGCGCTGCGGTAGCCTTGGTGACGGCATCAGGACCAGTGACACGTCCGCGCCACCAGCGCTCCATGGTCGGCACGTCAATCTCTACGATCTGACGGCACAACAGCCACGGGAACACGGATCGGATGCGATCCGGATACTGACGACCACCCTTGAGCTCAGCCACAGCCCAAGGCTCGAAGTGATCATTGAGTAGCGTCTCGAGCGTGCAACTGGTGGGCTTGGTCTTCGCAAGCGCGGGCAACCCGGACTGAACGTACTCAGCGACAGCCTGCCGAGCTTGGTCGCGGGCCTGATCAAGCGACAGATGTTCGACCGAGCCTAAGGTACGACGCTTACCATGCGCCCAGGTCACGATCCAAGCTTTGTGCCCTGAGGGCTGCACTCGCAAGATCAGGCCGCGAACCTGAGCGTCCCTGAGCTCATAGGGGCGCTCTCGGGGCTCAGCTGTGAGAACGATGCGCTTGGTGAGGGGTGATGACATTGGGCGGAGCGTCCGTAAGTGGCGATAAGGCCAACTTAGGACAGGATGCGAGGCGGTGCTTGGATGAGGATCGTCCGCAACCTTCCGACTATCATTCAGCTCCCCCCAAAAAAAACGGGCGGCTGCAATAGCCACCCGTTCTCAGGCGTTACGGAGTTCAGTTCGCAATCCACCCGTGACCGCGCCAAAAACTGCACTAGTCAAACTCTTTCCATACCTCAAGAAAGACTTGATGGCACCACTTGCAAGACCAGCAGCCTTGCGAATTACACGTACTGAATGGCTAACAATTCTCTTCATAAAACCTCCTGTTACTACTCGCGCGATAATTTCACTTGCAATGAACTGCAGAACAAAACTGAGCCCAGGAAATAGACTATCGAACGCGTTGCACAGGAAGAAGCGAACAGCTACCGCCCCGCATCCCCAAGGGAATACTTCCGCCAGACCCAAAACCCGGCATCTGACGGCTCAATATGATACCCGAAGCTGCAACTAAGTCAATCAGCACCGCATACGTCAGAGAACCAGTTGATCAAACCGATCATTCAGTATGGTTCTAGAGGCATCGTAGTGAATCGCGGAAGTTGACTTAACCAACATTTCCAAATCCACGTCATCCAGCACGATCATGTAGCCGCGCCCATCCTTTGCGGTGTCTCTGCACATTGCATCAATCTTCTTACGGTCACTAACTCCCCGGCATATTAAAATTCCAACTTGGCCACCAGACTTTGAAAAGCGTCCGGACAATTGGTCGAGCTCCGGATTCTTAACATCCTCCGTATAATTTTTGAATTCAACGAAGACGTAAGGCGCGGTATAGTGCTTTGAAAGCCAACTGAAGAAGCCAGCCGTGGCTGAGTTAGAAAACCGGAGATCGACAATCTTCCGCCCCTGATTGATTGGGGCTTGACGCACGGGGTGTATGAGAGACGGGTAAAGCAAGGCCGAAAGGAGGCCTTCGACAGCTCGCTCATAATCGTGGGCGTGGGCTCTTCCAGGAGGGACAGCTACCACCTTCTTATAGAGATCGTACAATTGAACGTTCGCGACGTTCTCAATCTCTGCAAACGTACTATTACTGATCGGAGGCGAAGGATCTGCCGATTTCGCCTTTTTATACTTGGCGAGGACATCAGGATTGTCCTCCGTCAATTTTGCTACAGCATTTTTGTCTTTACCATAGTGTTTCATCAAAGCGGTCTTCGTAACCCTTCGCTTCTTACTCTTCAGCACTTCTACCAGGCCAGATCCACTGGCCAAGTGTTGTTTCTGTAGTTCCGGCAACAAGTAGTGCCGATAGTAGGTCCCAGCGTCGTAAGCACCCGCGAGTCGAACAATCGACTTGGGGACCAACACGAGACTCTCGCCCTTCGGCATGGGAAGCTCTACATGCCTAGCCACCCAGTTTTGCGCTTGCATGTCCCAGCATGGGCCTGATGAAACATTTGCGACCATAGGAATGCCGTAGTATCGGCACATGTCTTGAGTGTACTCAATTAGCGGCGCTCGGATTATGTTGCAGACCGCATCAGAGATCATGTCAGCACCCACGCCTTCGATGAGAAGGGCAGTATCTTCCAAGTCAGATAGCACCCCAGACTTCGCGGCTTTGCTTGTCAGAAGTGACTCCCACACTGACCCTGCAGATCCCTTGCCGAATGCGTGGCCACGCGACTTACCAGATGAATACCCAAGATGAAAATCATTTCTTTCGTTCAACGACCCAAGTAGCGAGACAGCCCTAGTCTTGTCGCCCTTTTGCACCGCAGTAAGAACATTGCTAAAGAAGTTCTGAAGGAGTGCCACGCACTCACTAGACCACGGAGTGTCCATTGCCCGAATTGCCGTGGGCTCCACAAAAACTGGAAGATCTGTATCCAAAGGAACGTCAACGAAATCGAGCTCTGCCTGCTTTCGTTTTAACTTGTACTGCTGAGATACGCGCATCCTATCCCCCCTGTGCTGGCTTCACTGCCAAAGCGGAACGTACCTCATCAAGGACTACCTTGCTACTATCATGCGAATTCGCCGAGCTACCGGGGGGACGCTCGATCAGTGAGGCAGTTAGGCGCTTCCATGTAAGTTGGAATGAAGCCAAGTGATCAGGACCAACCCGCTCTATTCGCGTGGACGTGAACGATCCTCGATAGAGACCATGAGCGTCGACCAATGATCGGCTTGCAGCGAATCCCTTTCGCATCAAATAGTTCCAACATCCGCCCAAACAAAAAGCCCCGACCTGAGCCGGGGCTTTTCATGCAACTGGTGCCGGAAACAGGAGTCGAACCTGCGACCTACGCATTACGAATGCGCCGCTCTACCAACTGAGCTATTCCGGCGTAGCCCGCGATTTTACGGGCTGCGCGCCCCGGCGGTCAATCCACCCCGCTCAGCTCGCCTCCACCCGGTTCGCACACGCCCGCCCCCCGGCAAAATCTCGCAGGTTCCCCAGCGTGATCGCCGAGATCTCCTGCAGTGCCTCCACGGTGAAGAAGCCCTGGTGGCCGGTCACCAGCACGTTGGGGAAGGTCATCAGGCGCTGGAAGGCCTCGTCGTCGATGATCTCGCCGGACAGGTCCTGGAAGAACAGCGCGCTTTCCTGCTCGTAGACGTCGATGGCCAGGTGGCCCAGCCGCCGTGACTTCAGCGCGCGGATCACCGCATGGGTATCCACCAGCCCGCCGCGCGAGGTGTTGACCAGCATCGCGCCGGTCTTCATCCGCGCCAGCGAGGCGTCGTTGATCAGATGCTGGGTATCGGGTGTCAGCGGGCAATGCAGCGACACGATATCGGCGCGCGCCAGCAGCTCCTCCAGTCCAACCCCTTCGCCCACGGCAGCAAAGGCCGGCGATGGATACGGGTCGTACCCCAGCACGGTGCAGCCCATGCCGTGGAAGATGCGCGCGGTAGCCAGGCCGATCTTGCCGGTGCCGACGATGCCGACCGTGCGCCCGTGCAGGGTGCGCCCGAGCAGGCCATCCAGCATGAAGTTGCCCTCGCGCACGCGGTTGTAGGCGCGATGGGTCTGCCGGTTGAGCGTCATCACCAGCGCCAGCGCGTGCTCGGCCACGGCTTCGGGGGAATAGGCCGGTACCCGCGCGACGAACAGGTCCAGCGCTTTCGCGGCGGCCAGGTCCACATTGTTGAAGCCGGCGCAGCGCAGCAGCACGGCGCGCACGCCCAAGGCATGCAGCGCGTGCAGAACCGGCGCGTCCAGGCGGTCGTTGACGAACACGCAGACGGCAACGCAATCCTGCGCCAGCGCTGCGGTATGCACGTCCAGCGCGGCATCGAAGTACACGAAGGCAAAGCCCTGCCCGGCCGCATCGCGCTGGTTGGCCTCGTCGAGGAAACGACGATCGTAGGGGCGGGCACTGAAAACGGCGATCTGCATGGAGGGGCCTGGCGGGAGTTCCCTGCCGACCATACCGCAGCACCTGCCCTGATGGGGTGGCCCCGGCGATACGGATGTCGCCGGGGCCGAGTCCCCCTTAGAACCTGTAGCCCAGGCCCAGCATCACGCCGTTCTGGATCTGCCCGTCGCGGCGCTCACCCACGTAGTCGGCCATGATCGACAGGCGCTCGCTGGCACGACTGGTCACGCCCAGGTTCCAGGCCAGCACCTGCTCGCCCACGGCCTGGCTGCTGGCACCAAACACCAGGTCCGGGGCCGCAGCAAAGCCGGTGCTGTAGCGCGCCTGCGAATCGCCCAGTTCCTTCTGCCAGGCCACGCGGGCACGCGGGGTGATGCGCTCGCCGTTGTTGCCCTCGAAGGTCCTGAACACCTGCAGGCCGGCGCCCACGCGGATGCTCTCCAGGCTGCCGCTGCGCCCCACCAGCGCACCGGTGCCCTGCCCTTCGTTGAAGCGGGTGGCCGAGGTCCGCGCGTAGTCCACCACCGGCAGCAGCGGCTGGATCACCAGTCCCTTGCCGGTGGTGAAGGAGAACGCATGCTCCACCCCCGCCGAGATCGCATCGCTGCTGTATCGGGCGCGCAACGGCTGCTGCAGGCCCTCGATGGCCGACAGGCTGCGGCGGGTGTCGTGGCGCAGGTCGGTGTAGCGCACGGCCGCCGACAGGTAGCCACGCGAATAGGTCGCATCCAGGTAGCCGCCCACATCCAGCGCGCGCACGTCGCCACTGAAACCGGAGCCATCGCTGGCCTTGGTTGACATGTCGGCCGCGGCCACGCTGACACCCAGGGTCACGCGGTCATCGGCCACGCGGGTGTCGGCACCGACCACGATGCCGCCGACGGTATGGCTCAGGCCGGCCACGCCACCCTCGGCGTCGATGCGGCCATGGCTGGCGAAACCGCGCGCCCACAGGCCACGGCTGCGACCCGCTACGCCGCTGTCGCCAGCAGCCTCGCCCGCTGGCTCGACCAGATGCATGGCCAACTGGTTGAACAGGCTGCCATGGCGCATGCCCGGCTGCGCCGAGACCGACTGCGCCGCCTGCGAGGCCAGGCCATCGGCGTCGCCGCCACTGCGCATCGCCGCCTGGTGCTGCTGCACCACGTTGCCGATGCTGCCCAGCAGTGCGTTGTCGGCCAGGCGCAGGCTGGCATGTGCATCACCGCGCACGGCGCCAGCCTGCTGTGCGATCACATCGCGGTCGGTGAACTGAAGCGCGCCGAGCAGCGACTTCAGGCCGCTGTCCTGGCGGTCCGATGCGGCTGCCAGCGCGTGCCCCAGGCCGTCGCCGGAAGTGCCATTGGCGAACAGGCCCAGCTGATCGAAGCCCGGGTTGGCGGTCAGCCACAGGCCGTCGGCCGTCTGGTTGACGTTGAAGCTGAGCAGCGAATTGTGGCGCGGGCGGAACACGTCGCCCGCAGTGATGCTGGCGCTGTAGCCGGCATCGCCGAGCCGCACGACATCCTGGAAACCACCCTGGTAGATCGGCCCCTCCACCAGGTCGCGGCGGTAGGCACCGGGATAGAAGCCCTGGGCGACGTTCAAGGCCAAGTGTGCGCCCTGTGCGATCACCAGCGCCCCCGCTTCGGCACCGCCATCGTGGAAGCTGCCGACGCGCAACCGGCCACTGCCGGCGCCACCGGCGTCGGTGACGTCGAACAGCACCTGGCCGCCGGGCATGATGTTGACGTAGCCGTGGGTCACCAGATCGCCACCGCGCGGCATCAGTGTGCCGAACACGCGCAGGCGGTTGAAGCCGTCTTCGCGGTAGGACGGGCCGGTGCCGTCCAGCAGCGCGTCGGTGTCCACGCCCACCGACGCAATGTCACCATGGCCGACCACGATGCTGCCCGGCATCACCCGCAGCTCGGGAGTGCGCAGTGCGCCGCCCCCAGTGCGAGGGTGCCGTTGTCGACCAGCATGAAATCAGCGCCGGTGGTTTCCGCAGTGCGCCAGGTGGCGCCATTGCTGACACGGATCACGCCGGCGGAACCGGCCAGGGTCGAGGCATCCAGATCAGCCAGCCGCAGCTGTCCGCGCAACGCGTCCTGGAGGTCGGGATCGGCAAGCAGCTGCTGCAGCGACTGCGTACCGATGCCGTTCGGCCCCCGCGTGGAGACGTTGTACAGGCTCACCGCATAGTTGATGTAGGTACTGGCCCAATCGGTGTTCCAGCGCGCGAAATCGTCGTCGACGAAGGCCTGCAGCTGGCGCGCGGTGCGCAGGTAGCCCGGGTTGATGTCACCACTGACGTTGCTGGTGACACGCAGGGTGTCGCCCGGATCGCGGTAGCCCGCCGTGTTGATGATGGTGTTGCTGCGGATGTCCTGGCCCGGGAACGACTGCAGCTTGCTGCCGCTGCCATCCGGATCGAAGGTGACCGAGGTACCCGTGGTGCGCGCCGGGTCGCGGAACACCAGCAGGCCATTGGGCTGCACCACCTCATACATGGCCTTGTGCAGCAGGCCCGCATCCATGCCGCCACCGTAGTTGCCGGTGTAGATCTGGGTCATGCGCGCAGACGGTGCGTAGGTGATCCTGCCGCCGCTGCTGGCGGCATGGATCTGCACCGAGTCGACCAGCGGCAGATCGCCGCCGAGGTAACGGTTGACGCCGCCGGACTGCATGATCGAGCAGGACGAAATGCAGTGGCCGGACACGATGGTGTCCAGCCCCTGGGTGCGGATCACCGCCTGCAGCCACTCGCCGGCGATCAGCGCGCCGCCATTGGATGTGCGCAGCACGACCTCGCGGATCGGGCGCCCTTCGGCCTGCGCCTTGGCCAGCAGCGCGGGCAGCGCCACCACGTCGGCGACGGTGACCCCGCCGCTGAGGAAGACGCGGTCGTCCTGCACGTGATAATTCATTGCCATGACGTCATCAACCGCCGTGATGGCGGTGATGCCGATCAGGCCCGCAAGGGCCAGGCTCAACTTCGAGTGCTTCATGTGGTCTCTCTCCACCCGCAACACACGGGTCAGGAGTTCAACGTCCGGACCGTGCGATCTCCCCCAGCGGCGCGGACGTCGAAACATGAATGCATTCACAATGGAATCAGGGGCCACGCACACTCTTCCCCATCCGGTCATCGTCGCGTAAAACTCGAAGACGCACCCGCCACCGACGTCCGAGGCCAGCCCTGTCCGCCCCCTCTCCTCTGATCCATCGCGCGCCGGACCTGTCCGTGCCTGCGGACGCGTTCATTGCGTTCGTACGGGAAGAGCGCGCGCCGTTGTGCGCGTTCCTGCGCACGCGCGGTGTCGGGCCGGAGGATGCCGAGGACATCGCGCAGGACTGCATGGAGCGGCTGATCCGCTATCGCGCGCACAGCGCCGACGAGCTACGGTTGCTGCTGTATCGTATCGCCCGCAACCGCCTGGCAGATCGCGGCCGTTCGTCGCAGTCGCGGCCGCATCTGTCCCTCACCGAGCACGATGGCGGCAACGAGCCTTCCAGCACGTCGCCTGATCCACTGCGCCAGGCCGAGTCCGGGCAGATGTTGTCCCTGCTTCGGCAGGCCCTGTTCAAGCTGCCCGAGCGCGCACGCGAGGTGTACCTGCTCAACCGGATCACCGGCATGAGCTACACGCAGATCGCGAGGCACTGTGGAATTACTGCCAAGACCGTGGAAAAGCATATCGCCCGTGCCCTGCAGGGGCTGCGCCAGGAACTCGGATCGGATCCGCTGCACAACGACAGGGACAACGGATGAGCCACGCCAGGCCAAGGGAAGACACCCTGTTGTTTGAACGCGCCAGCGCCTGGGTGGCGCGGCTGGAAGCGCCGGACTGTACGCCGGGCGAGCGCGAGTCGTTCGAGGACTGGTTGGCCGAAGACCCGGCCCATGTCAGCGCCTGGATCCAGGCCGAGACCCTGTTCCAGCAGGGCGAAGGACTGGCCGCCGATCCGTGGCTGCGCACCGCCGCGGCACGAGCGGCGCGGCCGGCGCGACGTCGCTGGCTGCCAGCGCTGGCCGCTGCCGCAGGCATCTGCCTGGCCATCGGGATCGGCTGGATGGTCGCCGTCGACGGCAACCCCACGCCGCTGCGCTACGCCAATGATTCGCACCAGCCCCGGCAGCAGACGCTGGCCGATGGCAGCACCGTCACCCTCGATGCCGGCACCACCCTGCACGCGCGATTCGGTTGGCGCCATCGCAAGCTGGTGCTGGAACAGGGCCGGATGCAGCTGCAGGTCGCGCCGTCGCGCAAGGCGCTGGAGCTGCGCGTCGGCGACAGCACCATCCGCGACATCGGCACCACCTTCCAGGTGGAACGCCTGCGCAGCGGCCTGGTCGAAGTCGCGCTGCTGGAAGGCGCGGTGGAAGTCAGCACGGGAAGCGCCCAGCACACCCTGTCACCCGGCCAGCAGCTGCAGGTGCTGCCATCGGGCCGCATCCAGCCCGGCCCGGCATTGTCGTCCAATGCGGCTGCCGAAGCCTGGCTGCAGGGACAGCTGGTGTTCGATGCCACGCCCCTGTCGATCGTGGTCGAGCGCATGAACCGCTACGGCCACGCGCCGCTGGTGATCGCCGATCCCGAGATCGCCAACCTGGCGGTGAGTGGCACCTTCCGTGCCGGCGACGCGCAGGAACTGCTGTCGGCACTGCAACTGGGTTGGTCGGTGGCTGGCCAGACGCGACCGGATGGCGCGCTGGAACTGCGCCGCACGTACTGAGGAGACTTGCAGTGATGGCAGTACCGGGCGCGCTGCAGGCGGGGCTGCTCCGCAGCCTGTTCTGCATCTCGCTGAGCCTGGCCGCCCTGCCGCCTGCCGATGCGGCCGAACAGGCCGGCACGCTGGAGCTGCACGTGGGTGCCGGGCCATTGGCGCCGGCGTTGCAGCAATGGGCACGGCAGAGCGGCATCGCGCTGCTGTTCGACGCCCGCGAGCTGGACGGCCTGCGCACCTCCGGCACCCGCGGCCACAGCGATGCGGCCGCAGCCCTGAAGCAACTGGTCGCGGGCATGCCGGTGAACATCCTGCGCACACCCTCAGGCGGATTCGTCATACGCCGCATCCACTCCGCGCCACCGTCGCCACCGCCGGCCGCAGTGCGCGCCGTGCCCGCCGTCCCTGCACCGCGCAGGGCGGCCGAGGCGCCACCACAGGTGGAACTGGCGCCGATCCATGTCACCGGCAGCCGGCTGCCACGCACCTCCGTGCAGACCACGCTGCCGGTGACCATCATCGACCGCGATGACATCCTGCGCAGCGGCTACGGCAGCCTGTTCGACCTGCTGCGGCACTTGCCGGGCATGAACGGGCACCCGGCGATGAGCACCTCGCGGGGTGGCGATTCGCAGTACCTGCCGGTCGGTGCGGCCACCACCACCAGCCTGGACGGCATGGGCCCGCGTGCGACCCTGTTCCTGGTCAATGGCCGTCGCCTGCCACGCTATCCCATGGTGTCGCTGGAACAGGGCGGCCTCACCGACCTGGGCGGCATCCCGCTCAGCTTCGTCGAACGCATCGAACTGGTGCGCGGCGGCGCCTCGGCCATCTATGGCGCCGACGCGATGTCCGGCGTGGTCAACATCATCCTGCGCGACCAGGCCGACGGCCCTGAGGCCATGCTGCAGACCGGCCTGAGCGGACGCGGCGACGCCGGCCAGTATCGCGTGCAGGCGGCGACCGGTGGCGTGCGCGAAGGGGGGGACCGCTGGTTCGCCGGCATTGACCTGCACCGCATCGAGCACGTGGCCGGTGATCGTCGCGAGTGGCATGCGGAAACCTCGCAGTACCTGATCGGCGCGTTCCGCGATGGACGCTATTGGCCGGCAAAGCGCTGCGAAGGACCATTGAAGCGACGCGACGGTGCCTGCTGGTTCGACAGCGCGCGCCCGCGCTCGCTGCAACCGGCTTCGGATACCGCCGCGGCCTACCTGCGCTATCGCCATGAGCGTGGTGAAGGTCGCTATGCCTACGCCGAGGCGCGGGCCAGCCACAACCGGCAACGCTTCGACCTGGGCCCGACCGCCGTTGCCATCGGCCTGTATGGCTTCACCTTCAACAGCGTGCTGCGCGAAGCCGGCAACGTGCGCCCGCATGTACGCGCCACCGACGCCGACGTCACCGTCGGCATCGGCCGCGACCAGGGCCGGCGCAGCTGGGAGGCCGGGATCAGCGCACAGCGCAGCGATGTCACCCTTACCACGTCGGGTACGGTGCGTGCCGAACCGCTGCTGCGCGCGGCGGAGACGCTGGATTTCCTGCCCGGCTTCACCTCGCTGCCGGCGGAGACCGCCGCGCAGTTGTTCCCCTCGATCCGCAATCGCGGGCGTACCGAGCAGTGGCAGGGCTGGTGGGGCATGCAGCGCGAGTTGGTGCCGTTGGCCGGCGGTGCTGCACAACTGGCCACCGGCATCGACCTGCGCCAGGAGCGCTGGACCTCGCATCCCGACGCCCTGCTGAGCCAGGGCGACCTGGCGCTGGGCCTGCCGCAGGAACAGCGCCACCTGTCGCGTCGCAGCGGCGGTGCCTATGCCGAGCTCGGCCTGCCCCTGGCGCACACGCTGCGCATGGACCTGGCCGCACGCTGGGACCGCGACGGCGACTACCAGGCCTTCTCCCCCCGCGTGGGGGTGCGCTGGAGCCCCACGCCCCGGTGGTCCTTCCTGCTTGCCAGCGGGCGCGGCTACCGGGCCCCCAGCCTGTTCGAACAACGGCGGCCCCCGGGCTACTTCGGTGCGATCGAGCTGCCGGCCTCCAGCGCACTGCCCGACTGCGCGCAGAGCAGCGGCAACGGGCGCTGCAGCGTCACCGTGGACGTGGTGGAGAACGATGCGTTGAAGGCCGAGCGGTCGCGCAGCCATTCGCTCGGCGCGACCTGGACGCCGACCGACACGTTCTCGCTGTCGCTGACCCACAACATCGTCGAGCTGCGCAATGAAATCCTGGCCCTGCAACCGGCCGATGCGGTGTGGAACCGCAGCACCTGGGAGCTGGACGAGGAGGGACGCCTGTACAACCTGCGCCTGTCCTTCGACAACATCGGCCGCACCACGTCGCGCAACTTCGTACTGCGTGGGGAATACCACATCGACACCGGCAGCACCGGCCAGTGGCTGTTCTCGCTCGATGCACTGAAGCAGCAGGCGCTGCGCCGAGAGCGTGGCCAGGACGCTACGGTGGACCTGCGCGGCCATGTCACGCCGACGATGGCCGCGGTGCTCAATGTGCAGTGGCAGAACAGCAGCTGGGACATTGCCCTGCGCGGCAACCAGGTCGGGCGCACGCGCGCCTGGCTGCCCGGTGCGGAATGCCCGGAGGAACAGCGCGGGCAGAACCACTGCATGAACCCCCGGCAGCTGCGCTGGAACCTGCATCTCGCACGACGGCTGGGGCCGCGCGTGGTCGCCGCGCTGGACGTGCACAACGTGCTCGACACGCAACCGGTGAACTATCTGGTCGGCAATGGTGGCCAGATGCCGGGGCTGGATGATCCACTCGGCCGCTATTTCCTGCTGACGCTGCAGATCCGCTGAGCGTAGTACCCTACGCGACCTGTTCCATCGGTCCCACCACCCCATGAAGGCCTATCTCTGGTTCTGGGGCGCGTTCCTGCTGTTCTTCGCGTTGCCCTTCCCCTGCATCCTCTACGTCGGCACGTCGTGGCCGGTGCAACTGGCCGACCGCAGCGCGCCCTGGCTGGCCCTGCTGCTGCTCGCGCTGTCGGTGATCCTGTGGCTGGCCCTGCTGCTCGCCTTCCTGCACTACCTGCTGCTGGGCCCACCGCGTGCCCTGCATCGCGTGCGCTCGATCCTGGCCGACGGTGAAGCGCGCGACGCATTGATCGAACAGGCCGAGCAGACCGGCGTGCATGTGCGTGGCCTGGCGCAATGGAAACTGCAGCTGGCCTTCGAGAACCTGTCCGGCACCCCGATCAGCGAACAACTGCTGGTGGTGGACAGCAAGCCGCAGTTGCAGCGTTTCGTGGCCGGCAAGCGCATCGAGGCCCGCCTGAGCCGCGCGCCGGGCGCGTTTCCCAATGTGGTGCTGGAGGGGGCGCAACCGGAGCTGGATGTCGGCAGCCTCTGGCGCCGTGGTGTCGGTGCGGTGATCGGCATCGTGGCGGTGGCCAGTGCCTACGTGGTCGCCTATCGGCTGCAGAGCGAGGGCCTGGGCTGGACCTTCCTGTCTTTCGGCCATCCCCTGCTGGTGTGCCCACTGGTGTTGTGCGGCTACGCGCTGGGCCTGCGCCTGCTCGGCCGGCTGCTACAGGCCGATGCCCGCGGTGACGCGCTGAAGTATCGCGGCATCGGCGTGGAGGCCCGGGTGCTGAAGCTGCGCCAGACCGGCACCTATCTCAACGAGCAGCCGCAGGTGGAGTTCCAGCTGGAGTACATCGACCGCCAAGGCGAGGTACAGCAGGCCCGCGTGCGCCGCTTCATCCCGCTGATCGAGCTGGCCAGCCTCCCGCGCGAGCGGGTCACGCTGCTGTACGACCCGGATGACCGCAGCAACGTGCGCCTGGAGGGTGTATGAAGCAGCCGCCTTCCGCACCCGTGGTGTTTTCCATCGTTGTGCTGGTACTGGCCGGCGCCGCCGTTGCCAGTGGTGCGCTGCAGACGATCGGCGAAACACTGGGCCATTCGGTGCAGGCCGACAGCGCGAGCGCGCCGATCGCCATGCCGCCCGCGCGTGAGAGGCCCGCGTCGCTCGCGCCGATGACCGAGCCGCGGCCGCCGCTGGTGCCCGAACGCAACAACCGGTTGTTCGATGCGGACTACCTGCTGGCCGCCCGCCAGGCACTGGAACAGATGCCTGCGCTGGCTGGGCACCGGCTGACGGTGTTCCACAGCATCCACTTCTACGACGACGGCCGCATCAACCTGGACCTGGTCGATCCGCAGCAGCCGACCCGCGTCGACAGCTACCACTTCGAGCGTGGTCAATGGCGCAAGGGCGACCCGGTCGATCCGCAACGCTTCGCGCCCACCATCACCCTGCGCCGCAGCAGCACGGCGCTGGCCAACATCGATTTCGAGGCCGTACCCCGCGTGGCGCAGGCGCTGCAGGCACAGCGCAACGCATTGATGGGCACACCGGGTGACGTCGGCCACGTCTATGTGATCGTGCGCAAGGGCGGCACCCTGGCCTGGCTGCCGGACGAGGTCGCCGGTGATCGCCAGTCCGCACGACTGTCGTTCGATGCGCAAGGCCGGCCCGGCAACGTAAGCCACCGATAGCCCCCCCAAAAAAAAGGGGACGGAGGGGATTAAGTCGTTTACGCCACGGTGCTGTAAACGACTTAATCCCCTCCGTCCCCTTTTTCTATTTCACCGAGCGGGCGATGGCGTACTGCGCGCCGTAGTAGGTGGAGAGCACCAGCAGGCTGGCCAGTGGCAGGCCGCCGGCGAAGCGGTCCCAGGCCAGTAGTGAATCGCTGGCGACGAACAGCAGCGCACCGGAGGCCGCCCAGCGGGCGCTGCTGGCTTCCATTGCATCGGTGTGCGGTCGCCGCCACTGGCGTGCGAGCGCCAGGACCGCCATCGAGGCCAGCACCACCACGTATGCCAGCACCGGAATGCGCATCGGTGCGGGCAGGTACGGCCACAGGCCCATTACGTTGAGCGCCGCGGATGCACCCAGCAACAGGGTGGCGGCGAGCAGCCCACGCCCCGCCCCCAGGCCACCGCGGAAGGCGGCGATGTAGCAGAGGTGCGCCAGCAGGAAGGCAATCAGTCCGGGCGCGAACGCATCCATCGGCAACATCAGCGCGATATCCCCCACGCACGACAGCAGCATGCCAGCCAGGACCGCGCGCCGGTAGAACGGCTGCGCGGGATCACGCACCCGCCAGGCGATGGCCGCGATCAGCAGCGTGGTCGCGGGCTTGGCCAGCCAGTGCAGCCAGCGCCCGTCACCGTCCAGGAACGCGCCGAGGATGGCGAGGATCGCCATCAGCAGGATCACGCCATCGCGGGCGCGCGGCGTCATCGCGCCTTCCACAGCTCCGCAAGGCGGTCAGGCCTGCCGGCGATACGCTCCAGCACCGGGTACTGCAGGCCACCGTGGTAGTCGATGTTCATCGCGTCGATGCGGTCGAACTGCTTCACCAACAGCACGATCGGCGCCTTGTCCTTCGCCGCCGCAGCTACCGCATCCTTCAAGCGCTGGCTGCTGTACTCGCGTCCGCCAACGGCAATCACCTTCATGCCAGGCGCCAGGCCGGCGTTGAAGGCCGGGCTGTCCCAGATCACGTCGCCGACCGTACCGTTGTCGAGCACCGTCGCACCCAGCGAGTACGCCAGCAATGCGGCCTTGGCGCGCTTCTCCTGCGCCTTGTAGGCATCGTTCGGCGTATCGCGGTAGACCAGCTTCCAGCCCGCCAGCTCCAGGCCGCCGGTCAACGCGCCGTGGCCGTCCAGGCGCCCGCGCAGGAACGTCGCCCAGTCGTACGGCGCGATGCCGTTCAAGGTCGCGACCACGTCGTCGAAGGTGTACGGGTTGACGTCCCAGTCGCCATTGCCGACGCCGAAGAAGGCGCGCGCGAAGTCATCCAGGCTGCGGCGGTTGCCACTCAGTTCGCGCAGCTTGCCTTCCACTTCCAGCCACAGCATCTGGCCGCCGGAGTAGTAGTCTTCGCTCATCTGGTAGTTGCGATACGGCAGCGTGCGGCGCTGGGCGATGGTCGGGTCGTTGGTGGTGTCCTGCAGCGGACGCCAGGCCAGGCCCGGGCGGCCACGGTCATAGGTCGCGGCCACATTGGCCAGCATGTCGCGCGCCTGCGCAGCCGACCACAACCCCGAGCGTGCCGCCAGCACCTGCCCCCAGAACTGGGTCTGCCCTTCGTACACCCACAGCAGGCTGTCGCCCATGGGCACGTTGAAGTTGGCAGTGGCCAGGTCGGCGCCGCGACGGTACTTGCCGTTCCAGGAATGGGTGTACTCGTGCGGCAGCAGGTCGCGCATCCAGGCGTTGCTGTCCCACTCGGTGAAGTAACCCGGGTCGGCGCTGTTCTCGCTGGAGCGGTGATGCTCCAGGCCGATGCCACCGAGGCGGTCGGTCAATGCCAGCAGGAACTCATAGTGGTTGTAGTGGCGCGCGCCATAGAGCTTGTCGGCCTGCTGCACCAGCGCGCGGTGCATCGTGATCTGCGCCTCGCTCGGCTTCAGCGACTTGGCGTCGTCGGCGAACACGTTGAGGTGCACTGGTACCTTCGCGTCCGGATCGAGATCAATGCGCTGATAGTGCTCGCCGGCAAACAGCGGCGAATCGACCAGGTGGTCATAGGAGATCGGCTTGAACACCACGGTGTCGCCGTCGCGGCGTGCGGTCTCCAGAGCGGTGGCGAACGACCAGCCCTTGGGCAGGGTCACGCTGGCCTGCGCCTGCAGCTGGCGCGCATCGACGCCGGCCGGATACAGCGAGTTGGCGTTCCACTGCAGGTTGAGCATTTCCGGGGTCATCACCACCCGGCCCTGGCTGCCGCCCTGCGAGGACAGGAAATCGAAGTGGGCGACGATCTCGCTGACGCCCTCCGGTACGTTCACCTTGAAGGCATAGACGTTGTACTGGTCGCGCTGCCAGGCCAGCGGCTTGCCGTTGGCGGTCACGCGCAGGCCGGCCAGCTTGTCGATCGGGCCGGTGGGCGAATGGTTGCCGGGAATCCACTGCGGGTACAGCAGGGTCATCGGCCCGGGCTTGGCCGGTACGGTGGCGGTCACCTTGAAGATGCGCCGGGCCAGGTCACGCGCGTCGACATCGATGCGCAGCAGGCCGGCGGCTGCGGCATTCCCCGGCGGCGAGGCCTGCGCCAGCGCGGGCGTGGCCGCCAGCGCAAACAGCAACGACAGTGCCAGGGCTCGGGTCTTCATCAGGCAGCTTCCAACAGCGGGGAATCCTCCGATGCTAGGCCTGTAGCGTGCCCTGCCCCATGGCCAAAGGTCATGGGCAGGCCGCCCATCCTTGCCTGCGAAAAAGCGTGCGAACCCAGGTTCGCACCCACCAGAGCAGTTTCAGTAGATCCACGCCATGCGTGGATGAGGCGCTTCCGCGGTCAGTCGACCAACCGCAGCCGCAGTTCCTTCGGCAGCGCGAACACCATCGATTCCGGTTCGCCATCCAGCTCGGACACGCCACTGGCCCCCAGCTCGGCCAGGCGCGCCAGCACGCCGTCGACCAGCACCTGCGGCGCCGAGGCGCCGGCAGTGACGCCGATGTGCTGCTTGCCTTCCACCCAGCGCGGGTCGATCTCGTGCGCGCCGTCGATCAGGTACGACTCCACGCCCTCACGGCGGGCCAGCTCGCTCAGACGGTTGGAGTTGGAGCTGTTCGGCGAACCGACCACCAGCACCAGGTCGCAGCGCTTGGCCAGGTCGCGCACGGCGTCCTGGCGGTTCTGCGTGGCGTAGCAGATGTCGTCGTTCTTCGGGCCCTGCATCGCCGGGAAGCGCTCGCGCAGCGCGTCGATGATGCCGCGCGTGTCATCCACCGACAACGTGGTCTGGGTGGTGTAGGCGAAGTTGTCCGGCTGGTTGATCTGCAGCGTGGCGACCTGCTCGACATCCTCGACCAGGTAGATCTGGCCGGTCCCGGCCTCGCGGTTCCATTGGCCCATGGTGCCCTCCACTTCCGGATGACCGGCGTGGCCGATCAGCACCACGTCACGGCCGGCACGGCAGTGGCGGGCAACCTCGAAGTGGACCTTGGTCACCAGCGGGCAGGTGGCGTCGAACACCTTCAGGCCACGGCGTTCGGCTTCCTGGCGCACGGCCTGGGACACGCCATGCGCGCTGAAGATCACCGTGTTGTTGTCCGGAACCTCGTCGAGCTCTTCGACGAAGATCGCGCCGCGCTGCTTCAGGTCGTCGACCACGAAGCGGTTGTGCACCACTTCATGGCGGACGTAGATGGGCGCGCCCAGCGTTTCGATCGCGCGCTTGACGATCTCGATCGCACGATCGACACCGGCACAGAAACCACGCGGGTTGGCGAGCAGCACATCCATCAGTTCAGTCTCCCGGCGGCAGCCGGCTTACGGTTTCGGGTTGGCATTATCCGCCTTTTTGGCGGACTTGCCGTCGAACAGGCCAAACAGGGCGATGCCGATGGCACCCACCACGATGGCCGAGTCGGCGATGTTGAACGAGGGCCAGGTGTAGCTGCCCACGTACCACTGGATGAAGTCGACCACGTGGCCGTGCACCTGGCGGTCGATCACGTTGCCGATGGCGCCGCCGATGATCAGCGCATACGGCACCGCGGCCTTCCAGTTGCCGCGGGCGGTGCCGCGCAGCCACCAGGCCATCAGCCCGCTGATGGCGATGGCCAGCGCGGTGAAGAAGTACTTCTGCCAACCACCGGCGTCGCTCAGGAAACTGAATGCCGCGCCGGTGTTGTAGGTGCGGTACCAGTTCCAGAAGCCGTCGATGACCACCACCGGCTGGAACTCCGGCAGGCTGGACAGCACCCAGGCCTTGGACCACTGGTCCAGGCCGATGATGGCCACCGACAGCAGCAGCCAGATCAGGGCGTTCGGATGCGGACGGGGCGCGGCCATCAGAACCAGCTCCGCACTTCGCCGGCGCCGGTCACGTTGCTCACGCAACGGCCGCACAGCTCGGGATGGTCGGCGTTGCTGCCGACGTCGGCGCGGTGGTGCCAGCAGCGCACGCACTTGGCCTTGGTGGTCGGCTGGGCGCTGACGAACACCTCGTCGGTGGTCGCCGGGCGCACCTGCACGTCGCCACTGATGAACAGGAAACGCAGTTCATCGGCCAGCGGCTGCCAGCGCGCGGCCTGCTCTTCGCTGGCGGCGATGGTGATCTCCGCTTCCAGCGCCGCACCGATCGCACCGTTGGCGCGCATCGGCTCGAGCACCTTGGCCACCTGCTCGCGCACGGCCAGCAGCTGGTCGAAGTCGGCGGCATTGAGCTGGGCATCGGCCGGCAGCGGCGCCAGGCCGTCGTACCAGGTGGTGAACAGCACGTGGCCGGCGCGTTCACCCGGCAGGTAGCCCCACAGCTCGTCGGCGGTGAAGGTCAGGATCGGCGCCACCCAGCGGGTGAACGCTTCGGCGATGTGGTACATCGCGCTCTGGGCCGAACGGCGACCGTGCGAATCGGTCGGCATCGTGTACAGGCGGTCCTTGGTCACGTCCAGGTACAGCGAGCCCAGGTCCACGCTGCAGAAGTTCAGCAGCAGCTGCACGATCTCGGCCATGTTGTAGCCGTCGTAGGCCGCCTTGATCTTCTCCTGCAGCTCCCACGCGCGATGCACGATCCAGCGGTCCAGCGCGACCATCTGCTCGAGCGGTTGCAGGTGCTGGGCCGGATCGAAACCGTCCAGGTTGCCGAGCAGGAAGCGTGCGGTATTGCGCAGGCGACGGTAGGCGTCGGCGTTGCGCTTGAGGATCTCCTGCGACAGCGACATCTCGTTGCTGTAGTCGGCCGAGGCGATCCACAGGCGCAGGATGTCTGCGCCCAGCTTGTTCATGATGTCCTGCGGCTCGATGCCGTTGCCCAGCGACTTGGACATCTTGCGGCCGTGCTCGTCCACGGTGAAGCCGTGCGTCAGGCACTGCTTGTACGGGGCGCGCTTGTCGATCGCCACGCCGGTCAGCAGCGAGGACTGGAACCAGCCACGGTGCTGGTCGGACCCTTCCAGGTACAGGTCGGCCGGCTTGCCGAAGCCACGCGCGGCGAGCACGCCTTCATGGGTCACGCCCGAATCGAACCAGACGTCGAGGATGTCGGTGACCTTCTCGTAGTCGGCCGCGTCGGTGCCGAGCAGTTCGGCGGCGTCCAGCGAGTACCACACGTCGATGCCCTCGGCTTCGACGCGGTCGGCAACCTGCTGCATCAGCTCCACCGAGCGCGGATGGATCTCGCCGGTCTGGCGATGGGTGAACAGTGCGATCGGCACGCCCCAGGTACGCTGGCGCGAGATGGTCCAGTCCGGGCGACCGTCGACCATGCTCTGGATGCGCGCCTTGCCCCAGGTCGGGAACCAGCCGACGGTGTCGATCGCGGCCAGCGCATCGCTGCGCAGGTTGGCCTTGTCCATCGAGATGAACCACTGCGGGGTGGCGCGGAACACCACCGGCGTCTTGTGGCGCCAGCAGTGCGGATAGCTGTGGCGGATCGGGTGGAAGGCCAGCAGCGAACCGTTGTCGCGCAGCACGCCGACGATGGCTTCCTGCGCCTTCCACAGGTGCTGCCCAGCCAGCACCAGGTCACCGGCCGGCGGGGTCGATTCCAGGTACACGCCACGGCCGTCGATCGGGGTCACCTGGCCGGCGTTGTACTTGTCCAGCAGGCCGTACTTCTGGCTGACCACGAAGTCTTCCTGGCCATGGCCGGGGGCGGTGTGCACCGCACCGGTACCGTCCTCGTCGGAGACGTGGTCGCCATTGAGCAGCGGGATGTCGCGCTCCGGATAGAACGGGTGCGCCAGCAGCTGGTTCTCCAGCGCCGCACCGGTGGTTTCACCGTGCAGCACCACGCTCTCGACGCCGTAGCGCTGCAGCGCACGCTCGGCCAGCGCGGCGGCCAGCACCAGCCAACGGCGCTTGCCGTTGTGCGCCGGGCCTTCGGCCAGCACATAGTTGATCTCCGCGCCCAGCGACACCGCCAGCGAGGCCGGCAGCGTCCACGGGGTGGTGGTCCAGATCGGCACGGCCACTTCGACGTCGGCCGGCACGCTCACGCCGAACGCCTGGCCGATGGCCTGCGCATCGCGCGCGGCGTAGGCCACGTCGATCGCCGGCGATTCCTTTTCCTGGTACTCGATTTCCGCCTCGGCCAGTGCCGAACCGCAGTCGAAGCACCAGTAGACCGGCTTGGCGCCGCGCACCAGGTGACCGTTGGCGACGACCTTGGCCAGCGCACGGATCTCATTGGCTTCGAAGTCGAAGCTCAGGGTCTTGTACGGGTTGTCCCAATCGCCGGTCACGCCCAGGCGCTTGAAGTCGACGCGCTGGATGTTGATCTGCTCTTCGGCGAACTCACGGCACTTCTGCCGGAATTCAACCGCGTCGAGCTTGGTGCCGACCTTGCCCCACTTCTTTTCGACCGCGATCTCGATCGGCAGGCCATGGCAGTCCCAGCCCGGCACATAGGGCGCATCGAAGCCGGCCAGGTAGCGCGACTTGACGATGATGTCCTTCAGGATCTTGTTGACCGCATGGCCCAGGTGGATGCGGCCGTTGGCGTACGGCGGGCCGTCGTGCAGCACGAACAGCGGGCGGCCGGCGGCGTTGTCACGCAGCTGCTGGTAGAGCCCCTGCGCTTCCCACCGCGCCAGAATGCCCGGCTCGCGCTTGGGCAGGTCGCCGCGCATCGGGAATTCGGTGGCTGGCAGGTTCAGGGTGGTCTTGTAGTCCTGGCTCACGCAGTGGCTCGCAATCTATGTTCGGAAAGGAGGGCGCGCGCCTGTTCGGCGTCGCGGTGCATCTGGTCGGTCAGTGCCGCCAGATCATTGAATTTCTCTTCGTCGCGCAGCTTGGCGACAAACTCCACGTCGATGTGACGCCCGTACAGGTCGCCCTGGAAATCGAACAGGTGGGCTTCCAGCAGCGGCTCCACGCCGTCCACGGTCGGCCGGGTGCCGAAGCTGGACACCGAGGGCCACGGCTGGTCGAACACGCCGTGCACCCAGGTCGCGTAGATGCCCGACAGCGCTGGGGTCTTCGGGAAGCGCAGGTTGGCGGTGGGGAAACCCAGCGTACGGCCGAGCTGGCGCCCGCGCACCACCCGCCCACTGATCGTGTACGGACGGCCGAGCAGGTCGTTGGCGCGGGCGAAATCGCCGTCCTTCAGCAGCTGGCGGATGCGCGTACTGGAAATGCGCTCGCCGTGCAGGTCGACCGCTTCGATCTCGCCGGCACTGAAACCCAGCTCTGCGCCGAGCCGCTGCAGCAGGGCGAGGTCGCCGCGCCGACGGTTGCCGAAGCAGAACTCCGGCCCGATCCACACTTCACGGGCCCCCAGCCGGTGCACCAGCAGCTGGCGCACAAAGGCCTCGGCCGGCATCGCCGCCATCGCCGCGTCGAAACGCAGCAGGCCGACCGCATCGACGCCAAGCTCGTGCAGGATCTCGACCTTGCTGCGGGCCAGGGTCAGCCGCGGCGGTGGCGTGCCCTGCGCAAAGAACTCACGCGGCAGCGGCTCGAATGCCACGGCCACTGCGGCCACGCCCAAGGCGCGCGCGCGGGCAACGGCGTGGCGGACCAGTGCGCGATGGCCCAGGTGGAGGCCGTCGAATGCACCGATACAGACCACGCTTCCGTTGGGGAACAGCTCCCCGCCCTCGACGCTTCTGAACAGCCTGCTCATCAACTCTCGTTCCGGCCCGGTCGGGGCCGCCGCTTCAATGGTGTAACCCTGAAGTATAGCCGCCACACGCCGCGATCAATGACCGCGCAGGTCGCGCGGGCGGAAGCCCATCGCCAGCATGGCCAGCAGGTAGGTCAGGCCGCCGCCGCCGACCAGCAGCATCAGGCCGCCGATCCGGTGCCATTTGTCCATGCCGGTGAAGTCGGGGACCCAGTACAGCAGGGCCAGCAGCACGCCGACCATGGCCAGGCAGGCCACCAGCAGCCGCACCAGATAGCTGCCCCAGCCCGGCCGGCGCTGGTAGACATCGGTCTTGCCCAGCCAGTACCAGAGCAGGCCCAGGTTCAGGTAACTGGACAGCGCACTGGCAATGCCCAGCGCCAGGTGCAGGCCCGGCTGCTTGCCGATCGCCGTCATCACGCCCTGCGCCTTCAGCGCGTCCGGCACCATCACCTGGTACAGCACCGCCAGCAGCGCGAAGTTGAACACCATGTTGGCCACCAGCGCGGCCACGCCGGCACGCACCGGGGTCTTGGTGTCCTGCCGCGCATAGAACGCCGGCAGCACCACTTTCAGCAGCGCGAACGCCGGCAGGCCGAAGCTCAGGCCGTATACCGACAGGGCGGTCATGCGGGTATCGAAGGCGGTGAACTGGCGATACTGGAACAGCGTGGCGATCAGGGGCTCGGCCAGCAGCACCAGGCCCAGCATGGCCGGCACGGAAATCAGCAGGGTCATGCGCAGGCCCCAGTCCAGCGAGCGCGAGAAGCCCTCGCGGTCGGTGCTGACGTGGTGGCGGGCCAGCGCCGGCAGGATCACCGTGCCCAGGGCCACGCCGAACACGCCCAGCGGCAGCTCCAGGAAGCGGTCAGCCAGCGACAGCCAGGACTGCGAGCCGTCGGTCAGCTTGGCGGCAATGAGGGTATCCAGCAGCAGATTGATCTGCGCCACCGACGAACCGAACAGCGTCGGCACCATCAGCGTCAGCACCTTGCGCACCCCCGGATGGTTCCAGCCCCAGCGCGGCAGGGTCAGCAGGTTGATGCCCTTCAGCGAGGGCAGCTGGAACAGCAGCTGCAGGATGCCGGCGGCCAGTACCGCCCAGCCCAGCGCCAGGATCTGCTTTTCCGGCGTGCCGCCCAGGCGTGGCGCCAGCCACAGCGCGCCGGCGATCATGCACAGGTTGAGGATGACCGGGGTCAGCGCCGGCATCGCAAAGCGCTGGAAACTGTTCAGCGCACCACCGGCCAGCGCGGTCAGCGACACGAACAGCAGGAACGGGAAGGTCAGCCGGAACAGGTCGACCAGCAGGGTCTGCTTGACCGGGTCGGTATCAGCGCCACTTGAGAATGCCACCGCCAGCTGCGGTGCGAAGATCAGCGCCAGGGCGGTCACCAGCATCAGCACCCCACCCAGAGTGCCGGCGGTACGTGCCATCAGTTCGCGCAGTTCGGCGTGGCTGCGGGTTTCCTTCACTTCGGTGAACACCGGCACGAAGGCGGTGGAGAAGGACCCCTCGGCGAACAGCCGGCGCAGGAAATTGGGTATCCTGAAGGCAACCCAGAACGCATCGGTAACCGCATTGGTGCCGAACGTGGTGGTGATCACCTGGTCACGGACAAGTCCGAGCACCCGCGAGACCATGGTCATGCTGCTGAACGACAGCAGGCCCCGCAACATCTTCGGTGAACTCACTCAGCGTCCCTCTTGACAATCGACTTGACGTGCATTTCTCGGGCCATCATACTAGCCAGCTTGCTGTTCCCATAACACCGATTTTTTCAGGAAACCACCACCGTGGCCAATATCAAGTCCGCCAAGAAGCGCGCCAAGCAGACCGTCGTGCGCAACGCGCGCAACGTGGCTCAGCGCTCGATGCTGCGCACCGCTGTCAAGAAAGTGATCAAGGCGCTGGACGCCAACGATGCCGCCGGCGCTGAAGCCGCCTTCGCCGTTGCCCAGCCGATCCTGGATCGCTTCAGCGCGCGTGGCCTGATCCACAAGAACAAGGCTGCTCGCCACAAGAGCCGCCTGAACGACCGCATCAAGGCCCTCAAGGCCGCCTGATCCGGCGTTGCCGCCCTGCCCTTCGGGGCGCGGCAGCAGACAAGAACCCGGCCTCGGCCGGGTTTTTTGTTGCCTGCGATCCGGGCGATCTTACGGGGCCCGCGCGACCGGGATTGCTTACCAGCGGCCGGCACTACCCAACAAAAAACCCGGCCGGAGCCGGGTTTCTGCCAACGCCAGTCGGCCAGCCGTCGACGTTACTGCGCGTCGCGGGCTTCCTGTTCTTCTTCCTTCTGGCGATCGAAGAAGGCCATGATCCGGCTCATGATCGGGAAGGTGCCTTCGCGCCCCAGCGCGGAAACCAGGAACCACGGCTCCTTCCAGCCCAGCTCGGCGACGATCTGCTCGGCCGCGGCCTGCGCCTCGTCTTCGAACATCAGGTCGGCCTTGTTCAGCACCAGCCAGCGCGGCTTGTTGAGCAGCTCCGGGTCGTGCTTTTCCAGCTCGCGCTCGATCGCACGCACCTGCTCCACCGGCGAAATGCCTTCCACGCCGCCTTCCATCGGTGAGATGTCGACCAGGTGCAGCAGCAGGCGGGTGCGCTGCAGGTGGCGCAGGAACTGCGCACCCAGGCCGGCGCCATCGGCCGCGCCTTCGATCAGGCCGGGAATGTCGGCAATCACGAAGCTGCGATGGTTCTCCACCTTCACCACGCCCAGGTTCGGATACAGCGTGGTGAACGGGTAATCGGCCACCTTCGGCGTCGCTGCCGAAACGGCACGGATCAGGGTGCTCTTGCCGGCATTGGGGAAGCCCAGCAGGCCGACATCGGCCAGCAGTTTCAGCTCCAGCTTCAGCGTACGCTCTTCGCCCGGCTCGCCCGGCAGCGCCTGGCGCGGCGAGCGGTTGGTCGAGCTCTTGAAGTGCATGTTGCCCAGGCCACCACGCCCGCCCTTGGCCACCAGCAGGCGGTCGCCGTGCCGGGTCAGGTCGCCGATGACCTCATCGGTGGCAACGTTGATGATCACGGTGCCGACCGGCACGGTGATGGTCAGGTCTTCGCCCCCCTTGCCATAGGCCTGGCGGCCCATGCCGTTCTCGCCGCGCTGCGCCTTGAAGATGCGGTCATGGCGGAAGTCGACCAGGGTGTTCAGGTTTTCGTCGGCGCGGATGTACACGCTGCCGCCTGCACCGCCGTCGCCGCCGTCCGGGCCGCCGAGCGGAATGAACTTCTCGCGACGGAAGCCAATGCAGCCGTTGCCGCCGTTGCCGGCGAACACTTCGATTTCTGCTTCGTCTACCAGTTTCATTGTTTCGATGCCTGCGATGGGCGCGGCCTGCTGGCCGCCGCCTTGAATGTCATGCCGGCCGCGGGCCGGCAACCCGGCCCAGCCGGTCTTGCTTCAACTCTAACGAAAAGCCCCGCCGAAGCGGGGCTCTTCATGCAGCACTCCCATGCCGGGGCACGGGTGCCGGCGATGCCTGGATCAGGCGTCGGCCGAGACGATGCTGACGGTGCGACGCTTCTTGGCGCCCTTGACCGAGAACTCCACCTTGCCGTCCACGAGGGCGAACAGGGTGTGGTCACGGCCCAGGCCAACGCCGGTGCCCGGGTGGAACTGGGTGCCGCGCTGACGCACGATGATGTTGCCGGCTTCGATGGCCTGGCCGCCGAAGATCTTGACGCCCAGGTACTTCGGGTTGGAGTCGCGACCGTTGCGCGAGGAGCCTACGCCCTTTTTATGTGCCATGACTGCTTCTCCTGATGCTTAGCCGGCGATGCCGGTGATCTCGATTTCGGTGTAGTACTGACGGTGACCCTGACGCTTCATGTGGTGCTTGCGGCGACGGAACTTGATGATCCGGACCTTGTCAGCACGACCCTGGGACAGGACCTTGGCGGTGACGGCAGCGCCCTTCAGCGCATCGCCCAGCTTCACGCCGTCGCTGTCACCCAGCATCAGGATGTTGTCAAACTTGATCTCGCTGCCGACTTCGACTTCGAGCTTTTCAATGCGGAGCTTTTCGCCCTGCGCCACGCGGTATTGCTTACCGCCGGTGACCAGTACTGCGTACATGACCAGGCCTTCCTCTGTAGTTATTGTGGTCTGAGCTGCCGCCATCGAGGGCGGACAGGAGCGGGATTGTACGCAGATCAGCGGGCGCGGGTCAAGTCAACCCCTGAACGCCGAAGGAGACGGCACCGGAACGGCGCCGGAACCCCTGTCACGCCGTGAAAAGGGATCTGACCCCTGCCTGACGGCCTGTCTCACCCGATGAGACACCGGGCTGGCATTGTGGCCCATTGCCCCCATCTGGTCACCTCGGTAGGCTGACCGATTGCCGTTCCCTGCTGGCCCGGCACCCAGCCAACGCCCCCACAACCGGATCCCCCATGGCGATGGATTTCATCCGCATCCGCGGCGCGCGGACGCACAATCTGAAGAACCTCGACCTCGACCTGCCCCGCGACAAGCTGATCGTGATCACCGGCCTGTCCGGCTCGGGCAAGTCCTCGCTGGCGTTCGACACCATCTATGCAGAAGGCCAGCGCCGCTACGTCGAGTCGCTGTCGGCCTATGCGCGCCAGTTCCTGAGCGTGATGGAAAAACCGGACCTGGACCACATCGAGGGCCTGTCCCCGGCGATCTCGATCGAGCAGAAGTCGACCTCGCACAACCCGCGTTCCACGGTCGGCACGATCACCGAGATCTACGACTACCTGCGCCTGCTGTACGCCCGCGTCGGCACCCCGCGCTGCCCGGACCACGGCTATCCGCTGGAGGCGCAGACGGTCAGCCAGATGGTCGACCAGGTGCTGACCCTGGACCCGGAACAGCGCTACATGCTGCTGGCGCCGGTCATCCGCGACCGCAAGGGCGAGCATGCCCAGGTGTTCGACCAGCTGCGCGCGCAGGGTTTCGTGCGTGTACGCGTGGATGGCGAACTGCATGAAATCGACGCGGTACCGCCGCTGGCGCTGCGCCAGAAGCACACCATCGAGGCGGTGATCGACCGCTTCCGCCCGCGCGAGGACATCAAGCAGCGCCTGGCCGAGAGCTTCGAGACCGCGCTGAAGCTGGGCGATGGCATGGCTTCGGTGCAGAGCCTGGACAGTGCCGACGCTTCGCCGACGCTGTTCTCCTCCAAGTACTCCTGCCCGGTCTGCGATTACTCGCTGCCGGAGCTGGAACCGCGCCTGTTCTCGTTCAACGCACCGATGGGCGCCTGCCCCGGCTGCGACGGCCTGGGCATGGCCGAGTTCTTCGATCCTTCGCGCGTCGTGGTGCATCCCGAATTGTCGCTGGCCGCCGGTGCGGTGCGCGGCTGGGATCGTCGCAACGCCTATTACTTCCAGCTGATCGCCTCGCTGGCCAAGCACTACCGGTTCGACGTCGACGCGGCATGGAACTCGCTGCCGCAGAACGTGCAGCAGGCCGTGCTGTACGGCAGCGGCGATGAGGCGATCACTTTCACCTACTTCACCGAAGCCGGTGGCCGCACCCAACGCAAGCACCGCTTCGAGGGCATCATTCCCAACCTCGAGCGCCGCTACAAGGAAACCGAATCGCCGGCGGTGCGCGAAGAGCTGTCCAAGTACATCAGCGAACAGCCGTGCCCGGAATGCCATGGCGCGCGCCTGAACAAGGCGGCACGCAACGTGTTCGTGGCCGACCGCCCGCTGCCGGAGCTGGTGGTGCTGCCGATCGACGAGGCGCTGAAATTCTTCAGCGAACTGAGCCTGCCCGGCTGGCGTGGCGAGATCGCCGCGAAGATCGTCAAGGAAATCGGCGAACGCCTCGGCTTCCTGGTCGATGTCGGCCTGGATTACCTGACCCTGGAGCGCAAGGCCGACACCCTGTCCGGTGGCGAGGCGCAGCGCATCCGCCTGGCCAGCCAGATCGGCGCCGGCCTGGTCGGCGTGATGTACGTGCTCGACGAACCATCGATCGGCCTGCACCAGCGCGACAACGAACGCCTGCTCGGCACCCTCACCCGCCTGCGCGACCTGGGCAACACGGTGATCGTGGTCGAGCATGACGAGGACGCGATCCGCCTGGCCGACTACGTGCTGGACATCGGCCCGGGCGCGGGCGTGCATGGCGGCGAGATCGTCGGCCAGGGCACGCTGCAGGACATCCTGGAGGCACCGCGCTCGCTGACCGGCCAGTACCTGTCGGGCAAGCGCGCGATCGAGATCCCGGCGCGCCGGCACAAGCCGAACCCGAAGATGACCCTGCACCTGCGCGGGGCCAGCGGCAACAACCTCAAGGGCGTGGACCTGGCGATTCCGTCGGGCCTGCTGACCTGCGTGACCGGCGTGTCCGGCTCCGGCAAGTCGACCCTGATCAACGACACCCTGTTCTCGTTGGCCGCCAACGAGATCAATGGCTCCTCGCACCCGGTCGCCCCGTACAAGGAGATCGATGGCCTGGACCTGTTCGACAAGGTGGTGGACATCGACCAGTCGCCGATCGGACGCACCCCGCGTTCGAACCCGGCCACCTACACCGGCCTGTTCACGCCCCTGCGCGAACTGTTCGCACAGGTGCCCGAAGCCCGTGCACGTGGCTACTCGCCGGGCCGCTTCAGCTTCAACGTGCGCGGTGGCCGCTGCGAGGCCTGCCAGGGCGACGGCCTGATCAAGGTGGAGATGCACTTCCTGCCGGACGTGTACGTGCCCTGCGACGTCTGCCATGGCAAGCGCTACAACCGCGAGACACTGGAGATCCTGTACAAGGGCTTCAACATCAACGACGTGCTGGAAATGACCGTCGAGGATGCGCTGAAGCTGTTCGAACCGGTGCCGTCGATCGCACGCAAGCTGGAAACGCTGGTCGACGTCGGCCTGAGCTACATCAAGCTGGGCCAGAGCGCGACCACGCTGTCCGGTGGTGAAGCACAGCGCGTGAAGCTGTCCAAGGAGCTGTCGCGCCGCGATACCGGCCGCACCCTGTACATCCTCGACGAGCCGACCACCGGCCTGCACTTCCACGACATCGAAGCGCTGCTGGGCGTGCTGCACAAGCTGCGCGACGAGGGCAACACGGTGGTGGTGATCGAGCACAACCTGGACGTGATCAAGACCGCCGACTGGATCGTCGACCTGGGCCCGGAAGGCGGCCATCGCGGTGGCACCATCCTGGTCACCGGCACGCCGGAAGACGTGGCGGCCTGCCCGCAGTCCTACACCGGCCAGTTCCTGGCCCGCATGCTGCCTTCCACCAGCGCGCGCCCGGAACAGCCGGCCGCCGTGGCCAACAAGCCCGACGCCCGCCCGCCGCGCAAGGTGAAGCCTGAAAAGCCCGCCAAGGTGGCGAAGAAGGCGGTGGCCGCCAAGAGCACCGGCAAGACCAGCAAGACCGCAACTGCCAGCAAGAAGAAGGACGCCTGATGAGCAGCGAACACAAGATCCTGGCCCGCATCCCGATCAGCGTGCGCTGGCGCGACATGGACAGCATGGGCCACGTCAACAACGCCAAGTACATTTCCTACCTGGAGGAGGCGCGCGTGCGCTGGATGCTCGGCGTGGACGGCGTGTCGATGACCGACCGCATCGCACCGGTGGTGGCCGCGACCAACGTCAATTACCGGCTGCCGATCGTGTGGCCCAACGACATCCTGGTCGAGCTGTTCGTCGAGCGCCTGGGCAACAGCAGCGTGACCATCGGCCACCGCATCGTCGACCAGCAGGACGCGTCGAAGCTGTATTCCGACGGCAACGTGGTGGTGGTCTGGATGGATACCCAGACCGGCAAGAGCGCGCCGCTGCCCGAGGCGATCCGCAGCGCCTCTACCTGACACACCCTGGTAGGTGCCGACCTTGGTCGGCACGCTTCGGCGGCAATGAGGTTGCCGGCCAGCGGCCGGCACTACCGACACTGATCAAAGGACTGACATGATCCACCAGACCGAACTGCGCGACCTGCTGCCCGGCATGGTCCCCTTTCCCACCGACGTGTTCCCCGCCGACCAGGCCTGGCTTGGCCAGCACCTGCTGCCGCTGCTGAAGATCGACCTGGGCGTGCTGCGGCCGGAACTGGCCGGCCAGGTGGCAACGATGCTGTGCCCGATCGAGCCGTATGACGGCTGCATCGGCGAGACCACCGAAGAACACCACAACGAGTTCACCGGCACCAACTGGATTGCCTTCGAACTGACCGCCGGCAACGAGATGCGCTTCCTTGGCAACGAGGGCTATTTCATCGGCGACCAGGTGCAGGACAGGCACGCGCAGGAACACATCGCGCAGATGCGCGAGAGCTATGCCAAGGCGCGTGACTACCATGCCGCCCACGGTCGCCTCGCCTGCTACTCGCGCTTCGGCAAGGGCGAGCCCAGCGAGCGCGATTACCTGGATACGCTGGGGGGACCGATCGGTTTCGGCAACTGGACCGAGACCGCAGAGATTCCCGCGGCATTCGAGCTGGGCTTTACCGACGCGGCCGATGACCCCAACGCTGCGGACGATGCCGAAACGGTGGTCATCACCCGCAACGGCAACGCGTTCTTCGCCGTGGCCGGCGTGGCCGGGTACAACTGGTGCGCCACCGGCGCCGATGCGATCGTGATGTTGTACGAGCCGGAAAGCCGCACCGTGCTGTTCTCGTACGACTGGTCGTAAGCCTCTTTGGCAGTGCCGGCCGCTGGCCGGCATTTCCCGTGCTGCCGGCCAGCGGCCGGCACTACCATCCCGCTACGACGCGACCTTCGCCGATGCGATCGTGATGTTGTACGAGCCGGAAAGCCGCATCGTGCTGTTCTCGTGCGACTGATCGTAAGCCCCTTGGTAGTGCCGGCCGCTGGCCGGCATTGCCCGTGCTGCCGGCCAGCGGCTACGGCGCGACCTTGCGTACGGTCAACGTCGCGTTCGCTTCACCACCGCCCTCCAGCTGCAGCTGCAGCGGCAGCGCCTGGCCTTCCTTCAGCGCGCCCTTGCCCTGCATCAACATCAGGTGCAGGCCACCGGGCTTGAGCTCGGCACGCGCGCCCGGCGCCAAGGGCAGGCGCTCAACGGCCCGCATCCGGCTGACCCCGTCGACGATCGTGGTCTCGTGCAGAGACACATCTCCGAATCCACTGCTGGTCGCGCCGGTGATTGCCACCGCGCTGCTGCAGCCGTTGTGGATCACGCCATAGCCGGCGGTCATCGGCATCGCTGGATTCGGTGGCAGCCGCGCCCAGCCCCCCTCCATCGTGACGCAGGCCGGCTCTGCAGCGGAAGCCGATGCTGCGGCCGCACACAGGACCAACAGTACGCCAACGAATGGTTTGGTTATCATCGCCCAGGTTCCTTCTTCGCAACGAGACCGCAGCATGACGACGCTCATCGAGGTGATCAACCATGGCCCCATCCGCGAACTGCGCCTGGCGCGGCCGCCGGTCAATGCACTGGACACCGACCTGTGCCGGCAGTTGATCCATGCCATCGAGCTGGCCATGGCCGAAGACGCGCACGGCATCGTGCTGTCGGGCAGCGAGCGCATCTTCACCGGTGGCATGGACGTGCCGCACCTGCTCTCGCATGGCGATGACAAGCACAAGCTGCTGGACACCTGGAACGCCTTCTTTGGCGCCGTGCGCACGCTGGCCGAGAGCCGTATTCCGGTGGTCGCGGCGATCACCGGCCACGCCCCGGCGGGTGGCTGCGTGCTGGCGTTGTGCTGCGACTACCGGGTGATGGCGCGCAGCGCCGATCCGTCGCGCCCGTATGCCATCGGCCTGAACGAAGTGCAGGTCGGCCTGATTGCACCGGAAGGCATCCAGCGCCTGCTGCGCCGTGCGGTGGGCGTGCACCGCGCCGGCGCGCTGCTGACCACCGGCGCGTTGGTGCCGGCCGAACAGGCGCTGCAGATCGGCCTGGTCGATGAGCTGGCCGAAGGTGACCTGGTGGTGGCACGTGCCGTGGCCTGGCTGCAGAACCTGCTCAGGCAGCCGCGCCAGCCGATGCTGCTGACGCGCGCGATTGCCCGCGCTGACCTGCACGAAGCGCTGCACCCGGACCTGATCCAGCTCGACCGCTTCGTCGAAGCCTGGTTCGCCCCGGATGCGCAGAACGCCCTGCAGGCGCTGGTCGCCCGGCTGGGCAAGTAAACGGTAATGCCGGCCGCTGGCCGGCATCCGCAGCCCCCCCCAAGAGGATCATGAGGTTGCGGGCCAGCGGCCGGCACTACCGAAGATGGGGCAGCCGCCCTGACCGGTATAATCAGGCCCTCTTTCACTGCTGTGGCCGCCCCCTTGAACGACATGCCCGAACCCGTCGTCTCCGAGCTGATCGACCTGCTCACGCTGGAGCGGCTGGAGGACAACCTGTTCCGCGGGCAGAGCCGCGACATCGGCACCAAGTACGTGTTCGGCGGGCAGGTGCTGGGACAGGCGCTGGCCGCCGCGCAGGCCACGGTCGACAACGGCCGTCACGTGCACTCGCTGCACGCCTACTTCCTGCGCGCCGGCAACATCGACCACCCGATCGTCTACGACGTGGACCGTACCCGCGACGGCGGCAGCTTCTCGGTACGCCGGGTCACCGCGATCCAGCACGGCAAGGTGATCTTCTTCTGCGCGGCCTCGTTCCAGCAGGCCGAGACCGGCGCCGAGCACCAGCACAAGATGCCCGAAGTGCCGCAGCCGGAGGACATCGAACCGAACCGGCCGCTGCCGGCCGAGGTGCTGGAACGCCTGCCGATCAAGGTGCAGCGCTGGCTGTCGCGTGGAGGTCCGTTCGAGTTCCGCCATGTCTATCCGCGCGACGAACTGAACCCGCCCAAGCGTCCGCCCTACCACCAGGTGTGGCTGCGCCTGAGCGAGCCGGTCGGCGATGCCCCGGAGCTGCATCAGGCCCTGCTGGCCTACGCCTCGGACTTCCACCTGCTGGGCACGGCGACCTTCCCGCACGGCATCAGCTACTACCACCCGCACGTGCAGATGGCCTCACTCGACCACGCGATCTGGTTCCACCGCCCGTTCCGCGCCGACGACTGGCTGCTGTACTCGCTGGACAGCCCCAGCGCACAGGATTCGCGGGGCCTGGCCCGCGGCCAGTTCTTCACCCGCAACGGCGTGCTGGTGGCCAGCACCGCGCAGGAAGGCCTGATCCGCGTCGTACCCGACCAGGCAGCGGCGGCCGCCGTGCCGGCCAAGGAGTGATCCGATGCGCCAGATCTTCAGCAGCCAGCGTGTGGAAACCGTCGAAGGCGTGGCCGAGCTCCTGCGCGGGCATGGCATCGACGTCAAGGTGACCAACGGGCGCTCTTACAAGACCCGCCGCCGTGGGCAGTTCAGCTATACCGACCTGGGCAACGCCAACGCCTACCCGGCGGTGTGGATCGTGCGCGCCGACGACCAGCCGCGCGCGCGCGAGATCCTGCGCGAGGCACGCCTGCTCGACACCACCCGCCGCGACCACCCGACCGCCGAGTTCGCCTTCCGCGATGCCCCGGAACAGGGCGGCGGCGGCCGCAGCTGGGCCTGGCGCATCCGCATCGCCCTGCTGGTGGTGATCGCCGGTGTGGCGCTGGTGATCGGCCTGCGCCACCGCAGCGCCCCGGCCCCGGTGGCGCCGGCGCCCGCTCCCCAGACGCAGCCGGCCCAGCCGGCCCCGCAGGCAGCGCCGGAAGAGGAAGAAGTCCGGGTCCGCATCCAGCCCTCGAAGTAACCCATGGGTCGTACCCGTCGCTGGCCGGCAACTGCAAAAAGGGGACGGAGGGGATTAAGTCGTTTATGGCACAAACGACTTAATCCCCTCCGTCCCCTTTTTTTGTCATGAGGTTGCCGGCCGGGGGCCGGCACGACCGTGCAGAAAGCCGGTCACACTTCGCGCGCGGCTCCGTCATGGGACACAATGCCAGCAGGAGAGCCGCCGCCATGACGACGTTCGCCGCATCGATCGACCAGACCCTGGAACGCGAACTGCCCGCCGCCGCCAGCGGTTGCCAGCATGCCTACGGCCGCATCGTGCTGGCCTGCCAGAACACGGTCACCGCCATCGCGCTGGCCATCACCCGCGACCGCCAGGCCAGCGAAGACATCGCACAGGAAGCCTTCGTCAAGGGCTGGCAGCAGCTGCACCAGCTGCGCAGCTCGACCAGCTTCCTGCCCTGGCTGCGGCAGATCACCCGCAACCTGGCCCGCGACTGGCTGCGTGCCCAGCGTGGCCGACCGCTGACCGGCGAGGCGGCCGAGCTGGCGATGGGCATGGCTGCCGACCCGGCCCCGGGTGCCGCCGACCGCCTGCAGCGGGTGGAGGAAGAGATCGCCGCCGAGGACATCATCTCGGCGCTGCCCGCCGACAGCCGCGAAGTGCTGCTCCTGTATTACCGCGAAGGCCAGCGTTCGCAGCAGGTGGCCGACCTGCTCGGGCTCAGCGACGCAGCCGTGCGCAAGCGCCTGTCGCGCGCCCGCGCCCTGGTCCGCGACGGCCTGCTGCAGCGCTTCGGTGAGTTCGCACGCAGCAGCGCGCCGAGCGCTGCATTCGCCACCGCGGTGGTGTCGATGGTCCTGGTGGCCGCGCCCGGCACCGCCAGCGCCGCGATCCTGCTCGGCACCGGCGTCGGCGTGGGCGGCAGCAAGCTGGGCCTGGGCGGCGTCAGTGCCGCAGGCGGCGCAGCCATGGGTTCACTGACGGCCGCCGCCAGCCAGCTGCACCTGATACCCGCCAGCAACTGGGCCGCCGTTGCCGGGGGCGTCCTCGGTGGCATCATCGGCAGCTATCTGGGGGGCCGCTTCCTGCTGCGCTTCGCAGACACCCCGCAGGAGCGGGCGGCCGTGCGACGGTTCGTGCACCTCAATACGTTCACTGCGATGGTCGTCTGCACCAGCCTGCTGGTCTCGCTGATGCTGCAGGTGCCGCTGTGGCTGCAACTTGCCATTCTCGTCATCGGCCTGGGTACGGTGAACTACCAGTGCCTGGTGCCGCTGCAGCGCCTGATGGCCCCCATGATCGCGCGCGATTCGGCGCGGCGCGGCCGCAGCGGAACCAACTGGCAATACGAATCCGTCTATGGGCGCACCGGCATCATCGGGGCGAACGTCTTCGTGATCGGTCTGGTGGTGTATGCGCTGATGCGCAGCGGAAACGTATGACGGACAACGCCGGCACTCTGCCGGCGTTGTCGTCATTCACTGCGTTGAGCCTCAGCGCTGCGGCGCCGGTGCGCCACCGTCACGCGGACCACCATGGCGGGGGCCGCCATGCATCGGGCCCTTGGCCGCATCGAACTCGGCCTTGCTCAGCTGGCCGTCCTTGTTGGTGTCGGCGGCAGCGAACCAGGCATCACGATGCTGCTTCATGCGCAGCTCGCGGTCGGCCTTGTCCAGGTAGCCATCCTTGTTCAGATCAAGCTGGTCAAAACGCGCGGCCAGGCGCGGATCGGCCTTGGCTTCCTCGCGGCTGATGCGGCCGTCCTTGTTGACGTCCAGCGTGGCCCAGCGCTCACCGCCATGGCCGCGGCGGCCATGCTGCCAGCGCGGCAGTTCGTCGCGCGAGAGCTTGCCGTCCTTGTTCTTGTCCAGCTCGTCGAATTTCGCAGCCAGGCGCGGGTTGGCGGCCGCCTCGCTGCGGTCGATGACGCCGTCACCGTTGGTGTCCAGCTTGGCCGGGCGCAGTGCCGGCGTGGCCGGGGTGTCGGCGGCCAGCGCGATTCCGGAAGCAGAGGTGCCCAGCAGCAGGGCCAGCAGCAGGGGGGTACGGATCATGAGGTCACTCCTGGGGATGGGAACAGCGTCGGGGTGATCACTTCACCCTCGAGGGACAACAACGCCCGGACGCGACATCGGTTGACGCCGCTGCCGGTTCCGTTCATCCGGCGGACAGTCGCCGCCACTGCGACGGGCTGGGGCTATGCTGTGTCCATGGCGATCCATGGCGACAGAGACGACGAACTGCGACTTTTCCAGACCGGCGAGCACCCTTGCGGGTACTGGTCGGACCGGGTGGCACGCGACCTGGTGCTGGACCCGAACGACCGCCGCCTCGGCGCGCTCTATCCACTGGCACTGAGCTGGGGCTTCCGCCGCAGTGGCGACCTGGTGTACCGGCCGCACTGCGCGCACTGCCAGGCCTGTGTCGCAGTGCGGATCCCGGTGGCACGCTTCGCTCCGGACCGCAGCCAGCGCCGCTGCGCCACCCGCAATGCCGACCTGGAGGTGCGGATCACCGCCGCCACCGCCCGCGACGACCTGTTCGCGCTGTATCACCGCTACCTCACCCACCGCCACGCCAACGGCGGCATGGACGACCACGGCCCGCACGAGTTCGAGCAGTTCCTGATCGGCAGCTGGTCGCACACCCGCTTCATGGAGATGCGCCTGCCCGGCCACGACGGCCAGCCCAGCCAGCTGCTGGGGGTGGCGGTGACCGACGTCACCGAGCACGGGCTGTCGGCGGTCTACACCTTCTTCGACCCGGACCACGCCGCGCGCGGGCTGGGCACCTTCGCGATCCTGCAGCAGATCGAATGGGCACGCCGCGAGGGGCTGCCGCACGTGTATCTGGGCTACTGGATCCGCGGCCACCAGAAGATGGACTACAAGCGCCGCTTTCATCCGCTGGAGGCGTATGACGGCCGCCGCTGGCACGATTTCGACAATGATCTGGACGGGCGCTGACAAACCGCTGACACCGGGCCGGGTGCACAATACGGCCCATGAACATGACCCGCCGCCATCCCCTGATCCTCGCCCTGGCCCTGCTCTGCGGCGCCACGGCCCCTGCCTTCGCCACGTCCCCTGCGATGACCGAAAAGCCGTCCGCTGCGCTGCGCCTGGCCACCTACAACACCTCGCTGTACTCCGATGACGCCGGCGGCCTGATCAAGGAGCTGGAAGGCGAGAGCGAGCACGCGCGCAAGATCGCCGCGGTGCTGCAGCAGGTGCGCCCGGACCTGGTGCTGCTGAACGAGTTCGACTTCGACGATGCCCATCGCGCCGCCGACCTGTTCCAGAAGCGCTACCTGGAAGTGGCCCAGCCCGGTGGCGGCAAGCCGCTGCATTTCGCCTACCGCTACCTGGCCCCGGTCAACACCGGCGTGCCCAGCGGCCTGGACCTGGACAACAACGGCGTGGTCGGCGGCGAAGGCCGCAGCCGTGGCAATGACGCGTGGGGCTACGGCCTGCACCCGGGCCAGTACGGCATGCTGGTACTGTCGCGCTATCCGATTGATGAAGCCAAGGTGCGCAGCTTCCAGCTGCTGAAGTGGAGCGCGATGCCCGGTGCGATCCGCCCGGTTGACCCGCGTACCGGCCAGAGCTTCTACAACGATCATGTGTGGTCGCAGCTGCGGCTGTCGTCGAAGTCGCATTGGGACGTGCCGGTGAAGACCCCGGCCGGCGTGGTGCACGCGCTGGTTTCGCACCCGACCCCGCCGGTGTTCGATGGCCCGGAAAAGCGCAACGCGGCGCGCAACCATGACGAACTGCGCCTGTGGCAGGAATACCTGTCCAAGGGTGACAAGCCCTGGCTGTGCGACGACAAGGGCCAGTGCGGCGGCCTGGCGCAGGATGCGCGCTTTGTGATCCTCGGCGACCTCAACAATGACCCGGCCGATGGCGATGGCCGCCATGAGGCGATCGTCGAGCTGATCGAGAACGCCCGCGTGCTGCGCTACCCCACCCCGCGCAGCGTCGGCGGCGAGCAGACCAGCCTGGCCTATGCGGCCAAGGGCATCGAGCGCAAGGGCGCGCCGTTCCACGCCACCGGCGATTTCGGTCCGAAGTCCGGCACGATGCGCCTGGACTACGTGCTGCCCTCGACCGGTTTCGAGTACGTGGGCAGCGGCATCTTCTGGCCGGCCAATGAGAGCCCGGAAGCGAAGATCGCCGACGGCAGCGACCACCACCTAGTGTGGGTGGACGTGCGGTAGCGTCGACTGGGTAGAGTCGACTGTTGGTCGACTGCACGGTGGAAAAAGGGGACGGAGGGGATTAAGTCGTTTGTGGCACAAACGACTTAATCCCCTCCGTCCCCTTTTTTTGTTTACGGGTGAAGTTCGACGCCGATGGCGTCGGCGGCGTCACGCGCGATGGCGCGTGCTTCGTCGATGGTTGCCGCGCGCGCCAGGGTCACGCCGACGCGGCGGTGGCCATGCACGCTCGGCTTGCCGAACAGCCGCACGGCGGTGTCCGGCACCTGCAGTGCGGCGGCGACGTTGTTGAAGTACGGCACGCCCTCGCCGTGTGCCAACAGCGCGCACGAGGCCGACGGGCCGCTCTGGCGGATCACCGGAATCGGCAGGCCAAGGATGGCGCGCGCGTGCAGCGCGAACTCGCTCAGCTCCTGCGATACCAGCGTCACCAGGCCGGTGTCGTGCGGGCGCGGCGACACTTCACTGAACCACACCTCATCACCCTTCACGAACAGCTCGACACCGAACAGGCCCCAGCCGCCGAGGTCGTCGGTGATCGCGCGCGAAATCTCTTCGGCACGCGCCAGTGCCGCGCTCGACATCGGCTGCGGCTGCCAGCTTTCGCGGTAGTCGCCGTCCTTCTGCAGATGGCCGATCGGCGCGCAGAACGAGGTGCCACCGGCATGGCGCACGGTCAGCAGGGTGATCTCGTAATCGAAGTCGATGAAACCCTCGACGATGCAGCGGCCGGCGCCGGCGCGGCCACCGGTCTGTGCGTACTCCCACGCCGGGGCGATGTCCGCTTCGCTGCGCAGGGTGCTCTGGCCCTTGCCCGAGGACGACATGACCGGCTTGACCACGCACGGCAGGCCGATGGCGGCCACGGCAGCACGGTACTCGGCCTCGGTATCGACGAAGCGGTACGGCGAGGTCGGCAGGCCCAGGGTTTCGGCGGCCAGGCGGCGGATGCCTTCGCGATCCATGGTCAGGCGTGCGGCGCGCGCAGTCGGGATCACCCGCAGGCCCTGCTCCTGCTCCAGCTGGACCAGGGTCTCGGTATGGATGGCCTCGATCTCCGGCACCACCAGGTGCGGCTGCTCCTGGGCGATCAGCGCACGCAGCGCCATGGCATCGAGCATGTCGATCACGTGCGAACGGTGCGCGACCTGCATGGCCGGGGCATCGGCATAGCGATCGGCGGCGATCACCTCCACGCCCAGCCGCTGCAGCTCGATGGCCACCTCCTTGCCGAGTTCGCCCGAGCCCAGCAGCAGCACGCGGGTGGCGGAGGGGGACAACGGAGTTCCAAGCTTGGCCATGGCGGTTCCAGCAACGGTGTGAAGGCGGAGGGGCATTCTAGCTGGCCGGGCACCCCGGGCAGGGCGTCCGACGAACGGTTGCCCAAATGTGATATCACTTTGATATCTTGAATCGAATCCTCAAGGACGTACCGCCATGAAAGAGAAGTCGCTTGCCTCCCTCAACGGCCTCGGCACGCTGGCCGGTGCCCTGCTCGTCGCCCTCGCCGGCGCTGCCCTGTTCGTACTGGGCGTGGCCGCCAAGGCCAGCACCGGCTCGCCCAACCTGCTGCTGATGCTGCTGGGTGCGCTGCTGGGGGTCCTGGGCGTATTCATCCTGGCCGGCCTGTACACCGTCCAGCCCAACCAGGCCGCGGTGCTGAGCCTGTTCGGCAAGTACGTGGGCACCGTGAAGGACAACGGCCTGCGCTGGAACAACCCCTTCTATGCCAAGCGCCGGGTCAGCCAGCGCGTGCGCAACTTCGAGAGCGGCAAGCTGAAGGTCAACGAGCTCGATGGCAGCCCGATCGAGATCGCCGCGGTGATCGTCTGGCAGGTGGTCGACGCCTCCGAGGCCGTCTACAACGTGGACGACTACGAGAGCTTCGTGCATATCCAGTCCGAATCGGCGTTGCGCGCGATGGCCACCAGTTACCCCTACGACCAGCACGAGGACGGCCAGCTGGCGCTGCGCAGCCACGCCAGCGAGATCTCCCAGCACCTGAAGAACGAACTGGCCGAGCGTCTGGCCGATGCGGGCGTGCAGGTGATCGATGCGCGCATCAGCCACCTGGCCTACGCCGCCGAAATCGCCCAGGCGATGCTGCAGCGGCAACAGGCCAACGCGGTGATCGCCGCGCGCACGCGCATCGTGGCCGGTGCGGTGGGCATGGTCGAAATGGCCCTGGCCGAACTGCAGAAGAACGGCGTGGTTGAGCTGGACGAGGAACGCAAGGCGCACATGGTCAGCAACCTGCTGACCGTGCTGTGCTCGGACCGCGGCACCCAACCGATCGTCAACGCCGGTTCGCTGTACTGAACCACCCTCGCAACGGGGCGCCCCACCGCCCCGCCAGGAGTTTTCATGAGTGAGAAGAAAGCCTATCCGCTGCGCATCAACGCCGAGGTCCTGGCCGCCGCGCAGCGCTGGGCTGACGACGAGCTGCGCAGCCTCAACGCGCAGATCGAATACGTGCTGCGCGACGCCCTGCGCAAGGCAGGACGCCTGCCAAAACCCACGCCATCGCCGGAGGACAAGGAATGAGCACGCGCTGGAGCTACCAGACCATCGAGGTCAAGACATCCATGATGGGCGTCCTCAAGGCCGAGGACGTCCAGGCCGAGCTGACCCGCCAGGGCCAGCTGGGCTGGGAACTGGTCAACATCATCATCCCGGCACCGATGCGCCCGGCGATGCTGGTGTTCAAGAAGCAGGCCTGAACCATGGGCGCCAGCGATCCGAAGCAGTACGAGGTGGCCGAAAGCTCGCCGTTGCGCGTGCTGTGGATCGTGCTGCCCCTGCTCGCCGCCTTCGTGGCCTGCCTGTATGCGCAGCTGTACAAGGCACCGGCGACGGCACCCTGGATTGAAGTGACGCTGTCGCCGCCCTGGTTCCGGATGGGCGGCAGCGCCGCCTGGAGCCTGCTGGTCATTGCAGCGCTCGGCGTCGGGCTGGGCGCAGCGTTCTTCCGCCGCCGGGTGGAACTGGCCGATGACGTGCTGGACGTGCGCTCGACGATGTACCGCCGCCGTATCCCGGTGACGCAGCTGCGGCTGGACCAGGCCGAGGTGGTCGATCTTGCCCGCGACCGCCGCTATGGCATCCGTTTCAAGACCAACGGCTATGCGATGCCGGGCTTCTACTCCGGGCACTTCCGCCTGCAGGGCGGCGGCAAGGGCTTTGCCCTGGTCACCGACCGCAGCCGCGTTCTGGTGCTGCCGGTACGCGACGGCAGCGCGCTGCTGCTCAGCCTGGATCGGCCGCAGGTACTGCTGGACGCACTGCGCAAGGTGGCCGCACCGGCGCCGCGGCAGTAAGCTGCGGTGATGCAACGACGCGCGCCCCTGCTGATCAATACCGAGGCCATCGAGCTGTGGCCCGCCCACCTGCTGCGCGCACGCAGCACCCTGGATGCCCGCCTGCTGTCGCAGGCACAGTGGGTGCTGCGGCGCAAGCGCGATGGCCGCTACCTGGCGGCGGTGACGACGCATGGCGTGCATTCGCTGGTGCCGCGCCTGCCGCGCGAACCCGGGGTCGAGGAGGCTCTGGCGCTGCTCGATGCAGCGACGGCGCGGCCGTTCGGCGCTGCGCTGCAGGATCAGTGGTTGCCACTGGCGGGCCTGCAGCAGCGCCTGCAGCAGCTGGGCCTGGATGCCCAGCGCTATGCCGACGACAGCGGCCTGCCATTGGAGCCCGAACCGTGCCTGCTGCACTTCGCCGGCCGTGACCGGTTCGGCCGCCCGCTGTGGCTGCGCCGCGGCGCCGCGCAGGGATGGCGGCGGATGCGCCTGCACGCGGCACGGGAGGGCATCGCGCTCGACGCAATCTCCGGCTTCCGCAGCCATGCCTACCAGTTGGGCATCTTCGAGCGGAAGCTGGCACGCGGGCTGAGCGTGGCGGAGATCCTGAAGGTCAATGCCGCACCGGGGTTCAGCGAACACCACAGCGGCCACGCGCTGGACATCGGCACACCGGGCGATGCACCGGCCGAAGAATCATTTGAAGCCACCGACGCGTTCGCCTGGCTGCAGGCCCATGCCGGCAGGCATGGCTTCCATCTGAGCTACCCGCGTGACAACCCGCACGGCATCGTCTACGAACCCTGGCACTGGTGCTGGAGACGGGCCAACGGCTGAGCCCCGCGTGGCGCCCGCACGCGGAATGGAACGAGAGAGCAGAGACAAAAGCGGACCGCTTCGCTCGAAGCCGAGCATGGCTCGGCTCTACAGCCGCTGCCGCGCAACGCCCCCATGTAATGCCGGGCCATGCTCGGCTGTACCCCGGATTGCCCTCACCGCCTCAACGCATTGATCGCCAGCACCACCCAGCCGGCCATCATGCTGGTGCCGCCGATCGGCGCCATCCGCGTCGGCCACTGCCACAACGCCCCGCCCACCAGACTGCCGGAAAACAGCAGCACGCCCAGCAGCAGCACGTACAGCGCCAGGTGCGCGATCGCTCCCTGCGCGCGCGGCCCCAGCGCCACCAGCACCGCGCCATGCGCGAACGCATACAGCGCTGCCAGGTTCAGGTGCTGCTGCGCCAGCGGGTCGGCTACGCCGTGCGATGCGTAGGCAGACAGGCCGATCGAGGCAGCGGCCAGCAGTGCACCCACGCAGGCCAGCAGGGACGGCTTACGCGCGCGACGTTCAAGGTTGAACATGAAGGCTCCTTGCGCAGCACCCATCACCGGGTGCGGAATAAAAAAAACGCGCCGCAGTCAGCGGCGCGTTTTCGTGTCCAACACTACATGGGACAGCCGAGGCTTACTTGACGGCCCAGTAGATGTCGTAGGTACCTTCCGGGGTGAACGACTTGTCGATGCCGTCCTTCCAGGTTTCGTACGGGCGGTCGATGACTTCGTTGCCCGAAGTCACGGCCCAGGCACGCAGGCCGTTGCGGGCAACGTCCAGGCCTGCCATGTGGCCGGTGTAGGCCGCATGCGCCGAACGGTGCGGAGCAACGTGCACGTACTTGACCGGTGCGCCGCCGTCGATCTTGACGGTCAGCTCGTCGGCTGCAGCACCTTCAGCACCCTTCTTCTTCACCGGCTGGGCGATGTCGAAGGCGTACTTCTCCTGGCCGAAGTCGGTGGTGATGATGCGGAACGGACCGGCGGCTTCAAGGCCATTGGCCTCCATCACGCGCTTGATCCACTCCTGGTTGTCCTTGATCGACTTGGTGATGGAATCCTGGCCGCGGTCCACGTTACCAGCGTTGACCACCAGCAGGTTCTCGGCCGGCACTTCCACGATGGCCAGGTCGGTCAGCGGGGCTTCCGGAGTGCGGTAGTCGACGTTCGGAACGCTGGCGAGCATGTTGGCGATGCGCGACAGGCCCAGCTTGATGTCATCGCCGATCTGGCGGCTGACATACAGGCCGGCGTAACGGCCGAACAGGTCGAAGCCGTACTTCACCGAGTAGTCCTGGGTGATCTTGACGTTGCGACCACCCTTGCCGGTCGGCTCCAGGTTGAAGGTGGTGACCTTGTCGTGACCCTTGGTGGCGTCTTCGATGGCGATCACAACACGCTTGTTCTCTTCGGCTTCGGTGATCTTCCAGGAACCGGTACCCAGGTCCTTGGAGTTGAAGTCGAGGGTGGCACCGGTACCGGACGCCGGGCCGGACAGCTTCAGTTCAACGGCGGGATCGCGCAGTACCAGCGGGTTCCAGTCCTTGAAGCGGCGCAGGCTGCTGACCGTGTCGTACACGATCGTCATCTTGCGGTTGGTCTCGATGCTTTCGGTGATGTGACGCTCGCCCGGCAGACATACGCCAATGATGACGAACAGGCCAGCCACGATCCCCAAGGCGATCAGGAACTCGATAATACGGGTCATTCAGAGAGTCTCCGGGGCCGATCCCACGGCCGGGTTGATTGAAGCGAAGCGCCAATCCTAGCAGGCTTCGCGGGCATTGTTTATCGGGATTGGCGCACCGGTTTCCGTGCCGGCTGCGTATTTGTATGGACAAAGAATTCGAAGGGTAACGCATACCGCTGCCCGGCAAGTAGGGGGCAACCTTGGCGGGAACCCCCGGGCGCGACCCAAGCCCTTGTACTAAAAGGATTTTTCTCAGACCAGCTGGAGTTCAAACGCCTTCAGCACGGCCCGCGTACGGTCGCGCACGCCCAGCTTGGAGAGGATGTTGGAGACGTGGTTCTTGATGGTGCCCTCGGCCACGCCCAGCGAGTTGGCGATCTCCTTGTTGGAGAAGCCACTGGCCATCAGCCGCAGGATCTCGGTCTCACGGTCGGTCAGCGGGTCCGGGCGGTCCAGGCTGACGAACTCGTTGCGCATGTGCTCCAGGCCGGAGAGCAGCCGCTGGGTCACCGCCGGCTGCACCAGCGAACCGCCATCGGCCACGGTGCGGATGGCACCGACCAGCTGCGCCAGGGTGACATCCTTGAGCAGGTAGCCCTTGGCACCGGCCTTGAGCCCGGCCAGCACCAGCTGGTCATCGTCGAACGTGGTGAGGATGATGGTCGGCGGCAGCTGTTCCTGCCGCGACAGCACCTGCAGGGCCTCCAGGCCCGACATCACCGGCATGCGCATGTCCATCAGCACCACGTCGGGGCGCACCTGCGGTATCAGCTCGACCGCCTGCCGGCCGTCGCCGGCCTCGGCCACCACCTCGATGCCGTCGTCGAGCGCCAGCAGGGAGCGGATTCCCTGCCGCACCAGGGTTTGGTCGTCGACCAGGCAGACGCGAATCATCAACGCACTCCTTCAGGAACCTTGGTAAGGGCGGCCACCAGCACCGTTGCCGGCACCGTTGCCCGCAGCCGGAAGCCTTCACCGGGGCGGGTCTCGATCTGCAGCTGGCCGCCACATTGTTGCAGGCGCTCGCGCATGCCGCGCAAGCCATTGCCCACGTTGACCATATCCGCGCCGACGCCGTCGTCGCGGGCCTCCACCACCACCCGGTCGGGGGCTTCACGGTACACCTTGATCCACAGATGGCGGGCACTGGCATGGCGCACCGCGTTGGTGATGATCTCCTGGGTGCAGCGCAGCAGCACGTGGGCCCGCTGCGGGTCCTCCACGTTCAGCGGATCCTCGATGTCCAGCTGGATGTCCAGCGAGGGCACGTTCTCGGTCAGCGGGCGCAGCGCCGCCGCCAGGTCGATGGCGCCGGTCTCGCGCAGCTGGCTGACCACTTCGCGCACGTTGCCCAGCAGCAGCTTGGCCAGTGCATGCGAGCGCTTGACGTGGTCCAGCGCCTGGCCCTCGGCCAGGTGGCCGGCCACTTCCAGGTTCAGGGTCAGCGCGGTCAGCTGGTGGCCGAGCAGGTCATGCAGCTCGCGCGAAATGCGGGTGCGCTCGTTGACCCGCGCACTCTCGGCCAGCAGGGCCCGGGTGGCGCGCAGCTCCGAATTGAGCCGGCGCTGCTCGTCGCGGGCCTCGGTCTGCTGTCGCGCGACCAGGCTGGTCACGAAGATGAACATGGAAAAGCCGCCATACAGCAGCGACTGCATCACTGCTTCGAACAGCGGGAAGCGCAGCAGCATGTAGTAGACCGGCGCGACCGCCAGCTGGCTGACCAGCAGCCACAGCACTCCCAACCGCACCGACAGCATCCACGGGATGACCCCGGCGGCCACCATCATCAGGATGCTGCCCAGGCCCGAGCCGCTGAGGAAGCTGACCCCCAGCGCCGAGATCGTCAGCAGCAGCAGCAGGCCACGGTCCAGCCAGCTGGTATGGCTGTCGCTGCGCAGGATGCGGGTGAGCCAGTAATAGGCGGTGCCGAAAGACAGGTAGGCGACGAACAGCAGGATCGCCCAGCCGCCCATGTCGCTGCGGCTGTGCAGGTTCTCGAACTGCGAGTAGGCCAGCGGCAGGCCGACCATGACCCAGGTGAACAGGCCGGCCAGACGGAGGACGCGGGTATGGCTGAGGACTCCCAACATGCCAGCACTCTACGGGCCCGGGCTGCCTCGCGCACTCCCACGGAAGTCATGCCTGCCCGGTCGCCTGTTCATGCCGCAGCCCACCCCGGGCATGCAATAATCGTGCGCAGGGTCCCTTGATGGACCAACCGCGTTACCCCACGGAGTCACAATGTCGATTGTCATCCGCGACGTGCGCGAGCACGAGCTCGATTCCGTCCTGGCTTTGAACAACAACGCTGGCCTGGCCATCCTTCCCCTGGATGCGGCACGCCTGCGCCTGTTCTATGAGACCGCTGAGTATTTCCGCGTCGCCGAGCGCGACGGCAACCTGGCCGGTTTCCTGATCGGCTTCGGCAGCGACAGCCAGCACGACAGCAGCAATTTCGCCTGGTTCAAGCAGCAGCTGGACACCCCGTTCTTCTACATCGACCGCATCGTGGTCGCCAGCCGCCGCCGTGGCGGTGGTGTCGGCCGTGCGTTCTACGCCGACGCGCAGAGCTTCGCCGAGCTGCGCTACCCGCAGATGACCTGCGAAGTCTTCCTCGACCATGGCGCCGATGCCGCCCTGCTCTTCCACGGCAGCTTCGGCTTCCGCGAGCTGGGCCAGAACACCATGCCGCAGGTCGATGTGCGCGCCAGCATGCTGGCCAAGGAACTGTGCAGCTACCCCTGGGTCAAGGAGACCTACGGCGGCAAGCTGCCGGATGTGGCATGGACACGCGCCCGGCAACTGCCGGCGCAGGCACAGCGGCCGACGGGGACCTGAGCGTGGCGGTGAATTTCGATTACGAACAGGCCGGTGAACTGAAGATCGGCCAGGTGGGCATCGCCAACCTGCGCATCCGTACCCTTGACGTCGAGCGCCTCGTGCAGGAAATGCGCGAGCGCGTGACCCGCGCCCCGAAGCTGTTCGGCCGCGCCGCAGTGATCCTCGACTTCGGCGGCCTGAGCCAGGTGCCGGACGTGGCCACCGCGCAGGCGCTGGTCGACGGCCTGCGCAGCGCCGGCGTGCTGCCGGTGGCGCTGGCCTATGGCACCAGCGCGATCGACCTGCTCTCGCAGCAGCTCGGCCTGCCGTTGCTCGCCAAGTTCCGCGCGCAATACGAGCGTGCCGACGCCGAGCAGGCCCCGCCGCCGCCCGCACCGGAACCGCGCCGGGCAGCCCGTGCCGAGCCGAAGCCGGCCCCGGCAGCGCCGGTGGCCAAGGTGGCCGACGCCGCCGCGCCGCAACCGGGCCGCATGCAGCTGGGCAACGTGCGTTCGGGCCAGCAGCTGTACGCGGAAAACTGCGACCTGACCGTGATGGCCACCGTCGGCGCCGGCGCCGAGGTCATCGCCGATGGCAGCATCCATATCTACGGGACCCTGCGCGGCCGCGCGCTGGCAGGGGCCCAGGGCAACACCGCGGCACGTATTTTCTGCCGTGATTTCCATGCGGAACTGGTCGCCATTGCAGGCCATTACAAGGTACTGGACGATGTCCCGGACAACCTGCGCGGCAAGGCCGTGCAGGTGTGGCTGGAACAGGACCAGATCAAGATCGCTGCGCTGGACTGACGCAGCACCCAAACAGAATCATCAGGAGAAGTCCTTTGGCTGAAATCATCGTAGTCACCTCCGGCAAGGGCGGCGTCGGCAAGACCACTTCCAGCGCGAGCCTGGCCTGCGGCCTGGCGCGGCGCGGCAAGAAGGTGGCCGTGATCGACTTCGACGTCGGCCTGCGCAACCTCGACCTGATCATGGGCTGCGAACGCCGCGTGGTGTACGACTTCGTCAACGTCGTGCACGGCGAAGCGACCCTCAAGCAGGCCCTGATCAAGGACAAGCGCTTCGACAACCTGTACGTGCTGGCTGCCTCGCAGACCCGCGACAAGGACGCACTGACCCAGGAAGGCGTGGGCAAGGTGCTGAAGGACCTGGCCGCCGATGGCTTCGACTACATCATCTGCGACTCGCCGGCCGGCATCGAGAAGGGCGCCTTCCTGGCGATGTACTTCGCCGACCGCGCGGTGGTGGTGGTGAACCCGGAAGTGTCGTCGGTGCGCGACTCCGACCGCATCATCGGCTTGCTCGATTCGAAGACCCACAAGGCCGAATCCGGCCAGGACGTGCCGGCCTTCCTGCTGCTGACCCGCTACACCCCGGTGCGCGTGGAAAGCGGCGAGATGCTGAGCATCGCCGACGTCGAGGAAGTGCTCGGCCTGAAGGCGATCGGCGTGATCCCCGAATCGGGCGATGTGCTCAACGCCTCCAACAAGGGCGAGCCGGTCATCCTGGATGTCGAATCCGCTGCCGGCCAGGCCTATGAAGACGCCGTCGCGCGCATCCTCGGCGAAGAACGCCCGATGCGCTTCACCAACGTCGAGAAGAAGGGCTTCTTCAGCAAGCTGTTCGGAGGGTAAGCATGGGCCTGTTTGATTTCCTCAAAGCGAAGAAGACCACCGCCGAAACCGCCAAGAACCGCCTGCAGATCATCATCGCGCAGGAACGCAGCCACCGTGGTGGCCCGGACTACCTGCCGCTGCTGCAGCGCGAGCTGCTGGAAGTGATCAAGAAGTACGTGAACATCGACGTCGATGCGGTGAAGGTCGACCTGGTGAAGGATGGCCAGCACGATGTGCTGGACATCTCCGTGGCGCTGCCGGAAGGCCCGGACAAACCCTGATCCCCTGCCCCGCCCGTGCCTGCATGGGCGGGGCTGCCCGACCCGCATGACCGATACGACAACCGCCGTGGACATCACCTGCGTGGGCGACATCGCCTTCGCCGATGCGCAGTGCCTGCTCGCCGCGCATGGCCTGCGGCTGCACCACGTGGCCGACGGCGAGCCGATTCCCGGCAGCTACTGGGGCGAACCCGAGGCCGGCATCATCGCCAGCAACGTGTACGTGCGCGACGACACGCCCGTGCACTCGATGCTGCACGAGGCCTGCCACCTGATCGTGCTGCCGCCGGAGCGGCGGGCGCAGGTGCATACCGATGCCACCGACTCGGTGGCCGAGGAAGACGCCACCTGCTACCTGCAGATCGTACTGGCCGGGCAGCTGCCCGGCGTCGGCAGCCAGCGGCTGATGGCCGACATGGATGCCTGGGGGTATACGTATCGGCTGGGGTCTACCCAGGCATGGTTCGAAACGGACGCCGAAGACGCGAAGGCGTGGCTGGTCGAACGCGGGTTGCCGGTGGCGTAAAGCCGCGGGCGCGGTTGGCCACGGGCGCGTGGCGACGCGCCGGACCTTGCGGCGCCCCTCTTTTCACTCGGCGCGGTTCGAGCAGGACGCCGAAGACGCGAAGGCGTGGCTGGTCGAACGCGGCTTGCCGGTGGCATAGCGCATCGGTAGTGCCGGCCGCTGGCCGGCAACCTCATGAACCCGTGAGGCATCACCGGGTTGCCGGCCAGCGGCCGGCACTACCCCATCAGCCCTGCCCGGCCAGTGCGCGCAGAGTGATGCCGACGATGTAGGCCAGGTAGGTGCCGGTGGCATAGCCCATCGTACCCAGCAGCACGCCCACCGGTGCCAGCGCCGGATGGAACGCGGCCGCCACCACCGGCGCCGAGGCCGGGCCACCGATGTTCGACTGCGAACCGATGGCGAAATAGAAGAACGGCACCTTCAGCAGCTTGCCCAGGCACCACAGCAGCACGATGTGCACGGCGATCCAGATCAGGCCAAGCAGGAACAGCCACGGGCGATCCAGCAGCGCCAGCAGATCCATCTGCATGCCGATGCAGGCGATCAGGAAATACAGCAGCAACGAACCCAGGCGCGATGCCCCCGCCCCTTCCAGGTTGCGTGCGCGGGTGAAACTCAGGCTCAGGCCCAGCGTGGTCGACAGCACCACCACCCACACGAACGGCGCGTCCAGGCTGAACTGCGAGGCCCAGCTGACGTTGGCCTTGAACCAGGCCGCCAGCGGCGCACCGATCGCATGTGACAGTCCGACGCCACCGAAGGCCACGGCCACGATGAGCATCAGGTCGGTCAGGCTGGGAATGCGTTCGTGCTCGGCCTGGAAGCGCGCGATGCGCTCCTTCAGTTCATCGATGGCCGAGGTATCGGCACCACTGCGTGCGTCGATCTTCGCCGCGCGCCCGGCCAGGAAGATCAGCGCCGCCATCCACACGTAGCCGACACCGACATCGACCACCGCGAACTGGCCGAAGGTGGTCGCATTGACGTCGAACACTTCGCGCATCGCCAGCATGTTGGCGCCGCCACCGATCCAGCTGCCGGCCAGCGCGGCCATGCCGGCCCAGGTGTCGCCGGCGACGGTGTCGGGATGGATCGCGCGCATCACCAGGAACGCCACCACTGCGCCCAGCATGATGCTGGCCGAGGCGCCCAGGTACATCAGCACCAGCTTCGGGCCGAGCCGCAGGATGCCCTTGATGTCCACTGCCAGGGTCAGCAGGATCAGCGCCGCCGGCAACAGGATGTCGCGCGCGATCGGGTTGTAGAGCCGGGTGTTCTGGCCGTCGATCAGGCCCACGGTGTTGTAGATGCCGGGAATCAGGTAGCACAGCAGCAGTGCCGGCACGAAGGTGTAGAAGCGCTTCCACAGGCCCTGCTCGCGCGAGGCGGTCCAGAACACGGCACCGAGCGTGGCGGCGATCAAACCGAAGACGACGATGTCATTCTGGATCAGGGCGTTCGAGGGCATGCAGGCGCTCTGGGTAGTGCCGGCCGCTGGTAGGCAATCTCGTACAGGTGGGAAGCGGCAAGCGGTTGTACCAGCGGCGGCCGGCACTACCAGAAAACAGAAGCGCCGCCCCGGAGGGCGGCGCCGCAACCCTCAGTTGCCGATGTGCTGCTTCAGCCAGGCATTGACGGTGTCATGCCACAGGATGCTGTTGTTCGGCTTCAGCACCCAGTGGTTTTCATCCGGGAAGTACAGGAACTTCGATTCGATGCCCTGGCGCTGGGCGGCGGTGAACGCGGCCAGGCCCTGCTCGACCGGGATGCGGAAGTCCTGCTGGCCGTGGATGACCAGGATCGGCTTCTTCCAGTCCGCCACGTGGTTGACCGGGTTGAACTTCTCGTAGTTCGCGGCCTTCTGGTACGGCGTGCCGCCCTGCTCCCACTCGGTGAACCACAGTTCTTCGGTGGCGTAGCCCATCATGCGCTGGTCGAACACGCCGTCGTGGTTGACCAGGCACTTGAACGGGCTGTTCCAGTTGCCGGCGATCCAGTTGACCATGAAGCCGCCGTAGCTGGCGCCCAGCGCACAGGCCTTGTCACCGTTGAGGAAGGAGTACTTCTTCAGCGCCGCATCCCAGCCCTTCTGCAGGTCTTCCAGCGGGCGGTCGCCCCAGTGCTGGCTGATCGCATCGGTGAACGCCTGGCCGTAGCCGGTGGAGCCGTGGAAGTCGATCATCACCACCGCGTAGCCCTGGCCCGCATAGGTCTGCGGGTTCCAGCGGTAGCTCCAGCCATTGCCGAAGCTGCCCTGCGGGCCGCCATGGATCAGGAACGCGACCGGGTACGACTTGCCTTCCTGGTAGTTGTGCGGCTTGACCACGTAGCCATGCACGGTGTCGTTGTTCCAGCCCTTGAACTCGAACTGTTCGTAGTCGCCGAAGCTGACGTCCTTGAGCACCTCACCGGCGGCCGGAGTCAGCGCGCGCAGTTCGCCGATGGCTTCGCCCGCGGCCGGCAGCAGGCCGACCAGCACCTGGTCGTTGCTCTTCAGGCTGTTGCGGGTGATCGCCACGCTGTTGCCGGCCACGTCGACCGCGGTCACGCGGCCATCGCCGATCAGCTTGGTGGCCTTGCCGCTGGCCACGTCGATCTGGAACAGCGGGTGTTCGCCGAGGTCATCGGCGGTGGTGTAGATGCTGGCGCCGTCAGCGGACAGGGTGATGCCACCGGCCGAACGATCCCACTGCGGCGCGATCTCGCGGGTCTTGCCGCTGGCCAGGTCCATCGCCATCAGGCCGAAGCGGTCGGCCTCGAACCCCGGGCGCTTCATCGCACGGTAGAACAGGGTCTTGCCGTCGGCGCTGAACACCGGACCGGCATCCCAGGCCGGGTTGGAAGCCGTCAGGTTGACCGGCGCCTGCTTGCCGGCGGCGTCGAAGCGGTACAGGTCGAAGTTGGTCGACCACGGCTCCTGCTTGCCGGCCACGCGGATGCTGGCCACCACGCTGGCGCCATCCGGCGACCACGCGAAGTCATCATTGCCACCGAACGGCTTGGACGGGGCGTCGCCGTCGATGGTCGCGCTCAGCGCCGAAGCGCCCTTGACCGCGCCGGCCTTGGCCGTCGGCAGCGGCGCGACGAACAGGGTGTTGCGGCGGCCGTCGTTCCAGGTGTCCCAGTGGCGCACGAACAGCGAATCGAAGACCTTGCCACTGGCCTTGGCGCCGGCCACGTCCTTCAGCTTCTTTTCGGTGCAGGCCAGGTCCGAGGCACAGGCCTGGAACACGCCGGCGCTGAACAGCACGCGGTCGTCCTGCGGCGACACGTGATAGCTGTCCACGTCGACCGGGAAGTCGGTCAGCTGGCGCGGGGTGCCGCCGCCGATCGGCTGTGCATACAACTGCTGGCTGCCGTTCTTGGCGCTGAGGAAATAGACGGTCTGGCCATCGGCCGACAGCGAAGCGGAATTGACGTTCCAGCCGGCCGGGGTGATCTGCTTCGGCGGCGCTGCGTCGCGGGTGCGCAGGTTGCGTGCGAACAGTGCGGTGGAGGCCTTCAGGTTGGCGTCCACGCTGCGCTTGGCGAACACTACGGTGCCGCCGTCAGCGGTCAGCACCGGCGCCGAGACGCGGTCCATGGCCACCATGTCGCGGACGTCCAGGCCGCGGGCAGCGGCGACGCTGGGCAGGGCGGCCAGCAGGCTCAGTGGCAGCAGGGCATGACGCAGTTTCATCGGGGTCTCCGCAGGACGGCAAAAAACCGATGGTAGGCCCGTGCGGCCGGGGCTGCCAAGGCCATCGGTCATGGCCGTGATCGAGCAGCCGCCAGAAAAGGCAAACCCCGCCGAAGCGGGGTCTGCGGTAGTGCCGGCCGCTGGCCGGCATTGCGTTGGCGTTGCCGGCCAGCGGCCGGCACTACCCTTCCCTTACGCCTTGGCGTACTTGCCGGTGCGGTAGATCAGCCAGCCGACCAGGAACAGCACGGCCAGGCCGATCCACTGTGCGCCCGGCAGGTGGAACGGCACGGCCAGCACGTCGGCGCGGCTGCTGACCACGATCGGAATCGCGATGGCGATGCCCATCAGCGCTTCGCCGGTGATCAGGCCAGCGGCGAACAGCACGCCCGGCTTGTGCACGCGGTCGCGGCCTTCTTCGTCATCGGCACGCACCTTGTGGAAGCGCTCGACCAGGTGGGCGATCAGGCCGCCGAGGAAGATCGGCACCATCAGCTCCAGCGGCAGGTAGATGCCGATGGCGGCGGCCAGCACCGGCACGCGGAAGCGGGCGTTGCGCGCCTTCAGCCAGCTGTCGAAGGCGATGATGACGGCACCGACCACGGCACCGATGCCGATGAACGTCCACGGCAGTTCACCACCGAACAGGCCCTTGGCCACCGAGGCCATCAGGTTGGCCTGCGGCGCAGCCAGCGCGTTGGGGTGCAGCTCGGACTTCACGCCGATGCCGTAGGCGGTGGCCAGCAGGTTCAGCACCGGGGCCATGATCAGCGCGCACGAGAACGCGCCGATGCCCAGCATCAGCTGCTGCTTCCACGGGGTGGCGCCAACGATGTAGCCGGCCTTGAGGTCCTGCAGGTTGTCACCACCGACGGCGGCGGCACAGCACACCACCGCGCCGATCATGATCGCGGCCACCGCACCCAGCGGCGCCCCGCCGGCACCGACCGGCTTGAGGCCATCGGCGCCCAGCAGCACCACCAGCACGGCCGAAGCGAACAGGATGGTGGAGATGGTGATGCCCGAAACCGGGTTGTTGGACGAGCCGATCAGGCCAGCCAGGTAGGCCGAGACCGAAACGAACAGGAAGCCGGCAACGATCATGATGAGGGTCATCGGGATGGACACGTGCCACTGACCGACGATGGCCTGGTACAGGGCCAGCAGCGGCAGCACGAAGACCACCAGGGCGACCAGCATCCACTTCATCGGCAGGTCGCGCTCGGTGTGCGCCAGCACCGGGCCACCGCTCTTGCGGGCGGCGGCAAAGCCGCTCTTGACGCCGTTGAGCAGCGACTTGCGCAGCGAGATCAACGTCCAGATGCCACCGATCAGCATCGCGCCGACACCCAGGTAGCGCATCTTCGCGCCCCAGATGGCGAACGCGGCCTCGGTGGACGAGGCGGCGGCGACCGACGCGGCCAGTGCCGGATCGGTGTTCATGAAGAACGCCTGGTAGATCGGAATGGCGATGTGCCAGGTCAGGATCGAGCCGGACACCACCACGATGCCGACGTTGAGGCCGACGATGTAGCCCACGCCCAGCAGTGCCGGCGACAGGTTGGTGCCGATGAAGGCGGTGACCTTGGAGCTGCCGACGTAGGCCGAGGTGGCCCAGGCATCGGGAATCAGGCGCATGCCGCTTTCCGCGGCCAGCTTGACGAAGGCACCGATCACCGCCGACAGGCCGAGGATCTTCAGGCCCGGCCCCGGGTTCTCACCGGCCTTGAGCACTTCGGCTGCCGCCTTGCCTTCCGGGAACGGCAGCGGGTCTTCGACGATCATCGAACGGCGCAGCGGCACCGAGAACAGCACGCCCAGCAGGCCGCCGAGGCCGGCGATGCCCAGCACCCACCAGTACTTGAAGTCCGGCCAGTAGCCCATGATCACCAGCGCCGGGATGGTGAAGATCACACCGGCGGCGATCGACGAACCGGCCGAGGCGCCGGTCTGCACGATGTTGTTCTCGAGGATGGAGCCACCGCCCAGCAGGCGCAGCACGCCCATGGAAATCACCGCGGCGGGAATGGCGGTGGCGATGGTCAGGCCTGCGAACAGACCGAGGTAGGCGTTTGCGGCCGACAGCACCACCGCCAGCACGATGGCCAGGGCCACTGCGCGGAAGGTGAGCTGCTTGGGCGCAGCGTCGTGGTTCATGGAAGCCCCTGCTGGCAAAAAATCCCTGCCACGCTAGCGTTCAGGGCAGATCAAGTCCAGCGTGCCAAAGGATGGGGCGGCCGCCGCAGCGCAACAGCGCGGTGCGTGGCCCCGGAATCGGCAGACCCGGCAAAGTCCGGCTGGGATCGCCGCAATTGATATGTTATATCTTAATGCTGCCCTGTCGTTGCCGCATCGCATGCCCCCTTCCTCCCCTTCCCGCCTGGCCTCCATCGACCAGCTGCGCGGCACCGTCATGTTGTTGATGCTGCTCGACCATGTGCGCGAGACCTTCTTCCTGCAGCACCAGGTGAGCGACCCGATGGACGCAGCCACGGTCTCTCCTGCGCTGTTCGCCTGCCGCCTGCTGGCCCACCTGTGCGCCCCCGTGTTCGTGCTGCTGACGGGGCTGTCGGCCTGGCTGTACGGCCAGCGCCAGGCGGATCCGCGCGGGGCCACCGCCGCGTTCCTGCTCAAGCGCGGGCTGTTCCTGGTGGTGCTGGAGCTGACCCTGGTGAATTTCGCCTGGACCTTCCAGCTGCCGCCGCAAACGCTGTACCTGCAGGTGATCTGGGCCATCGGGCTGAGCATGATCGCGCTGGCCGGCCTGCTGTGGCTGCCCCGCCCCGTCCTGCTGGCGGTTGCGGTCGCGGTGGTGGCCGGGCACAACCTGCTGGATGGTGTGCGGGTGCAGGGCAACGGCCTGCTCGCCGTGGTATGGAAGGTGCTGCATCAGCGTGACTGGATCGAGGCCGGCACGCTGCGCCTGCGCACGTCCTATCCGCTGCTGCCCTGGATCGGGGTGATTGCGCTGGGCTACCTGATGGGGCCGTGGTTCGGCCGCGAGCACGCGCCGGAGCAGCGCCAGCGCTGGCTGCTGTGGGCGGGCGTCGGCGCGCTGGCCCTGTTCGTGCTGCTGCGCTTCGCCAACGACTACGGCGATGCGCCCTGGCAGTACCAGGCCACCACGCTGCGTACCTGGCTGAGCATCTTCAACGTCACCAAGTACCCGCCGTCCTTGCAGTTCCTGCTGCTGACCCTGGGGGTGGGACTGTTGCTGCTGCGGCTGTACGAATGGCCGCCGCTGGCGCGGGCACTGCAGCCGCTGGCCGATATCGGCGCCGCGCCGATGTTCTTCTACCTGCTGCACCTGTACGTGTTGAAGGGGCTGTACCTGGCCGCGTTGGCTGCGTGGGGCCCGACCCAGGACACGCTGTATGCGCTGGATTCGATCAGCGGCCTGCTGCTGGTGGCCTGTGCGCTGGCCGTGGGGCTGTACCCGCCGACGCGGGCGTTTGCGCGGTTCAAAGCGCGAAGGCGCGATCTGCCATGGTTGCGATACCTGTGAGCGGCGGCCGCCGGGGAAGCGCGATCCCTGCATGGCGTGGATCCACCGGCGGCTGCCTGCCCAGGCGCAGAGGCCTATAATCGCGCCCTTTCCGCTGTCCCCACCGTCGATGACCGTTGCCGCCTCCGCTTCCGACGACTTCCTGGGTCATCCCAAGGGCGTCTACGTCTGTTTCTTCACCGAGATGTGGGAGCGCTTCTCCTTCTACGGCATGAAGGCGCTGCTGCTGCTGTACCTGACCAAGTACCACCTGTTCGGCGACAAGGCCGGCCTGGACCTGCTCGGTGCCTACGGTGGCCTGGTGTACTGCATCCCGGTGTTCGGCGGCATGCTGGCCGACCGCTGGCTGGGCATGCGCCGGGCGGTGCTGTTCGGCGGCATCCTGCTGGTGCTCGGCCACCTCGGCATGGCCTTCGAAGGCCATGCGGCGTACCGGGTGAACGGCGAAGTGGTGCGCGACACCTCGGCGCTGGCGGTGACCTACCTGTCGCTGGCGCTGATCATCATGGGCGTCGGCTTCCTGAAGCCGAACATCTCCACCATCGTCGGCAAGCTGTACGCCAAGGACGACCCGCGTCGTGATTCGGGCTTCTCCCTGTTCTACGCCGGCATCAACCTGGGCGCGCTGTTCTCTTCGCTGGTGTGTGGCTTCCTCGGTGAGGCTTACGGCTGGAAGTACGGTTTTGGTGCGGCCGGTATCGGCATGCTGGCCGGCCTGGCGATGTTCCTGTGGGGCCAGAAGTACCTGCAGGGCCATGCCGAACCACCGCAACCGGCGGCGCTGAAGCAGAAGGTGCTGGGCCTGCCGCGCGAATGGCTCATCTATCTGTGCGCGGTGCTCGCTGTGCTGCCGGTGGCGTGGCTGATGTGGGCCGCGGGCAACGGCGCGTTCGCGCTGGGCGGTGAAATCAGCCTGGCGCTGATGCTGATGCTGGTGGTGCTGGGCGGCGTGCTGGTCTGGTTCGCCTGGTTCACCGGCACGAAATGCACGCCGGTGCAGCGCCAGCAGATGATCGCGCTGATGGTGCTGATCTTCCTGGCGCTGGTGTTCTTCACGATGTACGAGCAGTCCTACGGCTCGTGGGTGACCTTCACCGACCGCCTGCTGACCAAGGACATCGTGCCCGCGCTGGTGATCACCGGCGGCACGCCGCTGCCGTGGTCGATCCTCTCGCTGCTGCTGGCACCGCTGGGCTTCGTGGTCAGCGCGCGCCTGTCGGAACGGCGCCCGGGTTCGGCCGCACCGCGCGCGTTCTTTGCCGCCATTGTCGTGCTGATGCTGGTGCTGCTGGTGCGCGACTGCCTGGTGATTCCGCAGACCGCCGGTTCGCTCACCTATCTCGGTGGCCTGTTCCTGGTGCTGCTGGCACCGGCCTTCGCCGCGCTGTGGACCTGGATGGACCGCCGCGGCTGGGAACCGGGCAAGCCGGTCAAGTCCGCCTGGGGCCTGGTGATCGCCGCGCTGTCGTTCGTGCCGCTGGCGCTGGCTGCTCAGCAGGTCGGCGCGACCGGCGAGATGGCCAGCGTGTGGTGGCTGGTGCTGGCCTACTTCCTGCTGGCCAGCGGCGAGATGTGCCTGTCGCCGGTCGGCCTGTCGGCAGTGACCCAGCTGGCCGTGCCGCGGGTGATGAGCCTGATGATGGGCACCTGGTTCCTGGCTACCGCGTTCTCGGAAACGCTGGCGGCCCTGTTCGGCAAGCTGGCCGCGATCGAGGTGCCGGAAGGCGAATCGCTGGACATGGTGGCTGCCGCAGGCGCCTATGCGCACCTGTTCTGGCTGCTGATGTGGATCGGCCTGGGCTGCGCGCTGGCCGCCTTCCTCGCCGCGCCGCTGCTGAAGAAGATGATGCACGGGGTGAAGTAAACCGCGCACATGTGGAAAACCAGGGCGGCGGAACGATCATCCGCCGCCCTGTCAGCTCAGGGCGCCTTGTCCTTGCCGGCCGCGGGCGCGGTCGTCGCGGTCTTGCCCCCCAGGCTGCGCGCCAGGAACGCCAGCAGCTTGTCGTAGTACTCGCTGCGATGCGCCTCGGTGTAGAAGCCGTGGCCTTCGGTCTTGTAGTACAGGCTTTCCACCGGCGTGCCGGCGCGCTTGAGCGCCGCTTCCATGCGCTCGGTATGCTGGATCGGCGCGCGCTTGTCTTCGCCACCGGCGGCCAGGAACACCGGCACCTTGATCCGTTCGGCCAGGTTCACCGGAGACACCGCGCCCAGCTTGGCCGGGTCACCCAGCCATTCGCGCAGGTAGGTCACGCCTGAGCCGCGGTCCTGGATGTCGCCGCGGGTGTACATCATCGGCAGATCGTAGACACCCACATAGCCGGCCGCGCACTGGTACAACCCGGGCTCGCGCGCGGCCCCCATCATCGCCGAGTAGGCCCCGTAGCTGGCGCCGTAGATACAGATGCGACGGCCGTCGGCGATGCCTTCGCTGATCGCCCAGCGGGTGGCATCGGTGACATCATCCTGCATCGCCGCGCCCCACTGCTGTGCACCGGCCTGGGTGTGGGCCCGGCCGTAGTTGCCCGACCCGCGGAAATTGACCTGCAGCACGGCATAACCGGCGGCGGCCAGCATCTGGGTTTCGCGGTCGTACTGGCCGGAATCGAAGACGTCGAACGGGCCACCATGCGGCATAACCACCATCGGCAGGTTGCGGCCGTTGCTGCCGGCCGGCAGGGTCAGGAAGCCGTGCAGCGGCAGACCGTCGCGGGCCTTCAATGCAATCGGCTTCACGCTGGCGCTGCTCTCGACGTCGATCCAGTCGCTGCGGCTGATCAGATGGTCGGCCTTGCGCGCGACGGTGTCGTACACGTAGAAATCGCCCGGGTTCGAGCCCGACCACGTTTCCACCAGCACGACGCGGCCGTCGCGGGTGCTGGAGGTGATGTAGACGGCGCCCCCGAGGGCGGCTTCCAGGCTGCGATACAGGCGTGCCTCCGGCGACTTCTCGTCGAAGAACCGGGTACGTGGCGTATCGCCCAGGTAGAGCGCGCCGACCGGCACATGGGTGCCAGGGCGATGGATGATGCGGTACGGATTGACCACCTCGTCGCGCAGCAGCGTGGCGCGCTCGCCGGTCTGCGGGTTCCAGCTGACGATCGCATCCGGGCCCTGGGTCTGCTCGACGTTGAGGTAGGCCACGCTGTCATCGGCCGAGAAGCCGAGGGCGGTTTCGATGCGCTTGCTGACGGCCTCGTCGTTGATCAGCTTCCAGGTGTCGCCGCTGCGTTCGCGGAAATACAGCTTGTTGACGTTGTCGCTGCCCGAGCCGTGCACGAAGCGCACTTCGCCGGCGCCATCGGTGGTGAATTCGCCGCGCCGTACCGGCGAAGACGCCACCCGCGAGCGACGCCCCGTGGTCACATCCATGCGGTCGACGCGGGTGAACGGATCCTCGGCCAGCGGCCATACGGTCACCAGCACGTTGCGCTCATCGCCCGGCAGGTCGTCGGCCAGGAAGGCGGCCACCGCTTCGACCTTCTTCGGCTGGATGCGGGTTCCCGGGCCGTTGCTCTCCACGCGGTAGCCGACCAGCAGTTCGCCGCGATTGCCGTTGGCATCGATGGCGTAGAGTTCGCCGGTGGGATTGGGCTGGTCGAGCGAGCCCCACTTCTGGGCCAGGCCGATCAGCAGGCGCTCGTTGCTGACCCAGTCGAATTCCTGCGCGTGGTTGCGGCTGGGTGGCCGGAAACTGCCGACCATCTGCTTGTCCTTCAACCGCAGCACGGCGATCGCGGTGGCGTCCTCCATCGGCACCGTCGCCGCCACATACTCGCCCCCCGGCGAAATCTTGATATCGGTGAAGCTCTCCCGACGCAGGTACTGCGTCAGGTCCACCGCCCCCACGCTGCCTGCGGCAACGCCCCCGATGACGGCCAGTGCGGCCGCCAGAATCGTCTTGTGCATCCTTCCCCTGCTCCTGTGGACACCTTGTCCTGGTGGCCGATTCTAGGCAGGGCCATGGGTTTCCCGCCAGAGCCGGAAAAGACGACGGCACCGTTGCCGGTGCCGTCGTTGCCACTACCTTGGAGAGAGAGTCAGGACGTGGGTTCGGGGGGACGTGCGCCGGGTCAGTGGACCCCGCGCACCGCCAACATGAGGGCCAGGATGCTGAGGATCACCGCGATGGTGCCGTCGAGCACGCGCCAGGTGCTGGGCTTGGTGAACAGCGGCGCCAGCAGGCGCGCGCCGAGTCCCTGCGCGGTCAGCCACAGGCAGCTGGCGGTGACCACGCCGGCGGCGAAGGCCATGCGGGCGTTGCCGAAGTTCTCGGCGATCGAGCCGATCACCATCATGTCCAGCCAGAAGTGCGGATTGATCAGCGAGAAGCCGACCGCGGCGATCAGCACCGCGCGGCGGCTGCCGTCGTCGCTGTCGGCGTCGCCCATGCCACCGCCACCGGCGATCGCACGGCGTGCCGACTTCATCGCATACCAGGCCAGGAAGGCCACGCCGGTCCACAGCACGGCGCTGGTCAGCCACGGCAGCGCCGAGGTGAGCGTGCGCAGGCCGGCCACGCTGGCGAAGATGAAGATGGCATCGATGGCCGCGCAGGTGGCGACCACCGGCACGATGTGCTTGCGCAGGATGCCCTGGCGCAGAATGAAGGCGCTCTGGGCGCCGACCACGGCGAACAGGCCGATGCCGGTAGCTGCACCAGAGAACCAGGCACCGAGGCCGGTGCTGGCGGAGATGACCGAGAACATGGGATTCACTGCCTTGTATTGCTTGGGGGGACAGTGCCTCGCGAAGGCGGACAGCACCGGAACGGGCGCCATTGTCGCGCCGCAACATGAAAAAGACGAGCTAAACTTCCTAAACCAACATTAGCGGAGCTTAATTCGATGCGCATCGATCATGCCCAGCTGCGCGCCCTGGCCGCGGTCATCCGCGAAGGCAGCTTCGACCGCGCCGCGCAGTCACTGAATGTCACGCCTTCGGCCATCTCGCAGCGGGTCAAGGCGCTGGAGGACCGGATCGGCCGCCTGCTGGTCAAGCGTGGCACCCCGGCCACCGCGACCGCCGAGGGCCAGTTGCTGGTGCAGCTGGCCGAGCAGACCGCCCTGCTGGAACACGATGCGCTGCACCGCATGGGCCTGGCCGATGAGGACCTGCCCCAGGCCAGCATCCCGGTGGCGGTGAACCACGACAGCCTGGAAACCTGGTTTCCGCAGGCCGCCTACCAGTTCGCACAGACCACCGGCACCACCCTGGACCTGCGGGTGGAAGACCAGGACCACACGGTGGAGCTGCTACGCCAGGGCACGGTGCTGGGCGCGGTGACCACGCTGGACGAGCCGGTGCAGGGCTGCCAGATCCATGCGCTGGGCAGCATCCGCTATGCAGCGACCTGCACCCCCGAATTCCGCGAACGCCACTTCGCCAAGGGCGTGACCGCGCAGGCGCTGGCACAGGCGCCGGTACTGGTGTTCAACCGCAAGGACGAAATGCAGTCGCGCTTCGCCCGGCGCATGGCCGGCGACGACCTGCCCAGCACCGCACCGACCTGGTGGATTCCGTCCACGCGCGCCTTCGTGCAGGCCAACCTGGGCGGCATGGGCTGGACGATGAATCCATTGCCGCTGGTCAAGCGGCACCTGGACGCCGGGCGACTGGTCTACGTGCGCCAGCGCGCGTGGGAAGACGTGCCGCTGTACTGGCAGCACTGGAAGGGCGACGTGCAGACCATGGCGCTGCTGACCCGCGCCGTGCTGGATGCCTCCTCGGCACTGATCCGGCGCAAGCGCTGACGCACAGCGCAAAAAGGGGACGGAGGGGATTAAGTCGCTTTAGGCCGATACGACATCCAAGGCAAATGCGACTTAATCCCCTCCGTCCCCTTTTTCCACACCGGGTCCATGGGTCATGCGGATACTGATCGGCCGATCCTCGAACGGGTCTGACTCGGGCGCTGCCTGGCCTTGCCCGACACTGTCGGCGACGGGCCGCGAAAGGTCGGATGCTGCGTTGCATCAAAAACAGACCGGTTCCGGTTAGAATCACCGCTGGATGCTGCAAGGCGTTGTTTCTTCACGCCCTTTCCCTGCCCCACGCGCATCCTGACCCCTTCCCCTCCGCCAACGATCCCGCCCCCATGAAGAAATTTGGCAAGGCTCTTCTCGCCCTGCTCGTGCTGCTGTTGCTGGCCGCCGCGCTGTTCCTGTACTGGCCGCTGACCCAGCGTTCGGTGCCCGCCGCCAGCAACGACAAGCCCGTCGATGTTGTGCTGGTCGGCGCCGGCATCATGAGCATCACTCTGGCCACCTACCTGCAGGAACTGCAGCCGGACTGGAACATCCAGGTCTACGAACGCCTCGACGGCGTCGCCGGTGAAAGCTCCGATGGCTGGAACAACGCCGGCACCGGCCACTCGGCGTTCGCCGAACTGAACTACACCCCGGAACTGCCCGACGGCAGCATCGAGACCAAGCGCGCGGTCGGCATCGCCGAATCGTTCGAGGTCTCGCGCCAGTTCTGGTCGCACCAGGTCAAGCAGGGGCGGCTGAGCCAGCCCAGCGACTTCATCAACCCGACCCCGCACATGAGCTTCGTCTGGGGTGATGACAACATCGCCTACCTGCACAAGCGCCAGCAGGCGCTGGTGAAGAACCCGCTGTTCTACGGCATGCAGTACTCCGAGGATCCGGCGCAGATCAGGCAGTGGGCCCCGCTGCTGATGGAAGGCCGCGATCCGAAGCAGAAGGTTGCCGCAACCTGGATGCCGCTGGGCACCGACGTCAACTTCGGCGTGATCACCCGCCAGCTGACCAGCGGCCTGCAGCGCAGCCCGAACTTCAGCCTGCACCTGAACCATGAAGTGACCGCGCTGCGGCAGAACGCCGACAAGAGCTGGAACGTGACGGTGAAGGACCTCAAGGCCGGCACCGAGTCCACCACCCACGCCCGCTTCGTGTTCATCGGTGCCGGTGGCGCCGCGCTGAAGCTGCTGCAGATGTCCGGCATTCCGGAGTCGAAGGACTACGCCGGCTTCCCGGTCGGTGGCCAGTTCCTTGCCTTCCAGGGCCAGGACGTGACCTCGCGCCATGGCGTGAAGGCCTACGGCATGGCCGAAACCGGTTCACCGCCGATGTCGGTGCCGCACCTGGATGCACGCAAGCTGGACGGCAAGCCGGTGGTCCTGTTCGGGCCGTTCGCGCTGTACAGCACCAAGTTCCTCAAGCATGGCTCGTGGTGGGACCTGTACTCGTCGGTGAACCACAACAACGTCGGCCCGATGCTGGAAGTGGGCAAGGACAACCTGGACCTGGTGCAGTACCTGATGGGCCAGGCGCGGTTGAACGATGCCGACCGCCAGGCCGAGCTGGTCAAGTACTTCCCCAATGCCAAGCCGGGCGACTGGAAGCTGGTCACCGCCGGCCAGCGCGTGCAGATCATCAAGCGTGATCCGCTGAAGGGCCCGGTGCTGCAGTTCGGTACCGAGATCGTGACCGACAAGGACCACACCCTTGCGGCCCTGCTCGGTGCCTCGCCGGGTGCGTCGACCTCGCCGCCGATCATGCTGGACCTGATGGCCAAGGCCTTCCCGGAGCAGATGAAGGCCGGCTGGGAAGCCCGCCTGCGCGAGATCGTGCCGTCGTACGGGCGCAAGCTCAACGACAGCGCCGCGCTGGTGAACGAGATCCGTACCCTGACCAGCCAGACCCTGCACCTGCCGTACCTGGAGGTGCCGGTGGATGCGAACGCAGCATCGCCCAGCCCGGCCGCCGCGGCACCGCCAGTGGCCCCGGCGCCGGCCAAGGAAAAGCGCAACGCCAACGAGGAACTGCAGGCGCTGTAAGCCGGCGCGTTCCCCGTGATGCAGGCAGGCGGCCACCTTCGGGTGGCCGTTTGCGTTTGTGCGGCAACGGAGTCCGACCCTGCCAGCGGCGCTGAGCGTGGCAGCGCCCCGCAATGAAGCGAATTGTAATGTTGTTGGGAATTATTTACATTTGCATCCTGCGCGGTAACCGCGCGTCTCCCGGATGAACCTGACCGTGCCCGAAGCCGCCGCCCCGGGTGCTGGACGACTGTTGCCGCCCTTCCCCGCCTCAATGCTTCGAGCCCATCATGTCCCTGACCTTCCGTAACCGCCTGCCCCGCCGTGCGCTGCTGCCGGCCGCTTTGCTTGCGTCGATGGCCCTGCTGGCCACGCCCAGCGCGTTCGCCGCCGCCGACGGCACGGCCGACGCCAAGACCCTGGACCGGGTCAGCGTGCGTGCCGAGCAGTCCGCTCCGCCGGCCAGCACCACGCGCCTGCCGATCACCCTGCAGGAAACCCCGCAGTCGGCCACCGCGATCAGCCTGCAGCGCCTGCAGGACGAATCGCTGTTCAGCATCAACGACGTGATGCGCAACGTGACCGGCGTCAGCGTGTCCTTCTATGACACCCAGCGCCCGCTGTACTACGCACGCGGCTTTGCCATCACCGACTTCCAGGTCGACGGCATTCCCACCTACAGCGGCTCGACCAATCAGGAATACGACACCGCCTTCTACGACCGCATCGAAGTGATCCGCGGTGCCAACGGCCTGCTCAGCGGCGCCGGCGTGCCATCGGCCACGGTCAACCTGCTGCGCAAGCGCCCCGGCAAGGAATTCGACGCGTCATTCTCGGTCAGTGCCGGCAGTTGGGACTACCGCCGCATGGAAGCCGACGTGACCGCACCACTGACCGATGACGGCCGCTTCCGCAGCCGCGTGGTCGCCGCCTATACCGATCGCGGGCTGTACTACGACCGCTACGACGAGAACAAGATGGCCGGCATGGCGGTGCTGGAAGGCGATGTCACCGACAGCACCACGGTCACCCTTGGCTACCAGACCCAGGACAACAACCCGACCGGCTCGACCTGGGGCACGGTGCCGTTCTTCGACAACCAGGGCAACTTCGCGCACCTGCCGCGCTCGACCAACCTGTCGCCGAAGTGGAGCTACTGGAAGCGCGAGAGCAACACCGCCTTCGCCAACCTGGAACAGCGCTTCGGCGACAACTGGCTGTTGAAGGTCAACACCGCCTACACCCGCGGCAACGTGCAGAACGTGCGCCTGTACGGCACCGGCAACCCGGACCCGGTGACCGGCGCAGGCATCTACCTGCGCGCGGCCGCCGGTGATTCCAAGGACACCCGCCGCAATGTCGATGCCTACCTGACCGGCAGCTTCCCGCTGTTCGGCCGCGACCACGACCTCACGGTCGGCGCGCAATGGTCGGACCTGGAAGGCACCACGAACACCGTGGCGCTGAACTTCCCGACCGACTGGGCCCGCTGCGGCAGCGAACGCTGCTACTACATTCCCAACGTGCACAGCTGGAACGGCGACATCTCCGAGGTGACCTACACCCGTACCGGCGCACGCCGCGTGGCCAAGACCACGCAGAGCGGCGTCTATCTGGCCACCCGCCTGCACCTGGCCGATCCGCTGTCGCTGATTGCCGGTGCGCGCCTGAGCCGATGGGAAACCCTCAGCCGGTCCTACAACGCGGCGGGCGCCTACACCGGCACCAGTGGTGCCTACAAGGTGAGCGATGAGGTCACCCCGTACGTGGGCCTGGTCTATGAGATCACCCCGAACGTGTCGGCCTATGCCAGCTACACCGAGATCTTCAATCCGCAGAACTACAAGGACCGCAACGAGAACCTGCTGGCGCCGGTGCAGGGTTCGAACTTGGAAGCGGGCATCAAGACGCAGTGGTTCGAGGGCCGCCTGACCGCCAATGCGGCGGTGTTCGAAGCCAAGCAGGACAACTACGCGGTGCGTGACATGGGGGTGCCGGAAGGCACGCTGAGCGACGGCAGCTCGGCCTACATCGGCGTCAACGGCACCAAGGCGCGCGGCTGGGAGATGGACGTCAACGGCGAGATCCTGCCGGGCTGGACGGTCAATGCCGGCTACACCCACGTCAAGGTGACCCGCGCGGCCACCGACCTGCTGTACGCCAATCCGCCCAAGGACCTGCTGCAGCTCAACACCCAGTTGCAGCTGCGCGGCGCGCTCGAGCGCCTGAGCATCGGCGGTGGCCTGCAGTGGCAGAGCAGAGTGCAGGGCTACAACATCGCCTACCCGCTCGGCGGCACGGTGACGGTGAACCAGCCGGCGTACACCCTGGTGCAGTTCAACGCCAACTACCGCATCAGCGACAACTGGACCGCGACGCTGAGCGTGCGCAACGCGCTGGACAAGACCTACTGGGCCAACCTGGACTACAACAACTACGGCGAGCCGCGCTTCGTGTCGGCCAGCCTGCGCTGGAAGTTCTGAGCGACTGGAAAGGGCCGTGCCGGCCGCTGGCCGGCTCCCCGTCCTCCCGCATCGCGTGGAGCCGGCCAGCGGCCGGCACTACCCGGATCCCTGAATGGGCCCGCCTCGCGCGGGCCCTTCCTTTTTGCTGCACTGCAGGTTGCGCCCGCCATCATAATTATGGCGTAATTATTTCACCACCCATCGGAAGCCGGTCGATGAACCCGAGCTGGGATACGTTGGAACGCAGTCGCCAGACGCGCCTGGAACGGGCCGCGCCATGGGCCCGGGGACGCAGCGTTGCCGCCAGCGACATCGGCGACCTGCTGCATGCGCTGCTGGAACCCGGCGACAAGGTCTGCCTGGAAGGCAACAACCAGAAGCAGGCCGATTTCCTCGCCCAGGCGCTGGCCGACCTCGACCCGGCGCGGGTCCATGACCTGCACATGGTGCAGTCGGTGTTGTCCCTGGCCTCGCACCTGGATGTATTCGAGCGTGGCATCGCCTCGAAACTGGACTTCTCGTTCTCCGGCCCGCAGTCCGTGCGGCTGGCCAACCTGGTGGCCGAGGGGCGCATCCAGATCGGCGCCATCCACACCTACCTGGAGCTGTTCGGCCGCTACTTCATCGACCTGACCCCGCGCGTAGCGCTGGTCGCAGCACAGGCCGCGGATCGCCACGGCAACCTGTACACCGGGCCGAATACCGAAGACACCCCGGTGATCGTCGAGGCCACGGCGTTTGGTGGCGGCATCGTCATTGCCCAGGTCAACGAGATCGTCGACACCCTCCCCCGCGTCGATATCCCCGCCGACTGGGTCAACTTCGTGGTGCAGGCGCCGCGTCCCAACCACATCGAACCGCTGTTCACCCGCGACCCGGCGCAGATCTCCGAGATCCAGGTGTTGATGGCAATGATGGCGATCAAAGGCATCTACGCCGAGTACGGCGTCAACCGCCTCAACCATGGCATCGGCTTCGACACGGCCGCCATCGAACTACTGCTGCCCACCTACGCCGAATCACTCGGGCTGAAGGGAAAGATCTGTCAGCACTGGGCGCTCAATCCACATCCGGCGCTGATTCCGGCGATCGAATCGGGCTTCGTGAAGTCGGTGCATTCCTTTGGTTCCGAACTGGGCATGGAGAAGTACATCGCCGCACGCAGCGATGTGTTCTTCACCGGTGCCGATGGCTCGATGCGCTCCAACCGCGCGTTCTCGCAGACCGCCGGCCTGTATGCCTGTGACATGTTCATCGGCTCGACGTTGCAGGTCGACCTGCAGGGCAACAGCTCCACCGCCACCCGCGACCGCATCGCCGGGTTTGGCGGCGCGCCGAACATGGGCTCGGATGCACGTGGTCGCCGCCATGCCAGCGACGCCTGGATCAAGGCCGGCCAGCAGGCCGCGCGCCCGGGCGAGATGCCGCGCGGGCGCAAGCTGGTGGTGCAGATGGTGGAGACCTTCCGCGAGCACATGGCACCGGCCTTCGTCGAACGGCTCGATGCCTGGGAACTGGCCGAGCGCGCGCAGATGCCGCTGCCGCCCGTGATGATCTATGGCGACGACGTCAGCCATGTGCTGACCGAGGAAGGCATCGCCAACCTGCTGCTGTGCCGCACCCCGGAAGAACGCGAACAGGCGATCCGGGGCGTGGCCAGCTACACCGCAGTGGGCATGGGCCGCGACCGCGCGATGGTGGAGAACCTGCGCGACCGCGGCGTGATCCGTCGTCCCGACGACCTCGGTATCTCGGTGCGCGATGCCAGCCGTGACCTGCTGGCGGCGCGGTCGGTGAAGGACCTGGTGCGCTGGTCCGGCGGCCTGTACGACCCGCCCAAGCGCTTCCGCAACTGGTAAGGGGCTGAGCATGGAAACCCTCGACTATCGATTCGACGGCCGCACCCGCGTGCAGTTCCCGCACGATGCGGTGCTGGTGGGCGTGCTGGCTTCGGGCAACCTGGAGATCCTGCTGGAGCCTGTGGCACAGGAGGGTGCGATGACCGTGCGCATCATCACCGCTGCGCAGGGCTTCGGCAGCATCTGGCAGGCGGTGATCGCCGACTTTGCGCAACGCCATCCGCTGCGCGACGTGCGCGTGTCGATCAATGACGCCGGTGCCACCCCGGCGGTGGTCAGCCTGCGCCTGGACCAGGCCGTGGAAACCCTGCTGGCCGGAGGCAAGCCATGAGCCACGTACAACGCCACAGCTATTACGAAGCCGATGCACGCGAACGCATTGCCGGGCTGGTCGACGCGGGTTCGTTCCGCGAGTTCCTCGGCCCGGCGCGGCGGATGACGAGTCCGCACCTGGCCCAGCTCGACCAGCCCGCGGCGTTCGACGACGGCATCGTGGTCGGCGAAGCCACGCTGCAGGGCAAGCGCGTGCTGCTGGCCGCACAGCAGGGTGCATTCATGGGCGGCGGCGTGGGCGAGGTGCACGGCGCCAAGCTGACCGGGCTGCTGCGCCGCGCCGCCGACACCCGGCCTGACGGCGTGCTGCTGCTGCTGGATACCGGCGGCGTGCGCCTGCACGAAGCCAACGCCGGGCTGATCGCCATTTCCGAAATCATGCGCGCCACCCTGGGTGCACGCGCTGCCGGCGTGCCGGTGGTCGCACTGATCGGCAGCGGCAACGGCGCCTTCGGCGGCATGGGCATCGTCGCCCGCTGCTGCACCACGGTCATCATGTCCGAAGAGGGGCGCCTGTCGCTGTCCGGCCCGGAAGTGATCGAGACCGTACGTGGCGTGGAAGAGTTCGACTCACGCGATCGCGCGCTGGTCTGGCGCGTGACCGGTGGCAAGCACCGGTACCTGATCGACCAGGCGCAGGTGCTGGTGCCCGACACCATCGCAGCGTTCGCGCAGGCCGCAGCCAATGCGCTGCAGCCCGACACCAGCAGCAACGATACCGACACGGCGCTGAGCGCCCTGCAGGCCCGCCACGCCGCGTTGAAGGCACGCGTGCAGGCCTGGGGCGATTGCCGCGACGGTCTGGAGATCTGGGCCCGCCAGGGCATCGCCGAACCCGAGCGGCTGCCAGTGCTGGACACCGATGCCTTCCTCGCCGCCACCGATGGCCGGAGCCTGCCATGACTGCACCGCTGCAGACCCTGTTCGATGCGCTGTTCCCTCGTGGGCACGCCATTGCGGTGGACGATTCGGTACTGACCGGCAGCGCAGCCACCGACGATGGCGAGGTGACCGTGATCGGCACCACCGACCGCATCGAGGTCGGCGTCGACCATGCGCTCATCCTGGCCGAAGCCGTGCTGGCCAGCACCGCCGCGCACCCGCAGCGGCCGATCGTGATGCTGGCCGATACCGCCGGCCAGCGCCTGGCGCGGCGCGATGAGCTGCTGGGCATCAATGGCTACTTTGCACATCTGGCGCAGACGCTCGACCTGGCGCGCCGGCGTGGCGCGCGCCTGGTCACGCTGGTCTACGGCGAATCGGTCAGCGGTGGCTTCCTGTCCTTCGGCCTGATGGCCGACCACATCCACGCCCTGCCCGATGCGCAGGTGCGGGTAATGGACCTGCGCGCGATGGCACGGGTGACCAAGCAGCCGCTGGAGAAACTGCAGGCGCTCAGCCAGAGCTCGCCGGTGTTCGCCCCGGGCGTGGCCAACTACGTGGCGATGGGCGCGGTGGAATCGGTGTGGGAAGGCGACCTTGCCCAGCACCTGCTGCGGGCCCTGCGCGCGCCGTTCGAAGGCGACCTGCGTGCCGCACGCGGCGCTCAGCGCGGCGGTCGCATGCTGGCCGCACGCGTGGCCACAGCCGTGAGCCAGGGCGATGCCTGAGCGGCTGCCCCGCCATACGCTGGTCTGGCTGTCAGCGTACGCCGGCTGGCAGGCAGACATCGCCGCGCATGAACCGCGCTTGGCCGCCTGGTTTGCGCAGGGCCTGCCGGCCATCGTCGCCCGGCGTGCCGCCGACGATGCCGATCCCCGCCTGCGCCTGGGCGTACCGCTGCCCCCCGCCGAGGGCAAACTGCGCCTGGCCCTGCGCGTGCCGGCACACGATGTGCTGCGCACCGCGCCACCACCGGCGCTTCAGGCGGTGCTGGAAGGCGACCTGGTGCAGGACTGGCAGCGCCCCCTGCAGGCACTGCAGGACATCGCCGCGGCGCGCGTATTCGGAGCGTTCGCCTGGCAGCACCTCACTGGACTGCACTATGTGCACGCGCGCTCGGACATCGATCTGCTGTGGCGGATCGACACCACCGCGCAGGCCGATGCCCTGGCTGCAAGGCTGCAGGCATGGGAAACGCGATACGGCCGACGGGTCGATGGCGAACTGTGCCTGGCCGACGGCGCCGCCGTGAACTGGCGGGAATACGCGGGGCGCAGTCGCGAGGTCCTGGTCAAGCGCCCGGCCGGCGCCGCGCTGGAACTGCGAGAGTCCGTATTCGCCCCCGCCGGGGTGAACGCATGAACGCCGTCGCGCAGCCGACTGCCAGGCCGGCCGCCGCCGTGGACTGCGCGCGCCTGGGGCGCCTCGCCGTTGCCAGCCTGCATGCAGAACTGGCCCTGGCACCAAAACCGGGATTGGTCACGCCGTTCGACCGCGGCAGCCATCACGACATGGATGCGCGCACCTTCCTGCGCAGCCTGTTCGCGCTGCGCCACTATTTCACCGCGGTGGCCCGCCTCGGTGCAGCCGGGGCGGACTTCGAGGCGATGCGCCGGTGTGGCATTGCCGCCGAAGCCGCGATGCTGCGCGCGACCGGCGGCATCAACACCCATCGTGGCGCGGTCTTCAGTCTCGGCCTGTTGGTGGCCGCCGCCGCGGCCTGCCGCTCCCGCTTGGGCCATGCGGCCACCGGTGAGCAGGTCTGCCTGGAGGTCCGTCGCTGGGCTGCGGACTTCGCACGGGCACCGCTGGATGCAGGCAGCCCGGGCCAACGTGCGCGCGCCCTGCACAAGGTGCCAGGCGTGCGCGAACAGGCCGCCGCCGGCTACCCGCTGTTGCGCGAGGTGGCGCTGCCGGTCCTGCGCGATGCACTGGCCAATGGGCTGGCGCGCGAGGCCGCGATGTGCCACACGCTGATGCAGCTGGTCGCACACACCGACGACCTCAACCTGCTGCATCGCGGTGGTACTGAAGGCCTGCGCTGGGCGCAGCAGCAGGCCCGTCGTTTCCTGGCCGAAGGTGGTGCCTTCGCACACGATTGGCGGCCGCGCCTGCACGTCATCGCCGACGCCTTCGTTGCACGCCACCTCAGCCCCGGTGGCAGCGCCGACCTGCTTGCCTGCAGCCTCTTCCTGCTGCAGCAGGAGCGCACATGAGCCTTGCCCTGCTCTGCCCTGGACAGGGTGCGCAACATGCGGCGATGTTCGATCGCGTGCGCGACGTTGCTGCCGCGCAGCCGGTGCTCGATGCCACGGATGAACTGCTGGGCCGCGATGCATTCGCCGCCGCGGCGGCCGCCGACCGCTTTGACAATGCGAAGGCGCAGCCGCTGCTGTGCGCGGCCAGCCTGGCGCACTGGCAGGGCCTGCGCGAGGCGTTGCCAACGCCGACTGTGATCGCGGGCTACAGCATCGGGGAGTTGGCCGCACATGCCATCGCCGGCAGCTTCGACACCCCGACCTGCCTTGCCCTGGCCGCGCAGCGCGCGCGGCTGATGGATGCCGCCAGTCCGGATGGTGCCGGGCTCCTGGCAGTCCTGGGGCTGGGCCGCATTGCCACACAGCGCCTGTGCGATGCGCACGGCGCGTTCATCGCGATTGCCAATGGTGATGACCACTTCATCCTGGGGGGTGCACGGCCGTCGCTACTCGCGTTGGCGGCAGACGCGCAGGCCTTCGGCGCCGAAATCCGTCCGTTGCCGGTCCATGTGCCCGCGCACACGCCACTGCTGGCCGGCGCAGTGGCATCGTTTGCCGCCGTGCTCGAAGCAGCGCAGATGCAGGCACCACGCCTGCCCCTGCTGGCCGGCATCGACGCGCGACCGGTGCGGGATCGCACAACGGCGGTCCACACGCTGTCGGCGCAGCTGGCGCAGACCATCGAATGGGCGCAGGTGATGCGCCAGGCCTTCGAGCGTGGCGCGCGGGTGTTCCTGCAGCTGGGCCCGGGCAACGCATTGGCGCGCATGGTCGCGCCGGCCTATCCGTGCTGCGAGGTACGCGCGGTGGAAGAGTTCCAGAGCCTTGAAGGCGCTGCGGCCTGGGTGCGCAGTGCGCTGCAACGGCGGCAGTAACGGGTTCGAGCAGTACGTATCACGCAACACGCTGTACGTCGCCTTACCCCGGGGATGGCGGGTCTCCATCCGCGCTGTACGTGAGTCACGTGTCTGGGAGGGCGCATGAGTCCACAAATCGCAACGATCATCGGTCTGGTGATCATGTTCATCGTCGCCACGGCGATGCCGATCAACATGGGGGCCGTCGCCTTCGCACTGGCTTTCATCATCGGCGGGCTGTGGGTCGACATGGGCGGCAAGGAGGTCCTGGCCGGCTTTCCCGGCGATCTGTTCCTGACCCTGGTCGGCATCACCTACCTGTTCGCCATCGCGCAGAAGAACGGCACCATCGACCTGCTGGTGCACTGGGCAGTGAAAGCGGTGCGTGGCCATATCGTGGCCATTCCGTGGGTGATGTTCGTGATCACCGCGGTCCTCACCGCGTTCGGCGCGCTGGGCCCGGCGGCGGTCGCGATCATCGGCCCGGTCGCCCTGCGCTTTGCCAAGCAGTACAACATCAATCCACTGATGATGGGCCTGCTGGTCATCCATGGTGCGCAGGCCGGCGGCTTCTCGCCCATCAGCGTGTACGGCAGCATCACCAATGGCGTGGTGCAGAAAGCCGGGCTGGAAGTGACCGAAATGGCGGTGTTCCTGACCAGCCTGGGCTTCAACTTCATGATGGCGACGATCTGCTTCTTCGCTTTCGGTGGCATCGCCCTGCTGCGTCGTGGCTCGATCACCGCAGCAGGAACGATCGGCAGTGCGGAACTGGCGATGGCCGGTGGCCCGCAGGCGTCATCGCGCCAGTTCGCGATCGAAGGCCATGGCGCGCTGGTCGCGGCGGGCGGCGGCACCCTGTCCAACGATCCGGCGGCACTGGATGCAGTCAGCCTGACCCGCGAGCGGTTGTTCACCCTGATCGGCCTGCTCGGCCTGGGCGTGGCCGCGCTGATCTACAACCTCAACGTCGGCCTGGTCTCGATCACCGTGGCGGTGGCGCTGGCGCTGCTGTCGCCGCAGAGCCAGAAGGGCGCGGTCGACGGCATCAGCTGGTCCACCGTGCTGCTGATCTGCGGCGTGGTGACCTACATCGGCGTGCTGGAACATGCCGGCGCGGTGGACTTCATCGGCAACGGTGTGTCCGACATCGGCATCCCGCTGCTCGGTGCACTTCTGGTCTGCTACGTCGGCGGCATCGTCTCCGCATTCGCCTCGTCGGCCGCGGTGCTCGGCGCAACGATTCCTTTGGCCGTGCCGTTCCTGATGCAGGGTCACCTCAGCGCCGCTGGCGTGATCTGCGCGCTGGCGGTGTCGTCCACCATCGTCGATGTCAGCCCGTTCTCCACCAATGGCGCACTGGTGGTGGCTTCGGCAGCCAAGGAAGAGCGCGAGAGCCTGTTCCGTCGCTTCCTGGTGTACAGCGGCCTGGTGGTGGCCCTGGGGCCGTTGCTGGCCTGGCTGGTGTTCGTGGTGCCGGGCTGGATGTAACCGCCATCGGGTCGTGCCGGCCGCTGGCCGGTGCGGCCTGGCGTTACACTCTGCGCATGGCCATTGCCCCTGCCCCGCGGTCACCGAAGAAGCGCGCGCCTCTGTACGAAGAAGTGGCCGAACACGTGCGCGAGCGCATCTATGACTACCGGTTGCCGCCGGGCGAGTGGATCGACGAGCCCGCGCTGTGCGAAGAACTGGGCATCAGCCGTACGCCCCTGCGCGAGGCGTTGAAGCTGCTGGCAGCCGAAGGCCTGGTGCAGATCGATGCCGGTCGCGGCAGCCGGGTCACCCGGCTGACGCTGGAAGACCTCAACCAGCTGTTCCCGGTGATGGCCATGCTGGAAGGCCGTTGCGCCCACGAGGCGGTCAGGCACATCGACGATGCCGGCGTGCAACAGCTGGAGGCCCTGCATGCGGCGATGGAAGCGGCGGCGGCCGAGGGCAACATCGCCGAGTACTACCGCAACAACTACCTGATCCACGAAACCGTGCAGCATTACGCCGGCAACCCGTGGCTGATCCGCATCACCCACGACCTGCACCGCATCCTGAAGATGCATCGCGGCCGCCAGCTGCTGACCCCGGGGCGCACCGCGCAATCGCTCGCCGAGCACCGCGAGCTGATGGACTGCTTCCGTCGCCGCGACGCGCAGGCCGCCGAACGCACCATGGAACGCCACCTGCTCAGCCAGGGCCAGGCCTTGGCCGCCTATGTGGCGGCAGGCGGGCTGCTGAACGTACCGGCGCCCTTGCCCACCGAAGGCGGCGGCTGAGCGGATGTGGTTGCCGGCCAGCGGCCGGCACTACCGGACGTGACCTTGGTTGGGCTGTTGAACGTGCCGGGGGCGCTTGCCCACCGAAGGCGGCGGCTGAGGGGATGTGGTTGCCGGCCAGCGGCCGGCACTACCGGGACGTGAGCTTGGTTGGGCTGTCGAGCGTGCCGGGGGCGCTTGCCCGCCGAAGGTGGCGGCTGAGGGGATGTGGTTGCCGACCAGCGGCCGGCACTACCGGACGTGAGCTTGGTTGGGCTGTTGAACGTGCCGGGGGCGCTTGCCCGCCGAAGGTGGCGGCTGAGCGGAAGAGGTTGCCGGCCAGCGGCCGGCACTACCGGACGTGAGCTTGGTTGGGCTGTTGAACGTGCCGTGGGCGCTTGCCCGCCGAAGGTGGCGGCTGAGCGGATGTGGTTGCCGGCCAGCGGCCGGTACTACCGGGACGGGGCCTTTGGTTGGGCTGTTGAACGTGCCGGGGGCGCTTGCCCGCCGGAGGTGGCGGCTGAGGGGATGTGGTTGCCGGCCAGCGGCCGGCACTACCGGACGTGAGCTTGGTTGGGCTGTCGAACGTGCCGTGGGCGCTTGCCCGCCGAAGGTGGCGGCTGAGGGGATGTGGTTGCCGGCCAGCGGCCGGCACTACCGGGACGGGGCCTTGGTTGGGTAGTGCCGGCCGCTGGCCGGCATCCCGTAACGTCTCGTCAATCGCCACCACCGCAGCTGCCGCCGTCGCCGCCGCCGTCGCTGCCGCAATCCGGGCTGCCGGGGCTGTGCTGGCTGGCGCCGTCGCCGGAGTAGCCGCCCGCGTGATCGTAGCCACCGCCGAGACTGGTGTCGCCCCGGATCCCGGAGCCGTCGGCCGTGGCCACCGCCATGCACAGGATCGCGCCGACTGCCGGCAGCAGCCAGACCAGCAGCAGCTGCACGGTCCGGCCACCCGCCGACAGGCCATCGCGCCTGGCGATCACCACGGTGGCCACCACGTTCAGGCCCAGCACCAGCAGCACCAGCAGAAGGACAACGATCAGCATTCGGCGACTCCGTGCCTGGACTGCGTGCATTATGGCCTGCCCCCCGGCAATGGCCCTGCCCGTCATGAAGATGGGACAATGCAGGGCGCGCCGGCCTGCCTGCGGGCCGCCGGCGCCCCCCGCACCACACGGAAGAAGAAGAACAACAACATGCTGAAAGTCATTTTCGATACCGACCCGGGCGTCGACGACGCCCTGGCCCTGCTGTACCTGCACAAGCACGCCCAGATTGACCTGATCGGCGTCACCACCACCTTCGGCAATGCCTCGGTGGAGTCGACCACGCACAATGCGCTGTACCTGAAGCAGGCCTGGGGCTTTGCCGCTCCGGTCGCACGTGGCGCCGAAGGCCCGCTGCAGCCGGAGGCCACCCCGGAAGCCTGGCCGGTGCACATCCATGGCCACAATGGCCTGGGCAACCATCCGGTGCCGGCCCATCTGGACGTGGCCGCCGATGCGCGCCCGGCCCATCAGCTGATCATCGATCTGGTCCGCGCCCATCCGGGCGAAGTGACCCTGGTCGCGGTCGGCCGCATGACCAACCTGGCGCTGGCGCTGCAGCAGGCCCCGGACATCGCCGGCCTGGTGCGCGGGGTGGTGATCATGGGCGGCGCCTTCCATGTCAACGGCAACATCACCCCGGCCGCCGAGGCCAACATCTGGGGTGACGCCGAAGCGGCCGACGTGGTGTTCACCGCCAGCTGGCCGGTCACCGCGATCGGCCTGGACGTGACCACCCGCGTGGAAATGGACCGTGACGGCCTGGACACGCTGGCTGCGATCGGCGGTGCCGATGCCGAACTGGTGCGCGCGCTGTCGCAGGACTACGTGGACTTCTACCTGCAGGCCGGCCACAAGGGCATGGTCGTGCACGACTGCTGCGCCTGCATCGCGCTGACCCGACCGGAGCTGTTCCAGTTCGAACGCGCCAGCGTGCGCGTGGCCACCGACGGCGTTGCCCGCGGCATGACCATTCCCAAGCCGGAAGGCCTGGCATTCGGTCCCAGCGTGTGGGACGGCCACGTGGTGCAGTCGATCGCCATCGGCGTGGATGCGGCCGCGGTACTGGCCGACATCGAGCAGACCCTCAAGGTCTGACCCGCTAGCGCTTGGCCCTGCCCGGGACCGTCTCGGGCAGGGTCCACAGCACCGGCAGCACCAGCACCGCCACCAGCGCGATCATCGCGCCTGGCGCTGCTGCCCAGCCGCTGCGTTCCACCCACCATTGCGCCAGCCACGGCGTCGCACCGCCGAACACCGCCGTGGCCATGGTTACGCCCAGCGCCAGACCGCTGACCCGGCCTTCGCCGGGAAACTGCTCGGCCGTGGCCGGTGCCGCCACCGCGCTTACGCCGCCGGCCACGCAGGCCAGCAGCACCGCAGCCAACGCGATGCCCAGCGGCGGCGCCTGTGCCATCCACGCGAACAGGGACAGCGGCAGCAGCGCCGCCAGCACGGTCAGGCCCAACAACATCGGCCGTCGTCCGACCCGGTCGGACAACGCGCCACACAACGGTGTGATGGCGATGACCGCGACCGCCGCGATCGTCGACAGCCACAGGGCATCGCCCTCATCGTGGCCGCGCGCATGCAGGAAGGCCGGTACGTAGGTGATGCCCACGTAGTAGGTGATCGATCCCAAGGCGGAGATCGCAAAGGTGCGCGCCACCGCCAGCGGGTGGTTGCGCAGCACGTGCCGAAGCGGCGTGGCCGGGATGCTGCCCTCGCGCCGCTGGCGTTCGAACTCGGGCGATTCGTGCATGCCCGAGCGCGCAACCAGGATCACCAGGGCCAGCGCCGCGCCGACGAAGAACGGAATGCGCCAGCCCCAGCTGTCCAGCTGCGCGGTGGGCAGCAGCGCCACGGTCAGCGCGGAGATCGCTACCGCCAGCAGCGCGCCCACCTCACTGGCCGCCGAGGCCAGCGAGGTCACCAGGCCCCGCCGTCGCGCCGGTGCGCTTTCCAGCAGGTACGCCACGACACCGGTGTATTCACCGCCCACTGAGAACGCCATTACGCAGCGCAGTACCAGCAGCAGCACGCCCGCCAGGGTGCCTGCGGTGGCCGCGGTCGGCAGCAGCGCGGTGGCCAGCATCGCCGCAGCCATCAACGCCATCGAGGCCAGCAGCATCCAGCGCCGGCCAAGCCGGTCACCCAGGTGGCCAAAACACAGCGCGCCCAAGGGGCGCATCAGGTAGGACACGGCAAAGCCGGCCAGGGTGACCAGCAGGGCCTGTTCGCCGCCACCGAAGAACACCCGCGACAACACCGTGGCGAAATACAGGTACAGGGTGAAGTCGTACCACTCCACCACCGTGGACAGGCCCGCCACCCACATCGAGCGCTGCCGCGCCGCGGTCATTGCCTCTTCGCCTTCAACAGCTTCGATCCTGGTTGGGCACGTTGCATGCAGCGTGGCACGAACGGGGTGAAATACCGGTCATCGGCCATCCATTGCCGGCATGTACTGGATTTCATGGCCGGTGACGCCCCCGTCGTCGAAGCGGAAGCAGGCGTGCGCCTGCCCGCGAACCCAAGGACCGAGCAACTCAGCCCGGCAACTGCAATTCCGCCCGCAGCCCGCCGCCCTCCCGGTTGTACAGCTGCAGCGAGCCACCCAGCGACTGCGCCAGCTGCACCGCGATGGCCAGTCCCAGGCCAGTGCCACCGGTATCGCGGTTGCGCGAGCTTTCCAGCCGATGGAACGGCGCCAGCACTGCCTGCAGCTGGTCCTCGGGAATGCCAGGGCCACGGTCGGAAATGCTGATCCACACTCTGCCGGCGTCATCACGGCCCGCCTCGATCTCGACGGCACCGGCGTAACGCAACGCGTTGTCGACCAGATTGCCGACCACCCGGCGCAGCGGCTGCGGCCAGGTCTGCACGACCAGTCCAGCGGGCGCACCACCACTGACCGGCTTGCCCATGTCCTCGTAGTCGCCGACCACACTGGCCAGGAATGCGCCCAGGTCCATCGCCACTGGCGCGCCACTGGCGACGTGGCTGCTGCGCGCATAGGCCACGCCCTCACGCACCAGTTGCCCCAGGTGGTCGAGGTCGGCCAGCAGCCGCTGCTGGGTGCTGTCTTCAGGCAGGGCCTCCACCCGCAGCTTCATGCGCGTGATGGGGGTCTGCAGGTCATGCGAGATCGCGGCCAGGATCTGCAGGCGCTCACTGACATGGCCACGAATGCGTGCCTGCAGTGCGTTGAGCGCGGCCGCCGCGCCGCCCACTTCCGCAGGGCCATCTTCAGGCAGTGCCGGCCCGTCCTTGCCCGGCTGCAGATGCTCCACCGCATGCGAAAGCTGCTGCAGCGGCCGCATGGCCAGGCGCACCGCCAGCCACGCGCACACCAGCAGCAGCGCCAGCTGCACCAGCAGCACGGCGGGCAACCAACGCGCCAGCGGCAGCCCCGACGGCGTGACTTCAATGGTCACGGGGGTGCCGTCGTGCAGGCGCAGTTCCACCTCGAACCGCTCCGGCAGGCGAGCCACCTGGCGCGCCTGCAACGGATAACGGTGCTGCAGGCTGTCATCGATGACCGCGGTGACCTGGCGTGCGCGATCGGTCTGCAGCCCGGGTCCGGCCGCAGCCGGGCGCAGCAGGTAACGGTAGGTGCGCCGCTCCAGCCGCGGCACCCAGGCCGCGCGCTGGTCTGCGGGCAGGTGTTCCAGCAACGCGACGCTCACGGCCACATCCTCGTCGAGGTTGCGCAGCATCATGCTGCGGGTGGACTGGTCGCGTTCGAAGAACAGCAGGCCGAACGACAGTGCGTGGGCCAGCGCCAGTCCGCCCAGCAGCACCAGCAGCAGCCGCGCCGACAGCGTGCGCGGCCAGCGTGGACGGCGTGCGGCGGTGTTCATTCGTCCGGCCCCAGCAACTGCACCGGCACGCTGAACACATAGCCTTCGCTGCGCACGGTCTTGATGTAGGTCGGCTCGCGCGCGTCATCCCCCAGGCGCTGGCGCACGCGGCTGACCAGCAGGTCGATCGAGCGATCGAACAGTTCGGCATCGCGGCCCTGGGTGAGGCTGAGCAGCTGGTCGCGGCTGAGCACCCGATTGGCGTGATCGAGGAACACGCGCAACAGGCGGAACTCGGCGCCACTGAGTGGGTATGCGGTGTCCTGCGCATCCAGCAGATGGCGTGCGGTGGTATCCAGGCGCCACTCGCCGAAGGCCAGCTGGCGGCCGGCTTCGCTCACCTGCAGATTCGGCGGCAACATCCGGGTGCGGCGGATCACCGCAGTGATGCGTGCCAGCAGTTCGCGCGAAGAGAACGGTTTGGTCACGTAGTCGTCAGCGCCCATTTCCAGCCCGACGATGCGGTCGGTTTCGTCGTCGCGGGCGGTCAGCAGCACCACCGGCACGGCGCGATGCTTGCCGGCGCGCAGGTTGCGGCACAGGCTCAGGCCGTCCTCGCCCGGCATCATCACGTCCAGCACCACCAGATCCACGGCATGGGTATCCATCAGCGCGCGCATGGCCCGGCCACCGTCGGCCTGGCTCACGCGCAGGCCGTTGCGTTGCAGGTAATCGGCCAGCATCTGGCGGATCTCGCTGTCATCGTCGACGACCAGGATATGCGGTACGTGGTTCATTGCGTTCTCGATGAAGACGGAGGTCAGGGCCGCGCTGCGCGGCCATGGTAGCGCGGCTCAGGGGCTGGCCAGCAGGCGCTGGATCTCGGTTTCGGTGCGTGCGTAGTCGCCCTCGCCGTAATGGCGGTAGACCACCCGCCCCTGCCGGTCGAGCAGGTACAGCGCGGGCCAGAAGCGGTTGCCCCAGGTGTTCCAGATCCGGTACTGGTTGTCCTGCACCACCGGCCAGGTGATATCCAGCCGCGTGATGGCCTTGCGCACGTTACCAGGCAGCCCTTCATAGGCGAACTCCGGGGTATGCACGCCGATCACCCGCAGCCCCTGCGGCGCGTAGCGTGCATGCCACTGGTGTACATACGGCGCCACGTTGAGGCAGTTGCTGCAGGTGTAGGTCCAGAACTCGACCAGCACCACCTGCCCCCGCAACTGCTCCAGTGTGAGCGGTGGGCTGTTGTGCCAGGGCCCGCCACCATCGAACCCGGCAGCGGGAACGGCCTGGGCCGGCTGCGCATCGGCCTCCGGGCTGGGCCAGGCCATCAACAGCGCAGCCCCACCCAGCAGTCCCATCAGCAACGGCAGCGCGTACGCACGCAGCGCGGTCATCGCTCAGCCCCCCTGCTCGGCCAGCGGCAGCTCTGCCGGCTTCACTCCCGCCGCTTCCAGGATGCTGTCAGCCACCTGCGCCGGATGCGAAAGCAGCGACACATGGCTGCTGCCGATCGATTGCAGCTGTGCACCGATGCGACGTGCGGTCGCGGCCTGCAGCTGCGGCGACAGCATGCGGTCATCGCGGCTGAGCACGTACCAGCTCGGCTTGCTGCGCCATGCCGCAACGCTCACCACTTCGCCCAGCGCGCTGGCCTTCAACGGGACCTGCGTGCTGTACAGCAGCGTGGCGGACTTCTTCATCACATCCGGCGCGAAGTCCTGGGCGATGGCATCGGCCGGCAACGTCAGGTAGCCGTCCCTTTCCTGCAGTCGGGCAAGGCCCGGACCGACCGGAAAACCTTCGCCCTGTTGCGCCGAAGATTGCCCTGCATCCGGTGCGAAGGCCGCCACGTACACCAGCGACTGCACCTTCGGGTCATTGCCCGCTTCGGTGATGACCGTGCCACCCCAGCTGTGGCCGACCAGCACCACCTTGCCGGGCGCGGCGGCAATCGCGCGGCGGGTGGCGGCGACGTCGTCGGCCAACGAGGTGAGCGGATTCTGCACGGCCACCACTGGCAGCTTCCAGTCCTGCAGCGTGCTGATGACCTTGCTCCAGCTGGAGCCATCGGCGAACGCGCCGTGCACCAGGATGACGGTGGGCGGTGCAGCGGTATCGGCCTGGCCAGCGAAGGCGGGGGCGGCGGTGCCAGCAAGGGCGAGAGCGGCGGCGAGCAAAGAGGTACGGATCATGGGGAAGCACTCCGGTGTTGGGAGTGGCCATTTCCGCCTGCCGGTGTATCGGCGCTGTTTCTCCGTGGCGCGGAGTTGTACCGGACTGTAGGGCGCAGGCGGGTTTCTACAGTGGGATACATTCCGGCGCCGGTCCTGGCCGGGCACTGCCGGGTGGATATCGCCCCCCGCACGCGGGCGCGCAACGTCCCGATGTGGCTCAACGCATCGTCTTTGTAACTGACTGTACGAAACCCGGGCGCGGCCACAGTCGCTGACAAAACCCCGGGCAACGGCACACGTTGCCGATACCTGCGCCGCCTGAAATGGCCTCCATCGACCACTGGCCCGCAGGACACCACCATGATCAGCACCGCCTCTTCCGTATATACCCCCCGACTGGACGCCGTCGGCCGCTGGCTGTCACCGCTGGCGCTGCGCACGCTGCTGGCCTGGGAGTTCTTTGAATCCGGCCGCGAGAAGCTGGGCGGCCAGAACTGGTTCGCCGACCTGGAAGGCCGCTTCCCGTTCCCGTTCTCCACCCTGCCCGCGTCGCTGAACTGGCAGTTGGCCACGTGGCTGGAACTGGTGGGTGCAGTGATGCTGCTGCTCGGCCTAGCCACGCGCTCGGTGGCCTACGTCTTCTGGGTACTCACCATCGTTGCCATCGCCGCCGTGCACTGGCCCGACCAATGGAACGGCCTGGGTGAACTCTGGCAGGGCTATGCGATCACCGACCAGGGCTATGGCAACTTCAAGCTGCCGCTGCTGTTCCTGGCCATGCTGCTGCCGTTGATCCTCAACGGCGGTGGCGCACTCAGCGTGGACCGGCTGCTGGCCGGCCCCGGCCGCGCCACGGCAGGCAATGACGGCCTGGGTTGGGGCGTCAGCCTGATCGCCCTGCTGCTGCCGGTTGCCGCGCTGCTGCCCGGCATCGGCTTCGGCGGTGCCCTGCTCGGCGGTGTGCTGCTGCTGGACCATCTGCTGCGCCGTCGCCGCGCCGCCTGAGCCGACTCCCCTGTTCCCGCGCGCTTCGCTTTCCGTCGCCTCTTCGGCGGCGTCCATCCCGCACGCCCCGCGTGCTTTCCCAAGGAGTCACCACCATGTCCGTCTCGACCAAGAACACTTCTTCCTCCCGCCTGCCGCGCATCGGTGCCATCGGCATCGCCCTGGCCGGTGGCCTGCTGCTGGCCGGCCAGGCCGCCGCGATCCAACCGCTGGCGATCAGCGCGGTGGCCATGAGCGCCGCCGCCGAAGGCAAGTGCGGTGAAGGCAAGTGTGGGGCCAACAAGGCCACCACCGGCAAGCCCGCTGGCAAGGCCAAGGTGGCCGAGGGCCAGTGTGGCGAAGGCAAGTGCGGCGACGCCTCGTTTGCCCGCACCGACCGCGACCACGACGGCCGGGTCTCGCGTGCCGAGTTCAACGCTGTGGCTGCCACGCGTGCCGCCGAATTCGACCGCATCGACACCGACCACGACGGTTACATCAGCGAACAGGAGGCGCACGACTACCTGCGCAGCGTCTACACCGCCAACGGCAAGCCGATGCCCAAGGGCCTGTTCGCCCGCGTTGCCGACTGATCGACGTCCAACCGGCGCCGCCATCAGGGCGGCGCCCTCTCGCTGGAGCATCCGCCATGTCCCTGCCCCTGCCCCCCACTGCTGCCGGCCTTGGCCTGCGCCGCGGACTGATCGACGAACTGCTGGCAACACCGGCCGGCAGCATCGACTTCCTCGAGGTCTCCCCCGACAACTGGATCGGCGTCGGCGGTGCTCATGGCGCCGCGCTGCGCCAGCTGAGCGAGCGGCACCCCTTGACCTGCCACGGCCTGTCGCTGTCGCTGGGCGGTCCTGATCCGCTGGACCGTACCCTGCTGGCGCAGACCCGTGCCTTCCTCGACCTGCACCAGGTACAGCTGTACAGCGAACACCTGAGCTACTGCGCCGCCGGTGGCCACGTCTACGATCTGCTGCCACTGCCATTCACTGCCGAGGCCGTTCACCATGTCGCCGGCCGCATCGCCCAGGTGCAGGACGTGCTGGCGCGGCGCATCGCCGTGGAGAACATCTCCTACTACGCCGTTCCCGGCGCGGACATGAGCGAGATCGACTTCATCAACGCCGTGCTCACCGAGGCCGACTGCGACCTGCTGCTGGACGTCAACAACGTCTTCGTCAACGCCTGCAACAACGGTTACGACGCCTTCGAATTCCTGGCCCGCGTGCCGGCCCAGCGTGTCGCCTCGCTGCACGTGGCGGGCCACTTCGATGAAGACGATGGCTTCAAGATCGATACCCATGGTGCGCCGGTGAAAGGCGTGGTCTGGGCGCTGTTGCGCGAGGCCTACATGCGGGTGGGCGTGCGTCCCACACTGCTCGAACGCGACTTCAACTTCCCGCCACTGGCCGAGCTGCTGGCCGAGGTTGCGCAGATCCGCCAGGTGCAGGTTGAGGCACGTTGGCCGGAGGTGGTCCATGGCTGAGTCGTTGGCCACCCTGCAACGGCGTTGGGCCGACCATGTGCGCGACCCATCAGTGGCCGCACCCGATGGCATCGAAGCACGCAGGCTGGCGGTATACCGCCGCCTGTGCATCGACAGCCTGGACAGTCTGCTGGCCGGCAGCCTGCCGCACCTGCGACAGCAGTTGGGCACGCCGCGCTGGCGCGACACGGTGGAGCACTACTACGCCCGCCACACCTGCCAGACCGCGTTGTTCCCACGGATCGCCGACGAGTTCGCGGCCTGGCTGGCGGTGCAGGACACGCTGGCACTGCCGGGCTGGGCGGCGGAACTGGCGCACTACGAGAGCACACGGCAGTCGCTGTACATCGAAGCGCGTGACGCCGGGCGTTTGCTGCAGCGCGTACCCGAGGACAGTGATGTGCTGGCGGTGTCGCCGTTGGCAAGAGTGCTTGGCTACCAGTGGCCGGTGCACGAGGACGAGGGGCCGGGGTCGGTGCTGAGCACTGCGCCCATGCTGCTGCTGATCCGGCGCCTCGCCGATTTCAGCCTGCAGGTCGAGCAACTGTCGCCGCTGGCCTACGCGCTGCTATCGGTCTTTGGTGACGACGGCGCCGCTGTGGAAGCGGCACTGCGGGCGCTGTCCCAGGCACATGGCGTGGCAACGGATGCATTGCGCGTGGCCTGCGCGCCCGTTCTGGACGAACTGTGCGCGGCAGGCGTGCTGGTTGCATTGCCTTCTTCCTGAGGTTGCCGGCCAGCGGCCGGCACTACCCGTTCCTTGACCGGCCGGCGGCCGGCACGACCCGCCCCCTACTTCGAGGTCTCACCATGGCTGCATCCAATACTCCCTTCCTGCACGGCTGGCGCCTGTTCGTGGCCATCGCCGTGGTCCTGATCGCGTTCGCGCTGGTGGCCTTCGCCCTGCATCCCGATGCAGCCGAAGGCAGCCGTGCGGCGATCCGGGTCACTGCACGCACGTCGTTCCTGCTGTTCCTGGCGGCGTTCACGGCATCGTCATTCGCCAGCCTGCTACCGGGCCCATTCACCCGGTTCCTGCTGCGCGAACGGCGCACTGTCGGCCTGTCCTTCGCGTTCTCGCACCTGCTGCACGCAGTCGCCATCACCAGTTTCGGCATCCTCAATCCGGCGTTCTGGCCTGCACGATCCGCGCTGGCCAACCTTCCGGGCACGGTGGGCTACCTCGCCATCCTGGCGCTGGCCATCACCTCGCACCGGGGGCTCGCCCGGCGCATGGGGCCCACCGCCTGGCGTCGCCTGCACGTCACCGGCATGTGGATCATCGCGGCGGTGTTCACCTACTCGTACTTCAAGCGCGTGCCGGGCAACGTCTGGTATGCGGTGCCGTCGGCACTGCTGTTCACCGCCTTCGTGGTGCGCTGGATCGCCAAGCGGGCGCAGGCGCTGCGCCGAAGCGCGCATGCGCGGCCACCGCTGCGGACGGCCTGACGACCCGGGGCCAGATCCCTTTCCCCAGGAAAAGGGATCTGACCCACTTCAGGTCTCGGTGCGCGGCGCAGTGTCACCAGGGTGATCTCCGACGGCACGCCGATGCGTGCCGGGAAACCGGCCCAGAGGCCCGCACCATTGCTCACGTACAGCGTCATCCCATCCACGTCGTAGCGGCCGGAGACGAAGCCACCATTGGCCCGCTTCACCAGTTGGTCCATGCCGATGATCTGCCCGCCGTGGGTATGGCCGGACAGCTGCAGTTTGACGCCGCGCGCCGCTGCCTCGCCCGCATTGCGCGGGCGGTGATCGAGCAGGATCACCGGCGCGGCGGGATCGGCACCGGCCAAGGCGGCGTCCAGATCCGGCAGCGGCAGGCCGTAGCGTGCGGCCACCGGATCGGTGACCCCGGCAATGGTCAGCGCCGCGTCACCACGGCGCACCTGCAGGTGGCTGTTCTCCAGCACCTGCATGTGCAGCGCGCGGAACGCCTGCATCCATGCCTGGTACTGCGCGTAATACTCGTGGTTGCCGGTGATGGCGACAACACCGTCCGGCGCCCGCAGATCCGCCAGTGGGCGCGCGTCGTCACGGCGGGCCTCGACACTGCCGTCGATCAGATCGCCGGTGATCACGATCAGGTCCGGCGTCAATGCGTTGCTCTCATCCACCACCCTGCGCACCCAGTCGCCGGTCAGCAGACGGCTGGCATGGATGTCGGTCAGCTGCAGCACGCGATAGCCGTCGAACGCAGCGGGCAGCCCGGCAATGCTCACCTCGATCTGCCGGGGCTGGGGCACTGCCATGCCCTGGCTGACACCATAACCACTGACCAGCAGGGCCAGCACGCCAGCCGCCGGCCGCAAGCGCCGCGTGCGCAATGCGGCGACCGCACGAGGCCAGCGCAGCAGGCGGGACGCGAGCAGGCCCACATCCATCGCCAGCATCAGCAACGCCAGCAGCAGCACCGCCGTGGAGCCGGTGGCCAGCGTGGCGATGGCCAGCTTCGGGATTTCCGGCGACGCCATCGTGCCCCAGAAGGTGGCGACGATACGCAGCTGCACGGCTACGCCCACCAGCAGCAGCGACAGCACGACCTTCAGCCAAGTGGGCATGCGCAGTGGCCAGAACAGGCGCCAGGCCACATACAGGCCCATCAACAAACCGATCGTACTCAGCACTGCAACCATCCTGGAAAGAAAGCGGGCCGCCATGGTGACGGCTGCGGGTCGTGTTGTGTAGAGCCGCGCCCAGGCTCAGCGTCTCAGCATGCAGCCGAGCCTGGGCTCGGCTCTACAACAACAGGTGGGTCAGGCCATTCCGTCGAGGCGTTCCACCCGCAGGCGGGCGATACGGCGCTTCTCCATCGCCAGCACGGTGATGCGCACGCCCGCCACCTCCACCGCATCGCCGATGTCCGGCAGCCGGCCCAGCTGCTCCAGCACCAGCCCGGAGATGGTCATGTAGTCGGCACTGCGCGGCAGCGACACGCCGGCCAGGCGCTGCAGGTCGTCCAGGGTCAGTGCACCGTCGGCCTCCCACTGGCCCTCGCCCTGCGCGACCACGCCATAGCGCTCGTCCTGGGTATCGACCAGGTCACCGGCAATCGCCGCCAGCAGGTCGTTGGCGGTCACCAGTCCTTCCACGCTGCCGTACTCGTCCACCGCAACCGCCAACGGCACCGGGTGCTGACGGATCAGTTCCAGCGCCTGCAGCGCGCTGGCGCTGGACAGCACGTACTGCGGCTCGCGCAGGTTGCCTTCCAGGTGCAGGCGCCTGCCCTGCAGCAGGTCGGCCAGCAGATCGCGGCTCTGCACCACGCCACGCAGGCTGTCCAGGTCACCCTCACCCACCAGCAGGCGGGTATGCGGCGACGCCACCAGGCGCGCCACGACGTCCTCCTGCCCACGCGCCAGGTCGATCCACTGCACGTCGGCGCGCACGGTCATCACGCTCGACACCGGGCGATCGGCCAGGCCCAGCACGCTGCGGATCATCTCGTGTTCGGCCGGCTGCAGGCGCTCTTCAGCGTCCACCTGCGCGTCCACGCCTTCATCGTCCTGGCCATTGGCCGGGCGCGCGCCGAGCATGCGCAGCACGGCATCGGCGGTGCGCTGGCGGAACGGCAGGCGGCGCTCGTTGCGCTCGCGGTTGAAACGCACCCACTGGTTGAACGCCTCGACCAGGATCGAGAAGGCGATCGCTGCGTACAGGTAGCCCTTCGGGATCTTGTAGCCCAGCCCTTCGGCCACCAGGCTGAAGCCGATCATCAGCAGGAAGCCCAGGCACAGCACCACCACCGTGGGATGCTTGTTGACGAATCGGGTCAGCGGCTTGCTGGCCAGCAGCATCAGCGCCATGGCGATGGTCACGGCCGCATACATCACGCCCAGGTTGTCGACCATGCCGACGGCAGTGATCACCGAGTCCAGCGAGAACACCGCATCGAGCACCACGATCTGCGCCACCACCATTGCGAAGCTGGCGTAGACCTTCTTGCCATCCTCGTGGTGTTCGCGGCCTTCCAGCCGTTCGTGCAGCTCCATGGTGCCCTTGAACAGCAGGAACAGGCCACCGCCCAGCAGGATCAGGTCACGCCCGGAAAAACTGTGGTCGAACAGCGTGAGCAGCGGCGCGGTCAGCTTCATGATCCAGGCCAGTGCAGCCAGCAGCACCAGCCGCATCAGCAGCGCCAGCGCCAGGCCGATCACCCGCGCGCGGTCGCGCTGGTGCGGTGGGAGCTTGTCGGCCAGGATCGCGATGAACACCAGGTTGTCGATGCCGAGAACGATCTCCAGCACGACCAGGGTTGCAAGGCCCATCCAGATCGAGGGGTCAGCCAACCATTCCATTTCAGGTCCGTTTCTTCAGTAGGTAGGGGAAAAGGGTGTCCACTCAGTCCGCGTCCTGCGCCTGCGCCGGGTCATGCCCGAGCAGGTCGCCGGGCGTGCACTGCAGCTCGCGGCAGATCGCATCAAGGGTTGAAAAGCGGATGGCGCGCGCCTTGCCGGTCTTCAGGATCGACAGGTTGGCCAGGGTGATGTCGATGCGCCCGGCCAGCTCGGACAAGGTCATGCCCCGTTCCTGCAGCATGCGGTCCAGGGTGATGACAATCGCCATCAGATGACACCATCGAGGTCATCGCGCATCGCCGCGCCCACAGCGAATACGCGTGCCAGCACGAACAGCATCAGCACCGCCACCAGGCCGGTGATCGACATGCCGCCGCCCACCTCCATCCAGGTGAAGTCGGGGCCCATCCAGGCCGCGTAGGCGCCGATCAGGATCGACAGCAGCTCCATCGCCAGCATCAGCCAGGCCATGCGCTGCAGGCGCTGTGCGTTGGCGTGGGTGAACGGCCGCTCGCGCGCCGCCGATTTCAGCAGCCGCAGCAGATGGCGCAGGAACAGCAGGCACAGCACCAGCAGCGCGACGATTGCGCCCAGGCCCAGGCAGAAATGCAGGAACAGGTCATTGCCGTGCGCGGCGGCGGCACCGGCGTCATGGACGCTGTCGAGCAGCCAGCGGCGGTCGTGGGCGACCAGCGGCACGGCCAGCAGTGCGGCCAGGATGCCCAGCCAGCACATCGCGCGCACCGCCTGGACGGCGGCCTGGGCCAGGGTAAACAGGCCTCGCGCCGGTCTGACGCGGGCGGGACGAGCGGTCAAGCGGCCTCCGGCATTGGAGCGGCCTCGCCGCCCCGGGTGGATTTATCGATAAACGATATACCACAACCAGCGTGAAAGGCTGAACCGTGCTCGGGGGTTCCGATCAGGGCCCCGGCGTGCTCTGCTCCCGCATCGCCTCACCGGGCGTCACCGAGGCCATCGCCTGCACGCCTACCTCCGGCGCCTGCCGCGTCACCAGCCGGAAGCGCGCATGCAGCTTGGCCTGTCCCGGCGCAGCCCAGCCGTACTGGATCGCGACCTGGTCGGCCGACAACGGCCCACGGCCCGGCAGCGAGCGTGCCTGCAAGGGCTTCGGTGCGGCCTGCACCAGTCGTGCAAAACCCTTCTGCACCACAGCCGCATCGGCCTTTTCCGCATACACCGAGCAGGTGCCATCATCGGCCCAGCTGACCGCATAACGGCCGCTGGCCAGCGGCACCATCCAGGCCACGCCCGGCTGCCCCTGCAGCAGGGTCGCGGCCTCGGCCGGCGGCAGCGGCGACAGCCCGTTGGATTCCATCAACGACTGCAACCGCGCCGGCGCGCCGATGTGCTGCATGCAGGCGGTATCGAACAACTCGCTGAAGGAGTCCTGCGGCTGTGCGTTGGCCTTGGCTGCGCGTGCAGGCGGCGCTGCCGCCAGGGCAGGCAGCAGGGCCAGGATCAGCCAGATGGCAGGGCGCATTGGAACTCCACGGTGCGGAACGCAGCGGGGAGGATGGCAAAGCCCGGGCGCGGCGCGCAACGGCTGCGTTGCCCTACCACCGCCGGGTCAGACTGTGAGCTCGCCCTCGTCCTCGCCATCCCAGTAGTGGATGCGGCTGGCGCGCACATGGATCAGTACCAGCCCCGGTGTATCCACGCCCTGTTCGAACCAGCGCTCCAGGTCCTTCACCCAGTGCTGGCTCATCGTGGCCCGGTCGCGCACCAGCGCAGCCCTGCCCTGCACGTGCACGAACAGCGGCGGCTTGCCCAGCAACGATTTGCTGCCGGAAAACCCCAGGGCAACGGCCGGGTCAGCTTCAATCTCTTTCACCATGTCGGTGTCTTCGGTAGTGAAGAACCAGCTGTCACCGTCATAGTCCACGTCGCCGTTGTTGCTCATCGGACGGCCGGCAATCTCTCCACCGGCGTGGGTCTGAAGCAGGGTGAAATCAATGCCGGCCATTTTCTTGGCCAGTTCGGGCAGGGTGAGCTGGGTCATGGCGTCGTCCTTCATCGGATGGAATTCCAGCCTCTGCGCAGCGCGGTGACCGAAGCGTGGATGGCCAGTTGCGGCCTCTTCACAGGAAACGAGATAGAGCCCATGGCGCGTGCGTGACGCATGCCTCAACACCACACTGGCGTTAACGGCAGATGGAGGAACGGCCCTGCAAGCCGCGACGCGTCCCTAACGGCGTGCTGCCCCAGAATCGCGCTACCCCGTCGCACGACCGGCATGGCCGCCGGCGTGCGGGCGGCGACTCCTCCGCAACCGCATGGCCTCCACATGGACTTGTTCGCTTGGCTCGCGTTCGGCTGCTACCTGCTGGCGTTCGTCATTGTCGCGCTGTTCGCCGCGGCCTACCTGAGGCGTTCCGATTTCATGCCCTACCACGGCCAGGCGGTCGGCCTGCCGTGGGCTGCGGTTGAACCCCGCATGCAGGTGCTGGTGATGGCCCTCATCCGCGTGGTGGGGGCAGGCTGGATCGCGCTGGCCGGCGCCGGCGTGATGCTGGCCTGGCTGATTTTCTTCGGCGGTCACTTCGCGCTGCCACAGCTGCTGGCGTTCCAGTTGTTCTGCCTGGTCGCCACCGTCCCGCCGGTGCTGGTCGCCTCCGGCGTGCGGCGACGCACCGGTGCGCGTACCCCGGTATCCACTGGCGCGGCCGTGGTGCTGCTGTCGCTCCTCGGCTTCGTGCTGGCCGTGCTGTCACTGTCCCGGTGAGTTCCCCTCCCCCCTCCCCACGAGGCTCCACGATGAATCCCGAATCGATCTTCTACCGCGTGGTCAACGGTGATCTGCCGCGTTCCCAGGCCGGCACCCTGCTTGGCTGGCGCTTCGTCGACTACGACGATGCACGGCGCCGCATCCAGGTCGAATTCGAGGCCCGCCCGCTGCTGACCAACCCGATGGGCAACGTGCAGGGGGGATTCCTGTCTGCGATGCTCGATGACTGCATGGGGCCGGCAATCTACGCCACACTGCCGGCCAATCGCATCGCGGTCACGGTGGAGTCCAAGACCAGCTTCGTCAGCCCGGCGCGGCCCGGGCGGATCATCGGCTGGGGCGAAGTCGAGCACAGCAAGGGCAGCATCGCCTTCACCCGCGGCTGGCTGACCGATCCGACCGGCAAGGTGCTGGCCACCGCCAGCGCTACCTTCCGGGTGGGCGCGTTGCGCTGGCGCGGGCTGTCGGTGCCACGGCCCATTGCGCGCCGCATGATCGCGCGGACGCTTCGGCGCGTGCATGCACGCATCGGCTGATGCACTGCTCAGCGCAGGTTGCGGCCACCGCCAGCCACGCGCACGCGGTCGCGCCCCTGTGCCTTGGCCTGGTACATGGCCGCGTCCGCAGCGCGCAGCAGCGTGCGCCAGCCCAGTGCATCGGTCCCGCCCTCGGCCACACCGAAGCTGGCGGTAACGCGCAGTACGTTGCCACCGGCCAGTGCGATGTCCAGTTGCTGTAGTGCCACGCGCAGCGATTCGGCCAGCTGGCGCCCGCCGGCCAGATCGCCATCGGCCAGCAGCACCAGGAACTCCTCGCCACCGTAGCGGGCAACGCTGTCGCTGCGCCGCAGGTGCCGTTGCAGCAGGCGCGCCACCTGCACCAGCACCTGGTCGCCCGCATCATGGCCATGGCCGTCGTTGATCGCCTTGAAACGGTCCACGTCGAGCAGGATCACCACCGCGCTGTTGCCGCCATCAGCGTGGCGCTGCTGCACCCTCTCGTCCAGCGCGCGCCGGTTCAACAACCCGGTCAGTTCATCGGTGCCGGCCAGCTGGCGCAGCTCGCTGGTCAGGGCCGAGCGCTCCCGCGACTTTTCGCGCAGCACTTCGATGGCATCAAACAGGCGCTGCATCTCGGCCAGCGGGTGGGTCACGTGCTGCGCCGGACCGGGCGCGTCCGAGGCGATCTGGACCACCTGCTTCTGCGCCTGCAGCAGTGGCCGCAGGATCTGCAGGTGGGCAATGCGCAGGGCCACGCCGAGCACCACCAGCGTACCGAGTGCCGTTGCCACCAGCACCACCAGGCGCATGGCTTCACGGTTGCGGGCGTGCTCGAAACGGGCGATGGCGACGGTCAAGTAACCGTCGCGCAGCGCTTCCAGCGACTGCAGGGTCGGCACGTAGCGTGCGGTGAACTCGGCGGCGGTCCACGGCGGGCGCACGCCGCGCCGGCCATCGTCGATCAGCCGTTCGATCATCGGCAGCGATTCGCCGAAGAACTGCCGGCGCGCCATGTCCCAATGCCAGGACAGCCCCGGATCACTGCGGTACACCGCTTCATGGCTGCCGGCCAGCCGCCACAGCTCCAGCAGGCGGCCTTCGGTCTGCAATGCGGCACGGACCTGTTCATCACGCCATGCCCCCGGGACCGCCACCGGCGCCATCACGTTCGAAGCCAAGCGGCCCCCATGTTCGCGCAGGTCGATCAGCACCTGGCCCTGCATCGCGGGAATCGCTGCTTCGCGGTCGGCACTGACCAGTGCGTTGATCTGCGCCGAGGTCAGCACGTGCAGGCGGTCCACCACGGCGAACATGCTGCTGATCGCGCGCTCCACGTCCTCCACCCGGCGTGCACCCTGCGGCTGTGCCGCCACCCGGTCCACCGCGGCCCGCGCCGAGTGCAGGCGACGTCGCGCGTCGGCCAGCAGCCCGTGCGCGCCGACCACGTCCGGATCGGCCCTCGACGCGGTGTCCAGCTGCAGCAGGGCGGCGTCGACCCGCCGGCGCGCGACCGCCAGCTGTGCTGCCAGCCGTGCCTGTTCGTCCGCATCGGCCGGGTCTGCCCCCAGCAGGCTGTTGGCCGGGCCGCGTTCGGCCGACACCTGGTTGGCCAGGTCAAAGGTCTGCCGCAGCTGGCGCAGGCTGACCAGATTGTCCTCGGCGGCAGTGAAGCGCAGCGTGCCCTGCACCAGCGCGATGGCCATCAAGGGCAGCGTACAGACCACGAACAGCCCGGCCAGGATCCAGACCCAGGTCCGCAATCCAATGGGCGACGCCTTGCGGGCCATGCAATATTCCCCTGAAGTGCGCTCACTGTAGCGGCCGGCCACGCGGGCGCCAAGCCGCTACCGGGCCAACCGTGCCCGTGGGTATGGCGCACCCGCCGCGAACCCAACGGCAAGGCCTCGCCGGCACTCGGATCGTGGCAATGGCGTCCTGCCCAGCCGCGTCAGATCCAGCGCTGGTCGACCAGTTCGCGCTTCACGTAGGCATAGAACACCGGCGCGGCGACCAGGCCCGGCAGGCCGAAGGCCGCTTCCATCACCAGCATGGCCAGCAGCAGTTCCCACGCGCGGGCCTGGATCTCGCCACCGACGATGCGCGCGTTGAGGAAGTACTCCAGCTTGTGGATCACGATCAGGTACAGCAGCGCCGCCACCGCCACGTAGAACGAGACCGACAGCGCGACGATGGTGATGATGGTATTGGAGATGATGTTGCCCACCACCGGCAGCAGGCCGGCCAGGAAAGTGATCAGCACCAGGGTCTTGGACAGCGGCAGGTGCATGCCGAACAACGGCAGCACGCCCAGCAGGAAGATGGCGGTGAACACGGTGTTGAGCAGCGAGATCTTCACCTGCGCGAACACCACCTGGCGGAAGGCGGTGGCCAGGCGGCTGGTGCGCCCGATCAGCTCCTGCGCCAGCGGGCCCATCTTCGGCAGCGGCAGTTCGTCATACAGCGCGATCATGGCGCCGAGCACCATGCCGATCAGTACGCGCACACCCACCTGGACCACCGAGGTACCGGCCACGCCCAGCTGGCGCTGATGCTCGGCGGCCCAGTCGTTCAGCGCCGCGCGCAGCGCTGGCATGTCTTCGGGAATGTAGGGTTGCAGCAGCGCCGGCACCTGGTGCCGCGAGGTGTTGAGGATCTCCATCAGCCGCGCCAGCAGTGCGTCCGGGCCGCCGGTCTCGTTGCGGAAGAACGAGGCCACGCCGATCCCGGCCAGCACCAGCGCGCTGATGATGATCGCCGACAGCACGATCACCGCGATCGCCCGTGCCCGTCCCGGCGGCAGCCTGCCTTCCACGGTGGACGCCAGAACGTGGGTCAGCTGGAACACCAGCAGGCCGGACAGCAGGGTCACCACCAGGCCCAGTTTCAGCGCCAGCCACATGCCCAGCAGCATCATCAACCAGGCCGCGATCCTGGCAATCGGGGGCTTGGGCGGGGCAACAAGAGCATCTTGCATGGGAGCGCGTCCGGGCGGGGTGGCCCATGGTAGAGGATTGACCCACCGATTCGGCGTGCAGGCTGAACGGGTATTGCGCGTTCATCCGGTGGCCGCCCTGCCGCCGCCCGCTGCACTCATTCGCCGTAGCTGGCCGTGTTCTTGCCCTGCCGCTTGGCGTGGTAGAGCGCGCGGTCGGCCAGTGCCAGCCAGTCCTCGACACTGCCCCCGCGCGGCGTGGCGGCAATGCCGATGCTCACGCTGAATTCCACGCCCGGCGTGGCCTGGCGCGCGGCTTCGAGCAGGTGCAGGCGCACGCGCTCGGCCACGTGCATCGCATCGGCGGGCGCGCAGTCGTGCAGCAGCACCACGAACTCGTCGCCGCCGAGCCGCGCCGGGGTATCCCCCGGTCGCGCGAACGTGCGCAACGTCGCCGCGACATGGCGCAGCACCTCGTCGCCGGCGCGGTGGCCATGCGAATCGTTGATGCGCTTGAAGTCGTCCACATCGAGCATCAGCAGGCAGGCAAAGCCGCCCTGGCCCTGCGCCCGGTCCAGTGCCTGCTGCGCGCGCAGGATCAGGAAACCACGGTTGGCCAGCTCGACCAGCGGATCCATCCGGCTGAGCCGCTGCAGCTGGCGGTTCTGCGATTTGACCCGGCGCGCCAGCTGCCAGCTGAGGATGCTGAGGCCGATGCCATAGACGAACAGGAACGGCACACTGAGCACGATCGTGCGCTGCGACGTCACCGGCTGGTACGGAAACCCGAGCGCCCACCAGGCGAGCGCGAAGCCCAGCAGCAGCGCCAGCGTGGCGCGCATCGCCAGGCGCACGCCACCGGCGGCGATCTTGTCGGCCACCAGCAGTGCAGCGAACAGCGCGCTGGGCACGGCGCTCAGCGCCATGAACGCGATCCAGCCACCGCCGAAGAAGGAATCGGCCACCATGCAGCGGAACTGGACGACTGCCGGCTGGCGGGAGCGCCGGGTCAGCAACAAGGCCAGTGCTGGCCACGCCAGTGCGTTGAGCAGCAGCAGGCTCCATGCCGGTCCGCCGTCCCCGCGTTCGAGCATGATCGAGGCGATGGGGATCGCCCCCAGTCCATTGCCAACGAAGCGCATCCAGCCAATGCGCCGTGCCGCGCCAATACCTTCGACCGCGCCTTCCGTCGAATCGGTGAAGAACGGCATTGCCGCCCCCCTTGGACGATCGCACCTGCTGCTACGGCCCTTGCCGGGCTGCCTGCGATGAGTCTGACAGCCCGGCGTCAATTCGGGATCAAGGTTGCACGCTGCCGCGACCGCCGGATAGCTGCCAGCCGCCCCGATCCGCGCTCACCCGGGCCTGGGCACCGCCGTCGAACCGCGCAGCATGAAACTGAACTCCAGCGTCTGCTGAAGCGGCACATCGGCCTGATCGATGATCGCGAGCAGCAGGTTGACCGCGCGCTCGCCGATCTCGCGCATGGGCTGGCGGACGGTCGTCAACGGCGGCGTGAGGTAACGCGACGACGCCAGATCGTCGAAGCCGACGACGGACAGGTCCTCCGGCACGCGGATGCCCAGGTCCCGGCAGGCCGCGAGGGTGCCCAGCGCCATCTGGTCGCTGAAGCAGAACACCGCGGTCGGAACAGGCGTGGCGTGCAGCAGCGCCATTGCCGCCGCATGCCCGGACTCCACGGAAAAGTCACCCGGCACGATGCTGAGCTGGCGCAGGCGGCCACGCGCCCTACCGGCCGCGCGGACCCCTTCCAGCCGTTGCTGGTGCAGGGGGTTGTCGGGCGGCCCGCCGACCACGGCGATCCGCTCATGTCCCAGCGCGTACAGATGCTCCATCACGGTGCGTGCGGCGGCCGCATTGTCGATGTGGACGCTGGGGATGCCCAGTGCGGGGTCGAACTCGCACCCGTTGACCACCGGCGCGGCGGCGCCACGCTGCTCGACGATCTCGCGCGCGGTGGGCGGCAGGCGATGACCGAGCACGATCATGCCGTCGGCCTCGTTGCGCCTGAGCATCTGCGCGTAGCGCTCCTCGCGGTCGGGTTGATGCTGGGTATCGCCCAGCAGGACCGCATAGCCGACCGCCTGCGCGGCCTCCTCCGCCCCCTGCAGGATCTGCGCGAAGAACGGATTGGCGATGTCCGGGACGGTGACCAGGATCTTGCCACTGCGCTGGGTCTTGAGCGTGCGCGCCACCGTGTTGGGCACATAGCCCAACGAGGCGGCCGCCTGTTCGATCCGCGCGCGGGTGGCCGGCAGCACTTTGTCCGGCCGCGAAAGCGCGCGCGACACCGTACCGGCGGACACGCCGACGTGTCTTGCGATGTCGTAGATGGTGGCCATGGCGTTAGTTCTCCTGCCCGCTGTGCACTGCACAACAGGTCCTGCGTAAGCCCCTGCTAGGATAATGCAATCGATTGCATCGAGGGCGAATCACGTTGAAGACGCTCAAGGGTCCAGCGCTGTTCCTGGCGCAGTTCATCGGCGACACAGCTCCTTTTGATCGGCTGGACACGCTGGCCGGATGGGCCGCGGGTCTGGGCTATTCTGGCGTACAAGTCCCCACCTCCGCGCCCCACCTGTTCGACCTGGCCGAGGCCGCCCGCAGCCAGGCGTACTGCGACGACATTGCCGGCATGCTGGCCGGGCATGGCGTACAGATCACCGAGCTGTCGACCCACCTGCAGGGGCAGCTGGTGGCCGTCCATCCCGCCTATGACGCGCTGTTCGACGGGTTCGCGCCGCCGGAAAAGCGCGGCGATCCGGCCGCCCGCCAGGCCTGGGCGGTGGAGCAGCTGCTGTTGGCCGCCAAAGCCAGCCAGCGGCTGGGACTGACCGCACACGCCACGTTCTCCGGCGCACTGGCCTGGCCCTACTTCTACCCCTGGCCGCAGCGCCCCCCCGGGCTGGTGGATGAAGCCTTCGCCGAACTCGGCCGCCGTTGGCGCCCGATCCTGGATGCCTTCGACGCCTGCGGCGTGGACCTGTGCTTCGAGATCCACCCCGGCGAGGACCTGCACGACGGCGCGACCTTTGAACGCTTCCTCGACGTGGTGGACCACCACCCGCGCGCGAAGATCCTGTACGACCCCAGCCACCTGCTGCTGCAGCAGATGGACTACCTGGGCTTCATCGACCGCTACCACGCGCGCATCGGCATCTTCCACGTCAAGGACGCGGAGTATCGTCCCAGCGCGAGCAGCGGCGTGTATGGCGGCTACCAGGACTGGATCGATCGTCCGGGCCGTTTCCGTTCACTGGGCGACGGCCAGATCGACTTCAGGGCGATCTTCTCGAAGTTCGCCCAGTACGATTTCCCCGGCTGGGCGGTACTGGAATGGGAGTGCTGCCTGAAGCACCCCGAAGACGGCGCGCGCGAGGGCGCCGCCTTCATCCGCGACCACCTCATCCGCGTGACCGAACGCGCCTTCGACGACTTTGCCGACAGCGGCACCGACGCCGCGTCACTGCACCGCATGCTGGGAATCTGAGCCAAGACCGCCCCGGGAGGGCAAGCCATGACGCACGCCATGTCGCGCCTGGGCGCGATGATGTTTCTACAGTTCTTCATCTGGGGGGCGTGGTTCGTCACCCTCGGCACCTACCTGGTGCAGGGCCCGCTGCAGGCCAGCGCGAGCCAGGTGGCGACCGCCTTCCTCAGCCAGTCCATCGGCGCCATCGTGGCGCCGTTCCTGGTCGGCCTGATCGCGGATCGCTACTTCGCGGCGCAGCGCATCCTCGCGGTGCTGCACCTGGCCGGCGCGGTGCTGATGTGGCTGGCGTCCACCGCCACCAGCTTCAGTGTGTTCTCGGCCTGCGTGATGGGCTACATGCTGCTGTTCATGCCGACCCTGGCACTGGCCAACAGCGTGGCCATGCGGCACATGCAGTCGCCCGAGAAGCAGTTCCCGCTGGTACGCGTGGCCGGCAGCATCGGCTGGATCATCGCAGGCGTGCTGATCGGCTGGCTGGGGTGGGAGCAGGCGCATCGGCTTGAGCTGACGTTCCGCATGGCCGCATTGGCGTCGCTTTTGCTCGGGCTGTATGCGTTCACCCTGCCACACACACCGCCACTGGCACAGCAGCGCGACGCCGGGCTGGGGCAGATCCTGGGGCTGGACTCGCTGCGGCTGCTGAAGTCGCGCGCCTACCTGGTGTTCTTCCTGGCCTCCATCGCCATCTGCATCCCGCTGTCGTTCTATTACAACTTCACCAACCCCTATCTCAACGACCTGGGCGTGCGCGGTGCCGCCGGCCTGCAGTCGCTGGGCCAGGTCTCCGAGGTGCTGCTGATGCTGGCCATGCCCTTCCTGTTCGTGCGGCTGGGGGTGAAGACCATGCTGGCGGTGGGCATGGCGGCCTGGGTGGTGCGCTACGTCCTGTTCGCCTTTGGCGATGCCGGGGGCGGTTTCTCGCTGCTGGTGATCGGCATCGTGCTGCACGGCATCTGCTACGACTTCTTCTTCGTTACCGGCCAGATCTACACCGATGCGCACGCCGGCGCTGCCGCGCGCAGCAGCGCGCAGGGCTTCATCACCCTGGCCACCTACGGGGTTGGCATGTTGATCGGCACCTTCCTGTCCGGTGCCGTGGTCGAGCACTTCACCACCGCCGCAGGCCCGGACTGGCAACAGATCTGGTTGTTCCCGGCCGGCGTCGCGCTGGTGGTGTTGGTCGCCTTCCTGCTGCTGTTCCGCGACCGGCCGGTGGCTGCGGCCGCACCATCCACACACTGAGGAGACCGGCCGATGCCCCAGCTTGGAATCGCCATCATCGGCACCGGCATGATCGGCGCTGTGCATCGTCGCGCGGCGCTGCTGGCCGGCGCGCAGATCCGTGGCGTGGCCGCGTCCTCCCTGCAGCGTGCACGCGACACGGCGGAGGCGTGGAATGTTCCGCTCGCCTATCGGGACATCGAACAGGTGGTGGCCGACCCGCAGGTGCAGGTCGTGCACGTCTGCACGCCGAACCACCTGCACCGTGCCATGGCCCAGGCCGCACTGGAGGCCGGCAAGCACGTGATCTGCGAGAAGCCGCTGGCGACCACGCTGGAGGATGCGCGGGAGCTGGCCGCGTTGGCGGCCTCGACCGGATTGGTTGCCACGGTGCCGTTCGTCTACCGCTACCACCCGGTGGTGCGTGAGGCCCGCGCGCGCATCGCGCAGGGTGAGCTGGGGCCGTTGCACCTGATCCATGGCAGCTACCTGCAGGATTGGCTGCTGGACCCGGCCAGCAACAACTGGCGCGTGGACCCTGCGCTGGGAGGCACGTCGCGCGTGTTCGCCGACATCGGTTCACACTGGTGCGATCTGGTCGAATGGGTCAGCGGCGAACGCTTCGCCGAGGTCAGCGCGGCGTTCGCCACCGTGATCGCCGAACGCGGCGCGGTCAGCGCGCAGAGTTTCAGCACACCGGCCGCGGGAGGCGCAATGCAGGCGGTCGCAAGCGAGGACGTGGCGGCCGCGATGTTCAGGACCCGGGCCGGTACGCTGGCGTCGTTGACCGTCAGCCAGGTGTCGGCCGGACGCCGCAACCGCCTCTGGTTCGAGATCGACGGCGCCAACGCCAGCGTCGCCTTCGACCAGGAGGATGCCGAGCGGCTGTGGATCGGCCTGCCCGACCAGCGCGAGGAGATCTTCGTGCGCGGGCCCGGCGCGGGCACTGCCGAACAGCGCCGGCTGTCGGTGCTGCCGGCCGGGCACGCGCAGGGCTACGCCCAGTGCTTCGAGGCGTTCGTCGCCGACACCTACCGCGCCATTGAAGGTGAGCGGCCGCAGGGCCTGCCCACCTTCGAAGACGGCCTGCGCTCGGCGCAGATCGTCGATCGTGTCATTGCATCGGCCAGGTCACGCACCTGGACCGCCATCGGTTGAATCCCGGGAGGACCCCATGATGAACATCCGTGTGCGTAGAACTGCAAGCCTTGTCGTGCTGTTGCTCGCTGCCCTGCCCGCCTTCGCGCGGAACGCAGCAGCCCCGCAGCAACCCATCGCCGTGCAGATGTACACGCTGCGCAACGCCGGCTCACTGGACCAGCAGCTGAAGATCGTCCACGACGCGGGCGTGCGCGCGGTGGAAACGGTCGGTACCCAGAACGTCAGCGCGCAGGCGTTGAAGCAGTTGCTGGACCGCTACGCGATCAAGGCGGTTTCGTCGCATGTCCCGTTGACCGAACTGCGCAACAACCTTGATGGCGTGGTGGCGTTCAACCGCGCGATCGGCAACACCACGCTGGTGGTGCCCTACCTGGATCAGAAGGACCGGCCGGCCGATGCCGCAGGCTGGACCGCGCTGGGCCAGGACCTGGGCCGGATCGCCAGGCAACTGCGCGGCAAGGGCATGCAGCTGGCCTATCACAACCACGACTTCGAGCTGGCCGACTTCGAAGGCAGGACCGGACTGGAGCTGCTGTTCGCAGCGGCCGGGCCCGAGCTGCAGACCGAGCTGGACCTGGCCTGGGTCGCGCGTGCGGGTCTGGACCCGGCGGCGATGCTGGGCAAGTTCAGCGGCCGCCTGTTCGCCGTGCATGCCAAGGACAATGCGCCCAAGGGCCAGGCCGAAGACGAAGGCGGATTCGCCGCGGTGGGCCAGGGCGTGCTGGACTGGAACGCGATCCTGCCTGCCGCAGCGGCGGCCAACGTGAAGTGGTACATCGTCGAGCACGACCAGCCACGCGATCCGGGCAAGGTCATCCAGACCGGCGCGGATTACCTGCGTAAACACCTGACCCTCAGCCAGCCCGCTCGTGCGCGGCGCTGACCCGCAAAGGAGCCTTGCTTGGATATCCGCCTGAAACCGATCCTGACCCTGGCCGTGCTCCTGTGCGGCACGACACTGGCAACCGCCGCGTGGTGCAAGGACGACCCTGCCGCCGGGGCGAAGCTCTACTCCGCCAACTGCACCGCCTGCCATGGCGCGGACCGCGCTGGCATGCCGGGTGCGTTCCCGGCGCTCACCGATGTCAGCAAGCGCCTGGATGCCGCGCAGATCAAGGACAAGATCAGGAAGGGCGGCGGCCTGATGCCGCCCTTCCCCCAGCTGTCGCAGCAGGAGATCGATGACATCGCCAGCTACCTGGCGAAGTAACGGACCGGGCTACAGCTCGCGCACCCAGATGTTGCGGTAGCTGACCCTGGAGTCATGCTCCTGCAGATAGAGCGGCGCACAGGCATGGGGCGAATACGAGGGCGCCCCGATGTACTCGGTCTTGCCTGCCAGCACGGTGTCATCCTGCACCAGCACGCCGTTGTGCAGCACCGTGATGCGCGCAGGCGAAATCAGCCCGCCTCCCGCCGAGAAGCGCGGTGCCTTCCAGAGGATGTCGTAGGCCTGCCACTGGCCCGGCGCGCGCGAGGCATTCACCCGCGGCATGGCCTGCTTGTAGATGGAGCCGGCCTGGCCATTGGCATAGGTCGGGTTGTTGTAGCTGTCGAGCACCTGCAGTTCATACCGTTCCTGCAGGAAGATCCCGCTGTTGCCGCGGTTCTGGCCGTCGAAGCCCTTCGTGTCAGTGGGCGTGCGCCATTCGACATGCAGCTGGACATCGCAGAAGCGTTGCCGGGTACGGATGCCCTTGCTGCCCGGAACGACCGTCATGGCGCCCCCGGCAACCTTCCAGGGCACGCGTCCGCCCTGCTCCGATTCCCACGCGGACACATCCTTGCCATCGAACAGCACGATCGCATCGGAGGGGGCCTTGCCTGGCGGCGTGGCCACGAGAGCGGGTACGGGGGTCCACACTTCGGTCTTCTTCGGGTCACGTGCAGCGTCGGCACTGTCCTGCGCCGCTGCCGATGCCGATGCCGTGGCCAGCAGGCCGGCGGTGGCCAGCACTGTGCGGATCATCCTGGTGTTGTCCATCAGCTGGTCCCCCACGCCGGCGTACCGGGGACATAGGCGAGGTCGCCATCGTAGCGTCCCGGCACGGCGACGTACTGCAGCACTCCGGTCGCGCCGACCTTGGAGGTGAAGAAGCCGAAAATGGCCAGCTGCTTGATCATCGTGAAGTAATGCGGCATGGCCTCGCCCTGTTCGGGCGTCCCGGTTTCGGTCACCTCGGCAGGGCGTGCCCTGGCTTCCGCGTCCAGGCGGCGCAGCAGTTCGGTGCGGGCGTCCGGCGTGAGCGACATGAAACGACCGCCTGCGCGCGTGTTGATGTCGGCCAGGCCGGTGCGGAACGCTGCCTGCTGGCGGGCGGTGTAGCAGTCGCTGACGAACGTCGCCATGAACAGGCCGGCGCCGGCATCCTTTGCACCCGGTGTCCGGGTCCGTGGCAGGATGGTCTCGGCGATCTCGTCGAGCATGCCGATATCGGCGTCGGAGAACGCGGGCATCGCCCCGGCTGCCGGAACCTTGCCATGCACCAGGGCCGGCAGGCCGACCATGGCCGTACCGGTGGCGGCAACGATCATCTTCAGCAGTTCGCGGCGGTCCATCACAGGTTCCCCGCTTTCAGTTCGCGCACCGCATGGTCGGCCGCGCGCGCGGTCAGCGCCATGTAGGTCAACGAGGGATTCACGCAGGCGCTGGAGGTCATGCAGGCACCGTCGGTGACGTAGACGTTGGGCGCATCCCAGACCTGGTTGTGCGCGTTCAATACCGAACTCTTCCGATCACGTCCCATGCGCGCGGTCCCCATCTCATGGATGCCCTTGCCCGGGGCGTAGTCGTTGTCGTGCATCTTCACGTCCTTGACCCCGGCCGCCTCCAGCATCTCGGCGGCATCGGCGGCCATGTCCTTGCGCATCGCCAGTTCGTTGGCACGCATGGACACATCCATCGCCAGCACCGGCAGCCCCCACTTGTCCTTGCGGTCGCGGTCCAGGCGGATCGCATTGTCGTGGTGCGGCAGCATTTCACCGAACCCGGTCATGCCGATGCGCCAGTCGCCCGGTACGGTCAGCGCCTCCTTCAGATCGGCACCGATGTTCAGCTCGGCGATCTCGCGCGACCAGCCGGTGCGGCTGGCACCGCCCTGGTAGCCGAACCCGCGCAGGTAACCCCGCTTGTCGGACGCGACGTTGCGGAAGCGCGGAATGTAGAAGCCGCAGGGACGGCGGCCGAAGTAGTACTTGTCTTCGTAGCCCTCGACCCGGCCCGAGGCGCCCGCACCGAAATGATGGTCCATCACGTTGTGCCCCAGCTCGCCCGACGAAGAACCCAGTCCCCCGTCCCAGACGTCGGTCGCCGAATTCATCAGCAGCCAGGTGGAGTTGAACGACGACGCGTTGAGGAAGATGACCTTGGCGGTGTACTGGTAGGTCTGCCCGGTTTCGGCGTCGATCACCTCCACGCCACGCGCACGCTTGCGGTCCTTGTCGTAGAGCACTTCCTTGACGATCGAGAACGGCCGCAGCGTCAGGTTGCCGGTCTTCATCGCCGCCGGCAGCGTCGCCGACTGGGTCGAGAAGTAGGCACCGAAGGGGCAGCCCAGGATGCACTTGTTGCGGTACTGGCAGTTCACGCGCCCCTGCTCGGGCATCGGCTGGGTGATGTTGGCCGTGCGCGAGTGGATCATGTGCCGCGTTCCGCCAAAGGCCTTCTTGATCCGAGCGGCCACGTCCTTCTCGACGATGTTCAACGGGATCGGCGGCAGGAACTCGCCGTCCGGGAGCACGTCCAGTCCTTCGCGCGTGCCGGCGATGCCGGCGAACTTCTCCACATGGTCGTACCACGGCGCGATGTCGGCATAGCGGATCGGCCAGTCGGTGGCAATGCCATCCTTGAGGTTGGCTTCGAAGTCCAGGTCGGAAAACCGATAGCTCTGCCGGCCCCACATCAGCGAGCGCCCACCCACGTGGTAGCCACGGAACCAGTCGAAGCGCTTGGTCTCGATGTAGGGCGAGTCCTGCTCGTTGGCCCACATTCCTTCCAGGTTCTCGGCCAGGCCGTAGTCGCGCATCAGCACCGGGAACGCGGCCTTCATCGCCTGCGTCGGCCGATTGCGATGCGGGAAATCCCACGCTTCCTTCATCGCGTTGACGTAGTCCTTGACGTGCTCGATGTTGCGCCCGCGTTCCAGCATCAGGACCTTCAGGCCCTTCTCGGTCAGCTCCTTCGCTGCCCAGCCGCCACTGATTCCCGAGCCAACAACAATGGCGTCGTAGTGATTATCTGCCATGGGTCTCTCACCTGGGTGGATATCGTTTCAGACGTCGCAGAGGCGGATCGCCTCGCGCAATGAACCAACAGGATCGGGCGCGGCAGGCATGAACTCCTGCGCCACATACCCCTCGAAACCGGTGTCGCGGATCGCGCGGCAGATCGCTGCATAGTTCAGCTCCTGCTGATCTCCGATCTCATGCCGGCCAGGCACGCCAGCGGTGTGGTAGTGCTTGAAGCAGGCGTGATGCTTGCCGATGGTGGCGATGATGTCGCCCTCCATGATCTGCATGTGGTAGATGTCGTACAGCAGGCCGAAGTTGTCCGAGCCGAGCCGCTGGCACAGCTCCACGCCCCAGGCCGAGTGGTCGCACAGGTAGTCGCGGTGATCGACCTTGGAGTTGAGCAGCTCCATCACCAGCACGACGCCACGCTTCTCGGCATGCCCGAGGATGCGCTTGAGGCCGGCCTCGGCATTGGCCATGCCGTCATGCGGGTCCATGCCGTTGCGGTTGCCGGAGAAGCAGATGAGATTCCGGTAACCGGCATCGGCCACCAGATCGATGTGCCGCGTGTAGCGCTCTACCAGCGGGTCGTGGAACTCACGGCCGGCAAAGCCCTTGGTAAGACCCAGCTCCGCGCCGTTGCACATCGAGCTGTACACGCCATGGGCCTTCAGCGTGGGCCAGTCTTCCGGGCCAACCAGGTCGATGGCGGCGAAGCCGATGTCCTTCACCGTCGCGCAGAGCTGGGCGACCGACAGCTGCGGGAAGGTCCAGCGCGCCACGGAGTGCTTCAGGTTGCCCTTGAGCGCTGCGGTGGCGGCGAATGCAGGCAACGCTCCCGCAGTACCCAGCGCTACGCCTCCAGCAACCGCCATGCGCAACGCATCGCGCCGCGTGAGGCCCGTCGCCGGAGCCGGTCTGATCGAATGGATGGACATCCACCTGCCGGCCTCCCAACCGGTATCAAACGCAACGATTCACAGCAATGCAATCGATTGCACCATAGGGGAGGAATTTGTCTGTTTGCAAGTCGCGGTGCACGAAAGACCATGCTGCGCAGCACAACCCGGGGGCCATGGGACAAGAACGAAAGCCCCGCACGGACGGGGCTTTCTGTTTTCGGTGCGGGGAGGCCGCGGGCAGCTCGGAGTCATGTCACCAAGGCCCGGCTGCGTTCCCTACAGCAAGCGGGACTCAATCAGTTGCCTGCACGCTGAGTCGCAGTGCGTCGAGCGCCGCACGGTGTAGCTGCGAAATGCGCCCCTTACTCAGCCCCCACTCCTGGGCAAGCTCAATGAAGGGCGTGAACTCGAAGTAGTGGCGGACGATGATCGCCTTCAACCTTGGCGGTAGTTGCTCCACTCCGGCAAGCAACTGTCCGATGACCTGCTGATCCTCGGCGAAGCGAAGCGCATCGTGACTGTCGATGACCAGCGGATTGGCCGCATCGTCCAGCATGTAGCCCAGGCCCAACCCGACGATCGAAGCGACCAGCTCATTGAAGGGGTCATCGGACCCACCCTGCAGGGTGCCCAGCCGCTCCTGATTGCGCTCGTTCGATGCGCCCCCAAGGATCACGCGAAGGCCATTGAAAACAGAGCCGCGTACCCGGTTCATTGCATAGGCCTGGAACGCAATGCCGCGTGCCGGATCAAAACGATCAATCGCCTCCAGCAGTCCAATGCTGGCGTTCTGGATGAAGTCGTCCCGGTCCGCACCCAGCCGTGGGAAGCGGCGGTGTACCCGCCGCGCGATCGCTGTCGCCCACGGCCTGTAGCGCAGGTAGAGGGCATCACGCGCCTGCGAGCAGCGTTGCTCCCTGAGCTGGGACCACAGTACCGCCTCGCCATCCGTGGCATGCGTGTCCATGTCAGTTCCAGTAGCTGCCCAGCAACGCCTTGGACAGCAACACCCAGCCATCGATCAGTACAAACAGCAGTATCTTCAAGGGCAGGCTGATGGTGGTCGGTGGCAGCATGATCATGCCCAGCGCCATCAGTGCCGCAGCGACCACCAGGTCGATGAGCACGAAAGGCAGGAAGATCACGAAGCCGATCTGGAAGGCGGTCTTCAGCTCGCTCAGCAAGAACGCAGTGACCAGATGGCCAAAGCGGATGTCGTCCATAGTCTTGGGCGCCGGCGCCTTGGCCATCTCGATCACCGTGCGCAGGTCCGATTCGCGTGTCTGGGAGACCATGAACTCACGCAGCGGCCGGCTGCCCAGTTCGATGGCCTGCTGGGCGGTGATCTGCTCACTCATGTAGGGTGCGATCGCATCATGGTTCATGCGATCGAGGACCGGCGACATGGTGAAGTAGGTCATACAGATCGCCAAGGTGATCACCACGCTGTTGGGCGGCGTCTGTGGAATGCCCAGCGCATGCCGCAGCAGGGACAGCACGATGATGATCCTGGTGAAGGCAGTCATGCCGATCATCAGCACCGGAATCAGCGACAACATCGTGAGGATCACGAAGTTACGCAGCGCGGGTGAGTAGTCCTGCTTCAGCGCCTCGGCCACCGCGTCCTCGGTCGGGCCCGCCCACGCCTGCCCGGCCACCAGCATCAGGGCAGCGACCAGCGGTAGTACGCGCCAGCGGCGGTCAGCCTGCATCGGTGGCCTCCGGCTCCCCGCGTCCGGTGCCGGGCACAATCTGTGCATGCGCGGTGGACTCCACCACCGTGAAGACCGCTACACCGTCGCTGACCCGGTAAAGCCGCGTGCGCTGACTGAGCCGCAGCACCTGCTCCACCCTCAGGCCCAGTGGCATGTCCGCCGCTGCGGCCGGCGCCACGCTCCAACGCCGCAACCAGCCTTTCCGGCGCGCGACGTAAAGAGCAGCGACGGCAAGCGCAAGCAGCAGGCTTGCGATGATCAGCGGCCCCACCAGCGTCGTGCCAACGCTGCCCGCTTCACTCTTGAAGCGGATGGGTGCCGCGGCCAGAACGAACGACGCAGCGGTCATGCGATCTCCAGGATCCGCACGCCGAAGTGGTCATCAATCGCCACCAGCTCCGCGCGTGCCACCGCCTTGCCATTGAGCAGCAGCGTCACCGGTGCTTCCAGCTGCTCGTTCAACACCACCTCGTCCCCTGCCTTCAGGCCGAACAGCCGGTCCACGCTCATATCAACCGTGCCGATCTGCGCGCTCAGCGCTACCTGCACATGCCGGACCAGCGCGATGCTGCGCTCGGCCGCATCGCCCTGTTCCGCCTGCGCCGGCTCGGCGCGCACCGCTTCCAACACCGATGTACGTTCCATTACTTCATTCCTGGCTGGGTTGTGTCATTGATACAGCGAAGTGCCTTGCGGCCCTCGGACGAATGCAGGCTCGCGCTGAACACGGTGTGGCCGTCGGCCGACTGCAGCTTGACCACGGCATCGGCGATACGCGAGGTGCGCAGGGTTTCGCCGGGCCTGAGGGTGCTGGCAGCATCCAGGTCAGCACTGCCCAGCTCCAGGGTGGCGTACAGGCTCACGGTGGATGCCAGCAACGCGCTGCGACGCGACGTCAGCACGGGCCCGGAGGCACCGACCGGGATCGGCACGAGTGCGTCGCAGGCAGCCAGTGGCAGATACAGCAGGGCCTCGGCACCTGGCAGCGACACGCTGAAGCACAGCACGCCATGACGCGCGTCGCACAAGGCCGCCATCGGCGCAGCGCCGGCGATTACCTCTGCAGCCGATGGCACCAGTTCACGCAACAGATCGGCAAAGGCGCGGCGGCCTATTCCTGCCGCAATGGGGCTGGACTTCCCGCCAGGAACTGCGGCCAGAGCGGCTGCAATCCGCTCCAGGCCATTGTTGCCAAGGTGCGCGAAGGCGCCGGTTCCCGTGCAGTGCCACCACTGGCCCGGTGATGATGGCAACGCAACGTCCGCCACCTCCACTTCGCAATGGCCGGGCTCGGCGGCCCACTGGGTGCGCCAATGGTCCAGCCGCTGCTGCAATGCTGCTTCGATCTGCGCAACGCGCCTCACGCCATGCCGCCGGAACGGAAGGACCGTCATCACCCGCCCCGCGTGCTGTTGTACAGCTGCTCAATCATTTCGTTGCTGACCGTCATCACGCGTGAGCTGGCCTGGTAGCCGCGTTGGATCACGATCATGTCGGCGAACTCCCGGGTCAGGTCCACATTGGACATCTCCAGGCTGAAGCCGCGGATGCGACCAAAGCCAGTATCGCCCGGGCGGCCGATATCGCGTTCCTGCACGCTGGCGCCTGCGATCAGGCGCCCGCCCTCCAGGTGCAATGCGCTTTCATTCGGGAACAAGGCCAGTGCGACCTGCGGACCACTGCGCTTTTCCGTTTCGGAGTAGGTCAACTGCATCACGCCCTTGTCATCGAAGGTGATGCCGTTGACGGCCAGAATGCCGTGGCCATCGGTCACCTTGGCCGACAGGCTGCTGGTGGTTCCGCTCAGCGAGGTCATGCCGGTCAATGTTCCGGGGGTACCGAAATCCAGCCGGATCGCCTGCGCGCCGCCCGGCCCCTGCAGTACCACGTCCATCCCTGCGTACCCGGTCAATGGCGTGCCGTCGGTACGGAAGCGCACTTCGCCGCTGCCCAGGGCCTTTCCTGAGGAATCGGTCACGGTCACCAGGAAGCTGCCCGGCGTGTTGGCGGTGTTGTTGGTGAACTTGACCGAAAGCACGCGTGATGCACCGGAGGCGTCGAACACAGTCACCGCATTGATGTTGGTGGTGGTCGAGGACGGCGCGATGTTGCCGGTGACGCGCACCTGGCTGGTCCCCACAGCTGGAATGTTGCGATAGCTGTCCAGGTCGATCGCGACCATGTTGCCGCTGCCATCCAGGCCCATCACCTGGTAGCCATTGACGCTGTCCACCAGAAGGCTGTGCTCGTCGAAGCGGAACTGGCCGGCGCGGGTGTAATGCAGGTCGCCAGCGGGGTCGCGCAGCACGAAGTAGCCGTTGCCGTTCACCGCCAGGTCGGTGGCGTTCTCCGTCTGGCGGATGTCGCCGGGGTTGGTTCGCATGTCGTCACCGGTGATGCGCGAGCCATAGCCACCTTCCACGTTGGTGAAGAACGCATCACTGCCACGAAACCCAGGTGTATTCATGTTGGATACGTTGTTGGACACCGTATCCAGGCTTCGCGAGAAGCTGAACATGCCGGAAAGACTGTTGAACAGGGCTTGGAACATGGAGGTCCGCCTGGGTCAGGGTTTGACGAGGGAGATCTGCGACAGGCGGATGCCTGTGCTGACTGATCCGGTGGCGTCGCGCACGCTCAGCTCCGGACCGGCGCTGCCAAACTGCACCGCCACCACCGTGCCCGAGCGGGTCACGCCCAGATTGGTCAGGTCCACCTGGCGATTGAGCAGGCCCACGGCCTGGTCGGAGGCACTCATCGCCAGCATCGACGCGGTGTTCTCGCTGAGTTGACGGGATTGTTCCAGTGCGGAGAACTGCGCCAGCTGGGCCAGGAACTCGCGGTTGTCGACCGGCTCCAGCGGGTCCTGGAACTGCAGCTGAGCAAGGAACAGGCGGATGAAATCTTCCTGGTCGATCGTACTGCTCTGTGCCAGTGCGGAGTTCTGCTGGGTGCCCAGTGAGCTTCCGATTGCATCAACGGCCATGCATATCTCCGGTCGGTTGAGGATAGGTGTGGGTTGCACGCCAAAGCTCGCGCGCATTGATGACGATCCGCTGCAGCTGCAGACCGTGTCGTCCGGCGAACGCCAGCAACCGCTCTGCAAGCGCCTGCGCATCCTGCGCATCCAGGCGGTAATCGCGGATGCGAATGCTCAGCCCCTCGCCTGCGGTCCTGCCCCAGCGCAGCAGGCGCGCCTGCCATCGCTCGCCCAGTTCAGACAGTGCAGCGCTGGCGCCCACTGCATCGGCAGCGGTAGAGGCTGCGGTGACTCGCGCGTTCGGAGCGGCGAGGGCGACGGCAGTGGCCGCGCTCCTGCCGGACATGGCAGCCACCGCCGGCACGGAGTTGGCAGCCGCCATGCCCGGGCAGCCTACAGAGGAACCGTGGTATCCCGCGAGAGGAATACGCGAAGGCTGCATCGCTTCTGCAGCCGCTCGTGTGCCAGCGAGCATCTGCGACAAGCCGTTGTTGGGCAGCAACTGCCATGCCAGCAGCATGGCCTGGCCAGCGCCATGCTCAGCGGAAGCCGCGATATCGCTAGCAATGGGCCTAGCGTCCCCAGTGGATTCAGGATCTGGACGCAATGGACTGCCGTCCACGGACTCGCGAAAATCACGCGCAGGGCCGGCCGCGGATGGGCGGACGGGGCGCGGCCCCGCATCGGGCTCGTGCGCCCCCATGCTCGCTGGCATGCGTTCAATCATGCGAACCTCCGGGCAAGCGGCCACGCAGTTCCACCAACGAATCAAAGACATGCTTCTCGGCCGCATCGCGTTCGATCGCAGCCACACGCGTTGCACGGTGCGCCACCGCGCGGGCCATGCGGTGCGCTGTTTCGTGCCGCTCGCGCGCGAGCAGGGCATCATCCTCGGCGTGCTGCAAGCGCTGTTGACACACCTGCACATCCCGCCATGCGGCTTCCCCCATGCCCGCACTCGCGGTCAAGCGCGCCAGATCCAGCAGCGGACTCTGCAGCAGCCTCAGGCGCTGCTCGCTGGCCGCCTGCGCACGATCCTGCACGACCGCGACCTCAGCGGTCGCCTCCGCAACCGCGCGCAATGCCAGCTGGCGGGCCAGCGCAGCGCGGTCTTCAGCGAAACTGCGCCAGCGCTGCAACGCATGCAGGCCCTTGCTGCGCGGAATGCTCATGCCGTCCCCTGCAATGCGGCTGCCAGGCGGCGATAGGCCGCTTCGCGCGGGGTCGCCTCGCTGGGCGGCTGTTGCAGCACGGCTTCAAGATGCGGCCGCTGCTCGATGACCCGGTCCAGTGCCGGATTGGCGCCCTTCTGGTGTGCCCCCAGCTCGATCAGGTCGCGCGACGCTTCATACAGCGCCAGATGGCGTCGCGCTTCACGTGCCAGTGCCAGCTCATCGCTGCTGGCCACCGCATCCATCACCCGGCTGGCACTGTGCAGCACATCGATGGCCGGATGGTGTCCTCGCGCGGCCAGGTCCCGCGACAGCACGACGTGGCCGTCGAGGATGGCGCGCATATGGTCGGTCACTGGCTCATTCATGTCATCGCCTTCCACCAGCACGCTGTAGATGCCTGTGATCGAGCCACCCGCCTGCAGTTTTCCGCAGCGCTCGAGCATCCGTGGCAGCTGCGCGAACACCGATGGCGTGTAGCCACGGAACGTGGGGGGCTCGCCGACCGCCAGGCCGATCTCACGCTGCGCCATCGCAAAGCGGGTCATCGAATCGACCACCAGCAGCACCGAACGGCCGCTGTCGCGGAAGTACTCGGCGACGGCGTGGGCAGCGTGCGCCGCATGCACGCGGGTCACGGCCGTCTCATCGGCGGTCGCCACCATCACCACCGACCGGCGCAGTCCGGTATCGCCCAGGGAGTGGCGCAGGAAGTCGCCCACCTCGCGCCCGCGCTCGCCGATCAGGGCAAGCACGGTCACGTCAGCTTGTACCTCCCGTGCAAGTGCCCCCAGCAATGTGCTTTTGCCAACACCGCTGCCGGCGAAGACGCCGATCCGCTGGCCTTCACCCAGGGTCAACAGGGTGTCGACCGCACGGATGCCCGTGGCCAACGGCGTATCGATCGGCGCTCGGTGCAGGGGATTGATCGGCGCCCGGCGCAGCGCGTAGCGTTGCGTGCACTGTAGTGGACGACCGTCGATCGGCTCGCAGAGTGCATTCACCACGCGGCCAAGCAGGGCGTCGCCGACCGGCACTTCCAAGGTACGCTCGCAGGCACGGATCTCCTGCCCCGGAGCCAGGCCGTCGATCTCGCCGAACGGCATCAGCTGGGTGCGCCCCTGGCGAAACCCGACCACCTCGGCCAGGATTGGTGCACGCCCGTCGCGGTCGATACGGCACAACTCGCCTACACCGACCTCGGGGCCAAGCGCCTCGATCACCAAGCCGTTATAGGACGCCACCTGGCCGAGGCGACGCACCATCGGCGCCGCGGCAATGGCTTCAAGCAGGGGGGCGCAGGCAGCCGTCATTGCGCAGCCCCTGCGCTGGCCAGTCCCTGCAGGAAGGCGGTACGCAACGCATCCAGACGCACATCCAGCCCCGCATCGTCGATCCCCAGTGGACTTTCGATCCGGCACTGGCCCGGCTGCAGGCGCGCGTCTGCTTCGATGAGGATCTCCGCGCTTGCCAGGGCCTGCGCGAACGGCACGTCCAGCGGAGGCAGTCGCAGCCGCAACGGGCGCTGCTTCTGCTCGGCCAGCGCCTGCCGGCAGGCCTGCGCAATACGCTCTTCGGCAGGCAGCGTATCCAGCACGCGAAGCATGGCGACATAAGCCAGTTGTGCCGCCGTTGCCAGAGTGGCGCGTTCCAGTTCAGCGAGCTGCGTGGGCAGCTGCAGCGACCACTGCGCCAGTCGTGCACGCTCATCCTGCAGTTCCGCCAGGGCCTGGGCGTGACGCTGCTGGCAAGCCAGTTCCGCAGCAGCCACCGCATCACGGATCTGCGCATCGGCCTGGCGCATGCCTTCGGCATGGCCGGCTTCGCGTGCTTCCTGCAACCGCTGCAGGCGCTCCTGCTCCGGATCGATACCGATCACAGGCGACGCCATCGCTTCGGCGGGCGCGAACAACGTCCCCAGCCCTACCACCCTCGGCTCATCAGCAGGCAGTCGCTGGATCATGCGGCGCGCCCCACCGCGGCCAACTGCATCGCCTCTGCCTTGAGTGCATGGGCCAGGCGCGGCGGCAGCGCGGGCACCCTGCCCAGCTCGCGCGCCACCGCCGCACCACGCGACGGCTCCAGCAGCGACACGCAGAACGATCGATCCAGCTCCCCCCAGGCCGCCAGTACGCGTGCGTACCAGGCATCCGGCAGGTGCGCCGCCAGTCCCATCAACTGCTCTACATCCAGCGACGTTTCGCTGGTGAGTCCAACCACTTCGTCGGCCAGCAGCGCCTGGGCAAGCTCGGCGATGGGCAGGCGCAACGCCTGCAGCTCACCCACCAGTCGCTTGATTCGGGATGCTGCGGCCGGTGGCAACTGGGCAAGCAGCTGGCGCCGGTCAGACGCCGCCAGCGTGGCCAGCATCAGGGCGCACTTGCGTTCGCCGCGCGAACTGTTCATGGCGCGCCCCCCTCGGCCAACCAGCCACGCATCCTGGCCAGAACGGCGTCCCGTTCGGTGCGGCTCAATCGCTTTGGGCGTCGTTGCGTAGCCAGGATCACAATCCCGCCCAGCAAGGCACCGGCAACGGCGATCAGGGCCCAACGGATCCAGGGGGGCGATGCCACCGTCTTCTTCACCGGCGATGCCGGCTGGGAGGGTGGTGGGGTCTGCGTTGCACCCAGCGCAGTGACGGCACGGGCCGCGCCGGGTGAGGCATCCCAGCGCTGGCCGCGGCCAAGCCGCGATACCGCCAGGCGATCTCCCCGCACCTCGTTGATGCCGGCTGCGGCGGCGACCAGCGCACGGATCCGCTCGACCTCGCTGTCGTCCAGGTTCGGCGGCAGGATGACCGCCACGGACAGCGTCTCGATCCGGCCCGGCGCGCGGGCGATCTCCTGGCGCGCGGTACCGTGCACGAAGGTGGACTCCTCCTCGTTCTGGTTCTGCCCGCCCTCGCTGCCGCCCGAGTGGCTGACCCGCTTGTTGGCAAGCAGGCCGTTGCCATCGCCCCCCTGCGCCAGCGGCCGTTCGCTCACTTCACGAACCGCGTCGAAGTTGAGGGTGGCCTCCACCGACACACGGAATTCTTCGTCATGCAGGACCTGCCCCAGCAGATCCACGATGCGCGCCTGCAGGCGGTTCTCCAGCCGCTGGTCTTCTTCGGCATGCCCCTGCAGATCGGCATCGTTGGCGCCATCCGCGCTTGCGGCTGCAAGCAGACCACCATCGGAATCCAGCACCGAGACCTGGGTCGGCGCCAGGCCCTCCACCGATGCGGCCACCAGGCTGCGTACACCATTGATCTGCTTGCGGGTCAGGCGCTGGCCCGGCTCCAGTGCCAGTGCGACAGATGCCTTCGAGTCATCATGCTGATTGGCGAACAGGCCAGGACGGCGGATGGTGAGGTGCACGCGCGCACTGGTGACACCGGGAAGCGCGGCGATGGTACGTTCGATCTCGCCCTGCAGGGCGCGTTGGTAATTGACCCGCTGCGCGAACTCGGTGACACCGAAGTCCGAATCGTCGAACAGCTCGAAGCCGACATGCCCCCCACGCGGCACCCCGGCCGAAACCAACCGCATGCGGGTGTCATACACCTGATCGGCCGCTACGGTGATGCCGGCGCCGCCGTCCGTGATGGTGTGTGGCACCTTCCATTCGTTGAGCGACGCCACCACCTCGGCAGCATCGCGTTCATTCATGTTGCCGAACAGCAGCTGCTGCCGGGGCGTCATCACCCACCACAGGGTCGCAATGGTCAGCGCCAGCAGCGCGACCATGCCGATGATCAGGCCAATCCGCGCCGGGCGCTGCAACGAAAGATAGAAATTCCTGGGATCCATGGACTCGGCTTGATAGATGAGAGTGAGCAGTGGCTTACAGCTGGATCCGCGCCAGTTCCTGGTAGGCCTCTACCAGACGGTTGCGCACTTCGGTGGCCAGGCTGAGATCCAGGCGTGCCTGTTCCAGTGCGATCATCACTTCGTGCACCGGCACGTCACGTCCGGCGGCGAGTGCGCGGACCCCGGTCTCGGCAACATCCAGGCTGTGCTCGACATGCCCAACGCCACTGGCAAGCCATCCGGAGAAGTCCGCCGCAGGTGTGGCCGGCGCCGATATGGCCAGACTCTGTCCCTGTTCCAGCCCGATTGGGCCGATTGCCTCGATGCTCATCACTTGGCCCCGATTTCAAGCGAGCGCAGCATCATGCTGCGCAGCAGGTTGAACGAACGTACGTTGGCCTCATAGCCACGGCTGGCAGTCATCAGGGTGGTCATTTCCTGTACCAGGTCGACCTGCGGAAAACGTACCTGGCCGTTGCTGTCGGCCAACGGATTACCGGGGTCATGGACCACCCGGGTGGCCGCCGGCGCCTGCTGCAGCGTGCCGCCCTGCCCCAACCATTGGCCGAACGAGCCGCTGTTCCCGACCTGCCATAGCGTCACCTCCTGTCCAGCAGGTACTGCAACGTTGGCGGCCGCGATATTGCGGCTGGCCGCATCGAGGCGCAGCCGCTCGTAGTTCAGGCCGTCGCGGGCCACATCCAGTACTGAATCGATCGGCATGCTCAGTTCCTCCCGACCACAGCCAGGCGCATCAAGCCGAACTGTCGGTTCAGCGCTTCAGTCAGCGACTGGAAGCCCACCCCTACCCCTACCAGCTCGCCAACCTGCGCATCCAGGTTCAGCGGTGTTTCCAACGGACGGATGTCCGGCTCACGCACCTGCGCAATCGCCTGCCGCAGGCCATCACTTCGGCCCTCCACGGCTGCATCAAGCATCACCTGGTACTGCGAGAAGTCCGCACGCAGCGCCAATGCACCAGGCATCGAAGCATTGGCGATGTTGGAATTGGCGATCTCGGCCCGGCTCTGGTACATGCCCAGCGCCAGCCGGATCGCGTCGATGGTGGTCTCACTGCTGGACATCATCAGCGCTCCTGTGTGCACTTACTGGATGACAAGCTCGCCGTCGAGCGAACCGGCGGCCTTGATCGATTGAAGTACGGCAATGACGTCGCGCGTGCTCAGATGCACCGCGCGCAGCGCCGAGATCAGGTCGGCGACGGTGGCACCTTCAGGGATGCCTACCAGCGGTGCCTCAGGATCCTCGGCCTTGATCGTGGTGCTGGGCACCACCGCCGTGGCAATGCTGTGCCCAGGGCGGTAGTAGATGCCGTCCGGCTGGGACACCTGGTACTCGGTACGGATCTCCACGCGCAGGCCGGCATGCGAGATGCCGACCTGGCCCAGGCGCACGTCGCCACCGGCGACAACGGTGCCGGTGCGCTCGTTGACCACCACCCGCGCCGGCCTGTCCTGGACCACGGAGAGGTTCTCCAGATGCGCGATGCGCTCCACCAGATCGGCCGGCGGCGAGGCGAATGACACCGTGACCTTGCCCGCATGCGCCGCACGTACCGTCGATGACGGTTCGGCACTGCGGATCACACTGGCGATGCGGCTGGCGTTGGTGAAGTCGGGTTCATTGAGCAGAATGCTCAGCTCACGTCCTTCTCCGGCCACCGGCAATGGCGATGCCCGTTCGATGCTGGCTCCGGATGGAATCCAGCCTACAGTCGGGTGGTTCTTCTGCAGCGATGCGGTAACCCCCTGGAACTGGTAGCCGCCCACCGAAATCGCTCCCTGCGCCATTGCATACAGTCGGCCATCGGCGGCCATCAACGGCGTCAGCATCAGCGTGCCGCCGGTCAAGCTGCGCGCATCGCCGGACGAGGCGACCTGCACATCCACCATCTGACCAGGTTCGGCAAACGGCGGCAGTTTGGCGGTGACGATCACCGCAGCCACATTGCGGCTGGCGATATCGTCCTCGGTCACGTTGACGCCGAAGTTGCGCAGAGTATTGGCCACCGACTGCACGGTGGCGCGGTTGCGCTGGGAGTCACCGGATCCCGACAGGCCAAACACCAGGCCGTAGCCGGTCAGCTGGTTCTCGCGAACGCCGGCCACGCGGGCGATATCCTTCACCTTCACTGCGCCGGCGTGGGCCCAGCCGGCCTGGCACAAGGCGGCCACCAGTACTGCTGCGATTGTGATCCTCACATCAACCTCAGCCACTTGAAGAGTCGGTAGATCGCGCTCTGGCGCTGGGATTCGCTGACGATGCCCACGCCATCCAGTTCCAGTTCGGCATTGGCGATGCGGTTGGACCACACCGTGTTCTGCGCTGACACGTCCTGCGGGCGCACCAGGCCTTTCAGCCGGATGCGCTGGTTCTCGCCGTTGACGGTCAATGTCTGCATACCCTCGATGCGCAGGCTGCCATCGGGCTCCAACGCAACCACCTGCACCGAAACCTGGGTCCGCAGCTCCCCCACCCGCGTGGTTTGTGCGCCACCGGAATTGCTTCCGCCCACGCCGGCATCGGCGTTGAAGTCGGTGCTGGGCGAACGCAATCCCGCACTGAGCTCAAGCCTGCTGGACGCGTCGGTGGCCGCTTGCGATTTGGCCCGGGTCGCTTCGGCGACGTACACGGTAATGACATCACCCAGGCGATAGGCCCGATGGTCTGCCGCCAGCGCGCGGTACCGTTCGGGTTCAACCAGACTCTGTGCCTGTGCGGCCTGGGTCACCAGCAAAGCGCCCAACAGGGCGGCAACAGCCTGTCTATTCATCGATCACCACCTCTGCCGGAGCGCTGACCCGTGCCTGCACTGCCCGCTGCGATCCCTGCGGACGCACCTGGATGCGCTCACCCAGCCGTCCACTGGCCAGTGCCGTTCCCGCCATTACGATGCGGACGGCACCCCGCTCCACTGCCAAGGTCACCTGCTGCTGTGCCGCAACCTCGGGTGCAGCCGCAAGATCCTCGGCCAGCACCGGACGACCGGCATGCACCGCGCGCCGCAGTCGCTTGCCCCGCACGTCGGCCAGCGTGGCAATCGCGGGCCCTTCGCAACAGGCCATATCGATGCGGACGGGCGTTGCCTGCAGCTTCTCCGCCGGAACCATCGCCGGATAGTCGTTGCTGTAGGCCAGCACTTCGCGCAGGTCGCTCGCTGCAAGCCATACCGTGACAAGGCGGCGCGTGCCCCTCGAATCGGTAAGGCGCACCGGGACCGAGGCGCGCGCACGTGGCCAGCGCCCGGCAACCGTACCGACCTCGACCTCGGGATCGGCACCAACACCGGCAACGTCCGCCACGCGGCCCAGCACCGACACGATCGCGCTACTGCCCTGTGCCTGCAGGCGTGCCTGCACTGTCTCCACCACGCGGGCAGCCAGGTACTGGCCTGACAATGGCGCAGGCGTGGAGTGGGCGGCGGTCGGCGACGCCAGGGCAAGCATCAGGATCAAGGAGTGCATGATCAGCGGCGCAGGTTGTTGATGGTTTCCAGGACCTGGTCTGCAGCCTGCAGCACACGCGCATTGAGCTGATAGGCGCGCTGTGCCATCACCAGGCTGGACATCTCTTCGATCATCTGGACGTTGGCCATTTCCACGTAGCCCTGCTGCAGCTTGCCGCTGCCGGCTTCACCGGGTACCGCGTAGCTGGGCGAGCCGGCGGCAACGGTGGCGGTAAAGCGGTTGTCGCCCACCGACTGCAGGGCATAGGTGGCACCGAACACTGCCAGCTCGATCGCGCCCAGCACGGTGCGCTGGGTCTCGCCCGGCATCAGCACCGAAACCTCGCCAGCGCTGGATACCTCCAGCTTGGTCGCATCGAGCGGGATCTGCGGGGCGTTTGCCAGGCGGGCGCCCTGCAGGGTGCGCAGGCTGCCTTCGGCGTCAAGCCTGAACTGGCCGTCGCGGGTGTAGGCAACGCTGCCGTCGTCAAGCTCCAGCTCGAACAGCCCGGAGCCGTTGATCGCCAGATCCAGCGGATTACCGGTCGCGCGGATATCACCGGTCTCGAACTCGGCCAGGGTGGCACTGATCCGGGTGCCACCCGGCATCGCCTGCGCGGGTGCTGCCGGCAACGTGGCATCGAGGGCCGGTGGCATCGCGGCACCGGCCACGTCGGCGAAGTTGACCCGGCTGCGCTTGAAGCCAGGAGTCTGCATGTTGGCGACGTTGTTGGAGATCACGTCGATCTGTTTCTGCTCGCTGCGCAAGCCGCTGGCGGCGATGTAGAGGGCATCGATCATCTGGGTCGCTCCGTACTCAGTTGTTGCCAAGGTTGTTGATGCCCCGATCCAGCATCTGGTCGTAGGTGCTGATGGCGCGGCGAACCGAATCGATGTGGCGGGTGGTTTCCATCAAGCGCAGCATTTCGTCGGCCGCCTCGACATTGGCGCGCTCAAGAGCCCCCTGCACCACCTTGCCTTCCCACGGATGCAGTTCGCCGCTGTAGTCATAGGTTCCTGCGCCCAGCGGCGACACCGCGGCCGGATCGGCTGTTGCCACCAGGCGCAGCTGGTCCACTTCCTGCTCTTCCACCCACAGGCGCCCGTCACCGTCCACGCGAACGCTGGCGGTCTGGCCCCCCGGAATCACGATCGGTCCCGCGCTGCCGACCACAGCTTCCCCGTTCGTTGTCATCAGCTGCCCGGCCTCGCCGATGCGCAGGGCGCCCGAGCGCGCCAGCATGGCCCGCCCCTCGCGCTCCACTACGAAAAAGCCCTCGCCGCGCAAGGCAAAGTCAAGCGCCCGGCCGGTCTGTGCAAGCCCACCATCACGCTGGTCGGCCACGGTGCGCAGCCCGGCCTGGGCGGCGAAATCCGGAGCGGTGCGCAAGGCGCGGTAGCCGGGTGTATGCGCGTTGGCCACGTTCTGGCTGATGGTGGCCAGGGTCCTGACTTCGGCAGCAAGGCTGCGGCTGATCGCTTCGAGGGTGTCGGTCATGCAGGCCTCAGTGGGACTGGATCGCGGCGAAGGAGCGGACCGGCAGCGTGGCCGGCACTTCGTTCAGGCCCAGCACCGCCAGATACGGCATCGAACGCACCAGCAACGCCCGTAGCGAGCGTCGCGCCGGCGAGGGGCACAACAGCACCGGCACCAGGCTGCGGCCCATCATCGATTCGGCCTGGCTGGCCAGGTTCTTCATGAAGCCGTCCAGCTGGGCCATGTCACCGAACAGCGAGCCGGCGCGACCGTCAACCGGGCGCAGGTTGGCCAGCAGGGTTCGCTCGAGTTCCGGCGACAGGGTCATCACATGCAGATCGCCCTGCGCGTCGCGCAGGCTCTGGCAGATCGCCGCACCCAGCCGCTCTCGCACCCGCTCGGCCAGCTCATCGGGTTGCTTGGTGGTGCGGCCGGCATCAACCAGCACTTCCAGGATAGCTTCCAGATGGCGGATGCTGACCTGCTCGCGCAGCAGGTGCTGCAGTACCTTCTGGATCTCCGAATAGGTCAGGACGCCGGGCACCAACTCCTCGACCAGCGAGCCCTGCTGCTCGCGCAAGCGGTTGACCATGCGTTCGGCCTCAGCGCGGGTCAACAGATCTGCGCAATGGCGCTTGATCAGCTCACTCAGATGGGTGATCACCACCGTATCGGCATCCACCAGGGTATAGCCGGCGCTGCGCGCGTGCTGGCGCTGCTCCTTGCTGATCCACTGCGCGGGCAGCCCATACGCCGGATCCCGGGTCTCCGGTCCCTCCAAGCGCGCACGGCTGCCGCCCGGGTTGATGGCCAGCACGCGGTCGATCGTCAGCTCACCCTGCCCCGCCCGCGTGCCCTGGAAGTGGATCTCATAGGCGTTGCCGCGCAGCTCCGATCGCCGGCTGGTGTGTACGCGCGGCACCAGGAAGCCCATGTCCTGCGCAAACTGCCGGCGCACATGCGCGATGCGATCGGCCAGGTCGCCATCGGCGCCAAGGAAGGCATCGGCGAGCTCGGCGCCCAACTGGATCTCGATCGGCTCGATGCGCATCCAGTCACTGGCACCTTCCCCAGCCTTGGCATCTGCCTTGGCTACGGCGATGTCCTGCGCCAGCTCGGCCACATCATCAGCACGGGCACGCATCGCCGCCCAGCCCAGGCCACCGAGTACCAGCAGGACCGCGATTACCGGTAGTTTCGGGAAACCCGGCAACAACAGCACCAGCAGAAGGACCATGGCCACGATCGCCAACGCCTTCGGGTTGGCCATCACCTGCCTGGGAATCTCGGTGCCCAGCTGCGCGTCGGCGGCAGCGCGGGTGATGATGATGCCGGTGGCCACCGCGATGACCAGCGACGGAATCTGGGTGACGATACCGTCGCCGATGGTCATCAACGTGAAGTGCTGCACCGCCTCGCCCCAGGGCAGGCCCAGCTGCGCGATGCCGATGGCGAGGCCGCCGATGATGTTGGTCAGGATGATGATGATGCCGGCGATCGCATCGCCCTTGACGAACTTGGTGGCGCCGTCCATCGCGCCGTAGAAGTTGGCTTCCTTCTCGATCTGTGCGCGGCGCTGACGTGCCTCGTGCTCATCGATCAGCCCCATGTTCATGTCGGCATCGATGCTCATCTGCTTGCCGGGCATCGAATCTAGGGTAAAACGGGCGGCGACTTCCGCCACCCGCTGCGCACCGGAGGTGACCACCACGTACTGCACGACCACCAGGATCAGGAACACCACGATGCCGACGATGTAATTGCCGCCGATCACGAACTCGCCGATCGCGTTGATCACCCGGCCCGCATCGCCACCTTCCAGGATCAGGCGCGTGGCCGAGACGTTCAGCGACAACCGGAACAGCGTGGACAACAGCAGGATGGTCGGGAACGTGGAAAATTTCAGCGGCGTGTCGGTGAAGAATGTCACCAGCAGGATCAGCATGGCCATGCTGATGTTCACCACCAGCAGGAAGTCCAGCAGCACCGGCGGAATCGGCACGAACAGCACCACCAGCACACCGATCACCAGCGCCACCAGCGCCAGGTCACGTCGCCCGCCCCACATCTGGCTGAGCAGCAGCTTCATGCCGACGCTCCCTTTCGCTTCCACAGCGTTCGGTACACCGGCGCCAGCTCGCCGTACAGTGCCTCGGGCACGGTGTGGTCGATCTCGCACTCCTTGTAGAGTGCGCGTGCCAACACGGGCAGGCGCATCACCGGGACCTGATGGCGGCCGGCCAAGCGGCGGATGATGGCCGCCAGCGAACCAGCGCCCTTGGCAATGACCACCGGCCCCAGCATCTTGCCCGGGCGATAGCGGAGTGCCACCGCCACATGGGTCGGGTTGGTCAGTACCACGTCGGCCTCGTGCACGCGCGCCAGTGCACGGGTCTTGCGCAGCAGCTCGCGCGATTGCTGGCGGCGCTTGGACTTGATGGCGGGATCGCCGTCGCGGCGGCGCACTTCGTCGCGCACCTCGCGCCGGCTCATGCGCATCTTGCGCATGTACTCGCGCCGGGTGAACAGCAAGTCGGCAACCGCCACCAGGCCCAGCACCAGCAGCACGTACAGCGATGTCTGCACGAACATGTCGCGGAACAACGCGCCCACGCGCTGCGGCAGCACCTGGATCACGGCTTCCGCCAGGCCCCGCGCCTTCCAGGCGAATACCGCGCACACGGCGCCCAGCAACAGGAACTTGGCGGTCATCTTGCCGAGCTCCCACAGGGTCCGCATCGAAAAGATGCGGCGCAGCGCATTGGCTGGGTTCATCCGCTTGAAGTCGGGCTTCAACGGCTGGGCAGTGAACATCGGGCCGGTCTGCAGCAGGTTGCCAAGCAAGCCGGTGACCAGCAGCGCCAGCACCAGCGGCAGCACGGCCTGCCCGACCGGGCCATAGGCACGCACAGTCCAGTGCACAAACGCCGCATTGAGCTCCGGCGCGTTGCCTGCCAGGGCCAGCAGGCGCCGGGTCGCGTCGGCCAACGCAATCGCGATGCCTGCCACGGTCATGGCCAGCGCCGCCGCGAACACGACCAGCACCAGGCTGCCCGACACGTCCGCGCTCTTGGCGACCTCGCCGCGCTGTCGCGCCTGCTCAAGGTGGTGCGGGGTCGGCTGCTCGGTCTTGTCCTGATCGGGCTGGCTCATGCGCCCCCCAGCAACGAAGGGATGCGCTGGAAGGCATCGCGATACAGGCGCTCGAACAACGCCGGCACGAACGGCAGCGTTGCCATCAGCATCAGCAGCGCCACGATCATCTTCACCGGCAGCACCAGAAAGTACACGTTGGCCTGCGGCATCGAGCGCGTGGCATATGCAGCACCGATGTCCACGGCAAGCAATGCCAGCACCACCGGCGCCACCATCACCAGGCCCAGCAGGAAGCTGCTGCCCAGCATGCCGAACAGCCCGTCGGCATGCAGGCGGCCGCCCTGCCCGAGCGGAAGTACCTGCGCACTGGATACCAGCATGCGGTACAGGTCCAGGTGCAGATCCAAAGTGAAGAACAGCACCGTACCGACCAGCATCAGCAACGTGCCCAGCAGTGACTGGGTCTCGCCCTGTGCGGCCGGATTGAACAGCACCGCTGCGCTGGCACCGGCCTGGATGTCGATCAACCAGCCGCCCATGTGCAACGCGGCCTGCGGCAACATCACCGCCAGGCCGAACGCCAGGCCCAGCATCAGCTCACCCACCGCCGCCACCACCCAGCCGAACGCTCCGCCCTGCGGCAGGGTTGCCTGCAACGGCTGCGCCTGCACGGTCAGCCACGCCAGCACCATCGCCAGCACGATGCGCACCATCGGCGGCGCCCAGCGCAGCGGCGTCAACGATGTCATCGCTGTGGCAGGCAGGTAGCGGATCATTGCCAGCAGGAAGCTGCCGGCAAACTGGTGCAGGGCATCCATGGGCTACATTCCCGCCGCCGCTTCGAACATGCGCTTGGCAAGTTCGACCGCGATCGACAGCATCCAGCCGCCCATGGCCACGCAGACCACGCCGACGACGATGATCTTGGGGACGAAGGTGAGGGTCATTTCCTGCACCTGGGTGACCACCTGCACGATCGAGATCAACAAGCCGATGACCAGCGTGGACAGCAGCACGGGCGCCGACATTTTCAGTGCGGCGATAAGGGTGTCGATCAGCAGGCGCATGGCGAAATCAGAATCCATCTGAATGCTTCGCCCTGGTCAGTGGGGAACGAGTGTGCGGTGCAGGCGCCGGGAGAACTCGGCGACGGGCAGCGTTGTCACGCCTGAGCCTTCGAGCAGCTCAGACAGCAATGCCTGCGCGCCCTGGGCATCGCCCTGCGCCTCCAGCAAGAGGCTGCGCGCGTAGCGCGCGGTGATCGAGCCAGGCGCAAGCCGCAATGCCTTCTGGATCGACTGCTCCGCCTCGTCGTGCTCGCCCGCTAGCACCGCGACCAGTGCCAGCCCACCGTGGGTATCGCCGAAATTGCGGTCGATCGCATAGGCTTGCTGGTAGCTGCCCCGCGCGGCCTCGCGCTGGCCCTGCAGCAACTGGGTCCAGGCCAATGCGTGCCACGTACCGATATGCCCCGGCATGGCCTGCACAGCATGCTCCAGGATGCTACGGGCACGCGGCAGGTCGTTGGCCATCATCGCGCACTGGCCTTGACCGGACAGGGCACGCCCGGAGTTTGGGTGGCGCTGCAGTGCGCGCTCATACATCCGCTCGGCAGCAGCCGCATCGCGGCGCCACAGCGCAAGCGTGGCCGCCACCAGCAGCGACTCATGCTGGTCCGGATCGCGGCGAAGGCCTGCATCGGCAGCCACTGCGGCCTGCTCCAGATGGTTGCCATCGAACAGTGCCAGTGCCCGCACCCCCAACGCCTGCGCGTCCTCGGGATCAAGGATCAAGGCGCCGTCAGCGTGAGCCAATGCCTGGTCATGGTCGGCCTGCATCAAGGCGATCCGGGCCGCAAGAATCAGCAACGATGCCGACGCGCCATGCGTGGTGATCGCCTGCGACACGGTCGCCTGGGCGCGCTCAGGTTGGCGCAGGCACAGCTGGCAGAAGGCGAGATCGTGGGCGATACCCGGCGCATCCGTCCCGGCTTCGATCAGGCCCTGCAACTGCTGCGCAGCCTGTGCGTAACGGCCACTGGCCAGTGCGCAGCGTGCCTGCCGGAAAGCTACCGCGGGGTGCCCGAGCGTGCTGGCGGGCAGCTCTGAAAGCACGCGATCAGCTTCGCCGACCGCGCCTTCGGCCAGCAGCAGATCCAGCAGTTCACACGCAAGTTCCGAGTTACCTGAATCCGCTGCGAGATACCCTCGCAGGCGCGCCACACGCACACCGTTGCCTTCCATGAGTGGCACGATTCCTGACGTGACTGATTGCATCTCCAGCGCACGAACGTACGCCAGCCCCTATGCTCGATATTCCCTTCTGCACCCCGGTCGTTTCCCCCGAGCCGTGAGCGCTGGGTGAAACTACAGCTCTGCAATCGCGGGTGTCAATAGGGCGTCAAGGGATTGTTGAAATCCTGAGATCAGGTCACAGAACGGATGAGCGCCTGGAACGCTTCGCGGTGTTCCTCGTTCGCCTCAAGGCTGTCCACCAGGGTGTCCAGCATCGGCTGCCATTGGCTGTACTCACGCAGCTCCGAACCCAGTTCGGCGAGCAGGACCGCACGTATCACCCGGCGGCGTGCGGCGCGCATCGCCACCGGGTCCTGGGTATCCACGCCGCGCACCAGGCCGGCCACTTCGGCACGCAGCGAGCGGGGCGACGACGGCGGCGGAGCCGAAGCAGGGGCACCGGCGTTCCCCGCACGCGCCCGCTCGCCGCGCCGGCTGAGCTCGGCGCGCATCACGGCGATCAACGGCGTTGGTAGGGAGGTCCGATCAATCGGCATGCAGCACCCGCGGCCAGCAGCTAGTTGGTGCGACCATACCCGGTCAGGAAGATCGGTGCAGGCGTGTCGATGCGCGTTGCCACCTCGGTCAACGACGCAGGCGCCGAACCCGCCAGCTGGTCACGCAGACGGCGCATGTCGATGGCCAGCGCCGGCAGTGCCTGTGGCTGGGCCAGGCCCTCATCCAGTTCACGCAGGGCGTCGTCCATGCGCTGGTCAGCCGCGGCATCGAGGGCCCGGGCATACGCCCCCAGCGCGTCGAACTGGGCCAGCACCGGCGCCAGCATCTGTCGCGCCTCTTCGGCCCTGCCCTGCCCCATCAGCAACTGCGCGTACTGGAAGCGCGCGATGGCCAGGTTAGGGGCGGCCGCGACCACCTTGCGGAAACCCACCTCGGCCCGGTCCACCAGGCCCAGCTGGGCGTGCTGGGCCGCCAGCAGGTAGGTCGCGTGGACGTGCTCCGGTTCGCGCTCAAGCGCGGTCTTGAGCAGCACCAGCGCGTCGGCCAGGCAGTTGCCCGCGATCGCATCGATCGACAGGCGGAGTAGCTCTTCCATGTCCAGCCTCGTGTATTCCATCGCGTACCCCCTGAACGTGATCATGGCTCACGGACATGCGCATCGCCCGTGAGTCGTCAATACACCTTTGACCTGCGGCTCGCCCCTGGAATCAGCCGACTAAGACTGCACCTTTGCGAAGACGCGCTCTACCAACGGCAACACAACATTCTCAATAAAGGCGCGCGCATCTCCCTCTGTCTCAAACTCTTCGACATGAAAGTCCTCATTCCAGAGAGCCAATTTCCAGGAAAATTCGGGATCATGAAGGCTCTCGTAAAGTTCCCGCCTCACCCCTTCCCTGTATACCGGAATCTGCTCGAGGCGCTCCTGGAACAGCTCAACCATCCCTGGCCAATCACCGGTCTCAATGGAATAGAAGGACACGACTGCAGAAACAGCAATGTTATACGACCTCACACATTGCCTCCGGGTACAGAGTAATCAACGCACCTGCTACGCCATCCGGGAGCTTCTCCACTCGCCCCTACGTCAATTGCATCCACATGAACACGAATGATGCGGACGTTGACTGGCGCGACGCGGGTACGTTCAAGCCGGGCATCGTCCAGTGCTCTTGGCACTTCATACATTAAAACAAACAGGTCACCGATGCGCACTGGAGCGTCGGCGGCGGCAAATCCAACATGAACCCGCGCCCGGGGAGGCTTTGGCAATCGAAGCAACGACGAATCGCACGAACGAAAACCCTTCCGCTCTAAATCCCGCCAACCCTGCCATTACTTCCAAACAACAATGACGACGAGAAACCAAGAATCTCTACCTGGAAACCGCCACAACCCCCAGGTCATCAACATCCCGGTACAGCTGAGCGCGAACATACAAGCCCGCAATCATATCGGACTCCTCCGAGTCGCCATGACGACTAGAAACCAGTTCTTCCGAGGGAAGCATACCAAACCTCAACGCATCACGCCTCAGGGACTCATAATTGTCTGCCAGCAATTTCCCCGACAAAAGCCCCCCAACCCCACCTTTGAATGTAACAAGAAAGTTTCCATCAATGTGGCGACGGACCTTGAAATCGGGGTCTTGGAGCGTAACAGCCCTCAGTCGATCGTTTGCCTCAGCGACACTCAACTCCGCTCCCATCCAAACCACGCAACTGCCATGGGAGTACAGGGTAAATGCGCTGCCGGCCAGATACTTACGCATGTGCTCGACGATCCACTCAGCCGTCGACACAATGTCGGGCCGCCATGACGGACGCGCAATAGCTCTACTCACAAAGACACCCCATTAGTCATGACAAGCCTCTGACCAGATCGCAAATCGAGGTAAAGCCGACTCGCACTTAATGCAACCCAGGCGCCCTGCATCAGAAAATCGACCAAGCACCTTCTTCGAGACACTATCTTCAACCCCAAAGTAGAGATCGGCAAAGAGTGGGTTAGCAATTAGCTGCTTTGTACCGCAGAAACTACAACCAATCTTCTCGATCTTCACCCTTGTCCAACCATCCGACATTGCCATCAGGGTCACAGAGTTCACAAATTTCGGCCCGACTTTGCAGAGTGCGAATGCAAACAGATTGCCATGTTCCTTCGTGAATCGAAAAGACGCAGCACGCAAGCGCATCGTTTCCGGCCCGCCAAGGCTCCTGCCCTCCCAAGTGCCGGTCGCAACGACACTCTCCCACTCAAGGTCATTCAGAACATGCATCTGCTGACCATCGACCATCAATTCGCGCGGCACGGTGACCTCTCTACAATCCCTGAGGCAGCGGCCTGAACAGATCACTACCTATCCTAATAAGATACTCACTCTCTGTGGATGTTGCCAATGTTTGCTTCAGGAGCTGGGATGCAGGAACCAGGGCAGAGTAGACCCTGCCGCTGCCCGCGTAATGCTGAGCAACACTTAGGTCAGTCGTAACCGACATGAATGTCCGATCCATCCCAAATTCTCGAGGGAACTCCGTGCCTCTCAGTGAATGCTCCTCAATAAACCGAGCCTCTGACCCCCAAATGTCTATCCACTTCTGATGGGTAAGACGCGTTGACTCGTAGGCAACATCCATTGAACCGGTCTCCAAGTATTCTCTTCGAGCCGCATCGCTGAGGAGGTGCCCAGTCTCGTCATTGATCCAGATTTCATTGTAGTTATCCGTACCTCTGTACACTCGGATCGCGAGCGCCTCACTTCCCGAGAATTCTCCAATAGATGACACTGTGTCATTCAAGACAACATCGGCATTCCGGAGGCCACCCAGCAATTCGGCCCCAGCAACATCACCAGATCGCACCGCACTTCGTGTTGCCAGCTCAGCCACGTCTGCAGCCGCACGCCCGCCATAAGATGCTTTGCTCAGGGTGCTGAAGCCCATGGTGGCAGCAGTTTCGAAGCCAAATGCCATTACACCTTCTGCTTTCTGGCTAACAGGAGAATGCCACCAATCACCGAGCTCCTTGCCCAGGCCTCTCGCTACCGCCCCAGGATTCTGGGCAACAATCCCGATCGTCCTTTCGATCGTCCTGCCGTACTCCGCGTCGGTCATGACACCAAACAACTTGTTGCTGGTCTGCAGCAGACTGTAGCCTGCGGTAGATGCGGCCCTCATCGGCATTGCGCCCTTCCAGTACTGCAAGGATTCGGCCTTATCTCTCTCCAAGGAGGCCGTACGGATCTCGGTCCACGAAACGACAGCCGGCATGACCCTCCGACCTCCATCGTTGGTCCAGACCCAGTCAGTCACTGCGGGGGGGGTGCTCAAAAGCTCGACGGATACAGCCGGCGCACTGCTGGCGCGGAACGCCATTACCTCATTGGTGCTCCAACGCTGGTTTCCGTTCCGGCCCAGTACGTACGGATCAACGTTCCTGGTCCGGTACTTTTCAGTCGATACCCACCGCGACCTCTCATCTGCACTCAATCCGTCGCCAGATCCAGCCATCTGAGTTTCACCCAGAAGGATCGTATTCTCCGGACTGTAGAATGAACCGATCGCGCGAACAGGCAGGCGCTCCGAGGCGAGGCCTCGACGAAGGTTCGACATGTCTTCTTCATGCCACCGGTTCATCAATGTTGGATCGTATGTTGCATTGCCGGATGCGTTAGGCACTGCTTGTTTGTTCCGCATGGCTGCCACGCTGAAGGCACTGGCCATCGAGGAGCCAAGCGCATTCCCAAACGCATCAGCCGCAATCGCACCATAGTTGATGTCATCAGCCACGCCAAAGGTCCGGCGTGCGTGCAGGCTCACCACACCACCCACCATGCCGCCGATGGTGTCATTGACGATGCCATTGCCCACGTACGGCGAGACCGAGGTGCCAAGCTTCTGGTTGATCTTTCCGCCCACCACCGAACTCACCGCATTCGCTGCGATGGCGCGCCAGCTGAAGTGGGTGTCTGCAACGCCGGCGATCTTGCCCGCTGCATAGCCGGCAGCTGCATTTGCTGCGCCTATCGCGGCAACCCGGCCGTAGCTTCCGGCCTGGATCAGCTCACTCACCTGCGCACCACCACCGATGGCACCGGCGATACCGGCGCCGGCCGCAGCGCCCAGGCCGCTGCCCACCGCACTTCTCAGGCTGAAGCTGTCGACCACGCCCATCGCCTTGCCGACCGCCTGGCTGGCAATACTGCCCGCCATTCCTCCGACGAAGGCCGCGCCGGCGACCGCAGCGGTCGCGGCAAAGCCGGTTGCCGCGGCCATGGCCGTTCCGGTCAATACCGCGGTACCCGCTGCGAAGGCGCCGGTACCCGCCGCAACCGCGCCGAATGCCAACGCGGCGGCACCCGCGGTGAACACGGTTGCGACGACGGCCACAATGACCATCAGCACCATGGCGATGCCGTTGCAATGCTCCTTCGGCGGCGGTTCGATGTAGGGCAGCGACGGCGATGTATTGCCGATCGCTTCCTGCGGGTTGAACGGCTTGAACGTGCTCGCGTCGTTGGCGGTGACCTTCACTTCCGGCACCACCAGGGTGGTGCCGGCGGTCAGGCCACTGTCATCGGCGATGGCGTTGGCCTCTGCCAACACGTACCAGAGATTGGCATTGCCGTAGACGCGCTGCGCGATACCCCGCAGGGTCTCGCCCGCCTGCACCGTGGTCCGCGAACTGCCGGCAGCGTTGTTGCTTTGGTAAGCCGTCAGCCGGCCAACCACATCGACCTCGCCGTTGCGTTTGCCCGAGGCCACAAGTTGGCCACCAACATAGGCGTACAGCTGGGTCTGGGTCTTCTGCGCGGCGCTCTGGGTGAACACACCGCCGGCCAACGACCCCTCGCGGCGACGCAGGATGCTGCCGGTACCGTCATAGCTGAAATAGCGGATACGGTCGTCCAGCTTGCCCAGGTCGCTGCTCAGCGGCGTCTGTTCGCGTACTGCGACACGACGCCCCCAGGCATCGTAGCTGCTGTAGCTGGTGGAGGCGCGGAAGTTCTGGTTGCTGCTCTGTCCGTAGATGCGCGACTCCAGGTAGCTGTCACGCGCCTCGTAGGAATAGGTGTAACGGTGGGTATAGCCCTTGGGATCGCCTGGCAGCGCACCACTGCTCTCTTCATGCAGGGAGTACTGGTACGTATAACCACGCAGGCGCCCCGCGGCGTCATAGCCATAGGCGGAATAATCGATCCACGCCAGGTTCTGCAGTACACCCAGCTGGGTTACCTGTGCGGCGCCGCCATCGTTCTGGGCAGTCGCGGTCCAGCCCAGCTCCCGCCCCTGGATGCTCTGCCGCAGAATGCGGCCGTCGGCATCGTAGCTGAAGGTCTCGGCATGCTTGAGCCAACCACCGATGTCGATGCCATTGCGGGTGCTGCCGGCATCGAAGTAGGTACGCTGTTCGATCACCCGGCCCATCGCGTCGTAGCTGTAGCTGTCCTTCAGCGATACCGGTGCGGTGCTGTCCAGGCCAACGGCCTGGAACACCTTCAGGCGCTGGCCGCGGTCATCGTACTGGGTGGTTTCGGAAACCTCGGTAAGCCCGGACAGGTAACGGCGGCGTACGGCACGGCCGGCCTCGTCGTAGTCCAGCGCATAGCTGACGTCGGCGTTGCCCAGCACGATCTGGTTGTTGACCAGGCGGCCATTGGCCACCTTGACCCGATTCTGCGCGTCGTAGTCGTACCAGTAGACCTTGAAAGGCTCGGCCATGTTGTACGGATCGCTGGGATCGGGATCGACATAGTTCCCGGTCGAATCGAGTTCGCCATCGCGCTCGTAGTTCCAGCTGAAGTCGTCCACCCAAAGCGGATCCGTTCCTCCATTGCGCCCGGCGACAGCACCGATGCTCATGCTCACCGCGCCCGGCGGCACCTTCGTGCTGAGCACCGACTCATGCCATTCGCCGCCTGACCCGCTGTCAACGCGATTTCCCTCGACATCCGCGATGATGCTGCCATTGGCATCAAAGAAGCGCAGGAACACCGCGCCCCACGCCTCCCCCGCACTGGACGCACCCTGCTGCACATTGACGCGAGCGCTGACCTGGCTGCCAGGGCGCACATCCAGGCGGCCGTGGCTGACCATGCGCCCTTCGCCGGTCCGGTTGAACTGTGCCGATCCGCCGTACTCGCTGCTCCATGACCAGCCTGTTGGCGACCAGTAATCCCCGAAATTCCAGGAATAGTTGTTGTCAAGGCCACCGTTGTACGGCATGGCCCCCCAGCTGAAGTTGTCGACGAACAGCTCGTCATTGTCGCCGTCGCGGAAGGCACGTGCGCCGATGGACATGAACACTGCCTCCCAGGGCGCGTCAGCGATCACACGTGATTCGTAGATGGCGCCACCGGAGGCCGAATCGACCATGTTGCCCTCGGAGGTCGAGATCAGCGCACCGGAGGCGTCGTACCACTCGATGATGACCGCCGCACCTGCCTTGCCCGCACTCGATGCACCTTGATCGACCCGGACCGCCGCGGTGATTCTCTCGCCAGGAGTTACCTGCACGCGCTGGATGTTCATCAGCTTCGACGTGCCGTCCATGTGGAACTGGGCGCGCTGCGTGCTGCCATTCTCTCCGCCTGGCACGATGGTCCAGCCATCCCCCCGCTTCCAGCCAAAGTCACCATCTTCGAAATCGGGATTGGTGATGCCGTTGATATCGATGCCCGGCGAGTCCGCATCGTACGCAGAGCGGGCCAGCACGCGACGGCGGTTGCCCACCGCGTCATAGTCGTAGTTGAGCTCGAGCAGGCGGCGACCCGCGCTCACGTCCTGCTGGATGACCTTGGTGATCCGGCCATGTGCATCGTAGGTGACCTTGGTCAGCACGTGCAGCAGCTGACCGTCTGCATCGTAGGTATACGCCTCCTCGGAGGTGCGGTTTCCGGCTGCATCGTACTGGTAGCGGAACCAGTTGTTACCCTCGCGCAGTTCCTTGAGCGCGCCGGACTTGTAGTAGCTGTAGCTGCGCGCGGGGTCGTTCAGCAGAACCGGATCAGGCAGGTCCAGGCCGACCAGCTCCGAATCCAGGCCGTACTGCCGCCAGTCCCGGTCGTACCAGTAATCGGTGGCCGGCGTCGAGTACTGGCGACCCTGCTCGGTCCACTTGCTGTTCTCGCCGAGCAGCTGACCGGTCACGGCATCGTAGCTGTAGTTGTAGTCGGCGCCACTGAGGTCGTTGTGGTCGATCAATCGACCAAAGTAGTCATATTTCCAGGTGTTCTCGTCCAGATACAGGACATCGCCCTCGGCATCGGTCACGGTACGACGGCCGTCTGCCTGCCGCGCCTCGACGGTCAATCCAAGCGCGGAACTGCGGCCATTGGCCCCGGTGGCTACGATCTGCACCTGCCACGTCCCACGCGTTGCCGGTGTTCCCGACAGGGTTGCGGTGGCAGCGTCGAAGCTGAATCCGGAATCATCCTCGGCCGATCCCAGGGTCACCCACTGGTACTCACGCACGTGCTGGCGTGTTTCGTAGTCGAAGGTTTCGACCAGCGCGTAGACCTGCGCCGAATAGGAGATACCCTGCCCCGCCGCGGCAGTGAACGTACCGGGTGGAACCTGGTAGCTGAAGGCCTGGTTCACCCCGACCGAGCGATTGAACAGTCCCGTATTGGCCTTCGGCGCTCCTGCGTAGTAGCTGTCATACGCCGCCTGGGTGACCGAGTACAGGCTGGCGGTGATGCTGGCGGATTTTCCGTTGCTGCTGGTAGCGGTGTAGGTAATGCGATACGGCCCGGTCTGTGCCGGCGTGCCGCTCAGTACGCGGGTCTGCGGGTCATAGCTGAAGCCCGGGGCGTCCCGGTACACGTTCAAGGTGGCATCCCAGTACTCCACCCGCACCGACAGGCTGGGAATTTCGCCACCCACGATGCTGAAGGCGCCGGCGCCGAGGGTGTGGCTGAAGGCCTGGCCCACCACACCATACTGGCTCTCGACCAGGCCACCATTGAAGACCGGCTGGCCATCCGCCGCGAGGCTGGGATCGGACAGTGCATTGGTCTCGCGAATCTTGTTGCCCTGCGCGTCATAGGCATAGGACATGCCAACTCCGGCCGCAGTGTGGCTGCGTATGACCAGCCCACGACTGTCATAGTCGTAGGTGCTGGCGTAGCCGAGCGCGTCATTGACCCGGATACGGTTGCCATTCTGGTTGAGGGTGTAGCGCTCGCGGGTGGCACGCTGCCGGGTCGCCCCATCGGCTTCGCGAAGGAAGTCACCCTGCGCAACCACGCGTCCGCCCCGGTCATACTCCAGGAAGGTCACGTAACCCAGTGGATCCTGGGTGTAGCGCTTCTGGCCGAACGCGTCGTAGGCGATGAACGTGCGGTTGCCGGTGGCGGTCTCGGTGTAGATCTGCCGGCCGGCTCCGTCGTAGCCGGTGCGCTGCCAGTTGCCATTGGCGTCGCGCACCCCGGTGTTGCGCCCCATCACGTCGTATTCCCACAGCGTTTCCGGGCGAACCGACCGCGCCGTGCCATTGGCATCCAGAACCCGGACTTCGGGCTTGATCTCGCGCACCAGCTGATTGCGCTGGTTGTACTCGTAGGTGGTGGTGCCGCCTCGCGGGTCTGTCATCGACAGGACATTGCCCCAGCGGTCATAGGTCCGGATGATCCTTGCCTGATCAAACGGATCGTCGTTACTGGTTGGCAGGTGCTGCTCCAGAACGTTGCCCCGGGTGTCCAGCTCCATCCGGGTTTCGACATTGATCAAGTTGCCGGCGGAGTCACGAACCGAATGCCATTCGGCAATCACATGCCCGGACAGGTCATAGGCGAAGTTGCGCCAGACACCACCTTCGGCATTGGTGGAACTCACCCGCCCGTTCTGGTCGTAGACGTAGCGCACCGCGAAGCTGTCGGTGACCAGCGACGCATCGAGCCGGCTGTCCTTGGCGATGATCTCCCCGAATGCGTTGTAGCGGACCTGGGAGGTGCTATCTACCTCGGTACGCAAGGCCGCGGAGCTGCCGGTCTGGTACAGCTCGCGGGACACCACGCTGGTCAGTTGGCGCCCCACCTTGTCGTAGGTGGCCTGGTTGACCACCAGGGACCATCGCCCTGCGTTGCCGTCAAGACGCGACCGCGTGGCAAGCAACCGGTCGGCAGCATCGTAGGTGCGGGCAGTGACGGAACCCAGCGCATCGCGCTCGAGTACGCCACGGCCCTGCCAGTCGTAGACAGTGCTCTGTACCTGGTCCTGCGAAGACGCCGACGGCGCCTGGCCCGGCTCGGCCCCTTCGGCATAGCGCCGCACCTGCACGACGTTCCCGAAAGCGTCGTAGGCCATGCTGCTGTAGGGCGATGCACGCCGATACAGTGACCCCGAACCCAGGCCAACCCCGGTCGAGGCCAGCTGGATGTCCGCGTTGCCATTGACCACATCGCGCTCGCTCTCGCGAATCGCCGTGACCCTGCCGAGAGCATCGTAGAAGGTCTTGCTGGCCTGGCCATCGACGGTGGTCTGGATCACGCGTCCAGATGCATCATAGGCCGTCAGTGACTCGACGAAGTTCCCATCGTAGGGATTGCCGCGACTGACGCGCTCGGAGATCTTCCGTCCCAGGGCATCGTACTGCCACTCGGTGACACGATCGAAGCCCAGCTCTGCCGTGCCACCATCAAGCGACACTTCTGGGAAAGGAATCCCGTCATTCCAGATTGATCTCATCAACGTCGGTTGCACCGGCTCCCACACCGGGCGCGCCACCTGCCATTCCTGCATCACTTCACCATTGGCGTTGTAAGTCCAGGCAGTGAAGAAGCCCAGATCATCAACACTGGCGATTCGACGCCCGGCGATGTCGTACCGATAGTTGACCTCACTCCACTTGACGTACTCCGAGCCGGCGGGAACCCACTCGTTCGCGCTGACCATCCGGCCCTCGCTGATCATGTTGCCAAGCAGGTCGTACTCCGCCTTGGTCCCGCCACCCAGCTCTTCATGCGGTTCAGCATCCCACTCGTTCTTCACGAATCGGGTTTCGTAGGTTCTCAGCAGCCTGCCGGCTACGTCGTACTCTTTGCGCTGGATACGGTCCTGGAATGTGGCAGGCACTAACAGTGCAGCAACGTCGGAGCCCTTTGCCACTTGGCCCGAAGGCAGCGCGATGGGATTGGCGTAGCGCTGAAACCGGGTCTGCTTGCCAAATGCATCGTATCCGTACGCGCTGACGTAGCCCTCCGCATCGACCTCGAACTGAAGCCTGCCGGCCGCGTCGTAGGTGTTGTAGCTGTAGTAGCCCAGCACGTCCTTCTGCATCACGGCCTGACCAAGCGCGTTGTAGGTCACTTCGACCGTTGGGCGCTCGCCGGTGGCAACCAGTTGCCCATCGACGTTCATGCGCCCCGCGTCTGGGAAGCGCGTGCGGATCTGCAGTCCGCGGCTGTCGTACTCGTACTCGGTCGCCCGCGCCGTCGGCGTGCCCGCGTCCTCGATACGGCGGGTCACGTTGCCCAACGCATCGTACTCGGTCAGCGTCGAGATCGAGCGGGCCACCGTGGACAGGGTGCCGTCGGCGGCGGCGATCGAGACGATGACCACCGGGCTGGTCTCCAGTGTCCTGCGACCGGCAGCATCGTACTGATAGGTCCAGACCGCCTGGTTCTTGTCGGTATAGGCAAGCAGCTGCCCCGCACCGTCATACTGGTAGCGCTCCACCGCCGTCAACGGATCGGTCCTGGAGATAACGCGGCCAGCGGCATCGTATTCCTGGCGGCTGATCCGCACGGAGCCGATTCCGGCTACCGCCGCGGCCAGTTCCGCCTCGCCCCAACGACGGGGCTCGACCGCCTCGCCATAGTGCCGCGTTTCGATGCGCTGACCCATAGCGTCATAGCGATACTCGGTCACCGCCCCGTCCGGTCCAACGGAGAAGCGCTCACGCCCTGCCTGATCGTAGACGTGCTGGTTGGTCCGCTCCGGAGCCGTCTGCAGGCCCTGCGGTTCGCCGTACTCACCAAACAGCGCGGCAATGACAGCAGCCTCGCTGTCGTAGGCACCCGTCTCCCGGGTCGGATCCAATGCATATGTGTAGGTAACGTCGGATACGATGTTGCCAGAGCCATCGTAGATATTGCGCTGGACCAGGATGGAGTTCACCTCATCCCCGTACCCCCACCGTGTTGCGTCATGCACTCGGGTAAGCGTGAACGAAAGCCTGCCAGCACCATCGTAGATAAAGCTCACGCCACGCATGAGCTCCCAGTATGTCTCGCTCAGGTCTGACGTGATGTCGTCCGCGCTCACCGTCCCGGCAGCAATGGCCGCATGCGTGATCGTCGGGAGGAAGTCGGCGTATTCGTACCGATTGACCACCCTGCCGGCAAGGTCGTAGTTCGTCTCGACCACGGCGCGGTCACTGTTCAGATGGAAGCGCACGCGTCCTGCGGCGTCATGTACATAGGAGTCGACACGGTCGGCATCGCTGACCACAAGCTCTGCGAGCACGACGTCCTGCTGGCCCTGCCCCGCGGCCAGAAGACCGCGCCGGCCCGCATCCAGCGGATAGGCGGTCGCATACCGACGCGTCTGCACGACATTGCCAGCCCGATCAAACAATTGCTGGGTCACCGCACCTGCGGCATCAATGCTGAGCGTCTGCCGTCCATCGCGGTCATACAGCAGATAGGTCTGCAGGTCCTTGCCGTCGTCGGCTTGCAGGCGCTGCTGCACCTCGACGAGGGTGGCCTGCTCCGGCAACCCTGCCAGGTTGATCTGGCCGGCATACTGCCGCACGGATACACGCTGGCCAGCCGGATCGTAACGCTGCTCGGTCACGCCGCCTTGCGGGTTGACGGTGAAGCGAAGGCGATTGGAGTCGTCGTACACGTAGCGGGTGATGCGGTTTTCGGGGTCCTGGCTGGCCACCAGGTTGTCGTTGGCGTCGTAGCTGAAGCGGGTCAGCAGATTGAGCGCACCCGCCGCCACGACCTGGGCCGTACGACGCCCCAATCCGTCGTAGCTGTATGTGGTGCTCCGCGCATCAGCGGTGCCTGCGCCCTCCGTTACCGAAAGCCGTCGACCCAGCGCATCCCAGCTGAAGGTCGTGCGCAACGACAGTCCATCGGGATCCACGATGGACGCAAGCAGGCGCCCCTCGCGGTCGTATTCCATGACCGTACGGCGTCCACTGGCGTCAGTGATGCTGAGCTGCCGTCCCTGTCCGTCGTAGGTGTAGCGGGTGACCACCGCATCCTGCAGGGCGTACTGCAGTTCCTGGCGACGCTCCAGGATCCGGCCCCTTGCGTCGTACTGGAAGGTTACTTCGCGTCCTGTACCGTCCGACTGCCCGGCTAGCTTGCCACGGATGTCATAGCGGTAAGTGGTCTGTGAGACCGCGTAGCCTGCGCCAATGGACTCCTCGACAAGGCGCCCGTCGGCGTCATAGGCGAAGACCTGTGATGAGCCATCGCCACGCAGGATCTCTACGGTCTGCCCGTGCAGGTTGTACCGCGTGATCACCTGCACGCCCTCCGGCGTGATCATCGTCAGCGTCCTGTCGGCGTCATCGTGCAGGAACTGCGTGGTACGTCCGATGGCATCGGTCTGGCTGAGTGTACGACCGTAGGCGTCGTAGGTCGTCTGCATGCTCTCCAGCTGACCGCCGACCATCCGGGTGACGGCGACCTGCCGCCCCAGCCGGTCATACTCGTAGCCGGTGGTGTTGCCACGGCCGTCGCTGCTTCGGATGATGCGACCGAAGGCATCGAACGCGCTTGAGGTTGCACGCTGTAGCCCATCGGCGTCTTCCAGCAATTCGGTGCGCTGGCCTAGCCTGTCGTAGCTGCTGCGCGTGACCCGCCACTGGCTGCCGTCAATCTGGTCCCGTTGCTCGACCAGGTCACCAAAGGCGTTGTGCGTGTACAGCGTCCTGTATCCCTCCGCACGGGTCAGTTCTGCAAGAAGCCCCCGGCGGTCATAGCGATACTGTTGCCTGCTGTCGATGGCGGCAACGTACTGCAGCACCCTTACCGCTGCCGAGGCCTGCTCCCAACCGAATGGCACGTCGATCTGGAGGCGCCCGGTATAGCGGATTGTCTCCCGGGCCTGGCCGAAGGCGTCGTACCGGGTTTCCTCGACTTCACCTTCCGCATTGAGCCGCCCGCTGGCATCCTGCGTGCCGTACACGGTGTGGGTGACCCGACCAGCAGCATCATGGAAGTACCAGGTCTGATATCCCGCCGCATCGGTGCTCTGGATCCGCCGGCCCAGCAGGTCATAGCTGTGCCGTACTCCATACTGCGCGTACAGCGCGTCCAGCTCGGAGGCGCTCATCGACGAGGTGTACAGCGCCGAACCTTCCGCGTTCAGTTCACCGATCAGGTTGCCGAACGCATCGTAGCGGCGCAGGCTCTGCCGCTGCTCATCGGTCCCGGCGGCCGAGGTGGTACCCAGCAACCGGCCCTGTGCGTCGTAGCTGAAACGGGTCACCCTGCCTTCCGGGGTGACCTCCACCACCAGTCGCCCAGCCGCGTCGTAGCTGCGCTGGGTGGTCCGCGCGGCGCCGGCCTGCGCCAACGTGCGCAAGCCATTGAACCCCAGGGCCGGGTCGGCCGCATCAAGGCGCAGGGCGTAGACCTTCACCGCGCGCTGGTTGCGCGCTTCGTCGTAGACATACTCGGTTAGGTAGCCCTCCGCATCGAGCTGGCCAACCAGATTGCCGCGCCCATCGTGGAAGTACCGGGTGACCGCATCAGCCGCAGCCGGTCCCGGTCGCATCGCGTCCAGATCGCCAGCGCCACGCAGTGCCACCGGAACCATCGTGGCATAGGCGGAGGTTCGAACCAGGCGGCCACCCGCGTCACGCTGGAACTCGGTCAGGTAGCCATTGGCGTCGAGCCTGGCGCGTTCACGGCCCGTCGCGTCGTAGAAATAGCGCTGCACCCGCGCCGTTTCGGCAGTGCCAGCGGCATCGGTTGCTGTGGTCCGCAGCAGGCGTCCAGCGCCGTCGTACAGGTAAGTGACGATGCCGCCTTCGGCATCGGTCTCGCTGAGCTTGTGCCCGAGCGCGTCGTACGTGACATACGTGCGGCGATCATCACTGCCTGTGGGCGGCCGTACATTGGCCAGTTCACCCGGGACCACGGCACCGCCGGCCAACCAGTTGCCGGTATCCACGCGGGTGGCGTAGGCGATGGTACTGATGGCGCGCCCCAGCGGGTCGCGCACGTACTCCACGACCGCACCGGTCGCGTCGACCTGGCCTACCAGCAGTCCTTCGGCATCGTAGAAGAAATAGGTCCGTCCGCCGTTGGCGTCCTGGACTGCACGCAGCTGACCCAGTGCATCGTAGATGTTCTGCGTGCTGCGCACGCCGCCGTTCCCGGCCACTGCCGAATCGGTCACCAACAGCAGGCGTCCGGCCGCATCACGCACTTCGGTGCGCAGCAGATCGCCGGCATCGCCGCCGCCTTGCAGCACCGTGCGCACGGTGCTTCCGGAGTCCTGGTAGATCCAGGTACTGGTGCGCAGGATCAGTACATCCGATGCCCCGTCCAGTGCGTGCTGCTGGACGATCTCGCTTAACAGCCGGCCCATGCCATCGTAGGTGTAGCTTGCCACCTCACGCTGGCTGGCAACGCCGCCATTCCTGCCACCGGCATAGCGGGTCACCGCCTTCTCACGCAGCAGGCCCTGCGCGTCGTGCACGTAGTCGATGATCTCGAGGCCATCGTCCTGCACGCCATTGCCGGCGCCATCCACCTGTGCATACGCGCGGGTCTGGCTCAAGCGACCCCGGAGGTCATAGGCGTATTCGGTGAGACCACTCTGCGCGAGCTGCCCGGCCGCCCAGGTCTCCAGATCCGTGGTGGTGAACGTACCGCTGAAGGTAGCGCCGAGGTAGCGACGCGTGGACGCCAGCTGCCCGATCCCATTGCCTGCACCGGCATAGCGGGACTCGCTTACCTCGCCAGCGGGGTTGATGGTGAAGCGCAGGCGATTCTGCGCATCATACAGATAGTGGATGGTGGCACCGCCGCTGGGAGCCGCGGCACTGCCTGCGCCATCCGCATCCAGCCCGGCAAACACGGTTTCCGATGCCAGCTGATTGCCTGCCGTGTAGGTTCGGTGGATCGCCGAGGCGGCGGATGCACCGCCCTCGACCCGGTTCCACTGCCAGGTGAGGTTGCCCTGCGCGTCGTACTCGAAGTCGGCCTGGGCCAGTACCTGTCCCGCACGACGGGTCACGCTCTGCACCAGGTTACCATCGGCGTCGTAGGCGTACTGGCTGACGTCGCGCAGGCCGTCGCTGGCCGGCCCCTGCACTTCGATCAGCTGGCCGGCCGCGTCGTAGCCGTAGGTCCAGGTCCGGCCGCCGGCATCGCTGATGTCGGTGCGGCGGTTGTTGGTGTCATAGCTGTAGAACAGGGTCTGCCCCACGCCGTCGCTGTCGTCGGCGTTGGCATCGCCACTGGTTACCGAGCGAATCCGGCCGGCAGTATCGTAGGTATAGCTGACCAGCAAGCCATCACTCCGGCGCACCTGGCTGATCTGCAGGCTGGTCGCATCGACATAGCTGTAGGTGGTACGGAACAGGTAGCCATCATTCGCGGCAGCGCTTCCCGCATCCCAGCTGTCGCGGTCGTTCACCCCGTCGCGCGGCGTCAGGTCCACCAGTACGGACGTGAGGCGGCCAACGCTGTCATACCCGTAGCCGACCTGGCCGAGCAGCACGCCGTTCTCGCGGGTCGATATGCCCGAGAGCCGTCCCGCGGCGTCATAGCTGAACACCATTCCGTCCGGCGTTGCGCCAGCCGCGATGTCCTTGCTGCGGATCTGCGTTATGCGCCCTGCGCCATCGTAGAGAACGTCCCAGGTGGTCGGATTGGCTGCGTCACCGCGCAGATCGCGCAGGCGTGTCAACCGCCCCTTCAAGGTCGCGTTGGCGTGGTCCGCGTAGGTTTCCTCGCGCCGCGTACTGCCTTCCACATACGTCCACGAACGTGTTGCGGAGGCGTATGTCAGCGAATCATGCGCGCCATCGCCGGAGGTGGACTGGTAGCTGCCATTCCCGGCGTAGGCAAAGTCCTGGAAGGCGCCGTCCCCTGTGTGCAGGCGCATGATGCTGCCTGCGCTGTTCACCGTTCCGGCAAGGAGCTCGACCCGGCGCTCGAAGCCGGTCAGCCATCCGTCCGCGCCCACCTGGCTGGGCAGTCCCTGGCTGTTGTAGGTACGCAGCTGCCCGATCGACATGCCGCGGAACAGGAGCTGTTCATCCTGGCCCTGCAGCACGAGATTGCCGTTGGCGATGTTCACATACTGGCGAGTGCTGCCCTGCGCGCCGAGGCGTGCGTCGCTGCCCAGCCCCAGGCCGGCCTGCAAAGAACTGTTGAACAGACCCAGACCATTCCCTGAAATCACTGCGGCCATCACTCGCCCTCGAATTGGTGAACAGCCGCGGCTCTCCGTCGGCTCCTTCTCCAGTTATCCAAGGGTGCGCAGAACAGTTTAGGGCGCGGCGCGATTCTGCCTCTGCCGCCCAAGCCCGGACAGCAGGCCATCAATCCTCTCGCAGACCGTATCTGCCCGCAGCGACGCCATGTCCGGTGCACTCGCACAGAAATCGCGTTGCCAGTACGGACCATACTCGGCAGCAGAGGTCGGGCCATACAACCCCACCACCGGCACGCCCAGGGCATCGGCCATATGCACGCAGCCCGTATCCGGACTGACCACGATGTCGGCACGGGTCAGCAATGCCGGCCAGGTTGTCGGCGAATCCATGCCGACCAGCACGCGATCTTCGGCTGCGCAAATCTGTGAGACGAGCGCCGCCGAGGGCCTGGGGCCAATCAGGGCGATGCGGTATCCACGCCCGCGCAGATGCCCAGCCACCTGCCGCCAGCCCTGCGCGTGCCAGCGCTTGGGCGGATGGTCCGCCCAAGGGCTGAGCAATGCCCAGCCCGGTCCCGGCAAGGCGCCGTGTGCCTGCGCCAGGCCACGCACCGGGATCGCCATCCGCTCAGGCTCCACGCCGGCACCGAGCGTGGCCAGCCAGCCATCGGTTCGGTGCTGGCCGGTCCGCCACACCGGCAACAGCGTCCGTGCCGCCGGCGGACCGTTCTGCCGGAATAGCAGGGGTAGCGCCGACACCGCGGCAAAGTGCCGCGGCTGCAGCCCCGATACAACCGGCGTGGCGAAACGCCGCGCTGCGGCAATCGCCGGCAGCGCCATCAGCAGGTCACCGAGGTGCAGTCCTCCCAACGGGAATACCACCGACTCCGGAATCGCCGACACGGGCGGCGAGCTCATCGCAACAGCGTGTGCACGGCGAACAGCTGCGTACCCGCCTCCGAGCGGTCCGCATGTGGCTGGAGGAAACGGCTGCTGTCGGCAGCCGACGTTGCCATCGCAGCGACCAGCTGGCCGACCTCGGCGCTCTGGGCAGAAGCCTGCACCGGCAATGCCGAAACGATGCCAGGAGCATCCCATACGGTGCCGTCGGCAAACCAGATTTCATCCAGTGCGGTGGGCCAATCACCTTCCACGGCAGGCAGGAAGTCAACCAGGGTTACGCTGTCGTTGCCACCGTCGAGGGTGAGCACCACATCCCTGCCACTCCTGCTGAGCGTGACGTCGCTTGCGGCAATGCCTGTCCCCATCTGCAGGACATCCCAGAAGGCACCGTCCGGATCCTGGCTGATGATGCGGTCATGCCCGCTGCCACGCGCGAATACAAAGATGTCGTTGCCTTCGCCGCCATCCAGGATGTCGTTGCCGGTACCGCCATCCAGCACGTCATCTCCGGCACCGCCCTCCAGGGTGTCTGCACCGGCATTGCCGTACAACTGGTCGTTGCCGTCCAGTCCCTGGATCAGATCATTGAGTGCGGTGCCGTACAGATACTGATCGCTGGCGTCGCCGGGCAGCTGCATCTGCAGCAGATCAGACTGCATCCAGCGCGTCCCATCGGCAAACACCACCTCCTGGACCTGATTGCCTGCGCCGAAGAAGTTCTGCAATGTTACCGAGTCGCCGTTGGCATGCTGGAGCACCAGATCATCCAGGCGGCTCGACACGCGGATATCCTGGACCGCCACACTGGTGCCGAAGACAACCCGATCGATATCCGACGCGATATCGCCTGCCGCACTGTTATCGATGATGTCGGTGCCCCAGCCGAGGTCGAAGCGGTAGGTATCGCTGCCGCGGCCACCGATCAGCACATCATGACCGGCTCCGCCGACCAGCGTATCGTCGCCATCGTGCCCGTACAGCCAGTCGTTCCCGCCGCCGGCATCGAGCAGGTCGGCGAGCGCTCCGCCATGCATCGTCTGGGCTGCAGATGTCCCAATCTGCTGAGCCTGGTAGAGATCGGCCAGTGTCCAGATGCTGCCATCACTGAACTGCACTTCATCGATCTGGCGATCCTGTCCCACCGCATCGACGAAGAACCCACTCACCGTCACCCGGTCCGCCGTGCCCTTGTGCCGGAGCACCAGGTCATGCCCGGAACTGGATACCTCCACGTCTTCCGCGCGTATACCGCCAACGAACACGATACGATCCGTATCCAGTCCATCGGCATGCACGTCCAGGTTGAGGATGACATCCTGCCCCCATCCGGGCGCGAACACGTAGGTGTCGTTGCCGGTCCCACCGTCAAGGGTATCGTTGCCACGGCCGCCTTCCAGGAGGTCATCGCCGGCGCCGCCGTTCAAGATGTCATTGCCATCCAGGCCAAGCAGATAGTCATTCGCAAGGCCTCCAGCCAGCGTGTCCGCAAGGCCACCGCCGCGATGCTCGAGCAGGGCCAGCTCGCGCATCTGCGCGGCTTCCAGCACGCTGCCATCAGCGAAGCGCAAACGCGACAGGGCCCCGCCATTGAACGCATTCTCGACGAAGATGCTGTCCGCGCTGCCGATCACATCGATTCGCAGCCCGTCGTCCTGCCGCACGAAGGCAAGTTCGGCGCGCCCCAGTCCCACGCCCAGCTCGAGCACATCCAACCCCTCCGAGCCGGCAGCGCTGATGGTGTCTGCCCCGTCTCCACGCGCAAAGACATAGGTATTGGTGCCCGCCCCGCCTGACAGGCGATCATTGCCTGTACCACCCATCAGCCGGTCATCACCGTCACCACCGTCAAGTTCGTCGTTGCCGCTGCCCCCCTTCAGGAGGTCGTTGCCTGTCCCGCCGCGCAGGACATCGTGGCCGGACCCGCCAATGAGTTCGTCATCGCCACCGCCTCCCTCCAACGTGTCATTCCCACCGCCACCATCCAGCACATCGGCGAGATCGCTGCCGATCATCAGCTGGGCCGTATCATTGGGTGTCAGCACACGCTGGCGAAGCTCGACCGCGCTCCAGAAGGTGCCATCGGCAAACTTCACACCGTCGATGCCTTCCACGCCCGGCTCGGATGCGACGTAGAAATTCCGGACGCGGATGCTGTCCGTTGTATTGCCCGCCAGCTTCAGCAGAAGGTCGTCAGCTTCGCGGAACAGCAGAACGCTGGCGGCCAGGATTCCATTGCCGAACTCGATGAAATCAAGATCGGCCGCGTTGCCCGATGCAGGCTCATCGATCTCGTCGGCACCGAAGCCGATTTCGAAGCGATATGTATCGCTGCCCTCGCCACCGGAAAGATAGTCGGCGCCACTACCACCGATGAGAACATCGTCTCCGCTGTCCCCATAGAGATGGTCGTCGCCAGAGCCGCCATGAAGGACGTCATTGCCGTCGCGTCCCTGGAGCGAATCTTTGCCATCATCCCCCCAGAGGATGTCATTGCCTCCATCTCCGACCAACCAATCATTGCCGCCGCCGCCATGTATCACATCGTCACCTTCAGTGCCTTGAAGCTCCTGATCGGCTGCCGTCGGCAACATCGCCCATTCGTGCACCTGGCTCGCCGACATCACCACACCATCAGCGAACCGGAACTGCTGAACCGGATAGTCAGTACCGCCCAGGAAGCTCCTTATTTCCAGTTGATTCCCCAAGGCATTCATCACCAGACTTCCGTTCCTGAACGCGAACGTGAAGACGGATGAGACAAGCAAGCCGGTGAACTCGACAGTATCGAAGCCGGGCAGCTCCAGATTCCATTCCGTCTCGATTACGTCGTGGCCAAATCCATTGTCAAAGCGATAGACGTCATCTCCGGCGCCGCCATAAAGGACGTCATCACCGGGCCCTCCGATCAGCAGGTCATTGCCATCGCCGCCCCAGAGTGTGTCGGCCGCGTAGCCACCGATCAGAATGTCGTTTCCGCCATTCCCGTGCAGATAGTCGGTTCCGTCACGTCCGTCGATGATGTCATCGCCATCCGTTCCGTTGATATTGTCGTAACCATTGGTTCCGACGATGTAGTTCGGTTCGCTCATGACGCGATTCCTAGCTGGGCATACAGAAGGGGGAGCGACCAGGATCATCCCGGCGGCACATAGGGTCCGGGCCCCTGCTCCAACGTCAGGGCTCCCACTACCGGTATCCCGGCGAGCGCCGGAAGGTTTAGCCCTTGCCTCGGCCCGGCCTCGGCCGCCCTCGCGCTTGTGCCCTGACCGAGCCAGGCCTGCCAATCGGAGCGGGTACAGGGTTGCCTGCCGCCGACCTTTACCTCATCGGTGCAGCTATATGAACGAGACTAGCGCTCACGCATCGCTTCGCCCGCATGCTGGCGCAACGGGCTCAGCAGGTAGTCGATCACCCGTCGCCTGCCGGTCTTGATCTCGGCATTCAGATTCATGCCAGCGGTCATCCGCACGCGGATGCCATCAATCTCCAGCGTTGCGCTGTCCAGGCGTATCCGCACCGGAAACACCAGGCCCAGCTTTTCGTCCTGCAAGGCGTCATGCGACACGCTCACCACCCTGCCCGTCAGGTATCCATAGCGGGTGTACGGGAAGCTCTCGACTTTCACAGTCACTGGCTGGCCATTGCGGACAAAACCGACATCCTTGTTGAGGATGCTGGCCTCCACTTCCAGCGCTTCCTCGCTGGGCACCACGGCCAACAGGGGCTGCGCCGGAGTGACAACGCCGCCTACGGTATGCACGGCCAACTGTTGCACGGTGCCATCGACCGGGGCGCGCAGGATCTTCTGCTGGTCACGCTGGACCGTGCGCGCGACTTCGGGTGTCATCTGGCCGACCTGCTCCTGCGCGGCGCGCAGGCCGTCCAGGGTCTGTTGGTGGAAATCCGCCATCAGTACGCGCAGTTCTTCCTCGGCAGCTTGCTGGGCGGAACGGATCTCCCGCAGGCGGTTGCGTTGCGCCATCAGGTCACGCTCCCCCGCGATGCGCTCCTGCTCGCGAAGCAGATAGTCATGGCGGCCGACGTAGTTGCCTTCCAGCAGGCGGCGATAATCGTCCGCCCGCAACGTGGAGATCCGTGCCGACTCCGCCAATGGCTTGACTGCGGCCTGGGTGGTTTCCCATTCGGCGCGACGCTGTGAGATCACAGCATGCAGATTATGCCGCCTGGCCTGCAGTGCCTCGTACTGGCTACGCGCCAGCATCTGCTCGGCCAAGACGCGGTCGGCCGGCAGGTCCGGCTCCGCACGGATCACTGGCACTTCACCCGCCTGCACGGCGATGTCCAGTGCCCGCAGGCGCATCGCGGTCATCCGTGCATTCAGCAAGGCGTCGCCGGATTTGACCACATCGGCCGCCGTTGCGGTCGGGTCAAGCTCGATCAGCACCTGCCCTGCCTTCACCACCTGCCCGTCGCGCACCAGGATGCGCCGCACTACGCCGGTTTCCACCGGCTGCACCACCTTGGTACGCGAGTCGATGACGGTCCTGCCGGGCGCTACCGCGACGATATCGAGCTTGCCGAGGGTGGCCCAGAGCAACGCCGCGCAGAACATCGCCATGATGATGCGCAGGGTCCAGCGCGCAGCCGGCGAGGTCGGCGTTTCGACCAGCTCCAGGTGCGCAGGCAGAAAAGCACGCTCGTCGGCATCGCGCTGCAGCGAGTCCAGTGCGTGGCGATTGCGCCAGGCCGCCTTGAACACGGAGATATAGCGTGCAGCGAAATCACCCAGACCTTCGCGGATGTGCTTCATGCGGCCCCCTGCTGCAGGCGGTGCAGCTGGGCATAGTGGCCATCGGACTGGGCCAGAAGCTCATCGTGGGTTCCACTCTCCACGATACGGCCGCGATCGACCACGACGATGCGGTTGGCCCTGCGCACGGTAGACAGGCGATGAGCGATGATGATGACGGTTCGCGCCTTGCAGATCTCGCGCATGTTGGCCATCACCGCATGTTCGGACTCGTAGTCGAGCGCGCTGGTCGCTTCGTCCAGGATCAGGATGCGCGGATCGGTGATGAGCGCACGCGCGATCGCCACCCGCTGCCGCTGTCCGCCCGACAGGCCGGCGCCGTGCTCACCCACCCGGGTGTCATAGCCTTCGGGCAGGGCCGAGATGAACTCGTGCGCGCCGGCCAGGGTTGCCGCCTGGATCACCCGATCCAGCGGCACGCCGGGATCGCTCAGCGCGATGTTGTCGCGCACGCTGCGGTTGAACAGGAAATTCTCCTGCAGCACCACGCCCAGCTGCCGCCGCAGCCAGGCAGGGTCGACCAGGGCCAGGTCATGCCCATCCACCAGCACACGGCCGCGCTCAGGCGTGTACAGGCGCTGGACCAGCTTGGTCAATGTGCTCTTGCCTGAGCCGGAACGCCCGACGATGCCGATGACCTGCCCGGCCGGGATGTGCAGGTCGATGCCGGCCAGGATCTCGGGCGTATCCGTTCGATAGCGGAATCCGACCTGTTCAAACGTGATGTCACCGCGGATCGGCGGCAGTGCCATGCGGCTGCCCGGCAGTTCGGTACGCGTGTTGAGAATGTCGCCCAGGCGCTGGACCGAGATGCCGACCTGCTGGAACTCCTGCCACAGCTGCGCCAGCCTGATGATCGGTGCAGCCACTTGGCCGGACAGCATGTTGAACGCGATCAGCTGGCCCAGCGACAGCCCCCCGTCGATCACCAGTTTCGCGCCCCAGAACAGTATGGCGACGCTGACCAGATTCTGCACCAGCTGCACGCTCTGTTGGCCGACGGTGGCTACTTTGGTGACCCCGAAGCCGGCATTCACATAACCGGCCAGCTGGTTGTCCCAGGTACGCGTCACCCGCGGATCGACCGCGCTGGCCTTGACCGTTCCGATGCCGCTGATCGTCTCGACGAGGAAGGACTGGTTGTCGGCACCGCGCGCGAACTTCTCATCCAGCCGCTTGCGCAGTACCGGGGTGATGCCGGCCGAAATGAGCGCGTAGACCGGCAGCGAGATCACCACGATCAGCGTCAGCCAGCCACTGTAGTAGAACATCACGGTGAGGAAGACCGCGGTGAAGAACAGGTCTAGCACCGACGTCAGGGCCTGCCCGGTCAGAAAATTCCGTATGTTCTCCAACTCGCGCACGCGGGCGATGGTGTCGCCCACGCGGCGGGACTCGAAGTAGGCCAGTGGCAATGCCAGGACATGGCGGAACAGGCGCGCACCGAGCTCAACATCGATCTTGCTGGTAGTATGGGCGAATACATAGGTACGCAGTCCGCTCAGGACGACTTCGAATACGGCGATCGACACCAGGCCGATCGCGATCACGTCCAGCGTGGTCAGGCCTTGATGCACCAGCACTTTGTCCATCACCACCTGGTAGAACAGGGGCGTTACCAGGGCAAACAGCTGGATGAAGAAGGAGACGACAAAGACCTCCAGCAGCATCTTCCGATACTTGATTACCGCAGGAATGAACCAGCTGAAATCAAAGCGCGCCAGCTCGCCAAGCACGGATGCCCGCGAAGACACCTGAAGAAGTCGCCCACGATAGCGTTGCTGCAGCGCGGGCATGTCGATGATGCGGGGACGCCGCTGGGTGAGGTCGTGGATCAGTACCTGGTCGCCGGTGATGCGGGCAATGATGAAGGCGTCGCCGTTGTCACCCAGTGCCAGCGCCGGAAGGCTGGTCATCGCCAAGCGAGCCAGCGCTGTCGAACTCACTCTGGCCTTCAGGCCAAGCTTGCGCGCGGCGAGGACCAGCGTCGTCTCGTCCATTGCCGCACTGCCCACTCCAGCATCATGCGCCAGCTGACCCGCGTCAGCGGCGATGCCATGGAATTGAGCAAGCAGCACCAGCCCCCGCAGTGCCAGGTCCTGGTGTTCGTGCGCCCCTTCGTCCCCCGGCACCGACGGTACCGCGTCTCCCTGTGGCATAACATTCCCGTGCGCTGCTTCCGTTGAGCGCATCCCCGGGGCGGGAGATTGGGGGGGGCCAACTCCCTTGTCAAGGGTCGGCCGGAGGGCGTAATCCCGCCGTCGCTGAGGGGGCGGTTGAAGCGAAATCAGGCATTCCGCTGAAAGCCGTCATGTGCTGCGCCCGGGCGCCGAATAGGGACCCGGCAACGCGGTGCGGGCACAAAAAAGGCAGGGAACCGGAGTTCCCTGCCATCGGCTGGATGCAGCCCCGGAACGGGCCATGGCTTAGAACGGAATATCGTCGTCAGCGAAGTCGTCCATCGGCGGCGCCTGCTGCGGCTGCGGGCGCTGGTTGCCACCCTGGTTGCCGTAACCGCCGCCCTGGTTGCCATAGCCGCCGCCCTGGCCGCCACGCTGGCCACCGCCACCGTACTCCTGGCGCGGCGCCTGCTGGCGCTGCGGGCGATCGCCGCCGTAGTTGCCGCCACCGCCGCCACCGCCGCCTTCACCGCGGCCGCCCAGCATCTGCATTTCATCGGCGATGATGTCCGTGGAGTACTTCTCCACGCCGTCCTGGCCGGTGTACTTGTCGTAGCGCAGGCTGCCTTCGACGTAGACCGAGCTGCCCTTGCGCAGGTACTCGCCGGCGATCTCGCCGAGCTTGCCGAAGAACACCACGCGGTGCCATTCGGTGCGCTCCTGCTGGTTGCCATCCTTGTCCTTGCGGACGCTGGTGGTGGCCAGGCTGATGCGGGTGATCGCCATGCCGCCCTGGGTGTACTTCACGTCCGGGTCGTTGCCGAGATTGCCGACCAGGATGACTTTGTTGATGCCGCGCGCCATAGGTACCTTCGTCCGTTGTCCAGGGGCAGACCGCCAGTGATAGCACAGCCCCGGGCGGGGTGCAGTACGCTGGGCCGCCCCTGGTGAAATTTGGGGGAATGCGAGAACGACGCATCTTACCATTGCCGCCGCCATCCGCCCGGTCAGGACACCCCGACCGCACCGAAGGATCAGGCTGATTTCCTTGTCCGGCAATGACTTACCTGCGCCCAGGCCGACATTGAGAGGGGCATTCGCGTCTGCGCATGGCATCATGCCCGGGCACCTTCCACCTGCCCGCTCCGCCCGCACATGACGATCAAAGGCAAAGCCACCTCCCTGGACATCGCCCACCTGGCCGGGGTCTCCCAGCCGACCGTGTCGCGGGCCCTGCGTGGCAGCCCGATGGTCAACGCCGAGACCCGTGAGCGCATCCTGCGCATTGCCCGCGAGCTGAACTACAAGGTCGACAAGAATGCCTCCAGCCTGCGCCTGCGCAATGCCGGCACGCTGGCCCTGCTGTTCTTCGAGGACCCGACCAACGACGACTCGCTGATCAACCCGTTCTTCCATTCGATGCTGGGCTCGATCACCCGCGCCTGCGCGCTGCATGGGCAGGACCTGCTGGTCTCGTTCCAGCAGCTGTCCACCGACTGGCAGGCCGATTACGAGGACAGCAACAAGGCCGACGGCATCATCCTGCTCGGCTACGGCGACTACCACGAATCGCGCGACCGCCTGCAGCGGCTGGTCGAACAGGGCACGCATTTCGTGCGCTGGGGCGCCGCCCTGCCCGGCCAGCCCGGTGTCTCGATCGGCAGCGACAACTTCCAGGGCGGGCATGACATCACCACCCACCTGTTGCAGCAGGGCTGCCGCCGCATCGCCTTCCTCGGCCATGCCTCCAGCCATTACCCCGAATTCCAGGAGCGCTACCGCGGCCACGTCGCGGCCCTGCAGGAACATGGCCTGGCCGCCGAACCGGCGCTGCAGCACGACGCCATCACCACCGAAGCCTCTGGCCAGCAGGCCTGCCAGGCGCTGCTGGCGCGCGCTGAACCGGTCGATGCGATCTGCGCGGCCAGCGACCTGATCGCCATCGGCGCGATCCGCGCCCTGCGCGACGCCGGGCTGCGCGTACCGCAGGACGTGGCGGTCACCGGCTTCGACGACATCCCGCTGGCGGCTTCGGTGTCCCCGGCGCTGACCACCGTACAGCAGGACACCAAGCAGGCCGGGCAGCTGCTGGTGGAACGCCTGCTGGCGCTGATCGGCCGGCAGCCGGTGGACAGCCAGAGCATTCCGGTGAAGCTGGTGGTACGCGAATCGTCCCTGCGCGGGTAAGCGCTGTCCCTGCCAACGCGCGACGGCGGGATTCCCCCCCCATGACCAACGGCGGATGCGGACCGGGGCGATTGCGCGGATAACGCGCAGACAACGTCCAGGGAAAGGTGTACGTCGCATGCTGAAGATCGATTCGCTGTCCAAGACCTACGCCAACGGCGTGCACGCTCTCAACAACGTCAGCCTGGACATCCCGCGCGGCATGTTCGGCCTGCTTGGGCCCAACGGCGCTGGCAAGTCCTCGCTGATGCGCACGCTGTCCACCCTGCAGGAAGCCGACAGCGGTACGGCCGTCCTCAGCATTCCGGGCGAGGCACCGATCGACGTGCTGCGCGACAAGGACGCGGTGCGTCGCCGCCTGGGCTACCTGCCGCAGGATTTCGGCGTGTACCCGAAAGTCAGCGCGCTGGACCTGCTGGAACACTTCGCGGTGCTCAAGGGACTGACCCAGCGCGCGCAGCGCCGCGAAGTGGTCGATGGGCTGCTGCAGCAGGTGAACCTGTGGGACGCGCGCAAGCGCAAGCTCGGCACCTACTCCGGCGGCATGCGCCAGCGCTTCGGCATTGCCCAAGCATTGCTGGGTGACCCACGGCTGGTGATCGTCGACGAGCCCACTGCCGGCCTCGACCCGGAGGAACGCAACCGCTTCCTCAACCTGCTGGCCGCGATCGGCGAGAACGTGGCGGTGATCCTGTCCACCCATATCGTCGAGGACGTGACTGACCTGTGCCCGACGATGGCGATCATGAACAAGGGCCAGGTACTGCTGAGCGGCCGCCCCAGCGAGGCGATCGACGCCCTGCAGCACCAAGTCTGGCGCAAGCAGGTCGATCCTTCGGAGCTGGCCGAGCATGAAGCGCGCCATGTGGTGCTGTCGACCCGACTGGTCGGTGGCCGCCCGGTGATCCATGTGCACAGCGCCAACGACCCCGGCGACGGCTTCGCGGCCGTGGCCCCCGACCTCGAGGACGTGTACTTCCAGCGCCTGCGCCTGCAGGCCCGTGCCCGCGCGGCAGCCTGAGCGGAGCACGCCATGATCCTTAATTTCTTCCGTTTCGAGCTGCGCGAGCAGCTGCGCTCGCCCCTGCTGTGGCTGCTGGCCGGGCTGTTCGCCCTGCTCGCCTTCGCCGCCGCGTCCAGTGACGCCGTACAGATCGGTGGCGGCAGCGGCAACGTGCACAGCAACGCGCCGACCGTGATCGCACAGATGCTGGGGATCTTCACCCTGCTCGGCATGCTGGTGACTGCGCTGTTCGTCAGCAATGCGCTGCTGCGTGACTTCGAACTGGGCACCGCCGAATTGATCTTCGCCAGCCCGGTGAAACGCCGCGACTACCTGGCCGGGCGCATCGCCGCCGCCCTGGCCACCGGCCTGCTGTTCTACCTGCTGGTCGCTTTCGGGCTCTGGCTGGCACCGTTCATGCCCTGGGTGGACGCCGAGCGCATGGGGCCGATCAGCTGGCAGGGCTATGTCTGGAGTTTTGCGGTCATCGTCATTCCCAACCTGTTGTTCACCACCGCGCTGCTGTCACTGCTGGCGGCGGTCACGCGTTCGATCCTGTGGGTCTACATCGGGCTGGTGGCCTACCTGGTGCTGTTCGGCGCCAGCGCGGCGGTGCTGCGCGACATCGACAACACCTGGCTGGCGGTGCTCAGCGAGCCTTTGGGCATGCGCGCCCTGTCGCGCACCATCCGCTACTGGTCCACCGCCGAGCACAACAGCGGCGTTCCCGGCCTGGCAGGCTACCTGCTGGCCAACCGCGCGCTGTGGCTGGGCGTGACGGCGCTGCTGTTCGCCGCCACGTTCGCCCTGTTCCGCACCGAGCGCAGCGGCAGCGGCCGTCGTCGCTGGGGCCGCCGGCAGACGCCGCCGGTTGCCGACGCCGCAGCGCTTCGGCCCACCCGCACCCCGTTGCCGCGCGTGGTTCCGGCGTTCAGCGCGACCACCGCGTGGCAACAGTTCCTGCGCCAGGTGCGCTTCGATACACGCGGTGTACTGCGCAGCGTGCCGTTCATCGTGCTGCTGGTGCTGGGCATGGCCAATTTCCTGCCCAACGCGCTGTTCCGGCAGACCCTGTACGGCACCTCGATCTGGCCGGTCACCTCGCAGATGATCATGGGCCTGCAGGGCGCTTTCAGCTGGCTGCTGGTGATCATCGTGCTGTTCTTCGCCGGTGAGCTGGTGTGGAAGGAACGCAGCGCGCGCATCAACGAAGTGACCGATGCCATGCCGGTGCCGAACTGGGTACCGCTGCTGGCCAAGTTCACCGCGCTGCTGGCAGTGATCATCTGCTTCCAGGCCGCCGGCGCGCTGGCGGCGATGGGCGTGCAGCTGGTCAAGGGCTACACCCACCTGGAGCCGCTGCTGTACCTGCGCAGCCTGGCGATGGATTCGGTGATCTACCTCCTGATGGGAGGCCTGGCCCTGGTGCTGCAGGTGCTCACCAACAACAAGTTCCTCGGCTACGCGCTGCTGATCGTGGTGATGATCGGCCAGGGCGTGCTCGGCATGCTGGACTACACGCAGAACCTGTACAACTTCGGTGGCTGGCCCAACGCTCCCTATTCGGACATGAACGGCTACGGCCACTTCCTGCCGGGGCAGCTGGCATTCCAGGGCTACTGGGCACTGTTCCTGCTGACCCTGATGTGCCTGGCGTCGGCATTCTGGGTGCGCGGTGTCAGCCAGGGCCTGCGCCAGCGCCTGGCCCTGGCCGGCCGCCGCCTGCGCGGCCCGACCGGCGTCTTTGCCGGACTTGCGGCATTGGCCTTCGCCGGCGTGGGCGGCTGGCTGTACTGGAGCACCAATATCCGCAACGAGTTCATCTCGCCCGACCAGCAGCTGGACCTCCAGGCCCGCTACGAGCGCGAGCTGTCGAAGTACCGCACCCTGCCGCAGCCGCGCATCGTGGCAGTGGACAACCGCGTGGACCTGTTCCCGGAATCGCAGTCGATGGTGATCGATGCGAACTGGACGGTGCGCAATACCCATGCCACGCCGATCCAGGACGTGCATGTTTCGATGGGCGATGACAAGCAGCTGGTCGACGTCGACCTGGGTGGGCAGACGCTGTCGTTGCGCGATGCCGATCTCGGCTACCGCATCTACCGCCTGCAGAAGCCGCTGCAGCCGGGCGAAACCCGCAACGTGCATTTCCGGGTGGTGCAGAAACCCAACGGCATCACCGCCGGTCAGGCGCCGAGCAACATCGTGGACAACGGCACCTTCTTCAACAGCCGCGTGCTGCCCTCGTTCGGCTACAACGAGGGCGCCGAAATCACCGATCGCAACGAGCGGCGCAAGCGCGGCCTGGGTGAACCCCGGCGCATGCCCAGGCTGGAGGACGAAGCGGCGCGCGCCAACACCTACATTGCCAACGATGCCGACTGGCTCGACTTCCGCACCACGGTCTGCACCGCACCAGACCAGGTGGCGCTGGCCCCGGGCTACCTGCAGCACGAGACCACGGTCAACGGCCGGCGCTGCTTCAGCTATGCCATGGACCGGCCGATGCTGAACTTCTATGCCTATCTCTCGGCACGCTGGGAGGTGCGCAAGGCGAAGTACAAGGACATCCCGATCGAGGTCTACTTCGATCCGGCGCACGGCTACAACGTGGACCGGATGATCGAGGCGGTGCAGAAGTCGCTGGCCTATTACGAGGCGAACTTCACCCCGTACCAGCACCGCCAGGTACGCATCATCGAGTTCCCGGGCTATGCCCGCTTCGCGCAGTCGTTCGCCAACACCATCCCCTATTCCGAGGCCATCGGTTTCATCGCCGACCTGCGCGACCCGGACAAGGTGGACTACGTGTTCTACGTGACCGCGCACGAGATCGCGCACCAGTGGTGGGCGCACCAGGTGATCGGCGCCAACGTGCAGGGCGCGACCGTGCTGTCCGAATCGCTGTCGCAGTACTCGGCCTTGATGGTGATGGAGCAGGAGTACGGCCGCCAGCACATGCGCCAGTTCCTCAAGCGCGAACTGGACGGCTACCTGTCCGGCCGCGGTGGCGAAGCCATCGAGGAACAGCCGCTGGAACGCGTGGAAAACCAGCAGTACATCCACTACCAGAAAGGTTCGCTGGCCTTCTACCGCCTGCGCGAGGAGATCGGCGAGCAGGCGCTGAACCGTGCGTTGAAGCGCTTCCTGCAGGACAAGGGCTACCAGCAACCGCCGTACACCACCTCACGCGAGCTGCTGGGCTACATCCGCGCCGAGACCCCGGCCGACCGCCAGCAGCTGGTCACCGACCTGTTCGAGAAGATCAGCTTCTACGACAACCGGGTGATGGCCGCCAGCGCCCGCAAGCGCGATGACGGCCGCTACGACGTGACACTGGACCTGCACGCGGCCAAGCAGTATGCCGACGGCAAGGGCAAGGAAAGCGCCGGAACGATGGATGACTGGGTCGAGGTCGGCGTGTTCGCCAACGGGCCGTCGGGCAAGGAGCGCGACCAGAAGGTGCTGTACCTGCAGCGCCACCACATCACCAGCGCCGCGCCGAAGATCACGGTGACGGTGGATGAAAAGCCGGATGAAGCGGGCTTTGACCCGTACAACAAGCTGATCGACCGGGTGAGCGATGACAACCGGCGCAAGGTGACGATGTGAGGAACGGGGCGCCGGCCGATGCGCCGGCGCTCCGCGCAACACATGCGGGGCTTGGAGTGGCTTGACTTGGCTCGCCCTACTGTAGTGCCGAGCCATGCTCGGCACATTGTCCACGACAGCCGCGAAGGTTCAGCGCACCGGGGATTTTGGCCCCAGCAACGCCAGCAGCACGAAGACCACGATCGAGGCGACGGTGCCGAGCGCCGCCGGCAACCCGAATGCCCAGGCCGAACGACCCTGCTGGTGCGCCCACTGGGCCAGATGCCAGGCCGCGCCCAGGTTGATCAGCCAGGCAATGACGAACACCGGCCACAGCACCATGCCCACCGCGCGCAGCACGGGCATGGACACCAGCGCGGCAGCGATCGCCGCGATCAGGAAGATCAGGGCCGAGCGGGAATGGCGTGCCGTGGACACGCTCATGCGGCTAACCTGCGCACCATCACTAGCACGCGATAGCTGCGGTTGTCGGCTTCCTGCAGCGGCTTCCAGCCCAGCCGCGCATACAGCCCACCGTCCAGGGCCTCGGTCTGCAGGAAGAGATCGGAAACCCCCATCCGCACCGCCTGCGCCGCTGCCTGCTCCACCAGCGCACCAGCCAGCCCACGCCCGCGATGGCTGTCCGCCACGAACACGCTGCCCAGCCAATGTTCGTACTGTGGGAACGCCTGCATTTCCCGCCGCTTGAGCTGGACTGCGCCAACCACTTGACCGTCATCGAATGCGGCGATCAGGTGAGGGAAACCTTCGGCATCCTGTGGCGGATTGAGCCGCTGCAGTTCCTGTTCCAGTATCAGGCCGGCGTCCTGACCCCATTCCGCGTGGTACCACTGGGCTAATTGCTGCCGTTCCGGTGCGTCGGCGGGTAGTCCCCTGAATTCCATGGCAATGCCTCGATCCCCAAGTCACCCAAGGGGATCATGGACGGCGCCCGAAGGGAAGCCTTCTGTAGAGTCGAGCCATGCTCGACACATCAGGCCATGCGCGAAAGGCATTCGAGCATGGCTCGACGCTACAAATGGCGCGACGGCAACTCAGCCTTGGGCGAAGTCCTTCAGGATCTCGCCGACGCCGCTGGGCGAGATCTCGAAGCCCAGCGGAGTGCCCGGATTGATCACCACGCCGTAGCCACCCGGCACGCGGCGCAGCACGTCCAGCATCCGCCAGCGGATCTGGTGTTCGGCCTGCTGGCTGTAGATGCCCACGCGCGACGGATCGGTGAACACGGCCACGTGCAGGATGCCCTGCTTGTCAAACAGCAGCGGGTCGAAGCCGCTGCCGTCGGGGGTCACCAGGCTGCCGGTCAGCAGCACCACCTCGGAGGCGACGAAGGCCTCCATGAAGGCGCGGATCGGCACCGCGCCGTCCATCGCCGCCTTCAGCAGGGTTTCGATCGGGGTCTGCGGGGCGAGGTCGGTCATGGCGGTGCGGCACGGCGTGAGGGGGGCCTATTGTGCCGCATAGGGTCGCCCCGGTAGTGCCGGCCGCTGGCCGGCATCTGAAGGGACCATGGATTCATGGGTTGCCGGCCAGCGGCCGGCACTACCGCCCCAGGCGCACGTCCCGCGCCTTCTGGTCGGCCATCGCCTTGTCCAGCTCGGCCTGCAGCGCGGGCTGCTGTACCGGCGCATCCAGCACGTAGACCTTCACCCCGTGCGCGGGCACTTCAGTCTGCAGGCGGCTCTTCACTTTCACCTCGCCGCCGCCCAGCGCATCGCGCCAGCGGCCCGCCTGGAGGTAACGCGCCACGGTGAAGGTCCGGGCCTGGTCGCCCTTGTTCAACAGCACCAGCGCGGTCTGCGCCACGTCGCCGTGCTGCAGTACGCGGAAGAACACCGCATCGTCGCCCTGCAGCCGCTCGTTCACCTGCAGGCCACGCTGCAGCGCCGGAGTGGCCTCACGCAGCCTGGCGATGCGCTGCAGCGGTGCAAAGATCGGGCTCTGCGGCGCGGCGTCGACACGCTCCTGGCCAAAGTAGGCTCGGTTGCCGGCGTGCTCGGCGCGACCGCGCATGAAGCCGGTTTCCGAGCCGTAGTAGACCACCGGAATGCCGCGCGCGGTGAACAGCCAGTTGTGCGCATCGATGAAGCCGTTGTCGCTCGCCTGCAGGCGAGGCATGTCATGGTTGTCGTAGAAGCTCATCAGCTCGTACGGGTTGGCGTAGGGACCGCCACTCAGGTGCAGCGGCTCGGCCAGGACTTCAAAACCCTTGCCGGCGGTGCCGAAAGCCTGCTCCAGCGCTCCCCGCAACGGGAAGTCGAGCACGCTGACGTTGGCGTTGGCCGGCCAGGTGTGCTCGGCAATGCGCGCGGCATCGTAGTCGAACGCCTCGCCGAACATGAACATGCCCGGATGCTCGGCACGGATGCGCTTGACGAAGGCGTGCCACCACGGGTGCGGCAGCCAACCGATGGTGTCGATGCGCAGTGCATCCACGCCCTGCGCGGTCCATTGCAGGTAGGCGCCCACCAGGTAATCCATCACCGCCGGGTTGTCCTGGTTGAAGTCGGACAGCTCGGCCAGATTGCCGTCGAAGATCGAACCGTCCTTGCTGTCGACCGGTCCGATGTTGTTGTAGAACGCGTGCAGCGGGTTGTGCTTCGGATCCAGCTTCTGGGGCGGCAGGTTCTGGTGGTCGGCGATTAGCCTGCCCTCCTTGTCGAAGATCTGCCCGAACTGCGGCTGCCGCGTTGGCATGGTCCAGGCCGGCGAGCCGTGGTTGCCGACAATGTCCAGCACCACCTTCAGGCCCGCGCCATGCAGCCCTTTGGTCAGCCCGGCGAAGTCCAGGTCCTTGCTGGGCAGGTGCTCGTCGAGCTTGTAGAAGTTGATGCCCCAGTAGCCGTGGTAGCCGGTCTTGCCGCGGTCGGTCAGCGTACTGGTGCAGCTGATCGGCTTGCTGCCGGTAAACGCCTCGTCCGGATTGTCGACGATCGGCGTGATCCACACCGCGCCGAAGCCGAGGTCGCGGATGTACTGCGCATTGTCGAGCACGCCACGGAAGTCACCGCCGAGGTAGCCGATATTGCCGTCCACCTTGTCCGGGCACGGCACCGGAATATCGAAGGTGCGGTGCGCGCCGCCCTGCTCGCGATGGTCGTTGGCCGGATCACCGTTGACGAAGCGGTCGGTGACCACGAAGTACACCGCATCGCTGGCGAACGGCTCGGTGGTACCGACGTAGTCCGGGCGCGGCGCGGCCGCCGCCTGGCCGGCCAGCAGTACAAGGGAAACAGCAACAGACAGCGCACCACGCATCACACCACCTCCGGACGGGACGGAACCCGCAGCACGCATAGGCCGGCGACGAACAGGCTGCAGCCGCCCAGCACCAGCACCTGCATCGGCTGGCCGCCCAGCCAGGCACGCAGGGCAAAGCCAAGCGCACTGGCAGCGACCAGCTGCGGGATCACGATGAAGAAATTGAAGATGCCCATGTACACGCCCATCTTCGATGCCGGCACGCTGTCGGACAGCAGTGCATACGGCAGCGAAAGGATGGATGCCCAGGCGAAGCCAACGCCCACCATCGACAGCAGCAGCCAGTGCGGATCGCGGATGAACATCAATGACACCAGGCCGGCACCGCCCAGCCACAGGTTGACCAGGTGGCTCCAGCGCAGGCCGATCGCACGCACCAACGGTGGAATCAGCACTGCGGCCAGCGCGGCAAAACCGTTGTAGGCACCGAACAGAACACCCACCCAGTTGGCGCCCTCGTTGTAGGCCGCCGACTGTGGATCGGTCGAACCGAAATGGGTGCCCGCCACTGCGGCGGTGGTGTAGATCCACATCGCGAACAGAGCGAACCACGAGAAGAACTGCACCCACGCCAGGCGACGCATGGTGATCGGCATCGCGCGCAGGTCACCCACGATGGCGGCCAGCATGTGGGTGGCCGGCAACGCGCGCGCGGCCGCCAGCAACAGGCCATAGCCGGCGCACAGGCCCGCCAGCACGTACAGCATCCTGTCGCCTTGCCGCCAGGTGATCAGCAGGGCCAGCAACACACCCAGCCCGAGCCACAACGCCACCTGCGTCCACGGTGCAGGACCGCTGATCACCGCTGCTGCGTGATGTGCCGGAGGTTCGGCATCATCGAAACCGGCCAGCTCTGCCGGCGAGTATTCGCGGGTGCTGACTACTGTCCAGGTGATCGCCGCCAGCAGTACCACCGCGCCGAAATAGAACGCATAGCGCACGGTGTCGGGCACTTCCCCGGCGGCTGCGGTGTTGGCGACACCGAAATGGGCCAAGATGAAGGGCAGGAAGCTGGCGACGATCGCACCCACGCCGATGAAGAAGCTCTGCATCGCGTAGCCGGCGGGGCGCTGGCGCGGCGCCAGCTGGTCGCCGACGAAGGCACGGAACGGCTCCATCGATACGTTGATCGACGCGTCCAGCACCCACAGCGTGCCGGCGGCGATCCACAGCGTCGGTGAGTTCGGCATCACCAGCAGCGCCAGCGTGGTGAGCACCGCCCCGATCATGAAGAACGGACGGCGGCGCCCCCATCGTGTCCAGGTGCGATCGGACAGGTAGCCGATCACCGGCTGGACCAGCAGGCCGGTCAGCGGCGCCGCGATCCACAGCCCGGGCACTGCATCCATGTCCGCGCCCAGCGTCTCGAAAATACGGCTGGCGTTGGCATTCTGCAGGGCGAAGCCGAACTGGATGCCGAGGAACCCGAAGCACATGTTCCAGATCTGCCAGAACGACAGCTGCGGCTTGGCCGGACGATTCATGGTGCGCCCTCTGCGGCCGCAACCGGCGCCACCGTCAGTGCCCGCACCTGGGCCTGGTTCACCACGCCATCGCGCCCGCCCTTGCCGCCGGTGTAATGCGCGAAGTGCTGCAGCGCGCTCATGTTGAACCCCTCTTCAAGCGTGATCGTGCAGCGGCCCCTGGTCACCGGGAACGTCGCCGAGGTCGAATCCTGCACGGCTACGCTGTGCGGCAGGGTGACCGTACGCCGCTGCAGCGGCTGGCCCGGGCATTGCAGCGCCAGCTGTTTCACTGCAGCCGTCACCCCGGTGTTGATCGGCCCGCTGGGGTTGCTGTACTGCAGGCGCAGGCGTACCTGCCCGGCTTTGGCCGGGGTGAACTGCCAGCGCGTTGCGCCCTTCAGCAGCTGCTGCGGACCGACGCAGCGCATCGGGCTGTGCAGCGACTCCAACGCCCCGTCGCGCATGGTCAGGCTGAGGCAATGCTGCAGGCCATCATCGACGATGCGTGCCACACCCTGCGTGATTGCAGTCACCGCCCGGCCGTCCCGCCACAGCACCTGGCCTTCGGCCACCGGCACCGACCAACCCTTGCCGCTGCGTCGTACCTGCGGTACGGCCGGGGTCGCCGGCGCGCGCGCATTGGCATCGGCCGTGCTGACGGGCAACGCACGCGACGGCGCGGCCACCAGCTGTACGGTGGTCGTGGTGCCCCGCGTCTTCACCGTGCCCGCCACCAGCAGGCCGTCACTCACCTGCTTTGGACGCTCCAGCACATAACGCTTGCCATCGGCCTCCAGGGAGATGCGGCGCTGCTTGCCGAACAGTTCGGGCACCAGCGCGGCCGGCAGCTTGGGCTGCACGCGGCCATCGTCCTGCACGCCGAACACGCCTTCGACCACCATCGACAGGTACCCCGCCACCGACCACAACTGGCGTTCGGAATTGACCACCGGGCCGCTCAGCGCGCCTTCCTCGACATGCACGGCCTGGCTGACCAGTTCGTAGTTTTCCATGTTCGAACCGGCCAGGGCGGCGCCGCGCATCAGCGAGCGGATTTCGGCGGCGATGCGCGGCGCATCGTCCAGCTGCCGCGCCGCGCGCAGCGCGTAGGCGCTGACAAACGGCCAGATCGCGCGGTTGTGGTAGATCGGCTGCTGCGCCTCCTGCGGCCACACCACCGGGCTGCCAGCCGGTGCCCTCGGGTACGCGGCCAGCGCGCGGTGCGCGCGCTCGGGCGGCAGCACCCCGGCCAGGATGCCCAGCGACAGGCCGAGCAGATCCACCTTGGCGTACGGCACCGGGTGCGCGGCTTCGCCGATGTAGCTCATGTACTGGCCCATGTCCTCGCGCCAGAAGCGTGTATCGATCTGCTGCGCCAACGCATCGGCCGACGCCCTGTAGTCGGCCGCACGGGCGTCGCCGCGCTGACCGGCCAAGCGTTCGGCCAGGCGCAGTGCCTGGTAGTGCAGCACGTTGGTGGACAGCGCGTAGGAATCACCGATGAAGCGCACGTCCTCACGGGTCCAGTCCGGATAGGTCTGCTCGCGCCAGTCCAGGAACGAGGTCTCGCCACGGTACAGGCCCATCTGCGCGTCGAACACCATCGCGCGGTCCTGCGCCAGCGTGCCCTGCAGCGCCTGCCAGACCTGGTCGGCAAACGCGCGATCCGCCAGCAGATGGCGCGCGGCCAGGAACCACACCACGCGATCACTGCTGATCGGCCAGCTGCCGCCGGAACCGGTGTCCTGTGCCACGAACAGACCGGGCGTACGCCCGTCACGGGCGGCCGACAGCTTGAACTGCAGCGACTGCCGGGTGCGCTGCGGTTCCAGCCGCGCCAGCGCCAGATCGGCGGCGAAGCTGACATCGCGGGTCCACACATAGGGCCAGCGCGCACCGGTCTGGAAGCAGTCGCACGGGACCGGCCGGCCCTCGTCGAACGCCGGATCGCGGATCGCGTCCACCCGGTCCTGGTCCATCTCCTGTTGGGCCAGCGCGAACAACGCATCGAACATGACGCTGTCGGTGTGGCTGCGCATCGGCATGGGCGCGATGCGCACCTCTCCCTTCGGCGCATGCAGCACGAAGCCACCCTTGGCAGCCGCTTCGGCGCGCGCGTTGCGGCCGTCGAATTGCAGGTCGGCCGCCTGCGCGGTCGAACCCAGCGCTGCCCCCAGGGCAGCGGTCAGGCAAATGATCTTCAGCATCGAAGCGGCGGACCGGCTTGCGCCCGTCGGCCTCCCTCCCTCTCTGCACGCGTTGTAGGTCCGCACCGTCGTTGCCGGCGGGCGGGCGCGGCCCCTCCCTCAAGGTGCCCTGGCCCCATGGTAGACGCGGGGCTGTCAGCTGCGTCCAGTTGCATACGTATTCATGGCATCGCGCGGTGGCGCACCCGCCGCGCTGGCTTATGGTCCGGGTCTGCCAACGGCGCCTTGGGAGGGGAACTGCCGATGTCATCCACTGCTGTACGCGCGGTGTTCGCGCACATGCTCGGCCTGGCCCTGATCGGGTGGGCCACGCTGGCACAGGCCGCGCCACAGGTGGCCAGCGTCGAATCGCCGGGCAAGGTACTGAAGGTCAGTCTGCTGCTGGATGGCGGCACCGCCCGCTACCGTGTCGAGCGCCTGGGCGACACCGTGGTGGAGGATTCGAAGCTCGGCTTTGCCCTGCACGACGGCCGCCTGGACCGCGATTTCGCCCTGCTGGGCCAGCAGCGGCGCAGCGTCGATGACACCTGGGAACAGCCATGGGGCGAACGCCGGCTCACCCGCAACCACTTCAACGAGCTGACCGTACAGCTCGCCGAAACCACCGGCAGCAAGCGGCGGCTGGATGTGGTGTTCCGCGTCTACGATGATGGCCTTGGCTTCCGCTATGTGTTCCCCGAACAACCGAACCTGCGCGAGGCCATCATCGATGACGAACTGACCGAGTTCGCCATCGCGCCCGAATCAACCGCCTGGTGGATTCCCGCCGGCGAGCCGATCCACTACGAATACCTGTACCAGCGCACGCCGCTGCGCGAAGTGCCGCTGGTGCATACGCCGATGACCCTGCGCAGCCGCGACGGCCTGCACGTGGCGATCCACGAAGCGGCGCTGGTGGACTATGCCGGCATGTGGCTGCGCCGGACCGAGGGACAACGCCTGCGCGCGCAGCTTTCGCCCTCGGCCGAAGGCTGGAAGGTACGCCGCACCCTGCCCTTCGCCACGCCCTGGCGCACGCTGCAGATCGCCGACCGCGCCGGTGGCCTGGTCGAATCGGACCTGATCCTCAATCTCAACGAACCCAATGCGCTGGGGGATGTGAGCTGGGTGAAGCCGGCCAAGTACCTGGGCGTGTGGTGGTCGATGCACCTGGACAACGAGAGCTGGGCGACCGGGCCGAAACACGCGGCCACCACCGCCAAGACGAAGAAGGTGATCGACTTCGCGGCCGCGCACCGCTTCCGCGGCGTGCTGGTGGAAGGCTGGAATCCGGGCTGGGATGGCATGTGGGTGGGCAATGGCTACGACTTCGATTTCACCCGCGCCACGCCTGATTTCGACATTGAAGCGCTGTCGGCGTATGGCCTGAAGAAGGGCGTGCACCTGATCGGCCACCATGAAACCGGCTGCGCCATCGAGCACTACGAGGACCAGCTGGGTGCCGCGCTGGACCTGTATGCACGGCTGGGCGTGGACCAGTTCAAGACCGGCTATGTGTGCGACGACGGCCAGGTCGATCGTCGCAATCCTGCGGGGGGACCGCTGTGGCGCGAGTGGCACGACGGTCAGTTCATGGCCCGCCATCACCTGAAGGTGGTGCAGGAGGCGGCGCGCCGGCACCTGTCGGTGAACCCGCATGAACCGATCAAGGACACCGGCCTGCGCCGCACCTACCCGAACTGGATCTCGCGCGAAGGCGCGCGCGGCATGGAGTACAACGCCTGGGGCCAGCCGCCGAACCCGCCCGAGCACGAGGTCAACCTGGTGTTCACCCGCATGCTGGCCGGGCCGATGGACTACACCCCCGGCATCCTCAGCCTGAAGGGCCGCCACGGCCAGGCCATCCCCAGCACGCTGGCGCGGCAGCTGGCGCTGTACGTGGTGCTGTACAGCCCGATCCAGATGGCCGCCGACCTGCCCGAACACTACCTGCAGCACCGCGAGGCGTTCCGTTTCATCGAGGACGTGGCGGTGGACTGGGAGCAGAGCCGCGTGCTCGATGGCGAAGTGGGCGACTACGTGACGATCGTGCGCCGCGACCGCAACAGCCGCGACTGGTTCCTCGGCAGCATCACGGATGAACACGGCCGCGTGCTGCCGGTCTCGCTGGGCTTCCTGGAGCCGGGCGTGCGCTATCGCGCCGAGATATACCTCGATGGCGAGGGCGCGGATTTCCGCAGCAACCCATTCGCATTCACCCGCGAAACCCGCGAGGTGACCAGCGCCGACCTGCTGACGGTGGTACTGGCACCGGGTGGCGGGCAGGCCATTCGCTTCACACCGCTCTGAACGCCCGGGTAGTGCCGGCCGCCGGCTGACAACCCGGTGAGTGCGATTGCCGGCCGGCGGCCGGCACTACCGCAAGCAGCACCTGAAAGCGATTACATCCCTGCAGACGCCATTGAATACGTATGCAGGGTGATTCCCGCGAAGAATGCGCTGCCTACCATAGCGGCGACGACAGCGGCCACCGCGTCGCACGTTCACGGCCCCGCCGGAACGCTCACAAATCGATCTGCAACATTGCCTGGGAGGGGAAAATGTTGAACCACAAGCGCAGCGCGCTGAGCATCGCGCTGGCCGTTGTCCTGGCGCCGACACTGGCGTCGGCACAGTCCACGCAAAACACCACCACGCCGGCCGGCACCGCCGCCACCAACCTCGATACGGTGCAGGTCACCGGCATCCGCCGCGGCATCGAGAGCGCGATCGCGGTCAAGCAGGACGCCACCTCGGTGGTCGAGGCGATCTCCGCCGAAGACATCGGCAAGCTGCCCGACGTCAGCATCGCCGAGTCCATCTCGCGCCTGCCCGGCCTGGCCGCACAGCGCGTCGCCGGACGTGCGCAGGTGATCAGCGTGCGCGGCCTGTCGCCGGACTTCGCCACCACCCTGCTCAATGGCCGCGAAGTGGTCAGCACCGGCGACAACCGCGGCGTCGAGTTCGACCAGTACCCGTCCGAACTGGTCAACGGCGTGACCGTGTACAAGACCCCGGATGCGGCGCTGGTCGGCCAAGGCCTGTCGGGCACCATCGACATGCAGACGGCGCGCCCGCTCAGCTTCGGCGAGCGCGTGATCGCGGTCAGTGGCCGCTACCAGAAGAGCTCGCTGGGCCGCGCCGCCAACACCGATCCGTACGGCAACCGCTTCAGCGCCAGCTACATCGACCAGTTCCTGGACAAGACGCTGGGCATCGCCATCGGCTACGCGCACAGCGACATGCCGATCCAGGAGAACCAGGTCGGCCTGTACGAGCCGTGGACCACCGAGCACACCGACAAGGGCGACCGCCCGGGCGTGGGTGCCGGCACCTACTTCTCCGATGGCATCAAGGCGCTGCGCCGCACCGGCAACAACAAGCGTGACGGCGTGATGGCCACCATCCAGTTCCGCCCGAACAACAGCTGGACCAGCACCTTCGATGCGTTCCACACCGAAGCCGAGCAGATCGACACCGCCAACCAGTTCGAGCTCAACCTGAGCAACTACAACGGCGGCTATACGCCGGGCCTGTTGATCAGCAACCCGCAGATCAACGCCAACGGCTCGTTCACCGGCGGCACCGCCAGCGGCGTGTATCCGCTGGTGCGTGGCATGTACAACAAGCGCAAGGACAAGATCGATGCGTTCGGCTGGAACAACGAGTTCAACTTCGGTGGCGTCAAGCTGGTCGCCGACCTGAACTACTCCAAGGCCACGCGCGATGAGCTGAACCTGGAAAACAACCTGCAGCTGACCCCGATGCCGCAGCTGGACACGATCGGCGTGACGATCCGCCAGGACGGCTTCTCGCAGATCCGCCCGGGCCTGAACTACTCCAATCCCGATGCGTTGTTCCTGACCAACACCATCTACGGTTCCGGCTATGGCAAGGTGCCGCAGGTGGAAGACCGCCTGAAGGGCGGCAAGCTGGCCGCCACCATCGCCCTGCCCGATGCCATCGCCTCCTGGGCGCCGGACATCGACATCGGCGTGAACTACGCCGACCGCCGCAAGGTGAAGACCCAGTCCGAAGGCAACATCCTGCTCGGTGCGCAGGGCGATGCCAACATCGCCTCGGACCTGCAGTACCGCCCGGTCAACCTCGGCTTCGCCGGCCTCGGCACCATCCCGGCCTGGAACGTGCCGGCCGCGGTCGGCCGCTACATGACCTTCAACCCGGTCGACAACCTGGACTACCTGATTCCCAAGTCGTGGACGGTGCAGGAGAAGATCACCACCGCCTGGGCGCGCCTGAACATCAACACCGACATCGGCGAAGTCGGCGTGCGCGGCAACATCGGCGTGCAGATGCAGCACACCGACCAGAGCTCGGATTCGCGCTACTGGGACAGCTCGCAGTCGGCCGGCAACAACGTGCAGCCGTACTCGAACGGCCGCACCTACAATGACTGGCTGCCGAGCCTGAACCTGGCCTTCATGTTCCCGCACCAGCAGACCCTGCGTTTCGCCGCCGCCAAGCAGGTTGCGCGGCCGCGCGTGGACCAGATGCGTGCCGGCCTGGAGTTCGGCGTGGATACCGCCACCGGCCGCCCCGGCGGCAGTGGCGGCAACCCGTTGCTGGACCCGTGGCGCGCCACCGCGCTGGACCTGTCCTACGAGAAGTACTTCGGCGAGAAGGCCTACGTCGCCGCCGCGATCTTCTACAAGGACCTGAAGAGCTACGTCTACACCCAGTCGGTCGACAACTACGACTTCACCGCGCTGCTCGGCAGCTACGTACCACCGCCGGGCATGACCGTGCCGGTGCTGACCACCGGCACCTTCTCCGCGCCGCAGAACGGCAAGGGCGGCACGCTGAAGGGCCTGGAGCTGACCGCATCGTTCCCGCTGGACATGCTGACCGACAACCTGCGTGGCTTCGGCCTGCAGGCCAGCGCGACCTTCAACAAGAGCGACATCACCATCCTGGACCCGGAAAGCGCGTCCAGCGTCGGCAGCGATCCGATCAGCCTGCCGGGGCTGTCCAAGCGCGTGTACAACTTCACCGCCTACTACGAGCGCAGTGGCTTTGAAGCACGCGTCAGCCAGCGCCGCCGTTCGGACTTCATCGGCGAGATCGGCAACTTCAACGGCAACCGCAGCCTGCGCTACGTGGTCGGCGAGAACGTGACCGACGCGCAGATCAGCTACACCTTCAGCGACAGCAGCACCCTGCGCGGTCTCACCCTGCTGCTGCAGGGCAGCAACCTGACCAACGAGCCGTACCGCACCTACGCCGGCAGCAAGGACCGCCCGCTGGAGTACATCGAGTGGGGCCGCACCTACATGCTGGGCGTGAACTACAAGTTCTGAGGTAGCGCCGGGCCCTGCCCGGCACCCCGGACCCGGTAGTGCCGGCCGCTGGCCGGCAACATGGACACGGTAGCGCCGGCCGCTGGCCGGCAACACAAAGGGAGCAGGACCGGAAACCCGCTGCGCAGGCAGCGGGTTTTCTTTTCCGTGGATGCCTTTCGCCGGAACCTACCCACAAAAAAGGGACGGGGCACTTCGGCCCCGTCCCCGCAAGTACCGCCACCGGAGAAAACGGTCAGCTGCGTCGGGCGCAATACACCGCGCGCGGCGGCAGCTGGAGTTCATTGCCCTGCACCGTGCCCGCATCCGGGCCCGGCACCGCCACCTGCTGCCAGTTACCCGGCGGCAGCGGATGACTCACCGCCTCGGCCGACAGGTTGAAGGCCAGCAGGAGGGTTTCATCTGCAAGCATACGCTCGAACAGCAGCACAGGCTCGGCGCTTTCAAGAAATCTGATGCTGCCGTGCAGGAGGGCCGGCTGGGTATGCCGCCAGGCCAGAAACGCGCGGAACGCCGCCAGCACCGAATGCGGGTCGCGCTCCTGCACGGCGACCGCCGCGGCCCGGTGTTCGGCCGGGATCGGCAGCCAGGGCTGGCCGGTGGTGAAGCCGGCCAGCGGTGCATCGGTCCACGGCAGCGGGGTACGGCAGCCGTCACGGCCCTTGAAATTCGGCCAGAAGGTGATGCCATAGGGGTCCTGCAGGGCCTCGAACGGCACCTCGGCCTCGGCCAGGCCCAGCTCCTCGCCCTGGTACAGGCAGACCGAACCGCGCAGCGAGCACAGCATCGCCACCAGCATCCGCGCCAGGCGCGGGTCGGCGGGGTGGCCGCCCCAGCGGCTGACCGCGCGCTCCACATCGTGGTTGGACACCGCCCAGCACGGCCAGCCTTCGGTCATTGCCGCTTCCAGGCGCGAGACCGTATCGCGGATGTAAGCGGCGCTGTAGTCGTCCACCAGCAGCTCGAAGCTGTAGCCCATGTGCAGGCGGCCATCGCGGGTGTACTCGGCCGTGGTCGCCAGTGAATCCTCCGAGGAGATCTCGCCCAGACTGACCGCCCCCGGATACTGGTCGAGCAGCGCGCGCAGGCGCTCCAGGAACGGCAGGTTCTCCGGCTGGGTGTTGTTGTAGTAGTGGTACTGGTAGGCGTACGGGTTGTCCGGGCTGAAGCCGCGGCCCACCCGCTTGTCGGCAGGCTTGGCCGGGTTGTCGCGCAACTGCGCGTCATGGAAGCAGAAGTTGATCGCATCCAGGCGGAAGCCATCCACACCGCGGTCGAGCCAGAAGCGCACGTTGTCCAGGGTGGCCTGCTGCACGTCCGGGTGATGGAAGTTCAGGTCCGGCTGGTCGACCAGGAAGTTGTGCAGGTAGTACTGCTCGCGGCGCGGCTCCCACTGCCAGGCGCAGCCGCCGAACAGCGACAGCCAGTTGTTGGGGGGCGTGCCGTCCTCGCGCGGGTCGGCCCAGACGTACCAGTCGGCCTTCGGGTTGCTGCGGTCCTGGCGGCTCTCGCGGAACCAGGCATGCTCGATCGAGGTGTGGCTCAGCACCTGGTCGATCATCACCTTCAGGCCCAGGCCGTGGGCCTTGGCCAACAGGCGGTCGAAGTCGTCCAGGCTGCCGAACAGCGGATCAACGTCGCGGTAATCGGCGATGTCGTAGCCGAAGTCGGCCATCGGCGACCTGAAGAACGGCGAGATCCAGATTGCATCCACGCCCAGCGCGGCAATGTGGTCCAGGCGCTGGATGATGCCGGGCAGATCGCCCACGCCATCGCCGTTGGCATCGAGGTAACTGCGCGGGTAGATCTGATAGATGACGGCTCCGCGCCACCATGGATAGTGCGACATCGACAGCCCCCCTCCGGGCATGCGGGACCCGCCGGCAGCGGGCCGAAATCCTGATCCGGCAAGCTTAGCGGCGGGCTCCCGGGCATGGCGCAACCTGCATACGTATTCACGCGGAGGGCCGCGCAGGCCGGGCTGGAATTGCCGCGCGGGCCGGTTTGCGCCCGAATTCACGGCCAGCGCCTATAATCAGTGGTGAGCCTGAAAGCCTGATCGCATGACCATCACCGAAGACACCCGTCCCGCCCTGGGCCTGCCCCAGATCCAGTCGCTTGCCGCGGCCGACATGGCCGCCGTCGACACCCTGATCCGGCGCCGGCTGTCCTCGGACGTCGTGCTGATCAACCAGATCGCCGACCACATCATTTCCGCCGGCGGCAAACGCCTGCGCCCGATGCTGGTGATGCTGGCCGGCCATGCGGTCGGCCAGGCCGGCCCGGAACACCACCAGCTGGCGGCGATCATCGAGTTCATCCATACCTCGACCCTGCTGCACGACGACGTGGTGGACGAATCCAGCCTGCGCCGCGGCCGCAGCACCGCCAACGCGCTGTGGGGCAACGCGCCCAGCGTGCTGGTCGGCGACTTCCTGTACTCGCGCAGCTTCCAGTTGATGGTCGAGCTGGAGCGCATGCCGGTGATGCAGATCCTGGCCGATGCCACCAACCGCATCGCCGAGGGTGAAGTGCTGCAGCTGCTGCACGTGCACAACCCGGATACCGACGAAGCCGCCTACCTGCGCGTGATCGAGCGCAAGACCGCGGTGCTGTTCGCCGCCGGCACCCGCCTGGGCGCGCTGGCCAGCGGCGTGGATGAGGCGACCCAGCAGGCCCTGTTCGACTACGGCATGCACCTGGGCTATGCGTTCCAGATTGCCGACGACGTGCTGGACTACTCGGCCAACGCCGAGGAGCTGGGCAAGAACCTGGGCGACGACCTCGCCGAGGGCAAGGCCACGCTGCCGCTGATCCACGCGATGGCCCACTCCGACGACGCTACCCGCGAACGCCTGCGCACCATCGTGCAGGACGGCGACGCCTCGGCGATGCCGGAAGTGCTGGCCGCGATCCGTGCTACCGGCGGCCTGGAGTACAGCCGCGCGCGTGCCGAGGAATATGCCGAGGCCGCCGAGCGCGCGCTCGATGGCCTGGGCGACAACGATGCCGTGGCCGCCCTGCGTGGCCTGGCACGCTACGCGGTGCAGCGCTCGCATTGATGTTTCCGTGCCGCCCCCTCGCATCGACCGCATTGTAGTGCCGGCCGCTGGTACAACCTCCTGAGGCTGCCGATGCCACGGGAATGCCGGCCAGCGGCCGGCACTACCGCTGCACCGATCAGCGTTTCTCGAAACGTTCCTCGAAGAATTCATCCAGCGCCTTCCACGCGCGCTTCGCCGCCCGCTCGTTGTACTGGCACCCCGGCGGGCTGTTGGCATCGCGCTCGGCGAAGCAGTGCACCGCACCGCTGTAGTTGGTGAACTCCCAATCGACCTTGGCCGCATCCATTTCCTTCTGGAAACCAGCGATGTCCTCGGCGGTCACGCTCTTGTCGTCGGCGCCGTTGAGCACCAGCACCGACGGGTGGCTGCCACCGGCCTGCGCCGGCAGCGGCGAACCCAGCCCGCCGTGCAGGCTGACCACACCGGCCAATGGCGCACCGGCGCGAGCCAGTTCCAGCACCGTGGTGCCACCGAAACAGAAGCCCACCGCACCGATCCGGCTGGCATCCAGCGGCACCTTGCCGGCCTGGGCCTTGAGCACGTTCACCGCTTCCAGCGCACGTGCGCGCAGCAGCGGCCGGTCGTTGCGCAGCTTGGTCGCCACCGGCCCGGCCTCGGCATCGGTCTTCGGCCGCACGCCCTTGCCGTAGACATCGGCCACCAGCACCACGTAGTCGTCGCCGGCCAGCTGCTTGGCCTTCTCGATGGCCGACTCGTTCACACCCTTCCAGTTCGGCACCATCACCAGGCCCGGACGCTTCCCGTGCTCGCCATCGTCATAGACCAGCACGCCACTGAAGGTCGTGCCCTGGTGTTTCCACTCCACCGGCTGGGTCTTCATTGCCGCCCACGCCGGCATCGCCGCCAGCCCCAGCATCACCGCAACACCGCATCGCCAACGATTCATGCGCCTGCTCCGCAAGAAAAAGGGGACGGAGGGGATTAAGCCGCATTTGCCCCTCCCGCGTCGCATTCTGCATTGGCGACGTGACGCAGGTGTGGTTGGATACGACTTAATCCCCTCCGTCCCCTTTTTTCCGCATGAACGTTGTTGACCGCTTTCTGTCTGGCCTGATCCCGCGCCTGTCTGCCGACGATGCCCCGCAGTGGGCCCATGTGCAGGGCGCCAGCGCCGAAGACCTGCAGCGCCTGCGCGTGCAGTGGCCGCAGGTGCCGGACAGCCTGGTGGAACTGCTGTCGCGCGTGGATGGCACCCACTTCCGCGAGTACCCCGGCGGCGAGGTCTGCGTGCTGATGCTCGGCTCGGACGTTGAGGACGGCGGCTATCCGTACTACCTGCGCTCGGTCGCACAGATCTTCGAGGACCAGCGGCAGTGGGACGACAGCATCCGTTCCATCTATGAAGAATGGCTGGATGACGAGCCGGAGATCCTAGGCAAGGGCATCGACGCCGATCTGCCGATGAGCCGCCGGCTGTGCTTCTCGCACTGCATGAACAATGGCGGCACCTCGATGCTGTACCTGGATTTCGATCCCGCACCGGGCGGTACGGTCGGCCAGGTGGTGCGCTACCTGCACGATCCGGACAGCTACGCGGTGATCGCGCCCAGCTTCGATGCCTACCTGCAGCAGCTGATTGACGGCGATTACGCGTTCATCGACGAAGACGAATGAAGGCAGCCGAGCGTGGGCTCGGCGCTACAGTGGAGCCACGCTATGCGCGGATGAATTTCTCCGCAGGTTGCCGGCCAGCGGCCGGCACTACCCGCGTTCGATCCAGTGCAACGCGCCCGGCTCGAATGCCAGCAGATCCGACGCCGCCAGGTGCGCGCGCGGCCAGTGGCGTTCCGGCGGCTTCGGCTGCCGGGCTCCCACGGAACCGTCGTAGTCGCGTACCAGCAGGCCGATGCGCGCGGCCCCAGCCTGCAACAGCGCGTCGATACGCTGCAGCCAGTGGCCGGCGTCGGCCAGGGCGTCATCGCGACGTTCCTGCTGATCCCGTTCCTGTCGTGCCCGCTGCTCGGCCAGCGCACGGGCGATCTTCGCCGCGCTCCAGCCCTTCTTCCGCCAGCGTTCGGCATCGCCCTTCCACTCCCGCTCGCCATGCGACGAGGCCAGCGCCGTACCGCAATCGCAGTGGCCCGCGCTCAGCCAGGGCTGCCAGCCGGGACCGGTGGCCGCCAGCAGGCTGGGCGAATCCTGCGCAAACAGGCGCCGTCCGCTGCGCTCCATGATCGCGGCGGCTTCAGCGTGCGAGAACAATGCGGGCAGGAACAGGGTGATGAAGGTACACATGCGGGCTTCTCGATCCGTCCTGGAAGGGCCCATGGTAGATCCACGCCGTGCGTGGATGGGGGGGCAGAGCCCTTTCCTGCGGAAAGGGATCCGCCCCCGATCCGGCGGATCAGGCGATGCCCAACCCCGGGATCGCACTGATGCTGTCCGGATCGAATCCAGCCAGCGCGGCGAAATGACGTCCGCGCGCCACGTAGTCGCGGTAGGCCCCGAAGCTCGGCGCGCCCGGTGACAGCAGCACGACCCCGCCCTGCTCGCCCAGCGCGGCACGCGCCAGCGCCATCGCCTCGGCAAGATCGCCCGCCGCATGCAGGCCGAAGCGACCGGCATCGGCCAGCGGCTGCAGCATCGCGTGGATGCGCGGGCCGTTGCTGCCCATGGTCACGATCTCCACCGGCGGCACATCGTGCGCCATGTGCTGCATGAAATCGGTCCAGTCCAGGCCACGGTCATGCCCGCCCACCAGCAGCGCGATGCGCTGGCCGGCGAAGCACTCCAGCGCAGCCAGGCTGGCATGCGGCGTGGTGCTGATCGAATCGTTGACGTAGGTCAGGCCCTTCGCCACGCCGATGCGCTGCAGGCGGTTCGGCAGCGGGCGGAAATCCTGCACCGCCGGTGCCAGCGCCACCGCGTCCAGGCCCAGTGCCTCCAGCGCGGCCAGCACCGCGCACAGGTTGCCGCGGTTGTGGCGGCCCGGCAGCGGTGTGTTGCGGGTATCGAACACGGCGTGTTCGCCGCGATGCACGACGTCGCCGCGCATGTGCCAGCCCTGCGGCTGGTTGAACCAGACCACCTCACTCTCGGGCAGCGACAGCGCAGCCAGGTGCGGATCGGCGGCATTGAGCACGGCGATGCGCGGTGCGGCTTCCGTCACCAGCCGCAGCTTGTCCTCGATGTAACGCTGTTCGCTGCCGTGCCAGTCCAGGTGTTCCGGGAACAGGTTCAGCACCACCGCCACCTGCGGATGGGCGCCACTGCGTGCCACCTCACCGGTCTGGTAGCTGGACAACTCCACCGCCCAGTACTCGGGCGCGGGCTGTGGATCCAGCACTTCCAGCAGCGGCAGGCCGATGTTGCCGACCAGGCCGGTGCGGTGGCCGGCCGCGCGCAGCAGGTGCGCGACCAGCGCGGTAGTGGTGCTCTTGCCCTTGGTACCGGTCACGCACACGGTGTCGCGCACGATGCCATCAGCACCTGCATGCTCGGCAAACCACAGCGCGGTGCCACCGATGAAGGTGGTGCCCTGCTCCACTGCTTGCAGCGCGATCGGCTGGTAGGGACTGATGCCGGGCGATTTGATCACCACGTCGAACGCCGCCAGCGCCTCGGCCGACGGCTCACCGCGAACGTCCAGCGCACCCTGCGTTTCCGCACGCGCCGCTTCGACCTCGGACGCCGGGCAGAACAGGCTCAATGCCAGCGTGGGCAGGCGCGTGCGCAGCACCGCAAACGCGGCGCGGCCCTCACGGCCCCATCCCCACAGCGCAACGCGCTTTCCCTCAAGCTTCGAAATCTTCACGCACCCGTTCCCACAGCGCGGCCGGAACGCGGTGCTCGCCCTGCAGTTGCAGCAGCGGTGCCAGTTCCAGTTCGGCGGCGTCCAGCTGCGGCTGGATCTCATTGCAGAAGCGCTTCACCAGCACGTCTTCCTTCCACTCCGGGCGCTGCGCCAGCGTCGCCATCGCCGCACGCGATTCGCGGCCTTCGCCCACGCACTCGAACGGCTTGTGGTCCTGGAATTCCAGCAGCGCATCGAAGCCACCGGCCTGCTCGGCATCGTCCAGCAGGTTGCGGCCAAAGATGCGCACCAGGCGCGTCTTGGGCATGAACGGGGCCAGCGCCAGGAACACGAAATGGCACTTCGGGCAGACGCCGCACCAGCGGTTCACCGGGCGCTCGCCGAGGATGTGGAAGTTGCGGTTGCAGCTGGAGAAGTGCGCGTCGTAGAAGTCACTCTTGGCGAACTGGCGGGCCACCGCCAGCTCGGACATCGGGCGCAGCAGCGAGTAGTACTGCAGGTCGGCCGCCACGTACTTCTGCACATGGCTGCCGAACGCCTGCTCGCAGGCCCAGCCCTTGGACCACTGGTGATTCACTTCGCCGGTGCCTGGAATCTGGCTGCCGTAGCTGGCCGAGCGCTCGTTGGAGAACACGACCTGGTCCACGCCGTGCAGCAACGCGGCCAGCACCATGATCGCCGAGTTCACCACCGTCACCGGGATATGGCCGTTCCAGGCGCCCTGGCGGTTCAGCTCGAACAGCTCCGGTGCCAGCGTACGGCCCAGGTTCAATGTCGGCAGGCCGGTGCGCTCGGCGCACGCACGGATCAGCTGCGAGCCACCGATCCAGGTCACCGTCTCGTCCACGCCGGCACGGCGCAGCGCTTCGATGCTGACCAGCGAATCCTTGCCGCCGCCGATGGCCACCAGCGCGTGCGGCTGCAGGCCCAGCGCCGGCGCGTGCACGGCCTCGCCCTGCACCGGCAACCGGAAGCGGCCGCGCAGGTTCAGGCCGTTGCGGTAGGCGAATTCGCCCAGGCCGTTGAGGTAAATGGTCTCCACCAACGCGGCGGTATCGGCATCGATGCTGTAGCTGTCGATGCTGACCGTATCCGGTACGCCGGCCTTGTAGTAGCTGACGCCGGCGATCAGGTGCAGCAGCTGCAGCGCGCGCTGCACCGCTGCCGCACGCGCCGGGTCCAGCACGAACGGGGCGCCGGGCACGGTGATGGTCTCCACCATCTCCGGGCCGTCATCGAAGGCGTAGACCAGCCGGGCCACGCCGGTATCCGCAGCGAAGTCGCAGCGGACGAAGCGGAAGCGGGAAACCTGGTGTTTGTCGAAAGCAGTCATGGTGTATCCGGTCAGGCACAGGCCCGCGCATGCGCGCGGGACGTGTCGGTGGGCGGGTGCAGGGTGCGGAAGGCAATCACTCGATCACGTCTTCGCGCGGCATCGCCCGCTGGTTGTAGGTGTTGGCCATCACATAGCCGTAGGCACCGGCATCGGCGATCAGCATCACGTCGTCCGGCGCAGTGGACACCGGCAGCTTGCGGCGCTTGCCGAACACATCGCTGGATTCGCAGATCGGCCCGACCACATCGAACGCCGCTTCGGCATACCCCCCCTGCCGGCTGAGGTTCTCGATGTCATGCCAGGCGTCGTACAGCGCCGGGCGCATCAACGTGTTCATGCCGGCATCCAGGCCCACGCGGCGCACGCCGTCCTTCTCCACCACCTGGGTGGCATGGGTCAGCAGCACGCCCGATTCGGCCACCAGGTAGCGACCCGGCTCGATCGCCAGGCGGAATGCCGGGTGCAGCGCCTTGACCTCGGCCAGGCCCTCGGCCCAGGCGTCCAGGTCGAACGGCTCGTCTTCGTCGCTGTACGGAATCGGCAGGCCGCCACCGATGTCGATGGTCTGCACGCTGCCGATGCGGCGGGCGAAACCGGCCAGCTCATCGCACATCAGGCGCCAGTGCTGCGCGGTTTCCACGCCGCTGCCCAAGTGTGCATGCAGGCCGACCACGCGGCTGCCCAGCTCGGTGGCCGCGCGCACGAACTCGTCCACGCGGGCGATCGGCAGGCCGAACTTGGAATCCTTGCCGCCGGTGCGGACCTTGGCATGGTGGCCTTCGCCCCGGCCCAGGTCGACGCGCAGCCACAGCTCGCGGTTGCGGAACAGGTCCGGCCAGCGCTGCAGCGCTTCCACGTTGTCGACGGTCACGGTCACGCCCAGGGCGAACGCCGCCTCGTACTCGCTGCGCGGGCAGAAGCTGGGAGTGAACAGCACGCGCCGCGGCGACAGCTCCGGCAGGTGCTGGAACACATGCTTGAGCTCGCCGTGCGACACGCACTCCAGGCCGAAGCCCTCCGCTTCCAGCAGCTGCAGGATGGCCGGGTGGCTGTTGGCCTTGATCGCGTAGTAGCGCTGGTCGATCGGCTTGATCGCGGCCAGCGCGCGGGCGCGGGCGCGCACCGTCGGCAGGTGGTAGACGTAGCGCGGCGTACCGGCATCGGCCAGCTGCAGCAGGTGCGCACGCTGGCCGCGCCACCACGGCGTGCCGCGCGGGCGCACGGTGCCGGCAATCTCGCGCCAGCGCGGGCCGAACACTTCGGTTTCTTCCACCGGCATCGCACCGCTGTCGATCAGCTCGGCATGCAGGATCGGCAGCAGGCCATCGGCATCGGCCTCGTCGATGACGAAGGTCAGGTTCAGGTCGTTGGACGATTGAGAAATCATGTGCACGCGTTCGCGGCCGAACGTGGCCCACACGTCCGACAGCTTGTGCAGCAGCGAACGCATGCCACGGCCGACCAGGGTGATCGCCGCGCACGGCACGATCACCTTCACCTTGCAGATCTGCGACAGGTCGGCCGACAAGGCGGCCAGCACATCGGTGTTGACCAGGTTCTCGGACGGGTCCAGCGACACGGTGACGTTGGTTTCGGCCGAACCGATCAGGTCCACCGACAGGCCGTGCTTCTTGAACAGGTTGAACACATCGGCCAGGAAGCCGACCTGCTGCCACATGCCGATGCCTTCCATCGACACCAGCACGATGCCGTTGCGGCGGCTGATCGCCTTTACGCCAGGTACCGGTGCGGCGCTGCCATCGATGCTGGTACCCGGCAGTTCCGGGCGCTCGGTATCGAGGATGGCCATCGGCACGCCGGCGTCGCGGCACGGCTTGATCGAGCGCGGGTGCAGCACCTTCGCACCAGTCGTGGCGATTTCCTGCGCCTCGTAATAGTCCAGCCGGGTCAGCAGGCGCGCGTCGGGCACGTCGCGCGGATTCGCACTGAACATGCCCGGCACATCGGTCCAGATCTCCACGCGGCTGGCGCCGAGCAGCGCGCCGAAATACGCCGCCGAGGTATCCGAGCCACCGCGGCCGAGAATGGCGGTACCGCCGTCGGCATGCCGCGAAATGAAGCCCTGGGTGATCAGCAGGCGGGTCGGCTGCGCGCGGAAGCGCTGCATCCACTCCGCGTCGGCGCGCCACTGGCAGTTCACCGACAGGCGCTGCGACCACTCGCTCTGGTTCGGCTGCGGCGGCATTGCGTCCAGCCACTGGCGCGCGTCCATCCAGCCCATGTCCAGGCCCGAGGCGTGCAGGTAGGCCGCGCCCAGGGTCGACGACAGCAGCTCACCCTGGCCCAGCACTTCGGCCTGCCAGGCGAGCGGACGGGTGGCCGCGCGCGCATCGTCGAGCAGGCCCTGCAGCGCCGCCAGGCGCTCGGCCAGCACCTCGCGGCCCAGGCCCAGCTCGGCCAGGAAGCCTTCATGGCGTTCGACCAGCGCTGCCACCCGGTCCCGGCTGTCGGGCGCACCATCGGCAATCGCGGTCAGTTCGTTGGTGACACCGGACAGCGCCGACACCACCACCAGCACGCGCGAGCCGGTCTCTTCCGCGCGTTTTTTCGCCAGCTTCCCGATCGTGTCCCAGCGGTGACGACGCGACACCGAGGTGCCGCCGAACTTCAGTACGATCCAACGATCGACAAGGGGGGAAGCTGACATGGATTGGCTATGTAGAATGTGGGGAAGCCGCCCTTGGGGGCGGAACCTTTGATTCTAAGCGCAATACCTCCGTAGATGGCCGTCCTTCGTTACCTGCAGCTCGATGTCTTCGCCCCCCGCCCCGGCACCGGCAATCCGCTGGGCGCGATCCTGGACGCCGACGCGCTCTCCAGCAGCCAGATGCAGGCCCTGGCCGCTTGGCTGAACCTGTCCGAGACCGTGTTCTTCCTGCGCCCCAGCGTGCCCGGCGCCGACTACCACATCCGCATCTTCACCCCGACCCGCGAGCTGGCGTTCGCCGGCCACCCGAGCGTCGGCGCGGCCTGGGCGGCGGTGACCTGCGAGCTGGCCCGGCCGCGTGATGGCGCCCTGCTGCAGCAATGCGCGGCGGGACTGTTGCCGGTGCGGGTGAGCGGCCCGGCCAGGGCACTGGAGATCCAGCTGGCCAGCCCGCCGGCGCGGCAGCTGCCGACGGCCGCAGAGGGGGCACCTGAGGCACTGCTGGCACTGGCCGCCCGCGGGCACGTCCCCGAACTCTGGGACAACGGCGCACGCTGGTGGCTGCTGCCGCTGCGCGACGCCGCTGCCGTGCGCGGGCTGGCACCGGACATGGCTGCCCTGCGCGACTGGAGCCTGGCCACCGACGCCACCGGCGTGGCGGTGTTCGCCGACGAGGCCGGCAGCGGCCACGCCCGCGTGGTGCGCGCATTCTGCCCGGCCGATGCCGCCAGCGTGCCGGAAGATCCGGTCACCGGCAGCGCCAACGCGCTGATAGGCGCCTGGCTGCGGCAGCGCAATGCCCTGCCCGGCGTCGAGGGCCGCTACATTGCCAGCCAGGGCCGCGAAGTCGGCCGCGATGGCCGCGTACACGTCGAGGTGGATGCGCAGGGCACGGTCTGGATCGGCGGCCAGGTGCAGCCGGTCATCGACGGCCGCGTCCGCTGGTAGCGCACGAAAAAAAGGGGACGGAGGGAATTAAGTCGCTTATGGCAGATGGGGCAAAAGCGACTTAATTCCCTCCGTCCCCTATTTGGTGCCCCGCGCTACGCTATGCCACCTGTTTACTGGAGTTCCTCCCCGATGACCACCCGCCGTTTCCTGCAGCTGGATGTGTTCTCCCCGCGCGCCGGTGCCGGCAACCCGCTGGCCGTGGTACTCGATGCCGAGGGCCTGGACGACGCCAGCATGCAGGCCATCGCGCGCTGGACGCGCCTGCCCGAAACCACCTTCGTTTTCCCGCCGCAGGCCGCCGGTGCCAGCTACCGGCTGCGCATGTTCAGCCCGCAGAAGGAAGTGCCGTTCGCCGGGCACCCCAGCGTCGGCACGGCGCATGCGGTGCTGCAGGCAGGCTTGGCCAAAGCCGTGGATGGCGTGCTGGTGCAGGACGGCATTGCCGGCGCCCTGCCCCTGCGCGTCAGCGGCGAGGGCGCGCAGCAGCGCATCGCCATCCGCACCCCGCGCGCGCAGCTGGCGGAGATCGCCGAGGCCACCGACCCGCGCCTGCAGGCGGCGCTGAAGGACTGGCCGCTGGGCACACTGCCGCCGGCGCGGATGCAGGGCGGACGCAGCTGGTGGCTGGTGCAGGTAGCCAATGAAGCGGCGTTGCGCGCTCTGCGCCCGGACTGGGACGCGGTGGCGGCGCTGGCCGAGTCCACCGACAGCATGGGCGTGTTCACCTATGCCTTCAGCGATGGCCGCGAGGGATTCGACCTGGCCGTGCGTGCCTTCGTCGGCAATGGCCGGCGCTTCGAGGACGCCGCCTCGGGTGCTGCCAATGCAGTGCTGGCCGCGTGGCTGGACCTGCGCCAGGCCCTGCCCCACGGCCGTGCACCGTTCGAAGTCAGCCAGGGCCGCGAGGTCGGCCACGATGCGCGCCTGACCCTGCGGGTCGATGAGGACGGCGAGGTCTGGTCGGGCGGCCAGGTGCAGACGGTGATTACCGGCACCCTTGATTGGTGATCGCGCTGGGAGGCGGTAGAGCCGAAGGCAGCGGCACGAGCCGCTGCCAACGTCGGACGCGACGGCCCGGAGGGTGGCGGCCAGGAAGGCCGCCATAACGCTGGCCGGCTGCTACATGGACCTCGGCATCATGCGGTTGCCGGCCAGCGACCGGCACTACCTCGGCTCAGCCCAGTTCGGCTTCCAGGCTGATCGGCACCGCACTGAGCGCCTTGGATACCGGGCAGTTCTGCTTGGCGTCATCGGCAATGGCGCGGAACTGCGCCGCGTCGATGCCGGGCACCACCGCTTTCACTTTCAGCCGGATCTGCGACAGCTGCGGGCCACCTTCCAGCGACAGGTCGACCTTCGCCTCGGTGTCCAGCGAGGTCGGGGTGAAGCCGGCTTCGCCCAGCTTGGCCGACAGCGCCATGGTGAAGCAGCCCGCGTGCGCGGCGGCGATCAGCTCTTCCGGATTGGTACCCTTTTCGTCGCCAAAACGGCTGTTGAAGCCGTAGCGGGTCTTGTCCAGCAGCCCGCTCTGCGGCGTGCTCAACGCTCCCTTGCCCGACTTCAGATCGCCTTCCCAGTGCGCGGTGGCGTGTCGCGAGATTCCCATTGTGCTGCTCCTGCGTGGCGGTGATGAACGGTCACCCTCGCATGCCACGCGTTAGCCCTGCGTCGCTCCGCCGCAGGCCGGACGTCGTCCCCGCACCCGCACGTGGACACTTCCTCGCCAGCCCGGAGCGCATTTTTCCCTTGTTTTCAGTGGTTTCGCGCATCCGCTCGATGGACAGGGGCCGCTCACCGCGCGCGCCACTACGCCCCCATCCCCACCGCCGGCCATGTACTGAATCGGCCTGGATATGAAAAAACATGCACTTTCCGCGCTTCGGGCTATTGGCGGCGCCCCGGAGTTGCCCTACATTGCGCTTGCCGACGGGGTTCGGCGCCGACCAAACAACCAACCGTTCACGGAACAGGAAACCATGGCAAAGACCGCTAAGAAGGCTGCCCCGAAGAAGGCAGTGAAGAAAGTCGCGACGAAGGCAGCCGCCAAGCCGGCCGCTCCGAAGCCGATCAAGGAAGTGCTGACCAAGTCCGGCCTGGTTGCACACATCGCTGAAGCCTCCGGCGTCGTCGCCAAGGACGTCCGCGCTGTGCTGGCCTCGCTGGAAAGCGCCGTCGCCTCCTCCGTGCACAAGAAGGGCGCAGGCTCCTTCACCCTGCCGGGCCTGCTGAAGATCACCACCGTCAATGTGCCGGCCAAGCCGAAGCGCAAGGGCATCAACCCGTTCACCAAGGAAGAGCAGTGGTTCGCCGCCAAGCCGGCCACCACCAAGCTGAAGGTGCGTCCGCTGAAGAAGCTGAAGGACGCCGCGCTCTAAGCGCGCGCCCTACGCGGATTCCGACGGGACGGCTCTGGCCGTCCCGTTTTTTTTTGCGCGCGCCCTGCGGGGAATCCGCGCCATGCGCGGGACGTCGCCCCGGAGCAATCCGCAACACAGCGTTGCCGCACGCTGGGCGATCCCCGTTCAAGCCCGTCGTCATTGGCCGGGCGCCGCCCCGGCAGGCGCTGGAACGTACCGGGTGGAACACTGCGTGCAGCGGTGGCCGTCGCCGCCGGCCGTGGCCTTGCCTATGGTGGGCACATCCTCCACAGCTACGGCGAGCACATCCTCATGGCCAGCCCCTCCACCCGCTACCGGATCTCGGTGACCCCGATCGAAAAGGACGGGCTGCAGTGCACCGGGCGCTGCACCATCGAACTGGAACATCGCGCCAGCCGCGACCTGATGCGCCTGCTGGAAGCGGCCCCGCGTACCGCCGGCATCAGCGGCGACGAGCGCGCGACGCTGGTGATCGCCACCCAGCTGCTGCGCGACATCGTGCAGCGCCACGCCGGGACCGACGGCCACGCATTGGCGGCCATCGCCGCCCAAGTGCTGCCGGCGCTGGACGCGCTGGAGCAGCTGCCCTCCTCGCGCTGATCCCCGCCCAATCGGTACACTGCCGCGCCACGGTTGCCTCGGGGAGGAGGCAGGCATGCGCAGGGCCCTGTTCCAGATCATCCCATTACTGATCGCCCCTTGGGTGCTGCCGGGCTGCTCGCGCCCGGCCGCCGAGCTAACCGGCGAACGCGCCCACGCGTCCGAGGACGTTGCGGCCACTGCGGCCACCGACCCGGCGCTTGGCCCGCAGGCGCCGGCGCTGCAGGCAAGCGAAATCCCGCTGCTGGCTGCCGTCGACGACGGCGCAGAGCCGCCTTCGACGATGCTCAACCGCTACGTCGCCGCACTGCTCAACCGCGACCGCGCCGCCAGTGACGCCGCCTGGACGATTCCGCCCGGCGATCCACGGCGCGCCGACGACGCCGCGCTGCGGCAGCTGCAGGACCTGCGCACCCTGCGCCTGCACAGCGATCCCCCGATCGCGCGCGATGATCGGCAGCCACCGCAGCTGCTCGAGGTGCCGGTGCAGGTCCGCGCGGTCACCGCCAACGGCACCTTCCGCTTCAGCGGCTGGTACCGCGTGCAGCCCAGCCGCGATGGCAGTGCCTGGCAGATCCACTCGGCACAACTGCGCCCAACGCTGGACTGAACCGTTGCAGCAGCATGCACGCGCGATTCAGCCTGCGCGGCTACTCTTTGATCCACTCCATCCTGCTCACCGGTCACTGCCATGCGCCTGCGTTCCCTGATGACCCGCCTCGCGGCCTCCACCGTGCTGATCGCTGCGGCGATCGGCGCACAGGCCGCCCCTTCCATCTCCGGCCGCGAACTGTCGGTCGGCGCCAGCGATGTGCAGCAGTACCTGGACGGCAGCTTCCCGCGCACCCAGGACGCCCTCGGCGGCCTGATCGCGTTGACCATGAGCCACCCACAGCTGAGCCTGCCGGCCGGCGAACGGTTGAACCTGGGCATGGATGTGGCGCTGGCCACTGCCGGCGGCAGTCCGGCCAAACTGGGCACGGTCAAACTCAGCAGCGGCCTGCGCTATGACGCGCAGACCCAGGGCTTCCACCTGCAGCAACCGAGCGTGGATGATTTCACCCCGGCCAACCAGGGCGGCCGCCTCGACTCGCGCACCCGCAGCCTGCTCAACGCTTGGCTGAGCGACTACGCCCAGCGTGAGCCGATCTACAAGCTGGACCCGGCCGTGGCCGGCCTGCTCGGCGCGCTGCAGGTGCAGTCGGCCCAGGTGAAGAACGGCAAGCTGGTGGTCACGTTCAACCAGAACCTGGGCAACCTGGTGCCGTCAGGCGTACTGGGCAAGTAAGGTCGTACCGGGTCAATGAGGTAGTGCCGGCCGCTGGCCGGCAGTGCAGTGACTGCATCTGCCGGCCAGCGGCCGGCACTACCGGTAGCGCGTCAGGCCGCAAGCGCTTTCACCACCGCCTCGCTGAAGGCCGGAATGTCGTCCGGCTTGCGGCTGGTGATGACGTTGCCGTCGACCACCACCTCGGCATCGCGCCATTTCGCACCTGCGTTCGCCAGATCCTGCTGCAGGGACGGCCAGGAGGTCAGCTCGCGGCCATCGGCCAGGCCGCTGTTGATCAGCAACCACGGGCCATGGCAGATCGCCGCCACAGGCTTGCCGGCTTCATCCACCGAGCGGATGAAACCGAGCACGGCATCATCGGTACGCAGCGTGTCCGGATTGATGACGCCCCCGGGCAGCACCAGGGCATCGAAGCGCGCCGGATCCGCCTCATCCAGCGGAATGTCGACCGCGACAGCGTCGCCCCAGTTCTTCTCTTTCCAGCCCTTGATGGTCGCTTCCTTCGCCGGCGACACCACGCTGACCCGCGCGCCCTCCGCTTCCAGCAGCCGCTTGGGCTCGGTCAGCTCGGACTGCTCGAAGCCGTGGGTGGCCAGGATGGCGATCTGCTTGCCCTTCAATCGTTCTGCCATGGGTGCGCTCCAGTTGGGGAGCGCACAGCGTGGACGAACCTCCCTTGCACGGCGGTGACCCTGCCGTGCACGGCAGGTGGAGAGCATCCGTGCCGGCCAGCGGTCGGCACCGCCGGAAGGGTCAGCGCTTGGGCTGCAGCATGGTGCCGGTGCACTTGGGCGAGCCGCAGCGGCACTCCCAGATCTTCTTCAGCTTGGCGGTGTGGCGCTCGGCCAGGGTGATGCCGTAGTTGTAGGTCAGTTCCTCGCCGGGCGTGATGTCGCGCAGCGCCTCGATGAACACCTTGTCGCCGCGGCTGTCGCCGTCCTCGTCTTCCTCGATCACGGCCTCGCAGTTCGGGTCGCAGCTATGGTTGATCCAGCGCGCATCGTTGCCCTTGTAGTTGGCATCGATCACCCAGTCATCGTTGAGGGTGAACAGGAAGGTATGGCCGCTTTCGACGTCGCCGCTGTCATCGGCATCAACGTCGCCGTGGCTGCGCAGCAGGCCCTTGTACTGGATCACGCGCTCGCCCTGCTTGATCGGGGCCACGGCGAACACGCCGTTGCCATGGATGGCGGACTTGCGGGCTTGGATCTTCTTCGGCATCGGCACGGGCTGTTTGCAGCGGATGGAACCTTGATTCTCGCCCATTCCGGGTGATTTGCGAAAATCACCCCGTTGGCGCAGGATTGCGGCCCGGCAACGGCCCCGGCGTGTCCTCCCGGCCCGGCCCCAGCGCCGGCTGAATGCCCGGGTTGGATGGTGGCGAATAAAAGCGTACAATTTCAGTCCGCTTTAAGAACCACTCGCATCCCCATGTTGCGCGTCACCAAGCTCACCGATTACGCCACCGTCGTGCTGACCGTGCTCGCCGCCCGTCCGGGCGAGGTGCTCAGCGCCACCGAGCTGGCCGAATTCACCGGCCTGGAGCCGCCCACCGTCAGCAAGGTCCTCAAGCCGCTGGCCCAGGCCGGCCTGGTCGAAGGCCTGCGCGGCGTCCGTGGTGGCTACCGGCTGACCCGCCCGGCCATCGAGATCTCGCTGTTCGAGGTGGTCGAAGCAATGGAAGGGCCGCTGGCCCTGACCGAATGCAGCCACGACCACCACCAGTGCGGCATGGCGCCCAAGTGCGGCGCGCGCAGCAGCTGGCGGCTGATCAACGACGTGGTCTCCGAGGCCCTGCGCGATGTCACCCTCGCCCAGATCCTGCCCCCTCTTCCCCTTGCCGATGACGAACAGCGCCGCACCATCGCTGTCGATGTCGTCTCCTGATCCACAGGCAGCCCCCATGGCCACCGAAACCATCGAAAACGTCGCCCACGACGACACGCCCAACCGCGAGATCCACGAACAGCTCGGCCGCAAGTATTCGGCAGGCTTCATCACCGAGATCGAATCGGACTCCCTGCCCCCGGGCCTGGACGAGGACACCATCCGTGCCCTGTCGGCCAAGAAGGAGGAGCCGGAGTGGATGACACAGTGGCGCCTGGACGCCTACCGCCACTTCCTGACCCTGCCGATGCCGGACTGGGCCAAGCTGGAGATCGCGCCGATCGACCTGCAGGCGCTGAGCTACTACTCCGCGCCGAAGGGCCCGAAGTACGCCTCGCTGGACGACGTGCCGAAGGAACTGCTCGACACCTACGACAAGCTGGGCGTGCCGCTGCACGAACGCGCCAAGCTGGCCGGCGTGGCGGTGGATGCGGTGTTCGACTCGGTGTCCGTCGGCACCACCTTCCGCAAGGAACTGGCCGAGAAGGGCGTGATCTTCTGCTCGATGTCCGAGGCGATCAAGGAACACCCGGAGCTGGTGCGCCAGTACCTGGGCACCGTGGTGCCGGTCGGTGACAACTACTTCGCCGCGCTCAATTCGGCGGTGTTCTCCGATGGCAGCTTCGTGTTCATTCCCAAGGGCGTGCGCTGCCCGATGGAGCTGAGCACCTACTTCCGCATCAACGCCGGCCACACCGGCCAGTTCGAGCGCACCCTGATCGTGTGCGAGGACAAGGCCTACGTGTCCTACCTGGAAGGCTGCACCGCGCCAATGCGCGACGAGAACCAGCTGCACGCCGCAGTGGTCGAGCTGGTGGCACTGGAAGACGCCGAGATCAAGTACTCCACTGTGCAGAACTGGTACCCGGGCGACGAGAACGGCGTCGGCGGCATCTACAACTTCGTCACCAAGCGTGCCGAATGCCGTGGCGCGCGCAGCAAGGTCACCTGGACCCAGGTCGAAACCGGTTCGGCGATCACCTGGAAGTACCCGTCCTGCGTGCTGCTGGGCGACGACTCGGTCGGTGAGTTCCACTCGGTGGCACTGACTCACCACCGCCAGCAGGCCGACACCGGCACCAAGATGATCCACGTCGGCAAGCGCACCAAGAGCAAGATCGTCAGCAAGGGCATCAGCGCCGGCCGCGGCCAGAACACCTACCGCGGCCTGGTGCGGGTGGACCGCAACGCCGACGGCGCGCGCAACTACACCCAGTGCGACTCGCTGCTGATCGGCAAGCAGTGCGGCGCGCACACCTTCCCCTATATCGAGGTGAAGAACCCGGGCGCCACCGTCGAGCACGAGGCCACCACCTCCAAGATCTCCGACGACCAGCTGTTCTACTGCCGCGCCCGTGGCATCAGCCAGGAAGACGCGGTGTCGATGATCGTCGACGGCTTCTGCAAGCAGGTGTTCCGCGAACTGCCGATGGAGTTCGCGGTGGAAGCCAAGAAGCTGCTGGAAGTCTCGCTGGAAGGTTCGGTGGGCTGAGCGCCCGCCCCTGCCCCTCGCAAACGCATTCTCTTTACCGGCGGGCCCTGGCCCGCCCCACGGAAATCCCCACCATGCTGAAGATCGAAAACCTCCACGCCCGCATCGGCGGCAAGGAAATCCTCAAGGGCCTGTCGCTGGACGTGAAGCCCGGCCAGGTGCACGCCATCATGGGCCCGAACGGCGCCGGCAAGTCCACCCTGGGCAATGTCCTGGCCGGCCGCGATGGCTACGAAGTGACCGAAGGCCGCGTGCAGTTCGACGGCGTCGACCTGCTGGAGCTGGACCCGGAAGCGCGCGCCGCTGCCGGCCTGTTCCTGGCGTTCCAGTACCCGGTGGAAATCCCGGGCGTGAACAACACCTACTTCCTGCGCGCGGCACTGAACGCCCAGCGCAAGGCGCGCGGCGAGGAAGAACTCGATTCCATGCAGTTCCTCAAGCTGGTGCGGCAGAAGCTGGCCGTGCTGCACCTGAAGGACGAACTGCTGCACCGCGGCGTGAACGAAGGTTTCTCCGGCGGCGAGAAGAAGCGCAACGAGATCTTCCAGCTGGCCGTGCTGGAACCGAAGCTGGCGATCCTGGACGAGACCGACTCGGGCCTGGACATCGACGCGCTGAAGAGCGTGGCCGACGGCGTCAACGCACTGCGCGGCACCGACCGTTCGTTCCTGGTCATCACCCACTACCAGCGTCTGCTGGACTACATCAAGCCGGACGTGGTGCACGTGCTGGCCGATGGCCGCATCGTCAAGACCGGTGGCCCGGAACTGGCGCTGGAACTGGAAGCGCACGGCTATGATTTCCTGAAGGACCGGGTCGTGCCCGAGGCGGCGGTCTGATGAGCGCCCTGCTTGACTCGATGGCCCAGGCCTTCTGCGGCAGTGATGCGCGCCACGAAGTGCTGGATGCGGCCCTGCGCGACGGTCTTCCCGCCGCCCGCAACGAAGCCTGGAAGTACACCTCGCTGCGCCAGCTGGAGCGCCGCGCGTTCGCTGCGGCACCGCTGCAGGCACCGGCGCTGGACGCCGCGCTGCTGGACGACATCCCGGCACCGCGCCTGGTGTTCGTCAACGGCCGCCTGGACGCCGCGCTGAGCGACGTGCAGGCGCTGCCGGACGGCGCGCAGCTGCAGCCGCTGTCGGCCGCACTGGCCTCCGGCGAAGATGCCGTGCGTTTCCTTGGCCGCCGCTACGAGCGCAGCGAAGAGATCTTCGCCCGGCTCAACGCCGCACTGGCCGATGAAGGCGTCGTGCTGCGCGTGGATGAAGGCGTGCAGGTCGAGACGCCGCTGCAGCTGGTGTTTGCCAGCGTCGCCGGCGACACCGACCTGGCCTGGCATCACCGCCACCTGATCGAACTGCGCGCCGGCGCCAGCCTGGGCGTGGTCGAGCACCGCTTCAGCGTCGGTGATTCCACCCACCTGGACAACACCGTGCTGCATGCCCACGTCGCCCGCGATGCCGTGCTCAAGCACGCCCGCGTGCAGGCCGGCAGCGCGCGCCAGACCAGCTTCCTGCGCACCGACGCGGTGCTGGCCCGCGACGCGCAGTACCACCGCGTTGACCTGGAACTGGGCGCCGCGCTCAGCCGCCATGAACTGAACGTCCGCCTGGAAGGCGACAACGCCCAGCTGACCGCCAATGGCGTGCTGCTCGGCAACGGCCGCCGCCATGTCGAAACCCGCCTGGGCATCGACCACATCGCGCGCGATACCGCCTGCGAACTGCTGTGGCGCGGCGTCGCCGCCAACCGCAGCCGCGTGGTGTTCCATGGTGGCATCCAGATCCGCGAAGGCGCCGACGGCACCGACGCGAACCTGTCCAACAAGAACCTGCTGCTGTCGGCCGATGCCGAGATCGACACCCAGCCGACGCTGGTGATCGACGCCGATGAAGTGAAGGCCGCGCACGGCGCGACCGTCGGCCAGCTCGATGCCAACGCGCTGTTCTACCTGCGCTCGCGCGGCCTGCCGCAGGCACAGGCGCAGGCCCTGCTGAGCGCCGCGTTCTGCCACGAACCGCTGAAGATCCTGCCGGACGCGCTGCGCGAGCAGCTGGCACGCCGCCTGGACAAGGCCCTGGCCGAGGCAGGTGTGGCGTGAACCTGTCCACCCCGCGCCCGATCGAAGAACGCACTGGCGCCCCCGACTGGGACCGCGTCCGCCTCGACTTCCCGCTGCTGATGCGGGAAGTGCACGGCAAGCCGCTGGTCTATTTCGACAATGCCAACACCGGCCAGAAGCCGGTGCAGGTGATCGGCGCGGTGGACGAGTTCTACCGCCGCTACAACGCCAACGTCAGCCGCGCGGTGCATGCGCTGGGCAGCGAGGCCACCGACGCCTACGAAGGCGCGCGCAACACGCTGGCGCGCTTCCTCAACGTGCGCCCCAGCGAGCTGGTGCTGTGCAGCGGCACCACCTTCGCCATCAACCTGGTGGCGTACTCGTGGGCGCTGCCGCGGCTGAAGACCGGTGACGTGATCCTGGTGTCGCGCATGGAGCACCACGCCAACATCGTGCCGTGGCAGCTGGTCGCGCAGCGTACCGGTGCCACCATCCGCGTGGCCGAGATCACGCCTGACGGCGCACTGGACCTGGATGCGCTGCGCGCGGCGATGACCCCGGAGGTCAAGCTGCTGGCGGTCACCCATGTCTCCAACGTGCTGGGCACGGTCAACCCGGTGCGCGAGATCTGCCGCGAAGCGCGCAAGCGCGGCATCATCACCGTGGTCGATGGCTCGCAGGCCGTGCCGCACCGCAAGGTCGACGTCGCCGCGATCGGCTGCGACTTCTACGCGATCACCGGCCACAAGATGTGCGGCCCGACCGGCACCGGCGCCTTGTGGGCGCGCCGCGAGCATCTGGATGCGATGCCGCCGTTCCTCGGTGGCGGCGAAATGATCAAGGAAGTCAGCTTCGACGGCACCGTGTTCAACGATGCCCCGCACAAATTCGAAGCCGGCACCCCGAACATCGCCGGCTTCATCGGCCTGGGTGTGGCTGCCGACTACCTGCAGCAGCTTGGTCAGGAGAACGTGGAAGCCCGCGAAGCCGAACTGCTGGCGCACTTCACCGAAGAGCTGCGCCGCGTCGACGGTCTGCGCATCATCGGCGAAGCGCCGGAGAAGGCCGCCGTGGTCTCGTTCCTGATCGATGGCGCGCATGCGCACGACCTGGCGACCCTGCTTGACCTGGAAGGCGTGGCGGTGCGCTCCGGCCAGCACTGCGCACACCCGCTGCTGCAGTACTTTGGTGTGGCGGCCACCTGCCGTGCCTCGCTGGCGTTCTACAACACGCACGCCGAGATCGAGCGGTTCATGACGGCGCTGACCAAGGTGCGGAAGCTGCTGGGCTGAGGATTCGCGAGAATCGGGGAAGTATGAGAACGCCGCAGGAAACTGCGGCGTTTTTTATTGCGCACCACCAACTCTGCATTCACTCCCCGCGCCCTATCCACGGGGCGCGAATGTATTACCTCATCCATATCAGCATGAATCTTCTGAGATGAGGAGCTGTCGTGGTCCTGATTGGCTACCCGAAGAAGACAACCGCGCTCCTGCACACAGGAGGCAAGAAGCGGCATCGATAACGCAGCAAATAGAAAAATTATGATCTTCATCGAAACCGAACCCTGTCACTTCCCCGAGGGTTGCTTTTCAAGACGCCTTGCGTCGAGCCGCCCTTGGATCCTGAAGAACCCCTTGAAATTGCTAAGTCGATGTCGAGAGGTCGTATCGTTACTCAGCATCGCATCGGCGAAGCGCTGGAGAAGGCTGCCGTAGTCTCGTTCCTGAACGAAGGCGCACTTGCACATGACCTAGCCACCCTGCTCGACTTGGCACGCCGAGATCGAGCGATTCATGACCGCATTGACCACGGTGCGCAAGTTGCTGGGATGAGGATTCGCCGGAGTCAAGGACGTGCGAGAACACCACGGGAAACCGTGGCTTTCTTGTTTTCAGCGACTACCTGCTCTGCCATGCCGCACGACGATCAAGAATGACATCTGCCAAGGCGGCGTCAGCTGCGAATACGCTGATAGCAGCCTCAACGGCAACCGCGAAACATGTCGACCATGCATCAACGCTTGCCGCCACCCCATACCGAGTCGTAAAGCCCCAGCATGAGAAGCACCATGAAGGAAGTCATCCCCAAGTACAGAAATAGGCTCGCCAGCCGATGCGAGTCACAAACACTCTTACTCAAGATCACTCCATCAAGGCGCCCTCTTTTCACTGCGCGGAGCCGTTGATGGGCGCCTTCAAATGCCCAAGAAACTCCCGGACGTTTGCGCCTGCTCAACTCCGGATGATCACGCTCCAGCCTCACCTTAAACTCGTGAAGAAGGTAGAAATATGCTGGATAGAAGATGATGATTCCCAGAATTGAAAGCAAGAACAACCAGCTCATAGCTCTTTCTCCCATCCCCCCATTGCGGGAGGCTTGACTATTGCCTGTCCACCAAAGCCACCCCCAGCAGAAACCGACAGAGACCCTCCGCCGTGATCATTGAAACGGGCACTCAAACCAATAGAAATATCCGTAGCCTTGAAACTGATCGAGCCGTCATAGAGATTGACCTGCTCGCCGAAGATCTCGCCCTTCAGCGGTTCGACAAGGTCCCCGTACTTCAGCCGCTTGTCGTACTCCTGCCGCCAGGTGGGAACGATCTGGGCTGAAACGGCGACCGGTGCCAGCACGCACAGGCCAACGACACCCAGAAGCAGACGCTTGGCCGCCATTGCGGCGCGCGGATGAGAAATGAGGCCAGACTGCATGCAGATCCTCCCTGGATCGACGTCCCTGTGTGCCCCACCTGCGCCGAACGGCAGTTGGCCTTCGACCAGGCGGCACCCGCGCCGGCAGACAGCCACGCGTTGCTTCACGGTGGGCGGGTGCTGGTCACAGGTATGAACGAATAATGAAGATGGCGTCAAGTCTACGTATTGACCACACTCGGCAAAGTCACGTCAACCAGCAGCCTCCCGCGCCCTTCCCCGCCCCACATAGAATGTCCCCATGACCACCCTGACCTTCCGCGCCGCCACGCCGGCCGACATCCCCGCCCTGATCGCCCTCGTCACCTCGGCCTACCGTGGCGACGCCAGCCGCGTCGGCTGGACTACCGAAGCCGACCTGCTGGATGGCGCCCGCATCGACGCCGAAGGCATCCAGGCCGACCTGGACCGCCCGCGCTCGACCATTCTGCTGGCTGAGCGCGGGGACCAGCTGGTGGCCTGCGCACACGTCGCCGACGTCGACGGCAAGGGCTACTTCGGCATGTTCTCGGTCGATCCGGCGCAGCAGGGCGGCGGCGTCGGCAAGCAGCTGATGGACGCCGCCGAAGCGCACGCCGCACGCGAATGGAAGGTACCGGTGATGCAGATGACGGTGATCGACGTGCGAGATGAGCTGATCGCCTTCTACGAGCGTCGTGGCTACCAGCGCACCGGCATCAAGAAGCCATTCCCGTATGGCGACGAACGCTTCGGCATCCCCAAGCGCGACGACCTGCGCTTCGAGATCCTGGAAAAGCCGCTGGCCGGAGCCGCCGCGTGAGCGATACCTGGACCTTCGTCTGCGCCGGCAACGAGCTGCTGCCGGGCGAAATGAAGAGTGTGTTCGACGAAGTGACCGGCGCGCCGATCGTGGTGTTCAACCTGGACGGTGAGCTGTACGCCCTGGAAGACCAGTGCACGCATGAAGAGTTCGAGCTGTCTTCAGGCGAGTTCAACACCACCGAAGGCAGCGTGGAATGCGTGCTGCACGGCGCGCGCTTCGACGTGCGCGATGGCCGCGCCCTGTGCGCACCGGCCTATACGCCGGTGCCCAAGTTCCCGGTGAAGCGCGAACACGACGCCGTCTGGACCCGCGACGACCGCGATTGAAGTGCCCTCCTGGCCGCCGGTGGATGTCACCCAAGGGGGTGGAGCCAGCGGAGCGCACTGAGGGGCCTTCACGACCCTCTCCGGGCCTCCAGACCGCTCATCCAATTGCGCATATGCGAATCATTATCGTTGATGTTATTCTACGTAACACCTTCGTAACGACGCCGCCCCTGCGCCATGGCTTCGCCCGCGCCCACCGCCACGCTGTGCCAGCTCGCCCGCCAAGGGTGGCCGCTGCTCGTGGCCGCGCTGCTGACGCTGCTGCTGGGCTGGTCGGCGCTGCACGAAGGGCGCGGCAACGGGCCTGCGGCCCACGGCTGGCAGGCGCACGCTGACGGGCTGCAGCAAGCCATGCCGTTGCCGGCCCCGCCGGTGGACGAATGCCCGCACCATGCCGCCCCGGCACCGGAGCCGCCGCTGGATGGCGAGGGCGCCGCGCCCTGCACCGCACTGGCTCCCCCGCGTGCCGTCCTGGTCGCGCACATTCCGCTGTGGTGCTCCGACGCCCTGCGCTGGCAGCGGCACGATCCCGCACTGCGGTTGAACCCCGGCCACGCGCCGCCCGCACCGCACGCCAGCTGAGGCGCCCTGCGGCCGTTGCCGTGCGCCTGATTGCGTTTCCTGCCAGCCGGGCATCGGCCCGGTCCTGCAGAAGAAGCCTTCCATGTGTCGACGCGCTGCCTGCGCTTCGCCCCTCGCCCTTTCCCGATCCACGCCACGACCCATCGCCATGACCTACATCACGTCCCGCAAGCACGCCCCGCGCGTTTCCCTGCTCGCCACCGCTACCCTGGCTGCGGGCTTCGCGCCGCTGGCTGCGCAGGCTGCCGACAGCGCCGACGCCGGCTCCCGCAACGCCACCGAGCTGGACAAGGTGCAGGTGCGCGGCAGCTGGTTCAATCCGTCCTCGCCGAAGTTCACCGCCGAACTGCTGGACACCCCGAAGTCGGTATCGATCGTGTCGGAGAAGCTGATCGCCGAAACCGGTGCGACCAACCTGCAGGATGCGCTGCGCATGGTGCCGGGCATCACCTTCGGCGCCGGAGAAGGCGGCAACCCCACCGGTGATCGCCCCTTCATCCGTGGCTTCGATTCGCAGAGCAACGTCTTCGTCGACGGCCTGCGCGACGTCGGTTCGCAGACCCGCGAAATCTTCGACCTGGAGCAGGTGGAAGTGGTCAAGGGCCCGAGCTCGGCCTACGGCGGCCGCGATTCCGGCGGTGGCAGCCTCAACCTGGTAAGCAAGACGCCGAAGCTGAAGAACGAGACCAGCGCCAGCATGGGCATCGGTACCGACAGCTACGCGCGTGGCACCGTGGACGCCAACTACGTGCTGGGCGATGGCATCGCCGCGCGCCTGAACCTGATGAAGCACGAATCGGACATCGCCGGCCGCGACGCCGCCAACGTCAGCCGCTGGGGCATCGCGCCGTCGATCGCGTTCGGCCTGAACGGCCCGGCGCAGCTGATCGCCAGCCACTACCACATGCAGAGCGACGACCTGCCGGACGCCGGTGGCTTCCCGTACGGCAACCCGAGCGGTGCGCCGGCGTCGAAGTGGGTCGACGGCCGCCCGATGGTGCCGGACCGCAACAACTACTACGGCCTGGTCGACCGTGATTTCCAGCGCACCCGCGCCGACATCAGCACCCTGGATGCCAGCTACGACTTCGGCGGCCACAAGCTGCGCAACATCGCGCGCCTGGGCAACACCAGCAACGACTACCTGTGGACCCAGCCGGACGACAGCCAGGGCAACCCGAACAACTACGGCACCTTGTGGCGCCGTACCAACAGCCGTGCCGTCGACGTCAAGAGCTTCGCCGACCAGCTGGGCCTGACCGGCGCCTTCCAGACCGGCGTGCTCAAGCACAGCTACAGCGCCGGCGTGGAGTACAGCGACGAGAAGATGACCCGCGGCAGCTACCTGATGACCCCGGGCACCAGCAACCCGCTCACCGGCAACAGCAAGTGCCCGACCACCGGCGCGGCCACCGGCTACAACTGCACCGATTTCGCCAACCCGAACCCGCGCGATCCGTGGGCGGCCACCCATTCGGTGTATCGCAGCGACAAGGCACTGGACGTCGAGCAGCGCACCAAGACCACCTCGGCCTACGTGTTCGACACCATCGAGCTCAATGAGCAGTGGATGATCAACCTCGGCCTGCGCTACGACGACTTCCGCACCACCCTGACCACTCCGGTGGCCGGCAAGGCGCCGACCCGCGTGCGCAACAGCAACGACTTCCTGAACTACCAGGCCGGCGTGGTGTTCAAGCCGGCTGCCAACGGCAGCATCTACCTGTCGTGGGGCACCTCCTCGACGCCGCCGGGCATGGACGGGGGCGATGGTTCGGACGGCCTGAGCGCCGCCGTGGCCGACCTCAAGCCGCAGGATACGAAGAACCTCGAACTGGGCACCAAGTGGGACCTGTTCGACCAGCGCCTGAACCTCACCGCGGCGATCTTCCACACCGTGATGAACAACGCGCGCGTGACCGTCGACAACGGCACCAGCCAGAATGCCGGCAAGAAGGAAATCAACGGCTTCGAGCTCGGCTTCACCGGCCAGCTGACCGAGGCCTGGAGCCTGTACGGCGGCTACACCTACCTGGACTCGGAACTGAAGGACAACGGCTTCGTCTGTGGCGCACCGGTCGGTCGTACCTGCCCGTCCAACGTCTACGTGCCCTCGCCGTACAACGGCAACGTGTTCCCGAACACCGCCAAGCACAGCGCCAACCTGTGGACCACCTACCGCTTCCCGATCGGCCTGACCGTCGGCGCCGGTGCGTTCTACTCCGACAAGCAGTACGGTGATGTTGCCAACACCAAGTGGATCGCCAGCTACACCCGCTTCGACGCGATGGCCAGCTACGCGATCCAGGACAACATCAGCCTGCAGCTCAACGTGCAGAACCTGACCGACAAGACCTACTTCACCAAGGCTTATGCCTCGCACTACGCGAGCATCGCCCCGGGTCGCTCGGCCACCCTGGCACTGAACGTGAAGTTCTGATGTAGCTTCGTTCCACCACGGCGGCAGGTTCTCCTGCCGCCGTTTTTGTTTCCGGCGATACTCACCCCATGGCGAACCGTACCCCCATCGACAGCAGCGCCCTGGCCGAGCTGCTGCAGCACGATCCGCAGGCCGCGTTCGCACGCGTCCGCGACGCCGCGCAGGCCGGACAGGTCGAGGCACAACTGCTGCTTGCGCAGATGCACATGGAAGGCAAAGGCACCGCGCAGGATGCTTCGGCTGCGCTGCTCTGGTACGAAACCGCCGCCAACAACGGCGCACCGATGGCGATGAACATGCTTGGCCGCTGCCATGAACTGGGCCAGGGCACCGCGCCGGATCCGGCACTGGCGGCGGTGTGGTACCGGCGCGCAGCCGACACCGGGCTGGACTGGGGCCTGTACAACCTGGCCAACCTGCTGGCCACCGGCCGCGGCGTCACCCAGGACCGCGCGCAGGCACTGGCCCTGTACACCCGTGCCGCGCACCTGGGCCATGCCAAATCGATGAACCTGCTGGCCCGCCACCTTGAGGACGGGCTGGACACCGCGCCCGATCCGCAGGCAGCGCTGGCCTGGTACCAGCGCGCGGCCGAAGCCGGTGATTTCCGCGGCCAGGCCAACTACGCCTCGATCCTGCTGCAGGCCGGCCAGGTCGAGCAGGCCGTGCACTGGCTACGGCTTGCACTGGCCCACGGCAGCCCGGCGTTCATGGCGCACATCGTGCCCGAACTGGCCGCCTCGCCGCATCCACAGGTGCGCGCCCTGGTTGCGCCACCGTCGCTCTGAGGAGTCCCGCATGCTGCTGCACATCCCCGACATCCTCAGCGCCGACCAGGTGGCCGACTTCCGCCGCCACCTCGATGCCGCCGACTGGACCGATGGCCGCGAAACCGTCGGCCACCTGGGCGCGCAGGCCAAGCACAACCAGCAGCTGCCCGAGGCGTCGCCGCTGCGCCGCGAACTGGGCGAGATCATCCTCGTCGCGCTGGCCCGGCACCCGCTGTTCTTCAGCGCCGCGCTGCCACTGAAGTACCTGCCCCCGCGCTTCAACCGCTACAGCGGCGGCGGCACCTACGGCTTCCATGTCGATGGCGCGGTGATGAACCTGGCCAACGGCGAACAGCTGCGTTCGGATATCTCCTGCACCCTGTTCCTGTCGGCGCCGGACGAATACGAAGGCGGCGAGCTGGTCATCAGCGACACCTACGGCGAGCACGAAGTGAAGCTGCCGGCCGGCGACCTGATCGTCTATCCGTCCAGCAGCCTGCATCAGGTGCGGCCGGTCACCCGTGGCGCACGCGTGGCGTCGTTCTTCTGGGTGCAGAGCATGATCCGCGACGATGTGCAGCGTCGCCTGCTGTGGGAAATGGATGGCGCGATCGAGCGCCTGCGCCAGACCGGCGCCGACGCTGAGGCGATCCTGCAGCTGACCGGCGTGTACCACAACCTGCTGCGGCGCTGGAGCGAAGTCTGAGCCTGGCCGTGCCGGCCTGCGACACTTTGGCAATCATTCTCATTTGCAACAGCTAACGGCTCTCATTACAATCACGCCCCGTTGATGCCGGCCCCTGCCGGCAGGCCCCTGGGGATCTTCGCTTGCTGCGCCCGCTTCGCCCTCGCCCACTGATCCAGCGCACGATGGGTACCGCCATGCGCGGCCAGCGTCCTGCGCTGGCCAGCCTGCTGGCATGGGTGGCGATGCTGGCGTTGCTGCTGGGCGCGCTGCCGCTGCTGCCACAGGCCCAAGCCGGAATGGCCGTGCAGATGCCGCTGGAAGAGCGCGGCGGCCAAGGCACCTTGCTGGAAGAAGCACCGGCCAAGCTGCGCCGATGTGCTGCCGCTCCGGTGAAATCAGCCGAGAAGGCACGCACGCCGTTGCTGCTGGCCAGCCAATGGCTGCGCACCGAGCTTGAACTCGTACCCGCCACGCCGGCCATGCCCGGCGTGCGCCCGGACTGGCCGCTGGCCGCTCCGGACACGCCTTGGGCCGCTGCGCCCGGGCGCCGCCAGCAACGCGGCCAGGCGCCGCCGCTCGCCTGATCCACGGCCCGACGTGACCGCCTGCGCGGTCGTGCCCGCGCGCCGCTGCCTGCTTCATCCCTGCCGCCCCTGACCGGGCCTTCCGTGCCTGCCACGCCGTTCGCGCGCGGCATCGCGCCACCCTGCATCCTTCGAGGTAACTGCCATGGCCCAGCGCCATCGTGTCCGTTCGTCCCTGTCCCGCACCCTGCTGACCAGCGCCGTGCTGGCGGCTTTCGCCAGCCCCGCTTTCGCCCACGGTGACGCTTCCGGCGCCCCGCAGACGCTGGACAAGGTGGTGGTCACCGCCGCCGGCTTCGAGCAGAAGGTGATCGATGCCCCGGCCAGCATCAGCGTGGTCAGCCGCGAGGAACTGAGCAGGCGCCCGTACACCAGCCTGGTCGATGCGTTGCGCGACGTCGAAGGCATCGATGTCGGCCTGGAGGCCACCGACAAGAACGGCCGCGCCACCGTGTCGATGCGCGGGCTGCCGTCCGAGTACACCCTGGTGCTGATCGACGGCCGCCGCCAGAGCAACGTCGGCCAGATCTACCCGAACAACTTCGGTGGCGGCCAGTTCGCCTACCTGCCGCCACTGGATGCGATCGAACGCATCGAAGTCGTGCGCGGGCCGATGTCCACGCTGTACGGTTCGGACGCGATGGGCGGCGTCATCAACATCATCACCCGCCGCAACCAGGACAGCTGGCACGGCGCGCTGACCCAGGGCTTCACCGTGCAGCAGGACGACCAGTTCGGCGACGCACGCACCACCGACCTCTACCTCAGCGGCCCGCTGCTGAAGGATCGCCTGAGCCTGGGGGTACGCGGCAGCTACTACGATGCCAAGGCATCCAACCCCGAATGGGATGCGCTGCCGCTGCCGGATGGCACCCTGTGGGAGCGCAGCATCGGCTTCGGCGGTGGCGGCAAGTCGGTCGCCAACACCAACTGGAACAGCGGCGTACGCCTGGACGTCCGCATCAACGACGACCACGAACTGTGGCTGGACTACGACGTGTCGCGGCAGAAGTTCGACAACAGCGAAGGCCAGACCGGCACCCTCGACAGCCTGGCCAGCCTGTGGCGCGTCGGCAACGCGGTCATTCCCAACCCGAACGGCAACGGCACGCTCACCCGCCGCGTAGTGCAGCCGCGCGTGGGCTACACCGCCTACCAGCGCTACGAGCGCGACCAGTTGTCGCTGACCCACCAGGGCCGCTACAGCTTCGGCACCTGGCAGACCTCGCTGACCCACAGCAGGAGCAGCAACCTGGGCCGCTCGCTGCCGCTGACCCTGGACGAGCGCGCCAACCTGCAGGCGCTGTGGAATGACGTCTGCCGCCGCACCGGCGCCGCCAGCAACTGTGCAGCCGGCCGTGGCAATGCACTGGCCGCCCTCAACCCGAGCGAGATGGCAAGCCTGCAGGCATTCCTGCCGCGTCCGCTGCGCACCATGGAGCTGGAAGGCTACGTGCTCGACACCATGCTCGACCTGGACTTCGGCACGCACACGCTGACCGTGGGTGGCCAATACAACGACACCGACATGGTCGACGGTGTGTTCGGCATGGACGGCGCCGGCTACCGCAGCAACGTCAAGCAGACGCATCGCATGTGGGCGCTGTTCGCCGAGGACAACTGGGCGCTGACCGACACCCTCACCGCCACCTTCGGCCTGCGCTACGACGACCACAACGTGTTCGGCAGCCACGTCAGTCCGCGTGGCTACCTGGTGTGGAACGCCAGCGATGCGTGGACCTTCAAGGGTGGCGTCAGCACCGGCTACAAGACCCCGCGACCGGACCAGCTGTTCCCGGGCATCACCGGCTTCGGTGGCCAGGGCGTGCTGCCGCTGGTCGGTTCGCCGAACCTGAAGCCCGAAACCAGCACCAACTACGAGCTGGCGGCCTATTACGAGGGCCAGCGCTGGGGCTTCAATGTCACCGGCTTCTTCAACACGTTCGAGGACAAGATCGCCAGCGGCGGCACCTTCCCGAACTGCGAAGTGGCCCGCGCCGGCAGCGGCTACTGCGTGGACATCGGCCCGGGCTGGGCGGCCCTGGGCTACAGCACCTTCACCCAGAGCGTGAACATCGACAAGGCCGAGACCCGTGGCGCCGAACTGGCCGCGCATGTCGACCTGCTCGACAACCTGCAGCTGCGCGGCAACTACACCTGGACCCTGAGCGAGCAGACCAGCGGCGCGCAGAAGGGCCTGCCGATCAGCGGCACCATGCCGGCCAGGCACATGGCCAATGCCAGCCTCAACTGGCAGCTCAACGAAGCGATCAGCCTGTCGCTGACCGGCGAAGGCCGCTACGACCGCTACCGCGACACACTGCTGGACGCCAACGGCGCCCGCCACACCCGCTACTACGAGGACTACACGATCTTCCACCTCGGTGGCAGCTGGAAGGCCACGCCCTGGCTGACGGTGAACGCGCGGGTCAACAACCTGTTCGACAAGGACTTCGTCTCGCAGTCGTGCCTGCTGATCAGCCAGAGCGAGTTCAACTGCGTGGACGACTACGCGACCAAGGACCAGCGCCGCAGCTACTGGATTTCGTTGAACGCGACGTTCTGATCGCCGCGCCCTGCCCCGGTGGGTGCCGACCCTGGTCGGCACCGCTTCATCCACGCATGGCGTGGATCTACCGATCGGTGGTGCCGGCCGCTGGCCGCCCCCCCCATACCTGCTCCAGGGATACAGAACGACACGCAATTGCGAGCTATTCTCATCAATGATGTAATGGGCAGTCCCCGTCCGCCCCGAACCGTGCCGTGAGCCGTCCTGCTACTTCCACCGTGCAGCAGCAACAGAACCGTGGCTTCTGGCTGCGGACGCTGCACCAGTGGCACTGGATCAGTTCGGCGGTGTGCCTGATCGGCATGCTGCTGTTCGCGGTGACCGGCCTGACCCTCAACCATGCGGCGAAGATCGAAGCCAGGCCCCAGGTGCAGAACCAGCACCTGGCGCTGCCGGCCGCGCTGCTGGGCCAGCTCGGCACGCGCGAGGACGGCAACGCGCCGATTCCGCGCCCGGCCCGCCAATGGTTGGACGCGCAGCTCGGCATCGCCATCGGCGGACGCCCGGCCGAGTGGTCGGCCGAAGAGATCTACCTGTCGCTGCCGCGCCCCGGTGGCGACGCCTGGTTGAGCATCGATCGCCAGACCGGCGCGGTGGAGTACGAATCGACCTCGCGCGGCGTGGTGTCCTACCTCAACGACCTGCACAAGGGCCGCAACGCGGGCCCGGCCTGGGGCTGGTTCCTGGACCTGTTTGCCGTGGCCTGCCTGGTGTTCTGCATCACCGGGCTGTTCCTGCTGCACCTGCATGCGCGGCAGCGGCGCATGACCTGGCCGCTGGTCGGCCTGGGCCTGATGATCCCGCTGTTGATCGCCCTGCTGCTGATCCACTGACTTTCCCCCGTTCCCGGAGCCGCCCCATGCGCGTCACCCTGACCATCGCCCTCAGCGGCCTGCTGGCCACCTCGCCGGCCTATGCCGCCACCCTCGACATCAATGTCGAAGTGCCCAAGCTCAACGTGGCCGAGTACCACCGCCCGTACGTGGCGGTGTGGCTGGAAGGCGCCGACCAGAAGGTCGCGGCCAACCTGTCGGTCTGGTACCAGCAGACCAGCAACAGCGAAGGCCACGGCACCAAGTGGCTTCCCGACCTGCGCCAGTGGTGGCGCAAGAGCGGCCGCACCCTGCAGGTTCCGGTGGATGGCGTGACCGGCCCGACCCGCCCGGCCGGCAAGCACGCGCTGTCGTTCAACGACAGGCAGCCGGCCCTGAAGCAGCTGGCCCCGGGCAACTACACCCTGGTGGTCGAAGCGGTGCGCGAAGTCGGCGGCCGTGAACTGCTGAAGATCCCCTTCACCTGGCCGGCGACCACCGCGCAGAACGGCAAGGCGCAGGGCGCCACCGAGCTGGGACAGGTCACCCTCGCCGTCAAACCCTGACCGCTCATCCGGGTCAGAGCCCTTCCTGCGGAAGGGATCCGACCCCGGGGTCGGATCCCTTTCCCGCGGAAAGGGCTCTGACCCCACCCATCCGCATCCACTGGAGTCTTCCGCATGAAGCGCACGCTCGTCCTCGCCGCCGCCCTGGCCGCTGCCCTTCCCTTCTCCGCCCTGGCCCACAAGGCCTGGCTGCTGCCCTCGCAGACCGTGATCGCCGGCAACGCGCCGTGGATCACCGTCGACGGTGCGGTCTCCAACGACCTGTTCTATTTCAACCACGTGCCGCTGCGCCTGGAGTCGCTGGTGATCACCGCGCCGGACGGCAGCACCGTGCAGCCGCAGAACGCGGCCACCGGCAAGTACCGCAGCGTGTTCGACATCGAACTGAAGCAACCGGGTACCTACCGCATCGCGTCGGTCAATGACGGCCTGTTCGCCACCTACGAGCAGAACGGCGAGCGCAAGCGCTGGCGCGGCAGCGTCGCCACCCTTGGCGAACTGCCCAAGGACGCGAAGAAGCTGGAACTGAGCCAGTCGGTCGGCCGCGTGGAGACGTTCGTCACCAACGGTGCGCCGAACGATACCGCCCTAAAGCCGACCAACCGCGGCATCGAGCTGGTGGCCGTCGGCCACCCGAACGACCTGTTCGCCGGCGAGGAAGCGACCTTCCGCGTGCTGGTCGACGGCAAGCCGACCGCCGGCCTGGAATTCGAGATCGTGCGTGGCGCCACCCGCTACCGCAACGCGCAGGACGAGCTGAAGGTCACCAGCGATGCCAAGGGCGAGATCAAGGTGACCTGGCCGGAAGCCGGCATGTACTGGCTGGAAACCGGTACCGAGGACAACAAGACGTCGGTGAAGCAGGCCGCCAAGCGCCGCTTGAGCTACGTCGCCACGCTGGAAGTGCTGCCGCAGTAACGACGTGGGCGGCGATGCCGGGCAGGCCCCGGCATCGCGCCTGCAGCAGACCCCCATGACCGATCCCCTGCTCGACATCGCCCGCCTCGGCGGCACCACCATGGGCACCACCTGGAGCGTGTCGCTGGTCGCGCCACGCCAGCGCGACCTGCATCCGCTGCATGCTGGCATCCAGGCGCGCCTGGATGATGTGGTCGCGCAGATGAGCACGTGGGAAGCCGGCTCGGACCTCAGCCGCTTCAATCATGCCGCTGCCGGCCAGTGGTGCACGCTGCCGGCCGAGACCCGCCACGTTCTGGCCTGCGCACAGGCCATCGCTGCGGCCAGTGACGGCGCCTTCGATCCCACCGTCGGTCCGCTGGTTGCACTGTGGGGCTTCGGTGCACATGCCGGTGAACGCCGCCAGCCCGATGCCGCCACCCTGCAGGCCACGCGTGAGCGCTGCGGTTGGCAGCGCCTGCAGTGGCAGGGCGATGCGCTGCTGCAACCGGGTGGGCTGGAACTGGATCTCTCTGCGATCGCCAAGGGCTTCGGCGTCGATCACGTCGCCGCGTGGCTGCGCGGACAAGGCATCGCTGCCGCGCTGATCGAGGTCGGTGGCGAACTGGCCGGCTATGGCCGGAAACCGGATGGCCAGCCGTGGCGCGTGCTGGTGGAGTCCGCACCGGAAGAAGATGCGCGGACCGATACCCCGCCTCGCGTGCTGGCACTGGATGGCCGGGCGGTGGCCACCTCCGGCGATCGCTGGCACCAGTACCACGCCGATGGCGAGGCTTACAGCCACAGCCTCGATCCGCGTACCGGCAGGCCGGTGCGCCAGGTCGCTGCGGCAGTCACGGTGGTGGCCGGCGATGCGATGCACGCCGATGCCTGGGCGACCGCGCTGACCGTACTCGGTCGCGACCAGGGCATGGCGCTGGCCGAGCGCGAAGGCCTGGCGGCGCGCTACCTGCAGCGCGCTGCAGGCGGCCCGCAGGAGTTCCTCAGCAGCGCCTTCCAGCGTCTTCTCGACGAGCAGGGCGCATGAGCGGACGCCGGTCGCGCGCGTGGCTCGGCAACACCCTGGCCCTGCTCCTGTTGGCGCTGATCGGCGGGGCGTTGCTGCGCCTGCATCTCGGTGAGGCATGGTGGCAGGGCGCGCCACCGATTCGACACTCGCAGATCGCGGCACTCGCCACGGCCCTGTATGCGCTGGCCTGCGCTGCACTGTGGTGGCGTGGGCGCACGCGCGACGATGCCGCAACCGGAGACACCGCGCCCCTCCTGCTGGTCTGGTCCAGCCAGACCGGCTTTGCCCGCGAGCTGGCCGAACGCAGTGCCGAAGCCCTGCGCGGCGCCGGCATGCCCGTGCGCGTGCGCGGTCTGCACGACGTCGACGCCGCGTTGCTGGCCGACAGCCAGCGCGCGCTGTTCATTGCCAGCACCACCGGCGAGGGCGATCCGCCCGACCACGCCCTGCCCTTCCTGCGCGGGGTGATGGCCGCGCCGCCGTCACTGCAGCACCTGCAGTACGGCGTGCTCGCGCTGGGCGATCGCAGCTATGGCCACTTCTGCGGATTCGGCCACCAGCTCGACCAATGGCTGCGCCAGCATGGCGCGCATCCACTGTTCGATGCGATCGAAGTCGACAACGCCGATCCGGCCGCGCTGCGGCATTGGCAGCAGTTGCTGGGGCAACTCGGCGGCGGCGCCAGTGAACTGCCCGACTGGAGCCCGGCCGCGTACCAGCCGTGGACGCTGCTGCAGCGCGAGCATCTGAACCCGGGCAGCCCCGGCGGTCCGGTGTACTGGTTGCGCCTGCAGCCACCGGCCGACGCAGAGGCGCAGTGGCAGGCCGGCGACATCGCCGAGATCGGCCCGCAACATGCCCGCGCCAGCGCGCGCGCCTGGCTGCACGCGCAGGGCTTCGATGCGGACACCGTGCTGGAGGACGGGCAGACCTTGCTGGCGCGCGTCGCGCGCTCGCACCTGCCCTCGCTGGTTCCGCCGGGTGACCTGCCCACATTGCTGGCGACCCTGCAGCCGCTGCCGCATCGTGAGTACTCGATCGCCTCGGTGATGGCCGACGGTGCGGTGGAGCTGCTGCTGCGCCGACAGCTGCGCGCCGACGGCACGCCCGGCATCGGCAGCGGCTGGCTGTGCGACCACGTGGCCATCGGCGAGCCGGTGCAGCTGCGCCTGCGCCGCAATGACAATTTCCATGGCGTGCCCGCCGATGTGCCGCTGCTGCTGATCGGCAACGGCACCGGCATCGCCGGCCTGCGCGCCCACCTGCACGAACGTGCCCAGCAGGGCGCACGCCGCACCTGGCTGCTGTTCGGTGAGCGCACCGCCGCACACGACTTCCATTTCGGCGACGAGCTGCAGGCAATGCTGGCCAGCGGAACGCTGGCGCGGCTGGATGCTGTGTTCAGCCGCGATGGTGGTGCGCATCGCTACGTGCAGGACCGGCTGCTGGCCGAAGCAACAACGCTGCGGCAGTGGGTGGATGACGGCGCGACGATCCTGGTCTGCGGCAGCCTGCAGGGCATGGCCCCGGCCGTGGATGGGGTGATCGAGCAGGTGCTGGGTGCCGCAGGCAAGGAAGCGCTGTTGCTGGCCGGTCGTTACCGGCGCGATGTGTATTGAGGTTGCGCATCCACGCATGGCGTGGATCTACAGCGGGGTTCGAGCCGCCTTCTGGTGGGTGCGAACCTTGGTTCGCACCATGGCGCGATGTCGGTGGCCCCATCCACGCATGGCGTGGATCTACTGAACGGCATCAATGCGTGCGAACCTTGGTTCGCACCATGACGCGGTGTCGGTGGCCCCATCCACGCATGGCGTGGATCTACTGAACGGCGTGTCCAGGCGGGGTGGCAACCGCAGTGCAAGTAGATCCACGCCATGCGTGGATGGGGCCACCGGCGCCCGGGAATCACCCCTCTGCCGCACTCACCCGTATCGCCAGCAACTCGCCCCCGCCCTGCAACGCGTGCCGCTGCCGTTCACCCGCTGACAACCACGCGGTATCGCCGGCCTGCAGCGGCGGCAGGCCACTGTCGGCACCAAACTCCGCCTGACCGGCCAGCAGGTGCAGCGCCCAGGCTACGCCCGGTTCGCAGAAGAAGAACATCGACCCAACCAGCGGCCGGTGCAGCAGTTCGGCCTGCAGCAGCTCGCGCTTCCACATCAGGTTGAAGTCGTGGGTGGTGCCATCGACCAGCTCGCCATGCAGTGCCTCTTCACCGGCAAACCGTACCCGTCCATGCGGCGGCAGCACTTCGGCCACGCGGCCGTCTTCGAAACGCAGGCGCACGCCGTTGCCCTGCAGCAGCACCAGTTCGCGCTCCACGCCTGGGAAAGCGGAAAACGCGGCGTCCTGTTCGATCTCGGCTACTGACAGGCGCAGCGCCCAGTCGTCGCCCTGTGCGGGCAGGCGCAGGATCTCGCGGGTCCAGCCCAGGCCGTTGCGCCAGCGTTCGCGGCGGTAGTCCAGGCTGGAGATGACCTGGCTCGGGGTGTGCAGCAGGGAGTCGATGTTCATCGGCGCATTGCATCATGCCGCGCGCCGCGGTGCATCACCGTGTGGCGAGCGTCCCCTGGCCACCACACTCGCCGCCGAGCAGCTGCGAATGCTTCAGCCAGTCCTGGTCGGGGTAATAGGCGAACACCATGGTGCCGCCGCGCAACGCATCGATCAGTGGCTTGGCCACCGAGAGGCGCACCGCCGGGCAACCCAGGCTGCGGCCCAGCCGCCCCTGCAGCTGCGCGGTCGCCGGGTTCACGTAGGGCGCGCCATGGATGACGATCGCGCGTTCGCGCGCACGGTCGTTGAAGCCCGGCTCCAGCCCGGCCAGTCGCAGCGAATACCCGTTGCCGCCCATGTAGGTCTCCTGCGCGGTGAACGCGCCGAGACTCGACATGAAACTGCCGTCGCGGTTGGAGAAGTGTTCGGTGCGGTTCTCACCACTGTTGCGGCCGTGCGCCACCCATTCCTCGAACAGCAGGCGCTGGTGCGCCAGGTCGAACACCCACAGGCGCGGCTCGGTGGACGGCCGCGAATAGTCGATCACGCTGAGGCGATCACCGTTGATGCCCAGCTCCGGCCGCTGCAGCGCGCAGCGCATGGCGTGCGCCGCCAGCTGCAGCACGTGGCGGTCGGCCCTGGGCGCGCTGCGCGACAACAGCGCAGCCAGGTCATCGGCAGAGGTGGCGAGGGCGGGCGTCTGTGCCAGCGCCGGGGCGCTGGCCGAGGTCGCCAGCAGGCCGAACGCGGCCAGCCGGCACAGGCGGGATGCAGTCATGGGCACAACGAGGGGACTCAGTTGCCCTTGAGGGTGGACCCTGGCGGCTCGGATTCCAAGACCGGCTGCATTCCGGATTCAGCCGGGCTTGGGCGGACCGCCGGCAGCGAGGTCACCAGCAGGGTCGTGCCCGGCACCAGTACCTGGTACAGCTGGCGGGCGAAATCGGCCGGCAGCGCCATCGGCAGCGAGGGCGTGGCCAGCAGGTCCGGGGTGGCCTGGGCACGGTCCTGGCCCAGCAGCGGGTAGGCCGTCCACTGGTGCAGGCGCTGGTTCACGTCCAGCGGGCTGGGCGTGTCACTGTAGCCCTGCCCCATCACGAACAGCGTCGTGCCCTGGAACGCCGGCAGGGCGTCGGCCTTCAGCGGCGACTCGCCGATCATCACGCCATCGCGCAGCACGTACAGGCGCTGGTCATGCAGGCTGACCAGGATGCCGACCTGACCGGCCGGCGCGGCGCTGTCGTTCCACCACGCCTGCGCCGGCGCCCCGCCCTCTGCCTCCGGCAGGGCCTGCCCGCGGGCATTGACCGGCGCCAGGACCGACGGATAGGCCAGGGTCATCGGCGAGCTCTTGGCATCGGCCACCACCACCGTGTCGCCGCGCTGGGTTTCGCTGAACAGCTTCTGCGCGAAGGCCTGCGGCAGGCGCACGCAGCCGTGCGAGGCCGGATGCCCGGGCAGGCTGCCGCCGTGCAGGGCGATGCCGTCCCAGGTCAGCCGCTGCATGTAGGGCATCGGCGCGCTGTTGTAGAGGTTGGACTTGTGGTCCTTGTCCTTCTGCAGGATGGTGAACACCCCGGTCGGTGTTTCGTGCCCGGCCTTGCCCGAGCTGATCGTGGTCAGGCCGATGGCGATGCCGTTGCGGTAGACGTACGCCCGCTGCTCATCGAGGCTGACCACCAGCACGATCGGGCCGGTCGGCGAGATTTCCGGATGCCACAGGTATTCGCCCGGTTTCAGGTCGGTCGGCCCGCGCACGTCGGCGGTGCTGGCGGCAGCTGCCGGCTTGGCAGCCGTCGTCGGCGCAGCGGCGTGGGCCAGCAGTGGCAGGGTGAGTGCCAAGGCGAGCATCAGGGGTGTAAGGCGGTTCGCAGGCATCCAGCGGGGTCCTTTCCATGCGGAGCGGCCACCGTACACCATCGGCCCGTGGTGGCCGCGGCAAATCCAGGCGCCGGAAATGAAACTGCCCGGCGACACAGCCATGTGTCGTACCGGGCAATCGTTACGTCCCTGTCGGCCTGCTGCCGCCCCCTCGCATCCTGCGCTGTGGGGGTAGCGTTGCGTCCTGCACGCGGCCGCGTCTGTCCTGTTTGTATCTCAGCCCCTTCCACAGGTCTGTGATGCCACCATCCTGGTGATTGGTGCCGCGTCCTGCGGCGGTCGGTGGTCACGGTCTTCCTGTCCGCGACCGGTGAACCAGCCTCCTGCCGGTTCCGACGATTCCTGCTGTCAGCGCCTGGGTACGGTTCGCACCGGTACCGATCCGGGTACCGGATCCGCCGGCAACACTCTGTTGCCTACGGTGATCCGCTGTCGATTCCGTTCGACGATCGTTTTCCCTATCCCCTTCACCTGCGTCAGGTCCTCGACGCGATGAAACGGGCCGTGTCTGCGCCGGTGCTCGACGATCGCCTCGGCCTTGGCGGCTCCGACCATCGTCAGTCCCTGCTGCAGCGCCTGCGCATCGGCGCGGTTGATGTCGATCGGTTCGGCGGCATGCGCCCCAGCGATCCCCACTACCAGCACCAGTGCCCTCAACACGACACTCCAAGGCACGACGTGTATCTCCCTGTGATTCTGGCCGCCCCGACCGGCAATCCCGTCGGCAGGAACAGTGTCCGTCACCACATGTGCACAGCCTATCGGTTTCCCGGATTTCCGTAAGCCAGCCAAATACCCGACGTGATGTAGGAAAAACCCTACCCGCGGCACAGGCGTAGAATGGCGCGATCACAGCCCATGCAACCGGAGTATCAGATGGACAGCGCCAAGCTCGGCCAATTCGTCAATGACAAGTGGGACAGCGAAATCGTCCCGCAGTTGGTCGACTACATCCGCATTCCCAACAAGTCGCCGATGTTCGACGCCAATTGGGTGCAGAACGGCTACATGGAACAGGCGGTCACCCTGATGGAGAACTGGGCTAAGGCCCAGCAGCTGCCCGGCCTGACGGTTGAAGTCGTGCGCCTGGAAGGCCGTACCCCGCTGATCTTCCTAGAAATTCCGGCCACCGGCGCCGAGACCGGTGACGACACCATCCTGCTCTACGGCCACCTGGACAAGCAGCCGGAAATGACCGGCTGGGACGACGATCTCGGCCCGTGGACCCCGGTCCTGCGTGGCGACAAGCTGTATGGCCGCGGCGGTGCGGACGACGGCTACGCCATCTTCGGCTCGCTGGCCGCGGTGCTGGCGCTGCAGGCCCAGGGCCTGCCGCACGCACGCTGCGTGGTGCTGATCGAAGCCTGTGAAGAGTCCGGCAGCTACGACCTGCCGGCCTATGTCGACCACCTGGCCGACCGCATCGGCAAGCCGTCGCTGGTGGTCTGCCTGGATTCGGGCTGCGCCAACTACGACCAGCTGTGGTGCACCACCTCGCTGCGCGGCCTGACCGGCGGCAATTTCACCGTGAAGGTGCTCAACGAAGGCGTGCACTCCGGCGATGCCTCCGGCGTGGTGCCGTCCAGCTTCCGCCTGCTGCGCCAGTTGCTGTCGCGCATCGAGGACCAGGACACCGGCCGCATCCTGATCGACGGCATGAACGTGGAGATCCCGGCCGAACGCCTGGAACAGGCCAAGCGCGCCGCCGAAGTGGTCGATACCGAGATCTTCGAGAAGTTCCCGATGGTCGACGGCCTGCGTCCGATGAACGAGGACCTGACCGAGCTGGTGCTCAACCGCACTTGGCGCCCGGCCCTGTCGGTCACCGGCGTCGGCGGCATGCCGCCGCTGGAATCGGCCGGCAACGTGCTGCGCCCGCAGACCTCGGTGAAGCTGTCGCTGCGCCTGCCGCCGACCGCCGATGGCAAGACCTGCGGCGAACTGTTGAAGGAAGCCCTGCTGCGCGATCCGCCGAACGGCGCGCAGGTCACCCTGGACCTGGAAAAGGCCTCTACCGGCTGGAACGCCCCGGCGATGGCGCCGTGGCTGACCCAGGCCATCGAGGACGCCAGCCAGGCCTTCTTCGGCAAGCCGGCGATGTACATGGGCGAAGGCGGCTCGATCCCGTTCATGGGCATGCTGGGCGAGAAGTTCCCGGGTGCGCAGTTCATGATCACCGGCGTGCTCGGCCCGCACTCCAATGCGCATGGCCCGAACGAGTTCCTGCACATCCCGATGGGCAAGAAGGTGACCGCCTGCGTGTCCAAGGTGATCAGCGAGCACTACGCCGCCAGCCTGCGCGGCGAGACCAGCGGTTCGCCGGTAGCGGCCGACAGCGGTACCCGCCACGGCGACCACGGCTGCTGCTGACCCGGCACCGGTGACGGACGCAGCCTGGCCTTGCTAGGCTGCGTCCACACTCAAGCGGAATCCGCGCGCATGAATGGTCTGTTCGGCAGCAGCAGCTGGTTGTACATCCTGCTGGTCGGCTTCTTCGTCGGCCTGCTCGGGCGTTTCTTCATGCCCGGCAACAACCGCATGGGCTGCCTGCTGACCATCGTGCTGGGCATCCTCGGTGCCCTGCTGGCCGGCTGGTTCGGCCAGTACATGGGCTGGTACGCCCCCGGCGAACCGGCCGGTTTCCTCGGTGCGGTGGTGGGCGCGGTGGCCGTGCTGGCCGTCCTGCGCCTGTTCAGCGGTCGCCGCTGACGCCGTTCCCCCTTTCCTTCCTGTTGCCGACGTTGGCGCGCCCGGCGCGCCCGGATATGCCCGCATGACCGAACCCGCCTCCGATCCCCAGCGCAGCGCGCAGCGCCTGCAGTGGGCCCGTACCCAGCTCGAGGATGCCAACGCCGTGGTCGAGCGCGCCTCGGTCGACGCCGGCATGCGCAGCTACTGGCGCACCACCAGCACGCGCGGCAGCCACATCGTGATGGACGCGCCGCCCGGGCTGGAAGATCCGCGACCCTGGCTGCGCATGCGCGGCCTGCTGCATGACAACGGCCTGCGCGTACCCGCACTGCTGGCGCAGGACCTGCAGGCCGGCTTCCTGCTGCTGGAAGATCTCGGCGGCCCGACCCTGGCCAGGATCCTCGACGAGCGCAACGCCGATGATTGGTTCGGCCGCGCGATCGAACAGCTGCTGCGCCTGCAGGCTATCCCGGTGCCGGCCGACTTCGGCCAGTTCGGCGAAGCACTGCTGCAGCGCGATGCCGGCCTGTTCGACGAGTGGTTCCTGCAGCGCCACCTGAACCTTGAACTGGACTGCGGCGAGATCGAAGGCCTGCAGCTGGTGCATCGCCGGCTGATGGACAACGCGCTGGGCCAGGCCCAGCTGATGACCCATCGCGACTACATGCCGCGCAACCTGATGCCGGTCGACGATGGCCCTGCGGTGCTGGATTTCCAGGACCTGGTGCGTGGCCCGATCGCCTACGACGCGGTGAGCCTGTTCAAGGACGCCTTCCTGAGCTGGCCGCTGCAACGCGTGGACGCGTGGCTGGCGCAGTACCACGCGCGCGCGCGCGATGCCGGCCTGCCGGTGCCCGACCGCGCCACGTTCCTGCGCGATGCCGACTGGATGGGCATCCAGCGCCACGTCAAGATCCTCGGCCTGTTCTGCCGCCTGCGCTACCGCGACAACAAGGGCCACTACCTGGACGACGCGCCGCGCTTCATCGGCTACCTGGATGAAGTGCTGCCGCGCTATCCCGAACTGGCACCGCTGCAGCGGCTGCTGGAGGACCGCATCAAGCCGGCGTTGGCTGAGCTGGGTGCGCCGCTGCGCGTGGCCCGATGAAGGCGCTGATCTTTGCCGCAGGGCTGGGCGAGCGCATGCGCCCGCTGACCCTGCACACGCCCAAGCCGTTGCTGGAAGTGGCCGGCAAGCCGCTGATCGTCTGGCACCTGGAACGCCTGGCGGCACTCGGCGTGCGCGAGGTGGTGATCAACACTGCGTGGCTGGCCGAGCAGTTCCCGGCAACGCTGGGCGATGGCCACCAATGGGGCCTGCGCCTGCATTTCCTGTACGAAGGACAGACCCCGCTGGAAACCGGTGGCGGCATCCTCAACGCACTGCCGGTGCTGGGCGACGCCCCGTTCCTGGTGGTGAACGGCGACATCTGGACCGATTTTGATTTCGCTGCATTACCGCGCGAGCCGCAGGGCCAGGCGCACCTGGTGCTGGTCGACAACCCGGCGCAACACCCGGAGGGCGACTACCGCCTCGATGCGCAGGGGCTGCTGCACCACGACCGCGCAGGGCCGTGCCTGACCTATGCCGGCATCGGCGTGTACCGTCCTTCGATCGTGGCCCACTGGCGCGCGGTGATCGGCGACGCGCCGGGCAGCGAACGGCTGCCGCCGAAGTTCTCGGTGGTGCCGCTGCAGAAGCATTTCATGGCGCAGGGGTTGATGACCGGGCAGCACCATCGCGGGCGCTGGACCGACGTCGGGACGGTTGATCGCCTGCGCGCGCTCGATGCGGAGTTGGCGGCGAACGGCTGAGCCCCTCGTGGTTGGTCGCGTAGAGTCGACTGTTAGTCGACTGGCATGTGAGTTGGCCGGGCGGGCGCCCGGCCTCTGACAGTTTCCGTGGGCGTCCAGCCACGGAAGAAAGAAAAGAAAAGAAAAAGCGGGTCGCTTCGCTGCGCTTGCTCGGATGTCGACCAAGGTCGACACCCACCAACAGCAGTGCAGTACGCAGTCCCAGCAGATCGCGGGAACCTGTCGAAGGCGGGGTGGCTCAGGTTGCGGGGGCGTGAGCGCCATGGATGGCGCGACCGAGGCTACAGGGACGTACTTGCGCCGTCCCCCGCAACCTGAGCCACCCCGCCTCCCCTCAGGAAGCCAGCTTTTGACGTTGACGTTGACGTTGCCGGCCAGCGGCCGGCACTACCGCGGGTGCAGGGCGCAGCCCTGCAAACAAACCCCACCTCAGTAGCGGGGCCGGCCTTCTTCCAGCACCTGGCGCAGGAACGGCACGGTGATCCGCCGCTTCGCCGCCAGCGACTCACGGTCCAGCCAGTCCAGCAGCGTGATCAATCCGCCCAGCTCGCGACCGGTGTGCGACAGCAGCCACTCGATGGCCGCCTCATCGATCGCCAGGCCACGGCGCAGCGCGCGCTCGCGCAGCACCGCGGCACGGCCTTCCTCATCCAGCGGCTGCAGCAGCACGCGCACGCACTGGCCCAGCCGCGAGCGCAGGTCGGGCAGCAGCAGGCCCAGCTCGCCCGGCGACTTCTGCGCCGTGTACAGCACAGTCACTCCAGCCGCACGTGCACGGTTGTGGAAGTCGAACAGCGCGACCTCGTCCTCGCGATTGCCGGCCACTTCGTCCAGGCCGTCCAACGCCACCAGTTCGCGCGCATCCAGCCCGTCCAGCGCCGCACGGACACGGCCGGCGGCGCTGGCCAGCGGCACGTAGGTCGGCAGGCGCCCGGCCTGCTCGGCGCTGGAGCACATCGCCAGTGCCTGGTGGGTCTTGCCGGTGCCCGCCGCGCCTTCCAGGTAGACCCAGTCGTGGCTGGCGCCGACCGCGATCGCGCGCAGCTGCGCCAGCGCGCCATCCGGCGCGCCGATGAAGGTCTCCAGGCGCTGGTCCCGCGGGTAATGCAGGGCCAGCGGCAGTTGCGGCACACCCATCACTTCAGGTCGGGGCCCTTGTCGTTCGGATCGAGCAGGATATGGGGCTGGTCGACCACCCCGTCAAGCACGATCGCCGGCTTCTCGCCCACGTACAGCTCGCTCTGGCGATAACGCTGGTGGGCGTAGCGCAGCAGCACGTTCGTCACCGCCGCCACCGGCAGCGCCAGCAGCATGCCGAGGAAGCCGAACAGCTGGCCGCCGGCCATCACCGCGAAGATCACCGCCACCGGGTGCAGGCCGATCTTGTCGCCGACGATGCGCGGGGTCAGCACGTAGCTTTCCAGCAACTGGCCCACGGTGAACACCACGCCGACCAGGATCAGCAGCTTCAGGTCGAAGCCCTGCGCCTGCACCAGCGCGGCGATCACCGCCATCAGCACGCCGGTGGTCGCGCCCAGGTACGGGATGAAGCTGATCAGGCCGGCAATCAGGCCGATCAGCAGGCCCAGCTTGAGGCCGACCAGCGACAGGCCACCGGCATAGATCACGCCCAATGCCAGCATCACCAGGAACTGGCCGCGGATGAACGCCCCCAGCACTTCGTTGGACTCACGCGCCAGCGCGCTGATGGTGCCGATGTGGTTGCGCGGGATCACCGAGGCCACCCGCTCCACCAGCTTGTCCCAGTCGCGCAGGAAGTAGAACGCCAGGATCGGCAGCAGCAGGATGTTGACCACCCAGGTCACCATCGCAAAGCCCGAACGCGACACGTAGCCCATGAACGTGGTGGCGAAACCGCCGGCCTGCTGCCAGTGGCTGCGCACCCACTCGATCAGGCGGTCCGGGTCCAGCCACTGCATCACTTCCAGGCCGGTCTTCTGCTCGAACCAGGGAATCCCCTTTTCCATCAGCCACGCCTGTGCCTGCGGCGCGACCGCGATCAGGGTGGTGATCTGGCGCTCGATCATCGGCACCAGCACCAGCAGCAGCGCCACGATCACCAGCACCATCGCCGCGAACACCAGCACCACGCCGGTCATGCGCGAGCGGCCGGTGGCCTCGATGCGGTCCACCAGCGGGTCGCCCAGCCACGCCAGCGCCAGCGCCATCACGAACGGGGTCAGGATCGGCGCCAGCAGCCACACCACCCAGCCGATCAGGCCGGCGAACAGGATGTACTTCAGCCGGCGCAGGAACTGCGCGATTTCAGCTTCCGGGGTCAGGGTCATCGCAGGCGGTACTCGTTGCTGACCGGCGCGGCCACCGGGGCACCGGTGGTGTCATCGATCGGGGTCGGCAGCGCCGGTAGCGGCGCACTGGGTACCAGCACGCCGTTGTCGCCGAGCATGCGGTTGAAGCCGGCCAGGCCGGTGGTCATCTCCACGCTCAGCTCCAGCTGGCCGGCCGAGGCGTGCAGCGGGGTGACAGTGCGCACCACCGGCACTTCGCGCAGGCCTGCGGCCAGGCGCAGGTAGTCATCGGCGCTGTTGATGCCGGTCACCACCACGCGGTAGGTGCCGGCCTGGCCGGTGGCCGCCCCCGCCTTGGCGTAGCGCTTGACCAGCGCGTCGGCGGCACCATCGGCGCCGGCCGCCATCGCGCGCATGGCGTTGGCGTCCTTGCTGGTCCACTTGTTCAGTTCACGGCCGTTGTCGACGAACACCCAGTCCGCCTGCCAGCCGCCATTGGCGCGGTACAGCTTGCCGATCAGCTGCATCGGTGGCGAGTAGCGCGAGGAGGCGCGGGCCACGGCGGCACTGTCCTGGCGCCAGATGGCCCCGGCCAGGGCCTGTTCGGCAGCGCCGCCGCTGGGCAGGCCCAGCTTGTAGCCCCGCTCGATGGCACGGTTCAGCAACGGACGGGCGGCGTTGGCCTGCTGCACGCTGACCAGACGCGGGCCGCTGCCGTCATCGACCGCCAGCCACAGCACCGGCTTCGGCCGCGGCTGCGGCCACAGCGGCAGGCCGAGCGCCGAGACCAGCGCATCGACGTCGTCCTCGCGGAAGCGGGCCACCAGCAGAGTCCGGAAGCTCGGCGCGCCGCTCGCGCCCACGCTCTGGTCCTGCTTGTAGTCGTAGCTGGCCACGTAGTCCTTGGCATTGCGCAGCGCCTGCACCACGCCGGGGCGTGACATCACGTTGCGATCGCCGGACAGCTTGCCCAGCACCACGCTCAGGGCACGGGCCAGGGCACCGTTGCGATCGGCCTCGGCCTGGCTGTTGACGGGCACTTCGGCCTCGTAGGCCCCCGAAGCGGTGGCGACATCTCCCTCGGTGCGCAGGCCGCTCTGGGCCATCGTGGCCACCGGCAGGCTCAGTGCAAGGAGCAGGGTCAGAATCAGGCTGCGGCGCATCAGGACATCCATTGGCTCGACGAATCCGGGGGAATTGTTGCCCGAATACGGCCTTTGCGCCAATGCGGCCTGTTAAAATCGCCCGTTCAACCCCTGCCAGCGCCGACGCCCGTGACCAACACCCCGTCTTCCGCCCCCTCCCCCCTCACCTACCGTGACGCGGGGGTCGACATCGACGCCGGCAACGCGCTGGTCGAGCGGATCAAGCCCCTGGTCAAGCGCAGCTTCCGCCCGGAAGTGATGGGTGGCCTGGGCGGCTTCGGGGCCCTGTTCGACCTGTCCAACAAGTACCGCGAGCCGGTGCTGGTGTCGGGCACCGACGGCGTGGGTACCAAGCTGAAGCTGGCCCACCAGCTGAACCGCCACGATACGATCGGCATCGACCTGGTCGCCATGTGCGTGAACGACGTGCTGGTGCAGGGTGCCGAGCCCCTGTTCTTCCTGGACTACTTCGCCACCGGCAAGCTGGACATCGACACCGCCGCAGCGGTCGTGGGCGGCATCGCCAACGGCTGCACCGAGGCCGGCTGCGCGCTGATCGGCGGTGAAACCGCTGAAATGCCCGACATGTATGCCCCGGGCGAGTACGACCTGGCCGGTTTCACCGTCGCCGCAGTCGAGAAGAGCGAGCTGAAGGACGGCGCCAGCGTGGCCGCAGGCGACGTGCTGATCGGCATCGCCTCGTCCGGCCCGCACTCCAACGGCTACTCGCTGGTACGCCGCATCTACGACCGCGCCGGCCGCCCGGCCGACCTGGAGCTGGAAGGCGGGGTGAAGCTGGTCGACGCGCTGATGGCACCGACCCGCCTCTATGTGAAGCCGATCCTGGCGCTGCTGAAGTCGCACGGTGCCGCCATCCACGGCATGGCCCACATCACCGGTGGCGGCCTGACCGAGAACATCATCCGCGTGGTGCCCGATGGCCTCGGCCTGGACATCCAGGCCTCGTCCTGGACCCTGCCGCCGGTGTTCCAGTGGCTGCAGAAGGAAGGCGCGGTGGCCGACAGCGAGATGTGGCGCACCTTCAACTGCGGCATCGGCTTCGTGCTGATCGTGGCCGCCGACCAGGTCGCTGCGGTGTCCGAGGCGGTCAAGGCCCAGGGCCTGGACCACTGGACCATCGGCCAGGTGGTGACCGCTGAAGGCGCCGAGCGCGTCCGCATCGGCTGAACCCGACGCCGAGGAGCCCGCATGGACGCAACGCCCCCACTGCCCCCCGCCCCCGTGCCGCCGGCGACGACGGTACCGGCGTTCGGCCCCCAGGACGCCGACCACCTGCGCATGCTGTCAATCGCGCACTACGTGGTCGGCGGCCTGATCGCGCTGTTCTCGCTGATCTTCATCGTCCACATCGTGCTCGGCGTCACCGCGCTCACCGGCAACCTGCCGATGAACTCCGGCGGCCAGCCCTCGTCGCCGGCCGAACAGCGCGTGTTCGGTTGGATGTTCGTCCTGATCGGCTGTGTCATCGTGTTCGGTGGCGTCACCCTGGGCGCGTTCGTGGCCTACGCCGGCCGTTGCCTGGCCCGCCGCCGCCGCTACCTGCTGTGCCTGATCGTGGCCGGGCTGGCCTGCCTGTTCACGCCGATCGGTACCGTGCTGGGAGTACTCAGCCTGATCACGCTGCTGCGCCCGCAGGTCAAGGCTGCGTTCGATGCAGCTGGCACGGCGGCATGACGATTCCGGGCACGCCACCGCCGCTGCCGCATCAGACCCTGGCGCACCTGCAGCTGGGCAGCCACCTGCAGACGCTGAAGGTACTGTTCTACGCGCTGGCGGTTTTCCACTGGGTGGCCGCGCTGACCTTCCTCGGTTTCATCGGCCTGGTCGCCAGCGCGCGCGGGCTGGACGATGGCGCGGTACTGGCCACTGTGTACGGCGTCGTTTCAGTGCTGGCTGCCGCGCTTGGCTTCGTGCAGCTGCACACCGCGCGCCTGCTGTCGCGCCGCACCGGGCTGGCCTGGTGCCAGCGCGCGGCCTGGCTGGCGGTACTGGCCGGCCCGCTGGGCATGGCCCTGACCGCCTATGCCTGGGTGTTCCTGTCCAGGCCGGACATGGCCGCCCTGTTCGACCGCGGCGACCATCTCCGCGTCTGAGCTTGCCGGCAGACGCTCCGCCCTCCCCTGATCGACTCCCCATGTCCGCGCCCGCGCTACCGACGACCGCCCCGCCCACCGCCTCCCGTTTCCCGGGCCCCAAGCGGCTGGCCTTTGCCGCCGTACTGGCAGTGTTCGCAATCAGCTGGATCCATCCGCTCTGGCCCACCGAGCAGGCCCTGCACAGCACGCTGACCGTGGTCGGGCTGGCCGCCCTGCTGTGGGTCGACCGCCGTGGTGGCTGGCTGGGCAACGGCGCATTCATCGCGATCTGCGGCTTCATCGCGCTGCATTGCGTGGCGGCGCGCTGGCTGTACTCGAACGTGCCCTACGACGCGTGGGCGCAGGCGCTGACCGGCTGGTCGCCCAACGCGGCGTTCGGCTGGCAGCGCAATCATTTCGACCGCCTCATCCACTTCCTGTTCGGCGTCTGCTTCACGCCGGCGCTGCTGCAGCTGGCACGCCACGCGTGGCCGGCCCTGCGTCGGGGCCAGGCCTTCATCCTGGCGGTGATGACGGTGATGTGCGCCAGCCTGGTCTACGAGTGGTTCGAGTGGGCCATCGCGCTGGCCCTGTCGCCGGATGCCGCCGAGGCCTACAACGGGCAGCAGGGTGACATGTGGGACGCGCACGCCGACATGCTGTTGGCCACCGTGGGCAGCCTGCTGACCTGGCCGCTGATCCGCCGGAGCGCCCGGCCATGACCACGCCCACCCGCATTGCGGTGCTTGCCTCCGGCCGTGGCAGCAACCTGCAGGCCATCCTCGATGCGATTGCCGGCGGCCAACTGCCCGCCGAGGTCGTCGGCGTGTTCTCCGACCGCCCCGCTGCCGCCGCGCTGCAGCGGGTCGACGCTGCCCTGCGCTGGGCGCATGCGCCGAAGGAATTCCAGGACCGCGCGGCCTACGAGCAGGCGTTGGGCGATGCACTGGCCGCCGTCGCGCCGGACTGGATCGTCTGCGCCGGCTACATGCGCATTCTCGGCGCCGCCTTCGTGCAGCGCTTCAATGGCCGCCTGGTCAATATCCACCCCTCCCTGCTGCCGCTGCACAAGGGGCTGGACACGCATGCGCGGGCACTGGACGCCGGCGACGCCGAGCACGGTGCCAGCGTGCACCTGGTCGTACCCGAGCTGGACGCCGGCGCCGTGCTGGCCCAGGTGCGGGTACCGGTGCTGCCCGGCGATGACGCCGACACCCTGGCCACACGCGTGCTGGCGGTGGAGCATCCCCTGCTGATCGCCACGCTGCAGCTGCTGTGCGCCGGCCGCCTGACTGAACGGGAGGGCCAGCCGCAACTGGACGGTCACCCCCTGTTTAGCCCGCTGGCCCTAGATTCCGCCGGGAACCTGAACCGGTAACGCCCACGCACACGCCCCGCTGACTGCGGGGCTGGCATCCTGCCCACCTCCTGCGGCTCCTCTCTTCCATGAAGACCACGACCCTGCTGTCCACTTCACTGCTGCTGTCGCTTGTCGTGCTTCCCGGCGTGGGTTGGGGCCAGGCGCAGGCGCCTGCCGCCTCGCCCGCTCCGGCGCCGGTGCCAGCGGTGCAGCCGCCGGCCGAAGCGGCGGCCCCGGCCCTGCCGGCGTTGGCGTGGGAACCGCCGCCGCTGCAGCCGTTCAGCGCCACCTACCAGGCCTTCTACAAGGGCAAGGAGGCCGGCGATGCCAGCATGCAGGTCACCCATACCGGCGGCAACCAGTGGCGGGTCGACATGCAGGTGGTCGGCCGCCGCGGGTTCGCCAGCGTGCTGGGCCTGAACATCGAGCAGAGCACGGTCTTCGAGGAGCGCGCCGGCGCCTATGCACCGCTGAGCCAGAGCACGGTGCGCAAGGGCCTGTTCCTCGGCAAGAAGGCGGTCGGCACGTACAACTGGCAGGCCGGTACCGCGCAGTGGAGCGGCGACGTCGAGAAGAAGCGTGCGCAGCCGATTCCGCTGCAGCCGGGCGACCAGAGTGCCCTGCTGATCAATCTGGCGATCATGCGCGACGCCCGTCCGGGTGCCACCATGCACTACCGCTACGTGGACATGGGCAAGGTCCGCCAGCATGACTACCAGGCCGCGCCGCAGACCGAGAACGTCGAAGTCGGCGACCTGTCCTACAACGCGCTGCGGGTCTACCGGACCAACGGCGGCAACAATGAAACCATCCTCTGGATCGCCAACGGAGTTCCCACCCCGGTGCGCATCCTGCAACGCGAAGACGGCGAAGACCGCGTCGATCTGCGCCTGATCGAATACCAAGGAGTCTGAGCATGAGCACCCTGACCCGCCCCCTCGCCTGGATCGCTGCGGCCGCCCTGTCGGTGGCCAGCCTGCCGGCCATGGCCCTGCAGCCGTTCAAGGCCGACTATCTCGCCAGCTACATGGGCATGCAGGCCAATGGCAGCATGACCCTGAGCAGCGAGGGCGCCAACAAGTGGCGCTACACGCTGCAGGTGAAGAACCAGCTGGCAGACCTGAGCCAGAGCACCGTGTTCGAGGAAGTACGCGGCCAGCTGCGCCCGCTCAGCAGCCAGGACCGTTCGGCGCTGCTGGTCAAGAAGCGCAACGTGCAGGCCACCTACAACTGGACCAGCAACCAGGCCACCTGGACCGGCGACATCAAGCCGGACCGGGCCGGCCCGATCGCGCTGAAGGCCGGTGACATGGATGCCCTGCTGATCAACCTGGCGATCGCCCGCGACCTGGCAGCCGGCAAGCCGTTGACCTATCGCATGGTCGACGAAGGCCGCATCAAGAACATGACCTATCGCGTGGTCGGCAAGGAGTCGATCACCGTGGGCGGCAAGAGCTACGAAGCCACCAAGGTCTCGCGTGCCGACGGCAACAAGGAGCTGATCGCCTGGATCGTGCCGGAATTCCCGGTGCCGGCGCGCATGCTGCAGCGTGAGAGTGGCCGTGACGCGCTGGACCTGACCATCAAGGCGATGAACTGAGTGCCGGGGTCGGAGCCCTTTCCGATGGAAAGGGATCCGGCCCCAGGCACCGCGCAAAGAAAACGCCCGCTTTCGCGGGCGTTTTTCTTACTTCTTTTCCTCGGCCGCCGCCGGCTTGAACTCGGTGCGGCAGTCCACGCGGATCTGCTCGCCGGTGCTGCGCCAGACGAAGGTGCGGCAATGGCGGTTGCCCTCCTGGCTGTCGTTCACTGCAACGGCATAGAACGACTCGATGATCTCGTCGCGCGAGACCGTGCCATCGCCATTCCAGTCCATGTCCTTCTGCTCGATGCCCTGGGTGATGGCGATGTTGGCGTACCAGGCGTAGCCCAGCCACGCCAGCACGATCAGCACCAGGGCCAGCAGCGCCTTGCGGCGCGGGCTGAACTTGCCACGCAGGATCATGGCACGCGCCGGATGGTGGCGCCGAGCGAAGACAGCTTCTCTTCGATGTTCTCGTAGCCACGGTCAAGGTGGTAGATGCGGTCGATGGTGGTCTCGCCGCGGGCCATCAGCCCGGCCAGGATCAGCGATGCCGAGGCACGCAGGTCGGTGGCCATCACCGGCGCACCGCTGAGGTGATCGCTGCCGCGCACGATGGCGGTGTGGCCTTCGACCTGGATGTCCGCGCCCAGGCGCAGCAGTTCGTTGACGTGCATGAAACGGTTCTCGAAGATCGTTTCATTGATCACGCCAACGCCGTCGGCCACGCAGTTGAGCGCCATGAACTGCGCCTGCATGTCGGTCGGGAAGGCCGGGTACGGCGCGGTGGTCAGGTTGACCGCCTTCGGCCGCTTGCCCTGCATGTCCAGGGTGATGGTGTCGTCGGTGGTCTCGATCTTCGCACCGGCCTCGACCAGCTTGGACAGCACCGCGTCCATGGTGTTCGGGCGCGCACGGTTGACCGTGACCTTGCCACCGGTCATCGCTGCGGCGACCAGGAAGGTGCCGGTCTCGATGCGATCGGGCAGCACTTCGTGGCGGCCACCGGACAGGCGCTCGACGCCTTCGATGACCAGGCGCGCGGTGCCCAGGCCTTCGATCTTCGCGCCCAGCGCGATCAGGCAATGCGCCAGATCGGTCACTTCCGGTTCCATCGCGCAGTTGTCGAGGATGGTGGTACCTTCGGCCAGCACCGCGCCCATCAGCACGTTCTCGGTGCCGGTCACGCTGACCATGTCGAAGGTGAAATGGCCCCCCTTCAGGCGCTTGGCCGTGGCCTTGATGAAGCCGTTCTCGACCACGATCTCGGCACCCAGCGCCTGCAGGCCCTTGATGTGCTGGTCGACCGGGCGCGAACCGATCGCGCAGCCGCCGGGCAGCGACACTTCGGCCGCGCCGAAGCGGGCCAGCAGCGGGCCCAGCACCAGGATCGAGGCGCGCATGGTCTTGACCAGCTCGTACGGTGCGACGTGCTGGTTGACCGGGCGCGGATCGACCACGATCGCGCTGCCGCGCGACAGCGTGCCCTGGTCGATGGTGACCTTGGCGCCCAGTTCGCCCAGCAGCTTCACCGTGGTGACCACGTCGTGCAGGTGCGGCACGTTGGTGATCTCCACCGGCTCATCGGCCAGCAGGGTCGCGCAGAGAATGGGGAGGACGGCGTTCTTGGCGCCGGAGATGCTCACTTCACCGTGCAGCGCAGCGCCGCCGGTCACAACGATCTTGGCCATGTATTGGGGATCTTCTGCGGTTCAGCCGGCTTCGGCCGGGGTCACGGTTTTCAGCGCCAGCGCGTGGATCGCGCCGCCCATCAGGTCGCCGAGGGTGGCATAGACCATCCGGTGGCGGGCCAGCGGCATCTTGCCGGCAAAGGCCTCGCAGACCACGGTCGCTTCGAAATGCACGCCATCGTCGCCACGCACGTCGGCGCGGGCGCCGGGCAGGCCGGTTTCGATCAGGTTGCGGATGGTGTCGGCGTCCAACGGGCTTTCCTAATAAAATGAGCGCTCATTCTACTTCCGCTGCGTGGCGTCCGCATGGCCGAGTCCCTCCTGCCCCCCCGTTCCGTCGATCCGGCCAGCCTGGTCGCCAGTGGCCGCCGCGTCTTCGAGATCGAACAGCAGGCCCTCGACGCGGTCGCCACCCGCCTCGGCGAGGCCTTCCAGCAGGCCTGCCAGGCGATCCTGGCCAGTCGCGGCCGGGTGGTTGCCACCGGCATGGGCAAGTCCGGGCACATCGCCCGCAAGATCGCCGCCACCCTGGCCTCCACCGGCACACCGGCGTTCTACGTGCACCCCGGTGAAGCCGGCCACGGCGACCTGGGCATGATCACCGAGGACGACGTGGTGCTGGCACTGTCCTACTCGGGTGAGTCGGACGAGCTGCTGATGCTGCTGCCGGTGCTCAAGCGCCAGGGCAACCTGCTGATTTCCATGACCGGCCGCGCGCAGTCCAGCCTGGCCACCGCCGCCGACATCCACCTGGACGTGAGCGTGCCGGCCGAGGCCTGCCCGCTGGCACTGGCGCCGACCTCCAGCACCACCGCTTCGCTGGCGATGGGCGATGCGCTGGCCGTGGCCCTGCTCGATGCACGCGGCTTCACCGCCGACGACTTCGCCCGCTCGCACCCGGCCGGCAGCCTCGGCCGCCGCCTGCTGCTGCACATCACCGACGTCATGCACACCGGTGAGGACCTGCCCAGCGTGAGCGCCGACGCCAGCCTCAGCGAGGCGCTGGTCGAAATGAGCCGCAAACGGCTGGGCATGACCGCCGTGGTCGATGCCGACGGTGTGCTGATCGGCCTGTTCACCGACGGTGACCTGCGCCGGGCGCTGGACAGCGCGCTGGACGTGCGGACCGCGAAGATCGCCGATGTGATGACCCGCAACCCCCGCACCATCGGCGCCGACCAGCTGGCCGTGGAGGCCGCCCGGCAGATGGAAACCCAGAAAATCAATGGCCTGATCGTGGTCGATGGCCAGGGCCGCGCGGTCGGCGCCCTGAACATTCATGACCTGTTGCGGGCCCGGGTGGTTTAACCGACAGTCCGTAGACCCCATTCAGTCTGTAACGCCCCACCCGAATCCACCGAGCCCGCCCCCCTGATGCCCTGGTCCCCCCTGCCCGCCTTCCCCGCCCACCTGCATGCCGCCGCGGCCCGCATCCGCCTGGCCTGCTTCGACGTGGACGGTACCCTCACCGACGGTCGGCTGTACTACGACAAGGACGGCAACGAGAGCAAGGCGTACTTCGTGCAGGATGGCCTGGGCCTGAAACTGCTGCAGCAGCACGGTATCCACCCCGTGCTGATCACCGCGCGCAACAGCCAGTCCGCGCTCAAGCGCGGCGCCGACCTCGGCATCGACACCCAGATCGCCGTGGGCGACAAGCTGGCCAGCGTGCAGGCGCTGTGCGCGCAGCATGGCATCGGCCTGGAGCAGGTGGCCTTCATGGGCGACGACCTGCCGGACCTGGCGCCGCTGGGCGCGGTCGGCCTGGCAGTGGCCCCGGCCAATGCCCACCCGTGGATCGCCGAGCGCGTCCATTGGCAGACGCGCGCCGATGGCGGCCGTGGCGCGGCACGTGAGCTGTGCGACATCCTGCTGGCTGCCCAGGGCCATGTGGACGCGGTGCTGGCGAGGTTCGGCGCATGAACCTGCCGACCCTGAACTGGCGCACCGTGCTTGGCATCGGCCTGCTGCTGGCCGCGCTGCTCAGCAGCTGGGCGGCCCTGCGCAACCGCGACAAGGGCGCGGCCGCGGCCGGCCAGGACGTCGGCGTGGACTACATCCTGCACGACTTCCAGATCGTCGCGCTGGATGAGCAGGGCAAGGAATCGACCACCCTGCGCGCGCCGTTGCTGGAACGCCAGCGTGGCGACCAGACCATCAACATCGCCACGCCGCTGTTCGAGATGCCGGACAAGGACGGCAAGCACTGGACCCTGCGCGCCGAGACCGGCTGGCTCAGCGCCAAGGGCGACCAGATGAAGCTGCGCGGCAATGTCGCCGGCGACAGCCCGGCCGGTCCGGGCGTGGTGCCGACCACCTTCCGCACCGACCACCTGGATGTCTTCCCTAAGGAGAATCGTGCCCGCACCGACGCGCGGGTGGTCATGACCCGCCCCGGCATGGAACAGTCCGGCGTCGGCTTCGAGGTGGATTCGAAGAACAACACGTATCATTTCCTCAGCCAGTCCAAGGGCCGTTACACGCCCCGACGCTGATTCCGCCGCCCTCCTGCGACGTCCCCGGACCGGCGCAAGGAAGGCAGCTCCCCCACCCGCCCCCGGGTTTCCGGGCGGCCCCACCGGTAGAACGGACCCCGATGAAGATTCCCTTTGCAGCCGTACTCGCGCTCGGTCTCCTTGTTCCCAGCGCAGCCTTTGCCAAGTCGACCGACCGCAACGAGAACATGAACATCGACGCCGGCGCCCAGTCGGGCGTGCTGACCGGCGATGGCAAGACCGTGCTGTCGCAGGGGGTGACCGTCACCCAGGGCACGCTGGACCTCCGCTCGTCGGAAGCCGAGATCTACCTGAAGGATGGCGAAGCCGTGCGTGCGGTGTTCACCGGCAAGCAGGCCACGATGAAGCAGCAGCTCGACGATGGCACCTGGATGGACGCGGTGGCCGATCGCATCGACTACGACATCAAGACCGAGATCATCACCCTGACCGGCAACTACAAGGTCACCAGCGCGCGCGGCACCAATGCCGGCCAGCGCATGGTCTACAACACCCGCAGCGGCGAGATGAACTCCGGTGGCGATGGCAGCCGCGTGCGCACGGTCATTCCGCCGAAGAACAAGAACGCGGCTGCACAGCCGGCCGCTGCGCCCAAGGCGGCGGCTCCGGCCAGCACGCCGGCCAAGCCGACCGGGAGCAAGAAGTAATGCTCGTCGCCAAGGGCCTGCGCAAGCGCTACAAGCAGCGCGAAGTCGTCAAGGACTTCGGGCTGACCCTCGACGCCGGCGAAGTGGTCGGCCTGCTCGGCCCCAACGGCGCCGGCAAGACCACCTGCTTCTACATGATCGTCGGCCTGGTCGCCGCCGATGCAGGCAGCATCGTGCTCGACGGCAAGGACATCACCGGCGACCCGATGTATACCCGTGCCAAGCAGGGCGTGGGCTACCTGCCGCAGGAACCCTCGGTGTTCCGCAAGCTGACCGTGGCCGACAACCTGCGGCTGGTGCTGGAGCTGCGCGAAGACCTGGATTCGGCCGGCCGCGAACGCGAATTGAACAGCCTGCTCGACGAACTGCAGCTGGGCCATGTGGCCGACCAGCTCGGTGCAAGCCTGTCCGGTGGCGAACGCCGCCGCTGCGAGATCGCCCGCGCCCTGGCCGCGCAGCCGCGCCTGATCCTGCTCGACGAACCGTTCGCCGGTGTCGACCCGATCTCGGTGGGCGAAATCCAGCGCATCGTCACCCATCTGAAGCAGCGCGGCATCGGCGTGTTGATCACCGACCACAATGTGCGCGAGACCTTGGGAATCTGCGACCGCGCGTATATCCTCGCCGAGGGCACCGTGCTGGCCCAGGGCTCGCCGGAGGCGATCCTGGACAACGCCGACGTACGTCGCGTCTACCTTGGGGATTCCTTCAAGTTGTGACCGCAGGCGCCGGGGCCCTTACCTTCCGTTCGGCACAGGCATGAAGACTCGGCTGCAGACATCGTTGGGACAGCAGCTGGTGCTCACGCCCCAGCTGCAGCAGGCCATCAAGCTGCTGCAGATGTCCACGACCGAACTGGAGCTTGAGATCGCCCAGGCGGTGGAGAGCAATCCGCTGCTGGACTGGGCCGACAGCAACGATAGCAGCACCGCCGATGACGGCGGCGGCAGCACCGGGGCCGACGCACCCGCCGAACGCACCGACACCGGCGACGACTGGGCGCCGGCCGAGCTCGACTGGAGCGCCGCCGGCAGTGGCGGCAGCTTCGACGATGACGATGACACCGGCAGCGCGGCCGAGCGCGTGGCCGAAACCGAGACGCTGGCCGACCACCTGCTGTGGCAGCTGCACCTGTCGCATCTGTCCGCCCGCGACCGCAGTATCGGTGCGGCCTTGATCGATGCACTGGACGACGATGGTTACCTGCGCGAACCGTTGGCCACGATCGCGGAAACGCTGTTGCCAACGATCCATGCCGACGAGGACGAGATCCTGGCGGTGCTGCACCGCATCCAGCGCTTCGACCCGGTCGGTGTTGCCGCGCGCACGCTCGGCGAGTGCCTGCAGCTGCAACTGGACGTGGTGCCTGGCGACACGCCGGGGCTGGCCCTGGCGCGACAGATTGCCGCAGGCCCGCTGGAACGGCTGCCACGCAGTGGCGTCGCCGGGCTGGCCCATGAACTGAAACAGCCGCTGGACGAGGTCGAGACCGCAGTGACCCTGCTGCGCTCGCTGGACCCGCGCCCGGGCACGCAGGTTGCGCCGCTTTCGCAGGATACCTACGTGGTACCCGACGTGGTGGTGTGGCGGCAGAACGGCATCTGGCGCGCGGCGCTGGCCGGCCATGCCGGGCCGAGGGTGGTGATCCATCGTGGCTACGAACAGCTGATCCGACGTTGTGGCGAGGCCGACGCCGGTTACCTGCGCGCCCAGCTGCAGGAAGCGCGCTGGCTGCTGAAGGGACTGCAGCAGCGCGGCGAAACCCTGCTGCGCGTGGTGCGCAGCCTGATCCTGCAACAGGCCGGGTTCCTCGAATTCGGCGAGCAGGCACTGCGTCCGCTGACCCTGCGCGAGATCGCCGCCGAACTGGGCCTGCACGAATCCACCGTGTCGCGTGCGATCGCCCGCAAGTACGTGCGCACCCCGCGCGGCACCCTGCCACTGCGCGCCTTCTTCGCCTCCGGCATCGATACCGAAGGCGGCGGCGAGGCGTCCAGTACCGCCATCCAGGCGATGATCCGGCGCCTGATCGACGATGAGAACCCGCGCAAGCCGCTTTCTGACGCCAAGCTGGCTGAGCTGCTCAAATCGTCGGGAATTCCAGTAGCGCGGCGCACCGTGGCGAAGTATCGTGAAGCCATGAACATCTCCGCCTCGCACGAAAGGGTCAGAATCGCTTGACGCGCCGCCGCGCCCGGCGGAGAGGTTCATTGGCACATCCGAACACAGGAGAAACCCGATGCGCATCGAAACGTTTGGCAAAGACGTCGAAGTCACCCCGGCCCTGCAGTCCTATGTAGAGGAGAAGCTGGCCCGGATCGGAAAGCACTTCGACCAGCACTGCGAAGCGCGGGTGACCCTCAAGCTGCAGAAGACCGAACACCACGTCGACGCCAGCCTCAACATCCCCGGGCAGACCCTGCACGCCGAGGCCGGTGGCCAGACCATGTATGCCGCGATCGACCTGCTTGCGGACAAGCTTGACCGCCTGGTCATCAAGCACAAGGAGAAAAAACAGCAGCACGCACCGCTGCCGGTGGGCGACAATGGTGGCTGATCGCCACCGTTCCCCGCAGACATGCCCCTGACTGACCTCCTGGCGGCCGTGCAGACCCAGCTCTGCACGGCCTCCGACCGTGACAGCGTCCTGCAGGCCGCCGCCGGGTTGCTGGCCTGCCGCCAGGCCAATGCCGAACAGATCTATCTGAACCTGTGCCAGCGCGAAGCCCTGGGCAGCACCGCGATCGGCCACGGCATAGCCATCCCCCATGGCCGCGCGCCGGCCCTGGACCGCCCCCGTGGCGCCCTGCTGCGCCTGGCGGCCCCGGTCGACTTCGGCGGCGACGAGCCGGTGGACCTGGTGTTTGCGATGGCCGTCCCGGCCCACTACACCCACCAGCACCTGATGCTGCTGTCAGAGCTGGCCGAGCTGTTCTCCGTGCCCGACATCCGCCAGGCCCTGCGTGAAGCGGGCGATGCCCGCGCGCTGCGCGAGGCGCTGGACATGACCCCTCCTGCGAGTGCCGCATGAATACCAGCATCACCGCCCGTGAACTGTTCGAACAGCAGCGCGAGCGGCTGGGACTGCGCTGGGCCGCCGGCAAATCCGGTGAGAAGCGCGAGCTGGAGGCCGGCAACACGGTCTCGCGGCGCCCTTCGCTGGCCGGCTACCTCAACGCCATCTATCCCAACAAGGTGCAGATCCTGGGCACCGAGGAACTGTCCTGGCTGGACGCGCTGGAACCGCGGCAGCGGTGGGAGACCATCGAGAAGATCATGCAGTCGCATCCGCTGGCGCTGGTGCTGACCCGCAACCAGGCGTGCCCGGAAGACCTGCGTGCCGCCGCCGATGAATCCGGCACGCCGCTGTGGCTGTCGCCCAAGCGCGGCCACGAACTGCTCAACCACCTGTCCTACCACCTGGCGCGCACGCTGGCACCCCGCGTGATCCTGCATGGCGTGTTCATGGAGATCTACTCGATCGGCGTGCTGATCACCGGCGAGGCCGGCTCGGGCAAGAGCGAGCTGGCGCTGGAACTGCTCAGCCGCGGGCACCGCCTGGTCGCCGACGATGCCCCCGAGTTCACCCAGATCGCCCCGGACGTGCTCGACGGCACCTGCCCCGAGCTGCTGCAGGACCTGCTGGAAGTGCGCGGCCTGGGCGTGCTGAACGTGCGCGAGATGTTCGGCGACACGGCTGTAAAGAAGAACAAGTACCTTCGGCTGATCGTCCACCTGACCAAGCCGATGACCGAACCTACCCCGCATGGCTACGAGCGCCTGACCGGCGACTCGGGTACCCGCCATGTGCTGGACCTGGATGTCCCGCTGATCACCCTGCCGGTGATGCCCGGCCGCAACCTGGCCGTGCTGACCGAGGCCGCGACCCGCCTGCATATCCTGCGCACCAAGGGCATTGATCCGGCGGCGATGTTCATCGCCCGCCACAGCAACCTGCTGGAACGGCGCACCCCCTGATTCCCCTGCCCCGCGAAGAGCCTGTCCATGAGCACCGCACCCCCTACCGCCCCGACCCTGATCATCGTCAGTGGCCTGTCCGGCTCGGGTAAATCCGTCGCCCTGAAGACCTTCGAAGACCAGGACTACTACTGCTCGGACAACCTGCCCATCCAACTGCTGCCGGACTTCGTGCGCAGCCTGCTGGCCAACCATGACGGCAGCGCGCCGCGCCGGCTGGCGGTAGGCATCGACGTCCGCGGCCAGGCCGACCTGAGCCAACTGGGCAACTGGCGGCAGCTGGCCACCGATGCCGGCGTGGAAGTGAAGGTGCTGTTCTTCGAAGCCAGTGACGAGGCGGTGCTCAAGCGCTACGCCGACACCCGTCGCCGCCATCCACTGAGCCAGCTGCGGCTGTCATTGCCCGAGGCCATCGCCCGCGAACGCGAACTGACCGCGCCGCTGCGCCGTGAGGCCGATGCGGTGATCGATACCAGCCACCTCAACGTGCACCAGCTGCGGCGGCGGATCATCACCGAGTTCGCGATGGGCCATGCCACCGGCCTGTCGCTGCTGTTCGAATCGTTCGCCTACAAGCGCGGCGTACCGGCCGAGGCGGACTTCGTGTTCGACGCGCGTGTGCTGCCCAATCCGCACTGGGACCCGGACCTGCGCGCGCTCAGCGGCCGTGAGCCCGGCGTGCGCGACTACCTGGAGGCACAGCCGGACGTGCAGCGCTACCTGGCCCAGCTGATGGATTTCCTGGATACCTGGCTGCCGAAACTGGGCGACGGCACGCGCAGCTACGTGACCGTGGCGTTCGGCTGCACCGGCGGCAAGCATCGCTCGGTGTACCTGGCCGAGCGCATGGCCCGGCATGCGCGCGAGAAGGGCTGGGAAGACGTGGCCACGTACCACCGCGAACAGGATTGAGGGGGTCGGCCGGGCTGCGCCCGGCACCCGCCGGTAGTGCCGGCCGCTGGCCGGCAACAGCAACAGCAAAAGCGGCATTCCGTGGGATGGCGGGGCGGTGTGGGCAGGCAGGACACGCCGTGAACCCCTCCCTGGGGGCTCGATGGCGCCATCCATGGCGCCAACGGTCCTGCCTGCCCACACCGCCCCGCCTCTGACAGATTCCGTGTGCTGTTGGTGGGTGTCGACCTTGGTCGACACGTGGATCCACGCCGTGCGTGGATGAATCGCTTTCAGGCATCGAAAAACGGATGGCGTCGGATCTCTTTTTCAGCGGAAAAGGGCTCGCCAGCGAGCAACACTGAATACGGGACACAGTACCCCTCGCCTGCTGCTATCGCCAATTCACCTTGACCTGTTAACGTGCGGTAATGACCTGTGGCATTCTCCTCGTAACACATCCCGGGGTCGGGACCGCCCTGCTAGACGTGGCGACCCGGCTGCTGCGGCAATTGCCGCTGAAAACCGAAGCTTTCGAAGTACCGTTCGACGCAGACCTGGACGCCCTGCTGCCACTTGCCTCGGCCGCCCTGCGGCGGGTCGACGGCGGTGAAGGCGTGCTGATCCTGACCGACCTGTACGGCGCCAGCCCCGCCAACCTTGCCGGGCAGCTGGCCCGGCTGGGGACCCCGGTTCGCCGGGTGTCGGCGCTGAGCCTGCCGATGTTGCTGCGGGTGATGAATTATCCGGAACAGGGACTGGATCAACTGCCCGCCACAGCCGCGGCGGGTACCCGTAATGGAGCGATAGTCGACGATGCTTGAACGAGAACTCACCGTCAGCAACCGCCTGGGCCTGCATGCCCGGGCCACCGCCAAGCTGGTGCAGACCCTGGCACCGTTCCGCTGCAACGTGACCATGGCCGCCAAGGGCCGTGAGATCAACGCCAAGAGCATCATGGGCGTGATGCTGCTGGCCGCGGGCCAGGGCACTCCGGTCACGGTCCGCATCAACGGCGAGGACGAAGCCGCCGCGATGGAGGCGGTGGTCGGCCTGTTCGAACGCCGCTTCGACGAGGACAGCTGAGCGTGCCACGCGCACGCGCCGGCCAGCTTCCCCCGGGCCAGCGGCCGGTACAACGGCTGGCCGGGCACGGCGCCGCCCGTGGTACGGCGATGGGCCGGGCCCGGGTGCGCCTGCCGCATGCGCTGGAAGTGGCCGAACAACGTGTCGCCCCCCACCAGGTCGAGGCCGAGCTGGCGCGCCTGCACCATGCCGTGGATGCCGCGCGCATGGAAATGCACGAGCTGCGGCAGCGCCTGCATGGCGCACTGAACCAGGAAGTGGGCGAGTTCCTGGACCTGCACGCGCTGCTGCTGGACGACCCCGAGCTGTTGTATGGCCTGGACGAACTGATCCGCAGCGGCCCGTACAGTGCCGGTTACGCCCTGCGCCTGCAGCGCGACCGCCTGGCCAAGGTCTTCGATGGCATGGACGATGCCTACCTGAAGAGCCGCATGGACGACCTGGACCATGTGATCGGCCGTATCCATGCCTTCCTGCAACCCGAACGCGCGCCGGCGATGAAGGGCCTGGCCGGCGAGATCCTGGTCTGCGACAACATCGCTCCGTCCGAGCTGGCGCAGCTGCAGGCGCAGGGCGTGGTCGGCATCGTCACCGCCGCCGGCAGCGCGCTGTCGCACAGCGCGATCCTGGCACGCAGCCTGCACCTGCCGCTGATCGTCAACGTGCCGCAGCTGCTGAGCCGCATCGCCGACGGCGACGTGCTGATCATCGACGGCGCCGACGGCAGCATCACCGCCAACCCGTTGGCGGACAACCTGCGTGACTACCGCACGCGCCTGAAGGAGCACGCACGCGAGCAGCGCGAGCTCGGCCGCCTGCGCAGCAAGCCCAGCCGCACCCGCGATCAGGTCGACATCGCCCTGCTGGCCAATGCCGAGTCGCTGGAAGACGTCACCCAGGCGCATGCGCTGGGTGCGCAGGGGCTGGGCCTGTACCGCACCGAGTTCCTGTTCCTGCAGCGCAACGAGCTGCCGGACGAAGAAGAACAGTTCCAGACCTACCGGGATGCCGCGCTGGCCATGAGCGGCCGGCCCGTCACCATCCGCACGCTCGACCTGGGTGCGGACAAGGCCGATCGCACCGGCCTGACCCTGAGCAACGAAGAGAATCCGGCGCTGGGCCTGCGCGGCGTGCGCCTGTCGCTGGCACGACCCAAAGTGGCCGACACCCAGCTGCGCGCGATCCTGCGCGCCTCCGCCTACGGCAAGCTGCGCGTGCTGGTACCGATGATCAGCACCCGCGAGGAACTGCTGGCGGTGCGCCGGCGCATGCTCAAGCTGAGCGAACAGCTGCGCGCCGAAGGCCACATGGTGGCCGAACACGTCCCGCTGGGCGCGATGATCGAAGTGCCGGCGGCTGCACTGGCGCTGGAGAGCTTCATCGATCTGGTCGACTTCCTGTCGATCGGCACCAACGACCTGGTGCAGTACCTGCTGGCCGCCGACCGCAACAACGAGGCGCTGGGCGAGTTGTACTCACCGCTGCATCCCGCCGTGCTGCGGCTGCTGCAGATGGTGATCGAGACCGGCGCACGCCACCGTATTCCGGTCGCGGTCTGCGGCGAAATGGCCGGTGATGCGCGGATGACGCCGCTGCTGCTGGCACTGGGCCTGAGCGAGTTCAGCCTGCACCCCGGCACCCTGCTGGAAGTGCGCCGCGCGATCCGCGACGCTGACCTGGGCGCACTGCGCGCCCGCGCACCGAAACTGCTGGCCGCGCGTGACCGCCGTGCCATCGAACGCTGGCTGGCGCTGGTGGACGATACGCCCTGATACCACCCGCTCGCCGGGCATGCATGCCTGGGGTCAGATCGCTTTTCCGCGGGAGAAGGATCTGATCACGTCCCGTTGAACGCCAGGAGGTTGCTGGCCAGCGGCCGGCACTACCGCCACCCGGCGGCTATGCGCTGAAACATCCCCTTGCGATAATGACGCGCTGAACACCCCTGTTGCCGCATCCTTGCCGGGATCGCGGCTTTTCTTATCCCGCGGGAGCTGCGATGGCTGAAGCCGTACGCCACGACAAGACTGCGCGCCAACTGCGGATGTTGTCCGATGCACTGGACAGCGGCCGGCTGGGCCCGGTGCGTCGGCTGGTCAATACCCTGGCCCCGGCCGAGATCGGCAACCTGCTTGAATCGCTGCCGCCGGGTAAGCGCGAAGTGGTGTGGGGCCTGGTGGATCCGGACGATGACGGCGAGGTGCTGGTCCACGTCGGCGACGACGTGCGCGAAAGCCTGCTCGCGGACATGGACCCGGACGAAATCATCGCCGCGGTCGAAGACCTGGACATCGACGATCTGGCCGACCTGGTCGAAGACCTGCCGGATACGGTCATCGACGAAGTCCTCAAGTCGATGGACCGCGAGAACCGCGAGCGCCTGGAACAGGTGCTGTCCTATCCCGAGGACAGCGCCGGCCGCCTGATGAACCCGGACGTGGTGACCGTGCGCGCCGACGTCAACGTCGACGTGGTGCTGCGCTACCTGCGCCTGCGCGGTGAACTGCCCGACCACACCGACCACCTGTTCGTGGTCAGCCGGCGCCATCAGTACCTCGGCCGGGTGTCGCTGGCGGCCCTGGTGACCCACGAGGACACCACCCCGATCAACCGCCTGATCGATGACGAGCAGCCGGCCATCGACGTCGGCGAGAGCGACCAGGAGGTCGCCCGCCAGTTTTCCGACCACGACTGGATTTCCGCCCCGGTGGTGGATGAGAACAACATCCTGGTCGGTCGCATCACCATCGATGACGTGGTCGACATCATCCGTGGCCAGGCCGAGCATCAGGCGCTGGGCGCCGCCGGCCTGGACGAGGACGAGGACCTGTTCAGTCCGGTCTGGCGCGCGATGCGCCGCCGCCTGATGTGGCTGTCGGTGAACCTGTGCACGGCCTTCCTGGCCTCCAGCGTGGTCGGCCACTTCGAAGGCACGATCGACAAGCTGGTGGCGCTGGCCGTGCTGATGCCGATCGTGGCCGGCCTGGGTGGCAATGCCGGCACCCAGGTGCTGGCGCTGATGGTGCGCGGCCTGGCGCTGGGCCAGGTGGGCGCCTCCAACGCGCGCACGCTGCTGTGGAAGGAAGTGCGGGTGGCCGCGCTCAATGGCCTGCTGCTGGGCTCGATCCTGGGCATGATCGTGCTGGTCTGGTTCCACTCGCCCGGGCTGTCGGCGGTGATCGCCATCGCGCTGACCTGCAACCTGCTGTTCGCCGCACTGGCCGGCGTGCTGGTGCCGCTGACCCTGAAACGCTTTGGCTTCGACCCGGCACTGGCCAGTGGCATCTTCCTGACCGCCGTGACCGACTCGATGGGCTTCTTCACCTTTCTCGGCCTGGCCACGCTGGTGCTGCTGCACTGATCCCTGCCGGGCCGGATCCCCGCAACGCGGAGCTCCGACCCACGCCAAAACCCAGGGTCGGATCCCCGCTGCGCGGGGCTCTGACCCGATTCCAACTGGACCCCCCATGGCCACCACGATCGAAAACTATTTCCAGCCCGGCTGGCGCGACCAGCAGCACACCTGCCCGGCCTGCGAATGGAAGGGCAGTTCGCGCGCCATGGAGATGGAACTGGACGAGGACGCGACCGAGTACGCCTGCCCGGTCTGCGAAAACCCGTTGCTGGTGGTGCTGCACCCGGACCTGGCGCAGGTGCAGGCCGCCGCCGCCGAGGGCAACGCCGAGGCACAGGAGCAGCTGGCCATCATCGCCAGCGTGCCGCGGCCGCAGTGACGCAGTGACGCAGTGACGCAGCGCACGATGCCACGTTGACCTGCGCGGACTACGATGCGGCTGAACCCACCGCTTCTGGAACGCCGATGGTCCGTAGGATGATGCGCTGGCTGCCGATGCTGGCGGTCCTGATGATGGCCGGCTGCGCCTCGCAGCCGGACAGCGCGCGCGGCCGCTTCGAATCGCGTGCAGTGAAAGTGGATGGGCGTACCGCCTATTACCAAGTGTTCATTCCGGCAACCGCGGCGCGCACGCCTGGCGCACTGCCGGTGGTGCTGTTCCTGCATGGATCCGGCGAGCGTGGCGGCGACGGTGTCAAGCAGACCCATGCGGGGCTCGGGCCGCACCTGCGCAGGCACGCGGCCGACTTCCCCGCATTGGCCGTATTCCCGCAGGTGCCGGGCCACGAGGAATGGAGCGGGCGCAACAACCGCGTCGCGCTGGCCGCCTTGGACGCCACCATCGCCGAGTTCGGTGCCGATCCCTCACGGCAGTACCTGACCGGAATGTCGATGGGCGGCTATGGCAGCTGGAACATCGCGCTGGATGACCCCGGGCGCTTCGCCGCGATCGTGCCCGTGTGCGGCGCGGTGCTGGCGCCGCGCGCGGTGCGCCCGACCCTGTTCGTCGAACGGGTGGCCCATGAAGCCGATCCGTATGCGGCCATCGCCCAGCGCCTGAGAGGCACGCCGATCTGGATCTTCCATGGCGCGCTGGATGACGTGGTGCCACCGGATGACGACCGCCGGCTGCACGCCGCATTCCAGAGCGCCAACGCACGCGACGTGCGCTACACCGAATATCCGGACGGCAACCACAACGCCTGGGATGCCACCTACGCCGACCCGGCGATGTGGGACTGGCTGTTCGCGCAGAAGCGCTGAACCACGACGTCCGGTGGTTGCCCACCAAGGTTGGAACCTGCTTTCGGTGGGTGCCAACCTTGGTTGGGCACTATCTGCCCGCCCTGATCGGATTCGCCATCACATGCATTGCGTGCCGGAACAGCGATTCATGGGTCAGACCTTCCAGATCCAGACGCTGGTCCTGCATGGCGGTAACCGCAATGGCATCATTGGCGAACAGAGCCGCCCGGCCATGCACGTTCGTGGTGAGGATGTAGCTCTGGCCGATACTGGAATGACGCCCTGGCGGGAGACGGGTGCTGCTCATGCAGAAGAGCATGGGCGGGCGCATGTTCCCTGAACATCGGGAAATCACCTTCGCCCGGGTAGGCCAGTGCCAACCAAGGTTGGCACCCACCCCACCGCCAGTGCCAACCAAGATTGACACCTGCCAAGGCGGGTCAGCCCAGCAGGGTTTCCAGCACGGCCATGCGCACGGCGACGCCGTTGGCGACCTGGCGCAGCACCCACGACTGCGGGCCGTCGGCCACGTCGTCGGTGACTTCCACGCCGCGGTTGATCGGGCCCGGGTGCATCACTGCAGCGTCCTTGCCGGCGCGGGCCAGGCGCTCGCGGGTCAGGCCGTACTGGGCGTGGTACTGCTCCAGCGACGGCACCAGGCCTTCCTCCATGCGCTCGCGCTGCAGGCGCAGCATCATCAGCGCGTCGACGCCTTCGAGCATCGCGTCGAAGTCATCGCCGACCACGCAGCCCTTCAGGGTCTCGTCATCCGGCAGCAGCGACTGCGGGCCGCAGACGCGGATCTCGCCCACGCCCAGCGTACGCAGCGCATGCAGGTCGGTGCGGGCCACGCGCGAGTGCTTCACGTCGCCGACGATCACGACCTTCAACTTCGAGAAATCCGCGCCCTTGGCCTGGCGCAGGGTCAGCATGTCCAGCAGGCCCTGGGTCGGATGCGAACTGCGGCCGTCACCGGCGTTGATCAGTGCGGTGCCCTCGCCCGCCGCCTCGGCCAGTGCGGCCACGGCGCCATCATCGGGATGGCGTACCACGAAGCCGCGTACGCCCATTGCTTCCAGGTTGCGCAGCGTGTCGCAGGCGGTTTCGCCCTTGCGGGTGGACGACGTCGACGCATCGAAGTTCAGCACGTCGGCGCCCAGGCGCTGCGCGGCCAGCTGGAACGAGCTGCGGGTGCGCGTGGACGGCTCGAAGAACAGCGTGCACACAGCCGAGCCGGCCAGCACGTGGCGCTTGTTGCCAACGCGGCCGACCGCGGCATCGCGGATCTGTCCGGCCCGATCAAGCAGTTGCAGCAGGGTTTCGCGCGGCAGGCCCTCCAGGGTCAGCAGGTGGCGCAGGCGTCCGGAGGCATCGATTTGCTGGGCGGTCATGGCGGGAGTCGTGCAGTCAGGGAATGGGGGTGGCGTCGTCCGGCGACGACAGCCAGCGGTCGATGATCACCGCCGCGGCCACGGCATCGAGGGCGGCCGCATCGCGGCGGCGCTTGCGCCCTTCGGCGCGCTCGACGGCGAAGCGGCGCGCGGCCTCGACCGAGCTGGAACGCTCGTCGATCATCACCACCGGCAGCTTGAAGCGTTCCCGCAGCTGGCGGGCAAAGCCCTGCGCGCGCTTGCGGTTGGGCTGGTCCTGGCCATCCAGCGTCAGCGGATCGCCGACCACCAGGCCGTCGGGCTTCCATTCCTTGAGCAGGCGCTCGATCGCGGTCCAGTCCGGGCCGTTGCCGTGCACATCGACCACGGCCACTGCGCGCGCATGCGCGGCGAAGGCACTGCCGATGGCCACGCCGATCCGGCGCGAGCCGACATCAAATCCCAGGACCGTGCCGTCGCGGCGGATGGCCGGAGCCGGAGGCGCCGCCGCGGGCGTGGTCGGCTCAGACATGGCCGCTGTAGTCGGTCAGCCGGAACAGGTCGACGCCGATGCGCGAGGCCGCTCCCTGCCAGCGCTGTTCCAGCGGCAGCTGGAACACCAGCTCGGCATCGGCCGGTACGGTCAGCCAGCTGTTCTCGGCCAGCTCGGTTTCCAGCTGGCCTGCCCCCCAACCGGCACAGCCGAGGGTAACCACGGCGTTGGCCGGGCCTTCGCCGCGCGCCATCGCTTCGAGGATGTCGCGCGAGGTGGTCAGGTACAGCCCTTCGCCGACGATCAGGCTGGAGTCCCACGCCCTTGCATCGTCATGGATGACGAAGCCACGTTCGGGATGCACCGGGCCGCCGTTGAGCACCATGCGCGCCTGCAGCTCACCATCGCCGGTGGCGATGTCCATCTGCGCGAGCACTTCGCCCAGCGTGTACTCGGACGGCTGGTTGACCAGCACGCCCATCGCCCCGTTCTCGTCGTGCTGGCAGATCAGCGCGACACTGCGGGCAAAGGTCGCGTCGAGCAGCGACGGCAGCGCGACGAGCAGGTGATCGGCAAGGGAGGTCGGCGTTACAGGCATGGCTGACATTCTAGCGGCTGGGCGCACCGGGCGCCTCCACCCGGCGGTCACGGCGCGCATAATGACCTCCCCCCGCGCAGGAGTTCGACGTGTCCGGTTACTGCCTCATCGCCCCGGGCCATCCGGTGCACGACGACTACCACGCCAACGAATACGGCTTTCCGCAGCGCGACGAGCGCGAGCTGTTCGAGCGGCTGGTGCTGGAAATCAACCAGGCCGGGCTCAGCTGGGAAACGATCCTGAAGAAGCGCGAGGGCTTCCGCGCGGCCTACGACGGCTTCGAGGTGGACCGCGTGGCGGCGTATGCCGAGCAGGACATCGAACGCCTGCTGTCGGACCCGGGCATCATCCGCAACCGCCTGAAGGTGCTGGCGGCGATCCACAACGCGCAGGTGATCCAGCAGCTGCGGGCCAGCCATGGCAGCTTCGCGGGGTGGCTGGACGCACATCATCCGCGCAGCAAGGCCGACTGGGTGAAGCTGTTCAAGAAGACATTCCGCTTCACCGGCGGCGAGATCACCGGCGAGTTCCTGATGAGCCTGGGCTACCTGCCCGGCGCGCACGCCGCAGACTGCCCGGTGCATGCGCGGCTGCTGACACTGTCACCGCCCTGGTTGCAGGCCACCGCGCGCTGATGGATATCCGCCGGGCACGGCCCGGCGTCATCACCCGCGGCGTTCCGGGGTTGCCGGCCAGTGGCCGGCACTACCGTCGGATCGTCACACGCCCATGTAGCGGCCGGGGCGATGGTTGAACATCAGCACCAGGCTGAGTACCACCGCGCCGATGGCCGAGTACAGCACCTTCGACGGCGACAGCACGAAGAACGCGGCCACCATCAGGCAGGCGTCGTAGGACATCTGCACCTTGCCCGCGCTCCAGCCACGGGTGCGCTGCAGGTACACCGCCAGGATGCCGATGCCGCCGAGGCTGGCACGATGGCGGATGAAGAACAGGATGCCCAGGCCCGACAGCGCGCCACCGACGATCGCCGAATACAGTGGGTTGATGTGCGAGAAGTCGATCCAGCGCGGCAACAGGTCGGTCAGCACGCCACAGGCGGTGACCGCAGCGAAGGTCTTCAGGGTGAATTCCCAGCCCATGCGCCGCAGCGCCACCCAGTAGAACGGCAGGTTGACCAGCACGAACACCAGGCCGAAGTTCCAGCCCATCGCGTAGTGCAGCAGGAACGCCAGGCCGGCCATGCCGCCGATCATCAGCCCCCCCTTGGCGAAGATGGCCAGGCCCAGCGAGGCCACCATCGTGGCCAGCACCATGCCCTGCACGTCCTCGGCGATCGAGTGACGCAGCGCTTTCTCATCGGCGGTGGTGCCGGCACTGTCGGGCGGAGGGGTCAGCGGACCAGCGGTGACCAGGTGGCCGTCAGCGTCGTCGCACGGCGCGGGGCCATGGGAAGGAAGGGACATGCGGGTGGGGGAACAGCAGGTGGGGAGCGGTATTAGACACGATCTGCATGACAGTTGCAGATGAAATCGTTCAGCTGAATGCGCCCCACTGTGCCCGCTCCGGCGCGGCTCAGCCCCTGCCGGCCAGATGGTGCGCCACCAGCGCGTTGGCATGGCCATGGCCCAGCCCATGCTCACTTTTCAGGAAGCTGACCAGTTCCATGTGTCTCAGGCCCGTCTGTCCCGCCAGCAGCCCCAGCCAGTGCGCCACCGGCTGCCCGTAGGTCCTCTCGATGGAGGGGAAGTAGGAGGCCGGGCCCTTGGGCTTGGTGTCAGCGCTCATGCGGAAGCTCCTTGCGTTGGATGTACCGTTACGACGAGCCGGGGAGCCGGAAATCGACAGATCCGTTCAATCCGGGAGCCGTATCATCCCTGCATGCCCCGTGAAAACCTCAACGACCTGCAGGCCTTCGTCCACGTCGCCCGCGAGGGCAGCTTCACCAAGGCCGCCGCCCAGCTGGGCGTGTCCCAGTCCGCGCTCAGCCATGCCATGCGCGGCCTGGAACAGCGCCTTGGCGTGCGCCTGCTGACCCGCACCACCCGCAGCGTATCGACCACCGAAGCCGGCGCGCGCCTGCTCGACACCCTTGGCCCACGCCTGGCCGAGATCGAGGACGGCCTGGCCGCGCTGGCCGAGTACCGCGAGCGCCCGGCCGGCACCATCCGCATCAATGCCACCGGCCATGCGGCCGAGTACATTGCCTGGCCACGGCTCGCGCCCCTCCTGCAGCAGTATCCGGAGCTGAAAGTGGAACTGGCCGCCGATTACGGGCTGGCCGATATCGTGGCCGAACGTTATGACATCGGCATCCGCCTCGGCGAGCGGCTGGCGCGCGACATGATCGCGGTGCCGATCAGCCCGCCGCTGCGCATGCGCGTGGTCGGCGCGCCCAGCTACTTCCGCCAGCACGTGGCGCCACGGCATCCGCACGAGCTGGCCGACCACAACTGCGTGACCCTGCGCCTGCCCACGCACGGCGGGTTGATGCCGTGGGATTTCGGCCAGGACGGCAACGAACTGAGCGTGCGCGTGAGCGGCCAGTGGACCTTCAACACCATGGGCATGACCCGCGCCGCAGCCCTGGCCGGCAGTGGACTGGCGTGGTTGCCGGAGGACCAGGTGCAGCCGATGCTGGACGATGGGCGACTGCAGTCGGTGCTGGATGACTGGTGCCCGCACTTCGATGGCTACTACGCCTACTACCCGTCGCGCCGCCACGTGACCGTGGCGATGCGCACGGTGCTGGATGCGCTGCGCGGGCCTATGCAGGGGTGAGGATCAGGGAGTGCGGACCAACGGTCCGCACCCACCTGGCGATCAACCCTTGGCCTGCGCCGCACGCTGCGCGTTGTAGCGCTCGCCAACGATCGACACCTCGTCCAGCGCCTGCGCGATGCGTTGCAGTTCTTCCGGCGCCAGCTGCAGGTCGACCGCGCCCAGGTTTTCTTCCAGGCGATGAACCTTGGTGGTGCCCGGGATCGGCACGATCCACGGCGCCTGTGCCAGCAGCCAGGCCAGCGCCACCTGCGCCGGCGTCGCACCGCGTGCTGCCGCGATCGTACTGATGCGATCCACCAGCGCCTGGTTGGCGCGGCGCGCCTCCACTTCGAAACGCGGCACGCTGTTGCGGAAATCGTTGGCGTCGAAGGTGGTGTCGGCGTTGATCGTGCCAGTGAGGAAGCCGCGGCCAAGCGGGCTGAATGGCACGAAGCCGATGCCCAGCTCCTGCAGCGTCGGCAGCAGTTCACGCTCCGGCTCGCGCCACCACAGCGAATACTCACTCTGCACGGCGGCGACCGGCTGCACCGCATGCGCGCGACGCACGGTGGCAGCGCTCGCCTCGGACAGCCCGAAGTGGCCGACCTTGCCTTCGGCGATCAGGTCGCGCACGGTGCCGGCCACATCCTCGATCGGCACGTTCGGGTCGACGCGGTGCTGGTAGAACAGGTCGATATGGTCGGTGCGCAGGCGCTTGAGGCTGGCTTCGGCGACGGCGCGGATGTTCTCGGGGCGGCTGTCCAGGCCGTCATCGGTGCGCGCGCCCTTGAATCCGAACTTGGTGGCAATCACCAGCCTGTCGCGGTGGGGCGCCAGCGCCCGGCCGAGCAGATCTTCGTTGGTGTACGGGCCGTACACCTCGGCGGTATCGAAGAAGGTCACGCCGCGCTCGACGGCGGCCTCCAGCAGGGCCACACCCTGGCTCTGCTCGACCGGCTGGCCGTAGGCATGGGTCAGGCCCATGCAGCCCAGGCCGAGGGCGGAAACCTTCAGGCCGCTGCGGCCCAATTCGCGTGTCTGCATCGTCGTGCTCCAGAGGGGGAGTGCTGACGATACGCCTGTCGTGGCGCTGGATTGAGCCAGCCCGGCCGCAGTCGGTCATGACCGGAATTCATCAATCGCCTGTGGTGCCCCTCACTCCATGCCCTGCAGGGTGTCAGTGCAACCCGCCAGTTCCACCATCATCCTGCCGGTGTTGCGGAACGCCGGATCCCGCGGCACCCATCGTGCGAACCAACGCTGCTCGCCGTCCACCACGGACTCGAACATCCACGATGAGCCGTCAAGCCCAGCGCTCGAATCTTCGCCCTGCAACAGCGCAAACGCGGCGGCGATGGCGTTCCATTCCTGCGCACTCAGCGCGCGCGGTGGAGCGCACGCGCCACCCTTGATGACGGTGGCTGGGCTTCCGGGCAACGATCCAGGAATCTCGAAGTCGCGCGCACTGCGCCCGACGATCCACGCGTGGCCCGCTGCATTGCGTTGCGCGCGAATGAGCACGCCCGGGAAGAATGCAGGATCCCAGACGAAGCGATATGCCTGTGCCGGTACGCTGCCACAGCGGAACGACGGCTCCGGAAAGCCATCGAGATCCCGCAACCGGGCATCATAGATCGTCCTCGCTGACCCGGTGAAATCGATGAACGGTGGCAGGTCGCCGCCATGCTTCGTCGCAGGCGCTGGCAGCAGATACCAGGCATGCGCCTGCGGGTCGTCGCAGCCCTCGGCCGCGGCAGCCGGTTCGGGGGTACGGGCACAACCGGCCTGCAGCAGCACGGCGATGGCCAGTATCACGCTCGTAGTCACACGCATACAGGCCTCCCTGGCAGGTTCACGCGGGCGTGCATCCGGCGCCGCGGTCATCCCGGAGCAGCGGGCGCCCGCAGGCGCCCGTCCGGTCAACGGATCTCCGAGATCTCCACGCCATCCAGTCCCTGCGACAGGGTGCGCGCGTCGCCGCCCTGGCTGAGCTTGATGCGCAGGCGCACCTCGTTCTGCGAGTCGGCGTAGCGCAGCGCGTCCTCGTAGCTGATCTCGCCGGCCTGGTACAGCTCGAACAGGCTCTGGTCGAAGGTCTTCATGCCCAGCTGGACCGAGTCCTTCATCACTTCCTTCAGCTTGTGGATCTCGCCGTCGCGGATATAGTCCTGCACCAGCGGCGTGCCGAGCAGGATCTCCATCGCCACCTTGCGCGAGCGACCATCGGGGGACGGCACCAGCTGCTGCGCGACCACGCCCTTGAGGTTCAGCGACAGGTCCATCAGCAGCTGGTTGCGGCGGTCTTCCGGGAAGAAGTTGACGATGCGGTCCATCGCCTGGTTGGCGTTGTTGGCATGCAGGGTGCACAGCACCAGGTGGCCGGTTTCAGCGAACGCGATGGCGTGGTCCATGCCTTCGCGGGTACGCACCTCGCCGATCATGATCACGTCCGGCGCCTGGCGCAGGGTGTTCTTCAGCGCGGCTTCCCAGCTGTCGGTATCGATGCCGACCTCGCGCTGGGTGATGATGCAGCCCTCGTGCTTGTGCACGAATTCGATCGGGTCTTCGATGGTGATGATGTGGCCGGTCGAGTTCTGGTTGCGGTAGCCGATCATCGCCGCCAGCGAGGTCGATTTACCGGTACCGGTGGCGCCGACGAACAGGATGATGCCGCGCTTGGTCATCGCCAGCGTCTTGATGATCGGCGGCAGGCTCAGCTCTTCCACGGTCGGAATGCGCGTCTCGATGCGACGCAGCACCATGCCGACCTGGTTGCGCTGGTAGAAGCAGCTGACACGGAAGCGGCCGACACCGGACAGGCCGATGGCGAAGTTGCATTCGTGGGTCTTCTCGAATTCCTCGCGCTGCGCCGGGGTCATCACGTTGAGGACCAGGTCGCGGCTCTGCTGCGGCGTCAGTGGGGTCTGGGTGATCGGCGAGATCTTGCCGTTGACCTTCATCGCCGGCGGCATGCCGGCCGTGATGAACAGGTCCGAGGCGCGCTGGTGCGCCATCAGCTTGAGGAACGAAGTGAAATCGATGGTGGTCGCGGTGCTGTTCACGGCGGGCTCCCAAGAGGGCATGTACCAGGAAACGGTCGGTGGAGGAAACGGCACGGGGACGGCGCCGCACAGGCGCACGCCGCCCGTGGTTGTCCCGCCTTACTCGAACAGGCGCTTGTCCTTGGCGTACTCGCGGGCCTGGTTGCGGGTGATCAGGCTGCGCTTGACCAGGTCCTGCAGATGCTGGTCCAGGGTCATCATGCCGTACTGCTGGCCGGTCTGGATGGCCGAGTACATCTGTGCCACCTTGTCCTCGCGGATCAGGTTGCGGATGGCCGGGGTGCCGACCATGATTTCCCACGCTGCGGTACGACCGCCGCCAACCTTCTTCAGCAGCGCCTGCGAGATCACCGCACGCAGCGACTCGGACAGCATCGAGCGCACCATCGGCTTTTCGCCGGCCGGGAACACGTCGATGATGCGGTCGATGGTCTTGGCCGCCGAGCTGGTGTGCAGGGTGCCGAACACCAGGTGGCCGGTTTCCGCGGCGGTCAGCGCCAGGCGGATGGTTTCCAGGTCGCGAAGTTCGCCGACCAGGATGATGTCCGGGTCCTCGCGCAGTGCCGAGCGCAGCGCTTCGTTGAAGCCATGCGTATCGCGGTGCACTTCGCGCTGGTTGATCAGGCACTTCTGCGAGGTGTGCACGAATTCGATCGGATCCTCGACGGTGAGGATGTGGCCGTATTCGTTCTTGTTGATGTAGTCGATCATCGCCGCCAGCGTGGTCGACTTGCCCGAACCGGTCGGGCCGGTCACCAGGATCAGGCCCTGCGGCTGCTGGATCACTTCACGGAACAGCGGCGGGCAGGCCAGGTCCTCGAGGGTGAGCACCTCGGACGGAATGGTACGGAACACCGCACCGGCGCCACGGTTCTGGTTGAACGCGTTCACACGGAAGCGCGCCAGCGACGGGATCTCGAAGGAGAAGTCCACTTCGAGGAATTCCTCGTAATCGCGGCGCTGCTTGTCGGACATGATGTCGTACACCAGCGCATGGACCTGCTTGTGGTCCAGGGCCGGGATGTTGATCCGGCGAACGTCGCCGTCCACGCGGATCATCGGCGGCAGGCCTGCGGACAGGTGCAGGTCGGACGCTTTGTTCTTTACGGAAAACGCCAGCAGTTCGGCGATATCCATGAGCGGCTACTCCCCAATAACGGCTTCGACTGGAAGGATCTTTCCCCGGGCGGCAGTATAGCCTCCTGATTCAACGGAACGCGTTACGTGGCCACTCCCCTGCCCCAGATCCTGAGCAACCTGCATGCCGCCGCCGAGGCGGCCGGCCGGCCTGATCCGCGCCTGCTGGCGGTTTCCAAGACCCAACCGGCCGAGGCCGTGGCCGCGCTGGCCGCGCAGGGCCAGCAGGCCTTCGGCGAGAACTATGTGCAGGAAGCGCTGGCGAAGATGCAGGCGCTGCAGCACCTGGCGCTGGAGTGGCACCTGATCGGGCACCTGCAGTCGAACAAGGCCGAGGCCGTGGCCACCCATTTCGACTGGGTGCAGAGCGTGGACCGGCCCAAGCTGGTGGCTGCGCTGGCGCGCCATCGCCCGGCCGCACGCGGCCCGCTGAACGTGCTGATCCAGGTCAACATCGACGACGAATCCAGCAAGCACGGCTGTGCGCCGGAGGACGTCGAGGCATTGGCCGCCGCGATTGCCGCTGAGCCCCGCCTGCGCCTGCGTGGCCTGATGGCGATTCCCGCGCCATGGCCCGAGGCCGAGCGTCGCCGCGATGCATTCGTGCGCATGCGCACACTTTTCCACTCACTGGCCGCCCAGCACGCGCAGGTCGACACGCTGTCGATGGGCATGAGCAGCGACTACGCCGACGCCATCGCCGAGGGCGCCACCCTGGTGCGCATCGGCACCGCCCTGTTCGGCGCGCGCCCGCGCCCGGCCTGATCTTGCAAGGAGAGTTCCATGGCAGCTGATTCCATCACCTTCATCGGCGGCGGCAACATGGCGCGCAGCCTGATCGCCGGCCTGATCCGCCAGGGCGTGCCGGCCGCGCATATCCATGTGGCCGAACCGGTGGCCGCCCTGCGCGAGTCGCTGGCTGCCGACTTCGGCGTGCAGGTGCACGACAACGCAATCGATGCGGCCGCGCAGGGCGGCACCTGGCTGCTGGCAGTGAAGCCGCAGGTACTGCGCGAGGTCTGCCAGTCGCTGCAGGCGCTGGCCCAGGCGAACCGGCCGCTGGTGGTGTCGATCGCCGCCGGCATCACCAGTGCGCAGCTGGAGCGGTGGCTGGGTGGCAACCTGCCGGTGGTGCGGGCAATGCCCAATACGCCGGCCCTGCTCGGCGCCGGTGTGACCGGCCTGTACGCCACGCCGTCGGTGGACGCGCAGCAGCACGCGCAGGCCGAACAGGTGCTGGCCAGTGCCGGCCGCACGGTGTGGATCGATCGTGAGGCGCTGATGGATTCGGTGACCGCCGTGTCCGGCAGCGGACCGGCCTATGTGTTCCTGCTGGCCGAAGCGATGGAAGCGGCGGGTATCGCCCAGGGCTTGCCCGCCGACGCCGCACGCACGCTGGTGGTGCAGACCCTGTTGGGCGCCTCGCGGATGCTGGCTGAAGCCGGCGAAAGCCCGGCCGAGCTTCGTCGCCGCGTGACCTCGCCGAACGGCACCACCCAGGCCGCGATCGAGCGCTTCCAGGCGGGGGGGTTCGAAGCGCTGGTGGACAAGGCACTGCGCGCCGCGCAGGTACGCGGGCAGGAATTGTCTGCAGCGAATGATTGATTGCCCTGGGGCCAGATCCCTTTGCCGAGGGAAAGGGATCTGACTCCAGCTGCCACCCCACCTGCCCCGATGATCACGGCCCCAACGTGGCCATGACGAAATCGACGAAGCACTGCAGACGCGGGCGCGGGCGTCGATCAGGCAGGTAGATCAGGTGCATCGGCCGCGGTTCGGGCAAGTAATCACGCAGCAGCGGCTTCAGTCGCCCCGCTGCGATCTCGCCAGCCAGCAACGCCGTCGGTTGCAGCACCAGACCCGCCCCGGCCACCGCGGCTTCGCGCAGCGCGAAGCCGTCATTGCAGGTCAGCCGCGCCTCCCAATCCACCTGTTCGCCATTGGCCAGCTGCCAGCCATGGCCGCCGCGCCAGGCCAGGTGGCTCAGGCAGTCATGCCCGGCCAGGTCCGCCGGCGTGCGCGGTGTACCACGCCTGCGCAGATAGGACGGCGCGGCGCACAGGCTCATCGCATACGGCGGCAGTGGACGCGCCACCACCTCCTGCGACGGCAGCGGCCCGACCCGGATCGCAACGTCGAAGCCGTCCTCGATCAGGTCCACGCGGCGGTTGCTCAGGTCCAGCTCGACGTTCAGCAACGGCTGCGCACGCAGCAGTCCGGACAGTACCGGCGCCAGCACGCAGCTGCCCCACGTGGTCGGCGCGCTGACCCGCAGCAGGCCGCGCGGCTGCACCTGCAGCCCGGCCACGTCCGCCTCGGCCTGCTGCACCTGCTCCAGCACCTGCCGGCATCCGGCCAGGTAAGCGCTGCCGGCTTCGGTCAGGCGCTGGCGCCGGGTGTTCCGTTGCAGCAAGGCGGTGCCCAGGTGCGCCTCCAGCTGCTGGATGTACTTGCCGACCATCACCGCCGACACCTGCAGCTGTTCGGCGGCAGCGGCAAAGCTGCCGCGCTCGGCAACCGCCACGAAGGCCTGCATGCAGCGAAAGGTGTCCATTGCTAATCCAGGATTAGGAATCTGCAAAGCATACGCCGCTTACCTAACCCCCTTGTGACGGCGCAGACTGCGCTCACTCCCTCACGCAAGGAACGACCATGAAGATCCTCCTCGTCGGTGCCAGCGGCACCCTCGGCCAGGCGGTCGCCCGCCAGCTCGGCCAGCAACACCAGATCCTCGCTGCCGGCCGCCACAGTGGTGAGCTGCGCGTGGACCTGACCGATGATGCGAGCGTCGCCGAACTGTTCGCGCGTACCGGCGCGGTCGATGCGGTGATCTCGACCGCAGGCACGCTGCATTTCGGGCCGCTGCAGGAAATGACCCCGGCCCAGTTCAACGTCGGCCTGCAGGACAAGCTGCTGGGCCAGGTGCGGCTGGCACTGGCCGCCCAGCATCACCTCAACGCCGGCGGCTCGATCACGCTGACCAGCGGCATCGTCAGCGCCCAGCCCATCCGCGATGGCGTCAACGCCACGTCGGTCAATGCCGCGCTGGAGGGCTTCGTGCGCGCCGCCGCTTTGGAACTGCTGCCGCGCGGCCTGCGCATCAACGTGGTCAGCCCGAACGTGCTGATCGAATCGATGGCGGCCTACGGTCCCTACTTCCCCGGTTTCGAAGCGGTCAGCGCGCAGCGCGCGGCGCTGGCCTTCCAGCGCGCGGTGGAAGGCATCCAGAGCGGAGAGACCCTCACGGTCTGGTAAGAAAAAAGGGGACGGAGGGGATTAAGTCGTTTGTGCACTTGCGACTTAATCCCCTCCGTCCCCTTTTTTCATTCCCAGCGCATCGGGCCGTCGCCGCGTTCGCCGAGGACGTCACCGGGGTTGGCCAGTCGGCAGCGCTGCAGCGACAGGCAGCCACAGCCGATGCAGCCTGTCAGTTCATCGCGCAGCCGCTGCAGCATGTGGATGCGCTCCTCCAGCTCGGTGCGCCAGCGCGCGGACAGCCTGGCCCAGTCGGCCTTGGTCGGCGCGCGCCCTTCGGGCAGGCTCTCGAAGGCCCGACCGACCGCTTCCAGTGGCATGCCGACACGCTGCGCCACGCGGATCACCGCCAGGCGCCGCAGCACATCGCGGCTGTAACGGCGCTGGTTGCCCGAGGTACGCAGGCTGCTGATCAGCCCCTTGCGCTCGTAGAAATGCAGCGCGGACACGGCCACGCCACTGCGCTGGGAGACTTCGCCTACGCTGAGCTCCGGGAATGCCATTGCTTGACCTCAACTATGGTTGAGATGTCATGCTGCTGTCTTCGCCGCCCGTTGACAAGCGCGGCCCGCATCTACCCCCTATGACGCCAACGCTTTCACCCGCCAATGCCGGCCTGCCGCCGGATACTTCGATCCTGTCCGCGCGCTACCGCGCGACCACCCTCGGCATGGTCGCGCTGGTCGCGCTGCATGCCTTCGAGGCATTGGCCGTCGCAGCCGCGATGCCGACCGTAGCCGAGGCACTCGACGGCCTGCGCCTGTATGCGCTCGCTTTCGGCGGCACCCTGGCCACCAGCGTGATCGGCATGACCCTGGCCGGTCGCTGGGCCGATCGCCACGGCCCGGCCCGGCCACTCTGGTACGGGCTGGCCTGCTTTGTGGCCGGCCTGCTGCTGGCCGGCCTGGCCACGCGCATGGGCCTGCTGGTGGCCGGGCGCCTGATGCAGGGCCTGGGCGCGGGCGCGATCTCGGTCTCGCTGTACGTGATGGTCGGCCGCAGCTACCCGGAGCACCTGCAACCGAAGGTGTTCGCGGCATTCTCAGCAGGCTGGGTGCTGCCGTCGCTGATCGGCCCGGCGCTGAGCGGGCTGATCGTCCAGCATCTGGGCTGGCGCTGGGTCTTCCTGGCGGTACCGCTGCTGGCGATTCCCGCGGCACTGCTGCTGCGCCCGGCACTGGCCCGCATCCAGGCCACCGGTGCCGCAAGCAACGACGCCGGGCGCGGAAACGTGGTGCGCTGGGCCAGTGGCGCGTCGCTGGCGGCGTTGCTGCTCTACGTCGGAGGACAGCAGCAGGGCCTGGCCGCCCTGCTCTGCATCTGCGTAGCGATGCTGGCGCTGCTGTTCTGCGTGCATCGGTTGCTGCCGGCCGGAACGTTGATCCTGCGCCGCGGGCTGCCCAGCGTGATCGCGCTGCGTGGCATTGCGGCAGCGGCGTTCTTCGCCTGCGAGGCCTATCTGCCCCTGCTGCTGCAGCGCGAGCGCGGGCTCTCTCCGAGTTGGGCCGGTGCGGTGCTCAGCCTGGGCGCCCTGGGCTGGTTCGCTGGCTCATGGCTGCAGGGTCACCAGCAGCGCGGCTGGTCACGCCAACAGCTGCTGCGCGCTGGCACGACGATGATGACCGTGGGCATTGCCGCAACACTGGCGGTACTGTTCAGCGCGGTGCCGCTGCCGGTGTCGCTGGTCGGCTGGGCGATGACGGGCTTCGGCATGGGCATGATCTACGCCAGCCTGTCAGTGCTGACCCTGTCGCTGTCGGCGCCGCATGAGCAGGGCGCCAACACCTCTGCGCTGCAGCTGAGCGAGGCCCTGTCGGTGGCCACCGCGCTGGCGGCCTCCGGTGCACTGTTCGCCCTGTTCGTGGACAGTGCGCCGCACACCGGTTACCTGCTGTGCCTGGCCATCACCTTCGGCCTGGCGGTGATGGCCGCAGTGATCGCGCGGCGGGTGTAGGCACCCGCTTTACGGCAGTGCCGGCCGCTGGCCGGCAACCTCCATGTGCAGAGGAGTTCCCCGGGATTGACGGCCAACGGCCGCCATTACCGGGTGCCGCTCCCCACGTCATCGATGTCCCGGTGCAGGATGCGGCGCACTTCCAGCACGGCCTGCGGGGTCTCCTGCACGCTGTGGCCGGAAATGATCACCTTCTCGGACAGCGCGCCCGGCAGGTGCGCGCTCCAGTACGGCACCAGCCCGTCATCGGACTTCTCCACCGGCAGCTCCGGCTTGCGCTGGGCGATGATCGAGTGGTACTTCAGGCCCGTTTCGATCGGCAGCTGTGCGGCGGCCTTCACGAACGGATCGCTGGCCTTGAGGTTGTCGATGCTGTTGGGAATCTTCGGCTTGGCGGTGCCGTCCTCCTGCTGCTCGGCCTGCGCCAATGCCAGGAACACATCTTCGAATTTGCCAAGGATGGTCAGCGGCAGGCGCACCAGCCGGCCCAGCAGGCGCCCGACCTTGTTGCCGGCGATGTCCGTACCCTGGTGCGGGGCGGCGATGAAGATCGCACGCTCCACGTTCGGCTGCGCCTTGAAGTGCAGCAGCGGCCCCAGCTTGTTCTGGACGCGCTTGAGGCGCTCGCCCTTCAGGTCATAGTTGGCCAGCAGGTCGTTCCACAGCACGTCGCCCGAATCGCTGACCAGCAGGCGCGCCAGCACGCCACCCATGCTGTGGCCGATGTAGACCATGTCCTTCGATGCACGCGTGCTGCCGTTGGGGTCAAAGTGCTTGAGGGTATCGTTGAACGCGTTGGCGATCTCGTAGCGGTTCAGGGCAATCGGCGCGTTGGTCGGGTAATAGACCTGCCACACCTGGAACTGCTGGCGCAGCTCGGGGTCACCCATGATCTCGTTGGCCAGGTTCACCCAGGCTTCCGGGCTGCTGGCCAGGCCGTGCAGCATGAAGATGATGCGACGGTTCGGATCCCACGGCTGCATCAGGTAGATGTGCGGCTCGCCGATGCCTTCACTCATGCCGAACAGGGTGCGCAGCGACTGCCGGGCGAAGCCGCTCTGTGCCAGCCACAGGCCGTAGGCGGCGGTGAAGTTGCCCGCCAGCGGCACCTGTTCGCCATGCAGGCTGATGCGCTCGGTGGCTTCCGGCGAATACGCATCCAGCTCGACCCGGCGCGTGCGCATCACGTCGTCCAGGCTGCTGCCCTCGAAACGCAGCAGCGCGGTGACGTTGATCGAGGACATCTCGCTGAATTCCGGCACCGAATCGTCATGGCGATGGCGGCGCCCGCGACGCTCGTTGTCGTCAGCATCCGCCACCGTTTCCGCCTTCGGCCCATCGCCCGCGATCACCGGCGCGACCAGCTTGGGCGGGTCCATCACCATCACCAGCTCGGCACCGAAGCCATCGCGGCGATAGGTGCTGCGCAGGCCGACAAAACTGACCGTACCGGCCGGCACCAGCTGCGCGGGAATGCTCTTCAGGTTCAACTGCTGGTAGTTGGAGGCCAGCGACCAGCTGCCGACCGAGATCGGCTTCGTGTAGTCCTCGCCCGCCAGTGCCGCTGCACGCGCGCGCACGAACAGCACCACCGCCGCCTTCTCGGCCGCGTAGTTGTAGTAGTCGCGCACCTGCGTCTGCCGGTCCTCGAAGGCGCGGTCGGACGGCGAGCGGCCGCTGTAGAACAGGTACGCATACGCGTAGCGCGCGGCCTCCAGCCAAGCGTCCAGCGCCTCGTCGCTCATCGGTGGATCACCGGCGGCAGTCTTCTTCGGCGTCAGCGCCAGTGCGGCCTTCACCCACAGTTCGGACAGCGCCGACAGCCGCTGCTCGACGTTGAGGTCATCGGTCATCAGCAGCGTACTGCGGCAGACCAGGAAGTCCTTCTCGCATTGCGATTCGTCCAGGCCCGCCGCGCTGAGGGTCTCGCGGGCGGCCGGGCTGAGCTTGCCGGTATTGAGCACGTCGGCACGCTTGTTGACCAGCGAATCGCTGGACTTGACCTGCTTGACGGTGACCATCGCGCAGCCACTGCTGCCCAGCAGCAGGAAGGCGGCGAACAACACCGGCAGCGCACGCTGCCAGCGGATCAGGGGGAGTCGGGTCATTACTGCGGGTCCTGCTCGGTGCCGGGCACGCCCTGGCGGATCACGGTGGAGAAGTGGTCGCCGCTGCCCAGGTCCAGCGCACGCTGGGTGATGCGGCCCTTGTCATGCAGTTCGGCATAAGGCACGCCCGGCGTGAGCGCGCCGACCTCCTGTGCGTACTCGGCCAGGTAGCCGGACAGCAGCAGACGGTAGTCCAGCGGCAGGCGCGGCGCGATGTGGCGGGCCAGGTCGAAGACGATAGTGGTGCAGTTGCTGGTGAGCGTGTTGTAGAAGCCCGGCTTCGCGTCCAGTTCGCGCGCCTGCGCGATGTACGCGGCGAACAGTTGCTTCAGCTGCGCCTGGTCCATGCCGTGCAGGCGGTACAGATAGACATCCTCGCCACGCGCGTTGGTGCGGGTGCGGATGATATCGGTCTCCTCCGAGGCCACCAGGGTCATCTCGAACTTGCGGAAGAAGCCGCCCAGCGCAGAGAAGGATTCGCCGCGTTCCTTGCGGATCTCCAGCGAGAACACCACGTGGCGCCCGTCCTCGAAACCGAACGAGATCAGGGTGTGGGCGATCGCCGGGCCCATCCAGTACGACAGCACCAGGTCGGCCGAGCGCAGCTGGTCAAGATCGTACGCGCGGCGCACCCAGTGCGCGTCGTAGTCGGTTTCGCTGCGCCAGGTGAAATCCCGCACGTTGTCGAGCACCACGTGGCGCCCGTCGAAGGACACCACATGCAGGCGCTGGGCCACGTCATCGGCCCAGACCCGGTCCTGGCGCGGGGTGAGCAACAGCCACCACAGGCCGGCCAATGCCAGCGATGCCGCGAACGCCAGGCCGAGCCGACGGCTGCTGCGGCCACGCGCGACCTGCCACGAGGCCCACAGTGCCAGCAGCAGCCACAGCAGGGCCACGGTGGTCGCCAGCCAGCCCGGCCCCGGCACCTGATAGGCCAGCAGCCCGGTCACCCACAACGCTGCCAGCGCCATGGCACTTCCTGTCATCCAACGTCCTGCGGCTCTCACTGGCATCCTGTCGCGGTCCCGAAGCCGCATAGTTAGCCACAAGCGGGTTCACCGTGGCATCTACGGCCCGTTCAGGGACCGCGGCGCACCGTCTGCGGCGACCTCTGCAGCCCGATGGATCACACAGGAGCAACGATGGGCATCACCTCCGTGGCCGGCGTTCCGGTCCAACCCCAGCACCGCGCCACCTGCCACTGCGGCACGGTCGAGCTGCTGCTCGACCTGCCGGACGGCATCGTCGATCCGCGCCGCTGCGACTGCTCGATGTGCCGGCGCCGGGGTGCCATCGCCGCCAGCGTCCCCCGCCAGGGCCTGCAGGTGGTACGCGGGCAGCATCACCTGCAGAAGTACCAGTTCAACACCCATGTGGCCGAGCACTACTTCTGCGGCGTGTGCGGCATCTACACCCATCACCGGCGCCGCTCCAACCCCGACCAGTACGGCTACAACGTGGCCTGCCTGGAGGGCATCGACCCGTTCGCGCTGGGGGTGATCCCGGTCAGCGATGGGGTCAACCACCCATCAGACCGCACCGGCTAGTGGCGCGTGCGCCTCGGCGGCGTGGCCACCTTCTGCCAGGGCGCCATGCCGCTGCGCCCCGCCCGCGCCGGGCGTTTCAGCCAGGGCCGGCGTGACGGTGCCTGTGGCGCGTCCTCGACCGGGGGAGGAAGGGGGCGACGGCCGGGCCAGAGATGGTCGAGCAGCCACATGGCGGGTCTCCGTGGGGGGACGGGGACGATCAAGACTAGGCCCGGGTGGGCATAGGCGGCGTGAGCGGGACACGACAACGGGATGACGGCGGAGGCGGCGATGAGCCTGCTACACCCTGTTCCCGACCAAGGCGCCTGTGCGTTTCCGCAGCAACAGGTGCAACACGGCGGCACAGGCGGCGGTCAGCAGCGCCAGTACCCGAAGCAGGTGTGCCAGCGCCTCGCCACTGACCTGCCGCAAGTGCTCGTCCCCCATCGCAGGCAGCAGCGCCGCCGCCTGCGCCCGGGACCCGCTCGCCAGGTAAGCACCGGCACGCGCCAACGACGCCGGCGAAGCCCCTTGCAGCTGTTGATCGATCAGCAGCGCCAGCAGCGCCGTCACCGCGGCCAACGCGATGCCTTCGCCGGCCACCCGAACGGTTCCGAAAATGCCGGCGGCCATGCCGGCACGTTGCACCGGTACCACGCTCACCGACAGCCCATCCATGAGGCCCCACGGCAACGCCGTCCCTGCGCCGACCAGCATCAGCAGCGGCACCCATTGCGAGGGCGACGGGTTCGATGCCTGCCGCGACAACAGGTACAGGCCGGTGGCACACACCAGCAGACCCAGCGTGCACAGCCGCGCACTTCCCACGCGCTCCGCCCAACGCGCAGCCAGCATCGGCAGGATCAGCATCGGCGCGGACAGCGCCAGCATCTGCAGTCCCACCAGCGTCGCGCTCTGGCCATGCACGCCCAGCAATTGCAGAGGTAACACGACCAGCAGCACCACGTAGCCGAAGCAGGTCGCCACCGGCAGCAGCTGGACGCCGAGGAACGCCGGTTGCGAGAACAGTGAGAGATCCAGCAATGGTGATGGGTGCCGTCGTTCGATAGTGACGAACACCCCGCCCAACAACAGCGTCGCCAGCAGCGCCAGTTGCACACGCACGGCGTGCAGGCCGAACTCGCCCAGCCACAGCAGGGCCAGGGTCAACGCCGCCAGCGTCAGGCTGAAACTCAGCATGCCGCCGATATCCAGTGGTCGGCGCTCGCCATGGCTTTCAGGCACCGCGCGTGCCCCCAGGCCGAAGGCCACCAACGTGAGCACACCGCCCGCGGCGAACACGCTGCGCCATCCCAATGCCTGCAGCAGCAGGCCCGCGAGCAGGGGCCCCAACGCCAGCCCCATGCCGAACGTGGTGCCCAGCAGGGCGAAGACACGGGCACGCGCCGGCCCCTGCCAGGCCTGTGCCAGCAGCGCCGTGCCAGATGCCAACGCCGCTGCAGCCGCCACGCCCTGCAATCCGCGCGCCAGATCCAACCACAGCAGCGCGGGAGCAACGCAGACCACGGCCGTGGCGAGGGTGAAGCCCACCGTGCCCAGCAGGAACAGCCGCCGCCGGCCATAACGATCGGCCAATCCGCCTGCCGCGAGCAGCAGGCTGCCGAAGGTGAGCATGAAGGCGTTGGTCACCCAGGCCAGCGCGGTGGGCGATGCTGCCGCGGAACGCGCCAGCGCCGGCACCGCAACTGCACCGGCAGAGAAGGACAACGGCAACGCCAGCGCGGCCAGGCAGACCACCAGCAGCGTCCCACGCTGCTGCGCGCGGGCAGGTACAGGGAACATCGAAACCGGGGCCATGCGGACCTCCATCCATCAGGGGCATTGATGATGGACAGGCCGTTATTCCAGAAAAACGGGCTCGATGGACGTTGATTGCGGCCAGATGTTCCGCAATCATGCCCCTTATGGACTCCATCTCCGCCCTGCTCGCCTTTGTCCGCACCGCCGAGGCCGGCAGCATCGTCGGCGCTGCCCGCGTACTCGGCCTGTCCGCCTCGGCGGTCGGCAAGCGCATTGCCCGCCTCGAACTCGATCTGGGCACGCGTCTTTTCCAGCGCACTACCCGCCGCGTGCACCTCACCGACGAAGGCGAACTGCTGCTGCAGCGCTGCCGGCGTGCACTGGACGAGCTTTCCGAAGCGCAGGCTGACCTGGCGCAGCGACAGCACGCCCCCAGCGGGCTGCTGCGCATCGGCCTGCCCACCATCGGCTACCGCTTCCTGCTGCCGGTGCTGCCCGGCTTCCAGCAACGCTACCCGCAAGTGCAGCTGGAACTGGACTTCAACGACCGCATCGTCGACGTGGTCAGCGAGGGCCTTGACGCGGTGATACGCAGCGGCGAACTGGCCGATTCCAGCCTGACCGCACGCCGACTGGGGGGCTTTCGCTTCATCCTCTGTGCGGCGCCGGGCTACCTGCAGGCGCACGGCACCCCCGGCGATGTGGGCGACCTGCGCATGCATACCGCGCTGCGCTTCCGTTACCCCACCACCGGAAAGCTGCATCCGTGGCAGCTGCCGGGCATCGAAGGCGATGCCGGGGCGCGCCTTCCCACGGCGATGACCTGCAACAACATGGAAGCCGTGCTGGCCGCTGCGATCGGCTGCATGGGCCTGGCCTGGATGCCCGACTTCCTCGCCGCTGACGCGCTGGCCGATGGCCGCCTGCAACAGGTACTGCCCGCGCTTCCGACGCACCAGGGGCAGTTCTCGCTGCTATGGCCCGGTGGGCGCCATCCCAGCGCACGCCTGCGTGTGTTCATCGACTATGCCGTTGCGCATCTTTTCCGCGGCTCCCCCGGAAAAGGGGACGGAGGGGATTAAGTCGTAATCGGTCCTGCTGTGCCTGAAACGACTTAATCCCCTCCGTCCCCTTTTTCCTAGCGGCTGAAGCGGCGCGCGCCTGCCACGCAGATCACGGCGACTACGGTCACCAGCACCATGCTGAGGCTGACCGACTCGTGCAGCAGCAGCGCGGCCAGCGCCAGGCCGAAGAACGGCTGCAGCAGCTGCAGTTGGCCGACGGCGGCGATGCCGCCCTGTGCGAGCCCGCGATACCAGAACAGGAAGCCGATCAGCATGCTGAATACTGCCACGTAGCCCAGCGCCCACCATGCCGAGGCAGCCACCGCGGTGAACGAGGCCGGGCGCATCAGCACCGCCAACGGCAGCATCACCGGCAATGCCAGCAGCAGTGCCCAGCTGATCACCTGCCAGCCGCCCAGATGGCGGGCCAGCCGACCGCCTTCGGCGTAGCCCAGCCCGCACACCACGATGGCCGCCAGCATCAGCAGGTCGGCCTGCAAGGACGCCTCGATGCCGTTACGCACCGCATAGCCGACCACGCAGGCGCTGCCCAGCAGCGAGAACAACCAGAACGCCGGGCGCGGCCGCTCGCCACCACGCAGCACGCCGAACACCGCAGTGCTCAACGGCAGCAGGCCGAGGAACACGATGGTGTGCGCCGATGACGCATGGCGCAGCGCGAGCGCGGTCAGCAGCGGAAAGCCGACCACCACCCCGAGGCTGACCACCACCAGTCCCGGCAGGTCGCCGCGACGGGGCCACGGCTGGCGCAGCATCAGCAGCAGGCCAAGGCCGAGCATGGCGGCGATGGTGGCGCGCGCAGCCGTGACGAATCCGGCATCCAGCTGCAGCACTGCTACGCGCGTGGCCGGCAGGGAGCCGGCGAAGATCACCACACCGATGAAGCCATTGATCCAGCCACTCGCCGACCGTTCCACGCCTGTGATCCTGAAGTGCCGGGCGACGCCTGGCGGAGCCTGTATGGAAGCATCCGGCGCGGAACACGCCCAGCTACAATCCAGTACAGTCGCAAGTAACTGTACTGCCCACACTTCCACTACAGTCCGCCATGCCGCCCCCGCTCACCCGCATCGAATCAGTCATCCAGGCCGTCCGCACCCGCATCAACGCGCGGGCCGATGGCCGCGGCACGCGCCTGCCTTCGGTACGTGCACAGGCGGCCGCGATGGGGGTGTCGGTCTCCACCGTGGTCGAAGCCTACGAGCGACTGGCCGCCGAAGGCCTGATCAGCGCGCGCGCAGGATCCGGCTTCTACGTCAGTGGGCCGGCCGCACCGCTTGCACTGGCCGAGATGGAACCCCGGCTGGAGCGCGCGGTGGACCCGTTGTGGGTGTCGCGGCAGTCGCTGGAAACCCCGCCGGGTCACCTCAAGCCGGGATGCGGCTGGATGCCCAGCGACTGGCTGTATCACGACGGCGTGCGCCGCGGCCTGCGTCGGCTGGCGCGTACCGATGCCATGCATCTGGTCGACTACGCCGGCCCGCTCGGGCTGCCCGCGCTGCGCCAACTGCTGCAGAGGCGCAGCGCCACGCTCGGCATCGATGCACCGATGGAGCAGATCCTGCTGACCGAATCGGGCACGCATGCGGTCGACCTGCTCTGCCGTTTCCTGCTCAAGCCCGGCGACTGCGTGCTGGTCGATGACCCGAGCTACTTCAATTACCACGCGCTGCTCAAAGCGCACCAGGTGCAGGCCATCGGCGTGCCGTACACGCACAGCGGCCCGGACCTTGAGGCGTTCGCGCAAGCCCTGCAGGCGCCTTCGCCGCGGCTGTACATCACCAACTCCGGCCTGCACAACCCGACCGGCGCGGTGCTTTCGGCCAACACCGCGCACCGGCTGCTGGGCCTGGCCGATCGCAGCGAACTGATCATCGTCGAGGACGACATCTTCGCCGACTTCGAACTGCAGCCAGCACCGCGGCTGGCCGCGCTCGATGGGCTGTCGCGGGTGATCCACGTCGGCAGCTTCTCCAAGACACTGTCGGCGGCTTCGCGCTGTGGCTACATCGCCGCGCGCCACGACTGGATCGAAGCGCTGACCGACCTGAAGCTGGCGACCAGCTTCGGCGGTGGCCATCTGGCCTCGCAGCTGATGCACATCGCGCTGACCGACAGCGGCTACCGGCGCCACATGCAGTCGATACGTTCGCGTCTGGCTGACGCGCGCCGGTACACGTTGCGGAAGCTGCATGCGCTGGGCATCACCCCCTGGCTGCAGCCGGAAGCCGGCCTGTTCCTGTGGTGCCAGCTGCCCGATGGCCGCGACGCCGCGACGCTGGCGCGACGGTGCCTGCGCGAGGGCGTGGTGCTGGCACCAGGCAACGCCTTCAGCCAGTCGCAGCGCGCGGCCGACTATGTACGCTTCAATGTTTCGCAGTGCCAGGACCCGCGGATCTGGCAGGTGCTGGCGCGGGCGTTGCGTTGAGCTGGTAATGCGCGACCAGCGCATCCACCACCACGCGTACGCCCGGCAGCTGGCCGCGACGATGCGGCAGCAGCACGCTGGTGGTGACTTCGCCGGCATGCCACGCCGGCAGAACCTGCCGCAGGCGTCCGGTCGCAATCGCCGCAGCGCACAGGCTGTGCGGCAACACGGTGATGCCAAGGCCCGCTTCTGCCGCCGCGATCAGCAGCTGCGACTCATTGCCGACCAGCGCCACCTGCGGCTCCACCTGCACGGTACGGGCGTCGGCACTGTGCAGTGTCCAGCGCGTTGCGTGGCGCGCGGTCAGCAGGCCGGCATGCGCGCGTAGCTGCTCGGGCGTCTCCACTGCCGGCGCGGCTGCCAGGTAGTCCGGGGACGCCACCAGCACGATACGCTCGCTCCCCAGCGAACGTTGCACCAACCCGGAATCGGGCAGTGGACCGAAATGGCTGCGCAAGGCGATGTCGATGCCTTCCTGTGCCAGGTCGATGAAACGATCACTCACTTCAACTTCGATGCGCAGCCGCGGATAGCGTCGAGCCAACGCGGGCAGGCATGCGGCGAGTTCGCCCTGCACCACCGGAATCGAAGCACTGATGCGCACGGTGCCGCTGGGTTCGGCCTGGCGGTCACGGACGATGGCCTCGGCAGCCTCAACCTCAGACAACGCCGCGCGTGCGCGTTCGAAGAACGCCTGACCGACCTCGGTCAGCGCGAAGCGACGCGAACTGCGCTGCAGCAGCCGCACCTCGAGCTGTTCTTCCAGCAGCGCCACGCGCTTGCTCAGGGTCGAGCGCGGCAGGCCCAGATGGCGCCCGCCTGCAGCGAAGCCGCCCTGCTCCACTGCGGTCACGAACAGGGCCAGATCGTTGAGGTTGAGCATGCGCAACGTCCACAGATGTGGACTTCAGGATGCCATTCGTACGGCTTCCGGGGCAATGTCCACGCAGGCACGCTTTCCTCACCCGCCGCATCGCGGCTTGAACCGGAAACCTGCCATGACCCCGATCCTCTTCTACGGCGTGCCCTCGGGCTGCTCGTTCGGCTCCATCGTCGCCCTGGAATGGCTACGCCAGCCGTATCACCTGTGCCGCATCGACATGCCCGGCCAGGTGCAGAGCGAAGACTACCGTCGCCTCAATCCACTGGGTGAAACCCCGACCCTGCGCACCGCGCAGGGCGAACTGCTCAGCGAGAGCCTGGCCATCCTCAACCACCTGGCCGCGAAGGGCATCGCGCAGGGCCTGGGCTTCGCACAGGGCACGCCCGGCTTTGATCGCCTCAACCACCGGCTGGCCTATCTCAATACCAGCTTCTTCGGTGCCTACGCCCCGCTCTGGCATGCGCTGGAACACGACGAGGGCGATGACGGCGAGGCGCTGCGTGCCTATGGCACCACCAAGGTGCGCCACGCCCATCAGGCGCTGGAGCAGATGATCGGCACAGGCCCGTGGCTGCTGGGCGAGCAGCGCAGCTTCGCCGACGCCTACTTCGCCGGCATCGCGCGCTGGAACGATTACCACCAGGTGGTCGACCGTCGCGAGTTCCCCAGGGTGCAGCAGCTGTTCGAGCGCCTGCAGGACGACGCTGGCGTGCAGTTCGCCCACGCCATCGAAGCACAGCGGCCGGCTACCAGCAGCGGTGGCTTCCTCGGCGAGGTGCGGCTGGAAGACGTGCTTGAGGCCGCGGCGGCCTGAGTCCTGCCCTGCTTGTGCGGCGGCGGCGCGCAATGCCCCTTGCGCACCGCGCTACAGTGGTATGTCCTCCGCCGCAGGAATCCGCGCATGTCCACGTTCTCCGACCCGCAGGCGGTGGCCCGCTATGCCGAAGCGCCGCTGCGCCAGGTGCCCGGATTCCTCGCGTTGCAGCAGATGAGCCGCCTGTTGCTGGCCGAACACGTTCCTGCACAGGGCCGCGTGCTGGTACTCGGTGCCGGGGGCGGGCTGGAGCTGAAGGCTTTTGCCGAGGCGCAGCCGGGCTGGCAGCTGCTGGGCGTGGACCCGGCTGCACCGATGCTGGCCCTGGCCAAGCAGACACTGGCCCCGTTGAACGCACGCGTCGAATTGCTGGAAGGCTACATCGACGATGCCCCGGACCTGCGCTTCGATGGGGCCAGCTGCCTGCTGACCCTGCACTTCCTCGACGCCGCGCAGCGCCTGCACACGCTGCGCGAGCTGCACCGGCGCCTGCAGCCCGGCGCGCCGCTGGTGGTGGCCCACCACAGCGTGCCGCAGGATCCGGCCGGCAAGCTGCGCTGGTTGCAGCGCTACGCAGCGTTCGCCGAAGCCTCTGGCGTCGCCCACGCCGATGCACAGCGCGCGATCGAGGCCATTGCCGAGCGGCTGCCGCTGCTGGCCCCGGAACAGGAAGTGGCGCTGCTGCAGGAGGCCGGCTTCGACGGCGTGGAGCTGTTCTATGCAGGCTTCAGCTTCAAGGGCTGGGTGGCGTACGCCGGGTGATGCCTACGGCACCACGGTGATGCCGATGCGCTGCATCAACAGCGCCACCTGCTGCACGTCCAGCGTGGCACCGCGCAGGTTGGTGCTGCGCAGGTCCAGCTCGCCCAGCTCGGAGTTGGTCAGGTCGCAGTCGGTGAAGTTGGCACTGTTCCAGTCAATGCCCTCGAACTGGCCGCCGGACAGGTCCGAGCCGGCGAAGCTGGCGCCGCTGACGTTCGCACCGTCCCAGCGGTTCTCCCACAGTTCGCATTTCTCCAGCGTGACCCGCGAGAAATTGGCATAGCGCAGGTTCGACTTCTTGATGAACGCGCTGCAGAACCAGCTGCGCGTGGTGATCTGGTTCATGAAGCTGGCGTTGCTGAAATCCGCGCCCTGCGCACGGCACTCGCTGATCTCCAGGCCCAGTGCCTTGATGAAATTGAAGTGGCACATGCTGATGTCGCAGCTGCGGAAACTGGCTTCCTTCAGCGTGGCACCATTGAAGCGGCAGCCGGCGCGGCTGTCGGCATCGTAGAAACCGCAGTTGATGAACTCGGTGGCGGTCAGGTCCACGCCTGAAAAGTCGCACTCGTGGAACTGCTGGTCGACCACCTTCTGGCCGGTGTACTGGTCCGCGCCAATGCGCAGCTTGCGGTGAACGGTGGGGGACATCGTGGATTCCTTGCCAAACGCCACGCCATGATGCCGGGCCGCGGGGGCAATCCACAGACACGGCCGCGGCCAGATTCACCGGCAGTCCAGTTGACCTGTGTCCACACGGGTCAAATGCACGTTGTTGCACGTTGATGCACGAACGTGCAGACTTGCAGCGTGAACTCCGATCCCAGCCCCCTCCCCGCCCAGCGCACCCGGCAGATCCTGGAGGAACTGCGCCAGCAGGGCCGCGTGGTCGCCGCCGAGCTGGCGCGCCGCTATGCCGTCTCCGAAGATTCGATCCGCCGCGACCTGCGCGAACTGGCCGCACAGGGCCTATGCCAGCGTGTCTACGGCGGCGCCGTGCTGCCACCACCCAAGGAACGCCCGCTGCGCGAACGCCTGACCCGCGACCGCGGCGACAAGGCCGAGCTGGCCGCCCGCGTCTGCGCATTGCTGCAACCCGGCCAGGTCGTACTGCTCGATGCCGGTTCAACCAATCTGGTGATCGCCCAGCAGTTGCCGGCCGCCCTCGGCCTGACGGTGATCACCAATGCGCCACAGATCGCCACCGCCGCCAGCCTGCTTGATGGCACCTCGGTGCAGTTGATCGGCGGCCGCCTGGCCAGCGGTGGCGGCGCGGTCGGTGCCGAAGCACTGGCCCAGGTGCAGCGCCTGCGCGCCGATGTGTACCTGCCCGGCCCCTGCGCGGTGGACGGCGACACCGGCGTGTGGGCAATGGATGCGGAAGAAGCCACGCTGAAGCGCGCGATGGTCGCGTGCAGCAGCCGCGTCATCGTTGCCGCCACCACTGAAAAGCTCGGTGCCCGCGGCCACTGGCAGATCGCCAGCCTGGACGAGATCGACGACCTCGTGCTGACCACCACCGCGCCGCCCGCATTGGCGGCACGCTTCCGCGCCGCCGGCATCGCGGTGCACCCCACTCCCCCCTGACCGTACCGCTCATGTCCCTTGCCAACCGCGCGCGTGCCGAACAGCACGCGACCCGCGCTGCGTTCTTCATTCCCGGCTTCGCCACCGCGCTGTGGGCCACGCTGGTGCCGTTCGCCAAGGCACGCACCGGGATCAACGACGCCACGCTGGGGCTGGTGCTGCTCTGCCTCGGTGCCGGTTCGCTGCTGGCCATGCCGTTGTCCGGCGTGCTGGCCGCGCGCCTCGGTTGCCGACGGGTGATGGTGGCCAGCAGCCTGCTGATCTGCCTGACCGTGCCCGGCCTGGCGCTGGCCGGTTCGGCCTGGACGCTGGGCCTGGTGCTGTTCGTGTTCGGTGCCGCCGTGGGTGCAATGGACTGCACGATGAACGTACAGGCCGTCATCGTCGAGCGCGACGCACGGCGCGTGATGATGTCCGGCTTCCATGCGTTCTTCAGCATCGGCGGCTTCCTCGGCGCGGCCACCATGACCGTGCTGCTGTCTGCTCAACTGCCTCCCTTGGCGTCCGTGCTGATCGGCGTTGGCGCCATGCTGCTGGTGATGCTGCTGTCGGCGTCGTACTGGCACAGCGAACGGATGCCGCACGACACACCGATGCTGGCCCTGCCACACGGCATCGTGCTGTTCATCGGCGTGCTGGCGTTCGTCGCGTTCCTCGGCGAAGGTGCGATGCTCGACTGGAGCGCGGTGTTTCTCAGCGACGTGCGCCGCGTCGATGCAAGTCTTGCCGGCATCGGCTATGTGACCTTCACCCTGACCATGACCGTCGCGCGCCTGTTCGGCGATGCACTGGTGGCACGCGTGGGCCGCCAGCGCGCGATCGTGTTCGGCGCGTTGCTCGCCGCCGCGGGCGTGCTGGTGCTGACCCTGGTCACGCCGTGGCAGGCATCACTGCTCGGCTATGTGCTGGTCGGCCTCGGCTGCGCCAACATCGCACCCGCACTGTTCTCGCTGGCCGGCCACCAGACGCGCATGCCCGGCGCGCTGGCCATCACTGCCGTTTCCACGCTGGGCTTTGCCGGCATCCTTGCTGGGCCGGCGTTGATCGGTTTCGCTGCCAATCACTTCGGCCTGATCGCCGCGTTCATCGGCGTGGCCACGGCCTTGTTGCTGGTGGCGATGTCCACGCGTTGGCTGCGGGTGTAGCCCAGGGCATCAGCGCCGCCTGCGCCGCAGCTTCATCCGCAATCGCCGATAGCCGATCACTGTCGCCGTGGCACACAACGCGGTGCCGACAGCGCTCAGCAGCAGCAACACCGCCAAACGGGAACCTTCCTGGCGCAGCATCGCCGGCAGGTCCCAGCTGTGCAGGAAGTAGAACAGCCAGCGCCCGAGCCGCTCACGATGCCCCATCGTCAGCAACGGATCGCCGGTCGCCAGGTCGAGATAGACGCGTGTCGCCTCGGCATCACCGAAATCCACCACTGCCACCGGGAAGCGACGTACCGCTGCACCATTCATGGCCTCGGGCGCACGCGGATAGAAGTACGCATCCGCTGCATGCTGCACCACGAAACCCTGCATGGGTGCAGCGGACAGCGCACGTGCCCTCTGCTGCAACCACGCGGTCGGCAGCCACCGTGCGACATGCAGGTGCCCATTGCCGCCGGACACGATGCGCGTATCACCCCGCCCGTCCAGCAACACCGCGAACAGCTCACCACCGATCCGTCGCCACTGGATCTCCACCGGCTGGAAGCGGGCAGCTTCGGCCACCGCCAGAAGCTTCGCAGGATCACCCAGCGCACCATCGACCGCCACCGCGCCGCCACGGTAGTGCTCAACATCGATCGCTTCACCCGTACTGCTGAATACACCCAATGGGTTCATCGACATGAGCCCGCTGAAGATCCAGGTGAGCACGAAGGCGGACGCCATCAGGCCAAGCAGGTGGTGCCAGCGCATCCACGACTCGACGTACGGCGTCTTCGCACCGGAACGATAGTGTCCACGGAAGCGCCAGCGCCACACCCCCACCACGATGCCGCTGACCGCCACCAGCGTGCACAGCGCGGACAGCGCGATCACCACCCACGTCCACACCGGATCCACCGACTGCATGCGCAGGAAGTACAACCAGTGCAGCCAGGCGCCCACATAGTTCCAGCGCTGCTGCACATGCGGGGCGTCCAGCACGACTTCACCGGTACGCGAGGACACATACAGGTCGCCCGGCTGCGCGCCACCCACCTCGACGCGATACAGCGGTCGATGCACGTCCAGTGCGCGCGAATGCGTCCAGCGGTCCTCCTCCACGCGCGTCGCACCCACGAAGGCCTGGCCGCCCGCGAACTGTGCAGCGGATGCTTCGGCGCGCTGTGCCGACACCGGCAGCAGCGCCTGGCCGGTCACGGCAGACCAGGCGCCCACGTTGCTGCCACTGCGCACCACATAGGCGGGCTCGCCACGCAGCGTGGTCAGCGCCACGCTTTCCGGTTCGACCTGCACGGCGGCAGGCAGTATCGACAGCCCCTGCCAACCGCGAGCATCACCCAGCGCCGGCAACGCCGCCATCCGTTCGCCAGGTGTCAGCTTCGGATATCCGATGAACAGCATGACCATGCCGCTGACGAACCACAGCAGCATCAGCAGGCATCCGCCGATGCCCAGCCAGCGATGCACCAGGTAGGTCCAGCGCTTGGCGGTGGATCGCAACGTCATCGCCAGCGTCCTCAGAAGCGATGGTCGACGGTGAATTCGACGCGCCGGTCCGCACCCAGCAGCCACTGCGTGCTGGTGTAGTACGCGGTAGCGTAGTACGCCTTGTCGAACACGTTGAACAACCGCGCGGACAGCCGCGTGCGCGGTGCCGCCTGCCAGGTCAGTGCCAGGTCGGTGGTGCTGTAGCCGGGCAGCTCCAACGTGTTGGCGTTGTCGGCGTAGCGCTTGCCGACATAACGCACGCCACCCGCCGCACTCCAGTCCGGTGCGAACTGCCAGCTCAGCCACACACTGGCCAGGCGCTCGGCCACGTTCGGCGGCACGTTGCCGTCGCGCGATACCAGCACCGCCGGCGAACCCGTGGTTTCCAGAAAATCCTCGAACTCGGCCTTCAGCACCGTCGCATTGGCATCGAGCGACCAGCGCGGCGCGAAGTTCCAGTTCAACGACGCTTCAATACCGCGCGAGGTCTGCGCCCCCACCTGCACCCGGCGATCCGGCACCAGCGGATCGCGGCTGAGCAGCCCGGTCTTGCGGATGCGGTACGCCGCCAGCGTCCACTCGCCGCCGTCGAAGGCCTGCTTCAGGCCAACTTCGATCTGCCGCCCCTTGGCCAGGTCGAAGGCACCGTTGGCCGGGCTGATCATCAGCAGGCCACTGACCGGGTCTGCCGCCTGCGAATACTGCGCATACAGGCTCAACGTCGGCTGCAGCGCGAATACCGTGCCTGCACGCCGGCCGGTGCTGCTGTAGGTCTTCGAGAACGCGTTCTGGCCGCTGATCAAATCGGTGCGATCAATGCGCGCGCGGTCGTGGCGCAGGCCACCCAGCACCGACCAGCGCTCGCTCAGCGCCAGCCGGTCTTCCACGAACAGCGCGTACTGCTCGGCACGGTTGCGGTAGCGCGGCAGGTTCGGCGCATCGCTGGCGAACTGCCCCGGCACCGGATCGTACGGATCGACCGGGCCCGAGCTGCCGGCATAGGTGTTGTTGGTGTGCTTGAAGTGCGCGCGGTTGGCGTCCAGGCCCACCGCGAAGTTGTTCTGCAGGCCACCCGCCGTTCCCTGCACACGCAGCGTCGAGGTCAGTCCGGTCTGGTCCTGGTTGTGGGTGATCTCGGTATTGCCCGAGCGATCAATCAGTCCGGTGGCGCGGTTGTAGACATAGGCTTCGGCATTGCGCCAATCGCGCTGGCTGTCGATCTGGTAGACGCGCGTGCGCCATTCTACGTTCGCGTTCGGCGTCCACAGCGCATCGAGCTGGGTCCAGCGGTCGCGGAAGCGGATCTCGCTGTCGTCCACGTTGTAGTTGCGGTGGCGCAGCGCCTCCAGCTGGCGGCCGTCGACCAGCGGCGTGCCGAAGTAGCGCATCGGTTGCTGGTAGCCCTGCGCATGGGTGAGCGTCAGCTGCAGGTCCGCACGCGGCTGCCACAGCAACGCACCGGAGAACGTCGCATCGTTGTTGCGGCCACGGTCGACCCAGCCACCGCTGTAGTTGCCACTCACATCCAGCCGGTAGGCCAGCTCGGGGGTCAGCGCGCCACCACTGCCGAAGCCCAGCCGCGCGGTGTCCTCGCTGCCCACGGTCACGCTGATCTCGTTCTCGATGGCCCCGCGCGAGGGCTTCTTCGGCACGATGTTGATCACGCCGCCGATTGCACCGTCGCCATGGATGACCGACGCCGGGCCGCGCAGCACTTCGATGCGCTCGATCGACCAGGTATCGAACGGGAAGGTGATGCCGACGCCGCCGTACTGGCGCAGCCCGTCGTAAAGCCGCATCACCGAGGCACCGTCGGTGAAGCCGCGGCTGGAGAGCGCGCTCAGGCCATTGCCCGGGTGCGGCATCGCACTGATCGCACCCGCCCGGCTGATCGCATCGTTGAGGTTGCTGTCGCCGCGCTGCTCCAGCTGCTCGCGCGAAATCACCGTCAGGCTGGCCGGTGTCTGCAGCACGCTCAGGCCCAATGCAGAGCCTGCGCTGGCAGTGGAGGACAGCTCGCCGCTGCGGGTGTCGACCACCCGCACGGTCTCCAGCGTGGTCGGGGGTGCCGCGTCGGCGGCAAGCAGGGGCGCAGCATGCAGGAGCAGCGCGCACAGGACAGGCAGCGTCGCCCGGCGCAGGCACGCGGGGTTGGGGTTCGTTTTCATTTTTTCACGGCATGCAAGGCCACCCCGCAATGGCAGGGCAGCAATCAGAAAGGGACAGACACGCGCGTGCGGGCACCGGCCGTAGCCGGCAACCTCATGGAAGAACGTTCAATGCAGCGCGCGTGCGGCTCAGGCAGCCATCAGTGCCGGCGGTCCACGCGCGCCCAATGTGCCGCTGATCCGTTGCGGCAACGCCCGCACCGCGCCGCGCAGTGCGCGGCACACCGGTGCCATCGGCGCCAACAGCAGCACGGCCGCCACCAGCAGGGTGATCAGCCGTGCAGCGATCAGGCAGTAATCGCAGTCCACGCCCATCTCATGATCGGCGTGTGGGTCGGCGGGCGGCTTCTTCGTGGCCCCGCCGTGCGGCATCGCCATCGCGTGATGGTCGTGGTCCCCTTCCATCGCGTGCTGTGCATGCTCTGCGTGCATCGCATGGTCCATGGCCGCCACCGGCGCAGCGGCAGCCACGTGACCGTGCGCCAGCCAGCGGCTCACCAGCGGGGCGAGCAGCACCAGCAGCATGGCAAGCCATGCCAGGGCCTGGAACCGGCGGTGGAGGACAGAACGGCGCACGCCACCATTCTACGGGGCCACGGCCAACCTTGGACCGCGTTCAGGGTTTGCCCCCTGCGACACGGTGACGCAGGGGCTCGCCTCCAGCGGCGACATGTGAATGCACCGCACCGCGGTCCCCACGCTTGCAGGCCCCACCTCGCCAACGTTAGGGTTCAGATGGCCACGGCAAGGAGCCAGAGGGATCCGCATGACCACCCGCATCACACACCGGCTGCGCATCAGCCTGCTCGGCCTGGCCGCGCTGCTCGCCGCCTGCGCCGACAAGGGGCCGCCCCCACCGCCAGAGCCGCTGGAACTCTCGCAGCCCATCGCCGTGGACACGCCGGGCCAGCAGGTGCAGTTCGAGTTCGAAACCACGGCGCGCAATTTTGCCAGCTACCGTACCTATGCGGTGGAGCTGGATCTACAGCACGTTTCCCCATCGCCAGATGCTGCTTCTCCGCGCGACCTGCACATTCCTTTACGCGTTGGACTTCAGCAATGGTCCGGCGGCACGTGGCAGTCGCTGGCAAGCCCCGACGCCTACCAGATCGCACAGTCGCAATCTGGCCAGCCACTGCCAGACTGGCACCGCGATGCGGGACTGAACTATGCCCAGACCCAACGGGGCAGCGATGGCGCATACCGATTGCATGTCGCGCTGCTGCCGTTGCAGGCGCATAGCCGCTATCGGGTCCAGATCAGCACGGTTGAAGACATCGCACCGCTTCGTGGCGCAAGCGCCAGGATACTGATTCACGAATCGCGTCCGCTCGCCAAGTAGCGCAGCGCCTTCGTACACCTTCCAGGAGGATCACACGCACATGGACAAGCCACGCTACATCGTCGATATCGTCATTGCGGCGCCGGGAACACCGCTTCTCGACCCGGTAACGCAGCAGCCGCTGCGTAATCCGGATGGTTCCCCGCAGACATCCGGGCCGGGGCACATGTTCTACGTCCTGCGAGCACCGGGAAAAGATCCGGCGAGCTACGGCTTTGCACCGATCGAGCACGGCAGCGTGAACGGACCGGGTGACATCGTGGACAGCGATGCAAAGACCTACAAGAACCCGCATTACACGCGCTCTCTGGAAATCACCGAAGCCCAGTACAACAAGCTCAAGGCGTTCGGCGACGATCCAGTGGCGCACGGCTTCAGCAAGCACTACGCCGACGTGCGCCACAACTGCGTGGACTTCACCTGGGACGCATTGAATCATGCCGGCATCCAGCGCAAGCACAGCCTGGACGTGAACAGCATCGGCGGCCCCGTCGGCCAGTTGCTGCCCGATGTCCGCATTCCGCTGGGCATCCAGTCACAGGGCAAGGACGGTTACCGCCCCCTGCGCAACATCCATGGCGTGGACAGCATTGAACCGCCCTTCCCCAACAGCGAACTCAACCGCACCATCACCCATCCCCTGCCCGAGCGCAGCTTGAAGCAGCGACTGCTCAGCGAAACCGATGGCGTTGATGGCCCCTTGGGCGAGCGTCTGGCTGCGGACGCGCGCGCACCGGGGCACAACCTTCATGCCTTGGACCATAAAGTGCGTACCGCACTCGCCCAGGCCAGCGAACAGCAGGGACTGCCCCCCGGACAGGAGCATGAACGCCTGGCCGGCCATCTGACCCACGCGGCAGTGCAGGCCGGCTTCAGCGAAAAGGACACGCTGCAGGTGGCATTCAGTTCAAACAGCACCGCCGAGGCACCCGGCTACGTATTCCTGCATCGCAGCGGCGGCACCGCCTCGCCGGACCCTGCCGCCAATCGCCAGCGCCTGTCCCTGCTCGATACGCAGCAGGGCGACGCGGATACGCTGTATCAGCAGGCCAACGTGCAGCAGCAATCCCGCGACGCAAGCCGGCTGGCGCAGGACGAGCAACAGGCACAACAGCAGGCGTCGCCGCGCATGGCCTGACCCAGCCGCATCAGGCGCAGACACCGTTCCCGCATCAACTCACGTACTGCGCCTGCCCATTGCCAAACGACCAGTTCTCCTTCTTCACCTCCACCAGGTTGATGAACACATCCTCGCGGCGGATGCCCACCGCCGCATGCAGTCCATCGGCGATGCCCAGGTACAACGCCTTCTTCTGCTCCAGCGTGCGCCCTTCGTTCCAGGTGATCTGGATGCAGATGAAGTCGTCGGTACGGTCCACACCCAGGTAGCCGGGGTCGTAGATCAGCGTGCCGGGCGCGTGTTCCTGGAAGATCTGGAAGCGGTCGTTCTCCGGCACGCCCACTGCGCGCAGGGCCTGGTAGATGGTTTCGCCGACGCGTTGCAGGTAGTCGGCGGATTTACCTTTGCGAAGATCGATGCGGGCGAGCGGCATGGTGGCACTCCAGAGTGGATGGGCACGGCAATGGGCTGAGACTACGCCTGCCCAGGGCGGGGGGACAGCGCAGGGATGGAACCCTTTGGCTCCATGCGTGGCATGGTCCCGCCTCCGCCGCGCGGGGTGACGCGATTGCCGTGGCGGCGCCGCTCTGGAGTCGTCTCGTGCACGGTCGGCAGGGGCGGCGATGTGCGCCATCAGTGATGAGCCGCACTACTCGCAGGTGTCCGACGGCACACATCGGGAAACGCCTGGCCTGCCTAGGGACAGTTGCGAACTTTCCTTACAGACCGATGTGATTACCCGGCTTGATGATCGCCGCGCCGAGGCAAGACGTCTTGGCCGGGATTGGCGTCTCGAATAAACGAACAAGCTACTGGAAGTTGCGATCTTGATCGCAGCAAAGAGAATGCACCGACTGCCTTCCATGGCGGGCGGTGCGTGGGGATCTCATGATCCGCCAGGCTTTTTCTCCCAGTGAGCTTTCGTGCCTTGGTACGCCAACCCGCACCGTCCGCCACCTTCGCTTCGGAAGGTGGCTTCACGCCAGTGAGGGTTTCGCCATGACCAACCGCACCGCCATCCATCCCCGCCTGCATTCGCTTATCGGCGACGTCGCAGCCGACGTGCCCGGGGACCTCGCACGCGAGATCGAGTGCGCCCTGAACGAACAGAACCTTCCGACGCAGTCGGCCACGTTCTTCGCCCGTCTCAATGCGATCAACCATGCCGACGGTGAGGACGGACAGCCGTGCATCAGCCTCACCCTCGGCGCCAGCAATCACGCTTCGTTGCGCCGCTCGCTGTCTGGGCTCGGCGCGTTGCTCGATCTGCTGCAGGCCGCCGACCATGCGCGCAACGAAGGCGGCCCGGACGAACAGTTGGGCGCCTTCCATATCGACGGACTGATCGTGGCCGCACGACAACTGGTGCGCGAGGCACATCATTGCCTCTCCAGCGGCGACGCCTGACCGGCCCGGATACGCTCCCGCTACAATCGCGCAGGGAGCGCAGGAGACCGCAATGGACGCCAAACACCTGGAGTACTTCAAGGCCGCACTGGAAGGCCGCGCAACCGTGGGCTGGAACGTCTGGTTCGCCGCCAACCAGCACGCGCTGGCACAACAGCTGAGCCGCCCTGCACTGCTGCGCTTGAAGTTCAGCACACTGGATGAAGCCGAACGCCTGCTGGCCGAGGCCGGCATCGTGCCCCGCAGCACAGCGGGCAAGCGCTACGAAATGTACTGCGCGCAGTTCTCGCCGGACGTGGTGGACGCGAACGGTCGCCCGCTACCGGCGATCTGGCGCGCGGCGCACGGCGGTGCCCTCGGCCTGCTGGCCGAGGGCGAGCCGGAGGCCGGCCAAGCGAAGCTGCTCGCGGAGTTCCGCCGCGTCCGCAAGCGCGGGCTGCAGCAGGCCCACGAATGGTTGGCCGATCTGTGCTTTGAAGGCGAGATGGAGCTGACCAGCGGCAATGCCGAGGTGGGCCGTAGCCTGCTGGCGGTGGTGATGCAGGCCGGCAGCGGCCACGACCTGCTGGATGCCACGGCGATGATTGCGCGCGAGCTGCTGGAGGGGCACCGCTGAAAGGGGCTGCGCTTCCGGCTGATCCTGCTGGATCGCAGGCAACAAAAAAGCCCCCATTGCTGGAGGCTTCTTTCGTTCTGCAACATGGTGGGCGGTACAGGGATCGAACCTGTGACCCTTGCCGTGTGAAGGCAATGCTCTACCGCTGAGCTAACCGCCCGGTGTGTTGCTGAGCCGCTCATTATAGGGGCTTTTCAGAGGCCGTCAACAGTTTTTCACAGTCGTGTTCACGGCGTTTCGGGGCACGCAGCCGGCATGGCCCGGCGCTACCGGAATCACATCGTATGGGTCGGCTTGTCCGAACCGGTCAGCCCGGCCAGCAGGGTCTCGATCTTGTGGCGCACGCCCTCGCCTTCGGCACCATCGGCCAGTTGCACGCCGATGCCGGCGGTACGGTTGCCCTGCGCGCCGGCCGGGGTCACCCAGATCACCTTGCCGGCCACCGGCAGGCGCTCGCTGGAATCGGGCAGGGTCAGCAGCAGGAACACCTCGTCGCCCAGGAAGTAGCGCTTGGGCGTGGGCACGAAGATGCCGCCATTCTTCACGAACGGCATGTACGCGCTGTACAGCGCGGCTTTGTCCTTCACAGCCAGGGACAGGATGCCCTGGCGGGCGTTGCTGGCACTCATCGATTTCCCCTTGCGGCAGGCCGCTCGTTCACCTTGTTCCAGGCCAGCAGCAACTCGACCACCGCAAGGTCTGCACGCACCGTGGTGCGCAGCAGGTCGCGGGTGCGGTTGGCCGCATCGAACCAGGCTGCAAGCTTGTGCAATCGCTCCGGCGTGGTCAAGGCATCGGTGCTGGCCTGGGCCAGCGCCAGGTCGGCAGCGAAGCGCAGGCGCAGCGCCGCGTTGTCATCAACACACCACTTCTGCGCCAGCTCCACCGCGCCGGTCTTGCCGGCGGCCAGCTGTTCCAGATCTCGACCGACTTCGCGGCGCAGGCTCAGGCCGTCTTCGCGCAGCCAGTTGTCGGCCTGGCCGGGATGGCCGCGGGCGGCCTCCAGCGCTTCGCGCGCCGATGCTTCGCTGTGGCCCTGCTGCTGGAGCCAAGCCAGCGCTTCGTGCTGCGGCGGCAGCTTGAACTCCAGGCGCTGGCAACGGCTGCGGATGGTCTGCGGCAAGCGTGCCGGGTCGCTGCTGATCAGCCACAGGTAGCGGCCGGGCTGCGGCTCTTCCAGGGTTTTCAGCAGCGCATTGGCGGCCGAACGGTTGATCGCATCGGCCGGATCGACGATCACCACCTGTGCCACGCCGTACTGCGGGGTCAGCGCCAATTTGTCGGTGATCTCGCGCACCTGCTCGATGACGATCTCGGTACGCAGCTTGTCGCCGCTCTTGTTCGGAATGAAGCTGACCAGCTGCAGGTCCGGATGGGTGCCGGCAGCGATCAGCTGGCGCGTGCGCGTGGCGTGCGTTGCGTCACCCTGCGCCAGCACGTGGTCGGCCAGCGCCAGCGCCACCTCGCGCTTGCCCAGCCCGGCCGGGCCGCAGATCAGCAGGCCATGACCGAGGCGACCCGCATCGAGCGCGGCCACGGTCTGGTCGAACGCGCGCTGCTGCCACGGCGAAAACGTGCTCATGCGCCCTCCCCGTCCTGCAGCCAACGCTCGATACGTGCAACCACATCGGCGGCCACGCGTTCCTGCACCTGGCCGGCGTCGATCAGCGCGAAGCGCTGCGGGTCCTGCTGTGCGCGGCTGCGGAACACTTCGCGCACGCGCTGGAAGAAATCGTCCTGCTCGCTCTCGATGCGGTCCGGCCACAGGTCACGACCGTTGGCGCGCGCGCGGCCGACGGCCACATCCACGTCCAGCAGCAGGGTCAGCCCTGGCAGCACGCCGACCGCGCGGCGCTCCAGGTCGGCAATCCACTGCGGGTCAAGCCCGCGGCCACCGCCCTGGTAGGCATAGCTGGAATCGGTGAAGCGATCGCTCAGCACATAGGCACCGCGCTGCAGCGCCGGCCGGATCACCTGGCGCACATGCTGGGCGCGTGCGGCGAACACCAGCAGCAGCTCGGCTTCGGCGCTGAGCGGCTCGGCGGCGATTTCGGCATCGGGCTTCAGCACCAGGCCGCGGATGCGCTCGGCCAGCGGCGTGCCACCCGGCTCGCGGGTCAGCACCACCTCGTGGCCGTGGCTGCGCAGGCAGTCACGGATGGCATTGATGGCGGTGGTCTTGCCTGCGCCTTCGCCGCCTTCCAGGCTGACGAAACGCGGGTGGCGAAGCAGCGCGGGACTCATTGCGCCGGGGTCTCCTGGGTACGTTGCTGGCGCAGCTGCTGCAGGTAGCGGGCTACGGCGGCGTTGTGCTGGTCCAGGCTGGGCGAGAACACGTGCGCGCCGCTGCCGTCGCCCACGGCGACGAAGTACAGCGCGTCGCCCGCAGCGGGCTGCGCGGCGGCCATCAGCGCGTCGCGGCTGGGCATGGCGATCGGGGTCGGGGTCAGGCCAGCGCGGGTATAGGTGTTGTACGGCGTATCGGTAGTCAGGTCGCGACGGCGGATGTTGCCGTCATACGCGGCACCGAGGCCGTAGATCACGGTCGGGTCGGTCTGCAGGCGCATGCCGATCTTCAGGCGGCGCATGAACACGCCGGCGATCTGCGGTCGTTCGCTGGACAGCGCGGTTTCCTTCTCGATGATCGAGGCCAGCGTCAGCAGTTCGTAGGGCGTGTTGATCGGCAGGTCCGGCGCGCGGCTTTCCCAGGCTTCGTCCAGCGCCTTTTCCATTGCGGCGTGGGCGCGCTTGAGCACGTCCAGATCACTGTCGCCGCGCTGGTAAACGTAGGTCTCCGGCAGGAAGCGGCCTTCCGGATGCTGGCCACCGAAGCCGAGGCGCTGCATCAACGCGGCGTCATCCAGGTTGTCGGTGGTGTGCAGCAGCGGCTCGGCGCGCTTGAGCGCAGCACGCAACTGGCGGATGTTCCAGCCCTCGACAATCGTGACCCGGTGCTGCAGCACCTTGCCGGCACGCATGCGCAGCAGCAGCTCGCGCGGGGTCAGATCGCCACTGAGCGCATACTCGCCCACCTTCAGTTTGCCGGCCGCATCGAGCTGCCGCGCCAGCAACTGCCACTGGGTATTCTGGCCCTCGTCCACGCCGGCCTCGCGCAGCTTGCGCAGCACGCTGTTCATGCCATCGCCGCTGGCGATGACCACGCTCTCGGCGGTCGGGGTGATCGGGGCATCGGCGAACCGGGTCTGCTGGTAGAAGAACCGCGCGCCCACGCCGGCCACGACGGCGCCCAGCACCACCACCAGCGTTACCACGAACAGACACCCGCGCTTGGCTCCCGCCATGGACTACCTCTGAACTCGATTCCGTCGTGCAGGATACCGTGCCGGTGGATTGGGGTCATGACCGGGGCCACACACCCGTGCCGACCAACGGTCGGCACCCACCACAACACTGGCACCCACCGGTACGGTAGTGCCGGCCGCTGGCCGGCAAGCGCGTGGATCATGGGTGCATGAGGTTGCCGGCCAGCGGCCGGCACTACCGGAACACGCCTACCCCTGCTGGCCCAGCGCGCGCAGCAGGCCGCGGGCCTTGGCGCGGGTCTCGTCCAGTTCCTTGTCCGGGTCCGAATCGACCACGATGCCGGCGCCGGTGCGGAAGCTGACCTGGTGGCCATCCACTTCGGCGGTGCGGATCAGGATGTTCAGGTCCAGGTCGCCGTCGCGGTTCAGCCAGCCGAACGCGCCGGTGTAGGCACCGCGCGGCACCTGCTCCAGCTCGCTGATGATCTGCATGCAGCGCACCTTGGGGCAGCCGGTGATGGTGCCACCGGGGAACGTGGCGGCGATCACCTCGCCGGGGGTGACCTCCGGGCGCAGGTGGCCGCTGACGTTGCTGACGATGTGGTGCACGTGCGCGTAGCTCTCCACGGTCATCAGCTCGTCGACCACCACGGTACCGGGCATGCAGATGCGGCCCAGGTCGTTGCGCTCCAGGTCGATCAGCATCACGTGTTCGGCACGCTCCTTCGGGTGGCCGACCAGCTCCTGGATGCGCGCGGCATCATCGTCCCCCTCGAAGCGCGGACGCGTGCCGGCAATCGGACGGGTCTGCGCGTGGCCGGCATGCACCGACACCAGCCGCTCCGGCGAGGAACTGACCACATGGCGGCCGTGCGCGCTGAACAGGCCGGCGAACGGTGCCGGATTGGCGCGGCGCAGCTGCGCGTACAGCGCCTGCGGGCTGACCGGCGCGGCAAACTGCGCGCTCCAGCGCCGCGACAGGTTCACCTGGAACACATCGCCGGCACGCAGGTACTCGATTACCCGGCGCACACCGTCGGTGAAACGTTGCGGCGCATCCTCGCCTACCGCCTGCGGCGGCTGCCAGCCCTGCCCGGCTTCGGGCAGCGCGGCCGTGGCCAGTGCCACCAGCGCATCCAGCAACGTCTGCTCGCCGCCTTCTGCGATGACGAAGCTGGCGTCGTTGTGGTGGTCGTGCAGCACCGCGGCCGGGCAGCGCAGCGCCAGCGCGGTCGGGCGGCCATCCTCGCGTGCGCGCGCCGGCAGCACCGGTTCGATCTGGCTGGCCACTTCGTAATCGAGCATCAACGCCCAGCCGCCGCGGAACGGCAGGCTGTGGCTGCCGTCATGCGGCAGGCGGTCGCGCTGCCAGGCACGGTCCAGCACCTGCAGGAAGCTGCCGGCGTGCACCGCGTCGTGCTGGTCGCGCACCTGGCCATCCGCATCCAGTCGCAGGCCATCGCCCTGCGCGGCCAGCAGCAGGCTCCAGCGGCCCTGCGCGGTGCCCGAGGCAGTGGATTCCATCAGCAGCGGGAAGCGCGCCGGGTCATGCTGCTGCAGGGCCAGCAGATCGATCGGGTGCGGCAGCGGGTGGATCAGCGGTGCGTGGGTCATGGCAGCCAGTTCTGGGGTTCAGATGCACGGAAGCCGCCTTGCGGCGGCTCCGTAGAACGCGGCGTCGAGCATGGCCCGACGCTACACCTCGGTCAGACGCGCTTGAAGACCAGCGTGCCGTTGGTGCCGCCGAAGCCGAAACCATTGGACATCACCACGTCGACCTTGGCCTGGCGTGCTTCGTTGGGCACATAGTCCAGGTCGCAGCCTTCGCCCGGCTGCTGCAGGTTGATGGTCGGCGGGATGACGTTGTCCTGCAGTGCCATCACCGAGAAGATCGCTTCCACGCCGCCGGCAGCACCCAGCAGGTGGCCGGTCATCGACTTGGTGGAGCTGACCATCATCTTGTAGGCGTGGTCGCCGAAGGCGGTCTTCATCGCCATCGTCTCGCCCAGGTCGCCCAGCGGCGTGGAGGTGCCGTGCGCGTTGAGGTAACCCACCTGTTCCGGGGTCACGCCCGCGTCCTTCATGGCCATGGCCATGCAGCGCGCGGCGCCTTCGCCGTTCTCGCTCGGTGCGGTCATGTGGTACGCGTCGGAGCTGGCGCCGAAGCCGGCCAGTTCGCAGTAGATCTTCGCGCCACGTGCCTTGGCGTGCTCGTACTCTTCCAGGATCAGGATGCCGGCGCCGTCGCCCAGCACGAAGCCGTCACGGTCCTTGTCCCACGGACGCGAGGCCTGTTCCGGGGCGTCATTGCGGGTACTCATGGCCTTCATCGCGCAGAAGCCGCCCACGGCGGTCGGCGACGAGCCACGTTCGGCACCACCGACCACCATCACGTCGGCGTCGCCGTACTGGATCATGCGCATCGCGGTGCCGATCGAGTGGTTCGAGGTCGCGCACGCCGACACCGCCGAGAACGACGGGCCCTTCAGGCCGGTGATGATGCTCAGCTGGCCCGGCAGCATGTTGATGATGGTCTTGGGCACGTAGAAGGGCGAGATCTTCTTGCCCTCATGGAACTCGATGGTCTGCTCTTCGATGCCGAGCAGGCCGCCGATGCCGGCGCCGACGATGGCGCCGATGCGCTCGGCATTGGCGTCGGTGATCTCCAGGCCCGAGTCGTGCAGGGCCATGAACGAGGCACCGAGGCCGTAATGGATGAACGGGTCCATCTTCTTGGCATCCTTGCCGCTGACCCGGAACTTGCCGAACAGTTCATTGTCGGCGGTGATGTCGAATCCCTTGACCTCACCGGCAATCTTGGTGGTGAACCGATCCAGATAGGCATCAGAAACGTTGGTCAGCGGACCGATGCCCGAACGACCGTGGGTGATGCCTTCCCAGCTGCTGGCCAGATCATTGCCCAACGGCGAGACGATACCCAGGCCGGTTACGACGACGCGACGCTTCATTGCTGATTCTCCTGGCCCGGCTGATTTCAACGGGCAACGCGGTTTGCTTCGGTGTGATGCCCAAACACACGGGGCCGCAACAGCGGCCCCATGGGGTGCGGTGCGCGGCGAGCGTGGCCCGCGCGCGCACTGCCGTCTGACATCAGGCCTTGACGTGGGCCTTGATGTAGTCGATGGCGGCCTGCACGGTGCTGATCTTCTCGGCTTCTTCGTCCGGGATCTCGCACTCGAATTCTTCTTCCAGGGCCATCACCAGCTCGACGGTGTCCAGCGAGTCAGCGCCCAGGTCATCGACGAACGATGCGCTGTTGGTGACTTCTTCTTCCTTGACGCCAAGCTGTTCGACGACGATTTTCTTGACGCGTTCTTCGATGGTGCTCATGGGATCTCGCTCCAGATGGAGTTGTGGTTCAAAAGTGGTCGCCATCAAGGGCGATGGCCGTGGGATAGTGTAGTGGAAACCGGCGCGGCCTTGCATTGCAGCAAAAACCTCCGCAGATCAACCACTTGCGGCGCAATCCCTGCGCCCCTTGCTTACGGCATGTACATGCCGCCGTTCACATGGAGGGTTTCGCCGGTGATGTAACCGGCAGCCGGGCTGGCCAGGAAGGCCACCGCATGGGCGATGTCTTCCGGCGATCCCAGGCGTTCGAGGGCGATGTCGTTGATCAGCGCGGTGCGCGCTTCTTCCGGCAACGCCTTGGTCATGTCGGTGTCGATGAAGCCAGGTGCGACAACATTGACGGTGACACCGCGCGAACCGATTTCCTTGGCCAGCGACTTGCTGAAGCCGATGATGCCGGCCTTGGCCGCGGCGTAGTTGGCCTGGCCGGCATTGCCGGTCACGCCCACCACCGATGCGATGTTGATGATGCGGCCCTTGCGCGCCTTCATCATGCCGCGCATCACCGCCTTGCTGGTGCGGAACACGCTGGTCAGGTTGGTGTCGATGATCGACGCCCAGTCCTCGTCCTTCATGCGCATCAGCAGGTTGTCGCGGGTGATGCCGGCATTGTTGACCAGGATCGAGATCGGGCCGAATTCCTTGGCGATGCCATCGAGCACGCTGTCCAGCGCGGCGGCATCGGTGACGTTCAGCGCGCGGCCGTGACCACCGTGGGCGGCCAGGCGTTCGCCGATCGCGGCAGCGCCGGATTCGGTGGTAGCGGTACCGATGACGGTGGCGCCCTGGGCGGCCAGCAGATCGGCGATGGCGGCACCGATGCCACGGCTGGCGCCGGTGACCAGTGCGATTTCACCCTGCAGGGGCTTGCTCATGATGTTTTCCTCAGGCTGGGGCGACCGCCGCACCCGTGCCGCTTGCAGCGGCGACCGGCACGGTCGGCAGGAACAGGGGAATCAGGCCGACCACGCCTCGCGGGCGGCTTCGAAGTCGCCCGGAGTGGCCAGCGGACGGCCGTCGATGGCCTTGTCGATGCGCTTGACCAGGCCGGTCAGCACCTTGCCCGGGCCGCACTCGGCGATCCGGGTGACGCCACGGGCAGCCAGGGCCTGCACGCACCCGGTCCACTGTACCGGCTGGTACAGCTGCTGGACCAGCGCGGTGCGGAGGGCGTCCACGCCGTCGTGCACCTGGGCATCGACGTTCTGGATCACCGGCAGCTGCGGCGCCTGCCAGGACAGGCCGGCCATCACCTCGGCCAGGCGGTTGGCGGCTTCGCGCATCAGCGGGGTGTGCGAGGGCACGCTGACGGCCAGCTTGACTGCCTTGCGCACGCCCTTCTCGGCCAGCAGCGCCAGCGCACGGTCGACCGCGTCGGCGTCGCCACCGATCACGATCTGGCCCGGCGAATTGAAGTTGGCCGGCACCACCACCTGGCTGCCCGCCGCTTCGGCGCAGACGTCCAGCACCAGCTGGTCTTCGGCGCCGAGCACGGCGGCCATGGCGCCGACGCCGGCCGGGGCGGCTTCCTGCATCAGCTGGCCGCGCAGGCGCACCAGGTGCGCACCGTCATGCAGGCTCAGCGCGCCTGCGGCAACCAGGGCGGTGTACTCGCCCAGGCTGTGGCCGGCCAGCACCGACGGGCGCGGACCGCCCACGGCGTTCCAGGCGCGCCACACGCCGATGCTTGCCGCCAGCAGGGCCGGCTGGGTGTATTCGGTACGGTTGAGCATTTCCTCCGGGCCACCCTGGGACAGCGCCCACAGGTCGACGCCGGCACCATCGGATGCCTCGGTGAAGGCTTCACGCACCTGCGGGTGCAGTTCGGCCAGCTCGGCCACCATGCCCACAGACTGCGAGCCCTGGCCGGGGAAGACAAAAGCGAGGGTGGATACGGTCACGCGGTCATCCGCTTGTTGCAATCGAAGCGGGCCATGATAAGGGCGAATCCGCTGTGTCGTCTGTACGTGCGCGTATGCAGGCGTATGGAGCGCGGCCGGGCAAGCGCAACGGGGTCAGATCCCTTTTCCGCAGGAAAAGGGATCTGACCCCTGTCAGACATCAGCAGAACAGCTGCAGCACGTCCAGATCGCCGTCGGCGAGGAAATCCACGCACAGCCCCACCAGCATCAGCACCCCGGCCGTACTGGCGCCGTGGGTGATGAAGATCGAATGGGCCAGCGCGCGCGCTGAACGCCCCAGCTTCATGCAGACCCGGGCCAGGCTGCGCAGGCGGCCACTGACCGCATGCACGTGCTCGCGCACCGGCGCCTGAACGTCGCCCATCGCTTCGGCCATCATCGCCTGCAGGTGCTCGGGGCGGTCGGCGTAGTACTTGGCCACGCCATAGCCGAACATCAGCCAGTCGCGGGCCTGCGCTTCGGACAGGTCCATCACTTCCAGCGGATCTTCCTCGAAGTCGATGAAGCCGACCTTCTCGCCATCCCAGGTGAGGTTGCGCGGCAAGGGCTGGCCGAAATAGGCCCCGCGCGCATGCGCCTGGGCGATGGACTGCATCGCCGCCATCACCAGCCGATCGCGGCCGGCCTCATCGGCTTCACGCAGGCAGGTATTGAACGAGCTGCCGTTGTCGCCGATCACCAGTGCAGCGTGGCCGGTGCCCAGCACGTCGGGCACGTTCACGCCCTGTGCCTGCAGTTCCCCCAGGCGCCGGGCTTCGGTTTCGCGTGCCGCATCGCCGCCGCGATGCGGCGGCGGGCGCAGCGCATCCAGATGGAAACGGCGCGCAACAAAATTGAGCAGGCCCAGGGCCATTGCCCGGCTTCCCTTGCCGTACTGCTTCAGCCAGGCACGTTGCCCTTCGATGACGATGGGCTCAACCATGACAGGTCCTCCTTAAACGCGTTACGGCCCCGGAGGGGCCGTAACGACAAGACTTCACATTGTCGTAACTTGCACTATCAATAGCGCAGCAGGGCCGAACCCCACGTGAAGCCGCCACCGAAGGCCTCCAGCAGCAGCAGTTGGCCACGCTCGACCTTGCCCGAACGCACCGCGGCGTCCAGCGCCAGCGGCACCGAGCCGGAGGAGGTGTTGCCGTGCTTGTCGACGGTCACCACGACCTGGTCCATCGACATCTCCAGGCGCTTGGCGGTGGCTTCGATGATGCGCAGGTTGGCCTGGTGCGGGATCAGCCAGTCCAGGTCGGACTTGTCCAGGCCGTTGGCAGCCAGGGTCTCGTCCACGACCGAGTCCAGCGCCTTGACGGCGTACTTGAACACGTCGTTGCCCTTCATGTTGATGGTGCCACCGCCGTTGGCGCCGTCCTTGAAGCCGGTCGAAACACCGACCGGGTTCCACAGCAGTTCCTTCTTGCTGCCATCGGCATGCAGGTGGGTGCTGAGGATGCCGGTCTCTTCGTCGGCCTTCAGCACGACAGCGCCGGCGCCATCACCGAACAGCACGCAGGTGGTGCGATCGTTCCAGTCGACCATGCGGGTCAGCGTTTCGGTGCCGATCACCAGCACGTGCTTGCAGTCGCCGGAGCGGATGAACTTGTCGGCCACGCCCAGCGCGAACACGAAGCCGGAACAGGCCGCATTGACGTCGAAGGCAGGGCACCCCGCCACACCGAGCTTGGCCTGGATCAGGCACGCGGTGGACGGAAAAATGAGGTCAGGCGTGGTCGTACCGACCACGATCATGTCGAGCTGCGAGGCATCGATGCCTGCGGCTTCCAGCGCGCGCAGGGCGGCGTTGTAGCCGAGGTCGCTGGTGGTTTCGCCTTCGGCCGCGATGTGCCGTTCACGAATGCCGGTGCGCGACTGGATCCACTCGTCCGAGGTTTCGACCATTTTTTCCAGGTCGGCGTTGGTCAGGACTTTTTCCGGCAAATAGCTGCCGGTGCCCGCGATCCTCGAGTAGATCCGCTTGCTCATCATGTTTCCTGTTGCGCGGGCCGCCGATCACCGGCACGCCCGGGAAAGAAGGCAAAGGCCGCTGCCCGGAGGCAGCGGCCTTCCCGGCACATCAATCTTCTTCGACGGCCGAGGTCTTGGTCTGGATGACCTTCTTGCCGCGGTAGAAACCATCGGCAGTGATGTGGTGACGCAGATGCACTTCGCCGGTGGTCGGGTCGGTCGACAGCTGCTTGGCGCTCAGGGCGTCATGCGAACGGCGCTGGCCGCGGCGGGACGGGGTAACACGGGATTTCTGCACAGCCATGGGATTGCTCCAAACTCGGTTCGTTTTGCTTCGTCGTATCGTCGCGCAGGACGCCAGCGCCCAGCACACTTTCGCTTTCGCCGCAGCCGCCGACGACAATCCGGCTGCTATTGTTTCTTCAGTGCCGCCAACGCCGCAAACGGGTTGGCCTTCTTCGTTTCGTCTTCGCTCGGTGCCCAGTCCTTGTCGACTGCTTCACCGTCGGGCGACAGCGGCACCACAGGCACCGCCAGCACCAGCTCGTCCTCGACCAGGTCCAGCGGACGCAGCTGGCCGTCTTCCGGCACCAGCAACGCCTCGTATTCCTCCGGCAGGGACGATTCCTCGTCCTCGTCGCGGATCAGGCCAAGCCTCTGGGTCACCTTCACCGGCAACAGGAATCGCTGCATGCTGCGCTGACAGGTCAGCGGCAACGCGGTGTCGATGGTCAGTTCCACATAGGATACCCGCAAGACGTCGTCGCGACCGAATTCAAGCGAGTAGACACACTCGCCGTCGGCATCTGCGACCAACCCTTGCAGGCGGGTCAATTCAGCCAGGGGCACCTGACCGTCGAAGCGCCTTCGCGCTACAACCATCCGCCAGGCATCCAGCGTTTCGGGCACGTTCGCGGACATAAGCCGCTGAATACTAAGGATCGCGGTGTCTGCTGTCAAATGCCTGCCCTGCAGGACTTGCCGCTGGCGGCGCAGGCGGGCCAGACTGCCGCGCCCTGCCCCGGTATTGTCACATGCCACTGGTCCTGGCCTCCACCTCCCGCTACCGCCGCGAACTGCTGCAACGGCTGGGCCTGCCCTTCGACTGCGCACGCCCGCAGGTGGATGAAACCCCGTTGAACGGCGAAGCTCCGCTGGCGCTGGCCACGCGCCTGGCGGCCGCCAAGGCCGCCGACGTGGCCGCCCGCCATCCGGGCGCCTGGGTGATCGGCTCGGACCAGGTGGCCGACCTGAACGGCCAGCCGCTGGGCAAGCCGGGCACGGCCGAGGCCGCCTGTGCGCAGCTGGCAGCGATGTCCGGGCAAACCGTGCGCTTTCACACGGCAATCAGTCTCAGGCGCGATGGAGAATCCTTCGCCGCGGTGGATCTGACCGAAGTACGCTTCCGCGCGCTGGACCCGCTGGAGATCGCCCGCTATGTCGCCGCCGAGCAACCACTGGACTGCGCCGGCAGCTTCAAGTGCGAGGGCCTGGGCATCAGCCTGTTCGAGGCGATCGACAACCGCGACCCGACCGCGCTGGTCGGCCTGCCGCTGATCGCGCTGTGCAGGCTGCTGCGCAGGGCCGGATTCGCGGTGCCGTGAACGGTAGAGCCGAGCCCAGGCTCGGCTGTTTTTTCGAGGCTACCTGCCATCTGAAGCAGAAGCCGCCGAGCATCGGCTCGGCTCGACAGGACCAGAGGACCTCAGCGCACCTCGAACGGCTGCTCCTGCCACGCCTCCACGCTGCCATCGCGCCCGTACAGGCGCAGGCCGAGCCAATGCCGCCCCGGTGCCAGCGTGGCGGTATCCAGCGAGGCATCAAAGCCCACCGACGGATGCTGCGGGTCGGTACTGCCCGGCCAGGCGGGGCGGACGTCGAACACGCGCCCGTAGCGCGCATCACCGATCGGGCGGCCGTCAACCAGCACTTCGACGCGTGCCAGGCCGACGCCATCCTTGAAGGCCCAGCCCTTGATCGCCAGCGTTCCGGAAACCGTCTGACCATTGGACGGCGCATCCAGCCACGCCATCGCCGGCGTCACGCACGGCCCCGGTGCACGCTGCGCCGGCAACCGGAACAACAGGAACCGCTGGAAACCATGGTCGCTGCTGACCACGCGCGGCGCGGGCAACGGCCCGACCTGCTCGCAGATGGTGTGATAGCGCGCCAGCAGATCGCGGTAGCGCTGGTCGCTGGGTGACAGCACCAGCAACATCGGCGTATTGCGCGGGCCTTCGTGCAGCAGGTTCCACTGCGCCAGCTGCGCGGTTCGCCCATGCTTGTCATTGAGCGGATGCGGCAACACCTGGATATCACCGTCGCCCAGCTGGAAGCCCAGTTCGGCACCGACCTTGAAGTTGCCCGCCAGGACACGCGTGCCGGGCGGCATCTGGCGCAGCTCGTCGCGCACCGCCACGGCCAGCGGTTGCCAGCCGGCGAAGTTGCGCGGGTAGTACTTGCTGCCCGCCATCTGCTCGCGCAGCGCCGGCGTGGACGCCATCAGGTAGTAGCCGAAGGCCAGCACGGTACCCGCCGCCGCCAGCCACCAGCCGGTACGGCGCAGCCAGCGCGGCCAGCCATTGAGCACCACCGGTACCGCCACCAGCAGTGCCAGGTAGCCCGGCAGCGGCCAGTGGAAACTGATGCGTTCGACATCGGTGAAGAAACCCAGCAGGAAGATGCCCAGCGTCGATACACCGCCCACCAGGCCGAAGTAGCGCCACTGCACCCGCGCACCGCCGCCGCTGCGGGTGCCGGCCAGCGCGACCTTCCACATCGCGATGCACAGGATCGGCGTGACCAGCATCGGCTGGATCACCAGGAACCACAGTCCCTCCCACTCGAACGCCCACGGGTGGCGCTCCACCACCTGGAACTTCAGGCCGGCATCATGGTTGTCCGCGTTCCAGGCCAGCAGCGGCAGCCAGGCCAGCACACCCACCGCCAGCGCCACCCATACGCGCGGATCGGCCAGCATGCGACGCCCCTGCGGCAACGCCAGCAGCGCGATGAACCCGACGCCGATGACACCGATGAAGCGGTAGTGGCTGAGCGCACCGATCAGCAGGCCCAGCGCCAGCTTCATCGCCGATGATGCATCCACGCTGTGCAGCAGGCGTGCGCCGGCGTGCAGGCAGATCACTGCGGCCAGCGCCATGGGCACGTCCGGCACCGCCAGCAGGCCCAGCGTGGCCGACAGCGGCATCAGCAGGGTCAGGCTGCCCGCCTGCCACCCGGCAACGTTGCCGAACCAGCGTGTGGCGATGCGCACCACCAGCAACGGCAACAGCGCACCGATGGCCAGGAACGGCAATCGCAATGCGAGTACGTGATGACCGCCGATCTCCACACCCAGGCGTGCCAGCCAGGCGGTCAGCCCCGGCAGATCGGAATAGGCAGCGGCCAGATGCTGGCCTTCCTGCCAGTAGAACGCTTCGTCGACGAACAGCGGCAGGCGCGCAGCCACCACCAGCTTGGCCGCTGTGACCAGCGTCCACAACCAGAGAAATATCGTCCGCGCGCGCTGTTCGCCTTGCATTGCTCTATGGATAATCGAATGGATTCCAGACCTGAGACGATCATGCCAGCCTCGTCCCCCACTCCCAGCATGCTAACCGATCAACTGCGCCAGGCCCTGCGGGAGGCACAGGATCAGGTGAACGCACTGGTGCTGGGCAAGGTGCCGGAAGTCAGGCTGGCCTTTGTCGCCCTGCTTTCCGGCGGCCACCTGCTCATCGAGGATCTGCCTGGCCTGGGCAAGACCACGCTCGCGCATGCGCTGGCCAGCAGCCTCGGCCTCAGCTTCCAGCGCGTGCAGTTCACCTCCGACCTGTTGCCGGCCGATGTGCTTGGCGTATCGGTGTACGAGGCCGGCAGCCGCCAGTTCCAGTTCCACCCCGGCCCGGTGTTCACCCACGTGCTGCTGGCCGATGAGATCAACCGCGCACCGCCGCGCACGCAGAGCGCGTTGCTGGAGGCGATGGCCGAGCAGCAGGTCACCCTGGACGGACAGACGCATCCGCTGCCCGATCCGTTCTTCGTCATCGCTACGCAGAACCCGGTCGACCTGTCGGGCACCTTCCCGTTGCCGGATTCGCAGCTGGACCGTTTCCTGCTGCGCCTGGCAATGGGCTACCCGAGCGCGCAGGCCGAGCGCGAACTGCTGCGTGGCAGTGATCGCCGCGACCTGATCGCGCGCGCGGTGCCGAAGCTGGACGACACCCAGGTGCGTGCGTTGCGTGAAGCGGTTGGCCAGGTGCACGCCAGCGACGCGCTGGTCGACTACGTGCAGGCGCTGCTGACCCGCAGCCGCCAGCATGCCGGGGTCCGCGTGGGCCTGTCGCCGCGTGCCGGGCTGGCCCTGCTGCGCGCCGCCAGGGCGCACGCGCTGCTGCTCGGCCGCGGGCACGTGGTTCCCGAGGACGTGCAGACCCTGTTCGTGGCGGTGGCCGGCCATCGCCTGGTGGCCGAGGCCGAGTCCAGTTCCGGGCCGGCACTGGCACGGGCGATCCTGCAGACCGTCGCGGTGGACTGACGGTGGCCACACGCTGGGCACGCATGCAGCTGCTGGCACGCCCACGCAGGCCAGAAGCCCTGCCGCAGCGACTGGATCGCCATCGCATCTATGTACTGCCGACGCGCTTCGGCCTGTTCGTCGCCACCCTGCTGTCAGCGATGCTGCTGGGCGCACTGAACTACAACAACAACCCGGCCCTGCTGCTGGCGCTGCTGTTGGCCGCAGCGGCGATCGCCAGCGCCATCGCCGCGCACCTGCAGCTGTCCGGCCTGCAGATCGATGCAATCTCCGCCGAACCGGTACCGGCCGGGCAGCCGCTGCGCCTGCGCGTGGACCTTTCGCTGCGCGACCCGCGCGCGCGCCATGGGCTGCACCTGCAGCTGGCGGGAAGCGAGGCCTGGGTCGCGCTGCCGGCGCAGGGTCGCGGCGAAGTGGAGCTGGATGTCCCCAGCGAGCGCCGCGGCTGGCTGGAACTGCCCCGCATCCGCCTGTCCAGTACGCAACCGCTGGGGCTGGTGCGCGCGTGGTCGTGGGTGTGGCCGGAACAGCCGCTGCTGGTCTACCCGCTGGCCGAGGCCCAGGCACCGCCCCTCCCGGAAAGTGGCAGCGATCCCCTGCACACCCGCGCCCACGCCACGGGCGAAGAGCTGCATCAGCTGCGCCCCTATCGTGCCGGCGACGCCCCGCGCAGCATTGCCTGGAAGCACTCGGCACGCCGTGACAGCCTGCTGGTGCGCGAATACGAGAAGCCGATCGGCATCGAAGTGGTACTGGACTGGCGCACGCTGGCGCCGCTGGCGCATGAGGCGCGCATCGCGCGGCTGGCACGCTGGGTCGACATGGCCGAGCGCGAGGGCCGGCGCTACACACTACTGCTTCCGGCGCATCCGCCATTGGGTCCCGGCCAAGGCGCCAGCCACCACCACCTGTGCCTGCGCGCGCTGGCGTTGATGCCCCATGACTGAGCCCGCCGTCCTGCTTGATCGCAACGCCCGCAGCTGGACCCTGGCCAGCGCTGCGCTCGCGCTGTTGCCGCTGCTGCTGCAGCTGCCACCGGTGCTGGCCCTGGTGATCGCGATCGCCGCCGTACTGACCGCGGCACTCGCGTGGCGGCGGGTGCTGCCGATGCCGGTGCGCCTGCTGCTGGTACTGGCCATGCTGGCAACGATCGTCTGGCAGATGGGCATGGTGCGGCCGGGGCGTGACACCGGCTGTGCGCTGCTCGCGGCGATGCTGGCGATCAAATCCAGCGAACTGCGCAACCTGCGCGATGCACGCAGCCTGCTGGGTTTCGCACTGTTCTCGCCGTTCGCGGCCTTCCTGCTCGACCAGGGGCCGCTGACCACGGGGCTGGCGGCGCTGGCCGCCATTGTCGCGCTGTTGGCCCTGCAGCGCCTGGCCCAGGACGAAGGCCGCAGCCCACGCCAGCCACTGCGTGGACAACTGCGTGGTGTCGGCCGCTTGCTGGGCATCGGCCTGCCGCTGGCACTGGCCTGCTTCTGGCTGTTCCCGCGCTTGTCCACGCCGTTGTGGGGCGTGCCCGAGCGGGCGGTGGGTACGCCGGGCCTGGCCGACAGCATGGCGCCGGACCAGTGGCTGGACCTGATGGCCGACGACACCCCGGCGCTGCGCGTGCAGTTCTTCGGCGCGGTACCCGAGCCCGCGCAGCGCTATTGGCGCGGCCCGGTGCTGACCTCCTTCGATGGCCACCGCTGGAGCCGCGACCACGCCGCAGCCCGGCGGTCCGCTCCCGTGGTCCAGGCGGCGGCACCGGGATGGGACTACCAGATCGACTACGAGCCTACCGACCGTCGCCTGCTGGTGGCACTGGACCTGCCCAGCCGCGCACCGGAGGGCAGCAGCTTCGATGCCGACATGAGCCTGCGCAGCGACCGCACGCTGTCCGCGCTCAGCCGCTGGCGGCTGCATTCGGCGCCACCGCAACGGTTCGAGACCGATCTTTCGCCCTATCTGCGCCGCGCCGCGTTGCAGCTTCCGCCGGGCTTCAATCCACGTACCGCCCAGCTCGCACGGCAATGGCGGCAGGAGGCCGGCAACGATGACGAGGCCATCGTCCGTCGCGCGCTGCAGTGGATCACCCGCGATTTCTCCTACACGCTCGATGCCCCGGTGGCCGGGCGCGATCCGGTCGACGATTTCCTGTTCAACTACAAGGCCGGCTTCTGCCAGCACTTCAGCTCGGCCTTCGTGGTGCTGATGCGCAACGCCGGCATTCCGGCCCGGGTGGTGACCGGCTTCGCCGGCGGCACCCGCAACCGCATCGGCGACTACTGGGTGGTGAGGCGCATGGATGCCCACGCCTGGGCCGAAGTCTGGCTGCCACAACGCGGCTGGGTCCGGGTCGACCCGACCGCGGCCGTGGCGCCGGAGCGCATCCTGGACACGCTGGACGACCGCCTGCAGGCCGGTACCGATACCCCGCTGCAGCAGCGCTGGCTGCAGCTGGGGCAGATGGGCGACTGGCTGCGCCGCGGCTGGAACGACCTGGTGCTGTCCTTTGACGCGCGCCGCCAGCAGCAGCTGCTCAAGCCATTCGGGCTGGATGACCTCGGGCCGGCGCAGCTGGTGGCTGGCCTGGTGGTGGCCGCGCTGCTGGCGCTGGCGTGGATGGCCTGGCTGCTGGCCCGCGGCGAGCGCGAACGCGACCCGCTGCTGCGCGCCTGGCACCGACTGGGTCGGCGGTATGCGCGCCTCGGGCTGGCTCGCGAGCCCTGCGAGACCGCGCGGGACTGGGCACGGCGGGTGCACGCCCGGCGCCCCGATCCGGCCCTGCTCGCGCTCAGCCAGCGTTTCGCCGACGCGCGCTACGCTGGAACTTGCACCGACCTCGCTTCATTATTGCGGGACCTGCGCAGGCATCGCCCGACTTCCGGAGCCTCCCCATGAACACCAAGTTCCTCCTCACCGCTGTGGCCACGCTGGCCCTGTCGGCCTGCGCCACGGCCCCCAAGCCGCTGCAGGGACAGTTCAGCCTGGTTTCCCCGCGCGACTCGGTCGCCACCCAGCAGGTCGGCACGCCGGTCCGATGGGGCGGCCGCATCATCGAAACCAAGCCCGGCCAGGGCGAGACCTGCTTCCAGATGATCTCGCGCCCGCTCAACGCCAGTGGCCGCCCGAACACCACCTCGTCCGACGCCAGCGATGGCCGCTTCATTGCCTGCCGCGCCGGTTTCTACGACCCGGCCGTGTTTGAAGCGGGCCGCGACGTGACCTTCATCGGCAAGATCGACGGCTACCAGAACACCCGCATCGGCGAGTACGACTATCGCCTGCCGAAGCTGTCGGCCGATGTGATCTACCTGTGGCCGGAACAGCGCCAGGTCGACGTGGTGCCCTACCCTTACGGCCCGTGGGGCCCGGGCCCGTATGGCCCGTACTGGGGTGGTTACGGCCGCTGGGGCTGGTGGTGATCTGATCGCCAGCCGCCACGCGTGATCGGAAAAGGCCGCCTTCGGGCGGCCTTTTTTCATCCGTGCATGGCGTGGCTCTACTGCGGGGCAAGGGTGGAGGCCGGGCGCATCAGCGCCCCGGCGCGCCGAAATGGCCCAGCGGGGCACCCGCCAACAGGTGCATGTGGATGTGGAACACGGTCTGCCCGGCATGCTCGCGGCAGTTCATCACGATGCGGTAGCCGTCCTGCGCGAACCCTTCGCGGCGCGCATATTCGGCGGCAGCCAGGGCGAGCTTGCCGATCAGGTGCGCCTGCGATGGCTGCAGGTCGTCCAGGGTCGGGATGATCTCGTTCTTCGGAATGAACAGGACGTGCACCGGCGCCTGCGGTGCGATGTCCTTGAAACCCAGCACCTCGTCATCCTCATAGACGATGGTGGCCGGGATCTCGCGACGGATGATCTTGCTGAAGAGGGTTTCGTTGCTCATGGTCGGCCTCGGCGGGAGTGTCTTCCGCATTGTAGGCCGGTCGCGCCGGGCGCTGCCCGGCGCCTGCTCAATCGCGGAATTCGCTGCGCGTTCCGAACGCGTGCGACAGCGTGCCGCGGTCAACGTATTCAAGCTCGCCGCCCAGCGGCAGGCCCTGCGCCAGCCGGCTGGGCTGCACCTTGCGCGCGCGCGCCAGCTGCGCAAGGTAGTGCGCGGTGGCTTCGCCTTCGACGGTGGCACTGGTGGCGATGATCAGCTCCTGCACCTCACCTTCGGCCAGCCGTTGTTCCAGCTGCTCCAGGCCCAGCTCGCGCGGGCCGACGCCATCGAGCGGCGACAGCCGCCCCTGCAGCACGAAGTAGACACCGCGGAAGCCGGTGGCGTTTTCGATGGCCAGGCGGTCGGCCGGCGATTCGACCACGCACAGCTGGCTGCGCTCGCGGCTGCTGTTGGCGCAGGTCGGGCACAGCTCGGTTTCGCTGAAGTCGCGGCACTGCGCGCAGTGGCCGATGCGCTCCACCGCCAGGGCCAGCGTCTCGGCCAGGCGCTGGCCACCTTCGCGCTCGCGTTCGAGCAGGTGGTAGGCCATGCGCTGTGCGGTCTTCTGGCCTACGCCAGGCAGCACCCGCAGCGCGTCGATCAATTGTTCAAGCAGGGGTGCGGACACGGCGGCGTGCTTTCATGGCGTCGAGCAAGCTCGACGGCTACAGATTCCGTGGCACCCCGCTTGCACGGGTGCCACGCTGGCAATCAGAACGGCAGCTTCATGCCCGGCGGCAGCTGCATGCCGGCGGTGGCCGAACCCATCTTCGACTTCGACTCGGCGTCGATCTTGTTCGAGGCATCGTTGAAGGCGGCGGCGATCAGGTCTTCCAGCATCTCCGGGTCGCTGGTCAGCGACGGGTCGATGCGCACCTTGCGGCATTCCTTGGCACCGGTCAGGGTCACGCTGACCATGCCGCCGCCGGCGCTGCCGGTCACTTCGATCCGGGCGATTTCTTCCTGGGCCTTCTGCAGGTTTTCCTGCATCTTCTGGGCCTGCTGCATCAGTTGGGCGATGTTTCCGCGCATGGTGTCTTACTCGTCAAAAGAACGGATGGAATCGGAAACAACCCGCGCGCCGTGCTGTTGGATCAGCACCTGCACTTCCGGGTCGTCCATGAAAACGGCCTCTGCCACCTGCTGCCGCTCGCCACGCTGGCGGTCGGCCCGCTGATGCAGGGTCTCGGCCGGAACGTGTTCGGTTTCCACGGTCTCGACCACGATCTTCGGCGCCTGGCCGAGGGCCTTCTGCAGCATCTCGCCGAGGGCAGCCAGCGCGCGCTCCGAGCGCAGGTATTCAAATCCGGGCGAAAGGCCCAGTTTCAAGGTCCCGTGCTGGCAGCTGATGAACGCGGCGTTGGCAGCCAGCTGCCGCGAGGGGCCGCTGAGGCCACTGTTGGCCACCAGGTCCAGCCAGTCTTCGGCAGTGGCCAGCTCGCTGACACCGTCCGGCGGCGCGGCATCGCGCGCCGGGGCCGGTTCGACCGGCGCAATGGCAATGCCTTCGGCGCGGAACGGACGCTCCGGCCGCGCAGGCTCGCCAGCGACCGCGGCGGGAGCCGGAGGCTCATGCCAGGGCGCGACCATGGCGGCGTCCGGGCCCGCCATCTCCGCGGCCAGCGCCTCATCACGCGCCTCCGCGTCCTGGGTGGCCCACGGTGGCAGGTCGTCGCTTGCCGCCTCCGCCTTCACTGGCGGCGGCGACTCGGGTTCCTCCACCGGAACCGGCTCGGGCTCTGGCGTCGGATCCGGCTCCGGCTGCGGGGCCGGCTCCGGTTCGGGATCAGGTTCGCGCGGCACGGCCTGTACCGGAGCGGCCACCTGCGCTGCCACAGCCGGGCTGGCTGAAGCGGCGGCAGCGGCCGGCGTCGCTTCGTGGCTACCGGCACCGCCGCCGCCACCGGCAGCGTTGCCACCCGCCGTGCCGCCCACCGCACCGTCGATCGCCTTCGGCACCGGCGGTACCGCTGCGGCCGGACGGAACGCCAGCATGCGCAGCACCGCCATCTCGAAGCCCGCGCGCGGGCTCGGTGCCAGCGGCAGGTCGCGACGGCCGTTCAGGGCCATCTGGTACCAGAGCTGGACCACTTCCGGGCGCAGGCGCTCGGCGAATGCCGCCACATCCAGGCCTTCCGCAACAGCGGCGCCCGGCACCAGCTGCTGCACCTGGATGCGGTGCAGCCCTTCGGCCAGCGCTTCCAGCACGCCACTCCAGTCCGGCGAGAACTCGGCCAGCGCCGCGACCACCTGCAGCAGCCGCGGGCCATCGCCGGCGGCCAGCGCATCCAGCATCGCCGCCACCTGGGTGCGGTCAACGGTGCCCAGCATGGTGCGTACCACGTCCTCGCGCAGCGCGCCGCCGGCATAGGCGATCGCCTGGTCCAGCAGCGACAGGCCATCGCGCAGGCTGCCGTCAGCAGCCTTGGCCAGCTGCACGATGGCACTGCCGTCGGCCTCGATCGCTTCGGCCGCCAGGATGCGGGTCATCTGGCCCTGGATCTGGTCTTCATCCAGGCGCTTGAGGTTGAACTGCAGGCAGCGGCTGAGCACGGTGACCGGCAGCTTCTGCGGATCGGTGGTGGCCAGCAGGAACTTGACGTGCTCCGGTGGCTCTTCCAGCGTCTTCAGCAGCGCGTTGAACGCCGCCTTGGACAGCATGTGCACTTCGTCGATCAAATAGACCTTGTACTTGCCGCGCGAGGGCATGTACTGCGCGTTCTCGATCACCTCGCGCACGTCGTCCACGCCGGTGTTGGACGCGGCGTCGATTTCCAGCAGGTCGATGTAGCGGCCGGCGTCGATATCCAGGCAGGCTGCACACTGGCCGCAGGGGTCGGCGCTGGTGCCCTGCTCGCAGTTCAGCGACTTGGCGAAGATGCGCGCGATGGTGGTCTTGCCCACGCCGCGGGTGCCGGTGAACAGGAACGCGTGGTGGACCCGGCCGCTGTCCAGCGCATTGCTGAGCGCACGGACCACGTGTTCCTGGCCCACCAGCTCGGCAAAACGCTTCGGACGCCACTTGCGGGCAAGGACGAGATAGGACATCAGGCCACCGTTTTCCATCGGATGTTCCATTGTGCCATGCCTGTCCAGCCCCCTCGCCAACATCGCCCCCGGAGGTGTTGCCTGGCCGGGGTGCTTGTGTCCGGCCGCGCCGCCCGCTAGAATCTGCGCCCCTGCTGAGGCGTTTGCCGATGGCAGGATCCGGAGAGGTGTCCGAGTGGTTGAAGGAGCACGCCTGGAAAGTGTGTAAGCGTCTAAACCGCGCTTCGGGGGTTCGAATCCCCCTCTCTCCGCCAGATAAATGAAGAAGCCGCCCCTTGGGCGGCTTTTTTATTGGGCTGGCGGGAAGCGCCGCAGGTACTACCGGACTGAACAGGCCCTGCCGCCGTGGCCGGTCCAACGGCCCGCCCGCCGACGGCGCGCGATCCGCCGCGAGTCATCTGCGCCGGAGCAGTCCGCGCACGCAGGCGCCGACGAACACCAGCCCCAGCAGCACCCACACGACCGTCATTCCCCACAGCGCACCGAACGTATCCAGGACCGGCTCCAGCCGCGGTTGCGCCGGGTCGTACAGCACGCGTACCGGCTGCCCGGGCTCATAGCCGAAGATCATGCCGCCCTGCGGGTACGAGACGCGTTGGCCGGTCGCGGTGGTGAACGCGACCTGCGGATGCGATCCGCCGGCGTTCAGGCGCTCGACCTGGCCATCAACGGCCTGCGCGACCTGCAGGAACTCAAGGCGATGCGTCACCTCGAAGGCGGCCACGGCAAGGATCAACAGACCCACCGCGCCAAACAGCAGGCCGCGCATGATCGGGGCAGGCCGGAAAAAAGAAGGGTCGGGCATCGCTGGGCAGCTCCGTTGCAGGCGGGAACACGAATGGGGCCGGCGGATCCTGCCGCGCGGTCAGTCCCACGTGTCGACAGCATAGCCCAGAAGCCATCGCGCCACACTGCACGCCATCGCGACCGGATGCGCCTCGCCATTGCCCGCCACCGACGCACCCGCCTGGTACAGGCGCCTGTGTTCCGCACGGTCATTCGAGTGGGGAGACGTCAGCTGTAAAAGGATCGGCATCGCTCCATGTACCCTGGAACGCTTCGCCCCCTCCCAACGCCTGGACGGTTGAAATGCAGCCGGGCAACTCCAAGGCATTTCCCATGAACCTCCGCCTCTACCGCCCCGCAGATGCCCGCGCCTGCCTGTCGATGTTCGACAGCAACGTGCCCACCTACTTCGCGCCCGAAGAGCGCAGCGACTTTGAACGCTTCCTGCGCGAACAGGCCGTGGACTGCGCATTCCAGGTCATCGAGCGCGACGGCAGCATCGTGGCCTGTGGCGGCCTGTCGCGACGCGGCGACGGCAGTGCCGGCTTCTGCTGGGGCATGGTGCAGCGCGCGCTGCACCGGCAGGGACTGGGCCGCGAACTGGCGCTGGCACGCCTGCGCCAGGCCGAAGCGGATCCCTCGATCAAGCGCATCACGCTCAGCACCAGCCAGCACACCCAGGGCTTCTATGCTGGCCTGGGCTTCCAAGTAACGCGGATCGTGTCCAATGGCCACGGCGCCGGGATCGACGCCGTGGAGATGGAGCGGAGGGTCTAGCCCTCCGCCCGCCCTGGATCCACGCGAGCCGGGATCCAACGTCGCCGCGCTTTCCTCAGAAGCCCACGCGCAGGTTGATCTGCCCGCCCACATCGCGGCGGCCGTCGCCATGCTGGCCCTGTACGAACATCGACAGCTGGCTGTTGCGGCCAAGGCCCACCGCCACGCCAAGCTGGCTGACCAGCGCATTGCGTGCCATCACCGCACTGTAGACATCGAAGGCATTGCCGCCCACCGCGAAGCGGTTGCGGCTGACCACATCGGTGTCACCCGAGGCGTGCTGCCAGCCGAGGCCGACGGTCAGCTGCGCCGGGAAGCGCTCGCCGCTGCCCACGTCCCAACGGCCGCGCACGCCCACCGTGCTGACATTGAGCGTGTCCTTGCCGCCCTCCAGCACCAGTGCGGCACTGCCGCCCTGCTCCACGGCACGATCACTGTCGACCCAGTGCCGGGTGAACTGCACGTAGGGTTGCAGTTGGGTCCTGCCATGGGTCCAGGTCCAGCTGCCCTCCACTTGCGCAATGGTCACGTCCGAATCCTGCCTGCTGTACAGGGTCTGGGCCAGCAGCGGGACTTCACGCGTGGTACGGGTGCGGTAATCACCGCGCGACACGCTGCCGCCGACCGCAAAACCATTGTTCCACTGCCCCTGCGCGTACAGGCCGAACGTGTTGCCACGCAGGCGGGACCGCGCGCTGCGATCGTACAGGCGGGTATCCAGGCGCTCATTGCCGGCCGCCGCACCCAGCACGACGTGCTCGCCCAGCTGCCAATCCACGCCCGCCATCACCGCATTGCGGTTGGAGCGGATGTCGGCACCGTTGCCGTCACCGTCCTGGCGGAACACCTTGCCGCTGCCGGCCAGCCAGGCCGAAGCGCGCTCGCCCCGCACGGTCGGCAGTTCGCTGCCCAGGCGCTGGCGGATGCCCTCCTCCAGATAGTTGTCATACAGCAGCACCGCGCGGCTGGCCGCATGCACTTCGCCTGACAGCTGGTCGAAGGCGCTGCGCGCAGTGGCCGCGTCGTAGAGCAGCACCGTGTTGTACAGGTCCAGCGCCGGGCCACTCTGCGGCAGGCTGTCCAGCGCTGCGGCAGTGTTGTACTGGTTGCGCGTCGTCGCTGCGGTGGTGAATGCCGCAGTCTGCGCCACGTCGATCTGCAGGTTGGCGGTGTTGGCCGTATAGACCGGCGTGATCGTCAGGAAGGCCGACGGCGAGGTTGCCGCAGCGAACTGCCCGCTCACGCCCCCCCCTGCATTGACCACCGTGTACTGCTGGCCCTGCTGGTAGCTGGTGCTCGGCGAAATGGTGTTCACCCGCACCGTACTGCCACCCACATTGGCACTGCCGCCCACCTTGACCGTGTCGCTGCCGGTGGCCCCCAGATCGATGCCCAGCGTGCTGCCCGGCGACAGCGTCAGGTTGCCGCCAACGGTGATCGTTCCGGTGCCATTGCCGGCACCGCCGCCATTGCCCGGGCCATTGCCCGGCGACAGCACGCCACCGCTGGATACGGTCACGCCACCGCCGGTACCGCCGATGGTGCCGGTGCCGGAGAGCGTGGTGCCACTGCCGATGGTCCACTGGCCGCCGATGTTGCCGGTGACGTTCAGGCCACCGCCGGTGACCTGGCCCGTGCCGCTGAACGCAGCACTGTTGCCGCCCAGATTCAGGCTGCCCGGGCCGGCCTGCACGATGCTGCCGCCACCACTGATGCTGCCGCCGAGCGTGGTGGTGCCACCGGTGTTGATCACCAGGCCACCGTTGTTGGTGATGTTGCCGGTGATCGCACCGCTGGCCCCACCGTTGCCGACCTGCACGGTGCCGCCGGCATTGATGGTGGTACCGCCGGTGTAGGTGTTGTTGCCGGTCAGGACCACGGTGCCGGCACCTGCCTGGGTCAGGCCACCGCTGCCGCTGATCGTGCCGCCCACCGTGATGTTGCCGCCGACGTTGAACACCAGGCTGCCGTTGTTGGCAACGTTGCCGGTGATCGCACCGCCCGCGCCACCGTTGCCGACCTGCAGCGTGCCGCCGGTGTTGATGGTGGTGCCGCCGGTATAGGTGTTGTTGCCGGTCAGGACCACGGTGCCGGTGCCGGCCTGGGTCAGGCCGCCGCTGCCGCTGATGGCGCCGCCGACGGTGGTGTTGCCACCCACGTTGAACACCAGGCTGCCGTTGTTGACGACACTGCCGCCGATCGCACCGGTCGCACCGCCATTGCCGACCTGCAGGGTGCCACCGGCATTGATGGTGGTCGGGCCGGTATAGGTGTTGTTGCCGGTCAGGGTCAGCGTGCCGCTGCCGCCCTGGGTCAGCCCGCCACTGCCGCTGATGGTGCCGCCCAGCGTGGTGTTGCCGGCCACGTTGGAGAGCAGCGTGCCGTTGTTGGTGACATCACCGACGATCGAGCCCGTCGCACCGCCATTGCCCAGCTGCAGCGTACCGCCGGCGTTGATGGTGGTGCCGCCGGTATAGGTGTTGGTCCCGGTCAGCAGCAGCGTGCCGCTGCCGGCCTGGGTCAGGCCGCCGCTGCCACTGAGGGTGCCGCCCAGCGTGGTGTTGCCGGCCACGTTGGAAATCAACGCGCCATTGTTGGTGATATTGCCGGCGATGGCACCGGTCGCGCCGCCGTTGCCCACCTGCAGCGTGCCGCCGGCATTGATGGTGGTCCCGCCGGTGTAGGTGTTGTTGCCCACCAGGGTCAGCACACCGCTGCCGGCCTGGGTCAGGCCACCACTGCCGCTGATCGCGCCGCCGACCGTGGTGTTGCCGCCGACGTTGAACACCAGGCTGCCGTTGTTGGCAACGTTGCCGGTGATCGCGCCGGTCGCACCGCCATTGCCCACCTGCAGGGTGCCACCGGCATTGATGGTGGTGCCGCCGGTATAGGTGTTGTTGCCGGTCAGGGTCAGCGTGCCGCTGCCGGCCTGGGTCAGGCCACCACTGCCGCTGATGGTGCCACCGAGCGTGGTGTTGCCGGCCACGTTGGACACCAGCGCACCATTGTTGGTGATATCGCCAACGATCGCACCGGTCGCACCACCGTTGCCGATCTGCAGCGTGCCGCCGGCATTGATGGCGGTCCCTCCGGTGTAGGTGTTGTTGCCGGTCAGCACCAGCGTGCCGCTGCCGGCCTGGGTCAGGCTGCCGCTGCCACTCACCACCGCGCCCACGGTGGCCGTCGTACCCAGGTTGTAGACCAGGCTGCCGTTGTTGGTGATGTCGCCCAGCACCGAACCGCTGCTGCCGCCGTTGCCGATCTGCAGCGTGCTGCCACCGTTGATGGTGGTGCCTCCGGTATAGGTGTTGTCGCCACTCAGGGTCAGCGTGCCGGTACCGCCCTGCACCAGGCCGCCGGTACCACTGAGCACGCCGGCAAAGGTCGTGCTGGCGTTGTTGCCGCCGGTGGTCAGGGTTGCACCGCCCAGCACCACGCTGGAACCGGTCACGCCGGCCAGGCCTCCGATGCTCTGGCTGCCACCGGCGCTGATATCCAGCGTGCCCGCACCGGCCAGGTTGACCGTGCTGGCGCCGGACAGGCTGCCGCCGGCCGCAACTGCCAGCGTGCCGCTGTTGATGGTGGTGGTGCCGGTATAGCTGCTGGCACCGCCCAGGGTGACTGTCGCCGCGCCATCCTTCAGCAGGCCACCGGCACCACTGATCGGGCCGTTCAAGGTCAGAGCGTTGCTGCCAGCCAGGGTCAGCGTGCCGCTGGCCAGCTGCACGGTGTTGGCCAGGGTCAACGCGCTGGTGCCATCCAGGCTGGCGTCACCGCCTACGGTCAGCGCGCCGGTGCCCAGCGATCCGTCGTTGCCCAGCAGCAGGCCACCGGCGTTGAGGGTCACGCCGCCGGTGAAGACGTTGACGCCGGTCAAGCCCTGGATGCCTGCGCCGTTCTTTACCAGGCCACCGGCCCCTCCGATGGTGCCAGCGAACGTGGTATTGCCCACGCCATTGAGGGTCAGCGTGCTGCCGCCCAGCGCCACGGTCGAACCTGCCACGCCTGCCAGCGAACCGATCGCCTGCGCACCACCCGCGCTGATGTCGAAGGTGGTACCGGCGTTGGCCAGGGTGACCGCACCGGTCGCCGCCAGGCTGCCGCCGGCACCGATCGCCAGCGTGCCGGCGTTGATGGTGGTGCCACCGGTGAAGGTGTTGGTACCGGTCAACGTCTGCGTTCCCGAACCTTCCTTGATCAGGCCACCGGAGCCGGCCACCGAACCACTGAACGTACCGTTGGTGGCATCACCGATCGTCAGCGTGTTGGCACCCAGGTTCACCGTACCGTTGCCGACCAGCGTGCCGAACTGCTGCGTGCCGCTGCCCGCTGACAGATCGAAGGTCGCACCCGAGGCCAGGTTGACGATGCCGCTGGCGTGCAGGCTCGCGCCCGCGCCCAGTGCCAGCGTACCGGCGTTGATGTTGGTGCCACCGGTATAGGTATTGGTGCCGTTCAAGGTCAGCGTTGCGGCGCCCTCCTTGGTCAGGCTGCCAGTGCCGCTCAGGTTGCCGTTGAGGGTGAGGTTGTTGCTGCCAAGGACGGTCAACGCGTTGTTGAGGGTGAAGTTGTTGGCGAGGGTGACCGCGGTGTTCGAATCGAGCGTCGCAGCGCCCGCGACCGTCACCGCACCGGTGCCCAATGCAGCATTGTTGCCGACCACCAGGCCGCCGGCGTTGAGCGTTACGCCGCCGCTGAAAGTGCTGACGCCGTTGAGCGTCTGCACGCCTGCGCCGTTCTTGACTAGGCCGCCGTTGCCACTGATCGCACCGCTGAGGGTGCTGTCCACGGTGCCGCCCAGGGTCAGCGTGCTGCCGCCCAGCGCCACCGTACTGCCGGCGACGCCGGCCAGCGAGCCGATGGCCTGGTTGCCCGCCGAAATGTCGAACGTGCCGGCACCGGCCAGGTTCACCGCGCCGGTCGCGGCGAGGCTGCCACCGGCGCCGATCGCCAGCGTGCCGCTGTTGATGGTGGTGCCACCGGTGTAGGTGTTGGCGCCGGTCAGGGTCACGGTGGCCGCACCGTCCTTGATCAGCCCGCCCGTGCCGGAGATCACGCCGCCCAGGGTCAGCGCCTGGCTGCCGAGCAGATCGAGGTTGGCGCCGCCGGCAAGCCCGATGTTGTTGGCCAGGCTGACGCCGGTCGATGCATCCAGCGTCGCGTTGCTTCCCACCGTCAGCGCACCGCTGCCGAGCGCAGCGTTGTTGCCAACCACCAATGCGCCGCCATTGAGCGCGACGCCACCGCTGAACAGGTTGGCGCCGCCCAGCGTGAGGCTGCCGGCGCCGTTCTTGACCAGGCCGCCGGTGCCGGAGATCGCGCCATCGAAGATGCTGTTGCCAACGCCGCCCAGGGTCAGCGTCTGCGCCCCCAGGCTCACCGTCGAACCCGCCACACCGTTCAACGCCCCGATGGTCTGGTTGGCGCCGGCAGCGGAGATATCGAAGCCCGTGCCTGCCGCAGTGAGCGTCACCGCACCGGTCGCGGCCAGACTGCCGCCGGGGCCGATCGCCAGGGTGCCTGCGTTGATGAACGTGCCGCCGGTGTAGGTGTTGGCACCGGTCAGCGTCTCGATGCCGGCACCGACCTTGGTCAGGCCACCGGTGCCTGCGATCGAGCCACTGAAGGTGCCATCGGTGGCACCGCCGACCTCGATCGAGTTGGCGCCGAGATTCACTGTGCCGTTGCCGACCAGCGTGCCGAACTGCTGCGTGCCGCTGCCGGCCGACAGGTCCAGCGTGGCGCCGGTGGCAAGATTGACGGTACCGCTCGCGGCCAGGCTGGCACCGGCGCCCAGCGCCAGCGTGCCCGCATTGATGGTGGTACCGCCGGTATAGGTGTTGGCGCCGTTCAAGGTCAGCGTCGCGCTGCCATTCTTTGTCAGGCTGCCGGCCCCGGAAAGGACGCCGTTGAGTGTGAGTGCCTGGGTCCCGAGCACGGTCAGCCCGGCATTGAGCGCAATGTTGTTGGCCAGCGTTGCCAGGCCGGTGGTATCCAGCGTGGCAGCACCACCGACGGTCAATGCGCCCGTGCCCAGCGCTGCGTCATTGCCGAGCACCAGTCCGCCTGCATTGAGCGTCACGCCACCACCGAAGGTATTGGCGCCGGACAAGGTCTGTACGCCCGCGCCCACCTTGACCAGGCCACCACCGCCGCTGATCACGCCATCGAACGCGGCGTTGCCGGCCGTACCGAAGGTGAGCGAATTGCCGCCCAGCGTCAGCGTGCTTCCCCCCGCTCCGTTGAGTGCACCGATGGTCTGGTTGCTGCCGGCGCCGGAGATATCGAAGCCAGCGCCGGCGCCCAGCGTGACATCGCCCGCTGCAGCAAGGCTGCCTCCTGTTCCCAGTGCCAGCGTGCCAGCATTGATGGTGGTGCCGCCGGTGTAGGTGTTGGCACCGGACAGGGTCAGCGTGGTGGCACCATTCTTGACCAGGCTGCCGTTGCCGCCGATCACGCCCGAGAGCGTCAGCGCGTTGCTGCCAGGTACGGTCAGCGCGACACCCGAGCCCAGCGTGACCGCATTGCCGAGGGTGACTGCAGCGCCTGCATCCAGCGTGGTGCTGGTAGTCACCGCCAGCGTGCCGGTACCCAGCGCACCATCCGCACCGACGACCAGGCCACCACCGTTCAGGGTCAGGCCGCCACCGAAGGTGTTGGTGTTGTTGAGGGTCAGCAGGCCCGTACCGTTCTTGACCAGGCTGCCATTGCCGGCCACCACGCCACCGAGCGTGACATCGTTGCTGCCGCCCAGCGTCAGCTGCGTGCCCGCACCGAAGTTCACTGCATTGGCCAGGGTCAACGCCACCGTGCTGTCCAGCGTGGTGGTGCCACCGATGCCCAGCGCACCGGTGCCGAGCGCGCTGGCATTGCCGAGGATCAGGCCACCGGCGTTGAGTGCAACTCCGCCACTGAAGGTGTTGGCACCGGACAGCGTCTGCACGCCGGTACCCGTCTTGACCAGGCCGCCAGTGCCACCGATCACACCGGCAAAGCTGCCGTTGCCGGCGCCGCCAAAGGTCAGCGACTGCGCGCCCAGCGCCAGCTGGCTGCCGGCGACGCCGTCGAGTGCGCCGATGGTCTGCGCGGCACCGGCTGCCGAGATGTCCAGCGTCGCACCGGCGCCGGCAAGATCCACCGCACCGGCCGCGGCAAGGCTGCCACCGGCCCCCAGCGCCAGCGTGCCGGCGTTGACGGTGGTGCCACCCCCGAACGTGTTGGCGCCAGACAGCGTGAGGCGCGCCGCGCCATCCTTGATCAGCCCGCCGGCGCCGAACACCGGACCGGTCAGCGTCAGGTCATTGCTGCCCAGCACGGTGAGGTTGGCGCCCGCAGCGAGGCCGAGGGTGTTGCCCACCGAAAGCGCCGCAGTGGCATCCAGCGAAGCGTTGCCGCCCACGTCCAGCTGGCCGGTACCCAGCGCCTGTGCGTTGCCAAGCTGCAGTACGCCCGCGTTGAGCCCGACGCCCCCGCTGAACGTATTGGCGCCGTTCAATGCCAGTGTCGCCGCACCGTTCTTGACCAGCCCGCCGGTGCCGCTGATGACGCCTTCCAGCGACACGTTCAGGCTGCCCAGCAGATCCAGCACCGCACCGGCGCCGAGGTTGACGTTGTTGGCCAGGTCCAGCGCCACCGAACTGTCCAGCGTGGTATTGGCCCCCACCGACAATGCACCGGTGCCCAGCGCGCCGGCATTGCCCAGCAGCAGGCCGCCGCCGTTGACGGTCAGCCCGCCACCGAAGCTGTTGGCGCCATTGAGGGTCAAGGTGGTGGCACCGTTCTTCACCAGCCTGCCCGCACCGGAGACCACCCCACCCAGCGTGATCGCCTGCGAACCCGGCAGCGACAACGCGGCGCCTGCACCCAGTGCCACGTTGTTGCCCAGGTTCAGCGGCGCACTGCCGTCGAGCGAGACGTTGCCACCGATGCCCAGCGTCCCGCTGCCGAGTGCGCCGCTGTTGCCCAGCAGCAGGGCGCCAGCGTTCGCGCTCAGTCCACCACTGAAGGTGTTGGTACCGTTCAAGGTCAGCGTCGCCGCGCCGTTCTTGACCAGGCTGCCGGTGCCCGTGATGTTGCCGGCCAGGGCCAGGTTCTGGCTGCCCGGCAGGGTCAGGGCCGCGCCGAGGTTGATCGCATTGCCCAGGTTCAGCGCTGTCGTGGCATCCAGCGAGCCGTTGCCACTGACGGTCAGCGCGCCGCTTCCCAGCGCACCGGCATTGCCCAGCACCAGGCCACCGGCCGCAAGGTCCAGGCCACCACTGAAGGTATTGGCGCCGGTCAGCGTCTGCACGCCGGTGCCCTGCTTGATCAGGCCACCGGTGCCGCCGATCACGCCGGCGAACGTCTGGTTGGTGGCATCACCGAAGGTGAGCGTGCTGCTGCCCAGCGTCACCGTGCTGCCGGCAATACCGGACAGCGCGCCGATGGTCTGGTTGCCGCCGAGCGAGATGTCCAGGTCCGCGCCAACGCCGGTCAGGCTGACCGCACCGCCGGCGGCCAGGCTTCCGCCGCTGCTCACCGCAACCTTGCCGGCATTGATCGCCAGGCCGCCGGTGAACGTGTTCGCACCGCCCAGCGTCAGCGTGGAAGCGCCGTTCTTGACCAGGCTGCCGCTGCCGCCAATGACACCGCCCAGCGTCAGTGCGTTCGAGCCCAGCACATTGAGCGAGCCACCCGCGCCCAGCGTGATGCCATTGCCGACCGCAAGCGCCGCGCTGGTGTCGAGCGACACCACGCCACCAACATTCAGCGCACCGGTTCCCAGTGCTCCACCGTTGCCCAGCACCAGGCTGCCGGCATTGAACGCCACGCCGCCGCCGAAGGTGTTGGCGCCATTGAGCGTCAGCGACGACGCACCGCCCTTGACCAGGCCACCGGTGCCACCGATCACGCCGTTGAACGTCAACGCCTGGTTGCCAAGCAGATTGAGGCTGGCGCCCGAACCGAGGTTGACCGCGTTGGCCAGTGCAAGCGCTCCCGTGGTTCCATCGAGCGTCACGTTGCCACCGACACTGAGCGCACCGCTGCCCAGCGCAGCAGCATTGCCCAGCAGCAGGCCACCGGCGTTGAGTGCCACGCCGCCACTGAGGTTGTTCACGCCCGACAAGGTCTGCACGCCGGTGCCCAGCTTGACCAGGCCTCCCGTGCCTGCGGCGAACGTGCCGCTGTAGCTGGTATTGCCCAGCCCCGCGAGGGTGAGCGTGCGGCTGCCCAGGTTGACCGAACCGCCGAGGCCCGCCAGCGAACCGATGGTCTGGTTGGCGGCCGCCGACAGGTCCAGGGTGGTACCGACGCCGACCGTGACCGCACCGGTGGGCGACAGGCTGCCGCCCGCGCCCAGCGCCAACGCGCCTCCGGCCAGGTTGAAACTGCCGGTCAGCGCATTGGCGCCGTTCAAGGTGAGCGTGCCGGCGCCGTTCTTGGTCAGGTTGCCGGCACCGGAGATCGAACCGTTCAATGACAACGCATTGCTGCCCAGCAGGTTCAGCGAGCCCCCGCCATTGATCACCAGATTGTTGCCCAGGGTGAAGCCCGCGGTCGTATCCAGTGAGGCGCTGCCACCCACGGTCAGGTTGCCGCTGCCCAGTGCACCGGCATTGCCCAGTACCAGGCCGCCGGCATTGAGGTTGACGCCGCCGGAGAACAGGTTTGCGCCGCCGAGAGTAACGATGCCGGTGTTGTTGACCGTCAGCCCGCCAGTACCGGACAGCACGCCCCCCAGGCTGAATGCATTGGTCCCTGCCAGGGACAGATTGCCCCCAAGGCTGAAAGCGTTGGCCAGGTTCAGACCGGCCGTGGAGGAGGCGATGGCACCGCCGTTGGCGGTGAACAGCCCGGTGCCGAAGGAACCGGCATTGTTGAAATTGACCAGGCCATCATTGAGCGTGGTCGTACCCGCACCCGCCCACGCACCCTGCAGGTTCCAGGTACCGCTGTTGACGGTGAGCTTCTGGAAGTTGAGGTACTGGTTCCAGCCCAGCGTGGTCACCGCGCCGCCGGTGCCGGACCCCGGGCCGCTGACGACGTTCTGCAGCACCAGCGTGTTGTTGGCCGCACCACTGCCGGTACCGGCGTCGACCGATCCCGCAGCCGCAACCTTTACCCCGGTGACACCGGTAATCACGCCGGCAAGAGCGGTGCCGCCGCCGCTCACAACGCTGGAACCCGACACTGCGGTGAAGGTGTTGCCGCCGGTTGAATCACCCAGGTGAACGCTGCCACTGACCGCCCCCGCATTGAGGAACGTGTTACCGCCAGAAGCCCCCAGGCCGACGCGTCCGTCGATGGTGCCGGTGTTGGTCACAGCGGCGGCTGCACCACCATAGGTCACCACCGTGGTCGCGTCGGAAACGCTGCCTGCACCGATCAACGACGTACTGATCAGGCCGGCGTTGTTGATGGTGGTGGTGCCGTTGACATTCTGTGCCACCAGCGCCTGTCCACCGAAGCCCAGCAGCGTTGCGATGTTGACGACACCCTTGATCTGTCCGCTGGCGTTGTTGTTGACGACGATCGCGCTGTTGTTGGAAGAAGCATTGCCGATGACCAGGCCGGGCGAGGCGAGGATGATCGAGCTCGGATCGATCGTGCCATTGTTGTTGACCGTCACGTTGTCGCCGGTCAGCGTCGCTGCGTTGCCTCCACCTACGACCGGCGGCGTACGCAGCAATGCACCTGCGGCGATGTTCAGCGTGAGGCCGTTGGTCGCGTTGGAGTAGTTGTTGATGTTGGTGGTGCTGTCGCAGTTCACGGTTGTGGTGCCCGTGCACGCTGCGAATGCCGATCCGCTGGCCAGTGTGGCGGCCAAAGCCGCCGCCAGCTGGTGTGCCCGCAATCGCGGCACCCGCCCTGCGCTGACCGCGCTTCCGCCGGGATTCTGGGCGACCTCCGAAGCAACCTGCATTACCCCAAGGGCACGATTGAAAACCAGACGGTAAATGCGGTTCATCGGTAAATCTCCATGAAAAGACCGGATGGCACAGCTGGCAGGTTTTTTGGAGACAATGCGGCCCACCCCGGCTCCCCGAACGGGAACAAGGCCTGAAGGCATTAACTCCTGAAAATCTTCACATCTTCACGCGATCGCACCCGGGGACAGGTGCGCCAGCGCGTCCGTCAAGGCGAAAACTCCCCGGTTTCGCCCGACGAATGGCGGCACTGTGCGACCGACGGTGCCAGCGGCATGTGAATCACGCGCGCTATTTTTATGACGTGCGTCAAATAATAGGGGCGAACAAAATGGTTTTGCCGAAAATGCATATTGCTGCATGTGGCGGAGAATCCATTCCCCGCCATGAGTAAATAAATTCAGCTACTGGAGAGTTTCATCAGCACCAGGCCGGAAACGATCAGCACCGCCGCACCGATGCGCATCGGGCTGACCTGCTCGCCCAGGAACACAATGCCCACCACGAACGCACCGACCGCGCCGATGCCGGTCCAGATCGTGTAGGCGGTGCCCAGCGGCAGGCTGCGCATGGCCACCGCCAGCAGCCAGAAGCTGGCGACCATGCCGATGATCGTGACCACGGTGGGGGTGAGCCGGGTGAAGCCTTCGGACTGCTTCATGGATACGGCCCAGACGATTTCCAGCAGGCCGGCAAACAACAGATAGATCCAGGCCATGACGGCCCTCCTCTTGGTAGGGCCAGGCCGTCCTGGTCATTGGTTCCCGATGTGGGGGAGGTCGTTCCTCCTGGCCGGCATTCTAGCAACGGGGGTCGGTGCCGGCCGCTGCCGGCGGCGACGGGTTACAGCCGATTCAGTGCGTGAAGCTGGCATCGACGCACCCGCCTGCGCTAGAATGAGCGCCTGCCATCGGCCAGCCGATGTGCAGTCCGGCTGTGGTCTCCGGCGCATCGCGCGCTGCTTCCCCTGTTCCGTGAACTGGCCGCCTCCCGGGCGGCCAACGTCTCTATGGTGGCCCCGTCGGCCCCTCGCGACGCTAGGTCGAAAACCCCGCCAGGGCCGGAAGGCAGCAACGGTATCGATCGACGCGGGCGCCGAGGTCAGCCGGCGGGGCCATCGCCTTTTCTGCACTGGGGTCAGATCCCTTTGCATGGCAAGGGGCTCTGGCCCCGGCGTCGCATTCTTTGCCCGGCATGGCCCCGCGCCAATCTGGCTCGGGCGTGCCTGGTGGAACACCCGGCGCCACAGCGAACTGCGCAGCACCCCGTGCTGCAGCGGCGCATCGAAGTGACAGCAGCTGCGATAGCGCACCTGGGCCAGCCCCTCGGCCAACAGTGCGCTCCAGCGCCTCCAGTCCAGCGGCCAGCACCGTATCGGCGGGCTGGCCGCTCCTGCTCAGGGCGGATCCTGCGCCAGTACGTGCGGCGCGGTCGGGCTCGCCAGCGGCACGCACTGCCCCGGCTGCGCGACGCGGTGCCCGCGCGCGGCCAGCGCCTGGCCATCGGCCGCGCTGGCGTAGTGGTACAGCATCATCCGTGCCTGCAGGTCGGCGCTGTACTCACGCTCCAGGTCGTCCACGCCGGTGTGCGACGGATTGCCGTGCAGGCCGCAGTCGTGGGCGATCAGTTCGTTGTCGCTGGCGAAGCGGGCCAGCATCTCCGGAATCGGCCGGGTGTCGCCGCTCCAGGTCAGCGCGCCCTGCAGGCGCAGGCCGTAGGCGGTCTCCGGCCAGTGGTGGCGCACCGGGAACACCTCCAGGCGCACCCCCTCATGCCAGAACGCCTCACCCACCACGACCAGCTGGAAGGCATCCCAGAAGTTCGCACCGCCTTCGGCCAGCACGTTCGGGTAATCACCGATGCGCTTGTGCAGCAGCGGCACCACCGTGGCGGGTACGTACAGCCGCACCTTGCCGCGCCGGTGCGCATTGAAGAAGGTGTCCACGAACAGGCGCTCGAAGCCGGCCACGTGGTCCAGGTGCACGTGGGTGACGAACAGCGCCTGCGGCATCTGCCCGTAGTGCGCCTTGAACGCGGTCAGTCCTTCGCCGCCGCAATCGATGGTCAGCCACGGGCGACCATCGCGCTCGATCACCGACATCGGCGACCCCAGCTCGACCGCCGACGCATTGCCGACGCCGAGGAATCGCAACGACCAGTCCATCAGGTGCCCCGGTTCCAGGCCATGTCATAGGCGCGGCGCAGCCGCGCGTAGTCCTTCTGCACGTCTTCCACGCTGCGCTCGCCGCGCAGCTTGATCAGCGAGCGCAGCAGGCGCTTGAGGTTGCGCTCGCGCCAGGCGGTGGCCGGGATGCGGATCACCCCGCGATCAAAGTCGATCAGCCAGCCATGGCCACTGCCATCGAACAGGATGTTGTGCGCGTTGAGGTCGGCATGGTCCAGGCCGGCACGGTGGAAGCGGGCGATCAGCCGCCCGGTTTCCTCCCAGGGGGCGCCGCGGCCGGCGACCAGTGCGCGGTCGGCCAGCGAGCGCACGCCCTCGATCCGCTCCATCAGGATCGCCGCCCGGTAGCGCAGGCCCTCGCGCATGTAGAACGCGGCGATCGGCCGTGGCACCGGCAGCTTCTTCTCGCGCAGCGCGCGCATCAGGCGGAATTCGGCGAAGCTGCGGGTCCGGTCCGAGCCGCGCCAGAGATACTGGTCGTGGCTGATACGGGCGGCCATCCCGCCGCGCAGGTAGTGGCGCAGCACGCTGGCCCCGAACGGCGCATCGACGAACCAGGCGCTGCCGCGGCCGCCCTCGCCCACCGGCCGGGCCCTGCTGCCCCAGTGCTGAGGCGAGAACAGGCCGATCTCGGCTTGCCGCAGCCGCTCGCGGTCGAACAGAATGGCCCCGATGCCGCGACCCTCGCGGCATGGCGTCAGCGCTTCATTGGCGTCGAATGCGACCATTTCATTGAGTCTAACAACACATGGCATCAGCGTCCTCCTCCTTGTGCCTCCTGCGCCTGTCCGCACTGGGCGACGTCACCCACGTGGTGCCCCTGGTGCGCACCCTGCAGGCTGCGCGCCCGGACACGCCGATCCACTGGATCATCGACAAGGTCGGCCACAAGCTGCTCGACGGCCTGCCCGGCGTCACCTTCCATGCCTACGACAAGCAGAGCGGCATGGCCGGGGTCAAGGAACTGCGCAGGCAACTGCCGCCGGGGCGCTTCGAAGCGCTGCTGCAGATGCAGGTCGCGTTCCGCGCCAACATGCTGTCGGCCTTCATTCCGGCCGAGCGCCGCATCGGCTACGACCGCAGCCGTTCGAAGGACCTGCATGGGCTCTTCATCAACGAGCGCATCCCCGACCGCCCCGGCATCCATGTGCTGGATGCCATCGGCAGCTTCTGCGAACCGCTGGGCCTGCGCCAGACCGAGGTCAGCTGGGACCTGGCCGTGCCGCCGTCCGCCTTCGAGTGGGCCGCCGCGCAGTGGCATGACGATGGCCGCCCGGTACTGATGATCTCGCCCTGCTCCAGCCACGTGCGCCGCAACTGGTACGCCGACCGCTACGCCGCCGTGGCCAACCACGCCGTGCAGCGCGGCTGGCAGGTGGTGCTGTGCGGTGGCCGCAGCGAGCTGGAACGCAGCATGGCCGACGCCATCCAGGCCCAGCTGCAGACGCCGGCACTGGATCTGGTCGGCAAGGACACGCTCAAGCAGCTGCCCGCGCTGCTGGCCCGCGCCAACCTGGTGATGACGCCCGACTCCGGCCCGATGCACATCGCCAATGCGATGGGCACCAAGGTGCTGGGCCTGCATGCAGCCAGCAACCCGAACCGTAGTGGCCCGTACTCGGACCGTCGCTACTGCGTGGACCGCTACGACGATGCGGCACGCAAGTACCTGGCCAAGCAGGCCGCCGATCTGAAGTGGGGCACCAAGATCGAGTTCGACGATGTGATGGAACTGATCACCGTGGAAGACGGCATCGCCGCCTTCGAACGCTACGTCGCCGACCACCTGGGGTGAGCGGCGAGCGGCGCGGGATTACGCGCGCTGCGCGTAATCCTGGTAGGACTTCTCTTCCACGTACGCCGAACCCAGCGCTAGGTTGATCGCCTTCTTGATGCGCGCGCGTTCGTCGTTGCGCAGGTAGACGCTGCGCGCCAGGTCGATGAAGCCCTGGTCGAACGCCTGCGCCTTCTCCTTCAGGCGGATGTCGTCCTCGATGTCCCACAGCTGTTCGTTCACGGCCTTCAACTCGGCACGCAGCTTGGCGATGTCCTTCACCGCCGCCGGGTGTGCCATCCAGGTCTTCTCCAGCGCCGACAGCTCCCTGCGCACATTGGCCAGCTTGCCCTCGTCGCTGATGCGCTCGGACTTGATCTGCAGGATCGAGATCTTGTCCAGCAGCTCGCCGAAGGAAACGGGAACGAGGATTTCAGCGGTCATGGGGAAAGGCTCCAGCAGGTGATGCAGGCAGTTTAACCCGCAGCTCGCAATGAAACGGGTAGATCCACGCCATGCGTGGATGGTCCAGCTCGGCAGGAACAGCATCCACGCATGGCGTGGATCTACTGATCCATCGGGGCGGGGAGAGGCAGGCAAAGGGAGGGGCCCACGCGTTGCGCAACGCGCGTCGCGTCCCGCGCCAGATAAAGAAAAAGGGCTGCCTTTCGGCAGCCCTTTTTCTTTATCTGGCGGAGAGGGGGGGATTCGAACCCCCGAGGCGCTATAAACGCCTGCCTGATTTCGAGTCAGGTACATTCAACCACTCTGCCACCTCTCCGGGTGGTCCCCGGCGGACCGGGGACGCGCATCATACGAGGAAGTGAGCCCGACGACAAGTCATTCCGGCCCACGAAGTGAAAAATACCTGAGTACATGCCTTGCCGGATGGCGGAAGCCCCCCGATGATGCCTGTCTCCCCCGGCAATACCCGCCCTGCACACCATGATCGAATTCGGACACCTCACCCATCCCGGCCTGCGCCGCGAGCTCAACGAGGACACCTACTACGGTGACAGCGAGCTGGCCCTGTGGCTGGTGGCCGACGGCATGGGCGGGCACGCCTGCGGCGAGGTGGCCAGCGCGCTCGCGCGCGAAACCATCGTGCGCGAGATCCGCCGTGGCGCGCCGTTGGCCCAGGCCATCCGTACCGCCGACGAAGAGATCATCCGTGCCTCGCGGCGGCGCAACGACACCCTGCCGATGGGCACCACGGTGGTCGCGGCGCGCGTGCAGGGCAATCGCTACGAAGTGGCCTGGGTCGGCGACAGCCGCGCCTATCTGTGGCGCGACGGCCAGCTGGCGCAGCTCAGCCAGGACCACAGCGTGGTGCAGGAACTGGTCGCGCAGGGCAACCTGACCGCCGAACAGGCGCGCGCGCATCCGCATCGCAACGTGGTCACCCAGGCACTGGGCGTGACCGACCCGGCACACCTGAACGTGGCAACCACCAGCGGTGAGCTGCGCCCGGGCATGCAGCTGCTGCTGTGCAGTGATGGCCTGACCGAGGAAGTGGACGACCGCAGCATCGCCCGCACCCTGGCGTTCGAGGACGCCAGCGCGCAGGAATGCGTGGACACGCTGGTCGCCGCCGCGCTCGACGGTGGTGGCCGCGACAACATCAGCGTGATCCTGGTGCGCTGCCACTAAGCGGTAGATCCACGCCATGCGTGGAGGCGGTAGTGCCGGCCGCTGGCCGGCTCACCGGGAAAACGTGTTTCACGCAGATGCCGGCCAGCGGCCGGCACTACCTCATTGCAGGCATTACGCGCTGACGGGTTCTTCCACCTTCGGGCCATCCCACAGTGCGTGACCGGCCTTCTTGCGCAGCCGCTCCAGGCGTGCGGCATGCGCTTCCAGCTCCGACGGCGTGGCCACCACGCGCGGGCGCGGCAGCAGCTTGCTGGTGTCGAACGCGTGCAGCGCCGCACCGGCGCTCCCGCCCTCCTCGTCGCCCAGACCGAAGCCGATCTCTTCCTGGCCGGAGGTCAGCGCGATGTAGACATCGCCGAGGATCTGCGCATCAAGCAGGCCGCCATGCAGGGCGCGGTGCGAGTTGTCCACGCCCAGCCGCTTGCACAGCGCGTCGAGCGAATTGCGCTGGCCCGGGAAGCGCTCGCGCGCCATCACCAGGGTATCGATCACCGTGCAGCGGTCGGTGATCTTTCCGTACTGTGGGCCCAGCAGCGACAGTTCGTTGTCGAGGAAGCCCAGGTCGAACGCCGCGTTGTGGATGATCAGCTCGGCGCCATCGATGAACGCCAGGAACTCATCGGCGATCTGCGCGAAGTCCGGCTTGTCCTCCAGGAACTCCAGCGTCAGCCCGGTGACTTCCTGCGCGCCCTGCTCGAACTCGCAGTCCGGCTTGATGTACTGGTGGTAGTTGTTGCCGGTCGGGCGGCGCTTGAACAGCTCCACGCAGCCGATTTCGACGATGCGGTTGCCCTTCTTCCATTCCAGGCCGGTGGTTTCGGTATCAAGGATGATCTGACGCATGGGCTCAGTTTACCGGGCTGGCGTCGCGGATCTGGATGGCCGCGTTGCGCGCCAGGGTGTCCACCCGCTCGTTGTCCGGGTCGCCGGAGTGCCCCTTCACCCAGCGCCAGTCGATCTGGTGCCGCAGCGTGGCCGCATGCAGGCGCTCCCACAGTTCGCGGTTCTTCACCGGGTCACCGCCGGCAGTCTTCCAGTTCTTGCGGATCCAGCCGGGCATCCACTGGGTCAGGCCCTGCCGCACGTACTGCGAATCGGTGTAGAGCACGATGTTGCACGGCTCGGTCAGCGTCTCCAGCCCGGAAATGGCCGCCATCAGCTCCATCCGGTTGTTGGTGGTATGCGCTTCGCCGCCGCTCAGTTCGCGCTCATGGCCCTTGTAGCGCAGCAGGGCGGCCCAGCCGCCGGGGCCAGGATTGCCAAGGCAGGAACCGTCGGTGTGGATTTCGATGGTTTTCAATACAACTCCAGATCAGGTGACAACGGTGCCGTGCCAGCGCACCGGCAGCGGTTTCGGCCCGGGCAGGGCCAGCGTGCGTTTTTCGGCATGGAACAGGCAGGCCGCGCGCAGCGGCGCCCAACCGCCCGGCCGGCGGCTGCCGGCGCCGCGCCAGAGCGGGCCGAGGAAACGCATGTCGTCGCACTCCAGGCCGTGGCGGCCAAGCAGCAGGCGGATCCGCTGCGGCGTGCGTACCACCAGCCCATGCTGGCGCCAGTGCGTGCGGTAGAGGCTGAACGGGTTGAGGCTGCTCAGCCACAGGTGGCCGCCCGGCATCAGCACGCGCTCGCACTCGTCCAGCAGCTGGTCGGCATCGCCGGTGGTGACATGCTGCAACACGACCGCATTGACGCTTTCATTGGCCAGCGGCAGCGGCAGTGCGCAGCGGGTATCGCCGGCATACCCCGGCCCCTGCCGGAACAGGCGCAGGCCACGCCCGCCCAGCTGTGCATCGTCCAGCCAGCCTGCACTGGGCGCGATCCACAGCCACGGCTGCACCGGCAGCGCCGACAGCTGCGGTAGCAGCAGCTGCCGCTCCAGCACGCGCAGGGACGCCGCCGGTTCACTGTCGAACCACGGGGCCTGGCTCGCTTGACGGGTGCTCTGCAGCGCGGGCATGGTCCAATTCTATGCGACTGACTGCCCTGCCCGCATTTGCGGACAACTACATCTGGACGTTGATCGACGACGATGGCGCCGCCGTGGTCGTCGATCCCGGCGATGCCGCGCCGGTACTCGCGCTGGCCGATCAGGGCCTGCGCGTGGACACGATCCTGCTTACCCACCACCACGACGACCACATCGGTGGCGTGCCCGCACTGCGGGCGCGTTTTCCCGGCGCACGGGTCATCGCACCGGTCGACGAGCGCATCCCGGCGGCGACCGAGCGGGTCGGCGAAGGTGAACGCGTTCAGGCAATGGGCCAAACATTCCACGTACTATCCGTGCCCGGGCATACCCGCAGCCACATCGCGTTTCACACCGCTGAACATCTTTTCAGCGGAGATTCGTTGTTCAGCCTGGGCTGTGGACGCCTGTTCGAAGGTACGCCGTCCCAGCTTCTGGCATCGATGCGCAAGCTGGGTACCTTGCCCGCGCAGCTGCTGTTGTGTTGCGCCCACGAGTACACCGTGTCAAATGCCGTCTTCGCGCGGCATGTCGACCCCGCCAACGCTGCCCTGTGGCAGCGCCAAGAGGAGGCTTTGGCCATGCGCCGCGATGACCGTTCCACCCTGCCGGTAACCCTGGCCAGCGAATTCGAATGCAATCCGTTCCTGCGTGTGCACACGGCGCCGATCCGCGCGTCGGTGTCGGCACACCTGGGCCGCGACGTCGTTGACGACGTCGACGTCATGGCCGGTCTCCGGCATTGGAAAGACGGCTTCCGCGCATGATGCGCCGAAGTCTGCCGCTGGCCCTGGGCCTGGTCCTGGGGCTGGCCGGATCCGCTGGCGCGCAGTCGCTGGGCGCCGGCATCAGCCAGAACCTGACCGCCGCTGCGGCCCTCCCGCTGGATCCGGCCGCGCTGCCGGCCGCGTCGGTGCGCAACGGCCAGGAGATCTTCTCCAGCTTCCGCGATGGCCTGGCCGAGCCTACCTGCGACGCCGAGGCCACCAGCCCGCGCTGGCAGAAGCAGTTTGCCCACGCGCCCTCGCGACTGGCCAACCAGGATGACGATGCGCTGGTGCTGTTCGGTTACGTGGTCGAGGAACTGCGCAAGGCCAACCTGCCCACCGAATTCGCACTGATCCCGTTCGTGGAAAGCGGCTACCGGCCCAACGCCCGCAACGGCAGCGGCCCCACCGGCCTGTGGCAGTTCATCGCCACCACCGCGCGCAACCACCGCGTACCGATGGCCAATGGCTACGACGGCCGCCTGTCGGCGGTCGATTCCACCCAGGCCGCAGTGCGTTACCTGAAGACCCTGCATGGCATGTTCGGCGGCGACTGGCGCCTGGCCACCATGGCCTACAACGCCGGCGAGTACCGCGTGCTGCAGTCGCTGCGCAAAGCCGGCATGAATGCACAGAATGCCAAGCCGTCGGCCCTGCCCGGCCTGTCGCCGGTCACCTATGCCTACGTCGAGAAGCTGCACGCCCTGGCCTGCGTGCTGGAAGACGTGGAAGACCAGCCGGGCGTGATGGCCTCGCTGGACCGCACCGTGCCGGTGCTGAAGGACCACACCCTGCCCGCCGGCACCAGCATCCAGCAGTGGGCCGCACAGCGCGCCCTGGACCCGGCCAGGATCGCCCGCCTGAACCCTGCCCTGGCGGGCGGCGGCCGCGCCTCGTCGGGCACCACCCGCGTGCTGGCGCCGGTCTCGGCTGCCAATGTGGCCGTCGCAGACGCCGCCACCGTGCAGGTGGCCAGTGCCGCACCGGTGGCCACCACCACGCCAGCGCCGCAGGTCGCCAAGACCGTCGCCGCGATCGCCGATCGTCCGCGCAGCCGTCGCCACACCGTGCGTGACGGCGAATCGGCCTGGACCATCGCCCGCCGCTACGGCATGCCGGTCAAGGCCCTGCTGTCACTGAACGGCCTGAGCGGCAGCAGCGTGCTGAAGCCGGGCGCGGTGCTGCGCGTCGAGGATTGACGCGCAGGCCAAGCGCCTCCCGTGTAGAGCCGAGCCCATGCTCGGCTTTTTTCTTGCCTGCGACTTGTCGCGGTTCATGGCCCGCCGGGCATGGGCTTGGCGCTACAGTTCAATTCCAGCAGCGCTCCAACAAAAAAGGCCCGGCATTGCCGGGCCTTTTCATACCTGCAGCCGATGGGCTTACAGGTTCGCTTCGGTGGTCTGGACCACGAACTTCTTGCGCATCGCCTCGATGTAGGCCTTGGCCGCGGCCATGCCGTCGATCTGGCTCAGCTGTTCCTTCAGCTGCTTCTGCTGCTCTGCGGTCACTTCCTTGATGTCGCCCGGATTGACCTTGTTCACCGCAAACAGCAGCGCGTGGCCGTTCACGTCGACCTTGCCATAGCTCGGCTTGCCCTCGGCCGGCACCGGCGCGCTGAAGATCGCGCGGTTGATTTCCGGGGTCGGCACCGGCTGGCTGCGCGGCAGGCCCGGCATCGGGCTCAGCTGCAGCTTCTCGCTGGCGGCCAGCGACTGCAGGGTGGCACCGGCCTTCAGCTTGGCCAGGATGGCGTCGGCAGCCTTGTCGCTGGCCTGGCGCTGGCGATCGGCGCGGATCGCAGCAATCACCTGCTCACGGGCCTTGTCCAGCGGCAGGGCCTGTTCCGGCGTGTGCGCAGCCACACGGATGACCACGCTGTGGTTGGTCGCGCCGCCCAGGGCGATCGGGTCACTGGCGGTACCGTCCTGCACCAGCACGTCGGAGAAGGCGGCACGCAGCACGGCTGGATCGGCGGCGATGCCACTGGCGGTCGCGCGGGTGATCGGGCCCAGCGTCTGCAACGGCAGGTTCACTTCCTTGGCCGCCGCAGCCAGGTCGCTCGGGCTCTTGTTGATGGCATCGACCAGGCGACCGGCCAGCTCGTTGAAGCCGCGCTCACCGTCGGCCTTGAGCTGTTCGGCGGCCAGCGTGTCACGCACTTCCTCGAACGACTTGCCCTGGCCACCGCGCACAGCAGCCACCTTGATGATGTGGTAACCGAACTCGGTCTTGACCGGGCCAATCACGTCACCGGCCTTGGCCGCAAACAGCGCGTCCTCGAACGGCTTGACCATCGCACCACGCTCGACCCAGCCCAGATCACCGCCCTGGTCCTTGGAGCCCGGATCTTCCGAATTGGCCTTGGCCAGCGCGCCGAAATCGGTACCGGCCGCCTTCGCTTCGGCAGCGATCTTGTTCGCCTTGGCCTCTGCACCGTCACCGGTGATCAGGATGTGCGAAGCCTGGCGCTGCTCCGGCGAGGTGAACTTGGCCTTTTCCTCTTCATAGCGCTTGCGCAGGGTGGCTTCATCGGCCGGGGTCGGTGCCGGCAGGTTCGCGCCGTTGATCTCGACGTACTCCAGCGACACGCTCTCGGCCTGGCGGAAGTCCTTGCCGTGGCTGTCGTACCACTGCTTGATCTGCGCGTCGGTGACCGGCGCGGTATCGGCCGGCACCGGCGGCAGCGCAGCCAGCTCGACGTCGCGGGTCTCGCCCAGCAGCTTCAGCAGGCGCTCGGTCTCGGCCTGGGTGACGAAGCCGGAGCTCTGCAGGCCCGACGGGATCACCGACTGCTGCAGGCTCTCACGCACCAGTTCCTGGAACTGGGTCGGCGTACGCGGCGGATTGCCGCCAGCCAGGGCCAGGCGATAGTTGTTCTCGTTGAACTTGCCGTTCGAATCGAGGAACGCCGGCATGGTCGCGATGTACTCGCGCACGGCGCCGTCGCCGATCACCACGCCCGCCTGTTCACCGACCAGGCGCACGACCTGCTCGTCGATCAGCTGATCGAGCACGGCCATCTTGTTTTCGGTGCTCTCGAACGCCCGCGGGTCGAAGTTGTCGCCCTGCTGCTGGCGCTCACGCATGCGCTCCTGCTCGAAACGCGTGCGGAAATCCTGCGAGCTGATCTCATGGTGCTGCCACAGCATGCGCACCGGCCACCACGACGGTGCCGAACGCCACCAGGTCGGCGGCGCGGATACCCTGGCCACGTTCTGTGCGCCAACGCCACCGAGGTAGCTGTTGTCGATCACGAACAGGAACGGAATCATCAGCAGCCCCAGGATCACGGTGACGATCCAGCCTGAGGTCTTGTCGCGGAGTTTCTGCAGCATGGTGAGGAATCACAAGGCCTGATTGGCGAGCCCGGCAGTGTAACCCGCTTCGCCGCAGGGACCAAAAGCAACCCCGGCGCGGCCCGCGCCCGCCTCCGCAGGCGTGCGTGACCCGCGCACTGGCAATGTCCGCGCATGACGCAAAGAAAAAGCCCCCGGCTTGCGCCGAGGGCTTTTGAAGTTGGCGGAGCGGACGGGACTCGAACCCGCGACCTCCGGCGTGACAGGCCAGCATTCTAACCAGCTGAACTACCGCTCCGCGCTGAAACTTTGCAGGCGCCCAGTATATCCGAAGATTCCCTGCAAACCCAGCCCGATGAACACTTTTTTCAAAGTTTTTTCACAGGGACTTAAGAAGTCTGCAATGGCGGAGCGGACGGGACTCGAACCCGCGACCTCCGGCGTGACAGGCCAGCATTCTAACCAGCTGAACTACCGCTCCGTTCTTGCAAAAACCCTTTCGTCTTCTTCCCGGACCTGCCGGTGAGAAGACAAGGCCCCCAGCTTTCGGCCGGGGGCCTCGATGTAATGGCGGAGCGGACGGGACTCGAACCCGCGACCTCCGGCGTGACAGGCCAGCATTCTAACCAGCTGAACTACCGCTCCGCGTTGTTACCTTTCTTGCTTTCAGCCGGCCTGGACCGGGGAGAAAACAAAGCCTCCAGCTTTTGGCCGGAGGCCTCGTTGAATGGCGGAGCGGACGGGACTCGAACCCGCGACCTCCGGCGTGACAGGCCAGCATTCTAACCAGCTGAACTACCGCTCCACACTCAAACTTTTACCGCGGTGCTGTGGTGGGTGCTGAGGGTTTCGAACCCCCGACCCTCTCCGTGTAAAGGAGACGCTCTACCGCTGAGCTAAGCACCCCAGCGAGCCGCTTAGTTTACAGCATCCTTCAGGGCCTTACCAGCCTTGAACGACGGATTCTTCGAAGCAGCGATCTTGATGGTGTCGCCGGTCTTCGGGTTGCGGCCGGTGCGGGCAGCACGGTCGCGGACCTGGAAGGTACCGAAGCCAACCAGGGTGACCGCATCGCCGTCCTTCAGCGCCTTGGTGATGGCAGCAACGACGGCATCGACAGCGCGGCTGGACTCTGCCTTGGTCAGGTCGGCAGCTTCAGCAACGGCATCGATCAATTCGGTCTTGTTCATTCTCTACAACTCCTTTGGCGGTGGGTTCCGCGGATTCGACAGGGAAGCAACCGCATGCCATCTGCATGCGGCCGCCATGTGGAAACGGTTCGCCGAATTCAGCGATCACCAGACTGCGATCACTCATTCGCGAGTGCTGCTTTTATACCAGTGGCCCTACCCCCACGCAAGCTGAAAGCCAGCAACGACGCGGGTTTCCGGCTATCGGACAGCGCGCGTCAATGCTTGACGCGCGCGTTTCCACTCGGTTTGGCCTTGCTGCGCACCGTGACGCGCTGCGCACTCTTGCGCGCCTTCTTCGGTGCCAACGGACGCTCCAGCGCCAGGTCCAGGACTTCTTCGATGTACTTCACCGGCACGATCTTCAGATCGCGGGTGACGTTGGCGGGGATGTCGGCCAGGTCCTTGCGGTTCTCCTCGGGAATGATGACCGTGCGGATTCCGCCACGCAGTGCAGCCAGCAGCTTCTCCTTCAGTCCACCGATGGCCGTGACGCGGCCACGCAGGGTGATCTCGCCGGTCATCGCCACGTCGGCACGCACCGGCACCTTGGTCAGCATCGAAACCAGCGAGGTGACCATCGCCGCGCCGGCGCTCGGGCCGTCCTTCGGCGTAGCGCCATCGGGCACGTGCAGGTGCACGTCGTGCTTCTGCAGGAAGTCGCTGTCGATGCCAAAGCCCACGGCGCGCGAACGCACCACCGACAGCGCGGCCGACGCCGATTCCTTCATAACGTTGCCGAGCTGGCCGGTCAGGATCAGCTGGCCCTTGCCCGGCACCAGCGTGGATTCGATCTGCAGCAGGTCGCCACCGACTTCGGTCCAGGCCAAGCCGGTGACCAGGCCGATCTCGTTCTCCTCCTCGGCACGGCCGAAGTCGAAGCGACGCACGCCCAGGTACTTGTCCAGGTTCTTGCTGGACACGCTCACCAGCGCCTTCTTCTTCGCGCCCTTCTTCGCCTTCGCAGGCTGCGGCCCGGCCAGCGCGATCTCCTTCACCACCTTGCGGCAGATCTTGGCGATCTCGCGTTCCAGGTTGCGCACGCCCGACTCGCGCGTGTAGTAGCGCACGATGTCCTGGATGGCGTCACTGCCGATCTCCAGCTCTTCCGGCTGCAGGCCGTTGGCCTTGACCTGCTTGGGCACCAGGTAACGGGTGGCGATGTTGAGCTTCTCATCCTCGGTGTAGCCGGGGATGCGGATCACTTCCATGCGGTCCAGCAGCGGGCCGGGAATGTTGAGCGAGTTCGAGGTGGCCACGAACATCACTTCGGACAGGTCCAGGTCCACTTCCAGATAGTGGTCGTTGAACGCGTTGTTCTGCTCGGGGTCGAGCACTTCCAGCAGCGCCGAGGACGGATCGCCGCGGAAGTCCATCGACATCTTGTCGATCTCGTCGAGTACGAACAGCGGGTTCTTGCTGCCGACCTTGTTGAGGTTCTGCACGATGCGACCCGGCATCGAACCGACGTAGGTACGACGGTGGCCACGGATCTCGGCCTCATCACGCACGCCGCCCAGCGACATGCGCACGAACTTGCGGTTGGTGGCCTTGGCGATGGACTGGCCCAGCGACGTCTTGCCCACGCCCGGCGGCCCGACCAGGCACAGGATCGGGCCCTTCATCTGCTTCACGCGCGACTGAACCGCCAGGTATTCAAGGATGCGCTCCTTGACCTTCTCCAGGCCGTAGTGATCGGCATCGAGGGTGTCCTGCGCCACCTTCAGGTCCTTGCGCACCTTGCTGCGCTTCTTCCACGGCACGCCCAGCAACCACTCCAGGTAGTTACGCACGACCGCCGCTTCAGCCGACATCGGCGACATCTGCTTGAGCTTGTTCAGCTCGTTGCGCGCCTTGGCCTCAACGGCCTTCGGCATGCCGGCCTCGGCGATCTTGCGCGCCAGCTCTTCCAGCTCGCCAGGCGCATCGTCCAGGTCACCCAGTTCCTTCTGGATGGCCTTCATCTGTTCATTGAGGTAGTACTCGCGCTGGCTCTTCTCCATCTGCGACTTCACGCGGCCGCGGATGCGCTTCTCCATCTGCTGCACGTCGATCTCGCCGTCGACCAGGCCCACCAGCATCTCCAGGCGGTCACCCACGGCCAGCGTTTCCAGCAGGCGCTGCTTGTCGGCCAGGCGCACGCTGATGTGCGCGGCGATGGTGTCGGCCAGGCGCGCCGGCTCGTCGATGCCCGACAGCGTCTGCAGCAGTTCCGGCGGCAGCTTGCGGTTGGTCTTCACGTACTGCTCGAACAGCGACATCAGCGAGCGGGCGATCGCCTCGACCTCACGCGCTTCGCGCTCGTCGGTGGCGTCGATCTCCACTGCCTGCCCGTGCAGCGAGCCATTGCGCTCGTCGACGTGGGTGACCTGCACGCGCGACAGGCCTTCGACCAGCACCTTGATGGTGCCGTCGGGCAGCTTCAGCAGCTGCAGCACCTGCGCCAGCGTACCGACCTGGTAGAGGTCGGCCGCATGCGGGTCGTCGGTTTCGGCAGACTTCTGCGCCAGCAGCAGGATGCGCTTGTCCGCTTCCATTGCCTGCTCAAGCGCGTGCATGGACTTGTCACGGCCGACGAACAGCGGGATGACCATGTGCGGGAACACCACTACGTCGCGCAGCGGCAGGACCGGCAGGTCGAGGGTTTCACTTGGGGAACGGGCCATGGGGGCTCCAGGGAAGGGGAAAACCGCCTCCGGGAGGGCATCTTCCGGAGACAAAAAAAGCCGATGGCCCCGTTATGGGGCCATCGGCTTTCAGATGCAAGGCATTCCTTGAAAATCCTTTCCAATCAACAACCTGGAAGGATCACTCGGCGCCTGCGGCCTTCTGTTCAGGGGCCGCCGGGGTCTGGTAGATCAGGTACGGCTCGGACTTGTGCTCGATCACCGATTCGTCCACCACCACCTTGCTGACGTTTTCCTGCGACGGCAGGTCGTACATGGTGTCCAGCAGGACCGATTCGACGATGGTGCGCAGGCCACGGGCACCGGTCTTGCGCTTGAGCGCCTTGCGGGCAATGGCCGACAGCGCGTCCGGGCGGAACTCCAGCTCGACGTTCTCCATCTCGAACAGCTTCTTGAACTGCTTGGTGATGGCGTTCTTCGGCTCGGTCAGGATCTTGATCAGGGCCGGCTCATCCAGCTCCTCCAGGGTCGCCACCACCGGCAGGCGGCCGACGAACTCGGGGATCAGCCCGAACTTGATCAGGTCTTCCGGCTCGACTTCGGCCAGCACCTTGCCCACTTCCTGCTTGCGCTCGCTGCTCTTGACCTTGGCACCGAAGCCGATGCTGCCGATGTCGGTGGAACGGGCCTGGATCACCTTGTCCAGCCCGGCGAACGCGCCACCGCAGATGAACAGGATGTTCTTGGTGTCCACCTGCAGGAATTCCTGCTGCGGGTGCTTGCGGCCACCCTGCGGCGGCACGCTGGCCACGGTGCCTTCGATCAGCTTCAGCAGGGCCTGCTGCACGCCTTCGCCGGATACATCGCGGGTGATCGACGGGTTCTCGCTCTTGCGCGAGATCTTGTCGATTTCATCGATGTAGACGATGCCCTGCTGCGCCTTCTCGACATCGTAGTCGCACTTCTGCAGCAGCTTCTGGATGATGTTCTCCACGTCCTCGCCCACGTAACCGGCTTCGGTCAGCGTGGTGGCGTCGGCCATGGTGAACGGCACGTTGAGCAGGCGGGCCAGGGTTTCGGCCAGCAGCGTCTTGCCCGAACCGGTCGGGCCGACCAGCAGGATGTTCGACTTCGCCAGTTCGACGTCGTCGTTCTTCTGCCGGCTCTCGATGCGCTTGTAGTGGTTGTAGACGGCCACGGCCAGGGTGCGCTTGGCACGGTTCTGGCCGATCACGTACTGGTCGAGGACCTCGAGGATCTCGCGCGGCTTGGGCAGCGAACTGCGCGCCGACTGCGCCTTTTCCTCAAGTTCCTCACGGATGATGTCGTTGCACAGCTCCACGCACTCATCGCAGATGAATACGCTCGGACCCGCAATCAGCTTGCGCACTTCATGCTGGCTCTTGCCGCAGAAAGAGCAGTAGAGGATCTTGCCGGTGTCCGTGGAACGACCTTGGCGGTCTTCGCTCATGCTTCGCTTACCCAGTTACCCCACCCGCTGAACGGGGGTTCGATTCGAGAATAGCACAGGGCCGAGGGGACACCAGTCCCGCCCGACCCTGCAGGAACGGAGCCTCCCTGGCCCCGTGAGGGCCGGTCAGCCGGCCTGGATCGACTCATCCGGACGACGCTCCAGGACCTGGTCGACCAGACCGTAGGCCTGCGCCTCGAAGGCGCTCTTGAAGTTGTCGCGCTCGGTGTCGCGGGCGATCGTCTCCAGCGACTGGCCGGTGTGCTTGGCCAGGATCTCGTTCAGGCGCGAACGCAGGGTCAGGATCTCACGCGCGTGGATGTCGATGTCGGTGGCCTGGCCCTGGTAGCCGCCCAGCGGCTGGTGGATCATCACCCGCGAGTTCGGCAGCGCATAGCGCTTGCCGGCTTCGCCCGCGGCCAGCAGCAGGGCGCCCATCGAGGCGGCCTGGCCGATGCAGGTGGTGCTCACATTCGGCTTGATGTACTGCATGGTGTCGTAGATCGCCATGCCGGCGGTGACCACGCCACCCGGCGAGTTGATGTAGATGTTGATGTCCTTTTCCGGGTTTTCCGATTCCAGGAACAGCAACTGCGCCACCACCACGTTGGCCATGTGATCGTCGATCGGGCCCACGAGGAAGATCAGGCGCTCCTTCAACAGGCGCGAATAGATGTCGTAGGCACGCTCGCCGCGGCTGGTCTGCTCGACCACCATCGGAACCAGGTTCAGGGCTTTGGTTCGGTTGTCCATTACGTGAGGTACCTATCTTGGGGGGCAACAACCCCGCGCCGGCAAAGGCGCGGGGCATCCGGTGATCCGCCGGCTTACTGGCGGATCGCGTCCTGGAACGACAGCTTCTCTTCGGTGTGCTGGGCACGCTCGGCGATCCAGTCGATCACCTGCTCTTCCATCACACGGTTCTGCAGGCCAGACATCAGCTGGGGGTCGTTGCGGTACATCTCAATGACCTGCTCCGGCTCTTCGTAGGTCGAGGCGATCAGACGCATCGTTTCGTTCAGGCGCTTGGCTTCCAGGCGCAGGTCGTTGATGCGGGCCACTTCACCGACCAGCAGGCCGACCAGCACGCGCTTGGCGGCAGCGTCCTTGAAGCCTTCGTGGGCATCGGCCGGGATCTCGCCGACGTTCTGGCCGTTGCGACGCAGCTGCTCGACCTGCTGGGCCAGCATGGCACGGGCTTCGTTCTCGACCAGGCGCGGCGGCATTTCCACCGACGAGTAGGCCGCGATCAGCTGCTCGCCCACTTCACGGCGCAGGCGGTTCATCAGCGCGCCCTTCAGCTCACGCTCCAGGTTGGCGCGGATGTCGCTGCGGAACTGCTCGACGTCGCCACCCTTCACGCCGAAGCTCTTGATGAAGGCTTCGTCGACCGCCGGCACGACCGGCTCGGACACTTCGGCAACCTTGACGGTGACCTGCACGGTCTTGCCGGCCAGCACCGGCACGCGCCAGTCAGCCGGGAACTCGACGTCCAGGGTCTTCTCTTCACCCTTGGCCAGGCCGACCAGGCCCTTTTCGATGGTGTCGAACATCATGCCCTGGCCCAGGACGATCGAGCCCTTCTCGGTGCCCTCGGCCGGCAGGCGCTCTTCGCCGGCCTGCGACCAGGTTTCCACCGCGACCAGGTCGCCGTCCTGTGCGCCACGGCTGACCGGGGCCCAGGTACGACGCTGGTTCTGCAGGTTCTCGATCATCTGGTCGATGTCGGCGTCGGTGATCTCGGCGGTGTGGCGCACGACGGTCAGCTTGCTGACGTCGATGTCGCCGAAGTCCGGCACCACTTCCACGGTGGCCACGAAGGAGAACTCACCCTCGTCGCCCTTGTCGATGCGCGGGCTGCCGACGACGCGCAGGTCGTGCTCGCGCACGGCCGCGTCGAAGGTCTCGCGCAGCAGGCCGTCCAGCGCCTCGCCACGGACCTGCGCGCCGAAGCGCTGCTCGATCACCTTGGCCGGCACCTTGCCCGGACGGAACCCCTTGATGCGGGTGGTACGGGCGATTTCGCCCAGGCGGCCGGCGATGTGGCTCTGCAGACGCTCTTCCGGCAGCGAGAAGCTCAGGCGGCGTTCCAGGTTGCCGGTGGATTCGATCGAAGCTTGCATGTTGACTCCTGCCACCGGTGGCCCAGGCCCCCGGCTCGATGATTGGGATGAAACGGTTGTAAGGACACGACGTCTGGGACGCGCCTGCTTGCCGCAGCCCTTTAGTTTCGCCCAATTCGGCCTGCACTGCCAGCGCGTGCCGGTCAAGGGGGCGCCGAGGGCCCGATCAGGGCGGGGACAGGCCGGCACTGGTGCGAAAGGGGGGACTCGAACCCCCACGCCTTGCGGCACTGGAACCCAACTCCAGTGCAGATTGGCCCCTAGGCCTTGCCCCACCTCAATTTTGGCCCATTCAGCGTGCCAAAAGCGACGAATTGTGCCTCCCCCTTCGGAAATACATCACTGGTTCGCTGCAATTCCTTCGCCAGATGAATTTCAGTCAGGTAGACTCCGCCTGCCCGTGCCGGTGTGGCGGAATTGGTAGACGCAAACGGTTTAGGTCCGTTCGCCTTTGGCGTGCAGGTTCGAGTCCTGTCACCGGTACCACGGGATGGCTGCTGTCGGCTAGGAGCAGATGTTCCCTCGGTCAGGCATCCCCGATGTCGAGACGTGTGCACTCGAACTCCACGAAGCCTGTGCAGGGCAATTCGTCCAGTTCCAGTACGAAGCCGAGAACCTCTACTAGCCCGGCCCCTTGATCCACGACTTGCCCGCATCCGCGATAGGCGAACCCCTCAATCCGATCAAGGCGCTCGATTGATCGCTCGGACTTCAGGCTTTCCGGCCAATCCGAAAGGTATGCAGCAGCTACGTACTCGGTCATGCCGCGCACAAGGTTCGGTACAAGCTGTCCTACCGAAAGTTCGCAGGGATAGCTGAAGGCAACGATCTCGCCGTTGCCACTGTGCAACGTGACCTCCGCTGAATCGCCGAACCGTTCGATCGCCTTTACGACGAGAGTGTCCATTGAGATCCCAAGTGCCCCAGCCCAATGTCCGCTTCGGGTCGAAAGCAGACGTTAACACTACCCCTCTGACGCGGCCAACCGCTTGATAGATCGTGTGCTGAAGCACGGCACAGGGGGTCCAATTCTGAACGCGCTGGGCGTGCCACGACGCGTGTACCCGCTTTGCGCCGCCCAGGCGACGGTAACGACTTGATCAACAAGGGACCGGAAAGGAACCTAAATCCAGGGCGTCTACCAATTCCGCCACTTTCGCGTGGCCGGCACAGGCCCACATTGTCGCAGGCAGCGTCGGCCAGCGGAAGGCCTGCACAAAGATGAACACCTGCAACTGCCGGTTTCCGGGCACCGCGTCACTGACCCCGCGCACTGCCGCGGCGCCGACGTGACGCACAGGCAAGAAAAAAGCCACTTGGCGAACCAAGTGGCTTTCGTCTGGTGGGCTGTCAAGGATTCGAACCTTGGACCTATTGATTAAGAGTCAACTGCTCTACCAACTGAGCTAACAGCCCGAAATCGGGGCGAGAATTATGGCTTGATCACAGCGGTGGGTGCAAGCACTTTTTTCAACGATGTTGAACCAAGTACCGCTGTTCCAGCACCGCGGCAGATCCACGCCCTGCGCGGGTACCGCTACGTGTGATCCCGGAAATCGAAGGGGTCACACTTATAAGAAAAAAGCCACCTGGCGTGCCAGGTGGCTTCTGTCTTGGTGGGCCGTCAAGGATTCGAACCTTGGACCTATTGATTAAGAGTCAACTGCTCTACCAACTGAGCTAACGGCCCGTGAAACTCAGACGCACATTGTAACGTGCATTCTGTTTATTGCAATACCGCTCCGGCTGCGCCGATACGGTTGAAACAGTGGGGTGGCTGAGGGGATTCGAACCCCCGACCACCGGAATCACAATCTGATTCCGCTGATCTAGAACCCCAGCAAGTGCAAGCACTTACGAGACGCACATCGTAACAGGTGACATCACGGGTGACAACTAGGTGACGCCTCGTGCCGTCACAGGTGACGCGAGGTGACGCCGAATAAAGTAGTCATCATCGGCGGACCTCCTCCTAGGACAACCATTCAGAACTACTCATTGCTGTTCACCACCGAGGACTACTACAGTTCCACATAGGTCCACCCAGGACCAACAACCGAACCACTCAGGACCGTACCGGGCAGCCCCCGGTGCGGTCCTCCCGTTTTGACTTTTGCATCCCCTGAGGGCAAACGATGACGACTTGGCAAGAGAACGACCTGCACGCCGCCCAGCTCGAACTGGAGAAGGAGAGCACCAGCCTGGGCATTGCCCGCTACGAGAAGATCAGGGAGCAGCGCCAGGAGGCCGAGACCGGCCCCGGCCGCAAGCTGGTCCTGGAGAGCATCGACGCCACCGCCGCCGCAATCGCGGCGTTCGTGGCCGAAGCCGACACCGGCAAGCCGGGCAAGCGCCACGCCGCCCTCAAGTTCATCCGCCACCTGAACCCCCACGCCCTCGCCTATCTGACCAGCTTCACCTGCGTCAACGCGCTCGTCGCCGATCACCGCAAGGCGGTGTCCGTGGCGATCACCCTGGGCCACGAGGTCGCCAACGAGATCAACTTCTCCCTGCTCCGCGAGAAGCATCCCGGCCTATACCGGGTCGTCCAGGAGCAGCTCAAGAAGTCCACTTCGGCTCGGCATTCCACCGCAGTGATGCGGCACGTCGTTGCCGACGCCGAGTTCAGCCCCGAGGACGACAAGCGCCTCTACCTGTCCGACAAGGACGCCCTGCTGGTGGGCATGAAGCTCATCGAGCTGTTCGTCGAGGCGACCGGACTGGTCGAGCTGGTCACCGTGGCCGAGCGCGGCAAGCGCCACCTGCTGATCGCCGGGAATCAGAAGGTGCTCGACTGGCTGACCAAGGCCCACGACAGCGCCGCCCTGTACCAGCCGGTGCTGATGCCGATGGTCGTCCCGCCCCGTCCGTGGACCACGCCCCGCGACGGCGGCTACCTGACCGACATCGGCGGCCGGGCGGACCTTGTGCGTACCCGCAACCGCGCCTACAAGCGCGAGCTGGCGCTGGTCGATATGCCCAACGTCTACCAGGCCCTCAATGCCATCCAGGCAACCGCCTGGAAGGTGAACGTGCCAGTCCTGGAGGTCATGCGCGAGCTGTGGAACGCAGGCGGCGGTGTCGCCGGGCTGCCGGAGCGCGAGCTGATGGACCTGCCGAGCCGCCCTGCCCTGCTGGAGACCGACCCGGACTACTTCAAGGAGCACCACGCCGACGAGTTCAAGGAATGGAAGCGCGACCGCGCCAAGGTCTACGAGGCCAATGCGCGCAGCGTGTCCACCCGCCTCGCCGCCGCGCAGAAGATCGCCCTGGCGGAGAAGTTCGCCGAGTACCCCGCGATCTACTTCCCGCACAACCTCGACTTCCGCGGCCGTTGCTACCCCCTGCCCCCGACGCTGACCCCGCAGGGTGATGATGCGGCCAAGGGCCTGCTGACGTTCGCCCAAGGCGTGCCGCTCGGCGAGGACGGTGCCTACTGGCTCGCCATCCACGTTGCCAACTGCTTCGGCGTGGACAAGGTGTCGTTCGAGAAGCGCGTGGCCTGGGTGCGCGAGCACGAGGAGCAGATTCTCGACAGCGCCCTCGATCCGCTGGACGGCCAACGCTTCTGGATGGACGCCGACAGCCCGTTCTGCGCGCTGGCCGCGTGCTTCGAGTGGCTCGGCTACAGCCTCAACGGCCGCGATCACGTCTCCCATCTGCCCATCGCGCTCGACGGTTCCTGCAACGGCCTCCAGAACTTCTCGGCCATGCTCCGCGACTCCGTGGGCGGCGCAGCCACCAACCTGATCCCGCAGCCGAAGCCCGCCGACATCTATTCGCGCGTGAAGGACGTGGCGCAGGAGAAGCTCCGCGCCCGTGCCGAGGGCGGCGACCCGCTGGCGATCAAGCTGGACGGCCAGCTCACCCGCGACATCGTGAAGCAGCCGGTGATGACGCTGCCCTACGGCGTCACGAAGTCGGGCATGCGCGCCCAGGTGCTCTCCAAGTTCAAGAAGCTGGGCATGGAGGACGATTGGGAAACCGCCGAGTACCTGGCGACCCTGCTGTGGGAGTGCATCGGCGAGGTCGTGATCGCGGCCCGCGCGGCGATGGACTGGCTGCGCGATGCCTCTAAGGTCGCCTCGTCGGCCGACCTGCCGGTGAGCTGGACGACCCCCGCTGGCTTCCCGGTCCTCCAGGAGTACCGCGAGGAGGAAGGCGTGCGCGTCCAGGCCCACCTGGGCGGCCGACTGACGAATTTAGTAGTCAACATCGGCGGTACGAAGCTCGACCGTCGCAGGCAGACCCTCGGGATCAGCCCGAACTTCGTCCACTCCTGTGACGCCAGCCACATGATGCTGACCACCTGCCTCGCGGCAGAGAACGGCATCGAGTCGTTCGCAATGATCCATGACTCCTACGGTACACACGCGGGCAAGGCAGCAATCCTCGCCGCCGCGCTCCGGCAGGCGTTCGTCGATCAGTACAGCGGCGACGTACTGGCCGACTTCCGACAGCAACTCGTCGAGCAGCTCCCGCCAGAAGCGGCAGAGAAACTTCCACCACTCCCGCCGCACGGCGACCTGGACCTCAGCCTGGTGCTGGAGTCGCGCTACTTCTTTGCCTAGTCCATCCCCCTTTGGCAATTGATACCCCAAACGAGAACATCCACATGAGCATCAACTACCAGCACGCACTGAACACCTACGTTGCCCAAGACCACTTCGGTGTGGTCCTCGGCATCTACAACCCGGCCGAACACGGCACGGTCGAGGAGTTCAAGCACCGCATGACGGAGCTGCACGCAGGTGCGTGATCGCGTCATCGACGGACTGCACTCACGTTCTGCCGAGAGCGCCGCACGCGGCGCTTTCGTCGTGATCGACAGCGTGCAATCCCTCGGTCACCCGGCCGATCAGGTGATCGGCCTGGCGTGCGCCTTCAAGAACTTCTGCGAAGTGCTCGGCCTCGATCCGATGGAAGTGCTGCGGGTCGTCTCGCGCATGGAGCAGGACTGCCGCTACCGGCAGGTCAACACCCTCAACGCCGTGCGCCGCTACGCGGAGCGCGAGCTGAAACCGCACTACCCGTAATGCGTGACCCGATCACCGACGCCTTCATCGACGAGGCGCTCGTCGGCTTCGACATCGACGAAGCCTTCGGCATTTCCGCCGACACCCCGCTGACCGCCGCCGCCGACCTGTGGCGAGCGGGCATCTATCTCCCGACCAACTACGAGACCGACAACTGATGGCAACCAAGAAGCGCGAACGATTCGTCTCCCCGAAGGGCACCGCCGTGTGGCCGCGACTGAACGAACCGGACACCAAGTTCAAGCCGGAAGGCGAATACACCGTGAGCCTGGCGTTCGACCCGAACGACAAGGACTTCAAGGCGCTGGCGAAGAAGCTGGAAACCCGGCGCGACGAGCTGTTCCAGGAGTTCCTGAGCGAGAACCCGAAGAAGAAGAAGGGTGCCGAAGTGGCCCCGGTGTTCACCGAAGAAACCGACGAGAACGGCGATGACACCGGCCGCGTGCTGGTGAAGTTCAAGATGAAGGCCAGCGGCGTCAGCAAGCGCACCGGCAAGAAGTTCACCATGCGCCCGGACATCTTCGACGCCCGCGGCAAGAAGATCGACAACCCGCCGCAGATCGGCGGCGGCAGCGAACTCAAGGTCTCCTACGAGATCGGTGGTTCGTTCGTCGAATCGGCCAAGAAGTTCTACCTGACCTGCTACATGGTCGCCGTCCAGGTGATCGAACTGGTCGAGTTCGGCCAGCGCAACGCCAAGGACTACGGCTTCGGCGAGGAGGACGGATACGAGGCCGACGACAGCGCGCCGTTCAGCGACAGCGATGACGACTCGGACGACGACAGCGACTCCGACGACGAGGGCGATGACGGCGACTACTGATCCGCTGTCGGTCATCGTGGACACCGCGAGGGGGGCCAAGCACTTGGCCTCCCTCACGTTCCCGTTCGACCCGGTGCCCGCCTCGCGCCCGAAGGTATCGCGCTGGGGCGTCTACTACGGCAAGACCTACAAGACCTGGAAGGAAGCGGCAGAGAAGCATCTGCCAGCCGGTGATCTGGACCTATCGCCGACCGATCCGGTTTTAGTAGTCATCATCGCGGTATGCAAACGCGCCAAGACCTCGAAGGCCGCGTTTCCCAAGGGCGACGTGGACAACCTCGCCAAGGGGCCGATGGACGTTGTGACCAAAGCCACCGGCTATTGGGCCGACGACAAGCAAGTCATGTGGCTGCTCTCCGGTAAGCGCTGGGCGCAGCCGGACGAAGAACCACGCACCGAAGTCCACCTCTACAAACTCTAAGTGCGCCTCAAACCTCTGGAATCGGTAGAGGCGCTGTTCGTCCTCGCCAGCATGACCCGCCCCGAGCAGGTCACGACCGGCGAGGAACTCGCACGCCTGCACCGCTCGCAGGGCTACTCGAAGATCGCCGTCCACTTCGTCATCGAACGTGACGGCTCGATCTACGACGGTCGCCCGCTAAATCAGCCCGGCGCTCTCGCCGGTAAGCACAACCAATCCGCATACCAAGTCTGCCTCCTGGGCGGCGTCAACGACGCCATGCAGCCCGAGGACAACTTCACCGAAGCCCAACACGCCGCGCTGCGACGCCTGCTCGCCGCCTACGGCAAGCCCGTCGTGTGGGCACCTGACTTCCCTCGATAGGAGAACCCAACGTGAAACCGCTGCCCCCGCAAACCCAGGTCGTCCTGGATCACCTGCGTCGCCACTCGCACCTGACCTCGTGGCAGGCCGAAGGCGTCTACCGCATCCGCCGCCTCGCCTCGCGCGTCGATGAGCTGCGTGCTACTGGCTTCGAAATCGAAACGCAGACCTGCGAGGACGCCTCGGGGCAGCGGTACACGCGCTATCGCCTGTCGCGCCGTCAGCGCCGCAGCAAGGCCCCGCTCCTGGAAGCGCGCCGCGCTCCGAAGCAGTACCGCGTCGATGCGCTGCTCCAGCTGTACCGCAACTACTGCACCGACGAGCTGGGCCTCGACGCAAACGATGCGACCGAAGAAGTCGCCGCATTCACCAAGTTCCTGCTGGAGAAGAACGCATGACCAACACCGCCACCACCGTCATTCCGTCCGCGATGCGCCTGGCTTTCGAGCGCGCATGGGCGAGCGCCGACAAGCCGTTCCGCGGCCTGGGCCGCACCGTCAAGGGTGCGCTGAACCGTCGCCTCGGCATTTCCTACCGCAAGCGCATGTGGTCCGTGGAGCGTGCAAAGCGCTGACTCCGAATACCTCCACAAAGAGCCGTGTCCGAACTGCGGCAGCAAGGACAACCTTGCGCGCTACAGCGACGGGCACGGCTACTGCTTCGGCTGCGGTCACTACGAGCCAGCCGAAGGCGAAGAGGTCTCTCAACCCACCAGCAGGAAAACCATGAGCGACTTTGCGGAGGGTGAACCGCAAGCCCTGGCGAAGCGCGGTATCACTGAGGAAGCATGCCGTAAGTACGGCTACTGGATCGGCAAGGACAAGCACGGCAAGACCGTGCAGATCGCCAACTACAAGCGCGATGGCGGCATCGTCGCGCAGAAGCTCCGCTACCCCGACAAGAAGTTCTCGTTCATCGGCGACTCGAAGGCGTGCGGGCTGTTCGGCCAGCACCTCTACGAACCGGGGCGACGCCTCGTCATCACCGAAGGCGAGATTGATGCGCTCTCCGTGGCGCAGGCACTCGGCCTCCGCTGGCCGGTGGTGTCCGTCCCGAACGGGGCACAAGCCGCAGCCAAGTCCATCAAGCGCGAGCTGGAGTGGGTCAATGGCTTCGACGAGGTCGTGCTCATGTTCGATATGGACGAACCGGGCCAGGCCGCCGCGCAGGAAGTGGCGCTGCTGCTGACTCCCGGCAAGGCCAAGATCGCACAGCTCCCCGCGAAAGACCCGAACGAGCTGCTCCAGCGCGGCGACGCCGAGGCGATCACTCGCGCCATCTACGAAGCGCAGACCAAGCGCCCCGATGGCGTGGTGACGTTCGGCTCCCTCAAGGAGAAGGCACTCAAGCCCGTCTCGATGGGCATGCCCTGGCACGATCCGCGCCTCACCGCGCTGACCTACGGCAAGCGGTATGGCGAGGTCTACACCTTCGGCGCGGGCACCGGCATCGGCAAGACCGACTGGCTGATGGAGGAAGCAGCCTTCATCGCGCAGGAAACCGGCGACCGTGTTGGCCTGTTCTTCCTGGAGCAGCAGCCGGTCGAGACGGCGAAGCGCATGGCAGGCAAGGTCGCGGGCCGCCGCTTCCACGTTCCCGATGGGAGCTGGACGCAGGAGGAACTGGAAGCCGCGTTCGAGATTCTCGACAAGGGCCAGGTGTTCATCTACGACCACTTCGGCTCGTCCGAGTGGGACGTGATCGAAGCCAAGATGGCCCACATGGTCGTCGCCGAGGGCGTCAAGCACATCGTGCTCGACAACCTTACGTCGTTCGCGGCCGGTGCCGAGGACGAGCGGAAGATGCTGGAGGACACGATGGCGAAGATCGCGCAGTTCGCGCAGCGCCACCTCATCTGCATCTACCTGGTCTCGCACCTCGCCACGCCGGAAGGCAAGCCCCACGAGGAAGGCGGGCGCGTGATGCTCCGTCACTTCAAGGGCAGCCGCGCGATTGGCTTCTGGACGCACTTCGCGTTTGGCCTGGAGCGCAATACGCAGGCCGAGAACGAGGCCGAGCGCAACTGCACGACCTTCCGTGTCCTCAAGGATCGCTTCACCGGCCAGTCGAACGGCCAGGTTCTCTACTACAGCTACGACCACGCATCCGGCCGCCTGCTCAATGCAGATGCTCCGGGCGAATACGGCGACTTCGCCGACGAGTCATCCGATGTATCCACCTCCGACTACTGACGGCCGCTCGGTCGTCGGCTTCATCCCAGCTGATGCGCCGCTCTCCTTCGCTGAGAGCCTCGTTCTCCCCTACCAACTCCCCCGCTCCGACCAAGCCTGCCGTGTCATGTACGGCAAGCCTGGGCGGCGCGTGGTCATCCACATCAAAGCCGAGGAACTACCCCAATGAAAGAGATCGTCGCAATCGCAATCGACCTGCTGACCGCTCCGTTCCGCAAGGACACCGTGACCGACGTGGTGAAGGTTCTGGAGGGCCAGGTGGACAAGCTGTTCAAGATCAGCGCCGACCGCATCGCCACCGCCTCGACGCTGCGCGACAAGGCCGATGTCCTGCACTCGCAGGCCGACGAGCACGAGGAAGAAGCCGAGCGCGCCCTGCGCGTCGCCGAGCGCTTCACCAACCTGATCCGCTAAGGGACCAACCATGACTGCCGAGCAACACGCTCGGTCCCTGTTCGACGTGTTGCCGGCCGAAGTCCGCCACCTGGTGATCCTGGGTGGCGGAAGCCTGCGCGCGTTCTACGACGGGACCGAAATCAAGGACATCGACTGCTTCTTCGTGTCACTTGCGAGCTACACCTACGTGGCCGCGTACCTGAGCGGCCGTAGCGACTGGACCAGCGAGGCCGCTCCGAACGGCATCCGCAACTTCCGCTCGCCCGAGGGTCACCTCGTGAGCCTGATCGGCTTCGAGTTTGGTACGCCGCACGAGCACTGCGCCCGGTTCGATCTGCGGTGCTGCGCCCATGTCGCCATCTACGAACCCAGCACCGACGAGGTGGTGGTCGTATCCCTCGAAGGCGCGGTTGCCGACGCATCGGAGAAGCTGCTGTTCGTGCTGAACAACAACGGCACCGAGCGCACCATCCGCCGCATCACGCACTACGTCGAGGACTACGGCTACACGCTGCATCCCGACCAGCCCGAGCAGGGCGAACTCTTCGAGGACGACGACTTCCCCGGCCACGCGCCGCAGGGCGTCCACACGCCGCCGAAGGCCCCCGAGCCGGAGTACATCCTCCGCGCCCGCCGCCGCGTCCGCGCAATCCCCGTAACCAACCACGGCTACCCGTAAGGAGGACCGCCGTTGATCCTCGTATTCGACTGCGAGACCAATGGCCTCCTCGACGAACTTGACACGATCCACTGCATTTCCCTCCAAGAGGTAGATGAGACCGGCGCACCGCGCGGTCCCATCTTGTCCGCCAACGATCACGGCACGGGCGAAATGACAGTCCGTCAGGCCGTCGAGAGGCTCAAGAAGGCCACGCGCGTTGTCGGCCACAACATCGCCGGATTCGACATTCCGGCTATCGCCAAGGTGTTCCCGGACTTCAAGGTCCAGGCGTACTTCGACACGCTGCTGATGTCCACGCTGGTCTACCCGGACCTCAAGGACCGCGACTTCAAAGCCCGCAAGAAGCAGGGAGCGAACCCGGTGTTGCCGGGCAAGCTGATCGGCCGCCATTCCCTCGAAGCATGGGGCTACCGCCTCGGTCGCTGGAAAGGCGACTACGCGGCGCAGATGGTCGCACGCGGCCTCGACCCCTGGGCGCAGTGGTCTCAGGAAATGGACGACTACTGCGACCAGGACGTTGCGGTCACCCAAGCCCTGTTCGCATTGCTGATGAGCAAGGGCCTCCCAACCGAGGCCATTGAGCTGGAGCAGGCCGTCGCGCCGATCCTCTCGCGTCAGCAGCGCTACGGCTACCTGTTCGATCAGGAGAAGGCACGCGAGCTGGAGTGCGTCCTCGTGTCCCGGCGCACCGCGCTGGAGGCCGAGCTGCGCAAGGTCATCCCGCCGTGGAAGGTGGTGAAGCGCAAGTTCGTACCGAAGCGCGACGACAAGCGCCGCGGCTACGTCAAGGGCGTGGAGGTCACGACCTACAAGGACGTTGTGTTCAACCCGGCGAGTCGCCAGCACATCGCTGACCGCTTGACCGCGATGTATGGCTGGCAACCGCAGGAGTTCACCGAGAAGGGCCAGCCGAAGATCGACGAAGATGTCCTGGGCGCGCTCAAGTTCCCGATCATCCCGCTCCTGCTGGAGCACTTCATCGTCAACAAGCGTCTCGGCCAGCTTGCCGAGGGCGACGAGGCATGGCTCAAGGCCATCAAGAAAGATGGCCGAATCCACGGCAGCGTGAATCAGAACGCGGCGGTGACCGGCCGCATGACGCACTCTAAGCCGAACATCGCCCAGGTGCCGAAGTGCGGCGTGCCCTACGGCAAGGAATGCCGCTCTCTGTTCTGCGTCCCGACAGGGAAGCTCCAGGTCGGCGCGGACGCCTCGGGGCTGGAGCTGCGCTGCCTGGCGCACTTCATGGCGAAGCACGATGGCGGTGAGTACGCCAAAGTCATCCTCGAAGGCGACATCCACTCGGTCAACCAGGCGGCGGCTGGACTGCCCACCCGCGACAACGCCAAGACCTTCATCTACGCCTTCCTCTACGGGGCAGGCGACGCGAAGCTCGGCTCCATCGTGGGCAAGGGACGACAGGCCGGCGCGAAGCTCCGCTCGAAGTTCCTGGCCGGACTGCCTGCGCTGGAGAAGCTGGTGCGCGGGGTCAAGAAGCGCGCGGCCGAAAAGGGATACCTGATTGGCCTCGACGGTCGGAAGCTGCACATCCGCAGCGACCACGCTGCGCTCAACACCCTGCTCCAGTCGGCCGGTGCGCTGGTGATGAAGAAGGCGCTGGTGATCCTCGACGCCGACCTGCAAGCCGCAGGGCTGGTGCCGGGCGTCCACTACGAGTTCCTCGCCAACGTCCACGATGAGTGGCAGATCGAAGTGGACGAGGACAAGGCCGAGTTCGTGGGCAAGACCGCCCAGGCCGCCATCCGCAAAGCTGGCGACCACTTCGGCTTCCGCTGTCCGCTCGATGGCGAGTTCAAGATCGGAAGGAATTGGGCGGAGACGCACTGATCCGCGGCAAGCGGGACATTGCACTCGCCCTGGTGCGCCAAGCGAAACGCCGGGCAGCAAGAAAGGGACTGCCGTTCGACCTCACGTCGGACGACATCGCGGTCCCCGACTTCTGCCCGGCGCTGGGCATCCCGCTGTACCGCGCTGTCGGGCGCAAGGCCCAAGGCCCCAACTCACCCACGCTCGACCGCATCGAACCTGACCTCGGCTACGTCCGGGGCAACGTGCGCGTGATCTCCGCACGCGCGAATCAGATCAAGTCCGACGCGACTCCCTCGGAGCTTCTGCGAGTCGCCTGTTACGTCCAAGAGAACCGATGAACCCAACCAACATCCTGCGCGCCCTCGCGGCGCTGCTGGTCGTTGCCGCGCTCGCGGCTGGCGGCTTCGCAGCCTGGAAGTACACCGCAATGGCCCAGCGCGTGACGGAGCTGGAGGAGTCGGCAAAGGAACTGGCCGACCTCAAGCAGACCGTCGAGACCCTCAACCGCGAAGCCGTGCGCCGCTCTGCCTTCGATGCAGCGCTGCGGAACGCCCGCGCCACCACCAACCGCTCTGTGGAGATTGCAGCAAATGCTGACCCGGAAACTGGCGATTACCTGTCTCGCCGCATTCCTGACGAGCTGCGCCGCGCACACCTCGAAAGTCGTGCCGGAGCAGTTCCTCCAGCCGACCGTCATTGAGGGCACGCACTCCTCACTCGACGCCGTGATGGCTGACCCGACCACCACCACCTACGACCTCTACCGCTTCGGCGGCAACGCCGAGGACGGCCTCCAGCGTTGCAACGCCGACAAAGCGAGCGCCTTGGAAGTCCTCAAGGAATCGAACCGATGAACGAGAACCGGCTTCGCGTGCATTTCATTGGCGGCCCCGCTGACGGCGATGTCCGCGTGATCGATCCGTGTACCACCTACCGCGTGGCTGTGCTCGAACACCAGCCCGAGGTTCATGCCTACAACGCCAAGTGCCCGTGCTGCACCGAGCGCATGCTGCGCCCCGTGGAGTGGAGCACCGCGACCTACTTCATCCGCCGCGTTAGCGAGAAGTGCTGGGTCGCCGTACACGAGAGCATGGTATGAAGCGCGCTCTCCTGATCCTGGCGCTGTGTGCTGGCCTCGCTGCGTGCGATATGAAGCCCTGGCCGCCGAGTGCGGACTATGGCTCGTGCCTGAAAGGGCACAGCGAGAACTCCTACATCATCATGTGGCAGTCGATGTGTACGGGGAACTCCTGCACGCAGATTCCGTACACCATCCCGACCACCGACTTCGTGTGCGACGAGCACGAGTACCCGCTCGGCGACGGCCCGGAGTACCAGGCCGGAATGAAGCGCTACGCCGCCGAGCTACAGGCGTGGTATGAGCGCCACCCGGAGAAGCGGCCATGACTTCCTACGTCACCTATCGGCCACCGCAGGCGGCCGGTTCCTGGGTCATTGGCGGCAACTTCTTCGTGCAGGTCCGGGAGCGTCCGAACTGGCTGCACCGCTGGTTCGCGCTGGCGTTCCTGGGATGGCAGTGGGTGGACGCATGAACAAGCGCGGCCCCCTGCTACTGATCGACGCCGATGTGCTGCGCTACCAGCTCGCGTTCTCGAACACCGCGAACATCGACTGGAACGGCGACGGCAACAAGGTCGAAGCGATCCAGCCCGAGCGCGCGAAGGCGAAGCTGGAGGACTACATCGACGAGATCGTCGAGAAGTTCGGCGCGCGTGATTACCTGCTGGCCCTGTCCTGCAAGAAGCACAACTTCCGCAAGGACATCGACCCGACCTACAAGCTCAACCGTGCCAGCAAGGACAAGCCTGCCCTGTGGTACGTGCTCGACGAGTTCGTCTACGACGAGTTCGGCGACAAGATCGTGGAGATCGAGAACCTGGAAGGTGACGACGTGCTGGGGCTGCTGGCCTCGCACCCGAATCCGAAGCGCGCGCCAGGCAGCCGCATCGTCGTGTCCATCGACAAGGACATGCAGACGATCCCCGGCATCCGTCTCTACAACCCCAACCGTCCCGACGTGGGCGTCCGGCCAATCTCGGCTCACGACGCTGACCTGTTCTGGATGAAGCAGGTGCTCACGGGTGACCAGGTGGACAACTACCCCGGCTTCCCCGGCATCGGCCACAAGGGCGCGGATGAGCTGCTCATGCCCATCCACGAGGCGTACCGCGATGCGTCCGTCGAGGAGCACCTCGGCGCGCTGTGGAACACCGTCGTCACCACCTACACCACCCGCATCCCCCGCGGCGGCACCGAGCCGCTGTCGAAGCACGATGCGATCCGCCAAGCACGCCTCGCGCGAATCCTGCGCTACGGCGACTACAACCCCAAGACCAAGGAAGTGAAGCTGTGGAAACCCTGATCCTGTTCATCACCATCGTCGCCGTGCTGGCCGTGCTGTTCGCCTTCGTCGCCTACGGTGCCGCCTGGCTGTGGTGGCGCAGCCTCAACACCCTCGAACGCGCCCTGTACCGCTCGGCTGGCCGCGTCAAGCTGTGGCCGGCCGCTGTCGGCGCTGCTGGTGCGGCCTGGCTGATCGCCCGGTGCTTCGCCTGATGCGTCCGAAGCTGCTGGCCCTCGCCATCAACCTGGCGCTGCACGGCCGTCCCGGCTGGTAGCGCCTCTCCCCCAAGTCCCCCCCGGCCCGCCTCGTGCGGGCCTTTCCTTTTCTGGAGTCCCCATGAAGATCATCGGAATCACCGGCCGCGCCCGTAGCGGCAAAGACACCCTGGCCGAGTTCCTGGTCAGCGACCACGGCTTCGTGAAGCTGTCCTTCGCGGCCCCGATCCGCGCCTTCGTGGCGGACATCACCGGCCTGCCGGTGTCCGCGATGGAGGACGGCCCGCTCAAGGAGGAGCCGCTCGACTGGCTCAACGGGCAGACCCCGCGCCGCCTGATGCAGACCGTAGGCACCGAGTGGGGCCGCGAAATGATCGACCGCGACCTGTGGGTCAAGGTTGTCGCGCAGAAGATCCGTCAGGCCCGCCGCGACGGCGCTGCTGGCGTCGTGGTGTCGGACGTTCGCTTCGACAACGAGGCGCAGTTCATCCGTGAGTGGGGCGGCCAGGTGGTCCAGGTGCTCCGCGACAGCGCGGCTACGGTCTCGGCGCATGCCTCGGAGGCAGGCGTCCACGGCGACCTGATCGACACCGTGATCGACAACAACGGCCCGATCCACCGCCTGCGGATGGTCGCGGAATCGCTGGCCCGACTCTAGGGGTTTAGTAGTCATCATCGGGGGAAACGTCAGTTTCCCCACCTATTCATAACCCAGGAGTTCTATGCAAATCCCTCTGCACTCCTACGACCTGATCGACCTCCTGGACGAACTGCACCCCGAAGTGATCTACGACCCCGCCCAGCCGAAGGAGGAGTTCCTGCTCCGGCAGGGCGAGCGCCGCCTGATCCTCCGGCTCAAGGCGCTGCGGAAGGTCGAGCAGATGGAGCACCGCGCCCGCTAATCATGTGCAGCAAGCCCAACATGCCGGACCAGCAGGAGAAAGACCCGATCCTACTGACCCGCCAGGACACCCAGCCGACCGGCCACGCGGCCGATCAGCGGCGTAAGTCCAAGGTCCGCCTGGACCTGAACAACGCAACGCAGTACCAAGGACTGACCATTCCGAATGGCTGACGCCAAGCAGACCTCGGCCGAGAAGCAGACGGCCGCGAAGCGCTACGGCGATCTCAAGTCCAACCGCAAAGAGGCCGAGACGCGCGCCAAGCGCTGCGCCAAGGTCACCCTGCCCCGCCTGTGGGTGGACGAGGGCGCGAAATCGCGTACCCCCGGTTCCGCTTACATCGACACCGGCCCGAAGTGCGTCAACGCCCTGGCCTCGAAGATCGTGCTGGCCTGGCTCCCGCCGAACGCCTCGGTGTTCAAGCTCGCGCCTGACCAGGCCGTCGCCGAGAACATCGCCGAGCAGGCTGGCGTGGAGACCTCCGAACTGGAGGCCGCGCTGGTGGACGTGGAGCGGGTCATCGTCAACGACCTGGAGACCAGCGGCGTCCGCCCGGTCCTCAGCGAGGCGGCCAAGCACGCCATTGTCCTCGGCAACTTCCTGCTCTACGACCCCGACGAGGGTAAGCCCAAGCTGTACCCGCTGACCTCCTATGTGACGGACCGCGACGGCCTGGGCAACGTGCTGGAGATCATCACGCTCGACAAGATCGCCCCGGCCATGCTGCCGGACTCGATCCGCGCGGCGGTGATGCAGAAGCTCGCCCAGGAACGCGACGAAAAGACCAAGAACGACGACGTGAACCTCTACACCTGGGTGCGTCGCTCGGAAGATGGCAAGGAGTGGGAAGTGGTCCAGGAGGTCGAGGGCGTCGAAGTGCCCGAGACCGTGGGCACCTACCCCATCGACGCCTGCCCGTGGATTCCCCTGTGCGCCCCGCCGTCCCTCGTGGACGACTACGGCGAGGGCCTGGTCTACGACTACGTGGGCGCGTTCGAGTCGCTGGAGGCGCTGCGTAAGGCGATCCGCAAGGGTGCCGCCGCGCTGGCGAAGATCATCATGTTCCTCAAGCCGACCTCGACGATCCGCGAGCGCCAGCTCACCGAGGCCGAATCCGGCGCGGTGCTGCGTGGCGACGCCAGCGACGTGACCACGCTCCAGCTCCAGAAAGCCTACGACCTGAACTTCGTGCGTCAGGAGGCCGAGGCGCTAGCGAACTCGCTGGAGCTGATCTTCGGCGTGAAGTCCGCCGTGCAGCGCCCCGGCGAGCGTGTCACCGCCTACGAAATCCGGGTGCTCACCCAGGAACTCGACGACGCCCTCAGCGGCTTCATGGCGATGTCGGGCGAGCAGCTCTTGCTCCCACTGATCCGCCGCCGCCTGCACAAGCTCCAGAAGCAGGGTCGCCTGCCCGAGCTGCCGCAGGAACTCATCAAGCCGCGCATCACCGTTGGCATCGCTGCCCTCGGCCGCGGCCACGACCTGAACAAGCTGATCGAGTTCGGTCAGGCAGTGGATGCGCTTGTCGGCGCAGAGGAGAAGGCACGCCGCCTCAACAGTGGCGAGGCGATCTCCCGGCTGGCCGCCGCTTCCGACATTTCCACCAAGGGCCTGATCCGCTCCGACGACGAGCTTGCTGCCGAGCAGCAGGACGCCTCGGCGCAGGAGGCGATGGTCCGTGCCGCTCCGAATATCGCCTCAGCGATGACCCAAACCCCGTAACCCCGAGAAGGACGCAATGTCGAACGAAACCACCGAGAAGCCCGCCAAGCCGACCAAGGAAGCCCCGAAGGCTCCGAGCGTCGAGCGTAAGGGCAAGGCCGAGATCACCCGCAAGGCGAACGGCCTGGTCATCGTCAACTACAAGCCCGAGGACAAGTAATGTCGCAGCCGGGCAAGTCCGAAGTGACCGTCAACCTTGACGGCATCAACGGCCAGCCGACCCCAGGTCAGCAGCCGCCGCAGAACTCCCAAGACACCCAGCAGCCCGCACCGGGCGCGCAGGGCGGCACCGATGGCGAGCGCCTGTACGGCGGCAAGTACAAGACCGTGGAGGAGCTGGAAGCCGCCTACGCACAACTGAGCACGCCAGCCGACGACAAGGGTGGCAAGGGCGGCCCCGCGACCATCGACGACGCCACCGCGGATGACGCGCGTGACGCCCTGGCGCGGGCTGGCCTGAACCTGGACGACTTCGCCACCGAGTTCAACTCGAACGGCGCGCTGTCCGAGGAGAGCTACAAGAAGCTCCAGGACGCGGGCTATCCGAAGGAGCTGGTGGACGTGTACGTCGATGGCCTGCGCGCTCGCGTGCAGACCTACGAGAACGCCGTCTACTCGCCCGCAGGTGGCAAGGCCGGTTACGACGGCCTGGTCCAGTGGGCTAAGACCAACCTGAGCGCCGAGCAGAAGCGGGCGTTCAACGAAGCGGTGCAGTCCGGCGACGCCGGCCGCGCAGCGCTGGCAGTCCAGGGCCTCGTCGCCCTCCGTGGCGGCAACGGCCGCCTTCTGAATGGCAAGACCGCATCGAACGCCGATGCAGGCCCCAAGCCGTTCCAGTCGCAGGCGCAGGTCGTCGAAGCGATGCGCGATGTGCGCTACCACCGTGATCCGGCTTACCGCGCGGAAGTCTCCGCCCGCCTGGCCGTGTCGCCGCTGTTCAAGTAATCCACTCAACCTCAAGCAAGGACTAAATGTCGGACGCAATCCCCTCCCGCCTGGGTCAAGCCCAGGCCAACGGCGACGCCTGGGCGCTGTTCAAGCAGAACTACACTGCTGAAACCATCACCAGCTTCGTCGAGAACTACAAGCTGGACGGCCGCGTGTCGGTGCGCAACATCGAGAGCGGCAAGTCCGCCTCGTTCCCGAACGTCGGCACCATCGGCTCCGAGTACCATGTGCCGGGCACCGAGATCAAGGGCCTGGTGGTCGAGCACAACGAGACCATCATCACCCTCGATCCGATGCTGATCTCGCACGCCTTCATCGCCAACATCGACGAGGCGATGAACCACTACGATGTGCGTTCCGAGTACACCCGTCAGCAGGGTGCGGAGCTGGCGCTCAAGCGCATGCAGAACGAGCTGCGCTGCGCGATCCTGGCCGCGCGTACCACCGAAGGCAAGGTCGAAGGCCAGCCAGGTGGTGCCATCATCAAGGCCGCCACGATGGCCTCCGATGCGACCGTGCTGGCCGATGCGTTCCGCAACGCCCGCATGCTGTTCGACGAGAAGCTGCTGCCGGACAACCCGCAGGAGTTCACTGGCGCACTGGCCCCGGCTCAGTGGTATCTGCTGACCGAGAACAAGGACTTGATCGACCGCGACATCAACGCGGAATCGAACGGCTCCTACGGCCAGGCGATCATTTCCTCGGTCGCTCGCATCCCGCTGGTGAAGATCAACGCGATGCCGCGTGTCGATGAGTCGGCCCTGGCCTCGATCCCGGCCAAGTACCGCGGCAACTTCGCGGACACCGTAGGCGTGATCTTCCACCGCTCGGCTGTCGGCACCCTCAAGCTGCTGGACCTGTCCCTGGAGGACGTGTACCAGGGCGAGAAGCAGGGCACCCTGATGCTGGCGAAGTACGCGCTGGGTCACGGCATCCTGGCTCCGCGCGGTGCCATCGAGCTGTCGAAGGCCGCGTAAGTTCCACCGGGACGGGACTCATAGAGTACCCGGTCGTGTAGCTGGCACCGCAGACCTAGATCGTCAAGTCGGCTCCCGTCCCAACTCCAATCTCTCTCCATCTACGGGGGACATCCATACGGGTGTCCCCCGTTTTTTTGCCCCGAATCCATGAACCTCGAACTCACTCCGACCACGGAACTCGAAGCCGTCAACGTGCTGCTCGGTGCTATCGGCGAAGCGCCGATCAGCGACCTCGAAGCGCTCGGCAACCTGTACGCCTCGCAGGCGCGCGACACCCTCCGCGCGGTGAGCCGCGAGGTCCAAACCGCTGGCTGGTGGTTCAACACCCGCGAGTCGTTCACCTTCACGCTCAACGCGGAAGGCAAGGTGCTGCCGCCGCAGTCGATCCTCAAGCTCGTCCCCGCACGCGGAAGCGAGCCACTGGTGATCCGAGGCACGCGCCTCATCAACCCGCTCACCCTCGCCGACACCTTCTCGTCGGCACCCACCGCCGACTTCGTGACCTGGTTCCTCGCCTACGAGGAGCTTCCCGAGTCGGCCCGTCGCTACATCGCCTTGCGCGCTGCGCGTCTGTTCCAGACGAGCGTGCTGGGCAGCGACCAGCTCTACGTGTTCACCGAGAAGCACGAGGAGGAGGCATACCTCATCTTCGCCCAGGAGCACGCCGACTTCACCTACGCCCGCGGCCACAACTTCCTCAGTGGATCGACGGACGTGTCTGATATTTGGGACCGCTGATGCCGCTAATCACGGGGGACTACCCCTCGTTCCTGGGAGGCGAGTCGCAGCAGGACGATACCGTCCGCTCGCCGAACCAGCTCACTAAGGCGATCAACGCCTGGCTGCATGCCGCAATGGGCGCTGGCAAGCGCCCGCCCGCCGAGTTCGTTGCTGGCCTTGGCGTCACCCTCGATCACGACTGCGCCTTCCACTCCATCGTCCGCGATGAGAACGAGCGCTACATCGTCGCCGTGGGTCACCGCAGCATCCGCGTGTTCGACCACGAGACCGGCAAGGAATACACCGTCAACGCCACGGGCGACGCGCTCGATTATTTGGACACCCAGGGACAGCGTGCGTGGTCGTGCTTTGCGCTGGCGACGTTCTCCGACACCACCTTCATCGTCAACCGGCTGGTAGACGTGAAGCAGAGCGATGAGCTGTCGCCCGGTTCGCTGTACGGATCGGCGCAAACGATGTCGGACCTGCCGAAGCCCGGTGACAAAGGCTCGGCCGTTGTGCCGACCGGCGCGATCTACAACATCATCGGCTCGTCCGAGTCGCAGTTCGACGACTACTACGTCCAGAAGCAGTCCTCCTCGGTCTACTTGGAGGTCGCCCGGCCAGGCATCAAGCACCGCTTCGATGCCAAGACGATGCCCCACATCCTCAAGCGCATCCCCGATCCGGTGCATGCGGACGGCTTTTGGTTCTCCTTCGGTGGACCGGAGTGGACCGCGCGGCTCGCGGGTGACGAGCAAAGCAACCCGTTCCCGTCCATCGACGGCCAGCGCATCCGCGAGGTGTTCAAGCACCGGGACCGCCTAGGCTTCCTGGCCGGGGAGAACGTGCTGATGTCCGAGGTCTCCGATCCGTTCAACCTCTGGCGCACTTCGGTGACCCAGGTGCTCGACGCCGACCCCATCGACGTGAGCGTCAGCGGGTCTAACGGCGTCACCACGCTCTACCACGCAGTCCCGTTCCAGTCGGCCCTGTTCCTTGCCGCTGCGGGCGGCCAGTTCCTCCTGACCGCCGAGCCGTACCTGGCCGCCAAGAACGTCAAGAGCGATCCGGTCAACAGCTACAGCAGCTCGCCGTACATCCGGCCGAAGCTGATGGGCGAGTCGCTGTACTTCACCGAGGACAGCGGCGCATACGCCAGCGTGCGCGAATACTTCATCGACGACCTGTCGGTGACCGGCGACGCCGCCGACGTGACGGCGCATGTGCCCAAGCTGATGCCGGGCCGCATGCGAGCGATGGCGAGCGCAAGTGGTGCCGACTGCGTGTTCTTCGCTCCTGACGAGCCGACCGACGCGCAGCTCTACGTCTACTTCGTCCGCTGGATCGGCGACGAGAAGCAGCAGTCCGCATGGACGCGCTGGTCAATCTCCGGCGTCGGTCGCATCGTCCACATGCACGCCATCAACGACGTGCTGTACGCCGTCGCGGAAGCCCCAGGCGGCGGCTGCGAGCTGCTCAAGTTCCGCATGGTGCTCAACCAGCACGACACGGATGCCACGGGCGACTACAACTTCCTGCTCGACCGCATGCTGGTGGTGCAGCCCACCTATCAGCAGTTCGGCAACGAGACCTGGATCGACCTGCCCTACATCGTGCCCGATGGCATGACGGTCACCGTCCTCAAGACGGACGACTGGCAAGACCCCGGCGCGTACCTGGACATCACCAAGGCGCGCTGGGACAACGCCCGCACCCGCCTTGCGCTCCCCGGTAACCACACCGAGGGCCGCGTGGTCGTCGGCATGGACTACGAGCACCGCCTCACCCTGACCAAGCCCATCGTTCGCGGTGGGCAGAACCAGGCCGTGCTGGTGGGCCGCACGCAGGTGCGTGACATCGAGGTCGCCTACAAGGATGGCGCGTACTTCGAGCTGGAGGTCGAGCAGCACGGCAATGGCCGCGTCGAGACCTACGTGGCGTCGCACTCCGGTGCGTACACCGCGCGCGTCCTCAACGACTCGGTGTTCCGCACCAGCGCCCCGACGTTCCACTCCGGCTCTCGCCGGTTCCCCGTGCTGGGCGACGCCAACAGCGTCCGCATGCACCTCGTCAACCGCCTGCCGTTCCAGTGCTGGTTCCAGTCAGCACAGTGGCGCGGCATGTTCGTCTCCCGCAGCCGAGTATGACCCTGACCTATCGAAGCCCCACCGCCAGCGACATCCTCCACGTCGCCGAGAACATGCGGCAGGAGGACATCCTGGAGGTGGCGGCTTCGCATGGTCACACCCCGCTCCAGGCGCTCGCATTTGCAGTGACCGCGAGCGACCGCAGTTTCGCCGCGATGCACGACGGTTCCCCCGTGTGCATCTTCGGCTTCAGCCAGCACGCCGAGGGTATCGCCTCGGTTTGGCTGCTGGGCACCGACGCCCTGGTGGCTCCCACGTTCTGCCGCACGTTCCTCCGAGAAGCTCGGCGGATCAGCGACGAGTGGTCGGCCACCTTCGGCACCATCTTCAACTTCGTCGATGTCCACGCCGTCACCACGCGGCGATGGCTCGGCTGGCTTGGCTTCCGCGAGAGCGGCGTCGAGTCCGCCTACGGCTTCGCCAAGACACCCTTCGTCCGAGTAACCAAGACCCCATGTGCAACCCCGTAGCAGTCCAGGTCGGTATCGCCGCAGTCAGCGCGATGGCGACCATGTACGGCCAGAATCAGAACAACAAGGCCATCGAGGAAGCCGCGGAGCGTCAGCAGGAGCAGATCAACGACCAGGCCGCCGAGCGCACCCAACAGCGCATGGAGGAGGCCCGCGCACTGCGATCCGCGATGCGCGCCTCCGCAGCAGAAGCGGCAGTGTCCGGCAACTCGGTCGAGCTGCTGGCGAACGACATCATGGCCCAGGCTGGCCGTGACGTGGCCCTCATCGAGAAGAACCGCAGGAACGGAGTCGTCGAAAGCGGCTCCGAAGCACGCGCTCGTATCCGCATCGGCAATGCCGAGGCGCTGGGCGGCGTGATGCAGTCAGGCGCGAATGCCTACAGCAACATCCAAACCTACAAGCGCTATTCCATTCCCGGAGACGAGTAACCCGTGGCTCGCACGAAACCCCAAGAGATCATCCGCCGCGCGCAGGTGCCGCAGCGTCTCGCCGAGCGCCCCGTTCTGGCGGTGCAGGCTGACCAAGCGTCCTCCGCTGGTGCCGGTGTCCTCTCTCGCACCGCCGCTGCGGTGCTGACGCGCGTCTCGGATTCCGTCAACTCGCAGATGATCTCAAACAGCCGCGAGCAGTACAGCGCCGCGGCGACCCAACGTATGCAGGAGGACGCCGAGGGTACGCCCCGGCAGGCCGAGGACTTCGTTGCCCAGCAGTCGGAGTCATGGCGTCGCGGCTACCTCAAGGCAGACGGCATCATCCGCGTCCGCGACTGGCAGATCGAAGCGGCCAAAGAGATCGCCAAGGCCGAACCCGGCACCGACATCGAGCCGCTCATCAAGGAGCGGATGGCTGCGCTGACGCAGAACCCCGAGTTCCAAGACCCGCAGGTCCGCAAGGCCCTGATGCCGGTCGCCATGCGCGCCGCGCAGCAGGTCCGCCAGCAGTGGCAGGCCGACTCGATGCGGGAAATGCTGGTCCGGCAGAAGGAGTCGCTGACCGCGATCATCCGCGACGGCATCAAGGGCGGCACGTTCCTCACTTCCGAGGGCATGAACGGCCTGTACGCGATGCTGGACCAGGAGGAGTACGCCTATCTCAACAAGCGCGACGTGGACGAACTCTACGTCGAGGCCGCCAAGGAGGAGCTGGCCGCAGGCAACCGCGATCCTCAGTCGATCCTGGCGTTCCTGGAGCAGGACCGCGGCGACGGCCAGCCCGGCTTGATGAACACCGAGCACGGCGACGAGCTGCGCGCGGCGGCTGCCGCTGGTGCCCGCGTGATCGCACACCGCGAGGACGAGGCACGCAAGCAGGCGATGGCCGAGGCAGAGTGGACGCTCCAGGGCCTCGCGGATCGCGGCCAGCTCACCCACAAGACCATCGACACCTGGGCCAGTAAATTCGGCCTGAGCGGTGGCGACCTCCAGTCCTTCAAGCGATACTGGAACAACCAGCAGGAGCAGACCCTTCGCCGCTGGGAGCAGGAAGCGAAGGAGCGCGCCCGCGAGGAGCGCATCCGCAAGCTGGTCGCCGGAGGCAATCCCTACGAGATCAGCGACGCCGATCTCAAGAAGCAGGCCGGTAAGGAGTGGGAGGAAACCCCGCAGGCCGCACGCGGCCAGGTGCTCCAGAAGTGGGCACGGCAGGGCATCGTCATCCCTCAGCTCGAACGCATCCTCAAGCGCGCCGACCCGGCGTTCCAGGAGAACTTCCAGAACGCCGCGACGCTGTACGAACAGCTCCGCAAGGTCTCGCCCAAGTACGCTGATACGGTCGCTGGCGGCGAGGCTGCGGCGATGCTGGACCAGTACCTCTACGACACCCGGCGCAGCGGTCAGTCGCACCAGGAGGCCGCTCGCGTCCTGACGCAACCGAAGCGCGAAGTCGAGGAGGCCCGCTCGGTCATCAACGACACCTGGAAGTCCGGTATCAAGGACTACCTGGAGATCGACGGCAAGCCGCGCGACCCGCGTGAGCTGCACCGCATCCGCCAGGAAGCCGAGCGCATCGCCTCTCGCGGGGGCGTGTCCGGCGAAGCTGCCATCCGTGCGGCGGTCGGTCAGATCGACGCCCAGCGCACGACCGTCAATGGCCGTCGCGTGCCGAACATCGGCATGCCGCAGGGTGCCGAGCCAGCGGTAGACGAGCTGATCCAAACGGTCGCGCGCAAGCTCGGCCGCGACCCGGATGAGCTGTCGGCCCTGCCCAATCCCCGCAATCCGGGGCAGTGGCAGATCGTCGGCCCCGACAACTGGCTGATCCCTGACCCGGACACCGGCCGCGCTATCGGTTTCGACCCGCGCGCCATCGCGGCACAGCACCAGCGCTGGAAGGGAGACCTTGCGGAATCCCAGGCGCGGCGTCGGGTCGAGCAGCGCACCACCTGGGCGGATCAGTCCCGGAACATCCGCGACCTGCGCTCGCAGTCGGCGACCACGGAAGTCCCCGCGGCCATCGCCAAGCGCGACGCCAACGCCGCCGAGGCTCCCGCCTTCGAGCTGCCGAAGTTCGACCTCACCAAGCCGCTGGTCCCCAACGCGGGCACCAAGCAAACCACCACCACCCCAGCAGTCCCCGAGGACTTCCTGGAGTACCTGACGAGGAAGTAAGACCGCATGTTTGAATCCCTACCCGGCGCAGACGAGAACATCGTCAAGCCGGCAACCCAGCAGCCCATCGTGCAAGCCGTGCGCGAGCGCAAGGAGCAGCGAGAGGCCGCGCAGCGCCGGAAGGATCAGACGACCGTATGGGACGGATGGGGCGCTGCCCAGGCAAAGGGCGGCATCGGCTTCATCGACCGCTTCATCACCGAGCTGGGCTACGAGCCGCAGCAGGGCTATCGCATTCCCGCAGACGCGCGCAAGCGCTGGGAGTCGATGGGCCTGCGCCCCGAGCAGTGGGAGCTGTTCGGTCGGGCCACGTCCGACGAGCACCTCTCCTATCTGGAATCCGTGGCCTTCATGAATCAGATGGCGGACGACGACCTGGCGCAGTTTGGCCTGGGCGGACAGATCGCCCTCGGCTTCACCGACCCGGTGGCAACCGGCCTCGATCTCGCCACGGGCGGCCTGGGGTACGCAGCCAAGGCCGGACGCCTCGCCAACGCGGTGCGATCCGGTCTACAGGCTGCGGGCACCTCCGCGCTGATGTCGGCCGCAACCTCCACCTACGACCCCGAGCAGACGCTCGCGGATGGCGTGCAGAGCGCCGCCCTGTCGTTCGCGTTCGGTGGTGCCCTTGGCGCTCGCCGGGGTGCCCTGTTCGACGGCGAGGTGAAGCCTGACGTGGTGAAGCGGCTGGCCGGTGACGACTCACTGTCCGCCGCCCGCGTGGCAGGCACCGCCGCCATCGATCCCACGCCAGGCGTCCTCCCGCTGCGCAACGAAAGCGCATTCGAGCAGGAGTTCACCGACAAGGCGCTGGTCAACGCGCACATCACGCCCCACTTCGCCACCGTCCGCCGCGACCTTGCTGCCCGCATGGGTAGCGCAAAGTCGCCGCTGGTGCGCGAGGCGGGCCGCCTGCTGTTCCGTGATGGCGTCGGCTACACCGATCGCTCCGTCGCGGTCCAGGAGTCCACCACCGAGTTCGCCAAGCGCCACCTGGCCGTCATGGAGACGGAATGGCGGAGCGGAGTGAACGCCGCGTGGGACGCCTACAAGCAGCGGACGGGCACGCATTGGTGGAACTTCTCCGAGCGCGCCAAGTTCAACGAGGAGGTCGGCCGTGCCGTGCGCGGCGCGCCGGACGTGTCACCGGAAGCCGCCAAGGCTGCTGGAAGCGTCGCCAAGGCGATGCGGGATGCGCTCAAGCTGGCGCAGGACAGCAACCTCGACGGCTTCGCCAACGTGGCGCAGAACGGCAACTACCTGCCGCGCTACTGGAGCGGCAAGGGCTTCAAGCGCCTGTTCGGCGAAATGCAGCTCCACCAGGACGACGTGATCGACCAGCTCATCAAGCCCGCCATGCGACGCGCATGGGAGGCCGTCGCCGACGAAGGCGACGAGATCGACGACGAGCTGCTCGGTGCGGTTGCACGCTCCTACCTCAAGCGCGCTCAGGCGAACTTCGAGGGCGACGGGATGGACCTGCTGGTCCGCCCGCTGGACAGCGATTCGGTCGAGGAGATCGGCAATATGCTGACCGAGGCGGGCGTCTCGCCCGTGCGGTCGCAAGAGCTGCTGTCCAAGCTGGACCGCAAGACCTACGAGTCGGGCAAGCTCGACCGCGCGAAGAAGCGCATCGACCTCGACGAGACCTACTCCACCACCATCCGCAACGAAGCTGGCGAGGACGTGCAGGTCTCGATGGCCGACCTGTTCGACAACGACGTGGACTCGGTGATGACCCGCTACATGCGCGAGATCACCGGCTGGTCGGCGCTGTCGTCTAAGGCTGGCATCAAGAACCGAGCACAGCTGGACCGCTTCGTGTCAAAGCTCAAGAGCGACGCCCGCAAGTCCGGCGACGACGTGAAGGACATCGAGCGCCTGATCGACATCGGCCTCAAGTCCACCTTCGGCCGCAGCACCGAACTCGATCCCGCCAGCCGTGGCGCACGCTACGCGCGGTTCCTGCGCAACTGGAACTTCGCCCGCGTGATGAACCAGGTCGGCTTCTCGCTGTTCGCCGAGCTTGGCCCGACCATCGCGCATGCCGGTCTCCGCAACTTCTGGAACTCCGTGGGTGCCGCACGCGACTTCCTGGTGCGTGGTGCTGACGGCAAGCTGTCCTCGCAGGAGGCGCGCGTGATGGAGCGGCTGTTCGCACCCGGCACCGACTGGCTGCGCAACCCGCCGTTCCTGCGTCTGGACGAGGACGCGCTCGTGCCGCAGACGTTCAACGTCAAGCACGGCGAGAAGATCGACAACGCGATGAACATGGCGACGCACGTCACCTCGGTCGCATCCGGCATGGCCCCGATCAACACGATGCTCCAACGCATCGCCGGTCGCGCCACGCTGCTGCGGCTGCTGGACATGGCGAACGCCAAGAAGCTGTCGGACGCCGAAGTGGCCCGCCTGCGCACCTGGGGCCTCGACGAGAAGGCCCAGGCCGACGTGTTCGGCTACCTCAAAGGCAAACGGCAGATCGAGCAGATCGACCCGGACAAGCTGCCGTTCCAGACGCGCGAGCGGATGGCGGCCTTCCTGTTCCGCGTGACGCGACACCAGGTTCTCGAAGGTGACGCCTCGGACAGCATCGAGCTGATGCACTCCACCACCGGCCGCATCGTCACGCAGTTCCGCAGCTTCATGGTCAACAGCTACACCCGCCACTTCCTGAACTCCGTCCACCACTACGACGACTGGCGCACCTACGCAATGGTCGTGCTGTCCACCTCGGCAGCAGGCATGGGCTGGGCGGCTCGCACGTACATCAACACTGCGGGCAACCCCGAACAGCGAAAGAAGCAGCTGACACAGGAGAACTTCTACAAGAACGCTGTCGCGCAATCGAGCTGGTCGAACGTGATCCCCGCCGTCACCGACGCAGTGTGGGCGGACGCCTTGGGCAACGACCCGGTGTTCGCCAACAACCGCTCGACCGGCCTGGAGAACGGCGTGATGGGCATCCCGTCCATCGACCTGTTCAACAAGGTCTACGGCAGCACGCGGATGATCGGCTCGGCCATCCGCGACGACGAGGAGATCACCGAGAAGCAGATGCGAGACTTCTGGAAGATTTGGTGGTTCAACAACATGACGGGCGTCCGCAACATCGCGGATCAAGCCCTACAGCAGTTCCCAGACCGCAAGGACGGGACTGATCGACCGTAACCAGGAGGCCCTTCGGGGCCTCCACCTTTTTGAGAACGCATGATCGAACTATCGCGCGGCCTTTCCTTCGTGCTCTACACCTACGAGGGAGGCCCTACGCGGTTCACCGTGCCGTTCCCGTACATCGCCCGCGAACACATCCGGGCGTTCGTCGGTGAACCGGACGCGGCCCGCGCTGTCTCCGTGTCGTGGGTGGACGCCAGCACCATCGAGATTCCGTCGCAGGATGGCGTGCTCGACGCACCCTACACTGTGACCATCCGGCGATTCACGCCGATTGACGCCCTCCTGGTCAACTACAAGGAAGGCGCAAACCTCCCGGCGCGCGACTTGTCCAAGTCGTTCCGCCAACTGCTGTACGCACACCAAGAACTCGCCGAGTTCGGTGGCGGTAGCGGCCTCCCCGGTGGCACCCCCGGCAACGGCGGTGGCTCCTCGGACCTCAACGCAATCATCGAGCAGCTCCTCCGCTCTCCCGCACTCCAGGACCTCCTGACGCGCATCGAGCTGATCGACATGAACGCCGAGGCGATCCTGGAGGAGATCATGCGCTCGCACGAGTTCTTCGACGTGCAGCGCGACTACGGCGACAAGATCAGCACGGCAACCCACGAGATCGGGCTGCTGACCGAGGGCAACCGCGTCATCGCCCAGCAGGTCATCGACCTGTTCGCGCGTGTCGATACCAGCGAGCGGAGCAACCAGGCTCAGTTCCTGGAGGTCAACCGGGCCATCGCAGACGAGACCTCGGCGCGTGTCGAGGCGCTGACCGAGCTGCAAGCTCAGATCGTCCAGAACGGCGAGGTCGTGTCCGCAGCGCTCAACCAGCGGATCGACGAGGTGGAATCCACCACCGAGGAAGCCCGCGCGGCCACCGAGCAACGCCTCGGCGCACAGATCGACGACAGCGTGGTGCAAATGCGCGACGCCGTGATGGTCGAGGTGGACGCCACGAAGGCGCGCGTCTCCGACGTGGAGACCGCAGTGGTCCAGCACGGCGAGAACATCGCTGGCCTGGCGCAGACCACGGAAGCCCTGACGACCGCCGAGGGTGCCAACACGGCATTCCGGCAGCAGATGGCGGCCAGCTACGGGGCGAACGTCCCGCAGGGCATCGCCAACGAGATCGACGGCCAGGTGGCCGCCGTGTCGGCTGCTTTCGAGCAGCGCATCGACACTGAGGCGTCCGCGCGCGAGGCCCTGGCAACCCAGGTGTCCACGCTCCAGACGACCACCGCACCGACGATCTTCTCCGAGACGCAGCCCACGGCTCCCGCTGGCGGCTTCAAGGTCCCGACGTTCTGGATCAAGACCGGTCAGACCGGCGCGTACCTGACCCACGTTTGGGACGGCACGAGCTGGCGCAAGGCCGACATCGACACCACGTCACCGACCGGTGCGCTGGTGCAGCAGCTCCAGTCCACCAAGATCACCGCAGAGCAGGCACAGTCCATCGCAAGCACCCAGGTGCAGGCGTTCAAGGACGGCGCATTCGCCACGCTCCAGCAGAACTTCTCCGTCGTCGCAGGCGAACACGCTGGCATGTACGGGCAGTGGCAGGCGAACTACTCGGTCAAGATCAACGCAGGCACTGTCAACGGCGTCCCTGTCGTAGCAGGTATTGCCCTGTCAGCGAATCCTGCGACGGGCAGCGACTTCATCGTCACGGCCGACCGCTTCGCCTTCGTCCACCCGCAGTACACTCAGGGCGGCAACCTGGCGAGCGTGAAGTACCCGTTCGTGATTGGCAGCGTGGGCGGCCAGTCCACCGTAGGCATCCAAGGCGCCCTCGTCGTGGATGGAACCATCACTGCGGACAAGCTCAGAGTGAACAGCCTGTCGGCACTCACCGCGAACGCTGGCACGATTAACGGCGGCACCTTCAAGACCCACTCGCTCGACGGAAACGGCAACGTCATTAACGCGGCTGAGTTCCGGGTCGAAATCTCCAACCTGGGCGACTGGCCCCTCTGGATCGGCTCCGGCGTGAAGACCGCCAACAATGCTGTCTTCTATGTGGATCGAGGCGGTGGTGCATTCTTCCGGGGCAAGGTCAACGCGCCCAATGTCGTCGGTCAGTTCCAGGCCGCCGCAGCAATCACTTGGTCTGGTGCAGTCAACCTTGGTGGCCCGCGCGAGGAAGTCGAGGTGATGCGCTTCTGGCTTCCTGCGCCGCTGCTTGCCGGGGAGCAGCACATCCCGGCAATCAACCTCAGTATCGTCCACGACCAAGCCTACTGCCCTGTGTACGTACTACAGCAGCGTGTCGGCTCCGTCTGGCTCGACGTCACCCGCGCGGGCATGGACGGCATCTACTCGTCCGGATCGACCGCGATCCCTATGGGCCGCTACGGGCAGATCAGCGGCGCCGGTTATCAGACCGGCTCCGAGTCCGAGTTTCGCCTTCTGATTGTTCAAGACCTCGACAGCCTGCGTAAGAACGGAATCGTCCGCTCGGTTCGCGGCTACGTATTCGGCATTCGCTAACCAACATAGAAAATCCTCAAACGCATGAGCAACAATCCCGGTTACGTCTCCAACTCGGAACTGGCCTCTCGCCTGTCGAAAGTAGTTGACCGCTGGAATACCCGCGAGAATCAGATGATCTCGCTGCTGACGCAGGACGAAGGCACTGTCGTTGTCACGGACGGCCTCGGCGTCAACCACACGCTACCGTCGTTCCCGCAGCTCCAGAAGGACGTGACGGCAATGACCGACGAGCTGACCGGCTCGGTCGTGCAGGTACGCGACCTGGTGTCCGTGGCAACCGGCATGGCGAACGCAGCGGCCGAGTCTGCCAGTGAAGCCCTGGGCTTCTCCGACGCCGCCGAGGCGTCCGCCGTGCGGGCTGCGGAATCTGCTGCCAGCATCGAGGACGACGTTATCGCCTCGGCCGAAGCGGCGGCTACCGCTGTCGCAAAGGCTGGCGAAGCAAGCGCATCGGCGTCTGCGGCGGCAACCAAGGCAGCCGAGGCCGGTGCTTCGGCCGTTGATGCCGCAGCATCCTCGCAGGCAGCGTCGGCCTCTGCCGCCTCGGCCGGTGACTCGATGTCGCAGGCTAGGGCGGCGGCGAACGCTGCTGACGCTTCGCGCGCCGCTTCGGCGGCCGTGCTGGTGGAAATGACGGACCTGGCAGACCTGGTGGAGGCAGACGCGCAGTCGGCCGCCGCCTCCAAGACCGCCGCAGCTGGCAGCGCAACCGCTGCTGCCGCCTCGGTGACCAGCGCAACCTCCCAGGCCAACCGGGCGGAAGCCCAGGCGTCCATCGCCACCACCAAGGCCAGCGAAGCGGCTGGTTCGGCGGTAACCGCGGCCGGCCATGCCTCCGCAGCGTCCGGCTCGGCGTCGGCCGCCTCCACCTCAGCGCAGACCGCATCGTCGGCCAAGACCGCTGCCGAGGCTGCCCGCGACAAGGCGAACCTGTACGCGAACGCTCCCCAGGGCACCGAGGTTTCGCCGGGCGAGTTCTCGGCGAAGCATTGGGCCGCCCAGGCTCAGGCTGCGGCTACCGGCTCCCTGATCTACATGGGGTCGTGGGACGCGAGCACCGGGGCATTCCCGGCGAACCCCGTGAAGGGTCACTTCTACAAGGTCGTCGGCGAAGGCACCGTGGGGGACATCCACTGGCGAGTCGGCGACCAGGCGCTCTACGGCGCTACCTGGGAGAAGATCGACAACACCGATCAGGTAACCAGCGTCGCCGGGAAGCAGGGCGACGTGACCCTCGTGGCTGGCGACATCGGCGGGCTGGGCGCGCTGGCGACCCGCAACGACGTGGACTTCAACACCCACGTCACCGGCAAGCCGACGACCTACCCGCCGAGCACCCACACGCACACCAAGGCGCAGGTCGGCCTCGACAAGGTGGACAACACCGCCGACCTCGACAAGCCGATCAGCACCGCGACGCAGGCGGCGCTCGACGGCAAGGCGGCGGCGTCGCACACGCACTCCATCGCCAACGTGACCGGCCTCCAGGCTGCGCTCGACGGTAAGGCCGCGGCGTCGCACTCGCACACCATCGCCAACGTCACGGGCCTGCAAGCGGCGCTGGACGCGAAGGCGAACCTGTCCGGGGCGAACTTCACTGGACCTGTCGGCGTTGGTTCTGCGGGGGACGGCAACGACCTACTCACGTTCAACAGCGAACGCTCGTGGTCGTTTAAGCAGGTGGGCACGGCCGCTGAGACCGTTCTCCAGCTGTATGACAACACTGGTGCCAAGAGGTTCCAGATCGCAGCGGCGCAGACCAACAACGTGATCGAGATCGATCCGGCCAAGGCCGCGATCAAGATCAACGGCAACGCTGTTTGGCACTCGGGCACCTTCAACCCCGCCAGCAAGGCAGACGTGAGCCACACGCACACCATTGCCAACGTCACGGGCCTCCAAGCTGCGCTCGACGGCAAGGCGAGCCTGGGCGGCGCAACCTTCACCGGACAGGTCACTCTGGCCTACTCCGCGCCTCTGCGGTTGACCGGCATGGGTGCAGCGGGAACCGTGTACATCCACGGAACGAACGGCGCTGGCGATGACGTCTGCTCGATCACCCGCGTGAACACGAACAGCTGGTACAACCTGTACTGGAACGGCGCTGCGAATATCGCGGGCCGCCTGACGGCTGGCGATCAGATTTACCTCAACGCGGGCTGGTTCCGCTCGCAGCAATCCGGCACCGGCTGGTACTCGGAGCCGCATGGCGGCGGCTGGTTCATGCAAGACAATTCGTACATCCGCAGCTACGGCAGCAAGCGCGTGTTGATCTCGTCGGGCGGCGGTGCGGACGGCGACCTCCGCCTGGAAAGCACCTCCCCGACCATTACCTTCTACGACACCGATCTCGGAACGACTCACTGGCTCCACTGTAACGACAACAACCTGGGCTTCCTCGCGTCTAACAGTTTCGCCTGGGCCTGCTTCCGCAACAATAACAACGACTGGCAGTGTCAGAGCAACAGCATTTCCTACGCTTCGGACGCCCGTCTCAAGGAGAACATCGCGCCCATCGCGCGAACTGCGGTCGACGACTTCTTCTCGAAGTTCCGAGTGCGGGAGTTCGATTGGAACGACGAACGGATCAAGGAGCTGAACCCCGGCTTCACCTACTCGGCCAAGCACGAGTACGGCGCAATCGCGCAGGAAGTCGAGGAGGTTCTGCCGTACATGGTCTACGAGTCCGAGCATAACGGGATCAAGACGATCCTGTGGGACAAGGCCGTGCCGTTCCTGATTGCCGAGGTGCAGGCGCTCCGTAAGGAAGTCGCAGAGCTGCGGGGAGGTGCCTGATGGCCCTCCCTGGCTCCGGTGCGATCTCCTGGGAAATGATCCGTGCCGAGTTCGGCGGCGGGTATCCGATCTACGCGCACCAGTATTACCGGGGCGCTGGATTGGTGCCCGACGTTCCTGCCAACTACGGCGTACCCACGAGCGGCCCGCTCTACGCCTCGCAGTTCTACAACGCGGTCAAGGCGACGCCGTTCCAAGCGTCGTTGTCGCCGAGCTGGCTGATGGGGAGCTGGCCGCAGAACACCAGCGGCACGATCAGCAGATCGTTCACCGTTAGCTGTTCGGGCGGCACCGGCAACTACTCGGTGATCTCTCGCACGGTGGACGGTGGCGCTTCGATCTCCGGCAGCGGCCTCGGCGGAACCGTGACCGCATCTGGCCGCAACACTAGCCGCATGGGCACTTTCACCGTAGCCGTCACCGACGGCGTAACGCAGATCACTTTGAGCGGCAGCTACGAGTACAGCTTCGGCGTTCCGATCTAACGCCCTTACCACCTACAAGAGACCTAATGCACGATGAAGTGAAGCTGGTCGGCGCTCTCGCGGGCGTCGGCCTCATCGTGGGCATCGCAAAGATGCTCACGTCGAACGACCCGATCACCTGGAAGTAGGCGCTCGGCCGCGCAATCCTCTCCGGCGCTACCGGCCTTGCCGCTGGTGCCATCGTCATTTTCATCCCCGGCGTCTCCTTCGTCGCCCAGGTCGCGCTCGCGTGCATCCTGGCGTCGCTCGGCACGTCCGCGCTGGAGACCGTACTGAACCGCGTCGTCAACAAGTGACCGCCCCCAAGGATGCCTTGGAGCGACTGCACGCCGCAGTCGCGGACAAGCTCGCCGACACCATCGACACGATGGAGTCGGACGCGAAGGGCCTGGCCTCGATCCTCAACGTGGCCCGGCAGTTTCTCAAGGACAACGGCATCGACGTTGCTGCCACGCCGCCCGGCTCTCCGCTGGGCAAGCTGGCGGACAAGGTGTCCGAGTTCCCGTTCGATCCCGCTGAGGACGGGCGGCTGAACTGATGGAGGGCATGACGAGCCTCCACGTTAGTCACCCTTTCGAGGACTTCCGCAACTTCGCCTGGTACGTCTGGAAGGAGCTGGGGCTACCAAGCCCCACTCCGATCCAGTACGACATCTGCGAGTTCCTGAAAACCGGCCCGCGCCGTCGCGTCATCATGGCGTACCGCGGCGTCGGCAAGTCCTGGGTGACGGCCGCCTACGTCTGCTGGCTCCTCTGGAAAGACCCCCAGCACAAGATCATGGTTGTCTCGGCATCGAAGGAACGCGCCGATGCGTTCTCGGTGTTCGTCAAGCGCCTGATCGAAACCCTGCCCGAACTGCAACACCTCCGTCCGCGCCCCGACCAGCGCAACTCGAACCTGGCGTTCGACGTTGGTCCCGCGCAGCCGGATCAGTCGCCCTCGGTGAAGTCGGTCGGTATCAACGGCCAGCTCACCGGCTCCCGCGCTGACACCATCATCGCGGACGACATCGAAGTCCCAAAGAACTCCATGACCGTCGTACAGCGCGAGAAGCTGGCCGAGCTGGTCAAGGAGTTCGACGCGGTGCTCAAGCCGGGCGGCGAGATCATCTACCTCGGCACTCCGCAGACCGAGGAGTCGCTCTACAACAAGCTCCCCGAGCGCGGCTACGTCATCCGCATCTGGCCCGCGCGCTACCCGAAGGACACCAAGCACCGCCAGGTGTACGGCGACCGGCTCGCCCCGATGATCGCCGATGCGTTCGATGCGAACCCCAAGCTCGCCTGGAAGAACTGCGAGTCCGTCCGGTTCTCCGACGAGGACTTGATGGAGCGCGAGGCGTCCTATGGACGCTCCGGCTTCATGCTCCAGTTCATGCTCGATGCGTCGCTGTCCGACGCCGAGAAGTACCCGCTCAAGCTGTCCGACCTGATCGTGATGGACGTGGACCGAGAGGTCGCTCCGATCCGCGTGGTCTACAGCAGCGGCCCGGAGTACATCGTCAGTGACATCGCGTCCGTGGGCTTCACGGGCGACCGCCTGTACCGGCCCATGTACCTCGCCTCGGAAATGGAGGAGTTCACCGGCAAGGTGCTCGCCATCGACCCCTCGGGCCGAGGCGGCGACGAAACCGGCTACGCGGTCGTCGGCATGCTTCGCGGCATGCTCTACGCGCGCCGGGCTGGTGCGACCAAGGGCGGCTACGACGACGACACGCTAGAGACCCTGGCGCACATCGCGCGCGCCGAGAAGGTCTCCGCAGTCCTCATTGAGGCCAACTTCGGTGACGGCATGTTCGCCAAGATGCTCTCCGGCGTCCTGGCGCGCGTGTACCCGTGCTCCATCGAGGAGGTGAAGCACTACGGCACCTCGAAGGAGAACCGAATCATCGACGTGCTGGAGCCTGTGCTGAACCAGCATCGCTTGGTGGTCGATGCCTCGATCATCCGCGCCGATCAGAAGTCCGAACAGAAGTACCAACTGTTCTACCAGCTCACGCGCATCACGCGCGACCGCGGCGCACTGCGCCACGACGACCGCCTCGAAGCGCTGGCGATGGCCGTGAAGTATTGGGCCGACCAGCTCTCCCGAGACGTGTCCAAGGAGGAGCAGCGCTACCTGGAGGAGCTGCTCGACCGCGAGTACGCCTCCTTCATCCAGTCCGTGACCGGCCGCGTGCCGTCACCCGACAACTACCTCGACATCCTGTAGGAGACCCAATGTCCGACACGCTCGCTGCGTGGCTGATGGCGCTCGCCGCCGCTGCCCTGCTGTACCTGTTCCTGCGCCGCAAGAACGACGACGACAACGACGGCCCGAGCGCACCCGCGCCGGTAACGCCGTGCGACTGCAACCACGCTCCCTGCTGCCACACCCAGGGCGGCCAGTCGAACCCCTACGCCCCGGTGTGAGCCAGGCTGTCCAGCTCGCGCGCCCTCTGACGATGAAGTCGGAGGGTCTGCGCCTGGTGGCCTACCTGTGCCCCGCAGACAAGTGGACCATCGGCTACGGCCACACCGGCAGTGACGTGAAGCCTGGCCTCCGCATCACCGAGGAACGCGCTGTGGAGCTGCTGGAGGCTGACCTCTCCAAGGCCGCTACGGTCGTCCGTCGATACGTGCGCGTGCCCCTCAGCGCGCCGCAGGAAGCCGCCCTGATCGACTTCGTGTTCAACCTCGGCGAGGGCAACTTCGCCAGCTCCACCCTGCTCCGCGTGCTCAACGCGGGCGACTACGCGGCGGTGCCCGCACAGCTCCGCCGATGGACCAAGGGTCGCGTCAAGGGCGTGCTGACGGACCTGCCCGGCCTCATCGACCGCCGCGAGGCGGAAGTCAAACTCTGGAACTCCAAGTGACCATCAAGACCATCTACAACCGCGCCAGCGAGCGCCTGGTGCGCGCCTACGAGCGCGCTAAGGGGTACGTAGCGCTGCGCATTGCCCTCGCCTCGCAATGGCTCCTGGAGCGCCTGCGCGAGACCTCCCGTCGCACCTACACCGGCTGGCTGTTCGTCGCCGTGTTCCTGGCGCTTCCCTACGTCGTCCTCGGCGGCCTGTGGGAGCACCTGCGGAATGCCGCGGAGCGCCTGTGGGATGACGTGAACGACATCGAGTGGGCTGCGTTCACCCCGAGCTACTGGCGGGAGCACATCAAGCAGTGACCACGCTGGCCTTTGACGGCCGGCTCGTTGCTATCGACTCGCAGGTCACCGCTGGTGATCTGCGGTACGAGGAGGAGAAGTTCTACCGCACCACCGACACCACCGGGCGCGACCTGGTGGTGTTCGGCGCGGGCACCACTTCCCACATCCAGCGAGCCGTGCGCGAGCTGTCGGAGGGATTCGACGAACTGACCAAGGGCGAGTACACGATCCTCGTGGTCGGCCTGCGGGACAACCCGGTGGCCTTCTACCACGACGGTCTCCCTCTCGACCTCCGGCGCGACTTCCTCGTCGCCGGTAGTGGTGGTGCGATTGCCCTGGCCGCCATGAAGGCAGGCCACAACGCGACCGAAGCAGTCCTCATGGCCTGCTCGACGGACCTCTACAGCGGTCCTCCGGTGCAGACCTACGACACGGTTACAAAGCGTTTCCTAAAACGCCGGACCTGAACTACTGGCGCATGGACGCGCCTAAACAGGAATGCCGATTTGGCGAGTCCTATCAAGGGCGCTCATGAGTTCTTTGATGCGGTACGGCTTCGGGAGAAAGGTCGCCCACTGGTGAGCGTCAGGGAGCTGCGGGTTCGGCACCCCGGACGCGAACATGTAGGGAATTCGGTGCGACAGCAGGTAATCGGCGACGGACATTGATGCTCCGTCCTGCGTCTGGATGTCTAAGATCGCCGCGTGAAATGCTTTCGCCTCTATGCGGTCGAATGCATCGGCAGCGGAGGCGACCACATCGACCTCGTAACCCTGCATCGCCAGGATTTCCTTCAACATCCCTGAGAGGTCAGGATCATCTTCCATGACCAACAACGAGCCGAGCCGACCCTGGCTGTATGCATCCGTAGCCATCGCGCGTTCTCCCACGCCTACGTTCCCCAAACGGTTCGTACCGTACACGACGGCCAGTTAAAAGACAGGAAACGACTCTACCTGAAAGTGAACAGTTCAGCTATCACGCCAATTCTTCATCCTTGAACCACCACATTACAGCCAAGACGACAAACCAAACGATCAGCGGGACGCCAATCGTGAATTCCACGAGTAGGCCTCTCATGTGCTCGTGCTGCGCGGCCTCAGTCAGTGCAGAATCCAGAATTGGCACCGCATCGGCCACCACGCTGTACGCGGTCGTGTCATCGTTTATGACCTCGCGGGTACGTTCGACCAGCTCCCGTGCTGCTCGAAGCTTCGCGTGCTGATATGCGGCGGGCACTCCAGCACAGACCAGCGAGAGGACAGTGACCAGCGCCGCCAAGCGAATGAGGAGGGTATTGAGCGATGCCATAGATGCTCGTTGTAATGTCTATGCCAACCGCTAAGTTTATTCGACCACGGAGCACTGGGAGGGCTTGACAAGGGTGCTATCATAGTAAGACCTAAGTATTACTCTAGCAGGACTATAGAGTTCTATTCATTGGTATTCACCATCAAGTAGAGCTACAGTTCTCCTATGCACTCCTGGGGTGTTCCTCTGTCCTCCTTGGGTGCCACTGCGGCGGACTAGACCTCCGTCCCATCCTTGATGACCCATAGCACCACGCCCGCACCAATCCAAGCGAGCGCCGGGATGCCCAAAGCGAGCTGGAGAAACAGGTTGCGGGAATTGCGGTTGCTGATGAGGTCATTCGTCGCGGCGTCAAACGTCCGCACCGCCTCATCAACCAACACCTGCGGCGAGGCGTCGTTCTCGATGATCTGCTCGTTCCAGGAACGCAACTCCTCAGCGCTCCTTACGCCGGTCTGAAAGTACGCGGCAGGGAGTCCTGCGAGCACTAAGGCCAGGACGGTGATCGCGGTAGCGGTTCTTATCGTGTATCGGCGGGCGTACATAACGTCTCCTCGAAGTGACAGAGGTGGTCGAAAGGTTTGCGGCAAATTTCCGAAGGAGTATCCAACTACTTGGAACGGCGCGATCACCCCCCGTAGGGGGTCGCCCCCTGTAGCGTAAGGCACGATGCGCCCCCTTCGCGTCACCTGCGGCGTCACCACCTCGGCTAACCTACTGATTCCAAAGGTGAACCACCGGATTAGGTATCCAATCGCTAGGGCATCTAATGCGATACCTGGGCGCACCGCAGGCCGCCGCGCAAACGTTCGCGCTTCTGTCTGTCCCTATCTGTCTTTTTGCATCGCCACCACGGCGCACCGCTGCCCCACCACGGCGCACCGCTGCCCCACTACGGGCACACCTAGCGGCCCCGCCTATGTCGCGCCCTACGGCCCGCCCACGCGCTCACACGCGCGCCCACGCGCGCCCACGCGCGAGCATGGGAATGCAGATGCCACCCCCTGATCGAATCCTAAACGAACTATGAATATTCTTGCCATTGGGGGATTGACGGCCATCGGGGGATTTCCTAATCTATGCCCCGTCGCCAGCAACAACGGCGACAGCGGAAAAGGCGGCGACAGACGTGCGACCGATGGATCGACAGCACCTAGAGCTTATCCCGCCAGCACTGAGGACTAGCCCCAAAGGCCCCTAAGCGCACCGCAGGTAACGTCCGGCTCAACCATCCCACTACCGGGAGTGATTGACAAACCGGGAGCAAACGGGCATAATGCCCACCATCGAACAACGGTCGCAGGGTGCGGTCGGGACAGTAGGAAAGGGGCAGGCAGGAGCGCCGCCCACGGCAGAACGCGGGGAGCTGGGAACACTAGCCGCGCCGGGAAGTGTAAGGGCCGATGAAGGCCGCCACGGATACCGGGTCACCGCCAGAAAGAGCGGGGCCAGCTGTACGGGATTCCTAGGCGAGCTGGAGGCGCTCCCGGAAGCTGGCGACGGTCAGATTCCATGCCTTACAAGCATGAGTCTGACCGCCAAAGCGTCCCTACCGTTGTGATGGGGCGTTTTGGTGGTCCGATTCACTGGAGAGCACCCCATGACGATGATCCCGTTTGATATGACCGCCCGCGACTACTACGTGGCCGGTTGCATCCGCCGCGGCATCCGCGAGCACCGCGCCCGACTCAACGAGCGGGAGCGCCAGGCGAACAAGAACCGCACCCAAGTTGCGCCTTGTCCATCCCCCGTTGTCATCTGATCCCCTTTCGTCAACCCGATTTTCCACACCCCGCCGACGTGTGACGGCGGGTCTTTTTTGGAGCTACCATGAGCACCAATGGACCACTGGAGGACTTGCAAGTGCGCAAGCTCACCGCTGAGATTCGCAAGATCAACCGCGAGATCGACAAGCTGATGATGGAGACCCGGTGGTATCCGCTGGTGGTCGCCACGGCCTTTGTGGCTGGCATCGTCACGCTGACCAAGTTGTTCCTCTAACCGCGCCCTACCCCAATCCCCCGAAGCCGCCGCAAGGCGGCTTTTTTGTTGCCCGGAGAAAGCCATGAATCTCGACAAGTACGCACCGAAGATCGCCGCCGACATAGCGCGGGCGTTGGTGGACCTCGCGCTCGCCAAGGGCTATGCCATTTCCGTCAACGATGGCGAGGAGTGGACGGTGAAGCGTGGACGCGACCGGCAGATGGTGCTGGAAGCGCTGGCGACCACCGACGCCGACACGCTGGTATTCCGCCGCGAGGATGGCAGCCGCGTCGGTTTCGTGTGGCTGATCTGGCAGAACGGGGCCGACGTAGCGAGCGACTGGAGCGCAAACGAGGACACCGACGCGCTGGTGGAGCCGGTGCTGCGCGGGCTGGGGGTGCTGTGATGGAACTGCGCACCTACGGAACCCGCAACGTGTTCCTGGCACAGCCGGGGCGCTATCACGAACAACTGGCGGCGACCGCGATGACGCCGCAGCAAGCCGAGGAGTTCGCCACCGTGGTCAACCGCGCAATCAGGGATACCGACTTCGACCCCATCGACCTCGCGCAGCTGGCGAGTGGGTGGACGTGGCCCGAGCCGAGCAGCACTGCGCCGCTGGGCATTGAGGACTCGCAATTCCTTGTCGAGGTGGCGCGCATGCTGCACCGCCTCTGGCAGGAGGTCGGCGAGCAGTGGAGCGGCGTGTGGGCCTACGACATCGCCGACCCGCTGGGCGGATGGCTGTCGAGGAACGGCATCGACCACGAGACCGCCGATGGTGTGGCGCGCGCCGAGCAGCAGGCCCGCGCATGGATCGCCGAGGGCATGGGAGCCGCGCGATGAGCTACCGCGAGGAGGACATCATGTTCGAGACCGAAAAGGCGTGGGTGCTGCGCAAGGGACCGAACCATTTTGAGGTCTACAAAATCGGCCTCACCCACTCGACACGCCACGGCATTTTTCACAACATCCCCGGCGCGCTGGATCGCGCCATTGAGCACGCAAAGGGCCTGTCGCAATGAGCAACGACAACGAGCTGGCTGTACCTGCCGGTGACAAGCTGGTCACCCTGGGCGACCGATCGGTCTCCTACGGTCCCCGCCAAGAGTTCGATGGAAGCGTCGAGCCTTGCGCACCGATGGCCGCGCAGTTTTGGGGCGTCTACCGCTGGGCCGGTAAGGACCGCTGGTGGTGGATTGCCGACGTGGCCGACGAGGACACCGCCCGCGCAGTGGCCGCCGCCTACCTGCTGAACGTCAAGCCCGATTGGGCGCACTGACCGACAACCACCGCTGATCCCGAGGCCCGCCTAGTGCGGGCCTTCGCATTTCTGGAGCACTCACATGGCACGCAAGCCTGCCGCACTGCTGACCCGCGAAGAACTGATGGCGATGCTGACCGCTTTCGTCAATCAGCGCCCCGGCTTCGATCCGTGCAACTACGGCACCGCGTCGAGCTACCGTAGCGACCAGCGCACCGCCCAGCGGCAGCGCAGCGACGCACTGGAAATGCTGGCCGCGATTGGTTGGCGCGAGTCGATCACCGCGCACGACATCCGCAAGGCGCTGCAAGGCTCGGGGCGACTGCAACTGCGCGACGACGGCCGATTGGACTACTGCACCGGCCAGTATTGGCCGACCGAGTTCCGCGCTGGCGTCTGCCGCGTGCTCTCGCAACTGCTCTGGGACTACTGGCGCGAGAACTCGCCCGCCGAGCTGCGCGAGCGACACGACGGGAGCTGGGGCAATCACATCCGCGCAACCGCGCGCCGCGAGCTGGGCCGCGGCGTGGCGCAGCGCTGGTTCCGCTGAGGAGACGAGCATGGACACCATCGAGCTGCACGGGCTGACCTTCAAGGTCGAGCACATCCCTGACCCTGACGCGGGTGCGCCCTGGGAGAACAACGACACGCTGGGCACTGTGAGCGGCTGGGAATGCCGCGACCACTACCGGGGCGGCAAGCGTCCCGGAGAGCGCATCCTCAACAAGGGTGACCGCCACCGCTACCGCTTCTACGACTACGCCGGGGCTGTCGCAAAGGGCCGCCGCGAGGGCATGACCGGGCCGGAAGCTGCCGAGGCTGCCGACCGCGAGTTCGAGTGGCTCCGCGCGTGGTGCGAGGACCGCTGGAGCTACATCGGCGTGCAGGTCACGCTGCTGGACGCCGAGGGCAACGACACCGAGCACAGCGACGCGCTGTGGGGTGTGGATGACGACGGCGACTACGCAAAGACGGTCGCCAATGACCTGGCCCTGGAGATTGGCGCGCGCGTCAATTGGGACGACGTGATCGAGGTGCCCGCGCGCACCATCGTCCTGCGCGCTCCGAAGGTGGCCGCATGAAAGCCGGTCTCCTGTTCCGCTGGGGCAGCGCGTGGATTGGCGCGCACTGGTCGCCCTACAACCGCCGCTGGTGCATCAACGTCCTGCCTTGCGTGACCTTGTGGGTCGCGCTGTCGGGAGGGCGCGCACCGTGATCCGCCTCCGCGCTCCTAAGCGCCCCCAAGCCATCCGGGTGGCTCGGCCGATGTCTCCGGCCGATGTCGCCGAGTTCCACCGCCTGATGCGTCAGGCCAACTACCACCTCGCCCGTCGCGGCGCTTGATCCACGTCAAAGGAAACCATCATGGAAATCATCATCGTCAGCCTGGCCTTCCGCGCACACCAGATCGGCCCGTTCCTGGTCATCGAACGGGAGGTCTCGGTGCTCCACGAGCGCACCTATGAGGTGCCGGAATGATTCGGACCATCCACTTCGACCACAACGAGAAGCGCGGCGTCCTGCGCGCCGTGCTCGGCCTGCTCAACGAGCGCGTCCAGTTCTCGGTCGTCCCCGAGGACTGTGGCTGGCGGGTGTCCTATCCGGTCCCACCCGCCGCCCCAACTGAGACCCCGCAGCCATGAACTCAATGCACGAGTCGGGATCAATCTCTCCGGTGGTACTTGATTCCTACGGACGCGCCATCATTGTGGCCTGTAGTCTGCCCGACGGTAGCGTGCTGCTGTCGGGCTGCGCATCCGCAGACGACCAGGGGGGGCGTTCTCAGTCTATGAGTACGGTGAGACGGACAATAGCCAGCGCGGTAGTCCGCGTAGGGCAAGGACTTTGCATCCGTGGTCGGGGCCATCGTGACCCTGGCGGTGATGCTTGTACTACCGTTCTTAAAACACTGAAACGTAAGACCTTTTTGTGGAGCGCAGCCGGGGGTGGCGGCGCATTACAACGCCGTGAGCAGGGGACAGGACGGCCCCTTCGCAGGGCAGAAGTACCTGGACCTGTTCGTGAAAGCCTTTGGATATGAGATCGGAATCGACCCCTCCCCCACGCCTTGGCAGCGTGGTTTTTGGATGGACAAAATTGGCAAGAATGCCATCAACATTGGCTTGGGCCTTGTAATCCTTACATTGCGGCTCCAAGATAGACCCTGATGGTTTCCCAAGGGGGAACCATCCCCTTACGGAAAATGAGCGCACCATGAATCTCTCGCAGAAAGAACTGACGGCCATTCTCACAACCGCACTGTCAGCCTTCCGGGAAGAGATCGACGAGGACATCACCGCCACCCGCATCCTCACCCTACTCGCCGTTGTGGACGAGCCGGGCATTCAGCAGGTGGACCTTGAGCGCGTCCTCGGCGGACTCTCTCCCTCCGCAGTGAGCCGCAATGTGCTCGACCTGTCGTCTATCAAGCGTAACCGCGAGCCGGGGCCTGACTTCCTGGAGCAGCGCCCCGATCCCGCCTACCGCAAGCGCAACCTGATCTTTCCGACGACCAAGGCGCTGCACTGGCTGGCTTCGCTCTCAGAACGTGTCAACCGCAAGGTGACGGCGCGCGTCGCAGCCGCCTAACCCCCAACACCCCGTTGTGCCCCGAGGCCCGCCTAGTGCGGGCCTTTTCATTTTTGGAGATACACATGGCCCTTCGCCTCAAAGGGACCGCACCCAAGCCGGGTGCGCCCGACAAGCGCTACTACATGCTCGACGTGCAGGAGGGATACCGCCGCGTGCGCCTGTCCACCGGCACCCGTGACCGCGTGGCCGCCGAGCGCAAGGAGCAGGCGGTCCTCGACGCCCTGCGCGATGACCCCGACGTTTCCGAGGACGTGCTGCGCGAACTCATCCGGGGCAAGTCCCGGTCGGCGCAGATGGCCGTGGCGAAAGCCAAGGCCCGGCAGCGCACCCTCAAGGACGCGATGGATGACGCCCTGGAGGACCGCAACTTTTGGGGCAAGCTCAAGTCCATCGAGACCGTCCGCACCAACTGCAAGATCGTCCAGGGCTTCCTTGGCGAGGACACGCCCATCAACGACATCACCCAGGCCGCCGTGGACGCGATGGTGACCAAGATGGAGGCCGAGCAGGCTGCCCCGGCGACCATCAACCGCAAGATGCACGCCCTGATGGCCGTCCTGCGCCGCGAGGCGAAGGCCGGACGCATGCTGGCCGCCATCCCGGAGTACCGCCCGAGCGACGAGCGCGACAACGCGCGCCAGTTCACCCTGACCATCCAGGACGAGGAGCTGATCCTCTCCCGCGTGCTCGCATGGGACACCCTACCCGACCCCGAGTACGGCGGTCGGCCGCGGACGCGCGACGGTAAGGACTACCACGACCTGTTCGTGTTCCTGGCCGACGTGGGCTGCCGCCTGAGCCAGGCGTTCAACCTGCGCTGGAGCGACCTCGTGGGCACCCCACCCACCGCCGTGCGCTTCTGGCGTCACGGGGAACTCAAAGGCGGCCGGCAGCGCACCATCCCCCTGACCTCCCGCGCTTCGGAGGTGGTCCAGCGGCGGCGCAAGGCGGCAGGCAAGGAGCAGACCGGCCCCTTCTCCACGCTCAACAAGACCCGCGCCAACAAGCTCTGGAATCGTGCGCGAAAGGGGACGCATCTCGCCAAGGAGAAGGAGTGCGTGATCCACTCGCTGCGGCACACCTGCGCAACCCGGCTGCTGCTGGCGACCGGCAACATCAAGCTCGTGCAGGAGTGGCTGGGGCATCGAGACATCCGCACCACGTCAGAGACCTACGCGAAGGTGCTGGCCGAGCAGGCGCTCATCGGCAAGTCTGCGCTGGAGCAATTGCGGGCTGCGCCGCAGGTGACGCCCCCAGGTGACGTTCCGAGACAGGGATTGATTGCCAACGAGGGATTGTAGTACCAAAACTGACCGTCGCCAGCTTACTTTTCAGTAACTTAGCGACGGTAGTAAGAAAAAAGTGGGGTGGCTGAGGGGATTCGAACCCCCGACCACCGGAATCACAATCCGGTACTCTAACCAACTGAGCTACAGCCACCACTGAAACTTCTGCTCCCCTGCCGATGCTGCCAGCAGTGGAACCTGATGCGTTGCGACCGGGTGGGACCAGAAGGCCGTCCCCTGAAGCGAGTCCGGCATTTTCCGGGAGTCGCGAAGGAATTGCAAGCATTTCTTCACATTGATGTGCCGGTCGCCATTCCGGCCCGCGTCGCGCTGCGCACGCGCCCGCCTCAGCGCCGATCCTCATCCAGCAGTGACTTGAACAGATCGGCCGACGGCATCTGCGAAAGCGGGATTTCCGCCATCTTGAACCACTGCGTCGGCGCTTCCGGATGCGGTCCCGACAGCACCACCCTGCCCTTACCGTAGCGATACGACGCAGCCGCAATGTCGCCATTGGTGTAGCGGGAAATCACCTTGAACCCTTGGTCGCGTGGCGCCTTGGGCAGGTAGGGACCGTCCTGGAAGTACACCGTCTGGCGACGCCCGTCCCAGACGACGGGAATCACGGCATCGTCTTCATCCTGCACCGGGAATCCCGGCCTGCCGGCCTCGGCGTCCAGGTCCTGCGCCAGCAGGCCCAGATGCGATGCACCGGCCAGGTAGGCCCCCATGCACAGGCCGATGTAGGTTCCGCCTGCATCGACGAAACGACGGATGACTGCCGCCCCCTCTTCGCCCACCGCCGCCATCGCGGCGTCGATGTCCTGCCCGCCCCCCGGCTGCACATAGGCCCGGTAGCGCGACGTGGCCAGCGAATCGACATCCACGGCCTCGCCCGGGCCGACGAACACCACGTGATAGTCCGGACGCGAACGATGGATGGCCTGTTCGACGGCCTCCGAACACCCTGGGCAACCGGCGTCGCCACGGTACACCGCAATCACGGGGGCATCGGCGGACGCCTGCACGGCAAGCCCCAGGCCCATCGCCAGCAGCAGACAGCGCGATCGCGCAACGGTGTTCATGAAGGGATGGCTCAGCGCAGTCACCCCGGCATGGGGCAGGCCGACTATGCCTCGGCCACGACGGACCAGATTGAATGCGCGCCAACACAGCGCTGGACCAGGCAGAGGCCGGTAACGACAGGACCTGCAGGAGATGGGTGAAATGGCGCGCCCGACAGGAATCGAACCTGTAACCGCCGGCTTAGAAGGCCGGTGCTCTATCCAGTTGAGCTACGGGCGCCCGGACCGGAACGGTGTCCAATCCGACGTGATGTGGGATTGGTCGGGGTAGAGGGATTCGAACCCCCGACATCCTGCTCCCAAAGCAGGCGCGCTACCAGACTGCGCTATACCCCGGTCTTGCAATCCCCTCGGGCCAGGCCCGGGGAGCTGCTCATTGTCGCCAAGCCGGTCGCGAACTGTCAACGCGGCCGGCTCGACGCTGGTCCCCGCCACAGCGCCGTACGCAGTCATCGGCTATGCTCGCGGTCATCGGCCGGATGGCCGTCCCGATCCTCATTCGCACGGAGAATACGCATGCGCAGCGGCAACCCGGCTCTTTCCGAGTCGACCTTCCTCGACCTCGCCAGCGGTTCGGTGGTGACCAGCCCCGACCAGGTGATGACCCTCAACGGCACCGCCAACAAGACCGGACTCCTGCTGCTGCTGACCGTGCTGACCGCAGCGTTCGCCTGGAGCCAGTCGGTCGACGACTACGGCCAGATCTCCGGCAGCGCGAGCCTGTACGCCATCGGTGGCGCGATCGGCGGCCTGGTGCTGGCGCTGATCACCATCTTCAAGAAGGAATGGTCGCCGGTGACCGCGCCGATGTACGCGCTGGTCGAAGGCCTGTTCCTGGGCGCCGTGTCGGCGCTGTTCAACATGAAGTACCCGGGCATCGTGTTCCAGGCCGTGCTGCTGACCTTCGGCACGCTGGCCGCGCTGCTGGTCGCGTACCGCAGCGGCGTGATCAAGGCCACCGAGAACTTCAAGATGGGCGTGGTCGCCGCCACCGGCGGCATTGCCCTGCTCTACCTGGCCTCGTTCGTGCTGGGCTTCTTCAACATCAACGTGCCGGTGATCCACGACGCCAGCTGGCTGGGCATCGCCTTCAGCCTGTTCGTGGTGGTCGTGGCCGCGCTGAACCTGGTGCTGGACTTCGACTTCATCGAAACCGGCGTCGCCCAGCGTGCGCCGAAGTACATGGAGTGGTATGGCGCATTCGGCCTGATGGTGACCCTGGTCTGGCTGTACGTGGAATTCCTGCGCCTGCTCTCGAAGATCCAGCAGCGCTGAGTCCAGCCACGCCGTAAACGACAGGCCGCGATCCGCAAGGGTCGCGGCTTTTTTTGTAGAGTCGAGCAAGTCCACACGTCCCCTGCCCCCATGCCCGACACCTTCCACAGCTACCGCCCGGCGGAGGGCCACCGCCTGCCGCATGACCCGTTCAACGCCATCATCGGCCCGCGCCCGATCGGCTGGATTTCCAGCCAGGACGCGGGCGGCACGTTGAACCTGGCGCCCTACAGCTTCTTCAACGCCTTCAACTACACCCCGCCGATCATCGGGTTCTCCAGCCAGGGCCGCAAAGACTCGCTGCGCAACATCGAAGCCACTGGAGAGTTCGTCTGGAACCTGGCCACCTTCGACCTGGCCGAGGCCATGAACGAAAGCTGCCGTGCGGTCGCGCCGGATGTCGACGAGTTCGCCCTCGCCGGCCTGTCCCCGCTGGCCTCCACGCAGGTCGCACCACCGCGGGTGGCACAAAGCCCGGTCAGCATGGAATGCCGCTGCACCCAGATCGTGCGCCTGCGCGATGCCGCCGGACAGGACACCCAAGGCTGGCTGGTGCTGGGCGAGGTGGTGGCGGTGCACATCGATGCACGGTTGCTGATCGATGGCATCTACGACACTGCCGCAGCGGCACCGATCCTGCGCGGCGGCGGCCCCGCCGATTACTTCCGTATCGGCGCCGAACAGCGCTTCCGCATGTTCCGCCCGACCTGATCCCAGCCCTTTGCGGGGCAATCCGCAGACTCACCGACGCTATCACCACCACGGCTGCAGCCGCGCGGCTACCCGGCCGCGCCCATCGGTGCAGCGTAGTGCGCCGCGAGGTGCTCGACCAGCGCGCGCACCTTGGGCGCGAGCGCACGTGCATGCGGATACAGCGCGAAATAGCGCCGCTGGCCGGCATGCCAGGCCGGCAGCACTCGGATCAAACGACCGGCGCGCAGGTCCTCCTGCACCGTCAACGCGGTGAACAGGCTGATGCCCATTCCGGCCAGCGCGGCGGCGTACAGCGCAGGCGTGGCATCCACACGCAGGCGCTGTCCGGCTTCAACGCTCACGCAGGCGCCGCGCGGCCCCTGCAACTGCCAGGGCGGCATTGATGGGGTGGGACTGAACCCCAGCAGCGTGTGCTGCTCCAGATCCGCAGCCTGCCGCGGCAGGCCATGCCGGGCCAGGTAGGCCGGTGCGGCGACCAGGATGCGCGGGCAGCTGGCCAGCTCGCGCGCGACCAGCTGGCTGTCCGGCAACGAAGCCGCGATGCGCAGAGCCAGGTCGAAACCACCGCCCACGACATCGACCAGCTGATCATCCGCCGACAGGTCCAGCGTGACCTGCGGGTAACGCTGCAGGAACGAGGGCAGCCAATGCGGCAGTTCCTGGCTGGCCACCACCTGCGGCACGCTGATCCGCACCCTGCCACTGGGTTGCGCCTGCCCGGCGCGGGCACGATCATCCGCCTCCTGCAGGCGGTCCAGCAGCGTTGCCGCCTCGCGGTAGTAATCGCGCCCGGCCTCGGTCAACGACAGCCGACGGCTGTTGCGATCAAGCAGGCGCACCTGCAGGTGTTCTTCCAGCTGCCGCAGTTGCCGCGACATCGCCGAATGGGTGGTGCCCAGGCGTTCGGCGGCGGAGGTAAAGCTGCCCGCGTCAACGATGGCGCGCAGCGCACGCAGGGCGGCGAGGTGATCCATCGGTGGGCAGCTCCACGTGGCGGGGCCCACGGCATGCGGGCCCCGCCAGCTTATCAAGCGCCGTCGCCGGCCTTGCGCACCGGCAGTGCCAGGATCGCGTCAGTCGTCATGACATCACCAAAGGCGTCCTCGATCTGGGCAAGCGAGGCTTCATGCAGCGCGCGATGGCCGATGCGCTGCCCGCCAGCCAGATCCAGGTCGCGGCTGGCGCTGGCATCGGACGAGACGATCACCCGGTAACCACGGGGCGCGGCCGCCGCGTCGCGCGCGGCACCAGCCACGCAGGCATGGGTCTGCAGGCCGGTGACGATCAGGGTGTCGATGCCAGCGTTCTTCAGCACCTGATCGAGCACGGCGGCGGAGGCGCCGGCGAACACGCTGACGTTGTCCTTCTGCACCACGGTCTCGCCCTGGCGCGGCTGCAGGTCGCGATGGAAGGCCGCGTTGATGCTGCCCTGTGCGAACAGCGGCGCACCCGCCGGCAGGACGTGCTGCACATGGATCACGCGGATGCCATGAGCATCGGCGAAGTCGACCACCCGCTTCGCCTGGCGCAGCGCGGCCTGGCCATCGGGAATGACCATGCGGCCACCGGCAAAGCCCGGTGCGGCCTTGGCATCGAAGTACTCGTTCTGGAAGTCGATCACCAGCACGGCGGTCTTCGCCGCGTCGAGCGAGCTCGCACGCGGTGCCCCTGCGATGTGGCGGATGGTGGGATGGGCCGGCTCGGCGGCGGCGACCGGGGCGGTGGCGGCCATGCCGATCAGACTGGCCAGGCCGAAAGCGGTGAGATTCATGTGCGGATTCCTGCGATGGGTGTGGAGCACAGGATGCGGAGCGCCTGGCGCACGAACCAGCCCCGCAGGGGCACATGATCTGTGCAAAATCCGCACAGGCCATCCCCCTGAAGCCACCCCATGGGTGGCTGCGGACCAACGCCCCGTCATCCACGCATGGCGTGGATCTACCGGGTCAGCCCATAACGCAACGGGGCGCCCGAAGGCGCCCCGCTGTGGATCCAACCGAGGTCGGCCGGCCGCTTACAGGCGGCGGGCGATGGCCTGGGCAAAGCTCATGGTGGTGCCGGTGCCGCCCAGGTCGCCGGTCAGCGAATCCTTGGCTTCCATGGTCGCCACGATGGCCTTGCGCAGGCGCTCGGCGTTTTCCGGCTGGCCGACATGGTCCAGCATCTGCGCGGCAGCCAGCAGCAGCGCGCACGGATTGGCCTTGCCCTGGCCGGCGATGTCCGGCGCGGTGCCGTGCACGGCTTCGAAGATCGCCGCGTCCTTGCCGATGTTGGCACCCGGGGCCAGGCCCAGGCCGCCGACCAGGCCGGCGCACAGGTCGGAGATGATGTCGCCGAACAGGTTGGTGGTGACGATCACATCGAACTGTTCCGGACGCATCACCAGCTGCATGCAGCAGTTGTCGACGATCATTTCCTGGAATTCGATGTCCGGATACTGCGCGGCCACTTCACGGGCGACATTCAGGAACAGGCCCGAGGTCGACTTGATGATGTTGGCCTTGTGCACGGCGGTGACCTTCTTGCGGCCGGTGCTCTTGGCCAGCTCGAAGGCGTAGCGCACGATGCGCTCGGAACCCTTGCGGGTGATGCGGGTGCCGGAGAAGGCGGTTTCGCCGTCGGCCGACACTTCCTGGCCTTCGGCCAGGTAGGCACCTTCGGTGTTCTCACGGACGGTGATCAGGTCGACGTTGTCGAAACGCGACTTGGTGTTCGGGAAGGTGTGGGCCGGACGCACGTTGGCGTACAGGTCGAAGTGGCGGCGCAGGCTGACGTTGATCGAGGTGAAGCCACCACCGACCGGGGTGGTCAGCGGGCTCTTCAGCGCGACCTTGTTGCGCGCGATCGATTCAAGGGTCACCGCCGGCATCAGGTCGCCGTGCTTCTCCAGGGCCACCAGGCCGGCGTCGGCGTCTTCGTACTCCAGGCCCGTCTTGAGCTGGTCCAGCACGAACAGGGTGGCGTCCATGATTTCCGGGCCAATGCCGTCGCCGCGGATGACCGTAATTTTCTGCGTCATTGATCGATGTTCCGAACAGGGGGAAAAACGCCGTCCGGACGTGCCCGGAAACGCCGGCGCAAAGGAAGTTTCACCGGCAATTATGCCTGAGCCGGGGCCGAGGTCCCAAATAGACCATGGTCCCAGTTCCCGGCTCAGGCAGAATTGCCCGCGCATCCCACCTTATCCCCGCGCCTGTCGGCGCGCCCCCTTGAGCAAACCGCTCTGCGGCTTTGCCCGCGCATCCCGCCTTAACCCTGCGCCTGTCGGCGCGCCCTTCAACAAGAAGGGGCTCCTGGGCTGTTGGATCGTGGGGAAGGCCACTCGCGGGTGCGGTAGTGCACGCCGCTGGTGGCAACCTCGGCCATGTGGGGTTCAGGAAGTGTACCAGCGGCCGGCGACTTCCGGAGCACTCAGTGCTCGTGCGCTGCCGGGGCGGCGGCGCCACCTTCAAGCTGGTCGAGGAAATCGACCGCGCGGCGCAGGTGCGGGATCACGATGGAACCGCCCACCACCAGGCCGACCGAGAAGGTCTCGAAGAACTCCTCACGGGTGACCCCGGCGTCCTTGCACTGGGCCACGTGGTAGCTGATGCAGTCGTCGCAGCGCAGCACCATCGAGGCCACCAGGCCCAGCAGCTCCTTGGTCTTCACATCCAGCGCGCCGGCCTGGTAGGTCTGCGTGTCCAGCGCGAAGAAGCGCCGCACCACCTGGTTCGGCTCACCCAGGATGCGCTCGTTCATGCGCTTGCGGAACTCGGTGAATTCGGCGATGCGGTCCTTGCTGCCGTCGTCGGCCGCGCTCATGCCTGGCCCTGCCCGGCCAGCAGCGGCTCGAGCTTGCCTTCACGGTGCAGGGCCATCATGTCGTCGTAGCCGCCGACGTGGACGTCGCCGACGAAGATCTGCGGCACGCTGGTACGGCGGGTCTTGGCCACCATCTTCTCGCGCTCGGCCGGGTCCAGGTCGATGCGGACCTCGGTCCACTGCTGGCCCTTGCTCTTCAGGAAGTTCTTGGCGGCCACGCAGTACGGGCAGACGGCGGTGGAATAGAGGGTGATGGCGGGGGCACCGCCGGCGGTCTGGGCTGTCACGGGAAACTCCACGATGGATCGACGGTCTACATATGGTACCGGTGCGCTGGAATTTCCACGCCACGGCCGCAACACTGTGGATTAACGAATGGTTGCCCCCTGCCCTGCCACGCTGGGCGCGCCCCGCCCGAGGACCTTCTGCTTGCGAGCCCTGCTGCTGACTACCGCCGTCACCCTGGCCCTGGCCATGCCGCTGGCCCAGGCCCAGGAGAAGCTGCCTGACATCGGCTCCTCGGCCGGCGAGCTGCTGACCCCGGCCCGCCAGGCCGAGTACGGCGCAATGATGCTGCGCGAGCTGCGCAACTATGGCTACCTGCTGGACGATCCGCTGGTCAACGACTGGCTGCAGACCATGGGTACCCGGCTTGGCTCCAACAGTGACCAGCCACGGCAGCCCTATACCTTCTTCGTGATGAAGGACCGCCAGATCAACGCCTTCGCCACCCTCGGCGGCTACATCGGCGTCAATGCCGGCCTGGTGCTGACCGCCGAGCGCGAGGACGAGGTGGCTGCGGTGCTGTCCCACGAAATCGCCCACGTCACCCAGCAGCATGTGCTGCGCGGCGTCGAGCGTGCCCAGCGTGACCAGATCCCGATCCTGCTGGGCATGCTGGCGGCGGTGGTGGCCGCGCAGGCCAGCAACAGCACCTCGTCCGGCAACGCGACGATGGCCGCGATCAGTTCAGGCATGGGCCTGATGCAGCAACGGCAGATCAACTACACCCGTTCCAACGAGTCCGAGGCCGACCGCCTCGGCATCCGTACCCTGTCGCGCAGCGGCTACGACGTGGATGCCATGGCCGGCTTCTTCGAACGGATGTCGGCGGCCATGCGCGGCAATGAAGGCGGCTACAGCGTGCCCGAGTTCCTGCGCACCCACCCGGTCAACATCACCCGCATCAGCGAGGCCAAGGCCCGCGCCGAGCAGATGAAGAAGGATACGGTGCTGCTGACCACCAGCACCCCCAGCGGCGAGCGCAGGGAGCGGGTGGACCCGGCCGATCCCAGCCTGGGCGAGCCGCTGCTGCGCGGCAACAACCCGCTGCTGCCCAGCAGTGTGCTGCGCCTGCCGATCGGCCAGCTCAACCGCGGCGCCAGCGGTGACTTCGAGTGGGCACGGGAGCGCCTGCGCGTGCTCAGTGCCGATTCCACCCCCGAGCTGGAACGCGAGTATGCCGATCTGGCCAAACGGCAGAAGGACGGTCTCAATGATGCACAGCGCTATGGCCAGGCCCTGGCGATGATGCGCGGTGGCCGTGCCGGTGCCGGCCAGGCCCGGCAGACCCTGGCGGGCCTGCTGCAGACCCATCCCGGCAACCTGTGGCTGGCGCTGGGCCTGGGCGAGGCGGAGTCGCGTGCGGGCCTGGCCGCCCAGGCCAACAGCCGCTTCGAGCAGCTGCTGCGCGAACATCCCAACAGCCGCCCGGTGGCGTTGACCTATGCCGAGATCCTGAACGAGCAGGGCAACCGCGAGGCCGGCCAGCGGGCACAGGCGATGCTGCGCCCGCTGCTGTCGCAAAGCGGTAATGATCCGGTCTTCCAGCAGCGCTTTGCCCGCGCCAGCGAGCTGGCCGGTGACAGCGTGCGCGCCAGCGAAGCCTATGCCGAGGCGGCGTTCCTCAGCGGGCGGCCGGAACAGGCGCTGCTGCAGCTGCAGGCGCTCAAGCGCAACCCGGCGCTGGACTATATCGGCCGCGCGCGCGTCGACGCCCGCATCGAATCGATCACCCCGACCGTACTGGAGCTGCGCCGCCAGGGCGTGCAGGACCCGGACCTGGACCGCCGCTGAGCGGTGCATGACCGGCCGATGGCAATCCCGGCCGGTTCCGCCCGGGCAGTCACAAACATGTCATCAAACCGTAGTCTACTGGCACCACTCCAGTAACCGAGCCCTACGGTGTCCTCGTGCAGAAACGCATCCTGATCGTCGATGACGAGCCCGCGATCCGCGAAATGGTCGCCTTCGCCCTTCGCAAGGGCGATTACGAACCGGTCCACGCCGGCGATGCCCGGGAGGCCCAGACCGCGATCGCCGACCGCGTCCCCGACCTGATCCTGCTGGACTGGATGCTGCCCGGCACCAGTGGCCTGGACCTGGCCCGTCGCTGGCGCAAGGAAACGCTGACCCGCGAAGTGCCGATCATCATGCTGACCGCCCGTGGCGAAGAGAACGACCGCGTCGGCGGGCTGGAGGCCGGCGTCGATGACTACGTGGTCAAGCCGTTCTCGGCGCGCGAACTGCTGGCCCGTATCCGTGCGGTCATGCGCCGCGCGCGCGAGGATGACGAGGACGGCAGCGTGGCGGTCGGCCCGATCCGCATCGACGGCGCCGCCCATCGCGTGTTCGCCAACGACCAGCCGGTGCCGATCGGCCCGACCGAATACCGCCTGCTGCACTTCTTCATGACCCACCCCGAGCGCGTCTACACCCGCGCCCAGCTGCTGGACCACGTGTGGGGCGGCAGCGTGTACGTCGAAGAGCGCACCATCGACGTGCACATCCGCCGCCTGCGCAAGACGCTGGAACCGTTCAACGCCGAGAACATGGTGCAGACCGTGCGCGGCGCCGGCTACCGCTTCTCCACTGCCACCTGAGTCTCGTCGTGCCGGCGCCGTGCACCTGCGGGTGCCGGTGCCGGCAACTCTGCTATAACCCTCGGTTCACCCCAGTGAACCGCCGCACCTCAACGACGAGATCGCAATGCCCCGCCACATCCGCTCTGCCTGGTTGAAGACCCTGGCCACTGTTGCCGCGGTACTGCTGTTCGCCGGACTGGTGGGGGGAGTCACGGGCCACCTGTGGCTGTGCATCGCGCTGGCCGCGCTGGCCACCCTGGCCTGGCACTACTGGCGCCTGCGCAGCGTGCTGCGCCGGCTGACCGCCCGCCAGCGCTGGGACACCGCCGAAGAAGGCACCGGCGTCTGGAACGAACTGGACCGCCTGCTGTACCGCAACCAGGTGGAAATGCGCGTGCGCAAGCGCCGCCTGCTGGACATGCTGCGCAGCTACCGCGCCGCTGCCGCCGCACTGCCCGATGCGGTGGTGGTGCTGGACCGCAACAGCCAGCGCGTGCAGTGGTTCAACGAAGCGGCCACCGCCCTGCTTGGCCTGCACCACCCCGGCGACCTCGGCGAGGCCCTGGTCGAGCGCCTGCAGCCGATGCCGCTGGCGCACTGGCTGGCCGGTGGCCGCAATGCCGAACCGATCCTGGACGTGCCCTCGCCGGTCGACCCGGCGATCCGCCTGAACCTGCGCCTGATTCCCTATTCGTCGGACTACTGGCTGCTGATCGCGCGCGACGTCAGCAAACTGCTGCGCCTGGAACAGGTGCGCCGCGACTTCGTGGCCAATGTTTCACACGAACTGCGCACGCCGCTCACCGTGGTCCACGGCTACCTGGACATGATGGACCCGGAGGATTTCCCCGGCACGGGCCCGATGCTGGAAGAAATGCGCAAGCAGAGCCAGCGCATGGCCCAGCTGGTGGAAGACCTGCTGACCCTGTCGCGGCTGGAATCGCAGGAGCACAGCGAAGAAGAGACCGTGGCCATGCAGCCGATGCTGGCGACCCTGCGCCGCGAGGCCGAGGCGCACAGCCAGGGCCGCCACCAGATCAGCATCGACGATCTGGCCGGTGTCGACCTGCAGGGCTCGACCAAGGAACTGCACAGCGCGTTCTCCAATCTGGTCACCAACGCGGTGCGCTACACCCCGGCCGGTGGCCGCATCGCGGTGGAGTTCCGCCGCGAAGGCGACGGCGCCGTGCTGGCGGTGCGCGATTCCGGCTACGGCATTCCCGCCACCCACCTGCCGCGCCTGACCGAGCGTTTCTACCGCGTGTCCAGCAGCCGCTCGCGCGAGAGCGGTGGCACCGGGCTGGGCCTGTCGATCGTCAAGCATATCCTCGGCCTGCACCACGCACGGCTGGAGATTGAAAGCGAAGTCGGCAAGGGCTCGGTGTTCTCCTGCCATTTCGATGCCGACCACGTGCGCCCGCGCGAGTCCGCCCCCCTGACCTCCATCGAAGAATGACGCCATGAGCAGCCTCGGATCCCTCCCCCTCCCCGTGAGCCCGGACAACGATCCGTTGCGCGACCCGGCGCTGTACATCAACCGCGAGCTGTCGCAGCTGGATTTCAACTTCCGCGTGCTGGCGCAGGCCATGGACCCGCAGGTGCCGCTGCTGGAGCGCCTGCGCTTCATGTGCATCTCCTGCACCAACCTCGACGAGTTCTTCGAGATCCGCGCCGCGGCCGTGCGCCACGCGCAGGAGTTCGGCCTGCCGCCGGCGCCGGACGGCATGAGCCCGCAGGCCATCCTCAACGCCATCCATGACCGCGCCGCCGAACTGGTGGACCAGCAGTACCGCTGCTGGAACGAGACGCTGCGCCCGGCGCTGATGGAGGCCGGCATCGGCGTGCTTGGCCGCCATTCCTGGACCGATCGCCAGAGGCGCTGGCTGCGTGCCTACTTCCGCAACGAGATCATGCCGGTGCTGTCGCCGCTGGGCCTGGACCCGGTGCACCCGTTCCCGAAGATCCTCAACAAGTCGCTGAACATCGTGGTGGTGCTGAAGGGCACCGATGCCTTCGGCCGCGCCGGCCACCTGGCGATCGTGCGTGCACCGCGCTCGCTGCCGCGCATCATCCAGCTGCCGGAGAAGCTCGGCGGATCGCAGAACTTCGTGTTCCTGTCGTCGGTGCTGTCGACCTTCGTCGATGAACTGTTCCCGGGCATGGAAGTCCAGGGTGCCTACCAGTTCCGCGTCACCCGCAATTCCGAGCTGGTGGTGGACGAGGAGGAAGTGGAAAACCTGGCGCTGGCGCTGCGCGACGAACTGGTTGACCGCGGCTACCGGCCGGCGGTGCGCCTGGAAATCGCCCACGACATGCCGCGCGAGATCGTGCGCACGCTGCTGCAGAATTTCGGCCTGACCGAGAACGCGGTGTACCGCATCGATGGCCCGGTCAACCTCAACCGCATCATCCAGCTGTACGACCTGATCGCGCAGCCGGACCTGAAATACCCGCCGATGACCCCGCGCACGCTGCGCGACAGCGATGGCATCTTCGAGACAGCGGCGCGCCAGGACCTGCTGCTGCACCACCCGTTCGATGCGTTCACCGCGGTGCTGGACCTGATCCGGCAGGCGGCGATCGACCCCAACGTGCTGGCGATCAAGCAGACCCTGTACCGCACCGGCAAGGATTCGCTGATCGTCGATGCGCTGATCCAGGCCGCGCGCAACGGCAAGGACGTGACCGTGGTGGTGGAGCTGCGCGCCCGCTTCGACGAAGAGGCCAACCTGGGCCTGGCCGATCGCCTGCAGGAGGCCGGGGTGCAGGTGGTGTACGGCGTGGTCGGCTACAAGACCCACGCCAAGATGCTGCTGATCGTGCGCCGCGAGGGCCGCAAGCTGCGCCGCTACGTGCACCTGGGCACCGGCAACTACCACAGTGGCACCGCCCGCGCGTACACCGACATCAGCCTGATCACCGCCGACGCGGATATCGGCAACGACGTGCACCTGCTGTTCCAGCAGCTGTCCGGGTTGGCCTCGAAGATGAAGCTCAAGCGCCTGCTGCAGTCGCCGTTCACCCTGCACACCGGCATCCTCGGCCGCATCGAGCGCGAGACGCGCATCGCCGCCGCCGGTCGCCCGGCGCGGATCATCGCCAAGATGAACGCACTGAACGAGCCGCAGGTGGTTCGTGCGCTGTATGCCGCCTCGCAGGCCGGCGTGCAGATCGACCTGATCATCCGCGGCGCCTGTACCCTGCGCCCCGGCGTGCCGGGCATCTCGGACAACATCCGCGTGCGCTCGATCGTCGGTCGTTTCCTGGAACACAGCCGGGTCTACTGGTTCGGCAACGACGGCGCGCCGGAGATGTACTGCGCCAGCGCCGACTGGCTGGAGCGCAACCTGCTGCGCCGGGTCGAGACCTGCTTCCCGATCCTCGATCCGGAACTGGCCAAGCGGGTCTATCGCGAAGTCCTGCAGAACTACCTGGACGACAACCTCAATGCCTGGGAGCTGGACGCGGACGGCGTGTACCACAAGCGCGCCCCGGCCCATGACGAAGCCCCGCATTCGGCACAGATGGCGTTGATGCAGGGGCTCTGACCCGGTAGGTGCCGCATCCACTGTGTCGACCAAGGTCGACACCTACCAGCAGCAGCGCAGAACGCCGTCCGGCAGATCGCAGAGAACTGTCGAAGGCGGGGTGGGTCCGGTGGCAGGGGTGTGAGCCGCATGGATGCGGCGACCAAGCCCCCATGGACGGGTTCACGGCGTCCCCTGCCATCGGACCCACCCCGCCATCCCACGGATAGCCTGCTGCTGATGCTTCGGCAGGTGCAGGGCGCAGCCCTGCCGCACTCCCCTCTTCCAATATGTGAAGGCCGCGCGGTGACGAGCGCACCGCCCCTTCGGCTAACATTCGTCCATGCCGCATACCACCACGACTCCGCCCGCATTGCAGGATGGCGACCTGCTGGCCGCCATCGACCTTGGCTCCAACAGTTTCCACATGGTCATCGCGCGCTACACGCTTGGCCAGCTGCGGGTGATCGACCGCCTGCGCGAGACCGTGCGCATGGCCGATGGGTTGGACGGCAAGGGCGGCCTCTCCGCAGCGGCCCGCCAGCGCGCGCTGGAGTGCCTGGCGCGCTTCGGCCAGCGCATCCGCAATGTGCCGCCGCACCGGGTACGCGCACTGGCCACCAACACGGTGCGCCAGCTGCGCTCGCCGCAGTCGTTCCTGGTCCCGGCCGAAACCGCACTGGGGCATGCCATCGAAGTGGTCAGCGGCCGCGAAGAAGCCCGCCTGATCTACCTGGGCGTGGCCCATGCGCAGCCGCCCAAGCCCGGCCAGCGCCGGCTGGTGATCGACATCGGCGGCGGCTCCACGGAGTTCATCATCGGCATGGGCATGCAGACCCTGGAGCGTGAAAGCCTGCAGGCCGGCTGCATCGCCAGCACGCGGCGCTTTTTCCCGGGCGGCAAGCTGAGCAAGAAGCGCTGGAAGGACGCGCTGGCCGAGATCGGCCGCGAGTTCCAGCCCTTCGCCAGCAAGTACCGTGCGCTGGGCTGGCAGGAAGCACTGGGCTCGTCAGGCACGCACAAGGCGATCAGCGAGATCTGCGCGACGATGAAGCTGAGCAAGGGCGCGATCACCGCCGAAGCCCTGCCGCAGCTGCGCGATGAACTGCTGAAGGCCAAGAAGATCGACGATATCCAGTTGCCGGGCCTGTCCAGCGACCGCCGCCCGATCATCGCCGGCGGCATCCTGGTGCTGGAAGCCGCCTTCCAGGCGCTGGGCCTGCAGAAGCTGCTGGTCAGCAAGGCCGCGATGCGCGAAGGCATCCTGTACGACATCGTCGGCCGCGCCGGCGAGAACGACCTGCGCGATGAATCGGTGGCTGCACTCAGCCAGCGCTACGGCATCGATACCGTGCAGGCCGAGCGCGTGCAGGAGACCGCGCTTTCGCTGCTGGAACAGGTGCAGGAACGCTGGCGGCTCGACGCCGACGATGCGCGCATGCTCGGTTGGGCCGCACGCCTGCACGAGCTGGGCCTGATGATCGCGCACAGCGGCTACCACGTGCATGGCAGCTATGTGCTGGAACATTCGGACATTGCCGGCTTCTCGCGCCAGGAGCAGCAGATGCTGGCGGCGCTGGTGCGCAGCCACCGCCGCAGCGTGGCCAAGACCGCCTTCGACGCCCTGCCCGAACGCCTGCTGCTGACCGCGCGCCGGCTCGCGGCGCTGCTGCGGCTGGCGGTGCTGCTCAACCGCGCCCACGAGGATGCCCCGCTGCCGGCGCTGGAACTGACCGCCGACGATAACCGGCTGTCGCTGATCGTGCCGCAGGCGTTCATCGATGCCCGTCCGCTGCTCCGCGCCGACCTGATCGGCGAGACCGACGGCATCGCCGGGCTGGGCATCCAGTTCCGCCCGTTCGTCGCCTGAATACGCTGCCCCGTGCCTTGCACGGGCCGCTCAAGTGATGCACTTCGCTGTCCCACTTTGCGCAGTCTGGCGGTTTTTTGTGCTGCTTCGCAACACGACGGCACCGTATCGCGTCCCGAACCTCTCACGTAAGCGCCTGCTTTTGTTCACGTTTCGTGAAGGCAGAAGGTGCCTCGTGACATAAATTGATACGAACTCTTTACAGAGCATTAACTAACGAGACTACTATCGGGTCACCGGCTCGGTCATCAACCCAGCTGGCTCCTTCGACGCCCACTTTGGCGTCTTGTGCACGACCTGAGAGAGAGAGCTCGCCATGACTTCACGCACCACCGCACTGGGGCAGGCCATCCGCTATGCCCTGGTAACCACCGCAACGCTGGCCGCCCTGCCCGCGTTCGCCCAGGACGGCAGCAACGCTACGCCCACCAACCTCGACCGCATCGAGATCACCGGCTCGCGCATCCGCCAGGTGGACGTGGAAACCGCCCAGCCGGTGTTCGCGATCAGCCGCAACGACATCGAAAAGCAGGGCTTCAGCTCGGTTGCCGACATCCTGCAGAACGTCACCGCGATGGGCAGCCCGACCATCAGCCGCGCCAATGCGCTGACCGCGGGTGAAAACGCGGGTGGCACCTACATCGACATGCGCAACCTGGGTACCCAGCGCACGCTGGTGCTGGTCAACGGCAAGCGCCTGGGCATCAGCACGTCCGGCTACCAGGACATCTCCACCCTGCCGGTGTCCGCCGTGGAACGCATCGAGGTGCTGAAGGACGGCGCCTCTGCGATCTATGGCTCCGACGCCATGGCCGGCGTGGTGAACATCATCACCCGTTCCAATGTCACCGGTGTGACCGCCAACGTCTACCACGGCCAGTACAGCCAGGGCGACGGCGCGCGTGACCGCTTCGACGTGGTCGCCGGCTGGAGCAACGATCGCCTGTCGCTGACCCTGTCGGCCGAGCACGCCGAAGAGAAGGGCGTGTGGGCGCGCGATCGCGGCTTCAGCAAGTACGGCATGACCGATCGTCATCCGTACGACAGCAGCAACTGGACCACGATCAGCCAGTACGGCCAGTTCACCGGTCTGCGCGGCCCGGGCTGTACCGCCACTGCGGGTTGCGGCTATTCCCTCAACCGCGGCGCGGATCCGACCAATCCGGCCAATTACCATCTCACCGATAGCACGCCGTTCACCGGTGACGTGAGCAACGCCAACGACCAGATGCACGTGATGTATCCGGTCAAGCGTGACTCGGTCTATTTCGACGGCCGCTTCAAGATCACCGACAACGTCAACTTCCGTACCGAGCTGGGCTACAACCAGCGTGAGTCCACCCGCCAGATCGCGGGCTATCCGCTGCAGTCGAGCACCGCCGGCGTCGGCTCGATGTCGATCAACAGCTACTTCAATCCGTTCGGCCGCCAGCACGGTTACGCCACCCCGACCGCCGTGGCATGGAACCGCCGCACCTGGGAGGTGCCGCGCGTGACCACCAGCGAGCTGAAGACCTACCGCGCGGTGGCGTCGTTCGACGGTTCGTTCGAGATCGGCAGCCGCTACTTCGACTGGGAAGTGGGCTACCAGTACAACCGCAATGAACTGGAATCGGTGGCGACCGGCAACCTGCACAAGGCTCGCGTCGCCGGCGGCGTCGGCCCGTCGTTCTACAACGCCGCCACCGGCAAGGTGCAGTGCGGCACCGCCGCTGCACCGATCTCCTATGACGTGTGCAAGCCGTGGAACCCGCTGGTGCCGTACGGCACGACGGCGGCCGATGGCCTGTACGGCAACGAAGAACTGCAGGCGTGGCTGTTCCCGGAAGAGATCACCAAGGGCCGCACCACCTCCAAGAACTTCTTTGCCAACATCGCCGGCAGCATCGTGACCCTGCCGGCCGGCGACCTCGGCTTCGCGTTCGGCGTGGAAAGCCGCAAGGAAGAAGGCAAGTACACCCCGGATGCCCTGGCCCAGACCGGCGCGACCACCAACCTGGCCGCTGGCCCGACCGGCGGTGACTACACCGTCAACGAGGCCTACCTGGAAGTGAACGTTCCCGTGCTGGCCGACCTGCCGGGCGCGAAGGAACTGACCTTCAACGGCGCAACGCGCTTCTCGGACTACAACACCTTCGGCAACACGCTCAACAGCAAGTTCGGCTTCAAGTGGAAGCCGATCGACTCGCTGATGGTGCGTGGCACCTGGGCCGAGGGCTTCCGTGCACCGACCATCAGCGACCTGTTCGGTGGTGGTTCGGAGACCTTCGCGCAGTTCAGCGATCCGTGCGACACCCGCTTCGGTTCCTCGGCCTCCAGCGCGGAAGTCCGTGCACGATGCGCACGCGACATCGCCAATGCGAATACCTTCCGCCAGCTGCGCCAGGGTGGCACCCCGGTGAACACGTCGACGGACGCGACGCCGGTGCCGTTCACCTCCGGGTCGAACCCGCTGCTGACCCCGGAAACCTCGACCAGCAAGACGCTGGGCCTGGTCTGGAGCCCGAGCTTCATCCAGGGCTTCAACGCCTCGCTGGACTGGTGGAAGATCCGCATCGACAACACGATCATCGCTGACACGCCGACCCAGATCCTGCAGGACTGCTACGAGTCGGGTATCCAAGCGCGCTGCTCGCGCTTCCAGCGTGACCCGGTGACCGGCATCGTGACCAACCTGAAGTTCGGCAACCGCAACGCGGGCTTCATGGAAACCGAAGGCTACGACCTGGACGTGAGCTACCGTCTGGATACCCGGTTCGGCAAGTTCAACGTGAACTCGGCCACCACCTACGTGTCCAGTGCGACCTACCGCACCTCCAACGACAACTCGATCGTCCCGATCGTCACCAACGGCATCGGCAGCGCCTTCCGCGTCCGTTCCAACCTGGTGCTGGGCTACGAGCGGGGCAACTTCGGCGCCAGCTGGACCGCGCGTTACTATTCGGGCGTGAAGGAAACCTGCTCGAACATCGCGCTGTACCCGGACGAGTGCTCGGATCCGGGCGTGTACGCACCGTGGTACAAGGGCGCACGCAACTACAACGAGCGCGGCGCGGTCACCTTCCACGACGTGCAGGTGCGTTACTCGCTGCCGTGGGATGCCACCGTGTCGGTCGGTGCCAACAACGTGTTCGAGAAGTACGGCCCGGTCATGTACAGCAAGCCGAACTCGGCCTTCTCGTACTACGGTGGTTACGATATCGGCCGCTTCATCTACATGAAGTACCAGCAGCGCTTCTGATCCATCGCGCTGTAACGGAAGCATGACGACCATGGCCCTTCGGGGCCGTGGTTTTTTTATGGGCCGCAGCGCCCATGCGGTGGCCGGCGCCGCCGTCATCTGATGGTCGCAAAGCGGTCATGTCGGCTACATCGCCAGGCCCGAGCATGCCGGAAACCGGGAGGCCCGCCATGCGCTATGCCATCGTCACCGAGACCTATCCGCCGGAAGTGAACGGCGTCGCTCTCACCGTACAGGGCCTGGAGCAGGGTCTGCGTGCAGCCGGCCACGAGATCGACCTGGTCCGCCCCCGCCAGTCCAGCGAAGCGCTGGACTCGGCACCCGGCACCTTGCTGGTTCCCGGCGCCGCGCTGCCGCGCTACCCCGGACTGCGCTTCGGCCTGCCGGCCCCGATCCGGCTGGGCCGCCATTGGCAGAAACAACGCCCGGATGCGGTGTACATCGCCACCGAAGGACCGCTGGGCTGGTCGGCACTGCGCACCGCGCGCCGCCTTGGCATTCCGGTCGCCAGCGGTTTCCACACCCGCTTCGACGAGTACCTGCCCGACTATGGCGTGGCGTGGCTGCAGGCCGCGGCCATGCGCTGGATGCGCCGTTTCCACAATCAGGCCGACGCCACCCTGGTGCCGACCCGCGAACTGCAGCAGTTCCTCGGCGAACAGGGCTTCGAGCGCGTGCGCCTGCTGGCCCGCGCGGTGGACAGCCAGCAGTTCGATCCGGGCCGGCGCGATCCCGCGCTGCGCGAGGAATGGGGCGTGGATGGCAACGGCCTGGTGGCGATCTATGTCGGCCGCATCGCTGCCGAAAAGAACCTCGGCCTGGCAGTGAAGGCGTTCCGCCGGCTGCAGCAGATCCGGCCTAAGGCACGCTTCGTGTGGGTCGGAGATGGCCCGGCCCGCGAAAAACTGGCACATGAAAACCCCGACTTCATCTTCTGTGGCATCCAGCGCGGCGATGCGCTGGCCCGGCACTTCGCCAGCGGCGATCTGTTCCTGTTCCCCAGCCGCAGCGAGACGTTCGGCAACGTGACCCTGGAAAGCATGGCCAGCGGTGTGGCCACCGTGGCCTTCGACTACGGCGCCGCGCGCGAGTACCTGCGCAATGGCGAGAACGGCGCAGCCGTGGACAGCGACGAGCAGTTCATCGATGCCGCCGTGCGACTGGCCGCCGATGACGCGCAACGCCGCGAACTGGGCGGCAATGCCGCACGCGCGATGAAGCGACTGCATCCACAGCAGGTGGTGGCCGAGTTCGATGCACTGCTGGCCGAACTGGCACAGTCGCGGAGGAACGGCCATGCGCACTACGCCGCTTGAGCTGCTGGCCGGGCGCGAAGCACGCTGGTGCCGGCGCGCAAACCACTACTGCCGGCGGCGCCGCGTGCGTCGCCTGTTCGCGGTCATCAGCCGGCTCGGCGATGGCGTGTTCTGGTACGTGCTGATGGCCGCGCTGGTGATGCTGGACGGCTTCGACGGCCTGCGCGCCTCGGTGCACATGGCCGCCACGGGCCTGGCCGCGCTGCTGATGTACAAGGGCCTCAAGCGCTGGACCCGGCGCCCGCGGCCCTACGCGGCCGACCTGCGCATCCGCGCCTGGGTAGCGCCGCTGGACGAGTTCAGTTTTCCCTCCGGGCACACCCTGCACGCGGTGTCGTTCACCATCGTGGCACTGGCCTACTACCCGTGGCTGGCGCCGCTGCTGGTGCCGTTCACCTGTGGCGTTGCGCTGTCGCGGGTGGTCCTGGGCCTGCACTATCCTTCCGATGTGCTGGCCGCCACCGCCATCGCCATCGTGCTGGCTTCGGCCAGCCTGACCTGGTTGCCACTGCCGGTGTAAACCGGGGTCAGATCCCTGTTCCCCCGGTGAGGGATCTGAGCCCGAGATGCCAGCGGCGCTACCGTCCTCCTTGATGGCCTAGAATGCGGCCATGACCACGCTGTTCATTTCCGACCTGCACCTGGACCCCAGCCGTCCGGAGATCACCGACCTGTTCCTGCGCTTCCTGCGCGAGCAGGCGCCCGGCGCCGATGCGCTGTACATCCTCGGCGACCTGTTCGAAGCCTGGATCGGCGACGACACCCCCTCGCCCGCCGCCGATGCGGTGGCCGACGCGCTGAAGGTGCTGTCCGACAGCGGCGTGCCGGTGTACTTCATCCGTGGCAACCGCGACTTCCTGCTTGGCGAGGATTACGCACGCCGCGCCGGCCTGCGCATCCTGCCCGACCCCTGCGTGATCGAGCTGTACGGCCGCCCGGTGCTGCTGCAGCACGGTGACCTGCTGTGCACCGATGACATCCCCTACCAGCAGTTCCGCGCGCAGACGCGCGACCCGGCGTTCCAGGCGCAGTTCCTGTCGCAGCCGCTGGCCGCACGCATCGCCTTCGCGCAGAAGGCGCGCGAAGCCAGCCAGGCCCGCCAGTCGGAAATGAAGCAGGGCGATCGCGCGCAGTTCGAGACTGTCACCGACGTGGCCCCGTCCGAAGTCGATGCCACCTTCGTGCGCCACGGCGTGGACACGATGATCCATGGCCATACCCACCGCCCGGCCATCCACACGCTGCAGGCCGGCGGCCGCGACCGCACCCGCATCGTGCTCGGCGACTGGTACGAACAGGGTTCGGTGCTGCGCGTGGACGCCAATGGCTGGTCGCTGGATACCCTGCCCCGCGGGTAATTCCCGCCGGCAGGAAATCCGCGGCCGCACAAGGCGGCCGCGGACAGTACGGACTCAGCGGAAGGCCGCGATGGTGGCCTTGGTGTTGACCAGCACGCGCTGGTTGTCGGCGGTACTGGCATTGCCCATCGGGATGCCGTTGTAGCTGATGTTCGGGTTGGACCAGTAGTTCAGGCGCGGGCAGCTGCGGGTGCAGTTGTAGGCCATGATCGTGCGCCAGCCGGTGCCGGTGGCCGGCTCGTAGCGGTAGCCATGCCCATAGGCATAGGGCGAGGTGCTCGAGTCGGTGGCGATGTCATGCCGTGCACTCTGCAGGTGGCCGATCTCGTGCGCGAACGAGTAGTAGCCGGTCGCGCAATCCCAGTACACCGCCGCGAACGCGGTCGATGCCGTCGAGCCGATGCCGGAGGCCAGCCCACAGTAGGCCGTGTTGTTGATCAGCAGCACGCCCACGTCGGCGGCGGTGTTGTTGCGGCTGGTATGGATGCTGTCCATGTAACCGTCGCTGGTGCCGCGGAAGCGCGCCAGGTCGGTATCGAAGCTGCCCGACTCGGTGTAGCTGGTGGTCTCGTAGCCGGCCAGCTGCATGGTGATGCCGACGTTGCTGTTGACATAGCCCTGGTTGGACTCGGCCACCGCCAGCTGCACCAGTGACTGCATGTTGCCGCCGTAGGCGGTGACGGCGGCATTGGTCGCCACCACCAGCACGCGGATGGTGGCCGGCGTGCCCGACGACGCCTGCGCGATGCCGATGCGATCGTTGTTGCCCATCGGGATCTTCGGCAGCTGGTTGTAGTCGGCCGGATGGTCGGCCGGCATCCGCGATTCATCCACTTCCACCAGCACGTGGCGGTTGCCCAGCGGGCGCAGGCGGTACAGCTTGCCGTCCTTGCGGATCGAACCGGTGATGGTGTTGCCCGAGCGCACCAGGATCAGCGAATTGCCGGGATCGTCCTGCCCGGTGGACGTCGCTGCGGTCAGCTTGTCCGAGGGCGAACGGAACTGGCCATACCAGATGCTGCCGCCGTCGGGCAGCGCCTCGACCTTGCTGCGTACCGCCTGCACGCGCTGGCCGAGCAGTTCGAATTCCAGCTGCGGCTGTGCAGTCGCGGCTGCATCAACGCGCACTTCCTGTACCGTCGCGGTGGACGGGGTGGCCAGCAGCTTTCCCAGCGCCGGCTCACTGCTTGCCGATGCCCGGCTGATGACCGTCACCGGCTCGAACAACGGTGCCGCCTGCGCGGCCGCTGCGACCGACAAACCCAACACCAGGCCACCTGCCGCTTTACCAATCGATCTGGACAACATTGCGTCGCTCCTTGAATGATGTGAACAGCGTTGATGCAGCACGACCCGGTTTGCCGGGTTTGGCCATATGGCCTGCGTGGGTCGCGTGAATTCAATAGGCGCGAGGAATGGAATTCAGGATTTGTGATCCACCGCAGCTGCGTTCAGTCAGGTCAAAAGCGTCACTACACTTCGCCAATACACCGCTTTCGCGCTACCGTGACGCGGCCACCACGGGAAATACACATGGCACCCTCGCAGGACACGGACGAAGATGTCGGCTTGCTGCGGATCGGCCTGTTCTTCGATGGCACCCGCAACAACGCACACAACCTGGCGCGAGGCCGACCACGGCCGCCCCAGCCGCGCCCGGCGCAGCTGCGTGCGGATGACGATTCGACCTACCAGAGCCGGCTGACCAGCAGCTACGACAACGGGCCGACCAACATCGCGCGCCTGCAGCAGCTGTACCCGGACAGCCGCACCGGCACCTCCGCTTCTCCCTCGTTGTCGATCTACGTCGAAGGTGTCGGCACCCGCGATGACGCCGACGACGATCTGATCGGACTGGCGTTCGGCATCGGCGCCAGCGGTGTGCGTGCCAAAGTGCAGCGTGCACTGCAGGTGCTGCTGCCGGCTGCGCTGAGCGCGCTCGCGGCACGCTGGCGGCAGCCGCTGCGACGCGTGCAGCTGGATCTGTTCGGCTTCTCGCGCGGTGCAGCGGCCGCGCGTGACGTTGCCAACCAGGTGCAGGCCTGGGATGGCGCGCACTGGCGCCAGCTGCTGCAGGGCGCCGGCCTGGCGTGCACTGCGGACTTCGATCGCGCCGATCCGGTGCTGCGCTTCATCGGCCTGTTCGACACCGTGGTGGCGGTCAACGGCGGGCGTGCCGATGAACAGCCCCGCGTCGCGCTGCGGCCCGGCGTTGCCAGGCAGGTGCTGCAGCTGTGTGCGCGCGACGAGCACCGCCAGCACTATCCGCTCACCAGCGTCGCGCCGCCCTTTGCCGAGATCGCGCTGCCTGGCGTGCACGCCAACATCGGCGGCGGCTACAACCAGCTCGACGAAGGGCCCAAGCTGCTCAGCCGTCCGCGCCGGCAGATGCTGCGCCGCGCGGGCGTGGCCGACTACCAGACGCCACCGCTGGCGGTCCTGCAGGCGACCACCGCCTACGCCGAGGCACAGGCCGACGCCGAGCGCTGGCGGCAGCAGCTGGGCGTGGACGAAAAGGAAGTGTGGGTGGATGTCTGGCACCAGTGGCAGCAGCAGCGGCGCGCCGGCAGCCGCAGCGTGCTGCTGTCACCGGTGCTGTACGTGACGGCCGCCGTGGTACTGCGGCGGCGCATCGACTGGCGCTACCAGCTGATCGCGCTCCAGGTGATGCAGCAGCATGCCATCGATGCCGGCGTGACCTGGCGCGCCAGCGCTGCCGGGGTTCCCGGCTGGGAACTGCCGTCGGCCCTGCAACCGATCGCACGGCGGCTGGTGGCCGGCCAGGCGTTGACCCAGCCCCAGGAGGCACTGTTGCGGCGCCGCTACCTGATGCAGTCGGCGCACTGGAATTTCGACGCGCTGGGCGACACCGCCCTGACCTATGCCGCCGACGCCGGTGTCAGCGAGCTGCCGTACCGGCCCGGCCCCGGCCTGTTCTACATCAACCGGCCCACCGTGGATGGCAAGCGCGTGGTGCTGCCCAACGCATGAAAAAGGGGACGGAGGGGATTAAGTCGTTTGTGGCACAAACGACTTAATCCCCTCCGTCCCCTTTTCTTCAACCGGCCTGTTCGACCAGGTTGGCCAGCTCATCGGCGTCGAAGCCGGCCAGCAGGCGCGCTTCGATGTTGAACGGCCCGTGCAGGTAGCCGCCGGCGTATTCCACCAGCAGCGCCTTGAACCGTGCGCGCGGTTCAACGCCGGCGCGGTCGCAGTACCAGCGGTACCAGCGCGAACCAGCCGCAACATGCGCCACTTCCTCGCGCAGGATCACTTCCAGTACGTCGGCGGTTTCGCCATCACCGACGTTGCGCAGCTTCTCGATCATGCCCGGGGTGACGTCCAGGCCGCGCGCTTCCAGCACGCGCGGGACCAGCGCCATGCGCGCCAGGCCGTCATGCGCGGTCTTTTCGCACATTTCCCACAGGCCGTTGTGCGCGGGGAAATCAGCGTAGTCGTGGCCGTGCGCCTGCAGGCGCTCGCGCAGCAGCATGAAGTGCCGTGATTCGTCGTCGGCACAGCTGACCCAGTCGGCATGGAACGCCGCTGGCAGACCGCGGAAGCGGTACACCGCGTCCCAGGCCAGGTCGATCGCATTGAGTTCGATGTGGGCGATGGCGTGGATGAAGGCCGCTCGCCCTTCCGCGCCGCCCAGTCCACGCCGCGGCACGTCGCGCGGATGCACCAGCACCAGCTGCGCCGGCCGGCCGGGCATGCGGATCGGTTCCGGCGGCGGCGCATCGGCGGCCACCTTCAGGCGGCCGGCACGGAACGCGGCGGCATAGGCCTGGGTCAGCGCGACCTTGCGCAGCGGGTCGGCCTCGGCAAGGCACTGCTGCGCCGCGCGCAGCAGGTCACCTCCGGCATCGGGCACCGCGACCACGCCTGGACCTCAGGCGCGGCGCTTGTGCTTGGCATCGTCCGAACGCAACTGCTGGATGCGCTCGAAGTAGCCTGGCTCAATACCGGTCGGGTAGTGGCCGTTGAAGCAGGACGAATCGAAACTGCGCAGCGCCGGGTTGCCCTCGCTCACCGCCGCTTCCATGTCCTCGATGTCCTGGTAGATCAGCCAGTCGCACCCCAGGTGGGCTTCGATCTCTTCCACGCTGCGGTTGTGCGCGACCAGCTCTTCGGCCGCCGGCATGTCGATGCCGTAGATGTTGGGATAGCGCACCGGCGGTGCCGCGCTGGCCAGATAGACCTTGCGCGCGCCGGCATCACGGGCCATCTGCACGATCTGCTGGCTGGTGGTGCCACGCACGATCGAGTCGTCCACCAGCAGCACCACGCGGTTGCGGAACTCCAGGTGGATCGGGTTGAGCTTGCGGCGCACCGACTTCACGCGTTCCCCCTGCCCCGGCATGATGAAGGTGCGGCCGATGTAGCGGTTCTTGATGAAGCCTTCGCGGTACTTCACCCCGAGCACGTTGGAAATCTCCAGCGCGGCGTCGCGCGAGGTATCCGGGATCGGGATGATGGTGTCGATGTCGTGGTCCGGGCGCAGGCGCAGGATCTTCTCGCCGAGCTTGATGCCCATGCGCATGCGCGCCTTGTGCACCGAGACGTTGTCGATCATCGAGTCCGGGCGCGCGAAGTACACGTACTCGAAGATGCACGGAGTGTGCTCGACCGGCTCGGCGCAGATCTCCGAGAACAGCTCGCCGCGTGCAGTGATCACCAGCGCTTCGCCCGGCTGCACGTCGCGCACGCGCTGGAAGCCCAGCACGTCCAGGGCCGCCGACTCGGACGCCACGATGTACTCGTCGCCCTCGGCATGGCTGCGCTTGCCCAGCACCAGCGGACGGATGCCATGCGGGTCGCGGAAGGCCACCAGGCCCAGGCCCAGCACCACGCTGACCACCGCATAGCCGCCCTTGCAGCGCCGATGCACGCCGGCTACCGCACGGATCGCGGCTTCCGGGCTGAGCTGGCGCTGCTGCTCCAGTTCGTAGGCGAACACGTTCAGCAGCACTTCGCTGTCCGAATCGGTGTTGACGTTGCGGCGGTCCTGTTCGAACACCTGCTGGCGCAGCGCCTCGGTGTTGATCAGGTTGCCGTTGTGGGCCAGCGCGATGCCGTACGGCGAATTGACGTAGAACGGCTGTGCCTCGTCCATGCCTTCCGAGCCCGCGGTCGGGTAGCGCACGTGGGCGATGCCGACGCTGCCTTCCAGGGTGGACATGGTGCGGGCGTCGAACACATCGCGGACCAGCCCGGTGGCCTTCTGCACGCGCAGGCGGCTGCCACTGGCGGTGGCGATGCCTGCCGCGTCCTGGCCGCGGTGCTGGAGAACGGTCAAGCCGTCATACAACTGCCCGGCGACGTTCTGGTTGCCGACGATTCCGACGATGCCACACATGGTGCGAGGTCTCCGCTGGGCCGTGCCCAGTTACAAGGAAGGTGGCCGTACCTGGCCTCGGTGGTCGCCGCGCCCGCGGTCGACGTTGGCCGGATCGCCCGGCTCGATACTGTCCGGCAGTGCTGGGGCGTCCGGGCGCACTTCGGCCGGATCGTATGCATCGCCCTGTTCCGCTTTCGCGGGCCGCAGCCATCCGCCGCCCGCCACTACCTGGTTGAGGATGCCATTATCGCCTGCCTCGCCCGGCTTTCCCAACCCGGCGCCCGCGTTCTTCCCCAACTCCATCAGTGCAGATGGGGACAGCATGTCGGTGGGCAAGGCCTTGGGCAGCATATCGGCGCCGGGCACCTGCCAGTGCGGCAGCTTGCCGTTCATCCAGGCCACGGCCGGATTCAGCACCGGGCGTACCGCCGAACGCTTCCAGGACGGCTCGGCGGTCAGCGGCGTGAAACCCGCCAGCAGTACCAGGATCGCCGCGATCAGGCCGCCGCGCACGGCGCCCAGCACGCCGCCCAGCAGGCGGTCCAGGCTGGTCAGCATGCTGCGGTGGATCATCGCCTTGATGACCATGCCGATCACCGCGACCACGATCATCACGCCGATGCCCACGCCCAGGTAGCCGCCGACGAAGTGCTCGCCGCCGGGCGCGGCCGGGGCCGCCCACCAGCGCGCGGCGTCGTTGCCGAAGGCGAAGGCCGCCCATGCGGCCAGCAGCCACGACAGCGTGCCGATGACGATGCCAACAAAGCCGCGAAGCATCCCCAACAGGGTCGAGGCGGCGATCACGATCAGCAGCACCACGTCGATCATGGCGCCCCGCTCCTTCGGCGGCGCTGGCAACGGGCCTGCGCGTCGGTCATGGGTGCGGTCGGACCATGCCGGCGACGCCGACCTTGGCAGCGACCTGCGCCTTCAGCTGTTCGGCATCCGCGCGGTTGGCCACCGGACCCACGCGGACGCGATGCAGGGTGCCCTTTTCGGTGCGCACCTGCTCGACGAACGCACTGAAGCCGGCGGCGCGGACCTTGTCGCGCAGCGCAGCGGCATCGCTGGCCTGGCCGAACGCGCCCAGCTGCACGGCGAAGCCGACGCCACTGGCCGCCGGTGCGGCCGGCGTGGCCGGCGCCGTGGCCGGCTTGCTGGCGGTGGCCTCCGGCTTCGGTTCCGGCTTGGCCTCAGGCTTCGGCGCCTCAGGCTTCGGCGCCGGCTTGGCCGGCTCCGGCTTGGTGGCCGGCGGCGTAGTCACGGTCGCCGTGCTCGGCGGCAGGCTTTCGCTGCGCACCGGGTTGCTGGTGGCCGACGGGCTGGTCGCTGCGGCCGGTGTGCTGGCCGCCGGTGCCGGTGTGGCAGCGACCGCGGCACTGTTGCCTGCGGCCGCATCCAGCGTGATGACTTCGGCCTTCACGTCGGCGCGGATCTTCACTGCCTGCAGGCGGGCGGCCTCGGCCTGGGCACGGTCGGCATACGGCCCGACGCGCACGCGCCACGCCTGGCGCCCGCTGATGGTGGTCGCTTCTGCGAAGCCCGGCAGCTGCGAGCGCTGCAGGTAGGCGATCACCGCATCGGCGTCGGCCTTGCTGCCGTATGCGCCAAAGGTGACCGCGAAGTTGCCCGCGGCAACGGCCGGGGAGGTGTCCACGGTCGGCGGCGTGGCCGGCGCGGCCGCTTCCTGCAGTGGCTTGGCCTGTCCGGTCTGCAGTCCGGTGGCGCCACCGGCCGGCGCGACCAGCGGCAGCTCGCGGGTCTCGAACTGGCCATCGGCCGGCGCATCCGGCGCGGCGATCGGCACCGAGGCCACGCCACTGTCCGGTGCCGGACCCTTGACCAGCATCGGCAGGAAAATCACGGCCAGCGCCACCAGCACGATGGCACCAATCAGACGCTGTTTCAGAGACGTATCCACGTGAGGCAGGCAACGGTCCGGAGATTGCCGTCGATTATACGGGTGCCGGACCGGCCGGCGTCGGCATTGGCTGAACGCGGATCAGGCGGCGCCCTGCAGCCAGCGCAGTGCGGCCGCAGCGGTATGGAACGAGCCGAAGACCAGGACGCGGTCGCCGCGCCCGGCCTCGGCCAGGACCTGGGCCAGTGCCTGTTCGACGGAACCGGCCAGCTGCGCATCGGCGGCGGCGGTGCCGGCCAGGCGCGCCTGCAGCTGCGCCGCGCTCTGCCCACGCGGGCCGTCCAGGCCGGCCAACGTCCACGCGCCCACGACGTCCTGCAGCTCCTGCACCACGCCCGCCGCGTCCTTGTCCTGCAGCGCGGCGTACACCGCCAGCGTGCGCCCGGCCGACACATCGGCCTTCAATGCGCGTGCCAGCTGACCGGCGGCCTGCGGGTTGTGGCCGACATCGACGCGGATCTGCACACCGTCGCGCTCGAACGCCTGCAGGCGGCCGGAGATCCGCGCCGCCGCGATACCGGCCGCCCACGCCGCACGCGGCACCGGCTTGTCCAGCGCGCGCAGCGCGGCGATGGCGGCACCGGCGTTGGCCAGCTGGATCGGGCCGGCCAGGGCCGGGGTCGGCAGTTCCATGCGCAGGCCGACATCGCGCCAGCGCCAGCGCTGGGCATCGATCGGTTCGTAGAAGTAATCGCTGCCGCCGCGGATCGCATTGGCGCCGACCAGGTAGGCGCGGCGCAGCACGCTCGACGGCGGGTCGGTTTCACCCAGGATCACCGGTTTCCAGCCACGGATGATGCCGGCCTTCTCGGTGCCGATCGCTTCGCGGTCCTCGCCCAGCCACTCGGCATGGTCGATGTCCACGGTGGTGATCACCGCCACGTCGGCGTCGACGATGTTGACCGCATCCAGGCGACCGCCCAGGCCCACTTCCAGCACCGCCAGGTCCAGCCCGGCGTCGGCGAACAGGTGCAGGGCGGCCAGCGTGCCGTACTCGAAATAGGTCAGCGTGGTCTGGCCACGCGCGGCCTCGACCGCATTGAACGCAGCGACCAGCGCCGCATCGTCCACGTCCTGGCCGTCGATGCGCACGCGCTCGTTGTAGCGCAGCAGGTGCGGCGAGGTGTACGCGCCGACCTTCCAGCCGGCGGCGCGTGCAATGGCTTCGATGAAGGCCACGGTCGAGCCCTTGCCGTTGGTGCCACCGACCACGATGGTGCGCTTGGCCGGCGCCCCCAGGCCCATCGCCGTGGCCACGGCGCGCACGCGCTCCAGGCCCATGTCGATGCTCGCCGGATGCTGGCGTTCAATGTAGTCCAGCCAGTCGGCCAGGGTGGTCGGGGTGTTCGTCACGGCAGCGGTTCCAGCAGAAGCAGTTGATGCAGGGGGATGGATCAGAGAGCGCGGTGCTTGGCTTCGCCGAAGAATGGCGTGTGGTGGGCGCAGTCGTTCAGGCGCACCACTTCCAGGCTGTCCAGGTCGGCGCCTTCGAGCAGGTTGAGCGTGGTCGGTGCCTGGCGGAAGGTCCACAGCCGGGAAATCGGCAGCCCCAGCACCTTGCACAGGATCACGCGGTTCACCGCGTCGTGGGCGACCACCAGCAGGGTGTCGTGCTCACCAAGGCCTTCGGTGGCGCGGGCCAGGCCGCGCCAGCTGCGCTCCAGCACCAGGCGCAGCGACTCGCCGCCGGGCATCAGCACGGTATCCGGTTCCTCGCGCCACGCTTTCAGGCGTGAGGGATCCTTCTCATGGATCTCACTGGCCAACAGCCCTTCCCATTCGCCGTGGGCGATTTCCTGCAGTTCCGGCTCGGTCAGCAGCATCCCGGCACGGGCGGCGCCGAGCGCCAGCTGGGCGGTGCGCTGCGCGCGTGACAGCGGCGAGGCGACGGCACGGGTGATGTCCACCGAGGCCAGGCGCGCGCCGAGGGCCTGGGCCTGGGCTTCGCCGATCGGCGAAAGCGGGATGTCGATCTGGCCCTGGTAGCGGCCTTCGGCGTTCCACGGCGTTTCGCCGTGGCGGGCAAGCAGGATGCGCATGCGTGCAAGGGGTCCTGGGGGAGGAGGTTCCGCGTTTCGTTCACATCCTGTGAAGTGCGCGGAACAGGGATGATACCTGTTCGGCGCGCCGGGCCGGGCCGGGCATGAAAAAACCCCGCGACGTGGGTCGCGGGGTTTCGGAATCGCGGACGGCGCGCCGGGCAGCAGATCCACGCCATGCGTGGATGCACCGCCCGGCAGTGTCTGCAGGCGTTGCCGGCCAGCGGCCGGCACTACCTCACTTGGCCAGGTTCAGTTCCTTCAACAGCTGCGGCGCCGGCGCCACTTCCTGCATGATCCACTGCATGTAGCGGCTGTCGACAGCGATCATGCGGGTCATCACCGGGTCGAATACCCAGTTGGAGCTGACCGATTCCCAGTTGCCATCGAAGGCCAGGCCGACCAGCTTGCCGTTGGCATCCAGCACCGGCGAACCCGAGTTGCCGCCGGTGATGTCCAGGTTGGACAGGAAGTTCACCGGCACCGAACCAATGCGCTTGTCTTCCAGGCCGCCGTAACGCTTGGCCTTGACCGCATCGAGCAGCGCCTTCGGCGAATCGAACGGATCTTCACCGGTTTCCTTCGCTGCCACGCCTTCCAGGGTGGTGAACGGGGTGTACTTCACGCCGTCCTTGCCATACCCCATGACGTTGCCGAAGGTGATGCGCAGCGACAGGTTGGCGTCCGGGTAGACGAATTCACCCTGGCTCTTCTTGTAGTCGGCCACGGCCTGCAGGTACAGCGGGCGCGCGGTCAGCGACTCGCCTTCGCGGATCTTCTTCTGCTCTTCCTGCTTCAGCAGTGCCGGCATGACAGCCACGGCGTACTGGATGGCCGGATCGCTGCTGGCTTCAAACGCGGCACGGTCGGCCTTGAACCACTTCAGGCGTGCATCCAGGCTGCCCAGCTCGGTGCCCGACAGCTTGGCCACCAGCGACTTCACCGCAGCGGCATCGCTGCCGGCCAGCCACTTGTTCAGCACTTCATTGTCGCGCTGCGCGGCCGGCAGGGCCACGTACTGCTCCAGCCAGTAGGCCTGCAGCTGCTGGTCCATCTTCGCCACGTAGCGACGGTCCATCTGCTTCAGGCCGCCTTCGATGGTGGTCAGGTCACGTTCCTGGTAACCGGCTTCGCGTTCGGCATCGGGCTTGCTGCGCTCGATCGACAGGCGGTACAGGGTGATCGCTGCGCCCACGGCCGAGGTGTTGTTGAACTGGCCGACGAACAGGTCACGCTCGCGGGTGGCCTTGCTGGTGTCCAGGTGCTTGACCAGCTGCGCGTGTGCGGCCAGCGCCGGCTTGCCGGCCGCGCCCTGCTTCTTCAGCCACGCCAGCACGGCGGCTTCCTCGGCCTGCTTCTGGCCAGCGGCGTCGATGCGCTTGAAGCCTTCCAGCTGGCCCAGGTAGTTCTTGGCCACGTTGTTCATGCTGGCGGCAGTGGCGGCGTACTTCACCTTGACGTCGGCGTCGGCCTTGCCGGCGTCGGCGATCATCTTCAGCACCGCGTTGTAGTGCTTGGCGATGGTCGGGTAGGTGAAGCTGGCGGTCTCGTTGAACTCGCCGGCCAGTGCGTAGCGGTTGGTGCGGCCCGGGTAGCCGGCCACCATCACGAAGTCGTCGGCGCCCAGCGGCTGGTCGGCGAACTTCAGGAAGTGCTTGGGCTGGTACGGCACGTTGTCGGCGGCGAAGGCGGCCGGCTTGCCGTCCTTGCCGACGTAGGCGCGGTAGAACGAGAAATCGCCGGTGTGGCGTGGCCACATCCAGTTGTCGACGTCGCCGCCGAACTTGCCGACGCTGCCCGGGGGCGCATAGACCAGGCGCACGTCCTTGATTTCCATGTTGCGGAACAGGCGGTAGGTGTTGCCGCCGGAGAAGCTGTACAGGCGGCAGCGGAAACCGGCATCGGCCTCACAGGCGGCAACCTGGGCCTTGTCGAAGGCGTCCAGCGCGCGGCTGCGGGCCAGCGGGTCGTTGCCGGCAGCGGCGATGGCGGCCTTTGCCTGGGCGGTGACGTCGGTGATCTGGTCGAGCACGAACACGCGGGCGTTCGGGCCGGCGCTCAGTTCGTCCTTCAGGGTCGGCGCATTGAAGCCGTCCTTGATCAGGTTCTTCTGCGCGGTCGAATTCAGCTGGATGGCGCCATACGCGCAATGGTGGTTGGTCACCACCAGGCCCTGCGGCGAGACGAAGCTGGCGGTGCAGCCGCCGAGGGCGACGACCGCGCCCATCGGGTCGCCGGTCAGGTTGGACAGCTGTTCCGGGGACAGCTTCAGGCCGGCCTTCTGCAGCGGGCCGGCGATTTCCGGCAGCTGCTGCGGCACCCACATGCCTTCAGCGGCATGGGCGACCTGGGCCAGGCCGAGGCTGGCGACGATGGAAAATGCAAGCAGGTTCGAGCGCATGGAGCAGCCCCTGGTAGTGGAACCCTCGATTGTAGCCCGCCGCCCTGCCCCGGCCCGAACCCCGGAAGTCATGGGCCTGCTTCTTGCTCTGCCATGCGCACGTCGGCCGCGCACATGGAATCGTCCTGAGGGGGCGTGGCCACCCTGGCCGGGACCGTTGGCGCCATGGATGGCGCCATCGAGCACCATGGATGGGCTTTTGCGTGTCCCGGCCAGGGTGACCACGCCCCCTCCCCCGGAATCAAGGAGGCGCTGCTGTTTGCGGCACGTTCGAAACGCCCGCCGGCGCACGCCTTTCGTTCCGCCAAAGCACCCGCAGCGCAACATGGGAATTCCGCCCGGCACCCTATAATCCGCGCTTTCCCCCTGATGAGTTCCACCCCGATGGCGCAGCAAACGATGAAGGCCCTGGTCAAGCGCGAAGCAGCCAAGGGCATCTGGCTGGAAGAAGTTCCGGTGCCGACCCCCGGCCCGAACGAGGTCCTGATCAAGCTGGAGAAGACCGCGATCTGCGGTACCGACCTGCACATCTACCTGTGGGACGAATGGAGCCAGCGCACGATCAAGCCGGGCCTGACCATCGGCCACGAGTTCGTCGGCCGCATCGCCGCGCTCGGCTCGGCAGTGACCGGTTATGAGATCGGCCAGCGCGTTTCGGCCGAAGGCCACATCGTGTGCGGCCATTGCCGCAACTGCCGTGGTGGCCGCCCGCACCTGTGCCCGAACACCGTCGGCATCGGTGTCAACGTCAATGGCGCCTTCGCCGAATACATGGTGATGCCGGCCAGCAACCTGTGGCCGATCCCGGACCAGATCCCGTCGGAGCTGGCCGCGTTCTTCGACCCGTATGGCAACGCCGCCCACTGCGCGCTGGAATTCGACGTGATCGGTGAAGACGTGCTGATCACCGGTGCCGGCCCGATCGGCATCATCGCCGCCGGCATCTGCAAGCACATCGGCGCGCGCAACGTGGTGGTGACCGACGTCAACGATTTCCGCCTGAAGCTGGCCGCCGACATGGGCGCCACCCGCGTGGTCAACGTCGCCAACCAGTCGCTGAAGGACGTGATGAAGGAGCTGCACATGGAGGGCTTCGACGTGGGCCTGGAAATGAGCGGCAACCCGCGTGCGTTCAACGACATGCTCGACTGCATGTACCACGGCGGCAAGATCGCCATGCTCGGCATCATGCCCAAGGGCGCCGGCTGCGACTGGGACAAGATCATCTTCAAGGGCCTGACCGTGCAGGGTATCTACGGCCGCAAGATGTACGAGACCTGGTACAAGATGACCCAGCTGGTGCTGTCCGGTTTCCCGCTCGGCAAGGTGATGACCCACCAGCTGTCGATCGACGAGTTCCAGAAGGGCTTCGACCTGATGGAAGAAGGCAAGGCCGGCAAGGTCGTGCTGAGCTGGAATTGATCCTCGGTTCCGCGCACGAATGGTGGGTGCCGAGCTTGCTCGGCACACCATGAAATTGAAAAAGGCGCCCGATGGGCGCCTTTTTCTGGTGTTGCCGGCCAGCGGCCGGCACTACCGGTAACGCCTGCGGCGTTACTTGCCGACGGCCACGGTCAGCAGCACGCGGCTGTGCGCCAGCTTGCCCGAGTTTTCGCGCCCGTTGCTGTCGGTGCCGTAGTAGCCGAGGCCGACATTGAACAGGCCGAACTGGCGGCTGACGCCGACGTTCCAGTCGGTGTAGTCCTTGGCCAGGCCCTTCTCGAAGCTGCTGCGGCCGACGTTGGCACTGAGGGTGAACTCCTGCGGCAGGCCCCACTGGCCGCCGACGCCGTAGTACCAGCCATCGGTGCCGCTGTTCCACTGGTCGTTGGTGTAGGCCACGGTCAGCTTGTAGGTCTCGTCCAGCGTGGTGGTGGTGATCAGCTCGTTGTAGTTCAGGTCGCTGGCACCCAGGTAGGTGTAGCGGTTCAGCAGCACGTCGAAGTTGACGCGCGGAGTGACGTCCACGCCGTAACCGATCTGGTAGTCGATCTCGGTGCTCGGGTCGCCCGGACCGAAGTCCACGCCCGAACCCCAGACACCGGCATACAGGCCGACCGGCGAGGTGTAGGTGAAGCCCGCCTGCAGGGTCGGCTTCTCGTCGGTCTGCGACACACCACGGAACAGGTAGTCCGACACCGCAGTGACGTTCCAGCTGTACGGCGATTCGGTCTCCTGGGCACTGGCCGCGAACGGCGCAAGGGTCAGGGCGGCGGCAATGGCGAGGCAGGCATGGGCGTGCTTCATGAGCGTCTCCGGGGGCGCGGGGCGGGAAGGGGGCAGCAGTGAAGCCGATGCCAGACAGGCACGGTTCACGAATATTTAACCATTTGTTACTGCATTGCAACATGTGCCTGCCATGGCGGTGCCCTGCCCGCCGCGGTCGGCGAACCTCGTTGCCCGGTAGAATCGGCGGTTTCCCGTGCAGAGCCGTGCCCACGCCATGACCGACGCCTCCTCCGCCCTGACCCGCCACTATGCCGAGGAACTGGACGCCATCCGCGCCCAGGGCCTGTTCAAGTCCGAGCGGATCATCACCAGCCCGCAGTCGGCCGAGATCACCCTCGATGACGGCCGCCAGGTGCTGAACTTCTGTGCCAACAACTACCTGGGCCTGGCCGACCACCCGGACCTGATCCAGGCCGCCAAGGACGCGCTGGACACCCATGGCTTCGGCATGGCGTCAGTGCGCTTCATCTGCGGCACCCAGGACCTGCACAAGCAGCTGGAAAAGCAGATCGCCGACTTCTTCGGCAAGCAGGACACCATCCTGTACGCGGCCTGCTTCGATGCCAACGGCGGCCTGTTCGAGCCGCTGCTCGGCGAGAACGACGCCATCATTTCCGATGCACTCAACCATGCGTCGATCATCGACGGCGTGCGCCTGTGCAAGGCCAAGCGCTTCCGCTACGCCAACTGCGACATGGCCGACCTGGAAGCCCAGCTGCAGGCCGCCGATGCCGCCGGCTGCAAGTCCAAGCTGATCACCACCGACGGCGTGTTCTCGATGGATGGCTTCATCGCGCCGCTGGACGAGATCACCGCGCTGGCGAAGAAGTACAACGCGCTGGTGCACATCGACGAATGCCATGCCACCGGCTTCCTCGGTGCCACCGGTCGTGGCTCGGCCGAAGTGAAGGGCGTGCTGGACAGGATCGACATCATCACCGGCACCCTGGGCAAGGCCATGGGCGGCGCACTGGGCGGCTTCACCTGCGCCAGTGCCGAGGTGATCGAACTGCTGCGCCAGCGCTCGCGCCCGTACCTGTTCTCCAACTCGCTGCCGCCGCACGTGGTGGCTGCCGGCATCAAGGCGTTCGAAATGCTGGCGGCCGCCGACGACCTGCGCAGCACGCTGGCCGACAACACCGCCTACTTCCGCGAGAAGATGACCGCCGCCGGCTTCGACGTGAAGCCGGGCGTGCATCCGATCAGCCCGGTCATGCTGTACGACGCACCGCTGGCGCAGAAGTTCGCCGAGCGCCTGCTCGAGGAAGGCATCTACGCGATCGGCTTCTTCTTCCCGGTGGTGCCCAAGGGACAGGCCCGCATCCGGACCCAGATCAGCGCCGCGCACAGCCGCGAGCACCTGGATCGCGCGATCGATGCGTTCACCCGCATTGGTGTCGAGCTGGGCGTGATCAAGGGCTGATCACGCCGGGGCCGGGTCTCTTTCCACAGGAAAGGGCCCTGGCCCCATCACCCCACCCCAGGCGTCACTTCTTTTTCTTCTTGCCCTTCGGCTCGTCCTTGCTGGCCACCACCACCGGCTTGGCGGCGGCGTCCTGGCCGTTGCCCTTGGCGACGCGGATGCCGTTGGCCTTCATCCAGGCATCGAACTCATCGGCGGTCATCTTCTTGTCGCCGTTGCTCATCAGGAAGCGGTAGCTGCCGCGACCATCCAGCTCCGGGGTCTTCACTTCCACCACCGGGGTTTCGGCCGGCGTTTCCGCCTTGGCCACCTTCTTGTGGCCGCCACAGGCGGTCAGCAGCACCATCGGCAGCAGCAGGCCTGCGCAGCGCAGGGTTTGATTGAGGGTCGGGTGGTACATGGGCAGGCTCCGTTCGGGAAATTCAGCAACCAGGCGCCCCCTACGCCTGGAACGGTGGCCGGCAACTGCCGGCCGCGGGCGGTGATCAGCCCGGTGCAGCGGCCCCCAGCCGCTGCTGGTCGCTGACCTCCAGCACCCGCCACTGGCCCTTGCCGAGATCGCCGAGCAGCAGCCCACCGATCGCGACCCGGACCAGGCGCAGCACCTGCAGGTCGAAAGCCGCCAACAGGCGGCGGATATGGCGGTTGCGGCCCTCGTCGAGGACCACTTCCAGCCATGCGGTCTTGTCGCCACGGCGCAGCACGTGCACGGCGCGGGCAGCGAGGAACTCGCCCTCGTCCTCCACCCCGGCCTGCAATGCCGCCAGGGTGGCGGCATCGGGCAGGCCATCCACCTGCACGTGGTAGGTCTTGTCCGGCCCGGTCTGCGGGTCGGTCAGGCGCGCGGCCCACTGCGGATCGTTGCTGAACAGCAGCAACCCTTCGCTGGCCTTGTCCAGGCGCCCGACCGGTGCAATCCAGGGCAGGCCGGCGCCATCAAAACAGCGGTACACCGTGTCACGGCCACGCTCGTCCTGCGCCGTGGTCACGACCCCGCGCGGCTTGTTGAGCATCAGGTACAGGCGCTGCGGCGCAGCCATCGGCTGGCCATCGACCTCGATCGGCGGCGCAGGCTGTCCGATCGGGAACTCGGGATCACGCACCACGCGGCCGGACACGCGCACCCGGCCTTCGGCGATCCAGCGCGCGGCCTCGCTGCGCGAGCACACGCCGGCCTTGGACAGCACGCGCGCCAGGCCATGACGCGCACCGCTGGAGACGTTCGGCGCCGCACGCCCACGCGGTGCGTGGGAGCGGGCGGCGGGGGTGGCAGGTGGGCGGCGCGTGCGCAAGCCTCTGCTCCCCGCGGCGCTTACTTCTTGTCGACCGGCTTGGTCTCAGCCGGTGCTTCGGCCGCAGCCGGAGTGGCGGCCGGGGCCGGGCGCGCCTTGACCACGCGCACCCCGCGCGCCTTCATCCAGGCGTCGAATTCTTCGGCGGTCATGCGCTTGCCGTTCTGGCTCATGTCGAAGCGCCACGGCGTATTGTCGAACTCGGTCTGCGGCTTGTAGGCCGCCGGATCGTTCGGCTTCACCGCTGGCGCGCTCGGGATGGCCTTGGCGATGTTCTGGCAGCCATCGATGCGCAGGCGCTGCAGCACCTGGTCCAGCGACTGCGACGGGTCGTAGTTGCTGCTCAGCACGCCGGCCGGCATGCCCAGCTGGTTGCCACGGATGTACAGCTCGTCGGCCACCGGCGCGATGGTCGTGGCCGGCAACGGCAGCGGCGAGGCGCTGGTGTTGACCGAGCAATCAACCGCGGCGTGGGCGGCGGGAACCAGGGCCAGCGCCAGAACGGCGGCCGATGCAGAGCGCAGCATGAGGGGCATCCACGGAAGGAAGTGACGCGGCGAGTTTAGCAATGCCGCGTCAGCTTTCAAGCGCCACTTTCAATGAATACGGCAACTCATTGGATTTACGGGCAAAATCCCGACGAACGGCGATTCCCCGCCCGCCCCAGGCCGGTTTCCCGGCGGCAGAAACAACAAGACCCGGCCGAAGCCGGGTCCTGCTGTGTCCTACTGGCAGAGCGTCAGAACTTAGTTCTGGACGTTCAGCTCGGTACGACGGTTCTTGGCGCGACCTTCCGGGTTGTCCGAACCATCCGGGTTGGTGTTCGGAGCAATCGGACGGCTCTCGCCGTAGCCGATCGGGCCGACCAGGCGACCGGCGTCGACGCCGTTCTTGGTCAGGTAGTTGTACACGGCGGTGGCGCGACGCTCCGACAGCTTCTGGTTGTAAGCGTCGGTACCCTTCGAGTCGGTGTGACCGGCAACTTCAACGCGCAGATCCGGGTAACGCTTCAGGATCTCGGTGGCTTCGCTCAGGATCGCCACGGCGTCCGGACGCAGGTTCGACTTGTCGAAGTCGAAGTTGACGCCCTTCAGGTCGATGGAGACCGGAACCGGGCAACCGTCCGGACCGATGGTCTGACCCGGCTGCGAGTTCGGGCACTTGTCGTCGCAGTTGTTGACGCCGTCACCGTCGTCATCCAGGTCGGCGCAGCTCGGGGCAACCGGAGCCGGAGCCGGAGCAGCCGCGACCGGAGCCGGGCCCAGCGGGATCACGACGCCGACCGAAGCCAGCACGTCGCCGAACCAGCTTTCGTCGCGTGCAGCGACGCTCTGGTCGTCGAAGTCAGCGCGGTAGGCCACTTCGGCGCGGACAGCCACGCGCTTCTCGAAGGTGGTCTGCAGGCCGACGCCCAGCTTGGCGGCCAGGTTGCCGTCCTTACGCTGGCGCGGACCGTTGTTGTCGATCGCAGCGTACTCTTCTTCCGACTTCTGGTAGCCCAGGCCACCGACGATGTACGGGTTCCAGCCGCGGCCTTCCTTGATGAAGTGGCGACGCAGGTCCAGCGAGACGCCGTACTGCGACCAGTTCAGGTCCTGGTTGCTGTCGAAGTTCGGGTTCTGGTAGTTCAGCTCACCGTCCAGCGACCAGTTCGGGCTGATGAACTTACCCAGGCCCAGGGTCACGAACGGAGCGTCATTGGTCAGACGGTCGCTGTCCTGGAAGTTGAAGCCGGCCGAACCGGTCAGGTACCAGCGGTCATCGAACTCCTGCGCCGAAGCTGCCTGGGCGAAAGCCAGGCCGCCCAGCAGCGCGGCAGTAAGGATCTTCTTGTTCATTGAGTACAGCTCCTATTTCGGGGGTATGAAACCGGTAGAGGCATGGGCCAGCACTAGTGCATCGATGTACGACAGCCGATTCAGCACGCCACCGCCGCGAACATTATGCTCAGGCGGGTGAAGGCCATGTTAACAGTCCCGTAACATGTGAAGTGTTGCGCCCGACCGGCCACCGGTCCGACGTTGAAACCCTATACAGGATGATGAAAATCCGCAAGACCCACGCACTGCAAGGGTTTGACGGGGTTTAAGTGTCGAATGCGACATATTGCGCAACGCGCCGCATCACACGGTTCAGCGCGTTTGCGGAAACGTGAGGAACCTTATGATGGGGTGACGAACCCAGCCGGAGCCGTGATGAAAGCTGTCGCCCTGAGTCGTGAATACGCCCCTGCCCTGCGTGATGTCCTGCTGCCACCACCGCTGCCTCCACGCGGCCGGGACCTGCTGGTCCGGATCGAAGCGGTCTCGGTCAACCCGGTCGACGCCAAGCAGCGGGCCGCCACCGATCCGGCAACGCTGGAGACGCCGCGGGTGCTCGGCTGGGACGCCGCCGGCGTGGTTGAAGCCATCGGCGATGAGGCCAGCCTGTTTGCCTCCGGCGACGAGGTCTACTTCGCCGGCGACGTCACCCGCCCGGGCTGCAATGCGCAGTACCAGTGGGTGGACGAACGGCTGGTCGCCCGCAAGCCGACCACGCTCGATTTCGCCGAAGCCGCCGCGCTGCCCCTGACCACGCTGACCGCCTGGGAGCTGTTGTTCCAGCGCATGCCGCTGCACCTGGATGATCGCCGCCATGGCGGCCAGCACCTGCTGGTGATCGGCGGTGCGGGCGGCGTGGGCTCGATGGCGATCCAGCTCGCCCGCCACGCCGGTTTCGAGGTGATCGCCACCGCCTCGCGCGAGGCCTCGATCGAGTGGTGCCGGCAGATGGGGGCCACGCACGTGATCGACCATCGGCAGCCACTGCAACCCCAGTTGCAGGCGCTGGGCATCGCTGCGGTGCAGGTTGCGCTCAACCTGGCCGACACCGACCACTACTGGGACGAGCTGGGCCAGCTGCTGGCACCGCAGGGTCATGTCGGACTGATCGTGGAGCCGCGTGGCGCGCTGCGCATCGGCGATCCGTACAAGGCCAAGTGCATCGGCATCCACTGGGAATTCATGTTCGCGCGCTCGCGCTTTGCCACCGCCGACCGTATCGAACAGCACCGCATCCTCAGCCGCGCCGCCAGCATGATCGATGCCGGCCAGCTGCGCGGTACGCTCAGTGAGACGCTGGGCACGATCAACGCAGCCAACCTGGACATCGCGCATCAGCGCCTGGCCAGCGGGCACACGGTGGGCAAGCTGGCGCTGGTCGGCTGGGACGACTGACGCGGTGATGTAGAGCCGGGCCCACGCTCGGCTGCTGTGCCTGCCGCCACCCGCAGAGCACGGGCTCGGACCTGCACAACCGCCCGCATGCAGGTTCGGCGCCGCCTGTAGCGCCGGATTGGCTTGAATCTGTATCTATGGCATCAAGGAAATCAGGGATACGGTGGGAACAGATTCCCCCTCCCTGAGCCCACCATGCCCACCGCCCTGCCCCTGCGCCTGCTGCAACTGATCACTGGCCTGTTCCTGTACGGCTTCGGTGCTTCGCTGATGATCCGCGCCGCGATCGGCGTGGCGCCCTGGGATGTCCTGTCGCAGGGCATCGCCGCGCAGACCCCGCTGTCGTTCGGCCTGGCGACCAACGTGATCGGCGCGCTGGTGCTGCTGCTGTGGTGGCCGCTGCGCCAGAAGCCGGGCGTCGGCACCGTGCTCAACGTGATGCTGATCGGTCCCTCTGCGCAGTTCGGGCTGTGGCTGCTGCCGCCGGCCGTCGGCCTTGGCTGGCAGCTGGCGATGTTCTGCGCGGGCATGCTGCTGGTGGCCCTGGCCACCGGCCTGTACATCGGCGCCCGCCTCGGCCCGGGTCCACGCGATGGCCTGATGACCGGCCTGCATGCCCGCACCGGCTGGCCGATCTGGAAGGTGCGCAGTTTGATTGAAGGCAGCGTCCTGCTGCTGGGCTGGTGGCTGGGCGGCAACGTCGGCCTCGGCACCCTCGCCTTCGCTCTGCTGATCGGCCCGCTGTGCGGGGTGACCCTGGGCTGGTTCGGGATCGGTCGCCCCGCTCCGGTCGTGCCGGCCGCTGCCCGGCAACCGCAATCACCCTGAGCTGCCCCGTATGCCGGCCAGCGGCCGGCACGACCGCCCCCCGGAGTTCGGGGGCAGCGCCGCAGGCGCCATCCAGCAACCCTTGCCCCGGCCGCCGTTTCGCGGCACGCTTCGCGCTTCCGTACGCAAGCGTATCGACCATGTCGCCAGCCAACGAAAGCGCCTATCCCCATCTGTTCGCCCCGCTGGACCTGGGCTTCACCCAGTTGCGCAACCGCGTATTGATGGGCTCGATGCACACCGGCCTGGAGGATCGCGCCCGCGACTTCCCGCGGCTGGCGGCCTACTTCGCCGAACGCGCCGAGGGCGGCGTCGGCCTGATCGTCACCGGCGGCTTCGCACCGAACGTGGTCGGCTGGCTGAAGCCGTTCGGCGGCAAGCTGTCCTGGCCCTGGGAAGTGCGGCCGCACCGCCAACTGACCGCCGCCGCGCACCAGCATGGCGCGAAGATCTGCCTGCAGCTGCTGCATGCCGGCCGCTATGCCTACCACCCCTTGTCGGTGGCACCGTCGAAGCTGAAGGCACCGATCAACCCGTTCACCCCGCGCGCGCTGTCGGCCAGCGGCGTCGAGCGCCACATCGCCGACTACGCGCGCAGCGCGAAGCTGGCCCGCGAGGCCGGCTACGACGGCGTGGAAGTGATGGGCTCGGAGGGCTACCTCATCAACGAGTTCATCGCCCCGCGCACCAACACGCGCACCGACCGCTGGGGCGGTGACGCCAGCCAGCGCATGCGCTTCGCGGTCGAGATCGTGCGCCGCATCCGCGAAGCCTGTGGCCCGGACTTCATCATCATCTACCGCCTGTCGCTGGTCGACCTGGTGGAAGACGGCAGCAACTGGGAAGAGATCGTGCAACAGGCGCAGGCCATCGAGGCCGCCGGCGCGACGATCATCAATTCCGGTATCGGCTGGCACGAAGCGCGTATCCCGACGATTGCCACCTCGGTGCCGCGCGCGGCCTTCGCCGGCGTCACCGCCAAGCTGAAGCCGCACGTGGCGCTGCCGCTGGTGGCGACCAACCGCATCAACATGCCCGAGGTGGCCGAACGCATCCTCGCCGATGGCGGCGCCGACATGGTGTCGCTGGCACGCCCGCTGCTGGCCGACCCGCAGTGGCCGAACAAGGCCCGCGCCGGCCGCGCCGAGGCGATCAACACCTGCATCGCCTGCAACCAGGCCTGCCTGGACCACGTCTTCGAGAACAAGCTGGCCAGCTGCCTGGTCAACCCGCGCGCCGCGCACGAGACCGAGCTGGTCTATCGCCCGGCCGCCACGCCGAAGAAGGTTGCCGTGGTCGGCGCCGGCCCGGCCGGCCTGGCCTGTGCCACCGTCGCCGCCCAGCGCGGTCACCAGGTCACCCTTTTCGATGCCAGCGACGAGATCGGTGGCCAGTTCAACGTCGCCAAGCGCATCCCCGGCAAGGAAGAGTTCCACGAGACCCTGCGCTACTTCCGCCACACACTGCAGGAGACCGGCGTGCAGCTGCGCCTCGGCGCCCGCGCGGACGCCTCCCACCTGGCCGGCTTCGACGAAGTGGTGCTGGCCACCGGCATCACGCCGCGCAGGGTCGATTTCCCCGGTGCCGACCACGCCAAGGTGGTCAGCTACCTGGACGTGCTGCTGGGCCGGGTCGAAGTGGGCGCCAGTGCGGCGATCATCGGCGCCGGCGGCATCGGCTTCGATGTCGGCGAGTTCCTCAGCCACGCCGGTGAGTCGCCCTCGCTGGACCCGCAGCGCTGGATGGCCGAATGGGGCGTGGACAGTACGTTCGAGGCCCGTGGCTCGCTGGCCCGGCCGCAGGTCGAGGCCTCGCCGCGCCGGCTGTGGCTGCTGCAGCGCAGCCCGGGCAAGCCCGGCGCACGACTGGGCAAGACCACCGGCTGGATCCACCGCGCCACGCTGAAGGCCAAGGGCGTGCGCATGCTCGGTGGCGTCGAGTACCTGGGCGTGGACGACGCGGGCCTGCGCATCCGCGTGGACGGCAGCGAACAGCTGTTGCCGGTCGACCATGTGGTGATCTGCGCCGGGCAGGAACCCAACCGCGCGCTGCAGGCCGAACTGCAGGCCGCCGGCATCAGCGCGCAACTGATCGGCGGCGCCGACGTGGCCGCAGAACTCGACGCCAAGCGCGCCATCGACCAGGGCAGCCGGGTCGCCGCCGCGCTTTGACCTGCGGATGAATGGGGGACGGAATGTGATTTCCGTCACCCCCGGCGAACCTGAATGTCAAGCCGGGCGGTTCACGATGCGTTCGGCTACGCCCCCCTACCTTGCGCCATCTTTCCGCTCACCAGCCAGTTTCCGGTGAGCCGGCGCAGCCCCCACGACCGGTACTGGTCGTTTCTTTTGGGGCTGCCCACGGGGCGGCCCCGATGGCCGCCTCCCCATGACGCCAAGTCGTACCCGCCTCCTGCCGCCCCCGCGGCCGGAACCGGAGAGTGCGACCCATACGGAGCAAGGAGTTATATGAAACTGGCCTGGATTCTCTGGCTGTCGCAGTTGTTGCCTCAGCCGGCCGCTGATTCACTGTGTTTGAGCACCACCGTTTACCTGGAAGCCCGCGACCAGACCCTGCGCGGCCAGCAGGCCGTCGCCGAGGTCGCGCTGCGCCGCCTCGACAGCGGCCTGTGGGGTGATTCGATGTGCCAGGTGGTCACCGCACGCAAGCAGTTCGCGCCGACCATCGTCTCCCCCGGCACCCAGCTGGGCAACGACGCGGCCTGGAGCGAGGCCATGAACGTGGCCTTCGACGCCGAGCGCAACTGGGCGCTGCCGGCCGGCGAGCGCCGCGAGATCGTGCCCGGTGCCAGCCACTTCGCCGCGCTGTCCATCGCCAGCCCGAACTGGCGCAATGCCTACCAGGTGGCCACCATCGGCGATCACACCTTCTATAAGGTGCAGAACCTCAAGCCGCGGCAGTCGTAACGATCCGTGCCGGCGGCAGCGTTGCCGCCTGCCGGCAGGCTCTGGGATAGTGGGCGTTTCCCGCCCGCATCACCTGGAGTTCCCATGAAGCTGTACAGCAAGCCCGGTGCCTGTTCCACCGCCGACCACATTGCCCTGCAGTGGACCGGCCAGCCGTTCGAGGTCGAACTGCTGAACAAGGACACCCTGAAGGGTCCGGAATTCCTCAAGATCAATCCGGCCGGTGCGGTGCCCGCGCTGGTCGACGGCGACTTCGTGCTGCTGCAGAACGCCGCGATCATGGGCTATATCGCCGATCGCTTCCCGCAGGCCGGCCTCGGCGGTGATGGCAGCCCGCGCCAGCGCGCCGAAGCCACCCGCTGGCTGGCGTTCGTCAATTCCGACGTGCATCCGGCCTTCTCGCCGCTGTTCGCGCCGGGCAAGTTCATTGCCGACGAAGGCCAGTACGACGCGATCCGCGCCGCCGCGCATAAGCGCCTGCGTGGCCTGTTCGAGACCGCCGACAGGCAGCTGGCCGACAAGCCGTGGCTGGCCGGCTTCCGCAGCTTCGCCGACCCGTACTTCTACATCACCCTGCGCTGGGCCGCCGGCACCAAGGTCGACCTGTCGGGCCTGGACAACTTGGCCGCCTACAAGGCACGCATGGACGCCGACGCCGGCGTGCAGGCCGCGCTGAAGGCCGAAGGCCTGGCCTGACCTTGGTCAGGGGTCAGAGCCGTTCGCGTGGTGAACGGATCTGACCCCATCGGCTACCAGGCGGCTCCGCCCCCCCCCCCTCGATTTCATTGGCGCGATCAGCCGATCTGGCGGATCACTTCCCCCTTGGCATCGCGCAGGTAGGTCGGCACCACCTCGATACGCAACCTTCCTGCCAGCGGGTAGACCCCGCGCTCGGCGCGCACTCCTGCCAGGGCCTGCAGGCCCGCCTCGTCCAGTGACCAGCGCGCGCTGTCGGCGGATACGTCCGCCACTTCACCGCCCCCGTCCGCGATGAACTCCCACTGCCGCTCGCGGCTGACCAGTTCCAGCGATCTGCCATGGCGCAGGCGCAGCGGCAGCAGTTCGCACACGCTCGCCACCTGGCCGGCGCCAAGCACCAGCGTGGTCATGCCCGCCTCCTGGCGCCAGTCCAGTGTCTCGATGAACAACATGCCGGTGCTGGAGCCTTCGCGCTCGCTGCCGGCCCGCACCTCTGCCGCCAGCGCAGGGTCCTCCAGCAGGTTGCCGCGGTGCAGGTCGCTGACCCACAACGGCATTGCCGGCTGCAACGCCTGCAGCACGCCGCGCGTGGACCAGCGCTTGACTGCCTCCATTTCCTCATCGGTCAATCCAACCAGCTGCAGGAACTGCAGGTGGCCATTGGCGGTGTCGCGTGCCGGCAACTGCGGGTCGGCAATGAACGCCAGATGGCACAGCCGCGTGTCGGTCTCCAGCGCGATCGGGCCGTTGGCATTGAGGTGGTGACCGTCCTCGAACACGTTGCCACTACCGAACACATAGCGCGCCAGGTTCTGCAGCAGGTTCATCGGCCACACCGGTGGCGGGCTGCCGGCGTCCTCGCCGGCTTCGGCCGCGAGGCGAAAGGTCAGCTCGAAGCCATAGCCGCTGGCGGCAGCATCGCGGCTCTCCTTGGCATACAGCTCGGAGAAGCCATAGGTGATGTAGTGCCAATGCGGCAGCGGCGCGTCCACCCAGTACACGCTGATGCCATCCAGTGGATCCTGGCCCCCCAGCGTGTACGGCAATGCCGTGCCGTAGTGGCGGGGTTCCTGGCCCGCGTACAGCGGTGCCAGTGCCGCATTGATCGCGTCCCAGCCAGGGGTGTCGGTGTCGTCGTGGTCGTCCTGCACGCGGGACTCCTTGTGGGGAAGTGAACCGATCACTTTACGCGTTGGCTCAGGCCTGCACGACCTCGCTGCCGGTGTCCAGCAGGGCCAGCCGGGTTTCCTGCCACCAGCGCTGGGCCAGCGCCGGGCTGCGCGCCTTGGCGACCGCCGCCAGCAGTTCCGGGCACAGGCGTTCCAGTGCCAGTGCATCGGTGCAGCGTTCGATCTTCAACTGCATGAAATACCCCTTGAGGCCCAGATGACGCCGCACCGCCTCGCTCATTGCGTCGTACAGCTGCTGGTACAGCGCCGGGTCGTGTTCGCGACCGGTGCTGAGGCCACGTGCGGGCGCCACGTCTGCGCTTCCACCGATCACTTCGATCAGTCCCTGCGCGGCCAGCTGCTCCAGCGCATCGGCAGGCGCGCGCAGGCCTTCCAACAGGCCGCGCAGTTCAGTGTCGTCGCGACGGCCATCGACCATCAGCAGGATCGAGCGCAGCCCCGCCGGCAGGCGCCGGCCACGGTCTTCGATTTCCTGACGGCCAGCAGCCGTCTTGGCGTGCAGCAATGCCATTGCCTCCCCCTCCCTCGATGCGCCATGCCGGCGGGCCCTCGCGGGCACGCCCCCCTGTGTGCCATCCCCCGAGGGCACGCGCCTTCCCCGGCGCGCGCCGCGTATTGCAGGTCAGAGGGGAGTGCCGGCCGCTGGTACAACCTCGGGATTGATGGGGGTGTAGGCCAGTGGGTAGCACTACCCGGTCAACGCCCCAGCGCCCGCCGGATCTCTTCCAGCGCGCCGGGGTCGTCCAGCGTCGACAGGTCGCCCGGGTCGCGCTGCTCGGCCAGCGCCTGCAACGAGCGCCGCAGCAGCTTGCCCGAACGGGTCTTGGGCAGCGCGTTGACCACGTGCACGTGCGCCGGGCGCGCGACCGCGCCGAGCGAGGTGGTCACCGTGGCCATCATCTCGGCCACCACCGGCGCCGGATCCTCGCCATCCAGGCCCTGCTTGAGGGTAACGAACACCAACGGCACCTGCCCCTTCAGTTCGTCCTTGACCCCGATCACCGCCGCCTCGGCCACGCGCGGGTGGCTCGAAATGGCCTCCTCGATCTCGCGCGTGCCCAGCCGGTGCCCGGCCACATTGATCACATCGTCGGTACGGCCGAGGATGAAGGTGTAGCCATCGTCGTCGCGGATCGCCCAGTCCAGCGAGCTGTACAGCAGTTCCTTGAAGTGGCTGAAGTAGCTCTGCAGGAAACGGTTGTCGTCGTTCCACACCGTGCTCATGCAGCCCGGCGGCAACGGCGGCGACACCACCAGCACCCCCTTCTGCCCCGCTGCCACTTCCTCGCCGGTGTTCTCGTCGATCACCTTCATCCGGTAGCCGAGGTTGGGGAAGCCCGGCGAACCGAAGCGCACCGGCTTCATCTCCAGGCCCGGCAGCAGGGTCAGCGTACCAGCCGGTCTCGGTCTGCCAGTAGTTGTCGATGATCGGCTTGCCGAGCGCTTCGCTGATCCAGTGCGCGGTCGGTTCGTCCAGCGGCTCGTACCAGGAACAGGTACTTCAGCGCGCGCAGGTCGTGGCGATGGATGAAGTCCGCATCGTGCTTCTTCAGCACGCGGATGGCAGTGGGCGAGGAGAACATCGTGCGCACGTTGTACTGCTCGCACAGCGCCCACCAGATGCCCGGGTCCGGATTCGTCGGCAACCCTTCGTACAGCAGCGACGTGCAGCCGCCGATCAGCGGGCCGTACACGTTGTAGGAATGACCCACCGCCCAGCCGACATCGGATGTGGAGAACATCACCTGCCCTGGCTTGCAGTCGAATACGGTTTCCATCGACTGCGCCATCGCCACCGCGTAGCCGCCGACATCGCGCTGCACGCCCTTCGGCTTGCCAGTGGTGCCGGAGGTGTACAGCAGGTAGCTCGGCTCGCTCGCTTCCAGCCACTGCACCGGCACGTCGACTTCACCCACCTGTGCGCGCAGCGCGGCGTACTCCACGTCGCGACCCGGCACGCGCGGTTCGGCGGCATCCAGCCCACGCGAGACGATCAGCACGTGTGGCGGAGGCGACGCCGCTTCGGCGCAGGCGGCGTCGACCATCGGCTTGTACGGAATCAGCTTGCCACCGCGCATGCCCGCGTCGGCGGCGATCAGCAGCCTGGGCTTGGCGTCATCGATGCGCAGTGCCAGGTTGTGCGCGGCAAAGCCACCGAACACCACCGAATGCACCGCGCCGATGCGCGCGCAGGCCAGCATTGCGAACACGGCTTCCGCCATGTTCGGCATGTAGATCACCACGCGGTCGCCGTGGCCGACGCCGAGGTGCTTGAGCACGGCGGCGAAGTCGTTCACTTCGCGATACAGCTGGCGATAGGTGATCTCGCGGGTGCTGTTGGTTTCGGTGGAAATGGCGACCAGCGCGAGCTGGTCGGCGCGCTCGGCCAGGTGGCGGTCGACGGCGTTGTAGCAGAGATTGGTTTCACCGCCGACGAACCAGCGCCGGAACGGCGGATTGCTGTAGTCGAGCACCTGCTGCGGCGGTTTATGCCAGTGGATGCGCTTGGCTTCCTCGCCCCAGAAGGCCTCCGGCTCGTCGATCGAGCGACGGTAGGTTTCCTCGTAGTTCATGACGCAGCCCTCCCAGACAAAGTCATGGGTTCGAGGATAGTCCGGCGCTGCCGCGCGGGCCGCCCTACCTTGGTAGGGGGTGGGGTTTGTTCTGCAGGGCTGCGCCCTGCACCCGCGGTGTGGCCGCCGCTGGTAAGCAACCTCAGAAGCAACAGCGGGTTTCCCGTGGGATGGCGAGGTGGGTCCGGTTGCGGGGGACGCCGTGAATCCGTCCATGGAGGCTCGGTCGCCGCATCCATGCGGCTCACGCCCCCGCAACCGGAGCCACCCCGCCTTCGACAGACTGCCGCGATCTGTCGGAACTGCGTTCTGCCTAGGTGGGAGTCGACCTGGGTCGAATGCTCTGGTAGGTGTCGACCTGGGTCGACACGGTAGAGCCACGCCATGCGTGGATGCATGTCGATTTCAATTCGGAATACTCGATTCCGATTGAGATGCATCCACGCATGGCGTGGATCTTATCTCTTGCCGATCTGGCACCTTGGGTGCCGAGAGCCCGGCGTGGGCGACCGTGTGGATCCAGGTCTTGCGACCGAGAAGTAGCTTGGGTCCCCACGCCGGATTCTCCCTGAACCGCCCGAACAGTTGGTTGAGTTGGCGCTCGAACTGATAAGACTGGGCAAGCGGGGAGAGCTCTCGACCCTGTCAGCCTAGCGGAGTTCTGCCATGTTTGGGATCGGGATTGATGTGAGCAAAGCCACGCTGGATGTGGCCGTCCATGGAGAGCAGTTTCGCCAATTCAGCAACGACAAGCGCGGCTTTGTACGCTTGATTCGGTGGCTGAAGACGTGGCCGATCAAGCAGGTCGTTCTTGAGGCAAGCGGGGGTTACGAGCGTGCTGCTCTGGATGCATTGCACGCCGGCCTGCCGATGGTGCGAATCAATCCGGCGCGTGCACGGCGATTTGCCCAAGGCACGGGCCGTGCCGCAAAGACCGATCGGCTCGATGCGACAGTGCTGGCGCAGATGTCCCATTTGTTACCGCTGACCCGCTACGTACCGCCTGCCCCTTGGCAGCAGCGTCTGGCTGAATTTGCGCAATGCCGCAGGCATCTGGTGCAGATGCGCGTCAGTGAGATGCAGCGCTTGCGGCGATTGGTCGATCCGGATCTGATTGCGATGAAGCAACGCTATATAGCTCAGCTATCTGACGACCTGAAGCAACTGGACAAAGCTATTGCCGAGCAGCTTGAGGGACAGCCTGGCTGGAAGAACATCGGCGCGCTCAAAGGCGTCGGCCCCATCCTGATCAGCACACTGGCCTGCGAGTTGCCCGAACTGGGCAGCTTGGGAAGCAAAGCCATAGCGTCGCTGGTGGGGTTGGCCCCGATGAACCGCGAAAGTGGCACCTGGCAGGGCCAACGGCGGATCAGTGGTGGGCGCGCGGTGGTACGCGAAGCCCTTTACATGGCGGCCCTGACGGCCATCCGGTACGAGCCAAGACTGCGCGCGTTTTACGCTGGCCTGAAGGCCAAGGGCAAAGCGAGCAAGGTGGCGCTCGTGGCGGTCATGCGCAAAATGCTGGTGATCCTCAACGCCCGTAAGCGGGACGCCGAGGTGGCCCTCGGCTGCCCCTGACAAGACAGTTGCTACTGGCCGCCGGCCAACTGTCGAAGGCGGGGCACTGTGGGTTTGCGGGGCGTGAGCGGCATGGATGCCGCGACCAAGCCCCCATGGATGGGTTTACGGCGTCCCCGCAAACCCACAGTGCCCCGCCATCCCACGGATAGCCCGCTGTTGCTTCGGCTGTTGCTTCTGAGGTTGACGGCCAGCGGCCGGCACTACCGCGGGTGCAGGGCGTAGCCCTGCCGAACCCCTAGAACGGAGCCGCGGACTCGAACGCGAGCGCCTCGCCCGTCACCGGATGAATGAACCGCAGGCTGCGCGCATGCAGGTGCACGCGTCGCGCCGGGGCGGCACCGTACAGCACGTCACCGACGATGGGATGGCCGAGGCTGGCCATGTGCAGGCGCAGCTGATGGCTGCGGCCGGTGACCGGCTCCAGCGCCACGCGGGTGCGCTGCGCCTCAGCATCGCGATCCAGTACGCGCCAGCGTGTCAGCGCCGGCTTGCCGCATTCGTGATCGACCCTCTGCTTCGGCCGGTTCGGCCAGTCCACGATCAACGGCAGGTCCACTGCGCCGGCATCACCCTCGAGCAGCCCCTGCACCATCGCTTCATACCGCTTGCCGACCTGGCGCTGCTCGAACTGCATCGACAGCGCTGCCTGCATCGCCTTGCCGCGCGCATGCAGCAGCAGGCCGGACGTCACCTGATCCAGGCGATGCACGGTCAATGCATCCGGGTACAGCACCTGCAGGCGCGCCACCACGCAGTCCTGGTTCTCGGCACTGCGGCCGGGCACGGACAGCAGGCCGGCCGGCTTCTCGGCCACCAGCAGTGCGTCGTCGATGTAGTGCAGGTGGATCATGCCGTTCCGTATCCGTCCAGACGCAAACGGGGAAGCCGAAGCTTCCCCGTTCTCTGGGTACCGACCTCGATGGAAGACGTACCGGCCGGAGCCGGTACCGCCTGCATCAGCCCAGCAGGTGGGCGACGCCGGCGCGCTCTTCTTCCAGCTCGGCCAGGGTCTTGTCGATGTACTTCTGGCTGAAGTCGTCGATCGGCAGATCCTTGACCAGGGTGTACTTGCCGTTCTCGGTGGTGACCGCGAAGCCGAAGATCACGCCTTCCGGAATGCCGTAGGAACCGTCGGACGGCACGCCCATGGTGACCCACTTGCCGTTGCTGCCCAGCACCCAGTCACGCACGTGGTCGATGGCAGCGTTGGCGGCCGAAGCGGCCGAGGACGAGCCGCGGGCTTCGATGATCGCCGCGCCGCGCTTGCCGACGGTCGGGATGAAGGTGTTGGCGTTCCACTCCTGGTCGTTGATCGCATCGGCGATCGACGCACCATCGGCGGTGGCGAAACGATAATCCGGGTACATGGTCGGGCTGTGGTTGCCCCACACGACCAGCTTCTCCATGCCACCGACCGGCTTGCCGAGCTTGGCCGACAGCTGGCTCAGCGCGCGGTTGTGGTCCAGGCGCAGCATGGCGGTGAAGTTTTCCGGCTTCAGGTCCGGGGCCGACTTCATCGCGATGTAGGCGTTGGTGTTGGCCGGGTTGCCGACCACCAGCACCTTCACGTCACGGCTGGCGACCTTGTTCAGCGCCGCGCCCTGGGCGGTGAAGATCTTGGCGTTTTCCAGCAGCAGGTCCTTGCGCTCCATGCCCGGGCCGCGCGGACGTGCACCCACCAGCAGGGCGATGTCGGCGTCCTTGAACGCGACTTCAGCGTCGTCGGTGCCGATCATGCCGGCCAGCAGCGGGAAGGCGCAGTCTTCCAGCTCCATCATCACGCCCTTCAGGGCGGCCTGGGCCTTGTCGACCGGCAGTTCCAGCAGCTGCAGGATGACCGGCTGGTCCTTGCCCAGCATTTCGCCGGAGGCGATGCGGAACAGCAGGGCATAACCGATCTGGCCGGCGGCGCCGGTCACGGCAACACGAACGGGTGCTTTCATGGGGGTTTCCTCTTGCTTGCAAGCGTTTGATGGGACGCCGCGGGCGTGGCCATGCAGGCCGGGCGGGCGGCGCGGAACAGGGAAACGGCCACCCGTGGGTGGCCGTTTCGAAGGGGATCAGGCGGCGAGGTGCTTGTTCCACTCCGCCACGCGCTCGGCCTGGGCGGCCAGCACGGCGTCGACGTCGCCTTCCAGGGTGATCGAATGGATCACGTCGCCCTGCTTGACCGAATCGACGATGGCCTGGCCTTCCAGGACCTTGCCGAAGACGGTGTGGCGGCCGTCCAGCCAATCGGTCTTGATGTGGGTGATGAAGAACTGGCTGCCGTTGGTGTTCGGGCCGGCGTTGGCCATCGACAGCGAGCCGACCTCGTGCTTCACGCCATTCTTCTCGTCTTCGAACTTGTAGCCCGGGCCGCCGGTGCCACGGCCCTGCGGGCAGCCGCCCTGGATCATGAAGTCGGCGATCACGCGGTGGAAGATCAGGCCGTCATAGAAGCCGTGCTTGACCAGGTTCACGAAGTTGGCCACGGTCAGCGGCGCCTTGTCGGCGAACAGCTCGACCTTGATCGGGCCCTGGGTGGTGTCGAAAGTGGCGATGAGGGACATGAAGATCCTTGATGCAAAGGGGAATGCGTCTAGCCCCCTAGTTTACACCTGCCTCGTGGCGGCGGCGGCTTCGACCATCGGTGGAGACGCCGGCTTCAGCCACCGGACGGGCAGCGCCGCCCGCCTTCCTGGCAGCCTCGGCCGGGGGGGCGCTGGACAGCCACCTGAATGGCGCCCGGGACCGGCGTGAAATCCACCTTTTCGCGAATCGTCAAGTTCGACGTATAATGTTGGACTTCTTTTTCCAAATCCGGCGCCGACTGGCCCCCTTTCGTATGTCCATCGAAAATCTTCGCAACATCGCCATCGTCGCCCACGTCGACCATGGCAAGACCACCCTGGTCGACCAGCTGCTGAAGCAGTCCGGCACCCTGTCCGAGCGTACCGTCCTCGCCGAGCGCGTGATGGACAGCAACGACCAGGAAAAGGAACGCGGCATCACCATCCTGGCCAAGAACACGGCCATCACCTGGGAAGACAAGAAGACCGGCATCAAGAACCGGATCAACATCGTCGATACCCCCGGCCACGCCGACTTCGGCGGTGAGGTCGAGCGCGTGCTGTCGATGGTCGACACCGTGCTGATCCTGGTCGATGCGATGGACGGCCCGATGCCGCAGACCCGCTTCGTGACCCAGAAGGCCTTCGCGATGGGCTTCAAGCCGATCGTCGTGGTCAACAAGATCGACCGTCCGGGCGCCCGTCCGGAATGGGTGATCGACCAGGTCTTCGACCTGTTCGACAAGCTCGGCGCCACCAATGAGCAGCTGGACTTCCCGATCGTCTACGCCTCGGCCCTGAACGGCTACGCCGGCCTGGAAGACACCGTGCGCGACGGCGACATGACCCCGCTGTACGAAGCGATCATGCAGCACGCCCCGCGTCCGGAAGTGGACCCGGAAGGCCCGTTCCAGATGCGCATCAGCCAGCTGGACTACAACAACTTCGTGGGCGTGATCGGCATCGGCCGCATCCAGCGCGGCACCCTGAAGAAGAACATGCAGGTCGCCGTCATCGACCGTGAAGGCAAGAAGCGCAACGGCAAGGTCGCCCAGGTGCTGGGCTTCCTGGGCCTGGAGCGCATCGAGCAGGACACCGCCGAAGCCGGTGACATCGTGGCCATCTCCGGCATTCCGGAGCTGACCATCTCCGACACCCTGTGCCACCCGGACACCCCCGAAGCCCTGCCGGCGCTGACCGTCGACGAGCCGACCATCTCGATGACCTTCCAGGTCAACAACTCGCCGTTCGCCGGCAACAAGGACCTGTCCGGTGGCAAGTTCCTGACCAGCCGCCAGATCAAGGACCGCCTGGACCGCGAACAGGTCCACAACGTGGCCCTGAAGGTGGAGCAGCTGGAAGACGCCGACAAGTTCCTGGTCTCCGGCCGCGGCGAACTGCACCTGTCGGTGCTGATCGAGAACATGCGCCGTGAAGGTTATGAGCTGGCCGTGTCGCGCCCGGAAGTGATCATCAAGGAAATCGACGGCCAGATGATGGAGCCGATCGAGCAGCTGGTGGTCGACATCGAGGAAGTGCACCAGGGCGGCGTGATGGAAAAGCTCGGCACCCGCAAGGGCCAGCTGAAGAACATGGAGCCGGACGGCAAGGGCCGTGTGCGCCTGGAGTACCAGATCCCGGCCCGTGGCCTGATCGGTTTCCAGAACGAGTTCAAGACCCTGACCCAGGGCTCGGGCCTGCTGTTCCACGTGTTCGACCATTACGGTCCGAAGGAACAGGGCGCGATCGCCAAGCGCATCAACGGCGTGATGATCGCCAATGCGCCGGGCGTCACCCCCGCCTACTCGCTGGGTCCGCTGCAGGAGCGCGGCAAGCTCTTCGCTGCCGAAGGCGACAACGTGTATGAAGGCCAGCTGGTCGGCATCCACTCCAAGGACAACGACCTGACCGTCAACGCGATCAAGACCAAGCCGCTGACCAACATGCGCGCTTCGGGCAAGGACGATGCGATCCAGCTGACCCCGGCGATCAAGTACTCGCTGGAACAGGCGCTGGACTTCATCGAAGACGACGAGCTGGTCGAGATCACCCCGAAGGAGATCCGCCTGCGCAAGAAGTTCCTGACCGAAAGCGACCGCAAGAAGGCTTCGCGCGGCGGCTGAGCCAGCACCCCGTGAACCCGAGCGGCTACAACCCGGATCCGCACCGGCATCCGGGTCTGCACGTCATCGCCCTGCTCGAAGCGAGCAAGGCGATGCTGGCGCTGTTGGCCGCGACCGGGCTGGAAGTGCTCGGACCGCAACCGCTGCGGCACGGCATCATGGTCCTGATCCGGCGTTTCAGCCTGGATCCGGACCATGGCACCCTGCCCTCGCTGCTGCACATGATCAGCCCCGACGCGGTCCATCTGGCCGCGGCGGGGATGATCGGCTACGGCCTGCTGCACCTGGTCGAAGCCTGGGGCCTGTGGCGGGCCAAGGCCTGGGCCTCCTGGCTGGGCTGCCTGACCGCCTCCCTGTACCTGCCTTTCGACATCTTCGCGATCATCCGCCATCCCGGCTGGCCATCGTGGACGATCCTGGCGATCAACCTGATCGTGGTCTACGTCCTCGCCCGCGACCTGCGCAAGCGCCACCGCTGAGCACCGGCTACACTGGGGATTGGAGCCGACCAAGCCGCCCCATGCGCCCGTCCTTGCCGCCTCTGCTGACCTGCCTGCTTGCCGCGCTGCCTGCGCTGCTTTCGGCTGGCTGCAGCCCGGCCGCGTCCAGCGCGCATGCGGCCGAACCCGCGAGCCGCAACGTGCCGTTCCCCTACGCTGAAACCGATGTCGCCGACCTGCAGGCGCAGATGACCGCCGGCGAGCTGGACAGCGCCACCCTGGTCCAGGCCTACCTGCAGCGGATCGCCTCCCTGGATCGCGCCGGGCCCCGCCTGCGCGCGGTGATCGAGCTCAACCCCGATGCCCTGAAGGACGCCGCCGAACGCGACCGCGAGCGCCGTGCGGGACGCCTGCGCGGCCCGCTGCACGGGATCCCGGTGCTGCTGAAGGACAACATCAACGCCGCGCCCATGGCCACCAGCGCCGGCTCGCTGGCCCTGCAGGGCTTCCGCCCGGACGACGCGTACCTGGTACGGCGGCTGCGCGACGCCGGTGCGGTGGTGCTGGGCAAGACCAATCTCAGCGAATGGGCCAATTTCCGCGGCAATGATTCGATTTCCGGCTGGAGCGCGCGCGGCGGCCAGACCCGCAACCCCTATCGCCTGAGCCACTCGCCCTGTGGCTCCAGCAGCGGCAGCGCGGTGGCAGTCGCGGCCAACCTGGCCAGCGTGGCAATCGGCACCGAAACCGACGGCAGTATCGTCTGCCCGGCAGCGATCAACGGCATCGTCGGGCTCAAGCCGACCGTCGGCCTGATCAGTCGAGACGGCATCATCCCGATTTCGTTCAGCCAGGACACCGCCGGGCCGATGACACGCAGCGTCGCCGACGCCGCCGCTGTGCTGACCGCGATCGCCGGCCGCGATGATGCCGACCCGGCCACGGCGACCATGCCCGGCCGCGCGGTCTACGACTACACCGCGCGGCTGGATCCACAGGGCCTGCGCGGCAAGCGCATCGGCCTGCTGCAGACACCGCTGCTGACGTACCGCGGCATGCCACCGCTGATCGAACAGGCCACCACCGAGCTGCGCCGCGCGGGTGCGGTCGTGGTGCCGGTGACGCTGCCCAACCAGGGCGCCTGGGCCGAGGCCGAGCGCACGCTGCTGCTGTACGAGTTCAAGGCCGGGCTGGAGCGCTACTTCAGCGCCCACCATGCCCCCGTGCGCAGCGTGGCCGACCTGATCGCCTTCAACCAGGCGCACAGCAAGCAGGAACTGGGCCTGTTCGGCCAGGAACTGCTGGTGGAAGCCGAGGCTACCGCTGGCCTGGCCGACCCCGCCTACATCCGCGCACGCAGCGATGCCCGCCGGCTGGCCGGCCCCGAAGGCATCGATGCGGCCCTTGCCGCCCACCGGCTGGACGCGCTGGTGGCACCCACCACCGGCGTGGCGTGGCCGATCCGCAGCGAAGGCGACGATTTTCCCGGCGAGAGCTACAGCGCCGCCGCCGTGGCCGGCTATCCCAGCCTCAGCGTGCCGATGGGCCAGATCAACGGCCTGCCGGTGGGCCTGCTGTTCATGGGCACCGCCTGGAGCGAGCCGAAGCTGATCGAAATGGCCTACGCCTACGAACAGCGCACCCGCGCGCGGCGTCCTCCGCACTTCGATACCGATGCGCTGATCGACGCCGGCGAGCCGTGAGCTCCGGTAACGCCGCGACATCCTGCTTCCGGTAGTGCCGGCCGCTGGTACAGAACCACGCTCGCTACCAGCGGCCGGGCGCTACCGATCGGGCTCCAGCTCCACCGGCACGATCGCCGCCTCACCATCCTCAGCACCCGGCGAACGCACATCGGCGGTACGCGCGCGAGGCGCCCGCGGCATGTCCTGCTCGTCCTCGTGCTGCAGCCGCGCACGCACCTGCGGCAGCGACTGCGGATGCTCGCGCGCGAGGAAATCGAGCATGCGTTCGCGGACCAGGCAGCGCAGGTCGAAGGCATCGCCGGAGCTGCGCGCGCTGACCAGCAGGCGGACCTGGATCGCACGCTCGCTGGTCTCGGTCACCTGGGTCACGCAGACCCGGCCGTCCCACAGCGCTTCACCGCGGCAGATGCGCTCCAGCTCGGCACGGATCGCTGCCACCGGGGCACGATAGTCCAGCCACAGGAACGCGGTGCCGAGCAGGTCGGCGCTGCGCCGCGTCCAGTTCTGGAACGGGTTCTCGATGAACCAGGTCAGCGGCACCACCATCCGCCGCTCATCCCAGATGCGCACCACGACATAGCTGCTGCCGATCTCCTCGATGCGGCCCCACTCGCCCTCGACGATCACCACGTCATCCAGCCGGATCGGCTGCGTCACTGCGATCTGCAGGCCGGCTGATCAGGTTGCCGAACACCGGCTTGGCGGCGATGCCCGCAACCAGCCCGATCAGCCCCGCCGAGGCCAGCAATGCGGTGCCGATCTTCTGCACCATCGGGAACGTCAGCAGCACCAGCGATGCGCCCAGCACGATGATGCCGCCCATCAGCACGCGGCTGAGCACCCGGGTCTGGGTCTGGATGCGGCGCGCTTCCAGGTTGTCGGAGACATCGATGGGATGGCTGCGCAGGATGGCCCGTTCGCCCGCCGCCACCGCCCGCACCAGCAGCCAGATGAAGCACGCGGTCAGCGCGATATGCAGCACCCGTTGCAGGTTGCCCAGAACGGGATCCTGCAGCGGGGTGGCCTGCAATGCAGGGATCAACAGCAGCAGCGGCCATGCGGTGGCCATCGGCAATCCAAGCACGCGACCGATGCGCGCGCGCCGCCGATCACGCCCTTTCAGCCGATGATAGATCCACAGGATCAGCCAGGCGCCGATGCCACCCACCAGCACCGCCAGACCCAACGGCCATGCATAGGCCTGCATGCGCTCCCAATGCACCCTTGCCACCTCTGCGTGAACACACCAACGGGCAGCGTCGCGCATGGCGCATGAGCGCCGTGTCAGTCGTTCGTAAGCAGGGTGTTGATCGGCAGGGCGTGCAGCCCTGCACCTGCGGCAGTGTAGAGCCGCTGGTAAACAACAGCAACAGCAACAGCGTGCATTCCGAGGGATGGCGGGGTGGGTCCGGTTGCGGGAGACGCCGTAAACCCATCCATGGGGGCTCGATGGCGCCATCCATGGCGCCAACGGTCCTGCCTGCCCACACCGCCCCACCTCTGACAGATTCCGGCGGCTATTGGTAGGTGTCGACCTTGGTCGACACGGTGGATCCACGCCATGCGTGGATGCTTTTGGATTCCCATTCGAAATATTCGATTCCGATGGAGATTCATCCACGCATGGCGTGGATCTACTGCAGATCGCAGAGATCTGTCGAAGGCGGGGTGGGTCCGGTTGCGGGAGTGTCCGCGGCATGGATGCCGCGGCCAAGCCCCCATGGATGGGTTTACGGCGTCTCCCGCAATCGGACCCACCCCGCCTACCCACAGGAAAGCCGCTTCTGCTTCGGCTGTTGCTGTTGCTGTTGCTGTTGCTCCAGCACGCAGCAGGTGCAGGGCTGCAAGCCCTGCCGCAACCCCTTACCGCACCTGCTCCTGCTTGCGCACGATCGCCATCGCGATCTCCAGCGACTGCTCGTAGTTCAACCGCGGATCCACCGTCGAACGATACGCGCGCTCCAGGTCACGCTCGGTCAGCTCGCGCGCGCCGCCGGTGCACTCGGTCACGTCCTCGCCGGTCAGCTCCAGGTGCACACCGCCCAGGCGCGTGCCTGCCGCCGCATGCAGATCGAACGACATCTCCACTTCGCCGCGCACGTTGTCGAAGCGGCGCGTCTTGAAGCCATTGGCGGTGCTCTCGGTATTGCCATGCATCGCATCGCACACCCACAGCACGCGGCGACCGTCGCGCTTGACCGCATCCAGCAGCGGCGGCAGCTTCTCGGCAATCTGCGCCGCCCCCATGCGATGGATGAAGCTCAGGCGGCCAGGCTCGTCATGCGGGTTGAGCACATCGATCAGGCGCAGCAGCTGGTCCGGCGACACCGACGGGCCCACCTTGATTGCAATCGGATTGCGCACGCCACGCAGGTACTCCACGTGGGCGCCCTCCAGCGCGGCGGTACGCATGCCGATCCACGGGTAATGCGTGCTCAGGTTCAACCAGCCCTGCTGGCGCGGCACCTGCCGGGTCAGCGCCTGCTCGTAGGGCAGCAGCAATGCTTCATGCGAGGTGTAGAAGTCGATGCGGTTGAGGTTGTGCACGCGGGCCCCGGCCAGGGTTTCCATGAAGTGCACCGCATCACCGATGGACGCCACCATCTTCTGGTATTCGGCGGCCAGCGGCGAATGGCTCACCCATTCCAGGTTCCAGTACTCGGGGTGGTGCAGATCGGCGAAACCCCCATCGATCAGCGCGCGCACGAAGTTCATCGTCATCGCCGAATGCGCGTGCGCCTGCAGCATGCGCTTCGGGTCGGGCAGGCGCGCCGCCTCGGTGAACGCCGGCGCATTGATCACGTCGCCGCGGTAGCTGGGCAGGGTCACGCCGTCGCGGGTTTCGGTATCGGCCGAACGCGGCTTGGCGTACTGGCCAGCGAAGCGGCCGACGCGGATCACCGGCTGGCGCAGACCATGCACCAGGACCAGGCTCATCTGCAGCAGCACCTTCAGCCGGTTGGAAATCGTGCCGGATTCGCAGTCGCTGAAGTTCTCGGCGCAATCGCCGCCCTGCAGCAGGAACCGCTTGCCTTCCTGGGCCTCGGCCAGCTGCTGCTTCAGTGCCAGGATTTCCCACGACGTGACCAGCGGTGGCAGCCGCTTCAGCTCGTGCAGGGCAGCGTCCAAGGCCACCGGGTCGGGGTAGGTCGGCATCTGCAGCGCGGTCTTGCCACGCCAGCTCTCCGGCGACCAGGCAGCGCCGACGGCGGTCGCGGCAGGATCGGGAACAGGCGAAACGGCGGACAGGCTCATTGCAGGTTTCCGGCGGGGGGGAGAAGGCGTTCATGGTCGCAGAGCCGACCGCTGCCGCAAAGGCCCGGCCGACGCCTGCACATGACTGAACGCCGGGCAAAGGCTCTCGCGATCGGCCAGAAATCGCATGGCCGGGGGCTCCGGACAGGCGCATGATTCGCCACGCACTGTTACGAAGTAACAATCGCCCCGCCCTCCCTTCCACAGCTCCCTTCCACAGCCCGCTGCCATGAAGCCCTCCCTGCTCGCTACCGGCATCACCTTCGCCCTGGCCCTGGCCCTGGCCAGCCTGCCCGCGTTCGCGGCCACGCCCGACGACGGCAAACCATCGGTCAAGGACCTGGATACGGTCACCGTCAGTGCCCAGCTCGACCAGGCCCGCAATGCGCTGTCGCCGGACATCGGCAGCAGCCAGTACCAGATCACCGCCGAGGACATCCAGAAGCAGCCGCTGGGCGCCTCGGCGCCGCTGAGCCAGGTGCTGCTGCAGGCCCCGGGCGTGGTCCAGGATTCCTACGGCGGCGTGCACGTGCGCGGCGACCACGCCAATCTGCAGTACCGCATCAACGGCGTCCTGCTGCCCGAGTCGATCTCCGGCTTTGGCCAGACCCTGGATGCCCGCACGATCAAGAGCCTCCGCCTGATGGATGGCGCGCTGCCGGCACAGTTCGGCGAACGCACGGCAGCGGTGGTCGACATCACCACCCGCAGCGGCGCAGAGCTTGGCAATGGCGGCAGCGCCGGGCTGACCGCAGGCGCGTTCGGCAAGATCAATCCCAATGCCTCCTGGTGGGGCAACCAGGGGCGCTGGAGCTGGTTCCTGACCGGCAACTACGACCAGAACGAGGTGGGCCTGGAGAACCCGACCAGCACGCGCAAGCCGCAGCACGACGACACCCACCAGGGCAAGGCCTTCGCCGACCTCACCTACCTGGTCAACGAGAACACCCGCCTGAGCGTGTTCGCCGGCTTTGCCAACAATCGCTTCCAGATCCCGGTCAACCCCGGGCAGACGCCGCAGTTCGGTTACCTCGATACCACCGCCTTCGACTCCAGCCAGCTGGATGAAACCCAGCGCGAGGCCACCCGCTTCGGCATGCTGGTGCTGCAGGGCACGTTGGGCAGCACCGCCTATCAGCTCTCGGCCGGGCAGCGCTACAGCGATGTGGCATTCCATCCGGATGTCATCGGCGACCTGGTGTTCAGCGGCGTCGCCTCACAGGTGCAGCGCAGCAACCGCGCCAACACGCTGCAGGCCGACTTCTCCACCCCGCTGGGCAATGACCACACGCTGCGCTACGGCCTGTACGGCAACTACGAGAATGCGCGCGCCAGCAACAACAGCTGGGTCTTCCCGGTCGATGGCGCCGGCCAGCAATCCAGCACCACGCCACTGCTGATTCCAGACCGCAGCGCCTTCCACGCCAGCACGCTGGCGGTGTACGTACAGGACGAGTGGAAGATCGGCGACGACTGGACCGTCAACTACGGGCTGCGCGGCGACCGCTACAAGGCGTTTGGACGCACCGAGGGCCAGCTCAGCCCGCGCGCAGGCGTGGTCTGGAATGCCAGCGACCGCACCACCGTGCATGCGGGCTACGCGCGCTACTTCACGCCGCCGGCCAGTGAGCTGATTGCCAGCAGCGACATCGCGCTGTACGACGGCACCACCAACCAGCAGCCCAGCGGCGGCAACAACACGCCCCTGGCCGAACGCAGCGACTACTACGACATCGGCATCTCGCAGCAGCTGGGCGACCACCTGACCCTGGGCCTGGACGCCTACGACCGCCGCGTTGCGCGCCTGCAGGACGAAGGCCAGTTCGGCGCCGCCTACATCTACTCGACGTTCAACTATCGCCGTGGCCACATCCGTGGGCTGGAGTTCAGCGCCGACTACAGCAACGGCCCGTTCAGCGCCTACTTCAACGCGGCCTACAACAAGGCGATCGGCACCCAGGTCATCACCAGCCAGTACAACCTCGACCCGGACGCACTGGCCTATGTGGCCAACCACTGGATCCACCTCGACCACGACCAGAAACTGACATCTTCGGGCGGCTTCAGCTACGCCTTTGCCGGGCACAACCGGATCGGTGCCAACTACCTGTTCGGCAGCGGCCTGCGCTCGGACGCCGACGGCGTGCCCAACGGCGGCGAACTGCCGTCCTACCTGCAGGTGAACCTCAGCGCCGGGCATGACTTCAACGCCGACAGTGGCCATCCCCTGCACGTGCAACTCGCCCTGATCAACGCACTGGACCGCAGCTACCAGCTGCGTGATGGCGGTGGCGTCGGCGTGTTCGCCCCGCAGTGGGGTCCGCGCCGGGGCGCCTACCTGAGCCTGCAGCAGGACTTCTGAGGACGCCAGGGTGCCTGGGGTCGGATCTCTTTCCGCAGGAAAGGGCTCCGACCCCGCCTTGCTTCAGCGCTTGACCTTGCGCAGCGACACCACCAGCGCCCACAGCGCCAGCAGCACGAACCACACGCCCGACCACATCGGCATGGTCAGGCCCAGGAACGTCCAGTCGATGTTGCCGCAGTTGCCGGTACCGGTCAGTACCGTGCGGAACACTTCCAGCGGCCCCATGGTCTCGCGCAGGAAGCTCAGCGGCGGGCCACAGGTCGCGCCCATCTCCGGCGGCAGCATCTGCACGTAGACGTGGCGCGCAGCGATGCCCACGCCGACGGCCGCCGCGATGAAGGCGAGCACGCCGTAGGTGGCGCGGCCGGGACGGTTGGACGGCCCGTGCAGCGCACCGATCAGGAACAGCAGGCCCAGCGCGGCAAAAGCCAGGCGCTGGAAGATGCACAGCGGGCACGGCTCCAGGCCCATCTTGAGCTGCAGGAAGATCGCGTAGCCGAGCAGGCCCGCGCAGATCAGGAAGCCCAGGAAGAACTGGGCGCGGAAGGGCCAGCGCAGTGGATTCATCGTCAACGCTCGAATGGATCAAGGCGCCAAGCGTAACCGAGAGCGCGCGCCATTCGAACCGCCACAGGTGACGCCTGTCGGAACGGTGCGGGTCAGATCCCGCGCCCATGGCACGGGATCCGACCCCGGACCTCCGCTCCGGAAATGCAAAAGCCCGGCAGAGGCCGGGCTTTCGCTGTGTCGCATTGGAGCAGTCCGATTACTCGGCCACTTCCTCGGCCACGACCGGACGGTCAACCAGCTCGACGTAGGCCATCGGTGCGTTGTCGCCGGCGCGGAAACCGCACTTCAGCAGGCGCAGGTAGCCGCCCGGACGGTTCGCGTAGCGCGGGCCCAGGATGGTGAACAGGTTGCCCACGGCTTCGTTGTCGCGCAGGCGGGCGAAGGCCAGACGGCGGTTGGCGACGGAGTCGACCTTGGCCAGGGTGATCAGCGGCTCGGCAACGCGGCGCAGTTCCTTGGCCTTCGGCAGGGTGGTCTTGATCAGCTCGTGCTTGAACAGCGAGGCGGCCATGTTCTTGAACATCGCTTCGCGGTGGGCGCTGGTGCGGCTGAACTTACGGCCAGACTTCTGGTGACGCATGGTGATATTCCTTGGTTAATGATGCGGCTGTGTGGATCGTTGTCGCCATCCTGGCGTTACTGCGCGGACTGCGGTTGGTCCTGGTCACCCGTCCTGGACGACCTGCCCGCGAACCTGCGGTTCGTCGTGGCGTGGTGTGTTGCGTTGAAGGCTCCACCGCGAGCGGTGGAGCCTCCAGGCATTACCGATATCAGCCCAGCATGCCGTGGCTGGCGACGCCGGCCGGCGGCCAGTTCTCCAGCTTCATGCCGAGCGAAAGGCCGCGCTGAGCCAGCACTTCCTTGATCTCGGTGAGCGACTTCTTGCCCAGGTTCGGGGTCTTCAGCAGCTCCACTTCGGTCTTCTGGATCAGATCGCCGATGTAGTAGATGCTTTCAGCCTTCAGGCAGTTGGCCGAACGCACGGTCAGCTCCAGATCGTCGATCGGGCGCAGCAGCACCGGATCCACGCCGTTGTTGGCCGGCTTGGCCGCACCGCGGTCGCGGTGGGTGAAGTCACCGAACACCGACAGCTGGTCGCTGAGGATGTCGGCGGCGGTGCGCACGGCTTCCTCGGCATCGATGGTGCCGTTGGTCTCGATATCGATGACCAGCTTGTCCAGGTCGGTGCGCTGTTCGACACGCGCCGCTTCCACGGCGTAGGCGACACGGCGGACCGGCGAGAACGAGGCATCCAGGACCAGGCGGCCGATGGCACGGGTTTCTTCGTCCGGACGACGACGCGCGGCCGCCGGCTGGTAGCCGAAACCACGTTCGATCTTCAGACGCATGTTGATCGCCGTATCCTTGGTCAGGTGGCAGATCACATGGTCGCCGTTCAGGATCTCCACATTGTGGTCGACCTTGATGTCGGCAGCGGTGACAACGCCCGGGCCCTGCTTGGACAGGGACAGGGTGGCGCTGTCGCCGGAGTGCATACGGATGGCCACGTCCTTCAGGTTCAGCAGGACTTCGAGCACGTCCTCCTGCAGACCTTCGACCGTGGTGTACTCATGCAACACGCCGTCGATTTCGACTTCCGTGATGGCGAAGCCCGGGATGGACGACAGCAGCACGCGACGCAGGGCATTGCCCAGCGTATGCCCGTAACCCCGCTCCAAAGGTTCGATGACGACCTTTGCGCGGGTGTCGGTAAGGCGTTCGATCTGCGGACCGCGAGGACGCAGAACCTGGTTGGCGGTAACCGTCATGTTGCGGGTTCTCCTAGTGAACCCCCGGCCGTCGCCGGGGGCTCTCCAATGTGAATTACTTCGAATACAGCTCGACGATCAGCGCTTCGTTGATGTCCGCAGGCAGATCCGAACGATCCGGAACAGCCTTGAAGATGCCGGTGAACTTGCCGGAATCCACTTCAACCCACGACGGGCTCAGGTCATGCTGGGCGGCGACGGTCAGGGCTTCCTGGACGCGCAGCTGCTTGGCAGCCTTTTCGGACAGAGCGATGGCGTCGCCAGCCTTGACCTGGTACGAGGCCAGGTTGACCGACTTGCCATTCACGGTGACGCCGCGGTGCGACACCAGCTGACGGGCAGCCGGACGGGTCACGGCGAAGCCCATGCGGTAGACGACGTTGTCCAGGCGGGTTTCCAGCAGCTGCAGCAGGTTCTCGCCGGTGTTGCCCTTCTTGGTCGAGGCCTTCTTGTAGTAGTTGCGGAACTGACGCTCCAGCAGGCCGTAGATACGCTTGACCTTCTGCTTTTCACGCAGCTGGGTGGCGTAGTCGGACAGCTTGCCCTTGCGGGCAGTGGCGCCGTGCTGGCCGGGCTTCTGCTCCAGCTTGCACTTGGAGTCCAGCGCACGCGCCGGGCTCTTCAGGGACAGGTCGGCGCCTTCGCGGCGGGCGAGCTTACAGGTAGGACCGATATAACGAGCCATTTCTTATCGCTCCCTTTAGACGCGACGCTTCTTCGGCGGACGGCACCCGTTGTGCGGGATGGGCGTCACGTCGATGATGTTGGTGATCTTGTAGCCGACGTTGTTCAACGAACGCACGGCCGACTCACGGCCCGGACCCGGGCCCTTGATGCGGACTTCCAGCGACTTCACGCCGTAGTCCAGCGCAGCACGACCGGCCTTTTCAGCCGCCACCTGGGCAGCGAACGGGGTCGACTTGCGCGAACCGCGGAAGCCAGCGCCACCGGAGGTTGCCCACGACAGAGCGTTGCCCTGGCGGTCGGTGATGGTGACGATGGTGTTGTTGAACGAAGCGTGGACGTGGGCGACGCCGTCGGTGACGACGCGCTTGATCTTCTTCTTGGTCTTAGCAGCGGGCTTAGCCATTTCTCAGTCCCTTACTTCTTGATCGCCTTGCGCGGACCCTTGCGGGTGCGGGCGTTGGTACGGGTGCGCTGGCCACGCAGCGGGAGACCACGACGGTGACGCAGGCCGCGGTAGCAGCCCAGGTCCATCAGGCGCTTGATCGCGATGCCGATCTCACGGCGCAGATCGCCTTCCACGATGTACTTGCCGACTTCGGCGCGCAGGCGCTCGATTTCCGGCTCCGACAGATCGCGGATCTTGGTGGTCGAAGCAACGCCTGCGACTTCGCAGACCTTCTTCGAACGGGTACGGCCGATGCCGTAAATGCTTTGCAACCCGACCCAGACATGCTTCTGGGCTGGCAGGTTGACGCCTGCAATACGCGCCATGACGCGGTTCTCCAGCTGAGTGATGGCCGACAGCGCGCCTCGGGCACGCCAATCCGGCAGGATGGATCAAAAAAGTGAACTAGCGATACTAACAAGGTTCCGGTTTACATGGAAGCCCGTGAAACCATTGGTTTCATGAACCCGGCCTGGGGAGTGTGCCCAGGCTCCGGCGCCGGATGGGGTTGGACCTGGGGTTTCCCCCGGGGCCGCCCGCGCTACTCCAGCGCGGGACCACCTCATCACACCCCCACCCGGAACCGCTGCGGGGGCCGCCCTTCGTTTGTGTGGCCGAAGTCCGCGAAGCGGAGGGACCATCACGTCAGGAAGACGAAAGTATAACAGCTCAATCAGCCGCGGGCAAAACCGCCGCGGTTGCCGCCCTTCAGGTTGGCCTTCTTCAGCAGGCTCTCGTACTGGTGGGACATCAGGTGCGCCTGCACCTGGGCGATGAAGTCCATCACCACCACCACCACGATCAACAGCGAAGTACCACCGAAGTAGAACGAGGCGTTCAGCTGCGTGCGCATCAGTTCCGGCAGCAGGCAGACGATCACCAGGTACGCCGAACCGGCAGCGGTCAGGCGGGTCAGCACGCCGTCGATGTAGTCGGCGGTGGCCTTGCCCGGACGGATGCCAGGGATCAGCGCGCCCGACTTCTTCAGGTTGTCGGCGGTTTCCTGCGAGTTGAAGACCAGCGCGGTATAGAAGAACGCGAAGCCAGTGATCAGCGCAGCGAACACGATCATGTGCAGCGGCTCGCCCGGGCCGAGCGCGTTGGCGACCTTCTGCAGCACCTGGCCGAAGCTGCTCTGGTTGGCCGCCTGGCCGGACCACATGGCCAGGGTGGCCGGGAAGGCCAGCAGGCTCGAGGCGAAGATCGCCGGGATGACGCCGGCCATGTTGAGCTTCAGCGGCAGGAACGAGGTCTGGTTCATGTACGCGTTGCGACCGCCCTGGCGGCGCGCGTAGTTCACCGTGATCCGGCGCTGGCCGCGCTCGACGAACACCACGAAGAAGGTGAAGGCAAGCACGACGATGGCGATCAGCAGCAGCTGGATGAACTGGATGTTGCCGTCGCGGTAGGCGTCGAAGGTGTGGATGACCGCACCCGGCAGGCCGGCCACGATACCGGCGAAGATGATCAGCGAGACGCCGTTGCCGATGCCGCGCTCGGTGACCTGCTCGCCCACCCACATCAGGAACATGGTGCCGGCGGTCAGCGCGACCACGGCGGTGAGCACGAAGCCCATGCCCGGCGCGTACACGACCGGAGCGCCCGACGGCGAGACCTGGCCCTGCAGGGCCAGCGCGATCGAGCCACCCTGCACCACCGCCAGCAGCACGGCGCCGATGCGCGAATACTGGGTGATCTTGCGGCGGCCGGACTCACCTTCCTTCTGCATCGCCTTCAGCGCGGGGAAGATGTGCACCGCCAGCTGCATCACGATCGATGCCGAAATGTACGGCATCACGTTCAGCGCGAAGATGCTGAAACGGTGCAGGGCGCCGCCCGAGAACATGTTGAACATGTCCACGATGCCGCCGCCCTGCTGTTGCATCATGGCAAGCATGGCATCGGGATTGACGCCCGGCACCGGCACGTAGCAGCCGATGCGATAGACGATCAAAGCCCCGACGACGAACAGCAAACGTTGGCGAAGTTCAGTGAACTTGCCCATTCCGCCCGCGAGGTTACCGATGCCAGCTTGCGCCATGATTTTCTTACTCCGTTACGCTGCCGCCGGCAGCTTCGATTGCAGCCTTGGCACCGGCCGTGGCAGCAATACCCTTCAGGGTGAACGCCTTGGTCACTTCGCCCTTGACGACGACCTTGGCCTTCTTTGCGGTGCTCGGGACCAGCTTGGCAGCACGCAGGGCGGCGAAATCGATCTCACCGGCCGGCAGCTTGTCCAGCGCGTACAGCAGCACTTCAGCGGTGTCCTTGGCGATCGGCGAACGGAAGCCGATCTTCGGCAGACGGCGCTGCATGGGGGTCTGGCCGCCTTCGAAGCCAGCCTTGATCTTGCCGCCACCCTTACGGGCGAACGAACCCTTGTGGCCGCGGCCGGCAGTCTTGCCCAGGCCCGAGCCGATACCGCGGCCGACGCGGGTGCGCTCGGTGCGGGCGCCCGGTGCCGGGCTCAGTTCATTGAGACGCAGAGTCATGGTCGATTACTCCTCAACCTGGACGAGGTACTGAACCTTGTTGATCAGGCCGCGTACCTGCGGGCTGTCCTTCAGTTCACGCACATCGTTGAGCTTGTTCAGGCCCAGGGCACGCACCGACAGGCGGTGACGCGACTGGGTACCACGCAGGCCACGCACTAGGCGGACCTTCACAGTCTTGTTGGACTCATTAGCCATGGTTGAGTTCCTCCACCTTCTTGCCGCGCTTGGCCGCGATGCGAGCCGGCGACTGCGCAGCAGACAGGCCCTTCACGGTGGCACGCACCAGGTTGATCGGGTTGCGCGAACCGGTGGCCTTGGCCAGCACGTTCTTCACGCCAACGGCTTCCAGCACGGCGCGCATGGCACCGCCGGCGATCACGCCGGTACCTTCCGAAGCCGGCTGCATGAACACGCGGGCTGCGCCGTGACCATCCTTGATGGTGTGCCACAGGGTGCCGTTGTTCAGGTCAACGCTGACCAGGTTCTTGCGGGCCTGCTCCATCGACTTCTGGATGGCGACCGGCACTTCGCGGGCCTTGCCATAACCGAAACCGACCTTGCCTTCGCCGTCGCCGACAACGGTCAGGGCGGTGAAGGTGAACTGGCGGCCACCCTTGACGGTCTTGCTGACGCGGTTGACCGCGACCAGCTTTTCGATCATGCCGTCGTCGATCTTCTCTTCGCGGTTACGGTCGCGATCGCGACCCCGCTGCTGACGCTCTTCTGCCATGTTGATTCCTTGGTTGTTTGGGTATGTACGGCTCGAGGCCGCTTATGGTTGTGGAGTGACGCGTTGTTCCGGTGGGCCGCTGCAGAAGAGCGGCGCCGTCCAGCCTCGCTCAGGCTGGCGAGCAGGCAGGCAGGAGGCCATCGGCCCCTGCCCTTGTCCCTTAGAACTGCAGGCCGGCTTCGCGGGCGGCTTCTGCCAGGGCCTTGATGCGGCCGTGGTAGCGGTAGCCCGAACGATCGAAGGCAACCTTCTCGACGCCGGCGGCCTTGGCGCGCTCGGCGACGATGCGGCCAACCTTGGCAGCGGCATCGGCGTTCTTGCCGTTCTTCAGGCCTTCCTTGACGTCGGTCTGGGTGGTGTTGGCGGCAGCCAGCACCTTCGAACCGTCAGCGGTGAAGACCTGGGCGTACAGGTGCTGGCCGGTGCGCAGCACCGACAGGCGGGCGACGCCGAGCTCACGGATGTGGGCGCGGGTCGACTTGGCGCGACGCAGGCGGGCGATGTTCTTGTTCATTTTGATTGTTCCTTGAAAGCTGAAGGATGGGCTTTTCCCTGAGGAGTCCGCACATGGATGTGCGGGCTCTTGCGAGGGACTCGCACTTACGCCTTCTTGGCTTCCTTACGGATGATGACTTCGTCGGAGTACTTCACGCCCTTGCCCTTGTACGGCTCCGGCTTGCGGAACGCACGGATCTTGGCGGCGACTTCACCGACGACCTGCTTGTCAGCGCCCTGGACCAGGATCTCGGTCTGGGTCGGGGTGGTGATGGTGATGCCTTCCGGCGCCACGAACACGACCGGGTGCGAGAAGCCCAGCGACAGGCTCAGGTCCTTGCCCTGCATGGCAGCGCGGTAACCCACGCCAACCAGCTCCAGCTTGCGCTCGAAGCCTTCGGACACGCCCTTGACCATGTTGGACAGGATCGCACGCACGGTGCCGGTCAGTGCGACCAGCTCGGCGTTCTCGGTGCTCAGGGTGGCAACGCCATTGTCGACGTTGATGGCAATGCCGGCCGGCTTGGCCAGCGACAGGGTGCCCTTCGGGCCCTTGGCGGTGACGCTGTCCGACTGGACGTTCAGTTCAACCTTACCCAGGGTGATCGGCTTCTTGGCTACGCGGGACATAGTTCTACTCCTTTCGCCTTAGGCCACGAAGCACAGGACTTCGCCGCCGACGCCCAGCTGGCGCGCCTGCGCATCAGTCATGATGCCCTTGGAGGTGGAAATGATGGAGATACCCAGGCCGTTCATGACCTTCGGCAGCTCGCTCTTGCCGCGGTACTGGCGCAGACCCGAACGCGAGAAGCGCTTCAGGGTCGCGATGACCGGCTTGCCTTCGAAATACTTCAGCACGATTTCCAGCTCGGACTTGTTGTTTTCCAGCTGGGTCACGCGCAGGTCGGTGATGTAACCCTCGTCCTTCAGGACCTGGGCGATCGCAACCTTGATCTTGGACGACGGGGCTTTCACCGTCTGCTTGCCAACTGCGGCCGCATTCTTGATGCGGACCAGCAGGTCGGCGATGGGATCAGTCATGCTCATATGAGTACCTTTGAGTGCACCGATATCCGCTTTCGCGAAAATCTGTTGTCTCCTGGAAACGGGCCAGGTCCCTTGATGCAGCGGGCCAGGGCCCACTCCTACAACCCCGTCTGCACAGGGCAAGACGCGGGAGTATACGCCAAAAGAGCCCGACTTGCGTCGGGCTCTTCGGGTTTTTTCGCAGAAAGGAAGCTGAACAGCCCCCTCTCCCGGTTCAGCACCCCCGCAAGGAGGTGCTGATCGCAGGGCCGGCTGGGATTACCAGCTGGCCTTGCGCAGGCCCGGGACGTCGCCACGCATGGTGGCTTCGCGCAGCTTGTTGCGGCCGAGGCCGAACTTGCTGTACACGCCACGCGGACGACCCGACAGCTCGCAACGGTTGCGCTGACGGCTCGGCGACGAATCGCGCGGCAGCTTGGCCAGCTTGGTTGCGGCGTCGATCTTCTCTTCGTAGGTCGCGTCCACGGAGGACACGATCTTCTTCAGAGCCGCACGCTTCTCAGCGTACTTCTTGGCCAGCTTTTCCCGCTTGATGTCGCGGTTGACCATGGAGGTCTTTGCCATTTCGGTTTCCTCGACAGATCAGTTACGGAACGGGAACTTGAACGCTGCCAGCAGCGCCTTCGCTTCCGCGTCGGTCTTCGCAGTGGTGGTGATGGCGATATCCATACCGCGGATCGCGTCGACGGCGTCGAAGTCGATTTCCGGGAAGATGATCTGTTCCTTCACACCCATGTTGAAGTTGCCGCGGCCGTCGAAGGAACGACCGGAAACACCACGGAAGTCGCGCACGCGCGGCAGCGAGATGTTGATCAGGCGGTCCAGGAACTCGTACATCTTGTGGCGACGCAGCGTGGTCTTGCAGCCGATCGGCCAACCATCACGGATCTTGAACGACGCAACCGAGATACGCGACTTGGTGACAACCGGCTTCTGGCCGGAAATCTTGGTCATGTCCGCGACGGCGTTTTCCAGGATCTTCTTGTTGGTGGCAGCCTCGCCGACACCCATGTTCAGGGTGACCTTGACGAGCTTCGGTACTTCCATCGGATTGGTGTAGCCGAACTGCTTCATCAGCGCCGGCACCACTTCTTCCTTGTAGATCTTTTCGAGACGGGAAGTCATCTTCACATTCCTCAGGCGTCGAGCGCCTCACCGCTGGAGCGGAACACACGCAGTTTGCGTCCATCCTCCAGCACCTTGAAGCCAACGCGTTCGCCCTTGCCCGAAGCCGGGTTCAGCACGTTCACGTTGGAGATATGGATCGAAGCTTCGCGCTCGACCACGCCGCCGGCAACACCTGCCTGCGGGTTCGGCTTGGTGTGGCGCTTGACGATGTTCACGTTGGCGACGACCACACGGTCGCCGTCGACGCGGACGACTTCGCCCTGCTTGCCCTTGTCCTTGCCAGCGTTGACGACAACCTGGTCGCCCTTCTTGATACGGTTAGCCATGATTATCTCCTGTCGCTCACAGCACTTCGGGAGCGAGCGAGACGATCTTCATGAACTTCTCCGAACGAAGTTCACGGGTCACCGGCCCGAAGATACGGGTACCGATCGGCTCCTGCTTGTTGTTCAGCAGGACGGCAGCGTTGCCGTCGAAGCGGATCAGCGAACCGTCGGCGCGACGCACACCCTTGCGGGTACGCACCACGACGGCGTCATACACTTCACCCTTCTTGACCTTGCCGCGCGGAATCGCATCCTTCACGGTGACCTTGATGATGTCGCCGATGCCGGCGTAACGGCGCTTGGAACCACCCAGCACCTTGAAGCACATCACCTGCTTGGCACCCGAATTGTCCGCGACGTCAAGGTAGCTCTGCATCTGGATCATGATTCAGACTCCTTATTCAGCCGCACGCGTGATGACTTCCACCACGCGCCAGTTCTTGGTCTTGGACATCGGAGCAATCTCGGTCACGCGGACGACATCGCCTTCCTTGCAGGCGTTGTCGGCATCGTGGGCGTGCAGCTTGGTCGAGCGCTTGATGTACTTGCCGTACAGCGCGTGCTTGACCTGACGCTCAACCAGGACGGTAACCGTCTTGTCCATCTTGTTGCTGACGACACGGCCTTCGACCGTGCGCAGCGTCTTCTTTTCAGTATTGTCGCTCATAGCGGCCATCCTTACTTCGTGCTGCCGAGCAGGGTCTTGACGCGAGCAATCTCGCGACGGACCCGGCGAATGTCGTGGGTCTTCGGCAGCTGGCCGGTGACCTGCTGCATACGGACAGAGAACTGTTCCTTACGCAGGTCGATCAGGTGGGCCTTGAGTTCGTCAGCCGACTTTTCACGGAGAGTTTTGATATCCATCAGCGCACCGTACGGGTCACGAAAGTGGTGGTGACCGAGAGCTTGGCGGCGGCCAGGCGGAACGCCTCGCGAGCCACTTCCTCGGAAACACCCTCGATTTCATAGATCATGCGGCCGGGCTGGATCTGGGCCACCCAGTATTCCACGTTACCCTTACCCGAACCCATTCGAACTTCGATGGGCTTCTTGGTGATGGGCTTGTCGGGGAACACGCGGATCCACATCTTGCCGCCGCGCTTGACGTAGCGGCTGATCGAGCGGCGGGCCGCTTCGATCTGACGCGCGGTCAGCTGACCGTGTGCGGTTGCCTTCAGGCCGTATTCGCCGAAGCTGACAGCGTTGGCGCTCCAGCTCAGGCCATCGTTACGGCCCTTGTGTACCTTGCGGTACTTGGTTCGCTTGGGTTGCAACATTGTCGTTACCTCGCTTCACGGGCCGGGCGCTGACGGTCACCACGGTCGCCGCGATCGTGACGATCGTTGCGCGACGGGGTGTCGTCCTGCTTTTCCTGGCCAACCTGGGAGAAATCGAAGACCTCGCCCTTGTAGATCCAGACCTTGATGCCGATGATGCCGTAGGTCGTCTTGGCTTCAGCGAAGCCATAGTCGATGTCGGCACGCAGGGTGTGCAGCGGCACGCGGCCTTCGCGGTACCACTCCGAACGGGCGATTTCAGCACCGTTGAGGCGGCCACCAACGTTGACCTTGATGCCCAGGGCACCCAGGCGCATCGCGTTGCCGACCGAGCGCTTCATTGCACGGCGGAACATAATGCGACGCTCCAGCTGCTGGGCGATCGACTCGGCAACGAGCTGCGCGTCCAGTTCCGGCTTGCGCACTTCGGTGACGTTGATGTGCGCCGGGACGCCCATCATCTCGCTCACTTCCTTGCGCAGCTTCTCGATGTCCTCACCGCGCTTGCCGATCACCACGCCCGGACGGGCGGTGTGGATCGTCACGCGAGCGGTCTTGGCCGGACGCTCGATCAGGATCTTGCTGATGCCGGCCTGGGCCAGCTTCTTGCGCAGCATTTCGCGCACTTTCAGGTCGGCTGCCAGGTAACCGGCGAACTCGGCCTTGTTGGCGTACCACTTGGAGTTCCAGTCCTTGGAAATGCCGAGGCGGATACCAATCGGATGAACTTTATGACCCATGGTCTTTTCCTTATCCGCTTACTTGGCGGCGCCCACAACCACAGTGATGTGGCTGGTGCGCTTGAGGATGCGGGTACCGCGGCCTTTCGCCCGCGCCATGAAACGCTTCAGGGTCGGACCTTCATCAACCATGATGGTCTGAACCTTCAGCTCGTCGACGTCGGCGCCCTGGTTGTTCTCGGCGTTGGCAATTGCCGACTCCACCACCTTCTTGATCAGGTGGGCAGCCTTCTTGTCCGAGAACTTCAGCAGGTTGACCGCACGTTCGGCCGGCAGACCGCGCACCTGGTCAGCGACCAGACGAGCCTTCTGCGGGGAGATGCGCGCAGTGCGCAGGATGGCTTTCGCTTCCATTGTCATCTCTCCTTACTTGCCCGACTTCTTGTCACCACCGTGACCCTTGAAGGTCCGGGTGATGGCAAATTCGCCGAGCTTGTGGCCGACCATGTTCTCGTTGACGAGAACCGGGATGTGGTTCTTGCCGTTATGCACGGCAATGGTGATGCCTACCATGTCAGGCAGGATCATCGAACGGCGCGACCAGGTCTTGATCGGCTTCTTGCTGCCCGCAGCGGCCTCCACCTTCTTGACGAGGTGGTGATCGACGAACGGGCCCTTCTTGAGTGAACGTGCCATGGTCGATTAGCCCCTACGATCGCGGACGATGAACTGCTGAGTGCGCTTGTTATGGCGCGTCTTGTAACCCTTGGTCGGAACACCCCACGGGGTGACCGGATGCGGGTTACCCTGGCCGGCCTTGGCCTCACCACCACCGTGCGGGTGGTCAACCGGGTTCATGGCAGCACCACGAACGGTCGGGCGGACGCCGCGCCAACGCTTGGCACCGGCCTTGCCCAGCTTTTCCAGGCTGTGCTCGTCGTTGCCGACTTCACCAATGGTGGCGCAGCACTCGACCGGAACCTTGCGCATTTCACCCGAGCGCAGGCGCAGGGTGGCGTAGATGCCTTCGCGAGCCACCAGCTGCACGGCCGCACCGGCGGCGCGAGCGATCTGAGCGCCCTTGCCCGGCTTCAGCTCGATGCAGTGGATGGTGGTGCCGACCGGGATGTTGCGCAGCGGCAGGGTGTTGCCGGCCTTGATCGGGGCGTCCGAACCAGCGATCACCTGATCACCGGCCTTCAGGCCCTTCGGGGCGATGATGTAGCGACGCTCACCATCGACGTAGCACAGCAGGGCGATGTGGGCGGTGCGGTTCGGATCGTATTCGATGCGTTCCACGCGCGCCGGGATGCCCAGCTTGTTGCGCTTGAAGTCGATGATGCGGTAGTGCTGCTTGGCACCACCACCGACGTGACGCACGGTAATGCGGCCGTGGTGGTTGCGGCCACCCGAGCGGCTCTGCGACTCGACCAGTGCGGCGTGCGGAGCACCCTTGTGCAGGTCGGGCGTAACCACGCGCACGGCCGAACGGCGGCCGGGGGAAGTGGGCTTGAATTTCATCAATGGCATGGGATGTACCTCAGGCCTTGGCCGTTACATCGATCGACTGGCCGTCGGCCAGGCGAACGTACGCCTTGCGCCAATCGCCGCGGCGGCCAGCACGGTTACGGAAGGACTTGTTCTTGCCCTTGACGTTGACCACGTTGACGGCTTCGACCTTGACGTCGAACAGCTGCTCAACCGCGGCCTTTACATCGGCCTTGGTGGCTTCGTTCGAAACTTCGAAGACATACTGGTTGGAGAGTTCCTGCAGGCGCGCGGTCTTTTCGGAGACACGCGGGGCACGCAGCACGCTGAAGATTTTTTCGTTGCTGTTCATGCCAGCCACTCCTCGACCTTCTTGACCGCGTCAGCGGTGATGACGACCGTGTCGGCACCCACCAGCGAGACCGGGTCCAGGCCCTGGACGTCACGCACCTGCACGTACGGCAGATTGCGGGCGGACAGGTACAGGTGCTCGGACGCTTCTTCGGTGACGATCAGCGGGCGCTTGCCCACTTCCAGGCCGGCCAGCTTGGCGACCAGACCCTTCGTGTTGGTCGCTTCGACGTCGAAGGACTCCACGATGGTCAGACGGCCCTGACGGTTCAGCTCGGACAGGATCGCGCACATGGCGGCACGGTACTGCTTACGATTGACCTTCTGCTCGAAGCTGCGCGGCTTGGCCGCGAAGGTGACACCGCCGCCGACGAAGATCGGAGCCGTCAGTGCGCCATGACGCGCGCCGCCGCCCTTCTGCTTTTTCGACTTCTTGGTGGTACCAGCCACTTCGGAGCGAGTCTTCTGTGCCTTGGTGCCGGCGCGACCGGCGTTGCGGTAGGCAACGACGACCTGGTGGACCAGATCTTCGCTGAAATCGCGACCGAACACGGCGTCGGAGACCGAGACCTTGTTGTTGCTACCCGTGATAACGAGTTCCATCGTCATCTCTCCTTATGCCTTGCTCGCCGGACGGACGATCACATCGCCACCCGCCGCGCCCGGAACGGCGCCGCGAACGGCGATCAGACCGCGCTCGACGTCGACCTTGACCACTTCCAGGTTCTGGGTGCTCTGCTGCACCGCGCCCATGTGGCCCGACATCTTCTTGCCCGGGAAAACGCGACCCGGGGTCTGGCGCTGACCCAGCGAACCCGGCGCGCGATGCGACAGCGAGTTACCGTGGGTTGCATCGCCCATACGGAAGTTGTGGCGCTTGATGGTGCCCTGGAAGCCCTTACCCTTGGTGACACCCTGGACGTCGACGATCTGGCCGACTTCGAAGATGTCCGCCTTGACTTCGCCGCCAACGGCGAAATCGCCGAGCTGCGCGTCTTCAACGCGGAATTCCCACAGGCCACGACCCGCTTCCACCTTCGCCTTGGCGAAGTGGCCGGCTTCCGGCTTGTTGACCAGGGCAGCGCGACGCGCGCCGACGGTCACCTGCACGGCGCTGTAGCCGTCGGTTTCGACGGTCTTGATCTGCGCGATGCGGTTCGGGGTTGCTTCGATCAGGGTCACCGGGATGGAACGGCCATCTTCGGTGAACACGCGGCTCATGCCGGCCTTGCGGCCCACGAAGCCCAACGAATACTTCTTCGTCATGGTCGTAGTCCTCAGGTCAGCTTGATCTGAACGTCGACGCCGGCAGCCAGTTCGAGCTTCATCAGCGCGTCCACGGTCTTGTCATTCGGGTCAACGATATCGAGCACGCGCTTGTGCGTGCGGGTCTCGTACTGGTCACGCGCGTCCTTGTCGACGTGCGGGGAGACGAGAACGGTGTAACGCTCGATCTTGGTCGGCAGCGGGATCGGGCCACGCACTTGCGCGCCGGTCCGCTTTGCCGTTTCAACGATCTCGCTGGCCGAACGGTCGATCAGACGATGATCGAACGCTTTCAGCCGGATCCGGATCTTTTGGTCCGCCATGGCGGTAGGTTCCTTCGTTAAAAGAGCGACAGACAAAGCCTCTGGGTTGCTTTGCCCCATGAAATTCCTGAATACGGACGGCCCGCAGTCCTGCAGGCCGACAAGGTCACTCCATGGACCTCAAAAACGTAGGCAGACCAGTTTCCCGGCCTGCCCAGACGTAGAAGCATAATGGCACGCAAGGCAGCTGTCAACAGTCGCCTGTTGACGCCGCCTGAATGGCATTGACCCTTCCTGGTCCGGGGAACACAAGGCACGTCCTGTGCCTGCTTTCCCATTTGATACGCCCCGATGCCCTACCCAGGCAACATCGGGGCGCAGATACTACCAGATTACTCGATGATCTTCGAGACCACGCCGGCGCCGACGGTACGGCCGCCTTCGCGGATGGCGAAGCGCAGGCCTTCGTCCATGGCCACCGGGTTGATCAGGGTGACGACCATCTTGACGTTGTCACCCGGCATCACCATTTCGACGCCTTCCGGCAGTGCAGCGGCGCCGGTGATGTCGGTGGTGCGGAAGTAGAACTGCGGACGGTAGCCGTTGAAGAACGGGGTGTGGCGGCCGCCCTCGTCCTTCGACAGGACGTACACTTCGCCTTCGAACTTGGTGTGCGGCTTGATCGTGCCCGGCTTGGCCAGCACCTGGCCACGCTCGACGTCGTCACGCTTGGTGCCGCGCAGCAGCAGGCCAGCGTTGTCGCCTGCCTGACCCTGGTCCAGCAGCTTGCGGAACATTTCAACGCCGGTCACGGTGGTCTTCTGCACCGGACGGATGCCGACGATTTCGATTTCGTCGCCAACCTTGATCACGCCGCGCTCGATACGACCGGTCACCACGGTGCCGCGGCCCGAGATCGAGAACACGTCTTCCACCGGCATCAGGAACGGCTTGTCGATCGCACGCTCCGGCTCCGGAATCCAGCTGTCCAGCGCGTCGACCAGCTTCAGGATGGCCGGCACGCCGATGTCGCTCTGGTCGCCTTCCAGCGCCAGGCGGGCCGAACCGGCGATGATCGGGGTGTCGTCGCCCGGGAACTCGTACTTGCTCAGCAGTTCGCGCACTTCCATCTCGACCAGCTCGAGCAGCTCGGCGTCGTCGACCATGTCGGCCTTGTTCAGGAACACGACGATGTACGGCACGCCGACCTGGCGCGACAGCAGGATGTGCTCACGGGTCTGCGGCATCGGGCCGTCAGCGGCCGAGCACACCAGGATCGCGCCGTCCATCTGGGCGGCACCGGTGATCATGTTCTTGACGTAGTCAGCGTGGCCCGGGCAGTCAACGTGGGCGTAGTGACGGATCGGGGATTCGTATTCGACGTGCGCGGTCGAGATCGTGATACCACGAGCCTTTTCTTCCGGCGCGGCGTCGATCGAGGAGTAATCCTTGAACTCGCCACCGAAGCGCTCGGCACCGATCTTGGTCAGTGCGGCGGTCAGCGTGGTCTTGCCGTGGTCGACGTGACCGATGGTGCCGACGTTGACGTGCGGCTTGGTGCGCTCGAACTTACCCTTTGCCATTGTTCTATACCTTGATTGTTCGTAAGTGGTTTCAAGAGAGGCTGAGCGAGGCTCAGCCCTTCTTCATGACGGCTTCGGCGATGTTGGTCGGAGCCGGCTCGTAGTGATCGAATTCCATGGTGAAGGTGGCGCGGCCCTGGGTCTGCGAACGCAGCGCAGTGGCGTAGCCGAACATTTCACCCAGCGGGATCATCGCGTTGATGATGCTGGCCGAACCGTCACCGGTGGTGTCGGAACCCTGCAGCACGCCGCGACGACGGCTGACGTCGCCCATCACGTCACCCTGGTAATCCTCCGGGGTCACGATCTCGACCTTCATGATCGGCTCCAGCAGCACCGGCTTGGCCTTGGCGAAGCCCTGCTTGAAGGCCATCGACGAAGCCAGCTTGAACGCCATTTCCGAGGAGTCGACGTCGTGGTACGAACCGAACACCAGCTTCACCTTGACGTCCACGACCGGGAAGCCAGCCAGCGGACCGCTGGTGATGGTTTCGCGCAGGCCCTTTTCAACCGACGGAATGAATTCCTTCGGGATCACGCCGCCGGTGATGTCGTTGATGAACAGGAAGTCGTCCTTGATGGCCGGAGCCAGCTTCGGATCGGCACGGTCTTCAGCGGTGATCGGCGACAGCTCGATCACGACGTGACCGTACTGACCCTTACCACCGGACTGCTTGGCGTGCTTGTAGTCCGACTTGACGTCAGCCAGGGTGATGGTTTCGCGGTAGGCCACCTGCGGCGCGCCGACGTTGGCTTCAACGTTGAACTCGCGCTTCAGGCGGTCGACGATGATGTCCAGGTGCAGCTCGCCCATGCCCGAGATGATGGTCTGGCCGGATTCTTCGTCGGTCTTGACGCGGAACGACGGATCTTCCTGCGCCAGACGGCCCAGGGCCAGACCCATCTTTTCCTGGTCCGACTTGGTCTTCGGCTCGACGGCCATCGAGATCACCGGCTCCGGGAACGTCATGCGCTCCAGGATGATCGGCGCGTCCACGGCGCACAGGGTGTCACCGGTGGTGGTGTCCTTCAGGCCCACCGCCGCGGCGATGTCACCAGCCAGAACTTCCTTGATTTCCTCGCGGTTGTTCGAGTGCATCTGCAGGATGCGGCCGATGCGCTCCTTCTTGCCCTTCACCGAGTTCAGCACGGTGTCGCCACCGTTCAGGGTGCCCGAGTAGACGCGGAAGAAGGTCAGCGCGCCGACGAACGGGTCGGTGATGATCTTGAAGGCCAGCGACGAGAACGGAGCCTTGTCGTCCGACTTGCGGGTCATTTCGACGGTGTCGTCGTCAACGTCCACGCCCTTCACGTCCGGCACGTCGACCGGCGACGGCAGCAGCTGGATCACGCCGTCCAGCATGGCCTGCACGCCCTTGTTCTTGAAGGCCGAGCCGCAGTACATCGGCACGATCTCGGTGGCCAGGGTGCGGGTACGCAGCGCGTTGATGATTTCGGCCTCGGCCAGCTCTTCGCCGCCCAGGTACTTTTCCATCAGCTCTTCGCTGGCTTCAGCAGCGGTCTCGACCATGAACTGGCGAGCCTCTTCGGCAGCCGCCTGCAGTTCGGCCGGGATGTCGCTGTACTCGAACTTCATGCCCTGCGAAGCCTCATCCCAATGGATGGCCTTCATCTTCAGCAGGTCGACAACGCCCTTGAAGTTGTCTTCAGCGCCGATCGGCAGCTGCATCGGCACGGCAACGGCGCCCAGCTTGGCCTTCAGCTGGCCGACGACCTTCTGGAAGTTGGCACCGGTGCGGTCCATCTTGTTGACGAACGCGATGCGCGGCACGTGGTACTTGTTGGCCTGGCGCCACACGGTTTCCGACTGCGGCTGCACGCCACCGACGGCGCACAGGACGAAGACGGCACCGTCGAGCACGCGCAGCGAGCGCTCCACTTCGATGGTGAAGTCGACGTGCCCGGGGGTGTCGATGATGTTGAAGCGGTGCTCCGGCAGGGACTTGTCCATGCCCTTCCAGAACGCGGTGGTGGCAGCGGACTGGATCGTGATGCCACGCTCCTGCTCCTGCTCCATCCAGTCCATGGTGGCGGCGCCGTCGTGCACTTCACCGATCTTGTGGCTCTTGCCGGTGTAGAACAGGATGCGCTCGGACGTGGTGGTCTTGCCGGCATCGATGTGAGCCATGATGCCGAAGTTGCGGTAACGCTCGATGGGAGTGGAACGGGCCACGGGAGCCTCTCAGATTTCTTGGATTTCGGATGGCCGAACGCCGCCTTTCGGCGGCCTTCGGATTGGCGCAGTCCTTCTGGGACCGCGAGGCAGCACGCACCTAAGTGGCGCTGCCCTGCCTGTTTTACAAGGCCGTCAAACTCACCAGCGGTAGTGGGCGAAGGCCTTGTTGGCTTCGGCCATGCGGTGGGTTTCTTCGCGCTTCTTGATGGCGCCGCCACGGTTTTCCGAGGCGTCGATCAGTTCAGCAGCCAGCTTCTTCGGCATGGTGTTCTCGCCACGCTTGCGCGCGGAGTCGATCAGCCAGCGCATGGCCAGGGCCATCTTGCGCGACGAACGCACTTCGACCGGCACCTGGTAGGTGGCACCACCGACGCGGCGCGACTTGACTTCAACCGCCGGAGCGACGTTGTCCAGAGCCTTCTGCACCAGGTCAATGGCGTTGGCGCTGCTGTTCTTCTCGGTGATCACGTCCATGGCGCCGTACACGATCTTTTCGGCGACGGACTTCTTGCCGCTCTGCATGACCATGTTGATGAAGCGGGCGATGGTTTCGCTTCCGTGCTTCGGATCGGGCAGGACGGAACGCTGCGGAGTATTACCCTTACGCGACATAGTGCTCTCTCCTTATGCCTTCGGACGCTTGGCGCCGTACTTGGAACGGGCCTGGCGACGCTTGGCAACGCCGGCGGCGTCGAGCGAGCCACGAACGGTGTGGTAACGCACACCCGGCAGGTCCTTGACGCGACCGCCGCGGATCAGGACCACGGAGTGCTCCTGCAGGTTGTGGCCTTCACCACCGATGTAGGAAATCACTTCTTCCTGGTTGGTCAGGCGGACCTTGGCAACCTTGCGCAGCGCCGAGTTCGGCTTCTTCGGAGTGGTGGTGTAGACACGGGTGCAGACGCCACGGCGCTGCGGGCACTTGTCGAGCGCCGGCGAGGCACTCTTGTAGGTGGTCGCTTGCCGCGGCTTGCGGACCAGCTGGTTGATCGTCGCCATCAGTAGGTTCTTCTGATTGGTGGCCGGAAAATCCGACCAGAGATGCGGAAATGTTAAAGCAGGCCAAAATTCTGGCCTGCTGAGACAGACGATTGTAGCAACCTGCCAGGAAAGCAGTCAAACGCCTCCTGTCAAGCCCGCCCCTGATCCCGGGACGTTACTGGGGGGCCTCCATGTACCCCGTTCAGGTTGGCCGGGCCGATCGCGGACGATCGCCCCTGCCCTTTCCCAATCCCGTCAATGCACCGACGGGGTGGTCCGGCCGTGTGGCCGGACCGGATGCCTCATTCTTCGCCCGAAGCCTGTTCAGCTTCAGCTTCAACCACTGCGGCCTCGGCGACGGCCGGGGTGCCGGCCAGGGTCTGCATCTCCGACTCGGTGAGACCGGAGGCGCCGCGACGACGGTTGCTGTGGTACGCCAGGCCGGTACCGGCCGGAATCAGGCGACCCACGATGACGTTTTCCTTCAGGCCGCGCAGGTTGTCCGAGGTGCCGCGGACGGCCGCTTCGGTCAGCACGCGGGTGGTTTCCTGGAACGATGCGGCCGAGATGAACGATTCGGTCGCCAGCGATGCCTTGGTGATGCCCAGCAGGACCGGATCGAAACGTGCCGGCAGCTCGTTGCGGGTCGACAGGCGCGCATTCTCCTCGATAACGCGCTGACGCTCCACCTGTTCGCCGTTCAGGAACTTGCTGCCGCCCTGGTCGGTGATCTCGACCTTGCGCAGCATCTGGCGGGTGATCACCTCGATGTGCTTGTCGTTGATCTTCACGCCCTGCAGGCGGTACACGTCCTGGATTTCCTTCACCAGGTAGGCCGCCAGCGGCTCGACACCCAGCAGGCGCAGGATGTCCTGCGGGCTCGGCTCGCCGTCCACGATGGTTTCACCCTTGGTGACATGCTCGCCTTCGAACACGATCACCTGACGGTACTTCGGGATCAGCTCTTCGTGCTCCGAACCATCGGTGTCCTTGATGATCAGGCGCTGCTTGCCCTTGGTGTCCTTGCCGAAGCTGATGATGCCCGAACGCTCGGCCAGCACCGCCGGATCCTTCGGCTTGCGCGCTTCGAACAGGTCGGCCACGCGCGGCAGACCACCGGTGATGTCGCGGGTCTTCGACGCTTCCTGCGGGATCTTGGCGACGACGTCGCCCACGCCCACCGGGGCGCCATCCTGCAGGTTGACGATCGAACGCGGCGGCAGCAGGTACTGCGCCGGCAGGTCGGTGCCCGGGATCGACAGGTCGTTGCCCTTGGCATCAACGATGCGCACGATCGGGCGCAGGTCCTTGGCCTGGGTACCACGACGCTTCGGATCGGTGATCTCGCGCGAAGCCAGGCCGGTCAGCTCGTCGGTCTTCTCGATGACGGTGATGCCGTCGACGAAGTCGATGAAGCGGATGAAGCCGGCCACTTCCGACACGATCGGATGGTTATGCGGATCCCAGTTGGCCACGGTCTGGCCCGCCTTGATCGCATCACCGTCCTTGGACGTGATGGTCGCACCGTACGGCAGCTTGTAACGCTCACGCTCACGGCCGTGGGCATCGAGCACCGAGATTTCGCCCGAGCGCGACACTGCCACCAGCGAGCCGTTGGCATGCTCGACCGACTTGAGGTTGCTGAACTTGACCGAGCCGGTGGTCTTGACGGTGATGTTGTCGACCGCTGCAGCTCGCGACGCCGCACCACCGATGTGGAACGTACGCATGGTCAGCTGGGTACCCGGCTCACCGATGGACTGGGCGGCGATGACGCCGACCGCTTCACCGATGTTGACCAGGTGGCCACGGGCCAGGTCGCGGCCGTAGCAGCGCGAGCAGACACCGAACGCCGATTCGCAGGAGATGGTCGAGCGGACCTTGATGGTCTGCACGCCGGCATCTTCCAGCTTGGCGACCCAGGCTTCGTCGAGCAGGGTGTTGCGGGTGACGATCGGATCCTCGTCGTTGCCCGGCAGGAACACGTCCTCGGCAACCACGCGGCCCAGCACGCGGTCCTTCAGCGGCTCGACCACGTCGCCGCCTTCCACGATCGGGGTCATGATCAGGCCTTCGGTGGTACCGCAATCCACCTCGGTGATCACCACGTCCTGCGCGACGTCGACCAGACGACGGGTCAGGTAACCCGAGTTCGCGGTCTTCAGCGCGGTATCGGCCAGACCCTTACGGGCACCGTGGGTGGAGTTGAAGTACTCCTGCACGTTCAGGCCTTCGCGGAAGTTCGCCTTGATGGGCGTCTCGATGATCGAGCCGTCCGGGCGGGCCATCAGGCCGCGCATGCCGGCCAGCTGACGGATCTGCGCCTGCGAACCACGCGCACCGGAGTCGGCCATGATGTACAGCGAGTTCATCGACTTCTGGTCGATGGTCTCACCCTTGGCATTGACCACCTTCTCGGTACCGATGGTGTCCATCATCGCCTTGGCGATGCGCTCGTTGGTGCGCGACCAGATGTCGACCACCTTGTTGTAGCGCTCGCCGGCGGTGACCAGGCCCGACTGGTACTGCTCCTGGATTTCCAGCACTTCGGCTTCGGCCTCGGTGAGGATGCCCTTCTTCTCGTCCGGGATCAGCATGTCGTCGATGCCGATCGAGACGCCGGCGCGGGTCGCGTAGGCGAAGCCGGTGTACATCAGCTTGTCGGCGAACACGACCGTGTCCTTCAGGCCCAGCTGGCGGTAGCTGGAGTTGATCAGGCGGCTGATGTTCTTCTTGGTCAGCTCGGTGTTGGCCAGCGCGAACGGCAGGCCTTCCGGCAGGATTTCAGCCAGCAGGGCGCGACCGATCGTGGTGTCCACGATCGAGGTCTTGTTCTGCTTGTTGCCGTCTTCGTCGGTCACCACCTCGGTGATGCGGACCTTGACCTTGGCGTGCAGTTCCACCACGCGGTTGTCATAGGCGCGCTTGACTTCGGCGATGTTGGCGAAGGCCATGCCCTCGCCCTTCTTGTTCTCCAGCGAGCGGGTCATGTAGTACAGACCCAGCACGACGTCCTGCGACGGCACGATGATCGGCTCGCCGTTGGCCGGCGACAGGATGTTGTTGGTCGACATCATCAGCGCACGCGCTTCCAGCTGGGCTTCCAGCGAGAGCGGCACGTGGACGGCCATCTGGTCACCGTCGAAGTCGGCGTTGAACGCGGTGCAGACCAGCGGGTGCAGCTGGATGGCCTTGCCTTCGATCAGCACCGGCTCAAACGCCTGGATGCCCAGGCGGTGCAGGGTCGGCGCACGGTTCAGCATCACCGGATGCTCGCGGATGACCTCTTCCAGGATGTCCCAGACTTCGGCTTCTTCGCGCTCGACCAGCTTCTTGGCGGCCTTGATGGTGGTGGCCAGGCCACGACGCTGCAGCTTGGCGAAGACGAACGGCTTGAACAGCTCCAGCGCCATCTTCTTCGGCAGGCCGCACTGGTGCAGGCGCAGGTACGGACCGACCACGATGACCGAACGGCCCGAGTAGTCGACGCGCTTGCCGAGCAGGTTCTGGCGGAAGCGACCCTGCTTGCCCTTGATCATGTCGGCCAGCGACTTCAGCGGGCGCTTGTTGGTACCGGTGATGGCACGGCCGCGACGGCCGTTGTCCAGCAGCGCATCGACCGATTCCTGCAGCATGCGCTTTTCATTGCGCACGATGATGTCCGGCGCGCTCAGTTCGAGCAGGCGGCGCAGGCGGTTGTTGCGGTTGATGACGCGGCGGTACAGGTCGTTCAGGTCGGAGGTCGCGAAGCGGCCGCCATCCAGCGGAACCAGCGGGCGCAGGTCCGGCGGCAGCACCGGCAGCACGGTCATGACCATCCACTCCGGACGGTTGCCCGATTCCAGGAAGGCCTCGATCAGCTTGATGCGCTTGGTCAGTCGCTTCAGCTTGGTTTCCGAACCGGTCGCAGCGATTTCCTCGCGCAGGCGGGTCATCTCCGACTGCAGGTCGATCGTGCGCAGCAGCTCGTACACCGCCTCGGCGCCCATCGCGGCGTCGAAGTCGTCACCGTGCTCCTGGCGGGCCTGCAGGTACTGTTCTTCGGTCAGCAGCTGGCGACGCTCCAGGGCGGTCAGGCCCGGCTCGGTCACCACGTACGCTTCGAAGTACAGCACGCGCTCGATGTCGCGCAGGGTCATGTCCAGCATCAGGCCGATGCGCGACGGCAGCGACTTCAGGAACCAGATGTGCGCGACCGGCGAAGCCAGGTCGATGTGGCCCATGCGCTCACGACGCACCTTGGCCAGGGTCACTTCGGTGCCGCACTTTTCGCAGACCACGCCGCGGTGCTTCATGCGCTTGTACTTGCCGCACAGGCACTCGTAGTCCTTCACCGGGCCGAAGATGGCGGCGCAGAACAGGCCGTCGCGTTCCGGCTTGAAGGTACGGTAGTTGATGGTTTCCGGCTTCTTCACTTCGCCGAAGGACCACGAACGGATCAGGTCCGGCGAGGCCAGCGCGATCTTGATCGCGTCGAAGTCCAGCGTCTGGCGCTGCTGGTTGAAGAGGTTGAGCAGGTCTTTCATGGTGTTCTCCAGAAGGAGGAATGCTGTGTCGATGGGCTTTCAGTTCACTGCCAGCGGCGCGGCGGCGGGGCCGCCGCGCGGCATGGATCAGTTGTCTTCCAGTTCCATGTTGATGGCCAGCGAGCGGATTTCCTTCACGAGCACGTTGAAGGATTCCGGCATGCCCGCGACCATCTCGTGCTCACCGTCGACGATGTTCTTGTACATCTGGTTGCGGCCCTGCACGTCATCGGACTTCACCGTCAGCATTTCCTGCAGGGTGTAGGCCGCGCCGTAGGCTTCCAGCGCCCAGACTTCCATTTCACCGAAGCGCTGGCCGCCGAACTGCGCCTTGCCGCCCAGCGGCTGCTGGGTGACGAGCGAGTACGGACCGGTCGAACGCGCGTGCATCTTGTCGTCGACCAGGTGGTTCAGCTTCAGGTAGTGCATGTAACCGACGGTGGTGTGGCGATCGAAGGCTTCACCGGTGCGGCCGTCGTACAGCTGGGTCTGGCCACTGCTCGGCAGGTCGGCCAGTTCCAGCATGCGCTTGATTTCCGCTTCGGTGGCGCCGTCGAACACCGGGGTGGCCATCGGCACGCCGTCGGTCAGGTTGCGGGCCAGACGCAGCAGTTCCTCGTCGCTGAACTGCGACAGGTCGACACGGTTGGCCACGTTGGTGTCGTCGTGGTTGTAGATGTCGTCCAGGAACTTGCGCAGGTCGGCCACCGCGGCCTGGGCTTCCAGCATCGCCTGGATCTTGCGACCCAGGCCCTTGGCCGCCCAGCCCAGGTGCACTTCCAGGATCTGGCCGATGTTCATGCGCGACGGCACGCCCAGCGGGTTCAGCACGATGTCCACGGTTTCGCCCGAGGCCATGTACGGCATGTCCTCGACCGGCACCACGTTGGAGACCACACCCTTGTTGCCGTGGCGGCCTGCCATCTTGTCGCCCGGCTGGATGCGGCGCTTCACGGCCAGGAACACCTTGACCATCTTCAGCACGCCCGGAGCGAGGTCGTCACCGGCGGTGATCTTGCCGCGCTTGTCGGCGAAGCGACGCTCGAATTCCTTCTCGTGCGCCTGGATCTGCTTCTGCGCGCGCTCGATGGCTTCCGAAGCGTCTTCGTCCTTCATGCGCAGCGCGAACCAGTCAGCCTTCTTCAGGCCGTCCAGGAAGGCGTCGGTGATCACGTCGCCCTTCTTCAGGCCAGCGCCGCCGTTGACCACCTTGCCCACGATCTGCGAACGCAGACGCATGTAGATGGCGGCTTCCAGGATGCGGAACTGGTCGTCGAAGTCCTTCTTGACGCGCTTGATTTCAGACTCTTCGATCTGGCGGGCGCGCTTGTCCTTCTCGATGCCGTCGCGGGTGAAGACCTGCACGTCGATGACGGTGCCGTCCATGCCCGGCGGCACGCGCAGCGAGCTGTCCTTCACGTCCGAAGCCTTCTCGCCGAAGATCGCGCGCAGCAGCTTCTCTTCCGGGGTCAGCTGGCTTTCGCCCTTCGGGGTGACCTTGCCGACCAGGATGTCGCCGGCACGGACTTCCGCGCCGATGTACACCACGCCGCTCTCGTCCAGGCGGTTCAGCGCCTGCTCGGAGACGTTCGGAATGTCGGCGGAGATTTCCTCCGGCCCCAGCTTGGTGTCACGCGCGACGCAGGTCAGCTCTTCGATGTGGATCGTGGTGTAACGATCCTCTTCCACCACGCGCTCGGAGAGCAGGATGGAGTCTTCGAAGTTGTAGCCGTTCCACGGCATGAACGCGATCAGCATGTTCTGGCCGAGGGCCAGTTCGCCGATGTCGGTGGACGGACCGTCGGCCAGCACGTCGCCGCGGGCGATGACGTCACCGACCTGGACCAGCGGACGCTGGTTGATGCAGGTGTTCTGGTTCGAACGGGTGTACTTGACCAGGTTGTAGATGTCCACGCCTGCGTCGGTGGCGCCAACGATCTCTTCCTCGTTGACCTTGACCACGATGCGGGCCGCGTCGATCTGCACGATCTCGCCGCCACGGCGGGCGTTCACGGTCACGCCCGAGTCGCGCGCCACGGCGCGTTCGATACCGGTACCCACCAGCGGCTTCTGCGCACGCAGGGTCGGCACGGCCTGACGCTGCATGTTGGCGCCCATCAGTGCGCGGTTGGCGTCATCGTGCTCCAGGAACGGAACCAGCGCGGCCGCGATCGACACGGTCTGCATCGGCGAGACGTCCATGAAGTGGACTTCCGCCGGCGGCTTCAGCAGCGATTCGCCCTGGAAGCGGCACGGGACGAACTGCTCGGTCAGGGTGCCCTTGGCGTCGGTCAGCGCGTTGGCCTGCGCAATGACGTACTCGTTTTCTTCGATCGCCGACAGGAACTCGACTTCGTCATAGACCTTGCCGTCCACGACCTTGCGGTACGGGGTCTCGAGGAAACCGTACTGGTTGGTGCGGGCGTACACGGCCAGCGAGTTGATCAGGCCGATGTTCGGGCCTTCCGGGGTTTCGATGGTGCAGACGCGGCCGTAATGGGTCGGGTGCACGTCGCGCACTTCGAAGCCGGCGCGCTCGCGGGTCAGGCCGCCCGGGCCCAGCGCCGAGACGCGACGCTTGTGCGTCACTTCCGACAGCGGGTTGTTCTGGTCCATGAACTGCGACAGCTGCGAGGAGCCGAAGAACTCCTTGATGGCAGCGGCGACCGGCTTGGCGTTGATCAGCTCCTGCGGGGTCAGGCCTTCCGACTCGGCCATCGACAGGCGCTCCTTGACCGCGCGCTCGACACGGACCAGGCCGACGCGGAACACGTTCTCGGCCATTTCACCGACCGAGCGCACGCGACGGTTGCCCAGGTGATCGATGTCGTCGACCACGCCGCGACCGTTGCGGATCTCGGTCAGGACCTTGATCACGTCCAGGATGTCGGAGCTGTCGCCGTGGGCGGCGACCAGGCGCTTGGACTCTTCGTCGTTGCGCTCACCGAAGTACTTGCTGTCGTACAGCACGGCTTCGCCGGTGGTTTCCTTGCGGCCCACGCGACGGTTGAACTTCATGCGGCCGACCGCGGACAGGTCGTAGCGCTCGAAGGTGAAGAACAGGTTGTGGAACAAGTTCTGCGCGGCATCCTTGGTCGGCGGCTCGCCCGGACGCATCATGCGGTAGATCTCGACCAGGGCTTCCAGCTGGGTCTTGGTCGGGTCGATGCGCAGGGTGTTGGACAGGTACGGGCCACGATCCAGGTCGTTCACCCACAGGGTGCCGACCGCGTCAACGCCGGCCTTGCGGAAGGCCTGCAGCTGCTCGTCGGTGATCTCGTCGTTGGCCTGGGCCAGCAGTTCGCCGGTCGAGGCATCGACCACGTCGTGCGACAGGATGCGGCCGACGATGTAGTCGTCCGGCACGGCCAGGGCGGCGATGCCCGAGGCTTCCAGCTGCTTGATGTGGCGTGCGGTGATGCGCTTGCCGGCTTCCACGATGACCTTGTCGCCGTCGGCGAGGTCGAAGCCCAGGGTTTCGCCACGCAGGCGCTCGGGCACCAGCTCCAGCTGGACGCCTTCATCCGGGTTGATGTGGAAGGTGTTGATCTCGAAGAACTCGGCCAGCATCTCTTCGTTGCTGTAGCCAAGCGCGCGCAGCAGGATCGACACCGGCAGCTTGCGGCGGCGGTCGATACGGGTGAACAGCGCGTCCTTCGGGTCGAACTCGAAGTCCAGCCAGGAGCCGCGGTAAGGAATGATGCGGGCGCTGTACAGCAGCTTGCCCGAGCTGTGGGTCTTGCCACGGTCGTGGTCGAAGAACACGCCCGGCGAGCGGTGCAGCTGGGAGACGATGACGCGCTCGGTGCCGTTGACGATGAAGGTGCCGTTCTCGGTCATCAGCGGGATTTCGCCCAGATAGACCTCCTGCTCCTTCACGTACTTGATGGCCTTGGTCGACGACTCGCGGTCGTAGATCACCAGGCGCACGGTGACGCGCAGCGGGGCGCCGTAGCTCATGCCGCGCTGGCGGCACTCACGCTCGTCGAAGACCGGTTCGCCCAGCTTGTAGCCGACGTATTCCAGGGCAGCATTGCCGCTGTAGCTGGCGATCGGGAAGACCGACTTCAGCGCGGCATGCAGGCCGTGGTCCGTGCGCTTGGCCGGATCGACGTTTTCCTGCAGGAATTCACGATAGGAATCCACCTGGATGGCGAGCAGGAACGGCACTTCGAGAATCGAGCGCTGCTTGCCGAAATCCTTGCGGATACGCTTTTTTTCGGTGAACGAATAGGACGTCATGAGGTCTTCCACCTTGTTGTGCGGGCCGTGCGTCCACGACCCTGAAGGGAACTTGAAATTGTCAGTTGGAAGTCGCTGGTATTGCCGGCACCAGCACGCCTTCTCCCGCTACTTCCAACTGCCAACTCGTCTGCTACCACGCCCCCGCTGCCGCGCCGTGCGCTGGCCTGCCGGGGTTTGACTGCAGCCCGTGTTGGGCTTTTTTCCTGCTTTTGAAACGGTAGAGTCGACTGTTGGTCGACTTCCTTCACAGCAGTCGACCAACCGTCGACTCTACACCACCGCAACAACGACCAAAGGCCGGGGGCTTACGCCCCCAGCCTTGGCTGCATCGCCGCGAATCGATGACGATGCAAGGGAACTGCTTACTTGACTTCGACAGTCGCGCCAGCAGCTTCCAGGTCCTTCTTCATCTTCTCGGCGTCTTCCTTCGAAGCGCCTTCCTTCAGGACGCCACCGGCTTCGGCCAGGTCCTTCGCTTCCTTCAGGCCCAGGCCGGTGATGGCGCGGACGGCCTTGATGACCTCGACCTTCTTCTCGCCGGCGGTCTTCAGGGTGACGGTGAATTCGGTCTGCTCTTCAACAGCAGCAGCCGGGCCAGCGGCAGCAGCCACGGCAACCGGAGCAGCGGCGGAGACGCCGAACTTCTCTTCGATGGCCTTGACCAGCTCCATCACTTCCATCAGGGACTTCTCGGCGATGGCGTCGACGATCTGTTCGTTGGTAAGGGACATGATAAATACCTTTGGATGATTTTCTGGGTTGAGGTTCCGTCAGGAACCACGGTAAGTCGAAACTCAGGCGGTCTCGGCGGCCGGCTCGGCAGCGTCGGCGGCGACATCGCCACCACCCTGCTTCTCGCCAACGGCCTTGATGGCGCGGGCGAACATCGTGACCGGCTCGGTCAGGACGCGGGCCAGCATGGCCAGGGCCTGGTCGCGGGTCGGCAGCGAGGCCAGCACTTCGACGTGGCTTGCCGGGAACACTTCGCCACCGATGGCGACGACCTTAGCCTTCAGCTTGTCGTTGCCCTTGGCGGCTTCCTTGATCAGGCGACCGGCAGCGCCGGGCTCCTCGAGCGAGAACGCGTACAGCAGCGGACCAACCATCTGGTCCTGGGCGACTGCGAACTCGGTGCCTTCAACGGCGCGCGAAGCCAGGGTGTTCTTGACAACCTTCAAGAAAACACCGGTTTCACGAGCCTGCTTGCGCATCGCGGTCATCTGGGCGACCGTGGTGCCAGCGTATTCGGCTGCGATCAAGGAGTGGGCCTTGGCGGCGACGTCTGCCAGCTCGGCGACTACTTCTTGCTTCTGGGACAGATTGAGAGCCATTGCACTCCTCCTATTGAACTCCGCTTACGGCTCCTGCCGTGTGCGGTCCTGTGCGGCATCCGTCCTGGACGCCGGGAACATCGGGATGATGTTCCGGGGGTGGGCCGTTCTAGACCTGGAGTGGGCCAACCTGGGAAACCCAGACGTGCGTGAACCAGAAAAACTCCAGAAGGGCACCATCTACGCAGGGTGATTCCGGGGAATCGATTAAGCGTTCATGACTGCTCCGGCGGCGACTCCTTGCCAGATCGAGCCTCCCTGCCCGTCGCCGGTATTGCCACGACCGCGCCTGCGGTCTTTGACGGCTACCGCGGGCGATGCACTGCCAGCGATGCCTTCAAATGTCACGGTCACGGCACCGAAATGCCGTGACCGCTTGAAACGATTACTTCAGGGTCAGCGACGACTGGTCGACGGTGACGCCCGGGCCCATCGTCGAGCTGACCGAAACCTTCTGCAGGTAGGTGCCCTTCGAGGTGGCCGGCTTGGCCTTGATCAGGTCCAGCAGCAGCGCGGTCAGGTTCGACTTCAGCGCGTCTTCGGCGAAGTCGGCCTTGCCGATGGTGCAGTGGATGATGCCGGCCTTGTCGGTGCGGTAACGGACCTGGCCCGACTTGGCGTTCTTCACGGCTTCACCCGGGTTCGGGGAAACGGTGCCGACCTTCGGGTTCGGCATCAGGCCGCGCGGGCCCAGCACGGTGCCCAGCTTGCCGACGACGCGCATGGCGTCCGGGGTCGCGATGACGACGTCGTAGTTCAGATCGCCGGCCTGCATCTTCTCGGCCAGATCGTCCATACCGACGGCTTCGGCGCCAGCGGCCAGGGCTTCGTCAGCCTTGGCACCGGCCGGAGCGAACACGGCGACGCGGACCGACTTGCCGGTACCGGCCGGCAGCACGGTGGAGCCACGGACCTGCTGGTCGGACTTCTTCGCATCGACGCCCAGGCGCACGGCAACGTCGATCGACTCGACGAACTTGGCCTTGGTGGCGGTCTTCAGGATGTTGATCGCGTCCTCGAAGGCATATGCCTTGCCCGGAACGACGGCGGCCTTGATGGCCTTCTCACGCTTGGTCTGTGCCATCTTATTAACCCTCCACCACGAGGCCCATGGAACGGGCAGAGCCAGCGATGGTACGCACGGCGGCGTCCAGGTCGGCGGCAGTCAGATCCGGTTCCTTCGCCTTGGCGATCTCTTCCAGCTGCTTACGGGTGACCTTGCCGACCTTCTCGGTGTTCGGGCGCTTGGAGCCCGACGAGATGCCAGCAGCCTTCTTCAGCAGGGTGGTGGCCGGGGTGCTCTTGGTGATGAAGGTGAACGTACGGTCCGAGTAGGCCGTGATGATCACCGGAACCGGCAGACCCGGCTCGAGCTTCTGCGTGGCAGCGTTGAACGCCTTGCAGAATTCCATGATGTTCAGACCACGCTGACCCAGCGCGGGACCGACCGGCGGCGAGGGGTTGGCCTGACCGGCCTTCACCTGCAGCTTGATGTAACCGACAACTTTCTTTGCCATGTGAGTGCTCTCCGGGTGCTAGCGCCTTTCGACAACAGGCTCCCCATCGGACCGGGAATCACGCGTCCCGGCATCGCGTTTTGAAATCATGCCGAAGGCCACCTTTCGGCGGCCTCGTCCTGCTGGCTTCCCAGCGGGGAGCCGCGCACTATAACAGGTTTTTTCTTCACATGCCTGAAGCGGCATCTAAACGAACGAAACCGGGCGCCGCCCGGTTTCTGGTCCGGCGTCGAGTGTGGCTCGACGCGACAGACAGGTCAGACGGCCTTTTCGACCTGGCCGAACTCGAGTTCGACCGGCGTGGCACGGCCGAAGATCAGCACCGAGACGCGCAGACGGCTCTTCTCGTAGTTGACCTCTTCGACGACGCCGTTGAAATCGTTGAACGGGCCGTCGGTGACACGGACCATCTGGCCCGGCTCGAACAGCACCTTGGGACGCGGCTTCTCGACACCTTCCTGAACGCGGTTCAGGATGGCCTCGGCCTCGGAATCGGCGATCGGCAGCGGGCGATCAGCGGTACCGCCGATGAAGCCCATCACGCGCGGGGTTTCCTTGACCAGATGCCAGCTTTCGTTGTCTATGCGCGGAATGCCGGCTTCTTCGTGAGTCTCGATCTGGACCAGCACATAGCCCGGGAAGAACTTGCGCTCGGAGCGGCGCTTCTGGCCAGCGCGCATCTCGACCACTTCTTCGGTCGGAACCAGGACGTCGCCGAAGCGCTCTTCCATGCCGTCACGGACGATGCGATCGCGCAGGGCCTGCGCCACCGACTTCTCGAAGCCCGAATAGGCGTGAACGACGTACCAACGCTTCATGCAATTCTCCTTAGCGGCTCAGGAACCACTGAGTCAGTTTCTGGATCAGGAAGTCGAAGCCACCCAGCAGCAGGCTGAGGATGAGCACCACGACGATCACGACCCAGGTCATGCGGATGGCTTCCTGGCGCGTCGGCCAGACCACCTTGCGCAGTTCGAAGCGCGACTCGGAGAGGAATTCGCGGGTGTCGCGCCCCTTGCCGGTCAGCATGAACACGCCGATACCGCCAACCAGACCGACCACGACCGCCAACGCACGCACCTGACCCGCCCACGCACCCAGCTGGGCGGCGCGACCGGAGTCGGCGGAGAACCAGAACCAGACGAACAGACCGGCCAGCACCAGCAACGATGCGGCGACATACTTGACGATATCTCCACCATTGGCGGAGTTGTCCTTGGAGTGTTCGATCTTGCTATTCATCCGGCTGTGTCTGCTTTAGCGGCGCAGGCCGCTGGGTAAGGTGGGCAGATGGCACGCCAGGAGGGACTCGAACCCCCAACCTGCGGTTTTGGAGACCGCTGCTCTGCCAATTGAGCTACTGGCGTACGTTGAAAACTTGCCTTCCCTTAGACGGCGAAGGCGGACCGAGGTTCCCGGCCCGCCATTCGCGTAACCGGCGGCGCTATGCAACCACCGGTACTGCAGGCTTACTCGATGATCTTCGAGACCACGCCGGCGCCGACGGTACGGCCGCCTTCGCGGATGGCGAAGCGCAGGCCTTCGTCCATGGCCACCGGGTTGATCAGGGTGACGACCATCTTGACGTTGTCACCCGGCATCACCATTTCGACGCCTTCCGGCAGTGCAGCGGCGCCGGTGATGTCGGTGGTGCGGAAGTAGAACTGCGGACGGTAGCCGTTGAAGAACGGGGTGTGGCGGCCGCCCTCGTCCTTCGACAGGACGTACACTTCGCCTTCGAACTTGGTGTGCGGCTTGATCGTGCCCGGCTTGGCCAGCACCTGGCCACGCTCGACGTCGTCACGCTTGGTGCCGCGCAGCAGCAGGCCAGCGTTGTCGCCTGCCTGACCCTGGTCCAGCAGCTTGCGGAACATTTCAACGCCGGTCACGGTGGTCTTCTGCACCGGACGGATGCCGACGATTTCGATTTCGTCGCCAACCTTGATCACGCCGCGCTCGATACGACCGGTCACCACGGTGCCGCGGCCCGAGATCGAGAACACGTCTTCCACCGGCATCAGGAACGGCTTGTCGATCGCACGCTCCGGCTCCGGAATCCAGCTGTCCAGCGCGTCGACCAGCTTCAGGATGGCCGGCACGCCGATGTCGCTCTGGTCGCCTTCCAGCGCCAGGCGGGCCGAACCGGCGATGATCGGGGTGTCGTCGCCCGGGAACTCGTACTTGCTCAGCAGTTCGCGCACTTCCATCTCGACCAGCTCGAGCAGCTCGGCGTCGTCGACCATGTCGGCCTTGTTCAGGAACACGACGATGTACGGCACGCCGACCTGGCGCGACAGCAGGATGTGCTCACGGGTCTGCGGCATCGGACCGTCAGCGGCCGAGCACACCAGGATCGCGCCGTCCATCTGGGCGGCACCGGTGATCATGTTCTTGACGTAGTCAGCGTGGCCCGGGCAGTCAACGTGGGCGTAGTGACGGATCGGGGATTCGTATTCGACGTGCGCGGTCGAGATCGTGATACCACGAGCCTTTTCTTCCGGCGCGGCGTCGATCGAGGAGTAATCCTTGAACTCGCCACCGAAGCGCTCGGCACCGATCTTGGTCAGTGCGGCGGTCAGCGTGGTCTTGCCGTGGTCGACGTGACCGATGGTGCCGACGTTGACGTGCGGCTTGGTGCGCTCGAACTTACCCTTGGCCATGGCTGCTTATCTCGAATTCGTCTGAGAGGTGATGCTTAAGATGGTGCTCACGAAAGGAATCGAACCTTCGACCTCTTCCTTACCAAGGAAGTGCTCTACCGACTGAGCTACGTGAGCCGAGTTTTGCATTATGACATGAACTCGATACTATTCAAAGTTCATTCAATGGAGCGGGAGACGGGAATCGAACCCGCACCATCAGCTTGGAAGGCTGAGGTTCTACCATTGAACTACTCCCGCGCCGGGAATGTCACAACGTGAAACTGGTGGAGGGAGGTGGATTCGAACCACCGAAGGCGTAAGCCAGCAGATTTACAGTCTGCCCCCGTTGGCCGCTTGGGTATCCCTCCTTACCACCCCGTCCCGTTGCCGCCGAAGCGTTGCGGTGTGTGGTGGTGAGCCGCTTATTCTGCTGATGGGACGAGGGGCTGTCAACGCTTTTTTCCATCTTTTTCACACGTCGTCGCAAACCCATTGATACGCAAGGTTATTGCCCGGGAGCCGGCAGTGCTTCGCTGGCGAAAATTGCGACATGGGGAACGCCGTCGGCGCCGATCCAGCCCCGATACATGCCCTGGGTGTTGAACGGCGCGGCCATTTTTCCATCGGCGCCGAGCACGATCGCGCCGCCGTCGCCGCCCATCTGCGGAATCGCCTGGTTGATGACGCCCTTGCCGGCCTGCTCCGGCGTCTGCCCCTGGTAGCGCATGCGCGCGCAGATCTCGTGCGCGGCCGCGGTGCGGATGTAGTACTCGCCCCAGCCGGTGCCCGACACCGCACAGCGCGCGTCGGCCCAGGTACCGGCGCCGATGATCGGCGAGTCACCCACGCGACCGTAGCGCTTGTTGGTCATGCCGCCGGTGGACGTGCCGGCGGCCAGGTGCCCCTGCGCGTCCAGCGCGACCGCGCCCACGGTGCCGAAGTGCCTTGCGGTCTCCAGGTCGGCATGGGCCTGGCCGCTGGCCTCTTCCTTCAGTGCGCGCTGCAGCTGCTGCCAGCGCTTCTCCGTGCGGAAGTAGGAGGGATCCACCAGGGCAATGCCCTGCTCGGCCGCGAAGGTTTCGGCGCCCTGCCCGACCATCATCACGTGCCTGGATTTCTGCATCACGGTCTGAGCCAGCAGGATCGGGTTGCGCACCCGCTGCACGCCGGCCACCGCGCCTGCGGCCTGGGTGGCGCCGTCCATCACGGCGGCGTCCAGCTCGTTGTGGCCGTCATGGGTGAACACCGCGCCCTTGCCGGCGTTGAAGGTCGGATCGTCTTCCAGCACCGTGATCGCTGCGGTGACGGCGGCCAGCGCCGGGCGACCGGCCGCCAGTTCGGCATGCCCCTTCAGCAGCGCAGCGCGCAACGCATCGCGCGCGGCCTTCTCTTCGGCCGGCGACAGGTCCCTGCGCTCGACGCCGGCGCCGCCGTGGATGACCAGCAGCGGCGAGACCGCCGGGGCGGCCTGGGCCAGCAACGGCAGGGACAGCAGCGCACACAGGGCCAGACGCAGTTTCATCGGGTACATCTCCAGCAGGACGAGGGAATGGATTGCAGGGTAGCGCCGGCCGCTGGCCGGCACGGGGCGCATCGGGGAAGGTGAGTTGCCGGCCAGCGGCCGGCACTACCGAAGCGTGAACTCAATCTCGCCGTCGCTGATGTCGGCCACGGCCTGGAAATCGGCCTCGGCCTGGACGTCGTCCAGCCGCATGCGGCTGCCACTGGCGACCACCGTTACCGGTACGGCATGGAAGCGCAGGGGTTCGCCCTCGACCAGACGATCGGCGCCGCGGCCGGGGTTTACCACCCAGACCCGGCCCTGGCCGCCGGCGCTGTAGACCTGTGCCTGGCCATCGGGCTCTACGCACAGGGCGGTGTCCTCGTCGACGCCGATGCCGACGATGCCGGGGTCGCCGCTCTCCAGCGCGGCACGGGCCACGAACACGATGAGGCGTCCGAGCCGGTCGCGTTTGTCGAAATGGGTGTCGGTGACCACGCGCTGCAGGTAGGGCATCTGCAGGAAGCCGCTGTCGAGGGTCACCGCGCGGCCCATCGGGTCGGCCAGGGCGCCGGCGGAGGTGATGCTGCCGCCGTCCATCGCGCCGTAGGCATAGCCGCCCAGGATGGCGAGCCCGGCGCTGGTACCGGCGATCGGCTTGCCGGCGCGCACATGCGCGTTGAGCGCGCGGTTGAGCGCGGTGCCCTTCCAGAAGCGGATGTAGCGCGACTGGTCGCCGCCGGCAATGAAGATCGCATCGGCTGCAGCCACCACCCGCAGCACCGCCGGATCGTCGGCGCCGCGACGGCTGTCGAAGACCAGGGTCTGCACGGCGGTGGTGCCGCCGATCTGGTGATAGAGACGGTCCTGCAGCTCGTCCTTGCCGGAGGCCCGCAGGATCAGCACGCGGCCATGGCCGGCCTGCTTCAGCCACCACTGGAAGGCCTCGGGCACCCATTCGCCACCGCCCATCAGCATCATCGCCGGTACGCGCGGACCGGGTCTCGGCGCCTCCAGGTCACCCACTTCGTAGTAGGCGAAGCCCGGTCCCTGCAGGTCCTGGGCAGGGCTCGCGGACGGCCAGGCCAGGACCAGCGACAGCAGCCAGAGGAAGGCACCGCGCCGGAGACTGCAGAGGGGTCGCATCTTGATCTCCCTGAACAAAATCGACTTGCAAGCGTTTTCACTCTTTGCCAGATAGACACCCGGTAGTCAAGGACATGAAAAAGGCGTTAAATGCGCGCGCCCATTCCAGAAATATGAATGGGGGACAGGGCCCCTCCTCTGCGGGCCGGCATCATTTTTGAGAATTCCTCATGCGTAGACAGGCGATGGCGTGGTCGATCCAGCTGGCGTTGATGGGCGTGGCTGCTTCCGCGGCGGCCCAGGCACCGGCTTCCTCTTCGGTTCAACAACTGGACGCGGTGCAGGTCACCGGCTCGCGCATTCCGCGCGCCCAGGTGGAAGGCCCGGCCCCGATCACGGTGATCAACGCCGAGCAGATCCGCTCCAGCGGTTTCACCAGCGTGCCGGACGTGCTGCGTGCAATGACCCAGAACGGCGGTGAGACGCAGAGCCCGCAGTCTTCCAGTGGCGCCGACTTCTCGCCGGGCGCGCAGCAGGTGGACCTGCGCGGCCTGGGCCCGAACCATACGCTGGTGCTGGTCAATGGCCGCCGCATCGCCGACTTCCCGATGCCGTTCAAGGGCCGCAGCAACTTCACCGATGTCTCCAACATCCCGCTAGGAATGATCGAGCGCATCGAAGTGCTGACCGGCAGCGCGTCGGCCATCTACGGCTCGGACGCGATCGCCGGCGTGGTCAACTTCATCCTGAAGAAAAAGGCCGATGGCACCACCGTCGACATGCGCATGGGCACCACCACCGAAGGCGGCGGTGAGTCGTTCGACATGAGCCTGGCCAGCGGTTTCAGCCGTGGCAATTTCAACGCCGTATACAGCGTCGAACTGCAGTCGCAGACCCCGCTGTGGGCCTATGAGCGTGAGATCCAGGACTCGACCCAGGACGGTCCCACCGAGGGCTCGCGCATCGCGCGCCGTGCCTACCTGCGCACCGACTACAACGATGACTACCTGGACCCGGGCGCGGCCACCTGCGAAGCGCTGTCCGGCCAGAACCAGGGCAGCACCTATCGCACCTATCGCCCGAAGTACGGCTACTACTGCGGCAGCGACAGCTCGATCGGCTATGGCACCGTCCTCAGCAAGCGCCGGGGCGCCAACGGCTACGCGTCGCTGAGCTACGACTTCGACAATGGCCAGCAGTGGTTCGCCGACCTGCAGCTGGGCTACCACACGCTGTCGCTGATGCGCGACGTCACCAAGTGGGGCCGCATGGACGCCAACGGCGACGAGTCGGGCTACTTCAACAACGAAGCCACCGGCGAGATCGAGTTCTGGCAGCGCCAGTTCTCCCCCGAGGAAATGGGTGGCCTGCGCAATGCCATGGTGCGCAGCACGCAGAAGACCTTCAGCGTGACCACTGGCTTCAAGGGCAACCTGGCCGGCAACTGGGATTACGAAGCGGCATTGAGCCATTCGCAGTACCAGTCGCGGATCAGCTGGGCACAGATCATTGCCGCCAAGGCCAATGACCTGTTCCTCGGCCCGCAGCTGGGCGTGGATGACGACGGTTTCCCGATCTACAACGCCGACCCGTCGCGCCTGTACCGACCACTGACCCGCGCCGAGTACGACGCGATCGCCGCGCGTACCACCTACACCCCGAAGTCGCGCACGGAGACCGCCGCCTTCACCCTGACCAATTCGGCCCTGTTCGCCCTGCCCGGTGGCGACGCCGGGTTTGCCGCGACCGTGGAAGTGGGCCAGCAGGCCTACTCGCTGAATCCCGATCCGCTGGCGACCGAGTACTACTACTACAGCTGGAAGGATTCGGACGGCAACGGTTCGCGCAACCGCTGGGCGACCGCTGCGGAGCTGCGCATGCCGCTGCACGAGACGGTCAACCTGAGCGTGGCCGGCCGCTACGACCAGTACCGCTATTCCGGTCACACCATCGGCAAGGCCACCTGGAGCGGCGGCCTGGAATGGCGCCCGATCGACACGCTGCTGGTGCGCGGTTCGTATGGCACCGCGTTCCGTGCGCCTGACCTGCACTATGTATTCGCCGGCCCGGGCAACGACGAGACCAGCGCCGAAGACCTGTACAGCTGCCGCGCCGACGGTGCCAGCGACTGTGCCGACTACGAGCGCAACCTGATCCGCAGCCGCACCGGCAACCGCCAGCTCGACCCGGAAACCAGCACCTCGTGGAGCGCCGGCGTGGTCTGGTCGCCGGCGATCGGCCTGGACCTGTCAGTGGACTGGTTCGACATCGACATGCGCAACCAGGTGCAGGACATGGATGTGCGCACGATCCTGGCCAACGAAGCGAACTGCCGCCTGGGCAGCGCCGACGTCACCTCGCCGACCTGCGTGGACGCGATTGCCCGCATCACCCGCAGCAACGACGGGCGCCTGTATGGCGTGCGCGTGGAGCCGATCAACGTCGCCCGCGAGTCCACCTCCGGCATCGACGTCGGCCTGCGCTACCGCCTGCAGACAGGGATCGGCGATTTCATCTTCAACGGCACCCACACCTGGGTGAAGAAGCATGACTTCCAGCGCTACCCGGGCGACCGCAGCGAAGACCAGTTCGCAGTCAACAGCGGCTTCGACATTCCGCGCACCAAGACCGGCCTGAGCGTGACCTGGGAGAAGGAGGCGTGGTCGGCAACGGTGTACGGTTCTCGCCTGGGCAAGCTGCCGACCTCGGACAGCTACGACCAGGTGTTCGACTGGGACAGCGGTGACAGCCCGTACGTGAAGGCAACCTACCGCTACAACGCATCGCTGCAGTACCGCGTCGACGACCATTCGCGCCTGTCGCTGTCGGTGGTCAATGTGTTCAACAAGATGCCGCCGAAGGACCGTACCTACACTGCATACCCGTACTACGACGTGTCCTGGTTCGACAGCGTGGGGCGCACGATCAACCTGCAGTACACCCACAAGTTCGGTGGCAGCGCTCTGTAAGCGCCCGGCCAGCGCAGACACAGAAGACCCCCGCTCCGGCGGGGGTTCTTTTTTTCCGCCACCTGAACGGCACCTGCGCGTGTGCTTCAGCCTGGCCCGGCCGCAGGGGATTTTAGGAAACGGCTGATTCCGCGCCTTCCGCGCCGCTCCCTAGCATCGTTGCATGTTCCGCTTTCCCCGCCCTTCGCTGCAGCAGACCGTGCCATCGGCCACCGCGTCGGTGCTGTTGCGCTGCCTGACCGTGTGCGTCTTCCTCTGCCTGGCTGCGGCGGCCGGCTTCTACCTGCTCACGGCGTTCACCGAGGACATCTCGACCCATCGCCGCGAGATGAATGCCGCCGCCTACAAGGCCCAGATCTATTTCGACCAGCGCGAAGCCCTGCTGCGGTACCTGGGCGATTCGGTGCTGGCCGGCCGCCCGGATGCGCCCGCTGCGGACAGCGAAGGCATGCGCCAGGTGGCGCTGGATGGACCCGGCGGCCAGCCGGGCCAGCGACTGCTGTTGTCGGCACGCGCCGAGCACACGCTGCAGGCGCTGCAGACGCACCTGCTGCTGGTCGATGCGCGAGGTGCGCATTGGCTGGCCGGCGACGCGGTCGACGTCGACCTGGCGCGCCTGCCGTCACTGCGTGCACTGCAGGCGCGCAACGGCAGCCTGGAGGGCGCGGACCCGGTGTACTGGCTGCGCCCGGGTGAGCGTGGCGTCGCACTGGCAAGGCCGGTGCAGGCCGGCCCGCAGCCGGCGCAGTGGCTGGTACTGCTGCTTGATGCCGATGCAGCGGCGGAGATGATCGATGGCCAGGGCATCGGCGGTTACGCGCTGCTGGACCGTGCTGGACAGCCCGCACTGTCCAGCCAGGCGCCGCGGCTGGACCGCGCGGGCTGGACGACCCTTCAACAGCGCCAGAACGACAGCTTCGGCACGTTGTGGAGCGGCGGTCTGCCGCGTGGCGTGGCGCTGGTCAAGGGCGTCGGTACCGATGGCTGGCGGCTGGTCTACCACCTGCCGCCGCCACTGCTGCTGAGCGACCTGGCCGCGCCTCTGCTGGTCTGCCTCCTGTTGCTGCTGCTGGCCGGCGTCGCGCTGTACCTGCTGCAGCATCGCGTGGACCGCCAGTTGATCCAGCCGGCCCTGCAGCAGCACCGCCGGTTGCTGGAGAACCTGGATTTCAGTTCGACGGTTATCGACATGGCACCGGTCGGCATCTGCGTGCTGCGCCGCGACGACCGCGCGCTGCTGCTGTCCAACCAGCTGCTGCGCGACTGGCTGGGCGAAGAAGGCGAGCACAGCGACTGGCAGGCTCCGTGGCGCGGGCACGCCGGCGAACGCGGGCGTGGGCTGGAGTTCACCACCCGCGACGGGCGCCAGCTGCAGGTGCTGCACGCGGCCTGCCGCTACCAGGGCGACGACGTGCTGCTGTGCGTCTTCCATGATATTTCCCGGCACCGCCAGGCCCAGGCCGCGTTGTCGTCGGCGCGCCAGGCCGCCGATGCGGCCAACCAGGCCAAGAGCGCGTTCCTGGCCACCATGAGCCATGAGATCCGCACCCCGCTGTACGGCGTGCTGGGCACGCTGGAACTGCTGGGGCATACCGAACTGGATGCCCGGCAGTCGCAGTACCTGCGCACCATCGAGAGCTCTTCATCGGTCCTGCTGCAGTTGATCAGCGACGTGCTGGATGTTTCCAAGATCGAATCAGGACAGCTCAGCCTGGAACCGGCGGCGTTCTCGCCGCGCGAACTGACCGAGAGCGTGCTGCGCAGCTTCGCCGCGTCGGCCACCTGCAAGGGCCTGCAGGTCCTGGTCTGCACCGATCCGCGCCTGCCGACGCGGGTGCTCGGTGATGCCGACCGCATCCGCCAGGTGCTGGCCAACCTGCTCAGCAACGCGATCAAGTTCACCGAGCATGGCCGGGTGGTGTTGCGCGTGCGCCAGGTGCAGCGCGAAGGTGATTCGAGCGTGCTGGCCTGGCAGGTCACCGACACCGGCGTCGGCATCCCCGCTGAGGAGCAGGCACGCCTGTTCGAACCGTTCCGGCAGGTGCGCGGTGCGGCCAGCGCGCAGGGCACCGGACTGGGCCTGTCCATCAGCGACCGCCTGGTGCGCCTGATGAGCGGCGAACTGCAGGTGGTGAGCGAGCCGGGCCTGGGCAGCAGCTTCAGCGTCCGCCTGCCGCTGCCGGTCCTGGCCGCCGCCGAAGACGGGCCCGCGCTGCTGCCGGAGCCGCCGATCCTGGTGCGCGGCCGCAACCGCGAGCTGGTCGACAGTGCCTGTGGATGGCTTCGTCGCTGGGGCGCCAACGCACAGCCCCTGCAGGGCGACCCGGCGTTGCTGGACCATGATGGCGCGATCCTGCTCGATGGCGAAGCCGGGATGCCGCTGCCGTGGACAGGACCGCGCGTGGTGGCGTCGATCGAGGGCGGTGACCAGCCGATCGTCGCGGCCGATGGCAGCCTGGTGGTGACCCTGCACGGCATGGCCGCGATCGGCAATGCGCTGGCCAACGTGCAGCGGCAACGTGCGGCGCAGCCGGAGCCCGCCCGCCTGGCGCCACCGATGCCGCTGGGCCTGCGCGCGCTGGCCGTCGAGGACAATCCGATCAACCGGGTGATCCTGGCCGAGCAGCTGCGCACCCTGGGCTGCGAGGTGGAGCTGGCCCAGGACGGCGTGGAGGCCCTGCAGCGGTGCCGCGATCAGTGCTTCGACCTGGTGGTGACCGACATCAACATGCCGCGCATGGACGGCCACGCACTGGCCCGCCAGCTGCGCGATGACGGCAGCCTGGTGCCGGTGATCGGCGCCACCGCCAATGCCACCGCCGAGGAACGCGAGCGCTGCCTGGCCAGTGGCATGCAGGGCTACCTGAGCAAACCCATCGACATCGCCCGCCTGCGCAAGGCAATCACCGCCCTGCGCCAAGGAGACCCCGCATGACCCAGCGTGTCCTGATCCTGGAAGACCAGGCCTTCCAGCGTGGCTTCCTGGCCAACCTGTTCGGCAGCCGCGCCGACGTCCAGGTCGATGCCTGCGAGGACGTCGAGGCGGCCATCGCGCTGTGTGCGTGCCAGCCCTACGACCTGGTGGTCAGTGACCTGCTGATGCCCGGGCAGGACGGCATCCAGTTCATCCAGGCCCTTGCGGCCCAGCCGCGTCCGCCGCGCCTTGCGGTGGTCAGTGCGGCGCCGCGGCGGATGATGACCTCGGCACGGCTCATGGCCGAATCGCTGGGGCTGGATGTGATCGGCCTGCTGCCCAAGCCGGTGGCGGCGGCCGACGTGGACGCCCTGTTCGAGGCCCTGGCGCAGGCGCGCCCGGCCGCCGGCGAGGTTCCCGCGCGCGCACCGGCAGCGCCCGAACCGGACGCATCCCAACTGCGCCAGGCCATGGCCGACGGCAGCCTGACGGCCTGGTTCCAGCCGAAGAAATCGCTGCAGTCCGGACGGGTGGTGGCGGCCGAAGCCCTGGTGCGCTGGCGCCATCCGCAGCTGGGCACGCTGGCCGCTGGCAGCTTCCTGCCGGCGATCTGCCGCCACGGGCTGGAGGGCGAGCTGCTGCGGATGATGCTCAAGGCCAGCATCAGCGCACAGGCACGCTGGCGCAAACAGGGCTTCCGGGTACCGGTATCGATCAACCTGCCGCCTCATCTGCTGGAACAGTCGGACCTGCCCGATGAACTGCTGGCGCTGACCCTGGCCCACGGCGGCAGCCCCGGTGAGTTGTGCTTCGAGCTGATGGAGAACAGCACCACGCGGCACGTCAGTGATTTCTATGCCGGGGCCTGCCGGCTGCGCATGAAAGGCTTCGGCCTGGCCCAGGATGATTTCGGGCAGGGCCTGAGCTCGGTCCACAATCTGGTCAATACCCCCTTCACCGAGGTCAAGATCGACCGCGCGCTGGTCAGCGGCTGCGCCCGTGATCCTGCCCTGCACCTGACCCTGTCGACGGTGATCGCACTGGCCAACCAACTGGGCCTGACCATCGTGGCCGAAGGCGTGGAAAGTGATGCGGACCTGGCCGCACTGCGCCAGCTCGGATGCAGCCAGGTGCAGGGCTTCCTGATCTCGCAGGCGCTGCCGTCGGACGAGTTCACCCGCCTGCTGGACGAGGAAGCGCCCTGTGGATGACCGCCCGCGGGCCGCGCTGCGCTGACGCCGGCTCCGCGGCGGGTTCACGAAACCATCAAGCGACATTGATGATCCTGTCTGCGCTGCGGCGGGGGACCTGTGCCGCTGCTACCGGTGCCGCTGTGCGCCCCCTGCTCCGAGACCTGCCATGCCGGCCGAGGCCGCTCCCGTCCGCCGACTCGCCCGCCGCTCGCTGCGCGTCCATGCCGTGCTGATCGGCGTGGTGGCACTGGCGACCCTGCAGGCCGGACTGCTGCTGTCGGCCGGTTCGCAGCTGCTGAACGAAGAGCGCAGCAAGATCGAGTTCCACTTCCGCCGCCTGGACGGCACGCTGCGCGAGCAGGAGCGCTTCCTGCGCCAATGGCGGCTGCATGACGTCGGCATGCAGGGGCCACCGCTTGCCGATGCCAGCGGCGAACTGCAACACGGCCCGCTGTTCGCGCACTTTGCGATGGTCGGAAGCGAGGGCGCCAGCCCTTCGCCGCCGTCCGAACTGGGCAACCGTTTCCTGCGCTTCTATGGCACGTTCTGGTCGGCCTCGCGCTACCCACCGCCGCAATGCCTGCTGGTCAACGGCCAGGGCACGCGCGGGTTGCTGGCACCGGTGCAGATCGGCCGTCATGACGCCGGCCAGAACAGCCCGCATCACCTGCGCCCGGCGATCGCCGACATCCACCGGGCGCTGGCCACGCGGCCCGCGCTGCGGCGTGGCGGCATCGCCTGGGTGAGCGTGCCGTGGCGCGACCGCCAGACCCGCCTGCTGGCCATCGCGCACGCCCCACAGGATGCGCGGCTGTGGGGGGAGGATGGCCGGGATTCACAGGCCGCGCTGGCGTGCCTGCTGGATCCGGCGCGTGTTGATGACTACCGCCAGGTGCTGGGTGTCCCGGTGTTCCAGCGGCTGTCGCTGTTCGATCCTGAGGGCCAGCGCCTGCTGGGCGATGCCGCAGACGCCAGCGACACCGGCACCGCCACGCGGGCCGGCCTGGACGGCCTGCAGTTCCGCATGCGCAGCGAGCGCGGCTGGCAGGCGGTCTACCACGTCAGCTGGCGCCAGGTATTCCAGCACCCGCAAGGGCCGCTGCTCGGCGCGACGGTGGCGGCCCTGCTGCTGGCGCTGGGTGGCACGCTGCTGCTGCGCGCGTACCGGCGCTCGGTCATCGAGCCGCTGCGCAGCCACCACGCGCGCCTGCTGGAAAGCGAGGCCTTCAGCCGCACCATCCTGGACAACGCACCGATCGGGCTGTGCCTGTTGCGGCGCGACGATGGCACTGTACTGCTGGACAACGCCCTCGCCCGCCGCTGGCTGGGCGAGGACCATAACGCAGGCGGCTGGCATGGCCCCTGGCGGCAAAGCGTGCTGGCCGCTGGCGGCACCACCCTCGGCGACGGACTGGCCTACACCACGCCTGAGGACCGCCACCTGCTGGTGACGGCGACACCGGCGCGCTATCGCGGCGAGCCGGCGGTGTTGTGCCTGTTCATCGATCTCAGCAGCCAGCACGAGGCCGAACAGGTACTGCAGCAGGCGCGTCGCGCTGCCGACCAGGCCAACCGCGCCAAGAGCCAGTTCCTGGCCACCATGAGCCACGAGATCCGCACGCCGCTGTACGGCGTGCTCGGTACGCTCGAACTGCTGGGGCTCACGCCGCTGGATGCGCGGCAGCAGGAGTACCTCGCCACGATCCAGCGTTCGTCCTCGACCCTGATGCAGTTGATCAGCGACATCCTCGATGTCAGCAAGGCCGAGGCCGGACAACTGAGCCTGGAGCCCAGCCCGTTCGATCCGGTCCGGCTGACCGAAGATGCACTCGACTCGTACGCCGCCGCGGCCGCCAGCAAGGGGCTGCAGTTCTACGCCTGCATCGATGCCGACGTGCCCTCCAGGGTATGCGGTGACGCCGCACGGATCCGCCAGGTGCTCAACAACCTGATCAGCAACGCGCTGAAGTTCACCGACAGCGGACGCGTGGTGGTGCGCGTGTCGGCACGCTGGCAGGCACAGCGCTGCTGGCTGCAGTGGCAGGTGGCCGATACCGGCATCGGCATTGCCAGTGAACACCAGGCGCATCTGTTCGAGCCCTTCTTCCAGGCCAACCCGGGCACCGACGCGATGCGCGGCACCGGCCTGGGCCTGGCCATCTGTGCGCACCTTGTGGCGTTGATGGAAGGCCAGCTGCGCGTGGTCAGCGAGAGTGGCCTGGGCAGCAGTTTCAGCGTCGAACTGCCGCTGTTCCCGGCGCCGGCGGATCCGCAGCAATGCCCGGCACTGCGGTTGCCGGCGGGGCTGCAGGTGCAGGTGCGCGGCAATGTGCGCGAGCTGGTGCAGTCGCTGTGCGAGCGCCTGCAGCAGCGCGGCGCGCACGCCGGCGCGTACCGGGAAGACAGCGCCATGGGCCTGCCAGCGGCTGCGGTACTGCTTGACCTGGTCCTGGACGGTCCGCTGCCACACTGGGCCGGTGGCGCGCGCGTTGTCGCCTGCCGCGACGGCGGCGTGCGGCCTCGGCAGATGGATGGCTTCTGGCAGGTGGGACTGCATCGGTTCGATGCGATCGTGATGGCGTTGGCCGCCGCCGCAGGCCAGCCCCTGGCGGCCAGTGCCAACGGACGCCTGCCCCTGCCGCGGCGCTTCGGCCTGCAGGTGCTGGTAGCCGAGGACAATCCGATCAACCAGGCCATCCTGCGCGACCAGCTGGAGCAGCTGGGCTGCCGCGCCGTGGTCGCCAGCGATGGCAATGAAGCGCTGGGCTACTGGCAGCAGGGTGCATTCGCGCTGGTGCTGACCGACCTGAACATGCCCGGCATGGATGGGTACGGCCTGGCCCGTGCCCTGCGCGCGCGCGGTGCCCGCGTACCGATCCACGGCGCCACCGCCAACGCCGACCCGGCCGAGCGACAACGCTGCCAGGAGTCAGGCATGCAGGGCGTACTGGTCAAGCCGATCACGCTGGAAGCCCTGCAGCGCCTGCTGACCCGGATCAGCCAGGGCGACGCAGGCGTCCGGGCGCTGCCGGAGAGCCCGGCCTCCGCCGATGCGCGCGATGATGATGATGCGCCACTGCAGGTTCCGGACAGGATGCAGGCGCTGTTCGTGCAGACCATGCAGGGCGACCTGGACAGCCTGCGCCAGGCGATCGCCGCCGCCGACCCCGCACGCGTGGTGCAGGTACTGCATCGCATCCGCGGCGCACTGGTGATCGTCGGCGCGCCAGCCCTGGTGGATCGCGGCCTGCAGATCGAACATGCCCTGGCGGGCGGCGCTGACCTGGCGACCCAGGCGGCCCCGCTTGCCGGCTTCCAGCGGCGCCTCGAACAACTGCTGCACCCCCTGCTTGACCCCGCATCCCCTTCCCTTCCCGACGACCCGGCCCTGCCATGACCACACGGATCCTCATCGCCGACGACCACCCGATCGTGCTTGCCGGCATCCGCGACGTGCTGGCCGGGGAACTGGACCTGGAGGTCGTGGGCGAAGCGGCCGACCCGGCGACGCTGATCGAGCTGATGACCCGGACCCGGCCACAGGCGGTGATCACCGACTACAGCATGCCCGGGGGTGATCACTTCGGGGACGGCATCAAGCTGATCTCGTTCCTGCGCCGCAGCTTTCCGGAGACACGCCTGCTGGTGCTGACGATGGTATCCAACCCGTCGCTGGTGGCGGCGATGTATGCCGCAGGCGCCGGCGGCGTGGTGCTCAAGAGCCATGGACTGGGCAGCCTGGTACAGGCCCTGCGCGTGGTGCTGGCCGACCGGGTCTACCGGCCCCCGGGCCTGCTGCCGGTAGACGCGGGTGAACCGGCCGATGCCGAGGCCGTGCGTGCGCGCCTGTCACCGCGCGAGCTGGAAGTGATCCGCCTGTTCACCGGCGGCATGAGCGTGGGCGAGATCGCACGACAGCTGCAACGCAGTGCCAAGACGGTCAGCACGCAGAAGATCAGCGCGATGCGCAAGCTCGGCGTGGACAGCGACCAGGCGCTGATCGAGTACTGCCTGCAGGCCTCGTTGTTCGCCTGAGACCGACTCCGGGCTGAATCGCGCGGGTGCTGTACGCGGGCCCGCAGTGGCTTTAGGAAACGCCTGATTCCATAGGACGGCGCCGATTTCTAGGCTGGATGCATCCCGCCATGGTGCGCGTGCCAGCAGCACTGCGTCGCCGTGGGGGACGGAAGCCCGATGGCGCCTGCAGCTGCCATCGCATGTGGCTTCCGCAGCGACGCGGCCCTGCCGCGCCAGTTCGCGCAGCCGTGCTGCGCTCTGCCACAGGAAGTCCAACAGCATGTACGCCTCCCCTACACGGCGCCGCCGTGCGTCCGGGCGCGCGCGCCGCGCGCCTGCCCCGCTCCTTCCCAGCCTGCTGGCGACCGCCCTGTGGGCGGCACTGCCGGTCCACGCGGCCGATCTGACCGGCCCACTGCAGGTCAGCGACGGCAATACCCTGCAACTCGGCGCGGACGATGTCCTCACCCATGCCGCCGGCAGCTTTGCGCTGACCGTCACCGGTGCGGGCAGCCAGGCAGTGATCGACGGCAGCCGTATCAACGTGACCGGCAGTGGCAGCGCCGTGTCCGCCAGCAATGGGGGACAGGTGCAGCTGCGCAACGCGACGCTGTCGATCGCGCCGGCCACCGGTACGGGCTTCTATGCGCTGTACGCCAATGGCGCTGGCAGTGTGATCGACGCACGCGATGTCGACATCGATGCCACCCGCAACGGCAGCGGATTCGGCAGCGTGCAGGCCTACAACGGTGGCGTGATCCACTATGCCGGGGGCCGTCTTTCAATGACCGGGACCGGTGGCACTCTGGCCGGTGCGTCCGGCAAGGGCAGCGAACTGCACTTGGCCGATCTGCAGATGAGCGCCGACGGCGGTGCCCGCCTGCGCGCCGACAGCGCCGGCCTGCTGACGATCCGCAACAGCCGCATCACCCTCGCCCCCGGTGGCATTCTTGCCGGCGTGGCGGCCGACGGCGTGGGCAGCCGCGCCGAGCTGTACGACACCTACCTGCAGGGCGGCTGGTTCGATATCGACAGCGGCGGCAGCCTGCTGCTGGAGAACGTGGAAGCCCATTCGGTGGGCGGCAGCATGCGACTGCTCGGCAGCACCCTCAGCAAGACCTATTCCAGCGCGGTGATCAACGGCGGCAGCTTCTTCACCGTCGGCGGCTATGGCGTGAACATCAACAGCTGGGGCGAACTGACCGCCCGCGACGCGACCTTCGATGTACGCGAAGGATATTCCGGCTTCTGGCTGGCCAGCGATGCGTCGCGCCTGCAGCTGACCGACAGCAGCGTCGACACCTGGACCGACAGCTACGGCCATGGCGTGGAGATCTACGGCGGCACCGCCACGGTGCAGGGCGGCCGGATCACCACGCACGGCGATGCGACCTATGGTGTTCGCGTGACCGGCTCCACCGGCAGCTCCGCCAGCCGCATCGAAGCCACCGGCAACGTGATCGATGTGCGCGGCGACGGCGGCGGCGGCGTGTTCATCGGGGGCTCCACCGCCACCGCGCTGCTCGACACCGTCGCGATCCGCGGTGACGGCGAGAACGTGTTCGGCATCGTGCACATGAACACCGCACGGCTGACCCAGGCCGACCGCCTGGACATCCGCATGACCGGCAGCAACAGCGGCGGCTACCGTTCCTACCTGACCGCGTTCGGCCCTTACTGGAACCGCGCCACCTTCAACGACAGCCATATCGAGACCGCCAGCGGCGCCGCGTTCTGGCTGCAGGGCAGCAATCATGCGTTGACCGTCAAGGGCAGCGAGGTGACCGCCGGCGATGGCGACGGCCGGCTGCTGCGGGTCAGCGACACGGTGTTCACCGACGGCAGCAGCGTGGCGACCAGCCGCATCGACTTCAACGCCGACGCCAGCACGCTGCGCGGCGACGTGGTGGTCGACAGCGCAACCGCCGACGTGCACCTGCTGCTGGGCAACGGCACGCTCTTCAGCGGTGCCCTGCGCAGCGATTCCGGCTACCAGGTCGCGCAGCTGTCGCTGGATGGCAGCAGCCAATGGAACGTGCGTGCCAGTTCCAGCGTCGGCGCGCTCGATCACGCCGGCACCATCGCCTTCGATGCGCCGACGGCCGGCGACTTCAAGACGGTCACTGTCAGCGGCGACTACGTGGGCAACGGTGGCCAGTGGATCTTCAACCGTGCACTGGGTGACGACACCTCGCTCGGCGATCAGCTTGTCATCAACGGCAACAGCAGCGGCACTGCCAGCGTGAGCGTGCGCAACGCCGGCGGCGCCGGAGCACTGACCCAGGAGGGCATCCGCCTGATCACCGTGGCTGGCCAGTCGGATGCACAGTTCAGCCTGCAGGGCCGCGCGGTTGCCGGTGCCTACGACTACTTCCTGTTCAAGGGCGGCGTGTCGACCCCGGATGACGGCAACTGGTACCTGCGTTCGGAATACGTGCCGCCGGTCGATCCGCCGGAGCCGCCGGTTGATCCGCCGCAGCCACCCGATCCCCCGGTCGATCCGCCGTCGCCGCCGGAACCGCCGGTCGATCCGCCACTGCCGCCGGAACCGCCGGTCGATCCGCCGCTGCCACCGGAACCGCCGATCGATCCGCCGCGCCCGCAGGTGGAACGCCCGGAACCGGCGGCCTACCTGGCCAACCGCAACGCCGCGCTGGGCATGTTCCGGCACAGCCTGCACGACCGCGCCGGTGATCCCGCCGCCGAGGCCGGCGCAAGCAGCGATGCCGTGGCCTGGATGCACCTGCGCAGCGCGCAGCCGGACAGCCACGACCGCAACCGCCAGGTGCACGTCGATGGGCAGATCAGCAGTGTGCTGGTCGGCGTCGGACGCCGCTTCGAAGTGGGCGGTACCGGCGAACTGCAGGCAGGTGCGATGCTTGGCCACGGCCGCGCCCGCAATGACAGCCGCTCGCAGCTGACCGGCTACACCGCACGCGGCGTGGTCACCGGCACCAGCGTCGGTGCCTATGCCACCTGGCTGCAGGATGCGCAGATGCGCGGTGGCGCCTATGTGGATGGCTGGCTGCAGTACGGCCGCTTCCGCAACAGCGTGCAGGGCGATGGCTTGCAGAAGGAGCGCTATGACGCGCGCAACTGGAGCGCGTCGGCCGAGGCCGGCTACGTGCTGCCGCTGCGCCAGACCGCGCAGCGTGGCGTCTACCTGCAACCGCAGCTGCAGGTGGTGCACAGCCGCTACGACAGCGACCGGCTGATCGAAGCCAACGGCACGGTGGTCGAAGACCGTGGCGGTGGCGAGACCAGCACGCGCCTCGGCCTGCGTCTTTACAGCCGTGGGTTGAGCCAGGCGCAGGGCCAGGTGCACCCGTACGTGGCGGTGAACTGGTGGTCCGGCGGCAATGGCGCGGGCCTGGCGATGGACGGCGAGCGCCTGCAGCGGCCGTTGCCGCGCGACATCTACGAAGCCAAGGCCGGTGTACAGGTGGATCTGTCCGGTGGCTGGCGCGGCTGGGGTGAATTGAGCCGGCAGAGCGGTGGCATGGGCTTCCGCGATGTCGGTGCCCAGCTGGGCGTGTCGTACACCTGGTGATGCGGGACGTGCCCGGCAAGGGAGTGCCGGGCGCTTTTCCACACGCCGCGTGGAAAGCCATGCGGACTTGATGTGGACAAGTGACCGCGAACGTTGCGGCGCAAGCGTTTCAAAGGCTGGTGAATTTTTAACCATGCCCATCCGCGGTTTTCCACATGCGCCGTGGAGAGCGGTTGGGATTTGATGTGGACAAGTGGGCGGGAATGTTGCCACGCAAGCGTTTCGATGCGTGGCGAAATTTTGTCCACGCGGAACGATTGAGGCGTGTAGCGCCGGGCCCACGCTCGGCTCACGTCCATCGCAGCCGAGCATGGGCTCGGCGCTACATCGGCTTCGCCGGTTTTCCACACCCGGCGTGGAAAGCGATGGGAGTTTGCTGTGGACAAGTGCCGGCGAACATCACGCGGCAAGCGTTTCGCAGCATGGTGAATTTTTGTCCATCGCCAGAAACGCAGGCGCCCCGCACAAGGCGGGGCGTCCGGGGCCGATCCGATGCCGCTGGATCAGACGTTGAAGCGGAAGTGCAGGATGTCGCCTTCCTGCACGCGGTATTCCTTGCCTTCCAGGCGCAGGCGACCGGCTTCCTTGGCGCCGGCTTCGCCCTTGTACTTGATGAAGTCGTCATACGCGATGGTTTCGGCGCGGATGAAGCCCTTCTCGAAGTCGGTGTGGATGACGGCGGCAGCCTGCGGAGCGGTAGCGCCCTTGCGCACGGTCCACGCGCGGACTTCCTTCACGCCGGCAGTGAAATAGGTCTGCAGGCCGAGCAGGCTGTAGGCCGCGTTGATCACGCGGTTCAGGCCCGGCTCGCTCAGGCCCAGGTCGGCCAGGAAGGTATCGCGGTCTTCGTCGTCGAGCTGGGACAGCTCTTCTTCGATCGCGGCCGACACCGGCACCACCTGCGCGCCCTCGGCGGCGGCGTGCGCGCGCACGGCGTCCAGGTGCGGGTTGTTCTCGAAGCCGTCTTCCAGCACGTTGGCGATGTACATCACCGGCTTCAGGGTGAGCAGGAACAGGTCGCGCACCAGCGCCTTTTCCTCGTCGTCCAGTCCGGCCGAGCGACCGGCCTTGCCGTCGGACAGTGCCGCCTGCAGCTTGGCCAGCACCGGCTTGCGCGCCGCCGCATCCTTGTCGCCGCCCTTGGCCGCGCGCTCGGCACGGTTCAGCGCCTTCTCGACGCTGTCCAGGTCGGCCAACGCCAGCTCGGTGTCGATGGTTTCGATGTCCGAGATCGGGTCGACCTTGCCGGCCACGTGCACGATGTCACCATGCTCGAAGCAGCGCACCACGTGGGTGATGGCATCGACTTCGCGGATGTGCGCCAGGAACTTGTTGCCCAGGCCTTCACCGCTGGCGGCACCGGCGACCAGGCCGGCGATGTCGACGAACTCGACCGCGGTCGGGATGACCTTCTGCGGGTTGATGATGCCCGCCAGCTCGTTCAGGCGCGGATCCGGCACCGGCACGATGCCGACGTTCGGCTCGATGGTGCAGAACGGGAAGTTCGCCGCAGCGATGCCCGCCTTGGTCAGCGCATTGAACAGGGTCGACTTGCCGACGTTGGGCAGGCCGACGATGCCGCATTTGATACCCATGGGTGACAGCTCTCTGGGGTGAAAGTGATTGGGGAAACAGCGACGTGGGCGCTGCTTTTCCAATCATTCTCCGTACCGACCAGCGGTCGGTACCTACCGGTCTGGTTGACTCCATACCGACCAGCGGTCGGTACCTACCGGTCTGGTTGACTCCATACCGACCAGCGGTCGGTACCTACCGGTCTGGTTGACTCCGTACCGACCAGCGGTCGGTACCTACCGGTCGGGTTGACTCCGTACCGACCAGCGGTCGGTACCTACCGGTCTGGTTGACTCCATACCGACCAGCGGTCGGTACCTACCGGTCGGGTTGACTCCGTACCGACCAGCGGTCGGTACCTACCGGTCGGGTTGACTCCGTACCGACCAGCGGTCGGTACCTCCCGGTCTGGTTGACTCCGTACCGACCAGCGGTCGGTACCTACCGGCTATTTCGGGGTATGCAGCCGCTTCATCGCTTCGTTGAAATCGCCCTGCACCGCCAGCGGCAGCACGTCGATCGCATCGTCGATGGCGCGTGCGATCAGCACGTCATCCTCCTTGGACGGGCGGCCGAGCACCCAACCCACTACGCGGTCCTTGTGGCCGGGATGGCCGATGCCCACGCGCAGGCGATGGAACCTGCCGTGGCCCAGCAGGCGCATGGTGTCGCGCAGGCCGTTCTGGCCGCCGTGGCCACCGTCGAACTTCAGCCGCGCCGCACCGGGCGGCAGGTCCAGCTCGTCGTGGGCCAGCAGGGTTTCCTCCGGCTCGATCTTCCAGAACCGCTGCGCGGCGGTGACCGACTTGCCGCTGAGGTTCATGAAGGTGGCGGGCTTGAGCAGCCACACCGTCTGCCCGGCGATCTCGACCTTGGCGGTCTCACCGAACAGCTTGCTGTCCACATTCCATCGCGCACCGGCTTTTTCCGCCAGGGCCTCAACGAAATGAAACCCGGCATTGTGCCGGGTCCGGGCGTGTTCCGATCCGGGGTTGCCCAGACCGACGATCAGTCGCAGTCCTGCCATGGTTCCTTCCAGTACGGTGCCTGCCCGGAGGCAGGCACCGTAACGGTATTACTCGGCGGCAGCCGCTTCTTCGTCAGCCTCGTCGGCCTTGCCGGCCTTGGCGGTGACGATGGCGTCGTCGTGGTCCTTGCCCAGCGCCAGGGCCGGGATTTCCACGCCCTTCGGCAGCTTGATGTCGGACAGGTACACCACGTCACCGGCCTTCAGCTCGCCCAGGTCGACTTCGATCGACTCCGGCAGGTCCTTCGGCAGGCAGGTGATGGTCACTTCCTTCAGTTCGTGGGTGACCACGACGTCGGCAGCCTTGCCGGCCGGCGAGGTGTCTTCGTTGACAAAGTGCAGCGGGACCGAAGCGGTCAGGGCTTCGTTCTCGTTCACGCGCTGGAAGTCCAGGTGCATGATCAGCTGCTTGTACGGGTGGCGCTGCATGTCACGCAGCAGGACCTTCTGCACCTGGCCATCCAGGTTCAGGTCCAGGATCGAGGCATAGAACCACTCGTTCTGCTGGGCCAGCCAGATTTCGTTGTGGTCCAGGCTGATGGCGACCGGCTCGGCGTTGCCGCCGTACACGATGGCCGGGATCACACCGGCGTGACGCAGGCGGCGGCTCGCACCCTTACGCTGCAGTTCACGCTTGGTGACCTTGATTTCATGGGTCTTCGACATTTTCGACTACTCAGGTTGTTGCCGCGCCCTGCGGCGTGGCGGTTGAAGATGCTTCCGCGACCAGAAGCATCCGGGTATGCCCCCGCCGTTGCCGGCAGGGGCGAAAAACTCAGTCGACGTACAGCGAGCTGACCGACTCGCCGAAGGCGATGCGGCGCATCGTTTCGGCCAGCATTTCCGCCACGCTCAGCTGGCGGATCTTGCTGCACACGCGCGCCGCGTCCTTCAGCGGGATGGTGTCGGTCACCACCAGCTCGTCGAGCTGGGAATTGGTGATGTTGTCCACCGCCGGGCCCGACAGCACCGCGTGGGTGCAGTAGGCGGCGACCTTGAGCGCACCGCGCGCCTTCAGGGCAGCGGCAGCGGCGCACAGGGTGCCGGCGGTATCGACGATGTCATCGACCATCACGCAGGTCTTGCCTTCGACGTCACCGATGATGTTCATCACGGTGGAGACGTTGGCGCGCGGGCGGCGCTTGTCGATGATCGCCAGGTCGGCGTCATCCAGGCGCTTGGCCACCGCACGGGCTCGGACCACGCCGCCCACGTCCGGCGACACAACGATCAGGTTCTCGGTGCCGTAGGCGCGCCAGATGTCGGCCAGCAGCAGCGGCGAGGCGTACACGTTGTCGACCGGAATATCGAAGAAGCCCTGGATCTGGTCGGCGTGCAGGTCGACGGTCAGCACGCGATCAGCGCCAGCGGTGCTGAACATCTTGGCCGCCAGCTTGGCGGTGATCGGCACGCGCGAGGAACGCATGCGGCGATCCTGCCGCGAGTAGCCGAAGTACGGCACCACGGCGGTCACGCTGGCCACCGATGCGCGCTTGAGCGCGTCGATCAGCACCAGCAGTTCCATCAGGTTTTCCGCGCTCGGCGCGCAGGTCGGCTGGATCACGAACACGTCCTGCTTGCGGACGTTCTCCTCGATCTCCACCTGCACTTCACCATCGGAGAAGTGCGAGACCAGCGCCTTGCCCGGGCGAACCCCCAGTTCCTTGCAGATGTTCTGCGCCAGACGTTTGTTGGCGTTGCCGGAAAAGACCAGCAGGTTCGGGGACTCTTGCATCATGATTGTCTCGGGCGGGGACGAGTGGCGGGGATCCGGAGTCGGCAAGGACCCCGATGGACCCTTGCTGCTGACAACACCGCGGTTGTATCCACGTCCCGCGCGGGCGATGCGCTGGAAGGCGCGGACACAGCCGCTATTGGCAGGGGCGGTAGGATTCGAACCTACGAATGCCAGGATCAAAACCTGGTGCCTTGGGCCTCTTGGCGACGCCCCTGCATTGATAAATCAGTGTTGCTCGAGTGCATCCAGCAGTGGCGAACGCGCAACGCCCGCTGCCACCCTTGCCCGCAACTCCTTCGGCAACTTCGACCGTCCCTGCTCTGCGGCAGACTGCGATGCGAACTCGACGAAACAACCACTTCCCGAACCGGTCAGCCGCGCCGTGCCGATGCCGCTCAACGCAGCGAGCGCGGCCTCGACGGCAGGCTCACGGCGGCGCAGCACCGGTTCGAACGCGTTCCCGACCAGGGTCCCGGAAGCGAAGTCCTCTATTTTCGCCACTGGGCTGTCGCGCGTCAAATCCGGGTCTGCAAAGAGCACCGGCGTGGGAACATGAACGCCCGGTTCAACCACCACATACCAGGCCGGGGCCAGCGTGATCGGCTGCAGGCGCTCGCCCACCCCTTCGGCCCAGGCGTTGCGCCCGCGCACGAACACCGGCACGTCGGCGCCCAGGCGCAGGCCCAGCGCGGCCAGGGCATCTTCATCCAGGCCGGCACGCCAGAGCCGGTTCAGTACCACCAGCACGGTGGCCGCGTCGGACGAACCGCCGCCAAACCCACCACCGGCAGGAACGTGCTTTTCGACGATGATGTCAGCACCTTGCGCGACCTTCGCCGCTTCCTGGAGCACGCGCGCGGCCCGCACCGCGAGGTCATCGGCCTCGGCCACGCCGGCCAGGCCCTCGCCCTGCCGACGCACCTGGCCGTCTTCACGCAGGCGCAGGCCGATGCGGTCCCCCCAGTCCAGCAGGCGGAACACGGTCTGCAGCTCGTGGTAGCCGTCGGCCCGGCGGCCGGTGATGTGCAGGAACAGGTTCAGCTTGGCCGGGGCCGGCCACCAGGACCAGCCCGCGTCGTCGGCAGCCCCGCTCATGGCGTGCCCTGCCCCCACTGGTCCACCAGCAGGCGCACCTTGGCGTCGCCATTGCTGGCCTCGATCCGGCGTGGCAGCGCCGGGCGTCCGCTCTCAGCCGGGTACCAGTCCAGGTACTGCACCTGCCAGCCCATCTGCTGCATGCGGCGCGGCCGGCCGTCAGCGTCGCGCTCGACCGCCTCCGGACCGGCAGCGTCGCCGGCCACCAGGCCACGGATCCACTCCGGCAGCTGGTTGACCGGGATGTCCCAGCCGGTCGCCTCCAGCAGCAGCTGCTGGGCGTCCTCGCCATCACGCGGACCGCCAGACAGCCCTTCCAGGCGGCCGGCTTCGGAATGGGTGTCGCCGGTCAGCTTCCAGCTCTGCCGGGTCACCGGCGCGCTCAGTTCGACCACGTAGCGGCGGCCGTCCTGTTTCCAGTCAATGCGACCGCTGCCGCCGTCCTTGCCCTTGCTGACCGCGACCCGGCCCTGGAAGGCCCACTCCGGCTGCGCGTGCAGGGCCGCCACGCGGGCCGCTTCGGCCTGTGCCGCTTCGGCCGAAACCGTCTGGACCACCGCCGGTGGCGCGGTCTTCTGCGTACCCACGCTGGTACAGGCGGTCACCGCCAAGGTCGCAGCCGCCAGCAGCAGCGGACGGATCAGGGAAACACTCATGGATTGAATTTCTCGCGGGCGCGCAGCAGCGCGCGGTTTTCAGGGTCGAGCCTGGCCGCTTCCTCGAAGAAATGGCGGGCCTCGTCATGCTTGCCCAGCACCCACAGCACTTCACCGACATGGGCGGCGATCTCCGGGTCCTTGGCCAGGGTCCAGGCCCGGCGCAGCTGCACCAGTGCCTCTTCCTTGCGACCCAGGCGATACAGCACCCAGCCATAGCTGTCGACGATGGCGGCGTTGTCCGGCTCGGCCACGCGGGCGCGGTCGATCAGCTCCAGCGCCTCCTGCAGGCGGCCGGTACGGTCGGCCAGGGTGTAGCCCAGCGCGTTCAGCGCCGGCACGTTTTCCGGGTCGGTCACCAGGATCTTGCGCAGGTCGGCCTCGGCGCGCGGGATGTCGTCGCGGCGCTCCCAGGTGAGCGCACGTGCGTACAGCAGGCCGTTGTCATCCGGGTAGGCAGCCAGGCCGCGGGCCAGCGCATCCAGTTCACCGGCGCTGTCGTCGCCACGCTGGCGCAGTTCGGCTTCCAGCAGATAGGCGTCACGGCGCACATCGTCGTCGACCACCGCGTCGGACTGGATCGCGTGCACTTCATCCAGGGCCTGCGGCAGGCGCCCGGCCAGGGCCTGGGCGTTGGCCGCACGCAGGCGCGCCTCGCTCAGCTCATCACCGCCGGGTACGCTGTGGTACCACTGCACCGCTTCGGGGTAGCGCTTCAGGTACTCGGCGATCTTGCCCAGCAGCAGTCGCTGCGCCGGGTCCGGCTTGGCCGCCTGCCGCGACAGTTCGTTGTACAGGTTGGACAGCGCCGCCTTGTCGCCCTGCTTGGCCAGCAGCGAGGCGCGCATGCCCCAGGTCTGCACGTCCTGCGGGCCGAACGCCAGCACACGCTCGGCCGCAGCCGGCTGGCCGAGGCTGTCATAGGCGATGGCCACCGCGTTGCGCAGCTCGGGGTCCTGGCGGGTCTTCGGTTCGACGTCGTGCAGCAGCGACAGGGCCTTGTCGGTCTCGCCGGCCTGCTGCAGCTGGCTGGCACGCAACAGCGCCACACGCGGTTCTTCGGGGAAGCGCTTGACCACTTCATCGATCATGCGCCGCGCCAGTTCGGGCTTGTCCATGCGCAGGGCGAGACGGCCGAACTCCTGCCAGGCCTCGATCTTCGCTGGAATCGCATTGGCATCGACCAGCTCGCCCAGCACCTGCGCCGGCACCGCCGGGTCGCGGCCACCGCCGATGAGTGCGGCCAGGGCGAACTTCCAGCCGCGCTCGTCGGGGTCGGCCAGCAGGGCCTGCAACGCGCTGCGGGCCGCCTTCACATCGCCCTGGCGCATGGCCAGCGCACCGGCGGCGCTGCGCAGGGTCAACGAATCCGGCGCACGCTGCTGCCACAGGGCCAGGCCCTTGGCGGCACTGGCGTCATCGTTGGCCAGCATCGAAATACGGGTGGCGCGCTCGGCCAGCCCGGCATCGCCGTCGGTCTGCTGGGCCGCCTGCAGGTACCAGCGCGCGGCCTCGGCCAGCTTGCCGGCCTGCAGCGCGAACTCGCCGGCCATCACCGGTTCCAGCGCCAGTTCCTCAGTGGCCGGGCCCCGTACAGGCGCCTTGGCCGGCGCCGCCGCCATGGCCTGGGCGCAGGCCAGGGACAGCAGCAGAACACTGGGGATGCGAATCAATGCGGGCATCGTCGGCATCGGGGCCTTAAAATGTCGTCCAATGGCCAGCAGCTTATCGCAAGCAACTGAACAATGACCCTGTGGGTGCTCGGACTGAATCACCAGACCGCACCGGTGGAGCTGCGCGAGCGCGCGGCCTTCGCCGGTGAGGCGTTGCCGCGTGCGCTGGGTTCGCTGCGCGACACCCCGCAGATTGCCGAGGCGGTCCTGCTGTCCACCTGCAACCGCACCGAGCTGTACGCCGTGGCCGAGTCGGCGCAGGCGCTGGACCAGTGGCTGCACAGCCAGGCCGGCGACCTGCAGGGCTATCTGTACCAGCACGCCGATGCCGAAGCCGTGCGCCACCTGTTCCGGGTCGCCACCGGCCTGGACTCGATGGTGCTGGGCGAGCCGCAGATCCTCGGCCAGGTGAAGGAAGCCTGGTCGACGGCGCGCGACCACGGACTGCTCGGCCAACGCCTGGACCGCCTGTTCCAGCAGACCTTCTCGGTGGCCAAGCGTGCGCGCACCGATACCCAGATCGGCACCAACCCGGTGTCGGTGGCCTCGGCGGCCGTGCGCCTGGCACAGAACGCGTTCGCCCGGCTGGACGACTCCACCGTCCTGCTGGTCGGTGCCGGCGAGACCATCGAACTGGCTGCACGGCACCTGAGTGAAGGCAAGGTACGGCGGCTGCTGATCGCCAACCGCACCCTGGCCCACGCGCAGGAACTGGCCAGCCGCCATGGCGGCGTGGCGTTGCCGCTGACCGAACTGGATCGCCACCTCGGCGAGGCCGACATCGTGTTCTCGGCCACCGCCGCGCGCGAACCGGTGATCCATCGCGAGATGGTGGCCAAGGCCCTGCGCGCGCGCCGGCACAAGCCGATGCTGCTGTTCGACCTGGCCGTGCCGCGCGACATCGAAGCCGAGGTCGGCACGCTCAACGACGCCTTCCTCTACACCGTCGATGACCTGGAACGCGCGGTGGAAGACAACCGTCGTGGCCGCCGCGAGGCCGCTGCCGAGGCCGAGGCGATCATCGACCTGCAGGTGTCGCGTTTCATCGAAACCCAGCAGGCCAGCGCCCATCAGGCACCGCTGCGGCAGCTGCGCGCGTTTGGCGAAGCCACCCGCGCCGAGCTGCTGGAGCGTGCGCGCCAGCAGCTGGCCAACGGCAAGCCCGCCGACGAAGTGCTGGAACTGCTGGCCCATGGCCTGACCAATCGCCTGCTGCATCCGCCGACCGCCGCCCTGCGCGCGGCCGCGCTGAGCGGCGATGCCGACCTGACCCGCGCCGCCGAGCGCCTGTTCCCGGCCACGCCGGGTTACCGCCACCCACCCGTGAGACCCGATGACGCCGACCCTGCGCCGTAAGCTGGAAGCGCTGGCCGAGCGCCGCGAAGAACTGGAACGCCTGCTCGCCGAACCCGATGTGGTCGCCGACAACACCCGTTTCCGCGACCTTTCGCGCGAATTCGCCCAACTTGAACCGGTCGCCACTGCACTGGCCGATGAAGCCCGTGCCAAGGCCGACCTGGCCGCCGCCGAAGGCATGCGCGCCGACCCCGACCTGCGCGAGCTGGCCGAGGAGGAAATCGCCGCCGCGCAGGCGCGCCTGCAGGCACTGGAGCAGGAGCTTGCGCTGCTGCTGGTGCCGCGTGACCCGCGCGACGACGGCAACCTGTTCCTGGAAGTGCGCGCCGGCACCGGCGGCGATGAGGCGGCGATCTTCGCCGGCGACCTGTTCCGCATGTACGCCCGCTATGCCGAACGCCAGGGCTGGAAGGTCGAGATCGAATCGGACAGCCCGGGTGAGCATGGGGGCTACAAGGAAGTGGTGGCGCGCGTGGTCGGCCGCGGTGCGTTCTCGCGCCTGAAGTTCGAATCGGGCACGCATCGCGTGCAGCGCGTGCCGGCCACCGAATCACAGGGCCGCATCCACACCTCGGCGGCAACTGTGGCGATCATTCCCGAGGCCGACGAGGTCGATGACATCGTCATCAACCCGGCCGACCTGAAGGTGGATACGTTCCGCTCGTCCGGCGCCGGTGGCCAGCACGTCAACAAGACCGAATCGGCGATCCGCATCACCCACGTGCCGACCGGCGTGGTGGTGGAGTGCCAGACCGAGCGCAGCCAGCACGCCAACCGCGACAAGGCGATGAAGCGCCTGAAGGCGCAGCTGCTCGATGCCGAGCGCCAGCGCCAGGACGCCGCGCAGGCCGAATCGCGGCGCCTGCAGGTCGGCAGCGGCGACCGCAGCCAGCGCATCCGCACCTACAACTTCCCGCAGGGCCGGATCACCGACCATCGCGTGGAAGGCCTGACCCTGTACGACCTGCCCAACATCCTCGCCGGCGACCTCGACCCGCTGCTGCAGCGGCTCAGCCACGAACACCAGGTCGATGCCCTGGCCCAGCTGTCAGCGGGCTGAGCGCGATGTCGGCCTGGCAGCAGCGGCAGCACCTGCAGCAGGCGATCGCACGCCAGCCCGGTGACTTCGTCGCCTGGGTGATGCTGGCCGACCTGGAGCTGGAAGCCGGCGACATCGCCGCCGGCGAGCAGGCCGCACGACGTGCATTGCAGCTGCGCCCGAACCACCCCGAGGCACTGGCGCGCCTGGGCCGCGTGGCCTGGATGGCCGGCGCGCATGCCGACGCGGCGGCGCTGCTCGGCCAGGCCTCGGCATTGGCGCCGCAGCACCCGGGCATCGCGCTGTGGCTGGGCCATGCACTGGAAGATGCCGATGATGCCGAGGGCGCGGCAGCGGCCTATCGGCGCGCGCATGCGCTGATGCCCGACGAGCCCTACATCGCGGCCCAGCGCCTGGCCTGGCAGCGCCGCCTGTGTGACTGGCAGGACGTGGACGCGCTGTCCACGCAGGTACGCGCCGCGCTCGCTTCCGGGCAGGGTGCGGTGGAACCCTTCGCCTTCCTCAGCGAAGACGCCAGCGCCGCCGAGCAGCTGGCCTGTGCACGGGCGCGCGCCGCTGTCATCGCCGGCTCGGTGCGGCCCTTGCCAGCGGTGAAGATGCGCACGCGCGGCCCGTTGCGCGTCGGCTTCCTTTCCAATGGCTTCGGTGCCCATCCCACCGGGCTACTGACCGTGGCCCTGCTCGAACACCTGCGTCATGACCCGGCGCTGCAGCTGCACCTGTTCGCGCTGAACCGCGCCGATGGCAGCCGCATCCGCGACCGCCTGCAGGCCGCGACCCGCCTGCATGACGTGGCCGCGCTGCGGCATGCCGACATCGCGGCCCGCATCCGTGCGCAGGGCATCGACCTGCTGTTCGACCTGCGCGGCTGGGGTGGCGGTGGCACGCCCGAAGTGCTGGCCATGCGCCCGGCCCCGTTGCAGCTGAACTGGCTGGCCTACCCCGGCACCTCGGGCGCGCGGTGGCTGGACGCCGTGGTCGCCGATGAATTCGTGCTGCCGGCATCGCTGGAACCGCACTTCAGCGAACGCGTCCTGCGCCTGCAACGGGCCTTCCAGCCCTCGGACAACACCCGCGCGCTGGAGCCGTCCCCGTCCCGCGCCGAGTGCGGCCTGCCCGAACAGGGCGTGGTGTTCTGCTGCTTCAACAACAGCTACAAGCTCAACCCGCGCAGCATGGGCCGTGCGTTCGCCGTGCTGCAGGCGGTGCCGGGCAGCGTGCTGTGGCTGCTGTCCGGCCCGGGCCAGGCCGACGCCCGCCTGCGCGCTGCCGCGCAGGCGGCAGGCGTGGATCCGGCGCGCCTGGTGTTCATGGCCAAGCTGCCGCACCCGCAGTACCTGGCCCGGTATCAACTGGCCGACCTGTTCCTCGACACGCATCCGTACAACGCGCACACCACCGCTTCCGATGCGCTGTGGGCCGGCTGCCCGGTGCTGACCTGCCCGGGCGATACCTTCGCCGCGCGCGTGGCCGGCAGCCTCAACCATCATCTGGGTCTTTCGCGGATGAATGTTGTCGACGATGCGGCGTTCATCGCCGCCGCCAGCGCATTGGGCAACGACCCGTCGGCCCTGGCCGCGCTGCGCGCCGAGCTGGCGCAGGCGCGCGACCGCAGTGGCCTGTTCGACATGGCCGGGTTCGCCCGCGACCTGTCGGCGCTGCTGCAGCGACTGGCCGGCGAGCAGGGCTGGCAGGGCGTCGACATCGCCTGAGCCACCGCTGCGCTACGCTCGGGCTTCCTCCCCGCGTGGTGTGACGATGGCCAAGCTCAAGCGCAAGGACTACGACGAACTGCTGCTGCCGCTGCAGCTGGAACTGACCGCGATGGCGCGCTGGGTGCAGCACAGCGGGCAACGCCTGCTGGTGCTGTTCGAGGGACGGGATACGGCAGGCAAGGGCGGCGCGATCCAGGCCATCAGCCAGCATCTCAACCCGCGCCAATGCCGGGTGGTGGCGTTGCCCAAGCCTACCGACCGCGAAGCCACGCAGTGGTATTTCCAGCGCTATGCCTCGCATCTTCCCGCCGCCGGCGAGATCGTGCTGATGGACCGCAGCTGGTACAACCGCGCGGGCGTCGAGCGGGTGATGGGCTATTGCAGCGAAACCGAGTACCAGCAGTTCCTGCGCCAGGCACCGGTGTTCGAGCAGCTGCTGGTGGACGACGGCATCCTGCTGTTCAAGTACTGGCTGTGCGTGGACCAGGAGCAGCAGGAAAAGCGCTTCGCCGAGCGCCATCTCGATCCACTGAAGGGCTGGAAGCTGTCCCCGGTCGACCTGAAATCGCGCAGCAAGTACAGCGCCTATACCGAAGCCCGCGAGGCGATGCTGCGCGCGACGCATCGCGAGGCGGCGCCGTGGACGCTGGTGAATTTCAATGACCAGCGGCTGGGCCGGTTGACGCTGGTGCGCAACCTGCTGGACCGGTTGCCGGACACGCGGGTGGATGCGCCGTTGCCGGAGCTGCCGAAGCTGAAGGGCAAGCTGCATCGCGAGCACTACGATGTGCTGAAGCCGATCGAGGACTTCCCGGTCGAGGATTAGGGTGGGTCGGCAGGGCCTGCGGCCCTGCACCTGCGGTAGTGCCGGCCGCTGGCCGGCAGCAACAGCAACAGCCGAAGCAACAGCAACGGCGGGCTTCCTAAGGGATGGCGGGGTGAGTCCGGTTGCGGGGGACGCTGCAAGTACGTCCCTGTAAGCTCGGTCGCCGCATCCATGCGGCTCACGCCCCCGCAACCGGACCCACCCCGCCTTCGACAGATTCTTGCGAGCTGTCGGAATGGCATGGGGTCGGATCCGTTTTCCGCAGGAAAACGGATCCGACCCCAGATTGATTTCGATATCTGACAGAAATTCATCCACGCATGGCGTGGATCTACCCGATCGCGGAAAACTGTCAGAGGTGGGGCGGTGTCGGAGTGCGGGGTGTCAGCCGCATGGATGCGGCTGCCAAGCTTACAGGGACGTACTTGCAGCGTCCCCGCACTCCGACACCGCCCCGCCATCCCACGGATAGCCCGCTGTTGCTGTTGCTTCGGCTGTTGCTGTTGCTGCCGGCCAGCGGCCGGCACTACCGCGTCGGCGGGTGCAGGGCCGCAGGCCCTGCCGCCCAACCCCATTACTTGGCAGCAGCGATCTGCTTTTCGATGTCGGCGGCGGTCACCGGGCCAAGGAACGTATGCGCCAGCTTGCCCTGCGGGTCCAGCAGATGCGTCAGCGGCAGGCCGCGCGGTGTGGCGAAGTCCGCCGGCGGATCGAACGGATCCACGATGACGATCGGATAGGTCACCGGATGCTTGGCCAGGAACGACTGCATTTCCGGTGCCGCGATGTCCTCATAGGCCAGGCCGACCACTTCGATGTTGCTGCGCATCGCGTGCAACGCCGACAGCTCGGGCATCTCCTTGCGGCACGGTGCGCACCAGGTGGCCCAGAAGTTCACCACCACCCACTTCCCGCGACGCGCGGCCAAGTCGTAGTCGCTGCCGTCCACCGCCTTCATCTTCAGCGTCGGGAACTCGGCCGTGGTGCGCTCGGCCGGCGTCTCCTCCGCAGGTGCTGGGGCACTCGGGGTGGGCGCCTGCGCCGGCGGCTGGCTGCTGGCCGGCGCCGGTTCCTGGGCCGGCTTGCAGGCCGCCAGGGCCAGCATCAGGGCCACTGGAAGCAGCAGCGGCAACGGGGTCTTGCGGGTCATGGCATGTCTCCAGAATCGGTATAGATATCGCTGACCCGGCGCTTCAGGCGTTCGCGCAGGGGCAGCCGCAGATCGTCCAGCGCCGCCAACGCGGCACGGCCCAGGCTGTCGTCACGGTACGGCAGGTGCTGCTCGGCCACCGGGATGCGCAGCTGGGTGCATTCGTACAGATCGGCCAGGCTGACCTGGTCCAGGTCGCGTGACAGCAGCCACTCGCCGCGCTCATCGCGGCGCAGCAGGTCGATCTCCTGCAGGTTGCAGATCAGGTCCTGCAGCAGCGAATCGGTCAGCATCGGCTCCAGCCGCAGGATCTCGTCATCGGCCAGGCCTTTGCCCTTGGCCCGTGCATGCTGGAAGCGGCCAAGCAGGCGCAGCAGTCCATAGAACTCATAGCCCTGCGGCAGGCGCAGTTCCACCGGCTGGTAGCGGAAGGCGGCCATCGACGAAGCCAGCGACGCCCCCAGCAGCACCGCCACCCAGCACAGGTAGATCCACAGCAGCAGGATCGGCACGAACGCCACCGTGCCATACAGCTTCTGGTAGGACTGGAAGCTGCCCAGATAGGCACCGATGCCCCACTTCACCAGTTCCAGGATGACCGCCGCCAGGATCGCGCCGGGCACGGCATGCCGCCATTTCACCGTGTGGTGCGGCACCACCCGGAACATCAGCGTGATGCAGACGAACTCGATCAGGATCGGCGCCAGCCGCAGCGCCAGTTCGGCCAGCCACCGGCCCTCCTGGGTACCGAACAACGGCATGGCGAACACCCGCGCCGATACGGCCAGAGACGCAGCGGCAAGCATCGCGCCCAGGGTCAGCACGGTCCAGTAGACCAGGAAGCGGGTCAGCTTGGGCCGGGTCGAGCCGACCCGCCAGATCTGGTTGAAGGTCTCTTCCACGCTGTTGAGCGTGATCAGCAGCGATACCACCAGCGCGATGAAGCCGGCCGCCGTCAGCTGCCCGGCACTGGCCGAGAACTGCCGCAGGTAGCCTTCGGCGGCACGTGCCGCGGAGGGCACGAAGTTGGAGAACACGTAGTCGCTGAGCTGGTCGCTCCAGCGGTCGAAGACGGGGAAGGCCGACAGCACACCGAACACCACGATCGCCAGCGGCACCAGCGCGAACACCGTGGTGTACGCCAGCGCCGCCGCTGCCTGGAACAGGCGGTCGTCGAGGAAGCGGTGCCACAGGAAGCGGCCGAAGCTGATGGCCCGTGCGCGATCCCGCGCGCGCTCCATCCACAGGTTGAGCGTATCCAAAGGTTCCATCGGCGAAAGGGTACCCGATGCGGAATGCTCGCAGGATAGCCATACTGGTGGCCACACGACGAGGAGAAGCGGGCACGATGGGCGAGATTCTGGTGCTGTACTACAGCCGGGGCGGTTCGGTGGCACGGCTGGCGCGCCAGATCGCGCGGGGCATCGGCGAAGTGCCGGGCATGACCGCGCGCCTGCGCACGGTGCCGCCGGTGGCTGCCGTGACCCAGACCGCGCAGCCACCGGTACCCGACGATGGCGCGCCCTACGTGAGCGTGCAGGACCTGGCCGAATGCCAGGGCCTGCTGCTGGGCAGCCCTACCCGCTTCGGCAACATGGCCGCGCCGGTCAAGCACTTCCTGGACGGGCTGGGTGCCGAATGGGTCAACGGCACCCTGTCCGGCAAACCGGCGGGCGTGTTCACCTCCACCGCGTCAATGCACGGCGGGCAGGAGTCGACCCTGCTGTCGATGCAGGTGCCACTGCTGCACCACGGCTGCGTGATCGTCGGCATCCCGTTCACCGAGCCGGCGCTGAGCCATACCACCAGCGGCGGTACACCCTACGGCGCAAGCCATGTGGCCGGTGCCGCCGACGATCCGCAGCCGACCGACGACGAAGCGGTGCTGGCGCGCGCGCTGGGGCGCCGGGTGGCCGACATCGCGCAGCGGTTGGCCCGATGAGCCGGGCGCCGCGCACGGTGCTGCTGCTGGCCCTGATGGGGCTGGCCGCGCTGTTCGCCGGCTGGTTCATCAATGACAGGCACTGGCTGGCCACCCAGCTGGTGTTCACCTCCCCACCGCTGGCACTGGCCATCGCCGTGCGCCTGGGCTGGCGCAAGGCCGGCTTCTGGGCCTCGGTGCTGGCGCTGGGCTGGTTCAGCCACGGCGTGATGAGCGCCTGGAGCCACCCGGAAACACGCTGGCTGGCGCTGATCGAGATCGCGCTGGCGCTGCTGGTGATCTTCAGCGCCAGCCTGCCCGGCCTGCGCGCCCGCTTCGGCAAGCGGCGCTGACGCTGCGCGCGCAGGGCCTTATCATCTGCATTCCTGGCCCCGCGCCGCAGTCCCTGTCCTGGTTTCGCGCATGCACATGATGGAAGAGCTCCTGGTCGTCACCACCGGTGGCACGATCGACAAGATCTACTTCGACGACAAGTCGGACTACCAGATCGGCGATCCGCAGATCGGCATGATCCTGCGCGAGCTGGGCGTGACGTTCCGCTTCAACGTGATCCCGATCCTGCGCAAGGATTCGCTGCACATCAACGACGAGGACCGCGAGCTGATCCGTGCCACCATCGCCGCGCAGCCGACCCGGCACGTGCTGGTGACCCATGGCACCGACTCGATGGTGCAGACCGGCAAGGTGCTGGCGACGATCCCGGACAAGACCATCGTGATGACCGGCGCGCTGAGCCCGGCCCGCTTCCGCGGCTCGGATGCCGAGTTCAACATCGGCTGTGCGATCGGTGCGGTGCAGTCGCTGCCGAGCGGCGTGTACATCGCGATGAACGGGCGGATCTTCGACCCGCAGCACGTGCGCAAGAACGTGGCGGCCAACCGATTCGAGTCGGTCTGAGGAACAGGGCGCCGACCAGGGTCGGCATCCACCCAGGAAAAAACGCCCCGGCCGAAGCCAGGGCGTGCCCTTGGAGAGGGTCTTGGGCTCAGTACTGGGCGCTGAGGGTCACGCCCGAGAAGGTGCTGTACGCCTTCACCCGCACGTACCAGGTGCCGGCGGCGGGACTGTTGATGGTGCAGGTCTCGCTGTTGCCACTCAGGTACGGGCGGCAGGTGTAGGTGGTATCGGTCGGGGCACTGCCCTGGCGCACGTACAGGTCGGCATCACCGCTGCCGCCACTGGTCGCCACGCGCAGCTGGGTGCTGCCGGCCGGGACGGCGACGGTGTAGTTCAGCTCGGCACCGGTCGCGGCGCCCAGGCCGGTCACCGGCACATTGTTCTGCAGCACGTTGCCACCCGGGTTCGGGTTGCCACCGCCGTTGATCGCTGCGGTGACCGCCGCGTTGGCGTCGATGATGCCGGCGCCGCAGCCCCCCGAGCAGGCGCCCGGCAGCGGGCGTGCGGTGCTCTTGATGATGCTCTCGACCTGCGCCGGGCTCAGCGGGCTCGGCGCCACCGACTGCATCAGTGCAACCACACCGGCCACATGCGGGGCCGCCATCGAAGTGCCGTTGTAGGACGCGTAGCTGGCGCTGCCCGGCGTGGTGGTGCCGGTGTTGAGGGTGGACAGGATGCTCTGGCCCGGACCGGAAATGTCGATGCCGGCACCATAGTTGGAGAAGCTGGCCCGCGCACCGGCCGAGGTCGTGGCCGCCACTGCGATCACATTGGCGCAGTTGGCCGGCACCGACGAGGACACGTTGGTGTTGCTGTTGCCAGCGGCGACCACCACGGTGGTGCCGCGGCTGACCGCGCCGTTGATCGCGTTCTGGTAGGTGGCCGAGCAGGTGCCGCCGCCGCCCAGCGACATGTTGATGACTTCCGCCGGATTGGCATTGGCCGGCACGCCACTGACGGTGCCGCCGGAGGCCCACACGATGGCATCGGCGATGTCGGAGGTATAGCCGCCGCACTTGCCGAGCACGCGCACCGGGACGACCTTGGCGTTGAACGCCGTGCCGGCCACGCCGGTGCTGTTGTTGGTCACCGCCGCCACGGTGCCGGCGACGTGGGTGCCGTGCCAGCTGGAGTTGGACGCCGGGGTGCCCGAGCCGCACTCGTTGGCGCCATACCAGTCGCCTTCGTCGTTCGGGTTGCTGTCGCGGCCGCCGCCATCGCGCGCCATCGCGGCATCGCTGATGAAGTCATAGCCGGGCAGGATGTTGGCGTTGAGATCGGGATGGTTGGTGATGCCGGTGTCGATCACGGCCACCACGACGCCGGTGCCGGTGGCCTTGTCCCAGGCCGGCTGCACGTTGATCGACGCATTGGAGGTACCGAAGCCCCACTGTTCACTGAAGCGGGTGTCGTTCGGGGTCAGCGTCGCACGCATGATCTGGTCGACTTCGACGTATTCCACATTCGGGTCGGCAGCGAGCTTGCGCATCAGCAGCTCGGATTCGGCCTGGTCGAGCGGGCGATCGGTCCTGACCAGGGTCGGGCCCACGGCCAGCTTGCGGACTTCCTGCAGGCCCAGCGCGCGCCCCTGGCTGCTGGCCAGGCCGGCGGCGGCACTCTTCAGCGAAGACGCCAGTGCAGTGGTGTTGGCCACCGGCGCACTGCCGTCGCGGTACTTCACGATGAAGCGCTGGTGCGTCGGCGCGGACTGCAGGCCGCTGAGCTGGACGTCACCGGCCAGCGCAGGCGTGGCCAGCAGCAGCGATGACAGAACGGACGCACCAAGGACCACCCACACTCGACGCACACGCGGTTGCGTTACCTGGGACATCGTATTTCCCTTTCTAGTGGTGTGAATGCCGGAATCGGCAGAAGCACCGGCCCGAACCCTGGGCTGGCTTGCGTTGGCGAGGTTCGAAGTCCGGCGGGCCAGCGGATCCCCCTATCGATCCGCCGTGCACATGACGCTAATGACCAAAAGCGGACACCACAAGATTTTCAGCGTCTTTTCAGCAAGATGAAATGTCTGATATGAGACTTTTCGGGTCGAGGGTTTGTGAAGGTGAAGGACTTTCTCACGCCCTGCACGCACCTGACTGGGCGTTGTCCTGTCCGCCGATGACTTTGCCGACATCGGCGTGCACTTCCACGCCGATGGCCGCGCAGCATCGGCGCGGCCATAGTGCTGCCCCGTTCGAGTGCAGGGACTATTCGATGTGTGCAGCGCCGCCAGGCCGAATGTGCTGCCCCTTGACCGGTTCGCCGCGCGCGACCGGCTGGCCGTCGGCCACATAGCCGGAGAACTGGGCCGGCAGCGCCGCGCTGACCCCGAACGCAGGCCCGGCCTGCAGCTGGTAGTGCAGGTGCGGTTCGGAGGAATTGCCGCTGTTCCCACAGTCACCGAGGTGCGTGCCGCTGCGGACGACCTGCCCCTGTGCAACGCGCACGCTGCCCTGGCGCAGGTGCGCCAGCACCGAGTACTCGTCATTGCCGTGATCGAGGATGACGCGGTTGCCGGTGAGCTGGGCAGCGTTCATCTGGCCTGGCACGTTGTCGGCGACGCCCTCGACCACCTCCACCACCGTGCCGTCGGCCGGCGCGAGGATTGGCCGGCCAAAGCAGAAATAGTCCTCGTTGCGCTGACCCTCTCCACCATGGGAACGGCCATCGCGGACCACCAGCAGGTCCATCGCGAAGCGCTGGCCGGCGTGGGCCGCATGGTAGTTCTGTTCGACACTGCGGCCGCCCCAGAACACGAAGAATTCATCTTTGAACGGCAGTTGCAGCCGTGTGCGGGTCTGGTAGTCAAGGAACCCGCTCGCCGCGGCCTGCGGAGGCGTGGTCTGTAGCGGGCGGATGTAGAAGCCGCCGATCCGCCCGTCAGCGTCGATGGCCCACAGCACCTGGATGATGGCCTGGCTCTTGGCGAAGCGCGCCTGCCGCAGATAGGTGTCGTATCCCTCAGCCTTCTCGACCTTCTCGCTGACCAGCTCGGTTTCTGCGCCCCAGCCTGCCAGCACCTGCTCGCGCAGCGCCACCAGGTTCTGCGGGGACTGCAGCCCCGCCCGCATCTGTGGCGTCATCCGTTCCCACAGGGCGTCGATGTGGCCTTCATAGAACTGCGCGGTCAGCGTGGCTCCCTGCTGGCGCGGATCTGTGGCCGCGGCGGCACCGGTGAGGGCAGAGAAGGAAACAACCAGAACTGCAAACAGGCGCGGGAGCAATGTCATGTCAGGCGTCCTTCCGATCCGGATCGGGAATGCCGGCGACGATCGCCGCCAGCTGCGTGCGGTACTCGGCTAGGGCGGTGCGCCCCAGTGGCGTCAACTGCAGGGTGGTCAGCGGGCGCTTGCCACGGAACGATTTCTCGATGGCGACCAGGCCGGCTGCCTCCAGCTTGCTCAGGTGACTGGACAGGTTGCCCTTGCTCAACCCGCTGAGATGTTCCACAAAGCCGAACTCGGCAGACTCGGCGCCGGCCAGGATCGACAGGATCAGCAGGCGCGCCGGTTCGTGGATCAGGCGGTCGAGCTGGAGCAGCGCGCGCGAATCAGGCAAGCGGGTCATTCGACGAACGTCCGTCCGGCCATGAACGCGCGCATTTCCGCCTGCAGGCGGTGGAACCGCTGGTGGTCACGCCAGCCGACCACGATCAGCGCAATGGACGCCAGTGGGAACACCGCAGTGCTCAGCCCGAAACCGTAGGTCTGCCCGGTGAAGGCCAGCGCGGCCTGGCACAGCAGGAACACACCCACGATGAACTCCAGCGGTGTACGCAGCCAGCGCCACACTACCCAGGGCAGCAGCGCCACCACGGCCAGGTAGCCGATTGCGCGCAGATCCCAGGGCAATTCACCCATCGGCGCCAGCCTGGGCAGCACGCTGCCGATCACCAGCACGCTCACCAAGGCGGTGAAGGCGATGAAGAAGCGCTGGAAGTTGCGCTCGGCCGGCGTCACCTGCTCCTCGACCTGGCCCAGCCGCTGGTAGTAGCGGCGCGCCAGCCATTGCTTGCCGACGATCCACAGCACCGGGACGGCGATCAGTGCGACGCGCAGTGCCAGCGTGGTCGGCAACAGCGCGCCCGCAAGGAAGGAGGCCAGACAGGCGACACCACCCGCGATCGCCGACAGGCCACCGGCACTGCGCGAGTAACGCGAGTACTCACGGGTCAACGCCTGCAGGCGCGAGGAAGGATCAATGACGGACGGCTGCTGCATGACACGCTCCATCGTGGCCACTTGAATATAGTTTGCACTGCAAACCTATTTGCGTCAAGCAGTCCTCTGCAGCGATCTGGAGGCCTCACAACGCAGAAAGCCCGTCACAGGGACGGGCTTTCCAGGAACAACGCCGCCGAGCGTAGGCTCGGCTCTCCAGTTGAGCGTGGGCGATCAGCCCAGCTTGACCAGCCAGTTGTGGCGGTCCGGCAGGCGGCCGTACTGGATGTCGGTCAGCTCCTTGCGCAGCGACATGGTCACTTCGCCGGCCGGGGCATTGATGTCGCCCACCGCGAAGCCTTCGCCCTTCAGCTGGCCGATCGGGGTAACCACCGCCGCCGTACCGCAGGCAAACACTTCACTGATCGCACCGGAGGCCACGCCGTCCTTCCACTCGTCGATGCTGACCTTGCGCTCTTCGACCTTCATGCCGCGGTCGCGGGCCAGCTGCAGGATGCTCTCGCGGGTGATGCCCTCGAGGATGCTGCCGGACAGTTCCGGGGTGACCAGCGTGCCGTCCTTGTAGACCAGGAACACGTTCATGCCGCCCAGTTCTTCCAGGTACTTGCCTTCGACCGGGTCGAGGAACAGCACCTGTGAGCAGCCCTGCGCCTGCGCCTTCTGCTGCGGCAGCAGCGAGGCCGCGTAGTTGCCACCGCACTTGGCGGCGCCGGTGCCGCCCTTGGCCGCACGCGCGTATTCGGTGGACAGCCAGATCGACACCGGGGCCACGCCCTTGGCGAAGTACGGGCCGGCCGGGCTGGCGATGACGTAGTAGCCGGCCTTGTGCGCGCCGCGCACGCCGAGGAAGGCTTCGTCGCCGATCATGAACGGGCGGAAGTACAGGCTCGACTCATCGGCGGACGGCACCCAGTCGCTGTCGACGGCGATCAGCTGCTTCAGCGATTCGACGAAGATCTCCACCGGCAGTTCCGGCAGCGCCAGGCGCTGCGCCGAACGCTGCAGGCGACGGCCGTTGGCATCGGGGCGGAAGGTCCAGATCGAACCGTCGGCATGGCGGTAAGCCTTGATGCCTTCGAAGATCTCCTGGCCGTAGTGCAGCACGGCCGCGGCCGGGTCCAGCTGCAGCGGGCCGTAGGCGCGCACGTTGGCGTTGTGCCAGCCGGCATCCTTGTCCCAGCGCACTTCCACCATGTGATCGGTGAAGTGCAGGCCGAAGCCCGGCTTCTCCAGGATCTTGGCGCGCTCTTCAGCGCTGCGCGGGTGGTCCGAACGGGTGACGGCGAAGCTGGGGATGGACTGGGACACCGGAGGATTCCTGTTCTGGTTGCGGGTAGTGCCGGGCCCGCGTCACTGCGGGCCCTGGGTCAAAGCATGCCGGTCTCGAGCCGGGCCGCCTCGGACATCATGTGCTGGTTCCACGGCGGGTCGAACACCAGGTCGACGTCGGCCTCGGCCACCGTCGGGATCATCTCGAGCTTGCTGCGCACGTCGTCGACCAGGATCTCGCCCATGCCGCAGCCCGGCGCGGTCAGGGTCATCTTCACGTCGATCTCGCGCTTGCCCTCGTCCAGGTGCTTGATCTCGACTTCATAGACCAGGCCCAGTTCGACGATGTTGACCGGGATTTCCGGGTCGAAACAGGTGCGCAGCTGCTGCCACACCAGCTGTTCCACCTGTTCATCGGTGGCGTCGGCCGGCAGCTCCAGTGGTGCCGGTGCTTCCTTGCCGATGGCGTCGCCGTCCTTGCCGGCGATGCGGAACAGGTTGCCCTCGACAAACACCGAATAACTGCCGCCCAGCGCCTGGGTGATGTACCCATAGCTGCCGGCGGGCAGGGTCACGGTGTCGCCCTGCGGGACCATCACGGCCTCGCAATCGCGTTCGAAGTGGACAGGTTCGCTGCTACGGGAATACATGGGGACCGATATGGGGCCGTGGCCATGGCCACGCAAGACGGCATTCTAGCCCAGCCGCCCCGGCACCGCCGGTGCACTGCGGCAAACCACAGTATCCTGTGGGTGATCTTCAGGGAGCTTCGATGTCCTCCAATGCCGCGCGTGCCAGGACCGTGACCTGGCTCTGGCCCCTCATGCTGTTGCTGGGCCTGCTTGTTGCTCCCCTCGCCTGGATGGTGCTGGCGCTGATCACCGGCCGCCAGGTTGGCTGGATGGCGGTGCTGGCCGCCCTGGAACTGGTGTTCATGCTGCGCCTGGGCACGCTGGGCCCGGGCCGGCTGCGCGTCGCCCTGGTCGTGCTGGGCACCCTGCTGGTGGCCGCGGTGGCCAACTGGGCCATCGCCAGCGCCTGGATGGGCGGTTCGATCGGGCTGGACCTGTGGGACGCCACTATGCGGATGGGTCCGCACCTGGCCTGGACCCTGATCACCCTCGCCAACGGCACGATCGAATGGCTGTGGCTGGCCGTGGCCGTTGCCGTAGGCGCCTGGCTGGCGCGCTGATCGCGTAGATCCACGCCACGCGCGGATGGGCGGGTAGCGCCGGCCGCTGGCCGGCAAAAGCGTGCGGACCCAGGTCCGCACCTGCCAGGTGCGGCCACCACGCGTGGATCCGGTAGTGCCGGCCGCTGGCCGGCAAAGGGGTCAGAGCCCTTTCCTGCGGAAAGGGAACCGACCCCGGTCCTCAATGCCCGCCGTCGAGCGCCTTCAGTTCGCTCACCAGCGAGCCGGCCGCTTCGGCACCATCGCCATACAGCATGCGGGTGTTGTCGGCATAGAACAGCGCATTCTCGATGCCGGCGAAGCCGGTGCCCTTGCCGCGCTTGATCACCACCACGTTGCGCGCGTTGACCACGTCCAGCACCGGCATGCCGTAGATCGGGCTGGCCGGATCAGTACGCGCCACCGGATTGACCACGTCGTTGGCACCGATCACCAGCACCACGTCGGTGTTGGCGAATTCCGGGTTGATGTCGTCCATGTCGGCGATCAGGTCGTAGGGCACGCCCGCTTCGGCCAGCAGCACGTTCATGTGCCCGGGCATGCGGCCGGCGACCGGGTGGATGGCGAACTTCACCTTCACCCCGCGCTGGCCCAGCCGCTGCGCCAGTTCCCAGATCTTGTGCTGGGCCTGCGCCACGGCCATGCCGTAACCGGGCACGATCACCACGCGTTCGGCGAAGGCCATCATCGCAGCCACGTCTGCCGCTTCGATCGGCTTCTGCGAACCGGTGATCGCTTGTGCTTCGCCACCGGCGCCGCCGCCGAAGTTGGAGAACAGCACATTGCGGATCGGCCGGTTCATCGCCTTGGCCATCAACCGGGTCAGCAGGATGCCCGCCGCGCCGACCATCATGCCGGCGATGATCAGTGCCTCGTTGCCGAGCACATAACCTTCGAACGACACCGCCAGGCCGGTGAACGCGTTGTACAGCGAGATCACCACCGGCATGTCGGCGCCACCGATCGGCAACGTCATCAGCACGCCCAGTGCCAGCGCCAGCACGAAGAAAGCGACGATCGCCCAGGTGCTGAGCGTACTGGCAGCGATGATCGCCAGCACCACCACCGCCAGGGCCACCAGCAGGTTCATCACCTGCTGGCCCGGCCAGGTCACGCGCTTGTCCAGGCGTCCATCCAGCTTGGCCCAGGCGATCACCGAACCGGACAACGACACAGCACCGATCGCCGCGCCGACCACCGCCAGCAGCAGCATCGTGCCCGACGGCTGGCGCGCGGCCAGGTCGGCCAGCGCCTGCGCGCTCCAGTGGCTGGTATCGCGGTGGGCCAGGAAGGCATAGCGCAGCAGTTCCACCGCACCGATCGCCGCCGCCGAGCCACCACCCATGCCGTTGTACAGCGCCACCATCTGCGGCATGTCGGTGATGGCAACCTTGCCGGCCGACCACCAGGCCAGGCCCGCGCCCAGCAGCAGTGCCACCAGGATCAACGGCACGTTGTGCAGTTCGGGCAGGAAGAAGGTGGCCGCGGTGGCCAGCAGCATGCCCAGCCCGGCCCAGCGGATGCCGCTGCGCGCGGTCAGCGGCGAGGCCATGCGCTGCAGGCCGAGCAGGAACAGCGTGGCGGCGACCAGGTAGCTGGCCTTGACCAGCCAATCGAGCAGTTCGACGGTGCTGATGTTCAAGCCTGCGGCTCCTTCGGTTCGTCCTTGCCGCCCTTCGGCGCGCTTGGCCTGAACATTTCCAGCATGCGCGCGGTGACCACGTAGCCACCGGCGGCGTTGCCGGCGCCGAGCACCACGGCCAGGAAGCCCAGCGCCTTTTCCAGCGGCGTCTGCGCATGCCCCAGCACCACCATCGCACCGATCAGCACGATGCCGTGGATGAAGTTGGAGCCCGACATCAGCGGGGTGTGCAGGATCACCGGCACCCGCGAAATGATCACGTGGCCGGCGATGGCCGCCAGCATGAAGATGTACAGCGCCACGAACCCGTCACTCACCGGCAACGCTCCTGCTCTGTCTTCGTCGCCCCATCATAACCACGGGCTGAACCCCTGCGCATCCGGCGTCAACCGTGGCGGTGCTCACGCGTTGTCGATGGTGACCCCGAGCAAGGAGCCGTACCCTGTGCTGGTGAGCAGCCCTGTCCCCCCGAGCGCCGAGACCGATGCCCTGCCGGCATCGCTGGAAGCGTTCCTGGCCAGTGTCGGCCCGCGAGCGTTCCGCTTTGCCGAGGCCGGCCTGCGCCAGCGCGAAGACGCCATGGACGCCGTGCAGGATGCGCTGCTGCGCATGCTGGACTACGCCGACAAGCCGGCTGCCGAATGGGCGCCGCTGTTCTGGAGCATCCTGCGCCGCCGCGTGATCGACATGCAGCGCCGGCGCCGCTTCCGCCTGCCGTTCTGGCGCGACACCCCGGACGCCGACGGTGGCGGGATCGACTGGGCCGACCCCGGCCCGGACCCGGCGCAGGCGCACGAACAGCGCCAGCAGTACCAGCAGCTGGTGGAGGCGTTGCGCACCCTGCCCGCCCGCCAGCGCGAAGCCTTCACCCTGCGCGTGCTGCAGGACCTGGACGGCGCCACCACCGCCCGCGCCATGGGCTGCAGCGAAGGCGCGGTAAAGACCCATCTGGCACGCGCCCGGCAGGCGCTGCAGGACTATCTGGAGACCCGACCGTGAACCGCTCCCTGCCATCCGATGACACCCTGCGCCGCCTGCACGCGCAGTCGCTGCAGGCGCTGTCGCCGGCCACGCTGGCGCGGCTGCGCCAGGCGCGCCACGGCGCCACGGCCATCCACCGCGGGCGCGGGCGCTGGTGGCTGGCCAGCGCCTGTTCGCTGGTGGTGGCGCTGGCTGTCGGCGTGCAGTTCAGCGGCCTGGGCCTGCATTCCGGGCCCGCGACCGTAGCGCCGACGGCGGCGGTGGAAGACAACAGCGCGCTGTACGACGAGAATCCCGATCTGTACCTGTGGCTGGGCGATACCGACCTGGCGATGGAGTGAATCATGTCCCGACTGCCTACCCTGCCGCTGCTGTTGACCCTGTCGCTGCTGCCGGCCGTCCCGGCGCTGGCGCAGAGCGCAGCGCCCGCGCCTGCTGCACGCCCTGCGCCGGGCGCCACGCTGCCTGCGTGGGAGCAGCTGAGCGAATCCCAGCGTGAGTCCCTGCTGGCGCCGCTGCGCGACCGCTGGAACAGTGCCGATGCCGGCCAGCGCCAGCGCATGCTCTCGCATGGCCAGCGCTGGCAATCGATGAGCCCGGAGGAACGCGACAAGGCCCGCCGCGGCCTGCGCCGCTTCGAGCACATGAGCCCGGAACAGCGCGAGCAGGCACGCGCCCTGTTCGGGCAGATGCGCGACATGCCGCCGGCCCAGCGCGACGCGCTACGCGAGCGATGGTCGCAGATGACGCCGGAGCAGCGCCGGGACTGGGTGCGCGACAACCCGCCGCCAGCGAAGCCGCGGTAAGGCCCCGGGGACGGGGTCAGAGCCCTTTGCTGATGCAAAGGGATCCGACCCCGGGATGACCCGCCGCACGTTCGGGGTCAGAGCCCTTTGCCAGAGGCAAAGGGATCTGACCCTTGTCATTCACGCCTGCCAGCGGGTCTTCGCCAGCAGCTCGTCGTCCCAGTCGAACCCGAGCTGGCCTTCGCGCACGAACAGCGCAACGAAGTTGAGCAGGTTGCGCGCATACATCTCGCTGGCCTGCGTCGCACCGCGACTGGCCAGGCCCAGCGGGCCATCGATGGTCACGCCCTGGTGCTCGATGCACTGCCCCGGCCGGGTCAGTGCACAGTTGCCGCCGCTCTCGGCGGCCAGATCGACAATCACGCTGCCGGTGGCCATGCCTTCCACCATCGCGGCAGTCACGATCGTCGGCGCCGGGCGGCCCGGCACGGCAGCCGTGCAGATCACCACGTCCACGCCGCGCAGGTGGTCGGACAGCCGACGCTGCTGCTCGGCGCGCTCGTCATCGGTCAGCGCCCGCGCGTACCCGCCCTCGCCCGCCGCACTCACCCCGAGATCGAGGAAGCGCGCGCCCAGGGACTGGATCTGCTCACGGGTTTCGGGGCGCACGTCGAACCCTTCCACCTGCGCACCGAGACGGCGTGCGGTGGCGATGGCCTGCAGGCCCGCCACGCCGGCGCCGATGACCAGCACCTTGGCCGGGCGCACGGTGCCGGCGGCAGTGGTCAACATCGGGAAGAAGCGTGGCGCGCGCTCGGCGGCGATCAGCGCCGCCTTGTAGCCGGCCATGCCGGCCTGCGAGCTGAGTACATCCATTGCCTGCGCGCGGGTGGTGCGCGGCAGCTGCTGCAGCGGGAACAGGTACAGGCGGTCGCTGTCCGCCAGCGCCGCCAGCGCCGGATCACTGGCCGGGGTCAACAGGCCGACCACGCTGGCCCCGGGCTTGAGCTGCTCCAGCACTGCCGCCGCAGGTGACTGCACGCACAGCAGGATATCGATCTCGGGCCAGCGCCCTGCATCAAAGACGCGTGCGCCGGCATCGTCATAGGCCGCATCGGTGAAGCCGGCGGCCAGGCCGGCGCCAGCCTCGTACCAGACCGTTATGCCCAGCGCGCCGAGTTTGCGCGCGGTTTCCGGCGTCAACGCCACGCGCCGTTCGCCCGGCGCGGTCTCCTTGATCCCCAGCAACGCCACGGCCATGCAGGTCCCCGCTGATCGGTGAGTTTTCCCGATCCTAGCAGGCGGCCCGCGCTCAGTGCAGCGTGGCGCTGCCCGGGTCGAGGCGGTCGATCACTCCCTGCATGGCGCTGTCGAAGGCACCATCATCCACATGGGCGCGCAGGCGGCCCAGCCGCACCATCACCGCCAGTTCTTCCGGCGAGGCCACGCAGAAGCGCACGCCGCGACGGTTGACGAACAGCAGGCGCGAAGAGATCGGGCTGACCCAGGACAGCTTGCCGGCCTGCACCTTGCCGTCCTTGTCGACGAAGTCGAGCCAGTTGCCGATTTCCATGCGGCGGAAGCGGTCGGCATCGGCATTGTCGAAATCATCGGCGTCGATCTGGCCACCCAGTTCCACCGCTGGCGATTCAGCGACCGGCGGCGCCGGCAGCGCCACCTGCGGCAGCTCGGGCAGCGCGCGCTGCAGTTCCGGCCGCGACTCAGCGATGCCCTGCAGCGTGTCATGCAGGGCGTCAATCGCCCCGGTGGCCGCATCGCCGTGCACACCGACGCTGGCAAACACCTTGGCCAACACCGGCTGCCAGGCCTGCAGCCACGGCTTGCCGACGATCTGGCGGCGCGCCTCGGCCACTTCCTCCAGCAAGCCGTCGCCCAGGCTCAATGCCTCGGCCACCGAGGCGCCTTCTTCGCCCTCGCGCAGCAGCGCCAGGGTCAGGTGATGCTGCCACGGCTGGCGCAGGAATTCGGCAATGGCCGGCGGCAGGCTGGCATCGCCGATACGGCGGTCCAGCTCGGCGCCGGCGCGGGCGCGGGCCATTTCCAGTTTTTCCTGGCCGCGCTGCGTTTCGGCGGCACGGCGCTCGGCGATTTCCACGCGGCGGCGATGCTGCACCAGGAACTCGCGGAATTCCTCTTCCAGGGTCAGGAAGATCGCCAGGTTCTCGTTGAACTCGGCCACCAGGCGCTCGATGATCTCTTCGACCTTGGCCATCAGCATGCGCTCGGCCTGGCTTTCGCCGGTGTTGCCCTCGCAGGCCTCGGCCAGCGAGTTGAGCAGCTTGCGCGCCGGATGGGTCTTCTGCACGAACATGCGGCGGTCGAGCATGGCCACCTTGACGAAAGGCACCACCAGGCGGCCGATCAGTTTGCGTGAGCGGCCCTCCAGTTCACGCTCGTCCAGCATCACGTCGAACAGCATGCCGACCAGGTCGATGGCGTCCTCGTCCTGCGGGTCCAGCCGGGTCTGGCCCGGATCGACGCCAAGCTGGGTGGCGCTGGATAGAACTTCGCTCTTCAGCCGCTGCGCCAGCGATTCGCCGTCCTCGCCGATGGCCGCGCGCAGGGTCGCGCTCGGCGTGGCCTGCAGCAGCGACAGCACCGACATCATTTCGCGCTGGCTGAGCGGTCGCTGCTGGCCGACCGCCACCTGTGCCGCAGACGTGGCGTCCTCACGCACGTGGCGGGTCTGCTGCAGCAGTTCGTGCAGCGCTTCCAGCAGCATGCCCTGCTGGCCGGCGTAGGCCTCGCCGGTGGTGCCGTCATCGCCGCCCAGGTGCTGCTGCATATGCCCGCGGCGCTCGGACCAGCGGGCAGCGAAGCGCTGCGCCCAGGCCGGTGCCGCCTGCTCGTCATCGCTGAAGCCCGGATCGAAGCCCGCGCCGTGGCGCTGCTCGACCAGGTCATCCAGCATCCCGGCCATGCGCGGATCCGGCGCCGGCGGCGGTGGGCGCTGCGGAGTGCCCAACTGCGACATCACGCCAGCCGCAGCCAGTTGCTCGTCCAGCTTCTCGTAGATGCGGCCGACCGGTGCGCGCAGGTCGCGCTCGCACAGTTTGATCAGCACCAGATGCACTTCCGGGGCCAGTTCACAGCCGGCAAAGGCTTCGTGGATGGCCACGCCCAGATGCTCGGGGCTGATCGGATTATGGTCCGCGTCCAGTTCGACGCCGCCGATCAAGCGGCCCAGGCGGCGGTCCAGCCGTGCCAGCACCGGCTTGAAGTCACGCAGCAGTACGGTGGCGAAATTGCGCACCGCCAACCGTGATTCCAGCACATGCTCGGCCAGCAGGCTCAAGCCGTCCTCGGCCGGCCCGGACAGGGTCGCCTCGGCCGACAGCGGCTCACCGGCGGCCAATGCCGCCCAGGCCTGCTGCAGGTGGCCGGCGAAGGCGCCGGCGATGTCCTCGCGACGCCGGCGCAGCTCGCGCATCGCATCCAGGAACAGCAACTGCGACGAGCCGGCATTGCCGGCACGGTCGAACAGGGCATCGTCGAAACGCGCCAGTGCGGCCCCGAAGGCCTGGCACAGCGCGGGCAGGACCATGTCCCGGGCAAGCTGGAGCTGGGCCGGGTCACGGCCCGGCGATCCCATCGGTGTGGGCACGCTCATCATTCGGGAAGGCTCCCCACCTTCTCTGGTACGACAGACACCATGGACATCGCGACGACCGGCACACCCCATGTACCGGTACGTCGATGGTAGGCCGGCCAGCCCGTCACGGACAGTGAAACAGTCCTCACTTCAAACCTCATGACCGGCGGCCCGGCAAGAGGGGTATCGTAAGCCGTGCAAGGCCTGCGAGGCGAGGGGAAGCGATCGTTCATTCCCCGTCAGTGGCATGACGTTCATCACAGTTTGGTATTCAGAGGCCGGACGCGACACAGACGGCGTCATTGACCACCCCGACTATAATCAAACCCCCGTGATGACCGGTTCAGACTCCATGCCCGACCCCGCTGCCCTGCTCGCCCTGGATGCCCGCCGCTCAGTGCCTTCGCGGCAACTGGGCGAGCCCGGCCCGGACCCGGCCACGCTGCAGCGGATGCTGGCATCGGCCGTACGCGTGCCCGACCACGGCAAGCGCGTACCGTTCCGCTTCCTGAAGATCGCCGGCGATGCACGTCACACTCTGGGCGACTTCCTGGCCGAACGCAGCCGCCAGCGCGACCCGCATGCCGGCGAGGCCGTGTTCGAGAAGGACCGCCAGCGTTTCAGCCACGCCCCGCTGGTGATCGTGGTGGTGGCCAGCCCGCGCCCGGACCCGAAGGTGCCCGAGCAGGAGCAGCTGATGACCGCCGGCTGCGTCTGCTTCGCCCTGCTGCAGGCCGCGCAGGCGCTGGGCTTTGGCGCACAGTGGCTGACGGCCTGGATGGCCTTCGATCCGGTCGTGCAGGCCCACCTGGGCCTGGTCGAGGGCGAACGCATCGCTGGCTTCATCCACATCGGCACCGCCAAGGCCGACGTGCCCGAGCGCGAGCGCCCCGATCCGGCAACCCTGCTGCGGGACTGGACGCCGCCGGCATGACCCTGCCGGCACCGCCGCCGTCGCTGTACCTGGTCGATGCCAGCATCTACGTGTTCCGCGCCTGGCACTCGCTGCCGGACCAGTTCCAGGACGCGCAGGGCTGGCCGACCAATGCCGTGCACGGCTTCGCCCGCTTCCTGCTGGACCTGCTGGAACGCGAGCGCCCGCAGCACATCGCCATCGCCTTCGACGAAGCGCTCGACAGCGGTTTCCGCCACCGCCTGTATCCGGCCTACAAGACCAACCGTGATCCGGCACCGGAGGCGCTCAAGCGCCAGTTCGTGCACTGCAAGGCGCTGTGCGCGGCGTTGGGCCTGGCGGTCCTGGCCCATCACGACTACGAGGCCGACGACCTGATCGGCAGTGCCCTGCACGTCCACCGCAGCAGCCATCGCGGGGTGATCATCTCCGCCGACAAGGATCTGTCGCAGCTGCTGGCCGACCACGACGAGCAGTGGGACTACGCCCGCAACCAGCGCTGGGACGTGGCCGGGGTGAAGGCCCGGCACGGCGTGCACGCGCACCAGATCGCCGACTACCTGGCGCTGTGCGGTGATGCCGTTGACAACATTCCCGGGGTCAGTGGTGTCGGCAGCAAGTCCGCCGCCGTGCTGCTGGCTCACTTCGGCAGCATGGATGCGCTGTTCGAACGCCTGGACGAGGTGCCGTTCCTGCGCCTGCGTGGCGCTGCACAGATGGCCGTGCGCCTGCGCGAGCAGCGCGAGCACGCCCAGCTCTGGCGCCAGCTGACCACCATCGCGCTGGACGCGCCGCTGGAGGGCAGCCAACCCGGCCTGCTGCGCCAGCCGGCCGACCCGGAACTGCTCGATGGCCTGTGCCAGACCCTGCGCTTCGGCCCGATGACCCGCCGCCGGCTGTTCGGTGCCGCCGGCGTGGCCGACCCCGTTCCCACTCCTTCCTTTTCCAATTCCAGCGAGCCCGCATGAGCCAGCGCAACACCGAAGCCCCGCGTGTCGTCTATGAAGGCAAGTACCAGCGCATGGTGGTGCGTGGCACCTGGGAATACAGCGAACGCACCCATGCCGGCGGCCTGGCCGCGATCATCATCGCGGTGACCCCGGAGGACAAGGTGCTGTTCGTCGAACAGTTCCGCGTGCCGCTGCAGGCCCCCACCATCGAGATGCCGGCCGGCCTGGTCGGCGACATCCACGCCGGCGAGTCGATCGAAGTCTCGGCCGTGCGCGAGCTGGAAGAAGAAACCGGCTGGACCGCCGGCCATGCCGAAGTGCTGATGATCGGCCCCACCTCCTCCGGCGCCAGCAGCGAGAAGATCGCCTTCGTGCGCGCCACCGGCCTGCGCCGCATCGGCGACGGTGGCGGTGATGACAGCGAAGACATCACCGTGCACGAGATTCCGCGCAGCCAGGCCGCCGCCTGGCTGGTACAGAAGATGGGCGAAGGCTACGAGCTGGATGCCAAGCTCTGGGCCGGGCTGTGGATGATCGAGCACCACCTGGACGGGCGCCCGCGTGGCTGATGCCGACCTGCTCCCCGTGCCGACATTGCTCGGGGCCGGCGATCCTGCGGTCTACACCGTGCACCGGCCGCAGGGCGCTTCGCCGTACCTGCTGCTGGCCGACCACGCCGGGCAGCAGGTGCCGCGCGCGCTGGCCGGCCTGGGCCTGGCGCAGGCCGAGCTGGATCGCCACATCGGCTGGGACATCGGCATCGCCGGCACTACCCGTGCACTGGCCGAACGGCTGGATGCGTGGGCGATCGAACAGACCTATTCGCGGCTGCTGATCGACTGCAACCGCCCGCTGGCCTCGCCCACGCTGATCCCGGAGGTGAGCGACCACACCGTGGTCCCGGGCAATGCCGGACTGTCGGCGGCGCAGCGCCAGCAGCGCATCGATGCGATCCACGCGCCCTACCACGCGCGCATCGACGCAGAGCTGGATGTACGCCGCGATGCCGGCCGCCCCACCCTGCTGGTGATGATGCACAGCTTCACCCCGGCGATGAACGGCACGCAGCGGCCGTGGCATGCCGGCGTGCTGTACCACCGGGACACGCGCTTCGCGCATGCCCTGCTGCAGGCGCTGCGTGACGAAGGCGACCTGGTGGTGGGTGACAACGAACCGTATTCGGTCAGCAGTACCAGCGACTACGCGGTACCGGTGCATGGCGAAGGCCGTGGCCTGGTGCACGTGGAACTGGAGATCCGCCAGGACCTGATCGCCGGCGTCGCCGGGCAGCAGGCCTGGGCCGAGCGGTTGGCGCGGATCTTCAGTGCGCTGCGACCGGAGCTGCTGGCGCTGGGTTGAACGCGCGTGTATCCATGCCGAACCGGTAGTGCCGGCCGCTGGCCGGCAACCTCAGGGTAGCTGGATCATTGCGTTGCCGGCCAGCGGCGCGCACTACCGCAGTACGGGCGCGTCCATCCACGGGAACGGCTTGTAGCCGCGCACCTGCAGCGTCGCGCCGATGGCGTCGAAGTCATCCTTGATCGCCTGCGCGCGGCGACGATCCAGCGCTTCACCCAGCACCAATGGCAACGCGCGGCAGCGCGCCAACGCCTCGCCCACCGGAATCTCCAGCAGGCGCGCCACGCGCTGGGCTGCTGCCTTGACCTGCAGCTCCAGACAGGCGCCCAGCACCAGGTCGAAGGACGCAAAGATGTCTGCGCCGACGCCTGCCTCCCGCGCCACTGCCTGGTCTTCGGCCGTCGCCTCTCCCAGGGCTACGTCGATGCCATCGACCTGCTGGAACGCATCGAATTCAGCGTAGTACGCCAGCGCCTGCGCGTAGTCCTGCAAGGATGACAGCGGGCGCTGCCGCTTCTGCACGTCAAGCACGTCGGCGAACGTGGCTGGTTCCAGGTACGGAAACAGCCCCATCGCTGCCGAAGAGGCCGATCGCTCGCCGTCGTCATCCAGCGCTTCATCGCTGGACGAAGATAGCCACAGCCGCGCCTCCAGCAGGTTCTCATCGCTGGCCATCACCCAGCCGAAGGTGTCCCGCACCTCATCGTCATCGTTGCAGGCGGCGAAGGCATGCAGGGTCTGTTGCAGGTCCAGCAGTTCGATCACGCGTCAGTGCTCAGGCAAGCAGTCGCTGCCGAGTCTACCGGCGCCGGGCGCAGGCCCAGTGCGATCGCCACACCCAGCAGGGCGAACAACGCGGCGCCGTATTCGGCGCGCACCAGCCCGGCCAGTGCACTCGGCGAACCGACGGCGCCGGCATCGGCGTTGGCCACCATCACCAGCACCGCCAGGCCCAGCGCACCGCCGATCTGCTGCGCGGTGGCTGCCATGCCGGAGGCCACGCCCTGCTGCGCAGCCGGCACGCCCTGCCCGGCCACGATCCACATCGCGGTCCAGGTCATGCCCTGGCCGATGCTCATCACCACCACACCCGGCAGCAGCGGCCAGAAGTTCGCTGCATGCGGCAGCGACGCTGCGACCCAGGCAATGCCGATGGCGCCGGCCAGCTGCCCGGCCACCAGCACCCTGCGCGCGCTCCAGCGCTGCAATGTCCACTCCGCCAGCTGGATGCCGACCGTGCACACCGCGGTGGCGGGCAGGAAGGCGAGGCCGGCCTGCAATGGGCTCCAGCCGTAGCCGTCCTGGAAATACAGCGCCATGAAGTAGTACTGCACGCCGTAGCTGCTCATGAAGGCGAAGGTCAGGCCCAGCGCGGCACGCAGGCCGGGCAGGCGCAGCAGCGCGAACTGCATCAGCGGATCGCGGCTGCGTTGTTCGATCTGCACGAACGCCACCAGCAGCAGCGCCGACAGCAGCAGGCAGCCCAGCGTGGCCGGTGCGGTCCAGCCCCATTCCGGGCCCTGCACCAGCGTGGTCACCAGCAGGCTGCCGCCGAGGGTGACGGTGATGCACCCGGCCAGGTCGAACGAACGGCCGTGCGCACGCGGGCCGTCGGCCGGCAGCCAGGCACCGGCCGCGACCGCGCAGGCGGTGGCCAGCGGCACGATCACGGCCAGCACCGCCGGCCAGCCGAACGCCTGGGTCAGCACGCCACCGAGCAGCGTGCCCAGCGCCAGGCCCACCGCGCTGGCCATGCTCCAGATCGCCAGCGCACGGTTGCGCACCGGACCTTCCGCGTACAGCGTGTTGATCAGCGCCAGCGTGGCCGGGAACAGCAGTGCCGCACCGATGCCCTGCGCCGCGCGCGCGATGATCAGCAGGGTGGCATTCGGCGCCAGCGCGCCGAGCAGCGATGCCAGGGCGAACAGCAGCATGCCCAGACGGTAGAAGCGGCGGCGGCCGATCAGGTCGGCGGCGCGGCCACCCAGCAGCAGGCTGCCGCCGAACGCTACGGTGTAGGCACTGACCACCCACTGCAGCTGCTGCGCGTTGATCTGCAGCGCGCGGCCCATGTCATGCAGGGCGACGAAGATGATGGTGGCATCCAGGGCGATGATCAGCTGGGCAGTGGCCAGCAGGGTCAGCGCCCAGCGCGGGTACTTGAGGGGAGGCATCGGCGGTCTGGTGCGGTGGGGGAGCGCAGTCTCATTGATGCAGGGCAATCAATAAACCCCCGACCCACCATATCTGTCATGATTTTCGGCATGAATGGAACCTCGATGGACCTCAATGCGGTGCGCATGCTGGTGCAGGTGGCCGAAGCGCGCAGTTTCACCGTGGCCGCCGGTCAGCTGGGCCTGAGCCAGTCCGGGCTTTCGCGCGCGATCGGCCGGCTGGAGGCCACGCTGGGAGTGAAGCTGCTGCAGCGGAACACCCGCAACGTGGCGCTGACCCCGGATGGCCGCCAGTTCGTCGATCAGGTGGCGCCGCTGTTGTGTGGCCTGGAGGATGCCGAACGCCAGTTGGCCGATCGTCCGTGCACGCCCTCGGGCACCCTGAAGATCAGCGCACCCTCGATGTTCGGGCGCAAGGTGCTGGTGCCGCTGCTGGGGCCGCTGCTGCAACGGCATCCACAACTGCAGGTGGAGGCGGTGCTCAGCGACCGCCTGGTCGATCTGGTCGAGGAAGGTTTCGACGCCGCGCTGCGCACCGGCGCCATCGCCGACCAGCGCATCGTCGCGCGCCCGCTGCGTCCGCTGCGATGGGTGACGGTGGCCAGCCCGGACTACCTCGACCGCTGTGGCGCGCCCGACGATGTGGCCGCCCTGCGGGATCATGCCTGCCTGGCGGTACGCAACCTGCGCAGTGGCCGGCTGGTGGACTGGCAGTTCCTGCAGGACGGGCAACTGCGTGAGTTCACGCCACCGACGCGGATGGTGTTCGACAGCGGCGATCCGCTGGTGGAAGCGGCCATCGCCGGTATCGGCATCGTGCAGGTGATGGATTTCGCCGTGGCCGACGCGCTGGCTGACGGCCGCCTGCAACGTGTGCTGCAGCCGTTCGAGGGCCGCAGCCGTGCGCTGTCGCTGATCTACCCACCGTCGCGCCAGCACTCGCCGAAGCTGCAGGTGCTGGGCGACGCGTTGCTGGCCGGGGATTGGTAAATCCACGCCATGCAGCACCCATGTCTATCGGGTAGCGCCGGCCGCTGGCCGGCGAGCCACCTCGGGCGGCGGCGAAACGGACCGCTAAGGCGGTGCCGGCCAGCGGCCGGCACTACCGATCAGGCGAAGCCATCGGTCGCGCGCACCAGCGTGTCCACGTTCTTGGCCTCGAACGCCGAATGGCCAGACGCCTTGGCCGTCGGGTAGCGTAGAGCCGCTGGTAGGCGAGCGGCGGAACGGACAGGTAGGGCGTTGTAGGCCAGCGGCGGCACTACCGATCAGGCGAAGCTATCGGCCGCGCGCACCAGCGTGTCCACGTTCTCGGCCTCGAACGTCGAATGGCCCGACGCCTTGGCTGTCGGGTAGCGCCGGCCGCTGGCCGGCGAGCGGCGGAACGGACAGGTAAGGCGTTACCGGCCAGCGGCCGGCACTACCGATCAGGCGAAGCTATCGGTCGCGCGCACCAGCGCGTCCACGTTCTCGGCCTCGAATGCCGAATGGCCCGACGCCGGGGTGATTTCCAGCTTTGCCTTCGGCCATACCTTGGTCAGGTCCCAGGCGTTGGCCAGCGGGCAGACCACGTCGTAGCGGCCGTGCACGATCACGCCCGGGATGTCGGCGATGCGGTGCGCGTCGCGCAGCAACTGGTCTTCCACCTCGAAGAAGCCGCCGTTGACGAAGTAGTGGTTCTCGATGCGGGCAAACGCCAGCGCAAAATGCGGGTCTTCGTGGCTGTTGATGAAGTCGTCATCGACGTGCAGGAAGCTGGTCGCACCTTCCCACACTGCCCACGCCTTGGCCGCTTCCAGGCGGGTGGCTTCGTCTTCGCTGGTCAGGCGGCGGTGGAAGGCCGAGATCAGGTCATGGCGTTCCACCGACGGAATCGGCTTGAGGTAGTGCTCCCACGCATCCGGGAACAGGCGGTTGGCACCTTCCTGGTAAAACCACTCCAGCTCCCAGCGACGCAGCATGAAGATGCCGCGCAGGACCAGTTCGGTCACGCGCTGCGGATGGGTTTCGGCGTAGGCCAGGGCCAGGGTCGAACCCCAGCTGCCGCCGAACACCTGCCAGCGATCGACCTTCAGGTGCTCGCGCAGCTTCTCGATGTCGGCAACGAGGTCCCAGGTGGTGTTGTCCACCAGATCCGCGTGCGGGGTGGAGCGACCGGCGCCGCGCTGGTCGAACAGGATGATGCGGTACTTCGACGGGTCGTGGAACTGGCGCATCTTGTCGCTGCAGCCGCCACCCGGGCCACCATGCAGCATCACCACCGGCTTGCCGTCCGGGTTGCCGCACTGCTCGAAGTACAGCGTGTGGCGGTCGTCGACCTTCAGGGTGCCGACGTCGTAGGGGGTGATGGCGGGGTACAGCGTACGCATGCTTGCAGCTCCAGGGTGATGCCCTGCCGGGGCAGGAGAACCTCCATTCTAGGCCGGTCGCCGGCCCAGGGTGATGCGATCGCGCTGCTCAAGGTCCTGCGCAGTCTGCACCTCCGCGAAACCGGCGGCGTCGAACAACGCGCGGATCGCCGCGCCCTGGTCCCATCCGTGCTCGATCAGCAACCAGCCACCGGGCCGCAGATGCGCCTGGCCGCCGTCGACGATGCGGCGGATGTCATCCAGGCCGTCCACGCCCGAGGCCAGCGCAGAGGCCGGTTCGAAACGCAGGTCGCCCTGCTCCAGGTGCGGGTCGTCGCTGGCGATGTACGGCGGATTGCTGGCAATCAGGTCGAAGCGTGCCCCCTGCAGCGGCGCATACCAGTCGTGCCCGCCCTCGGCGAAGCGGACGTTGCGCAGTTCATGGCGTGCCGCGTTGCGCGCAGCCACCGCCAGCGCGCCCGGGCTGGCGTCGGTGGCCAGCACCTGCGCCTGCGGCCGTTCGCTGGCCAGTGCCAGTGCAATCGCACCGCTGCCGGTGCCGAGGTCAGCCAGTTGCAGCGACTGGTCTGACGGCAAGCGCTCCAGTGCCAGCTCGACCAGCAGCTCGGTTTCCGGGCGCGGAATCAGCGTGGCCGGGTCGACTTCCAGGTCCAGCGTCCAGAAACCGCGGCGGCCGGTCAGGTAGGCGACCGGCTCGCCGGCCATGCGGCGGGCCAACAGCGTTTCGAAGGCGGCCTGGTCGGCGGCAGCCAGCGGATCGGTGGCATGCGCGAACAGCCAGCTGCGTGGGCGTTCCAGCACATGCAGCAGCAGCAGTTCGGCTTCGTGGCGGGCGTCGATGCCGCCAAGGCGGGCGCTGGCGTCGGCCACGACCTGACGCAGGGAGGGTTCGGGTTGGAAGGACATTCCGCAATTGTAGAGCCGGGCCCGTGCTCGGCTGCTTCTGGAGCAGCCGGGCACGGGCTCGGCTCCACAAAACCGGAATCCGTTCAGGTTCCCGTCCACGGGATAAGTACGGGCTATCGGCCGTCTTCCCCTGCTGCGGAAGATTTTCCTTGGCACACAGTCAGTTGCAAGATGGCCACGGCAAGGTTCAGTGCCTGCTCATGGCCTAATGATAGACTACGTCTATTAAATAGATGCACTCAATGCATTGTTCTTATCGCGAGCGAATGGGTAACCTAGCTCCTGTCGATTCACCCGCTCCCCTTCACCAAGAGGAAAAATGATGTCTCTCATCAACACCCAGATCCAGCCGTTCGAAGCCAACGCGTACCACAACGGCGAGTTCATCAAGGTTTCCGACGCCAGCCTGAAGGGCCAGTGGTCCGTCCTGATCTTCATGCCGGCCGCTTTCACCTTCAACTGCCCGACCGAGATCGAGGACGCAGCTGACCATTACGCCGAGTTCAAGAAGGCCGGCGCCGAGGTCTACATCGTCACCACCGATACCCACTTCTCGCACAAGGTGTGGCACGAAACCTCGCCGGCCGTCGGCAAGGCCCAGTTCCCGCTGGTCGGCGACCCGACCCACCAGCTGACCAACGCCTTCGGCGTGCACATTCCGGAAGAAGGCCTGGCCCTGCGCGGCACCTTCATCATCAACCCGGAAGGCGTGATCAAGACCCTGGAGATCCACTCCAACGAGATCGCCCGTGACGTCTCCGAGACCCTGCGCAAGCTGAAGGCTGCCCAGTTCACCGCCGCCAACCCGAACCAGGTGTGCCCGGCCAAGTGGAAGGAAGGCGAGAAGACCCTGACCCCGTCGCTGGACCTGGTCGGCAAGATCTAACGCGGTACCGGCCTGCCATGGCCCCACGCCACGGCGCGCCCTTCATCCCCATGCCGGTGCTCTGCCGGCGTGGGGGTGAACCCAAGACAGCCAACGCTCGCCCGCCTTGGCCAGCCAGCCCCTTCCACGGTCGCTGTCTTGGGTTCACCCCTACCCCCAGCTGGTCCGCTACCTTGTACAGCGGTGCCACGCCCCCTGTTTGCCTGAAGCCAGGAGAAGACCGATGTTGGACGCCAACCTGCAGTCGCAGCTGAAGACCTATCTGGAGCGCGTGACCCGCCCGATCCAGATCACCGCGCACGCCGACGACGGCGCCAAGTCGCAGGAAATGCTGGAGCTGCTGCAGACCCTGGAAAGCCTGTCGGACAAGATCTCGCTGCAGGTCCTGCGCGATGGCCAGGGCCGCGTGCCGTCCTTCGACCTGGGCACGCCGGGCCAGGATATCCACCTGACCTTCGCCGGCCTGCCGATGGGCCATGAATTCACCTCGCTGGTGCTGGCGCTGCTGCAGGTCGGCGGTCATCCGTCCAAGGCCACCGCCGAGCTGATCGAGCAGGTGCAGAACCTGGAAGGCGAGTACGCGTTCGAAACCTACTTCTCGCTGTCCTGCCAGAACTGCCCGGACGTGGTGCAGGCGCTGAACCTGGCCGCGGTGCTCAACCCTCGCATCCGGCACGTGGCCATCGACGGCGCCCTGTTCCAGGACGAAGTCGAGAAGCGCGAGATCATGTCGGTGCCGACTGTGTACCTCAACGGTGAAGTGTTCGACCAGGGCCGCATGACCCTCGAGCAGATCGTGGCCAAGCTGGACACCAATGCCGGCAAGCGCGACGCCGAGAAGATCGCCGCCAAGGACGCCTTCGACGTGCTGGTGGTCGGCGGTGGCCCGGCCGGTGCGGCAGCGGCGATCTACGCCGCGCGCAAGGGCATCCGCACCGGCATCGCCGCCGAGCGCTTCGGTGGACAGGTGCTGGACACCATGGCCATCGAGAACTTCATTTCGGTGAAGGAGACCGAGGGCCCGAAGCTGGCCACGGCGCTGGAACAGCACGTGCGCGAGTACGACGTGGACATCATGAACCTGCAGCGTGCCAGCGCGCTGGTGCCGGCCGGCGAAGACGGCCTGGTGCAGGTGCAGCTGGAGAACGGCGCGGTGCTGAAGTCGCGTTCGGTGATCCTGTCCACCGGCGCGCGCTGGCGGCAGATGAACGTGCCGGGCGAAGACCAGTACCGCAACAAGGGCGTGGCCTATTGCCCGCACTGCGATGGCCCGCTGTTCAAGGGCAAGCGCGTGGCGGTGATCGGCGGTGGCAATTCCGGCGTGGAAGCGGCCATCGATCTGGCCGGCATCGTGTCGCATGTAACCCTGCTGGAGTTCGATTCCAGCCTGCGTGCCGACGAAGTGCTGCAGAAGAAGCTGCGCAGCCTGGCCAACGTGACGGTGCTGACCAGCGCACAGACCACCGAAGTGCTGGGCGACGGCAGCAAGGTCACCGGCCTGGTGTACAAGGACCGCATCGGCGGCGATGCCCACCGTGTCGAGCTGGAAGGCATCTTCGTGCAGATCGGCCTGCTGCCCAACACCGAGTGGCTGAAGGATGTGGTGGCGCTTTCGCCGCGTGGCGAAATCGTCATCGACGACCGCGGCCAGACCAACCTGCCGGGTGTGTTCGCTGCTGGCGATTGCACGACAGTGCCCTACAAGCAGATCATCATCGCCATGGGCGCCGGCTCGACCGCCGCACTGAGCGCGTTCGACCACCTGATCCGCTCGTCGGTGAGCAACAGCAGCGGTGCCGTTGCTGAAGCGGCCTGATCCACCGTTCCCAGATCACCGGGAACATTGTCTGCCTGTCGGGTAACCACGCCGTCAGCCGGTCCGTTACCCTTGGGGTGTAAGGATGAACCTACGTGATCTGAAGTACCTGGTAGCCCTGGCCGACCACAAGCATTTCGGCCGGGCTGCCGCCTCCTGCTTCGTCAGCCAGCCCACGCTGTCCACCCAGATCCGCAAGCTGGAAGAGGAACTGGGCCTGCCGCTGGTGGAACGCGCGCCGCGCAAGGTGATGCTGACCCCGGCCGGCCAGGAAGCGGCGGCACGGGCACGGGTGATCGTGTCCGAAGTGGAACAACTGAAGGAAGCGGCGCGACGCAGCCGCGACCCGGAAGCCGGCACGGTGCGCCTGGGCATCTTCCCGACCCTCGGCCCGTACCTGCTGCCGCATGTGATTCCGCGCATCCGTGAGCGCTTCCCGGAGCTGGAACTGCTGCTGGTCGAGGAAAAGAGCGACGTGCTGCTGGACCGCCTGCGCGAAGGCAAGCTGGATGCTGCGTTGCTGGCGCTGCCGGTGATCGATGACCAGCTGCATGCCGAGTTCCTGTTCGAGGAACCGTTCCTGCTGGCCGTCTCCGGGCGCCACCCGCTGGCCCGTCGCGAACACCTGGACGTGCAGGAGCTGGCCACGCAGAAGCTGCTGCTGCTGGAAGACGGGCATTGCCTGCGCGACCAGGCGCTGGAAGTCTGCCGCCTGTTCGGCGCCAACGAGAAGTCCGAATTCCGCGCCACGAGCCTGGAAACCCTGCGCCAGATGGTCGCCGCCGACGTCGGCATCACCCTGCTGCCGAGCCTGTCGGTGCAGCCGCCGGTGCCGCGCTCGAACAACATCCGCCTGCTCGATTTCACCGGCGAGGGCCGTCCCAGCCGCCGCATCGCCATGATCTGGCGCCGCAGCTCGGCCATGAACGACTTCCTGATGGAGCTGGCCGACCAGTTCAAGCGCCTGCCGCAGGCACTGTTCACCCTGGACGCGCTGCACGCCACGTCCGATGCGGCAGCCCTGCCCGGCCCCGCGCTGAACGGCTGAGCCCCCGCAGCACCGGCCCGGAATCGGCAGGAGTCGATTCCGGCCGCATTTGTCCCCACAATACAGACAGGCGGCGCCAGCAGGTGCCGCCTTTTGCATGGCTTTCAACCAAGGAGCTTCACCATGAACACCGCCAGCGGCCTGCCGCCGTCGATCACCGTTTCTTCCTTCGACATGGACCGCCTGGACGCCATGCTCGAGTCCCCTGCGCTGAGCCAGACGCCTGCCGCGCTCGCGCTTGCTGAAGAACTCAACCGGGCCACCGTGCTGGCGCCGGACCAGATTCCCGAAGGCATCGTCATGATGCATTCGCGCGTGGAGTGCGAAGATGAAGTGTCGGGCGAAAAGCACGTCCTGACCTTGGTTTTCCCCCGCGAAGCCAATGTCGATGAAGGCAAGGTCTCCGTGCTGGCCCCGGTCGGCACCGCCCTGCTGGGCCTGTCGATCGGCCAGAGCATCGACTGGAACGCGCCCGGCGGCCGCAAGCTGCGCCTGCGCGTGACGGCTGTCCACAACGATCACCCCTGATTACCGCTGCGCACCGCGCGCGATTCGATTCCCTTGCACCAGGAGCCGTAATGAGTACCCCGTCCAAACTGTCCCAGCTGCGCGAACTGTCCGTGGTCGTTGCCGATACCGGTGACTACGAGGCGATCAAGCGCCTGCAGCCGGTGGACTGCACCACCAACCCGACCCTGGTGAAGAAGGCGCTGGACCTGCCGGTCTATGCCGACCTGATCGAACGTGAACTGGCCTGGGGCCGCCAGCAGGGTGGCGACCGTGAAACCGTGGTGCACGCGGTGGCCGACCGCCTGACCATCGGCGTCGGCGCGCTGCTGAGCACGCTGGTACCGGGCCGGGTGTCCACCGAGGTGGATGCCGACCTGGCCCACGACACCGCTGCCACCGTGGCCAAGGCGCGCCAGTTCATCCAGATGTACGCCGATGCCGGCGTGCCGCGCGAGAAGATCCTGATCAAGATCGCCGCGACCTGGGAAGGCGTGGAAGCCGCGCGCGTGCTGCAGGCCGAAGGCATCGACTGCAACCTGACCCTGATCTTCAACCCGACCCAGGCGCTGGCCTGCAGCGAGGCCGGCGCGTTTCTGATCTCCCCGTTCGTCGGCCGCATCCTGGACTGGTACGTGGCCAACGGCCAGACCCCGGCCACCATCGACGAAGACCCGGGCGTGAAGTTCGTGCGCGGCGTCTATGCCGAATTCAAGCGCCGTGGTTCGAAGACGGTGGTGATGGGCGCCTCGTTCCGTTCGACCGCGCAGATCGAAGCGCTGGCCGGCTGCGACCGCCTGACGATTTCGCCGGACCTGCTGGAGAAGCTGGACGCCGACCACGGCGAGCTGCCGCGCAAGCTGGTGGCCGGCGCCGCCGATGGCGCGGCGGTGACCCTGATCGACGCGGCGACGTTCGCGGCGGACCTGGCGGCCGATCCGATGGCCACCGAGAAGCTGGCGACGGGTATCGAGGCGTTTGCCAAGGATCTGGAAGCACTGCGCGAGCGGATCCGCGCGGCACTGTGATTCCGGCCAACGGCTGAGCCCCTCGTGGCGGGTCGGTTGGTCGCGAAAGGCATGAAGCAACAGCCGTGCTGGGTCGGGCGGGTTGGGTTCGCAGGAGACGCCGTGAATCCATCCCTGGAGGCTTGGCCGCCGCATCCATGCGGCGGACACTCCCGCGAACCCAACCCGCCCGCCCTCTGACAGTTTCCTGTGGCCGCCCGCCACGGAAGAAAGAAAGAAGAGCAACAGCGGGTCGCGCGCTTCGCTCGCTCGGAGCCGAGCATGGCTCCGCTCTACAGAATGCGCTGCAGGACCAAACAAAAAGGACGCGGCGAAGGCCGCGTCCTTTTTGTTTTCCTTCAGTCGTCAGTAACCCATGCTCTTGCCCGCCGTCACCGGGAAACTGTCGATGGTGGGACGGGGGCGGCTGGCAGGACCGTTGGCGCCATGGGCCCGAGGCATGCCTCGGGCGGGTTGGGCAGGACGCCCAACCCAGGTCTTGCCGTGTGCACAGGACAGCGCACACGAGCAAGGCGCCATCGAGCCCCCATGGACGGGTTTACGGCGTGTCCTGCCGGCCGCCCCCGTCCCGCCCAACCATCAGCAACCCAGAGCCGCTTTGGCTTTGGCCTTGGCTTATGCCCGCCGCAGGCGGACCACCGCGCGTCAGCGCGGCGCCTCCACATCCAGCCCGATCGGGCAGCTCACGCCGGTGCCACCAATACCGCAGTAGCCGTTCGGATTCTTCGCCAGGTACTGCTGGTGGTAGTCCTCGGCGTAGTAGTACGCCGGTGCCGGGTACACGATCTCGGTGGTGATCGGGCCGTAGCCGGCCGCATCCAGCTGTGCCTGGTAGGCCTCGCGGCTGGCCAGCGCAGCGGCGTACTGTGCCTCGTCAGTGGCATGGATCGCCGAACGGTACTGGGTGCCGGTGTCGTTGCCCTGGCGCATGCCCTGGGTCGGGTCGTGGCTTTCCCAGAACAGCTGCAGCAGCCGTTCCAGGCTCACCACCGCCGGGTCGAACACCACCTGCACCACTTCGGTGTGGCCGGTCAGGCCCGAGCAGACCTCTTCATAGGTCGGGTTCGGGGTGATGCCGCCGGCGTAGCCGACCGAGGTGCTGTACACGCCCGGCTCGGTCCAGAACTTGCGCTCGGCGCCCCAGAAACAGCCCAGCGCGAAACGGATCTGCTGCAGGCCGGCGAAGCGGTCCTTCAGCGGATGGCTGTTCACGAAGTGCTGGTTGCTGTGCAGCGGCAGCGGCTGCTCGCGTCCCGGCAGTGCCTCTTCCGGGCGCGGCAGGCGCTGCTTGAAGGCCCCGATGCCGAGGATGCCCTGGCCAATTCCCAACATGATGCACTCCTACGCCGGCTGTCCGGCCCAATCGTCTGCATCGGAAATGGGGGCGTCCGCGGCCGGGCCCAAGTCCAGCGCGGCGATGATGTCCTCCGCCTGCGGCCGCGCCGCGTCGGGGATGCCGACCCGCAGCACGCCGAACAACGGCAGCTCGCCCATGCCGCCCAGCAGCTGCTCTCCGAACACAAAGGCCGGGATGCCGGCGTTTTCCAGCGCGTGCTTGACCAGATGGGCGTCGAACAGGTTGTCGGCCTTGTACACGATGTGCATGCGGCGGCTCCGTGGGACAGGGTTCCAGCATACGCCCGGGGGCTGAATGGTAGTGGTGACGGCGCATGGCCATTCTGCCGGCCAGCGGCCGGCACTGCCGACCTGCGCGTCGATCCACATTTCCGCCGGCCAGCGGCCGGCGCTACCGACCTGCGCGTCGATCCACATTCCGCCGCGGCGGCGGCACTACCGGAAGATGGGCGGGTAGTGTGCCGCTGGCCTACATCCCCATCCGCCACCGGGCAGCCCTGCCCCGTACGCGCTAGACTGTTGGTCTTTCTGCCTTTCTTTTCGCCGACTCATGTCCGAGCACACCCCCGCCAGCCCCGAGACCCCCGCCGACAGCCACGAGAAGCGCGATTTCATCCGCCAGATCGTGCGCGAGGACCTGGCCAGTGGAAAGCATCAGGCGATCAAGACCCGCTTCCCGCCCGAGCCGAACGGCTACCTGCACATCGGCCACGCCAAGTCGATCTGCCTGAACTTCGGCATCGCCGGTGAGTTCAGCGGCGTCTGCAACCTGCGCTTCGACGACACCAACCCGGCCAAGGAAGATCCGGAATACGTGGCTGCGATCCAGGACGACGTGCGCTGGCTGGGCTTCGAGTGGAACGAGCTGCGCCACGCCTCGGACTACTTCCAGGCCTATTACCTGGCCGCCGAAAAGCTGATCGAGCAGGGCAAGGCCTATGTCTGCGACCTGTCGGCCGAGGAAGTGCGCGCCTACCGCGGCACCCTGACCGAGCCGGGCCGTCCGTCGCCGTGGCGCGACCGCAGCGTCGAGGAGAACCTCGACCTGTTCCGCCGCATGCGCGCCGGCGAATTCCCGGATGGCGCGCGCACCCTGCGCGCCAAGATCGACATGGCCAGCGGCAACATCAACCTGCGCGACCCGGCGCTGTACCGCATCAAGCACGTCGAGCACCAGAACACCGGCAATGCGTGGCCGATCTACCCGATGTACGACTTCGCCCACGCGCTGGGTGATTCGATCGAGGGCATCACCCACTCGCTGTGCACGCTGGAGTTCGAAGACCACCGCCCGCTGTATGACTGGTGCGTGGACAACGTCGATTTCGCCCATGACGACGCGCTGACCCAGCCGCTGGTCGATGCCGGCCTGCCGCGCGAAGCCGCCAAGCCGCGCCAGATCGAGTTCTCGCGTCTGAACATCAACTACACGGTGATGAGCAAGCGCAAGCTGATGGCGCTGGTCACCGAACAGCTGGTGGACGGCTGGGAAGACCCGCGCATGCCGACCCTGCAGGGCCTGCGCCGACGCGGCTACACCCCGGCCGCGATGCGCCTGTTCGCCGAGCGCGTGGGCATCAGCAAGCAGAATTCGCTGATCGACTTCAGCGTACTGGAAGGCGCGCTGCGCGAAGACCTGGACAGCGCCGCGCCGCGCCGCATGGCGGTGGTCGATCCGGTCAAGCTGGTGCTGACCAACCTGCCGGAAGGCCACGAAGAACAGCTGACCTTCAGCAACCACCCGAAGGACGAAAGCTTCGGCAGCCGCGAAGTGCCGTTCGCACGCGAGGTGTGGATCGACCGCGAGGACTTCGCCGAAGTGCCGCCGAAGGGCTGGAAGCGCCTGGTGCCGGGTGGCGAAGTGCGCCTGCGCGGCGCCGGCATCATCCGCTGCGACGAAGTGATCAAGGATGCCGATGGCACCATCACCGAGCTGCGCGGCTGGCTGGATCCGGAATCGCGCCCGGGCATGGAAGGCGCCAACCGCAAGGTCAAGGGCACCATTCACTGGGTCAGCGCCGTGCATGGCGTGCCGGCCGAGATCCGCCTGTACGACCGCCTGTTCTCGGTCCCGAACCCGGACGACGAATCGGAAGGCAAGACCTACCGCGACTACCTCAATCCGGAATCGCGCCGTACCGTCACCGGCTATGTCGAGCCGGCCGCGGCCAGCGCCGCGCCGGAGCAGTCGTTCCAGTTCGAACGTACCGGCTACTTCGTTGCCGACCGCCGCGATCACAGCGAGGCCAAGCCGGTGTTCAACCGCAGCGTGACCCTGCGCGACACCTGGTCGGCCTGAGGACCTGCGCGGGCGCCTGGATGGCGCCCGCACGACCGCGACGATGATCACCGCCCTTTCCGTCCTGCTCTGGTTCATCTCGCAGCATCCGCTGCTGACGTTCTTTGCAGCGATGGTGCTGGCCGGGCTGGTCTCGTGGTGGCGGCGCTTTCCGGGCTACGCCATCGTGGTGTTCCCGCTGGCGATGCTCAACATGTTCCTCGGCCACTTCCTCAACGCCACCTTCCTCAACATGGTGGGCGAGCGCGGTGAAGCGGTGATTGTCAAGGCCGAGCGGACCAGCTCCACGCTCAACGAACAGTACATCTGGCGCTACGAAGGGGTGCTGCGTACCGCCGAGGGCCGCGATGTGGACGTGGTGTTCCACACCAACACCGCCTCGCTGTGGCCGCTGGAAAACGCCATCCGCATCCCGGCGCGCGAGCAGCCGTTCGTGGTCAAGTACACGCCGGGTTTCCCGCGCAACTTCGTCATCCTCACCAACGAATCCCCGCACGGGCTGGCCCAGGCCCGGGCCAGCGCGCGCGAGCGGGTGGAGGTGGCGGCGCGCAAGCTGCACTTCAGCCCGGGCAATGCCGAGTTCCGCGCCGCCTATCGCCGCGAGCTGGAAAGCTGGCTGCGCGACCACGGCAACGATCCGCAGCAGCAACCCGACGCGCAGCGATATCGCGCCGAACTCGACGCGCTCGACCGCTAGATCCCCAGGCCCTGCCTGGATGCTCCACCCCATCCACCCACAGGCCTGACATGACCACGACCTCCGCCGCCCTCCTCCCGCTGCTGCAGCAGGTCCTGCAGGACGCCGGCACCGCCAGCCGCGTCGACGGCGGCGCGCTGCTGCTGGACAGCGGCCTGCGCCTGACCCCGCATGCGGTGGCCGCGCACGCGCGCGACAACGGCGGCTGGCAGACTTCCACCGTCATCGAGAGCCAGCATCCCGTGCTGTTCGCCGATGGCCTGTTCGAGTACCAGCATGCCAACGGTACCGATGAGCAGGCATCGCTGCTGTCCGGCTTCCAGGCCTGGGTACGGGTAGACCTTGCGACCCTGCAGACCGCGATCGGCGCCGAAGACGCGCAGGGGCTGCCGATGATGGGCCTGACCTATCCGGCTGGCGATGACGGCCAGGAACTCGAACGCACCGTGGTGCTCGGTCCACTGGCGCATTACCGCGAGCATGAGATGGACACCGGCCCCCGCAGCGAAGACGATCATGGCTCCTGCCCCTGCTGCCTGTTCACCCGCAGCATCGATGCATTCGATGCGCTGCTGAAGACGCGTTCTTTCCTGGCCATCCGCCTGTTCGCCTCGCGCGATGCCGATGGCCTGTGCGAGGCCGATTGCCGGGTCAACGGCCACGACTTCGCCGCCGCCCTGCCCCTGCTGCGCGCCTACGCGGCCAGCTGGCCGCAGGCCGGGCTGGAGTTCCGCAAGCAGTACGTGGTGATCCGCACTGGCTCGCCGGGCTGACCCACCGCCACACCCGATACAGGCCGGTGCAGCTACACTGCGCGCCGGTTTCCCAAGCAACCGCACCTTCTTCCATCCCTACGAGGCACCCCCGCGATGCTGTACGCGCAAGTCCACCTGACCCTTCCCGCCTGGATCCACGACCAGATCGACCTGGATCGTCGATATCCAGGCGATGAGGCCAAGGTCGCGCTGGCGATCGAGCTGTCGCGGCTGAACGTCGAACACGCCAGCGGCGGCCCGTTCGGCGCCGTGGTGTTCGGTCCGGATGACAAGGTGATCGCCGCAGGCGTGAACCGGGTGATGCCGCACGCAACCTCGCTGGCGCACGCCGAGAACATGGCCTACATGCTGGCCCAGCAGCGCCTGCAGACCCCGCGCCTGAACGCGGTGCTGTCGCCGGTCACCCTGGCCACCAGCTCGCAGCCCTGCTGCCAGTGCTACGGCGCCACCGTCTGGGCCGGCATCGACCGGCTGCTGATCGGTGCCAGTGCGGCCGACGTCGAGGAACTGACGCCGTTCGACGAAGGCCCGCTGCCGGCCGACTGGGTGGGCGAACTCAACAAGCGCGGCATCGAAGTGGTGCAGGGCCTGGACCGCGACGCCGCGCGCAGCGTGCTGCGAACCTATGGGGAAAGCGATGGCGCCCGTTACTGAGACCGGCATCGGCCTGCTGTGCCTGTGCCGGCAGGGCTTCGAACCCGAGCTGGCCGGCGAGCTGCAGTTCCGCGCCGGTGAAGCCGGTTTCGCTGGCTATGCGCGCACCCAGCGCAATGACGGCTATGTGCTTTTCATGTGCGACGATGCTGCAGCACTGGCGCCACGCCTGCGCTGGCGTGAACTGATCTTCGCGCGGCAGAAGCTGGTCGTGCTGGCCGAGCTGCCGCAGCTGGACCCGAGCGATCGCATCACCCCGATGCTGGAGGTGCTGGCCGATGCGCCGCGCTTCGGCGACCTGTGGGTGGAGAACCCCGATTCGGACGCCGGCAAGCCGCTGTCCGGGCTGGCGCGAGCCTTCGGCAATGCACTGCGCCCGGCGCTGCGCAAGGCCGGCAAGCTCAGCGACAAGCCGAACAACCGCCTGCCGCGCCTGCACGTGGTGTTCGTCGATGGCACCCACGCGTTCGTCTGCGTGGCCGACCCGGCCGACAGCGCGCCGTGGGCGCTGGGCATTCCGCGCCTGAAACTGCTGCCCGAAGCGCCCTCGCGTTCGGCGCTGAAGCTGGACGAAGCACTGCTGACCCTGCTGACGCCGGAGGAACGCGAGGCGCTAGCCAGGCCTGGCATGCGCGCGGCCGACCTGGGCGCCGCCCCCGGCGGCTGGACCTGGGTGCTGACCCGCCAGCACATGCACGTACTGAGCATCGACAACGGCCCGCTGCGCCAGCACGTGCTGGACACCGGCCTGGTCGAGCACCTGCGCGCCGACGGCTTCCACTGGCACCCGGAACAACCGCTGGACTGGATGGTCTGCGACATGGTCGAGCAGCCGCGTCGCGTCGCCGAACGCATGGCCACCTGGTTCCGCGAAGGCTGGTGCCGGCACGCGATCTTCAACCTGAAGCTGCCGATGAAGAAGCGCTGGGACGAAACCCGGCTGTGCCTGGACCTGTTCCAGGACCAGGCCGGCAAGCCGCTGGTGGTGCGCGCCAAGCAGCTCTATCACGATCGTGAAGAGATCACCGTGCTGGCCTCGCCGCTGCGCTGATCCGTCATCGGCGGCACAGGGTGCCGGGAGTACGCTCCCGGTACCCCTTGGCAAGGAGCCTGTCATGGACATTCCACGTTCCGCCGTGCTGTTAGCCACCCTGCTGGCTGCGGTACCGGCCATGGCCCAGCACGGCCCATCGACCCCCGCGCAGAGCCAGCCGCTGGGCCCGACCGGCGGTGCCATCCGCCAGCAACCGCTGGATGCCGGGCGGGTGACCGGCAGCGTCGAGATTGCACAGCCGGCCGGCGAGGCCCAGGTGACCGTGCGCTCGCTGGAGCCCAGCAGCGTGGTCGGCCAGTACCGCATCCGCTTCAGCGACCTCGACGTGAACGGCGATGGTTTCATCAGCCGCGAGGAAGCACAGGCCAACCCAGCGCTGGCCGACGAATTCAACTCGCTGGACCGCAGGCATCGCGGCAAGCTGGACCGCACCGACCTGGCCGGATGGCTGGTTGACTGAAAAAAGGGGACGGAGGGGATTAAGTCGCATGTGCACATACGACTTAATCCCCTCCGTCCCCTTTTTGCTTCAGACGCCGGCGGCGCGCTTCCAGAACGCCTGCACCAGCGGCGGCCACTTGCCGACGCAGCCCAGCGCGCGGCCGCGCGCCAGGGTCAGGTGCATTTCGTCGTTGGAGAACAGGCGGTTGATCGCATCGAAGCTGTAGGCAGCGACGTGGTTGTCGCTGCGGCGTTCGCGTGCCCAGCGTTGCAGGCGCTGCGGTGACAGCCGCGGCTGGCCACGACGCTCTGCCGATGGCGCCAGCCACTGCTGCAGGGCGGCGACATCGCGCAGCCCCAGATTCACGCCCTGCCCGGCCAGCGGATGCACCACATGGGCGGCGTCTCCCAATGCCAGCACACGACCGGCCACGTAGTGACGGGCCAACTGGCGGCGCAGCGGGAATGCCGCACGTGGCGATGCCAAGCGCAGCTCACCCAGGCGTGCCGCGAAGGCGCGGGTCAGTTCGCGGTTGAAGCTGTCCTCGTCCAACGCCAGCACGCGCGCCGCCTCGTCCTCGGGCAGGGTCCAGACGATCGAGCTGCGGCGCTCGGCCACCGGCAGCAGCGCCAGCGGCCCGCTCGGCAGGAAGCGCTGCCAGGCCGTGGCCTGGTTGGGGAGATCGCTGTCCACGTAGGCCACCACGCCTCGCTGGTGGTAGTCGTGGCGCTCGACCTCGATACCGGCCAGCTGGCGCAGGGTCGATTCGGCGCCGTCAGCGGCCACCGCCAACGCCGCTTCCAGGCGACGCCCGTCATCCAAGCGCAGGCGCACACCGTCCTCGTCCTGCTCCAGCGCGTCCACCCGTGCCGGGCAGTGCAGCTGCACGCCCGCCGCCGGCAATGCCGACCACAGGCGATCCTGCAGCAGGCCGTTCTCGACGATGTAGCCCAGCTCGCGTCGACCGAAGCGATCGGCATCGAACAGCAGATCCTCGCCACCGGCCGCGTCCCACACCTGCATGCGCCGGTAGGGCCAGGCACGGGCCTGGGCAATGGCCGGCCACACGCCGAGGCGGTTCAACAGCTGAACATTGTCAGCGGCGAAGGCGAACACGCGCAGGTCCGGCTGTGCAGCCTGCCACGGCGCCGGTTCGCGGCCCTCGACCAGCGCCACCGACAGTCCGGCATCGGCCAGCGCCAGCGCACACGCGGCACCGACCACGCCACCGCCGACGACGGCCACATCAAGACGGGCGCGCCGGCTCATGCGGCTTCTCCGCGGCACAGGCGTGGCACTTCGCCGCGGAAGCCCATCGCGCCACCGACCAGCATCGATTGCACCGACGCGCGCTGCGCGGCCACCAGGCCGAGGCTGCGCAACGGCCGCATCAGCGGCGCCGGATTGCTGGTCAGGCGCGCCAGTCCACCGGAGAACGCCACCGTCTGCCGGCGGTCTTCCTCGCGGCGCGCGACGTAGGCCTGCAGCAGAGCATCGCTGCCGGCATCGTCCTGCGCATCCTCCAGCAGTTCGGCCAGGGTCAGTGCATCGCGCAGGCCCAGGTTGAAGCCCTGCGCGCCCAGCGGATGGATGGTCTGCGCAGCATTGCCGAGCAGCACCGTGCGTTCACCGGCCAGCGCGCGCGCCAGCACCTGGATGAGCGGATACGCGCTGCGCGGGCCGGATTCGAGCAAGCGACCGGCACGCCAGCCGATCGCGTTCTGCAGGCGCTGCAGCCAGGCGGCATCGTCCAGCGCCATCACCGCATCGGCCTGCTCGCGTGCCACGCCGTGCACGCAGCCGAAATGACGGTCACCCCGCGGCAGCAACGCGGTCGGGCCGGTATCGGTGAAGCGCTCCCAGGCGGTGCCGTCCGGCGCGCGCTGGCTGCGCACCCGGGCCACGAACAGGGTCTGCTGGAAATCATGGCGATCGACCTCGATGCCCAGCGCGTCGCGCACGCCACTGGTCGTGCCATCGGCCCCCACCACCAGCCGCGCCTGCAGCACGCGCTCGCCGGCCTCGTCGGCCACCCGCACCTGGCGGTAACCGTCGACCACCTCGCCCAGGCCCAGGAACCGCATCGGCCGGTAGCGCCGCAGTCGCGGCAGCTCCTGCAGGCGCGCTTCCAGCGCCTGGCCGAAGTCACGCGCCACCACCACCTGGCCGAACCACGGCCGGTCGTAGTCGGCCGCCTCCAGCTGCACGCGGCCGAAATCGCCGGCACGGCTGACATGGATGCGGCGGATCGGGCCCGGCGCCATCGCCAGCTTCTGCATGACCCCCAGGGCGGTCAGTGCGTTGACCGTGGCAGCGGCGAAACTGAGGTTGCGCTGGTCGAACACCGCCGGCAGCTCGCCGGCCGGGCTGGCTTCGAGCAGGCCCACGTCGCGGCCCAGCCGGTCCAGGGCGATGGCCAGGCTGGCACCGACCAGGCCACCACCGACGATCAGCACGTCATGTCGTTCACTCATGGTGTTCATGATACGCGCTCGCCCCGCCCGAACACCCAACGGCGCCCGACCTGCGCCAACCGGCGCGGCGGGCTAGAATGAAACCTGAATCCGCTCCGGGCCCGCTGCCATGTCCGCCACCGCCAACCGCGCCTTCGTCCTGTCCGTGCTCGTGCTGGTGCTGGCGGCGACCCGGGTCAACCACTTCGCGGCGATCCCCGATGCCTCCTGGGCCGTGTTCTTCATCGGTGGCTTCTACCTGGCCACCTGGACGCGCTGGGCCTTCCCGCTGCTGATGGTGTTCGCCGTGCTGGTGGACTGGATCGTGATCCGCAGCAGCGGCCTGGATTTCTGGCAGCACTACTGCGTGTCGCCGGGCTACTGGCTGCTGCTGCCGGCGTATTTCTCGCTGTGGGCCGGCGGCATGCTGCTGGGCCGCAACTACCAGGGCGCACGCTGGCCGGTGCTGGCCAAGGGCACGTTGCTGCTGGTGGCCTCGGTGGCGGTCTGTCACCTGCTGGCACAGGGCGGCTTCTACTGGACCAGCCGCAACGTGGCCGAACCGACGCTGGCCGGCTGGGCACAGAACTACGCGCAGTGGTTCGGGCCGTACCTGCGTACGACGGCGATCTACGTGGCGCTGGCCGCCGCCCTGCAGCTGGCCGTGGAGCAGGTACTGAAGCTCCAGCAGGCCCGCCGCGACATCCGTCACTGAGCCACGCCATGGGCCATCGCCTCTCGCGCATCTACACCCGCACCGGCGACGACGGCAGCACCGGCCTTGGCGACGGCCAGCGCGTGGCCAAGGATGACGCCCGCGTGGCGTCCTACGGTACCGTCGACGAAGCCAATGCCGCGCTCGGCCTGCTGCTGGCCACGGCGCTGCCCGACGACGTGCGGGCGCTGGTGGTGCATCTGCAGCACCAGCTGTTCGACCTGGGCGCCGAGCTGTGCATTCCCGGCCACGCCGCGATCCACGCCGCCGACGTGTCCGCCCTGGAGCAGCAGCTGGACCATTACAACGCCGGCCTGCCGATGCTGAAGGAATTCATCCTGCCGGCCGGCGGCGAGGCCGCCGCCCGCTGCCACCTGGCCCGCACCATCGTCCGCCGCGCCGAGCGCGAGACGGTCACCCTGGCCCGCCACGAGGCCGTGCGCAGCGAGGCGCTGCAGTACCTCAACCGGCTGTCGGACCTGCTGTTCGTGCTGGCCCGGGTGCTGGCCCGCGCCGATGGCCACGGCGAAGCGCTGTGGCAGCCGCAGCAGCGCCAGCGCTGAGTCGGCACGATGCTGGTCTTCACCCATCCGTCCTGCCTGCTGCATGACCCCGGCGCCGGTCATCCGGAATGCCCGCAACGCCTGCAGCATGTGCTGGACGCCCTGCACGCCGCGTTCCCCGGCCAGCTGGACTGGCGCGAGGCGCCGCCGGCCAAGTTCGGCGATCTGACCCGCGTCCACGACAGCGCCCTGCTCGACTTCGTGCTGCAGCCGCAGACCGCGCCGCTGCGCCAGCTCGACATGGACACCTGGACCTCGCCCGGCTCGGCCAGTGCCGCCGTGCATGCCGCCGGCGCCGGCGTGGCGGCGGTCGACGCGGTGATGCTGGGCGGGGACCCGCTGGCATTCTGCGCGGTGCGGCCACCGGGCCACCACGCCACCAGCAGCACGGCGATGGGCTTCTGCCTGCTCAACAACATCGCCATCGCCGCCGCCCACGCCCGTGACCGCCACGGCCTGGAGCGGATCGCCGTGGTCGATTTCGATGTCCACCATGGCAATGGCACCCAGGACATCTTCCAGCACGACGCCCGGGTGTCCTACTACAGCACCCACCAGGCCGGGCTGTTCCCCAATTCCGGCCTGCGCCGCGACCGCGGTGCGGGCAACCTGATGAACATCCTGCTGCCCCCGGGCAGCGGCGGTTTCCGCTTCCGCAATGTGTGGGCCGACGAGATGCTGCCGGCCATCGACGACTTCCGCCCGCAGCTGCTGCTGATCTCGGCCGGCTTCGATGCCCACCTGCGCGACCCGCAGGCCGACCTGATGCTGGAAACCGACGATTTCGCCTGGATCACCCGCGAACTGCATGCGCTGGCGCGTCGCCATGCGGCCGGCCGGGTGGTCTCGATGCTAGAAGGCGGCTACGACCTGCAGGCCCTTGCCGAATGCAGCGTGGCCCATGTCCGGGCCCTGATGCCGGACCCTGCCGGGACCGCCGCCGGATGAACCCGAACCGGCGGGATCCGTCCGCCTTCATTGCCCCTATGCAAGGGATGGGGCAAGCTACCGTCCGTTTTCGCCCGAATCCGAACCGCGTGCGCCGAGCCCTCCGCCTGCTTCCCCTGCCTCTGAGCATCGCCATCTGCCTGCCGGCAATGGCCGATGAAAAGCCGCTCAACTGGGGCCTGTGCCCGGCTACCGACGTGATTCCCGCGTTCACCGATGCCCCCACCCCGGTCCCCGGGCAGGACAAGGCCGCCGCCAGCGCGGCGCGCGAGCAGCAGCCGACCGACATCGAGGGCGACCAGCTGCTGGGCACCACCACCGTGCCCCAGTACGAAGGCAACGTGGCACTGCGCCGGGGCGACCAGTTCGTCGGCACCGACAAGCTGAGCTTCGATACCGAGAGCGGCAACTACATCGCCGACGGCAATGTCCGCTACCAGGACTCCTCGATCCGCATGGTCGCCAAGCGCGCCGAGGGCAACCAGGAAAGCGATACCCACAAGATCACCGACATCAAGTACCAGCTGGTGTCGCGCCGCGGCAACGGCGATGCCGAGTCGGTCGACCTGCAGGGTGCGGTCGGCCAGATGCACCGCTCCACCTACACCACCTGCGACCCGTCGCAGCCGGTGTGGAAGCTGTCGGCGCCGCAGATCGAAGTGGACAACGACGAGGGCTTCGGCACCGCGCGCAATGCCGTGCTGCGCATCGGCAAGGTGCCGGTGCTGTGGGCGCCGTACTTCAAGTTCCCGATCGATGACCGCCGCAAGACCGGCCTGCTGTTCCCGCAGCTGGGCATGTCCGGCCGCAACGGTTTCGACTACACCCAGCCGATCTACCTGAACCTGGCGCCGAACTACGACGACACGCTGATGCCGCGCTACATGAGCCGGCGTGGCCTGATGCTCGACAACGAGTTCCGCTACCTCTACAACGGCGGCCGCGGCGAGCTGCTGACCGCCTACATCCCCAACGACAAGCTGCGCGACCGCGACCGCGGCCGCGTCATGTTCAGCGGCTACCACAACGTGAACGAACAGTGGCAGGCACGCGCCAACCTGGCCTGGGTCAGCGACGAGCGCTATGTCGAGGACTTCGCCAACCGCCTGGTCGGGGTGACCGCCTCGAACCTGCAGAGCACCGTGGGCCTGTACGGCACCGGCAAGAACTGGACGGCCGGCATCATGGCCGACCGCTGGCAGCTGACCGACTACACGCTCAATGAAGGGGCGCTGCCGTACAACCGCCAGCCGCGCCTGTACTTCAACTGGGACAAACCGGTCCTGCCGTGGCTGGAAACCGGCATCTACGCCGAAGCCGTGCGCTTCACCCACGACGACATCAACTACAAATACGACGCCAGCGCCGGTACGGACCTTCAGTACACGCGCAATGGTGATCGGAAGACGAAGGGCCTGAATGTCAGCGGTGGTTCACGCCTGGACCTGAAGCCCTACGTGTCGTTCCCGATCAGCGGTGCAGCCTGGTACGTCACCCCGACCCTGGCCTACCGCTATACGGCCTACCAGCTGGATCGCGGGCTGGCCGACGGCGTCGACGGCATCCGCGGCCAGATCCTGCGTTCGGAGGGCATCGACCCGGCCACCGCCACACCGGAACAGCTGCGCGGCAACACCTCGCCCAGCCGCAGCCTGCCGATCGGCAGCATCGATGCCGGCCTGTTCTTCGATCGCGAGACCAGGATCGGCGGCAAGTCGTTCCTGCAGACCCTTGAACCCCGCCTGTTCTACCTGCGCACGCCGTACCGCAACCAGGACGAACTGCCGATCTTCGATACCCGTGACTTCACCTTCAGCTGGGGCCAGCTGTTCCGCGACTCGCGGTATACCGGCGCTGATCGCCAGAACGATGCCAACCAGCTGACCCTGGCACTGGGTACCCGCTTCATCGACCAGAACACCGGCAAGGAACGGTTCTCGGCCGCCATCGGCCAGATCCAGTACTTCGACGAGTCGCGGGTGACACTCCCGGGCGGTGCGCCGGTGGAAAAGGGCAAGTCGGCGTGGATCGCCGACGGCAACTACATGATCAACGACCGCTGGACCCTGGGCGCCACCTACCAGTGGGACCCCAAGTACAAGCGCGAGGATCTGGCCAGCGTCCGTGCGCGATACCTGATGCCCAACGATGGCGTGATCAACCTCAGCTACCGTTACCGCATCAACTCCGGCGCGCCGGCCACTGCCAACAAGCATGACCGCACGCTGCTGGAACAGGCCGACCTGTCGTTCCTGTACCCGCTGAATGCGCGCTGGAGCCTGGTCGGCCGCTACTACTACTCGCTGCAGGACAAGGAACCGCTGGAAATCATCGCCGGCGTCCAGTGGGACAGCTGCTGCCTGGCCGTGCGTGCGGTCGCCCGCCGCTACGTCCGCAACCGCGAAGGCGAGATGAACAACGCCATCCAGCTGGAGTTCGTGCTCAAGGGTCTGAGCTCCCTGGGCCAGGACACGGACCGTACCCTGCGCCGTGCTATCCTCGGCTACAACCGCGACGACCTCTATCTCGTGCCGCCGAGCAACACCGGGGCGACCCGGGATGACTACGATCCGAACCTGATCCCATGACCAAGCGCTTCCCCGTTCTTCTCGCCTCGCTGCTGGCGGTGTCCAGCGTGTCCGCCCCCCTGCAGGTGCTTGCCCAGGAGGCGCAGCCGCTTGACCGCATCGCCGCCGTCGTCGATGAGGACGTGATCCTGCAGAGCGAGCTCCAGCGTGCGATCGCCAACATCAAGGCGCAGTACGCCGGCCGTGAAAACCAGCTGCCGCCGGAAGACGTGCTCAGCCGCCAGGTGCTCGAGCGCCTGGTGCTGGTCAAGCTGCAGGTGGCCCGCGCCCAGGGCAGCGGCATCCGGGTCAGCGACCAGGAGCTGAACCAGGCGATGAATTCCATCGCCCAACAGAACGGGTCGAACCTGGACGCCCTGCGCCAGCGCCTGGCCCATGACGGCATCGACTTCAACGACTTCCGCGCTTCGGTGCGTGACGAGATCACCGTGCAGCGCCTGCGCCAGAGCTTCGCGCAGAGCCGCATCAGCGTCAGCGAGGGTGAAGTCGACGCCGCGCTGAAGCAGCAGGCCACGGTGGGCAACCAGTACCACCTGGCGCACATCCTGATCGCCCTGCCCGACGGCGCCAATGCAGACCAGATCGCCACCGGCCAGAAGAAGGCCGATGGCGTGAAGACCCTGCTGGACAAGGGCGAGCTGGACTTCAACGCTGCAGCCGTGCGCTATTCGGACAGCCCGAACGCACTGGAAGGCGGCGACCTGGGCTGGCGCAGCCTGGACGAGATCCCCACCGCGTTCGCCCAGCTGATGGAAAAGATGAAGCCCGGCGAAGTGGTCGGCCCGATCCGCGGCCCGAGCGGCTTCCAGCTGCTGAAGCTGGTGGAAGTGCGCGATGCCAGCGCCGCCACCGGTGAGCACACGGTCACCGAGTTCCACGGCCGCCACATCCTGGTGCGCGTGGACGACCACCAGACCGACGCCGCCGCCAAGGCCAAGATCGACACCCTGCGTGCCCGCATTGCCGGCGGTGCCGACTTCCAGGCCGTGGCCCGGGAGTCCTCCGAGGACAACAACAGCAAGGGCCAGGGCGGTGATCTGGGCTGGTTCCCGGCCGACGCGTTCGGTCCGGCGTTCGGCCAGCAGGTCGAAGGCCTGCAGGACGGTGGCGTCAGCCAGCCGTTCCGCACCGACGCCGGTTGGCACATCGTGCAGCGCGTGGCGACCCGCCAGACCGACGTGACCACCGACAACCAGCGTGCCCAGGTCCGCGAGACCATCGGCCGCCGCAAGCTGGAAGACGAGTACAACCGCTTCCTGCAGGAACTGCGTGGCGAAGCCTACGTCAGCTTCCGCAGCGGCGACCGCGCGGAAAACACCGCCACCCCGCCGCAGTCCTGACCGATGCGCCCCGAGCTCGCGCTGGTACCGGGCGAGCCCGCCGGGATCGGCCCGGAACTGTGTGTCCGCCTCGTCCAGCAGCCACGTGAGGATTGCCGGCTGCTGGCCTTTGCCGACCCGGACACCCTGCGCGCGGCCGCGGCCGCGCTGAACCTGCCGCTGCAACTGCTGCCCGAGGACGCCGAAGCACGCGTGCCCGGCGATCTGCGCCTGCGCGCCGTCCGCAACGCTGCGCCCAGCCACTTCGGCCAGGCCGATCCGGCCAATGCCGGCGCGGTCATCGACGCCCTGCTTGGCGCCGGCCAGGCTTGCCTATCCGGCGAACTGCACGGTGTGGTGACCGGCCCGGTGCACAAGGCAGTCATCAACGAAGGCGGCATCGCCTACAGCGGTACCACCGAACTGCTGGCCGACCAAGCCGGGGTGAAGGTGGTCATGATGCTGGCCAATCACATCGTGCGCGTGGCGCTGGCCACCACCCACCTGCCGCTGCGCGAGGTGGCCGATGCGATCACCGCCCCCGGCCTGGAGCACACCCTGCGCACCGTGCATGCGGCACTGCGCCGCGAGTTCGGCCTGCCCGCGCCGCGCATCGCCGTACTCGGCCTGAACCCGCACGCCGGCGAAGACGGCCATCTGGGCCGCGAGGAACTGGACCTGGTCATTCCCCTGCTGCAGCGGCTGCGCGCCGAGGGCCTGGACCTGGTCGGGCCGCTGCCGGCCGACACCGCCTTCCTGCCGGCCAAGCTGGCCGGTTTCGACACCGTGCTGGCGATGTACCACGACCAGGGCCTGCCGGTGTTGAAGTACTCAGGGTTCGAACAGGCCGTGAACCTGACCCTGGGCCTGCCCTACCCTCGCGTGGCGGTGGACCATGGCACCGCGCTGGACCTGGCGGGGCGTGGCATCGCCGATCCTTCCAGCCTGCAGGCGGCAGCGACGCTGTGTGCGCAGCTTGCGCGGCAACGTACACTGAGCGCATGAATTCCCCGCATTCCCCCTCCGGCCCGGTGTTCACCGCCCCGGCCAAGAAGCAGCTTGGCCAGCATTTCCTGGCCGATCGCCACTACATCGACAAGATCGTGATGGCGGTCAACCCGAAAGATGGCGACCGCCTGGTTGAAATTGGTCCCGGCCAGGGCGCGATCACCCTGCCGCTGCTGCGCGTGCACCCGAAGCTGACGGTGATCGAGTTCGACCGCGACCTGATCGCGCCACTGACCGCCGCCGCCGAGCCGCTGGGCGAGCTGACCATCGTCCACCGCGACGTGCTGCGCGTGGACTTCACCGAACTGGCCGGCGGCCAGCCGATCCGCCTGGTCGGCAACCTGCCCTACAACATCTCCTCGCCCATCCTGTTCCATGCGCTGGAGCATGCCGCGGTGATCCGCGACATGCACTTCATGCTGCAGAAGGAAGTGGTCGACCGCATGGCCGCTGGCCCCGGCAGCAAGGTGTATGGCCGCCTCAGCGTGATGCTGCAGGCCTACTGCCAGGTCACCTCGCTGTTCGTGGTGCCGCCGGGCGCGTTCCGGCCGCCGCCGAAGGTCGATTCGGCCGTGGTGCGGCTGGTGCCGCGCGACCCGGCCACGATCAACATCAACGACCACAAGCGTTTCGCCGAGGTGGTCAAGGCCGCCTTCGGGCAGCGCCGCAAGACCCTGCGCAATGCCCTGAACAACGTGGTGTCCGCCGAGCAGTTCATCGCCGCCGGCGTGCGTCCCGATGCCCGCGCCGAACAGCTGGACGTGGCTGAATTCATCGCTTTGGCCAATGCCTCCTGATTACACTGCCGGTATGGAAGACGCTGACGTATATGCCATCTCCGTCGAAGTCGCGCCGCGCTTCCTCGACGATCAATCCGCCCCGGAAGACGGTCGCTTCGCGTTCGCCTACACGATCCGCATCCACAACCAGGGGCGGGTCGCTGCACGCCTGGTCGCACGCCACTGGCGCATCACCGATGCCAATGGCCGTGTCGAGCACGTTGACGGCGACGGGGTGATCGGCGAGCAGCCACGGCTGCGCCCCGGTGAAGACTTCCGTTACACGTCCGGTGTCATGCTGGGGACCGATCACGGGACCATGCAGGGGCACTACGACATGGTCGCCGACGATGGCACCGAATTCGCCGCGCCGGTCGCACCGTTCGTGCTGGCCGTCCCGCGCACCCTGCACTGACACGGAGGCCGAACGATGAGTGTGTGGGCGATCGGCGACCTGCAGGGCTGCTATGACGTCACCCAGCGGTTGCTGGAGAAGATCCGCTTCGACCCGGCGCAGGACACCCTGTGGTTCTGCGGCGACCTGGTCAACCGGGGCGGGCAGTCGCTGGAAACGCTGCGGCTGGTGCACTCGCTGCGCGAGCACAGCGTGGTGGTGCTGGGTAACCATGATCTTTCGCTGCTGGCCGTCGGTTCGCGTACCGAAGAGGAACAGCGCAAGGTCAACCCGGACCTGCTGCGCATCGTGCAGGCCGAGGACCGCGACGAACTGCTGGACTGGCTGCGCCTGCAGAAGCTGGTGCACGTGGACCGCGAGCTGGGCTGGATGATGGTGCACGCCGGCCTGGCGCCGAAGTGGACCACGCAGATGGCCGAGAAGCATGCCGCCGAGGTCGAGGTGCAGCTGCATGGCGCCGGCTACCGCAAGCTGTTCCGCAACATGTACGGCGACAAGCCGAGCTGGGCCCCGAACCTGTCCGGCTACGACCGCTCGCGCGCGATCATCAACGTGCTCACCCGCATGCGCTACTGCACCCCGCGCGGGCGCATCGGCATCGAGGACAAGGGCACGCCGGGCACGCAGGAACAGGGGCTGTATCCCTGGTTCGAAGTGCCGGGCCGGGTCGAGCGCGACCTCAAGGTGGTCTGCGGCCACTGGTCGGCGCTGGGCCTGACCATCACCCAGGGCGTGCACGCCATCGACACTGGCGCGGTCTGGGGCGGCAAGCTGACTGCGCTCCAGCTGGATACCGACGAGCTGCGCGTGGTGCAGGTCCCGGGCCGCGATGTACCGGCACCAGTGCCCAACGCCCGCCCACCCGCGCGACCGGCGCACGAGCGCCCCGGCGCTGCGACGCAGGGCAAGGAACAGGGCGGCGGCAACGCCGCCGCTGCAAACCCCGGCAGCCGTGGCCCGCGCCGACGTCGCCGCCGTGGGGGCGGCGCGGGTGGCGCCACCAACAACAGTCCCCCGCCGCAGGCGTGACGCGGCGCGGCTGGGCACCAGGGACGGTGCTGCTGACGCTGGCCCTGGCCAGCGGCTGCCAGCCCGGCTCGCCGCCTGCTCCCACGGCTGCGGATGGTGCTGCACATGCGCCGACGCAGCCGCAGGCCCCTTCGCCGCCACTGGTGGCCGCAGCCCGCGCGCAGATCGGCGTCACCACCCGTTACGATCCTGCTTACCAGGTACTGGCCTATCCCGGCGGCGACGTGCCACTGGATCGCGGCGTGTGCACGGACGTGGTGGTGCGCGCCCTGCGCGATCTGGGCCTGGACCTGCAGGCACGCGTGCATGAGGACATGCGCGGCAGCTTCAGTGCCTATCCGGCGATCTGGGGCCTGTCACGGCCGGACCGCAACATCGATCATCGTCGTGTACCGAACCTGATGCGCTGGTTCGAGCGCCAGGGCTGGCAGCAACCGGTCACGGCCCTCGCCACCGACTACGCGGCCGGCGACATCGTTGCCTGGAAGCTCAATGGCAACGGCCTGCTGCACGTGGGCATCGTTTCTGACCGGCGCCTGGCCAATGGCACACCGCTGGTGCTGCACAACATCGCGCGCGGCACGCGCGAAGAGAACCTGCTGTTCCAGCACGCGATCATCGGGCATTACCGGATGCCGCAGCGACAGTCCCGGTAGAGTCGACTGTTAGTCGACTGCTCCTGACGCCCCCTGAAAACCCCGCGCTGCGCGCGATAGTCGACTGACAGTCGACTCTACCCCGTCGGTGTTTTCGTTGCTTCCGCGATCAGCGGCGCACGTAGTGCACGAAGCGGAACGCATGGGCGTGCCGTGCGTCGGCCGGGTGCGGCTCGCTGCTCACTTCCTGCCAGTCCTGCACGTCCACTTCGGGGAAATGGGTATCGGCGGGGACTTCGGCATCGACCCAGGTCAGGTACAGGTCGCTGGCCTGGTCCAGCAGCTGACGGAAGATCTCGCCGCCACCGATGATGCACAGCTCGCGGGCGCCCTCGGCTTCGGCAATGGCCTTCGCCTCGTCCAGCGACGCCACCGCGCGCATGCCCTCGAACGGCACCTGGCCGCTGCGGGTCAGCACCAGGTTGGTCCGCCCCGGCAGCACGCGACCGATCGACTCGGCCGTCTTGCGCCCCATCAGGATCGGCTTGCCCAGGGTGAGCGCCTTGAAGTGCTTGAAGTCATCCGGCAGGTGCCAGGGCATGGCATTGCCCTGGCCGATGCCACGGTTGCGGTCCAGCGCCACGATCATCGACAGCTTCAGGGCACTCATACCGCCACCGGCGCCTTGATGGCCGGGTGCGGGTCGTAGCCGTCGATGCGGATGTCGTCGAACTGGAAGCCGAACAGGTCGGTCACCTCCGGGTTCAACCACAGCGTCGGCAGCGCGCGCGGTTCACGCGACAACTGCTCGCGCGCCTGTTCGAAGTGGTTCGAATACAGGTGGGCATCGCCCAGGGTGTGCACGAAGTCGCCCACGCCCAGGCCGGTGGCCTGCGCCACCATGTGGGTCAGCAGCGCGTAGCTGGCGATGTTGAACGGCACCCCGAGGAAGATGTCGCCGCTGCGCTGGTACAGCTGGCAGCTGAGCTTGCCGTCCACCACGTAGAACTGGAACAGGTTGTGGCACGGCATCAGCGCCATCTGCGAAAGCTCGCCCACGTTCCAGGCGCTGACCACCAGCCGGCGCGAATCGGGGTTGCGCTTGATCTCGTCCACCAGCCACTGCATCTGGTCGATCTCGCGACCGTCGGCGGTGGCCCAGCTGCGCCACTGCTTGCCGTAGACCGGGCCGAGGTCGCCGTTCGCGTCGGCCCACTCGTCCCAGATGCGCACCTGGTTGTCCTTCAGGTAGCCGATGTTGGTGTCGCCCTTCAGGAACCACAGCAGCTCGTGGATGATCGAGCGCAGGTGCAGTTTCTTGGTGGTGACCAGCGGGAAACCATCGTTGAGGTCGAAGCGCATCTGCCAGCCGAACACGCTGCGGGTGCCGGTACCGGTGCGATCACTCTTCTCGGCGCCGTGCTCGAGCACGTGCGCCAGCAGGTCCAGGTAGGCCTTCATGCCTTGCCCCCGGCGGCCACCGGCGGCTGCGGCTGCAGCACCGGCGCGCGGCGCGACATCACCAGCAGCACCAGGCCGAAGGCGATCAACGGCAGGCTCAGGATCTGGCCGCGGGTCAGCCAGCCGAAGGCCACGTAGACACCGTTGTCGGGCATGCGCACGAATTCGACGGCGAAGCGGAACAGGCCGTACATCAGCGCGAACAGGCCGCCGACCAGATAGCGGTGGCGCGGCTTGGCCGACACCGTCCACAGCACCACGAACATCACCAGGCCTTCCAGGAACGCTTCATACAACTGCGACGGATGGCGGGCGTACGGGTTCAATGCGCCGGTGGCGAACTGCGCCTGCAGGGTGGCAGTGTCGAGCTGGTTCAGCGGGGCCGGCAGGCCCGACGGGAACACCACGCCCCAGGTCCCGTCGGTGTACTTGCCCCACAGCTCGGCACCGATGAAGTTGCCGATGCGGCCGAAGCCCAGGCCCAGCGGCACCAGCGGCGCCATGAAATCCATGGTGTCGAAGAAGTGCAGACGGTGCTTGCGCGACCACCACCAGCAGGCACCCAGCACGCCGAGCAGGCCGCCGTGGAAGCTCATGCCGCCATCCCAGACCTTGAACAGCAGCAGCGGGTTGTGCAGGAAATCACCCAGCGCGTAGAACAGCATGTAGCCGATGCGGCCGCCCAGCACCACGCCGAGCATGGCGTAGAACAGCAGGTCGGAGAATCCGTTGGCATCGACGCCCGGCAGGCGCCCCGCGGCGATGCGCGTGCGGCCCAGCAGCCAGGCCGCGGTGAAGCCAAGCAGGTACATGATGCCGTACCAATGCACCTTGATCGGCCCCAGCGAAAGGGCGATGGGGTCGATGTCGTGGAAATAGATCATGGAAGGTGCCTTGCGGTTGAACGCCTATTCTCGGGCCAGTGCCGCCCCGGCTCAACCAAGGAGCTGGGGCGTGTTGGGCAGGCCGTCATCGTCTGACCGCGTCGAAGCGGGAAAGTGCCCTTCGATCAGGCTGGAGACCTCGTCGATCGCATCCTGCAATGCCTCGACCGGATGGGCGCCGCGCAGGCCCTCGCGCAGGTGGGTGCAGACCCGCTGCCACTGCGCCGGGCTGACCCGGCCGTGCAGGCCACGATCGGCGACGATCTCGATCGCGTGGTCGGCCAGCAGCAGGTAGATCAGCACCCCGTTGTTGTGGGCGGTGTCCCAGGTGCGCAGCCGGGCGAACGCCTGCTCGGCGGCCTGGCGCGGGGTGACCTTGTGCCACAGCGCTGCCAGCGGCAGATCCGCTTCTACCGCGAACATCACCTGCCCGCCGTGGCGCTGCTCGCCGGCCGCGATGGCCTCGGTGATCGCCTGCAATGTGGCCGGCGGGAACGCGCGCCGCACCGAGGGCGAGAATGCATGGCGGAACAGACGTTGGATCATCACCAGCCTCCCGAAGCGCCACCGCCACCGGAACGGCCACCGCCGCCGCCCCAGCCGCCACCGCCGCCGAATCCACCGCCTCCGCCGAAACCGCCTCCCCCGCCCCAGCTGCCACCGCCCCAACCGCCACCGCCGGCAAAGCGGCCCGGGTGCCCGGACAGCATCGCCACGATCAGGCCGACCACGCCGGCCAGGCCACTGGCCAGCAGCGTGGAAGTGAACAGGAACGCCGCCAGCGCCGCACCCGCGCCGCCGAGCAGGCCGCGCAGCGGACGCGGCACGCGCGAGAAGACGCCGCGCAGGATGCTGCCGGCGAACACGCCGATGAACAGCGCCAGGAACCAGGTGTCGCCGCCAGCGCCGGGCTCGCGCCCGCGATGGCCGCTGACCGGTGCCGGCAGCGGTTCGCCGTCGATCAGCTTGACCAGCACCGCCGTGGCATCGGTGATGCCGCCGGCATAGTCGCCGCTGCGGAAGCGCGGGACCAGGTATTCCTGGATGACCCGGTTGGCGATGGCATCGGGGATGGCGCCTTCAAGACCGTAGCCCGGCTCGATGCGCACGCGCCGGTCATCCTTGGCCACCACCAGCAGCACGCCGTCATCCACGCCCTTGCGGCCGATCTGCCATTGGTCGAAGACCCGCGTGGTGTACTGCGCGATGTCCTCCGGCTGGGTCGTGGGCACCACCAGCAGCTGCAGCTGGCTGCCCTTGCGCTGCTGCAGCTCGATCGCCTGCTGCACCAGCGCCTGCTTCTGCGTGGCGTCCAGCGTGCCGGTGGTATCGACCACCGGCGAGTCCAGCGCAGGGATCGGCGCCAGCGGCTGTGCCTGCGCTGCCAGCGGCAGCCACAGCAGCAGGGCCAGCAGCGCGGTGGCCAGGCGCATCGGTCAGTGGCCCGGCTGCGGTGCCGGCTGCTGCTGCGGCGCGTTGCCGAAATCGACCGCTGGTGCGTTGGAGATCTGCGCTTCGTTGTCCACCGTGAAGTTCGGCTTGGTCTTGTAGCCGAAGATCTTGGCGGTGACCACCTGCGGGAACGAACGGATGTAGGTGTTGTAGTCCTGCACCTGCTGGATGTAGCGGCCGCGCGCGACCGTGATGCGGTTTTCGGTGCCTTCCAGCTGGGCCTGCAGGTCGCGGAAGTTCTGGTCGGACTTCAGCACCGGGTAGTTCTCGGTGACCACCAGCAGCCGCGACAGCGCGCTGCCGAGTTCACCCTGGGCCTGCTGGAACTGCTTGAGCGAGGCTTCGTCGTCGGCGTTGACGTTGATCTGGCCGACGCGCGAACGGGCGTTGGTGACTTCGGTCAGGACACGCTCTTCCTGGCTGGCAAAGCCCTTCACCGTCTGCACCAGGTTGGGCACCAGATCGGCGCGGCGCTTGTACTGGTTGAGCACTTCGGACCAGCTGGCCTTGACCGCCTCATCCTTCTGCTGGATGGCGTTGTAGCCGCAGCCGGACAGCAGGGAGGCCAGCAGCATCAGGGGCAGGACACGGGTGAACAGGCGCATGGCGGAGGTTCCGGGTGGGCTTGGCGCCGAGCATGCCATGGTCCGGGTGAAAGACCGGCCATCGGGCGCCGCCCCCTCCGCGGTGGTTGGCAAGGAAGCGCTATCGGGATCGGCCGGGAGGGTGGGTTAGCTGGGGGACGCCGTGAATACGTCCATGTAGGCTCGGTCGCGCCATCCATGGCGCTCACGCCCCCAGCCAACCCACCCTCCCGGCCACGGACAATTTCCTGCACACCGCGGGAAGATCAAAAGAAAAAATCAAAAGCAAAAGCCGGTTTTTCAGGCATTCGAGTCGATCAAGGTCGACACCTGCCAGAGCGGGACGCCGTTCCGACCGATCGCGGCAATCTGTCGGAGGTGGGGCGGTGTGGGTTGGCAGGACCGTTGGCGCCATGGATGGCGCCATCGAGCCCCCATGGATGGGTTCACGGCGTGTCCTGCCAACCCACACCGCCCCGCCCAACCCTCAGAAAACCAGCGCCGGCTGTTGCGGTTGCTGTTGCTTCGGCCGTTGCCTTGGCCTGTAGCGGGTGCAGGGCTGCAAGCCCTGCCGGCCCCCCCCCCCCCCCCCCCCCCCCCCCCCCCCCCCCCCCCCGGCCCCCCCCCCCTCAGCAGGCCTCGGCCACCGCAGTGCGCGGACGCCCCAGCCATGCCAGCAGCAGGCCCGATGCCGCCAGCAGGCCACCGGCCACCGGAATCGCGGCGTAGCCCAAGCCCGAGCTGATCACCGCACCGCCCAGCGCCGCACCCACCGCATTGCCCAGGTTGAACGCCCCCACGTTGATCGACGACGCCAGGCCCGGCGCCTCGCTGGCCACCTGCATCACCCGGATCTGCAGCGGCGGCACGAGGGCGAAGGTCGCCGCACCGAACAGCAGTACGCCCAGCGCCGCAGTGGCGTGGCTCATGAAGGCCAGCGGCAGCACGAACATCAGCACCGCCAGTACGGCCAGCAGGATGCGGGTGGCGCCATCCAGCGACCAGTCGGCCATGCGCCCGCCGATGCCGTTGCCGAAGGTGAAGCCGATGCCGATCAGTGCCAGCGACATCGCGATGAAGGCATTGGAGGCGCCGGTCAATTCGGTCAGCACCGGTGCGACGTAGGTATAGAGGGTGAACATCGCACCGGCGCCGAGCACGGTGGTGGCCATCGCCAGCAGCACCTGCGGCTGCAGGATCGCCTTCAGTTCGCGGCGCACGTCGGGGCGCGGTCCCGGCGCGGACGCCGGCAGCGCGAAGCCCAACGCAGTGATCGCGATCAGGCCCAGCGCCGCAGTGCCCGCGAAGGACAGGCGCCAGCCCAGCTGCTGGCCTACCCAGGTCGCCAGGGGCACGCCGCCGATGTTGGCGATGGTCAGGCCCATGAACATGGTGGCCACGGCCGCAGCCTGCTTTTCCTTCGGCACCAGGCTGGCGGCGACCACCGCACCGATGCCGAAGAACGCGCCGTGGTTGAGGCTGGTGACCAGGCGGGACAGCAGCAGCAGTCCGTAGTTGGGGGCCAGCGCGGACAGCAGGTTGCCGACCACGAAGATCGACATCAGCAGCATCAGCGCGGTGCGCTTGCCGAAACGGCCCATCAGCAGGGTCATCACCGGCGCGCCCAGCATCACGCCCACGGCGTAGGCGGTGATCAGCATGCCGGCGGTGGGGATCGACACCCCCACGCCGTCGGCGATGACCGGCAGCAGGCCCATCGGGGCAAACTCGGTGGTTCCGATGGCGAAGGCGCCAACGGCAAGCGCCAGCAAGGCGGCTCTGGAATTCATGGGGGTTTCCTGGGGGGCGGGAATCGGGAGTGCGTAGCCTGCGCGCTTTGCTGCGCCGGATTAAGCCTCGGCCCGGGAAAACACTGTTGATCCTGATTCACAAGTGGACCCCGCAAATCCGCCATCCGTGCAAAAACCCCTGGGCGGTTGCAGAGCCGGGGCCCCCACAACGCAGAACCCCCGGCCGGGGCCGGGGGTTCTGGGGGAAACGTGTACGCCGGTGGCGTGCTTACCAGTTGCCGGCACCCGGCACGTTGTGCTCGCGGGCGCGGCGGCGCATCAGCAGGTTCAGCCACTCGACCAGCACCGAGAAGCCCATCGCAGCGTAGATGTAGGGCTTGGGCACGTGCACGTCCAGGCCGTCCAGGATCAGCACCGCGCCGATCATCAGGATGAAGGCCAGCGCCAGCATCTTCACGGTGGGGTTGGCGTCGATGAAGCGGCCCAGCGGGTTGGCGGCCAGCAGCATCACCAGCACCGACAGCAGGATGGCGGCCACCATCACCGGGATGTGGTCGGCGATGCCGACGGCAGTGATCACCGAGTCCAGCGAGAACACGATGTCGATCACCGCGATCTGCGCGATCACGTAACCGAACACGGCCGAGGCCTTGGTGGTGCTGGGGTCTTCATCCTCGCCGCCGCTGATCAGCTCCTTGATCTCCATGCAGCCCTTGATGATCAGGAACAGGCCGCCGACGATCAGCACCAGGTCGCGGATGGAGATGCCCATGCCGGCCACGGTGAACAGGTTGGCCGCCATGTGCGCCAGGTAGGCCAGCGAGACCAGCAGGCCGATGCGGGTGATGCAGGCCACCGCGATGCCCAGCTTGCGTGCGAACGGACGACGCTCTTCCGGCAGCTTGCTGACCGCGATGGAAATGAACACCAGGTTGTCGATGCCGAGCACGATTTCCAGCGCGCTGAGCGTGAACAGGGTCACCCAGGCATTGGGGTCGGCGAGGAACTCAAAGGACATGGAAACTCTTCAAGGCAGTGGGGGAATGGGGTTTCAGCCGTAGCTGCCGGCCAGCGCGTGCGGAACCACGACCAGCGCCCAGCACAGCAGCACGTTCATCATCAGCACGAACACCGCCGCCGAGCCCATGTCCTTGGCACGGCCGGCCAGTTCGTGGATCTCGCTGCCGTAGCGTTCGATGACCGCTTCGATGGCCGAGTTGGCCAGCTCCATGGCCAGTACCAGCAGCATCGAGCCGATCAGCAGCGCGCGTTCGACCGGGGTCTGGCCCAGCCAGACCGCGGCTGGCGTCAGCAGGATCAGCAGGTACACCTCCAGCCGGAACGACGACTCGTGCAGCCAGGCGGCCCGCAGGCCCTGCCAGGACCAGCGGGCGGCCTGGAAGATGCGGCGAGGGCCGCGCGGCAGATGACCGAACTGATCAGCCACGGGTGGAACGTCCAGCAACAGGGGCGCGGCGCAGCAACCGCTCAGACGCACGGCAGGGAATCATGGGTGCACAGGAATAGGCAGACGGCCGCCATTTTGCCACAAGGCCGCCGGCCCTATCCCCGGCGGCCCGGGCGAATGGCCTGCCAGGGGCAAGCACCGGGCCGCGCCGTGCTCCTATGATGGGTCTTCCCTTGCCTGCTGGAGCGCCTGATGTCCCGTCGCCACACCTGCCTGCTGATGCTGGGCCTGCTGACTGCCGCACCGCTTGCCCAGGCCCTGGGCCCGGCCAGGCCGCCGCAGGTGCCCGAACAGGTCTCCAACGTGGCCTGGGCCGGCGACATGGCCCACTTCGCCAGCGCGGACCAGGCGAACCCGCCGCCGCGCGGTGGCATCGAGTTCATCGGCAGCTCCTCCATCCGCTTCTGGGAGAGCCTGGCCACCGATTTCCCCGGCCAGCCGGTGTTCAACCGCGGCTTCGGCGGTTCGGAAGTGCGCGACAGCACCTGGTATGCCGACCGCATCGTGGTGCCGTATGCGCCGTGCAAGGTGTTCTTCTACGCCGGTGACAACGACCTCAACAGCGGCCGCAGCGCCGTGCAGGTGCGCGACGATGTGGTCGCCTTCGTGCAGCGCGTGCACCGCGACCTGCCGAAGACCCGGGTGGAATACCTGTCCATCAAGCCGAGCCCGTCGCGCGCGCACCTGCTGCCGGCGATCAAGGAAGCCAACGCGCTGATCAAGGCTGCGCTGGCCAGGCTGCCCAACACCGGCTTCACCGACATCTACACGCCGATGCTCGGCGCCGACGGCCAGCCGGATGCGACACTGTTCCGCGAAGACATGCTGCACATGACCCCGGCCGGCTACGCGATCTGGACCAAGGCGCTGGCGCCGAAGGTCAACTGCAACTGAGGGACTGCGGACGCCGGGCATGGCCCGGCGCTACCGCAACCCCATCCACGCATGGCGTGGATCTACCGAATCACGGGCAATGGGGTCGGGGGATCAGCGGAAGATCACCGTGGCCTCGGTGCCCTGCCCTGGCTCGCTGGCCAGGCTGACCTTCCAGCCGAAGCGATCACACAGCCTGCGTACGATCGACAGGCCCAGGCCGGTTCCCTGCGGGCGGCTCGGCACGGCGCGGTAGAACGGCTCGAACGCGCGCGACAGCGCCTCGGCGGACATGCCGATGCCGCTGTCGCGCACCACCACGCGATCGTTGAGCACGTGCACGTCGATGCGTCCTTCGTCGGTGTAGCTGCAGGCGTTGCGCACCAGGTTGCTGACCACCACCTGCAGCACCCGTGGCGGTGCGTGCAGCTGCACCGGGCCTTCGCTGTGCAGGTGCACCGACACGGGCCGGTTGCCCAGCAGTTCGTTGGCGTTGTCCACCTCGTAGCGGACGATGTCGTTGACATCGAACAGCTCGATCTGCGGTTCGACATCGGCCTCGCGCGCCAGGATCAGGAACGCATCGATCACCGCTTCCATGTCACGGCCGGCACGCTGGATGCGCTGCAGGCTGCGGCGCAGGCGTGGTTGCAGGGTCTCATCGCCCAACGCCATGTCGCTGGCCACACGGATGACGGTCAACGGCGTGCGCAGCTCGTGGCTGGCATCGCGGGTGAAGTTGCGCTCGCGGGCCACGTGCGCGCTGACCCGGTTGGCCAGCGAATGCAGGGCGGCCGCCAGCTGCCGGGTCTCGCCCTGCATGTCCGCCGGCAGCTTGTTCGGCTCCAGATCGGCCGCTTCGGGGTGGCCCGGGTCCCAGCGCGAGACGCGCCGTGCCAGCCAGTTCACCGGCGACACCAGGCGCTTGGAGGCACGGTAGGTGACCCAGCTGGCGCCATACACCGCCAACAGGGTCAGCAGCACCGGCACGATGCCGAACCAGAACGCCAGCATCTCCGCACGCGAACGCAGGAACACCAGGTACAGGCGGCCGGCCGGACGTACATCGACCAGTACCAGCTGGTCGTCCCCGCGCAGCTCGTGGAACCCCGGCTCCAGGTTGCGCAGGTTGGCCGGCAACGACAGCGCCGACTGCCCGCTTTCCAGCAGGTAGCCGCGGATGTTCTGGGTGTTGGGCGGTGGCTGTACCGGCGAGGCTTCGTGCAGCGTCCAGTAATAGGCCGCTTCCTCGCGCAGGGCGGCGCCGACCAGGCTGTGCTTGATCACCAGCGAAACCAGCCAGGCACCGAGCAGGATGCCCAGGCTGGCCAGAACTGCCTGCAGGATGAAGGCGATACGGATCTTGCGCGGCAGGCCGTGCGGCATTGCGGGGTCCCGGTCAGAGCGCTGCGATTATAGGCAGCGCGCTGCGCCGTAGTCGTGCACGGAGGATGACCGGCGGCAGCGCCGGCCGGTCATCCGTGCCCGGTGCGGGGTCGTTGCCCGGCCGGGCCTGATGCTGCACCGGCCTGGCCCCGATCAGGCCATCGGCTGGGCGATATCGGCAATGCGGTAACCGGCGCTCTGCACGGTGTGCAGCAGCGGACGGTCGAACGGCTTGTCGATGATCTTGCGCAGGTTGTACAGATGGCTGCGCAGGGTGTCCGAATCCGGTAGGCCATTGCCCCAGATCTCGCGTTCGATCTCCTGGCGGGTGACCACGCGCGGCGATTCGCGCATCAGGATGGTCAGCAGGCGCAGGCCGATCGGCGACAGCTGCAGCTCGGTGCCGGCGCGGGTGGCACGCATGCTGACCGGGTCGAGCACCAGGTCGGCGACCTTCAGCACTTCCGAACCGACCTGGCGGCGTTCGCGACGAATCAGCGCGCGCAGGCGGGCTTCCAGCTCCTGGATCGCGAAGGGCTTGGTCAGGTAGTCATCGGCGCCAAAACCGAGGCCGGTGAGCTTGTCGTCCAGCGTGTCGCGTGCCGTGAGCATCAGCACCGGTGTGGACTTGCGCGCATCGTTGCGCAGGCGACGGCATACTTCGATGCCATCCAGGCGCGGCAACATGAGATCGAGCACCACGACGTCATAGCTGTTCTCCGCCGCAAGGCGGTAGCCATCCAGGCCGTCCTGTGCATAGTCGACTTCGAAGCCGCGACCTTCCAGGTATTCCCCGATCATCTCGGAGATGTTGCGGTTGTCTTCGACCACCAGCACCAAGCCGGAGGTCTCCTTCGTCTGACGCATGTGATTCCCTCTAACTTCAGCTTTGTGAAACATGCCGGATCGACGGTGGACGCGATGTGAAGTTCCGTCAAGAGGGTTGTAAATCGTTCAGAGCAGGGGCCGCAGGAGCGGCCAGACGTTGTCCAGCACCCTCGGTTGCGCCTGCGCCGTGGGGTGCAGGCCATCGGCCTGCATCATGCCCGGCTGCAGGGCCACGCCTTCCAGCAGGAACGGCAGCAGCGGCACCTTGTACTGCGTGGCCAGCGCCTTGTAGGCCGCAGCCAGGCGCTGGCGGTAAGCAGGCCCGTAGTTGGGCGGCACGTCGATGCCCAGCAGCAGCACCTTGGCGCCGGCCTTCTGGCTGGCCTGCACCATCTTTTCCAGGTTGCCCTGCACCTGTGCCGGGGTCAGCCCGCGCAGCGCGTCGTTGCCGCCCAGCGCGATCACCACCACCGTCGGCTTTTCCTTCGCCAGCAGGCCCGGCAGGCGGGTCAGCGCGCCGGCGGTGGTCTCTCCGCTCATGCTGGCATTGACGATGCGCGGCGGCGTTTTCGACTGTTGCCTGACCCGCTGCTGCAGCAGGCTGACCCAGCCGGCGTCGGCGGGGATATTGTGGGCAGCACTGAGGCTGTCGCCGAGGACCAGCACCGTGCCCGCCGGGCCTTTGGCTCCGGCCAGCCCGGGCAGCAGCAATCCCAGCAGCAGCACCATCATCGCGCCGGCTCGCCGGCTCCATCCCGTCTTGCGCATTGGAGTCTCCTCATCGACAGCCTGTCCCCCCGCAGCGCGCCCGTCGCCATCGCCGTCGACCAGGTCGGCAAGTCCGTGCAGGGCCCGGAGGGTGAAGTCCACATACTGGACAACATCACCCTGACCGTCCATGAAGGCACCAGTGTGGCCATCGTCGGTGCCTCGGGGTCCGGCAAGACCACCCTGCTCGGCCTGCTGGCCGGACTGGACCTGCCCAGCTGCGGCCACATCGCGCTGGCGGGCCAGAACCTGGGCGACCTGGATGAGGAAGCTCGGGCCCAGCTGCGCGCGCGCGAGGTCGGCTTCGTGTTCCAGAGCTTCCACCTGCTGCCGGCGCTGACTGCCGCCGAGAACGTCGCGCTGCCGTTGGAACTGGCCGGACGCGAGGACCGCGCACGGGTGGACCAGGTGCTGGCCCAGGTCGGCCTGGCCCATCGCGCCCGCCACTACCCGCGCCAGCTGTCCGGTGGCGAGCAGCAGCGCGTGGCGCTGGCACGTGCCTTCGTCACCCGCCCGCGCATCCTGTTCGCCGACGAACCGACCGGCTCGCTCGACCATGCCACCGGCCAGCACATCAGCGACCTGCTGTTCGAACTCAACGCCGGCAGCGGCACCACCCTCGTCCTGGTCACCCACGACCTGCGCCTGGCCCAGCGCTGCCAGTACATCCACCGCATCGATGACGGCCGCCTGCTGCCGGTCGAGCGCGGGGCGCAGGCATGAAGCTGCTGCGTCACGCGTGGCGCGCGCTGCGCCGCGAAGCGCTGGCCGGCGATCTGCTGACCGTGTTCGCTGCGCTGGTGCTGGGCGTGGCGGTGATGACCGCCGTGGGCACGCTGGTGAACCGGGTCAACCTGGCGCTGACCGGCAGCGCGGCGGAAATGCTCGGCGGCGACCTCGGCATCGCCGGGCGCGATGATCCGCCGCCGGCATTCGCCGACGAAGCGCAACGGCGTGGCCTGGCGCATACCCGCATCGCCAGCTTCGGCAGCGTGCTGTTCAACGGCGATGCCAGCCAGATGGCCAGCATCAAGGCGGTACAGGCGGGTTATCCGCTGCGCGGCACGCTGCGGGTTCGGGCCACGCCCGGCGGGGCGCTGATCGCAGGTGCCGGCATGCCGCCCAAGGGCCAGGCCTATGCCGACCCGCGCCTGCTGCAGGGGCTGGGCCTGAAGGCCGGCGATGACCTCGAATTCGGCGCCGGCACGCTGCGCATCGCCGGCATCATCGAGGCCGAGCCGGATGCCGGCGGCGACCTGCTGACACTGTCGCCCACCCTGCTGGTCAACCGCGCCGATGTGGAGGGCACCGGCCTCCTCGGCCCCGGCAGCCGCATCAATTACCGGCTGATGTTTGCCGGACCGGCCGATCAGGTTGCCGCCCTGCGCCAGTGGCTGATGCCGCAGGTCAAGGGCCTGCGCCTGCTGAGCGTGGACGACACCCAGCGCGGCGTGCGCCAGGCGTTCGATCTGGCCGGGCGCTTCCTCGGCCTGAGCGCGCTGCTGGCGGTGCTGCTGGCCGGTGTGGCCACCGCGCTGGCGGCCAACCGCTTCGCGCTGCGCCGCATCGACCAGGTCGCGATCCTGCGCTGCCTGGGCGCGCGCCAGCGCGAGATCCTGCTGGGCCTGGCGCTGCAGCTGCTGATGCTGGCGGTGCCGGCCTGCGCGCTCGGCATCGGCCTGGGCATGGCCGCGCAGGAAGGCCTGGTGCAGGTGCTGGGCAGCCTGGTGCCGCAGCGCCTTCCGCTGCCGGAAGCGATGCCGGCACTGACCGGCGCGGGCATTGGCCTGTTGCTGCTGTTCGGCTTCGGCCTGCCGCCGCTGCTGCGCCTGCGCGGGGTACCGCCGATGCGCGTGCTCAACCGTTCCTTCGCCGCCCTGCCGCCGGCGTCGTTGCTGGCCTATGCGGCGGCGCTGGCGGCCAGCCTGCTGCTGGCGGTGCAGGTCACCGGCGACCTGAAACTGGCGCTGTGGGTGCTCGGCGGCCTGGCCGCGCTGGCGCTGGCGGCCGGTGCGGTCGGCTTCGTGCTGCTGCAGCTGCTGCGCGGCCTGCAGCACCGCCTGCACGGCCACTGGCGGCTCGGCCTGGCCGCGCTGACCCGACGCCGGATGCTGGCAGTGATGCAGCTGGTCGGGCTGTCGCTGTCGTTGTGCGCGCTGTTGCTGCTGGCGGTGACCGGCCCCGGCCTGCTGCAGCAGTGGCGCGAGCGCCTGCCTGCGGATACGCCGAACTACTTCCTGATCAACATCCAGCCCGAGCAACGCGACAGCGTGCTGGCCGCATTGCGTGGACTGGGCGCCGGCGACGCCAGCATCGAGCCGATGGCGACCGGCCGCCTGATCGCGATCGACGGCAAGCCGCCGCTGCGCGTGGACCCGGCCGCCACCGAAGGGAACGGCACGAGCAACGGCCCCCGCGAGGACGACGACGAGAACCGGCCGTTGAACTTCAGCTGGCGCAGCACCTTCCCGCCCGCCAATGCGCTGCTGGAAGGCCGCTTCTGGCAGGCCGGCAGCACCGCGGCGGAAGCCTCGGTGGAAACCGGCTGGGCGCGGCGCTACGGCGCGCACCTGGGCGATCGCATTACGATTTCCGTAGGCGAGCAGCAGCGCGAGTTCACCGTCACCAGCATCCGCAAGGCCGACTGGAACACGTTCCGGCCGAATTTCTTCGTGCTGTTGAACCCCAACGCGGTGGGCGATACGCCGCACAACCTGCTGTCGGCCTTCCATCTGCCGTCCGGTAACGCGGCCGGGCTGGGCGAGCTGGTGCGCGCGCAGCCGAACCTGTCGCTGCTGGACGTGGACGCGGTGATCTCGCAGGTGCGCGACGTGATGGAACGGGTCGCGCAGGCGGTGCAGCTGGTGATGGTGTTCAGCCTGCTGGCCGGCGTGCTGGTGCTGCTGGCGGCGCTGCAGGCCACCGCCGGCGAGCGCCGCTACGACAGCGCGGTGCTGCGCACGCTGGGTGCGACCCGGCGCCAGCTGCGCGGTGCCGTGCTGGTGGAGTTCGGCGCGTTGGGCACGCTGGCGGCGATGCTGGCGGTGGGCGCGGCCGCAGCGATCGGTGTGGCGGTGTCGCAGAAGGTGTTCGAGCTGCCGTTGCTGCCGCCGTGGCCGGGCCTGCTGATCGGCGGCGTGGTCGGCATCGGGTTGAGCCTGCTGGCGGGCTGGTGGGGTACGCGGGCGATCCTGCATACGCCGCCGGCGTTGGCGCTGCGCGAGGCCTGAATCGGTTGCGCCTCCGGACGGCGTGCCGAGCAGGCTCGGCACCCACCGGAAGCAGGTGGATGCGGTGCCGGGTACGCCCGGCACCCTTCTCCACCGCGGCGATCAGCCTTCCTTCGGCGCCTTTTCCACGTACTTGGCAAACACTTCGTCGATCTGCTTGTCCTTCACCTTCTTGCCAGACTGGATCTCTTCGGCCTGGTTGAACAGCGGAATGATCATCGCCATGCCATCGATCTTGGTCTTCAGGTGCACGCCCGGGGCCTGGCCGAGGAAACCGTCCCAACGCTGGCGCACCTTGGCCCAGTAACCGGCAGTGGCCTTCCAGTAGTCACGCGCCGGGGTGAAGTCGACCTCGGTGGTCTTCACGTAGTCGTTGAAGCCGAACTCGCGGGCGATCTCCACCTGGCTGCCGTCGGCGTTGCGCTGCACCTTGGTGTTGAACTGCTCGTGGGTCCAGCCATTGGGCGTGAGCGTGTGGCGGTTGACCACGGCCAGCGCGTTGTAGTCGCTGCGCTTGGTGTACTCGCGGCGCGGCAACGGGCGCCAGCTCAGGTCGCTGGTCCAGCTCGGCACGTTGTTGGTGTAGGTCCATTTGCCGGTGCCGCAGTAGCGCGGTGCGTCGCTCACTTCGTATACGCACTGGGTCCAGGCGCCCTGGTTCACCGCTGCGGGAATGCGGCGCACCTGCCAGGTCTGGTCGGCGCTGAACTCGAAACGGTTCGGCGCTTCGTAGACCCAGTCCTGGCGCCAGTGCTTGGTGATGTGGCCGCTCTTCTCATCCAGCAGCAGGTGCTGCAGCACGATGCGCTTCGGCGTGTCCTCGACCACGATCACCAGCTCGTTGCCGCCGCTGCGCATCGCCGGGGCGCGCTCGTAGCCGGGCTTCAGCAGCACGGTCTCGTCGAATGCGAAATCGACGGTGTACTCGCCCTGCAGGGCAAGGATGCTGTCGTGGTCGCGGGCGACATCGGAGGGCTGCGCGCTGGCCACGCCGCCGGTGGCGAGCAGCAGCAGGACGCTGGCTGTCTGGAGCTTCATCGGGGTCTTCCTTCGGGGTTGCAGATGTAATGAGAGGCCATCGGCGGCCAACGGACATTCGGCCCGCCGCCGATCACAGGCGGATCAGTGGCGGCTCGCCGGGCAGGCGCGCCGCAGGTCGACGTGCGGCATCGGCGCAGCAGCAATCGTCGACGACCAGCTCGCCTTCGGCGCCTTCCAGGCGCGCAATACGTCGCGCGGCGGTCGCGCCCAGCGACGACAGCGTCGACAGGCTGGCCGCCAGCGTGCGGCCGTCGTCGGCGGCATGCAGGCGCAGCGCACACAGCCGCCAGCGCTGGCCACCGAGATGGCCGGCCAGGCGCCGCCACAGGCGCTCGCCGACACTGCCCTCGCTGTCGTGCGCCGGGCCCGGCGGCAGCGCCGCGACCAGCCGGTCCCAGGCCAGGAAATCGCTGTCGGGCAGCAGGTACAGGCGCCACACGCAGCGGCCGCGGCCATCGAGGAAGCACAGGCTTTCGCGCAGGCCTTCGCTGTCCACGCCCTGGCAGGCGTGCACGCGTACGGCCTGCCGCCAGCCTCCCAGCTCGTTGCCATCGGCGTGGTACAGGCACAGCACGGTGCCGAGCGTGGCCAGCTGTGCCGGGGTCGGCCAGGCCGCGCTGTGCAGCGCGGCGATGGAGTCATTCCTGCGTGCGGACAGTGCTCGGCTCATGGAGTCACCAGGAAACGGCAAGGCTGGCGGAGAAGGTGCGGCCCGGGCTGGTGTAGCGATCCAGCACACGGCTGGTCGGCGACAGTGTCGAGCCCACGTTGGACCAGTCGATGTAGCGCTTGTCGCCCAGGTTGAACACACCGACGTTGAAAGTGGCGCCCGGCGCGAAGTTCCAGTGCGCCATCAGGTCGGCCACGCCGTAGCCGGCCGGGCGGTACACCGTCGCTGCGGTGACGCGGTCCTTGCGCTTGACGAAGGTACCGGCCAGTTCGAAGCCCCAGGTATCGGTGTCGTACATCAGGCCGACGGTACCGCGCAGCGGGTCGACCGAATCCAGCGGCGTGTCTTCGGTCTTGTTGTCGCCGCGCGACCAGGCCACCGCACTGCGCAGTGCCCAGCCCTGCAGGCCCGGGCTGATCTGGCCGAAGTCGACGCCGGCCTTCAGTTCGGCGCCGTAGATGCGCGCGTCGGCGATGTTGCGCGACTGGAACACCATCAGGCCCTGCGCGTTGGTACCGACCAGCGACTGCGACTCGATGAAGTCCTTGTACTCGTTGTAGTAGCCGCTGACGCTGACGTAGGCCGCCGGCGACAGGAAGCGCAGGCCCAACTCCAGGCCATCGCTGGTTTCCGGCTTCAGGTCGGGATTGGGAATGGCGGTGTAACCGAAGGCGAAGTTGGTGAAACCGAGGTTGACGTCGTTGTACGGCGGCGAGCGGAAGCCACGCGAGTAGCCGGCGAACAGCGACCATTCGTCGGTGAAGCGATAGACCATGCCCAGCTTCGGCGAGACGCTGGTCTTGGTCAGCCTGGCCACCGCAACGCCGGGATTGTCCTCGGCGAAGATGCTGTCCACTTCCGGCTTCAGTTCGTAGCGGTCCACGCGCACGCCCGGCACCAGCGACAGCTTGCCGCCGGCCATGCGCATTTCATCCTGCGCGTACAGGCCCAGCTCGGTGGTCTTGCTGATCGGGAAATCGCGTACCGGGAAGGCGTCGGGCAGGATGGTGGTGCTGGTCTGGCCATTGGCCAGCACCTGGTAGCCGTCGCGCTTCTGGCGGATCTCGGTACGCGCGCCCTCGAAGCCGTAGGTCAGCGCGTGTCCGACACTGCCGGTGCTGAACGCCTTGTTGAACTGTGCCTGCAGGCCGTAGACGCGCTGGTCGAAATTGAACGCGCGGTGGCGGCGGCTGCGGTTGGCACGGTCTTCGTCGGTGACCTGGTTGGTCTCGCTGTGCTGGGTATACAGCTGCCAGTGCAGGCTGTCGGCGAAGCCCTTGTCCAGCGCATCCATTTCATGTGCGAACGACACGCGGGTGCGGTTCTGGGTGTCGCGTGCCTTCATGCCGGTGGTGGTGGTGCGGTCGATCGAGGACAGCACGTGGGTATCGGTGGTGTCTTCGTTGCCTTCCACGGTCAGGCGGAAACGCTGGTCTTCACTGGGCGCATAGACCAGCTTGGCCAGGCCACTGCGACCGTCGCGGTCCTGCGGGTTGGGCGCAGTGCGGGTGTTGTCGAGGCTGCGCACATCGCCCTTGTTGCCGGTTTCCTGGCCCTGGCGATGGTTGAGGTTGACCATGCCGCTCCAGTGCTCGCCACCAAACGCGCCGGTCACGCCGCCGAGCAGGCCCTTCCACTCGCCGTCGTAGCCAAACTTCAGGCCGACGTAGCTGTCCTTGCCATCCTTCAGGTAATCGGCCGGATCCTTGGTGACGAAGGCGACGACGCCCCCGAGCGCATCGGAGCCATACAGCGAGCTGGCCGGACCGCGCACGATCTCCACGCGCTTGAGCGTGTCCAGATCGGTGAAGTTGCGGTTGGCGTTGGAGAACGAACCGATCGCGAAGCTGGTGGGCATGGCGATGCCGTCGGTCTGCACGCGCACGCGGTTGCCGTCCAGGCCGCGGATGCGGATGCTGCCAAGGCCGAAGCGCGCGGCGCTGCGGCTGACCGACAGGCCCGGCTCGTAGCGCAGCAGGTCCTTGATGTCCTGCACCAGGTGCCGGTCCATCTGCTCGCGGTCGATGACATCGACGGTGGCCGCCACGTCACTGACCGCCCGCTCGGTGCGGGTGGCGGTGACCTGCACGCGGTCGAATTCGCGCGCATCGGGTGCGGCGGTGGCCGCGTCAGCAGCATGGGCGGACAGCGGCAGGGCCATCCAGACGGCAACGCAAAGGGCGGTAGGGCGGGTCATCGGGTTCGTTCGGTCAGGCAGGGGAACCCCCGGTTACCGGCACACCCGGAAGGTGCACGCGGTAGACCGGGGGGGAGAGAGCGGGAGCGGACGGGTCGCCCACCCTGCCGGCGCGGCCGGCAGGAGGGAGGGCGGGCGGGCGACCAGGCCGCGATTACTTGGTCAGGATCAGCTTGTCGTTGCTGGTGTGCCGCAGGCGATAGAAGCGGTCGCCGTGCTGGATCAGGATTTCACGACGGCCCTTGAGCAGGGCTTCGCTGTCGATGACCTCTTCCGGCGGAACGACACGGACCGGGCGATCGCGGAGGGTCAGCGTTTCGGGGCGCAGCAGTACAGGTTGAGCATTCATGAGCATCTGGACTCGTGCGAGGGACGAGTTAAATGATAATGATTCTCAGTTGACAATCAACAACCATTCTCAATTTGATTGATGAGATTAATGATCGAATTCTGAAATTCGATAGATCATGTCAATCAAAGGGAGACGCAGCCGTGTAGAGTCGACTGTCAGTCGACTGCGGTTGCTCGAAGCGGTCGGTTATTCAAAGCAGTCGACTGACAGTCGACTCTACCGTTCCCGTTCCCGTTCCCTCGGCCGAGCCGGCCCGACCGAGCCCCAGGCCCGGTCGGCCCCGGGGTTCAGGCGAAGGCGGCTTCGACGTCGGCCCAGCCGGCCGCGTCGACCTGCTCCAGCACGTCCAGTGCCTGCAGGTTCTGCAGCAGCTGGCTGACCCGGCTGGCGCCGAGGATCACGCTGGAGACGTTCGGGTTGCGCAGGCACCAGGCGATGGCCAGCGTGGCCGGCGCCTGCCCCAGTGCGCGCGCGACCGCACTGAAGCGGCGCACCTGGGCCAGGCGGGCCTCGGTGTCGTCACCCAGCACCAGCGCCTGCAGCCATTCCATGCCCTCGCGGCCCAGCCGCGCATCGGCCGGGATGCCCTGGTCGTACTTGCCGGTCAGCAGGCCCGAGGCCAGCGGCGAGAAGATGGTGGTGCCCAGCCCGGCACCGGCATACAGCGGCGCGTACTCGACCTCGACCCGCTCGCGGTGCAGCAGGTTGTACTGCGGCTGTTCCATCGACGGGCCCTGCAGGTTGTGCGCTTCGGCGATGTCCAGCGCCTGCTGGATCTGCGCCGCCGACCACTCCGAGGTGCCCCAATAGAGGATCTTGCCCTGCCGCACCAGGGTGTCCATGGCGTGCACGGTCTCGGCGATCGGCGCGTCCGGATCCGGCCGGTGGCAGTAGTAGAGGTCCAGGTACTCCACCCGCAGGCGCCTGAGCGCGGCGTGGCAGGCATCGGTCACATGCTTGCGCGACAGGCCGCGCTGGGTCGGCCGTGGGTCCTTGGCGCTGCCGAAGAACACCTTGCTGGAGACGCAGATGCCGTCGCGCGGCAGGCGCAGGTCGGCGATCACGTCGCCCATCACCTGTTCGGCGCGGCCGTTGGCATAGCCCTCGGCGTTGTCGAAGAAGTTGACGCCGTGGTCCCAGGCGGCCGCCACCAGGTTGCGGGCCTCGTCGCGCGGGATCTGGTCACCGAAGGTCACCCAGGCGCCGAAGGACAGGGCGGAAATCGGCAGGCCGGTAGAGCCCAGGCGACGGTATTGCATGCGAATCTCCTGCTGCGGGCCCGCATCCGGGCCGGGATCGAACCCCATTCTACCTGCCGTCGTCGGCCGCAAGCCCTTGCCGTTGCTGGCCCGATCGGTACCGTTGGGTGCGCGCACGCTGCTTTTTCTTGCCCCGGCCCCTGCCCTGCACTAGGCTTCCCGTTTTTCGCGACGCCCCAGGGGAGTCACTCACATGGTCGAAGGTTTGGGCAGGATCGGCTTCGGCCTGTTCGGGTTGGCGGTGCTGATCGGCATCACCTGGTTGTTTTCCAACAACAAGCGTGCAGTTGACTGGAAGCTGGTTGCCACCGGTATCACCCTGCAGATCGCCTTTGCGGCGCTGGTGATCCTGGTGCCGGGCGGGCGCGACGTGTTCGATGCGCTGGGCAAGGGCTTCGTCAAGATCCTCAGCTTCGTCAACGAGGGCTCGGGCTTCATCTTCGGCTCGTTGATGGACACCAAGAACTACGGCTTCATCTTCGCCTTCCAGGTGCTGCCGACCATCATCTTCTTCTCGGCGCTGATGGGGGTGATGTACCACCTCAACGTCATGCAGGCGATCGTGCGCGTGATGGCCTGGTCGATCACCAAGGTGATGCGCGTGTCCGGCGCGGAAACCACCAGCGTCTGCGCCAGCGTCTTCATCGGCCAGACCGAGGCGCCGCTGACCGTGCGCCCGTACATCGCCAGGATGACCCAGTCCGAGCTGCTGACCATGATGATCGGCGGCATGGCGCACATCGCCGGCGGCGTGCTGGCGGCCTACGTGGGCATGCTCGGCGGTGGCGACCCGGCGCAGCAGGCCTTCTACGCCAAGCACCTGCTGGCAGCGAGCATCATGGCCGCACCGGCCACCCTGGTCGTGGCCAAGCTGCTGATTCCGGAAACCGGCACCCCGCTGACCCGCGGCACGGTGAAGATGGAAGTCGAAAAGACCTCCAGCAACATCATCGATGCGGCCGCTGCCGGTGCCGGCGACGGCCTGAAGCTGGCGCTGAACATCGGCGCGATGCTGCTGGCCTTCATCGCCCTGATCGCGCTGCTGAACGCCCCGCTGACCTGGTTCGGCGAGGTGACCGGCCTGGCCGCTGCCATCGGCAAGCCGACCAACCTGTCGACCATCTTCGGCTACGTGCTGGCCCCGATCGCCTGGGTCATCGGCACGCCGTGGGCCGACGCCACCACCGTCGGCTCGCTGATCGGCCAGAAGGTCGTGATCAACGAGTTCGTCGCCTACACCGAGCTGTCGCAGATCGTGAACGGCCAGATCCCCGGCGTGAGCCTGTCCGCCGAAGGTCGCCTGATTGCCACCTATGCACTGTGCGGCTTTGCCAACTTCAGCTCGATCGCGATCCAGATCGGCGGCATCGGCGGCCTGGCCCCGGAACGTCGCCACGACCTGGCCAAGTTCGGCCTGCGCGCGGTGCTGGGCGGTACCATTGCCACCTTCATGACGGCGACCATCGCCGGCGTGCTCACGCACTTCAGTTGAACCCCTGGTTGAGAAAAGATTTCCTATGAGCAGCAGTGTCGTTGTCGTCGGTTCCTTCAATGTCGATCACGTGTGGCGGTGCGAGTCGCTGCCGGCACCGGGTGCGACCATTGCCGGCCGCTACAGCACCGGCCCCGGGGGCAAGGGCTTCAACCAGGCCGTGGCGGCCTGCCGCGCCGGTGCCCAGACGCACTTCGTGTGCGCCTTGGGCGATGACGCCGGTGGCGCCACTGCGCGTGAACTGGCTGCGCAGGATGGTTTCGCGCTGATCGCCGAGGCCAGCAGCGAGCCGACCGGCACCGCCGGCATCTACGTGGATGCGCGTGGCCGCAACACGATCGTGATCGGACCGGGCGCCAACGCCGCGCTGGGCACCGATTTCCTGCAACAGCAGCAGGCCCTGCTGACCGGTGCCAAGGTGGTGCTGGTGCAGCTGGAATCGCCGGTGCAGACCATCGAAGCGGCGCTGGCCACGGCCCGCGAGGCTGGTGTCACCACCGTGCTCAACACCGCGCCGGCCGACGCGCCCTCGACCATCGGCCTGCTCAAGCTGGCCGATGTGATCACCCCGAACGAGACCGAGTTCGCCGCCCTGCTCGGCCGCCATGTCGGTGAGCGCGTGGACGCCAACGACGTCGCCGCGCTGGATGGCGCCAGCCTGCACGCGCTGTGCCGCAAGCTGGTCGGCAACGGTACCGTGGTGGTGACGCTGGGTTCGGTGGGCGTGTTCGTCTCGCACGCCGACGAGAACCTGCGCGGCGACACCCAGCCGTACTACCGCGTCGGTGCCGAACAGGTGCAGGCCATCGACACCACCGGTGCCGGTGATGCCTTCAACGGTGCGCTGGCTGCGTCGCTGGCACAGGTGGCCGATGCACCGTTCGCCCGCCACGTACGCTTCGCCAACCAGTTCGCCGGTCGTTCGACCGAGAAGGAAGGCGCCGCTGCAGCGATGCCGCGCTTCACCCCGGCCGATTCCGAAGCCAAGTAGATCCACCCCACGCGTGGATGAGACGGCCCGGGGGCGCAGGCACCCGGGCCTTTCTTTTGCCCATCCCCCGCTCCTGCGACCGCCGGTCGCATTGCCGGCCCCCTGGCCTGCGCCCACCATCGGCGCAGCTTCCTTGCACGGGCAGGACATGGACGGATTCCCCTGGTTGCTGGTCGCGGCCGCAGGCAGTGCCATCGCGGCCCTGCTGCACATCGGCTGCATCGCCTTCGGCGCCGCGTGGTACAGGTACTTCGGTGCCGGCCCGCGCGTGGTCCGGCTGGCGCACGCCGGGCACTGGTGGCCGCCGCTGATGACCGCCGGCATTACGGCCGTGCTGGTGGCCTGGACGCTGTACGCACTGGCCGCCGCGGGCTGGCATTCGCCGCTGCCGGCCAGCCGCTGGGTTCTGCCCGCCATCGGTGCCTTGCTGCTGCTGCGCGCCACGATGGGCTTCGGCCTGGCACTGTTCCGCCCCGGCTACAACGGCGTGCGCTTCTGGGTGGTCAGCTCGCTGGCCTGCCTGGGCCTGGGCCTGGCCTTCACCCTGGGCGCCCACCAGGCCTGGCAGCGCCTGGGTTAGCCGCCCACCATCGCGCGGCCCTTGGGGCGACGGAAGCAACCGTCAAGCATCTGCTGATGCCGGTACGGCATGAGGTCGGTGCCGATCGGCCTGAACCGGACCGCGCCCGGCACGGTCGGGCCGCCGCTTGCGCCCTACAATGGGCGCATGCAGATCGGCCCGTACACCATCGCCCCCAACGTCGTGCTGGCGCCCATGGCCGGCGTCACCGACAAGCCCTTCCGCCTGCTGTGCAAACGGCTGGGCGCGGGGCTGGCCGCCTCGGAAATGACCATCAGCGACCCGCGCTTCTGGACCACGCGCAAGTCGATCCACCGCATGGACCATGACGGCGAGCCGGCGCCGATCAGCGTGCAGATCGCCGGCACCGAGCCGCAGCAGCTGGCCGACGCGGCGCGCTACAACGTGGACCATGGCGCGCAGATCATCGACATCAACATGGGCTGCCCGGCCAAGAAGGTGTGCAACGCCTGGGCCGGTTCGGCGCTGATGCGCGACGAGCAGCTGGTGGCGCGCATCCTCGACGCCGTAGTCAATGCGGTGGACGTGCCGGTCACGCTGAAGATCCGCACCGGCTGGGACTGCGACCATCGCAATGGCCCGCTGATCGCGCGCATCGCCGAGGACAGCGGCATCGCCGCGCTGGCCGTGCATGGCCGCACCCGCGACCAGCATTACACCGGCCAGGCCGAGTACGGCACCATCGGCGAGATCAAGGCCGCGCTGCGCATTCCGGTGATCGCCAACGGCGATATCGATTCGCCGCAGAAGGCGGCCTACGTGCTGCAGCAGACCGGGGTGGATGCCGTGATGATCGGCCGCTCCGCGCAGGGCCGGCCATGGATCTTCCGCGAAGTCGCGCACTACCTGGCCACCGGCGAGGAACTGCCACCGCCGTCGTTGGCGGAAGTGCGCGACATCCTGCTCGGCCACCTGCATGCCCTGCACGCGTTCTACGGCGAGCCGCAGGGCGTGCGCATCGCACGCAAGCACCTGGGCTGGTATGCCAAGGACCGGCCGGAGAATGCCGCCTTCCGCGCAGTGGTCAACCGCGCCGAAGACCCGCAGAGCCAGATCGCGCTGACCACCGAATACTTCGACCGCCTGATCGCCGGGGAACCGGCGTTGTCATCTGCTGCCTGAGCGTACTGCCACGCCGTCGAGTCGAGCTTGCCCGACTGAATTTCCAGAGCCGTCGAGCATGCTCGACGCTACAAGAGCCCGCCCCATGACCCCGCCGATTTCCTCCCCGACTTACCTGCACGGATTTTCCGGCACCGAACAGCAGCGCCTGATGACCCAGGCCCGGCTGCTGGAATCGAGCATCTTCGGCCAGATCGACTACGGCGGCGCGCGGCGCCTGCTGGAAGTCGGCAGTGGCGTCGGTGCACAGACCGAGATCCTGCTGCGCCGCTTCCCCGAGCTGCACGTGACCGGCGTGGACCTGAGCGAAACGCAGCTGGCCACCGCGCGCGAGAACCTGGCGCGCACGCCGTGGTGCAGCGACCGCTACACCCTGCAGCAGGCCGACGCCGGCGAGCTGCCGTTCGAGGCACGCAGCTTCGACGCGGCGTTCCTGTGCTGGGTGCTGGAACACGTGCCTTCACCTGCGCGGGTGCTGAGCGAAGTGCGCCGCGTGCTGGCACCGGGTTCGCCGGTCTACATCACCGAGGTGATGAATGCCTCGTTCCTGCTCGACCCGTACTCGCCGCACATCTGGCGCTACTGGATGGCCTTCAACGACTTCCAGTACGACCACGGCGGCGACCCGTTCGTCGGCGCCAAGCTGGGCAACCTGCTGCTGGCCGGCGGCTTCCGCGACGTGCACACCGAGATCAAGACCATCCACCTGGACAACCGCGAACCGGCGCGTCGCAAGACGATGATCGCGTTCTGGGAACAACTGCTGCTGTCGGCGGCCGACCAGCTGCTGCAGGCCGGCTCGGTGGACGAGGAAACCGTGGAAGGCATGCGCCGCGAGTTCCGCCTGGTGCAGAACGACCCCAATGCGGTGTTCTTCTATTCGTTCGTGCAGGGCCGCGCCACGGTGTATTGAGCCGACGCGGCACTAATGCTCCCGCATCCACGCATGGCGTGGATCTACTCAACGGCGCCGGCTGCGGGCGCTGATCGACGCAGTAGAGCCACGCCATGCGTGGCTGCCACCGCCGATGTCCCTTCATCCACGCATGGCGTGGATCTACTCAACGGCGCCGGCTGCGGGCGCTGATCGGCGCAGTAGAGCCACGCCATGCGTGGCTGCCACCGTCGATGTCCCTTCATCCACGCATGGCGTGGATCTACTCAACGGCGCCGGCTGCGGGCGCTGATCGACGCAGTAGAGCTACGCCATGCGTGGCTGCCACCGCCGATGTCCCTTCATCCACGCATGGCGTGGGTCTACTCAACGGCACCGGCTACGGGCGCATGCCAGATCCGCTGCCACATCGCGGCCAGCCGGCGACCGGCGTCGGCGCGCGCGGCCGGGCTGCGGTAATCCATCCGCACCTGCTCGGGAACGATCGCCCGCCACTGCCCGTCGGCCTGCTCGGCCACGACGAAGTTGAAGGTGTAGTCCGGCTCCAGGCCCATGCGCAGGTCACTCAGCACCAGCCGGCCGTCCACCACCCGTGCACGCATGAAGCCACGGTTGAACCACTGCAGCTGCTGCACCGCCGGGATGTCTCCCGCTTCGCGCAAGGCCTGCACGTTGGACGCAAGGCCTTCGAACCGCATCGGCCCGTGGTCGGCCACCAGCGAGCGATCACCCACCACGTAGCCATTGGGCGTCATCGCCACCACCCGCCACAGCAGGGTGTTGAACGGCATCGGCACCGAGAAGCGCGGCGCATCGCCCAGGCCCATCGCGGCCAGGCTCTGCTGTGCGGCACGGTCGACCTGCGCCTTGGCGATCAGGCCCCAGCCCAGGTAGCCACTGCTGATCAGCAGCGCCACGCCCAGCACCTTGCCCACCCACGGCCGGGCGCGGCCAAACCAGGCCAGCACGCAGCCCAGCAGCAGCCACACCGTGTAGCCCGGGTCGATGATGAAGACACTGGAACCCATGGTCGGATGTGGCCGCAACGGCCACCACAGCTGCGTGCCATACACGGTGAACGCATCCAAAAGCGGATGGGTGACCAGCGCCAGCTGGATCGCCCAGAACCAGCGCACCGGTGACTGCGCGACACGGCCGTTGCCGAAGCGTTTGAACAGCCACCAGACCAGCGCCGCCACCCAGGGCAGCACCAGCAGCGAATGGCTGAAGCTGCGGTGCTCGATCATGTTCACCACCGGGTCGGCGGCGGTGAAGCCGAGCCACAGGGCGTCGAGGTCCGGCAGGGTGCCAAGCGCGGCACCGGCCAGCAGGGCCGCGCGGCGATGGCCGGGCGGAGCGATGGCAGCAGCGACGGCGCCGCCGAGCACGATCTGGGTCAATGAATCCATGGCCTGATGCTAGCCGCTTGCGGGCGCGCCGTCTCACTCCCGGACACCGCTTCTGTAGAGTCGACTGCCAGTCGACTGCTCTTCCATCAGGTTGCGGAAACCGCGCGCTACGCGCGACAGTCGACGCTACGGAAACGGGTCATGCTGCCTGCGACAAGCGCGCGCCTGGCAGTTCCGCCAGAGCCTGGCCGTTGTGGTCAAGCAGGCGCAGCGCGCCATCATGGTCTTCGGCCAGTGCAGTCAGGCTCTCCACCCAGTCACCATCGTTGGCATAGACCAGGCCATCGCGTTCGAGCAGTGCGGCACGATGGATGTGGCCACAGACGATGCCGTCCAGGCCACGCCGGCGCACGTCGTCCAGCCCGGCCTGCACGAAGCGCTCGATGTAGCGTTCAGCGGCCCCGCTGCGCTTCTTCAGGAACTCCGACAGCGACCAGTAGCGCATGCCCAGCCGGCGCCGCACTGCATTCAAGGCCTGGTTGCCGGTCAGGATGCGGTAGTACAGCCAGTCGCCGAACTTTTCCTGCAGGCCGCCGAAGTGGGTCACGCCGTCGTACTCGTCGCCGTGTGCGACCAGCAGGCGGCGGCCATCGGCGGTCACGTGGATGGCACGGCGCCGCACCTGCATGGCCGGCAGCATCACCCCGCACACGTGGCGCAGCGATGCGTCGTGGTTGCCGGGAATGTAGATGATCTCGGTACCGGCACGGCGCAGCGCGTGCAGGGCCTGGATGACGTCGCTGTGCGACTGCCGCCAGTTGGCGCGGCGATGCGCCATCCACCACAGGTCGATGATGTCGCCGACCAGGTACAGCCGTTCGCAGCGCAGCTGCGACAGGAACCGTGCCAGCTCGGTGGCATGGCAATGACGTGAACCCAGGTGCACGTCGGAGACGAACACAGCGCGCCGGTGCGGCGACAGGTTCGCCAGCGTGCTCATGCCGGCGTCCCCGCGTCGCGCAGATAGCGTTTGCGCTTGTTTGGCCGGATCGCGCACAGGTCCACTTCGATCAGGCCGTCGATCGAATCGCTGAAGTCCGGGTCGACGCCGAACGCAAGGAAACGTGCGCCGCCGGGTTCGCACAGATCGGTGTACTGCCGGTACAGCGTCGGCACGCCGGTGCCGAGCGCGGCCAGATTGGCCTTGAGCACATCGAAGGCTGCGCCTGCATCCAGCTCGCCGAAACTGGGCGGCGCGGCGAAGTACTGGAAGGGGCGGTTCGATTCGGCCAGCCCGGCGCTACCGCTGTAGTAGCGCTGGTAGTACGCCACCAGCTGCTCGCGTGCCTCGCGCGGCAGCGCCGCGCTGATCGACACGGCGCCGAACAGGTAGCGGATGCCGGGCCGGCACTGCAGGTAGGCGCCGATGCCCTGCCACAGGTAATCCAGGCTGCGGCTGCCCCAGTAGTCGGGCACCACGAAGCTGCGGCCCAGTTCCAGGCCCTCGGCGATGTGGGTGATCGCATCGTCGGAATAGCGGAACAGGGACGCGCTGTAGAGCCCGGACAGGCCGTGCCGGGCCAGGGCCTGCGCACCGCGCATGATCCGGTAGGCACCGGCGATGCGCTGCGCGGCCGCGTCCCAGATCACGATGTGCTCGTATCGTGGGTCGTAGTCGTCCAGGTCGCGGCTGCGCCCGGTGCCCTCGCCGACCTGGCGGAAGGTCAGCTCGCGCAGGCGGCCCAGCTCCAGCAGCAGCGGGGAATCAGCGGTGCAGGTGGCCAGCAGGATCTGCTTGCCATCGGCGGTCTGGCCCAGCTGGGTCGCTGCGGCAATGCCGGCGGCGACCCGCGAAGGCGGCACCGGCGCCGCCAACGGCTCGGGACCGGTGAACGCAGCGGCAGGGTCGGCCGCGCCGTTGCGGCCCAGCGCGTACAGCGCACGGCGCACGGCCAGCAGCTGCGCGCCCGGGTCACCGCCCTTGCCCAGCTGCATCGGCTCGCCGATGCTCAGCCGCGGCGGGCGGCCACGACGGGTGAACATCTCACGTGCCAGCAGCGCGGTACCGGCCGGCTTGAACAGGGTCGAGGCGCCGTAGAAGAGCGCCGAGTTGCGCGCCTCCACCCGTACCGGCAGCACCGGTGCACCGGCGGCGCGGGCAAAGCGGACGAACCCGCGCTGCCAGCGGCCATCGCGGATGCCGCGCAGCGACAGGCGCGAGACCTCGCCGGCCGGGAACACGATCACGCACTGCTCGGCGGCCAACGCCTGCTCCACCGCATGCAGGCTGCCGCGCTGCGCCTTGCCGCCGAGAATGCGCACCGGCAGCAGCAGATCCTGCAGCGGTGCGATCGCCCCCAGCAGGTCATTGGCCACGATCCGCACGTCGCGGCGTATACGGCCGACCGCGTCCAGCAGCGCCAGCGCATCCAGGGCTCCGGAAGGGTGGTTGGCGACGATCAGCAGGCGGCCGGTGGCCGGAATCCTGGCCAGCGCGGCCGGATCCACCTGGTACTGGCCACCGATGAATTCCAGGCCGGCGGCGACGAAGCCGAAGCCGCGCAATCCCGCACTGCGCTGCAGGAAGGCTTCGATCTGGTCCAGCCGCGACCAGCGGCCGACGCTGCGCAGCAACGGCCGCGCCAGTTGGCCGCGACGGCCGTGGAACCAGTCGGGGAAACGTTGCTGGAGGCGCTGTTCGAGTTCCTGCATGGCGAATCCACGGATGCCCGGCGGCCGGATTGGCCGACAGCCTGCGCCCGCCAGGCGGCAGCCAGATGGCGGTTTCGGGGCAGAACGATGACGCCCGCCCCCTGCCGACGGACCCGCGACCTGCGCGGCCGGCCCCGGCAGCCCCCGCCCCGCTGTCACGCTGGTGGAACACTGGGCCCCGCGCCCGGGGCCCAATCCCGCTGGGACAGGCCCTGCAGGCCGACACGGGCTTAACCACCGGCAACCGGTACAGGTTCACAATGCACAGGCGGCGCACCCCGTGTATCATGCGCGCCCATCTTTCCATCCGAATCAAGGGATATTACGCCTGATGTCCAGCTATCTCTTCACCTCCGAGTCGGTCTCCGAAGGCCATCCGGACAAGGTTGCCGACCAGATTTCCGATGCGGTGCTGGACGCGATCCTGACCCAGGACCAGCGCGCCCGCGTGGCCTGCGAGACCATGGTCAAGACCGGCGTTGCCATCGTGGCCGGTGAAATCACCACCAGCGCCTGGATCGACCTGGAAGCGCTGACCCGCAAGGTCATCACGGACATCGGCTATGACAGCTCCGACGTCGGCTTCGACGGCGCCACCTGCGGCGTGCTGAACCTGATCGGCAAGCAGTCGCCGCACATCGCCCAGGGCGTGGACCGCAAGAAGCCGGAAGAAATGGGCGCGGGCGACCAGGGCCTGATGTTCGGCTATGCCACCAACGAGACCGACAGCTACATGCCGGCCGCGATCCACCTGTCGCACCGCCTGGTCGAGCAGCAGGCCAAGATCCGCAAGAAGAAGAACTCGCCGCTGTCGTGGCTGCGCCCGGACGCCAAGAGCCAGGTCACCCTGCGCTATGAGAACGGCGTGGTCTCGGCCATCGACGCCGTGGTCCTGTCGACCCAGCACGCCCCGGGCATCAAGCAGAAGGACCTCATCGAGGCCGTCCGCGAAGAGATCATCAAGCCGGTGCTGCCGGCCAAGTGGCTGCACAAGGGCACCAAGTTCCACATCAACCCGACCGGCAAGTTCGAGATCGGCGGCCCGGTGGGCGACTGCGGCCTGACCGGCCGCAAGATCATCGTCGACACCTACGGCGGCTGGGCCCGTCACGGTGGTGGCGCGTTCTCCGGCAAGGACCCGTCCAAGGTCGACCGTTCGGCGGCCTACGCGGCCCGCTACGTCGCCAAGAACGTGGTCGCCGCCGGCCTGGCCGACCGTTGCGAAGTGCAGGTCTCCTACGCCATCGGCGTGGCTGAGCCGACCTCGATCTCGGTCACCACCTTCGGCACCGGCAAGATCAGCGACGACAAGATCGAGAAGCTGATCCGCAAGCACTTCGACCTGCGCCCGTACGGCATCATCAAGATGCTGGACCTGATCCACCCGATGTACCAGCAGACCGCGGCCTATGGCCACTTCGGCCGCAAGCCGAAGGAGTTCAGCTACCTCAACGGCGAAGGCGAGACCGTCAACGCCACGGCCTTCTCCTGGGAGAAGACCGACCGCGCCGCCGCCCTGCGCGCCGATGCGAAGCTGAAGTAAGACAGACGAAGGGCCGCGCAAGCGGCCCTTCTCTTTTCTGGTAGAGCCGGCCGCTGGCCGGCTTTTTCATGGCCTCCGGAAACAATCGCGCGGTTGCCGGCCAGCGGCCGGCCCTACCCGGTTGCCGATACAATCGCCCCATGTCGACCGAACTGAAAACCCACCAGCTGTCCATGACCGTGCTGATGTCGCCGGAGATGGCCAATTTCTCCGGCAAGGTCCACGGCGGCGCCATCCTGCGGCTGCTCGACCAGGTCGCCTACGCCTGCGCCAGCCGTTACGCCGGCAGCTACGTGGTCACCCTGTCGGTGGACCAGGTGATGTTCCGCCAGCCCATCGCGGTGGGCGAGCTGGTCACCTTCCTGGCCTCGGTGAATTACACCGGCACCTCGTCGATGGAGATCGGCATCAAGGTGGTGGCCGAGGACATCCTCAAGCGCAGCGTGCGCCACGCCAACAGCTGCTTCTTCACCATGGTGGCGGTGGATGAGGAAGGCCGGCCGACGCCCGTCCCGTCCTTGCAGCCGGCAACGTCCGACGAAAAACGCCGCCAGGCCGCAGCGCAGATCCGCCGCCAGCTGCGCCAGGAAATGGAGCAGCGCCATCTGGAACTGCTGGCATCGAATCCGCCGTCGCCGGAAGAATGAGGTAGTGCCGGCCGCTGGCCGGCAACCTCGTGCGTGCCGGCAAACATCATGAGGTTGCCGGCCAGCGGCCGGCACTACCGCGACACCTCAGCCGGTGTTCTGCACACCCTGCGAAACGCCGTTCACGCACGCTACCAGCGCGCGCAGCAGATCGTCATCCTCGCGCCCGCTGGCCCGCCAGCGCTGCAGCAGGTCGACCTGCAGCACGCTGATCGGGTCGACGTAGGGATTGCGCAGGCGGATCGACAATGCCAGACGCGCATCGTGGTCCAGCAGCGTCTGCTGGCCCATCAACGCCAGCAGCCAGTGCCGGGTGAGTTCCAGTTCGCGCTGCACCTGCGGGAAGAACCGGCCGTGCAGGTCGCCCGACAACCGCGAGAACTGCTCGGCGATGGTGATATCGCCCTTGGACAGCACCATCGCGATGTCGTCCAGGAAGGTGCGGAAAAACGGCCAGTCTCGCGCCATGTCGCGCAGGGTCTGTTCGTGGCCGGCATCGACCGCCGCCTGCAGGCCGCTGCCCACGCCGTACCAGCCGGGAATGACGGCACGCGCCTGGCTCCAGGCGAACACCCACGGAATCGCACGCAGGTTGCCCAGCGCGGCATCCTGGCCGAGCCGGCGCGACGGCCGCGAGCCCAGCGTCATCCGCTCGATCACGTCGATTGGCGTGGCGGTACGGAAGTAATCCATGAAACCGGCCTGGCCAACGAAGGCGCGATACACCTCGCTGCTGGCAGAGGCGACCGCGTCCATCACCGGCCGCCAGTCGTCCTCGCGGGATTCGGCGGCACGCGGGCGCAGGCTGGCGCGCAGCACCGCACCGGTGGCCTGTTCCAGCGACCGCAGCGCCAGCGCACGGATGCCGTACTTGCGGTGGATCACCTCGCCCTGCTCGGTCACCCGCAGGCGGCCATCGATGCTGCCGCGCGGCGACGCATCGACCGCATGCGTGGTCTTGCCGCCACCGCGGCTGATCGAGCCGCCACGGCCATGGAAGAAGGTCAGGCGGATGCCCGCCTCGGCTGCCACCTCCAGCAGTTCCACCTGCGCACGTTGCAGGCCCCAGCGCGAGGCGGCGATGCCACCGTCCTTGCTGCTGTCCGAATAGCCGAGCATCACCATCTGCACGTCCTCGCGCGCACGCAGGTGAGCGCGGTACACCGGATCGGCCAGCAGATCACGCAGGGTCGCCGTGCCGCGCTTGAGGTCGTCCACCGTCTCGAACAGCGGCGCGATGTCCAGCGGGACTGATCCATTGCCTTCCACCAGCCCGCCACGGCGCGCCAGCGCCAGCACCGCCAGCACGTCGCTGCGGTCGTGTGCCATCGAAATGATGTAGCTGCCCAGCGCGTCACCACCGTGGCGCGCACGCGCATCGGCCAGTGCGGCGAACACGGCGTCCAGGCGCCGGTTGCCTTCGTCGTCGCCCTTCGGCAACGGGGCCTCACCGCTGGCATGCGGGGCCAGCAGGCGCGCGCGACCCAAGGCATCCAGACCCTCCCACGCTGCGTCGCCGCCCATCACTGCGGCCAGCGCGCGCGCATGCACGCTCGATTCCTGGCGCACGTCCAGCCGTGCCAGATGGAAGCCGAAGGTCTTCACCCGCCACAGCAGGCGTTGCACAGCGAAGCCACCGGCATGTTCACCGCGGTTCGCGCGCAGGCTGTCCAGGATCAGCTGTACGTCGTCGATCAGTTCGTCGGGGCCGGTATAGGCGCCTTCGCCATCCTCCAGCGTGGCCTGCAGGCGTGCGCGCATGCGGTCGTTGAGCAGGCGGTACGGCATGTCCGCATGGCGCGGCCGCGACTGCACCTGCGGCAGCAGCTGCTGGTAGTGCGCCACGCGCGCCTGCAGCGCCTCGCTCACCCCCACCCGCTCGGTGGACTGGCTGAGCAGGCTGGCCAGCTGCAGCAGTTCCTTCTGGTAGCGCCCCAGCACTGCCTGCCGCTGCGCATCCAGCGTATTGCGGATGGTGTGCGCGTCCACGTTCGGGTTGCCGTCCATGTCGCCGCCCACCCAGGTACCGAAGCGCAGCAGGCGCGGCAGCGGCAGTTCCTCGCCGTAGGTATCACGCAGCGCCTGCTGCAGCGATTCGTACAGCACCGGAATCACCCGGTACAGCACCTGCACCAGGTAGAAGCCGACGTGCTCGCGCTCGTCGTCGACGGTGGGCCGCACCGGCGAGGAGTCGGTGGTCTGCCACGAAGCGGTCAGCGCCATGCGGAAGCGCGCGGCATCGGCGGCCGCCTCGCCCGGCGTGCGCTGGCCGTCGAGGTTGTCGACCAGGCTGGCCACCATCAGCTGCTCCTTCTCCAGCAGCGCGCGGCGCACGGCTTCGGTCGGGTGCGCGGTGAACACCGGCTCGATGTCGATGCGCGGCAGCCACTGCGCCAGTTCGTCCAGCGTCACGCCCTGCGCCTTCAGGTGCTGCAGCGCATCCTGCAGGCCATCGGGCTGCGGCGCGGTGGTGCCCGCGCGCTGGTAATCGCGGCGGCGGCGGATGCGATGCACGCGCTCGGCGATGTTGACCACCTGGAAGTAGGTGCTGAATGCCCGCACCATGGTTTCGGCCTGCTGCGGCGTGCGCCCGGCCAGCCCTTCGGCCAGCTCCGACAGCGGCGCCTGGTTCTCGCGGCGGGCGATGGCGCGGGTGCGCACGTCCTCGACATCATCGAGGAACGCGGCCGATACCTGTTCGACCAGCAGGTCGCCGACCAGTGCGCCGAGCCGGCGCACGTCATCGCGAAGCGGAAGATCGGGAGAAGCAAACTCGATGCTGCTGCGGTACTCGTTCATCGGCGACGCACAGGCCTCGGTCAACGGATCCAGACCCCAAGCCTATCCCAGATCGGGCGTCGTGCTGCGATGCAAAAATGGTTTCATCTGGTAGTGCCGGCCGCCGGCCGGCACTACCCGGTTCGGTCAGCGCTTCTTCTTCGCCGTGCCCTGCGCGGCCGGGCCGATGGTCTGCTCCAGCCAGCGCTCGCTCTCGGCCAGCATGGTCATGATCGATTCGCGTGCGCGGTAGGCATGCGATTCGTTGGGCAGCATCACCAGCCGCGCGGTGCCACCCAGGCCCTTCACCGCGGCGAACATGCGCTCGCTCTGGATCGGGAACGTGCCGGAGTTGTTGTCGTCCACGCCGTGGATGAACAGGATCGGATCCTTGATCCTGTCGGCGTAGTTGAACGGCGCCATCTTCTGGTAGACGTCCTGTGCCTGCCAGTAGTTGCGCTCCTCGGCCTGGAAGCCGAACGGCGTGAGCGTGCGGTTGTAGGCACCGCTGCGTGCGATGCCGGCCTTGAACAGGCGGGTGTGTGCCAGCAGGTTGGCCGTCATGAACGCACCGTAGGAGTGGCCGCCAATAGCGATGTGGTCGCGATCGGTCACGCCACGGCGCACCACTTCATCCACGGCCGCCTGTGCGTTGGCCACCAGCTGTTCGATATAGGTGTCGTTGGGCTCCTTGTCGCCCTCGCCGATGATCGGCATCGACGGGCTGGCCAGCACCACGTAGCCCTTGGCCAGGAACGCCTGCGGGCCCCAGTAACTGATCGCATTGAAGCGGTACGGCGAATCGGTCACCTGGCTGGCCGCGGCCGCGCTCTTGAACTCACCCGGGTAGGCCCACATCAGCAGCGGGCGCGGGCCATCGCGCTTCGGGTCGTAGCCCGGCGGCAGCAGCAGGGTCGCGGTCAGGTCGACGCCGTCCTTGCGCTTGTAGCGGATCTGCTCCTTCTGCACGCCCTTCAGCTGCGGCAGCGGATGGGCAAAGTGGGTCAGTGCGCGCGGCGCGGCGCTGGCATCGGCCAGCGACTGCACGAAGAAATTGGCCGGCTCGTCCGGGCTCTCACGGCTCAGCAGCAGCGAGCTGCCCTGGTTGTCCAGCAATGCCACCGGCAGCGAATAGCTCGGCGCCTGCGAGTGGAACAGGCGCGTTGCCTTGCCCGTGGCGAGGTCGAAGCGGTCCACGAACGGACGGTCGCCTTCGGGCGACGCGCCGGCGCCGGCCAGGTACAGGCTGCCGCCATCGGGACTGGTCTGCAGCAGCGAACGGCCGCGCTCGTCGCTGGCCAGCAGCGGCCGGCCCGGATCGGCGTAGCGGTCCTGCGCATCGCGATCCCACAGCAGGCGCGGTTCGGCGCTGGCAGTGTCCGGGGCGATCAGCCAGGTCTTGGTCCTGCGGGTCTTCCACCACGATTCGGTCAGCACGGCCAGGTCACCGCGGCCCCAGCTGATGCCGGCCAGGCGGCTGCCCAGCTGGGCCAGCGTCACCGGCGGCTTGTCGAACGGCGCGGCCTGCATCAGCACCGCGTCGCGCACCTTGGCGTCCCTGTTCGGGTCGCCACCATCCTGCGCTTCGGCCCAGACCAGGGTGGCATCGGCATCCCCCCGCCAGCTGATGTCGCGCACGCCGGTCACTTCGGCATCGTTGCCGGTCGGCAGGCCTTCCACCAGCGGCCGCACCGCCACGGTGTGCACCAGCGTGCCGCTGGCGCGGTCGATCACTTCGATGCGGCGCGGGAAGCTGCTCACCGGCACCACGTAGGAATACGGGCGCTGCACCGGCTGGCGCAGCACGAAGCGGCCATCGGGCGACACCGAGAAGCCCATGAAGATGCCGGCCGCACCGATCGCGCGGGTGCGCCCGTCCAGGCTGACTTCCACCGGCTGGGTGGTGGCGTAGTAGTCGAACTGGCGCGCATCGGCTTCGTTCTTCAGCAGGTCCTGGTAGGTCCGGATCGACACGACGCCGCCATCCTGGCGGGTCTGCTGCACGGCCGGGCCGGTCGGGATGCCGTCGGCGGCCGGGGCGGGCCCCAGGTTCGCCGGGCGGGTGAACACCACCAGCCCCCGACTGTCCGGCAACCACTGGTAGCCACTGCCGATGACAGTGTTCAAGCCCGCAACCAGGCGGCGGGCGCTGCCGGCGGCCACGTCCACCAGCCACAGTTCGTTGGCGCCGCTGGTGGCGTCGACCTGGTTGAAAGCGAGCCACTTCTGGTCCGGCGACCACATCAGGCTGGCGATCGACAGCGTGGCCGGCAGGCCGCTGATCGGCCGTTCCCTGCCATCGGCCACGTTCATCAGCCACAGCTTCTCGCCGAAGCTGAAACGGCTGTCGGAGAACGTGCGCGGGTTGATGCGCAGGCCGGCCAGCTTCAACTCCGGTTGCGCCACCACCTGGATCGACGGCAGCGACGGCATCTGCATCATCGCGGCCACGTCGCGGCGCGGCGACAGGAACAGCGACGGCGCGCGCGGCGCATCGACCACCGCCTGCAACGCCGCCGACGGCAATTCATAGCCGGTCACGCCCTGGGCCGGTGCCGCAGCCGACTGCGGCGCCACCGCCGAGGCCAGCGGGACCACTGCCAGCAGTCCCATCGACAGGACCAGGCCGGTCCAGCGCCGCGTACGGCGCGCGTGCATGCTCATCGTTCCACCTGTGTGATGCGTGAAAACACCGACCTTAACAGCCCATGCACGCTTGCCCACCTGCCGATGGTTGGGTCATCCGGATGTCATGGCGAGGCCGCGATATAATGGGGGTTCTCCCCTGCCGAGGGGCGCTGCGACCGGATCCCCCGAGGCCCGGCCAGGCTCGGTAAGGTGGCTTTGTAACAACGGCGCCCGGCCAGATGCGAGCACCCGCTCGCCCACAACCGGAGCACATCAATGAACGCTGTTGCCAAGACCTTCTCCACCGAAGGTGATTACAAGATCCGCGACATCACGCTGGCCGACTGGGGCCGCAAGGAACTGGACATCGCCGAGCACGAGATGCCGGGCCTGATGTCGATCCGCCGCAAGTACCAGGCCGAGCTGCCGCTGAAGGGCGTGCGCGTGACCGGCTCGCTGCACATGACCATCCAGACCGCGGTGCTGATCGAGACCCTGAAGGACATCGGCGCCGACGTGCGCTGGGCCTCGTGCAACATCTTCTCGACCCAGGACCACGCGGCTGCCGCTATCGCCGCCACCGGCACCCCGGTGTTCGCCTGGAAGGGCGAGACCCTGGAGGAGTACTGGGACTGCACCCTGGACGCGCTGACCTTCACCCTGGCCGACGGCACCCTGACCGGCCCGGAGCTGGTGGTGGACGACGGTGGTGACGTGACCCTGCTGATCCACAAGGGCTACGAGCTGGAAAACGGCAGCGACTGGGTCAACACCGCCTCGTCCTCGCACGAAGAACAGGTCATCAAGAACCTGCTCAAGCGCGTGGCCAAGGAGCGCCCGGGTTACTGGGGCCGCGTGGTCAAGGACTGGAAGGGCGTCTCCGAAGAGACCACCACCGGCGTGCACCGCCTGTACCAGCTGGCCCAGGCCGGCACCCTGCTGATCCCGGCGATCAACGTCAACGACTCGGTCACCAAGAGCAAGTTCGACAACCTGTACGGCTGCCGCGAGTCGCTGGCCGATGGCCTGAAGCGCGCGATGGACGTGATGCTGGCCGGCAAGGTGGCCGTGGTCTGCGGCTATGGCGACGTCGGCAAGGGCTGCGCCGCCTCGCTGCGTGCCTACGGCGCGCGCGTGATCGTCACCGAGATCGACCCGATCTGCGCCCTGCAGGCGGCGATGGAAGGCTACGAAGTCAACACCATCGAATCGACCCTGGGCCGTGCCGACCTGTACGTCACCACCACCGGCAACCGCGACATCATCCGCATCGAGCACCTGAGCGCGATGAAGGACCAGGCCATCGTCTGCAACATCGGCCACTTCGACAACGAGATCCAGGTCGACGCACTGGTGTCCTACCCGGGCATCAAGCACGTCAACATCAAGCCGCAGGTGGACAAGTACATCTTCCCGAACGGCAATGCGATCTTCCTGCTGGCCGAAGGCCGCCTGGTGAACCTGGGCTGCGCCACCGGCCACCCGAGCTTCGTGATGTCCAACAGCTTCGCCAACCAGACCCTGGCACAGATCGACCTGTGGGCGAACAAGGACAGCTACGAGAAGAAGGTCTACCTGCTGCCGAAGAAGCTGGACGAGGAAGTGGCCCGCCTGCACCTGGAAAAGATCGGCGTGAAGCTGACCACCCTGACCCAGGACCAGGCCGACTACATCGGCGTGCCGGTGGAAGGCCCGTTCAAGCCGGACCACTACCGCTACTGATGCCTACGGGGTGCCGGCCAGCGGCCGGCACTACCGGTGCATGCAAAGAACGGAACGGGCGCCTTCGGGCGCCCGTTCTGCGTTTGCGTGCGGCCGGACACCGCGCATCCTCACCCGGGGCGGCAACAATAGCCTCGGTCAAGGCAACGCCCCCGCCGCACGCTACGATGCCTGCATGACTCCGGCCATCAACCTGCTCAAGCGCGAGAAGATCGCCCACACCGTGCGCAGCTACGTGCACGACGCCCACGCCGAATCGTATGGCGGCGAAGCCGTCGACAAGCTCGGCCTCGACCCGGCCCAGGTGTTCAAGACCCTGCTGGCCAGTACCGAGGCCCACGAACTGCTGGTGGCGATCGTGCCGGTGGCCGGCCAGCTCGACCTGAAGGCGCTGGCCGAAGCGGCCGGCTGCAAGAAGTGCGAGATGGCCGCCGCCGACGCCGCACAGCGCGCGACCGGCTACCTGGTCGGCGGCATCAGCCCACTGGGGCAGAAGAAGCGCCTGCGCACGTTCCTGGACGCCAGCGCCGAAGCGCTGCCCACGCTGCATGTCAGCGCCGGCCGCCGAGGCCTGGAAGTGGAACTGGCGCCGGCCGACCTGCTGCGCCTGACCGCTGGCCACTTCGCCGCCATCGGCAAGGCACGCTGATGCGCTGGCCCTGGACTGCCCGCCCGATACCGCGGCTGGGCGATGCGCAGGCCGATGTGCTGCTGCAGGACCTGCTGTCGCGCGACGCCGAGCGCATCACCGACGCCGCACGCGTCGTCGCACGACTGTTCAGTGCACCGTCGCTGGACGCATTGGCCGCGCATGTGGACCTGATCGAACGCAGCTGCCAGGGCATCGCTTTCGGCGGCATGCTGATCAGCAACCAGGCGCATCTGGAGGCGGCCCTGAAACGGCTGCGGTACTGGCAGGCGCACGCAGGCTGCCTGTGCGCGCTCAATCCCGGCTACCCGTTCTTCGATCCGCGCCGCCTGATCGAACAAGGGCAGATGCAGCTGCTCGCGTTGCAGGCGGCCGAGGAGGGCTGGGGCGATTGCCACAACGTTGCCTGCACGCACTGCGGCCAGCATTGGCAGGCCATCGACCGCGAGTACCACTACCCGTGGTGGGAATGGAAAGCTGCCTGAAGGCCAGGCAGCCACGCATGACGTGGCTCTACTGCGGTCTGTACATTTCACGTGAGGCGTGGATGACCAACGCCGCTCAGGGCCGCCAGTTGGCGTTGTTCTCCCAGAACGTAACGGAGCGCCGGTAGGCCTCGCGGTCCAGTGGTACGCCGGAACCGCCCTCTTCCACGCCCAGCGCATTGCGCATCATCGTGATCGGCGCCATCGGCACCTCTTCCGGCTCGGCGGTATAGATGCAACCGACGATGCCCCACTCGGCCTCGATCGGCGAGCCTTCCTTGGCCAGCTGCCCGGCGCTGTACAGGATCACCACCAGGTAGTTCGCACGCGGCGACTCCACGCCCTCGAACCAGCGCACCAGCACCGGCAGCTCGTCGCGATTGCGTGCCTCGTAACCACTGCGCAGCAGATGGCGGTTGGCCTCGGTGATCGGCACGGTCAGGCAGCGCGTGCTGGTCCAGTTCTCGTAGACGAACAGTTTGCAGAACGGCGCATAGCCGTCCAGCACCTTCAGCGGCGCGTGCGCGTTGAGGTGCGCCTCGAACTGTTCGGCAGTGCAGTCCTGGATCGTGTTGCCACGCGGTACGCGCGGGAACAGGCGGGGACGGGCGAAATCGGTGAGGACGATGGACATGGCGCGGCGTGATCTGGGAATCCGCTGCACAGGGTAACCGCTGGCAGCGCCTACAGCGCCATCCGCTCGCGCAGCTCCCGCGCCTGCCGCCGCGACACCTCCACCTCGCTGCCATCCTCCAGCGTCAGGTCGTAGCCATCGCCGATGCTGGGCGCTATGCCGCGGATACGGCGCAGATTGACGAGCGTGTTGCGGTTGGCACGGAAGAACAGCTCCTGCGGCAGGCGAGCCTCCAGCGCGCTCAGGCTGCGGGTCAGCAACGCGTTCTGGTCGCGGAACCACAGCCGCGTGTAGTTGCCATCCACCACCAGCCTGCGGATCTCGGACACGGCGACGAACCAGCAGCGCTCCCCCTCGCGCACGAACACCTGGTCCTGCGCAGCCAGCGTGCTGCGCAGTGCCGGCGCCCCGCTCGCCCCTACGTTGCGCGCGCGCGCGCGCTCCAGTGCTTCCAACAGGCGCGGTGCCTCCACCGGCTTCACCAGATAGTCCAGCGCGTTGGCCTGGAACGCGCGCACCGCGTAGCTGTCATAGGCGGTGACGAAGACCACCGCCGGCACTGTCTCCAGGCCCTCCAGCACGTCGAAGCCGCTGCCGGAAGGCATCTGCACGTCCAGCAGCACCAGGTCCGGCGCCAGCGCGGCGATCGCCTCGCGTGCGGCGGGCACGTCGTCGGCCTCGCCGACGCACTGAACCCACGGCAGCGCCGACAACAGCGTACGCAGTTCCTGCCGCGCCAGCCGCGCATCATCCACGATCAACACGCGCAGCAGGCCACTCATTGTGGAATCTCCAGCAGGGCCTGCATGCGGTCGCCGACCGGCTGCAGCACGAATCGGCCACGCGTGCCCAACTGCGCATGCAGGTAGGCCAGGCCCACGCCATGGCCATGGGTGGGTTCGCTGCCGGTTGCACGTGGGTTCTCCACCTGCAACCGCAGCACGTCATTGTCCAGCGTGGCGCGGATCTGTACCTCGCCGCCGCCGGGGCGGCTGGCGATACCGTGCTTGATCGCGTTCTCCACCAGCAACTGCAACGCCATCGCCGGCAGCTGCGCCTGCGTGGCATCGGCATCGATCTGCTGCCGCACCTGCAGGCGCTGTTCGAAATGGACCGCCTCGATGGCCAGGTAATCGTCGACCACCGCCAGTTCCTCGGCCAACGTCACCTGCTCGCTGCGGTTGTGCGCCAGCGCCTGGCGCAGCGTGCGCGACAGCCGCGTGACCATGTCGCGCGCACGCTCGGGATCTTCCAGGATCAGCGCGCGCAGGTTATTCAGCGCATTGAACATGAAGTGCGGATTGAGCCGCGCACGCAGCGCATCACGTTCCAGCGCACTGCGTTCGGCTTCGGCACGCAGGCGTTCGAGTTCCGCGCGGCGCGCCTGGCGCAGGCTGTGCAGGCCGGCCCACAGCGCGGTCCACAGGCCCAGCAGCAGCACGGTGTTTAGCAGATAGGCCAGCCGTGCCACCGGGCGGAAGTCACCCGGCTGCCCACCGAAATCCACCCAACCCAGTGCCAGCGCCGGCTGCAGCACGGCCATCAGCAGCAGCTGTGCCAGCAGCGCGCCCAGCAGCACCGCCAGCGCAAGCCGCAGTACCAGCGCGCTGAACTCCCGCTGCCACCAGCGGCGCCGCAGGGCCAGTGCACGCACGCCCGCACTGATGCCCCACAGCAGCACGCCCAGGCCGACGCTGATGAGCGTGCCACCACTGCTGACGCCGCCGCCGAAGGTGCTGGTCATCGCCAGGCTGAGCGCGCAGAACAGCGCCCAACCGAGGGTGTTGATCAACCAGAAGCGCAGTGTGGAAGTCGAATCGGGCATGGCCATGGCCGGAGCGGTCGGAAGGATCAGCGGTGGCTGTCCAGGAATGCCTGCACCTGCCCCCGCAGCCACTGCGGATCATCCCACATCAGGAAGTGGTGGCCGGTCGCGCTCAGTTCGATGCGCACGCCGGGCAGCGCGGCGTACTGTGACTGGAAGATCGCACGCGCCGATGATTCGGTCGCACCGAGTGCCTGGTAGGACGCCCAGGCGCCCAGGACCAGCGCAGGCGAGTGGATGCCGGCCACCTCGCTGCGCAGGTCGGTCACCAGCATCGAGTACATCGCATCGGCGGTGGTGGCGCGATCGCTGTCATGGCCCCAGCGCTTCAGTTCGGGCAGGCGCGCAGTGCTGCTGGTCAGCGGGGCCAGCGCCGCTTCGGCCTGCGCCTGGTAGCTGGCCGGGTCTGCAGCCAGCATCGCAGTGCGCATCCTTTCGGCCATCGGCTGCACGCTCTGTGCGGTCGCCTGCGGGTTCTGCATGCCTGCATAGAACGGCAACGAATCGACGATGACCAGCGGCCCCAGTGCGTCCGGTTCCTCCACCGCCATCTGCAGCGTCAGCACGCCGCCCAGGCTGTGGCCGATCACCGCCGGATGGTCCAGCTTCTGGTCATGCACATAGGCCAGCAGCTGGTCGCGCATGGCCGGAAGGAAATCCGCCGGCCGCGGGTCTGCCGGCGCGGCGCCGGCAAACCCCGGCAGCTGTACCAGGTGGCACTGCACCTCCTTGAGGGCCCGGCAGGTCCCGCGCCAGACCTCGGCGCTGCTGTTGAGACCGGGGATCATCAGCAGCGGGCGGCCCTTGCCGACCACCTCGACCTGCACCTTGCCAGCGCTCGCGCCGGTGGCGGCATGTGCGGAACCGGAGCCCAGCACGGCCATCGCCATGCCGATCATCGCCAGCCGGGCCAGAGCGTTCATTGCGTACCAGAGTGCCAGCAAGATCTTCATCGTCTGCTCCTTCGTCGGGTGGGTACTGCCGGGATGGGAACAGCGTGGCGCCGGCGCAGGGCCGCCGGTTGTGATTCCGGAGCAACGGCCGGTCGCCGCCGCGAACGGTCGCGTGCCCCGGACGAGCCGCCCTCACACCGCAATCGCACATCCATCTTGATGAAGCGATATACTGATCCGCACCCGCCGCTGCCGCCCGTGCCATGACCGCCATCAGCTTCGAGTTCTATCCGCCCAAGACCGACGAACAGCGCAGCCAGCTGGACCGCGCCGCGGCCAGGCTGAAGGACTACAGCCCCGAGTACGTGTCCTGTACCTTCGGTGCCGGTGGCTCGACCCTCAGCTACACCTCCGAGACCGTGCGCCACCTCAACCAGCACCACGGCTTCGAGGCGGCACCGCATCTGTCCTGTGTCGGCGGCACCCGCCAGGAAATCCGCGAACTGCTCAAGCTGTACCGCGCCATCGGCTGCCATCGCCTGGTCGCGCTGCGTGGCGACCTGCCCTCCGGCATGGGCTTCCCCGGCGACATGCGCTATGCCGCCGAGCTGATCGAGTTCATCCGCGCCGAACACGGGGACGCCTTCCGCATCGAGGTCGGCGCCTACCCGGAGACCCACCCACAGGCCTCCGATGCACTGGCCGACCTGAAGCACTTCAAGGCCAAGATCGATGCCGGCGCCGACGCGGCGATCACCCAGTACTTCTACAACCCGGATGCGTATTTCCATTTCGTCGATGCCGTGCGCCGGCTCGGCGTGCAGGTGCCGATCACGCCCGGCATCATGCCGATCGCCAACTTCAGCCAGCTGCGCCGCTTTTCCGAACAGTGCGGTGCGGAAATTCCGCGCTGGATCAGCCGCAAGATGCAGGCCTATGGCGATGACGCCGAATCGGTGCGCGCGTTCGGTACCGAAGTGGTGGCCAGGCTGTGCCAGCGCCTGGTCGAGGGCGGCGCGCCGGGCCTGCACTTCTACACCTTGAACCTGGCCAAGCCGACCACGTCGGTGTTGAAGCTGCTGCACGGCTGAAAGCACGCCATCTGGCCACGATCGGCGCTACCCTGCGGCGATGAACCGGCTTTCCTTCCTGTTGCTGCTGTCGTTGTGCTCGGCATCGAGCGTTGTCCATGCGCAGTCCACGCGCTTGAACCGCTGCACCGATGCGCAGGGCCAGAGCGTGTATACCGACCGGCCCTGCGACAGCGTCGGCGCCCGATCACGATTGCCACCGCCCGCGCCCGCCGGCAACACCCCGCCGCGCGACACCCTGGGTGCGCGCTGCCCGCGGCGGCTCAGCGAACTGGTGGAGGCGCTGCGTACCGGCATCGTCAGCAACGATGTGAACCGGCTGTCCTCACTGTACCTGTGGGGCGCGGTTTCCGATGCGGGCGCACAGCGCATCCTCGGCCAGTTGGAATCGTTGGCGCGGCGGCCGCTGGTGGACGTGGTGCCGGTGTATCCGTCACAGGGGCTGGTGGCCTCGCAGGAGGACGGTCAGAGCGCTGCGGCGCAGGAATCCGACCCCGAGCCGCCTGCGGCGCGCCATCCGATCGGCCTGCGCTTGGAACAGACGCTGCCCGGCAGCGTGTCGCGCGCGTCGACCGTGCTGGGGTTGCGGCGGCAATACGGGTGTTTCTGGATCACGTTGTGATCGGAAGGGGCCGGATCCTTTCCAGCGGAAAGGGCTCTGACCCCGGATCTCGGCCATGGGGTCAGAGGCCTGCTGCGCAGGGATCTGACCCCGCGTGCGCGGCGTTACGTTGGCCACAGCCCGCGGATGGCGGCGATCCCCTGCCCACCATGGCGGCGGGCTTCGGTGATGTGTCCCGCGGCCATGCCGCCCAGGGCGTAGATCGGCAGCGACACCTGCGCACGCAGTGCGGCGAAGGCCTCCCAGCCCAGCGGCACTGCCCCGGGGTGGCTGGCCGTGGCCTGCACCGGGCCGAGCACTGCGAAGTCGCAGCCCAGCCGCTGCGCCGCCTGCAACTGGTCCAGGTCATGGCAGGACGCGGCGACCAGCTGCCCCTCCGGCAAGGGCCGTTCCTGCAGGTCATGCAGCTGCTCGCTGCCCAGGTGCACCCCCACGCCCAGTGAGCGTGCCAGCGCGATATCGCGGTTGAGCAGCCACTGCACGCCGCGACGATGCGCGCGCACGGCCTGTTCGATCATCGCCTGCCGTTGCGGGTGTTCCGGCGGCAGTCGCAGCTGGATGCGCTGCTGGCCCGCCGCGACCGCGCGCTGCAGGCAGTCATGCCAGTGCTGCACGCCGCTGGCATCGTCGGCCGGGGCCGGGGTGATCAGGTAGCGGTCCGGTTGGCGCAAGGCGGCCACCACCGGCAGGTCGGCCGGCGGCATCGAGTAGCGGCCCAGCTTGTCCTGCGCCACCCAGGTGATCGCCTGGCCCTCGCGGCCACGCGGGGTGCCCTTCCAGCTGCGCACATGGCGCACTTCCAGGGTCAGGTGCTTGTCGGGGTAGCGCTGCGGCACGTCCATCAGCCACGGCCCGACATCGGCCTCGATGCCCAGCTCCTCGCGCAGTTCACGCACCAGCGCCTGTTCGGAGGTCTCGCCGGATTCGCGCTTGCCGCCGGGGAATTCCCACAGGCCGGCCATGTCGCGGTTCTCGGTACGGCGGTTGAGCAGCACGCGGCCGCGGGCGTCGGTGATGACGGCAGCGACAACGTGGATCGATCGGGTGGGGGAAACCATGGGGGCAGCATGCCCAGAACAGGGCGACCAGCGCAATCACGAATCCGCGCCGGATTGCCCGCGCCAAAACAGAAGGCCCCGCTTGCGCGGGGCCTTCCGGGGTCAGCTCAGCTGGCCGTGGCAGTGCTTGTACTTCTTGCCACTGCCGCACGGGCACGGATCATTGCGGCCGATCTTCGGCTCGTCGCGCTGCAGCGTGGCCACGCCCTGCTGGGCGGCTTCCACCTGCGCGGCTTCCTCGTCGGCGCTGTAACCGCCCGCATCCTGGTGCTGGAACTGCGACTGGCTCAGGCGGGCCTGCGCCTGCTGGCGCTCGGCCGCTTCCAGCGCCTGCACTTCCTCGTCGCTGCGGATGCGCACGCGGGCCAGCAGGGTCACCACTTCGCGCTTGACGTTCTCCAGCATGTCCGAGAACAGCTCGAAGGCTTCCTTCTTGTATTCCTGCTTCGGCTGCTTCTGCGCGTAACCTCGCAGGTAGATGCCCTGGCGCAGGTAATCCATGCGTGCCAGGTGTTCCTTCCAGCTCTGGTCCAGCACGGTCAGCATCACGTGCTTCTCCAGCGCGCGCATGGTCTCTTCGCCCAGGCCGGCTTCCTTCTCGGCGAAGTGCTGGTTGACGCGCTCCTGGACCTTGGCGGCGATGGCCTCCGCGTCCAGTTCCTCGTGCGCCTTGACCATGTCGGTCAGCGACATCTGCAGGCCGAAGTCCGACTCCAGGGTCGCTTCCAGGCCACGCAGGTCCCACTGCTCGTCGATCGAGTTCGGCGGCACGAAGCGCGCCACGGTGTCGAAGATCACGTCGTCGCGGATGCCGTCGACGTTAGCCTTCACCGACTCGGCGTCCAGCAGCTCGTCGCGCTGGGCGTAGATCACCTTGCGCTGGTCGTTGTTGACGTCGTCGAAGTCCAGCAGGTTCTTGCGGATGTCGAAGTTGTGGGCCTCGACCTTGCGCTGCGCCTTTTCGATCTGGCGGCTGACCAGGCGGTCCTCGATGACGTCGTCTTCCTTCATGCCCATCATGCGCATGGCCTTCTGCACCCAGTCGGAAGCGAAGATGCGCATCAGGTTGTCTTCCAGCGACAGGTAGAAGCGGGACGAACCCGGGTCACCCTGGCGGCCCGAACGGCCGCGCAGCTGGTTGTCGATACGACGCGATTCGTGGCGCTCGGTACCGACGATGTGCAGGCCGCCGGCCGCCTTCACTGCCTCGTGGCGCTTCTGCCATTCGGCCTTGACCGCCGCCTTCTGCTCGTCGGTCGCGTCCTCGCCCAGGGCGTGGATCTCGGCTTCCAGCGAACCGCCCAGCACGATGTCGGTACCGCGGCCGGCCATGTTGGTGGCGATGGTCACCGCGCCCGGACGACCAGCGTTGGCGACGATGGTCGCTTCGCGGTCGTGCTGCTTGGCATTGAGCACCTCGTGCTTCACGCCCGCCTTGCTCAGGTGCTCGGACAGCATTTCCGAGGTTTCGATCGAGGTGGTACCCACCAGCACCGGCTGGCCGCGCTTGGCGCACTCTTCGATGTCGGCCAGCACCGCATTGAACTTGCCCTTGCGGTTGAGGAACACCTGGTCCGGGCTGTCCTTGCGGATGGTCGGGCGGTTGGTCGGGATCACCACCACTTCCAGGCCGTAGATGCTCTGGAACTCGAATGCTTCGGTATCGGCCGTACCGGTCATGCCGGACAGCTTCTTGTACATGCGGAACAGGTTCTGGAAGGTGATGCTCGCCAGCGTCTGGTTCTCGCGCTGGACCGGCACGCCTTCCTTCGCTTCCACCGCCTGGTGCAGGCCATCGGACCAGCGGCGGCCGGCCAGGGTGCGGCCGGTGAACTCATCGACGATGACCACTTCGCCGTCGCGCACGATGTAGTCCACGTCACGCTGGTAGATCGCGTGCGCGCGCAGGGCGGCGTTGAGGTGGTGGACCACGGTCAGGTTCTGCGCCGCGTACAGGCCTTCGGTCTCGCCGTCGAGGATGCCGGCTTCCACCAGCAGCTGCTCGGCGTGCTCCATGCCCGCCTCGGACAGGTGCACCTGCTTGCCCTTCTCGTCGACCCAGAAATCACCCTCGCCGTCTTCCGCTTCCTGCTTGACCAGGTGCGGCACGACGCGGTTGACGCGGATGTACAGCTCCGGGGAATCATCGGCCGGGCCGGAGATGATCAGCGGGGTACGCGCCTCGTCGATCAGGATGGAGTCGACTTCGTCGACGATGGCGTAGTGCAGGCCGCGCTGGTAGCGATCGGCCTTGGACAGCGCCATGTTGTCGCGCAGGTAGTCGAAACCGAATTCGTTGTTGGTGCCGTAGGTGATGTCGGCTGCGTAGGCTTCGCGCTTGTCGCTGTGCGGCATGCCCGGGTACACCACGCCCACGCTCAGGCCCAGCCAGTTGTACAGCTTGCCCATCTGCGCGGCGTCGCGACGGGCCAGGTAGTCGTTCACGGTGACCACGTGCACGCCCTTGCCTTCCAGTGCATTGAGATACACCGGCAGGGTCGCCACCAGGGTCTTGCCTTCACCGGTGCGCATTTCTGCGATCTTGCCCAGGTGAAGCACCATGCCGCCGATCAGCTGCACGTCGTAATGGCGCATGCCCAGCACGCGGCGGCCGGCTTCGCGGCAGACCGCGAACGCTTCCGGCAGCACCTTGTCCAGGGCTTCACCGCCAGCGATGCGCTGCTTGAACTCCGGCGTCTTGGCCTGAAGCTGCTCGTCGGACAGCTTCTCGATCTCCGGCTCCAGCGCATTGATCTTGGCGACGATGCGGTTGAGCTGGCGCAGCTGTCGTTCGTTACGACTGCCAAATACGCGGGTAAGCAGGCTGTTGATCATTGAAGGAACCGGGTTGGATGGACACGACGCCCGGCCTCCCCCTGGGGATCCGTCCGCCGCAAACGAAACAGGGCGCCTGGCGCCCTGTCGATGGCAACACCCATTGTAGCTTGGGACGGGCGCGAGGGGTTTCAACCCTTTGGCGGCAATGACATCCGAACATTCCCGGTAGTGCCGGCCGCTGGCCGGGTACGCGATGCCGCCGCAGATCATGAGGTTGCCGGCCAGCGGCCGGCACTACCAGATCAACCGGATCCGACCCGGGCATCAGCCGCGGCTGATGCGGCCGACCGGCGTGTTGCCGCCGTCGCCGAGGAACTTGCGCGGGTTGACCACGTTGCCGTTCTCCCACACCTCGAAGTGCACGTGGGCACCGGTCGAACGGCCGGTGGAACCGGCCTTGGCCACTTCCTGGCCGGCACGGACCAGGTCACCGGCCTTCACCACCAGGCGCGAATTGTGCGCGTAGCGGGTGACGTAGCCGTTACCGTGGTCGACATCGACGACATTGCCGTAGCCGCCCTTCACACCGGCGAAGCTGACCACGCCCTCGGCCACGGCCATCACCGGATCACCGACCTTGGCGTGGAAGTCCATGCCCTTGTGGGTGGCGGCGCCGCGGCCGAACGGGTCGGCACGGGTGCCGAAACCGGAGGTCACGTAGCTGTTGCGGATCGGCATGCGCGAGGGCACGGCGTTCTGCTGCAGCTGGTGGTCGAACATCAGCGATTCCATCACCGACAACTGGCGGCCTGAAGCAGCGAAGCGCTGCTCCAGCACCTGTAAGTCGGCGTTGACGTCCTTGACCGGGATGTCGCTGGTCGGGCCGCCGGCGTCGCCATCACCGAGGCCGGGGGTCTCGTTGAAGTCGAACTCGCCATCTTCCAGCTTGCCCATCTGGGTCAGCCGTTCGCCAAGGGCGTTCAGGCGGGTGGCCTGCGCCTGCAGCTCGCCGAGACGGGCGGCCAGCGCGTTGACCTGGGTCTGCGCATCGCGCTTGACCTTGGCCAGCTCCGCATCCTGGCGCTCGACCTTGGCCTGCAGGCGCGAATCATTCAGCGCACTGGCGCCAATGCCGCCGGCAAGGCCGATAATGCAGCCTACCCCGAGCACGCTGCCCAGCAGGGCGCGGGGGCGGTCCTCGAAATAGAACCGCAAACGCGTGATCGGCGACGCCTTGGCCTGTCCTTCACGCGTTTTGATTACGATCTTTTTGAATGCCATCAGTGAGTTTTCATGTCTGAGCCGAAATCCAGCGTTCGCCCCGCGTCAGTGCCGAAACCGGCGCTGGATGCGGTAATGGCGGACAAAAGCGGGAACCCGCTGCGTCGGGCCTTGTGGCTCGACGCGCTGGACCGGCAGTTGCGCCCCCAGTTGCCGCCACCTCTGCGCAGCCGCTGCCGGCTGGCCAATGTGGACGGGGAACACCTCGTTTTTCTCGTCGAATCGCCGGTCTGGCATGCCAAGTTGCGGCTTGCCGAAGCCCAGTTGCTCGACGCGGCCCGTTCCATCGGGCTGAAGGCCACCAGGGTGACCATCAAGACTGCGTCCACCACTCCCTCACGCTCCCCAGCGATCGATAACCGGAATGGCCCCCACGCAGTTTCAGCCGCCACGCACAAAGGGCTACGCGACGCCTTGGCTTGCCTGCAGGACGTTCCCTCGAAGCCGAAGAAGCGGTCCTGATGGCAACGGAGCATCCGGCTCCGCTCCCCGTCGCGCGTGTCACCACGGCGTGAAACATTTCCGGGGCCGGGTCGCATCCTAGCGGCCATCCGGGGGCCTGTCGTTAGATTGGAGTTAAACTTTCGTTAAATTCAGGCTTCCGATCCAACAGGTTCACAAAACCGTGATCTCCAACCGGCCCTGACACGATCCAAGCGCACTGAATGCGTCGGCGACGCCGGAAACAACAACGCCGCCCGGAAAGGCGGCGTTTTTATCTTTAAATTCAATGATCTACGGAATCAGGCGTAGGCCGGGGTGGCGTATTCAACCGGATCCGGGGTGGCCGGCGAGTCGAAGGTGACCCATTCCCAGGCGCTGGCGTCGGCCATCAGGGCCCGCACCAGCTTGTTGTTGAGCGCATGGCCGGACTTGAAGCCCTCATAGGCGCCCAGCACCTGGCCACCGGCCAGGTAGAGGTCGCCGATTGCGTCAAGAATCTTGTGGCGCACGAATTCGTCCGCATAGCGCAGGCCGTCTTCGTTGAGCACGCGGAACTCGTCCAGCACGATGGCGTTGTCCATCGAACCGCCCAGGCCCAGGTTGCGCTCGCGCATGTATTCCAGGTCGCGCATGAAACCGAAGGTGCGCGCCCGGGAGATTTCCTTGGTGTAGGCCAGCGTCGAGAACTCGATTTCCTGGCGCGACTGCTTGGCCGGGATCATCGGGTGGTCGAACTGGATGGTGAAGCCCAGCTTGTAGCCCTCGTACGGGGTGAAGCGGGCGACCTTGTCGCCCTCGGTCACTTCCACGGTCTTGAGCACGCGGATGAAGCGCTTGGGCGCATCCTGTTCGACGATGCCTGCCGACTGCAGCAGGAACACGAACGGGCCGGCCGAACCGTCCATGATCGGCAGCTCGGCCGAGGACAGTTCGACGATGATGTTGTCCACACCCAGGCCGGCCAGCGCCGACATCAGGTGTTCGACGGTCTGGATCTTGGCGTCGTTGCAGGTCAGGCCGGTGCACAGGGTCACTTCGGTGACCAGTTCGGCCTTGGCCGGCACCTCCACCACCGGGTCCAGGTCCACGCGGCGGAACACGATGCCATGGTTGACCGGTGCCGGGCGCAGGGTCATGTAGACCTTGTCACCACTGTGCAGGCCAACGCCGGTGGCGCGGATCGTGTTCTTGAGGGTGCGTTGCTGGATCATGGGGGATGGACCGGAAGTGACACATTAGATTAACACGCGCACTCCCCTACCCTGGCTGAAACGCCAGTGGCAGCCACCGGCAGGACCCACCGGCACGCCGCTGGAAAGCGCGTGAAGCAGGGCGGCCGGGCCCATCCTGGCCCGGCGCCCGCGTTTTCAGGACATGGTGGCGCAACCCGGGGAGGACAACCCCGGGCCGCCCCGCTTAGTCCGCCTGGCGGCGCAGGAAGGCCGGGATGTCCAGGTAATCGTTCGGCAGTTCCGCCGCCGCCGGGGCCGATGCGGCAGGGGCCGACGGTGCGGACGCCGCCGCGGTGTCGCTGCTGGCACGACGCAGGCCCATGCCCATGCCCATCCCGCCGACGGCCTTGGACACGGCGTCGCCGCCGTTGTCGAAGTCGCCGAACTCCGGCTGGCCGGTCGTGGCATTGCGGACCAGCTTGATCGGTGCGCGCTCGCCCGGACGCTGGGTCTTGCTGGCCGAAACGCGGTTCAGGCCGGTGGCGACCACGGTCACGCGCACTTCGTCCTGCATGTCCGGATCGAGCACGGTGCCGACCACCACGGTGGCGTCTTCCGAAGCGAAGCCATCGATGGTGCGGCCGATCTCGTCGAACTCGGCCATGGTGAAGTCGGCGCCGGCGGTGATGTTGACCAGGATGCCGTTGGCACCGGCCAGGTTCACATCGTCCAGCAGCGGGTTCTGGATCGCGGCTTCGGCAGCGGCCTGGGCACGGTCATCGCCACGGGCGGTGCCGGTACCCATCATCGCCAGGCCCATTTCGGACATGACGGTGCGCACGTCGGCGAAGTCGACGTTGATCAGGCCCGGACGCACGATCAGGTCGGCGATGCCCTGCACGGCGCCCTGCAGCACGTCGTTGGCGGCACGGAAGGCCTGGATCATGGTCGCGTTGCGACCCAGCACGGTGATCAGCTTCTCGTTCGGGATGGTGATCAGCGAGTCGCAGTGCTGGCTCAGTTCCTCGATGCCCTTCAGCGCCACCTGCATGCGGCGACGGCCTTCGAACGGGAACGGCTTGGTGACCACGGCCACGGTCAGGATGCCCATTTCCTTGGCCAGCTGTGCCACCACCGGCGCAGCGCCGGTGCCGGTGCCGCCACCCATGCCGGCGGTGATGAACACCATGTCCGCGCCCTGCAGCGCATCCATGATGCGCTCACGGTCTTCCAGCGCGGCCTGGCGGCCGACTTCCGGGTTCGCGCCTGCGCCCAGGCCCTTGGTCACGTTGGTACCCAGCTGCAGCTGCAGCTTGGCACCGCAGTTCTTGATGGCCTGCGAGTCGGTGTTGGCGGTGATGAATTCCACGCCATCCACCGCCGAGTTGACCATGTGCGCCACGGCGTTGCCGCCGCCGCCGCCCACGCCAACCACCTTGATCACCGCATTGGGTGCCATCTTTTCGATCAGTTCAAAATGCGCCATGTCCGTGTCCTCGTTGTATCCGCTTGTCGGTGGCATGGACGGTCGGGCCTCCTGCCTTCGCGTGTCATGTTGCCGTTGCGGCTGTGTGGGTTGTGTAGTGCGTTGCTGCGTTGTGATGCGGGTACTGCGGGTGTTGCACCGGGGTGACCCGGGTGTTGCGGGTTCCGCGTCAGAACTCGCCGCGGAACCAGGTCTTGAGTTTCTTGAACATGCTTCCAGCGCGCCCGGTCGGCAGCGACGGCCGCCGCGGGTGCTCGATCTGGCTGCCCATCAGCAGCAGGCCCACGCCGGTGGCGTGCACCGGGTTGCCGACCACTTCGCCCAGGCCGGTGACGTGCTGCGGGATGCCCACGCGCACCGGCATCTGCAGCATTTCCTCGGCCAGTTCGACCACGCCTTCCATCTTCGACGCGCCTCCGGTCAGCACCATGCCGGCGCGCACCAGTTCCTCGAAGCCGGAGCGGCGCAGTTCGGCCTGCACCATCTCGAAGATCTCCTCGTAACGGCCCTGCACGGCCTGCGCCAGCGAGTGGCGCGGCATGCGGCGCGGCGGACGATCACCCACCGACGGCACCTGGATGCTCTCTTCGGCGGTGGCCAGCTGGGCCAGGGCGCAGGCATAGCGCACCTTGATCTGCTCGGCTTCCGGGGTCGGCGTGCGCAGCATGTGCGCGATGTCGTTGGTCACGTGGTCGCCGGCGATCGGCAGCGAGGCCGTGTGGCAGATCGCGCCCTGCACGAACACGGCGATGTCGGTGGTGCCGGCGCCCATGTCGACCAGCACCACGCCCAGCTCGCGCTCGTCGGCGGTCAGCACCGCCACGCTGGAGGCCAGCGAGGACAGCACCAGGTCATCCACCTGCAGGCCGCAGCGCTGCACGCACTTGCTGATGTTGGCCGCGGCCGACTGCGCGCACACCACCAGGTGCGCATGCACCTCCAGGCGTACGCCGGTCATGCCCACCGGATTGCGGATGCCCTCCTGCGAATCGTCCAGCACGTACTCGCGCGGGATCGCGTGCAGGATCTTCTGGTCGGCCGGGATCGCCACCGCCTTGGCCGCATCGAGCACGCGATCCAGGTCGCCCCAGGTCACTTCGCCGTCGCGGATCGGCACGATGCCCGGCGAGTTCTTGCACTGCACGTGGTTGCCGGAGATCGAGGCGTACACCGAACGGATCTCGCAGCCGGCCATCAGCTCGGCTTCTTCCACCGCACGCTGGATCGACTGCACGGTCGATTCGATATCCACCACCACGCCACGCTTCAGCCCGCGCGATTCGTGCGAGCCGATGCCGATCACTTCGATCGGGTTGCCCGGCGAATACTCGCCCACCAGCGCCACCACCTTGGAGGTGCCGATGTCCAGGCCAACGATCAGCGATTTGTCACCCTTGCGATTCATGTCCTTTCCTGCGTGCTTCTGGCCGGGGTCGCCGGCGTTTTCGCCGGCGTGGCCGGGGTACCCCAGCTCAGCGTGAAACCATTGGTGTAGCGGAGATCGGCGCGCTCGATCGGCGCGTCCTGACGGTTGAGCTGCGGCAGCACCTTGACGAAGCGCTGCATGCGCGAGCGGGCGTCGTCACGGCCGACCACCACTTCGGTGCCGTTGCTCAGCACCAGCGACCAGCTGCCGCGCGCATCCATCGTCACCCGGCGCACATCGACGCCGGCCGGTGCGAACAATGCACGTGCGTCGCTGTACAGCTTCATCACTTCTCCGGTCTGGCTGTCCGGGCCATCCAGTTCGGGCAACGCCAGGTCGGACAGCTTCTTCGGCGTGGGGAACAGCTTGCCCTGCTCGGACACCAGGCGGTCGGTGCCCCAGCGTGCGAACGGCTTGTGCTCGACCAGGGTCACTTCCAGCACGTCCGGCCACTGCTTGCGTACCTGGGCACTCTCCACCCAGGGCAGCTTTTCCAGGGCATCCTGCGCATCCTGCAGCTTGACCGCGAAGAACCCGGCGCGCGCATAGGGCAGCAGCACCTGCTGCAGCTGCTCGGCCGGTACCCGCTTGAACTCGCCATGCACGCGCAGCTTCGCCAGCGGCCAGCGCTCGGCGCCGACCCAGCCATTGACCACGGCCACCACCGGCAGTGCAACCACCGACAGCGCCAACAGCCAGACGAAGATGCGCAGCAGCGCGTTCATGCGTGCGCGGCCTCCAGGGTCTGTTCCAGCACGCGCCACACCAGTTCCTCGAAACCGATGCCGGCCTGGCGCGCCGCCTTGGGTACCAGCGAATGGCTGGTCATGCCCGGCGCGGCGTTCACTTCCAGCAGGAAGAAACGGCCGCTGGCACGGTCGCGCATCACGTCCACGCGGCCCCAGCCACGGCAGCCGGCGGCGCGGAACGCGGCCAGCGCGATGCGGCGGATCTCGTCCTCGGCATCGCCTTCCAGGCCCGGGCACAGGTACTGGGTGTCCTCGGCGATGTACTTGGCGTTGTAGTCGTACCACTGGCCCTTGGGCACGATGCGGATCGACGGCAGCGCGACGTCGCCCAGAATGGCCACGGTCAGTTCGTCGCCGACCACCATCTGTTCCATCAGCAGCTGGCCGTCGTAGCGCGCGGCCAGGGCCACGGCCTCATCCAGGCCCGCCTCGTCGGTGACCCGGCTGATGCCCACGCTGGAGCCTTCGTTGGCCGGCTTCACCACCACCGGCAGGCCCAGCTCGGCGGCCAGCGCATGCACGTTCGAGGCGTCGACCTTGCGGTACTGCGGGGTCGGCAGGCCCAGCGACAGCCACACCTGCTTGGTGCGGATCTTGTCCATGCTCAGCGCCGAGCCCAGCACGTCCGAGCCGGTATACGGCACGCCGAAGGCGTCCATCAGGCCCTGCACGATGCCGTCCTCACCGCCACCGTTGTGGCCGTGCAGGATGTTGAAGACGCGGTCGATGCCACCGGCGGCCAGCGCGCTGGCCAGCGCCGGGATGCCATCCACGGCAAACGCATCGACGCCGCGCGACTGCAGGGCTTCGAGCACGTTGCGGCCCGAGTCCAGCGACACCTCGCGTTCACTGGAGCTGCCGCCGAGCAGCACGGCGACGCGGCCGAACACGGCCGGGTCGGTCACGCGCAGCGGCGGGAAGGTCAGCGTGTTCACGCCTGGCCCTCCCCCTTGAAGCCTTCCACCGCGATGTGGGTAGCCACGGCACCGATGTCGCCGGCCCCCATCATCAGCAGCAGGTCACCGTCCTGCAGTACATCCGGCAGCACGCTGGCCAGCTCGGCGGCCTTGCCCACCACCACCGGCTCGCTGCGGCCGCGCGCGCGGATGGCGCGGGCCAACGCATGCGAGTCGGCACCGGCAATGGGTTCCTCACCGGCCGGATAGACCTCGCTCAGCACCAGCGCGTCGACGCTGGACAGCACCGCGGCGAACTTGTCGAACTGGTCGCGGGTACGGCTGTAGCGGTGCGGCTGGAAGGCCACCACCAGGCGCTTGTCGGTCCAGCCCCCGCGGGCGGCGGCGAATACGGCCTCCAGCTCGCTCGGGTGATGGCCGTAGTCGTCGATGATGCGCACCTTGGCACCGCTGGCGGTGGTCACTTCGCCCAGGTCGTTGAAGCGGCGGCCGACACCGGCGAAGCCTTCCAGCGCGCGCGCGATCGCGTCCGGGGCAACGCCGAGCTGCCAGCCCACCGCCGCGGCGGCCAGCGCGTTGAGCACGTTGTGCCTGCCCGGCAGCGCCAGCACCACTTCCTGGCTGGTGCCCTGCGGCAGGCGCAGCGTGAAGCGCATGCGCGAGCCTTCCTGCACCACGTTCTCGGCGCGCACGTCGGCCTGCGGGCTCATGCCGTAGCTCATCACGTGGCGCGGGGTCTTGGCAGCCAATGCCGCCACTTCCGGATCATCGATGCACAGCACCGCCAGGCCATAGAACGGCAGGCGCTGCAGGAACTCGGCGAACGCCGCCTGCACGCGGGCGAAATCGTTGCCGTAGTTCTCCAGATGATCCGCATCAATGTTGGTGATGATCGACATCAGCGGGTTCAGGCGCAGGAAGCTGCCATCGCTTTCGTCGGCCTCGGCCACCAGCCACTGGCCGCCACCCAGCTTGGCGTTGGCACCGGCGGCCAGCAGCTGGCCACCGATCACGAACGTCGGGTCCAGGCCACCTTCGCTCAGCACCGCAGCGGTCAGGCTGGTGGTGGTGGTCTTGCCATGGGTACCGGCCACGGCGATGCCGCGGCGGAAGCGCATCAGCTCGGCCAGCATCGCCGCGCGCGGCATGATCGGAATGCGCTGGCTGCGCGCTTCCATCAGCTCCGGGTTGTCCTCGCGGATGGCACTGGAGACCACCACGCAGTCGGTGCCCAGCACGTTGGCTGCCGAGTGGCCGCGCATGATGCGCGCACCCAGGCTGGCCAGGCGGCGGGTCGCCACGTTGTCAGCGTTGTCCGAGCCGGACACTTCGTAGCCCAGCGTCAGCATCACTTCGGCGATGCCACTCATGCCGGTGCCACCGATGCCGACGAAGTGCACGCGCGGGAACGCGCGCACCAGGTCGTTGGTGTCGTGCAGGCGACGGATCATGCGCGGCCTCGCGCAGGGCAGGCGCGGTGGCATGCCTTCTTCATACAGCTTCCTCGAGAATGATATCGGCGATGCGCTCGGCGGCATCGACCTTGGCCAGGGCACGCGCGGCTTGCGCCATCTGCATGCGGCGGGCGGGATTTTCGGACAGATCGCGCAGCAGTGCGGCGATGCCGTCGGCCAGCGTTCCGTCCTGCTTCAGCAACACCGCCGCGCCGCGCTCGACCAGGTACTCCGCGTTGCGGGTCTGGTGATCGTCGACGGCAGCGGGGAATGGCACCAGCACGCTGCCGACACCGACCGCGCACAGCTCGGCCAGGGTGGACGCGCCGGCGCGGCAGACGACCAGGTCAGCCCAGGCGAAGGCCTCGGCCATGTCGGCGATGAACGGGGTGATCTCAGCCTGCACGCCGGCCTTGGCATACGCCTCGACCGCTTCGGCATGCATCTTCTCGCCGCTCTGGTGGCGCACCTGCACCGGCACGTCGGCGCCCAGCGCGGCGATCGCCTGCGGCACGCCGGTGTTGAGCGCACGCGCGCCCTGGCTGCCCCCGACCACCAGCACGCGCAGCGGGCCGTGACGGTCGGCGAAGCGCTGCTCCGGCGGCGCAATGGCGGCGATTTCCGCACGCACCGGGTTGCCGACGAATTCTTCGCGCTGGGCGAAGGTGCCCGGGAAACCGGTCAGCAGGCGGCGCGCATAACGCGACAGGATGCGGTTGGTCAGGCCCGGCGCACGGTTCTGCTCATGCACGATCAGCGGCAGGCCATGCAGGCGCGTAGCCATGCCGCCGGGGCCGGAGGCGAAGCCACCGAAGGCGACCACCGCGCGCGGCTGGCGCTTGCGGATGATCAACCCGGCCGCGCGCAGTGCACGCATCAGCCGCCACGGTGCCGCCAGCAGGGCCAGCTTGCCCTTGCCGCGCAGGCCGGTGATGGCCAGCGTATCGATGGCAATGTCGTGCTGCGGCACCAGGCGCGTTTCCATCGCGCCTTCGGCCCCCATCCAGGTCACCGGCACGCCACGCCCGCGCAGCACGCGGGCCACGGCCAAGCCGGGGAAGATGTGGCCGCCGGTGCCACCGGCGAGGATCATCACCGGACGCGCGCTATCGGTGGCCGCGCTCATGACAGCCTCCCGAAGGTCGGTTCGATGCGCGACTGCAGTCGGCTGGTGCCGCGCGCGGCGTTCGCTGCAGCAGGCGCGGGAGCGACCGGCGCGGCGCTCAGCGGCACGCCGGTGACCATCGGTGCGGCCGGCGCGTCCACTGGCTCGGTCGGGGCGTCTTCGGCGCCACCGATGCGCACGGCCTGGCGGCGCTCGGCGCGCTTGAGTTCATACGACACGCGCAGCAGCAGGCCCATCGCCACGCAGGTCATCAGCACCGACGAACCGCCGGAGGAGATCAGCGGCAGGGTCAGGCCCTTGGTCGGCAGGATGCCCAGGTTCACGCCGATCGAGACGAAGGTCTGCATGCTGATCCACAGGCCGATGCCGAAGGCGATGTAGCCGGAGAAGTGGCGCTTCATTTCCACGCAGCGCATGCCCAGCCAGAAGGTGCGGCCGACCAGCAGCGCATACAGCGCCACGATCACGCAGGTGCCCAGGAAACCGAATTCCTCGGCGGTGACCGAGAAGATGAAGTCGGTGTGCGCTTCCGGCAGGTAGTACAGCTTCTGCACGGAATTGCCCAGGCCGACGCCGGTCCATTCGCCACGGCCCACCGCCATCAGTGCGTTGGACAGCTGGTAGCCGTCGCCCTGCTGGTCGGCCCACGGGTCCAGGAAGGAAGTGATGCGGCGCATGCGGTACGGCTCGATGATCGCCAGCGCGCTCATGCCGACCAGGCCGATGATCACCGGCATCGACATGCGCGGCATGTTGACCCCGCCCAGCACCAGCATGCCGGCGGTGATCGCCAGCAGCAGGGTCGAGGAACCGAAGTCCGGCTGCAGCAGCAGCAGCACCACCAGCGCGCCGGCCACGCCCAGCGGCTTGAGCATCGCCGGCCAGGTCGCATTGACCTCGTCGCGGAAGCGCACCAGGTAGCTGGACAGCCAGACGATGTAGAGCACCTTCACCGCCTCGACCGTCTGGAACTTGGAAATGCCCAGGTTGATCCATCGGCGTGCGCCGTTGACCGTGCTGCCCAGGCCCGGCGCGAACACCGCCAGCAGCAGCACGAAGCAGCCCAGCAGCAGCATCTGGTTGTACTGCTCGATCGACTTCAGCTCGGTGCGGGCGGCGATGACCGCCAGCACGATACCCACCGCCAGGAAGATCAGGTGGCGGTTGAGGTAATAGAACGGACTGCTCATCAGCGCGATCGAGCTGGAGGCCACCATCACCACGCCGACACCGGTGAGCGCGATGATCGCGCCCAGCAGCCACTTGTCGTAGCTGCCTTCGATGGCTTCAAGGCGTGTTGCCTGGCGGGACAGGTCGTTCATCTCAGCGCACCTTCAACGTGGCCAGGCCGATCAGCACGAGCACGACGGAGATGATCCAGAAGCGCACGATCACGCGCGGCTCCGGCCAGCCCTTCAGTTCGAAATGGTGGTGGATCGGCGCCATGCGGAACACGCGCTTGCCGGTCAGCTTGAACGATGCGACCTGGATCATCACCGACAGCGTCTCGATGACGAACACGCCGCCCATGATCACCAGCACCAGCTCCTGGCGGGTGATCACCGCGATCGTGCCCAGCACCGCACCCAGCGCCAGTGCACCGATGTCGCCCATGAACACCATGGCCGGATAGGTGTTGAACCACAGGAAGCCCAGGCCCGCGCCGGCGATCGCCGCGCAGATGATGACCAGCTCGCCTGCGCCCGGAATCTGCGGGATCTGCAGGTAGTTGGCGAACACCACGTTGCCCGAGGCGTAGGCGAACACGCCCAGTGCGCAGGCCACCAGCACGGTGGGCATGATCGCCAGGCCGTCCAGGCCGTCGGTCAGGTTCACCGCGTTGGAGAAACCGACGATCCAGAAGTAGGCGATGGCCACGAAGCCGATGCCGGCCAGCGGCAGCGCGACCGACTTGAACATCGGGATGTAGAACGTCAGCGCCGCCGGCACGTCAGCCGTATAGAACAGGAACAGGCCCGCGGCCAGGCCGAAGATCGACTGCAGCAGGTACTTCCAGCGCGACTTCAGGCCGTTCGGGTCACGGCGGACGATCTTGATCCAGTCGTCATACCAGCCGATGGCGCCAAAGCACAGCATCACCGCCAGCACCAGCCACACGTAGCGGTTGCGCAGGTCGGCCCACATCAGTACCGACAGGGTGACGGTGAGCAGGATCAGCGAACCGCCCATGGTCGGCGTGCCGGCCTTGGAGAAATGGGTCTGCGGACCGTCCTTGCGGATCGGCTGGCCGCCCTTGAACTGGGCAAGCTTGCGGATCATCGCCGGGCCGAGCCACAGCGACAGGAACAGGGCCGTCAGCGCGGCAAGGATGGCGCGGAACGTCTGGTAGTTGAACAGCCCGAACAGGCTCTCCAACTGCTGCAACCATCGAGCCAGTTCATACAACATGCGGGGATTCCTCTCCTTGCGCCAGCAGCGCTTTGACAATCGTGTCCATGGCGCTGCCACGGGACCCCTTGACCAGGCAGCGCACGCCGGCGTGCAGCTCGTCCTTCAGCGCCTGCGACAGCGCGTCATGGGTGGCGAAATGACGGCCACCGTCGCCGAAGCTGGCAGCGGCGGCGGCGCTGAGCGGACCCAGCGCATACAGGCGCTTGAGCCCGGCGGCGCGTGCGCGGAGGCCCGCCTGCGCATGCAGCGCTTCGGCATCCGGGCCCAGCTCGCGCATGTCGCCCAGCACCAGCCAGCCCTCTTCCGGCGCGGCGGCCAAGGCATCGATGGCCGCTGCCAGCGAACCGGGGTTGGCGTTGTAGCTGTCGTCCACCAGCACCGCGCCACTGCGCAGCTGATGGGCGATCTGGCGGCCCGGCACCGGCTGGGCCTCGGCCAGGCCTGCCGCGATGCGTGCCAGGTCGATGCCGGCGGCCAGCGCCAGGCTGGCGGCGGCCAGTGCATTGCTGACGTTGTGGCGGCCCGGCAGGCCCAGCACCACGCGGGCTTCGCCGGCCGGCGCGACCAGGGTGAACTGGCTGCCCTGCGCACCGGCGCGGATGTCGCGCGCGGTCACGTCTGCCGAATGCTCCAGGCCAAAGCGCAGCACGCGGCAGCGCGCCGGGGTGCCGACAAAATGCTGTTCGAACCAGCGGCCGTACGCATCGTCGGCATTGATCACCGCCACGCCATCGGCGGGCAGCGCGGCATAGATCGCGCCCTTGGTCACCGCCACGCCGAGCAGGCTGCCCATCCGCTCCAGGTGCGCCGGGGCGATGTTGTTGACCAGCGCGTAGCGCGGGCGGGCGATGTCGGTCAGGTAGGCGATGTCGCCCGGCTTGCCGGCACCCATCTCGTAGACGGCATAGTCGGCATCTTCCGGTGCATCGATCACCGCCAGCGGCAGGCCGATCTCGTTGTTGCGGTTGCCCGGATTGGCGTAGACCACCTTGTGCGCGTGCTGGGCCACCTGCTGCAGGATCGACAGCAGCAGGCTCTTCACGCTGGTCTTGCCGTTGCTGCCGGTGATCGCGAACACCTCGGTGCCACGGTCACGCTGCATGCCGGTGGCGATCCTGGCCAGTGCCAGTTCGCTGTCGGCCACCAGCACCTGCGGCAGTTCGATCGGCAGCAGGCGCTCGACCAGCAGCGCACTGGCACCGCGCGCCTGCGCGTCGGCCGCGAAGTCATGGCCGTCGAAACGCTCGCCGCGCAGCGCGACATACAGGCTGCCGGGGCCCAGGTTGCGGGTGTCATTGCTGACCGCATCGATGGCCACGTCGTCGCCGTGGATCTCGCCGCCGGCCCAGTGTGCGATCAGCGAAAGCAGGGTGCGCTTCATGCGGCGCCCTCCCCGGCCTGTGCCTCTAGAACACCGGCCTTGGCCGCCAGTGCGGCCGCGGCCACTTCGGTGTCGTCGAAGTCATGGCGCACGCCATTCACTTCCTGGTACGGCTCGTGGCCCTTGCCGGCGATCAGGATGATGTCGCCGGCACCGGCGCGCTTCACCGCCAGGCCGATCGCGCGCGCGCGGCTGCGCTGCACGGTCACGGCATCGGCGTTCTGGAAGCCGGCCAGGATGTCGGCCACGATCACGTCGCCGTCTTCGCCACGCGGGTTGTCGTCGGTGACGATGACCTGGTTGGCCAGGCGCTCGGCGATCGCCGCCATCTGCGGGCGCTTGCCGGTATCGCGCTCGCCACCGCAGCCGAACACGCAGAACAGCGCGCCGTGCAGGTGGCCCTGCAGGCTGTCCAGCGCCTGCTCCAGCGCGTCCGGGGTATGTGCGTAGTCGACCACCACGGTCGGCAGGCCGTTCTCGCCGCCAAGCCGGTTCATGCGGCCACGGATCGGCTGCAGCGCCGACAGCACTTCGGCGATACGCGGCAGCGGCTGCCCCTGCGCGTGCAGGGTACCGGCCACGGCCAGCAGGTTGTCCACGTTGAAGCGGCCCAGCAGCGGCGACTGCACCGCAGCGCGCTGGCCGTCGATGACCAGTTCGAAGGCGATGCCACGACCGTCAAGCTGCAGCGCCTCGGCGCGCACGCTGGCGTCCTCGGCACCACGCGAGCTCAGCCCGATCGGCTGCACGCTGGCCGGCAGGCCCGCGAACAGCTGGCGGCCGAAGGCATCGTCCAGATTGATCACCGCCGCCTTCAGGCCCGGGCGATGGAACAGCCGCGCCTTGGCCGCGCCGTAGCTGGCCATGTCGCCGTGGTAATCCAGATGGTCGCGGGTGAGGTTGGTGAACACCGCCACGTCGTAGTGCACGGCGTCCACGCGCCCCTGGTCGAGCGCATGCGAGCTGACTTCCATCGCCACCGCGCGCGCACCGGCGTCGCGCAGCTGGGCCAGCAACGCATGCATCTGCAGCACCAGCGGCGTGGTGAAGCCGGTCGGCTCGACGGCACCATAAAGTCCGGCGCCCAGCGTGCCGATACTGCCACTGGGCGTTCCGAGCAGGTGCCAGGCCTGGGCCAGCAGCTGCACGGTGGAGGTCTTGCCGTTGGTGCCGGTCACGCCGACCATCGCCATTGCCCGCGACGGTGCGCCATGGAACTGGTCGGCCATCGCGCCCATGCGCGCGCGCAGGCCCGGCACGGCGATCGCATCGGCCGGTGCCGGCAGATCGGCCGGTGCCGGCGGTTCGAACAGGATGGCACTGGCACCGGCAGCGCGCGCCTGCTCGACAAAGCCCAGGCCATGCGCGCCGAAACCGGCGATGGCGACGAAGGCGTTACCGGGGCGCACGGCACGGCTGTCCAGCACCAGGCCGGTCAGAACGGGATCATGACCCGCCAGGGCCACATCCGGAAGCAACTGCGAAAGCAACATCGAAGGACTCATTGCGTGCCTCCCGTAGCGGGCGGCGTCTGGGCTTGCGCGCTCGGCAGCGCAGCGTCGAATTCAGCGGCGGCATCGACCGGCAGCGCGGTCTCGGCCGGCGGCGCAGGCAGGATCGAAGCCGAATGGCCGACCTTGCCGGACTGCTGTGCGGCCAGCCACGACTGCAGGTCGTCCAGCGGCACGTCCATCAGGCGCAGGGTGCCTTCCATCACGTTGTGGTAGACCGGCGCCGAGACCAGGCCGCCGTAGAACTTGCCGGCCTGCGGGTCGTTGATGACGATGACGGTGGCAAAGCGCGGGTTGGTGGCGGGCACCACGCCGGCGAACAGCGCGTTGTAATGCCCGCGCTCGTAACCGCCGGGGCCGGCCTTGCGCGCGGTACCGGTCTTGCCGGCCACGCGGTAGCCCAGCACGGCCGCCTGCTTGGCACCGCCCTGGGTGACCACCGTTTCCATCATCGCCACCACCTGCCGGGCGACGTTCTCGTCGATGATCTGCTGGCCCTCGTTGCGCTGGCCCTTGACGAAGGTCGGCGCGATCAACCTGCCGCCGTTGGCCAGCGCCGAATACGCCGTAGCGATCTGCAGCGGCGTCACCGACAGGCCGTAGCCGTAGGACATGGTGGTCTTGGTGGTGCCCGACCAGCGCGCCGGGCGCATCACCACGCCGGCCGATTCCCCCGGGAAACCACTGTGCGGCGCCGATCCATAGCCGAAGCGGCGCACGCCGTCGTAGAAGGTCTGGTCCGGCATCTTCGCCGCAACCTTGGCCGCACCCACGTTCGAACTGCGGGTGATCACGCCGGTCACGTTGAGCACACCGTTGTTGCGCGGCACGTCGCGGATGGTGAAGCGGCCCAGGGTCATATAGCCCGGGTTGGTATCGATGATGGTGTCCTTGGTCACCGCCCCGGCCTGCAGCGCGGTGGCGATGGTCAGCGGCTTCATCGTCGAACCCGGCTCGACCAGGTCGGTCACCGCGCGGTTGCGGCGCGTATCGGGGATCGCGCCGGTCAGCGAGTTCGGGTTGTAGGTCGGCAGGTTGACCATGGCCAGGATCTCGCCGGTGGTCACGTCCATGATCACCATCGAACCGCCGGCCGCCTTGTTGGCCACCAGCGCGTTGCGCAGTTCCTTGAAGGCCAGGTACTGGATGCGACGGTCGATGCTGAGGGTCAGGTCCTTGCCCGGCTCGGCGGCGCGCAGCAGATCGCTTTCGACGGTCTCGCCCTTGCGGTTGCGGATCACCCGCTTCGCACCGGGCTTGCCGCGCAGCCATTCGTCGAACGCCAGTTCCAGGCCTTCCTGGCCGCGGTCGTCGATATTGGTGAAGCCCAGCACGTGCGCCATCGCCTCACCCTGCGGGTAGAAGCGGCGGAACTCGCGCTGCGCGGCCACGCCCGGGATCTTCAGCGCGACCACCTTCTCTGCCTCGTCCGGATTGATCCGGCGGCGCAGGTACATGAATTCCTTGTCCGACTTCTGCGACAGGCGGCTGCTCAGCTCATCCACCGACATGCCGACCGCCTGGGCCAGCTCCGGGATGCGCTCGGGCGAACGCAGCAGGTCCTGCGGGTTGACCCAGATCGAGGCGACCGGGGTGGACACCGCCAGCGGCTCGCCGTTGCGGTCGGTGATCATGCCGCGCGAGGTCTTGATCGGCAGCTCGCGCAGGTAGCGGGCCTCGCCCTGGCGCTGGTAGAAGTCGCTGTTGATGATCTGCACGTAGGCCGCGCGACCGACCAGCGACACCGAGCACAGGCCGAGCGCCAGCGCGACCCAGCGCAGGCGCTGGCGCAGGTTGAAGGCGTTGCGCGGGCGGTTGCGGCCGGTCTTGCTCATGGGCGCACCACCACGATGTCAGCCGCCTCGGGGAACTTCATGCCGAGCTTCTCTCGGGCAATGCGGTCCACGCGGTTGGCTTCGGCCAGGGTGGCCTGTTCCAGCTGCAGGCGGCCGAACTCAAGATTGATGTCATCGCGCTTGCGCTCGGCACGCGACAGCTCGATGAAGGTCTGCCGGTGGCGGTGGCGCACGAACACCACGCCGATCGCCGAGGCGACGGTGCAGGCCAGCAGGATGATCAGCAGCAGCCGGCTCATGCATCGGCCTCCCGCTTCTGTGCCACGCGCAGCACGGCGCTGCGGGCACGCGGGTTGGCGGCCAGCTCTTCGTCGGTGGCCTTGATGGCGCCGCCGATCAGGTCCAGCGTCGGCACGAACGCAACCGCCTCGGGCAGCCGGCGGTTGGCCGGCGGCGCCTTGGCCAGGCGGTTCATGTACTGCTTGACGATGCGGTCTTCCAGCGAGTGGAAGCTGATCACCGCCAGGCGGCCACCGGGCTTGAGCCGTTCCACCGCCGCATCGAGCCCGGCTTCCAGATCGGCCAGCTCGCGGTTGATATGGATGCGGATGGCCTGGAAGCTGCGCGTGGCCGGGTGGATCTTGTCCTTCCCACGCGGCATCACCGAGGCGATCAGCTCGGCCAGTTCGGCGGTGCGGGAGAACGGCTGCTTCTCGCGGCGGGCCACGATGGCGCGGGCGATGCGCCGGCTCTGCCGCTCTTCGCCATAGGTCCACAGCACATCAGCGATCTCGCGCTCTTCCACGCGGTTGATCCACTGCGCGGCGCTTTCACCGCTGTCCGGGTCCATGCGCATGTCCAGCGGGCCGTCCTTGCCGAAGCTGAAGCCACGTTCGGCCACGTCCAGCTGCGGCGACGACACCCCCAGGTCGAACAGCACGCCATCCAGGCCTTCGGCCGTCGCATCCCACTGCAGCAGCTGGGCGAAGCTGCCACGGAAGATGGACACGCGCGGGTCCGGCGCGAAATCGCGCTCGGCAACGGCGATGGCTTCCGGATCCTTGTCCATGACCAGCAGGCGCCCCTCGGGACCGAGCTGGGTGAGCACGCCACGTGCATGACCGCCACGACCGAACGTGCCATCCAGATAACGTCCGTTTTCGATCACCCTCAGGCCTTCAAGGACCTGGGTGTACAGGACCGGCAGGTGCACCGCCGGCGACTGCGACACCGGAAGGTGACCGGCCTGCGCTTCTGGGCGCATCCGGGCACCCCGGCTCACAACTTCAGGTCGAGCAACCCATCACCCAGATCCTCGTCAGACAACGTCTGCTGGATCAGGGCCCGATGCGCCTGCTCGCTCCACAATTCGAACTTGTCGCCCATGCCGAGCAATACCGCCTTCTTCTCAATGCCCACCGCACCGCGGTGGCTGGCGGGGATGCTGATGCGACCGTTGCCGTCCAGTTCCAGATGGGCGGCCGAGCCGACCAGCTTCTGCTGCAACAGGCGCACGACGCGCTGGGTGTTGGGCTTGGACATCACATCGTCGCGGACCCGCTCCCATTCCGACTCTGCGTACAGCCACAGGCAGCCGGCTTCGAACGGGTTGTAGGTCAGCACGAGACGGTTGTTGCTGGCGCGCGCGACGAGGTCGCGGTAAGCGGTGGGAACCGCCATGCGCCCCTTGTCGTCAACTGTGATGGCCGTCTCGCCCTGGAACACGACGCCTGCACCTTGTCCTTCGCCCGGTGAAACATTGAACCACGAAAACCCACAAAACACCCGGATTTCCCTCTGATGCCCACCTTAGCAGCGGGCGGAGGGTTGTCAACAACTTTTCAGCAGGGAAATCGCCAGCCGCATCAATGGCTTGCAACAACCTTTAGAGAATTGTTCAAGGCTTATCCACAAGTTGCTGATCCGTCTCAATTTTTGAGATTGAACGGAAGTTCAGGGGCGTGGACAGGGCGTGAAACATCAGCCGCGCATTCATCCGGAGCGGCCCGGAAACGGCGCCAGACTGCGCAAACCGTGCACAATGAAGCCATGTGCCTGCTCGCTCTTGGCTGGATGCACCACCCGCGGTGGCGGCTGGTGATGGCCGGCAACCGTGATGAGTTCCACGCCCGCCCGACGGCGGCGCTGGCCCCCTGGCAGGATGAGACGTCGGTCATCGGCGGTCGCGACCTGCGCTCCGGCGGAGGCTGGGCCGGGGTTGGCGCCTCGGGCCGGATGGCGGTGGTCACCAACGTCCGCGACCCGCTGGCCGCCCAGACCGGCCCGTCGCGGGGCGCGCTGGTGGCCGACTTCCTGCGCGGCCGCGAGCCGGCGGCCGTGCATATCGACCGCCTGGCGACCGTGGCTGGCGCCTACGCCCCGTTCAATCTCCTGCTGGCCGATAGCGACAGCCTGGAGTACCTGGGCAACCACCCCGCCGAACGGCAGACCCTCGGTCCGGGCGTACACGGCATGTCCAACGGCGCGCTGGACGCCCCCTGGCCGAAGACCCGGCGGCTGATGGCGGCCCTTGAAGCCTGGCTGCAGGAAGACGGGGTCAGATCCCTTTCGCAGCGCGAAAGGGATCTGACCCCGCTCTGGGCCGCGCTGGCCGACGAACACCGCCCCGCCGACAGCGACCTGCCCGACACCGGCATCGGCCTGGAGCGCGAGCGCTGGCTGAGCCCGGCCTTCATCCGCGGCGACGACTACGGCACCCGTGCCAGCACCGTGCTGCTGATCGATGGCGACGGCCACGGCGAGATCCACGAGCGCCGCTTCGGCCCGCAGGGTGTCCCCAGCGGACAGAGCCACGTCATTTTCTGACCCGGTCATGACGGCCCTTGGCCGGATGCTCTCGGCGGGGGAGGTAGTGCGGCCGCTGGCCGGATTCGATTGCCAGCGTGGTAGTGCCGCCGCTGGCCTACAGCGCTGCGATGTCTGGACAGACAGGACGTTGTACCAGCGGCCTAGCACTACCCGCACGCGTGTCGTCATTGAAGTGACGGTCGTCGTCAGCGCACCACGCCTGAAACGTCATTCAGCTTCCAGCGCCGACCGCGATCCGTCCGCGCCACAGGGATTTCAGCATCGCAGCCCGCCCACTGTGTCCTTTTCGCATTCGGCACTGTGTCTATAAATGTCGGCCCTCACCTCCCAGGGTGGTCGCGCCCGGCCTTTCGCCGCGCGATCGACCGCAACCACAAGGAGGCCCCATGCGCCGCATCCTCATCCTGCTCGCCACCCACCTGCTCACCCTCGGCCTGGGCTTCGGCCTGGGCATCTACCTCCTGCCGATCCTGATCGCCCCCGATGACCCGCCGGTGGAACAGGTACAGGCCGCCATGAAAGACGCCGCCTACCGCACCACCTTCCGCCGCGACCTGAAGGGCAGCGACGCAGTGCACTGGGCCGAAGGCAAGGTCAGTGTCAGTGCCACCCAGGTCGCCTTCGACGGGAAGATGGGACCGGGCCCGGATTACAAGGTGTACCTGGTCCGTGACTTCGTCGACAACAAGGCCGACTTCCTTAAGATCAAGGCGCAGGCTCAGCGCATCGGCGAAGTGAAGACCTTCAACCGCTTCCTGGTCGAGGTGCCCGCGAACGTGGATGTGGACGACTACACCACCGTCGTGGTGTGGTGCGAGCGCTTCTCGCAGTTCATCTCCGCCGGGCAGTACCGCACGCCGGGCTGAGGACCGCGCGACGTCGAGGTAGTGCCGCTGGCCGGCTACAGCATTCTGTCCGCCGCTGCGGGCATCGTGAAGCTGCTTACCAGCGGCCTACACTACCGATGCGCAGTTCATGCCCATGGAAGAAAGAGGCGGAGCCGGCCGATAAGCCGGGTTCTGTCGTGGACAGTCATTCCTCTAGGCGTTACGTCACCGCAACGCTCAAGCAACCTACCCGGATCCAACGCGGGCCGCGCCAAAGGATCCCTATTTGGTCTTGCTCCAGGTGGGGTTTGCCGTGCCGGTCTGTTGCCAGACTCGCGGTGCGCTCTTACCGCACCATTTCACCCTTACCGGCCTTCCGAAGAAGACGTAGGCGGTATCTTTCTGTTGCACTTTCCGTCGGCTTGCGCCGCCCAGGCGTTACCTGGCACCTTGCCCTATGGAGCCCGGACTTTCCTCGGCACCCCCGAAGGGATGACGCGACTGTCTGGCCGACTCCGCCAGCGCATATTCTAGCGTACGCACGCCCTTCCTGCCGTGCCGATCGCGGCGTCCGGTTCATCCACGCGTGGCGTGGCTCTAGCGGCCCTTCGCCCTCGCCATCACCGCCGCCCGCGACTCCAGCACCACCCCGACGATCAATTCCCGCACCTGCGGTTGCGAACCGTCCCATTCAATGCGGCGGACGCGCACGTCCACGCGATCGCCCGGCGCGTGGGCTTTCAACGCTTGGCCGATACCGAAGACGGTCTTCACTCGGGTACCCGCCACGGCCAGCACCTCATCCCCCTTGCGCAGGCCGGCGCGATGGGCCGGACCTTCGTCAGGCTCGGATTCGATCACGGTCGCGCCCCCCATTTGAACGCCGAGGACCGGGCGCAGCGCATCGCTACGCGAATCCCCTTCCCCGGCCTGCTCGCGCGCCAATTCGGTGGCGCCCAGCAGTGCATCGTCCAACCCCGCATCGAAATACGGCGCGTTGTCCACGAATGCGGCGCATTGCCACGACGCGCGCTCGGGCACCGGCTCGCGCCCCGCACGAAGGGCCTGCCGCAGGTCGCGCCATTGCGCTGCGCTGACGTACCGCTGCTGGCTGTTCACCAATTGCTGGTAGGCCGCCTCGATCTGTGCATGGTTGTCGGCCCCCAACTGCAGACATCCCTCGTAGTTCTCCAACGCGTCACGTGCCGCGCGATAGGTCAGGTAATTGCTGTAATCGCGGACCGACTGCAGCCGATTGAATTCGACCAACCCCGGATCGAACAGCAGGTAGCCAACATAGTCCGGGCCCAGATCGGCTTCGGTAATGGCCGCAGGTGGCGGCCCTTCAGCTGCAGGAGCTGGCACGTCGGCCAGAGCGAACAGCAGGAACAGTCCCTTTTCCAGCATCTGTCTTCCCTCCCTCAAGTAAATTTGAGAGCTTCACTCCTTCACCTCCGGAATTCCGCCGCTCATTCGCGTTCCAGCGTCCCAGGCTGTGAATGACCCATGCAGGCCTGCACGCTTTTCAGGACTTTTCGTCCAGCTCCCGGCGAAGATCGTCGACCCATCGCTTTCTGCTGCTACGGTCATACTCGGCCGGCGAGAACGGCATCGACGCACGCGCATAATCGTCAATCAGTGCCAGCAGCGCCTGCCTGTCGACACGCGCGTCGAGAGGAGTGTGGGTGTCACTGGCGAGTGCGACCAGTTGTTCCAGCTCCTTTCTTGCGATGCCGGTGCCGGTGGACGGATCTGCGATACACAGACCGAAGGTCCCGTTGAAGAAGTGCGGGAGCAGCAGTTGCGCCTTGTCGTGCGCAGCGTTGGCATCCCCAAGCACGGCTGTCATGTAGCCCTCGAGCTCCTGCAGCAGAACGTCGACCACAGCCGCCCGCTCACTGCCCGGTGGTGCATGATCGGCAATGCGTATCCAGCGTGCGCAATCGGTACGGAAGTACTCCCCCACAAGGTCTTCGCTGATGGGAATGGAGCCGAACACTGCAGATCGGATGGTGCCACCTTCGCAGGTGTAGGTGGGCTGCGGCACCGCGCCCACTGCAATCAGGTGACTGAGTCTTTCTTCTGACACATTGCAGAATGCGGCGAACGCATCCTTTGGCAGGAAATGAGCTTGAAGGTAGGCTGTCAATGCCATCTCGAACAATTACTCCCAAGGGGGGGATGAAGAGGCGTGTGCAGGGGCGTCTTCGTCCAGGACAGACATCCCGAGCACCGGTCCTCACGCCTCAGAGGCCGCGGAAATGGGGTCACACTACGGAAACCCTTCCGCATCGGGAGTATCCGCACGGGCTCGACTGATCTCAATGTCGCTCTGCAGGACGTCCCCTAATACCCAAGGCTGCTGGCTTCGTACGATCATCAGTGGGTCGGTCGTTGCTGCTCATCACGACATTGTCCGTCCCCGGATTCGTCCCTCAGCCGCGCACGTGGGCACGTTCACGCGCCAGAGGTTGGTGCCCCTCCGGCGGATCCGAACCGTTTCGCATTTCGCGCCGCGCGCTCCGGGACATGGCCCGGAGCTATCCATCAACTGCCGTACAACGCCTTGCGCGGCGCACCGGTCAGTTCCGCGGCCAGCTTGGCGGCGGTCGACGGCGGCAGGTGCTCGCTCAGCTTCGCGTAGACGCGGCGGCCGTGTGCCAGCTGCGCTTCCTCGTCATCGCCGGCGCCCTGCACCATCACCACGAACTCGCCCTTGCGCTGGTTCTCGTCGGCCTCGACCTTCGTCAGCAGGCCCGCCAGGTCGCCATCAAGCACGGTCTCGAACAGCTTGGTCAGCTCGCGGGCCAGCACCGCCGGGCGCTCGCCGCCGAAGATCGCCGCCATGTCGGCCAGCGATTCGGCGATGCGGTGCGAGGATTCGTAGAACACCATCGTGCGCACTTCGCCGGCCAGCGCCTGCAGGCGGTCGCGGCGGCCGCTGGCCTTGGCCGGCAGGAAGCCCTCGAAACTGAAACGGTCGCTGGGCAGGCCGGCCACGCTCAGCGCGGCGATGGCGGCGCAGGCGCCGGGCACCGGGCTGACCTTGATGCCCGCCGCGCGCGCGGCACGCACCAGGCGGAACCCCGGATCGCTGACCAGCGGCGTACCGGCGTCACTGACCAGCGCCAGCGACTCGCCGGCCTGCAGGCGCGAGACCAGTCGCTGCGCCAGCGCCTCCTCGTTGTGTTCGTGCAGGGCCACCAGCGGCTGCTGGATGCCGAAATGGGACAGCAGCTGGCCGCTGCGGCGGGTGTCCTCGGCACAGATGGCCGCCACCGAGCGCAGCACCTCCTGCGCGCGCGGGCTCAGATCGGCCAGGTTGCCGATCGGGGTGGCGACGACGTACAGGGTTGGGACACTCATTTCAGCGGTACTCACGGGGCAAGGGTAGAATCGTAGCGTGTACCCGGCCAAGGCCGCTGCCCTCATCGCATGGACCCGATCATGAACAAGCCCGCCGCACGGATCTCCGCCCTGTCGTTGTCGCTGATGCTGCTGGCCGGTTGTGCCACCACCAGCCTGACCAGCACCCCCGATTCGCCGGCCCAGGGCCAGGCGCTGGCGCTGATCGAACAGGGCAAGCCGCGCGACGCCGCACTGCAGCTGGAAGGCCTGGCCGCCACGCTGCGTGGCGGTGCCCGCAGCAACGCACTGGCCGATGCGGCCTGGGCCTGGCACCTCGCCGGTGACAGTGCCCGCGCGCGCAGCCTGCTCGGCCAGCTCACCGCCCGCCAGCTGTCCGGCGCCAGCCTGCAGCGCTACCAGCTGACCAGTGCCGAGCTGGCCCTGGCCGACAAGCAGCCGGCGCAGGCGCTGGCCCTGCTGAAGGACCATGGCGACAACGTGCTGCCAGCCCTGCGTACGCGCTGGTACCTGGCCCGGGCCGGCGCCCTGCAGGGCACCGGCGATGCCTTCGGCGCCGCCACCGAGCGCGCCCGCGCCCATGCCAGCCTGACCGGCAGTGCGCGCAGCGATAACCAGGCCGCCATTGCCGGCCTGCTCGGCACCCTCGACGACGCCACGCTGCGCAGCCGCGCCGCCGCCCTGCCGGCCAACGACCCGCTCTACAACTTCGCCGGCCGCGCACTGATCGCGCGTGGCCTGCCGCTGCCGCGCCCGTTCGACCGCGATGGCGCGGCCCAGTTCGACACCAGCAAGCGCCCGCCGGCGATGAGCGACGGTTACCGCCCGCCGGCCAAGCTGGCCGTGCTGCTGCCGCTCAGCGGCCGCCTGGCCACCGCCGCACAGCCGGTGCGCGATGGCCTGTTGAGCGCCTACTACGGTGAAAGCCGCCGCCGCCCGGACATCAACTTCTTCGACACCGCCGGCACCCCGGCCGGTGCCCTCGCCGCCTACGACAAGGCCGTTGCCTCCGGTGCCGACTTCGTGGTCGGCCCGCTGGGCCGCGACGAAGTGGACGCGGTGTACGGCCGCCAGCAGCTGCAGGTGCCGGTGCTGGCCCTGAACCGTGGCAAGGACGCACCGCCGGCCGGCAGCGCCGGCTTCTCGCTGGCACCGGAAGACGATGGCATCGTCGCGGCCGAGTACCTGCGCGGCCGCGAGCGCGGCAAGGCGCTGGTGATCAACAGCGCCGACGACACCGGCCGCCGTGCCGCCGCCGCCTTCTCCCAGCGTTTCGCCCAGCGCGGTGGCCAGGTCGTGGCCACGGTCGGCGTCAGCGATGCGGTGGGCGACGTCAGCGCCCAGGTGCGCAACGCCGGCCAGGTCGATGCCGTGTTCCTCGCCGTGCGTGCGCCGCAGGCCCGCCTGCTGGCGCCGCAGCTGGCGCTGGCCGGTGCCGGTGGCGCGACCCGCGTCGGCACCTCGCAGCTGACCGTCGGCAGCGGCAAGGTGGAAGAAGACGTGGCGCTGGACGGCATCGTCTACCCGAACGAAGCCTGGAACGTGCGCAGCGTGTCCGGCCTGCCGTCGGCCAGCCAGGTGGCCAGCACCCTGCCGAGCGCACGCGGTGCGGCCGGCCGCCTGTTCGCCTTCGGTGCCGACGCGTGGAAGATCACCGCCTACCTGGACAAGCTGTCCAACGAAGGCGGCCTGGACGGTGCCACCGGCACCCTGTTCCTGGACAGCAATGGCAACATCCTGCGCCAGCCGGCATGGTCGACCTTCAGTGGCGGCCGGCCGATGCCGATCGTCGGTGGTCGCTGAGCGCAGCCAACGGGGCTCGGCGGTGGAAGCCGCCGCCGAGCAGCACCTGCAACTGGCCGGACTGCAGCCGCGTGCACGCAACGTGCGCTATCGCGGCGGTGAACTGGACCTGGTGATGGACGATGCCGGCACCGTGGTGTTCGTGGAAGTGCGCTACCGTGCGCGATCGGATTTCGGCGGTGGCGCCGCTTCGGTCGATGCGCGCAAATGCCGGCGCCTGGCCCATGCCGCGCAGCTGTACCTGCAGGACCACCCGGCGCTGGCCAATGCGCCCTGCCGCTTCGACGTGGTCGAAGCCACCGGCGAACCGCCGCAGCTGCATTGGCTGCGGGATGCGTTCCGATTGGATGACTGCTGATGGTTACTGTTTGCCGGCCAGCGGCCGGCACTACCCGTCGGGCCTGCAGCCGGCCAGCGGCCGGCACTACCCGTCGGACCTGCAGCCGGCCAGCGGCCGGCACTACCCGTCGGGCCTGCAGCCGGTCCGCGGCCGGCACTACCATGGTGCGTGACTGATGCCGTCGATCATCACCCATGCCGCTGTGCCGCTGGCGCTGTGGTGCGCCGCTGATCATGGCCGCATCCCGTCGCGCCTGCTGGCGGCCGGCGTGATCGCAGCGATGCTGCCCGATGCCGATGTACTGGCCTTTGCGCTGCACATTCCCTATGCGGATGCCTTCGGCCATCGCGGCGCCAGCCATTCACTGCTGTTTGCGTTCGTGCTGGCGGCGGTAGCGGCGGTGTTGGCATTCTTTGGTAGCGGCCGACCTTGGTCGGCGGTTTCGTGCCAACCAAGGTTGGCACCTGCCAAGGCAGGGCCAACGGCGGCATCGACCGTACAAGCCGCTGTATTCGTGTTCATCTGTGCCGCCAGCCATCCACTGCTCGATGCGATGACCTCCGGCGGCCTCGGCGTCGCGCTGGCCTGGCCGTGGAGCGAACAGCGCTTCTTCGCACCGTGGCGACCGATCCGGGTTTCACCGTTTGCCCCACAGTTCTTCAGCGCACGCGGCCTGGCTACCCTGCTCTCCGAACTGCGCTGGGTGTGGCTGCCGCTGGCCGGCGCCGTTGTCGCCTGGAAACTGATCCAACCCGCTCCTGCTGCCCCGCGAGATCCATCATGAGTACCGCACTGCCTGCTGCCCTGGTTGCCGAACTGTCCGCCCTGCTGGGCGCGGAGGGCTGGCGCATGGATGACCGCGCGCTGGAGGCCAACGCGCAGGACAACTCATGGCGCCGCCAGCGCCCGGCGGCGGTCGCGCTGCCGGCCGACATCGAACAGGTGCAGGCACTGGTGCGCGCCTGTCGCGCACATGGCGTGGCGCTGGTCGCGCGCGGTGCCGGCACCGGCACCACCGGCGCCGCCGTCCCACAACCGGGCAGCATCGTGCTGTCGTTCACCCGCATGGGCCGCATCATCGAGATCCGCGCCGGTGATCGCTGCGCTGTCGTCCAGCCGGGCGTGCTCAACGGCACCCTGCAGCAGGCCCTGGCCCCGCACGGCCTGTTCTGGGCACCGGATCCTTCCAGCGCCGAGATCTGCAGCATCGGCGGCAACCTGGCCTGCAATGCGGGCGGCCCGCGCGCGGTGAAGTACGGCACCAGCCGCGACAACGTGCTGGGCCTGGTGGCGGTGACCGGCACCGGCGAGGTGATCCGTTGCGGTGGTGCCTACACCAAGGACGCCACCGGCTACGACCTCACCCATCTGCTGGTGGGCAGCGAAGGCACGCTGGCGCTGATCGTGGAAGCCACGCTGAAGCTGACCCCGTTGCCGGTCAGCCAGGCCGGGCTGCGCGTGCTGTACCGCGATGCCGATGCCGCCGCCGCCGCCGTATCACGCTTGATGTCGCAGCCAGTGGTGCCGACCCGCCTGGAGTTCATGGACGCGCGCAGCCTGGAGCTGCTGCGGCTCAATGGTGCTGACGTGCCGGAGGCCGGTGCGATGCTGCTGGTCGAGGCCGATGGCGACCATGACACCCTGCCCTATCTGCTGCAGGCCCTGGCCAGCGCCGCCGAAGGCGACGGCATGATCGAACTGGACGTGGCGATGGAAGGCCGCGCGCGCGACCAGTTGTGGGCGGCGCGCAAGGCACTGTCGCCTGCGCTGCGCAGCGTGGCGCCGGGCAAGATCAATGAAGACGTTGTGGTCCCGGTGTCGCGCATTCCGGAGCTGGTGGCCGGCGTGCAGGCGCTGGCACGCGACTACACGCTGACCATCGTCACCTTCGGCCATGCCGGCAATGGCAACCTGCACGTCAACATCCTCTACCACCCGGACGATGCCGACGAAAACGCACGCGCGCAGGCCGCGCTGCCAAAGATCTTCGCGCTGACGCTGGCGCTGGGTGGCACGCTGTCGGGCGAACACGGCATTGGCCTGGCCAAGCGCGATTTCATGGCGCAGGCCTTCACCCCGGAAACGCTGGCGACGATGCGCGCGATCAAGGCCGCGCTGGACCCGGACGGCATTCTCAACCCAGGCAAGGTGCTGCCGCCGGCATAGACCGAACGCTCTCCTGCAGAGCCGGGCCATGCTCGGCTGCTCTTCGACCAGATCGCGATGAAGCCCGCACTGCGCGCGCACAAGCCGAGCGTAAGCTCGGCGCTACACCGTCTTGTCGGCTGCGATATCGATCAGGGTCTGCCGGAAGCTGGGCAGCAGCACGCGGTTGCCATGGCCACTCAGGTGATCGTTGTCGAAGAACAGCGGTTCGCCCTCTTCCACCGCCGAACAGGTCTGCGGCCCGCACAGCAGCGGCAGCGGATCCCACACGGTCAGTGACGGGTAACGTGCCGCCAGGTCATCCAGCAGTGCCATCTGCGGCACGCGCAGCATTTCCAGATCCGCACGCGGCATGCTCAGACCGCCGGCACACGCCGGATTGCGGCGATTGAACCAGTCCGAACAGCGGTACGCACCGGCCTTGAACAATGGCAGCGGTGCGTCGATCACCACGTGTACGCCCAGCTTCTGCAAACGCCCCAGCACGCGATCGGCTTCGTCGCGTGCCGCCTGTGCGTGCGCCGGCGTGCGCTCGGCCAGCAGCTGTTGATAGATCGGCGGTGCGTCCTGCTGCTGCCAGTCGAAGCCGCGCAGTTCCGGCATGCGCAAGGCCGCCAGCAGCACAATGTCACCCGGGCGCGCCTCGCGTTCGATGGTCGACAGCGTGTCTTCAATGAAGTCCTGGCAGCCAGCCGGGCTGGCCCGCAGCAGGTTGACGAAGCTGCAGCCGCCGCGATCCTGCTGGCGCACCTCCATGCCGGTCTGCCGCGCGACCATGCTGGTCATCGTGCGATACGCCGCCGCGTGCGAATCACCGGCCACGAACAGGCGCCGCCCTTCGAGCGCCGGCGCACGCACCGGCTCCAGCGGGCGCCACGCCGGGTAGCGGCACGCCTGCCATGCGTAGCCGTCGCGGGTGACGCTCAGCGAGACCTGCTCGTGGTACTCCACCGTGGCCCAGGCGCCGGCACCGCACAGCGCCACCAGCGGAAACGCCATCGCCAGCACCTTGGCCGGTGCCAGCCGCAGCAGCGGCGCCGCACTGCGCAGCGGGCGCTCGATGACGTGGTAGGACGCGGCCGACACCGCCAGCAGCAGCACCGGATACAGCCACAGCGCGACGCCATGCAGGCCATACGTCCAGCGCAGCAGCACCAGCAGCGGCCAATGCCACAGGTACAGCGAATAGGACAGCCGGCCCAGGTAGGCCAGCGGTGCGCAGCCCAGCGCACCGGCGATGCGCGATGTCCCCGCTGTCGAAACGCTCGCCAACAGCAGCAGGGTACCTGCCACGGTGGCCAGCACACCCGGCACTGGCATCGCCAGCTGCGGGGCAATCACCACGCCTGCGGCCAGCAGCGCCAGCCCGGCCACTGCAACCGCGTCACCGTTCCGGCCCGGTGTACGCGTACGCATCCACTGGTACAGCAGCGCGCCCGCGGCCAGCTCCCAGAACCGCGCCGGCAGCAGATAGAACGCTGCCGCCGGTGCCGTTTGCGCCTGCCAGCCCGCCCACGCCAGCGACAGCACGGTGAGCACCGGCAACAACCAACGCGACCACGGCCAGCGCTCACGCCCGCGCAGCCACGCGAAGAACAACAGCGGGAAGACCAGGTAGAACTGCTCCTCCACGCCCAGCGTCCATGTATGCAGGAACGGATTGAGTTCAGCACCGGGTGAGAAGTAATCGTCCTGCTGGCCGGCCAGTACGATGTTGCTCAAGCCGACCAGCGCGGCCCAGCCGGTCTGGTCGAACTGCTCGTTGCGCCACGCGCGGGGAATGAACAACGCCGACAGCACGAAGGTCGCCATCAGCATCACCAGCAGCGCCGGCAACAGGCGCAGCACGCGGCGCCGGTAGAAGTCGAGCAGCATCGCGCCCAGCGACGCATGGGTGCGCGAGGCCAGCGACTGGCTGATCACGAAGCCGGACACCACGAAGAACAGATCCACCCCGGTGAAGCCACCGGGCAGCCAGGTGGCGTTGGTGTGGAAGAGGACGACGGCCAGCACCGCCAATGCGCGCAGGCCGTCAATTGCGGCGTTGTGGGAACGTTCGGGAGGGGACACGCGGGCAACCGGAAGCGAGCAATTGGCCAGCATCGCCACCGTCGCCGCAGTCATTCAATGGTCAATTGCGACAGAGCTGGGCATCGTTCAGGTCTGGTCACAGCGCGACGCGGTTGTAGAGCCGAGCCATGCTCGGCTGCCCTTCGTCCAGACCTCAGTGAGCCGAGCATAGGCTCGGCTCTACAGCAGCCGTCGGGTCGGATCCTATTGCCATGGCAAAGGGATCCGACCCCGCTTCACGCGCTTACCAGGCCCTGCGCAGGCCCAGCTGGCCGCCCACGTTGCGGTAGCCATGATCGCCGCGCTGCACGCTCATGCCACCCCACGCACGCCAGCGCTGGCCCAGCTTCAGCTCGGCACCGGCCTGCACTTCATAGCGGTTGCGCGGTACGTCCGCACCCAGCGTGTCGCCGTTGAACTGCAACGTGCTGCTGCCGCTGCCACGCAGCCGGTTCACGCCCAGGTAGGGCTGCAGAGTGTTGCCGGCGGCCGTGCCATGGCCGAACACACGCACGCCCACGCGCCCGCTCAGGCCACCGGCGGCGGCGTGGTCAATCACCGTGCCGTTGCTCTCCACGTGGCGATCGGCGCGGAAATCGACATGGCTCAGCTGCAGCTGCGGCTGCACGTACAGCGCGCTGGCGCTGCCCTGCCACACGTTGAAGGTGTAGCCGGACTCCACTGACGCGCTGGTCATGCGCGAGTCGTAATGCTCCGGCGCCAGGCCGATGCCCTGCACCCGGTTGTCGAATCGACCGTGCTGCAGGGCGGCATCCACATACGCACCCCGCGTGCCGTCCGCTTCCTGCAGCCAGGTGCCGTACACACCCACCGCGCTGCCACGCACCCGGCCCTTGGCGCTGTAGCCGGTCAGATCGGACACTGCGCTGCTGTCTGCGCGGCCGCTGCTCAGCATCACACCGGCAACCGCATTGCCACGCCGCAGCAGGTCAGCACCGATCTGCAGCACCGAGGTGGTGCCATCGATCGACAGTTGGCCGCCGACCGCGCTGAAGTCCGCCTGCTGCCGGCCCACGCGTGCCCAGGCGGCACGGCCTTCATCCCGCGAGACGGCACCGATGCGGTCGTTCAGACGATGGGAGAACATGCTGATCGCAGCCGACTGGTTGGCCAGGTAGGCCCCCGCTTCCGGGCGCAGCACCGGCGGCGGCAGGATCGGATTGACTGGATCGACCGGGTCCAGCGGATCCACAGGGTCCGTCGGATCGATCGGATCCGGGCCAGGATCGACCGCGCATCCCGGCGCAGCCGGGTTGTCCTGGCAGACATCGAACCACTGCGAACGCAGGTACCAGTTGCCATCGGAAGGATCGGCCAGGCCGCCCTGGAACAGGAAGTACTCATACGATCCGCCCACCGCGCGGCCGCTCAGTGCGTAGTTCGCCCGCGATGCGCCGTCGATCTCGATCAGCGGGATGCCATCCACCGTCGGCGCGCCCACGCCACCGATGTTCTTCACCGCGATCAGCGCGTCACCGGAGGTGTCGCCGCGCACGTGCAGGCGGTCCATCGCGCTGTCATCGCCGGCCAGCGCGCCCTGGAACAGGAATGTCGCGCCCTCACTGTGCAGATCGCCATCCACGGTGAGCGTACTGAAGCGACCACTGCCATCGGACAGGGCCACGCCGCTTTTGAGCACCTGCAGCCCGCCCACCGTGGCGTCACCGGTCAACGTCCACTGGCTGCCGCTCTCGATGGCCATCGTCTGCACCAGATCCGACGAACCCTGCCAGAGCGATCCATCGGCCAGGCGCACATGCACGTCGGACAGCGGAACCAGCCCCGCATCCTCGTCCTCCGGCGTGATGACGATGTCGCCCACCAGCTGCGAGCCACCGTCCAGTGCCACATCGAAGCGCCCGGCCACTGCGGCATCCAACGCCAGGGCGATGCCATTGCCGCCCGATACCACCGCACCGTTGGACAGGGTCAGGCCCGGCTCGCGGCTGCTGCGCAGCCATACGCCACCATGCTGGGCGCTCACCAGCGAGCCGCCGTCGATGCGCATCCGACCGTTGTCATTGATCACCGCCGCCCACGCGCCCTCGCCTTCGGTGCGTACATGGGTGTTGCTCAACGTCATTTCACCGGTCCCGCCAGACAGCACACCGTGCGAGTTGATGCCGGTGGTGCGCACCACGCTGTCGGCCAGATGCACGGTGCCACCCACGCGCGCGATCGCACCGATGGCGCCATCACCTTCGGTCAGGATATCGGTCATGACGGCGCTCACCTGCGGATTCTTTCCGCCGGAACCCTCTGCATACAGGCCATGGCCATTCTGGCCGAGCGTGCGCAATCGGCTGGAGCTCACCCGTGCGGCTCCATCCAGGACCGAGATGGCCTGCCAGGAATTGCCGTCTGCCGTGATCTCCGAACCTTCCACATCCAGCTCGCCCTTGCCGATCATCAGGATGCCAACACCATTGTGCGTAGTGATGGATGAGCCCTGGACGCTGGCCACACCATCGCGTCCGTTGATGTTGATGCCCACCGAAGTGGCTTCGAGGCGGCTGTTGAGCATGGTCAGCTCCGAACCCGCGGTCATGTTGATCCCGTGGTGCCCGGACATCTCAACGCCATCCAACAGCAACGTTGCGCTGCTGCCAGGCGCGAAAGTGGCAACACTGGCGTTTGCTCCACCGGCGTGGATGCGGCCGCCACGCATCTCCACGTCGCCTCCGATGTACAGGCCTGCCCCTGAACGTTCGTGGGTGAGGTTGATGTCGACGTCCTCAAGCACGGTTGTTCCGATGCCCGCCAACACGCCGTTTGCACCTGCCCCCACGCCATTGATCTGCACCGAGCGCAGGTGGACGTTAGCGCCATCCTGCACCCACGCGCCATACCCGCCCCCGCCCACATCGATGCGCACGCGTTCGGCCTGCAGCGTACCGCCGCGCACGTCCAGCCCGTTGGACTGATTGGCAACAACCTGGATCACACTGTCGGACACCCGCGCATTGCCGTCCTTTACGAAAACGCCGTGTGACAGACCGGCCTGGGTTCGTATCTGAACCCCATCAAGCACCAGGTTGCCGTCGATAGCCTCAGCACCATTGGAAGCAGTGCCCAGGGTCAGGATCTCTACGCCAGTGGCATGCACCTCTCCACCCGCAGCGGCGGAAAGGCCCGCTGCGCCATAACCAGAGGTGGTCACGCGTCCTTGCACCAGTTCAATGCGGCTGTCCGCGCCCTCCGCCCGTGCAGCGGCGGCATACATGCCCCCGGTGGTGAGATTGACCTCGCCCAGCGGCACGATGCTGCCGCCATTGATGGCATGGAACGCATATCCGGCAGGGTTGCCCGGCTCCACCGGCTCGGTGGTGGCGTAGTCACCCGCCGCCGGGTTCTGTTCGTCGCCGTCGGCAACAACCTGCTGTGCCAGCGCGGGGGATGCAATCAAGACACTGGCCAGCGCCAGCGATAGATGACTGCGGCGTGCATGATGGATCGACATGACAGCTCTCCTGAAAGAGCGGCCATGCTCCGCAGACGCGACCGGCATCACCATCGAAAGTGTTGCAACAACTGGTGCGACCAGACGTCGCATGCCTCCAGCGTTGAACTGAACCGCGACCCTCGTCCTCGACCTCGCCAAGCAGGCTTTGCAACTAATTGCATGGGAACGGGTATGCCACGCACGGACACTGGGAACCAATCAAGACATGCACTGACGTGATACACCCGCCATCACCTGCCATTCACAGGATCAAGGCCTATACGTCACCAGCCTGAACAGGGTGTCGCAGCAGTGCAGTGTCCCGACCATTCCACCTGGAGGACCCGACCATGCGCGTTCAATCTTTCCCTGCAGCTACACCTTCTCTGCGCCCACTGGCGCGCTGCCTGCTGTTGGCGCTGATGATGCCCATCGGCGCCGCCTGGGCCGGCGATCTCGATGGCGGAAGTGCCGAGGTTGTCGTGGGCGATCCGGTCGAGCAGTGGCGTGTGCGCAACGGCGGTGCGCTGACCATCAATGGGGGTGAGGCCAACCAGATCAGTGCAAGTGAGGACTCCCGCGTTACGCTGAACAATGCTGTGATCACCCGCGACCCCAGCGTCAGCGGCGAGTACTACAACGTGTCTTTGCAGGACGACGCATCCCTTGAAGCGGTCGGCACGCTGTTCCAGGGAGGAGGCATTACCTTGTCCAACGGTAGTGCTACGGCGCGACTGGTCAACAGCAGTATCAACATCCCGGGTGGCGAAGCGGGGCGTCAGCTGTCGGTGGGTCTGGACCTGTTCCACAATCCGACCGTGCCCGCCACGCCAATCGATCCACGCGGGGTGCTGGACCGCACCCACGTCCGGGTGGGCGACGCGCCGGACGCATCCCGGGACAGCAGTAGCGGCATAGGTGTTCGCATGGGCTTTGGCACAGTGGACATCGTCAATGGCTCCTTCATCGACGCAGACAATGTTGGCGTCCTGTTCCTGGGTTCGGTCGGGCCTTTTGACAACACACTGCGTGTGGATGCCTCAACCATCAATTCCCGGCGTGGCGCAGCCCTTCGCGTCGCTCCGCGAAGGGAGGATCAGCGCTATGACATTACGATCGCCAATGATTCGCACGTCACCGGTGGCGATGGCAATCTGCTGCTGGTGCAAGCCTATGAAGCGACTCCCTCTACTGCCACGCCTGAGGTCCACTTCACGGTGGATGATTCGCGCCTGGCAGGCGACATCACCTATGACCGAACCTCGGTGCCCAACGGCACGCTGGACGTGATCCTGCGCAACAAGGCACAGATCGACGGCCGTTTCATCAACGTCAGCTCGGCCAGCATCGACAGCGACAGCACCTGGCTGATGATCGGTGACAGCAACGTCGGCCACCTGGCGCTGGGCAGTACCGGCACGGTGGCGCTGGGCAATGGCAGCACGTTCAACACGCTCAGCGTGGATACCTTCGACGGTGCCGGCGGCACCCTGCTGTTCAACACCCAGCTGGGTGACGACAGCTCGGCCACCGACAAGCTGATCATCAAGGGCGATGCCAACGGCCAGGCCAACGTGCTCAATGCCGGTGGCGCGGGCGCGAAGACCGACAAGGGCATCGAGCTGATCCGCGTGGGCGGTGCCTCCAATGCGCAGTTCGACCTGCAAGGCCGCGCGGTGGGCGGGCAGTACGAGTACTTCCTGTTCAAGGACGCCACCAACGGCGGCTGGTACCTGCGCTCGGAGCTGGCCGGCACGCCGGACCCGTGCGTGGTGGATCCCACGCTGCCGGAGTGCACGCCGGTCGATCCGGTGGACCCGGTCGATCCCGTTGATCCGATCGACCCGACGCCGGTGCTGCGCCCGGAGGCCGGCGCCTACCTGGCCAACCAGTTCGCGATGGACCAGCTGCTGCGCCACGGCTGGCGCGACCGCCAGGGCGGCAACACCTCCGCCGTTGATGGCGTGCGTGGCTGGGCCCGCGTGGACGCTGCGCAGAGCAAGCTGTCGGCGGTGGAAGACCAGCTGGACCTGCGCGTGGACCGCTCGCGCCTGCAGCTGGGTGCGGACATCGGCGTGTTCGACAACAGCCAGGGCCGCGTCGGCGTGATGGGTACGCTGGCCAAGTCCGATGCTACTTCGCGTTCGCAGCTGACCGGCTACAGCGCACGCGGCAAGGTCAACGGTGGCGCGCTGGGCGTGTACGGCAACTGGAGCAACGATGCACTGTATGTGGATGCCAGCGTGCAGCGCGGCCAGTTCCGCAACCGCGTGCAGGGCGAAGGCCTGGCCGAGGAACGCTACGACTCGGACATCTGGCAGAGCTCGCTGGAAGCCGGCTACCGCTTCGGCGTCGGCCAGATCGGCCGCACCGCGCTGAGCCTGCAGCCGGAGCTGCAGCTGGTCTACACCGACGCCAACACCGATCGCCACGAAGAAACCAACGGCACGGTGGTGCGCAGCCTGGGCGACAGCGGCCTGTCCGGCCGCGTGGGCCTGCGCCTGCAGGGCGAATCCCGCTCGGCAGCGGGTGTCTCGGTCAACCCGTATGTGGTGACCAACTGGTACCGCGATGGCGCCAGCAACGGCATGGCGTTCGACGATGAAGCGCTGAAGGCCAGCGTGCCGCGCAACCGCTACGAGCTCAATGCCGGTGCGCGCGTGGACTTCCGTTCCGGGCTGAGTGCGTGGGGTGGCTTCGGCGTGTTGCGCGGTGACCATGGTTACCGCGAAGCGACGGCCAATCTGAGCATGTCGTACCGCTGGTAATGTAGAAACATGCACGGCGCCGGATGATTCCGGCGCCGCTTTACTTTGCTCGTGTAGAACCGGGCCAACGCTCGGCTACGTTCTGCATCAGCCAAGCAAGCTCGGCGCCGATGGCAAGGAACCATGGACCTGTCTGGTCAGTATTTTCTTCCGGCAGCGATCCACTCTTTCGGGCTGATCCGGGCTGATCCGGCCAGAGGAGCAATCAGGATGGGGCCTCCCACGTGCCCCGTCTGCACCGCTTCACAGTTCAGCAGCGGGAACCCCGAAAACCGGTAGTGCCTCCGGCATCCCGACCAATGAATGCCTGGGTATCAACAAACAGCTCGACGATGGCGATGGCGATGGCGATGGCGATGGCGATGGCGATGGCGATGGCGAAAGTGTCACTCTGCGCCAATCAGGATAAGGCGGCCATCGTCTGTAGGATGCAGTTGCAGAAAAACATCCCGGCCATTCTTGTGGAACATGGACCAGCAGACCGCCTGCCAGCCGAGGCCACAATTGACCTCGGGAAATCCAAGCACGGTCGCATGCGAGTACTCGCGTCGTATTCCGCCCCACCCCGCTTTCAACAAGGCAGGGCGTAGTGTTCTGTAGTCCATCTCCCATCGCGCGCCCAATGCCTTCAGCGTGCCCGGCATCGGCGACGGATTTTCGTTGTAGCCTCCCATTCTGTAGCCGGGCTCTATGACGTCCGGCGAAGAGGCCAGCAAGAAGGCGATCAAGAGAATTTTCATCTACCCAGCCTAGCGGCACCGCTGAGCGCGGCAACCCCCACTGAAGCTGATGCCACTTCGACGAAGTGGTTGAGCGCGCTCGACTCTACGGTGCGAGCGGCGAAGAATGTCGCATTCGGCAAGAATCACCATCCGCTACCTGCCAGCGACAAAGTTGCAACGCTTTCGAACTTTCCAACAATTCTCATTGGCAGCATTGGCGCTTCATGCAAATCATGTAGCGCCACCGACAACGGGTGGCACGGGCTTCCAATCCCGTTTGATAAGCATGTTGTTTACGCTTGCCTGCCGGCGTCACCCTTTCCTTGTTGGGTGGCGTCGGCAGGCATTCTGTCCGCGCACCTATGGCGGGCGGTGCGTGGGGGCCTCGTGCCCGCCGGCGTTTCGCATGCTTACCACCGGTATTGGAACCACGCACCGTCCGCCACCCCCGCTGTTAAGCAGGGTGGCCCCTTGCCGCTTGCACAAGGACGCCGCCATGACCGCTTCCCCCTACCCGCACCTGTTCGCCACCCTGGGCGAGGCCGCCACGCGCCTGCCCGATGACCTGGCCCGCACGCTGGAAGACACCTTCGTTGCGCTGCAGACCGGTAACAGCCCTGGCGCCATCACCCTGCAGGCCTGCCTGCAGTACATCCGCCAGGGCGATGCCGCCGATGGGCAGCCGTGGCCCGGCAGCAACCGCACACCCGGGCAGCGCCTGGCCTTGGCGCGCATCGACCGCGCCAATGCGGGGCTCAGCTTCCTGCTGGAACTGCTGCACGCCACCGAACGCGTGCGCGTGGACGGGGATATCGACCAGCACATGGATGACGGCGCGCGCGAAGGGCTGTTGCTGGCCTGCCGTGGGCTGGCCGAGTATGTGGATGTGCAGTTGCGGGCGGCATAGCGGACGTTGTTGGGCCCAGCTCTCAAGCAGCAGCGGGGTCGGAACCCATTGCCGTGGCAATGGGCTCCGACCCGCCGCAGGCCCGCTTACCAGGCCCTGCGCAGGCCCAGCTGGCCACCCACGTTGCGGTAGCCGTAATCACCACGCTGCACGCTCACGCCACCCCACGCGCCCCAGCGCTGGCCCAGCCTCAACTCGGCACCGGCCTGCACCTCATAACGGTTGCGCGGCACGTCTGCGCCCAGCGTGGCACCGTTGAACTGCAACGTGCTGCTGCCGCTGCCACGCAGCCAGTTCACGCCCAGGTACGGCTGCACGGTGTTGCCGGCGGCCGTGCCATGGCCAAACACACGCACGCCCAGGCGCCCGCTCAGGCCACCGGCGTCGGCGTGATCGATCACGGTGCCGTTGCTCTCCACGTGGCGATCGGCGCGGAAATCGACATGGCTCAGCTGCAGCTGCGGCTGCACGTACAGCGCGCTGGCGCTGCCCTGCCACACGTTGAAGGTGTATCCGGACTCCACTGACGCGCTGGTCATGCGCGAGTCGTAATGCTCCGGCGCCAGGCCGATGCCCTGCACGCGATTATCGAAGCGGCCGTACTGCAGGGCGGCGTCCACATGCGCGCCTCGCGTGCCGTCTGCTTCCTGCAGCCAGGTGCCGTACACACCCACCGCGCTGCCACGCACCCGGCCCTTGGCGCTGTAGCCGGTCAGATCGGACACTGCGCTGCTGTCGGCGCGGCCGCTGCCCAGCATCACACCGGCAACCGCATTGCCACGCCGCAGCAGGTCAGCACCGATCTGCAGCACCGAGGTGGTGCCATCGATCGACAGTTGGCCGCCGACCGCGCTGAAGTCCGCCTGCTGCCGGCCCACGCGTGCCCAGGCGGCACGGCCTTCATCCCGCGAGACGGCACCGATGCGGTCGTTCAGACGATGGGAGAACATGCTGATCGCAGCCGACTGGTTGGCCAGGTAGGCGCCCGCTTCCGGGCGCAACACCGGCGGCGGCAGGACCGGATCGATCGGATCGATTGGATCCGTCGGATCCGTCGGATCCACCGGCACGCATCCCGGCAGCGATGGGTCGATCGCGCACGGGTCTGGGGCGGTTGGCAACTGCGACCGCAGGTACCAGTTGCCTTCGCCACCGGCAACGCCTCCCTTGTGCAGGAAGTAGTCATACGAACCCGCCACCGCGCGACCGGCCAGCGCGTAGTTGGCCAACGACGCCCCGTCCACCTGGATCAGTGTGATGCCCTCCAGCGTCTGCGCACCCAGGCCGCCGATGTTCTGCACAACCACCGTTGCATCGCCGCTGCTGTCGCCGCGCACGTGCAGGCGGTCCATTGCCGAGTCATCACCTTCAAGGGCGCCGCGGAAAACGAACGTCGCAGCCTCGCTGTGCAGATTGCCATCCACCGTCAGCGTGTTGAAGCCGATCTGCCAGGGATCGGAAAGCACCAGCTCACTCCCCATGGCCGACAGCTCGCCGACACGTGCGTCGCCCGTCAGCATCCAGCGGCTACCCGTCTCCATTGAGATCGCTTGAACCAGATCCGAGGTGCCGTTCCATGCGGTCCCGCTGCCGAGCTGCACATGCACCTCCGACTGCGGCACCAGGCCGGCCGCCAGGTCGTCAGGATTGATGACAATGTCACCCACCATCACGGCATTGTTCTCCAGTGCCACATCGAAGCGCCCGGTCACGGCAGCGTCCAGTTGCAGGGCAACCCGGTTGCCACCGTACAGCACTGCACCATCGGCCAGGGTCATGCCGGGAATGCGCGCACCCCGTATCCACACCCCACCATGCTGCTGGCTGACCAGCGAGCCACCGTGGATCTGCAACCAGCTGTCGTCACTCAGGACCGCAGCCCAGGAGCCTTCACCTTCCACGTGAACATGACTGTCGCGGAGGAACAGATAGCCCCCGCCCGCGCCCACCAGACCGTGCGACGCCGCACCGGTGGTGTGTACGGCGCTGTCGATCAGATCCGCACCGGAGACGCCGTCAATTTCGACGCCCGCAGATGCCGCCCCACGTGTCTCGATGCGTGTGCCATATGCCGAGAAGTCCGCGGCGGTGACTGACACACCTGCTGAGGTCGTGCCCGTGGTGAGGATGCTGCTATCTGGCCGCAGGGTGACGATACTGCCGACGCCCTCAACACGTACGGCAGCGGCATCCTCTCCGGAGGTTGAAAGATGCGTCGGCGCCAGAGGGATGATTGCACCGCCATTGCGGGCATGGAAAACAAACTCGCCTGGACCACTGGTCGCGTAGCTTCCTTCAGGCGGCTGCTTCAGTTCTTCGCCGGGGCTGTCGCCATCGGCAATGACCTGCTGGGCCATCGCAGGTACGGCGGTCGATAGAACACTGGCCAACGCGATGGCCAACAAATGACGTGGGGGTGTGATGGACATTCAATTCTCTGTCTAGGCTGATTGGGAACGCGGCTGTATCCGTCGCGGACGGCAATGTGGCAGCCCCAACCCCGTACTTGAATGCAACAAATTGCAAAGACACGCCCAGATTCATTCGATTGCGGCAATGACCGACTTCACCGACGCCAGGTATGGCTCGGACTCTATGGGGTCATCGCCCATTGCCAGGCCATGCACAAGCCCGCCGACCAACCAGATGGCAGTAGCCGCGTTGCACGCTTGCGCCGCCCCACGCGCCAACGCAGCCCAGCTTCAGCTCGGCATCTGCCTGCGCTCGGCATGATGTGTGGTGATCACGGGTAGCGCCATGTCGCATACGTGGCGGAAGTGGAAATGCATACCGCACGGAATGACTCCGGCACCGTCTTCCTTGCGCGATGCCGCTGTAGAGTCGAGCATGGCTCGACGCTACAGGGAATGTCGCATTCGGCAAGAATCACCATCCGCTACCTGCCAGCGACAAAGTTGCAACGCTTTCGAACTTTCCAACAATTCTCATTGGCAGCATTGGCGCTTCATGCAAATCATGTAGCGCCACCGGAAACGGGTGGCACGGGCTTCCAATCCCGTTAGGTAACTCTGTTGTTTACGCTTGCCTGCCGGCGTCACCCTTTCCTTGTTGGGTGGCGTCGGCAGGCATTCTGTCCGCGCACCTATGGCGGGCGGTGCGTGGGGGCCTCGTGCCCGCCGGCGTTTCGCAGAGCTACCACCGGTATTGGAACCACGCACCGTCCGCCACCCTCGCTGTTAAGCAGGGTGGCCCCTTGCCGTTTGCACAAGGACGCCACCATGACCGCTTCCGCCTACCCGCACCTGTTCGCCACCCTGGGCGAGGCCGCCACGCGCCTGCCCGATGACCTGGCCCGCACGCTGGAAGACACCTTCGTTGCGCTGCAGACCGGTCACAGTCCTGGCGCCATCACCCTGCAGGCCTGCCTGCAGTACATCCGCCAAGGCGATGCCGCCGATGGCCAGCCGTGGCCCGGCAGCAACCGCACACCGGGCCAGCGCCTGGCCTTGGCGCGCATCGACCGCGCCAATGCAGGGCTCAGTTTCCTGCTGGAACTGCTGCACGCCACCGAACGCGTCCGCGTGGACGGGGATATCGACCAGCACATGGATGACGGCGCGCGCGAAGGGCTGTTGCTGGCCTGCCGTGGGCTGGCCGAATATGTGGATGTGCAGTTGCGGGCGGCGTAATCCAGGTATCGCTGGGCTTGGTCCGGCGTCGCCGGTCATCCCATCCCGCGCCTGATCCACAGTATCAGCGATAGTCGGCGGTGAGTACTGCCTGCCCTTCCACCACCCCGATCCTGAACGTGCCGGCCACCCGCGCATAACGCGCTTGCAGATCGATGCTCTGCGCACCCGCGCCAGACACGCCGTGGTTCCACTGCTGCCCGAGCACCACCGGCACGCCATTGCGCAGCAGTTCCACATGGACGCCCTGCGCGGTGGCATTGGCTGTGGGCCTCAACAGGCTGCCGGTGGCCGTAGGCGCATTGGCGTCGGTCAGCGTCAGTTTCAACGGCGCGCCAGCGGCCTCGCACTGCAGCTTCACCTGGAACGTCTGCTCGGGGCTGCTACTGCCCGCTGCGTCCAGTACATCGGCGGAAACATCGTTCATGCTGAAACCGGCATCGCTGAGCGCGCAGGTTGGATTACGGAGCTGGAGAGTAACGCGAATGGGGTGCTGCATGACGAGCGATGGGAAATCACGCAGCCACGTGGTGCCCGTTCCGAGACTCGCCGAGGCTGCCTGCATCGGACCACCGCGCGAGACTACCGCGACATGGAACGTGGAGTTGATCGCTAAGTTGGTGCCCCGTCGAAGTCCCTCGATACTCACCCGTGTACCAATCGTCAGCGGCGTATAGTGGAACCCGGAGCCACCGGTGCCACCTCCCGCGTACCCTGCGTGCCTGAAGATCAGCAGAGGAGACGTCGGGCTGAACTGATAGGTCACATAGGTCTCGCCCTGGTAGTTCACGGTGCCGACCGCGGTCAGCCCGGTGAAGCTCGGGTTGATCTCCATCGGCAGCGCGTCCTGTGCGCATCCGAGTATCTGTGCGACATTCCCCGGAATGAAACCAATCCACCCCGTCAACACAACTCCGGGCGCGGGGTCATTGAGCACCTCCTGGTCAATATCGAGACTCGCCCTCTGACCCAAACTGGTGCAGGCCATCGCCCCGCCAGCATTGGTGAGCAGTAGAGCGTAGAGCGCAACCCGTGCAACAGGCATCGTGCTGCCCCGTGGCTCGTTCGCGCGCTTCATTTGTAATCCGCCGTCACAGTGATCTGCGTACTGACATCGCCCGCTTTCAGCGATGTGCCGGCCTTGCGGTAGTAGCCGGCGCGCATGTCCAGCTTGGCGGTGGCGGCACCATTGACGGCGACCGTCTTCTTCGCGCCCTTCTGCAGGAAATCGTTGCCGGTGGTGCCATCCAGCAGCGCAACGGCCACGCCGGTGGCGCCACCGGTGGCCTGGTTGAGCCAGTGGCCGTCCTGCGCGGCGTCGGCGGTGCCTTCAAAGGTCAGATCAACGCTGGTCACGCCCACGCAGCCGGTGAAGTTCAGCACCGCCGGCCTCAACCCGTTGTCATGCCCGGTCTTGAGATCGGTGGCATCAATATCGGCCAGCGTCACCGGCACATTGGCCATGGTGCATGTGCCAGGCAGCACCTTGCCGGTGACGGTGATGGTGGCCGAATCGGCATGGGCCTGCGCGGCAACACCGAGCATGAGCAGTGATGCGATGAGATAGGAGGATTTCATTGGGAAGCTCCAGAAGTTGAAGAAGAGGCGTCGTCAACCCGCAGTGCCGACGGAATGGTCACGCAGCGTGCCTGCGCCCAGTACTGGCCGTGTCCGTCCGGCACCTCGGGCATGGCGTAGTGCAGTCGGCAAGCCATGCCGTCTTCGGTCTGCACGTGCACGAAGCCGGCCGGCTCCAGTCCGCGCAGGGCCAGCACACCGCCTTGCCCCACCTGGCCCAGGGTGTGCCCATCGGCATGCCTGATCTGCGCGCCGTAAGCCAACGGAGTGCCGTCGGCATGGCTGGCATCGATCAGCCACACGCGATCGTTGCGTGACTGGAAGCGGACTTTGACGATGCTGCCGGCACTGGGTGCCACACGCTGCGAGCTACCCTGTACGTCGACGTCAAGCGGCAGGTGGGCGGTGTCCAGATGAATCTGGTTCCATCGGTACGGGCTGGTATAGGGCAGCACCGCGTAGCCATTGCCCGCCACAGTGACGTTGCGGCCGCTGCCGACCATGGCGCCCTGTGCGCCCTGCGCCTCTACCAGCGCGAAGCTGTCGCCCAGCGCCGGGCCGAAGTTGATACCGCCAGGGTGCAGCACCACGCCGCCGGTGGCGCCCGCGTTGACACTGCTGCTGCCGTTGGTGCGGCCGAAGCCCGCGCTCACATCGGCACGGCTTCCCTGGTAGCTGGCATAGGCGTTGTAGCCGCTGCCACCCTGGCCGCGATTGCCCGACAGGCTGTAGGACAGCGCGCGGGCCTCGCCCAGATTGCCGTGGATGCCCAGCTCTTGCTGGCTGCCCAAGCGGCTGTCGTTGTACGTAGCGGTGGCGCGCGGCGCGTTGGTGGCGCGTCCCAGTGGCAGGCTGAGCATGAACGAAAGGCGCGTATCGGGCGCTCCACTGGCCATGCGGTAACGCGTGGCGGAAACCGTGTAGTTGGCGCTGCGGTAGCTGCTGTGGAAGCCCAGCTGCAGGTCGTTGTGCTTGCCCGCGCGATTCCAGTAGGTCACATGGCCACCGGCCAGGTACAGCTGGCCGCGCGTGCCCACGCGCTGCGAGAAGTTCATCTGGAAACGCTGGCGGGTGCGCATGACGAACGCATCGGCGGCCTGCGGCCGGTCGAACGACAGCTGCGAGACGTCGGTGAGGGTAAGGAAGCCTTCGGTGCTGTAGCGGTACGCAGCCAGGCCCAGGTTGGTGCCGGTGCGCGCCACGCTGCGCTGGTAGTTGAGGCGGTAGCTGCGGCCCGATTGTGCGGGCGCGCCGGGCACGTTCGCGCGCGCGTAGGTGACGTCGGCACCGATGGCGCCGAACGGCGTGTTGAACGCCGCGCCTGCCAGACCGGCCTGGTAGTGCTCGGCCACCTGCACGCCGCCCAGCAGGGTCATGCGGTTGCTGACGCCACGCGCATAGGTGCCTTCGGTGAAGCGCAGCGCCTGCTGGTACAGGCCCGTGTTGCGCAGCTCACCGGCGGTGATGCTGAAGCGCTGGCTGCCTTCGCGCAGCGCCTGCGGCACGGCGGAGAAGGCGACGGTAAAGCGCTCCTCGCGGCCGTCGGCCTCGGTGACGGCCACTTCCAGATCGCCACTGCCGGCGTTGGGGTAGAGATCATCAATGGCGAACGGGCCGGGCGCTACGGTGGTTTCGTACAGCACCGCGCCGTTCTGGCGGATGGTGACCCGCGCATTGCTCTGCGCCACGCCGCGCACTACCGGGGCATAGCCACGCAGCGAATCCGGCAGCATGCGCTCGTCGGTGGCCACGCGCACGCCGGTGAAGCCGACGCTGTCGAAAAGCTCGCCACCGGTGTTGCTCTGGCCCAGAGTGAACTGGCTGTTCCAGTGCGGCAGGTCGCGCTGCAGGTAACTGTTGAGCGTGCTGAAGTGCGTACCCTGCGCGTTGTGGCTGATGGAACTGCGGTGGCGCAGCCGCCACGCGCCCAGGTTCACGCCACTGGTAATGCCGGCGTAGCTGTTCTGCTGGCCCAGGCTGCGGTAGTGGTTGACGGTGTAGCCAATGAACGCGGCGGTGATGCCGTAGTTGCGCAATTCCGGTGCGACGAAGCCGCGCGCCTGGCGTTGCAGCGCCACCTGCGGCAGCGAGATGTCCAAGCGCAACTGGCTGTCGTCGTAGGTGACGCGTGCGCCATTGATGCTTGCCTGCAGATCGACGCACTGCGGGTTCCCGGACGCCTCCACGGCGTCGCGCGCGGCATCGCTCAGGCCCAGTGCAAGCAGCAGCTGCGCGGGCACGCAGGGCGTTGCCACATAGGGCGTATCGGATTCGACAAGTTCGATGTCATCGCGGCGCACGAACTCGCCGTTGAGATGGATATCGACGTTGTAGTGACCGGGTTCGACCGGGTTGCCCACGCTGAAGCGCGCCAGGTCGTCGCTGCCGAAGCCGGTCGCAAAGCCTTCGCTGAATTCCACTTCGCCACCGGTGCGCGCGTGCGCAGGCAGCCCGCCTACAAGCACCAGCGTGGTGCTGATGGCCATAGCCAGCGCGGTGTGGCGCAGGGAATGCTGCGCGCCGCTTTGACAGGGGGAGGAAGTCAGGCGCATGGCGTCGACGCGGCCGCAGTGCAGCCCCGGTAGTGATGGGAGGGGATGCAGACTAGGGCGCGATCACGCAGTCGAATATGCAACTACTTGCAGTTTCCCAAGCATGTAAGCGTTTGCAACAAGTTGTATGGCTCGTGGCGGTGATCAGGCCGAACATGCGCCGGGCAGAAGAACGGGCATGCCTTGTCCCATGGCGGCAAAGAACCTGCCGGCGGACATCGCGCCCTCCTGCCGCGTCCACCCATCGCTCAGATGCCAGTGGCGATCCCGATTCCATCACTTTTTGAAGAGCACACCCATGAAGAGCCTGAAGACCCCGATGGCCCTGGCCGTCCTGCTGGCCGCTGCCCCGACCGTTAATGCGGCCGACCTGACCATTACCGGCGAGATTGTCGAGACCACCTGCACTGCCACCATCAACGGTGGCGTTGCCGTGGCAATGGGCAAGATGGATCTGGAAGATCTGAAGAGCAATGACCGTATCGGCCGTCGCGACCTGGACGTGGCCGTGGCCTGCCCAGGCGCCGCTGGTTCGCACGATGTGGCGGTGAAGTTCAGCGGTTCATCAACAGCAGATGGTGGTCTTGCACTGACGGCAGCCAGTGACGCCGAAGGCGTGGCGTACAAGATCTATGACAGCACCGATACGCTGCTGAAGATCAACAGCGCACCGACGCAGTTCGTCACTGTCACCGATACTGCACCGCAAACTGTGAAGCACAGCGTCTGGTACACCAAGACCGGTGCTGCCGCCGATGTGGTGGCCGGCACGGCCAACGCAACCGCGCAGATGGACATCGCCTACAAGTAAGCGCGCCCACCCGGCAGTGCACTGCCGGGTGGTTCTTCCAGAGGACGCTCTCATGAAAATTCGCGCATGCGCGCTGGCGCTGATGCTCGTCTGTACAGGCCACGCTTTCCCCGCCGCAGCGGCAGTGACTCTGCAGGGCACACGCGTGATCTACGACGGCAGCAAGGGCGCGGTGACGGTAAACACCAACAACCGCGGCGACAAAGTCGCCCTTGCCCAGGTGTGGCTGGACGATGGCGATGCCAGCGCCAAGGCCGGCAGCCAGAAGCTGCCATTCGTGCTGACACCGACCACGCGCCGCATCGAGGCGGGCGGCGCACAGGCCTTCCGGCTGACGTATGCGCCAATGGCCGGGGCGGCACTGCCGAGCGACCGCGAGTCGCTGTTGTATTTCAACCTACTGGACATACCGCCCAAGCCCGAGAACGTGGAAGGCCAGAATCTGCTGCAGTTCGCCATCCGCACCCGGGTGAAGCTGTTCTATCGCCCTGCCGGCCTCCCCGGACATGCGCGTGACACTGCCGCAGCACTGCAATGGCGTGCCGAGGGGCAAGCCCTGCAGGTGTACAACCCCGGGTTCTACCACGTGACGCTGAGCCGCCTGACGCTGCCCGATGGCAGCACGATCGAGGTGGACATGGTGGCACCGGGTGAGCGCTTGGACCTGCCACTTCCGTCGGGTGCATCGGTGCCGGGAACCTTGGAATTCCAGTGGCTGGACGACTACGGCACCACGCGCGATGCCCAGGCAAAGGTCATTCACTGATTGACGCCGGGCAATGGCTCGGCGCTACCTACAGAGAGAAACGCACAGCATGAAAAGGATGATGACTCCGCTCACCCGCTACACCCAGTTCAGCGGGCGCGCCAGCCGCAGCGAGTTCTGGTGGTTCCAGTTGTTCGTCGTGATCGCATTGATACCGTCGAATGTGCTGGGCTTCATTGCTGGCTACACCGGTTCAGGCACGCTGGTACTGATATCGACGGGCGTGGGCGCGTTGGTGTGGCTGGCGATCATCGTGCCGATGATTGCAGTGACCGTGCGCCGCCTGCATGACACCGACCGTTCCGGCTGGTGGTACCTGCTGATGCTGGTGCCGATTGTGGGCCTGGTGGTGCTGGTGTTCATGCTGCTGCCGAGCACCCCGGGCGACAACCGCTTCGGTGCGCCCGTTCCGCACGTGTAATCGCCACGCGTTGGCAGGTGTCGACCCTGGTCGACACTGTGTTGCCACGGGCGGCTGACACCTTCGTGCCAACCCAGGTTGGCACCTGCCCGAGCGATGCCGAGGTGCTTCACTCGGGGTCAGAGCCCTTTGCGGCGCAAGGGGATCTGACCCCACCCCGAAGCTCGGCACCCCAGTGCAGTACCGCTGCGGCTACGCGAAGTGCTGGTAACCGCCGTCGGCGGCTTCGCCGTCCACGTGCACGCCCTGCCCTTCGGCGATGCGGCCGATGCGGGTGAGCGGCACGTCCAGCGATTCGGCCAGGTAGTGCAGCGCATCGCGCTGGTCGGCAGCCGCGGTGAAACACAGCTCGTAGTCGTCGCCCCCGCGCAATGCGCAGTCGCGTGCAGCGTCGCGGCCGAGCAGCTCACGCAGCGCGTGCGAGATCGGCAGCGAATCGGCATCCACATGCGCGGCCACGTTGCTGCGCGTGGCGATATGACCGAGGTCGGCCAGCAGGCCGTCGGACACATCCACCGCCGCGTGCGCGAAGGCCCGCAGGCGCAGGCCCAGGGTCACGCGCGGCGTCGGCCGCAGCAGGCGCAGGCGCAGGCTTTCGTAGTCGGCCAGCAGCGTGGCGGTGGCGATGCTCAACGCACCTTGTTCCCACAGGCGCAGTGCGCCGGCGGCATCACCCAGCGTGCCACTGACCCAGACATCATCACCCACCTGCGCGCGGTCGCGCCGCAGGGCCTGGCCACGCCCGACCTGTCCCATCGCGGTCACCGACAGCGACAGCGGACCGCGCGTGGTGTCGCCACCGATCAGCGCGATGTCATGCTGGTCGGCCAGGGCGAAGAAGCCATCGGCAAAGGCCTCGATCCAGTCTTCAGATGCTTCCGGCAGCGACAGCGCCAGCGTGCACCACGCCGGGCGCGCGCCCATCGCGGCCAGGTCCGACAGGTTGACCGCCAGGGTCTTCCAGCCGATGTCGAAGGCCGGGGTTTCCACCGGGAAGTGCACGCCGCTGTTGAGCGTATCGGCGGTGACCACCAGCTGTTCGTTGGCACGCGGCTGCAGCAGCGCGGCGTCGTCACCGATGCCGAGCAGGATGTCGTCGCGCTCGAGGGTACGGGCGCGGATGCGGTCGATGAGGGCGAATTCGGCCAGGGACATGGGGCGTTCCCGCTGTTGTTCTTGCCGCGCATCGCGCGGTGGGCGGTAGTGCCGGCCGCTGGCCGGCAACCTCAGGATCCCTGCAGCTGCCGGCCAGCGGCCGGCACTACCACAGGCGGGTCAGTGACCCGATTCGACCTTGCGCCATTCCACGGCGGCACGATCCAGCACGCCGTTGACGTAGGTGTGGCCGTGTTCGGAACCGAAGCGCTTGGCCGATTCGATGGCTTCGTTGATCACCACGCGGTACGGCACGTCCAGGCGGTAGCGCAGCTCGTAGGCGGCCAGGCGCAGCACTGCGCGCTCGATCGCGTCCACTTCCTCGATGCCACGGTCCAGGTACGGGCCGAGCGCTTCGTCGATGTCGCGACGGTTGTCGAGCACGCCGTGCACCAGCGCCTCGAAGTACGCCAGGTCGGCAATTTCGCGGGCCTGCTCGTGGGCAAACTGGGCGATCAGCGACTGGGCGTTGCCGCCGGAGATCTGCCAGGCGTAGATGGCCTGCACGGCACGACGGCGGGCGCGCGAGCGCAGCACCGGATCGACGCCATCGCGGCGGACGGGTTTACCGGAGGGCTTGCCCTGGGTGTTCTTGTTCATGGCAGTTGCTCCAGCAGATTGACCATTTCCAGTGCGGCGAGTGCGACTTCCTCGCCCTTGTTGCCGTGGCTGCCGCCTGCGCGGGCCTCGGCGTCTTCCACGCGTTCCACCGCCAGCACGCCGTTCAGCACCGGCACGCCGAAATCCAGCTGCACGCGCATCAGGCCTTCGGCGCAGCGGTCGGCCACGTGTTCGTAGTGGCGGGTGTCGCCACGGATCACGCAGCCCAGGGTGAGGATGGCAGCGTGTTCATGGGCGGCGGCCAGGCGTGCGGCCACCAGCGGCAGTTCCCAGGCACCCGGCACGCGGATCACGTCGATGTTGGCTTCGGTGATGCCGTTGCCGGCCAGGCTCTGGCGGGCGCCAGCGACCAGCGTGTCGGTGATGCGGGCATTCCAGCGGCTGGCCAGGATGGCGAAGCGCGCCGACTCGGGAGTGCGAAGATCGCCTTCGTAGTGGCTCATATGCGGCTTGGGGAACTCGATAAGGGGGTAATTCTAGCGTGGATGGGCCCCGGCCGTGGCTGGCGGGGGCCCGCAGGGGCTGCCGACCAGCGGTCGGCACCCACCGGTAGTGGCGGCCGCTGGCCGGCAATCCCCATTACAGGGTGACCGTCTCCACCACTTCCAGGCCGTAACCGGCCAGGCCAACCTGGCGGCGCGGGGTGCCCAGCACGCGCAGCTTGCCCAGGCCCAGGTCGGACAGGATCTGCGCGCCGGCACCGTTGCGGCGCCACTGGCCCACGTCCTTGTCCTTGCCCGGCACCACCGGCGCCGGCTGCTGGCGCAGGCGGGCCAGCAGGGCTTCGCCATCGCGCGGGGCCGACAGCACCACCATCACGCCGGCGCCCTCGGCATCGATCGCACGCAGGGCATCGGTGGCGGCCACGCCGAAGTCGTCGCGGCGCCAGTGCAGCAGGTCGGCCAGCGGGTTTTCCACCTGCACGCGCACCAGGGTCGGTGTCTCCGCATCCGGCGTGCCGCGCACCAGCGCGAAATGCAGGTCGTGGGCGATGCGGTCGCGGTAGGTCACCAGCTTGAACGGGCCGAATTCGGTGTCGATCTCGCGCTCGTCCACGCGTTCAACGGTCTTTTCCGTAGCCAGGCGGTAGGCGATCAGATCGGCGATGGAGCCCATCTTCAGGCCGTGCTCGCGGGCGAACACTTCCAGCTCCGGGCGGCGCGCCATGCTGCCATCCGGGTTCAGGATCTCCACCAGCACGCCGGCCGGCTCCAGCCCGGCCAACATGGCCAGGTCGACGCCGGCTTCGGTATGGCCGGCGCGGGTGAGCACGCCGCCCGGCTGGGCGATCAGCGGGAAGATGTGGCCCGGCTGGTGCAGATCCGACGGCTTGGCATTGGGCTTCACTGCGGTGCGGATGGTGTGCGCGCGGTCGTGTGCCGAGATGCCGGTGGTAACGCCCTCGGCGGCCTCGATGCTGACCGTGAAGTTGGTCTGGAACTGCGCGGTGTTGGCCTGCACCATCGGCGCCAGGCCGAGGTCGGCGGCGCGGGTGCGGGTCAGCGGCAGGCACACCAGGCCACGGCCGTGGGTGACCATGAAGTTGATGTCCGACGGCTTGACCAGCTCGGCGGCCATGATCAGGTCGCCTTCGTTCTCGCGGTCTTCGTCATCGACGATGACCACCATGCGGCCCAGGCGGATGTCTTCCAGGATTTCCGGAATCGGGGCGAAGTTCATGCGCGTGCTCCTTCGCCCAACAGGCGTTCGACGTAACGGGCCACCAGATCGATTTCCAGATTGACCGCGCTGCCCACGCCGGTGGCGGAGAAGGCGGTGTTGGCCACGGTGTGCGGGATCAGGGCGACTTCAAAACCTTCGTCGTCCACTTCGTTGACGGTGAGGCTGACGCCGTCCACGCAGATCGAGCCCTTCTTGGCGATGTAGCGGCGCAGCGAGGCCGGCGCGGCGAAACGCCAGCGCTGGGCCCGCGCGTCGTCGTGGATGGACAGCACCTGGCCGAGGCCGTCGACGTGGCCGCTGACCAGATGGCCGCCCAGGCGGTCGGTCGGGCGCATGGCGCGCTCCAGGTTGATGACCGCCCCTTCGCCCAGTTGGCCCAGCGTGGTCAGGCCCAGGGTCTCGGTGGAGGCATCGGCCTGGAAGCTGTTGGCGTCGAATGCGATGACGGTGAGGCAGACGCCGTTGATGGCAATGCTCTCGCCCATCTGCACGTGGTCGAACGGCAGATTCCCGACATGGAAGGTGAAGCGGACATCGCCGCCGATGGATTCGCGTGCGGCCAGACGGCCGACGCCTTCGATGATTCCAGTAAACAAGTAACGTTCTCCGCGAAAAGTGAGCGAAAAACGCCGCAAGGCAAACAGGCGGGCGCAGGGCCGCGAAGGCCCTGTGGCACCGTCTTCTTTCATCCGGACTATACCGTCGGCTCCGGCATCGGACCGGATCTGCTGACCCCCGGCCGTGGGCCGGGGCGCTCGCGGGCTCGTGCTTGCGCACCTACCGCCGGTGGGGAATTGCACCCCGCCCTGAAGACGTTTGTGTACCGGCGAACCGGCGTGGCTAGTGTACCAGCCCGGGCTGAACGGGGTGGGATGCCCGGGGTCGGATCCCTTTCCGCAGGAAAGGGCTGTGCCCCTGGGCCTCTCGGAATCGCGGAGGGGTCAGAGCCGTTTTCCCAAGGGAAAACGGATCCGACCCCGGCCACGTCTGGCCAGCCTGTGACGACGGTCTCTCGCATTTTGTAAAACTTTCATTAAAATCCGCAGCGGACGACATGAGGTCGCCACGGGCAGCTGCGATGGCAGGCCCGCCAATGGACTGAAATTCACAGGAATTCCCATGCGCAAGATCCTGATCGTGGCTGCCCTGCTGGCCGCTGCCCCGTTCTCGGCCTCGGCCGACGCCCTGAGCTACACCTACGTCGAAGGCGGCTGGACGCAGGTCAAGACCAACGACGACCTGTTGGATGATCCGAAGGTTGACGGCGGCTACCTGCGTGGCTCGGTCGCACTCTCCGAACAGGTTCATGTGTTCGGTGGCTGGACCTACGCCAGCAAGTCGTACAACTACGACTACGGTTCCTACAAGCTGAAGCTGAACCAGCCCGAGCTGGGCATCGGCTACCACATGCCGTGGACCGACCGCGTGGACTTCACCGCTGACGCGGCCTGGGTCCGCCAGCAGGCCGAAATCACCGTCAACTCCGATTTCTACGGCCGCCTGCGCAACAAGGACCACACCAACCTGGGTCGCGTCACCCTGGGTATCCGCGGCAAGCCCTCGCGCATGACCGAAGCCTGGGCCAAGGCCGGCTACATGGATGGCGGCAACAACTTCAAGGGCACCTGGGTCGGCACCGTCGGCGGCCAGATCAACTTCACCAAGACCTGGGGTCTGGTGGGCGAGATCGCCGGCTATCGCGACGTCACCCAGTACTCGGTTGGCGTGCGCGCCAGCTTCTGATCCAACGATCGCTCCTCGTCGTGCGATCGAACGGGCCCCGCGAGGGGCCCGTTTTTTTTGGCCCGCGCGTACCGGCCCGTGGCGACCGGGCGTCATCACGCCCGCGAAGAGATGCGCTAGGCTTGCGCGCATCTGGAACCGGAAACACTGTCATGAAGACCCCCTTGCGTACCCTGCTGGCCAGCGCCTTGCTGGCTGCCCCGCTGCTGGCCGCCGCCGCCCCGGCCACGCTGACGCCCGAACAGGCCTTCGACCTGTATGCACGCGTGCTGCTGGAAGACGATGCCGCCGCGACCCGCACGCTCAACGATGCGCTGAAACCCGCCTTTGAAGGCCAGGATGCGGTAACCCCGAACCCGGGCGCACTGGCCAAGGCGCTGGCCGAACCGTGGCAGGTGGTGCTTGCCAGCGCCGGTGCCAAGGCCGACGCAGCCGCCACCGAAGCGCTGTATGCCAAGGCCCTGCGTGATTCGAAGTGCCGCGCGACCAAGAGCGTGATCGAAGACAACGAATACGTCGAAGGCCAGAAGCTGGCGCGCATCGCCTTCAGCTGCCAAGTGCCCGACCTGGGCAACGTGCGCCCGTTGTTCGCCGCCAGCCTTGCAGCCGATGCCAGCCCGGCCGCGCGCAAGCAGTTCACCGACGCCTACACGCAGGCGCTGCAGAGTGGCGCGCGCGTGGCGGTCAGCGGCACCTTCACCCTGTACCCGGCCAAGGACAACGGCTATTGGTACAGCGGCAATTTCGATGATCTGGTGGGCACCGTGGCCGGCGCGCTGGCACCGTTCGAAGACTGGATGCAGGACGCGCAGGCGGCCACCGCGCCGAAGGTCACCGGCGTACCGGGCTGCGACCTGCTGCTGCAGCAGCATCGCGCCTGCGTGGCGAAGATCGCGCCGGACCAGATCAGTGGCGTGGACGCGATGGCCGAAGAACTGAAGGCCAAGGCCAAGGTGAAGTCGGCCAAAGACATGACGCAGGAATGCAAGGCACTGCGCCCGGTCGCCGAGATGATGTGGACCGACGAATGCGCGTAAGCGCGATGTAACGCCGAGCCCACGCGCTGCTCAGCGTTGCCGACGGCAAGGGCAACTGCATTTTCAGAACCGTTGCATGGCCCTGCGCGACCTGCATGGTCAATGCTGTTGCCCTCTTCCCCGGGGGCAACCGCATGAAACACCGTATGACGTCGACCGCGATCATGGTGCTGGCGCTGATGGCGTGCTGGCAGGCCGAGGCGTCCAGGTTCAAAGCCACGAAGATCATCGTCGTCCAACCCTCGGTCGCCTTCGAGTCAACGCAGCTGAGCGACAGGCACCTGGATGCGTGGATGAGTGAGGATGATCACTGCCGCGACTTCCTGATGTACCACGACCAGTGTGCCGTGCTGGTACTGCCGGATCAGTACGACGACGGTTTCACCCGCCACCAGCTGCGATTGAAGGCCAGGCAGCTGCCGGGCGAGGCCTTGGGCGCGTACTGCCGCGACCTGCATGTGCTGTGGAAGCAGCAATGGAAAGGCCAATGCCCCGTTGGCGAAGAGGACGACGAAGCGACCTGACGCCGAGGGCATAGCGCCTGCTCTGCGTTAGTCCCTCATGGGCGCAGGAGCAGCCGGATGTCCTCGCCCACCTGCCGCTGGTCGACCACGCGCAGGCGACGCTGCTGGTCCATCGCCTCGATGCCGAGGCCAGCCAGCAGCGGGCGTCCGTTGTCGCCCAGCAGCGTGGGGGCCTGATAAAGCAGAAGCTCATCGACCCAGCCGCCGCGCAGCAGCGCACCGGCCAGCGTGGCACCGGCTTCGGTGTGCACTTCATTGATGCCGCGCTCGGCCAGCAGCGCCAGCACCGCGCCCAGATCCAACCGCCCATCAACGCTGGGCACGCTGGCGAATTCGGCATCGGCCGCGTCCGGTGCGCTCACCGCCGCAGCGTGCAGGTACAGCGTCGGTGCCCCGCCCTCGCGCACGCGGCTGCATTCGAGCGAACGCAGGTGCGAATCGAGCACCACCCGCAGCGGTGGCATCACCTCGGTATCGGCCAGGCGCACGGTCAGCATCGGGTCATCAGCGAGCACCGTGTCGGCGCCGGTCAGGATCGCACCGGCGCGTGCCCGCCAGTGCTGCACGTCTTCGCGCGCGGCCGGAGCGGTGATCCACTTGGAATTGCCATCGGCCATCGCGGTACGACCATCCAGGCTGGCGGCCAGCTTCACCCGCAGCCACGGGCGGTTGCGCTCCACGCGCGACAGGAAGCCCTTGTTGAGTTCGCGCGCCTGCGCCGCCATCAGCCCTTCGGCAACCTCGATGCCGGCGTTGCGCAGCAGATCGAAGCCACCGCCATCCACCTTGGGGAACGGATCGCGCATCGCCGCCACCACGCGCGACACGCCCGCTTCGATCAGTGCCAATGCACACGGCGGTGTGCGCCCGTAGTGGGCACAGGGCTCCAGGGTGACGTAGGCGGTGGCACCGCGCGCCTCGCTGCCGGCTTCGCGCAGCGCGAACACTTCCGCATGCGGGCCACCGGCGCGCTGGTGCCAGCCCTGCCCCACCACGCGTTCGCCATGGGCGATCACGCAGCCGACCATCGGGTTGGGGCGGGTGGTATAGGCAGCGCGCTCGGCCAGGCGCAGCGCGTTGGCCATGTGCAGGTGATCGAGGACGGAGAACGGGGTGGTCATGCGGCCATGGTAACGCTGCCGGTGGCGATGCACGCCATCAGTGCCCACCAAGGCGGGCGCTCACCCAGGCAGAGGCGGTCAGCCCTTCTTCTTCTTGGTCAGGGCGATCACATCGCCGAGCAGCTGCAGCTGTTCGGTACTGGACGGCAGATCGCGCTCGAGCTTCTCGATCTCCTCGCGGAAATCGGCCACGTCCTCGAAGCTGCGGTACACCGAAGCGAAGCGCACGTAGCCCACGTGGTCGAGCTTGCGCAGTTCGTTCATGACGAACTCGCCGACCTTGATCGAGGGCACTTCGCGCTCGCCGCTGATGCGCAGCTGGTGCACCACCGCCCGTACCGCCGCCTCGATCTTGTCTTCGGGCACCGCGCGCTTCTGCAGCGCGCGGTCGAACCCCGCGCGGACCTTGCGCTGGTCGAAGGCCTCGCGGGTGCCGTCACTCTTGACGATGGCCGGCAGTTTCAGTTCGACCGTTTCCAGGGTGCTGAAGCGCTCGCCGCAGGCTTCGCATTCCCGCCGACGACGGATCGTCGCGCCGTCTTCGGAGACGCGCGAGTCGATGACCCGGGTATCGGCATGTTGGCAGAAGGGGCAATGCATGAAACGCCTGGCTCAGGGAAGTACCTATTGCCACGGTCATGGCAGCGTCGCAAAGGTACCTGAGAAGGGGCGCAGCAGCAAATGCTGCCTGCACGGAAGCGCCTGCAATTCAGCCCGCCAGCCCGGCGAGGCCGCGACGCGCCGCTCAACCGGATGCGGGTGGCGGCGATGCGGCGCGTGCCCAGCGCAGCCAGGCCAGGTGCCCGGCCATCAGCAGCAGCGGCGGACCAAACCCGAGAAGGCCCAAGGTCGAGATCTCGCCATTGCTGATAGTGAAGTACAGCGTGGCGACGACCACGCCCGACGCGGCCAGGCTGCCCAGCGCCAGGCCGACCCAGGCCACAGCCGGTGATTGGCGCAGGCCGGCAACACCGCGCCACAGGAACAGGCCGCTCAGCCACAACCATGACAGCAGGCCGATGAGGCCGGCCGACGACCACAGCAGCAACAAGGTGTACTCGTCGCCCGTCAGGTACTTGCCCTCCCAGACGACCATCAGCCCCAGCACGGCCCCCGTGCCGCCTGCCGCCACGACGGGCAGGCCCACCAGCAGGCCGGCAATGGCCATCCAGCGTTTGTGATGACGCTCATCCATGCGTTCCGTTTCCTTCGATGGGCTGTGCCCGGCCGCGGTGTTTGATCCACACCAGCCTCGCGGCCGGTACCAGCATCGACGGGCCCAGCAGCAACAGGGCGATGCCTTCGGCGTGCACGGTGATGCTCCACCACAGCGCTAGCCCCAGCAGGGGCACGGCGGCAAGACTGCCGACCAGCAGCATCCACCACCAGAGGCGATGCACCTGCAGCCCGGCACGTCCCTGCAGCAGATACCCGGCGCTGAGCCACAACCAGGCCAGGCAGCCGGCAATACCGGCCAGGCCCCACAGCGGCATCAGGGTCACCGCGGCCAGCGTGCCATGGCCGAACTGGCCCAGCCCCGTCAGCAGCAGCATCGTCGCCGCGGCACCACCCGCCACCAGGCTGGGCAGGCCGAAGATCACCGCCAGGACGGCATACAGATACCGGGCGCGGCGCTCATCCACGCGGGCCTACTCCTTTGACCGTGCCGGGCCGGATGGCTCGCCCACCGCGTCAGCACGCAGCCGCAGGAGGATCAACATACCGGTGGGCACCAGCAGGGACGGCCCGGCGAACAGCCCGCTGAGCACGGACGAACCCAGCTCGGCGAAGTAGTACAGCGCCATCGCCAGCAAGGGCAGGCCTGCCAGCACGCCCAGGCCCAGCAGCAGCCACCAGCGGCGTGAAGCCCTGTGCAGCCCGCGTGCGCCATCGCGCAGCCAGACGATGCTGAGTGCGACCCAGGCCACGAGGCCGGCGATCGCGCACGATCCCCACGCGAACATGCCAGCGGCAAACCCCAGTTTGTCCGCGTCCAGCGAGACGAGCCCGATCACGCCCATGACCACGGCGATGCATGCACCGGCACCGCCGAAGAACAGGCTGGGCAGGCCGAACAGCACCGCCAGCGCGATGTACAGGTACTTGAGGCGGCGCTCATCCATGCGCGGGGTTCCTGATGACGGGGTCAGAGCCCTTCCGTGCGGGAAGGGATCCGACCCCTGCCCCGATCAGCCGTAGACCGGGTACTTGCGGCACTGCGCGCTGACGGCGTCGCGCACGCGGGCGATGACGGCGTCATCGTTCGGCGCATCGAGCACGTCGGCGATCCAGTTGGCCAGGTCCACACAGTCCTGTTCGACGTAGCCGCGGGTGGTCACCGCCGGAGTGCCCAGGCGCAGGCCCGAGGTCACGAACGGCGAACGCGGGTCGTTCGGCACCGAGTTCTTGTTGACGGTGATGTGGGCCTTGCCCAGCGCGGCTTCCGCGTCCTTGCCGGACACGTCCTTGCCGATCATGTCGACCAGCATCAGGTGGTTCTGGGTGCCACCGGAAACGATCTTGTAGCCGCGCGCGATCAGCGTGTTGGCCATCGCCTGGGCGTTCTTCACCACCTGCTGCTGGTAGGCCTTGAAGCCCGGCTCCAGCGCTTCCTTGAAGGCCACGGCCTTGCCGGCGATGACGTGCATCAGCGGACCGCCCTGGATGCCCGGGAACACGATCGACTGCAGCTTCTTGACCAGGTCTTCGTCGGCGCCCTTGGCGATGATGATGCCGCCGCGCGGGCCGCGCAGGGTCTTGTGGGTGGTGGAGGTGACCACGTGGGCGTGGTCCAGCGGGCTCGGGTAGACGCCAGCGGCGACCAGGCCGGCGACATGGGCCATGTCGACGAACAGGTAGGCACCGACCTTGTCGGCGATGGCACGGAAGCGCGCCCAGTCGATCACCTGCGAGTACGCCGAGAAGCCGGCCACGACCATCTTCGGCTTGTGTTCCAGGGCCAGGCGCTCGACTTCGTCGTAGTCGATCAGGCCCTGGTCGTTGACGCCGTACTGCACGGCGTTGAACAGCTTGCCCGACGCATTGACCTTGGCACCGTGGGTGAGGTGGCCGCCGTGGGCCAGGCTCATGCCGAGGATGGTGTCGCCCGGCTGCAGCAGGGCGAAGTACACGGCCTGGTTGGCCTGCGAGCCGCTGTGCGGCTGCACGTTGGCGTAGTCGGCGCCGAACAGCTGCTTCAGGCGGTCGATCGCCAGCTGCTCGGCGATGTCCACGTATTCGCAGCCACCGTAGTAGCGCTTGCCCGGGTAGCCTTCGGCGTACTTGTTGGTCAGCTGGCTGCCCTGCGCTTCCATCACCGCCGGGCTGGTGTAGTTCTCGCTGGCGATCAGCTCGACATGGTCTTCCTGGCGCTGGGTTTCGGCGGCGATGGCCTTGGCCAGTTCGGGATCGTAGGTTTCGATGCGGACGTCACGCGGGAACATCGGGTACTCCAGCAGGCAGGGAAAGGGGTACGACTCAGCCCCTGATTGTAGCCCCGCACCGGCCTGCCGGGGCCGAAACAGACGGGGCCGGCATTCCCGAAGGAATCCGGCCCCGTATGGTTTCAATCGACAGTTGTGGGGTCAGAGCCCTTTCCGTTGGAAAGGGATCCGACCCCGGCCGCGATCGTCAGCGGCTGCTGACGATATAGTCGGCGATGATCCCGCTGGCGATGGCCACCAGCAGCATGTTGCCGCGGTCATCGCGGATCCACTGGTGGCCGTACGGCGGGCGGCGCAGGTGGTAGCGCGGGTAGTCGTTCACCACGTAGATCGGGCCGCGGTAGTAATCACGGTAGCGGTGTCCGACCTTCCAGCCGTAGCCCGGGCCATAGGCCGGGCGGTAGACCACGCGCGGCGGCGGCGGTGCCGGGCGGTAGTAGCGGTCGTGGTCGCGGTGCCAGTCGCGGCGGTCGCGTTCCCAGTCGCGCCGGGCCTCACGGCGGTCGCGTTCCCAGTCACGGCGGTCCTGGCGCCACTCGCGGCGATCTTCCCGCCATTCGCGGCGGTCACGGTGGTCGTTGTCGGCGAAGGCGGGGGCCACCGCGCCGAGCGCCAGCACAGAGGCCACGGCTCCGGCCATTACTCGATTGATGCGCATGTCAGACCTCTGCTTGGGTGGGTGGTGAGCCCATATTGCGCAACCGATCTGAACCGTTTCCGGCTGGAAACGCTTCCCGCTGCAGGACTGTGACGGAGTATTCAGGCCACGGCCAGCCTGCGCGGCTCCGGCCGGGCGCGGGCCGGAACCGGTTCCGGCTATAATTGGCGGTATTCCATTCCAGTCTGTGCCCGCTGCCGCAACGGGATGTTCCCGTGACGGGTCGGGCGCAGGGCCGCGCCTACGGAGACCGCATGTCCTCGCAATACATCTACACCATGAACCGCGTGTCCAAGGTGGTCCCGCCCAAGCGGCAGATCATCAAGGACATTTCCCTGTCCTTCTTCCCGGGCGCGAAGATCGGCCTGCTGGGCCTGAACGGCGCCGGCAAGTCCACCGTGCTGAAGATCATGGCCGGCGTGGACACCGATTTCGAGGGTGAAGCCCGTCCGCAGCCCGGCATCAAGGTCGGTTACCTGGCGCAGGAACCGGAACTGGACCCGAACAAGACCGTGCGCGAGTCGGTCGAGGAAGGCGTGGGCGAAGTGCTGCAGGCCCAGGCTGCGCTGGAGGCGGTGTATGCCGCCTACGCCGAGGAAGGCGCCGACTTCGACGCGCTGGCCAAGGAACAGGAGCGCCTGGAGGCGATCCTGGCCGCCGGCGACGCGCACACCCTGGAAAACCAGCTGGACGTGGCCGCCGATGCACTGCGCCTGCCGCCGTGGGATGCCAAGATCGCCAACCTGTCCGGCGGTGAAAAGCGCCGCGTCGCACTGTGCCGCCTGCTGCTGCAGAAGCCGGACATGCTGCTGCTCGACGAACCGACCAACCACCTCGACGCCGAGTCGGTGGAATGGCTGGAACAGTTCCTGGCGCGCTATACCGGCACCGTGGTGGCCGTCACCCACGATCGCTACTTCCTGGACAACGCCGCCGAGTGGATCCTGGAACTGGACCGCGGCCGCGGCATTCCGTGGAAGGGCAACTACACCGAATGGCTGGTGCAGAAGGATGAGCGCCTGAAGCAGGAAGAGAACCAGGAAAAGGCCCGCCAGAAGGCGATCCAGAAGGAACTGGAGTGGTCGCGCCAGAACGCCAAGGGCGGCCGCTCCAAGGGCAAGGCCCGTCTGGCCCGCCTGGAAGAGCTGCAGTCGCAGGATTACCAGAAGCGCAACGAGACCAACGAAATCTTCATCCCGCCGGGCGAGCGCCTGGGCAACATGGTGATGGAGTTCAAGAACGTCTCCAAGAAGTTCGGCGACCGCCTGCTGATCGACAACCTGTCGATGCTGATTCCGCCGGGCGCAATCGTCGGCATCATCGGCCCGAACGGCGCCGGCAAGTCGACGCTGTTCAAGATGATCACCGGCCAGGAGAAGCCGGATTCGGGCGAGATCGTGATCGGCCCGACCGTGCAGCTGTCCTACGTGGACCAGAGCCGCGACAAGCTGGAAGGCAACCACAACGTCTTCCAGGAAATCGCCGGTGGCCTGGACATCCTCAACATCAACGGCATCGAGATCCAGTCGCGCGCCTACATCGGCCGCTTCAACTTCAAGGGCCAGGACCAGCAGAAGATGGTCGGCTCGCTGTCCGGTGGTGAGCGTGGCCGCCTGCACATGGCCAAGACCCTGCTGCAGGGCGGCAACGTGCTGCTGCTCGACGAACCGTCCAACGACCTGGACATCGAAACGCTGCGTGCGCTGGAAGACGCGCTGCTGGAGTTCCCGGGCAACACCTTCGTGATCTCGCACGACCGCTGGTTCCTGGACCGCATCGCCACGCACATCATCGCGTTCGAAGGCGACTCGCACGTGGAGTTCTTCCAGGGCAACTACCGCGAGTACGAGGAAGACAAGAAGCGCCGCATGGGCGACGATGCCGCGCCGAAGCGCCTGCGCTTCAAGGCGCTGAAGTAAGAAAGGAAGAACGGCCGCGCTCTGCGCGGCCGTTCTGCATTCGGGTAGGTCACGACCGTTGGTCGTGACACCTTATTGTTGCGAGACGCCCCATGTCCCTGTTCGAACGCCTGTTCCAGCTGCAGCAGCACGGCACCACCGTGCGCACCGAGCTGCTGGCCGGTGTCACCACCTTCCTGACGATGTCCTACATCGTCTTCGTCAACCCGGAAATCCTCGGCACCACCGGCATGGATGCGGGTGCGGTGTTCGTGGCCACCTGCCTGGCCGCTGCGCTGGGTTCGGCGGTCATGGCGCTGGCGGCCAACTTCCCGGTGGGCATGGCACCGGGCATGGGCCTGAACGCGTTCTTCGCCTTCACCGTGGTCGGTGCCGCTGGCCTGCCGTGGCAGCAGGCACTGGCTGCGGTGTTCATCTCCGGCCTGGTGTTCCTGGTGCTGTCGCTGACCGGTGTGCGGGCGTGGCTGGTGTCGGGCATCCCGGCCTCGCTGCGTTCGGCGATCGTGGCCGGCATCGGCCTGTTCCTGGCGATCATCGCGCTGCAGAAATCCGGCGTGATCGTCGGCAATGAAGACACGCTGGTGGCGCTGGGCCCGTTGAACACGGCGCCGCCGCTGCTGGCGCTGGCCGGCTTCCTGCTGATTGCCGTGCTGGAAGCGCGCCGTATCCGCGGCGCGATCCTGATCGGCATCCTGGCGGTGACCGGCGCGGGCTGGGCATTGGGCGACGTGCAGTACCAGGGCCTGGTCTCGCTGCCGCCGAGCCTGGCGCCGACCTTCCTGCAGCTGGACCTGCCGGGCCTGCTGCACCACAACGGTGGCGCGCCGATCGCCGTGTTGCTGCAGGTGGTGCTGGTGTTCGTGCTGGTGGAAGTGTTCGATGCCACCGGCACCCTGTATGGCGTGGTCGGTCGCGCCGGACTGCTGAAGCTGCCGGGCGCGCAGAAGCGCTTCGGCCGCGCGCTGCTGGCCGACAGCACGGCGATCGTGGCCGGTTCGCTGCTGGGCACCAGCAGCACCACCGCGTTCGCTGAAAGCGCCTCGGGCGTGCAGGTGGGCGGCCGCACCGGCCTGACCGCACTGGTGGTGTCGGCACTGTTCCTGGCCGCACTGCTGTTCTCGCCGCTGGCGGCGATGGTGCCCGGCTATGCCACCGCACCGGCGCTGCTGTTCGTGGCCGGCCTGATGTTGCGCGAACTGGTGGACGTGGACTGGAGCGACCTGACCGAATCGGTGCCGGCCGCCCTGTGTGCGCTGGCGATGCCGTTCACCTATTCGATTGCCAACGGCCTGGCGTTCGGCTTCATTGCGTATGCCGCGCTGAAGGCCGGCACCGGGCGCTGGCGCGAGGTGCATCCGGCGGTGTGGCTGGTGGCGGTGCTGTTCGCGCTGCGCTACGCGTTGGAATAATCGGGGGCGCGATGCCGGCCAGCGGCCGGCACTACCGGGTGGTGATTCACCTGCCATCCGGGGCGCCATGCCGGCCAGCGGCCGGCACTACCGGGTGGTGATTCACCTGCCACCCGGAGGCGATGCCGGCCAGCGGCCGGCACTACCAGAGCACGCGGTGGCCAGCGGCCGGTACTACCTGGTGCGGGGTTCACCTTCCAGCCACGGTGCTCTGGGATGATGCGGGCATGCTCCGGCCTGGCCTTCCCACGGATCCGTCTTCGCCATTGCGCCGCCGGCTGTTGCGCGCGGCGTTGCTGGCGCCGCTGGCCGGTACGCTCGCCACCCTGCCCGGCTGCTCGCTGCCGGTGCACGTCGATGGCACCTTCCTGCAACCGTGGCGCAGCCATCTGCAATGGGGCCTGGCCGACTGGCAACGCTCGTTGAAGCTGGCCCATGCGCTGGGGTGCCGGCAGCTGGTGCTGCAATGGACCGGCATCGTCGGTGGCAGCGATGGCGACTGGTCACTGCCCGACGGCAGCCTGCAGCAGCTGTTCACTGCGGCCCGCGAGAATGACCTCCGCATCCGCGTCGGCCTGCCCTTCCAGCAACGCTGGTGGCAGGCCATCGGCGCCGACGACGCCACGCTGCAGGCGTTCCTGGCCGACAGCCTGGCGCACGCGCGCAGCTGGTTGGCGCAGGCGCCGTGGGCGCAGCAGCCGGCCTTCGGCGGCTGGTACCTGCCCTACGAACTGGAGCAGTTCCACTGGGCCGATCCGGCCCGCCAGCAATGGCTGGCGCAGTGGCTGCACGGGCTGGCGCAGGCCGCCAGCGCGCGCGGCGGTGACTGTGCGATCTCCTGCTACTTCAGCCGCCTGCAGTCCGATGGCAACCTGGTCACGCTATGGCAGGCGGTACTGGCCCAGGCCACGCTGCGGCCGATGGTGCAGGACGGGGTGGGTGTGGCCGGCGCCGGCAACGTGCAGCAGCTGCAACCCCTGCTCGACCATTTCCAGGCACAGGGCATCGGTTTCGATGCGATCGTCGAACTGTTCCGCGAACTGCCCGGCGGCCCGGCCGATGGCAGCGGATTCAAGGGCGAAACCGCCGATGCCGCACGCATCCAGCGGCAGCTGGCATGGGCACGCGGCAGCGGCGCACAGCACGTGCTGGTCTATGCGCTGGAGCCCTGGCTGACCCAGGACACGCCGCAGGCGGCGGCGCTGCGGCGACGCTGGGGGCTGGCTCAGTAGTACAGGATGGCGGTGGCGAACAGGCCCTTCGCGCGCTGCGTATCTCCGCCGCCGATCGCGAAGCGGTACTGCACGGTCAGGTCGAGGTAGGAACGCGGGGTGTTGTAGTGGTCCTCGCGGAACCAGTAGCGCACGCCCACGCCCGGTCCTGCGCCGAGTGACCAGCTGCGCTGCGTATCGTTGAGCGCGAACGACTGCACCGGGAACAGCGGGTAACGGATGTCGCGCACGCGCGAGCGCTGGTCGAGCCAGTCTGCCCCCACCACCACATACGGCGTGACCACCCAGTGGGTCTGCCCGGCACCAAAGCGGACGCTGCGGCCGGCGCGCAGTTCAGCGGCCGCGAACCACTGCTCGCGATGCAACCGCCCGTGGGCATCGCCGATCCGACGCACCGGCGTGCCGTTGGCATCCAGCGCGTCGAGGGTGAAATGCGCGCTGTTGTCGTCCCAGGTGTAACCGCCCTGCGCGTAGCCGCTGACCATCCACCACTGGTTGACGTCGGTGCGCAGGTCGGTGCCGTGGTAATAGCCGTAGGTCAGGTAGGACATCCAGCCGCCAGAACCGCTGGCCAGGCGGTAGCGGGCCAGCGTGCTGGCTTCCAGTGGCGGGTTCAGGGCCAGCTGCAGGCGGCACTGCACGGCCGCCGATGCCGGATAGACATCACCCGAACGGGTGGCACTGCCGAGGAACTGGCGACGCTCGATGCCGGCGCTCAGGCCGGTCTGGCCGAAGGCATAGCGCAGGCCGAACGAGGCGATGGTGGACGGCCAGCCGGTGGTGGAACGCGAGCGGCTGAGCCGTTCGGCGCGTGCGCGTGCATCGGGCGTCGATTCGCCGGTGCACGGGTCCACCGCGCGGATCGATTCATAAGTGCCGCCCTGGTCGTACAGCGTGTTGAGCAGGCGCGCGTAGAGTTCCAGCGTGCCATGGGCATCGTTGAAGGCCGGCGGTCGCCAGAACGCCTCGAGCGTGCTGAACACCGAATCGCCCGGCGTGCTGATCGCGGCGCCGCCGACATTGGTCGCCGCCTGGCGCGCACCGCGGAAACCCGCCGAGGCGATCACGCCCCACTCGCGCGAGTAACTGGCGATGGCACTGCGCAGGTTGTAGCGCTGGCGCTCATCCAGCGGCAGCTCGCCGGCGTCGGCACGATCAATGGCCGTCCGCAGCAGCGCCACCGCCTGCGGGTGATCGCCGCCGGCCGCGCTGGCGTAGGCCTGGTCAAGCACCACGCTCTTCGGTGCCCTGCCGGTGGACTCGGCGGCACGGAAGTCGGCCAGTGCGCGCGCCGGTTCGTGGGCCTTCTGGTTGAGGTAGCCGCGCTGCATCAGCAGCCCGGCGTCATCAGGGCGTTGCGCCAGTGCCGCGTCCAGGCGCAGCCGTGCTTCGTCCTGCTGGCTGCGGTTGCCTGCCGCCAGCGTGGTGGTCAGCAGCCCCTGCAGGCTCGCGTCCTCCGGTGCGAGCTGCACGGCCTGCCGCGCCTCGCCGATGGCCTCGGCGTAGTCCTGCCGCGCGTAGGCCGCATACGCGCGCTGTGCGGCACCACCGTCGCCCTGCAGGTCGACCGGCATCAGCGTGCAGGCATCACCGGTGTCAGCAGGCGGGCAGTGCTGGAACGGCGCCGGATACGCCTGCGCACTCAAACCCGCAGGCGCACGACTGGACCGGATCGCCCTGGCGCGCTGTTCGATGCCCTGCTGCAGAAGCTGCTGCGCGCGTGCGTCGCCCGCATCCGCAGGCGACGCCCCCTGCAGTGGCGCCAGCAGTGCAGCCGCACGTGTGCGGTCCCCAGCGGCCAGGGCCGCATCCACGGCCAGCAGGCGCACGTTGCGCTGCTGCATGGTTGACCCCGGCGCGGCGAGTGCGGCGTCGAAGTCTTCATTGGCCAGCAGGGTCTTGCCCTGGCGCTGGCGCAGATAACCACGCATCACGCGGGCATTGAGATTCCCGCCGTCGGCCTGCAGTGCCTGGTCGGCGCTGCGCTCGGCGTCGGCCAGCTGCCCCTGCTGCAGCTGCGCGGTGATCAACAGCCACCGGTACGAAGCAACATCCGGCGCCAGTTCGACGGCGGCCCGCGCCTGCGCAACGGCCGCGGCATCATCCTGCGTGGACAGCGACCGATACGCCTGCTGGGCCTGCAGCAGCGCGCGCTGTCGATCCAGCGCCACGCGCCGCGCGCGCAGTTCCTCGACGTTCGGTGCGCCCAGCTGCAGCGCCGTGCCGATGGCCGCGTCGGCCAGTTCGGCCTGTTGCTGTGCTTCCAGCGCCGCCACCCACAGCATCGCCCAGGCGCCCTGCTTCGGCTGCTGGCGGAAGGCCTGCTCGGCCTTGCTGGCCGCTTCCCCCATGCGCCCGGCGTCATAGGCAGCATAGGCCTCGGTGGCCAGCGTGTAGGCCTGATGCCTGGCGCGGTCTGCGCCGCTGCCGGCCGCACGCGGTGGGGAGGGCGCGCGCGCCCCTGGCATCCGGGGGCGTGCTGCGTGCAGCGGTGGCAGCGGCCAACGCCGGCAAGGCCGGATCCTTCAACCCCGCATCCAGTGCACGGCGCGCCTGCTGCTGCGCCTCCGCCGGCCGGCCCAGTTTCTGCAGCGCGTAGATCTGCAGCAGGCGCAGCCGCACCACGTCCGGGCGCAGCCGGATCGCTTCGGTGGACTGCTGGTAAGCCGCTTGATAGTCGCCGCGCTCGTAAGCGGCGAAGGCCTGCTCGGCGACGCGGTATGCAGCGCCGGACAGCGGCAGGGCCGCATCGGCCTGTGCCAGTACCGGCGTGGCGGCCGTGGCCAGTGCCACGGCAATGACGGTGGACAGCAGCGTGGTCTTCATGCCGGCAAGGCTCCGGGAGGCGGCGACTGCAGCACGGCCGCACGCCGGCGCTGCTCCTGCATGGCCTGGGCGACGGCGTCCTCGGTGGTGACGCCCTGCTTGACCAGGTAGTCGCCGATGCGGCCATCGCGCTGCGGCTTGTAGGCATCCAGTGCGATCTCGAAGCGCGCGTGGTCGATCAGGCGCATCTCCACCAGCAGGTCCCCGAGCAGCGGCACGTTGTCCAGCTGCCAGTCCCGGTCACTGCCGATCAGGCGCAGCCCCGCGTTGATCTCGCTCTCGCGGGCGATGCTCTGTTCGATGTGGTCGCTGCGGGTTTCCTGCTTGAGCAGCACCAGTGCCTCCTCGGGCAGCGGGCTGGCCACGGCCAGACGCAGGGTCCCCGGCTGCCGCGGCGGCAATGGCAGCATGCGCCATTGCACGCAGGCGTCGGCGCTGACCGGGAACGGGCCGGCCCGCAGGTAATCCACGTCGATCACCGCACGTGGCAGGTCGCCCTGGAAGGCAATCGCCTCGGCCAGGGTCTCATCATCCAGCCACCCCTGGGTGAGCAGGATGCGCCCCAGCGGCTGCTGCCGGCCGTCCTGCTGCTGCTCCAGTGCCTGCTGCAGGCGCTCCGGCTCCACCGCCTGCCAGGTGGTCAACAGTTCGCCGAGCTGCTTGCGCGTCTGCACCAGCTGCGCCGCGTCCGGGAAGTCGTGCATGGTCTTGTCCCAGACCATGCGCTTGCCGAACAGCAGGTAGGCCAGGAACACCTTCCACGCGCGGGCGGTGGCCATGAAGTTGATCATGTTGCCGACCACCATCCGCGGGATCGACATCAAGGCATGCTCCCAGCCGTACAGCCGGTTGACGAAGTAGAAGCGCTGCACGACGCGGGTGGCCAGCGCTGCGGTGGTCAGCAGCGCCACCGTCATCTGCCAGGTGCCGGCCTGGAACACGCTGGGAAACTGCATCGTCCAGACCCCGGTCATCTTCAACAGCCAGAACAGCAGCAGCTGCAGGAAGATGAGGTAGGCAATGATGCTGACAAACGAGGTGATGATGCCCTTGCGGTCGCGCGCCAGCAGGTACTTGGTGGCCAGCGAGCCTCGCCAGCCCAGCGACTCCCAGCTCTGCAGGCCGATGCCCAGCACCCAGCGCGCCTTCTGCCGGTAGGAGGCGCGGAAATTGTCGGGGAAGTATTCGCGCACGCACAGGGCCATCTGCTGGGTGCGCTCGCGCACCGGCCCCCAGCCGAACCATGAGGGGCGGCGCACGCGGAACTGCACCGGGAAGCGGGCGAAGATCGACTGCATGCCCATGGCTGCCAGCCGCGCACCCACGTCGTAATCCTCGGTGAGGCTGTCGGTGTTGAAGGGCTGGTTGTCGGTCTGCGCACTCAGGGCCAGCAACGCGCGCCGCGAGAAGCAGGTACCGACGCCGGCCGACGGCACCATGCCCGAAACGCTCTCGCGCACCACCAGGTCCTTGGCGTGCCATTCGGCGAACTCGTCCATGTAGACCCCGGCCACCAGTTCGTACCACTCGCGGTCCAGCGAGGTCACCGGCAACTGGATCATGTCCTTGCGTGGCAGCAGGTAGTTGTAGAACCGCAGCTCCATCGGGTGCAGCACGTCCTCGCTGTCGTGCAGGATCACCCCGGCGAACTCGATGTCGTGGCGCTTCTCGTAATCGAAGATCGCCAGGATCAGCCAGTTCAGGCAGTCGGCCTTGCTGGTCGGCCCGTCGTGCGGTACTTCCACGCGGCGCAGGCGCTTGTAGCGGCGACGCATGCGCTCGACCTCATCGATGGTCTGCTGGTCGTTGGGATAGGTGCCGACGAACACGACGTACTCGCGGTAATCGAGCACGTTGATCATGTTCTCCACCATCTGCGCGATGACGTCGTACTCCATCCACGCCGGCACCATGATCGCCAACGGCTGCTGCGGGCGCTGCAGCAGGTCGTCCTGGGTCAGCGGCCGGTATGCGTCGCGGCGCTTGATGGTCAATGCCCGCCAGCTCTCGCGCACCCAGTACCAGACGTCGATGAACAGGTCATCGAGGCTGGAGATCAGGATCAGCACGGCCACCGCCGCCGCCATGGTTTCCAGGGCGGCGTAGTAGTTGGCCAGCTGGATGTTCCAGAACAGACCGTCCACGGTGGATCAGTGCCCTGCGTTGGCGGACTTGCGGCGGCGCACCTGGGTGACGCGGGCGGCCAGCAGCGCGAACACGATCACGCCGACCAGCAGCAGCAACCAGACCATGTGCCGTTCCCACTTCGATTGCGGGTTGCCGTCCTGCGCGACGCGCGTGCCATAGGGATCCTGGCGGTCGAATTCGCGCACGGCGTCACTGCCGTCGAGCACGGCCAGGTCGCCCTTCAGCAGCCGGAACGGTGCGCCGAACGACGGTGCCTGTGCGCCCAGGTCGCTGTACAGCACGCCCAGCTGGCCGCCGGAGGTGCCCACCTGCACCACGGCGGCGCGATCCAGGCCGCTGACATCCAGCAACGGCTGCGACGTGCCACCGATCCGCAGGTGGCCGTCCTTCAGGCCGGCCACATCAACCCCGGCCGGCGCCACGGCGAAGGCCAGCCACGGCGTACCCGGGCTGACGGCGGCACCGGCGTCGACCACCTTCAGTTCCGACGCTTCCGGCGAGGCGCCCACTGCACTGGTCACGGCGATGACCTTGCCCAGCGAGGCCGGCGCATCCTGCAGCCACGCGCCGGGCACGAACACCTGGTTGCCGCGCGACAGCTGGCTGCTGGCACCGACGAAATCATTGCCCAGCGATCGCTTGGCCAGGGTCAGATGGCTGCTGGGCAGGATCGAGACCGGATAGCCCGTGGCCGGATCGTGGCAGTAGGGACGCGCCGGCTGGCGCAGGAAGCTGACACGGATCTCGTTGCGTGCCGACAGCGCGTAGGCCGGCACCTTGGCCACCAGGCGTTGCGGCTGGCCGTTGGCCGACAGCACCTTGCCGCCCAGCAGGTAATCGTTGAGGTAGATCGTGGCGACCGCGCCCTGCCCGGCCGCGTTGGGGGCCGCCGAGACATCGATCACCACCTGCTCGGGCAGGCGGCCATCGGCCGACAGTGCGCCGAGGTCGAAGCTGGCGCTGCGGTCGGCGCGGGTCACCACATCCATGGTGCCGGCGATGTTGCCGAGCCGGCTCAGCAGCACCTGGTCACCGTCCAGTCTGGGCGTGCCCGCTGCGCTGACCTGCAGGCTGCGGCCCAGTGCATAGCTGCGCCACTGCTCGGCGAGCAGCCCGGCGACCTTGCCCGCCGCCGCCGGATCGACCACCAGCGTCGGACGCCCGGCAACGGCCACCACGCCGACCGAGGCAGTGGCTGCGGGCTTTTCCAGGCCCGCCATGCCACCCGCGCGCCACGCGGCGAACGCGCTGCCTGCATCCGCACCGGCTGCGCCGACCTGCGCGCCCAGCGCATCCAGCGCCGCGCGCACGCCGGCGCGCAGTGCATCGCTGCCGATCATCACATCGGCAGCCAACGGCCCGCTGTCGCGCAATGTCAGCAGCGCGCCGACTTCGGCCAGATCCCTGATCGCATGCGCGCGCTCACCCGTGGCCAGCGCAGCGTAGGCCGGCACGCCCTGCAGGCTGGCCGGGATGCTGATACCGGCCAGGTCGACGCTGTCACCGACCTTGGGCAGGGCCACCACCTGCACCTGCTTGCCACCGGCCTGCAACGCGGTACCGATGCGCCAGGCCGCATCGTAGGCCGGTGCCTGCAGCGCCTTGCCATCCACCAGCAGGCGCACCCGCGGTGGCAGCGCCCCCCAGGCCTTGGCCACGGTATCCACGGCGCGGCCGTCGAAGCGGTAGCTGAAACGCGAGTCCGGCGACAGCCGCAGCACGTTGGCCGGCGCGCTCTGGTCGGCGCACTGGTAATCGGACACGATCGACCACCAGCCGACGCCGACGCGCACGAAGCCGCTCTGGCGGGGTTCGCCGTCGATGGCCAGCAACTGGCTGGCATCGCCCTGTGCATCGGTGATCGAACGCGCCGCGATCGGGTCGCCATCGACCGACCACAACCCCGAGGTACGCCCGGCGTGGCCGCGTACATAGCGCCCATCCAGCTGCAGCTGCGCGTCGCGGGTGGCGACTCCGGCCGGCACCGGCAGGTAGACCTCGCGCTGGCTTTCCTGCCCGCTCAGCACCAGTGGCTGGCGGAAACCGAGTTCGCGCAGGGTCATCTGCCGGTTCACCGTGCTGTCGCTGCTCCATTCGGTGAACTGGCCGGCGACGGTGTCAGCGGCATGGGCAGTACCGACCACGCCCGACAGGACGAACGCAGCGGCGGAGGCAAACAGGGAGGAGCGGCCGGTCAGGGTCATGGCGTCACTTCATGCGGAAGGGGCTGGGCGGCACCGCCACTGCGGAGACCGGGCGTGAACTCGGGAAGGGGCATGCCGCGCAGCGCGGCGACGATGCGCGCGCTGGCGCGGCCATCACCGTAGGGACTGGCATCGGGGTCGAAGCGGGTCGGCTGCGGTGGCTGGGCCAGTGCCGCGTTGACGCCCGCGACGATGCGCGAGGGCGTGGTGCCGACCAGCGTCACCACACCGGCCTCGACCGCCTCGGGGCGCTCGGTGACGTCGCGCATCACCAGCACCGGCTTGGCCAGGGCCGGCGCTTCCTCCTGCACGCCACCGGAGTCGGTGAGGATGACGTCGGCGCGCTGCATCAGGCGCACGAAGCGCAGGTAATCCTGCGGCGGCACCAGGTGCACGTTGTCGAGCGTGCCGAGGTGGGCATTGACCGGTCCCTGCACGTTCGGATTGAGGTGCACCGGGTACAGCACCTGCAGGTCCGGCCGCCGGGCCAGTTCGGCCAGCGCACGGCAGATGTCCTCGAAGCCCTGGCCGAAGCTCTCGCGGCGATGGCCGGTGACCAGCAGCAGGCGGCGCCCGGGGTCGAGCATGTGGAAGGGTTCGTCGGCCCGGGCACGCAGTGCCGGATCAGCATCCAGGCGCTGCACGGTCTGCTGCAGGGCATCGATGACGGTGTTGCCGGTGACCAGGACCTGCCCCCCCAGGTGTTCACGGGCCAGGTTGGCACGCGAGCCCGGGGTGGGCGCATACAGCTGCTGGGCGACCACATCGATCACCCGCCGGTTCATCTCCTCCGGCCAGGGCCGGTGGATGTCGCCGGTGCGCAGGCCGGCCTCGACATGGCCGATCGGGATGCGGTGGTGGAACGCGGCCAGCGCGGCGGTCATCGCCGTGGTGGTATCGCCGTGCACCAGCACGTAGTCGGGGCGGACCTGCGTGTAGAGCGCATCGAGCCGCTCGAGCAGCCGGGCGCACAGGCCATTGAGGGTCTGGTTGGGCACCATGACGTCGAGGTCATGGTCGGCGGTGATCTCGAACAGCGACATCACCTGGTCGAGCATCGCGCGGTGCTGGCCGGTGATGCAGACCACCGATTCGATGTCCGCGGCCTGGGCCAGGGCGCGCACCAGCGGCCCCATCTTGATCGCTTCCGGTCGGGTGCCGAACACCGACAGGACCTTCACCGGGGTGCTCCGGAAGGACGGTGCTGGAGAATGCCAGGAGCTGTAGCCACGTCTGGATCCTTTCGGCGTTACCGTCCAATGCCCGCAGGCAGGAGACGGTCACCTCATGAGGAAACTCCAAAATCGCGACGTACATCACATTCGATTGATGGTACGTGCGTCGTGGCACTGATCTTCATCGTTGGAAGATCAAGACGCAGTCAACGCCGCCCGTGAGCCGGGCGACGTTGCGGTGGAACGCAGCAAGGGCAGCCGCCGGGGCGGCCTTACTCGTACTGGATGGTGAACGTGGCCTGGCCGTTTGCGACACCAGCACCGACCGTGCCGGCCTGGGTCTGCACGTAGCGCGCGCGCAGCGGCAGCGCCATGACGCTGGTGCCCGGCGCCGTGGTGCCGACGTTGATGGTCTGGCCGAAGCGCACTTCGCGCTCGGTGGTGCCATCGCGCTGGACCATCTGGATGCCGATGCGGGTCGCGCTGTTGGCAGCCGCGCTGAGCTTCAGCACGCCCGGCATGTTCGAGCTGTCCTGGTCGGCATCGAGGCGGATGCCGATCTTGCTCTGGTAGGCGGCGACATTGCTGCCCTGGCAGTTCAGCCGGATCTCGAAATCGCGGTCGACGGCCCTGGAACCGACACCGGTGAAGGTGGTGTTGGGCACGCTGCCGAAGTCGACGGCGATGTTGCGGCTGCCGGCCTGCACTTCGCAGGTCGGGCTGACCACGGTGGTGCCCGAGCCCTTGAAGGTGGAGGTCAGCACCGGTCGGCCGGCGCCATCACCGTCGAAGTAATACGTGGTGAAGCGACCGTTCGGTGCGATCACGCCCGAGCCGGTCTGTGCCGCTGTCTTGATCAGCTGGATGCGGAACGTGCCTCCGACCAGCGAGATGGTGCTGTTGCTGGCGAAGTTGATGGTGTGCGGATAGTAGGTCTGGATCGCGCCGGAGTCGCGGTACAGGCGGATGCCCACGCCCGCCACATCGGTTTCATAGACGTTCGAGAACCCGGCCACCGGACGCTTCTGCGCGGCATTGACGTACTCACCGATCGAACGCCCGCCGGACCAGTCGCAGCGCGCCACGCTGTTCTGCTGGTTGATCGGCTCGCTGATCTCCTTGATCACGCCGCCGACCGGCGTGCTGGGCAGGATCACGATCTGCCCCATGTCCATGGTTACGTCCTGGGCCACGAACCAGCTGTTCTGGATGCGGCACGATGCACTGGCCTGCTGCGCCAGCAGCACGCCCCCCATCACGGTCAAGGCGGCCAGCAGCGTGCGGCCACGGGAAGAGATCATCGGCATGCTGCCTCCAGCGGGATGAAGCCGGTCTTGGACGCATCGGCGCCCGCCGGAACCTGGTAATCGATGGTGCAGCGCTGCTCGGCACCGGCGCCCCACTCCACCAGCAGGCGGCCCTGGTTCTTTTCACTGCGCACGTACAGGCGACCGCCCTGGCTGACCATGCCCACCGGCTGGCCCTGCTCGTCCTTGACCTGCGCACCGAACGGCATGCTGCGGCCATCCGGGTTGCGCACCTGGATCAGCAGCGCGTTGCCCTTGCGGGTGTCGAAGCGCAGGTAGCTGATGGCGCCGGCAAACGGTGCGATCGACTGGCTGGTGCTTTCCAGTTCGACGTCGTGGGCCATGCCCTGCGGGTCGAGGGTGACGGTGTTGAGGCGGTACGGCGACACGTACGGCACCACCGCATAGCCGCGGCCATCGACGCGCAGGCCCGGGGCATTGCTGACGATCGCATCGCGCGCGCCCGGTGCTTCCACCAGCACCATGGTGTCGCCCCGCTGCGGGGTGAAGGTGAAGCCACCCGGATGCACGACCACGCTGCCGTTGGCACCGACCGACGCCTGGCGGAAATCACGCGAGTGGCTGTAGGTGGCGTTCAACGCGGAGTAGCGGCTGCGGTACTCGGCATTGCCGACCGCGGTGGTGCCACCCTCGCGGGAATCGGACAGGGCCACGCCGTAGCTGAAGTTGTTGTCGACGCCGGCCGAACCGGTGATGCCGACGCGGCTGTTGTCGTAGCCACCGCGATCGCGCATGCCCAGATCGGCGCTGAACGACACCGGGTGGGTACCCCGGCCCAGCGGCACGCTCATCGACAGCAGGTACTGGGTATCGGAACGGCCGAGCACGCCCTCTTCGGTGCGCAGCGCCGAGAAGCCGTAGTTCACCGAACGCCAGGCGTTGTTGTAGCCCACCTGGTACTGCTTGGAGGTGCCGGAACGGTCGTAGAAGTCACGCACCGAACCGGTCACGTACAGCGCACCGCCACGGCGGCCGAGCGGCTGGTTCAGGGTGACCTGGAACTGGCTGCGCTGGCGGCCACGGGTGGTCGGATCGATGCCGCGCGCGTCCGAATCACGGCCATACAGGGCGTCCTGCAGGCTGTAGAAGCCTTCGGTCGAGTAACGGTAGGCGGCCAGGGTCAGGTTGGTGCCGGTCTCGCCGATCATGTTGCTGTAGCTCAGCCGCACGCTGGCGCCGGTGTGGCTGCCGTAGTGGTCGAACGAGGTACGCGCATGGGTGACGTCGGCAGCGAACGCGCCGACCCGGGTCGACAGGCCGACACCGTACAGCAGCGACAGGTAGCCATCGCTCAGCGCGCTGCCGCCGTACAGGGTCAGCTGGTTGCCGATGCCGCGCTGGTAGGTGCCCTGCACCAGCCAGGGTTCGTCGGCCAGCAGCTTGTTGCGCACCTGGCCTGCGGTCAGCGAGTAGCGCGACACGCCCTCACGCAGCATCTGCGGCACCGAGCCGAACGGCACCTTGAATTCGCGGCGGCGGCCATCGGCCTCGATCACGCTCACTTCCAGGTCGCCGCCGTAGCCGGTCGGGTACAGGTCGTCGATGACGAAACTGCCCGGCGAGACGGTGGAGGAGTAGATCAGCTGCTGGTTCTGGCGCACTTCGATGCGCGCATTGGTCTCGGCGATGCCGCGCACCACCGGTGCGTAGCCGCGCAGCGAATCGGGCAGCATGCGGTCGTCACTGGCCAGGCTGGCACCGCGGTAGCCGATCGAGTCGAACAGCTCGCCCGTGGTGTAGGCCTCACCGATGGTGAGCATGCCGCGCACCTGCGGGATGCCGCGCTGTGCGTAGGTGGCGATGCTCTGCCAATGGCGGCCGTCACCTTCGGACCAGGTCAGGTTGGAATCGTGGCGGAACTGCCAGCCGCCCAGGTTCAGGCCGGCATTGAGGCCGAGATAGGCGCTGCGGTTGCGCTGGCCACCTTCGACGCGGCTGTTGCTGTCGATGGCATTGAAGCTGTAGCCGACGAAGCCGGCATTGATGCCGCGGTCCCACAGCGCCGGGTTGACGTAGCCGCGCGCCTCACGGCGCAGGAACACCTGCGGAATGCTGAGGTCGTAGCGCAGGTTGCCGCTGTCGTAGACACCGTAGGCGTTGGCCATGCGCTGCTGCACCGGCACGCAGCTGGTGGTGTCGGTCGGCAGCGTCGGGTCCTGCTGCAGCAGCACGGCCTCGCTGTCCACGCCCATTTCTTCCAGCATCGGCAGCGGCAGGCACGCGTCCACGCGCCCCTGTGCATCGGCCTTGAACTGAAGGTCGCGGCGGCCCTGCCAAGCGCCGTTGACGTAGACGTCGACGCGGTAATTGCCGGCCACCATCGGGTTGCCGTTGCTGAAGGCGGCCAGGTCGACCTGCTTGGCCTGGCCGGACAGGAAGCTGGAATTGAACTGGGCCGATTCCGGTGCACGCGCAGTGGCCGCACCGCTCTGCGCCATCAGCGCCTGTTCGCCGAGATTGGTCGGTGCCGCCAACGCCCATCCTGGGCAGGCCGCGCCAACAACCAACAGGCAAAGCGCCTGATGGATCGACAATGTCAATCTGTTTCCGATCACACTGACATTCCTTCAATTCGCCGCACGGCGGCGGTGGCGGGATGCGCAGGCCCATGGCCGGCGCGGCGCGTTCAGCCCCCGGTGCTGTCGAGGCGGACGGTGTGCTCGACCCGGCCGCCGTAATCATTGATGGTGATGAAGCGCACCTGCTGCGTGCCCGCCGGTGCGGCGAACTCCAGGCTCTGCTTCGGCGCGACCATCGCGCCCTTGTCCTCGACCGCCTTTTCACTGCTGCCGGTCACGGCATGGACTTCGGCCAGGGTGACGTGGAAGGGGCTCGGGTTGTCCACCCGCAGGCGGTCGCCGGCGCGGGTCCAGCGCAGCGCTGCCGGTGCGTCGTTGGCGACGCCCTTCAGGCCCTGCGGCCGGTAGAAAAGCTTCAGTCGCGAACGGAACGCGACCTGCAGGTAATTCTGGTCGCCGCTGTCGGCGTTGTCCGGCGACGGCGGTACGTCCAGCACGTTGAGCCAGAACACGGTCTCGCGATCGGTCGGCAGCTGCGCGCCGGAGAAGATCAGGCGCAGCGCCTGGCTGCGGCCCGGTTCGACGCGCGCGATCGGCGGCGTCAGCACGAACGGGGCATCACTGGTGTCGGCGGTCTGGTTGGCGTCGCCACTGTCGATCCAGGCCTGGACCAGTGCGGGCGAGTCGCCCACGTTGTCCACCTGCACGGTGACTTCGCGCGCCTGTGCCGGGTAGATCACCCGCGTGCCATTGACCACCACGCCGGCCAGTGCGTTCTGGCAGAAGGGCAGCGTGAACGCTGCCAGCAGCAGCGCCCGGGGAAAGAGTGCTTTCATCGGAAGTACTACGCTCGAGGGGTGTGGCCAGGGGCCGCGGAACACCGGCCGGCGCGAACGCCGGCCAGTGCGGGCACGACTGCGATCAGTTGTAGATGATCGTGTACTTGACGCTGCTGGTGACGTCGCCCGGGGTGGCGGCGGCAGTGGCGTAGTACTCAGCGTAGTAGTTCAGGTCGGCCGAGCCGTCGGTGCCGACGGTGACCCACTGCGAGTTGGTCTGGGCCAGGCCAGCGCCAGCAGCCTTGATCGGCAGGAACTGGTTGTTCGAGCCCAGCAGCTGCAGCTGCACGTTGGTGGCGGCGTTGGCCGACGCCTGGTTGACCAGACGGCCGCTGTTGAAGTCAACGGTCGAACCCGGCTCGAAGTAGGTGGCGACGTTGCCGGCGCTGCACTTGGTCAGGTTGATGGCGAACGGGGTACGGCCCGCAACGGCACCGGCGGTGGCCAGGGTGTTCTTGGACACGGTCGGCAGGGTCACGGCGAAGTCCTTGCCGCCCGGGGTCGAGATGGTGCAGGTCTTGTCGGTCACCTTGCCATTGAAGGTGATGGTGCCGTCGGCGGCGTTGGCGGCCAGCGGAGCGGCGGCCAGCATCAGAGCGGCAATGAGGTTGATCTTGTGCATTCGCTTTTACCTAACCCTACTGAAGAGATGAGAAGTAGAGGAGGAAGCAAGGAGCACTGCCGGGCTAACAAGACCCATCCTTGCGTCTCACCTGTGGCCGGACTCGGACGTACCTCTCCCTGAATCCGTGACGCAAGTATATGCACAACTGTGATGAAAGTCTCATTATTTTTCTGAACGTCGATTTATTGACGCTCCAAGTGTGACGTGATAGGCGAAATCGTATCCCTGGGCGCGCGGGAGAATTGACGCAGCCATGGGCGGGGCACAAGCGACCGTAAATGACGCAATGGCTGACGCGTTCGGCATGCGCGAAAACAGGCTTTTTTCAGGCGGAAATCGCTTTGTTTGATGCGCATCACTCTTTCTTGGTGATGGCCCTAGCAGATTCGGAATCGTCCTATTAAAGGCTGATCGAACCTGTCGCTAACTAGGACACACCGAACCAGAGAACGTGTCATGAGGAACTCCATTCTGCTGTGCGTGGCCCTGATGTCCGTCAGTGCGCTGGCCCAGGCCAGCAGTGGCAGCATCCGTTTCAGCGGCCGCATCGCCGAGCCGGGCTGCACGACGAACCTGTCCCAGGGTGAGCTGAGCCTGGCCGCGTGCCCGCCATCGGCCAAGGGCTCGACGGTGGCCGTGACGGCGCTGGCCGATGGCCAGGCCGCGACGCTGCGCGATGGCAAGCGCCAGGGCCAGAAGCTGTCGGTGTCGGCCAGCGCGATGCGCGCCGGCGATATCGCCTTCTCCGAGCGTTACAGCGTGCAGGCCGCCAAGCAGCAGCCGCTGCAGGGCGCCTACCTGGTGGTGGTCGACTACCTGTAAGCGCCGTTGAGGGCCGGCGGCGTTACGCCGGCTGAGGCAGCTCGAAGACCTGGCGCAGGTAGGCCAGGTAACCCGGGTCGTCGCACATGCTCTTGCCCGGCGAATCGCTGAGCTTGGCCACCGGCTGGCCATTGCAGCGGACCATCTTGATGACGATGTTGAGCGGCGTCGGCCCCAGATCATTGGTCAGGTGCGTGCCGACGCCGAACGCGACCTGGCAGCGCCCGCGGAAGTAATCGTACAGGCGCATCACCTTGGCAATGTCCAGCCCGTCGCTGAACACCAGCACCTTGCTGCGCGGATCAACCCGGCGCTGCTGGAAGTGCGCCAGCATGCGGTCGCCCCAGTCGAACGGATCGCCGGAGTCGTGGCGCACGCCGTCGAACAGCTTGCAGAAATACATGTCGAAATCGCGCAGGAACGCGTCCAGGCCCACCACGTCGGACAGCGCGATGCCGAGGTCGCCACGGTATTCGCGCGCCCACGATTCCAGCGCCGCCACCTGCGAATCCCGCAGGCGCGGGCCCAGTGCCTGGAATGCCTGCAGGTACTCGTGCGCCATGGTGCCGTGCGGGGTCATGCCGTACAGGCGGGCGAAGTGCACGTTGCTGGTGCCGACCAGCTGCGGGCCGAGGGCGTCGCGCAGCAGCGGCAGCAGGCGGGCATGCCAGTCACGCGAGTAGCGGCGGCGGCTGCCATAGTCGGCAATGCGGCACTGCTCGAAGCCGGGGGTATCGCGCAGCAGCGCGGCCTTGGCCTGCAGGCGGCGCTCACCTTCGGCGAAGTCGGCCGTGGTGGTGTTGCGGAACCACACTTCGTTGATGATCGCCAGCAGCGGCACTTCAAACAGGATGGTGTGCAGCCACGGGCCGGTGATGTCCAGCTCGATCTCGCCAGGCACGGCCGTCGACGCGCGCAGCTGGATGTACTTGCGGTCCAGATGGAACAGGCCGAGGAAATCGGCGAAGTCCGGCTTCACGAAGCGCAGGCCGCGCATGTAGTCCAGTTCCGCGTCGCTGAAACGCAGGCTGCACAGGTGGTCGATTTCTTCGTCGATCTGGTCGATGTAACGGGCCAGGTCGATGCCGGGGGTGCGGCACTTGAACCGGTACTGCACCTGGGCGCCGGGGTGCTGGTGGAGCACCGCCTGCATCATGGTGAACTTGTACAGATCGGTGTCGAGCAGGGACTGGATGATAGGCATGGGGCGGATTATGCGCCCGGCGGAGTGAACCGTGGGCGCGCCCGCCTTCGTAGGGCCGAGCCACGCTCGGCTGGTGCGTTGCCTGAGCCGCGCGTGGGCCCGGTGCTACAGCGACCTGCGCAGCAGGCGCGGCACCAGCATCAGCGCGTGTGCCCAGATCGCGGCCCACACCGCAGCCCGCACCGGCAGCGAACGCTGCCCGGCCTCGAACTTCTGGAAATAGCGCCACAGTCCCCTGTGCTTGTGCCACTCCACGAAGAACGGCCGCGAGCGGCTGGAGACACCGCGCACGTGGGTAACCTGCAGATCATTGGCGATGGCCACCACCGCACCGGCCTGGCGCGCGCGCCGGCACAGGTCCAGGTCCTCGGCATGCAGCCGGTAGCCCGCGTCCCAGCCGCCGATACGGTCGAACAGTGCGCGCGGCATCATCAACAGCGCGCCGGACAATGCCGGCACCCGCTGCAGTGCCTGGTGCGGGTCGCGCGCCACCGCCAGCTTCGAGCCCTTGCCGGGCGAGCGCAGCATCATCAGGAAATCCGGATCGCGGCGACGCACCGCCTCGTCGGCATGACCCTGCTCGTCCACCTGTTCGACGCCCAGCAGGCAGTCACCCAGCGCTTCGGCCCGGCGGCGCAGCTCGGCCAGCGTGCCCGGCTCGACCATCAGGTCCGGGTTGATGAAGGCCAGCCACGGGCTGTGCGAGTCGGCCACGCCCTGGTTGTTGGCGGCGGCGAAGCCGGGATTGTCCGGGTTGCCGACGAAGCGTACGCGGGCATCGTGGCTGGCATGGCGCTGCACGATGTCCAGGGTGCCATCCAGCGAACCATTGTCGATCACCCGGATCTCGGCCACCTCCTCTGCCTGGCGCAGCCGCGAGAGGCAGGCATCGATGGTGCTGCCACTCTGGTAGGTGACGACGATGGCGGCAATGGCTGCATTCAAACGGGGAACTCCTACGCGGACGGAACGAACAGGTCGCCCTGTTCCCGCGGCATTATCGCCTGCCGCATGCGCTGCTGCAGGTCGGCACGCAGCCCGTGCAGCGGATCATGCATCAGGAAGTCGGCCAGGCGCGGCACCCAGGCCGGCCAGCGCGCCGCCAGCGCTTCCAGATCACCGTCGCGGCTGACCGCCTCCCCTGCCCGGCTGACGAAGGCGGTCTCGCACAACACATTGCGCCACCCCAGGCCAGCCATGCGCAGGCTGAGATCGACCAGCGCGGCATTCCAGCCCGCATAGCTCTCCACGTCCAGGCCACCGGCACGACGGCGCGCGTTGCCCCGCACCAGCACCGCATGGGTGACTGCAGAAGGCAGTTCCGGATGCAGCGTCGGCAGCGTGGCGCAGGTCTGCGCGAGCACTGCGGGGTCATGGGGTTCGGGATTGATCTCGCCCAGCCTTGGCCAGGCCGCAGTCTCGCCGGCGTTGCACCAGGGCGTCGCGGTGGCGATGGAGGCATCGCGGGCGAAGGCGTCCTGCAGCTGCTGCAGCCATCCCGGCGCGGGCGCGCTGTCCGGTGCGAGCACGGCCACGTCCAGGCCATCGCAGGCGCGCAGCATTTCGTCCAGATGGGCAACTTCGCCCAGTGGCCGCGCGCGCCGGGTGTATTCGGCCTGCAACGGCGTATGTGCCAACCAGTGTTCGACCACGGCCTGCGCACGCGGCCCGGTCTGCGCATCATCGGCCAGCCAGACCGCGGTGCCCGGCGCCGTGCCGGCATCCAGCGCGGCCAGGCAGCGGTCGAGCGCGGCATCGTCCACGCACAGCGGCAACAACACGATCGCCCCCATCCCGCCTCCGTGGTTGTCGGTGGCCACAGCGTAGCACCGGGCGGGTATCGGCCGGGTTGCACCCAGCACCCGCGGTAGTGCCGGCCGCTGGCCGGCAACATCAAGAGCAGAGGCCCACATTCCGTGGGTTGGCGGGGTGGGTCCGGTTGCGAGGGACGCCGTAAACCCAACCATGGGGGCTTGGCCGCGGCATCCATGCCGCGGACACCCCCGCAACCGGACCCACCCCGCCTTCGACAGATTTCTTCGATCTGCCAGCAAAGCCTGGCGTCAGATCCCATTTGCGTATATCGGTCTCTGACAGAGGTGTCGACCAAGGTCGACACCTGCCAACAGCCGCGGGAATCTGTCAGAGGTGGGTCGGCGTGGGGTGGCAGGACCGTTGGCGCCAAGGATGGCGCCATCGAGCCCCCAGGGGTGAGGGCGCTTTGCTTGCGAAGCACTGCTTCGCAAGCGCCCGAACGCACAGCCGCCAGCGGCTGGGCCGGTCTGGGGGTTTACGGCGTGTCCTGCCACCCCACGCCGACCCACCTCCCTCAGTAAACCCGCTGTTGATTTGGCTTTGGCTTTGGCTGTCGCCGCTGCTCTTGCCGGCCAGCGGCCGGCACTACCGCGGGTGCCGGGCGCCGCCCGGCCGTAACCCCCTTACTTCTTCGCGCGCGGCGCGTTCAGCGGCTCCATCGCACGGAAGCGCTTGCTGTACTCGTCGGTCAGGTTGCGCGACTCCTGGTTGCTGCGGACGATGGTCGGCGTCAGCAGCACGATCACTTCCGAACGACGGCTGGTGCGCGTCTTCTGCCCGAACAGCGCACCGACCACCGGAATCCTGCTCAGGCCCGGAATGCCGCTGCTGCCATCGGTGGCCGAGTCGGTGATCAGGCCCGCCAGCATGATGGTGTCGCCACTCTGCACCGCTGCTTCGGTGGACAGCTTCTTGGTCGAGATGCGCGGGTTGCAGTTGCGCTCGGTGGGGTTGCAGCTGTCGGGCACGTCCGAGGCGCTGCTGACTTCCTGCACGATGTCCAGGAACACGGTGCCGTCGCGGGTCACGCGCGGGCGCACCTTGAGGATCACACCGGTGTCGATGTACTGCACCGAGCTGTAGGTGCTGGTGCCCACGCCGGTGTTCACCGTGGTGGTGTTGATCGGCACCTTGTCGCCCACGTTGAGCGTGGCCTCGGCGTTGTTGCGCACGAACACCGACGGCGTCTGCAGCAGGCGCAGGTCGGTCACCTTGTCCAGCGCACTGACCACCGCGGCCGCGTTGTGGCCGGTGAAGGCCCAGCCGACGCCGTCGTTGCCGGTGACGCCGCCGGCGAAGGTGTTCCACGAACCACCTGCAGCCGGCGGCAGGGTCAGGCCCGCCAGGGCTCCGGTGAGCGCGCGACCGGCCACGGCATTGTCGAAGAACCAGTTCACGCCGTACTTCAGGTCGCCGGTCAGCGCGACTTCGGCCACCTGCGCCTCGATGTGCACCTGCAGCGGCATCACGTCCAGCTTCTCGATCACCTCGCGGATCGAGCGCCAGGCCTGCGGGCTGGACCGCACCAGCAGGGTGTTGGTTTCCTCCACCGCCGATACGCCGACGCGGTCGCCTTCCACTTCCAGGCTGACGCTGACGTTGCCGGGCTGGCGCTGCGGCAGGTTCAGGCTGCCATTGCCGCTGCCGCCGCTGCCACTGGTACCGCCCAGCGTCGAGCCCAGGGTGCTGCTGGTGGTATCCATGCCACGATCGCCGTCACCGCCCAGCTGCGACGGGATCGCCCCCGGCGCGAGCGAGGCCGGGCTGGAACCGCCCCGGTTGCCACTGCTGGCAAAGGCCTCGCTGAGGCGCTCGGCCAGGTCGCGCGCCTTGATGTAACGCAGTTCGTAGGAGAACAGGCGGGCACTGCCGCCGGCGGTGTCGATGCGGTCCAGCCACTGCTGGATCTGGTCCAGGTAGCGCACCTGCGGGGTGATCACCAGCACGGCGTTGGCGTTCTCCAGCGGCAGGAAGCGGAACATGCCGGCGCTGGGCGTCTTGCTCTCCTCGCCGAACACTTTCTCCAGGTCGGCCGCGACCTGCTCGGCCTTGCCCGACTGGATCGGGAACACGCCCACCGACATGCCCGACAACCAGTCGACATCGAAGATCTCGACGGTGCGCAGGTAGTTTTCCAGCTCGGCGCGGGTGCCGCCGAGGGTGATCACGTTGCGCCCGCTGTCGACGTTGACGATGGCGTTGGGGCGCGCATACGGCTCCAGCACCTTCTTCATCTCGGTGGCGGAAATGAACTGCAGCGGGACCACGCGCACCTCGAAGCCGCGCGCGCTGGCGGCCGGCGCGGTGCTCGGTGCCACCGTGCCGGCCAGGGCCTGGTCGGCGGCGACGATGTTGTAGCGCCCGCCGCTGTAGACCATGCGCGCGTTGTTCCAGCCCAGCACCATCTCGAGCAGGTTCAGCGCCTGCGCCGGCGAGACCGGCTTGGGCGTGGCCAGGGTGACCGTGCCCTGCACGCCCGGTGCGATCACGTAGTTCTGGCCCAGCATGTCGCCGAGGATGGCCTTGACCACCGCATGCAGCGATTCGCCTTCGAAGTTGAAGGTGGCCTCGCCGGTGCTGGCGCCATGCAGCGCCGGCGCCGGGGCGCGCGCGGCCTCACGGTTGATCATCGTGCCGGTGCCACGGCGGATCACCGCCTGCGGCGCGCCCTGGCTCTCGCGGGCGGCATCGGCGACGCCATCGGCCGCCTGGCCGGCGCCGGCGCTGGGCGACAGGTTGCCGTTGCGCTGCACGTGCGGCGCGGACACCGTACTGCAGCCGACCAGCAGCGCGAGGGCAAAGGACCAGGGAAGAAAACGCAGGTTCATGCATTCACTCTATCGGTTGGTGCCATCGCCCGGGGGCGGCGACGGTTGTTGCTGCTGTTGCTGCAGCTGGCGACGGCGGGCCTGGATGCGTTCGCGGATGGCCTGCATCTGCGCTTCGCTGGGCCCGTTGGTGTTGGCCGGTGGCGTGTTCGTGGGTGCGGCCGGCGCGGCGGCGGCAGCGGCATTGCCGGTACTGCGCTGTGCACTGCCCCCCGGTGCAGCGACCGGCGCTGCGGGGGGCTGCACCGGTGGCGGTGCCCCGCTGCCCGGCGCTGGCGGCACCGCGCCATTGGCACCCCGCAGCACGGTTGGCGGCTCTCCGCCCTGGCCGTTGAACACCGCCAGTTCAAGGACCTGGTTGCCACCGGGGCCGATCACGGTCGCCTGCCGCGGCTGCAGCGCCACCAGCTGCCAGCCGTCCACGGCTTCGCCGTTGAGGCGCAGCCGCAGCGAGCGGTTCTGCTCGGTGGTGAAGGTGGCCATGCCGAAGTCGCCGGTCAACAGCACGCCGGTCAGGCGCAGCGCGGCACTGGCCGCGGGTTCGCTGCCACCCAGCAGGTACGGGCGCGGCCTGCGGTCTTCGGCGAACAGCGGGCGCTCGCCGATTGCGCTGTAGCTGTCGGCGCTGGCCATGCGCTCGGCCGCCAGCGGCGGCAATGACGGCAGCGCAGGCGCGGCGTCGGCATCACCGCCGGCACCGGGCAGATGGCTGCCCAGCCCGAAGCCGGTGGCCAGCCAGACGGCAGCGGCCCAACCGGCCAACGCCAGCAGGAAGCCGGTGCGCAGGCTGATCTGTTCACGTTTCATCGGCCACCTCCTGCCCTTCGGACGGGGCGGCCGGCGGCGGCGCAGGGGTCGCCTCGGCCGGTGAAGGCAGCACTGCGGGCGCTGCAGCAGGCGTTGTCGCCGCGCCGTCGGCGGCGGCGCCCGGCAGCAGGTAGCCGGCCAGCTCGAACGACACGTCCAGGCCCAGCCCCGATTCATTCGGCGATTGCTGGAAACGCTGCGCGATCAGGTTGAGGTTGTCGACGAACAGGCGTGGGCTGCCGGTTTCAAGGCTGTGCAGCACGGTGGCCAGTTCGGCCACGCCGCAGCGCAGCCGCACCTGCATCGCGACACGCACGAACTCGGCATCGCGGCGGTTGTCCGCCAGCGGCGTGCGGTTGCTGATGGTGCAGCTGCGGTTGCCCGGGCTGGCCATCGCCACGGCATCCTGCAGGCGGGCACCCAGCGCGGCGGCAGCGGCTTCGGCCGTGGCTTCGCGCAGGAAGCCCGGCCGCTGCTGCAATGCCTCGCGGGTGGCACGCAGGCGCTGTTCGATCTGCGGCCGCTGCTGCAGCTGCGCCTGCACGCGCGCCTCGCGCTCGCGCAGCGCGGCGACATCGGCATCGATCGCACGCAGCGGCTGTGTGAACCATGGGTGCACCAGCAACAGATACGCCACGCCGAGCACGGCCAGCAGCAGTGCCAGCGCCAGCCAGCGGTCACGGCGTGCGCTTGGCATCGGCATCGGCCGCCTCCGGGCTCGGTGCCGCGGCCGGCAAGGGCTGCAGCTCGGCAGTCATGGTGAAGCGGTCACGGCCACTGGCGGCGCCATCGGCCTGCAGCACCCCGGTCAGGTTGACCTTGCGCCACTGCGGTGCATCCTGCAGCAGCTGCACGAGCTGCGATGCCTCGCGGCTCAGGCCGATCAGCTGCAGGTTGTTGTTCTCGATCGCCAGCTTTTCCAGATAGGTGCCTTCCGGCAGGCGCCGGGTCAGTTCATTCCAGATTTCCACGGTACCGGCGCGCTGGCTGCGCTGTTTCTCCAGGAACGCGGCACCATCGATCAGCGCCTGCAGCTGCGCGCGTTCGCTGGCCACGCCACGCGCACTGCGCGCGCTGCGCTCGACCTGCTCACGCAGCGCGTCGGCGGCAGCCCGGCGGTTGTCCAGCAGCTGCACTGCTGCCAGCACCAGCATCACCGCTGCCGCCACCGCCAGCAGCAGGTTCCAGCGCCGCATCGGGTCCGGACGCACCTGGCGCTGCGCGGGCGGCAGCAGGTTCACCTGCAGCACGTTGCCCTGCACATCGATGGCATCGACACCGGCCAGTGCGTCGGCCCACGGGCCCACCCCACTGCGCCATGCGTCCAGCTGCCGCAACGGCCACGCCACCAGTTCGACCTGCAGCTGGCCTTCGCCGGCCGCGCCCAGTTCACGCACGTCATAGCTGACCTGGGACGCTTCGAACGGCGTCTGCCGGTCGATCTCGAAACCGACCACCGCGCGCAGGCGATCGGCCGCAGCGGCGGGCAGGCGCAGGGTACGCCGCAGGACGTCCGTCGCCGGCAGCAGCCACACCCGCGGCAGAGTACGCAGGCGGGGCTCCAGCACGCGGTCCAGGTCCGCCGGCGACAGCGGCCACGGCAGGCGCGCCACCGCTTCGCGGCGCTCACCGGCCTCGCGCCAGACCTGCAGCTCGCCCCCCTGCTGCTGCAACAGCAGGCGTGCCTGACCCCAGCCCAGCGCCCATTGCCAGCGCACCGGCACCCAGGCCAGCAGCGACTGACGCCACCAGCGCAGGAAACGGCCCGCGCCCGGGCCGATCCGGCCCTGCACCTGCCGCAGACTGTCCTGCCACGCCGTCATCTTGCTGTCATTCCCTGCTCCCAGCGAAGCACTGTGTAAGTCCGCCCGGGAACCCCGCCCGAGCCACTGCGTACCACTGCCTGCACCACCGACCTGCGTCCACTGCTGTCGATGGCACCGGACTCGATACTATAGGTGCCGCTGCTGCTGGCAAGCGTTGTCGTACCGCCAGCGGAATCTGCATCACGCTCCTGCTGTGCGCGCTGCGCCATCACACTGTCCGCATCCAGGCCCAGCGCGGTCAGCACCGGTGCGCTGGCGAACTGCGGATCCGGGCGTGCTTGGCGGCTGTACAGGGTCAGGTGCGGCAGCATCGCCCGGTACAGCGGGCCGCGCATGCCCAGCACCCGCTGCAGCTCGCCCAGGGTCTCGAAGCGCTTGTTGCGGGGGCCGTAGGGCAATCCGGCTGCGGCGTAGTCCTGCGCTTCGGCGCCCCCTCCCGGCTGCAGCAGGCTGTCCTCGTCGCGCCAGTCGATGATCGCCCCGGCCAGCTGCCGGGCCTGGGCATCGTCTTCGCCCAGCGCCTTGAGGAAGGCGGTCAGCAGCGCCGCATCGGCCAGATTCAGGTTGATCTTGCCGTTCTCGTCCAGCACCTTGATCTCGATGCTGGCGTCGTCGAACTGCCAGCGGTAGGTACGGCCATCGGCACGCCAGGGCGCGCGTTGCGGATCGGCCGACAGCCGCAGCAGGGCATATTCAAGGCCGGCGCGCGCACGTTCCTGCCCGCGTGCATCGTCATCCAGCACGCGCTGCTGCAGGTGCTCGACCCGTGCGCTCAGCGCGAATGCACCGACCAGCGCCGTCATCAACGCGATCAGCCACAGCACCAGCACCAATGCCGCCCCGCCCTGCCGGCTCATCGTGCGCCTCCACTGCCACCGGCACGCAGCGCCACCACCAGCGGCGGCCACGGCGTGCCGCGGTTCGGCTCGATCTGGATTTCCACCAGCATCGGCAGGCGGCGGGTGTCGTCCCAGCGCGGCAGCCAGTCGGTGACCTGCCCGGTGCTGGCATCGATGCCGCGGTAGCGCAGCTGCACCGACTTCAGGTTCTCCACCAGCACCTCCGGCGGGCGCGGCGGATTCTCGGCGATGCGCTCGCCTTCCTGCAGCAGCACCAGGTCCAGCAACAGGCGCTGTTGGCCACCGCGTCCGTCCACCTGCAGCGCGTGCAGGTAGGGTCCGCCACGGCCGAGGTAACCGGGCAGGTCGGCGGCGAACAACATGCGCTGCTCCTCACCTTGGAAGAAGACCGGCTCGCGGGTGGGGTCCGGGGCCTCCAGCGGGGTGCGCAGTGCACCCGCCAGCTGCCTGCGCAACAACGACTCGACGGCGCGCATGCGTTCGCTTTCGGCAGCGATCTGCTCGCCGCGCTGGCTGACCGCCATCGCCGAGCGCACGCTGGCAAAGGCCAATGCCAGGCCGCCAGCCAGCAGCACCGTCGCCAGCATCACTTCGACCAGGGTGAAGCCCGCGGCGCGCTGCTTCATCGCGCGTTCTCCAGGTCGGGCGGCAACAGGCGCAGGCTGCGCCAGTGCAGTTGTTCGCGCTCGCTGTCGCCCCAGCGCACCTGCAGCTGCAGCTCGGCCAGCCATGGGGCACCCGGTGACGTGGCCTGCACGACGTTGCCGGCGCGTGGTTCGACCCACGGCTGGACCTGCAGCTCCCAGTGATAGCGCCCCTGTTCCCAGTCACCCTGCTGGCTGCCCACCTGCAACGGCGTGTCGACGCCGGCCTGGGCCAGCAGTGACTGTGCATGCAGCACCGCGCGCGTGCGCAGTTCGGCGTCACGCACCTGTTTCGCGCCACCGGACAGGCTGCCCAGCAGCAGGGTCAGCGCCAGGCCCAGCAGGGCGAAGGCGATGATCACTTCCAGCAGGGTGAAGCCACGCGCGCGCCGCTTCATGGCGCCCGCCAGGGCCCGGAGCGGACCTCGCCGGTGAGCCAGCCGACTTCGATGCGCCACTCGGCGCCGTCGCGCTGCAACCGGATGCGGCCGCCGCTGGAGCCGCCATCGGGATGGAACTCGATCACGCCCTGCCCCGGTGCCGTGGCCAGCTGCGCGGCGCCTTCGAACTGCACCTGCAGTTGTGCCGGCACCTCGCCCTGGCGCCGGTTGGCTCCCTCCCAGCGCCGCCGCGCCGGCTCGATCACGAAGCGCTGCGGCTCACCACGGGAAATCGCCTGCGCGCGCACCATGCGTAGCTGGTTGGCGATGTCCTTCCCGGCGCCGCGCAGCTGCATGCCGGCGAACCCTCGTGACAGGCCGGCAGCGGTGATCAGGCCGATCGCCGCGATCAGCGCGATCACCAGCAGCATCTCCAGCAGCGACAGGCCCGCCGCGCGCCTGCCGGGCAGGCGCGGGTGCGGCACCCGGCGCGGCAGGAAAGGCGTCATGCGCGCTTACGGCTGATAGCGGATATCGGCGTCGACGCTGCTGCCACCGGCCTTGCCATCCTTGCCCAGGCTGACCAGCTCGTACGGCTGGCCTTCGCCGGGTGCGCGGTATTCCAGCGCGTGGCCCCACGGATCATTCAGGTCGGCCGGCTTGGCGTACGGGCCGAGCCAGCCGCCGACGCCGGCCGGCGCTGTCACCAGGTCATTGAGCGTGCCCGGCAGCTTGCCGGTGTCGATCTGGTAGTTGTCGATCTTGGAGGCGACGGTCTGCACCTGCGCCTTGGCGATGTTGGCCTTGCCACGGTCGGCACCGCCCAGCACGCGGCTGGCGACCAGGGTCAGCACCGCGCCGATCAGCACGATGACGATGATGATCTCCAGCAGGCTCATGCCCGACTGGTTGCGCGCGGCGGCGAAGGAAAGGCGGATCGGTCGGCGACTGGCAATCATGGACGGTCCTTTCAGTTGCGGAGTGTCAGGGTTGCGGAGCGTGCCATCGTCAACCGATGGCATTGGTCAGGTCGTACAGCGGCACCAGCACGGCCACGATCACCGCACCGACCACCGAGGCCAGCACCAGGGTGATCGCCGGCACCATCGCCGCCAGCATGCGGTCGATGCGCCGGGCGCTGTCCTGTTCAAAGGTATCGGCGGCTTTCAGCAGCATGGTATCGAGCGCGCCGGATTCCTCGCCGACCTGGATCATCTGCAGCGCCAGGCGCGGGAACCGCTTGCCGCGCGACAGCGCCAGCGACAGGCCGGCACCGTTCTTCACTTCATCGGCGGCGGTTTCGACATCGGCGGCCAGGGCACGGTTGCCCAGCACGTTGCGCGCGATGCCCAGTGCCCCCAGCAGCGGCACGCCATTGCGCAGCAGTGTGCCCAGCGTGCGCGCCAGCCGGGCGGTTTCCAGCTCGCCGATGAGTCGGCCGATGCCACGCCGCTGCAGCAGCCAGCCATCCAGCGCCAGACGGAACGCCGGTTGCCGCGCCTTGCGCTCGAAGAACAGCACCAGCACGCCGGGCACCACCAGCAGCAGCACCCACCAGTCACGCACGAACAGGCCCAGCTGCAGTACCGCGTTGGTGAACCACGGCAGCGCCACGTCCAGGCTTTCGTACATCTGCGCGAACTGCGGCACCACGTAGCCGAGCAGGAACAACAGCGCGCCACCGACCACCACCAGCAGGATCGCCGGATAGACCAGTGCGTTGATGACCTTGCCCTGCAGCGCACGGCTGCGCTCAAGGTAGTCGGCCAGGCGCTGCAAGGTTTCATGCAGGCTGCCACCGGCCTCGCCGGCACGCACCATGTTCACGTACAGGCGCGAGAACAGCCCATGCTGGCGTTCCAGCGCGGTGGACAGGGGCGCACCGCCGCGCACCACGTCGCGGATGTCGGTGATCGCGCGGCGTGATCGTTCGTCCTCGGGCAACCCCAGCAGGATCGACAGCGCGCGATCCAGTGGCTGGCCAGCACCGAGCAGGGTCGCCAGCTGCTGGGTGAACTGCAGCAATGCGGCACCCTGCAGCGGGCGCTGCTGCAGCAGGTTGCGCCAGCTACTGCCGCCGATCGCGCCGGCGTCGGCCAGCTGCGTCTCCATCGGCAGGTGGCCCTGGTCCTGCAGGCGCGCGATCAGCTCGGCCTCGCTGGCCGCTTCCATCTGCCCGTCGAAGACCTCGCCATGCGGGTTGAGCGCCTTGTAGCGATAGTTCGGCATGTCAGCCCCGGCGTCCTGCGCGCATCAGCTTTCCTCGGTCACGCGCAGCACTTCCTCGATGGTGGTCTGCCCGCTCAGCGCCTTGGACAGGCCATCTTCGTACATCGTGCGCATGCCGGCCTCGCGGGCGATGCGTTCGATCTCGCCCATGCCGTCGCGACGCATCACCGCACGGCGAAGCGCATCGTTCATCACCAGGAATTCCATGATGGTGGTACGCCCCAGATAGCCGGTCGGCGCCAGCGCAGACGGCTTGGGGCGGTACAGATGGATCGGCCCTTGCGGCTGCAGGCGGCGCAGTTCGAACCGTTCGATCTCCTCCGGCGAGGCTGCGTAGCGCTCGGCGTGGGTCGGCTCCAGCCGGCGTACCAGGCGCTGGGCCAGGATGCCGTTGATGGTGGAGGTGAGCAGGTAGTCTTCCACGCCCATGTCGAGCAGCCGGGTGATGCCACCGGCCGCATTGTTGGTGTGCAAGGTGGACAGCACCAAGTGGCCGGTCAGCGCCGACTGGATCGCAATGCGCGCGGTTTCCAGGTCGCGCATTTCACCGATCATGATGATGTCCGGATCCTGGCGGACGATGCTGCGCAGCGCATTGGCGAAGTCCAGGCCGATCTGCGGCTTGGCCTGGATCTGGTTGATGCCCTCGATCTGGTACTCGACCGGGTCTTCGACCGTGATGATCTTGACGTCGGCGGTGTTGAGCTGGCTCAGCGCGGTGTACAGCGTGGTGGTCTTGCCCGAACCGGTCGGGCCGGTCACCAGCAGGATGCCATGCGGCTGTTCCAGCACTTTGCGGAACTGCGGCAGGAAGGCGTCGGTGAAACCCAGCCGATGGAAATCGAACACCACTGTCTCGCGGTCGAGCAGTCGCATCACCACGCTTTCGCCGTGCGCGGTCGGCACGGTGCTCACGCGCAGGTCCAGTTCCTTGCCCTGCACGCGCAGCATGATGCGGCCGTCCTGCGGCAGGCGCCGTTCGGCGATGTTGAGCCGGGCCATGATCTTGATGCGGCTGATCACTGCGGCAGTGAGGTTGGCCGGCGGGCTTTCGCCCTCCACCAGCACGCCATCGACGCGGTAGCGGACCTTCAGCCGGCTCTCGAACGGTTCGACATGGATGTCCGAGGCGCGCAGCTCCACCGCACGCTGGATCACCAGGTTGACCAGGCGGATCACCGGCGCTTCCGACGCAAGATCGCGCAGGTGCTCGATATCGTCGACGGCACCGCCCTCGCCATCGGCGGTTTCCACGATCGCCCCCATCGCGCTGCGGCCCTGGCCGAACCAGCGCTCGACCAGATCATCGATCTCCGCGCGCATGCCCAGCACCGGCGTCACCGGGACCCCCAGCGCCAGCTGCACGGCCTGCTGCGGATAGGCGTCATGGGCATCGGCCAGCCACAGCCGCACCCCGTGTTCATCCAGTTCCAGCGGGCACACGTGGAACTGCTTGAGGAAACGCAGCGACAGCGGCAACCCTTCGGCCAGCGCCTGCGGCGGCGCTTCGGGCACCTGCTTGCCCTCCAGCAGCGGCAGGCCCAGCACTTCGGCGCTGGCCAGCGCCTGGTCGCGTTCAGACACCAGGCCCAGCCGCACCAGCAGGCCCAGCAGGCTGCCGCCGGCCTCGGCATGCAGCGGCCGCGCGCGCGCCAGGTCGCCTTCCTTGAGCCGGCCGCGTGCCAGCAGCGCATCGAGAATGTGGCCTTCGGCGTCGTCGGTAACGGGTGCAGCGAGCGCGTTCACATGACTCTCCTGTCAATCGGCCCGACTTTAGCAGTTAAGCCGTGATTTCCGCTGCCCCGCGGCCACCTTTCGTAAAAAGACGAAGCCCGTCACACAGGGTGACGGGCGTCGGCCGTTCAACTACGACAACGGGTGCTTACTGCGTGGCGAGAATGCTCACGCCGTTGTATGCCGCTTCGCCCACCACCTTGATGTAGTAGGTGCCCGCGACCGGCTTGTTCACCCGCACCGTTTCGGACGTGCCAGGGCGGGTCGACTTGGCGTCGTTGTCGCTGGCACTCGGTTCGCGTCCCTGGGCGATGTAGACCGAGACGTTGCCGGTACCGCCGTAGGTGATCACGCTGAGCTGCTTGCCGGCGGCCGCCTCGAAGCTGTACAGGCGGCTGCTGCCGGCCGCACCGTTCAGGCCCCCCACGGCGGCCTTGTTGGTCAGCGGCGTCGCCACCGGCCCGCAGTTCTCGGTGCACGGCTCTTCCAGCGCCTTGGCCAGCGCCGCCTTGGCATCAACGATACCGGTACCGATCGGGGTGGCAGCCGGGATGCTGACCGGGAAGGGACGCGCGGTCTCCTTCAGCAGCGTGCGCATCGCCGCCGGGGCCAGCGGATCCTTGCCCTTGGCGATCAGCGCGCTCTGCACCAGCGCAGCGACCGCTGCCACGTGCGGCGACGCCATCGACGTGCCGCCCATGCCCATGTAGCTGTAGCTGCCCGACTGCGGGGTGGTGGCCGCATCCGAACCGGACTGCCAGATGTAGCCACCCGGGTTGCCGTCCACGCTGCCACCGCCGCCGGGGCCGGACAGGTCCACGCGCGTGCCGTAGTTGGAGTAGTAGGTGATGCCGCCGGTGATACGGGTGGCGCCGACGGTCACCACGCCATCGCAGCTGGCCGGACGGTACTTGGATGCGTTGTCGGTCTCGTTGCCGGCGGCCACCACCACGGTGGTGCCGCGCGAGATCGCGCCGTTGATGGCGTCCTGGTAGGTCCCGTCACAGCTGCCGCTGCCGCCGAGGCTCATGTTGATGATCTCGGCCGGGTTGGCATTGGCGGGCACGCCCGCTACGGTGCCGCCGGACGCCCAGGTGATGGCGTCGGCGATATCGGAGAGGTAGCCACCGCACTTGCCAAGCACGCGGACCGGCAGCACCTTGGCCTTGTGCGCGACACCGGCCATGCCGACGCCGTTGTTGGTCTGCTCGGCCACGGTACCGGCCACATGGGTACCGTGCCAGGAACTGTCCTCGGCGACGGAGCCGGTGTAGCACTCGTTGTCGTTCTCGACCCAGTCACCATAGTCCTGCGCGCCCGGCACGCGATCGTTGGTGGCACGGCGCGACGTCTCGGCATCGCTGATGAAGTCGTAGCCTTCCAGCAGGTTGCCGACCAGGTCCGGGTGCTGCGGCAGGATGCCGGTGTCGAGCACGGCCACCACCACGCCCTCGCCCTGCGACACATCCCACGCAGACGGCGCGTTGATGCCACCGGTGGCGTTGTGCAGGTGCCACTGGTACTGCTGGTAGTACGGATCGTTCGGTGCCAGCGCCGGCTGCACGTCACCGGCACGCAGCTCGGTGCGGCGCAGCTTCACGTCGGCTTCGGCGTACTGCACGGCCGGGTCGGCCTTCAGTTCCTTCAGCACGCGCTGCAGTTCCGCAGGCGCCAGGCGCCCCTGCAGACGGATCAGGTCGGCACCGACGCCGAGCCTGCGCACGACCTGCGGGCCAAGCGTGCTGGCGCGGGCGGTGCCACCGGACAGGCTGGCGCGGGTCAGCGCGGACTGCACGGTGGACAGCTTGGCCGAACGGTCGCCCGCCGCAGCGGTGCCGGCACGGTACTTGACGATGATGCGCTCGGCGCCCGGCTCGGCGGTGCTGGCCTGGCGCACCGGTTCACGGGTCGGCAACCCGGCGGCGTGGATGGCACCCACCGCGGTCATCGACAGCACGGCGGCGGCAAGCACATTGATGCGAAGGTTCTGCTTCTTGATCACGTCGAATTCCTCTTCTGGGTCATGGATCGAACCAACACTGCGGCCATCATTCCTTGACGACTCCCGGCCGGCCCAGCCGGGATTGCCGTGACCTCCCCCCAGGCCCTCGTTGCAGGTGATGCGCCGGCGTGGGTGGCCGCCGGCGCGATGGACGGGCTTACCAGCCGAAGCCGGCGCCCACGCCGACCGAGCTGTCATCGCTGCTGAAGGCGCCGCCGAAGGTGACCGTGGCGCGATCGCTGATCGCGCGCTGGTAACCCAGTGACAACGCCGATTCGCCACCCTGGAAACCGATGCCGACGCCGACCCGGTTCTGGGTGCGGATGCCCGCGGCACTGGTGGCCATGTTGAGCATCGCCGCGCTCATCGCGCCCTGGCGGTCAATGCGGCGGTCCATGTGGCGCAGGCGTCCATCGATTTCGCCCTTGAACACATCGAAGCTGTCGGCGACGGCCTGCACGCGACTATCGGTGTAGCTGTTCGCCGTGGCCACGCCACGATCCAGCTGGCCCTTGTTGACGGCGTCGGTGGCGGTGGTGCCGGCGGCGACGTTGGTGACCTGGCGTTCGTTGCCTTCGCTGCCGACCGACACGGTGTTGGCACGGTCGGCGACCGAACCCTGGCCCAGTGCCACGGCATTTGCGGCCGTGGCGTTCGCACCCTGGCCAATGGCCGTGGACGACGCGCCGCTGGCGACGGCCCCCTCGCCCATGGCCACGGCATTGGCGCCGGTCGCCGGGGTTCCGACTGGAATCCCGGCGCCCGCTGCGGCCACGGTCGGCGTGCCCTGCACGCGCGCGCTGCCAGCGGTCGACGCGGCCGGTGCGGCATCGGCTGCCACGGCGGCATCCCCCAGGTTGGCCGAACCGTCATCCAGCGACGCACTCATTGCGCGCAGGCTGGCCGTGCCGGCGCGCGTGCCACCGGCGGTGCGGCGGTCGATCTCGCTCACCTTGCGGTCCAACGCACCCAGCGCATCGCCGACGTTGCTGTAGGTAGCGCCCTGGATCACATAGTTCGGTGCCACGAACACGCCTTGCATGCCGACGCTGGCGCCACCGCCGAGGAAGCTGGCGGCGTCACTGAGCGACTGGAACAACTGCCCGCCATTGATCGCCTGGCGGCTGCCGGCGGCGATGCTGCCGGCGCCGACATTGTCGATGGTGGTGCCCTGGATGCCGGACAGGGTCAGGCGCTCACGGCTGGCATCGTCATAGCCGACCGCGCTGGCCGCCGTGGTCTCGACCGTGGCGATACGCGCGTCGAAATCACCGACGCGGGTTTCCACGGCGCCGACGCGCTGGTTGGTGACATTGAGCTGGGAACCGGTGACCGCATCGGTACTGCCGGCCGCGATGCGCCCGTCGGCCACGTTGACGATGCGCCGCGTGGCCGGACCGGCGGTGCCGTTGCCACCGCCGACCGAGACCACATTGGCCTCCAGCGCACGCGAACCGGCACCCAATGCCACCGAGTTGTTGCCGCTGGCGCCGCTGTTGGCGCCCAGTGCCAGTGCCGCGTTGCCGATGGCCGTGGCGCCGCTGCCCAGCGCATTGCTGCGGCTGCCACTGGCGGTGGCGTTGCCGCCGATGGCCACGGCATCGGCGCCGGTGGCACTGGCGGTACCCGAACCGTTGGCCTTGAAGCGTTGCCCGACCGCATCGGCGGTGGCGGCCACTGCATCCAGCTGGCCCTTGTTCACCGCATCGGTGGCCTGCGTACCGGCCGCGACATTGGTCAGCTGGCGGTTGATCGCGCTGTGGGTCACGCCGGCAGCATCGACCCACTCCTGCGCGGCACCCACCGACACCGCGTTGGCGCGGTCGGCCAGCGAGCCCGCACCCAACGCGACGCTGTTGCCGGCGTCCTTGGTGGTCCAGGTGTTGCTGCCGAGCACCGTCGCGTTGCTGGCCTGCGCGTAGCTGTTGTAGCCGACCACGGTGGCGCCGTCTTCGGTGGCCCACGCCTCGCTGCCGATGGCGGTGGTGAACCGGCCAGCGCTGACGCTGGCGGCATCCTGTCCGGCCAGTGCATTGAAGCCGACCGCCACGCCGTTCAATCCGGTCGCGGCGTTGTTGCCCAGAGCGGTGCCGTACTCGCCCGCCTTGGCCTGCACGCCAAAGCCGGCGCCGGCGATCTCCGCGATGGTGCCCTGGCCCACCGCCGTGGACACGTCAGCGGCCTGCGCGGCACTGCCGATCGCGGTGCCGAAGAAGCCGGCGCTGGCGCCTGCACCAAACGCCGTGGCGCGCCAGCCACTGGCCTGTGCGAAGTTGCCGACTGCCGTGGTTTCGCGACCATCGGCGATCGCGCCGTAGCCCACTGCGGTGGCCGCCAGGCCGGCGGCCTCGGCCATGCCGCCGACAGCGGTCGCCCCGATGCCCTGCGACTGCGACTGCGCGCCGATCGCAATGCTGGCGGCGCCGCCGCTGCTGCTCTGTGCACCCAGTGCGACGGCACCGCCTGCGGTGCTGCTGGCACCGCTGCCGATCGCCACACCCTGCTCGGCCGTGGCCAGCGCGTCGACGCCGACCGCCGTTGCATTGGCCGCGACCACCGTTGCGCCGCTGCCCACTGCGGTGGCGCCGTTGCCAATCGCATTGGCCGCGTTGCCAGCGGCGAGCGCATCGTCGCCCTCCACCCGTGCACCGGCTTCGCCATCGGCGTTGCCGCTGGCCTGGAACTGCCGGCCCGTCCTGTCGGCAACGCTGGCAACCGCGTCCAGCTGGCCCTTGTTCACCGCGTCGGTAGCCTCGGTGCCCGCCGCCACATGCGTCACCTGGCGCTCGCCGCCGGCGGTGCCCACGGCCACGGTATTGTCGCGCTCGGCCTTGGAGCCGGCGCCCAGCGCCACGCTGTTCAACCCACTGGCGGTGGCACTGGCGCCCAGTGCCGTGGCATCTGCCGCATCCGCCCACGAATTCCAGCCGATCGCGGTGGCGTAATCTTCGGTCGCCCAGGCGCCGGCACCGAAGGCCGCCGCGCCGGTGCCGCTGGCGCGCGACGGGATCAGGCCGAAGAAGGTGCTGCCACCGATGGCCACGCTCTCGGCGCCACTGGCTTCGCTGGACTGGCCGACCGCAACGGCTCCGCTACCGGCCGCCGCGGCACCGAAGCCGACCGCCGTGGTGTTGGCGCCACTGGCGGCCGAACCGTAGCCCAGCGCGGTGCCGAGGCGACCGCTGGCTTCGGCATAGCCACCGACGGCGGTGGTGCCATCGGCGGAGGCGGCACTGCGGAAGCCACTGGCCAGTGCCTGCGTGCCGCTGGCATTGGATTCGGTGCCGGTTGCGGTGCTGTACGCACCGCTGGCCTGGGCCCGCGCACCCACGGCACTGGCCCCCAGCTCGCTGGCGCTGGCGCCGGTGCCGAGCGCGAGGCTGTCCTCGCCGGTGGCCTGTGCGGTGCTGCCCAGCGCCGCAGCGTTGTTGCCGGTGGCCAGCGCGTCGATGCCGACGGCGGTGGCGTTGGCCGCCAGCGCATTGGCGCCGCTACCGAGCGCGGTGGCACCGTTGCCGATCGCGTTGGCCGCATCACCGGCCGCCAGCGCGTTGTCGCCCTCGACCAGTGCGCCGGTTTCACCGTCGGCGTTGCCACTGGCCTGGAATTGCCTGCTGGTCTTTTCCGCTGCGTCGGCAACGGCATCAAGCTGGTTCTTGTTGACCGCATCGGTGCCCTGCGTGCCAGCGGCCACGTTGGTGATCTGGCGGGTGTTGCCACCACCGCCGACCGACACGGTGTTGTCACGGTCGGCGATCGAGTCGGCGCCCAGCGCCACGCTGTTGGCCGCGCGCGATTCGGCGGCGTTGCCCAGCGCGGTGCTGTTGATGCCAGCCGACCAGGCGCCGCCACCGACAGCGGTCGAGTAGTTGCCCGATGCTTCGGTGGCCAGCACGCCGAACAGCGAGCCGCCGACGGCGACGCTGTTGGTGCCGGTCGCCAGGCTGCCCTGGCCGGTGGCCGTGCTGTAGGCACCCGAGGCTTCGGCGTCGCCGCCCAGCGCCACGCTGTTGGAACCGGAGGCATTGGCGAAGTTGCCGAAGGCAGTGGCGTTGAACGCCGAGGCCTGCGCGTAGCCACCGATGGCGGTGCTGTAGCCGCCGGTCGCTTCGGCGCCGATGCCGAATGCGGCCGACGCAGTGCCGCTGGCGACGCTTTCGCTGCCGACCGCAGTGGCGCCGCTGCCACTGGCGCTGCTGAAGTAGCCCACCGCCACGGCTTCTTCGCCGGAAGCTTCGGACAGCACGCCATTGGCGGTGCTGCCGGCGCCGCTGGCGATGCTGGCGGCGCCGAACGCCGCACTCTGCTCGCCGCTGGCCTCGCTCTCCGCACCCTGTGCGGTGGCGTACTCGCCGGTCGCCTGCGCGTTGGCGCCGACGGCGCTGGCGTTGGCGGCACTGGCCAGGGCGTTGAAGCCCAGTGCCTGCGCGTTGGTGGCCAGCGCGTTGGCACCGCTGCCGAGCGCGGTGGCACCGTTGCCGATGGCATTGGCCGCATCACCGGCAGCCAGCGCGTTGTCACCGTCCACCAGGGCACCGGCCACGTCGTCGCCGTTGCCGCTGGCCTGGAAGAAGCGGCTGGTGGTGGTGGCGGTGGTCGCAACCGCGTCGAGCTGTGCCTTGTTCACCGCATCGGTGGCCTGGGTACCGGCAGCGACGTTGGTCAGCTGGCGCTCGTTGCCGGCGCTGCCGACCGAAACGCTGCGGGCGCGGTTGGCAACCGAGCCGGCGCCCAGCGCGACGGCGTTGCTGGCACTGGCGTTGCTGCCGGCGCCGAGCGCGATCGCGCTTTCACCACCGGCGACCGTGTTGGTGCCGATGGCGATGCTGTTGACGCTGTTGCCGAGCGCCTGGAAGCCCAGCGCCACACTGTTGTCGCCATAGCCGAAGGCGCCCCGGCCGACCGCCGTGGCGCTGGCACCGTTGGCCCAGCTGTTGTAACCGATGGACGTTGCGCCGCTGCCACTGGCCCACGCCGCATTGCCGAACGCAGAGGCATTGGTGGCCGTGGCCCACGCACCGGAACCGAAGGCACTGGCGCCACTGGCCGTGGCCCAGCTGTAGCCACCGACGGCGGTGCTGTCGTCACTGCTGGCGAAGGCACTGTCGCCAACCGCAACCGCGTAGCCGCCGGTTGCACGCGACGTGCCGCCAGCAGCGAAGCTGTTGTCCCCGCTGGCCTTGGCCGCATTGCCGAACGCGCTGCTGGCGGCACCGGTGGCCTGTGCGCCGCTGCCCACTGCGGTGGCGTTGGCGACGGCGGTGGTGCTCACCTGCTGCGCCGTTCCGTCGGCACCGATGATCGGCTGGTTGTACTCGTCGTAGGCCTGGCCGAGGCCACCGATGGCAACACCGCCGTTGCCGGTGGCGTTGCTGTTGCGACCCACCGCCACGGCGTCGTCACCGATGGCCGAAGCGGCCGCGCCATGTGCAACCGCGCCGGCGCCGATCGCATTGCTCGACGAACCGGCCGCCACCGCGCCTTCGCCCTCGGCGAGCGCACCGGCATCACTGCCCGCTTCCGGCTGGGCCTGGAAGAAGCGCGCGGTGTTGTCCGCGGTACTGGCCACGGCGTCCAGCTGCGCCTTGTTCACTGCATCGGTGGCTTCGCTGCCCGCGGCCACGCTGGTGATCTGCCGTTCGTTGCCGGCACTGCCCACGGCCACGCTGTTGGCGCGCACCGCTTCGGAATTCGCGCCAAGCGCGACGCTGTTGGCGCCACGCGCAGTGGCGTAGTACCCGACGGCCGTGCTCTGTGCGCCGCTGGCCCAGGTCTGCGCGCCGAGTGCGCTGGCATTCTCACCCGGGGCGTAAGCGAAGTAGCCGACGGCGGTGGATTCCGCGCCGGAGGCTTCGGTCAGGCTGCCGTTGGCCACCGCGCGGTCACCGCTTGCGATGGCACCGGCGCCGACGGCCGTTGCCGCTTCGCCGCTGGCCTGGGTCTGCACGAAGAAACCCAGGCCCGGAATCAGGTCGGCCGGGCCACCGATGGCCACGCTGCTGGTGCCGGTGGCGTTGCTCTGCGTACCCAGCGCAGTGGAGTAATCACCGATGGCATTGGCGACCGCACCGAACGCGGAGGCCTGGGCACCGGCGGCATAGGCACCGACGCCGTAGGACGACGCCGCAAAGCCGCTGGCTTCGGCACTGGCGCCCACCGCGGTGCCACCGACACCGGCGCTGGTGGCGCCGGTTTCGACCGGCACGCCACCACTGGTGATCAGCGGATTGCCATCGGCATCCACCGCAGCACCACCGACAGCGACGCTGCCCGGACCGTTCGCCTGCGCGTTGTTGCCGAACGCGGCACTGTTCTGACCTGAGGCCAGCGCGTTGTTGCCCACCGCAGTCGCGTTCTGTGCGACGGCATTGGCGCCCGCGCCCACGGCGGTGGCGCCGTTGCCGATCGCATTGGCCGCCTCGCCGGCCGCCAGTGCCTCGTCGCCTTCGGCCAGCGCGCCCGCATCGCTGTTGCGGCTGCCCGTGGCCTGGAAGTGCCTGGCGGTGGCATCGGCCACGGCGGCCACGTCCTTCAACTGGCCGACATTGACCGCATCGGTGTCTTCGGTGCCCGCCGCGACGCTGGTGATCTGGCGGGTCAGGCCGTACTCGGCGGCACCGACGGACACCGTATCGACGCGATCGGCCAGCGAGCCGGCACCCAGCGCCACGCTGCCGGTGGCGACCGCCGCCGAGTTGGAACCCAGCGCGGTGCTGTACTCACCCACGGCGGTGCTGAACGCACCCACCGCGATCGATGCTTCATTGGCGGCAGTGGCGCCACGGCCCAGAGCGGTACTGCCCGGGCCCATCGCCACGGCACCGCCACCGACGGCAGTGGCGCCGTCGGCGCTTGCTTCGGACAAGGCACCCAGTGCGGTAGCCGCGCCGTTCTCGCTGGCGGCATAGGCGCTGGCGCCGACGGCGGTGTCACCGAGGCCGAACGCGGCCGCACTCTGCCCGACCACCACGCTGGCGTCGCCGATGGCCAGGGCGCCCTGGCCGAATGCGCTGGCGCCCAGGCCGGCGGCAATGGCCTGGGTGCCGATGGCAGTCGTGGCGTTGGCCAACGCCTGTGCACCGGCACCGGCGGCCACCGCGCCCTGCCCGTCGATCTTCGCTGCGTCGCTGTCATCACCGGCGCCATCAGCCTTGAAGTAGCGCTCGCCATCGGCGGCCACGTCCGCCAGCGCCGCCTGCGTGGCGCGCGCCTGCGCATCCAGCTGCGCCTTGTTCACCGCATCGGTGGCCTGGGTGCCGGCGGCCACGTTGGTGATCTGCCGTTCCTTGCCGGCATCGCCGACGGACACGGTGTTGGCGCGCGCGGCCTTGGAACCGGCGCCCAGCGCCACGCTGTTGGCCGCGCTCGCGCTGCTGTTGCCGCCGATCGCCACCGCGTTGCTGCCCTTGGCGCTGGCCGTGCCTTCAACCAGGCACTTTTCCAGCAGCTTGCCACTGAACGCCACGCAGGTAGCGCTGCCGCCGATCTGCACCGACTGCGCAACGGCGGCACTGCTCATGCCCAATCCCAGTACCAGCCCCAGTGCCACAGCCAGCGCGGCTGGCGTTGCCTGCGTCGTGTCGCGGCGCTGGTCGACCACACCACCGCTGCTGTCGGAAGAGGCCAGTTCCGAGGCCACGACCAACTGACCCAATGCTTTGTTCCAGACCTTGCGATAAATCCGATTCATCGGTACGGCTCCTGATTGGACTGGTTTTGGGCAAAGCAACGCCACCGCCGGGCCGTGCGGCCCAACGTCCCCCCTGGGGGCGTCTATTCGCGTGATTTACTGCGGGTATTGCCGAACGGCGCGCAGCGACAGAAACCCGAGCGCGTGCGCCAAGCGGTTACTGCGAAATGAATGATTCTGAAACGGGCTTCAAGTGTTAACGGCAACTTTGGAGAACGTCAAGACTTTGACACGACAAATCCTATTGCCGTGAAGCAGTTCACTATTTCACGGGTTTATAAAAGGATTTCGTTATGCAGACGTGACGAACGGCTGGCGCATGAAAATCGATGTAACTAGCGGGCGCGACTGGAGTTTCACACGCGCAAAGAAAAACCCGCTGGCAATGCAGCGGGTTTTTCCATACGCGATGGCATTGCGCCCTGCGCGGAATGATGCGATCAGCCGCACCACACCCGTGCATTGCGGAACATGCGCATCCACGGCGAATCCCCCTGCCATTCGGCGGGCGCCCAGCTCAGGTTGAGCGCGCGCGGGGTGCGCTCCGGGTGCGGCATCATGATGGTGACGCGACCGTCGCTGCTGGTGAGGCCGGTGATGCCGTCCGGCGAACCGTTCGGATTCAGCGGATACTGGCTGGCAACGTTGCCATGGCCATCGATGTAGCGCAGCGAGACGCGGGCCGCGGCCTGGTCGACGGCCGTGTCGAACACTGCCTGGCCTTCACCATGCGCCACCGCCACCGGCAGGCGCGAGCCGGCCATGCCACGCAGCAGGATCGACGGCGACTCCACCACTTCCAGCAGCGCGGTACGGGCTTCGAACTGCTCGCTGGCATTGCGGCGGAACTGCGGCCAGTGCTCGGCACCCGGAATGATGCCCTTGAGCTGGCTCATCATCTGGCAGCCGTTGCACACGCCCAGCGCGAAGCTGTCTTCGCGCGCGAAGAACGCGGCGAAGGCATCACGCAGCGCACTGCGCTCCAGGATCGAGGTGGCCCAGCCACGGCCGGCACCGAGCACATCGCCATAGCTGAAGCCACCACAGGCGACCAGGCCGGTGAACTCCTGCAGCGCCACGCGGCCTTCGATCAGGTCGCTCATGTGCACGTCGAAGGCGCGGAAGCCGGCACGTTCGAAGGCGTTGGCCATTTCAATCTGGCCGTTGACGCCCTGCTCGCGCAGCACCGCCACGCGCGGACGCGCACCGGTGCTGATGAACGGTGCTGCGACATCTTCGTTGAGATCAAAGCTGAGCTTCGGCTTCAGGCCCGGTGCGTTGAAGGCACGTGCCACCCCGCGCTCGGCGTCGGCATTGGCCGGATTGTCGCGGCGCTTCTGCATCGCGTGAGTGACCGACCACCAGGCGTCGAACAGCGCTTCCCAGCGCCATTCGGCCAGGTTGCCACCGCCCAGCGACACACGCACCACCGGTGCGGTGGTTGGTTTGGCGATGCGCTGTGCGCATTCGGTCAGTGCATGGCGCTCGACCAGGTCAGCGAACGCGGCGCGGTCTTCGCGTGCGATCTGCACCACCGCACCCAGTTCCTCGTTGAACAGGCTGCGGAACGGATCATCGCCCCACGCATCGAGGGTGATGTCCAGGCCCATCCGCGAGGTGAAGGCCATTTCGCACAGCGCGGCGAAGGCACCACCGTCGCTGCGGTCGTGGTAGGCCAGCAGCAGGCCGGCCTGGCGCGCATCGCGGATCAGCTCGAAGAAGCCACGCAGGCGCTGCGGATCGTCCAGGTCCGGAGCGGCACCGGCGAAGGCCGGCAGGTCGCCATGGTCGGCGTGCACCTGGGCCAGGATCGAACCGCCCAGGCGCTGCTTGCCGGCACCGAGGCCGATCAGCCACAGCTCGCTTTCCACGTCGCGGTCGAGCAGCGGGGTCAGCTGCTGGCGCACATCGGCAACCGGCGCGAACGCCGAGATCACCAGCGACACCGGCGACACGCTCTTGTGCGCTTCGCCCTGGTCGTGCCACTGCGCCTGCATCGACAGCGAGTCCTTGCCCACCGGGATGCTGATGTCCAGCTGCGGGCACAGTTCCATGCCCACCGCCTTCACCGCGTCGTACAGCAGCGCGTCTTCGCCCGGGTGGCCAGCCGCGGCCATCCAGTTCGCCGACAGCTTGATTTCATCCAGCGCATCGACCGGGGCCGCGCACAGGTTGGTCAGCGCTTCGCCCACCGCCATGCGTGCCGAAGCCGCCGCATCGAGCAGGGCCAGCGGGGTGCGCTCGCCGATCGACATCGCCTCACCGGCCACGCCGTCGAAGTCGGCCAGGGTGATCGCCACGTCGGCCACCGGCAGCTGCCACGGGCCGACCATCTGTTCGCGCGCGGTCAGGCCGCCGACGCTGCGGTCACCGATGGTGACCAGGAAATTCTTCGAGGCCACGGTCGGGTGCGCCAGCACGCGCAGGCCGGCCTCATGCAGGTCCAGGCCGCCGGTCTTCAGCGCCGGCCAGCGCGGTGCCGGCGGATGCACGGTATCGCGATGCATCTTCGGCGGCTTGCCGAACAGCACGTCCATCGGCAGGTCGATCGGTGCATCGGTCGGGGTGTGGCCCGGCACGGCGCCGTAGGCCACCACCAGATGCTCTTCAGCGGTGGCCACGCCGACGGCCGCGAAGGGGCAGCGTTCGCGGGCGCACAGGGCGGCGAACTCGGCCAGGCGTTCCTGGGCCACGCCCAGCACGTAGCGTTCCTGCGACTCGTTGCACCACAGCTGCATCGGCGACAGCGACGGATCATCGGTGGGCACCTTGCCCAGGTCGATGACACCACCGACGTTCGAGTCGTGCAGCAGCTCGGGGATGGCGTTGGACAGGCCACCGGCGCCGACGTCGTGGAAGAACTTGATTGGGTTGTTGGCGCCCATCGCCACGCAGCGGTCGATGACCTCCTGGCAGCGACGCTCCATTTCCGGGTTGTCGCGCTGCACGCTGGCGAAGTCCAGGTCCTCGGCGCTTTCACCGGAGGCCACCGAACTGGCGGCACCGCCGCCCAGGCCGATCAGCATCGCCGGCCCGCCGAGCACGATGACCGCATCACCGGCCTGCAGCGGGATCTTGTCGACCTGGACGCGGTCGATCGCGCCGAGGCCACCGGCCAGCATGATCGGCTTGTCGTACGCGCGCACCAGATCGGCGCCTTCGGGCAATTCGAAGCTACGGAAGTAGCCGAGCAGGTTGGGGCGGCCGAACTCGTTGTTGAACGCGGCGCCGCCGAGCGGGCCGTCGGTCATGATTTCCAGCGCCGGCGCCATGCGCGGGTTCAGCGCGCGCGGCGCTTCCCACGGCTGCGGCAGCTCGGGGATGCGCAGGTGCGAGACCGAGAAGCCGGTCAGGCCCGCCTTCGGCTTGCCGCCACGGCCGGTCGCGCCCTCGTCGCGGATCTCGCCACCGGCACCGGTCGAGGCACCGGGGAACGGCGCGATCGCGGTCGGATGGTTGTGCGTTTCCACCTTGATCTGGAAGGCGCTGGGTACCTGCGGCTCGCGGCGGTATTCGCCACTGGCCGGATCGGGACGGTAGCGCGAGGCCGGATGGCCTTCGATCACCGCAGCGTTGTCGCTGTACGCGCTGAGCGTGTGCTGCGGGGTCTGCTGGTGGGTGTTCTTGATCATCCGGAACAGCGAGCGGTCCTGTTCCTGGCCGTCGATGGTCCAGCTGGCGTTGAAGATCTTGTGCCGGCAGTGCTCGGAATTGGCCTGCGCGAACATCATCAGTTCCACGTCCGACGGCGACCGGCCCAGCGCGGTGAAGCGTTCACGCAGGTAGTCGATCTCGTCCTGGGCCATGGCCAGGCCGAGGCGCTGGTTGGCGGCCTCCAGCTGGTCCACCGGCACGCGTTCCAGCTCACCCCGCGCCGGCGCGGAGAACAGCGCCTGGCCCTGCTCGACCGTTTCCAGCACCGACTGCGTCATCGGGTCGTGCAGCGCCTTGGCCAGCGCCTGCTGGGCGGCGGCATCGGCCGGCCAGCCCTGCACGTCGATGCGCAGGCCGCGCTCGACCCGGCTCACCGGCTGGCCGGCACCGCGCACCAGTTCGGTGGCCTTGCTCGACCACGGTGACAGCGTGCCCAGGCGCGGCACCACGATGCGGCTGACCGCGCCGTCGGCCACGGCCTCGCCCTGCGGCGCTGCTTCGAGGATGCGGCACAGGGTGGCCAGGTCGGGGGCGGCACTGCCTTCGGGCTGCACGAAGTAGACGTGCCAGGCACCGCTGATGCGCAGGGAGGGAGCGATGGACTGCAGGCGGGATTCAAGACGTTCGCGGCGGAACGGCGACAGGGCGGGCGCGCCCTCGAGGACCATCATGTCCGGGGAACCGTAGTTGGGAAACGGGCCCGACATTGTACCGGAAGCAGGGGGATGGCTTTGGCCGGGCGGCGCCCGGCACCCGCCGAGGCCAGGGCAACAGCAACAGCAACAGCAGCTGCCAAAGCAAAAGCAGGATTTCCGTGGGATGGCGGGGGGGGGCCGGTGGCGGGGGACGCCGTAAACCCATCCCTGGGGGCTTGGCCGCGGCATCCATGCCGCGGACACCCCCGCCACCGGACCCACCCCGCCTTCGACAGATTTCCGCGAGCTGCGGTAGATCCACGCCATGCGTGGATGCTCCCCGGTAGTGCCGGCCGCTGGCCGGCACCTAGGAAATGTCAGAAATCAGGCATTGAAGAGCGCAGCGACCGGCTTTTGCCTTTGTTTTTTTCTTCTGTCTTTCGTGGCTGGCCGCGCAGGAACCTGTCCGTGGCCGGGCGGGTGGGCTCAGGCGGGGTGTCCGCGGCATGGATGCCGCGGCCAAGCCCCCATGGACGGGTTCACGGCGTCCCCGCCTGAGCCCACCCGCCCGGCCAACCCCCAGAAATCCGCTGTTAGCGGCAAGCCAGCCACGAGGGGGCTCCGCCGATGGCCGCCGACTGCGCGCCAGCGCCGCTTTCCGCCCAAATCGCCGAACCATGCGCTTGCTCACGGATTGACCACGCAATTGATGACAACGTTGTCCCCACCTGGTGCCGGACTCTCTCCCCGGCCTCCCAGGTGCCTCCGTCCGGCCCCTCCGTCGCCTTCCCGGGCGACGCCCGGACCTGCGTCACGCGCGGCGCCATCGGGGCCCGCGCGCCCTTTGATCGGAGACTCACCCATGTACGACCCGATTGTGCGCAGTGCCGAACGTTCGACCCGAAGCTGTCGTCCCCGCCACCTGGCCTGGCTGCTTGCCCTGGCCGCCGGTACCGCCGCCCTGCCCGGCCTGGCGCAGGCCGCCAGCTGTGCCGGGGTGGCGCAGTGGGACCAGGCCAAGATCTACCGGGCCGGCGACACCCTGCAGAAAGGAGGCGTCCTCTATCGGGCGAACCAGGACATCTGGAACGCGCCGCCGGACCATCCGGCCGGTGCGCCCTACTACACCAACCTCGGCGCCTGCGATGGCGGCGGCGTCAACCAGCCGCCGGTGGTCAGCCTGACCTCGCCGGCCAACGGTGCCACCTTCAGTGCCGGCAGCACGGTCAACGTGACCGCCACCGCCAGTGATCCGGACGGCAGCGTCGCCAAGGTCGAGTTCTTCCGCGATGGCAGCACGCTCGGCGTGGCCACCAGTGCGCCGTATGCGGCCAGCTGGGCCAATGCCAGTGCCGGCAGCCACACCCTGCGCGCGGTCGCCACCGACAACAACAACGCCACCGCCAGCACCGCGACGATCACCATCACCGTCAACGCCGCCGGTGGCGACACCACCGCACCGAGCGTGCCGGGCGGGCTGGCGGTCGGCACCCGTACCGCCAACAGCATCGCCCTCAGCTGGAGCCCGTCCACCGACAACACCGGCGGCAGTGGCCTGGCCGGCTATGACGTGTACCGCAACGGCAGCCTGGTCGGTTCGCCGTCCAGCGCCAGCTACGTCGATGGCGGGCTGACTGCATCGACCACCTACCGCTACCGCGTACGTGCCCGCGACAACGCCGGCAATGCCTCGGCACAAGGCACCGAGATCAGCGCCACCACGCTGGCCGGTGACGGCGGCACCACCGGCAAGCGGGTCATCGGCTACTTCACCCAGTGGGGCATCTATGGCCGCAACTACCGGGTCAAGAACATCGACAGCAGCGGCTCGGCCGCGCGCCTGACCCACATCAACTACGCGTTCGGCAACGTGCGCAACAACCGCTGCGAAGTGGGCATCACCCAGCCGTCGGATCCGAACAGCGGTGCCGGTGGCGATGCCTTCGCCGACTACACCAAGGCCTTCAGTGCCGCCGAGAGCGTCAGCGGCAGCGCCGATACCTGGGACCAGCCGCTGCGCGGCAACTGGAACCAGCTCAAGCAGCTCAAGGCCAAGTATCCGAACCTGAAGGTACTGATCTCGCTGGGTGGCTGGACCTGGTCGCGCGGCTTCTCCAGCGCGGCGCGCCCGGAAAACCGCCAGGCGTTCGTCGCCTCGTGCATCGACGCCTACATCAAGGGCAACCTGCCGGTGACCGACGGTGCCGGTGGTGCCGGTGCCGCACTGGGCGTGTTCGACGGCATCGACATCGACTGGGAATACCCGGTGGCCTGCGGCATCGAATGCGGCAAGCCGGAAGACAACGCCAACTTCACCGCGCTGATGGCCGAGTTCCGCCGCCAGCTTGATGCAGTGCGTCCGGGCCTGTTGCTGACGGTGGCGGTGGGTGCGGGCATCGACAAGATCCGCGTCACCGATCCGGCCGCGTACCACCCGTACCTGGACTACATCAACGTGATGACCTACGACTTCCACGGCGCGTGGGATGCGAAGACCAATCACCAGTCGGCGCTGTTCGATTCGCCCAATGATCCGTCCACCGGCGACCAGAAGCTGTACAACAGCAACGACGCCATCGAGGCCTTCATCAGCCGTGGCGTGCCCGCCGCCAAGCTCAACCTGGGCATCGGCTACTACGGGCGTGGCTGGACCGGCGTGGCCAATGCCAACAACGGCCTGTACCAGACCGCGAGCGGCGCCGCCCCGGGTACCTACGAGGCCGGCATCGAGGACTGGAAGGTGCTGAAGAACCTGGCGTGGCCGGGCTACACCGACAACACCGCCGGCGCCACCTGGATCTACAACGGCAGCACGTTGTGGAGCTTCGACACCCCGGCCAACATCACCCGCAAGATGGGTTACGTGAAGACCCAGGGCCTGGGCGGCGCGTTCGTCTGGGAGTTCAGCGGTGACGATGCGCAGGGCACGCTGACCAAGGCGGTCAGTGATGGCCTGAAGTAATAAAAAAGCCGGGGATGCGATACACGCATCCCCGGCCTCCTGCCTGCAGCGCCGATCAGCGCTTGGCCGACAGCTTTTCCAGCGCCGCACGCAGCTGTGCCGGCGGCAGGTAACCGCCCAGCTGGGTGCCATCCGGCGCGAAGATCGCCGGCGTGCCATTCACGCCCAGCTGCTGGCCCAGCGCGTACTGCATTGCCACCGGGTTGGTGCAGTTCTTGGCCGGCACGCTGCCGCCGCGCTTGGCGTTGGTCAGGGCCTGGCGACGATCCGCTGCGCACCAGACCGAAATCATGTCGGTGTAGTCCTTGCTGCCCAGCCCCATGCGCGGGAACGCGAGATACTCGACGGTGATGCCGTTGCGGTTGAGCTCGGCGATGTCCTGGTGCAGCTTGCGGCAGTATCCGCACTCGATGTCGGTAAACACGCTGATGGTGTATTTCGCGTTCGGCGCGGCGAACACGATGCGATCACCGTGGTTGGCCTTGGCCAGCAGGCCGCGACGGTAGCCGAGCAGGCCTTCGCTGTTGGCCGGGCCTTTGGCGCGGGTGTCGTAGGGCTGCGACTGGAACAGGTAGCGACCATCATCGGACACATACAGCAGCTGCCCGGAAACGACGACCTCGCGGAAGCCGGGGAACGGTGCAGCACCGATGTAGTCCACCTGGAAGCCGGGATTGAGCGCGGTCAGCGCGGCGCGCACGGCCTGGTCGGCCGAAGCGTTCGCGGCCGGGCTGGCCTTGGCCGCAGCGGTGGGCGCCTTGGCGGCCGGCGGGGCCGGCTGGGCGCAGGCGGTCAGGCTGAGCGCACCGAACACGGCGGCGATGGCAAATCGGAGCATGGAACGATCCGCGGCAGAAGAAGATCCCGGATTCTGACACAGCCGCCGGCAGCGGGCCGCGCTGCCATGGACGGGCCCGGGCAGCGATTCAGGCCCGCGCTCAGCCGCGTGGATGATGGCGGGCATGCAGCTTCTGCAGGTGTTCGCGCGCCACCAGGGTGTAGATCTGGGTGGTGGATAGCGAGCTGTGCCCGAGCAGCATCTGCAGCGCGCGCAGGTCGGCACCCCGGTTGAGCAGATGGGTGGCGAAGCTGTGCCGCAGCCCATGCGGACTGATCCGTGCCGGGTCGATGCCAGCCACCTGCGCGTGGCGCTTGACCAGGTGCCAGAATGCCTGCCGGGTCAGCGCCTGCAGGGTCGGCTCGATGAACAACGGGGTCTGCCCATCGCGCAGGGCCTGCACCTTGCCCTTGCCGACCAGCTGCGGGCGCGACTGCTGCAGGTAACGCTCCAGCCAGTGCTGCGATTCCTCGCCCAACGGCACCAGCCGTTCCTTGCTGCCCTTGCCGGTGACCCGCAGCACGCCCTGGCGCAGGTTGACCGCGGTGGCCGGCAGCAGCACCAGCTCGCTGACGCGCAGGCCGGCGGCGTACATCAGCTCCAGCATGGCGCGGTCGCGCAGCCCCAGCGGGCTGTCGATGTCCGGCGCCGCCAGCAGCGCATCGATCTGGCTTTCGGCCAGCGCCTTGGGCAGCAAGCGTGGCAGCTTGGGCGGATCCAGCAGCGCGCTGGGATCCTCGCTGCGTTCGCCACGGCGCACGCCATCGGCGAAGAAGGCCCGCAGCGCCGACAACAACCGCGCATTGCTGCGCGGCGACCAGCCATGGCGGGTGCGCCAGGCCAGGTAATCGAACAACCCCGGGCGTTCGATGCCGGCCAGGCCACCGTCACGTCCATCCATCCAGCGCGCCAGGCCTTCCAGATCGCGGCGGTAGCTGTCGAGGGTGGCGCGGGCCAGGCCGTTCTCGGCCCAGATCGCATCGAGAAAGCGCTGGATGCGTGCGCTGTCGTCGGCGCGCAGTTCGGGCAGTTGCTGGACCAGCTGGCGGCGTTCGGCGGGGGTGGAAACAAGGGCCATGCGTGCAGGATACGAGGGCCACTGCGGGCACGGCCAGCTTTGCGTATGCTCGGCGCATGTCCCGCCCCGCCACCGACACGGCCCCCGCAGCCGCCAGCGAACTGCCCCGCCCGCGCGCACTGTTGCCGTGGCGCCTGCTGGCAATGGTCTATGACGCGTTGCCGGTGCTGGCGCTGTGGATGCTGGCCGGCACGTTGTTCACCCTGGCCTACACCTTCAGCGGCCACGCGCAGCGCGAGAACATCGCGCCGTTCAGTGCCTGGCAGTGGCTGCTGTGGGCGACCTGCTGGGTCATCACCGGCTGGTACGCCACTGCCAGCTGGCGTCGCGGCGGGCAGACGCTGGGCATGCGGCCGTGGCGGCTGAAAGTGCAATCGCGCGATGGCACGCCGTTGCGGCGCGGCCAGCTATGGCGGCGCTTCGCCATTGGCACGCTGTCACTGCTGCTGGGCGGGCTGGGATTCTGGTGGGCGTGGGTCGACCGCGAACGCCTGACCTGGCACGACCGCGCCAGCGGCACCCGCCTGGTGCGCATGCCCAAGCGGTGATGCGTCACCCTTCAATCCGACCCTGCGCAGCGCTCGGCGCTACACCAACGAGGGTCAGCCCGACTTGCGCCGGAACAACAGTCCGGACACGGCCAGCATGACGATCGGCGGCAGCGCATAGGCAATGCGGTAATCGAACTTCAGCGCGCCGGCCATGCGACCGAAGAACAGCTGCAGCAGCCAGAAGCCCAGCGCGAACAGAATGCCCAGGAACAGGCGCTTGCCCATGCCGCCACTGCGCAGCGACCCGAACGCGAACGGCACCGCCGCCAGGCACAGCGCCAGCACGTTCACCGGGTAGAACCAGCGGCTCCAGTACACATCCTCGAAATCGCGCGCATCCAGCCCGTTGCGCTGGCGGTAGGCGATGCTGGTACTCAGCTCGGCCAAGCTGAGATTGCGCGGCTTGGCGATGCCGGTGGCCAGCGCCGCCGCATCCAGCTTCGAGTTCCACGGCTCACGCGCCACTTCCTGGCGGGTGGCCGAGCGCTCGCCGAAGGTATCGCGGCGCACACCGGTCAGCACCCAGCCGTCCTTGTCATGCTCGGCCGTGGCCGCATGGGTCAGCGAGGCGATGTTGCCGTCTTCGGCGATCCGGTACAGGCGCACGTCGCGCAGGATCAGCCGCGTGCCCTTGTCACCCACCAGCTGCTCTTCGCCGCTCTGGGCGTTGAGGAAGGTGTCGCCTTCGCGCGCCCACAGCCCCGAGTACCGGGTGGTGGAGATGTCACGGCCCCACTTGGCGCTGGACTTCAGTGCGTCGGCGCGGTCCTGGCCCCACGGGCCCAGCGTCTCGGCGCTGAGCACCATCACCGCGGTCAGCAGCGACAGCGCGATCGCCACCGACACGCTCAGGCGCTTGCGCGACAGGCCCAGCGCACGCAGGGCGGTCAGCTCCGAGGTCGCCGCCAGCTGGCCCAGGCCCATCAGTGCACCGATCACCGCGGCGGTCGGGAACATCGTGTAGGCGCGGCGCGGCACCGTGTACAGCACCCAGGCGGCGGCATGGCCCAGCGTATAGCCGTTCTTGCCGATGTCCTTGAACTCGCCGGAGAAGGCCATCACCACGTCCAGGCCGACCAGCACCGCCCAGGTCAGCAGCACCGTGGTGAACACCGAGCGACCCAGGTAGAGGTCGAAACGCATCGGGCGCAGCCTCATGCGCGGGCTCCCTTCGGGCGGCCCAGGCGGCCATCACGTACATACATCCAGATCGCCAGCGCCAGCAGCGGCACCGTCAACCACCACAGGCCAAGCGCGGCCGGAATCTTGCCGTTGGCGATCCAGCCACTGCCGATGAACATCAGGTTGGTACCCACCATGTAGGCCATCAGGGCCAGCATCATGCGGCCATAACGCTGCTGGCGCGGCGAACTGCGGCCCAGCGGCACGGTCAGCAGGGCGAAGGCCAGCGCGATCAGCGGCGGTGCCAGGCGGCGATGCAGCTGCGCCTGCGCCTGCGGGCGCGCATCGCCGATCAGCTGCAGGGTCGGCATCAGTTCCGGGTCGTCCTCGGTGCGGGTCTGCGCGCCGTCGGGCAGGGCCACGTCGTTGCGGGCAAAGGTCGCCAGCCGGTAATCGAGCGCCCCGGCCACCGGCCCCTCCACCTGGTGGCCATCATCCAGCTCCAGGAAACGCTGGCGGGTGCCCTCGAAGTACATGCGGCCGCTGTTGGCCGACACCACTTCCAGGCGGTCGTCCTTCTGCCGCTGCAGGAACACCTTGCCCAGCTGGGTGCCGTCGGGCGAGATCGAGGACAGGTAGACCACGCCGCCGTTGGGCAGCGGCGTGAAACGGCCCGGCTCCAGGCCGGCCATCAGCACGCTGCGGTTGGCCTCGATGATCATCTGCTCGGCCACCCGGCCGGCCCACGGGCCCAGCCACAGCGAGCAGGCGCCGACCAGCAGCACCACCGGCACCACCAGCATCAGCAGCGGCCGCAGCAGCCGCTTGGGGCCTACCCCGATCGCGGTGATGACCGCCATCTCCGAGTCGCGGTACAGGCGGGCAATGGCCAGCAGCAGGCCCAGCATCAGCGCCAGCGGCAGGATCAGCGGCAGGTAGGCGATGAACTGCAGGCCCAGCTGCGAGAACAGCAGCTTGGCCGGCAGGCGCCCGTCGGCGATGTTGCCGAGGATGTCCACCAGCACGCCGCCCACGCTGACCACCAGCAGGACGATCAGGGTAGCCAGGAAACTCTGGACGAAATCGCCCAGCAGGTATCGGTCGAGCTTCAGCATGGGGCGGTGGTTTAAACTCTGGGGTTCGTTCGCGGTGCCGCCCAGTCTACTGTCTGGGCGTAAACGGCCTGCGATTGTACGGACTCGCCAATGGAATCTGCTCAATGGCCCTCGAATTCACCCTGAACCACGTTGCTCCGGCCGCCGCCACCGTTGATTGCCTGGTGGTCGGCGCGTATGCCGACCATACCCTGACCCCGGCCGCGCAGGCCCTGGACGCCGCCAGCGGTGGCCGCCTGGCCGCCCTGGCCCAGCGTGGCGACCTGTCCGGCAAGACCGGCGCGACCACCCTGCTGCACGACCTGCCGGGCGTGACCGCGCCGCGCGTGCTGGTGGTCGGCCTGGGCGACGCCGCCCGCTTCGGCGTGCCGCAGTACCTGAAGGCCGTGGGCGACGCGGTGCGCGCGCTGAAGGCCGGTGCCGCCCGCAGCGCGCTGTTCACCCTGTCCGAAGTGGCCGTGAAGGACCGCGATGCGGCCTGGGCGATCCGCCAGGCGGTGATCGCCGCCGATCACGCCGCGTATCGCTACACCGCCACCCTGGGCAAGAAGAAGGCCGACGATGCCGGCCTGACCCAGCTCGCCATTGCCGGTGACGACGCCCAGGCGCTGGCCCAGGGCCAGGCGATCGCTGCCGGTGTCGAGTTCGCCCGCGAACTGGGCAACCTGCCGCCGAACTACTGCACCCCGGCCTACCTGGCCGAGGTCGGCGTGAAGTTCGCCGGCGAGCACGACGGTGCCGAAGCCGAGATCCTCGACGAGCACCAGATGGAAGCGCTGGGCATGGGCTCGCTGCTGGCGGTGGCCCGTGGTTCGGCCAACCGCCCGCGCCTGGTCGTGCTGAAGTGGAACAATGGCGGCGACGCCAAGCCCTACGTGCTGGTCGGCAAGGGCATCACCTTCGATACCGGTGGCGTCAACCTGAAGACCCAGGGCGGCATCGAAGAGATGAAGTACGACATGTGCGGTGGCGCCAACGTCATCGGCACCTTCGTCGCGGCGGTCAAGGCCAAGCTGCCGCTGAACCTGGTGGTGGTGGTGCCGGCGGTGGAAAACGCCATCGACGGCAACGCCTACCGCCCGTCCGACGTGATCACCTCGATGTCGGGCAAGACCATCGAAGTCGGCAACACCGACGCCGAAGGCCGCCTGATCCTGTGCGACGCGCTGACCTATGCGCAGCGCTTCGAACCGGCCGCGCTGGTCGACGTCGCCACCCTGACCGGTGCCTGCATGGTCGCCCTGGGCCACCAGACCGCCGGCCTGATGAGCAAGCACGACGACCTGGCCAGCGAGCTGCTGGCCGCCGGCGAGCAGGTGTTCGACCGTGCCTGGCGCCTGCCGCTGTGGGACGAGTACCAGCCGATGCTGGATTCGACCTTCGCCGACGTCTACAACATCGGCGGCCGCTGGGCCGGCGCGATCACCGCCGGCTGCTTCCTGTCGCGCTTCACCGAAGGCCAGCGCTGGGCCCACCTGGACATCGCCGGCGTGGCCAGCGATGAAGGCAAGCGCGGCATGGCCACCGGCCGCCCGGTCGGCCTGCTGAGCCAGTGGCTGCTGGACCAGGTCGCCCGCGCCTGATGCCGTACCCGACCCTGGCCGGCAGACGCCGGCCGGGGCCTCGCCCGGCACTGCCGGGCCCCTGCCTGACCCGGACCCTGCCATGCCCCGCGCCGACTTCTACCTGATCGCCAAGCCCCGTTTCCTGACCGAGCCCCTGCGCCTGGTCTGCGAGCTGGCGCGCAAGGCCAACGACGCCGGGTTGTTCACCCTGGTGCTGGCCCGCGACCAGGCCCAGGCCGAGGAGCTGGACGAGCTGCTGTGGGCCTTCGACAACGATGCCTACATCCCGCACCAGATCGCCGGGGAAGACATGGACGAGGAAGAAGCCCTGGTGCTGATCGCCGTGCCCGGCACCGAGGCACCGGCGCGTCCGCTGGTGATCAACCTGCGCGACGCGCCCTGGCTGGGCCAGTGCGAGCGCGTGCTGGAAGTGGTTCCGGCCGATCCGGAAGCGCGCGAACCGCTGCGCGAGCGCTGGCGCCAGTACAAGGCGGCCGGTTACGACCTGAACAAGCACGACATGTAAGCGCGCCCCGGCCCCCTTGATGGGCCGCCGCCGCGCCCTGATCCTTCAACGATTACCTCCTGGTTCCCCCGCATGACCCAACTCGCCTCCAGCTACGACCCGACGTCCTTCGAGACCGACCTCTACGAGGCCTGGGAGAAGGCCGGCCACTTCAAGCCGTCCGGCACGGGCGAGCCGTACACCATCCTGCTGCCGCCGCCGAACGTGACCGGCACGCTGCACATGGGCCACGCGTTCCAGCAGACCCTGATGGATGCGCTGGTGCGCTACCACCGCATGCGCGGCTACGACACGCTGTGGCAGGTCGGTACCGACCACGCCGGCATCGCCACCGAAATGGTGGTCAGCCGCAACCTGGCGCTGGAAGGCAAGGGCGAGACCCGCGACTCGCTGGGCCGCGAAGGCTTCATCGGCAAGGTCTGGGAGTGGAAGCAGCAGTCCGGCGACACCATCGAGCGCCAGATGCGTCGCCTCGGCACCTCCGCCGACTGGTCGCGCAGCACTTTCACCATGGACCCGCAGCCGTCGGCGGCGGTCAACGAAGCGTTCGTGCGCTGGTACGAGCAGGGCCTGATCTACCGCGGCCAGCGCCTGGTCAACTGGGACCCGGTGCTGAAGACCGCCATTTCCGACCTGGAGGTGGAGAGCGCCGAGGAAGATGGCTTCCTGTGGTCGATCGCCTACACGCTCGATGAAGGCCTGAGCTACGAGCACGTCGAGCGCGATGCCGACGGCGTGGAAACCCTGCGCGAGACCCGCGACTACCTGGTGGTCGCCACCACCCGCCCGGAAACCCTGCTGGGCGATACCGCGGTGATGGTGCACCCGGAAGACGCGCGCTACGCGCACCTGATCGGCAAGAGCGTGGTGCTGCCGCTGACCGGCCGCCGCGTGCCGGTGATCGCCGACGAGTACGTGGACCGCGCGTTCGGCACCGGCGTGGTCAAGGTCACCCCGGCCCATGATTTCAATGACTATGAAGTCGGCGTGCGCCACAGCCTGCCGATGATCAACCTGTTCACCCCGGTGGCGGCGCTGAACGAGAACGCGCCCGAGCGCTTCCGGGGCCTGGACCGTTATGACGCGCGCAAGGCCGTGCTGGCCGAACTGGAAGACCTCGGCATCCTGGTCGAAACCAAGGCGCACAAGCTGCAGGTGCCGCGCGGCGACCGTACCGGCCAAGTGATCGAGCCGTACCTGACCGACCAGTGGTTCGTGAAGATGGACGAGCTGGCCAGGCGTGGCCTGGAATTGGTCGAGGACGGAAGCATTGCCTTCGTGCCGCCGAACTGGATCAACACCTACCGCCACTGGATGAACAACATCCAGGACTGGTGCATCAGCCGCCAGCTGTGGTGGGGCCATCGCATTCCGGCGTGGTTCGACGCCGCTACCGGCACCTGCTACGTCGGCCGCAGTGAAGAGGAGGTGCGGGCAAAGCACAACCTGGGCAGCGAGGTGGTGCTGAACCAGGAAAGCGACGTGCTGGAGACCTGGTTCTCCTCGCAGCTGTGGCCGTTCTCCACCCTGGGCTGGCCCAACGAACAGGCCATGGCCGAGCGCGGCTTCGACCGCTACCTGCCGTCGTCGGTGCTGATCACCGGCTTCGACATCATCTTCTTCTGGGTGGCGCGCATGATCATGGCCACCGACAACCTGGTCGGGAAGATCCCGTTCAAGGACGTCTACTTCACCGGCCTGATCCGCGACGGCCAGGGCCAGAAGATGTCCAAGAGCAAGGGCAACGTGCTCGACCCGCTGGACATCATCGACGGCATCAGCATCGACGACCTGGTCGCCAAGCGCACCGGCGGCCTGATGCAGCCGAAGATGGTGGAGAAGATCGAGAAGGCCACCCGCAGGGAATTCCCGGACGGCATTGCGGCCCACGGTGCCGATGCGCTGCGCTTCACCATCGCCGCGCTGGCCACCCACGGCCGCGACATCAAGTTCGACATGAACCGCGCCGAGGGCTACAAGAACTTCTGCAACAAGCTGTGGAACGCCAGCCGCTTCGCGCTGATGAACACCGAAGGTGCTGCGTTCACCGGCGTGCCCAAGCCGCGTACCGATGCCGAGCGCTGGATCCTGGCGCGCCTGGCCGCCACCACCGCCGAAGCGCAGGGCCATTTCGCCGCCTATCGTTTCGACCTGCTGGCGCAGTGCCTGTACGAATTCGCCTGGAACGCGTTCTGCGACTGGTTCCTGGAACTGAGCAAGCCGGCGCTGAACGGCGTCGACGCCGCCGACGCCGAGAGCACCCGCCACACCCTGCTGTACGTGCTGGAAGCGCTGCTGCGCCTGCTGCACCCGCTGACGCCGTTCATCACCGAACAGCTGTGGCAGCAGCTGGCGCCGCGCCTGGGCCTGGCCGAAACCACGCTGTCGTTGCGCCCGTACCCCACTGCCGCTGAGTTCGAGGGCGATTTCGCCCAGGCCGAGGCCGACGTGGAATGGCTGAAGGCGGTGATCAGTGCGGTGCGTCGCGTGCGCAGCGAACTGAACGTCGCGCCGTCCAGGCAGGTGCCGCTGCGCCTGCAGGCCGGCCTGGCGCAGGACCGCGTGCGCATCGAACGCTTCAGCGCCTCGCTGTCGTTCCTGCTGAAGCTGGACAGCGTCCAGTGGCTGGCCGAGAGCGAAAGCGCGCCGCCGGCCGCCGCCGCGATCGTGGGCGAGCTGAAGCTGCTGGTGCCGCTGGAAGGCCTGGTCGATCTTGATGCCGAGCGTGCGCGCCTGGACAAGGAGATCAAGCGCGTGGAAGGCGAACAGGAAAAGAGCGAGACCAAGCTGGCCAGGTTCACCGACAAGGTGCCGCCGGCGGTGGTCGAGCAGGAACGCGTGCGCCTGGTCGACTGGAACACCCAGCTGGCCGGCCTGCGCGAGCAGCGCGCGAAGCTGTAACCGCCGCGGGGAAACGCCGGGCACTGCCCGGCGTTTCCTTCTGTAGAGTCGAGCGCTGCTCGACGCATGACAGCAGTCGAGCATGGCTCGACTCTGCATTTCTCTCGCATGGCATCATCACCGGATGCCGATTTCCATCTTCCTGTTGGTCCTCGCTGCCGCGGCGCTGCATGCCAGCTGGAACGCGATCGTCAAACGCGGGCCGGACAAGTTCCTCGGCACGGTGCTGGTCACCGGCAGCGCAGCGCTGCTGTCCGCCGCTGCGCTGCCCCTGCTGCCGTTCCCGGCCGCGCACAGCTGGCCCTGGCTGGCCGCGTCGGTGCTGCTGCAGGTGACCTACTACGGATTGGTCGCGCGCTGTTACCAGCAGGTCGACATGAGCCTGGCCTATCCGCTGATGCGTGGCTGCGCGCCGATCCTGGTCGCACTGGCGGGCGCGCTGCTGGGTGAGACGCTGCCGGCGGCAGCCTGGCTCGGGGTGGTGCTGGTAAGCACCGGCATCCTGTGCATGGCGCTGGGTGCACGGGGCGGCCAACTGCGACTGCCGCTGCTGACCGCAGCGATGATCGCCACCTACACGCTGGTCGACGCGCACGGCGCACGCCAGTCCGGCAATGCGCTCAGCTACACGTTGTGGTTGTTCCTGCTGTCCGGCATCCCGCTGCCGCTGTGGGCGGTGTACACGCGCGGCAGCGCGGTGCTGCACTATGCACGGCAGCATTGGCCGCTGGGGCTGGCCGGCGGCGTCGGCACCACCGCCTCCTATGCGATGGCGCTGTGGGCCATGACGCAGGTGCCGGTGGCGATGGTCTCGGCGCTGCGCGAATCCTCGATCCTGTTCGCGCTGCTGATCTCGGTGTTCCTGCTGCGCGAGCGGATACCCCGCGCGCGCTGGCTGGCAGCGGTGCTCATCGTCGGCGGTGTGCTGGCGTTGCGCCTGGCGTGAGCGACGCATCGGTGGTGCCGGCCGCTGGCCGGCAACCCCTCCCCTTTACAGCGGCGGCATCGCCTGCAGGTCGCCGTCGACCAGCTCGATGGCCATCACCACCGCATCCTCGCGGCCCTGTGCAGCCGGGTAGTAGCGCGGGCGGCGGCCGATCTCGTTGAAGCCTTCGCTGTGGTACAGCGCCAGTGCCGGCGTATTGGATGGGCGCACTTCCAGGAACACGCGCTGTGCGCCGCGATCGGCGGCCAGCCGCACCAGCGCGCGCAGCAGCTGGCGGCCCAGCCCGCGCGACTGCGCCAGCGGATCGATGCAGATGTTCAGCACGTGCGCTTCATCGGCGGCGATGCTGAGCACGCCATAGCCGACCAGCAGGCCATCGCGCTCCATCGCCAGGCCGGGATAGCCGGCGCGCAGGCAGTCGATGAAGATGCCGCGGGTCCAGGGGAAGGGATAGCCCCGCAGCTCGATCGCCATCACGGCATTGAGGTCGCTCTCGCGCAGCGCGCGCAGGCTGACCGGACCGGGCCGGGTCACCGCGCTCATGGCGTTCCCCGCTTGCGCAGGGCTCGCAGCTGCGGCCACAGCGCACGCTTGGCCGCCGGATCGCGGCGCAGCTGGTCCAGCGGCCAGCTGTCCATCAGCGCCTGCGTGGCCGGGTCATTCGGGTTGCAGCCGGACGCGCGCAGCAGCGCGATCTGCAGACGGTCCGGCAGGCGCACCACCGGTTCCCGCGCGGTGCCGCTGGGCAACGGTCGCTCAGCGGCCGGCACGGTGTCCGGCGCCCTGACCGGCGTTTCGCGGCGCGGCGGTGCCGGGCGTTGCTGGCCGGTGGCGGGCGCCGGCCTGGCCGGCAGCGCGCGCGCCGTCTCCAGCGGCGGCACCGGGTGTGGCGGGGCAACGCTGGCCTCGGCTTCGGCCACGCTCAACTGCAGCGCGGCGTCCAGCTCGGCCGCAAGCTGGCCGTCGTGATAGACGGTGTAGCCCATGGCCTGCAGCCAGGCCTGCTGGGCCGGGGACCACAGCACGGGCAGGTCCTGGCTCACGCCGCCTCGGTTTTCTTGCGCAGGCGCTGCACGGCCCACATCACCGGGCCGGACAAGGCGTACAGGATGCCGACCGCGAACAGCACGCGCGGCAGGTCGATGACCGCAATGGCGATGGCCACCGGCACCAGTGCCAGCACCAGGAACGGCACGCGGTCCGAACGGGTGCCCTTGGCACCGCCGCCCTTGAAGCTCCAGAAGCGGATGCGGCTGACCATCAGCAGCGCAGCGATGATCGTCACCGCCAGCGCCACATAGCGCAGCTGGTTGCCATCCCAGCCCAGGTTGCCATCGGCAAAGGCCCAGACGAAGGACATCATCAGGCCCGCTGCGGCCGGGCTGGCCAGGCCGACGAACCAGCGTTTGTCGACCACCGCCACCTGGGTATTGAAGCGGGCCAGGCGCAGTGCCGCGCAGGCCGCATACAGGAAGGCCACGGCCCAGCCGACGCGGCCGAGCAGCGGATCGTCGAACTTCAGCCACGACAGCGACCAGTGGTACATCACCAGCGCCGGGGCCATGCCGAAGCTGACCAGGTCGGCCAGCGAGTCGTACTGCACGCCGAATTCGCTGCTGGTGCCGGTCAGGCGCGCCACGCGCCCGTCCAGGCCATCCATCACCGCCGCCACGAACACGGCGATGCTGGCGTTGACGAAATCCCCATTGGCCGCGGCGATGATCGCGTAGAAGCCGGCGAACAGGCCGGCGGTGGTGAACAGGTTGGGCAGCAGGTAAATCGTGCGCGAGCGCGGCGGCGGTGTGATCGGGTCCATGGAATCCAGTTTAATCGACTTGCCAGCGGTCGGCGCCAATGCTGCAATCGATGTTCTGCGCCCATTCCGTGGAGTCTGCCATGCGTGCCCTGTCCTGCCTTGGATGCCTGCTGCTGTTGGTCAGTGCCAACGCCGTGGCCGGTCCCGTCTACAAATGGAAGGACGCCCGGGGCGTGACCCAGTACTCGGAGACCCCGCCGGCGGGCCGGAAGTACGAGACCCGCGAGCAGGCGCGCACCCCGCAGGCCGCAGCCAGCAGCGAGGCCCCGGCCGCGCCGGTCCCCGAGCAGTGCAGCACGGCCCGGGCCAACCTGGCCCTGCTGGACGGCGGTGGCCAGGTGATGCAGGACACCGATGGCGATGGCAAGGCCGATACCCCGTTGACCCCGGAGCAGCACACCGCGCAGAGGGGATTGGCGGAGGCCGCCATCAAGGCTTACTGCCCGGCACAATGAGGGTATCGGCAGGGCTTGCAGCCCTGCACCCGCAGAGGCAACAGCAAGGGCAACAGCCGGCTCTGGGCTTTCTGTGGGTTGGGCGGGGCGGCGTCGGATTGCGGGGACGCCGTAAACCCATCCATGGGGGCTTGGCCGCGGCATCCATGCCGCGGACACCCCGCAATCCGACACCGCCCCGCCTTCGACAGTTTCCCGGTGACGGTGGTAGATCCACGCCATGCGTGGATGAAATCTGTCGGATCTCGAATTGAATCCGGGGTCAGATCCGTTTTCCTGCGGAAAACGGATCTGACCCCGGGAGCCATTCCGACAGCTCGCAGGAAACTGTCTAAGGCGGGGTGGGTCCGGTTGGGGGGCATGAGCCGCATAACCCGTTGTTGCTTCGGCTGTTGCTTCTGAGGTTGCCGGCCAGCGGCCGGCACTACCGCGGGTGCAGGGCGCAGCCCTGCCGATACCCCTCCCCCCGGCCGGGCTGGCAGAATAGAGGTCTCTGCCGTTATCCGAAGCCGACGATGCGCCTCTCCCAGTTCCACCTGCACACCACCAAGGAAACCCCCAGCGACGCCGAGCTGACCAGCCATCGGCTGATGCTGCGCGCGGGCATGATCCGCAAGCTGGCATCGGGCCTGTACACCTGGTCGCCGCTGGGCCTGCGCGTGCTGCGCAAGGTCGAGCGCATCGTGCGCGAGGAAATGGACCGGGCCGGTGCGGTGGAATTCCAGATCCCGACCATCCAGCCGAAGGAGCTGTGGGAGCAGACCGGCCGCTGGCAGAAGTTCGGCCCGCAGTTGCTGAAGATCAAGGACCGCAAGGACCAGGTGTTCTGCTACAGCCCGACCGCCGAAGAAGCCGCCTGCGACTTCGCGCGCAGCGAGCTGTCCAGCTACAAGCAGCTTCCGGTGAATTTCTACCAGGTACAGACCAAGTTCCGCGACGAGATCCGCCCGCGCTTCGGCGTGATGCGCTCGCGCGAATTCCTGATGAAGGACGCCTATTCGTTCCACCTGCACGATGAGTGCCTCGTGCGCGAATACGAGAACATGAAGTCGGCCTACAGCCGCATCTTCACCCGCCTCGGCCTGGACTTCCGCATGGTGCAGGCAGACTCCGGCGCGATCGGCGGCGATGCCTCGCAGGAGTTCCACGTGATCGCCGATTCGGGCGAGGACGCGCTGGTGTTCTCCACCGGCTCGGACTACGCGGCCAACATGGAAGCGGCGATCGCCGCTGATCCGGCACCGCGTGCCGCCGCCACCGAAGCGATGCGCAAGGTGGATACCCCCACCCAGAAGACCTGCGAGGACGTCGCCGCCCTGCTCGGCATCGACCTGCAGCGCACGGTGAAGTCGGTGGCACTGATCGCCGGCGAAGGCGAGGCCCAGCAGTTCGTGCTGGTGCTGGTGCGTGGCGACCACGAAGTCAACGAGATCAAGCTCGCCAAGGTCGCCGGCCTGGACGAGCAGCGGTTCGCCAGCGAAGCGGAGATCGCCGAGTACCTGGGCAGCGTGCCGGGCTTCCTCGGCCCGGTCGCCCCGGCCAAGGCCATCCGCGTGGTCGCCGATCGCGAAGTGGCGGCGATGTCCGACTTCGTCGTTGGCGCCAACGAGGCCGGTTTCCACCTGGCCGGCGTCAACTGGGGCCGCGACCTGCCGGAGCCGGAAGTGGCCGACATCCGCAACGTGCGTGCCGGCGATCGTGCCGTGGACGGCGGCGAACTGAAGATCGCCCGCGGCATCGAGGTCGGCCATGTGTTCCAGCTCGGCCGCAAGTACGCCGAGGCGCTGGACGCCACCGTGCTGGACGAGAACGGCAAGGCAGCGGTGATGGCGATGGGCTGCTACGGCATCGGTATCTCGCGGGTTGTGGCTGCCGCGATCGAACAGAACCATGACGAGGCCGGCATCATCTGGCCGGACGCGATGGCGCCGTGGCAGGTGGTGGTGTGCGTGATCAATCCGAAGGGCGACGCCGCCGTGGCCGATGCCGCGGCCAGCCTGCTGCAGGAACTGCGCGACGCCGGCCTGGACGCCGCGCTTGACGACCGTGGCCTGCGTCCCGGCGCGATGTTCGCCGACATGGAACTGATCGGCATTCCGCATCGCGTGGTGGTCAGCGAACGTGGCCTGGCCGCCGGCACCTACGAATACCGCTCGCGCCGCGCCAGCGAAGCGGAAAGCCTGGACAAGGCCTCCCTGCTGCAGCGCCTGCAGGGCTGATCGGCAAAAAGACCGGGGCCTGCCCCGGTCTTTTTTTTTTCTGCCGCGGCCTTCCCCGATATTGCAGCGGACATAATCCGGTCAAAATCACCCCGACGGCGTCTGCATACCGCCACGCCATGACCCGCCTGCATTTGTGCTGTGTTTAATTCATCTCTATTCTGTCCGCCGACGCCATGGACTGGCTTGTCCCGTCCACACATTAGTTTCCGGAGTAACCGTAAATGAGCATTGACCTGACCGGCCTGTCAGCACGCGAGCTGGGCGCCCTGATCCGTACCGCCAAGAAGCAGCAGACCATCGTCGCCAAGCGCCGGCCGATCACCAAGGTCCGGGCCCAGCTGACCAAGCTGGCCAAGACCGAGGGTTACACCATCGAAGAACTGTTCGGCAGCGCCCCGGCCACGCGTGCCCGCAAGGCCGCCCCGGCCGCCAAGGCACCGTCGAAGACCGCCGGCCGCAAGCTGGGCAAGGTGGCACCGAAATACCGCAACCCGGCCAATCCGAAGGAAACCTGGACCGGCCGTGGCAAGCAGCCGCGCTGGATGGCTGAACTGACCGCCAAGGGCAACAAGAAGCCGGAAGATTTCCTGATCAAGAAGGCCTGAGGCCGGATCGGGATGCAATGAAAAACGCCGGCGAAAGCCGGCGTTTTTCATTCTCCGGTGTGTGGACCGAGGTCCACACCCACCGACATCATCACAGGGTTTTGCGGGCGGGCATCAGCAGGTTGCCGAACAGCAGGCCGGCGACCAGCGCCATCACCACGTTGAGCACGGTGAGGAACACGCTCTGGCCGGCGCCGACATCCTGTTGCTGGACCAGGGTCAGCACACCGCGCAGGCTGGTGCTGCCGGGCACCATCATGATGATGCCGGGCAGGCGGATGATCGCGCCCGGACGCCCGACCAGGCGACCGAACAGATTGCCGCCGGCGGTCAGCAGCATCGCCGACAGGAAGATGCCGGCCGGCGCGCCCCAGGCGTGGCCACCGAACTTGGAGATCGCATAGCCGGCCACCGAGGCGGCGATCACCCACGGGTAATCGCGGCGGTTGGCCTTGAACAGCATCGCGAACGCAAAGGCCGCGGTCAGCAGCGAACCCCACTCCACCCACGGTCCCTGCGGTCGCGCCGCCCGTATCACCGGGTCCAGGCCGAGCACGTCGGCCAGGGTCACCGCGATCATCGCGCCGACGCTGAGCTTCATGATGGTGGTCAGCGCGCCGGCAAAGCGCGCGGTGCCCGATACCCAGTGCTGGCTGGCCAGTTCGTTGACCGCATTGGTCAGCGACATGCCGGGCAGCAGCACCACCAGCGACGCGATGATCACCGTATTGAGGTTGAGCGCGCCGATGAAGGACGCCACCAGAGTGGCAACCATGCCGGCCAGCAGCGCGGCCAGCGCCTCGGCGGCTTCGCGGGTGGCCGGGCGGCGGTCGGTGACCATGCCGAGCAGGCCGATCATCAGGCCGATGACACCGGCGGTGGCGATGTCCAGCCACGGCAGCTTCCACATGCCGGCCACGCCGGCCGCGCCCAGGGTGAACGACAGGATCGTGCGCAGCTTGCCGCGCCGGCCCGGATCCTTGTCCAGCTGCCGCAGCGCGGTGTGGCCCTGGGCGATGCTCATCCGCCCGTTGGACACTTCTTCGGCGATATGGTCGGCAACGCTGAGCTTGTGCAGGTCGTTTTCACCGGGCGCCAGGCGGATCACGCGGGTGATGTCACTGGAGCCGATGGCCTGCGCCGGGTCGCTGAAGCTGAGGATGATACCGGTGGGATTCGACCACGGTTCACAATCCAGATCGAGCTGGCGGGCCAGTGCCACCACCGCCGTCTCCAGCCGCTGGGCCGTGGTGCCATAGCTGTGCAGGCGTCCGGCGATCTCGGAAACGAAGGCCACGCGCTGCGCGTAGGTGGCCTGGGGCGTGGGGATCGTGTGAGCATCTGCGGACATGCGCCGTAGTATTACCTAGGCAGGGGCTTACCGGAGAAATTCATCCGAGTTCGACGCGATGCCCAAGACAGAACGGTTATGCTGCGACCCGAATGGCCCACGTCACCCCGAACCTCGCCCCCCAGCTCGAACAGGATGCCCATGACCCGGGCCTGATCCACCTGTCCGGCACCTGGACCTTGAAGACCGCGCTGGCCGCGGCGGAGGTCCTGCACGGCGTTCCCGACAAGCTGACCGGCATCGATGCCACCGGCATCGAGCAGCTGGATTCGGCCGGCGTGCTGCAGGTGCTGCGCGTGGCCCATCGCGCCGATCTCCACGAAGACGCGCTGCAGTTCCGCCCGGACCACCAGGCGCTGGTATGCACCATCGAGGAAGTGGCCGATGACCGGCCCAGGGCCAAGCGCGATTTCGGCGTGCTGGCGGCACTGGAGCGGCTGGGTGTCAGCGTCCACGCCACTGGCCACAACATCAAGGCCCTGTGCAGTTTCCTCGGCGAGAACCTGGTCAAGGCGGCCCGGCTGGTCAAGGAACCCCGCCGCTTCCGGCTGACCGCCACCGTGCATCAGATGGAACAGGTGGGGCTGGATGCGGTGCCGCTGGTGGCGTTGCTGTCCTACCTGGTGGGCGCGGTGATCGCGTTCCTCGGCTCGACCATCCTGCGCGACTTCGGCGCCGAGATCTACGTGGTCGAGCTGGTCAACATCGCCTTCCTGCGCGAGTTCGCCGTGCTGCTGACCGCGATCGTGCTGGCCGGCCGTACCGCCAGTGCGTTCACCGCACAGATCGGCGCGATGAAGGCACGCGAGGAGATCGATGCAATGCGCACGCTGGGCCTGGACCCGGTCGACCTGCTGGTGCTGCCGCGACTGCTGGCGCTGCTGGTCACCCTGCCCTTGCTGACCTTCATCGCGATGATCGCGGGCCTGGCCGGCGGCATCACCGTCGGTGCGTTCGACCTCGACATCCCGCCGCAGATGTACATCGCGCGCATGCACGAGACGATGGAAGTGCGGCACCTGCTGGTGGGTTTGTCGAAGGCGCCGGTGTTCGCGCTGGTGATCGGCCTGATCGGCTGCCTGGAGGGCCTGAAGGTCGAGGGTACCGCGCAGTCGGTCGGCGAGCGCACCACCTCCAGCGTGGTGCAGACGATCTCGCTGGTGATCATCATCGACGCCTTCGCGGCGCTGTGGTTCATGCACATGGACTGGTGACATGAGCACCTCCTCTTCCCCTGAAACGCTCGACATGCGCGATGGCGACGGCCACGAGCTGGCCATCCGCGTGCGCGGCCTGGTCAACCGCTTCGGCAGCCAGACCGTGCACGAAGACCTGGACCTGGACGTGCGCCGCGGCGAGATCCTGGGCGTGGTCGGTGGCTCCGGTACCGGCAAGTCGGTGCTGATGCGCTCGATCCTGGGCCTGCGCACGCCCGACGAGGGCCAGATCGAAGTGCTGGGCCGCGACGCGCGTGCCGACGACGCCGAGAGCCGCCTGCACATCGAACGCAACACCGGCGTGCTGTTCCAGGATGGTGCCCTGTTCTCCTCGCTGACCGTGGGCGAGAACGTGCAGGTGCCGCTGAAGGAACACCACCGCGAGCTGCCCGAGCGCTGGCACTACGAACTGGCGCTGCTGAAGGTGAAGCTGGCCGGCCTGCCCGCCGATGCGATCAACAAGCTGCCCTCGCAGCTGTCCGGCGGCATGCGCAAGCGCGCCGGCCTGGCGCGGGCGCTGGCGCTGGATCCGCCGCTGCTGTTCCTGGACGAACCCACCGCCGGCCTCGACCCGATCGGCGCGGCCGCCTTCGACCGCCTGATCAAGACCCTGCAGGAAGCGCTGGGGCTGACCGTGTTCCTGATCACCCACGACCTGGACACGCTGTACGCCATCTGCGATCGCGTCGCCGTGCTGGCCGACCGCAGGGTGGTGGCCAATGCGCCGCTGCCGGACATCGAGAAACTGGATCATCCGTGGATCCAGGAATACTTCCACGGACCCCGCGCGCGCGCCGCGCGGGGCGAACAGATCGAGAGTGCCTGAGCCATGGAAACCAAAGCCAACTACGTGCTGATCGGCGCGTTCACCCTGATCACCGGCCTGGCCCTGCTGGCCTTCGGACTGTGGGCAGCCAAGTACTCCTCCGACCGCACCTGGCAGGAGTACCGCGTGGTCTTCCGCGAAGCGGTGACCGGCCTGTCGGTGGGCAGCCCGGTGCAGTACAACGGCATCGCGGTGGGCTCGATCACCGAACTGAACCTGGTGCCCGACGACCCGCGCCAGGTGGTCGCGCGCATCCGCCTGAACTCCAACACGCCGGTCAAGACCGATACCCGCGCCAAGCTGGCGATCACCAGCCTGACCGGCCCGTCGATCATCCAGCTCAGCGGCGGCACGCCGCAGTCGCCGGCGCTGACCACGGTCAACAAGGATCCGGCACCGATCATCCCGACCACGCCCTCGGCGCTGCAGAACATCACCGATGTGGCCAACCGCATCGTCGAGCGCATGGACCAGATCCTCAGCGACCGCAACGTGGCCTCGATCAACGCCACGCTGGCCAACCTGGAGACGATCAGCGGCGGCCTGGCCGACCGCGACCAGGGCACGCAGGCGCTGCTGCTCAGCGCGCGCGATGCCGCCCGCAGCCTGGACACCACGCTGAAGACCACCAACGGCACCATCGAGCGCCTGGACAAGAACCTGGTGCAGCAGCTGCCCGGCATCATCGACAAGCTCGACGCGACCCTGGCCAAGCTCGACTCGGCCGCCGGCAACGCCGATTCGATCCTTGGCGAGAACCGCGCCGCGATCAACAGCTTCGCAAACGATGGCCTCGGCCAGCTGGGCCCGACGCTGACCGAACTGCGCGGCCTGATCCGCGACCTGCGCCGGGTCAGCGACCGCCTCGAGAACAACCCCGCGCGCTACCTGCTGGGCCGCGACGCACCGAAGGAGTTCGAACCCCAATGAGCACGCCCTCCCTTCCGCGCCTGCTGCTGGCCGCTTCGATGGTCGGCCTGCTGGGCGGCTGCTCCATCCTCGGCAGCAGCGAGAAAACCGCAGTGACGCTGTACTCGCCGTCCGTGCAGGTCAAGGCGGACCCGGCGTGGCCGCAGGCCAGCTGGCAGCTGGTGCTGGCCAAGCCCAGCGCCGCGCGCCTGGTCGACAGCCCGCGCATCAACGTGCGGCCGACGCCCTCGCAGCTGGAGATCTACAAGGGCGCCAGCTGGGCGCAGCCGGCCACCGACATGATCGAGGACACGCTGTTGCGTGGCTTTGAAGACTCCGGCCGCATCCGCGGCGTGGCGCGCAGCACCGCCGGCATCCGTGCCGACTACAAGCTGTCCACCGACGTGCGCCGCTTCGAATCGGATTACCAGGGCCAGGCTACGCCGACCGTGGTGATCGAAGTCAACGCCAAGCTGATCCACGTCGCCGACCAGCGCGTGGTGGCCGACCGCACCTTCCGCCAGGCGCAGCCGGTCGGCAGTACCGACGTACCGGCGGTGACCGCGGCGTTCGAGCGCGGCCTGCAGCAGCTGGCGCAGGATGTGGTGGGCTGGACGCTGGTGAGCGGGCAGGCCGACGCCACGGCAGCCAAGCGCTGACGCGTCGCAGGGGTCAGAGCCCTTCCCCGACGGGAAAGGGATCTGACCCCTTCTTCGTCACCGCGGCGTAATCCAGCGGAAGGTCAGGTTGATCCGCTCGCCCTGCACCCGCGCCATCTTCGGCAGCGCGTGCTGGTAGAAGCGCTGGGTCTGCCCGGCCATCCGCAGCAGGTCACCGTGGCCCAGCACGAATTCGGCCTTGCGCGCCGTATCGTCGCGTCGGCGCAGCAGGAAACGGCGCGCGGCGCCCAGGCTCAGCGACGCGATCACCGGGGCCGGTCCCAGCTCCGGCTCGTCATCGCTGTGCCAACCCATGGAGTCACCCCCGCTGCGGTAGCGGTTCAGCAGCACGCTGTTGAAGCGGCCGTGGCCTTCGGCCTGCAGGCGCTCGCGCACGGCCTGCAACACGGGCGGCCAGGGGTGCGGCACGAACTCGGCACCGGAATAGCGATAGCGGGCCTGAGGATCGCCGATCCAGCAGCTCAGCCGCGGCGAATCCACCCAGTTGCCGAACATGCGGATGCGGTGGACCTCCCACGGCACGTCGGCCAGCAGCGCCCCCATGAGCCGGTCGGCGTCGGCTGCGGCCAGCCAGCCCGGCAGGTGGTGGACGTCGGCGTCGGGCAGGTCGTGGGGGAACAGCATGGCCACACGCTAGCACGCCGGCGTTCGCCGGCGTTTGCCGTCGTGGCCGCCAACACTGAAAATGAGCCCATGACCGTTGCCCAGATACCGATACCCTGCGATTGCCTGACTGGTTGGGGCTACGCCCGATGAGCCTGCGCCAGTCGTTGTTCCCGTTGCTGCGCGCGGTATTCCGGGTCTTGCCGCTGTCGCAGGCGCAGCGCGACCGCCTGCGTACCCGCTGGCTGGCCCGGCACGGCGACTGGGTGCCATCGCCGCCGAAGGGACGGCAGGACGCGGGTAGGCCGCGGGCCAGCGCGCAGCTCCGCTGGCGCGCGGACGAGGCCGCGATCGGCCACCGCCCGCACCAGAAGGGCGCGCTGCCGGACCCGATGCCCGCCACGCTGGTCGCGTTCTACCTGCCGCAATTCCACACCTTCCCCGAAAATGACGCCTGGTGGGGCAAGGGCTTCACCGAATGGCGCAACGTCACCCGTGCGCTACCGCAGTTCGAAGGCCACATCCAACCGCGGCTTCCGGCTGATCTGGGTTTCTATGACCTGCGCAACCCGCAGGTGATGCGCGACCAGGCGCAGCTTGCCGCCGAGTACGGCATCGGCGCGTTCTGCTTCTATTACTACTGGTTCAGCGGCCGCACGTTGATGGAGGACCCGCTGCGGCAATGGCTGGCCGATGACAGCATCGACCTGCCGTTCTGCCTGTGCTGGGCCAATGAAAACTGGGCGCGACGCTGGGACGGCCGCGACGACGATATCCTGATCGGCCAGCAGCACAGCGCTGAGGACGATCTGGCCTTCATCGCACATGTCGCGCTCTACCTGCGCGACCGCCGTGCATTGAAGGTCGAGGGGCGGCCGATGCTGCTGGTCTATCGCCCGAACCTGCTGCCCGACGCCCGTGCGACTGCCGAGCGCTGGCGCCGCTGGTGCCGCGACAACGGCGTGGGCGAAATCCATCTGGCCTACGTCCAGGGCTTCGAGCGCCCCGATCCACGCGACATCGGCTTTGACGCTGCGGTCGAGTTTCCGCCGAACATGAGCAATCCCTCTTCGCTGTCGGCACAGCAGTGGCTGCTCAATCCCGATTTCAATGGCGATGTCCGCGATTGGCGCGAATTGGCCGGCGAAATCGCCGCCCGTGCCCTGCCCGATTATCCGCTCTATCCCGGGGTCAACCCCGGTTGGGACAACGAGGCCCGACGTTCCGGTCGCGGCCGCGTGTACCTGCACGCCTCACCACGTGGTTACCGTGACTGGTTGCGCACCACGATCCATGAACGCCTCTCCGCAGCACCGCAGGCGCAGCGACTGGTGTTCATAAACGCTTGGAACGAGTGGGCTGAAGGTGCCGTGCTGGAACCGGATGCCCGCCTCGGCCATGCCTGGCTGCAGGCCACCCGTGATGCGTTGTTGCCGGCGCCGGCGCCGCGCCCCGCACCGGCAGTGCATCTCCACGCCTGGTATCTGGAGACGCTGCCGGAAGTGCTGCGAGCTCTGCGCGAGGCAACACTGGACTGGGCAATCGTAGTGACCACCCCGGCTGCGCAGATCGATCAGGTTCGGCAGGCCCTGGCGACACATGGGCTTGAGGGCGAGGTGGTGGCCGTGGACAACCACGGTCGCGACATCCTGCCGTTCCTGGAGGTCGCCGAACGGCTGCTGCAGGCCGGGCACGAAGTGGTGCTTAAGCTGCATACGAAACGCTCAACCCATCGCGCAGATGGCGACCAATGGCGGCAGGAACTACTGCAACGGCTGGTACAGGGCGGGCGTGCCGCACGCATCCTTGCCGCCTTCGAGGCCGACCCTGGGCTGGGCATGGTGGTGGCCGAAGGGCATCTGTTGCCCGTCGCTGATTTCGTGGGCGGCAATGGTCTCGCATTGGCTCGACTGCAGGCGCGGCTTGGGTTGGAAGTACCCGTGGACACCAGTCGGTTTGGCGCCGGCAGCATGGGCTGGTGGCGGCTGCAGGCCCTGCGTCCATTGTTGGACGCGCATCTGTATCGCAGCGCTTTCGACATCGAGCAGGGCCAGATCGATGGAACGCTGGCCCACGCCATTGAACGTGTACTGGGTGCCTGCTGCGAACACGCTGGACTGCGCGTCGCGACAGCCGCAGCCTGCCTCGGCGAGGCCGATGCCAGCAGCGACGAGTACGCCTACGCCCGACGCGGCTGACGTTGAAGGGGGCACAACGCGGCCCCCTTGCCCGTATCGATCAGCCGCGCTGGAATGCGACGCCGGTCTTTTCCTTCAGCTCGTCATCACTGACACCCGGCGCGGCCTCCACCAGCAGCAGGCCCTTGTCAGTCACGTCGAACACCGCCAGGTCGGTGATGATGCGGTCGACCACGCCCACGCCGGTCAGCGGCAGCGTGCATTCGGCCAGGATCTTGTGCTCGCCGTTCTTGGCGGTGTGCTCCATCAGCACCACCACGCGCTGCACGCCGGCCACCAGGTCCATCGCGCCGCCCATGCCCTTGACCATCTTGCCGGGCACCATCCAGTTGGCCAGGTCGCCCTTGTCGGTGACCTGCATGGCGCCGAGGATGGCCAGGTTGACGTGACCACCGCGGATCATCGCGAAGCTGTCGTGGCTGCCGAAGTAGCTGGCGCCCGCACGTGCGGTGACGGTCTGCTTGCCGGCGTTGATCAGGTCGGCGTCGACCTCGGCGTCGGTCGGGAACGGGCCAATGCCGAGCAGGCCGTTCTCCGACTGCAGCCATACATCCACGCCGTCGGGAATATGGTTGGCGACCAGCGTCGGCAGGCCAATGCCCAGGTTCACGTAGGCACCATCGGTCAGCTCGCGCGCCGCGCGTGCGGCCATTTCATCTCGGGTCCACGCCATGTCAGTTGCCCTCCGCGCGGATGGTGCGCTGTTCGATTCGCTTCTCTGGATGCGCGTTGTGCACGATGCGGTGCACGTAGATGCCCGGCAGGTGCACCTGGTCCGGATCAATCGCACCGACCGGCACCACCTCCTCCACCTCCACGATGCAGACCTTGCCGGCCATCGCGCAGGCCGGGTTGAAGTTGCGCGCGGTCTTGCGGAACACCAGGTTGCCAGCCTCGTCGGCCTTCCAGGCCTTGACCAGTGCCACGTCGGCGCGCAGCGCGGTTTCCATCACGTAGTGCTTGCCGTCGAACTCGCGGGTCTCCTTGCCCTCGGCCACCACCGTGCCGTAGCCGGTGGCAGTGAAGAACGCCGGAATACCTGCGCCACCGGCACGCAGGCGCTCGGCCAGGGTGCCCTGCGGGTTGAACTCCAGCTCCAGCTCACCGGCCAGGAACTGCCGTTCGAACTCCTTGTTCTCGCCCACGTAGGACGAAATCATCTTCTTGATCTGCCGCGTTTCCAGCAGCTGGCCCAGGCCGAAGCCATCGACGCCGGCATTGTTGGAGATCACGGTCAGGCCCTTGACGCCGCTGTCGCGCAGCGCAGCGATCAGCGCCTCGGGAATGCCACACAGGCCAAAGCCACCCACGGCCAGGGTCTGGCCATCGGCGACCACCCCCTGCAGGGCCTCCGCCGCACTGGCGAAGCGCTTGCCGCGCTTTCCGCCGGTCGTTGCCGGATTGCTCATCTACGCCCTCACTTCGTTGATGTAATCACACCATTCTAGGCCAGCGCAGCAGGCGGTCACGTGGCGTTGCGGCATGGAAACGCTTCCCATACAAGACAGGTACTACAATCGGGTGCCGAGCCACCCAAGGATCCCGATCAATGCCCCTGCCCGCCTTCAAGGCCTATGACATCCGCGGCCGCGTGCCGGAAGAACTGAACGAAGATCTGGCCCGCCGCATCGGCGTGGCGCTGGCGGCGCAGCTTGCACCGGGCCCGGTGGTACTGGGCCACGACGTGCGCCTGACCAGCCCCGCGCTGCAGGATGCACTGGCCGCAGGCCTGCGCGGTACCGGGCGCGAGGTGATCGACATCGGCCTGTGTGGCACGGAAGAAGTCTATTTCCAGACCGACCACCTGGGCGCGGCCGGCGGCGTGATGGTCACCGCCAGCCACAACCCGATGGACTACAACGGCATGAAGCTGGTCAAGGAGAACGCACGGCCGATCAGCTCCGATACTGGCCTGTTCGCGATTTCCGATGCGGTTGCCGCCGATACGTCCGCGGCGCAACCGCCGGGTGCCGCGCAGAGCGCCCAGCACGACAAGAGCGCGTACATCCAGCACCTGCTGAGCTATGTCGACGCCGGCAAGCTGCGACCGCTGAAGCTGGTGGTCAACGCCGGCAACGGCGGTGCCGGTGCCATCGTCGATCTGCTGGCACCACACCTGCCGTTCGAGTTCATCCGCATCTGCCACGAGCCGGACGGCCGTTTCCCCAACGGCATTCCCAACCCGCTGCTGCCGGAGAACCGCGCCGCCACCGCCGACGCCGTGCGCGAACACGGTGCCGATTTCGGCATTGCCTGGGACGGCGACTTCGACCGCTGCTTCTTCTTCGACCACACCGGCCGCTTCATCGAGGGCTACTACCTGGTCGGCCTGCTGGCCAAGGCAATCCTGGCGCGCAACCCCGGCGGCAAGGTCGTGCACGACCCGCGCCTGGTCTGGAACACCGTGGACATGGTCGAACAGGCCGGCGGCGTACCGGTGCAGTGCAAGAGCGGCCACGCCTTCATCAAGGAAAAGATGCGCGCCGAAGACGCGGTGTACGGCGGCGAGATGAGCGCCCACCACTATTTCCGCGAGTTCGCCTATGCCGACTCGGGCATGATCCCGTGGCTGCTGATCGCCCAGCTGGTCTCTGAAAGCGGGCGCTCGCTGGCCGACTGGGTCGAAGACCGCATGGCGGCCTACCCGTGCAGCGGCGAAATCAATTTCAAGGTCAGCGATGCCAAGGCGGCCGTCGCACGCGTGATGGAGCACTTCGCGGCGCAGTCGCCCACGCTGGACCACACCGACGGCATCAGTGCCGACTTCGGCGACTGGCGCTTCAACCTGCGCAGCTCCAACACCGAGCCACTGCTGCGCCTGAATGTTGAAGCCCGTGGTGATGCCGCGCTGATGCAGGCGCGCACCGACGACATCTCCCGCCTGATCCAGCAGTAACCGAGGAACGCATGAGCAGCATCCAGCCCGTCATCCTGTCCGGTGGATCCGGTACCCGCCTGTGGCCGCTGTCGCGCGAGGCGTACCCGAAGCAGTTCCTGCCGCTGGCGGGCGAACTGACGATGCTGCAGGCCACCTGGAAGCGCGTGGCGCCGATCGCCGCGCGCGGACCGCTGGTGATCGCCAACGAAGAGCATCGCTTCGTCGCCGCCGAGCAGCTGCAGCAGGTTGGCGCCGAGCCGGCCGCGATCATCCTCGAGCCGGTCGGCCGCAACACGGCCCCGGCGATCGCGGTGGCCGCGCTGGAGGCCACCCGCGACGGTGCCGACGCCCTGCTGCTGGTGCTGCCCTCCGATCACGTGATCACCGACGAGGCCGCGTTCCGCAGCGCCGTGCAGGCGGCGGCCGGCGCTGCCGAGGCCGGCAAGCTGGTGACCTTCGGCATCGTGCCAACGGGGCCGGAAACCGGCTACGGCTACATCAAGGCCGCCGATGGCCAGGGCCTGCGTGCGGTCGAGCGCTTCGTCGAGAAGCCGGACCTGGATACCGCCACCGGCTACGTCAGCAGCGGCCAGTACTACTGGAACAGTGGCATGTTCCTGTTCAAGGCCTCGCGCTACCTGCAGGAACTGGAACGCTTCCAGCCCGCGATGTTGGCTGGCAGCCGCCAGGCCTGGCAGCAGGCGCGCCGAGATGCCGACTTCACCCGCCTGGACAAGGACGCCTTCACTGCCGTTCCGTCCGATTCGATCGACTACGCGGTGATGGAGAAGACCGCCGACGCGGTGGTGATTCCACTGGATGCGGGCTGGAACGATGTCGGTTCGTGGACTGCCCTGCGCGATGTCTCGCAGCAGGACGGCGATGGTAATGCCCACCAGGGCGACGTGATCGCCATCGACTGCCGCAATACCTATGCCTACGGCCAGCGCCTGGTGGCCATGGTCGGCCTCGATGACGTGATCGTGGTCGAGACCGACGATGCGGTGCTGGTGGGCAAGGCCGACCGCATGCAGGAGGTCAAGACCGTGGTTGCGCAGCTGAAGGCCGAAGGCCGCAGCGAGGCCACCTGGCACCGCAAGGTCTATCGGCCGTGGGGCGCCTACGATTCGATCGACAACGGCGAGCGCTTCCAGGTCAAGCGGATCACGGTCAAGCCCGGCGGCACGCTGAGCCTGCAGATGCACCACCATCGCGCCGAGCACTGGATCGTGGTCAGCGGCACCGCCGAGGTGACCCGTGGCGATGAAGTGATCCTGCTCAGCGAGAACCAGAGCACCTACATTCCGCTGGGCGTGACCCACCGCCTGCGCAACCCGGGCAAGCTGCCGCTGGAACTGATCGAAGTGCAGTCCGGCAGCTACCTCGGCGAGGATGACATCGTGCGCTTCGAGGATACCTACGGGCGCAGCTGAGGTTTGCCCGGGGTCGGATCCCGTTGCTGCGCAGCGGGCTCTGACCCGTTCCTGATCGGCCCGGCCGCGCTGCATCGCCGGGCATGGCCCGGCGCTACGGCCATCAGGCAATCTCCGCCATCACCCGCTTCAGGCCATCCTGCCAGGTCGGCAGCACGATGCCGAAATCCTGCTGCAGCTTGCGGTTGTCCAGCACCGACCAGGCCGGGCGCTTGGCCGGGGTCGGATACTCGGAACTGGGAATCGCCTCGACCGTCGGCACCTTGGCCAACACGCCGGTGGCCAATGCCTCGGCGAAGATCGCTTCGGCGAACCCATGCCAGCTGGTCTGGCCGCTGGCGGTCAGGTGCCAGGTACCCGACAACTGCCCCGGGTGCTGCAGCGCCTGCAAGGTGACATCAGCGATCAGCGCGGCCGGCGTCGGCGTGCCGATCTGGTCGGCCACCACCCGCAACGCATCGCGCTCGGCGCCCACGCGCAGCATGGTGCGCAGGAAGTTCGCGCCGTGCGAGGCATACACCCACGCCGTGCGGAAAATCAGATGGCGGCCACCGGCCGCACGCACCGCGTCCTCGCCATCGCGCTTGCTGATGCCATATACGCCCAGCGGGGCGGTCGGCTCGTCCTCGCGGTAGGGTGCGCTGCCCTGGCCATCGAACACGTAGTCGGTGGAGTAATGCACGAACGGCACGCCGTGCGCCGCACACCAGCGCGCGATCACGCCCGGTGCCTGCGCGTTGGCGGCGAACGCAGCCTCCGCATCCTGTTCGGCACGATCCACCGCCGTGTAGGCCGCGGCATTGACCACCAGCGACGGCTGCACGCGATCCAGCAGTGCCGGCAGGCTGTCGGGCTGGCCGAAGTCGGCCGTTTCGCACGCACTGCCGTCCGGCAGCTGGCCGCTGCGGGTGGTCGCGACCACCTTGCCCAGCGGCACCAGCGCGCGCAGCAGCTCCTGGCCAACCTGGCCGTTGCCACCCAACACCAGCACGGTCATGGCACGTAGACCGGCAGGCGGTCTTCAGCAATGTCCTTCAGGAACGGCGCGTTCTCGTCCTTGGCCGACAACGTCGGGGCACTGACCGGCCAGTCCACGGCGATGTCCGCATCGTTCCAGCGCACGCCGGCATCAAAGTCCTTCAGGTAGACCTCGGTGCACAGGTAGCTGAACACCGCGCGCTCGGACAACACGGCAAAGCCGTGCGCGAAGCCCTCCGGAATCCAAAACTGCTTCTTGTTCTCCGCGCTCAGCACCACCGCTTCCCACTGGCCGAAGGTCGGCGAGCCGCGGCGGATGTCGACGGCCACATCGTAGACCTCGCCTTCGAGCACGCTGACCAGCTTGCCCTGCGGGCGCGGCCACTGGTAATGCAGGCCGCGCAGCACGCCCTGCGCGGACGTCGACACGTTGCTCTGCACGAAGCGATCCGGCAGGCCCAGCGCGGCAAAGCGCTCGGCATTCCAGGTCTCGAAGAAATAGCCGCGCGCATCGCCGAACACGGCCGGCTCGATCACCACGCAGCCGGGCAACTTGGTTTCAATCACTTTCACGGTACGACTCCACGCAGGGCGAGCTTGTGCAGGTACTGGCCGTAGCCATTCTTGATCAGCGGTGCAGCCAGTGCTTCCAGTTGTTCGGCAGTGATCCAGCCCTGGCCGAACGCGATTTCCTCCGGACAGCAGACCTGCAGGCCCTGGCGGGTCTGGATGGTCTCGATGAAGTTGGACGCCTCCAGCAGCGACTGGTGGGTGCCGGTATCGAGCCAGGCATAACCACGGCCGAGCGCTTCCAGGTGCAGGTGGCCCTCACGCAGGTAGCGCTGGTTCAGATCGGTGATTTCCAGCTCGCCACGCGGCGACGGCTTGAGCTCGGCCGCATGGTCGCTGGCATTGCCATCGTAGAAATACAGGCCGGTGACCGCATAGTTCGATCGCGGATTCTCCGGCTTCTCGACCAGGTCGATGACCTTGCCGTCCTTGTCAAACTCGGCCACGCCGTAGCGTTCCGGGTCGTTGACCCAGTAACCGAACACGGTCGCGCCGTTGTCCCGCTGGTCCGCGTTATGCAGGACATCGCTCAAACCATGACCATGGAAGATGTTGTCGCCCAGCACCAAGCAACTCGGCTTGCCGGCGACGAAATCACGGCCAATCAGGTAGGCCTGGGCCAGGCCGTCGGGGCTCGGCTGCACCGCGTACTGGATGTCCATGCCCCACTGCGAGCCGTCGCCCAGCAGCTGCTGGAACAGCGCCTGCTCGTGCGGGGTGTTGATGATCAGCACCTCGCGGATGCCCGCCAGCATCAGCACGCTGAGCGGGTAATAGATCATCGGCTTGTCGTACACCGGCAGCAGCTGCTTGCTGACGCCCTTGGTGATCGGATACAGCCGGGTGCCGGAGCCGCCGGCGAGGATGATGCCTTTACGCTGCGTCATGTCGTCTCCAGGGTTCAGGCCGCAGTGCCGATGCGCTGCAGACGGTAGCTGCCGTCCAGCACGCCGTTGACCCACTCCTGGTTGTCCAGGTACCAGTCGACGGTGAAGGCGATGCCCTGCTCGAAGGTGTAGGCCGGTTCCCAGCCCAGATCGTTTTTCAGCTTGGACGCGTCGATCGCATAGCGACGGTCGTGGCCGGGGCGGTCAGTGACATAGGTGATCTGGCTGCTGCGCGGCTGGCCATCCGCACGCGGGCGGCGCTGGTCCAGCAGCGCGCAGATGGCCTGCACCACTTCGATGTTCTGCTTTTCCGAATTGCCACCGACGTTGTAGGTCTCACCGACCTGGCCCTTGGCCAGCACGGTGCGGATCGCTTCGCAGTGGTCGGACACGAACAGCCAGTCGCGCACCTGCTTGCCATCGCCGTACACCGGCAGCGGCTCGCCGGCCAGCGCCTTGGCGATCACCAGCGGAATGAGCTTCTCCGGGAAGTGGTACGGGCCGTAGTTGTTGGAGCAATTGGTGGTCAGCACCGGCAACCCGTAGGTGTGGTGGAACGCACGCACCAGGTGGTCCGAAGCGGCCTTTGACGCCGAATAGGGGGAATTCGGAGCGTACGGCGTGGTTTCGCTGAACTTGCCGGTCTCGCCCAGGGTGCCGTACACCTCGTCGGTCGAAACGTGCAGGAAGCGGAAGGCCGCGCCCTGCTCGGCCGGCAGCGCCTTCCAGTAATCACGCACGGCTTCCAGCAGGCCCAGAGTGCCCACCACATTGGTCTGGATGAAGGCACCCGGGCCATCGATGGAGCGATCGACGTGGCTCTCGGCGGCGAAATTCAGCACTGCGTCCGGCTGGTGCTCGGCCAGAAGGCGGGCTACCAGGGCGCTGTCGCCGATGTCACCCTGCACGAACACGTGGTTCGGGTTGCCGTCCAGGCTGGACAGGGTCTTCAGGTTGCCGGCGTAGGTCAGCGCGTCGAGGTTGATGACCTTGACGCCGCGTGCGACGGCCTCGAGAACGAAATTTCCGCCGATAAAGCCGGCACCGCCGGTGACAAGCCATGTGGGCACTACCTGATCTCCTGTTCAATGATGACGTCCACAGGCACCCACGGTGCCCGACATAGCGGGACAGGATACATCGGGGGGACCTTCACGACTGCCTGCATGACGTGAACATGACACCAGAATGCTGCCTTCACGCGAAGCCATGCGGCGATGCAACACTACCATACGCATTCGCATGGTTGCTCCAAGCCAGCTAGAATCGGGATCCCACCCCCGAGCCGGTCGCTGCTGCAGGACCGGATGTTCCCCAGCAAACGTGAGCCGGCCAGCGGCCGGCGCTACAAGGACCCCGTACCAGATGAAAATCCTCGTCGCGTACAAGCGCGTGGTGGACTACAACGTCCGCATTCAGGTCAAGCCGGACGGTTCCGGCGTGGTCACCGACGGCGTCAAGCTGTCCCCCAATCCCTTCGATGAAATCGCCCTGGAAGAAGCCCTGCGCCTGCGCGACAAGGGCATCGCCAGCGAGGTCGTGGTCGCCACCATCGCCCCGGCCGACGCCCAGGCGCACCTGCGCAACGGCCTGGCCATGGGCGCCAACCGCGCGGTCCATGTGGTCACCGACCAGGCCATCCAGCCGCTGACCGCCGCCCGCACCCTGCTCAAGCTGATCGAGAAGGAACAGCCGGACCTGGTGATACTGGGCAAGCAGGCCATCGACGACGACGCGAACCAGACCGGCCAGATGCTGGCCACGCTGTGGGGCCGGCCGCAGGCGACCTTCGCCAGCAAGCTGGACATTGCCGACGGCAAGGCCACGGTGACCCGCGAAGTCGACGCCGGCCTGGAAACGCTGGAAGTGGACCTGCCAGCCGTGGTCACCACCGACCTGCGCCTGAACGAGCCGCGCTTCATCAAGCTGCCGGACATCATGAAGGCCAAGGCCAAGCCGCTGGAGACCCTGCAGCTGGCCGACCTCGGCGTTGAAGCTGCCGACACCTTCAAGACCACCCAGTACGCCGCACCGTCCAAGCGCAGCAGGGGTGTGATGGTCAAGGACGCGGCCGAACTGGTGGCCGCACTCAAGCAGAAGGGGCTGCTGTAATGAGCAAGATTCTCGTCATCGCCGAACACCACGACGGCAAGCTCAACGCCGCCACCGCCAAGACTGTCAGCGCCGCCGCCGCCATCAGCGGTGCCAGCATCGATGTCGTGGTGCTGGCCGCCGATCCGGCCGCCGTTGCCGCCGAGGCCGCGAAGATCAGTGGCGTCGCCAAGGTCCTGACCGTGGCCAACGCCGCCAACGCGCAGGCCATCGCCCAGGTGCTGGCGCCGCAGATCGCGCAGCTGGCCAAGGGCTACACCCACGTGTTCGGCCCATCGACCACTTTCGGCAAGGACCTGATGCCGTGCGTGGCCGCGCGGCTGGGCGTCAACCAGGTCTCCGACCTGATGACCGTTGAAGGCAGCCATACCTTCAAGCGCCCGATCTACGCCGGCAACGCGATCATCACCGTGGAAGTCCCGGCCGACCAGATCGTGGTCGCCACCGTGCGTGCCGCCTCGTGGCCGGAAGCCGCCCAGGGCGGCAGCGCCGCCATCGAAGCGGCCAGCGTCGATGCTGCCCTGCCGACCCACACCCGCTTCGTCGGCCTCGCCGCGGGTGCCAGCGACCGTCCGGACCTGCAGAGCGCCAAGCGCGTGGTCTCCGGTGGCCGTGGCGTCGGTTCGGAAGAGAACTTCAAGGTGATCTTCCAGCTGGCCGACAAGCTCGCTGCCGCCGTGGGTGCCTCGCGTGCCGCGGTCGATGCCGGCTACGTGCCCAGCGACCTGCAGGTCGGCCAGACCGGCAAAATCATCGCCCCGGAGCTGTATGTGGCGGTGGGCATCAGCGGTGCGATCCAGCATCTGACCGGCATCAAGGACGCCGGTACGATCGTGGCGATCAACAAGGATCCGGATTCGCCGATCTTTGAAATTGCCGATATCGGCCTGGTGGGGGATCTGTTTGCGATCCTGCCGGAGCTGGAAAAGGCGCTGTAAATGAGTGGAAGCGCGTCCCCGGCACCGGCGTTGCCGGACCGCCGGGGGCGGGCGGCCCGCTGGGTCATCATCATCGCAGCGGTCTATATCGCCGCTCTGTACTACGTCGATCGGGACCGGAATATTCTGTCCCGCCTCACCGACATGGCGGCGCCTCTCGGTGCCTGCGCCCTGCTGGTACTTCTGAGCTATCTCTTGCGCTACCTGCGATGGCGCAGCATTCTGCGCGTCCAGGGCTACCCGCTGCCGCAATGGAGACAGGGGTTCCTGGCCTATCTGGCAGGCTTTGCCTTCACGGCCTCACCCGGCAAGGCAGGCGAACTGCTGCGAATCCGCTACTTCGGATGGCTGCATATTCCCGCCAGGACCACCCTCGGCACTTTCATCTTCGAGCGCGCCATCGACCTGCTGGTCATCACCCTGCTGGCGATCGGGGCGGCCACTCTGGTGCCCGTATTCGGTCTGCTGACCGTGATCATTCTGTTGATCCTGTTTGCGCTGGTTGCATTTGCCTGCTGGTCGCCTCTGGCGCGCGCCTCACGCCATGCGATTGACCTGGTGCCGGGAAGGCTGCTGCGCCAACTGGGTCACTTCCTGGTGGACGGTGCTGGCGCTCTCGGTCCATTGATGCGTCCCGGCCTGCTGGCCAGCAGCTCCAGCTGGGGCGCCGGTGCCTGGGGGCTCACCGCAATTGCCTTCGCATGGCTGTGCCATGCCTCCGGCATTGACCTGCCGTGGCAACTCGCGCTTGGCATCTACCCGTTGGCAATGCTGGTCGGCGCGCTGTCCTTCGTACCCGGCGGGGTAGGCACCACCGAAGCGTCCATCGTGATGATGCTGAATGCGAGTGGTGTCGACACCGACGCGGCGCTGGCAATCGCCATCGGCATTCGCCTGGTCAGTCTATGGCTGGCAGTGCTGGTTGGCGTGCTGGCAATGGTCGCGCTGGAGTCTGCCGGTTCGTCGCCCCGGCAAGGCCACTGAAGCGCTATTGCTGTCCCTGAGGCCTCGATCACTTATCATCGTCGGGTTATCAGGGACTTGAAGAGCACTGCAATGCGAAAATTGGATGCACCCAGGTATGGAGCCGGCGCACTGTGACGGTTTCCAATCGCCCGCTCTGCGTTGATCTCGACGGCACCCTACTGCGCTCGGACATCCTGTACGAGTCACTGCTGGCCTTGCTTGCCCACAATCCGCTTTACGTCTTCCTCCTTCCCTTCTGGCTGCTGAAGGGCAAGGCGCATGTGAAGCGACAGCTGGCCTCGCGCGTGCAGCTGCCGGCTGAGACGCTGCCCTACGACGAGCGCGTGCTGGAAATCCTGCGCACCACCACGCAACGCCCGCGCGTGCTGTGTACCGCCTCGGACCGACTGCTGGTGCAACCCATCGCCGATCACCTGGGGTTGTTCGAAGAAGTCATGGCCAGTGACGGCCATACCAACCTGTCCGGCAGCAACAAGGGCCAGGCCCTGGCGGCGCGCTTTGGCGAGCGCGGTTTCGACTACATGGGCAACGGCCGGGTCGACGTCAAGGTCTGGGCACATGCCGGTGGCGCGATCGTGGTCAACAACAACGCGTCTCTGGCCCGCGATGCTGCCCGTCAGACCGAGGTCCTGGCCCATCTGCCCGCGCAGAATGGCAACCTGCTGACCTGGATCAAGGCGCTGCGTGTCTACCAGTGGCTGAAGAACCTGCTGGTGCTGGTACCGCTGCTGACCGCGCACCGCTTCCTCGACCCGGCAGCGGTCATCGACGCCGGCGTAGCCTTCCTGTCCTTCGGCCTGTGCGCGTCCGGCGTGTACCTGCTCAACGACCTGCTGGACCTGACCCCGGACCGCATGCATCCGCGCAAGCGCAAGCGTCCCTTCGCCGCCGGCACGCTTCCGTTGCTGCATGGCCTGCTGGTCGCGCCGTTGATCACCCTGGCCGGCTTTGCGCTGGCGCTGGCCTGCAGCCCGGCATTTGCCGCAGTACTGCTCTGCTACTACGTGATGACCCTGAGCTACTCGCTCAAGCTCAAGCGCGTGGTGATGATCGACGTGGTGATGCTGGCGGCGCTGTACACGGTCCGCATCATCGGCGGCGCGGTGGCGATCAACTCTGAACTGTCGTTCTGGCTGCTGGCGTTCTCGATGTTCGTGTTCCTCAGCCTGGCCATGCTCAAGCGCTATACCGAACTGGCCTCGGCACTGGCCAGCGGCAAGGAAATGGCGATCGGCCGAGGCTACTCGGTGGCCGACCTGCCGCTGGTGCAGTCGCTGGGCGCGGCCGCCGGCTACATCGGCGTCGCGGTCTTCGCGCTGTACATCAACAGCCCGGAAAGCCTGGAGCTGTATACCAGTCCCAAGCTGCTGTGGCTGCTGTGCCCGATCCTGCTGTACTGGATCAGCCGGATGTGGATCGTCTCGCACCGGGGCGACATGCATGACGACCCGATCGTGTTCGCGGCGACGGACCGCGGCAGCCAGATCGTCATTGCACTGTGCGTGCTGATCGTACTGATCGCCATATGAGTGCAGCGCTGGGCCAATCCTGGGGCCGCTACCCGCGTGTGCAGCAGCGGATTGTTCCGGTGCTCGACCGCAATGCGCAGCTGCCGCTGCCGTCCGATGGCGGCACGGTGCTGCCGCATGGCAATGGCCGCAGCTATGGCGACAGCTGCCTGAATCCAGCAGCGACGCTGCTGACCAGCCGCGCCTTGGACCGCTTCATCGACTTCGACCCATCCACCGGCGTCGTGCGCTGCGAAGCCGGCGTGACCCTGGCCGATATCCTGGATATCGCCCTGCCGCGCGGCTGGTTTCTGGCGGTCACCCCGGGCACCCGTTATGCCACCGTGGGCGGTGGGATCGGCAATGACGTACACGGCAAGAACCACCATCGCGCAGGCACGTTCGGGCACCACGTGCGCCGTCTGGAACTGCTGCGCAGCGATGGCGTGCGGCGCGAACTAGCGCCTGGCGATTCCAGTGGGCTGTTTGAAGCCACCGTGGGCGGCCTGGGCCTGACCGGCTTCATCACCTGGGCCGAGTTGCAGCTGCGACGCGTGCCGGGACCGTGGATCGAAACCGAATCGATCCGCTTCGACAATCTGGACGAGTTCTTCGCGCTGTCGCGCGCGTCGGCCAACGATTTCGAGTACACCGTGGCCTGGATCGACTGCCTGGCCAGTGGCAGCCGCCTGGGCCGTGGCCACTTCCTGCGCGGCGACCACGCGCCGGGCAATGCACAGGCGGCAACCCCCAGTTCCGCGCCTCGCCGCAGCATGCCGGTGGTACCGCCGGTATCGCTGGTCAACCGGCTGACCCTGCGCCCGTTCAATACGCTGTACTACTGGCGCCAGCCGGCGCGGCGTGCGCGACACCTGTCGCACTACCAGAGCTACTTCTACCCCCTGGATGGCATCAACCACTGGAACCGCATGTACGGCCCACGCGGCTTCCTGCAGCACCAGTGCGTGCTGCCTCCAGAGACTGCCCGCGATGCGACCGCGGCCCTGCTGGCCGAGATCGCCCGCAGCAAGCGCGGCTCGTTCCTGGCCGTGCTGAAGGAATTCGGCGAGCGTCCCTCGCCGGGCCTGCTCTCCTTCCCGCGCCCGGGTACCACCCTGGCGCTGGATTTCCCCAATGACGGTCCCGAGCTGTTGAAGATGCTCGACCGCCTGGACCGGATAGTCAGCGAAGCGGGCGGTGCGGTGTACGCGGCCAAGGACGCACGCATGTCCGGCCCCCTGTTCCGCCAGGCCTACCCGGCCTGGGAAGCATTCTCCCGCTTCATCGACCCCCGATTCTCATCCGGCTTCTGGCGCCGGGTGATGGAGTAAGCATGCAGAAGATCCTGATCATCGGCGCGACCTCGGCCATCGCCGAATCGGTTGCCCGCCTGTACGCCGCACGCGGCGCCGCGCTCTACCTGGCGGGTCGCAGTGCCGGCAAGCTGGATGCCATTGCCGCCGACCTGCGCGTGCGCGGTGCCCCGCACGTGCACAGCGGCGTGCTGGACGTGAACGATGTGGCCGCCCACGGCGCCCTCCTGGACAACGCCTGGGCCGCGCTTGGCGGCATCGATACCGTCCTGATCGCCCACGGTACCCTGCCCGACCAGGCTGCCTGCGATGCCTCGGTGGACCTGTCGCTGCGCGAGTTCGCCACCAACGGCACCTCCACCATCGCCCTTGCAGCGGCCCTGGCCCAGCGCCTGCAGTCCGGTGCGAGCATGGCCGTCATTTCCTCGGTGGCCGGTGATCGCGGCCGCGCCAGCAATTACCTGTACGGCAGCGCCAAGGCAGCGGTCACCGCCTACTTGAGCGGCCTGGGCCAGCGCCTGCGTCCGGCTGGCATCAACGTGCTGATCATCAAGCCCGGCTTCGTCGATACGCCGATGACCGCCGCGTTCAAGAAGGGCGCCCTGTGGGCGACACCGGACAAGGTCGCCGCCGGCATCCTCAAGGCGATCGGCAAGCGCAAGGCCGTTACCTACCTGCCCGGCTTCTGGTGGGCCATCATGATGATCATCAAGAACATCCCCGAATTCGTCTTCCGCAGGATCAAGCTCTGACATGACCGACAAGCACGCCAAGATCGTCATCACCGGTGCTGCCGGCCTGGTGGGGCAGAACCTGATCGTCGAGCTCAAGCAGCAGGGTTACACCCAGCTGGTTGCCATCGACAAGCATGCCCACAACCTGGATATCCTGCACGGCCTGCATCCGGATGTGCGCGTGGTGAAAGCTGACCTGGCTGAACCTGGCGCGTGGGCCGGTGAATTCAACGGTGCCGCCTGCGTGGTGCAGCTGCACGCGCAGATCACCGGCAAGACCACCGACCTGTTCGTCCGCAACAACATCACGGCCACCGGCCATGTGTTGAAGGCGACCCAGGATGCCGCTGTGCCCTACATGGTGCACATCAGCTCGTCGGTGGTGAATTCGGTCGCCAAGGACGATTACACCAATACGAAGCGCGAACAGGAGGAGATGGTGGTTGCCAGCGGCCAGCGCCACTGCGTGCTGCGCCCGACACTGATGTTCGGCTGGTTCGACCCCAAGCACCTCGGTTGGCTGTCCCGCTTCATGGCACGCACGCCGGTATTCCCCATCCCCGGCGACGGCAGGTTCATGCGCCAACCGCTGTATGAACGCGACTTCTGCCGCTGCATCGCCAAGTGCATCGAGACCGAACCGGACGGCGAGGTCTTCGACATCGTCGGCGATACGCGCGTGGATTACGTGGACATCATCCGCACCATCAAGCGGGTAAAGAAGCTGCATACGGTGATCGTGCACATTCCGATCGGCTTCTTCGGCTTCCTGTTGAAGGTCTACAGCCTGTTCAGCAGCAAGCCGCCTTTTACTGCGGACCAGCTAAAGGCTCTGAGTGCCGGCGATGACTTCAAGGGAATTGATACTGAAGCCATTTTTGGGGTGAGGCAGACGCCGTTTGAAGAAGCCATCCGTGAGAGCTATACCGACCCGCGCTACAGCCACATCGTGCTGCAGCGCTGATCCACACGAACAGAAGAAGACTCCTCATATGCGCAATTTCGCCATAATCGGCAGTGGCCCCATGGGCCTCATGGCAGCTCTGGAGCTGCTCAAGCAGGGTTACAGGGTCGACATCTATGAGCGCGACGACCGTATCGGCGGCATGTCGGCCGATTTCGATTTCGACGGCCTGCGTATCGAGCGCTACTACCACTTCATCTGCAAGACCGACTATCCACTGTTCAAGCTGCTTGACGAGCTGAAGATGTCCGATCGCCTGCACTGGACGGACACCAAGATGGGCTATTACTACCAAGGCAAGCTGCACCAATGGGGCACGCCGTTTGCGCTGCTCGGCTTCCCACATCTGGGGCTTGTGGACAAAGTGCGCTATGCCCTGCATGTGATGCACACCAAGGGCATCCAGGACTGGACCGCGCTGGACAAGGAGAACGCACGCGACTGGATTACCCGCTGGATTGGCCCCAAGGCCTACAAGGTGATGTGGGAAAAAGCGTTCGCGTTGAAGTTCTTCGAGTATCAGAACGACCTCTCCGCGTCCTGGATCGGCACCCGCATCAAGCGCGTGGCCCTCTCCCGCCGCAATTTGTTCAATGAAAGCATGGGCTACCTGGAAGGAGGCTCGGCCGTACTGCTGGACAAAATGGCCAAGGAAATCGTTCGCCTTGGCGGGCGGATCCTGCTCTCAGAGCCCATCGAAGAAGTCACCTCCCTGGAAGGGACCGTTACCGGCATCCGCACGCCTAACGGGCACCATGCATATGAGGCAGTGGTCTCCACCGCCCCCATCCAATACGTGCCCAGCATGGTTCCAGGCCTGCCGAAGGCATTCGCCGACAAGGTTGGGGCCATCGAGAACATTCCAGTGGCCTGTGTGATCCTAAAGTTGTCGCAGCCTATCAGCGAAAACTTCTGGATGAACATCAGTGACGACCGCATCACCATTCCCGGCCTGATCGAATACAGCAACCTCAACCCAGGCAAAGGCCCAGGCGAACACATCGTATACGCGCCCTACTACATGCCCAAGACACACCCTAAGTGGCAGTGGAGCAATCAGCAGTTGATCGACGAAGTCGTCAGCTACCTCCCAATGATCAACCCTGAATTCAAGCCTGAGTGGATCCGAGCCACGCATTGCCATCGCTATGAGTTTGCCCAGACCATCTGCCCGCCCGGTTTCCAAGGCATGCTGCCGCCAATGAAGACACCAGTCGAAGGCTTCTACATGGCCGACACGGCGTACTACTACCCTGAAGACCGTTCGATCAATGAGAGTATCGCTGTAGGTAGCGAGCTTGCGCGCGTTGCCGGCAATGGAGCGCTCCACAGGTGATTTCCCGCCAGTTCCTGCTGTTCCTGATCGCAGGCGGTCTTGCCGCTTGCGTCAACTTCGGCTCCAGGATTGCCCTCAGCCAGTGGCTCCACTACACGCCAGCGATCATCATCGCCTACTGCCTGGGCATGACCACCGCGTTCCTTCTAAACCGTGCGTTTGTTTTCCGATCGGCAGCGAACCGCATGCGCAGTCAGGCGTTCTGGTTCATCGTAGTCAATCTTGCGGCAGTGCTTCAGACGCTGGCCATCAGCCTGTTGCTGGCACGCTGGCTATTGCCTCAGCTGGGTATCGATTTCCACAACGAAACCCTCGCGCACGCGGTCGGCGTCGCCGTTCCGGTGCTGACCAGCTACTTTGGCCACAAGTACCTTTCGTTTCGTCAAAAAAACTGAAATCAAATGTGCTGCGTTCGATGCAGCTCCAGTCTCTGCGGGAAAAAGGCTACCGCATGCCTTGCGGCGGCGCCTCCACGTCGGGGAAAACCCAGCCGTCCGCGGCAACTTCAAGCGTGCCGCCGTCGCGCCAGATGGCGGGAGCGCAATGCTCCCGCCTCTCAGCTACCGATGCAGTAAAGCGATATCCTCTTCACTTCCGCCTGCTCGGCGGATTGAAGGGAAATGCGCAGTCGATCGTTTGTGGCAGTAGAAGCCGGCAAAGCCAACTGCAATTGCTTCTCACCGGGATAGACGGCAAGGTATTGACCTGCAGGCGGCGAGGGCCCGCTCTCTTCACCACCCCATGCTGCAGCAACCTGTGCAGGGCCTGTGTTCCCGTCCAGCATAAGGTTGACCCCGAGAACATCGACTCCTGGCCCGCAGTGCGACGCCTTTGCTTCTATGACGTAAGACTTGACCAGGACACCCGCCGGGGTTCTGGATGTATTCAGCGCACCCGTCAGATCAATCTCTTTGGGTGAAACGGCCTGCCCAGAATGGACATTCGCGTTCAGCCAGAAGCCGCCACGGAAATTCTCAAACTGTGGATTGATCGGAACAAACACATTCTCATAGGACTCAGAAAACCTGAGATAACGTTGGTAACCAAGATCGGGACGGTCAAAGGTGCGATAGTTCATGCAAGCAATGACCAGATAGGCGGCAATTGCCGCCCAAGCGGCCCTGCGCGCGTATGGAACCGTGGTAACCAATGCCATCAGCACAACGCCGTACGGAATTACGAAGTAGCGAGCACCAAAACCCAGTGGGGACGCATTGCCTGGCTGATCACGCATTGCATAGAAGCCGGCCAGCGCAAACATGCCGGCACCGCCAAGCAGCGAGAGCGTGGTCAGAAAATCACGCTCCAGCCATCCTCGTTGGCGTCCGACAGTTGACAGCGCCACCACTAGGCAAAGCCAGAAGACAAGAGCAGCAACACCTGCTGTCGGAGACAGCGAGCCGAATACAAAGAACGACTTCAGACCATGCAGCCAAGCGCTCGCATCATTGCTCGCAGATGCGGCGAGCCTGTCCGAATCAACAAAGAAAGAAAGTTGAACAAGAGAGGCGACTAGCAGGATGAGCAGCATCCACTGCCGACGTTCCAGTTGCCTCGTAAAGATGGCCTGCAGGAGCGCCACAGGAAGAACAATAATGCAGAAAGGTCCAGTCAAAGAGGCAATCGCAGCAAATGCCAGATGTGGCCAACTGTCTCTTTCTGGGGGGGGGAGCAGCGCACACGCCGCCAACCCTATAGCCAAGTACCACTGTGCGTTGGTTACAGTGAAAAGAGTCTCCGAAGTAGTTGGCAATATTCCCAACAGCACCACGAAGCAAAGCGCAGAAAGCAGACAAACGTTCACCGTCCTTAGCCGCTGAACGCAAACAACCGCCGCAGTCCCGTAGGCAAGGAGCCAACCAACAGCCATGATCGGCGCCAGCCAATGAGCACCAAATGCTATGGCAATCAGCGAGACTGCCCGTGGATAGACATGCAAATAACCCGCGTAAGGCGAGGCTAGCGTACGCCAGCCCCCCTCAATTGCTCCGCGGATGAATACATGACCGTCCTCCGCCCACAGCATTCGTCCTGCAACACCATTCCACTCCGTGATTCGGAAAAGAGCGACAGCAATCGCAGCAAAGAACGCAAGAGCGGCCAGGCCAATGCCGCTGCGTGCATGGTATGACGCGCGCTCAGCAATGGCCGAAATAGATCGTTGCACGTTTGTGGACACGTTCTGTTGGAGAGAGGACTTTGCTTCAGTTCGACGGATTACCCGCGGCAGCACCCAGCACTTCCGGTGATTCCGGAATCTGGCTAAGTTCCTCAGCAGGAATCTCGATGACGTCCTCAGCCTTCATGTTCTTGGTCTGCAGCCAGTTGGCGTCGACAATCCAGTGGCGCTGACCTTGCTCGACATAGAACCATCCATCTTCCTTGCCGCCGTCGCTTGCAGGACGGCGCACAACCTTGCCGTCATACTTTTTGGCTACGGACGCGGCCGGAGCAGGCGCAGCAGTCGGAGCTTCGGTTGCCGAAGCCTGCTGGCTCGCATCAGCCGCGCGTTCGTCCGGCGACTTGCCGCACGCAGCAAGACCCAGCGCAGCAATCAGAATAACAGCTCCATTCCTGACGTGGTTCATCAAACTAATCCCCTTTTGAGTAGTGATTTTGCAATGTGCTTGGATCAACCGACTTCGCGATTGGCCAAAGCATGGAAACGGGCACCAATCGAGGCGGTCGGTGGCGCGAACACCGGAGCATCCATGAAGGCGGCGACGCGGGAAAGGCTCTCTTCCCAGCCCGAACGCTGTTTCATTTCCTCCGCCGCAGTCTGGCGCACACCCTCCAGCCCGACGTGGTTCTCGAGCGCATAGACCAGCGTCTGCGCCAGACAATTGGCCGTAGGCGGCGAAAGCAGGCAGTTGCTACCATCGCGCAGCAGCCAGGTATTTGCTTCATTGTGGTTGGTCACCACCGTGGTGCCACACGCCATCAGCTCGAACGGCAGGTACGAGGGGTGCTTCGTCATCATCATGACAAAGCCAGCATGGCAGCTCCGGTAGAGGTTGCCCGTCTCTCGATACGGCAACAGCCCTACGCTTTCGACCACTCCGTCCAGGTCGAATTCCGCCGGATCCCAGCCAGTTCCGGCGCAGATAATCTCCACGCGATCGCCCATCCGAGCCTTGACCTTGCGCAGTGCGGCTGCAGCCAGCTCGAACGCATTACGCGGCGTACCCGGCCGAGCGTAGTAGAACAAGCGCTTGACCGGCGCCTGGTCGTCACGCTCGCCGCTGCCAGGGTAGAACACCGTGGTGTCAACGCTGGGCTGCAGCAGCACTGCAGATCCGCCGTACTGCTGCTCGTAGATTTCCTTGAGCGTTTGCGTATTGCAGATCCCCAGGAACCCAAAGCTGTAGGTGAATTCTGCCTGCGCGTAGGTACTTCCGGCTGGATAGAACGCGGGCTCGAAGTCCTGCATCATGTAGAACTTCAGACCCGTGTTTTGCACCCCGACCAACACATAGGCTGTGGTCCAGAGCGTAGCAACCGAATAATCCGACGGCGGAATCTGCCGGATCTTCTCGGCACTGTCCAGCACGATAACTTCACAGTCCGCCAAGCCAGGGAACGCCTTGCCAAGGCTCTCCTGCATTTCCAAAGGATCGGCCTGACCACAGATGAGGAAGCGCTGCTTCATTCCCGAGCGCCGGCTAAGGCTCTCGGCAAGGCGTAGAATGGTCATCACCCCGCCATAGAACGGATTATCGAAGTAGGGCAGATACCAAGCACACACACGCCTGGACGGGTCCGCATGTACGCGTTCCGGGTGCTGCTGCTGCTGGGACAGGCTGGCAACGTCCAGATCGATGATCTGTGCCAGAGCCAACGCATCGCTGGTATATCCCGCCCAGATGGACGTATTTACAGGAACGACTCGATCACCACGCAGTGCGCGAACGGCCGAAAGAATCCTTTTCTTCATTTATTGAGCCTCAGCGGACTGACTTGTCGGAACGCCGGGTTGAAATAGGGGTCATCTCGATACTTTTCGCCGTCGTTGGACCAGGTAGCCTGCGTGCCCGAAGGCATATAGACGACAGCAAAGGGATCGATCAAGCCTCTTCCGCCGCCCGATTCGATACTCCCGGTGCAGATCCGCGTGAATGCTTGCTGCATCTCCACGTCTGCGTACGGAAAACGTGACACAGTTTGGAACTTCGTCATCTTAAACGCAATCGCAAACGGCGACGCGGCTCGCACATTCCGGTACCACTGCGCTCCGCCAAACCAGCCATATTCGTGTGGATGTGCGCCATGGAACAACGGCGCACTGGTGCCGTCAGCAGCAACAACGCGCCCTGCTTCTTCTACTCTCCCGTTCTCGCTGACTGCCAACGCGGAGGTCCAGACGATATCCGGGTGATGGTGGACCCAACCCAGCAGTTCGTTCAGCAATCCTTCCGACAGGCCCAGAGCCCTACCATCAATCAGCACAACCCCCGCCGATCCAGCGTCCAGCCAATCGGCTACGGCCGACCACGCAAACACATCCTGTCGACGAAGTACGAAGCGACGGTCGGCTAGATCAGCAAATGCCTGCAGTTCGGCACTGGCCTCACCCACGTGAACAGCGTGAATGCGCTTGATGCTGGAAAGGTCGGAAACCAGAAGAAGATTCAGCGTATGCACAAGCTGCTGCATGCTGCCGGTCTGGATGACGACTACTTCGGAGACTGATGCAAGCCGCGGCCAGGAGATGTGGAACAACCCTTGATCGGTCCGCTTCACCTGCGCGGGCAGGCCGCGGCTGGCGAAATAGTTCTTCTGCGTGCGCAACTGGCCCATGATCGCGTACGGTTTAGTCTGCAGCCCAGTCGCGGTGGACGTCGGCAGGATGCGCCAATGGTAATGGATGGACGGGACATGCACGATCCTGCGCGCTGCAGAGGTGACGCGGAAGAAGATGTCCCAATCCTGGGCACCATCAGTTTCCTTGTTCCAGGCACCTACCTGACGGACCACGGAGGTACGCATCAGATTCAGGTGGGTCAGATAATTGACTGAATGCAGCATCTCCGGACTCCACTGCGGCTTGTACAGTGCATTCATGCGGCACGTACCATCAGCATTGATGGAGTCCTTGTCCGAGTACAGGAAATCGACGTCAGCGCCGCCCTCCTGCATCGCCGCTATCATGTCGAACAGTGCCCAGGGCGCGATCGTGTCGTCATGATCGAGCAACGCTACAAACTCACCTTCTGCGTGTTCGAGAGCAGCATTGGAGTTCTCTGAGATGCCGCCGTTCGCGGCCAACAATATCACTCTGTGCCGCTGGTCGGAGGCGCAGCGCTGCTTCAACCACTCCCAGCCTTCCAGGTCGTCAACATCGGCCCAAGCCAAGCAGGTTTCCCACTCGCCGTAAGTCTGCAGTTCGACACTCTTCAGTGTCTCCTCCAGTACCTGGCGCGGCACCTTGTAGATCGGAATGATAAGCGATACCCGCGGGCGATAGGTGAACGCCTGCGCGGCAGAGACCTGCTCGGCCAACGCCTGCGGAGACAGTTCTGTAGCCGCGATATAATCGGCAAGATCCTGACAATCCGCACGCAATGCAGGGTTGAATCCTGCCTGTGGCCTGGTCAATGCAACGCCTTCTGCGGAGTGCCGCTGGCGACCCAACGCACGGGCATGACGTGCCTCTGCCATGCGGATGCCCCAGTTCAGCGCGCGTGCGCGCAAGCCGCCCTGAGCGTTCCAACGCTGATGGAGGCGCTCGAAGGAACGCCCCACTTTGGCGCCAATCGTCTCGGACCGCTGTTGTGCCTGGTGAAGATCCCGCGTGAGCGACGCGATGAGATCATCACGGTCCTTGATATCGCTGAGCAGTCGCTGGCTACGAATGCCCACCTCATGCAGTCCCTGTTCGCGCTCCTGCAAGCGCAACGCGGACTCCCTCTCGTGAGCGGCTATCAAACGCTGATGCGCAGCCTGCTCTGCCTCAAGGCCGGCGACGGCAGCAGCGCGCGCCTCGCGCTCGACAACAATCTCTGCTTCCATAGCGGCCAATGCCGCCGCCGCCGCGCGGCACTCGACCTGGACGGCGATAGTCCGCTCCTGCTCCTCGGCCAGTCTGTGCGAAATCTCATCCACCTTCAGCCGCAGCGCATCCCGCTCTGATTCGGCGCCCTCCAGTTCCGCTTCCAGCGCGGCTATGGCCGTTGCCAGCTCATGCCGTCCGTGAGAGTCCTCTGAGGCGCTCTGAAATGCCACCAACTGCTCACTGGCGTGTCGCAGCTGCTGAGCTGTTTCGTTTACGGTGGCGATGCTGCGCTCGTGTTCCGCGCGCACATAGGCCAGCTCACCCTCAAGGCTGGCGACCTTGCCGCCGAGCGCATGCACTTCGTTCTGCCACCAGTCCCGTGCGTAGGCCAGCGCGACCGCGTGGCCCAGCGCAGCGAACAGATGGGCAACAAGGTTGCTCTGATCACCATCAAGCGTTCCGAGCGCCTTCACCGCATCCGGAGCATTCTCACCCACCACCAGAACACCAAGACCATGGGAGTGGCTGAATTCAAAGGACGGGTACTGGGAAGAAACCTCGGCCCACAAACGCCAGACTCCGAAATCCCCCTGACGCTCCTGCGTGTCATGGAACAGGACCACTGCGCGGTCCGAGAGCTTCGGCTTCCAGCTTTCAAAGTCGTGACGCACCGCTTCATAGGTGTGCAGGCCGTCGATATGCAGAAGATCGATACTGCCATCTTCGAACTTCCCCAGCGCCTGATCAAACGTACAGCGCAACAGCTTGGAAAAATCGTCGTACTTTCCATCATGATACTCACTCAGTCCGGCATGGACCGAATTTCCGTAGAAGGCAGCATGTTCATCGCCCTCCCACGTATCCACGGCATAGGCGCGTGTGCCGAGGCCCAGTTCCTGGATCGTCTGACAGAAACTGAGATAGGACGCGCCGTAGTGGGTGCCCAGCTCAACGAGCATCGCCGGGCGCAGCGCCTCGGTAATCCAGCCGGCAAATGGAATATGGCCGTGCCAAGCGCTCGGCGGCAGCTTCAACGGCCTGATGAAGGCAGAATTGTTCAGTTCGATCATCGTCCGTTTTCCTGTTGTTCTTTGGTCTGCGCGCTGGCAATGAACTGCTCTACCGATCCACCGCAAAGCAATGGGGTCATCTCGGAGATTTTCTCAAGCGGCCAGTTCCACCACTGGATCTGCTGCAGGGCTTGGATCTGCGCATCGGTGAATCGATAGCGAACGATCCGCGCAGGATTTCCCACCACAACTGCAAATGGTGGAACGTCCTTGGCCACAACGGCCCTCGCGCCAATGATGGCTCCGTTTCCCACGGTGACCCCTGACATGATCGTGGCACCATGGCCTATCCATACGTCGTTTCCGATGCGGGTCGGGCCGCGCGTGGCGGGATGGCCGTCGGCGTGTGCGTCGGGATGCCCCAGCGCGATCCGCAAGGGGAACGTGGTGACCCATTGCGCGTTGTGCTCGCCGCCGCCGAAGATCGCGACCTCGTCAGCGATTGAGCAGAACGCACCGATGATGATCGATTCATGCTCGGCCCATATACGGAAATTCGGGTTGCCATAAGTGAACCGACCGACCTGGATGCGCGGGTCGTTTACCACTGTTTCTGGAATCAGGGAACCGGTCATGCGGACTCTCCGCTGGTACCCACCGACTTGACTGCGACGCGCTCGAATGGAACGCCAACCAGCCCATAACGCAGCTTTGTGGACGCCACCTTGATAAGCACAGCGTCATGCAGCCAGTGGTGCTGGACGTTGTCCCAGGGAGTGCCTTCGGCAATCGATACCGTCATCGAGTAGTCGCCATCGGGCAGAAGCGGGATGGTGAAATCAAACTCAGCCTCCAGCGTTTCCCCCGCTGCCATCGAGCACGGCTGGGGGACGTAGGTATAGGTGTGCTCGCCGAACAGAGACTGGCCAAGGCGATCCTTGACGAAGAAACCAATGATCGTGCTCTTGAGGGCGCGCGCAGCCGACGCTCGAATACGCAGCGTAACCTGTTCCCCACCCCGGAATACGCTCAAGGGATTCAGCCCTCGATCCAACAACTCGACCGAATCGATATGTGCCGCTTCGGATGTCCAACCATCAGAATTATGAATGTTTGAGAAGAGCGTAAGCTTGGTCTCTTCTTCAACCTTTGCCAGCTCCAATTTCTTCGGCACCGCATCGCTGCGTCGCTCACCCTTGATGGTCTTGAGCCTTACCGCCTCGCCGTACACTTCCTGAGCACAATACTCAATGTAATCGGTGACCACCTCCTGCGCAGACGCGTGCTTGCGGACATGCCCATTGTCCAGCCAGATTGCCCTGTCGCAGAAGTTCAAGACAGATCCGGTGTCATGACTTACGAACAGCAGTGTTCCACGCTCCCGGAAGCCTCGAAGGAAACGCATGCACTTCTGCACAAAAACACTGTCACCAACCGCCAGTGCCTCATCAACAATCATGATGTCCGCGTCGACATGAGCAATCACGGCGAATGCCAGCCGAACATACATGCCGCTGGAATAGACCTTTACCGGCTGATTGACAAAATCACCGATATCGGCGAACGCGACGATGTCATCGTAACGCTCATCGATTTCCTGGCGCGTGAGGCCCAGTAACGTGGCACTCATGTAGACATTTTCTCGGCCGGTGAACTCTGGATTGAAACCGGCGCCAAGCTCGAGCAGGGCCGCTACCCTGCCATGGATGTGCGCACTGCCCGTCGTCGGCGTCAGCGTACCGCATATGAGCTGCAGAAGCGTTGACTTGCCGGCACCATTGCGCCCGACGATACCGACGGCCTCGCCTCTCCGCACATCAAAGCTGACATCCTGCAGCGCCCAGTACTCGCGGAAGTAATCGCGTCGCGGCCGACCTAGCAGCGTAGACAGGCGTGGCAGGACAAACTGCTTGAGGCGGTCGCGCGGCTGCTCGTAGATCTGGTAAAGCTTGGACAGCGACTCGACCTGGATAGCAACAGGTCGTTCTTTCACTGCGGCCTCATTAATTGCGACGTTTACAGTGGCGTCAGAGGACATCGGCGAATCCTCGGCGGGTTTTCTGATAGAAATAGAAAGTCAGGCTGAGCAGCACCAGCGCGACCGCCATGGACACGAACCATCCGGAGAGTTCCGGCATTTCGCCGAAGATCAGTATCTTGCGGGCCTGCTCCACCGGGTAGGTGATGGGACTGAACCGGATCCAGCCACGAAACTGTTCCGGCAAGCTGGACGTGGGGTAGACAATGGGCGACAGGAAGAACAGCACTGTGGTGATCATCACCGTCATTTGGCCGATATCCCGAAGATAGACGCCGATGGCAGCAAAGAGATACGTGAATGCCACTGTCATCAGCATAAGCGGCAGCAGCAGCAGCGGCAGCAGCATCGCGGTCCAAGGCAGGTATTGGACCATGGCAAACTGCACAACCAGCAGCACGATGACACTGATGGAAAGGTGGAAAAGTGCAGATGCGACGGAAACCCATGGAAGGATTTCCAACGGGAATACGACCTTCTTGACGTAGCTGACGTTGGACAGGATCAAGCCCGGGGCGCGATTGATGCAATCGGCAAAAAACCCGTGGATCATCAAGCCAACGAATAGAATCAGCGCGAATTCACCGGTTGATTGAGCCGCTCCGCTTCCCCACCGCACCTTGAAGATCGAAGAAAACACCAGAGTATAGACAGCAAGCATCAGCAGCGGCGTAAAGAACGACCAAGCTACGCCAGCCAAAGAGCCACGATATCGGGCGGCAACTTCCCGCTTGGCCAATTGATAGATCAACGAGCCGTGTTTCAACAAAGAGTGCAGAAGAGCGGCGGGCCCTGCTGAGTGGGTATGCAAGTCAGTCATGAATTCGTCTTAGGGTTTGGGCGGCAAACGTGAACACAACCTCTGCCCGCTGCAATTGCCAGGATAGGCGCACTCACGCCAGCGCCCTCTCCAGATCCACCTGCAGATCCCCCAGCTCCTCCACACCCACGCTCAGCCGCACCAGCGCATCGCTGATCCCCAGCTGCTCCCGGCGCGCGACCGGGATCGAGGCATGCGTCATCACCGCCGGATGGTTCACCAGGCTTTCCACGCCGCCCAGCGACTCGGCCAGGGTGAACAGTTCGGTCTTCTCGCAGAAGCGCTTGGCCGCCTCGAACCCGCCCTTCAGCACGATCGAGACGATGCCACCGAAGCCGGCCATCTGCTTGCCGGCCAGCTCATGCTGCGGGTGCGAGGGCAGGCCCGGGTAGATCACTTTTTCCACCGCCGGGTGCTTTTCCAGCCACTGCGCCAGCGCCAGCGCGTTGGCGCAGTGTGCCTTCATCCGCAGCGGCAGGGTCTTCAGGCCGCGCAGGGCCAGGAAGCTGTCGAACGGTCCCTGCACGCCACCCACCGAGTTCTGCAGGAACGCCATCTGCTCGGCCAGGTCGGCATCATCACCGACCACGACCATGCCGCCGACCATGTCCGAGTGACCGTTGAGGTACTTGGTGGCCGAATGCAGGACCAGGTCCGCGCCCAGCTCCAGCGGGCGCTGCAGCATCGGCGAGGCAAAGGTGTTGTCGACCACCACGATCAGGCCGTGGCGCTTGGCGATGGCGGCCACCGCAGCGATGTCGACGATCTTCAGCATCGGGTTGGTCGGGGTCTCGATCCACACCATCTTCGTCTTCGGCGTGATGGCAGCTTCAAATACCGCCAGATCGGTCAGGTCGACGAAGCTGAAGTCCAGCCCGGCGGTGCGGCGGCGCACGCGCTCGAACAGGCGGAAACTGCCGCCGTAGATATCGTCCATCGCCACCACGTGGCTGCCGGCGTCCAGCAGCTCGATCACGGTCGAGCTGGCCGCCATGCCGGAAGCAAAGGCGAAGCCGCGGGTACCGCCTTCCAGCGAGGCCACGCAGCGCTCATAGGCGAAGCGGGTCGGGTTGTGGGTACGCGAGTACTCGAAGCCCTGGTGCTCGCCCGGGCTGGACTGGGCATAGGTCGAGGTGGCGTAGATCGGCGGCATCACCGCACCGGTGCTGGGATCGGGCGACTGGCCACCGTGGATGGCCAGCGTGGCCAGGGCCAGCGCGCGGTCGGGCGAAGAGGAGTTGGACATGTCGTTTCCTGAATGGCGCCGACGTGCGGCGCCGTCAAAGGATCGGGAGTCTATCAGCGCAGCCTTAACAAGCTTTGACGCAAATAAACCGGAATTCAGTGGCGATCTGCAGCGATCCGCGCCTTACTGCACGCGACGGCGCAGATAGTTCAGCAGGTCGATGCGGGTGATCAGGCCGAGGAAGGCGTCACCGTCCATCACGATCGCCACCTGGCCGCGGTCGAACACCGGCAGCAGGGCCTCGATCGGCGACTTCACGTCCAGCCGGTCCAGCTTGCTGACCATCGCGGTGGCCACGGTGTCTCGGAAGCGCGCTTCATCGCCATAGACATGCAGCAGCACGTCGCTTTCGTCGACGATGCCGACCAGCTGGTCACCGTCCATCACCGGCAGCTGCGACACGTCGTACAGCTTCATGCGCTGGTAGGCGGTGGTCAGCAGGTCGTTCGGGCCGATCACCACGGTGTCGCGCTGGCCGTACGGGCGCAGGATCAGGTCGCGCAGGTCGCCGTGCTGCGGGCGCTGCAGGAAGCCGTTGTCCAGCATCCAGTAGTCGTTGTACATCTTCGACAGGTACTTGTTGCCGGTATCGCAGACCAGCACCAGCACCTTCTTCGGGGTGGTCTGCTCCTTGCAGTACTTCAGTGCCGCGGCCAGCAGGGTGCCGGTGGACGAACCGCCGAGGATGCCTTCCTTGCCCAGCAGCTCGCGCGCAGTATGGAAGCTCTCGGCATCGCTGATCGCATAAGCCTTCTTGACGCGGCTGAAGTCGGAAATCGACGGCAGGAAGTCCTCGCCGATGCCTTCCACCAGCCAGCTGCCCGACTTGTCGTTGAGCACGCCATCGTTGATGTATTCGGCCAGGATTGAGCCGACCGGATCGGCCAGCACCAGCTCGGTCTTCGGCGACAGCCTGGCGAACGCGCGCGACAGGCCGGTCATGGTGCCGGAGCTGCCGCAGCCGAACACGATGGCGTCGAGGTCGCCGCCCATCTGCTCGAGGATCTCCGGGCCGGTGCCGAACTCATGCGCGGCCGGGTTGTCCGGGTTGCCGAACTGGTTGATGAAGTAGGCGCCCGGGGTCTGCTCGGCGATGGTCTTGGCCAGATCCTGGTAGTACTCCGGGTGGCCCTTGGCGACGTCCGAACGGGTCAGGCGCACTTCGGCGCCCATCGCCTTCAGGTTGAAGATCTTTTCCCGGCTCATCTTGTCGGGAACAACTAGGATGAGCTTGTAGCCCTTCTGCTGGGCCACCAGTGCCAGGCCCAGGCCGGTGTTGCCGGCGGTCCCCTCGACCAGGGTCGCGCCCGGCTTCAGGTCACCCCGCTGCTCCGCCGCCTCGATCATCGACAGGCCGATGCGATCCTTGATCGATCCGCCCGGATTGGCGCTCTCCAGCTTCAGGTAGAGCTCGCAGACACCGGTGTCCAGGCGCTGGGCCTTGACGATCGGGGTCTGGCCGATGAGTTCGAGGACGGAAGAATGGATGGGCATTCGGAGGACTTTCGATTCGCGCCACGCAGGGCCGGACCGATGATTATCCGACGGATGGCGCTGAATGTCAGGTCGGCGCGGAGATGCCGCCCGCCGGCCCCGTAAAGGGATGCGGGCGGCCCCGGATCGACGAGGAGACCGGTACCGCCCGCATCGGTGAGTGGTGCCTGGAGACCAAGGCACCACCGCCTGTGGTGCCTTGGCGCGGCCGCCTCATCGGCGGTGCCGCGATGCCGGGGCAGAAGCGCCCGGCGGGGCCATCGATGGCCGGGTCACGCCGTTCCGGGCGCGACGGAGTGCGTCAAAGCGTGGGGGACGTCGTTGGGAGCGGTGTTTCGTACATTCGCAGAAGACGTTGCTTGGCCAGCAGCTTCTCACGCTTCATGCGACCCAGGGTGACATCATCGATCGGGAGTACACCCAACTCCGCGTCCATGCACTTCTTGTTCAACTTGCGGTGCTGGTCATGGAGTGCCCTGAACTCCGGATCACGCGCGCGACGGGCGTCGATCTCGCTCTGGGGCTGATCTTCAAACATGATGGACCTCCTTCGACAGATACACGAACGCCCCGGCCGCAAGGCACGGGGCGTTGTTCATGGAGGAGTGCCGGTCGATGGCCACCTGGACGCCTGCAACGACCTGCGGCACTGGCCTGCGCACGTCGATCTGCTGCGGTTCGCGCCCTGCTTGCATCGGCCCGGCCCTCCCATCGTCCGGTCCGCGGCATTGCGTCCCGGACGATTGACCCTACGCCTGCTCAGGGCGGGGTACAAGACCCCTGCGACAAAAAGACCGAACCCCGCCGGGGCGGGGTTCAGGCTGAATGCTCATTGCAACGAAAAACAAACAATATCAATGCATTACGGCGCGATGATGACCTCGGCCGAGCGCGCCCGGGTGGACGCAGCCTTCTTGCCGCTGACCTGGATGCGGTTGCTGGCGACACCGGCCGCGACCAGGGCGTCGCGCAACGCTTCGGCACGCTTCTGGCCCACGCCGTTGGCACTGTCGTAGGCCTCGATGCGCAGGCGGCCCTTCTTGCCGATGTTCAGGTACTCGGCGAGCGCCTTGGCCTGGTTGCGGGCGCCGCCAGACAGGCTGGACGCACCTGCAGCGAACGCGTCGCCCCCGAAGGTGAAGACCTCACCGCGCGCATCGAACTTCGAACCCGGCAGCTTCTGGCCCGACACCAGCTCGGCCTCCTCGCGGGCCAGCTTGGCGGCGTTCTGCTGGGCGGCGCTGAGGCGCTGCTGCTGCTTGCCGGCCACGCTGGTCAGGGCGTTTTCGGCGTCCTGGCGGGCCAGGGTTTCGGCCTCGGCGGCCTGGCGCAGGCGTTCAGCTTCCTCGGCCTGCATCTGCGCCTGCATGCGCAGCTGTTCGGCTTCCTGGCGGGCACGGGCGGCATCGCGGCGGCTGGCCTCGATCAGCAGGTCGCTGCGGGTGCGCTCCAGGCGGTCGACCTCGCGGGCGGCCAGCGCAGTGCGCACTGCGGTCTCGGCAATCTCCACCCGGCGCTCGGCCAGGTAGGTGGCCAGCTCCTGGTCACGGCGCTTGGCCTTGTCCAGGTTCGCGATGGCCTGCTGCGCCTGCATGCGCTCGAAGGCGCCCAGCTCAGCGGTATCCGGGTTGGCCTGGATGGCCATCAGGCGCTGGCTCAGCTGCGCCACCATCGGGTTGTCGGCGGCCACGGCCAGGGTCGGCAGCGCCAGCAGCGCGGCCAGGGTTGCGGCGGTCATCGGCTTCACCGGCGGTCCTCCCCGGTCGACAGCTGGCGTTGCAGCTGGTTGACCTCGTTGCGGCGCAGCTGCAGCTGCGCGCTGACGGTGGCTTCCTCGCTGCGGACGCGGGCCAGGTCGGCATCGGCGGCGGCGCGCAGGGCCATTGCCGGCGCATTCTTGCGCTCGCGGCGGTCGCCCGCGGCGCGCTGGGCCTGCTCCAGCCCCTGCCGGGCCAGTCCGATCAGGTCCGGGGCGTACTGGTCGGCATCGGCCTGGGTGGCCTTGTCGACCGCCTGCCGGGCCTGCGCCAGTTCAAGGGCGGCGTCCTGCGCCCAGGCGGGGGCAGACAGTGCGAATGCAAACGCCATCACATACAGGCCATGGCGCATTCGTGCGAAGCTAAGTCGTTTCATTGGGGAGGCCGTACCGGTTGTCGGTTCGCGGCCATTGTCGTCAAGCCGACACCGTGCTGGCAACGGGCGTCGGCCGTTTCGTTGGGGAAAATTCGCAATGGATATCGGCTACTTCCTGAAGCTGATGACCGAAAAGAACGCTTCGGACATGTTTTTGACCACCGGGGCACCGGTCTACATCAAGATCGAGGGGAAGCTCTATCCGCTGGGCAACACCGGCCTGCCGCCAGGCATGGTGAAGAAGATTGCCTACTCGCTGATGGACGAGGGCCAGGTGCCGCAGTTCGAGCGAGAGCTCGAGCTCAACATGGCCATCGCCCTGCCCGACGCCGGGCGCTTCCGCGTCAACGTGTTCAAGCAGCGGGGCGAGGTCGGCATGGTCATCCGCGCCATCCGCAGCCGGATCCCGAGCATCGAGGAGCTGAACCTTCCACAGGTGCTGAAGGACGTCATCATGACCCCGCGCGGGCTGGTGCTGGTGGTGGGGTCCACCGGCTCCGGCAAGTCCACCTCGCTGGCGTCGATGATCGACCACCGCAACAGCACCACCACCGGTCACATCCTCACCATCGAGGACCCGATCGAGTACCTGCACAAGCACAAGATGTCGATCGTCAACCAGCGCGAGGTCGGCCTGGACACCCATGCCTTCCACAACGCGCTGAAGAACGCGATGCGCGAAGCGCCGGACGTGATCCTGATCGGCGAGATCCTGGATGCGGAAACGATGGAGGCGGCGATCGCCTTCGCCGAGACCGGCCACCTGTGCCTGGCGACCCTGCACTCCAACAACGCCGACCAGACCATCGAGCGCATCCTCAACTTCTTCCCGGAAAGCGCGCACAAGAACGTGCTGATGAACCTGGCGCTGAACCTGCGCGCAGTGATCAGCCAGCGCCTGGTGAAGAACAAGGAGGGCCGACGCCTGCCGGCCACCGAGGTGCTGATCAACACGCCGATGATCCGCGACCTGCTGCGCCGCGGCCAGGTGCACGAAATCAAGGCCGCGATGGAAGCCTCGCTGGAAGAAGGCATGGAGAGCTTCGACCAGTGCCTGTTCCGGCTGGCCAAGGCCGGCACCATCGAGCAGGAGGAAGCGCTGCGCGCGGCCGACTCGCGCGATGGCCTGGCCCTGAAGTTCCGCCTGTCCGAAGGCAGCAGCGGCGAGCACGACCCGTACGCGGACTTCTCGGCAGGCGCGCCCAGCATCACCCACGGCTTCTGATCCCACGAAAAAGGGGACGGAGGGGATTAAGTCGTTTGTGCACTTGCGACTTAATCCCCTCCGTCCCCTTTTTCTGAAGAATTCAGGGGCGGTCTCATCCAATGAGACCCGTCATCCGTAGGTTTCTTCAATGGAAACCATCCGCAAGCTGGCCATTCTGGCCGATGCCGCCAAGTACGATGCCTCCTGCGCCTCCAGCGGCTCGGGCAAGCGCGATTCGCGCGCCAGTGGCGGTATCGGCAGCACCGAGGGCATGGGCATCTGCCACAGCTACACGCCCGATGGCCGCTGCGTGTCATTGCTGAAGATCCTGCTGACCAACTTCTGCATTTACGACTGCGCCTATTGCGTGAACCGGGTCTCCAGCAACGTGGCCCGCGCGCGTTTCAGCGTGGACGAGGTGGTCACGCTCACCCTGGACTTCTACAAGCGCAACTACATCGAGGGCCTGTTCCTGTCCAGCGGCATCATCCGCAATGCGGACTACACCATGGAACAGATGGTGGAAGTGGCCCGGCAGCTGCGCGAAAAACACCGCTACGCCGGCTACATCCATCTCAAGACCATTCCCGAGGCCTCGCCGGAACTGCTGGCCAGCGCCGGGCGCTATGCCGACCGCCTGTCCATCAACGTGGAACTGCCCACCGAAGCCGGCCTGAGCGCCTTGGCGCCGGAGAAGACGGTGCATTCGATCCGAGGCGCGATGGGCGAACTGCGCTGGCGCATCGACGAAGCCAAGGAAGCTCGCAAGGCCCCTGCAGCGGTGGCACCGACGGCCAGCCGCAGCGCTCGCCCGCGCCCTCCCCGTTTCGCACCGGCCGGGCAGAGCACCCAGATGATCGTCGGCGCGGACGGGGCAAACGACCAGCAGATCCTGGCCAGCGCCGACAGCCTGTACGGCAACTACCGCATGCGCCGGGTCTACTACTCCGCGTTCAGCCCGATTCCGGACGCCAGCCGGCAGCTGCCACTGCAGCCGCCACCGCTGCAGCGCGAACATCGCCTTTACCAGGCTGACTGGCTGCTGCGCTTCTACGGCTACGGCGTGGATGAGATTACCGATACCACCCAGGACGGCATGCTCGACCTGGATATCGACCCCAAGATGGCCTGGGCGATCCGCCATCCCGAGCGCTTTCCGGTCGATCTGAACCGGGCACCGAAGGAAATGCTGCTGCGCGTGCCAGGCCTTGGCGTGCGCAACGTCAAGCGCGTGCTGATGGCACGCCGCCACGGGCGGCTGCGCGTGGCCGACATCGCGCGCCTGAAAGCATCGATGAGCAAGCTGCTGCCGTTCGTGCTGCTGGCCGACCATCACCCGCGCAAAGCACTGGACGATCCGGCGGCGCTGCGCGCGCAGCTGGCCCCGCCTCCGCGCCAGGGTTCGCTGTTCGATGCCCCGTCTGCATCCTGACGCGCAGCGCTGGTCGCTGCGGGTGGATCCGCCGTGGTCGCTGCAGGCCTGGCGCGATGCTGCGCGCGAAGCGTTGCTGCGCGGCGTGGCCCCGCCTCAACTGGACTGGCTGGAAGGGAGCGACACCTCGCTGCTGGATGCGCCGGCCGTGCAGCAGGCGCCGATACGTGCCGATGCCGGAGCACCCAACGTTCCACGTGACTTCCTGGAACTGGCGGCCACCTGCCTGTGCCATCGCGATCCCCAGCGCCTGGCCTTGCTGTATCGCCTGCTGTGGCGCATCGCCCATGGCGAGCGATCAGTGCTGAGCAACCCCGCCGACGCCGATGTCCTGCGCGCGACGGCCCTTGCCCAGGCCGTCCGCCGTGACACGCACAAGATGAAGGCATTCGTGCGCTTCCGCGAGGTGCCTGGCCAGCCTGATGCGTTCATCGCCTGGTTCGAGCCACAGCACCACATCGTCGACCGGGTCGCGCCGTTCTTCGCGCGTCGTTTCACCGGCATGCGCTGGGCCATCCTCACTCCTTCGCGCAGCGTCGCCTGGGATGGGCAGGCGCTTGCCTTCGGCCCCGGTGCACGGCGCGAGGATGCCCCGGCCGAGGATGCACGCGAGTCGCTGTGGCAGACCTACTACGCCAGCATCTTCAATCCGGCGCGACTCAACACTCGGATGATGATGCAGGAGATGCCGGCCAAGTACTGGCGCCATCTGCCTGAAGCACAGTTGCTGCCGCGCCTGGTGCGCGATGCAGCCGACCGCGTGCAGGAGATGCATGACCGGCCGGCGCAGGCGCCGCAACGCAGGATTCCCCCACGTGCGAACGCTGCGGCGCCGGCAACCGATGCCAGCAGTCTGGAGAATCTGCGCGGACAGGCCAGCGCCTGCCGCCAGTGCCCGTTGTGGGAGCAGGCCACGCAGACCGTATTCGGGCAGGGGCCGGCAGGGGCCGAGGTGATGCTGGTCGGAGAACAACCCGGCGACACCGAGGATCTGCGCGGGCAGCCGTTCGCAGGACCCGCCGGCCAGGTGCTGGACCGCGCACTGGCGGAGCTGGGAATCGATCGCGCCCAGCTGTACCTCACCAACGCGGTGAAGCACTTCCACCATGAGCGGCGCGGCAAGGTGCGGCTGCACAAGCGACCGGAAAGCCGCCACATCCAGGCCTGCCGCCCCTGGCTGATGGGGGAGATCGCGCGTGTGCGGCCCCGGGTGATCGTGTGCCTGGGCGCGACAGCGGCAGCCTCGGTATTCGGTCGTGACTTCGACCTCTCGCGCGACCGCGGACGCTGGCGCACCCTCGAAGACGGCACGCGCGGCTACGCCACCGTGCACCCGGCGTGGGTGTTACGGCAGGCCGACGATGCGCGCCGCGAGGACGCCTACCGGGTGTTCCGCGATGACTTGGCCCGTTTGCGGCAGAAAGGGGACGGAGGGGATTAAGTCGTAAGTGCATATACGACTTAATCCCCTCCGTCCCCTTTTTTTCAGGCGGCGTCGAGCTGGTGTTCCGGGCGCGCGCGGTCGAATGCGTCCAGCGCTTGGCAGGCCGCTTCGATGCGGCGCAGGGTCGGGTACGGTGCCAGGTCCAGGCCGAAGCGGTGGGCGTTGTACAGCTGCGGCAACAGGCAGATGTCGGCCAGGCCGGGGCGGTCGCCATGACAGAAGGCGCCGGTGTCACGGCTGTTGGCCAACAGCGCTTCCATCGCCGCAAAGCCCTCGGCGATCCAGTGCAGCGTCCACTGCGTGCGTGCATCGGCCGGCAGCTGCAGACTGCGTTCCTGGTACTGCATCACCCGCAGGTTGTTGATCGGGTGGATGTCGCAGGCCACCAGCTGGGCCAGCGCCCGCACCCGCGCGCGGCCGGCGGCGTCGGCCGGCAGCAGCGGTACCTGCGGAAAGCGCTCGTCCAGGTATTCGAGGATCGCCAGCGACTGGGTCAGCACATGCCCCTCATGCAGCAGGGTCGGCACCTGCTGCTGCGGGTTGAGCGCCCGATAGGCATCCCTGTGCTGCTCGCCACCGTCGCGCACCAGATGCACCGGCCGGGCCTCCCAGGCCAGGCCCTTCAGCTCCAGGCCGATGCGCACGCGGTAGGCGGCGCTGGATCGCCAGTAGGTGTACAGCACGATGCCGTCGTCGACCGGGATCTCCATCGCCGCCTCCATGCTCAGGGCCTGGCCGCCTGTTCGATGCGCTGCTCGATCGCACCGAAGATGCTGTCGCCCGCGCCATCGAGCATCTCGATGCGGACCACGTCGCCGAAGGACATGAACGGCGTGCTCGGCTTGCCATCGCGCAGGGTCTCCACCACGCGCTGCTCGGCGAAGCACGAGGCGCCCTTGCTGGTGTCCTCGTTGGCGATGGTGCCGGAGCCGACGATGGTGCCAGCGCCCAGCGGACGGGTCTTGGCCGCATGCGAAACCAGCTGGGCGAAATTGAACTGCATGTCCACGCCCGCTTCCGGCGCACCGAACCACTGGCCGTTGATGTGGGTCAGCAGCGGGAGGTGTACCTTGCTGTCCTGCCACGCAGCGCCCAGCTCGTCAGGGGTGACGAACACCGGCGACAGCGCCGAGCGCGGCTTGGACTGCAGGAAGCCGAAGCCCTTGGCCAGCTCGCCCGGGATCAGGTTGCGCAGCGAGACATCGTTGACCAGGCCGATCAACTGGATGTGGCCGGCGGCCTGTTCCGGGGTCGCCGCCATCGGCACGTCGTCGGTGATCACCACGATCTCCGCTTCCAGGTCGATACCGTAGTCCTCGCTGACCACCTTGACCGCGTCACGCGGGCCGTAGAAGCCGGCGCTGGTGGCCTGGTACATCAGCGGATCGGTGTAGAAGCTCTCCGGCACCTCGGCGCCACGGGCACGGCGCACGCGCTCGACGTGCGGCAGGTAGGCGCTGCCGTCGACGAATTCATAAGCGCGCGGCATCGGCGCAGCCAGCGCCTGCGGATCAAGGTCGAACACGCCATCGGCGTCACCGGCGTTGAGCGATTCGTACAGGGCGTTCAGGCGCGGCGCGATGTGGCTCCAGTCCTCCAAAGCCTGCTGCAGGGTGGCGGCAATGCCGGTGGCGCGCACGCCGTGGCGCAGGTCGCGCGAGACAACGATCAGGGTGCCGTCGCGGCCGCCTTCCTTCAAGGAACCAAGCTTCATGGTGGGTGTCCGGAGTCGTGGGCAAACAAGTTTCAAGTGTAATCAAATCTGCGGCGACGCCAAGCTGCAGCGCGGCATCGGCCCACCCTACCGTAGGTAGGGGTTCGGCAGGGCTTGCAGCCCTGCACCTGCTTCAAGCCAAGGCAACGGCCGATGCAACAGCAACAGCGGACATTCCGTGGAATGGCGAGGCACTGTGGGTTTGCGGGGACGCCGTAAACCCATCCGTGGGGGCTTGGTCGCGGCATCCATGCCGCTCACACCTCGCAAACCCACAGTACCCCGCCTTCGACAGTGGGCCGGTGGCCAGTAGATGCACGCCATGCGTGGATGAAACCTGTCAGATGTCGAATGAAATTCCGCGGTCAGATCCGTTTTCCTGCGGGAAACGGATCTGACCCCATGCCATTCCGACAGATCGCAGGAAACTGTCGAAGGCGGGGTGGGTCCGGTGGCAGGGGCGTGAGCCGCATGGATGCGGCGACCGAGCTTACATGGACGTACTTGCAGCGTCCCCTGCCACCGGACCCACCCCGCCATCCCACAGGAAATCAGCTTTTGCCGTTGCCCTGGCCTCTGCAGGTGCAGGGCGCAGCCCTGCAGAGACCCCCTACCTGAACAGGCCTTTTTGCGTGAAGTCTCAAACATCGTTTAGACTTGCAGGGTCTGCAGCGGCCGTCCGTTTCCCTCCGGGACCGCCGGCGACCAGGGTCCGCCCTCTTCGCCCGCCCCCACTCCGACGCCGTTCGTCACGCATTCCAGCCTGCGCTTCGTGCCGGCTGCACCCAATTCTCGCAGCGCGGTTCACGGGAACGCTCCGAGTCAGCCGATCAGTTTGATCTGCCCCCGCCTGTCCGTTCGGTCAGGCGTTTCTTGTACCTGGAGCAATCTCAATGTCTTTTGAATCGCTGGGCCTGGCGCCCTTCCTGCTGCGTGCGCTTGCCGAGCAGGGTTACGAAAACCCGACCCCGATCCAGCAGCAGGCGATCCCGCTGGCGCTGGCCGGTCGCGACCTGCTGGCCGGCGCACAGACCGGCACCGGCAAGACCGCCGCTTTCGGCCTGCCGCTGCTGCAGCACCTGGGCACCGCCTCGCAGGAAGTGCGCAGCGGCCCGCGCAAGCCGCGCGCGCTGATCCTGGCCCCGACCCGCGAACTGGCCACCCAGGTGCATGACAGCCTGCGCGGCTACAGCAAGTACCTGCGCATCCCCAGCGCCTGCATCTATGGCGGCGTCGGCATGGGCAACCAGCTGGACATCCTGCGCCGTGGCGTGGACCTGCTGGTGGCCTGCCCGGGCCGCCTGATCGACCACCTGGAGCGTCGCAGCGTCGACCTGTCCGGCATCGAACTGCTGGTGCTGGACGAAGCCGACCGCATGCTCGACATGGGCTTCCTGCCGTCGATCAAGCGCATCCTGGCCAAGCTGCCGAAGCAGAACCGCCAGACCCTGCTGTTCTCGGCCACCTTCGAGGACAACATCCGCCAGCTGGCGCTGGAGTTCATGCGCAACCCGGAGCAGATCCAGGTAACGCCGAAGAACACCGTGGCCGAAACCATCACCCACCGCGTGCATCCGGTCGATGCCGGCCGCAAGCGCGACCTGCTGCTGCACCTGCTGGCGCAGGACAGCCGCGAGCAGACCCTGGTGTTCGCCCGCACCAAGCACGGCAGTGACAAGCTGGCCACCTTCCTGGAAAAGTCGGGCATCAAGACGGCGGCCATCCACGGCAACAAGAGCCAGGGCCAGCGCCTGCGTGCGCTGGGCGACTTCAAGGCCGGCCGCGTGACGGTGCTGGTGGCGACCGACATCGCCGCGCGTGGCATCGACATCAACGAGCTGCCGAAGGTGATCAACTTCGACCTGCCGATGGTGGCCGAGGACTACGTGCACCGCATCGGCCGTACCGGCCGCAATGGCGCGACCGGCCAGGCGATCTCGCTGGTGGCGCAGGATGAGGTGAAGCTGCTGCGCGCGATCGTGCGCCTGCTGGGCCGCGACATGGATATCCGCGATGTGCCGGGCTTCGAGCTGCAGACGCCGATCCGCTGGGGCAACAGTGCACCGGGCAAGGCCGAGCACGATACCGGCGAGCGTGCACCGCGCAAGAGCCACGCGCGCCGTCCGCACGGCGATGCGCCGCGCCATGCACATGCCGGGCCGAAGAAGGCCGGTGGCGGCCGTCGCGAAGGCGGTGGCAACGGCCAGCAGCGTGCAGGCGCAGGCGCCGGCCAGGGCCAGCGCCGGGGCGGTGGTGGTAACGGTGGCGGCCGTGGCCGCGGCCAGGGTGGCGGCGGCGGTCGCGCCGGCTGATCCCGGCTGACAGGGAGGGTGCTTCCCGCTGCGCGGGGGCTATCAAGGGACGGCGCTGACGCGCCGTCCTTTTTTTTGCCGGCTACCGTGGGCGAAAGCACGCGGATGGTTTGGCTTGGGGCGGCGCAGGGCAGTGGGTGCAAAACACGCGCAGCCCGCCCGGCCTCCCCACACGTGTCAACAAGGCGCGCAGCCCCTCAACCCCGCGCCTTGCTCGGATTCACCAGATTCCCGAAGAAGATCGCGTTGATCAGCAGGCGATCCGTGCCATGCCAGTACTTGCGATGCGCCGGGTCATCGGCAAACAGCACCACGTTGCCCTGCCCCTGCGCCGATACCAGCAACCACGCACTGCCTGCCACGCGCGTGCGGTTGCGCTCGGACAGATAGCCGTTCACCCGTGGGGGCGTGTCGATGCGCACCACCGTCGAGAACGGATTCGTACTCGGCTGCAACGTCACCGTGTTTTCCTTGTTGACCGCCAGTTGCCGGCGCGGCACGCCGAACGCCAGCGGATGGCTGGTATCCACATCGGCGCTGAGGATGTTGCCGCTGACCCGTTCGATCGCGGCGATGTCACGCTGGTCACCGAACGCGCGGCGGCTTGCATCAGCCGCGTCTTCTTCCTTGCCAAGCGTCTCGCCATCGGCCAGCTTCTGCTCGATCGCCCACTTCGAGGCACTGCCGTAGGTCACCAGTGAACCACCGGCCTGGACCCAGCGCTTCAGGGCAGCCACCGCCGTGGCATCGATGCCTGTGTAGGTGCCACCGGACAGCACGATCGTGGTGTAGCGATCCAGCGGCACCTTGCCCAGCTGCTGGGGGTCCAGCTTGCTGGCCGGCAGGCGCAGCTGCTGGTCGAGCAGGAACCACGCCGATCCGATCTCGGTGGCGGCCACGCCCTCGCCCATCACCAGCGCGACCGCAGGCTTGCGCAGCGCTTTCACGCCGTCACTGCCGAGGTCGATGCCCTCGCGGCTGCGTCCGCTGGACAATGCATGCACCTGCACGCCGGCAGCGCGCGCGGCGGAGGTCACCGCCTCAAGCAACGCCGCGCCCTGCAGTGCCTGTCCGGCCACCGGAATCACCAGGCTGCCGGCGGCGAAGCTGACGTCTCCCTGCGCGGTGGCGGTGGTGAACGGCTGGAACGCGGCGCGTGCGTTCACCCCCTTGTCCTGCAATGCGGCCAGCACGCGCCCGGCGTTGTAGTCGCGCCAGTCGATCGCATAGGCGAATCCGGCCTGGCCACCCAGCACCGCGCCCTGCTCCGCCGGCAGCGCGGTCACGCGTGCGCCACCGTCGACGCGGCTGCGACTGCCGGCGAAGGCCACGCCGTAGGCCGGTGCGATTGCATAGCTGGTGCTGCCGTAGAACACATCCCCCTTGATCGGCGGCGTCTCGGCAAAGATCGAATGCACCAGGCGGAACTGCGCCTGTTGCACCGGCACCACGTAGGCGCTGCCGGCCTCGAAGCGCTGCCCATCGACAGTGACTGCACGATCCAGCGCGCGCACGTCGATGTGATGCAGCAACAACAGTTCCAGCAGGCGGCGGGTCAGGGCCGGATCATGCGCATCACCGAACACGAAGCTCTTCACCGGCTGCTGTGCGGCCTGCTTCAGCGCGCTCTGGAAGAACTGCTTCTGCAGGTCGAACAGGCCGCTGCGCTCGGCCACCGCGCCGCGCACGGTGCCCAGCCCGGTGGCGACCTGGTTGCGGATGGTGAACGGGAAGGTCAGCAGGCCGTTCACCGATTCCTGCACGCGGCCACGCGAGCTGGCCTGTTCGACGGTCACGCCGACGGCGCCATGGAAGTCCGGATAGGTAGAGCCGTACACCGGCGAGAAGTTGTCGAAGTTCTCGCCGGTGTAGTACAGCGAACCCAGCGCATCCAAAGCCTGCGCGTGGTACCTGGCCAGGGTCTTGTTGAATTCATACGAGGCCGCCGGGATCAGCGGGCTATGCATGCTCTTCGGCGAGGGCTCGAAATAGTAGGTGCTGTCCTTGCCCATCTCGTGGAAGTCGATCTGCACGTTCGGGTACCACTGGTGGAATACCTCCACCTTCGGCCGCGAGTCCTGCTGGGTCAGCGCCAGCCAGTCGCGGTTGAGATCGGTGAAGTAGTGGTTGGTGCGGCCCTGCGGGAACGGCTCGACGTGCTCCTTGTCAGCCGGGTCGGCAGAGGCTGGATCGGAGGCCCAGGCGTTGTGCCAGTTGGCGGCGCGATCGCGGCCATCCGGATTCTGTGCCGGGTCGAACAGCACCACCGCCTGCTGCAGCCACTGCTGGGTCTCGGCACTGCGGTTGGCCACCAGGTAGTACGCCGTCAGCATCGCCGCCTCGGCGCTGGAGGTCTCGTTGCCATGCACGCTGTAACCCAGCCACACCACCACCGGGCTGTCCCCTGCAGCGCTGCGCGGCTGCGCCGGGTCGGCCAGGGTCGCGTGCTGCTGGCGCAGCTGTTCCAGGCGTGCGTGGTTGCTGGCGGCGGTCACCGTGGCGATCAACAGCGGGCGACCTTCATAGCTGCGGCCGATCTCGCGCACGCTGATCTTGTCCGAGCGCTTGGCCAGTTCCTGGAAGTACGCCACCAGCTGGTCGTGCCGGGTGTAACGGCTGCCGATCGGGTAACCGAGGAACTGCTCCGGCGTGGGAATGGCCGCATCAAATGCCGCTGCCTCGGTGGCCTGCGGGAAGAAGTAGGCGCTCTGTGCCTGCGCCGGCGGTGGCGAGGACAGTGCGGTGGCGGCGGCGATCAGCAACGGAAGAACGGCACGACGATGCAAGGACACGGTGACTCCCCAGGACACAACGGCAGACGGTCGCGCGGCCGGCTCCCTGAAGAGTCCGGCCGCAGCGGATGGATCAGAAGCGGTAATCGAAGCCCAGCGTGAAGTAGCGGCCGCGCAGGTCGTACTGGCTGAAGTCGTAGGGCGCGCGGATGCCCGGGAACGAGGCGTCGTACGGCGGCGTCTTGTCGGCCAGGTTCTGCACCTTGGCGTACAGCGTCAGCTTGTCGATGCCGGTGTAGCCCAGGTACAGGTCGTACTGGCTGTAGCTGCCGACGCGCTGCTGCACGGCCTTGGCGGCGGTGCTGGCCTCCTGCCGGTAGCTGCTGGTGTAGTACCAGGTCACCGCGGCGTTGAAGTCGCCGTACTTCCAGTCCAGCGTGGTGGTGGCCTTGTCCTTGGGCAGGGTCGCGCCGAGGTTGCTGCCGGCGTAATCGACCAGCGGGCCGCCGACCACGGTCGGGCGACGGTAGTCGCGCACGTGGGTGTAGGCCGAGGACACGGTGAAGTCGCCCAGTGCAGCGGTCGGGATGCGCTGGCGCAGCTCGACATCGATGCCCGAGGTCTTCAGCTCGCTCAGGTTCTGGTAGCGGTTGTAGACCGCCTGCAGCTTGCCGCGCTCGTCGCGCTGCACGGCGCCGGCCACGTTGTCGTTGACCAGGGTCTGGGTGTTGTTGGTGCCGACCAGGTTGTCCAGCTGGATCCGGTAGTAGTCCACGCTGAGGTTGGTGTTGGCCCACGGCGACAGCACCACGCCGAAGTTCACGCTCTTGGTTCGCTCCGGCTTCAGTGCGTTGTTGCCGACGGTGAAGAAGGTCGGGCTCTGGCGCGAGCCCGGCACGTCCGGATCACGCGGATCGACCACGCTGCCATAGGCGATGCTGGTGCTGTTGGAGTTCTCCGACAGCGACGGCGCGCGGAAGCCCTTCGACGCCGAGGCGCGCACCAGCAGGACATCCAGCGGCTGCCAGCGCAGGCCGATCTTCGGCGAGAACGCATCGCCGAAATCGTCGTAGTGGTCGGCGCGCGCGGCGGCCGACAGCTCCAGCGTCGAGGCCAGCGGCACATTCACTTCGGCGTAGGCGGCAGTGACCTGGCGCTGGCCATGCACCTCGGCGATGGCCGGGCGCACCTGCAGGCCGGCATCGATCTGCCACGGGTTGTTGGAATCGAGCTTCTCGCGGCGCCATTCGGCACCGGCCGCGAAGCCGATCTCACCCGCCCAGGTGTGGCCCAGGCTGCCGGAGATCTTCGCGTCGACGCCCTGCAGTTTGGATTCGGCCGGGCGCAGCGTGGCGATGTTGATCGAATCACGCACCGACTGCGGCGTGGCCGCCGGGTTCAACAGGTTGTAGCTGCCCGTGGCCAGCGCATCGGCCAGCGCCCAGCGATTGGCAAAGCCGCCGGACACGCTCTCTCGCTCGCTGCTGCGTGCACCGAACGCGGCCACTTCCCAGTCCCAGTTTGCGGCGGTGCCGCGCAGGCCGAACACACCGCGGTAGGCCGTGGAGCGGTTGGTCTTGATGGTGCCACCGAGGTCGAAGAAGGTGTATTCGATCGGAATCGCGCGGCCGTACGGGTTGTACGGGTTGTTGGCCGGCAGCAGCGACGACACCGGCTCGGCCAGGCCGCTGTTGGCGTTCAACGCGAAGCGGCCGCTTTCCAGGGTAAAGAACGGGCTGCTGCCGAACCAGGCGGCGCTCTTGATCTGGCTGTACAGCACTTCGCCAAAGGCCTCGACGTTGTCGTTCAGGCGGAAGGTGCCGTTGGCATAGGCCTGGTAGCGCTTGGTCGAGGGAATCAGCGTGGTGAACGGCGCCTGGTTGAAGCCGCAGGTATCACCGGACAGGCCATCGATCGGCGCGCTGGCAACGCGGGTGGTGCCGGCCGGGCAGTTGCCGTTGGCATCGAGCATCGGCACCGACACGCCGTTGACCAGGTAGCGCGCGCCCTTGGCCGACCAGCCGTTCCAGCGGCCACCGGGCTTGTCGGTGTAGATGCCGCTCTTGGTCAGATTGCGTTCGTCCTGGTCCAGGCGCTCGCGGTTGTAGCCCTGCAGGCTGAAGAGGATGTTGTAGCCGTCGGTGTCCAGATCACCGAGGCCACCGACGAACTTCAGGTTCTGCTCGTGCAGGCCGCCCTGGTCGGCACCGCCGAAGCTGCCGCCGATCTCGGCGCCTTCGAAGTTCTGCCGGGTGATGATGTTGACCACGCCGGCCACGGCGTCGGAACCGTACACCGCGGAGGCGCCGTCCTTGAGCACTTCGATGCGCTCGACCGCGACCAGCGGCAGCGCGTTGAGATCGACGAAGGTGTCGGACAGGCCACCGGCCGGGAAACCGTAGTTGGCCAGGCGACGGCCGTTGAGCAGCACCAGCGTGTTCTTCTGCGACAGGCCACGCAGGCCGATGCCGGCCGAGCCGGACGCCCAGCCGTTGTTGGTGGTTTCGTTGGCAGCGTTGCCGGTATTGGCCGAGATCGAGCGCAGCATGTCGGCCACGGTGGCCTTGCCGGTCTGTTCCAGCTGCTGGCGGCCGATCACCTGCACCGGGTTGGAGGCCTCGGTGTCGGTGCGCTTGATGTTGGAACCGGTGACGCGCACGGCGGCCAGGGTATTGGCGTCGCCAACGGCGTCGGCGGAGGTTTCGGCGGCGGCGGACAAAGGCGCGGCCAGAGCGACGGCCAGGGCCGCCACGAGCAGGGTGTGCTTGGGCATGACGATGTGGGGGAGGTGGTAAGGGCGACGAAGTTCCGCAGTAGTCCATGCCTGGCCGGGCCCGGCCAATAACATCTCTTCATACGGATATAAGGGAAGCTATCATCTCTTCATCCGGATGAAAAGAATTTATTCACGAAAGACCGGGGCACACCCGGGCTGCCCGGCAGCCCGCGGCGTACAATCGCGTCATGGAAATCTTCAAAGTCTTCATGCTCGAGGCGGCGCACCGCCTCCCCAACGTGCCGCCGGGGCACAAGTGCGCGCGCCTGCACGGCCACTCGTTCCGGGTGGAACTGAAGGTCGAGGGCGAACCCGGTGCGCAGACCGGCTGGATCATGGACTTCGGCGACGTGAAGGCGGCTTTCCAGCCGATCTACGACCGCCTGGACCATCACTACCTCAACGACATCCCCGGCCTGGAGAACCCGACCAGCGAGAACCTGGCGGTGTGGATCTGGAACGAACTCAAACCCAGCCTGCCGGCGCTGAGCGAGATCACCGTGCACGAAACCTGCACGTCCGGCTGTCGCTACCGCGGGCCCACCCGCTGATCAACTCACTGATCTGAAAGGGTTTTCAAAGGCGCCTCGGGCGCCTTTGTAATTTTTGTTGCATTGCCGCATCAACGGCGTATGCTGCATTGCATCAAGCCACTCCCTGATGCCCCATGGCCGCCGCCTTCAGCGATCGCTTCAGTGATGCCACCCGCCAGCTCGCCGCCGCCGCAACGCGGGCGAATCGGTTGGCGTTGGAGAACGCAGAAAGCGTGTTCGGCGTGCAGCTGAAGGTGATGGAGCGCAACCTGACCGCGACCGGCGGCTGGCTCGGCGAACTGGCCCGCGGCGAGGATGCGGCCGGGACGCTCTCCAGAGGTGCACAGCTGTGGCAGGACAACCTGCAGCGACTGGGGCAGGCACAGCAGGACGTGGTCGGTCTCGGCCTGCAGGCCAGCAAGGCCTGGTCCGAACTGGTGCAGGGCTACAACGAATCAACGGCGGACGCGAACAACCACTGACGCGACGCAACGCTCATTGCGTGGGTCCCTCCCCCCACGCAATCCGGACCCGGCAGATCCCTCCCTCTGCCGGGTCTTTTTTTGCCTGGCGTCCGGATTCCGGAGTGCGTCTTCGTCCGATGTCTCTGCGAACTGAGGGGCCCCGCCGGGACAGGCAGGGGCCTGGGCAAATGTCCCCCGGCGCCGGCCGTTGGCCGTCACCTCCTCCTTTACTTTGCCCAAACCCCTGCCCGCCCCGACGAGGCTCGGCGTGCGGTGAGGAGAGCGCAGCACGCGCGGCCGCCCTTCAAGGAAGCGCCGACGAACTCCGAACGCAGGGCGGATGCCCTTGCGTACGAAGTAAAGGGGGAGGTGACGGCCAACGGCCGGCGCCGGAGGACATTCGTACGCAAGGGCCTCCGTCCGGCGCCGCGCAGAATGCATCCGCCACACGCGTGTCTTCGTCCGACGTCTCTGCGGCTGAAGGGCCCCGCCGGGACAGGCAGGGGCCTGGGCAAATGTCCCCCGGCGCCGGCCGTTGGCCGTCACCTCCTCCTTTACTTTGCCCAAACCCCTGCCCGCCCCGACGAGGCTCGGCATGCGGTGAGGAGAGCGCAGCACGCGCGGCCGCCCTTCAAGGAAGCGCCGACGAACTCCGAACGCCGGGCGGATGCCCTTGCGTACGAAGTAAAGGGGGAGGTGACGGCCAACGGCCGGCGCCGGAGGACATTCGTACGCAAGGGCATCCGTCCGGCGCCGCGCAGAGTGCATCCGCCACACGCGTGTCTTCAACCGACGTCTCTGCGGCTGAAGGGCCCCGACAAGGCTCGGTGTGCGGTGAGGAGAGCGCAGCACGCGCAGCCGCCTTTCAAGGAAGCGCCGACGAACTCCGAACGCAGGGCGGATGCCCTTGCGTACGAAGTAAAGGGGGAGGCGACGGCCAACGGCCGGCGCCGGAGGACATTCGTACGCAAGGGCATCCGTCCGGCGCCACGCAGAACAATCCGCGAAGGAGCCTCAGCGCCCGCGACCACCATGCCAATGCTGGTGCCACGCCTGGAACATCAACACGTTCCACAAGTGCGTGTGCCACTTGCGCTCGCCGCGCAGGAACGCCTCCCAGATGCCGCGCACGCGCACCGCATCGAAGCAGCCCTGGTTGCGCAGCAGCTGCGGGTCCAGCAGTGCCTCCGCCCAGTCACGCAACGGCCCCGCCAGCCAGCGCGCCATCGGCGGGCCGAAGCCGCGCTTGGGGCGATACACCAGCGGTTCCGGCAGATAGCGCGCCAGCAGGTGCTTGAGGATCCGCTTGTGTTCCCCATCGTGGTACTTCAGGTGCTGCGGCAGGCGCCACGCCAGGCGCACGACCTCCATGTCCAGTAGTGGCGCACGGGTCTCGACACCCGCCGCCATGCCCGCACGGTCGACCTTGGCCAGGATGCCCTCGGCCAGGTCCATGCGGAAATCCAGCAGCTGGATGCGCGCCTCGGCCGGCAGCGCCGTGTCCTGCTGCTGGAAGATCGTCAGCGGCTCACGCGCACCCAGCACGACCTGGGCCGGCTGTCGCCAGCGGGTCACCCGCTGCAGGTAATGCCCCTCCACATCGTTGGCAGCGACCTCGGCCACCAGCGCACGCCAGCCACCGAGGCGACCGCGCTCGGCGTTCAAGCGATTGCCGCTGCGCCGCGCGAGGTCGCGTACCCAGTCCGGCAGGCCGCCGCACAGGCGCGCATTGCGCAGCGCGCGGCCATAGCTGGGGTGGCCGAAGAACAGCTCATCGCCACCGTCACCGGTCAGCGCGACCGGCTTGCGCGCCCCCAGCAGTTCACTGGCCAGCAACGTCGGCAGCTGTGAAGCGTCGGCAAAGGGTTCGCACCAGACCTGCGGCAGGCGCTGCAGCAGGTCCAGGCCCTGGCGCGCATCCATGCGGTGCAGGTGGTGCTGCACCCCCAGGTGACGCGCGACCTGCGACGCCCAGTCGCTCTCGTCATGCCCCGGATCGTCGAAACCGACGGTCCAGGCCTCGATCGGCAGGGTCGATTGCGCCTGCATCATCGCCGTCACCAGCGAAGAGTCGGTGCCGCCGGACAGGAACGCGCCACAAGCCAGTGGCGAGTGCATGCGCGCCGCGATCGCCTTCTGCAGTGCTGCTTCCAGCTGGTCGGTGGCCTGTTCCAGGCTCGGCGCCGGCTGCAGCGGCTGCTGCAGCGCGCTCTGCATCGCGTCGCGCGCGCACCAGTAACGCGCGCCACCCTGCGCGGCATGGCTGGAGCGACCTGTGGTGTGGTCACTGAGATCGATGCGCAGCATCGCGCCGGCCACCAGCTTGTGGATGCCGCGGTAGATGGTATGCGGTGCCGGCACGTAGTCATGGCGCAGCAACAGGCTCAGCGCGTCCTGATCGATGCTCGGCGCGAAACCGGCGAAGGCCTGCAGCGCCTTCAACTCCGAGGCGAACAGGAACTGGCCCTGGTACCAGCCGTAATACAGCGGCCGCTCGCCCACCGGATCACGGGCCAGCCACAGCACGCGCGCCTCCCGGTCCCAGACGCTGAAGCCGAAGGCGCCCTCGATGCGCGACAGCGCCCGCTGCACGCCCCATTCGACGATCGCCTGCAGCAGCAGCCGCGCATCGCTGCAACTACGTGGCAGGTCGCGCAACTGCGCCTGCAGGTCACCGCGGTTGTACAGGCGGCCGTCCAGGCACAGCACGTAGCGACCGCAGTCCGAGCTGAGCGGCTGCAACGGCGTATCGGCCGGCGCCCGGCAGTGGCCCAGCGCGAGGCCGGCCTCGGCGTCGGTCCAGTAGCCGATGCGGCCACGGCCACGCTGCTGCAGGGCACGCAGCATCGGTGCCAGCTGCTGCAGCAGCTGCTCGTCCTCGGCGGGCGGCAGCCAGGCCCCGACCACGCCGCTCATCGGGCGCCTCGGCAGTGGCAGCGGCGGGGTGGGTTGAACAGGCAGCGGGCGGCGGGCGACATGAGGACGGCACGCGGAGCGGAGGAGACTCCATGCTCGGCCGCAAGCCCCGCTGCGTCAGTCGCTTTGCTGTCAGCGATCGTCACCAGCCGTATCACGAAGGTAACGTTTTGTAACAGCGGCAGGCTATGCTGAGCGGCAAGTCGTTGCCGGGACTGAGAACCGGCCGGAGCGCCAGCAACCCCGGCTGAATGGCGCCCGCCCCCGGGACCCGGGCGGCCCGACGGCTGGGATAGCATCGCCGCGCTCGTGCCGTGGCGGTACGTTTGCGTCCACGGAGGCCTTGGAAATGCTGGATATCGTACTGGTCGAAGACGATGCCCGCCTGGGAACGATGGTCAGTGACTACCTGCAGCGGCATGGCTACCAGGTCGCCCATGAACGCAGCGGCGAGCGGGCAGTGGCCCGGATCCTGGCCGAAAAGCCGGCGCTGGTGCTGCTCGATGTCGGCCTGCCCGACCAGGATGGTTTCGAAGTGTGTCGGCAGATCCGGCCCCACTATGACGGCATCATCTGCGTGCTGACCGCCCGCACCGACAACATCGACCAGGTGCTGGGCCTGGAACTGGGGGCCGACGATTACATCGGCAAACCGATCGAGCCTCGGGTGCTGCTGGCCCGGTTGCGTGCCCACCTGCGCCGCCACCGCCGGGTCGAGCCGCGTGACGGCAGCCTGCGCTTCGGCGAGCTGAACATCGACCCTTCCACCCGCAACGTGCACCTGCAGGGCGGCCTGCTGGAGCTGACCACGGCCGAGTTCGACCTGCTGTTCCTGCTGGCCAGCAACGCCGGCCAGATCCTCGACCGCGATGCGCTGCTGCGCGGCCTGCGCGGGATCGCCTTCGACGGCCTGGACCGCTCGATCGATGCCCGCATCTCGCGCCTGCGCCGCAAGCTGGGCGACAACCCCGAGCAACCGGAACGGATCAAGACCGTCCGCGGCCGCGGCTACCTGTTCAGCCGCTCGGCATGGGGATGACGCGCACGCCGTCGGCGATGCGCGGCCACGCCTTCCACTTCCTGCGCTACGGCATCGGCTTCCTGCTCGCCCACCTGTTGCTGATCGTGCTGGGCCTGTGGGCCTGGGATGCCCTGCTGGAAGATCGCACCGAAGCGGGCCTGCAGGCCGAGATGCGCGGCACGCACGCGCTGCTGCAGCATCGCTTCGCCGAAACCCCGCGTGAGCAATGGCCGGCGCTGGCCCGCGAACTCGACGCTGATTTCGCCTATGCCCTGCGCCTGGTGCCGCTGGCCGAGGCGGCGAAGGCGCTGCCGGCCAGCCAGCGCCCTCCGTTCAACAACGGCCGCGTGCAGATCGACCTGGAGCACATGCGCAGCCTGCAGCGCATCGGTGACAGCGACTACGCGGTGATGCTGGGGCCGCTGGACGAAGCACTGCCCGATGAGGGGTGGCAGGACAGCGAAGTGTCCGGCGTGGCGATCCTGCTGCTGATCCTGATGGTGGCGGTGGCGCTGCCGATGTACGTGATGGTCTACCGGCTGTGGCGCGACGTATCGCAGCTGGCCCAGGCGGCGCGGCGCATGCGCGACGGCCAGCTGGACACGCGTGCGCCGCGCGCCGGCACCGCACTGGTGCGGCCGCTGGCCAATGCCTTCAACCACATGGCCGAGCAGCTGCAGCAACTGCTGGAAAGCCAGCGGGTGCTGGCCCAGGCGGTGGCGCACGAGGTGCGCACGCCGCTGGCACGGATGCGTTTCGGCCTGGCCGAGCTGGAAGACAGCGCACTTGACGACGTGCAGCGCGATGCGCTGGGCGGCCTGCGCACCGACGTTGACCGGCTGCAGCACCTGACCGATGCAGGCGTGGAGTACGCCGCACTGGGCCGCTGCCATCAGCTGACCCGCCAGCGCCTGCAGCTGGCGGCACTGGTGCGTGGCGTGGTCGCCCAGTTCGCACCGTTGCCGATGCCGGTGCAGCAGGCGCTGTCGCCGGTGGGTCTGGTCAACGTCAACCGGCACATGCTGGAACTGGCGCTGCGCAACCTGCTCGGCAATGCCCTGCGGTACGCGCGGCGGCAGATCCGCATTGCCAGCACCGTCAACGACGCCTGGCTGTGCGTACAGGTGGAGGACGACGGCTCCGGCATCGCACCGGAGCTCCGCGGCCAGGTGCTGCAACCCTACGTGCGGCTGGACCCGGGCAGTCCCGGGTTCGGCCTCGGCCTGGCACTGGTGCAGGTGGTGGCCGACAAGCACGGTGGCCACGTCGAGGTGACCGATTCGGAGCTGGGTGGGGCCTGCATCCGCCTGCACCTGCCATTGGAGAGCGGCGGCAGCGCAGAGGGCGAAGCGGCCTGCTAGGCCGCCGGTTCCGCGCGCGGCAAGGCAAACACGAACAGCGCGCCGCGCGCACTGTCACGCAGTTCGATGCGCCGGCCATGCAGCTGCACGATGCGCTGCACGATCAACAGGCCCAATCCGCCGTTCTCGCCGCGCCGGGCACCCAGCGCGGCCGGTGCCTGGAACAGCTGCGTGCGCAGTGCCGGCGCCACCCCGGGGCCGTCATCGGCCACGCTCACCTCCACGCTGTCATCGGTTGCGCGCAGGCGCACCTCGATCTGCCCGCCCTCGGGTGCATGCCGCAGCGCGTTGTCGAGCAGGTTGGTCAACACCCGCTCGACCAGGCCAAGGTCGGCGCGCACCGGCGGCAGGCCGGGCGGGAATGCCGCGTGCAGTTGCTGGCCACGCGCCTGCGCCGCCAGTTCGAACTTCTGCAGCACGTCCTGCAGCAGCTCCGGCAGTGCGAACACCTCCCACTCCAGCCGCACTTCGCCATGCTCCAGCCGCGCCAGCTCGAACAGCGCGCGCGCCAGCCGGCCGACCTTGGCACTCTGTGCCAGGGCGATGCCGAGATAACGGCGCCGCTCGTCCGGCGACAGCGTGGCATCCTTCAATGCCAGCGTTTCCAGGTAGCCGTGCAGCGATGACAACGGCGTGCGCAGGTCGTGCGAGATGTTGGCCACCAGCTCGCGGCGCTGCAGGTCCTGCTGGCGCAGCTGCTGCCACTGCTCGCCCAGCCGCTGCGCCATCTGCGCATGCGCATGTTCGAGGATCACCAGTTCATCGCGCTCACCCGGGCGCAGCGGCTCCGCCGGCGGCAGTGGCGTGGGTGCATCGATGTCGAAGGCCTGGATGCGCCGGGTCAGCCGCCGCAGCGGGCGTGTCACCCAGTAGAACGCCACCAGCCCGGCCAGCAGGCCGAGGCCACCAACGAGTGCCACCGACCACAGCGTGGTGTTCCACTGGCTGCCGGCGGCGAGGTCGTCGGCCAGCATCTGCCGGTGCTCGCCCACCAGCACCACGTACACATAACCGGCCTGGCGGCCCTGAACGATCAACGGTGCAGCACTGAACACCTTGCGGCCATCGGCGCTGCGCGGGTCATCGCCGAGGATCGGCAACGGTGCTCCCGCCAGCAGGCGGCGCAGCGGCGCCACGTCCACCCGGGTGCGCACCAGGTGCCCACTGGGCGCATCGTGGCCAAGGATGCGGCCCTGGTCGTCCAGCAGGTAGACCTCGACGCTGGGGTTGACCGCCATCAGCTGGCCGAACAGCGCGCGCACCGCGGCATCGCGCATGCCGCTGGTATCCATCAGCTCGCTGCGCTGGGCGATATGTTCGGCCAGGCCCAGCGACAGCCGCTGCACGACTTCCTGCTCGTGGCGGGTGTTGGCCCGCATCTGCAGCGCCAGCAGCGCCATGCAGCACGCCAGCATCAGCGCAGCGGTCACCACCGCCAGCTTCTGCCACAGGTTCGGCTTGATCATGCGGCCGCCCCGGCCGGGTCGACCAGCTTGTAGCCACGGCCCCACACCGTCAGCAACCGCCGCGGGTTGGCCGGGTCGGGCTCGATCTTGCTGCGCAGGCGATTGATATGGGTGTTGACCGTGTGCTCGTAGCCGTCGTGCTGGTAGCCCCAGACCTGGTTGAGCAGCTCCATGCGCGCGAACACCTGGTCTGGGTGACGGGCGAAGAACAGCAGCAGGTCGAATTCGCGCGGGGTCAGCTCCAGCGTGTTGCCATCGACCGAGGCGGTGCGCGCGACCGGGTCCAGCTGCAACCCGCCCAGCTCGATCGCACCGGCATCGATGCGCGCGCTCTGTGCCATCGCCTCGGCGCGGCGCAACAGCGCACGCACCCGCGCCACCAGCTCCGGCATCGAGAACGGCTTGGCCAGATAATCGTCCGCGCCCAGCTCCAGGCCGACGATGCGCTGCGTTTCGCTGCCCCGCGCGCTGATGATGATGATCGGCACGTAACGCGCCATCGCGCGTGCACGCTGGCAGACCTGCAGGCCATCCACGCCGGGCAGCATCACGTCCAGCACCAGTGCGTCCCACGGGCCGTCCTGCTCCAGCAGGCGCAGGCCGGCGTCGCCGCTGGCGGCATGGGCGACCTCGTAGCCTTCATCGCCCAAGTGCATGCGCAGCAGGTCGGCGATGTGGGCATCGTCTTCAACGATCAGCACGCGTTTGGTCGACATCGGCAACTCGGGGCCAGCGGGGAGGCTGGCTGCATTGTGGCGCGGGACGGCCGCCGATACCTCACGAAAAATTGAATCCTGCGTGAGGATTCGTTGACCCGGGCGGGCGCAGCATGGCCCCGTCGCCCCTTCCCGGAGTCCGCCATGTCCCTGTCCCGCCGCCATCTGCTGGGCCTGGGCGGTGTTGCCACCGCCGCCGGCCTGCTCGGCCTGGGGGCCTGCAGCCGCGCCGCCACGGCCGCCGCCGAAGCGCGTCCGTCGCGACAGTTCGAGGTCATGCACAGCGATGCCGAGTGGCGCCAGCGCCTGACCCCAGCGCAGTACGCGGTGCTGCGCCAGCAGGCGACCGAGCGCCCCTACAGCAGCCCGCTCAACAAGGAACACCGGCAGGGCACCTTCGCCTGCGCCGGCTGCGCGCTGCCGCTGTTCTCCTCGTCCACCAAATTCGAGAGCGGCACCGGCTGGCCCAGCTTCTGGGCACCGCTGCACAACGCCATCGGCGAAGACCGCGACGTGACCTTCGGGATGCTGAGGGTGGAAGTGCACTGCCGCCGCTGCGGTGGCCACCTGGGCCACGTGTTCAACGACGGCCCGCGCCCGACCGGGCTGCGCTACTGCATGAACGGTGCGGCGATGGTGTTCGTTCCCGGCGCCACGGATGGCACCGCCGACGGCTGGCGGGTGCCGGTCGGTTCTTCTCCTGTTTCCGGAGCCTGACCATGCTGCTGTTGCTGCTTGCCTACCTGGGGGGCGCGCTGACCCTGCTCAGCCCGTGCATCCTGCCGGTGCTGCCGTTCGTGTTCGCGCGTGCCGACCGACCGTTCCTGCGCAGCACGCTGCCGCTGCTGCTGGGCATGGCGCTCACCTTCACCGTGGTTGCCAGCCTGGCCGCGGTGGGCAGCCAGTGGGTGGCGCAGGCCAACCAGGTCGGACGCTGGATCGCCCTGCTGCTGATGGCGCTGTTCGCGCTGGCGCTGCTGTGGCCGCGACTGGCCGACCACCTGCTGGCACCGTTCCAGCGCGTGGGCGCCCGCCTGAGCGCGCGTGCCGATGCCGCCGACGCGGCGGGACGGGGCGGTGCATGGACATCGCTGCTGATCGGCATCGCCACCGGCCTGCTGTGGGCGCCCTGCGCGGGGCCGATCCTTGGCCTGGTGCTGACCGGTGCCGCCCTGCATGGCGCCAGCGTGGGGACCAGCACCCTGCTGCTGGCGTATGCGCTGGGCGCGATCACTGCGCTGGCGCTGGCGGTGTGGGTCGGCGGCCGCGTGTTCCGTGCGCTGCAGGCGCGGCTTGGCCTCGGCGATGCGCTGCGCAAGGGGCTGGGCGTGGCCGCCCTGCTGGCGGTGGTGGCGATCGGCCTGGGCTGGGATACCGGCCTGCTGACCCGTCTTTCCACGGTCAGCACCGCCCGCATCGAGCAGGGCCTGCTGGATGCGGTACCCGGCGCGCAGCCGTCGGCACCGCCGATGATGATGATGGCCGGTGCCAACGCCGCTGCCGATGCACCGCTGCCGGTGGAAGGCACCCTGCCCGCGCTGGACGGTGCCACCGGCTGGCTCAACAGCCCCCCGCTGGCAGCCCAGCAGCTGCGCGGCAAGGTCGTGCTGATCGATTTCTGGACCTACTCCTGCATCAACTGCCTGCGCGCGATGCCGTTCGTGCACGAATGGGAGCGCCGCTACCGCGACCACGGCCTGGTGGTGATCGGCGTGCACACGCCGGAGTTCGCCTTCGAGCGTGACCCGCGCAACGTGATGAAGGCGGTGCAGCAGCTGAAGGTTGAGTACCCGGTGGCGCTGGACAACCAGTACACGATCTGGCGCGCGTTCAACAACCGCTACTGGCCGGCGCAGTACTTCGTCGACGCACAGGGCAACATCCGCGGCCACCAGTTCGGTGAAGGCAACTACGCGCGCTCGGAACAGATGATCCGTCGCCTGCTGGCCGACGCCGGGCAGACGAACCTGCCGCCGCCCGCCGATCCCGCTGCCGCCGAGCTGAAGGGCGTGGCCGCGCAGGCCGACATGAGCAACCTGCGTTCGCCGGAAACCTACCTGGGCCACGCCCGTGCCGAGCAGTTCGCCTCGCCCGGCGGGCAGCGCAGCGACGCCGCGTTCGACTACACGCTGCCGGCCAGCCTGGCGTTGAACCAGTGGGGACTGTCCGGGCGCTGGACCATCACCGACGAAGCCGCGCAGCTGCAGCAGGCCGGCGGCCGCATCGCCTTCCAGTTCCATGCCCGCGACCTGCACCTGGTGCTGGCACCGGGCCAGGAAGGAACGCCGGTGCGCTTCCGCGTCTGGCTGGATGGCAAGCCGCTGCCCGCCGCCGACGCCGGCAGTGATGTCGGTGCCGATGGCAGTGGCATGGTCGACGAGCACCGCCTGTACCAGCTGGTGCGCCAGCGCGGCACGGTCGGCCCGCACCGCTTCGAGATCGAGTTCCTCGATGCGGGCGTGCAGGCCTATGCCTTCACCTTCGGTTGAACCGGGAGGACATGATGAAACTCTCCTTTGAACAGGGCATCGCCGCCGGTGTGGCCGGCCTGGTGGCCACGGCCTTGATTGCCGGCGTGCTGCTGGTCGACCACGGCGCGGCTGCGGCACCGGTCGAAGCCAGCGCGCAGATCCAGGCACTGCCGGCCCCCACCGGCGATGCGGCGTTCCGCGATGACGCGACCCACGCCAGCGTGGTGTTCGCCGGTGGTTGCTTCTGGGGCGTGCAGGGCGTGTTCCAGCACGTCAAGGGCGTGAGCAACGCGGTCTCCGGCTATATCGGTGGCAGTGCGGCCAATGCGCGTTATGAGCACGTCAGCGGTGGCCAGACCGGCCATGCCGAAGCAGTGAAGATCGACTACGACCCGCGCCAGGTCAGCTACGGGCAGCTGATGCAGGTGTTCTTCTCGGTCGCGCACGACCCGACCCAGCTCAACCGCCAGGGGCCCGACCACGGCAGCCAGTACCGCTCGGCGATCTTCAGCGATGACGCCCGCCAGCAGGCCGCCAGCCGCGCCTACATCGCCCAGCTCGACCAGGCCGGCAGCTACCGCGCACCGATCGTCACCCAGCTGGTCAGCGGCCAGCGCTTCTACCCGGCCGAGAGTTACCACCAGAACTACATGACCAGCTACCCGCAGGCGGCCTACATCCGCTACTACGACGCACCGAAGCTGGCGGCCCTGGCCAAGCAGTTCCCGGCGCTGTACCGGCGCGAGGCGGTGCTGGTGCCGATGCGGTAGCGAGCTGGTTAGCGCCGGCCGCTGGCCGGCAACCGCACTGTTCCGGATCCAGGGATTGCCGGCCAGCGGCCGGCACTACCCAAAAAAAGACGCACGGCCATCCAGCCGTGCGCTTGGAAAATACCGGCCACGCCCCGATCAGGCCCGGCCGACGACGACATGCTAGGCTCGCCATCATCACGGGTACAGCACCAGATGGCGGGAACTTCGATGGATACAGATGACCAGGCCACGATGATTCCTCCCCGCTACCAGCGGCTGTCCGATGAACTGGCCGAGGCCATCCATGGCGGGCGTCTTCCGGTCGGCAGCCGCCTGCCCTCGCTGCGGCAGATGGCCTCGCAGCGCAGGCTCAGCCTGAACACCGTGATTGCCGCCTACCGCCAGCTGGAAGATGCCGGCCTGGTGATTCCGCGGCCCAAGGCCGGCTTCGAGGTGGCGCCGCGGTTGTCGGTACCGGAACGGTCACTGCGCGATGTGCCCTCGGCCCCGACCGCACCGCTGCAGCAGGTACTCATGGCGCGGGTGCTGGAGGCACAGCGCCGCCCGGGCGTGGTCGACCTGGCCTTCGCCGGCCCGCGCGGTCGGCAGTTCTACCCGGGCGCGCAGCTGGCCCGTCACACCGCGCAGGTGCTGCGCCATGGCCAGCAGACGGTGGAGACCTACGCGCGCCCGAACGGCTCGCCACGCCTGCTGGCGCAGATCGTGCGGCGTGGCCCGCGCATGGGGCTGCATACCCACAGCGAGCGCCTGCTGTTGACCCATGGTGCGATGGAGGCCCTGCAGCTGGCCCTGCGCGCGGTGACCGAACCGGGCGACGCGGTGGGCATCGAGGCGCCCTCCTACTTCAACCTGTACCCGTTGCTGGCCAACCTCGGCCTGCAGGCCATCGAGCTGCCCACCCATCCGCAGCACGGCCTGGAGGTCGATGCGCTGGAGGCGATGCTGGAGCACACGCCGCTGGCCGCACTGGTGGTGATGCCCACCGTGCACAATCCGCTGGGCTGTACCATGCCGACCGCCGCCAAGCAGCGCCTGGCCGAGCTGGTCAATGCACGCCAGCTGCCGCTGATCGAGGATGCGGTGTATGCCGAGCTGCAGTTCTGCGAGCCACCGGCCCCGTTGCTGAAAGCCTTCGATCGCGACGGCTGGGTGATGGTCGTGGGAGGCTTTTCCAAGACACTGGCGCCGGATTACCGCATCGGCTGGCTGGATGGCGGCCGCTTCGCCGAACGCATCGCGCTGCTGAAATTCCAGTCCACCGGCGGCGAGCCGCAACTGCTCGGCGATGCGGTCGCGGCGTATCTGGAGGCGGGCAGCTACGAGCACCACCTGCACCGCATGCGCCGGCTGTACCGCGAACAGGTGGGACGGCTGCGCCAGCTGGTGGCCGAACACTTCCCGGCCGGTACCCGCGCGACCGAACCGCAGGGCGGCTTCCTGCTCTGGCTGGAACTGCCGGGCGTGGACACGCGCGAGCTGTTCGAGCGAGCGCTGCAGGAGGACATCGTGTTCATGCCCGGCCAGGTGTACTCGCGCGGTGCGCGCTATCGCCACTGCCTGCGCCTGTCATGCTGCCAGACGCTGGATGCGCGCTTCACCGGTGCGGTGGAGCGGCTGGGTGCGATCGCACGGGAGCTGGCGGCTGCAGCACGGTAGTGCTGGCCGCTGGCCGGCACCATCGGGATCACCGGGTGGATGCAGTTGCCGGCCAGCGGCCGGCACTACCCAGGATCAATCGAGCAAGTGCGCGCTCAGCGCTTCGCCGTCGGCCCCCGGCAGATGGGGCAGCCGTCCCCAGCACGGCATCGGCAGCCGCTGCCGCAGCGTGGCGATGTTCTCGTCCTGGCGCTGCATGGCCGGGTCGATGTGGTTGCCGATCCAGCCCAGGCACTCCACGCCACTGGCCTGCAGCGACTGCGCGGTCAGGCGCGCATGGTTCACGCAGCCCAGCCGCATGCCCACCACCAGCAGCACCGGCAACTGCAGTGCTCGCACCAGGTCGAGCTGGTCCAGCGTGGCCGAGACCGGTGCCAGCCACCCACCGACGCCCTCCACCACCACGATGTCGGCCTGCGCGCGCAGTCGCGCGAACGCGGCCACGATCGGCGCCAGTTGCACCTGCACGCCGTCCTCGGCAGCGGCCAGCTCCGGTGCCAGCGGCTGCCGCAGCGCATACGGGTTCAGATCGGCATAGTCCGGCACCGGCCAGCTGGCCGCCTGCAGGGCCAACGCGTCCTCGTTGCGCAGGCCCTGCCCCAGGTCTTCGCTGCCACTGGCCACCGGCTTCATGCCCACCGCGCGCAGGCCGCGCCGGCGCAGCGCATGCAGCAGCGCGGTGCTGGCCGCGGTCTTGCCGATTTCGGTGTCGGTGCCGGTGATGAACAGGGCGGGCGGCAGCGTAGCGGGCAACGGCATCGATGGGCTCCAACAGGGCAACAGAGCGTGCATTATCGCCGGCCCGGCGCGCTTGCTAGACTGCGGGCATGTTCGCCAATGCCTCGCTCACCGGCAGCAAGCCGGAACAATACGCCCAGCTGCTGGAACAGGCCCGTGGCCTGGTCTACGCCGAGTCCGACCGCATCGCCAACGCGGCCAACCTCTCCGCACTGGTCTACCACGCCCTGCCAGACCTGAACTGGGTGGGCTTCTACCTGTACGACGGCAAGGAACTGGTGGTCGGCCCGTTCCAGGGCCTGCCGGCCTGCGTGCGCATCCCGCTGGACAAGGGCGTGTGCGGTGCCGCCGCCAGCCAGCGCGTGACCCAGCGCGTGGACGACGTCGATGCCTTCCCCGGCCACATCGCCTGCGATTCGGCCTCGCGCTCGGAACTGGTGGTTCCGCTGCTGCGCGGTGATGAACTGATCGGCGTGTTCGACATCGACAGCCCGAAGATCGGCCGCTTCGACGCCGATGACCAGGCCGGCCTGGAAGCCATCGCCCGGGTATTTGTCGAGGCGCTGGGATGAGCGCACCCAAGCTGCGCAACATCGGCCCCAAGAGCGCGGCATGGCTGCGCCAGGTCGGCCTGCGCAGCCGCGAGGATCTGGTCGCGATCGGTGCGGTGGGCGCCTTCGTCAAGGTCAAGCGCGCCGGCTTCAAGCCCAGCCTGAACCTGCTGTACTCGCTGGAAGGCGCGTTGCTGGACTGCCACTGGCAGGAACTCAGCGAGCCGCAGCGTGAGGCGCTGGTGCAGGATTACGAAGCACGCATCGCCGCGCATCCGCTGAAGGCGGCCGGCCCCGCCTCGGGCCCGGTGCACGAACAGCGCTTCGATGCGGACGATGACGCTGAAGACAGCGTTGCCGAGGGTGCGGACGAGGATTGATAGCACCGGTAGTGCCGGCCGCTGGCCGGCAACTGCATGGTCTTTCAACGTTCCTCGGGCTGGCGGCCAGCGGCCGGCACTAGCGAGGGGTTACGGCTGCTGCAGTTCCAGCAGCTCGCCTGCCAGCCCGGCTTCGCCACGTTCCAGCCATACCCGCAGGCGCGTGCCGTGGTCGATGCGCAGCGCCCAGCACAGCGACATCGGCAGGCCGCAGACCTGCGACAGCACCATGCGCAGCGGGCCACCATGGCTAACCACCAGCGTCGGCACCGGATCATCCTCGTCCAGCAGGCGGTCGAGCGCGCGCGCGATGCGCCGCTCGAAGTGGCCCCAGCTTTCGCCGTTCGGCGGTGGGAACGCATGCGGATCGGCGTGGAAGGCAGCGAGTGCATCCTCCGGCAGGTCGAACAGCGACTGCCCGTCCCAATCGCCGAAATCCAGCTCTTCCCATTCCTCGTCTGCTTCCACGTCCAGCCCGCGCGGGGTGGCCAGGGCCATCGCCGTGTGCAGCGAGCGCAGCCGCGGCGAACTGATCACCCGCTCCCAGGGCTGCGCGGCGTAGGCATCGACCAGTTCCTGCGGCAGGCGGGCCAGCTGCGGTGGATCGCTGCGGCCATCGAGGAACTCATCGCGACCGTTGCCGGCATGGCGGACCAGGTCGAGGATCATGCGCGCGTCCTGTACAGGCAACGCGGGAACAGCGGAAAACAGGCGGACATCGGCAACGGCACCACGGGATCAAGAGGCCATTCTAAAGGCATGGCAAAGGCAGTCGAGCAAGCGCGGCGCTACGGGCCGCCTGCGATGCCGTAGACTGCGCGCACTTCCAGGTGACCTGCGGCCACGGCCGGCAGGTTGAAACGGGAAGCCGGTGACGCGTGATTCCACGCCATGCCGGCGCTGCCCCCGCAACGGTAAGCACGTCAGTTCCAGGCAACAACGCCACTGTGCCCTGTGCATGGGAAGGCGCCTGGACGGTGGCCCCCCGGCCACCCGGCGGCAAGCCCGGAGACCGGCCCGGAAGCCTCAGGTCGCGATGCGGTGGGCATGGCGCTGGATGACCGCAGCCTGCGCTGCGGCGTCGGCGCATGCCTGCCTTCGCGGCTCCTCCCCTTCGCCACGCGGGCGTGCGTGGCACCTGGAGTTCCCCATGAAGCTGCAGTCCCGAATGCTGTCCCTGGCCGTGCTGGCCGCCCTGCCCGCGCTGGTCCAGGCCGCCGATGACACCACCGCGCTCGACCAGATCCTGGTCACCGCCACCCGCACCCCGATCGCCCTGCAGGACAGCATTGCGCCGGCGCAGGTGATCGACCGCGCCCAGATCGAATCCAGCCAGGCCACTTCACTGCAGGAACTGCTGCGCGGCCGCGCCGGCATCAACCTGACCAATGCCGGCGGGCTGGGCAAGCAGAGCTCGCTGTTCCTGCGCGGCACCAACTCGGGCCACACCGTGGTGCTGGTCGATGGCGTGCGCATCAACAGCGCCGACCTCGGCCTGGCGATGTACCAGGACCTGCCGCTGGCGCAGATCGAGCGCGTGGAGATCGTGCGTGGCCCGCAGTCCAGCCTGTACGGTGCCGACGCCATCGGCGGCGTGATCCAGATCTTCACCCGCCGTAACCCGGGCGACTTCGCACCGCACTTCCAGCTCGGCGGTGGCAGCAACGGCCTGCGCGAGGCCAGCGGCGGCATCGGCGGCGGTACCGAGCGCGGCTGGTTCGGCGCCGACATCGCCTACCAGCATTCCGATGGCATCGATGCCTGCCGCGGCTCGGCAACGCTGTTCACCGGTTGCTTTGCCGACGAACATGACCGCGACGGCTACCGCAACCTGTCCAAGAGCCTGCGCGGCGGCTACACCTTCAACGACCAGTGGAGCGTGGAAGGCAGCGCACTGCGTGCCGACGGCAGGAACCACTACGACGGTTACTACAACTACTCGGAAACCCGTCAGCAGGTGCTGGCCGGCAAGGTGCGCTACACCCCGTCCGAGCGCCTGGCATTGACCGCCAATGTCGGCCGCAGCGACAACGAGTCGGACAACGTCGGCGACTTCGGTGCGCATGGCAGTGCGCAGACCCACCGCGACAGCGCCTCGCTGCAGGGTGACATCGGCTTGGCCGAGGGCCAGCTGCTGAGCACCGGTGTGGACTGGAGCCAGGACAACCTGGATGGCAGCAGTGCCGGCTATCTGGTCGACAGCCGTCGCAACACCGGCGTGTTCGTGCAGTACCAGGGCCGCTTCGGTCGCCACCAGCTGCAGGCCAGTGCGCGCAACGACGACAACCAGCAGTTCGGCAACCATGCCACCGGCAGTGTCGGCTGGGCGATGGAACTGGGCCACGGCCTGCGCGTCAATGCCAGCTACGGCACCGCGTTCAAGGCGCCGACCTTCAGCGACCTGTACGACCCGTGGAGCGGCGTGCCGACGTTGAAGCCGGAGAAGTCCAAGAGTGCCAACCTGGGGGTTTCGCAGCAGGGCCAGGGCTGGCATTGGGGCCTGGATGTGTACGAGACCCGCATCGATGACCTGATCACCTACGATGCGTCGACGTTCAGGATGCAGCAGGTGGAGAAGGCGCGCATCCGCGGCGCCGAACTGACCGGTGGCATGCTGCTGGCCGGCTTCGACCTCAACGCGCAGCTGAGCTACACCGACCCGCGCAACCGCACCCGCGGCAGCAGCCAGTTCGACAACTGGCTGCCGCGTCGTGCACAGCAGACTGCGCGCCTGGACATCGATCGCCGCTTCGGGGACTTCCGTGCCGGCCTGACCGTGCAGGGTGCGGGCAAGCGCTATGACGACGCCTCGAATGCGGTGAAGGTGGGCGGCTACGGTACGCTGGACCTGCGCGCCGAGTACGCGTTGACGCCGGAGTGGTCGCTGCTGGCGCGCGCTGCCAACGTGTTCGACCGCCGCTATGAAACAGTGGCGTGGTTCAACCAGCCCGGTCGCGAATACCAGCTGAGCGTGCGTTACCAGCCGAAATGACCGCGACGGTCATGGTGGTGCCGGCCAGCGGGCGGCAACATCATGACCTTCGGCGAAGTCCTCGGGGTTGCCGGCCAGCGGCCGGCACTACCCGTTGCGTTGGCCCTGGGTTGCCGGCCAGCGGCCGGCACTACCTGTTGCGTTGGCTGGGTTACCGGCCTGCGGCCAACCCCGGCAACTCACGCAGGTCGTCGATCACTGCCACCGCATCCGCGCTGGCCAGATCCAGGCCGCGCGGGTAGCCGTAGCGCACCAGCGCGATCGGCATGCCGGCCTCTTCGGCGGCGCGGTAGTCGGTCAACGAATCTCCCACCATCAGGCAGGCGTCCACCGGCAGCGCGAAATGCGCAGCGATGTGCCGCAGCGGTTCGCCACTGGGCTTGCGCTGCGGCAGCGAATCGCCCCCCAGTACCAGCGCGAACGCATCACCAATGCCCAGGTGCTGCAGCAGGGGCGGCACCAGTGCTTCGGGCTTGTTGGTGCAGATCGCCAGTGGCACGTCGCGCGCGCGCAGCTGCGCCAGTGCGTCGGCCACGCCATCGAACAGGCGCGGGCTGCGCAGCAGGCACTCGCGGTAGTGCACCATGAAGACCGGCATCACCTCGGCCAGGTCGACCTCACGACCGGCGGCGTGCACGGCCTGTTCGACCAGGCGGCGCACGCCGTCGCCGATCCAGCCGAGCACGGTGGCTTCCGGCACGCGTGCCATGCCGATGTCTTCCAGCGTGCGGTTCAGTGCTTCGGCGATATCAGCTGCGCTGTCGACCAGCGTGCCATCAAGGTCGAACACGACCAGCGGATAGGGATACGACAAGGGACGGCACCTGCACGACGTGGGGCCGCCCATTGTACGCCGCTGGTTTCTGCGCCGATCCGCCTCAGCCGATCCGGCGCGCGCGGGTGGCCAGGAACGTGGGCAGGTAGCGGTCGATCAGGAAGCGCGGCTGTGGCTGCCAGTCTTCCATGAAGCGATCGATGACGAACCCCGCATCCAGCTGGCCGCCGATCAGTTCGGTCAGGCTGTGGCCAAAGGTCAGCGCATCGCCGCGGGCGAGTTTCGCCTCACGTTCGGCGGCGGGCAGGTCTTCCAGGTCCGAATAGGGAATGGCGTACTGCGGCCGGATCAGGCCCTGCGCATCGAGCTGCGGATCGCGCGCACCGACGAACAGCACCGGGTTGTAGAAGCTGGCCATCAACATGCCATCGCGCGCGAGCACGCGCCGGCATTCGGTCCAGACCGGGCGCACGTCGGGCACGTACAGATTGGAAATGGGGTGGAACACCACATCGAAGCTGTCATTGGCAAATACGTGCAGGTCGCGCATGTCGCCCTGCACCGTGCGCAGCCGCAGGCCGTCGCGCGCCGCCACGCTGCGGTCCTGTTCCAGCTGCCCGTCGGACAGGTCGAACACGGTGACGTCGGCCCCGGCCGCCGCCAGCACCGGTGCCTGCTGGCCACCGCCCGAGGCCAGGCACAGCACCCGGCGGCCGCGCACATCGCCCAGCCAGTCCAGCGGCAGGGCGCGGGGCGTCAGGTGCACCTGCCAACGCCCTTCGCGCGCGGCGGCAATCGTTGAACTCTCCACCGGGCGCGACCATTCGCGCACTTCGCTGGCCTGGCGGTCCCAGGCAGCACGGTTGTGGTCGATCAAGGCCTGTCCATGGTTCATGTGTTCTCCTTGCCCGGTGGGCGCCAATCCAGATCCTGGAAGGCCGGGCTGGCGAAGCACTCGGCCAGGTAGTCCAGGAATCGCCGCATGATAGCGGGCTGCTGGCGGCGTGATGCGTACACGGCATGAATACCGAGTTCGTCCAGACTGAACGCAGGCAGCAGTTCGATCAGTTCACCGCTGCGCAGCAACGGTGCCACCTGGTAGGTCGGCAGCATGGCGATGCCGGCACCGGCCCGCACCGCCTCCAGCAGCAGCGACGCCTCATTGGCACTGATGTTGCCGCCCACTGCCACCGACAGCGAACGGCCATCGCGGTGCAGCTGCCACAGGCTCTTGCCGACGTAATGGTGGGTCAGGCAGTTGTGCGCGGCCAGGTGCTCGGGGGCGGTGGGCGTGCCGCGTGCCTGCAGGTACGACGGTGTTGCGCACAGTACCGAGCGGCAGGTGGCCAACCGCCGCGCGATCAGGCTGGGGTCGATCTGGCGCGCGATGCGCACCGCCAGGTCCACCCGCTCCTCCACCAAGTTCACCATGCGGTCGACCAGCAGCAGCTCGATGCGCGCGGCAGGATGGCGCGCAACAAAGCCGGCAACGGCCCGTGCCAGGTGGCTCTGCCCGAACGACACGCTGGCGGTGACCCGCAGCGTGCCGTGTGGCTCGGGATCGTCGCTGGCCAGCTCGCCCTGCAGTTCCTCGCCGATCGCCAGCATCTGGCGGAAGCGCGCCAGCGCCGCCTCGCCCGGGCCGGTCAGGCTGACCCGGCGCGTGGTCCGGTGCAGCAGGCGCGCGCCCAGCCAGGCCTCGACCTCGGCCAGGTAGCGGCTGACCATCGCCCGCGACATGTCCAGCACCTCGGCGGCCGCGGTCAGGCTGCCACGCTCGGCCACTTCGACGAACACGGTCATGGCGGTCAATCGGTCCATATGCTCGATCCATGCAACAAACAAGCGCGTTATACGCTGTTTTTCGGCCGACTGCAGGGGCCTAGAGTGGCCCCATTCCCACCCCACACCGCCCCACGGAGTCCTGCCATGAAGATCGCCCTCGTTGGTTCCACCGGCAACATCGGCCGCCAGATCGCCCGCCACGCGCTGGCCCGCGGCCACGAACTCACCGTCATCGTGCGCAGCGCGCAGGACCTCCCGGCTGAACTGGCCGGTGCGCATCCAGTGGTCGCCTCGCTGGACGACCTGGATGCGCTGGTCGCCGCCATTGCCGGCCACGACGTGCTGGCCAGTGCCTACGGCCCGCGCCCCGGCGATGACATCGGCCGTGTGGGCGAGGTCGCCGCGCAGCTGGCCGCCGCCGCACGCAAGGCCGGCGTGCCGCGCCTGGTGGTGGTCGGTGGTGCCGGCAGCCTGGAAGTCGCGCCCGGCGTGCAGCTGGTCGATACCCCCGACTTCCCGGAGGCCTACAAGCCGTACGCGCTGGCCCACCGCGAGGCGTTCAACCGCCTGCAGGCGGTGGACGACCTGGACTGGACCTTCTTCTCGCCGGCCGCCGAAATCGGCCCGGGCGAAGAACGCGGCCAGTACCGCGTGCAGCCCAAGGCCTTCCTCGCCGATGCCAGCGGCCACAGCCGCATCAGCTACGCCGACTACGGTGCAGCGTTCGTCGCCGAGCTGGAAGCACACCAGTACCCGAAGCAGATCATCACGGCCGCGTATTGATCCACGCACGTCCCTTGTAGAGCAGAGCCCGCGCTCGGCTCTACGCGAACATGCAGCCGGGCATTGGCCCGGCTCTACACAAGGAATTCCCATGCGTACCGCTGCCCTGCTGCTCCCCCTCGCCCTGGCCGCCAGCTTCACCAGTGCACCGCTGCTCGCCGCACCGGCCACCCCGGCGCCGGCGGCGGCGTCGAAATCCCAGCTGCACCTGCAGACCTTCCATCCCGGCCCGCAGGCGATGTTCTCGGTCTCCTCGGTGCTGATCGAAGGCCGCCACGACGCAATCCTGGTCGACGCGCAGTTCGGTGCCAGCGACGCGCGCAAACTGGTCGAACGGATCCGCGCCAGCGGCAAGCGGTTGACCACGATCTACATCAGCCACGGCGATCCGGACTACTACTTCGGCCTGGCCACCGTGCAGGACGCCTTCCCGCAGGCACGCATCGTCGCCACCGCGCAGACCGTTGCGCATATCCGGCAGACGCAGGCCGGCAAGCTGGTCTACTGGGGACCGAAGATGGGAGCCGATGCGCCGGCACGCATCGTGGTGCCGCAGGTACTGGACGGCGATGCCCTGAAGCTGGAAGGCCAGCGCCTGCCGCTGATCGGCCTGGACGGCCCGACCCCGGACCGCACCGTGCTGTGGGTGCCGTCGCTGCGCGCGATCGTTGGTGGCATTCCGGTGGTGGCCGGCGAGCACGTGTGGATGGCCGACACGCAGACGCCGAAGTCACATGCCGACTGGCTGCAGACGCTGCAGCGACTGCAGGCATTGAAGCCGACGGTGGTGGTGCCCGGGCACTACGCGCCGGGTGCGACGCTGGATGCCAGTGCACTGCGCTTCACTGCGGACTACATCCGCACGTTCGATGCCGAAACGGCAAAGGCCAAGGACAGTGCGGCGCTGGTGAAGGCGATGCAGGCCCGCTATCCGACGCTGGCCGGCGTGGCGTCGCTGGAGCTGAGTGCAAAGGTGGCCAAGGGCGAGATGCAGTGGCCATGAGGTGGGGCGTTTTCTTTTGCAGGGCTGCGCCCTGCACCTGCGGTAGTGCCGGCCGCTGGCCGGCACCCTCAATATCCAAAGCTTGCTTGATAGAAGGCGACCACATTCAACTCACCAGATCGACGACGCGCAGGTAATCACCCATTTGCCACTCCTTTCCAAACGTCAAGCCGGGATCAACATCACAGACCTGAACGTCAACAGCTGTACGATGGATTGCGTAGTTGATTAAACCGATGGAACGGAGAATTCACGATGAAAATCAGACACGCTTTGGTCAAACTGCTGCTATCCACCGCCGCACTGGCCGCGCCCCCCGCGTTCTCTCAACAAGTGACGCCCTCCACCGACCCCGTTGTTCAAGCCTTTGCGCAGCATGAGGGATTGACCACGCAAGAAGCCGACAGGCGGCTCAGACTTCGAATTGCGGCAGGTGAAGAGCTTGCGCGCATTCTGGATGGAATGCCTGATCGCTTCGCTGGCAAGAGCTTCACTGAGAACCCGATGATCGTGACGGTCCGTTTGACCGGGACCGAGCCAGTGCCATCCCGAACTATGAGCACTGTCTATGGCACCATCACCTACCGCTTCACGGTCGGTGCAACTCACTCTCTGACGCAATTGAAGCAGATAGTGAAGTCAGGAAAGGTGGCAGAACTTTTCCCGGAGCATCAGGGGATCATGATCGACGGACAGCGCGGTGTGATTGTTGTGGAGCTGCCCAGCACAGATTTCGAAAGAATCTATGTCGACGAGGAAAAGAATGCGCGACGCGTTCTATCCGCCCCCATTGAACTAAAGAAGTCCTCAGGGCGTTCCAAGTTGCTGTCAGCGCCACAGACTCGTGCGGGTGGGAGAGCTGTTTCCAACAACTCGTACTGCACGTTTGGATTTCGGGCCTATGATTCTGATGAAAAGCCTGGGTTGATTACTGCCGCACATTGCCTACCAACCCTGCGGTGCGAACCGATCCCGGGTTCTGGCGACACTGCCACCGTCGTACTTGATGTAGATCCTGACCGACGACGCTTTGATGCAGGTCACGACGTGCAATGGCATCCCGTCCCTGCCTCGAGCGGTTTTGAAGCGTCTTGGACGACCTTCACCAAATTGAATGGATTTAACACGATTGGTTACCTGGGAAAGGTCAGACCCGATCTACTGCGGGAAACTCTGGAAGGACTCCTAGTGCTCTGCCATGCAGGAACACGGACAGGCTACAGCTGCGGCACTCTCACCTCCGTGAACGCAGAGCCTGAATCAAATACCTGCAATTTCCAAAGCTGCACGAGCGATTGGATTAAGGTGGAGGACCTAGCCGGCCCTTACGATTTGCTATGTGATGCAGGTGACAGCGGCGGACCTCTGGTTTCGGTGGATCTTGATGCTGTGGCGATAGTGACGTCTGCAAAGACCAACGGCAGCGAAATCGGAGATTGCGACTATCTGATAGGGATGTCTCTTGCGAAGGTTCACTCCGCCATAGGTGTGACTGTTCGTTGATCGCGAGAGAACCTTCACGCGCAGACCTGTACCAGCCATCATCGCTGAGCTGGGCTTGTCCCATTAAATGCCCTGGCAATCTTGTTGCGCAGGGCCTTCGAGAGATCTGCAACTGATTGAGCTGGGAGATTTGTGCAGGCCCGCTTGACCGGCCAGAATCAAGACCCTTCTTAGCCCCATCAACGATTGCCTGCGGAATCGTTCGGTCCGTGCTCGAACAACTCGCCCTGCACCACCGCCTCCTTCTCGCGGAAGCCGCCGAGCCCGACGCCAACCAGGCGGTAACGGGTCTCCGCCGGCAGGTCGACGCGGGCGCGCAGGGCCAGCGCGATGTCGCGCAGTTCTTCCATCGATTCCGGCGGGCGCTCCGGGGTGAAGCTGCGGGTGAGGATGCGGAACTGCGCGGTCTTCAGCTTCAGCACCACGGTATGGCCGACACGCTCGGTCTTGCGGGTGGCCTTCCAGGTCTTCTCCGCCAACTGCACGATTGCCTCGGTCAGGTCTTCCAGCAGCAGGTCTTCGGCGAAGGTGTCCTCCGAGGAAATCGACTGCACCTGCTGGTCCGGCTCCACCGGCCGCTCGTCGATGCCGCGCGCCCGGTTGTACAGGCTGCGCCCGAAACTGCCGAACGCCTCTTCCAGATCGGTCAATGCCCATTGCCGCAGGTCGCCGCAGGTGACGATGCCGCGCGCGGCCAGCTTGCCCTCCATCACCTTGCCCACGCCAGGCACCCGTTTCACCGGCAGCGGCAACAGGAACGCATCCACCCGCTGCGGTGGAATCACGAACTGGCCATCCGGCTTGCGCCAGTCTGACGCGATCTTGGCCAGGAACTTGTTCGGGGCGATCCCGGCTGAAGCAGTCAGGTGGGTTTCCTCGCGGATCTGAGCGCGGATGGTGCGCGCGATGTCGGTGGCCAGCTCGATGCCACTCTTCGGCTCGGTCACGTCCAGGTAGGCCTCGTCCAGCGACAGCGGTTCGACCAGGTCGGTATGCCGCAGGAAGATCGCGCGTACCTGCTGTGACACCGCCTTGTAACGCGCGAAATCCGGCGGTACGAAAATCGCGTCCGGGCACAGGCGCTCGGCGCGCACCGCGGGCATCGCCGAACGCACGCCGAACACGCGTGCCTCGTACGAGGCCGCACACACCACCGAACGCGCGCCGCGCCATGCCACAACCACCGGCTTGCCGCGCAGTGACGGATCGTCGCGCTGCTCCACCGACGCGTAGAACGCGTCCATGTCAACGTGGATGATCTTGCGCAGTCGGGTCATGTCGGGCGGAAAAGGCGGGGGCGGGCCAGGCAGGCCACACGCCGAAGTATGGTCGTTGCACATCAACAGGATGCGCGTATTCCCTTGAAAACTCTACGGTTGCGTACGGTTGAAATGTTTGATCGGCACAGTTTCCACGGGCATCCTCGAGAACTTGTTTCCCCGTTTCCCCGCTTCCAGGATTGTGCTTCATGACCCGTCTCCACGCGTTCAACCGCGAACAGCTGCTGGCCAGCGCACGCGGTGAACTGTTCGGCACCGCCGCCGGCCGTTTGCCCAACGATCCGATGCTGATGTTCGACCGCATCACCGACATCCACGAGGACGGCGGACCGCACGGCAAGGGCATGGTACGCGCCGAGCTGGATATCCGCCCGGACCTGTGGTTCTTCGGCTGCCACTTCATCGGCGACCCGGTGATGCCCGGCTGCCTCGGCCTGGATGCCATGTGGCAGCTGACCGGCTTCTTCCTGACCTGGCTGGGTGCCCCCGGCAAGGGCCGCGCACTGGGCTGCGGCGAAGTGAAGTTCACCGGCCAGGTACTGCCGGACGCCAAGCGGGTGCGCTACGAGATCGACATCAGCCGGGTCATCAACCGCAAGCTGGTGATGGCCCAGTCGGACGCCCGCATGTACGTGGATGACCGCGAAATCTACAGCGCGCGCGACCTGCGCGTCGGCCTGTTCACTGAAACCGGGAGCTTCTGATGCGTCGCGTCGTCATCACCGGCATGGGCATCACGTCCTGCCTCGGCAATGATCTGGATACCGTATCGTCCGCGCTGCGCGAAGGGCGCTCGGGTATCACCCAACTGGCCGACCACGCCGAGGCCGGGCTGCGCAGCCAGGTCGGCGGCCGTGTCGACCTCGACCTGGACGCACTGATCGACCGCAAGCAGAAGCGCTTCATGAGCGATGCGGCGGCCTTCGCCTACCTGTCCATGCGCGATGCCATCGCCGACGCCGGGCTCAGCGCCGAGCAGGTCAGCCACCTGCGTACCGGCCTGATTGCCGGCTCCGGTGGCGGCTCCAGCGAATGGCAGATCGGTGCCGTCGACCTGCTGCGCGAACGGGGCGTGCGCAAGGTCGGCCCGTACATGGTGCCGCGCACGATGTGCTCGACGGTCTCGGCCTGCCTGGCCACGGCCTACCAGATCAAGGGCGTCAGCTACTCGCTGTCGGCCGCCTGCGCGACCTCGGCGCACTGCATCGGCGCCGCCGCGGACATGATCCGCCACGGTGCGCAGGACATCATGTTCGCCGGTGGTGGCGAAGACCTGCACTGGTCCATGAGCGTGATGTTCGACGCGATGGGCGCGCTGTCGACCAGCTTCAACGACGCTCCGGCCAGCGCCTCGCGCCCGTACGACAAGGACCGCGACGGCTTCGTCATCGCCGGTGGCGGCGGCATGCTGGTGCTGGAGGACTACGACCACGCCGTCGCACGCGGCGCGCGCATCCATGCCGAGCTGATCGGCTATGGCGTGACCTCCGATGGCGCCGACATGGTGGCGCCCTCCGGTGAAGGCGCCGTGCGCTGCATGAAGATGGCACTGCAGGGCGTCGACCGCCCGCTGGACTACCTCAACACCCACGGCACCTCGACCCCGCTGGGCGATGTCACCGAGCTCAACGCGATCCGCGAAGTATTCGGCGAGGCGGTGCCGCCGCTGTCCTCGACCAAGGCGCTGTCCGGCCATTCACTGGGTGCGGCCAGCGTGCACGAGGCGATCTACTGCCTGCTGATGATGCGCGACGGCTTCGTGGCCGGTTCGGCCAACATCGCCGAGCTGGACCCGAAGGTGGTGGATTTCCCGATCCTGCGCGAGAGCCGCGCACAGAAGCTGGACACGGTGATGTCCAACAGCTTCGGCTTTGGTGGCACCAACGCGGCGCTGGTGTTCGGTCGGGTGTGATGGGGCAGGCGTGCCGACCAGCGGTCGGCACCCACCGTCAGAGGCGGACGGCACCCACCGTTACCTCGGCAGCAACGGCAGCAGCAACGCGTGCGCATCCACCAGCGAGCCGACGATGCGGTGGCCCAGTGCGCGCAGATCTTCATCCGGGTGTACCAGGTCCGGCACCTGGATCACGGTCATTCCCGCCGCCAGTGCAGCGCGCGTGCCGGCCGGTGAATCTTCCAGCGCCAGGCAACGTTCGGGCGCCTGGCCCAGCCGCTGCGCGGCCAGCAGGTAGATGTCCGGCGCCGGCTTCGGCCGCGCCACGTCGCCACTGGTGATCACCGCATCGAAATACGGCAGCAGGCCGGCAGCGGCCAGCTTGCGGCCGGCCCGCGGCTGCCGCGTGGTGGTGGCCACCGCACTCGGGATCGCATGTGCCTTCAGCAGCTCCAGCAGTTCCAGGATACCCGGACGCAGCGGCAACCCGGTCTGCGTACGTGCCTCATACAGGTCGTGGCAACGTGCGGCCACCGCATCGATCACGCTGTCCTCGATGCCCTGCGCGCGCAGCAGCGCGTGCGAATCGCGGTCGCCGAGGCCGACCATGCGCAGGAACACTGCCTCGTCCAGGCCCAGCCCGAATTCATCGGCGGCCTGGCCCCAGCAGGCCAGCGAGACACGCTCGCTGTCGATCATCAGGCCGTCCATGTCGAAGATGACGGCGTCGGGAAGAAACGGCAGCGCAGCGATGGGGGTCATGGAGCGAACAGCGTATCCAGGTCGGTAGGGGTGAGCTGCCGCCATTGCCCTTCGTCCAGCCCCTGCAGGTCCAGCCCGCCGACGCGGCTGCGGTGCAGGGCCTGCACGTGGTTGCCGGTGGCGGCGAACATGCGGCGTACCTGATGGTAACGACCTTCGTGCAGCACCAGGCGCGCGCGACGCACATCCAGAACTTCGAGTTCAGCCGGCAGCAGGGGCGTCTTCTCGGACTCCAGCATCAGCGTGCCGCTGGCGAACAGCGCCACTTCATCACCGCGCAGGTCGTCGCTCAACTCAACCTCGTAGACCTTGGGCAGCTTCGATTTCGGCGAGATGATCCGGTGCAGCAGGCCACCATCATCGGTCAGCAGCAGCAGGCCACTGGTCTCGCGGTCGAGGCGGCCCACCGTGGACAGCACCGGGTCGCGGTCGCGGAAGCGCGGCGGCAGCAGGTCGTAGATCAGGCGACCGGTGTCCTTGGTCGAGCAGGTGTAGCCGGCCGGCTTGTGCAGCGCGATCGACAGGCCCACGGGCGGATCCAGCGGCTCGCCATCGACCCGGATGGCCTCATGCGGCACCTGGTCGTCGGCGTACAACACCTCGCCGTCGGCGTCGGTGATGCGGCCTTCGCGGAACAGCCACTGCACCTGCTTGCGGCTGCCATAGCCCAGGTTGGCGATGTGCTTGACCAGCTTCACTTGCCCTTCCCCTTCACCGCTTCGACCAGCTTGAACCCGTCGCGCTCGGCGAACACGCGCACCGCACCGAAACTGTCGTTGAGGGTGTGCTCGTACGGCAGGTGGCGGTTGGCTACCACGTACAGGCGCCCACCCGGGCGCAGCGCCTGCGCGGCCACGGCGATGAAGCGCTGGCCGATGTCCGGGCGGTCGGCACGCGAGGGCGTATGGAACGGTGGATTGCTGATGATGACGTCGTAGCCCGGCTCGATGCCGACGGTGACGTCGCGCCACAGGAAGCGCAGCGGCAGCGCGCGCGGTGGCGGCGCCAGGTTCAGTTCGCCCAGCGCCAGCGCGCGCTGCTCGGCCTCGTACAGGTCCAGCGCGGTGATCTTCGGGCAACGCTCCAGCAGCTCGCGCGACAGGTAGCCATAGCCCGCGCCGAGGTCGGCAGCACGCCCGGCCAGGTCGGCCGGCAGGTGCTCGGCCAACAGCGCGGACGCCGGGTCGATGCGATCCCAGGCGAACACGCCCGGGCGGCTGAGGAAACGGCCACCGACGATCGGGCGCACCGCATCCAGCGCCGACCAGCGCTTGGCCAGGTCGGCATCGTGCTGGCCCTGCATCGGGGCGGTCCAGTACACGCGGCAATGGTTCTTGGTCAGGCTGCCGCCGAGGCCGGTCAGCTGCTTGAGGTCACCCTCGCCGGAGCGTGCGCCTTCGTTGTTGGACTGGCAGGCGACGATGCGGCCCCCTTCGGCGACCAGCGCCAGCGCGCGGGCGAACAGCGCACGGGCTTCTTCGCGCTGGCGCGGCGGCAGCACCAGCACCAGCGGGTAGCGGCCCTTGCCGGCCCCATCCTCCAGCTGGCCACTGACGGTCCAGCCGGCGGCCTGCTGCAGCGGCTGCGCGAACGGGGCAAAGCTCTGTTCGCAGTGCAGCTCGCGGTGGCCGGCCACTTCGCGCAGCGGCCAGCCGTCGCGGGCACGCAGGAAGGCCACCGGGCCCTCCGGCCAGCGCAGGGCGCCTTGGGAGAACGGCAGGAGCAGGGTCTGCAGGGGGGCGTCGTCGCTGGAGGCCATCGGCGCGGGGTACTTCAAGCGTGAGGGCCGACCATTGTACCGGCTCGGCCAGGCAGCCCCGCCCAGGGCGCTTTGCGAAACCCGAACGGGGCCTTGATCTGCCAGCAACATTGAAACGTTCAGGGTAGAGGCTCCCCCGGAACCCAGGAGAACCTGCATGCGAGCCTTGTTCGTCGGTGGCGTGGTCGACAACAGTGAAATGGACCTGGAAGGCAGCCATCCGCCCGTGCATTACCCCGAAGACACCGGCGGCGGCCACTCGCGCTACCGCCTGCACCAGGTCGGCCATGGGGCCGACGGCAGCGTGGCCTATGCGGTGTATGGCGCGCCGGACCTGGCCGATGACGAGGTAGCCCGGGTGGCGGAAGAACGCGCCTACGCGCGCCGGTTCGAAGCGACGCCGACCTTGTTCGAGCACTGAGCCCAGCAGCCACGCATGGCGTGGCTCTACTGCAACCTCTGGTAGATCCACGCCATGCGTGGATGGGCCCGGCAGGCGGCCGTCAGACCCTCGGCGGCAACCTGCGGATGCTGGCAATCTCGTCCAGCCACACATGGTGCTGCTGCACCGGCGTGTCGTAGTCATCCAGGCGCAACTGTCCGTTGCTGCCTTCATCGCCGGCTTCGTTGCGATACTGCTGCACCGTCGGCCTCACCGCGACGGTGCCGAGCAGGCGACGGCCGTCCTGCAGGATCAGTTCCACCTGCGTCTCGCCGTCGAGCTGCGGCAGCAGGGCTTCCAGGCGCGCGATCTGCGCCGGATCGGTATGGATACGGGGAGCTATGCGGGACATCGGCGACCTCCTGGCTGCAGGATCGCCGATCGTCCGTGAATGCTCAGTGCAGCGCGTTGTCCGCGCGTGGCACCTGCACCTTGCGCACGGCAGCCACCAGCTGCGCTACCGAGTACGGCTTGGCCACATGCTCCTGGAAGCCCGATGCCAGCGCGCGGCGGCGGTCGTCGGCACGCGCCAGTGCAGTCACCGCCACCGCAGGCAAGGTCGCCGCATCCACGCCCATGTCCTCGCGCAGCGTGCGCACCAGGCCATAGCCATCCATGCCCGGCATGCCGATGTCGGTCAGCAGCACGTGGTACTGCAGATGGCCGGTGTCGGCCAGCAGCGCCAACGCCTCGCCGGCCGAGCTGGCCGCGGACACGCTGGCGCCCTGCTCTTCCAGCATGCGGCGCAGGTATTCCAGCACTTCCGGCTGGTCTTCCACCGCCAGCACGTGCATGCCGCGCAGCGGATACGGTTCGACGATCACCGGCTCCAGGATCGGCCCGCTGATGACTTCGCGCAGTGGCCGCCGCTCGGCATCGGGAAGGTGCTGTGGCAGGCGCACGGTGAACGTGGCACCGAGGCCATGCCCTTCGCTGGCCGCCGTGACCGTGCCGCCGTGCAGTTCCACCAGCTGCTGCACGATCGCCAGGCCCAGCCCCAGCCCGCCGTGGCGGCGCGTGGTGGTGCCGTCGGCCTGGCGGAAGCGGCTGAACAGATGATTGAGGAACTCAGGCGCGATGCCGTCGCCGGTGTCGCGCACGGTGATCACCCAGTGATTGCCGTCGGCCTGCAGCTGCAGGTCGATGCGGCCTTCGGCCGGGGTGAACTTGATGGCGTTGGAGAGCAGGTTCCAGAACACCTGCTGCAGGCGCGTGGCATCACCCAGCACCAGGCTGGGCTGCTCGGGCAGCTGCAGGTGCACGTCCAGTGCCTTGCCTTCGGCGACCAGTTCCTGCGCACCAATGGCTTCGCCAAGCACGGTGCGCAGGTCCAGCACTTCCACCTCCAGCTGCACCTTGCCCAGCAGCATGCTGCTGAGGTCGAGCATGTCCGAGATCAGCCGCTTCTGCGCGCCGGCGCTGTTGGCGATCACGTTCAGGCCCTTGTACAGCGGACTGGTGTCGTCCACGCGCTGCAGCAGCAGTTCGCTCCAGCCAAGAATGGTGGTCAGCGGCGTACGCAGTTCATGCGACAGCGTGGCCAGGAACTCATCCTTCAGCCGCGCCATGTTTTCCGCAGCACTGCGTGCGGCCCGCTCGGACTGCAACAGCTCCTCGCGGGCCAGCTCGATCTCGCGGCGTTCGGTCACGTCCGGGCTGCTGCCGGCCAGGCCGATGAAGCGGCCCATGCGCGAGAAGCGCGGGCGGGCGTTCATCTCCAGCCAGCGCCATTGGCCATCGGCACGCCGCGCACGCACCAGCGCGTGCATCGAGCGCTGCGCCTTCAACGCCTCCTGGAGTTCGTATTCGAACACCGAGGCGTCGTCCGGATGCACCAGGCCACGCCAGACGTCTTCCGGAACGCGCGTCTCGTCGCCGCCGAAGAACTCGCTGAAAGCGCTGTTGACGAAACGGGCGTGCCCACGCTCATCGAGCACCCACACCGGCATCGGCAGGCCGTCGGCCAGCGCGCTGAAGCGCGCTTCGCTCTCGCCCAGCTCCACTTCCATCTGCTTGCGCGCGGTGATGTCGAAGAACAGGATGCCGACCTTGTCCTCGCCCGGCCGGCCCACGCGCACCGCGTCGACCGCGAACGAACGACCCAGCGCACGCGCTTCCATCTCGAACTGGGCGGGGCGGCCGCTGCGTGCGACCTCGCCATAGATGCGGAACCAGTCCTGCTCATGGTTGGGTTCCAGCGCAGTCATGCGCTGGCCACGCGCGTCCTTCAGGCCGGTGTGGCGTTCGAACGCGTCGTTGACCTCGATGAAGCGATAGTCGACCGCACGGTCGCCCTCGAACAGCACCTGGATCACGCAGAAACCGGCGTTGATGCGTTCAAGCACGCCATGATGCAGGTCGGGTTCGGGCGCCGGCACCATCATCGGTGGGCGCTCCACTAGGGGCGGCAGTGTGGACAAGGGCGTCTGGACGGGCCGGGTTGGAGACACAGCATCTTCCAAAGGGCGTATTCACAGCGTCAAGCGCCGTCAGTCATGGTTGACGACGATGAATTGGCGGCAACCGCTCTTGCGTATGTCGCAATCGGCCGTTGCGGCCACCGGAATGCGGGATCACACTCGCTCCGAGAACCGCATCGTCCCCATTGATGGGACGCAGGAGACCGTCATGAACTGCTCATTGGCCACTGCCCTGCTGCTGGCAGGCGCCCTCATGGCCGGCAGCGCGAACGCCGCGCCGCGCGCCGTCACCGATCCGGACGCGCCCCGTGCGCTGCAGGCCAACGGCCCGGTCAGCGTGAAATGGGACGATCCGGCCACATTCACCGAGATCCGCCAGAGCACCAACCGCTTCGAAGCCGAACGCGGCAACTGGGTGCAGCAGCTGGCCAGCTACGTGCAGGCCACTGCAGCCAAGCCGCTGCAGCCTGGGCAGACCCTGGACGTGACCCTGGTCGACATCAAGCGCGCGGGCGACTACGAGCCCTGGCACGGCCCGCGGGGCAGCGACATCCGGATCATGCGCGACATCTATCCGCCGCGGATCACCCTGCAGTACACGCTGAAGGACGCCAGCGGCCGCATCGTCGATGAGGGCGAAGCCAAGCTCAGCGACACCGGCTACCTGCACAACCTGGGGCTGAAGAGCGACAGCGATCCGCTGCGCTACGAGAAGCGCCTGATCGACGACTGGGTGAAGCGCGAGCTGAGCACGCGGGCTACCGCTGCACGATGATGGGCAACCGCCGGGCATGGCCCGGCGCCAGCCCTGGTCTTGGTCGTGCCGGCCGCTGGCCGGCATTACGTCACTCCTGGTACACCCGCGCCACACGCTTGACCGCGCACGGCAGCTGGTAGGCACTCACGCCACAGCGCGGCGCCAGTTCCGACAGCGTCGGCGCAGCGCCCCACAGTTCCACCACGCTGCCGACGCCGGCCTGCGCGTGCGCGGTCAGGTCCACCGTCAGCATGTCCATCGACACGCGCCCGATCAGCACACCGGGCTGGCCGTCGATCAGCACCGGGGTGCCATTCGGGGCGAACTGCGGATAACCGTCGGCATAGCCGAGCGCGACCACACCCACGCGGGTGCGCGCCTTGGCCACGAAGCGCGCGCCATACCCCACCGGCTCGCCGGCTTCGATCCAGCGTTCGGCAATCACCTTCGACTGCATCGTCATCACCGGGCGCAGGCGCTCGGTCAACGCGGTGTCGTCCGGCAGCGGGTTGGCGCCGTACAGCATCAGGCCCGGGCGCACCCAGTCGCTGCGTATATCCGGCCAGCCCAGCAGTGCCGGCGAATTGCATACGCTGGTCTCGCCAGGTAGGCCATCGATGGCGCGGGCGAAGGTCGCGGCCTGTTCATGGGTGCGTTCGCTGTCCAGCTCGTCGGCGCGCGCCAGGTGGGTCATCAACACGATGCGTTCGACCTGCGGCAGCGTCGACAGGCGTGCATGCGCGGCGCGGAAGCTGTCCACGTCCAGGCCCAGGCGATGCATGCCGCTGTCCAGCTTCAGCCACACCGTCAGCGGGCGCGGGCTGGCGAAGGCGGCCAGCGCCTCCACCTGCCACGGCGAACCGACGGCGAACCAGAAATCGTGTTCGGCCACCAATGCCATGTCGCTGGGCTCGAAGATGCCTTCCAGCAGCAGGATCGGTGCTCGGATGCCGGCCTGGCGCAGCTCCAGCGCTTCTTCGATGGTGGCCACGCCGAAGCCATCGGCCTCGCCTTCCAGCGCCTGCGCACAGCGCACTGCGCCATGCCCATAAGCATCAGCCTTGATGATCGCCAGCGCCTTGCCACCTCCCAGTTCACGGGCAAACCGGTAGTTGCTGCGCAGGGCGCCCAGATCGATCAGCGCGCGGGCAGGACGCATGTGCGGTTCTCGTGTTGCGGCGCGTGACCGTACTGGCCGTAGCGGAAAATATCCAGACCTTCGGTGCTGATCTGCGGCTGGCGCGCGCTCATCAGGTCGGCCAGGTAGCGGCCCGAGCCACAGGCCATGGTCCAGCCCAGCGTGCCGTGGCCGGTGTTGAGGTAGAGATTGCGGAACGGCGTGGCGCCGATCACCGGCGTGCCATCGGGCGTGGCCGGGCGCAGGCCGGTCCAGAACTGCGCGCGCGACAGGTCACCGCCCTTCGGGTAGAGGTCGCTGACCACCAGCTCCAGGGTTTCGCGGCGGCGCTGCGACAGCGACAGGTCGAAACCGGCCACTTCGGCCATGCCACCGACGCGGATGCGGTCGTCGAAGCGGGTCACCGCCACCTTGTAACTCTCGTCGAGGATGGTCGAGGTCGGCGCCATCGCCGGGTCGGTGATCGGCAGGGTCAGCGAATAGCCCTTCAGCGGGTACACCGGCAGGCGCATGCCCAGCGGTGCCACCAGCGCCGGCGAGTAGCTGCCGAGCGCGACCACGAAGCGGTCGGCGGTTTCCCGCTTGCCGTCGATGCGCACGCCGATGATGCGGTCGCCCTCAAACTCCAGGCCGGTGATGTCCTGGTCGAAGCGGAATTCGACGCCGGCATCCACGCACATCTGCGCCAGGCGGCGGGTGAACAGCTGGCAGTCGCCGGTCTGGTCACGTGGCAGGCGCAGTGCGCCGACCAGGCCGTCGACATGGGCCAGGGCCGGTTCGGCCTGGATGATGCCGGCGCGGTCCAGCACCTCGTACGGCACGCCGTACTGGGCCAGGATCTCGATGTCCTGCGCCGACGCGTCCAGCTGCTGCTGGGTACGGAACAGCTGGGTGGTACCCAGGTCGCGGCCTTCGAATTCGATGCCGATCTGCGCGCGCAGTTCGTTCAGGCAGTCGCGGCTGTATTCGGACATGCGCACCATGCGCGCCTTGTTGATCGCATAGCGCTCATGCGTGCAGTTGCGCAGCATCTGCAACAGCCAGCGGTACTGGGCCAGGTCCATGCCCGGCTTGATCGCCAGCGGCGCGTGCTTCTCGAACAGCCAGCCGATCGCCTTCTTCGGCACGCCGGGGGCCGCCCAGGGCGAGGTGTAGCCGAACGACAGCTGGCCGGCATTGGCAAAGCTGGTCTCCAGCGCCGGGCCGGGCTGGCGGTCGATCACCGTGACTTCAAACCCGGCCTGTCGCAGGTACCAGGCACTGGTGGTGCCGATCACGCCGCTGCCGAGAACTAGGACTCGCATGGGAATTCTCCAACCCGATCATTCCCTGCACCAGAGCGCGCGGGGATCATAATTGGGGAAGTATAGACAGGCAATACCAGTCGATTTGCCTGATTTACAATCAACCGGCAGGATGTTCTCCTGCAATTCATTCCCCGAGGTTGACGGCCATGGCCCCCCGGACCCGCGAACTGGACAAGATCGACCGCAAGATCCTGCGCATCCTGCAGGCCGAGGGCCGTATTTCCTTCACCGAACTGGGTGAACGGGTCGGCCTGTCGACCACCCCGTGCACCGAGCGCGTGCGCCGGCTCGAGCGCGAAGGGGTGATCACCGGCTACCACGCCCACCTCGACCCGGCGGCAGTGAAGGCCAGCCTGCTGGTGTTCGTGGAGATCAGCCTGGCCTACAAGTCCGGGGACATCTTCGAGGAGTTCCGGCGCGCGGCGCTGAAGCTTCCCAACGTGCTGGAGTGCCACCTGGTGTCGGGCGACTTCGATTACCTGCTGAAGGCGCGGATCAGCGAGATGGCCTCCTACCGCAAGCTGCTGGGCAGCACGTTGCTGACGCTGCCGCATGTACGGGAATCGAAGAGCTACATCGTGATGGAAGAAGTGAAAGAGACGCTGAGCCTGCCGATTCCGGATTGAAGCTGGGAACCGGATGGGGTCAGAGCCCGCTGCGCGGGATCCGACCCCGGTCGTCAGCTGGCAAGGGGTCGGATCCCGCGCAGCGGGCCCTGACCCCGGTCATGGCGACAGTCAGCGCTGCTGCGGATGCTTCTGCGAGCGCTGTTCCTGCGGCTTGCCGCCCTTGTGCTGCTGCGGCTCCATCTGCTGTTGCTGCTGCTGTTGCTGCTGCGGGTTGCGGCCCTGCGGTTCCTTGCCGGGATGACGGTTCTGCTGGTTTTTCATGATCGCGATCCAGTGGACGAAGGACATGCGTCGGCGGAATGCCGGCGCACGGCCACGGTGGTCCGGCAGCGGTTAATCGCAGGCGAAAAAGCAGTGATTGGCAGACCGTTGTTTTCGTGCGTTCAGGCCACCGCGTCCGCCCGCCGGGCCTGCGGCCGCGTCAGCGCTTGATCTGCTGGCCATCGCCGGCCGGCACGCTGTCGTAATAACGACCGGTGCGCGAATCGAACACGCGGTTCGGGCCCGCGGGGCGGACCCCGGGCACGATGCGGCCGTTGCGGTCATAGACCTTGTCGACCGGCTTCGGCGCCGGGGCAGGCGCGACATGGGCCGGACCGGTGGACTTGATCGGCTGCGTGGGCTGCGGCGACGGCAGCACCTGCGGCTGCGGCCGGGCCGCTTGTGGCGGGGGCGCCACCGGCGGCGGGGCCACGCGGGTCGCGCTGCGGGTGGCGGTCGGGTCGGCCGTGGGCACCTGGGCCTGCGCCAGTGCCGGCATCAGGGCGATCAACAGCAGGGGAAGGGTCGGTTTCATGGCACGCTCCGGCGTGGATCGCAGTCACCTTGCGCCCGCGCCTGTGTGCCGCCCATGAACGGCCATCACACTTGCAAGCGCGCGCCACGACCCCCACGTTGTCCGGCATCCCAGGCCATCGACCCCACGGAGAGCCGGCATGACTGCCTTCGACCTGACGCCCCCTACTGCCACCCAGACCGAGGCGCTGGTCGCCGGCCTCAGCAGCGAAGAGCGCCGCGTGCTGCTGCAGCACGGTACCGAGGCGCCCTTCTGCGGCGTGTTCCTCGACAACAAGCGCGAGGGCGTCTACTGCTGCCGGCTGTGTGCGCTGCCGCTGTTCCGCTCCAGCACCAAGTTCGATTCCGGCACCGGCTGGCCCAGCTTCTTCGCCCCGTTCGACCCGGCGCACGTGCGCGAGATCCGCGATACCAGCCATGGCATGGTGCGCACCGAGATCACCTGCGCCCGCTGCGGCAGCCACCTGGGCCACGTGTTCCCGGACGGTCCGCCGCCCACCTACGAGCGCCACTGCCTGAACTCCGTCTCACTTTCGTTCGTCGGCACGGGCGAGTCCTGGCCCGATCCGCTGCAGCGTGGCGGTGCCGAAGCCGGTGTGGCGGGCTGAAACACCCCGCTGACCGATTTCACAGAATTCCCTCTTCAGAAAACCGGGCGACGGGCCGACAAGGAGATATCCCCCCTCCCTGCGTCGCCCCATGCTCATCATCGTTGGATTCCTGGTCGTCATCATCAGCGTGATCGGGGGCTACCTCGGTGCCCACGGCCGCCTGGGTGCCCTCTGGCAGCCCTACGAGCTGGTCATCATCGGCGGCGCCGCACTGGGCGCGTTCCTGGTCGGCACCCCGGCCAAGACGGTCAAGCAGACCCTGCAGGCCATGGTCGGCGTGTTCAAGGGCCCGCGCTACAAGCAGCAGGACTACATCGATGTCCTCAGCCTGCTTTATGAACTGCTCAACAAGGCCCGCCGCGAAGGCTTCATGGCCCTGGAAGACCATGTCGAGCGGCCGGCCGAGAGCGCCCTGTTCGCCAACTACCCCAAGGTGCAGGCCGACCACCACCTGATCGACTTCATCACCGACTGCCTGCGCCTGATGATCGGCAGCAACATCGAGCCGCACGAGCTCGAGCCGCTGCTGGAGCTGGAACTGGAGAAGCACCACGCCGAGGCCATGGCACCGTCGCAGGTGCTGACCAAGGTCGCCGACGGACTGCCCGGTTTCGGCATCGTCGCGGCGGTGCTGGGCATCGTCATCACCATGGGCTCGATCGGCGGCGACATCGTCGAGGTCGGTGGCCACGTGGCCGGTGCACTGGTCGGCACCTTCCTCGGCATCCTGCTCGGCTACGGCTTCGTCGGCCCGATGGCCGCCGCCATGGAGGCACGCGCCGAGCAGGACAGTCGCATCTACGAATCGGTCAAGACTGCCCTGCTGGCCTGCCTGCGCGGTTACAACCCGAAGATCGCGCTGGAATTCGCCCGCAAGACGCTGCCGTCGAACGTGCGCCCGGCCTTCTCCGATTTCGAGCAGCACCTGAAGACGGTCAAGTAAGCCATGGCCGAGAACAAGCCCACCGTCATCGTCCGCCGGGTCAAGAAAGCCGGCCACGCCGCTCACCACGGCGGGTCGTGGAAGGTGGCCTATGCCGACTTCGTGACCGCGATGATGGCCTTCTTCCTGGTGCTGTGGCTGATGGCCACCACCAACAAGAACGACCGTGCGGCGATTTCGGAGTACTTCCGCAACCCCAGCCCGCTGAGCGGGCAGAACGCCACGCCGGCGCCCGGCATGGCCGGCCCGGGCGGCGCCAGCACCTCGATGATCAAGCTGGGCGGCGCCACCGACATCTCGCGCGGCAGCAGCAACGATCCCTTCCAGAACCAGAAGGAAGCGGTGCCGCAGCCGGTGGACCAGCAGCAGCGCGACAAGCAGCAGCTGGAAGCGCTGATGAAGGAACTGCAGGAAGCGATCAGCAGGAGCCAGGCACTGGAACCGTTCAAGGACCAGCTGCTGCTGGACCTGACCCCGGAAGGCCTGCGCATCCAGATCGTGGACAAGCAGAACCGGCCGATGTTCGACCTCGGCAGCGCTACGCTGAAGCCGTACACGCAACAGATCCTGCACGAGCTGGCCAACTACCTGAACCACGTGCCGAACCGGATCAGCCTGACCGGCCACACCGACATCACCGCCTATTCGGCCGCACGCGGCTACGGCAACTGGGAACTGAGCGCCGACCGCGCCAACGCTGCACGCCGTGCACTGGTGGACGGGGGCCTGGAGGACAGCAAGATCACCCGCGTGGTCGGCCTGTCCTCGTCAGTGCTGTTCGACAAGGCCGACCCGCAGAACCCGATCAACCGCCGTATCAGCATCGTGGTGATGACCCAGGCCGCCGAAGCGGCCGCGCTGGCCGGCGCCGGGCCGCAGGTGGGGCTGTCGGCGCCGACCGCCGACCCGGACGTGCAGGCCGCGCAGGGTAAGGCAAAGTAGACGGTGGGTGCGGACCTTGGTCCGCACCCACCAGGGGCATCCCCCGGCGCACCCGCTACAATGGCGGTCTTTCCGTTTCCAGGTGATTCCACCCCCATGTCCCAGAATTCCAAGGCCAAGCGCGACAAGCGCAAGAAGCAGCAGGGCAAGCGCCCGTTCCTCCGCCTGAACGCCCAGCAGCAGGTGCAGAACCATGCCGTGCTGACCAACGAAGACGGCCAGGTGGTGGCGGCCATCGGCCTGCAGGGCCGTGAGTGGCTGCTGGCCATCGGCGGCCAGACCATGGGCAATGCCGAGAACCCGGTGCCGATGCTGGCCATGCTCAAGCACCTGTCCAACGTGCAGGAAAAGGAAGGCCGCAAGGTCAACCTGGAATATTCCGAACTGCTGAAGTCGCTGCTGGACACCCTGGCCGCCGAATCCGATCAGACCGCTGACGAGTACCTGGACAAGCTGGTCGCCGAGTTCGAGACCGTGGAAGCCGACGAAGGCGAAGAAGCCGCCGCGGCTGCCGAAGGCGACGTGGTTGAAGCTGCTGCCGACGCCGAGGCCGCCCCGGCCGCTGACAGCGACAGCAAGCCGCAGGCCTGAACCGGCCGCGGCGGTGACGGTCTACGTCGATGACGCGGTGCATTCCTGGCGCGGACAGCGCTGGGCGCACCTGATGGCCGACACCCTGGCCGAGCTGCACGCCATGGCGGCGCAGCTCGGCATTCCACCGCGGGCCTTCCAGAACAAGGCCAGCGGTGCCCATTACGATGTCACTGCCGAGCTGCGCGCACAGGCGATCGCGCTCGGCGCGCAAGCGATTTCGCGGCATGCCGACCGCGAGCTGGTCAAAGCGGTGATCGCCAACGCCCGGGCGCAGTACCGGCCGTAGGCCGCGCCGCGGGTTCGCCGGACACCAACCGGCACCGGCGGGGGTAGAGTCGACTATCGCGCGCAGCGCGGGGGTCTCGCGGCCGGATGGGAGAGCAGTCGACTAACAGTCGACTCTACCCCGTCGGGTCGTCCTCAGCGGATCAACCCGTCAGGCCGCGCCCGGCGGATCGGCCCATCGCTCAGAACGGGTCGCTGCCCAGCCGGATTTCCACGTTCAGCAGCGAGCACAGCGCCAGCATCGCGTCGTCGTCGCGGGTCAATGCCATCACCCCGGTGAAGCCGTCACTGCCGGCATCCACGCTCCACAGCGTGTAGTTGTGCTCGCGCAGGCGGTCGAAGGCGGTGGACATCAGCTGCACGCCGTCCAGGCCCTCGGCGAAGTCCTCGTCGTCCAGGTCCCCGCCCCAGTCCAGCTGCAGGTTGAAGCGCGCCGACAGCTCGTTGACCGCCGACTGCAGCGATTCCAGGTCATCCCGCTCCACATCGAAACCGGACTGCCAGGCAATGGCGGTGAACAGCGCCGGCAGCCAGTCGCTGTCCGCTTCCAGCGGCTGCCCGTCCTCGGACAGGTGCTCGCGCCAGCGGTTGAACTGCTGCAGGGCCAGCTCTTCGTCGCCCGGGTTGATCAGCACCAGCAGGTTCCAGACCCGCGCCTCGAAGCCCTCCTCGTCGAAGTCGTGGATGTCTTCCTCGAAGTCGAAATAGTCGCTGTTGTCGGGCATGGTGGAACGTCCTCTGGGGCAGGTCGGCATTCTACGGTTTATCCTGTGCCGCTGAAGCCGGCCTTGGTGGCCGTCACTGTGAATGAAGCGATGAGCGATACCCCTCCCGACCACCTGGCCATCAACCCGGCCAGCCCCTTCCATGATGCGCAGGCGCTGGAGCGCGGCGTCGGCGTGCGTTTCAACGACGTCGAGCGCGACAACGTCGAGGAATACTCGGTCAGCGAAGGCTGGATCCGCGTGCAGGCCGGCAAGGCCCGCGACCGCCGTGGCAACCCGATGACCATCAAGGTCAAGGGCAAGGTCGAGGTGTATTTCCTGGACCAGAAGCCGGAGTAAGGCCTGAACGGTGTGCGGACCAAGGTCCGCACCCACCCGGGATACACGGTCATTCGCGCTTGCGCGATTCCAGCAGGTCCAGGTTGCGGATCAGGCGCCGCGAGATCTCATCGGAGATCACCCCGCGCCGGGTCAAACGGAACAGTTCCTCACGCTCGGCATTGAGGCCGGCGCTGCGCAGCTGGCGGTAACCCAGCTCCATGCGCCTCACCTTCTCCGGGTCCACGTCGGGCCCGTCGTTGTCCTTCTCCAGGTGCCGCTGGTACAGCAGGCTCACGCGCGAGGCAGCGTCGTTGTACAGCTGCACGTTCTCGGTGTTCTGGTTCATCACCAGCTGCTGGCGCATGCGCTCGACCCCGGCCAGCGCGGCCTTGGACGACAGCCGGCGTGCCAGGTCCTCTTCCTTGCGCTCGCCCGAATCGGCCGGCAGCTGCAGGCCCTTCAGCAGCTGCGGCAGCGCCACGCTGGCGCCGACCAGCGAGAACAGGATCACCGCCGCGGCCAGGAAGATCACCAGGTCGCGCGCCGGGAACGCGCTGCCATCGGGCAGGAACAGCGGCAGGGTCAACACACCGGCCAGGGTGATCGCGCCGCGCACGCCGGCCACCGAGGTCGCCACCACGATGCGCCAGTTCGGCGCCTCGCCCCGCTCCAGGCCACGACGGCGCGCACGCAGCAGGTTCCAGCGCAGCGACAGCCATACCCACAGCAGGCGCAGCAGGATCAGCGCCAGGTTGATCACCACCACGTAGACCAGCAGCCACCATGCACTCTGGTGGCCGGACTCGTTCATGGTGGTGGTGGCGCGCTCGACGATGCCCGGCAACTGCTCGCCCAGCAGCACGAACATGATGCCGTTGAAGCTGAACTGCAGCATGTTCCAGACACCCGCGCGCTGCACGCGCATGCTGCCGGAGACACGGCCGGTCAGCTCGACGTAGCTCATCGCGATGCCGGCGGCGACCGCGGCGAGGATGCCCGAGGCATGGATTTCTTCGGCCAGCAGGTAGGCCGCGAACGGAATCAGCAGGTTGACCAGCATCGCCGCACCCGGCTCCTCGCCGAAGCGGCGCCACAGCCAACGCTGGAACGTGGACACGCCGAGGGTAACCGCCACGCCCACGGCCAGGCCGGCCACCGCCACCCACAGGAAGGTCAGCGAGGCCGTGGCCAGCGAGAAGGAACCGGTCATCACCGCCGCCACCGCGAAGCGGAAGCAGACCAGGCCGGAGGCATCGTTGAGCAGCGATTCGCCTTCCAGGATGTGCATCAGGCGCTTGGGAATCGGTGCCTTCGAAGCAATCGCGCCGACCGCCACCGGGTCGGTCGGCGAGACGATGGCCGCCAGCGCGAAGCACACCGCCAGCGGCATCACCGGGATCATCCAGTGGATCAGCAGGCCGGCACCGATCACGGTGAACACCACCAGGCCGAACGCCAGTTCGAGGATCGCCCCCTTGTCGCGGAACAGGCCCTGCTTGGGAATGCGCCAGCCATCCAGGAACAGCAGCGGCGGCAGGAACAGCAGGAAGAACACTTCCGGCTCCAGCGCGTGGCCGCGGTTGAATACGCCGGCGATCACCGCCCCCAGGCCGATCTGCACCAACGGCAGCGGCAGCGAGAACGGGAGGACGCGAACCAGGTAGCCGCTGGCGACAACGGCCACCAGCATCGCCAGGACGACTTCGATGGTATGCATGCTTCTTCCAGGAAGCGGCGCGTGGGGAGGCACGAGGGCCAGCGCCGGAAACCCGGAAAAAACTACCACATGCGGCCCTGGCCGCGACGGCCGCAGCCGCCGCGCGTCAGCCCCGGCTCATGCCCCGTCGAAGCGGTACAGATCCATGGCCAGGAAGCCGGCATCGATGCCGGCGTCGATGCGACGCGCACCGAAACCGCCCTCGCCAGCTGCACCCATCGCGAAGAACAGCGGCAGCAGGTGCTCGTCGGTCGGGTGCGCACGCTCGGCGAACGGGGCCTGCCGGCGGTAATCGAACAGCGCCTGGCGGTCATCGGTGGCCAGCCGCTGCTCCACCCACTCGATGAAGGGCCGCACATACGGTGCTTCCTTGCCGTCCTGGTAATCGCCCCAGTCGTGCAGGTTGTGGGTGATGCTGCCCGAACCGACCAGCAGCACGCCCTGTTCGCGCAGCGGCGCCAGCGCGCGGCCCAGCGCGAACTGATGCTCGGGGCCGAGCAGCGGCTGGATCGATACCGGCACCACCGGGATGTCGGCCTGCGGGCGCAGCAGCCGCAGCGGCACCCAGGCACCGTGGTCGAGGCCACGCTGCGGGTCGAGCGCCACCGGCAGCCCGGCGGCGGCGATGCGGCCGGCCACCTCTTCGGCCAGCGCCGGATCGCCGGGCGCCGGGTACTGCAGTTCAAACAGCGCGCACGGGAAGCCGCCGAAGTCGTGGATCGTCGGCGGCTGCGGGTGCGCACCGACCAGCGGCTGCCGGCCCAGCCAGTGCGCCGAGGCCATCACGATGGCACGCGGCGTCGGCAGGTCGCGCGCCAGCTCGGCCAGGCGCACGCCGACCTGGCCCGGATGCAGGGCGGTCATCGGCGAACCGTGGGAGATGTACAGCGAAGGCAGGCGGGACATGGAAGGCTCCAGTTGCAGGGTCGGGCGGCGATCAGCGCGAACGCAGGGTCCACTTGCCATCGCCGATCAGGAACAGCACCACCAGCGCCAGCGCCCAGAACGCCGGGTATTCCCAGCCGCCGCCGGCATTGGCGAAGCCGAAGCCGTTGGCGCCGTGCACGGTGACGATGGTGCCCAGCAGCAGCGGCACGCCGATCAGGCCCACCCAGCGCGCGTAGATGCCCAGCAGCAGCGCGGCGCTGATCGCCAGTTCGACGCCGAGGGTGAGATAGCCGAGTACCCCAGGCAGGCCCAGCGATTCGAAGAACGCGGCAGTACCGGCCGGGGTGAACACCAGCAGCTTGGTCAGGGCGTGGACCAGGAACAGCACGCCCAGGGCCAGGCGCAGCAGGGTGGCACCGTACGGGGCCAGCGACGAGACAGGAGCGGTCGTGGTGTGCATGGCAAAGCACCTTGAGGGGGGTGGAGACAGGTTATTGCGCGTTCGTGGACCGATAAATAGGATCGTTTGACCGTATTTATTTCAAAAGGCGCAACAATGGACACTCTCGAGGCGATGCGCGTGTTCGTGGCGGTGGTCGAACGCAATGGCTTCAGCGCCGCCGCCCAGGCCCTGGAGCTGTCCACCGCCGGCGTCACCCGCCAGGTCGCTGCGCTGGAAAAACGCCTGTCCACCCGCCTGCTCCACCGCACCACGCGCCGGGTCAGCCCGACCAGTGCCGGCGCCGCCTACTACGCGCAGTGCGTGCGCCTGCTGGCCGAGTTCGATGCGCTGGAGGCCAGCATCGGCGCGCAGGCACTGGAGCCTTCCGGGACGCTGCGCATCAACGCCCCCGTCAGCTGGGGCATCGCCCGCCTCGGCCCGCTGCTGGCCCGCTACCGCGAGCGCTTCCCGCAGGTGGAACTGGACCTGGCCCTGTCCGACCGCCTGGTCGACATGGTCGAGGAAGGCTACGACGTGGCCATCCGCATCACCCGCGAACCGAGCCCGGCGCTGATTGCGCGCCGCCTGGGCGAGTCACGGGTGAGCCTGTGCGCGGCGCCGGCCTACCTGGCCGCGCGCGGCACCCCGCAGCATCCGCAGGAGCTGCAGGCCCACGCCTGCCTGAGCTACCGCTACTGGGCCGCCGGTGACCACTGGCCGCTGCAGGGACCTGGCGGCGAGGTCAAGGTGGCGGTGAACAGCCTGCTGCACGCCAACAACGGCGACGTGCTGCGCGAAGCGGCGATCGCCGGCATGGGCGTGATCCTGCAACCGGATTTCCTGCTGGAAGACGCGCTGGCCGATGGCCGCCTGGTGCGCGTGCTGCCCGAATGGGAGGCCTCGCCGATCGGCATTTTCGCCGTCTATACCAGCCGCAGCCACCTCGCACCGAAGGTGCGCAGTTTCATCGACCATCTGGTGGAAAGCGGGGTGTAGCCGAGGCTGGCGTTTGCCGGTAGGCCGGCCGCTGGCCGGCAATCAGACACCTCCCGGTCCTGGGCGAATGTCGGCCGCCGGCCCGCACTACCACTTAGGCGGCGACTTCATCCAGCGCGTCGATGATCCGCTCCAGCGGCGCCGGCCGCCCCAGCAGATAGCCCTGCACCTGGTCACAGCCGTGCGCGGCCAGCCAGTCCAGCTGCCCCGGCGTTTCCACGCCCTCGGCGATGATGGTCAGGCCCATGCTGTGCCCCAGCGACAACAGCGCGCGGCAGATCGAGGCATTGCGTGGGTTGGTTTCCACGTCGGCGACGAAGCTGCGGTCGATCTTCAGGATGTCCAGCGGCAGGTGCTGCAGGTAGGACATGCTGGAATAGCCGGTGCCGAAATCATCCAGCGACACGCGGATGCCCTGCTCATGCAGGCGCTGCATGGTCTGCATCGCCTGCGCCGGCTTGCGCATCAGGCTGCTCTCGGTCAGCTCCACGTGCAGCGCGCCACGGGCCAGGCCGAAATCCTGCTGGGCACGGGTGAATTCGGCCACCAGATCGCTGTTGAAGAACTGCACCGCAGACACGTTGACCGCGATCGGCAGCTCGCCCCACCCGGCGTCGACCAGACGGCGCTGCGCCTTCGCCGCCGCGCGGATCACCCAGCGGCCCAGCGCCAGGATCAACCCGGTGTCCTCGCACAGCTGGATGAACTCGTTGGGCGGGATGAAGCTGCCATCGGCCTGCGGCCAGCGCAGCAGTGCCTCCAGCGCTGCCGGGCTGCCGTCGCTGGCATGCCGGATCGGCTGGAAATACAGCTGGAATTCGTTGTCGATGGCGGCATGGATGCGCCCGGCCAGGCGCAGGCGGTCAGCCAGGCGCGTGGTCACGGCCGCGTCGAACCAGACCACCACGTTGCCCTCGGCGCGCGCCGCATGCGCGGCCTGCGCGGCCATGCCGATCACCTGCTCGGCCGTGTGCCCGTCACCGGCGATGTGCACGGCCACGCCGATACGCGGCTCGAACTGGTGCAGCGAGTCCTTGCCGCGCATCGGCGCCGACACGATCTGCAGCAGGTCGTCCAGCACGCGCTGGGTATCGTGCTCGGCACCGATGGCGAACACGAAGTCCTCGGCCGGCTGGAACGCCAGCGTGCCACAGCGCGCGCCCAGGCCCCCGAGCCGGGTCGCCATCGACTGCAGCACCGCATCACCGATCTCGCGACCGAGCGTGTCGGCCACCAGCTGCAGGCCGCGCAGCTGCACGAAGGCGATGGTATAGCCGGCGTCCTGCTCGTCCAGCTGCTCGGTCAGGGCGCGCACATTGAGCAGGCCGGTGGCCGGGTTGTGCCGTGCCTGGTAGGCCAGGTCGCGCTCGTAGGCCAGCCGCTCGCTGACATCCTCGGCCAGCACCAGGCACGCGGGCTGTCCGTCGAAATCGAGCTTGGACAGGTGCGCGCGCACCTCGAACACACTGCCGTCCTTGCGCCGGTGCAGGCGCACGGTCGCGTCGGGCGGATCGCCCACCTGCGCCCGCTGGATGGCACCACGCACTTCGTCCCAGCCTTCGCGCGGGCGGATGTCGAGGATGCTCATCGCCAGGAACTCGTCGCGGCTGTAGCCGTACTGGCGCACCGCAGCGTCGTTGACCTCGATGAAGCGCAGCGTATCCGGGTCGAACACCCAGAACGGCGCCGGATTGCGGTCGAACAGCAGGCGGAAGCGGCGCTCCACTTCGCTCATCTGCTCGCGCGCCTGATAGCGTTCGCTCAGGTCGGTCAGGGCACCGATCATGCGCCGCTCGCTGTCGGCCACTTCCACCCGCTGCCCACGCGCGCCGACCCAGCGCACCTCGCCTCCGGGCAGCACCAGGCGGAACACCTGGTCGAGCACCGCGCCGCCGGCGAAGGCCTGGTCGAACGCCTGCTGCAGGCGCGCGGCATCATCGCGATGCACGCGCGCGAAGAAATCCGCAACCGGCAAGGCGTCGGTCTGTACCCCAAAGATCTCGCGGGCCAGCGGCGACCAGCGCAGCAGCGCGGCGTCCTCATCCACGTACCACGTGCAGACACGCCCGACCTGGTGCGCCAGGCGCAGCTCGGCATGGCCGGCCTTCAGCTCCTCGGCCATCGCCTGCTGGCTGCGGGTACTGCGGCGGACGGCGTACAGCAGCACCAGCAACACCACGATGTAGGCCAGCACGATCGCCACCGAGGCCTGCAGGTACGGCCACCAGGGTGCCAGCACGTCCTCGTCGGCCAACCCGACCTGTACCGCCAGCGGACTGCGTTCGAGCGTGCTGATGGTGAGGATGCGTGGCACGCCGTCGACGACGCCGGGCATGCTGCCCAGCTCGACCACTGCCTGCGTGCCGAGCAGGTCCCGGCGCGGCAGGTCATAGCGGCGGCCCACCGTGCCATGCGGATCGGGTACGCGGGCCAGCATGTAGCCCTGGGCGTCGCTGATCGAGACCAATCCGTTTGGGCCGACATCCAGGCCGCCGACGATGCGCTGCAGTTCGCCACAGCGCAGCCGTGCCAGCAGCCAGCGCCCATCGGCCATCGGCAGCGCCAGCGGGACCACCCAGCCCCCGTCGCTGGCGCGCTGCGGCGGGCCGATGTACAGCGCGCTGCCCGGGCCGCGCCGTTGCGGATCGGTCCACAGCGGCAACTGCAGGTCGCCCTGGCCGGCCGTCAATGCGCGGCCATAGCTGTCGAGCACCACGATGCTGTGCAGTTCGGCGTGCCGGCGCAGCACACCGCCGATGGACGCATCAAGCAGGGCCGGCGCCTGCGCCGGCACACTGCGGAACAGTTCCGCGGCATCGGCGGCGATACCGGACATGGCCCGCTCCAGGTTGCGCAGCTCCAGGGCCAGCAGGCGCTCGCTGCCCACCGCCAGCGCGCGGCTCTGCCGCTGCGCCGCTTCCAGGCGGCGGTGGTGGTCGTTGACCAGCATCAGGGTCAGGCCGGCCACCAGCAGCACGCCCAGCAGCACGCCGCCCCAGGTAATGGCGCGCAAAGGCCGGGCCAACGCCCGCTTCAGCGCGGGCATCGGTTGATGTTCCTTGTGCAGTCGGCTGGCTTCATGCGCGAACGAATCCTCCACGTCCCCGACCTCAACGGCCGGCGGACGCCATTCTTGACGCCTGACCCCGTCCTGCATGGCCACCTCCCCGTGTCCGCGCAGGGCTCGAGGGTCCAGCATGCACCACCCCGGTGACGGCGTGAAGATCGCCGCTGCGCGTTCAGCCAGATCCTGCACAGGGCAGGCGCCGCAGGGGAGCGGCCAGCGGCGCTGGAGCGGATTAGACTTGGTGTTTTCCGCCGCAAGAGAAGTCCATGTCCAAGCTGCGCCGTCCCACCCTGGCGCTGGCCATCGTCGCCAGCCTGTCCCTGGCCGCCTGTGACCGCCCGGCCGACCCGGCCGCCACGGCCACCGCCCCGGCCGACGCCGCCCCCGCTGCGGCCAAGCCGATGCTGGGCAGTTTCGGCTTCGATGCCAGCGGCATGGACCGCAGCATCGCCGTCGGCGACGACTTCTTCGGCTTCGCCAACGGCACCTGGGTGAAGAACACCGAGATTCCGGCCGACCGCTCGCGCTTCGGCAGCTTCAATGTCATTGCCGAGAAGACCCTGGCCGACACCCGCGCCATCCTGGAAGGGGCTGCCGGCAACACCCAGGCCAGCGGCGACGACAAGCTGATCGGCGACTACTACGCCGCCTACATGGACGAAGCCGGCATCGAGCAGCACGGTCTGGCGCCGGTGCAGCCGCAGCTGAAGGCCATCGATGCGATCGCCGACAAGGCCGGGCTGGCGCGGGCCCTCGGCGGCGACCTGCGCGCCGACGTCGACCTGCTCAATGCCACCAACTTCTACACCGACCGCCTGTTCGGCCTGTGGGTGTCGGTGGACATGCTGCAACCGGACCGCACCGCGCCGTACCTGGTGCAGGGCGGCCTGGGCATGCCCGACCGCGACTTCTACCTGGGCGATGGCCGCATGGCCGAGCTGCGCAAGCAGTACCAGGCCTACATCGCGCAGATGCTGCAGCTGGCCGGCGTCGCCGACCCGGCCGGCAAGGCGCAGCGCATCCTCGCGCTGGAAACCAAGATCGCGCAGGCGCATGCCACCCAGGAAGAAACCAACGACGTGACCAAGGGCGCCAATCCCTGGACCCAGGCCGACTTCAATGCCAAGGCGCCGGGCCTGGACTGGAACGCCTTCCTCGATGCAGCCGCACTGGGCAACCAGCAGGACTTCATCGTGTGGCAGCCCAAGGCCGTGGCCGGCCTGTCCCGGCTGGTCGCCACCGAGCCGCTGGACGCGTGGAAGGACTACCTGGCGTTCCACGCGCTGGACCGTGCCGCCGCTTACCTGCCGAAGAAGTTCGCCGACGCCCGCTTCGCCTTCCATGGCACCGCGCTGAGCGGCACGCCACAGCAGAGCGATCGCTGGAAGCGCGCGGTGGACGATGCCAACCATGCGGTCGGCGAGGCCATCGGCAAGCGCTACGTCGAGAAGCACTTCGACGCCAGGACCAAGGAACGCGCGGACGAGATGGCGAAGAACATCATCGCCGCCTTCAGCAAGCGCATCGACGCACTGGCGTGGATGTCACCGCAGACCAAGGCACATGCCAAAGCCAAGGTGGCCGGCTTGACCGTGGGCATGGGCTATCCGGAAAAGTGGCGCGACTACACCGGCCTGGAGATCCGTCGTGATGACCCGCTGGGCAATGCACAGCGCGCCGAGCTGTTCGAGTACCAGCGCAACATCGCCAAGCTGGGCAAGCCGGTCGACCACAGCGAGTGGGCGATGCTGCCGCAGACCATCAATGCGATGAACGTGCCGCTGGAAAACCGCCTGGTGTTCCCGGCCGCGATCCTGCAGCCGCCGTTCTTCGACGGCGCCGCCGACGACGCGGTGAACTACGGTGCGATCGGCGCGGTGATCGGCCACGAGATCAGCCACGGCTTCGACAACGCCGGTGCGCTGTTCGACGAGACCGGCAAGCTGCACAACTGGTGGACCGACGAAGACCTGAAGCAGTTCAACGCGGCCGGTGATGCACTCGCCGCGCAGTTCAGCAGCTACGAGCCGTTCCCCGGCGTGCATGTGAACGGCAAGCTGACCCTGGGCGAGAACATCGCCGACGTGGCCGGACTGGGTACCGCCTACGATGCCTACCAGCTGTCGCTGCAGGGCAAGCCGGGCCAGACCCTGGAAGGCTTCAGCCCGGACCAGCGCTTCTTCCTCGGCTTCGCCCAGGCGTGGCGCAGCAAGAGCCGCGAGCAGGCGCTGCGCAATTCGCTGCTGACCGACGTGCATGCACCGGGCCAGTTCCGCGCGCTGACCGTGCGCAACATCGACGCCTGGTATCCGGCGTTCGAGGTGAAGGAAGGCCAGAAGCTGTACCTGGCCCCGGACAAGCGGGTCAAGGTGTGGTGATGTAACCGGAACGGGCGCCGCAAGGCGCCCGTTTCATTTCAGGTGGCGGCCAGCCTTGGTCGGCACATGCATCGCTCTGGTGGGTGCCAACCTTGGTCGGCACAGGGTGGGAATCCACGCATGGCGCGGATGAAGCTCTATCGCGCAACCCGTACCAACCACGGTTGGCACCTACCTGGGAACGGCGGGCCACGCCCGCAGGATCTCCACCGGCACGCCCATGCGCGCGCAGGCATGGCTGGCCAGGCCATCGGGCAGCGCGCGACGGAACAGCGGTGCCATGCCCTGCATCAGCTTCGCCGATGCCGCCGCCTGCGCACGCTGGCGGCCGCTGCGCTCGAGCATGCCTGCGGCCCAGTCCGGCAGCAACGCCGCGCCCGCCCCCAGGAACACGTCGCGCGACAGCCCCGGCACCGGGACCGGCAGGCGCACGCCGGACAGCACCTCCAGCACCTCGCGCGAGCGCTCATCCACGCGCAGTTCCGGCTGCCGCGCGCAGAAATACGCCGCCACCTCCGCTTCGCTGCGCGGGACATCCACCGCACCCAGCGCCTCGGCCACGCAGCGGTACTCATCGTAGTAGCGGTCGGCTATGGGCGCGGGGACCTCGCGCCCATAGCGCCGGAAGCCCTGCAGGAACCCGAAGGCTTCGGTCACGTGCACCCAGGTCAGCAGTTGCGGATCGTCGGCGGCATAGGGCTCGCCCTGCGCGGTGCGCCCGCGGATCTGCGCGTGGATGCGGCGCACCCTGGCCACCAGCGCTTCCACCTCGCCGGTGGGCGCATAGCTGGTGCCGGCCACGAAGGCCGTAGTGCGGCGCAGCCGGCCCACCAGGTCCTGGCGGAAGTTGGAATGGTCGTAGACCCCGGCCAGCGCGCGTGGGTGCAGGGTCTGCAGCATCAATGCGCACAGGCCGCCGGCAAGCATCGACGGCAGCTCGGCATGCACGCGCCAGGTCACGCTGTCCGGGCCGAACCAGCCCGGATCACCCTGCGGATGGTCGTAATCGATGCCGCTCTGCCCGCGCGGGAAGGCCTCCAGTACCCAGCGCCGGATCGGCGCGGTCACGGGGCGGGAGAGTCGCTGCAGCAAGGCCGGCATCACAGGTCCAGGGAAGGCGGAGGAACGGTCGCATCTTGCGCGGTCGGCCCCGATTCTCGGCGATCACGGCGCCGACGGCGAGTCTTCGCACTCAGCCAGGGTTTCATGTGCGGCCGCAGCACGTTTCACCCTGCGACATCCTGTCGCAGGCTGCGACTGCGATGATGCAATGCATCAATTTTCACCCTCGCCGGGCAAACCCTTGCGCCGCTTGGCATTGCCCCCGTTGCACCGCCAGCTGGAAGTGCTAGAACTGGACCTGCCACACCGTCCAATGCTGATCGACGCACGTTCCACAAGGAGCCAGCCATGATTGCTTTGTTCAAGGGTTTGGGAATTCTGCTTCGCGACAACGAGCTCTACAGCAGCCCGTTCGACAAACAGGTGGCGCACTGGCGCAACCTGAGCGAGCAGCAGATCCGCGATGAAGTGGCGGTGCTGGCCCAGGCGAAGTGCCAGTGGCTGATCGCGTCGATCGTTGGCTGGCAGGCGGCCTCGCTGCTGATCCTCGGCCTGATCGCCAACTACCTGTGGCGCGACGATTTCCATATCACCTTCACCCGCGTGGTGATCGTCTTCGGCTCCTGGGTCTCGATCCTGTTCGTGATCTGGTTCATGGCCAACATGTTCGATCAGCAGGCCGGCTTCGAGCGCTGGATGAAGGCCTTCAACAGCCGCGCCCGCATCAGTTCCAAGGCCGACAGCGTCGAGCACGTGGCCGAGGCGCTGGACCTGGCCGAGCACTACCCGGAAGTGCTGGACTACAAGCAGGCGGTCACCGCCAAGCGCGAACTGCGCCACGAGGACATCCGCATCATGACCGAGATCGGGCGGATGAAGCAGCACTCGGAACTGGTCGGGCGCCTGAACCACGTCGGCGAAACCGAACACCATCACGAGCTGACGCTGCAGCCTGCCTACTGACCCGTCAGGGTAGCGGGGGGATCCACACTGCCACCGTGATCACTCATGGTGGCAGTGTTCCATCGGGTCCTGGCTGACGCACTGGCGGAAGCCGTCGGGCAGGTCACGCATGGCCTCGGTCTTGCCCACTGCAACAGTGAACCGGCGCAGCGGCGGCGTGGTACACGCGGCATCGGGGCTGCAGGCCGGATCAAGCACCAGGTAGTGACAGGCGCCACTGCTGCTGGCGATGCACTGGAAGCGGGCTTCGCCCTCGACCACCGTGCTCTTGCTGTACAGCGTATCCACGCCGTTGGCCTGGGTCCGGGTGATCGAGGTGTTGCGGGATTTTTCGCAGCCGGCCAGTGCCAGCACGGCCACGCACGCAATCAGTAGACGGGACATGTTCGCTCCTCGGTGCAGGGGCAGTGACGGTGCGGCTACATGCCGCGGAACAGGCTCATGAACGGCTGGCTGACCACCAGCGTCTCCGTGCGCCCGCGCAGGCGCAGTACGCCGCGCCCGGTATCGTCGCGGCTGACCGCCGCCACCGCCTTCATGTTGACGATGGTCGAACGGTGGATCTGGCGGAAATGCTGCGCATCGAGCACTTCCAGCAACTCGCGCAACGGCGTGCGCAACAGGCTCTCGCCAGCAGCGGTGACCACGGTGGTGTACTTGTTGTCGGCGCGGAAGTAGGCCACGTCCTCGAGCATGATCAGCTGCGTCTCGCGCCCGTTGCTGGCGGTGATCCAGGCCAGCGGCGGGCGCTCCGCCGCGCCCTGCGGGGTGCCCAACCGCTGCAGCAGGCGCTCGAGCACGGCATCGTCCTGCCGCGTCGAAGGCAGCCGCGACAGGATGCGCTCGCGGGTCGCCAACAGGCGTTCGTCGCTGACCGGCTTCAACAGGTAATCCATCGCGCCCTGCTCGAACGCGTCGATGGCGTACTGGTCGTAGGCGGTGACAAACACCACCTGGGTACGCGGGCTCAGCTCGGACAGCGAACGTGCCACCTCGATGCCACTGATGCCGGGCATGCGGATGTCGAGGAAGGCGATGTCCGGCTGTTTCTCGGCCAGCTGCTCCAGCGCGCTGGCACCGTCCTCGCACTCGGCCACCAGCTTCAGCTCCGGCCACAGCCGGCCCAGCTGCTCCACCAGTGACTGCCGCAGCAGCTCTTCGTCTTCGGCTATCAGGGCTTCAAGCGGCATGGCTGCGCTCCTTGGGCGACTGCGGCAGGGTCATGGTCGCGGCCACGCCGCTGGGGAAGTTGGCCACGATCGCCACGCCGGCCTGCTCGCCGCAGGTCAGGCGCAGGCGCTCGCGCAGGTTCTTCAGGCCGATGCCGGTACCGCTGGTACCGTGGCCGAAGCCGAGGCCATCATCGGCCACGGTCACGGTCACGTGGTCGTCGAAGCCGCGCGCCAGGATCCAGATCGTACCGCCGCCGGGCTTGGGTTCCAGGCCGTGCTTGATCGCGTTCTCCACCAGTGTCTGCAGCGCCATCGCCGGCAGGTGGACGCTGTGCAGTTCGTTGGGCACCTGCACTTCCACCGCCAGGCGTGCCCCCATGCGGATGCGCAGGATCTCCAGGTAGGCGCGGGTGCGTTCCAGCTCCACGCCCAGCGTGGATACCGACTCGTCCACCTGCGGCAGCGAGCTGCGCAGGTACTGGATCAGGTGGCCGAGCATCTGCTCGGCACGCGCCGGATCGGTGCGGGTCAGGACCTGCGCGTTGGCCAGCGTGTTGTACAGGAAGTGCGGTTCCACCTGCGCGTGCAGCAGGTTCAGCCGCGCCACCGACAGTTCCTTTTCCACCTGCGTCTGTTCGGCCGCGGCCTGCTCGTCGCGGCGCTGGTCACCGACGCGGCGGCTGATCGCGCGGGTGACCGCTTCGGCATTCTCGTAGTTGCTGCCTTCATCCAGCGCCAGCAGGTCGGCCCACCAACCCGCGTCGGGTTCGAACAGCAGGGTCACGGTGCTGGTGCCCTGCCCCGGTGTCACCGTGGCCAGCACGCTGTTGCGCTTGATCGCCAGCCGCGCCGGCAGGTTCCAGCGCGAGGGCTGGCGACCGTTCCAGAGGTCGACCCGGCGGACATAGGCACGCACCTGCAGGCTGCCGGCCGAACTTTCCACGTCTTCCACGCGGGGCAGTTCGGAGATCGCCGCCTCCACCACCGAGAAGGCGTGGCCGGCGTCCATCGGCAGTTCGATCTGGCGGCGCTGGCGGCCGGACAGGGTGGTGGCATCCAGGCGACCGGCCACCAGCCAGACCCGGCGGATGTGGGTGATGGCACTGCCGAGCGCGGAAATGATCAGGAACATCGCCAGCAGCCCGAAGATCCAGCCCGGGCCATCGTTCATGCCACTGAAGATGCCGCTCCAGACCATGCCCGCGACGAACAGCGCCGCAGCCCAGGCCAGCAGGTGACGGAACAGGAGTGAAAGGCTGGCGAACACGGCGGCGCCTTGGAGGAAGAGGGTGAGCCGAGCATAGGGCGGCCCGCCGGGCAAGCAAGCAGGCTGCGACGAAGGCCGGGAAAGCGGGGATGGAAGCCGTTATGGAAACGCCGGGCACGGCCCGGCGTTTCCGGGGGCGGCAATGCCGGCCAGCGGCCGGCACTACCGGACGCCGTTATTTGCGCTGGCCGGCGCTGGCGTCACGCACGGCGCGGAACGCCTCGTCCTTGCTCCAGTTCGGCCAATCGCGGGAATTGGCCAGCTGGTTGCCCAGCGTGTACAGCACTTCCAGGTCGCGGGCGGCACCGGCGAACACCCAGTCCGGCTGCCATTCGTCGCCCTGCTGGTGATAACGCTTGGCGGTGTAGTCCTCGGAGGCCTTCTTGCCTGCGGCCACGCCACCGTCCACCCAGTCCTGGCCGGCCGACCAGGACAGCGCCGGCACGCCACGCTTGGCGAACGGGAAGTGGTCGGAGCGGAAGAACAGGCCCGCTTCCGGCTTCGGGTCCGGCGTGTAGCGGATGTCCCAGCCCTTGGCCACGTCCTTCAGCTGGTCCAGCAGCTCGAAGCGCGCGGCACCGTAGATGCCGAAGTCACGCGACGGGCCAAACGGCGCCATGCCGTCCATGTTGATCACCGCCACGGTCTTTTCCAGCGGGTACAGCGGATGGGTGGCGTAGTACTCCGAACCCAGCAGGCCCTTTTCCTCGGCGGTGACCGCCAGGAACAGCAGCGAGCGCTGCGGGCGCTTCTCCTTGGCGAAGCCACGGGCCAGCTCGACCAGCGAGGCGGTGCCGCTGGCGTTGTCCAGCGCGCCGTTGAAGATGCGGTCACCCCGTGCATCCGGCTCACCCACGCCGATGTGGTCCCAGTGCGCGCTGTAGATGATGGTCTCGTCCGGATGGCGGCTGCCTTCCAGGCGCGCGGCCACGTTGTGCGAGGTGATCACTTCGGTCTTCACCGCGTACTTCGCGTCCAGGCTGGCGCCGGTCAGCGGCACCGGGGTGAAGTCGCGCTGCTGCGCCTTCTTCTTCAGTGCCTCGAAATCCTGCCCGGCCGAACGGAACAGCTCCACGGCAAGGTCGCGCTGGATCCAGCCTTCCAGCAGCGGGTGGCTTTCTGCCGGGTTGTCACGCACCACGTCGAACATGGTGTTGGTGTTGGAACCGGCCACGGTGGCCCAGCCGTACGACGCCGGTGCGGTCTCGTGCACGATCAGCACGCCCAGCGCCCCCTGGCGGGCGCCCTCCTCGTACTTGTAGGTCCAACGGCCGTAATAGGTCATGCCCTTGCCGTCGAAATCACCCTGGCCGGTTTCGAAGTCCGGGTCGTTGATCAGCACCACGGCGATCTTGCCCTTCAGGTCCACGCCCTTGAAGTCGTCCCAGTTGCGCTCCGGTGCCTTCACGCCGTAGCCGAGGAACACCAGCGGGGCCTTGCTGATGTCGACGCTGCTGGCGCCGTTCATGGCCGCGCGCACGGCGATCTGCTTGCCCTGCTCCAGTGCAACGGTCTTTCCGCCCTGGTGCAGCGCCAGCTGCGGCGTGCCGACGATGTCGCCCTTGCGCAGCGGTACGGCCTGGGTCCACAGGCGCTTGCCGTCCTTCAGGTCGCCGCCGGGCTGCAGCCCGGCATCGGCGAACTGCTTGCTGAGATAGGCGATGGTCTTCGCTTCGCCAGCGGTGGCCGGCGAGCGGCCTTCGTAGGCATCGGAGGCCAGTTCCTTGACGTCGGCGGAGATCCGCGCGCCATCGAATTTCGGGGTGGCCGCCATCAGTGCGCTCGACACCGACAGGGCCAGCACGCCCAGTACCGCTCGTTTCATTGCTCTCTCCAGCAGGAAAATCCTTCTGGAGTGTAATGGGATTCGGCAGGGCTGCGCCCTGCACCTGCGGTAGTGCCGGCCGCTGGCCGGCAACGTCGGGGGCAACAGCCGAAGCAACACCGGCATTCCGTGGGATGGCCGGTCGGTCCCGCTGCTGTTGCTGGCTGTCGACCCGGGTCGACACGGACGAAAACACGAAGGGGTCAGATCCCTTTCCCGGCGGGAAAGGGCTCTGACCCCATCTGTGTGTTGCTTGGGCGTGTTACCAGTTCGGGTCTTCGGCCGGGGCGGCAGCAGGCTTGGGCTTCGGCTTGGCGGCCGGGCGGGCGGCGGCAGCCGGGGCCGCCGAAGCGGTCGCGCTGGCGGCGGCAGCGGGCTTGCTGCCCAGCTTCTGGCGCAGTTCGATCTGGCCCGGACGGAAACCGCCGCGCATCGCGTCGACGCCGTCTTCGAGGGTGCCGTACGAGGTCTGTGCAGCCACGCGGTCGATGCGGATGGTGCAGCACGGGTGTTCGCTGCGGCCCAGCGAGCGGCCGGTCTGCGGGTCCTTCAGTTCCTCGCCCAGGCGCACGGCCTGCCAGCGCTGGCCGGCCTGCAGGGTTTCGCCGCCCTGGCTCAGCACCACCTGGTCACCGTCCACCGATACCACCGATACCGGGAACAGCGTGGTGACGATGGTGGTACCGATCTGGCCGGACAACGACTCCATCATCGCAGCAGCCATGTTGCGGCCGTTGACCACGCGCGGCAGGGTGCTGGGGCCGGTCGAGGCCAGCTGGTGGTCGAAGCTGTCGGACATCACCACCTGGCCGGTGGTGGCGTTGATCAGGCGCAGGGTGATGCGGCCGCCACCGGAATACGAGGTCACCTGGCGGTCGGACATGCGCAGGTTGCGCACGCTGCGCGGGTACTCGAAGCGTTCGATGGTCGGGATCAGGATCAGGTCGGTCGCCAGCTGCTGGCCGACGCGGGCCGTGTCCTGCAAACGCACGTTGCCACTGTTGATGTGGTCGATCTCGGCCTGCAGTTCGTCGCCGAATTCGCGGTCCAGCACGATGAAGCGCTGGGTCTGGGTCAGCGTGTCGGACAGGCGCGCGCGGATCGCGTCGGCCACTTCATCGGCACTCACGCGGCCATCGCCCACGGCATAGCTGCCGGCCCTGGTGCGCGGCAGCGCGACCACGATCTTCGGCTTGCCCTGCTCGTCCGGTGCGCGGTACTGGGCAATCTGTGCACGCACGCGCACCTTCCAGTAGCTGCGCATGCTGCGGTGGGTCACGTCCGAATCGAACGAGCGTGCGCCACGCTGGGCATCGACGCTGACCTTCTCGTCGTAGCTCTCCTTGACGCTGGCCGAGGCACCGCCGCCCTTGGCCGTGGCCTCGCCGGACGCGCTGGCAGAGGCCGAACCCTTGAAGCTCCAGCCTTCGTCGCTGGCGCGCACGCGGGCGATGGTTTCTTCATCCAGCTGCCGCACTTCGTCCTGCGACAGGATTTCATAGCCCAGCACTGCGCCCTGCGAGCCGGCGATCATCTGCTGGGTGAACGCGTCGGCGCGGATATCGCCGACGTGTTCGTCATCCACGTCCACATGCAGGCCTGCGCGCAGGCTCTGCATCTGGCTGGCCACGCGTACGCCGTTGACCTGCGCCACCGCCGACTGCAGTGCCGCCAGCACCGCCAGTTCCGGGGTGCTGCCGATACCGTCGGCCTCGCGCGCGACCTGGGTGGTGCCGCCGAAATCCGGCGTGCCACGCAGGGGCGCTGCTTCCACTGGCGCATTGCTGGCCAGTGCACTGGTTGCCTTTTCCTTGGCGGGTGCGGGCGCATCGGCGGCCGGGGTGTCCTGCTTGCCACAGGCTGCAAGCAGCACCGTGGCCAGGCCCAGGCCGATCAGGCGGAAGGTCGTACGCATGGGGTTGAACCTCGGATCAGATCGAGTCGAGCATCGAATCGGCGTTCGACGGGACCTTCACCTTGCTCTTCTTGGCGAAGGTCACGGCCGACTTGGTCGAGCCGTACAGGCCCTGGATGAAGCCCGGCGATTCCTTGGCAACCCAGGCACCTGCCGCCAGCTTGCGGCCAACGGTCGCCATCTGGGTCGCGCCCAGGTTCTTCATGCCGGCAGTGAAGTTGCTCGCCTCGCCACCGAGCTTCTGCGCTTCGGCGGCCGACGCCAGCAGCGAGACAAGGCCTTCGGCGTAGTGCTGCTTGGATTCAGCGTTCAGTTCCGGCTGCGCGGCCTGGCGCTCGTTGATCGCGGCCTGGGCGGCTTCACTGACCGACACCGACTTCTTCATCGCATCGACGCTGACCGAACCCGACGACAGCGCCTGGCGCTCGGCTTCCAGCAGCTGCACCTGCTCGGCCAGGCCGAAGGCGCGGGCGAACGAGGTCTGGGCCTGCAGCGAGTGCGACTGCGAGCTGACGAAACGGCGCACCAGCGCTTCCTGCGCGGCTTCGTCCGGAGCGGCGGCGCTGGAGGCGCTGCTGGTGGAGGAACCGGTGGCGGCACCGGCCAGGTCCTTCAGCTTGCCCAGGCCGGCGTGCGCCGGCATCGACAGGGTAGCGGCGGCGATGGCCACGACAAGAGCGGTATTGCGGATCATGAGGATGTCCTTTGGGAGAGACGGCCGCGGTGCGGCACGCGGGGAATCGGTGAACCCTGGGGCGATGCCGAGCGAGCTCGGCACCTGCCGCGGGCGGCGGATCAGCGGACCGCCTTGACGTTCAGTTCGTTGATCATCTGCTGGGCCGCCTTTTCGGCAGCCAGCTGCAGGGCATTGGTACGGGCCACGGTTTCGTTCGGGCCGGTACCGGAGAACTGCACCGGGCCCACCGACGACACGGTGCGCGGGAAGCGGCCGGTCACATCCAGCACCTTGCCGGTGACGGTGACGAACACGCGGGTGTTGCCACTGGCCGGATCGCGGTCGCGCATGCCGACGTCGAGCGTGCCGACGGCGATGTAGGGGATGTTGGCCGCGCGGATGCCGTTGGCGGTGTCACGCAGGGTGGCCGGGGCCAGGTCGTTGCCGGTGCTGAAGTCCTTGCGGATGCGCTCGATGCTGAGCAGGCCGCGCGACTCGCCTTCCACGTACTCCGCTTCCACCACTTCGTAGCCGGCAGCACTGAAGGCACCGGTCATCGCGGTGTTGACTTCGGCGGCGTTGGCCACCTTCCAGGTGATGTTGTCGGCGCGCGCGGTGGTGCTGCCGCCGCTGGTGACCGACACCGAACCGTTCTGGTTGATGCTGCCGTTGGTGCTGACCGAGTTGCCGCGGAAGCTGTCGCCTTCGCGGGTGTTCTCGCTGTAGCTGCTGCTGGCGTCGACGCGGCGGTATTCCTTGTCCTGGAACGACTGCACGGTGTCCTGCGAGCGCGCCATGAACAGGAAAGTCAGCAGCGAGCGCTGTGCGGCGGTGGCGCCGGCCACGGCCGAACCCGCATCCAGCTTGGTCTGCAGCAGGGTGGTGTTGATCTCGGCGCGGACGGTGACGGTGTAGGTCTTGGCCTTCTTGTCTTCGGTGTCCGACAGCTGCACGGCGCTGAGCACGTAGCGGTCGATCTCGCCGATGAACTCGGCGCGACGAGCTTCGAACAGGCGCAGCTTGGCCGCACCGGTTTCGGCGATGTATGCCTCCAGTGCGTTGACCTTGGCCTTGTTCAGGGCCTGGGCGCGGGTATCGGCGCTCAGGCGCAGGCCGTAGCTGGCCGAGCCGGTGCCGCGCGAGCTGGCGGTCTGTGCAGCGACCGGAGAGGCCACCACCAGCGCGATGAGGATGAGCAGGATGGTACGCATCAACGACATGACTTGATCAACTCCTGGAGGGCTTGGGTCTGCTGCTGCAACGGGCGGCCGCCCGGCTTCTGTTCGTCCAGCCACGCGCGCGAATCGGCGCGCCTGGCAGCGGCGCCGGCGAAGGCGTCGAGCCCGGCCAGCAGGGTTTCGTAGCTGGCCGACCACTGGTCGACCTGCCACTGCGTGACCGGCACCACCTTGGTGGCCCCCTTGCGCAGCGGCTGTTCGAAATAGACCTTGCCCGAGAACGGCTCGGTCACCTTGGCGGTGAAGAACGCACCGAACAGCATCGTCTTCATCGCCGGGGTTTCCTGGATCACGCCGTTCTTCAGCGCGTCGACCTGCAGGGTGATGACGTAGTCGGGCTCGGGAATCTTCAGCTGGTAGACCTTGCCATCGGCAAAGCGGGCGGCCATCGCACCGCCGATCGCCTGGCCCGAGGCCGGTGGCAGCAGGCCGACGCCGGTGTTGGACGACAGCGTCTTGGACAACTCGTGCGCCAGCGTCGCGCGCAGCGTCGCTTCCCATTTCGGGTCGGGCAGCTTGGCGCGCACCGCATCGGACAGGGTCACCCCGCCCACCTGCAGGCGGCGCACGGCGGCGTCGGGCAGCCGGGCCTGTGCCAGGCTCGCCGCGAGTACCTGCGACAGGCTGGTCTCGGCGCTGCCGTACAGCAGATCGGCGACGATCGCGTCGATATCATCGTTGTCAGGACGGTAGTCCTGCACGTCGATGCGCTGCAGGGTGAGCGGATAGGAGGCAATCACCTGGCGCTCGCGGAAGTCGAAGAACAGCGCCTGCAGCGCCACTTCCACCAGCACCTTGTACTGGTCGCCGATCGGCTCGACCGACACCAGTTCGCGGTCCAGCGCGGCGGCCAGCACGGTCGCGCTGGTGGTGCCGTCCAGCATCGCCACCGGCTGGTCGATCAGCTCCAGGTGGGCCGGGGCTCGGCGCTTGAGCGACTGTGCCAGCGCCTGGTTGAGCGGGATCAAGCCGCGCTTTTCCAGCACGGCGTGCGCATGCGGCGTGGTCGCCTGCACGGCAGCGGCGTCGGCGGTGTAGGCAAACCCGGCCCAGTAAGCCTGCTGTGATTTGTCGGCGGCCTGCACGGCCATCGGCCATACGGCCAGGCACAGGGCACAGGCAAGCAGGCGCGCAAAAGCGCGCGATGCGCTCTTCGTCCTTGAATACATCCAACCGCTCCTCGGTCAATACGCATGGAATGCGGACGCTGATGCGTCCGCTGGGCGCGAAACATAGCCGCTCAGGCGCCCGGCGACAAGTGCTGTCCTTGTCGGCTCAGTCCGTGGGCGGTAGTCCCGCCCGTCGCCGCAACAGTCCGCGCTCGGCGCGGTTCTGGCTGAGTTCGGCGGCCGCGGCAAAAGCGTCACGCGCATCCTGCTCACGCCCCAGTGCCTGCAACAGCTCGCCACGAACCACCTGCAGCGGCGCATAGTCGCGCAGGCGCGCGTCGACCAGCAGGGGTTGCAGCTGCGCCCACGCGGCGAACGGGCCTTCGCTGCGCAGGATCGCCACCACCCGGTTCAATGCCACCACCGGCGAAGGTTGCACCTGCAGCAGCTGTGCATAGAGCGCGGCGATACGCGGCCAGTCGGTAGCGTCGGCGCGCCGCGCAGCCGCATGGCAGGCGGCGATGCGCGCCTGCAGGACATAGGGATCGTCGCCACCACCGGCCGCCAGCGCGCGCGCCAGCACCTGCTGGCCGCGTTCGATCTGCAACCAGTCCCAGCGCGCGCGGTTCTGCTGGTCCAGCAGCACCGGCGCGCCCCGTGCATCCATGCGTGCCGCCGCGCGCGAGGCCTGCAGTTCCATCAGCGCCAGCAGGCCCAGTACCGGCGGCACCGGCAGGCGATGGGCCAGGATGCGCGCCAGCCGCAGCGCCTCCTCGCACAACGCCGGACGCATCCAGTCGTCACCGGCGCTGGCCGCATAGCCTTCGTTGAACACCAGGTAGACCGCCTCCAGCACCGAGGCCAACCGCTCCGGCATCGCGTCTGCGCGCGGCACTTCATAGGGCACCTGCTTCTGCGCCAGCGTGCGCTTGGCGCGCACGATGCGCTGGGCGATGGTCGGCTCCGGCTGCAGGAACGCACGCGCGATCTCGACGGTGGTCAGGCCACCGAGCAGGCGCAGGGTCAGTGCCACCCGCGCATCGGCCGGCAGCACCGGATGGCAGGCCACGAACATCAGCCGCAGCAGGTCATCGCCCAGGTCGTCCTCCAGTGCCTGGCTGTCATCCGGCGCCGGCAGTGCCGCCGGATGCAGTTCCTCGCCCCACTGCGCATGCTGCTGTGCCACCCGCTGGTGCTGGCGCAGCACATCGATGGCGCGGTTGCGCGCAGTGGTCATCAGCCAGGCTCCGGGGTTGTCCGGGATGCCCTGCTCCGGCCAGCGCTCCAGCGCGGCCAGCCAGGTGTCCTGGGCCAGCTCCTCGGCACGGCCGACATCGCCGCCGAGCAGCCGCGCCAGGCGCGCGATCAACACTGGCGACTCCATCCGCCAGAGGGTTTCCAGACGCTGCGTCAGTGCGGGATCGAGCATGCGCCGATCACAGCACGCACGCCCGGCCCGCACAAGCGCCATGGCTCACGCTTCGACGATGGGCTTGAAGCCGCCCCAGAACATGCGTTTGGTATCGAACGGCATGTCCTTCGGGCCGAGCGACGCCAGCCGCGGGTCGGCCATCACCCTGGCATTGATGCGGTCGCGTGCCGCGCGCGAACGGAACACCACGAACGCAACGATCACCGTTTCGCCGGGCTTTGCCTTGACCGCGCGCGGGAACGAGGTGCGCTTGCCCGGTTCCACATCGTCAGCCACGCATTCCATGTACTGCAGCGCGCCATGGTCCTTCCACACCGCGCCGGCCTTGCGGGCAAGGCGACGGTAAGCCGCCACCTTGTCCTGTGGGCACGGCAGCACGTAAGCATCCACGTAAGCCATGAGGGTTCTCCCTTGCGGCGGCGGTCAGCCCGGCTCGCCGTCCATGTGTGCGATTTCCCAGAGATGGCCATCCAGGTCCTGGAAGCCACGCTGGTACATGAAGCCGTAATCGCGCGCCGGCTGCGGTTCGCTGGCACCGGCGGCCAGTGCCTTGTCCACCATCGCGTCCACCGCCTTGCGGCTGTCCGCCGACAGGCAGGTGATCACCTCGGTCTGGCTGCGCGCGTCGGCGATCGGCTTGGTGGTGAACTGCTTGAAGAACGGCTGGGTCAGCAGCATCACGAAGATGCTTTCACTGATGACCATGCAGGCGGCATCGTCGTTGGTGAAGGCCGGGTTGAAGCTGTAGCCCAGCGCGGCGAAGAAGGCCTTGGACGCGTTCAGGTCCTGCACGGGCAGGTTGACGAAGATCATCTGCGGTTGTGGTGCACTCATCGGTAAAGCTCCTGGGTGGATGGAGAGGGCGGTATCAGGGCTGCTTCATGCAGTTGACCATCCACGGCTTGCCGTAGCGGTCGATCAGCATGCCCCAGCGGTGCGCCCAGAACGTTTCGGCGATCGGCATCTGCACCTGCCCGCCTTCGGCCAGTGCCGCGAACACGCGTTCGGCTTCTTCGACGCTGTCGACGTCGACATTGATGGTGGTCGAGCTGCCCTCGCCGCCGCCGGGGCCGTCGGCCGCCATCACGATGGCGCTGCCGATCTCCAGCTGGCTGTGGGCGACGTGGTCCAGGGTTTCCGGCGGCATCTCGTTGCAGCCCGGCGAGCCATCGGACGGCGGCATGTCGCGGTATTTCATTTCCGAAGTGACCTGGCCACCGAGTGCCTTGGCGTAGAACGCCATCGCCTCGTGGGCCTGGCCGCTGAAGCCGAGGAAGGGAATCAGTTTCATCGCAATGCTCCGTGTGTGGTTCAAGGGGATGGCGCCGGATCGTGCCCGGCATGGAGATGAATCGGGTCAACCTTCCAGCTGTGCACGCAGACGCTGTTCCTGCTGCTGTAATTCGGGGGTGAAGGCCTCACCGAAGTCTTCCGCGGACATCAGCGGGCGCAGTTCAAGCGTGCCGCCGCTGCCGAACGGCGCACGGCTGGCCCATTCGACCGCCTCCTCCAGCGAGCGCACCTCCCACAGCCAGAAGCCGGCGATCTGTTCGCTGGCCGGGCCGAACGGACCGGCCTCGACCCGGGGGGCGGTGCCACCGAAATGGATGCGGCGGCCGCGCTGGGTGGCGTGCAGGCCTTCGCCGGCCAGCATGATGCCGGCCGCGACCAGTTGCTCGTTGAAGGCGCCCATTTCGGACAATTCCTGTTCGCTGGGCATGCGGCCGGCTTCGGAGTCGGCGTTGGCCTTCACGATCACCATCACTTTCATTGCGGTCTCCCGTGGGACGCGTGGTGCGTGCCCTTCACTGGGTACAACGAACCAGGGGGCGGGGAATCGACAGGTCGGTTGGAAATTTTTTCTTGCGCGGAAAGCGCGCCTTCGGCGGAGGTCGGCGAACGGCGGAGCCCCTCCGTGGTGGGTTGGGTGGGTCGCTGAAAGCTGGTTTTCTGGGAGTGGGCCGGGCGGGTGGGGTTGGCGGGGACGCCGTGAACCCATCCGTGGGGGCTTAGCCGCGCCATCCATGGCGCGGATACCCCGCCAACCCCACCCGCCCGGCCCCAGACAGATCTCTGCGGCCGCCCCCCCCACGGGAAAATCAAGAGAAAAGGCAAAAGCAAAAGCAGCAGCAACGGCGGTTGGCTGGCGGCCTCAGCTTTGCGAGCGAAGCGACCCGCTCTTGCTCTTGTTTGTGATTTTCCGGGGTGGACGCCGCAGGAAACTGTCCAAGGCCGGGTGGGTAGGCGGGGCGGGGGTGTCCGCGGCATGGATGCCGCGGCCAAGCCCCCATGGATGGGTTTACGGCGTCCCCCGACCCGCCTACCCACCCGGCCAAGCCCAAGCATCACGCTGTAGCGCCACCACGGAGGGGCTCTGCCGTTCGCCGATCTCCGCCGAAGGCGCGCTTCTGCGCTGCAACATGCCCATGCGCAATCCTGCGCGATCATGGACACCCGCCCCGCCAGGACCGTGCCATGCAGCAGTACCTGCTTCTGATCTATATCGAGCCTGCCCTGCTGCAGGCGCTGCCCACCGAAGAATTCAACGCGCTGATGCGCGACTGCCTGGCGCACGCCGACCAGCTGCAGGCCGAAGGCACGCTGCTGGCCGCCCAGAAGCTGCAGCCAGTCGATACCGCACAGACCCTGCGCGTGCGCGATGGACACAGCCGCGTGCTCGATGGCCCGTTCGCCGAAACCCGCGAGCTGCTGGCCGGCTTCAACCTGATCGTCGCGCGCGACCGCGACGAAGCCATGCGCATCGCCCGCGACTTCCCGTGGGCACGCTTCGGCAGCATCGAGGTGCGGCCGCTGGAAGACATGGACGCCGAGCGCGAACGCTGCGGCGCCCCGGCTGCGGCTATGGCAGCAGCCGCACCCTGATCTCGCGCGGGCCGATGCCTTCGTTGCCGCTGTAGTCGCGCACGCTGGCGCGCACGATGTACTCGCCCGGCGGCAGCGCCGCCGGCTGCCAGCGCCCGGTTTCCATCAGGCCGTCGCGCACGGTGTTGGTGGCCAGGTAGCGGAACCGGGTCACCGCGCTGCCGTGCACGGTGATGCCACTGTCGGGGGCGTAGGCCACCCGCACCGCTTCCTTCTGCGGCGGCATGCGGTTGAACACGATGTTCCAGCGTGGCTGTTCATAGCCCTGCAGCGCCCGGCCACCGGCGTCGAGGATCTGGTAGCCCACCTGGTACATGCCCAGGCGGCGGCGCGGCAGGTTGTTGTCGACCTGGTCCCAGGCCTCGACCACGATCTGCACGCCGCGGCCCTGGCGCGCCACCATCACCACGCCATCGCTGCCGGCGGCCATCGGCTGGTCGTTGTCGTCCAGCAGGGCCACATCGGTGATGCGCGGTGCGAAGTGGTCGGCGTAGCCCTGGAAGCCCAGCGCCACCGCGTTGGTCTCGAAGCCACCGGTACCCACCGCCAGGTGCACGTGCGCCTGGTTGTTGATGCTGCCCAGGCGATCACCGACGTGGATGCGCATGCCGCGGCGCACGCGCATCCGCTCCAGTTTGCCCTGCTCGTCGTACAGCGCCTGCCAGCGCGCGTCATAGGGTTCATCGCGCGGAGTGCGGCCGACCCGCATGTGGATGTACTTGAGGCGATCCACGGCCAGGCCCTCGGCCTGCTCGCCCAGGTTCCAGGCCGCCACCGGGCTGCTGATCTTGCCATCGGCGATCGCCAGCACGGTCTGGCCGACATCGCCCCGCACGTCGAAGCCGCCATGCAGGTGGTGGCGGCTCTCACCGGTGAAGTTGCCACGCACCTCGCCCAGCGTGCCGACCACTTCGTGCCAGCCGTCCTGCGGTGCCAGCGGCCAACGGCCCCCGGTCTCCGGCAGCGCGGCATCGGCAGCCGGGCCGACCAGTGCCGGCGCCGGCAGGTCGCCGACCGGCAGCGGGCGAAGGCGATGCAGGCGATAGCTGGCGGCGTCGGCCACCAGCACGCTGCCATCGGCATCCATGGCCAGCCCGCTGGGGCGGGCCAGCCGCGGCAAGCGGCCATTGCCGACCAGGGCGATCTGATGGCCCTGCGCCGTCACCTGCACGATGCGGCCATCGAGGTCACCCACGTACAGCACGCCGTCGTGCGTGGTGGCCAGCGACAGCGGCCCATTGATCACGCCGCCGGCGGCGACCAGGGTGCTGACCGTGCCGTCGGCGCCTACGCGGCGCACCGCATTGTTGAACAGGTCGGCCACCAGCAACGCGCCCTGCGCGTCGAAGGCCAGCGCCACCGGCGTGTCGAAGCGCGCGGCGGCGCCCGCGCCATCGGCAAAGCCCGGCCGGTCACCCCCGGCCAGGGTACGCACGCTGCCATCGGTACCGATCACCCGGATGCGATCGTTGAACGTATCGGCCACGTAGACCTGCCCCTGTGCGTCCACCGCGATGCCCATCGGCGCATCGAAGCGGGCCTGCGCCGCAGGGCCATCGGCAACGCCCTGCTCGCCACCGGCCAGGGTGGTCACCTGGCCATCGGCACCGATGCGGCGGATCGCATGGTTGCCCGTGTCGGCCACGTACAGGTTGCCCTGCGCATCAGCGGCGATGCCCGAGGGCGTATTGAAGCTGGCCTGCAGCGCCGGGCCATCAACGCGGCCCTCGCCCTGCCCGGCCACCGTTTCAACACGGCCATCGGGCAGGCGGCGGCGGATCCGGTTGTTGTCCCCGGCATCGGTGAAGTAGACGCTGCCATCGGCGGTGCGCAGCAGTGCATACGGGTCGGCGAAGCGGGCCTGTGCAGACGCACCATCGCGGTCACCCGGGTGGCCATCGCCGGCCAGCGGCTCGATCTGCGCGGTCCAGGCCAACGGCGTGGGCGCCGGGCCCGTGGGGCCGGCCAGCGTATTCAGCGGTGTATCCCACCACGTTGCAGCCAAGCCCACCGCTGTTGCCAATGCCACCCCTGCCGCCATCCATTGCCACCGTGCCATCGCGTTGCGCCGCCTCTGCCTGCTGTTTGAAGAGGCACCGACAATAGACGCTGCGCAGGCGTTCCGCCACGAACGATCCTGCGCCTGAACGCCAGAATTCGCTTTCCCGCGCTTGTCCTCGCTGGCGGCAGCAGGTTCAATGCGGTTCCCACGGATGGAGATCCTCCATGCCCCGCCTTCTCCCGCTCACCGCCCTGCTGCTGGCCGCATTGGCCAGCGCGCCCGCCGCCGCCTCGATCACGGTGGTCCCGCAGAAGCCATCGGCCACCGCCGATGCCGTACACGCGGCGTACGCCACACGCTGGGATGAAGCGATCCAGCAGGCACGCAGTGGCAATACGCTCGGCGCGCTGATCAGCATGGAGCGGCTGATGGAGGATCCGCTGCTGGACGACTTCGATGCCGAGCATCGCGGCCGCGCCGCGCAGGTCGCCGGCTGGACTGCACTGATGCAGAAGAAGCCGGCGCTGGCCCGCCGTTACCTGCAGCGGGCGCAGGAGGCGTTGCCGGAAGACGCGCAGGTCCTGCTCACCCAGGTGTCGGTGGAGCTGTCGGACAACCAGCCGGCTGCAGCGACGAGGTTCTTGGTGACGGCGCTGAAGCATGCCGAGGCACCGCTGCCGGTCGATCACCATGCCATCAACTACCTGCAATACCGCCTGCGTGACCAGCCGCAGCAGCGCATGGACCTGCTGCAGGCACTGTTCGACAACGGCTGGAAGAGCGGCGGCCTGGAGCCGACCGGGCTGTGGCTGGCGCTGGCCACGCTGCAGGCCGACCACGGCCGCAGCGGCAGTGTTGCAGCCACGCTGGCACGCATCGACAGCCCGGCCGAGATCATCCGCCTGCGCAGCGACAAGCGCTTCGACCGCTACGTCGATCGCGGCGATGCGCGTTTCGATCCGGTGCAGGCGGCGCAGCGGCACCTTGATGAACTGCGTGTCTCCGGCCTGCTCGACCGCGCACTGGACGCGCGCATGGCCGAGTTCGGCACCACCCTGCTGATGCTGGACCGCAATGAGGAAGTGCTGTCGCTGACCGAGGGCATGGCCCGCGCCGCGAACGACGGTGAGTCGCCGACGGCGGCGGAAGCGGAATGGGTGGCCTGGTTGCTCAACAGCCGGCTCACCGCGCTGCGCCGGTTGGGCCGCACGGACGAGGCACTGGCCACGGCCAGGCAGGCCGCCCGCATCGGCGCGCTCGGCCCCGATGGCATCGAGCACCAGATGAATGTCGGCTTCGTGCTCAGTTCGATGGGACGCATGCAGGATGCTGCGCAGGCAGTGAATGACATGCCAGGCCTCGCCGGCTACGGCAAGGCCGCGCAGGCGCTGCTGCAGTTCGCCGCCGCCCGCGAGCGCGGCGACGCCGCGGCGCGCGACGCGGCGCGCGCGGTGATCCTGGCCCAGCGCGATGACGCACGCCTGTTCCATCGTGAAATGCTGCTGGAGGAGGGCGACCTGGACGGGGCCGCCGCCGTCCTGATCGAACAGCTGCGTTCGCCGGTTGAACGCGGTGAAACCCTGGCCAGCCTGCAGGACATGCGCACCTATGCATCATGGCCGGGCGACGTGCGCATCGATGCCGCATGGCGTGCACTCAAGCAGCGTGCCGACGTGCAGGCCGAGGTGGCACGCGTCGGCCGCATCGAGCGCTACGATCTGGTCAGCACCTCCACCTCGCGCTGAGCCGATTGCCTGTAGCGCCGAGCCCACGCTCGGCTGCTTCATCCGTAGCCGAGCGTGCGCTCGGCCCCACACCTCCCGCTAGCGCGCCGGCACCTCGCTGCGGATGCCCATGGCTTCGCGGTAGCGTGCGTACAGCGCCATCACCTTGTCCACGTAGGCCAGGGTTTCGGCGTAGGGCGGCACGCCCTTGTAGCGGGTGACTGCACCGATGCCGGCGTTGTAGGCGGCCGCCGCCAACGGACGGTCGCCGTTGTAGCGGCGCAGCAGCGCGCGCATGTAGCGCGCGCCGCCCTCGATCGACTGCTGTGGCGAGAACGGATCGCGCACCCCGTACTCCTGCGCGGTATCGGGCATCAACTGCATCACCCCCTGTGCGCCCTTGCTGGATACCGCCAACGGATCGAAATTGCTTTCGGCATGGGCGATCGCGCGCAGCCAGGCGTCATCGACGCCGGTCGCCTTGGCCGCCGCCTTGAACTGCCGCGCATGCTGCGCCAGCTGCGGCTTGCCGACCTTGCCCAGCCCTTCATGCGCCGGCTCGCCCGGCGGCGTGGCCACGGTGAACTTCAGGAACACCCGCGAGCCGGGCAGGTTGCGCGTGGAGTAGACCAGCGCCCCGTCCTGTTCGCGCTCGTACAGCACGCCGCTGAACACGCCCATGTTGCCCCACAGGTTGGGGGTCTGGACGGCGTTGTCGTCGATCTCCTTCGGCGTGCACCGCGATCCGGGCTCCGGGGCGGTGGCCAGGCTGACCGTGTTGCCCTGCACGCAGCGGTAGACGGTGCGCGCAGCGGCTGGCCCGGGCCACAGGCTGGGCAGCAGCAACAGCGCGAGCAGGAGCGGGCGACGGGACATGGCGGCCGGATGATCCGGCCGTGCCCGCTAATGTTGGGTGAATGGGGGCCGGCAGGGCTGCGCCCTGCACCTGGGGTAGTGCCGGCCGCTGGCCGGCAACCTCAACGGCAACAGCCGATTTCCTGCGTGGAGGCGGGGTCGGTCCCGCGACCTGCCGGGGTCAGATCCCGTTGCCGGGCAACGGGCTCTGACCCCACTCCGGATCACTTCGCGGTCCTCCGCCGCACCCAATAGCCCACACCCAGCAGCACGAACCACGCCGGGCTGGCGATCAGTGCCTGGCGGGTGTCGCCCTGCAGGCTCAGCAGCACCAGCACGCCGGCGAAGAACACCAGGCAGGCCCAGCACATGGCGATGCCGCCGGGCATCTTGAAGATCGAGGCGGCGTGGCGCTCCGGGTAGCGGCGGCGGTAGACCATGTAGGCCACCAGGATCAGCGACCAGACGAAGATGAAGAGCACGGTGGCCAGCGTCGTCACCAGGGTGAAGGCGGTCACCAGGTTCGGGATCAGGTAGATCAGCAGGGTGCCGCCCAGCAGGCACAGGCAGGAGAACAACAGGCCGCGGGCCGGCACCGCCGCGCGCGACAGCTTCGACAGCCCGCGCGGGGCATGGCCCTCTTCGGCCAGGCCGTACAGCATGCGGCTGGTGGAGAAGATGCCGCTGTTGGCCGAGGACGTGGCCGAGGTCAGCACCACGAAGTTGATCAGGCTGGCAGCGGCCGGAATGCCGGCCAGCACGAACAGCTGCACGAACGGGCTCTTGTCCGGCACCACCTGGCGCCACGGCGTGACGGCCATGATCGCGACCAGCGCCAGTACGTAGAAGATGATGATGCGTACCGGGATCGAGTTGATCGCCTTGGGCAGGTTGCGCTCGGGGTCGGCAGTCTCGGCGGCGGTGGTGCCGACCAGCTCGATGCCGACGAAGGCGAACACGGCAATCTGGAAGCCGGCGAAGAAGCCGACCAGCCCCATCGGGAACAGTCCGCCGTCATTCCACAGGTTCGACAGCGACGCGGTGTGGCCGCTCGGCGAGGTGAAGCCCCAGGCCACCAGCCCCGCACCGGTGATGATCAGCGCGCAGATCGCCACGATCTTGATCAGCGCGAACCAGAATTCCATTTCGCCGAACAGCTTCACCGTCACCAGGTTCAGCGCCAGCAACAGCAGCACGCAGGCCAGCGCCGGTATCCAGGCGTCAAGCCCGGGGAACCAGAACTGTGCGTAGGCAGCGATCGCGATCACGTCCGCGATCGCAGTGACGATCCAGCAGAACCAGTACGTCCATCCACAGAAAAACCCGGCCCACGGGCCGAGCAGGTCGGTGGAGAAGTCGATGAAGGACTTGTACTGCAGGTTGGACAGCAGCAGTTCGCCCATCGCGCGCATCACGAAGAACAGCATCGCGCCGATGATCAGGTAGACGAAGATGATGGAGGGGCCGGCCAGGCTGATCGTCTTGCCCGAGCCCATGAACAGGCCGGTGCCGATGGCACCGCCGATGGCGATCAGTTGCAGGTGGCGGTTGGACAGGCTGCGGCGCAGGTGCTCGGGGGGCGTTGCGGGCTCGGTCATGGGCGCGGGCACAGGGGTGGGCGAAGCGTTCGACGGTAGTCCTCCACGGCGCCGAGCGCCAGCACCAGACCGGCCCATTACGTCAAAGCTGGCCGCTTTCACCACAATGTGACCGAATACCGTATTGATCCCATTCCGCCGGGCCCGGCGCCATGCTCAGATAGCCGCACCTGCCCAAGGACCGGCCCGACCATGCGCCCTGCCCCGCCCGCCCCGCCGGAGCCCCGGCCATGAGCCGCCTGCGCGTCATCATCGGCGCCACCGCGCTGGCCCTGCTGGCCGCTGCGGTACCGATCGCGGTCATGGCCTACGCCACCTGGGACCGCGCGGTCAGCGTCGAACAGCAGCGCCTGCGCGACATCGCCGACCGCACCCTGCGCCGCTCCGACCTGTCCTACCAGGAGGCGCTGGCCGCGCTGAAATCGGCCGAGGCCGGTGCCTACGTGCCCTGCGGTCCGGAGCACATCCGGCGCATGCAGACCCTGGTGATGACCACCCCGTCGATCGACCAGATGGGCTACTTCGAAGGCGGCAAGCTGCGCTGCACGTCCTGGGGGCCTTTCCTGTCCGACGTCGACCAACCCACGCCGGACCACGTCACCAGCGACGGCGCCGGCATCGTGGTGGACGTGCGCCCGGAGGTCAGCGGGCGTCGCCAGGTGCTGGCGGTCCTGTATGGGTCCTACGACGCCCTGGTGGACCCGCGCCGCTTCGTCGATGTCATCGCCGACCCGAACGTGCGGCTGGCACTGGCCAGCCCCGATGGACGCCTGCTGGCCAAGCAGTCGGGCCTGGATCCGGAGCTGCTGCAGACGCTGCTGCGCGACCCCGGCGAGGGCCTGGACCACACCACCTTGTTCGCCACCGCGCGCAACGAGGAATGGCTGGCGATCGCCACCACCCCGCGCACCGCGCTGGCCGCCGCGTTCCGCCAGCAGGCGTGGCTGTACGTGCCGGTGGGCCTGCTGCTGGCCGCCGCCGGCGCCGGGCTGGTGATCTGGCTCTCGCGCCGCCGCCTGTCACTGCGCGGTGAACTGGCCACCGCCATCCGCCGCCGCGAGCTGTACCTGCATTACCAGCCGATCATCGAACTGGACACCGGCATCTGCGTCGGCGCCGAGGCCCTGGTCCGCTGGCAGCGCCCGGATGGCACCCAGGTGCGCCCGGACCTGTTCATTCCGCTGGCCGAAGAGGCGGGCATGATCGCCGACGTCACCGACCTGGTGATCGAGAACGTGGTGCGCGACATGCGCGAGCTGCTGGTGGCCGATCGCAGCGCCCACATCGCGATCAACCTCGCCGCCGAAGACATCAGCAGCGGCCGTGCCCTGAAGATGATCTCCCGGCACATGGCCGGCAGCGGCATCCTGCCGCAGCAGATCTGGATGGAGGCCACCGAACGTGGCTTCCTCGACCTGGACCGCGCGCGCACCATGCTCGCCGCCGCCCGCCGTGCAGGCCACAGCGTGGCCATCGACGATTTCGGCGTCGGCTTCTCCAGCCTGCAGTACCTGGAACAGCTGCCACTGGATGCGCTGAAGATCGACAAGTCGTTCATCGATGCGATCGGCACCGAAAGCGCGACCAGCCCGGTCACCCCGCACATCATCGACATGGCCAAGGAGCTGGGCCTGTGGGTGGTGGCCGAGGGCGTGGAAACCGAAGCGCAGCTGGCCTACCTGCACAGCCGGCATGTGGAATTCGGCCAGGGCTGGCTGTTCTCGCGGCCACTGCCACGCGATGAATTCATTGCCTTCCATCACAAGCGGCAGCAGCAGTACGGTCCTGCACGCGAGCACATGCAGAACCCGCGCAGCGTGCCGATCGAGCAGGTACCGCTGGAGTGAGGCAACCCGGCGGTGCCGGCCGCTGGCCGGCACCGCCTGACCCGTGATCGCCACCTACGCCCACGCCTTCGGGCGTGCCAACAGCCACGCGGCGGTCACTGCCAGCAACAGCAACGGCAGCCATCCCAGCTGGCGGGGGCCGCTGGCCTGCAGCAGCACGCCGCCCGCTACGCCCCCGCCGGCGATGGCCAGGTTCCAGCCGGTCACCAGCATCGACTGCGCCAGATCGGCCGCAGACCCGGCACGCCGGGCCAATGCGGCCTGGAACAGGGTCGGCACCGCGCCGAATGCCACGCCCCACAGGATCGTCGCCAGCAGCAGTGCCGCTGCCACGCCGGGCCACACCAGCAACGCCAGCACCGGCACGATGAAGCCGATCACCGCTGCCCACACCAGTGCGTACAGGTGGCGATCCACGCCCCAGCCGGCAATGCCGATGCCGGCGATGGCTGCCACGCCGAAGGCGAGCAGCAGCCGGTCCAGCCATGCACCGGCGCCCGCATCGACCGCCAGCGGCTCGATGTAGGTGTAGAGCACGTTGTGCGCCAGCACGTACAGCGCCATCACCAACAGCGCACTGCGTACACCGGGCAGGCGCCACACGGTCGCCAGCGAAGTGCGTTGCCCGGCCCCGGCGGCCGGCAGCGCAGGCAACGCCCAGCGCGCGTAGGCCAGCAGCAGCAGGCCCAGCACGCTCATCAGCGCGAACGCCCAGCGCCAGCCGATCTGCTGGCCCAGCAGTGTCCCCGCCGGCACCCCCAGCGACAGCGCCAGCGGCGAGCCGACCATCGCGACCGCGATGGCCCGTCCCTGCAGCGACGGCACCACCATGCGCGCGGCGTAGCCGGCCACCAGCGACCACAGCAGGCCACCACTCACCCCGGCCAGGAAGCGCGCAGCGAGGATCAGTGCATAGCTGCTGCTCAACGCGGTCAGCGTGTTGACCACCACGAAGCCGGCGATGGCCGCCAGCAGCAGCGGGCGTCGTGGCAGGCGCTGGGTCAACGCGGTCATCGGCAGTGCCGCCATCACCGAGCCCAGCGCATACACACTGACCAGCTGGCCCACGGCGGCATCACTCACGCCCAGGCTCTCGCCCATCGGCCGCAGCACGCCGGCCGGCAGGGTCTCGGTCAGCAGGGTGATGAAGCCGCCGCCGGCCAGCGCCAGCAGGCCCGCCCACGGCAGGCGCGTGGCCTCGCCCGCCGGACTGGCGGCATCGATGGCATGGCCGCTCATCGCGTGGTCTCCAGGTCGGCATAGACCGCGTCGCGCAGTTCATCGACAAAGGCGCCATCCATGCCTTCGTACAGCGTGTTGGTCAGCGCCACCACGCTCAGCCCGCGCGCCGGATCGACGAACCAGCTGTGCCCGTACGCACCGCCCCAGCGCCAGCTGCCCATGCCCTGCGGGGTACCACTGGCGGCGGCATCACGCAGCACCGCAAAGCCCAGCCCGAAGCCCCAGCCGGCAGGCTCCGGCGGCCCCTGTTCGCCCACCTGCGGGCTGGCCATCTCTGCCGCCAGCGCGGGCGGCAGCAGGTCGGATGTGCGCACGTCTCGCAGCGCCTCCAGCACTGCCATCACCTCCTCGGCGGTGCCGACCAGGCCCGCACCGGCCGAGGCGAAGCGGCTGGCATCGGTGGCGCGCGCAAGGCTGTACTCGATGCCGACCGTGCCCTCGAACGGGGCGACCATCTCGCCTTCCTGCAGGCGATGCGGCTGCGGCGTGTCGCTCACGTAGGGCGTTGCCAGGCGCTCGGCAGCGCGCGTGGCGAACGCCGTATCGCGCAGGCCCAACGGGGCAGCCAGCAGACGCTCGAACAGCGCCTGCAACGTTTCACCGGTCGCCGCTTCGGCCACCGCACCGGCCACGTCCACACCCAGCGAGTACAGCCACTGGCTGCCCGGTTCGAACAGCAGCGGCGCCTGTGCGATACGGCGCACGTTCTCGGCCAGGGACACCGGGCTGGCGTCCATGCCATCGCTGACGCCGGCCCGGGCGTACGGTCCGTGCGCATCGGCTTCCAGGAAGCGGTAGCCCAGCCCGCTGCTGTGGCTGAGCAGCTGGCGCAAGCTGATCGGCGGCCTGCGGCCATCGGCCAGCGCCGGCCGGAAGTCCGGCAGCCAGCGCTGCACCGGCGTATCGAGGTCGAGCACGCCTTCGGCCACCAGGCGCAGGATCACCGTGCTCAGCAGTGGCTTGCTGACCGAGGCCAGCCGGAACAGCTGGTCGCGCTGCATCGGCATGCCCGACTCCCGCTCGGCCAGCCCGGTCGCGCTGGCGTGGCGCAGCACGCCATGTTCGCGCACCAGCACCACCGCACCCACCAGGCGCGTCGGGTGGACCTGCTGCAGCACGCGCTGCACCGAAGGCAGCGTCGGTGCGCGTTCAAGGGAAAGAGCGGCATTCATCGCGGTGATCCGTGGGGGAGAGGCCCGCCACGTTAGGCAGCACGGCGCGGCGCAAAAAGCCGGTTGCGGCTCCGGGCATCATGGACCGTGCAGTCCGCAATCGGCATGATGGCCGGAACTCCAAGGCCGCAAGGGCCACCGCCCGTCCCGCACCACAGTGTTGCGGTGGCGCCGCCGCCCGCCGCGAACACCCGCCCCTACCCTGCCGCTTTCATTGCCCCTACGCCGATGTCAGTCCTGGACAACCTCGCCAACCTGCAGACCTTCGTCCACGCCGCCGACACCCGCAGCTTCGTCGAGACCGGGCGCCTGCAGGGTATCTCTGCTTCCGCCGCCGGCAAGTGCGTTGCGCGGCTGGAGCATGCGCTCGGCGTGCGCCTGTTCCACCGCAGCACGCGCAGCATCACCCTCACCGCCGAAGGCCAGCTGTTCCTGGCGCGCTGCCGGCGCATCCTCGACGAACGCGATGCGGCCCGCACCGAGCTGGCACAACCGCACGCCACGCCCAGCGGCACGCTGCGCATCAGCCTGCCGCTGGTCGGCGACCTCACCCTGCCGTTGATGGCCGAGTTCATGGCGGCGTACCCGGATATCCGCCTGGATCTCGACTTCAGCGATCGCCTGGTCGATGTCATCGAGGAAGGCTTCGATGCGGTGCTGCGCGTGGGTGAACCCAGTGACTCGCGGATGAACGCACGCCGGCTGGGGGTGTTCCCGCGCCGTGTCATCGCCTCGCCGGGCTACCTGCAGCGCCGCGGGGTTCCGCGCACGCCGGCGGAACTGATGCAGCACACGCTGCTGCACTATCGCTTCCCCACCACCGGCAAGCTGGAGCCGTGGCCGATCCACTGGCCCGACGATCAAACGCCACAGGAACTTCCGGTGCACATGGTGGCCAACACCATCGAAGCACGGGTGGCGCTGGCGCTACGCGATACCGGCCTGGCCTTCGTGCCGGTGCACTCGGTGCGCGAGGCGCTGGCCGACGGCCGCCTGGTCACCGTGCTGGAAGATCATGTGCACTCCTGCGGCACCTTCCACTTGTTGTGGCCCTCGGGCCGCCACGTGCTGCCGAAGCTGAGGGTGTTCATCGACTTCGTCGGCGCCCGGCTGGGTACCGTGCCGTAGATCCACGCCATGCGTGGATGCTCAAGGTCAGCCGAGCATGGCTTGGCTCTGCGGCTGCACGCAGCCATTCAGCCAGCCCCGCTATACTGGCCTCTCATTCCTCCAAGAGGCTCGCGACCGATGCGCCATTGATGCCGCCGTCTTCCCATTAGACGGCCTGACTCTTCCCGCCCCTGCGCGCAGGGGAGAACCCGGCATCCATGGAGGTCGCATGACCCCGCATTCCCTCACGCTCGATCGCGTGTCGTATCGATTGGCAGACGGCCGCCCGCTGCTCGCCGATCTGACGTTTTCCTTCGAACCCGTCGCCACCGGTCTGGTCGGTGCCAATGGCACCGGCAAGAGCGTGCTCGCACGCCTGCTCGCCGGCCGGCTGCTGCCCGACAGCGGGCAGATCCGCGGCAGCGGCCGCATGTTCCTGTTGCCGACACCCGGCTATCCGCCCGCCGGCACGGTCGGCGAACTGGCCGGCGTCGGCGAGGCACTGGCCGCGCTGCAACGCATCGAAGCCGGCGGCGTGGACGAAGCCGATTTCGCCTGCGTCGGCGAGCGCTGGGATCTGCGCGAGCGCCTGCGGCAGCAATGGCAGGTGCTCGGGCTGCCCGGCGATCTCGATCCCGCCCAACCCGCTGCGCGCCTCAGTGGCGGGCAGGCCATGCAGGTGGCGCTGTCCGGCGCCTGGGCCAGCGGCGCCGATTGGCTGATCCTGGACGAACCCAGCAACCACCTCGATGCCCGTCATCGCCAGCAGTTGTACGAACGGTTGCAGCAGTGGCGCGGCGGCCTGCTGGTGATCAGCCATGATCGCGAACTGCTGGCGCACATGCAGCAGATCGTCGAGCTCGACGCGCGCGGACTGCATCGCTATGGCGGGCCGTGGCAGCACTACGCCGACGCGCGGGCCGCCGAGCGCGAAGCGGCCGCTGCGCAGCTCGACCACGCCCGCGCCCAGCACCGGCAGCAGCAGCGCAGTGCGCGCGAACAGCACGAACGGCAACAGCAACGCCAGGCGCGCGGCAATCGTGATGCGAAGCAGGCCAACCAGGCACCGATCCTGCTCGGCCGGCAGAAGCAGCGTGCCGAGGCCAGCCATGGCCGCGCGCAGCAGGTACAGGCCGAGCGCCTGCAGGCCAGCGCAGAGCAGCTGCGCGCAGCGGCCTCGGCGGTTCACACCGCACCGGAGCTGGCACTGTTCACCAGTGAGGGCGAGCGAGGCAGCGCACGACTGCTGCAGGCCGAGTCGCTGGTGCTGCCGCATGGCTGCCGCGCGCCGTTGCAGCTGGAGATCCGCCGCGGCCAGCGCATCGCCGTGGTCGGCGACAACGGCAGTGGCAAGTCCACGCTGTTGCGCGTGTTGGCCGGCCAGCTGCCTGCACGCAGTGGCACCGTGCAACGGCATGCGCCGCTGGCGCTGCTCGACCAGCAGCTGCTGGGACTCTCCGGCGAACGCAGCATTCTCGACACCGTGCAGGCTGCCAACCCGGCGACCGATACCGCTGAACTGCGCACACGGCTGGCCCTGCTGGGGTTGGACGCCCAGCGCATCCAGCGTGCCGCCCACCACCTCAGCGACGGCGAGCGGGTGAAAGGCGCGCTGGCCAGCGTGCTGTATGCCGATCCGGCACCGCAGCTATTGCTGCTGGACGAGCCCGGCAATGCGCTGGATCTGGGTGCCGTGCAGGCGCTGGAAGCACTGCTGGCGGCCTGGCCGGGAGCACTGGTGATGGCCAGCCACGACCGGCACCTGCTGCAGGCGTTGCAGCCGACGCAGGTGTTGCAGGTGAGCGCCGAGGGTTGGCAGTGGCGCGACGCCTTGTAGATCCATGCCATGCGTGGATGGCGTATCGACCAGGGGTAGTGCCGGCCGCTGGCCGGCACCCATGGATCCTCAGTGCACCGTCACCGCTTCCACACCGGGAACGCCTGCGGCATCTGCTGCCACAGCAGCGGTCCGGCACGCAGTTCCTGGTCGTTGAGCAGGCAGGCATCCAGTTCCGCACGAACCGCACGCTCATCCATGTGCACGCCGATCACCACCAGTTCCTGGCGGCGATCCCCCCACAACGGGTGCCACAGGCGCTGCATCGCCAGATGCGCGGCCGCATCCGGGAAGTGCTCCGGCCCCGGCAACGGTGCGCTCCAGCAATCGGCCTGCTGCCGCGCCCAGCCGAGGTCGCTGTACGGCAGCGGCGTAGGTGGCAGCAACGGCGGCGTGTCCTCCAGCCCTGCGCGTACGCGATCGCGCGCGGCATACCAGAACCCTGCGGCCTGCGTGCGTGTCGCGACGCCGACGCTGCTCAGCTCACCCACCCAGTCCATGCGGTTGGCCAGCCAGAACCAGCCCTTGCTGCGGATCACGCCCGGCATGCCCGACTGCAGCGCGCGGGCGAAGCGGGCGGGATGGAACGGTCGCCGCGAGCGGTAGACGAAACTGCCGATGCCGTACTCCTCGGTTTCCGGCGTGTGCTCGCCACGCAGTTCCTTCACCCAGCCCGGCGCGCGTTGCGCACGCTCGAAGTCGAAGCGACCGGTGTCCAGCAGCTCGGCCAGGGGCACGTCACCGAAGCGGGACAGCAGCAGCTTCGCGTCGCGGTTCAGGCCGCGCAGCACGGCCAGCGTGTCCTGCAGCACTTCGTCATCGGTCTGGTCGACCTTGCTGACCACGATCACGTCGGCAAACTCGACCTGCTCGCACAACAGGTCGACCACGCCGCGATCGTCGTCTGGCCCGGCCTGCTGGCCACGCTCGGCCAGGCGCAGCGTCGAGCCGAAGTCGGCGAGGAACGCGCTGCCATCCACCACCGTCACCATCGTGTCCAGGCGCGCGATGTCACTCAGGCTGAAGCCCTGCTCGTCGCGTACCGCGAAGGTGGCCGCCACCGGCATCGGCTCACCGATCCCGGTCGACTCGATCAGCAGATAGTCATAGCGCCCGGCGTCGGCCAGCCGCCGCACTTCCTGCAGCAGGTCGTCGCGCAGCGTGCAGCAGATGCAGCCATTGCTGAATTCCACCAGCGTCTCTTCGGTGCGGCGCAGTTCGGCGCCGCCCTCGCGCAGCAGCTGCGCATCGATGTTGACCTCGCTCGTGTCGTTGACGATGACCGCCACGCGCAGGCCCTCGCGGTTGCGCAGGATCTGGTTGAGCAGGGTGGTCTTGCCGGCCCCCAGGAAGCCGGAAAGCACGGTGACCGGAAGGCGACGGTCGGCGCGGGAAGCAGTGTTCATGTCGGAGCGGGTTGGCTGCGGAACGGAAATGTTACTGTATAACACTTGTTGCGCAAGGAGCCTCCCCGATGAAGTCCCCGTCAGCCGCCCTGCTTGATGCCGGCGCGGTCGCCCTGTCCAGCCTGTGCCTGCTGCACTGCCTGGCGCTGCCCCTGCTTGCCGCCGCGCTGCCCCTGTTCGGCACCTGGGCCGAAGCGGAATGGGTCCACCTGCTGTTCGTGGCCATCGCCTTGCCGTTGACCGGCTACGCGCTATGGCGCGCCGAACGCCGTCACCCGCTGCCGGTGCTGGCCTGGGCCACCGCCGGCACCGGGCTCGGCCTGCTGCTGGCCGGTGCACTGGCGCTGCCCTCGCACGACTGGGAAACACCGATGACGGTCACCGGCAGCCTGCTGCTGGCCGCCACGCATATCTGGAACGCGCGGCACCGCCACGGGGGTAGAGTCGACTGTTAGTCGACTATCGCGCGAAGCGCGGAATCTCATGCCGCCTGAGCGAAGAGCAGTCGACTAACAGTCGACTCTACCCGCCCTCGGCCTATTTGCCGTAGCGCCGCAGCAGCTCGACCAGCACCTCGGCCTCGGCCGCCCGCTGCTGCGGGTCTTCGGCGCCCACCACGTGTTCCTGCAGGTGCTCGTGCAGCAGCTCCATCAGCAGGCTGTGGGCGGCGCCGCGCACGGCGGCAACCTGCACCAGCACGTCCGCACAGTCGCCGGCCTCGCCCTCGGGCGTGTCCAGTGCCTGCTCCAGTGCCGCGACCTGGCCGGCGATGCGGCGCACCCGGGTCAGCAGCTGCTTTCGATTCCTGTGTACATGGGCCATGGCTGGATCATATACCCTATGGGGGTATCCACTCCACCTCCGTTGGTCACCCTCCATGCACCTGGACGCCCTCGCCGCCGCCCGTCGCCACGAACACCGCTTCGACGACGGCAATCCGCTGGCCGAACGCAATACCCGCCGCGCCCTGTGGCTCACCGTCAGCATGATGGTCGTGGAGATCGTCGGCGGCTGGTGGTTCAACTCCATGGCCGTGCTCGCCGATGGCTGGCACATGAGTTCGCATGCGCTGGCGCTCGGGCTTTCAGTGTTTGCGTACCGCTGCGCACGCCGCTACGCGCACGACCCGCGCTTCGCCTTCGGCACCTGGAAGATCGAGATCCTGGCCGGCTATACCAGCGCCATCGCCCTGCTCGGCGTGGCCGCGCTGATGGCCGTGCAATCGCTGGAGCGGCTGTGGGTACCGGCGCCGATCCACTACAACGAAGCCATCGCCATTGCGGCCGTCGGGCTGGGCGTGAACCTGCTGTGCGCCTGGTGGCTGCACGACAGCCCGGGCCACGCGCATCATCACCACAGTCATGCCCATCACCATGACCACGGGCATGGGCATGGCCACGACCACCACGACCACGGCCATGCGCACGGTCACGACCTCAATCTGCGCTCGGCCTACGTCCATGTGCTGGCCGACGCCGCCACCTCGGTGCTGGCCATCGTCGCCCTGCTCGGCGGCAAGCTGCTCGGCCTGACCTGGCTGGACCCGGTGATGGGCCTGGTCGGCGCCGTGCTGGTCACGGTGTGGGCGGTCGGCCTGCTGCGCGACAGCGGCCGCATCCTGCTCGACGCGCAGATGGACGCGCCGGTGGTGGCCGAAGTGCGCGAAGTGATCGAACAGGGCCCGTGGCCGGCACGCCTGGCCGACCTGCACGTCTGGCAGGTCGGTCGCGGCAAGTACGCGGTCAGCGCCAGCGTGGTCACCAGCGACGCCACGCTGGATGCCGATACCGTGCGCAACGCGCTGGCGATCCATGAAGAGCTGGTGCATGTGACGGTGGAGATCCACCGCAGCGAGTGAGCCGCCAGGTATTGCCGGCCAGCGGCCGGCACCATCGCTAGAGCTTCAGCATCATCCGCAGCAGGTACATCAGCAGCGGCAGCGCACTCAGCACCGCACCGCCGATGCCGATCCATGGCCAGCGCTCGCCACGCACGCGCGAGGCCACTGCCAGGCCGCCGCCCACCAAGGCCGCGCCCAGCACGCCCACCCCCAGCCCAGCGGCCATGCCATTGCCACCGGCGGCGACTGCCGCCTGCGCCGCCACGGTGCCCGCGCCCCAGCCCGCAGCAATCCCCAGCCAACTGGCCACGCCGCACCACGGTGCCTTGCCCTGTGCCATCCGAAAACCCCTGTGTCCTTGCCGAATTTCTGTACGGGCCACGCCCGCGTGCTGCCTACACTAGCCGCACCTGCCCTGTAGGGACATCCCATGCGCGCGCGCCGCCTGCTGCTGCCCGGTGCCCTCCTGCTGCTCACTGCCTGCGGCGACGATGCGCGGCTGCCCTTCTCCGCCGACCCATTGCAGGGCTGCTTCGCCACCGCCGCGCGCAAGCCCGCCGACTTCCGCATCGACAAGGAAGGCAGCCAGTACTTCGTTTCCTTCATCCGTGGCGAGCAGTGGCAGCGCGAACCGAACGCCCTGCACAAGGCCACCCGCAGCGAGATCAGCCGTTACTTCCGCGACGACGCCGACCAGATCGACAGTGCCCTGATCCGCATGTCCGGCGGCTTCGGCATCTTCCACTTCAACAAGGGCGCGACGCTGAAAGGAAAAGCCAGCGACAGCGACTACATGGCGCTGATGCTGATCGGGGCCGGGCCGGTGTATGCGGTGAAGTGCCCGTAATCCGCAACGATTCTGATAGCTGCCTGGAGCGGCGTGGGCACATCCTGTGTTCTTTGAGGATCGATGCGGATGCTGCTGTTCCTGCTGCTTGCGGTGAGCGCCCCCAAGACCCAGGGCGCCTATGACGAAGTCCGGGAGCTGCCCGACGGCCAGATCCTGATCATGCGCACTCTGGATTGGGACCTCGGCGACGGAACGAAAGAGCGCGTCACCGTGCACTGGCTACTGCAGGAGGACGGCCGCATGCGCTACGACTTCGATCGGCAGCCGCCGGAAACCCAGGAGGTCCATCGTCGATCGTGCGCGCGGCAGGGCATGCAGCCGTCGCGTGGCGTGAACATGATCGCGGGGGAAGGAAGCACGCACGGTTACAGCTGCACCAGCCAGCGCTAGCGTCGAGCCCACGTCCGGCTGCTCCCGTCTGCCTCCACGCAGGGCGTAGATCAGCTTTGACATCGGCTCAGCTCTACAACAGCTGCGGTACCATGCCCTCCCCCGAACCGCCCCGGTACCCGCCGTGCCCCATTACACCGGCCCCCTGCTGACCCGCGACAGCGCCGACACCCTGCGCCGTGCCCATGACAAGGGCGCCGCCGACTGGCAGGGCTCGCTCGATCTCGGCCGCAGCCAGGACAGCGTGGCGCTCGATGCGGACGGCTTCCACTTCCGGGGCCAGCCCTACCCCTGGCCGGGCAAGCTGAAGGACCGCACGCTGTACTACTGGGATGGCGAGGAATTCGCACCGGTCTCGCGCTACAGCGGCTCGCTGATCAAGCTGGTGCCGACCGAATGGGGCGCACCGACCTTCGAGATCGACGGCATCAAGATGCTGCCGACCTCGAAGCTGTCGCCGTTCGAGGATGCGCGCCGCAAGGTGGAGCTGGTCGCTCCGGCCGGCAAGGTCATCCTCGATACCTGCGGTGGCCTCGGCTACTTCGCCGCCTGTGCGCTGGAAGCCGGTGTCGGCCAGATCCGTTCGTTCGAGAAGAACGCCGATGTGATGTGGCTGCGCACGCTCAACCCGTGGTCGCCGGATCCGGACTCGGCTGCCGCCGGTGGCCGCCTGCAGTTCAGCCACGGCGATGTCTCGCAGCAGATCGAACAGGTGGCCAGCAACAGTGTCGATGCGATCCTGCACGACCCACCGCGCTTCGGCATCGCCGGCGAGCTGTACTCCCAGGTGTTCTATGACCACCTCGCCCGCGTCATCCGCAAGGGCGGCCGACTGTTCCATTACACCGGCGCGCCGAACAAGCTGACCAGCGGCCGCGACGTGCCGCGTGAAGTGGCCAAGCGCCTGGAAAAGGCGGGTTTCAAGGCCGAACTGGCGCTGGACGGCGTGCTGGCCGTCAAGCGCTGAGCGTCACTCCGAATCGACCTTGGCCAGCTTCATCACCCACGCCGGCACCTCGGGTTCGCCGGCGTAGAAGTCCTTCGGCTTGTTCTCCGCCATCGCCCAGCGGTGCAGCCAGCTCGGGCCATAGCGGCCGTTGTAGCCCTCGGCACCCCGCGCGTAGGCCGGGTCACGCATCGCCTCGTCCAGTGAAATGAAGCGATAGCCGCGCCGCTTCGTGGCCGCCACCAGTTCGGCAAACGTCGCCGCGTTGAGCTCATTGGCGTGCATCAGCCACACCTGCGGCAGCGCGTACCCCAGCAGCGCCTGCGACTGCTTCTCGTAATAGTCCAGCTTGTTCAGCATGTACGGCACGTAGCCCTTGCGCAGCTGCGCCAGTGTCGCTGCGCGCGCGGGCGAGTCCGCCTGCTCGTTCATCACGTTGGCATAGGCGAACGCCCACACCCACTCACCGTTGTCCACCGTCACCGGCGCCACGCGGTAGCCATGCTGCTTGAAGAACCCATCCATCTGCATGCGCTCATCCGCAGTACGGCCAGCGCGCAGGTAGGGGTGGCGCATCCACTGTGGGGCCTGCCCCTTCTCGGCCAGCAACGGCCGCAGCACCGTCTCGCCGCGCAGGAAATCCTGCTGGAAAGCCGCCACGCCCTTCGCATTCAGATCCATGTGCGAAAAGGTGTGATTTCCCAGCACGTAGCCGGCATCGCGCCAGTCGCGCAGCATCTGCACCCGCGCCGGCTGCACCTGTCCATCCACCTCAAGCTTGTTCTCGTTGACGAAGCCGACCACCGGCACGCCTGCCTGACGCAGCTGGGCCATCAACGCCTCATGCCGCGCCTGCAGGTCCGGCGGCACGATCTGGTCCAACCGTGCCCATGGCAGATCATCGATGGTCACCGCGATGCGGCGGTCCACCTCGGCGGCGTGCACCGCCAGCGACAGCAGCAACAACGGCAACGCTCGCAGCAACAAGCGCATCGGGTCTTCCCTGGAGTGGCGAGGCGTCGACTGTAACGCGATTGGCGTGCGCCGCCGAGCGTGCGCTCGGATCAGCCCGCCCGGGCTCGCGCGATCCCCCGCCACAGGCCGATGCCCCCCATCATCGTCGCCAACAGCAACATCGCCAGCACCAGCGCCAGGTCATCCGGATTGCGCATCAACGTCGCGTTCTCGCGCGCCAGGATATGGAACACCACGTGTTGCGCCTGCGCCAGCGGGGTATCGCCCTCCGCCACCAGGTCCATCAGGCACGCCGTGGGTGACAGCCGTGCCACGCTGTTCCATGCAGTCTCGTACAGATACAGCGTCCATCCGGCCAGGCCCAGCGCTGCGCCATGCAGCACCAGCAGTGCCACGTTCGCCGTGCGCAGCCGGTCACGCAGCCACAGCGCGCGGCTGGCACACACGGCCATCGCACCCAGCAGCGCCAATGCAATGCCCGCGACCGGGATCCAGCTCAGCGGCTGCCAGTCGTCCAACGCACCGGCGCGTGCCATCACCTGTTCGGCCATCTGCAGCCGCGCGTGCGCATCCGGACCACCACAGGCCTCGGTGATCGGTTCCAGCAGCAGATCGACGCGACAATGGAAGAACCCGGACGCCAGTGCCACGGACAACAGTGCGACCAGCTGCAGCATCAGCAGGATCGGCCCCTGCCCACAGATGCGGCGGATTCGGGACGTGGCAGGGCTCATCGGTTCATCCATGACAGCAAACAACCATCCTAACCAAGCGCTTCGCACGTGTCGGCTGGCGGATGCGACATGCAGCGCATGGCACGGCTACGATGGCGGGCTGTCCGAGTCCGCAAGTCCCAAGGTGTTCCCGATGGTGATGCTGTACCTGGTCGTACGAGCGCTGCTGCCACTGCTGGCGTTCGTGCTCGCGTGGTGGTGGCTGGCACGCCTGATCAATGCGCGCGCCGCTCGGCTGCCACGTGTCCCGTTGAATCTGCCGGCGCACAGCAGCAGCCCGCGCAGGAAGGATCGGCGCATCTACGCGCGCACGCTGCGGCGCAGGCCGGGCCTGCGTACGGCAACCCGCGCCGCCACCGCACCCCGCAGCTGGCACGTCGCTGCGGCCATCCTCTCGCTGCTGGTGCTGATCGCCACCGTGCTGGCCATCCCCGACGGCGCGCGCTTCCAGGTGATGATGGGGAACCTGATCGGCTACCCGAGTGCCCTCATCGAGGTGCGGGCTCCCGTGGCCGCACAGCCGGTGGTGCTGCAGGCATGGCGGCCCACACTCGCAAAACTGGGGCAACCCACAGTGATGCGCTACCCGATCGCCCGCACCGGTGGCGAGCATGAAGCCCATGCGGTCGTGCCCGTGCAGGTCCGCCAGCAGCCCGACCGGCTGCAGGTGGCCATCGCCCTGCCGGTGGACACCGAAATGCTGCGTGCGGAACTGGCACGGCTGGCCGGGTTGCCGATCGAGACGATCAACGTGCAGCAACGCGACGTTGCACCGTGGTGGGAGTCGGGCTGGCAGCCACTGCCCGGCCCGTAGCGCTCAGCCCATGCTCGGCGGACCTTTGCCCCTTTCCCGGACGGCACGCGCTGCGCGCGCCAGCCGAGCATCGGCCCGGCCCTACACCAGGGCCACACCCAGCCTATGAATCACGACCCACGCGGCAGCTTCGCCGCCCACATGTTGTCGACCAGGTTGGGATAGCGCCGCCCGTTCTCCTCGGCACGTTGCCGTGCCGCCGCCTTCTGCGCATCCGACAGCGGTTGCGACGTCTGGCCCTTGGGGTTGGGCTTCTTCCACGGGGGGGTTCTGGTCTGGCGCATGGCCGCAGCTTAGCGCTTCAGGAAGTTCAGCAGGGCCAGATTGAAGCGGTCGGCGTGGCTGGTGTTGCAGCCATGCGGCGCGCCTTCCAGGATCACCACTTCGCTGCCCTTGATGGCCTCGTGGGTACGCTGGCCGGAGCCCTCGAACGGCACGATGGCATCGCTGTCACCGTGCAGGATCAGGGTCGGCACCGTGATCTTTTTCAGGTCATCCCGGAAATCAGTGGTGGCAAACGCGTGCATGCAACCCAGTGCCGCGGCCTGGTCGGATTGATGGCACAGCGCGATCGCCGCCTGGCGCGTTTCTTCGGTCACCATCAGCTGGCCGTTGGCGCTGAAGAAGCCGCGGGTGAAGCCGTCGAAGAACGCCTCGCGGTCCTTCTCCAATCCGCTGCGCATTTCATCGGCCTTGTCCTGGGTCAGCGGCCCCTCCGGGTTGTCGTCACTGCGCAGCAGGAACGGCGGCACCGCCGCAGCGAACACCACACTGCGCAGGCGATCCTGGCCGTGGTTGGCCACGTAGCGCGCCACCTCGCCACCGCCCATCGAGAAACCGACCAGGGTGGCATCGCGCAGGTCACGTTCCTCGATCAACCCCGCCAGGTCCGCCGCCAGTGTGTCGTAGTCATAGCCCTCGGCCGGCTTGTCAGAGCGGCCAAAGCCGCGCCGGTCGTAGCTGATGACCCGATACTGGGCATCGCGCAGGATCGCCACCTGGGTCTTCCAGGCATCGGCGGACAGCGGCCAGCCATGGATCAGGATGACCGGGCGGCCGTCGCCACCAGTGTCTTCAACGTGCAGGCGGATGCGGGAAGCAGGCATGGGCGCTCCTGTGGAAGGGGAGGATTTCAGGCTAGTGGCCGTCACCTGTGGCGGCTGTGAGGGAATCCCTGCCGCTCATGACATCCCCTGCACAGGCAACGGCCTCAAGGCTGGAACCGGGACGCCAATATGGGCATTCATTCCGTGGCGAGGCCGTTTCGTCGGAAGCCGGCTGCAGCGGCCCAAACGCCATGCCAGCCTGCGTGAACCCTCCCTGGAGCCTCACCATGCTGCTGCTCACCCTGCCCTTGCTGGCCGCCGGCCTCGTTGCCGCGCCAGCGCCCGCCGACACCCTGCGCGCGCAGATCCGCCAGGCCGACACCCAGCTGTTCGCCGCCGCCTTCGAGGCCTGCGATGCCGACAAGGCCGCCGCGATGACCACCGAAGACATGGAGTTCTTCCATGACAAGGATGGCAAATCGGCCAGCAACCGCGAGGACTTCCGCCGCAGCGTGGCCAGCCTGTGTGACAGCACGCGCAAGGGCGGCTGGCGCCTTCGCCGCGAGCGGGTCGAGCCCTCGCTGCAGGTGTTCCCGCTGCATGATGAGCGAGCCCTGGAAATCGGCGACCACCGTTTTTACGAGCGCGGCAAGGACGGGGTGGAACGCTGGGTCGGCCAGGCCCGTTTCATCCAGGTCTGGCGCCGCGTGGACGGGCACTGGCTGGCCGAACGGGTGATCAGCTATGACCACCGGCCGGCGGATTGACCTTTCCGGCGTCCTTCACCGGCCGGATCTATACTGGCGCGGTTCACCCCGACCCACCGCTACCGTTCGATCGCCATGGCAGAACTCACCCCCAACCACCCCGACTATGGCCTCCATCAGCAGGTCCGCCAGGGCGTGTCCGCTCTGGATGCCCAGCATGGCCGTGCGTTCGACCAGACCAGTGAGCGCCTGACCGCCAGCCTGACCGTACTCGCCCGCGAGCAGGGCCTGCAGCAGGTCGACCACGTGCTGGTCAGCAACGCCACGGCCCAGCACCCGGCCGGGCACAACATCTTCGTGGTGCAGGGCGACCCGGCCAACCCGGCGCACCTGCGCGCGATGATGCCGACGGCCGTGGCGGCGCAGACGCCGGTGGAGCAGTCGATGCAGAAATTGGGGTTGGCCCCGCAGCAGCCGGCCGTGGGGTTAGTGCCCGAACAGCAGGCCCGTGAGCAGGAGCAGCAGCAGAACCCGGCACACCGTCTGGGCTGAGCCGCCTCCAGCGTTGTTGGCGGCCCAGCGCGAGTACGTCGGCTCGCCGTGGCGCTTGCTGCGCTAGGCCATGCGCGGACCGGACTGCTCCTGCACCTGGCGCTGCTGCAGTTCATCCTGCGTGCGCACCTGTGCAGACTGCGACAGCTGCTCGGCACGCTCGAACGAAGTTTCTGCCGGTGTCTGCGCAGCCGCCGCTGTTGGCATGCTGGCGCGCAGCTGTGCCGGATCGTTGCGCTCGCCCTGCACGATGAAGATGTTCTGCGCAGCGTCGGCCTGCGCGGTGCGATCGCTCAGCAACACATGGTCGACCTGGGTCAGGCCGTTCGCCTTGGCCAGGACGTACAGGCTGGCGCTGATGTTCTCGCTGGTGGCGTCGAAGTCGCGGCCCCGCTCTGCATCCAGCAGCGCCACGCCTCGGTGGATCTGCGAGAGCAGCGGATCGTTACCGTGCCGGGCCAGACGATCACCGCTTCGTTCGCCCATGCCCTCAGCGTCACTCAACATGTGTTGCTTGAAACTACGCTCCGGCATGGGATTGGTTTTCCTCTGATTGAGCTCGCTGTCCGGAAACGGCGGATCAATGCTGTCCACGCCATGGATGTTGCGCAGCGGTCGGAATCCATCCTTGCCTGCCCCCTTGATGTCCAGGGGAATGCGGACATCCGGAAGAAGCTGCCCAGCAGGACCTCCCAGCGCGTTCACGTCGATACTTCTTTTCCGCTCGATGCCTGCGTGGTTCAAGGCTTCCCAGGTGAAGTCCACGCAGTTGTTGCGCACGTCCTGATAATGCTTGCTGAAGCCGAATTTCTCCGGGTCCGAGCCGAACTGCTGGAGCTTCCTGTACTGATCTTCACTGATCTCCAGGGTGCGCGTGTAGCGCGGGTCTTTATAGACCGTTGCATCATCCTCCATGATGGCGCCAGGACCATTCATGCTTCCGTGCTCCTTGGGAGCAAATCCGAAGCTCTTCGCAGGCACGCCGGGTGCATGCAGGACGTAGAACATGTGGCCGGGGGCGGACGTCTGCGGAATGCCCTCCGCGTCGACGGCCTGCTTGTGCGTCCTGGGGTCGATCAGCGGCGTGCCAGGTGCAGCGATAACGATCTCTACGGTGTAGCGTGGCTTGTCCATAAGGTGATTCCTTCGTTCCTTCCGGTGGTGAGGTTGATTACTTTCCTGGCGGTCGGGCGGCGTGTACCCGCAACTGGGCCGAGTAATGCTGCAATTCCGGCGTGGCCTTTACCGTGCGAACCTGTACGCGATAGCGGGTATCAGGCTCCACTGGCAGAGCAACCAGGCTCAGCGTGTACTGGCCGTCACTGCCCATGTGCGGCGACGTATACCGCCATTCGCTGGATGCATGCCATTCCGGAAGCGGCTCTCCCGCGTTGAGTGCCCCCGCCTGGTAGCTGTCGTAGGTGGGAACATCTTTCCAGGCATCAGCGCCCCATTGCTGCAGGGTCACCTCGAACGGAATCCTCATTGTGCCCACGTCAGGCTCGTCGGGCTTGCGCGTCGCTTGGCGCTGCAACTCCAGCTCCACGGCGTAGGTGCGGTGTGGGATGTAATTTCGCGCGTTCATCTCGAACTCGAAACTCACCCCTTGACCTGGCTGATCCACCGCGATCGGCTGGGCCAGGTCCAGTGGCTCGGGTGGGACAGGATCACGGCCGGAGCAGGCGCCCAGCACAGCGCTCAACATGATCAACAGGCCGGCGCGCAGCCAGCGGTGATTACCCAGCATGATTCAGATCCTTTGGCTCCCTGCCCTAGGGTTTCAACCCTAGCGGGTTGGCGCTCGGCACTGCAACCCGGCAACGAGAAAGGCAGGGTCTGCACCCTGCCTTCTTCACGCGGGAAACCACCGGGCGTAGCCCGGCGTCTTCGCCTTACAGCTGGATGCGCGCCACGCTCTCGTCAGCGCCCTTGTCATCCTTCTCGCCGTTCTTGATGCTCACGAACAGCACGTTGTTCTTCGCATCCAGCGCCAGGCTGTTCGGGTGGGTCGGCACGGTGTAGGTGGCCACCTTCTGGTAGCTGTCACTGTTGTAGGCGGTCACGGTACCGGCTTCGCGGTTGGTCACGTACAGGCGCTTGCGCGGTGCATCCAGCAGGATGCCCAGCGGGCCGGCATCGGTCGGGATGCTGGCCAGTTCCTTGCCGGTGCCGCGGTCGAGCACCAGCACGCGCTGGCCCGGGTGCCTGCTGACCAGGCCACTGCTCTTGGCCTGGTAATCACGCAGCATCTCCGAGCCCTGGTCGGTCACGAACAGACGCTTGCTGGCCGGGTCCAGCGCGATGTTCATCGGCTGCTCGGCGGCGATCTTGTGCTGCGCCACCACCTTGTTCGAATCGGTGCCCACCACCACCAGCTCGGCCAGCAGGTTGCTGGTGTAGACGCGCTTGTTGGCCGCATCCAGCGCCAGGCCCGGCGCCTTGGCATTGCCCAGGCCGTCGATGGTGTTAATCACCTTCAGCGTGCTCGTATCGATCACGAACAGCACGCTGCTCACGTCCGGCTGGCTGCTGTGGCCGGTCACGTACAGTCGGTTGGCCGCGCTGTCGACCACCAGCTCGCGCAGGTCGTGGGTGTAGGCGGCCTTGCCGTCCTTGCCGATCTTTTTCTCCATCAGCTGGATGGTGCCGACGGCCTTGCTCTGCGCGGTGTCGACCACGGTCACCGACAGGTCCACGGTATTGCCCACGTACAGGCGGTTGTGGGCGTCATCCAGCACCACGCCGAAGGCTTTGCGCTCCAGCGGGATGTGGGTTTCCACGGCCAGCGTGGCCGGGTTCAGGCGCAGCACCTGGGCCGGGCCGGCGTCTTCGCCGAAACCGCCGGAGGAGGCCACGAACACGGCGTTCTGCTTCGGGCTGTAGGCCAGCTCGTACAGGCCCTTGGCCACGGTCTGGCGCTGCACGGCGGCGGTGGCGCTGACGGCGGGCGCGTTGTCGGCGAATGCAGAAGGCGCGCCGAGGCTGAGCGAAACGGCAACGGCCAGGGCGGCCGAGCGGAAGAGAGGAGTACGGAACATGCGAGCGTCCTTGAATGGGCACGGGAAGGTGTCCTGGCTCGCTGGGCCGTACTGCGACGGCCCGACCTGCATCTGTCTGCGCGGGTGGGCTGGCTGGGGTTGCCGGGGAATGGTAGCAGGTGGGGGGGCGTGGCGTGCGCCGGTGCAGGCATGGCACACGCTCGACCTTGGCGCTGCCCTCCGGCTATGCCATCCGTGGGCCGTGGCTCTGTTGCAGCTGCTGCTCTTCCTGCAGGCGCTGCACATCGCGCTGCGGCAGGTTCTGCGGCAACTGCGCCACCCGTTCGAACGAGGCCTCTACCGGTGCCTGCGCTGCCAGCTCCGCCGGCATGCTGGCGCGCTGGTGCGCCGGGTCACTGCGGTCCCCCTGCACGATGAACAGCTTCGGCGCGGTATCACCGCGCGGCTCGCCCAGCACCACTTCGTCCACACGCGAGAACTGCTGCTCCTTCGACAGCGCGAGCAGGCTGGCACTGACATTGCCGTTGCGTGCACCGAAGGCACCGAGGTCGGCCACCTGCTGGTGGATCTGGTTGAGGCGGGCATGATCATCGTGCGCCGAGTCTGCGGGCGTGCCGCTTGCCGCGAGGGTGCTGTTGCCGCGCCACTGCTCGCCGTTCTCGGTGAACATCCACTCGCGGAAGGTCTGCTTCGGCATCGGGTTCCACTGCACCCTGTCCAGCTCGCTGCCCTTCACCTGCTGCGGAATGGCATTGACGGCGCGGATGTTGTCCAGGATCTTGGTAGCGCCCTCGTAGTTGGTGATCTCCCCGGCCAGCCCGACCGGTCGCAGGCCTGCGTGGTTCAGGGCACCCCATGCAAAATCGGTGCAGGCGTTGGAGAAGAAGTCATAGTTCATGTCGAAGCCGTGCTTCTTCGGGTCTGCGGAAAACTCGAGGAGGCGGTCGTACTGCTCCTTGCTGATCTCGATCGTGCGCTCGAAGCGGGGCTTGTCGTAGACCGACACGTCCATGTCATCGACTTTGCCCCTGTTCGGCTCGTCCTTGGTGCCTGCGTGGGTGAAACCAATGCTCTCCGGCAAGGGTTCACCCGAACGGCGCAGCGACAGGAACATGTGCCCCGCGAACGAGGGCTCCAGCAGAAACCTGTTTCCCTCGGCATCACGGCCGTAGCGCGGCGTGCCGGGGGCCGCCAGATGGATGGTTACGCTGTAGCGTTCGGCATCGTCCTTGTGCATGTCTACTTTCCTAGTGATTGGTAGCCAACGATCAGTTCTGCGTCCAGGCCATCCAGCTGGGGTCGATCCTCCACAAGGTCGACCCGCAGAACGTAGCGCCCGGGTGCAACGCCTCCGACCTGGGCCAGCTGCAGCGTGCGATAGAGCACGTCTTCAGAGTACAACCCGGCCTCGGCCAAGCTGTTGATGTCCACGCTCCCCGTCGTCAGGTCTGTGACCACGCCATCATCCCCGATCTTCTGCGAGTCGCGTCCATCGCGGGTACGCTGCCAGAGCTGTACATGACGAGGCGCGCTGCCATCAATTCGTTCCAGGCGCAGCCGCGTTGGCAAACGTCCGAGAGTGATCTTCTCCGAAGCATCCAGCAGCCGTCGCGCGTCGGTATCCTGCAGCCGCAACCCAATGTTCAGGATCGGAATGGCCGGCTTCTGGGGTGCCGGCAAATCAAACGTGACCTCGGCAATCCGACCGGCCTTCTGCAACTGCACGGCCCGCGTGATCGGCACAACCGTGCGGGCCTCGGCCTGTGCACGCGTCAGCAGGGGCGGCGCAACCTCAGGCGCTGGTGACGCACGGCATGCCGCCAGCGCGCCCAGCACCGCCAGCACCACCAGCCCCCGCCGCAGTGGTCGCGTCATTGCTCCTTCAACCGCAGCGAATCGGCCACATCGGTCTTGGCCGCCACCTCGGTGGCGATGCTGGCGCGGCGGTGCCCCGGGTCGTTGCGGTCACCCTGCACGATGAAGATGCTTTCGGCGGCATGGCTGTTCTGGGTTGGCCTGCTGAGCAGCACGTGGTCCACGCGCGAGAGGTTGTTCTGCTTGGCCAGCACCAGCAGGCTGGCGCTGATGCGCTGGCTGGCCGCATCGAACGGGCGGCCATGCGCGGCGTCCAGCTCCGCTACCTTCTGGATCAGCTGCGAGAACAGGCGATGGTCTGGGTGCGAAGGGTCCAGCAGCGTGCCGGCCACTTCAATCGGCGTCGGCGGCGGCTCATCGCTGGCGCGGTCGCCCTGGCGATGATGCTCGGCCTCGCGCTCGGGCATCGCGTGGTGGGCTTCGGCATTCAGATCGCTGCCCGGGAACGGCGCGGCAATGCACTGGATTTCCGGCAGGTTGAACAGCACCGCGAACTCGCCCAGGTTGCTGCCGCCGTCCAGCGGCGCCGGCAGCGGATGCAGGCCGGCATAGTGCAGCGCCGCCCAGACGAAATCGCTGCAACGGTTGACGGTGGCCGGGCGATCCACATCGAATTCGAACTCGGCAGGCTCCTCGGCGAAATCACGCAGGCAGCCGTAGTGCTCCTCGGTGATTTCCAGGGTGCGGCTGTAGTACGGGTCCAGATGCTCGTCGGCATCGTCGTGGCGCACCTGCGCGTACTGCACGCCGGTGCGGGTTTCGCCCGGCGCCTGGCGCGGAGGTGCGAAGCCGTAGCTGTGGGCCTCGTCGCCCGCAGCGACCTGCAGGTACATGTGGCCGCGCGGCGAGATGCCCCCACTTTTCAGCGGGGTGCCGGGCGCGGCCAGATAAAGGGTTACGGTGTAGCGTGTTGCCTGCTCCATGCCTGTTCAGCCTTGATGGGTACTGCGGTCCTGGCTGGATGATGGCATAGGTGGGATGGGGGGCAGGTGGAGGAATTGAGGACGCCGATCGCGACTTGCTGAATATGTGAGCCAGCTTGCAGTACCAGCGCTCCGAAAGGTCGCGGGTGGCGGCATTAGCCCATCTGCATGCCGCCGGACGTCTGGGCCGCCGCCTCGCGCTGCTGCGCTTCCTGACGGGTCTGCTCAGTCACTCGCGTGTCGATCTGCTGACTGCGGGCCAGCCCCTCCTCAAGGCTTTGCTGGGGCTGGTTCAGATCCACCATGGCCCTGAAGCCAGGCGTCGTGCCCATCACGAAGATCTTCTCTTCCTGCAGCACCACATCGCGCAGCTGTTGCGGCTGGTGAATGCCGTTCTCCCGCGCAGCAATCATCGCTGACATCACCTGCGCATCGCTCACCTTCTCAGGCAGGTCCGATCGCATGCGATCAAACAGCTGCTGCGATTCCGGAGACAGTGCGGCTACCCGTTCGTGCGGCGGCAGTTCGCCCTCCACCTCAGTCAACAGCTTCTGCAACGTAGTTTGCTTCTTGGGAAGGGGATTCTCGTGCGTCGAATTGAGCTTGCTATCAGGGAACGGCTTGGGAATGCTCTTCAGCGCATCGATGTTCGGAAGCACCTTCATCGTCCCTTCGAAGCCGGGATTGGGCTTCTCCAGCTTGGGTCGCAGACCGGCCTGACCAAGGCCTGTCCACACGTAGTCGACACAGCTGTTCGACAAACCGTTGTAGTTGAGATTGAAACGGTCCTGATCGCGATTGACGCTCGCCTCGCCGTACGCCTTCAGTTTTTCGTACTGATCCTTGGCGATCTCGAGCGTGTAGGAGAACCGAGGGTTCTGATAGGTCTCGAATTCCCCCTTGACCACGTGCCCAGGCCCGGTGATCCCCGTTTTTATCGGTGAAAACCCATATCCGTCTTTCTTGTCACCATCGGCAACCATGAAGTAGGCATGGCCCGCCGAAGATGAGTGGGTCGTGCCATCCTTGCCTGCAACAGGTGTCCCCGGGGCAGCAAGGTAGACCGTGACGGTGTAAGGCCCTTTCTTGCCTTCCTGGGATGCGGCTGCACTATTCGATTGACTGTCCATAGTCCTATTTCACGTTGTAGTTGGCGACGAGAAGCTCGAAGTTGAGATGCGCAACGTCCGGGTTGGCCTGAAGATTGGTCACTTTCAGCCGGTACTTACCGGCCGTCAGATCCCCGGAATCGGCACGGGCCACCTCGTATTCCCTGTAGGCCAGGGAAATGTCGTACTTTCCTGCGTTGACCAGACTGTTCGAATCCGCGCCGACGGCGCTCCTGTATTCGTACACATCGCCCTTGGCCGGTTGATATCGGCTGCCCTGCCAGACAGCAGGCAGATCGCGATTCAATACCTGTAGTGCTATGGGCGTTTCGGTGTCCCCATCCAGCTTCCACAGCTGCACCTTCAGGGGAATCCGGGCGTCTTCAAGGAAGTCGACATCGCCCGGTTTCATGTCCGGGCGCTTGGCAGGCCCACCGGTACGGAATCCGATCAGGAACGTGCGAGGTTTGGGATCTTTCTCCCAAGGCGGCGGCAATTCAAAACGCGCCTCTACCGTCGCACCCGCATGGACCAGGTCCATCGGCTTGGCGACGGGGAAACCATCGCCATACATCTGGGGTGCCTGCGTACCACAGCCGCCCATAAGCAGGGGCAGCAGTACCATCCATGGCCTCAGTAGGTGTCGCATCCGTTCCTCACATTCGAGCACTCACTTGTCGGCAGTTTATACACCGCACCGGCCGGCAGGACCTGAACTTGCTTCACATTGCCCAGGGGCGGGATGGGGAATCCTGCCGGTGAACATTGCGTGGGCCAGTTCTGGTGTTAGCAGGCACGCGATGGTGCAGGCACTATTCCTGCAGTCAGGAGGATGACCATGACCACGATAGACACCGCATGGCTGGAAGCGTTCGACAAGGAGCTCCTCCACCTGTTCGCCATCGACCATAGCGACGCCGGCATGGATGAGCACCTGCTGGGCTGCTACGCAGACCTCACGCCGCGCGAGGCGGCGCTGGCGTTCGGCAGCGACTACGACCTGGAGCGCGACGATGCGCTGTGGCCTCGGCTGCGAGTAGCGGTGCAAAGTTAAGCCGTGTCGCAATCGGCTAACTTCGGACCTCAGCCATGGGGGCGGATTTTCGCTTTTGAGACCCCGACCCTCTGCAAATCGTGCTTTTCAATGCGCATTCGGGCGGTAGCTTAACACCGGCCGAAACCACTGCACCGCAACGGTTCTGCCACGCGCGACCCATGCAACAATGCCGTAAGCGTCAGCATTTGCGGCCTCTGCGGCCTGCGGTTTCTTGGCATCTCGCAACCATGCGAGTACACCTTGGCGTGCCACCGGAAAAGGGTGGCGCGGGACTCGAAAACCCGTCTCTGTACCAGATGTATGCGCTTGCCGGCCGGCGTCACCTTTTGTGTGGCGCCGGCTGGCAATCCGTTCGCGTTCCATGGCGGGCGGTGCGTGGGGATCTTCGGATCCGCCGGTCTGGTACATACCGGTTTTCGAGCCCGCACCGTCCGCCACCTTTATCAGTGGCGCTGCTGTCTGTCCTGTACGGAGCATTGCCATGAACACATCGGACTTCCGTTCCCTGCACGCGCAATACGATCCGGACAACGCCGAACCCGCGCGCGAACGACCCGCGCGCGAACGATCCGTCGATCCCAACGCCTTCGTCGCCACGCTACGCCGCATCGGGACCGGTGCGGCTGCGGATGGCCAGCCTTGGCCGGAACGGCATCAACTGCCTGGGCGCTGTCTACAGCTGGCTGATGCGGATTGCGCATTGGCGGGGCTGCGTGTGGTGGCGGAGCTGATGTTGGCCGCGGAGCGGACCCGGCAGAATGGCGCGCCCGAGGAGTACCTGGGGGATCGGGTGATGGAGGGGTTGAAGATGGCGTGTGTAGCGCTGACGGCACAGGTGACTGAGCGGTTGCAGGTGCGGGAGTAGCGCCCAAGGCTTGAACCTCAAACAACAGGCTGCGGGCCATCGTCGCGGCCCATTCTCTGTTCGCCTCCGATCTGCAGGACTTCCAATGAAGTCGCTGATGTACGCATTACTTTGCTTGGCAGCGCTGATTGGTTCCGCGCTCGCACACTTCCACCTGCCCACAGGCGACTTGGAGCTGAAGACCTACCCCAAAGTCTCGGCTGCCGAGTTTGCTGTCATGCGCGAAGAGGCCCTAAGCCTAGCGTCTGAAGATGCAACCGTCGGTGCTGGACGCTTTGAATCAAGGTACTTCGAGCTCACTTGCCGAGGTGAGCCCACTCTGCTGGTGGACAACTCCTCATCACGGTTGCTCATACTTGGCTTCATAGGCCAAGCCAATGAGAGGCCTTGCGTTCAACCTCTACTCCAGCGCTGGAGTAGCCGACTACTTCCAGCCAATTAGGGCTTTGCAACTGAACTCCACATACGAGACGCGTCGACGGGCCTGAACAGGCCGCGATTTGCGCCGACACACCGCGCTCCTTAGCCTCAAGCTATTAGCGGCTCATTGTGTCGTTTACGGCATACTTTCCCCATGAACGCCACGCGCGGTCGAGGACAGGGGAAGGCTGTGAGCAGGTGGACTGATGACGAATTGGCTGCTGCCGTCGAGGCGTATCGCCAAATGGAGGCGCGTCTTGCCGATGGATTGATCCCTGAAAAGGCCAGGATCTATCGAGACCTGGCAACCCGCCACGGACGCACGCCCAAGGCGTGGGAGTACCGCATGCAGAACATCTCCCATGTTCTAGATCAGACAGGCAAACCTTGGCTACCCGGGCTTCTCCCAGCATCGAACGTGGGTGCGAGGGTTGAGCCGAAACTTGCAAAGCTCCTCGGGCTTTCTTGTGAGACGCTCACATCGATCTCTGGTCCTACAAGGGGACTGTTGGAGCAGGAGGCCAGAGCGGCGGAGGCATCTGGTAGTTTCTCCCCAGCAGATGAGGTGGACGAGAGGCAACGCGTGTTGGCAGCTATCGTTCGGCGCCGCGGGCAGCCCGCGTTCCGTAAGGCACTGCTGGACGCGTACGGCAGTTGCTGTGCTATGACGGGGTGCGATGTGGTCGATGCGCTTGAGGCGGCCCACATCCAGCCCTACTCAGGCCTAAAGAGCAACGATGTCAGGAACGGTCTTTTGCTCCGTGCCGATGTGCACACTCTGTTCGATCTGTATCTGATAACCATCAACCCCGGCTCTCTGAGGATCGCCGTGGCGCCTGCTCTCCAGCACTCCACCTACGTCGAATTGGATGGCCGTCAGCTAAGCACTCCCATGCCGTCTGAGCTGTCCGCCTACCAGGAATCACTCACTTGGCATCGTTCGCAGTGCCAGTGGTAGGAAGCGGCAGGGGAACTATGAAACGTTCACTGGCTATCTACCGAGAGCTGAATTTGGCAAGAGTATGCTTCACCCGAGAAGACCTGAGGCAGGACGATGCCCGACATTCTTAGTCCTGAAGCACGAAGCGAGCGGATGTCCAGGATTCGCGGCTCAGACACCAAACCTGAACTGTGGTTGCGCAAAGCTATGCATGCTCGGGGTTTTCGGTATGTGTTGGGGGGAAGGGGGCTTCCTGGACGACCAGATATCGTGCTGCCGAAGTACAGAACCGTCATCTTCGTGCATGGCTGCTTTTGGCATCTGCACAGTTGCTTGAACGGAAGAAGGCCGGGAAGCAACGCGCGCTACTGGTCACCCAAGCTGGACGCGAATGTGCGGCGCGACCGTAGGTCGGCGCGCCGCCTAAGGGCCGCAGGCTGGAAGGTGATTACTGTTTGGGAGTGCAAGATCAAGCGGGAAGCGGATCGAGCCCGAGAGATCGGTCGCATAGTCAGATTGTTGCGGCCCGACTGACACCTCAGGATCACGAGAATTGGGCAGCGGCTAACTATGGGCGGGACACGGCATAACCTTACGTAAATTGCCCACATTGTGATAGAAGGGCTCAATGAATGGCCTTTTTTCACAAGTTCCTCAGCTGGATGACCCCGCTCTAGAGCAGGTTGCCGCTGCGCTCTCACGCGACCCTGCTCTGCTGAGCAAAGTGGGGCAAGCGCTCCGCACAGCGTTCGACGAAGTGATTGATGCGCCCCGGACGGGGCGATTTTGCATTGATCAGCTAGAGAAGACTGAAAAGACCTACATCGGTACAAAGGTCGAGATCCTGCTTCGCAAAGCCTTGGCCCTGGAGCGGGGAGTCTTATTGGACAATCTAATTGCCGGCCACGAGGTTGATACCAAATTCACAGTCAAGAACGATTGGATGATCCCGCAGGAGGCGGTTGGGCAGCTTTGCATGCTTGTCCGTGCGGACGATGTGAAGGGGCTTTGCTGGCTCGGCCTGTTGAGAATGACCCCGGCAGTACTGACCAATGGCCAGAACAGAGACGGGAAGAAGTCCATCTCCGCTGCCGGTAAGGCGCAGATTCGATGGCTTGTAGAAGGTCCGATGCCCAGGAACTTCATGCTGGATCTCCCTGAAGTGGTGCGCTCGGCAATCTTGGCCCAGCCTAGTGGGCGGCAGCGAGTGCGCGCGCTCTTCACCATGGCCACGGGCCTTCTCATCCCACGGGACGTCATCGAACAGTTGGCACAACAGAGGGATGCGGTGAAGCGGGCTCGCGAGATGAAGGAAACTCTGGGAAGAGAGGGCTACCAGGTCCTTTGTGCCACCTATCTCGCAGACCGCGAGGTCATGATTGCCCGTGGATTCAAACCCGTAGGCAGAGATGAATGGCTGAGTCTCAGATCCTCTGATGACCAGCAGGGCTCTACCTTCGCGGCTCCCATCCAGCAACTTCCAGGAATCGGCTGACTGCGCTGCACAATGTGCCCGCTGAGGCCTTGACATTTCGACGATCTCGGAAGCTGTTTGGCGGATTCGACCTGCTGGGATGGCGCTCCGAGCGCGCTGAATTCCAAACACTTGCACTAGCGATCAGGCTTGGTACGCTGACAGCTGCCAGAGAAGGAGGAGTCCAGGCATCTGGGCCTGCCATAGCCTGTCATGCGGTTTAGGGTCACCCTAGTCTCAGCATCTGATACGGCGCCGGCGTGTACTTGCTCCCCCTACTACCCCCACCCAACACCTGGTGCTCGAAGGAGTTCGCGCTGTAGCTACCGCTACACCCTCCTGCCGGGCTCCTTTCTGATCCGAGATATACATGAGTCAATTCACCTCCCTTGAGATGTGCGCTGGTGCTGGCGGACAAGGCCTTGGCCTGGAGATGGCCGGCTTCGACCACTCAGCGCTCGTGGAATGGGAGTCGGCTGCATGCCAAACGCTACGCTTGAACCGCCCGAACTGGAACGTGATTGAGGGTGACCTCCGCGAATTCGATGCATCTCCGTACAAGGGCGTAGATCTCGTAGCGGGTGGCGTGCCCTGCCCTCCTTTCTCTAAGGCAGGAAAGCAACTTGGTGCCGACGACGAGCGCGACCTTTTCCCTGAAGCCATTCGGATTGTTGATCAGGTTAGGCCCCAGGCAATCATGCTTGAAAATGTCCGAGGACTACTCGACCCTAAATTCGATGATTATAGGAAGGGCGTCGAGAACGAACTTAAGAAGCTGGGATACTGGGGTGACTGGCGACTTCTTCACGCGTCGGATTACGGCGTCTCTCAGCTTCGGCCCCGTGTCATATTTGTTGGTCTGAAGAAGGAGCTTGCTCCTTCATTTTCATGGCCAGAAGCACTGAAAGAGCCCCCGAAGACGGTAGGTCAGCTCCTGCACGACTTGATGGGCGCGCGAGGCTGGGATCAAGTTGATGCATGGAGGGAAGGCGCCAACGCGATTGCGCCGACTCTCGTCGGTGGATCCAAGAAGCATGGCGGCCCTGACCTTGGGCCAACCCGCGCCAAGAAAGCATGGGCAGCTCTAGGTGTCGATGGTATGGGGCTTTGGGACCAAGCTCCCGAGGCAGACTTCGTTGGTATGCCCCGCTTGACACCCAGGATGGCGGCAAGGATCCAAGGATTTCCTGATAGTTGGGGATTTGCAGGTCGAAAGACGGCCGCGTACCGGCAGATCGGCAACGCATTCCCCCCCCCTGTTGCAGCATCGGTAGCAATCCAGATTAAGAAGGCGCTTCTGCGCGAGCGCTCCTCGAAGGCGGCATGAAGAAAGTGAAAGCAAAATTCGCAGCTGAGCGATTGGCCTTCCATGCAGCAATCCTTAACAAGATTCTTACCCTAGATGAGGATGGCAATCCTTCTAATTCTGATAGCGCCAGCGGCCCGAGCAAGAAAATCAGTAAACATATCGCTAAACAGCTAAGGGTTGAGACAAAAGCGAAACGGGCCCCAGGACAGATCTCGGGAGCAAGTTTTGAGAGCGCTTGTACTGACTTCATTCGCTCCACTTTCGTATCGCTGAATCATATTCGCCCCGGGAACTGGCTGATCAAACAGGTCGGGGGACGCAATCGTCGAACAATCGCGAGCTTCCAACAGTATGCGCACTTGGTCGCGCTCGACAAGGCCACGAAAGGGAACAAAGAACTTGCGGCCGCACTGGGGAGTGATTACACCATCACGCCGGACATCATCATTTACCAAAGCCCAATTGGGGATGACGTCATAAATGCAGCAGATGAATTGGTAGATAACAGCATAGCGAATCGCGCCTCTATCCGAAAGGCGAATGGAGGTTTGGACTTGCTGCATGCCAGCATTTCATGCAAGTGGACGATACGCAGCGATCGCGCTCAGAATGCTCGCTCTGAAGCGCTCAATCTAATTAGAAACCGGAAGGGCCGCCTGCCGCACGCAGTAGTGGTAACCGCGGAGCCACTGCCCAGCCGACTCGCCTCCATCGCTCTGGGCACAGGTGATATCGACTGTACCTACCATTTTGCCCTATATGAGTTGCAGAGAGCAGTCGATGAACTTGGCCTGGAAGAGGCCAAAGAGATGCTGGCCATTCTCGTCGATGGCCAGCGGCTCAAAGATATTAGCGACTTACCATTGGACCTGGCGATCTAACTGACCCACCGCCAATAGCAGGGGGATAGTGGGTAGAGCTTTCGCTATCTTTGGCGCCAGGGAATCTGACCCACAACGATCTCCAGGCACTCGTGCGTGAATTGATCCAGCACCGGTAGCAACCGGAAACGACGTCCATCGAAAAAGGGCGTCACTGACAGAGTCCATGCCCAACAGGGCATAGGGAGCCGTGGCCATCTTGATCGGCTGCCGGCGCCGACTGCTCCGACTGCTGCGCGACCGGCTTACCGCAAAGACAGGCCTCTTCCTTGTAGATGCGATGCACGCGCTTGTGATTATCCCGCCAGCCTTCCCAGCGCAGCATCACCAGCACGCGCTCACCGCCGTAGTGAATCCGCGCCCAAGTCACCTCATGCATCCGCCAGCGGATGGCACTACCGTCATGCACCTTGGGCGCGTAGGAAAAAGCCGAGCGCGACATCGACACGATCCGCAGCGCACGCCGCTCGCTGCTACCAAATCGCTTCTGCAGCCCGCCCCCCCCCAGACACGCTACTGGGCTTGCCTCAGAGCTTTTTGTAACAACTTCCTGCAGTATCGCCTTGTCTAGGCTCAGATCGGCCACCAACTGCTTGAGCTCGCAGTTCTCCTTCTCCAGCAATCGCAGCTGCTTGAGCTCGAACGGACTCAGCCCGCTGTACTTCTTGCGCCACATATAGAACGTCGCCTCCGCAACGCCCTTTTCACCAACCGCTGTCCTCGGCTCGACCTGCCAGAGCGCGTAGGCAATCTGCTCCTCTGCAAAACAGGAGCTCTTCATTGCCTGATTCTTCGTGATCCACGGGGACCACGAGGTTGCTAATTCTCTACTTTACTTTGCCCCGGCTCTTCAAGGGAGCACACAAGCATCCAAAGAATTTTGCAGAGTCTCACGAAGGAGAATCTCTAAATTCGTGCGCCCTTCAATGGACGAATTGCCATCATATATTCTTGAACCCGAGCCCATTCGGATTAAGCACCCTAAACTGCAATGTTGCCATGCCACCACCCATTCCCATCCCATCTTAGCGCCCGCCTTATATTGGGAGTACGCCAGAAATTGCGAACCAATTGCAGCGCAGGCACCGCGCCACCAAAGCCAAGAACAAATGTTGAGCAAGAGCAACAGAGTACAAGACCGAGTTTCACGCAAACAAATTCAGATGATAAGCCGACCATTGCTTCAACGCTCCGGCATGGCTATTCATCAGTGACTCAATCCTTTTTCGCCGAACCACCTCCTCTCGATGACCATTCCCTAAAGAAATCGGCAATTCTCTTCGCCTCAACGTCGTATGGATTACTTGCAACCAAACCAGGATCCAACAAATACCTCAGAACAACCTTGGCGGCCTCCGACGCCTCAAACTTCAAAGCATATTTTTCAGAATCCTTCGCAGATATCGACCTATTCTGAGAAATAGCAGAAATAAGATTTATATCCCTGTTACTTAGAATCACTTGGCCCTGTTTATCCAAACCGGAAGGAATATCATTCTTGCTCATTTCTTACTCCCTAGTGGATACTGGATGAATGCCACACAGAACTGGATATGAGGCGACACCACCATCAACCCGTCCGTCGATGGTAGCCTCGGCCTTTTTCCGAAACTGAAGATTCAATACAACCGCTTCATCTGCATCACCCAGCTCTAATGGCACAAATTGACCAAATGCGTCTCGCCATGAGGCGATAATGCGCCGGACAGGCATACCATTGGGCTTAGAGAGCTTAACCATGCCCAGGCTTGTTACTGTCAAAACAGAGCTACCTGGGTCATCAGCAAGAACCGAAGCATAGCGTGCGGACCAGCGCTCGGCGAGCTGAGGGCCATCCATTAACAATGCAACCACCATATTTGGCCCAACGCAGCGAACCAGTTCGGCGACGGGGTCCTGCCTTGCCAGATCTTCACAGATCAAAGGGCAGATGACCATATTCTCGCTCATCGCAAAAAAGTTCAAACTTCTTGGCTGAACTTCGATGTTCTCCCACCAATCACATGAGGCCCCGAGAGTTGAACCGAGACCATATGCGGATATCTGAGACTCATCGATCCTCCATCGATGATGCTTGTACTGGGGATCTGATTGCTGCCAAGAGTATGGTGCGCTGAACCTAACAGAATTCGTAAAGGACCCCGACTCTCGGGACTTTCCTCTTACCCCAGCTACTACCGCCATGCCGCTGATCGATGCTTCTGTAGATATTTCCTTCCAGTCTTTCTCACTGAGAGAACATTCTGGGAATACAACAAGGTCAACCTTCTGGCCAATTGATGTAACCTTACCAATGATCTTTTTAAGCCAATGCAAGGCGGCTGCCTTTGCCGTTGGTTGAGACGGAAGATAGTCGAAGTACCCAAAGGTCCGATCAAGGTTTGAAGGCCTACCTTCGGAGATTTTCAGATCTGAAGCGTTCATCACAAGCGGCCAAGGGGCTACCAGTACGTTGTAAGAGCTTCGCTTTTCTGTAGGCAGAGTTGGAAGCTGCGTCCAAACCGGCTTGACTTCGCTCGCGGAGCACAGTGCGAGATGGTGAGTAAGCGATCGAACATTAAACCCAGATCGGGGCGTATGCTGCTTCGGCAGTACTCGAAGCGCGTCAACGGGGACATTTTGGCAAAGAGTTCCTGAAGAAAGCCCTAGCTCCGAAACAAGCTCAAACAACCCGAGACTATTTCCCGGTAATCCCACGCCCGCAGATGCTGCATCGCAGGCAATAATCAGATAGAGACAATTCCTTTCAAACTTGGAACTAAGCTATCCACCCTCTGGAAGAGCGTCAATTTCACTTCCAATAGAGGCCCAGGCGTCAACCACACCTTCTGGCATTGCCCGCATTCGATATCGCCCGGTATCGAGCAGTTCACGCCACCGCTTCCCGGAGAGTTCGGCATCTTTTACGAACCCTGAATCAATAGCGCCTGGCTGCGCATAGATCCTGTAGCAGCCGCTGACCTTGGCGAAATAACCACATACCGCGAAAACATCTGGCGGCGAACGGAGAGCGCTTTCGGGTCGAGCCTTGAAACTGCTCCGGTAAATTTCTCGAAGTCCATACATTTTGGGCTTATTCCGTTAACTAATTCGAACTGAAAACCCACCCGGTGCCGGCATAAAAAAGGGGGCAGATCATTCTGCCCCCCCGAAAAATGGGCGTAGAGGTATCAATCAAACCCCAACAGGATTAGCCTTCTCCGGATCAATCTTGTACTGCTTGATCGCCCGGGCCACATCCTTCGCGGTCATCTTCCCTTCCTTCGCCAGCGCCGCAATCGCGGCATGCGCGATGTAGTACCGATCCACCTCAAAGAACCGGCGCAGGTTCGCACGCGTATCCGAACGGCCGAAACCATCCGTACCCAGCACCGTGTAGCTCATCGGCACGAACGCACGGATCTGGTCCGCATACGCACGCACGTAGTCGGTGGCGGCAATCGCCGGGCCCTGGCGGCCTTCCAGCAGCTCGGTCACGTAGGCCTTGCGCTGCTCACCTTCCGGATGCAGGCGGTTGGCACGTTCCACGTCGAAACCATCGCGACGCAGTTCGTTGAAGCTTGGGCAGCTCCAGATGTCAGCGGTCACGCCGAAGTCCTTGTCCAGCAGCTCGGCGGCGGCAATGGCTTCGCGCAGGATGGTGCCCGAACCCAGCAGCTGCACGCGCAGCTCGCCCTTCTTCGGCTTGCCGGCGTCGGTCAGCAGGTACATGCCCTTGACGATGCCTTCGGCCGCGCCCTCCGGCATTTCCGGGTGGGTGTAGTTCTCGTTCATCAGGGTGACGTAGTAATACTCGTCCACCTGGTCTTCCATCATGCGCTTGGTGCCGTGCTGCAGGATCACCGTCACTTCGAAGCCGAAGGTCGGGTCGTAGCTGCGCACGTTCGGGATGCCACCGGCCACCAGATGGCTGAAGCCATCCTCGTGCTGCAGGCCTTCACCGTTCAGCGTGGTGCGGCCAGCGGTGCCACCCAGCAGGAAGCCGCGGGTACGCATGTCGGCGGCCTGCCAGGCGATGTCGCCCACGCGCTGGAAGCCGAACATCGAGTAGTAGATGTAGAACGGCAGCATCGGCACGTTGCTGACCGAGTAGCTGGTACCGGCGGCCATCCACGAGCTGATCGCACCCGGCTCGCTGATGCCCTGCTGCAGCACCTGGCCGCTCTGGTCTTCGCGGTAGAACATCAGCTGGTCGGCGTCGACCGGCTTGTACTTCTGGCCGAACGGCGCGTAGATGCCGATCTGGCGGAACAGGCCTTCCATGCCGAAGGTACGGGCTTCGTCGGCCACGATCGGCACGATGTGCGGGCCCAGTTCCTTGTCACGCAGCGTGATGTTCAGGCTCTGCACGAAGGCCATGGTGGTGGAGTAGCTGCGCTCGCCGCTGCTCTTCAGCAGGCGCTCGTACGCTTCCAGCTTCGGCGCCACGAAGGTCTTGTCGGCCTTGCGGCGGCGCTGCGGCAGGTAACCGCCGAGCGCGGCACGGCGTTCCTGCAGGTACTGCACTTCCGGCGAATCCGGGCCCGGGTGGTAGAACGGCACCTGGCCGTCGGCCAGCTGCGCATCGGTCACCGGAATGTTGAAGCGGTCGCGGAAGTGGCGCACCGCCTCGTCGTCCAGCTTCTTGGTCTGGTGGGTCGGGTTCAGCGCTTCACCGGCGCTGCCCATGCCGTAACCCTTCACGGTCTTGGCCAGGATGACGGTCGGCATGCCCTTGGTGTTCACGGCCTGGTGGTAGGCGGCGTACACCTTGTGCGGGTCGTGGCCACCACGGTTTAGGCGCCAGATGTCGTCGTCGGAAAGGCCGGCGACCATCGCGGCGGTTTCCGGGTACTTGCCGAAGAAATGCTCGCGGGTATAGGCGCCGCCGAAGGCCTTGCAGTTCTGGTACTCGCCGTCGACGGTTTCCATCATCAGCTTCTTCAGGACGCCGTTGGTGTCCTTGGCCAGCAGGGCATCCCAGTAACCGCCCCACAGCAGCTTGATCACGTTCCAGCCGCCGCCACGGAACACGCCTTCCAGTTCCTGGATGATCTTGCCGTTGCCGCGCACCGGACCGTCCAGGCGCTGCAGGTTGCAGTTCACCACGAAGATCAGGTTATCCAGGCCTTCACGGCCGGCCAGCGCGATGGCCCCCAGGGTTTCCGGCTCGTCGCTCTCGCCGTCGCCGATGAAGCACCACACCTTGCGGTCGGACTTCTCGATCAGGCCACGGTTTTCCAGGTAGCTCATGAACTGCGCCTGGTAGATGGCGGCCAGCGGGCCCAGGCCCATCGACACGGTCGGGGTCTGCCAGTAGTCCGGCATCAGCCACGGGTGCGGGTACGAGGACAGGCCACCGCCGTCCACTTCCATGCGGAACTTGTCCAGCTGCTCTTCGCTGATGCGGCCTTCCAGGAAGGAACGCGCGTAGATGCCCGGGGCGCTGTGGCCCTGGATGAACAGCAGGTCGCCCGGGTGGTTCTCGCTCGGGGCGCGCCAGAAGTGGTTGAAGCCCACGTCGTACAGGGTGGCGCCGGAGGCGAAGGAGGCGATGTGGCCGCCCAGGTCACCCGGCTTGCGGTTGGCGCGCACCACGGTGGCCATCGCGTTCCAGCGGATGATCGAACGGATGCGCCATTCCAGCTCGGCGTTGCCCGGGCTCTTGGCCTCGAACTGCGGTTCGATGGTGTTGACGTATTCGGTGGTGGGAGAGAACGGCAGGTAGGCGCCCGAACGACGGGTCAGTTCCACCATGCCTTCCAGCAGCTGATGCGCGCGCTCGGAGCCCTCGACATCAATAACGGCCTTCAACGACTCGATCCACTCCTGGGTCTCCACAGGATTCGGGTCGTTGTTCAGCACCTCGTTCAACCAGTTCATTAGCGCTCCCATTACCGCACGCACGCGCGCGACTGTTGTATAGATTTCTAGACCGCAAAGTGTAGCGCACCAAGGGCTTTCGTCACTTGGCTACGCTGGCGTATGGACGCATGCGGCCAGTGTCCGCAAGGCCTGTCCCGGCCTGTCCGGCGGCAGGACAGGCCCTTGTTTCCGGGTACTGCGGCACCTTGGAGCCGGTGCCCGGCTGTCGCGCTGGGCCCGGAGCCACCATGTGCAGGACGCAGTGTTACTGCGGCCGATGACGGTTGTGCGGCGCCCGCGCACCCTGCGGTATCGACCGCGGGCGCGGGCGCTTGACCGGCGACAACGTGTCGCCCCCATGGATTGCCGCGGGCGATCGCCGCGTCGCCTGGAGCGGTGCGCGGGCGGGCCGTGGCCCAAAACAGACGCGCTTGTGGCCGGATCGATGATTGCCGGGCTCGCGCTATCGATATATCGTTTGTACACTCGTTTACCGATATATCGAAATGAGCCGTACGTCTTCTCCCAGAGCCCGTTCCACCGATCCGGATGTGCCGCGCCGCAACGGCCAGCCACGGGTGCTCAGCCGGGGCGACCTGCGCCTGCTGGTGCTGGCCCTGATCGGCGAGCAGCCACGCCATGGCTACGAGCTGATGCAGCTGATCAGCAACCAGTTCATGCAGGCCTATACGCCCAGCGCCGGCACCATGTACCCGCTGCTGGCCAGCTTCGAGCAGGCCGGCTGGATCGAGGCCGAGGAAGTGGATGGGAAGCGGATCTTCCGCATCACCGCCGCCGGCGAGTTCGAGCTGAAGGTGCAGCGAACCCAGGTACGCCTCGCGCAACGGCGAGCCTTCGACCGTGCCCGCGAGATCACCAAGGCGTCGCTGCCGCCGCCGCTGGCCACTGCCCTGCGCGAGTTCAAGCGGGCGCTGGTGCATCACCACGGCCGCTGGGCCGAAGGCGAGGCGGACGAGGTGGCGGCGCTGCTGAGCCGGGCGTCCGCCCTGCTGAACGGTACCGCCGGTAGCGAGGCATCCCCCCTTTCAACGACCCAGCCAGACTGAATCCAGCCAGGTCTCCCCCATGCCGCGCGCCCCGCGCGACTCCTTTACAGGTATCCCCATGACCGAACACAACAACACGCGCCTGCGCCTGGATGTGCGCTTCCGTGAACTGACCGTGCTGCGCACCGAAGAAGTCACCCCGCACATGCGCCGCGTGGTGCTGGGCGGCGACGACCTGGCCGGCTTCGATTCGCCCGGCGCCGACGACCACATCAAGCTGTTCTTCCCCAATGCCAGCGGCGAGATGGTGCTGCCGGTGCTGACCGCCGAAGGCCGCAGTTACCCGGACGGCAAGTCGCCCTCGCCGTCGCGCGACTACACCCCGCGCTGGTGGGACCACGAGACCGGCGAGCTGGCCATCGACTTCGTGCTGCACGACCAGGGCGTCGCCGGGCCGTGGGCCGAGCGCGCGCAGCCGGGCGACACGCTGGTGATCGGCGGCCCGCGCGGCTCGTTCGTGGTGGCCGACACCTACGACGCCTACGTGCTGATCGGCGACGAGACCGCACTGCCGGCCATCGCCCGCTGGCTGGACGTGCTGCCGGACGGTGCCGAAGTGCAGGCCTTCATCGAAGTGAGCGACGAGGCCGAGCGCCAGGACCTGCCGCAGTACGAGAACGTGCGCATCCACTGGCTGGAGCGCAACGGCTTCCCGGCGGCCAGCAGCACGCTGCTGGAAGACATGCTGACCGACTTCGAGGCCCCGGACGGTGATGTCTTCTACTGGATCGCCACCGAATCGCGCCGCGCACGGATGATGCGCAAGTTCATCGAAGGCCACCTGGGCGTGCCGCGCGACTGGATCCGCTCGACCGGCTACTGGAAGGACCACCCGGACGAAGCCGACGGCGATTGATCAAAGGACGGTAGGTGCGGACCGTTGGTCCGCACGCCCTCCGAAGGGTAGTGCCGGCCGCTGGCCGGCAACCTCATGAACCCTCGGCAGGAACCTGCAATTGCCGGCCAGCGGCCGGCACTACCCCCTGCCGCGTCCACCCGAACCGCTGCGCGGCCCAGATCTCCAGCGCCACCAGCAGTGCGACGGCCAGCAGCGGCAACAGCAGCCCGAAGTACACGCCGGGCATCATGCCGTTGATCTGCGCCTTCACCAGCCGCAGCACGCCACGGGTGTGCAGCAGCTCATCCACATGCATGGTCAGCGCCTCGCGCACCACCTTGGGCTCCAGGCCAATCGTGCCGGCCTTGTCCACCAGCGTGTCTTCCACCATGCCGCGCAGCAGGCCTTCGCGCACCTTGCCGATCACCCAGCCGGTACCGCGCGCCAACGGGCCGTTGCCAAGACGGTCCAGGCCGGGCAGCGGATGTTCGCTGAGGTAGGCCGAGGCGATGGTGTCGGCCACATCGCCCACCGTGCCCTGGCTGCGCAATGCCTCGCGCATGCGCGGGTCGTCCAGCGAGTCGGTGAAGCCTTCGCTCCAGCCTTCCACCAGGGTCTGCAGGTGCGGCTGGAAATGATCAAGCTGCTTGAACAGCGCGCGGTGCGCACCGGCGGTGAAGCCCAGCTGCAGGCCGAAGAAGGCCGTGGCCAGCGGCAGCAGCACCACGTAGCTGGCCAGCAGCCAGTGATGCCAGCGCTTGCGCCGCTGCAACCAACCCCGGCGGTGCAGCCAGCGCCAGCCGAGGATGCCCAGCACCAAGCCAAGCAGCGTACCGAGCACGCTGCCGCCCAGCAGATCGAGCACGCTCAGGCCCGACCAGAACTCGTTCAACCAGTACTGCGCGTCCTGCATGGGTCTTCCTTCCGTGGCTGATACAGCAGGCCATTGTAGAGCCGAGCCCACGCTCGGCTGCGCCGCCGTCGGTGGGTGCGGACCGTCATCGACTGGTGGGTGCGGACCGTTGGTCCGCACACTCCCATGCAATTGCCGGCCAGCGGCCGGCACTACCGAGCTGGCAATGCGACAATCGCGCTCCTTTCCTGCAGCAACGAGGCCCCCATGGCCGAACTGACCCTGGCCGGCGTGGATGCGCTGCGTACCCGCTTTGCCGATGACGCCGCCTGCGATGCGGCGCTGGCCGCGTTCGCCGACAGCGCTGCACTGCGCGCGCCGCTGCGCGAGCTGGTGGCGGCGCAGCACCGCTACCTGCAGGCCGAATTCGAAGTGGCCCAGGTGGCCGACGTGCTGCGCCGTGACCAGAAGTACGCGCCGGTAGGCCGGCCGTCGGTGCACATCGTGCAGCTGCGCAAGCAGCAGGCGGCCACCAAGCAGGCGGCGCTGATCGCGCGCCAGGTGGTGGCGCAGGCCGCGCAGACGTTCGCACGGGCCAGCGGGCTGGCGGTAAAGGCCAAGCAGAGCCCGAGCGAAGCGTGCGTGGCATGGTTGGGCGCATTGCGCTGAGCAACCCTGCTTCGGAGGTGGCCGCCCCCACCGACAGGGTAGTGCCGGCCGCTGGCCGGCAGCCCCCTCATCATCGGGCACCTCGCAAGCAGCCGGCCAGCGGCCGGCTCTACCCGCGCCCAAAAAAGAAGGCCCGCTTTTCAGCGGGCCTCCTGCCTTCTCACGACGAGTGAGTCGGGTACATCAAGCCGCCGGCTTCTCGCCGGTGGCTTCGGTGGTGATGCGGATCTTCACTTCATCGCTGACGTTCGGGGCGTAGGCGCCGACGCCGAAATCGCTGCGCTTCAGGGTGGTGGTGGCATCGAAGCCGGCGGCCGGAACCTTGGCCATCGGGTGCTCGCCGCCGCCGTTGACGGTGACGTCAAGGGTGACCGGCTTGGTGATGCCCTTGATGGTCAGGTCGCCGGTGACGGTCAGCTTGTTGGTGCCGGCCGCTTCCACCTTGGTGCTCTTGAAGGTGGCATCGGCGAACTTGGCGGCGTCGAAGAAGTCGGCGCTCTTCAGGTGCTCGTCGAACTTGGCGGTGAAGCTGTTCAGGCCGCTCAGCGGCAGCTTCACTTCCACGGTGGACTTGGTCACGTCTTCAGCGTTGTACACCAGGGTGCCTTCGACGTTGCCGAAGTGCGCGCTCGGGTTGGAGAAGCCGAAGTGGCTCCACTGCGCCAGCACGTCGGTGTGGCTCGGGTCCAGCTTGTAGGTGCCCGAGGCGATCTTGATCGCTTCGGCGGCCGGCGCGGCAGCAGCGGCATCAGCCGCCGGGGTGGCGGCCTGCTCGGTGGTGGCCGGGGCGGCAGCATCGGCCGCCGGGGCAGCGGTGTCGGCCGGCTTGGAGCAGGCGGCGATGGCCAGGGTCAGGGCCAGCGGCAGCAGCAGTTTACGGGTGGCGCTCATCTGAGGAACTCTCCGGATCGTAGGGTGGGTACACGGTGCAGCAAGAGCCCGCCGCACGACGGCGGGCCCGAAACCGATACAGCGTCTTACGCGATGCGCGCCGCTTCGTCGAACGACAGGCGCGGCAGGCGCGGGAACAGGCCCGCCGGGTCACCGTAACCCAGGTTGACCAGGAAATTCGACTTGATGGAGGTGCCGGCGAAGAAGGCTTCGTCGACCTTGGCCGGGTCGAAGCCGGACATCGGGCCGGCATCCAGGCCCAGCGCGCGCGCAGCCAGGATCAGGTAGGCGCCCTGCAGGCTGCCGTTGCGGATGGCGGCTTCGTGGCGGCCTTGCTGCGGGCCGTCGAACCAGGCCTTGGCATCGGTGTGCGGGAACAGGTACGGCAGCTTCTCGTGGAAGTCCAGGTCGAAACCGATGATGACGGTGACCGGCGCGGCCATGGTCTTGGCCAGGTTGCCTTCGGACAGCGCCGGGGCCAGCTTGTCCTTGGCCTCCTTCGAGGTGACGAAAACGAAGCGGGCCGGCGTGGTGTTGGCCGCGGTGGGGCCCCACTTCACCAGGTCGTACAGTTCCTTCAGCAGGCTCTCGGGGACCGGCTTGTCGAGGAAGGCGTTCTGGGTGCGGGCCGTGCGGAACAGCTGGTCGAGGGCGGCGGCGTCGAGCGCGTGGGACATCGGTGGATCTCCAGGGCGGCGAAGGGAAGTCAGTGCCCGCGGGCGGCGCGGGGCGAAACGACGAGCCGCAGTGTAGAGTGTCGCGACTGTTGCAACACCCAGCAGGGCTGAAACGAATTAATGCCAATGGTGAAACGATCGAGCGCGCCGTGGACGATCACTGACGGCCGCGCGGGCAATGTCCGCCAGGCGGTCGCGCTGGCCTCGGCACTGCGCCAGGGCACCCACCGACCGCTGCTCCTGCAACCGCGCGCGCCCTGGCGCTGGCTGTCGCCGCGGCGCCTGCCCGGCGATGTCAACGGCTACGGCGAGGCCTTTGCGTCACTGGCCAACGAGGCGCCGGCGCTGGCCATCGGCTGCGGGCGCCAGGCCGCAGGCGCGCTGCGCGTGCTGCGTGCACGCGGCAGCCAGGTGGTGCAGATCCTCGACCCGCGCATCAGCGCCCGCCATTGGGACGTGGTGGTGGTGCCCGAACACGATGCCCTGCGCGGCAGCAACGTGCTGACCCTGCTCGGCAGCCTCAACCCGGTGGACGATGACTGGCTGGCCTGGGGCCGCGCCGCGTTCGCCGGCTTCAGTACCCTGCCCGGCCCGCGCACCGCACTGCTGGTCGGTGGGCCGACGCCGCTGGCGCCGTGGGACGAGACCGCGATGGTCGGCGTGTTCCAGGAGCTGGCCGAGCAGATCCGCAGCGAAGGCGGCAGCCTGCTGGCAACGACCTCGCGCCGTACGCCGCCGGCCCTGGCCGAGGTCCTGCGCGCGAAATTCGCCGACCTGCCGCACGTGATCTGGGGCGATGGCGGCGACGGCACCAATCCCTATGGTGGCCTGCTCGGCTGGGCCAACCGCGTGGTGGTCTCGCCCGATTCGGTGAACCTGCTCTCGGAGGCGTGCGCCACGCGCATGCCGGTAATGGTGGCGCTGGCCAGTACCGCACAGGGCCGCCTGGCGCGCTTCCAGCAGCAGCTGCGCGCGCGCGGGCGATTGCAGCCGCATTGGCTGGACTGGCAGTACGACCGCATCGAACCGCTGCGCGAAACCGCGCGGGTGGCGGCGGAAGTGAAGCAGCGCCTGGCATTGGGGTAGTGCCGGCCGCTGGTTGCTACAACGCCGTACCTGGCATCTCGGTAGTGCCGGCCGCTGGCCTACAACGCCGCACGCATGGCCAAACCCTGCCGTTGCGGCCAGCGGCCTACACGACCCGATTGCGCGGCGCAAGGGCGTGGATCGCCCGTTGCGCTGAGCAGCGTATGATCGGCGCGCGGGCCTGCCCGTCGTTGAAGGTACCGACATGGATCGTTTTTCCCGCCTGCCCCGCGCCGCGCTGCTGATCGCCAGCCTGCTGCTGGCTGCACCGGCCTGGGCCAACAGCACCGCCTGCCGCGAGCGCTCCCCGAGCATGGCCTCGCAGGCGGCGATGCTGGACGTAGCCTGGACCACCGCCGAACGGCTGGACGCGCTGCCCGACGTGGACGTGGTGGTCGCCGCGCGCGGTGGCCAGGACCTGAGCCGCTACGGCCTGCGCCACAGCCACCTGGCCTTCCTGCTGCGCGAGGACGACGGCCGCTGGCGTGCGATGCACCTGCTCAACCGCTGCAAGACCGACAGTTCGCAGCTGTACCACGAGGGCCTGGGCAACTTTGTCGGCGAGAGTGGCGGCCATACCGACCTGCGCATTGGCGTGCCGTCGGCGCCGTTGCGTGCGGCCCTGCGCGCGATGCTGGTGTCGCCCTCGATCCAGCCCAAGGCGCTGCACGAAACGAAGTACAACGTGGTTGCCTACCCGTTCGCCACCGACTACCAGAACTCCAACCAGTGGGTGCTGGAAGTGCTGGCGGCGGCGATGGCGCAGGCCGAAGGCACACCGGCCATCGTCAAGCGCGAACAGGCGCAGCATTGGCTGCGCCAGCAGAAATACCAGCCCAGCGTGCTGCACATCGGCCTCGGCAAGCGCGTGGGTGCGCGCCTGTTCGTGGCCAACGCCACCACCACCGACCATCCGGCCGGCGAACGCATCTCTGGCAACTATTCGGTGGTGACGGTGGAATCGGTGTTCGACTTCCTGCACCAGCGCAGCCAGCTGCAGCAGGAACTGGTGATCCCCCATGTGCCGGTGGCCGGTGCCACCGCCGCCGCCCCCTGATTTCCCTGAGGAGAACGACATGCGTCCGCTGCTTGCCTCTGTACTGTCGACGGTGATCGTCACCGGCCTAGCCTGGTCCACGGCCGCCCACGCCGAACGCCGCATCGTGATCATCCATGACCCGGGCCCGCAGGGACCGAGCCTGGAAATGTCCACGCAGATGGTGGCCTCGGCCCGCGCCGCCGCCGCGAAGGAAGCCCAGGATGCGGCCGACGCCGGCCGGCCGCTGGCCCGCCCGCAGCAGATCAAGCTGCCGCAGATGGAGGTGAGCGCCATCGCCACCACCGTCGACGGCCGCCGCGAAGTGCTGCTGCGTGATGCCAATGACCCGCAGAACACGGCATCGATGCAGTACCCGCGCGGCATCGGCGATCCTGCTGTGCAGTTCACCGTGGGCCAGACCGTGAACTTCGAGCCGACCGGCAACGACCAGGGCTGGCAGCTGAAGGACAACCAGGGCCGCCCGCTGGAATACCTGCCCGAGGCCACCGGCCCGCGCGACATCTTTGACAACCGGCGCTGAGCCGCCGCCCCACGCTGACCAGGAGGTCTCCATGCTCCGTTGCCTGCGCGTTCCCACCACTGCATTGCTGCTCTCGGCGCTGCTGGTGCCCACCGTCCATGCCGGCGCCGCGCCGCAGTTGAACAGCAGCGAGGCCAGCGTGATCGTGACCTCGTTCGTGGTGCTGTCGCTGCCGCTGGCGGCGTCGATGGGCCTGTCCGAACTGTCCAAGGCACCGTTCAAGGCCAGCGAGCGCAACGCCAGGGCGACCCGCACCAAGGCGGTGCCGCTGCCGCCGATGGAAGTGAAGAAGGTGGAGACCACGCCCACGGGCGAGCGCCAGGTGCAGCTGCAGGTACCGGACAAGGCCGACCACACCGCCACCCTGCGCTGGCCGGTGCAGCCGCAGGGCGAGAACCCGGCGGCGGCCTTCGTGGTCGGGCAACGGGTGCATTTCGACCCCACGGAGGCCGGTGCCGGCTGGAACGTGAAGAGCGCGCAGGGCCAGACCCTGGCCTATGTGCCGACGGCCTATGCCGCCGGTGACGTGATGAGTGAAGCGCTGTAAAGCTGAACGACCGGTTTTGGCTTTGCCGCAGGCCGGGCGGATAATGGGCGAGCCCCTTTGTCCCCCTGGCTCGCCATGTCCGTGCGTCCTGCCCCTCTGTTTGCCCCGCTGACCCCGCGCGCCCTGGTGCTGGCGGTACTGGCCATGGGTGCGGTGGTGCTGCTGTCCAACGTACTGGTGCAGTACCCGATCAACGACTGGCTGACCTGGGGCGCCTTCAGCTATCCGGTCGCGTTCCTGGTCAGCAACCTGATCAACCGTCGCTTCGGCCCGGGCCCGGCGCGCCGGGTGGCGTGGATCGGCTTCGCGGTGGCGGTGCTGCTGTCGATCTGGGTGGCCACCCCGCGCATCGCCATTGCCTCGTGCTCGGCCTTCATCGTGGCCCAGCTGCTGGACATCACCGTGTTCGACCGCCTGCGCCGTGGCAGCTGGTGGCGCGCACCGATGGTGGCCACCACCTGCAGCGCGACGGTGGACACCACCATTTTCTGGTCGATCGCGTTTGCCGGTTCCACCTTGCCGTGGGTGAGCTGGGCCGCCGGCGACCTGGCAGTGAAGCTGGCGATCGGCGTCTGCCTGCTGGCCCCGTTCCGCGCGTTGTTGTGGAAGATGGCGCCGCTGCGCGCGGCCAGCTGACCGCCATTGCGCTGGCAGGCGCCAACCTTGGTTGGCGCTTTGCATTCATGCCAACCAAGGTTGGCATCTACCAACTGTAGTCCTCCGCCATCCGGCACTCAGGCGAACGGCAGCTCTGCCGCTCTGCACGCCGCCGTAATCGCTGCACACGCCTGTTCAATCGCCGGCGTGGTCGGGGCCAGTCGCGGGCGGCGGTCCAGCGTGCAGGCCAGGCCCACGTCCAACAGCGTGGCGTGCGCACCATGCAGCGCCTGCGCGGTGGCATCGGGCAGGAAACCGGCGACCGCCAGCGCATCGATCAACGACGGCGTGTCGCGCGGCTGCAGCAGCGCCGGCACCTGCGCGCTGCGCGCGAGTACCCCGGTCTGCAGCAGGAATTCCAGGTCCACCACGCCACCGGCACCCTGCTTCAGGTCCAGGCGCGCGGCGTCGCTGCGGTCCAGTTCGGTGCGCATGCGGCCACGCATTTTCAGCACGTCGGCATACAGCGTGGCCATGTCGCGCTCGCGCCCCAGCGTCTGTGCACGCACCTGTTCGAAGTCGGCCAGCAGGCTGGCATCGCCGGCCACGCCCCGCGCACGCACCAGCGCCTGGTGTTCCCAGGTCCACGCCCGCTCGCGCTGGTACTCGGTGTAACTGGCCAACGAAGACACCAGCGACCCCTTGCCGCCATCGGGGCGCAGGCGCACATCGATGTCGTACAGGCGGCCGGCGGCGGTGACCGCACCGAGCAGCGCCATCACCTTCTGCGCGAGCCGCGCATACCAGCGCCCCGGCTCCAGCGGACGCACACCGTCGCTGGCGTCGACGCCGGCCGGGTGGTCATGCAGGAACACCAGGTCCAGGTCGGAACCGAAGCCCAGCTCGAGGCCACCGAGGCTGCCGTAGCCGATGATCGCGAAGCGGCCACCGGGAATCGCGCCGTGCGCGGCGCGCATGTCCGCCTCGGCCATCGCCAGCACGGTGACCACCACCGCCTGTGCCAGCTCGGCCAGTTGCCGCGTACTGTCCACCGCGCCCTGGCGACCGTCCAGCGTGGCCATCGCCATGCGGAAACTGAGCGCCAGCCGCGTCTCGTTGAGCCAGCGCAGTGCCGATTCGGGATCTTCGACCGCCAGCACCTGCTGGCATTCGGCCAGCATGCCGGCGGCATCGGGCATCGGACCGGACACGCGCACATCCAGCAGTTCGTCCAGCAGCAGCGGATACGCAGCCAGGCGCTCGGCCAACAGCGCGCTGCGCGCCAGCACATCGACCAGACGCGCCAGCGCGCTGGGCTGTTCGTCCAGCAGCGCCAGATAACTGGTCCGGCGCAACACGGCCTGCAGCAGGCCAAGCACGCGCTTGAGCGCGGCGTCGGGTTGCGGCGAACGCGTGGCCGCATGCAGCAGCGCCGGCAGTACGCGATCCAGCCGTGCACGCGCGGCGTCGGACAAGGACTTCACGCCGGTGCCCTGGGCGAAATCGCGCAGCGACTGGTCGGCACCATTGGCGTCGAGGAAACCCGCCTCGGCCAGCAGCGGTGCGTTGCTGCCTTCGGGCAGGCTGCGCCAGTAGTTGGCCAGCGCGTCGGGCGCGGCCTGACCCTTGCGCGGGGCCAGCAGCGCGGCGAATTCAGTACTGACCCGCTGCTGCTGCACAGCCAATGCCGCGCGCAGCACGTCCCAGTCCGGGTAGCCGAGGCCGACGGCGATGCGCGCGCGGTCCAGCGCGTCGCTGGGCAGCACGTGGGTCTGTGCGTCGCGCAGCATCTGCAGGCGGTTTTCCAGGCGGCGCAGGAACAGGTAGGCCTCGCGCAGCGCAGCGCCATCCTCGGGCGCGATCTGCCCGCCAGCCACCAGCGCGTCCAGCGCCACCAGCAGGCGGCGCTCGCGCAGCGCCGGCTCACGGCCACCGCGGATCAGCTGCAGCGCCTGGCACAGGAACTCGATTTCGCGGATGCCACCGGCGCCGCGCTTGATGTCTTCGTGCAGCTCGCGGCGCGCGACTTCGGCGGTGATTGCCGCTTTCATCTCACGCAGGCCGTCGAGCGCGGTGAAATCCAGGTAGCGGCGGTACACGAACGGGCGCAGGGTCTGCAGCCACGCCTCACCCGCCTGGATATCGCCGGCGACCGCGCGCGCCTTCAGCCACGCATAGCGTTCCCAGTCGCGGCCTTCGCGCTGGAAGTACTGGTCCATCGCCGCGAACGAAAGCGCCACGCGACCGGCGCTGCCGAACGGGCGCAGGCGCAGGTCGACGCGGTGGCTGAAGCCATCGACGGTGGTTTCGTCCAGCAGCTTGGCCAGGCGCTGGCCGAGGCGTGCGAAATACTCTTCGGCGGCCAGCGCACGCGGACCGTCGGATTCGCCGCCCTGCGGATACGCATAGACCAGATCGATATCGGAACTGAAGTTGAGCTCGCCGCCGCCCAGCTTGCCGAGGCCGAACACCACCAGCTGCTGCGCGGCACCGTCGCCATCGCGGACCACGCCGTGGCGCTGTGCGAATTCCTGCTGCAGGGCATCCAGCGCCAGCCGCAGGCAATCCTCGGCCAGGGTGGTGGCGCCGGCCAGGGTCTGCGCCACGTCGTCCAGCCCGGCCAGGTCACGCCAGATCAGTCGCGTGGACATGGCGGTGCGCCAGCGCCGCAGCTGTGCCGGCCAGTCGCTGGGTTGCAGCGGATCGAGCACCGGGGCCGGGATCGGCGGGCAGCCGGGCGCGGCCAGCTGCGTCAGCAACGCCGGTTGCCGCACCAGGGTGTCCAGTGCGAAGTCGCTGGCTACCGCCAGCCGGGTCAGCAACGGCAGCCATTCCGTGGGGATGGGCCCGGGCAGGACCTGCGCCAGGCGCGCCAGGGCGCGGTCGACAAGGGGCTGCAGGGCGGCGGGCAGGTCTGCGGGAGCAAGAGTCATGGGCGGATTGTATCGACCCGGCCGGGACGCGACGGACCCGGTAGTGCCGGCCGCTGGCCGGCAGATCCGATGACCTGGTAGTGCCGGCTTACAGATCCGATGATCCGGTAGTGCCGGCCGCTGGCTTCTACAGATCCGATGATCCCGCCGAAGGTTGATGGGGTTGCGCTTACCAGCGGCGGCACTACCGATAATGGGCACCGCGCATTCATACGGGGCGACAGGCAATAAAAAAGCCCGCTTGCAGCGAACTGCCAGCGGGCTCTGCTCCCTCCCCCACGTCGGGATGCAGGGCCATCGTGCGGGCTGCGAAAGCAGTTTGCACGCTGCACTGCAAAACAGAACCGGTGGGTATGGGTGAGCCCCTGGGGGAAAAGCCATTCCACGAAGGTAGAACCCCCGTACGGATGAGGATGGCCGATAATCGGGTTTCCCCCCAGAACTGTCGTCATGTCTGTTGATCGCATCGCCAACGCGCGTCTTCGTGACCGCGTGGTCTCCGCCGAGGCCGCAGCCGCGCTGATCCAGCCCGGTGAAACCGTGGCCATGAGCGGCTTTACCGGCTCCGGGTATCCCAAGGCCGTCCCCGTCGAACTGGCCCGCCGCATCGAAGCGGTGCACGCCCAGGGCCAGCCCTTCCAGATCAAGCTGATGACCGGCGCCTCCACTGCGCCGGAACTGGATGGCGCGCTGGCCAAGGCCGATGGCATCGCCATGCGCATGCCGTTCCAGAGCGATCCGGATGCGCGCAACCGCATCAACGAGGGCAAGCTGGATTACATCGACATCCACCTCAGCCACGTCGCCCAGCATGTGTGGTTCGGCTTCTATGGCGAGATCGATACCGCCGTGATCGAAGTCTCGGCCATCCGCGAGGATGGCTCGCTGGTACCCTCCACCTCGGTCGGCAACAACAAGACCTGGCTGGACCTGGCGAAGAAGGTGATCGTCGAGGTCAACGAATGGCAGCCGGCCGGCGTCGACGGCATGCATGACATCTACTACGGCACCGCGCTGCCGCCGCACCGCAAGCCGATTCCGCTGGTGAACGCCAACGACCGCATCGGCGACACCGCGCTGCGCTGCGACCCGGACAAGATCGTGGCCGTGGTGCGCACCAACGGCCCGGACCGCAACAGCCCGTTCAGCCCGATCGATGCGACCAGCGAGCAGATCGCTTCGCACCTGATCGAGTTCCTCAAGCACGAAGTGAAGAAGGGCCGCCTGCCGCCGAACCTGCTGCCGCTGCAGTCGGGCGTGGGCAACATCCCCAACGCCGTGCTGGTAGGCCTGGCCAAGAGCGGTTTCCGCGACCTGGCTGCGTTCACCGAAGTGATCCAGGACGGCATGCTCGACCTGCTGCGCGACGGCGTGCTGAGCTACGCCTCGTGCACCGGCTTCGCACTGAGCCCGCAGGCCAACGAGACGTTCAAGGAGAACATCGATTTCTACCGCGAGCGCATCATCATGCGCACGCAGGAGATCTCCAACCATCCCGAACTGGTGCGCCGCCTCGGCTGCATCGGCATGAACGGCATGATCGAGGTGGACATCTACGGCAACGTCAATTCGACGCACGTGATGGGCACGCGGATCATGAACGGCATCGGCGGTTCCGGTGACTTTGCCCGCAACGGTTTCCTGTCGGCGTTCCTGAGCCCGTCCACTGCCAAGAACGGCACCATCTCGGCGATCGTGCCGATGGCCAGCCATGTCGACCACACCGAGCACGACGTGTCGGTGATCGTCACCGAACAGGGCCTGGCCGACCTGCGCGGCCTGACCCCGCGCAAGCGCGCGCAGGTGCTGATCGACAACTGCGCGCATCCGGATTTCCGCCCGCAGCTGCAGGATTACTTCGACCGTGCCAGCCGCGAGAGCTACGGCAAGCACACCCCGCACCTGCTGCCGGAAGCGCTGTCGTGGCACCAGCGCTGGCTGGATACCGGCACGATGAAGGGCTGACCCCAGGTCCGGACATCGGGTAGAGCCTAGCCGCTGGCCGGCTTCCCCCCCCTACAGCTACCAGCGTAAGCTCTACCTTCACGCGGTGCCCGGCCAGCGGCCGGCTCTGCCTTTACGCGGCGCCCGGCCAGCGGCCGGCTCTGCCTTTACGCGGTGCGCAACGCCGCCAGCGATTCGGCCTGCAGCCGCTCGTAGATCTCGAACTCGTCATTCACCGCCACGCCCAGTGCCTGCTCGAACGCCTCGCGGTTGGCATGTGCGGCATACGCGCGTTGTTCTTCGCCACCCAGGTTCGACTGGAAGATGCCCGCGGCACTGACCGGCAGGAAATCCTCGTAGACGATCGGGTCAGCCGTGGCCAGGCCCGCGGCCACCAGCACTTCGGTAAGCAGATCGGCCACGCGCTCCGGCGCGGCGCGGCCGGCGTCGGTCAGCTGGTAGCGGTAGTAGCCCAATCCTTCCTGGCGCAGCGTGTCATGGTCATCCGGGAAGCTGGCGAACACCGCCTGCAGGCGCTGGCCGTAGTCGCCACCGGTACTGCCTTCGCCGCCGGCATCACGTGCCTGCGACAGCAGCTGGTCGTACAGCGCGCGGCCCTTCGGGGTCAGCGCAAGGCCGCGCTGTTCGATCTCGCCGAAGCGCGCGGTGTGGGTGCCGGCATCGCCACCGTCCGCATCCGGGAAATGCACGGCCTCTTCCAGCGCCTTGAAGCTGGTCTGGCGCAGCAGGATCGGGCAGGCGCGGCGCGGCGGGCCTTCGATCACCGCCTTGGCCGCCATGCCGTGCTCGATCATCGCCGCCTGCGCGGCATCGATGTCCAGCGTGCGCGGGGTCAGGTGGTTGATGTGCGGGCCGCGGAAACTGACCACGTCGGCCACCAGCCGGTGCGCGTTGTGCAGCGCGTGGTAGGTCGGCAGGTCGACCGTGGCATCGCCGTGCCAGCGGAAGGTCTCCAGGGCTTCATCGACGAAGCGCTCGGCGTCGGCCTGCGACAGCCCACCGTCACGCTCGGCCTGGTCGATCAGCGCCAGCGCACCGTCGGTGAAGATGCGGCGGCGTGCCAGAATCTTCGCCGATTCGGCACGCAGGGCTTGGTCTTCGATCAGCTCCAGGCGCAGCAGCGAGGTGAACACGCGGAACGGATTCTGCGCCAGCGCCGCGCCGGTCAGCGGCCGGAACGCGGTGGAGTGCACCGGTACGCTTACCACCGACAGGTCGTAGTAGCCGACCGGGTACATGCCCATCACTGCAAACAGGCGGCGCAACGTGGCCAGCTCTTCGGCGGTGCCGACGCGGATCGCGCCGTGGCGCTCCTCGTCCAGGCGCGCACGCTCGTCGTTGCGTTGCAGCTGCGCGGCCAGTGCCGGGTCCTGGGCAAGCACCTGCGCGTTGATCCGCTCCACCAGTTCCACCAGCGTGCCGTACAGCGGCACTTCGGTGCGGTACATGCGGGACATGGCCTGCGCGAACAGGCGGCGGATCACATCAGGCGAAACGAAAGAGGCGCTCATCAGTCACTCGATCACGGGAACAGGGAACAGCTCGGACCCGTATTGTCGCCGGAGCGCGGTGCGGCGGCGATATGCAGAGCAACATGACCGGGTAATCGCGGCCGCTGGTAAGCAACGCCTGGAAAGGATGCAGTTGTACCAGCGGCGGCGGCACTACCGCTTCAACTGGCGCTTCAGCGTGGCATCCAGGGTAACCGGCCGGTCCCAGTGCCGGTAGCTGGCCACGATGGCGTGGCGCACGGCACGGTAATGCAGGTTCTCCGGCCTGGTGGGCATGCGCTTCACCACGGCCTCCCAGCCCCCCTCCGGGTTCTGGCTGAAGGCGCGCACGCTGTCGCGGCAGGTCTGTGCGCTGGCCTTGGCCCAGAAACAGGCGAAATAGATATCCCCGGCCTGCCAGCCATGGGTGGTGAACAGCGCATTGAGGTAGCCGCGGGGGACATCGGCGTAGCGCGACACTTCATCGAGGAAGGCGTCGGGGTAGCGTTCGGCGTAGTGGTTGATGTCCTGCAGCTGGGCATCGATCCAGCGGTCACCGGTTGCCACCGTGTAGTCCGCCGAACGCTCGGCGGTCTGCTGGGCCAGCACGGTGGCCGGCACCAGCAGCAGGGACAGCAACAGCGCGCGCAGTCGGTAGTTCATGCCCCGATTCTGCCGCAGCCGCCGCGCCCTGTCAGGCCGCCGCGGCGGCCTTGGCCTCGATCGCCGCCAGCGCAGCCGGCCAGTCGCGCGCGGTATCGGCGGTCACCATGCGCGGCTCGTCATCGGCCACGCCGTGCTGGGTCTCGTGGGCCCAGGTCACCGCGTAGGGGGTATGCACGCCCCAGCCACCGAGGGTGACCACCGGCTCGATATCCGAACGCAGCGAGTTGCCGACCATCACGAAGCGCTCCATCGGCAGGTCGAACTCGGCCAGCACGCGAGCGTAGGTTTCCGGGTCCTTCTCGGAGACGATCTCGATGCGCGGGAACAGCTCGCCCAGGTTGGCGACCTTGATCTTCGCCTCCTGGTGGAACAGGTCACCCTTGGTGATCAGCACCACCGGGTAGTGCTCGGCAATGGCCGCCACCGCGTCGCGCACTCCGTCGATCAGCTCCACCGGGTGACGCAGGGTGTCGTGGCCGATGTCGAGGATGCGCTGGATGTCCCTGGCCTCGATGCGCTGGCCGGTGATGTCGATGGCCGCTTCGATCATCGACAGGGTCATGCTCTTGACGCCGTAGCCGAAGGTGCCCAGGTGGCGCTGCTGCACTTCCAGCAGGTGGCGCGCGGTCTGGGTGTCGTGCACGTCGACATAGCGCGACAACAGGTCAAGGTAATCCTGCTCGGCCTTGCGGTAGTAGTCCTCGCTCTTCCACAGCGTATCGTCACCGTCAAAACCGACCAGGCCGATGGCGCGCGACGGCGCAGGCATGGAGGTGTTCATCGGGCAAGGATACAGGGGCCGCGATGACGGGAAAAACCCGGGCGGCCACCGCCGCCCGGGTTCCATGCACCGGTCTTCCCGAATCTAGTCTGGATCAACGGCCCTGCGCCGCACCGGCACCCGCGCCGGCCTGCTGGGCGGCCACGTAGGCCTTGTACTCGTCGGCGCTCAGCTCGCCGTCCTTGTTGCTGTCGGCCTGGTCGAATACCTGGGCCAGGCCCGCGTTCACCTGGGCCTCGGACTTGCTGATGGTGCCGTTGCCATCGGTATCGATGCTGGCCCAGGTCTGGCCACCGCCGTTGGCCTGCGCCGAGGCCGCTGCAGCCGCGTTGGAGGCCTGGTCGGCCGCTTGGCCCGCCTGTGCCGCCGCCTGCTGGGCCTGCGCCGCTTCATTCTGCGCATGCGCGGCCTGCTGCTTGGCCGACTGGGCCATCGCCGGGAGGGCCAGCACGCTGGCGGCGGCGGCGATCAGGGCGATCAGGGGCTTGCGGTTGCGAATAGTCATCAGGGGTGTCTCCTACCTGTTGGGTGGTGTTGCGCGGCCTGTTGTTTCCGCACGGCACCTACCCTGCCACCGCGTTTCTGAATCGATTTTGCCCCGCAACCGGCGCCCACACGCATGATTAACCACTGGCCAGCGCGCATGCGTTAGCGCGGTGGTTAGCAGGAAGTGAGTGGCTCATAAGCCCGGCATTCAACGCCTTCGCGTTTAACCGCGAGGCAACGAAAAACCTGCGTCAGTCGACGGTTTTTTCCGATGACCGCGAACTGAACATCACCCAGCCCAGTGCGACCCCGGCCAGCGCGCCGGCGATTTCCAGCACCACCCGGCTGCCGAGTTCGTTCGGATCGTGGATGGTGGCCAGGAACAGGCGCGCATACAGCGGTGATTCCAGCCGCACGATGCCCATGTAGAACAGCTTCCACGCATCGATGCCGGCGGAGATCACCACCGAGATGACGCAGGCCCAGCCGATCGCATGGCCCATCGACCAGTGCAGCAGCCGGCACAGCCGCGACCACAGCAGGTACACCAGCAGGCCGACCAGCAGGGCGATGGCGCCCGCTTCCAGGGTGCCGAGCAGGCCGAAGTGCAGGGGAAGGTTCATCGGGTGGGCAACAGTGGGATGGCGGCCAGTGTAAGGGATCTGCCCCGGACCCAATCCGCTGGCCCCGGTAGATCCACGCCATGCGTGGATGAATCTCCATCGAGATCGACTTCTCCGGGGTTGGACGGAAAGCACCCACGCATGGCGTGGATCTACCGTGTCGACCAAGGTCGACAGCTACCAAGAGCAGCGGGAAATTGTCGAGGGCGCCCCTGCCAACAAACCCTAAAGCACAGGCACGTCGTATGCGGTGCCGGGATCCGGTTCGGGCTGCAGGGTGTAGTGCCACCACTCCTGCGGATAGTTGACGAAGCCGTGGCGCGCCATCGCCTGCACCAGCTGACGGCGGTTCGCCTGCTGTGCAGCGCTCAGCCCGAGGGTCTGGGTATGCGCACGCCGGCCAAAGAAATCGAAGTCCGTGCCCATGTCCAACGGCGTGCACGTCCCGCTGCGGCAATCCAGCAGGCCCAGATCCACCGTGGCACCGCGGCTGTGGCCGGAGCGCTCGGCGATGTAGCCGTCGGCCAGCAGGCGCGGTTTGTCCAGGTCAGGGTATTGCAGGGCCTTGCGCGAGCGTTCGTGTGGATCGTTCACCCAGGCCATGAAGGCCTGCACCGAACGCACCGGCCGGTAACAGTCGTAGAGGCGCAGGCCGAAGCCATCGGCGCGCAGGTCCTGTTCCACCTGTGCCAGTGCCTTCGCCACCGGCGCCAGCAGGTAGCACGAAGGCGCCTCGTAGCCGGGCACGCGCGCGCCGGTGAAGTTGTTGGCGCCGGCATAGCGGATATCCAGGTCGATGCGCGGCGACACCGTGCGGATCTCCACCAGTCCGGCACTGGCCGCGTCGGTGGCCGGTGAAACGCGCGGTGGCTCAGCGGCGCCGGTGGTCGCCGCCAGCGCAGTCGCCAGTACGAGTGAAATGCAGGTCCTGGAAGTCATAGCTGAAGTCGATGTCCGGATCGATGGCGCGCAGGTCCAGCGTGGGCGACGCACCGTCCCCGGGTTGCAGCCAGGCCTGTGCGTCGTCGCCCAGCGTATCCCAGCGCAGCAGCCAGCGCCCCTGCAGCTGCAGCACAGCCGCCTGCAGCCGGGGCGACTTGTCCACGCTGAAACGCAGGCCGTCCTTGCCCGGGCACAGCGAGGCCGGCCCCAGCCACGGGTCGGTGTAGCGACCCTGCCAGCGCGGCAGATCGGCGTCCGATGTCGGCCGTGCCTCCGACGTCGCCGGCCGCTGATGGCCGCTTGCCGCGCGCGCCGCCTGGTCCGCCTTCAGTTCGGCCAGGTACTCCAGCGCCGGACGCGCATCGTCCGGCGCCGTAAAGCGCTTCAGCGCGGCCTGCATCAATGCGGTACGCGCATCCTCTCCATCACCGTTGATCAGCATGACCACGCCCACCTTGCGGTCGGGCAGCAGCGCCAGCGACGAATACATGCCGGACAGCGTGCCGGTGTGCGCCACCTTCCACTGGCCGTCCATGTCGGACACGCGCCAGCCATAGCCGTAGCCGTAGAAATGCGCGTTGTCCCAGCGCCGCTGGCGCTCGCCCAGCGGCATCGGCATGTGCAGGGTCCACAGCGTGCGGCGCTGCTCCGCATCCAGCCAGCCGGGCGCCACGGTGGGATCGAGCAGCACCTGCATCCACCGCGTCATGTCGCGCAGCGAACACCGGATGCCGCCAGCGGCCATCGACGGCAGGTCCGGGCTGATCGCTCCATCCTCATTCACTACCGCGTTGCGATCACCGCGCCAGGCATGCGGCTGCGCCACGTTGCCCACGCGCTTCACCGACCACGCCCCCACCTGGCAGCGCGACAGGCCCAGTGGTTCGAACACCTGCTCGCGCATCAACTGGTCGTACGGCTTGCCGCCCGCCGCAGCGGCCACTTCGCCAGCCACCACGTACATCAGGTTGTCGTAGGCATAGTGGCTGCGGAAGCTGCTGACCGGCGTCAGGTGCGCCAATCCGGCGATGATGTCGGTGCGGGTGAATGCGTTCGGTTCCGGCCACAGCATCAGGTCCCCGGCGCCCAGGCCCAGGCCGCTGTTGTGGATCAGCAGGTCGCGCACCTGCATCTGCTGGCCCACCCAGGCATCGTGCATGCGGAAGCCCGGCAGATGCCGCTGCACCGGATCATCCCAGCGCAGCCTGCCCTGCTGCACCAGCCGCGCCAGCAGCGCGGCAGTCATCGCCTTGCTGTTGGAGGCGATCTTGAACAGCGTGTCCTGGTCGATGCGGCCGCCATCGCCACGCGCGCCCTCGGCGTGGCGATAGACCACCTGCCCGTTGTCGACCACCGCCATGGCCAGCCCGGGCAGGTGCTCGTGCCGGACCACGGCGGCGACATCGGCCTCGACAGAGGCGGTATCGACCGCCGCCGCCGGAAAAGCCACCAGCGCGGCCAGCATCCACAGTGCCTGCATGCGCATGGTCCCGGCACCGGGCCTCAGTAGGCCCAGGTGACGGTCAGCTGCGCGTAGCGCGGCGACTGGAAGCCGGTGCCGTAGCGGTAGAGCGGGTTCGGCGTGCCGATGCTGTCCTGCGGCTCGTAGTCCTGGTCCACGGTCACCACGCGCTGCTGGTTGAGCACGTTGTACACCGCCAGCTTCAGGCGCAGATCGGTGGGAATCGGCACCTTGTACGAGACGCTCACGTCCAGGTCATAGGTCCAGGGCGTGCGGCCGTCGCCACCGCGTGGCGAATGCACGAACACGCGCTGGGACGGAACCGTCGACTGGCAGTTGGACACGCACACGTAGTAGCTGTGGAAGTCGGTGTCGTCGAACGGATTACCGGCGCCGAAGCGGGTAATCGGGCTGCCCGACTGCACGCCCAGCGTGGCCGCCACGCTGAGGTTCTCGGTCAATGCGTAGCTGCCACGGAACTTGAACTGGTGGCGGCGGTCGTTGGCCAGATAGCCGTAGCCGCGGTAGTTGACCCAGGGGTTGTCGAAGTTCTCGGTGCGCCCTGCGTCGGCGAAGTCGGTATCGGAGTTGACCGGGCCTTCTGCGTTGCCGCGACCGTATGCAAGGGTGTAGGAGGCGTTGAAGCCCCACTTGCCGTCCCAGGCGCGGTCGACCTGCAGTTCCAGCGCCTTGTAGTCACGCTTGGGCTTCACCCAGCCGCGCTGGCCGACGTAGTTGCCGTTGTCGTCGTACAGTGCCCAGCCTTCCTTCGACGTATCGATGCTGATCCAGCCGTCGTTGCGGCCATCGCAGTCGGTGTCGCCCCAGACGGTATTGGTGCGCCCGGGGTTGCCCATGATCCACACCCCGTCGATGGCACCACACTGGCCGGTCGCGGTGATGTTCATGTCATCGATGGCATTGTGCAGGCGGCGATAGGTCACGCTCGCCCCCACCGACCAGGCTTCGTTGATCATCTGCTGGAAGCCGAGGATCGCTTCGTCCTGGTAGACCGGGTCCATGTCCCGGTTCACTTCGGCACGCAGGTCCGGCACGCTGCCGTCGCCCTGCGAGTTGTCCACCGGCCCGATCTGTGCGCCCAGGTTGGGGATGTTGTTGGCCGCGCCGCTGTAGCCGAGGAACTCATACCAGGTCCGCTCGTCGAGGAAGCCACCGGCCTGCTTGATGTTGATGACGTTGGCCACCGGCAGGAAGTATCGGCCCAGGTTGCCGAACACCTTGGTCGTGCCATCGCCGCGCACGTCCCAGGAGAAGCCCAGGCGCGGGGCCAGCATGTCGTCGATCTTGATGTAGCTGCTGCCGTCGCCGCCCTTGTTGTCGAAGGCTTCCAGGCGCAGGCCCATGTTCAGCAGCAGATTCGGCGTCACCTGCCAGTTGTCTTCCAGGTAGTAGGCCGAGTTGATCGTCTCGAAGGCCCCTTCCACTTCATAGCGACGGGTGCGCGCGACCAGGCCGCTGGCCGGCACCACGCCACCATTGAGCGGACTGCCGGGTGTGCGGGCATAGATGTCATAGCGCAGGCCGCCGGGCCCGGGGTAGGCACGGCTGTAGTCGGAGGTGTTCTCTTCGCGGTCCAGGCCGAAGCGCAGCAGGTGGTTGCCCAGCGTCCATTCGAAATCGGCGCGTGCAGCCTTGCGGGTGTCCAGCGCGGATTCCAGCTGCGAGCTGCTGGTGCAGCCGCGGTCACCCTGCAGCGATGGCGGCACGCCCTGGCTGGCGGTGCGATTGTCGAACACGCGGTTGCAGTTCTCGTCCATCAACGAGCTCTGCACACGGTTGCGCTTGTTCTCGCCGTACATCAGCTTCATGGTCAGGTCGTTGTTGACCTGCCAGCTGTAGGTACCGGACCAGTTCTTGCCACCCACCGTGTTGTAGATCTGGTTGCTGCGCTCGCCCACGGTCTGCCCCGTGGCGTAATCGTAGGCGTAGACGTCGGTGAGGGTCTTGCTCTTGTCCGAGAAGCCGAACAGCGACAGCATCTGGTTGTCGGTGATCTGCCAGTCGATCTTGCCGCCCCAGAACGGATCATCGGCCTTGCCCTGGCTCAGGCGCGTGCCGGCGTCATTGGTCGAGGTGGGGCGGTAGTCGCGCGCCTCGTACATGCCGAAGAAGAACAGGCGATCCTGCACCAGCGCACCGGAGGCGAACACATTCAGCGCGCTGCGGCTGTAGTCGTCGCGGCTGGCGGTGATGTAGCGGCTGCCGCTGCCGTCGTAGCGATCACGTGCCTGCGATTGCCATGCCCGCGGCTCGAACACCAGCTCGGCGCCGGCCTTGAAATCGTTGCTGCCCGAGCGGGTCACCGCGTTGATGACACCACCGGTGCTGCGCCCGAACTCGACCGAGTAGCCGCCGGTCTTGACCTGGAATTCCTGGTAGAACGAGAACGGCACCGACGAGAAGCCGACCCGGTTGTAGAAGTCGGTGACGTTCAGGCCATTGATGTAGACGGTGTTCTCGGCCACCGACGAACCGCCGAAGGAAATGCCCTGCCCGCCGAGCGACCCCTTGCCCTTCACGGCTCCCGGCGCGAGCAGCGCTACGGCGGTGATGTCACGGTCCACCGGCAGGCGCGACAGCTCCTCGCGGGTGATGTTGGTGGCCGACTCGGTGGACTTCACGTCCACCATCGACACCACCTGCGGCGCCCGCACTTCGACCGTGCCCAGGGTACTGACCGCACCCAGCGGCACGTTGACCGTGGTGGCACTGCCGAGGCTGACCGTCACCTGGCCGACGCGGCTGGCCCCTCCGCCGGGCAGGCTCACCTCCATGTCATAGGTGCCGACCGGCAGCAGCGGAATGCGGTAGCTGCCGTTGGCGTCGGCCTGCACGGAGCGGACGAAGCCCGTTGCCGGGTTGCGTACGGTCACCGTGGCACCGGCCGGGACCTGGCCGGCATCGCTGACCAGCCGGCCGACCACTGAACCATCCTGTGCGAATGCGCTGGGCGCGATCACGCCCAGACACGCCCCGAGAGCGACGCACAACGCCGCCCGCTTGATGCTGTAAGCCTTCATCCCCTGCTCTCTCCTGCAAGAATTGAATGGTGTGGAATGCGAGGTGTCGCGCTAGCGTTGCCTGGCTGGCAGTGCCCGCCACTGGAAGTCGTAGCTCCATTGGTCGAAGTACAGGTTGCCGCCTGCCCACTCGGCCTCGCCACGCTGCGAGTCGACCGTTTCCGAGCGGTAATGCTGTCTGGCCGGCACAAAGGGCTGGCCGAAATCACCGTTGAAGGCGATGCGGTAGCCATCGAGGCCACCCAGATAGAAGTCGCGCAGCGCCGGTACATCGCTGGCCAGTGCGCCAGTGGTCACGTCCATCGGCAGCCAGCCATACGGCGCCAGGTAGACCTGTCCCCAGTCATGCAGATTGTTGTAACCACTGCCATCGTCGGAGAACACCATGCCCGACTGCCAGCGTGCGGGGATGCCGTTCAGGCGCAGCAGTGCGATCAGCAGCAACGTCTGCTGCCCGCAGTCGGCATGGCCGGCACGGAGCGCGTAATCGCTGATGTTGCTGAGCGTGGAATATTCGCGCGCACCGGCCCACGGAATGCGGTCGACCGCGGCAAACAGCCTGCGCACCACTTCATACGGGCGCGTCTCGCCCTGCAGTACCTGGTCGGAGAACAGCTTCAGCGCCGGGGTGAAGCGCACATGGGGCAGCTGTTCGGCCAGATAGGGCTTCAGGGCCGGATCGGCCGGGGTCGGTTGCACCACGGCCGGGTCGATCGCGGTATGCCGGGCGAAGATCGTGACCGCGTAGCGGATCTCGAAGCGGGTCGGCTGCCCGGCCACCGCGTTGGCTTCGAGGTAGGCGGTGCGTTGCTGGGTGTGGGCCGGAGCCACGCGCGCCTTGCCCGGGGTGCTGCCCAGCCACTGCACCTGCTCCTGCTGGCCGGGGATCTCGCGCGGGTACGGAATCCAGGCACGCACGGTCTCGCCGGCCGGCACCGCATCGGCCTTCACCGTCAGCGACTGGGTGAATTCGATGCGCTGCGGCAGCACCGACGCCTGGCCTCGCTGCTCGGACGCGGCCACCACGCGCGCGTGGTGTGCGTTGAGCACTTCGTTCGGGCCCGGAGCGGGCATCGGCGCATCGGCGCGGCGGCGCGCGCGTGCTTCGGCGCTGAGCAGGAACAGATTCGACGGCGCGCGCTTGAAGTACCAACGCTCGCCGTCGATATCGAGATGCTCGATCAGGCCAAGCTGGTCCCAGCGCGCGAATTCCTCGTCGGTCAGGTCGGGAATCCAGCGGCGTACGGCGGCCTTGGCGGCAGCGTGGTCGAGGCTGAAATCCAAGCGGATGCGGCGCATGCGCTCGCGCTGGAAGGCCCCGTCGGCGGTATCGCCTGCCGTTGCCAGCAGCGCTTGGGCATCGCTGAAGCGACCGCTGTCGATCAGGTCGATCACCTGCGCCTGGCGCGCCCGCTGCTGGTGGCTATCCCCATCCGTGGCCTGCGCGGCAGACGCCCACAGCAGCAGCGCGGCACACAGGCCGGCAGCAGCAGGCAGACGTGGTTTGCGAACGGCAGGATCCACAGCGACACTTCCCCAGCGCGGGTGGTAACGGCTGTGTAACACGGGCCGGGATGCCGGTCAATAATTTATTCTTGCTTTCGCCGCCGAAAGGAATAAATATTCCAACAGGCATTCGAGGAGGGTGTGCTGCGCATGATCCTGGCTTCCCGCGAACGGCACCGGCGTTGGCCGCGCCGCGTGTCCCTGGCGCTGTGCCTGCTGGCCGCACCGGCCTTTGCACCGGCGGCACCACCACCCGACCCGGGTGCGCCGCTGCCGTATGTGATCGGCCTGCACGAGGCCTACCTGACGCCGCAGTACTGGGCCGCGCGTCTGGACAACGCCGATGCGCCGATCCTGGACCGCGCGCAGATCGAGGCGCAGAACGCGCGGATGCGGGCGCAGGACAGCCACCTCCAGGACATCGCGGCGTTGCCGGCGCAGCTTGACGCGGCGACGGTGCGTGCCAGCATCACCGCGCTGTCGCGCTGGCCCGCACGCGCCCTCTACAGCGACAAGGGCCAGCCGATCGCGCCGGCGCTGCGCAGCGTGATCGAAGCCAACCTCGGCCTGGATGCGATCCCGGCCGAGGTGGCACCGGCCTACGGGCTGGTGGTGAAGCGCGCGGCACTGCGTACCTTCCCCACCCGCGAGCGCGTCTTCAGCAGCGTCGGTGACACCGATATCGACCGTTTCCAGGAATCGGCACTGTTCCCCGGCGACAAGGTCGCCGTGGTCCATCGCAGCGCCGACGGCCGCTGGCTGTTCGTCCACAGCGAGCGCTACAGCGCGTGGATCGAGGCCGAGGCCATCGCCAGCGGCGACAAGGCCACCGTGCTCGGTTACGGCACGAAGGGCCCGTACCGGATCGTCACCGGTGCCACCGCGCAGACCGCCTACACCCCGGAAGAGCCGCGTGTCTCGCGCCTGCAGCTGGACATGGGCGTGCGCCTGCCGGTGTTGGCCGACTGGCCGGCTGCCGATCCGGTGAACGGCCAGCAGGCGCACGCATCGTGGGTGGTGCAGTTGCCCGTGCGGGAAGCCGACGGCCGCCTGAAGCTGGTGCCGGCGCTGCTGCCACGCTCGCAGGACACTGCCGCCGACTACCTGCCGCTGACCCCGCGCCTGCTGCTGCAGCAGGCGTTCAAGTTCCTTGGCGAACGCTACGGCTGGGGCCACGACTACGACACCCGCGACTGCAGCGGCTTTGTGTCCGAGATCTACCGCAGCTTCGGCGTACTGCTGCCGCGCAATACCAGCGCGCAGGCGGTCAGCCCCGCGCTGGATCGACTACCGTTCACCGGCAAGGACGGCAAGGCGGTGCGCGACCGCGCCGTCACCGACCTCCGTGTTGGCGACCTGGTCTACATTCCCGGCCACGTGATGATGGCCATCGGCCACGTCGACGGCCGCACCTGGGTGATCCACGATACGGCAGGCGGCAGCTGGTTCGGTGCCGACGGCAGACGTGTGCAGGCCCATCTCAATGGTGTTTCGGTCACGCCGCTGGAGCCGATGATGGCCAGCGATACCGTCCGCTACATCGACCGCATCACCAACATCCAGCGCCTGCGGGCCAAGACCCCCTGAATGAAGATCACTGCCATCGAACTGGGCATGCTGCGCGTGCCGTTGAAGACACCGTTCAAGACGGCCCTGCGCACGGTGGAAACCGTCGAGGACGTGGTCGTCCTGATCCGTACCGATACCGGCAACACCGGTTACGGCGAAGCCCCGGCCACCGCCGTGATCACCGGCGATACGCACGGCTCGATCATCGAAGCGATCCGCCACTTTATCGCCCCGCGCCTGATCGGCCAGGACGTGGTCAACCTCAACCACCTGTGCACGCTGGTGCAGACCGCGATGGAGCGCAACACCAGCGCCAAGGCGGCGGTGGAGATCGCACTGTACGACCTGTGGGCGCAGCTGCACGGTGCCCCGCTGTACCAGATGCTTGGTGGCGGCGACCCGGTGATCACCACCGACATCACCATCAGCGTGGACTACATCGACAAGATGGTGGCCGACTCGCTGTCGGCAATCGAACGCGGCTTCGAGTCGCTGAAGATCAAGGTCGGCAAGGACATCGGCCTGGACATCGAACGGGTCAAGGCGATCCATGCCGCCGTGGAAGGCCGTGCCCTGCTGCGCCTGGATGCCAACCAGGGCTGGACTGCCAAGCAGGCGGTGCATGCGATGCGTACGCTGGAAGACGCCGGCGTGGTGCTTGAACTGCTGGAGCAGCCGGTGAAAGCCGCCGACATCAGCGGGCTGAAGTACGTCACCGACCGCGTCAACACGCCGGTGATGGCCGACGAGAGCGTGTTCAGCCCGAGCCAGGTGATGGACCTGATCCAGCAGCGTGCGGCCGACATCATCAACATCAAGCTGATGAAGACCGGCGGCCTGTCCAACGCGATCCGCATCGCCGACATTGCCGGCATCTACGGCGTGCCGTGCATGATCGGCTGCATGATCGAATCGAGCATCAGCGTGGCTGCCGCCGTGCACCTGGCCGTGGCCAAGAGCGATGTGATCACCAAGGTCGATCTGGACGGCCCCTCGCTGGGCCAGTTCGACCCGGTCAGCGGCGGCGTGCATTTCAACGAATCGGAGATCAGCATCAGCGACGTGCCGGGGCTGGGCATTACTGAAGTGCGTGGGCTGGAGATGCTGGGTTGATTTCTGCCTTGCGGCTGACGTTGCGTGCCACTGACGTTGGGTCGCGCGTTACTTTTCTTTTCGCGAAAAGAAAAGTAACCAAAAGAAACGCTCCGCCGGCCGCGAGCCGGTGCTACGCACCGGTTCCCTGCGCTCCTCGGCCAGTGGAGGGACGGCGCGGGAACTCGCTACGCTCAGACACCCGCGCCTCTTCGCCCTCGCCGGACCTGCGGTGCTCGGCTCGCTTGAAGGCGGACTCAACGACAAAGGCAACAACTGCATCCCGTGGATCCACGCCATGCGTGGATGCTTTTGCTCTTGCTTCTGCTCTACCCCGTATCCCCTTCGCGGCTGGCACGCGCGCGATCTGTCCGGGGTCGGGCGGGTGGGGCTTGCAGGGGTGTCCGCGCCATGGGCCCGAGGCATGCCTCGGGCGGGTTGGGCAGGACGCCCAACCCAGGTCTTGCCGTTTGCGCAGGACAGCGCAAACGAGCAAGCGCGGCCAAGCCTCCGTGGACGGATTCACGGCGTCCCCTGCAAACCCCACCCGCCCGACCCACTCCATGACCTGCTCTACGCTGCCAACCGCAACGCGTTCCCCTATGCTCCAACGCACGCCCCTCGGACGCCCCGCATGCCGCCCCTGCTGAAGATCCGCACCGAGCGTGGGCAGATGTCGGCCATCGAGCGCCGCATCGCCGACTTCATCCTCGACAACGCCCACCTGCTGCGCGACTACTCGTCCCAGCAGCTGGCCAGCGCGTTGGGCATCAGCCAGTCCAGCGTGGTGAAGTTCAGCCAGAAGCTCGGCTTCAAGGGCTACCCGGACCTGAAGTACTCCATCGGCCAGGACGTCGCCCGCGCCGGTGCTGATCCGCAGCAGGCGCCCGACGAACCCGACAGCGGCGATGACTACCTGCGCCTGGGCGAGGCGCTGCGCCGCAGCAAGGCGCAGGCCGAAGAGGAAACACGCCAGGCCAATCCACGCGCGGAGATCGAGCGCATCGTGCAGCTGCTCGACGGTGCGCCCAAGCTGTTCGTGTACGGCCTGGGAGACGACGGCCTGTTCGCCCGCGAGTTTGCCATGCGGCTGTCGCTGCTCGGGCTGCTGGTGGTACCCCACACCGACCCGATCCTGATGCTGGCCAACCTCTCGGCCGCACGGCCCGGTGACGCGCTGCTGGTGTTCTCCGAGTTCGGCAACCTGCCCCAGCTCTCGCAGCTGTCGCGGCAGTTCCAGGACATGGGGGGCAAGGTGATTTCCATCACCCGCCACACCGCCAACCCGCTGCGCGCGCATGCGGATGCGGCCCTGGCGGTCTGCGCCCACGACCGCACGCCGCAGGTCGCGCAGCTGCTGTACCGTAGCGCCATGCACGCCCTGCTCGATTTCCTGTTCGTGCTGCTCTGCCATGCCAATCCGGATCGCCAGCAGCAGCTTGCGGTGAACCTGGAGCGGATCGACCACCTGCTGGATTCCTGACCGGAGCGCATGTTGATGAGATCGCTGGTCCGCCTTGTCATCACTACACTGCTGCTTGCCGCAGTGGTGTCCGTTCACGCTGCGCCGCTGGATGGCGCGCGCCAGCTGATCGTGGTCACCAGCGATGGCTGGGACAGCACCCAGGGGCAACTGCAGGCCTATGTGCGCGACGGTAAGGGCTGGCACCCGCATGGCCAGGCGTTCCCGGTGGCGCTTGGCCGCACCGGCAGCGCATGGGGCCTGGGCCTGCATCCGGCACAGGCCGATGGCCCGCAGAAGCAGGAAGGCGATGGCCGCAGCCCGGCCGGCATATTCGCGCTCGGCAGCGCGTTCGGCTATGCGGTCACCCGGCCCGGCACCGCCCTGCCCTACCAGCCGATGCTGGACAGCAGCTACTGCATGGACGTGCCCGCCTCGCCGTTCTACAACCGCATCGTGGATGAGAAGAAGGTCGGCAGCGCAGCGGTCAAGGGCTCCACCGAGCCGATGCGGCTGGACCTGCACAACAAGGGCGACGTGCGCTACCGGGAAGGCTTCGTGATTGCCCACAACCCGGACAACCAGCCCGGCAAGGGCAGCTGCATCTTCGCCCATCTGTGGCGCCAGCCCGGCGAGGCCACCGCCGGCTGCACGGCGATGCCGCAGGAACGCATGCAGGCACTGCTGGACTGGCTGCGGCCGCAGGACGCGCCGCGTTTCGTGCTGCTGCCGCGCGCGGAGTACAAGCGACTGCAGGCGCAGTGGCAGCTGCCTGCACTGAAGGGAGACGGCCGTTGAGCGCGCAGGACGAGCCGCAGCTGCAGCGCGCGGTCAGCCGCTGGCAGATCGTCGGCCTGTCGATCAACGATGTGATCGGCAGCGGCATCTACCTGCTGCCGGCCGCCACCGTCGCCCTGCTCGGCCCCTTCAGCCTGTGGGGCGTGGTCGCCGCCGGCATCGTCGTGGCCTTGCTGGTGCTGTGCTATGCGCAGGCCGCCAGCTACTTCGATGAACCCGGCGGCAGCTACCTGTATGCACGCGAGGCCTTTGGCCGCTTCGCCGGTTTCGAGATCGGCTGGATGATCTGGCTGACCCGCATCAGTTCGGCGGCCGCACTCAGCAATGCGCTGGCCGATGCGGTCGCGCGCTTCTGGCCGTGGGCCGGTGCCGGCCTGGGCCGCATCGCGGTGATCGTGGTGTCGCTGGGCTTCCTCACCGGCATCAACATCATCGGCGTGCGTTCGGCCGCGCGCACCGGCGTGGTGCTGGTGATCGGCAAGATGCTGCCGCTGCTGCTGTTCGTGGCCATCGGTGCGTTCTACATCGACCCGAAGCTGGCCTTCTCCGGCCAGCGCCCGGACCCGCACGACCTGCAACGCATGGGCGAGGCCGCGTTGTTGCTGCTATACGCCTACGCCGGTTTCGAGAACATTCCCGCCGCCGCCGGCGAGTACCGCAATCCGCGCCGCGACATTCCGTTCGCGCTGATCACCATGATCATCACCGTCACCGTCATCTACGGCGCGGTGCAGGTGGTGGCACAGGGCACGCTGGCCGGCCTGGCCAGCTCGGCCACGCCGCTGGCCGATGCCGCCGCTGGATTCGGTGGCGAAGCACTGGCGCTGATCCTGACCGTCGGTGCCACCATCTCCATCCTCGGCACCAACAGCAACACGATGATGATGGGCCCGCGTTTCCTGTTCGCGCTGGCACGCGATGGCTATGGGCCGAAGATCCTGGCCCAGGTGCATCCGCGCTTCCATACCCCGGCCGCGTCGATCCTGTGCCAGGGCTTGATCGCGCTCGGCCTGGCCCTGTCCGGGTCGTTCGTGCAGCTGGCCCTGCTGTCGATGACCACGCGCCTGTTCGCCTACATCGGCACCGCCGCGGCGGTACTGGTCCTGGCCAAGCGCTACGCCGACCGCCCGGGCGCGTTGAAGCTGCCCGGTGGACCGCTGATTCCGGTGCTGGCACTGCTGCTGTGCCTGGCCCTGTTTGCCAGCGCCAGCTGGCAGAACATTGCCGCCGCACTGGTCGCGTTTGCCATCGGCGCAGTGATCTACACGCTGCCGCGCAAGGATGCCAGCACCGGGTGACCGGCCGCATCATGCCGTGCCGGTCGGATTGATCCGGCAATCACGTCGCTGGACCGGGCCATTAACCATCGGGCCGGCATGATCGGGTTTCGTCCACCACGGAGCCCTCCATGACCGAGTACCAGATTCCCGGCCGCGTGCCGGACGACAGCACCCCGCGTGATGCGATCAGCAACTACTGGCGCGAGCGCTACACCGCCGAACCGTACTACGACGACCAGCTGTTCTTCGAGGACTACGAGCCGGCTTACCGCATCGGCCACGCCGCGCGTGCACAGGACATCATCCGCGCCTATGAACAGGTCGAGGCCGAGCTCGAATCACGCTGGGCCAACGAACGCGGCCGCAGCCGCCTGGAATGGGCGCAGGCACGCAATGCGGTGCGTCGTGGCTGGGAGGATGCACAGCTGGCGGATCCGCAATTGAAGCGATAGCGCCCTGCTGCTGTAGAGCCGAACATGGGCTCGGCTCTACACATTCACTCCTGTTCCGGCAGCGGCGGCACGATCGCGCTGCGCTTGCTCTCGCCACCACCAGCGGCGATCAGGTCGCGGGTATTCTTCTGCACCGCCACCGCACCGAACAGCGACAGCGCATACGCCATGCCGTAGAAGCCTTTTTCACTGGGTGCCAGCGTGGCATTCCACAGGCCGACCAGCAGCAGCGTCAGCGCCGACAGCAGCGCGAACCAGCACAGCGCGTAGTACAGGCCGCTCACCGGAATGCCTTCCACGCGATCGCGCACGCTCTTCTGCAGCGAGACCGCCGCGAACAGGCCGAACAGCAGCAGGGTCAGGTAGTAGCCCTTCTCGTTGAGCGCCATCGTGGCGTTGAACAGGCCGATCAGGTACGCCGCCGCCCCCAGCAGCAGCGCCACCCACGAGGCGGCGATGAAGGCGGTGGACGGCTTGTGGGGTATTGCAGTGTTCATTGCAGGTCCTTGGCAGGCAGGCGGGCACGCTTTGCCCGGGCGTGCCCACCCTAGACGATCCCGCTGCGCTCGCACAGGGGTCGCAGGACCTTCGGGCCACGACGCTCACGGCACCGGTGGTATACAAGGGAACGCCCGGCCATCCGCATCCCCGCCCTGGAGATACCCATGACCCGCACGCCCCTGCTGCTCGCCCTCGGCCTGGTGCCGATCCTTGCCACTTCCGCCTGCAACGCCGCCGACCCGGCCGCCAACGGCGCCCAGACCGCAGCGCCCGCAGCTTCCACCGCTGCCGACCAGCGCCCGTTCACCGCCACCGAAGTCAGCCGCTTCGACCAGCCATGGGCGATGACCTTCCTGCCTGATGGCAGCCTGCTGGTCACCGAGAAGCGCGGCAAACTGCAGCACCTGGACCTGGACAGCGGCCAGAAGCACGAGATCACCGGTGTTCCGAAGGTCGCCTATGGTGGCCAGGGCGGTTTCGGCGACGTGATCCTGCACCCGGATTTCGCCCGCAACCACGTTATCTACCTCAGCTATGCCGAGGAAGGCACGCTGGATACCCGCGGTGCTGCGGTGGCCCGGGCCACCCTGGCGCTGGATGCCAACGGCGGTGGCCAGCTGAAGGACCTGAAGGTGATCTGGCGGCAGAGCCCCAAGGTCAGCGGCGAAGGCCACTACGGCCATCGTCTTGCCTTCGGCCCGGACGGCAAGCTGTGGATCAGTTCCAGCGAGCGGCAGAAGTTCGATCCGGCCCAGGACATGGGCAGCAACCTCGGCAAGATCATCCGCCTGAACGACGATGGCAGCCTGCCCGCCGACAACCCGTTCGCTTCGCAGGGCGGGGTGGCCGCACAGGTGTGGTCGCTGGGCCACCGCAACATCCTCGGCATGGCCTTCGATGCCAGCGGCAAGCTGTGGGCTCACGAGATGGGCCCGGCCGGCGGTGACGAACTGAACCTGGTCGTGCGCGGCGCCAACTACGGCTACCCGATCGTTTCCAATGGTGACCATTACGATGGCCGCCCGATTCCCGACCACGACACGCGCCCGGAATTCGCCGCGCCGAAGGTGACCTGGACGCCGGTGATCTCGCCGGCCGGCTTCGTGATCTACAGCGGCAGCCTGTTCCCGCAGTGGAAGGGCAGCGGCTTCATCGGCGGCCTGTCGTCCACCTCGCTGGTGCGCGTGGCCTTTGACGGCGACAGTGCACGCGAAGCCGAGCGCTTCAACATGGGCGAGCGCATCCGCGAAGTGGAACAGGGCCCGGACGGCGCGCTGTGGCTGCTGGAAGACGGCAGCAAGGCACGCCTGCTGAAGCTCACGCCGAAGACCTGAGGTAGTGCCGACCGCCGGCCGGCACCCTGGATCCTTCCAGCATCCTGCGGTTGCCGGCCAGCGGCCGGCACTACCCTTGCCAGACGGCCCCGCACGCGGGGGACCTTCACCTCGGTCTTCGATGGGCGAGCGCACCCGACGGTGCGCTGTGGCTGCTGGAAGACCGCAGCCGCTGGTAAGCAACCTGGATCCTTCCGGCACCCTGCGGTTGTACCAGCGGCGGCACTACCCTTGCCAGACGACCCCGCACGCGGGGGACCTTCACCTCGGTCTTCGATGGGCGAGCGCACCCGACGGTGCGCTGTGGCTGCTGGAAGACGGCAGGTAGCCGGCCGCTGGCCTACAACCTGGATCCTTCCGGCACCCTGCGGTTGCTCTACCAGCGGCCGGCACTACCCTTGCCAGACGACCCCGCACGCGGGGACCTTCACCTCGGTCTTCGATGGGCGAGCGCACCCGACGGTGCGCTGTGGCTGCTGGAAGACGGCAGGTAGTGCCGGCCGCTGGCCGGCACCCTGGATCCTTCCGGCATCCCGCGGTTGTAGCCAGCGGCCGGCACTACCCTTGCCAGACGGCCCCGCACGCGGGGGACCTTTACCTCGGTCTTCGTGATCGGCGCGCACCCGACGGTGCGCTGTGGCTGCTGGAAGACGGCAGGTAGTGCCGGCCGCTGGCTACATCTTGGATCCTTCCAGCATCCTGCGGTTGTACCAGCGGCCTACACTACCCTTGCCAGACGACCCCGCACGCGGGGACCTTCACCTCGGTCTTCGTGATGGGCGAGCGCATCCGACGGTGCGCTGTGGCTGCCGGAAGACGGCAGGTAGTGTAGGCCGCCGGCACCCTGGATCCTTCCAGCACCCTGCGCTTGTGCTCTACCAGCGGGCAGCACTACCCTTGCCAGACGGCCTCGCACGCGGGGGACCTTCACCTCGTTCTTCGTGATGGGCGAGCGCACCCGACGGTGCGCTGTGGCTGCTGGAAGACGGCAGGTAGTGCCGGCCGCTGGCCGGCACCCTGGATCCTTCCAGCATCCTGCGGTGGCCGGCCATCGGCCAGCACTACCCTTGCCAGACGACCCCGCACGCGGGGCCGTCTGCAGTCACTGGATGGTGATGACCCTCACCTCGGTCTTCGTGCAGGCCTGGTCCAGGCACTGGCCACTCAACCACACCTGGCCGCTGCCGATCATCACGCCCTGCTGGTTGACGAACACCTTGCCGAAGTCCTGCTCGGACACCGCCTTGACCACCTCCGGCGTGATGATCTTCTCGTAGTTGCGCTGGAACTCTCCGGGGCCGGAGATCTTCTTTCCGCCGCTGATGTTCAAGGGGAATCGCACTTCCTCGACCACCGCAGCGCGATCTCCGCCAACCACGGCGGCCTTGAACGCATTGAAGACCTTTTCGAACTGCGCGGCATCGCCAAGCAACGACTCGATGCGCGCACGCGCATCCTCGGCGGGCGCCTCGGCTGCCGGTGCAGCAGGTGCAGCAGGTGCAGCGGCGGGTTCGGCAGCCGGCGCCGGCGGTTCAGCGGCAGGCGCCGCTGCCGCGTTCGCTTCCATCGGCGGCGGCGCATCCACCGCAGGCTGCGCCGGCGGCTCAGGCTGCGAACAGGCCGCCAGCAGCAGGACGGGAATCAGGTAGGCCATCCGGCGCATGCGCGCACTCCATCAAAACAGGAAGCCCGATGGTAGCGCCGCCACAGTGAGGACAACAAAAAGGGGACGGAGGGGATTAAGTCGTTAGTGGCACAAACGACTTAATCCCCTCCGTCCCCTTTTTCTTGATCAGGCCTTCAGCAGTTCGAACTGCACCGCTTCGCCAGCGGCCGACGAGGCACAGACCCACAGGTCGAACTGGCCCGGCTCGGCACGCAGCACGCCATCGCGGCCGGTAAAGGCCAGCTGCTCGCGGGTCAAAGTGAACACCACTTCGGCCGACTCGCCCGGCTGCAGCGCCACCTTGCGGAAGTCCTTCAGTTCACGCACTGGACGCACGCGGCTGGCCACGCGATCGTGGATGTACAGCTGCACCACTTCCTCGCCCGCTACGCGGCCGGTGTTGGTCAGCACGGTGGTGATGGTCAGGGTGTCGTCCCAGCCGAGCTGTGCCGTGCTCAGCTGCGGCACGCCGTAGGCGAAGGTGGTGTAGCCGATGCCATGGCCGAACGGGTACAGCGGTTCGTTGGGAATCTCGCGCCAGCGCGCCTTGAACTCCGACATGGTCGGCAGTTCCGGGCGGCCGGTGCGCGGGTGGTTGTAGAAGTACGGCTGCTGGCCGGACACCTGCGGGAAACTGACCGGCAGGCGGCCGGACGGGCTGTAGTCGCCGAACAGCACATCGGCCACGGCATGGCCGGTCTGCGTGCCCAGGTACCAGGTCACCGCCACGGCCTGCGCATTGCGCACCGCGCCCTGCAATGCCAGCGCGCGGCCATTGCGCAGCAGCACCACCAGCGGCTTGCCGGTCATCGCCACGGCCTCGGCCAGCGCCTGCTGTGCCGGCGGCAGGGTGATTTCCACGCGCGACTGCGCTTCACCGCTGTAGCGCTGCGGTTCGCCCAGCGCCAGCACCACCACGTCGGCGCGCAGTGCGGCAGCCACAGCGGCTTCTGTGCCGCCGGGAATCGCGGCTTCCAGTTCGCAACCCGGCACGATTTCCAGCAGCGCTTCGTCGCCGATGGCGGCACGCACGCCGGTTTCCAGATCCACGTATCGCTGCTTGTCGCCGAACAGCGTCCAGCAGCCTTCGATGTTCTCGCGGTCCTGCACGAACGGGCCGATCAGCGCGATCTTCTGCCCGGTCTTCTGCAGCGGCAGCACGTTGTCACGGTTGTTCAGCAGCACGATCGAACGCCGCGCCGCATCGCGCGACAGTTCATCATGCGCGGCAAGGTGCGAGGTATCCGCTTCACGCGCCGGGTCCAGCGACCGGTACGGGTCGTCGAACAGGCCGATGGTCTCCTTCAGCCACAGGATGCGGCGCACGCCCTCATCCAGCACCGCCATCGGCACCTCGCCGCTCTCGACCAGGCCCGGCAGGTGCTCGGCGTAGAAGCCGCTCTGCATGCTCAGGTCCAGGCCGGCGGTGAACGCCTTGGCCGTGGCATCGCGGTCATCGGCGGCATAGCCGTGCGCGACCAGTTCCATGTCGGCGGTGTAGTCGGAGATCACCACGCCCGGGAACTTCCATTCGCCACGCAGGATGTCGGTCAGCAGTTCGGCATTGGCACTGGCCGGCACGCCATTGATGTCATTGAACGAGGACATCACGGTGATCGCGCCGGCATCGAAGGCGGCCTTGAACGGCGGCAGGTGCACATCGCGCAGGGTCTGCGGCGAGATGTCCACCATGTTGTACTCCATGCCGGCCATCACCGCGCCATAGGCGGCGAAGTGCTTCGGCGTGGCCAGCAGCGAATCGGCCGCACGCAGGTCGCTGCCCTGGAAGCCACGCACGCGGGCGGCGGCGAACGCACAGCCCAGCACCACGTCCTCGCCGGCACCTTCGGCGCCACGGCCCCAGCGCTGGTCGCGGGCGATGTCCACGGCCGGCGCATAGGTCCAGTGCAGGCCGGCAGCGGTGGCTTCGATCGCAGTGGCGCGCGCGGTGCGCTCGGCCAGGTCCGGCTCGAAGCTGGCGGCCTCGCCCAGCGGAATCGGGAACACGGTACGCATGCCGTGGATCACGTCGGCGGCGAGGATCACCGGGATGCCCAGGCGGCTCTCTTCGGTCGCGACCTGCTGGATGCGGCGGCCCAGTTCGGCGCCCACACCATTGAACAGCGAGCCGACCTTGCCCTCGCGCACCTGCTGCAGCACCTGGTCGGCATTGCGCACGTTGGCTTCCGGGTTCACGTCCGGGGCGAACGGGCGGACCATGTCCGCGAAGACACCCAGCTGGCCGACCTTTTCCTCGACGGTCATCTGGGCAATGAGGGATTCGATGCGATCGGAGGCCACCGGCAGTCCTTGATGAAAACGTTTACAAGCCCGGCATTCTAGCGATCCCGGGCGATTTTGCGAGAGGTTTCGTCATTCAGCTTCCTCCCCCGGCGGGACCCGCAGGCGCCCGCCAGGGGCACCGCAGCTTACTCCGACCCGGCCAGCTGGCGCTGCCCGGCCATCAACATGGCGTCGCTGGACGCCTGGAACACCCGCAGCCCGAAGGCCGGCAGGATCGCCAGCAGGTGGTCGAAGATGTCCGACTGCACGGCCTCGTACTCGCCCCAGGCGGTGCTGCGGGTGAAGCAGTACAGCTCCAGCGGCAGGCCCTCGGTGGTCGGCTGCAGCTGCCGCACCAGCAGGGTCATGTCGGTATTGATGCCCGGATGGCTGCGCAGGTAGCGCTCCACATACGCGCGGAAGGTACCCAGGTTGGTCACCCGGCGGCTGTTGACCTCGGCCACGCCCTGCTCGCGCAGGCGTCCGTTCCATTGCCCCAGCTCCTGCGCTTTCTCGCGCAGGTAGTCGCGCAGCAGCGCGAACTCGCCGAGGAAGGCCAGGTCACCCTCGTCCAGGAAGCCGACGCTGTGCTGGTCCAGGTACAGCGCGCGCTTGATCCGGCGCCCGCCGGCCTCCTGCATGCCGCGCCAGTTCTTGAACGACTCGGTCACCAGCTTCTTGGTCGGGATGGTGGTGATGGTCTTGTCGAAGTTCTGCACGGTGACGGTGTGCAGCGCGATGTCGATGACGTCACCGTCGGCATTCTGGCTGGGCATCTCGATCCAGTCGCCGATGCGCACGCGGCCATCGCCACTGATCTGCACGCTGGCCACCAGCGACAGGATGGTGTCCTGGAAGATCAGCATCAGCACCGCCGTGGCCGCGCCCAGGCCGGTGACCAGGTAGCGCAGATCGACCCCCGCCAGGGTCGCGACGATCGACAGGCCCGCGATCACGAAGATGACGATCTTGGCGACCTGCAGGTAGCCCTTGATCGGCTTGTTGCGTGCCTCGGGGCGGCGCTCGTAGAGATCATTGGCCGCATCCAGCGCATGCGAGAGGGCCAGCACCACGGTCAGGATCGCCCACGCCTGGCAGGCGCCGATGATGAAGCTGACCAGCCCCGGCGGCAGGTCCGGCACGATGCGGATACCCGAGGCGATCACCTGGCTGGGGACCACGTTCGACAGCCGCGAGATCACCCGCATCAGGTGGCTGCCGCGGCCGGTATCGGCGCCGGGAAGGCGGCTGAGCAGGCGCCGCAGGCCGCGCAACAGGATGCGCTTGGTCACCCAGTTAGCCAGGCCCGCAGCGACCAGCAGCGCCGAGATCATCAACGCCAGGTAGGCGCCAGGATAGGGTTCCAGTGTGTTCTGCAGTCGTTCCAGCCACTGTACCGCCACCACCGCGTCCACCATCCGTTGTCTCCTGTCTGTTTCGTTGTTACCAAGATTGCCGGTCAGCGGCCGGCACTACCGGGGTTTCCGGCCGGTGACCGGTTTGCCGGGTCAGTCGCGCGTGCGCTCGATGATCACGCCCACCGCGCGCGCGCCGCGCACCGCACCGGGCTTGCTCAGCTTCAGGCGAAGCCACTTCACCTCGAACTCGTCCAGCACGATCTGCGCGCAGCGCTCGGCCAGGGTTTCGACCAGGCCGAATTCCGACTCGCGCACGAACTGTTCCAGGCGCTTGCTCACTGCCTTGTAGTTCAGGGTGTGGGCGATGTCATCGGTGGCCGCGGGGCGTCGGTTGTCGAAGCCCATTTCCAGGTCGAACACCAGGTCCTGGCGGATCCGTCGTTCCCAATCGTAGATACCGATCAGGGCGTCGATCGTCAGCCCTTCGATGAAAACCTTGTCCATTGCGCGTACCGGCACGAATACAGGCGGCCATGGTAACGGCACGGCGGTGAGCCTGCCCGGAACGGGCGGTGGGCAGCCGGCGCGGGCCGGCCCGGAAAAGACAAAGGGCCCTGCTGGGCGGGGCCCTTTGGTACCTCTCAACGTCCCCGGCGGGAGCTGGAATCCAGCCGCGAGTCCCAAAGCACACGATGCAGATTGTGGCTGCCTGACGCGGCGGCGTTGCCCGCAGCTTTTCACCCGCCGCTTCGAGGGAGCCATCTGGACGCGGGGCTTGAAGATTGCGTTACCGCAGCTGATCCACGCGCGCTGCCCGCACACCCTGGGCTGGCTGCAGCACCATGAGCGGGCGACGACGGTGTTGGCGGCATCGCCATGGGCAGGGCGTGCGTAATGCGTCCGCCGGGCGAGGCCCGGCGCGACCGGCTCATACCGCCGGCAGCGTCGCCATGTCCCAGCGCGGGGTCACGTCCACCTTCGGCGGGCTGTGCTGGCCGGCCTGCAGCCGCAGCGCACCGGCGAAGGCGATCATCGCGCCGTTGTCGGTGCACAGCGCCGGCCGCGGGAAGCAGGCACGGCCGCCGAGGCGCTCGGCCATCTGCTGCAGGCGCGCACGCAGGCGCTTGTTCGCGCCGACGCCGCCGGCCACCACGATCACATTGGTTCCAGCCGCTTCCAGCGCGCGCTCGCACTTGATCGACAGGGTCTCGACCACGGCGTCTTCAAAGCCGCGGGCGATGTCGGCGCGGGTCTGCTCGCTCTGGTCACTGTCGCGCCAGGCCATCAGGACCTGGGTCTTCAGGCCGGAGAAGCTGAAATCCAGCCCCGGGCGGTCGGTCATCGGCCGCGCGAAGCGGTACGCGCCCGGCGTGCCCTGCTCGGCCAGCCTGGCCAGCTGCGGGCCGCCCGGGTACGGCAGGCCCATCAGCTTGGCGGTCTTGTCGAAGGCCTCGCCGGCCGCGTCGTCCAGGGTCTCGCCCAGCAGCCGGTACTGGCCGATGGCGTCCACCGCCACCAGCTGGGTATGGCCACCGGACACCAGCAGGGCCACGAACGGCGCTTCCGGCGGGTCGTCTTCCATCAGCGGCGCCAGCAGGTGGCCTTCCATATGGTGTACGCCCACTGCCGGCACCTCCAGCGCCCAGGCCAGCGAGCGGGCCACGCCCGCGCCGACCAGCAGCGCCCCGACCAGGCCGGGACCGGCCGTGTAGGCCACGCCATCGATATCGCCCACGCCGAGGCCGGCCTCGGCCAGGGTCTGGCGCACCAGTGGCAGCAGTTTGCGGACGTGGTCGCGGCTGGCCAGCTCAGGCACCACACCCCCATATTCGGCGTGCAGGGCGATCTGGCTGTAGACCGCGTGGGCGCGCAGGGCCGCGCTGCCGGACAGGTCGGTGTCATACACCGCCACGCCGGTCTCATCACAGGAAGATTCGATGCCAAGGACTCGCATGCCTGCTATTATGACGCCCCTGCCGCCCCCTCGGGGGACGTGCAGATCTCACTGCTTTCGAACCTCCGGCCCGTATTCAGGGTTGGCCGCTTGCAGTTTGTCTATTCGCCGCTATAATGTGCGGCTCGCCGGGCGTGACCCGGTTCTACTGTGTCCCGGAGATTCCATGCCCAGCGTCAAAGTCCGCGAGAACGAGCCCTTCGAGTTTGCTCTTCGCCGCTTCAAGCGCACTTGCGAAAAGGCCGGTGTGCTGGCCGAAACCCGCAAGCGCGAGTTCTACGAAAAGCCGACCCAGGAGCGCAAGCGCAAGGCCGCCGCTGCTGTGAAGCGTCAGCTGCGCCGCTCGTCGCGCGACGTCACCAAGCGTCAGCGCCTGTACTGATCGGACGCATCTTCATTGCGGCGGGCCTGCCTGTCGCGATGGAGCCGAAGCCGGCACGCGCGAGCGTCGCCGGCTTTTTGCGTTTCCGGGTTCGGGCAGCCGCCCCGCCCCACCTACCACCACGAGGTTCCTCATGAGCATGAAGCAGCAGCTCACCGAAGACATGAAGGCCGCCATGAAGGCGGGCGAGAAGCACAAGCTCGGCGTGATCCGCCTGATCAACGCTGCCATCAAGCAGCGCGAAGTCGACGAGCGCATCGAGCTGGACGACACCGCCGTGATCGCCGTGCTCGACAAGATGGTCAAGCAGCGCAAGGACTCGGTCAGCCAGTACGAAGCCGCCAACCGCGAAGACCTCGCCGAGATCGAACGCGCCGAGATCGTGGTCATCGAAGCCTACCTGCCGGCCAAGATGGGCGAGGCCGAGATCGTGGCCGCCATCCAGGCCGCCATCGCCGAGACCGGTGCGTCCGGCCCGGCCGATATGGGCAAGCTGATGGGCGCCCTGAAGCCCAAGCTCGCCGGCCAGGCCGACATGGGTCTGGTGTCCAAGCTGGTCAAGCAGCAGCTGGCGTAACCCGGCACGCGGGGTCGGATCCCTTCCGCAGCGCGGAAGGGCTCTGACCCCATTGATGCACCCGCTTCACCGCACCTTCGTCGGTCGCCTGCTACAACCGCACACATGGTTGAACCCGAGCCCAACGTTGCCGTGTCCCTGCACAAGTACCTCAAGCGCCTGCAGGACAGCTTTCCGATGGCGGTGGCCAAGCGCTTCATCGACGTCGACGTGCTGACCCAGGCAGCCTCCGTCTCGTTCTACGCCCTGCTGTCGATGGCACCGCTGCTGGTGCTGCTGCTGTGGCTGACCGCCTCGCTGTACCCGCCGGCACAGCAGGCGCTGATCGAGCAGATCGGCTCGGTGGCCGGCAGCAGTGCCGCGACCGTGGCCGAAACCGTCCTGAAGAATGCCGACAACCAACCGGACGTCGGCTCGTTGGCGGGCCTGTGGAGCACGCTGCTGCTGTTCGTGGGCGCCACGGCCGTGTTCGCGCAGCTGCAGAACGCGCTCAACCTGATCTTCCGCACCAGTGGCGAGCGCCTGGAGGGCATCAAGGCCTGGCTGCGCAAGCGCGTGTTCTCGTTCGGCGTGGTGCTGGCCCTGGGCTTCCTGCTGATCCTGTCGATGACTGCCACCACGGTGCTGCAGGTGGCCTTCGCACAGCTGCCTTCGATCCTGCCGGCGCTGGGCTACGCCACCAGCCTGCTGCTGTACGCGGTGGGGTTCGCTTTCATGTACCACTACCTGCCCGACCGTCGCGTGGCGTGGCGCCAGGCCTTCATCGGCGGTGCCATCACCTCGGCGTTGTTCGCACTGGGCCGCTACGGCATCGGCGTCTACATCGCCACCGTGGCACCGGGCAGCGCCTACGGCTCGATGGGTGCGCTGGTGATCTCGCTGGTCTGGATCTATTACGCCACCGTCGTGTTCTTCGTGGGCGCCCTGATGACGGCGGTGATCGACGAGCGCCTGCGCGCGCGCCACCACCTGGCCGCAGCCGGCATTGATCCGGCAACCGCCAGCCAGGTGCCCGACAGGGGGTAAACTAGGGCGACCGCCCCCGGTTCCGTCGCGTGGTCCTGCACCGCGCCCTGCCCTGTTGCCCATGGCCCGTATCCCCGACGCTTTCATCGACGACCTGCTGGCCCGCACCGACATCGTCGAGGTGGTGGGCAGCCGCGTGCCGTTGAAGCGACAGGGCAAGGAATACGCCGCGCGCTGCCCGTTCCATGACGAGCGCTCGGCCTCGTTCACGGTCTCGCCCACCAAGCAGTTCTATCACTGCTTCGGCTGCGGCGCGCACGGCACCGCGATCAGCTTCCTGATGAACTACGACCGCCTCGAGTTCCTCGATGCGGTGGATGAGCTGGCCAAGCGTGCCGGCATGGAGGTGCCGCGCAACGAGAACCCGCGCAGCCCCCAGCAGCAGGACGACAGCCGCGAGCTGTATTCGGCACTGGATGCCGCCGCCCGGTTCTTCCAGAAGAACCTGGAAAGCAGCGACAAGGCACGCAGTTACCTCGATGGGCGTGGCGTGGACGAAGAGAACCGCGCGCGCTTCCAGATCGGCTACGCCCCGGACGGGTACAGCGGCCTGCGCGATGCGCTGGGCAAGGACGAGCGGCGCATGAAGCTGCTCGACCGTGCCGGCCTGTTCTCCAAGAACGATCGCGGCCATGTCTACGACAAGTTCCGCGACCGGGTGATGTTCCCGATCTTCGATCGTCGTGGCCGGGTGATCGCCTTCGGCGGCCGCGTGTTCGAGAAGGACGACGGCCCCAAGTACCTCAACTCGCCCGAGACCGCGCTGTTCCACAAGGGCCGGGAGCTGTACGGCCTGTGGCAGGTGCGCCAGGCCAACCAGAAGATCGAGCGGCTGATCGTGGTCGAGGGCTACATGGACGTGGTCTCGCTGTTCCAGTTCGGCGTCACCCAGGCGGTGGCCACGCTGGGTACCGCCACCACGCCGGACCATGCCGAGCTGCTGTTCCGCAACGCGCCGGACGTGTTTTTCTGCTTCGACGGCGACGCCGCTGGCCGCCGCGCCGGCTGGAAGGCGCTGGAGTCGGTGCTGCCGCGCATGAAGGACGGCCGCCAGGCCTTCTTCCTGTTCCTGCCCGATGGCGAGGACCCGGACACCATCGTGCGCAAGGAAGGCGCCGAGGCCTTCAACGAACGCCTGAAGCAGGCCACACCGCTGTCGCAGTTCTTCTTCGACGAGCTCACCCGCGAGATCAATCTGGGCACGCTCGATGGCAAGGCGCGCCTGGCCGAGCGGGCAAAGCCGATGCTGGCACAGATTCCCGATGGTGCCTTCGGCGACCTGATGAAGCAGCAGCTGGCGCAGCTGACCGGGCTCGGCGGCAACGCGCAGTCTGCGCGCGCGCCGATGCCGCAACGCCAGCCACAGCGGACGATCCAGCCGGTGGCCAAGCGCAGCCTGGTGCGCGGCGCGATCGCCGTGCTGCTGCAGCAACCGTCGCTGGCGCTGACCCTGGGTGGCCAGCATCACTTCCAGGGCCTGCGCCTGCCGGGCGTGGAGCTGCTGCTGGAGCTGCTGGGGCTGGTCGAACAGCGCCCGGACATCAGCACCGGCGCCCTGCTGGAACACTTCGACGGGCGTGAGGAACAGGCTTCGCTGCATACGCTGGCGGCACAGACACTGCCCGGCACCGAAGCCAGCTGGACCCAGGAGCTGCACGACGCGGTGGCCCAGCTGGAGAAACAGCTGCTGGTGCAACGTCTGGAGGAGTTGTTGGCAAAGCAGCGCCAGCAGGGTCTGGACGATACTGACAAGTACGAGCTGCGCGAGCTGCTGAAGGCGCGCGCCGGACTGCGCCTGTAGCGGCAGACCGTTCCCACGGAGAAGACCATGCTGCTGCGCCTGACCTGCCTGCTGTTGTTGTCGCTCTGCCTGCCACTGGCGGCCCTGGCCGAAGAGGCATCCCTCAACGAGGTCCGGCCTGGCCTGTATGCCGGCGGCCAGCCCAGCGCTGCACAGCTGCGGGCCCTGGCCGCGCAGGGGGTGCGCACCGTGATCGACCTGCGCCAGCCTGGCGAGGATCGCGGTTTCGACGAAACCCGTGCCGCCGAATCACTCGGCCTGCGTTATGTGCGCATCCCGGTGGCCGGCGCCGACGGGCTCGATGCTGCCAACGTGCGCGCCGTGCACCAGGCCCTGCAGCAGAGCCAGGGGCCGGTACTGCTGCACTGCGCGTCCGGCAACCGCGCTGGCGCCGTGCTCGGCCTGGTCAACGCACGCTACGAACACGCCAGCCCCGAACAGGCCCTGCAGCTTGGCCAGCGCGCCGGCCTGAAGTCGCTGGAAACCGCCACCCGCCAGCGCCTGGCCACGCCGGTCACTTCGCCCTGAACCCTCCGCACCAAGGACACTGCCCACCATGACCCGCTGGTGGTCGCGCCTGCGACCGGACAATTTCACCCTCGCCCTGCTGTGCACCGTCGGCCTGGCCTCGCTGCTGCCGATGAAGGGCGCCGCCGCCATCGTGCTCGACGATGTCACCACCGTCGCCATCGCCGCGCTGTTCTTCCTGCACGGCGCGCGCCTGCCGCGCGAGTCGATCATCGGCGGCATGCTGCACTGGCGGCTGCACCTGACCATCCTGGCCTGCACCTTCCTCCTGTTCCCGCTGCTGGGGCTGATGTTCAAGCCGCTGTCAGGCTGGTTGCTGACCCCGGAGCTGTACCTCGGCGTGCTGTTCCTGTGCACCCTGCCCTCCACCGTGCAGTCGTCCATCGCGTTCACCTCGATGGCGCGCGGCAACGTGCCAGCGGCGGTGTGCAGCGCTTCGCTGTCGAGCATCCTCGGCGTGTTCCTGACCCCGCTGCTGCTGACCGCGCTGGCCGGTACTTCCGGCGGCGTGCATGACCCGCTGCATGCGATCGGCGGCATCATGCTGCAGCTGCTGGTGCCGTTCGTGGCGGGCCACCTGCTGCGGCCGTGGATCGCCGGCTGGGTGGAAAAGCAGCGCGCGCTGCTGCGCTACACCGACCAGGGCACGATCCTGCTGGTGGTGTATTCGGCGTTCGGCGAAGCCGTCACCGAAGGCCTGTGGAGCAAGACGCCGCTGCTGTCGCTGCTGGCGGTGGCGGTGGTCGCCGCCGTGCTGCTCGGCATCGCCATGCCGCTGATCACCTTCATCGCCCGCCGCCTGCGTTTCAACCGCGAGGACGGGATCGCCATCGTGTTCTGCGGCTCGAAGAAGAGCCTGGCCACCGGCGTGCCGATTGCCAAGGTCCTGTTCGCCGGCGGCAGTCTCGGCGCCATCGTGCTGCCGGTGATGATCTACCACCAGATCCAGCTGATCGTCTGCGGCGTGATCGCGCAGCGTTATGCGCGGCGCAAGCCCTGACCCGACCGGGAAGACATCCACGCATGGCGTGGATCTACTGTAGAGCCGGGCCCATGCTCGGCTGATGGTTGAACGGCGCCGGTGGATCCACGCCCTGCGTGGATGCATCAGCCCCTCACAGCCAGGGCAGGATCCAGTGGTCCACCAGCAGGAAGGCGAACAGCGCCATCAGGTAGACGATGGAGTAATAGAACATCTTCATCGAGAACAGCTCGTCCGGCGGGTCCAGCATGCGCCAGGCGTACCAGAGGAACACGGCATTGAGCACGATCGCGCCGCCCAGGTAGAACGCACCGCTCATGCCCACCAGGTAGGGCAGCAGGCAGACCAGCGCCAGCACCACCGAATACACCATGATCTGCCTGCGGGTGTGCACCACGCCGTGGGTCACCGGCAGCATCGGGATCTCGGCCTTGGCGTAATCCTCGCGGCGGAAGATCGCCAGCGCCCAGAAATGCGGCGGGGTCCAGATGAAGATGATCAGCACCAGCAGCGACGAGTACGCCCAGTCCGACGAACCCTGCATGCCGGTCACCGCGGCCCAGCCCAGCATCGGTGGCATCGCCCCGGCCAGGCCACCGATGACGATGTTCTGCGACGTCGCACGCTTGAGGTACACGGTGTAGATCACCGCGTAGCCGATCAGCGAGGCGAAGGTCAGCACCGCGGTGATCAGGTTGACCCACAGCACCAGAAGGGTCATCGACAGCACGATGAGCACGCCGGCGAACACCAGCACCTGCCATGGCTTGACCTTGCCCACCACCAGCGGCCGCCACGAGGTGCGCGCCATCTGCGCATCGATGTGCGCGTCCAGCAGCTGGTTGATCGCGGCCGCGGCCGAGGCCGCCAGCCAGATGCCGAGGAAGCCGAGCAGGCCGGCGCGCACCTGCTCCCAGCTGGGCACGCCCGGAATGGCCAGGACCATGCCGACCAGCGCGGTGAACACGATCAGGGCGACGACCTTGGGCTTGGTCAGGTCCCAGTACTGGCGGTAATTGGAAAACATGGAATCAGTCCGGGGCACGCAGGCGGGCCAGCAGGCTGACCAGCACGAACAACAGGGCAACGGCCACGCCGTTATGGGCCACGGCCACTTCCAGCGGCAGTGCCAGCTTCACATTGAGGATGCCGAGCGTGACCTGCAGCACCAGCAGCGCGATCAGCGCACTGGCCCAGCCACGCATGCTCGGCAAACGGAACAGGCGCACGCCCAGCCACAGCAGGTAGACGGCCACCACCACGGCGAACAGGCGGTGGGCCATCTGGATGGCGATACGCGAGGCGCCATCGAGCACGCCGCCTTCGTAATCCACGCCGATGCCACGCCACAGCGTGAAGCCCTCGACGAAGTTGTGCTGCGGCCACCACTGGTTGGCGCAGCGCGGGAAGTTGTCCAGCGAGGCGCTGCCACCGCCGCAGGCCAGCGCCGCGTAGTTGGCGCTGACCCAGCCGCCCAGGGCGATCTGGGTGACCAGCACGGCCAGGCCGATGCGCAGCAGCCACTTCAGCTTCGGCGCCTCGGCCAGGGTGATCGGCATGTGCGTGGCACGCCACGCCATCCAGGCCAGCAGCGCGAACATCAGCATGCCGCCCAGCAGATGGCCCATCACCACGATCGGCTTGAGCAGCAGGGTCACCGTCCACATGCCCAGCAGGGCCTGGAAGATCACCACCGCCAGGGTCAGCAGTGCGGCGCGCGCCAGGTCGATGTTGCTCCAGCGCAGCGCGGCGATCAGCAGGATCGCCTCGCCGATCAGGGCCAGCGCGCTGGCCGTTCCATGCCAGCCCATCATGTACAGCGGTATGCCGGCGGCCACCAGCACGCAGGCGGTCACCACCGCCGTGGTTCCAAAGCGGCGCTTGCGCGTGGCCAGCAGGGCCAGGGTCAGGATCTCGATGCCCAGCGCGCCGGCCAGGAAGCGGTGCACCTGCTCACGCCAGGCCTTGTGGGTCTCCAGCGGGCGGATCTCCGCCGCCGGGTGGCCGATGGTCTCTTCCACGTGCTGCGGCCAGGTGGCCTGCCCGTAACAGGTCGGCCAGTCCGGGCAGCTCAGGCCGGCATCGGACAGGCGCACGAAGGCGCCGAACATGATCGTGCTCGCCGTCATGATCATGGCGAACCACGCCAGGCGGTGGAAATTGCGGTGCAGCGCCGGACGCGCGGAAAGGCTCATCAAACGGGACTCACTTCAGTTTCAGCAACGTGGCCATGTCCTTGCGCAGGCCACCCAGGTCGGTGCCGGGGGCATGGCGCATGATCACGAAGCCGTTCGGATCGATCACGTAGACCGGCAGTCCAGCCGGATCATCGACGCCGGGCAGCGCCGCGCGCAGGGCTGGCGACGGAGCCAGCGGCCGCAGCGCGGGCAGCGAGGCGATCGACGCCGGTGGCGTTCCCAGCCACAGGATCTCGACATTATCGGCGTTATGGCCGAACAGCTGCCACACCTTGCCCAGTCCCTGCGACAAAGTGACGCACTGCGCGTCGCAGGCACCGGGCGGGGCCACCAGCAGGCGCCAGGTACGGGCTTCGGGGTTCCACGGGTACGGCTGGCCATTGGCCAGGGTCGGTGCCTGCTGGCGCAGGTCCACCGGCGGCTGCAGCAGCTGGCCGGCGTTGCGGTGCCCGGTCGGCTGCCAGCCGGAGAAGCGCAGCACCGCCGCCAGTGCCATCGCCCCGAAGAACACGGCAAACAGCAGCACCAGGGTCCGGCGGCCGGAACCGCGCGCCTGCGGGGACGTAGCAGTGTTCATGCGGGGCATTTTCTCATGGTTGGGCAAGGGATGCGGGTGCGGTACCCCGGTAGTGCCGGCCGCTGGTAACATCCAGGATTGCGGGGGATGTAGGCCAGCGGCCGGCACTACCGGGCCACGGCACGTCGCCTGCGCCACTCCAGCACCAGCGCCACCACCAGCACGGTCAGCGCCAGGCCGAACCACTGCACGGCGTAACCCAGGTGGCGCTGCGGCGGCAGCGTGTTGGGCAGCAGGTCCAGGTCGCGTTCGTCGCCGAAGGGCAGCGCCGGATGCAGGCGCAGCACGCGCTCGGGCAAGGCCGGCAGGCCCAGCGCCGCCGCCAGGCCCTCCGCGGCAACCGGCTGGCCAGCCAGCGCCCGGGCTCACCGGTGGCAGAGAACGCCGGCCCCAGCGCCAGCCCGGCCGACGGCGGCGGCGCCAACAGCCCGCGCACGGCCACCGGCGAAGGCGGCGACGGCACCTCCGGCAGGGTGCGGTCCGGCGGCAGCGCGCGCCAGCCGAGGTCGACCAGCAGCACGCGGCCTTCGTCACTGCGGAACGGGCGGTAGATCTTTACCCCGGCGCGGCCGTGCCGGGTCTGGTTGTCCAGCAGCACCACGCCGGGCAGGAAGCGGCCATGGTCGGCCACGCCATGCAACGCGCCCGGTGCGGCCAGCGCCTGGGCCAGCGACAGCGCCTGAGCCACCGCTGGCCCCTGCGCATCCAACAGCGCCTGTTTGGCATGCATGCGCTGCAGCTGCCACAGCCCCAATGCGGTGAATCCGGCCATCGCCAGCACGGCCAGAAGCCACCCGATCACGCGCGTGTGCTGGCGCATCATGACAAGTCCGCGCAAACGCGGTCAGATAGGCGCATCCACCCTGCCCTCGAGCCGCGCATGAGTGATTCGCTGAAGACCCTGCTGGTAATCGCGTTTCTGATCGTCATCGTCTGGAATCTGGGCGCCGGCCTGTATTACCTGCTGGTCGACCGAGGCCAGACCAAGCGCACGGTCAACGCGCTGACACGTCGCATCGCGGTGTCGGTCGCGTTGATCCTGCTGGTGATCGTGAGCATCTACATGGGCTGGATCAAACCGCACGGCATCGGCGGCTGACGCCGCAGCCGCCGGGATCAAAGCACGTAGACGAACATGAAGAGCATCAGCCACACCACGTCGACGAAGTGCCAGTACCACGCAGCGGCTTCGAAACCGAAATGGTTGTCGCGGGTGAAGTGCCCCTTGGCCGAACGCAGCCACATCACCACCAGCATGATCGTGCCCAGCAGCACGTGCGCGCCGTGGAAACCGGTCAGCATGAAGAACGTCGAACCGTAGATGCCCGAGCCCAGCGTCAGGTTCAGTTCCTTGTAGGCGTGGAGGTACTCCTCTGCCTGCAGGGTCAGGAAGCCCAGGCCGAGCACCACGGTCAGGCCCAGCCAGACCAGCAGCTGGCGGCGGTTGCCGGCCTTCAGCGCGTGATGGGCGATGGTCAGGGTCACGCCGGAGGTCAGCAGGATCAGCGTGTTGATCAGCGGCAGCCCCCAGGCCGGGATGGTCTGGAACGCACCGCCGATCGCCGCCGGGCCATTGGTCGGCCATCCAGCGGAATAACCCTGCCAGAGCAGCTCGTTGGTCATCACCCCGCGGCCTTCGCCACTGAGCCACGACAGGCCCAGGTTGCGGGTGTAGAACAGCGCGCCGAAGAAGGCACCGAAGAACATCACTTCGGAGAAGATGAACCAGATCATCCCCATCCGGAACGAACCATCGACCTGGTGGTTGTAGCTGCCCGCCTGTGACTCGCGCACCACGTCGCTGAACCACCAGAACAGGGTCAGCACCAGCATCGCGATGCCGACGTAGAACGTCCAGCGCCCCCAGCCGGCATCGTTGAGCCAGCTGGCCACGCCCACCATGGTCACCATCATCGCGATGGACCCCACGAAAGGCCATTTGCTCTGGGCCGGGACGAAGTACACGTTGGCGTCGGTCGGTGTCTGGGCCATGTCGGTATCCGGGTCAGGGTGCGGCGTGCGCGCCGTCCGAGGTGGCGGCCGGGGCCAGCCGATCGGACAACGCGTCGTTGCGGTAGAAGGTGTAGGACAAGGTGATCGTCTTGATCTCCGGCGGCAGGTCCGGATCGACGATGAAACGCACCGGCATGTCGCGCTTCTCGCCGGCCTGCAGCGTCTGCGCGGTGAAACAGAAACATTCGGTCTTGCTGAAGAAGCCCGAGGCACGCGCAGGCGCCACCGATGGCACCGCGCTGCCGACCACGGCAGCTGCGCTGTCATTGCGGGCGAAGTACAGCGCCTCGTTGAGTTCGCCGGGCACCACGTCCATGGTCAGCTGCTCAGGATGGAACGACCACGGCAGGCGCGAATTGACGCCGCCGTCGAACTCCACGCGCACGGTGCGCTTGCCCGCCGCCGCGCCTGCACTGGCTTCCCCTCCGGGACCGCGCTCCAGGCGCACGCCGAACACCTTTTCACAGGCAATGCGGTACAGCGGCACCAGCGAGAACGTCAGCAGGAACACCGCCACCGCCACGCCGATCAGGCGCGGCAGCCCGGCACTGGGTGAGGGCGTGCTGGCCGGTGCCTCGCTCATCGCCCGATCACCCCGCTGAGGATGAAGCCGACATAGACCAGTACGGCGATGGCGCCGACCCACATCGCCGTGCGCTTCGCACGCTGGCGCTGCTGCTCGATGCTTCCGCCCTGGTAGAGCCGACCGCTGGTCGGCTGCTCTTCATTGTTGTAGAGCCGACCGCTGGTCGGCTGCTTCTCATCCGCCGAACATGGCTCGACTCTACCGATCGGGAGCGGGCTCTCGTTATGCATGCCCCACCTCAATGCGTGATGTCGTCATGCGCCAGGTCCCCCGGGCGGAGGGTCGGCGGCGTGGTGAAGGTGTGCGCCGGTGCCGGCGACGGCAGCGTCCACTCCAGCCCGCGCGCGCCTTCCCAGGAACGGGCCTCGGCCTTCTCACCGTTGCGCAGCGAGGACAGCAGGATCGCGGCCATCATGAACGGAGTGACGAACATGCCGAACGCGCCGATCGAACTGATCAGGTTCCAGTCGGCAAAGGCCACGCTGTAATCGGGAATGCGGCGCGGCATGCCGGCAAGGCCGAGGAAATGCTGCGGGAAGAACAGCAGGTTGACGAACACGATCGACCACCAGAAGTGCACCTTGGCCCACTTCTCGCTGTACATGCGCCCGGTCCACTTCGGCCACCAGTAGTACACCGCGGCGATCAGCGCGAACACCGCGCCGGTCACCAGCACGTAGTGGAAGTGGGCGACCACGAAGTAGGTGTCGTGGTACTGGAAGTCGGCGGCGACGATCGCCAGCATCAGGCCGGAGAAGCCACCGATGGTGAACAGGATGACGAAGGCCACCGACCACAGCATCGGCGCCTCGAACGTCAGCGAGCCGCGCCACATCGTGCTGACCCAGTTGAACACCTTCACCCCGGTCGGGATCGAGATCAGCATGGTGGCGAACATGAAATAGATCTCGCCGCCCAGCGGCATGCCCACGGTGAACATGTGATGGGCCCAGACGATGAACGACAGGAACGCGATCGCGGCGGTGGCGTACACCATCGCCTGGTAGCCGAACAGCGGCTTGCGGCTGAAGGTCGGGATGATCTCGCTGACCACGCCGAAGGCGGGCAGGATCATGATGTAGACCTCGGGGTGCCCGAAGAACCAGAAGATGTGCTGGTACATCACCGGGTCACCGCCACCGGCGGCGTTGAAGAAGCTGGTGCCGAAGAACTTGTCGGTCAGCAGCATGGTCACCGCACCGGCCAGCACCGGCATCACCGCGATCAGCAGGAAGGCGGTGATCAGCCAGGCCCAGCAGAAGATCGGCATCTTCAGCAGGTCGATGCCCGGCGCACGCATGTTGAGCACGGTGGCGATGATGTTGATCGCGCCCATGATCGAGCTGATGCCGGCCACGTGGATGGCGAACACACTGAAGGCAACGTTGTAGCCACCCTGCAGCGACAGCGGCGGATACAGCGTCCAGCCACCGGCCGGCGCGCCACCGGGCAGGAACAGGGTCAGCAGCAGCAGGCTGAAGGCCACCGGCAGCAACCAGAACGACCAGTTGTTCATGCGCGGCAGCGCCATGTCCGGCGCGCCGATCTGCAGCGGGATCATCCAGTTGGCGAGGCCGACGAAAGCCGGCATCACGCCGCCGAAGATCATCACCAGTGCATGCACGGTGGTCATCTGGTTGAAGAACTCGGGCTTGACGAACTGCAGGCCCGGCTGTGCCAGCTCGGCGCGGATCACCACGCTCATCGCCGCACCGATGATGAACATGATGAAGCTGAAACCCAGGTACAGCGTGCCGATGTCCTTGTGGTTGGTCGAGAAGAACCAACGCTCGAAGAAACTCTGCTGGTGATGGTGATCGTCGTGCCCAACTGCCGAGTGCGCCATTGCAAAACACCTCTCAGAATCGGTTGTCACCACGGCCGCGGGCGGCCGCAGGCTTTACATCACGCGCCGCTGGCTGCGGTGGCAGGTGCGCTGCCCGCTGCTGCAGCAGCAGGCGCAGCCGGTGCCTCGCCCGCCGGTGCAGCCGGTTCGGCAGGTGCCGCAGGCGTGGCCGGCTCGGCAGCCGGCGCCGGCTTGCGCTGCGCCAGCCACTGCTTGAAGTCCTCCTTGGACACCGCCTCGACCACGATCGGCATGAAGCCGTGGTCCTTGCCACACAGCTCGGCGCACTGGCCGCGGTAGACGCCGGGCTGCTCGATGCGGGTCCAGGCTTCGTTGATGAAGCCGGGGATGGCGTCCTGCTTCCAGCCCAGCGCCGGCACCCACCAGGCGTGGATCACGTCGTCGGAAGTGATGACGAAGCGGACCTTGGTATCGACCGGCAGCACCAGCCGGTTGTCCACATCCAGCAGGTAATGCGGATGGCTTTCGCGGGTCGGCACGATACCGCTCTGCCGTACGCGGTCGGACTCGCGGTCCAGGCGGCTGGTGAAGGTGACGTTCTCGCCGAGGTATTCGTACTTCCACATCCACTGGTAGCCGGTGACCTTCACCGTCATCTCGGCATCGCGGGTGTCGTACATCTTGATCAGGTTGGCCGTGGCCGGCCATGCCATCACGATCAGGATGATCACCGGGATCACCGTCCAGATCACTTCTGCCTTGGTGTTGTGGCTGAAGGTGGCGGCGACCGCGCCCTTGGATTTGCGGAACTTGAAGATGGCGTAGGCCATCGCCCCGAACACGATGACGCCGATCACCGTGCAGATGATCAACGAGAGGTTGTTCGATTCCCAGGCCAGGCGCGAGGTCTGGGTCACCCCCTTGCCCATGTTCAGCTGCCACGGCTTGGGATCGGCCGCCTGGGCCCAGGCCAACGCCGGAACCCATCCCCCGGCCACCATGGCGGCGACCGCTGCAACGCACTTCGTGCCCCACCTGCTGCTTTGCTTCATTGCCTAGACCCTTAGCGTCGTCGGTGGCCGCCATCGCTGGCGGCGAGCAAGCTTTCAAGTGTCTCTGCGAGCGTCTGGCGTTCGGCCGGCGCGAGGAAACTCCCCACCTCCACCTGCCGGCCGCTGGATGCCAGCCGGACCCTCTCATCGTCGGTGAGCAGGCGCACCCAGTGCGGGTGGGCCCGGAACACCGGCGATCCACCGGGTACGGGGATGACCTCCACGTACGCCGGCACTACCCGGATCTCCTCCTGCCGTTCACCGCTGCGCCACAAGGCACGCAACGCGGCCGCCAGCACCAGGCTGTACAGCAGCGCGAACAGGGGGGCGAATGCATTGCCGGCCCACCACCCGAGGGCGGACACCAGCCACATCGCACCCGACAACACGGTGAACAACAGGACGAACTGCCGGGCATCGAGCGCCCGTGGGGGACGCAGCCGCAGCTGCGTACCTGACCCATCCGGAGCTGGAAGCACCTCGATCATGTCGCAACCGCGTTCCTGCCGCGGGAAACGTCTCGATGGTAGCCCCGCCCTCTCGCCGGTAGCAAGGGTGCATTCACACTTTTTCCGATGCTGCAACACAGCATGAGGTCGGCGGCGCGAATGACGAATTCAGCACAAAAGTTGACGGGCATGCTGAACACGCTGAATCCACCACCGCTACGGGCTATGAGCCCTTCACGAAGGGCGCTTCGGGGCACTTCCGGAACCCGCAAAAATGATTAAAATCGCCAAGTTTTCCATTGGCCGGACCGGCATGAACGCACCTTCCTCCTCCCCTGCCGCCAGCGACGCTCCGCGTCCGGGCGCGCTGCTGTCGCCGGAACTGCCGGCGTCCCCCAACCCGTTCCGCCAGGCCATCACCGACGCCTGGTTGAAGGACGAGGCCAGCCACGTCCGCGACCTGCTGGCGCAGGCCCGCCTGCCCGCCGAGGAACAGGCCCGGGTGCAGGCGCTGGCCGCCGACCTGGTCGGCCGCGTGCGCGTGCGCGCCAAGGACCAGGGCGCCATCGAAGCCTTCATGCGCCAGTACGACCTGGGCAGCGAGGAAGGCGTGCTGCTGATGTGCGTGGCCGAGGCACTGCTGCGCATTCCGGACCAGGACACCGCCGACAAGCTGATCCGCGACAAGCTGGCTGATGCCGACTGGGAAAAACACCTCGGCGGCAGCGACTCGGTGCTGGTCAACGCCTCCACCTGGGGCCTGATGCTGACCGGCAAGCTGGTGCAGATGAACGACGCCACCCGCGCCGATGCGCCCAGCGCGTTCAAGCGCCTGGTCGGTCGCGTCGGCGAGCCGGTGGTGCGCCTGGCCGTGCGCCAGGCGATGAAGATCATGGGCCACCAGTTCGTCATGGGCCGCACCATCAGCGAAGCCCTGGCGCGCTCGCACAAGGGCGACAACGCCAGCTACCGCTATTCCTTCGACATGCTGGGCGAAGGCGCGCTGACCATGAAGGACGCGCTGCGCTACCTGGCAGACTACCGTCGTGCGATCCACGCCATCGGCGGCGATCACAAGGCGCGCGGCGGCCGCCCGGACGGCGACGTCAACAACGCGCCGGGCATCTCGATCAAGCTCTCGGCGCTGTACCCGCGCTACGAGCACGCCAAGCGCGAGCGCGTGCTGAAGGACCTGGTGCCGGGCGTGCTGGAACTGGCACAGCTGGCCAAGAGCTACGGTATCGGCTGCACCGTCGACGCCGAAGAGTCCGACCGCCTGGAACTGTCGCTGGACATCATCGAGCAGGTGTTCTCCGACGCCTCGCTGTCCGGCTGGGATGGCTTCGGCGTGGTCGTGCAGGCCTACCAGAAGCGCACGCCGTACACGATCGACCACCTGGCCGACATGGCGCGCCGCGCCGGTCGCCGCCTTCAGGTGCGCCTGGTCAAGGGCGCCTACTGGGATGCCGAGATCAAGCGCGCGCAGATCGAAGGTTATCCGGGCTACCCGGTGTTCACCCGCAAGCAGAACACCGACGTGTCCTACCTGGCCTGCGCCAAGCGGCTGTTCACCCATGCCGACGCGATCTACCCGATGTTCGCCACGCACAACGCGCACACCATCGCCGCGGTGCGCAGCATCGCCAACGGCGGCGTGTACGAGCACCAGAAGCTGCACGGCATGGGCGACGACCTGTACGCCGAAGTGGTGCCGGCCGACCGCCTGGGCCTGCCGTGCCGCGTATATGCGCCGGTCGGTTCGCACGAAGACCTGCTGCCGTACCTGGTGCGCCGCCTGCTGGAAAACGGCGCCAACTCCAGCTTCGTCAACCGCATCACCGACGAGCGCGTGCCGATCGCCGACCTGATCCGCGATCCGGTCGAGATGGTCGCCTCGTTCGCTTCGATTCCGCATCCCAAGATCCCGCTGCCGGTTGACCTGCTGCGCAGCCAGAACCACGACAGGAAGAATTCCATGGGCGTCAACCTCGCCAACGACAACGAACTGCGCGCCCTGGCCGAGCAGATCAACGCCGCGGTGAAGCCGTGGCAGGCTGCCCCGCTGGTGCCGGGCGCCAGCCCGGCCGGCGCCGCGCTGCCGGTGACCAATCCGGCCGACACCCGCGAGGTGGTCGGCCAGTGGCTGGCCGCCGATGCCGGCACCGTGCAGAAGGCCCTGGCCAACGCCGTGGCTGCGCAGCCGGCCTGGAACCGCACCCCGGCCGCCAGCCGCGCCGCCATCCTCGAGCACGCCGCCGACCAGCTGGAAGCGCGCATGCCGGAGTTCATGGCGCTGTGCGTGAAGGAAGCCGGCAAGAGCCTGCCCGACAGCATCGCCGAAGTGCGGGAAGCCGTGGATTTCCTGCGCTACTACGCCAAGCAGGCGCGCGAGCAGTTCAGCCACGCCGAGAAGCTGCCCAGCCCGACCGGTGAGTCCAACGAGCTGCAGCTGCACGGCCGCGGCGTATTCGTCTGCATCAGCCCGTGGAACTTCCCGCTGGCGATCTTCCTGGGCCAGGTCGCTGCTGCACTGGCTGCCGGTAACAGCGTCATCGCCAAGCCGGCCGAGCAGACCAACCTGATCGGCTACTACGCGGTGAAGCTGCTGCACGACGCCGGCGTGCCGGCCGAGGTGGTGCAGTTCCTGCCGGGCGACGGCGCCACCGTCGGTGCCGCGCTGACCGCCGACCCGCGCGTGGCCGGCGTGGCCTTCACCGGCTCCACCGATACCGCCCGTGCCATCAACCGCGCGATGGCCGCCCGTGACGCCGCCATCGGCGTGCTGATCGCCGAGACCGGTGGCCAGAACGCCTTCATCGCCGACTCCTCGGCGCTGCCGGAACAGCTGGTCAAGGACGCGATCGGTTCGGCCTTCACCTCCGCCGGCCAGCGTTGCTCGGCCGCGCGCGTGCTGTTCGTGCAGGACGACATCGCCGACAAGGTGATGACCATGCTGGCCGGCGCGATGAAGGAACTGAAGGTCGGCAACCCGGGCCTGCTGTCCACCGACGTCGGCCCGGTGATCGACGCCGATGCGCTGAAGATCCTGCAGGACCACGCCGAGCGCATGGACCGCGAAGCACGCCTGATCGCCGCTGCCGAGCTGTCGGCCGACACCGCCCACGGCACCTTCTTCGCGCCGCGCGCTTACGAACTGAAGGACCTGGGCCAGCTGCAGAAGGAAGTGTTTGGTCCGGTCCTGCACGTGATCCGCTGGAAGGGCGACCAGCTCGATGCGGTGATCGACCAGATCAACGCCACCGGCTACGGCCTGACCCTGGGCGTGCACTCGCGCATCGACGAGACCGTGGACCGCATCAGCAATGGCGTCCATGTCGGCAACGTCTACGTCAACCGCAACCAGATCGGTGCGGTGGTCGGCGTGCAGCCGTTCGGCGGCCAGGGCCTGTCCGGCACCGGCCCGAAGGCCGGCGGCCCGCATTACCTGCTGCGCTTTGCCACCGAAAAGACGGTGACGGTGAACACCACCGCCGCCGGCGGCAACGCCTCGCTGCTGACCCTGGGCGACTGATCGCCGGCTTGATGCGGCAAACAAGAAACCCCGCGAACGCGGGGTTTTTTGTGCCTTGCTTCCTGCTCGGCTTTCCCGGCGCGGCCGAGCGTGGGCTCGACTCTACAGAGGCTGGGCCACACTGAACCGATTGTCCGCCCGCGTCGCCAGCTCGCGCTGCACGCATGCGATGCGCGTTTCCAGGTCGCCCTCCAGCAGCACATAGTCGACTCCCCGCGCCTGCAGCTCGCGCACGTACCAGGCATGCTGCTGCGCACGGAATGCCGCCCCTACCCGGGTGCCGTCCTGGTCGAACGGAATATCCGGCGCGCACACGAACAGCAGGTCATACGGCCGCATTGCAGCCTGCCGCAGTGCCTCCGGCGCCGTGCCAAACATCCAGCCGCTGTAGCCCAGCGTCACCAGCGGCGTGGTATCGCAGAACAGCCAGCGATGCGCACGCCGCACAGCTTCTTCTTCGTGCTGTGGCTGGGTCATGGCGATGCGAAGCAGATCGTCCGGCACCAGGTCGCCGCCCTGCTGCTCCCAGAGCGTGCGGCCATACTCCGGCACCCACGCGGTCTGCAGGCGCTCGGCCATCACCCGCGCCAGCGTGGTCTTGCCACTGGACTCGCCACCAATGAAGGCCACGCGCTGCACGTAGTCCTCATACACCTCGGCAGAAAGGCTGCGCCGATGCGCATGTGGATCGGCACGCAGCTGGGTGCCGCTGGCTTGGCCGACATCCAGCGTGCGCTCCAGCCGTTCATGACGTACCGGCGCATCGAAGTGCATGGCCAGCGCCTGCGCGAAGCCGTCGCCGTAGTCCTCACCGGTGTACACCGCCTGCACCGGCCCACCGAACAGGCTCAGGCACAGCCAGGCGGTGAACTCGCGCTGCACGTGCTCATCGTCGCTGTCCTGCGGCAACGTGCGGACCGCTGCGCCCCGCTGCACGCACAATGCCGCCAGTCGAACATCGTCAAGCACCGCCACCGTGGCCTGCGGAAACCGGGCGCGCAGCCAACGCTCGCGGCGCACAGCGCTGTAGCCGGGGAAGCCCGGCTGCGACCACCCGATCACCAGCAGCTGCTGGCAACGGGTGGAAGCGAATTCGATCAGGCGCTCGTGGCCAAGGTGCAGCGGGCAGAACTTGCCCACCACCAGGCCGCGGGCAACGCGCTCAGGCAACGGCATCGGCCGCCCTGGACGCATCGCGCATCAGCTGCCGCCAATGGCGCAGCGCCACCAGCGCGTTGATCCAGAAGCCCACATACAGGATCGAGGTCAGATGCAGGCCGCGGCTGTAATACAGCGGCACCGCCACCGTGTTCACCAGCAGCCACACCCACCACGATTCCAGCTTGCGCCGCATCATCAGGATCTGCGCGATCACGCTCAGCACCAGCACCGCCGAATCGATGTAGGGCGCATAGGCGTTGGTCAGTCGGGTCAGCATCCAGCCGTAGCCGAAGGTGGCCACTACCGCCAGCGGCGCCAGCCAGGCCCAGGCGCGCGGCCGCAATGAAGTGATCGGCAACGGCGCACCGTGGTCACCGCGCAGCCATTGCCACCAGCCCAGCACGCTGATGGCGATGAAGAAGAACTGCAGCACCATGTCCGCGTACAGGTGCGAGCGTTCGAACACGGCGGCGAACAGTGCGCAGCCAACGATGCCCAGCCACCAGGTATGCACGTTGTTGCGGCCGGCCAGCAGGATCGAGCCGGCAACGGCGATGTTGGCCACCAGCTCCAGCTGGAAGTTCGGATCGGACAGGTTCATCGCGCCATTGTCGCGTAGATCCACGCCCGCCGTGGATGCTGCGGCGCTCCCCGCAAAAGGAAAGCCCCGCTTGCGCGGGGCCCTCCGTGTGCTGCGTCAGGCCATCGCCCGAATCAGAACTTGTACTGCAGCGAAGCCGCCAGCACGTCGCCGCTGACCTTGTACTTGCCGGTCACGGTGTTGCCGGTGGCCGAGGTCGAGGTGATGTTCGGATCCTTGGTGAACAGGTGGGTGTAGCCCACGCTGTATTCCATCTTGTCCGAAGCGGCGTAGGTCATGCCCAGCGACAGCCACTTGCGGGTGGTGTCCGGCACGCGCACGTCGCGGTGGGCATCGGTGGTCGGGGTCTGGTCATAGGCCAGGCCGCCGCGCAGGGTCAGCTTGTCGTTCACGCGGAAATCGGTACCGATCGACGCGAAGGTGGTGTCACGGTAGTGGAACGGCAGCACGCTGTCCGGCTGGTTGGAGTCGTAATCGACGACGACCTGGTCGAACTTGCTCCACGCGGTGCGCGTGACTTCAGCCATGATCTGCCACTGGTCGTTCACGCGGTGGGTGAAGCCCACGGTGGCGCTGGCCGGCAGGGTGATGGTCGCGCGACCGTTGCTGTCGATGAAGGTACCCGGGGCAGCCGTGGCCAGGAAGGCCGCCGCATTCTGCGGAATGGTGAAGTCCGCCTTGCCGTCGGTGATCTTGTGCTCGACCTTCGAGCGGTAGCTGAAGGCGATGTTGGTGCCTTCCACCGGGGTGACGGTCATGCCCAGGGTGTAGCCGACCGACACTTCATCGCCCTTGATGCGCAGGTAGCCATCGGCGGTGCCCGGCGAGAAGCCGAGCTGGGCGGCCTGGCGTGCAGCCGCCTGCGACGCCGCCGCAGCCTGGGCCGCGGTGCCGCCGGCAGCCAGCACACGCGCCGCAGCGGTGCGCTGGGCAGTGGCGTTGATCGCGGTGCCGGTGTCGACAGCGCTGGTCAGGTCGACGTTCAGGCGCTCGGCGAACACCGAAGCACCGAACGACAGGTACGGGTTGACGTCATAGGAGAACGCCACGCCCAGGTCGATGGCCTGCAGCTCGGTCTTGACGCCGTTGTAGCGGCCGACCCAGTCGCGGTCGTATTCGGTCTTGAAACCGAACGGCACGGTCAGCGAAGCACCGAAGTGCATGTTGTCGTTCTCGCCGAACGGCACGTGGAAGTACGCGGCCGGAACCGGGGCGATCATGCCGGCGTCGCCGCCGTTGCCACCGGAAATCGGCGCGCCGTTGGCGTACTGGCCCTGGCCGCGGAACTTGGCGCCGAAGCTGATGGCGCTGACGTCGCCCTGGACCAGGGTGCCGTCGAGCAGGCGCATGGACGCCGGGTTGGTGGCGATGACCGAGGCGTCACCTTCGGTCGAGGTGGAGCCGGCGAACGCGCGGCCCAGGCCCTTGGCGCTGTTTTCCTTCAGCTGGAAGGCGGCAGCATTGGCATCGGCGGCGGCCAGCGCACCGGCAACGCCGACGGCCAGCAGGGTCAGTCGGGCAATGGTGGAAGCGGTTTGCATCGTAGTTCTCTCTCTCCGGTAAGCGGTGATGGTGCTCTGAGTGCGCCTGCGCCCGACCGGCCCTGAAGCCCTTCGGAGCGCGCCGGATTCCCCTCCCGACATACGACGCCGTATGCGAGTATTACCCAGAGCCGTTAATGAAACAATAACAGCGCAGGCGGTTTTCCCGTCTCAAAAGCTGAACAGGACCGTCCCCGCCGAAAGCGGCGCACGCTAGGCTATTGGCATGTTCGTCTCGCTCCCGTCCCGCAAGAAGGCGGCCCTGCGCTGGGCCACGCCCGTGCTGTTCGCGTCACTGTGGCTGGCGTTCCTGTGGTCGATCTCGCGCCCGGACGACGCCCGCAACAGCCTCTGGCTGGACTGGGGCGCCCTGTCCACCGGCCTGACCCACCCGCTGGACTGGTGGGCGACCCTGCAGGACGGCAGCGTGCTGCGCCTGTTCACCGCCCTGTTCCTGCACGCCGACTGGTCGCACCTGCTGGGCAACCTGGTGTTCCTGCTGATCTTCGGCCTGCCGGCCGAGCGGGTGCTGGGGCCGTGGCGGCTGCTGCTGCTGTTCCTGGTGGGCGGCGCGGTGTCGAACCTGGTGGCGATCTACACCATGGGCAGCCCGGACCAGATCATCATCGGCGCCAGCGGCGCGGTGTCGGCGCTGATCGGCGCGTATCTGGCCCTGTTCCCGGGTGCGCGGCTGGGCGTGGTGATTCCGCTCGGGCTGTTCCTGGAGTTCGTACGGGCCCCGGCCTACCTGTTGATCGGTGTCTGGGCCGCGCTGCAGGTGGTGTTCGCCCACATCGGTCCCAGCTTCGGCATGGTGGCGTGGTGGGCGCACATCGGCGGTTTCGTGTTCGGCGTCGTGTACGGAGTCTACGTGCGGGCTGCGATCGCGCGCCGCCTGCGCAAGCGGCACGGGTTCTGACCCCTGGTAGTGCCGGCCGCTGGCCGGCTCCACGCTCACCCGCCCGTTCGTAGATCAGTCGAGCATGGCTCGACTCTACAGAATCAGGGCTTGGCTGGGACCGGAGCGGGCTTTGCTTCCGGCTTTGCTTCCGGCTTAGGTTCGACCTTCGCTTCCGGCTTCGCCGCAGCGGCCTTCGCCGCCTTGGCCGCATCCGCCTTCGCGGCTTCGGCCTTCAACCGTGCGGCCACCGAACCGGGGTTCTTCAGCTCGGCCAGCGCGTCGTTGATCGGGCCGTCGCCCGGCAGCACCGCACCGGCGTGGTAGCCCTCGGTGCCTTCGTCATCGCCGCGCAGATGGCCCGGCAGGGTGGCTTCGCTGTAGTCGCTCAGGCTGGCCGGCAGTGCATCCTCGGCCGGCGTGGCGGCCGGTTTCAGCTCGACGTCCGGCACGATGCCGGTGGCCTGGATCGATTTGCCGCTGGGCGTGTAATAGCGCGCGGTGGTCAGCTTCACCGAATCGCCATTGTCCAGCGGCAGCACCGTCTGCACCGAGCCCTTGCCGAAGGTGCGGCTGCCGACCACGCGCGCGCGCTTGTTGTCGCGCAGCGCACCGGCCAGCACTTCCGATGCACTGGCCGAGCCGGCATCGGCCAGCACCACGACCGGCGCGCCCTTCAGCAGGTCGCCCGGGGTCGCGTCGAAACGGGCGTCGCTGATGCTGATCCGGCCACGGGTGCTGACGATGTTGCCCTTGTCGAGCAGATCGTCGGCCACCTGCACGGCGGCCGTCAGCAGGCCACCCGGGTTGCTGCGCAGATCCAGCACCAGGCCCTTGAGCTGGCCACCCGACTGCTTCTGCAGCTGCTGCACGTGCTTCTGGAAGTCCGAACCGGTATCGGCCTGGAACGTGCTCAGGCGGATATAGCCATAGCCCGGCTCGAGCAGGCGGCTGCGCACGCTGGTCACACGGATGGTCTGACGGGTGAGGCTGACATCGAACGGCTTGGGCCTGCCTTCGCGCACGATGGTCAGCACCACCTTGCTGCCGGCCGGGCCGCGCAACGGCTCGCTGGCATCGATCGCACTGATCGGCTTGCCGTCGATGGCGATGATCAGGTCACCGGCAAGGATGCCGGCCTTGGCCGCCGGCGTGTCGTCGATCGGCGCGATCACCTTCATGCTGGCGTTGTCCGGCTGCTGCTGCAGCTCGACACCGATGCCTTCGTAGGCGCCATTGGCCTGCTCGTCGAAGGCCTGCGCATCTTCCTTGTTGAAGTAGGTGCTGTGCGGATCGAGGTCGAGCAGCAGGCCACGCACGGCCGACTGCATCAGCTTCTTGTCATCGACCGGATCGACATAGGCCGCACGCACCGCGTTGTAGACGGCCACGAAGCGGCGGATTTCCTCCAGCGGCACCTTCGAGGTCACCGCCTCCTCGCTGTTCGCTGCCTGCCCGCCGGTTTCCTGGCTCGGAGCGGGCGCGGTCTGCTGCGCCCAGGACAGCGCTGGCAACAGGGCCAGCAAGAGGGTGGCGGTACGGGCTGCGCGCATGGAGCACTCCTGTCGACGTTGGCATCGTGCTCGAGGCACATGGGCCGATTATGCGCGAAGCACGGCTAAATTCCCGTTGAATCCGCCGTGCATGCGGCGAGCCCGGGTTCAGCGCCGCTGCAGCCAGCTGTCCGGATTGACCGGCTGCCCGCCACGGCGCAGCTCGAAGTACAGCGCGGTCACGCCCTGGCCGCCGGAATTGCCGACCTTGGCCACCGCATCGCCACGGCTGACCCGCGCGCCGGCATCCTTCAGCAGGGTGTCGTTGTGCGCGTACAGGCTCATGTAGCCGTTGCCGTGGTCGACGATCAGGATCATGCCGTAGCCGGTCATCCAGTCGGAGAACACGACGGTGCCATCGGCCACGGCCGTGACCGTGCTGCCGGCTGGCGCGCCGATCAGCACGCCGCTGCTGGTGCGGCCGTCGGGCAGCTTGCCGCCGTAGCGCGCCAGCAGGTTGCCGGACAACGGCCAGCCCAGGCCACCGACCTTCGGCGCCGGTGCCGATGCCACCGCAGGCGGCACCTTGGTCGGCGGCGGCGGTGGTAGGCCCTGTGCCGCAGCCTGGCGCGCGGCACGCTCGGCGGCGGCCTTCTCCGCGGCCGCGCGGCGCGCAGCGGCCCGGCGCTCGGCCTCCGCACGGGCCGCAGCAGCACGCAGGTTGGCCAGCAGTGTTTCCAGCGCCTTGGCGTCCTGGCCCAGCGCCTGTTCCTTCTCGCGCTGGTCCTTGAAGCGCTCGTCCAGCGAGGCCACGGTCCTGGCGCGATCGCGGCGGTCGGCTTCCAGCGCCGCAGCCTGCTGCTTCTGGTCCTGGTGCGCGCCCTGCAGCTTCTGCTTGCGCTCGGCGATCTGCGCCTGCAGCGCTTCCAGCTCCTTCAGGTCAGCGGTCAACGCGGTGATGCGCTGTGCCCGCTCGCGTTGCAGGTAACGATGGTAGGCCAGGGCACGATTCGCATCGGCCACGGTGTCCTGCGACAGCAGCAGTTTCAGCGGTGCGTGGTTGCCCAGCTGATAGGCCGCGCGCAGCAGCCCGGCCAGTTCGCGGCGCTGCTGGGCGAGGTTGCTCTGCAGGGTGCTGCGGCGCTGCTCGGCCTGGGCCAGGGCCTGGGCCTGCTCGCGCAGTGCCGCTTCGGTCTGCGCAAGCGCGCGCCCGGTGCGTGCCACCTTCTCGTCGGCCTCGCGCAGCTGCTGCGACGCCTGCCCGCGCTGGCCCTCGATCTGCCGTCGCTCCTGCGCCACGCCCTTCAGTTCGGTACGCAGCTTCTGCAGCTTGCGCTCGGTCTCGCGGGTGGTCTGCGCAGCACCCGGCAACGGCAGGGCCAGCGCCATGGCCAGCCCCAGCAGCAGGCAGCGACCGCCGCGGGCAGCGGCGATGTGATGTCGGCGTGATGGGAAGACGTTGTCGCGCAAGGGCTTTCCAGTGACTTCAGGCAGTTGCGGGGGCTACCGGGGAATGGTGACATCTCCGCACGCGGCCTGCCAGCCGCACATCTCTCGAGGTCTCCATGAAAACTCTTTCCATTCCGCTGCTGTTGGGCGTACTGCTGGCCACCGGGCCGGTCTGTGCCCAGGAGAACATCAGCAAGGTCAACGGCAGCATCAGCGCCGAACCGGGTCAACGCTACGGCAAGCTGGACACCGTCAACGGCGGCATCCGCATCGGCGAAGGCGTCGAGACCGGCAGCATCGACACCGTCAACGGTGGGGTGAAGGTTGCCGACCGCGCCCGCACCGGCAAGATCGAAACGGTCAACGGCGGTGTGCGCCTGGGGCGCGAAGTGATTGCCAGCGGCGGTGTCAGCACCGTCAACGGCAGCATCTTCAGCGATCGCGGCAGCCAGATCGAAGGCGGCGTCGAGACCGTCAACGGCGGCATCGGCCTGGTCGAGAGCCGCGTCGGCAAGGATGTGGAGACCGTCAATGGTGACATCACCGTCGGTATCGGTTCGCAGGTCAACGGCGGCGTGCATGTGCGCAAGCCGAACTTCAGCATCTCGCTGACCGCCAGCCGCAAGCCCCGCGTGATCATCGGCCCCAACGCGGTGGTCCGTGGCCCGCTGCAGTTCGAGCGCGAAGTTGTGCTGTACGTGCATCGCACCGCGCGCATCGGGCCAGTCACCGGTGCCGAGCCGATCCCATTCGACAGCGAAACCGCCCCGGCCGACTGAACCCGCCGGAACCGCCGCTTCGGTGATACTCGCGTGTACCGGCCGCGCCTGGGTGCGGCCGCCCTTTGTTTTCCAGGAATCGACGATGCCCCGCAAACTCCTCCTGTGCCTGGCCGCTGCGGCCGCGCTCAGCGCCTGCAAAGGCGAAGACACGCCGGCCACCGCGCCGGCCACCGATACCGCTGCGGCGAAGTCCGCCGCCCACCAGTTCTCGCCGGAAATCAATGCCGGCGACTTCGCCGAGATGGTCAAGACCCTGGCCTCGGATGAGTTCGAGGGCCGCGCCCCGGGCAGCAAGGGCGAAGAACTGACGGTCAACTACATCCGCGACCAGATGCAGCGCATCGGTCTGCAGCCCGGCAACGGTGACAGCTGGTTCCAGGACGTGCCGATGACTGAGACCACGGCCGACGAATCGACCGTGCTGAAGATCACCCAGGGCGGCAAGACCACCGAACTGAAGTTCGGCACCGACATGGTGGTGGGTACCCGGACCGGCCAGGCGGAGGTCAAGATCGATGCCAGCGACCTGGTGTTCGTCGGCTACGGCGTCGACGCACCGGAACAGAAGTGGAACGACTACGCCGGCCAGGACTGGAAGGGCAAGACGGTCGTGATGTTCGTCAACGATCCGGGCTTCCATGTTGACGACGCGAAGCTGTTCGACGGCAAGCGCATGACCTACTACGGCCGCTGGACCTACAAGTTCGAGGAGGCCGCGCGCAAGGGCGCCGCCGCGGCACTGATCGTGCACGACACCGCCGGCGCATCCTATGGCTGGGACGTGGTGAAGAACTCCTGGGCCGGTCCGCAGTACGACCTGCCGGCCAAGGATGACCCGGAAGCCCGCATCCCTGTACAGGGCTGGCTGAGCGCCGACGCCGCCAAGGCGCTGTTTGCCGGTGCCGGCCTGGACCTGGCGCAGGCTTACAAGGATGCGAGCAAGCGCGGCTTCAAGCCGGTGCCGCTGAAGGCCACCGCTGCGGTCGACCTGAAGAGCCAGATCGCGCAGAAGCAGTCGCGCAACGTGGTGGGCGTGCTGCCGGGCGGCAAGCGTGCCGACGAGGCCGTGCTGTACATGGCGCACTGGGACCACCTGGGCAAGCACGAGGGTGAAACCGGCGACAACATCTACAACGGCGCGGTCGACAACGCGACCGGCGTGGCCGGCATCCTCGAAGTGGCCGAAGCCATGGCCCACCAGGATCCGAAGCCGGAGCGCTCGGTGGTGTTCCTGGCGGTGACCCTGGAAGAGTCCGGCCTGCTGGGTTCGAAGTACTACGTCTCCCACCCGACCTTCCCGCTGGACAAGATCGCCGGTGTGATCAACATCGATGCGATGTCGGTGGCCGGCCGTGCCAAGGACGTGACCGTCACCGGCTTCGGCAGCTCGGAACTGGAGGACATCCTCAAGCCGCTGGCTGCTGCCCAGGACCGCACGCTGCATGGTGAGACCTCGGTGCAGAGCGGCTTCTACTTCCGCTCGGACCACTTCAACTTCGCCAAGGCCGGCGTGCCGGCCCTGTACGCCGATGGTGGCGAGGACCTGCGCGAGGGTGGCGTGGAGGCCGGCCGCAAGGCCGCGGCGGACTACGGCGCCAACCGTTACCACGGCCCGAAGGACGAGTTCGACGCGGCCACCTGGAAGCTGGACGGCACCGTCGAGGACCTGCAGCTGATGTATGGCGTGGGCAAGGAACTGGCCGCGGGCGATCGTTGGCCGAACTGGTATGCAGGCAATCCGTTCAAGGCCGCCCGCGACGCGATGATGAAGGACAAGGCCCCGGCCAAGTAACAGCGGGCCTTGCTCGACTGAACATGATTCAAGCCTGAGCGGCGCCCCACGGGGCGCCGCTTTTCTTTTGCGTACCGTCGGCGGCTCATCCACGGTTGGTGTGGATCTGCCGGTAGTGCCGGCCGCTGGCCGGCAATCGATTGGTAGCGGCCAACCTTGGTTGGCGCCATGCTTCCTCGCGGAGGGCATCCACGCATGGCGTGAACCTCCCGGGACGATGCTGGGCCATGGGGTTGCCGGCCAGCGGCCGGCACTACCCGCTGTTCTGCGCACAAAGAAAAACCCCGCTGCGTGAGCAGCGGGGTTTTGGGTGTAAACCCTGGCGATGACCTACTCTCGCATGGCTTGAGCCACACTACCATCGGCGCAGCTGCGTTTCACTTCCGAGTTCGGGATGGGATCGGGTGGTTCCACAGCGCTAATTTCACCAGGGAGACGGTTGCAGCAGCGCTTGCAGCGCCAGCTTCGCGATCTTGCCCGTGGGGCGGAAGAGACCCGGAAAATGCGGTGCCTTCACTTAATAAGAAAAACCCCGCTGCGTGAGCAGCGGGGTTTTGGGTATAAACCCTGGCGATGACCTACTCTCGCATGGCTTGAGCCACACTACCATCGGCGCAGCTGCGTTTCACTTCCGAGTTCGGGATGGGATCGGGTGGTTCCACAGCGCTAATTTCACCAGGGAGGCTTTTGGAGAGTCGCACTCGTCCCTAGGGGACAAGGCGCCAGCCTCGCATAGTTCTTGTGACGTAGCGTGCACTTGGATGCTCTTACGACGTTGTCGTAAAGCCAAGGCAACTTGAGGTTATATGGTCAAGCCGCACGGATCATTAGTATCAGTTAGCTCAATACATTGCTGTACTTACACACCTGACCTATCAACCACGTAGTCTACATGGTTCCTTCAGGGGGCTTGTGCCCCGGGAGATCTCATCTTGAGGCGCGCTTCCCGCTTAGATGCTTTCAGCGGTTATCGCTTCCGAACATAGCTACCCGGCAATGCCACTGGCGTGACAACCGGAACACCAGAGGTTCGTCCACTCCGGTCCTCTCGTACTAGGAGCAGCCCCTCTCAAATCTCCAACGCCCATGGCAGATAGGGACCGAACTGTCTCACGACGTTCTGAACCCAGCTCGCGTACCACTTTAAATGGCGAACAGCCATACCCTTGGGACCGACTACAGCCCCAGGATGTGATGAGCCGACATCGAGGTGCCAAACACCGCCGTCGATATGAACTCTTGGGCGGTATCAGCCTGTTATCCCCGGAGTACCTTTTATCCGTTGAGCGATGGCCCTTCCATACAGAACCACCGGATCACTAAGTCCTAGTTTCCTACCTGCTTGATCCGTCGATCTTGCAGTCAAGCACGCTTATGCCTTTGCACACAGTGCGCGATGTCCGACCGCGCTGAGCGTACCTTCGAGCTCCTCCGTTACTCTTTAGGAGGAGACCGCCCCAGTCAAACTACCCACCATACACGGTCCCCGACCCAGATAATGGGCCTAGGTTAGAACGTCAAGCACGACAGGGTGGTATTTCAAGGATGGCTCCACCACAGCTAGCGCCATGGTTTCATAGCCTCCCACCTATCCTACACAGACGAACTCAACGTTCAGTGTAAAGCTATAGTAAAGGTTCACGGGGTCTTTCCGTCTTGCCACGGGAACGCTGCATCTTCACAGCGATTTCAATTTCACTGAGTCTCGGGTGGA